>NZ_JACSQL010000009.1 GCF_014836635.1 Paenibacillus gallinarum | reverse complement strand
CTCTATTCTACACGAATCAGGCCATGGGCCATTTTTATTTTTTGAGCAAGGTGTCGCACTTCATATTACAATCTGTCCGTTTAAAAATGATAAAAAGTACATGGTCGACATTTGCGATAACTTTTACAGATCATACGGAACATGTTCTGAGGCAACTGCCCATATACTGTAGAGTTCGTGCTACCATCCGCATCAAGAAAGGAGCCGTGCGATGCTCTCTTCTTCCATTGTCGTATTTCCTCCGCGTGAGCCGGACCCCTTGCTTACTAAACTGCTATCCATGCTGTGTGAGGAATATGACGTCTATTATCTATCTGAACCTAAGCTTCAAGAGGAGGATCATGTAAAAGACGAAGCACTACTCGCCGAGCTACCGTCTGGTGTGCTTTTATTGACGCCCTCCGAACTTCATACCGTCTGTGCAGAAGATACCCTTGCTATTGTTGCTCATCCGTACTGGCTGCATGTCGCCGCTTCTCAAACAGAAGCGCAGCTCATTATGCTCCAATTCGACGAAGATGAAGAGGACGCAAGCAGTCTATTCAATACTTGTACAGAACAACTTCGGGCCATATCCTCGCTATTCTGTTCACGTTCCGAGATGAAGTGTCTAGATGCGACTTTTCGAGGGACCCCAGCTCTATTTCTGGATGAGGAACAAGAGAGCCTAGACCTGGACCTTTTTATACATGCAATCCATGAAATCGTGGAGGATATTCCTGTCTCTGCCCATAAGATTCAGTGGACTAAGCGTAAAGCGCACTACCGTGCTATGAGAGAACAGAACGGACCTCATGAGACCTTTTCATTTCTTTTAGCTGTATATCACTACTTATTAGGAGAACAAGAAGCACTGCATTATGGAGAGGAAGCATTTCTGCAGGCAGTGGTAAGCGGTCAGCATCAATCTCTGATCTCCCATTACCGGTTTCTGTCCGCGATTCATGCAAAGCTAGGCAACCTGCAAACTGCAGCGAGTATATACGGAATTACGGCCTTTGGTGAAACCGAGGCAAAACAATATGAGAACATCCTATCCCTTCTGACCCAAGATCAGGAGGCCCTTGCGCGTGCGGAATTACTTCGGCTGAATGATGACTATGGTGCAGCCATATCTATCATTCAGCAGCTACCTGCCGATAATCATAATCGACACCTCCTGTTTCATATGTACCGAGAAACGGGACAATTAGAACTTGCTCTATCACAGGTTCAGTCCTCTGACCTGCTTGCAGCAGAAGACCGGTACCTGTTTCGCTTGTTGTGCGGCAATGTGGAAGCAATACGCGGAGAACGGCATGCAGCCATTCGCCTATTTCTCGAAGCAGCAGCCGAGAAGGAAGAAGCTCTTGTTCATATCGCTGCTCTGGAGGTACTGGATGATAAGGTTCATATTTTATTGAAAGGGAGCTGATTTTTACTCATGTCAGATACTTCTCCCTCTATTTCTAATGTACGTAAACAAGAAGGCAATAAGCTGACCGCCATGCTTCAAGTCCACAATGAAGAACATCGCTACCTGGAAGAAGTACTTACTGACCTCTCTACCTATGTTGATCACATCGTTATCGTTGATGATGCCAGTACAGATCGTACGGTCGAAATCTGTAAGTCATTTGAAAAGGTAATCAAGCTTGTACAGCTTCCGGAATCCTTGTTTGCAGAAGAATGGAAATTACGTTCTATTCTATGGCAAGCTGCTGCTTCTACTTCTCCCGACTGGTTGCTTGCCGTTGATGCCGATGAATTGTATGAGGAGCGGGCCAAGCGAAATATTCGAGGTCTGATTAATCAGAATCGTTATGACTCAGTCAGCTTTCGGCTCTATGATCTTTGGGGCAACCGCGAGTATTACCGGGAAGACGAATTGTGGCAGGCACATAAAGGAGCAACCATGACACTTGTTCGTTTTTTCAAAGACTACCCCTACTTCTATCCGCAAATGCAACATCATGTACCACGTCTCCCGCTTACCTGCTCCGCACTCCCTGGGCTTACCACGGACTTACGTATTAAGCATCTGGGCTGGTCGGGCCCCCTGGAAGAACGGGTGGAGAAATATATCCGCTACAAAAAAATGGACCCGGAAGGGCGTTGGGGAAATCCAGCCCAATATGAGTCCATTTTGGATTTGCAGCCGAACCTTCTAGAATGGAAGGAGGAAGATTAATTGTACGTCAGCATTCTCACGCACAGCTTTGCGGACGGATATAACCGTGATTTTGAAAGACTATTTGGAGGCGGACTGGAACGGTATATCTACCAGCTCTGTCAGGTTATTCGCTCACTGGGTCATACACCGCAGGTCCATCAATTATCCTATTACGATTCATTTCACCGCCATATTGAAGAGATTGAAGTGTTTGGATATTCTTATGATCCGCAGCGCATACCGGATGCGTTTGAGGAGATGGCTTCTCAGGCGAAAGGTCCGCTTATCTATGCCAGCTGTATTTGGCACCCACTGCGCTATTCCCCGAATAGTCTGGGAATATGTCACGGGATCAATTGGGATCGCCCGAGTATTCCATCTGAAGTGAAACAAGAAGTAGCTCTCTCTATACAGCACGCGTTAGATCATCTGGAGACCATCGTATCTGTAGATTCTCACTTTCTCACCTTTTGCAGAGCCGTCTGTACATTTAATGATCCGCAGAAGATTATGTTGATCCCAAATGCTGTCGATACTCATTATTTCAAACCGCTGGAGTCCGGTATAGAAGAAACAGAACTTGAAGAGCATACCCTGCGCAAAAAAACTAAAAATCGAAGGGTTCATCTTCATCAGTCAGAGGAGGAGTTGGAATCTAGTGACGAGGATCAGCCGGGGCGGGTACGAATTCTTTTTCCCAGAAGAATTAGTCTAGAACGAGGAATCATTCCGATGATGCTGTCCGCTGATTATTTATTAGGTCTCTACCCTGGGTTAGAAATCGAGTTTGCAGGAGAGCGGGTACAGGGAAGTACCGTGGGCAGAGCTTTTGAAATGTGGATGAAACATCATCCCCATAAAGCGCGCATTCTTTCCAAAAGCTATCTTTTTAATGAGATGATAACCGCCTATCATATGGCAGATATCGTGGTCGTTCCTACGATTTTCTCCGAGGGAACTTCCTATGCCTGTCTAGAAGCAATGAGCTGCGGAATCCCCGTCGTAGCGAGCAATGTCGGCGGTCTCAATGATCTGATACAAGATGGTTTTAATGGCCTATTAGTCTCTCCGGAGGAATCCCATATCACAGCTGCCCTGTGCCGCCTTATTGACGATGAAGACCTCCGATTACAGCTTGGCAAGCAGGCACGGCAAACGGCGCTTAGTTATGATGAAGAAAAGTGGAAATCCGCTTGGAAAAAGGTGCTGATTCCCTTCCTCAGATAAGCATTACGTTGGATCCAGACTACAATAGCACAAGCGAATGTAATCCAGACCTCTTCAGCGGTATGCTGATTACATAGGTAAGAGCATTCCATCCGCAGCGTGCGGTATATGCCTCTGAAGTGGGTATATATTTACCCTGTTGCTCCTGTACAAATGACCTTAGTCTGGTATCAAACGGCGAATCATTGTCCTGCTGAATCCGGGTATGGAGAGCAATCCACAGCATACAGCAGCGACTTCTCACGATTTCATCCGGCTGTTTTCGTTCCCACTCCTGCTCCAGCAAGGAATGTAGCTGCTCTACTATCCAAAGCGGTGCATGAACGAGTGCAATCTTCATCGCCGGCGATAGTGCAGACAGCAGCGTTCCAGGTGAGGAATCACTGCGTAACATAGACGAAAACCCGTTCCATGCCCCGATGCGAATGAACATTTCGCAGGCCTCCGCAGCAGAGGAGAAGCGATGTAATTGTGGCTTTTCTAAACGGGTCTGCACACTGCGATGCTGAGATTTCAATGCCGTCTTGCTATATTCTAAGGCCGCTTGGATAATTTCCGTCTGTTCTCGGTGGGCTGGAGACTGCACCCAAGGCTGAAGGTAACGAGCGGCTATGCTGTATTCACCTATCTGTGCTTGCAAAAGTGCTTCTATCCAAGGTTGGGCCAAAAAAGCATCCTGCAGGTAGTCTCTATGTTTTAAAATCCAAGCCGGCTGCTGTAAATCCAGCATGAGATAAAAGACCAGCAGCTGCGCTTTTTTCGGAATTCCTTGTTTCTTCACCCACTCATTCAACTGCTGTATCTGCTTGGTACTGACAAGGAGCGGAAGCCATCTTTGCCATGCCGGCACATAATCCGGGCGGTACGCAAGGGAAACTCGGTAAAATTCACATGCTTTTTGCCACTGACCTTGCCGCTCTAGCAGCACCCCTTTTAAATACGCTGTTCGGTAAGTCCCCGCTCCCGAAACTGAAGTATATTCCCTCGATATACACATACCTTCTAGCACATGAAGAGCCTTTTCATCTTGTCCCTCATCCATGAAGAGTACGGCATAGATCTCCTGTAGATCAGCGAAATTAGGAAAAGCAATCAGTCCCTGCTCAATCTGCTGTAGCGCATCTTTTGCCCGGCCCGTTTCTCGGAGTGCATACATCGTTTTTAAGAACAGATCGGAAGCATATCCTTCCGTTATTGGCAGACTCGCAAGCAGCGGTTCAAAGATAGGAAGCGCCTGCGAATAATTGGCTTGCTGAAAATATTCTGTGCCCAGTGCATAAAGCAGTTCTTTGTTTTTTGAATCCGCTACCAGGGCTTCCTTAATAAGCCGGAGATTGCGCTCGGTTTTGTTTTTCTGTTCAATGATATGAGTGAGATAGCCATAGTGAATAATTTCTAGATCACAGCGCTTTAACTGCTGATGGGCTTTTGCTTGAACTGCGGAAGCAATCTGTTCGTGGATCGAACCACTAAACTTTATTTCCGGATCATTCCGAAACAGCCTGCAGACATAGTCGGTTACCTGCTCATCACCTTGGTGCCCAAGTAAACTTTTGATATGCAGTTCATATCCTGCAGCCGCTTCATCTGCACATAGTGCCCATAATTTTTCTTTCTGTCCATGAGCAAAACATTCATCTGCATCCAGTACGAGAATCCAAGGCCTGGTTGCGAGTTTCAAAGATTCATTTCGTGCAGCTGCAAAATCAGATTGCCATGGATATGAAATGACCTGAGCACCGTATTTTTCTGCTATGGAACAAGTTGCGTCTACCGAGCCTGTATCGAGAATGATGATTTCCGATACAATATCAGCTACGGAAGACAAGCACTGGGAAAGAACCCATTCTTCATCTCTAACAATCATACAAAGTGACACAGGAGAATCTGGATTCATTTCGCGTAAATGCCTCCTCTTATTCTTACT
This sequence comes from Paenibacillus gallinarum, assembly GCF_014836635.1. Lineage (GTDB taxonomy): Bacteria > Bacillota > Bacilli > Paenibacillales > Paenibacillaceae > Paenibacillus > Paenibacillus gallinarum. The sequence continues at coordinate 240,161 of NZ_JACSQL010000009.1, read as the reverse complement.
AGTGTCTGGTGTTATCTACCTAAACCCGTTCGGCCATGGAAGTCCGAGCCGAATATGCTGGACTGGACGAGTATTCACATCGTATGGTGCTTGCGCTTGAATCACAGATAAATGCCCGTCTGCTGCTGAGGTCATACTGCTCACATACTTTTGGGTTCCCATTAGAACCGCCTCAGGCATGACTTCTCTGTTCTTTTCTAATGTGTTACGCCAGGCGCCTGTTACACCTACAAACATTTCTCTTTTTCCCGCATGGTCAGCTGCTTCCAGAAGTTCTGCAAAGGAAGTCCAAGTCCCCTCTGTTAAAGGCTTCAATTCTTCATCTTCCCCCTGCTCGATGAGAAGGATGGCATGATCTTTAATGGCCCGCTTTTGTCCTATGGAAGGAGCGATATCTAAACTCCACATGAGCCAATCTTTCTCTTGGTCAGGAAAGTCATCATTTTTGCGCAGAAGAAGAGCTGCATTTTCCCAATCTCCGCACCTCCATAGCGCCATGATCTTACTTACACGGATCGTCTCACGAGGAATGGAAGGCTGATCCCATTGCTTCAAGATCGATAGGACAGCCGAGTAGCATCTGCTATCGTTAAGGATTCGGATTAATTTCCCCATCGCTTCTTGTGACTCGATCCGAAATCGTGCCTCGATAAGCTTTGGCAGTCGTTCCTCCTGCCCGGTAACCTGCAGGATACGGCAGATCCGGTATAACGGTGGAAGCAGACTTGGCTTATACCGAACTGCCTCGACATATGCATCTACGGCTTCTTCGAGTGCTTCTCTTTGTTCCGCATACTGACCGAGCATGAACCATGTTTGGAAAGTCCCGATTCCTTCTTCCGTATGGTACATCTCCGCTGAAGGCCCCATATGAAGGGCTTCTCGAAGGATCTTTTCAGCTTCCTCTGCTCTGCCGAGCGTATTCTGGGTGAATGCCTGAGCATGCAGCAAATCCGTATATCCGGGATATAGACTACGCCCTTCAGTAATTTTCTCCATTGCCTCTTTCCATTGTCCAAGTGCCTGCAGACATCGCACTTCATATTTAAGAACCAAATGAGCATAACTGACACGTGCGGGTTCTAAACCGTTCCATGACTTCTGAAAATACCCTAACGCCTGCTGGACTTCTCCCATTCGTAAGTACTCGACACCCAGATTATAATCATGAAACGGATTCGCTGGATCTTCCTCGATAATTTGCTGCAGCAGCTCCATATTCCGATTCACTTTGTTCTTAGCCGAGACAATCGTCTCGCTGTACCCGTAATGATGAATGATCACATCGGTCATATGAAAATGAGCTTCCGCACATTGACTCACAATGGATTCGGCGATCTGCTCATGAATTCTTCCTTGAAAGCGGTACTCTGGTCGATGCCGAAACATACGAAGTACCGGATTAATCGTGACTCCCCCCGAACCGTTTCCTGTATAATTATGAATTTGTAAAAAGTATCCTTCGACTCCATCTTGCTGTGCCCAGATCGGAAGTTCTTGTACGCCCTGTTCATCTATTCTTTCATCTGCATCAAGAAACAGAATCCAGTCGCCGGTAGCTGCCTCAAGCCCCGCATTTCTTGCGGCTGCAAAATCATGACACCACTTGAAGTGGACAACAGAGGCACCGTAACGTTCTGCCAGCTGAACCGTGTTATCTGTTGAACCTGTATCTACAACGATGATTTCATCAACCGCTCCCTGCACACTTTCAAGGCATGCGGGCAGCATCTGTTCCTCATCTTTTACGATCATGCATAGAGAAATGGTTTGACTCGGCAATTCTCACACCCCTCTCCTTCTTGCCTGACCGTCCCATGATGTTTTCCAGTTCAGGTCATCTAACCTTTGCAGACTGCCCGTGAGCTCGGCAACATCCTGAGCTAAGGTAGAAAATGTGTTTTCCGATGTTTTTGCAGTTTGTGTATTCAGCATCCGTACAGCCGCTTCTTTTGCCAGTTGCAAGCAGCTGGCTGCTGCCCCCATTCTAGCGCGGTTATCATCTCTTGATAACGTGATTGCCTGCTCAAACAAAGCAAGAGACTCTGCGTAATTAGCACGATCATACATATATTCGGCCAGCTGAAACATCCCTTCGAAGAGAAGGTTCCCCTTCGCTAATTGCTCCAGGTACTGCTCTGCCGCCTCCAATCGAAAACCATATTCATATAAAAGATCAGCTGCTGTGCGGGGTAACAATAATCCCGCCTTTTTCAGGAAAAGGAGCAGATCTTTCTGCCCGCAGGCCGCTGCCCGGTTTGCAAGCATTTCTGCTTTTTGCAAAAGAGTCCCTGAATCCAGCTGAGGAAGATCTTCTAGTTCAGTCTGCTGTCTTATGTTCAACAACCGCCGTTCTATCTGCGAATAGAACAAGCTATCTTCATTACAATATCGGTAGAACTCTTGCGGTAATGGCTCTGCGCAGGACCATGAACAAATCGCCCAGTCTAGTACAGCTAAGTCAATTTGCTCTTGCTTGCATGGAGATACGGGCTGATCACTTAAATCCTGACTAATTCCCTTATTCTGTTCTAACAGCAGCTGTGATCGCTGTATCGCTTGTGACTTTCTTTGTGTCTGGATCAGACAGGCACGGGCCCAGCTTTCATCTTCTATCCCAATGGATTGCACCGGCAGAATCGATAGAGCCGCTTCATATGCTCCACATGACATGAGTGCATACGCTGCTTTATGCAGATGTTCAGGGTTTTCCCTGTCGATGATCTCCACCAAAATTTGCTTAACCGAGGAGTCAGCTATCCCTTCTCTTTGCAGTAAATCAGCTAACCCGCTAATCGCTGGCAGATAACCTTGATGTACCTTTATAGCAGACCTGTAGTGATCCTCTGCATAGGATGCTCTCCCCTTGCGTTTATCTATATCTGCCATATGGGTGAGCGGGATATAGCTGTCTGCCCCAGCCTCCGTAACATATGCTACAGCTTGGTTCTTTGAAGAAAGACCGGACTTAACTGCTTTTTCGAAATAAACATAAGCTTGCTCTGCCATCCCGTATTCCTTTTCAACAAATCCAAGCAGCATGTGAAGATCAGGGTAGTCTGGGTATTGTCTGATTTCTGTCAGCAACAGAATTCTTGCCTGTTCTAACTCGTGGTTTGCATAGAGCAGCTTTCCCAAGTCCCGTACTAGAGTTGCTCGGTATGGAGCATCCACGGGGCAGCTGTTTAGTGCATTAAGGAAAATTTCTCTAGCCTGCTCCCTATCTTCTAACTGGCAGTACGTCACTCCCAGATTATAAAGATGAAACGCATCGTCTGGGTTGAGTAGGAGTGCCTGCTGAATTATTTTCAGGTTGCGCATAGCCGTCTGTTTACTCTTCATGACTGCGGGAAGATACCCGTAATGATTCACTTTCAGCGGACAGATGGAAGGTGGAGAGGTTGTTTTTATCTTTGTCGAAGAACGTTTCATTCCATACTCCATATTCAGCCCGATCTCACCCAAAGACCCTTTCCCTGCTTGAACGAGTTGTTCATGAATCATCCCTTCGTACCGGTAACCCTCTCTATTACGAAACACGCGTGGTGCAAAATAAAGAATACAATCCTCCGGACCAGATCCCGTCCAGTTCATAAGTTTAATCAGACACTGGCTTCCTTCTTCCTGCTTTAGAAACTCCTTGATCTCTTCTTGCCCTACTATCACCTGTTCATCTGCATCCAGCACAAGAATCCAATCAGTATTTGCATGGACTAACCCGGCATTACGGGCTTTTGCAAAATCGTGTTCCCACGGACTATGAATTACGGTTGCCCCGTACTTCTCTGCTATTTCAACAGAACGATCCGTAGAACCCGTATCGACAATGATCAGCTCATCGGCCATGTTATGAATCTGTTCCAAACATGCTTCAAGCCATTTTTCTTCGTTATATACAATCAGGTGAACTCCCAAAGTAGGAATACTCATCGTGAAACTCTCCCCCGGTTACAAAAAAATACATGGGTCTCTATTGAGACTCCATGTACGTATATGTGTGCAGCGCTTATTATGTGCCTTGTCCGTTGAAATACACACTAATGGTGGCAGGTGTTCCTGGCGTGCTGGATCTATAAGCAAGCCGTGTATATTTGAGGAAACGCTGCGGAACAAGCACATCAACCGATCCTGCAGCAATTCCTGTGACCGTGTCCACATCGGTGAACCAGTTCGTTCCATTTGCACTGATCTCCACTCTTGCATCCGCACTACCTGTTGCTCCTGAGTTATAAACAAAGAAGGAGTAGGTTCCAAACACACTTGTGGTGACTGGAGAGAGAGGGGTGTAAGCATCTGCCGTTGTAATTCCAAGCGTAGGTATTTCCTGGAAGCTTTTCTGTGATATGGATGTAATACTATCTAGTCTCCCGGCTGTAATGGTTGCTCCAAGCACACTGGTGATCGTACCGTTCAGCAAACTCGAAAGCGTTCCTGCCGTGATCGTGGTTCCCAGTACGCTCGTAATTGTTCCTGCGGTAATCGTGGTTCCGAGTATGCTCGTTAGCGTTCCTGCTGTTATTGTTGCTCCGAGTACACTTGTGAGTGTCCCCGCCGTGATTGTTGCCCCGAGCACGCTGGTCAGGGTTCCATCCAATAAGTTCGTCAGTGTTCCCGCCGTAATTGTTGCCCCCAGCACACTCGTCAGGGTTCCTGCCGTAATTGTTGCTCCTAGCACACTCGTTAGTGTCCCCGCCGTGATTGTTGCCCCGAGCACACTCGTCAGGGTTCCATCCAATAAGTTCGTCAGCGTTCCTGCTGTTATTGTTGCTCCGAGTACACTTGTGAGTGTTCCTGCCGTAATTGTTGCCCCGAGCACGCTGGTCAGGGTTCCATCCAATAAGTTCGTCAGCGTTCCTGCTGTGACTGTGGCTCCCAGCACTCCCGTTATGGTTCCCGCGGTAATCGTTGTTCCTAGCACGCTCGTCAAGGTTCCTGCCGTAATTGTTGCTCCTAGCACACTCGTTAGTGTCCCCGCCGTAATTGTTGCCCCGAGCACACTCGTCAGGGTTCCATCCAATAAGTTCGTCAGCGTTCCCGCTGTGACTGTGGCTCCCAGCACTCCCGTTATGGTTCCCGCGGTAATCGTTGTTCCTAGCACGCTCGTCAAGGTTCCCGCCGTAATTGTTGCTCCGAGTACACTTGAAATCGTACCGGCTGTAATAGATACGCTTGTGATACTAGGCATGTTACTAATCGTACCATCCAAAATAACACCCACCAGGTTACCCGATGGATCCGTACGAACAGGATGGGATACTTCATCATTGTCCGTGCCATATATCAGCGTCCTTAAATTGTCCGGGTTTAAGTTAAAACTTGAAAAGTTTGGCATCAAGAGCCTCCTCCATAGAACATGATCTACACCGCAGCAGTGCTACGTCATTCTATGCCAGGACCTTGCGAGTAGTAACGGCGCAAGCCTCACTCTTTTTTTTACGGTAAGGACAACCCAAACCAAATTCATACTATTTCCATATACTAGTTTTGGATAATACTTATCATCCAATGTGTTCTAGCAGCCATACCAGATGGAACTTAGGAACTGAATTCTACGAAAGGAGGAAGATCCATGACCAACTATAATGTATTTAATTCATCCAACCGGCCTTTATATACACAACAAATGAATACTTACGTATCGCCTGGTGTTGAAGCGACTCCTGATGCCGGAGCTGCTGCCGCAGGGAGACTGTTCTCCTTAACAACGGGAAACGTTGCGGTAGCTTCGGGTAGCAGTCTTTTATTACAGGTGGTTAATCCCGCAGGCAGCGGACGTACTCTTTACTTCTCACAAGCGATCGGGGGTACTACATCTGCTGCTTCGCTTATTTTGTACCGGGGAGGTACGTTAACCGGCGGTGTTGGATTAACTCCTATTAACAATCTTTTTGGAAGCCCGATTACTAGTGTAATGACTGCACAGCAGGTGTCAGGTTCCATTACAGGCGGTCCTGTAAGCATCATGAGCATTCCACTAACCTCTGGCGCTTATCATATTCGACTTCCGGGGACAATTATTGTTCCTTCAGGTCAATCCGTAACATTCAGTCTCGGAACCGGTGCACTCACGGGATCCATCAATGTAAGCTGGTGGGAGTTTTAAAATCAAAGTTTGTAAGGAGGGATAATAGTCCATGCCTAACTATCGTATTTTTAGCAATGAGAACAAACCTCTGCCGCAGCTACAACTGAATACGTATCAATCTCCAAGTGCAGCGGCTCCTGCAGAAGCGAGTGCAAGTCAGGCGGGAAGGCTATTTACAGCAGGAGCAACGAACTCTGCTACGCTTGGACTGCTTGGGGGATCTTCTATCATTACCATACAGCTGACCAATCCCGCAGGCAGTGGAAGAACCGCTTTTATTTCTCGCATTTCGGGTGGTATCAATGTTTCACTTAGCTTGTTATCCTCATTTTCCGGAGCAATGACGATCATTAGAAATGGTGCTTTAACAGGACCGACTACGCTGACAGCTGCTAATTTAAATTTTGCAAGCAGTAACACAAGCCTAATGACCGTCCGCTCGTCCACCTCTGCTTCTACGGGAGGAACTTCGATCCTCTCCATGCCTCTCGCTGCAGGACCCCTCGAGTATAACGAGTTTGGTGATTTTATCATTCCTTCAGGTCAATCTTTTACACTAACCATAAGCGGCGCTTTGTCTGTTGCAGGAGTTCTTGCCAGTACAGCCAACCTCGTCTGGTGGGAGGTCTAAGCAGAACGAATGGGGAATCTATTAAATCATGTATCATATGATGCAAAAAAACCGGCACTCTACGAGTGCCAGCTTCCTTTCCATTCTGTAAGAACACGCTTCTATCCAAGAACAACCCGATCATCGGCTAGTGTGGTTCCGCTAATCTGTTCAAACTCCCGCAGCAGTTCAGCCACAGTCAGGGTTGCTTTACGCTCCGCATTCACATCAAGGATAATCCGGCCCTTGTCCATCATAATTAGCCTATTCCCCAGCCGAATCGCTTGTTCCATATTATGAGTTACCATCAAGGTGGTCAGGTTCATCTCTCGGACGAGCGATTCTGTAATGCTCGTAATCAGCTCGGCCCGCGATGGATCAAGTGCAGCGGTATGCTCATCCAAGAGCAGAATCTCGGGGCGAGTAAATGTCGCCATGAGCAGGCTGAGTGCTTGTCTTTCCCCACCAGACAAGAGCCCTACCTTGGCTCTTGTCCGATTCTCAAGTCCAATCCCCAGCTTCTCCAGTTGCTCCCGGAATATCTGCTTCGTTCCCTTACTAATACCAAAAGATAGCCCTCTTGATTTCCCGCGGCGGTAAGCCATCGCCAGATTCTCTTCAATCGTCATCTGAGGTGCAGTTCCTGCCATCGGGTCCTGAAATACTCGGCCGATCCACTGGCTCCGCTTATACTCTGGCAAACCACTTATCGTCTTATCCTTAATTCTCACTTCTCCGGCATCGGGTTTCAGCACGCCTGATATCACATTCATTAAGGTTGATTTGCCTGCTCCATTACTGCCGATCACCGTTACGAAATCACCTTGGTTTAAAGTTAAATTCGCATCCATTAATGCGATTTTCTCATCTACTGTACCTGGATTAAATAATTTGGAGACATGATCAATGTGCAGCATTATAGACCACCTCCTACATTTTTTCCTGTATATTCTGGTCCGGTTAATAGATCAGCCGTCCGCTTCTTCGCCATCTTCTTCTGCTTTATTTTCCGCTGAGTGGAAGGAATAAGCAGCGCTAGAATGACGATCACCGCAGTAATAATCTTAAGGTCAGAAGTCTCCAGCCATTCAATGCGATAAGCTAACATGACCACAATTCGGTATACAACCGAACCCAAAATGACGGAAACAATCGCCCAGAAAATACTGCGTTTACCAATAATTGCTTCTCCGATAATGACAGAAGCCAGTCCGATCACGATCATGCCGATCCCCATCGAAATGTCTGCAAATCCGGACTGCTGTGCGATAAAAGCACCGGACAAAGCAACAAGACCATTGGACAAGCTGATTCCTACGAGCTTTGTTGTATCCGTATTGGCACCAAAGCTGCGAATCATACGCTCATTGTCACCTGTCGCACGAAGGGCAAGTCCTAGATTCGTTTTAAAGAAAACATCAAGAAGCAAGATAACGGCAAAGGAAATGATCAACATGAAATACAGAGGAGATGCTCCTGTAAACAGGGTATCCGTATTAATCAGCGACACATTGGGAGCTTTGAGAATTCGCATATTAATCGAATAGAGTGCAATCATCATCAGAATACCTGATAATAGTCCGTTAATTTTCCCTTTGGTGTGCAGCAGTCCAGTACAAGCTCCCGCCGCAACTCCTCCACCAAAAGCAGCCAGAGTCGCAACCCAAGGAGCGTGACCTGCTGTTATCATCACCGCCGCAATTGCTCCGCCCGTCGTAAAACTTTGATCTACCGTCAGATCAGGGAAGTCGAGAATCCGAAATGTAATATATACGCCCAGCGCCATGAGTCCATACAATAGCCCCAGCTCAATCGCTTTTGGCGTTGATGCAAGCAGTTCGAGCAGTGTACTAAACATACTTTTCTCCTCCTAGTTAAAGAGAACAGGGTGGGAGTCCCACCCTGTTCCGCATTGCTGTCCTATTCCTACTTGCCATACATCTTACCGAGCATATTACTGATTTTACTGAATAATATTGGTTTCCTGATCTGTTACGCTTGCCTTCATTTCCTCTGTTACTGCAATTCCTTGCTCTGCAGCAGCACTGAGGTTAAGAATAAGGTCAAGTTTATCAGGTACAGTAATTGCAAGATCAGCTGGGTTTGCCCCATTTTTCAAAATATCTACCGCCATTTCACCTACTTGATATCCATGGTCAAAATATTTAAAACCTACGGTAGCAAATGCACCCTTCTCTACCGTATCACGGTCACTGGAGAAGAATGGAATGTCTTTATCGTTCGCAATTTTGATGATCGTATCTACTGCGCTTACCACGGTATTATCGAGTGTAATATAGAGGGCATCGACTTTGCCCACTAGGGAATCTGCTGCCTGCTGTACCTCGGAGGTATTCGTTACGGAGGCTTTAATAAGTTCGATATTATGTTCCTTGAAAGCCGCTTCCGCATTTCCTGCCATAACTACCGCATTCGGTTCTCCTTCATTAAGTACAAGGCCGACTTTTTTAATCTCCGGCATTTGCTCTGCAATGAAAGTAGCGAGTGTCTTAATTGCTTCTGGATTCGTATCAGATGCACCTGTAACATTGCCGCCCGGCTTCTCTAGATTAGTCACAAGTTTTGCACCAAGAGGTTCGGTTACTGCTGCGAATAGTACAGGCTTATCTTTTACCTGCTGAACGACAGCTTGAGCAGAAGGGGTAGCTATACCGAGCACCAGATCGCTTTTATCAGTAGCAATCTTCTGAGCGATGGATAAGTTATTCGCTGCGTCGGCTTGGGCATTGTTCAGGTCTATCTTCAGATTGTCTTCTTCAACTAGACCGCCGTCCTTCAAAGCAGCAATAAACCCATCTCTTGTCGCATCGAGCGAAGGATGTTCAACGTACTGCGAGATCGCAATGGTGTACGTCTTCTTCTCACCTGCCGAATCTCCGCCTTCCCCGCCCGATGTACCGTTCGTACCTGTACTCCCTGCATCGTTTCCACAACCTGCTACCAAAGTAATTGAAGCACCAAGAATCAAAGACATCCACATTTTTCTCTTCATATATAATACCCCTCTCTTTTTCTTCATGCTTACCTCACTTCCAATTAATACCTCTAACATGCGGTGTCACATAATAGCATTACTGCATTAAAGCGATTGGAGCTGAAAAAGCAAAATCCCTCCAGTATGAAACCGTTTGTAGGAATCTAAAAATAGGTCGCCCAGGCATTTATTAACGCATGGTCAGAAACAACTTTTCCCTAATATTACGGGTGCTTGTACTATTCGTCAATTACTACTTTTACTGGAACTTATGAAAAATAAAAAGAAAACGCCACAATAGAACCTAAGTTCCATTATGACGTTTCCTGTTTAAGATGGTTTTATCTTATACGTACAGCAGCGTCCGCCTTTGGCAAGGCATTCTGTGCGGGTTACCGAAGCTTGCAGCAGAGATTCAAATAATTCTAATTCACAGCGGCATGCCTGTTGATAGACATCGGCAACTTCCGAAATGGGACAGTTGTATTCGCGAAGAATATAGCCTTCTCCGTCTTCTGTAAGTTCCGTCATATAACCGCCATCATTTTGAATCCTTGCCAAGGAATGAACACGGCTCTCTAGATCTTTATCTTCCATCTCTTTTTTATATCGTTCTCGAAGCTTATTTCTGCGCCTCTCAAACAATAGATCAATCATTTCCTCACCGGCTTCGTCTTGCAGTTCCTCAAGCAAATCCAGCGTAACCTTTGGATAGGTTTTGGGGAACAGTGTCTCGCCTGTATCCGTAAGTCCATACACGGCAGAAGGACGACCAGCAGTCTGCCGGACTAAATGAGGGGCAATATACCCGTCCTTCTCGAGTGTAGCAAGATGCCTGCGTACCGCCATCTCCGTAATATTCAGTTCGGCAGTGATCTCACGGGCACTCAGCGGACCTTGAAGCTTTAACATATGCAGCACTTGCTGACGTGTCGACATATCTCTTGGTGCACTCATAAGAATCACCTGCTTTCGTGTTTATGAGATCGAAACAGCCGCTACGTTTGCTTTTTCCCGGCAAGCATCCGAACAGAAGAAGTCATGCTCTTCCGCACAAGAATCACAAGACACATACTGTAAATTACATGTCGGGCAATTCACATATTGGTCTTCTATGGTTCCACAGTGATAGCAAGAAGCAATCACGATATCTTCGTCTGTACGATTAATCGGTACAGAAATACGTTCGTCAAATACATAACATTTACCGTCAAACAGTCTGCCCTGAACCTCAGGATCTTTACCATAAGTAACGATCCCGCCTTCAAGCTGAGCGACATCCTGGAATCCTTCTTTTAGCAAGAAACCTGTAAGCTTCTCACAGCGAATACCACCCGTACAATACGTAATGACTTTCTTGTCTTTTACGTCACCCAAGTTCTCACGAATCCACTGCGGGAATTCACGGAAAGACTCTACATCAGGGCGGATCGCTCCGCGGAAATGTCCAATTTCATATTCATAATCGTTACGGCCGTCAATCACCACAACATCATCGCTTTGCAGCTCTTCATAAAATTCTTTTGGAGAGAGGCGTTTGCCGAACAAGACGTTTGGGTCCAGCTCTTTTTCATAGCGGAAAGTCACTAGTTCTTTTTTGTGACGCACAAACATTTTTTTGAACGCGTGATCTTCAACTTCGTCAATCTTAAACCACATATCGCTAAACAGCGGGTTCGCTTTCATATCCTGCATATACTGCTCTGTTTGCTCGTAAGTTCCAGATACCGTTCCGTTAATTCCTTCTTCCGCAATGAGTATCCGGCCTTTTAGTCCAAGATCCTTGCAATATTGTAAATGTTCCTGAGTAAACGTCTCTGGATCATCAATTTTGATAAATTTATAGTACAGCAATACACGGTAATTAGATTGACTCATTTTCTGTTTCCACCTGTCATTATTTATAGTTCCCAGCTATGAATTAGACGACAACAACGAGGAAGTAAAGACCTTGCGGGCGTTCACTTCTTAGTTCATTACAGACCCTTAAACAACAAGAAGCAGCCACAAGAAGGATGAAATGATCCCTCTGCCGCTACATGTAAATTCATGGTCGAAATGATATTCCTAGTCTAACGAAGTGCCCCCACTTAGTCAATATAAAGGTATAAAAAGTTGAATAACCTACTAGCATGGATCTTCCCTTTTTCAACAAAAAAACGCCCTGTACTCCCTCTATTAGGAAATACAAGACGTTCTTATTTTTATAGCGTATTACGCTTTGATAGACCCCTGAGTCACGCCGTTAATAATCCACTTCTGAGCAAAAATGTAGATGATGATCATTGGCAGCATCGCCATGAGATAAGAAGCGAAGGCCAGATTAAAGTCGGTGTTAAACTGTCCTTGGAAAATATACTGCACAAGCGGCAGTGTATACTGTGTCTGATCACTAATCATAATCAGCGGCAACAGGAAGTCATTATACGTCGACAAGCACGTTAGAATCCCGACGGTAGCACTCATAGGAGCAAGCAACGGGAAGATGATCCGCCAGAATGTTCCCCAAGTCGTTGCTCCATCCACTTTTGCTGCTTCTTCCAGTGCCATGGGGATCGAACGAATATAGGCCACATAGATAAAGATATTAAAGGCAAGTCCATATACGGTATGCAGAAAGATGAGACCCACCAAATTCGTCATATGCAGACCGGACGCCAATTTAACGACAGGCAGCATAATGATTTGGAAGGGAATAAACATCGCACTGACAAAGTAAAAGTATAATCCTTTAAAAAATTTATGATTCATATTTCTTGCAATCGCATAAGCGACCAGTGAGTTGGTCAGCAAAGTTAGAATGACGGTTGCTGTTGTAACCACGGCACTGTTACCAAGTGCTCGAAAGAATCCTGTCATCTCGATCGCTTTCGAGAAGTTCCCCCACTGAATATCCGTAGGAAAAGCGAAGATGGACTGACGCATCTGTTCTGGATTTTTGAGTGCGATGGTAACAGTCATATAAAGTGGAAACAGCACAACGATGGTCCCGAGTACGATCAGGGTCATGACGATCCAGTTGGTACGATTACGAGGTTTCTTCATTACACGTCACTCTCCCTTCTCTGCAGGAATCGTAGTTGTATGATCGAGATAAAGGCAATCAGAATAAAGTAAATGATGGCATTGGCTGATTGATAAGCAAATTCCCCACCTTCAAATCCACCTGTATAGATCAGGTGAGCAATTGACTGCGTTGCTCGACCAGGACCGCCATTGGTCATGGCAACAACAAGGTCAAAGACCATAAGCGAATTCTTCATCGCAAGCACCATATTAATCGTAAAAAACGGGGCGATCAGCGGAAAAGTAATGCTCCAGAATTCGCGCCATTTTCCAGCTCCATCTAGTTGTGAAGCTTCATATAAATCTGTTGGGATGGTCTGTAGACCCGCTAGATAAAGAATGGTATTAAAAGCAATCCCCTGCCAAATGGCAACGGTAACGACTCCGACCCAAGCTAGGTCCTGGCTGCCCAGAATGTTCGTTGTCAGCGCCGTAAGCCCCAGGCTTTCTCCCCATAATGGAAACACGTTAGAGAAAAGATAGTTGAAAATATATCCGACAATTAGAATGCTCAGAATATTCGGTAAGAAGTAGACTGCACGAAAAAAGTTACGAAATTTAATCTTGGCATTAAGGCCAAGCGCAATAAGTAAACTGATGACATTAATAAAAATCGTAGCAACCACAGCAAACCGGATGGTAAACCAGTAAGCATTCCCAATATTGCTGTCCTGGAACAGGTTAACGTAGTTTTTGAAACCAATAAAATCGTATGTATTTCCGAAACCGTTCCAATTGGTAAACGAGTAGTATAGGCCCTGCAATGCAGGCAAAGTCATGAATATAAAGAAAAGTACCACAGCAGGCAGTGTCATCCAGTAATACGGAGTGAGCCGGTTCTTCATCTTCCATCCTCCTTAGTGGAGAGAGGGCCTTTTTGCTCCTTACTTAAAAAGCCCGTCCTCTCGTCATTCTCTTGATGTGTTATCTCCGATTCGCTACCTTATCCCAGTCCTTATCGAGTTTGGCTAGATACGCGTCAATATCTCCATTTTGCAAAAACTCCTGTACGATGGAGTTCAGCTGTACTGCTGAAGGAATATAATGATCGGCAAAGTCTGTAACTCGCCCCTGTTCTATGTAAGGAATGAGACCAGCCACACTTGGGTCATTCTGCTCAATACCCTCTACAGCAGCAAATAGATTCTGTTCCGTAATGTACTGTTTAATGTTGTCTTCGCGAAGCAGGAACTTAATAAACGCCTCCGATTCCTCTTTATATTCCGTATCATTGGATACGGTCAGGAGTGTATCAATTCCGTTAACAAGATTGATTTCTTCTGGGTTATTACTTGTCGGAAAAGCAAAAAATCCAATTTCAATATCCGGATTCGCTTTCCTGATCTCCGGTATTGCCCATGTTCCTTGTATGTACATATAGGCTTCGCCATTCGCAAAAGCACGATTGCCATCCGCATACGTTTTACCAAAGTTATCACTATGTCCATAATCTAGAATGGCCAGCTGTTTCTCAGCGATTTCTCTATATCTTTCCTGGAAAGTTGTTTTGTCTTCTCTACGATCGATATAAAAATCAATACCTTCTAGATTCAGAGCTAACGCATTGAAGGAAAGACTGGATTGCCAATCATCTTTATAGGTTAGGTAAAATGGAATTTCGCCTGCATCCTTAATCTTTTTCGCAGTTTCGAGCAGCTCGTCCCATGTCTTCGGAACGTCTAGTCCCATTTTTTTGAAAAGCGTTTTGTTATACATAATGCCGTTCGCATTGGTTGCATATGGGATACCGGTAAGCTGATCCATACCGCTTGTATCCGTTACCATTTTTAGATAACTCGGATTAATGAGATCGATCATCTCCTGATCGGTTTGTTCCATAAAAATATGGCTTTGGGAGAGGACTGAGAATGTATCCGTCGCTCCAAGCGCTATGATGTCAGGGATATCATTTTTGACAAGTCTCGTCTTGAGTACCGTCTCCGCATCTGGCGGATTCACTTGTGTTACCTCAATCTTGGATTGTTCACTGTTGAATTTTTGAACCAGTTTATCGAAGGATTCCTTCGCCTCTGGTTTATTCTGAAAAAACTCCAGCTGAATCTTGTCCGATGCTCCACTGGTACTGCATGCGCTCAGTGTCAGCACGGCTCCTCCGATCAGTAAAAGCAGCTTACAACGTTTGAACATACTCAATCCCATGGTAGCCCCCTCCTCATGATGTGTATAAAACCGCTTACATTTCTTATGTAAAAAAAAGTGTTTCTGCGCCTGTTTAGCGAAAACGTTTCACATGGCACTTAAACATAGTATTGATTCTTATTAACACCAATCACACAAAATTAAACATTTTATTGTATTTTTTTATGCGAAAATGCTTGAGATAAAATAAAAAAAGGCTATCTCAGCAAGGAGATGAACCCTTGGAGATAACCTTCTTTACAATTATAACCTGGCTATTACTTTGTCCAAATCTGAATGAATATCGCGATCACCATCATCAGTCCACATAACACAGAAGACTGCTGTGAAGCTCCAAATAGAGGTAAATACGCTTCGGTAGGATTTTCTTTATCACTCAGTGTTTTATAAACTTTATAAAGTGGGATGACAGAAATGATAGCAATAAGTCCGTATAACGGCAGTGCATCAAATGCAACGGCGATAATCACAAATACATAAGCAAGGGCAGTCATGAATTTTGATGCGCGCAGCCCCTTCTCTTCTCCCCACACCACAACCAAGGTATTCTTACCAGCTGCCGCATCCGCATGTCTGTGTAAGAAATGGTGATTATATAGCAGCATCGTAGTGAGCATCCCGATCGGGAATGACAATAGCAGTGGTGTAAGATGGAATTCGCCCGTCTGTACATAGTAAGCTCCGAGCACAGGCAGAACGCCGAAGGAGATAAAGATCGCCATCTCACCATACCCTTTTCCTCGGTAACCCAACTTAAGCGGTGGTGCTACATAGAAATACGCAAGCAAAGCGCCTACTATAGCCAAAACCAGAATAGGCCAGCCGCAGATCATTGTGAGCACAAGACCGCACACAGCTGCAAGCAGCAAGAATCCCCACGTAATACTTGCAAGACGTTTTTCCGATATTTTACCTGATGTAAGGATCGCGGAATGCGTAGCAATGTCACCTTCTAGCTCAACTGCTTTGGTATCCGCCCCATTGCGGTAATCCCATAGATCATTAATGAGATTAGAGAAAATATGAGCCGATACGGCCCCCACCAGTGTAACTAAAAATAAAAACCAATGAAACTCTTTCGTCACTGCATAAGCAGCTACCGTTCCGAGAATCACGGGAACAATCATAACCGTTATCGAAAATATCCGGGTAAGTTGTTTAAAAAATTCCCATTTCTTCATGATGTAATAAAATCCTCCTACGAAAATTCATGACCATTGTATAGATACTTTGTGACAATGTTCACACAATGTTAAATTATACACCCAATCTGTCAATTTTGTCATAGGAAAATTATATGCTTTTCAAAAAAACGTTACGGAAAATTCCTTTTCTTTTGCTGAGAAGAAAAATAATTCAAAATGATTCCTATAATGTAGAGAATGATTCCTACATTTAGAGCCAGATCCGCAATATTCATAATACCTCCGCCTTCGGAGAAGACCAAAAAATCCGTTACCGTACCATGCCAGAACCTGTCGATCATATTCCCCGCTGCACCGCCAACTAGAAATCCCGCTCCTGCATTCGAAATGCGGCCCTGAATTTCCCCTGTGTACCTATAATAAAGAATAAGACAGATAAAGATGACAGCAACTACGCCAAATAAACGAGCATAACCCTGAAATAAACTGAACGCCATACCAGAATTCTCGTAATGTTGGAGTTCATAGATGATCCCTCTTACAGGAATGACTTCAGATATCGCTATATTGTCACGTACCCACCATTTACTAAGCTGATCAAGCAGAATAACAAGAAATGCCGTAAAGTAAAATACCATCGCTTCCTCCTTATTCACGCAATATTTCATCCGTATGTACCTTACTAATGTACCATAGCCGCAGCCTGTACATCCAAGTGAGATTATAGGTCAATGCATACAAAAGAGGCCCCCCTACGAATGGGAGTGCCTCTTAGTTACTTATCTATTAGTTGATAGCCGATAACACGTCGATCAACATCTGTTTAAATGCCTCACGGTTCACATCTTCACATACACGTACATTTGGTGTTTGCCCCAGACGACCATTGATATCAACCACGCTGTATCCTCTAGTATATTGCCCTGTTGCTTCTACATCGACGAAATACGTGCCAGACTTCGTCATAATCGATTCATCCGCAGCAACCGCCATGAGAAGCGTATCGGGATGTGTTGTACCCGGAAGTTTATGTACCTCTTTATTAAACTGCATAACTACCTTATTAATATCGATGAAGAATTGGGATCCTTTTGTACCCAGTGCTGCAATTTCTTCATGGTCCGCATCATCCATTACCGAGTAACGAGTACACATCTCCCAGCCAACCATCGTCATGGGGATGCCGGAGTGGAGCACAATTCGCGCTGCTTCCGGATCGGTATAGAAGTTATATTCTGCTGCAGGCGTGATATTACCAAGCGCATTATTCGCCCCGCCCATAATATAGATATGAGGGATAAGCGGAATAATGGTAGGATCTTTTTGAATTGCCATTGCAATGTTCGTAAGCGGTGCAATCGCCAGAATGTGAATTTCTCCAGGATTAGCATGTACCGTCTCAATGATATAATCTACCGCATGTTTTGTTTCCGGACGCTGAGCTGCTTTTGGAAAATGAGCTCCGCCCATGCCATCATCACCGTGTACATCATCTACATAACGGTGCTGAGCTGTTCCAAGGGTAAGCATGGGGCGCTCGATCCCTTTATATACGGGAACTTGTCCCCCTTTTCCAGCTACTTGTACGGTATATAATGCATTCTCCACTTCCTGATTGAACTCTACATTTCCCCCAGTGATTGTGATTCCTTCCACCTGAAAATAATGAAGTGCTGTCAGGATCGCTATCGTATCGTCTCCTGCCGTATCCGTATCAATAATTACTCGTTTCATCTGTATACACTCCCTGTTGTCTTGTTCTTTAACCAAAAAAGCATGCACATCTCTCATTATTGAACCATTTACCTCATCATTCTTGCAAGTATTTATCTCGTCTCTCATTCCTATTAGGATGGTCTCTAATACGGGTACAGTATCCCCTTTATTTGCATTCCTTCTTTCTTTTCGTTACCATTTTAAAGAACTCATTACGATTATACAGGAGGATTATTTATATGTTAGAAATGCAAAGCTTTATCAGTCGGTGGAACACACACCGTGAAGTACTACATAAACTCGTTGATCTTAATCAAGAAGGACTTGCTGAGTATAAACCATGGGATGGCAGCATGAGTTATGGAGAACTCGCACTTCATATTGCTGGAGCGATGGAGATGTTTGCAAACACCGTGATTCGCGGCGAATTCACTCCTCCACAAACGAAAAATGAGTGGGATACGATGGAAGATGTACGTAACCTCGTTCATCGTTATACGGAATCTACATCCTCCCTGCTCGCTTCTATTTCCGAAGAGCAGCTGCAACAAGAAATTGCTTTGTTCGGACAAACAGCACCCGGCTTTGCTATCCTGACTAGAGCTCTTGACCATGAAATCCATCATAAGGGTCAACTGTTCACATTTGCTCGTGTGGCGGGCGTTAATGAACTGCCGTTCTTTATGTAAAAACATAGATTTATCATCTTTTAGCCAGTCCTATACAAAGCTTGTAATGGGCTGGTTTTTCTGTTATTTACCTATATTATTTATTTATTTCCTGATTTTTAATTCATTTCCATGAAATTTGGGTAATGAGTAATAACTTTAACTGGGAGGTATTTTCTTTTGAAAAAATGGAATGTATTTATGATGGGGATCGTTCTTGTCCTCGTACTTGCAGCTTGTGGTAATAACGATGCCGAGCTGAGCACAGGAGGTACAACAGAAGGAGCTCCAACAGCAAACGAACAGACTTCAGGTAACAACGAAGACGTAAATAATGCGGAACAACAAACCCCTACAGCAGAAGAATTACTCACACGGATTACCGAAGCAAGCAAAGAGATTAAGAGTTACTCTATGGATAGCAAAATTGAGCAAAACCTCACGGTTACCATGGAGGGAGAAGAACAAAAGCAAGATGTGAATATGGAGATGAAAACAGATTTGGTGTTAAACCCGATTGCTGCTTATCAAGAAATCAAAACCTCCCTGCCGGGGCAAGAGGGAACACAGGAGATGAAGCAGTATATTACGGAAGACGGAGTTTACACACAGGTGGAAGATACTTGGGTCACTCTGCCAGAGGAAGCAACCGCTCCCTTGCTGGAACAGATGAAGACTCAATCCAATACAGGTTCCCAATTCGAACAACTGAATAGTATCGCAAGCGATCTGAAAGTTGAAGAAGAAGGAGATGTCTACTGGCTGAAAGCTAAACTTTCCGGTGACAAAGTCAAAGAACTTGCTACAACCATGTTGTCCCAAAGCGGTGCTACCGATCCGCAAATGGCGGCCATGATGCAGCAAATGAGCATTAAAACCATGGACATTTCCTATAGTGTAGATAAAGAGACCTACTATCCAAAAGATCTCGTCTATTCCATGACTATGGATATGGACATGGATGGTCAGGCACTCTCGATTATAATGAAGATGGACAGCTCACTCACCGATTACAACAAGACAGAAAGCATTAAAATTCCGCAGGATGTACTAGATAACGCAGTTGAACAGCAAATGCCAGCGGAGACAACAACTCCATAAAAGACATAAAAGAAATAGCGACTGATCCCTTGTGGGAAGGTCGCTATTTTTGTTTTTAACTATAAAGAACCTAACTAGACGTTCGCTTCGTTATTGATTTTCTATTAATGAGAATTCGAAATTTGAACGGAAATCACTTTTAATCAATATCATTTCGAATTTCTTTGACTTGATGTGCCAAATCGACCTGAGAGTGATCCAAATCTACTTTAACCTTGCCTTTACGCCGCAATTCCCGCCATTCACTCAGTTGCTCTTCCGTCTCTAGCTTGAGTTCAGCAATTTCCTTTGCACGATCGAAAATGTATTTGGATGTGTAAAGCAATCGATAGATACCTAGACCACCCGAGATAATTGGTTCTTCTCGTTTCATCCATTTTTCGATGGATAACTTCACATAAAGCTTATCTTCCGTTCCCCTTCTTGCAGGTCGTTCCTTCAACTCACCTCTCCGTACGACTTTCCAGTCCTTTACCTTGCCATACCAATGAATTCCCGTTTCACCCGTGCCTGCGAATTTCCCTTTCGACTGATAAAGAGCAACGTACTCAATTTGTGTAAGAATCTTATGGTCGGATATATTTTCAAGGGGTAGATGATAGTAATGATACTGTAATGCACTTTCTAATTGAGCAACCTCTCTTAACGATCCTACCAGAACATTTTTACCGGATAACTTATTCTGATAATAACTTTCCGTCCCGCGAGGACGCGTTGATCGCTCATATGCTTTTTCTGGACTATCCATAATAATTTCATCCAAAAATGCATCCATTAACTCCGTAGAGTTTGGTAAAAAGGGAAACGCACCAACGTTAACTAGCTCAATGCTTTTATAAAATTTATGTTCACGATACGTTTTTTCGTCATGATATGGAAATAGCACGTAAGCTCCAAACATACTTCGCTCTAGTTCTTGTCCCCCATCAGCATACACAATCGCATCTCTATACCTATGCATTGTATTAATATCATCCTCTTCAGGCCCAGGCTGCTTGTACTTCTGATAGTAATAAGATCCTTCATAGGCAGGGTTAATCCGATACTTTGCATCAAAGATATATTTGTACTCCATAGCAGACTCATTCTTTTTCAGGGTTAACACATTATCTGGCTTTTGACCAAGGGTTGCACTGCGATCACCACGCGGTAAAGCATTATAGTACAGCGTAAAAACTTCTCCCGTTTTCTGATTACGGTACACCATTTTGGCTGCTTGCGATTTATCCAGCGTAAAAAACATACCTGTACGATTAACCTTGATGATATCTTGTTTTAACAATTCATATTTGCGAGCTAGAAGCTCGTTAATCTTCAGGAAGCACCAATATTCATACAGTTGCGCTAAGTCCTTCATAGACAATCGGAATAGATCACTGTGTACCGTGAGCCCTTTCATGAGCATCAAGTAACTTCGATATACCTCTCTATATCCTGGTGCCATCTGCAGCACTAGCGTAACGGAGAGTTGTTTCATTTCCCCCACATTCTTCAGAAAATCCAGTTGTAAAATCCGTTGTAACTGATTCTGCATGGATGTCATTTTCTTATCCAACAAAGGGTCCTGGAGTTTCCCTGATACGGCGAGTTTCATCTTCATCTGTTTCAGCTTCTTAGATACTCGCATTAATACCCATCTAACAAAACGATTCTCCATCGTATCATACTCAGCATGACGTTTCGTTTCGAGGGCATGTGTTGGGTATAACCGCCTCCCTTGATGCGGAATAAAACCATGCTGCTCATGATGTGTAAGGAGATGTGGACGTTTTGTTATGTAGGCTATATTCTCTTTGCCGGCTTTCTTTACTTTTGACGCATCGACCACTCTTGGTTCTCTTTCCAGCCTATAATGAGGATTAATATGAATCCGTTCCACTGCTTGTTTAAGCTGATCAAAAACATACTGTAAGATTGTGAAAAATTCTGTAAGACTCTGATTATGTGTCTCTTTTAACCCCGTTAGATGATAGGTTTTCCTTAAAAAATCAAAAGACAAATTATATATCTGCCGATTAATATCACTTAAGATCATCTGGTAATCTCTTTTGTAATCCATCTTAGAGGGATAGATTTCGAGTTGCAGCTGGAATAACGGTCGTCCTCGGTATTGAAGTTCTAGCTCTGTAAGTCCTACCTCATTCTGAAAATTCAGAATTCCAGAAAGAATCGAACGGCCTAGTGGCTTTATGGCCTGACGAATATAAACATTGTTATGATGAAAAGTAAGTTCTGCTGTTTGCTTTTTCTCTATGACAAGTTCATATGACTGCGTTTCATAGAATAAAGGGTAGCTTTTTTCCCCTGTCTTCCAAAGAATCAGCTGCCCCTGTTCAGGTGAAAAAACATACATATTCTCTAGTACAAGCTCATCCGATAGGATCTCTATCTGCAGGGTGTTCGAATCTATCCATGCTCCTGTATCCTTACGATGGAGTTGTAGAGATTCTACAGTAGGATGATACGGCTTTCCCTGGATATATAGGTTAAAAAGATTGGTCTCTATTCGAACGAGCTCTACACTTTGATTAAGAAAGCCAGTATGAGGTGAATCCATCTTCTTCTAACCTCCGTAACATAAAGGCAATCTTTCGTGCAGATTGCGGATATTTCACGTCTACATCCTGCTGCTTTCTGCCGTATTTCCCATACAATTCGGAAGCATCATCTAGCAGATCCTTAATTGGGATAGACTTACCTAGAGCTTCCTGCATCAGCTGCAACAACACTCTTTTTACAGATAAGCTGCTTCCCTGAATTCTTGGTAATATCTTTTGAAGAAGTTGTCCGTCAAAAGCCTTATCATGTGGCATCAGATCAAATCGCTGATTATACACCATATAAAAACAAATGGAGTCACGAATACGGAAGCCGACATGGGAATGAATTTCTTCGAGAATATCGTTGATTCGAACAAGCTTTTCCGTTGTTGAATGCACCAGTTCTTGGTATGTACTGTACACATCAGATAACTGTAAATAATCACTTCTCAGAAACAGATTATTTGCCCCAGAAGATGAAAATACTTCTTCCTCATCATAATCAGGATATTGCTGAAGATTAATGTAATTGAACTCAATCGTGTTGGCGCGATCCAACACCTTTTTGCTGAACGGATGTGTCGTTTCATCCATATTAACCGTTCCAATAACGTACACGTTATCTGGTAGAGATACACCGCCATACAATGGCCGGTCTTCCTCTCTTAATGACTCGGACCCAATTAGGGGAGAAGTAATAATACGGTCACCGTTCCATTCTTGGGTTTCCATGACACTTAGAATATCACTAAAATAATACTCTACTCGTGCCAAGTTCATCTCATCTAGGCATATAAAATAAGGCTTGTCCTTATTCTCCGGCTTCAATGCTTCTACCAGCACTTCTGTTAATCTTCCGGGTCTAAATACGCCCGCAAGGTCTTTGTAACCTAAGAGATCAGATGGATCACTCCAGTCCGGTCTTACGGGAATCAAAGTAAATTGTCCGTTATCCATCGTAGCACCTAATGCTTCAGCAAAAAGCTTTACCAGCTTCGTTTTCCCTGTACCCGATACACCCGCTAGGATAACAAAAGGCTTCGACTTGAGAGACAAGTAGAAGTTCTCCATGAGACCATCTGGATAAAGGAACCCCTTATGGTGAATATACCTTTTTGCTTGTTCCAGTTGTTCTTTGACTGTTAATGTCACCGGATTTGGCTCCTTATCTGAAGTAAGTTCTTCTCTACTATGAAGTACGATATCTACATATTGATTATAGTTAGAAACTAAGTTCTGAAGGTCCTGTATAAGCTCGTCATCCTCCGGTAAAGCATCCCTTTCGTATTTGATATAAGCTACCGTAGAAACTTGGTAATCTCGGCCTAGACCACTTCTATCTGTGAGAAAGATATTCTCATCTTTATGTAGTCCTTCTAATGGGATCAAGCTACGGATTTCTTCCGTTTTCTTTTTGAGATATTCGTATCCTTTAGTTCTTCCCTCTTTTAATGGTTCTGTAACTCCTTGAGCCAGAGTAAGATACACTGACTGCATATCATCGGAGAACAAATACACGATGTATTCTCCCTTTTGTGTCGTCTGTGTAATTCGTTTGTCCATGAGTACAATCCAAGGGATACTTGCCCAGTTACCTTGTCCAATGGAACCTTGAATTTTGTAATGTTCATCTAAAGAGAGCAGATCCACCAACTGATTTGGAATCGTGTTCCTTACTAGTGTGCCTAAAGGGTGCTGAGCAAAAGGTTCTGTTTTGGCTTGGAGATACGTGTTCATTACTTGAGATAAGGCAGCTTGTAAAGAAAAAGAAGGAAGATTTCTACTTAATTCAAGTTTCTTATTGTAATTATTCAGCTCTTCCATGGCGTATTCTTTTAGCTCCTTAAGTGTCTCTTCGTTGAACCATTCTGGATTGGCCAAGGTGAGAGTCTGATTAGCCTGATCGAAATTGAGTACGGCTGATAGGGCCTCAATTGGTGTTTTTAGCAGTCCCTTTGTTTGGGATAACGTGAAATCATTCCACCCAGAAGCTTTCTGTTCTGGTGGAGTATCTACCGTATTTCCTGCTTCGCTCTCTTTTTGATAGTGCGCCAAGAAATTCTGAGCTATTTGATCTATTAAAGCCCGATACGAGTGAGTTTTCTCATAAAATTCAATAATGGATAAGATAAGGACCATTTTATATGATTTTTGTTTGGCTCGAAAAATATTAGAAAGTGCTTCTGGTAGCATGATGACCTCCAAGTCTATTCAGTTAAAATATGCCTTTTGTGAAAACTAATTCTTACAACGAAATAGTCAGTGAAATATTTTAGATAAAATATCTCACTGACTATTTGACAAATATTGTTCTGCACTCATTATCAGAATTGGATTCTCTATTCAATTGATTTAAGCACTTTAAAAAAATAATGTTGAGAGTTTATTTCTAACTATGAAGTTTAGAAGAAGATTTGTCACTACTCATCAGTTGAAAATAGGCTTCAGGTAATGCTCGATAAATCAACCGATCAGATATTCCCACTGTATTTTTAGGAATGTTTCTATTATTTTTATTCCACATTGAAGGGTAAATGTAAACTTCCCTTAAATCATAGTCATTTCTTACAACCAGTTTATTATTAGTACTTTCAACATGAATTCCATTCAGTTCTATCAAATCTTTTATAGGTTTAAATATTTCTAATTGCTCGTTTAACTCATATTCTCTCTCAACCTTACCAAATTGTCCGTATCTAAGAAGCTGTAGTGCAGTATGGCGATCCATGCCATTTTGATTTCGTTGATTCCAAAAATGATTTAGACATTGATGACATGACGAAGTACACGTACACTCTTCCAATACTCGCTCTGTGTAATCCAAAAGTTCATTAATATGATTAGCAATTTCTGAACTATAGCCTGCACCACTAGACAAGCTGTCAAACAGATAGATATCTACGTAGGTATTCTCAGGAGAGTACCTTAAACGGTAACCGCTTTTTATTTCATTAAATTCAACATCTAGTAATCTTCCTGCTGCTAGTACTATAGCTTCAGATAAAGTCATGGCCGCTGTTTTAATCCACAAATCACTGATGTTTGTGTTCACCTGCTTATTGTCTAAAGTAAACTCAAGTATAACCATATCTGTGTTGAGATTGTGTCCGAGTACTACGTGCTCTACGTCATTATGATAACACTTCTTTTTTGAACGGGGATGGTTATAAGGCCTTCCAATTCCCTTCATATCTTCGTCACCAGTTACAGCTGCTCCACAATCTTTACAAACTTTAAATCCCTTTCCATTCGGTCCCTTGTTTAAAATAATGAGTGTTTGATCTGAACGTTCTGCTACTTTTATATATTTATAATCTGTTCTGCACATGTCATCCTGAGTAGGAGTAGCAGAATAACAAGGAGCTTCCGCATAAGATATTTCATTCTCTGCTTCCGACTCTGGAATACTCTTTGCACTAACTGGAGCGAATCCCCATGGTTTTAACATATGCTGAACATCTATGTTATGTTGTTTACAAAAAGGACATTCGTTCTCTTCTGGTTTATCTATTCCAAACCATCCACAAGATTCGTTTCTACAATAATATAACTGTTTAACATATTCGGCATTTTCAAAATAACTCTTAGCGGGTTTCTCATACTGACCAACCCGAAATTTAGAATGGAAATTATAAATGCCACCAGACTTGTACGTTTTCTTATTTACAACAAGGGTTCGGCCTGGTGCATACTCACTAATAGCCATATCCAGAGCCCGTTCAGGTTTTTGATCAATCTTCCCATCTTTATCTTCAATATAAAATCCAACTACATTTTTAGGGAAGGAATATGTTGGTAGGACGCTTTCTTCATACATCACATCAAGAAGAGACTTTTGTTCATCTCTTTCATTAATATAGTCAATTGCCTTTTCCTTAACCTTTAACTGAATTCCATCCAATAGAAATTTCAATGAATACTTAACATTAGTCAAATGAACTAGCTTAAGGTCTGGCAATATCACCTTCAATTCGTCTTCCTTTTTGTTATACTCTTCCAAGAAAGTGCAAAAACCGGAGTAATATTGATTATAGAAAGTCTCGATTCCGACTTTATCCATACCTTCATGAATTTCCATCATGAAATCAGTTAGAATAATCATATTCATATGTCGAGCTATCAGTTTTGGATTTTTTACGTCAATCCATGGCTTTCTTACTTTACCAGCTATTATTTCTTGTGGATGGCTAAAATAATAACTGTCATGTGGGCCATTATCAGTATAAGTAACAATGGTAGATATTGCCGAACTTCGTCTACCCGCTCGTCCTGCACGTTGCTGATAATTCTCGCGCATAGGAGGAATATTTCTTAATCCGACAGCTGTTAAAGAGCCAATGTCGATACCCACTTCCATTGTTGTAGTACAGCTCAGTATATCTACAGGCGTATCATCATTAATCTGAACATCCTGAAATCTCATCTCATAATCTTCTGTAGTCGACCACATCTTCTGACGTTGATCCTTATGAGATAACTGAGCTGTATGCTCCTCTGTGTTAATACTTGTTATAGATTTAAGACTCGACGAGTCTATAACTTCTAATACAGGTTTCCGCCAAAAATCAAAGCGCTGGAAGTCCCTTTCTGTCATAAGAGTTACATGGGAATCACCACAATGCGCACATTTCCCCCATAACGTTAGAGCAAAAACACCAGCACATTTTTCGCAATGATACCATTGTTGCTTATTGTTATAAGTCAGCATCATGGTGTTTAAATTCAAATAACTATTTTGGTTACCTTGCGGTGTGGCAGTATATTTAAGCATGCACTTATGAATAATGCTTACTTCTTCATTTGTAAATCCTTGCTCGGTGAGTATTTTTCTTATCCCACTAGGAAGTTTAGCATCACTAGAGATTCCAAACCTTCCGTAGCTCGTCGGACGGGCGTTTTCTCTGACTTCATCACTAATAGTATCTCCTAATGCATAACTATCTTTCATAACATAATTCGCCCAAGAAGAAAACAATTTCTCAAACTCTTCAGTAGAGAGATTAATATTATAATCACCTAGCTCATCTTCTACTTCAATCAATTTATCTTCGCTACATGGTTTTATGTAACACAGACCGATATCACTTAACGAACGATAACTACTACACATTAACTTTAATAATTGTTCGTCATATAGACCCGGAGTTGTATTAAAATCTATTTTAAGTGACTCATAATTTAATTCTCTGTTATGTCGTTTGTTTCGCTCTATTTTTTGTTTTACTTTTTTCATATCACCCACAAGACTTGTCTTCTGATCCCCATAGAACAAATGAAGGTTGTGAGTAACTGCAACCTCTAAAAAGGCTACATATAATAAATTTATAGTAGGCTGTTTGTTCCTTTCAACTGCCCATTTTTCAAGTTTCTGTACAGCAATCACCATAGCTTTTCTAACCGCTTCATCATCTGCCGCCCTTGTAAGGTCTTTAGCGAGTCCAGCAGCTCTTTGTCTGCTATCAGAAAACAAAAGAACTTTCCGTCCAGCATTAGGTAATTTTTCAATTAGCTTTTGATCAAAAATCGTAGGTGGTTGAATAATCAGTTGTTCAGAAACCAAATTATAAAAAGATTCATTTCCTTTTGTTATAAAATCCGAAGGTTTTAACTTTGATTTGCTACATTTAGGACAAGTATCATAGGTTAACTGCCCTGGTTTACCTTTTAATTCTTTTGCATTATATGCTACGTGAAGGAATCCTTTCTTATTGGCATGAGTATCATCGGTAAAAAGCAATCCAGTCGCTGCATGCAACCACCCAACTTTTGTTTCATTAGTCGTCTTTTTATAATTCTGTCCAGGTATTATGTAGAAGTGGACTTCTTTATAACTCTCATCATAGATTTCTCCTATTGAATTCCACACAAAATCTTTGGTATTAGATGATTTTTGATACATATATCCCTTTAAGAATAGAGCACCACATCGACGATCATTTAATAACTCATAAACCCTGCTACCGCAACAGTCACACGTATCACGGACATTACCAAAATATAATTTCCCAAGTCTGTAGTCATCATCAGAATGAGCAGCACAACAATCGGGATTACTACATACGTAAATCCCTTGAAGCCCTCTAAACATCATATGAAGTCTGGCTGGAAATAATATTTGTCCATCTTTGTTCTTGGCTAGCGGAGCTAATGCTAGTAGAACCTCAGTTGCTCTACTAGCCTTTTCTACCTCGCTCTCTGGAAATGTAGATCTAGATAATTCAGCATAAGATATCGCTTTTCCTCTGCAAGCCTTCAAGATTAAATTCATAGGCTTACAATTAATTAAATATTCATATAGCCATTGTTGGGAATCTTGATAATTATGGAATTTAATATTTTCTGATGTATAAACTACTTTAGCGAATCGTTCTATAGCCAAAAGCTTGCTATTCTCATCTCCAAGAAAAGTCGATATATCACATTGAGTAAGAATCTCCGCAGACAAATCTATAGAATCCACTAAATTCAATTCCTGTTGTTCTCCATAAATAATATCGAATGTAGATTGTTGGGCATCCTGAGCAGTCAAATTATTGGCAAACTCAGTTATGTATTTTTCCCCTTCAGAAGGTACACTCGCACTGGTTAATATAAACCTAACTTTATTCCTTGTAATACCTAGCTTATGAAGTAATCTCCTAATTAATAGGGCTACTTCACCACCAGATGCACCCCGATACATATGTGCTTCATCGATTACGATAAGCAATTTATTATCTTCATCTTGATTAAGCCAATCCTTTGTACTATCCCAAATTGTTTGCTCAGCAGGTCGTATAATCATATATTCAAGCATTGAGTAATTAGTAATAAGAATATCAGGGCATAATTGTTGCATTTCTTGTCGTGTTATCAATTCGGCATCATGATCATGAGTGATGTGTTTTCCTTGTGTGAGTCCACTAATATATTCCTCAAGATTATATTTTGCTGGATACTTTCCAATCTTTCGAAGTTTTTGCTTTGTGGTTTCTTCTTTATTTAATAAACTATCACTTAGTGTTCTTGCTAGCTGCTTATCTTCATCATGATTCAATTTACCCGGATAAGGGGTTCGACCTGTGTACATGCCAAACTGAGGTACTCGTAACTGATCATTACCTGTAAGCCTATTAAACACCTCTCGAAAATCGCCGTTTTGATCACCAATCATTCGACGGAGGCGGCCAATTTGATCGGATACCAATGCATTCATTGGATATAACATTAACGCTCTTACACCTCTATGCTGCCATGTTTTTGGTTTTGTTGCAGCTTCATTTACAATATTACTGATCATTGGCCACATGAAACATTCCGTTTTACCTGAACCGGTTCCTGTTGTAACAAATAGGTCTTGACCACGATAAAAACTTTCCAAAGCTTTTATTTGATGTTTAAAAGGATGCGGAAACACACCTAGATTTTTATCAGACATCTCGGTTAGTATATTTTTTATTTTATTAGGGATTTCGTTACTTTGTTGTATCCCATTAGTAATGACTTGATATGCTGGATTCGCCTCAATGTAAGGTTTTTGAAACAATGTACCCTCTTGTTCAATCATTTCATTACAAGCCTCTAACAAGAATTTGTTCTCACCTAAATACTGGGCTCGAATATAATCAATAAGTTTTTGCTTCAATGCATTATGTGTCCCATGCACACTATAGTTTTCCATTGGCGGAACCCTCCAGACTGATATTCAAATTGCTTAATAATTGCTTTACAAAATCCCACACAGAAATATGAAATACTAATTTACGCATATCATAAATATTATGAACAGGCCACCCGAGAATACCTAATATTTTTGTTTCATTTGACGGTAGACCATTATATAAATGTAATTCTACTAAATCTACATCTGAATGTTGAATATATTTAGCTTTTGCTGAATTACCTGCAGAGTGTCTTAATGCATACATGTACCTCCGTACTTCAAATGTTTCAACAAAATATTCACTGAGTTGACTTGTGTATATTTTTCCGTCCATCTTCTTTACGAATCCAAAGTCCTTATTACCTTTTAAATATAACGGATGACGATACAACGTTATTTCTGTATCATTCTCCTTGAATTCGTAGTCCCAACTATATGAAAAGTTTTTTTGACTGAATTTATTGAATAATTGGTATGGTAAATCATTACTCCAAGCTACCCATTCCATTTTTTCTAATATTTCATTTAAGAGTACATCTTCGGTATTTTTGCTCAAACTGTAAAAACTAAATAAATCTGCTCTTGGGTTCAGAACTAAATTATCAGTTAATTCATCCAACTGTGATATTCCAGTTACACCTAACAAGTCAAAATTCTTGATTCCTCTGATGATACTCATATTTTCATTGGCTAGACACCAAGCATAGTGTGGAAGTGCAAGATCGGTGCTGTATCCTACTTCAACCAATTCCCCGGCATTACATAATCGTTCCATAACTGTTCCAACTGGATCAGATTCTTTATCAGGCGGATAAAACCATTGTCGGGTTGAAGGATACATCTTTATCATCTCATCAATGAAAGGTTGGCATCGATTTCTAATGTGAGTTTTACTAACTCCTATCTTACTCTTTTCAGGAAAAAGAATATCCTCATCTAATGTTGAATATCTAATCCACATCGCTAAAGCAGAATAAATTATTCTAGAAAAATACTGTTCTTCAGTTTCAAGAGGGATTTTTACTATTTTCAAATCTTTTGCTATATGATGAATTATAGGATTACTAATCATATACTATCCACTATAAAGGAGTTTAGAAATTTAAACATTTCAGGTTCTAAGTTCTGTTGTTGGATATATTTGCTTAACTCCTCTGTCTTTTTTGTTTGTCTACATAACATTGTGAGTGAGAATACTATTATGCAATAGAAGGCTTTGTTTATATCAAGTGAATCTATTACTGCCATTACTTCTGCCCACCTAATTTTTGTTGATGGGGAGAGAAAATATATAGGTGCTATTTTTTTTAAATGTCTTAGATTAGTTCTTACTAAATTTTCATCAATAGTATAGTTGAAAACAGTTATATCAGTCTTAGTTTTAATCAGATCACCAGGATTTTTCACATATTGTAAAATTGAGTCAACATCTATTGGTACCATATAGTTAAAAATACTTTGTGATATTAAATTTAAGTGTTCTGATGATTCCATAGAGAATAGAATAAATTTATCGTTATTTTGTTTTAATAGAGGTAGGTATATAAAATCAGAAATATTATCTACAGCATTCTCAATAAGTAATACTTTGCTCATAGATGAATTCACAACTCGATTTAATTCGTTCATATCATCGAATCCTGGAGGAAGTGATATAATATCCGCATTTGAACCATTAAACAAATTTGATAAAGCATTAGCCATTTTCCTAGTATTGTATCCTATCAATAATGGGCTCATTCCTGACACAAAAATGGCATATAAATACCTGGCCATATCATTAATATAAAAATCTTGTACTCCACTTATATTCAGATTGTCCGATAAATCTTCAATAAAATCGAACCTATCCACCGTTTCTATATCTACTTCTGATTTATTACCAGCTATAAAATGAACCCTATTTTGACTTCTCATATTTGTTGATTCAAACCCAAATTTACTCATTAAGTCCTTTATATTTGATATTACTTTTCCTCCGTTTTCTTCATACGATAATATAACTTTTTCTAATTCCGATTTTTTATAATCTAACTTTTCAACTACCAAAGTAAGGTTATTCTTGTGCCCCTCTAATATTCTGATTGTATGTTTCAAATTTGCCTGTTGATTTAACAATTCAGTATTTAAAGTATTCCATTTCGATTCAATTTGGGGTATCATTTCTCTTTCTTTTTTATCCAATAAAGAAGTTATATTCGATATTTTATTTTCCTGTTCCTTGATTTTGTTAATCATACTCTGTTCCCTTGATTCTAGTTCGTTTATACGTTTCTTACTTTTGATATTTCCCTGTACCTTTTTTTCTATATCAAGATTATACTCTGCTTCTCTATTCTTAAATTCACGATCTTTAGTAAATATAATTGATTGATACTCTTTCCTTACTTGTTCCAAAATTTCTTGTTGCTGTTTAATCTGATTCTCCTTATCTTTTAGCTCATCCTTGAGATTATATGTTAAGTCCTTAATCTCTTGTTTGTATTTTTCAGATACTTCCTTTTCCACTAGCAATCTAACGGACCTATTCACTAAAAGTTGTTCAAAATTTTTATGTAGATATTGAAGTTGGTCATCTGTTAGCTCAATATTCAACATTTTAAAGTAGACTATTATTTTATCTGATTGATCATAATTATTTTCTATTAAAAGATCTAATAATTTCGTAAAAGTATCTATATTATTACTTTTGATTTTTTCTTTTACTGTTTTAGCAGGTTCAATTCTGTCTGAAATTAACTTATCCATTTTCAAAGTATAGCCTTTAACCAAGTTATTAAGTTGAAGAGCTAATGTTATATTTTTTCCCGAATATATGCTTTTATAAAAGATCTCCTGAAATCTTTTTATAGGCAACTTATCAGGTCTAAAACCTTTTAAATAAGTTCGAAATTTTCTTTCATTACTTTTTATTTCTTCAGACAGCTTTGAGACAGGAAACAAAGATATTATAAATTCAAATTCGGTTCTAGAGTAGTTTTCAATAAAATGATCTACAACTGCTAACTGAGTACTAGCTGATAAAGTCATTTATATTTCCCTCCTTCGTTTTTCTGAATACTTCTTAGTATTTTCAGTCCTTCTATAGGAATTTTATTTAATGACAAGTAGGATTTTAGTAACATTTTAAGTTGTGAACTTTCTTCAATCTGACTTATTATAGATTTAACAAAATAAGGAGGTTTTACAAACGGTCCTTTAAGTCTAATCAATCTGTTAAAGATATCGTCGCCATTATTAACCTGATTAATTATACTTTCCTCTTCGATGAATTTTAGCAATCCGTAAAATTGTCCTGCACTAACTTCTACTATTTTGTCACCATAGGTTAAATCTTCAATTACATGCTGTTTGGCGCTTTTTATTTTATATTTCGTCACTTTCTCATTATGAAAATGTAATATACTACTTCTGCTATCAGAGTAGATATTAATTGCATTACGATAAGGAAGATTTGATAGTTGGGCAGACTCAAGCCTATTTCCATTAAGATCTTGTATAAGAATTGAATTTTTATAGCATTTTATATTCATTTCTTTTTTTCGTAATACAGCATAAATCGAACTGTTTTTCCCCCTAATAGTTAATGCTAGCTCAATGGTAGGGATATGAATCTCTATCAACTTAGTATCTTCTCCTACAAATTTTCCCGTTATTCGATTATGGTTATTTTCATAATGTGAGTATACTGCAGTAAACTCTTTATCAAAATTTTTTAATAAAAAGAAATTATTATAGCTTCTTATACAGTTAATCTGATTATCACTTTGTACTGTAGGAGGCCAAACTGGAATTAAGGAAGCTGAACTTAAAAGTAAACTAACTTTAAAATGCTCTCTACAAAATTCAATCAATTTCAAGAACTGTCGATCATTTTGAGGTTTGAAGCATATTTTATAAATTTTGTAACTTTCAATCTTTTCATCTCTTCTTAATATAATAGAGCCACTGTTCGAGATTTCAATAGAACTATAATTCTGAGTTAACAACTCATTTCTACATAAATATAAGTACTCTGTTTGTGTTGTTATTTCATCATTAATTCTAATTTTTCTACCACCATATTCGTTAAATGTGAATAAAGCCCCCCCATCCGGTATACCTTCTATAAAATCCCCCCACTTTTCTTTTATTTTTACTACTTTTGAAGATGGTGAATAGTGAACTATATATCTACTTGATATAAAATCAACTTTCATGAGATTAGAAGATTCACTTTTAAAATTTGTATGGTTAATTAAATAGTTAGTTCCCACTTCTGATCGGCTGGCATCATAAGACTTAATAGTAACTTTTAAATTATCCATCTCAACATCTGTAATCAGTGATTCATCCAGTCCATAAAAGCCTATACACAATTCATACTGTTCTTCGCTGAATTTTCGAAGGTATAACGGAAGACCTAATCTCTCGTAGATAGAATTATTATAATTTTGTGAACTAACCCTCCGTTCACACTCTTTCGTCACTTCATTTTGCCTAGCATGTTTAAAATGAGGGGTTCTATTTGTCGGGAGTACAAAGCCTACATACTCTCCACACTCTGGACAAACAAATTGTTTTGCAGCTACTCCAATTGAATGTGTGTACAAACTCTTTGCATCAGTAGCTGCAACTGTTCGGATTTTACCCAGTTGATAGTATTCTATAGCAGAATCCATTAAACCACTTCCGTTATCTCAAGATTATGATTTTTATAAATAGACATTTCTATAATTAGACCTTTTATCCTAGTTATAAATTAAGAAGTCTCACTAAATATGATCCAAAGGATTCATTCTATACATAATCTAAACTTCTCAATTACCATTATATAGAACTAAATAGCTATATAATACATGAATTTGCAAAAAGTGAGGGTTAAGAATGAAATTTAATTTACATCTTGAATAGCTCATCTGTACTCTTCGTATTTACGTACTCCTTAGAAAATCAGTTGCAAAATTACAGGACACAGGTAACACCTTGTCAGCAAACAATCGTTTTGATCAAACGCATTTAGCTTGAACTGACTTAGTCTTCTAACAACGAATCTTATGGCAACCTTCTCCCTCAGTTCGAGTTACAAGAAAACCCGCCCTTTACGGGCGGGAGCATTCTACTCTATTTATTTCTAACCTACACCCTCAAACTCTCACTACCGCTCACTTCGCTTCACCGCATAATCATCATAGTTCCCCAGATAAGCACTCAGCTTCCCCGAATCCAAAGACCATACTTTCCCCACAATACGATTAATAAAATACCGATCGTGAGAGATCGCAAGTATGGTGCCTTTGTATTCGTCCAGCGCTTCTTCCAGTGCTTCACGGGAGGTGATGTCCAGATGATTAGTCGGCTCATCGAGCAGAAGTACATTTGGTTTCTTGTTCACAAGAACAGCTAGACGGAGCCTTGACCACTCACCGCCGGATAACTTGCCGATCTCCCGGAATACCTGCGGGCCATAGAACATATACCTCGCGAGCACCGATCTCGCCTCTCCTTCTTCCATGGGTGCATGCTCCCGGAAATAGGCGAGTACGGTTTGTTTCGGCGTCTTGATCTCTTCCTGCTGTGCGAGATAGCCTACACTAACTCCCGCGCCCCATTCCATATATCCTGCATCCGCAATCTCTTGACCTAACAGCAACTTGAGAAAAGTAGTCTTGCCAGATCCATTTGCGCCAAGCAGCGCAATCTTATCCTGATAAGCCATCATTCCTTCTACTCCATCTAAGATGGTCTTATCTCCATAATGCTTGGTCAATGCTTCAAATAGGAGAACGATCTGTCCAGAACGCTGATCGGGTCTGAGTGCAAATTCAGCTTGTTTCTGTACAAGCTTTGGTTTCTTCATCTGCTCTATTCGAGCAAGCGCTTTACGAATAGAGGCGGCACGCCGGAAGAACTTTTCGTTCCCACCAACTCGTCCCCACTCTTCGAGCTGACGAATGGTCTCTTTCATCTTCTTGATTCTCTTCTGCTGCTCTTGGTACTCGGCAAACTGCTGCATGAGCCGTTCTTCTTTTGCTATGACATAACGGGAATACGTTCCCGGATAGGAGAATGCTTCCCCATCTTCTAACTCAATGATCTGACTTACCACTCGGTCCAGAAAATAACGGTCATGTGATGCGAGAATACACGCACCGGGATAGTTTCGTAAAAACTGCTCCAGCCATTCTACCCCAGAGAGATCCAGGTGATTCGTTGGTTCATCTAATAGCAGCAGTTCTGGCTTTCGGATCAGCTGTGAAGCAAGGACAATCCTTGTCTTCTCCCCGCCTGACAGGGTGTTGAAGTTTCTAACATACATCGCTTTATCTATCTGCAGACCGGTTGCCACCATATCGATGCTGGCATCCATCTCATAGCCACCTTCTCGCTCATACTCTTCCTGGAGAACCGCATAACGATGTAGCAACTTCGCTAGAAACTTATCATCTGCAGCCGCTTCCGAACTCCCCATTTGCTGTTCTAACTGAGTCATTTTCTGTCTTTGCTCTAATAGATCTTCGAACCCGTGGGCGAGCACCTCATATACTGTTTGGTATTCAAATTCCGCCGGAATCTGCGGCAAGTATCCCACTCTTACCTCTTTCTTCACCGCAAGCATACCTGCGTCCGGTTTATCTATCTTGGAGATCAAGGACAGTAAAGTAGACTTTCCGCTCCCGTTCACGCCAATAAGTCCTACTTTTTCTCCTTCTTTTACTTCAAAAGTTACATTATCTAGCACGAGGTTTGCCCCGTGATATTTTTTTAATTGTTGTCCGTTTACGATGATCATGATTTGTATCCTCCTGAGTAGGAAGATGCATCTCACCACACAAAAAAGAGCCGCGGGAACAAGCCCGCGACCCTTCACTCGGAAATAGGTACTACAATCCGCTTGAGGTTAAGGTAGGCATCTTCTCGAAATGGTTAATCTTATCTAGTGCAAAATGGACAGACTTCTCCCGTGATAAGAAACCTCTGAAGAAAATGCCAGACAGTACCATCGGCAGCTGGCTCAAGCGGCTGTTCACCATTTCAATATTCACCTACCTCACCTCCTTTTCTAAAAGTTATGGTTAATATATCACATTTGGCTACGCTATAACACCTGGCATGCGCCAAGAAAATAACTATAACCGTTTATTACCGAAGCCATGATTCAAAAAAGGCCCGATACCCTTCCTTCATCACCGTTCTCGAAAAAGCACCAAACGCATACTCCCTGTTATCTTCCGATACTTTGCGAGGTGCGGCGGATGCCATATTGATCAGTTCAAAGAAGTTGCGTTCATTTCCGCCAAACGTATGGGTCGAACTGATATGTCCATAACAAGGATGCTCTGGCTTTACGACCATTTTCCCCATCGCCATCGCTTCGGTCAGCGGCATCGCAAACGTATCAAAACGCGAAGAACTCCAATATACCTTAGAAGAATTCATCAACTGGAACACTTCATCCTGGCTAAGCGCAAACTTCAGCTTCACGTTATTTGGGATATCGTACTTCTTCATACTTTCTTTATAGCGCTCGCCGCCAAATACCATGTAGACTTCTTTATCCGGATTCTGATGCGCATATTCAATAACCAGATCAGGGCGGCGGTTTGCTTCATCCCGTCCGATCCACATAATCCGGTTGTCGACGACAGCAGAAGGATCATAATGTTTATGGGCTAGTCCTTCATCAAAACCAATTGGAATCACCGTCACATCATGAACTCCATACTGAGCGGCCATCTCCCTTTTCAGGAAATCAGTCTGCACAATCGCTTTGTCCACGATCTGGTAGAAAGGCTTCATCATTTCATACCCTGTCAGAGCAGGATCAGGGAAGCTGTGCGGAAATAATACGCTGTTCTTCAGAAACATTTTCAGATAGGTAAATCCGGAAACCGTATAGATGACATGATCGATATTCTGTGAATAGATCTGATCGAGAACGATATCATAGTTGACTAGGTCGCCCTTTTCATGCTCATATCCCGGAACCCAGTCATAACCGCTCACATGACGCTCTGGTGAGATGAATACAATCTCTACACCGAGCTCTTCCCCAATTGCTTTCAACCGGTCTGCAAAAACCCGGGGTCCCTGCGCCTCCGTAAACTGAATTTTACGCATCACAAGTCCTACTTTATCCATCACATATCCTCCTTTTCCAAAGCACAAAAAAACCGCCATATGGGAAGGAGAATCCTCGCCGTATCGCGGTACACTTACAGAGTTTTGCTATTTTTACAAAGACTTACTTATGCAAAAACGATTATGGTACTAACTCGTTACCCTTTTTTCATTGCTTTCAAATCATTTGCTGCGTTGGATAACACGGGCAACATTCTCATTTCCCGATCCATCGGTGAGGAACATAAACTGCATTGCGGCTCGCTCTCAAACGCGAAATCATCACGCATCCAACCCTTGCAGTCGTCATTGGTACAAGACCAGACCTTCGTGTTCTCCTCGGGGATTTCCTCTGATACTTGACGTCTGTACATGAATACTTCCCCCCTATCTACAGAATAAACGAATCTCGATCGCATACTCCGTATCGCTTTTTTGGAATGAAAACAAGAGCTGCCTTCAACTTGTCAGTCAAAGGCAGCTTGCAGGTCGGATTAGTATACTTTTACTACGTTCTCTGCTTGTGGTCCGCGGTTACCTTGTACCACGTTGAATTCAACGCGTTGTCCTTCGTCGAGGGTTTTGAAACCTTCGCCTGTGATTGCGCTGAAATGTACGAAAACGTCGCTTCCGCCTTCAACTTCGATAAAACCGAAGCCTTTTTCTGCGTTAAACCATTTAACTGTACCTGTTTGCATTTGGTCATTCTCCTTTACACTTATATTAATATGGTTATTTTCTTTGAAAAAAATTCACATATTGGAAAAAGTGTCATTTTCGGAATGAGTCTCTTTCCAAAATGTGAATTACAACTGACAGAACTAATAATAGCATATTTACCAAATCAACGCAAGAGATCGGAGCAAAAAATGGTTTAATTTGACATGAATGTATGGGCAAAAAACCGTCTTGATTGTATAACTTCGCTTCCCCATTATTACCACAAAAATAGGGGCTTCATACCATTTACGTATATAATATCATCGATTAATTGCCATGGATAACCTAATTTTCAAATTAGTTTGTTATTATATGTGTAAACATAAGAAGCATGCCAACCGGCATGCTCCTGCTTTTTAGCGCTATCTTTTGATAGAACGCGTCCAAAATCCACCATGGAATTGTTTGGGTTCTACGGTAATAATAAAAGCTTTTGAATCGAGTTCCAAGATCGTCTCATACAGTTTTTTCTGGTTTTTTCGTTTCGCCAGTATTTCCATTACCAGCCGATCTCCATCTCGCCCATTCCCAAGCCAAGAAGTTACGCCATACCCTTTTTCCCGAAGCGTCGTCACAATCGTACCACGGGTCTGATCGCATATTACCTTGACGGTTATATAACCAAGTGCGATTTTTTCTTCAATCCAAGCACCGATCAGAATACCTAATCCATAACCAAGTGCATATACAACGAGAGCCGAAATCTGGTCTAAATAATTAAGCACTAAATTCAGTCCGAGTACATAAATCACAATTTCAACCATACTGATCAAGGCTGCGATGTACTTTTGACCCTTTAGTGTCAGAATCATGCGCAGGGTATACGCCGAGACATAAACAATTTGGATTGCAAAAATAAAAAGTAGTGTTTGAGCCATGGCTACACTCTCCTAACTGCCGAACTTTCCGCAAAACGAACTTTCTATCTTATAGAACGAAAAATAAATAGGGCTTCTAATAAATCATAAACCATACCATCCAAAATACCACATCTTTGTTGTCATGAAACCCCTTTTTATTAAATTTCATATATTAGCCAGCGGAAAAGTTACTTCAAAGTTCATCGGCAAAGCAAAAGAGCACCTGTCATTACTGACAAGTGCTCTTCCTATTTTTTTCTGCAGGAAGCTATATTAAATTAGTCGTTATCACGGATATCGGTGTCAACAGACAATACGTCTCCTGTATTAGCATCAATGGTAACATCCGTTTCATATTTATTATTTACGAGTTCAATTTCATACTCATAACGTCCATCATCAAGATCAAGCTCCGTGCTGATTACTTTGCTGTTATCCAGTTCTTTTAAGGCAATTTGGGTTGCTTTTTCAAGTGAAATCTTAACATCTGCATCTGAAGCCGTCACTTCGAAATCCAGATCTTGATTTACAGTAAGCACTTTTCCTGTATAAGCATCAATCAGAACGGTAGCATCGGCCTTAGCTGACTCGATCTCTACCTCGTAGTATACTTTTCCGTTCTCTTTCTCTAAATCAATATCATCAATGGTACCTTGTACCTCTTTAAGTGCTGCTTCTTTTGCCTGTTGAACCGTGATCATCTTGCTTGTTGTTGAAGTTGATGTGGATGTTGGTGCAGAGGATAGTTGACTAGCCTCTACCGTTGATTCTCCACCTGTATACGCTGCTGCTCCACCAATTACGAGCGCCGCACTCAGAACTCCACCCGCTAAAATACGTTTATATTTCTTCATATCTCATCGACTCCTCTTCTTATTTGTTCTTTCGTCTCACTTGCTGCTTACAAATACATCTTACCTCTGCCAAATGAGAGTAAAGAAAGAGTTAGATTAGAATTCGATGAGAAAAGAAGAAGAGCTTCTTAAGAATTAGTCATCCCAGGTCACCGATTGAACTTTTCCAGTGATCGCATGAATTTGAATAACGGCTTCTTTATCATCGTCCGTCTCAATTTCCACTAAATAATAGGGATGGCTTGTGTCTTCGCCTCGAAGTTCGGTATCATCTACTTCGCCTGCCACTTCTGCCATAGCAATCTTCTCTACTTCTTCTTCCGCTAGAAATTTTTGTTTCTCTTCTTCGTCAACTTCTTCGTCATCCTCTTGATCGATGGTAACCGTTTGTCTCGACAGCACTTCTCCTGTATAAGGATCAATCTCAAATAGAGTACGCTCTGTATCCGTCTTTACTTTCGCTTTGTAGATATCTTGGTCTTCCTTCGTAATCAGCTCTAAAAAGAGCAGTTTGCCTCCGGTTTCACTCAGCAACTTCTCTTTCACTGTATCCCGGCTAAGAATGGCACGTTCTTTCTCCCCTGATTTACTAATTTGCTGAATAGATAATATGCTTCCATTGCTGCTATCCACGGTAAACTCATACGTTCCTGTATCCGTACTTATTCGTAAATGGTATTCCCCATTCTCAAGTGAACTCTTCTCCACTGTACCTGGATATTGGCTTATCACCGTCTCTTCCACTGCCTCGGCTGACAGAACCGAATCCGCATGATTCCATGGCTGAACAAATAAAAGAATCAGTCCGATTAAAACGGCGGCTCCGCCCCCCGCATATCCAAGCTTTTTCTTGATATCCATTGTAAAAAGCTCCTTCCTGTTTACACTTCACACTTGGTTTCAGTATAGCGCTTAACTATGAGAATTCTCTGAGAAAAACAAATCATCTTACCCTTCTATTTAGGCAAGATGACTTGTTGGAAATTGGATATAAGCAGTGGTGCCTTTACCGTAGGTACTTTCTAAACGAATTTCTGCCTTAATCTGTGCGGCAATCTCACTCGCTAGTGACAAACCAAGACCCGTTCCGCCCTGTTTGCGGGACCTTGCCTGATCTACCCGATAAAAACGGTCAAATACTTTGGGAAGTTCATCGGCAGGAATCCCTGGCCCATAATCCGTTACACTTATAGTAATGTAACTCGCGTCAGGCTGAACACGGATAAGGATGGAGTCCTCGCTATATTTTCTGGCATTATCCAGTAAAATAACGAGCAATTGCTTCGCCTTGTTGATATCGGTAGAAGCAATGCAAGGTTCAGATGACGCAGTTTCGACCTTTATTTCCCTCTGATACGCTGTCCCATATGAACGGGCCATATCGGTTACCATGCTGGTTAGATCGTGCTTCTCTAAGTTGATGCTTCCGGACTCTGTTTGTCTAGCCATCATCAGCAATTGTTCTGTCATCTCTCGCATCCGAATTGCTTCCGAATGAATCGCTTCGACAGATTCTTCAAAGAGGTCTGGGCGCGACATGCCTCTCCTTTTTAGTAGGCTGGCATAGCTCTCAATCACCGTCAGCGGTGTCTTGAGTTCATGAGAAGCATTCGAAACAAATTGTTCTTGTTTCTCATAATTTCGCTCAAGTCTGCCCATCATCCGGTTAAAAGTCTCACCCATTTCATATAGCTCGTCTTTGGACTGGTTCTGCAGATCAAGGGTTTTGAATCCGCCGCCATCCTCAATGATCTTCATCGTCTGCGTCATACTCGATATCGGCCGTATAATAATGCTTCCAAGCAGCCTGCTTGAAACAAGTACAGCTAGTAGGGCAACCAGGCTGACTGAAATCAGTACAACCTGGAGCACCTTCAGATTGTTATCTACACTTGCGAGGCTTTCTGTCACTTGAAGGTTTACCACTTCTCCATCGGCCCATATGACGGGCATGGATACAAAGACATAACGTACATTGTCTATTTTTAATACTTCGGTATGTTTATTAGGATAAAAAGTAGGGGTGGTCTGAGCCAGGCGCTGTTCCGAGAGCGAAGTAACCGCAGGCGGGTTATCGCCTGTCATTCTCACCATCCTAAGCATCCCTTCTGCTGGAACAAAGGAACGCAGCAAATCATCCGGAGCTACGATATCAGCTGCATTACGCACACCCGTTGAGATCGAGTTCGCTTCTGCTTCTGCTCTTTTCATCTGGGTATCTGTCGACATTCGGTCAAACATGAAATAGATAAATCCATTAATTAGCAGCAGCAAGACAATAAAAAGTACCGAAGTATATACATAGATGGTTGTACGCAGCTTCATGTCTCGGTCCTGAGAACGTAACCTACACCGCGAACCGTATGGATCAGCGGGGAACGTCCATGATCTATTTTCTTACGAAGATATCGGATATAAACATCTACCACATTGGTGTCACCCATGTAATCATACCCCCATACTGCCTCGAGAATCTGCTCCCGGTTCAGGACTTGCCGCTGATTACGAAGTAAATAAACCAGCAGATCAAACTCCCGCGGAGTAAGCTCTATTCCATCTTCGGCTCGCAGTACCTCTCTAGTTTTTTCATTAATCTTCAGGTCACCGGCGGATAGCCATACTTCCTGGTTCTGATTTGGTTCTTCTGTTCCCGTCATGCTTGATTTCTGAACTTTACTATGTAAACGGAGGGCGGCACGGATCCGGGCAAGCAGCTCTTCAATCTGAAAAGGTTTTGTGACATAATCTGTCGCCCCAAGATCAAGGCCGGAGACCTTATCTTCTACGGAACCCTTAGCTGTCAGCAGAATGACAGGGATGTGTTCGTCATGACTGCGTATCCGCCGCAAGACTTCGATCCCGCTAAGACCCGGTAACATGATATCAAGTAATACAAGATCAAAATCACCATTTTGAAAAGCTTCCAGCCCTTCCGTACCACTCATTGCCTTGGAGACCTCATAATCTTCATACTCCAATTCAATTTCTAACACCCTAGCAATCTTCTCTTCGTCTTCCACTATGAGAAT
Organism: Paenibacillus gallinarum; assembly: GCF_014836635.1. GTDB lineage: Bacteria > Bacillota > Bacilli > Paenibacillales > Paenibacillaceae > Paenibacillus > Paenibacillus gallinarum. Next base: position 196,870 of record NZ_JACSQL010000009.1, on the reverse strand, counting down.
GGATGGTTTCATAGCTCCTCCTCCGCTTTACTCAAAGCAACATTATATATTTTGCACAACTTCTTGAATCGAATGCTCTCCAGACACAAGAGGAATCGCTTTTCTATAAGTATTCTCTGCATTTAATACAGCTACAATTACGGATGCCACATCTTCACGCGGAATGCTTTTCTCTCCATGTTCCGTATCTGTTGTTATTTTACCACGACCCGGTTCATTCAACAGCCCGCCTGGGCGCAAAATCGTATATTGCAATGATGACTCTTCCAATAGCTTATCTGCATAATGTTTGGCTGCGTAGTATGGTTTAATTTGATCTGACCAACGCGTCCGATCTTCTGCATGCAGAGCACTTACCATAATATATCTTGAGATTCCTGCCTGCTCTGCAGCCTCCATCGTTTTAACAGCTCCATCAAGATCGATAAGCAGGGTCTTATCTAAACCAGTGTCTCCGCCGGATCCTGCCGTAAACACGATTGCATCACTGCCTTTCATCGCGTGTGCAAGCTCATCCACGGTTCCTTCCAGATTTGCAAGTACAGGCTCTACACCCGCCTTATCAAAGGCGTCAGCCTGCTCCTTTTTACGAACCATCGCTCTAACCGTATGCTCTTTGTCATCCTTGAGCTTGGAGATAACCTGTTTCCCGATCTGTCCGTTTGCCCCAATTACTAAAATATTCATCTTTCATTTCTCCTTTCAAAAGTGAAATTCATAACATCCATTCTCTCCCTTCATTTACCCTTCAGGCAAGATATATAACAAGTCTGCTCATGATGAAGTGCAGGGTGATCCCTCCTTATAAGATGAAAAAAGAAGGCAGACAACCCATGATGGGCGTCTGCCTTCCTATTCTTCTATCGAAATAGATTAGTACGCAAGAGCGAACAAACCATCGATATGTTTTAGATAACGGATGTTACTTGCTTCTTTCATAAGCGTTGCAGGCAAGCCTTTCAGTCGAGTCTGGCTTCCGCCCAGCATAGCAATCGCATCTTTACGTCCCAAGCTTCCCAGCGTACCGGAGAAGACTGGAGTAAAGACTTCAAAATCGCCGCCTTTGATGGTAGCAGCAAGGTTATGTCCAATGGTTTCACCCATTTGCCAAGCAAGCTGAGCTGTTGGAGGATAAGGACGAGCACCTTCGCTAGGAATCACGACTGCACTATCACCCGCGATGAATACATTCTCGTGGGAAGTAGAGTGTAGTGTTTCTTTTACGGTTGCACGGCCACGGTTTACTTCGATACCACAGTTAGCTACCACTGCGTTACCTTGTACTCCGCCTGTCCAGATCAGTGTGCTGGTTTCGATGGAACTTCCATCTTTCAACATTACTGTGTGTTGCTGCATTTCTGTGATTGCCACACCAACGATGAATTTCACACCGCGTTTTTCAAGACTTGTTTGAGCACGCTCAACAAGCTCTGGCGGGAATCCTGCAAGAATAGAAGGACCTGCTTCTACATTGTAGAGTTGTACTTCTTCACGTTTGATTCCTTTTTGTTTACATACATGATCCAGAATGTCAGCATATTCGCCAACAAGCTCGATACCTGTCAAACCGCCGCCGCCGACAACGATTGTTGCGTCTGCTTTGTTTCCGGTTTTTTTGTAATTATCCAGGCAAGCTTCCACGTGTGCACGGATTTTGTTAGCATCACTTACGGATTTCAGAGTAAAGCTGTACTCTTGAAGTCCTGGGATACCGAAGAATGCAGTTTCACTACCTAGAGCAACGACAAGGAAGTCATAGCTGTAGATTGTTCCGCTCTTCATAACAACTTTGTTCTCATCTGGTTTAATCTCAGATACCGTGTCAATTTTAAGATTTACGTCTTTACCACGAAGAAGTTTCTCCAGTGGAAGTGCAACTGCTTTTTCTTCGATGGAACCTGCAGCAAGACGATGTAATTCAGTAATAATTTGGTGAGTTGGGAAGCGGTTTACAACCGTAATGGTTGCTTCTTCAGCGGACAAGTATTGACGTGCTGATAGCGCGCTAAGCAAGCCGCCGTAGCCGCCGCCCAGGATCAAAATTTGCTTCGACATATCCATCCTCCGTTCTTACTTTCGTATCAATAACTTTTTAGTCTTGTTTTTGCCCTTGACGTTCGTTGAGCACATTAAGAAATGCTTGAGCAAAACGAAGAGATTGTTGTACGTTAGGATCTTTCAACATTTTGAGCATACCGAAAAGACCAACAGAAGACTGTTCCGCATGAGCACGGTCTCCAGCTTCAATAGCCGCGGATGCTACCCCTTTTGCTTTTTCTACAACAGGCGTTGTAAATTCTCCAAGAGCGACTTTCATGTCGTTAACGAAGACTTTATCTGTTGCCAAGCCTTGAGCGAAGTCATAAGCTTTTGTCATAGCAGTTACCATTTCAGCCAGTTTAGGTAGATTCTCCACAAGAACAGTAAGAGACTCTTGAACCTCCGGCTTCATCAATTGATCAAGTACATCCTGATTTTGTGCAGGAGCTGCACCGTTTACTGGTACCTCTTGTTGAGTCGGTTGTGACATAAGAGAACGTCCTCCTTTACTTTGGGTTAAAAAGCCCGCTTGCTTGACCCTACCTGATAATCAAATGAACGATCCGTGAGTGTACATTGTAATGTAACAAATTTCACACATTAGAAAAAGCCGCGGCCTTTCAAGCGGCACAGGCAGCTTTACCCTACACATGTGATGTACTTCATGGATCTTTTGCAAAGATGAATAGTTGTTTATTCCATCGCAATCACAAATTTATCCGAACAGGCCAATTACGAACCTATACCCTAATATTACACTTATTACACATAAACACGAGTTAAATCTAATTATACTTGTGAATACCTTGTGAACATTGTAACAAAACCTCTATTTTTGTCAATACAATGAATTTTTGCTTTTAGGCTTGAAAAAGGCACTTATTCTCCCCTTTTCTACTATATACAGTACTAGTTAATACCATAGCTAACTACATCTACTTATTATAAAAGTATAATTTTACCATTCCCGTTTTTTTGAAATGACTTTCCTTTTTTAACTTACAGAATAGCAGTGGGAAGTCCTATAGTCCCCACACCCAGCCCTCGCCAGTTGAAAAAATCAGCATATGGTAGTAAGTAATAACATTAACTCGTACGGTTGTAAATGGTGCGTGGGCTAAATTGTAATTATAGGGCGCCCGGTTCCCTTCACCATTTTATGAGATCCAGACTTGACCCGCTGGGAGGCTTATGCTCGCTTTTTTTCATTCTGACTACCAACACTAGGACTTCTCTGCTGCAATTTGTTCTGATCGTATTTTATGACGATTCTATAAGTTCGGTTGTCCAGTTGAGTTCTTGAATACGCGTATCAAGTGTGCGATGTTCTTTAGCAAGTTCATCTACTTGTTTCTGCAGTGCGCTGATATCAACGGTTGTTATAAATTTAATCTCTGTCCTGCTGGACCGGTCATAACGAATAGACGCCGTATCCATGACATCACTGAGAACACTTCGTTTCAATTGGAGCTTCTCCCGGCGTGCAAGCGCATCGGTAATCGTCATTCCCTCTCCGTATTCCGTTTGTGAATTGGTTCTGTTAATTTTCTGAACAAGGGATTCGAACTGCTCAAGTACTCCATTCACTTCACGAAAAAGATCAGACGGATTCTCGGCTGCCTCTTCGCCTTCCTGAATCTTAATCACATTACGCAAACGAAATCGAAGTTCCTGGATTTTCTTTTGTAGATCGGAACGTAGAATGAGTGCTTCGGCAAGTTTCATAATCGTAGTTAAGCCTCCACATATTAAAGGTATTCTTATTGTAACTCATTGGTTTACCGATATCCAATCTCTTACATTTACTCGGGTTATCTCCTGTTTAACACTTCTTCAGGTGTGGTACATAACAATTAATAGTAATTTTTGGAATATTAAAAATGCAAGCCATGATAAGAGGCACAGATGGCCTTATTTCATGGCTTTATTTCTACCAAAGGAGGGGGTTTATTATGAAAACGACCCATTTAGAGACCAGTGTATATTACTTTAAAGATGACGGGATGATTCCCAACAACCCTGATCTGCCTGTCATTCTCTATCCAGGAGCATTACGCGGTGAAGAGCAGAATACGGAGGAGATTTTCAACAAGCATAACTGGCGAAACAGCTGGACAGGCAGTGTATTCCCGTACCATCACTATCATAGCAACTCCCATGAAGTACTCGGCGTCATCAAAGGATCGGTCAAACTCCACATTGGTGGAGAAAAGGGGATTATTCTAACTGCATCTGCCGGCGATATTCTGGTCCTTCCTGCGGGAACAGGTCATAAAAAGCTGGAGTCAAGTCTCGATTTTCGGTTGGTAGGCGCCTATCCAGATGGAATGTCCTACAATACCCACAAGGGAGGCAAAGGGGAGCGACCAGAGGTACTCCATGAAATCGCTCGTGTTCCCCTCCCAGATCAAGATCCCCTGCTAGGTGCCGAGGGTCCGCTGCTCGTCCACTGGAAAAAGGAAGAAAAACCGAATTAACATGAGCTTCTACAACTCACTGTATTTTGGAAGGCCCTGTATAATATCGTTCGATCTTTCTGCTGATCCAAATCGTGCATCCTATGAACATAAGAATACCGACTAAAATTAGGGGCTGTTCCATAATAGTGACTAGATTCGTACCGATAAAGGTCACATAAAACACCATAATCCCTTTGCCGAGTGTGGCAGCAAGTAAAAAAGAGCGCGGGCGCATCTGAGAAATACCCGCTGCCATATTCACAAGGACAAATGGCCCTACCGGAAACATGCCGAGTAAAAAAACATAACTGAATGCATTACGCCGGATCCAGATCAGACTTTTCTGAACTTTTGGTCTCTCTGCCCAGTGACTTGCCCATCTTGTCCCTGCGAGCTTCCGTATGACCATAAAGGTAACGAAACTTCCTCCTACAAGTCCGATCCAGGAGTATAAGAATCCTGCCCATCCATACACAAGTCCATTCGCCCCCACAATGAGCAGCGTAGGCAGAGGCGGAATAAATGATTTCATAAACGCTAGAAAAATCCCGGGTAAGGGACCCAGTGCCCGAAATTTTTCTAGCAGTCTAACTATATTGTCTTCGGTAAAAAAGGAGATGAATTCGGATACAGTGAACCCTTCCATGCAGCGCCTCATTCCTTGCATTTGAATTGTATTGCCTTTACCTACTCACAGTATATCTGACCAACTTCATCATTGTATGAAGAGTTCATTGATATTAGGTGAGACTATAAGAAGAACCTGCCATCCATGATCACGAGGCAGGTTCTTTAGATTATTCTATGATATTGATTCTGAAAACTTCATTGACTGGTGCAGCGCATCTGGCGGTACAGACGACAGATTGGGAGAAGATCCTGCAACTTTTCCACATTCATGGAGAATATGTTCCACATGTTCCAAAACGTCTTTTACTGCTTTTCCACAAGCTTGACACTTCATTATAAAATCACCTTTAATCATATATTATTAACCAAGAATGAGATCATTCTAATGTAGTCCATGTCCCTGTTATGCTAAACATGGATGTGAGGTACTGCTCGAATATTTGGCTTCTTACCTTGCCCTCTTCCTATTAACCTCCTGCGAGTCTCACGAAACGGAAATAAACCTCTCCTTGGTCCGGACTTCTATTATATTCAGCTCGTTACCGAAATATGACACCCTTTTCCCCACTAAAATAATAAACGCTTCAAATGAAAAAAGGTTTCGTGCATTCGTCTATTTTTACCATATATTGTTGACTAATCCTTTGTTTGGTTGTATGGTTAATTACATAAGTAACTAACCAACTTGGTGGTGATAATGTATGGGTATGCAGATGGATGATGACCGCCCAATCTTTTTACAGATTGCAGAACGAATTGAAGATGACATCCTCGAAGGAAGGCTGCCCGAAGAATCCCAGGTCCCTTCCACGAATCAATTTGCATCCTTTTATCAGATTAATCCGGCAACAGCGGCCAAAGGTGTGAATCTCCTGGTCGATCAAGGAATTCTGTATAAGAAGAGAGGGATTGGCATGTTTGTAGCAGAAGGAGCACCGGCTGTTCTTACCCAGAAGCGCCGTGAGCAGTTCTATGAACAGTTCATTATCCGGATGGTGCAAGAAGCGCAGAAGCTAGGGATCAGCAAAGCCGAACTATCTGAAATGATACACAGGGAGGAGAAGTAGAATGGCAGATGTAATTGAGTTAAATGGCTTGACCAAAAGCTATGGAAAAACATTTCATGCCCTACAGGATCTTAACCTCACCATTCAGGAGAACAAAATTTACGGACTGCTTGGGCGTAATGGAGCAGGCAAAACAACACTGCTTCATCTTATATCGGCCCAGCTCTTCCCCACGTCAGGAGAACTTAAAGTGTTCGGCGAAGCACCATATGAGAATAAGGAGGTCCTTCGGCAGATTTGTTTTATTAAGGAAAGTCAAAAGTATCCGGATACGTTTCGAGTACGTGATGTACTCTCGTTAGCCTCTTCTCTTTATCCTAACTGGAATGCTCTACTTGCTGACTCCCTAGTCTTACAGTTCAACCTGCCCGCAAATCGAAGAGTCAAAAAACTATCAAGAGGCATGCTTTCTTCTGTCGGCATCATTATCGGTCTTGCCAGCCGAGCTCCGCTTACGATCTTTGATGAACCTTATCTTGGGCTTGATGCCGTGGCCAGACAATTATTCTATGACCAGTTAATTCAAGATTATATGGAATATCCGCGCACCATTGTTTTATCGACACATCTTATTGATGAGATTAGTGCCATGCTCGAACAGGTGATTGTACTTCATGAGGGTAAGCTTCTGCTAAATGAAGAAGCGGAACAATTTCGAGGATCTGCTTTTCATATTAGCGGCAAGCAGTCTGATGTAGATCACTTCATTACAGGAAAAGAAGTGCTTCATCAAGAAGTGCTGGGCTCCATGTGTAGTGCTGTCGTTCGAACCCCCAACCAAAAAGACTTCCACAAACAAGCAGAATTAAACAACCTCAAACTTGCTCCCGTCTCTTTACAACAGCTCATGGTGTACTTGACCAAACAAACGAACCGAGAAGAGGTGAAATAAGGATGCCAGCGATCAAAACAGTAATACGTACCCATCTTGTAGATTATTGGTTATGGCTTATTGTTCCCCTCATTGTGCTTATGAGCAGTTTTGTAGTTAATTTGATCGTCAGTATATCGATTGGATCATTTACGACCGGCGGTCTGATGTCCATTTATGGGTTCGTGATGAGTGTTGGAATTGCCGTAATTCCCATGAATTTTTCATTTTCACTCAGTTTCGGTATTCGACGTAAAGATTACTTCTTAGGTACAATCAGTTTGTTTCTTCTCTTCAGCCTGATCGATTCCATTGCACTTACCCTCCTTAGAGAATTAGAACAGCTTACTTCAGGCTGGGGTACAGGGCTGCACTTCTTTGATATCCCTTTTCTGAGCAGTCTCTCCTTCCTGCATCTCGCCCTGCTGAACTTTGTTGTCATATCCCATCTGTTTCTATTCGGTTTTTTGCTATCGAGTATAGCGAGAAGATACGGCAAACTGGTCTTAACAAGCCTCCTCCTGCTCGCCGTCATCCTTCTTGGAACAGGCAGTGTTCTAATGACGTACTGGAAATATTGGGGCGAATTCGGCAGATGGGTCATAACCTACCAGACCGATATTCTTTGGTTCCTCGCTCCTCTTACTTTGCTGTATGCTTTCCTATGTTATATGTGGCTGCGAAAATCCACGATCTAACCTACACAAAAAAGAAGCATCCCCGGCATAAACGGGAATGCTTCTTTTGTCTAGTCATATCATCAGATAAAGATAACGTATGATTTCACTTACGCAGGTAGATTTGGTTTTTTGGGTTCCCCGGCTCCTCGCTGCGGTTTAGGCAGGTTACCGAACAGAATCCAAGATTTAGAGAAGTGAGATGCCAAACCAACCACAATATATGATCCGATCAACGCAAGCAGGAATCCACCAACATACCATAAGTGATGAAGGATCGAAATTCCGGTTTGCGGCGGGAATTCACGATAAACAAGCAAGAAGAATGGGTGAATTAGATAGATCCCGAAGGACAATCCACCGATTTTAGACATCGTACGTACCAGAGCACTCTTACCGTTGCCGTATAGCAGGAAGGCAATCTGGAATAACACCAGCGCTGCAGAGAAGGTATGCAGATTCCACAGGAATTCATACCAAAGCGAATCATAGACAGCAATTCCTTTACGGTTCAAGTACCAGATATACACATGTGCCAGGCCTGCACAGATCCATACAATCCATAATAGTGCCCATGCTGTAATCTTTCCTGGTGTAGCGTATCTTCTCTTGATTACAATCCACTCTTTAATCTTAGGGAAGTACACACCCAGACATGCGCCGAGCATGAAATAGGCAAAATACGATAAAGACCAGCTACCTTTATTCTCTACGCTGATTACACCGTATTTATTCATAAGAATAAATCCCCACTGAATGGCAAGTCCGATCGGAACTGCCCATTTGACGAGAGAAGGTACTTTTTTGAAGAAAGCGAGTACCAGCGGGAACATAATATAAAACTGCATATTAATAAATACAAAATATAAATGAGTGTACGCTTTACCTGTAAACAACTTGGTTGTAAAACTTACGATGGTATCGATCAGCGAACGATCCGGGTAGTACACTACATGTAAAATCAGAAAATAAAACAATGAGAACATAAAGTAAGGAATTAAAATGTAAAGCAATCTCTTCTTATAAAAACCAAGAACCAGTTTCTTATCTAGCGGTCTAGTATAGTAATTATAAAACAACACAAAACTACTTAAGAAAATAAACGTCGGTGTACCAAACTTCATGAAAATGTTGAAAAAGTTATATAGCCAGTACATCCCCGAATTCACCATATCTACGGTAGCAAACGAAGTCGAGTGCACACTTAGTACGCCAAGAATCGCTATGCATCGTACAAGATTTAGCTCGGGCAGACGTTCCCTTTTTTCAGCTGTCATCGTTTGACTCATTATATTAACTCCTTGGGTTTAGTTTATTGATCAATAGAGTCGTTCCATTCGATCGGCTCAAAATCACTTTATCTATAGTAAAACTTCTGAAAACAATTTACATTAAAAATCCCTTAACTTAATAATAATAACAGAAATATTTAAGGAATTGGACAAATTACGATAACATTTATTCCAAATATAACCTATAAATGAATAATAATGGAGTTTTTAATTCCGTAACTCAGTGTATTTTGACATGAAAAAGCCGCCTTTACGGCGGCAAAAACATACGCTGAGCAGCTGTATAATACGGACGATCCTGGTGGAAGCTAACTAGAGATGACGAAGTTTATAATGCAGCTGGCACAGCAGGTTCTGAATCTTTTGAAGCTGGCTGCTCCACGAGTGCGTAACGGCGCCAAGCACCATTTTTCCAGCGGTAATGCATAATGAAGGCACGAATCCATTCATCGACTGCATTCGCTACCCATACACCCAGCAGTCCCATATTTAGATGGAAGACAAACCAATAGCCGAGCGGAAGGCTTACGCCTACCATTGAGATCAGCCCCATATACACTGGAAAACGAGCATCCCCTGCTGCACGCAAGGAGTTAATCATAATCATATTACACGTTCTTGCCGTTTCCAGCACGATACTGAACAAGAGTACTTGAGATCCTAATCTGATGATTTCTGCATTATCCGTAAAGATCCCGATCAGCGGCTCCCGAAGCAGAATAATAATAATATCCACTGTTATCGTAGATATAAGCCCAATTTTCACACTTTTCTTCACTCTCGCGTAGGCTTCATCTTGCTTTCCTGCGCCGACGAATCGACCTGTCAGAATCGATGTTCCCAGCGATACAGCCATACTAAATAGGTAGATATAATTAGAAATCTGGGCTGCATACTGCCGTGTAGCAAGTGATTCTGTTCCGAGATAAGTCACATAATACAGAAAAACGAGCTGACACATTTGATACGTAATTTGTTCAAAGGCGGAGGGAATACCGATATTCAGTATTTTATTTACATACTCCTTGGAGATTGTGAAGTAATGTCTCCATTCAATCCTTACGGCCATTACTTTATAAAGTAACCAAACAAAGATCGCAACACAGACCAGTCTGCTGACTACGGTCGAGATAGCTGCTCCTTTTACACCCATCGGACTGAATCCAAAATGACCAAAAATGAGTGCATAGTTACCAACTAAATGAATGAGATTCATTACAAGGGAGACAAGCATGGTCTGCTTGGTAAAACCATAAGTACGAATAATCGCGGACATAATATTAATCAAAGCTTGTAAGAAAATGCCCCCGCCGACAATCGTTATGTACGTATTCCCGAGTTCTAGGATTTCGCCATGAAGATTCATGAGTTGTAAAATATGACGGCCGCTAAATACAAAAATAACACTAATGATGAGCCCGACACATAGGTTAAGTGTAATGGCTACAGCAGATACGCGAGATGCTTCCGCCAATTTTCTCGAACCGATATACTGAGCTACTACAATGGCGGCTCCATTCCCAATCACTTCAAGAATAAGGATAGCGATGGATACAATTTGATTGGATGTCCCTACCGCAGATACAGCCTCATCGGATACGGCACTAATCATAAAGGTATCCACAGTACCCATCAGCATAAATAACATAATTTCTAAAAAGATGGGCCAAGTTAATGAAAAAAGATTAAGATTTTCTGTCTTAAGAACACGCCCGTCGGCTACTGTTGTCATAGATTCACCTTCAGCTAAGTAGTAAATGTTTATATTTTCATAAAATTACGTAAAGTTTTCTGAAACAAACCGTATCTTAGCATAAAATTTTCATATATGCACGATAATTTACCATCTTTTTTAAACCCTCGTGAAAGAAGATAACTAGTCCTCTCACCTTGTCTCCTGCCATATATATTTTCTAGTTTTGGTTTAGTTCTGCCCCGGGGTGGTTATTTCTGAATAAAAGCACTTATAGATTGCGGCAGTCTGACATCAAACAGACCACTTACTTTACGGTGTACTGTAGTAAGAAAATGATAACTAATGAGAGGGGGCGGCCGTATGATGAAACGCAATCATACCATGATGCAATTCTTTGAATGGCATGTAAATGCAGATGGAGCACACTGGAAACGTTTATCTGAAAGAGCTCCTGAGTTAAAGAAAAAAGGAATTGATTCCGTTTGGATCCCTCCTGTTACCAAAGGCAGTTCCCCCGAGGATACAGGCTACGGGATATATGATCTCTATGATTTAGGGGAATTTGACCAAAAAGGCACGGTAAAAACGAAATACGGATCTAAAGAGGAACTTCTAGAAGCCATGGGTATCTGTACTCAAAATGGAATTGCCGTATACGTAGACCTTGTTATGAACCATAAAGCAGGTGCAGATGAGACCGAACGGTTCCAGGTCATTGAAGTCGATCCAAACAATCGTACAAAGGACATCTCGAAACCGTTTGAAATTGAGGGATGGACGAAATTTGATTTCCCTGGCCGTGGAAATACTTATTCCTCATTTAAATGGAATCATACCCACTTTAATGGAACGGACTACGACGCATCGGAAGGACGAACCGGCATTTTCCGAATGGCCTCAAATAAAGAAGGCTGGGATGATAACGTAGATAATGAATTTGGTAATTACGATTACCTGATGTTCACTAATATCGACTATAGGAAACCAGAAGTTCGCGAAGAGATGATTAACTGGGGAAAATGGATGATTGATACCCTCCAGTGTAATGGATTCCGTCTAGATGCGATCAAACACATTAATCATGATTTTATCAAACAGTTTGCCAAAGAAATGATTAAAAAACGTGGACAAGATTTTTATATTGTCGGTGAATTCTGGAAGCCGGATCTTGCTTCCTGCCAAAATTTCCTCGACACTGTCGATTATCAAATTGATCTGTTTGATGTGTCACTCCATTACAAGCTTCATGAAGCTTCTCTTGCGGGAAAAGCATTTGATCTAACAACGATCTTCAATGATACGCTTGTTCAAACCCACCCTACCCATGCGGTTACTTTTGTTGATAATCATGATTCTCAGCCGGGAGAAGCGCTCGAATCCTGGATCGACGACTGGTTTAAGCCAAGTGCATATGCGCTGATCTTGCTCCGTCAGGGCGGATATCCATGTGTATTTTACGGAGATTACTATGGCATTGGTGGAGACAATCCAATTCCTCCGAAGCAAGCAGCTATTGACCCTCTGCTAGCTGCAAGATACCATCATGCCTACGGTGATCAGGTCGATTACTTCGACCATCCGAATACCATTGGCTGGGTGAGATGCGGTGTAGATGAAATCCCTCACTCCGGTTGTGCCGTAATTATCGGTAACGGAGAAAATGGAGAAAAACGGATGTGTGTCGGTAAAGAACGCGCCGGACAAACTTGGTATGACATTACAGGAAACCAAGAGCAGAAGCTTACGATTGAAGAAGATGGCTGTGCCAACTTTATCGTCAAGGGCGGAAGTGTCTCTGTCTGGGTGGAACAGGTTCAAGATCAGGAAGAAGATGAGCAGAAACAAGCATCAGAAGTTTAAAATGATGCAGAGAAAGAGGCAGACCTGTATTTGCAGGCCTGCCTCTTTCTTTTATTATTCTTTGAGCTCAGGATCAATCAGATCTGTCGCTGCTGTATTTTCATCCATCCAATTATCTACGATTTCTTGCGCCTCTGCTAATCCTTGATCACTTAGCATGTAATACCAGCCATACTGGTTATTCTCACCCTCACCCTTCAGCATGTAACTGCTCATCTGAGGTACGGATCCTTTATCATACAAGGATTCTGCCAGATCGATAATAAAATCGGAGGTCATGTCTGTCTTCATATTCGAACTCGCAATTTCCATTAACTGCGGGATTTTTGTAATATTACCTAGCGATAAAGCACGCTCTGTCGCTTGCTTAATAAAGATCCGCTGGCGCTCTGTTCGCTTATAATCCGAATCCTCACGATATCGTACATAATTCAAGGCATCTGCACCGTCATAGATTGGTTTGTTCGGCTCAATTCTGAGCTTTATGTGGATCTTTTGTTTGTTCTCAATAACTTCGGTAATCGGCAGTTCCACTCCGCCAAGTGCATCGACTACTTCCACTAGCGCTTGAAAATTCACTTTTGCATAATAATCAACATCCGTTTGCAACAGTTGTTCTACGGTCTCTACGCTCATCTTCGTTCCCCCGAAGGCATAAGCTGCATTGATTTTATTTCTCTTGTCTCTTCCTACAATCGGAACATACGAATCGCGAGGGATCGACATTAATAACATTCGGTGCTCTTCCGGGCGGAATACCGCATAGATCATTGTATCTGATCTTCCGACATCCCCTTCCCTTTCATCTACACCAAGCAGCAACATGCTGAATGGTTTTGTCAGCTTGTCCTGATTTTCTTCATTTCCAGCCGGCCCCGTCACCTTAATCGGTTCGTAAGCACTATCGATTCGGTCTTTTACCCTATCTTCTAAAAATAGCTTAAACGCAATGGGAACGAGTTCTTTACGAAATGCAAACCCCATCGTTCCTATAAGCAAGAGAATAATCGCTATAATAATAAGCGGCTTCTTTGATTTCGGTTTTTTCTTTTTTTTGGTCTGATGTCGTTTACTCCGCGTCAGCGGGTATTCTTCCTGGTCACTCATGCGTTTCTCCTCTCTGCTCTCTTTTTCTTTTTTTCGACAAATGCGAACTATAATTTCAGGCTTTCATTACATTTATACAAATAAGGATATGTACAATTCTGCTTACAAAGGGATAACGCAATTACTATACTACAAGTTTCCATAATAAGGTATCTCATTTTGGTAACAATGTCGAAATCTTGCTTTCCTATTCCAAAATACTGCTCTATCAGCCAAGGAAGCCTATAATAAAAAATGAAACGGAGGCGGAGAGTAGATGCGGGGACAAAGTGAACTTTTTGAAAAGGTGTATCAGGCTGTATTAGAGCGCAGTGATCGATACGACGGAATTTACTATACAGCGATTCGGACAACGGGCATCTATTGCCGCCCTTCTTGCCGCTCTAGGACGCCAAAACCGGAAAATGTAACAATTTACTCGGCTGCAAAAGCAGCAGAGCGAGACGGTTATCGTGCCTGCAAACGATGTCAGCCAGACATCAAAGAACTGCACAATCCGGATAAAGAGATCTCGGAGCGCGTCACATCCTATATCGATCACCATTACTCAGAGTCTGTGAGCTTAAACCGCTTGGCAGATGCGATCAAAGTTAGCCCCTATCATCTACAAAGAGTATGTAAAAGAGTAACCGGGCTCACCCCCGCAGCATATTTACAGAAAGTACGAATGGAAAAAGCAAAAGAAGAACTCCTAAGAAGCGACATGGAAATTCGAGAAATTGCTGGCCTTATCGGGTATAAAAGCACCTCTCACTTCATTGCTGTCTTTCAAAAAGAAATCGGTCATACACCACAGCATTATCGACAATCGAGCGAAAGAAGGGATACACCGTGACCCTTGTCTATAGGACGAAGGTTCAGCATGCTTTGTTACAAAACAAATTTTTGTATCTAGCTGCAACCGAACAAGGAATCTGTAAAATCACCTGGCCCTCAGAGAACTGGGAGGTATTCGAGTCCTGGGTTTATCGCCACATCCTAGGCGCTTCCCTGATGCAGGATGAACAGCAGCTTAAACCTTATACAAAACAGCTTACAGAGTATTTGAGTGGAGAAAGGTTTCAGTTCTCTGTACCCCTTGATCTTCGCGGCACTGCTTTTCAAATGGAAGTATGGAATGCACTACAGCAGATTCCATATGGAGAAACACGCAGCTATTCCGATATAGCAAATCATGTTGGGAGAGCGCAGGCGGTACGTGCTGTCGGCACAGCGAATGGAGCAAATCCCGTTCCCATGCTAGTTCCTTGCCACCGGGTTATCGGTAAGAACAAGAACCTCACGGGGTTCCGCGGAGGACTCCATTTCAAGGAAGCACTTCTTACACTGGAGGGATATCATGACTACACCCGAAAAGGACATGCCCGTTTTGAATTCTAACGATCCCCATATAGTGGCGGGGATATCAGCAAATCACATAGAAACAGAAAGAAAACTTATGTTGCCTGAACCTTTTAATTACTCGGAAGTTCTCTATTACCTAAACCGTTCTACACTCGAATGCCTGCATGAAGTGGAAGAGGAACGAATCTACAAATCACTAGATATACAGGGTAGGCATATTCCTGTAGAAATTCGTTATGAGGCATTATCCCATGCTCTATGTATCCGCTGCCTATGTGCAGAACCTGTCTCTGCAGAAGATTGGAATCTCATCTTTCTTTATATAAAGGAATGGTTTGATCTTCGGAGAGATCTTGTTCCTTTCTATCAACTGGCTGAGGACGACCCCCTGCTCGGTCCACTGGTTCAATCTTTGAATGGACTCCGAATTATCGGGGTTCCTGATCTTTTTGAAGCTCTGTGCTGGGCTGTCATTGGACAGCAGATTAACCTTACTTTTGCCTATACGCTAAAGAAACGGCTCGTTGAGAATTTTGGAGAGACTTATGAGTGTAATGGAAGAACCTATTACCGTTTCCCTTCGCCGTCGGCATTACTAGGTAGTAACACCCTAGCTACTCTTAGAGAACTGCAATTCACTACCAAGAAGGCAGAATATATGGTGGATATCGCCGGGCGGGTCGTACGTGGAGAATTACAAAAAGAAACGCTGCTGGCTTCCGGATATGAGGCAGCGGAAGAGACCCTGCTTCGCATTAGAGGGATTGGTCCATGGAGTGCACATTATGTTATGATGCGCTGCTTGCGTAATCCAGCTGCATTTCCCATAGGAGACGCTGGACTGCATGCAGCTCTAAAAAAACAACTCGGCCTGTCCGCTAAGCCCTCTCCTGCTGAGATTAGAGACATTTTCGAAGCCTGGAAAGGTTATGAAGCCTATGCTGTATTCTATTTATGGCGAAGCCTTACGTTATCGTAAATACAAGAAGAGCGCAGCGAGATTTACCTGCTGCGCTCTTCTTGTTATCTGTGGCTTGGTTTACATTCTTATGCTTGGACTATGGAAGCAAGCTTGTTCACAATGCCGCTCCAGCCTTGATCCATACGATCACGAACCAGACTGTGATCTTCTCCGAATGAAGTTTTCTCCCCGGATTTCCAGCCGTCATGGATTAAAGTAAACTCGGTCTGCCCTTCTTTTTCTTCTAACTTGAAAGTGAGTAACCAATCTTTATCCCAAGTAAAACTCAGCGTATTCGGCGGATCTAACTCTGTTACTTTACATTGGGATTTACCAAAAGGTCCTGCTTCAAGAATAAATTCATGTCCAAGCACAGGTTCAAAGGTACTTGGCATAAACCACTGTGCAATTCCCTCTGCTGTAGAGATCTGTTTCCACACCTTCTCCACAGGTGCATTCAGTAGAATGGTTTTTTTAATTTCGGGCAATGATGTTGTCATAAGTCGCTCCTTCTATAAGTAGGTTTCATCGTTTACTAGTAAAGAATGCGGCAATTATAGCACCTTTTGGTTACACGTCTATGGGATCTCAGGTGGTTTTCTAATATTGTGCAACCCCTTTTCCAGATTTATGCATGAGGGTAGGGTTCGTGATAAACTACATCTATAAAAGAACGACATAGGAGCTGATGAAACGTGAAAGAGGACTTAATTAAAAGACTAACGGGCTATGTACGTGTGGACACCCAGTCGGATGAGAACAGCGAGACTTGCCCCACGACTCCAGGACAGCTCGAACTCGGACGCAAACTAGTAGAAGAGCTGCACTCCATCGGCATGCAAGAGATCCATATGGATGATAACGGTTATGTGATGGCAACACTTCCTTCCAACACCGACCATGATGTTCCTGTAATCGGGTTTCTTGCTCATCTGGATACGGCCACTGACTTTACAGGAAAGAACGTAAATCCTCAAATTATAGAGCAGTATGATGGCGGAGATATTACGCTGAACGAAGAACAACAGATTGTTATGTCTCTAGAAGATTTTCCTGAGCTCGCGAGCTATAAAGGTCATACGCTAATCACAACCGATGGAACAACTCTTCTCGGAGCAGATAACAAAGCAGGGATTGCTGAAATCATGACTGCCATGGAATACCTAATAACTCACCCAGAGATTAAACACGGGAAGATCCGGGTTGCCTTTACACCCGATGAAGAGATCGGTCGTGGGCCGGAGCGTTTTGATGTAGGGGCATTTGGTGCAAAATATGCCTACACCGTTGATGGAGGGCCGCTTGGTGAACTGGAGTATGAGAGCTTTAATGCCGCAGCTGCCAAGATTATTTTCAAAGGTAAAAACGTCCATCCAGGTACTGCGAAAAATAAAATGGTGAACTCCGCCAAAATCGCAATGGAGTTTCACGCAAGACTCCCTATTCAAGAAGCACCGGAGTTTACGGACGGCTATGAAGGATTCTACCACTTGTCTTCTGTTAAAGGAGATGTGGAAGAAACCGAACTGAATTATATTATTCGTGATTTCGATCGAGACCAATTTGAAGCACGGAAAGCAAATCTGGAGCAAATCGCTAGAATCCTTCAGGCTGCCTATGGCGAGGAGCGAATTCAGCTCCAGATCCGTGACCAGTATTTCAATATGCGCGAAAAAATCGAACCGGTGAAATTTATTGTAGATATTGCTGGGGAAGCCATGAAACAGCTCGATATTGAACCTCATATTGTACCGATTCGCGGGGGAACCGACGGTTCTCAGTTATCCTATATGGGACTGCCGACACCGAATATTTTTACAGGCGGAGAGAACTTTCATGGACGTTATGAATATGTATCCGTAGATCATATGGAGAAGGCCACTCAGGTCATTATTGGTATTGTTCAGCTGTTTGAGCAGCGCGGAGAATAAACGGAATTGATGGATTTAAAAAAAGGGCAGTGGATTACCTGATTAAGGTAATTCATCGTCCTTTTATGTTTTTTGCTTCATCAAAGGAAGTATTTCCTGTATGCATTCTTAGATATCTGCTGCCTCTTTCTCAAAAATCGCATGATTCTCTAAGAAAAGACGCTGCGCTGGTACCGCAAGTTTAACGCCTTCTTCTTCCAGGATGCGCAAGATTTCAAAGTTGATAGATTCAAGCACTTTCATGTGTTCCACCCATATGGTTGTATACGTAAAAAAGTAAAATAGAATCGTGATTTGGTCTTTGGTCATCTCTTTAAGCCGAACCATGTACAAATCATGATCGATACCTTCATGGTTCTCGATGTATTCCCGCAGCCGGTTCACTGCGTTCGCCAACTGGACGCGATCTGTATCAATAGCGACGCCTAGATCAAAAGTAACCCGTCTTTTTCCCATCCGACTCCAGTTCGTAATGGCCGCTTTAGCCAAAATATTGTTCGGGATAATGACAATGGAATCCGCGAACGTTCTTATTTTAGAACTGCGAAAAGAAATATCTTCAACCATGCCTTCTACCGCATCTGTACGTATCCAATCTCCCTTGGAGAAAGGCTTTTCCGTGACGATAATAATACCGGCAATGAGATTGCTTAGCGTATCCTGAGCTGCCAAGGCAACCGCAAGACTTCCGAGACCCAGCCCGGCAACCAAGCCGTTCACACTGTAACCCCACTCTCCCATGATGATCGTAATCGTCAGAGCGATTACCATAAACCGTAAAACCTTGGACAAGAAAGGAATAATCATATCTGATTCCTCGACACCAAGTTTACTGGTCATTCCTGCAAAAAAGCGGGAAGAGCGTCCTGATAAATTATAAAAGGCCCACCCAATAATGATAATAAATCCAGTACGGACAAGTCCCTGAAATAGCGGCCAACTTGCTCCACCATCGGCAAAATAAAAACGGACTGCTCCTGAAATCCCAACCAGCGTCATTAAAGCTCTGGCTGGTCCATGAAGTAATTGATAAATACTATCCCATTTTTGACTGAATATTCGTTTTAATAGATGAAATAACTTCGTCGAAGTCCACTTATTAAATATCGTAAATACGAATAAAAAGAGCAGAGATATCGCAAGTCTAATCCATTTAATCTCACCGAACAACTCATTGATCCCACTAAAAAAGTCCAAAACATTCCCACCTTTGCTGCTTGTTCATCGTTGTCATAAGAGAATACTGGACCTATTGTAACAAAAGACATCCCCCATCACATCTATATAGCTATATTTACATATAAATAAAAAGACAAGCAGGGTCGCTGCAGAAGCAGCTATTCCGCTTGTCTAGAATAGATGTATATTGGTCACATTCAACTTACATTTTGCGATCCCAGAAACGATGCGCAGCTACAGCTTCCACAAATTTGTTATCAAAACCGGAAAGCTCTTCCGTAGACCGAGCGGTCACAATTCCTGGTACACGCAGGTCTTCTATCGCTAGCGACTGCTGAAGGAAAGCTGCCCCTTCGTTCACTGCGCCAATTGGTTTGAAGTGCTTGTATGCTTCGCGCACAAAGTCTTTTGCATCAGGTTCAGAGGCAATCAGATTAACACCCTCTTTTCCACCTGCAATATAAATGGCGTCAAATAGTAAAGAATCGCTGGTGAGGAATGTGTGCAGTGCCTCGATGCTTTGTCCACCTTGTCCGCTGATTGGGCCGAGTCGGTCACTAACCACCTCTGGCATCGCTCCTGCTTTCTTCAGCGCTTTTATAACCTCGGTTGTTGCCTGATCGAAACCTTCTCCTGCAATGATGGCAATTTTCCGAGTCTTCGCAGAGAAAATGGTATTCATCATACTGAGTGCCGGAGAATCAGATGGAGTAGGATTCTTCGTTTCCTCTCCTGCTTCCGGAAGTTGTACGCCGATCTTCAGCGCAACACTCGCTGCAAGGGTGGTGTCGATATTCATCAATAGATTTACTACGGATTGACGCACTTCCTTGCGCTGAACTTTTCCAAGCTCAAATTGGAACGCACTTGTAATATGTTTCTTCTCTACGTCTGACATGCTATTCCAGAACAATTTTGCCTGGCTGTAGAAGTCTTTGAAGCTTTCGCTTCTTGCCTGTACTTTTCGGCCATCGACTCTCTCTGTGTAATGCTCATAACCGCCTTCGCTAGGTGTAGAGGTAGAAGGACTATTGCCGGCCATTCCATTACGGTGATAACTGACCGGACCGCGGTTGATTGTCATGCGATGCATACCGTCACGTTGGTTATTGTGTACGGGAGCAATGGGACGGTTAATCGGAATCTCAGCAAAGTTCGGACCGCCAAGTCTCGTAAGCTGCGTATCTGTATATGAGAATAAACGTCCTTGAAGCAATGGATCATTAGAAAAATCGATACCTGGCACGACATGCCCAGGATGGAATGCCACCTGCTCCGTCTCACTGAAGAAATTATCAGTATTGCGATTCAGCGTCATTTTACCTACTTTACGAACAGGAACGAGTTCTTCCGGCCATAATTTAGTTGGATCAAGGATATCAAAATCGAAATTAAACTCGTCCTCTTCTTTAATGACTTGAAGTCCGAACTCGAATTCTGGATAATTGCCGGTTTCAATCGCATCCCATAGATCGCGGCGATGGAAGTCAGGGTCTTTTCCGGCAATCTTCTGAGTCTCATCCCAGACAAGGGAGTGAACGCCAAGCACTGGTTTCCAGTGAAACTTCACAAAATGCGCTTTTCCTTCTGCATTAACAAGTCTAAATGTATGTACACCAAAACCCTCCATCATCCGAAAACTACGCGGCAAAGCACGATCAGACAGATGCCACATCATCATATGAGCTGTCTCTGGGTTATTCGCTATGAAATCCCAAAACGTATCATGAGCAGAAGCAGCCTGCGGAATTTCATTATGAGGTTCTGGTTTTACCGCATGGATAAAGTCCGGGAATTTAATCGCATCTTGAATGAAAAATACAGGCATGTTGTTACCCACAATATCAACGATACCCTCTTCGGTATAAAATTTCGTAGAGAAGCCGCGCACATCTCGAACCGTATCTGCCGATCCGCGAGAACCTGCTACCGTTGAGAAACGCACAAAGACAGGAGTCTTTACATTCGGGTCTTGTAGAAAACCTGCTTTGGTGAGTTCAGTAAGCGGTTCATAGACCTCAAAGTATCCATGGGCACCGAATCCACGAGCATGCACGACACGTTCTGGAATACGCTCATGGTCAAAATGCGTCATTTTTTCACGGAAATGAAAATCTTCCATTAACGTGGGTCCACGCTCTCCCGCTTTCAGAGAAAACTCATCTTCGGACACCTTAAGTCCTTGGTTGGTCGTTAGTTTTTGACCGTCATTATCCACTCGGAAAGAATCGAGTTGCTCGTCTTTCGCGTCTTTTTTCAAGTTCATATCTTTCTCACTCATTCTTTATCACTCCTCTTGGATTCATCTTCTTATCAGTAACTAACAACGAATCTACCGAAAAAAAACAGTAATTTAGCATCTTAGTGTAAGTACCCTTCAGCACAATGGGTTAAACGCTTCCTCAGAATCAAATCTGATCCCTACCTCGCAAGAAAAGCACATTTTGCCCTATTATTTTCACAAAATAAATAAAGAAGCCGGTCGTGGATTGAATAACAATCCTTCGCCCGGCTTCTCTTACTCTAGTACTATTTTATTTCACTTCAACACGGATGACTTCACTTCTTACCTGCCCATGAGGGTTAGACAGTTCAATCTCATATTCGTATACGCCTGCTGCCTTGCCTGTTATCTCAGTGTAGGCTGTCTGTGCATCAGGTGTCGTTGCTGCTAATTCCTGCGTATCTACTAGTTCACCATTCTCATACAGCTTATAGAGGGTACCATTGGTTCCCCACCACATATTCATCGTGATCCGGTATTCGCCGTCTTGATCCCAGTTATCGCTTGATATACTAGGCTTATTCGGAGCAGCATCTTTTACCGTTACGGTGTGAGGAGCACTTTGTGTTGTTCCATGTGCGTTTATCAGTTCTACCGTGTACACATACGTACCATTATCTCTTCCTGCTAGTGGAACATGAACACTTTGTGCCTGAGGTGTATGGTCAGATAAAAGCTCTGTATAAATCAGTTTCCCGTTCTCATACAGTTTATATCTTGTTCCATTCTCACCCCACCACATATTCATAGAAAGCGTGTATTCTCCGTCCAAAAGACCATTATTGTGTCCGTTATTATCGGATAGTACAGGAAGTCCTGGCTTTCCTTTTGCTGATCCATTATCTTCAGCGCCTGTATAACGAATGTTTGGAGCCGCAGGCATCTCCATTCCTGCTCCTAAATAGAAGCCCGTATGTGGAGGCTGATTATAGGCAACATTCTGCCATGCAACACCTAAGCGGTAGATTGGATCATGCATTAACGTACGAATACGATAGTTCGATTCATCCGTTGTTGTATAAATCCGAAGCTCTGTGCTGTCCTGAGAACGCCAGATAACTTCTTCACGCCAGTCTCCCAGCAGATCCGCTTGTAAACTTGGATTGGCTTTCGTGGAGTTGTTCGACGCAGCGCCAGTGGCTGTGAGTAAATTGATCGTTTTTTGGTTTTTGTAATCCCACTTATCGATCCTGATATCATCTTGCAGCTCTCTGAGCAGATCGCCATCCCACCAGATACCAAAGTTTGTGGATGAAGGGATTTTAGATGTTATTTTTTCTCCTTTAATAGAATACAATCCGCTTAGCGGAATATGCTCTGCATTGGTGATTGTAGCAGACCATACTTCTTCTCCCGGATAATTCGGGTCAATATCAGCTGACATCCCTCTGCCTACGTCAATTCCCATAGGTACTCCCCATAGAATATCACCTGTATTTGCGTCGCGTACTTCCATGCCGTATTTCGCATTTCTGTCTTCATGAACACTAAATATTTCAAGACCTTCACGCTTAGGATCGAGATCACCAAAATGCATAGCATCACCGTGACCGAGTCTTGTATTGTGAAGCGGAGTACCGTCATCATCAATTGCGATTGCACCAAACAGGATTTCATCTTTGCCATCGTTATCTACGTCACCGACGGATAGATTATGATTTCCCTGTCCTGCATAGCTGCTAAGACCCTCATCATTCGTGTCAAAACGCCAGCGTTTGGTCAGTTCCCCGCCTCTGAAATCATAAGCAGCAAGTACTGTTCTTGTATAATAACCTCTTGAGAAAACAAGGCTTGGATGTTCTCCATCCAGATAAGCAACGGTCGCAAGGAACCGATCAACACGGTTGCCGTATCCATCTCCCCACGAACTTACATCACCGCGAGGTGGGTCATAAGGAACGGTACTCAGTGCCTTACCCGTTGGTCCTTCGAATACAGTGAGGAATTCATTCCCAAGCAAAACGTATCCAGAGCTATTGCGATGATCCAGTGTGCCATCTCCGATAACTACACCAGCTCCGTCTTTGGTACCGTCTGCTGTCTTCATAGCAACTTCCGCTTTTCCATCTCCATCAAAATCGTAGACTAAAAACTGAGTGTAATGTGCCCCTGCACGAATGTTAGGACCCATTTTGATACGCCATAGTTTTGTTCCGTCCATTTTATAAGCATCCAAATACACTTCGCCTGTATAACCTGATTGTGAATTATCTTTGCTGTTGGTTGGCGACCACATCATAACGATTTCATACTGGCCATCCCCGTCGAGATCACCTGTACTCGCATCTCCCGCATAATAAGAATAAGGCTGGCCATCCTTGGTATAACC
The DNA here is from genome assembly GCF_014836635.1 of Paenibacillus gallinarum. Classification (GTDB taxonomy): domain Bacteria; phylum Bacillota; class Bacilli; order Paenibacillales; family Paenibacillaceae; genus Paenibacillus; species Paenibacillus gallinarum. The sequence continues at coordinate 173,143 of NZ_JACSQL010000009.1, read as the reverse complement.
ATCTGCTGGTTTATCTAGAGGAATGGATTTATATTGTTGTTGCCATACGGAGAATGTCTCCGTAGCTTCTTGTTTTACTCCACCTACAATCGGTTCAATCACGTATTTCGATTTGTCCGTACCCCCTGTATCAACATAGTTGGTACGATCCGTAATCGGTTTGCTCGTAATGAGCTTGTTATCACGGTAAATTTGGAAAGCGATTGAATCTGGGTCCAGACCAAGCATTCTCCAGCTAATAAATACTCCGTCTTCTGTTTTGACTGCAACAGGTGCACGATCCAGGTTCTCCATTTGACGATATAACGTGGTTACTGCTTCGGTAACAAGTACCTCTGACAAATCAGAGATTCCTCCAGCATTTACAGCCGCCACTTTATAATAATAAGGTATCGTACTGAGAATCGTTTGATCTGTGTACTGCACTTCTTTTGTTTTACCGATGAGATTGTAAATTCCGTTCTCTTTATCCGAACGGTATACATTATAGGAACGAGCCTTTTCGTTCGGTTCCCAAGTAAATGTGACCTCATTTTTATGAATAGAACTTACTTTTAAGCCCGTAGGAATGCCGGCTTTCTCAACAGAGGAATCGATCATGGAAGCCTCTAGCGGTGTAGAAGCAACCGATTCAAGCCCCGCCGCATCCACTGCGGTTACTGTATAGGTATATTTCATACCAAAATCCACCGTTTCATCTTTCCAAGTGAGTTCGGAAGTTTCAGCTAAGAAAGATGCTTTCGCTTCTCCATCTGCCTGACGATATACACGGCATAAGGCTGCACTATCCATGCCTTTCCAAGCAATCTCAGCGGAAGGAACTTCACTCGCAAGGTCCACTTTCACAAGTTCCAGACCCGTTGGTGCAAGCAGAAGAGGTGTAATCTCAATTCCGTTCACATGTGCGGTTTGTCCAGAGAAAACCATATTGATTTGTCCATCTTGTACTGTTATTGGTGCATGCAGCTTCTCAGCAATATTCTCTTTGCCAGAGCTTATTGTTCCATAGTCCTTCCCTTCAATGTTCACGTTCGTTCTTGTAGAACCAATCCAGTCTCCAGTATACGATTTCACGGCATATGTACCGTTAGGAAGATCTACCTTAAGTTCGTAAACCCCACCGAAATTGATAATAAAATCACGGCGAAGGGCATCCGTAGCCCCGCCTCGATCACGGTCTGCCAAAGCACCTTCATGAACGACAAGTCCATAACCGCGTTCCTTGGTATAGAGGATATTACGATTAATCTCCGTGTATCCTTCCGCTACAGGGGAACTCGGAGGTCCAAAATCATAACGATAAGTGGCTGATTTTGTTCCAATCGTTACTTCTTCAGAAGGATCAGAGGAACCTTTTCCATTTACCGCGATAACATGCGCAGTATATGCATTTCCTTCCGAAAGACCAGCCAAGGAGAAGCTAGGCACGGTAGCTGTTCCTGCTAACTTATATGCCGATTCCGCATCTGTCTGAAGCTTGACGTAGATCCGGTAAATATCAGCACCCTCTACCGCATTCCATTTTAATAACGCACCACTGTTACTGATGTTACCTGCTACAAGACCGGTTACAGGACTTGGTTTCGCATCCGGCAGGTCCTGCTCTTTTACATATTCCGATAGTGGAATGTTCAGTTCTTTGATCGACTGAGCAACCATTCTAGCAAGCTGAATAGCTCCATACTCCTGAAAGTGTGTGTTGTCAGCTGATCCATTTGGAAATGCTGCGTACACTCCTGGGTCGGTATGCAAAAAGACAGATTTGGTCTCTTCTGGACCAATGGAATCATAGTAGGCTCTGCTCAGCGTACTAAGATCGATAAGTTTTGTATTTTCCTCTGCTGCTACCTCTTTCATTGCATCTACATACTCTGGGAAACTCACATTGAATTTACCTGTATCTGCATTGAAATCTCTTCTTCCTACCGGTGTAACAAGAATCGGGATAGCCCCGCGCTGCTCTGCACCGTGGATATAAGTTCTGAGATATTCTTTAAAGTCAGCTGGCGAAGCGTACCGATCCGGAATCGAGATCGTCGCATCGTTATGACCGAATTGAATAAGAAAATAATCTGCTGGCTGGATGACTTTTAGAATATCATCGAGTCTGCCTTGATCGATAAAAGATTTCGTACTTCGTCCGCCAATCGATTGATTCTTAATCACAATTTCTTCTCCGAAGAAACGAGGGAGCATTTGTCCCCATCCAGCTTCCGGCTTCCAGTATGGATCGTAAGTCTGCACTGTGGAATCTCCAGCGATATAGATTGCCGGATTACTGCCTGGTGTCCGGTCCGGAAGCTTTGTAATGACCAGTGCGTTCAATTTAGCTGCAGATCCGGTGAATTCCAGACTCAGCTGGCCATCAACCAGTGCAATGGAGAAATTCATCTCCAAAAACTCGCCTGCCCCTTTGGCAGTCAGCTGTACTTTTTGCATCCGCTCTGTCTTAATCGCAATCTCCGAGCCTTCCCCCTGATCCCCTGCAATAAGAGCTACGTTATAATCGCCATTTGGCAGATCAATCTGAAATATGCCATTATCCACATGTGCATAATCAGAGCGAAGCAGGTCATCTCCGCCACGGTCATGTACAGTAACTGTGGACAAATCTGTAAAACCATACCCTGCCTCTTGTGAATAAGAGGACTGTGCATTTACTCCGATATAACCTTCAGCTACCGCTCCATCCCCAAAATCAAAGCGATATTCGCCTTCAGCAGCCATCTTCAGGTTATTCTCTGCATCGTTCGTCTGTGGCGCCACAACGTCGCGATCCACATCCGCTTGCGTCTCATCCCCTTGCACTTCCTCCTCTACTCCTTCCTGGCCTTCTTCTATTACTTCTTGCCCTTCTTGTGCATCCTCTTGCACTTCTTCTTGCACACCCTCGTCTGCTTCATCTTGGACCTCATCTTGTACTGCCTCTGCCTTTACCGTCTGTCCACCCCATTCCATTGGCATTGCCATCGTTGACAGCACCATAAGAAAAACAAGAAAAATGATAAAAAATCGAGATTTTCCAAAATGGTGCTTCCTGCTTGATTTCATGAAGATGCCTCCTTTACGTTCGAAATGTAACCCCTTTCATCGTAGCTCTAGATAACTTCTTTTAACATCAAAAAAACAGTGTATTTCGTGCATATATCAGTGTTCTTTATCCCAGGTATTGAACAAAAAAGTGACGACTTCTAATCGAAATCGTCACTTTTTTCATACTTCTAACCCTTTTATTACCTATTTAAATAGGGTAATGTTATTAGGAAGTATTTTCCTTATACTTCGTTACATGCTGAGTTTATTACTATAAGAGGTGAAATAACGATGTTTTCCTTTTTGTTCACTTTGGTTGTTGCGGCCATATATACAGCGATCAGTCTAATAAAAGGGTATGAATATGATAGTAAATTGCTTACGATTTTTACATCTGCGATCGCAGTCGCTTTTACTGGGGCACAATATTTTCTTCTAGGGCTCGATTCTATTCTTACAGCTATATTCTTAGTTCTAGCATTAACGTTAGTATATGCTTATACAAGTACGGTACATAGGAAGCAGCAGGGCCAAGTCAGAAAACCATTAAAACCTTACCAAATCGTATTAGCCGGGGTAGGCTCTATTGTCTTCATTACCTCTTATAAACTGTTTGTGGAGAGAACACCACCAGCAGATGTTCCGTGGCTTCAAATTGTGATTCGTATTACGCTTACTCTTGTTGTACCTTTGTTTATCTTTCGTTACTTTGACAACAGAAAATCACATTCTGAATAAAGAAAAGACAGCATGTTATAAAAAGACCTTCTTCCCTGTCCTTGCACTCTCTAGCGCGCCAAAAACCATTGCTGCGCTATGGATATGATCAAGGGCATCTGTTTCCGCTGGTCTATCCTCCGCAAGTGCAGCAAACATCTCATCTAAGCACCCGCTATGTCCTTCTCTTCCGTTCCACCTTGCTTCTGCTTCCGTTCGGACAATTTCATGAAAAAATCCTTCACCAGCCTGTTCCTGCTTTTGCTCACTGAAGGGCATATGGACTCCGTCCCAACGGGCAGATCCCTGACTTCCCAGCACACGCCAATCTGCTTCCCACGAAGTAGGCTGGCCGATAGCTGACCAAGACCCCCGATAGCTAAATACAGAACCATCACTCATTTCAAAAATACAGATCGCAGAAGCATTTCCCTGATACCAGGAACCTTCTGCGTTATATTCATGACAATACACCGACACGGGATTTGCTCCCGTAATAAATCTGGCTTGATCAAAAGTATGAATCGCCATATCAATAATAAGCGGGCTGTCCATGACATCCCGAAATCCGCCAAACCGAGGACCGAGAAAAAAGTCAGCGTGTATTGATCCTATTTTGCCAATAGCCCCTGATTGTAAATGATCACGAAGCGCTCGAATCTGCTTGAGATAACGGCGATTTTGCATCACAGCATATCGCTTACCCGTACGCTTACTGACCTCCACAATTTCACGTGCATCTTCCAGAGATTCCGCCATCGGTTTCTCACCAAATACATGGCATCCTGCCTCAAGCGCCGTGGTTACCACTGATTTATGACTTGAGGGTATGGTCACGTCAAATACTAGATTCGCATTCACAGACTGAAGAGCAGTGCTAAGATCGTTATAAATCGGCACTATAAGTCCTCTCTTCTCTGCCATCTTCATCGCATTCTCTTCATATATATCTACTAAGGCAGCGATATGTACATCGTCCCGCTCCGCCGCATAGTCTAACCAAGCATTCGACATTCCGCCGCAGCCTGCTACAATCACTTGATGATGCTTCATGTTCTCCCTCCTCATTATCATAAATAAGTAATTATAGGGATTATATGTTTTAAACCTAAAAAAAACCAGCACTCGCTTCACATGGCGAGGGACTGGTTTTCTTTGTTATTTATACGGGAGGAATTGTCTTGTTTTCTAACATGATAAACTAACCTTTAATACCGGAATTGAGGTTAATGGATTGAACAAAATACTTCTGTGCAAATAAGAACAGCAATAAAGTAGGGATAATAGCAAGAATGGCAGACCCCATCAATTGTCCGATCATACGGTAGTTACCATAAATATCTTGTAATAACAGTAGACCCGCGGTAACCGGCATTTTTTCAACATCGGTATACACGATTACCGGCCAGAGGAAGTCATTCCATGATCCGGTGAAAGAGAAGAGCGCGCATACGATTAAGATGGGTTTAACCAGCGGAACGATAATAGATAAATAGATTCTAAAATCAGATGCACCATCGACACGAGCCGATTCATCTAAATCTTTGGGAAGTCCATTCATAAACTGTCTCACGAGGAATATATTCCCCATCCCTGCTAAACCAGGAATGATCATAGCCCAGGCTGTATTTACCCAACCGAATGCATCAATAATTTTGTAGGAAGGAATTAGATTAACGACACCTGGAAAGAAAGAAATCCCTAGTAATGTAAAAAACAAAGCGTCTCTTCCTTTAAATTTCATACGGGAATACCCATAACCTGTTAATGAAATAACGACAACAACGAGAAGCGTATGTGTTGTTGCGATAAACAGGGAGTTCCCCAACCACCGCATAATAGGGGCTGTAGAAGTATTCGTTAAAGTCGCAATATAATTATCAATCGTCCAATCTTTAGGTAACAATCTAAATCCGGATGATACGACTTCAGATTGTGACCTAAAGGAGGTGGAAATCCCGAATACGACAGGGATGACCCAAATAACACAAAGTAATCCTAAGAAAATATAAGCTGCGTATTTAGATACGCTATTATCAGAAGGTTTCTTTTTCCCTCGAGTATTTCTGTTTAGGGGCTGATCAATCTCATTTACTAACGGATTTGACATAGCGGTCCATCTACCTTTCCATTTCCATTGTAAGCAAAATATTATTCTCTATGAACTTAAGCAGCGTTTCTGTTCATCACATAATATTGCAGGGCAGAGATTACTAAGATAACGAGTCCGAGCAGTACTGCCATAGCAGATGCCATACCCGCAATGGATTCACCGTTACCAAAGGCCAATTGACGGATATACATCATGAGCACATGCGTGCTTTGTCGCGGTCCGCCATCTGTCATCATTAACGGTTGTCCAAATACGTTAAAGGCACCACCGGTAGTCATAACAAAGGTATAAATTAACGGGAAACGGATGGAAGGCAAGGTAATGCTGGCAAATCTCCGGACAGGTCCTGCTCCATCGAGTTCTGCAGATTCATACAAATCTTGCGATACTCCACTGATCGAAGCACGGTAGATAATCATATTACCGCCAACACCGCCCCAGACAGTAATAACAATGATAATTATCCAGGCATAAGGCTGAGTAGCGGGCCATGCAACATCGGAACCAAGCAAGTTCCCCGTAATACCTAACTGTTTATTAAAGATCAGTAGCCAGATCAGAGCTGCTGCTGATATAGAAATCAATCCCGGAATGTAAATAATGGACTGGATCAGGTTTTTCATTTTTACTTGTTTATGCTCTAAGGCAACGGCAATCATCAAAGGAATAATAATGAGCAGCGGGACACTGATCCCCACAAAGATAAAGGTGTTTTTCATCCCATTAAAAAATTGGGTATGAAACGTAGAATCTTGATTAAACAAAATCGTTTTATAGTTATCTAATCCTACCCAAACTGGTTCATTCATTAAGTTCCATTTTGTAAATGATGCATAAATACCATAGATCGTTGGAAGCAGTACAAAGATGGCGAATAATATAATATGAGGGCCTACAAAGAAAGCGGGAGCCCAGTTAATCTTCTTTTTCATAGGAAATCATTTCTCCTTCTGAATAAAGTAATGTGCCAATGGATGGCACATTACTCTATACAATCTATTCAGTTCAAATCCTATTGTCCGCTTGTACCTTCTGCAATTTTATCTTCTACAAATTTTTGCATTGTGTTTAATGTCTCATCTATGTCCACATTACCGCGAGCCAGCTCAAGTGCATAAGTATCTACTGCTTCAGCAATGTATGCATAATATTCATACGTGTAGATGTACAAAGATTCAATCTCTTTCTCATTAGAAGTAAAGAAGGACTGCATATATTCTTGGTACTCAGGGCTTTCGTTAACTTGTTTACTTGCTACGTTCTGTCCTGCTTTTGCCCATTCAAGAGAGTTTTCACGAACGAACTCAAGGAACTTAGCAATCCCTGCTTCTTTCTCATCTGTTCTTTCTTCGTTGGTCAGCATGGCGAACAAGTGAGAAGAGGATCTGTTTGTGAACTTGTCTGCAGTTGGAGTGTATACATTTGTTACACCAAAGTTTAATCCTTCAACATCACCGTGCGCATTGGAGCTCCAAGTTCCGTCTGTGGAGAATAGAACGTTACCGGATTGGAACATCAGATAGCCGTCTTCACCATATGGTGTCATCAAGCCAGCGTCCGCAATTTTTTTCACTTCTTCAAAAGCTTTTTTCATAACTGGTGTATTCACTGCAGGTTTTCCATCTTCTTGAATGTCCCCGCCCAAATTCTGAACTTGAGATAGAATAACCCAGCCCAGCAAAGCATCATTCACTACGTAATCGTTTGCATCGAGTTTACCTTGCAAGGAAAGCATTTCATCAATGGTTACGACGTTATCATCAAGGAAAGATTCTGCATCATACTTTTTGAGCAAATCTTTATTGTAATACATAACAACACTATGAATGTCCAAAGGAACAGAATACTGTTTACCATCAACTGTTCCTGTTGACCAAGCTTGAGGAAGATAGTTTTCTTGTTTAAGTTCAGGCTCAGCAGCCATCACATTTGTCATATCTTCTAAAGCACCTTGTTTAACATATCCTGGAACACGGTCAGCATGGATAATAGACAGATCTGGTACTCCCTTACCGGAATTTAGTACGGTAGAGTTTTTCGTATACATATCTGAAGTAACTACATGCTTAACCTTTATTTCAGGCTCAGTTGCATTGTAATCTTTAACGAGCTGATCCATGTAAGCACCATCGTCACCCGTTAGTGGTGTCCAGAATACAATTGTGTTTTTATCATTCCCACCACAACCCGACAAAACTGTAATTAGCACAACAGCAAGAACTAAAGATGTAAGACCCCGCATTTTTTTCAAGACGTTTTCCTCCCGTTTTCTGTATATTGGAAATTATTACAATTCGCAATCATCATACCTCCATACTGAAAGCGGTGTCAATAACTTTTATGTAAATTTAATTCTTTTTTTCTATGTAAAGTTAACTTATTTGTTTATTAAAAGCATATATAAAGTACCAATATTTACTTTGATTATCTTTCGTGTTACTTTGGTACTGGTTAATATATGTTAAGATTAATTATTTTGGAAAGAAGTGGATAACATGCAGCTGGAAATCGATAAGTCCTCGCTCGTTGTTTACGAAGCCTTGGCAAGTGAAGTGCGAATTAGAATTATTCAGTTACTCTCTAAGAATAAAATGAACATCAAAGACCTAGCAGAAGAGTTGCAAATTAGCAGCCCAATTGTTATTAAACATATCAAGAAGCTGGAAGATGCCGGAATTATTAAAACTGAAAAAGTTCCCGGGAAGTCCGGCCTTCAGAAAATTTCCACACTGAGAGTCGACCACATTGAAATTAATTTTCCCAAGAAAATCTTTCATTCTTTTGCCTCTTATGAAACCTCTGTTCCGATCGGTCATTACAACGATTTCGATCTGAAACCTACCTGTGGTCTTGCTACGGATAAAGAGTTTATAGGAAGAGTGGATGAACCAAAGTATTTTATGGATTCAAAGCGAGTAGATGCGGAAATATTATGGTTTACTCAGGGGTTTGTCCAATACAATATCGCTAACTTCTTAAAAAAAGAGGAAGAGTTACAACAGTTTGAAATCAGCTTAGAAATCGCCTCTGAATTCCCTTTCTCCAATGATGTATGGCCTTCTGACATTACCTTTTCTTTAAATGGATTAGAACTTGGAACATGGACAAGTCCCGGTGATTTTGGCGATGCAAGAGGAAAGTTCACACCCAAATGGTGGCCGCATAATATTAACCAGTATGGTCTGTTGAAAACCATCCGTATTACAAGCCATGGCACTTATATTGACGGGGATCCGATTTCATCCGTATCCGTAAATGATTTAGATACAACCTGCAGTCGTTGGACTTTCCGGATTGAAGTAAAAGAAGATGCCGAACACATTGGCGGGGCGACCCTATTTGGTAAGAAATTTGGGAATCATGATCAAGATATCATGTTTAAATTATATTATCTTTAATCGACCTTATCCTCAGAAAAAAGTCATCCAAGACAAAGAACATCCATTCTTCGGATGTCCGTAATATAAATGATATTCCCTTTCCTTTTTCTGTCACCACTGCTCTAGCATTCGTAGTGTAACTACTACATCAATATCTTCCATAAGTGAATCTATAACGAGGGTGAGGTTATCTCCATCTTCAAGATCCAACATCACACCCTCTTCCATTAGACTAACAGAGGTATTGGTAAAGGCTCCGGCTATACCCGTCATGGTTCCTTGGGTGACAACTCGTCCATTCGTAACGACCGTACACGTTGTATTTACTTCTAACGCTGTTTCTTCCGCAGGAATCTGCGTTGTCGGCGTCGGATACCGATTAAAACTTCCGTCGGTTGTCCCACCCTGGACCAAAGTATACCTAATAGGATTCCTTGTCAGGATATCCAATCCCTCTATATAAACGGAAGCGGCTACTCCATTCGGATTCGTAAAAGAAAGGTTTTTTCTGAAACTCATGACAGCATAATTATCAACTTGTGTAATAGATTTGACAGATCTAATCTCAGAAGTGATCCTGCTGATATTTACCTCCTCCGTTTCAATTGGAGTATAGAGACCCTCTGCGTCGACTCCGTAAAAGGAAAATTCCAACCCGATTGTCGAGTAAACCGCATTAATCTGAAAATTATCATATCCCACCTCGTATGTGCGGTTGATCACTTCCTCTGCATACAAAAAAAAGAGATCTTCTGCAAAAGCAGCTTGCTGACTCCCATTATTCACGAGACCCTTCAAGTAACAAAGTCCTGAAGAGGTATTATTATTAATGACTTTGACAATGACTTGGACGTATGGCCTAATCCCCTGAATCGGTATATTTATAAGATTTCGTGTCGTAATTGTTGGCATACGGATTCCCCTTTCCCCTTCCTTGTACACCTGATATTATATGCTTCGATGATTATAAAAAGTTCGGGTGTTATGATATAGTAGATTGGGCTAGGGCCTCCTTTTGGCCGATAAGACTCATTATAACTACCCCCTCATTCTACTCTGGAGTGATAATAATTCTCATCATTACTGCTGGAAATAGGAGTCATCAAATTGAATAATCCCTTTTCAAAGAATCATAATTCATCAAAATTAAAAATACATGTTAGACCTGTCAGAGCTTTTTTGACCCTCGCTATAGGTCTGATTGCTGTCGTTCTATTCATGGGTGTATCTATTGCTGTGGGTGCAGCTGATATCCAGCTTTCTACTGTCTATGAAGCTATTGTCAGCTTTAATCCGGACATCACCCAGCATACGATTATTCATGAACTCAGAATTCCGCGTTCAATCGCCGATGTACTGATAGGCGCAGCCTTTGCAGTAGCCGGGGCAGTCATGCAAGGAATGACGAGAAATCCGCTTGCTGACTCTGGTCTGCTTGGTATTAATTCAGGGGCGATCTTTATGATTGCTGTAGCACTCGCATTGTTTCCTGGAATGTCCTATAACGGTACGATGATCTTTGCCTTTATTGGTGCTTTTATTGCAACAGTACTTGTATATGGAACAAGCTCTCTAGGCAAAGTCAGAGTCACTCCGATTCGGCTTGTACTTGCGGGCGCAGCTGTATCCGCACTGCTTACTGCACTGAGCCAAGGCATTGCTATTCATTTCAGGTTGAGCCAAGATCTTGCTTATTGGGTTGCTGGCGGTGTAGCAGGCATCAAAATGTCTCAGGTGTTATCTATTCTTCCATGGATCTGCTTAGCGCTGATTGCCGCTATGCTAATTTCACGATCGATTACGCTGATTAGTCTAGGTGATGAAGTCGCGTCGGGACTTGGACAAAAAACAGGACTCATCAAAATCATGGGCGGTATAATTGTGCTCGTGCTGGCTGGTGCAGCTGTGTCGGTTGCCGGACCGATTGGTTTTGTAGGGCTTGTCGTTCCTCACCTTGTCCGTTACATCGTTGGTGTAGATTACCGCTATATTATTCCCTGCTCAGCCGTTGTCGGAAGCCTCCTGATGCTTCTTGCTGATATTGGTGCAAGGATGATTAATCCGCCTTACGAAACACCCATCAGTGCACTTTTCGCGCTTGTTGGTGTTCCCTTTTTCCTGTATATCTCACGTAAATCAGGGAGGGGTCTCTAATGAAAAAATCACTTGCTGAACAAATGCAAGAAAGTACACAAAAACGTCGTAAACGCCAATGGGCAGTCATGATCACTTTTGCTGTCTTCATGGTTGCTTTCATCTTCATTAGTATGAACACTGGTTTCTCGAAGCTGACACCTGCGGAAGTACTAAACACACTCTTTGGCAAAGGTACCTCTCGGCAAAGCCTTATTTTATTTGAATTTCGACTGCCTCGCATTGTCATCTCGATGCTTGTAGGTGCTGGACTTGCTGTATCAGGTTGCATTCTGCAAGGGGTATCCAGAAATGCACTAGCAGACCCCGGGATCTTAGGAATTACTTCAGGCTCCGGGCTCATCGTTGTGCTATACCTGTCCTTCTACAGCAGTGCTGCTAAAGCACCAACGCTGCTATTGCCTTTTCTCGCCCTAGCTGGGGGTCTAATGATCGCAGCTATTATTTATATGCTCTCTTATAGTAAGAAGGATGGGCTGAATCCTAATCGAATGGTGCTGACGGGAATTGCGGTTACTGCAGCTGTGAATGGTCTAATGATTGTACTTATGCTCAGGCTTAACCCGAATAAGTACGACATGATAGCCAGCTGGCTTGCCGGGAGCATTTGGGGATCGACCTGGAAACAGGTACTTACTCTCCTGCCTTGGGTATTGCTGCTTATCGCCTTCGCCTTTTTGAAATCGCGAATGCTCGATGCTTTATCACTAAATGAGAATGTCGCCTCTTCGCTTGGTGTGAATCTCAATCGTGAACGGCTGTACTTGCTGCTGATTGCGGTAGGATTAGCTGCTGCCTGCGTTGCCTTTACGGGTGGAATTGGATTCGTTGGTCTGATTGCTCCTCATCTCGCACGCCGTCTGGTTGGTCCAGGGCACCGAATGTTGCTGCCTGCGTCCGCACTCGGCGGTGCACTGCTGTTGCTCATGGCAGATACACTTGGCCGGTTGATATTTCCTGCTACAGAAATTCATGCCGGAATTATGGTGGCCATTATTGGGGCTCCATACTTCCTTTATCTGTTGTCTAGATCGAAAATGTAAGGAGAACTTACTCCAGTAGAATTAAGCTGTCAGGCCTATGCTTGGCAGCTTTTTTTCGTCATTTATTAGATTCCATATCTTGTCTGTTCAGCTTGCGCAAGAGATGATACAATTCCATTTCAATAACCTTTATATCTGTCACGGATCTATCATGATTAAGTGTGACATTTTTCACTGAGTCATAAATAAGGCCTATGATATTTTATCCCGTATCTAACCCTTTTATTTTTACCCATCACCTACTTACGTGTGCCTAAACACTTTATCAGATTAGCGTGTCAGTGTAGTGTCCTCTTTTCGGTTATCATTTTTTGTTAAAAGAGAGGCATGCTGGGTATAAATAAACAGAGTGTAACTGTGAATTATATATAGGTTGTTAAAAGAAATGTGGAGTTCCTGAATTTACATGTCCCATATCTTTTGACAGTCCAAAACATATAAGGTTATTATATCTATCAAATCAGGGAGGTTATGTAATGGCAGACATCACGAAAAAAGAAATTGTAGACAGTGTCCCCCAGAAAGGATTTTTTGGACACCCTAAAGGATTGTTTACCCTCTTCTTTACTGAGTTCTGGGAACGGTTCTCGTACTACGGAATGCGGGCAATCCTCGTTTACTATATGTATTACGAAGTTTCACAAGGCGGACTTGGTCTTGATAAGTCGTTGGCTCTATCGATCATGTCAATCTACGGTTCCCTTGTCTACATGTCAGGGATCATCGGCGGTTGGTTAGCAGACCGTGTCTTCGGGACATCAAAAGCCGTATTCTACGGCGGTGTTCTCATCATGCTCGGACACATCGCACTTGCTATTCCCGGCAGTGTTTCTTTATTCTTTGCTTCCATGGTTCTCATTGTCCTTGGGACAGGCTTACTCAAACCGAACGTATCCAGCGTAGTCGGAGATATTTACAGCTCTGAAGATAATCGCCGTGATGCTGGTTTCAGTATTTTCTACATGGGAATTAACCTTGGCGGATTCTTGGCACCGCTTGTAGTAGGATCTGTTGCAATGGATAACGGATCAAACAACTTCCATCTCGGCTTCAGCTTAGCAGCTATTGGTATGTTGATTGGTTTGATTGTTTTCGTTGCTACGAAGAAGAAAAATCTTGGACTTGCTGGTACTATTGTCAATAATCCGCTTGCACCACATGAAAAGAAAAAGATCTTTACGATTTTTGCTATAGCTATTGTTGTTATCGCCCTAATCGCGGTTCTCGGAATTCAAACTGGGTGGCTTACATTCCCGGTATTTGTAAATATTATCGCATTCCTCGGAATACTGATTCCGGTTAGTTACTTTATTGTTATGTACCGCAGTCCAAAAACAACTGCTGTGGAGCGCTCCAATTTAGTTGCTTACATTCCATTGTTCATTGCAGCTGTTATGTTCTGGGCAATTCAAGAGCAAGGTTCCACGATTCTTGCCAGCTATGCAGATACGAGAACACAACTGGAAGTCTTCGGGTTTAAAATTTCCCCGGCTTTCTTCCAGTCTCTAAATCCACTATTCGTTATCTTGCTTGCACCTGTTTTTGCTGGACTCTGGGTGAAACTTGGCGGTCGTCAACCGTCTATTCCTAGAAAGTTTGCCTTTGGTCTGCTGTTTGCAGGTCTATCTTTCTTGGTTATTCTTCTGCCTTCTTACTTCGGAGGAGAAAACAGCCTGGTAAGCCCGCTGTGGCTAGTACTGAGTTACTTCATTGTCGTGCTTGGTGAGCTTTGCTTGTCGCCGGTTGGTCTTTCTGCAACAACAAAACTTGCACCTGCAGCGTTCTCTGCACAAACAATGAGTCTCTGGTTCCTGACGAATGCAGCAGCACAAGCGATTAACGCGCTTATCGCACCTCTGTATTCAGAAGAAACAGAAATGGTTTACTTCGGAGTGATCGGCGGAGCGTCCATCGTCCTCGGTATCATCCTGTTTATCATTGCACCAAAAATTTCTTCCTACATGAAGGGGATTAAATAAAATAGAACGTAAAAAACCTCTGCTCCTTGATGAATCTTTCGTTCATCTTGGATACAGAGGTTTTTTATTGTACCTATCTAGTATTCAATTCACTGCTACAGCAGCTTGATCTAAATTAAGATAATACTTTCTCTAGACTTCCATCTTGATCTTTACGAATTTGCTTACTCCGAAGCTGGCCGCAAGCTGCATCGATATCCGCACCGTGTTCAAGTCTCACACTAACACTAATATTCTGCTTCTTCAGTACATCATAGAACGCAGTTATGGAGTCTTTCTCGCTCCGCTGATACTGGCTATGCTCATCTACCGGATTATATGGAATCAAGTTAACGATCGCTAGATTCCGGCGCTCCTTCAGTAGTTCTGCAAGTTCTAGCGCATGTTCAGGCTGATCATTTACTCCTTGGAGAAGAATATATTCAATCGTAATCCGCCGATTTGTAGTGTCCCAATAATATTCAATGGCTTCCATGAGCTTCTCAATCGGAATCGCCTTATTGATCTTCATAATCCGTGTACGAAGTTCATTATTCGGTGCATGCAGTGATACAGCAAGATTGACGTTCAGATCAGAATCGGCAAATTCTTTAATTTTATCCGCTAGTCCGCTAGTCGATACCGTAATATGTCTTGCACCAATAGCCAGTCCCTTATGATCCTTCACGACACGGATAAAGTCAGATATATTGTCATAGTTATCAAACGGTTCTCCAATACCCATCACCACGATATGACTCACCCGCTCACCCTTACCAGCCTGGTCGAGGTGGAACTGAACTTTCATAATCTGCTCAACAATTTCCCCAGCTGAAAGGTCACGGCTCTTCTTAAGCAGACCACTCGCACAGAAGCTACAGCCGATATTACAGCCTACCTGCGTCGTTACACAGACAGAGAGTCCAAACTTATGACGCATCAGCACAGTCTCAATGAGATTGCCATCTTCCAGACGAAATAGGAATTTGATCGTTCCGTCTGCTGATTCCTGCCTTGTATGCTCCGTTAATGTCTCTATTACAAAATGCTCAGATAACAGCTGAACACAGTTCTTGTTCACTTCAGTCATCTCCGCAAAATCCTTCACACGTCTCCGGTACAGCCACTCCCATACGTGGGATGCCCGAGATTTCTTATGGCCGTGCTCTTCCAGCCACGCTCCCATATGTTCCTGAGTTAATCCATAAATGGATGGTTTATTCATGACAAAACGGCCCTCTTTTCAAAACTTTAAAATGTAATCTATTCAAAACTTCGTGTCTCATTTACAAATAGGTTTACTTTCTTAATCCGTTTATTATTGTCCCAAACTTTTCAGGTTTAAACAAGGTCTAATCACGAATAACACGGACAAAATAGCAAAAGGAGACTTCCGTCTATACGAAAGCCTCCTTAACTGCTTTAAATAACTCTTTAAATAATACGGATATGTAAAATCGTCTACACCCTCGTTTTAAAGAGTAAATACACGAAGTACGGAACCCCAATAATTGAAATAACGATCCCTACGGGGAGCTCTGCTGGGGCAAATATCGTTTTCCCGATGAGATCACCCACAACGACCATCGCCATTCCTACAAGCCCAGATACAGGAATCATATGACGATGATGAAGACCGACAAGCCTCCGCGCAATGTGAGGTGCAATAAGCCCAACAAAACCTACGCTTCCCGCTACCGCTACACAGGCGCTGACAATCCCAACGCTATACAGCAGCAGTAAGATACGTTCCCGATTTACCGAGACGCCTGCTCCCATCGCGCTTCCTTCCTCAAGCTGCATCACATCCAAGATAAGTGACTTCCGCCAAATCAGTGGGATGAAGATCATAAGCCAAGGCAGCATAGCAATAATAAATTGCCAGTTGGCATTATAGATACTTCCCGCCAGCCACACGGTAGCCATCTCAAAATCCTTCGGATTCATCTTAAGGGATACGAAGAGCGTTATAGCCCCAAATCCTGAGGACACGGCGATACCGACTAAAATAAGCCTTTGGGAGTCCAGCTTCCCGCGCTCTAACGCAAACATGAGAATGAGCGCAGCAGCAGCGAGCCCCCCTACGAGACCAAATAAAGGCATCGTCATAATGGAGAAGAAACTAGCCCCCGTAATGGTCCCCTGAAAGAGAAACATAAAAAGGACAATTGCTGTACCTGCTCCAGCATTAATACCAAGCATGCCAGGGTCCGCAAGGGGATTGCGTACGATGCCCTGAACGACAGCACCGGCAGTGCCAAGACCTAAGCCGAGGAGTAACGCAATAATAATTCGCGGCAAGCGAAAATCAAAAATAACGAGGTGGTGTTCCCGTGATGTATCCATGCCTAAGAGCGTCTTTATTACATCACTCACCGTCATATCAAACGTACCGTTCGTTATGCTGATATAAGAAGCCAGAAGAATAATAGCCGACGTAACAAGGACTACCATTCCTTTTTTTCTCCGATTCGTATTATACATTTGCCTTTCCTCCTCTGGTTTTAATCAGATACAGGAAGAAAGGAACCCCGAACAGTGCCGTGATCACACCGATGGGTGTTTCAAAAGGAGCATTAATGAATCGGCTCAGCACATCACACCAAGCGAGAAAAAGCCCGCCAAGAATACCTGAGCAAGGAATAACCCACTTGTAATCCACACCTACAAAAAAACGAGTAATGTGCGGAATCAGAAGCCCGACAAATGCAATTTTTCCGGCAAGTGCCACTGAAATTCCCGTTAAAATAACGACACTGAGAATGGATAATGCTTTTACCCATTTGGTACGTTGCCCAAGTCCAGTCGCCATCTCATCTCCAAGGGACAAGATCGTTATCGATTTGGATAAGCTCATGGCAAGAGCCAGTCCAACGATAGCAAAAGGAATGATCAGTTTTATTAGCTCAGGATCCATTTGATGCAATCTTGCGTTATACCAGAAACTTATATTTTGAGACACCTGAAAATACGTCGCTGCTGCTTCCGATAATCCACTCAGAAACGTACCGATTATTGTCCCCAAAATAGCGAGACGGACCGGAGTCATTCCTCTCGGTAATAGCCAAGCAAGTGAAAAAACAATTCCTGCGCCAATCGCTGATCCAAGTAATGAGAAAGCAATGTAACCTAGAGTCGATGTACCCGGCAGCAGTATCATACAAAAGGTAATGACAAAAACAGAGCCGTCGGAGACACCCATAATAGAGGGAGAAGCCAAATAGTTGCGAGTCATTCCCTGCATGAGTGCACCCGAGATCGCAAGAAATGCCCCAATAAGCAGAGCCCCCACGACTCTTGGGAGCCGTGAGGTCATAATGATCTGATGATCGATGCTGTCTGTGTCAAAGTGGAATATTGCATTCCACACTTCGGCAGGTTCGATATTTTTTGCTCCATAATGAATGGAGAATAGAATGGTTAGAGCCACAAGAATAGGAGCCGTCACCAGAATAAGGGCCGGATTTATTTTTCCTTTAGGTATCATAAGTTTCTATGGTCGCCGCGGTCTACTTCGTCAGTTGCTCTACAGCAGCTGTTAGGAAATTCGTTCTGCTCCAAGCCGGTCCACCCTCGGAGAGAGGATCAATGACATTAATAAATACATGTTCATCTTTAAAAGCTGTGGTCTTTTGGATAATTGGATTGTTCTGCAGATCCTCTAATGCCGCAGGATTGTCTTTGTTTGACTGCTCTTCAAACTGAATAAATACATAGTCTGGATTCATTTCTGCAAACTGTTCAACAGATATCATCTCCTGGGCTTCTGCTGCGAGAACTTCAGCTGGCGGCGTAAGTCCCAGATCTTCATATAAAACCGGGTTTACAAATACATTCGCCGGATAGATATACATTTCTCCCCCACGAATACGAATGGCGACAACTTCTTTATCGTTCAGGGTATCTCCCAATTGCGATTTCGCAGTCTCTACTTGAGCCTCGTAATCTTCAATGATTTGTTTCGCTTGATCTTGCTTCCCAGTGAGCTCCGCCATCAGATTCAAGTTATCCTTCCAGTCAGAAGCGATATGTGAAACCTGAATCAGCGGGGCAATTTTCTTTAGTTGTTCTACTACTTCCGGTTTGAACTTTGTCGTACCCAGAATCACATCTGGCTGCAGGGAGAGAATGGTCTCAAAGTTAGGTTCCGCCTTTTCTCCAATAGACTGCGCTTGATCAGTGATTGCTGCGAAACGTTCCGGAAACTCACCACCTACCGTAATGGCACCTGCTGGATGCACATCAAGTACAAGCGCATCTTCCATTGCCTCCATTGCACCTGTGATGATGATTTTTTCTGCATTTACGGGAATAGTATATTCTTGACCCAAGTATGTAATACTGCGAGTATCGCTAGCTGTCTCATTTGTTTCCGTTTTTGTTGATGTAGCCGGTGTCTGCTCGCCTGTACCCGTAGCCTCTTTATCTCCGCCACTATTTCCGCATGCTGCAAGCATCACAAGCAGAAGGACTAGCATTCCGATGAAAGCTGTTTTCTTCATTTCTAATGGACCCCTCTCCGTATCCTCATTCAATAATTGATAATGATTATCATTATTGAATGATACTGGAGAAGAGAACGGTTATCCATGGACATTTTCCTGACGGACTTGTCCTAATTACCGATCATCTCTGCAGCGGGGTGCCGAAATTAATGAGCACCTGTTCGATAGGCAGAAGGGGAAGTCCCCATCATCTTCTTAAACTTTCGGCTAAAATAGAACTCATCCGGATATCCAACGAGATGTGCAATCTCCCTTAGCTTCAGTTCGGGGTCCATCATGAGTCGTTTGGCGTGCTCCATGCGGACGGTGGCTATGTATTCCGTTACACTGACTCCATAATGTTTTTTGAACAGCTCGCTGTAGTATTTCAAACTTAGTCCTGCCATCCGGCAAAGTTTGTCTAGCGGTAAGCTTTCAGTATAATGCTGGTCAATGTAATCTTTAGTCAGCTGTAATGCAGAATCCGTGTCTGCCCGAGCCTGATCACTGCTTTTCGCTATCCAGTATAGAGCCTCCTGGAAAAGAAGCTGACTGCGATATCTCCCAAGTCCTTCCCCGCTGTGCCAGTGACCATAAATGGAATTACATATATCGGTAAACCAGTTGACCTCATGATGCGATAGATCCAATAAGTGCCCCACAGGCGGTACCTCAGATACAAGAAGATGCTGTTTCTGGTCATCTTGTTGATACACATCATAGCCAATTATAGTAAGGTTCACTTCGTTACTATCCTTACAGTCCATCACCAGCTTCTCCTCATTCATACACGAATAGATACAAGTACCGTCAACGGGAAAAGAACAATCCCTCCATGTTAAACACCCCTGGCCCTCAGCAACCATCAGCAGATGAGAAGAGTGATGATTCATATCAGAAGGATTCCACTTTTTACATGCGCTCACCTTAAGAACTTCTTTCAGCTTAACAACAGAGGAATCTAAGAGTTGTTTGCCTTGTACCTTAGCTGCTTTTGAAGTTGTCATCTCAACCATGAAAAATAATCACCGCCTTATTAATGATAATGATTATCAATATCATAAAACAGAGTTTATCATACTTTTCTGTTTAGCAGTGATTTAATTCTCACTTTTTTGATTCGTTCGATTCTTCTTCTGCCCATCCATTAAATCGCAAAGCTCTATTAATGAGTACAGGTACAATAGACATATGATTCTCAGCTTCAAAGGCTTGATAAGCTACCTGCACTCCAAACTCTTCAAGCTTACTTAATCTCTCAACCTGTTCCTCTGCATTCCTGATCATCGGAACTTTTAGATTCCCTTCGAGTTCCCCTACCGCAATCAGCACCCGGGTATTCAGTTTAGTTCTACCCTTGCTAACCTCCTCCAGCCATTTCTGTTCCTGCTGACGTAAATACATCGCATTCCAGTGAATCGATGGACTGCCTGCGATGTAAGTGTGGAAAGAATGAGGTCTAACAAAAAGCATATGCAGTACAAAAAGTCCGCCAAGCGAGTGTCCCACAATCATCTGTCTGCTCGAATCAACTGAGTACCGACTCTCTACCAACGGCTTTAGTTGATCTTCTACAAATGACATAAAGTCCAGCGCTCCTCCCTGTTCGGGAAGCGGCCTTCCAAACGGGATCTTCGGTAAATCCTTCTCCGGTGCAGGCATCGTAAAATCATAGTGGCGTTTAGGTGGGAAAAGAGCTTCCGCATTGTACCCAATGCTAACCACAATGGCAGGTGCCACGCCAGTCTTCTCCGGTCTTAATGACTGAATACGCATCATCTCCGCTGTCATCGCAAAGGTGCTGTTTCCATCAAGTGTATAAATGATGGGAAATCCAGAGGCGGGCACTTTTCCGCTCGGTTGATAAATCTGTACTCGATACTCCTGTCCATTTATGCCTGAAGTGACAGACCATGCATCGGTTCCCGCTAAAGTCACCTTTTTCATTGAAGTATTCTCCATTCTATTCTCTCCTTCACGCAGTTAACTTACCTTGTTTTCCGCATTATATTGCACTGATAATAGGAGAGACATGGATATTCTCCGGAAATATCATCGGTAAGACCTAAGAAAGGACTCCACTAAGATTAGTGGAGTCCTTCTCATCGAATATATTTGCGCTGTAATTAAAGACTAGTTACGCTGAACGGAATAACCATCTGCTTCTACAGTTACACTAGCTCCGAGTGCATCAGCAATCGAGCGCAGCGGTACATAAATCGTCCCTTGAGCTGTGTAAGGAGCTTGCGGCAATGTAACTGCCTTTCCGTTGATTGTGGCTTTTTTCGAGCCTAGTGTATATGTCGATTGCTCAAGTGTAAGATCATTAATTACGGTAAGTTGTTTAGAGCCTTTTGCCCACTTCACTTCTGCATCGAAATGTTCAGCAAAGTAACGGAGAGGAACAAATGCAGTCCCTTTTACATTTTCTGCTCCGTACATTGGATCATTTGACTCCAGGTAAAGATAAGAAGTTGTCATGCCAGATTGCAAAAGCAGATCATATACCGGCTTCGTTCCTTCAAAGTTACGAAGCATCTGGCCTGTTGTCACCTCTCCAAAGAGTGGATCAAGGTACCCTTTAGAAAGGTCAACTTGATCAGCCGTTACTTTTTCGCCAAAATTCCATGATTCGGCATCACTGATGACTTTAATCTCGGAAACGGGGATGTCTTTAGAAACAGGGAGTGCAACTGTTAGTTCCATATTGCTCTTCCGTGCATTCAGATCCTTATCGAAGTAATAATTCACAACTAGACTACTCTTATCACTAAAGACGGTTTTCATCTCTGGAGTTTCAGTGAGCATCTTGTCAATCTCTGTATCGATCGTCTTCACATATTCATCAAGAAGACCCTTAATCATGCCATAATAAATCGTTACTGCTTCTTCTTTGGTAGCAGGCAAGATGCCCTCTGCTAATCCTTCTGCTCCTTCTATCTCTTGGTAAGAGGAGAACAGCCCTTTAGCCGCATCATAAATATCTCCAATTAGTTGCTTTAGGCCCTTCTCATCCTGTGCAATACTGCTGAGGAAAGGACGTACCATCTTGAGTACTTCTGCTCCGCTAATCTCAGCATGAAGTTTTGTAAGATTCAATTTCTCTCCATTTACCGTTGCTTCTTCTTGACCTACCGAGATCTTATTCGGATTAGGAAGGTGCTTGACGACAAAGCTGGCTACATTCCATATGGCATCTTCCATCTGCTCATTGTATGCCGTCATATCTGGAAGAGACGGATCTAGTGCGTATGAAAGATAGATTGGCTGCTTAGCTCCTTCTATTTGCAGGGCAGCTCCTTTTTCATCCAAACTCAAAAGAAAGGGAATTTCCGCTTTCTGATAATGAACTTTTCCCTTAATGGAGGCTTTGTCCTTATTTTCTACTTTTGCACTATCAATATATAGAGAAAATGAATTGATAAGTTCTATGATGGCGAGATCTTCTTCCGATGCATTTGCTGAAGGTGTAACTTTTACTTGTAAAGTCTCTTTTGTCTCACTGGATTGATACATACGATCTTTACTTCCAAGTAGAGCTGAGCTTACATCCAGGCCACCAACAGCCTGACATCCGGTAAGGATAACAAGCAAAAGAGCTAGTGGTGCCGCGAACCATTTTAACTGCTTACGAATTCGAATCATATTCTCCTCCTCGATCTTGGTATTGAAGTTTACATCCAGATCTTATCTTACATACAAAGGAAATATATGTAAACCCTTGATTATTTTTGCACATCCTATGACATGTTGTTCGACAGATTGGGACAACATTGATTGGCAAACCCAGGCTAGACATATAAATATGACGAATACCTATGAAAATAAATGATTTTTGTAGTTTCTATAAAAAGAGAGTGCACCAAGGGAAATACCTATTTACCTGTTCTAGAAAATTAATATTTATTAGTATTCTTTCTTTTATCGATCTACGTACAGAAAGAGAAGAACCCCCGTACATAGACAGGGGTTTAAGCTTATTTATCCGCAAAGATAAGTGTTGTTTTTGAGTTGTTTATATAGCCGACTTTCGTTCCGAGCTGTTCGGATACAAAACGGAGGGGAATACAGGTCACTCCACTCTTTAGCATCAGCGGAGCATCATAGAGTATAGTCTTGCCATTTACCTTCACTTGTCTATTGTAGACAGTCCACCGGATGGACGTATCATTCTTCTGGATGGTTACCTCTTTCTTCTTTTGATTCCATGTAACATCGGCTCCAAGCTGCTCAGATATAAAACGAAGGGGGACATAAGTACGTCCTTTTTCAAGAAAAGGAGCAACTCGAAGTGAATAGGATTGATCCCCGATATAGGCTGTTTTCGAACCTTCCTGAAGGCGCTGGTATTTCCCCTGCGGAGTAACATCTTCCGGGTTCCCTTCAAGTTCAGTAAACAAACTCCATGTATTCGATCCATAAGTTAGATCAAGATAGTTATCTTTTAGATTAAGTCCGTAATAAGGGGGTTCTCCCGATGATCCTTGCCGTGCATAGATAAAATGATGATTCTGGATTGGCTGCAGGTCCCAGACCAGATTACTGGATAGATTTAAACTCTGAATATGGTTCAATTGCTGCAAAGGCGCAAGATTAAAAATCAAATTCTTGGAAACATCCAGATTAGTTAGTGATTTTAGATCCTTCAGTGGTTCTAGGCTTGTTATCTGATTATCAGAAGCGTTTAGATCAGTGAGCTGCTGCAAATTTTGAATAGGAGTAAGATTGTTTAGCTGTAAGCCTGACAGATCTAGAATCTCAAGATTCGTAAGATGACTCATATTTTGCAGCTCGTTTATATTGGACAATGGATTATATGCAAGCTTCAGACTGACAATGGATCTAGGTAACTCATTTATGTAGGTTGCATCTGTTATCTGGTTCTGATTAAGATCGAGAATTTGCAGATTTGGAAGCTTGGTAAGAACGGATATATTTTTAATTTGGTTTGCGGAAGCCAAGAGTTCCTTTAATGATGTCATATTTACTAAAGGCTCTATACTTTCAATTTTGTTAAAATTGATGTCTAGCGCACGTAAGGATGCTGCTCCTAACAGACCATCTAAACTTGTGATCTGATTTCCTCCCGCATAAAGTGTATGTAACCTTGGAAAGTTACGGGTCACACCGAGTGATGTAATTGCATTATTGCTTACAATAAGTCGTTCCATCCCTGTATTTTTCTCAAGTGGTTCTATAGAACTGACATAGTTATTCGTAACATCGACTTCCCGCAGGGTTGTTAATTCTTTAAGCGGTGACAAATCTTCGACCTGGTTATATGGAATCCGCAGATGCGTGAGGTGAACTGCATGCTCCAGCCCTGAAAGACTCCGAATTCCCGATGAAGGAAGGTCAACCACCGTTAATTCCTCCAAGTCACTTACCGTGAGTTCCTCGTCTTGTGCTTTATTCAGGATCATCTTTAGACCATTGTCCAAGTATGGGTCTTTTACTAGACCTTGCCCAGCAGCATATAGATATGTGCCTTGTCCCCCCCAACCCATCGCAAATAAAAACGTAAGTACAATGGTTATTACTCTCTTCATTCCCCGTATCCTCCCCTTTATAACTGTACTTTCTATTCTTATACGTATTCGAATTCCTATATAGGAGACTAATATCCTTATGTTTAAGCCATAATTTAATAATAATGACGAAAAGTAGAGAACCTATGTTTCAAACATCCCCCTACCCTTTACCCAGATCTAGATGAAAGGAATACATTATGAGAAAAATATTCAATAAATTTCTATATATATGTTTAGTTTCCCTGCTACTAGCCTTGTTGTTTCTTCCTGTGGTGAGCCCTTTATTTCATGAGCCAGCTCAGGCTATTCCGTCATCTGCTGCTGCAGATCCTGGGCAGAAGGATGAACTACCTGCAGTTAAACAATTTCATCTCTATGCAACGGATGGTACACTTGCATTGCCGGACGGAACTTCCGTTTATGTATGGGGTTATAGTGAAAAAAATGAGAAAGGATCGGCGACTTATCCTGCCCCTACCTTGACTGTTAACGAAGGCGACCAAGTAGAAGTAACTCTTACTAATATCGGCACTGCCAAGAAAGGAATAAAGAGGGTAGGCCATACTATCCATTTTCATGGTCTAGATACGGATCAGGCGAATGACGGTGTTCCTCATACCTCAAAAGATCTGCTTGTAGGTGAAAGCTTCACCTATCAATTTCAGGCTAAGCATGCGGGGACTTATTTCTATCACTGCCATGTCGATACGGTAGAACACTTGCAGATGGGGATGACCGGTGCATTCATTGTCCAAGCAAAAGACGGAATAAAAACAGCTTGGACCAGCGGACCTGTTTTTACAAAAGAGTATACCTTTATGCTGAACGAGATTGACCCTGTGTGGCA
The DNA here is from genome assembly GCF_014836635.1 of Paenibacillus gallinarum. GTDB lineage: Bacteria > Bacillota > Bacilli > Paenibacillales > Paenibacillaceae > Paenibacillus > Paenibacillus gallinarum. The sequence goes on along the minus strand of NZ_JACSQL010000009.1, from coordinate 147,883 downwards.
CAAAGCCGTGGAAGAAGGTAAAAAATATGATCGAACCACCTTCCATCCCACATACTTCACCATCAACGGAAAAGCCTATCCTGATACAGAGAAAGACCCATCGACCATGATTGACGGTAAACTCGGAGACAAGGTGCTCGTACGTCTCATTAATACGGGGTATCAAGCTCACTCTATGCACTTGCATGGATTTCATTTTGGAGTCATTGCTTCCGATGGAAGACCGCTAGCTTCGCCGCTGATCAAAGACACCGTTAATGTTGGGCCCGGAGAACGATACGATCTGCTCATTACTTTCGATCAAGATGGCTCATATCCTTTCCATAGCCATAACATTATCGACAATACGAACAATGGCATTTACCCTGGCGGGATGCATACGATGGTCCAAGTCACTAAGGATGGAAAAACACCGCAAGGTACAAACCATCATCAGCATACAGAACCCATTCCTGAAGAAATCAGAGATGGAATTACCGTTGTTATCAGCGATATGCGTTACTCCATTCCAGAACTCAAAGTAAAGCAAGGGACGACCGTCACTTGGATCAACAACGATCCTATGTTTCATACCGTGACTTCAATAGATGATCAATTTGATTCTCGTCATATCGAACCCGGCAAGCAGTACTCCTATACTTTTCAGGAAAAGGGAACCTTCCCCTATTACTGTGCCACGCATCCTAGTATGGAGGCAAGTGTTATTGTGGAATAACAAAAAGTCGCCTGCCCCTCAACTTGTGAGAGCAGGCGATTGTTCTATTTATTTTTCTTATTTGCCATCCGTTTCGAATGCATCTGGCTCATCATCACGGATCGCCTTATCTTCTTCATTCTCGTTCGGATCTGTATTTTTCATCAGCTTTACCATCGAAATCCCTCTTTTCAAAGATAAATTTCTAGTGACTTGTCTTCTTTATATATAACCTCTTATTCCGTTCTCTTAAACATACGACCCAGCTGCTCTTCTTCTTACATATCGTTAAAATCACATCGCTCTCTTTTAAGAAAGAGGCCTTTTCGGTTACACTTGCCATAGGAGATCTAACTTGTCAGAAAGCGCGGTGACACTCTTTGTCTACTATTATGCTTATTGAAGATGATGCGACCCTTTTTAATGAAATCAAGGAACGACTAGCTCAGTGGTCATATAACGTATATGGAGTACAGGATTTTGATCAGGTATTTCAAGAGTTCACAGCAATAAAACCAGACCTTGTCATCATTGATATCCAGCTTCCGAAATTTGATGGTTTCCACTGGTGCCGGATTATCCGGTCCCATTCGAATGTGCCGATTATTTTTCTCTCCTCCAGGGATCACCCAACCGATATGGTCATGTCCATGCAGCTCGGAGCCGACGATTTTGTACAGAAACCTTTTCACTTTGATGTTCTCATTGCCAAAATACAAGCTACCCTTAGACGGGTATATAATTATAATACCGAGCGTATTGAACTCCGGACTTGGCGCGGAGCCACCATCGAGTACGTCAAAAATACGATCTCAAATGAGCATGGATCGGTAGACCTCACTAAAAATGAAATGTTCATTCTCAAAATATTAACCGAGCATAAAAACCAGATTGTCAGCAGAGAAAAACTCATCCAAAACTTATGGGATCATGAACACTTTGTCAGTGATAATACCCTGACGGTAAATGTGAATCGGCTGCGTAAGAAACTCGAAACGATTGGCCTGGATATCTATATTGAGACAAAAGTGGGACAAGGATATATCGCTACGGAAGAGGTCAGCGTATGATCTGGACCTTTCTCAAAGAACGCAGAACTTGGCTTCTTCTTTTATTGTCTATACAGCTGATCATTCTGTTTATTTCCTATATCGATAGTACAATTCCGTTTATGTCGATGCTGTACATTGTTCTCCTTCTCACCCTCCTTTGCATCACCTTTGTTGTTCTAAGGTACATGAAGGAAACTAGGTTTTATTCAAATATGAAGAATTGGGATCACACCTATGATCTTGCTGAACTAAGTAGTGCAGACAGTCCTTTTGAGCAGATTGTTCTGGACGCTGTCACTTTACAGACCGAACGTTACAAACGCGAAACTTCCTATAATTATATACTCCTTGAACAGGAAAAGGACGAGCTGCTCTCCTGGATTCATGAAGTAAAAACACCCCTGACGGCGATGCAGCTGATGATCGACCGGCTTCCTGATGAGACCCTGCAAAGACAACTGATGTATGAGTGGCTGCGAATTCATCACCTTCTCGATCAGCAGTTGCACCAGAAGCGAATTCCTTTCATTCAAAATGATCTTTATATTGAAGTTTCTGAGCTGGAGCCGATTATTCACCAAGAAATTAGAGTTCTGAAATCCTGGTGTATTCAAAAAGGTATCGGGTTTGATGTTTCTCTGACGGAAACGAAGGTACTAACCGATGCCAAATGGCTTGGCTTTATCCTCAGACAACTGATTACCAATGCGGTAAAATACAGTGCATCCTCTGATGTTCTTATTGAGAGTTCTCGCCTAGATGATCATGTTGTACTCACGATACAAGATACAGGCAGAGGCATTGATCCCAAAGATCTGCCTCGTATTTATGAACGGGGATTCACTTCTACTACTCATCACGAGGACGGTGCTTCGACTGGTATGGGTTTATATCTTGCAAAACAAGTGGCGGATTCGCTGCACATTCGCATGAACGTTTCTTCTGTACTTGGAGAAGGTACGACTTTTACTTTGACCTTCCCGCGAAAAAATGAATTTGTTCGTATTACGGGCATGTGACAACATCGTCACATGCTTTTGTATATTGTTCGTTAAATCGAAGGAAAGCCGGCTCCGCTTTTATTATGATAGGTACATAACAAAGGAGTGAGTGAATTGATCATACTTGAAGCAAGTAAAATTCATAAAACATACGGGAATAAATTCAACAAACAGGAAGTCCTCAAAGGCATTGACCTTCGAGTAAATAAAGGGGAATTCGTGAGTATCATGGGAGCTTCGGGTTCAGGTAAAACAACTCTGCTGAATGTTCTTTCTTCCATTGATCAGGTAAGTCAAGGAACGATCCAGATTGAGGGGAAAGAATTTACAGGGATGAAGGAAAAACAATTGGCGGAGTTCCGTAAACATCACCTTGGCTTTATTTTTCAGGAGTATAACTTACTGGACACACTAACGGTTCGGGAAAACGTACTGCTGCCGCTGTCCATCAAGAACGTATCCAAAAAAGAAGCGAATGAAAAATTCCAGAACATTGCTTCTGAGCTTGGAATCTATGAGCTGAAGGATAAATATCCGAGTGAAATCTCAGGCGGACAAAAACAGCGTACCTCCGCCGCGAGAGCCTTTATCCATGATCCGAGCATTATTTTTGCTGATGAACCAACGGGCGCTCTCGATTCCAAGTCCGCTTCCGATCTGCTCAATAAACTGAGCGACATGAATGAAAAACACCAAGCGACAATTATTATGGTTACGCATGATCCGGTAGCCGCCAGTTACTGCAGCCGAGTTGTTTTTATCAAAGACGGTCAGATCTATACCCAGCTTAATAAAGGGGAAGAATCAAGACAGTCCTTCTTTAATGACATCATTAAAACCCAAGGCGTACTGGGCGGTGTTCAAGAGTGAACCTTAACTACCTAATCTTTCGCAACTTAAAGAAAAACATAAAAAATTATTATCTGTATGTCTTCGCTCTTATTTTTAGCGTTGCCCTATATTTCTCGTTTGTTACGCTTCAGTACGATCCTGCGATGGATGAAACAGCCGGTTCAGTAAAGGGCGCTGCAGCTATCGGTACTGCTTCTGTTCTGCTCGTCGCTATTGTTGCTATATTCTTGCTCTACGCCAATACGATCTTTATTAAACGGCGCAGTAAAGAAATCGGATTATTTCAGCTCATTGGTCTCACGAAAGGAAAGATATTTCAAATACTCAGTGCCGAAAATCTCATTCTTTATTTTGGTTCTATGCTCATCGGTATTGCGTCAGGGTTTGCTGTTTCCCGCTTGGTGCTGATGATTCTGTTCAAAATCCTACAAGTAGATGAAATCGCAAAACTGCGTTTTTCTACAGAGGCACTTTTCCAAACGGTCATTGTATTTGCGGCTATCTATCTGCTCATCATGATCATGAACTACCTGTTTATTAAACGTCAGAGTATCCTCTCTTTATTCCGGGTTACCTCTTCTACACAGCAGCGTGTACAGAAGATGTCCGTATGGGAAATCTTGATAGGAATGCTCGGCTTAGCTCTCATTATCGTTGGTTATTATGTATCCTCCCAGCTCTTCGGAGGTAATTTTGCTGATGAGATGAATCAGCTTATGATGACGATGCTATTTATTCTGGCTAGTGTCATTATTGGGACCTATTTGTTCTACAAAGGATCCGTAAGCTTTATTTTCAATATGATTCGTAAACATCGCAAAGGATATTTGTCGATAAGTGAAGTCCTTTCTCTGTCGTCCATTATGTTCCGGATGAAGTCGAACGCTCTGTTGCTCACGATTATTACTACCGTGTCAGCACTTGCGATTGGTTTATTGTCACTTAGCTATATCTCATATTATTCAGCAGGTTCATCAGCAAAGAACAGTGTTCCTAATGACTTCTCATTTTCTACAGCAGAGACTAAGGATATTTTTGTTACCGAACTTACTAACCAGCAAATTGCGTATAAAGAAACGCTTAGAGAACCGGTTATGCTAAGGTTTGATATTTCTCAAATTCTAACTAATGACAGCATGATCGCCAGAGACATGAACGATAACTTTGTCATTCCCGTAATTTCAGAAAAACAAGCTGGCAGTACAGATATGAAACCGGGAGAAGTACGATTTGCAGGTTATACAGGAGCAATCAGCTCATTTTTGCCGCTGAAAGATAAAGGGGAAGTTACGCTGCTTGGAACGACAAAATCACAGACACTGCAGCTTACTGGCATGGATGAAGAGACTCTGCTCAGTTATTCTTACAATGGCGGAATGCCTATTGCCATTGTTGATGACAGTGTATATCAAGACTTCCGCAAAGAGTATGATCCTGGGTATCAGACGGAGTATAACTCCACCTACTATGGGATCGACATCACGGATCGATCTGAAGTTCCTGCTGCAAATGAAATTTTCCATGAACAAGGCTTGAATTCCCCAAATTTCTCTCAGCTCGATATGAAGCTGTCGCAGATCGAAAATATGGGGCTGATCATGTTTATTGTCGGATTCCTGGGACTTACTTTCCTGATCACTTCCGGATGTATCTTATACTTTAAACAGATGGACGAAAGCGAAGAAGAACGTCCAAACTATACGATCTTACGGAAACTTGGGTTCACGCAAGGGAATCTGCTTCGCGGCATTCAGTTTAAACAGCTATTTAACTTTGGGATTCCGCTGGTGGTCGGACTGTGTCACAGCTATTTTGCCGTAAAATCAGGCTGGTTTTTCTTTGGAACAGAGCTGCTTACGCCTATGATTCTGGTTATGGTGGTTTACACCGTTCTTTATTCCATCTTTGGCATTCTGTCGGTACTGTATTATAAAAAAGTAATTAAGGAGTCACTATAATAAGTCTTTAAGCCACTTTGCCCTTCTGGATCCATACACTTCAAAAAAAGCCGCAAGCCCGGTTGATCATGGGCTTGCGGCCTTCTGTATTTTAATCTAATTTAATACTTTCAATGTATGGTCCTGCGCTTCTGCCTTCTCTTTTCTGCCTACCATCACGTAGTACACGAAGAAAGAAACGACAAGAAGTCCCGCCATCACCATGTACATTCCCCTATATCCAATGAATGGAGTCAGGAACCCGAGTAAGAACGGACCTACACCGATTCCGAGGTCTAAGAAGATATAAAATGTAGAGGTAGCAAGCCCCATACGGTGTACTGGAGATTTTTTTACTGCATATGCCTGTGCGCTGGCCTGTGTTGTACCGTATCCAAGGCCTACAAATACCGCAGACAGTAAGAGGATGAGTCCTGAATGAACCTGACTTAACAGGATCATTGCAATAATAAAGCAGATAATAGCCGGATACATTACAAAATTAACGCCATGTTTATCAAACCATTTGCCCGTGAACGGTCTTGTCAGGATAACGACAACGGCATACACGATGAAGAAGAAGCTGACGACTTCCGTCAGATTGATTTGTCCAGCATACAGCTTTAGGTAAGAAAGAATACTAGAATAGGCAAGCCCCATAAATAGAATCGTGATCGAAATGGGTATTGCTTTTGGCTCGAAAAAATTAGAGATTTTAAAGCCTTTCATTTCACTCTTTTGTTCTGCAGTCAGAGTAAGCTTAGGCACGTTCAAAAATAAGCCGGCAAACAGTGAGAATACAGCAAGTACAGCACATAATATAAAGTTTCCAGTGACAGAACTATTATTACTAATCAATACACCGAGGAAAGGTCCAATCGCCGAAGCAACGATAATACTAACCCCATAGTATCCCGTACCTTCCCCTCTTCTGCTGTGAGGAATAAGACTAGCCGAGATCGTACCTGTGGCTGTCGAAGCCAAAGCAAAAGCCAAACCATGAAAGAAACGGATAATGAGCAAGGTAGTTATGCTGCTGATAAAGAAGTAACCCAAGCTCAGGATGGTAAAGAAAATAAGTCCTGTAAATAACATACGTCTACGGCCTACACTCTCCATTAATCTCCCAGCTGCAATACGACCAATAAGAGCACCGATAACAAAAATACTAGATCCCAGCGCTGCGATGCCATCACTGACATGAAACTCATCTATAGCATAGGAAGGAATAATAACGACAAGCAAATAAAAACATAAAAACAATAAGAAGTTCACACCAAAAACGATTAGGAAGTCTTTCGTCCATAATCGTTCTTTTGTATCTGCAGTTTCCAACTCAATCACCTTTTTTCAATAATTTTGTTCCGGACTTGATCCATCACCTGAATGACCAGATTCTGTTCCTCAGGCGAAACACCCTCCATAATGCTCTTCTCATACTCATCCAGCAAAAGACGGATTTGTGACGCTACTTCCTTGCCCTTCTCTGATAACTGGATCCTTTTCTCCCGCTTGTCACTGACCGGAATTTGCTCCACATATCCAAGGCGAAGAAGCGTCATTACGGTTCTTGTAATCGTAGGTTTCTCCACATATAAATGTTTAGATAGCTCCACGAGCGAAAAACTAGACTGATACATATCAAGGTAATACATGATAGACCACTGGGCGTTGTGAAGATCATAATCCGCAAGAATACGATTCAGCTCACTGACAAAGGGACGATACAGCAAAAAGTATTTATGAAAAAAAGTTCTATGGTCCTCCATTTTCAACCTCCGAAATTTAGTTACTCTAGGTAACTACTTTCTAAAGTATAATGAAACTTTTTACATATGTAAAGTTATTTCTGAAAATTATTATGAAAGCACCTTCTGTTTTCAGTATATTTCATTAAGGTTTCAAGTTGGTAAAAATGCTGTCGTGTTCTTGAGTTAAAACAAAAAAAGCAACCCCCCTCTGGCTTCATTACCAGTGGTGATTGCTTTTTGTTCCGCCAATGACGGATTTAGTTCATTTTTGCTTTTTTGAAAATCAAATGATCAAGTGACCAGCGTGTCATTTCTGCAAATACCAGATATAGAGCAATGAGCATAAACGAGAGATCGAGCTCGTATCCATTAAGTAGCCCCGCAGAGAGCTTAGCAGTAAGTACTGCTCCGAGCAGAATAACGAGCAAAATAGCAGACACATAACGAGTGAACAAACCGAGAATCAGCAGAATTCCTCCAATAAGTTCTACAGGCCCTACGATATAAGCCAAGAATCCAGGAATATTAATACTTTCAAACCATCCGGCTACATTACCAAGCCCCGTGTTAAACTTGTCCATCCCATGTGCAAGGAATAAAATACCGAACACAACTCTCATAATCGTAGTAACTATATTCATTTTCATCATGCTTCCCCCTAAATACGTTCCGAAATATTAGTAATACAGAACTTTTATTTATATATAAAATTACAGGGTGCTTGTGTTATTGTCAACAAAAATATAGTTAATATATATTTTATATTCATATTTCTAATATTTTAGTCTGCTTAATGATTCCAAAACTGTGCGATCCTCCCCACAAAGTGATAAACTATAAAGAATGATAAGGTTGGGATGAAAGGATGAATTACCCTTGGATATTGGCTCTACCATTCGTTCTATACGTAAACGAAAAAATATTACCATTGCTCAAATATGTGAAATGACAGGATTGTCTCAAGGTTTCATGAGTCAGGTGGAGACGAACAAAACCTCTCCCTCTATCGCTACACTTGAACATATTGCTGGCGCACTGGAAGTTCCTTTAGCCTATTTACTGCTCAAGAAAGAAGAACGGATGCAGATCATTCGTAAGGAAGATCGGAAGCAGACCTCTAGTGGACCCGATCAACTGAAAGTATCTCATCTAGCCACCACCAAGCACGTCCGAATGATGATTGTTGAAATGCCGCCTGGCTCTTCTACCGGAGAGAAGCCGCACGCTCATGAAGGCGAAGAAGTTCATCTTGTCATGAAGGGGAAAATCTTAGCTGAACAAGGGGAAGAAGGCATAGAACTAACCGAAGGTGATTCTTTTAGCTGGAACGCCTGTACTCCGCACAAAGTAAAGAATATCGGTGAGGAAACAGCGCTCATCATGATCTCGGTATATACAGATGAACCCAAAGATTGGACTGCGCTATAGCAGCCATACAAGAGTGAAGCGACAACACAAAAAGCCTGCACTGACACGGGTCAGAGCAGGCTTTGCTATTATTTATTCAGCCGGTGTACTCAGATGAGCAGCTGGGCTATGCTTTATTTTTCCTAAATGGAGAAGGGAGTCTTTCAAGTCTTGTCCTTCTTTGATTTCCTTGCTGCAAAGCACACTGCACTCACGGAAAGCGGCATGCTGACAGCCATAACATGTACCATACTGAATGCTGGTCAAAGCTTCATTAATCGCTTCTCCCGTATGATCATAGAAATGAGATTCCCCGATCTTCTCGTATAAACCTGTCCGCTGTAATAAGGATAACGGCTGTGACTGAATACCCGAAATGAGCAGCTTTCCTCCAGCAGAATGCACTTTTTCTACAAGTGTTTCTAACATGAGTTCGGCTGTTGTATCCATAAAAGGAACTTTTCCCATCCGAAGCAAAATCACTTTATTCTCTTCTGCAGCGGATAAAGGAATCGTGTCATCAAACCGATAAGCTGCACCAAAAAATAGCGGTCCTTCCATCGTGTAAATCCCAATTTGCGGGCAATCATGATGTTCGCTCACCATATGGGGTTTCACTTTGACTGTCTCCGGATCAGGCAGCACTTTAGATACGTTATGCGTGTCGCCCATTTGCTTCACAAACAAAATGGCGGCGAGCACAAGACCTACCTCAACCGCAAGCGTCAAATCAGTAAACACGGTAAGCAAAAAGGTAATGACAAGCACGAGTGAATCTCCCGTTTTTGTCTTGAACAAACGAGCAAACTCTTTTCGTTCACTCATATTCCACGCAACCACCATCAAAACAGGCGCCATAGCTGCTAGAGGTATATTCGAAGCGTAGGGTGCAAACAGTAAAAGGATTAAGAATACAACAATCCCGTGAATGATCCCTGACATCGGGGATACCGCTCCGCTTTTAATATTGGTAGCTGTTCTTGCTATCGCACCTGTTGCGGCAATCCCGCCAAACATCGGGGCAGCAATATTCGCGATCCCTTGACCAATGAGTTCTCTATTACTGTCATGCTTTTCTCCAGTCATTCCATCTGCGACGACCGCAGATAGCAAGGACTCAATTGCTCCGAGCATCGCAATCACAAAAGCAGGCTGTATGAGCTGAGTTACTCGTTCCCAAGTAATATCAGGGAACTGAAACTTAGGAAGTTCACTTGGAATAGCCCCATACGCAGAACCAATCGTAGCTACTTCTCCCTTAAAGAACAGGGTGGCTACCACGGTTGCCAGCACCAGACCCACTAGGGAACCAGGCACTTTGGGAGCATATTTTTTCAGCACTAAAATAGCCACCAAAGAAACGACAGCTGTAATGATACTATATATATTTATTGTAGAGATGTGAGCGCCGATCTCTTTCATATTATCGATAAAAGCTTCATGACGTTCCATCCCAGTGAGACCTAGGAAATTTCCAATCTGACCTGTAAAAATAATAACAGCAATCCCTGCTGTGAACCCGATGGTAACCGGTCTTGGAATAAACTTAATGAGTACTCCAAGCTTAAAAACTCCCATCAGTACCAGCAAGACACCCGCCATCATCCCTGCAATGAGCAGGTTTTCATACCCATACTGCATCCCAATCGCAAAAAGAATCGGGATAAAGGCGCCCGTAGGACCACCAATCTGAAATTTCGACCCTCCAAACAAGGAGATCAGAATCCCGGCAATAATCGTCGTATAAATTCCATACTCCGGTTTCACACCAGATGCAATAGCAAAAGCCATCCCTAAAGGAATGGCGATAATTCCAACGATTGTACCTGACACGATATCCTTACGCAAAGAAGCCATATTATAGCCTTTGAATCGGCCCCATCCTGTCATATACGATAACCTTCTTTTCTTTAAATATTTGATTATTTGAATATATGAAGTATAATACGACGCCCTGCTAAAAAAATCAACGTCAAAAATCACAACACGTTCACTTACACGTCTTGTTAATTTTTACGCATATCTTCGAGCATGGAAATCGCACTGACTAGTTGTTTATCAAAAATTTGTTTAGCAACAGACAGTAGTTCCTTAATAAGAGGATCCCGAAGGGAGTAAATAACGGAAGTTCCTTCTTTCACGCTAGATACCACATTTTTGGAACGGAGTACGGCAAGCTGCTGAGAAACTGCAGAGCCTTCAGATCCAAGAATGGTTTGAATTTCGTTGACTGTCTTTTCTCCTTCGCTGAGCACCTCAAGTATTCGGATACGCATAGGGTGAGCCAGCGCCTTGAAAAATTCAGCTTTAAATTGTTGGACTTCATTATTCATAGGTAGTAAACTCCTTGGATTCTTCCTGAAAATATATTGTTATCATAGCACAGGACCTGCTGTGCTGAAACCTCTAGTCAAAAGTTGACTATTCAATGGGCTTATCTACTGGGTAATGGATAGAAGCTACTGAATTTCAAATAAACTTAAAATAGAGGAGACCATGGATTATGAAGCAAGCCATGATTATTATCAATCCTTCCTCGGGGAAAGAAGAGGCGCTAGAGTATGTCCGCCAAGTAGAAGATATCTTACGTGACAAGGGATATAAAGTCAGTGTAAGTGAGACTGCCAAACCACTCGACGCAACAAAATTCTGTCTACAGGCCTGCAAGGAATATTATGATCTTGTAGTCTCTATAGGTGGTGACGGTACCCTGCATGAAACGATTAACGGGCTCATAGATCAAGAACACCGACCTACACTGGGTGTTGTGCCTCTTGGTACAATAAATGATTTCGCCCGTGCTCTGAACATCCCCCTTGATCCGAAAAAAGCCATCCATACCCTGACATCATCCATCGTCAAAACGGTCGATCTTGGCAAAATGAATGACCGCTTGTTCGCCAATGTCGTTGCGGTAGGTTCTTTAGCGGACTCATTATCTTCCGTATCTTCTGAAGATAAGACGAAGCTTGGCGCTTTTGCCTATTTAAAAGAAGGATTCAAAGAATTAATAAAAACTTCATCGCACCCTCTTACCATTATGCATGATGGAGAGTCCTGGATCGGTGAGTCGCTTTTATTTGTAGTTGCACTCACAAACTCCGTAGGCGGCTTTGAAAAAATGGTTCCAGAGGCATCCGTTGATGACGGCCTGCTCCACTGCTTTATCATAAAAGATATTAACGTATTTAACACAATTACAGTAGGTACATCTTTGTTATTTGGAAGCCTGAAAGAACATAAGGATGTCGTCTATTTTACCGCCAAACAGGTTCAAGTAACTTCAACAGAGCAGCTCCACACCAACGTCGATGGCGAGGATGGCCCTCCTCTTCCGCTCGAACTCCGCATCCTGCCTTCTCATATTGAGGTCATTGTGCCGGAAGAGTAGTTAATTATTCTATTAGGAAGCCTTGCTGTAAGGGTGGACACAGTTCCGCCCTTTTTCTTTGGCCATATAGAGAGCCTCATCGGCCTGTCTCATCAGTGTAATTAAAGGAAGGGATTCTCCCTGTTCCATATGGACATGCGTTACTCCAAAACTGGATGTGACCCGGACCTCCTTGCCATTCACCAGCATAAACTTCTCGGCAACATGAGCTCTTATTGAATCGGCTACCTCATAAGCCTCGGTCAGCGAAGTCTTGGGTAGACATAATATGAATTCATCTCCTCCATACCTGCCTGCAATATGTACCGGCTGTATATTGGATCTGATTGCTTCTGCTACATGGGTTAGTACAATATCGCCTGCTTCGTGTCCAATCTTGTCATTGACCTGTTTAAAATAATCAACGTCAAACATAATCATGGAGAAGGAACCACCGAATTGACTGAGCTTGTTCAAGTAGATTTCAGAGTCACGCATCAGTGCCCTTTTATTCAACAATCCTGTCAAACTGTCGGTATCGGCCAGTTCTTTCAGCTTTTCCTCCATGACAACTCGCTCAGTAATATTCGCAAAGGATACGATCGTTCCGATTCTCTCTTTTTGTTTATTTCGAATAGGAGCAAAATGAATATGATAATAACGAGTTACTCCATTATGTAAAAACTGCTGATCTTGCTCTCTTCCTGCTTCAATAATCAGAATCAGTTCAGGATAGCCGCTAAACACTTCATTAATCTGCATTCCGATCACTTTTTTATGAAGTGTAGGTACGATTTCTAACATGGCCTGGTTGTAATCAACGACCATTTCTTTCTCGTTAAGCACCACAATCCCATCTTCCATATTCGTAAACACGGTATCCCTTGCAATAGGAATGACATCAAACATTTTAAATCTCAGTAATGCAACACCATGAAATATATAAGAAATACTTGTAAAAACCGGCCCTAGGTCAATCCCATACGGACTCAGCTCCATCAAATAGAGAAAACCTCCCACTAAAGGAACAAATAGCCCCGTGACCATCACAAGAATCTGAAACCGAAACTTGGGTCTGTGCGCGCTGCGAAGTCCTCGAAATAAAACAGTGATTGCTGCAATCATACAGCCGTATAAGAAAGCCGTATGCACACCAAACCATAACCCGTATTCTAAATCCGCCATAGGAAAAGGACTATCGCTACGGAGTTTCATTGATGTGTAATACAGATGGTGAAAGTCGTTTGTCGCTTGCAGCAATAGGGTGATGGCAGGAATCAGAAATAGACTGTAGAAAATAGACCGTTTTAGTTGAAGTCCCACGTATTCTATGCACATGAGTAAAGTAAATACTGGGATCAGTGCCAGTGGGATATACTCGATTTTAATCCAAAACATAATCCTCTCTATGGACGTGCTCACCAGTTCAAAAATATAAGAAAAAGAAAAAAGGGAGGCTAGTAGAGATAAAACAATGTAATAACGGCCTCCCGGAGAATTCTTAAATGTTAGCGTACCGTAAATGCATAAAAAGACACTGAGTGTCCCTCCAAATAGAATGATTATAATAGGAGCCAGCAACTCTTCTGTCATACTCATATTCTCATCTTCACCAGCCCCGATTTTAAATCTAATGTCTTATTATATAGCAGAAACTTCCATAAAAACAGCAGTAAATTACAAAAATCGACAAATTCAAAAAACCTCGAAGTTCTCCCTTACAGAGAAATCGAGGTTTAACAGTATTGTAAAAGCTTAGATGCCGCCTGCGGCTTCCCATTTTGCAATTTCTTCACGGACGATAGGAGCAACTTTCGTGCCCAGCAGTTCAATCGCCCGCATTACATCTGCATGCGGCATTGTACCAAGGGGAACATGCAGCATAAACCGGGTAATACCCACATTTTTGCGCAGATAAATGATTTTCTCAGCCACCGTCTGCGGATCACCCACATATAGTGCACCTTCGAGACTACGAGCCGCATCATAACTTGAACGAGTGTAAGAAGGCCATCCACGTTCCCTGCCAATGACGTTCATACTCTGCTGTGTCGGCAGAAAGAACGTATCCACTGCAGACTGCAAATCATCGCCTACAAAACCATGAGAATGAGAGGCAACCGGAAGCTTGGAAGCATCATGACCGGCATGAGCAGCTGCTTTTTTATATAACTGAACCAGCGGCGCAAACTGAGTGGGTCTGCCCCCAATGATCGCTAGTACAAGCGGTAAACCAAGTAGTCCCGCACGAATGACGGACTCCTGATTCCCGCCGCTTCCAATCCATATCGGCAGCGGCTCTTGGACCGGACGCGGATATACGCCTAGATTGTGAATCGCCGGACGATGCGTACCGCTCCAAGTTACTTTCTCAGATTCACGTAACTTTAGTAACAGATCCAGTTTCTCATCAAACAATGTATCATAATCGTTCAGATCATATCCAAACAAGGGGAAGGATTCAATAAAAGAACCACGTCCGGCCATAATCTCAGCCCGGCCATTCGATATTCCATCGAGTGTAGCAAAATCCTGAAACACTCGCACCGGATCAGCCGAAGATAATACGGTTACCGCACTTGTTAAGCGAATACGACTCGTTTGAGCTGCGGCTGCAGCCAGTACCATAGCAGGACTTGAAGCCGCATAATCTTTGCGATGATGCTCGCCTACTCCGTATACATCAAGACCCACCCCATCTGCAAGCACAATTTCCTCAACTACTTCACGTAAACGCTGCGCGTGGCTCATGACTTCACCTGTATGCACATCCGGAGAAGTTTCTGCAAACGTACTAATGCCGATCTCCATCCTAATCCCTCCAAGTATAGTTATTTAATTTTGTAAGTAAATAACTTTATTTTAATAACTATATACTGATGGTTTGCCTTTGTTTTGGCAAGAAGTTTCTTCTTTTGTTCCATGACTGTGTGTCTGTATAGTAAAAAAAGCCATTCCTATAAGGAATGACTCTTTGTCTCTTGTTACTCTTATCTATTTTTCAATGCTTATTATACTTTTTTAACAAACTCTGACTTTAATTTCATCGCTCCAAATCCATCAATCTTACAATCGATGTCGTGATCTCCGTCAATCAGGCGGATATTTTTCACTTTCGTACCGATCTTGATAACAGATGAGCTCCCTTTTACTTTCAGATCCTTAATTACGGTTACCGTATCTCCATCGTTTAGCACGTTACCGTTTGAATCTTTAATTACTCTTGTATCTTCATTGCTTTCCATATCAGCTGGGTTCCACTCATGAAAACACTCCGGACATACTAGCGAAGTCCCATCTTCATACGTATATTCAGAATTGCATTTCGGACAGTTAGGCAAATCAGACATCTTCATTCCTCAATTCATTAGATATTTGTTTGTCGTAGACAGACCTTTCGGTCCTTGGTCCGTTATATAATATCATAACTTTCAGATATTAAGAAATATGAAAATAGATTTCGTCTTGAAAACGATACCAATTGTATGTCAAAATCAATCTAGAGCATAGATTGTCTACATAAAAAGGAGGAACATGAATGAGAACCATGAAACTTGGAAGCAGTTCACTTGAAGTACCGGTTATAGCAGTAGGCTGTATGCGTATCAACTCTCTGGATAAAGCTGGAGCTGAATATTTTGTTCAAACGGCTCTTGAAGAGGGAGCGAACTTCTTTGATCACGCAGATATTTACGGCGGTGGAGAATGCGAAGAAATCTTTGCAGATGCCATTCATATGAACGATGACATCCGAGAAAAGATCATCCTCCAATCCAAATGCGGTATTCGAAATGGCATGTTTGATTTCTCCAAAGAGCATATTTTAGATTCAGTTGACCGTATTTTGGCACGTCTCAAAACCGATTATTTAGATACATTGCTGCTTCATCGTCCAGATGCTTTGGTTGAACCAGAAGAGGTAGCTGAAGCTTTTGATCTTCTAGAGAGTTCAGGTAAAGTCCGTCACTTTGGTGTATCCAACCAGAACCCAATGCAGATTGAACTACTGAAGAAATATGTGAAGCAGCCTTTAATTGCGAACCAACTGCAGCTTAGCATCACGAACACAACGATGATCTCGAGCGGCATTAACGTAAATATGAATAATGAGGCTGCAGTCAATCGGGACGGAAGTATACTTGATTATTGCAGACTGCACGATATTACCATTCAACCGTGGTCTCCATTCCAATATGGATTCTTCGAAGGGGTATTCCTTGGAAGCGATAAATTCCCTGAATTGAATCAAACCATTGACGGGATTGCTAAGAAATATTCAGTAAGCAACACAACGATGGCAATCGCCTGGTTACTTCGCCATCCTGCACAAATGCAGCCTGTCATTGGCACCATGAATCTGGAGCGTCTAAAAGACTGCTGTAAAGCAGCTGATATTCGCATCACTCGTGAGGAATGGTATGAAGTCTATCGCGCAGCCGGGAACGTACTTCCATAAAGCAATGTAGTTAATAAACTATTATTAATGAAATGAGCCAGCCTCTGTTTTTCGGAACAGAGGCTGTTTTTTTCTTAACCAGCCTACTGCTCTTCTAAAGTCCTTACCTGTGAGAAGTTCGAACAGGGGGAATAAGACAACAGTAAGTCCGATCTGCATCAGCAGGCTCAAAGATAACCGGTTGTAAATGTCCTCCGTACCGAATTGTAGTGTTCTCGGTGTCAAAATGACGCAAAGCATCAAGAACAAATTTGCTGTTTAATGAAATTTGAAAATCGTTGCCGGTTTTCGTAGAGATGGAAAGTTCATCATTCATATCGCCTACTTCGGAGAGATGAGAATGAAGCATTATTTTATTATCGATTACGGATATATGGATGAGATTTTCGCTTGCGAGTACAGAGGCACGCTCTATTGATTGCAAAAGGCTTGCGGTATGGAGAGTCACCTCTGACTCGGTCGATTTGGGGATGAGATGTTCAGTGTGAGGATAATCTCCTTGAAGAAGAACGGATTGGAGCTCTATCTGACCAGATCGGAACTTAATGTTATTTGTGTTGATTTGAATTTCTGTTGTACCTTCCATCGTTTTTATTACTTTAAGCAGTTCTTTGAGACTTTTTCTGGGAACAACCACTCGCTGGCCTATATCATGCGTGACCTCTAATACTTCTATAGTCATTGTCGCTAGTTTTATACTATCCGTTGCCGTCAAAGTCAATTTCTTGTCCTTGTACTCAAAGAGCACACCAGTTAAAAGTGGCCGTGACAATGTATCTACTGTTGCTGACAAGGTTTGTTTTATCGCTGAGAGAAGCGCTTTGTTAGATACAAAGAACCTAGTTTTATCGTCACCTACATTGTGCCGTAGTAAAGGAAAATAATCTGCCGATTCTGTCCCCCTTATACGAAAATGCGCTTTATTTGAAGAAATTAAAAGAGTGGATTTATCACTCGCCTCTAACGTAACGAACCCTGTGCCTAGCTTCCGTATAATTTCGTATAAGTATGTTGCTGGAACAATTATGCTTCCTGTCTGCTCTATTGAACAGATGCGATCATCAGAGTCTCCCGTAATAACAATATGTTCAAGGATGAAAGTGGAGTTGCTTGCTGTAAGTGTAAGTCGATCCTTATTAGCCTGAATATGTACCCCTGAGATTCCTAGCATCGTATCTTGAGATACCGCTCTCATGACAAGCCGAAGTGCTTGGTACAATTCCTCCCGTGCTACTACCAGAAGCACATTTATCACCTCAGCCTCTCTAAACTATGTTATATGAACTAAAGGTATTATGAAATTGATTCATTTAGATGAAAAATTCTGCTCCATCATGGTGCGTATCGCTTCTGATCTAGATAATCCTAATTCCGCACAATGTTTTTCAAACTGCTCCCACATTTCCTCCGTTAAGGTCAGCGATACCTTTTTCGTTACTCCTATACTTTTTCGACCTGCGCCTTCACGAAGCCCGCCTTTGGTAAAAAGAAATCCAAGCTGACCTTCTTTATTTGAGACGCCCACTTTAATATTGTTGTTGGTCAAACTTATTTCCCTCCCCACTAATTGATTTAAGTAACTTAAATCATATGTATAATTCAATCATATCACTACTCCGATTTATTTACAATATTTTCAAGTGGGTGAACACATAAATAAAAGAGACCTCCTCTAAGAGATCCCTTTCGCTGCTGTATTTTCAGATCATTTCTACGCTCTCACACTTCATATTCAGGTTCATACTCACTGAGCTACCTCACCGGTCTTATTTCATTCGATACTTCTTTGACTTTATGTAAGTTCATTTTCAATTTCCGAAATGATATCGTAGGCTCCATCTGATCGATTGGAACAAACGACAATCTTCAGGGAAAGGTCCGGGTAGAATGCTGCTCTAAAATTAACGCCCGGATCATACCCCATCAGCACAAATTTTCGTTTATCCTGCGCATACGTCCCGATCCACACCCCATAGCCATAATAAGTGTCGTCTCCTGCTTCTATATGGGGATGTAGCATTAGGTCGGTTAGTTCCTGACTCAGCAGCTGATAGCGGGTCAGTGAATCCCACAACTGGACCATATCCGCCGCAGTCGTATACGCTCCCCCATCCGGACCGCCTTTCGCCGGAAGTGAGTATACATTCGTTCTCCAGCTGCCATCCTTCGCATCAATATACCCGAGCGCTGTACGTTCCGGCAGAGCATCCATTTCAAAATAACCAGAGTCCTTCATATTAGCCCGATCAAAAATATAGGATTTTACATAGTCACTAAAAGGGAGCCCGCTAGCCTGCTCCACCACAAGCCCAAGCAGTATATAGCCCGTGTTGTTGTAATGAAACCGTTCTCCCGGTAGTGATTTCATCGCTTCATTCTGAAAGAGCGGCAAGAAATCCCGCAGCTGTCTGATATGATACATGGGACGAGTCACCCACAATTGTTCAAAATCATCCATCACTTCTTCATCGAAATAATCGGGAACACCTGAGGTATGAGTGAGCAGATGATGAATTGTGATGTCCTTATCATACTTAGGAAAAGGGATATCAAGACACTCCGTAAGCTTATCTGTAAAAGACAGTACACCTCGCTCTACGAGCTGCGCTATAGCAATCGACGTAAAAATTTTGCAGCCTGACGCGATGCCGAATCTAGTGTTCGGCTGATTTTTAATTTTTTCAGAACGGTTTGCATACCCATAACTAAGTTCAGCAATAACCGACTCCTTTTGCTTCACATATATTGACCCTGAAAAATTTATCTGCTTTTGCATAACCGAGATCCGTTGGACTATATTTTTCATTTGTAAATTCCCCCTACATTTCTTCATCTATTTTTAGTAACTAGTGAACAAAGCATCAACCAGAATGAGTAACCAGATAAAAAAGGTAGAGCCACATATGATGATTTCAAAAAAATGAAGTCGCATTACTTTATAATCACTCTGTTTGGCTTGGCGAATCCCTAAGAAGTCACCATGCTGAAAAATATAAATAAAACCACAAGCAAAAACGAAACCACCCGTAATAAATGTCCCTGAAGGTAAACTCATAACATAGTAGGGGTTCCCGCTTGTCTCTAAGCCCAAGGTAAATCCAAATTGCTTAGATAATAAAAAGGTGAAAACAATCAGAGTGAACAGAATCAGCGGTATACTAAAGGGATGTCTTCGATAATCAATTCGTTTCAGTAAATATCGAACTCTATGGCTTTTCGGTTCAAGGTCGGTCGATGCTTGATCTTCCGGTTCTTCTTGCACAATCTCCAAAAACCAATAACCGGTCATCCCTATGAAAATGACAGGATTCAGCAGGCGTAATGCCAACCCTAAATCATAAATAGCGAGGAGGATAAAGAAGACAAGCAAAATCAAAAATGCTCTATTTGCTATTTTCTCGCCATCTGCCCATATTTTTTGGAGAAAAACTCGGTGATTCTTACCTCCCCTTGCTTTGCTGTTTATTCCATTCGGTGTCACCTGCCTCTGTCCAAGCAGAATGATCAGATGAGCAGCTAAAGTTAAGCTAAGTCCGAGGATGAGGTAGATGAACGCTTCTGCCGGATACGTAACATACGTATCGTAATGTTCCACAATCCAGAGACCATCCACAACGATACAGGTGAGTCCAATGAACAAGATATAAGGAGTTGCCCTTCTAATCATGATTTTTCACCCCCTTTTGCTTCATCAAAATAAATTCGTATATGATAGCACACTAGATGATATGAAACATAAAAGTTACAATTCATATCATATATTGTATTATAAGGAAATTCTAGCATGGACAAGCTTATTCTCAAGTCCACTTGCTATAACGTGATAGAATGAAGCACATAGAATAGAAATCAAGAGAGGACGAGCACGGTGGAGGAAATAAAAGATTGGAAAAACGGTGCAGTCGGTCGCCCCTTTATTGCCTCGTTTAGCGGCGGCAAAGACAGCGTTCTTGCTCTGTATAAAGGGATGCAAACAGGAAAAGCTGTTGGGCTCATTGTCATGTTAGAAGAGGAAGGAAAACGATCCCGATCCCACGGCATGCCTCCCGAACTTATTCAAGCTCAAGCTGACTCGATCGGACTGCCGGTATTTACGGCTGCTGCAAGCTGGGAAGGGTACGAAGCTGTATTTATGGAACTCCTTACACAAGCTAAGAATCAAGGAGCAGAAGTTCTGGTCACAGGAGATTTAGATGTGCCTGCTCATGGTTGTTGGCATGAGAAAGTGACGCAAAACGCAGGTTTAGGGCTTGGTATGCCGCTATGGGAAATGGATCACCGGGAAGCGGTGGAAGAATTTATTGACCTTGGCTTTACTACAATTGTAGTTACGGTCAATCTATCTTTAGGCATGCGAGAAGAGGATTTAGGAAGAACCTTAACTCATGACTATATAAATGAACTGGAGGCCCGCGGTATTGATCCATGCGGGGAAGGTGGAGAGTTTCACACCACGGTAATTGACGGCCCTATATTCAAGCAACCTATTCCTGTACGAAAATGTACGATTCGTAAAGAAGGCGTATATGCCTTTTTACCATTAGAGCTAACTAAAGCTGTAGAGTTCAATTCATAAATACCCAAAAAACAAGAGCACCCTGCGGGGTGCTCTTGTTTTTGAATTTCCTTACTTACTATTATCGATGATATACATTAATTGTACCAGGCTGCCTTCTACTTTGTAGGCCACTACAAACGTATAGTATCCCTTCTCTTCATTCGTTAGATCAAAGGTGAAGTTTTCAGGGGTTTGTGACCATTCACTAACATCAAGCGCTGTCTCTTTGAATGTTTTATTGTTTCGAATTACCGCTGTATAAGGGATTACTTTATTACCATCTATCCCTGTAACGAGATTATCCACTTCAACAACAGGTCCATTTAATTGTGCTACTTCCACGTATTGAGGATCCAGAGTGAAGTTATTAAGTTTCACCAATCCGCCTAGTGGAGAGAAATCTGTGACTTCATTTCCACTGATCGTAAGGGTCTCTAGATTTACGGCATATTCTAACCCTTCAAGAGAACGAACTCGATCTCTTCCCCCAGGCACACAGGTTAATGAAGTAAGATTATACATATCACCTAGTGTTAATTCCCCGTTAACACCTAACGTTTTCTTAATCGTGTCACTTAAATAGCTGTCTTTTACCGTTATCACTTGAGTAAGGTCTATCTGATTCAAACCTTCTTTTGCGCTCTTCAAAGCTGCTATCGCTGCTTCCACTTCATTTTGAGTAGCCTCCTGATTAGCGAGGACTTCTTCAGCTCTTGCTAAACTGGATGTGAACACCTCTATGCTTTCCGAAGTGTATCCTTCTAAAATAGAAGCTTTCGCTTCTTGAATTACTTGTTCAAGCTCATCCGTAAACAAGCGATTGGCATTAGCAAAATGAAGTTTTGTATCTCCCCATGTTGCGTGGTCAGACCCATTTCCATTCCCACCATCGGTAACGACTAACTTAAGTTCTTTTGCTCCATTCATATCAACTTCTACAAATTTCTGCGGAGCTTTTGAATTCATGAGCCCGCTATCAAATTTCTTCTCTCCATCTACAAACACCTCGAAGCTGACAGACCCTACAGAACC
This sequence comes from Paenibacillus gallinarum, assembly GCF_014836635.1. Classification (GTDB taxonomy): domain Bacteria; phylum Bacillota; class Bacilli; order Paenibacillales; family Paenibacillaceae; genus Paenibacillus; species Paenibacillus gallinarum. Next base: position 125,773 of record NZ_JACSQL010000009.1, on the reverse strand, counting down.
GTACATCTGACGATCCACACCGACAAAAGAGGTGAAGTAATCGAAATTCTTGTCCGTTAGATCATATACAATAGTAGAATTAGAGTGTGCACCAATGCCTCTTGTGTAGGATACTTCGCTACTATTCTCATCCGTCAATCGTAACGTCTTCGCACTAATAGAGATGTCTTTCAGCGGAGCCGTATAACTATTCTGCGTGGAACTCCATTCATAATCCGTTAAATACGTATAATCTTTCATGTCTACAACAGCTATGGTTCTTGTCTTCGTGGCTGTATTGCTATCACGATCTGTTACCGTGTAAGTAATCGGGTATTCTCCCGCTCTATTAAAGTTAACTTTATCTTCTCCCGTAACGATGACCTCGGAAGTTATATCACCATCTTCTGCATCAACGGCCGAATAATCTGCACTAATCACCATTTCTTGACCTACTTTAGTAGATACGGATTTAGGTATGGAAAGTTCAGGTGCACTCGAAGCCGTCGTAAATTTAGCATCAGCCCATACCGTATGGTCATGTGTATTGTTATCACCCGCATCGGTTGTCACAAGCGTAACTTTCTTCGCTCCTGTAACCGGTACTTTTATGAATGCATGCTCTGAGCTTGCTTTCATCACATCACTGGAAAATTTCTTCTCACCATCTACATAAACTTCAAATGTAGCCGAAGCCTTTGTTCTATCCGTAGCGTAATCAACGCCGATATAACTTTCGAAGAAGTCATATCCTTTGCCTTCAATATCGTATACCACCTCAGAGTTAGCATGTGCACCAATCCCTTTAGCATATGTCGCCTCAAGTCCTTGTCTAAGAAGAGTGATCATATTGCCACCTGGCGCAGTATCTTTTTTGAACTGACCATAACCTACTCTAGCCGATTCTGCAGTCAGATCAGAAGCATAATCAAAGTTACTTATTACGGTTACATTCGCTGTTTTCGTCAAAGTCGTTCCTTCGCTCTGAACTTCGTACACAACTTTATAGCTTCCTTTTTTCGTAACATCGACATTGCTCGATCTAACAACAATTTCACTTGTAATCTCTTTTCCTTGATAATTTACGGCTCTAACATAATCCATCGGATCAAAAGTTTGGTTTAATTTCAGGGTTACATGATCTTCTACTGATAGTTTAGGTTGAAATGCATTGCATTCAATTGGGTTTAATGGATTTAACTTTTTATCATATACAATAATTTGATAGGTATGATTGACGCTTGCATCTACATTTGAATCAATGAATTGACTTGTGCTTGTGAAACCAACCAGGATATCATCTCTATAAATTTCATAACCTAAGATATCATTCTGATATTTCTCATCTATACGCATGTTTAAGGTGTTCTTCTGTGCTGAAGCATTTACAGCAATACTGACCTGCACTGAACCCGATGCATCTTTATTTTCAATTCCTGTCCCTTCATATTGAAGAACCGAATTGTTTAAGTACCAAAGTTTCTTAGGTTCTGGATACTTAGCTGTCTTTACTCTAGTCTCATCTGTAACAGTGAAACCATGTCTAGCAAAATAGCTGCTTAAGTCATAGCCAAGTAGTTCAGAAGAAAATTCCACATAATACTGCTGTTTAGAAATATCGCCGTTTGTAAGTGAAACCTTCTGTTCACGGTACATCTTGGACAGTTCACTCCAGTATCCTGGGTAAGCAAGCTCGAGCTGCCAGTAAGCACCTAAGCGCGCAAATAATCCTTGTGAATCCATCGTCACTTTATTTTCTTCAATTACATAGTTATAAATGGTTTCAAACGGAATGCGATTATCAATCGCATTGCTGTTATTCATGTTGTGAGCTTCAACTGACATCAACATGGATACCATGTTGTTTGTAACTTCCCCGTACTCCCGTTCTCCGATTGCAAGACGGTGACCGATTTCATGGTTAAGTCCCCATCCTGGAGCAACCTCACTAAAATCAGACAGCATCACTGCCACACTTCCATTTTGAATCCCGGTATGATCACCTGCTGCGTACATCGCACCATACGGCTGCATCAGACGGATATTTTCACGCATCCGTTTTGGATCGTTCGTCTCACTGCTTCCATCTAGCCCATAATTTTTGAAAATCTGATTCATCCATACGTCATAACCAGTTACTGTATCCATCGGGTTATTGCCTTTGGTAATAAACTGGTTGTAAGCCTCAGTAGCCGTTCCTGTAAAAATCACATGGTCGCTGGCCATTTCCACAACATTGACTACTTGGCGATCAGCCACATTAGGATGTGCTGCTACATCCTCATCTATTTTCTTTTTATAAGTGATCAACTCTTCTTTAAACTGTTCCGGATCTGTATCTAAAGTCATCATCGGGATCTTTTCTACACCTTCGAAACGAAGCACTGGAGCTTCTCCCTGCTCTTCGGGTGTATATGGGTTTTGGATATAAATAGTACCGCCTTTAACAACTCCATGATGATAGCCATCTTGTGAAATGGTTGGCACCGTAATTACGTTCTTTCCTGATTTAAGAGATACGCTGCTCGACCATCTATTCCATGAACCTTCTTGTTGTGTAAAGGTTAGAGAAGGAACCTTACTACCGCTTGGCGCATCTACATAAACCGTAATTGTATCGCCTGGCGTAGCAACAAGACCTGTAGGCTGACTGTTCGTTCCGAAATTCATACGCAGGTTTTGCTGTGCATGCTTTCTCATATCCCCGCGCTGTTCAGCCTTGACGATTTTCCCTTCCATATCGACTTCGCCACTTACTAGCTTCTTCGCTAATTCCAAATCTTCTTTGTAAACAAAATATAGCGGGTGTGACTTCACCTTGTCTTCCAGTGCATTTATTTTGTCTATGGAATTATATTCAGGAACCACGGCACTCTTTGTTCCATCGATAAAAAGATCGTCTTCCATTACATTTCCAATTTCATCTTCTGTATAGAAAGCTAATTCTGATAATGTTGCCCAGTTTTGATCTGAGTTCTTGAATACAAATTTCAAGCGTTTAAACGCAGTAGGTTCAAATTTAGCTTCCACTAAACCAGATACCTTACTATGTATTCCTGTTGCTACGAGTTCATAAGTGTCGCCTTTTGAGGTTTTAGAACCATAGATCTCAAACTCTTGAGCGAATCCTTTACGATCAGAGGGTCTTGCTCCGTACACAATTCTATTCAGTGTTACCGGTTCGTTAAATTCTACTTCCACTTCATTTGCAAAGTCAGCTGTATTTCTTCTATTGGTTTCCCAATACGTGTTTACATTCCCATCAAACGCATTTTTTAATACTTGGCTAGCGTAGTTACCACCATTGTTTTTGAAACTCTTAATGTTATCATTGCTCATTCTAAATAACTCAGAATATTCTTCATTAGAGTAATAATCAACCGGTTTCGTTGCTGCCTTTGTAGCTTCTATTTTATCTTCGCTTAGTAATATTTTGGCATTCTCAAAATCTTCTTTATATAATTCGTATAAAGGATGTGTTTTCACACTTTCCTCTAACGATTTCAATTTTTCTTCTGTATTAAATTCCTCAGATACTTGATTTTGATTGAAATCCGTAAACAATTTTTCCATTTTATTAGATACAGCATCTTCTTTGTAAAAAGAAAACTCAGCTGCACTTGCCCAATCTTGATTTACCTTTTTGTATACAAACTTGATTCTCTTAAACGCGGTTGGTGCAAATTTAATTTCTACAACATTTCCTGTCGAACCTATGTATTCCCCTGTAGTTACTAATGTAAAATTACTTCCCTCGTCTGTAGTCGATCCATAAATCTCAAATTCTTGCGCAAATCCTTTTCCTTTCGCGCTATCCTGTCTAGCTGCATACACCATTCGATCCAACATCGTTATTTCATTTAGTTGAAATACGACCTCATTCGTAAACGTTGTACTATTCGGTTTTCCGGTTTCCCATTGGGTACTCATATTTCCGTCAATTGCTTTATTGATCTGAGAACCAGGGTAGTTACCGCCATTACTTGTGATCGATGTGATATTTGCATTATCCATTTTATAAACACTATTGTACGTATGTAATACATCTTGCCCATATAAATCAAAAGGAACTACTGCTGCTTTGGTTATTGAACCAACCTCACTTTGTGCTACGCTTTTTGCTAGTTTTGAAGCCTGTACTTCATTTGCCATAACATAACTCGTCTCACTTAACACGCTGAGAAGCATTGCCGCTGATGTAGCGATTACTATCATTTTCTTCATACTCTCTACCTCCTGATGTGTTGTGCGTAATTCTCCAACCCTTAAAATTTGCACAAAAAAAGCTACCCCTAAAGAGCAACTTGTACGCATCTAAAAAAGCATAAGAAATGAACTCTTCATTCTTATACCTTCTTATATCAAAAAGTGGAGTACACTCTTTGGCAGCTGGCTGACAATAGTTTTTGGCCGTAGTCCCTATAGCTTTGCGTCCCTATGTTTCCATAGGTTTGCCTATTAAGTTTTGGTCTTACAAAAGAAAATATATTTACGGTTCTCTTTTATTATCGGAACGGATTGTACAATTTCCATATAGGTCGTTAACATTAAATTTTATTAAAATATGCAAATATTTTCTTTTTTGACCCCACTATTTTTAATTCGTAAGGACTACACCTATCAAAAGTTTATATGACTCTAGATCTATTTCTTGTATTAAATGAAATGTGGTGAAGAATTAGAGAGAAATCAAACAATAGAGTATACTGTATAAGTACAGGTTAGATTAGAGACAAAATTAGTGCAGAAGAGGTTGAGAATGAGTCAGAAGCAATTTACAGATTACCCTTTAAGTGAAGAAATTATAAGAGCACTTCATAGCCTAGGTTATGAAACGCCAACAGAGGTTCAATCGGAAGTCATTCCTGTCGTACTTCAAAATAAAGATTTGGTAGCCAAATCACAAACAGGTAGCGGTAAAACCGCATCATACGGTATTCCCCTTTGCGAGCAAGTAGAATGGAACGAAAATAAGCCACAGGCTCTCATTCTGACGCCAACTCGCGAACTTGCCCTACAGGTAACGGAAGATATCACGAATATTGGCCGCTTCAAGCGGATCAAAGCTACCCCGCTTTATGGGAAACATCCGTTTCATATGCAAAAGGCTGAATTAAAACAACGGACTCACATGGTGGTCGGTACACCTGGACGCGTACTTGATCATATTGAACGAGGAACACTTGCGCTAGAAAGAATCGCTTATCTCGTCATTGATGAAGCCGATGAAATGCTGAACATGGGCTTTATTGAACAAGTTCAGTCCATCATTCAGGCACTACCGAAGGATCGAGTTACGATGTTATTCTCCGCTACTTTCCCTGAAGATGTAGCCAAGCTATCTCGTAAGTATATGAACAGTCCAACCGAAATTGAAATTAAAGCAACCGGGATTACTACATCAACGATTGAACATACTCTTATTCAAGTACAAGAGGGAGACAAACTCGCTCTTCTAGAAAATGTACTCGTAACCGAGAACCCGGACAGCTGTATTATTTTCTGCCGTACTCAGGAGCATGTCGATTCCTTGTTCAGAGAACTTGCTGAGCTTGAATATCCATGCGATCGGATTCACGGCGGTATGGAACAAGAAGAACGATTTGAAGTGATGAATGCCTTCAGAAGAGGACAATTCCGTTACCTGATTGCTACCGATGTAGCAGCTAGAGGGATTGATATCACGAATATCACGCATGTTATTAACTACGACATCCCACTGGAAAAAGAAAGTTATGTTCACCGTACAGGTCGTACAGGGCGTGCAGGCAAGACAGGAAAAGCGATTACCTTCGTTACTCCTAGAGACGGCAGACGTTTAGCGGATATTGAAGCTTATATTGGGTTTGAGATTCCTAAGATCAAAGCTCCTTCCGAGGAAGCCGTTGACCTTCGCAGAGAAGAATTTGAACAAAAATTACATGTGCGTACAGAACTTAAGAAGAATAAGCGTGAGCTGTTGAATGATCAGATCATGAAGCTCAACTTCAATGGCGGCAAGAAGAAAAAGTTCAGAGCGGTAGACTTCGTAGGAACCATTGCGAAACTGGATGGGATCACTGCGGACGATATTGGTATTATTACGATTCACGATCATGTAACCGATGTGGAAATTCTGAATGGCAAAGGACCGCAGGTGCTTGAAATGATGAAGGATACAACCATAAAAGGAAAGCAATTGAAAGTCCGTAAAGGAAACAAATAAAATCTAAGCCATATAAAAAAGACGAGAGAAAACGCGCAGCTGTATGCGTTCCTTTCGTCTTTTTCTATTTCTTATTCATTTCAAAAGTCTCAACGGTTGAGGCGGGTATCGTTAATAGAAAGGTAGTTCCCTTGCCCTTTTCACTATGTACTTCAATGTTACCCTTCACCTTATTCAAGGTACTGTAAACCATCAACATTCCAAGACCGGTTCCTTCTTCTTTCGTCGAATATCTAGGCTTATACAGGTGTGAAATTTCTTCATTGGTCATGCCAATTCCCGTGTCTTCAATTCGGACCATAATATTCTGCTTTTTCTCCGAAATGTCGATGAGAAGCGTTCCGCCGCCCTTTTCTGTCATGGCTTCAATCCCGTTTTTGTATAGATTAATAAGACACTGCGTGATTTGGTTCCGGTCGTAATGTGCCTTTAACGTGTTATTAAATGTAAGCCTCACATCGACATTATGTAACAAGGCATAGGGCATAATAATTTCGTGGGTGTAATCTACCTCTTCTCTCATGTTGGAATAAACCATATTTTCCGATTGTGGTTTAGCAAAAGAGAGATAATCACTTACAATCTTCTCTGCCCGCTTCAGTTCCAGCAAAGATAAGTTAATATATCTTTTTTCTTGCTCTGTTACGGTTTGGGATTTCGCTAATAATTGCAAGAACCCATTGGTTACCGTAAGCGGATTTCTTATTTCATGAGATACACTAGCTGCCAGTTCACTGGCAACATTTAACTTTTCTGAGTAAAGGATGCGGTCGCGTCCCTTAATATTTGCAATTATTTTCTCGATAAGAATCATAATGATCAGCATTACAAGAGTATATGTTCCGAGTGCATTTACAACAAGCATCCAGAACTTATGATCTAAATCCTTAATAACCCAAGCTAAAGAGATAAGATAACATCCCATGGTCAAGAAAGAGAAGCATGTTGCAGCGATCATACGGCCTTTAGATTCCAATCTCGTAAACCTCTTACTGAAGAGCGGAACCAGAATCAGTACACCCGTCGAGAAAAGAAGGGAATGGATTGTACCTTCTCCCCCCACATAGAAGCGAATAATATTCAGCAGAATATATAAAGGGAAAACATTTCTGTACCCTCCGAATAAAGCAACAATAATAAAAGGAATATATCGCAGATCAAAAATAAAGCCGGTTTCTAAGCGAATCGGCATGATGATACAAAGACTCATGGTTACTGCCGAGAGAGCCACAAAAACGTAACGAATGTTACAAAAGGGCTTGTTTTCAAAAAAGATCAGAAATATGAGGACTGGAAAGAGTAAAAACAAGAAATTAAGCAGCAAGATCTGAAACAAATAATATCTCTCTTTCTAACTTTCACCATAAAAGATAGCAGTTATAAGGTTTTTGGATTTAATTAGCATATCACGCTAAGTTACTATTATAAGTAAAGTCGAATCTGCTGACTATAATTTAGGCGCGATTTTAGACATCCAATTTTATACAATTGAAAAAAAGCATCCATCGAGGATGCCTTTTAGCTAAGTCTTTATAGGAGATCTCGGATATAAGCGGATAACTCTTCTGCAGCTTTTTCATGAGCTGTTGCTCCTGGATGGCTTCGAGCGCCCGTTGTTTGTTCTGTCATATTTGGCAGTTGGAATACAGAGACGTTCTGATCTCCTGTTTTCTGCTTATATGCATCAACCGCTCGGTATATGGCAGGCATCATCGGTATCCCTAACATCCCGTAAGCCCATACAATCTTTGCCTGTTTGTTATACGTTCTAATCTTCATGAGAAAACGCACCGCTGCATTCTCAAAGGATTGTAAATCTTCCTCGTGATAGGAACCATCCTCATTCAATCGTTGTTTATGGATCTCCCCCGTTACTTCATCCTTCCATTCTGGAGAATAGAATGCTCCTCCATCGTTCGTCCCAAGATTCACCACCACAATATCAGGCTGCCATGATTCAAAATCATTTTCCTCAAAGGCCCCTAAAGCTTCATTTTTCTTCCCTGTGAGAATGCCGCATACTTTCTCATAATAATCGGGCATATTTGCACGTGGATTATTATCCCAACTTGTAAGGACACCCCAACCGCTTTGAGAGAGAATTCGGTAATCCGCATGTAACCTACTAGCCGTCATCATGCTGTAATTGTGAATTGCACTGCACCACATCGGGATCCAATCCTCTTCCGTTCTCGCACCAATGGCTCCTTCTCCCGATGTAATACTGTCCCCAATAAATTCAATTTTGTACGGCTTCTCTTCCACAGGCAGAAAATCTCCGTCAGACTTCACAGCATGAATCTGCAGTGAACTACCGGGATCTCCACTCATCGCTTGCATATCCCTCACAATGCGCACATTTTTTACAACATCTTTATTCATCCCTCTAAATACACAAATAAAGCTTCTCCCTGCCGTTATCATTTGTCTGCTCACAGGAACCGAGTTAATCAGGATACTGATCCAAGGCTCATATGTATCGTAATCAGCCTCTACTTCTACCCATAATTCGGAGCCTTTTACATTGAATTCAACTGCACTCCCTGTCCAGAATAACGTGAGCGGTGAGAGCCGTCCTGTCGTTCTTCCGTGAACTTTCAAATTTCCGATCTCAGATAAGGGATGCAATTCTAGTTTAGCTAGCGTCTCCATGTATATATCCTCCTAAACATTCCTCTTTATTCATATACATTTCGCCGGATGTAAAATATACCCTTTTAAATAATAAAAGACAGATCCAAATGGACCTGTCTTTTGAAAAGACTATTGTTCAAACCCTTGCAATAAGGCTAAAGCTTCTTCATGGTCTGGTTCAAGTTCTAACAGTTTTCTGAGGTAATGAAGTGCTTCTTCAATCATTTCTAACTCAAAGCAGCAAATGGCTAAACAATAGAAGACGGTAGATACAATCTCTTCCTCATCTTCGCTTAATTGGATCGATATTTCTAAGTACTGTTTGGACTCTTCATACATCTCCATCTCGAACAATACCAATCCTGCATCCAGCGCTAAGTCATAGCGCTGTTCCATCACATAGTACGATGACCACATGATCTCGATACCTCTATTGATATCCAGCAGTTCTTCATCTCTTGCCTCCGGCAGCAGACTACTAATCTGTTTTGCACTCTGAATGAAGAATTCTGCATCGTATCCACCGAGACGCCAGAAGCTTAAAATTTGCTGCAATCCCATGCTGTCTATTCTTTGATCGACCCATTCTTTCATACTATAAAATTCATCTGGACCAAACCGCTCAATAAACCGGCGATATGCCAGTCTTGTATTTGAATATTCCTTTGGATTATCTAGTTGGAGAATACAGCCCACATTTATATTACGATAGTGGTGCGGGGAGAATAATGCCTCGGCTCCCCTCTGTTCAAAAACTTGTTGAAGTGCATGATAGTTAGCCGTTAATGAAAAACTTCCGTGCATTATGAGTTCCGGCGGTTCTGAGAATCTCCAGTAGTCGAGTAAGTGCTCTCCTTTATCCGCCGTAATTAATACAAAACCTTCCTGTGACAACTGATTCAAACGTTCTAAACAAGTGAGTCCCGCAGCAGGAAATAAAATATGTGATCCTTCTAATTCCTCTTGATAAACTGCAATGACATCACGATAAGGATAAGCTTCCTGCTCATACTCAGGTGCTCTCCTATGTTCATAACGCAAAGATATTTGATCTAATACTTCAGACGGTTTCAGTGTATCCATATGTTCAGGATATTCCACAAAAACATCAGCTTCATATATTTTCCCGTCCTGAATATAAAGTAATTCCTGAGGGATTCCGCAGAAGAAGTAATTGGCCACAACCAGTAAAGGTTGTTTTACATCTCCTTTACTAACGGTGATGCCTGCCATTACCAGGTCCAGTTCCGTGTCTTGAACGGCATCAAATTTCGCAAAATCAAGTACACCATCCTGAATAAAAGATTGCAGTGCCGGATGCTCCTTCCATGCAAGTACATTACTCATGGCAAGATCCGTCATCACATAACGGAATGGCGGCAACGATATTCCCGCATAGTCCCTGAGTTTATACAACTCGAGAAGTACATGGTAAGCCAGGCGTCCTGCTCCAGCTCCCAGCTCTACGATCGTAACCGGCTCTGTGGTATGTCCTTGCCCGGCCCGATCTTGGAGAAAACCAAATATCATTTCTGCATAAGCTGTAGCAATCATTGGATTACTCGTTATATATTGAGGGACCTGGTCATTATTCCATGCCTTCATTCCCTTTTCTTCATAATAAGCTCGCGACAAGTCCCATATTGGTGCTTCGCTAAAGCGATAACGTTGTTTTTTGTTCTCTATCATTTCCATTTTATCCTGCTCTCTACCCGTTATTTATTGCTTTGTATCATGCATCTTTCTTCTTACTCTATCATACTCTTTTTTTCCTTCTGTCACGAATTCTACAGCAAAACAGGATACATTCCCATATAACATGCGGGTTACATATCCTGTTCCTTAAGCTTCATATGATAATAGTACTGTCTTGGTGTTTACCGTCAGGTCCCGCAATAGGTTCGGTACGGTACAGCTGATTTCGGCGGAAGTGCAGCAAATTCAGCTTGTTCAGCTGTATATGCATAAGGGTTTTTAAGAACATCTAGCAGCTGCTCCATAACGCTGTAGTCTGCTTGATTTACTGCTGCCTCTAATGCAGCTTCTACCCGGTGGTTACGAGGAATCACGGCAGGGTTACTGCGGCGCATCAGCTCATACGCTTCAGCCTTTTCTTCTGGCTGTCTGCCTAATCTTGTCTGCCACTGCTCAAACCAAGAATTGAATTCGTCACTTCCGTACATTGCCACATCTTCAGGCTGCTGCAAAGTTAGGGAACGGAATGTGTTGGTGTAATCGGCATCTTGCTTGTACATCATCGTAAGCAGATCTTCAATCAGGGATTCATCCTCCGGCTCTTCCGTATACATTCCGAGTTTTGCTCTCATTCCCGCCAGCCAGTGATGACGATATAACTTAGGGAATTCAGCTAGTACGTCCTGGGCTAGACTCACCGCCTGCTCCGTGTCCTCATGCAGCAAAGGTAGTAAGGCTTCTGCTAATCTTGCGAGATTCCACCCCGCAATACTTGGTTGATTTCCATATGCATACCGTCCCTCCCGATCGATGGAACTAAATACAGTTGCCGGGTCATAATCATCCAAGAATGCACAAGGACCATAATCAATGGTCTCTCCGCTGATCGTCATATTATCGGTATTCATCACTCCATGAATAAAGCCGACTAACTGCCATTTACTTATAAGAAGGGCCTGTCGTTGAATTACTTCCTGAAGCAGACGGAGATATGGGCTCTCCGCATCAGCGGAATCTGGAAAATGTCTTTGTAAAGCGTAGTCGGCCAATGCTTTTAAATCCTCTTTCGTTCCTCTATGGGCAGCATACTGAAATGTTCCTACACGCAGATGGCTTGCTGCTACTCTCGTTAGAATAGCGCCCGGCAGATAGGTTTCACGAATAATCAGCTCGCCTGTCTTCACCACGGCAAGACTTCGGGTTGTCGGGATTCCAAGACCATGCATCGCTTCACTAATGATATACTCACGTAGCATAGGTCCAAGCGATGCACAGCCGTCTCCCTGCCTTGAATACGGCGTTCTGCCTGATCCCTTCAGCTGGATATCATATCTTTCTCCCGTTGGTGTGACCTGTTCCCCAATGAGCACAGCTCGTCCATCCCCAAGCATGTTGAAATACCCAAACTGGTGACCTGCATAAGCTTGAGCGAGCGGGTAAGCTCCCTCTGGGATTTCGTTACCTGCGAGTAGGTTTGCACCTTGATCACTATTCAGCACCTGTTCATTTAGTCCAAGAGTCTTCGCTAGTTCATCATTAAATACAACCAAATGTGGTGAACGTACCGGTTCAGGGTTCTGGTGGGTATAGAAAATTTGAGGCAGACGGCAGTAACTGTTGTCATAATTCCAGCCTGCATCTGAGGTTTCTTTTTTATTCATGATTTCATCCCCTCTTTTGGCCTTTAGAACACTTCTTGTTCTGTAGTATACCCTTTCCATCCATTCTTTGCTTATCACGTAAATAATCTAATGTTCTTTACCCACCGGCTTGGCTTTACACCACATTTTTTTGCATGATCTGAGTTAAATAGTCCTTCTAGATGATCTTAGAAATAGGGCTAACCGGTAATATCAAAAGATGGAGAAAGTTTATTATACGACTTGCCGAGGAAGTGCAGATAGGTGTGGCAATTAGGGTATTGCCGGTTAATAAAGAGGGTTTTATATATTATTCAAGTACGAGTAATTGTAAAAAAAGATGCCTACCATTCCGATATATTAAATAAAGTAGTAAATATAATTGTAGAAGGATATCAAGGGAGAGCGCTGTCATTTTATTGTTTATGAATTATACTTTCAAGGGGAATTAAAATACAAGAAAATACAAGGGTTTACAGTATATTACTGAGGGGTAAATGAGGTTCTAGCATTACTCTTCACTATTTAGCTTTCGATATAGACTCATTAATTGATCCCGTTCTTGGTCTGTTAACTTTTTGAATAGATTCATGCGCAGTTTCTCACCTGCTTGTGTTGCTCTATTCAAGACATCTACACCTTCGTCTGTAATATCTAAATAAATCACTCGACGATCGCCCTCATGCGTCAATCGGGTAGCGAACTTTCTCTTTACCAGTTTATCTGATAAATAACTGAGCGTAGGAGGCGTAAGTCCCAAAGTTTTTGCAATGTCAGATGGCCGGCTTTTTCCATTCATTTTCAAATGACCGAGCACAATAATCTGTGAAATACCGAGGTCTTCGTTAAATGTTTTATTCCATTGGATAATCAATTGATTAGTGACCTTATCCATATTATGTATAAGTTCAAAAAAGGGTTGTCTTTCCATAAAATCCTCCTCGGTTATACATGACAGCTCTTAAATAATAATGTAAGAGCTGTCACACTGGTTACTATATTATTGAGCAGAGAATCCACCGTCAATAACAATTTCAGATCCTGTAATGTAGGAAGAATCATCCGAAGCTAGGAACAGAGCAGCTTGTGCAATATCGCTAGGTTGACCCAAACGTTGCAACGGAGTTGCTTGTACCAAACGATCTAGCAAATCTTTTGAAGTACTCAAGTTTTTAGTCATCGGTGTTTCAATGATTCCTGGGAACAAAGCGTTTACGCGAATACCTTGACGTCCAAAAGTTGTAGCTGCTGCTTTAGATAAAGCACGTACTGAACCTTTAGAAGCAGAGTAATGGTTAAATCCTTGACCGATAATTGCAGTGTAGGAAGAAATATTAATGATCGAACCTTTCTTTTGAGCAGCCATGTAAGGAGTTACATGTTTCATACCTGCAAATGGTCCAAATCCATTAATGGAAAGCATTTTTTGCCAATCTTCTTCGTTGATCTCTGCGAAAGGTTTCTCAGAAGAGATACCTGCATTGTTAACAAGGATATCAATTTTACCAAAGCGATCATTTACTTCTTTAGCTAGTTCTTTCCAACTTTCATCAGAAGCAACATTTAATTTCATTCCATATACATTTTCTTTTTGGCTTGCTTTTTCAAGTGCTGCCTCATTGATGTCTGCAGCAATGACGATTGCACCTTCTTGTACGAATAGATCCACCATGGACTCCCCAATACCGGAAGCACCACCCGTGATGATCGCTACTTTATTATCTAATTTTCCCATTATAAAAGCCTCCTATAACTAAAAAGTTATCTTCATATTGAATATTTAGACGTCTAAATATTAACTATCTAAACTTTAACAGAGAATCTAAGAGAAAGCAATGAAGAAATGTAAGGGGATACAATGCACTATGTCACTATAATTAATTAAACTTGTTTATTAATTTTTAATATTTTGCTATAATTCAACCCAAACGTTAAAAAATTAATAATTTTTCTCTCATATAATCGCAGGGATATGGCCTGCAAGTTTCTACCGAGCCCCTTAAAGGTTTCGACTATGAGCAGTGATATGTATTGGTGTTTCATTCTCTTATGTATATTGTAGGAGTCTGATTTCTTGCAGAAACCCAGGAACTATTATCTACTCATGGAAGAGTATGGTAGTTCTTGGGTTTCTCTTTTTTATTAGACAAATAAGGCTAATATCATTTATTTATTTCTCCCTTTTATTTTTAGAGAAAAATATTTTAATGTTACACATCCTAGATAATCAGAAGGAGCAAAACCAAAATGTATTTTTTGATAAACCTCGTTGGAATTATTGTCTTATTAGGGCTAAGCTATCTTTTGTCATTCAAAAAAAGGGAAATCGCCCTAAAACCCATCATCATCTTGTTCATTCTGCAATTAGTCACAACCTGGTTTATGTTATCGACCGATATTGGCGGACAAGTGATTACCTGGATCTCTGACTTTTTCTTATGGTTAATTGATAGTTCCATGTCTGGTGTCAATTTTGTGTTCGGAGATTTTGCTCCTCTTGACGGCTCTGCCTATACGTTCTTTATGAATGTACTTATGCCGATTATCTTTGTTGTTGTATTCTTTGATATCCTAACTCATTTTGGTATTTTGCCAGCTCTGATTAATGCGGTCGGTTGGGCATTCTCCAAAATAGCAAAAACGCCACGTTTCGAAAGTTTCTATTCGATACAAGTTATGTTTCTTGGGAATAATGAGGCTTTGGCCGTAACACGTACTCAGCTCAATAAAATGAGCGACAAACGGCTGTTAACCGTTTCGATGATCAGTATGTCCTGTGTTAGTGCACCGATGCTAAGTTCCTATTTACAGCTGCTAGACGCTAAATACGTACTGACAGCCATTCCATTGAATGCAATTGGAGCACTTATTATTACCTCTATCATAAATCCGTATCGTGTTACGGAAGAAGAGGATATTGTGTATACGCCGTCCAAATCGGAAAAAGGTAACTTCTTCGATATGATCTCTAAAAGTATGATGACTGGCGGTAAACTGGCATTAATTATTGCCGTTATGCTGATTGGTTTTGTCTCCCTGATTACCGCAATCAATACGATTTTGGGATTATTTCATGATCAGCTCACGCTTCAAAATATCTTTGGTGTCATCTTCTCACCAATCAGCTTTTTAATGGGTGTAGACTTCTCACAAATTTTCACAGTCGGTCAGTTAATGGGTGAGAAAATCGTTTTAAATGAATTTGTTGCCATGACAAGTCTAAGTGAGATCATGTCAGGCTTAACTCCACATACAGAAGCCGTTATTTCTACGTTTCTTGTATCTTTCTGTAACTTTACAACGATCGGTATTATTCTTGGCAGTATGCAGGCTCTATTCGGAGATAAAAGAGCGAATTTCATTTCAAAATATACTTGGTTACTGTTAGCAAGCGGACTGCTGGTATCCAGTTTAACGGCAATGGTTGTAGGACTGTTTGTTTGGTAAAATGGAAAGATAGTACAGATCTATAGGAGGTATACAGCTATGCAAGGACAAGACGCGCAATATTATGTATCCAAACTAGGACTCGAACCACACCCAGAGGGCGGATATTATAAAAGAACTTTCGAATCTAAGGAACAGACCTCAGATCAAGAACTGAGTGTGAATTTTGAAGGAACTAGAAAGCTTTATACCAGTATCTATTTTCTCCTCGGTTCCAATGATATCTCCCATTTCCATCGTTTGAAATCAGACGAGCTATGGTACTATCATGCAGGAAGTCCGCTTACGATTCATGTCATTGATGAGAACGGCGAATATAAAGCGCACAAATTAGGAATCAATTTGGAGCAAGGCGAAGTTCCTCAAATTCTCGTTCCTAAAAACTCAATCTTTGGTTCCTCTGTGATGGACGAAGATACCTTCTCCCTCGTTGGATGCATGGTTTCACCTGGATTTGAATTCCGAGATTTTGAAATGTTTACACAAGATCAGCTCTTGGCTACATACCCTGAGCATAAAGAGATTATCATGAAGTTAGCATATGAGGTAATCCCAGAGTAGGCATTCCTTATTATTGTTTCATAATAAACACCTTTAGTTAAAAGATCGGCAACATGCTGATCCTTTAGCAAAAAGGTGTTTTTTTCTTAGGAATATTTATATGAAGCTTATTCTATCAAGAACAACGCAGCCTAATTTACCCTCTAGATATAATCCAAATTTGTGTTATTGTGGAAATAATCTATGCAAAATATCAAACCATAAATTTGGATGAGGTGATTGAAATCGACGCAGATGCTGCAAAACAAGATCCCGCTAATCGCTCATGCTGCAACGTGAATCGGAATTCCGTTCTAAGTACGATCTCCTGGTCTAAAATACACCCAACCAAATTAAGCACAGAAGGAATGGTTCTTCTCGGCGGAGGATCCTTTCTCATGGGAACGAATGACTCGGAAGGATTTCCTGCTGACGGAGAAGGTCCTGTCAGAGAAGTTACACTCGATTCCTTCTATATCGACCCTTATGCTGTATCAAATGAGGAGTTCATTCGTTTTGTCCAAGAAACCGGCTATGTTACCGAAGCAGAAAAGTACGGATGGTCCTTTGTATTCCATTCTTTCGTCTCTCCATCTGTAGGGCTGGCGGAGAGAATGAATGTCCCCGGGACACCCTGGTGGAAGGGCATCCCTGGTGCCTATTGGTATCAGCCCGAAGGGATTGGTTCTACGATTGAGGGACGCGGAGACCATCCGGTCATTCACGTATCCTGGAACGATGCCGTCAACTACTGCCATTGGGCAGGGAAGCGTCTTCCGAGCGAAGCAGAGTGGGAGTATGCTGCTCGCGGAGGATTGGTTCAGAAGGGCTATCCTTGGGGTGATTCACTAAGACCAAGTGGACAGCATAGGTGCAATATATGGCAAGGTAAATTCCCTGAAAAGAATCACGCGAGCGATGGGTACGTGGGTACTGCGCCTGTTCACTCCTTCGAATCAAATGGATATGGACTCTATAATGTAGTGGGGAATGTATGGGAATGGTGCTCCGACTGGTTTAGCTCAGAGGCGGGTATTCTCGGTAACAGGGTTAATCCTGAAGGACCGGAACATGGATCACACAAAGTTATGCGAGGAGGATCTTACTTGTGTCACAGCTCCTACTGCAATCGATATCGGGTTGCTGCTCGCAGTTCCAATACGCCTGACAGCTCAACCGGAAATATCGGATTTCGCTGTGTCGCTGATTATAAGTAGAGACCCGCTAACCAAATAAGATCGTATATATAATAACAGGCATCGTTCTCCGCTTCTTAGCGGGAACGATGCCTGTGTGCATTATTTGATCAACGATTGCAATTCACCGTTGTTTAGACCAAGTGTCCGTGCAGTGGAGGTATGAATTTGATGGATGAGATCAGGATTTTTCATTAAAGACATTCCGTAAGAAGGAATCATTTCTTTTAATTTCGGTTTCCAATTATTCAAATGCTCAGGGAAACATTTCTCAATAACTTCAAGCATAACAGGAACAGCAGTTGAAGCCCCTGGAGAAGCACCCAGTAAAGCAGCAATTGAGCCATCGGAGGCACTTACCACTTCTGTACCAAATTGCAGTGTTCCTTTGCCGCCAGCCGCGGTATCTTTAATGACTTGGACGCGCTGCCCCGATACAAGCAAATCCCAATCTTCACTTTTGGCATCTGGAATGAATTCTCGCAACTCTTCCATCCGTTTTTCTTTGGATAACATCACTTGTTGAATGAGGTATTTTGTTAAAGACATATTTTTAGCTCCAGCTGCGAGCATCGTGAGTACATTGTTTGGTTTTACTGAACCGATCAAATCGAACATAGATCCGGTTTTTAAAAATTTTGGCGAGAAGCCGGCAAACGGCCCAAAAAGTAATGACTTTTTATTATCAATAAATCTAGTATCCAGATGCGGAACTGACATGGGTGGTGCACCCACTTTAGCTTTGCCATACACTTTAGCATGATGTTTTGCGATAACTTCCGGGTTATTACATACCATGAATAGTCCGCTAATCGGGAAGCCGCCAATATGTTTTCCTTCGGGAATTCCTGACTTTTGTAGTAATGGAAGACTGCCCCCGCCGCCGCCAACAAAAACAAATTTAGCTGTATGACGTTCGACCTGTCCGTTGCCATTTCGTACTTTTAGTTCCCAAGATCCGTTACTGTTTCGTTTTATATCTTCGACACTATGTTTATATTTGATATCAACGTTTTTGTTCTTTAAGTGGCCAAATAACATGCGTGTTAAAGCGCCAAAGTTCACATCCGTACCCATTTCCATCTTTGTGGCAGCAATAGGCTCACTTGATTTACGTTCTTTCATAATAAGCGGAATCCATTCTTTCAGTTTCTTCGGATCACTAGAAAATTCCAAGCCTTGAAACAAAGGATTGCCTATCATCGTTTCATAACGTTTTTTCAAAAATGCTACATCTTTTTCGCCATGTACTAGACTGATATGGGGTAATGGCATGATGAAATCATGTGGATTGCGAATCAAATTACTCTTTACTAGATAAGACCAAAACTGCATAGATACTTGAAACTGTTCATTCACATTTACTGCTTTACTAATATCTATCGAGCCGTCCGCTTTTTCAGTTGTGTAGTTAAGCTCGCAGAGTGCGGCATGACCCGTTCCTGCATTGTTCCACTCGTTAGAGCTTTCCTCACCTGCACTTGCTAACTTTTCAAATACTTTAATGTTCCAGTTCGGTACTAATTCTTTTAGCAATGTCCCTAAAGTCGCACTCATGATTCCAGCACCAATTAAGATTACGTCTGTTTCGGTTTGTCTGTTGCTCATAATTACCGTCCTTATACGCTAGTATTTGAAGAAAAGATGTATGCGCTATCATTCATGCGATAATACTGCCTTTTGCACACCTTTTCTAGATGAATTGAACCTGTACCTAGCATATCACTATTTTACCTACTTTTAAATAATAGAAAACTCTGTAAATTTTACTGATTGTTAGGATTGCATTCCATCAAAGAATAACAAGAATACGGCACAGTGGATGTCATCCCTGTACCGCATCTTAACGTACACCGAAAGTGAACGTTCTACATCTATTCTTTTACTTCTTTATCATCATCCTGAGCAGAATTATGATTCACAGTGGCTTCTTCAATATCTTGCGAGGCCCAGTGATTTAGTGACACGTCAGACCATGATGAAGCCGTGCTGCCGGATATTGGTCCTCTTTTTAATACTCTATTGATTAGAGTTACGGCCTCTGCTCGGCTTAGATATTGGTTCGGTCCAAAACTTCCATTAGGCATTCCTTTCATATAACCTGCCTTTTGCACCAAGGCTATATTTTGTTCTGACCAATGACCTTTGGTATCCGTGAATGGTGAAGAGGAATCTCCACTCAAATCCATCCAGCGCACCACAACTGCCGCCATCTCTGCTCTGGTTATCATCTTATTCGGTCCAAAGGTTCCGTTCCTATATCCTGTCATTAAACCTGCTGAAGTTACTTCCCGTATCTCATTTGCTGCCCAACCCAAATCATCCGTATAGTTTACTGTCTGAGCGGTTACCTCTTGTCCTGCCTGAAGTCGTGATAAGACTGCGGCCATTTCCGCTCTGGTCATCGCTTGATCAGGTTTAAAGGTTCCATCCGGGTATCCTTTCATATACGGTTGATGAACATTTGGCTGTGAGTCTGCAGGCGGAGCTGGATTCTCAGGAGTTGGAGTTGGATTAGTAGGAGCCTCTGGCTGAGGCTGCTCTCCTCCAGGACTCTCCGGCGTTGTTCCCGTACCTGAATCAGGAGCGGATTCCACCTCTTTTACATAGCCCAGATAAAAATCATCAATGGTTCCCCAAGCACCGCCGCCTGCTTTGATATTCGCTCCGATTGTAATGGTTCCATCGGTAACTAGAATGTTCTGAATCTCTGGATTTCTCCACTGCGCCCATCCACCTACATCTGTACCCACTTTCACTTCCTTACCGCCGGATACAGCAAAAAGATTCATATCGGAATCAGGCGCGTCCCCCCCTTGAATAAACATAGAGAGATTATAATAGCCGGCCTTCAGGCCTGAGATCGTCTGCTCAACTCTAAAGTCTACTGCTTCTGCTGAGTAGAAATGCAGAGAATAGTTGCCCGATTTTGCATCTGTCACTTTATCCTGATATTTCGTATGCGGCTCTCTTCCTTCTCCATAAGTGATTTTCCACATACTCCGATTATCACTCTCAAAGCCTGCATTAAGGGCGTGATTTTCTTTCTTAATTTCAAGAATAGCCTTTACCGTTCTTTCACCTTCTGCTATTCCACTAATCACATAACTGCCTGCACCTTTACTTTTGGCTTGTTCCAGCTCACTTTGATTCCACACAACCGATAACGTCCTTGTACTTCCATCATTGTAAGTAACATTTACAACGGTCGGCAAAGTGATCTTCTCTCCTGCAATCGCCGTCACAGCTACATCCTTAATTTCATCAATAGCAACGGGAGCAACCGCCCCTGTATCCACATATTTGAACACGTTCAGTGAAGGAAGCGGGTGTCCGTCAAAATCAAATAGAGCCTGATTATCGACGGCACTTCCGCCGTACCATTTTCCTGCATCATCAGGATCATATTCTTTTGAATAGCTGGATGCCCAGCCCGATCCATACTGTTCCCATTTGATTTTATTCTGCTCCAAGTTTTCTCTCGGACCTACCGGAAGCCATGCAGGCTCCCAGTAGAAAACACCGATTCCTGCCTCACCGACGTCCGCCACCGCTTGGATAACATCTCTGACGGAGTTGGCCTGACCTTGTGGAGTAATGGAATAGTTTAACGTTTGACTAGGACCCGGCGCAGTGTTTCCATGTCCGTCACCATCTTCTTTCGTATATGCATAAGAGGTTTCTGCAACCATGACTTTCTTTCCATAGGTATCGGCAACTTGTTTTAAAACCGAAGTTAAATTACTCAGTGTGCCGTGCCAGAATGGATAATAGGAGCTCGCAAACACGTCATAGTCCACTTCGTTTTGCTTTAATTCTTTTGCATAGGAATCATACCTGCCTGATGCCTCTGGATTCGCAAAATGCAAAGCGACCAGAATATTCGAATCAATCTCTCGAACTGCACGGCTTCCCGCATTAAACAACTGACTCATCTTCGCCCAATCTTTTTCACCAACAAATTGCCCATTGGTTTCATTACCGATCTGTACCATACCAATATCAATGC
Organism: Paenibacillus gallinarum; assembly: GCF_014836635.1. Taxonomy (GTDB): domain Bacteria; phylum Bacillota; class Bacilli; order Paenibacillales; family Paenibacillaceae; genus Paenibacillus; species Paenibacillus gallinarum. Next base: position 104,428 of record NZ_JACSQL010000009.1, on the reverse strand, counting down.
CCTCTTTGCGCAGCTTTTGCAGGCTATCCCTTGTATATTCATACAGTTCATTCTTCTTATCATCAAAATTCAGATTTGCCCATGTCTTGGGCGTATGCTGTTTGGCAGGATCGGCCCAAAAGTCAGAGTAATGGAAGTCCACCAGCAGCTTCATCTCATTTTCAGTAGCCCTTTTACCGATCTCTATCGCGGTTTTCACATCATTATTACCGCCGCCATAACCTTTACCAGCAGAATCAAAAGGGTCATTCCATATACGTACCCGAATATAATTGACCCCGGCTTCTTTTAGCGTTGTAAATATATCTTGTACCTCTCCGTCCTCACCATAGAACTTCACTCCACTTTTTTCTAAAGAAATGATGCTGGAGATATCAACACCCTTAATAAAATCAGGTGAGAGTCCTTCTACCTTTTTCACAAAAATATTTGCATCTTCCGGCCGGGTTGTATCGGTACTTACTTGCTTCAGTTCAAAACGATCGATATATCCCCATGCACCTGGAGAACCGCTTATATTGGCCCCAATGACAAAATCAGAAGCGTCTTGTCTTAGGACGAATTTCAGGCTGGCTGTTCCCCAAGCATTATATTCAGTGGTAGAAACCGCTGCTGCTTTGTCATTTCCCGCAAATAGTTCAACGCTTCCCGCCTCCTTATCAGCTCCGCCCATTGACCTCACTGACAGCTCATAAGTTCCAGCCGGAAGGGACTTAATTGACTGTTTTAACGTGACTACTTGGGTATCAGTAGCCTCCTTTGTATTATCAATCCAATATTTAAATGCATGGTCTCCTTCTTCAACTGTGATCGAGGAATCATCGGCATAAGCGAAATGATCGATTTTCACTTGATCCCGCAATTCCGGTTCCACAGTCCAAGACTTGTCCGTCCAAAAATCGGATTCAAATCCCCCATTTTTGATATATGTACTGTTTACATCTGCTGCCTTCGCTGTCCCCATGTTGAACGAAAACGTGCTTAACACCAAGATCAATACCATGAATAAAGATATCTGTTTTTCTTTTCTTCTCATGTTTAGACCACCCTTTAACCCTTTTTTTCACTACAAAAGAGACTTTCTCCTCTTGTAAGCACTTACATCTAAATATACAAGAGAATATATGGCGGGTAACGTATGTAAATGAAACATTTTGTATCCTTATGCAAGCATTCACCTCACACAAACCACTCCTGACAAACGAAAAAAAGCCGCTTCCTGTTTAAAGGAAACGACACCTAGCATCTAATATATAAGTTCATTTCAATCCAGCGTCTTTGATATTACGATGCGCACGGTTGTCCCATTATGATCTGAATGGATGTTTACCCCATACTTTTGGCCGTAATACAACTGAATACGCTCATCTACGTTTTTAATTCCGACACCGCCAAGTTTTGTCGATTGATTCGCTCGATTTTGCAATAGTGCGTCTTTATCAAATCCATCTCCATTATCCCGAACTGTAAAAATAACTTGGTCTTCATCCATCTCTGCGCGAACCTCGATTATACCTTGACGATCCAGTCCCCGTATCCCGTGATACAGTGCATTCTCAACAATCGGCTGTAAGATAATCTTAGGCATCTGTACTCGTGATAAGGAGGGGTCACAATCGATGGTATAGACAAGCCTATCGCCGTAACGTTCCTTTTGAATAAATAGATACTGCCTTACATGATCGAGTTCATTCTCCACCGTCGTCAGCTCATTTCCTCCGCTTAAAGATAAACGGAAAAATTGTGCCAACGCTTTCGTCATTTCAATGACTTTCTCACTATCATTAAACTCTGCCATCCACACGATGGTATCAAGCGTATTATAGAGAAAATGGGGATTGATCTGACTATGCAGTGTGCTGATTTCCAAGCGCCGTAAATCCTTTTCTTTGTCCGTAATCTCCTGCATTAGTTTTCTAATCTCCATCATCATACCGTTAAAGTGCCGAGAAAGGCTTTGCGCTTCATAACATCCTCTGCTATCAACCTTTATCTCTGTAAGTCCTTGTTCAATATCTTGCATGGCTCGCTCTAATTTCCGAAAAGGCGTGGTAATCCTGCCTGTAAAAAGAACGACACTGACCGTTGCGATAACGAGAAATACGAAGCCGAAGAGGATGAAAATGTTAAACAATTTATTTTTAATTGCGGTCAGTTCATCTTGGGATGATACCCCTGCAAAAATCCAGTCTGCATTACGTAAGGAATACAGATGTGTGAAGGTCTGCTCTGTCTGATCATAAGCTGCTGGATCTAGAGCAATTTCATACAGTTCCTGCTGTTTGATTTGATTTTGAAAATATGCAGGATCTTCATGATATACGACCTCATGGTTGGCATTTAGAATAAAAGAAAAGCCCGTATGTCCTAAATCTAAATTCTCTAGATAGTCTTCTATTACTTTGTACTGAACATCAATGAGAAGAACACCAATATTTCTGCCCTGTTCATTTTTAATTTCACGACTGAGCGAGATGACCCAATTATCTTTATCCATACTAAAATCCTGCATGCGCGCCGAAGTTAGAACAGGAACGTTCCCATTATCAATGGCCGATACATACCAAGCTTCTTTCATCATATTGCTGGACATGCTCATCGATAAACCGGATTCATTCGAGATAATTTGCCCGTCCTTACTGACTATGACAATCGACTCAATGAACGGATCTGTAGCTATGGATGTATCAATCATGCTAAGAATCATTTCTTTGTCTGCTTGCTGCCGGTCTGTATTTGAAAAATAATCGACAAGCTGCGGATTTTCCGCAAGCAACCACGAGAGAGCTTTTAGCCGGTCAATATACAAATCTATATACATTCCGCTCTGCTCCACTGCATTTTCCGTATTCGTGGTTGCTTCTTTCTGAACAATGGATGCAATGCTAAAGTAAAGAATAATTCCGATAAAAAGCAGGGTCAGCACACTTGAAACAATATAGTGGAGAGCGATTTGAACACGCAGTTTTTTAAATATAAAGAAACGTGGCATCCTCATTCCCGTGCCTTTTCCCGAAATTGGTTAGGGGATAGCATAAACTTTCGTTTGAATGAGGCACTCAGATAGTTCGGATCTTCAAAACCAACCGCATCTGCAATTTCATACACTCGCATATGTGTGCTGAGCAGCAGAATCTTGGCACGTTCTAGGCGCATGGTTACCATGTACTCTTGAAAGGTTTGACCGTACAGACGTTTAAAAAGACTGCTGAGGTACGATGTGCTGAGAGCGAGCTGTTTTGCTAGATACGTTAAGGAAAAATCCTTATTTGCAATATTCTCTTCGATCTCTTTTTGTATTTTCACTTTATAACCCGTGTCATCTGCTGTATCTGTACTCTTTTTCAAATCTTGTACAAGTCGTGACACCTCTATGTAATTGTCCGCTTGTTGTCTTTTTTCAATGAGTTTCCTTAGCATTTGCTCTATATCTTTTTTAGAAACTGGCTTCAATACATAATCATCCACACCTGCTTTTAAAGCAGAAACAGCGTAATCAAAATAATCATAGCCTGTCACCAGGGCAATTTTCACGTCTGGTTTTAGACTCTTAACCGCAATGGCAAAATCAAGCCCATTCATCTTCGGCATATTAATATCAGCTAAAATAAAATCAGGTTCGTGTTGTTTGAAAATTTCTAACGCGGCTTCCCCGTTTGAGGCTTCATATACCTCAGAGATGGACAATGCTTCAAAATCAACAAAGGAACGAATTCCTCGAATGATGATGGGTTCATCATCAACTAGAAGTAGTTTATACATTGTCTCCTCCTTCTTAAGGCTTGGACCATATGTCCATCACAAAGAAGATGGCTTTCACCATCTCCCTTGTTTACCTTATATATATTGTACAATATTGTATCTATTTTGTAAGATGTTCCAGATATCCATAACCGGCCGCTTCCATATCTGCTTGCGGGATAAAAGTAATGGAGGCACTGTTAATACAATATCTTAATCCCCCACGGTCCTCTGGTCCGTCTTCAAATACATGACCTAAATGGCTGTTCCCCGTACGGCTTCTTACTTCGGTGCGAACCATGTTATAACTGGTGTCTTCATATTCAAGCACAACAGCTGGGTCAATCGGTTTAGTAAAACTCGGCCATCCGCACATCGAGTCATACTTATCTGCAGATGAGAATAAAGGCTCGCCTGTTACTACATCCACGTAAATTCCTGGTTCGTAATTATCCCAATATTCATTGGAGAATGCTCGTTCTGTGCCTTTCCCTTGAGTAACTTCATATTGTTCGTCCGTTAATTTTGCTTTAATCTCTTCCTCACTTGGCTTTGGATATAGAGCAGGATCGATCAGAGAAGGAATCTCCTGATTTTCTAATGAATCAAATTCAACGTGGCAATATCCGTCTGGATTCTTCTCTAGATAATCTTGGTGATATTCTTCTGCCAGTGTATAACCGGTCAGGGGCTCAACTTCCGTAACGATTGGATCATCATAACGTTCTTGTTCCGCTGCCACAACTTTATCTATGACTTTTCTATCTTCCTCATTTGTATAATAAATACCTGTACGGTATTGCTCTCCCCGATCATTTCCTTGCTGATTTAGAATCGTTGGATCAATGATTTTAAAATAATAAGTTAGCAGCTTCTCTAAATCAACGCGCTCTGGATCATACGTAACATGAACAGTTTCCGCATATCCTGTATTACCGCGAATCACCTGCTCATAAGTAGGGTTCTCCGTGTGTCCATTTGCATAACCAGATGTCACATCATAAACGCCGTACACACGGGCCATATATGCTTCGACGCCCCAGAAGCAGCCGCCAGCCAGCCAGATTTCCTCTAGATTATTCTCATCAAAAGCTAAATTTACATTTGGATTCTCCGGGTACTTTGACTCTGCCTTCAAAGATAACCCTGATCCATTCGTTGCTTTTACCGTTCCGCATCCTGCGATTACAATAACCAGTCCCAAAAGCAGAAACCATCCCATTTTCTTCATTCGTCTTCACAGCCTTTCCTTTATTGGATTGATGCGAATTTTTCGATGATTTGTTCGTTACCCGCATGACCAGGCAGGGTTTGAATGAGTTTTCCATCCGAGTCAATGTACGCAGACGTTGGATATCCACGAACCCCAAATGCATCGGCTACTTTACCGCCTTCATCAAGCAACACCGTTGTATTTGCTGCTTCTTCCACACCACTGAACCATTTTTTAAAAGCCCCTGTTTCTTTTTCATTCTTATATCCTGGAGAAACAATGGTTAAGACAACAAAATCTTCATCGTTCTTTGCAAGTTCGTCTACCTCTTCAAGACCTGCTAAGCAGATCGAACACCAGGATGCCCAGAACTTCACATATACTTTTTTTCCTGCATAATCGGATAAGCTGTGTGTCTTGCCGTCAATGTCAGTTAAAGTGAAATTGGTTGCTTCTGCACTTGTAGTACCTCCTGCTTCTGTTGCCTTCGTTCCGGATGAACAAGCAGCAAGCAAGGAGATCATGGTTACTGCGAGCAAAATCAGCATCATCTTTTTCATTGTTTCCACTCCTTTTACTGTGGGATCAGTGTAGTAAACCAGTTTAAATTATTGGTCATAAGGAACAGCCCCATAATAATAATGATGACACCACCAGCAATCTTCATTTTGTTCATATGCTTATTTAATTTTTTTACCTTACGCAGTAAAACATCGGAAAATAGAGCTAGAATTAAAAACGGAATAAGTAAGCCAAGTGCATAGATGAACATAAGGAATGCTCCGTATAATGCCTGACCTTCATTTGCAGATAAACCTAGTACGGCACCTAAAATAGGTCCAATACATGGAGTCCAGCCGATACTAAACGTAAAACCTAATAGATAAGTACCAACAAGATCTCGTTTTTCACTTCGATTGATCTGCACTTTTTTTTCACGATTTAAAATAGAGACCTGAAACAAACCAACTTGATGTAATCCAAGCAATACCACAAAGGCACCACAGACAACGATAAACCAGCTTGTATTCAGTACAGCGCCTAGAAAGCCCGCTCCAAAGCCGAGTATAATAAAACTTGTGGATAAGCCGGCTACAAAAATAAACGTTTTCAGCAACAAATGAAGGTTCAGCTTTCCCTTAAACAGCGAGCCCATACTATTTGTTGTTTGTCCCTGTTCATTGGTAGATAAAATGGAGATATACACAGGAAGTAACGGTAATATACACGGAGAGAAAAAGGACAATAAACCTGCAATGAAGACAGAGCTTAAAACCAGCTGTTCAATAGCCAACAGGAACACCTCCTTTATACTTGCTTCATTCATATTACAAGGATTTTCCTGTTTATGACATAGAATGAGATGTTGTAAATCTTTAAAATGATCATGTATATATCCTGAAAAACACGAAAAACGCCAGATACGGAGAGACCGTATTCTGACGCTTATCAATTATACTTTGAATTTACCTACTAGTTCTTGCAAGTCCTCCGCCATCGTAGACAGTGAAGCAGCAGATGCTGTTATCTCTTCCATTGAAGCTAACTGTTCTTCCGTGGATGCAGCAAGATTCTGCGATTCAGCAGCAACCGTCTTGGAGCCATCCGATATAAGTCCTATGGAGTGAACGACCTGCTCTGTACTTACTGATATTTGCTGAGAAGCTGCCGAGATTTCCTGAACTTGATTAGAAACCTCTTCTATATTTTGCTTAATCACCTCAAATAAATCGCCCGTCTTATGAACAACCCCAATTCCATCGCTGACTTCCTTCACGCCTGCTTCTGTTGTTTCCACTACATGATGCGTCCGCTCTTTAATCGTCGTTACGAGCTCTGTTATTTGTCCTGCCGACTGTGATGATTGTTCCGCTAGTTTTCTTACTTCATCAGCAACCACTGCGAAACCTCGTCCATGTTCACCTGCCCTAGCGGCCTCGATCGCTGCGTTTAAAGCTAACAGATTCGTCTGTGCAGCAATTTCTGATATCACTTCAACGATCATTTCTATTTTTTCTGACTGTTCTTCCATGTCCGTCACCGCATTCACTAAATTGTTCATGGTGAGCTGGATGGACTCCATCTGCGATACAGTCAATTGTATGGACTGGTTACCTTCAATAGCCTTGCTTGCCGTCTCCATAGTGAGCGAGGAGGTCATTTGTGCGTTAGAAGCAATTTGCTGAACCCCAGATGACATTTCATGAATTGCCTGGAGACTCTCATCTACACTTCTCGATTGCATTTGGGCATTGTTGGATACTTCTTGGATCGTTATTGTAATCGATTCGGATGCTTGACTCGACTGCTCTGAACTTGCGGTTAACTCTTCAGACGATGAAGCTACATGTTCTGAACTAATGCTGATTTGACGAACTAAATCCTGAAGATTATCCCTCATCTGGTGAAAAGAACTCGCCAAAGTTCGAATCTCATCTTTACTTTTTACTTTGACATCTTTTACTGCCAGATTCCCAAGCGCAATTTGCTCAGCAGCTGAGGTAATCGCCACTACCGGTCTCGATATGGAACGTGAACAGAGATAGCCAATAAGCACTGCCAAAATAAATGCAACAATACTAATCACCATAACAGTGATAATGGCATTTTTAACTACTGCCGAGCTTTCTTTGCTTGATTCATTCATCGACTCCATTTGGTCGATTGCCAGTTGTTCTACTAAAGGATCCAGATCATTTCCGAGTGGAAATACTTCACTCAGGAAATACTCCGTAATTTGTGCTGAAGAAGCATTCCCTTGGATCATCTCAATTAATTGCTCATACTTTTGTTTGAATTGACTATTTCCTTCTTGGAGTTCCTGCAATCTTGCATCAAACTCAGGGATATGAGACAACACCTGCGTCTCTGCAATCAGTTTGGTAGCTGTTTCATACTCCACTGCTAATTTGTCTAAAAACTCAGGATCTTTGGTCACAATATAAGCCCGTATCAAACTATTTTCTTTCGAAATTTCTACTTGGATTTTTAACATGTTAGATAATATGACTGCTCTTCTATCTATTAAATCTGTGTATGTACTATCTACTTTAGTTAAATATACAGTTGCTATCGATCCGATCATCCCCAGTAATAGGGAAACAATGATAAAAGAACCGATTAATTTTCTACCGATTGTCATTTTAAATGTAATTTTGTTTCTCAGCTTGCTTCCAAATCCCATGTCATTACACTCCTTTATGAATCCTATCTTTTTAACAGCAAAAAAAATCCTCTCATTTCAAATACACGAGATGGTTGAACAGGACGATGTTCATTCTTCAGCTGAATTTATTGCTTTTTAGAATATGAGGCCCTCCTACTTGTCCAATTTGTTCTAAACATTTCAATTGCTCAATACATATTATATCGGCATCCTATGCCCATGGATGAATAGGTGACATACCTTTGTTAGTTTGTGAAATAGCTTATACTCTCCGTACCTTTTATAAAGTATTTGAATAATATTAATTGTTGTATGAGGCAACTTTGATCTGGTGATAATACATTTGTTAAGATAGTTACTTACTATCATATAAGTCAGAAAGGAACTACGATGCGAGAAATGCGAGATACTTCTAGAAATCATAAGTTTAATAACATTTTTGAATTGGTGTTGTTCGTTATATGTGGAGTATCGGTTATCTATTTTGCTATGACTGGAGCTTATGACAAGACCTTTCAAGCGGGTCTTATTATTTTCGTTCTGCTATTTTTAAGAGGGGTAATGAAGTGGACCAAAACGGAGTTGCCTCCTGCACTGTACCTATCAGTGCTGATCTTTATCACAATTACGATGATGCTTGCCAATCTATTTGGTATGTATGGTGTCATTCCCTATCTGGACAAAATTGAACATCTGCTGTCTGGCGTTATTTTATTCTTCGTTGGCCAGTTCATCGTGAATAAGATGGTAAAGCATAAAGGGATGGATAGCCTGCCCTCCAACATTATGATTTGGTTCTCTTTATTCTTTGCTATTGCCATGGCTGGAATGTGGGAGATCTATGAGTTTTCGGTGGATCATCTATTCAGTCTCAATTCACAAAATGGCAGTTTGACGGATACGATGTGGGATATCATCTGCGGAACGGTTGGTGCTGGCGCAACCTCCCTCTATGTAATGACTAAACACGTAAAAACAGACAAGATGGATTAACATCACGCAATAAGCTTATAAAAAGACCTTATAGAAAAGACCTCTTTTCTGCGACTCAGTCATGCACTGCGCTGACTTCATTCAACAAGAAAAGAGGTCTTACTATTTACATTTTTAGTTTATACCCACCTGTATATCTTAATATCTACCCCGGTTTCGGTTGGAAAGCCTTCTGCTACAAATAGTTCTTCATTGAAATAAGACAGTGCTTTACTATTCGTTATTAATTTAGGATAGGTTCGAAACAAAGCTTCCTTCTCATTTTTATGAAAGTTCCCATTATTCTCAATATAAATCTGGCAGGTTTCTCCCGTATAATCCTTGCCGTGAAGCATGTATCTAGCAGATAGACTGTGGCTGCCGGACTTACTGATGATCTGAGTATCTACTCCTCCGTCTAATACTTCCCCTTGAAATAGATCCCCTTTTACTTGGCCTGTAAAAGAAATCATGATCACTGTATCTCCATCACTATTCTGAAGCTCGGCTGACTTATCAATCTTAACTTGTACGGTGAATACCTCTTCCCATGTCAGCATATTAGTCCGCAGTCCCCTTCTTATTCAGAGTGTACAAAATATATAACAAAACAAACCATAGAGGAGTTAACAGTAATGCTGGACGTGTTTCATCCGCAAACAGCATAATAACGAGAATAAATGCAAACAGTGCTAAGACAACGTAATTCACAAAAGGTGTGAACGGTGCTTTAAACTTCGATTTTGCATGTAACTCAGGCTGTGTTTTCTTATATTTGATATGACATATGAGGAGTACACCCCAGACCCAAATGAAACAAATGGCACTAATTGTGGTGACGACTCCAAATGCTTGTTCTGGAATCAGTTTGCTAAGCAGAGCTCCCGCGGATAGGACAAGCGTTGATACCAATAATCCGTTTCTGGGCACATGATGTTTATTTAGTTTAGAGAAAAAGGAAGGTGCCTGCTTATTGCCTCCTAAACTATATAAAATTCGGCTGGTTGAGAACATTCCACTATTACAAGCAGAAGCAGCTGAAGTTAATACGACAAAGTTAATCACTCCTGCAGCAATTGGGACCCCAACTAAACTAAATGTTTTAACAAAAGGACTTTCGGTTGCGCTAAGCTCCGTCCAAGGACTGATGCATAATAGGGCAATAATTGCACCAACGTAGAAAAACAAAATTCGTAAAGGAATTTTATTAATGGCCGATGGAATATTTTTTTCTGGATTCGATGTTTCCGCAGCCGATACGCCTACTAACTCCACACCGACAAAGGCAAACACAACCATTTGAAACGAAAGTAAGAATCCAGATATTCCGTGTGGAAAGATTCCACCATGCTCCCAAATATTTTTTACCGTAACCATTCCTGTATCTGTTTTAAATCCAATCACGAGCAAGATAACGCCAATACCAATTAAAGCGAGAATCGTGACTACCTTAATTAGTGCAAACCAAAATTCGAGTTCACCAAAGTTCTTTACTGTTAACAAATTAAGTCCTAATAAGATAATTACACAGATAACTTCGGGTACCCACTGGGGAATATCAAACCAGTATTGTACATACACTCCAACCGCAATTACATCCGCCATAGCGGTCATGATCCAGCAGAACCAATAAGTCCATCCCGTTACAAATGCTGCCCGCGGACCAAGATAATCTTCGGCAATATCCGTAAAGGACTGATAACCCGCTTTAGATAACAGCAGTTCCCCCAGTGCCCTCATTACAAAAAAAATGGCGATACCTATGATTAGATAAGCAATGATGATTGAAGGGCCGGCCAGTTGTATCGCTTTACCAGATCCTAAAAACAATCCAGTACCAATCGTTCCGCCGATCGCGATGAGCTGTACATGACGATTCTCTAAACCCCTCTGTAACTCTTGTTGTGCCATACGTATCTCTCCCTTACCATTCTAAAAATTCTTTTCTTCAACCCTAAACAGCAAAAATAAAAATAAAAAAAGAGATTGGATATTCTCCAATCTCTCAAGGTCATTAAAAGTAATAAATAAGATTCGTTAAACACATAAATATGTATAACAAATAAATTATCTAGTACTCTTCTGTCCTTTTGCCTGAGATTGTGAACCCTTCGGCGCCATGAAATATTTCATGGTCTCTCCAGAAGCTGCTCCTGCTATAGTGTGATCCATAGCAATCATAGCCTGCTAGTTATTCAATTTTTAAGTGTGTTCACTCTTTTAAATATGTTCACAATATTAATCACAGACAAATATTTTGTCAATGACATTCACACAACTGTAAAACCCGTACATCAATCATTAATCAAAAGAAGAAGGCAAGAGATTCTATCTCTTGCCTTCTTCTCCATAAAGAACTACACTTCCTTTAAATGCCAAACTAAGCTTTGGAAGTCCCCTTTTATCTCAACGGGAATATGCAAACCAGCATACATTAATTCATCCCCGCCGAATACTTGCTCATCTCCAGCTAGTGCATACTGCTTCGCAGGATCGATTCCTTTTAGTCTTAAGAAGGTGCTAGGTGCAGCTGCCTCATCTAAAACACGGAAATAGAATACAATGGCTTCTGACTTATCTTTATTCGTGAACAGCCAAGACGTAATATTGCCTTCAAAAGGACTTTCCAGTCGATAGAAGTCTCCAAACTGAATTAATCCACGGATTTCTTTGTAATTGGAAACTTGCTCTTTGACGATCTCCTTCTCCTCATCCGTCATTTGAGTCAAATCAAGCTCATATCCTAAATTACCGGATATAGCTACATCTCCCCGCATCTGTAACGATGTGACTCGGTGAACTTGATGATTGGGAACAGCGGAAACATGGGATCCCATTGAAATGATCGGATAAACAAGACTTGTACCATATTGTATTTTCAAACGTGATACCGCATCTGTATTATCAGAAGTCCATGTCTGCGGCATATAATACAGGATTCCTGGATCAAATCTTCCACCGCCACCGGAGCAGCTTTCAAATAAAACGTCCGGGAAAGAAGATGTAATGGCATCCATTACTTTATATAGACCCAGCATATAACGGTGTGCGGTTTCTCTTTGCCGATCTGCCGGAAGAAGAGCCGAACCAATTTCCGTCATATGTCGATTCATATCCCATTTCACATACGAAATGGGAGCACTCGCCAAGATGTTGCAAACCCGTTTCGTAATTTCTTCACATACATCATCCCTCGAAAAATCGAGTACAAGCTGTCTACGGCTTTCCGAACGGCTGCGATTGGGTACATGAAGACACCAATCAGGGTGGTCACGATACAGGTCGCTGTCAACAGAGATCATCTCCGGTTCAAACCACAGCCCAAACTGCATACCTATGTTGTTTACACTCTCCGCAAGATGATCAAGACCCTCAGGGAGCTTATTGCGATCAACAAACCAGTCCCCCAGCGAGGTAGTATCATCATCACGTTTGCCAAACCAGCCATCATCAAGAACAAATAATTCAATCCCTAAATCTTGACCTACTTTAGCAATATCCATAATCTTCTCTGCATTGAAATCAAAATAAGTAGCTTCCCAGTTATTAACTAATATCGGACGTTCTTTGTCTCGGTAAGTTCCCCTAACTAGACGGGTACGATATAACTCATGGAATGTTCGAGACATCCCGCCAAGCCCTTCGGATGAATACACCATAACAACTTCAGGTGTTTGGAAGCTCTCGCCGTTCTCCAGTTTCCAACTAAAATCAAATGGATTAATTCCCATCGTTACACGCGTATTTCTAAATTGATCCACCTCAGCCTGAGCTAAAAAGTTCCCGCTATAGACAAAGTTAAATCCATATACTTCTCCATGATCTTCAGTTGCATCTTTTCTGAGAAGCGCCATAAACGGATTATGTTGATGACTGCTTGCCCCTCTTGTACTTTCCACAGACTGGATTCCATGACGCAGCGGCTGACGTGCAATATGTCTTTCTTTTACGTGGGCGCCATGCAGGTGTAAAAAGTCAAATTCGGCATCTCGAAAATCAACGGATGAGCTTAGTGCGCTGAGTAATTTGATAGAATGAGCTCCTTCATTCACAAAACGGACAGACCGAGTAATCACATTGAATTGTTCAAAGACGGTATAAGTTAGAATCACCTTCAGACCAATCAACGAATCCTCCATCATGATCTCAAGAGTCTCTGCCTCATCCTCTTTCTCAACATAGGTAGAAGGAAGACCCTCTAGCGGCGTTTTTCCTTTTATAATTTTATGATCAACATACCGTAAGTCTGTAATGGTTGAGCCATTATCCAGTTGAACTTGGTAAGCAGGCTTTCTAAAATCTGTATTCCCATACTGCGGGTATTCTTGCGGCAATGTATCCAGAGAAAACGTACGATCATGTCTATGATCATAAGGATTTCCCGAGAATCCCCGGTCTACATATTGAATAGCATTAGAATGCCGATAGTCGCTAACACCTCTGCCCCAGTAATAATGCGCAAGGTACCCATCACGTAATACACCCATTACATAGCTGGTACCTTTAGCCCTCAAATGGAAGGTCTTATTTTCAGAATTATAATGAATTCCCATTTTAATAAAACAACTCCTATCTCAATTTGATTGCTCCTTTATAACCGTGCCTATAATAGGTTAATTGATCTTTCTAGCATGTTTTTGGTTTAACACTATCTCGAATGACCAACTCCGCAGGAAGAATTACCTTTAGTGGAATGGTTCTCCCTTTCAAACGATCATAGAGGAGTTTCACTGCTGTTTTTCCCATTTCATCACCATACACTTTTACGGTGGATAACGGAGGATTCATATAAGCCGCAGCTTCGATATCGTCATAACTAAATATAGATACATCTTCAGGAACCCTGATATTTGCTTCATGAAGCGCCCGAAGCACTCCCACTGCGGTAGGATCACTTCCGACAACAATCGCACTTGGCAGATCATTCATTTCAATCAGCTGTTTCATTAACGTATACCCGCTTGCTGTACTCCACTCACCGATCAAGACTTTCTCCGGATTATATAATCCTTTTTCCTTCATCGTTTTTTCAAAAGTACTCTGTCTGGTATCTTCTTTATCGCTCGTCTTAAACTTGCTGACGCCAAAAATTTCTCCTTTTCCGCCGATATAAGCAATATCCGTATGCCCAAGTTCGAGTAAGTAGGAAATAACGAGCTCTGTAGCGCCTTCAAAATCAGAGATAACAACATCAACGTTCGTATCTTTTGGTAAATAGTCAACAGCGATTATATTGTTGTTATGAGCATAAATCCCTTTTAAATCAGCGATATCTACATCTCCGATGACAATTAACCCATCTAACCCACTTACACTATCAGCTGTGATTTGACTTTTCCCAACGATCATCGTGGAAACGATACGTAAGGGATATTGATTACAGGCATCTTCCGCCCCAAGTCGAATGGACTGAAAATAGGGATCAATCGTTTCATCATTCAACATAATGACGCCAATGCTGTAGGCTTCTTCTTGTTTTTTTACCTTCACACTTTTCTTTCGTAACGGTTTATAATCTAACTCATCAACGATAGCCAAAACCCTTTTTCTTGTTTCTTCAGATACGGAAAGTGACGGATCGTTATTCAATATTCTTGAAACTGTTGCAGTAGAAACTTTGGAATGTCTTGCTATATCTTTAATAGTTATCATGGTATCACCTATACTTTTTAAGTTAATTTTACTTAAATATCATACCATGAATATTAACCTAAGAGACTAGGAAAGACTTACTTCACCCAGTTTCGCTCTCTTCTCTCCAGACAACGTGAATATGGATACAAGTGTAAAGACGAGGGCAACCGTACCTAAGAGTAGGTAAGCGCTTTTAAAACCGACAGTATCGTACATATTACCAGCGATGGTTGATAAGAAGATGGCTCCTACTTGCTTTGAAAACTGGAATCCAATCAAATAGATGGTTGCCGATAATCTCATATCAAAATTAGCTGAAATGTATTTAAATACACCGACAAGTAAAATAGGCACTTCTGCGGCATGCATTAATTTTAATAGACTGATAGCAACAGGGCCGTCTGCAATACTGGAACCCAGTATTCGGAATGACATAATAAATCCAGCATAGATTAGTGCTTGTTTTGCACCAAACTTATTGATGATAAATGGTGCGAGAACCATGACGATTGCTTCAAGGAATACTTGGAGGGTGACAAGGTTTCCAAACACCTCCGTACCTTGACCTTCTGATGAGAAGAACTGAGTAAAGTAGACTGGAAATTGCTGATCATATACATCATAAATACAGCCAACACCAAGTACATAGATTACAAAAAACCAGAACTTTCTGTTCTTAAACAGAGAAACTGTCGAAACTTTAGGTGCGGAGGGCTGATCCCCATTATAGAGCGCTTCAGCATTGTTTCCGCTCATTTTTGCAAAGCTTAATACGAGTGCTAATAAAATCGCTGCAATGGAGCAAATCCAAAAAATAATATTTGGATTGGTAGCAAATAAATGACCGGTTACAAAGGTACTAATTGCAGCACCGATATTACCAAACACTCTGACGCGGCCATACTCAAAATCATTTACATGGCTGACTTTTTCAATATAGGCTTCGATTACTCCTACCCCGCCATTAAAAACAGCACCAAGGTAAGCGCCTCCAACGATGGCTGCAAGAATGATATTGGTTTTGAGCAAAGCAGGGAATAGATAGACGAAGAAAGGACCAATCAGAACTAACAGTCCTACGAAAACCCATAATAAATTTTTCTTTAATCCCAATCGATCTGAAATAATTCCAAAAAACGGTTGATAGCAAATGGCTGCGATAGAGATTGCAGAAAAGACAATTCCTGTACTTGTAGAGCTTAATCCCCCTACTTGTGACAGCCACAAAGATAAAAACATATTACATGCAGCCCAAACAAAGAAATACAGTAAAAAGAAACATCCAAATAACCAATAGTTCTTATTAAGCGTCTTCATTTCAATCCTTCTTTCATCTTTTTTCAAGAAAGCAGTAAAACGATTACATAAAGCGATTACATAAAATAACTAGTTATATTAACCTTGTTTTAGTAAATTTAGTGTAGCAAAAAATATTGGAAACTACAATACTAGACATGATTTTGTTCATATATCTAGTAAAATGCTGATTTTTAATGATTTATTTTATATTATTTAAGTAAAATTAGTTATAATATCAATTTATTTTACTAAAATTACTTAGAAGCATCCTCACGATCAATAACTACACTCTCATACATTTAGTCACAAAATTTTACCGACACAAAAAGCCTGTTTTTCGAGATAATAGTTAGTGGACATTTCAATAGACTAAGTATTATTAAAGAAGGTGTTTTTTTGATTCGTCATAAAGCTAAAATTTCAATTCTTTTGATCATATTTCTTATTGCGGCACTAGGTAAATGGCTCTCAAACAGAGATACCGCACCCTATGCCACATGGATTTGGGATACCTCTGTTATAGAGACGGATATGGAACGTACCGTGGAGTCCATTCATAACATGAACATTCATTCTGTATATTTACAGTACTCTTCAAAGGTTACCAACGAAACCTACAGAAACTTTATTTCTTCATTGCAAAAAGAAGGGGTAGAAGTATATGCATTAGATGGTGCACCTGACTGGGGTATTACAGACCATGAAAGTAAAGAACAGTTTTTAAAATGGTTTCATAACTACCAAGCAGATGCGCCTCTTCATGAGCAATTTAAAGGTATGCATCTCGATATCGAGCCTTATTTGTTAGAAAATTGGGAAACAAACCAGGAGGAAATCATCTTCCAGTTTCAAACCCTCCTCTTGCAACTAAAGGATTTCGCTGAAAATAGGAACACAAGTTTAGGAGTGGATATCCCTTTTTGGTTTGATGAGGTACCCTTTGATAATAAATACGGACAAGGTTACCTATCGCAGTGGCTGATACAAAATACAGATGAAACTACGATCATGGCATATCGAAATTTTGCAGAAGGCAATAATGGGATTATCGACATCAGCACGCAAGAAGTGGACTGGGCCGAGCAAGAAAACAAAAAAATAACGATTGCCGTTGAAACTGAAAAAACTCCTGAAGAACATGTCTCGTTTCATAATGAAAATAAACACACCCTCGTTTCCGAGATCAAACTTGTACAGGACCATTACAAGGGTCGTATAGCTGGAATTGCTATTCATTCCTTCGAGAGTATGAAAAAACGATCGCAATAAATCCCTAACCCATCGAAAGAATATGAAAAAATGGTGTCTAAAAGAAAGAACCAATCCTTCTTCTAGACACCATTTTTATACTCTGATATTTATGACATATAATTCTCAAAAAAGCCTCGTGATAAACTATATTTACTAACCGATTGTTGCTTAACATCACATCTTCCTAGGATGTCACTAAGCCACCGATATAAAAATTTATTATACTTCACTTCCAAGACCTTTGTATCAAAATCAAATAGCGGATACAGAATCGTATCTTGGTTAAAAAAATCTAAATCAATCTCATTGCTGCGTATCTCTGAATCGAGCGTTATCCGAATATCATTGGTAGGATGTATAAATGCTTTTCTCCGATATTCAATGATAACAACAGGACGATAATGATCAATCTTCATAATATTATAAATGGTATTCGCTGCTTTACTATTATATTTTAGTAAAACATCGTAATCACATTCCATTAATCTTTGGGCATCTTCACGATCAATAACGACACTATCTTTTCTTTGTGCAGAGCCAAATTTCCGTTTAATCTCTAACTTTACCTTTGGATGATTCACATCATACGTTCTTATTCTAATTTTTTTGCGATTTTCTATTCCATCTACTCGTTCATAGAAATCCTTATTAAAAGGGGTATCAAAATATAAAGAACGAATGAGGTATCCAAAAGCTTTATTGTTTTTATCGGGGATAAGAACATCATTCAACACGCTTGATAACTCAGCATACTGAAAAGAATTGATCACATACTTCATTTCTTTTCTTGATACATTCAAAGTTGTTTCACTCATTAGTAAGAAATCCTTTCGTTCCCTTATTCCATTGAAACACGCTCCATATTTCCCCACTTGTGCTTTCCTTTTCGTGTACCCACAAAAGCACCAATTCGAAATAGTGAACACATTTGTCTATAACCGATACATTCAAATACCGATACAGCAAGAAGTTTAATGACACCTTTTAGAGACAGAGAATCACTAAATAAATAATTACAGAATATAATCGAAATCCAGGAAGCGAGTATATTAAATACCATATAAAAAATTAAAAAGAAAATAAGAAATTCTAGATTAATCATATGAAAGAAAAAGGATAACGTAACCGTTAATATTCCGAGAATCTCTAATATCGGGGTTATATACTCGAATAAAACGAAATACGGATAAGAAATCATACCCACCGTTCCATACATGGGACGAAAAAACATAAAAGAGTGTGAAAAGAGGGCTTGTCCCATGCCTATATGCCAACGTTTTCTTTGCGACTTCAGCACCGATACTTTCTCAGGGACTTGAGTCCAACAAAAGGCATCTGGTACATACTCAATTTTATAAGGAAGTTTGTTTTTTCGATAATAGCAGTGCAGCTTTACGATTAAGTCCATATCTTCGCCAATGATATCTGTAGTATATCCGCCCACCTTAATCACTGCTTTTTTATTATATAAACCAAATGCCCCAGAAATAATTAAATTCGCATTGAGTCCATTCATGGCTACACGTGACATCAGAAACACACGGAAATATTCAATCATTTGGAACATAACGAGCCATTTTTTTGGAGTATCTATTTTTACTATTTTACCATTTTGGATCGTGGCCTGATTGGCAACATTAATATTTCCTCCAACCGCAACTACATCATCACTTTCCAAAAACGGTACAACTATCTTCTCTAAAGAGTCGTACTCTAAAATAGAATCAGCGTCCATACAAATAAACAGGGGATATCTGCTTACATTAATCCCGGTATTAAGAGCGTCGCTCTTTCCCCCATTTTGTTTATCTACAAGTACGATTTGCTTTCCTTCAAAATCACCTTCATAAATACTCTTTATCTCTTTACAGTTTATTTGTTTATGAATAGGGCGTTTCACTTCTTTTAACTCAAAATGGTCCCGCACTTTTTGCATGGTGGAGTCTTTCGAACCATCATTAACAATAATAATCTCAACTTTGGGATACCTTAGGTGCAATAAAGAGGTGATAGAACTTATAATCGTTACCTCTTCATTGTAGGCAGGAACAATAATAGAAATAGGAATATAGTTCTCCCTATTATTAAGCTGCGGGTAAACCATATGGCTTTTCTTTATAGAAAAATCATCAAGCTGAAAAGAAGCTACCATGGTATTTAAAAACACATACACCGCATATAAAAACATATAGACCAAGAAAAAGAAATTAATGAACAAGATGATTTGTTTTAAATCCATCTCTTCTCTCCTCCTTTTCCACGTTCTCGATCTGGAAGCAGGCTAATTTAACTTGATCATTATCAGAGTTGATTAAACCTTTGGAATAGAGAGTGTAAATCATGATATCTCTAGCAAAAGTGTCCTTTTCACAAATGACTTTCCCGATGGAACTATCCTTATTAAAAATGTTCTCTTCTTCTAAGTGAAAAAGTGTAAAAGCACAATTGTACCGTACGAACCAATTCGCGTCTTTTATATATTCCTTGAGTAATGTAATCGTTTCTTCACAAGGATATAAACCAATGGCTCTGGCACACACTGCTCTAATTTCGTAGCTTTTACTTTTGAATTTTTCGACAATAAATGGGTATGCCTCTTGCTTATGAACGACTCCAAAATATCGGATTCCCGCAATGATTATTTCCTTATCACTAGATGCCTCAATGAATCGTAAAATCTCATTAGAATATTCACTTATTCTACGATTTGTAAAATGATCCATAATACCTCGTTGTATTTTTGGGCTGAATTCAACCATATTACTAGCTAAAGCTTTATTCAACTCTTGCATATCCCCGCGAAAACTACCCATAAAATCCACAATCACTTTATTATTAAAGTACAATTTTCCTTTTGAGATTTTGCGATATGCATCAATAATGGTATCCACATTCCCTGTATTTCTAAGGACTCGGAGTGCATTATTCCTCACATATAGCGAAGGATCTTCTAGACTTTCTAGTGCAAAATCAATAACCTCTTCCGAATTCATATAATATTCAGCACACAAATATAAGATATAGCTCTTTCGATACTTATTGCGCACGATGCGATTGTTATTTAACATTTGGAAATCAATGATAAGAGTGACCAACTGATGCAGCTTCTCAGTTAAACCGTCCTGTTTCACTCTGGCAAAATAAATAGAATTAAATGCCTGGAGGCCTGTCTTGGTTTGAACCTTTTTCCGCAGATCTGAAATTTCTTTTTCTGAAATTTTAGATCCACTTTCTGATTCCATATACTTGTCAACAATCGGCTGCATTTCATTTTCCAATTGGCTGACTCTTCTTTGGTCCATTCCTTGTTTCACTTTTGAAAAAACAATATATGAAATAACAAGAAGTAAAATAACGAAGAAGAAAATAATAAAGAAGTATATCAGATCCATATTAGTCCTTTCTTAAGAGTCGTCTACATTTTCAAAATAGGCTTGAAGCACTTCATAAGATTCTTTGGTTCTTTCCTGATATTGAATGTTATTATTCTTTAGACTTATATAGCTAGGAGAAGTAACTTTTGTTATCTGCCCATCGCTCTCCGTAAAAACCTGTAAACCAATTTGATTTATTTTTACTTTAGCATTGATTCCATCCTTATAAAAATCACCTAATGCAATCCCGCCAATCGGGTCAATCACATTAATTAATAGCCACGGAATTCGAAGTTCTATTACATCTTCTTTCACATAAAAATCGGCAAGTGAATTATATTCGTTAGAATCATAATCTGAGCTTCCAAATGTAAGCGTACCTGTTTCCATATATTTTGGTGATACTTTCTCCATGGTTCCGTCATTTTGAAATACATTCCGTGTTAATAGATAGATTGGATCAAATGTATTTGTATTTTCGGTAGGGATCGTTGTCATTTTATCCACGATATTAGCGTAATACTTATAACGAAAATCGAAAATATTGTACCTTGACTGAACCTGAATATCTGAATCGTTTACCCCTTGTATTCTAGCTACAAAGTCGGCATTTACATTAAATAACCCATTATGTTTTTCATAATTTTGGGTTCCTATAGATGGGTTAACATCAATAGCTATATGCAGATGATCCTTAGTGAAATGAAATTTTTCCTTTTGAATCATAAGATATAAATAGCTTGGGTCATACTTAGCGTACAATTGCCCATTTTCATTATCGTATAGTAAATCTTCTTCATTCCAATCCGTGGTGATCCCATCCACTTTAACAGCCTGCTCATTGCTTGGAACAAACTGCATAATTCCAAAATGTTGTTCACTAGATTGCACGTCTAACCAGTTTTCTGTATTGTCTATGTTTTTTATATGACGTGTATTCCAGGTTCTGCTCCTTTGCCACTCATCCTGCCAATTATATATAATGGCCCCTGCATATTGATTTTGATATATATCATCGAGCAACTCTGTTAGGTATGTTCCTTGCTCCTCTTCGGTCATTCCTCCACGACTGTAATGATTATATTCATCTTCTTTGGACATACCTCTAGAAGTAGATAATCCAATATTTGTGATCACAATCGGTTTTTGGTGGATGCTTTTTAATTGTTGCAAATATGCTTCAAAGGATCCTTCGTTCTCTGAAGGGAGAGAATTTTCTAAGCTGATGTTTAGAAAATCGGTATCGTTTGGTGATGCCTGATAACTAGCAAAAATTCCAGTATGAAAATCATTCGTTATATTGAATTTCTCAATATTCAATTCTGTATCGCGAAACACACTGGATTGCGCCGAATGTATAATAGGATCAAGCTCAGTGGTGTTTAGGAAGGACACCAATCGCTGCTGATTATATTTTTCAGTTTCATATTGGGCAGTATAATCTACTGCCTGAGCCATTATATATTCAAATCCATTTAAAGATTCTGCAGTAACATATTTCCCATCATAAGATGAATACTCTTGATCTCTCTTATTTATAATTTTCACCAATGTGGAATCCCATGAGTTACCAATAACGTAGCCTAGTACATAGGGAGAAATATCATTTGCATACCATCTGCTTGTAAAAATATCTTTACTCCACATCATCTTTCTGCCATGGACAACATCAATGGTATCTTCAATATTTGCTTGTAACTGTTTCGATATTTCTTCCTTTGTTCGTTTATATTCACCATCAATTAAATCTTCATCTATAGGGATATCATGAATGATATATATAGGATTCTGATTATTCTTATTAAACTCGTACAGTGCACTATATAAAGCTGGCGATTGAATAGAAGGAATACGAATGGTGTTGACATTCATCTTGCTAATTTGATCTAGCCATGTACTAATTTTATTTTCCAGTTGATCTGAACTTAGTTGCTCTTTATTGGGTACACTGTCACTTAAAGAAATACCCTTTACCACAAATTCACTCCATTTTTCACCATCATAACGTTCAATCTGATCATCGCTGACTCTTACTGCATAATGAACACCCTGTTCTTCAGTCGAGTTTTTAAAAGCACCTGTTTTAACATGTAAACCACCTAGAAAAAACAGATAAATCATCAACATGATGATTAATATGGTACCAAAGACAATTAGCATGAATTTACGCAAGTTACATCAATCCCTTACAAATCACTCTCGTTCATTCTGTATAAGATAGCTGTATTCTGATCAATCCAGCTTGCCCGTTTCGCAATATAGTCTTTTATTTGTTGAATTTCTTTTTTATACTCTTCTGCTTGCGACGTAGCAACGTTCCATTTAGCATGATTTCGCTGAACAGCATCTCCCAGTTCTTCAACAGCATTATCTATCAAATCATATAAATATTTTTCTGATAATACATTTTTGCGAAGATACTGATATCTTTTAATATAAGTATCAACAAAATAAGGATCTTTAAAAAGCTGATCAAACCAAGTGGTATTGAACATTTTAAATCCTTCTGCACTAGAATATGAGGAGTTTCTAGGTGATCCCAATATCAAATCGAAATCCCAAACGGGTCCTGCATGTAAACGACCACCTACATCCCTGTAAAAATATGTACTTACATCACCACCATCCACATTATTAAAAAAGTCGTTAATGATCGCATAATCTACAAATGACTTCACATCAATGTACTTACGATATCCGCTTTTTTTATCGGCAAAATCACGAGAATACAAGGTCAATTCAAAATCATTAATATAGTTATCTATTATTTGTCTTTGGTTGTCCGTAATCCGTGTCTTGCCAGGATATACATACGTAAGTCTACTTCTTTTCTTGACCGTACCATCCGCGCTTACAATTTGATCTGTTAAGACACTACTCCATAAACTGTCTAAAACAGGCTCTCCTTCTTTAATCTTGTCCCTAGCAATGATAAAGCTCGTGTCGGTGTAGCGCTCATCGGTTTTTGTTATATTTACCCGATCCGAACTACGTGTGATTTTCTCCATCAGCATATATACACCACGGTAGCTTACATCGTTGACCTCATTTGTTTGATCATCAAGGATGTACACTTCAACAAACCGAGTTTCGGGTGCAAATGCCATGATTTCACCCGAAACTTGGTAAGCTATATGATTTCGAATCAGGGAACTGTCTGCAGAAACCCCATTTAATACCCACTCATTATCTTTGGGCATATTTAATAGGGAAACATCTTTGTCTCCCCCGGTCTCATTAATAAATTTTAGAGAGAACTGTTTCTTGGGATTAATGCGTGAAGATTGTCCTCTGATACCAATCTCCACCTTTTCTTTAATTGCTGGTTTTGTTTGCGGATCCATACAGGTGGTTCCATCAGAATTAACATCATATAAGGAGAAATCCACATTATACCTATCCGTCTTTTCATTAATTGAAGTATCAGATATGGTTTCAATATTTTGACCATCAGTATCAATAATAACAACCGGTAAATTGTGATCTCCTTCACATGAATGTACATCAGGAATTGAGGTTACCTTTTTCTCGGAATTTTCTTTTCCATATTCAGAAGAGTAGGTCAATCGAGGAATTGCAACAATAAAACTAGCAATCAATAATATGACCATAATGAACAACAACGTTTTTCTTCCATTATTTCTTTTGTTCATATTGTCATACACCTATTCTAGTGTTTCTCCATTTTGAGAAACTACATTAATTGAAATAACGCCTTTAATCTTTTTCATATATTCATATTCCTTGGTTGAAGCATTGCCTTTTAGCTTAATTTGATAAACAAGTTCAACAAACTGATCATTTACCGTTTCTGAACGTAATTTATAACCCTTGCACACTTTAAACATATGCGCTCTAATATTTTCTAGAGATTCGTCTATATTTTCAGAGCGGATAATAATTAAATATCGTTCATCACTTCCAATACCATAGTTAAAAACAAAACATACTAAGGAGATGATAACAGTCCCGATAATAGTAATCGCTAAACTGCCTGAACCTGCTCCTAATCCGATAGCAATGGTCCAGAAGATATACGCTGTATCACGCGGATCTTTAACTGCAGTACGAAAACGAACAATAGAAAGAGCCCCGACCATCCCTAATGACAGAGCGATATTTCCACCAATAATGCTCATAATTACGGTAGTTATTAAGGTTAACATAATGAGGGAAACATTAAATTTCTTACTATACAGAATGCTTCCATAGGTGAACCGATATGTAATAAATACGATTAAACTCAGTGCTAATGCGACTAACGTATTCCCGAGTAGCTGCGTAGTCGTAACATCAGCCGAACTACCATACAAAAGTTCATATAAAGCATCTTTCATAAATCACAACTCCAAACTTAAAATTGATTAATAAAGGATAGGTGTAAACTACCAATCCTTTATAGCTAGTAGATAAGATAGCATCAACAATAAATGTCGTCAAGAATTGGAGTTGTAAATAAAAAACGATATAAACTTTGATATCAAATTTATATCGTTCCGATTAAAGCAACGAAAGTTATTATGAAATTAATTTAAATTTGTATCTATTTTCTTAATTACTTTTGCCGGCACTCCTGCAACAACCGTGTTTTTTGGCACATCCTTAGTGACAACGGCTCCCGCGGCAACCACAGCGTTGTCCCCAATCGTTACCCCGGGTAATATCGTTGCGCTCGACCCAATCCATACATTTTCTCCAATCACAACAGGAGAGGGATACCCACCTGACCTTTATTATACTTCTTGTTTTGTTGGACGAATGATCATATCACTAACAGATACTCTCTCCGGTGTATCAATAACATAAGCGACTGCTTGCGCAATATCCTCTGCAGATAGACCCCATTCCTTTTGGGCTTTATGTAACTCTTCTCCCACTTTCAGTTATTGATGATTATAGTAGATGGCGATCTGTTAAATTACGTTAATTATCGGTGGGCGGATACTCCGCCCAATAATATGTAAGAAGACAGTCCTCAAACGTAATGAGGGCTCTCTTTTATTACACTAGCACCTTACATATTTTCGTTTAAAACCGAGTTGCCCTTTATCTATTGCCTTTTGAAGATTAACAGAAGCATTCAGAAACTTGGTTTTATTGTTATTACCATTAACCTCTACCGGCCCTAATTCCTTCGCGATTGCGACCGCCTTATCATGGAGAGGCAGATAGGATAGTCCCACAGTGTAAATGAAATTGTTCATCGCATATTTTGTGCGTTCAGGTGCATCATGAATGGTGCTCGCTACAAGATCCAACATAGCAGCTATTTTCTCTTCCGAAAATTCACCATCTGGACGATTGCCGAGCAGCCAACAGTAGCAGCTCCACCCTGCTGACATCTTTAACTCTATATCGCTTGCAATCCACCTATCAGCAACTTCTTGTGCTATATCTGTTTCTGCCAAAGTTACGGCAACTACATAGTCCGATAGCATATAAAAATAAGCTCGATCTATCCAACGCTCAAAGTCCGCCTCCGTCATCACTTTAGGATCAGCAATCATCCCTGCAAAATACATAGCATCGTAATTTCCTGTACCATAGAGTTCCTCAGCCAATGGCTGATTTCGTTTTATTTTTCTAAAGAGCGGCTTCATCGCTCCTGTAGCCACACCAAAAAGCGGTTCATGCGCACCATTCGACTGATATATTTTCTTGGTTCGTTCCTTGCCGAGAGCTTCAAGCTCTTGCATGACCATTTCTAGATCCATTGTCCGCACTTCCTTTTTTAAAGGTTTATATGATTGTATATGTTCCATTCAGACTCCGTCCGTTGGCTGCTTCGCAAAATAATGCTTCACCGCATATTTGAATGCGTTGATGTAAAAGGAATGAGCCTCCCTACTCACTTGCGCTTTCGGATGGATGATATCGAAGCCGTGATAACAGCCTTGGAACATTTTAAATTCAACCGGTACGCCAGCACTCCGTAGGTTTTCTACATATTGAACAGTTTCATCCCTGAACGGCTCGATGTCTCCAACAAAAGTAACGGTTGGCGGCAAACTGCTGTAATCCGTTTCCCTTGCGGCAGCTGCATATGGAGGCACATTTCCACCGTATAACTCCCCAAGGTACAGCTTCCATGCCCACAGATTATAATCAGAATTCCAGATTGGTGCATGATTCGCTTTGGCTGATTCGGTATCCATTCGATCATCGATCATCGGATAGATCGGCATTTGAAAAGCGATACTGACCTCTTCCTGGTCTCTTGCGCACAACGTAAGAGCAGCCGTAAGTCCGCCTCCTGCGCTTTCTCCTCCAACCATCAGCTGGTCTTCTCTTATACCGAGCTCCTTGGCATGACTTTTCATCCACAAAAGCGTGTCGTAACAGTCATCCAGTGCAGCAGGATATGGTGCTTCGATGGATAGGCGGTAATCGGGTGCAACGACTACACACGGGCTGGCATGGATTAATCGTTTGTACGCTCCACCAAACATCTCCGGGATACCCATTGCATAGCCACCGCCGTGAATCCAAAGAACGCCAGGTACTTGATTAGTGTCTCCAAGTGGTTTATAGATCCGAATTCGCAGCTTCGAGCCGTCTCTTCTCGTTATCCATTCTTCGCTGCAATGGAGACCCTCGATGTTCTTTCCCGCTGATCGATCTGATCGCTTCTTCAATTTATACATTGCCTTCTGCCATTTCTGTTCATTCTTCGATTTCATCAGTGAATCGAACAGCTTTCCTCTGAATCGCAGTTGCTTATCGATCATGTCGGTCGTCACTTTCATCTCATCACCTCTTTTTTTCGATTTCATGCAATATAGAACTCCGGAATCAAAAGACTATATTGAACACTATAGACCACTTGCAGACATAAATAAAAATGAGCCCGGTATAATTACCGGACTCATTTCATTAAATTGCCTGATACATATTTATATCTAACTATTTAAAGGCACTTCACAGATGAAAATGGCCTCATAGGCATTAAGGCTTCGACACCGATACGAGGAGTTCGTTATCACCGGAGATAACTATCACTTCCGGCGGTAGGACCAGGTCTTTCACGAAGAGCGTTTCTCCGATTTCCATCGCGCTGATGTCCAGCTCAACTGTAGATGGCAGGTCTTTCGGCAATGCCTCCACTTCCACATACGGGTCTTGAATTTGCACAACTCCTCCCCACTTCGCTCCGGCAGGAATACCTATGATCTTGACCCCTAGCTTCGTCCGAATGATCTCATCGGTTTGAACGAGTTGAAAATCGACATGCAAAGGCGCGCGGGTTACTGGGTTCCGTTGAAGATCTTCCAATAGAACCGTAAACGAGTTATCGCCTTCGATCTTCAGCTCAATAAAGCCGGAAGCCCCCTTCTTTATCCACTTTTCAAATTGTTTGGTGCAAATATGAATAATTTGATTGTCTGCGTTTTTCCCGAATACAACCCCTGGCAAACGCCCCTCCTGACGTAAATTACGCAGTCCGGAAGGATTCAATTGTGGACGTCTTTCTGTATGAATGGATGTAGCCATGCTCTACCTCTCCTTTATATGAGTGATCTTAGCGCACATTAATAGCAGCCGTCGAACCGTCCCTGAGCAGGGATCAATAGAGAAACACAGCATCATGACCTCCATCCTTTTTCGGGTAGATAGTAATACTTTAAATGTAAAAAACCCGCAAATATAGACGAAGCACTCCGCTCCGAGGAGTGGAATGCCTATGGGTTTCACCAACCATACCATGTATTGGTGTTTATGTCGATATGATACTTTTCTGTAAATATGATAAATGTTCTTTTCTGCCCGTTAAACTTCATTGAGATCGCTATCCAATAACCATATTAGCGGTTTTTACAATCTACTTCTCCTGCTCCTTTATCACCTGTTCAATCCCAAGCAGAATCAGCTTACAACGCGTTTAACTCAATTTCAAAGCCCAAGTCTTCAATGATTTGTTGATCAGCCGACACTTCTTGGCCTGCCGTGGTTAAATAATCACCTACGAAGAGCGAATTTGCCGCATATAGAGACAATGGTTGTAGCGTTCGCAAATTCACTTCACGCCCACCCGCCACACGAATTTCTTTAGACGGACAGATAAACCGGAACAAAGCCAATACCTTCAGCGCTTTCATTGCCGGTGTTCGTCCTGCATGCTCAAGCGGAGTGCCCGGAATCGCATTGAGAAAATTAATGGGAATCGAATCTGCATCAAGCTCTCGTAATGCAAAAGCCATTTCTACGATTTCGCGATTTGTCTCTCCCATTCCGATAATGACGCCGGAACAAGGAGACATGCCGCTCGTCTTCGCCTTTTCTATCGTTTCGACGCGTTGATCATATGTATGAGTTGTCGTGATGGACGGGTAATTAGTTTTACTCGTGTTCAAGTTGTGGTTGTACCTGTGAACGCCTGCCTCAGCGAGCCGTTCGGCTTGGTCATCCTTCAATATTCCCAGACATGCGCAAATTTTTAGTGGCAACGTTTCACGAATTTCTTTGACTGCAGAAACGACCTGATCCAACTCTTTATCTGTCGGACCTTTCCCAGAAGCAACAATGCAATACGTTCCTGCCTTTCGAGCCATCGCTTCGTGTGCGCCCGCTAAGAGGGTGTCTTTATCTAGCAGCGTGTATTTTTTCACAGGAGCTGTCGAGACGATGGATTGCGAGCAGTAGCCGCAGTCTTCGGGACAAAGTCCACTTTTAGCATTGATGATCATGTTTAACTTCACTTTCTTACCGTAGAAATGCTTTCTTACCTGAAATGCAGCTTGCATCAGCGGAAGTACGTGGTCATTATCGGCTTCAAGAACAGCTAGTCCTTCTTCAAGCGTTAAACATTCCCCACGTAGCGATTTACTTGCGAGCGACTGCCAAATGAGATCATTCTCCATCGTTATTATTTTCATCATCCCCCATAGATTAAAATGGAATTGCTTGTCTAATTGAAGCTAACTGAATCTTTGATCGAACGATATGTATCAAGGTGTCCATATCCGTTTTTTTTTCACCAAGTAGGAAACCGACCAATCACCTTTAAGCTGCAGTAGTGTTCAAGCGATTCTAAGCCGCCATATTCGATAATTAAAAGATACGAATTGTTGTAGTCTTCCATTGGGTAAAAGGATGTCACAGGTACGCTTTATTCATTTCGGCGAACAATTACAATGCATTGTCATGTCAGTTCACCATCAAATCACAGTTAATTGTAAACCAATAAAAAAATATTTAGGTTAACAATTAACTGTTGGTATTTTAACAGACTGCGGTGAATTAGTAAATACAATTAAAGAAGTATAAATACAAGAGCAATTCGGAAACAATTTGGTAAATACTTCTTACTATGGATACTTCGATTACAGCCTCCTCTTTGGAGGGGCATTTTTTATTTTCAAGAGAGAAAAAGAATAAGACCCTGAACTCCAAGTCTTTGGAGTCAGGGTCTTATTCCGTTTGCATAAATAGTATGGATTATTGAACCTCTTTAAACGTACCAGCAGCATTGATGAACATGTCGCGTTTTTCATCCATGCGATTTTGAAGAGTCCAGAATAACAATTGAGTAAAGTTACCGTCTGTTTCTACAAGTGTGATCAGGTAGCTAATTTTAACTTTGTCGATTTCCCCGTTTAGCTCGAATTGCACAGCTGGCTGTCCATTGATCTCAATTTCCTTGGGTTCTGTTATAGTGGTATTCGATAATGTTTGAGACATAGAGTCAGTAACCGCTGTATAATAATCGGTCAAAGTGAAGTTATCGGCAAAAACATCTTTACCCTCACGTAGAACCATCAAATATTCTTCTTGCTGCATACGTGAGGCTTGAATGTCAGCATCAGGAGACAACTCAAGTTCGTATGTCATATAAGCAGGAATCGTAATTTCTGCCTTCTTGTCATCGCTCGTCATGGTGGTTACTTCTGTATTCTCATCGTCTTTGTTGTTAGGATCTGTAGATTCGGAGGGAGAAGTAGAGGCTGGAGTTGTTGGTGTTTCCTTTAATACCTTAAATGATTCAATCGCCTGTAATAGCTCTTGTTTATTATCTTCAAATTTAGATTGTGTAGACCATGTAATAATTTGATAAAAAGAGCCGCCCTTTTCAAGTAAAGCCACTAAATAATGCACTTTCACCTTCTGTGCCTCACCGGTAACTTCAAATAGCTCAGCTTCAGTAGAAGCCACATTTATTGTTTTGTTGTTAGATTCCTCCGCATTTGTTATAGACAAGTTAATGTTATTAGTAAATATAACTTTGAAATCATCCAATGTAGCATCGTCCGCCAAACTAGATTTTAGAAAAGAATTTACTATGACATATTTTTCATTTTTTCTCTCGGAAACTGCCAGAATGGCCTGTTCATTGAGAGCTGGGTCCTCTACCCAACCATTATCCAAAGTCAACTGGACCTGCCAGTCTTTAGAAGTAAATATCTTCTCCTCTTTGTCACCGCCCGATGCGTTATTTCCGTTGTTACTCGCACTACAGCCTGAAATAAAAAGAACAGTTAACATCAAAATAATTAGTGCCTTGCTGGTACCACGTTTACTTAGTTTTCTCAATTTTGTTCTCCTCTTTCTTATGTATAATAAGTTACTCTTAAACCTGTTATTGATTTTCGAAACACAAATATGGGTTTTTAGTAAAAATATGTAACTTTCTGGCTTTATTGCGGAACTGCCATCTGTCTGAAAGCCGAGTATAATTTCGACAACAAATGGGTTCGACTAGACCATTATATTAACTGCAACACGTATTTATACAGAATAAATACTTTGCCCTATTTAAATGCGGTTCACCGCGGCGTAACCGACTTGCGATGGCGATCAGCAATGGCAGTCAGCTCTGGGTTGTCCCAGCAGGACCTTTTCGTCCTGAGCCGTACGGGTCTTCCGGGAATCCTCGACGTCAGTAGAGTTTTGTTATTTTCTAAGTAGCAATTCCAATCGATGTATTTTCATATTCTGAATTATTTAATGCTTTTAGAATAAAGTGTGCAACGTCAGCACGTGGTATGGATCTTGAGTTTTTCGGTACACTCGTCGCAGATTCTCTGTACTTTCCTGAAAAGGGACGATTGGTTAATCCCAAGGGTCTAACAATGGTGTAGTTCAGTCCATGTGTCTCAATATAATCCGTAGCAGCCCTGTGATCTGCTAGAGTATTCTTAAGCATTCTCATGATCAGTTTCCCACTTATCCCTGGTAGCTCGTTATGTATCCCTGCGGATGCGGTATAGACGATTCGTTTGACATCATGCTCCTGCATGCCAGCAACAATATTTTTCGTCATCTCCTGGAGATCGGTTGATTTTTTCATCCCTTGATTGGAGCCTAAGCATGACACGACCGCATCATGACCAGCAATTGCTGCTGTGACTTCTGCTTGGTTGAAAGCATTTCCCTTTATAATTTTCACATTATCGTGTGTAACTTCTAGCTTTGTTGGTGTCCGTACAAATGCTGTTACCTCGAAACCATTCTCTACTGCCTGTTTCACAACACATTGGCCTACACCGCCCGTTGCTCCGAAAACAATAATTTTCATAACACTTCACCTTCCTTTTCCATCATTCTTTTCACTTTTTGATAATATCAAGGTAAATCCTAATTGAAAACCGCTATCCAGTAACCGGATGAGCGGTTTTTTATATTCTACTTTTCCTGCTCTTTTATCACCTGCTCAATCCCAAGCAGAATCAGCTTCAATCCAAAATCAAACGCACGATCCGTCCCCATCAGCTTGAACAGCCCGTTTGTGAACATGCTCCGGAACAGTCCTGCTTCCGCTTCGCTCATGGAGTCCAGAAGACGAATCATCTCCTCACCCGGAAGTGACTTCTGTTCCTTAAGGATGGCGGAGACATTGCGCTCATGCTGGTAATCGTCTAAGACGAAGTAGTAAACATAGTTCGCAAGCGTAGTAACCACTTGTATTTTCTGCTCTTGCTCAAGCGGTGTCGATTCTACACAAAGAAGCATGCGGTTGGTGTAACGAATGATGTCCGGTTCATGAGGCAGTGTCATCATCATGAGCTGTGTAGAGCAGGGATAGCGGCTAAGCACGCTCCGTACTGTTACCGCAAGCGTAGTCAGCTGTTCCTTCCAATCCCCTTCAGAGTGAAACTCCTCCAGAATTATTTTGGATATCTGGTTAGCTAAACGCTGGTAGAGATCCTGTTTGCCCTTGAAATACCAGTACAGAGAGGGAGCCTGAATCCCTAGCCTGTCGGCTAAACGTCTCATGCTGAATCTCTCAATTCCCTCCTCTCCTAAGAGCTCCCACGAGGCTTCCAAAATCTTATCTTCCGAAATTTGAGGCTGCTGCTTTTTTTTCATTGATATCCGCCCTTTTATCTAACAGTGTAAGTTTATGCTTTACAGATTTATAAGTTCATGATACCATCTAACACTGTTAGACTCAAACTAACACTGTTAGATAAACATGAAAAAGAAAGAAGTGATCCGCATGGATGCAGAAAACCTCCATTATTTTGAGAAAGCACCGGTCGCAAAAGCCGTAGCTCACTTTGCAATACCGATGATGCTAGGCACGTCAATGAGTGTCATATACTCCATCTTGAATGCCTACTTCCTTGGTACGCTCCACAATACTGCCGTGTTAACCGCTCTCGCATTAACCTTACCGTTATTCGCGATCATTATGGCGCTAGGCAACCTGATTGGGGTGGGCAGCGGTACGTTCATCTCCCGTTTGCTAGGAGAGAAAAAGTATGATGAGGTAAAACATGTATCTTCATTTGCTTTTTATAGCAGCTTAGTTCTCGGTCTTATTCTGATGGCTGTCGGCCTTCCTTTAATCGATTCCATCGTTCAAGGATTAGGGGCAACACCTGAATCCTTCGAATTTACGAAGGACTATGTCACGGTTATGCTTATCGGCTCACCATTCGTCGTATTGTTCTTCACACTAGAAAATATCATACGCTCAGAAGGTGCAGCAATCACGTCGATGATCGGTATGATTCTCAGTGTTGTCATAAATATTATCCTCGATGCAATGGTTGTTTTCGTCTTCCATTGGGGCATAATTGGCGTCGCGTCCGCTACGGTCGTCTCCAACTTGGTTGCGAGTGTATTCTTTGCTTTCCATATGGGATACAAGAGTCAATTCCTAACCGTATCCGCAAAATGGTTCAAGGCTACTAAGGACATTCTAGGCAATGTTCTCAAAATCGGAACTCCTGTCTTTATTATGAGTATCTTCATGGGCGCAATGTCGCTCATCTTTAACCATTTTCTTGTCGAATATGGTGATCTGGCCGTGGCGGCTTACGGAGTTTCATCTCGATTATTGCAATTGCCTGAGTTTATACTAATGGGATTATGCGAGGGAGTCGTGCCGCTTATTGCCTTCTCTTTTACAGCGAATAAATTACGCATGAAGAAAACGATTGGATTCACGATCAAAGCCATTATGGGGTTAGCCGTTGTGTTCGGCATCATCGTCTATTTCATTTCCGATAACCTAATTGGTTTATTTACGAATGACCCGCAATTAGTTGAAATGGGCAGCTACATTCTGCATGTGACATTCTTGTCCTTATTCGTTTCAGGAATGACCACGTTATTTATGGGGATCTTCCAGGCAACAGCGCAAGGAACTGCTGCATTCATTATGTCAGTTATACAAGGAATTACTCTGATTCCTGTGCTCTATATCGCTAATCATATGAATGGCTTCCACGGAGTGGTCTGGTCACTTGTCATTGCAGATACTGTCGCATTCCTTGTTGGTGCCATCATGATGTATGTTTTGCGAAATAAATTACAGCCGGATTTGGATAGTTTAGTTCACTAAAAAATCTATAACATGCAAAAAGCTGGATCAGGACATTTCCTGATCCAGCTTATTTTCGCTACAAAGCAGGGAATAAGATCTTCTATCCTCAATAAACCTCATGAAGGTTATATTCCCTCTTCCAATTTAGCTCGAACTTCTTCTTTCCGACACAACTCCTTAATTCGCTGGTCAATACGCTCTATTTCATTTGTAGAATTCTTCCACCAATTCCTGCTCCATATTCGTTCAATGATCCAACCTCTTGATTCTAAGTATCGTTGCCGATAAACATCTCGTTCTCTAGCGTTCGGCGAGCTATGATACATAGCTCCATCACACTCTATTCCAAGAATAAATCTAGAACTATCGTTTGGATGGGTAACTGCCATGTCGATACGATAGCCAGACATTCCTACTTGTGTGGTAACTTCATAACCTAAATTACGGAGTCGCTGATATACCTGTTCTTCAAATGGAGAATCGAAGTGAAGAGATTGTTCTACAACGTGTGTGTTGACTGCTTCGTTGATCTCTTGAATTACAGATTGGATCTCTTCAATCTTCCCTGCTGAAACGGCCCTGGCATATTTCAAGAAAGACTTTAATAGCTTTGGTCCACGCTCAGATGCGTTGGCTACATTCAGTTCTTCGGGTTCTATACTAGAAATAACAATAATGCTTTCCTTCGCACGGGTAACCGCTACATTCAAACGATTTTCTCCACCTTTTTGGTTAAGTGATCCAAACCGGTTATAAACTTTTCCTTCTTCATTTTTGGCATAACCTATGGAGAAAATAATAATATCTCTCTCGTCCCCCTGTACATTCTCAATGTTTTTTACGAATAACCTTTCATCTAATCCCTTAGCCATTAACTCACTATAAAGCACTCTAAATTCCTCATCATTTGCCGCAGCATAATCAATTACATCGAGTACTTTAGATTGCTGCTTCGAGTTGAAGGTGATGACTCCAACTGTTTTTCCTGGATGTTCTAGTAGTACATGTTTTAGCTGCGTCACTACTTCTAAAGCTTCTACTTCGTTAGATTGGTTCATCCATCTACCATTAACTCGCTTCCAGACAATAGCCGGTGGCTCACTAAAAGGAGTTACGTTTGGAGCCATTTGAACATAGCCGTTATAAAATGCATGATTAGAAAAATTAATTAACTCTTCATACTTAGAACGATAATGCCATTGTAAAATCTTCTCCGGGAAACGTCGTTTGGCTAAGTTAAGTAAGCTAACTGACTCATCCGTATCATATTTTTCATCTTCCTCGTCTTCTTCATCAGCGTATCCTGCTCGGAACATATTGGATGGAGGAAGCTGTTTTTCATCTCCCGCTACAACAATTTGCTTACCCCGATATATAGACGGTATACCACTTTCCACAGTTAACTGGGAAGCTTCGTCGAAGATCACAATATCAAATAAACCTTCTTTTAACGGAAAAATAGAAGATACCATCTCTGGCGAAGCAAGCCAGACTGGTAAAATATCAACTAATCCTTTATCCGCGAAATTATTCACTAATTTACGAAGGGACCAAATCATTCTCTTCTTACCCGTCTGATGTTTTAACTCTTTTGTATTTTTTCCTTGTTCATGATGTAAGATGCTTACCTTATTCTTCAATTCATGAATCAAGTACTTTGCTGCTACTTTCCGTTTTTCCTCTAACAGATTGGAAAATGCTTCACGTATTCTTCCAAACTCGTTTGTAGAGATTTTTTGCACATCTGGATACTTAATTTCGATTTGATCAATCCAATGAAGAAATACCGAATTTCTAAAGATTTCGACCCAAGACTCCGACAATGGTTGCTCTTCATCAAATTGTTTTCCTTGTAAGGCATGAATAACACTTTTTATGTCATTGCTTGCCTGAACCCAGAACGTATCCATTAATTTCAGATCATCAAAGTCACGATAGAGATATTCTAATAATAAGTTTAACTCTTTTAATGGAATATCACCTTCAGCTACTCGATCCTGTAACTTCTTCACTTGTTCTTCTTGTATTAACATAGACAGGGCTTTCATATCATTAGCCATATCCTTGGTTAATGATGCTAGATTGTGCATGCTCTTTAATGACTGCTTTATCCTTACCCAATCACTAGAACTTGTTCCTTTAAACTTCTCTCCATTTGTAATCTCTTCAATAATAGATTTACCAGTAACTGTAGTCCACCAAAATATACGTAAGCGTTGAAGGGTACGTCCTTCATTTCTATCTAGGTCCGGATAGATTTTATTTAAGCGTTGTTGTACTTCCCATGTATAAGCAGGTGTTATCTTTTCAATATCTAAAGTTTCAATATAAGCTGTTGCTTTTTCGGCTTTCTCGATTAATGTCTTCAACTTTTCAATCACTTCTAACTTCATTTTCATATCAAAGTTAGCAAAACTCTTTCTGTCACGTAATGGGTAGGTCTCTTTTCCGAACTGTTCGTACCACTCTCCATATGTATATAATGCCTCCACCACATCTCGTAGAGATTCTTTTGTTAATCGATCAGCCACACCTTCTAAGTAAATGATCTTATTTGAATTCGTTATTGGTTTTGATTTTCCATAGAGTTCATACAATCTATATCCATGGGGCTGTCTTTCATAGAGTGCTTTAGCAATCGTGTCCAGCAACTGTTCTTGATTATTTAACCGAGAAGTGACATTAATTAGCTCCTCAACCGCTTCTGCAAACTGCACCTCATTTTGTTCTAAAACGGTCGAAATCTTTTGATAAAGTTCTTTTCGGTCGCCCTTCTCATCATGTACAAGAGCAACATGATTACCAAGCCCAAGACTGTTCATCCGTTGATAAACAACGTCTAGTGCCGCTCGCTTTTGGCAGACAACAAGTATCTTCTTTTTTTGATGAAGTGCGTCGGTTATTAGATTCACAATAACTTGCGATTTCCCCGTTCCAGGAGGCCCATGTACAACTAATCCTTTTTGATGACGGACTTCTCGTAAAATTTCTTCTTGCGATCCATCCGTTTGTAACAGATTTAATATATCCTCTTTAATATTAGGCTGCTCTTCTTTCTTCACTTGATCAAGTAATACTCCGCCCTCGATAAACAAATCACCTTCAGAATTAATCAACTCTCCAACAAGTGAGAGTTTGCTCGTTTCTGATAAGTTAATTAACTCATCATAATCACGAACAATCGATGAACCACCTTGTGGAAAATCACCAATGACCGCATTCTCCAACAGGGTTATATTCGCTATTTCTGGAATATCACTCGCCTTATACTCCTTTAAACGGCGGAGACCTGTTTTATCATACTGAACTTTCAACTGCTGTCTTTCTAAAAAATCTATAATTTCGGAAAAATCCATGGAAGCCGCAACTGTATTAGCCTCATCAAAAATATCTTCTGAGAAGCCAAGTTTATTTAATTTTTTCAACGCCAAGAAGAGCGTACGATTAAGCTGTGGTCCGCCCTCTTCCAAATGTAGAACCCATTTTTGCATCAAAGTATTATCTTTTTCCAATCGGATCGGAAACAAAAACAAGGGCGCTTGAATAAAAGTTCCATCGAGGAGAGTACCAGATAGAAAAGGATAGCCTAAATATAGGTCATGTACTCCCGTTTCATCTTCCAATGCTTTAATTTGTCGATAAAGGTCACTAAGCTTTTGTGATAGGATTATTGATTTGTCATCATTCAGGGAAGGTTGCAATAACGTAATGTTCCCTTTAACTTTCTGATCTATAACCTTCTTTAAAATCGACTGAGAGTCTTCATTTGCCTCTAATGTATCTATACTTTTAAGGTCAAAACTCCATTTTTGATAAATTTTTAATAAGCGAATGGAGCGATTACGTTTGTTTATGCTATTTAGCTTATCACGCATGTGTATTAAATGATTTTTCATGTTGTCTCTCTTCTTTCGTTAAAATGGTTATATAGAACTATATTATTATGGTGAATTATGGATCTACATATGTGTATATAGTAACAGAAAACAAATTTTTATGTTTCATGTTCAAACTCAACTCATTTAATCCCCTGAATGGACAATAAAATTTATTACAAAACAAAACCACTCCAATGAATGGAGTGGTAATTAATTCTCTATTAATTTCAATCTTCCTGAGAGAATTTAGCTATTTGCAGTGGATTGATGAAAAAACTCAAGTTGTGGTATTCGAGATGGGGATGGCTTATCCGCAAGCTATAAGTGTTTCAAACCTCAGTTCAAAATCCTATGAAGCTAAGGAAGAGAGGCGCCTTGTATGATAAGGACTTTCTCTTCTTCTTTTAATCTTATTTTTCTACACACTATAGAATCACAGTAGACTTCATTCATAAAAAAAAGAGGGGCAAGGAGATTAGATAGGTTGATACATCTTTAACATTTGGTGAATGTGATTTTCAGGCTGTCAATCAGCTTCATAGGAGTAGTTTAGTCAGGTTCGTGCTATAATAGTGTTCACATAAATAACATTCATCATTCTGCCGAGATGGCGATGATTAAGGAGATTGAATTTTGACGAACAACCATGATATTGGAGCAGTTAACGAACTACCGGAAAACTTTGAAGAGCTCAAACGAGCGGCTAATCGGACGGCAAGCTGGAGAGACAGGCTAAATGCGGTGAACGAATTGGGGAACTGGAATACAGCACCTACCATTAAGTTGCTGCAGCATGTTTTGACAAGTGATCAAGTGTTCCAGGTGCGTGAAGCCGCATATCACAAGCTCAAGCAGTTGGATGAAGATGTACAAATGCCTGACAAAAACAAAGGTGAGCTGTTTAAAGGTCTTAACAAAATTTTGCTGCGGATTAAAAAAAGCCTTCCTGAAGGTCACACATTTGAGCAATTTAAGGAAAAACTGCAAAAGACACGTCTGGATATTTATGATACTTACGAGGGCGACAAAGATGCTGAGTTCGACTCCTGGCTCCATGGAATTTGGGAGACACTAGGTAGAAGATAGCCGCCGTTCACCGTATAATAGCTGAGTACAAAGCCACTCCAAAATAATGGAGTGGCTTCCTTATTTCTTCAGGGTCACCTCCATCAGATATGTGTTGTTTTTTTCTGAAAAGTTGCTGCGCTCAAACTTATCTGACAAAAAAACGCCCTGTCTACTGATTCTTAAAGATCAGTAAACAAGGCGAAAAGTTAGAGCCTACTTCCATTTCACATGTAAATTCCCTGTACGATATCGAAGTTGTATGCTATAAAATTTATTCTGGTATATAAGGAAGATCCAGTGTCTTCGGAACGTTGATGACATGCTTTTCTGTATAAGTGCGGATACCTTCCACGCCGTATTCACGGCCAATACCAGATTGCTTGAAGCCACCGAAAGGGAACCGAACGTCGAGCCCCTGCACAGCAGCTGTATTGATCATCGTCGTTCCAGCTTCGAGTTTACGTGCGACGGAGATGGCATCCTTTTCTTTCCCCCAGACAGAACTCGTCAATCCATAAATACTTTCATTGTGTAGATGAATAACCTGCTCTTCATCGTCAAATGGCAGAATCGGCACCGTAGGTCCAAACTGTTCCTCCACCACAATCGGATCATGAACATTGCAACCTAAAACAAGCGTAGGTTGTAGGTAGTAACCTTGGTCAAACAGCTTCTGATCAAGAATTTGACCGAGAAGAATGACCTTAGCCCCGCGCTTTTGCGCATCTTCAACCAAACCAAGCACGTAATTTTTCTGCTTCAGGTTATTAACCGGGCCTACCGTCGTATTTGAATCAAATGGATCACCAATTCGAATCCAGCGATTTGCCGCCTCTATATATTTTCCCACAAACTCATCATATATAGAACGGTGTACATACACACGTTTGGCAATCATACAGATCTGGCCTGCTGTCAAGAAATTAGAAATGACAATCCGGCGCATTGCTCGCTCATCATGAACATCAAAGCTTTCCAAGAAGATAGCCGCATCATTACCACCAAGCTCAAGCGTCATATCCTTAATCGTTTCCGAAGCAGCTTTGATAATATGCTTAGCTGTTGCTGTTCCACCTGTAAAGGCAATTTTAGTAACATAAGGATTACTAGTCAGTTCAACGCCCACATCCGCATCACCATGAACGACATTGATTACACCAGCCGGGAACTCACTCGCAATAATTTCTGCCACTTTAGCTGCCGCCAGTGGCGCAAATGGGCTTGGTTTAAGCACAATGGTGTTGCCCGCAAGTAAGGCAGGAGCGATCTTAATCGTAGATAGAGCAATGGGATAGTTCCATGGACTAATCGCTGCCACCACACCAATTGAATCATAGGAAAGAATCGTTTTGCCATTCTCATGCTCTTTGATCTCTTCCTGTAGAGCCGGTTTAGCTTCATTACAAGCAAACTCCATCCACATTAACGAAACATAAACTTCACCGTGTGCATCATACAGGGGCTTGCCATGCTCTCTAGACAGCAAATGCACAATTTCATTCTCAGCTGCTCTAATCTTCTCGATCGCTTTGCGCATCATAATAATGCGTTCATCAATGGAGGTCTGTTTCCATGTTTTAAAAGCCCCTGCCGCCGCTTCAATCGCTTCAACCGCTTGTTCTTTCGTAGTGACAGGGAAATAGCCTACGATCTCAGTTGGGTTTGTCGGATTCTCTTTTGCTAACTGCGAAAGGGATTTTACATTTTGACCATTAATTAACGCTTCAACTATAATTGTCTCTTGGCCTGCTTGTATCGTCATTTTACATCCCCTCCGTATTTAGATGGATTAATTCCAAACTTCTTCTGCGATTTCCTTAACATAACGAAGTTTACGCCATTGTTGTTCTTCCGTTAAAATATTGCCTTCTTCTGTAGACGAAAAGCCACATTGTGGGCTCAAACAAAGTTGCTCAAGTGGTACATAGGTTGCTGCCTCTGCAATCCGAGCTTTAATTTGTTCTTTATCCTCTAACTCGCCTGTTTTCGATGTGAGTAAACCAAGCACGATTTTCAAATCTTTTCGATTCACATACTTTAATGGCTCGAAACCACCTGAGCGCTCATCATCAAATTCTAAAAATAATCCATCTACGTTTAAGCCTCCAAAGATAACTTCAGAAGCGTAATCATAACCACCCGTTGAGAAATAGTTCGATTTATAGTTACCACGACAAATATGCATAGTCACAACTAAATCTGCCGGTTTATGAGACAAGGATTCATTAATCATTCGCTGCATCGTTTTCAATTCTTCTGCCGGTTCTAGACCTTTAGCACGTAGCTTATCGTGACCAGCTTCTGAGAATAGGTCTGCCCAAGCTGTATCATCTAATTGCAGGTACCGACATCCCACATCATAGAAGGCTTGAATGGCTTTTTGATACGCCGCAATAGTATCCTGAAGGAATTGCTCTCTGTCCTTATATATATTGACGTCATTCTCCAATCGATATAGAAGCATGTTTGGACTTGGAATAGTCTGTTTCGCCACTGCGTCACCTGCATGCTTTCTCAAAAACTCAAAATCCTGAACAAAGGGATGACTCGAGAAATCAACTTTACCAACAACACGAATCCCACCCTTGCGAGTTTGCATATTATGAAATTTTGGTCCGTCTATTTGCTCATACAACTCTACGCCATCCAAGCCGCCCAGAAAGTCAAAATGCCACCAGCTTCTGCGGAATTCACCATCAGTAACTGCCAATACGCCATTTTCTTTTTGCTTTTCAATAATTCGAATAATCTCTTTATCTTCCACAGCTCTTAATTCCTCATATGTGATGTTGCCTAATTTATATTGTTCACGTGCCTGACTTAAATCTGCAGGGCGTAGAAAGCTACCTACATGATCATTACGAAATGGTATCATAACTATTTCTCCTTCTAACTTTTTAGTCTAATGAGTATAGCATGATGAAAAGGAATGCTTGTTATATGAAAAAAGCATGGCTAGTCATAGCTTTTAACAATAGCTAAAAGACTTTAATACGCAAAAATCCACAACCTCCTATGGTAGTGGATTTAGGGTGAGCGAGGAGCAGGGGTCATAATGATAACTTAATTATGTTTATGCTCATCTCGGAACTCTCAAAGTATTTTATATCATAAATATTACTACTATTTATGGTACGGTTTACCGCGCTGCCTGTAACGGCAAGTA
Organism: Paenibacillus gallinarum; assembly: GCF_014836635.1. GTDB lineage: Bacteria > Bacillota > Bacilli > Paenibacillales > Paenibacillaceae > Paenibacillus > Paenibacillus gallinarum. Next base: position 61,898 of record NZ_JACSQL010000009.1, on the reverse strand, counting down.
AAAAGCCGCCCAAGCACTGGACGGCTCCATTGTGTTTGCTTAATTGTTTTAGCTGAAAAAGGGTGATACCAAAGTCATACCGTCTAAACCCATTTCACTTAAATTACCAAAGTAAAAAACAAAATAATTAAGCAAAGCGGCTTTGCTTAATCTATTGGAACCAAGAATTCAATAACATACGCTTACCATTTAAACTGAAACTGATATTCTCCACTAACATAAAAAACTCCCAATGTCCTCTTGTGTAAACATACATATAAAATGAGAAAATGTGTTACTCATAAGTTCTGCTAAATGCTTTCGATCTTTAGGTTTGATTGTGGTGACAGTGCCTGGGGATTACTCCTGCCGGAACTTCGCCCTACTTATGATACGGTTCCCCGCGGTTAATCTTCACCGCACGGTAAATCTGCTCCACGAGTACGAGACGCATGAGCTGATGCGGCAAGGTCATTCGTCCGAAGCTCAGACGTTGCTGTGCACGCCGAAGTACCGCATTGGACAATCCATTACTACCGCCAATCACAAAGACGATATGGCTTGTCCCATAAGTACCGAGCTTATCGATCTCCGCTGCTAAATCTTCCGAACTCCACAGATGACCATCCAGTGCTAATGCAATCACATGGGCATCGCCTTTGATATGACCAAGGATCTTCTCTCCCTCACGGTCCTTCACATTCTGAATCTCCGCATCACTCATGTTTTCGGGAGCTTTTTCATCCGAAACTTCAATCACCTGGAACTTGATATAAGGTGCCAGTCGTTTTGCATACTCCTGGATTCCCTGTACCAGATATTTCTCTTTTAATTTCCCTACACTAATAATTTGAATAAACATATTCTGCATACCTCCTATATAACACGGCTATCCACCGTTATGTACTAACATTCACGCTTAATTTATACCTTTGCTCATCTTCTTAATCCACTTACCATCTACGTTATATATACAAGCAAAAAGAGCGTAAACTTCACGCTCTCCCCATGTTTACTATTCAACTATATCCGTGCGAAGTATGAACCTCTTAGACCACTAAGAACTCCGCGTTGTTATCACATTCTGAGCACTTTACCGGCGGGTCCCAGTCGGAGAATTCGGTTTCTTTCAAATCTACAATATCGGGTGCATCCTCGAATTCATCAACAAATTGGTCAATGGCATGCTCCACATGATCTTTACATACGGTGTACATTCACTCAAGCATCCTTTCTGTCTTTACCCTTCTTACGGCTGTGTCCTTATGCTGCGAGACAAACGCCCTCACATATGGACATGCTCCTTCTCTTGTTCTACCATACCTGCGCATGAAAAGAAACCCTTTATCCTTTTTCCTCCCTAACAATTGGGTAGAATAGGACTTTTCATCGTGATCCTTGCTGCTGCCTGTGTTTATCCTTCCCAGATCGAGTAACCTGCCATGCATGATGAGCAAATAAAAAACGGCTTCCACCTGCCCGGGGAAAACCGTTTTTCGCTCTGGTGCTATTCATTAGGTTTATCTGTAAGCTTAGTGGAAACTTCCGTCAGCTTCCCATCACGATAAAAGTTTATTTTGAGTTCATCGCCAATTTTCTTCTTCTCATACAGGTGCTTACGCAGATCGAGTGTTGAATTAATTTTCTTTCCATCGAACTCCACAATGACATCATTCATCTTAAGCCCTGCTTCTTCTGCTGGACCGGATGATTCGAGCACGATCACGCCTTCCTCAACGGATTCAGGCAGCTTCATCTCTTCCCGCTGTTCTTTATCGAGCGGAGCGTAAGGGCTGGTTAAATCTACGGTGTAGACACCGAGATAAGGACGAGATACTTTTCCATCCACCATCAGATCATCGACAATCGTCATCACATCATGCGTTGGAATCGCAAACCCAAGCCCTTCCACACCAGTATCCGCAATCTTCATCGTATTAATACCAACTAAATTCCCCTCTAAATCAACCAAGGCACCACCGCTGTTCCCTTCATTAATGGCAGCATCCGTCTGAATGACCGACTGTTCCCAGTCATATACTCCGTCCTGGTTAATAGAGACCGGAATCTGACGATCAATATAGCTTACAATCCCTCTTGTCATCGTACCGCCAAGTCCTAATGGGTTTCCGATGGCAAGTACGGTCTGACCTCGGCGCAGTTTGGTAGAATCTCCGAGCTCTACTGCTGTATTAATTCCGCTGCTATCAATGGATAGCACAGCAATATCGCTGATTCGGTCCTTACCGATCAGTTCTGCTTCCTTGGATACACCATCTACGGTTACAGCTTCTAAGTTCTCACCACTATCGACAACATGATGATTGGTCATGATATATGCTTTTTTACCTTCAATTTTAAAAATAACACCCGACCCTAAAGCCGAATCCGAAATTTTAGAACCTTCAACTTCTTTATGACTCACAATACTTACTACAGCCGGACGAACTTTATCTCCCGCTTGCATGATTTGTGTCTCGTAAGAGCCAGCCCCTCCGCTTGCATAAGAACTTTGTCCAGCAAAAGCCATTTGTGTATCTCCTGGATATACAATCCACGCAAATAAAGTCACAGATACAATGGCGCTAATCACCGAGCTGATTACAGCAACCTGAATCGTTGAGAAAGTGGAAGATTCCGTATTCTTTACTGTTTTCGGCCACCATCTTTTGCGGCTGACTCTAATTCGGTTTGGAAGATTTCCGGTCCGTTTTGATACTTTGGTGGAATAAAACTCATCGTCAAACAATCCCATTGGATTCTCTCCCCTCGTATCACTTGCATCAAGACCGTTTACTGCCTTAATACGTGCTTATTTCTCTGTTCACATGAATTGTTATCTATAAAAATTGCTACAGGTCTCATATCTTCTCTACTATAGTTAACACATATGAAACGAAAAAGTTTCGAAAAAAGGGTAAGAAATCAGTCTCTATTACATATATCACCATCATTTTACCGCTTTAAGCGCGGCAACGTAAATGGATTATAAACCTCATTTTTTGTCCACACAAGCCAGAAAAACAAGGTCTTTATTCCCATTTTTATACCAAAATGAAACTCCATAAAAAGCTTTTCTAGCATAGCATGACCCTTACTTTTCAAGAAACAGGAAAAAACAGGAATGTTTTTGCCCCTGTCTGACTACAATACAATTAAGAGCTTACTAGACTCGCTGAAAGTTTCATATACTTGGCTGCTCAAATCAGAAGGAGGTATCATTATGAATCGTGTATACACGGCTATGGAAGAGGTCGGTCTTGCCGCCAAATTAGCGGATCTCAAAGAAGAGCATTACCGCAACACGCTTGCGTTAAGTACCATCATTGAGCTGCTCATCGAAAAAAACATCCTTACCCGGGAAGAGGTAGAAAAAAAAGCTGCCGATCTCGACAGCTTTATGGAGAACTCACCTTATCCCACGGTGTAGGCCGGTCATAATACGTCTCACAAAGTTGGAATTCGCTATCCTTATAGAAGCATCCTCGTTCTTCCATTGCATTTCGTACCGTAAGTTTGGCGAGTTCCATCATATTATGATCACGGCTCAGATGAGCCAAATATACACGTTTCGTGATCCCATTCATTAGTTCGCTAAGAGCAGCACCTGCTGCTTCATTAGACAGGTGACCGAGGTCGCCCATAATCCGTCTTTTGGTATTCCATGGGTATCGTCCCATTCGAAGCATATCAATATCATGATTGGCTTCTAGTACCATGACATCTGCATCTGAGATCGCATCGCGAACTTTATCACTCATGTAGCCAAGATCGGTCGCTACACTAAGTTTCTCTTTACCATCATAGAAAGAATAGCCTACAGGCTCTGCAGCATCATGAGAAATACCAAATGACTCCACGCGAAGTGATTTAAACTCTTTTACCTCTCCGCTCTCCATAATTCGAATGTTTTCCTCGGCGATCTTACCAATCGATTTTTGCATCGCTTTCCACGTGTTCGTGTTTGCATAGATCGGTAAATTATATTTCCGTGCCACCGCACCAAGACCCCGAATATGGTCTGAATGTTCATGTGTAACTAAGATCCCGTCCAGTTGTGAACCCAGCATGTCCCGCTCTAGCATAAGTTCATCAATTCGCTTCGCACTGAGTCCTGCATCTATTAATAAAGCCGTATCATCATTACGAACGACTGTCGCATTCCCTGTCGAACCACTCGACAACACGGTAAAACGTATCCCCATAACTCATTACTCCTCCGGTTTTTCTGTCTTCGGACTAATCACCTCTCCGCTGATGCCCTGAACATAATAGGTCTGCCCGCCTTCAAGCACAAATCTCCACGCAGGGGCTGCCACTTGGCTGTCCGAGTTAAACTCCTCACCATAATATCCAAGCGAGATATCCTGTACGACCGCTTCATTCGGTAAAAAGAGCTCGACCAGCGTGCCAAGGGCCTTGGAAGCCGGAAGCACCTGCTGTTCTTCTTCGAATGTTGACATCTCAATTGGAGATTGCCGGTAAGCGGTTATTTTCTGATTTGAATAATATAACTCTAGATTCACATGAAATAGAGGCCATTTTTGCTCCGCAAGCGGATGTAAAATAAATCGGTCTGAAGCATCCAGATTCGCAAGCGGATCAAGTTTATACTGGTCGATATCTGGAATTGTTTTTTTCAGCGCTGCCACCATTTCTTTTTCAGAAAACACAAGTTTACTATCAATAGGCTGATCAAGCTGCACTATTCCCGCTGCCTTGTCCCCATTAAGATAGCGATAGGTCAGCTTTGGCATAACAGGTGTGTCGCTTGGAATGGGCGCAAGAATCTGAATTCCCTTCTCTTCCATCAGTCGCTGTGTACTGTCACCAAGAGAAGTATAGTCAAGACTTGAGCCGGCCGATTCCCGTGCATCCACCCACAACTGATAACCTAGAACCAAGTTCAGCAGCAGAAAAGCATATATTAATACATTCTTGGCACGGCCAAAGTCCATCTTTTCACCTCATTTCATTATAGACCACCTGTACATCCAGTCCAAGGGTTAACCACTTTTTACTTTGTCTCCAGCGTCCTTACTTCCCCTGTACTCAGTTTAACAGTCCACACAGGGATGAGTTTCATTCCTGCCTCCGTTGGCTGTGGATGATAAGCAGGGTATACACTAACCAAATCCGTATCTCCAGCAACCTCTTTAATCTGCTGTTCCAGTTCTTCCCCGTAAGGAAGCTGTACCATCTGCTTATCGATCTCTTCTCCCTCTCTTAAATAGAGCAGGGAACGTTCGTAAGTAGCGACAGACTCTTTCTGCACATCAAGATACATATGCTCAAATCCGTACTGCGGCAGATCCAGGATCTGATAGCTGTCATAATAGGGAAGCAAATTGATCTCCGTACTTTGATCCTCCGTATCCATTGTAAGCCGGTAGGTCCCGTTAAAACCGCCATATTGATTCACAAAGTCAATCGCTGCAAGCACGTCCTTCGTCCGGTCTACTTCACTCGTCAGTACAGCCGCAGGGTCATTATAGCTGATCCAGCGCTGGTTATATTTCACCTGCAAACTTCGCTTGCTGTCTGTATAAATTTCCGATCCATCTTTCTCCTGAATATTTCGCGTCATACTCGGATCGAAGAATAGACTGCGCTGCATTTGTTCTACCGTATACTGACCTGTTGGAATCTCTACTTGAAGTACTTCCAGCGGTTCTTTTGGAATATAGTATCCGGCCTCTGTTAGCTGATAAGGAGTCCAGCCTGTCCCAAAATCAACATGCTGCAACACATCCTGTACCGTTAAATCGACATCCGACGCCTCATAAACGACATCCCCCCGCGCGCTGAAGAACAGAGCGTGTACCTTCGGGTCTTTATCGGAAGTATAGATCCAAATCTTATGAATCGTTTCTGCCTGAAAAAGAGAATCCGTATCCAGCTGCATAACTCGCTGCAATAGGGATACGGGGATACCGCCATCAAATGATAACTCAATTCCCGGATGCTTCTTCTTCAGTTCCTCCCAATCGGCAGAATCTACGCTCTGCCTTTCAAAATTACCGAAATTACGGCCTTGGAGACGTGAATAGATGAGCTGATAAAAGGTGGATTCCGGATAAAAAATCGTGTGTTTATCCTTTCCCATATGAATAATCATCTGATCCGGAAATAATACATTCTCTACTCGCTGTTCTTGACCCATATTCTCGGTCTTGATGTAGTTAGATTCACTATTTACGATGGAGTAACTTCCAGGCAGACGGTAAATAAGAAAATAGCTCTGAACAAGACTGGCTGTAATCAACAGTACTAATACCGTATTTTTCAGACCTTCCTTCATGAATAGCCCCTCTCTTCCTGTACAAGAGGCAGAATGAACGTAACTCTTGTTCCTTTTCCAAACTCAGACTCGAGTTCAATGTCCCCGCCATGTGCTTTGACGATTTCCCGGGCAATCGATAAACCGAGCCCTGTACCGCCCATACTGCGAGCTCTTCCTTTTTCAACACGATAGAATCTTTCAAAGATGCGTTCAATATCTTTTTTAGGAATGCCGATTCCGGTATCCTCAACCGATATGGCCACCCCTTTTTCAGTAAGGGAAGCAGCCAAGGTAACACTTCCTCCCTCATTTGAGTATTTGAGAGCATTGGATACCAAATTATCGAGAAGCTGATCAATCTGATCCCGATCCATGGGTACTTCCGGGACTCCCCGCTCTACAATAACCGCAATACTCATCTGTTTCTGCTGCATCTGGAATGAGAAGCGATCAGCCACCTCTTCCAGTACATCAATGATCGGAGTAAGCTGCTTACGCAGCGGTGCTTCACTAGAATCAAGCCGTGACAGATGAAGGAGATCGGTAACCAGTCTGATCATCCGCTCCGTTTCATTTTGGATTACCCCAACAAAACGTCCTCCTAGTTCAGGGTCTTCAATTGCCCCATTATCGAGTGCTTCTGCATAGCTTTTAATCGTTGTCAGCGGAGTTCTCAGCTCATGGGACACATTGGCCACAAACTCACGCCGCGATGCCTCCAGCTCTTCCTGCTCTGTAACATCCTGAAGCACGATAATGGTGCCTGTTCCGCCATACCCTCGCCGATGGACGGGGGTGAACGTCACACGAATCACTAGTGATCCATCCTGACCATGGGGGTGAATTTGCAAAAGCGTAGAAGCTGTAATGCCGCTCAGCATCGTCTCAGCTTCCTCCACATCAAGTCCGAGCAGGACAGCAAAGTGCCTTCCGGTCATTGCAGATTCTTCGACGCCCAGCATGAGACTGGCACGTTTATTCACGAGAATAATACGTCCAAGTTCGTCCGTAGCGACAACCCCATCACTCATATTAGCAAGAATAGAGGACAGCTTTTCTTTTTCCTCTTCGTTCTCAGATAACGCTGTCCGTAAACGGCTTGTCATATAATTAAAAGCTTTGCTAAGCTGCCCGATCTCATCGGTTCCATGCACCGGCATTGTAGTGCGGAAATCCCCTTCCGCCACGGCATTTGCCTTTCGTGTTAGTTCCTTGATTGGGGCCGTAATGGTATGTGATAGAATGACACCGAGCACAGCAGTTAGACCAAGCGCGATCATGACTCCGGATATAAAAATATTATTGATCCGCTCCATCGTTGTGTATAATTCGTTCATCGAAGCCGCTATATAGACAGCACCGACTATTTTCCCTCCAGAGGAGACAGGCTTGGCTACTACTTTTTTACGTACATTATCTTCATCAATCACATTTTCTTCATTATCCCGAATCCCTTGCAGTGCACGGCTGACCACGGTTTGTGTATTTTTACGACCTATGTAATTGTTGTGCGAGCTAAGGGTGGTTGTCAGCACACGACCACTTGCATCAAGTACCTGAATCTCTGCACCACTAATATTAAAAAGGTTATTTACCAGTGTCCCTAGACTTTCGGTTCGTTCTTCACCGGCATCACCGTCTCCTGTTACGAGGGTCTCCGCTACAAGTACAGACAGCATTTCAGCACGTGCGTGCAAATCTTCTGTAAAGTTGCTGGTCAGCGACGTTTTCATCGCACTAACAAAGTAGACACCAATCAACTGCATTGCTACCAGAATGAGAAGTACGTATACAATAATCAGTTTGGCTTGGACAGTACGAAAAAAAGAAGTCCACTTCATCTACAAAACTCCGCTCTTGGAACCTCGAATCAAATAACCAAGTCCCCTGCGCGTCACAATCGTTTCCGGCTTGCTTGGATTTTCTTCAATCTTCTCTCTCAGACGCCGAATCGTCACATCCACCGTCCGCACATCACCAAAATATTCAAACCCCCATACCGCCTGTAGCAAATGTTCTCTCGTCATCACTTTACCTGCATTTTTGGCCATATAATAGAGCAGTTCATATTCGCGGTGGGTCAGATCAAGCGGTGTTCCACCTTTGTAAGCCGTGTACATATCTGTATCAAAATAAAGGTCATGTAGCTTCAGCCCCTGCTGTTCTTCTGCTGAAGATGAGGAATCCGCTTGAATCTGTGGTTTCTGTTGTCTGCGCATCTGCGCTTTTACCCGGGCCAACAGCTCTCTTGTGCTAAATGGTTTCGTGACATAATCGTCCGCTCCCAGTTCAAGTCCTAACACTTTATCAATCTCCGAATCTTTAGCCGTCAGCATAATAATGCGGGTTTCAAGCTGCGCCCTTACCTCACGGCAGACATCCATTCCGTCCTTACCTGGGAGCATTAAATCCAGCAAAATTAAATCCGGTTGTTCAGACAATGCAAGTTCTACAGCCTGTATGCCGTCAAAGGCACAAGTAACCTGATATCCCTCTTTCTCCAGGTTAAATTTAAGGATATCTGCGATTGGTTGTTCATCATCTACTACGAGAATCTTTCCTTGCATACAATCGCTCCGCTCCAACGTTTATTTTGTGAAAAAGACCTCGGTCTCATTTATCTGCTTAATACGATCTATTTTAACACACCTAAACCGGCAGATTCACTAGGTGAAAAGGTCTCCTTTCCCACATAAAAAAGCATGATCTGTCTCTATACAGACCATGCTTTCCTATTTTACGGCAGATATTTCATTGGATTCTGCGCAACACTGTCTTTTTTAATCTCAAAATGAAGGTGTGTACCTGTCGAGCGACCGGTATTTCCCATCACACCGATAATTTCACCTTTTTCAACAATCTGGCCTACCTTCACATCGATGCTGTTTAAGTGTCCATACACCGTTTCGTAGCCATTACGGTGATTAATAATAATGACGTTCCCATACCCGCTTTGCTGGCCAGCAAAAGTAACGACTCCCTCGTCTGATGCTTTAATTGAACGTTCTCCGACAAGGTCAATTCCTTTGTGCTGTCTGCCCCATCGCTGTCCAAAACTGCTGCTTACGACGGCATTCGAAACCGGCCAAGTAAACACACCACTGCCTTCCCCGGTAACTTTCGTTCCCTGTATTACAATCTCAGTTACCGAAGCTTCCAATACTTCTTGTCCAAGCCATTCTTCTTTAACAACTTCGCCATTCTCTTTGGTAATCCGGTAGCTCATTTGTTTTCGTCCTGTTTTCCCTTCACGGACTACTTTGGTTACTCCTGATTTAAGCTCGTCGCTTTTGCGAACCTCTACCTGTGGTTCGGTAATGACTTCTTCAACCACATGTTCTACCGTTGTTACCGTAAGTGCTGGTCTCAGTGCAAGAAGAGTAATCTGCTGTCCGACCTTAATGAAGTCATTTTTAATGTCTGGATTAAGGGAACGAATCTCAGCTAGTGTCATTTGGTAACTCTTAGCTATGGAGGACAAGGTGTCTCCTTCTTTGACCTGATAAGGAAACTCTTCTTCAACACCTTCGGTTAAAAGCTTTATCGCTTCCTCATCCGTTAACACTCTACTCGGGTCAACTGTCACTTCTTCTACTGCTACTTCTTCCTTAAGCTGTATAGAAGCGAGTGTAACCTGCTCTTCTTTGGCCTCCGCCGTCTCTTCTTCTGTTGAAGTAAAAGCAGCGACCGATCTGACTTTTAACCCAGCATCTGAAGAATCAGCCTTTGCCTCGGCCGGAATATACATATCTTTTACGCGCTCCAGAATCTGATCCGCTGTTTCCTGATCTTTTACAATCGCGATCACTTTGTCTCCTATTTTAAGTTCAGCGCCTTCTGCATAAGCAGTAATCATTCCATCTAGTTTAGCTAGCGTTTCTTCTGTGGTGATGCTTACCGGCTTACGCGTACGGATCTTCTCAAGCGAGATCGCCTCTGTATTCAGCTTCATAGTAACATCGGGATATTTCTTCTCATATTCCTGTTTCTTCTGATCGTATAGCGAGAGCAGCTCTTCTTCACTGGATAAGGTACCAATCAGCTCATCCTTCACATATACGTTGTAATACGGAGTCGTGAGTAACTGATGACCTGCAAATCCTACAGATATCATCATAAAAAAACCTGCTGCAGTAAGCAAAAACCATCTGCGCGGTTTCATAAAAAACTTTTTAGTTATGGAAACCGATGTATTCGTGTTGTCTTTCGAACTGCTCATGATTCTCTCCTTTATTCTTACACGCCTTAGGTATGATGGTTATTGTCACCGGTGTATTATTTGTTATTTATGACATACTTATGAGTCATTTCATTCAATTTCATAGCTGAACTTCATATTTGTGTAAAAGTGTCAAAATTTTAACCTTTTATACACTTGTATACTCTACCATAGGTTTTCCTCCTCTAGCAACACGGGAAAACATGCCAAAAACCCGCGACAAGCGCGGGTTTCCTGAACTTTCCTCTATTGTTCTGGCGTCAATATGGCCATAAGCTGCTTATACTCATCTTCCGTGAGGTACTTCGCTATTACCTGTTCCATATCTTGCAATTCTTGTTCTGTAATGCCGTTTTCCATATTACTCGCTATCAATTGCATCTCATCGGTTGGTATCTTATTCATTAGTAAATCAAAAACCTCTGTCTTTTCTTCATTCGGAATGGTGTCCTTATATTCAGCCACATCATTCGGTGACATAATCACAGGGTCTTCTGGTTCTTTCGGATTTTCAGCTTCATCGGGATTTTCCACCAAATCAGGACTTTCCGTCAAAACAGGGGTTGAATCCTTCCCACCACTCGAACTTTCAGGTGAATTACCGTTCTGTTTTTCTGCTGCACTATCAGATGCTTTTTTCTGCTCATCTGTACTTTTACTCGTATTGCTAGAGTTCATCCCTAAAGCACCTTGAAAAATAGAAGTTAGGCCTGTCGGCTGTCCCTCCCATGCAATATTAAAACTAGTTAGCAGAGATTCTACATAAGATTGCACAATAAGACCTGTTGTCAGCAAAGTAAGTGTACTTACCAGCATGACCGTTATCACTATTTTTCCGCACCATTTCAGCCATCTCATGATTATATGCCTCCTACTGATGAATTTACTCTCCTCCCCGCCCCCTCTTTAGAGAAGTAGGGATCATAGAAGTGTATAAAATCAGTATTGACGCATGTGGCTCTATTCTATCCTTATTTTTTGAATCAATTTCTTAACTCATTAAAATGATGAAATTGATTCTTTTACCAGCAATTAAGAATGACCCTACTTCTGAACAAAAAAAAGCTCTCCACTTCACCTACCCAATTAAGGTAGATGGAAGTAGAGAGCTTCTATTTACATGGTAAACTCTGTCCTACTACAGACAAAGCCACGTTCTATTTTATATTATTCGTAAATTGGCAGAATCTGATTGGTTTGTTCACGGTTACGACCTACGGAGAAAATAGCAATTGGAATTCCTGTCAGTTCAGACACACGGGTTACATAATTGCGTGTATTTTCGGGAAGGTCTTCTAATTTTTTAGCTGATGTAATATCTTCGCTCCAGCCTGGCATCTCTTCATATACGGCTTCACATTCAGCCAGCATTTTCAGGCTAGCCGGATAATGAGTAATGAATTCACCGCGATATTTGTATCCTACGCAGATTTTTACAGTTTCAAGACCTGTAAGTACATCTAAAGAGTTCAAGGATAATCCAGTGATTCCGCTGACACGGCGCGCATGACGTACAACAACGGTATCAAACCAACCTACACGGCGTGCACGGCCTGTTACCGTACCATACTCATGACCTTTTTCACGAATATAGTCGCCGACTTCGTTATTAAGTTCAGTTGGGAAAGGTCCATCACCAACACGAGTTGTATACGATTTAGCTACACCAATAACCTCATTGATCTTAGATGGACCTACACCAGAACCAATACATACACCACCAGCAGACGGGTTAGAAGAGGTTACATAAGGATATGTACCTTGGTCGATATCTAGCATTACCCCTTGTGCACCTTCAAACAATACCCGTTTATTCTCATCAATGGCATTGTTAAGAACAACCGATGTATCGGTCACATAAGGACGAATGAATTCAGCGTACTCGAGGTATTGCTTCAGAATCTCTTCTACATCAAGTGGTTCCGCACCATACACTTGCTGAATTACTTGGTTTTTCTCCTTGACCATATGACGAAGTTTCAGTTCGAATTCCTCAGCATCCATCAAGTCTGCAATTCGGATTCCGGTACGAGCTGCTTTGTCCATGTAAGCCGGACCAATACCTTTGCGTGTTGTACCAATTTTATTTGGACCTTTACGATCTTCCTCGAGTTCATCGAGAACCATATGATATGGCAAGATGACATGAGCGCGATCACTAATAACTAAGTTCTTTGTAGAGAATCCATTATCATGTATATACGTAATTTCTTTAATAAGCGCCTCCGGGTTTACAACCATACCATTCCCAATGACACATGTTTTATCTTCATAAAAAACACCGGATGGAATCAAGCTAAGCTTATATTTCTTATCGTCAATCAGGATCGTATGACCTGCATTATTACCTCCTTGGTAGCGAGCTACAACATCCGCACTTTCTGCCAAATAATCGGTAATCTTGCCTTTGCCTTCGTCTCCCCATTGTGTTCCCACAACGACTACTGTTGACATATTCATTCCCCCGTAAATGTAAATTACAAACCTGTTTATTATATTCACTTGGCATTGTTGTCTTCATTCATAGTATCCATAGATGTCCATGAACAATTCATAAAACGTCAGAGTAGTAAAAAAACTACGTTACTTGATTCTTAGCGTAATACAGATAATTAAATCTGTACGCTTGCTGCTAAAAGCAGCAATTCAAGTTTACCAGTCGCCCAAACCAAAGTCAAACATAAAAACGAACAATTATATATAACATAAAATTATTGTTCGGGAATAGAAGTGTTTGTCCAAAAAAAATCCACTGTCCAGTGTAAAATAACACTAGTCAGTGGATCTCTTATCAATCTATCTTACAATCCAAATGGATTACCCAGCAAAAGCATCCGCGTGAACTCGCTCGTAGTTTACGAACTTATTAAAGTTTTTCAAGAATACGAGTTCAACGGTACCGACCGGACCATTACGTTGTTTAGCAATAATGATCTCGATAATATTTTTCTTCTCTGTATCCTGATTATAGTAATCATCACGATACAAAAAGGCAACAATATCAGCATCTTGCTCGATCGAACCTGATTCACGAAGGTCACTCATCATTGGACGTTTATCCTGTCGCTGCTCTACACCACGGCTTAGCTGCGAGAGCGCGATAACAGGAACGTCTAGTTCACGGGCAATTTGCTTCAGTGTACGAGAGATTTCCGATACTTCCTGCTGACGGTTCTCGCCGCTCTTGCCGCGCCCCTGAATCAGCTGGAGGTAATCGATCACAATCATACCGAGACCCTTTTCCTTTTTAAGACGGCGACATTTAGCCCGAATATCCGCAACGGTGATTCCTGGTGTATCATCAATGTAAATCTCTGCTTCTGATAAAGCAGCAATCCCCATTGTCAGCTTGGACCAATCGTCGTCACCTTTAAACTCCCCGTTACGCATGACATTCGCATCGAGGTTAGCTTCTGCACAGATCATCCGCTGTACCAGCTGAGCGGCTGACATCTCGAGACTAAAGATAGCTACCGTCTCATTTGCTCTTACCGCTACGTTCTGTGCGATGTTGAGGGCAAATGCCGTCTTCCCTACAGAAGGACGTGCCGCAACGATGATGAGGTCATTTCGCTGAAAACCACTCGTCATTTTGTCCAAATCCACAAAGCCGGAAGGAATCCCCGTTGTATTCCCCTTGTTCTGATAAAGGGTCTCTACTTTATCAAACACTTCCATGAGCACATCTCTAATGGCAATAAAGCCACTGCTAGAACGGCGATTAGAAATCTCAAGGATTTTCCGCTCGGCATCACTAAGCATTCCTGACACATCTTCTCCGCCAGCATACCCTTCACTTACAATGGTAGTCGCTGTTCGAATCAATCTGCGGAGCATCGATTTTTCTTCAATAATCTGCGCATAATAATCCACGTTAGCCGCTGTTGGAACAGCTTGAGCCAATTTTGCAAGGTAACTTACCCCGCCGATATCCTCAAGCTGCCCTTTATCCTGCATAAGCGAGGTGAGCGTAATAAGGTCAATTGGCTGGTTATCTTCACTAAGCTGAATCATGGATTCATAGATTAACTGATGAGACTTGTCGTAGAAATCTTCAGTCGATACCCGCTCCATAGCGGTAATCAAAGCCTCTGCTTGTAAAAGAATAGCACCTAGAACGGCCTGCTCTGCTTCAAGGTTTTGCGGTGGAACCCGGTCGAAATAAATCTCGCCGCCCATCTTATTCCTCCGTCACTTGGACCTTGAGCGTGGCTTTGACATCCGGATGGAGTTTAACACTCATCTTTGTAACCCCGAGGGTACGAATCGGTTCATCCAGCTCGATTTTCCGTTTATCAATCTTATGTCCTTGCTTGCCCAGTGCTTCCGCGATCTGTTTGCTTGTAATTGCACCAAACAATTTACCGCCTTCACCCGCTTTTGCTTTCAGTTCCACCGTTAAAGATTCCAGCTTTTTACCAAGTGCTACAGCTTCCTCTTTTTCTTGCTGTTTACGTTTCTCTTCCGCAGCATTTTGGTTCTCCAAAACTTTTACGTTACCTTCTGTTGCAGGACGTGCAAGTCCTCTTGGCAGCAAGAAGTTTGCTGCGTAACCTTCAGACACCTCTTTAACTTGACCTTTTTTCCCTTGACCTTTTACATCTTTTATAAAAATGACTTTCATTCGAACAACCCCTCTTCCTTCTCGATTTCAGAAAGTACATCTAACAAACGTGTTTCTGCCTCTTTAATGGGCATGTCTAGCTGAACAGCTGCATTCGTTAAATGACCGCCGCCTCCAAGTCGTTCCATAACAACTTGAACATTCATTTTACCAAGAGAACGGGCACTGATGCCAATTAATCCATCCGGACGTTCACTAACAACGAAAGAAGCAACGACATCGGTCATATTAAGTAATGAATCTGCCACCTGTGCAATGAGCAGCTGTGAAATAATCTGTCCTTCTTCCGTAACAGCTACTGCAATATGCCCATGAATCATTTTAGCATGTTTTATGATTTCTGCTTTCGCAATATATTCCTGAAGATCCTCTTTGAGCAAACGTTGCACCAGAATGGAATCGGCACCAGATCGTCTTAAATAACCTGCCGCCTCAAACGTTCTTGAACCTGTATGAATTGCAAAATGTTTCGTATCCACCGTTATACCTGCCAGCAGTGCAGTGGCTTCAAGCGGTCTAAGCTGCAATTTATCATGAATATACTGTAGTAGCTCTGTGACGAGTTCAGCTGCTGAGGAGGCATATGGCTCCAAATAGATTAGCACTGCGTCATTTATAAATTCTTCTCCTCTGCGATGATGGTCGACCACCACCACACGAGAAGCCTCTTGTACAAGTCTAGGTTCGATCGTCATGGATGCTTTGTGTGTATCGACGACGACAAGCAAACTGTGCTCTGTCATCATCTGCTGTGCTTCTTCCGGTGTAATAAACGAAGCACCGATCTGCTCGTCTTTATACACCTGCTCCATTAACCGTTCAATCGAAGGATTGGATTCATCGAGCACAATGTATGCATCCACATGATATAGATTAGCAGCTTTCCATATCCCAATGGAAGCCCCGATCGCATCCATATCTGGAATTTTATGACCCATAATAAAAACTTGGTCACTCTCTTGCATGAGATCACGCAGAGCATGAGCAATAACCCTTGCTCTTACCCGAGTTCTTTTTTCCACGGCATTGGTTTTACCGCCATAAAAAGAAAGTCGCTGACCCGCTTTTACTGCAGCCTGATCCCCGCCCCGTCCAAGTGCCATATCTAGACTCGATTGCGCGAGCTCTCCGAGCTCACGAATACTGTCTGAACCGTAGGCAAGACCAATACTGAGCGTCATTGGAACCTTCAAATCGGCTGTCATCTCACGAATATCATCGAGGATAATAAAGCGACTCATTTCGAGATCCTGCAAGGAGTTATGATTAAGAATCATTAGATAACGTTCTGAAGACAATCGTCTCAGATAGATATTGAAATCCTTAGCCCAGGAAGTAATCTCACTAGCTGCACGAGCAGTCAAAGCAGTGCGCTGCTGGTCATCCATTCCTTGGGATGCTTCATCCAGATTATCCAACATGATAATACCAAGCGCTATTTTTTCCTTCTCATATTTATCCCGAAGTGTTGCAAGCTCGGTTGTCTCATAAATGTAGATCAGCCGCTCTTCCGGATAATGTCTTAGATCATATACTTGTTCATTCATCCGATATTCAAATTGAATATCATGAGGATGATCTTTATGATGATCTTTTTTGTCTTTCACCTTAAAGGGCAGCTGTGGAAAAAGGGTCGTCAGATCACTGCCAATAAGTGTTTTCTCACCGAACATACGAGAGACAAAGCGATTATTCCACTCTATAGAGCGGTCCTCACTGTATAGCACAATCCCAAGCGGCAAGTTACTGACGACTTCTCCTTCTACCCTTTTTATACGTAGATTCAGTCCGCCTATATACTGATTCAGCTCTCTCCTGAAATCAAGTTCGGCTTTGACCATTACGAAACCAAGAATCGCCACGAGGACAAGACAGACAAGACCAAGCGGCCAATTATAGGCAACGAGAAATGCATCCAGAATGAGTAATAGAGCAAACGCCCAGACGGTCTGGTATCCGTGCCAGCGTTTTAAAAGAAATTTAGGCATTAAAATTCATCCTATCGTTTTGGTCTCGAAATGGCTTCACGGAGTGGGAAAGCAAGATCAATAATTCCGATAATCCGCATGGGTCCAATCAGAACCGTCGCTACTGCAAGCAAGAAGGGCAGTATAGGATGCCATTTTTTTGCGTGAGCTACATAGAAGAAGAAACCGACGGCTTGAATCATAAAACAGAAACTAATCAGCGGAACGAAATTAAGAGCAATCATCGTCATAAAGCTAGATTCCGAGCCATCTGCAACCAGTTGTAGAATAATACCTATAAAATAATACCAAATTAACGCTTTTGGTAATCTCCACTCTCGTACAGGCTTTAGTCTTGGTACATGAACGCCCAATCGACTAAGCACCGGACGAGCAATAGCATGTGTTATGGAAGCCATAATAAACGAAGTGACAATCAGAGCAAAAGGAATCATCTGTACTGTTGTCGTTTCAATGCGCTTTGCCATTTCTTCATCCAACACCAAACCATTGGTAAGTACGTTGTTACCACCGGCTTCGGTCACCGGAGTGAGTGTGAGTGTAACGACGTCCTTCATATATCCTTGAAAATCAAACTGAAAAATAGTAGTGCTGATAAGCAGCAACAACAAAAATTCAGCAAGTATGGTACCTGTCCCGGCCATAAGGGTATTCAGTGCCGGCTTTTTGTTTTTGTAGAAATACCCCATTACAATAGCTGGTATTAAAAAGAAGATAGATAACAGCAAATAAAAAGGCTCTACAATGAAAGCAATCAGAGCCACGGGGATAATATGCAGGCAGAAGGCTTTTAAACTCAGTGAGCTATACAGTATCACCCCGGGCAAAATAATCAAAAATACACTAATAGCTGTCAGCGGAGGAGTCAGTAATGATAACAAAAGTAATAGATATACTAAACTCCATATAGCTGTTGACCAGCGAAATTTCAAATGGTTTCACCTCTTACGCATATGATCTTCGAGAGCAGAAATATCTTTATACCAGTCTTCAAGCTGGTGACCTTCCTGTTTGTGTTTCCTCAGCTTCTCGATGAGCAGATCATCCATATCTTTGAAAGAAATCCCAAGCCTTCGTCCCAGGATGTAACTGCTCATGATGAGACTTGCAAGACTATCGCTGATTCGCGCTGTACTTCCTTCCCATAGCGCTTTAAACAAACGTGACACTTGATCCAGCATTTCAGTTTTAAGCCATTCAATTACTTTTGCGCGTTTCGCTACATCCAGTTCTTTTGGCATGCTCATGATCGTCACACTCCCGTGAAAAGCTTTATTCTCCATTATAGCATAAAAGGGAATATCCATAAAAAGGACTGCTCGGAATCTCCTGTATCAAAAATCAGCCCTTTTCCTCTATTTTAACCTGAATTCGTATTAAGCGATTCTTTCTCCACCATGTTTTCACAATATTCAATAATTTGACTGCGACGTACAATCCCGATAAACCGATCCATATCATCGACTACCGGCACGAAATTTTGCGCTTTTGCCAGATTAATTAAATCACCCATGTTCGCATTAATGGAAACGGGTTTAATATTTACTCGAAGAGGTACATCCTTGAGATAAAATTTTGAAGCGTTTTCAAATGTAATCTCTCCCTTAGAATTCTTCATATGCCATAGAAGATCTCCCTCTGTTACCGTACCTTTATACTTTCCATCTTTGGTCAAAATGGGGACTGCAGTAAAGCGGTGATATTCCATCCGTTCAAGGGTCTGTCTAAGCGTTGCATCCGAGGTAACGGTTGCTACCTCCTGTTTGGGCAGCAAGAAAAAAGCAATATTCATAACTAAACACTTCCTCCTTATGTTAAGGCAATAGTTAAGTATTTGTATCTCTTACATATTGCGGGTTTACTTCTTACTTACTACCATTATATTCTCATAACACAACAAAATCAGCACCAGACTTAAAGAAATAATCGTCCAGTGCTGATCTTCTGTCCAGTGCTGATCTTCTGTCCACCTATTCTGTATCTTCACTCTTTATATCATCCGTGTTCGGTTTCATTAACGTCTCTGCCGTCGTATTTGGATCGAGCCAATTACTAATCAACTCTTTAGCATACGCCAGATAATCTTCATCTACGTCATCATAGAAGATCCCATTCTTTCTTACCCCTTCACCCATAATAGTGAAACTAGAAATTTCAGGTTTGCTCTGAGTAAGAACTTGTTTAGCTAGGTCGATAATAAAAGAAGGCTGCATATTGGTTTGGAAGTTATCTCCCATAATATCAAACAGTTTCGGTATATTCGAAATTTGGCTAAGACTCAGCATTTTGTTAGCAACTGCATTTAAAAAGATCTGCTGACGCTTTGTCCGGTTGAAGTCACTGTCTTCGCGATAACGAATGTAATAAAGTGCTTCCTCTCCACTATACAGCGGCTTACCACCTTCAATCGTAAACTGTACGTGATTTGGATTTTTGTTGACGATATCTTCTTCAATCGGAAGTTCAATACCGCCAATCGCGTCGACAACTTCCTGAATGGCTGTAAAGTTTACCGTTGCATAGTAATCAATTTCCTTCTCTAGGAAATTTTCTACGGTGTTAATTGACATCTCCTCTTCCCCAAAGGCAAAAGCATGAGTGAGTTTATCATAATCATCTTCACCGTCTTTATCTGAATCGTGTCCTATGATTTGTACATACGTATCACGGGGAATCGAGACAAGCAGGACTTTTGATTCTTTAGGACGAACCACCGAATAAATAACGGTATCCGAACGACCTTTCGTTTTCTCATAGGGTCTTGCATCCGTTCCTAGTAATAGAACAGAGAATGGTTTTTCTTGATATACAATAGGCTCGGCATTAGCTTCCCCTCTATATGATCTTTCAAGCTGATTTTTAATTGTATCTGATAAGAACAAATCAAATGCTGCAAGAGCAATTTTTTGTCTAAAAGGATAGGCTACCGCGACTAACACAACAAGGGTTACAAGCGTGATGAGTAAACCCTTTTTTTTATTGCGTTGCTTTCTTCTTGATCTAGATCTCATTGGTTCATTCCTTCTCTTAGTATGGGGTCATCAAATCCTAGTTCTATTTTAGTAGGCATTGGAGGTCATAGGAGGCGACTAATTCGTAAAGACTACTTCTCAGCGAAAACGCCTCACTTTATAATGTCCTATTATTTTTTATCATGCAACTTGTACATTTTGCTATATTACCATAATAATCTGTAAGACGGCACCATGCAAATTGTCATATTTCTCCGCATTTTGTAACCTTTTTGGTTTATTTCTAGAAAATAGAGAAGGGGTTTCAAAACAATTTGAACTAAATAGAGGGTCTTTGAATAACTTGATGCCACGTTGAAGCCCAGTTTTGCGTCCACTCTTTTGCACTATAGGAGTGAGCAAACCCATAGTCAAACAATTGTTTAGCTTCTTCAAAACGCTGTTCTTTAGTTTCTGCTCCCATGACAATAGCAATCAATCGTTGACCGTTCTTTTTGACCGTACTTGATAAGCAATATCCTGCATCTTCTGTATATCCTGTTTTAAGACCGTCTGCACCACTGTATGCATATGGACCCTTTACATTATCCAGCATCCAGTTTGTATTGCTCATATATAATCCTTTGTTCCTTAGTTCAACTTGAGTCTGGCTAGAAAGTTTTAAAATTTCAGGATGTTGTTTAATGAGGTGAGCGGACAATTTTGCGACATCTTTTGCCGTCATATAATTCTCAGATGGTCCGCCAGATAAAGGAGAAGAACCTGTCGCATTGTTATACTGTGTATGTACGGACAGTCCAATGGACTTTGCTCTTATATTCATTTCTTCTACAAAACGTTCCTCAGAGCCAAACACATGCTCTGCAAGGGCAATCGTTGCATCATTGGCCGAATAAACGGAGATTACTTTGAATAGTTCGTTGACTGTAAATTGATCATTTTCATTTAGGGATACATTAATTCCTGCGGATTCAGCAGCATGTTCACTGATCTTTACGGTGTCATTTCCAGAAATATGTCCTGCATCTATTTCGTCCAGAATGATCAGCTGTGTCATTAATTTAGATAAGCTTGCTGCAGGCAAAGGATGATCCCCATTAGAACTAACAATAACTTCACCTGAAGAAGCGTCCATAAGCAGGGCGGCACTAGATTGAATAGATGGTTTTCCTACTAAGCTTTCTGGCCTTATACCTATAAATATGACAGCGATGAGAACAACCAGTGTACTGCTTCGTAGGATCCATTTCTTCATCTCTATTCCCCCATTCTTCAAATTTGATTCGAAAATTCGTATCTTATTCGTGTCTACTATATGTAATTAGAATTTATTTGCAGACTAAAGTAAAGGCACCTATTACTCTATTAAACCAATCTATATATATAGACGTAAGAAATGATCATTTTGTCTGCATTTCTTTATATTTTTTTCAAAAAAATATTTTTTCGTTCATTAAATGAAATTTTAACCGGCATTCATAACAAAAAAAACACAGTTCTCACACTACATTAGTGTAAAAAACTGTGCTCAACATTCATATAAAAAACCATTGTAAAACACCGTTTATGAGCGTAGGACCCCAATCCATACTCCACATGTATTTTAAAGCCACTTATGCATAGTGACATGCAACGTAGTGATCTGAACCTACATTACGGTACTCCGGAATCTCTTGCTTACAACGATCAGAAGCAATAGGACAACGGGTATGAAATTTACAGCCTGAAGGTGGATTTGCCGGACTCGGGATATCACCCCTCAGCACAATGCGTTCTCTTTTCAGTGTTGGATCTGGAATAGGTACAGCCGATAATAGAGCCTTCGTATAGGGATGAAGCGGATTACGGAACAATTCATCCTTACTAGCCATTTCTACCATGGAACCAAGGTACATAACACCAATTCTTGTACAGAGATGCTCTACTACACTCAGATCATGAGAGATAAACAGATACGTCAGCTGTTTTTCAGCTTGCAAATCACTAAGCAAGTTGATGATCTGAGCCTGAATGGATACATCAAGTGCGGAAACCGGTTCATCTGCCACAATAAAGTCGGGGTTTAGAATCAGCGCACGTGCAATTCCAATCCGTTGACGCTGCCCACCTGAGAATTCATGCGGATACCGATCATAATGATACGCAGAGAGACCACATATACGTAAAGTTTCTTCTACTGTAGCTCGTACCATCTTTCTAGGAATCAGCTTATGATCCAGTAGTGCTTCGCCAATCGCATCTCCTACCTTGATCCGAGGATTTAGTGAGCTGAAAGGATCTTGGAATACAATCTGCATTTCCGGCCGAATGGAGCGCAGCTTCTCTTTGGATAACGTGTGAAGATCCTGTCCTTTAAAAATAACCTTGCCGGACGTTTTATCATTCAGTCTGAGAATGGTTCGGCCAATGGTACTCTTACCGCAGCCAGACTCTCCTACAAGTCCGAATGACTCTCCTTTGTAGATGGTGAACGATACATCGTCTACTGCTTTTACATCACCAACACGGCGCTGAAACACGCCACCCGTAATCGGAAAGTATTTCTTTAGATTCTGTACTTCAATCAGCGCTTCTGTCATCGTACCATTGCCTCCTCCTCATAGAGCCAACATGCGACTTTATGTCCTTGTTCATCTTTACGCAGTGGAGGCTCTTTCTCGCGGCATATGCTCATGCAAGACTCACAGCGATCGTGGAAATGACAATTCTGCCCGAGTTCAACTGGGTTTGGCACTTGGCCTGGAATTGAATACAAACGTTCCTGTCTTTGATTAATAATGGGCTTGGCCTTAAGGAGACCTTTCGTATATGGATGCTTCGGTGCTTTGAACAATTCGAATACTGAGGCTTCCTCGATCACTTTGCCTGCATACATAACCACCACATAATCAGCCATTTCCGCAACGACACCTAGATCATGGGTGATGAGCATGATGGAGGTATTAAACTTTTCTTTGATATCACGCATGAGATCAAGAATCTGTGCCTGGATGGTTACATCAAGTGCAGTCGTCGGCTCATCAGCAATGAGCAGCTTTGGATTACAGCTTAGCGCAATGGCGATCATAATCCGCTGACGCATACCACCGCTGAGTTCATGTGGAAATGAGTCTACAATTTTCTCTGGACGAGAAATTCCAACCAGGCTAATCAGTTCAATCGCTCTCTTACGAGCTTTCTTCCTATCCAGCAGGAGGTGAATCATTAGTGGTTCACTGATCTGCTCTCCAATGGTAAGTACAGGGTTTAAGGAAGACATCGGTTCTTGAAAAATAATGGAGATGTCATTACCCCGAATTCGGCCCATATCTCTTTTATTCAGCTTAAGAAGATCTTTACCTTCAAATAAAATCTGTCCCCCGGCCGGATCTACCTCTAATAAACGCATCAGTGACATTGCCGTTACGCTTTTTCCGCATCCAGATTCACCAACGACGCATACGGTTTCGCCTTCGCGAATCGTAAAACTCACGTCATCAACCGCCTTCACGACCCCTGCGGATGTATGAAAATGCGTTTTTAAGTTACGGAATTCTACTAAGTCTTTTGCCATCTTCGCATCTCCTACTTTTTCATTTTAGGATCGAGCGCATCGCGTAGCCCGTCACCAATCAAGTTAATCGATACTACGGTAATCAGAATACACATACCTGGTGGAATCCAGACCCAAGGTCTCTTTCGGAACTCAATCAGTCCATTTGCTTCGGAGATCATATTGCCCCAAGATGGGGTTGGTGGAACAACACCAAGTCCTAGATAACTAAGGGTAGACTCCGATATAATGGCACCTGCGACTCCAAGCGTTGCTGATACGATAATAATTGGAATGGTATTAGGCAGTAGATGTTTAAAAATTTTGCGACGATCACGAAGCCCGAGTGCTTCAGTAGCCTGCATAAATTCCTGCTCTCGCAGCGTCAGAATCTGACCACGGACCAAGCGAGCCAGATACGGCCATGCGAGAATCCCCATAATAAGCATTAGATAATAAATTCGATCCTTAGGATCAACTTTCATATCAGAAAGAACTGCCCCTAAGATAATAAGAAGCGGCAAGGACGGCAAAGACATAAAAATCTCACAAACACGCATAATAATCGTATCCACAAAATTTCTGTAAAAACCAGCTAATGCACCCATGATCGAACCTAAAATTACAGTGATTGCAGTAGCAATAATACCTACCATAATAGATACACGTCCTGCTAACATTACACGAAGCAGAATGTCTCTTCCGAGCTTATCAGTCCCTAACCAGTGCTCCGCATACGGAGCTTTATTTTTGTCGATTACCTTATAATCATTTAAACTATATGGTGAAATCATGGGACCAAATATACAAATAATGATCATTAGTACTAGAATAAAAAGTCCACCTACAGCAAGCCGATTACGGGTAAAACGACGTACTGCTACACGCCATGGGGAATCTGGCTGCTTAACTGGAGCTTGAGCATTCGTATTTAATGGTGCAGCCTCTATTGACAATGAAATCTCCTCCTACTTTAAACGTATTCTAGGATCAGCAACCCCATAGAGAACATCGGATAGCAAAGTTCCGAGTAATGTAAGAACCGCTAAGAATATAGTGAATCCAAGCATAAATGGATAATCCCTCATCGTAATCGACTCCAGATAAACTTGTCCTACACCAGGCCAAACGAAAATCTTCTCTAATATGATTGCTCCTCCAAATAACCCTGGAAGTTCTAGACCCATCAACGTAATCGCAGGAAGCATTGCATTTCGAAGTGCGTGTTTGAAAATTACCGTTCTTTCCTTCAGACCTTTTGCACGGGCTGTACGAATATAATCCTGACGTATCACCTCAAGCATACTCGTTCTGAAATAACGCGTTAGTGATCCAGTACTGAGCATGGTGAGCACAAGAACAGGCATAAACATATGATTAGCTACATCTAAAATATAATCCCATGTAGAACCAGGCTGGCCTGCAGTTGTCATTCCTCCTACAGGGAATAGTTTTAAATCAACAGCTAAGAATTTAATTAAAACGAGTCCTAAGAAAAAAGAGGGTAATGACATACATAAGAATACAAAGAGCGTAACAATCTTATCGAAAAATGAATATTGAAATTTGGCTGATAAAACTCCTGTAAAAATAGCTATAATCCAACTAAACATTAGACTGAAAAATGCAATGATAAATGAATTCCACACATAATCTCCAATGACATCAGTAACGGGTCTTTTATGTTGAAGTGAGTCCCCCATATTACCGGTAATCATATGTCCTACCCATGTAAAGTACCTATCAACGACACCTTTATCGAGACCATATATCTCTCGTAATTGCTGAGCCTTTTCCGCAGTCATATTCGGATTTTGCTGAGCTGTAATATAGTCTCCTGGAATGAGTGCTGTAATTGCAAAAACAATTATGCTGATACCGATCATCGTCGGAATCATCTGCAGCAGCCTCCGGATAATGTACTGCTTCATAATATTCCTCCCGGATTATAAGTGGATAAGCTCAGCTCTTTAATGAGCTGAGCTTATCATAATCATGCAGTTAAATTATTGTGCCAGTTCCGCTTGATAAAGAGAATATGTGAAGTCTTTATAAGGAGTAATCTCAAGTCCAGTTACACGACCATTAACAGCCCAAGCATCTCTTCTTTGGTACATCAGAATATCAGGGATATCTTTGTTAAGTTCTTGGTAAGCCTGTGCGTAGATTTCTTTACGTTTCTCTTGATTAAGTTCTTTTTTACCTTGTTTCATCAACGCATCATAAGCTTCGTTAGAGTATTTCACTCGGTTTTGTGCTCCGCCCGTTGTATATACTGTTCCATCTGGATCTGGAGTAAGTCCCCATGCCATGAAGAACATATCGAAATCGCCCTTATCTGTTTTATCTAGGATTGCATTGAAATCAAGTTTTTCTGCATTTAACTTAATTCCAAGATCTTGATAGTTAGCAGTCATAATTGGCAAGATAGCATCAACTACTGGGTTTTCAGCAGTACCAGAGAAATCAATTTCAAATTTCTCTCCATCTTTTTCACGAATACCGTCTGCACCTACTGTCCAGCCCGCTTCATCTAACAATGATTTTGCTTTTTCTGTGTCAAATGCATAAGCTTCAATTCCTTCGTCAGTATAAGCCCAAGATTGTTTGGACTGTGGAATATTAATGACGTCTGCAAATTTACCGTAAACAGCTTCTACAATTTCAGCACGATTCAAACCATATACCAATGCTTGACGAACTGCAGGGTCTTTAAATTTTTCTTTTTCATGGTTGATACCTACATATCCATAACCGTTAGTAGGGAAGACATTAATGTTCAAGAAACCATAGGATTGAAGTTCCTCAATGTTATCTTCATTTACAGTTACCATGTCCATATCGATCTCGCCTGTGTTAAGCATAGCAAGTTTAGTTTCATCTGTAGTCGATTTGTAAATTACATTTTTGATTTTCGGTGCACCAGCAAAGTAGTTCTCATTCGCCTCAAATATAACTTGTTGACCTGGTTGGAAGGATTTCATAATATACTGACCCGAACCTAGTGGCTTGTCGTTCAATGCTTTTACAGATTCCACGTTACCTTGTTTATAGTCTTTACCGTAGTAAGCTTCTGGAAGGAAAGGAACCGAGCCTAAGAAGTCTTTAGTAAGAGCTGTAACTTCAGTAACTTCTACTTCTACAGTGTTCTCATCTACGATCGTCACGCCAGAGATTTCGCTAGCTTTACCGTCGTAATAGTCTTGTCCGCCTTTAATCTTGTAAGACAATGCATCGGACGGTCCATCATAACTCTTGTCATGAAGAACTTTTAGAGAAAAATAGAAATCTTTAACCGTTACTGGTGTTCCATCTGTATAAGTCACACCTGGTTTTAGTTTGAAAGTATATTTCAAACCATCTTCACTAACATCAATGCTGTCTGCTAAATGAAGAGAATATGTTCCATCACCGTTCATGGTTTGGAAGAAATCAAATAGAATAATGTTAACCATATCATCATAAGCAGAATCTTGGAAAAGTGGGTTAAATACACCCTTAGGAGAAGTTACCCCTACAATCAACGTATCTTTACGTTCTGTGGCCGTTGGTGGATTTAGTGACAAGTCTGTTGCTTCAAACAAACCATCGTTCTGTGTAGCATCTTCAGCAGGTGTCTCTGGTGTCTCTGCTGGTGGTGTTGGTGTTTCCCCCGGAGTTGGTTCTGCCGTTTGTCCGCCAGCGCATGCTGCAAGTACCGTTACCAGCATAAGCATGATCACTAGCATTAGCGAAAATCTCTTTCTCATGAAAATCCTCCTCGTAAAATCATAATGTTTATAAATTATCAGGATAAAATATATGAAAATTATCCATGAATAATTACAGAGTTACTAAGAAAGACTGACCATGATGCTAGGGAAACAAAGTGAGTAGGTTTGAAATAATGGATGGTATATACATGTATATGGATCTATATATGTAGAATATTCTTGAAGTGAGGTTATAAATATAAATAGAATTAGTGTAAACGTAGTACTAGAGATGCATACTTTTAGACCATCGGTCAATAAATGTAATATGATCCTATTTATTGGTATTAAATAATTTATTGTAATGATACGTGTAAATTTTACTAACGTCAATCTTTTTTTACATTTTATTGATACTTAGCGTTTATTTTTATTTATTAGGGATATGTGTTAATTTTTGGGAGTGTGTATGTTATTTAATAGATGATAGTGTATTGTTATATTTCATGAAATTATTGCATATATATAACATATATATTACAAATAAAATAAGAAATGAAGGTTGGTGTAAGTAAACATAACGCATACTAATTCTAGACTTCATGTTTTTTAGCGTTATCGTTTAGAAGAGGACGACTTTTGGTTGGTGTAAATGAAACGAGGCTAATTAACTTCTTTTTAGAACTTTTTTCCTATTATACAATTCTACTTCGTTATTTCAAGTGGAATCTACAATGAATTGTAAACATCTTGTGAAAGATTTCAGAAAATAAAAAAAGGCCCTGCTTTGGCAGGACCAGATATAATTTAAGATAAATTACTAATATCTTTTCATGCTATTTTCAATTTAATCTTCACTTGCTTCTAGATCTTTAGCATTTAGTTCATAACCTGGTGGTCTTTTACCGCGTTGCAATTCAGCTATACTATAGCCAAAATCATACTGAAGATGAGGATAGTCCGGAAAACTGATCCAATCGCCTCCCCATTCAAATCCGAGTTCTTTAGCGATATCTACAATCTCCATCCAATCTGACTTTCCATTTCCATTCCCATCATAATCTATATCCCATATAACCTTGTCTTCTGAGACCCTAATTGCAAAATCAATAGCCAGTCCATAATTATGATAGGATTCCCCGCCTCTAGCAGAAGTTACAATTTGTCCAGCTGTCGATCGTCCTTGTTCAAAGAGCTCATCTTGTCTCTCTTCACTTCGGTATCCTTCTGTTATGACAATCTTTATTCCGCTCTTTCTTGCTCGTTCTACTAACTGATTTTGCTTTTCGGCAACAACCGGGTGTAATCCAGTTACTTCAAACTGTTCTTCTTCTACCTCTCTAAAAAAAGGAAGGCTCCAATTAATACGGAAAGTGTCCGACTGCGAAATATAATATACAAGTCCCAAGAGCAACAGCATTAAAAATAAACGTCCTGAAGTCCCGCGTCTTTGATGTGTTTGCCTTCTCATAACCACTCCTATATTTTATCTATCCTATCATTATATTTTGTGTGTTAGGACGATCACAACGTTATACCAATATTTCCATAGTTAATAGTTACTTTATATATTAGAACAGAGAATCATATGTAATTATTAAACAAAAAAAACAACCTGCTGTAAACAGCAGGTTGTTCTCGATCACTGAACCTGAAACTATTCAGTTGTGTACGGAAGCAATGCGATTTGACGGGAGCGTTTGATCGCAATCGTCAGCATGCGTTGGTATTTTGCACTCGTGCCAGTAACACGACGTGGCAAAATTTTTCCGCGTTCACTGATAAATTTACGAAGCAGGTCCGTATCTTTATAGTCAATGTGAGTAATTTTGTTAACAGTGAAGAAACAAACTTTACGACGTTTATTACGGCCACCGCGGCGTGCCGGTCTTTTATCGTCTCCGCCTTCTCTTTGTTTGAAGCCCATGCTATTCAGTCCTTCCTAATTAAAATGGCAAATCATCATCCGAAATATCAATCGGTTTACCGTCATCCGAAAAAGGATCCTGATTGTTCCGTGAGAAATTATTGTTCCCTCGGTTACCGTTGCCGCCGCCTCCGAATGAAGGCTCTTCACGCACAGTTCCACCGCTATTTGTGTTACCACCATCACGGCTAGATTCCAAGAAACGAACGTTATCAGCGATAACTTCAGTAACGTATACACGTTTACCTTCATTATTCTCATAATTACGTACTTGAATGCGTCCCTCGACGGCTGTAAGACGGCCTTTACGCAAATAATTTGCACAAGTTTCCGCTAGCTGTCTCCAGGTAACGACCGGTATAAAATCAGCTTCCCGTTCTCCACCTTGACTTGTAAACGGTCGGTCTACAGCAAGCGTGAATTGAGTCACGGCTACTCCAGCAGGAGTATAACGTAATTCAGGGTCACGGGTTAACCGGCCAATCAGAATGACTCGGTTCAACAATCTAATCCCCTCCTTCTGAGCGTAATTATTACAAAAATCATGTTTTACGGATTAAGCAACATCGTTCGTGATGAGATAACGAATTACTTCGTCAGAAATTTTCATGAGACGTTCCAACTCGGAAACGACAGCTGGTTCAGCGTTGAAGTTAACCAACACATAGTGACCATCACGGAATTTCTTAATCTCATACGCAAGACGGCGTTTACCCAAAACATCAT
Organism: Paenibacillus gallinarum; assembly: GCF_014836635.1. GTDB lineage: Bacteria > Bacillota > Bacilli > Paenibacillales > Paenibacillaceae > Paenibacillus > Paenibacillus gallinarum. The sequence continues at coordinate 31,956 of NZ_JACSQL010000009.1, read as the reverse complement.
GTTTTGTAATTTCCCCGCCATTGGAGATGATGCCTTGGAATTTTTCGACTGCAGCTTGAACAGCTTCTTGTTCAATATCAGGACGAATAATGTACATCACTTCGTATTTGCGCATAACTATACACCTCCTTATGGACATAAGGCCCTCTAGCTTAGCTGAGAGCAAGGAACGAGAATAAACTCGCACCACTTCAATATAACATTTTCATGATATGAGTGCAAGCACATGTTCTCTTTTACCATCAGATTTCCCAACATGATTGTAATGGAATCTGCACACAATAATTAAGCACTACAATATAAGGAGGGATACGAATGGGTGAAAGAACAGAATTCGAACCAGGAGATAAAGCACCAAATGACGGAGAATACACCGAGGTAGGGGAGGCCAGTTTTCACACTGAGATCAACAACCCCAAACGAGTTAAGCTGAAAAAAGGCGATGCGTTCCCGGAAACAACAAATAAAGATCGTAAATGGAAGAAGCTCACCAAAGCCCGGGTTCATTAATTATTAATAACTAAATAATTTCATTTGCTGCTTACGTTTATTTTTCTCATTAACGGACATAATACAGTTAAGGCAGTGCTCAAGGAGAGGTGTGGTTCCGTTGGATGATTTGAAGACCGAGCCGGACATTCGCTTAAAGGAGGGTCTTGATCGTGGCAAATAGAAGCGGAAGGTAATGTGCGGAAGATGAAATAAATGGATTCAGATGCACTGGTATTGCTTGCAGTACACCGAGTTTCTTACGAATTGTTACGTGAAGATGTTTTCTTTACCATAACGCACTGCCTTCCGAGAAGGACCCTTTAGGGTCCTTTTTTGGTTTATCTAAAGTAAACACTCTTTATAGCGAAAAATGAAAAAAATCCACATAGACGAAAAAACCTCTTACGTTGTAAACGTAAGAGGTGCGTCCGTATTTTTAGGTTAGGTTCATTCATTTAGTTAAATGGCGGAAAGAGAGGGATTCGAACCCTCGCACGCCGTGAGGCGCCTAACTGATTTCGAGTCAGTCCCCTTATAACCTCTTGGGTACCTTTCCGCAGCAAGATTCATTATATCAAAAAAGTCTTCTATTAGCAAGAAAAGATTGCCCCAGTCTGCTTCTTATTCTGACTGAGGCTCTTCAGATGAGCGAAGTACTTTTTTGAAGTTTTTTTCGAATTTTGCTCTAGGAACAAGCACACTATGCTTACATCCAACACACTTAATACGGATATCCATTCCCATGCGTATGATCTCCATCTCATTGCTTCCACATGGATGTGGTTTTTTCATCTGTACGATGTCTCCAAGACCATAAATTTTACGCTCCACCCGATCCATCTCCTGTCTCATCATCTTCCCTTGATGCCGCACTCTCTAACTCAGCCATACGAACTGTTTCTTGATATTCGAGAGCTTCCTTCACATCCATCTGGATGTCACGCTGCACTGCATTATTCATATTCGGCAGACACTCGGCTACAACACGGATCACATACTCAGATGTGGTCATAGACTGAATCCCAACAACCTCAGGAACAGTCAGTACATTGGTATTACGTTCTGGGAGGTCGCGTACAGCCTCTTTTACAAGCCGCATTGCTTCACCCAGTCGTTCTTCACCTTTCATCGGAATATCTACCACAGCTCTTGAGTTAGCCATTGAGAAGTTAGTAACTGTAGTAATTCCTCCGTTAGGGATGATATGAACCTCTCCGGTAAAACTAACGATCTTCGTTGTTCTTAGACCAATCATCTCCACCGTACCTTTTAAGGTACCTGTTTGAATGACATCCCCTACGGCGAATTGATCTTCAAGAATAATAAAGAATCCTGTAATCACGTCTTTGACTAAACTTTGTGCACCAAAACCAATGGCGAGTCCAAGTACACCAGCACTGGCTAACACGGGTGCTAAATCTACACCTAGTTGACTAAGAATAAGTAGTACCAGAATAAAGTTACATACCATGGAGACTACATTTTTCAAGAGTTCTCCAACCGTATTCACTCTTCGTGTATTGAGTCTTATTCTTCTTTCAGACCCATTATTCAGTAAAGATTTATCTATAATTCCATGCAGTAATTTAATAACAATCCGTGTTAGAACAAATACGATAATAATCTGTAATAGTATACCTGCGTAGCCGATCCACATGTCGGCATCTGTGAACCAATTCCATATACCATCTGTAATTTTCTGAACCCAGCTGACGGCTTCCTCAACCGTTTCTTCAACCTTTCCATTACCTGATTCTTCCGGTAAACCTGTTGTACCAGTCAATAACATTAACGGCCAATCCACTCTTTATTCACCTCTTCAGTAACGCTCTCTACTTTATTTCTATATACCCGGTACCTTCTTTTCGAAAAATACCGCGAATTTCAACCTTCTCTGTCATGATAACATACTTTACTTTGTCCAGAAATTGCTCAGGAAACTGAATAGATAAGGCACAGCCTGCCGTAATTTCTTTTGGGGTAGGATAGGTATCGATCTCAACTTCCGCATATTCTAGCAACATTTCTGCATAGATAGCTTGCTGTGTTGAGTCAAAAGCAATTGTAATCCATGTATCCATTCGAATACTCCTTATCTACGATGGTCTAGTAAGTATAAAATCCAACATACTTCCATATACTAGTACTACTATTCCAAGCACGAAAGGAAGATAGTGCGACTATGAATCGTATTCCAAAAGCTTTATCTTCACAGGACATGCCTGGCCTGAAAATACCCCATACCGATCCAGGCATCGCATCAGCCATTGTCCACCGTTTACTATTCCATTTATTTCAGACACCTGCCCATAAAGAAATCGTCATCGTCTGCATCGGAACCGATCGCTCAACAGGCGATTGTCTTGGTCCTCTTGTGGGTACATCTCTATCCAAGTTAAAGAGTCCCATCTACCACCTATACGGTACACTAGAGGAACCCGTTCATGCAATGAATCTGAAAGATACGCTGGATGCAATTTATTCCACACATGCTGACCCCTATGTCATTGGTATCGATGCCTGTCTTGGACAATCTTCTAGTGTAGGCTGCATTCAGGTAGCTGCAGGACCGCTTCGTCCTGGAGCAGGTGTAAATAAAGAATTACCGCCGGTCGGCGATATCCATTTGACTGGTATCGTTAACGTCGGCGGCTTTATGGAGTATTTCGTACTTCAGAATACTCGGCTTAGTCTTGTCGTTCGTATGGCAGAGGTTATCTCCCACAGTTTATATGATGCACTTACAGAATGGCATAAACGTATTACGCTTCTTGCTGTGCAAGAACAATAGCTTCTTTCTCCTCGTTTGATAAGGAATACGTTGATTCTCCCCCTTTTAGGGGCTTTGCATATACATAGGAACCATCCCTATTATATAACCCTGTTAACACGAGTCCATCGCTCTGTTCATTCAGCATGGCAACAGAAAAGCTTAGATCTGTCCCCCGCTCTCCATATGCATTATAACGTTTTACTCCTATTTTCCCTTGGACTTGATTCAACTTCGTAAGCGCCTTTCTAATATCATCTTTGTTCTCAGCTTGCATATCCTCAATGGAATCCATCTGAACTTTAAGCTGGAAAAGTAAGGATTCTAAATCTTCCACTCCTGTACTAGACATTAAGTTATCATAGTTTTTACGAAGTTTACGCATCTTTGTAGCTTGGACAATCATCATGATTAAAAGAACAAGAACAATTAACAAAATACTGAAAATAATAATAGACAATTGTTCCAGGATCAGCTCATTCATATCTGTCATTTATTGTTCCTACTCCTCTATTAATTAAGATCTACCGGCAAGATGGTGGACAGCTGCGAGCAGCGCCGACACTTCTGCCTCCGTTGAGTTTACACCAAAACTAGCTCTCACTGCTCCTCGATCTAAAGTTCCTGCACTTTCATGTGCAAGCGGGGTACAGTGGTATCCCGAACGCACTGCGATGCCGTATTCCCGATCAAGCCGGAAAGCTAACTCTGCGGAATCCGTTCCTTCTATATTAAAAGATACAAGTCCGCTTCTTGGCCACCCTTTTCTTGGTCCAAGAATATGCGCTCCCGGAATCTTTTCTAATTCCTCTATTAAATATTGAGAGAGTGACCACTCATGTTCATAGATTTGATCTATCGTCAAAGATCGTACTTGTTCTATTCCTGCACTTAGACCAGCATAACCTACCACGTTTGGTGTACCTGATTCATACCGGTCCGGCCTTACTGTAGGTTGACCTATTGCTTCTGATTGACTGCCTGTCCCGCCGTAAAGCAGTGGCTTCACGTCGAGATTAGGATGAATGTAAAGTCCACCTGTTCCCTGTGGCCCAAGCAAACCTTTATGCCCTGGAAAAGCCAACATATCAATACCCATCTTCTCTACATCAATATGCAGGACTCCCGCACTTTGAGCAGCATCTACGAGCAGAGCTATCCCATATTTTCGAGTAACAGCACTAATCTCTTGCAATGGAAGAATACTTCCTAGCAGATTAGAACTATGGGTTACTGCTACTAATTTGGTATGAGGGCGGATTTGGCTCTCGATCATGTCGACATATATTTGCCCTTCATCCGTAAGCGGAAGATAATCCACTTCAATCTGCCCGAGAGATTTTAAGTATTCTAAAGGTCTTCTTACAGAATTATGTTCCATCATTGTTGTAATTACATGATCGCCTGGTTCCAAAATTCCTTTTATAGCTAAATTTAAACTCATTGTAGTATTAGAAGTAAGTACGATATCATTTGGATTATGAATCCCAAACAGCTTTGCAATAACACGGCGAGTATTAAATAACACCCGACTTGCGTTGACAGACATCTGATGGCTTCCTCTGCCAGGATTTGCACCTGCTGTTTCCATTGCCTGAAGCATCGCTTCTTTTACTACTTCCGGCTTCGGCCAAGAGGTAGCAGCGTGATCCAAATATATGATTTCTTTCATTTCCCTACTCCTCTACAAAAGAAAATGACATATCTTTTCTTCCTACCTGAGGTAAGAGGACGATATGTCATTACACTAAAGACTTACTTACCCATTACCCTCATATTTATGTGTATTGATGATAGGTTAGACATGTAGATCATTCGAGAAGTCCACTTATTGAAGTAATTCTAATAGTCTCTCTAAATCTTGTTTGCTGTAATAATTCAGTTCAATCTTTCCTTTTTCCTTGTTAGCCTTAATCTTTACCGTAGTCTTGAAACGATCACGCAGACTTTCCTCAACCGTTTCAATGTAAGGGTCTCTTCTCTTCTGCTTTGACTTAGATTTGCTGTCGTTTCCCTTACGATCCAATTGTTGAACAGCTTCTTCAAGTTCTCTAACGCTCCATTGCTTCTGGATACATTCCTCAGCCAGTTCCTTTACTACCTTTTGATCCTTAAGACCAACAATAGCTCTTGCATGCCCCATGGATAATGTTCCACGTGAAACATAATCCTTTACTTCCTCCGGTAAGGTTAACAACCGTAGAAAGTTAGCAATATGAGATCTTGATTTACCAACTTTCATAGACAGCTCTTCTTGAGTTAGAGAGAACTGTTCCATAAGACCTTGATATGCTACAGCCACTTCCATAGCATTTAGGTTTTCACGTTGCAGATTTTCAATAAGTGCAATTTCCATGACTTGCTGTTCGGAAAAATTACGCACTACTGCCGGAACTGTTGATTTACCACAATATTGAGATGCACGAAAACGCCTCTCACCAGCTATAATTTCATACCCTTTGAGCACACTGCGAACAATAATTGGTTGAATGACTCCATGCTGGCGAATAGATTCGGCCAGTTCTTTTATGGACTCTTCATCAAATGTTTTTCTAGGCTGATAAGGATTTGCGCGAAGCTGGCTGAGTGGTATCTCCACAACTTTGTCATCATCGTTGATTGAAAGCGAAGGTAGAAGTGCATCCAAGCCTTTACCTAAACGCTTACTCATATGAAATCACTTCCTTTGCCAACTCTAGATAAACCTCAGCTCCCCTTGAGCGAGGATCATACGTAATAATAGACTGTCCATGTGATGGTGCTTCACTAAGCCTAACATTACGTGGAATAATCGTTCTATAAACTTTTTGTTGAAAATACTTTTTCACTTCTTCTATAACTTGAATCCCAAGGTTAGTACGAGCATCAAACATCGTAAGAAGAACGCCTTCTATTTGAAGAGAAGTATTCAGATGTTTCTGTACAAGTCTAACGGTATTTAGGAGCTGACTTAAACCTTCGAGAGCGTAGTATTCACACTGAATTGGAATAATAACAGAATCGGATGCAGTCAGTGAGTTAATAGTAAGCATCCCAAGTGAAGGAGGACAATCAATCAAGATATAGTCATACTCATGTTTGATCATTTGCAGAGATTTCTTCAGACGAACTTCACGAGAAATGGTAGATACAAGTTCAATTTCAGCTCCAGCGAGCTGAATTGTTGCGGGAATCAGATGAAGCCCCGGAATATTCGTTTCGACAATTGCTTCTCTAGGATGTATTTCTTCAATGAGCACATCGTAAATACAGTAAGCAACATCTGCTTTATTAATACCCACACCGCTTGTTGTGTTGCCTTGGGGATCTATATCTACAAGAAGTACACGCTTGCCAAGTGAAGCCAATCCTGCACCCAGATTAACAGAGGACGTTGTTTTTCCTACTCCGCCCTTCTGGTTTGCTACGGCAATAATCTTTGACACTTTGTTCACCTCAGTATAGGAGTCATTCCTTAGGGGTACGAGATAATAGATAGTCGGCGGAAAAGTTAGAATGAACTAGATAGAAAAAGCGGCACTTGAGCCGCTGTATGTTCATTATTTACGTTTCGGAATTTGTATTACTATTTCATAATGATCTTCATGATCAGATTCTTTTGTTTTGATGTCTAGACCCGAGTCTGACACCATATCAATGGATTGTCTAATTGTGTTCAAAGCAAGTCTAACATCTTTTGTAAAAGAAACTCGTTTCGACTTCTTGATCTTGGAAGATTCCTTGTAAAAAGCGACCCTTGCTTCCGTTTGTTTTACGTTCAATTCTTTTGTGATGATTTCTTCGAGAATTTTTAATTGAATTTCCAGACTATCTAAGGAAAGTAATGCCCTCGCATGTCGCTCTGATATCTTCCGTTCCATAAGAGCCATTTTCACTTCTTCAGGTAAATGCAGCAAGCGAATTTTGTTTGCTATTGTGGATTGGCTTTTGCCAAGGCGCTGCGCCAGACTTTCTTGTGTTAATTGGTGCAGATCAATCAGCTTTTGATAGGCTACTGCTTCTTCAATCGCTGTAAGCCCTTCGCGCTGTAGATTTTCGATAAGCGCTATTGAAGCTGCTTGGGAATCATTAAATTCACGAACAATTGCAGGAATATGTGCCATACCAAGCTTCTTAACAGCACGCCAGCGTCTTTCCCCAGCAATAAGTTCATATTGGCCGTTCCGAACGCGGACTACAATCGGCTGAATAACACCATGTGTTTTAATCGTTTGGCATAACTCTTCAATCTTCTCGTCATCAAAAATCGTACGGGGCTGATACGGGCTGCTCACAATTTCGTCGATTGCAATTTGTTTTACTTCTTCCCCGTTACTGCGTTCCGTCAAACCAAACAACTTCGAAAATTGTTCTTTCATTCCGTAGATTACCACCTAAATTCAAAATAGTGCCACTTTAGACACTTCATTGACTGTTCTCTCTTCGATTCCGTGTTGCACCTAGGCTAAGCCGTCTTCTTTATGTATAGGATTATGTTCTATGACGATTAGACTCATTCTGTACGAAGAAACTACTTCCTCTATTCTATCACTTTTTCTTCCATAATCCTATTGTTTGAGAGTGAATTTTATCTCATTTTAAGGAAAATTGACTTCTACTATTTTCATCGTATTTATTGATTTTCAACCGTGTTTTTATACAGATAAATTTCACATTTATTTCTTCTTTTGAGATAGGTAGATTGCTTAAGGAAAAACAAAAAAAGGGAATGTTTCACGTGAAACATTCCCTTTATCTTATTTAACAAGTGGTGTCTTTAATGGTGTTCCTGGTTTTCTAGGATACATCTTCGGCGTGTTTGCTGTCTTACGGATTAAAATCATATGCCTTGCTGACTCTTCCACGGGTAGTTGGAAAGCATGAGTCTCTATGAGTTTACCTTTTAACTCCTTTAAACTGTATGCCGCTTCTGTCAATTCTGCGGTAGGATCGCTACCCTTCATTGCAGCGAAAATTCCGTCTTTACGAACAAATGGTAAACAAAATTCATTAAGTACCGCAAGCCTGGCAACAGCACGTGCAGTAACTAGATCATAATGATCCCGGTAACCTGCGCGTCTTCCGATTTCTTCGGCTCGCCCATGAATAAGCTCCACACCTTCAAGTCCAAGAGCGTTAACAAGATGCTGTAAAAAATTAATTCGTTTATTCAAAGAATCAATAATCGTTAGCTTCAAATGAGGAAAACAAATCTTTAGCGGAATACCAGGGAAACCAGCTCCAGACCCGATATCCGCAATCGTATTCACTTTATCCATCCCTACATAGAAAGCAAGTGAGACAGAATCATAAAAGTGTTTTGTATATACTTGCTCTCTTTCCGTGATACCGGTTAGATTCATTTTCTCATTCCAAGATACGAGCTCTTTATAATAAATCTCAAATTGGTCTAACTGCTTCTCGTCTAGCTCAATTTGATGTTTTGCTAAGCGTTCTTGCAATTCTTTCTGTATATGATCCATTGTTACCCCCTAGATGCAGTAACCCGATTATAATGTTCCAAATAAACGAGCAATATCGAAATATCTGCCGGTGTTACACCCGAGATCCGGGAAGCTTGACCGATAGAAATTGGACGAATTTTTTCTAGCTTTTGTTTTGCTTCCATTGCCAGACCATGAATCTCATTGTAGTTGATGGTATCTGGAATTTTCTTTTTCTCCATTTTCAGCAGACGTTCTACATGAGTGAGTTGCTTCTCAATATAACCCGCATACTTAATTTGGATTTCAACCTGTTCCTTCATCTCCTCATTTAAATCATAAGGAGAAGGGGAGATTCTCTCGATAAATGAATAATTCACTTCAGGGCGTCTCATTAACGTAAGAAGGGAAATTCCATCTTGCAAAGGAGTTGACTCTATACTTGCAAGAAGTTCATTCACTTCTGATGGACGAGTACGAGTAGTGCGCAGACGTTCAATCTCCTGTTCTACTTTTTCCTTTTTATTAAGGAATTTAGCATAACGTTCATCTGACACAAGACCAATCTCGTGTCCAAGTGGAGTAAGTCTCATGTCTGCATTGTCATGACGCAAAAGCAGTCGATACTCAGCCCGCGAAGTAAGTAGACGGTATGGCTCATTCGTACCTTTCGTCACCAGATCATCAATAAGAACACCGATATACCCTTGCGAACGATCTAGAACAACCGCTTCTTTTCCTTGTGCTTTACGGGCTGCATTGATTCCAGCCATAATTCCTTGGCCAGCTGCTTCTTCATAACCAGAAGTTCCGTTAATCTGTCCTGCAGTGAACAGACCTGGAAGACGCTTGGTCTCAAGAGATGGAAGAAGTTGCGTAGGTACCATTGCATCATATTCGATTGCATAGCCGTTACGCATCATTTGTACATTCTCAAGCCCCGGAACCGAGCGCAATACTTCTAATTGTACATCTTCAGGTAAGCTGGTAGACAAACCTTGAACATAATATTCTTTTGTGTTTTTTCCTTCGGGTTCTAGGAAAATTTGATGTTTTGGTTTATCACTAAAACGAACAATCTTGTCTTCAATGGAAGGACAATAACGTGGTCCCGTACCTTCAATCACACCCGAGAACATCGGAGCACGATGCAGGTTATCAGTAATAATCTGATGTGTTTCAGCAGAAGTATACGTTAACCAGCATGGCAATTGTTCATTGTCTGAGCTTTCCGTCTCATAGGAGAAAAACTTAGGAATATCGTCTCCTGGTTGAATTTCTGTTTTACTGAAATCGATGGTATCCTTATGCACACGAGGTGGAGTCCCTGTCTTGAAACGTACAAGTTCAAAACCAAGCTCTTTAAGATGATCAGATAACTTAATTGAAGGCTGCTGATTGTTTGGCCCGCTCTCATACATCAGTTCACCCATAATTACTTTACCGCGTAAATAGGTTCCTGTTGTAAGTACAACTGATTTAGCACGGTATTCTGATCCTGTCTGTGTAACGACACCGACACACTCTCCGTTTTCCACGATTAAACGCTCTACCATGCCTTGGCGCATCGTAAGATTCGGTTCCATTTCCATCGTTTCTTTCATGGTGTGCTGGTAAGAGAATTTATCTGCCTGCGCTCGAAGTGCATGTACCGCTGGGCCTTTACCTGTATTGAGCATTCTCATCTGAATGAATGTCCGGTCAGTATTACGGCCCATTTCTCCACCTAGTGCATCGATTTCACGAACTACATGACCTTTTGCTGGTCCCCCGATCGATGGATTACATGGCATAAATGCGACCATATCCAGATTAATAGTGACCATCAGCGTTTTGCAGCCCATACGAGCGGCGGCAAGAGCTGATTCGACACCAGCATGACCTGCACCAACGACAATAACATCGAATGTACCGCCATCAAATCCCATCGTATCTTCCTCCTTGTTTCAGGGATTACTCCCCGTAATTTGTACTACTGTATTGAAACGAAATCAGAACCTTGCTGTTCTAGATTTCTTATCAAGTTCATTTCCGAGTGCTTATACAAAGCACTAAACTTCATTATATCAAAAAATACAGGGATTCCATAAGAGTTGATTCAAATCATTTGGAATGATAATGCTCGAATTAAATCCCGTGAGTCTAAAAATATCTTCCTTATTTCCCTAAACAGAACTGAGAGAAAATCTGATCGATTAGAGCATCATGCGCAGTATCCCCAACGATTTCACCGAGCTGCTCCCAAGCTAATCTCACATCAATTTGGATCATATCAATCGGAACAAACTGTTCAGCAGCATCATAAGCATCCTGTAAAGATTGCTTCGCCTTTTTCAGAAGAGAGATATGGCGTACATTACTTACATAAGTTAGATCTGCCGATTCCAATTGCCCGCTAAAAAATAATTTTGAAATAGCTTCTTCAAGCAGGTCAATGCCTTCTTCCGCTTTTACAGACATCGGTACGATTAATTCTGGATCAATATATCGTTCTAAAATGTCCCGATCAATTTTTGTTGGTAAGTCCATTTTATTTAAAATAACTATGGCCTGTCTGCCTTTAATCTGCTCCAGAAGTTCAAGTTCATCCTCATGAAGCGGTTCTCCCGCATTGACTACCATTAAAATCAGATCTGCTTCCGTAAAAGCAGTACGAGATCGTTCCACACCAATCTTCTCAACAACATCCATAGTTTCCCGAATACCAGCAGTGTCCAACAGTTTTAATGGAATATTATTAATGGTCACAAACTCTTCAATGACATCGCGAGTTGTCCCTGGAATATCTGTGACAATCGCACGGTTATCTTGGGCCAGTGTATTAAGGAGAGAAGATTTACCTACATTGGGTCTTCCAACGATGGCTGTTGTAATTCCTTCTCTTAGTATTTTCCCTTGTTCTGCTGTTTTTAGCAGCTTATCAATTTCACTCATAACATGAGACGATTTTTCTTTAATGAATTCAGAAGTAAGTGATTCTACATCATGCTCTGGATAATCAATATTCACTTCAATATGTGCCATTGTTTCCACAAGTGTATAACGAAGATCGCGTATCTTTGTAGAGAGAACTCCTCCCACTTGTTTCAAAGCAACAGAAAAAGCACGATCTGATTTTGAACGAATGAGATCCATAACACCTTCGGCCTGAGATAAATCAATTCTCCCGTTCAGAAAAGCTCTTTTGGTAAACTCGCCTGGTTCTGCTACTCGGATATCGAGCATAAGCAGTAAATCCATAATCCGTTTAACTGAAATAACACCACCGTGCGAGCTAATCTCTACAACATCCTCCGTTGTGAAGGATCGTGGGGCTCTCATCACTGTGACAAGTACCTCTTCCACCTTTTCTTCTGTCTGTGGATTGATAATATGTCCATAATGAACCGTATGAGATTCCGCTTGTTCCAGTGGTGTTTTGCTTTTTACAATCTTACCTACCTCTTTGATTGCATCTGGACCACTTACTCGAATGACAGCAATCCCCGCTTCGCCTACAGCTGTTGAAATGGCTGCTATTGTATCACTAATCACCTATGTTCACCTTCCCTTATCCATGCTTACGATCTATATTCAAGTTATCAAGACTGTTATATTCATTATTAACTGAATCAATTTCATAATACCTTTGGTTGCTTTAATCAGGACTATATATAGATCGAAATGGTTTTATTTGTCTATATATAGTTACAAATTTATCGTTTTAATGAGTTATGAAATTGATATACGCTACCTACCCTGATTACGAAAAAAGCAATGGCTTCTGCATGAAGCAGGAAGCCATTGCGTAATCGCATAAAATCACATTAAGCTTATTTAAGTGTAATAACCACTCTACGGTTAGGCTCTTCGCCCTTGCTAATTGTATTCACCTGACGATGATTCTGAAGTTTTGCATGAATCACTTTGCGCTCCTGGGAAGGCATGGGTTCAAGCACGACTTCTTTTCCCGTGCGAATCACCTGTGAAGCTAATCGGTCTGCAAGTTCTTCTAATGTCTTGCGGCGTCTTAATCTAAAGTTCTCCGCATCGAGAATAATCCGTACGAAACTACTTGAGTGTTTGTTTGCCACAATATTCGTTAAATATTGCAAAGCGTCTAAAGTCTGGCCTCTACGTCCAATAATAAGACCAAGGTCTTCTCCGGTAATATTAAATATCTTACCATCCCTGCTTTTTTTCATCTCAATCTCAACATCAAGACCCATACCCGCAGCTGCTTCTTTCACAAAATTGCTCGCTTCAACATATGGATCTACATCATTAGATATATTAGTATCTAGCTCAGTCGATCTTGAAGATGTAAGCTCAGAGGTACGGATCAGAGCAGAATCGGGCTCGTTTTGAAAAGATTCTTCTGCCTGTTTTGGCTTAAGAGTCAATTCTACTTTGGCTGGCTTAACACCAATGAGACCTAAAAAACCTCTGGATGGCTGTTCTAAGACGTTTAACGTAACCCAATCTCGACTGACACCAAGTTGTGCCAGACCTTGATCTACAGCATCTTCTATCGTTTTACCTGTCACAATGACGGTGGTCATATGGAACGCCGTGCCTCCTTCGCCACTTACTGATCTGATAAACCGGACAATACATTATTTATTTATATTATTTCTTCTTCTTTTTCTTTTTCTTCTTCGCTTGAGATCCTACACCGTTCGTAGTTACGATTCCAGCTTGTCCCTTTTTAGAGGAGCTTTTTGTTCCCTGAACATTTGTAGCAGCTACAAGCTTGTCGTTGTTGCGATAGAGGAAGAAGTTTTGAATGATGGTATAGATGTTTGAGTAGAACCAGTAGAGCGGCAAAGCCGAAGCAAACTGGTAGGACATGATAAACATCAAGATTGGGTATACCCAAAGCATAAACTGCATAGGTCCTTGTTGTTGCGACGGATTTTGCTTCATCATGTACCATGTTTGGAAGAACATAGATACAGCAACAAGCACAGGAAGTATAAACAATTTATCTGGGGAACCAAGTTCCATCCATAAGAAAGTGTGCTGATTAATATTTGAGTTATAGAGAATCGAGTTATAAAGAGCGATATAAATAGGCATCTGGATAATCAGAGGCAAACAACCCGCCATCGGATTGACTTTATGCTCTTGGAATAGCTTCATCGTTTCCGCTTGAATTTTTTCAGGGGTATCCTTATATTTCGTTTGGATTTCCTTAATAAGCGGTTGAATCTTTTGCATGTTTCTTGAACTTTTAACTTGTTTAATAGTAAGTGGAAGGATTAACGTACGAACGATAATTACCAGTACGAGAATTGCCAATCCATATTCTCCACCAAACAGCTTAGCTAATGAGTCTAAAGATAATGAGAACCAATAAACAACGTTACTTTTCCAAAAGGATCCACTGTTTTTGAGGTCTTCTGTGGTAACATGAGTTGTATTAGCAGATGTACAACCCGATAGTACAGCAACTAAAGCAATAACAGCGATCAGGAGAATCCACTTTTTCCCCTTCAATGACTTGAGTCGAGACACTTGATAACCCCTCTCTTAACCTATCCATTCCACCGTAAATAATACCATAAGTAGAAGAACAAAGAAACGCTAATTCGAGCGTCTTTCTGCCTTGAGCAGCGAAGCTTTACGCAAGACATGAAGTAGACTTTTCTCCATCTCTTTGTAGCTCATCGAAACTGCTCCCTTTCTTACGATAAATATGAGATCCATATTCTCAACAATTTCGGTTTCATGATGTCGAATAATTTCTTTAATCATTCTTCGCATGCGATTGCGGACAACCGCATTCCCTATTTTTTTGCTGCAAGATACGCCGACACGAAACTGCTCGACATCCTTGCGACGCAATCCATATACCACAAACTGATAGTTTGCTTGAGACTTACCATAACGGTATACGCGACTAAAGTCGGCACGGTTTCGTAAACGTAATCTTTTATGCAATGATCTCTTCTCCTTGCTAAGACGCGTCTGTCATAATAAACGCATTGTTACATCCTAAAATTAAGTATGGACGATCGTAGGAAGCTATAAACGCTCCCCTATTTAAAATAGAAATTTCTTGTTTAAGAAAAAAAGACCACCGTAGTGGTCTTCATGCACGCATTACGCACTGAGTACTTTTCTGCCTTTAAGACGGCGGGCTGCCAGAACTTTACGGCCGTTTTTCGTGCTCATTCTTTTCCGGAAACCATGGTTCTTCTTACGTTTGCTAACATTCGGTCTAAATGTTGGTCTCATGTATTGCACCCCCTTAAAAGGAATCCTGTACAGATTGAACTACCTAGTAGTACATATAAACTGTTTATTTGCATAGCGCAATCTATAACGATATCTTAATTTAATCATTTTCATCAACACAGAAAATGCCTTTATATATTTAACCATGTACAAGTCAAAAAGTCAACTGAACTACATTATATCCCAATTTCATATCTTTTGATTCATTTGTCCACATTTTTAATAAATTGATGCTCTTCTACGAGTTATACACATGTGGATAGCGAATTAAATTCTTTTTATATTTTCTCTTCTACTATATAACTGAGTTTAACATCCAGTAAAAATCTGATTCTTCTATTTTATAAAAGTGTTTCAATTTGTTCCTTATGTTTATATGTATATAGCTATACATGGACATCGGCTAGAAGTATTTCTCTATTCAACCGTTTACAAAATGTTCACAGTTGAGGTACGATAGTTGTAACAATAACTTGTATACAAGTATACACGGATGAAGTTTTCCTCATTTATTGCCGACTAACACTATCGTTCGTTATCATGAAGATAAAGAGTGTAGTGTATGAATAGGAGAGTTATATGATGCGTTATCCTTCTGCTTGGCTGCAAGGCAGTTCTTTAGGGGAGTTAATTGTAAGCGATTTACGTTTACAAATTATTGATGGTACGATCCCAAAGGGAGAAATCTTATCCGAGAATAAAATAGCTGCTCAGTTTAACAGCAGTCGTTCCCCCGTAAGAGAAGCTTTTAAAGCGCTTTCAAATGAGGGTTTAATTAGCTTAGAGCGGATGGGTGCCGTCGTTCTTGGACTTAGCTCAAAAGATAAGGACGAGCTTTATGATGTAAGGTATCTAATTGAAAGTTTCGTTCAAGAGAATTTGGCCAAGCAACTGCCTTATGATCTGTTAACAAAACTACAGCAAATCATCGATAAGATGGAACTTTCAATGAGACATTCGGACTTTATTGAATTTGCTTATCTCGATTTCCAGTTCCATGAGACGATTATTATCGAAGCAAATCATACTCGAATTCTACATCTTTGGAAAAGTATTCGGCAGATTATTATGACGTTACTTTTACTTACAACCGAAGAGATTTTCTCCCATGGCGAAGAACGTATCCAAGCTGTCATTGAAAAGCACCATAAGTTAATGAAAGGTCTGGCATCTAAGGATCCCGAGATCGTAGCGAATGAGGTAAGAATCTACTTTTCAGATTCACGGCAAACACTTCATAAAACTTTTTAAACCATGGCGTTTTTTAATGTAGTTTATATCCAAGAGATAGGTGCAAAATATGTGCTTTTTCTCTCCTGAAAGTTGTCGACAAGTATACAAATTGGAGATTTACCGAAAGACAGTTGTTCTTGTAAGCGTATTTATTTTCTGAATAGAGGTTTCCCCCTCTACATATATCACAACAAAAAGGAGAACATTCATCATGGAAAGTATCTTTGGCCTTAGTCATACAGCAACAATGCTGGTTTGGACTCTTCTCACTATCGTATTTTTAGTTATACTTATTTCCAAATACAGATGGAATCCGTTTGTATCACTCCTGATTGCCGCATTAATTTTGGGTCTACTCACAGGCATGAATACGGAGGATGTTGTAACATCCATTACAAGCGGAGTTGGCGGAACACTCGGCACGATTGCAATCGTTATTGGGCTGGGTACAATGCTAGGTAAAATGATGGCAGAGTCTGGCGGGGCAGAACGAATTGCCACTACTCTCGTTGACCGTTTTGGATTGAAACGGGTCCACTGGGCCATGATGATTGTTGGTTTTATTGTTGGTATTCCTGTATTTTTTGAAGTTGGTCTGATTCTTCTTATCCCAATTGTATTCACGGTAGCAAGAAAAACAGGTTTATCTATCCTGAAAATCGGAATCCCAATTTTGGCGGGTCTTTCTACTGTGCATGGACTTGTTCCTCCTCACCCTGCACCTATGATTGCTATTGAGGCATTCGGTGCTAACTTAGGTCAAACCATTATGTATTCTCTCTTAGTGGGACTGCCAACTGCAGCTATTGCTGGTCCTGTATTTGCTAACTTTATTAGCAAGAGAGTCGATGTAGCGCCGCCAACTGAACTTGCAGAACAATTTTCATTAAAAAGCGAACGCGAACTACCTGGTTTCGGTATTACATTGCTTACTATTTTACTGCCTGTTATCCTTATGCTGGCTGGATCAATCGCACTAATTGTAGATCCGGAAGGTGTTAATGGTTTCTCTCATTTTCTAGAGTTTATTGGTAATGAGGTTATCGCCCTTCTTATTTCTGTCGTATTTGCTCTCTTTTCTCTTGGGTTTGCTCGGGGATTTAATAAAAGTGAAATTTCCAAGTTCACAAGTGAATGTCTTGCACCGACTGCAAGTATTATTCTGATCATCGGTGCCGGCGGTGCTTTTAAACAAGTACTTATTAATAGTGGTGTCGGTGCAGCCATTGCAGAACTCGCTACAAGTATGAATATCAATATTATATTATTCGCTTGGCTTGTTGCCGCTCTAATTCGTGTAGCAACAGGATCAGCTACTGTCGCGATGACAACTGCTGCCGGTATTGTTGCTCCTGTCCTCGCACTTTCACCAGGTGCAAGTGTAGAACTTGTGGTTCTTGCAACCGGAGCAGGATCTGTTTTCCTTTCCCATGTGAATGATGCGGGATTCTGGATGATTAAAGAATTTTTCAATATGACGGTGCCTCAAACTCTCAAGACATGGTCTGTCATGGAAAGTTTACTTTCTGTCGTCGCGCTTGTCCTAATTTTATTGCTAAGTATCGTTATTTAATTGCTACACTTACCTTTATCTAAAGGTAACAGCTTATAGAAAGAAGGCTTCCAAATATGAAATCCTATATGATCGGCATTGATATTGGAACGACAAGTACGAAAGCAGTGCTTTTTGAGAAAAATGGAATGGTCGTAGCAAAGGCGAGTGAAGAGTACCCTCTTCTCACGCCTGTTCCTGATTCGGCTGTTCAGAATCCAGATGAAATCATGTCTGCTGTAATCCATACGGTCAAAGCGGTGATGTCAGAAAGCGGGATCTTACCAGAGCAGGTTTTGTTCGCCTCTTTTAGCTCTGCTATGCACAGCCTAATTGCTATGGATGCAAGCGGACTTCCTCTGACACCATGTATTACATGGGCAGATAATCGAAGTAATGTTTGGGCACGGAGATTAAAAGAAGAACAAAATGGACATGAAATATATCGCAGAACAGGAACACCAATTCATCCTATGTCTCCTTTATCTAAGCTCATCTGGCTAAGAAATGACCAAAAAAATATTTTTGATCAAGCAGCCAAATTCATATCGATTCGGGAATATGTCACTTTAAGACTGTTCAATCAATATGTTGTAGACCATTCTATTGCTTCCGCTACCGGACTGTTTAATTTGCAGCAGCTAGATTGGGATCAAGAAGCACTTGAAGTAGCCGGCATAACTCCAGAACAATTATCTCAGCTTGTTCCCACTACACATGTGCTGACAGGAATTGATCCTTATTATGCAAAAGAGATGGGGCTAAACCCTTCTACCCCATTTGTTGTAGGGGCAAGTGATGGAGTACTTTCCAATCTAGGTGTAGGGGCAATCCACCCGGGAGAAGTTGCTGCTACGATCGGTACAAGCGGTGCGATCCGTACGGTTGTAGATAAGCCGGTTACAGATGTAAAGGGCCGTACCTTCTGCTATGCCTTAACTGAGAATCACTGGGTTGTTGGAGGACCCGTGAATAACGGGGGGATGATCTTCCGTTGGGTACGTGATGAAATGGCAGCGTCAGAAGTAGAAACGGCGAAAAGACTCGGAATCAGCTCCTATGATGTACTCACCCGTATTGCTGAGCGAGTAGCTCCAGGAGCAGACGGACTCCTTTTCCACCCCTATTTATCAGGTGAAAGAGCTCCCCTGTGGAATCCAGATGCAAAAGGATCTTTCTTCGGTCTTACGCTGCAACATAAAAAAGAACACATGATTCGCGCTGTATTAGAAGGTGTTATTTTCAATCTGTATACCGTTCTGCTTGCCATGAAAGAACAAATGGGACAACCAAGCCGAATTTTAGCCACTGGTGGATTTGCTCGTTCTCCGCTTTGGCGGCAAATGATGGCCGATATTTTTGATCAGGAAGTGGTTGTGCCCGAGAGCTTCGAAAGCTCTTGTCTAGGTGCGGTGGTACTTGGACTATATGCAACAGGTCATGCAGATTCCCTAGAAGTTGTTTCGAGCATGGTTGGAACAACACATGCGCATTCTCCTAACCAAGATCAAGTCGACATCTATCAAGAGCTGCTTCCGATTTTTATCCGCATCTCTCGTAAGCTTTCAGAAGAGTATGAAGACCTGGCCAAGTTTCAGCGTAAATACATCTCTACTACCAGGTAAGTTCTCCTTTATTTATAGAAAAATCGAAGAGCCGGTCATTTTGACCGGCTTTTTTTGGTCTGTTCATAAATAAATCAGCTCCACGATTATTGTTGCTAATTAAGATCAACTTTTCCCTCATTTACAATCACATTTATTACGTTTTTCAGTTATCCACAGAAAAAAGAAGTCTCACGCGATTCTCAATCTTCCCTCTTATCCAACATCAACTGATAATTCATAAGTATAACCTGTGAATAAATGATTTCAGATTTTTAGTGTTCTTGTCGAAAACTAAACAATTTATAAACAATATGTAGTGTTGTGATTAAAAATTATACACAAGTTATTGAATTTGTGGATAAAATCCTGAGATACGTTGAAATATAAGACTTCTTTTGCTATGATTATATTGCTTTTGGATGTGAATAGTTGTTTCAATCCATAATATTATCAACAGCCTGTGGATAAAGTTGTGAACAATTTTCCGTTGTTCCTTCTTTTTTTGTTTAGCGTCCTATGGACATTGGGGATAAATTCTACAATATAAATTTTTTTTCGACATTCCACTCATGGCACTGGGCCACATTTGGAAGATTAAAAGGAGTGACAGTCTGTGGACAGCCATACTTCCGAATTATGGCAGCAAATACTATCGATTATACAAACGAAGCTAAGCAAGCCTAGCTACGACACTTGGTTTAAAGCAACGAAGGCAACGAAACTGACTGACCGAACTATTGTTATTTCAGCGCCAACCACCTTTGCCGTAGAATGGCTGGAAAGCCGCTATACGAAACTTGTCGGTTCGACTGTATACGAACTGCTCGGAAAGCAAGTGGACGTAAAATTTGTTATAGAAGAAGACAAGACGGCTGAGCCGGATCCGCAGCAAGTATTCACTCCTCCTCCTGTAACTCATGAGGAAGCTGTGTCTCACATGCTTAATCCGAAGTACACTTTTGACACGTTTGTCATTGGCCCTGGCAATAGGTTTGCACACGCAGCCTCACTTGCCGTAGCAGAAGCACCGGCCAAAGCGTACAATCCTCTCTTCCTATATGGTGGAGTTGGACTCGGCAAGACACACCTCATGCATGCCATTGGGCACTACATTTTGGAGCACAACCCCAGTAGTAAGGTTGTTTACCTCTCCTCGGAGAAATTCACGAATGAATTCATTAATTCCATCCGCGATAACCGTGGTGAGAATTTTCGGAATAAATACCGTAACGTAGACATATTGCTGATCGATGATATTCAGTTTTTAGCTGGGAAAGAATCAACACAAGAAGAGTTTTTCCATACGTTCAATGCACTGCATGAAGAACGTAAGCAAATCATTATTTCAAGTGACCGGCCTCCAAAAGAGATCCCAACACTCGAAGAACGATTGCGTTCAAGATTTGAATGGGGACTTATTACGGATATTCAGCCTCCGGATTTGGAGACAAGAATCGCTATTTTACGCAAAAAGGCGAGAGCAGAAAACCTGGATATTCCAAACGAAGCAATGATGTATATTGCGAATCAAATTGATACAAACATTAGAGAACTTGAAGGAGCACTAATACGTGTGGTAGCCTACTCTTCTCTAACTAATCAAGATGTCACAACCCATTTAGCTGCAGAAGCTCTAAAGGACATCATTCCGTCAAGTCGGCCTAAAATTATTACGATTCAAGATATTCAGCAGAAAGTTGGAGAATACTACAACTTGAAGATGGAGGATTTTAAGGCGAGAAAACGGACAAAGGCGGTTGCTTATCCAAGACAGATTGCCATGTACCTTTCAAGAGAACTGACAGATTATTCTTTACCGAAGATCGGAGAGGCATTTGGGGGAAGAGACCATACTACGGTCATCCATGCTCACGAGAAGATTTCGCAGCTCATTAAAACGGATCAAGAACTCTTTAAAGTTATCAACAGCATTATCGAAAAAGTTAAAAACCCAACTTGAACAAGTACAAAGCCTATGCACAATCTGTACACATGTGGATAGGCTTAATTTTATGTCGTTTAAGGCACTTATCCACATATTCAGTGCCCCTATTACTATTACTACTCTTTTTTAAAAGATTACTACACCAATAAACTAAGCTTTCAGCTCAACAATTTGAACTGCAAAAAAGCTTAGTTTCAAGGTCTCTATTTTTTAAAAACGGATTAATTAATTTATGCGGGTATAGATTTTTTTATAACCAACTTTTTAACTTTGAATCATTTAATCACCACAAGTTCCAGGACTTCAAACCTCTCTTCAAAAAGAGAATTCATTTTCCAAGGAGTGTAATTATGAAAATCAGCATAATGAAAAGTTATCTGAATGATGCCATTCAGCAAGTATCTAAAGCGATCTCTAGCAGAACAACAATTCCGATCCTCAGCGGTATTAAGTTTGACGTTAACTATCAAGGCGTTACACTTACGGCAAGTGATACTGATATTTCAATTCAGTCCTTTATCCCTCTTGAGGAAGATGGAAAAAACGTAGTTTCTGTCGAACAAGCAGGAAGTGTTGTTTTACCAGCTAAGTTTTTTGTCGAAATTATTAAGAAGCTGCCTTCTCAAGAAGTCAAAATGGAAGTGAAAGAAAACTTCAACACTTATATCGCTGCTGGAGCAACAGAAATTCAGCTGGTCGGCCTTGATCCAGAAGAATTCCCAGTACTCCCGAGCATTGAAGAGAACCAAACGGTCTCTATTCCTGGAGATTTACTTAAAAATATGATTAAACAAACGGTGTTCTCTATCTCGACTCACGAAACTACGCCTATTTTGACAGGGGTTCTTTGGAGTCTTGCTGATAATGAATTCAAATTTGTGGCAACAGATCGTCACCGTCTAGCTACACGCTCCGCTCACATCGAAGGAGCTGACGAGATTAAATTCCACAACGTGGTCATCTCGGGTAAAACGCTGAATGAACTCAGTAAAATCGTGCCTGATCAAAATACACTCGTCGATATTGTCGTAGCTGATAATCAAGTCTTGTTCAAAATCGACCGTGTATTATTCTACACTCGTATCCTGGATGGAACTTATCCCGATACTTCTAGAATTATTCCAACCACGTTTAAAACAGAACTGGTTTTGAATACAAAAAAATTAAGCGAATCGATTGACCGGGCTTATTTGCTGTCTCGTGAGGAAAAAACCAATATTGTCCGCATGCAGACACTTGAAAGCGGGGATATTGAGATTTCGTCCAGTTCATCTGAACTTGGTAAGGTACGTGAGGAACTAGAGCTCAAAGAATTTAACGGGGAACCTCTGAAAATTTCTTTCAACTCCAAATATATGCTGGATGTTCTTAAGGTCGTTGAAAGTGAGGAACTGATGATTTCCTTTACAGGAGTTATGAGTCCGATTATTCTGAAACCTATAGACAACAGCAATAGTCTTTATGTTATTTTGCCTTACCGTACAACCAATTAAGGCAAAAGTTATGCACATGAGAGGAAGTTTATCGTGAAAAAAATAGTTATCCACAGTGAATATATTAAGCTCGACCAGTTTCTTAAGCTGTCTGAATGTGTACCCACAGGCGGTATGGCAAAAGCACTTCTTCAAGATCAAGCGATCAAAGTGAATGGTGAAATTGAAGAACGTCGCGGTCGCAAGCTTTACCCTGGAGATCAGATTGAAGTTGAAGGGTCAGGCTCATTCGAGGTAGAAGCAAAGGCATAGGCAGCAGTAGGATGTGAACACCCGCTGCTTCCTCAAAGGGGCGAGGGGCAAGGGAGGAAATAGAGCGTGTTTGTGACTGATATCGAACTAAAACAATTCCGTAACTATGAGTATTTGAAACTAGACTCTTTTGGTCCAGTCAATCTCATCATAGGACAAAACGCGCAGGGGAAGACAAATCTTGTTGAAGCCATTTATGCACTGGCTCTTACGAAAAGTCACCGTACATCGAAAGATAAGGAATTAATTCGCTTTGAGTCTGGCAGTGCAAACATTCGTGCACATGTGGATAAAAAGTATGGCAAGATTCAGCTTGAACTTGCTCTTTCCCAACAAGGGAAGAAAGCGAAGATTAACGGACTAGAGCAGCGAAAGCTAAGTGATTTTGTTGGAAGTTTGAATGTGGTTATGTTTGCACCAGAAGATCTCGAAATTGTAAAAGGGACACCGGGGGTTCGCCGCCGGTTCCTTGACATGGAGATAGGTCAGGTTGCTCCGGGATACATTTATCATCTTCAGCAGTATCAGAAAATTCTTGTTCAGCGTAATAATTTGCTCAAGCAATTATATGGCGCAGGCGAGTCGCAGCAAGTAATGCTGGCCGTATGGAATGATCAGCTTGCAGAACACGGTGTTAAAATCGTCAAAAAAAGGAAACAATTCATAAAGAAGCTGCAAAAGTGGGCGGAAACGATTCACGAGGGGATCACTGGGGGGAAGGAAAAGCTTGAACTTGCCTATGTCCCCTCCTTTGCAGACCCTATGGAAGAAGATGAAGCTGTCTTATTAGATCGGTTTATGATAAAATTATCACAAACGAAGGATCAGGAGATTCGGCGGGGGATGTCCCTTACCGGACCACACCGGGATGACTTATCCTTCTTCATCAACGGACGTGAAGTACAAACCTATGGCTCGCAGGGACAGCAGCGAACAACTGCATTATCCCTAAAGCTTGCAGAGATTGAACTGATCCGGGAAGAAATAGGGGAGTATCCTGTTTTGCTTCTGGATGATGTGCTTTCTGAACTGGATCCGTATCGTCAGACCCAGCTCATCGAAACATTTCAGAGCAAGGTGCAGACCTTCATTACCGCAACAGGCATAGAGACACTCAACACTAGCAAACTGAAGGATGCATACATCTATCAAGTTGACGCTGGTCATGTGGAACGTTAAGGAGAGGATCGGACAATGTATATTCACCTGGGCGGTGACAAGATTATCCGCTCTTCTGAACTCGTAGCCATTTTTGATATCTCTATCGAGAAATCTTCGAAGATTTCCAAACAGTATGTTACGTACGCAAAACAGGAGAAGAACATCGAACAGATTGGTGAAGAGGAAGCCAAATCGATTGTTGTAACGAAAAGCACGGTTTACTATTCTCCAATATCCTCTGCTACACTCAAAAAAAGAGCGAACGTATTATCTGAAATATAAAAGCAATTATCACGAGTATCGTCACCTTGCTAACCGTTAGTAAGGAGGCGGTACTTTTATATCGCAGTCAGTTTTTTTATTTTATACACTCATATAGCATCACTTGGATACACTCTAATCTTGAGAAGTAGGTGAAAGGCATGTCTATGAATCAACCGGCATACGATGCAGATGAGATTCAGGTCCTTGAGGGACTTGAAGCTGTCAGAAAACGTCCAGGGATGTATATCGGCTCTACCAGCGCAAGAGGCTTGCATCACCTCGTGTGGGAAGTCGTGGACAATAGTATCGACGAAGCACTAGCGGGTTATTGCGATCAGATTGATGTTACCATTCATGAAGATAACAGCATTACCGTTGTTGATAATGGGCGGGGAATTCCCGTAAGCGAACAGGCCAAAATGAAAAAGTCAGCGCTTGAGGTCGTAATGACCGTACTTCATGCTGGCGGTAAATTTGGCGGCGGAGGATACAAAGTATCGGGCGGTCTTCACGGGGTAGGTATTTCTGTCGTGAACGCATTGTCGAGTAAAGTAGTGGTTACCGTAAAAAGAGATGGGCACGTCTACAGACAAGAATATCAACGAGGTGTTCCTCAGTATGACGTTAAGGTAATTGGAGATACAGAAGAAACAGGAACGACGACAACCTTCTATCCTGATAGTGAAATTTTTACAGAAACGACGGAATATGATTACAATACGCTACTTACTCGGATTCGTGAACTTGCATTTCTTAACAAAGGAATCGGGCTTCGAATTACCGATGAACGTACAGGAGTTTCTAACTCTTTTCATTACGAAGGCGGAATTAAAGAATATGTTCAATACCTGAACAGTAAAAGAGAAGTACTCCATGAGCAGCCGATTTATGTAGAAGGACAGAGAGAAAGTATCCAGGTGGAAGTAGCATTGCAGTACAATGACAGCTACGCTGAGAACATCTACTCTTTTGCCAATAACATTAATACACATGAAGGCGGTACTCATGAGTCTGGTTTTAAGAGTGCCCTAACACGTGTAGTCAACGATTATGCTCGGAAGACAGGTATTATTAAGGACAACAACAGCAATCTTACTGGTGATGATGTACGTGAGGGACTCACAGCAATCATCTCGGTTAAGATTCCTGAACCTCAGTTTGAAGGACAGACCAAAACGAAACTTGGAAATAGTGAAGTTCGCGGTATAGTCGAATCCTTGTTTGCAGAAAAACTGCAGGAGTTCCTGATTGAGAATCCTTCCACTTCCCGCCGCGTTCTAGATAAAGCGCTCCAAGCATCCCGAGCACGTGAAGCGGCCCGGAAAGCAAGAGAGATGACTCGCCGTAAAAGCGTACTAGAAGTAAGCTCTTTGCCAGGTAAACTGGCTGACTGCTCTTCCAAAGATGCTTCTATCAGCGAACTCTATATTGTAGAGGGTGACTCTGCGGGTGGATCTGCCAAACAGGGGCGTGATCGTCACTTCCAGGCGATTTTACCACTGCGTGGTAAGATTCTAAACGTAGAGAAAGCAAGACTTGATCGTATTTTGTCTAATGCAGAGATTCGCGCTATGATCACTGCTCTTGGAACAGGGATTGGCGACGATTTTGATATTGAAAAAGCACGTTATCACAAAGTCATTATTATGACAGATGCTGATGTCGATGGTGCTCATATTCGTACGCTCTTGCTGACTTTCTTTTACCGCTATATGCGTAAAATTATCGAAGCAGGATACGTATATATCGCTCAGCCGCCGCTTTTCAAAGTGGAGCGAAATAAAACGGTCCGTTATGCAGGTTCAGAAGCAGAACGTGATGCCATTATTCGTGAGTTCGGCGAAAATGCGAAAGTTAACGTGCAACGTTATAAAGGTCTTGGAGAGATGAATGCAACACAGCTTTGGGAAACGACAATGGATCCAGAAAGCCGTTCGATGTTAAAGGTTTCCATTGGCGATGCTATGTTAGCTGATACGATGTTTGACACCCTTATGGGGGATAATGTTGAACCACGTCGTGAATTTATCCAAGAAAATGCTAGATACGTTAAAAACCTTGATGTATAGCATCAAAATAAAAAGAGGCCAGTTTGGCCTCTTTTTTAATATCTATTTTGTTGTTTTTGATTTGGAGGCAGGCTTAAGTCTGCCATAGGCAATGGCGTACTTTTTAATTTTACGATAGATGCTTTTATCGGGTAGATAACCAAACACATATAGACCTGGAGAAGTATTCACTTCAAGAATCCATGGTTTAACTTGACCATCAAGTGCAATATCTAGTCCAATTTCTTTAATGCGAGGATAGTTCTTTTCCATACATTTTGCTGTACGTACCCCTAGCACAAAAAGTTCCTTTTTCAAATTGGCAGTCTGAGCTTTGGTAAGATAGGGCTTCATTAGCTGCTCAAAAGATACGATGCGTCCCCCGCCATTGATATTGGTTATAATTTTTCCTTTTGCAGCTACTTTACCTATTATTCCTGTAGCTTCCCAATTGCCGCTCAAATTACGCTGAATCATCACTCGTAAGTCAAAGGGGCGTTGCTGATATTTCAGGAGGGGGATTCCTCTTTGAACAAGATAAGATTTTCCCTGGGTGCGTTTAAGTATTGCTTTATGCAGGTCAGAAATAGAGTAGTATAGCTCTTTCTTTTTTACATAATGAAGTTTATACGTTGCCTTGGTCACATCTTCACTGCTTGACTCATCTGTGTTGTTTGTAGCTGCAGATGATGAAGTATATTCAATCCTCATAATTCCTTTTCCATGGGTACCCTGTTCTGGCTTAACATAAACTGTTCGGTAGATCTGGCACATCTGTTCTAATGCAGTAAGACTATATTTTCTAGTTTCAGGATGGAAGGGGGCAATATATTTATCTTTCAGAAGCACTTTCATCTTTTTCCACTTACTCGAGACTTTCTGTATACTCACAAAAACACTCCTCTACTGTGAACACTCCGTTCTTTTTCACATTCACATAAAATTGATTTACACGTTAGAGAACTGAGGGAAATCCATAGGACAACGACTTAAAACAGTGGTATAATAGAGGAATATGACGATTCCTGTGGACTCAGGTGAAATCCTGTAGGAAATGGTGGCATCTGCATTAATACAATGTATTCCTTAGCTGTGAAATAGGAAGGGCACTTCCCTAGGAACGGCATGGATATATAGAAATAGAGCAGGTTTAATAATGCTCTTTTTGTAAAGGCTTATGTAATAGGATAGATGTCGATTTAGAAGTACTACAGTCGTGTTAGGCTATAGTTATATAAAGATTAAACGTAAGACAGCTTAACAATGTGGTTTTGATAGACTAGAAGGAGGTCCAGCATGGCGGATCAAAATAACTCGCAAATTAAAGACCGTGATATAGGCGTGGAGATGCGTGAGTCCTTTATGGACTATGCGATGAGTATCATCGTCAGCCGTGCTTTGCCTGATGTTAGGGACGGGCTAAAACCTGTTCACAGACGTATTTTGTTTGCAATGTCAGAGCTAGGCATGGCACCGGATAAACCTTATAAGAAATCTGCAAGAATCGTCGGTGAGGTTATCGGTAAGTACCATCCTCATGGTGACTCTGCTGTATATGAAACAATGGTACGGATGGCTCAAGATTTTTCACTGCGTTATATGCTCGTTGATGGACACGGTAACTTCGGTTCCATTGATGGAGATATGGCGGCGGCTATGCGTTACACGGAAGCACGTCTTTCCAAGATTGCTATGGAAATGCTTCGTGATATCAATAAAGATACCATTGATTTTCAGCCAAACTATGATGGTGAGGAACATGAACCTATCGTACTTCCGGCTAGATATCCGAATCTGCTGGTAAACGGGGTAGGTGGTATAGCCGTAGGTATGGCTACCAATATTCCTCCGCATAATTTGGGTGAGGTTATTGATGGGGTACAAGCTATGATCAAAAATCCAGAGATTACTTCTCTGGAACTGATGGATTATATTCATGGCCCTGACTTCCCGACTGCGGGATATATCCTAGGTAGATCAGGTATCAGACAGGCTTATCAGACAGGCCGTGGTTCTGTCACGATGCGGGCCAAAACAACAATTGAAGAAGTAAATAATAAAGCACGAATTATTGTGCATGAAATTCCTTATCAAGTTAATAAGGCTCGACTTGTAGAAAAAATTGCAGAACTCGTTCGTGACAAAAGAATCGAAGGTATTACAGATCTTCGAGATGAATCTGATCGCAGCGGGATGCGGATTGTTATTGAACTTCGCCGTGATGTAAATCCGAATGTAGTACTGAACAATTTATACAAGCATACTTCCATGCAATCTAATTTTGGTATCAACATGCTGGCTATCGTAAATAACGAGCCGAAAATACTGAATTTGCGCGAAGTGTTGTATCACTACTTGCAGCATCAGATTGTTGTTATTCGCCGCCGTACAGAGTTTGAATTGCGTAAAGCAGAGGCTCGTGCGCATATTCTCGAAGGTCTACGAATCGCTCTTGATCATATCGACGAGATTATTGCACTTATTCGTGCATCGGCAACGACGGATGCAGCAAGAGAAAGCCTGATTAATCGTTTCGAATTAAGCCATGATCAAGCGCAGGCAATTTTGGATATGCGTCTGCAACGACTCACTGGATTGGAACGCGAGAAGATCGAGAATGAATACAATGAGCTTCTAGCTAAAATCACGGAGTTTAAAGAGATTTTGGCGAATGAGCATCTTGTTCTTCAAATCATCAGTGATGAGCTGCAAGAGATTAAGGATCGGTTCGCTGATGAGCGTCGTACCGAAATTACCGTTGGTGAGGAGAGCATTCTTGATGAGGATCTTATTCCTCGTGAAGATGTGATCGTTACAATTACCCATACTGGGTACATCAAACGCTTGCCGGTATCGACTTATCGATCTCAGAGACGTGGAGGACGCGGTGTTGTAGGTATGGATACGAAGGATCAGGATTTTGTTGAGCATCTTTTTGTATCGAACACCCACAACTATCTCATGTTCTTTACGGACAAGGGGAAAGTATACCGACTCAAAGCTTACGAGATCCCTGAATTAGGACGTACAGCAAGAGGAACCCCAATTATTAACCTGATTCAGATCGAACAGGGAGAAACGGTGAATGCCGTTATTGAGGTTGAAGAGTTCGAGAGCGATAAATACCTGTTCTTTGCTACGAAGCAAGGGGTAGTGAAAAAGACACCGCTTGAGGATTATATAAACATACGTAAGGGCGGCCTAATTGCTATTCATCTTCGTGAAGATGACTCGCTTATTGAGGTAAAACTTACGGATGGAAAACAAGAAATGATCTTGGGTACAGCACAAGGGATGTCTATTCACTTCTCTGAGAGCGATGTTCGCTCCATGGGCAGAAGTGCTACTGGCGTGAAGGGGATCACTCTTGATTCCGACGACATGGTTATCGGTATGGATATCATTGATCCAGATCAGGAAGTGCTGATTGTTACGGCTAATGGTTACGGTAAGCGTACACCAGTTGGTGACTATCGTATTCAGACTCGTGGCGGTAAAGGGATCAAGACGATCAATGTTACGGAGAAAAACGGTCCTGTTGTGAGCCTCAAAGTTGTAAAATCAGAAGAGGATCTCATGATTATTACAACCAGCGGTACACTGATTCGAATGAGTATGGAAGGTGTCTCTACAATGGGACGTTATACTCAAGGGGTTAAGTTGATTCATACTCGTGATAATGATTCTGTAGCGACAGTTTGTCGAACAGATAAGTCTGAAGAGAATGATGAAGAAGACGGTGAATTCGACGATGAGGGCAACATTGCTGGAGCAGTTGAAATGTCTGATACAGATACGGATGCAGAAGAGACTGTAACGGATCAAACGGACGTAGACACGAGCAATGTAGAATCAGAAGAGGAATCCGAGGAAGAATAATATAATAAAGAGTCTCCTGCATAGGAGGCTCTTTTTTTTATGTGAAGCAAGCGAGAGGGCGATAATCATCTTCGTAATACCAATATACACACCGATATAAAAGGTATATAATGTAAAAATATTAAAATCCCTAAGTAATAAGAACGGAGCGTTAGTAAAATGGCGTTGATGTCGATTATCGATTTAAAACCAGGAGCTAGATTATTTAAAGATGTTCATACACCTTTAGGGGGGTTGCTGCTTCCCAAAGGAAAAGTAATACTTCCGCGTGATCTAGATATATTACGTGCTTTCCTTATTCAGACGGTAGATATCGATAGTAATCAGACGAAACAAAACAATTCTTCACCAACCCAAGATAGTAAGAAACAAGAGATGGAACAAAAGAAGGAAGAAGACGAGCAGTTTGAACCAATTGTACGCTCTGCTGAACTCACTTCATTTGATGAAGAATACGATAAGATGATAATACTTACAAAAAAAGCTTTTAATGAGGCAGGAACATTTGATATACCAATATTTGAGCTTCGTACCCAGCTAGAAATTTTAATTTTACATATTAAGAAATACCAAGTTCTTTATTTTGTACCTTCTTCTATTAAGAAAGAAGAATATATGTTTCACAATGGAGTACTGACAGCTTTAACATCCTACTTGTTAGCTCAGTGGTGTAAGATGCCATCAAAAGATTGGGTCCAAGTAGCTCTTGCGGGACTGCTGCACAACATAGGTAATAGCAAAATTGATCAATCATTATTAATGAGCCCTAATCTCTTATCTGATTTAGAGGAAGAGGAGGTACGTAAACATACAACATACGGATATAATATTCTCAAACAAGTAAAGGCAATTAATGATGGGGTTAAACTAACTGCCCTGCAGCATCATGAAAAGATAGACGGATCAGGCTATCCACTTAAACTGGTAGGAGAGCAAATTCATATCTATTCCAGGATCGTAGCTGTAGCTGATATCTTTCATGCTATGACTTTGGATAAGCCATATAAAGAATCGCAATCACCTTATTTGGTATTAGAACAAATCTTACTTGAGTCATTTGGTAAGCTGGACCCGAGAATTGTACAGATCTTTATTCGAAAAGCTACACAGTTCCATCAAGGGACGATCGTTCGCTTAAGTGATGGCAGAATAGGTGAAATCATTTTTACAGATCGAGATCATCCAACTCGCCCTATGGTTTCAGTAGAAGGGACGATTGTTAATCTAGTAGCGCAAAGGCAGCTATACATTAAAGAGTTAATACAAAAATAGATCATATAGAAAAACCCTGCTTTCAGTTGTATGAAGGCAGGGTTTTCGAATCTAATAAGAAGTCTAAATAGAATTAAAAGTTTTTACGAAAAAGGACTTGCATAATTAATATCAGCATGGTATATTCTAATTCCGGCCAAGAAGTTAGCCAGTAAGCAAGACACTGGATAACATGCTTCATAAAACGAAGTTAATAAACTTTGAAAAAAAAGCTTGCATTTCTAAACCGGACATGATATGATATAAAAGTTGACGGCGAAAGTTGTTAACGAGATTGATCTTTGAAAACTGAACAACGAGGAGTTTTACGCAAGTAAAACTCATGAGTGAATTAATACAATTTCAA
>NZ_JACSQL010000008.1 GCF_014836635.1 Paenibacillus gallinarum | reverse complement strand
ATCAAACTCTCCAATAAAGTTATTGAAAAGAGCGATATGCTCATTTAGAAAATGCTGACGAGAACTAAAAGTTCTCTGTTCAATTTGTTATGACCAACAAATTGAATTTTGTATTAATTCACTCATGAGTTTTACTTGCGTAAAACTCCTCGTTGTTCAGTTTTCAAAGATCAATCTTGCTAACAACTTTCGTCATCAGCAACTCTTATATAATATCATGTGTCAGGATACTTGTCAATAGTTTTTTTGATTTTGTTTTTCTTTCAATCTAGTAAACTATTTCTCTTTATTCCCGCCTGTCGGTGACAGGACTTATAATATATCATGGATATTTCAATTGCGCAACCCTTTTTTATAAACAAAAAGAAAAGCGGAATAATTCCGCTTTTCTCCTGAGGCTATTATCGTTTAATCCATGGGTTTCTCCGTTCTTTACGTGCTCTACCTTGTCTTGATGTTTGACTATTATCTCTTGATGCTTTGTTTCGTTTGTTCGATGATACTGACGCTTTTTTCACCTTATTCGATTTGCTGATCGTTTTGTTTTTCTGTACTGTCTTCTCCTCTTCTAATATAGGGAGATGATCAAGTCCATTTAAATCGACAATCGGTTCCTGTTGCACCTCAGCACCATTTTGACCACTAGTTTGGATAGTCTCTGCTTGGAATGGCGTCTGCCCATAACCATTCGGGTAATTCGGATGATAATAAGGCGGTTGAACTCCGTATTCAGTCGGTCTGAAATAATTCGTGTACTGCGGGCTGTGACCGTAGGCTTGAGGATGTAGCATAGGCTGTGCATTTTGGGCTGTTGCCGCTTTCCAGTCCGCTTCTGCTTGCATATAACTATATGGTAATGGTTTAGCATGACCGCATCCGCAGTCTCCTCCATATGAAGGAACATCAACAAGAGCATAATTCACAATGTAACCGCCATGTTCATAAGTGGTATGTGGTTGCTGACTTACATCTCCGCTTTTGCCTGATTGATAAGGTGTGTTCTGAACACTCTGCGGCTGCTGGGTATACGGCATCGGCTGAGGATAACCTTGCTTTTTATCATTTACATATCCCATTGGTTGTTGATACGGGTTTTGGTATCCTTGGTATCCTGCATTTCCCCCGTACATTCCTTTATCATACACTGGGTTCTGATATGGATTCATGTACTCGTTGTTGCAATCCTCTTTTTTAGAATAATACTCTTCCTTCTTAGGTTCGTACTCTGGTTTTTTCATTGGCGGTATTGGAACAGGTAGTGGTGTAGGTTTAATCATTTCCGGTTTAGGTACAGGTAGAGGCAGCGGCTTGGTAGGTGGAGGAGCTATAGGTTTCACTTCAGGTAGTGGAGCAGGTTCGATTGGTTTTTTTACTTCTTCTTTAGGTGGTTCAGGCTTAGGTTTTTTTGTTTCCTCTTTTGGCGGGATCGGTTTTGGTTTCGTGATCTCTGCTTTCGGAGGCTTCGGCTTTGTTATATCGGCTTTTGGTAGCACAGGCATTTCCGGCATCTCTGGTAGTTCTGGAAGCTGCGGATAATTGGGCATAGGAGCGGTATTCTTTTTCCCTGTATGCGACTGGATGCCAGTTACTGGCGGGACCGTAGTCCCCCCTTGTAAAATTTCTGTTGTTGTAACATTCGGGGCACTGCTAGACCCAGATGGAATAAACACAGTTTCTCCGACAATCAGTGCGTTCGGATTCTTTAACTGCGGATTTGAAGCAATCATATCTTGAAGCGAAACGCCCCAGGCTTTAGAAAGCTTCCATAACGAATCTCCTTGAACTACCTTGTGCTGATGCAGAATTGATCCGCCCGGATTAGTCGAAACGGGGGCAGAAGGGATTTTCACCTTCGTACCAATGGTTAGTTGATTGGGGTTTGCAATCTCTGGGTTCGCACTGATGATTTTCTCAAGCGACACATTATATTTCTTGGACAAGAAATACAGGGTATCTCCTTCTTTTACGATGTGTATTCTCACAGGTTTATAACCTCCTTACAATCTTCAGGCATGACATTCGCCCTTTCTATCGTTACTCTCATCCTATGCAGGACTTTTCACATTGACATCATTTCTTGCAAAAAAAACCTCATTTAGCAAAAATCCTATTCGAGATAGGTTGCTAAATGAGGTTCAACGCGACTATATAAGACAATCATCTGTTTCTTAATTTAGAAGTTGAAAGTGCCTGCACCTGAATTATACTTCCCTATATATGTAACAAGGGTAGGAACCAAGTACACGCACTTGGCAACCGAGTGCCTCAATTTCCGCAAAAGCTGCTGGAAGTAATGCAGAATCGACGGACTCCAGTACATCAATATAAAAATGATAATTGCCCAATCTTTTCTTCGTAGGTCTGGATTCAATTCGTGACAAATTTAATTTGCGCCAAGCAAATGCGGATAAGACCTGATGAAGCGCCCCCGCGAAATCCTCCGGTGGAGTAACTAAGACACTTGTCTTAATATGATCAGCTTCTCTATCCAACTGAATAGGATCATGTCCAATCAATACAAACCGAGTATAGTTATTATCATGATCTGTAACGCGCTCAGCCATTAGATCAAGACCGTGCTTTTGGGCCGCAAGACGTGTAGCAATGGCCGCCCAGCCTTTTCCTGGATTTTTCTTCACAATCTCTGCTGCTTCAGCCGTGCTTCCGACGCTCTCAAGTTCTGCTTGAGGTGCATAGGTACGGATAAATTGCAGACATTGCGGGATTGCTACGGGATGAGACATGATTTTTCGAATACGTGTGAAGTCAAGCTCATCTCTGTCATTCAAAAACTCTGATCGATCCCCAATCAAATTCTGAATAGAAGGATATACCCACTCACATTGCATGGGAATGTCTACTTCATGTATCAACCAATCCATATGTAGGCTTACGGAACCGTCTATTGTATTCTCCACCGGAACAACACTGTAATTACTATTACCCCGGTCTGTGGACCGAAATACGTCGGCAATCAATTTGTAATGTTTTCCTTCATAGGGCTCGTCCCCAAACAAAAAATCGAGCGCTTCATGGGATACCGTGCCTTCTGGCAATAATGCAACTCGTTTCATGCTTTAACTTCCCCTTTTACCATGTCCAAAAAAGAGTCCGTGTGCTTTTTTGTCATTATTTGCACTCCGTTATGATCCGGTTGGAGCCATAGTGTATCTGCCTCAAGACCATGAGAATTCATCGTTTGGAGCATATAGTTCTCGAGTTCATGCTTCCGAGTTTCCTCTCTATGCACAAGTGCAAGCACAGTAGGTCCCGCTCCACTTAGCGATGCGCCAAGAGCACCTCTAAGAGGGGCTTGTTCCAAAATTTCTGCCATTCCAGGTACAAGTTCTGCACGATAAGGCTGATGGAGCCTATCCCTCATTGCAGCAGCGAGCAAATCATAGCGCCCTGCAGCCACCGCTCCAACTAAAAGAGAAGATCTGCTAATGTTATAGACCGCATCCTGAAGGGAAAGACTTTTCGGTAATGCTTCACGCGCTTTGGTTGTTGATAACTGAAAATGCGGAATCACGACTAAAATCTCTAATTCTTTTGGAGGGTCAATCTTCACATAATGAGCATTGTTTCCATCCCAAGCTGTAGCAACAAAACCACCGAATAGCGAGGCCCCGACATTGTCGGGATGCTTCTCTATTTGCGTAGCTAACGTAAATAACCGATCCTTTGTTAATGGAGAACCAATAAGTTCGTTTGCAGCCACAAGGGCGCCAATAATAGCAGAAGCACTGCTTCCAAGCCCGCGTGTAAGCGGGACCTCAGAATACATAGATATAGAAAGTTCCGGAATATCCACTCCTGCTTCTTCAAATACACTCTGTGCTACTTTATATATTAGGTTTGATTTATCCGTTGGAATTCCGTCCAAGTTTTCACCATGCAAAGCGATACAAGTCTCTTCCGCTTGCTGCATCTCTATATAGGAATACAAGGTGAGTGCCATTCCTAAAGAATCAAAGCCTGGGCCTAGATTCGCTGTGCTGGCCGGGACCTTCACTCTTACGATGTTATTCATAACTAGTAATTCCCCTCCAAGTCATCCGTTAATGAGTTCAGCCTTCTACGCGGTACACGCTTTTTACTTTACGAATTACATCAAGCGACTCAAAATGCTTTTGTACCTTATCCATATTGGCTTTACTTGCATCATGTGTCACGATAATAATCTCTGCATCCGGATTAAATTCATTTGGCTGTTGTACGACGGATGCAAGACTTACATTATACTCAGCAAATATTTGAGTGATCTGAGCGAGAACGCCTGCCTTATCATCCACATGAAGCAAAATAAAATATTTATACTTAATTTCTTCATCACTAATCAGTCTTTTCTCTTTGTAAGGAGCAATTGCTTTCAGTCCGCTGACACCTAGCTTGAGGTTACGGATAACTGACACGAGGTCAGCTACAACAGAAGTAGCTGTAGGCATTTCTCCTGCTCCTGCTCCGTAAAACATGGTGTCTCCAACAGCTTCTCCATGCACGTAAACGGCATTGAACACCCCATTAACTGAAGCAATCGGATGTTGTTTCTTCACCATGGTCGGTTGAACACTAATCGTGATTTCGTCGTCTTGACGCTCTGCGATACCAAGTAACTTCATCTCATAACCAAGGCGCCGTGCATAACTGATATCCTCTTTTGTAACGGAAGAGATTCCAGAGACAGATACATCGCGAAGCTCCACATTCGTATGGAATCCTAATGTTGCCAGAATCGCCATCTTGCGAGCAGCATCAAGACCCTCTACATCAGAAGTTGGATCTGCTTCTGCATATCCAAGATCCTGTGCTTCTTTTAATACTTCCTCATAAGAAACGCCTTCTTGGCTCATTTTTGTCAAAATATAATTCGTTGTTCCATTCACTATTCCCATGATTTTAGTAATACGATCAGAGGAGAAACCTTCAATTAACGTACGAATGATTGGAATTCCGCCGGCCACACTAGCCTCATAGTATACGTCGCAACGTTTTTCTGCTGCTTTGGCTAAGATTTCCGATCCATAAAGTGCCATAAGATCCTTATTGGCGGTTACAATATGCTTTCCTCGCTCAAGCGCTTCTAAAATATACTCTTTTGTTTGATCTACTCCACCCATGACTTCCACAATGACGTCAATATCCGGGTGACGAATCACTTCCCAGGGATCTTCTGTTAATTTGTCGGAATTCACATTGATATTACGGGCTTTTTCTGTATTCTTAACAGCAATCTTCTCGATCACAATCGGTGAACCAACCTGACTGCTAAGATCTTCCTGGTTCCCTTCCACGATGCGAACCACACCAGTTCCTACAGTCCCTAAACCAAGCAAACCTACTTTAATTGGTTTCATATCCTTCATCCCCTAATGTAAGATTTAGTGTTTCTCCTCTAACCCTGGCCTATCAGTCTTGTACGTTTCACTCCCTGCAAATTTTCAAGCTGGTCCAACATTTCGCCGATTTCTTCGGTTATATGTGAAATTTCCACAGAGATTACTACATTCGCCCTTCCTTGAAGCGGAAGACTTTGATGTATCGTAAGTACATTTCCCCCACATGCTGCCACTAAAGACAGTACTTGAGAAAGCATACCTGATTCGTGCTCCAAGTCAATAGAAATGGTGACAATCCTTTCTTTCTCTAGCTGATTAACGAGATGAATTCCGTCCTTATATTTATAAAATGCACTCCGGCTAAGACCTACCCGCTCGGCCGCCTCATGCACTGTCTTCACTTCACCTGTCGCAAGCAACTGCTTCACTTGCATGGTCTTTACGACAGCTTCTGGTAAAATATCTTCCCTAACTAAGTAGTAACGCTCTTTCAAAACGTCCTCTCCTCAAAGACTATTGTATTCGTATAGTGGACATTATATAGGATAGTAACGAAAAGGGCAATAGACAGATGGAATGAAGATTGTAAAAAAAAGCGGATACCCTTTAAAAGGATATCCGCTTTATTATGTTTTTCTAGCGTCGGTTAAAAGTAACTGCTGCTCTCAACAAACTCAAATTCAAAATCAGAAATACGAACGATCGTACCATCTTTTGCACCACGTTTACGAAGTTCGTCATCTACTCCCATATAACGAAGAGTACGAGCCAACTTCATAATGGCCTCATGTGAATTAAGCTGCATTCGTTTCATCATACGCTCAATTTTAGCACTGTGTACAACAAACATCTCATTCTCACGGACAATGGTAAATCCTTCGTCTTCCGCTTTTTCAAGTTTGTAGACTTTACGCTCACTTACCTCAGCGACTTCTTCTACAACTAGTTCTTCTGGAATGGCGTCCAAAAGATCCGCTGCTTTATAGAGAAGTTCTTTGATTCCTTGTCTAGTTAAAGATGAAATCGGCATAATTTCTATGTCTGGACGAACTTCTTTAACTTTCTTCACAAAGGTTGCCAGATTCTCTTCTGATTCAGGCATGTCCATCTTGTTAGCCGCTACAATTTGTGGTCTAGACATCAGTTTTTCATTATACTGACGAAGCTCATCATTAATTTTGATCCAATCTTCAAAAGGATCTCTTCCTTCTGAACCACTCATATCCACAACGTGAATAATAACGCGAGTTCGCTCGACATGTCTTAAGAATTCATGTCCTAGACCGATCCCTTCGCTTGCCCCTTCAATTAGACCAGGCAAATCTGCCATTACAAAGCTGCGTCCTTCTCCTACTTCAACCACACCTAAATTCGGAGTTATTGTTGTAAAATGGTATGCACCAATTTTCGGTTTCGCACCGGAAACGACGGATAGCAAAGTGGATTTGCCGACACTTGGAAACCCTACAAGCCCTACGTCTGCCATTACTTTCATCTCAAGAACAATATATCGCTCTTGACCTTCTTCACCATTCTCCGCAAGTTCTGGAGCTGGATTATTTGCCGTTGCAAAACGGATGTTTCCCCGTCCTCCGCGACCACCACGAGCAATTACAACTTGCTGACCGTGACGCGTCAGGTCCGCAAGAATTTCTCCCGTATCCTCATCTGTAACAACTGTACCCGGAGGAATTCGAACAATCATATCCTCTGCATTGGCACCGTGTTGACTTTTGTTACGACCTTTTTCTCCGCGTTTTGCTTTGAAATGACGCTGATAACGAAAGTCCATGAGTGTTCTTAGGCCTTCATCAACTCGGAAAATAACGCTGCCGCCTCTTCCTCCATCGCCACCTGCAGGACCACCCTCTGGTACATACTTCTCACGTCTAAAGGAGACAAGACCGTCCCCTCCATCGCCGCCTTTTACATATATCTTCGCTTTATCTACAAACATAACTGCTCCTTCCTCATATACCGCAAGTCACACGAAACTGAAATAATGCATGTTCTTCCGTGGTCTGTTCCGCTTTGACTTTTACTTTAATACCTTGCTTTATGGTAAACAAATTACTCCAAGCTTCGGTCTCAGGCGATACCTTCTCTCCTTCGAAACGCACGATGATATCACCTTGATCCTGATGAAAAAGTATCATCAGCTTGCGGATCTCTCCCCAAGACGATCGGCTACTGAATTGATAAGCTCTGACCGTATCTGCAATCGCCCCCGTCAATATCTCACCGTCCTCGGGAGAAATCAAGGTGTCCAGTCGCAAGCCTTCTTCAACTTCAATATGAAGTTCTAGCGGGCTGCCACTCGTTCTGTACGATTGCAAATAAAAAACAAGAGAAGATATGCCGAGCTTGGAGATTTTACTTTCTTCCGTAGTTCTCTCTTTTATTCTTTCCACAACTTGTATCAATTTATCGGCTTTTCCCAAACGAATATATCCATACAATACTTGCAGATCATTCATCCAGTCATGTCTGTGATGGTTTAATGTTGCTATTGCAGCATTCTCCATCCTCTGTGTAATATGCCTGCGCTGTTCCTCAAGTTGTTTGTCCATCCTTTTACAAATGAATACAAAGACACCAATGATCCATATGCTAAGCAACAAACACGAAATCAAGCTCTTCGAGATGATTACCAGTACTAACGGAAATAGAATTGAGGTTAAGGCCGCATAGGGAACTTTTTTCCAAGAATTCATAACTTCTCCCCGTTCATCAAATCTTGTTAGCCTTTACCTTCAGGCTATACAGGCAGTATATCACACACAAAGTTATCAGACAGTAACACGGTATAAAAAAAGCCTTCGGCAAACATGCCGAAGGCTCCTTAGGCTTAAATGCCTTATTACGCTTCTACTGCAGCTGCTACAGGAGCAACATCAACAGGGTAGACGCTCACTTTTTTGCGATCGCGGCCCAAACGTTCAAATTTAACAACGCCTTCCACTTTCGCAAACAAAGTATCATCTTTACCGATACCTACGTTCGTACCTGGATGAATTTTCGTTCCACGTTGACGAACAAGGATGCTACCACCACTAACTGTCTGACCGTCTGCACGTTTAACACCAAGACGTTTAGACTGGGAATCACGACCGTTCTTTGTGGAACCTACCCCTTTTTTGGATGCGAATAACTGAAGATCCAATTTTAACATTGTAGTCTACCTCCTTCTTTAGTTATTGTGCTGCTTTATCTGAATATACTCACCGTATGAATCGACAATCGAATTCAGCATTACCACAAGTGATTCAAGCAGCAGCTGTACCTGAGAATAGATATTGTCCTGAATTCCGGAAGGAAGATAAGCACTGACAAAACCATGCTCCATTTCCGCATCAAGTTGAACACCCGTAAGGGCTTCAATTGAATTCACGGCACCCACAGTTACGGCAGATACACCCGCACATACAATATCTTCACCGGCTTTTGCATAATTCGCATGGCCCTTCACTGAAAAACCACGAATGCTGCCATCACTAAGACGAAAAATGTGTACAGTAATCACTGTTCCACCCTCTTACGCTTGGATTTTGCCGATTGTTACTTTAGTGTAAGGTTGACGATGACCTTGTTTTACACGGTAGTTCTTTTTAGGTTTGTATTTGTAGATAACAACCTTTTGACCTTTACCATGTTTTTCAACAGTCGCTGTTACAGTTGCGCCGGCTACTACCGGTGTACCTGCAGTCAAACCATTTTCACTGGAAACAGCCAAAACACGGTCAAACGTTACAGTTTCACCATCAGCTGCGTTCAATTTCTCGATGAAAAGAACATCGCCTTCTTGAACTTTGTATTGTTTACCACCAGTTTCAATAATTGCGTACATTTGCTTGCACCTCCTCATGTCTCAGACTCGCCTAATCCAGGTGACTGCACGTCCATACGGAGTGTAGTACTTCAACCTGATCGGAGCGGTTGCAGCATGTGCAGCAATGAATACTAAACACATACTTAGTGATTGTAACAGATTCGATTATAAAAATCAATAATTTCTGCAAACCTTCTAATCGATAAAAAGTGTGCTTTCTTCTCTCACTTTTTTGCGTGTCAGCTCAAGTAATCCAAGTCTTGTCCATCCGACTACAACGGACTTTGTTCGATCTTTCTTAATTTCCACCTCAAGTGTCCGTAAGACCCTACTACGGTTTTCTTCCTTCTCCATATCAATAAAATCAATAATAATAATTCCACCCATATCCCGAAGGCGAATAAGCCTAGCGATCTCCGCTGCGGCTTGGAGGTTAGTTGCAGTGACGGTCTCCTCAAGGTTTCGTCCGCCAATATACTTTCCTGTATTGACATCAATTACGGTCAGAGCTTCCGTATGATCGATAACTACATACCCGCCACCGCCGAGCCAAACTTTTCGCTTAAAATCTTTCTCAAGCTGTTCTTGGACTCCGTAAGCTTCAAACACCGTTTGATTACTATGATGTACATGAATTTTTGGAGTTTCGCTATATACCATTTCCAAAAAATAAGCTGCAGCTTCTTTAGCTCTTTGTTCATCGTCGATGACAAATTCATCTCCGCCTTCTGTATAGCTGTCCCGTATAAATCGCTGCACAATACTTAAGTCCTGATGGAGTAAGCGTGGAGCGTTACTGGTCTCTGCTTTGAACTGAATTCTTTCCCATTGTTTACGGAGTTGAATCAAATCGCCATCAATAGATTCCAAACTTTCCGATTCTGATACGGTCCGAATGATCATGCCTTCTTCCTCAGTCCTGCACTTTTCACTAATTGTCTTTAACCGATTTCGTTCACTTTCTTTAGCAATTTTCTTGGAGACAGCGACGTATCCAGCGAGCGGCATATATACAATGTAGCGTCCAGGGAGTGCGTAATGTGTCGTCACTCTAGCACCCTTACCTCCTACAGGTTCTTTGAAGACCTGCACAATGATCTCCTGACCAACATGAAGTAGTTCCGTAATCAAAGGTTTTACCTCGGACTGCTTATCCAAATGCGGGTGCAATACATCATCAATGTACAAAAAGGCGTTCTTTTTCTGGCCAATATCCACAAAGGCAGCTTGCATACCTGGTAATACATTGACCACCCGTCCTTTAAAAAAAGAACCAAGTAATCCACGTTCCCCTGTCCGTTCTGCTGCGTACTCAACTACCTTGCCTTTCTCCAAAAGTGCCATTTGCGTTATGTTCGGTTGGCAGTGTACAATCATTTGTTTCATGGCTTCACCTCTAGAGACTTTTAAAAAAAGAAAATAATAGTAATCGCGCGCTCACTTATTTTATGAATTACCCCTTTTTCTCGAAATATGACTCAATAATGCGCTGTTCCGGCAGAACACCTATGATCTTGCCCTTAGCATTCATGACATAGATCATATGATATTTCTCTCTCTTAAATAAACGCAAGATTGTATCTAAAGGTTTCGTAGGTATTGAAATTATTGGCTGTGCAAGACTAGCAGATGATAGATGATAAGCAAACAACTTATCCCTATTAACTAAAAAACGAACAAATCGGTAAGGTATATTGCGATAATCTTCGATCCCCGAATAGAGTAAAAAACATCCCATAAGCAGAATGTTTAACTCTATCTTCCCTGACTCCTTCATTAAGAATGGAGACAACGAGATTAGAATCATGACGACACTAGCGACAATGCTCAGCCTGTAAGTAATAACGAGTGTTTTGTAATAAGGAAGAAATAAG
Source organism: Paenibacillus gallinarum (assembly GCF_014836635.1). Classification (GTDB taxonomy): domain Bacteria; phylum Bacillota; class Bacilli; order Paenibacillales; family Paenibacillaceae; genus Paenibacillus; species Paenibacillus gallinarum. The sequence goes on along the minus strand of NZ_JACSQL010000008.1, from coordinate 238,001 downwards.
CTGATCAAAGCTTGAGCGATTTTTCCTCCATCGAGCGGAAGAATAGGCAGAAGATTAAACAAGGCAATGATTGCATTCGCCTGAATAAAATAAATCAAAAACTCCCCATCCCACCATTGTAAGCTGAGCATTCCTACTGCAGCTCCTATCATAATTACATTCTGAAGAGGTCCGGCTAGTGAAATGAGGATTTCTTTTCCCGCCGTCAAATCACCTCTGTCCTCAATGACAGCAACGCCGCCAAACGGCAACATTTGAATAGACTTTACCTGGATACCGAGCAGTGCTGCTGCTGATGCGTGTCCTAATTCATGAACAAACACAATCACAAATAAAGTGATGAGTTCAATAAACTGTCCCGTGGCAACGGACAGCATCATCAAGAGAACAAATACCGGATGCATGGACAGCCGAACACCCATCACATTAATCAAATGATATCACTTCCGTCGGATCAATATAGGTGTCTCCTTCTTTAAGTGCAAAATAAAAAGTATGATCCTGTTCCGAAGTACTTGCCGAGATTTGACCTATGAGATCTCCCTCTTCTACCCATGAACCGACGGTTAACCTGGTTTCTTCCAGACGACCATAGATACCAGTAAGTGTCGCTGTGTGCTGAATGACTACCGTAGTTCCTACCTCGGGACTCTTGCTCACTTCAATAACCCGTCCCGCGTCCATACTCTGTACTTGTTGAATTCCTCCCCCATCTGAATCGGGAACAATTTCAATACCTTTCATTGTAATCGCAAACGGCTGCGCAATGGTCCCTTGTATCGGAGTCACATATTTACGCGATGCAGAAACTTTCAACGGGGACGGATCATCATTTTGAAAGATCGGAAGAAAAGAAGGAGCCCCGCCAAAATGATCTGTATACCATACAGTAGCAGCAGTGAAATCCATCTCTCGGTGAAGACTGTCAGCAATAAACAGCTTGGCCGGCTGTAGAAAAGTTGCATCCCACTTGAATGCACCTAGAACTGTTCCAAACAATATGACACTGACAGCAAGCCTTTTTATAAAACCTCTCCTAAATCGTCCCGGACGGACGGGAGGACTTTCTTCAGGAAGTTCCCCCCAGCCTCGGTATCCCTTTTTCCATAGAACTTCCGGGTCCCGTTCTTCTTCTGCCTGATCTGTTCGTTCATATCGGTAAAGCCGCTCTGTCGGCTGTTCTATAGGCTGCTGTTTCTCCTGCAATCCTTGTCCTATGAATTCCTGCCCCATCAAATTTTTCTCCAGATGGCTTGTCTCGGGTTCAAGAAGCTCCCTAATGCGTTCTTTTCTTCGTTCTTTTATATTTTGTTTGATGTCCATGAACTCAGTCCTCCTAGTGAGGTATACTTCCACTATTTGATTTTATGAGCAGGAACAGATGAATATGAACAAGCCTTCTTTTTATATCAAAAAAAGCAATGGAGCTTTTAAGCTCCATTGCCTTTTAATCATTCGCTAACAATAGTTTTTATCTCATTTATTTCAGTGCCGACAAAAATACGAGAACGATCAAAAATAGACCAATCCCGTAAATACAGCACGATATTTAAGTACTCACGAAGATGAACAACATAAGAAGAAACATGTAACATAAGTTTAGCTGTTTCATTTGTATAGATAAATTAAATTAACCCATTCCAAAAAATTTCTTAAAGCGTGTAAACACACCTTTTTTCTGTTCAAGCAACATAAGCGGGACTGTATCACCAAGAATACGTCTTGCTATATTACGATACGCAATAGCCGCCTGCGAATCAGGATTCATAACCGTTGGTTCACCTAAGTTTGCTGCTTTAATAACAAGCTCATCATCAGGAACAATTCCAATAAGGTCAATGTTTAACACTTGAAGAATACTATCAATATCTAGCATATCGCCTGATTTCACCATATTATTACGGATTCGATTGACCACAAGCTTAGGAGATTTCACATGCGAACTTTCAAGCAGACCAATAACCCTATCAGCATCGCGTACAGCTGCATTCTCAGGAGTTGTTACTACAATCGCCTGATCTGCTCCCGCAATCGCATTCTTGAAACCTTGCTCAATTCCCGCCGGGCAATCGATAATAACATATTCGAAATCTTTTTTTAGTTCTAACACGATATCTTTTACCTGATCGGGGGATATCGAATTTTTATCTTTGGTCTGTGCAGCAGGAAGCATATATAGTTCATCAAAGCGTTTGTCTTTGACTAAAGCTTGACCTAATCTACACCGGCCCTCAGCCACATCTACCAGATCATATATAATCCGATTCTCAAGGCCCATAACAACATCTAGGTTGCGAAGTCCGATATCTGTATCTACCAGACATACCTTCTTGCCGAGTAAGGCAAGTGCGGTGCCTATGTTGGCGGATGTCGTTGTTTTTCCAACGCCGCCTTTCCCTGAAGTGACAACAATCGCCTCTCCCATGTATGCTACACCCCTTTAAACGCGTTAAAATCACGGTGCAAACGAACGATATTACTCGTTTTGTCGATCTGCATTTGTCCGTTCTGCAAGTAAGCAAACTCCATTCCCGCTTCACGCTTCTCCCATTCGTCCGGAGGACGGCTGATAACCTCTGCAATTCGCAGTTGAGTCGGGGCAAAATGTGCCGCGCTAATGATCGCTTCTTCATTACCAGAACTTCCGGCATGAGCCATCCCGCGCAGCGCACCCATAATAAAAATGTGCCCCGTACAGCTGACGGTCCCGCCTGGGTTTACGTCTCCGAGTAATAGAAGGTTACCCTCATGATGTAAAACTTGACCAGACCGAATGATGCCAGTGATGGTCGTAATCGCTTTTGCATCGTTAAGGTCATTCTTGGCATCCGGAGATTCAATGGAACGGATCAGTAGATTGCCTTTCTTTTTCAAAATTTGAAGAATGGCATCTTTCTGCTCTTCGGTAACGACACGCGAACCTAGTTTGATATCTACATGAATAATGGGACCAGACAATATATTTTGATGGCTGTGCTCCAGTTTATATCGTAATTCACTCAGCAGCTCTTCTAAATCACACTCGTCATCCATCAGAAAAACCAGGCCGTCCTTGATGCCTTTAATCGTCACATGATTCGATTTTACTGTCATAAGCCTGTCCCTCCCATCTCAAACATTCGTGCCGAAGCGCAGCAGTTCCTTCTTTTCCTTGCAAAATGCAAAAACATTACGTCTTATCCTTACTTAGAGATCTATGTCGAGACAGCTTATCCAGCTGTTTACGCAAAGGTACATAGATAATAAGAGCAAATATAAAATGAATAAATACCGTAGGTATCATGTATTCTACAAGCGCCCAGTCATAGGAAACATGATTGAGCTGAAAGAGTTTATATATAAAAAACAAAATCGTATCGAACAATAAACTGCCTAAAATGGCAACCATCATCATAACAGGCATCGTAGTTCGCTGAGACTTAAAAATAAGACCCAGTAAATATGCAGCTAGTCCCATGGAAAAGGAATACGGTCCGATCATGTGTCCATAAAAAACAACGTCATGCAGCAACCCGAATATAATACCAAGGACTAATGCGGTGTGCCTGTGATAGTATACCGTTACGAACAAAATCGCAATATACACAAAGTTATAACCTATCCGTGGAAGCAACGCATCCGGAATGATCCACGGCATAATCGTGCCTTCGAGCACAAAAAGGAAGAACAACAGAATGATGAGTACCTGCTTCCGCCCCGCCATTATGGAGTTACCTCCGGAGGAATGACAACAAATACTTCCTTCCAGTCAGTGAAGTTTGCCGCAGGCTCAATGTAGGCTACTTGTGCCAACCCATATTCACTCACTTCTATTTCCTTAACAGTGCCAATAACCATATACTTCGGAAAACCTTCTATGATCCCGGAAGACATAATAACATCTTCCTCTTCTATGTTGGAACTCTCCGAAATTTTCGTCATTTGCAGATAACCTGTTTTAGGATCGAATTTTTCTATCATGCCAAATGTATTATTCTCTTTGCCTACGACGGTGGCTGCAATCGCATTTGCATCGCTTGAGCTTGGGTCGAGTGCTGTAAGAAGAGTGACGGTCGCAGTAAAGTTACTTACATGACTAATTGTACCTACCAGTCCATCAAGGGAGGTTACTGCCATTCCTTCTTTAATTCCTGCGTTCTCACCGATGTCGATATTCAGTACTCGGTTGTTAGGATCAGAATTTACACTGATAACTTGTGCAGTTCGAAGTGTATAGTTATGTCTATTCTTCTGTTCTTCTGTGAACTTTAAATCTTCCTGAAGCCGTTGGTTCGTCTCGGCGAGATTACCGTATCTAACAGAATCCTGTTTATACTGTGCAACTTTTGTTTTCAAAATTTCATTTTCTTCCTGAAGTCTCTTCAGGTTGGCTATATCTTCAAAAAAACCAGAAACATAAGACGCAGGTTTATAAAAAATTTGCTGAACAAATCCAACCATATCTTTGGTGAATTTCTCAGGCAAGGATAGTCCTGCTCTTGACCCCACAGTGAAACCCATTAGAGCTATAAAAATAATGATACCAACAAGTAAAATAAACAATCTTTTGTTGCCAAGCCATTTAAACAGTTATAACACCCTCTTACATCCCTTATTTCGTAATCATGTCTACTACTTAAAAAGGGAAAGCAAGTGTAGCGAGGCCAAAGGCCTGTTCTCTACTTTCTTGCGATCCCAACAGTAGCATCAACATAAAAAATGAATGGAGCATTGATGCTATATCGCATCAACACCTACGGCCATACCGGCTCAGCTCGCGGCGGATGCAGCCAGCGGGCTGAAAGTACGAACTATCGCGGCTTAGCGTTTACTTCTTGATTTGAATAAATGAATATTGTCCAGCGCTTTACCTGTACCGATCGCTACACAATCCAAAGGATTCTCAGCTACAATAACAGGCATACCTGTTTCTCCAGCAAGAAGCTTGTCCAGGTTACGAAGAAGCGCACCACCACCTGTTAGAACAATGCCGCGATCCATAATATCGGCTGCGAGTTCCGGTGGACATTTTTCGAGTGTAACTTTTACAGCTTCCACAATAGAGCCTACTGTGTCTGCCAAAGCTTCGCTGATTTCATCAGATGTAATGGTAATCGTCTTAGGCAGTCCAGTGACAAGGTCACGACCACGAATCTCCATTGTCTCTACTGCATCCAGTGGAAGAGCAGAACCTACTTCCATTTTGAGCTGTTCTGATGTACGTTCACCAATCATAAGGTTATACTGACGCTTGATGTATTGAATGATAGACTCATCCATTTCATCCCCTGCGACACGTACAGAACGGCTTGTTACAATACCTCCAAGAGAGATGACTGCAACTTCCGTAGTACCTCCACCGATATCAACAACCATGCTGCCTGTTGGTTCCCATACCGGGAGATCAGCACCAATCGCAGCTGCGAATGGCTCTTCAATGGTATAAGCTTCACGTGCACCTGCTTGTTTTGTTGCATCTTCTACAGCGCGTTGTTCAACAGCAGTAATACCGGAAGGTACACATACCATTACATTCGGATGACGATGGAAGAAAGAACGCTGTTTTTGTGCTTGGCGAATAAAGTACTTAATCATTGTAGCTGTTGTATCAAAATCAGCGATAACGCCATCTTTCATCGGTCTAATCGCACGAATATTCCCTGGTGTACGACCAATCATCTTTTTGGCAGATTCTCCGACTGCCTCAATGACTTGTGTATCCGTACGTATAGCAACTACGGATGGTTCTCTTACGACAATTCCTTTTCCGCGGACATAAACGAGCGTATTCGCCGTTCCCAAGTCAATTCCCAAATCTTTTGTAAAGCCACCTAACATGCTGTAATCTCCCTTTCTTTTCCCTGCATTATTAACGTTGCTTGTTTCATGAGCAACTGCAACTTTATGATCCGATTCAATAAATAGCTAGATCAGAACACAAGGTATGTATCCTGTTATTCCGCTTCATAAACCGTTAACGTACCACATTATATTATATGAACCCTTGTTCCTTCAAACTCACAAATTTCCCATCCCCGATCACGACATGATCCAAAACCTCAATTCCTACAATTTCTCCTGCCTCAAGAAGACGCTTTGTGAGCTTTATATCTTCCGGACTTGGAGTAGGATCGCCGCTGGGATGGTTATGTGCACAAATCAGAGATGCGCTGCTGCATTTGATCGCTGCACGAAATACTTCTCTTGGATGAACAATAGCAGCATTAAGACTGCCCATCGAGAGCGTTTCCTGAGCTATTACATGGTTTTTGGTGTTCAGAAACAGACATACAAAATGCTCTTTCTGCAAATACCGAAGCTGTTCCATCAATAAATCCGCTGCATCTCTTGGACTTCGTATTGTTGGACTACTAGGCAACCTTGACTGAGACAGTCTTTGTCCTAGTTCAATTCCCGCTTTTAGCTGAACAGCTTTGGCAGGACCAACACCTTTAATTTGTACCAGTTCCTCGATAGTTAAATCAACAAGACTGCGAAGACTACCTGCTTCACTCAGAATTCGCTGAGCAACATGTATAGCAGATTCCTGCCTAGTTCCTGTCCTTAGTAAGATAGCTAATAGTTCCGCATGACTAAGTGCACCCGCCCCATGATGAAGCATGCGTTCTCTCGGGCGCTGTTCTTGGGGGATGTCGCGCAACATGTACCCTGGCGAACTCATCTTTTCCCTCTTTTCAAAAACAAACCTAGAACTTTCCCCACCATTTGAATCTATAAGGTCTAATTGAATCTAATAATATCTAATTTTACGTTTCATCTATGGCAAGCACATGCATACCAAGCTCAGCAAGCTGTTCGCTTAGCAAGGACAATGGCAAACCTACAACGTTAAAATAACAACCTTCAATAGATTCAACCAGAACGGAACCAATGCCTTGAATTGCATAGGATCCTGCCTTATCGAATGGTTCTTTGGTTGCAATGTAGGCACGAATTGCTTCATGCGTTTGTGCTTTCATCTTCACTTTTGTCTTACGATGATCTACGATGATACGCCCTGTATCTCCCGATATGCAGGCCACTCCGGAGTACACCTCATGAGTACGATTCTGCAGCATACCTAACATTCGAAAAGCGTCTTCCTCATCCTTCGGTTTACCAAGTATCATTCCATCCATTACGACAATGGTGTCGCTTCCGACTACTATTGCACCCTCCATACTGGCTTCGTAGGAATCATAGACCGCCTTTGCCTTTCGAAGCGCTAATTCTTCAACGACTTGTTCAGGTGTATAGTCCGCTGGTGTGTCCTCATCTACATGACTTGGAACAACTTCAAATGGTAATCTAAGTGAAGCAATAAGTTCGCGTCGACGTGGAGATGTTGAGGCTAGAATGATTCGATGGTTCTGCTGCTTTTTCAAAGGGATAACTCCTTACTTCACCGATAATGCTATAAGCATCTCTGTTTTAATCGTTTTCTGTACTGACTTAAAACTGCTAAGATATGCAAAGTGAATATACTGCTTACAATTTGCGATAGAGCCAAATTGCTGACACCATACCCAGCAGACTAAGCAGGCTCATTTTCAATTGAATGTTTAGGTTATAACTAATGATGTCGAAATTTGCTTTTGGCGACCAACTTATTGTTGTCGTATTCGTTAGAATAGAAAGAGCCTTGAATTGCTCTAGGCCCTTGGCTATGAAGGCTCCTATCAGCCATCCCAGGAGCAGAAACAGTAACAACATGCCGAAATTTTTTTTCATTGTACTCTTCCCTCGCCATATTTTGACACCTTCATTATTATACGGGAAGCAACGCGTAAGTACAAATACAAATCCGGCCTGGGGAAGTATTTCCATTTCCCGGCCGGACCAAAGGGTCACCTTATGTTTGTTTCATTACCTCAAGCAGCTGTTTTTCTTGAAGGATATAATCCATTACAGCAGACTGTACCTTCCACATATGCTCTTTATTAGGATTTTTATTATATTCGAAAACTGCACTAATAGCAGTACTCATTGAGGACTCCATCTTCCGTTCAATCTGCTTACCGTTCTCAGAGAGTCCTGCATGGATCGCTCCAACACTGCTTGTAAATCGCTGGTGTGCATCCGAGATCTCGCTTAATTTGTCCTTTGATACAGCGGTTTGAACTTGCTCGCCAATATGAGTGATTGATAAAGAAGCAAGCATGTCAGTAAGTACTCTGCTATTTTCAAAAAAAGGACTAACCACATCTGCATCCCCCATGAATACCACATCTGAAACGGCAGGCAGAGAGATCTCTCTTACGTATAGCTCTACTCCTTCTGTCTTCAGCTGATTACTTATTAGCTTTGCTTCCTCCCGATTGGAAGATACCCCTGCATATACTCTCGCTTCATCCATTGGGTCACTTCCTGCTGCAATCCCTGCCTGGGTGAGCTCTTTCTTTGCCTGACTTGCACCTTCTGCCATGCTGAACACACCATACTGAAGCATAAAATAAGTCGCTCCTGGTATGGATACAGCAGTGCTAGCGATATTGGGAGTTTCCGTTCCCAACGTCTGTGTCTGGGAATTTACAGTAGGAGATATAAGGTCTGTCCCTACCGCCGTTCCCGATACAGTCTGAGGAGTTGTACTCGTTTCAGAATCGAGCATAGACATGGCTACAAATCCAAATAACACACCGGTCATTACCGCGGCAGTTACCGAACCAAATACTTTCCATCCTCCTGGGGTTTTTCGATGATGAACAGAATACGATTTAGTGGTTATCTCCGGATAATGCTGCATAGGTAAATCCTCATAAGGATCCCCATTATCTTCCCTGGCAGAAGAGCCCTCGGTAAGCCTCCTATTCTCGATCATCGAAGAACCGGCATAGGGACCAAAAGGTTCACCCCAATCATCATAGATCGAATTTCCGTAATAGGTATCTTCCTTTCCCGCTTTCTGCTCTGCGGAAAGATATCCTGAAAGATTTTGTTCACTGTAACCTGACCGATCTTTTTCCCCATCTAACTGGTGATATGTTTCAGGTGGAGGGACGCTACGATCCAGCGAGATTGGATTTATTTCAGTTCCCAAAGCAATCTTCTGATTAGTACGAGGAGACTCTATTTTTTCTGTTATGCGGTTGGGAAGCTGATGAGAAGTATTCTGAGATTCCTCACCAAAACGAAAGGTCATTCTCGCCTTATTCACGGTGTAAGCCCCTCCCTTGTCCTTTTTATCAGCTATATGTGTGAAACATGCGATATATGCATAAAAAGCACCATCTCTGCCTATCACAGAAATGATGCTTTTTATTATGGTTCTTATCGAGTCGCCTATTTCAAGCCTTTAGCCAGCTCATATCCAGCTTTCCAAATATCCCCTGCTCCCATAGTTAACACTAGATCGCCTGGGTTTAATCGGTGTTCCAAATCTGTAACTACATCCTCTTTTGTCGGGAAGTAGGTTGCATTGGGATTACTGTTTTGCTTGATTAGCTCAACCAATTTAGAGGAATGAACCCCTTCAATTTGTTTCTCCCCGGCAGGAGAGAAAATATCCGTAATAATGACTTCATCTGCTTCAGCAAAAGCTCGACTAAATGCATCTAGCAAGAAGAATGTTCGCGTATAACGCTGCGGCTGGAATACGGCAATAATCCGTTTCCCTGTCGCTTTTGCAGCACTGATTGTAGCTTCGATCTCTGTAGGATGATGAGCATAATCATCGATAATCAGAATATCGCGCGCTTCACCAAGCACCTGGAATCTGCGTTTTGCACCGCTGAATTTCACGATTGCTTTCACAACGGATTCAAAAGGGATGCCTGCTTCTAAACAAGTGATAATCGTTGCCATTGCATTGCTTACATTATGTTTACCAGGTACAGATAGCTCTACTTTGCCTAGCGGAGCTCCGCGATGATTCATCGTAAATGAAATATGACGATCACCAAGGATAAGATCCGTTGCTGTATAATCCGCTTCCGCATCAATTGCATAAGTAATAATGTTAGATTTGAGCTGTGGCATAATACTCTGAATGTTCTCATCATCTGCACAAACAATTGCACAGCCCTCAGGTTTTACCTGATTTAAAAACTTCACATAAGCATTTTTCAGCTCGTTAAAATCGTTATTGTAGTTTTCAAGATGGTCGGCTTCCAGATTGGTTACAATCCCAATCCAAGGATGATAATGCAAGAATGAACCATCACTCTCATCTGCCTCAGCAACGACACAATCGCCTTTACCTGCCTTGGCATTCGTACCAAGGTTCATAATCTCTCCACCGATGATGTAAGTAGGATCTGTTTCACATTCTTCCATAACAAGCGCGATCATTGAGGAAGTCGTTGTCTTACCATGTGCTCCCGCAACAGCAACTCCCTTACGCTCGTTAAGTAAACGTGCCAACATTTGTGCACGATGAAGAACCGGAATTTTTAATTGTTCCGCTTCAACACGTTCCACATTGTCCGCAGTCGCAGCCGTTGAATAAACGACTAAATCTGCGCCGTGTACCTGTTCCGCTGTATGGCCGATATATACTTTTGCTCCTTTTGCGGCGAGCTTTTCAGTTAGCTCCTGGGATGCCACATCCGAACCTGTTACCGTATAACCCATCTCTAGCATAACTCTTGCAATGGCGCTCATCCCATAGCCGCCGATACCGATAAAATGTACATGTTCCGTAGTATTCAACAAGTTTTCACCAACCTTTTTCAGAATCGGTTTGATGCAAAAGACTGGCCCGAACATCTGCAATTAAATACAAAGTGCCGGACACAATCCCCAGATCGTCCGCTTCCGTCCGTAACTTAAGTAAGCTCAGTGCATTTTTCCATGAAGGTTCTACAATGATGTCAAGGTTTGGTTTGGCAAAGGATGGACGAAGCTCTTCTACCATATTTTTTAACTGTGCCGCATCCATTTTACGACGGAAATCAGGCTCAGTCAGGATAAGCGTATCCACTAGTGGCAGTATATGCTGTAAATATGATTTGTGATGCTTATTCTCCAGCATGCCCATCATTAAAATTAATTTCCGATCTGCATACAAATCCTTTATCGTTCTGGCAAGTGTTTCTGCACCTTCCGGATTGTGTGCCCCATCCAAAATAAGAAGTGGATCATCGGACACTTTTTCAAAACGTCCGGCCCAGAAAGCTCTGTGAAATCCTTTTTTCAAATCTTCCTCTTCCATATAGAACGCCATGTACTGGCGCAGCACTTCAAGTGTCATCAGAGCACAGGCAGCATTTGCACTTTGGTGCTTGCCCTGCATTGTCAGCTCCACATCAAGTTCACGAAACGGTCCATTATAATGGAATCTTTGACCATTCTTATTAACCTCAAGTTGCTCATAAGTAAACTGTTCACCTGCAACATACAGGGTTGATTTTTTCTTAGCACAGGTTTCACGAATGATACGAATTGCTTCCGGCTGTTCAACCGTAGTAACAACAGGGACGCCGGGTTTAATAATCCCTGCTTTTTCAGATGTAATTTGTTCAATCGTATCCCCAAGAATATCGGTATGGTCAAAACCAATATTCGTAATCACCGAAATGATAGGAGTCACGACATTAGTTACATCAAGCCTTCCCCCAAGCCCAGTCTCCCATACTACCACATCGGGATAGCATACCTCCGCATAATACAGAATTGCGAGCGCTGTCGCAACCTCAAACATCGTCGGAGATCCAAGTTCTGTAGCAGCCACTTCTTCCACAAGAGGCTTCAGCTTGTTAGCCAGCTGCAATAGAGTGTCTTCCGGGATGTCTTCTTCATTATACTGAAAACGGTTTGTAAACTTGGTGATATACGGAGAAGTAAATGTCCCTACATCATAACCGCCCTGTCTAAGGGTAGAAGTCAGAAAGGCACAAGTCGATCCTTTTCCGTTCGTTCCCGCGACATGAATGAATTTCAGATGTTTATGAGGGTCGCCCAGCTTGGATAATAACAATTCAATCCGGGATAGTCCCGGTCTAATTCCAAAAGGAATAAGATTGTTAATCCAAGCTACTGCATCATTGTAGGTTTGTAAAGGAGCTGCACAAGCAGCTCCCGTATTTTCAGACATTTTCTTCACCCTCCGATTGCGAAATTTGTGAGACTTTTCTTTAAGGGATATCGCGAAACTATAACCGAATTAGCTTTGTAGTTCAGCAATACGAGCAATAACTTTACTGCGTTTATCAGAATAATCCGCAAGTTTTGCACGTTCTTCTTCAATCACTTTAGCTGGTGCTTTGGATACGAAGCCTTCATTGCCAAGTTTTTTCTCAATGCGAAGCACTTCTTTATCTAAATTCTCGCGTTCTTTCTCAAGACGAGCAATCTCCTGATCAATATCGATTAGTCCTGCGAGCGGGAAATAAATTTCAGCACCTGATACAATTGCCGTCATCGCTTTCTCCGGCGTAGGTAAAGAAATACCAGTAGTCAGATCGGAAGTATTACAGAATCTGCTAACATAAACAAGGTTGTTGTCGATGATCTGCAGCGCATCCGCATTACTTGCATTTACATTCATTTCAATCTTCTTACTCATCGGTACATTCACTTCTGCACGAACATTACGAACAGCACGAATGAGATCCATCAGCATATTCATCTCAGCTACAGCCTGATCGTTAACAAGTTCTTCGGTAAATTCAGGCCATGCTGCAAGCGTAATGGTCTCTCCTTTATGCGGCAAATGCTGCCAAATTTCCTCTGAAATGAATGGCATGAACGGATGAATAAGACGCATTGTACGATCCAGTACATAAGCAAGTACCGACTGGGTCTTACGTTTTGCCTGCTCATCTTCACCATATAACGTCAATTTGGAGAATTCGATGTACCAGTCACACAGATCATCCCATATGAAGTTATACAGCGCACGTCCGGTTTCTCCAAATTCATAAGCGTCCATAAGACGAGTTACTTCTCTTGCTGTCTCATTTAGGCGATGCAGAATCCAGCGATCAGCCGTGGATAGTTCACCTGTAATGTCAATGTCCTCATATTTAATGCCTTCAAGATTCATGAGAGCAAAACGGGAAGCATTCCAAATTTTATTCGCAAAGTTACGTGCTTGTTCTACACGCTCCCAGCGGAAACGAAGATCTTGTCCTGGTGTGCTGCTTGTTGAAATCATATAGCGCATTGCATCTGCTCCATATTTTTCAATAACTTCAAGCGGATCTACCCCGTTGCCAAGCGATTTCGACATTTTGCGTCCTTCTGCATCCCGTACCAGACCATGCATCAGTACATCTTTAAACGGAATTTCATCCGTAAATTCAAGCGCTGTAAAGATCATTCGAGCTACCCAGAAGTAAATGATATCGTACCCAGTTACGAGCACAGACGTTGGATAGTAGCGTTTCAGATCTTCTGCGTCTTCAGGCCAGCCTAGAGTAGAGAAAGGCCATAACGCCGAACTAAACCAAGTATCAAGAACATCTTCATCTTGACGAAGATCTGCAGAACCACATTTCGTACAAGTCGTGAGGTCTTCCTGACTAACATGAAGCTCTCCGCAAGCATTACAATACCACGCTGGAATACGGTGTCCCCACCAAAGCTGACGAGAAATACACCAGTCGCGAACATTCTCAATCCAGTGAAGATACGTTCTCTCAAAACGATCTGGAACAAAGTTTACCCCTTTTCCGTTCTTCTGAGCTTCAATCGCTCTTTCCGCAAGCGGCTGCATCGCAACAAACCACTGTGTAGACAGATAAGGCTCTACAACAGCACCTGAACGCTCACTATGACCAACTTGATGCACATGGTCTTCAATGTTAATGAGTACACCTAGTTCCTTAAGGTCAGCAACAATCTGCTTACGGCACTCACTACGGTCAAGGCCTTTATATTTACCAGCTTCCTCGTTCATGGTGCCCGTCTCATCCATGACTGTGATTTGCGGCAGGTCGTGACGAAGACCGACTTCAAAGTCATTTGGATCATGCGCAGGCGTAATTTTTACCGCTCCGCTTCCGAACTCTTTTTCTACATATTCATCTGCAATTACAGGAATTTCACGGCCAATAATCGGCAGCACAAGTACTTTGCCAATCATATCTTTGTAACGGTCATCTTCGGGATGAACCGCAACTGCTGTATCACCAAGCATGGTTTCTGGTCGCGTCGTTGCAACGGTAATGGAGCCACTGCCGTCTTTTAATTCATATTTCAGATGGTATAAGTGACCTTGTACTTCTTTATACTCAACTTCAATATCAGATAAAGCAGTACGTGCTGCCGGATCCCAGTTAATGATACGTTTTCCGCGGTAGATGAGGCCTTTATTATACAGTGTAACAAACACTTCGCGTACAGCTTTTGATAACCCTTCATCCAGCGTAAAACGCTCACGAGAGTAGTCAAGAGACAAGCCCATTTTCGCCCATTGGGAACGGATCGTATTGTTATATTCTTCTTTCCAGTCCCATACCTTCTCGAGGAACTTTTCGCGTCCGAGATCATAACGAGTAATCCCGTCTTCTCTTAATTTTTGCTCTACTTTGGTTTGGGTTGCAATCCCTGCATGGTCAGAACCTGGCAGCCAGAGCGCGTCATAACCTTGCATCCGTTTCGCACGGATAATAATATCCTGAAGTGTAAAGTCCAGCGCATGACCGATATGAAGCATACCCGTTACGTTTGGCGGTGGAATTACAATGGTGAAAGGCTGCGCATCCTTGCGCTGACCTGCTTTAAAGAAATTATTTTCCATCCAATACGGATACCACTTCTGCTCCGCAGCATGCGGATCATAAGTTGTTGGCATTTCCGTCTGATTGGATTGATTTGGTTGGTTTGTTGCTTCAGACATATACATTCCTCCTGTTAATTTAGAAATCCAAAATTTATTTTTCATCGGTAACGATAAAAAAACAAAAAGACCCTTCATCCTCAAAGGACGAAAGGTCATTCTTTCGCGGTACCACCTTTGTTTCATACCAAAACATAATTACCACAAACTTTAGTTTGCGGCTTGATATGACACTTTGTTAGGCAGTATAACGGCTGCAGCCGGCCACATTCTAGTGCTCTCTATGTACAAAGCATACGAAAGCATTCAAAAGGGCAACTCCCGGGTGACTTCGGATCAGTAAAGTATCCTGCGGAATCTCACACCACTCGATTCCACTCTCTGAAGGGTTCACTGCTTACTACTCCCGTTCTTCGTTGTTCCATGTGTAAATTCAAGGGATCTATACGAACCACAATGAATTATATTCATTGTATCCCCAATCCTACAGACATCATACATTTCTAGCCTAAATTCGTCAACAGGCGAGTACCTATTTTCCGCATAGGGAAAGACTGGAGCAGGATGATAGCTAAGTTTTATGTAACGCCAAAATAATGATAAAAAAGTGTCCCTGGTCGTTATTACGTCCAAGAACACCTCATTTTAATATTTGTTAAGGAATGTAAAGCACCTGTCCCTCTTCAATAGACTGCTCGGATAAACGATTATACAGCTGTAACTCACGTGTGCTTAGTTGATACCTATCTGCAATCGTATCCAAGGTTTCTTCCCGCTGTACTATACAGAGCTTGACCCTCTTGAATGGCGTCTGCTCAGAACTACCGCCAAGAAACAAGTTTTTCCACTGTACATCTTCTGTCTGCTCTTCTTCACGCTTTTCTACTGAAATCTGTTCTTCTAACTGTAGAACCTCTTCCGTTCTCTTGCTCTTCTGAAGAAGAGAGGTAATCCCATACGAATCAGAAGCAGGTGCATCACTCTCTTTTTTACTGCCAAAAGCAACTTTCAGCTCCGGTTTTTCATCTTCTGCCTCTGGCTGAGGTACATCTGCTGTAAGCAGGACTCCCTCATCCTCCCAGGTAATCTCCTGATCATCTCGCTGGATCGTGGCAGATTCTGCAGCTTGTTCTTCTATAGGTGTTTCTGCTTCTTGAAGACTTACAACAGGTTCCGCAGGCGTTTCAAAATGCCAAACTTCTGGCGCGGCAGAGAGCTCAGTCGCAGAATTTTCTTCTTCCGCGTCCTGATTATATTTTGTCTCTCTTAGCTCCCAGTTCTCTTGATTCTCTATTCTCTGCTCTTCTATATTAGAATCTTCCTGCTGATTAGAACCTTCATCTACAGATAGAGTCTCATAAGGGAGATTCCAAACGTCTCGCTCCTCCTGCCCCTCATTATGAGTGGAAGTCGGTGTTATATAAGGAGCATAAAATGTAGGCGGTACGGGAGAAGCGTCACTCGTACGTTCTTGCTCAAATGAAGCTTCGCCATCTTCCCTAGCATGATGATATGGGTTATATCCGCTATACTCTTTTGGTTCGCTATTCCCCTGTTCAGAAGCAGAATTCGTGTGTACTACCGTAAATTCGTCCGAATTCCAGGCAGGAGTTTCCTCTGTTTGAATCCCTTCAATTCCTCTGAGAGACAACACCCCGGTAATATTCAAGCTTCTTGTAGACAATAGATCGACATCAAAATTCTCAATTTCAACAGCGATCTCATCCACAGAGGCAACCCGGCTAAGCGGAATCGTAATCTCCACCGGAATCAGGTGTTGCAAACCTTCCTGTTCCTTATTCTCACCAATATACACACCTGACAACAGCAGATGCCCCCGAAGAGCTGCGTGTTCCTGATCAGTAATCACCTGTATTCGAGGATAGAGTTCAATCTCTTCAAGCTCTGCAATAGCAGGAACATGTTCTGGTAATTGAACACGTTCATAAATATCAAATCGAAGTCCGTAGGGCGGGTTTAACATAGCTGTAGTCCTCCTTTCGGGCATATAGTTACCATGAAAAAAGACCATGGCTTTCGCTCATGTAACGAGAGTTTAGCAATAAGTTTCTTCTCGTTGACATGTATATGCTCTAAATAAAGGACTCATACCATTTTATGAGTATTCGATCTATTCCACTTTTTTTCTCGCTTTATATAGTTCCATAATATCTTCCGGCCAAGGTGCCTCAATACGGAGCAACTCTCCTGTAAACGGATGATGAAATGTAAGCCTCTCCCCGTGAAGGGCTTGCCTGCGAATCCCTTCATTTCTGCCCCCATAGAGTGTATCACCAAATAAAGGATGACCGATGTGGCTAAGGTGAACTCTGATCTGATGGGTTCTCCCTGTCTCCAATTGCAGACGGACAAGAGTTGCCTCGTCTAACCGTTCAGAGACCTTCATACGAGTTACCGCATGCTGTCCTGTAGGCGAAACCCTTCTTCTCTGTTTGTGATGACGATCTTTGCCGATCGGATATTCTAGCACTTCTTCATTCTGAGTAATGATTCCATGAACGATCGCCACATAGGCTCTATCAATCGCTTTATGTTCCATCATCGAATTTAGTTTTAATTCAGCATATCGATTCTTGGCGTATAGCACAGGTCCGGATGTATCTACATCAAGCCTGTGGATATGGCGTACCGCAATCTCTTGACCCTCAGATTCATAGTAGGCAGCAACCGCATGATCCAGCGTAATAATTCCATCATGGCGCTCATTTCCGTCAGGATGGACTGGCATACCTGTCGGTTTATTAACAACAAGACAAAAATCATCTTCATATAAAATATCAAGCAGGAAATAACGTGGAGAGATGCCTAGCGATACAGACGGAAAAAGGGCCAGCCTCAGCCGGTCCCCCGCAATTTTGATCCCTTGATTTTGCTTCAATTCATGAAGAAGTTTAGGCGGCATGCCCAGCTCCTGCAAGAGCCAAGCTTCGGCAGCTGCATTCCGATTTTCGCCAGAGAGTGCTTTTTTTCCTGGAGTAAGCTCCAGCCATTCTCCTCTTCTTTTTGAAGTAATCATAGTTTTCTCAGCGCATTATAATTAGCTTCAATTGTATCTTCAATATCTTGTTCGGAATGCACACCCGAGATAAACATTCCTTCAAATTGAGATGGTGCTACGCTGACTCCTTCCTGAAGCAGATGTCCGAAATAGGCCCGGAAGCGATCGAGATTACTTGATTTCGCGATATCATAGTTCGTAACAGGCTCCTCCGTAAAGAAAGGACATACCATCGAGCCTACCCGATTGATCGTTATAGGAATACCAAGCTCACGTGCATTTTTCTCAAAACCAGCTTGCAGCTTCGCTCCTAGCATCTCCAAGCGATCATAAACTTCTTGATTGAGTAAACGAAGCGTAGTCAGACCCGCTGCCATAGCAAGCGGATTGCCGCTCAGTGTACCCGCTTGATAGATCGGTCCGGAAGGAGCAATCTGTTCCATAAGATCCCGACGACCGCCATAAGCACCCACAGGCAGACCGCCGCCAATTACTTTACCAAGGCATGTCAAATCTGGTGTTACCCCAAATCTGCCTTGAGCACTGTTAAGTCCCACCCGGAAACCAGTCATGACTTCATCAAAAATGAGAATACTTCCGTAATCTTCTGTAATTTGGCGAAGTCCTTCCAAGAATCCAGATACGGGCGGAACGACCCCCATATTCCCAGCAACCGGTTCGACGATCACAGCTGCGATCTCTTCTCCAAATTTCTCAAATGCTATGGCTACCGATTCAAGATCGTTATAAGGTACGGTGATCGTATTTACAGCTACACCTTCTGGAACACCCGGGCTATCCGGCAGACCAAGCGTTGCTACTCCAGAGCCTGCTTTAATAAGCAAACTGTCTGCATGTCCATGATAAGAGCCTTCGAATTTCAAAATTTTACTACGTCCCGTTATCCCCCGTGCAAGGCGGATTGCACTCATCGTTGCTTCGGTTCCGGAATTGACCATTCGTACGATATCAATGGATGGCACACGTTCGCAAACAAGTTTGGCCATTTCCGTCTCTATTAAAGTTGGTGCGCCAAAGCTTGTCCCTTTTATTGCTGTCTCTTGAATCGCAGCGATGACCTCGGGATGAGCATGTCCCATAATAAGCGGTCCCCAGGAAGCCACATAATCAATAAACGAATTCCCATCGATATCATAGATTCTTGATCCAATACCATGATCTGCATAGATTGGTGTAAGTCCAACGGATTTAAATGCACGAACTGGACTGTTCACTCCGCCCGGCATATACTGTTTTGCTTCTTCAAAAGCCTTTCTTGACTGTTCCTCCATACGAGGCTGACGTTGATTAGTGCCCATTACTTTCACTCCTCTTTGTGTAGTCACTTCCTACTTCCACCGTACCTTATTTCTCTGAGAGCCAGCGAGCCGCATCTTTGCCGTAGTAGGTGATGATCATATCTGCACCTGCGCGTTTCATGCTTAGCAAAATCTCCATAGCCACTGATTTCTCATCAATCCATCCGTTCATTGCTGCTGCTTTCACCATCGCATATTCACCACTTACGTTGTAAGCGACCAGCGGGAGATCAAACTGATCTTTGAGGGTTCGCATCACGTCTAAATAAGAAAGCGATGGTTTTACCATCAGCATATCTGCTCCTTCGAGAACATCACTTTCTGCTTCACGAAGTGCTTCACGTGCATTCGCTGGATCCATCTGATAGCCTTTACGATCCCCATACTGCGGAGCAGAGTCAGCTGCTTCACGGAAAGGTCCGTAGAAACCGGAAGCATATTTTACAGAGTAGGACATAATGGGGATATTCTCATACCCTGCTTCATCCAAACCTTGGCGAATTGCACCAACAAAACCATCCATCATGTTCGAAGGAGCAATAATATCTGCCCCTGCTTCCGCTTGGGATACCGCCGTTCTCACCAGTAGATCAAGCGATTCATCATTCAGAACATGTGCATGTACATGCCCGTCTCTTTCATGAGTATGAACCATTCCGCAGTGTCCATGATCTGTAAACTCACACAAGCAAGTATCAGCAACAACCAGAAGGTCTGGATACCATGATTTGATCAGCCTTGTCGCTTCCTGGACAATTCCATCTTCGGCATAAGCAGATGAACCCACTGCATCTTTCGTTTCCGGAATTCCAAACAAAAGTACAGCCGGAATACCGAGTTCAGCAATCTCTTGTACTTCTTCTTTTAAAGTATCTAAAGAAAAACGGTAGACACCAGGCATCGAAGAAATCTCCTGTTTCACTCCCGTTCCGTAAGTTACATAAATCGGTTGAATAAAATCACTCACATGAAGATGTGTTTCACGCACCATACTGCGAATTGCGGCAGTACTGCGCAAGCGACGAAGTCTAACATTTGGAAATCCCATAATCGATAATTCCCCTTTCTGTCTTCCTTTTTTTATAACCTAATTATTTATCTTTCAGTTCGCACAAAGCATCCGTTAGACTGTCCATTGCAGCCTTATCCGATATGATGCTTACAGAAAGGCCCGCCTTCTCTGCTTCTTGAGCAGTAACGGGACCGATACATACAACATGCACTTTATTAAGAAGCTCTACTGGATTGTCATTACCCATTTTCTTCAGCAATGCAAGCAAGTGTGTTACGGTAGAAGAGCTTGTAAAAGTAACAGCATATATTTTCCCTTTTTCCAGCAGCTGAATGACATCATCATCCCATTCATCGGGAATCACTGTCTCATAAATGTGGGCTACGCTAACTTCCAGACCTTTTTCACGAAGTCGATCCGGCAGCCAAGACCGCGCAAGATTTCCACAAGGCAGAAGAACCTTCTGACCTGGCAACAATTCATCTCCAAAGGTGTCCATTAAACCTTCTTGCTGGTAAGACCCTTGCACTTCTTCTGCTACAATTCCTTTACTTCGTAAAACTTCTCTTGTAGAAGGTCCAATAGCTACGATTCTAGCTTTTGATAATGCACGGATATCCAGGCCTAGCTCTTCGAGATGCTTAAAGAAGTATTCCACTCCGTTAACACTCGTAAAGAATACCCAATCATACTCCGGCATAGAGGCGAGTGCGTTTTTGATCTGATCTCTTGTTTCTGCTGAGACGGGAGGCACGGTTTCGATCACAGGCAGCTCATAAGCTTCTCCGCCAAGCTCTTCAATTCGATCTACCAGATCAATCGCTTGTGTTCTAGCCCGTGTGACCAAGATTCGTTTACCGAATAAAGGCATGGATTCTACCCATTTGAGGCGTTCACGTTGTTTAACCACATCTCCTACCACGATCACACCGGGCGGAAGGAATTTATTCTCTATTACTTTGGCTTCAATATCCTCCAGCGTTCCGATCAGTGTATCCTGTTCTGCCCATGTTCCCCAGCGAATAAGGGCTACAGGCGTATCCTTTGGTCTGCCATGATCAATTAGCTGCTTACTAATATATCCAATATTCGCAACACCCATCATAAAAACAAGTGTTCCGGTTGCATTCGTTACCTTATCCCAGTGGATGGCACGGTTCATTTTTTCTGGGCTCTCATGTCCTGTAATAATCGAAATAGAAGAAGCGTAATCCCGGTGAGTTACGGGGATTCCAGCATAGGCAGGTACACTGATTGCAGAAGTTACTCCTGGTACAATCTCAAAAGGTACGTTATTCTGCTTCAATAATTCTGCCTCTTCACCCACTCTTCCAAAAATCGTAGGGTCTCCGCCTTTTAAACGAACAACCTTCTTCCCTGCAAGAGCCAAATCAACTAGAAGCTGATTAATATCATCTTGTTTCATCGTGTGTCGATTTGTCTTTTTGCCTACATAAATTTTTTCTGCTCCCGGTTTCATAATTCGAAGCAGTCTAGGACTCGCTAGTCGATCATATACGACAACATCTGCCTTTTGAATACATTCCCATCCCTTAACAGTAATGAGCTTTGCATTGCCCGGACCTGCCCCTACTAGATAAACTTTCCCTGTCATGGATATCATCCCCTTACATCTGCCAGTATCTTCTCTGCACCCATTTCAATTAATCGGCTGGCCACAGCCTTACCAAGCTGTTTTGGATCAGTACCTGTTAAGGTTTGTTTCAATACGGTCTGACCATCCGGTGTACCTACCATACCCGTGAGTTCAATCTGTTTGTCTTCCATGTTACTACCCGTAACCCATGTGGCATAAGCTCCAATAGGAACCTGGCAACCACCGTTCAGCACATGTAAAAACTCTCGTTCAGCAGCAACCGGTCTGGCTGTTACTTCATCATTATATAAAGAAAGAAGTGTAAGCAGTTCTTTATCATCCTTACGGCATTCAATACCCAGCGCCCCTTGACCAACGGCTGGTAAACAAGTTTCAGGAGATAAATATGAGGTGATTCGATCACTCCATCCCATGCGTGAAAGACCTGCTGCAGCTAAGATAATTGCTTCAAAACCTTCCGTCTCCAGTTTACGTAAACGAGAATCAATATTCCCGCGGATCCACTCTACATTGAGATCAGGTCGATAAGCCTTCAACTGACTGGCACGGCGAAGGCTGCTGGTACCGATCTTTGCTCCATGAGGAAGCTCATCAAGCGAAGCACCATTTCGAGAGATCAAAGCATCTCTTGGGTCCTCTCGTTTGGGTACGGCCCCCGTCGTAAGTGATTCAGGCAACACCGAAGGCATATCTTTCATACTATGTACCGCCATATCAATCTCTTTGTTCATCATTGCCTGTTCGATTTCTTTGACAAACAGTCCTTTGCCGCCTACTTTTGACAGCGTAACATTTAGGATCTGATCTCCTTTAGTGACAATTTTCTTCACTTCAAAATCAAACTCAAGTCCATGCTCTAAACATATCTTTTTCAAATCTTCGATGACATGACCTGTTTGTGTCAATGCCAAGGCACTTTGTCTGCTTCCCACAATAATTGTACGCATCTTATTACCCCTCTCGATTGACAGTAATCCACTTTACCATTTCTTCCTGTGACCATGAATGAAACCGTTTTTCTCGAATTTGTATTAAAACATCCATTTCAAGCACCCGATCAAGCAAGTACTTTCTATCTCTACGATCTTCGACTTCAAGCTGAATGACCTCTCGAAATTGCTGTAAAAAATCAAGGTAAATCTCATATTCTTCCCCATAGTTGGCTCTCATCTGTTCCATAACTTGTTTTGCAAATCCAGGGCTTGCACCTGATGCAGAAACCGCAATCGTTAATTTACCGCGGCGTAAAGAGCTGGGTGTAATAAAATCACCTGTACTCGGAGCATCTGCACGGTTAACAAGTATGTTTCTCTGCTGGGCTTCGGCAATGACTTGTTCGTTGACTTCCGGGCTATCCGTTGCCGCATATACAAGAAAAGCCCCTTCCAGGTCTCCCTGGAGGTAGGGCTTCTTACGCCATTCGGCTTCACCCCGGTGAACCATGTGAAGAAGGTTTTCCGTCACTTCGGGGCTAATAATAGTGAGCAACGCTCCTGAACCTGCAAGAGCCTCAATCTTTCGCTCTGCTACCTTACCTCCACCGATAACAATGCACCTGCGCCCTGAACAATTTAACATAATTGGTACATAGTGATTCTCCATGCGTAATGTCTCACTCCCCTGTCCAGCGATGAAACATTGACCAAGCGTTACTCAAAAAACTAACAATAACAAAAGCATATCCAATCAAAATCCACCTTGCCATTATATGCTGAGGTGCATCAATATATCGTTTTGATACAAAATAACCAACATAAATACATAGAGCAATAAAAGTAGCGAGTACTTTCAGATCCAATAGGTACAGCCACTGCTTCTCGGCAACAATCGACAAAATGGCGAGGATCACAGATATCCCAAGAATGGGTGTACCGATCAGGCTTGCTTTGTTCATATACGATTGCAGAATTTCAAGGCTTGGCACACGTCTCATAGAATCATTCCAACGTTTTAACTTCAGTCTGTAATGTAAAAAGAGATAAATCAATGCAAAAACTGCCGATACCGTCAGTGCTGCAAATCCAAGATTTGCAAGTGCAATATGCATTACCAGCATACCATGTACGGTCTGCCAATTGAGTAGTGCATTCTCACTCGGAGCGAGCCAAAAGTCACTAAGCACCAAAGCGCTGAAACTGACTACATTCAGTAGGAATACAATGTATTCTGACCTCTGCCCCCGGCTTAATATGAATGAAATTAATACGATACAAAATGAAAACAAGAAAATAAAATCGTACATGGAGTAGATGGGAACATACCCTTCATTCACCGTATAGAACAAAAGATATAGAAACTGCATTATCGATACAATAACAAGAAGCCCTGTGCCTATCCGCTTTGCATTCGCATTACGACGAATACAATCCGAGAAATAAAACAGAAGGCTCAGAGCGTAAATATAAATGATGAAACTGTGAATCGTATCATGAACCGTCACTTAGCTCTACACCTGCCTTACAGGCTCACAGGAACATAAGCGAGACGCGAAGATTCCTTTGCAGCTCCATGGTTCATTTCCACGGCAGGCTGTAAGCTCCCTTGAGAAGGAGCAATGTCCTGTTTCTTGTCATCAACCTCATCCTCGAGCCCAAACATTTTGGTAAACATCAATAAAGCGTCGTCTGCTTTTTTATCAGCAGCCATTTCTTTAATTTGGTTAATCGGCTCATGAGTTATTTGATTCAGCATACTTTTGGTAAGACGCCGAATGACTTTTCGCTGTCTATCATCCAGTTCCGGCAGCTTATTAAATAAACTTTCGAGTGTATCCTCGTGAACAGTATTCGCTTTTTCTTGAAGGGCACGAATGACAGGTCGTACTCCCAGCGTTGTAAGCCACTGCTGAAAAGCGATCATTTCTTCTTCAATAAATGCATCAATTTTAGCGGCTTCCATACGGCGCATTTCAAGATTGGTCTCTACTACGCCTTCCAAATCATCAATATCATATAAGTAAACATTGGACATATCACTGATTGCAGGATCAATATCTCTTGGGACGGCGATATCAATCATAAAGAGCGGACGTGCTTTTCTTCGCTTCATGCTTTCTTTCATCATATCCAGGGAAATAACAAAGTCTTTAGCACCCGTAGAACTAATCAGAATGTCGACTTCATGTAATCTGGAAAATGCCTGTTCCATAGTACAAGCGGTTCCTTGGAATTTTTTCGCCAATTCTTCAGCCCGTACAAAGGTCCGATTCGCGACAATAACTTCTTCCGCTCCATTTGCGTACAAATGTTGCACGGTAAGTTCGCTCATTTTTCCCGCACCAAGAATCATTACTTTTTTGTTCAAAAACGAGCCGAAAATTCGCTTACCTAGTTCTACGGCTGCATAACTCACCGAAACGGCAGCTTCCCCAATGGATGTTTCTGAATGTGCTCGTTTACCAACCGTAATCGCATGTTTAAATAGTTCATTAAACCACGTACCTGTTGCTTTCTCTTGCTGTGCACACAAAAAAGCTTGTTTAACTTGCCCAAGAATCTGAGTTTCTCCAATAACCATAGAGTCAAGCCCGCTTGTCACACGAAACAGATGACGGATTGCCTGCTCATCTTCGTAGATATAAAGATGCTGGGTGAATTCTTCACGAGAAATTCCAAACCATTTCTCCATAAAACTACGAATAAAATAGCCGCACATATGAAGACGATCGACTACCACATACATTTCAGTCCGGTTGCATGTAGCTACAATGACGCCTTCCAATACACTATTTGTCTTTTTAAGCTGCTGGAGTGCAAGGGATAAGTCCTTCTCATCAAACGTAAAACGTTCCCTGACTTCTACAGGCGCTGTGCGATAATTCAATCCAACTGCGACGATGTGCATTGCAAGTTCACCTGCCTCTACGATTTCATTAATTTTGTAAATGATCTATATCACAATGCGCTGTAAACAGCACATGATCTTGAGTACATAATGCAAACAATACTCAGTATAACATATGTATTTACCCGGCTAAGTGCTTTTTATGACATGTTTATGAAATCCTCATTTTACAGGCATAGCTTTCGCTTAATTTTACCGGCTCTTCATATCTTTATGCAGCGACGGAGACACCCTGCACTTTTCTTAGTTCAAATCTTAAAATGAAATTATTCACCCAATTAAGTATACCAGAATTGTAAAATATCTACATATATAAAACAACCATGGATATTTATCCATGGTTGTCAGTTTAATCAATATTATTAACTTTCCATCAAACAAGTTCGATTTGGTTCATTTCAGGTGTTTCAACCTTCATTTCACCCAAACCGCGAACCAATTTTTTGGCGTACGTTTTTTCTGGTTTCAGTACGGACACCAGGTAGTCAATGGCTAACTGCGGGTCTACCGTTTCTCCACAAGTATAACAATCAATTGCGGCAAAACCTCTCTCAGGATACGTGTGAATCGAGAGATGGCTCTCTGACAGCAATACAAGTACTGTCGCTCCTTGAGGTTCAAATTGCTTGGATTGTACAGACAATACTGTCGCACCACAAGCCTCAGCTGCATCAATCATCTGAGCTTGCAAAAACTCCTCATTGTTCAGTAAATCAAAGTCGACTCCCCAAGTATCAACAGCAACGTGTCTTCCGAAAGTTGAATATTCCATCTTCCGGTTCCCCCTTCCTAGGAATAAAATGTTTGAAAAAATTTCATCCGCTAGGACCTACGTCATTCACTTCCCGAGGGAATAATCTCTCGCAACATTCAATGTCCTGAGTGAATCCTGGTTCCTATATTCTTTTCAACGAGATTAAAAGTAACATCTATCTAATGCAATTGCAACAGTTTTTTTACAAGCACTGCAAATAAATACATCTGTTACTATGAAGTAAATCACAATCACTTAGTAATCGGAACTGTAGGGGCCTAAATCGGAGTTTCACTCCGAATCGAAACAATCCTTTTTATAAAGATTTGCGATCTAAAAAGGTTAATTCATCCTTGTTTATACAAACAAAAAAACTCCATACCACAGTAGGGTAAGGAGTTCTAGAAAATAATATGCTAGCGTATTTCCTTCGGGAAGTACTTATGCTTCTAAAGCAAATAAAGTAAACGTATGAGTGCGTAATTGCTCGTCAATCTTAGCAATTCCTTCTTGATTATAGGTTACATTCCGTAAATCAAGCAGTTCGTTAACACTTCTTTTAACCTTTGTAATCTGTTGCTCGACATCTCTCATTCGGAATACATCTTCCATTTCCTGAAGTGTATTTTTGTATTGATATACCGTCTGGGATTGATTCTCTTTTACTTCCACAATTTTACGCACAGATCCTTTTGAATAGACATAAGACATTGTAAACCCAGCGTATACCCGATTTACAATTCCTTCTCCTTTGAAGCAAAGGAATAACTTGCGCACCAAATTAGTTAAGTGTAAATTTACCAAGCGGCAAGACAACTCACAGACATAAAACCCTTCTCTACGATCAAATGGAAAATGAACTTCCTCGCCTGCATGATCCTCTAGTACAATTTCCTGTCCTCCATTACCAAGAATTTTCACTCTTGAATGGACATGACCGTCTTCTGCCATCTGCAAGAACTGCTTCATTTGAGTTTCCGACAATTTCAAAGTGGCTTTAACATATTCTGTGGCTAACCGCTGAGCCATAAAAATCTCCCCAATTCTTTCCTGATTTTCATCAGGCCGGTGTATTCACCGGAAATTTCGTAACAAGCTTATGCCTGACTCTATTATACACTACCTTTTAAACGGTTCGCTCCTTCTCTAAACCATAAAAACTTGCGCAAAAACCGTAAATAAGGGGATAAGCGCTTAAATTCTATAGCTGATAGGGAAGATGCTCACTTTCCTGCATTAAAAGTTCATGCTAACTCTGTCATCCTGCATTTTAGGCTTGTTACGCTTCGTGAGTTGAGGTTTCCTGGCCTTCTTCTACTTCATCCTGCTCTTCTTCCTCACCGAATGGATCATTAGAGAATGCATAGCGGGAAATAACTTCCCACAATTCATCTCTGCCAAGACCTTCTTCCGAAGAAAAAGATACAAATGAATCATCTGGATGGATCTGAAGGGCTTCTTTTATAATTTTTGCATGTTTGGCGCGTTTTGTTTTTGGAATCTTGTCCATCTTTGTAGTTACGATACAAACAGGAAGACCATGGTGTTTGAGCCAATCATACATCATAATATCATCCTTGGTTGGTGCATGACGCATATCGATCATCTGCATCACAAGTTTCAGTTCCGAACGCTCCAGCAAGTATTTCTCCATCATTTGTCCAAATAATGCTCGCTGTGTTTTAGAAACTTTAGCATATCCATAACCCGGGAAATCGACAAAATAAAGCTGATCATTAATACGATAATAGTTAAGTTGTTGCGTTTTACCTGGTGTCGAACTCGTTCGTGCCAGGTTTTTCCGATTAATCATACGATTAATCAGTGATGATTTCCCCACATTGGAACGCCCTGCCAGAGCAATCTCCGGCAAGGCATCCTCAGGATATTGACTGGGGCTTACAGCACTAATAATAAATTCCGATCTTGTTACTTTCATAGTTGATAATTGTCCTCTCTAATGCACTCCTGCTTGTTCTACAAGAGCATGCTGCAGTACTTGATCCATATGAGCAACAGGAATAAATTCGATATCTTCTCGAACACTGTCCGGAATATCTCTTAAATCACGTTCGTTGTCCTTAGGTAATAAAATTTTCTTATATCCAGCTCGGTGAGCTGCCAGTGATTTTTCCTTCAGTCCTCCGATCGGAAGCACTCGGCCCCGCAGCGTGATTTCACCCGTCATCGCTACGTGTTTGGACACATGACGATTCGTGAGGGCTGAAATAAGTGCCGTTGCCATCGTGATCCCTGCTGAAGGACCATCTTTAGGAATAGCACCTTCCGGTATATGAATATGAATATCATTTTTCTCATGGAAGTCTGGCGCAATCCCAAGTTCAATCGCCTTGGAACGAGTATAGCTAAATGCTGCTTGTGCAGATTCTTTCATCACGTCTCCAAGTTTCCCGGTTAGGGTTAACTTGCCTGTTCCCGGCACAACAGTCACTTCAATCACCAAAGTTTCGCCGCCAACCTCTGTCCATGCAAGACCTGTCACTGTACCGATCTGATCTTCAAGATCTGCTACACCGTACCTGAATTTACCCGGACCTAGATAATCTTTAATCTCTTCCGGTGTAATGATGATACTTCCTTCATACCCTGTCACAATTTTCTTGGCTGCTTTACGGCAGAGGGATGCCATCTGCTGTTCTAAGTTCCGTACACCGGATTCTCTTGTATATTCACGAATGACTTTCAGCAGTGTATCTTCACCAACCTGAAGCTGCTGCTCTGTAAGACCATGCTCTCGAATCTGCTTAGGCAACAAATAGCGATTCGCGATTTGCAGTTTCTCTAGTTCCGTATAACCCGGAATATTCAAGAGTTCCATACGATCAAGAAGCGGTCTAGGAATACTGTGCACAGTATTCGCCGTTGTCACAAACATGACATTCGACAGATCAAAAGGCAGTTCGACAAAATGGTCACTAAATGTGTTGTTCTGTTCCGGATCTAACACTTCAAGAAGCGCTGATGACGGATCACCGCGGAAGTCAGAAGCCATTTTATCAATCTCATCAAGTAAGAAGACAGGGTTAAGTGAACCTGCTGTTTTCATGCCTTGAATGATTCTGCCCGGCATTGCGCCTACATAGGTTCGGCGATGACCGCGAATTTCCGCCTCATCACGAACTCCGCCAAGTGAGATGCGTACAAATTCCCGTCCAAGTGACTTCGCTATAGAACGGGCCAAAGATGTTTTCCCTACCCCAGGAGGTCCTACAAGACAGAGAATCGGGCCTTTGAGCTTCTTAACCAGCTTCTGAACTGCTAAGTACTCAAGCACTCTCTCCTTCGGTTTCTCCAGGCCATAGTGATCTGCATCAAGTACTTCTTCGGCAGCCTGAATATCAAGATCATCTTCCGTCGAACGGCTCCAAGGCAAAGCAAGCAGCCAATCAACGTAATTTCGAATAACGCCGCCTTCCGCAGAGCTAGCCGGCATTTTCTCAAGCCGATCAATTTCTTTGTCTACCTTCTCCTGAACCTTCTCAGGAAGATTTAGAGCAGCAGCTTGGTTGCGCAGTTCTTCCACTTCACCTGCACGGCCTTCTTTTTCTCCAAGCTCCTTTTGAATTGCTTTCATTTGTTCACGCAGATAATATTCCTTCTGCGTTTTTTCCATCTGCTTTTTCACACGTTGGCTGATCTTACGTTCAAGCTCCAAAACTTCCCGCTCGTTATTAAGAATATCGAGGAGTTTCTCAAGTCTTTGCTTAACGTTAATCGTCTCCAGAATTTCTTGTTTATCTTTAATCTTAAGTGAAAGATGGCTGGTTATTACATCCGCAAGACGCCCAGGTTCTTCAATATCAGACACCGCCGCGAGTGTCTCCGGGGTAATCTTTTTAGACAGATTTATATAATTTTCGAACTGGTTCAGTAGCGTTCTCATTAGAGCATCCGTCTCCGGATGGTTTGTCTCTTCTTCAGGAAGTTCTACTGCCAGTACTTCATAAAAATCAACATTATCTGTGTATTCGGTAATTTCCGCACGTTCCAATCCTTCTACAAGAACCCGAATCGTCCCATTCGGAAGCTTCAGCATCTGTCTGACCTTCGCCACTGTCCCGATCCGGAAGATGTCTTCTCTTGTAGGTTCTTCAATATTTACTTCAGATTGGGAACACAGGAGGATTAAATGTTCTTCTACCATCGCTTTTTCCAAAGCCTTAACTGATTTCTCCCTGCCCACATCGAGATGAAGTACCATACTCGGGTAAACAAGAAGTCCTCTCAAAGGCAGTAAAGGAAAACGACGACCTTTGGCTTTGCTCGGTCCCATCGCTTTCACACCTCCAATGGCTCTCAAGTTGTTATCATTCATTATTTTATCAAATGTTCACATAAAAAACCAATGAAGGGACAAGCATTACATGCTTTCGGTACTATTCAGTTTACCGTTCCGATTATGATCAGCATGCAGAACAGATGGAGAGGAAGGCGGAAAGAGTTCCGTAGGAGGAGAAACAATCTCGTCCACTACTATTTTTTCCGACTCACCAAACACATGCTGGAACACTTCTTCAGCCGTCTCAACCGGAATCACACGTAAGCCTTCCAAGTTATCAAAAATGGATTGCCAGTTCTCAGCTGGAATAATTACTTTTTTGACCCCTGCTTGAAATGCTGCTTCCACCTTAGCCAAAACGCCACCGATTGGCTTCACTTTTCCGTGAATACTTATTTCTCCTGTCATGGCCAGCTCATGATCTACAGGGATTCCTCGAATTGCCGAAACAATCGCCGTTGCCATCGCAATCCCAGCGGAAGGTCCATCAATCGGCGTTCCACCAGGGAAATTAATGTGAAGATCATAATTAGATGGCGAATACCCCATAGCACGAAGAACAGTCAGTACATTCTCTACAGAACCTTTTGCCATGCTTTTGCGGCGCAGTGTTCTAGATCCTCCACCAATCTCTTCTTCCTCTACGACACCCGTAATGTTATAGGTTCCTTTGCCTTTTGATACAGGTACAGCAGAAACTTCAATTTCAAGCAACGCTCCCATATTTGGACCATACACAGCAAGTCCGTTAACAAAACCGATTTGAGGACGACTTGGTATTTTCCGATCAGGTCTTGGCTGAATTTGACTACTGCTCGCTACCCATTCTAAATCAGAGGCTTGAAGTTCATCCCGATTTTCCGTCAGGGCAAGTCCGGCAGCAAGCTGTACGATGTTTACTGCTTCCCGACCATTCGTCGCGTACTTTTTAACAACTTCTACTGCTTCCGGATTCGCTGAGAACCCGATTTTGGATATTGCATCTTCCGCAATTTGTCCAATCTCTTCTGGTAATAGCGCGCGGAAAAAGATTTCCATACAGCGAGAACGCAGTGCTGGCGGAATTTCATGTGGAGATCTAGTCGTTGCACCAACAAGACGAAAATCTGCCGGCAACCCATTTTGGAAAATATCATGGATATAAGCAGGAGTATGCGTATCTTCGGAATTGTAGTACGCACTTTCCAAAATCACTTTGCGATCCTCGAGTACTTTCAAAAGTTTGTTCATTTGAATCGTATGAAGTTCACCAATCTCGTCCACAAATAAAATCCCACCATGCGCTTTGGTAACAGCTCCCGGTTTCGGCTGAGGAACACCAGCTACCCCCATTGCACCCGCTCCTTGATATATCGGATCATGTACGGATCCGATGAGAGGATCCGCAATTCCCCGTTCATCAAAACGCGCTGTGGTCGCATCGATCTCTGTGAATTTGGCATCTGCCTTAAAAGGAGAGGCCGGGTTCTTTTTCGCTTCCTCTAAAATGACCCTGGCTGCCGCTGTCTTCCCTACTCCCGGTGGACCGTAAACAATGACATGCTGAGGATTACCGCTGCAGAGAGCGGCCTTCATGGCGCGCAGGCCATCTTTTTGGCCAACAATATCTTCAAGCTTCGCAGGTCGTGTCTTTTCAGCAAGCGGCTTCGTCAGCGAAATGGCTCTCAGCTTCCGTAGTTTATCCAATTCTTTGCGAGATTCCTTTTCTACCGCACTTCGATTACTCTTTTGCGAGCGCAGCATATTCCAAAAATATAACCCAATCACCACTCCAAAAAATAAATTGACCAACATAATGATAATCGTTATTTCATTTCCCATATCTATGTCCTCCTGTTCAATCTTTGTTTCACATATTTTTGCCACGTAAAAAGTTCGATACTTGGTAGTATAGCCTTTTCCCCTTGTGGTAAACGTAAAATACGGATGAAGTAGGACGGAAAAACAAAAAAAAGCCAACTTTCGCGGTGGAAAGTTGACTTATCTTATATAGATAATAATATATTAGTGCTTACGGCCAGGGATGACCCCTGTTTCTTCATAGGCAACCACAATTTTATCAATTTCTTTTTTCAATTCATTAACCATCTCTGCCTCAGGTACCTTGCGAATCATCTCTCCATAACGGAATAACAATCCTTCTCCCCGAGCACCGGCAATACCGATATCTGCTTCTCTTGCTTCTCCTGGACCGTTAACCGCACAGCCGAGTACAGATACTTTAATCGGTACTTTAATCTGTGAGATATACTCTTCCACTTCGTTTGCAATGGAGAATAGATCAATATCAAGACGTCCACAAGTCGGGCAAGAAATTAGCGTAGCTGCATTCGAGATCAGACCAAACGTTTTGAGCAGTTCTCTTGCTACCTTTATTTCTTCTACCGGATCGGCGCTAAGTGAAATACGCATCGTTGAACCAATCCCGAGTGAAAGAAGTGCTCCCATTCCCGCTGAACTCTTAATCGTTCCAGAGAACAGGGTGCCAGCTTCTGTAATCCCAAGATGAAGCGGATAAGGAATAACCTGAGCTGCTTTAGTATAAGCTTCAATCGCCATGGGTACGTCAGATGCTTTCAGGGATACGATAATATCGTGAAAATCAAGCTCTTCTAGAATACCAATGTGATAAAGTGCGCTTTCTACCATCGCATCTGCTGTAGGATATCCGTACTTTTCGAGCAAATGATTCTCAAGAGAACCGGCATTGACTCCAATACGAATCGGGATACCTTTTGCTTTACAAGCTTCAACTACTGCTTCTACCTTTTCACGGCGGCCGATGTTCCCTGGATTAATACGAACTTTATCAATCCCGTTCTCTATCGCCTTCAAAGCCAGCTTGTAGTTAAAGTGAATATCCGCTACCAGTGGGATATGAATCCGTTTCTTAATTTCTTTAATCGCATCTGCTGCTTCGTCATTATTTACCGTTACGCGAACGATCTGACAACCTGCTTCTTCCAGACGCAAGATCTCAGCAACGGTTGCTTCTACATCGGCAGTTTTTGTCGTACACATACTTTGTATAATTACTTCGTTGCTTCCGCCGATGGTAATATCTCCAACTTTTACGGGACGTGTATCTTGTCTCAGAAACATGATGGCTTTCTCTCCCCATAACGTCAAATCTCCACCAGCAAGAGGACTGGAATATCCAGTAATAAGCCCCTGTACCAGTGGAGTATGACTAAATTATTTAAACTAGATAAGTGGGATCAGCCAAGATCACGCACTTTCTTCCTGTTTTTTATCTTTTTCATCTCCACTACGTAATTCAGGTGTTGTTTTTTCTTCAACAACCTGTTGTGTAATTACGCATTTGGTTACATCTTCACGAGATGGCACTTCATACATTACATCAAGCAATAAGCCTTCGATAATGGCACGAAGTCCACGAGCTCCTGTATTCCGTTTGATCGCTTCACGAGCAATGGCCTCAAGTGCTCCTGGTTCAAACTCAAGAGTAACATTATCGAGTTCGAGCATTTTCGTGTACTGTTTAACCAGTGCGTTCTTCGGCTCAGACAGGATGCGAACAAGTGTGTCTTCATCAAGCGGCTCCAAAGTAGAAATGACTGGCAAACGTCCTACAAATTCCGGAATCAAACCGAACTTGAGCAAATCTTCTGGAAGAACCATGCCAAGATATTCTCCTGGTTTCAAGTCCTTTTGCTCTGTTGCAGAGTTAAATCCGATTACTTTTTTACCGATACGGCGTTTAATCATTTGCTCTAGTCCATCAAAGGCACCGCCGCAAACGAATAGAATATTCGTTGTATCGATCTGGATAAACTCTTGATGTGGATGCTTACGTCCACCTTGTGGCGGTACGGAAGCAACCGTTCCCTCCAAAATTTTGAGGAGAGCTTGCTGCACACCTTCACCAGAAACGTCACGTGTAATCGAAGGATTCTCCGACTTACGTGCAACTTTATCAATTTCATCAATATAAATGATGCCGCGTTCTGCTTTTTCTACATCATAATCCGCTGCTTGGATCAACTTGAGAAGAATATTCTCAACGTCTTCACCAACATACCCTGCTTCCGTCAAAGACGTAGCATCTGCAATTGCAAACGGTACATTCAGAATTTTAGCCATCGTTTGAGCAAGTAAAGTCTTACCAGAACCTGTTGGTCCTAGAAGCAAGATATTACTTTTCGACATTTCCACGTCGTCAATTTTGCTCTGTGTATTAATACGTTTGTAGTGATTATAAACCGCTACAGACAATGATTTCTTAGCTTGATCTTGACCAATTACATATTGATCGAGAATATCACGAATCTCTTTTGGTTTCGGAATATCCTTCAGATCAATCTCTTCATCATGACCGAGTTCTTCTTCCACGATCTCCGCGCAAAGCTCGATACACTCATCACATATATACACCCCTGGTCCCGCCACTAACTTGCGGACTTGTTCCTGGGATTTACCGCAGAAAGAACATTTCAATTGTCCTTTCTCATCGTTAAATTTAAACATATAACCACCCCTTTAAGAATTGATCGGTTTGGTGAGTACTTGGTCAATGATACGGTACTCTAAAGCTTCTTCCGCACTCATGAAATAGTCACGGTCCGTATCACGCTCGATTTTATCAAGGGGTTGACCTGTACGCTCCACGTAAATCTGATTCAGTTTCTGACGAGTCTTAATGATCCAGTCAGCATGAATCTGAATATCGGATGCCTGACCTTGGACTCCGCCCAGCGGTTGATGTATCATTACTTCACTGTTTTCAAGTGCATATCGCTTACCAGGAGCACCCGCTGTTAGTAGCAGAGAACCCATGCTGGCAGCCATACCTACGCAGATCGTGGATACGTCTGGCTTGATAAACTGCATCGTATCATATATACCCAACCCTGCTGTAACAGAACCACCAGGTGAATTGATATATAAACTGATATCTTTTTCCGGATCTTCTGCAGCCAGGAAAAGAAGCTGGGCGATTACAAGATTCGCCACATCATCATCTATTGCACCACTGAGAAAGATAATCCGATCTTTCAGCAGCCTAGAGTAAATATCGTAAGAACGTTCTCCGCGATTCGTTTGTTCAACAACCATAGGTACGAGACTCATGTGTAAACCTCTTTTCCTTAATAGAATCTTTACCGCACAAGTCAGGGAAAACATAAGAATCTGTAAACATTTTTACAGTACATCTTATTTTAACATGTTCCCTGTTTCATGTCATATAGATCCGCTTTCTCACAGAACCAATAATAAGAAAGCTTGATCATATTTAACCATTTTTTTTATGTATGTGCAAATGCGCCTTCCGACATATAGAGTAAAGACCTATATATTCAGTATATGGAAGGTTATAAAAATTATCACGCATATTAATTAATATCCATCTAATAATAAAAGTTACTATAAAATGGATATTACTTAGAAAAAATAAGGCACGTAAAAAACATTACGTGCCTTATCTGATATACGTGATTTGCATATTGCATAAATCCATTTCCATTTCCGGTTCTGGATTTATACTACATGCTCATATGTGAGTGATTATTCAGCCGCTTCTTCTTTAGCTTCTTCAGCAGGAGCATCTACCTCTTTGCTGTTTGCCAAAAGGAAGTCGATTGTTTTACGAAGCAATACTTCTTCTTTCAAGCTGTCGAGAGAACCGTTGCTTTCAAGAATTTGACGAATCTCGTCAACAGAGCGTTTGAAAGAAGCAGCCATGTTGTTCAGCTCTTCGTTTACATCTTCTTCTGTTACTTCAAGATTCTCTTGTTTACCGATTGCTTCAAGAACCAAGTTGTTACGAACGCGTTTTTCAGCATCGTTTTTCATTTGGTTTTGAAGATCTGCTTCTGTTTGACCAGAGAAGCTCATAAACATTTCAAGGTTCATACCTTGTTGACGAAGACGGTTGTCAAAGTCACGCATCATGTTGCGAACTTCGCTGTTGATCATTCCTTGTGGAATTTCAACATTTGCATTTTCAGCCGCTTTTTCAACTACGATATTTTCTTGAGTTGCTTTTGCTTCTTCTTCTTTGCGGGAAGCAAGTTGTTTTTTCAGATCTTCTTTGTACTCAACAAGTGTGTCGAATTCACTAACGTCTTTAGCGAACTCATCGTCAAGTGCAGGAAGTTCTTTACGTTTAATTTCGTGTACTTTCACTTTGAATACCGCTTTTTTACCAGCAAGTTCTGCTGCATGGTATTCTTCAGGGAATGTCACTTCAACGTCTTTGTTGTCGCCTGTTGCAAGACCAATTACTTGCTCTTCGAAACCAGGGATAAATGTGTTGGATCCAAGTTCAAGGGATTGACGCTCAGCAGTTCCGCCTTCGAAAAGTTCACCATCAACAGAACCTTCGTAGTCGATAACAACAACATCACCAGATGCAGCTTGTCCTTCTTCAACTACTACAAGTTCAGCATGACGCTGTTGCAGACGCTCTAGTTCAGCAGCCAGTTCTTCTTCAGAAACTTCAGTGCTTACTTTAGGAACTTCAAGACCTTTGTACTCGCCAAGTTCAACTTCAGGTTTAACTACCACTTTTGCTTTAAACTTGAATGTTTGTCCTTTAGCAAATTGATCAACATCAACTTCTGGTTGTTCTACAGGGAAGATTGCTGTTTGGTCAACAGCTTCCGTGTATACTTCTGGAAGAAGGATGTCAATTGCATCCTGGTACAAGCTCTCTACGCCAAAACGTGCTTCGAAGATTGAACGTGGAACTTTACCTTTACGGAATCCAGGTACATTTATTTTTTTAACGACTTTATTAAAAGCCTTGTCGAGAGCAGCAGCTACACGATCAGCTTCTACTTCAACTTCAAGAACCCCAAGGTTCTTCTCTATTTTTTCCCAAGTTGCTTTCATTTATGCTTTCCCCTCCAAATTTCACGTGTTAACCATTGTCAAGCGCGTACAAAATAACCATTTTAGTATAAACAACATTAAATGCAATTTCAAGGGTAAACCCTTGCAAACACAGCAGGAAAAGTTTTATACCCTATTTTGTGCCCAGTCCTCCTGAAACAAATTGCTTAATTGAGCGATACGCCTGCTCAAATCGGAACCTAACCTCGCTCGTGATCCCATACACTGTGCGTATCTCTTCTTCATTGTGCGAACCTCCCAAACTCTCAGCCACCGCAGCATGAAGAGCAGCGGCCCACATATCGAGCATGGATTCATCGCCTTCCAGCATAGAGCGGTAATCACTTGTTCCAAAAACGGCCATGATATATTGCGACCAAAGTTCCTGAGCAAAATAAAACAAAGTGGGCTCGTGAACTTCCGTCTGTTCTGCGACACGTTCTAGAATCCGAAGAACAGCATGCGGGAAATCTTCAGGTTTCAGAGGTACTGTCTCTATTTCTACTTCGACCTTCTCTGTTCCTCTTTGCAGAGTAACATGAAAGTCAGCCCCTCTTTTCCGCAGGGTTTGAAGCACTCTGAACTGGAGTAAAGGATGTAATCTGCTATGTTCAATCCATTCTCTTAGTGATTCATCGACGCTCGGCACGTCTACGTATGCTAGCTGGTCAAGCGCAAGCATCGTTTGTTCACTCAGCGGCTCTTCCTTCAAAATACGCAGTAATTTATTCGCATAATCTCCGTCTTCAGCCAGCTTATTTTTCGCATTTTGGCGTGCTAAATCCTCTTCACTTTCAATTTCATCCTCTTCTTCAGGAACCGGATTATTATCATCAGCACTTATATATTGAGGAAAGGCTGCCTTTAACCATTCAAGCAACGCTGCCCATTCTTCATAATTTCTCTGATCCTGTCCCTGGCACTGAAGCAGAAATTCAAGCAAATTCATCGCTTCCGCATAGCGTTCATTTTCCAGCATAACGGTGAGCTGAATCTGATAAAAGTCTAGTGTCTTAGGAAACAATACAATATTTTTATCTGTAGTGTGTGAACTTGTATCTTTCATTAAGATTACCTCCTCTCTACCCGGAAGCTTAAAGCGACTCGTTGATTATATAGAAACCCGTAGACTATGTATAGCACTAATATATTAGAATAACCGAAAGTGACACAGAAAAAACATAGAGCTCTCCATTTTATAAAATAATCCGAAACAAGTAACAGATCGCTGCACACTTTTTATTTTATTTTTACTATAACTGTTGACTTCACGATTTATATATGTTATGCTCTATTTCGCGCTTGAATTTGTCT
The DNA here is from genome assembly GCF_014836635.1 of Paenibacillus gallinarum. GTDB lineage: Bacteria > Bacillota > Bacilli > Paenibacillales > Paenibacillaceae > Paenibacillus > Paenibacillus gallinarum. The sequence goes on along the minus strand of NZ_JACSQL010000008.1, from coordinate 199,266 downwards.
CAGTAGCTCAGCAGGATAGAGCAACGGCCTTCTAAGCCGTCGGTCGGGGGTTCGAATCCCTCCTGGGACGTATAATGCATTAAGGCATCCTTTATAGGATGCCTTTTTTTTATGTCTTCGGGATGAGACCCCCTACAAGGGGCGCGTCGGAGCTTTTTTTCCTTATCGTTCTTTCGCTTGTAGCCCGCAAGGTGGTCTCTTTCCTGAAACTTTATAAAATACCAATAAGAAAAAAGAGAGACATCCATCTGGATATCTCTCTTTTTTTGTATGGAAAAGTATAGCTATTATGTGTAGTAAGTTTCTGCTTTACTCAGCTGATTTCTTCTTCAAGCCGATAATGGATCGATCCAATAACATACCAATCAGCATCCAGAAAACAACAGCAACGATGTAAATAACAAAAGAAGAAATATGTGCTCTATTCATGTTTGGTACAAATTCAATGAACCAAGCAACAGGGCTAACACCCATAATCAAAATATTGTAGTCATCAAGACCAAAATAGTTTAACAATACCACCAAGAAAACGATGAAAGGCATCCACACAGCAAATTTTTTCCTAGCGTATCTCTCCTTAATTATGTTTATCTGTCCGCAAACTCCAAGTTAAATCGTTATATATTTGATAAGGGATCTATAAAAAAAACAAAAAAGACATCCGAAGGGATGCCTTTTCTTTGTACGTCCCAGGAGGGATTCGAACCCCCGACCGACGGCTTAGAAGGCCGTTGCTCTATCCTGCTGAGCTACTGAGACAAGTTATGTAGTTTTTCACGTGCGATACTTATTATATCGCAAAATGACTATTTGTCAAAGTATTTTTTTTAGGTATCATCCTAGGCATGCTAGGGTAATATGATGTAAATATTATAAAACAAAAAAAGGAGCGTTCCTAGCTTATGCGACAACTACTCTCATCCCTTAGTTATTTCAGTATTTTCTTTGCCCCATTTTTGCTTCCACTCATTGTATGGATCGTAGCACAAGATAACTATGTTAGGGGGCATGCCAAGAAAGCATTCTTCTCGCATGTGTTTCCTTTTCTTGCGCTGATACCGCTGTTAATCTTCATGTTTAATGCGAACCATACAACTTCTATTATCGGCTACGCGATCCTTTTCTTCGTTATTTATATTGCTGTTTTTATCTATAATATTTTTCAAGGTATTAAGGTGCTCCGCGATGATGCTTAATTCCTTGCTGTAATTTAGAAAAGAAAGCAGTTGATTCCTATGAAGTGTACCTCCCATTGTTATTTGTATCTAACAATAGAGTACAGCTTTGGAACAACTGCTTTTTTTATTCAAGCGAATCAATTTCATAGTACCTTTCGATGATTCAATCATGTTAAATAAGAAATAAATACAGTAGCGGTGCCAAAATAAACTGATAATGAGAATAAGTCATTCAGTGTAGTGATCAGCGGACCGGAAGCTACGGCAGGGTCTATTTTCAGCTTGTACAATATAATAGGGATGATCGTTCCCGCCATCGTCCCAATAATAATCGTCAGAAGGAGCGAAAATCCAATCACTGCCCCTAGTGCAAAACTCGTCTGCCAGAAACCAGCAACAAGCGCAACACTGATACCGCAGATCCCACCAATAATAAACCCTACGAGTAATTCTCGCCGCAACAAGCGGGTAATCGTCTTCCGATTCATTTTTGTTTGAGGGTTAAGTCCACGAATAACCACGGCTAAGGACTGTGTTCCCGTATTTCCTGTCATCCCTGCGATCATTGGCATAAAAAAGGTTAGAGCTACAACTTTACTAAGCGTGCCCTCAAATATACTGATGATACTACCCGATAACAAACCAAGAAACAAGAGCATAATGAGCCAGGGCAGACGGCGCTTGGCAGCGGTCAATGGATGCGTATTAAAATCGATGGTTTTGTCGGTAGCTGACAATTTGTTAATATCTTCATTTGCTTCTGCCCGCAATACGTCAAGGACATCGTCAAAAGTAACAACCCCGATTAATTTTCCATTTGCATCTTCAACCGGCATAGACACAAGGTCATACTGTTCAAATAAATGGGCTACTTCCTCTTGGTCCATATCTGCCGGAACCTTGACTACATTCTCGCGCATCAAGTTCTCAATGAGATCCGTAGCCTGAGCTAGTACCAAATCACGGTATGTGGTCAGACCAATCAATTCTTTCTCTTCATTTAGCACGTATAGATCTTGTATATCATTCGTCAGATCTGCAAAATGTTTTACTTTCTCGACCGCTTCACGAACCGTATATTTGGCATAAAACCATACATAACGGTTGGTCATAATGCCCCCGGCCGTCTCTGGACCGAAGTTCATGAGCTCACGAACCGTCTCTCTCTCCGTTACTTCCATAATAGAGAGCATATATTCTCTCATCTCTTCAGGTATCTCACCTAATAAATCGGCAAGGTCATCGTTATCCATCCGATTTAAAACTTGAGCTGCCTTTTCCTTACTAAGTATGTACAGTGCACTTACCTCAACCATGGGAGAAAGTTCGCTGAGCATCCCTGTCAATGTCTCAATCTCAAGAGCATTCATAAACTGCGGACGATAGGCCTCATTTATCTCTTCGTAAACAACAGCGAGATCGTAAGGTTCCCATTCTTCAAGCTCACTTACCATCTCATTGATGCGCCCTGTTTTTATAGCTTCTTCAAGGCTTAAAGTCAGGGCATGCAGGTCTTCTTCTCTACTACGTTTATCTCGTCTTCTCATTTTCATCACCTTCTGTTCCTAATACAAAATATATTGACTACAACCGCACACTGCTTGTCTATAAAAATAATTCTTTACCTTGTAAACTTTTACCCGAGCTGGGAAATGCAAAACCAACCAAATCAACAATTTCTTCTTATCCGGCTTTTTTCTGTAATACGTTACTGTATGTATTTTCCCTTTTCTAAGTAGACAGCCTCCACCCTTCCCTAAAGAAAGAGTGGAGGCGTCTGTTGCAGCCCGGGTTATTTGTTCCCGAAGCGCATCGGGTTACGATGTACTTCATGTTGGTTGTTCTTCGCAAGTACTTCCTCAGCAAACTCATTATTATCCTTATAACGGTTTCCCTTACTTTTCTTGTACTTTGAAGTCACTTTTCAGTTCACCTCCCCGGGTTACAGGAGTATTATGTGTCATTGTCGCATTTCATAATCAAAATTATTTGCATCATTTTTTGCTAAAAAGTCGATTTCGTAAATCCTGATTTATAGATCCATAACTTAGCAAAGACTGCATGAACTGCTTTTTTTCCTGCTCTGCCACCATATCTACACGATTCTCAAAAGCAATCTCCGTCGCATCCTCAAAAGCGGTATTCTCATTATCGTTATACCAGTCCAGTGTAAGATCATGATGGTTTCTTATGATTCTATGGAGATCCAGCGATCCGTCTGCACTGCCTGTTATGTATAACAGTAAAGAGGGATCTCCCATTCTGGCGGGTTCTACGGCAACTTCTACACAAGATCGACCATCTAGCTCCAGTTCTTTTGTTATTTTCGCATCCTGAATGACATACATATTCCCCTTCTCCTTCCGTTACTGAAAGTCTTGTCTATTGACGTAATCTCGTACGATGCCATATTGCGACAAATGGCTTCGCGTGTCATTCGTTCCTAACCGATAAATTTCGTTATACACATTTTGAAGTGCTTCCTCATATAACACATTGACGGAGGCTTCTTCTGTATCGGGCCATGGAAAAACATATCCGGGAAAGGCCTCTTCTTCTTTTTCCTGCATTAAACTTAGCAGCCCTTGCAGATTCTCTGCCTGTTCAGGCGTTGCTTGAATGATCCACTCGTAAGAAGCAGCTCTTTGGTCAGCAAGAACGGATCGTCCTCCTACCGACACGAAATACAGGCTCTTTTGCAATGTTCATCGCTCCTCATGCATAGTTTTCTCATTTATAGTTTCGGATGCGGACAGACATTTTATGCCTGAATTCGGCATATATTTGTTTTACTGTGAGAATAGAAATATAAGGTAGGACCGCTCCCCACTCCCTAAAAACAAACTTCTGTGGAAGAAACGACCAGAAAGGATGAACTCTCATGTGCGGAATTACTGGATTTATACAGTGGAATCATGATCTCACGCAGGACTCGGAACTTCTTGTTCGCATGACTGAAAGTATGTCGAATCGAGGACCTGATGCGGGAGGAACATGGATCTCTGGACCGTGCGCCTTTGGGCATCGAAGATTGAGCGTCATGGACCCTGAGAACGGTGCCCAACCAATGATTATGAACCACAGCGACAAACAGTATACCCTTGTATACAACGGAGAGCTTTATAATGCACCGGAGCTAAAAAAAGAACTGGAACAGCGTGGACATCGATTCAAGACCACTTGTGATACAGAGGTGCTTTTGGCAAGTTATGTGGAGTGGGGACCCGGATGTGTAGACCGATTTAATGGTATTTTTGCTTTTGTTATATGGGACAGCGGCCGCGAACATATTTTTATGGCTCGGGATCGTTTAGGCGTAAAACCACTTTTCTACAGTCATCAAGGGGATACACTCGTATTTGGTTCCGAACCAAAAGCCCTGCTGCTGCACCCTGCTGTGGAAGCTGTGGTTGGACCTGAAGGACTTGCGGAAATCTTTATTATTGGTCCTGCCAGAACACCAGGTCATGGTGTATATTCCTCAATGAAAGAACTTCGGGCAGGTCATGCCGCTTTGTTCACTAGAAATGGTTTTCGTTCTTACGCTTACTGGAAGCTTGAAAGCAAGCCGCATGAAGATGATGTGGATGCAACAGCTGCCGAAGTAAGACGCCTGCTTATAGATACGCTCGAGCGTCAACTTGCTTCCGATGTACCGCTAGGCTCTTTGTTATCAGGAGGACTTGATTCAAGCGCACTGTCTGCACTTGCCGTTAATTACTATAAAAAATTAGGCCAAGGCAACATCGATACATTCTCGGTTGATTACGTAGATAATGACAAACATTTTAAAGCCCATGCTTTCCAGCCTAATTCGGATGCTCCTTTTATTCAGCGAATGGTCGAAGAATTAAAAACCAACCATCATTTTATAGAATTCGATACAGATGAAGTAGTAGGTGCACTAAATGCAGCCACGATATCCAGAGATTTGCCGGGGATGACCGATGTCGATTCCTCGCTTTATTTGTTTTGTCGGGAAATTAAGAAAAAAGCAACGGTTGCGATTTCCGGTGAGGCTGCAGACGAAGTATTTGGCGGATATCCATGGTTCCATCGTGAAGACATGCTGAACTCCGGCACCTTTCCTTGGGCGGTTGCGCCCAAAATGAGAGCAAGTCTCTTATCTGCCGATATTGCCGAGTGGACTCGACCGCTTGAATATTTAAATGATCGCTATTCGGATGCTGTCGCAGAAACACCGCTTCTCGCAGGAGAAACGGGTAAAGCTGCTCAAATGCGTATTATGTCTTATCTGAATATTACCCGTTTTATGCCAACACTGCTCGATCGGAAAGACCGGATGAGTATGGGCGTTGGTCTTGAAGTACGCGTTCCTTATTGCGATCATCGTCTGGTTGAATATGTGTTTAATGTTCCATGGGAAATTAAGATCACCGGAGATCGCGAGAAAGGCATTCTGCGTAAAGCACTGGAAGGTATTCTACCTGATGATGTGCTCTATCGTAAAAAAAGTCCGTATCCGAAAACCCATAATCCAAACTACTTGGCGACGGTACGCCAGCAAATGCTAGATGTGCTGGACGATCCTAGTTCACCGGTATTACCGCTGCTTGATGTGAAGAAAATTAAAGAACTTGCCTCTTCCAAAGACGCATCTTCAAACTTACCATGGTTTGGCCAACTTATGTCCGGCCCTCAGTTATTCGCCTATCTTACGCAAGTTAACTTTTGGCTTAAGACCTACAAAGTGGCGATTCGTTGATAGAGAAACGTATTAGTATTATAAAAAAAGACCTGCCACCGGCAGGTCTTTTTTCTCTTCCTGGATGATAATCTCAGGAAGGTATTCGTGTACTCATAGGTGTACTATGCCTTTAACTTCGCCATCAGTTCGCGCAGTGCAGCTCCCCGATGACTAATGGCTTGCTTCTCATCCAGGCTAAGTTCAGCCATCGTTTTGTCATACTCCGGCAAATAAAAGAGCGGATCATATCCAAAACCGCCTTGTCCGGCACCTTCGGATGTAATAAACCCTTCTACTGAACCGAAAGACTCCACCTTATTTCCTGTTGAAGGATCGTATAGCACTAAGGCACACACAAACCGGGCGGGACTAAGGAGAGGCTGCTCTGTATCTTCACCAAGCTGAAGAGAGCCGAGTGTACTTAGCAGCTTCTCATTATTGTCGGCATCCGTCGCACCTTCACCGGCATATCTCGCAGAGTATACGCCTGGAGCTCCGTCCAATCGATCCACACATAAGCCGGAATCGTCAGCGAGTACAGGAAGATACAGGGCATCGCCTACAGCTTTTGCTTTCTTAAACGCATTAGCAGCAAACGTCTCACCGTCTTCCACCACATCAGGCAGGTCCGGATAGTCATACATGCTCTTTACTTCTATACCAAGTGCAGCAAATGCATGGGAGAATTCACGGACTTTTCCTTTATTCTTAGTGGCTACAATAACAATGGGGCTATCAAGCTGAAACATGGGAGAATCAAGCCTCCCCAATTCCGCGTGAACCGATCTTCAGTGCGATCGGACCTAGTGTTTCTTTCTGCAGCTTAATCATCTCAAGCACACCGCGTTCCCCAAGGCTGAGTAATTCGTCCAGTTCCTTACGGCTGAATGGTCTCTCTTCGCCCGTTCCTTGCAGCTCTACAAATTCACCGCTGCCTGTCATCACGATATTCATATCGACTTTCGCTTTGGAATCTTCTTCATAGTTCAGATCAAGCATAGCTTCCTGTCCTACTACACCAACACTCACCGAAGCAAGATAATCAGTGATCGGGAATACAGGCAAACGATGCTGCTGAGCAATTTTGTCAATTGCAATGGCCATCGCAACAAAGGCACCGGTAATGGAAGTCGTACGTGTTCCTCCATCCGCCTGAATCACATCGCAATCCAGGGTAATTGTGCGCTCACCAAGTGCTTGCAAATCAACCACGGACCGTAAAGCACGTCCAATGAGTCGCTGTATTTCCATGGTACGACCCGTTAATTTGCCGCGAGCTGCCTCACGTTGATTCCGGGTTTGTGTTGCCCGAGGAAGCATGGAATATTCAGCTGTCACCCAGCCTTTGCCTTGTCCCTTCATGAAATGCGGTACTTTCTCATCCACAGTTGCTGTACAAATTACTTTGGTGTCCCCCACCTCAATAAATACGGAACCTTCTGCGAATTTGTTGGTACCTGCGGTTATCGTGATCGGCCTTAGCTGTTCACTGGTGCGTCCGTTAGATCTCATCTTTTACTGCCTCCTACGTCTTAAGCGTCCTGTAATAGTCTTTTTTATTCTACCAAAATGGTCCATCAAAAGCACCTTTTACAGGTTAAGAATTATTCATTAAATTGGAATTTCATTAATATACTCTGGTTTCGTGACCGGTTCTCCATAATTCTGCTCATCTTCACCTATTACTGTCTTCTGATCATTTAGTGTAATCTTCACTTTGATATCTGGATTACCTGAGTTATCCGCTACCGTCATTACAACCGATTGTAAAAGTGAGGTAGGGACAGTAACTCCTTCTGCAAAGATATCATCCTGCAGAGCTACAGTAACGATACCATCTTCTCCAGTTACGACAGATTCTAGAAGTGTGCCTGTTGTCAGCACCATATCCAGTTCACCGCTTCCCGGTCCTTTAATGAGTTCAGTCAGGGCTGATTTGAGACGATCATTACTCGGTTCTATTAACCTCGTCACAGGGACATAGTATTCCACTCCGTCTGGCGTCGAGTCGGTAAAATATACCGTAACAGGACTTGAGTTTGTGGACAGCGAACTGCCAAGATCAAGATTGATACCCATCCCTCGTGTTAGAGACTGCGCAACTGGTGTTCCGTTGACTGGCATTTCGTTTAGCTTCTTCCCATCTACCCACAGCTGTATATTTTGCACATCTGGATTTCCGGTAAGTGTCCAGGTGAGTGCTTCAAGAATCTGACGTTCTTCTTCTGGCTTATACTCCGTAAATTTGGAGTTGAATTCAACAACAGCCAGCTTGTTCTCTGTATCAATACTTACATCCTTAATTTCTGTTCCTTGTGGAAGCACACCTGTAAACCCTTCCGGCAGATACCCCGAGTAAGCTCCTCCCGTTACGAGTGCAGCGAGTTCTGATTCAGCAAAGGTTAAATCTCCAAGAGTAGGAAGTGACATAGTAACAGGAGCAAGTAGACCATTCTGATCTTTCAAATAAATAGTGGCTTGCGCCGTTTGAAGAGCGCCTCCTTTTCCCTCGGCTGCCTTGATCATCGCAGATTCAATGATGGAAGGTGGCTCGTCAATGGGCTGAGAAGTTTGTGATGGAAATATACCGCATCCTGTAAGTAATACAGGAACCGTAATCAGACCCGCTGCAGATATCATTTTAACCTTGCGCTGGAAACGACTCATATCGATGTCCTCCTAACAATTTTGTACAGATTGTACTACTATGTATACGAGCTCTTGGTTAAAAAATAACTAAATTTTAAAGAAACGGGATAAACTGTGCTTTGACAAAGGAGTGAAGATAATGACACTGGACAATATGCCTTATAGCTTGAACAGCCGAAAGGTAGCCGAAGCAACGAATGAATGGCTGGAAAAACGTGGTGTGAAAGTAGAAGAGATTGCGGAACTTGTCATGCTGCTACAATCAAAATACTATCCTGAGCTCACCATGGAAGAGTGCATTCATAACGTGAAGCAAGTGCTCAAGAAACGCGAAGTACAAAATGCCGTAATTACAGGAATTCAGCTTGATATCCTTGCAGAAGAAGGAAAACTCATCTCGCCGCTGCAGGATATGATCAAACATGATGAAGGCCTTTACGGAGTGGATGAAGTGCTCGCTTTTTCCATTGTGAACGTATATGGCAGTATTGGATTTACCAATTACGGGTACATTGATAAATTAAAACCGGGAATCTTAGAGAAATTAAACGACAAGAACGATGGTCATATTCACACGTTCCTTGACGATATTGTAGGTGCTGTCGCTGCTTCAGCCAGTAGTCGGATTGCCCATCGTAAACAGGCTGAGCGGGAAGAAGAACTCGGCGGGTATCCGGTTAGAGACGATATGGAAGAGATTATGGAAATCGAAAAATAAACAGTCCTTTATCACTGCACCAGATGGATAAGTAGAAAAGGACAACCCTATCATCTAATCAAGGGTTGTCCTTCGTTTTGATTACATAAACATACAGCGGATGCTTGCTTCCCTGCTCTGTGATTGAAGTGAGATCAGCTCTTCCCTGACGAACAAGCTCTTGCAGATGAGCTAACGACTCCGCCATAGCAAAACGCATTTGATGAATTCCAAATTTCTGTCCGAATAGGGCCGTGCAAACTTCAAATGCAGACTGCGGCTGTTCGCCAATCATTTTCTCGATCTGATTCAGCCGTTCTTCGTGGTGAATCTTCAGTGAACTTATACGCTCGTGGAAAGATCTCATCGGATGCCGATGACCTGGAAAAGCTTTACGCACAGAGAGCGCTCCGAGCTCGTCTAATCCTTGCATAAAAGAAAGCAGCGGCTCTGGATCACTGCCAGGCAGTAAGCTAATATTCGGTGAAATTTGCGGCAGAACCGCATCTCCGCATAGAATCAGTTCCCTGTCCGCCTCGTAGAATGACAAATGCCCAGGAGCATGTCCTGAAGTTTCAATGACCTGAAACGTTCGCCCTCCCACTTCAAAAGCACCCTCTTCTACATATTGTACCAAGGGTGTTGGGCTAACCTGGGGGTCGAAACTTTCTAGGTGAGGAAGCAGCTGCTCCGTCCATATCTCTGTCATACCATGGCTGCGAAAATATACGGGCAGAACGTGATTAATCTCCGCCTCTCTCCCCCACATAAATTCAGCTTCCTGATGTGCACGCCGAGACATCCATACGCTTGCTCCTGTCTGTTCCTGCATCCAGCCGGCTAATCCGTAATGATCTGGGTGATGATGTGTCAGGACGATATCTGTGATCTCCTGCGGCGTAATCGATAATGCATTCCAGACTACATGCCATTCCTCTTCTGTCTGGTTACTACGCGGGCCAGGATCCACAATGACAACACCTTTTTCCCCTCTCCACAGATAACTGTTCACCCATCGTAATGGGCCGGACATGGAAATTTTAACCCGTGTCAATTCTTCTTCCTCGTGGAATGTCCATTCAGGCAGTTTCATATGTTTCCTCTCTCTTCTATAACTGACATAAAAAGAAATATAATAAATCCCGTCTGTTTCAAACCGATAGGTAAGGTCGTATTAAAATGGTATGGGTTATCGCATTTGAACCCCTATAAAACTTACTATATAATGTGCGGACAAAGAAAGTTTACCAGAAAAATGAGGCGAGGAGGTACACCTTAATGATCCATATTGGTCTAACGGGCTGGGGCGACCATGATGATCTGTACCTGCCCGGCACGAAATCCAAAGATAAACTGGCCGAATACAGCGCCCATTTTCCCATTGTGGAAGTAGACAGCAGCTTCTATGCTGTTCAGCCGGCAGATCGCATGGCAAAGTGGGCTGAAGATACACCGGAACACTTTTCATTTATTGTTAAGGCGTATCAAGGGATGACAGGCCATCTTCGCGGCAAACCTTACTTTACAGATACAGAAAGTATGTATGCTGCGTTTAACGAATCTCTTAAACCTATGATCGAATGCGGCAAACTAAAAGCTGTGTTATTTCAGTTTCCGCCTTGGTTTGATTGTACTCGGGACAACGTAAATACACTGCGTGAGATCAAAGAACGCATGCAAGGGATTCCCTGTGCGCTGGAGTTTCGCCACCAGAGCTGGTTTGAAGGAGACATGCAGGCAAAAACACTTGCCTTCATGCGCCGTGAAGGCTGGATTCACAGCATCTGCGATGAACCTGATGCAGGACAAGGCTCTATACCTACCATCCTATCTGCCACAGACGATGATCTATCCATTATTCGATTCCATGGAAGAAATGCCGCTGGCTGGCATCAAAGCGGAGCTCCTAACTGGAGAGAAGTAAGGTATCTTTACCGCTACAATGAAGAAGAACTCGCCGATTGGAAGCTGAAGCTTCATGAGTTATCTCGTCAAAGCAAAGAAATCTGCATTGTATTTAACAACAACTCCGGCGGAGATGCCGCTGCTAATGCAAAACAGCTGATGACCTTACTAGGCATGTCACCTCAGCCTCTCGCTTCTGATATCGTGAAACAAAGACAGGAAGAAGAACCCGAGCAGCTTGAACTCTTCTAGCTATGGCACATATACAAAAAGGGCAAGGGACTCTATATGAGCCTCTTACCCTTTTGTTATCATTTGAACGAATCTTCAGATTGGCACTTAAGAAGAACGAGGTGAAACCGCTGCGGCTTCAGCAGCTTCTGTTTTTTCAAGCTCATTTTGTAAACGCAACGCTTCTACACCTGCAAGAAGCACGATTCCAATTCCATGCGTATCATTCAGGTTCCATCCTAAATCATCTTTATAATAGGCTGCTGTAAAAGAATATCCTGAGCCGCGGCAGACACCGTAAATATTGCCTTTCGCATCAATCGCGACACGAGTCAGCCCTCTCCAGCCTTGGAATACCGCATCAATATACGGAGCAGGCTCGGTCAACCAGCCGTTACGAATCCCTTTGGCATAAGCATAAATAAACATAGACGTGCAAGAACTTTCTTCATAACTATCAGGACGGTTTAGTACCTGATGCCACAGACCATTTTCTCCTTGTAGACGAAGATAACCTTCACACAAATTCCTATAAAAAGATATCAGTTCGGAGCGCTTAGCATGATTCTCAGGAAGGATCTCCAGAAGTTCAGTGAGTGAGAAAAGCACCCACCCATTCCCTCGTCCCCATGGGATTCCCGTTGCGCTGCCTCTAACAAAATCATATACATGAGACATCACTTGCAGTTTCGGAATATAGAGATATTTACGGAACAGCAAAAATTGTTGTACCGCATCCTCTAAATACGAGGAATCCCCGGACAGCCGCGCGTAACGGGATAGAAAAGGAGTGCTCATGTATAAATCATCACACCACATTGTCTCCTGACGCATCTCACCACTGCCTCTTTGGCGAAAGAAAGCCCCATCTTCCAAACGTTCTTGCTCCTCCGTGATATAAGCAGCAATACGGTCTGCTGTCTCTCTTCCATAAGGAATATCCTGCAGATCCATCGCTGCCATCATCGTCGCTCCAAAAGAACCGCAGTCATCCAAACTATCGATGGCTGACAGCTGATTATTAATCCCTGCCGCTCCATACATTGCCCTGTCCCATAACCCATACTGATCAAAGGTAGTACTAAGTGAAATATGATCTACGCCATAGCGAATATAATCTTCTCTTCCAAGCTCCGTTCCCGTATGCAGAAGGCCGAGTAATGTGACCCCTAAAGGATAATTCCATTTACCATAATGTGTGTTTTCGAGATAAGGCCGGATGGTCGTTCCTGGCTGATCTAGCTCATAGTATACGCCTTTTTTGCCATCATCAAATACACGGTGTACTTCCTGAACCTGAGCAGGGGGTAAATTTGTCCCCGGCTCAAAAGGTCCTAGGTATAGGTAAGGATCGCGGCTCCCCGCTACGGGATAAGGTGAGATCAGTGCTGCCCCGCTCTCCTGCTCGATCTCCTCCAGATGAAATCCCCACCTGGAAACTGAAGAATCAAGACAGGCTCCCTTAATGACCAGATGATGAACACCGAACTTGCGCTGAATCGGCAGTGTCAGTTCCCCTTCAGATGCCTTTGATTCATAGATCATCGCTCCATCTAAGTAGACCGTAATCGGTCCGTCGTGTCTGCCTTTCAATAAAAGAGGGGGGCTTCCCGGCTTATTTACAGCAACTGTTGTCCAGGCGTACGCTTCCGCCTGCTGCTCTGTTCCATAGAGCCTTGCGAATACTCCAGAATGTTCCTCTAGTTCAGTCCAATGCTGCCGAGGATACCAGGTAAGCCCCGTTTCTTCTTCGGTCATCCCTTGTCGAGGCAGCTCTGCCGGAGGCTCTCGAAACGCTTCAGAATACAGCCACCCTTCCATTCCATCCCGGTCATGACTTGGAACAATAAAATGAAGAGGAAAATTCTTAAACGAACCTGTACCAAAGACACCGCCAAACCCAACATCGGTCTTCACAAACTGAAGAATGACATCATTCCAACCGTACTGAACGGGAATTTGCAGAGCAGTTCGTCTTTCTGGAAATAGTTCTTGATGCAGATCCGAAGTGAAAAATAAGGCTCCGTTCACATAAATTTTCACAGGACTATAGCAGCTTAAACTCATATTCAGTTTCGTTTCCTGCGGATGTCCGCTCCACAACTTTCCCCATACATAAGCATAACTTCCGGTAGTTGCTTCCGGCAGACGTTCACAGAGATCCATTTCATATCTATAATCCGAAAGTCTCTTGAACCCCTCTCTATGAAAGGCGCGAAATAGAAACGAATGCTTAGGATTATCCCCGATATATCGCTGTGCAATTGTCTCAAGCACATCCGGAATGGAATCAGGTACACGGCTCGCTATCGCTTCATTAGCATGAAAATATCGAATGAGGACCAGTCCCTTCTGTTCTTAATTTATAGAGTCCGTTATCACGGAAAACGTCCTAGTAGAACTTCACAAGATCATCAATCTGTACAGGAAGTCCGGTACGAATGGCTTTGTTAGCAGCAATCCCTGTCAAAATAGAACGTGCTCCATCCACGTGGTTCGCTGCGCGGTCAAATGGATCATGTACCGGCTCACCAAATAGATCATTCAGAAGAACTGGGTCGCCTCCTCCGTGTCCTCCTTCTCCTTCCTCTACATCAACCAGGTAAGGCACATCAAACATTGGGAATACTTTGATACTATGTCCTTGCAGTGCACCTTCGTTCGCCCGGTCTCCGCCTGCATTCACGTAGGACTGTTCAACAATATTCATTTCAATCCGTCCCTTACTGCCATTAAAAGCAATACGGTATCCTTCCCACGGCATATACGCATTCAGGGAATACGTAAGGACTGCACGATTTTTGTATTTTACAAGGACACCCATCGTGTCTTCGATATTAATTCCGTCTCCAAAAACGTTTTGGTCCCGCTGATATCCATCTTCATGCTCTGCATCAAGATACATTGCTTTGAGTGATTCGTTCTCATCTAGATGCAATGCAAAAGGATCATCTTTCGCATGTTCATTTCCTGTTGCCCGCTGATAAGGATGGCTCTCTCCGCGATTCTCCGCATTCTCTTTACCGTAGAAGAGTAAATCCCCAAACGCGAAGACAGTCTCCGGCTGAGAGCCGATCCAGAAATTAACCAAGTCAAAATGATGCGTTGATTTATGTACGAGGAGTCCCCCGCTGTTCCGTTTGTCACGGTGCCATCTGCGGAAATAATCTGCGCCATGACGAGTATTCAAAAGCCACTCAAAATGTACGGAATGAACATCACCAATCGTCCCGTTCAAGATCAGCTCACGAGCTTTCGTATGATGCGGAGCATATCTATAGTTAAAAGTTACCCGAACATTCCGTCCGGTTCTTTCTACCGCATCAAGAATCTCCTGACATTTTTCCTCGTCAACCGTCATCGGCTTTTCTGTAATGACATCACAACCGAGTTCGAGAGCACGGATAATATAGCGGTGATGCGTCCGGTCGATACTCGTGACAATGATAGTGTCCGGCTTATGCTTTTCAATCATAGTTTCAAATTCAGTATCTTTATAAGTAGGTACTTCAGGGTAATCACATTTCTCCCTCAGCACTTTATTGGCATAATCCATACGTGTCTGATTGGTATCACAAAATGCAAGAAGTTCAGACTGATCGCGGTAATCCTGGGCCAGTGCCGTATAGAAAAATCCTGCTCGTCCTCCCGTACCTACAACCGCATAAGTTTTTTTGCTCATTTTATGTTACCTCCTAAGGTTTCTATTTTTGTAATTTGGCATGTTAACTGGGCTTCATTTTGTTTTACTCTCACATCTACTGCGGCATGCTGCTCCTGATCAAAATAAGTGCCTTCGAGCAGGCCGATCAGCGTTCCGGTAACTTTGACTTCTACCTGATTGCCTCCCTCACGAAGAAGTGAGGTACTGCCCACCCAACAATAAGGAGACCAAGCACGAATCCCCAGAGATTGTCCATTAACTAGCACTTCGATTACATCTTGCAAACGAAAATCCGTAAACAATAGTTCAAACTGGTCGGAGCCCTGCTCATCTACAGCCCTGTATTCAAAGGACCGTTTTACACTTAGCGTCCCTGCGTAATGCGGGAAACCTGCCATCGGTTCTGGTAGAAGGGTATCAATAGATTCAGGTAATGCCGCCAGTACAGGCATATCGTCCTCGTAATAAACACCAAATGCACCTGACAACATGAGCGGATCTACAATACCGTCATAATCTGTTGTCACTTCGACTTTAATCGAAATTTCATTCAGCCCAACCTGAAGGTATGGAGCAATCTGAGTCCCAATATTGGTATAATCGGTGATCCAGACAGGAGCGAAATCAGAAGCACTCAGCCGGTGCTGATTGACTTCGATTACGTAATTCCCTGAGATGGCGCTTCCATCAAAAAATAATAAGCAGTTCTGTTCTTTTCTATGGCACATGAACTGAGATTTATAAACGGCATCAAGTGGATAAGCCACTTTGGCTTTCTTCGGTGTACCAAATACTTGATTAAATTGGATAGGCAGTCCGCTTCCCGCTTCACTCGCAATCTGCTCAATGAACGTTTTAGCCTGTACTTTCAGATCCTGAATATGTACCTGCCCTAACGAGTCAGTAACGGTTAACGAAAAATCACCGATACGCAGTTTATTATCCTGCTCCGGGGTTACCGTCCACCCCCCTGCTACAGGAAGTTCGATTTGATAAGGACTTGGTACTATTCTCAGTTCTCTATCCGTCATCACGTTTGCCGGGACAACATCTAATAGGAAAATTACCGCTTCATAAGGAGCAAGTGTAACTTCCACTTCTTTAATATCAGTGACAGACCGTCTTTCACTGGTTTCCCCTGTACGAAGTGATAAGTTCCGCACATCCACTTGGATATTACTAATCTCCGCATTCGCTCCTAATCTACTGAGCAGTGCCTTCTTATCAATCTGCAACTTCCCTTGCAAGGTTTCTCCTTCCTGATTCGTCAGGAATAAAACCGCCTCATGAGCTGAGATCATACGGAACTGCTGAAGTACATGCAGAGGGTCATTCTCTATGCTTAGTACGACGGCATCTTCTATCCATTCATCGAGCTGTGGTAGAAGGTACTCTGAAATTTTCTGTTCCATCGCTCCATCTACAGGAAGAGAGTACACGTTCTCCTTTTTGCAAAGTTCTTCCCAGTCCAAGGCTCCCGGAGATCCCGGCTCGACTGACTCAACCGGAAGACACCCCGTCGTAATGACTTTTCCACCTGCGCTGACAAAAGCTTGAAGCTGACTCCAAGCAGCAGCCTCCAGATTCAGCATAGGGGGCAGAATCAACACCTCATAGGATGCCTCACCGATTTCGATGTTCCCCTCTCTAATCTGTGCTTCAGCAAGCAGTTCTGGATCAAGATGATCGTAGTCACGACGATATCGAAGCAGTAGATTCGATAGAATAAGCCAGTCTTCCTTGAGCTGATCAAGCTGTGCTTTTTCTTCTTCCTCTTCTCCGCCGTACGCAAATCCATGTAGCGGATTCCCCATCAGGGTCCAGAATGTGGTTGTTGGGTCAAGCAAAGCAATTCGAATATCTGCCTTCCCTTCGCTCATCAGATAGCTAATGCGCCCTACATAATCTCCGAGCTCGCGGAAATAAGGCCAATAGGGATTCTGTAAAAATTGAGAAGGAGGTGCATCATGTTTTGCAAGCCCACTGATGGTATAGAAAAAGGCATGGAAATTATAAAAATTCGTGCCCATCGCAGCCATACGGTCAATCATCCATTTTGCATCCTGTAAGGTCATGGACCAGCCTACACTGTGAAAGCATTCAATCATATTGCGCGGTCTGCCGAGCTGCCGAGCAAGGGAACTAACCATCTTCGGGTTATCCCGCATATTTAGTCCGTAGCGCTGTAGTATATATTCAAGCGAACGGCCTGTTTTTTCATGAGCAGAATCACCGCCAGGCAGATGGCTGTACAGCTGTGTCGTCATTCGCAGGGATGGAACCTCAGCTGCATATTCGATTTGTGCCTGTTCACAGAAATCGTGTGCCTGCTTATGGACCGATTTTCGCAGCAGCAGATGAACGGATTGATAATAGTCATACCGAGTCTGTTTTGCCTTGGGTACATCACTTCGCAGTAAGGCAGGAAGCTGTTCGATAAGATCATAACCTGTTCTTTCTTTGAAAAAAGACGGCAACTGCGGTGACCAAGGAATTCGGCCAAGAGGTGCAATCTCGTCCGTAAACATCCCTTTAATCACGGTTCCGAAATCTTCTCCAAGTTCCTCCTCATACCGCTCATGCGTAAGCTCAATAAATCGTTTCATCGCCTTCTCATTGAGAGGATCTACAAAATTACCGTAATATTTAAAATCATCAATCTCCTGCTCCATGAAAATAAAGATTTCATATTCTCCTTCAGGTACTTCCCATTCCAAACGAAACGCAGTTTCATAAGTGAAAAATCGCTTGCGATTATATGAAGTGAGTCCCGTTTCCTGATATACCTGCTCAAGCTGGATATTCCCGATCTGTTTTCGAAGTTCTATTACTTGTTCCCACTCGTGTGTCCCGTCCGCGTTAACCGGTACTGCTTTTGCATACAAAATCACCGCCCATGGCAAGGTCCATGACACATTTTCGCCATGGTTCACCCTACCTGTGTGATGTATGAGTGCACGCTGTTTTGCTTCGGGCATTTCAAGGGTTACTTCTCCGCCGGCCATGCCGCTCGGATACGGATATTCATCGTAAAGCCA
Source organism: Paenibacillus gallinarum (assembly GCF_014836635.1). GTDB lineage: Bacteria > Bacillota > Bacilli > Paenibacillales > Paenibacillaceae > Paenibacillus > Paenibacillus gallinarum. Next base: position 181,196 of record NZ_JACSQL010000008.1, on the reverse strand, counting down.
AACCTGCATCCCTTTTGCCTTCGCTTCCTTCACAGCAAACCTTACCTTATGAAACCAAGCCTGTGAGAGATAAGGGATGGTTAGTCCCTGTCTCGCACAGATAAAAAATCCGCCTACGCCTTGTTTTTCCATCTCCGAAATTTGGTGTTTGATCTGCTCATCATCCATCTCACCATTCCAGAACCAGAAAGGATGAGCACGATATTCATTTCCTGGATTCTGAAATGTTTGGACATTCCACATGCTGATAACCTCCCTGAAGCCTTTTATTTCTGCAGCTCGGCGTAAAGTGTATTGATCTCTTCTACATACTCTTTACCTCCGTTTTTCTCCCACAAGGCAAAAGCGTCCTGCAACCCTTTTTCGTCAATCTGACCCACGATAAACTTCGTACGCGCATCATTAATGATATTGTCGAGCTGTGGTCCTTTTTGTGCATAGACATCCGAGATCAGCGGCTCACCCGGGTTAGGAATAACGATGGATTCGTTTGCTTTTTGCACTTCAGCTACCTTCTTACGTATTTCTGTCTGCTCTACAGTGAGTCCCCGTGTCTCCGGAATAAACATGAGAATCTGGTTGGTTCCATTCAAATCTCTCATGGCCAACTTATCTGTAGTAGGAACGATGTAATCATCCTTTTTCTCATAATGAGTGCCTTCGAGTCCATAAGACATCAACATTTGCAGCTCCTCATCATTCAAACGGTCAAGGAAAGTAAGCACTTGTTTCAGCTCTTCCTCCGTTTTCACTGCACTTTTGGAAATAGCGATCATGCCAGCATATCCGGAAGTTGGAAGATCACGATGTCCTTCAGGCCCTACCATAGCTTGCAAAACATCTACAGCATCTGTATGATTCGGGTCCTTCTCCAATATTTTGGATTCAATACGCTGCGCATTATCTGCTACATCGACCATGACTCCACCGTTGCCGTTAACCATCAGATCCGACATTTTGGTAGCATCCATTACAGCAAAATCTTTATTAATAAGGCCCTCACTATACAACTGGCGGAAGAACTTCAAAGCTTCCAGATATTGAGGGGTCGTATGCGCTGGGATCAGCTTTCCGTCTTCTTCTCCCCAGCCATTCGGTGCACCAAACCACACCTGCATGATGTCCCATGGCCCGTTAAATTGACTCGCGATGAGCCCGTACGTATCCTTTTTCCCATTGCCATCCGGGTCATTTTCTGTAAACGCCTTCATGACATTGTAAAATTCATCAATTGTAGTCGGTGCTTTTAGCTTAAGGGCATCCAGCCAGTCTTTCCGAATCGTAACCCCATTTCTTCCAAGTGCCCGAGCCCGGTATATGCCATAGGTTTTCCCATCAATCGATGCATTGTTTAGTATGATCTCATTCGCACCTGATAGGTTTTTATAATCTTTCAAATAAGGGCCCAGCTCCCAGAATGCACCACTGCGGGCCGCATTGATAAAGCTTGGCGATTTGCCAAGTACGACCATGAGGCTAGGGAGCTTGCCTGATGCGAGTGTGATATTGAATTTATCATCATAGGAACTGCTTGGTACCCACTGAAACTCCACTTCTGTATCCGTAAGTTCTTCAAGTTTCTGTAGAACCGCATTGTTATCCGCAGGCGTTTCTGCTTGAAAGTTTGGTACCATAATACTAATTTGATTTTTCGTTCCTGGACTGTTCTGACTTTCGGGTTCAGCTGTATTTTCTTTTCCCCCAGGTGAACAAGCGGCAAGCAAGGAAGTAATCAAGAACGCAGTACTCACCATTTTTACAGAATACGCTAACGTGCCTTTGGTTTTTTTCATGAACCTATACCCCCATATATGTTTAGTTTCTTGTTACCCCTTAATGGAACCAAGCAGGACCCCTTTTGCAAAATGCTTTTGCAAGAACGGATACACGATTAGAATTGGGATCGTACCAACCACGATAACCGCCATTTTAATGGACTGTTCAGGTGGCTGAACAAAGTTTTGATCAAGGTTAGCCATGTCTCCCACCGTACCTTGCGATAGAAGTACAATCTGCCTAAGCATGATCTGCAGCGGCCATTTCGCACTGTCTGTTAGATATAAAAGGGCCGAGAAAAAGTTATTCCAATGACCTACCGCGTAAAATAGAGCGAAGGTGGCGATAACAGGTTTCGATAACGGAAGTACAATTCGCCATAGGACCCCGATATCCGTACACCCATCGATCGAAGCTGCCTCTTCCAATCCTGCTGGAAGTTCTTGAAAAAAGTTTTTGACCACAATCAAGTTAAACGCGCCAATCGCCCCTGGTAAAATCAATGCCCAGTAGCTATCCAGCAAACCTAGACCACGAATAACGAGATAAGTTGGGATCATTCCTCCACCAAATAACATGGAGAAGATAACTAAGTTCATCACTACATTTCGTCCCCAGAAGTTTTTGCGAGACAGGGGGTACGCCATCGTCAGTGTAAAAAACAAATTGACAATGGTCCCGGCAACCGTAATGAAAATGGAGTTTCCAATACTTCTAAAAATCGTAGATGAAGAGAAAATATACTGATACGCACTAATCGAAAATTCCTTTGGTATCAGAAAGAAACTTCGGGCCGTAATCTCTGCTTCTGTGGCAAATGAATTACCAATAATGTAGAGAAACGGCAGTACAGTGACAAGTCCAAACAGACCCAAGAACACGTAGTTGAACGCATCAAACACACGCCCGCCTGGGGTATTAAACCGTTTGTTCATCTTGCGGACCCCCTACTAAAAATTTAGAATCGATGCAAGCTAACCAGCCTTGGACTAGTAGATACCGGAGTGCCCAAACTTTTTGGCCAGTTTGTTAGCTCCAAGAATCAGGACAATGCCGATTAAAGATTTAAATAATCCAACCGCAGTACTGTAGCTGAAAGCTCCCTGTGTGATACCGACTTGATACACATAGGTATCAAACACATCCGCTACATCACGGTTCAAGGAATTGGTCATTAGATAAATTTGCTCAAATCCGGTGTCCATAAAGTTACCCAAACGAAGAATCAGCAAAATAATAATCGTATTACGTATAGCAGGAAGGGTAATATGCCATATTCTTCGCATCCGTCCCGCCCCATCTACAATAGCAGCTTCATATTGTTCCATATCTACCCCTGCAAGTGCTGCCAAGAATATGATGGTTCCCCATCCTACTTCTTTCCACAACATTTGGATAATGATCAGAGGCCGGAAAGCATCTGGATTTGACAGCACATCCACTGGCCTGCCCGTGACTTGGGCGATCAGTTCATAGAGAACACCGCCATTCGGTGTAAGAAAAACATACGTGATACTTGCGATAATAACCATGGATACAAAGTGAGGTACATAAACAAGCGTCTGAATCGTTCTTTTAAACCATGATTTTGTAACTTCATTAAGAAGTAAGGCGACTAGGATCGGTGCAGGAAAGAAGAAGATCAAATCATATACAGCAAGAATCAAAGTGTTTCGAAGCAGCCTGAAGAAGTCCGGATTCTGAAAGAATGTAGTAAAGTTATCAAACCCTACCCACTGACTGTCACGAATTCCAAGAAAGGGTTGATAGTCCTGAAATGCAATGACGACCCCCCACATCGGTGCGTATTTAAAGATAAGAAAATAAAGCAGTCCAGGGGCTAAGAGGACATAAAGCCACTTGTTTCGTTTTAATTGAGCCAGCCATCTTTTTCTTGCTTTTTGTTTCGCTTCAGCCTTGGTCATTCTATTCGGTGTATACGGCTGTAATGTTGCAGAATCCGGTGAACCACCAGGCAAATGTTGATTCATGAGCGATCTCCTTCCTTTGGCGAATGAAACCAGATTAATTTGTAAGCGTTAACAATTGATTGATTTTTACTTTACAGATCGCTACCCGTTTCCGGCAACTGACCATTTTTGTATGTAGGTGAGATCGCTCAAAAAGCCTGGTGGAACAAGAGATTTATGTCTTTTCCACTTTTTTGTTTTGTCTTTTATATCACTTTTTTGCACTCATTTCTTTTTTTGTATAGAAAGATCCGCCCCCTCCTTTAGCAGTGATTTGCATGGAGCAAGGCGGAAATTGCATCAAAAAGCAGCTGATAGGTACATATAGAAATCGAATTAACGGTTCCACTGTTCACGGTATTGTCCTGGGGTCAATCCTTCTTGTTTCTTGAAAATACGATTAAAGTAACTATGCTGATAACCTACCTGATCTGCAATTTCGTTAATTTTCAAATCGGTTTCTCGTAGTAAACGTTTTGCCATGTCCATACGCCGAAAGGTGACATAATCAATAAAATTGATTCCTGCAACCTGTTTAAAAGCTTTACTAAGTGCATAAGGAGTCATATCTTCCAAATCAGCACAAGCTTCTAGCGATATATCCGTCATATACTGCTGATCAATGCGTTCCATGGTGCGTTCAACTGCTGGTTTCAGGCCTGAATGTGATCTGTCTTCCATAAAGGCAATAAAAGGAGCAATGACTTCAGATTTCAGCCAAGCCTCAATTTGCAGCGGTTCCCTTAGCTGGGCAAGCTCATCATATAAATTACGGCCACTGAATAGTTCATATGGGGGAATTCCAGACTGCAACATCATATGAAGCATACTTGCCAGCAGTTGAAGCATCATCTGCTGCAGCTGATAGATCGTACATTGACGCTGTGTGACTTGTTTTACAAAATCATGGAGTAAGTTTCCTGCCTCTTCTTCTTTCCCCGTTCGAATGGCATGAATCAGGTCTCGTTCAATAAGAAATGGATAACTCGACTGCTCTATATCGTGAGCGAGTGTCAAATGATCCAAATCTAGAAGCTGGTTAAGTTCTTCAATGCTATGGAATGCTTCTGCTTGCTCAAGTTCCATAAATAGGGAAGGTAAATCACGAATAGAAGACGTAGATCTACCCACCATAATTGTCACATTCATTTTCATAATTTGGTTAATAACAACCATCAGTTCTTCGGACCATTCAAGCACAGATGCCTTTAGTTTTTCTTCTTCACCGGTTAAAAGGATTGCAGCAGACAGATCGTGGAAATTCAGCACACTGACTTGCTCAAAACGCTGCTCTGCGAATTCCTCAATAATATTCACTACTGTCAAAGTAACAAGGCCTTTATCCTGCTCAAGAAAACGTCCACTTAGCTTGGAGTATCCTGTTAGTTGCAGTCTTACGAGTAAGAATCGCTGATCCTGCACCCGAAATCCAAGATCCTCTAGTCGCTGCCTTAGATCTGTTTCGGAATGAGCAGACAGATGTCCTTGAATGAGCTGCATAATATATCCGTCCCGCAACTGCGGTAACTGAAGTTCAAGTCTTTTACGAACGGTACTTCGCTCCATCACAAGTTCATTCCACTGCGCTTCAAGCAGTTCGAATTCATCCACATTAACCGCAGGCGGAACAGGGTTGTTACCCGTTGATTCAGCAGAAAGCAATCTCAATAATCGTTCAATTGGTGTATAGATGCGGCGAGATACCAGCCAGGATAATAGGATCGCAAGAAGGAGTCCCGCCGTACTCATGAGTACAATCCCTTTAGACACCGATAACAAAGGGGCTGTTATGTCGGTAATCGGCGCTGCTGAAACATAGATCCAGTCCGAATCAATCCGATTCATTTTTCCATAGGACACAGAGTAAGAGATCCCTTCAAACGTATATAGTAATGAACCCTTGTCTTGAGACAGGTCCACCTTTTGTCTAATTTCTTCATTTAACTGTTTAGAGGAGCTGCCCTCATGGTCTCCACCGGACAAGAGAATATTTCCTTTTTGGTCCATTAAAAAAGTCGAACCTTGATCATAAGGGGTAAGCGTTTTCAGTAAGTTTGTCACTTTTTTGTTATCCAGCTTAACAATGAGGGCTCCGAAAGGCCTGAGACTCCCCCCTGGAATTTTGTGAACAAGAACTAAGCCTTCTCCTGAATCCGTCTGAAGCAAATGGTCTGGGTTGTTTTCAGTACCCTTTGTCCTCTGCTCCGCCAGCGGCTGTCCTGGAATTCGATCTGTCCAGTAAATATGGCTCCCATCTTTAAGATATTCATTATAGGATTCAATCAGCGATAGATCAGTCAGCTCGCTATAAGAACGATTGAACAAGATCGGCTGAGGTTCATTCACGTACAGCTCTACTTTTTGGATAAGTGGATTAGAGCCTTGCAGTACGTATAATGTTTTCATAATATCTACTGTCTCTGTAAACTGATAGACATAATCCATTTCTTTCAGTTCTTCCCCAAAACGGGGTTCAAACGCCCAATGAGATAAGCTGAGTTCCATATAACTGAACTGGTCGGCAAGATTCTCAGCACGGTTCATAATCTGATTCTGATGGAGCCTGTTAAATTCTTTTTCCATCTGTCCAATCACAAGCCAGTACATCGTCATCCCTGTAATGAGCCCTGGAATACTTGCAATCAGTAAAATTGTAATTAAACTTTTACGATAGAATCGTCCCTTGCGGGGACTTCCCTTTATAAAACCAAGCGGATTTAACTTCTTCTTATGTGTTGCACGAAGATGAGGAATCATCGTTATGTTCACCTGCCTGTTTCTCGAAGTCACGATTTATGAATTTTAAGCTCTATAGGGTTTAACAAGACAATGAAATGGTTAATATGTTTGTTTCGCCTTGTTTCACCCTTAATCCTGCAAAAATGGATTATTATGTAGTTTCAATACACCATATTTCGTATTCCTCGAAAAAGAGTGTAAAATAATAAGGAATCGTTGAAGATGCTATTTGAGGAGGATCCTTTCATTATGAGTATTGATTACAAAGCATATTTTGAAAACAATCGTGAACAACATCTGAATGAGTTACAAGAATGGTTAGCCATTCCGAGTATCTCTGCCTTGTCTGAACATAAAGGTGATGTCTATAAAGCGGCGGAGTGGCTTGCAGCTAAACTGACGGAAGCGGGCCTTGAACATGTAGAAATCCATGAAACCAAAGGTCATCCTTTGATTACAGCAGATTATCTGCATGCGGAAGGGAAACCTACCGTCCTGATCTATGGTCACTATGATGTACAGCCGGTTGATCCACTCCATTTATGGGAGACACCTCCTTTTGAGCCTTCCATTCGTGACGGGAAATTGTATGCTCGCGGTGCAACCGACGATAAAGGGCAATTGTTCTTGCATGTTAAGGCTGTTGAAGCGATTTTGAAACAAGAGAAGGAACTACCCGTTAACATCAAATTCTGTATTGAAGGTGAAGAAGAAGTATCCAGTCCAAACCTTCCGCTCTTCCTCGAAGAAAACAAGGAAAAGCTTGCAGCTGATGTCGTTCTCGTCTCAGACACATCCTTGCTTGCTCCAGGAAAACCAGCCATCTCTACAGGACTTCGTGGACTTTGTTCCCTTGAGCTTTCTTTGAATACAGCAAACACAGACCTGCATTCCGGTTCTTATGGAGGAGGCGTACCTAATGCCCTTCATGCGATGGTCGAACTACTCTCTACCTTGCACGATAAACAAGGACGAGTAAGTGTGGAAGGTTTCTATAATGGAGTACAAGAATTGTCTCCGGAAATGCGCGAAGAATTTGCTAAACAGCAATTCGATGAAGAGAAACTGAAACAAGATCTCGGTCTTGATGCGCTCTATGGCGAAGAAGGTTACTCTTTCGTGGAACGAATCGGTGCACGTCCAACGCTTGAACTTAACGGCGTATATGGCGGATTCCAAGGAGAAGGAACAAAGACGGTTATCCCTAAAGAAGCACACGCCAAGATTACTTGTCGCCTTGTTGCTAATCAAGATCCGCAAGCTTGCCTTGATGCAATCGAAGCACATCTGAATGCTCACACTCCGGTAGGAGCAAAACTAACCATTACTCCAAAAGAGAAAGCATTTGCCTTTAATATCGATCCGTCTCATCCGATGCTGCAAAAAGCGGCAGATGCGTACGAAACGGTATATGGTACACGTGCACTGTTTACCAAAGATGGAGGTTCAATCCCTATCGTTGAAAAACTGGCCAGCACACTGAATGCACCTACGGTAATGATGGGCTTTGGCTTGCCAGATGAAAATCTGCATGCACCAAATGAGCATTTCAACTTGGAGAATTTCGATAAAGGTCTGCTGACCATTGTTGAGTATTTGAAACGTGTTTAAAAATGAATATAAAAAAACTCGATCCGATGGTTTCGAAGTCGAGTTTTTAATGAGAGCAGGCTGGAGTGAATCCAGCCTGCTTTTTATTTTAATACCAAAGCTAATCATGATCTACCCGGCTGTTAAAATCCTCCCAACCTTTCAGCAGGTTATTCCATGCCCATTTTGTATGTTCCGGATCAGTATACTTTCTAAAATCACATTCAACCCACATGATAATATCTACATACAAGTTATATAAATTGAGTCGTGACTTCTGAAGTTCAGTCAATTCCCCAATGCCGTAACCATCCCGAAAGGCCTTCGAATCTTGAAAATGATTAAAATAATTTTCCATCAGTGGATCTCCCCAGAAAGCCCTTTCAAAATCAATTAAACCGGTAATCTCGCCATTCTCTACCATAATGTTTCCATCCCATATGTCCCATAACACAAGACGCGGCACAGTCACTTCATCCAGACAATCCGAAATACGGTGCATCGCCTCACGTATTTCCTCAATAGAAGCAGGCATATTCACTTTACGATCTGCAGCATCTGCGAACTGGTCTTCCAACATCGTAAGAAATGCTTCACGCCATGTACTACATTGCCTTTTTTTCTGAGCAAGGTACCCAAAACGAGTCCCCGTAATTTCGTTCAAAGCTCGATTATACATACCGAATTGATACTCAATCTTGCTTCTCTGCAGCGCTGACAATATAGGTTTTACTTTACTGTAAGCTTGCCCAGGTAGGAGACTCATCACAAAATATTCGGTATCAATGACTTCCAGGGATGGATCATGATAAAGGACATTCGGAATAAAAGATAATCCCGCCTCCTTTGATAGATGATAGGCTTCAACCTCCGCTGTCATCAAATCTCGCTCATATCGCATCAAAGAGTCCGGATTGTTCGCCGCTACTTTCAATACAGACTGCGTTGTTTCATCCTTCTTTGATTTTACGGTCAGTACATAGATAGAATTCGCCCAACCATCAGTAATTTCAACTGCGTTGATCAGTGTACTCCCGGGAAAAGCAAGTGCTGTCACCTTATGTAACTCATTCTCGCTAAGTTTGCGTTTGGATGCTGAGTCCATTTTTCGTCCCCCTTTAACAGCATTTACTACTTCATTTTCAATTATCTATGATAAAAATTAAAAACACCACTTTCATTTTGCTGTGAAAGTGGTGTTTCTTTGTATTCGTAGAGATCTCTAATTCTTAGGAGATCATATAAACGCGATTGGATCAGGATAATTTCGAACCTTTAATCCATACGTTTGTAAGCTCTAGGGAAGAATCCAACAGCAGAATATCTGCTTGTTTCCCCTGCTCAATTGTTCCTGTTACATCAAGAAGTCCGAGCAGGCTCGCTGGATTGTGACTTGCTGCCTGAGAAGCTTCTACTATACTCAGCCCCACTTCCTTAACTAGGAATTGGAACCCCCGAATCATAGTAAGCGTACTTCCTGCGAGTGTTATCCCATCTTCCAGCCGGGCAACGCCCTCTTTCACTACAACGGGCAAATCTCCTAATGTGTAATTTCCATCGGGAAGACCTGTAGCTGACATTGCATCTGTAATGAGCACCAGTTTTTGAATACTGCTTTTGAGCTGAGCAATGAGAGATACCGCAGCGGGGTGCACATGAATTCCATCGGCAATCACCTCAGCACTGATCCGACGATCACTTAATACAGCACCCGCCGTTCCTGGCTTCCGATGATGCAGAGGAGTCATCGCATTAAACGTGTGAACTGCGTGATGAAGTCCAGCTTCCACCGCAGCTTCCACTTCTTCATACGTAGCATCGGTATGCCCTAAAGCAGCAGTAATATGCTGTTCCCGCAGCCATGTAATCACTTCATGAGCCCCTTCTCGCTCTGGAGCAAGGGTGACTTGACGAATAAGACCTGGGTACATCTTTTCCCAGGAAATAAGCCAGTTCTTATCAGGCAGTGAAATATGTTCTGGATTTTGTGCTCCCGGCCATTTTGGACTAATAAACGGACCTTCTAGATGAACCCCTGCCAGCTGTGCATAAGGCATCGGCTGCGTGCGATATTCATTCACTTCATGGAGAACTTTATCAATCCATTCTTTAGGGGCCGTCATTGTCGTTGCAAGCATGGTTGTCGTCCCTTGAGAAGCATGATACGAAGTAATCGTGTCTAAGACTTCTTTTGAGGAATCCATGAAATCTTCGCCGCCGCCGCCGTGAACATGAACATCTATAAAACCAGGAACAATGTATCCGTCATTTCCCTGAATCACTTCTCCTTGTTCATCCGTCCATCTATGGGGAATATCAGAGGCAGGACCTGCGTGAACGATTTTATCATTTTGTATAATTACAGCGCCCTGTTCTAGAACCTCATCTTTCATCACTACATTTCCATGAATGGTGGTCAATCTGTTTTCCTGATTCAACATATTACAGGAACCTCCCTGCTCCGCGATCTAGCAGAACAGTCACATTCGGATGACATTGCAAAAGAGATGCTGGACATTCCGTCGTAATTGGACCTGTCAGCGCCGTGCGAATAATTTCCGCCTTATCTTCTCCCCTGGCAACAAGCACAATTTGCTTCGCCTTGAGAATAGAGGCAACCCCCATCGTCATTGCTTGTTTAGGCACATCCTCAATGGATGGGAAGAAACGTGCGTTTGCCTTCAGCGTCTCTTCTTTTAAATCCACAACGTGAGTACTGCCAGTTAGACTCACTCCTGGTTCATTAAATCCGATATGTCCGTTATGTCCAATACCTAATATCTGAAGATCAACAGGACCATGGTCGTTCAGGAGTTGCTCGTAATGTGCACATTCCGCATCTAGATCTGGTGCATTACCATCGGGTACATGTGTATTTTCAAGTTTAATATCGACATGATTGAACAATTTCTCATTCATAAAACTGCGATAGCTCTCCGGGTGATTTACAGGCAATCCAACATACTCATCCAAATTAAAAGAAGAAGCGCTCGCAAAACTTACAAGTCCGCGGTTATACATATCGATCAGTTCGTTATAAATTCCAACAGGGGAACTCCCTGTTGCAAGCCCGAGTACAGCTTTCGGTTTACTCTGTAAAAGTGATGCGATAAGCTCTGCTCCGGTTGTGTTAAGCTCTTTTTCTTGATCAAAAGTTCTAATATTCATCCTATTTATCCCCCATTCCGTAATTTCACACGTTGTACTTGCTCATAAGAGCCATCCAGTCTTGGAACAAATCGTTCAAAATCCTGACTAACCATGCCTGTAAATAAAATATCAATCACATGTAGTAATGCGATACGCGAAGCCATATCTCCTCGGCGCATCCCTTGTTCTAGTGAGGAAGTAAACAAGGGAATATCAGCAATAGATGCAAGGGTGTTGTGTCCATACGAAGTAAGAGATATCGTACTCGCTCCGTGTTCTTTAGCACAAACCAGCGCATCAATAGTGTCCTGCGTCTCACCTGAATAGGAAACCGCAAAAGCAACGTCTTCAGCTCCCAGGGATGAAGCAGATGTCACCTGCATATGTCCATCGGAAAAAGCTGTGCAGGAAACCCCAATTCGAATTAATTTCTGATAGAAGTCCTGCGTCACGATAGATGAAGTAGCGACTCCGTACAGATCTACCCGTCTTGCTCGGCAAAGCAGCCGTATCGATTCCTCAAGGCGTTCCATATCAAGCAGTCTTGTTGTGTCCGTAATCGATGCTAAGTGATTCGCTTCGATGGCTTCTACAATCGTAGTAAGCGAATTTCCTGCAACGATATCTTGATATGTATTTACACCCGAGGGTTGGGAAGTTTCTGCTGCAAGCTTCATTTTGAAGTCTGGAAAACCTCGAAAATGTCTGGATTTACAGAACCGAGTCACCGTTGCTGGGCTCGTTCCGCTTTTTTCGGCTAGTTCCTTAATAGATAACTGCGTGATGACAGAGGGTGATTCTAAAATGACCTCGGCAATTCTTCTCTCCTGCGGAGGAAGCTGTTCCATTTCTTTGAGTAACGCATGTAAGATCGCAGCCATAGGATGAATCCACCTCAGCATGAAAATTATTTTAATGTAATTATATTTAATTCAAGAAAATTATTTTTACTATGGTCTCATCATAATCCATTATAGATAGTGAAATCAACCAGGTTTTGTGTTCTGTTGGTAGCATGTTCTATGAAAACTTGGATTAGCCCAAATTTTTGCACATACCGAACCATTCTAGGTGACTTTACATAAGATGAGTTGACTGTATCCCTTAACCTTGTTACACCATACAAACCCGGGCAAGGAGGGGTGAACATTGAAGGGTGACCACAAGAGCAAATTTTTGTTGACCCACCGTGAACGCGAAGTATTCGAGCTTCTGGTGCAGGACAAAACGACGCGTGATATCGCGGGACTTCTTTTTATCAGCGAGAAAACGGTGCGCAATCATATTTCAAATGTGATGCAGAAACTCAATGTTAAGGGTCGTTCACAAGCGGTAGTAGAATTGATTAAGCTAGGAGAATTAAAAATCTGACGAAAAGAAGGAAGTTCTATCATTTCGTCATAGCCCTCTTCGTTTGTCCTTAGGGATGAGAGAAGAGGGCTTTACTTGTTACTCGGGGGCTTTGCTAGTTGCTTAGGAATTTATTATGAGGTTACCAACAAGATAATCTGTTACATAAAAAAGAGACCCTTATAGGGTCTCTTTCCTTACAAATAAATTTATAATTACTTAAGCCTTTATTTGCCGAATGATATCATGACTATCTACAAACGATCTTTGCTCAATAATTTTCCCTTCAGAAATACGCAAACGTATCATCAGAGAAAACCTAGCTTCTTTCCCAGTTGCAGGAACACCAGCAAAAGGGATCCCCGTATGTTTTCCTTCAAAAATAAAAGTGGCGGCTACAAGATCTCCTTCCGCTACCATTTCTACAATCGGCATTTTAAAGCCTGGGAAAGCATCAAAGTTTTCTTTTCGGACTCTATAAGACCTTCCACACCTGAAAAAGGGGTATCAACCTGTGGATAAAATACATAGTCTTCATGACAGAAATCTCGAAGAGCATCATAGTTCTCTTCTTCTATCGTCTCAAAAAAACGACGAACTAATTCTTTATTAGCTTCTAATGACATAATGTTAATCCTCCATTTCTTGTTCTAACCTTAAAATGAATAAGATTCTCCGTCATCTGGCACGAGCACATTGGACGAAATCCCTTTTTTGTTAATAAAGCTCTTTAATTCTTCTCTGGACAATCCCCAATGGTTTACAGCTTCCATGTGAACAGCAATGATTTTTGCATCAGGGGCAGCCTTGTACACTTCATATACATCTTCGGTCCCCATGACAAGAGAACCACCCACCAGAAATTGATTATCTCCTGCATTGGCTACAATGACTTCTGGTTTATGTGCAGTGATGGTCTCTTGAACTGCTTCATACCATACGGTATCACCCGTTAAAGTATTATATCCATGCTTTTCTAACGATCATTACAGAGAGCACGAACCATCAGCCCTATTTATCTTTTATCAAAACTCAAGAACAATACCTTCTACGTAACTATAAAATTAGTGGAGATGGTTGTTACATTCTTGAATGCAAATTTCCATCGAATGAACGAATGAATGAATTTCTAGAAGCGTTAAACGAGTATGCGAACTATAAATTATCTATTGTTATTGATAAATCATAAGATTTGGAAACAGTTTTTGGGAAGATAAATGTAAGACAAACAGGGCAAAAGTTTAACTAACATAGAGTTAACAAAAAAAAGAGAATCAATGAACGTATCATGAGCATTGATCCTCTTACAAATTAATTATCATAATTCTGTTTTTTATTCACATCATACTTAAGTATCTTTGTCACTTTTGTATTCTAATAGATCTCCAGGCTGACATTCTAAAGCCTTACAAATCGCCTCTAAAGTAGATAATCGAATTGCTTTGGCCTTCCCATTCTTCAGAATGGAGATATTAGCCATCGTGATCCCAACCTTCTCAGATAGCTCCGTAACACTCATCTTTCTTTTAGCCAACATCACATCGATATTGATTATAATGGCCATGCGATCACCTCAGACTGTAAAGTCATTTTCTGATTTTATATCATTTACTTCTTGTAAAAGCCTTTGAAGAACTGCTGCAAAGACGGCAATCACCATACAGGCGAAGATTAAGATGAGTCCAATGACGATGATTCCTGGAGCGTCATCAATCTCTGCCACAATATAAAAGAGTGGCAAGGATATCACATATAATACACTGATTGTGATAGCACTGTATTTTATATTTTTCAAAGCCTTTACCGATAATTCCGAGAAAGCCTCGTTCTTATCAATATAGTTCAAAAGTTTAAAGGCTTGATAAAGAGCAAAATAAAAAGGGATCGCTGTTAAATGAAAGTAAAATATAACGAAATATTGTATATAAGCGATGTTCGGAATCATTTCTCCTACAAATCCCCCGATATTAGGCACCAAAAAGATGCATAAAGCAAGAATCGGAATCCCCATAAGTACAACAGCTATTCTTAAAAAGAGTGTTGATACTCGTTTCACAAATACACCTCACTTCAATTTTTTTCATTCACTTTAACATAGTGATTTATCGATTTTCAATAAAAAAATATTGTTATTTATTACATTATTATTCCTGATTCATCACTGCTTTGATTGCAGGATCATCATATATATTCTTTGCTTCTGCTGTATCTACGATGTCCAAGTGATCAAAAGATATCGATCTCAGATACTTTCTTTAAAACCCACCAAAATTCAATAAAAATATTCTCTTGTCACAAAAGGATCCTTCCGTTATTATATAAATCGTAATCGTAATTATTACGAATAAGGGAGGTACATAGAATGAGACATGAGAAAAACAATTCACAGCATCATATTAATGTTAAACAGCCTAAAAAGAGCTATAGATATAACTTTCTTAAGAATAGTATTTTATTGTTATGTATCAGTTTAATAAGTGCTTGCAGCCAGCCCCCTCAAAGCGCTGATGATCGTAAACACATCCACTTTCTTTATAATTTCTCAACAAATTCGTTAGATCCACATGTAGATTCGAGTTACGTTCCTTTAAGAGCAGGAATTACGGAAACACTGGTTCGTTTAGATGAGGAAAATCTAACGGTTTCTCCATGGCTAGCGGAAAGCTGGGAAGGCGATGATGGAGAGCATTGGACCATTAAACTTCGTGAGAATATCACGTTTCATAATGGAAATATAATGGATGCAGAAGCTGTGAAGGCTTCTCTAGAACGTGCATTACATGAAAACATTGCTATACAAAACGCACTTAAAATTAAAAGCATTGAAGCAGAGGATTATACCCTTCATATTACGACAAAGGAACCTTTTCCTGAATTTATATCCGAGCTGGTTAATCCGAATGTATCCATTATTGACGTAACGGAAGAAGATTTTATCAATCAACCGGTGGGAACGGGGCCTTTTGTCCTTAAGTCTTTCACACCTGGAAGTAAACTAGAGCTTGAACGATACCATGATTACTGGGATGGTGCTTCCAATCTGGATGGAGTGACTTTTTCCTTCAATGAAGATGCAAATGCCCGAACGCTTGCCCTGCAGTCCGGTCAAGTTGATATCGTATACCGTCCTGCGACAGAAAGTTTAGAAACCCTTCAGGCAAAAGATAGTATTAAAGTGGAATCCACTGCTACATTTCGCGTACATCAAATGACAATGAACATGGATCGTGAAAGTCTAAAAGATGTGAATGTACGGCGAGCAGTTGATGCGTTAATCAATCGCCAAAAGATTGTTGATTCCATTCTTCTTGGTTACGCTGAACCTGCTACAGGTCCTTTTCTGCCTTCACTACCTTTCGCTCCTAAGTATGAACAGCAACCATCAGGAGCCGACATCGCTATTCAGTACCTGAATAAAGCAGGTTACTCTCTTGTAGATGGAAAAATGCAAAAAGACGGTGAACCTCTTACGCTCACTCTTTTAACTTATAGTGCAAGAGCAGATCTTCCATTAATAGCCCAAGTGTTTCAGTCAGACGCTAAACAGATCGGAATTGATGTCGAGATCCGTCAAATCGATACCCCGGAAGAATACATGGCTTCGAATCGGGATTGGGATTTAGCTACTTATAGTAATCTAACAGCCCCGCGTGGAGATGCTGGATATTATTTAAATGCAACGTATCATCCTACAGGCGCTCTCAACTTTAGTCGCACAGAACAACCTGAACTCACCGCAATTATTGAAAAACTGAATCAAACCGTTAGTCAGGAGGAACGGGCTTTGCTAGCGGAACAAGCTGCTGATTACGTTCATGAGAATGTGCTCAATTCGTATGTTCTCCACCCTTCTACGATCGTTGCTTACGATGCAAACAAAGTGAAAAATTGGGTTACCACACGCAGCGAATATTACATGATTACAAACCAGCTGGATGTGAATTAAATGATTCGAATATTAACTCGTAAGTTTTTGGAAGTTCTTTTCTTCATGTTATTTATTACATTTATCAGTTTTTTGTTTATCCGACTTGCACCGGGTGATCCCGTGCTTACGATCTTGAATGTGGATGAGTTATCCGTTAGCCAAGAGCAAGTGGAGACATTAAGAGAAGAGATGGGATTTAATGATCCCTTACTTGTTCAATATGGAATGTGGCTGCTCCAATTTATTCAACTTGATTTTGGTCAATCCTACACCACCGGTCAGCCTGTAATGGACGTCATCTTAAGGGGACTTCCAGCAACACTTGAATTAGCCACCGGTGCGTTACTCGTGATGCTGTTCGTATCGATCCCGTTAGGATCATTATCTGCTCTCTACAAAGACAGTTGGATCGATCAAGTAAGTAGAACCCTATCCATTCTTGGAGCAGCCATCCCAAGTTTTTGGCTTGGCCTGATTTTTATTGATTTGTTTAGTGTACGCCTTAACTGGCTGCCTACTATGGGAAGAGACGGGTGGGCAACACTGATCTTACCTTCACTAACGCTCGGTCTAGCGATCTCCAGTGTATATGTTCGTTTACTCCGCTCAAGTTTGCTTGATTCCCTAGGCCAAGAATTCATCCGTGCAGCAAGAAGCCGTGGATTGTCCGAGTATAGGATTTTTCTAGTGCATGCACTCAGACACAGTCTCCCCCCTGTAATCACCTTTTTCGGAGTAAGTCTAGGGAGCTTAATTGGCGGTGTTGTCGTCATTGAAGTTTTATTTGCTTATCCAGGGACGGGAAAGCTTATCGTTGATGCAATTCGTCAACGTGACTATCCACTTATTCAAGGATACATTTTAATGATGGCTGTAATTGTTTTTGTCGTAAACACTTGTGTTGATTTATCTTACCGTTATTTAAATCCGGAAATGAAACTGAAAGAGAGGGAGAACCATTGATGAGAGGTATACCTTTACAGCTCCTGAAGATTAAAAAGCATCGTTGGAAAGGGATCCTCGCACTGGGATGCATTCTCTTTGTAGTGGTTATTGCTATCTATGCTTTTATTTTCTTACGACATGACCCTTCTCTCACAAATTTGGATAATCGACTTCAGGGAGCGAGCCTTCAGCATCCACTTGGAACTGATCAACTCGGACGAGATGTGCTTACCAGACTCTTAGTAGGAACGCAGCAAACCATTGGTTACAGTTTACTAGCACTGATCGTTTCTCTCGTGATGGGAATTCCAATTGGTCTCTTTTCAGGATATAAGCGTGGAATTGTTGATCGGATTTTTATGCGGATTGCTGACGGATTTTTAGCTTTCCCGGATACAATTGTCGCTATCGTTCTAAGTGGACTGCTCGGAGCTGGAATCGGCAACCTTGTCCTAGCCATTGTAATGGTTAAATGGGTCAGTTATGCCCGCCTTGTACGCAGCACTGTTCTAGCAGAGTCGCAAAAAGATTATGTTCTGATTGCACGTACGAACGGTCTATCTTCTAGCAAAATCATGTGTAAGCATTTATTCCCGCATATTATAGGAAATGTTTTTGTACTTGCAAGTTTGGATTTAGGAAAGATTATCTTACTTATTTCTGCCTTCTGTTATATCGGACTTGGTGCGCAGCCTCCCGTTCCTGAATGGGGAGCAATGCTTAATGAATCAAGACCTTATTTCCAATCTAAACCTGAATTAATGATCTGTCCTGGGCTGGCTATTGTGCTTGCTGTACTATTAACAAATCTGCTCGGGGATTACTTACGTGATTATTTTGATGTAAAGAAAGAGGTGCGGTAAGTTAGTGTTATCCATCGAACAAGTATCCGTATCCAGCAAAAACAAGAAAATTGTTGATTCTGTATCCCTCTCTCTTCATAAGGGAGATTGGTATGCACTAGTTGGGCAAAGCGGAAGTGGAAAAACATTATTATCACAAGCGATTGGCCAGATGCTCCCTCCTAATCTTCAAGCAAACGGCAAAATTTTGTTTCATGATATTGATTTACTGACTGCTCCACCAAAACAGATGAGGACACTTCGCGGTCAGAAAATATCTTATATTTTTCAAGATTACCAAGGGTCCTTCACACCTTTTCGAACCATTGGACAGCACTTTGAAGAATATCAAAAAGTACATGGGATTAGCGACAGCAAGGCCAGAAAATCAAACGCCTTTCATGCTCTTGAATCTGTTGGTTTAGATACATCTTTATATCGTCGATACCCTTTTCAGTTAAGCGGTGGACAGCTGCAACGAGTATCTATTGCTATGGCGCTTCTGCTATCGCCAGATTTAATCATTGCAGATGAAATAACCACGGCTCTAGACAGTGTCTCTGGACATAAGATTTTAGAATTACTTTCATTGAAGCAAAAAGAGACAGGCTTTGCCATTCTATTCATCACACATGACTGGCGCCATGTTAAACGTAATGCAAATCGTTTGGCCGTAATGAAAGACGGTAAAATCATCGAATCAGGCGAGAAAGATCATATTCTTCATGATCCAAAGCACGAATATACCAAACAATTAATCAAAGCAGCACCCACACTAGATGCCATGCAGCGTATGTACAGGAGGTAGAAGTCGTTTGAAGTTGCTTACAGTAAGCCATGTAACAAAATCATACCAAGGAAAAGAGAAGTTGGCGGTAAACAACCTCTCCTTTGAACTGTTTAGAGGCGAATGTCTTGGACTCGTTGGCGAGAGCGGCTGTGGCAAGAGTACGCTTGCCCGGTGCTTGCTAAGAATTGAGTCTATAGATGAAGGTTCGATTCAATTTAACAATACAGCGATAGAGCATCTTAATGAGCGTCAGTTACATCCTTACCGTCAAAAGATGCAAATTGTATTCCAAAATCCTTCCGCAGCTCTGAATCCCAAGCTAAGAATCAAAGATTCGTTAGTCGATCCTTACGACGTATATCGTAAGAAGCTCAAGTTAAGACACTTCTCCTATACTTCAAAAGAAGCCTTTGTAAAGCAGCTTCTTGAAGCAGTGGAACTGCCAGAGAACATAGCGAACAAATATCCACACGAAATAAGCGGCGGACAACGTCAGCGTGTCACCATTGCTCGTGCGATCAGTATTGAGCCGGAGCTTATTGTACTTGATGAACCTACCGCCAGTTTAGATGTCATATCACAAGGTGCGGTCCTGGACTTATTAACAAAACTTCGCAATACCTTGGATCTCTCTTATTTATTTATTTCTCATGATCTTGCCGCTGTGCATCAAATGAGTCAAAGAATCATGGTTATGAAGGATGGGAACATTGTAGATCAATTCAACCGCGATCAATTATTCTCAGATCATCGACATCCCTATACAAAAGAACTCATTTCTATATTTTAAAATAAAAAACGACTCATCTACTGAGTCGTTTTTTATTTTAAACAAGTCCGAAGAACTGTAATAAATGGCTCGGGACAGAATCGAACTGCCGACACTAGGATTTTCAGTCCTATGCTCTACCTACTGAGCTACCAAGCCTTATTTTAAATAGATCATTGCTAATGGGAACCTATTGACTCCTTAATTGAATACAAAAAAGCCCCTCGTTCAAAGGGACGAGGAGCCGCGGTACCACCCTATATTAGAGCCTTCTTGATTAACAAAGAAGAAAGCTCTCACTTTAATAAATAACGGTTAAACCGGTACACCTCTACTTACCATCAAATGGTTTCAAGGGACAGCTCCAGAGCGAACTTCATTCAAACCATTACCCTAGAAACGCTCTCAATCTTCGGCGTATTCAGATAGGATTATCTAATGCATATAAAAAATAAGAACTTTTGGTCAGACTATTTTCTCTTTTTTCGAATCCATTACACCTATATATTAATAAATAACAAAAAGAAATATATTTAATACGTAGGCTACGAATGAATGATCCTTTTACTCAAATAGAAAGGAGATGTACATAAAGTGAGACCTATCATACAACTATTACATTTTGGTTATCATCAGGCGATGAGCTGTATTTTCCCGGTGGCAATCTTTATTACGCTTGCCCTCACTAGTGTAATAGAGATCCCCTTCCTCTATCGTTATGACGCTATTCTCCTTATACTGCTCGGAGTGCAGTTTCTCATGTACCGCAGTGGATTAGAGTCAATAGACGAAATTAAAGTAATCTGTATATTTCACGTTATTGGATTGGTGCTGGAGATTTATAAGGTATGGATGGGGTCATGGGCTTACCCAGAGCCTGGATATACCAAGCTATTTGGTGTACCGCTTTATAGCGGATTTATGTATGCAAGTGTAGCAAGCTTTATGTGTCAAATATGGCGGAGACTGCGCATGGACATGACTGGATGGCCTGGGCTTATTCCTTCGCTCTTGTTAGGAGGAGCCATTTATCTCAACTTTTTCACGCATCATTTTATACCCGATTTTCGTTGGTGGTTGACTGTGCTTGTATTTATTGTTTTTTGGAAAACCTGGATCATTTATCGGGTACGGACTGAAACCTATCGAATGCCTCTAACTCTCGCCTTTATTATAGTAGGTTTTTTCATCTGGGCTGCGGAGAATATAGCTACATTCTTTGATGGTTGGAAATACCCTGACCAGCATGAAACCTGGCAGTTAGTTAGTTTTAGTAAAATCAGCTCCTGGTTTCTGCTAGTTATCATTAGCGTTATCATTGTTGCCCAGCTTAAACATGTGAAAGCAAGTCGAACCAAAGATCCGCGACACACTCTTTAGTATTACTCAAAGAAAAATTCCGCACTATTAGACTATATTAATCATTGAGCGTGGCTTTCAAAACTTATATATTCGTCCTTCAATTCATATAGCTTTGTCTAATCACATTCCTCTGTTCTATCATAATATGAACTATATTAATAGAAAGGGATGATCAAGTTGAGTACACAGTTTTTAGATATGAGAATCTCCTCAGATAGTGTACAAGATACACCCCAGAGGGAGCTTACTTCCTCTTCACTTTTTCCGTATACATTTGGGGACATCGGCCTACAGACAGCAAGTGTTTCTCCGAGCAATGTAAACTCCGTACGCGTAACACTAAATGCATATGTACGATTGCTAATGGCCCCTTCTTCCAATCCAACCATTATTCCCAATGCTACATTTACAGTCAGGCGTAACGGAACTACCATTTTCACAACTGTATATCAAAAACCAGCAAATCAATTAGATATAACATACGAAATGGCAGCAATTACAGTTGTAGATTTCCCCCCCGAGAACGAAGTTCTCCTGGGTCAAATACAGTATACAATTAGCGTATCTACAAATTACGGTATAGGTTTAGGAGCTAGAAGCTTTAGCGGAATAGCTGTTGCTGGAGGCATATAACCACCTTGGTATATTCGATGTAAGGTTAACCATGTTCTAAAGTTCTGTCATCATTATCTCGTTGCCAAGTTTAAAAAGACGCTGTCCTATTGGACAACGCCTTTACTTCAATTTTAATAAAATCAATGATTACTGCTTTTACTCTTGATTAGACGTGGTTTTGGCCGGGAAAATGCGGTCCATCATAACCTGGAACTCACTCACAATACCGCTAATCGGATGGCCATTCGCTAGATCAGAAGCATATCCTTGTGCACGCTCCAAGAAATCAGGGTTAGCTGAAATATACACATTTTTCACCTTTGGATCCATTTGCTTAATTTTCTTCGTGATTTTTTGTTTCATTTCATCTGTAACTTGTTCTTCTGCTTGGGTGTTATTCTTGTTCGTGTACGTTCCAGGCCCTTTTTGGCTCTTCATGCTAACACTATTCGGGTTGAAAATTCCGCCTGCCCCGCGAGGACCATTCGCATTATCTCCAAGCATATTGCTTTGAGAATAGTCGTTTGAGCGAAGCCCTGGTGCAATACCGCTCGTTGTATATGGAGCTCTTGTCCCCATATCATTTACACCCACCCCGCCTAAATCTTGATTCATTTGATTTCGGTTATTATGATGTCTTGTACTTTGTGGCCGGACGCCTTCTTTGAGCGATACCGCAACATAAGCATTATGATCAGTGCGCAAAACATAAGCCTCTCCCACTCCGTTCATTTCCGAGATCGCTTTTGACATTTGATTGTGTGCAGAAAGATTGGTTGTGCGATGTACACTAGCTCGGTCCGGATTAATGCCATTAATTCCATAGTTGATCCCATTACGAACGTTGCGGTTCACATCCGACGCATAATTACGGACACTGTTCGTTTTCACTCCTTGATCATCCGTTGATGTTCCACAACCGGTTAGGGCTGACATCATAAGAATTGCAGCAGATAAAGAAAGGGTAACCGCTTTGGTTTTTTTCATTCCTGGCATGGTTCATCCTCCGCTTCAGTTTGAAGTTGTTATAGCACTCCGTTAGCATGCGCGAAGCACTGCTGCCTTATGCTGAAAGGATATGGAACACGCCATTAAAAAAAGCCCGAAGATTTCCACTGTATAAGCAGGATCTTCGAGCTTCCTTCCTTATTCTGTTGTATCCGTTTCTTCTGTATCACTCGTACCATTCAGTAAATCTTTCGCTTTATCAGCTACCTTATCCACTGAATCAGCAGAAATAACATAAGCAAGTGTAATGTCCTGGTTCGTTTTCACATAGTAAATACCTTCGTCAGTGGAATCCGTCAGCCCTTGATACACCTGGGTCGTTCCATCTTCTAATTCAGTCGTTAGTGTAAAAGAAACAGAGGTACTTCCTTGTTTAGGTTTTTGCAGCACTTGATCGGTAGCGATCGTCTTCAGCTGGTTCATAAGCGAATCTGCATCCGTGAGTTCTACACTTTCACCATTTAAAGTCCAGACCGCTGTCTCCCCTTCTTCTCCATCTTTACGTTTCAAAACCCATGAAATATCGCTGCTTTCCCACTCAAGAGATACAAGCTGATCATTATCCCATTCAAAAGGGGTGGTGTCCATCAGCTGTAGAGGACTCAGCAGGAGATTCGATGCCGTCGTTTCTGCAATACTTACCACTTGTCCTGCCCCTAATTGTGCGTAAACCTTGCTTCCCGTGGGCAAGTTATTCCCAAGCGCGATTTCAACCGTACCGCCATCTTCCGTTGTAATTATAATCCCTTGATCATCTAGAGAAAGTCCATATTTCTCAAGATCTGTCGGATTCTCTTCTACGACGGACGCAAGATCCACATTAGTTACCGTATCAAGCCATTCATCAACGGCATAGCTATTCACAGGATACTCTTCAGGGGTAGTCATTACCCACTCGTTATCTTGCTTTGTAAGTTCTGTGGTTTCACCGCCGCTCACAATACGAAATGAGGTAATCGCTGCTGGGTCTATCACATCCGTGCCCATTAGTTTTTCCGGTTCAGCTTCTTCCTGAAAATAGTTCTGGGAGTGAGCGAAAGCCCACATCCCTGCGAGCACAACTAACAAAAGAATCGTCGGAATAAACTTCTTCATTTTTTTCTGCGCCTCCACCATAATAAAGCACCAATGATGACAAAAATAAGCGGCATTCCGATCACGGCAATCGCGAAAATTACCGAACCTTGCGCCTGTGTCAAGTAAGCCAGTTCGTATCCCATCTGCTCCCTTGGACGAATGGTCACGCCATTTTCTTTTTCAGCAAGATAATTAATGGTATTGAGGACAAAATCCCGGTTCCCCCCACTTCCAATTTCGTAATCTTGCATAAAAGTAGTCGCACCTAAAATAACGGCTTTCGGATTACCATCCGTTGTTTCTATGGCATACCCTAATTTGACGGGTCCTTGCAAATCTTCTTCCGTATCATTATTGGTTTCATTCTCCAAAAGACCTGTTATATCTGTTTCCCCATAACTCGTATCAGAGGACTCCAGAATGGACGTTACCATCCATTTATCTTGCACTTCAGCACTAAGTCCAAGCGATAAACTGAAGACAGGCTGGAGATTATTTTGAATTAATTTATCTGTAACCGCATGTGATTCAAGCTGAGGCATGGACCATAAAGGTCCATTAGTTGTAGAAGATTCCTGATCGACCATAATGGCATGTTCATCTACCACACCGTATTGTTTCATCAAAGCATCAATATTTGTCCACTTGCTCTCCATATCTTCGTGAAAACCAAGTGTGAGGAGCAGCTTGCCCCCATGATCCATATAGTTTTGAACCTGCTTCAACTCTGCGTCACTCAGATCCTCTTGCGGACCCAAAATAGCTAGGACATCTGTATCTTCAGGTACCGCAGTATCTTCCGATAAAGTAATCTCAGTTGTCTCCATATTGCTCTGATTCAGTGAATTTTGCAGCGTTGTAGCCGCAGACAGTTCAAGTTCCCCATGTCCAGTTAAAAAGGCTATGTTATGTTTTTCATCTGATTCAAGTGAAAGAAGTGCCTGCGTTAATTTTTCTTCTCCTGAGAACAAATAAGATCCTTCATTTTCCCCAGAAGAAAATAAGTCAATCATCGACACAATTTGCTGCTTGTCCCCTTGTAAAATCACAATGGAACTTGAATTCAGTCCATATTGCTGAGCCAGTATAGGTTCCGATTCAAGATTATATTTTTCCACTTTCAGTTTACTATTCAGTTTACTGTACTCATCGACTAAATCCGTTACTTCCCGGTTTAATAATTCGTCACTTGAACTGTTAACCGTAAACACCAGTACCCGGGTATCTTCCGTAATCGCTTTGACCGCTTCTTTCGTTTGTTCTGATAACGTGTTCTGCTTTCCCTCAGAGAAATCAAGCTGAAAACTTCCGAGTGAATTAATAAATAACGTCAGCAAAATAAAAATACCGATAACCGCTGCGGAAATAATACCGCTGTTCGTATGATTCATCCATTTTTTCATTTTTCTTACCTCCACCGTTTCCGCTCAATGCCCTGAATACTGAGCGTCAGGAAAACACCGGCTAATGTAAGATAGAAAATCACATCAGGTCCGCTAATCACACCTTTAGTGAAATTCGCGAATCGGTTAGACAAGGAAAATGGCGAAAGCCAAGCCGTGATCGTACTGCTGCTATCTGTAAAGGAATCAATCATCCACAGCACAAGTAATATAATGAATCCAGCCACCGCTGATACCATCTGATGTTGGGTTAAGGATGACGCAAAGAGTCCAATAGCCATCATCGAAGCACCCATTAAAAAGAGACCGAGTGCGGAAAGCCATACTGTCGTTTCATTAATATCACCATACAAGGACATAATAAGCGGGTAGGTCAGACTGCATAGAATCAGAAGCAGTAAAATGACCAAAGACGCTAAATATTTTCCAAACACAATTTCAGTTACGCTCGTGGGTGAAGTCATTAATAGTTCGTCGGTTCCCTGCTTAAATTCTTCGGCAATAAGACGCATGGTCAGCAGAGGTACAATATAAATCAATAAAGATACGGTATCTCCGAGCACAAGCCGGTAGTCCACAATACTAGGCTGATAGTAGACAAAGCTCATAAAGAACAAAAAGCTCGACAACAATACATATACTGCAAAAGCAAAATACGTAGTGGGAGCAAGAAAGTAAGATTGAAGTTCTTTATAGAAAATAGCCATCATCCGTTTCATTTCCGCTTCCTCCCTTCTTTCTTGGCTTTCTCGGACTCCTCGCTAGAAAGCTCGCTTCCATCTTTTATTTCCGTCATCGTCAGTTTCTGGAACACTTCTTCCAGTGTCTGATCCTGTTTCTTCATTTCTAGAATAGGAATATGCTCAGCAGCAAGCATGCTAAAGAGTTCCTCTCTGTAGTCATAACGAGATGGGGTGCTCAGCTGCAGCTCTAATAATCCACCTGATTGTTTGTGCATCCCCACTGAGATAGGATGTTCTTGAGTATTTCCCCAAGAAGTCAGAATAGGCAATATATAATCTGCTTCTCCTTTTACTGTAAGATGAACTTGGAATGCATCCTCCATGGAATTTCCTATCGAATCCGGTGATCCATCCAATACAAGTTTCCCTTGGTTAATAATGAGAACTCGACTGCACAAAGCACTTACTTCTGGGAGGATATGAGTGCTGAGTAATACGGTATGATTCTCTCCTAATTCTTTGATTAAATCCCGTATCTCCATAATCTGGTTGGGGTCTAGTCCAGACGTAGGTTCATCAAGAATCAGTAGATCCGGCTTATGGATAATGGCTCCTGCCAGTCCCGTCCGCTGTTTATATCCTTTGGATAAGCTTCGAATCATTTGGTGTTCTCTTCCGATCAGTCCAAGTCTGCTTACCATCTCATCTATTCTGTGCTTCTGCTCCCTTGCAGGTACGTCACGTAATTTCGCGACAAATTTTAAGTAAGACAGAACGGTCATGTCTGGATATAATGGGGGGGTCTCTGGTAAATATCCGATACGAGAACGAACTTTTCTCCCCTGCTCATGTACAGACATTCCATCTAGGAGGACCTTGCCTTCGGTTGGTCTTAAATATCCGGTAATCATTCGCATGGTTGTTGTTTTCCCTGCTCCGTTTGGGCCCAGAAAGCCAACAATCTCTCCCCGCTCCATTGAGAAATTGAGGTCCTGAACCCCTCTTTGACCATTGTAAGTTTTACTTACTTGATCTAGCTTCAGCAAAAGACTCATCCTTTCTGCTTCTCTTCTCCGTTCATTAACGGTATTTCCAGTCTAGCCTTATAACAATAAACGATTCTTAAATGAATCTAAAAGAATCCTTAAAAAAAGTTGTCTAAATTGTGAACTAACACCTATCCACCCACACCGTCCCCCCATGTTATACGTACCTTATCTTATCAAAAGTAACGGGAGGGGTATGTCTTGAAAGTACTATTCACTTTCTTTATTCCAAGCGGCGGTGTGGAGACGCTCAATCGGCTGCGCTGTGCAGCCTTGAAACAACATGGTATCGAAGCACATACCTTATATCTCATGCCAGGCACCGGACTTCAGAATACTACAGGTACGGTGTTTACCATGTCAGATAATGAGGAGATTCGTGCACTTTTGGAAGAGCAGCAATACGATGCCGTCATTTCTACTTCGGATATTAATATGCTGGAACGGCTCCGTGTTTTTCTTCATTACAAAGGGAAAATTATCTTTGAGGCTCAGGGACTCGGCACAAGAGAAGCGGCTGTTGAGACCATCGAAATGGCTTCTCCTTATCTGCAAGCCTATGCAGATGCTGTTCTTATTCCCCCAACCACCCATCTTCATCAACTTTTTTTGGACATGTGCCCGTTTATGCACCTGTTTATTATTAAAGGAATGCTCGATACAACGAGCTTTGCCCCGCTTGAAACCGACATCCCACCCTATCCCGCTTTACTCTGGGTCGGTCGTCTCGAATTTAATAAAAACTGGCGGGAATTCCTCCACATTGGTCACCGTGTAATTCAAGAAAAACCGGAAGCAAGACTATGGTTTTTTCATGACCCTACCCTTGCCTTTTCAGCGGATGAACAGCAGTTCTACGAAACATTAAAAACGCTCCATTTGGAAGATAAAATCGGTATTTTCAGCAACGTTCCACACTCCAAAATGCCGATGTACTATTCCATGGCTGCGAGATCAGGCGGAGTCATGATTTCTACGTCGATTATGGAGGGCTTTGGGTATGCGGTGGCTGAAGCGATCAGCTGTGAATGTCCTGTAGTCAGCACGGATTCGGACGGCGTAAGAGCGTTCATTACACATAATCAAACCGGCAAATTTTATCCGCTGGGTCAAGTCGAACAGGCAGCAAACGAAGTCCTGGAACTGATGAACAATGATACGATTCGTACGCAGATTCAAAAGGCAGGCCGTGAGTATCTCGTCTCTCAATTTTCCCCAGATGCTTATGCTCATTCGTTCCGTCAAATGATGAACGCCTTGGCTGTTTTTTAATAGGAAGGAGCGCACTTCTTCATGAAAATACTCATGGCAACCTTCTGGGGACTGCAGAACCTTGGGGGGATCTGGACGTATATTCGGCAGTTATCGGAGTGGTACGCGGAACATGGAATAGAAGTCGATGTCATCGGAACCGATATGCAGCAAGAGACCGTTTATATATTAAAAAAGGGATGGTTATTCGAAAAAAAGGCGGTCCTCCCCGCTCTGCGTTCAACACTTACTACCGACCATGTTCTAGCACTTCATGCAGACCCCTATCTTGCTTATCTGGAACTGAATCGGTATGCCTATGAACTTGGAATGGCCTATCTTGGAACCGAATCTTATGACCTGATTCATGCCCAAGACCCGATTAGCGCATACTCTATCTCCCGTGTGATGAAACGCAAAGTTCCGCTTGTGACGAGTTATCATGGATCACTTCATTTAGAAGGATATCTCGATGAACTGCAGATAAATCCTAATGCTCGTAAAGAAGATTATTTACGTACCCCGCTAGGAAAATACTATCAGACGATGGAACAACTCGGCATCGCTGCATCCGACGGATTTATCGTCTCATCGAGCTGGATTCAGCAGCTAATGCAGCAGTTTGGTGCACCTCCCGCTGCATTCAGCCGAATTCCTTATGCGGTAGACCTGATCCAGTATGATGAGCTTGCAGCAAGACAAACTTCATATCCTGCTCCTCCTAACAAAAAGGTGATTGCTTTTACAGGTCGTTTGGAATACATCAAAGGGATCCATGTTCTGCTTGAAGCGGCCGCACTTCTGAAAGAGTACAGAGAGGACTTTGTCATCTGGATTGCTGGGGAAGGAAGTATGGGATCACTGTATAAAGAACAAACTCAGAAAAAAGGATTAAACGATCATGTGAAATTCTGGGGTATGGTTACTAATGTGCCTTCATTTCTAAAAAACGTGGATATCTATGTACAGCCGAGTTTACAGGATACTCAGCCCTTCTCTGTCACGGAAGCACAGCTTGCTGGAATTCCCGTCATTGTGGCAGATACCGCCGGTATGCCGGATATGGTAGTAGAGGGCAAGACCGGATATGTCGTTCCTCCTTCCGATGCTGCCGCTCTTGCCCGCAAGCTTGACCACCTTCTCACACATCCTAAAGTAAGAACCCATGTTGGAGCGGCAGCGCGTACCTGGGCACGTAAATATCGTTCACTGGAGCGGCAGGCAGAGGATACCCTTGCGGTTTATGAGCGGTATATCAAAAAGGATCGGCTGGCGGAGCGTGGGCAAGACGAGAAGACAGATATGAAAATCGGAAGAGATGCACGAATGGAATCCCTAAGTACATCACCAGCTTTCTCTCTTCATCATCTGCCGATTGCTTCCGAGCTTCTTGCAGATTTAATGAGCAAACTTCCCGCCGATTACCGCCTGCCTGATCGGAAGGTAATAAAGGAAGGAAAATAAAAAAGACGGTAGACAAACTAGAGGAAGCTAGTTTGTCTACCGTCTGCGCGCATCGGATGATTGAGGCACTTATTTCTCATTCTTTTGAGACAAGGAATTTTTTTAGTAATGTCTAACCGTTTCTTTGAACTAGAGCTCTGTAACCATCTCCATCGCATGTCTCGTTAGCGTTGAGCCCGTCACAGAGACTTTAGTAATTGCAATGAGCTGAGTATCTGTCATCAGCAGTTTTACGATGGCGCCTTGTGTCTTGTACGTTTTCGTAGTGGATAATGTGTTTGTGTCCACTTGATTAATCACATTTTTTGTAGCTGTATAGAATTTTTCACTATGATTCTTATTCGCAACAAAGATATCAAACTTATCCATCGTACCTGCATAGTTCATATCACTTGTTTTATTATTAGTAGCAGTAAAGATCGAACCCGCACCATTCACAATAAATTTACCATCTGGCGTAATCCCAAATACCGTAGACAATTTATAGTCTCCATGATAGGGAGAATCATAGGTGGTTGTAATCTTCCCATCCGTGAGCCGGAACACATCCATATCTCTCGGACTTAACGGAGTAGTAATCGAATAAATCCGATTCTCTGATGGATGCATCATGATTTTCGTTTGGTGATATACGCGAGACGAAGAAAGCTCCCTCTTGGTCATTCGGTCATAACTTTTAATATATGTCCACTGACCGGAGCCTGAGGTAAGATATACATGACCCGATTCATCAGCCACAATATCGTAAGGATCAATATCCACATCCCACTCATCTATTACTTGTAGTGTAGACGGATCAAGTACTCTCACGGTTCCACCTTGCTCTTCATCAAACCGATAGGGACTGTATTCTCCATCACTAAAAATGACATAAAGTTCTCCACTTGCATATACGAGTTTCCGTGGTGCCTTGCTAAATGAAGTAGAAGTCTTAATTACTTTCTTCTTAGTAAGGTCATAGGAGACAATAGTAGATTCACTGTCATCGATAGCATAGACAACGGGCCTCGATGGATCGGTTACTGCTTCCTGTATAACTTCATTGAGTACACTTACATTTCCTGCCGGTGTAACTGCTGGAGGCTTTGGAGTTTCTTCAGGTGTAACTGTACCAGATCCATTCATGGGCTCTCTAAATTGATCTTGATTTAATACCGTTATTTTTGAAAAAGCCGTGGAATTATATTTGCTAATCCAAGATTTCGCATAATCAATCGGAACAGCAAAATTCAAATTCCCTTCATCTATACTGGAAGAAGTAACGCCGATAACTTCTCCTTTTTTATTGAATAGCGCTCCTCCCGAACTGCCTGAAGCAATCGGTGCTGTAAATTGAACTAAACTTTGGTTATCAATTACACGAAGTCCACTTATCACTCCGGTAGAAACAGTGTTTTGCAGTCCTTCCGGATTACCAATGGCAACAACGGCTTGTCCTTTCGCCAAATTCTGTGTGGAACCGATATGAAGCGGAGGTACATTCGTTCGAATCTTCGCTTTTACTAAAGCCAGATCATTCGTCTTGTCCACAGCTACAATGCCTGCTGCTTCATACACTTGATCTTTTCCTGTGTAAATTAC
Source organism: Paenibacillus gallinarum (assembly GCF_014836635.1). Taxonomy (GTDB): domain Bacteria; phylum Bacillota; class Bacilli; order Paenibacillales; family Paenibacillaceae; genus Paenibacillus; species Paenibacillus gallinarum. The sequence continues at coordinate 149,857 of NZ_JACSQL010000008.1, read as the reverse complement.
ATAACTGCTTGCTTCATTAATCACGTGATAATTCGTTAAGTACAAACCATAACCTATCGCAAATGCACTGCCAAATCCCGTAGATTCACCGCTGCGATCCAGTGCTTCCAATAGAACAACGCTTTGTTCAAAACCCGCGATTTGCTGATTTGTTAAGTTTTTACCTGTATAAGGACTTTTGTTATAGGGTTCTAAAATAAATTTTAAATAATCTACAATCTCAGCATCTTGCACCGGATGTAGAATTGCTTTCTCACTAATCACAATAATTCCCCGGCTGTAAAATACCTTCTTACCTAGTGTTTCACTGATCAGACGAATAGGTACAAACGTCCGGCCTTGTTTATATTCTGCCGGTGCATCAAGTGCTGTCTTCTTCCCGTTCACAAGTATGGTCTTGCTGCCTAGCGTAATTTTTATTTCCTTTCCTGCAAGCGTAATGGTTGCGGTAGAAGTAGACTGATTCCAGGCAACTCGTGCACCAAGGCTTTCACTAATAAAGCGCAACGGCACCATCGTTCGTTGACTTTTCACATAAGGCACAATGTTGTAGTTGTTTTCATCAATAATACGATCTTCCGTATCATAGATGGCGTTTGGACTCCCAATGGACAGAATAACTGCCTCGTTAAAAAGATCTTCAAAATCAAGCTCATCTGCCTGAGCGTACCCTGATAAAGGATAGCAAAGCAGTCCTAAAATGGTGATTATAACTAGTAAACTGCGCTTCATTTGTTTCATTCTGTCTCCTTCTAGGTGTGTGATATATGTAGGACTATGTTAAAAAAAACGTGCCCTAAGTTAGACGCAGAATGAATTATAATGTTTCGCACAATTTAAATGAAGCCATAATTTACCTTTAAATAAAAAAACGTTTGAACCCCAAAAGGCCCCAAACGTTTTTTTGTCTCAAATTTACATATGATTGTGCAGCGTGTTCAGCACACTGCGAAGTTCTCCAACCGGCACCTGACCTGGCGCAGATGCTTTCTTAGCAGCTCCAAAAGTGAGTGCAGAACCAAACAGTTCACCCGCAATGCGGCTGATCACACCTTTACCCGCCATAGACATGGTAATAATCGGTCTGTCTGCATACTCTTCTTTCATGGTATGAGTCGCTTCCATCAGCATCAGCACATCAGCGACACTTTGCGGCATAGCTGCCAGTTTCGGAATATCGCCGCCGAGTTCTTGTGCTTTGCGAAGGCGAGAGACGATTTCTTCTTTAGAAGGTGTTTTGTCAAAATCATGATTTGAGATGATCACATACACATTATTCTTATGTGCTGCCTCTATAATTGCTTTTACTTCTGCATCACCTGTAAACAGCTCCGCATCCACGATATCTACTTGTCCGGTAGCTGCAATGGCTTGGTTCAGTTCTACATAATAAGCGGTGGTGACTTCTTTTTCTCCGCCTTCTTTCGCGCTGCGGAACGTGAAGATAATCGGCTGGGAAGGAAGAATCAAGCGGATTTCCGCTAGAGCTTCTTTCACTTTCTCAGGATCTTCTACATGTTCAAAGAAATCGACGCGCCATTCAATGACATCAAGATCTTGGTTTTTTAAAAAGTCGGCCTCTTCTTTTAACTGTTCAACCGTCTCCCCTACGAGAGGAACACAAATTTTAGGTGCGCCTTCGCCGATCGCGACATTTTTTACGATAACGGGCTTTAGCGTATTTTGCATGTTGGTAGACTCCTTTATCTTCTCTATAAAGAGTTGATACTCGTTTTGGATAGTATACCTGTTATTACAGCTATTGAGAATATTATCAGAAAAAGCGAAATCTCAAAAAGAAAAGCAAGACTTTTTATATCGTTACCAAACGTAAAGAGCCCCTGCCTTATACGCAGAGGTCTTTTCCTATAGGAACTCAAAAGAAACTTAGGGTTAATTCGCATGGGCTCTGCTCACGATATCGTTCACAATCCGCTCCAGCTCGGAATAACTTTTCTCCCAGGTGAAGACACTCGAGTCCCGTTCCCCATTCTTCGCTAGTTTTAACCGAAGCGGGTGATCTTCAATCAGCCTGATTACATCTTTAGCTAACCGATTCTCGTATCGATAAGACATAAGACAATTTCGTTCATGCACTGCATATTCCGTGTTTCCTCCTGAATAACAAGCGACAAGAGCCGCTCCGCATCTCATCGCTTCAAGACCTGGAAGAGAACCTGTATCGTATGATCCTGAACTAACATAAATATCTGTCTGGTTATAGTGATATCTCAGCTCTTCATCGTTCTCTGGAGTGAAGATATTATATTTTCCCGTCGATTGAAGAAACTGTATATCCTCGGAGTCTGCATATTCCCCTGGTGGCGTAATTAGGTTCAGAGTCACTTCTGGATGGGCGGCCTTCACAAGATCAAGCTGAGCAAGTAAATATTTTTGTTCCCGATGCCACGAAAAATCCCCTTCTTCTTTCCGATAGATCGAAGTAATACTTAGCGGACCATTTAATTGATCCCGAAAACGCATATTATGAAAAAATGTACTCACACCTACAGGTACAATTCTGCCTTTTATTCCATGGTTAAGAAAAATCATATCTTGTTGCCACCGAGATAATACAAGTAAATGAGGGGTTAGATGATACGAAGGAAATGAATATTGGTTATCTCTCAGAAAAGTAGGCTCATAACACAAGGACAATCGTACATGCAGCCCCTTCCCTTCTTCGCTGGCTTGCTGCGCCGGATAAGCTGTTGTGTAGAAATTAGATAATATGACATCCCCTTTAGGAATATGGCGTGATTGTAAAATAGTCTCCTTCACTTGCAAAATCCGTGCTTTGATCTCATATTCGACTATTCCTTGACTTGGCATTACGATCAAAACTTCATGCCCCGTGTCCACAAGCCGATTCGCAAGTTCTGCGATCATCCGCTGTGCACCGCCGTGACATAACGTATATACAGGTAAAATGTAACGCACCTGCCCTTCACCTCCATCCATTCACAGTAAAGATAACAGAGCAGCCCTATGAAGATTCTGAATGACAGCTATCTCCTTTTCTATCTCTTCCATATGCCTTGCAGTTCCCATCTGTTCATGCATCCGGTACTTGATCAGCGGGATATCCACACATCCAAGTTCGTAATGCGGAAGTAATCTGAGCCACATCTCATAATCATGTGCATAGCGGAAATTCGGATTAAATAGCCCCACTTTACCAAATACCTGCGTATCTAGCATGACGGAACAACCGTTGATCGGACAGTACGATAAAAGAGTATGAATCATGTCTGATCTGCTTCCAAGCTTGGGATAGATCGTTTCGGTCTGCTCACTAAGTGAATTCATATAATGATAAGCCGATTGGGTAAAAGATAAGCGTTTTTCAAGCATATAATTCACTTGTGTCTCCACTTTATGAGGAAGAAAGGCATCATCACTGCTCAGCCAGGCAAAATATTGCCCCTTCGCATGTACAATTCCTGTATTTAGTGCCGTAGCTGTCCCGCCATTCACTTTACGGATATAGCGAATTTGATCTTTATAAGGTGTAATGAGTTCTGTGTGCTGAGTTGATCCATCATCCACGACAATAATTTCGATATGGGGGTAGGTTTGCTGCAAAGCACTCCCGATGGCTTCTCCAATATATTTGCAATTATAAAAGGGGATAACGATGGTCACAACAGGTTTGCTATTCACAAGCATCTCACCTCACTTTTACTCATCAAGGATTTTCCAAGCCAATAGTGCATCAACAGGTTCATGTTCTGTTCCATAGGACTCCTCGAAAGAGGGGTTCTTTTGATTGTGAAATCCTTTAAGGACAATGACCTGATATCCAATACTTTCGAGTTCTTCTGCTTCCCAACCGCTGTAATGATTTTGATACACTTCACCCTGTAAGTTGTAGTGATCAACCCCTTCTTGAGGAAAAAAACCGCGCGGCGTAAAGATAATAATCCGATTTTTCGCAATTTTTTCTGCTTGTTGAAGAATCGAGGTTCCATCTTCTTTTGTAAAGTGTTCCAAAGAATCAATCATCGTTACCGCAGAAAATGAATTGGGAAGAAATAATTGATCTAATAGTTTGGCATCTGCATTCAGGGGGATGACATGCGGAGCTCGGTAGACGCGATGTTCCAGATAGGGCCGATGGATATCCAGTGCTACAATGAGCCTGGACTCGTAATATTCTAGTAAAACACCTAGACCGCTGCCAACATCAAGCACACTATCTGAGAAGCGAAGCAATTCACTCAATAATGGCAAAAAATCAGTTTTCTGTATTTCATGATACACTCGTTTTCCCCCTTCCTTACCCTCCTTGCACTTGAATCATCTGCTGAATCCGTTCCGCATATCTGGTTTGAATCATTCGAATTTCTTGCTGGATGGCATCTGCATATTTTACAGAACCCATTCCATGGTGTTTACGATAGGCCGTCAGCGGTTCCGGCAAATAGGGAACCGAATATCCCTTCAGCAGAACGCGATACCATAAATCATAATCATGCGTATAAGGCAGAGATTCATCAAATAATCCTACGGCCTCAACCAGTGATTTATGAAACATAACGGTGCATCCATTCACTGGATTGCCCATAAGAAAAATCCGCATCATTTCCGTATCTGTCATCGGGGAACTCCCAGCACAGAATTGGGTCACACTGTTATGTTCATTAATATAATTAAAATTGGTATGCGAAATGACGGCCTGCTGATTCATCATGAACTGTACTTGTTTCTCTATTTTCTCTGGATAGAACCGGTCATCCGAGCTAAGCCAAACGATGTACTCTCCAGAGGCATACCGTATTCCGTGATTGAGTGCGGATGCCGTCCCGCCATTCGCCTTACCAAGATAATAAATAAAAGGCAGATAGGGATGAATTTGTTCCGTATACTGTGTAGATCCGTCATCCACTACGATAATTTCTACCATAGAATACGTTTGGCTGAGTGCACTGCGAATGGCATGTGAGATATAGGGACAGTTATAGAAAGGAATGACTACCGTGACCAGAGGGAGCGAATTCATGCTTGCCCTCCTTCCTTACTTCGGCGATGGCGATGATCTTGTAGTACATCTTCTATAGAAGAGGCAAATGGGATTTCTGGTTTCCACCCTAATTTGGTAAGAGAAACGCAGGAATCAGACTCATTCTCTACAGCAGAGACACCTCCAGGACCAGAAGAAGGCGCTCCCCACAGCAGAGGTACCTGCGCTTTTGTATTAGAAAGGAGTAAGTCAGCGATCTCTCCAAGCATTCTTTCTTTCCCTGAAATAACAGGATAGATTCTGCCTGGCTCCCCATTTAGCAAAAGCGCAAGATATGCCCGAACGGCATCCCGCACATCTAAATAATCACGAGCATCACTACGAGAAGATAGACGAAATGGTTCTGGATTCTTCCCTTGTTCCGCCGATATGACATGTGCAGCAAGCAATGAACATATGCCAGTGGAAGGACCGGGCCCAATCAGATTTCCTGGTTCAGCGTAGATCATCTGCTGGCTATACATTGCTGAGAATGACATAGAAACGAGTTCCTCCATGTACTTACTGAGACTATAAGGGTGAGGAGGCGATAGAGGGAGATCTGGAACAGGAATGTACTTCAGACGTGAACCAACGATGACTGCCCGGCATTCGGGCAGCGTTCGCATGGCATCGAGCAGGTACAGCGGGGACATCACATTCATTTCAATTGTAGACACAGGGTCTGCCCAGGAGGCAGGTACGGAATTCTGACCTGCTAAATGTAAGATATAATCAGGCTGAGTATGACTCACAAGCTGATTCACTGCTTGACGATCTCGGAGATCACATAAATGAACGGTTACGTTATCATCTTGAAAATCTGCAGAAAGAGATCGGGTGACGGCCGCAACCTTTGCACCACAGGCTCGGAGAAGCTGAACTGCATGCCGTCCTGTAAATCCAGAAGCGCCGGTTACCAGCACGACTTTGTCTTTCAGCCCTGTTGTATCCATTCTTTCAACTCCTTCAGCATGTCACGATAAGACGGCAGAAGAGGGTTTACATCCTCCCGAGTGACAGCGAGGGTTCGATCCTGTACAAACGTACTGTTGGGGACGATTACTGTTTCTTTGAGATCCCATATTTCTTTAAAAAGTAATAATAGCTCATACTTCGATACGGGTTCAGGATGAGCCAGATGAATCAGACCCGACACTTTCGAAGTCATGTACTCATCCACCACCTTAGCAAGCATGAGTGTAGTCACTCCATTCCATCTTGCTTTCGTATACCCTTGCACAACCCCTTTTTGCTGAAAGAACCAATGCATGAGACCGATCCCGTTCTTACGCACTTCCGGTCCGATAATGGAGGTACGTATCGTAAGATGACCCGGGGAACAAACTTCCCCGAGTGATTTGGTAATCGCATATATCGTCTCTCCATCTGGTAAATCTTCTTCTGTATAACCTCCTGACCGGTCCCCTTTAAATACACAATCTGTGCTGATATGAATGAGTTTTGCACCGATCTGATCAGCCAAATTCGCAAGGCGATGCGGTAAAAAACCATTTACATGGTAGGCTTGAATTATATTTTTCTCTGCATACTGATTTAAGATCCCCACTGCGTTGATTATGACATCAGGGTGAACCGCTTTTACGAGCAGATCGACACTGTGAATATCATTTACATCCAGGATCAGTCCGTTTGGATCTTTCTTATTACGAGATGTATAAAACACCGTGTGGTGTCCTTGTTGTTTGAAGTATTGAACCATCATGTGCCCCGCCATACCCTGACCACCAATTATGAGCAGTTTCATCCAAGGAACCCCCCGCGCTGCAGGATTTCCTTTATCTCCTCTTTCGACATCAGATTAAATTCCGAACTGAAACTGGAGAAGGTCACCGGCTCGTAGTATTTATAGTGTTCTTTAAGATCAGGCAGATTAATCGTCGGAAGAATGACAAGGTATTTTTCATCATAAACAACGGTTGTTCTGCTCTCGAACTCACTCATCAGAATTTCGTGAATTTTTTCTCCCGGCCGAGTACCTCGTTCCACGATTTGAACACCAGATACCCCTGCATCTTCGATTAATACTTCTGCAAGATCTACAATTTTGCAGGTAGGCATCGTCATTACAAAAATTTCTCCACCCACACTTTTTACAGAAGCATCAAATAAAAGCGATATCGCATCGCGAAGCGTAAGGAAGAACCGAGTCATCTCCATATCCGTAATCGATACTACGCCTTTATTCTTAATCTGATCCTTAAACAGATGGACTACACTTCCGTTCGTACCCAGAACATTACCGCCCCGCACGGTTACGAATGCTGTTTTGCTGCGGAGTAAGTTCGCATATACAATCAGCTTTTCTCCAATCGCCTTTGTCATTCCATAAAAGTTCGATGGATTTGCTGCTTTATCCGTGGAGATATAGATCACTTTCTTTACTTCATTCTCTACCGCTGCCTCAATTACATTTTGAGTACCAATGACATTGGTCTTTAACGCTTCATAGGGTTGATCTTCGCAGACAGGTACATGCTTCAGCGCTGCTAAATGATATACATAATCCACTTCTTTACAAGCGGCAACAAGCGCTTCCTTATCCCTGATATCTCCGATACAGAAGCTAAGGCGGCTGTCTTCAAATTCACGGCTCATGGCTACTTGGCTCGATTCGCCGCGAGAATATACGATGACTTCCTTCGGATTTAAAGTCAGTAATTGAGTGATTAATTCATGCCCCCAAGAACCAGTACCTCCGGTAACGAGAATACGTTGATTTTCAAACATGCAGCTTCCCTCCAAGCAGAAATTTAACTACTTTATCCGATACATCTTTAGCGAGATACCCTTTGGGGCACTGCCATGAACGCTGCAGTTCCATCATCAGCGCTGCGGATGATGCAATACGGTCAGCATCAAGCCCTGATACAATGTTACTGCCGCAATCCACGGTCTCTGGCCGTTCCGTAGTCTTACGCATGGTCACAGTAGGCACTCCCATAATGCAGCATTCTTCCTGTACCGTTCCGCTGTCCGTTAAGGCACAGCATGCATTCTGCTCCAGTAGAAGAAAGTCAAAAAAGCCGAAAGGCTCATGAAATTCTACTAGCGGATGCATTTTAAGTTTTAAATGTTCCTTAATCCGTGCAGCTGTACGAGGGTGAATGCTGCAAATAATCCGTTTTCCATGTTTCTCTGCTACGAGATTGAGTCCCGTCATAATGGCTGCTAGATGCCCCGGATGATCTACATTTTCTGCACGGTGGGCCGTAACGAGAAAGTACTCTCCTTTTTCAAGTCTCAAGGTTTTCATAATTTTGCTGTCCAGCATACGATTTTCATAATGCTTCATTACTTCGTATATGGGATTGCCCGTGAGTACGATTCGCTGACTAGGGACACCTTCCCGGATTAAGTGTGCTTTGCTTTGTTCTGTATAAGGCATATTAATGCTTGATATGGCATCAATTACCCGGCGGTTCTTCTCTTCTGGTACATTTAGGTCGTAACACCGATTCCCTGCTTCCATGTGAATGACTGGAATGCCCATTCTCTCCGCAAGAATTGCCGATAAAGCACTGTTCGTGTCTCCTAGCAGCAAGATTTTATCCGGCTTTTCCTGAATTAGAATCGTTTCCAGCTGACTGAACATTGCAGACAATTGCTCACCAAGCGTAGCTGCTTCATCCTGGAGTATATAATCCGGAGATCTCAGTCCTAATTCTCTAAAAAATTGGCCGCTGAGACTTTCCGTGAAATTCTGTCCTGTATGCACGAGGATGTGCCGATCTGCATAACGATCCAGCTTAGGAATAATAAGACTTAGCCGGATAATTTCCGGTCTTGTTCCAAGTACCGTCATGATCTTCAAGGTGATCCCTCCTTTTTCATGAAGTCATCTTCCGTTTTTTCTGAGACTTCAGAGGCTTCATGGCAGAACGTGTTTGTTTCCTTTTATTTTTCTTCATTGGCTTTATCTTCATTGTATTTTTAGATTTTTTAACGGTTTTTCTCAGCCGTGCAGAGGTCGATTTTTTCTTTCGTTGATGAAGAATCTTTTTCTTGCTTCTTGCCGGTTTACGCTTCTTCCCATGAGTTCGTATACGAGCAGAGGGTGTATTGAACCAATCCGGGAATCGGCTCATGAGGTTACGAATCATTTCTTCCGCGCGGGTCTTATATGCTTCTGTACCGTATCGCTGCTCTGCGGCTAATTTACTTCGTTCGCCCGTACGTGCAGTTTCCTCTGGGTTTTGGATACAGACAGCCATCCTGCTTGCTAATTCCTCAACACTACCCGGCTCAGCAAGTAGATGAGAATTACCGACCGCCTCCATCATCTCCTGAAGTCCTCCCTGCCCAAAGGCAACAACCGGTGTTCCAAAGTAAAGACTCTCCAGTGCCGTCATCCCAAAACCTTCTTTGACCATACTCGGGACGACGGTAAGATCCATTGCACAGTACGCCTCGCTTACTTGTTCAAGAAAAGGAGTAAAGATGAATTGATGACGGTACCCCGATTCAGCAATCATTCTCACACATTGGTTGTAATAGACTTCATCAACCGGGTTTCCTATAATCCAAAACCTGCTATGGGGATGTAATTCACATAAAGACAGAGCACTTCGTACGAAAGGCAGTAACCCTTTGGCATCGTATATAAAAGTGGAAATATAACCAATGCAGAAATGTTCAGGGGATAGTCCCATCATGCTGCGTCTTGTTGCTCGAAGATCGTTCCACTGATGAATAGCAGCAAAAGAATCATCCCATGTTGGAGATAATACGGTGGATTTTGCGGAGATATTGCCGCCTTGTAAGGGTTCAAAGACCGTTTGCGAGATGCCGATTACCCAGTTGCTGAACTCATCAATGATCTTTATGGATTCCGCAGTATACGCGTTCATAGTAATGGTTTCGGTAATTTTCCAAATCACCGGGATATTAAGCATTCGTGCTGCCATGGCAGGTACCGCATTCACACAAGTATTCGTGAGTACGATTTGGGGGGATTCTTTTTGCAGCAGATGGATCACCGCGTGGGAAGATGGGGTATGCATTAACCTATCTGCTTCATGCCTAAGTCCCTCATAGGGGGTGTATATGGTGTGAAGCAGTTCATAAGACTGGACTTTTACCCGAATTCCATTCTTTCGAGCTAGCCAGGAGATCAATCCTTCACTAGGGACCACGAGTACACAGCGAAAGTAAGGACTCATTTCTTGGCAAAAGCGCAACAACAACTTTTCTGCCCCCGTAATACTTTGGCTGTGACTGATATGACTGAATAACATTAATTTTGGCTTTCGTGTCATCTCGGGCGTACAACCTTCCTGCTTACTTACCTCACAATAGCCAGCGAAAGGATGTGCGTTGTTCACCTCCTTCGATTGTGCGTTTGAAGGATCATGGCTCTAACCTCAATATATGAAATACGGCAAATGACGGCACGACATATGCACCGTATCATTCGCACATAATTTACAGCATGCTCGCTAAGAGCCGAATATCGTCTGAAGCAAGGAGTGAATGCGGTGATGATATGAGTGCTCTTTCCAAGTGCGTTCAAAGCCTCTCAGCGCAATGTCTCTCCGTTTATCTTCATTAGCAAGATAGTATTCAATTTTGTCCATCATCTCAGAAGCCGTCTCGTACGTTTCAATCTCTACTCCAGGTGTATAAAAACGGGCCAAATCTTCTCTGGCATCGGTAAGCTGCAGGGTTGCACAAGCTGAAATTTCAAAAGTACGAGGATTGGGTGATAAAGCGGGGATTTTAAGACTGTTATTATTTACTGAGTCATCTTCATGGGAACGGTGCAAGTTGAGCACAATCTTTGTTCCGTTGTACACATCTTTTGTCTCTTCTGGACTCATCCAGCGATTCAGTTCAATCTTGTGTTTATATTTTTCAAAGTCAGGGAGTCGATCCCACCATATTCCGTTGAATACGGTTTGATGCGACATCATGCGGGGGAGAAGAGGATGGAAGTAATTCACACGATTCCAATATCCTGACCCAATGAAGCTGATATCTCTGCGATGAATGGTAGGCAGCGTATTCGGGTGAAACTGGGGGAGATAAGCAGCAAAAGGTAAATAATGCACCTCAGGACATCCATGACTCTCATATAGCTCGATGCAATTGAGTTCAAGTGTGAATACATAATCATAATGAGGAGCGATATTTAGCGTTAGATCTGTGTAATAGGGATCATCTGTCAGCCAGACTGCGGTTCTAATTCCTTGATTTCGAATGGCATCTACCTGTTCTACCGGAAAGTACATTCCATCTAAGACCAGCACGAGATCAGGCTTCAGCAAGGCTGCCATTTCTGCAATGGGTTCATGAGGTTCTGCTACATGAAGAGTCGTAACCAAGTCTCGCAACGTCCCTCTTATTGCTTCGTCCAGCGGCGAATAAGGAAACCCCTTGCCAGAAGAAACATATAGAACATGAACAGGGCGTACAGGAAAAGGCTCTACTGCTCGGTTCATCATAAAATTAGCGCGGCCGCGCAGATATCCATCTTCATAACCTCTTTGGAAAAATGTACTCTGATTCGCTGGATTTACTGAATACGGTAACCGCTTTGGTCTTGCTCGTACTGTTTTCTTTCTCGAAGCCTTTACTCGCTTTATGGCCACCACGATCACCCTCCTTCTTCTTGTCTGTTCACGAAGTGAATAGTCTACACATAACTCAGCAACGTTTGAATGCGCGTCTGAAAGGTATGATTCTCATGTGTTGTATATAAACTTCTCCAAGCAACAGCTAGCCTTTCTTCTTCATTCCTAAGATAATATGCAATCTTATCCTGCAACTCAGCACCATTTTCATAAGTCTCTATGTCGTAGCCGGGCCTGTAGTAATTCGATAGATCTTCTCTAATATCCGTAATTTGCAGTGTTCCACAGGCGTTAATTTCATACGTTCTCGGATTAATAGAGCCTGCAGTAATCTGATGAGTGTTCCGATTATCTAACCCGTATTCATGAGGTCTATGCATATTAATCACGATTTTTGCTCCGTTATAGTAATCTACCGTTTCCACTGGAGGAATCCAGTCCGGCTTGATAAAAGAAGTGAGTAAATCTTGCCTCTGCAGCCTGCCCCACTGTCCTCCTGCAATCAGTACACGTTTATTTCTCAGAAAAGGAGCTAGTTCATCAAATAAAGAGATACGATTCCAGAATCCATTGCCGATGAAGCAAACATCATATTGATAATCTAAGGATGTCTTACGAGGTGAGAAAAGGGATGTGTTTACACCGAGCGGAACATGATGGACATGTTTAGCTCCCTGATCCCGATAGAATGGTATCGCCCTAATTTCATGGGTGAACACTAGATCGTAGTGCAGACAAATGGTTGCTGTATCTTCTGTAAAATAAGGATCATCTACGAACCAGATCGCCGTACGAATACCCAATGCTCGAATCTCATCTATTTGTGATAGGTGATCCTCAGGAAAAACATGAAGACCATTCATAACGAGCACAAGATCCGGCCTATGGATCGCAGCATATTCTCTCACATGAGCAGCATTCACTACGATACACTCCGAGACAGCCGTCTGTAGAGCAGCAATGACTCCTTCATCGATGGCTTCAAAACCTTGTGGTACATAAAGTACTTTCATGTGGTGGACCATATATTCGGGCTTCTTTACTCTCTGAAGGATTGCCTCACACCCACCGAACCGGATCCCTTCCGCATATCCATCACGATAACTTTGCTTCCTCCTTGTAAGTTTCACCTCGCACTCACCCTATCTCTCTTGTACATTAGTTCATGTAGTCCTTCTAACTATATGCCCTAAGGTCAAATGCATCATGGACGTGTGTCCAGAGCCTACGAAAATTGGCGTTTGTACGGCAGACATTTGTCTATGTTGCATTATGTATAGGCAAGTCTATTCGAGTGACTTGTCCTCCCGAAAATAGAGCCTAAGCCGTCATCTTACACGTCTGTTTACATAAGACAGACAAAGATGACGGCCCTCACGAGCTTAGATCTCTTCACCTTGATAAGCGAGTGCATGACCATCTTCGAACCCTTTGGCAAATCCGACGTTGAACCCTTCGTTGTAAGCGTTGTTGTACGATTTGAGTCCGGTTTTTTTTGCTTGCGAGTGTCGTCTCTCGGTAGTTTTTCGTGAGACCTTTCGTTTTCGGTTCTTTTTTTTGATTATCGAAGAGGTTTTCTTTTTCAACAGAGATTTGGTCTTCCGCCCTGCCATCTTCTTTTTTTTCTTCGCAAGTCTCACTGATTTCGGCGCCGAATGAATTGCCTTTTTGGAAGCACCTTTTTTTAAGGGCCCTGCTTTTGAAGACTTTTTTCTTTTCATCATCATTCCTCCTGTTTAAATTGAGTCTTGGGATGCGTGCTTGCATGACAATAGCTGATTTGCATACCATGGAGGCGTAGGAGTTCCCTTATTCAGTGCATTGATCTTCATCATCCCGGCCATCTCTGCCATCTCCAGGCGACAGCGTTCAATAAGAAGGATATGTTCAGGCACAATGTCCTCAGTGGGGCTAATCAGCTCATAGCGATCGGCAATGATGGTCAGCATCCGTGACAGTGCTAGCTGACTTCTTGTCATGGATTCAAGAAATGCGATTTTCGCTTCTTTTTCTTTTGATAGTAGATTCATCTCTATCCCTTACCGCTATCGTAGTCCATCATTTGATCAAAACCACTCTCTTCACTTTGATGAAGCAGTGCTTTCAAATTCTTGTTCAGTCCTGCTTCCATTCGGTTAATTCCCTCAAGCAGCTCAATTAACTGCTCTTGTAATTTAAGGGAGACGGTTAGTTGATCCTCATGACTGTCATAGGTGGCACTGGTTAAGTGATTGACGGACCAGTTTCTCATTTTCTCTGCTTCGATCGCCTTCGCCTCCAATATAAGGGAAATATTATACTGAACTTTGACCGCAGCATCGAGCATTTGGAGCAGTGATTTCTCTCTGTTCATTTTCCACGATCACCTGCCTTTAAAATATAAGTAATTTTATTCTTCATCAGCTACTGCCAGTTCCTTTACCAAATGAGAAATGGAGTCAGCCATCATTTCTTGTAAATCAGCAAGTCCGCTGAGATAAGCAACAATGCCCGCATTTATAGAACCAGAACCATCCAGCAAGCCTTGAGCATCTGTAAAATGAGGCAATAGATCTGGCATTTCATTCATGAGTTCTGCCATACGGACATTGACCTCTCGTTCCGCATCGAGTACTCTGGCCACTTGCTGATGAGCATGAGCCATATGTGCAAGCATTTCATCTAATTTGTTTTGCATGTCCCGGCCCCTCCTTATAAAATTTGAGATCGGTTATTTAATTTTCCGAAAGAACAAAAAATCCCCGGCCTTAGCATTTGCCTTAAGTAGCATATGCCGGGCCGGGGAACTCAGTTCCTATATATAATAAGGGGATTAGCTATAAACTTTAGCGATCAATTCTTTGAGTACTTTTGCAGAGTGATTGAATTTCGCTTTTTCTTCTTCGTTCAGATCAATCTCGATGACTTCACGCACACCGCCGCGGTTAACAACGGCTGGCACACCGATATATAGATCTTCTTGTCCATATTGTCCTTCAAGAAGCGAAGATACGGTTAGGATACTGTTCTCATTACCAAGAATTGCTTTGGTAACACGAGCGAGTGCCATACCAATTGCATAGTAAGTTGCACCTTTACGTTCAATGATGTGATATGCCGCATCACGAACGTTGACGAAAATTTCATCCAGTTTTGCTCGGTCTTCTGGGTTATTGCGACGCTCAATTACTTTATCAAGGGATTCGATACCGATGGAAGCTTGACTCCATACAGCAAATTCTGTATCACCATGTTCACCAATAATGGCTGCGTGAACGTTACGTGTATCCACTTCCAGGTATTCACCCACCATATAACGTAGACGAGCTGTATCGAGAGTTGTACCAGAACCAAGCACACGCTCTTTTGGCAATCCGGACTCTTTCCAAGTTACATAAGTAAGGATATCTACCGGGTTAGAAGCGATTAGGAAAATGCCATCAAATCCGCTGTCCATGATTTCACGTACAATCGTTTTGAAGATCTTCGCATTTTTGTCTACAAGATCAAGACGGGTTTCACCTGGTTTTTGCGGCAAACCTGCTGTAATAACCACAAGGTCAGCATCTTTGCATTCTTTATAAGAACCGCTCCAAACTTTAGTTGGAGAAGGTGCGAATGGTACACCATGATTAAGGTCCATTGCTTCGCCTTCAGCCTTAGCAGCATTTACGTCAACAAGAACGAGTTCCTCAGCAATCCCTTGGTTAATCATAGCGTAAGCGTAACTGCAACCTACTGCTCCAGTACCTACCAATACAACACGATTAATTTTATTACCTACCATAATAATAATCTCCCTTCAATCTCAAAAGCTGAATTTTTGTTCTTAATAAAGAGCCCAGTTTATTATCCCAACAACTACGAGTAAAATTACACTGATCTTGATTGTAAATTTAAACAATTCATTCTCTTTACCTGCAAGACCTACTGCCGCTGCAGCTACTGCTACGGATTGCGGCGAGATCATTTTAGCCATTGCACCACCCATTACGTTCGCTGCAACCATGGCTTCTGGCAAAATGCCGATTTGATTTGCCGTTACAGCCTGTAATGGTGCAAATAGAGATCCGCTATTAACAACAGAACCGGTCAAGAATACCCCAATCCAACCCAGAATTGGTGCGAACAATGGGAAGATACTGCCCGTTGATGCAAAAGCAAGACCGAGTGTTGAAGACATACCTGAATAGTTACAAATGTAAGCAAATGCAAGCACGCTACAAATGGTAATAATCGGGATGTACAATTCTTTAAACGTTTCTACTGCTGCTTCTTTAATGACGCTTCCTTTAATTCGATAAATCAGAATGGTTAGAAGCGCTGCAATGACAATTGCGGTGGTAGTAGATGAGAATAAATCAAGATTAAATACAGCAGCGTAAGGTGTCTCTTCTGGAACAACCGGAGGTTGTCTCAGAATTTGGTTGTGAACTCCTTTTATAGGGAAACTGAAGACCAGATTGTTAAGCGGTCCACCTGCTGCGAACAACGCTTTAACTGGTTTCAGTGAGAACAAAATAACCATAATCGTTAGCAAAATAAATGGTAACCAAGCAAAAGCAACTTGTCCCAAACTATACGTTTCTTTCTTAACCGCTTGTTTCGTTTGTTTCGCTGATTCCTCATTATCCAAACGGTAAATTTCTTTCGGTTTCCATACACGCAGGAAGAGTGCAAGCACAACCAGACTGACAAGGGCAGAGATAATATCTACGAGTTCAGCACCCAGGGTATTAAGTACAATAAACTGAGTGATGGCAAATGAACCTCCGCTTACCAGGATCGCTGGCCAAGTTTGTCTCATTCCTTTAAATCCATCAATTAAGTAAACCAACAGAAAAGCAATCATTAAACTGATAATCGGAATAACATACGATGTTCGGCTTGCAACATCAAGTCCAGAAAGTCCCGTAAGCGTAGCTGGTGTCGTAACAGGAATACCCATCGCACCATAAGAACCTCCGGCAATGTTAGCCACAAGACAAAGACCAGCTGCGTATACAGGCTTGAATCCCAAACCAATCAGGATTACCGCTGTAATCGCCACAGGAGCACCAAAGCCAGCTGCCCCTTCCAGGAACGCACCAAAGGAAAAAGCAACAAGGAGTACTTGTAAACGCTGATCTTCGGTAATTGTTGCTATACTATTCTTGATTATATCAAATTTTCCTGTTTTTACCGTAAGTTTGTACAAGAAAATTGCTGCAAGTACAATTGAAGCTACTGGCCATAAACCAGCAAGTACACCATAGAAACCAGTACCAACCACTTTAACGAAAGGCATTTTATAGAAGAATAGAGCAACGCATGCTGCAACAACGATGCTGAGAATTCCTGCTACATAACCTTTCATTTTAAAGACCGTTAAAGCCACGATAAAGAATATGATGGGTATGGCAGCCACCAAAGCAGATAGCCATATATTGCCCATCGGGTCGTAGATTTGATTCCAAACCCCCACTTGTATCCCACTCCTTAATCCTAATTGTTTAGATATTGTGAGCCGTGCTAGATTATCCTATTCACATTGCCGACAAAATAGAGATGCTTGTCTTTCTAATCCAAGTATGTGAAAACTTTCACTTTAAAGCGATTAAAAAAAGCCGCTCATTTTCATTTATGATGATTGTCACAATGCCCGGCCGCGTTTTTTACTATAGCGATGCTTATCAATTTTGTATGTGATTTATTTCACACGATATATCAGATACATTATATTCCAGTGAAATATTTTCTAACTTTTTCTATTAATAAGAAGATAATTCCATCAAATTCGCCCTCTGTGACTTTATTCCATAATCTTGATATGATGATCATAAGCAGATAAACTAGGAAGGTGATGAGATTCATGACAGTAAAAAAAGCAGTAATTCCTGCTGCAGGACTTGGAACCCGATTTCTTCCCGCTACAAAAGCCATGCCAAAAGAAATGATGCCGATTCTGAATAAACCAACCATTCAATATATTGTCGAAGAAGCGATCGCTGCTGGAGTCGAAGATATTATCATCGTTACCGGAAAGGGAAAAAGAGCAATCGAGGATCATTTCGACCATGCTTTTGAACTGGAACAACTGCTTGCTGACAAAGGGAAATCCCTCGCTCTGGAAGAAGTTCTCTCTTCCTCTACTGTGCCTAATATTCATTATATCCGGCAAAAGGAACCAAAAGGTCTTGGCCATGCAATTTGGTGTGCTCGAAAATTTGTCGGAGATGAGCCATTTGCGGTTCTACTTGGCGATGACATTGTTGTAAATCCTGTACCTTGCTTGAAACAGTTGATTGATGAGCATGAAAAGGTTGGTGCATCGGTACTGGGGGTCATGCAGGTACCCGATGAAGATACACACAAATATGGCATTATGGAGCCGCTTGGAAAAAGAGGACGAAGTTATTCTGCATTGCGTTTTGTCGAGAAACCAAAACCTGGAACCTCTCCCTCCAATCTTGCAATTATCGGTCGGTATGTACTCACACCTGATATTTTCCCGCTGCTAGAAGATCACCACATTGGTCTTGGCGGTGAAATCCAGTTAACTGATGCGATTGAGCGATTAAATCAAATTACGCCTGTATACGGTTACGAATTTGAAGGTAAACGATATGATGTAGGTGATATACTAGGATTTCTCGATACGAATATTGAATTTGCCTTAGCAAATCCTAAGTACCGTGATGAAGTATTACGCATGTTACATACCAAACTTGAAAATACCTCTTTACATCGATAAATTACAATGATAGATTACTTGTTTTAATTAAAAAGGAGGAAGTCTCATGTTATGAGACATCCTCCTTTTTGGCTTTTCTGCCTTGCTGCTCCAGTTCCAGAGCAATCCTGTTCCAGCCCCTCAAATCTACTTTACTTCTCGGGATAAGGATCAATCATACGAATTGTCCCATCCGGATTGTACGTAAGCTCCGCAAATTTGACGCAACGCTTGTAATCAACGCCGCCGGAAAGAGAACAATCGTGATAGAATAAATACCATTTTTCCTGGAATTGCACAATTGAATGATGTGTTGTCCAGCCCATAACAGGCGGTAAAATGGTGCCTTGATATGTGAAAGGTCCCATCGGACTGTCACCGATCGCATAAACCAGCTTGTGTGTCGAACCTGTAGAGTAGGACAGATAATACTTATCATTATACTTGTGCATCCATGGTCCTTCAAAATACCTGCATTCCTCATTACCTGCGGTCAGCGGCTGTCCTTCCTGGTCCAGGATAACCATCTCCATCGCTTCTGAGGTCATGGAGAGCATGTCTTCACTTAGCTTCGCTATTCTTGGACCAAGCGCCGGCTCATCCGGAGCTGGGCCTTCTGCATCTTCCACATAGCTTCCCGTCTGCCACTTCTCTAATTGCCCGCCCCACAGTCCGCCAAAGAGCATGTAAGCCTGTTCATCTTCGTCAATAAAGACAGCCGGATCAATACTGAAACTGCCCTGAATATACTGTTCCTCGGCCTTAAATGGACCTGCCGGAGACGATGACGTAGCTACGCCGATACGAAAGATACCTTCATGATCCCGCGCAGGGAAAAACAAATAATATTTCCCGTTTTTGAAAGCGGCATCCGGTGCCCACATTTGACAAGATGCCCACGGGACATCCTTCACATGCAGTGCCTCACCGTGGTCAGTCACGGGTGAATTCAGATCATCCATTGATAAAACGTGGTAATCCTCCATCTTATATTGATCACCATTGTCATTAATTGGACCGTCGTGATCCAAATCATGAGAAGGATAAATATAGATACGACCCTCGAACACATGAGCTGACGGATCAGCAGTATAAATATGAGTAACTAAAGGTTCATGGGGTTTCGGCTGTTTAGGCATAGTAGACATCCAAATAACTCCTTCCAAAAGGTATAATGAATTGCTCTATTATATCGATGTTCTATAGGTTCAAGTTATTGCATTAGTTCCTCTTGTTTATATTTAGATCAGGAATTCGGGCAACTCGCTGATAAGCTTCCTTGGGATGATGAGCCTCATCAAATAGGAAAGGCCAGTTTTTGCGTCCTCTAACCGGAAAATCATCAAGCCAGGTATAATCGTCAGCAGCTCCCCAGAAGGTTACGGCACTGATATGTTCACGATACTCATAAAGCACGCGAAAAATAGACTCATATCTTGCGGCTTGTAACTCCAGCATGTCCTGCGTAGGCTGAATAAGATCCGTGCGCCTATCTTCGAAGCGAAATACCGACATATCCAGTTCAGTAAGCTGCAACTGCAAGCCCAGCTCTGCATACCGTTCAATCGCAGCGCGAATATCATCCAGAGATGGATCAAATAGATTCCAATGTGCCTGTAAACCAACACCATGAATCGGCACACCTTGATCTAACAAGGAACGAACGAGACGATAAATGCGCTCCCGCTTATGCGGATGGGACTCATTGTAATCGTTATAGAACAAAAGCGCCTGAGGATCTGCTTCATGGGCGAATTCGAAAGCTTTGGCAATGAAGTCTTCTCCAGCAATATCCAGCCATTTCGATGGCCGCAAAAATGCGTTTTCATCGCCTGCATCATCTGAAATGACTTCGTTCACGACATCCCAGGAGTAAATGACATCCTTATATCGGCCAACGACTGTCTGAATATGCTCCTGCAATCGCGCAAACAATACATCACGTGGCACTAGTCCTCCTCTTCCATCCTCGAACAGCCAGTCCGGAGTTTGGTTATGCCAGACGAGTGTGTGACCGCGCAGTGCCATACCCTGCTCTTTGGCAAATGCGGCTATAACGTCCGCGTCTTCGAACGAGTACACATCTTCTTGCGGGTGTAAGATTTCAAATTTCATTACATTTTCTGCGGTTAAGCTGTTGAAGTGATATGCAAGTAATGATCCTTGGGTTACAATCGTTTTCGGACTAACTGCTGCTCCAATCTGGAAAGCGTCCTTGTACAATTCCTTCAGTGGAGCTTCTGTTCTTATCGGTTCCATGGTTCCCCTCCTCTTGTCTTGCTGCTAACCCACCCTCTCATGCATTAATGCAAATTAAATAAGATACTCAAACCAGTCGAAGCGAGCAGGTGTCTGACTTTCCTGGCCATTGCCGGTAGCATATAGCCCGACCACTGCCCCGGTAAAGCACATTTTATGCACAAAAGCCTCTGGAGAGATTGCACGAGCTGTACCTGAACCTAAACGTAACCAGTTCTGTCCATCCTCCGAACAAGTTAGGGTGTATTCGTTCTCTGTCGATTCGATTCGGAGTAATAGCTGCTCCGTTTCTACCTCGCTCTCATGCACAATTTCGGACTTTCCACGTTCCGTCAGGCGGGCAAAAATAATATTCTGACCTGCAGACCGTCTTATGCCAATTTCATAATGCGCATCCTCATCTCGGCGAATACATAGTCCAGCCTCTTCTCCTTCGAAAGCCGGCACGAATGATATGCAAGCAGTAAAGCTGGCATGTAAATGTTGCTGTCTTCGGCCAACAAATGTGATCTGCCCGGTATCATTAAGCCCTGCTTCCTGACCATACAAAGTAAGGAAACCTGGTTTTTCCGTAACCGTACATTTTCCATCTGTTGGATTGCGTACATACAGCCAGTGCGGCCCAAGCTCTGCGTCAAAGTCCTCCCGGCCAACAACGATTGCTTCATTCCTGGCTAAGATAGAAGGTGCTGTCATCTCTACCCGCTGGACTGACATATCCAGGCTAACTGTCCCTTCATTGTTGTCGATGTGCGGCCAACCATCCTTCCAAACGACGGGTGCGAGAAACGTTTCTCGTCCAAGCACGCTGTATCCGCCATCTGTCAATCGAACACCAAGGAATACAGCCCACCAGTCGCCTTGATGATCTTCGACCAGATCAGCATGACCCAGATACTGGATAGGATGATCCAGATCACGATGAGTTAGAATCGGCTCAGGGTAGCGTTCAAACGGACCATACGGATTTTCACTTCGACCGATGATTTCACGGTGTTCCTTGGCCGTACCTCCAGAAGCGGACATCATGTAATACAAACCGTTGATCTTATATAAATGCGGACCTTCCGTCCAAGGACCGCCATCTCCATACCAAACAATTTGCGGATCAGAGAGTGCCTCTCCTGTAGCAATATTGATCTCATACTGAATGGCATGAGAGTCGTAATCGGCACCTTGCTGAGCAGTAACATACACTTTGCCGTCATCATCAAAAAACAGCGATGGGTCGATCCCTCCATAAGGAATGCGAATCGGGTCGGACCAAGGACCCGCGGGGTTCGTTGCCGTAACATAAAAGTTGCCGATGCCTCTCACATCTGTCGTTATCATATAGAAAATGCCTTCATGATATCTAAGTACAGGTGCATAGATCCCATCTGAACTTTTTTGCCCGGTTAAATCAAGCTGGCTGAACCGATTCAGTACATTGCCTATCTGCTCCCAATGGATTAAATCCCGGCTCCGAAAAATCGGCACGCCGGGGAAGTATTCAAAGGAGCTGCAAATGAGATAAAAATAATCTTCTGCTTTCACGATACTAGGATCGGGATAGAACCCAGGAAGGATTGGATTCGTGTAACGGATCGTTTTGGAAAGTAGCTGATCCTTCATCTATTCCTTCACACTCCCTACATTGAGTCCAACAACAAAGTATTTTTGCATGAACGGGTAAACCAACAGGATCGGCACTGAAGCGACAATTGTAACTGCAGCTCGGATGGAAATCGGCGTCACCTGGGTTGCATTTTCCATTCCCACACCGTTGGCAACCGAAGGATTGCTGTTGGCATTCATACTGGAAGATAAAAGTTTCATCAATTCATATTGGAGTGTGCTCAATTCTTGACGAGAGGACGTGTATAGAAAAGCATCAAACCAAGTATTCCACGCGCCAACCGCAACAAAAAGGGCAATGGTTGCAAGAACGGGTGTACATAACGGAAAGATGACTTTCCAGAAAATTTTGAATTCTCCCGCACCGTCGATTTTTGCTGATTCGATCAAGGCTTCAGGAATGGTATAAATATAAGTCCGAATAACGATAAGGTTAAACGCACTGATAAGTGATGGTAATACATACACCCAGAACGAATTAATTAGATGCAGGTCTTTGATCAGGAAATACCCTGGAATAAGTCCTGCGTTGAAATACATCGTGAGAACAAAGACCGTAGTAATCAGCTTACGGAAGACATAATCTCGCCGGCTCAGCGTATAGGCCAGCATACTAGTCAAGAAAATATTCAAGACTGTGGATAAAACGGTACGTGCAACAGAAACTAGGAATGCGTTATAAATGGTACCTGAAGCAAATACTGCTTTGTAATTCTGCAGGGTGAACTCACGAGGCCATAAGTATAATCCTCCCCGAATGGTATCATTTCCTGCATTAAATGAAACAACGATCGTGTTCAAAAATGGATACAGTGTCACTGTCACCAACATGATCATGAAAATGGTATTGAAGGTATTGAACAGGATTGGTTCGATGGTTCCGTTTCCCGAGCGGCGTGTAGAAACTACCGCTGAACCAGACAATGGTGTTTTTTTCATCATAACAGCCTCTCTTCCCCAAGCCGCTTGGCGGTCCAATTCGCAAAGAGCAACATGGTAATGCTGACCACAGATTTGAATATCCCGCCTGCAGTAGCCAGTGAATAGTTGCCTTGTGCAATCCCGTATTTAAGCACGAAGATATCAATCGTTTCTGACCAATCAACAACAAGTCCGTTGCCAAGCAAATATTGAACCTCAAAGCCCGCTTCTAGAATATGTCCGATAGACATAATCAGCAGGATAACAATCGTAGGCTTGATTCCTGGCAAAGTAATATTCCACATTTTTTGATAGCGGTTAGCTCCATCGATGTCGGATGCTTCATACAGCGCCGGATCAATAGAGGCAATGGCTGCCAAATAAATGATTGTATTCCATCCTACTTCTTTCCAAACATGGGAGGCTGCGACGACTCCCCAGAAATACTTTCCTTCCGTCAGCCACAGGATCGGCTGATCTATCAAATGCAGTTTCATTAAAATATCATTGATAATTCCATCGGAAGCTAGTGATGTTGCTACGATCCCAGTAACGATAATCCAAGATAAAAAGTGAGGCAGATAGGAAATGGTCTGCACTGTCCGCTTCCATAGAACCTTTTTGATCTCATTAAGCAGAAGGGCCAAAATAATGGCAGTTACAAATCCTAGTATTAAGTTGATAATACTCATTCCTAGCGTATTGCGAAGTACGCGTAGAAAGTTGTCATCTGTAAACAAAAATTTAAAATGTTTAAATCCCACCCAAGTTTGATCCGAAAAGCTTCGTGCAGGTTTGTAATCCTGAAAAGCCATCGTCCAGCCCCAGACAGGTACATAAGAAAAAGTGATGATATATGCTAGCAGAGGAACAGACATGAATATGAGCTGTTTCTGTTCTTTAATCGTTTCCCAGGTCAGCCGCTTGTTTTTCGGTTTTTTCTTCGGGCTGTGGGGCTTGGTGCCCACTACAATTTCCTCCATAAATATCAAACTCCCTATCCATCTTTGTCATGAAAAGAAAAACGTAGAGTAGCGAATCTTCCATATAACAACGTATCAAACATTCTTTTTCGAAAAAAAATCGGGAAGGAAGGATACCTTCCTTCCCGATAGAAATAGCCTTACTTCGCAGACCAGTTATCAATTCTCCACTGCAATACTTCATTAATGCGATCTTCATAAGCTTTAACGTCCAGTTTTTGAATCTCAGAAACGTATTCATTCCAGACACTATCGAATTCGGATGGATTAGCCAGAATAGCTCTAGGTAAATACTTGGTAGACGTTTCCGTCAGCTTCGTATTTGCAATCTTGGCGGGAGATCCTTCTACCAGATCAACAGACCATGCTGGGTAATAAACCGGATTTTCAGGTGGATCACTAAAGAAGTCCACATAGCTGTTATATCCATAAGCATCCAGAACTTCCTTATCAAAAGGTTTCAAGCTTGCTTGATATTCCTCTGGCTGATTGCTTGCCGAAGTTGCGTTCCCATCGCTGAAGTAACCTTCCAGCTTCGGTGCAGTTGCATAGAAAGCATCTGCTTTGTTTGCCAGCTTCCAGGCAGCATCGGTTGCATTATCGCGCTGTTCTTCCGTTTTCATGAAACGTCCTTCGTCATTAACGTAATAGTCCTCATCCTCAACACCCCAAGTGAGTGTTTTCTGCCATTCTTCTTCCATCAGCTTATCAAGCACTTTGATGATCTTCACCGGATCCTTGGCACTTACAGTAATGCCAAAACCATTGTTCAAATTCAGTGCCGCGCGGTCACGATAATAGTCCTTCGTGCTGCTGTCATATACAAGCGGAAAACCTACATAAGTTCGTTCGATTTTGTCTTGCGTTTTTAAGGAATCTTCCGCTGTGCCGAAGTTCCACTTCTGGTCGAACATGCCCAGTACCGCACCACTCGATATTTTAGCCATGTACTGATCATAGTTTTGCGCAAACGCTTCCTTATCTAGCAAGCCTTTGGCATTGATTTCATTGAGCTTTTGATAATACTGTTTAGCATAATCTTTATCCGCAAAAATCTCGGCCTTGCCATCATTTACAACCACACCGCCATCATTTGGATGACCGATCAAATGCTGTGGTGCGTTTAGCAAGCCCCAGTTTTTCCAGTCATAGTTCAGTACTTCAAAACCAATGGTTGGCTTGCCGTCAATGGTTGGATACTTCTCCTTATATTTCTCGATCAAGTCAAAATACTCATCGAGTGTCTTCAGTTTTGGATATCCGAATTCCTTCAACACTTCTTTTTGAACCCAGAAAGCAGGTCCGCTGTAATAAGTATCAGACACTTCACCGTTATATGCCCCGTAGTTAGGCAGATAGTAGATATGTCCATCATTAGGGTCCTTCATCTGATTCCAGTACTTCTCGTAATGTTTCTTTAAATTAGGTGCGTGTTCCTCGATCAAATCTTCCAGTGGAATTACCGAACCCGCCGCTGTCAGCTTGGTATCCGCAGAGATCAAGTCTGGATAATCACCACCAGCAATCATAACGCCGAGCTTCTGGTTCTTGTCACCGGCTAGAAATTCGAATTTAAATGTAACACCAAGCTCTTCCTTGATTTTTTTGTAGATTTTGTTGTCTGCAGTTGGCTGTTGTCCGGCCTCGTTTAGGAATACCGAGATTTCTATCGGATTATCAGTTCCAACCTCACTTCCCTTATTTGCTTCTCCGCTGCCTGGATCATTCCCACTGCCGCCTGAACAGCCGGCTAGCACTACACCCAGTGACAATAACAATGTTGCCCCCGCACGAAAAAATGGTTTTTTTCTTTCCCCCATAAAGCACCTCCAAATTTTGGTCTTGCCATGTTGAAAGCCCTTACATTACGTAATTTCATTATAGATTTAACGTGTCATGGAAACTATATCTGAATTATAGCTTTTTCCGAGAAAAGTACAGGTTTTCTTATATTTGGACATTTTTCTTGTAATCATTAGGTGACATGTCCATCCGTTTCTCAAATTGCTTTAAAAAAAGAGGGTAACTTGAATATCCGACCTTTTCTGAAATTTCACTATTTTTGTATTGATTCATCTGGAGTAAACGGCATGCTTCCTCAATCCGCAGATTATGAAGCATTTCATTAAATCCAATCCCATTTTTACGTATTAATAATTGCCCTAAGTAGGCCGGATGCAGGAAGAAATGTTCCGCCAGCATCTTAATGGTCAATCCCTCACGAAAATGCACATGAATATAATCATTGATATCTTGCACAATGCCTTGGGCTTCAGCTGGATTCTCCTTAAGTAAAAGCTCAAAGCAGACTCGGCCGCACGAATACAGCATGCCAATCAGCACATCAAAGGTCAGCGAAGCTTCATCCAGATTAGGAATTTCGAACAATTGGTTTAGTGTCCCTGAATTCTGTGATATATGCTTATCCATATACGTCCGTATTTCATGAAGAAGATAGATCACAAATTTCTGAGCTTCATTCGGGTGGACCCGTGTTTGAAGGAAGGTCTGCTGCATATACTCGACGACAGATCGGTAGGCCGCATGATCAATGAGCTGAAATGCTGCCAGTATGCGCTCCAGTATCTCCAGCTGGTTATAATGCTTAGAAAAGTTCTGATCCTTGAGCTTGTCATAATCCAAAATAAAACTATTTTCCTGTTCATAAAAGGCATGCAACAGCGCTTCTTCTGCCGTTATTTGAGAATGTCTAATACGAGTCAGTGAAGGCACGGCAGAACCAGCAGCCATAAATGCACGAAAGCTCGCCAGACGGCGAGCCATTATTTCCAATTGTTTTCTGATGGGTTCACTCGTTTCATGAGCAGCAGCATCACCGAATACAATGGAAACCAGATTATTTCGCAAACGAACCATATAAACGGTATCCCATTTGTTTAGAAAATCTGCAGCAAGGCTGATCCACCGGGCAGCGTTCTCTTGGGGCACCTGAACCAGGCATACATTCCACTCTTCGGCGGACGGGGAGAGAGACTCTATAACCTGATTCGCTTCTATGGATAACTCTTTCCCCATGAGCGCCTCCTTTATCGACAAAATCTCGTGCTCTCTCTGTACGACTTGTCCAATATGAAGCTGTTCCTGCTCCTTGATGAGTTCCTTTACTACCGCACGAATTTCGAACACTGCCTGATCCTCATCAAGAGGTTTGAGCAAATAACGGGACACTCGAAATTTAAGTGCTTTTCTTGCATAGTCGAAATCACTGTACCCCGTTATAATAATGAATTTAGTCGTCCCGTTACCTCTGCGCCGCCACTCCTCGATCATTTCTAGTCCATCCATAACTGGCATATGGATATCGACCATGACGAGATCAGGCTTCCGTTCCTCCATCCGTTTAAGTCCTTCTGCCCCATTCTCACAGACACCGCATATTTCAAATCCAAGCTGTTCCCAGGGAATCCAGAGCTGCAAGCCCTCGAGCGCCCATGGCTCATCATCAATCAGCAGCACTTTAAATGTCATTGTCTCTGCCTCCTTCTCCACCTTGACTCTCAAGCAGCTGTAGAGGAATTTCAAAGGACACCTCGGTCCCTTCACCCAATTTACTCACAATTCTAAAATTTACTTTATCGTCATAATACAATTCGAGACGGCGATAAACGTTCCGCATGCCAATGTTACTTCCTCCACTTTCCTCTTTGCTCCGCATATGGTACATCACCTCTTGCAGCCGTTCTTTATCCATGCCCTTGCCATTATCAGATACAACGATACGCAGGCAATCGCCCATGATTTCAGCTCGGATCTTCACATAACCAAGTCCCGGAGTGGCTTGTATCCCATGTTTGCAAGCATTTTCTGCCAATTGCTGAATACTCATTTTTGGTATTTTATAGCGCCGCGCCTCTTCACTGATTTCAATATAATATTCAAACTTGTCCCGAAAACGGAATTTCTCGATCCCCAGGTACATTACTGTAAAACTCATTTCCTCCTCCAAGGTGACCAAATCATCCTTCCAATTCAACAGACGACGAAGCAGCTTGGACAGGTCTTTGATAATGTCCTTAACATCCACATAATTGTTCTTGGTACTAACCACTAGCAGCGCATTCAATGTATTAAATAAAAAATGGGGATTCATTTGGCTTTGCAACAAATTAAGCTCAGCACGAATACGCTCAGCCTCTAAACTTCGTTGCTGAATTTCAAGCTTGTACACATTGTTAATCAAGGAATGGATCTGAGCGGTCATCATATTGAAATTTCGGATCAAATCACCGATCTCGTCTTGTCCACCATCGATGTTGATCAGATCAAATTTCTCATTCCCCACCTTTTGCATATGTCTGGATAGCCGTTTCACTCGGTAATTATACGAACGCAGCATAATATATATGAAAATCGAGGTAATCAAAGTAATGATGCCTGCGAGCATGCCAAAATAAAGCTGCATGGACAGCATCGCTTGTTTCGTACGCGTTTCCTGAGGCACGCCAATCAGTTTCCATCCCTTCACATAGCTGGCATTGCCAATCGGAACAATATGTAAGTCCTGCTCTATTGTTTTGCTCGTATCAAACAACGCATAATCGCTGCCCATCTCGCCCTGGTACTTGTCATTTGCAGACACGATAATTTGATTTTGGGCGTTGACTAGATACAGATCAAGCGAGCTTTCTTCTCTCGCGATCACGTCGTAAAACCGATTCAGGTAAAAATCAATGCGCACTAGCTTCTGATAAGCATTGTCCGCATAGTAATAGTCCATTTTTTCAATAACGCTAAAATAAGACGAGGTCGTAGCCCGATCATTGGCTGCCTGATCGCGGTAAGCGACCACTTGCAGAGGTTCTCCCACCGCTTCCCAAGCCTTAAACCAGTTGCTTAAACGCACCGAACTATCCAGATAGTAATAATCGCCGCCAGGCACGATGGTTGGATTGTCCGTGTAAATACCAATTCGCTGAATTTGGTTATTTACAGGAATATAAGAGGTCACTCGGTGACGAAGCTGCTCATCAAGCGTCCTGTAGAAATCTAATTGGCCGTTGTACTGCCGGTCCATGGATTCAGACAACAGCTTGTCTGTGATCAAGGCATGACTGACAGCAACACCGCCATCAATCATCGTATGGATGTCCTTTCTTGCCCGCTCCAGGGATATTTGTAAATTTTGCTCTTCCCGTTCCTTAATCAGCCCAGACATCCGATCCATGAACAGAGAATTACTCACGATGATGGGAAGCAAAATCCCAATAATATAGATCAGCATAAACTTATAGTTCAAAGGAATATCGTTCACGATGCCGCGAAATCGAAATTTCTTAAACATGGTTGTTATCGCCATCCTCCATTTGTTACTTATCAAATCGTCATCATCGTTGCTTTCGATATGCAGAAGGTGCCATCCCGGTCATTCGTTTGAACTGACTGACAAAATAGTCAACATTGGGATACCCTGAATTCAATGAAACCTCAGCAATGTTGAAACGACTCTGACGCAACAATCGCTTTGCTTCCTCCATTCGTTTGTCATTTAGATACTCTCGAAAGGACTTGCCGGTCTGCTGTTTGAATGCTTGCCCCAAATAGTTAGCATTCATATGAAATTTTTGTGCAAGCTCCTGTAGTTGCAATTTCTCTCGAAACTCCTGATTAACGTACTGCACTACATGAAAAATCGTGCTAAACTCCTTTTCTTTCCGTAGCTCCTTCAGCATTTTCATAGCGTTCTGAGTTAAATCGAGCGCATATTTCCGAAACGCAGAATAGGAGCTAATTCCGGTAGTAAGACCCAGCGTATTTTCCATGTCCTGCATAAAGTGATCCACATCTCCATCCAGCTCCTTCAACTGCTTACGAACACCCATTTCGAGTGCAAGTAATTGAACCCGGGCATATTCAATATCCGATACAGGCACCCCAGAATTAGAGTTAGTAAGCAAATCTTGCACTGCTCTTTCCAATTTTCCCTGTTCACCGGACATAATCGTTTCCATCAGAGTCGTCAACGCTTTTTGATTCACACTCGTCATACCCTCATTTGGTGGTAGATCCTCATAATGAATAATGCCATCTTCTCTTTGATAGCGCTTCCATTTAAGTGCAAATAATGCTTTTTCGTAGGCCTGCTTCGTAGCCTCTACTCCGCCTGGATGATGTCCGAGTGCCATCGTCATTTGCGTATGACCGGAGTATAGCTCATAGAGTTCTCTTCCGAGCATCTCCATCCGCTCCTGGGATGGTTCTTTCATCGCAGAGAATACTCCTACTCTTCCTTCCGCATCTGTGAAGAGCTCCGCGCGATAAGCACCCGTTAGGCTACGAACCTGCGATTTTATGTCTTCCTCATAAGTATCCGTCTCAATTAAAAGGCAGGCGATATTCTCATGGCCTTTCATTTGCAGCATCGCTTCTACTTCCGTTTTTAGTATGCTGCAATCTTCGCCCTGGAGCAGTCGATTGAACAAGCTATTTACATACAAAGCATGCTCGCGCTGATGCACATCCTCGAAAGCCTGCTCTTCCTGAATTTTACGGCTGATCTGTTCTAAAACATTTTCAATCTCAACTTCATCAATGGGTTTAAGCAAGTAATCCTCAACACGCTGTTCAAGCGCTGTTTTCGCATATTCAAAGCTATCATATCCGCTTAATATGACGAATCTCGGCGGCTTAGCCAGCTCCTGCATAGAACGGTCAATCAGTTCGAGACCACTCAGGGAAGGCATATGAATATCTGTAAGCACCAGATCCGGCTGAAGATCTTCAATTAAGGACCAGGCAGCATTTCCGTTCTCGACCTCTCCGCAGATTTGAAATCCATATTTGTCCCAATTCACCATGGTTCGCAAGCCCTCCAGCACCCATGGCTCATCATCCACCAATAAAACATTCATCATACTTGCTTCCTCCTTCCTTTGAATGCAGCTTGCACGGTGTTCGAAAGCGAATGTAAATACTTGCTAAAACAACAATATTTATTGTAATATATCACATTTTCGCATCGTAATTACAATTATTACCTAAAAATCCAAGTGTTTTATTTGCCTAGACTATGATTTTCGTTTATTCGATCGGCGAATGATCCAGCGAATGAGCTGATACAGTACAAATACGACTCCAAGCAAAATAAGCGTCCGGGTCAGCGAACGTTCAACGATCTGAAACACTTGCTTCCACTGTTCACCAAACACGTAACCAATAGAGAAAAATACAGTGACCCAGATGGCTGTGCCTGCATAAGCGTACGTTACTACTGTACGGTAAGGGAGGCGAATAATACCGATGAAATAGCCAATAAATTGTCTCACGCCAGGAACAAAAAAGACGTAGAGCAACAGCTTGTCCCCATATTTATCATATCGTTTCCTTGTCTTCTCTAAGAACTCAGGATGAATAGACAGCCATTTTCCAAACCGATCTACAAGCGGAGTTCCAAACCGATAACCAATGCTATATGTAATCGTAACACCTAGAATTGCACCTGCCAGGGCAAATAAATAAGCAGGAAGCCAGTGCAGCAGACCTAGATATACTAAATATCCCGTATATGTTAACGTACTATTACCCGGAGGAATGGGCAAAGCAATAAAATCTAAGGGCAGCCCAATAAGTAATACATAGTACCCGTATTGATCGAACAATCTTTCTACTACATCAATCAGATTCATGAAGTCTCCTTATATACAGAAATAAATGTATTTTCTTTTCTAGAAATAGTAATCCATATGTAGAACTTTAATCAAGTTTACCCTTCTGCCTCTCAAAAGAATCATAGAGATAAGCAGAAGGTTCTTGCGCATGTTCTATAGTGAATGATACATCACAGAGGGTGCAATTAAGGGCAGTCCCAGCGGTAAGGTATGAATGATTTGGCTGCTAAGGATATGAATGATATCCGTATCGTTCAACCAGCACTCCGCAGCATACCTGGTCACGAATGGTCTTCGCTTTCCTTGACACAGTTGAAACAATTCCGAATTCTCATTCAGGGAGTTCTCCGCGATGATACTTCCTTCGGGTAAGCCAAAAGTGTAGTTTTGCAGCCTCATCATACCAGCGACCTCTTGTTCAGAGCTTGCCGTAATGTCCACCCCAGTCGGAATCTGACGAAGCTCCGGTCTTGATAAAGTGACAGCCCTCTTTCGAAACAGATGATAGTCAGCCTCTTCTCCACCATAGCTTACCCGATGTTTCTGTCCATCAGCTAACCAGTATAGACTCCCTGCTGCACTCTGAATCCAGCGATAGTTTGGGTAGAGATGGTAGGCATATTTATTTATTTCAGGAGTGTTTTCTGTTCGCAGTATTTCTTTTGTACTCTGAACAAGATCATGGGGATTTCCCCACTTGTCTGCATAAAACTTCGCATTACGATCATTCGTCTGAACGAACTGATCTGCAAGCTTCTTCATACTTACACTGCCATAATGATGAATAAAACTGTCTCCCGCCACAGCTAATTTTCGGTTTAGTAAGTGAATACGAATGTTCCAATCTTCATCTTCATAGTTTCCGATGCGATATCCTTCATCCAAATAGCCGACTTCTGATATGAGCTCACGCCGAAACAATAGACAGAATCCCACAAGCCTGTCTGTTATCCGCCACTGAGAAGGATCGGGGATACTGTATCTTTCCGCAAATGCCCACATGTCCTGTATCCGCTGATAAGGCACATCAATCTGCTGGTCTCCACCAATGTAATTCGTGACAGGGCCCACTGCTGCGATCTGCTCATCGCTCTGTAAACAATGGAGCATATGAGTTAACCACCCTTTTGTTACCACTGTATCATTGTTCAGCATGACAATATATTTGCCTCGTGCCATCATCAGCCCGTAATTAATTCCCCCTGAAAACCCGCGGTTTTCTTCAAGAATTGTATAGCGTATCCCTGATTTTTGATTCCGTAAATAAGCTGCTGTGCCATCACTTGACGCATTGTCCACGACAATAATCTCGTATGGCACGTCGGTGTTTGCCTTTATGCTGTTAATACATTCTTTAAGATAAGCGACCTGGTTAAATGTAGGAATAACAATACTGGTTCCATCCATGTAATTCCCGTATGATACTGTCCCCGCATTTAAGCCCTCTTCATAGCCCAACCGGTATCCGTCTTGATAAGCAGGGTTGGATGGCTGTGCGACTGATCCTCCTTGTTTTTGCTTCCTTTTTCTAGAGATGGTCCCTTTCTTGCTGAAGGTTTTTTTCATACGAATTCCCCTTTTATCAGCCAGGTGCTGCTTCATTATTTATCATTTCATCCACAACATGACCTATATCAATAGCAACCTTTCCGTACGTTGATGCAATTCGCTGACAGATAACGACAGCTGGAACACCCGCAGCTACAAGTGCAATATCATATTCGTATTTCGAACAGGAAGCAAGAACCTGGTCAATGCCAGAAAAATCAGAGACCGGATAGATTGTACCGGTCACATTAATTCCTTTTCCCCGCAGGACCTGCGCTGCACTTACGGCTTTGTTCCCGATGAGTAGTATACGCCTTCCGTACAGAAGCGGTATCATATACCCTGTGTGATATAGGCTATAGTTTATAGTAGAAGTCGTGAGTCTCATTTCTCTGATAGGCAGCTGGTAATGCTTGAATAAACGAAACATCAGCATCTGAAAAGCTGGTTTGCGTGATACAGGCACCCCGATATAATCAGCAGTTTTGAT
Organism: Paenibacillus gallinarum; assembly: GCF_014836635.1. Classification (GTDB taxonomy): domain Bacteria; phylum Bacillota; class Bacilli; order Paenibacillales; family Paenibacillaceae; genus Paenibacillus; species Paenibacillus gallinarum. The sequence continues at coordinate 116,128 of NZ_JACSQL010000008.1, read as the reverse complement.
CGCATCTATTAAGGATATCTGTACAGAAGCATCAGGTACAGGCACTCCAGCATAGGGTAGGAATGCCCCTAACTCATCGACTTCTGCTGGAGACATCACTGTATCATAAGCAAGACTTAGCAGCTCCCCATCACCAAGCCTTACCAGCGATAGCGGCCTCTTCTCAACGATTGCGGTCCACAAGAGATCTCTAATCTCCGAGGTGCCTGCAAGCTGCAACATATGAGAACGATAATATTCAAGTCCTGCCTGGATTATATCTTCGCAAGTGACATCCGGCAGCAGCATCCCGTCAGGCATCCATTTCTCTACGAGGGCTTCACCACCTGAATAAAGTCCTTCTCTATATAAGGAATGAAGAGGAGGTTGATTCCTGGATTCAGTCATTACGGCCTTCTGCCTCTTTTTTGCTATCTGCTTGTCAGCCGGCTGTTTAGGAACCTTACGATGGCGCTTCGAGCCCGCAGAGGTTGATCTGGAGCCACGAAAGCTACCTTTCCCTCTCGTTCTGGACTTGGATCCGGAGAAAGTTTTATAGGAACGACTCCCTTTCTTATGTTTGGAGACTTGCTTGCGACTCATTATAGACCACTCTCCTATGGCAGTAGGTCTTTCATTTTTATTGTGGCCTCTTGTAAAGATTCAAACGTTCCTGCATCACTCCAGAAACCAGGAATAATATCATACTCTAACCCTCCTGCTGCGGCATACGCATTATTCACGTCCGTAATTTCAAGTTCTCCCCTTGCCGAGGGAGCAAGTCCGCTGATGAACTGAAATACGGAAGCATCGAACATGTAGAACCCAGTTACACTATAACCAGACTTAGGTTGATCCGGTTTTTCTTCAATATGAGAAATAAGTTTATTGTTCGCCGTGTCAAATACAGGGACGCCGTACCTTCTTAGATCCGCCACTTCTTTCAGCAGCACCCGGGCCGTTCCTTTCGGTTGTTTTGCATAAGATGCAACATAGGGACTTAGATCATCTGCGAACAAGTTATCCCCCAGCAGTACGACGAATTTCTCCTCTGGCAAAATAAATCCTTTGGCTAGATCTAGCGCTTCAGCGATTCCACCTGCTTGTTCTTGGATTCGGTAGGTAATACTCACGCCAAAAGCTTCTCCGCTGCCTAAAAAGTCAGTGTATAGACCTGAAGACTGCTTGCTGATGACCATAAAAATTTCTTTTATTCCTGCTTTACGCAAAGATTCAATTCCGTACACAATCATAGGATACTTCCCGACTGGCAGCAGATGTTTATTTAAATACAGGGTAAGCGGACGAAGACGTGTTCCCGTTCCTCCTGCAAGGATTACTCCTTTCAAGTCTATCCCTCCTTCGCATCAAATGAATTATCAATAAATTGCAGTGGATCTACCTTCCACTTCTCCATATATAACATCCGATTGCGGTTAATCATTTGCTGTAATCTTTCCTTCTTTTCTTTATTAAAACTTGCACTTCCCTCATGATGGACTAGAATATTACCCAAGACGAGAAGACGATATCCCGCCAGCCGAGCCCGATAACAATAATCATCATCTTCATAATGACCTGGGCTGAATCGTTCATCAAGATCGCCAATTGCCTCAAGAACCTCACGTTTGAACAAAAAACAGAGACCAACAATTCGGTTTACTTCTAACCATTTCTGAGGGTCCGGTCTATTATGTTCAGCCGCTATTTGTTGAAATTGCTCCACTGAATGGTACTCCACCGGAATCTGCTGAATTCCACTCGCATAATTGGTGACTGGGCCTACAATTCCAATAGATGGGTCACTATAAAGCCCTTGCAAGAGTAAGGTAAGCCAGTCTTTTGTCACCGTTACATCGTTGTTAAGCAGCAGCAGTGATTCCCCTCTAGCCAATCTTAACCCTGTATTACAGGCGGCAGGAAATCCTCCAGTCTTCGGTAAAGAAATGAAACGAACCTTCTCTGAAGCACAATAGCCAAATGTATCATCCGTAGAACCATCATCCACGACAATGATTTCATAAGGTTCATTCGTGTACTGACGGATGGAATCGATACACTGCTTCAGCCAACCTCTCCCATTAAATGAGGGGATTACTATACTCGTTAGAGGGTAATGATTCATTTGGCATTCCTCCAGCGCGCTACCTCTACTCTGCTTAAGAATGAGGCTTCGGTTTTTTCCTCCGCTTCCGCACGTAAAGTGCTTAACAGTGATGACAGTGCCTCAACATGATCTCCAATAATCATTTGTTCCACCGAATTCCCTTTCCCCACATTCCCTATTCTGCGGCGATTCTTTGTAATAACGTCAACGGATGCAGCCACCTCTACAGTGCATCCTTTTTGGATTGCTGTGGTTTGAGCTAGCGGCGGAACAATCAAGCTAGGATATCCTATCGTTTGAATACATTTTTTTGAAAGGGCGTGCGGAACAGAGATAAGGGAACTTGCACCCAGATCTCGCCTATTCAGTACCGAATTCAGATAACTTTTCAGACGTGTTACTGCATCCTGATTAGCAAAAGACGGTAAGTAGGAACGAAGATCATTTAGAGCCATATCTACCCCTCTGTCTACAGCATATAGAAAAGGAGCCAATTGTTCTGCTTTGATGACGATATCACCATCTGTGAACAATACCGTATCTGCGGTCGTCATTTGAGCACCGATCGCCCGCCCGACATCATGACCGACCCGCTCCGGCTCATAGATAATCGTCACGAGGGGGTATTCTCTCGCCAAATCATAACTATTGTCACTGCATCCATTGAGTACTACGATGATTTCTTGCAAAGGCAACCTGCTTAGTTCATTCAAAACAGCACCGAGCGTTTTTTCTTCGTCTGAAGCGGATACAACGGCTGCAGCTGAATGCGCAAGTGGCAATAATATAGGCAGGTTTGTACTTTTCTTCTTGAGATAAAAGGCATGCTGATAGGCTTCTGCAATTTGTCTAACTTGACCATATGGCAGGGATTTATTTACGGATTGAAAATACCATGACGTAAATTCCGCATGCACATTTTGTATGGATACCGAGGACTGGCGACGCAGTTTTTTCGAAGCGGCGAGACCTGCCTTTACTCCAAGAATCCGAAGCGTCTTAGGAGCAGATGAGATACGAGAAACACGGATTCGCTTCACGTTTTTATTTTTTCGCTTTCGCGGCTTTATCGTTTTCTTTGCAGTAGAGTTCCTCATTCTCATCACCTCGCCTCACTTCATTCGTACTAACTGCCGATCTCGGTATAAATCGGTGTAACCTGCTCTTGAACCATAGTTCTCGGTCAACCAGTGTATCGCTTCCTGATGGTCTCTGAGAATAACCTCCGTCAGTAGATCTGCTCCGCCCTTCCGCCGAGATGGATTCAGCTGACCCACGGGAATAGGATGAACCGCCTGAACATTCAGTCCGCTTGCTATTCCTATTGCCTGTGCAAGCGGAGGAGAACTGAGGGCGCTTGACCCCATCGTTTCGTATGCGTTACGACTGATCGCATGAGGTACTGCTGTCAGCGAAGCGCCCCTTAGGTCGGACCTTCCAAGCATAATATTTAACACATATTTGGCTTCGATGACCGGATGAACCGGTGTTCGCTGTATCGGACCCTTATAGTCATTAAGTGCGATATCAACACCCGATAGAACCGCCTGAATAAACGGCCGAAGCTGTTGAGCCGGTATAACCATATCTCCATCTACAAATAAAAGCACCCGTCCTTTTGCTGCTTCTGCTCCCATACGTCTCCCGACATCATGACCAAGTGGATCATGATAACGTAACACTTTGGCTCCCGCTGTCTCCGCTCGTACTGCTGTCTCATCTGTAGAACCATTATCCACAACGATTACTTCACTGGATGGATGAATTCGGCGGCCCTCGAGGACTGCTTCTGCAATCGTGGAATCCTCATTCATCGCAGGAATAATAACCGAAACTACCGGTTCATCTGAAGGAATGCTACGGGTCAGTGCTATGAATTGTTCCTGCTCTAGTGGGGATACCGTTGCCCAGATGGGCCTAGTTCTCTTACTTCTGCGTTTCTTGTTCTTACTTCGGTTATTTTTTATTTGATGGGTTCGATGAGGTTTCATGGAACCTTTCTTTGTTTTTTTTCTAATGATTCCCGGATGTTTAGGTTCTGAATTTTTTCTTGATCCGTTCTTCGCCTTCCGCTGTCTTTTACTCAAATCTCCCATGCGCTGTATACCTCCCTTGCAGGCCTCCAGCATATCGATGGAGTTATCACGTACATCTTATGACCATTTTCAATTTTGGAAACGGCAGTTGCCCTTCCTTTTCTTAATAACCTTCTCGGGTGAACAGATCAACATAGATCTGCAATCTTAGCATCCTATGCTATCTTTTGGGCGCCTGACACTGCGATTCATATCTCCTCTCTGCCCGTGCCTCTCCGTGGGTTTACTCCCCAGCTCCCGAATCAGGCTTGTATCATTTCTTCAGGTTCAGCTGTTGCCCTACCCGGGCTGTTCTCTTTTTTCATAGAATAAGAAGAATAACAACTAGGCAGGAAATAAATAGGAAGGGGTATGGTGATGAACCGTGTAGGAATTTTACTGGATTCAAGCATACTTCGGGGCATCCCTGCAGGTAGAACTAGACAGGAATCTCTTGCTTGCTATGAGCTTGCTGCTACTAGCTATGGTCTGACTGTCTGTTATCTAAGATTAGAAGATGTCGACCTACTTGCGGGTAAATGCAAAGCTTACATTCGTAAAAATCAACGTTACCAGATGCATCATATCGAAATCCCTAAGGTAATCCACAACCGGGCCATGCACTTCTCTAAAATCAGTCATTACTTAATTGCCGGTCTCATTCAGCGTGGCATTACTATTTTTAATGTGCGGAACCGTTATGGTAAAGATGAGATTTACCGATTGCTCATGAACAACACGGAACTATCCACTCATCTGCCGGAAACAGAACTTGCATCCATCGGGGCAATTCAGCGAATGCTAGAAAGACACCGTGATTTGATCCTTAAGCCGGTAAGCAGCAGTATAGGAAAAGGAATTATGCGTGTCATTCACGAACATGGAAATGGGAAAATCTTTATTTCATCGGCTCGTGATAAAAAGCGGGATCATTATCCGATCAAAAACGGGATTCTGCCTCCTGCACTATACGCTCGTATTCGGAAAAAGAATTACCTAGTTCAAGAACGGATTCCCCTAGCTACCTATGAAGGGTGTCCTATTGATCTTCGTGTCTCTGTGCAGAAAGGAAGTACGGGCTGCTGGCATGTAACGGGGATGTATGCGAAGGTTGCTCCACGGGATCATTTTGTGACTAATGTGGCTCAAGGCGGAATGGCATTGCCTTATGACGTAATACATCCCTTGGTTCTTCCCTCGCACTCATTACCAGCTGTTGTCCAACAGATCCACCACCTGGCTGTAACAGCCGCTCAGCATCTTTCCCTTACGTTACCTGGTCTAGCTGATCTAGGGTTTGACATGGCTCTTACCTCACAGGGAGAAATCTATTTCATCGAATGTAATGGCAGAGACCAGCGTTACGGTTTTCGAAAAGCAGGAATGGATAAGGAATGGCTGGAAAGTTATAGAAGTCCTATAGCGTATGCAAGATTTTTGTTGGAGCAGAGCTAAGGCACCCTCTGAATCTCTCTATGCAGATCATTTGATAAGAATAAAGCTGTATTGATTTCGCCTGCGTTCTGTGTCAATATAATGCAGAGTGGCCGGGCCGTTGAAACCCGGTCTATAAGGTACGTCTATAAGGGGGATATACATGTCGAAACCATTGCTGCGTCTGATGACAGAGCTTTCTTCACGTAAATGGATCTCCCGGATCACCGGCACTTTTTCGAAGAGCAGTGCAAGCCGGCTGCTTATTCCATGGTTTATCAAAACATATGAGATCCCTGCACACGAGGCAGAACTTGCACCTGGTGATTATCCCTCATTAAATGCTTTTTTTACGAGGAGATTACAGACAGGTGCAAGAATGATTTACGAAGAACCAAATATGCTCCTGAGTCCTGTGGACGGTAAGATTACAGCGATGAGCCCTATTACGGGAGGAACACTCCTCAATGTAAAAGGCCATGATTACACATTGTCAGATCTTCTCAACCATTCTCCTCATCTAGAAAAATATAAGAATGGCTGGGCTTTTGTACTGTATCTCAGTCCAAAAGATTATCATCGAATTCACTCTCCCGTATCTGGAACTTTGGTAGAAAGTGAACATATACGCGGTAAAGTATATCCTGTGAATGATTTCGGTCTTCGTCATATGAGGTCGGTACTCAGCCGAAATGAAAGACGAATTACATATATCAAACACGAATTTGGTGAGATCGCGGTGGTCAAAGTCGGGGCCATGAATGTAAGCAGCATTCAATATACAGACAATACAGCAACCGCTTGGGAACGCGGAGATGAACTTGCTTATTTTGAATTTGGTTCCACGGTTGTTCTCCTCTGCGAGGAAGGAACTTTTGAACCGAATCATGATCTTACTCTAGGACAAAATGTGAAAATGGGGCAGCCTCTTGGCTTGCTAAAACCTAAAAAATCACGTTCAGTATCCACTCAGCCACATACCTAAAAAAAGCAGCCGCTTTCAGGATATCCTGACAAGCTCGCTGCTTTTTATCTATGGCCAATCATCATATGGACTGAGATGTGATTATCATTGACATTAAAACCATATATCTTCTGCCGGTTTACGACGCATACGCGTGCGGAATAAATTCCACCCTTTACCCGAACAACCACGATTACGAATTCTTCGTGTTCCGTTCACGATTACACCCTCCTCCCTGTGCAAGCATTTTCATCTACTATTTCAAGTATTTCAAGTAAATACCCTGCACAAAAGAGTTTGAAACGGTCTCATCTCACCGAATTTCGGATGGACTCTTTCCTGTGTACTGTTTAAATTGCCTGCTAAAAAAGAAAATATCACGATATCCTAGCGCATCGGCTACTTCGGTCACATTCATACCCGCGTGAACCAATAGATGCTCGGCACGTTCAATTCTCATTTTTATAATATAAGACTGTACCGAATAACCGACCAGTTCTTTAAATTTAATTGAAAAATAACGCGGGGATAACCCTGCACGTGCAGCCAAATCCTCCACACGATGATTAATTCCCGGATGCTGCCTTACGTAGTTTGCAATCTCCTGGATCGCTTGTGCAAGCTGATTACTTACTTTCCTTTCCTCAGGCTCCTCTCGGTCAACCCGAAGCAGATGAATCATCAGCTGTTTAAGGATCAGTTTGATTTCTTCCTCTCTGCCATACGAATTAGACAAGAACAAACGCACATACCTAGCCAGCATGTGTTCAAAATGAACTGTTTCTCTAAGTTTGCGATAAGGACCAGGAACTTCCTCGACCAGCCCTTCCACATCAAAATGAATATACGTCAAGACAAATGGTTTTTGTGGATTATGAGTCGCACTCGTATGGTCACCAGGTCTAAACAGAAAACAGCTTCCTTTTTGGGCAGAAAAAGGTTCATCATTCAGGATAACGGTGCCTTCTCCGCTCCATACATAAAACAAATCATAGTTTTGCATCGGTTTTTCGCGCTTCTGCCATTTCCAGCCTGGCTCACAGACAATCTTGGCGACGGCGGGCAAAATCACAAAAGACGACGGTGACGCCTGTAACATGTCGTCCTTCCTCCTTATAAAAGTGGTTCCTATGTACTTTTTCTATTATAGCGTGAAACGTCTTGAAAAAAAACAGACGGGAGCAGCGATCTGTGAAGGTTCTTAGCGGTTTCTTATTTCTTCCCAAGCAGCTGCCATCCGTCTTGCGCCTTCTCTTATTCTTTCATCCGTTAGGTGTACATATCCAAAATACACAGCCGGTTTATGATCTTCCGTCATCTGATAGATCGCACTGTCCGTAAAATAAACTTCGTTCTGCTTGCACTTGTCCATAAATTGTACGTATTTCTCCCTGTTCTGCTTCCAGATGGCATACACTCTGATCCCTGCATCTCCAACATGAAGCTCAAAAAAATCATCCGTATAGGTTTCCATTGCTTCCACAAAAACATGCAGCTTAGAACCATACAATCGGGTTAACTTGCGTACATGTTTCGCATATCCGCCTCTTCGCATCCACTCCCCAAGTCCACGCTGCTCATTCAAACCCGGTGGAAACGGATCATAAAAAGACTTTACTGCCCGAGCAGCCTGTAGAAGTCCGCGCGGCAGTACGGCATAGCCAAGACGAAATCCCGGATACATTGTTTTTGAGAAAGAACCCATATAGATCACTCTGTCTTCTGAATCCAGCACTTTCAGCGGCTCAATGGGACGGCCCCGAAAACGAAAGTCACTATCATAACTGTCTTCTATAATGATAGCATTCCGCTTGTGAGCCCAGGCTAGCAGTTCTTGCCTTCGGGACAGGGGAAGCACAGCCCCCGTAGGAAAATGACGACTTGGCGTCACATATAGAAGGGAAGCATCCCAGTCTTCCGGAATAATTCCTGCCTCATCTACTGAGGCGAATATAGGAACACCACCATTAACACGGATCGCCTGCAAGAATCCTGGGTATCCGGGATTTTCTATCACCGCTTTTTCGGACTCATTCAGCAAGATTTGTGTCAGCAGGGCAATTCCTTGCATCGAACCGCTAAATAATACGATGAGATCAGGATCAACTGCAATACCCCGGCTTAGTCCAAGATGGCCCGCAATAGCTGCCCGAAGCAAAACATCACCTGCAGGATCAGTTACAGCAGAATCTTCGTCTTCCATTTTAGAGAAAGCGACTTTTCTCCACTCTGCAAAAGGAAAGTCATCGGCTGGCATTTCTCCTTTATCAAAGCGGATCTGATCCTCTATATGTATTTCTCCTGTCTCAGAAGAAGTCAAAAGTCCGCCTGCCTCTTCCCTTCTTTGTTGCTCCAGTACTCTTTTCCCCCAAGTAGACAGCGAAACTTCGGAAGAGGGATGAACAGCTTGTTTTTCTTCTATACGTACTACTGCTACATAGGTCCCTCGCCCGATCTCTGTAATGATATAACCGTCAGCGAGCAGCATATCGTAAGCTGTTGCAGCTGAACCTCTTGAGATACCATATTGCCGAGCTAGTTCCCGCGTAGCTGGTAATCGTCTGCCGCTCTGGAGTGTTCCTGTTAGAATCCCCTCACGAATTGCATGGTATAAGGCACTGTATTTGTAACGATATTTTGCTACGTAGTGTTCCCAGGGTATAGTGAATTCCATATCCAACCTCTCCCTTTTCTCTTACTCATTACTATCTCCCACTCTAATGGACCAATAAAAATTCGAATTATTGGATCTATTTTCATGACAATCTTCCCTCTATGATAAACAAAACAAAGGGGAGGTACTACGACAAATGAGAAGAAAAGAATTTACGATAGAGCAAGAAGCAGAAATCGAGGCCTTTCTGGCAGAGAAAACCTATGGGTTTCTTGGAACCATAAGTGTGGATGGAGATCCGCATATTACACCGCTGAATTTTGTATATGATAACGGTTATGTTTATTTTCATGGAAGCCTTGCAGGCGAAAAGATGAAGCATCTTAAAGCAAAGACTCGAGTCAGTTTTAATGTAGCAGAAGAGTATGCACTCATTCCTTCCTACTTCAGTGATCCCTTGCTGGCTTGTCCTGCTACTGCGTATTTCAAAAGTGTCACGGTTTTCGGTCATGCGGAGAAAGTATCTGATCCTTCAGAAAAAGCAAAGGCTCTCTCCTTGTTCATGAATAAACTCCAACCGGAAGGCGGATACACTCCTATTATTGCAAACGACGCCTTATATAAAGGGCAGCTAAAAGCAGTTGCTGTCATTCGTATCGTACCTGACCGAGTTACGGCTAAATTTAAATTTGGACAAAACCTAGAGCAAAGTAAACACGAGAAGGTGCAGGCCTTGCTCGAAGAACGAGGAACGAATAAAGACGTAGAAACAGCTGAACTCATGCGTAAATTTTGCCCGTTCCATACAGATCTAACATAAAAGTAACGCGTTCTTGCAGTGGGTGCTCACCTGAAGCCTTTTTTCCGTGACGGCACTAGGTGTTGGTGCTATAATATGAGGCAGTAAATGGTGACTATCCGGGCTGCGTCTTATATTATCACCTTAGAAGGTCAGAACGGATGCAATTCAAAGACTTGGAAGGATGAATAAAATGAATCCACTAGCTTTACAGCTGAACGAAAGCATTCAAGCGAGCAGTAATCATGTGTACGACATGCTCTCGAAGCTTGGCAAAGAACTTTATTATCCGAAAGAAGGTATTTTGAGTCAATCAGCAGAAGCTTCTAGCCGTGCCAAGAAATATAATGCTACAATCGGAATCGCCACTGAAAACGGTAAACCGATGCACCTTCAAGTCATTCAAGAAAAATTATCTGCTTACAAACCACAGGATTTGTATCCTTATGCACCTCCTGCAGGCAAACCGGCTCTCCGGGATGCATGGCGTAAGAAAATGCTCGAAGAGACCCCCTCTTTACAAGGAAAATCATTTGGTAATCCCGTCGCTACGAATGCGCTCACCCATGGTCTCAGCATTGTTGCCGACCTATTCGTAGACGAAGGGGATGCTGTTATATACCCAGATAAAAACTGGGAGAACTATGAACTCACTTTTGGGGTTCGCAGACAAGGTAGACTCATTAACTATCCGCTGTTTAATGAGAACAATCAGTTTAACAGCGCAGGACTCAAAGAAGCTCTCCTTGCTCAAAAAGATCAAGGAAAAGCGATTGTTGTACTTAATTTCCCGAATAACCCAACAGGGTATACGCCAGGGGCTGAGGAAGGCAAAGAAATTGTGGCTGCCGTGAAAGAAGCCGCAGACGCAGGTATTAATGTCGTGGTTGTTACGGATGATGCTTATTTCGGTCTCTTCTTTGAAGATTCACTGCATGAATCCCTCTTCGGAAGCCTGACCAACATTCATCCGCGTATTCTGCCTATAAAAGTGGACGGCGCAACGAAGGAAGAATTCGTGTGGGGCTTCCGTGTTGGCTTCATAACCTACGGTCATGAAAGTGCTGATGTATTATCTGCACTGGAGCAAAAAACACTAGGTATTATTCGGGCAACGATTTCAAGCGGACCACACCCATCCCAGACTTTTGTACTCGATGCACTGAATTCACCGGAATTCTCTGAACAAAAACAAGAGAAATTTTTGATTATGAAGGCAAGAGCTAATAAAGTAAAAGCACTGCTCGATAGTGGAAAATACAGCGGCGCTTGGGATTACTATCCGTTTAACTCCGGTTATTTTATGTGCCTCAAGCTCACAAAAGTATCTGCTGAAGAACTGCGAGCTCATCTGCTGAATGAGTACGGAATCGGCACGATTGCCATTGGCGAACACGATCTTAGAATTGCATTTTCTTCTCTTGAAGAAGAGCAGCTAGAAGATCTGTTTGATCTCATTTATCAGGCTGTTCAAGATTTAATCCAGGAGTAGAATTCCACACTTCCTGTCCCATACTAACTTTTACATTAACAAAAAAAAGGAAACTTCGTTGCTCTTCAGCACGGAGTTTCCTTTTTTTTCACACATTAAGGCTTAAGCCCAAACCCTCAAGGTACACCTGTCATACAATACGTTGTACGCTTCGTTAAGAGGCGCACGACAAATCGTTTTGAGAGGGGAATGTACAATGTCTGGATCTGAAGAAAGAAGCGGATATGGATACGGTGGAGGTTACGGCGGAGGTCACGGTGATGGCAAAAGCATTGGTGCAATCCTCGTACTCTTTATCTTGCTCGTGATTATCGCTAAATCGTTCATGAGCTACAGCTACTAATTAAAAACCTGTTCTTGTAACCATTACAAGACAAAAGGCCGGGATCATCCCGGCCTTGTTTTCTTCCCATCGGATCAATGGCAAGGACTCCATTATTTCTTCAATGTTTGTCCTCTTACACCTTCCATTTACTCCACATCTTCCTCGTTTGACCACTTCTTACGTTCCGAAGCTCGGAACCAGCGGGCGATGAGTATGCCTATTACGAATGTAATTAGGATCTCTACCCATCTGCCCCACCCTCCAAGAAGCAGCGGGATGAATAATAAGACTACACCCGCCATCTGTAATACATAGACAAAACCAAGTACCTGTTCTCTTCGGCTTTGTGGGGTCACAGGATAGATATGAATCCAGAACGAATCATGGTGATTACGCCGAAGACCAGACAATTGAATTCCTAACAGGAATAAGAAAAACAAATAAACTCCGCTTCCCCATAAACTGCCTGCTGTCCAGTATACGAATAATCCGCCAATCACGGTAAGTCTTACGGTGATTCCAAGCAAGTCGCTGCGCAGGAATGTTTTGATGATAAGATACTGAAATGCCGTTTGCTGCCCCCACCGAAGCCGATCAGCGAGTGGCGCCAGCCACTTCCGGGCATGAACCCGCTGACGAGAAGCAGGAACTTCTACAAACCAACCTAACGTCTTCATCGCTCGTGAACTTTGGTTCTGCTCTGTCTCGATCAAATATTCCCAGTGAACAGGCAGCTTCACTGGAAAACGAAGAGAAACCAGATATAATCCGGCAAGCAAGGCAATAAAGATCAAACTCAGCGCAAGCGAATGCCATAAAAATGCATATAAACTCACTACAATAAAGCCATATCTTATTACTCGATACCCTAATCGAGCAGACCGTGATAGCATCTGTTGCTCAGTCCATCCACCATAGCTGGCGAAGTACTTAAGCAATAGAATTACAAGTAAGAACAGATAAAAGGGCTTCGGTTCTCCTTCACTGCGAATATAAAGCGGCCATAGAAGAATGAATAATAGAACAAGACCTACCGACTTATAGACGATCCCTCTTACAAAACTGTTCTGTAAATACAGATTCATCCGATATTCCTGAGGTCTTAGAAAGACGATATCTGCCTGCTGCAGATACGTTCTAAAACTGCTGAAAATCACAGGAGGAGCAAGCACAACAAGCATAACCAGGTTGATCGGAAATCCTTCAGGAATATCCTGGACAAGTGCGGTATACCAAGCGGAAAAAGCAATCAGGGCGAACCCCATCATCACTGCTACCCCGCTCTGCATTACATACCCTAAATAAGGAGTAATCTGATTCCAGAATGCAGAACGCCTTGTTTTCCATAGCTGCTTCAGATCCATCTTCAATCCCTGCCTTGTACAAGTTGATAGAATAGATCTTCGAGCGGAGCTTGCTCCATACCGAACTGTTCACGCAGTTCTGTGAGTGTTCCTTGGGCAATAATTTTGCCACTGTGAAGAATGATGAATCTGTCACAGTAATTTTCGATAGTCGATAGAATATGCGAACTAAGCAAAATGGAAGCACCCGATGCGCGAATTTCCATCATAAAATCGAGCAAAGACCGAATACCTAGCGGGTCAAGACCTAGGAAAGGCTCATCGATAATGTAAAGCGGCGGTCTTGCGACAAAAGCGCTCATAATCATCACTTTTTGCCGCATCCCTTTGGACAAATGAGAGGACAAGGTATCTTTCTTATCTCTCATTCGGAACATGTCCAGCAAATGATCAGCCCGTTCCTTAAACTCTGCTTTGGTTACGTTATAAGCACGTGCTGTAAATTCCAGATGCTCCATAACGGTCATTTCCATAAACAGTTCCGGTGATTCAGGAACAAAGGCCATTCCGCTCTGATAAGATTCAGGATCTTCTTCCCTTCGTTTCCCTTGAATCAGAACTTCCCCTTGCTGCGGAACCATCAGGCCGAGTATATGCTTCATGGTCGTACTTTTCCCCGCCCCGTTAAGTCCAATCAGGCCTACCATCTCACCAGGAGCCACCTGAAAATCAATATGATGCAGTACGGGTTTTTTGGCACTATACCCTCCGCTAAGATCATTAATTTGCAGAATCGGTGATTGTTCCATGATATCCCCCGCTTTCTTCTATATTAGACTTATTGCTCTTTTTTCTTGTCCTTAAGCCATTTTGGAGCCCCTTTGTTCTTCCGATCCCGTTCTCTCTCATTTTTGCGTCCAGGAACAGGAGCAGATTGCTCACGGTCTTTCGTACTGCTTGTGCGAACCGCTGGTTTTCCATGAGAAGCGGAAGGAGAATCTCCTCTTTTAGTAAATGTGCGCTGAGGTCTATTAGAAGAAACCGCCGCTCCATCTTTAATTTCTCCACCCTGCATTGCCCGTTCATTCAGCTCAATGCCAAGTTCTCTAGCGAATTTACGCATGATAAAGGTCTCTTTCTCCCCAACGATGGAGACAACGGTCCCCGTCTTGCCCATCCGTCCTGTTCTGCCTGCACGGTGAACATAATGATCGGAGTCAAAAGCAGGGTCAAAGTTAATGACGAGCGGTAAATCTTGAATATCAAGACCTCGTGCAGCTACATCACTGGCAATGAGAAGTTTAATCTGTCCATCACGGAATGCACTCAAAACCCGGGTCCGAGTCATTTTATCCGCATCACCGTAAAGAGCGGCAGCAGAGATACCCATGTAGTTCATTTTCGCTTCTACTTCCGAAATCGTCTCCGCATTATTAGCGAACACAATCGCTTTGGTTGGGTCAAAATGACGCACCACACGGCGAAGCATATCAATTTTCTCGCGCTCACCCGCTACAAAATACAAATGTGTGAGTCCGGTTGCCGTCATTTGCTCTGGATCAATACCAATCGTGACCAGATCTTTCATTTCACGTTCAGCCAGTCTCCGTGTTCCTTCATCCACCGTAGCGGATAAAAAGACGAGCTGGCGATCTCTGAGTGCACTGCGCAGGATATGATTCACATCGCCTGCACCGCCTAGTTGAAATACCTGATCGGCTTCATCGATAACAATCGTTTTGACCTGGTGCATTTTGAGTTTACGTACTTCAATTAATTCACGTACTCGGCCCGGTGTCCCTACGACAATCTCAGGATGCTCTTTCAGCTTTTCGATCTGGCGTTTGATAGCAGCACCGCCAATAAGACCAAGTGTCTTAATTCCTTTATATGCGCCGTACATTTCTGCTTCTCGTACAATCTGCATAGCAAGCTCTTGTGTCGGAGCAAGAATTACTTTTTGTGTACCTTTCACATTCGTATCTACCGTTTCAAAAAGCGGCAGTAAATAAGCTAGTGTTTTTCCTGTTCCGGTCTGGGAACGAGCAAGTACATCTTTTCCTTCACGTATCACAGGAATCGTCTGTTCCTGTACGGGAGAAGGCTCTGTTATCCCTTTATCCGAAAGCAATTGTATTAAATCCGGGTGTAGCCCGAGTGAATCAAAACTTGTTGTCATTTTTATTAGTCCATCCTTTGTTTGAAAATCGATTATATTTCATTATATGCGAAAACAGGCGCTGTACCAAATACGATCTTTTTTTCCGTCATAAAAAAACGAAAAATAAAGCCCCTAAGCTTATAATTAGCCAGGAGCTTTCCCTTTATTTTCGGTTCATGAGTCCATAGGTTAACCTGTCTGCAAATCTTGGAAACAACTGATAAATCCGCATGCCAAAAGCCGCTGATCGGGGGAGATTTACCTCTTCCTTGCG
The DNA here is from genome assembly GCF_014836635.1 of Paenibacillus gallinarum. GTDB lineage: Bacteria > Bacillota > Bacilli > Paenibacillales > Paenibacillaceae > Paenibacillus > Paenibacillus gallinarum. Next base: position 100,600 of record NZ_JACSQL010000008.1, on the reverse strand, counting down.
GCGGATGATCGCCTCTACAATTTTATCAGCTACGTATTCGGGTTTCATGATGAAGCCGCCCAGATTTTTCATATACCCGCCGTCCGGATCTGCCAGTTCAAAAAAAGGGGTATCAATAGGTCCCGGATTAATCGTTGTTACGTGAATGCCCGACTTTCTATACTCCTGTCTCAGCGCATTGCTAAAGCCGAGAACCGCATGTTTAGTCGCTGTATAGGAAACGGATTTTGCAGTTCCGATCTTTCCTGCCATCGAGGCAACGTTCACAATTTGGCCCTGCCCTGCTTTCAACATATAAGGCAATACGGCTTTCGTTACCCGTACCGTTCCCAAATAATTCACATCCATCATATCTTCGAAAGAAGACACAGGCATATCAACAAACGATTCAAATTGTCCATAGCCCGCATTATTAAGTACAATATCAATTTCACCGTGCTTTTTTATGATTTTCTCTACGCTGGACTGTACTTCCTTTGTATCTGTTACGTCCATCTTCAGCCATTCATGAGTACCGCCTATGGACTGACTGATATGGGTTAGCTTTTTCTCTGATCTTGCCGTCAAGATCGGAATCGCACCTTCCGCACTCAGCTTCTGTGCACATAAAGCGCCGATACCGCTTGAAGCTCCTGTAATCAGTACAACTTTGCCTTGTAACCTCATCGCCATTTATCCTCCAGCCTGCAGTTCGCTATATTCCTATTATGATAATGCACTTGTATGTAAAAAACAAAACTAGAATAGCGAGCTGCTGCTTAGAGAACGGTTTAAGAGATCATAACTTGTATATCTAACTCTCCGATGCCGTCCATTGATATGGGAATACAAAGTGCCTGACTGACAAGATCCATACCGGGATGAGAGGATTTCATCACCTGCGGCGGAGTAATATCAACGGAGTATCCCTGATTATATAGAATGGTACTTGCATTCCCACTAATCATATTACCGAGTTCTGAAATAGCACTCTGCCCCATCTCATCCATCTCAGCAATGATAAATCCGCCCATCATAGCGGATACGATACGCAGTGCGACCTGTTCCTCAATTCCAAAAACAACTTTGCCGTTCAGTTGTCCTGTCATTCCGATCATGATCCATATATGGTCCTCTAAGTACTCCACTTTTTTGATACCCAGTTGACCGGTGGAAGGTGATATTTGAATCAATTGTTCAAATACGAGCCTTGCGGACTCCAAAAACGGATTAATCACTTCGGCTTTCAACGATTTTGCCCCCTTACTGGGTTAATGGTCTCGAACCAAAAGTCCCATTATAATTAACATTATTATACTTGAAGCCATATTTTAATTCATTACGAATTAAATCCAAAGGCCCATAATAAATGTTATCGACAGATAAGAAGGGATTGTTTATACATGAATAAGAAGTCCTGCTAAATCACATGCATGCAATTAGGCAAGTCTGAAGGTTCACCATCTTATTTTCCTAGTTCAAAAGACCCCGAAACTTCTCTTACACTGTAAACCCACTAGGTGTATTATGATCCGGCGGCAAAGACTTATCATCATCCTCTATCGCTTCTCTCTCTCCTTTTGGTAAATCGACCTTCGTTAAGAACCACATCCCTGATAAGAAAAAGAATAGAACGGACAAGATCGCAAGCCGGCTTGTGCCTGTCATTGCTGCGGTAAGGCCAAATACGGCTGGACCGAGCGCAGCAGATACTTTGCCCGACAAACTCATAAAGCCAAAAAATTCGGTGGCTTTGCTTGCAGGAACAAGCTGACTATAAATAGACCTTGCGAGGGACTGACTTCCTCCCTGCACCATACCAACCATCGCCGCAAGAATATAGAAGTGAAGCGGACTATTCATAAAATAACCAACAATAACAATCACCACATAAAACCCTAGGGATAAATAAAGGGCATTTTTAGCACCGATTTTCACCGGTAGTTTCTCAAACAGGAAAGTAAACGGAACACCCACAAACTGAGTAATCAGTAACGCCGCTATTAGATGCGTAGCGCCAATGCCAATCTCGGCACCATATATAGCTGCCATACTGATAATCGTGCTGATTCCATCGTTAAAAAGCCAAAAGGCTACTAAATATTTGAATAGTTCAGGATATTTTTTGATATGTAACAAGGTGCGAAGAACGCTTTTTACACTTTGTTTCGCGGTGCGAAGCACCCCTATCTTGGGAGAGAATTGTGAAGAATCGGTGTGTTTAGGCTCAATCAGTGGAACATTCCGAAAAAGTGGAATCGAAAACAGCAGCCACCATAAACCAGCGGTCATAAAAACGATTTGCATCGCTTGAATTTGAGAAGTAAATCCAAAGCTCGCCCATCCTTGAATGAGCACAATGTGCACAAGAAGTAAGAGGCCGCCTCCAAGGTAACCATACGTATAACCACGTGCAGACAAGGCATGACGCTGATCTGGCGGCGCAATATCACGTAACATAGAGTCATAGAACGTATTTCCGCCGGAGAAACCAAGCGTTGCAATAATAAACAGGACAGAGACAGCTACATAATCACCTCTCCCTGTAAAGCCAATGAGTGCACTTGCAACAGCTCCTACAATAGCAGCGATCAGAAGAAAAAGCCCTTTTCTCCCCCCTTGATCTGCAGCCGCACCAAGCAGGGGTGCCAGCACAGCAACAAGTATCATCGCTATTGTTTGAGAGAAAGCCCAGTAACTCGTAGCTACCGCCCCCTCAAGATCAGCTGCAGCCACTGTTTGATAAAACACAGGAAGTACAGCTGCGATCATCGTTGTTGCAAACGCAGAATTAGCCCAATCATACATTGCCCAGGCCCTTGCCCGTTTTTGGTCCACCTAAACCCCTCCATCTTTATACTAATCTTCGATATAAGCCACTTTACAGGAGATGTATGAAATATATTCAAGCTTTCTATTAAAAATGAAAACACACCAGCGTTGCCCTCCACCTATCAATCCCCTATAATTTATAAAGAACGAAATCTATGCACTCTTCAACGTCAGGAGGCACGTCATGAACATCAGTCAACTGGAGACACTGATCACCATTTCTAAAACGATGAGCTTCCGCAAAGCCGGAGAACTTCTCAATCTAACGCAACCTGCTGTGTCGGCTCAAATTAAAAGTCTGGAAGACGAGTTTCGGACGGTGCTGGTTGACCGTACGCAGCCCGTAACACTAACCGATCGCGGCATGGTATTTTTAAATCATGCGGAACGGATTCTTGATATTGTGGATGAACTCAAACTTAAGCTCTCCGACCTCGATCAAAATCCACAAGGACATATTGTGCTTGGAACAACGACTTCGATCGCGATTCAGATTCTACCGCGAATTCTGTCCTATTTTCAGGATCAATTTCCTTTAATTAAAACCAGTATTCAGTCCATGCCCTCCTCCCAAATTTATCAGCAAGTAGAAAATAGCATGATCGATGTGGGAATCGGTTATCTTATTGAACGTAACCCTAATTTAAATACCTCTGTACTTTACTATGATACGTTTGAGCTCGTGGTCTCACCGCATCATCCATTAGCTCAAAAAAAACATGCAACCATTGATGTATTAGGTACAACCCCCTTAATTATGCTTTCTCCTGATACCGTAGGAAGAAAGTTTGTTGATGACATTCTGCAGAAGCATCAGATTGAACCAAATGTTGTTATGGAATTGTCTAGCAGTGAAGAGATCAAAAGGATGGTGGAGCTTAACCTGGGCGCGGCAGTCATCTCAAAACAATCAACAGCAAGTGAACTCCGCTCAGGCTCACTAGTTATGATCCCGCTTAGCGAGCTTGGTGTTGCTCATCCTGTTGGCGTCATCTACAAATCCACCCGATATTTAAACTCCGCGATGCAGCAGTTTTTAAGTGACCTGAAAGGTATGCCAGAAACTCAGTTTGTCAGTTCCGAATAGAATAGGAGGACTCTACCCTTGAAATTTGATCTGCACACGCATCACGTTCGCTGTGGTCATGCAAACGGAACCATAAGGGACTACGTTGAAGCTGGAATATCTGCAGGCCTTCAAGTGATTGGTATTTCTGATCATACCCCTTACTTTGGAAGGGAAGAAGAACAGGCTTTTCCCAAAATTGCGATGGCAAAAAGCGAGCTTGTAAACTATGTGGAGGAAGTACTCTCTCTCAAGAAAGAATATGCAGGAAAGATTGATGTTCTGCTTGGCATTGAGTCAGACTTTTTTCCGGAGTTTGCCGAAGTGTATCGCGAGACGCTAAACAAGTATCCGTTCGACTACATTATCGGTTCCGTACATAGTACGGGAGGAGTTAGTATTTTTAACAAAAATCGTTGGAAAAATCATGATGAAAAGGCGAAAATCAAAGTCAAAGAAACGTATTATGATTTGATTCGGCAATCGGCAAAAAGCGGGATGTTCCAAATCCTCGGTCATATTGATGCAATGAAAGGCAATTACCCTGACTTTTCTAAAATACCGGCGGAAAAAGCGATTGACGATACGCTGCAAACGATTGCGGAAGAACGGATTGCTATTGAGATTAATACATCCGGCAAAACTAAACTTAGCGGCGGCTGGTACCCTTCTGACGAGATCTTGGAGCGGGCCCATCATTACGGTGTGTATGTTACATTTGGTTCTGATGCGCATAAACCAGAGCGTGTTGGTGATGAATGGGAAGAGGTTCGCAGCAAGCTGAAAGAAATTGGATTTGAAAGCTGGGTCTATTTCAAACAAAAAGAAATGCAGGTTGTTCCACTCTAGCCTGACTCCAGATAAAAAAAGGGACCCGTTGAGCTCGCTCACGGGTCCTAACTGCATTTTATATTATCAAAAAGGGGGTCATGAGATCAGTTTACCCTGTCTCTGTTAGAGTTTAGTGTCAGCAATATTTCATTTGTGTAACAAGATATGTTAATGCGATATCATGGGGTGTTATTCGTTGTTTTTAGCCGCTTTAAACGCTTGTCCGAAACCGATCGATTCACGATAATAATCCCGCTGACCACCAGCGATAGAGATACCAAAATCCAGCCTGACAGCTCTTCCCCAAGGATGAGAGAGGATAGAATTACTCCGAATACCGGAATGAAAAATAAGTACATCGAGACCCGGCCCACTTCATTATATTTCATAATGGTATTCCATAATCCAAAACCTGCTGCTGATAACAAGGCAAGATAAAATAAATATAAGAAAGTTGTTCCGTCCATCGGAAATGGGGCAAGTCCAGTAACAGGGACACTAATAACAAGCAGCATAATCCCGCCCAGCATCATCTGTCTTCCAGTCAAAGATAAGACCGGTTCGTTTTTACTTTCCTGCCTAGCGAGTACGTTCCCTACTCCGCCAAACATCGCAGAACCGAGCAGCAATAATTCTCCCCATCCAAAGGATATCTCCATATTTCCATTTCCTATCCCTGCAGCCGCAATTCCTGCAAACCCAAGCAACAAACCTGATATTTTCATCAAAGTAAGTCGCTCTGATGAGTCAAACATCCGAACCGATAACATTTGAAACAGGGAAGTAGAGCCCACGATAATAGACCCTTGTATTCCTGTACTGTAACTAAGTCCTACATAGAGCAGCAGATACTGAAGAAATGTCTGAATGAGTGCGAGTCGGCCAAGCCGTCCTTTTCTTATTCTTTGCTCAGATCCGCTCTTCTTTCTCTGGAACAGATAGTGAAATAAGACCAGCAGCATACCTGCCAGCGTAAAGCGATATCCTGCGAACAGCCATTGCTCACTAATATTGGCTGCCTCGATATCAAGCGCTGCATACCCTTTTTTAATGACAGGCATAGCACTGCCCCACAGTAATGTGGCAACTGCAGAACTTACGACAATGCCTGCCGGATGTCTAAACCAATTTTCCGCTTTCATGATAACCTCTTCTATTATGTCTGTATTGTTCTTTGTCTGTCTCATAGACAAGAATGTCTTGCTTCTGCATTTGAAGTAAAGAAAAGTGCTGTTGTGTCTTTTTATGAGTAAAACCGCTTCTCATCAGTAGTTTCTGAGACCGACCATTCTGCTCATGACATCTTGCTTCCAGCCGAGTAAAATCAAGCTCTTCAAAACCAAACCGGATTAGCCGCTCTAATGCTTCTGCAGCATATCCTTGACCCCAATATGCCCGATCAAACATATAGCCTATCTGTGCATGCTTTTGCGACTCTTTCCACTGCTGAAACGAGATAACCCCAATTAGATGCCCTGATTCCTGCAAGCAAATTCCGTAATGTATGGATTCGAGTTTTGCTCCAGATATCCGCATTTCTTTCATAATGCGTCTTGCACGGATCTTGGTCGGTAAGTTTACACGATTTAAATATTGAATCACTTCACTATCGTTTAAAAATTGAAAGATTACCTCGTCATCTTCAGGCGCCAAAGCTCTCATACGCAAGCGCTCTGAAGTCAGTACCGGCAAACCCTGTCTCAGCGCAAGTTTTGTAAACATGAAAGTGAGTGTACTCCTTCTTCAAAATAAGTTACTTGCCTTGTAATCCGCGATAAACTCCCGTTCGAATTTCATTGATGTAAAGATCAATATTAGGTGCGCCTGATTGTAACGCTATAGATACTTCTGCTTCAATATCATAAGGTACACGAACAAACTGCACATTAAAAGGTTGGCTTGAAGTGTTTGTTTCAAGTTCATCTTGTTCTTTGCTAGTTCCCTCTACAATGCAATAGGAAGCCTGCGGCAGATCAAGGGGATTGCCGACACTGCCAACATTGAATAACAATTTACCGTTCAAATACTGTAAGTATGCATTGTGTACATCACCATAAGCAACGACATCCGGTTCTCCAACAATCATTTCCTTCGAGACAGACTCTGGAATGGTCCCAAACATCCCCATCCTCTCTTCGAGCTTATCCCATGGCTGTACCCGGTGATATACACTCGTAGACGAGGCATGAACAAGCCGAATCAGTCTACCGCTTAGCTGGAAGTGATAACTGAAAGGAAGTGCTGCCAAGTAGGATAAACGCTCCTCCCCAAGACTTTCCGCATGCCATTCAAAATGCGGACCTGGCTGTCTCTTCGCAACAAGTTCATCCCAATTCCCACGCACAATAACTTCACAGTTCTCACGAACACTATCCACAGCTGAGATCGAGCTCGGACCTTTACCAACCAGATCACCCAAACAAAAGATACGGGTAATTCCTCTTTTACGAATATCTCCTAGCACCGCATTCCATGCCGTCATATTGCCATGAATATCGGAAACAATGGCGATTCGCTGCATGTTATCATTCCTTTCTGCCCTTTTTGCCAGCTTTACTTCTACGATGCCATGAATGTTATACATGAACAATGGTCAGTTCCGGTCTGCACAGAAAACGTATGGGCAGCTGAGTCATACCGACTCCACGATTCACATAAACAGGCATCGATTTTCCTTTTTCACCTGTGTAATACAGTCCTTGAATGTACTTCTCAGATCCTCTTGGAGTGGTAAGTGCCCCTATAAAAGGTGCTCTAACCTGACCTCCATGGCTATGTCCTGATAATTGCAGATCATAATCATAATCCTTTGCGATATCCGCATAATCAGGTTCGTGCATGAGAAGTAAAGCAAAAGTTCCTTTTTTCAGCCCTTTGCGGGCTGCTTCGGGATCAGGTACTCCGTTTAATGCATCATCTAATCCTACGATGGCTATTTGTTCTCCCTCGCGCTCCACAGTGATATGCTTATTTACGAGTAATGTGAATCCTGCTTCCCTGTACATTTGAGCGAGTCGCTCATATTCACGTCCCCGATAATCATGATTACCGAGAACGGCATACTTCCCGAGCGGGGCTTTCATTGATTGTAACAGTGGAATACATTCTTCCATGGGCTCGGCTCTGCCTTCCAACATATCTCCAGTAAAACAGATTAGATCCGGATTTTGTCTGGCTAGTGCTGAAGCAAGACGCTCCATATCTGATAAATCCATATGAAATCCTAGATGCATATCACTGAAATGGGCAATTTTCATACCATGAAAAGCTTTGGGTAACCGCGGCAATGACAGCTCTACATGTTCTACTTCTAGTCGCCTCGGCTCCCATAACCAAGCATATCCTCCTGTAAAAATACCGGCACTTGCTGTAAGCGCAAGTTTACTCGCCTTCTTAAGAAAGCGCCGGCGGGAGGGATCATGCACTTTTTCTTTTCCTGGGAAAATCGCTGGGACCGTTTCGCGTCCATCTTTTGGTCGCTCCGGTTTACGGTCATTCTGCTCTGAATGCACTCGTGTTTCCTTCATTAGGAGGCCCCCTTTCTTCACCTAACCATCGCTTAGGTTTCCTTCTCTATCTTTCTATTTGTAATCAACCATGTTTCCGCAAAATCAACCAAGGCACGCTGTGGTGCCATAAAACACGGAGCCCAGCGAATCTGAACTTTATTATAAGGCGAAACTGCAGATTGCTCATAATCCATGCCCAGTTTTTGGAAATCATCAGAGTTAATGTTGTAGTCTCGGTATGTAATCCACTGCTTTACTCCATTCGATAGAACAGGGGCACGGTGCTGGACTTCTTCCTTACCTGCATAATGGGCTCGATATTCAGCTAGATGAAATGAAGTATTCCGCTCATGTCCGCAGCCAAGTAAGACAACGTGTGCATCCAGTTCATATAGACGTCCTAAGGGGGACTGTTCCCCGAGACTGTAATCATAACTGTGGTCTTCTAATATATAGGAAGCCATCGGTCCTGATGCAGCAAAAGACACATGCGGATGTCTGCTACGGCGGGTATTTTTAGATTGCCGGAATGCATCTACAATGACACCCATTCCTGCGGTTTCCGTGAGATCGGGTTCATAGGCAGGCGTCTCATTACGAATCAAATTCCACCATTTGGAATCAGCCGGTGGATTCATCCATGTAGAAGGATCTGTCAGATCCATCGATTGGGTAGGCATAACCATGGTTCCTTCCGGGCCAATCACATCCTGGAGCGCTAAAACAACCGCTGGAGGACCGCCTGGGACCCACCCTCCAAGACTCTTCATTGAAGAATGGACAAGAATCGTCATTCCGGGCCTAATTCCAAGTTTCGTAAGCCCTTCCGCTATTTCAGAACGGGTGACGGGTCTTTCTATAATGGCGTCTGCCATAGAGATGCACTTCCCTTCTAGTGATCAAATTATATCATATTCTACATTTTATCTTTGTCATTCCAAACAAAAGAACCCCGTGCATAAAGAACGGGGTTCATGTTCTATCGTTACTACTCGTAAGTTACGCGCCAAGCCAACGTTTAAACATATGTTTTGTTGTGTCTTTGTTCATCTCCGCAATGGAAGTGGTGAGTGGAATACCTTTTGGACAAGCACGTACACAGTTCTGAGAGTTACCACAGCCCTCGATGCCGCCATCATCCATCAGCGCTTCTAGACGCTCTTCCTTGTTCATCTCACCCGTTGGATGTGAATTAAACAAACGAACTTGTGAAATGGCTGCCGGGCCGATAAAGTCTGTTTTTTCATTTACGTTCGGGCAAGCTTCGAGACATACGCCGCATGTCATGCACTTCGACAGTTCGTAAGCCCACTGACGCTTCTTCTCAGGCATCCGAGGACCTGGTCCCAGGTCATAGGTGCCATCAATTGGAATCCATGCCTTAACGCGTTTGAGCGCCTTAAACATCCGGTCACGATCGATAACAAGGTCACGGACGACCGGGAAGGTCTTCATCGGCTCAAGTCTAATCGGTTGTTCGAGCTGATCTACTAGTGCTGCACAAGCTTGGCGGGGTTTCCCGTTAATGACCATAGAACAAGCGCCGCACACTTCTTCCAGACAGTTGGAATCCCAGCAGACAGGGGCAATTTGTTTGCCCTCTGTGTTCACTGGGTTTCGTTGGATCTCCATCAAAGCACTAATTACGTTCATACCCGGGCGGTACGGAAGCTCAAATTCTTCATTGTACGAAGCGGAATCCGGCTTATCTTGACGGGTAATAATAAACTTCACAGTTTTAGATGATTGTTTTGTCACCGTAGTTTCTGCCATGATGTTTCCCTCCTCACTTATTACTGCAGGATTGCTGCTGATATCCTAACTTAATCTTTGGAGTAGTCACGAATACGCGGCGGAATCAGCGATACGTCAACATCCTCATAAGAAATCTTAGGTCCTTCTTTACTCCATGTAGCGATACTTGTTTTTAGGAAGTTCTCATCATCACGTTCCGGGAAGTCCGGTTTATAATGAGCGCCGCGACTTTCGTTACGCAATAGAGCGCCCAGTGTCATTGCTTCCGATAATTCCAGCATGTTCCAGAGTTGTCTTGTAAACGAAGCCCCCGCATTGTTCCAGCTCGATGTATCGTTCACATTAATGTTCTTGTAACGTTCTTTCAGTTCTTTAATCTTACCGATCGTTTGCTCAAGCTTATTGTTGTGACGAACAACCGTCATGTTGTCTGTCATCCATTCGCCCAGCTCTTTATGAATTACATAGGCATTCTCGCTGCCTTGCATTTTAGTAATTTGATCATATTTCTCTGTTTGTTGTTTTCTGTACCCATCAAAAACAGAAGAAGAAATATCTTGTGTAGATTTTTTCATTCCTTTGATGTATTCCACTGCTTTCGGTCCTGCAACCATACCACCGTAGATCGCTGACACCAGGGAATTTGCACCCAAACGGTTCGCACCATGATATTGATATTCGCATTCACCGGCTGCAAACAAACCAGGAATATTTGTCATTTGGTTATAATCTACCCACATACCGCCCATGGAATAATGAACGGCTGGGAAAATTTTCATTGGAATTTTACGCGGGTCATCACCCATGAATTTCTCGTAAATTTCAATAATTCCGCCGAGCTTTACATCCAGTTCCTTCGGATCTTTATGAGACAGGTCAAGATATACCATGTTCTCGCCATTGATTCCGAGCTTTTGACTGACGCAGACATCAAAGATCTCACGAGTCGCAATATCCCGCGGTACAAGGTTACCGTAAGAAGGATATTTCTCTTCAAGGAAGTACCATGGCTTACCATCTTTATAAGTCCAAATTCGGCCACCTTCACCACGCGCAGACTCAGACATCAGTCTTAGTTTGTCATCGCCAGGAATCGCAGTGGGGTGAATCTGAATGAATTCACCGTTCGCGTAATTAACACCTTGTTGATATACAGCACTTGCAGCTGTTCCTGTGTTAATTACGGAGTTTGTTGTTTTACCGAAAATAATACCAGGACCGCCTGTTGCAAGAATAGTTGCATCTGCTGCAAAAGTAACAACTTCCATGTTACGCAGATCCTGAGCTACGATTCCGCGGCATACACCCTCATCGTCTACAACCGCTTGCAGGAACTCCCAGTGTTCATGCTTGGTTACGAGTCCTGCTGTCTCCCAGCGGCGTACCTGCTCATCAAGTGCGTATAGGAGCTGTTGTCCTGTCGTTGCACCTGCGAATGCAGTACGGTGATGCTTCGTTCCACCAAAACGGCGGAAATCAAGAAGTCCTTCCGGTGTACGGTTAAACATAACACCCATCCGGTCCATCAAGTGGATAATACCCGGCGCAGCTTCACACATCGCTTTAACCGGAGGCTGATTTGCCAGGAAGTCTCCGCCATAAACGGTGTCATCAAAATGCACCCAAGGAGAATCCCCTTCTCCTTTCGTATTAACGGCTCCGTTGATACCGCCTTGTGCACACACGGAGTGAGATCTTTTTACGGGTACGATCGAAAATAAATGAACATGGACGCCGGCTTCAGCCGCCTTAATGGTAGCCATAAGGCCTGCTAGACCACCGCCCACTACGATAACGTTAGTTGTAGCCACTTTAGTTCACTCTCCTTTAAACCTTAGACTGTCTTCAATATTTCAATAAAAGCGGACGCTTCATCGAACTCCACGCCGCGGAATGCGAATAATGATGCGATAAACATAACGGAAATGAGTGCAAACATACTCATACAAATATAAGAAGATACGCGTTGCGAACGAGGTCCGCGTGTGATCCCCCAACTTACCAAGAAAGACCAAATACCATTTGCAAAGTGGTATGATGCTGATACTACACTGATCAAATAGATGACAAAGAAGATTGGATTCATCACGATATCGTGCATAACACTGCCCAGCTGTTCATGTGTCACATTCCCAAGAGCTACCTGAACTCGTGTCTCGTATATATGCCAGATTACGAATACAAACGTAATGACACCGGAAATCCGCTGTAGAGTGTATCTCCAGTTACGTTCGTTACCAAAGCGTCCCACATTCGGTTTCGCTTGATAAGCAATATACAACCCGTAAACACCATGGAACAGAAGCGGCAGCCAAATTAAGAACATCTCCAAGACAAGTACGAGCGGAAGACTGTTCAGAAAAGCAACCGAATCCTTAAACGCTTGCGGGCCGCCCTCAACGGCTGAAAAATTCGTAATCAAGTGCTCGAGGAAAAACAAGCTCAGTGGGATGACACCAAGAAGCGAGTGGAGCTTTCTCGAATAAAACCCTTTCATAAATTGACGTTCCCCTTTCCCATGTACAGCGTTTTCATATTTTGAATTGAAAGATCACCGCATTACCCTTTGCTACAAAGGGATCGACAAATTGCTCCATATTCCTACTTGTGAACAACTTGTGTCATGTTTTATGTTACCTCTTTTTCTCTTATAATGGAATTGCAATATAATTATTACATGTTATAACTAAAAGGTATAAGGTTCCAAAGGATCCATTGGAGGTGCAAGTATATGTTTGAAGAGATGCAAGCCTTCGCTACTGTTGTAGAACAATCCAGTCTTAATCAGGCATCCAAATTATTAAATCTATCCCAGCCAGCCTTATCACGCAAAATAGCCAAGCTCGAAGGTGAGCTTGGCGTGACACTCTTTAATCGGAAAGGAAAAAGGCTTGAACTGACATCCATTGGTCGGCTTACTTATGACTTTGCACTGGAGCAGCGTCAGCATCAGTTAAAATTTCTGCAGTCTCTGGCTCAGTTTAAGGACGACACCGATAGTATCATCACACTAGGAGCGAGTCTTACGACGCTTCAAACCACGCTGCCTCCCCTGATCTCGGCTTTTATGGATAACCATCCCCATGCAGAGATTAAGCTTGTCACAGGGAAAACCCATGAGATTGTATCGGCAGTACGTGATAGGCGAGCGGATGTAGGCATTGTTGCCTCATCCATCAGTGAGCCAGGGCTGAATTGTATTCCACTATTTGAGGATCACCTAGAACTTGTCGTCCCCAGCACTCATCCTCTAAGCGGTAAAGAGTCCTTTATGGAAGACTTACAGAAGCTGCCTATGATCACTTTTTCCAAGGGGACATGGTACCGTAAATTAACCGATGATCTGTTTCACCGAACAGGGATAATGCCTGACATTCGCATGGAAATTGATTCCTTTGAGGCTATTATTCGTCTGCTTCCTACTTGTAAAGCAGCTGCTTTACTTCCCAAATCCTATGTAAGACCGCAGCTACTGTTAGACAATGATCTTGTCACCGTTCAGATCGCCGAGCTGAAGCAGACGCTGCGAACGACCTGTATGATTTACGGAAAAAAAGAAGAACTCAGCGCAACCGCCAAGCAGTGGATTCAGGAAACGACTGAATTTTTTGCATGCCCGCCGCTCACGATGATGCGTCTTCCTTTTACTCGTTAATTACTTCTTCTTCAAAACGATCAATGTTGGTATGGGTACCAATAATAACCATAATATCTCCACTGTTAATGGCATCAAGAGCAGTAGGGGCGATAATTACGCCCTCTTTCTTTTGGAGAGCGACAACACTGCAATTGAAACGTGCTCTGGTATTTACCTCACTTAATGTTTTTCCGTTCAGATGTATCGGAGCTGTGATTTCAACGATCGTGTAGTTATCCGACAGATCAATATAATCGAGCAGATTAGGGGTTACAAGCTGATGAGCGACCCGCTTACCCATATCCCTTTCAGGATAAACTACACGATCGACTCCGAGTTTCTCAAGGGCCCTTCCGTGCAGTAAGGAAATGGCTTTGGCAATGACTTTTTTTACACCGAGTTCTTTTAACAAAATCGCACTTAAAATACTCATCTGCACATCATCGCCAATAGCGACAATTCCGCAGTCAAAGTTTCGGACACCAAGCGAGCGCAGCATGTCCTCGTCTGAAGCATCCGCTACAACGGTATGAGTCAGCACATCACTCATGTCATTTACGATCTCTTCATTGCGGTCTATACCGAGTACTTCATATCCTTTTTCAACGAGTTCCATTGCAAGGCTCGATCCAAAACGACCAAGCCCCACCACTACGAATTGTTGTTTCTTCATCTTTATATTAATAACTCCCTTACCCTATAATGATCTTGCCTTCAGGGTGCCTGTATAGTTCTTTATTTTTTTTGCTAAGCGCGTAACCTAGTGTAATCGGACCAAGACGACCCACAAACATCGTTAAACTGATCAATAATTTCCCAATCGTTGAGAGATCCGGTGTAAGTCCCATGGAGAGACCGACCGTCCCAAAGGCAGAAGTGGTTTCAAATAAGATTGCTAAAAACTGACTGTCTTCCGTTGTCGATAGAATCATCGTTACTCCGATAACCACCACCAAAGATAACATCGTAATCGTCAATGCTTTAAATATTCGTTCTTGCGGAATTCGATAACGGAACATCACCACATCATCTTGTCCTTTAACCATGGAGATAACTGCCCCTATAAGAATCGCAAATGTTGTAGTCTTGATCCCTCCGCCTGTTGAGCCCGGGGAAGCACCAATAAACATCAATATAATTATGAAAAACTGAGTTGCTTGCCGGAGTCCGGCAATATCGACCGTATTCATGCCCGTTGTCCGAGTGGTTACTGACTGAAAGAATGAAGCGAGTATTTTGCCCCCCGCATCCATTTGTCCCAGTGTCCTAGGATTGGTAACCTCCAGAATAAAAAATACGACAGCTCCGAAAATAATGAGAAACGAAGTCACAGAAATGACTACTTTAGAATGTAAAGATAATTTTCTAATCTGACGTATTCCGACTAAATCAGACAAAACCACAAATCCAAGACCGCCAAGAATGATGATAGCCATACTAACGATATTGATGACCGGATCATTTACGTACAGGGTTAAACTGCGGAAATCGCCAAACAAATCAAACCCAGCATTATTAAACAAAGAGATCGAATGAAACACACCAAAATAGAGGGCTTTGCCAAACGGCATATCAAAAGACCAGCGTATTGTTAAGATGAGTGCTCCAATCAACTCTATAGAAATAGAGTAAAATAATACTTTCCTTACCAGTTTTACAATGCCTTCTATCGAATTTTGATTTAAAGCTTGCTGTAAAATAAGCCGTTCACGCAGGGATATCTTCCGCCGAAAGACAATCGCGATCAGAGTCGTCATTGTCATAAATCCCAGACCGCCAAGCTGAATGAGTACAGCAATCACCACTTGGCCAAATACAGAAAAATAATGTCCCGTATCCATTACGACAAGTCCAGTTACACATGTTGCCGATGTTGCCGTAAAAAAAGCATCTATAAATGCGATCCTTTCCCCTGTCGTATTAGCAATCGGAAGCATCAGCAGCAAAGTACCAACCATAATAATTGCTGCAAAGCCGAGCACTAATATTTGAGGCGGGTTTAATTTAAAGATACGGGCAGTCATGTTAAACACATGTTCACCTCATTCATTTTCTTCAATTAAAAAGAGAACCTTTTCCGAGCAAGTTTGTATAGCTCTAGGTAATGGTTCCCCCTGTTTTTACTTTTTAGGATTTATTCTGCCCATGACCATATGAAGTTCATCCCCGATTATAAGTCTTCCCCAATCATGAACACAAAATGAAAGAACCGATAATTTAAAAGAAATTCATTCAAATTAGCATAAATTCATCCATAAAGATTAGATTATAAGACATTATTGTATATTTACAAGCTTATAAACGCTTTATCATAGATTTGCTCGATCCACTCGCTTTCACTAAGTGGCTATGCTATCTTTACAGTAAACTTATTATGGCGATTTACCTGCAAATTACAAGGAGGAATAACATGAATCGAACAGGGCAACCCCTTGTGCTTACCCCCAATTTTAAGCGGCTTAGCGTGCTGGGAGCTATCGGCCTTATTTTGTTTGTTGTCTTTCAAATTTTACCAGGAACTGCGATGCAGTCCACTGAACAGCAGACACAGAAGGTAATTACAAAACAAGAAGCCTTTGAGGCAGCTCTGCCTTATGCACAGCAGCAAGTAGGAATTATAGCAGCCAATGTCTCATATGAAGATGTACTTGTCACCTATAAGTCTCACTCCGATCTCTACGGCTATCTGGTAGATAATAAGCTGCTTGTTTCTTATAACGAACAGTTTAAACAGCAATATCCTTATGATCTATACAGTGTAAGGATACCGGATTCAGAAGGTGGGCAGGTGACTGTCGATGTACATATGAATACGGGGATACCCGTTAGCTATACTCATGAGTCCCCTTCTTCTTCTTATGTGGACCCTGAAGTGCTTCCCGCATCTCAAGTAGAAGAAGCACTGCTAATCAACCGAATGGCAGAAGGAGGGATTACCTTATCGGAAAAGCAGCAACTAGCTGCTCCCATCTTAGCCGCTGCAGGTTATACACCCAGTAAGCTGAACCTTACAAATACGGATGAATCGGATACAGGCCTTATCTATACGGATCCTTCCATGAAAATTGGCGACTCTGTTCTTGAACTTCGATTCACCTTTGAGAATGGAGAAATACGTTCATATGAGCCTCAGTTCTCTGTTCCGGCAGCTCATACAGCCTATGTAGAAAAACAAACGTCTCAAGCCACCATAATGACGCTTGTCGGTTACGGTTTATTCACCTTACTGCTCGGTGTTCTAGCCATTATCTAC
Source organism: Paenibacillus gallinarum (assembly GCF_014836635.1). Classification (GTDB taxonomy): domain Bacteria; phylum Bacillota; class Bacilli; order Paenibacillales; family Paenibacillaceae; genus Paenibacillus; species Paenibacillus gallinarum. Next base: position 83,738 of record NZ_JACSQL010000008.1, on the reverse strand, counting down.
AGTGTCCGTACCCGAGCATACACCTCTTTTAAACGAGGAATCTGGCTATCCATTTTGTACTTCCTGTTTACCATGATCGGTACCTTTAACCTGCTTCCCACGTTTCAGGCAGAAGGATATTCAACGGCGATGTTGATCATACTGCTTAGTATACAAGCATTGTTTACACTGGCGATGACTTGTCTCGTGTACTTCTCCCTTGTGGCTGGTAATGGACTCTGGCGTAAAGATGGAATGAATCTATGGCCGCAGGCCAATGAAAAAGGATATGGACGTTATGTACTAAACAGTATGTTTTCCGGTTACCTCTGGGCATTCGCTCTGTTAGGGCTTCAATCCATCATTTTCATCTTTTTGGAAAAAGGCCTTGGTTCCTGGTCAACAACAGATGCAAGCCAGTCACCGTATAACATGCTCTATCCATGGCTTATGCCTCTACTCGCTTGGATGGCTGGTATTGGAGAAGAAGCTGTATATCGTCTGTTCGGTATCCGTATGTTCAAAAAAATGGTGCGCAGCACCATTCTCGCAAGTCTGATCACTTCTGTGATTTGGGCAATGGGACATACGCTGTATCCGATCTATCCTGTCATAACAAGACCGATTGAACTTACCATTATCGGACTCGTATTCAGCTTTATTATGATACGATACGGATTTATCACTTCCATGTTTAGTCACGTCATATTTAACAGCATTCTGATGGGAGTAAGCCTGATCATGATGATGGATGCAGTAAATGTGTTCGCCGGCGTTTTCTGGATCATTCTTCCCGCTATTGTGGGTTACATTATTTATCGATTTAATCCCGCACCTAAAAAAAAGAAGCCGTTATTCACGGCTCCTCATCTTGAAGAGAATCAATAATTTGTTTGGCTAGTTTATCGCCAATGGAAAGAGGCCGGAAGTCTTCAATGCTGGCCTCTTTAATTTTGCGTAAAGAACCAAAATGTTTGAGTAACATCTTGCGTCTCTTTTCCCCAATCCCTGGAATGGAATCAAGCTTAGAGACAACCATGGACTTGCCGCGCTGCTCACGGTGGAACGTAATGGCATAGCGGTGAACCTCTTCCTGAATCCGGTGAAGAAGATAAAATTCCTGGCTGTCGCGAGCAAGCTGCACCGTTTCGTAGGTATCGCCCTTCATCAGCTGCGCAGTCTTATGTTTTGCATCCTTTACAAGTCCGCAAACCGGAATAAATAAGCCTAACTCGTCATGCAAAATCTCCTGAGCTGCTGATATTTGGCCTTTCCCGCCATCGACGATAATTAAATCAGGTCGCTTCAAGTCTTCCTTCAGCACCCTTTCATATCGGCGCCGTATCACTTCACGCATCGTCTCATAATCATCAGGTCCTTGTACAGTCCGAATCTTATATTTCCGGTATTCTTTCTTCTCTGGTTTTCCGTCAATGAATACCACCATACCAGATACGGGGTTTGAACCTTGAATATTCGAGTTATCGAACGCTTCAATCCGGTTTAATGACGGTAGTCCAAGGGCATCAGCCAAGCGTTCTGCTGCTTTGGAGGTCCGTTCTTCGGTCCGTTCAATTAAACGGAATTTCTCATCAAGAGAAACTTTCGCATTCTGAATCGCCATGGTTACCATTTGACGTTTGAGTCCACGTTTTGGCAGAAGGACTTTAATACCAAGCCAGTCTTGTAAAAGTGCAGCTGCAGAAATAGGGTCATGCGTTCCAACAGATTCCGCATTTTCGGATCTCAATAGCGCTGCGGCTTCATCTTTTTCTTGATCTTCCTTATGGTCCATTTCCTCTGCTACGGGAAGCAGAATCTCTTTAGGTAATGCAGGGTTGTCACTATAGTACTGCGTTACGAAGGATATAAAATCACCGTAAGCATCCCCATAGAACGGAAAAGTCGTGACATGTCGTTCAATCATTTTCCCTTGGCGAACATATAAAATTTGAACACACATCCACCCTTTATCCACAGCAAAACCAAATACGTCCCGGTCTTTATTATCCGCGGTCGTAATTTTTTGTTTCTCCATAAGGGCATCTATGCTCATAATCTGATCACGTAATTCTTTTGCCCGTTCAAAATAAAGATCTTCTGCAGCTTCATGCATTTTTTTCTCTAAATCTTTTCTTATTTCTTCATGACCACCGCTAAGAAAAGATCCGATCTCCTGACTAATGCCCTCGTACGTCTCTTTCGGAATTTCTTTCACACATGGAGCCATACACTGACCCATGTGGTAATAAAGACAAACTTCTTTAGGCATAACACCACATTTACGAAGCGGATACATCCGGTCGAGCAGCTTTTTTGTCTGATGTGCGGCATAAGAGTTTGGATAGGGCCCAAAATACTTTGCTTTATCCTTGAGAACTCTCCGCGTCACCTCTAACTTGGGATGGCGTTCATTCGTTATTTTTAAATAAGGAAATGTCTTGTCATCCTTTAAAAGTACGTTATACTTCGGTTGATGTTTTTTAATGAGATTGAGCTCAAGTAACAACGCTTCTTTGTCACTGTTTGTGACAATATATTCGAAGTTGCGAATGTCCGCAACGAGTCTTTGTGTTTTTCCATTATGACTACCTGTAAAATAAGACCGTACCCGATTCTTCAAAACTTTGGCTTTACCTACATAAATAATCGTTCCTTGTGCATTCTTCATGAGATAGCAGCCGGGAAGATCCGGAAGTAAAGCGAGCTTATGCCTGATATTCTCAAGCGCTTTTTCTTGTTCTTCTATGCTCTCCAAATGCGAATCCATCGCGGTTTCCCCTCCTAACCATGAAATAAGCTTTATATAAAAAAGGATCTCATCCTAAATTATTTATCGAATACATGTTCTTATATCATAGTATAACTTCTGTTTCTTCTATTCAAGTGGAAGCCTATGGATTACATAAAAAACGCCCCTGGCATAAATGCCAGAGGCGTTCCCCTTATCACAAGCGGTATTAGTGCTTGGAAATCAGGTTTTTTAGGTTTTCTTTGGAGTTCAATCCAACGACTTTATCCACGGGCTGACCATCTTTGAACAGAATCAAAGTTGGAATACTCATAACGCCAAAACGGGAAGCAGATTCAGGGTTCTCATCTACGTTCACCTTAGCAATTTTAACGTCATCGCCCACGTCAGCAGCAAGCTCTTCCAAGATCGGAGCAAGCATTTTACAAGGACCGCACCAAGGCGCCCAGAAATCTACAAGAACCGTACCTGTACCTTCAACTTCAGTGTTAAAGGATTGATCGGATACATTTACAATAGCCATGAGAAAGTCCTCCTTCTATATCATGCACAAGTATTATTTAAACACCTTATCGTTATCATAAACGATTACTTTATTATAGCATATAACGATGTGTAATGCGAAACGTTTGATTGTTTCCTATCCCTACAATTTCTTTACAAAATCTTCCTATAAACGTTATACTTGAAGAAATTCGTACACGCTGTTATAGGAAAGAACTTCAGCGTATACAGTCTTATGGAGGAGGGTCCATCATGGAACCAAAAGTGCTTCGTCCTTACGATCCACGTTCCCACAAGAATGAAGAACCCCGTAATGATTTATTCGATCTTATGGGTGGATTCTTTGGCATGTTTCTGTTCATGACGGTCATCTTTTTTGGAATGGTCATTATTAAGTTCCTGATCAGTTAACCGCCGAAGATCCAGGAAACACCAAAGTCTGATTCTTTTCTCTATTAAGAGATAGGATCAGACTTTGTTTATTTTGCTGCTTAGAGCGATTTATTATTCAATTTTCCGAAAAAGAAAGTTCCATCTGCTTTATCCTCTATGTTTTCCCCGCTGATTCTCTCCGCGCACAGGAACAACTTCAACAAAAGGCCGGATACGGTCCATAAGTCGTTGCCCTTTGTGTCTCTCTTCCCCATCCTTGCTTGTAAAACTCAGATGTTGTTCCAAATTTTCCAAACTGTAATTGGAGGTATAGAACGTTGGTTTACGGTTCATTCGGTAGTTCAAAATGGAACCAAGCACATGATCCCGTACCCATGGACTTAAGTTCTCTGCACCGATATCATCGAAAATGAGCAAATCACAATTTTTTAATATTTCCGTTGTTTCTTTTAGCTTCTGTCCTTCTTGAATCATGGATTTCAGATCTTCCACGAAATCAGGCATATAGACGATCACACCCGTATAACCAAGAAGAGCAAGTTCATGAAGCAAATACCCCATTAAAAATGTCTTCCCTGTTCCAAAACTTCCTTCCAGGTAAAGCCCTTCTGGTGATAAACCATTTTGCTTCGTATCATTAATATAACGGAACACTTTATTCACAGCAGGAGCACGCTGGAGATCTTTACGTAAAATCTCTGCGACATTATATCCTTCACTTAAAGTACGGTCATCCACATAGAAACTGCGGATTCGCTCTTTCACCTGCTTATCATGTTCGCTTTTCAGCTGTAGAGAGCAAGGCGTCTTCTTATCTATAATTTCAGGTTGTCCATTAAAATATTCAACCGAAAGTTTGGAATAATGACCCTGAAAATCATTGGGGCAATTCGCAAGTCCCGGACAATTGGCACAATGATTGCGGTCTTTAGCGTATTGATAAAATTTACTTAATGAGAGCTTAAACTTCATATCATCCACTTCAGGATGTTCTTCCCTGAATTTTTGCACATTTGGATCTGCTTTAACCTGTTCTTCAATGCGCTTCGATTGCTGACGAAAGGATGGATTCAACTGTTGCAAAATGGGGCCTAAAGATTCCATAGGTATAGTTTGCGCCCACCTTTCTTCTTAAATTGTGAATTAAACTCGCTCAGCTCTGCTAAGCGTACCTAGCCGAAACTCAAGAAAAAGTAGTTCGTTTCGCCTGCATTTCCTCAGCAAAACGAATCATTTCCTCCAGTTCTTCCTCACTGACAACATCACTGCTGCCTGTATCTTGAACAATTGGAATCTCGGGTTTTGATCTTGTCTGCTGTTGATATGAACGAGGACGACTTGTTTTAGAAGTCCGTTCTCCAGCTCCCGCTTTTTCTTTGTTCCCTTTTATTTTCGCTTGATCCCGAATATATTGAACTGCTTTTTCATAAGTATACACTTGTTTTAGCAGCATATTTGAAGCTATAGCTTCCACAAAATTACGATTAATTCGCTGATCGCTGCCTGTTACAAGCATGGTCATCAGATAGTGGATCAGCACATTGATCACTTCTGCTGGCAGCTTATAGCTTAGATCAACCTTCTCAAAAATATCAATCAGATTATCCGGAACAGAACCTGGGAAGAACGTTTGTAATAGACGTAAATAAGGCTCGTTCCTAAGCATCATATTATATTGATGAATGTCACATTTAGTCGCAAATTGAGGTGGAACCTCCAGATAGTACTCCATTTCAACCACATGTTCAACAGGAAGTTCATCGCTTTGTTCACTCTGCGCTACCTGACGAAGATTAACCACTTTGGCTGCATGGATACTTTGTTCTTCTTTCCGTTTCTTCCCTTGCCGGAATGTTTGACTCGCCAGTTGCTGAAGTCGATCTAGAATGACTTCGCCTTGCTGATTAAATACACCATCTTCATCAAGCAATCTGCATACATCTTGAACACCTAAGCTATATTTATGGACTACATAATTAATAATCCCCAGCTGTTCTGTATCAAATCTAAGATGTTCCACATGACGACGATTCACGGATTCCTTCGGAAACCGAAGAATAATATCTGAATAGTTCAGTTTGCTTTCTTCCGGTACAGAAACAATCGCTTGATCGGCTCTGCCACTGGATACTTCGGACAAAGCTTGTTCCAGTTCATAATCAATTACATGCGTATTCAGCTCGAAAATTTCATAAAAAGGCACCGAAATATTCTCTTTATTCATAGCAGGCATTCCAACATCCGGTGCATCTTCCGTCCACAACTGAGACCGCAAAGCCAGCACGGCAAACTTGCCAATTCTATCTCTAAGAAGCAAAGTCAAATGCTGTGTCCTGAAAAACTCTCCAGGCGAAAGCGGTGGACTAAGCTCGTATTCATAGGTATATTCATCTGTCTCTGGTACATAAACCCGTGATGTTTGTAAAAGGCCGACCGCTTCCAGCTTGGAAGTTTGTTCCATCAGGAATGACCGTCCCTTCTCACTTGGATCAATTCCCAAAGTCAGAAATAATTTACGTTGCTGTTCCATTCCTGAATAACCAATCTGATCAGCTCTTACATGCTGAAACAGCAAATGGTACAGACTGATGGCAAAAGCGCCTACCATCGGCTGATAGGCAGAGCTGAGCATCCGTTCGTCCAGGCTGCTAAGGCCAAACTCACGGAAAACGCAGTAACGATGATTTTCTGTAAAGTGAAGCATATTCTTCACGCGCATTGCTCATTACTCCTTCTCTCCGATTTGTAGTGAATTCTATTCTATCATAAAAAGGGCCGGCTTAAATCTTCAAATATAGCCAAAATCCCTGCTTAATCTTTCCGCTATTCCCTCTTATCTGACAAATGTTCGCATTCCCTCTGTTTTTGAAATCAAGGTGTTTCATTGTACTCTACTATTCTATGAAAAGGGAAGACTTTCATGACAAAACCCTCTTCTCATGATATGAAAAGAGGGCAAGTATACACACAAATAATATGGGGAAATCAAAACATTTTGTAGCCGCCTAAACGTAACTTTTGGATCGTCCATCCACTTAGAATTGCACCCGCCACACCACTGAGTCCAATTAAATAATCAACAGGTCCATAAGAACTCATATGTGTACCGAAACTGCTGCTGCGATCCCACATGGAGAAAATGACAATGGGTATAAGGACAATGATAAATAGATAAGCAGGAAACCAAGTCGTTTTCATCAGCATATTCAAAATAAACCCGATTCCAAACATCATAACAAAAAACAAGATCATAAGCACGAGCACAGGTAAAAACTGCATTCGCTTACATCCTCCTTCTTTCTACCAAATCAAGAACTACTATCCATAACAGATAATAAATAGTGTAACCGAAAAAATGTATCCCGGCAATGAACTTTCTAGGTTACTCCAGTGTACTTACCGACTTTTAATGAGATCTTCATTTGCCCTGCTCCTTCTGCCTTTGATACAATAGAATCATTGATTTGATATATGAAATAATCTGATATACAAAATTTAATATCATATAGGAGTGAAACAAATGAGCGAAGCTGCATCAACTCTGGAAGGCTGGTATGCTCTTCATGATTTCCGATCGATTAACTGGTCCGCTTGGCGTTCTGCTGATGAGGAAGCACGTGCTGTTGCTTTAGATGATCTGCAAGAATTTTTACAAGAGTGGACTTCTGTTGAAGAAGCTGGCAAAGGGAGTTCAGCCGTATATACGATCATCGGTCAAAAAGCTGATTTTGTAATGATGCATTTACGTGAATCTTTGGAAGATTTGAATGCACTTGAAAATGCATTTAACAAAACGACTTTTGCTCGTTTTACAACCAAAGCTTACTCTTATGTCAGCGTAGTAGAACTGAGTAATTACCTCGCTGGTAAAGACGCTGATCCGATGCAAAACCCAGAAATTGTGGCGCGTCTGAAGCCGATTCTTCCAAAAAGACAATATATTTGTTTCTATCCAATGAATAAAAAGCGTGAATTGAGCGATAACTGGTACATGCTGTCTATGGACGAGCGTAAAGCAATGATGAGAAGTCATGGTCTGATTGGACGAAGCTATGCAGGGAAGGTAAAACAAATTATTACCGGTTCTGTTGGTTTCGATGATTGGGAATGGGGCGTTACTCTCTTCGCCGACGATGCTCTTCAGTTCAAAAAGCTGGTATACGAGATGCGTTTTGACGAGGTTAGTGCACGTTACGGAGAATTCGGATCTTTCTATGTAGGTAGTCAGCTGAATCCGGAATCTTTCGAAAGTATGTTGAAAGTATAATGTAAATAAGCTCATATAATAAAAAGGATGCCCTTATGCGGCATCCTTTTTTTGCGTGTTTTTTTCGTTTAGTCATTCTCTTCTTCAAGCTTCTTTAAGGATTCCAGGAATTCAGCCGTGGCCCGATCACGGTCACGACCTTTTTCTTTTAACCTTTCGATAGCGGGTAATATCAAGATATCAATTTCCTTTTGTACTATATAGGATAGATCATACTTTTCCTGCTCTTCGAGATAACTCCCAACTTCCATTAAGGCATGATACCGATCCAGTTCATCTCTTTTTAGTAGCCCTCTAACCTGTACACTGCAATGTCTCATTGTTTAAAAGAACCTTCCTTTTTGGAGTACAAGCGGTATACCGCCGATCACATATAGGTAGCGAATATCCACTGCTTTTTTCAGCTGCGCGGCCTTCCATCCCTTCCACTTCTTTCCGTTCACAATCGCTATGGCTTCCCCTTTACCGAGTGAAGCCACCGTTCCTTTATGGCTGAATGTGAACTTGATCAGATGTTTCCCGCGAATCGAAAGCGCTATATTCTTCGCACAATTAACCCCCTGCTGCATAGCAATTTGAGCCGTCGGTGGATAAGGACGGCCATCCTTGTTAAGTACGAGTGAGCTGTCTCCTATAATGTAAATATGGTCGTAACCTGGCGCTCTCAAATACTCATCCACTTTGACACGTCCGCGTGTCACCTCAAACCCTGCATTCTCGATCAGCTTGTTACCTCGAATCCCCCCAGTCCACACTACGGTGGAGGCTTCAATTCGTTCGCCATCTCCAATGATGACACCACCGGCAAAACACTCTTTTATCGGTACACCGATTCGAAGTATAATCCCTTTATTCTTAAGTACATCCATAGCATACTCTACTAATTCTTTATCAAAGCCGGGAAGCGCGGTGGGAGCTGCCTCGACATTGTAAAGTTCAACTTTTTCCGGTTCTACATCAAACTCTTTGCATAGTCGAGGTAACCGGTCTGCCAGTTCAGATACAAATTCTACTCCGCTAAACCCAGCTCCTCCGACTACAAATCGAAGACGGCTTGCTATATTGTCATTTTTATAACAAGCAAACTGGTATTCAATATGTTCTCGAATTAACCTTACAGAGTTAATACTGCGAATCGTCATTGCATGTTCTTTCATCCCGGGAATCCCAAATGTCTCCGGTTCTCCCCCTAGACTGACGACCAAAATATCATACGACAAGGTGCCGTCTTCCAGGATTACTTTTTTCTCGTGCGGCCTAATATCTTTAACAGCAGATTTCACAAGATCGATCTTGAACTCGTCAATCAGCTTAGAAATGGGTACCCTTGCATGATCAATAGTATCCGTTCCAGCAGCTGGCATGTGCAGATGCGTTGTTATGTAATGGTAGTCATGCCTGTTTACAAGCGTAACATCTGCTTCATTGTAGTTCAGTTCTTTTTGAAGTCGCTGTGCGGTTAAAATACCGCCATAGCCTGCGCCAAGGATGACGATCTTAGGAATGTTACTCATGCGCCTACCCCTCCAAAATCATTCAACTCATTATAGAAGGTCTAAGAATATTTCATGAAATTAACGCATGAAAGCGATAAGTTCCAAAAAGGGCTCCTTAGTCACTCTATAATCCCAACCTATAAAAATTGATTACTACCTAAAGACAAATATAGTTCTATCCCTATTCATTAAAACGACATGTTATGTCATGAGGTTTCAAAACTTTATAAAATAAAAGGAAAATTCGTAAAAATCAAGAAATATATCATGCAACAAAAATGATAGCGATACAATCTCAAAATAGCAAGTGAAAATAAATCTTGTTACTGGGATAAAATGAAAGGCAATAGCTTGAAATAACAGTGGAAACAGAATAGAAATCATCTTTGCAACAAATTGCGGTAGTGTCTATAATGAAAATGACTTTAAATATAAGAATCGACAATCTCGTGGATATCCGTGACTTTATTGATTCACAATAACATATAGAGAAAGGTGTGTTTTTAAAATGACGACCCCTGAAACTACGAATGAAATGACGGATTTGCTCATTATCGGCGGTGGTCCTGCTGGGATGTTTGCTGCTTTTTATGGCGGTATGCGTCAGGCATCTGTGAAAATTGTAGAAAGCATGCCTCAACTGGGCGGCCAGCTTGCTGCATTATACCCTGAGAAATTCATATATGATGTAGCCGGCTTCCCTAAAATTACAGCAGGAGAACTGGTGAATAATCTCCTCACGCAAATGGATCGCTTTGATACAGACATTAGACTTGAAGAAAAAGTCGTATCTGTAGAAAAAAAAGAAGAACGGCACTTCGTTGTTACGACAGACAAAGATGTTCATCATGCTAAATCCGTTATTATTACAGCAGGCGTAGGCGCATTTGAACCACGCAGACTGGATCTTGAGGGCGCAGCACGTTTTGAAAAAACAAACCTTCACTATTTTGTAAGTGATCTAAGCCGTTTCGCAGGTAAAAAGGTGCTGATCAGCGGCGGCGGCGACTCTGCAGTTGACTGGGCGCTCATGCTAGAGCCAATTGCTGAACAAGTTACACTGATCCACCGCCGTGACAAATTCCGTGCGCACGAACATAGTGTGGAGAATCTGATGGCTTCCAAAGTAAATGTCATTACTCCTACAGAAATTGCAGAGTTGCACGGAGAAGATCGGATTACCAAAGTTACTCTATCTCATGTAAAAACGAAAGAAACACAAGAAATCGAAGTCGATGATGTCATCGTAAACTTTGGTTTCATCTCTTCTCTTGGTCCTATTGCTGAGTGGGGAATTGAGATTCAAGGTAACTCCATCGTTGTCGACAGTCGAATGGAGACAAGCATACCTGGAATATTTGCTGCAGGGGATATTACAACTTACGAAGGTAAACTTAAACTGATTGCTGTCGGCTTCGGTGAAGCACCTACAGCAGTCAATAATGCCAAAGTATATGTGGACCCTACTGCGAAACTTTCTCCTGGACACAGTAGTAATATGAAGATGTAATCTTTTGGTAAATTATAATTGAAGAATAACACACCAATAAAAAAGGGTATCTTACTCCTGACAACCATTCAGGAGGGATACCCTTTGTCTTATTTGTGCCCACTATGTAACGGTCTTCATATACCTGCTGCACAACCTTGTCCCACCTGCGGCGAGTCTATCGTGGATTACGGATTAACGGAAGATTACGCCGGGCCTTATAGCCCTTATGTGTCATCTTCGGATTATCTTACGATACCAGAAGCTAAAGGCTACTGTATTCACCTCATGTTCTGTCCTCACTGTCTGACGCAGTCTTCATATGCTGTAGAAACATGGGAAGTGCCAGGCCATATTGGACCGCCAAACCACGAGGATCTCTAATGAAAAACGGCAGGGACGTCGGTGTTCAGTTCGCGCCTGAGGATCTCACCTAATAATAACTCAATGAAATCGCGCTCAAGCTGAAGCTCGATTGCCATGTGATAAGAATCGAGCAACATCTCATCTGAAAGCATAGCCATCTCCGACACAACCTTTCTTTTTTTTCCTCGTCTCTATTCTATCAAAGAACAAAAAGTAGAACAAGCGTTCTGTTATCCACACCCAAATGTGGAAATCATGTGTATAATATGTTAATAAATTGAAAAAGACGAGGTTTTAAAAGGAAGGATATGTGGACAATATTTATACACAGGACAATAAAACGATTTTCAAAAAAAATATATTTAATTTATTATTAAAGAAATTAGCTAGATTTAAAGTGAAATAATAGAAAAGAAGAAATATCAGAACCTTTTACCCGGTTACATCTTCTCTAATCACTTTCTAAATAAAATTATTGTGGTCTGGTGTTCACTTCCAAAATCCATATTTTCCCGGAATAATCAAGTCCATAATCAAAGCCAAGTTCACCAATGCCTGGGAACCTTTCTTCTAGAAGTACGGTGCAGGTTCGCGTAAGTTTGCGCATCTCTTGCTGTTTCACTCTCGCATCAATATGAGGTAAGGAACGTCGCAAAGCCTCCCGACATTTCAGTAGCGTTCCCCCTTTACATACATTGGTTATGACGAGACCTGGGCGAGCATGTCTCCCAAGCATGGCTGTAATCTTCCACTCTCCCTCTTTTTTCACGAATTTTACTCGGTAGTCAATAGGGCGTCCCTTAATACGAGCCAGAGCAATTCCTTGTTGGATCAGATAACTTCTTTTCAATTTATTTTTCGCAAGCGAACGATACAACGCTTTATAGCTAGAGAAGCTATACGTATGAGACATTTTCGTAAAAGAATATTTTTCTCCCTCTTTACTCACACGGATAACTCCGTTCCCGCCCCCGCCATGTACGGGCTTAACAAATACCATTCCATATTTCTGTAACATATCTTTCAAATGTTGCTCGGTAAATACCGCTGTTTCTGGGATATGATTTGCGATATAAGGATTTGTCTGAAGAACTTCTGTTTTAATTAATTTACTTCCAATGATCCGATTCATACGTTTCCCTCCTTCAGAACATAAAAATGAAGTCAGATCGAGTCCTAATATATATATATTTCTGTAACTCTTTCTTCTCTTGTATGTCTGTCCTTATAGAAACGCCTCTTTATGAGGGAAATGAGAATTGGGATTTTTATCTAAGATAGGCTATATTAATAGATAGATTACGATAAGGAAAGGAGCTTTCACTTCGTGGCTCAATTTATTGAAAGTTTTTACGGGGTTGCCTATTTCGCCATGGCCATTGTACTCGTGGCAGTCACCACTCTTACCTTTATCACAGGCATCAAGTTTATTCGTGATAAAAAACATATCGGATTTGGAATCGGCTGTATTGGCTTTTCCATTCTCTTTACCGTAATTATTATAGAAGCCGTTAAGTTAATTAGCGCTTAAGCAATGGTTACAGGAAACCATCTTCTCCAAAGAAAAGAGAGATGGTTTTTTTCGTATATCTCTTTTTCGGTTACAATAACAAAAACGAGGAAAGAAGGAGCTGTGCTGCCCATGTCTGAGCGTATTGGAATCATTGATATCGGATCGAACTCCATCAGACTTGTAATCTATGAAGTGCTGAATATAGGAGCCTACCGTGTTTTATACGAGAAAAAATATGCGGCAAGACTGAGCCAAAAGGTAGACACTGACGGGACGATCAGCTATGAAGCGATCAGCTCTATTCTGCCGGTACTTCGCAGTTATCAAGAAATATGTGCTAGCTACCAAGTAACTCATGTCAGAGCAGCCGCTACAGCTGCGATACGTAATGCACAGAATAGCAGCGACATAACCAAGTGGATTAAGGAAGAAACTAGTCTTGAAATCCAGCTGATATCTGGGGAAGATGAAGGCCGTTTAGGCTTTTTAGGTGTCATTGAATCCATTTCCTTATCTGACGGATTTATTATTGACATTGGCGGAGGAAGTACGGAGATAACCCTTTTTCTAAACGGTGAATATCATGAAAGTCTTTCTATTCCATATGGTGCTGTAAATGCGCATGCCCGCTATGGAACTTCTACTCACTGGAGTCGTGAGATGGTAGACGATTTCCGTAGTTCCATACATACCTTTCTCAAGGAACATGCTTGGACACAGCAACACCCGGGGCTCACATTGGTTGGTCTTGGAGGCACGGTTCGTTCTCTAGCTAAGATGGTACAGAAAAAACAAGAATATTCTCTTCCTGTCATGCACAATTACCGAATGGAATCGGAAGATATTCGCGTATTTTATAATACTCTTCCTTATATTCCTTCAGATCAACGAAAAAAGACACCCGGCTTATCAAAAGACCGGGCAGACTTGATCATTCCTGGTGTAATTTTATTACAAACGATCTTCGACTGGCTTGAATCCACACACTACATCGTCAGTGGAGCAGGGCTTCGAGATGGGCTTTTCTATGAACTCATGCAAAAAGACTACCCTGAGTACATGAAACAGGAAGTATTAACAAAAAGTATTTGGAATCTCCTTCATTTCCATTCATCAGCCCCGGCAGGGCATATGAACCAAGTCCATTCCTGTATGCAGCAGCTGTATCAGGTGCTTGAAGGGGAAGCTTCGCTATCTGACAGCCGAATTATGTATGCCTCCTCCATGCTGTATCGCATCGGGGAGCAAATTCAGCATCATAGGGCAAGCCAGCACTCGCTTTACTGGATTAAGAACCATGGAGTATGGGGCCTGAGCCACCGTGAAACGATCATCACTGCCATCATAGCCGACTATCATCCAAAAGGCCGAACGCCTGCTGAGATCGATTCTCATCAAGACATCTTATATTCAGAAGACTATAAACGAATCACTCGCCTCGGCTCACTGCTAAGACTTGCTTCTGCCTTGTATGGAAACGGCGGAACCGTCGTAGAGTCGATGACAATAGACAAAAAAGACGACTTCCTGCAGCTGAATTTAACTTGCCGCAGAATGCCATCTATGGAACAAAAAGAACTGGAAGACATAAAAAAAGAAGTAGAAAAAGCTTGGAAAGTACACTTGTATTGGACTATTTCGATTTCTTCCAAGTCTTAATCTGAATCGCCTCAAATTGACTCCGAAGTAAAGGCTCCTTGTTATTAACCGGGACATAAGTTCCGTTAGATAATAACAGGCGGGCTTTTACGTTGTCTTTAAGCGAAAGTTCCAGCGTATTCACCAGTATTTCTTTTAGTTTGCGATCATTTACCGGGCACATGAGTTCGATCCGGCGATCCAGATTCCTTGTCATCCAGTCTGCGCTCGATAAATAAACTTCGTAGTCTCCTTCATTCTCAAAGTAGAAAATACGTGAATGCTCTAAGAAACGATCGACAATACTTATAACCCGTATATTCTCACTGATCCCTTCAAGGCCCGGACGCAAGCAGCAAACTCCTCTAACGATAAGCTGAATCTTTACTCCCGCTTGTGAAGCTGCATATAGTTCATCAATGATTTCCTGATTAGAAAGAGAATTAACCTTGGCAATAATTCTAGCGGGTTTACCATTCTTGGCGTTTGCTGCTTCTCGCTGGATCATTTCGAACAATTTATTTTTCAGTCCATCTGGTGCGAGATGAATTTCCCTTAGCCCCTGAGCTTCTGAATAACCAGTAATATCATTAAATATCTCTGAAGCATCTTCTCCAATCTGTGGACTCGAGGTTAATAAACCGATATCCGTATATACCCGTGCTGTGCTCGCATTATAATTACCGGTTCCTACATGAACATATCTGCGCAGCGTATCCTGTTCTCTGCGTACAATCAGAATGATTTTCGCATGCGTTTTGAGACCTAATAAGCCATAAACTACGTGGCAGCCCGCTTTTTCAAGTTCCCGAGCCCAAGCTATATTTCGTTCTTCATCAAATCTTGCCTTGAGTTCTACGACGACGGTGACCTGTTTCCCCATTTCAGCAGCATGTGCCAACGCAGGAATTAACCGCGAGTCTCCATTTACCCGATATAACGTCATTTTGATCGCCATGACATCTGGATCTTCTGCTGCTTCTTCCAGAAAATCAGTCACCGCATCAAAAGATTCATAGGGATGGTATAAGAGAACATCTTGTCTGCGTAAAATTTTAAAATAGCTTTCGTCGGTATGAAAGACTTCTGGATATACCGGTTTCAGATTCGGATATTTCAAATGATTGTAGCCTTCGAGCTGGTCAACAAAACTGCCTAGAAACCCTAGATCCAGCGGACCCTGAATTTCAAACATCTGGTCGTCTTTAATACCGAACTCATGCTTCAAGTAAGCAAGTGCATTCGGGTGAATACCCTCCTCCACTTCAAGGCATACCGGGGCTCCCCGCCGGCGACGTCTTAGCTCTTTTTCTATTTCTTCCAGTAAATCTTCTACTTCTTCTTCATTAATATAAAGATCCGAATTTCTGGTTAACCGAAAGCCATGAACCGACTCCGGTATGTACCCACTGAACAGCGTATGAATATGATGCTTTATTAGCTCTTCGGTAAGGATAAATGATTTTTTCTTACTGTTCGAACGGAGTGGAACCTGAATCACTCTTGGGATATTGGAAGGAACTTGGACGATAGCAAAATAAAGTTCGTCCCCGTCTCCTTCTTTCCGCAAGACGACAGCGAGATAAACAAACTTATGATGTACAAGTGGAAAAGGTCTGCTTTGATCCACAGCCATAGGTGTAAGCACAGGAAACACAATATCATGATAATATTGCTCCATCGCCTTCTGCTGGGTTGCATTCAGATCTGGGTACTCCATAAATACAATGCCTTTTTTGGAGAGCTGTCTCATGAGGTCCCGATAAGAGCGATACTGTTCCTGAATCATCTTAGAGATCCGCTTCATTAATCGTTTGTAGAGACCCGTTGGTGTGTAACCGGTAAAATCTTTTTTCATCAGCTCTGCCTTCATCTTCTCTCTCGTTTCAGCGACCCGTACACTCATAAATTCATCTAGATTCGAGGTAACAATGGATAAGAAACGAACACGTTCTAATAGAGGTGTATCCACATTTTGTGCTTCCTGAAGTACTCTTCGGTTGAACTCGAGCCAGCTTAAATCTCGATTCAAATAGGAATATACTTCACGTTCCGTCCTGTTTTCTAGAATCACGTTCTCTTTTTTCATAAGACCCCTCACAGTAAGAATCATTATAGTAGCTCATTATATTGTAAACCTTCCTAAAAGAGTCAATCATCAACCCTATGTTAAATTTACGTAAATATCATGTAAAATCTTCCATTCGGCTGCATATATATATCGTAGATAGGATGAAGAGTTCATAAAGTTTAGAGCACTAGTCTGCCAAATTCTATCGAATGCTTTACAATAGAGTAGAGAGAAGGTAAAGTGTTTACGTCAGCTCTCTTTAGGGCATTAGAACGTAAATTAACACCTAATAGAAGGAGGATACGATGAATTCTAACAAATCTAGAACGTTGCAAAAAAACATAGAGTTTTTTACCGCCGCCTTATCTCAAACCGTCGTTTCCGTCTGGCAGGAAGATTCCGCAGGCGTGTATTGCGAAATCGCTCGCGGATATGTAGAAATGTTTTCTAATGATCAGGTTCGAGTTAGAAGTGAGGATGGGATGGAACACCATTACTCCAGAGATACCGTTATATTTCAAACCGAGGTTTAATATATAGATACGACTACATGACACGAAGCATTTATCCGTTGTAATGTAGTCGTTTTTTATTACTTCATATTATGATAAATACGGTGCATCAAATTCGATGATGTTATGATCGGGATCAAGAATGAAAATTTGGGCAAATCCAGCCACACTGTTAGGTCTTGCTTCATAGGGGATTCCTACAGATTCAAGCCATTGTTTCGTTTTTTCAAAGCTTTTTACCCACACAGCAAAGTGCCCGTCTGTAGTATCCACCCCGCTGATCCGAAGTGTTTCTCCTGCTGGGTGCTGCAATAGATGCAGCTGCTGCCCTTCTCCAATCGAGTACCAAACTCCTGTTGAATCAAAAGGAGGCCGCGTTATCTGTTTTAATTTTAATTTTTCAGCATAGAACTGATGAGCCCTCGTTAAGTCTCGAATTGCCAAACTCACATGATGGATACGTTCCATTTCAATCATGGTGGTTACACCTCTTCTATTTCTTTTGTATATCCTAACAGGAAATATATTACAAAACAGTCTGTAATGATATGCTAACATATCCTGCGCTTCTTGTTGATATAAATTACGAAATCTGCGAAAGACAATAAATGAGAGCTGGCAGCATCACTTATTGTGATATCGCCAGCTCTCTTTTTATCATCAACATATTCAGTTAGACAGAAGATACTAACCATCTGTACTCATCAGAATGCCACTTATCTATGTACGTTACCTTTTTATTGACTCTCCCACACGACACGACTCGTAACCAAATCGATAATTTTTGCATTTTCGACAAAAGCGGCAAGTTCTAACGCATCCTGTTTATTTAAATAGGCATCAAAATAGGCCCCATCTACATATAAAGCTACACCGTGTTCTTCCGAAGAAGTTTCTGTATTCGCCAAAATCACCTCTGCGCTGTCTTTGCTGGGTTGTTCTGTTTCCTCCGGGAATATGTCCTGTAACGGTGCAGTTTCTTCTATTGCTATTACAGCTTCGCTCTCTACGGACCCGCTCTCTGCCGTTAACTCATTGGTCTCTTCAGGCTGTTCCGTTTTAGCACCCTCTGCATATTCAGTCGTCATCTGCTCTATGTCTCCATCTTCTGTTGAAACAAGGAATTCCGTGTCATTAGGCTCCTGATAATAAACCACCTTATTGGACGAAGAGCTTAGTCGCATAAATATCAAAAATGTCTCGGAGTACGATACAGTGATCGTCCCTTCTGTAGCATTTGGAAGCTGCTTATACTCCACAATCAGCTGACCTTTTGAATCATACCAATCATTGCCTAGTGCTTCCTGTTTAAACTCCCTAAGCGTCTCAGGTGAGGGAGGTAACTCTAAGTAATCTGAAGCTTTTTTTACTATATGTTCCGAAATGGGCTGTGCGATGTAATCCGAAAATACAGGTTCAACCACCTTTTTCACCAAAATTAACAGAATTGCGCAAATAATCAGTACGACAAGGATAGTTCGCATGACCCTATTTATGCTATTCACCATCATATTAGTCCCCTTTTTCTATGTACAAAGACCTGCTTATATAAAAGATATCGGTGAATACGATCATTATGATGAGTCTAAATCATTCATAAAAAACAAAAAAAACCTCCTGAACTAAGCATCACTTTCGCTATGCTCAAGGTTCAGGAGGTATCGTCCTATACATTTCAAATCCAATATGAAATTTTTATGCTATGAAAAGTAGATCTTAGCAAGGTTCTTCGTTTGGTTTCCCTGCATCGGTTGCCGTACGGAAAGAAGAACCGCATCCGCAAGTGGCAATCGCATTCGGGTTATGAATGGTAAATCCTCCGGTCATGCCGGATTCTTCAAAGTCGATTTCCAGACCTTCTAACAGACGAAGGCTGTCTTTCTCCACGACTACCTTCATATCCTGGATCGTCATAAATACATCTTGATCTGTTTCGTTATCGTCGAATCCCATTGCATATGAAAATCCGGTGCAACCACCGGGTGCTACGCCAAGACGCAAAAACATATTTGGTGTTTCTTGTTGCTCGAGCATCTCTTTCAAACGTTCTGCTGCTGTATCACTAATGGTAATCATCGGTCATACCTCCTTCTATCTAATAAGATTCAATTATCTGACGTCCGATGTGACGAAAAAATAATATGATTCCTATATCTTATGTAGAATTATACTCCACCTGTTCTCCTACCTCAAGGGATTAACATGGAATAAAGCCCCTAAGTGAACAAGCTTTTTACACCTATGTATTGAACCGCTCGGATGTGAGGTTTATAATAGTAGGGAATTGTACATGGAAGTGTCGAAGAATTGTCACAGAAATCTGCCTTTGTAGCCGTAATTTTAGTTGTAACTTTTTTCACATTCTTAACATAACTACTGTTTGGTCTTTGAATCATTTTATTATGGAAAACATAAAGTTTGACTCAGGAGGAATTAGCATGTCTACATTAATCACACCATTTACAGATACCAAAATGGCTGCCATCATCGAAAAAGTACAGAATGGACAGCGTTTGACACTGGAAGACGGTGTTTATCTTTATGAGAGCGATGATCTTCTTACGATTGGACAACTTGCCAATGAAGCAAATCTGCGCAAAAACGGTAAAAAAGTATATTTCATTGAAAATATGAGTTTATATTTTACGAATGTATGTGAAGCTCGCTGTGCTTTTTGTAACTTCAGAAAAGACCAGGGGGAAGAAGGATCTTATACCCTTTCCGGACAAGAAATGATTGACTATGTAGAACAGCACATCCATCCTGGTGTTAGAGAGTTCCATATTGTTGGTGGACATAACCCTCATGTGCCATTCGAGTATTATGTTGATTCCCTGCGAGCTCTGAACGAAAAATATCCGAATGTTACACTTAAAGCGTACACGGCAGCTGAAATTGACTTCTTCACACGGATCAGCGGCCTCAGTGTCAAAGAAGTTTTGCAAGAACTGCAAAACGCAGGACTCCAATCCCTCACAGGTGGCGGTGCGGAAATTCTATCTGATGAATATCGTCAGAAAATGAAAGTAACCAAAGCCAATGTTGATCGCTACCTCGAAGTTCATCGGACAGCTCATCAGCTTGGTATGAAGACACACACAACAATGCTTTATGGCTCTGTTGAATCCTACGAAGATCGAATTCAACATATGCTGCAAATTCGTGAGCTTCAAGATGAAACGGGTGGATTTATGGTCTTTATTCCGCTCTCCATGCAGCCGAAAAGTAAAAATGCCGGTATCATGCGTCGGAACTCAGCATATGAAGATCTTAAAACCATCGCGATCTCTAGACTCATGCTCGATAACATCGATCATGTGAAAGCTTACTTCATTAATATTGGTGCTCAATTAACGCAAGTAGCTCTCAGTTTTGGGGCATCTGATGTGCACGGTACAATTGTACGTGAACAGATCAGTCACGCTGCTGGTGCGCTTACTCCTGCAGGGCTAACTCGTAAAGAACTCATCTGGCTTGTAAAAGGTGCGGGCCGTATTCCCGTTGAACGTGACACCTTCTACAATGAGATTGAAGTTTTCGAATAATAACTTGATCCTTGAAACAATTCCCATTGGATTCAGCTCTTTACCATAGAGCTGAATCCACTTTATTGTTTCCGCAGGTTACATTCATTATCCCATCATCCCCATCGGCCTTATCATCATGACCGAGCGTAAACTAACATCTTTGCAAGATCGCATAAGAAAGGAAGTTATATCGTCATGAAAAATATCGTTATCCTCGGAGGCGGCTACGGCGGTCTTACCGTAATTAAACATCTTCTTGAAGGCTCTATCCCAAATGATACTCAGATTGTCCTCGTGGACCGCATGCCTTTTCAAGGGCTCAAAACTGAATACTACGCACTTGCTGCAGGGACTGTATCTGATTATGATCTGCGTGTGCAGTACCCTGTGCATGAACGTCTAACATATAAATATGGTGAAGTTGAATCCATTGATTTAGAAGGAAAAGTGATTCAACTTCAAAATGAGGACCCCCTCCCTTATGATCAATTAGTTATTGGTCTTGGGTGCACAGACCGTTTTCATGGAACCCCGGGTGCAGAAGAATACAGTAATACCATTCAAAGCTTCCGAAACACACGTGAGACCTATCTACGCCTCAGTGAAATCAAACCCTATGGTCAAGTTCACATTGTAGGAGGAGGACTCAGCGGAGTTGAAATCGCTGCTGAAATTAGAGAAAGCCGATCAGATCTAAATGTAACCATTTTGGACCGAGGTGATCGTGTTCTTTCCGCTTTTCCGCAGCGATTATCTGCTTATGTTGGAGAATGGTTCGCAGAACATCAGGTAGAGATTAAGAATCATATTTCGGTATCGAGGGTAGAACCCAATGCCATCTATAATCGGGATGAAGAAATCGTAACCGATGCGGTAATATGGACAGCAGGAATTCAGCCTGTAAAAATGGTTCGTGATCTGAATGTACAGAAAGATCCCCAGGGCCGGGTTACTCTTAATGAGTATTATCAAATTCCTGAATATCCGGAAGTATATGTCGTGGGTGACTGTGCGAGCCTTCCTTTTGCACCAAGCGCACAGGCTGCAGAAGTGCAAGGAGAACAAATTGCACATATTATTCAAGCACTTTGGAAGAATGAAAAACCCAAAACCGAAGCTCTCAAACTGCGCGGTACTCTAGGAGCACTCGGCAAGAAAGCTGGTTTTGGGCTTATGGGTAAGACATCGATGATGGGACGTGTTCCCCGGATTCTAAAAAGCGGTGTCCTCTGGATGTCGAAACGTCATCTGGGTTAAAGAAGAGAGTCTCTCTCTTTTAAAAATCCAGGTCATTCCATGCGTCAATTTCTGCAATTTTGGACAAAATGGCTTCATGCAGTTCTTTTGCACTTGTCGCTGTGACAACTTCACCATTCACAAGAGCAAATGGAGTGTTGCTGCATTGTCCGCAATTGGTGAGGCATCCGTATTCGATCACGTCGTATTCAAGGTTTTCTTCAAGTGCCTCAAAGACCTCATCCGTTCCAAAATGCATGTTGTTGGTACAAAATTCAATAATGGGTCTCAAATTATTCACCTGCTTTAGTTTTGACCATTTTATTTTGACTTCAATTGTACTATAATAAAGGGAAGGAAAGGAGTTGACAATATGAGCGAAAACGTACAAAGCAGCACCATGTATGATGAAGTTCTAGAAGTTCTTGATAAACTTCGCCCATTCCTGCAACGCGATGGCGGTGACGTGGAATTGGTTGATGTTGAAGACGGCATCGTTAAGCTGAAATTAATGGGTGCTTGCGGTAGTTGCCCAAGCTCCACCATTACATTAAAAGCAGGGATTGAACGCGCACTCGTTGAAGAAGTAGAGGGCGTACATGAAGTAGTTCAAGTATTCTAATCATCCCCTAAGCATACAAGAGAGTCCCGAATATGGGACTCTCTTTTTTATTCTGTAATCGTAGGACGAATCGGATCAAGTCCTCCTGAGATATCCATAATATTCCCTGTTATAAAGTCCGATTGATCCTGACATAGAAAATGAATAACTCTTGCCACATCTTCTCCACTTCCCGGTCTTCCTCTTGGTGTCTCCTTATCAATTAACCCACTTACTTGTTCAATAGTCATCTCTTTATGCGCTCCCCGAATATCCCCAGGGCAAATCATATTAACGGTAATACCATAAGGCGCTTCTTCGACAGCAAGTGTCTTTGTAAAAGAAACAAGCCCTACCTTTGCAGAGGCATAAACTGCCCGCTGTGGCCAAGATCTCGCTTCACCCGCATGGCTGAATCCAAAATGGATAATACGTCCCCAATTTTTCTTCCTCATGCCGGGAAGCACCCGGTGATCTAATAACATCGTCCCTACCAGGTTTCCTTGCGTTAACATAATAATTTCTTCTTGCGTATATTCCGAAAACAGCTTCCGCTCCCTAATAAAAGGACCAGCGTTGTTTATAAGTATATCCACTACACCAAGCTTATGTTCTACAGTTGTAATCAGCCGTTCGATATCTTCTGCCTTACATATATCCGCTTGTACTGCGATGCAACGAACACCCAGCTTTTTGACGGCTGCACATAATTCCTCTGCTTCCTTCTGACTATGCACATAATTCAGAGCAATATCATACCCTTCTGCTGCAAGTCGAAGTGCTGTCATCTTGCCAAGTCCCTTTGCACTTCCTGTAATCAGAGCGACTTTGTTGTCCAACATCCCTTCCTCCTCCTAAAAAGAGCGGTTCCTACTCAGTATAATATAGCTGGAGTAATAAGAAAAGAAAGGATAGATTTCTAGAAAAAAAGAACCTGCCTCTATGAACAGAGTGCAGGTTCTTCGTAATTTTAGAATGCAGGAACGATCGCTCCCGCATAGTTATCTTCAATGAATGTCTTGATTTCATCGGAATTCAGAGCAGCATTAAGCTTTTGTACAGCTTCATCATTCTGATTGTTCTCACGAGCGACAAGCAAGTTCGCATAAGGAGATTCTTCATCTTCAATGAACAGGGCATCCTCAAGTGGGTTTAAATCGGCTTCAAGTGCGTAGTTTACATTGATTACAGCGAGATCTACTTCACCTAGTTGTCTTGGAAGCATAGCTGCGTCCAGTTCAACGATCTTAACATTTTTCGGGTTCTCCGCAATGTCACTGATTTTAGACTCTACATTCGTGTTGTCTTTCAGTTTAATAATTCCGTTTTTATCAAGCAACATCAGTGCACGACCACCGTTCGTAGCATCATTAGGGATTGCAATCTTCGCTCCCTCTTTTAATTCATCTGCTGATGTAATGGTGTTGGAATAAGCTCCAATAGGTTCTACATGAACATTGTTAAGAGCAACCAAATTCAAACCGCGTGTTTCATTCTCGTTCTCAAGATATGGTTTGTGCTGGAAGAAGTTTGCATCCAGTTGGTTTTGTGACAATTGTACATTAGGCTGTACATAATCGTTAAAGATGGTGATCTCCAGATCGACACCTTCTTCTGCAAGAATCGGTTTTACTTGTTCCAAAATTTCAGCGTGCGGTACAGGCGATGCTCCTACTCGAAGGGTGACTCTTTTATCTGTCTGACCACTATTTCCACTTCCTGTCGTATCATTACCAGCAGAATCATTTCCACATGCAGCTAAAACCAGTACCAATGCAAGTGTAAGACTAGATAAAAACCATTTTTTCATCGTTAACCCTCCTAAGTATAGTAAATCCCTATCTCTTAAAGCGAATTGCTATTTACGTGTAAAATGTTTAACTAATCTGTCCCCTGCCATCTGCAGGACTTGTACAAGAATAATCATAACGATAACCGCTACAATCATCACTTCACGTTCATACCTGTAATATCCATAGTTAATGGCTAGAGCACCAAGTCCCCCGCCGCCAACCATCCCGGCCATTGCGGTGTAGGATATTAGTGTAACCACCGTGATCGTAATTCCTGCAAGTAACCCAGGAAGAGCTTCCGGCATGAGCACCTTCATTATGATCTGCCCGGTAGAAGCGCCCATTGCTTGCGATGCTTCGATAACACCTTTGTCCACTTCACGCAGAGAAGTCTCAACGAGCCTTGCAAAGAAAGGTGCCGCACCAACCACCAGCGGCGGGATTGTGCCCACAACCCCTATTGTCGTGCTGACAATCGCTTTTGTAATCGGAAGCATGGCCACAATGAGAATAATAAAGGGAACCGAACGTAAGATATTTACGATAAAAGATAGTACAGTGTATATGAAACGATTTGGTGTAGAAGCAGATCGTGAAGTTAAAAATAGGATAATTCCCACCGGCAGTCCAATAATAAAAGTAAAGATACCGGATACAAGCAGCATACTTAGTGTCTCTAAGGTAGCTTTTTGAATCTCATCCCAATTAATTACGGAAAAATCAAGACCCATGATGTAGCACCTCCACTTCAAGACCTTGAAGAGTCAAGGATTCAACCGTTCTTAAAATCTGTTCAGGATGTCCCTCTAAACGAACCATCAACTGACCATACGGCATCTGCTTGATTGTAGAGATTGTTCCTTGCAAGATTGCAAAATCCACTCCGGTTTGCCGCACAGTCTGCGATAAAATCGAATCATAGGTTTTACTTCCTAGAAAAGTGATTTTTACCGTTTGTGAATGTTCTAAATGCGAAGCCTGAATGGCTTCCTCCATTAAATCACTAACTTCCGTTTCACGTAAAATAAATTCTTGGGTAACAGGATGTTGCGGTTTCAGGAACACTTCTGCCACCGGTCCTTCTTCCACAATCCCACCTTGATGAATAACAGCCACCCGATCACAGATGGTCGAAATTACATGCATCTCATGAGTAATCAGTACAATCGTGAGATTGTACTTCTGGTTAATATCAAGCAACAACTTGAGAATTGAGTTCGTTGTCTGCGGATCCAGCGCTGAGGTCGCTTCATCACACAGCAGAACTTGAGGATCGCTTGCCAGCGCCCTTGCAATACCCACACGCTGTTTTTGACCTCCGGACAGTTGAGAAGGATATTTGTTACTGTGGTTTGTAAGTCCAACCAGTTCAAGTAATTCCTTCACCTTTTGATCCACTTTCTTGTTGTCCGTTTTTACTAAACGCAGCGGGAATGCAATATTCTCGTAAACGGTGGCAGAACTCAGCAGATTAAAATGCTGAAAAATCATCCCTATTTTGCGCCGCTGCGCCTGGAGTTGCGATTTATTTAATTTCGTCATATTAATGCCGTCTACATAAACCTCACCCGATGTTGGGCGTTCTAACAAGTTAATCAACCGAATCAGTGTACTTTTCCCTGCTCCGGAATGACCGATCACCCCAAAGATTTCGCCTTTATTAATAGACAAATCAAGACCTGACAAGGCAGTAGTTACCTGCTTTCCTTGTCCGTAATCTTTGCGGATATTTTTTAATTCAATCAATACGGTACCTCCTTACTTGCGGTCATTCTCATTTGACTCATAGACACAAAAATCCCCCTTTTTCACAGAAAAAGAGGGCATCAATAGTTAAACGATTCCTTCTCATCTGCCAAGACCAAAAACATATGATCTTGAAGGATTTAGCACCATGTCATCCAATATAGAAAAAATCTCTATAAAGAATCGGTTGCCGGGCTTCATAGGGCCTGTCCCTCCGCCACTCTCGATAAGAATGATATGCAATTATGAATAAAGTCGAATGTTGTCATTTGCTAAACAAATTAATTGTTTCAGAAACTTAGTGAAAGTATATGATATTTCATAACACTTGTCAAAGGAAAAGTATTATGCGCGAACCGTTTGTTTTTTCCAAGTGCTATTCATGTACTCAAAGGATTCACGTAAACTTCTCGAGACCAAATCCACACCAAGTTCTAAATCGGAGGTAAACGCTTTTAGATCTTCGAGTTTCACTTTCCCATGCAGTGCTTGATGCCTTTGCCATAAATCATCTTGCATTTCCACGTTCATATGATGAATCTCTGTGTTGCGTCTTTTGCGAAGACGATTCATGGGCTGATGATACTTATCTTTCAGGCTGCTTAATTTGATGAGAAGCGTCTTATGCTTCGGTTGTCCTTCGAGCTGTTTCAGAACCGTAAAATAGGAAAAGTGCGCTTTAATTCTGGACGTTTCTAAATGATACCAGTCATCTAGAACATTACCCAGTTTGTCTAAGGTTGCAAACATACGAATGAAGCCGTCCTTGTAAAAGTATACGTATCTGGCATAATCGGCTTTTTCATCCGGCCCCATATCATCCGTTGATGCAGCATGGATCTTCGCGGCATAAAAAGAAGCAGCAAAGGAACTTTGTTCTAGTTCATCTAATGATGTGATCAGTCCACGGGTCCATATTTCCAATTCGCGATAGTCATGTGTTGGATCTGTACTCTCTTTTATTTCATTCATAAGTAACTGCAACATACGTGCCATCGCATCCATGGCTTCTTTCAAGTATCCCGAGTTCACCCGGGGTGGTTCACCTAATAAAGTACGCAGCATATGAACATCCTCCCTGCACCTCATTTTCCCCCATACAGGCACACAGAATCCCTACTTCTTATTGGTCCTAAGCAAAATAAGATTTCCAGCGTGAATCGACCAGTTTTACAATATCTTCCCGTGGAATGACTTCTTCAGGGTAACCTGGCTTCATCCGTGCATCTATAACGATCGGCAAGGAGTACCCGATATGATTCCGTTTCACTGAAGTATCTGCATACATGTCACTTGCTGGATTAAAGCGAGTAAACACGGTCCATAAGAAGGACATCTGATTTTTCGCTGTTTCTTGTGCATGATCGACCAGAATCACGAGCGGCCAAGTCTGTTCGAGTGCCCCAAAACGTTCTACGAGCCGGCCTGCAAGTTCTGGTTCTTCCTCATATGAAGCTCCCTCTACAAGCAGTACCCCGCCGCAGTAAGGTGTGATATTGGAAATTTCATTCACAAATCCACCTTCGTATGTGCGAGGAAGATCGCGCACTTTCTCTCCAACACCGACTAAGATGGCTTTACTTCCGTGGTTCAGCTTATGACCGGTATAATCGAGCGTATCATGTGAAGTATGATCAAAAATAAACAGATCCGTCTGCGGATCAAACCGTTCCAGTACCGTTTCAATCAATTCCGTAAAGTTAGATAAATCGATTGCCTGATCGGTTAAAATCAAAAATTTAGTCAAAGACAATTGTCCTTGTCCAAGTATGCTGAATCCGGAAACTAATGCCTCGCGCGAATAGCTTTCCCGTACAACAGCAGAAGCAAGCGCGTGAACTCCGCTTTCCGCATATGCCCATAAATCTTTCACCGTCGGCATGACAATGGAATAGGCGGGAGATAATAACCGCTGTACGAATTCTCCGAGATAATAATCTTCTTGTCGAGGTTTACCCACGATCGTCATCGGGTAAATCGCATCTTTACGGTGCCACATCCGCTCCACGTTCAAGATGGGAAACTCATGAGCCAAAGAATAATAACCGAAATGATCACCGAATGGTCCTTCCATTCTACGCTCGTGAGGCGGCACAATTCCTTTGATTACAAATTCTGCTTCAGCCGGCATACGGTGCCCCCCGAAAGGGTCATCAACCATTTTCAGCTTGTCCCCCATAATCAGGGAAGCCATGAGCAGTTCCGGAAGCTTCTCCGGAATAGGAGCAATTGCAGACGCAATTAGAGCCGGTGGACCTCCGAGGATGACAGACACTGGTAAACCTTGCCCGCGCTTTTCAGCTTCATGGTAATGGAATCCGCCGCCTTTTTGAATCTGCCAGTGTACGCCTGTCGTATGATCATCATAAATTTGAATACGATACATCCCCAGGTTATGATCTTTATGATCATCAGGATGTTCTGTATAAACAAGCGGTAATGTTAAAAATGGGCCTCCGTCCAGCTGCCAGCTCGTTACCTTCGGAAGCATCTTTAGAGGGGAATCTGTTTGATTCGCAGATAAAATGGGTGCATCACTTCGCTGCACTGTTTTCAAACCCACTTTTAGTGCTTCTTTAATCAAGCCTCGTTCATTCCAGAGTGCTTTTGCTGTTGGGGGCATCAGTGTTTTCGTTGCACCAACAATGGATTTCATGAGTTCTTCAGGTCTTGGTCCAAATGCCATATCTACTCTACGGCTTGTCCCGAACATATTCGTGAGTACCGGAAAAGGAGTTCCTTTTACGTTTGTAAATAACAAAGCAGGTCCCTGCTCCTCAATGACACGTCGATGAATTTCTGCAATCTCTAAGTAAGGATCAACAGGCGCGTCGATAATAACAAGGTCTTTTTCCTGTTGTAATTTAGTTACAAACTCACGTAAATTTGAATAAATCAATGTGGAAGATCCTCCTTTATAAAACAAAGCCCTGCGAATCTAATTCGTGGACTTTGTCATTTACATATGTAGCCTTCAGACAGGCACTAGCATTTATTGTACACTGTCCGGCTATTTTTTTCCAAGATACAACTATTGTATCCAGTTATTTATGATGTCTTTTATGAGCGATGGATACCTGCCGGCTTAGCCAGTTTCCATACCACATAACTCATGTAGGCGAGAAGTCCGAACAATACCGAAATAATCGTCATATGAGCAAGTACAACAAACATGTAAATCTCAGGACGATCCATTGTCAGCATAAGGCCTACACCCGACAACACTTGTATAATTACGAGTGAGATCGCTGTAATCCCAAGAATTTGCAGCTCCCTGTTCCCTTTATTATGCCGGTAAGCATAGTGACTGAGGACAGCAATAACGACTACAAGGAAAAACGCAGCAACACGATGCAAGAATGCAACAGCTACACCGCCTGAGAGTTCAGGAATCACTGCTCCATTACAGAGTGGGAATCCACTGCAGCCACCTGCAGACTCGGTATGGCTGACAAAAGCTCCTGTATAAACAACGATATATGAATAAATCATCGTTAGCCACACCAAGTTACGAAATTGCTTACTTACCCGCGGCAGGCTATCAAACTTAGCAAGTCCGCCAAATTTTTGTTCTTGTCTTGCACCAAGGGTAGTCATCAAAGAACTTGCAAGCGAAATAATGGCAAAACCAAGATGTAATGCCATAACAGCGGGTACTTGGGAGAATACAACTGCGAGTGCTCCCATCATCCCTTGAATAACAACGAAGAACAATGTTAAAAGCGAAAAAATTTGTAGATCACGGCGCTGTTTAGCAAACAGCATAAAGAGTACAAATGTGGTAATGGAAAGCAGCCCTGCTGACGTACTGACAATCCGGTGTGAATATTCAATGAGCGAAGCGAGTGTATGCGCAGGCACAAATTCCCCGTGACATAAAGGCCACTCATTCCCGCAACCAAGGCCCGAATCCGTACGCGTAACTACGCCGCCGCCGAAGGTAGCAAAAAACATGAACAGCGTAGTCACAAAACTAAACCATTTTAAAAGTCTGATATGCCTCAACCTTATTCACCTGCAATTATATGATATGGCGAAGAGAACTCTCCGCATGCTGATTATATAAGCAATTCTCAGCAACTCTTATTATTATAACGGATAAAAGAATTCGAAACATAATGGGATTGTGACAATATCTTAACGCCTGTTCAAACGTAACATTTTTCATTGCCTCGCTAGATCCTAACAAAATTCATTCACACAAAAAACACCGCACTCTCTTTATCTAAGAGCACGGTGTTTTTTTATGATTATGTTTAGCTGCGCAGTGTTTGATACACTTCAACCGCACGTTGAAGGAATTCTACAATTTCCTCGCGGGATTTGCGATTTTTATTCACGAAACGAATGAGTTCACGTCCATCTGCATAAGCCACAAAACTAGGGATTCCTAGGATGTTCTGTTCCTGGCTTAAATCGCCGGTTTGTTCTACATCGACTTCAATCAGGGTAAGAAGCTGGGAAAACTCCTGCTCTACCTCTGGCATGAAGGGATCGATAAATCTGCAGTCTACGCACCAGTCTGCTTTAAAGACAGCGACCGTCAAATTAGAAGATTGGGTTAAAACATCGAATTCCGCTTTAGAAGTAATTTTTTTCATCCTTATTCATCCTCTCTAGTTACAGCTCGTATAGACTTTCTGGTTCAGTGAATCATTCTTGACGAGTGGAAGTCAAATCATTCGTACATACTATTATATAACCAGGCAAAGTCTGTAGCAAAAGAGGAGGCAAGAAAAAGATGAAAAGTCAGCAATCTTCTGTCCATTCCTTAGACGCAATATGGCAAATGTTGAAGACATTGCCTATCACTGCAGCAGAAGTGATCCGCGGAAAACAGGCCGCTATTCGGTCATCGAAACAACTGCGTCATCCGCTTCGTCCACTCACCTGGCCTGCTTCATCTGCTTCCTGGATACAGAATGAACTGGAACAAACACTCGCTAGTGTACGTGCCAGCGGAGTCCAGCCTGCTTCCATGCGGAGCAGTCAGCTCGATCCTTATAGTGTGGAAGAGCTGGAACTCGTACGCGAGATCATGGAACAAACTCAGCAGCATAATCAAAGCAATATAACAAGAACTGCTGCTTATCTGGCTTGCTATGAGGCTTACCCGGAGCTTCACTGGGCTCTGCTTGCTCATTTTGTATCTCGTAACGGCGGTTACAATATGACCGATCTAAAGAGCGAGCTTTTGCAAAATGTACTTAAAAGTCAGGATAATAAACAAGTTTATCTTCTTCTAGAACGGTGTAATGCACTTATTTTTCAAGATGCTTATCCGCAGCTGATGTTATATATGAAAAGTCGAGAAAAAGGTCGTAGCTATTTTCATCTGTTATCCGAGTTTCATGTTTCCGCCTTTATGAGTCCTTTTTGGGAACAATTCTGGCTGGAACGCAACAGTGAGATCTTGACCGTCGGTCTTATTATTAACGAGCAAAATTATATCGAGAATCGGGTCATTCGTAATCCCTATTATCAGCATCATGTCATGGCTACGCTCTCTTTTCGTTCCCATGAACTAGCTGGGCTCAATCATATTATTATTCCGCTTGGTGTGGATCAGGAATTGGTCGGTTTGACGATTACTCATTTCAACAAACTTCATGAACGGATCGAATTCGGCAAAGCGCTGTATGCCCTGCTATTCGGGTATTCGCAGGTACTAGAGAGAGCCACCGCCTTTTCTAAAAAAATTCATCACGAAGGTTCCCGAAGTGAATATTGGCCTAAATATTACACTTCCTTATATGGTCAGAAACGGGAGGAACCCCTTCTTACACCTGCGTTAAGTAATAAAAATGTTCTTTCTACAGAAAATAAAATATACAGTCCTACACTATATAAAGCTTGGTATGATATGCCCTATGAGAAAATAACCCGTGAGGACTGGCTTACTCATACCCCTCGTACAGATACTCTTGGTCACCTTAACCTTCCAAGAAGACCACGAGTATTTGATGTAAGTTACCGGCACCGATTCGCCCTATGGAAACTTGGCATTGTTCATGATTTGAGCGAAATGAGAAATAACCATCAGATCCCATAAAAAAAGAACGAAGCTTCATGATTACATGAGCTATCGTTCTTTTTGTTTTATTCTTTGCTACCTTGCTTACTACCTCGCTGTAATCTCATCAAAGGCCGAAGCACCTTCTGAATCATCCGCGGATAGTTGGCAAGCTCGTCCTGACGAAGTACGCGCAACGCAATAAGCAGAACGAAGTAACTGATTACTACAACAATTCCAACGATGATACAGTTCAGTAAAAATGCCACTCTTGCGGGCATCATATCTACCATAGATAGCCCAAGCTGATGAAGTCCATATCCAATCGCACTGGATATAATAACAGTAATCAGAAAACCAACCCATCTCTTACCGAGAATGGAGAAGGCAACTGTCTTTTTCAGTACACGAATATTGAGAAGTGTAATGATAAAGAAAGCAAGACCCGTTGAGATAATGATTCCGTAAATTCCAAAAAATTGAGCAAGGATAAAGCTAGACAACAACTTGACCATAATCCCGATAAACACGGTTACCATTGTAATTCTTGGTTTGCCAATACCCAGCAGAATGGAATTTGAAGTCATCATTGTAATTTGAAATATAGTTCCAAATGTCAATAAAGCAACAATTCCGCTGCCATCCAAACTACTAAACAAGAGACCATTAATCGAATAAGCAGCTACACAGAGAGCAATAACCATTGGCATCCCTGTCAATATGGCGATCCGCATAGCGAGCGTCACTTGATTACGCAAATGCGCTTCTTCTTTTCTTGCAAATGCTGCCGAGATAATCGGGATCAGCGACGTGCTAAGTGCAATTGCCAGGATCGGTGGAATCCCCGCAACGGGCTGAGCCCGGTTTGTCAAAATACCAAGTAACGTCGTCGACATATCTGAGCCGACCTGACCGCTGATCAGCGGTTTAATAATGGACGAATCAATAAAGTTAACAGCTGGAACAGCTAACGATGACAGTACAATCGGTATGGAAAGTGTGAAAATATCACGATAGATCCGAGATAATGGAATTCGCGCAGTTTGCAGATCATGGAGACCGAGTTCTCGATCTTTTCGAATCTGTTTCCGAGTGAAATACAGCATTACTGCGAATGCACCGACACTACCGAGTACTCCCCCGAAAGTTGCACCTGCTGCAACCTCACTATCTCCATATCCCGCTCTTAATAAGATATAAGCAAGCAAGATTGCAGTACCGACCCGTGCAAATTGTTCAACAATCTGCGAGATTCCGCCTGCTGTCATGTTGTTGCGACCTTGGAAGTAGCCGCGCATCATGGCAATCGTCGGAAACAACAATAGCGCCGGAGCCAGTGCACGAATGGCTAAAGCCGATTCCGGAACTTGGGCAACATAAGTTGCGTAGAATGGAGCGAGTGTCCATAGCAGTATCGTCATTACAATCCCAGCAAATGCGGAAAAAATAAGTGCAGCTTGATAAATTCGTTTTGCTTCCTCAGGTTTATCCAGCGCATAACGCTCGGAAACCATTTTGCTGAGTGTACTTGGAATACCTGCAGTAGCAACCGTAAGCAGCATTAGATATACGCTGTTCGCAACCCCAAAAGAGGCGTCCCCCACATCTCCGAGCAAGTGTTCAAGCGGAACGCGCTGGACAAGCCCAAGCAGCCGGGCAACAAGTGCTGCCACAGCAAGGATAATGGTACCCTTGATGAATGATTCCTTTTTAGACAAGACGTAATTCCCTTCTTCCTTCCCCCGAACGAAACGTTTAGGAACCTAATTTTAATTAACCGTAATCCATATAAAAAATATGATAACCATCGCTACTTGCAAAATGATCTTCATCACTGTACTTGCAAATAAACCTAACACAGAACCAAATCCAACTTTCGCTGATTTTTGAACCGTCGATCCACCGATTAGTTCACCAACGAAAGCGCCTAGGAATGGTCCAATAACAAGTCCAAATGCCGGTATAACGAAAGGTCCGATAATTACACCAATCGTACTGAGTGTGGTCGAAAGCTTTGAACCTCCGTATTTCTTCACTCCCCAGGCATTCACTACGTAGTCAGCAACAAACAGCACCACGACGATCAGTGTCTGGATAATCCAGAACCAGACTCCAAATTGTTCGAATCCGAAGAACCAGCCATATACGAAAAAGGCTAAATAAATGGCAAGAGCGCCAGGTAGAATGGGGAAAATCGCTCCCGCAAGTCCAATCGCAAATAATAGAATAACTAAAATCCAGCCAAGGATTGTCATCAGGCGATTATGCCTCCTTCAAAATATAGTCTCGTATCACTTCCACAATTCCATCTTCATTATTCGTGCCTACTACGAGATCTGCTGCTTCTTTTACCGTTTCCTGTGCATTCCCCATAGCGACTCCAAGTCCTGCTGCTTGAATGACAGCAAGATCATTCAGACTGTCGCCTACCGCAACCACCTCTTCCATCGTAATTCCGAGTAGTTTACATACTTCCTGTATCCCGCTGGCTTTAGAAATACCCGCCGGATTGATTTCGAGATTCGTTGTTGAAGAATTCGTAATCTGAAGACCACCCAAATCTTGAAGTTCCATTAAAATCTGATGGCGGACCTCATTATCGTCGGTTGTATAACCGAATTTCAGCCACTCATGGTCGTAGATGGATTCCACCCACCGTTCACTGTTAAACAGTTTATCTACCGAATAAGCCCAGAACCAACAATCGTGCTTTATCGCAATCTCATGCATTTTAGATACCAGTTCCGGATCAAGCAGAGTTCTTACTTGCAATTCATTCGGTGATTTCCACACTTCGCTTCCGTTCACCGTAACCATCGGTGTATCAAGACCGAGTTCCTGTCCATAGGGAAGCGCATGATGAGCAGCACGTCCTGTAGATAGGCATACATGTATACCCGCTTTCATCGCCTTATGAATCCAGCTGGACGTCTCATGAGAGATTTCATGTTCATCGGTCAGCAGTGTGCCGTCCATATCCAAAGCAAGTAATTTATATCGATATTGATTATTCAAAATAAGTATCCTCCTTTTATTCTCTTATCCATCCATTATTTATCTTTATTGTCCGTTTATGAATCACAATACATATCGCATTTTATCATAAACAAGGGAATGCAACAAAAGAGGTTCACATGTTACAAAGACATATGTGAGACATATATAAAAAGAGCAGGTGGTTTCACCTGCTCTTACCTATGAATTTATTTTATTCCTATGCTTTTCATATATATTCCATATTACAGTTGTACTTCCCTGCTCCCCTTGCCTCGCATCATTCTCCGAACGAAGACACCATGAAGCGGCGAGAACAGAAAAGCAAGTATGAACAACCCACCTGCCGAAGCCACCATGCATCCCGCAATCGAAGCATCAAGCAGGAAGGCTGTATAATACCCAGCAACGGAGCTTGCTGCTCCGATAAGAACACTAAGAATCAGCATGACGCCAAGACGGTCAGTCAATAAATAGGCTGTTGCAGCAGGAACAATGAGCATCCCGACAACGAGAATAGCGCCTACGCTATCAAAAGAGGCAACCGAAGTCATGGAGACCATCCCCATGAGTAAATAATGAAACAGTGCCACCGGAATACCGCTTGCTGCCGCAAGTGCTGGATCAAACGAACAAAGTTTAAATTGTTTATAAAATAAAGTTAGTAAGGCCAATATGACAAACAGGGTTATCCCAAGCATCCATACCGCCCTTGGTCCTACGTCAACACCGCCCAAAGTCAGCTGATCCCACTGAACATAAGCGATTTCTCCGAAAAGCACATGATCGAGGTCAAGATCAATATTTTGTGCGTTCAAGCTGATCATGATAACGCCTACGGCAAAGAGAGACGTAAACACAATCCCAATTGATGCATCGGACGATAGTCCGCTCGACTGTAAAGTTTGAATGAGAAAAACAGCAATGAGTCCAAAAGCAGTAGCGCCTGCCAAAATCCACAGCGACTCACGCCCGCTGATTAGAAAGGCAATTGCTATACCTGGCAGCACAGCGTGACTAATGGCATCCCCGACCATTGCCATCTTTCTAAGCACTAGAAAAGTTCCAAGAAGCGCACAGGCGGAGGAAACGAGTATCGCGGTGAGTATAATCCAAAATCCTGACATGATAATCCTCCTCTACTTCCTGATTTCAGCCTGCTGCTTACTTGACCGCTGATTATAATCTGTTTTCACTCTCCGCCCAAGAATGACTCTAGCAATCCATCCTCTATCTGGGGCAAAAAGAACAGATACAGCAAACAATCCTGTAGCAACGAGTACGGTTACTGGTCCTGTAGGTAAATCGGGTGTTGTTGCACTAATCACCGTACCGATTACTCCACTAAGTGCTCCGAATAATCCAGCTAGAGCAACCATCAGACCCAGCCGATGTGTCCAATATCTAGCCGCTGCAGCGGGCGTAACGAGAAGTGCAGCAACAAGCACGACACCTACAATCTGAACTCCTGCTACGACGGCAATTACCGTAAGGAACAGTAACAGCTGCGCAAGTAACCCAGAAGGATACCCCATTCCTCTAGCAAATCCCGGATCAAAACTAATTAACTTAAATTCTTTAAATAAAAGACAGCATACAACAAGTAGAAATATAGAAACACCCAGCATCGTATAGACATCGCTTCTAACCATAGAAGCCGCTTGACCAAACATATATTTATCCAGTCCGCTCTGACTTCCATAATCCCCGTGCTGAATGCGGGTTAACAACATAACCCCTACTCCAAAAAAGACGGACAATATGACTCCGAGTGCAGTGTCTTGCTTTATACGGGAATACTTCGTTATGACTGATATTCCGACTGTCGCAATTATTCCGGAAACGAGAGCACCCAACATAAATAAGAAAGTTGATTTTACCCCGCTTAGCATAAAGGCTATACAGATGCCTGGAAGAGCGGCATGAGCTAACGTATCTCCAATCAGACTTTGCTTACGAAGATAAGTAAATGATCCCACCATTCCGCTGCTAAACCCAAGCAGCATCGAACCAAGCATGATCCACCTTGCATTTGGATCTGTCATAATGGAGAATATCCAGTTCATCATACGTACTACTCCTTCCACTTCTCCGCAGCGGCAGACTGACCAATCATCGCAATGCGGCCGCCATATGTTTTTTGAAGCATCTCTGATGTAAAAGTGGTTGGTGTTGGACCAGCTGCCACTAACTTTCCGTTCAGCAATATGACATGATCGAAATATTCCTCTACTGTAGCAAGGTCATGATGAACGACAAGCACTGTTTTCCCTTGTTCTTTCAGTTCGCTCAGCAAGGCGATGATGGCCTTCTCTGTTGTCGCATCTACGCCTGCAAATGGTTCATCCATGAAATAGATATCCGCATCCTGAGCAAGGGCTCTTGCCAGGAATACACGCTGTTGCTGTCCACCAGACAGCTGACTAATCTGACGGTTATAGAAATCGGCCATCCCTACTTTTTTCAGACAATCCATTGCGATTTCCTTTTCTTTTTTCCCAGGTCTCTTAAACCAACCCAGTCTTCCATACCTTCCCATGATAACTACATCAAGGGCATTCGTTGGAAAATCCCAATCGACGGATTCTCGTTGCGGTACATATCCAATTCTCTTGCGCTGTTCTTTATAAGATTTTCCGTATATCTTGACATCCCCACTGAGGGAGGGCACTAGGCCTAGCGCTGCTTTAATCAGTGTTGATTTTCCCGCTCCATTGGGTCCTAATATTCCTATTAATTTTCCTTCCGGTACGGAGAATGTGATGTCTTCAAGCACCGGTTTTTTATGATAGGCAACGGCCAGATGTTGAACAGAAAACGGAAATTGTTCTTCACTAGATTCTGACAGGTTCACGGTGTCTTCCTGCGTTAATATGCCCATTTTCTCCACTCCTCTTATCCTCGTGCATCCTATTTCAAAGCTGCTACGATAACCTTCGTATTCCTTTTTACAATACCAATATAGGTCCCCTCTTCGGTTCCTTCTTGGCCCATCGCATCAGAGTATAATTGACCGCCGATTGTAACCGTATGACCTTTCTCTTTTGCCCCAGCTACGATCGCTTCCATCGCTTTAGGTGAGATACTGGATTCTACAAAAACCGCTTTAATTTGGTTGTCTACAAGAAAATCTCTCAGCTCACTAACATCGTTCACTCCATATTCAGCAGATGTACTGATTCCTTGTAAACCAAGCACTTCAATATCGTAAGCCTGACCAAAGTATCCAAAAGCATCATGTGCTGTGACGAGTACCCGAGATGCTTTAGGAATGGAAGCAATGCTTTCGCTGACTTCTTCGTGTAAATCTTGCAGCTTCGCTATATATGCATCAGCCTGGTCATTGTAATCTTTCGCATGTTCGGGATCTGCCTCAATGAGGGTATTCCGAATTGTATCCGTAACCTGTATCCACTTTGTCACATCAAACCATACATGAGGATCCGCTTCTTCCTTATCGCCATAAGGAACCATGAGCAGCTCGCTTTCTGGAATATCCTTAGTCACTTGAGTCACGGTCTTAGATTTGCCTAAGTTGATTAGAATATCGGACATCTTTCCTTCGAGATGCAAACCGTTATACAAAATGAGATCCGCTTGTTCTAATTTTCTAATATCTCCTTGAGAAGCTTTATACAAGTGGGGGTCCACTCCGGGTCCCATCAGTCCGGTTACTTCTACATGATCTCCACCGACTTCTTTAGCAGCATCTGCAATCATGCCCGTTGTGGTCGTGATCTTTAGTTTCCCCGTTTCCTCGTTTCCTCCAGCTTCACTTGATGTACCGCAAGCTGCTAAAACCACGAGCGAACTCATCACCACCACAGCCATAACGATTTGATTCCATCTACTCCTCTTTTTCATTGTCCACTCTTCCTCTCTACGAGTTAATTTGGCAAATCCCAAAACCCAAATCTTTACCATGTACAAGTTGTTTAACCTATCACAATTAATTTATATATAACCAATTAAGTTTCCCTAAGGCAAATTTTATTGGAGACAAAATAAAAAAGCAAGAGAAATTTTCTCTTGCTTGTCTTAGATTGGGCTACTAAACGGCTATAGCCTGAATATAATTTCGTGAGATTCACGGTCACTTGAATCAATTTCATAATACCTTTAGTTGCTTTAATCAGGACGATACGACTATTTTTATTTCTCTTTGTTTGCCTTCTGTTTCTTAGGTGTGCCATCCAAACCATAATACATATCATATGCATCAAAGATTTTGCGAGCGATCGGGGCAGCACTGACCGATCCAAAGCCGCCTTCCGGAATCATAACTGCAACCGCAAGTTTTGGATTTTCACGAGGAGCAAAGGCAATAAATACTCCATTATCCACCGTCACCGCTGCCTGACCTTTTCCAGGATAAATCTTTTGCTGAGAAGTACCTGTCTTCCGCGCAAAATCATAAGGGAAGCCATCAAAGCTTGTTCCTACATTTGTTGCCATCGCGCTTCGGACCAAATCCCAGTGCGCATCGTTAAACTTTACTTCATTCAGTACCTTTGGCTCAATTTTACGGATGACATTCCCTTCAGAATCTCTAATCTCGCTGACAAGATGCGGCTCCATGCGTTTCCCTTTATTCGCAAGCATGGCTGCGTACTGAGCAAGCTGCATTGTCGTATATTTTCCCTGCTGTCCAAAAGAGGCGAAAGCGAGCCGGGAGAGAGCTGTTTCCTTTTCGTTCTTATACTCAATGTATCCACGATATTCATTTGGAAGATCCACCCCGGTTTCTACTCCAAGCCCAAACTTTTTCATATATTCATCCCAGATATCGATTGCCTTGCTGCTGCCATAACGATTCCAAAGTCCTTCCCCAATCAAATCCACCATAAAAGCATTAGATGATCTGCGAATGGCCTCCCGTGGAGTCAATCTTCCCATCACTGCACCGCCTGAGTTACCTACTCTGCCATCACGTCCAAATTCAGCATAGCCTCGGTCTGTATACACTGATGATGGGCTGATGAGTCCTTCTTCTAGTCCTATGAGAACACTAAGAGGTTTGATCGTTGAACCTAGTAGAACTACAGACTCCGGCGTATTCGTTTGATCCGTTGGAAAAAAAGATCGTATCGTGCCGTTTTGATATACATTTTTGATTTCATCATATACCTTAGGAGAAACCCCGCCGCTTTCCCATACGTTCGTATCGTAATCCGGCATGCTTGCCATAGCAATTATATTTCCCGTATCGACTTCCATGGCTACCGCATAACCTGTCTTTGCATTGCGTGATTCTTTTCTTCCACTTGTACGCAGCGCTTTGATCTGATCTGTAATGGCCTGTTCCGTTATCCGCTGTACATCTTTATGCAGATTAGTATATAGATCGTTCCCTTTTTTAGGCGGCACTAGCTCCCCTGGACCTGTTGGCATATTACGCATATCTACTGGTATTAACTGATAGCCCGATTCTCCGCGGAGTTCCTCCTGATATTGTAATTCAAGCCCGCCAAAACCAACATTCTCATTCTCTTGATAAAAAAGACCTGGATTTTCTAGACCCACTTCTGAATTTTGTTCACTAATCTTCTTATAGAAAGGATCATCCTTGGCTCCTTTATATTTAAACAGGTATCCAACGGTTTGCGTAGCAAGCGTATCTTTATGGTATTTACGCACCGTTTCTTCAATGATTTGAATCCCTTTGAACTGATCTTTATTTTGTAAGAAGTAAGCAACTTCTTTATCTGACAAATTACTTTTGATGAGACGAGGGACATATCCACCGAACTTAGAATAATTAAGATCGAGTCCCTCAATAATCTGCCCAGCAGTAACTTCCGGAGCATCCTTATCCCCGTATTTCGTAAAGATATCTGCTATTTTTTCGGCCATTAAATTCATTTCAATTCTTCCTGCTGTAGGAATCCCATTAGACATTCCATAATTCTCGTATAAAGAAATATATAAGGAATGTGAGGGTTCTGAATAAGCCAGTGGTGTATGAGTAGAATCAAAGATCGTCCCGCGGATCGGCATCATGGGTACCGCTCTTTTGTTCTCTCCTCGTTCTAGATTCGCCAGTTCCTCCCCTTCTACAAACTGTATAAATGCAAGTCTCACAATAAGAACACAAAATAATGTAAAAACGGCGAAAAAGGAAATATTCATACGAAAAGTCCGTCTCCGCTCGATCTTTATATTCTCTTCATCCTGTTCATAACGATTCATTAGTAGTCCCCCCATAGATAAAACAACAACTGTACATACGCCCTAATTATACCAACATTTACCACTATTGTACAAAAAAGAAGACGCCCTTTGCTTTTATGCAAAAGACGCCTTTCTTATCAATCTATTCATTCTGTGAAGTTTCTTCATCGTCTTGCGGATCCCCTTTAGGAACACCATCCAGACCGTACACTTTATCATAAGCATCAAAAATTTTACGAGCAACGGGAGCCGCGCTGCTAGAACCAAATCCACCTTCAGGTATGACAACGGCTACAGCCAGCTTCGGATTATTACGTGGTGCAAAGGCAATAAACACACCATTATCAATCCGATTTTTTGTCCCATTGTAAAAAATATCTTGCTGCGAGGTACCTGTTTTACGAGCGAAGTCATATGGGAATCCTGAGAAGGCCATATCTACGTTCGTCGACATCCCGCGGTGAACCGTATTCCAGTACTCATCTGCGAAATCCACTTCATTGAGTATCTTAGGTTCAATTTTCTTCACTATATTTCCTTCGGAATCGCGAATTTCTTTGATAAGATGCGGTTCCAACCTTTTTCCTTTGTTAGCCAGCATCGTTGTGTACTGAGCAAGCTGCATGGTTGTATACTTACCCTGCTGTCCAAAGGATGCAAATGCAAGTCGAGAAAGAGCTGTTTCCTTTTCGTTCTTATACTCAATTTGCCCCTTAAATTCACGCGGTAGATCTACACCTGTCTCAACACCAAGACCAAATTCTTTCATATGCTGATCCCAGATATCAATTCCTTTACTGCCGAACTTGTTATACAGTCTTTCACCGATCATATCTACCATAAACGCGTTCGAGGAGTGCTTAATGGCTGTATCCGGGAAAAGAAGTCCATACACATGGTTCTGTGAGTTTCGTACTCTAGAATCGTCTCGACCAAAAAGGGCATACCCCACATCTTGATAGGCCGTGTTTGTACTGAATAGACCTTCTTTTAAACCGATTAATACACTAAGTGGTTTAATAGTAGAACCTAAAAGAACCGTCGATTCCATCCGTCTTCTCGAATCATCCGGCGGGTACGATTCTGTTGTTCCGTTACGATAAATGTACTTGATTTTGTCATAGTCCCATTCATCATTGGGATCGTAATCCGGCATACTTGCCATTGCCACAATGTTCCCTGTATCTACTTCCATCGCAACAGCGTAACCCGTTGTAGCATTAGGATGTAGTTTACCAGAGACAGGATTACGATGCAGCCAATCAAGCTGATCCAGAATCGCTTGTTCCGTTTCTACCTGAATGTCTTTATTAATGGTAGATACGATGTCATTTCCTTTTTCAGGAGCCTGAATAACTGTACCTTCTTCTGGAAGATTCAGTGGATTGATTGGAATTTGACTATAGCCTGCTTTACCACGAAGTTCATCCTGATACTGCATTTCAAGGCCGTCTGCACCAACTGACTCCAGTTCCGAATACACCAGCCCTGGTTCGGTTTGATCTTTGTTCGTTTCATCTATTTGTTTATATTTCTCGAGTGTTTTTGAAGTCTTAAACGTTTTGAGGTAGCCGATTGCTTGTACAGCAACTGTATCCTCATCATATTTCCTTACCGTCTCTTCAATTACGCTGACACCTGGAAACTCTTTTTTATGTTGCAAAAAATAAGCGATTTCTTTTTCTGATAAGTTACTCTTAATCAGCCTAGGTGTATAGCCATGCGTTTGTCGATAGTTAAGGTCCATTGCCTTTTCGATGTCAGCTGCTGTTATTGTTTCCGCATCCGGATCTTTATATTTCTCAAAAACTTCAGCAAGACGCTCAGCCATCTCCAATGCCTCTGCATGGTTTGGATTTACCGAACCGTCTGTCGGCTTACTATAATTTTTATATAAAGTAATATACAGTGACTGAATAGGCTCTGAATAAGCAAGTTTCACCTCACCGGTAGAGTCAAGTATGGAACCCCTTACCGGAAGTAGCGGTATATTCTTAGTCACACTGCCGCTCTCCTGCTGCGCGAGCTCCGGTCCTTCTACAAACTGAAGCACAGCAAGTCTAATGATAATAATAGAAAAAATAATAAAAGAGCTAAAGAAGAAAAAATTCAGACGAAAACTAAATCGGCGTTTATTTGAGAGTTCTTCCTTTTCATGATTTTGCTGCTGCGTCATACTATACCTCACTTTTCTTTCTGTTCCATAGATATCCTTTTTTTATTCTACCACAACTGATATCCAAATTTCTCTTTTGTTGATTACAATTTCGTCATAAAACGACAAAACAGCGTGCGCCTCATTAACGTGGCACACGCTGTTTTTATCATATTATATTGCAAATGGATATTTCAAAGCCTATTCACCGGAATCATCTTGTTCAGAAGCTTCACTCTGATCTTGAGTATCTTGAATTTTTGGTGTTCCGTCAAGGCCAATGTATTGATCATAGGCATCATAAATTTTACGTGCAATAGGCGCTGCACTAACCGATCCAAATCCTCCCTCAGGCACAACCACAGCAATAGCAAGTTTCGGGTTGTCTCTAGGAGCAAATGTAATAAAGACGCCGTTTTCTACGAGTTCGCCACCTACACTTTGCTGAGATGTTCCTGTTTTGCGAGCAAAATCATACGGGAATCCCTCAAATCCTTGAGCATTACTGTTCATCCCTGCTTTGATTTCATCCCAATAAGAAGAATCAAATTCAACGGTGTTTAGTATTTCCGCACCAAATTCCTTCACTACATTGCCTTCTACATCCGTAATCTTGCTTGCAATTTGTGGTTTCAGTCGTTTTCCTTCATTCGCAAGCATGGCTGTATACTGAGCAAGCTGGAGTGTTGTGTACTTTCCTTGCTGTCCGAAAGAAGCATAGGCAAGCGCTGACTGCGAACTG
The DNA here is from genome assembly GCF_014836635.1 of Paenibacillus gallinarum. Lineage (GTDB taxonomy): Bacteria > Bacillota > Bacilli > Paenibacillales > Paenibacillaceae > Paenibacillus > Paenibacillus gallinarum. The sequence continues at coordinate 39,780 of NZ_JACSQL010000008.1, read as the reverse complement.
CTATTCTGTGCTTCATTTATATATTCGCGTAGACCAGACTGCTCATTAGGTAAACCGCTCTCTGTCGATACCCCCAGCCCAAATTCCTTCATGTACTGATCCCATACGTCAACGCCATCTGCACCATACTTCTCATATAATTTATTGCCGACCATTTCTACCATGAACGCATTGGAAGAATGTTCAATAGCAGAAGCAGGGTCGATCAAACCGTAAGCGTGACTCCCCGAATTTCGAACGGAAGTTTCATAACCCTTCTTACCAAACTTCCCTACCCCCACATCATTATATAAAGTAGAAGTCGTAAATAAGTTTTCTTGCAGACCAATGAGAACAGATAAAGGCTTAATAACGGAACCGAGCAGCACAGTGGAAGATGGATGTTTATAACTCTCTTCTTTACTGCTGTAGGACTGATACACTTCGCGAATTGCGCCATTTGAAGCATAAGGAGCAATATTATTAAGTTCTTCTTGTGTCATGCTTCCTTTTGTCCAAATGTTCGGGTCATAGTCAGGCATACTCGCCATCGTTACGATCTTGCCTGTGTCCACTTCCATGGCAACTGCAAATCCCGTTTTGGCATTTGGTGCTTTTATATTAGAATTACTTGTCGTTTGCAAATATTCCAATTGGTCCATGATTGCCTGCTCGGTAGCCAACTGAACATCTTTATTAATAGATAACCACACGTTATTCCCTTTTTTAGGAGCCGTAATCTCTGCTTCACCAGAAATTTGATTTTGTGAGTTAACTGGGAAAGTCTTAACGCCCTTTGTTCCTCTTAATTCCTCTTGAAACATAAACTCTATACCATCATATCCGACTTCCTCGTCGTCCAGATATTGAAGTTTAGGGTCCGTTTCTTCCTTGGCTTTCAGATAATAACCGAGTCCATAATCTGGATCAATTACGGAGCGGAATGGTTTCATATATCCTACAGTCTGTACGGCAACGGTATCCTCGTCATAACGTCTCACGTTTTCTTCTACCACTTCTACCGTTGGGAAATCATCCTTATGCGATAGAAAATAGGCGATCTCTTCATCTGTCAGATCCGTCTTAATTCTTCTCGGCGTATATCCGTAATTCTTGCGATAGGATATATCAAGAGCTTCTTCTATTTCAGCTTCTGTCATTGCTTTGCTCGGATCTCCATACCGATCAAAAACATGTTTGAGACTCGAAACCAGCTCTTTTAATTCATCTTTATTTTCTTCACGGGTGTAGTTTTTATCTAAACTCACATACAAAGACTGAGTCGAGGTCGAATAGGCGAGGCGATTCTCGCCCGTAGAGTCAAATATCGTCCCTCGAATGGGAGAAAGAGATACACTTTTCGTTGCGACACTTGCTTCTTCTTTTTTTAGCGTAGGACCCTGAACCAGCTGCAGATAAGCCAGCCTGATGATCAGTACACCAAAGATCAAAAAGGTAGCAAGGAAAAAGACATTTAGTCGAAAAGTAAACCTTTTCTCCTTCAAAATCTCTTTTTTCATATATGGGTCTGTTTCCTCTTTGCTCATTCCTAAACTATCCTTTCTAACTGCGGTTTAACAAATACATTATAAGGACTGATCTTTAATATGGGTGTCGTAGAAGTTTGATGGATTAAACCAATTCCCACTATTCGCCCAAGTTGGATCAAGAGGTACCCACTCATCTGTCTCACTTAAATATACTTCGTTCCATGCATGAGCACCGTATCCGCCTTGTCCATTATATCCAAGACCTGTAATGACTTTTACATCCAATCCTTGTGACCGGGCCATAACCGCGTATAGCCTTGCATAGTCAATGCAAACGCCTTTCATGGTTTGAAAAGTATCCTGCGGTGTTTGCTCATTCCAAATGCCTCTTTGTTCATAGTCCTCTACTTTTCCGTAGTCATATTCAACACGAGTACCTACCCATTGATAGAGCGCCTTTGCCTTTTCTTCATCAGTGGCCGCGTTCTCTGTTACTTTAGCAGCTGCTCCTTCTATATCCTTAGGAATACTCCGATCGATCACTTCATATCTTCGCTGCATTATGCCGGTCAGTTCATTTTTAGCCGCTTGGGTAATGACAGGAAGCCGTTCCTTAATCAGTGTTCCCGAGAGCGGTTCAATCACTTTTTTGGCACCCTGCTGATACAAAGGGGAAGATTCAACATAATTACTGAATGCACTTCCTGGATATAGACTCACTAATATAAACAACAGCGCAATTACCAGAATGCTTCTCGCTACGCCGACAACAACTCCGAAAGCAGCACCAAGAAGGCGACTAATCATTCCTGGATCCTTACGAGATCTGGTATTTGACCTGCCAAGGCCAAGCCCTGTAAGCAAACCACCAATTACAGAAAGAACAAAACGTATCACTGCATAACTAATCATAAAAAGAACAGCAAATCGCATTAACGGAAAATCAGTGAGCCCGGTAATGGCAGTATAATAAATTTGCTCCCATACTTTCAAATCTCGATTAGGTATGTTCTCACTGTACTGTGCTAGCCACGTTTGGATAATTGGAGATAACTTCATAGATAGCAAAAAAGCACCAGCAAGGCCAATGACGGTAAACATCCCTTCCGTAACCAGATTTACCAATGCTCCTGCTGAGCGTGAAGCTCCTCTTGCAAATCCTTGAATCAGTGATACAAGGAGAATGACCAATAAAACAAGCGTGACCACATTTCCGTTCAATAGGCTATCGATCCATGATTCGAACATGTTTTCACCCCTGTTATACCTATACTTATATTTATCTTTATTTATTTAGTTTGTGCGGTTTCCATGTACTGTTTCACAGCAGCATTATTAATACTCCACTCACCTACAGATACACCGCGCAGACTTACTTTCACTTTATCTTTACCTTGTTCTCCTGAAACTTCCACATTGGGACTCGTAATAGTAAACGTTCCATCCTCGTGAAGAACATAGGTAGCTTGCTTCGCTTCGTTCTGCATCAATTCTTGTGCTTCTGTTTTCACCGTTTCCACAGTAGACGAACTTACATCCGTAACTACATCTTTGATCTGGTCCAAAGAAACACCGCTGTATATGATCAGTGCGGCCACAATTACAAGAACGATAGCCCACTTGAGTACCGTCTTAAGTACATTAATGACAATAAACAACAAGATCAAAGCAACAATAATAACCAGCCAATTTTGCTGTACGAACTCTTTCCATACTTCTAAATCCATTATGATCATCCACCTCCCGAACTCCATTGTTATGAGTTCCCGAATATTATACATGATTACCGATACTGCTGTCAGCTAAGCGCCGGTTTACGCAAAAATACGGTATAAGACTGTCCCATTAGGCGTACAAGTATATCATACGATGTTCTAGCTATATATTGAAATGGGAGGTGCTGTTTCCTTGAAAACGGCCATATGGCTTTATTTATTTCTTTTTTTAGCCTTCTTCGATTTACATGCTCAGTATCCTATTCTTACGCCTTTTGCGATTTCATTAGGCGCAGCTCCCACCTTTATTGGTTGGATGATGGGCATTTATTCCTTAACCCATCTACCGGGAAATCTGATTGCAGGCACAAAAATCGATAAGTATGGAAGCAAGCGTTACATTATTTTCAGTCTAACAACTGCTGGGATCCTTTTGTTGCTTCAAGCCTATGTTGATACCCCGTGGCAACTACTTATTTTACGGGCACTCAGCGGATTTGTTCTTGCTTTTCTCTCTCCTGCCTGTATGACTCTGCTTGCTCAGTTGTCGTCTGATCCAACCACGCAAGGAAAGTATATGTCGGGACATGGTGTGGTCCATACACTGGCTTCTGTGGTCTCTCCCGCAGCGGGCGCCTTCATTGTTGCAGGCATTGGCTTCTCCGGGACTTTTCAGATTCTTGGAATTCTGCTGATCATTACTGGGCTGATGGCATTTTTTACGATTCCTGCCGTAAAGGCAGCAAGTACCCAGAGTGCCAAAGTGTTGCCTCCTATGGAAGGCCGTTTTCTTCCGATATCTTGGCGTTATTTTGTTTTACCGCTAGTCATTGCATGCTCTCAAGGCGTTCTATTCTTTGAACTCCCCCTGAGAGGCAGCGGATCAGCTTCCATCTTATCAACAGGCCTCTTATTCTCTATCATCAGTCTAGGAGCACTCACTACATTAAGTATGTTGTTTCTCAATCGTTATTCAACGAAGCTTCGTCTTGCCGCAGGCGTATTACTGATGGCAATCAGCTTCTTTCTACTCGCTTCTGCGCCCGAACTGCCTTTATGGCTCATTCTATATGTCCTGGGCACATCCAAAGGTATTATCTTCCCAGCACTAGCTACTATGTTTGTACAGCTAAGCGGCGGAGTTAGGCTTGGAAGGATTTTTTCCATTCAATCTATCGCCACTTCATTAGGTTCGTTTGTAGGCCCCATCGCATCAGGACAGATTCGAATGGAGATCTCTCCTTACTTCCTAGCTTTCCTTGTCCTCATGATTGGTCTCTTATTTTTACCTTTTTCAAAACAAGTGCGCACCTCCACACTTACTCCAGAACCAAAACACATCTAATAAAAAAGACGGTAGGCAAACTAGGTGAGACTAATTTTGTCTACCGTTTGAGATCAGCCCAATAATGGACTGATCTTTTTGCATGAAATCCATACTTTGCGATAAAATAGAACATAAACATTTCCCGGGGAATTTCGAGTTCATATGCGAATAAAACAAGAGGTGAAGCATACGATGCCGATTCATGTCATTGTGGAAGGTAAAAATGATCGCAGCAAACTCCGTCGGTTGTTACAACCCGAGATTTCTATTTTATGCACGTATGGAACACTCAATAGCATGAAGCTTGAGAAACTTCGTAAACAGATTAAATATGATGAGGTTTATTTGTTTATGGACAATGACAGCTCTGGAAAACGTATTCGAGGTGAACTCAGAGATACTTTCCCGGATGCAGAGCATATTTATACCAGACGAGGTTATGCAGGAGTGGAAGGTACACCTGATGAGTATCTTATTGCCCAGTTAGAAAAAGCAGGTCTCGATGAATACATTATCTACCCTGACTTTCAGCAACCATTTCAATAAAAAAAAGCTGTGCCTTTATGGACACAGCTTCTTCACGATACAGATAAAGCTATTATTCACTCACTACATTTCTAACGTCTCTTGCAATGATCTCCGGCGCAGCTTCTTCTGTATTAGAAGCATTATAGATTTTGCGTATATTGTTATCCTCATCGACCAATGCAATCAGATTAGCATGTACGAAATTATCCACGCTATTTCCTTCAATGAGAATTTTGAATGATTCTCTTGCTAACTGCTTTGTTTCTTCTGCATCTCCCCTCAAGAAATACCAGCCTGAATAATCTGCTTTGAATCGATCTCCAAAGGCTTTGATAGTCTCTCTAGTGTCTACTTCTGGATCAAATGATATAGAAACAAAAGAAGCATCTTTGACAAACGTCCCATCTTCCTTCAAAAGTTCCTGAATCTGTGACATGCTAAAAGTGGTCACCGGACATACATCAGGACAACTTGTAAAATAAAAATAAAACAGCCGTGTTTTCCCTTCCGTATCTTCTAGAGAAACAGTGCTTCCATCCACATTTTCCATTGAAAAACTATCTACTTTCCCTAACTTTGGATACTCTTCTTTCCCAAAATCGAGTGCATTATAAATGAGATAACCTGCCATAACTGCTGCAATCAATAATAATATCCACGTCCATATGTACTTTTTGAAAATCAAAAAGATCCGCTCCTTCTTCAATGAATGGTTGATGAAAACGATGTATGCGATATATGAAATGCAACTAAAGGTGTTATAAAATAGATCCAACTATGTAATATTATTGAAGCTGAAGAGTAAAAAAGGAGGAGGCCCATCCCGTTTGGAGCAGGTCTCCCTCTTATTTCATGATTAACGCAAAGTTACTTGGTGTAATAAAAATAGACATCGTTTTTGAAACAAAGTCATTCTTTTTATTTATGAACCGTATCTAGGATCATAAGAAGAAAACTGATCGTTAGGTAATTAATTGAGAAGAAAAACATTTTTTTGGCCCAGGCATCGGTGTCTTTTGCTTTGAAACCTTGGAAGCCGTAAAATAACCATATCAATGATAAAACTAACGAAACAATCATAAACACAAAACCTGTGTAATTGTACACATACATCAGAATAGGCACAGGGACTAGAAGGATAATATAAGGAATCATCTGAATTTTTGTACGTTCGATCCCTTTTACCACAGGAAGAAGCGGATATCCTGCAGCACGGTAATCTTCTACCCTGCGAATTGCCAGTGCCCAGAAATGTGGAGGCTGCCATAGAAACAACAAAGCGAACAAAAGTAGAGCGCCAAGATCAAGTGTTCCTGATGCAGCTACATATCCGATAACGGGTGGTACCGCACCGGAGAATCCGCCTATGGATGTACTCCATGTGGATGAACGCTTCAGCCATAATGTGTAGATGATGACGTAAATGAACATCCCAAAAATACCAAGGACGCCTGCAAGCCAGCCGGAATAGGCAAACAAAACGACAAGTCCCAAAATTCCTAAGCTGACAGCATAAGTAAGCACTACCTTCGGGCTTAGTTTCCCAGTGGGTAGTGCGCGATTACGAGTCCGTTCCATTTTTTTATCTAATTCACGATCAAAATAATTATTAAACACACAGGATGAGGCCATAACAAGCATTGTCCCGATCATGGTAATAATCATTCTTAAATAATCAACATCCCATTGTGATCCAAGCCAAAAACCACCAAATGCTGCAACCAGGTTTGTTCTCAGGATGCCTGGCTTTGTTAAAACAACAAAATCTTTCCATGTTGCAGATTCTCTCGGCGGCGTAGGCCGTGCGGGGATAGCTGCTGTATCGGAAGATGCCTGATATCTATTATTCACGCTTGTAAATCCTCCTTACGATGAACGTCTTATTGGAGAAAATCATTATTGCCTCCGATATAAATTTTATCATAACAAATAAGGAAAGTCTTTGACAAAGATCATTGAAATATGAATAGGCTATGACAAATTTCCTATTTGTGAGGTAAGTTATTGGAATATCATGTACCTTTATGGCAAAATACGAGCATTGTATCTTTTCTTACTTGAATAGAGATTTCCCCAATAGGGCATTAAATAATTTAATATCTTTATAATTACAAAGTAACAATTTCAGCAGAATTTATGACTTGATTACCAAAAGGAGAGTACCTACATGGATACAGCTACACATTTTGTTATGGGTTTTGGTCTTGCTGGCCTAAGCTTCGTTGACCCTGTCGTGGCCTCAAATCCAGAACTGGCCGTTGCCGTCATGATTGGCACAGTTGCAGGGTCACAAGCTCCAGATATCGATACCGTTCTTCGGATTAAAAAGAACAATGCTTCCTATATAAGAAATCATCGAGGAATAACGCATTCGATTCCCTTTCTATTTATATGGACAGCGCTGATTACTGCCGTTATTTCCTTGTTGTTCCGAGACATACCGATCCTGCATGTTGCGTTATGGACCGGAATAGCCGTGTGTGTTCACGTATTTACCGACGTATTTAATACATACGGGACACAAGCTATGCGACCATTTACAGAAAAATGGATTTCGTGGAATATCATTCATATTTTTGATCCGGTTCTTTTTACAACCCATGTGATCGCTATTTTATTCTGGTTCTTTGGGATTTTCGATCCTGCACCCACTTTTATTGTCCTTTATTCATTCTTGGCTCTTTATTACGTCTGGCGTACACTAGTTCATTATTCCAAAACAAAACAAGTAAGAAAGATGGATACTTCATCGGTTCCTGAAGATAAGTATTATGTGATACCTACGATTCACTTAAACCGCTGGCATGTAGTAAAAGCACACAAAGATGGCAGCTACGAGATTGGGAAACTAGATGGACATCTCCTCGTTTGGAGTAAGCATGCTGTGTCCTCAGATCATCCTGCTGTAGAGATTTCTAAATCTCATCCAGACATTCAGGCATTTCTATATTTCACTTCGTTTGCTGTTGCAGAAGTAGAAGAATTAAGTTTCGGCTATTTTGTTCGATGGGGAGATGTAAGGTATCGTCATCGTAAACAATATCCCTTTGTTGCCTGTATGGTAATGGACAAAAATTATGAACCGATCAGCACTTATGTAGGGTGGCTTAGTGAGGATAAGATGGAGAAGAAATTATCCCTTGGCTCTCACATCTAACTATAAAAAAGAGAAAACGGCCCTTAAGGCCGTTTTTTTATGCTTGACGGAATATACCGCTTTCATGCAGAATCAGCTACATAGGTAACACAAAAAGCTTGGACGGTAGGAATACCGTCCAAGCTCACTAATGTGATTGTTGTATTACATTTATTTGCTTTGACCAGACAATTGCTGTTCAGCGATTTGTACCAGACGTTTTGTGATATATCCCCCGAGTGAACCTGTTTCGCGGGAAGTGTAGTTACCGTAGTAACCATCCGCCGGAATTGTTACGCCCAGCTCTTGAGCAGCTTCCAATTTAAGTTGTTGAAGTGCAGCGTTCGCTTGTGGAACTACCAAATTGTTAGAACGAGATCCTGATGCCATGTGTGTAATCTCCTTTCGCTTCGCGCGTGATATATGCTGTTGCAAGCTTGCAAGATTATTATGGCTCTCTCTCGAAAAGCTATACTTCTTTTTAAAAATATTTTTTTGGAGGTACTTTCACATGAGTAAAGGTCTGTCTCTTTGGTTTGCCGCTTCTTCTATTATATTACTTATGGTCACCGCAGTTTCACTTAGCCATTCCTTATGGTTAGCTCTACTCTTTAGTATTTTAGCCACCTGCAATATCGGCTGGGGATTTATCATTAAGGCAAAACGAAATCGTGCTGAAATGAACCAGTCTTAGATACTAAACAACAAACCCCATCCGTTTCTTCACTTCTGTCAGATTTGCAGCGGCGATCTCTCTTGCCCGCTCAGCAGATTCATTTAGAATACGCATCAGCTCATCGGACTCACGAATTTCACGGAATCTCTCCTGCATCGGTTCAATAACAGAAACCACGACTTCCGCAAGTTCCTTCTTGAAAGCTCCGTACATTTGTCCTTCGTACTGTTTTTCGATCTCTTGCAGAGAGAGTCCGGAACATTCGCTGTAAATACTCATTAAATTACTGATCTCCGGTTTGTTCGCAGGATCAAATCGGACCGTACTGTCCGAATCCGTTGTTGCACGGCTGATTTTTTTACGAATGTTTTTAGGTGTATCCAAAAGCGAGATATAGCTTCCTGGATTCGGGTTACTCTTACTCATTTTTTTAGATGCATCATCCAGTGACATAATCCGTGCCCCGACTTTTGGCGTATAGATTTCAGGAATGGTAAAGAACTCTCCATAACGACGGTTAAACCGCTGAGCGAGGTCTCTTGTCAGTTCCATATGCTGTTTCTGGTCATCTCCAACCGGTACGAGATCCGCGTTGTAGAGCAGAATATCAGCTGCCATCAAAGAAGGATATACAAAGAGTCCTGCCCCTACGGATTCTTTGCCTGCCGATTTATCTTTAAATTGTGTCATACGTTCAAGTTCACCCATCGCTGTCAGCGTAGTCAGCATCCATCCGAGTTCTGCATGCTGAGGAACATGAGATTGCAAGAACACATTTGCTTTCTTTGGGTCAATTCCAGCGGCCAGATACAAAGCAGCAACATCTTTAGATTGTTCGTAAAGCGCAGCTGGGTCTTGTGAAACCGTAATTGCGTGCAAGTCTACAACTACAAAATTACAATGATATTCGTCTTGTAACTTAACGAAATTTTTCATTGCCCCAATATAATTCCCTAGGGTTAGTTTTCCACTAGGTTGAATACCCGAGAATACCGTTTTCATTCTTTATTCCTCCTACAATTCATATCTTTCAAAATAAAACAAAATACAAAAAGGCCCCACATCCCGTGAAAGGGACGTGAGACCGTGGTGCCACCCTAATTTGTTGCCTATTCGCACATCAAAAACTACTCATAAGCAACCTTATCTTCCTTAACGCGGATTAGTCGTCCTGACCTACTAAAGAAGGATCACTTCTCGTTAAGCCGGGCTCTCCAGGGTCCATTCAGTCAAAGTCCGCAACACCGATTCGCATCAACCATCGGCTTTCTGCAAGTTGCCATCACTAAGCTTACTTATCCCTATCAACGATTATAAGTTATATACTTGCTTTATCATAATCATGATAAAGTTCTAATGTCAACATGAAATATGAGAAGCATAAATTACATAAATTTCATTTGTGAAATCCAAGTGCTTTTTACTACAGATACAATTATCTGTTATGATAGACATACGTGTAAGATGCTTAAGATCTTTCGTGGGAAAAGGAGCAAAAAAGATGAAACAAGTGACCAAAGGGCTTTGGAACGGCTATGATACTTATATTTTGCACAGTCGTGATCTTGAAGTCACCCTGCTACCCCGCCTCGGTAACAACATTATATCCATTTATGATCGTATTCAAAACCGGGAAGTCGTTCGTAAACCTGACGAACAGGATCTCGCTTTTTATCTTCAGAAACCTTACCATTTTGGTGTTCCGATGTTGATCCCCCCAGGGCGTATTCACCTGGGTCACTTTGAATATGAAGGTCAAGAGTATCAATTTGCTCAAAATTCCGTAAATAATAACCATATTCATGGACTTCATCGTACACAGCCTTGGTGCGTTAGTGACATAGAAGAAGATGAAGATGGATGCACCGTAACAACAGAATGGAAGACAAGTGAAGATGAACTCTGGATGAGACATTTTCCCGTTCCTATGACACTTTCAATGACTTTTCGACTGCAAGGTTCTACTCTGACACAGCAACTTCGTGTTACCCATCAAGGTGATCATGCAGCACCATTTGGTATGGGATACCACACTTGGTTTATGCTCGATGGTGAGCCACAGCGTTGGAATATTAAACTTCCGGTGAATGGAATTTATCCGCTTAACGAAGATTTATTGCCAACCGGAGATTTAGAGGATTTGGGTTCTCTAGCCGGTCTGCCTTATGGAATAAATCTAGCAGGGCACAATCTAGATACCATATTTAGATCAGATCGTGAACATGACACTGCTTATCTAACGCGTAATGATGGTTATGCCATTAAATATACAGCGAATAAAGATTCTTTTTTACATTGGGTATTATTTACCAAAGGAGAAAGCAGTGATTATTTGTGCATTGAACCTTATACTTGGTTGCCCGATGCTCCCAATATGGAGAGAAATGCAGACTTTACAGGACTCATACATATGGAGCCTGGTCAAACCATTGAACTTTTTACACAGATTGAAATCGTTCAACCTGCAGAGCGAGAATAATAAAAACATATTTTACAAATAGACAGCTGATTCAGCTGTCTATTTGTGTTGTATACACACGTATTCTAAAACAAGTTGATCTTTGTTTTTACCTCAGATTTCATCTCCAATTTCACCTCAGACTAAATCTGCTTTTTCCACTTGTTACCTGCTTGTTTTTTAAGTATATTTTCTCTTCCTAAAACCATACTAATCTCACAAAGCACAAAAGGAGGTGACAACACATGGCATCAGGATCTCGTTCTAACAACTTGGTAGTTCCACAAGCAAATGCTGCACTTCAACAACTTAAATTGGAAGCAGCACAAGAGCTAGGCGTAACAATTCCGGCAGATGGTTACTACGGTAACTATACTTCCCGTGAGACTGGATCTCTCGGAGGTTATATCACAAAACGTCTGGTACAAATCGCTGAACAGCAATTGGCTGGTCGTCAATAACGTCGTTATCTTTTCATAAATCTAGCTAGGTTCCACGCAAGAATCTAAGCGGGTTAAACGAAGCGGTCTTCTCTTTGTGGAGAGGGCCGCTTTGTTATTATGATGGGCCTAATTGAATATCTGTATATGTAGTACGTGGGTAACGAATCATCAAACTAGCAAGGTTATAATTGGACTCTAAGGTTGAATCTACAACAATCATGTCATTTCTAACGGCGAAATCATAAGTGATTTCTCCATGCGTCCAGTGTTTTTTTAACTTTAGAGATTCCAGGGCCATAAGCCGAAAAGAAGAACGCTGAGTTTCTGTGAGTCCTTTAGAACTCTCCATCACTTTTTTCATAGGTACAGGATAATGTCTAATCCCGAATTTACCTATAACATTATTTCGAATTTGCACAAAAACGATTCCTGAATCAAGACCTGTAAGTTCTTCATCAAGTGCTCTAAAGACAATATCCAGTTGTCTAGGTAGAGAAAGCTGATCAAGTGAGATCATATACACCATCCTCTTATACTTTTAGCCTATACATATATAGGGCCTGTGACTCAGTATATGTCAAATTTTTCTATTTTACAACAATTTTATGCAAAAAAATAATGTTTTTTTATTCTATAATCATATTTCGACAAACTTCAGGCATAAATCAATAACTTTTATAAAAAAAGAACCTCAGCATCGCTGCTAAGGTCCTATTCATTCGAGTTCTATTGTAGGCCTTCCGTCATTTGAAGAAATTGTTCAATATCAGCGATACATAAATCAGCAGCTCCCTGCCAAAAATCAGGTTTCGTTACATCTGTACCTAGATGTTTATCAGCAAGTTCCTCCACTGTCATCCGGCCGGTATCCCGTAATAAATTGTCATATTTCTCAGCAAATGCTGCTCCTTCTTTTTGAGCCTGTGCATAAATCCCTGTACTGAACATGAAACCAAATGTATAAGGGAAATTGTAGAAAGGTACTCCCGTGATATAAAAATGCAGCTTCGATGCCCAGAATGTTGGATGATATGAACCAAGAGAATCACAGAATGCTTCCCGCTGTGCTTCCTCCATTAACTCAGACAATTCCGCTGCACTGAGAAGACCTTCTTTACGTTTCTCATAGAAACGTGTCTCAAAAAGGAAACGAGCATGAATATTCATAAAGAAAGCAACCGTATTCTGAATTTTTTCTTCCAGTAAAGCAAGTTTTTCTGTTTCATCTGCTTCTTGGATCAGTGCATCTGCTACAATTAGCTCTGCAAAAGTAGATGCCGTCTCTGCTACGTTCATAGCATAGCTTTGATTCAAGATCTCCATATCATCCATTACGTGCTGATGATAACCATGTCCGAGCTCATGGGCTAGTGTGGACACGTTAGAGGCAGTACCTGCATAAGTCATAAAAATACGTGTTTCCTTGCTTACGGGAAGCGATGTGCAGAATCCACCAGGTCGTTTACCTGGGCGATCCTCAGCCTCAATCCAATGTTTATCAAAGGCCATCTGTGCAAAATCAGCCATCCGAGGGCTAAATTTACGGAACTGAGATACAATACTTTCCGCCGCTTCCTCGTAAGAAATCGTTCCTGTTGATTCACCAATAGGTGCGGATACGTCAGCAAAGGATAAACGCTCAACACCAAGAAGCTTAGCCTTACGTTCCAGATATTTGACAAGGGCTGGTTTCGCGCGTGTTATCACATCCCACATCGCATCAAGGGTCTGTGCAGACATCCGGTTAATAGCAAGTGGTTCTTTGAGAACAGAATCCCATCCTCTTCTTTCATACAGTTTCAAACGGAAACCGCCGAGATGATTAAGGGTGTCAGCACAGTAGTCTGCCGCCTCACTCCAAGCCTTTTCCCAACTCACACTCATCGATTCACGTACTTCACGATTGGGGTGCTGTAATTTATTCGCCGCTTGTCCCGCAGACAAGAAAGTCGTTTCCCCATTCTCTTCATAAGGAACCCGCACTTTACTTACGATCGTATCGTAGAAATCTCCCCAACCGTGATATCCGTCCACTGCAAGATCAAGCGCTAAGCTTTCCAGTTCAGGTGCCATTTTCTCTTTCGCTTCTTGACGGCTCTCATTCATAACAAAAGCGATTGGCATGATCTCAGGGCGCTTCATCCACCCTGTCCAGACTTCATCATCCGTTTGTTGCAGCAAGCTGTCAAACCTAGTCTTCACACTCGCTAACTGGGCGTGAAGCGAAGCAATTCTGCCCGTGAGCTGTACCGCTTTTTTATCATCTTGATTCTCTGCACCAAGGCATGATACAAAGGCCGATCCTTCTGACAATCGTGCAATAATATCTTGAAGCTGATCAATCATTCCATCGTGAGCATATGTATCTTCCACTGTCACAGGAACTTTGGCATCAGCCACTTGTGTATTTAGACTTGCGATATCCTGCTCCAGTTGTTTAAGATAAACAGCAAAGGTTTCCGATGAGGAACCTCCGCTAAAAATCGTTTCCAAATCCCATGTTTGACGCAGTGTTTTACTCATACTTTTGCCACCTCTTATATTTATTTTTCAAAAACATCAAGAAACAGGTTTGAACAACCCCTGTTCAAGGTGTATAACTAATACTATATCAGAAGTAAGCTTCTATTGATTCCAGTCATTACCTAAATTCTATATATAACTTTCAGGAGGAAATATAAATGAGACCTTTACAAATTTCTGCAGAGACAGCCGTTACGTTATCTAAAAAACTAGGTGTTCCTATTGAGCATCTCATGCATATGCCGCAACATATTCTTATGCAAAAACTAGCTGAGCTGGCTAAGGAAGAGTCTTCTCCAGCTGCGGAGAACTCCGATATAAGTACAGATCAAGACAAGGATAACCGTTTATGATTCCTTTTGAAAATACATGGCCCTATGACATTGTAATGGGCGACATTTATGTTCAGGAGTGTCCATTTTGCTCGGCAGAGAATGTTCTACTTCCCTTGAAACCGAATCAACTTTCATTAATACATGACGGAAAAAAACATCTGCTTGTTTTTCCATGCTGTAAAAACCGGGTGACTTTGCTCGATATCGATCAGGATTATCTGCTCGCTGATCAGCGTTTAAGATCCTTATGACAGAAAAGCACCGGTGAAAACCGGTGCTTTTCTTGTTCATCATTACGAGGGAGTATTAATAAAATGGTGGGCCGGGCCAGATAATCGTTGAATGGTAACATCCACAACCGTTTCCGGAATATCCATTTCTTTTAAAGCTTCATACATACAAGATAACCAAGCCTGAGCCCGCTCTTCGGTAACAGGAAAAGGTAAATGTCTTGCTCTCATCATCGGATGACCATTTGCATCGGAATACAGAGAGGGACCTCCAAAAAATTGACTTAAAAACATATACTGTTTCTCCATAACCGGAGTAATATCCTCTGGAAAAAGCGGAGATAGCAATTCATTTTTTTGCACCTTTGGATAAAAAGCCTCAACAAGTGCTCTTACACCCTCAGCCCCTCCTAAGTTCTCATAAAGCGTTTTATTCGGATCCATTCTCTCGCCTTCTTTCTCATGCTAAAGTTCTTGCTCTAGTATAACAAAAAAAGACAAGAGCTCCTATCTGTCTAGGACTCTTGTCTCATATCAGCTGTTCTTGCCTTACGTATATATTTGCAGTTGATCTTTAATAACTCCGCCAGTCTTCTTCACCCGGATGGGTATGCGCTTCCCGCATCACATATACAATAGCGCAGACGAGTATCCCTGCAATTACTCCCATCACGACACCACTCCATCCTTTACATAATAGAAATCAGGCATATCAAAAGAGGACTTTAGATCTATTCACTAATTACTATTTATATTAGCATACATTTCCTTAAATTACAGCAAATTTGCAAACGCTTTCTATTTTTTTTGTCCTGTTTGTCCATCTTGGCTCATATAGTATTCATAACCAGCGAACAGCTTTTAAAAAAAGGGGCGAACCATGGCATATGAAGCGTCTAGCTTTACCACTTTTGATCACCTGCGGTCTACTCATTATATGCATTTTAATGGTGGTTTATCCTTTATCCGTATGGGAGTCCGGAGTTCGCGGTCTTTCCATTTGGTGGGAGGTTCTCTTCCCTTCTCTATTTCCCTTTTTTGTCATATCAGAGTTACTGCTTGGACTTGGCATCGTCCACTTCATGGGCACTCTTCTTCATCCGTTTATGAGACCGGTTTTTCGGATCCCAGGAACGGGCGGATTTGTAGCCGCTATTAGTTATGCTTCCGGATACCCGGTTGGAGCTAAATTGACAGCTAAGTTATGGGAACAAAAACAAATTACACGAGAAGAAGGAGAACGACTCGTTGCTTTTACTACAACATCTGATCCTATTTTCTTAATAGGAGCAGTCGCTGTTGGTTTTTTTCACACGCCTGCTTTAGCAGGCATTCTAGCCATTGCTCATTATGGATCTGGACTCATCGTTGGGCTACTGATGCGGTTTCATGGTCCAAAAGATACGCATGAGAATTCGGAAGCGTTGACTGTAGAAGGTAACCGTTTAAAGCATGCATTTTATGCAATGCATCAAGCTCGTGAGAGTGATGGGCGTTCTCTTGGACAACTTGTGCAACAAGCAATCCGTTCTTCTTTACAGCTGATGATCGTTGTCGGCGGACTTGTCGTATTTTTTTCGGTCATTCTTCAATTATTTACAGAGGCTGGATTTATGAATGGAATGTACCACTGGCTTGAACAAGTCCTTCTATTCCTAGGCTTACCTAAAGAATTATCTCAGTCGCTTGTTGGAGGATTGTTTGAAGTTACCCTCGGAGCTCGGTATGCCGGAACTTTAGAAGGAATCCCCCTCATCTATAAAGTTGCAGCTGCTGCTTGTATTCTTTCTTGGGGAGGTCTATCCGTTCATGCTCAGGTGGTGAGCATCCTGAACTCTACACCGCTGCGTTATCTACCTTTTATGTTTGCGAGAGCCGTTCATGCGATCCTTGCAGCCGGAATTGTATTTTTATGCTGGAACCCAATAATGAATAGTGTAGATACAATCTATCCGTCAGGATTTTCCGATTCCGCTCCTCTTCTGACTGGTATTCACCTGCTCCCATCACAATTAGCAATCACTATAATTCTGATTGGTGGGTTAGTTATAATAACCGCTGTCTATATCTGGGTCAGTCAATTCATTGCAAAATATCGAAACTAAAGGAAATGTGTTGGAGCGATTGTTTTCTGTCCTGAAATTGGATATCATCAAGTTATACTTATTACAAAGGAGCTTTCATCTTGAGATATTATGTTCAGGACAGAGGAGACTCTTTATCTATGGATTTGGCTGAGCAATTTCAC
This sequence comes from Paenibacillus gallinarum, assembly GCF_014836635.1. GTDB lineage: Bacteria > Bacillota > Bacilli > Paenibacillales > Paenibacillaceae > Paenibacillus > Paenibacillus gallinarum. The sequence goes on along the minus strand of NZ_JACSQL010000008.1, from coordinate 22,692 downwards.
CGTCTTGCTGAAGAGCACGGATTTATACTTGATGCCAAATCTCCAGAGATCGTTGTTTCTATTGGCGGCGATGGCACCATGCTACAGGCTTTTCATACGTTTATAGATCAAATCCCTGATATTGCTTTTGTTGGTGTTCATACGGGGCATCTTGGTTTTTATGCAGACTGGAAAGCGGATGAACTTCATGAGCTGATCAATCTTATGAGTAACGGTCTAAATGCGAGTCAGCAGTTGCAGCCACGGATTGTGGAGTACCCTTTAGTTGATCTGGAGATCCACCGAAAGTCAGGGTTTACCTCCATGGTTGCACTTAATGAGTTTACCCTCAAGGGTGTCGATGGAACAGTTGTAGCTCAAGTCGATATTAATGATATTACTTTTGAGATGTTTCGTGGTGACGGCATTTGCGTATCCACCCCTTCTGGTAGCACGGCCTACAACAAAGCGCTTGGCGGAGCCATGATTCACCCCACGATTGAAGCGATGCAAATTGCTGAGATTGCCTCCATTAATAACCGGGTCTACCGAACGTTAGGATCGCCTATCGTACTGCCCAAGCATCATCATTGCGATATTTTCTCTAGAAAATCCCAAAGACTGCTACTTACCATTGATCACGTCAATATGACGATTGATGACCTTATATCTGTAAGATGTCAGGTTTCCAGACAGAAAGTAAGTTTTGCAAGATATCGTCCTTACCCATTCTGGGATCGAGTTCGTACAGCCTTTCTGGATTAAGTTACAACAAAAAGCGGTTCCTATTTAGGAACCGCTTTTTGTTGTAACTTCTTCTTTTCTTTTATTCTCCTTAGAAAACTTGCGCTCTCTAGGTTCTTTTGGTTCTTTTGGTTCTTTTGGTTCTTTTGGCTCTTTCGGCTCTTTAGCCTCATTAGCCTCTTTATGTTCTTTTGACTCTTTGAGCTCTTTAGCCTCTTTTTGTTCTTTAGGTTGAAATTCTTTAGATTCTTTAATTTCTTTCTCTTTAGAATCCTTAGTTTCTTTTTGCTTATGAAGTACAAAATAGGCACAACCAAAATTACAATATTCGTTAATATAATCAACCATGCCCGTAATCGAAGTATCTTTATTCGCCTTCGGGTGGTTCTCTCGGTAAAATCCTTTAAGTCTCAGTTGATTATAGCCCCAATCCCCAATAATGTAATCATATCGTTCAAGGACATCGCTATACCGATCACGAAAGGCTTCCGGATTCCAACCGTTTCTATAGTCCTGCAAGACTTCATAAGTTTTGCCGCTGATCTGAATCAAAACCGTCTTCCTTCCCTTCTATCCGAACCGCCTCTTTTTTATGCAAAGGCTTACTCCTACTATACTACATTATTTGCATTCGCGGCAGACTTTACTTGTTCATGTGCATGATATGAACTTCTAACCATAGGTCCCGATTCCACATGACTGAATCCGCGGGCTAACCCTTCTTTTTTCAGTTCAGCAAATTCTTCAGGTGTTACATATCTTTTTACATATAAATGCTTGTCCGAGGGCTGAAGATATTGCCCAATCGTCATAATATTGCAATCCACTGATCTCAAATCATCCATTGTCTGAAGAATTTCATCCCATTCTTCTCCAAGCCCTAACATAATACTTGATTTGGTTGGTATATTGGGGTTCATTTCTTTTGACGTTTTAAGCAATTCAAGAGAACGTTCATATTTAGCTTTGGCACGAACCTGATCAGACAAGCGTTCCACCGTTTCAATATTATGATTCAAAATATCCGGTTTAGCATCCATTACAATCTGCAGTGCCTCCTTATTTCCCAGAAAATCAGGAATGAGTACTTCTACACTACATAAAGGCAGTTTTCTGCGTATCGCTTTGATCGTTTCTGCAAAGATGGAAGCTCCCCCATCTTTAAGATCATCCCTCGCTACACTTGTTACTACACAATGCTGTAAATTCATCTGTTCTGCCGCTTCAGCAACACGTTCAGGCTCCTCTAAATCAAGCTCAGTAGGCAGCCCGGTATTTACTGCACAGAACCGGCAGGCTCTTGTACAAATATCTCCAAGGATCATAAAAGTTGCTGTGCGGTTTGCCCAGCATTCATAAATATTAGGACAACGTGCTTCTTCGCAGACCGTATGAAGAGTTTTCGAACGCATCATTGTTTTAATCTCTTGATAAGGTTCGCCTGCGGTTAGTTTAATCTTAATCCACTCTGGTTTAGGTTCTTTCACTTTGCTTCCCAAGGAAGTACCCTCTTTTCTATATCGAGTTGTATTAGACTTTCGCACGGACACATTATAACACGTTTATTATGGAAATAACCTCCATTTCTTATCATTTCTTCTTTTCGATTCAGATTCTTTTTTCATGATAAGGCATAAAAACAAGGAAGTTGTGTGAACCTAAACATAACTTTGAGCGGAAACGAAGAAAGGAGGAGTATCTGTTGATACGGATATACAAAAAACATAACTGGCGAATGCTTTGTCTGAAAGTCACACTCACACTCTCTTTCTTTGCCTCCATCGCACCAGCTGATGCCTTGGCTCAGGAGAAACCTGCAAATCCGCCAAGCGCACAAGAAATATATAAAGAACGCAAGGCATTATATGACCAAATTAGTATTGTGAGTGGCGTTCCTTGGTATTATCTTGCAGCTATTGATCAGTATGAGCGGACGATGACAAAAGCACATCCGAAAGACCGCGCACACGAAGATCGGTTAACAGGTATCTTTTTTGAATCTCGAAGATGGACAGGAATTTTAAATCCGGATCAGCAGGATAAGAATCCTATGTCCATCGCCCTCTTTGGTGGACTCGGACTAGATGGAACTGGAGATCAAAAAGCAGACCCAGAGAACAATGTAGACTTGCTTTTTACAATGTCTCGTGTTGCTTCAAAATATGGGATATCGGCAGATGATATTGGGATCTCGCTATGGCACTATTACCAAAACACAAGAGCAGTACAGAGAATACAGCAATTCGCCAGAATCTATAAGCATTTTGATACGCTTGATCTTTCAAAGCATGCCTTCCCGTTACCTTTAGGTAATATGTACTCTTACCGAAGCACATGGGGAACAAGCCGCAGCTGGGGTGGACGAAGAATACATGAAGGAACAGACCTTTTTGCCCCGCATGGGATGACGGTCCGAAGTACTTGTTATGGGATTATTGAAATTAAAGGCTGGAATCCTTTTGGAGGATGGCGCGTGGGAATACGGGACTTGGACAACCACTATCACTACTATGCGCATTTGTCTGGTTTCGAAAAGGGTATACATGTAGGCAGTATCGTTACTCCAGGACAAACCATCGGCTGGGTAGGAAGCTCTGGTTATGGTAAGCCAGGGACACAAGGTAAGTTCCCTCCGCATCTCCATTATGGGATCTATCGGGATACAGGGCTTACGGAATGGTCCTTCGATCCCTATCCATCACTGCATCGCTGGGAGAATGAAGAACGTAAAGCTTTACAAGCCAAAAAGAAAAATAAAACCTCATCGTAATTTTAAGTGACTTGTTACTTAAGCATCTTCTGTAAACAGACGATTCTTGTACAAGTCACTTTCTTTTTTACGATCCAGGTTTTATTTTTCTCACTCATTACCATTCGGCAAAAGAGGTTCCGGCTCTTCAAGATACAGCTCGCTATTCCCCTCGTTCTTGGGAACGGTGCTGCTTGCATCCGGAGTTGTTACTCCAGTATTCTGTGATCCTGTACCTGACGGCAAAGAAGGAATCGCTAAGCTTGGTGCACTTGCTCCATTATCTCCTACGGGACGTCCTTGATTATCGTAATAATACATCGGTACATCTCCAACAACAAGCAAGTAGGAAATCGGCAGCTCAGTGTCCACTACTTCCGGTTCCATATCAAGCGGAACTACAACCGCAACCTCAGCAATGATATGAATATATACCTCAACTAAAATCATATTAATTCCTGCATTTTGCTGTCTGGTACTAAGATCTACTTTTACCGCGCCTTGTGGTTCGATCCGAATGGGCACCTTAGGACCGAAAGATGATAATATCGTACTTCCCAGCGCTTGCCCGAGTGGAACGTGATCTCTGAATGATTCCATATCTTGAAGTGTAGTTTGAACAATAGATAAAGCATTTGAGGTAATTCTCATATGCTCATCATAATTCAGCATAAAACCACTAATCTTTCCTTTGGTATCCGTTTTCCACTCAATGAGATCATCAGACGGTTTGCCATCTGCAATTTGACTCGTTATGGCTTTGTTAATCGCTTCTGTCGCCAGCTGTTTCACCCTGATTTTAGCTAGATGCATAATAGGAGGTTTCAGATTCCGCTCTATATATGCAGCAGATTGTACCGTCAAAATTACAATTACCAGCATGATGATCAATACCCACTTCTTCCAGTGTCCCCCTGTTTTTTGTCGCTGGTTTCTCCACCTAGATCTTCTGAATGCCATGCACGCATTCCTCCCTTGAGAGAGGTTCCTTGTTTAATCTATGCAGCCTGACCCTAAAAAAGAAGCAAGCCTAACGATCTCAAGATTATGTATACAAAAAAAAAAGAGAACTCCCGTAGGAATTCCCTTTTTATTCACCCAAATTATAAATAATAGAATTTTAAAAGTTATTTCATTGGTGGTTTAGCATCTTGAGGAACAGACTCCCAATCTTTAAGGAAACGCTCAATTCCACTATCAGTAAGTGGATGTTTCCATAGGGTTGGCACCAGTGTACCAGGAATCGTTACAATATGTGCACCCGCCAGTGCAGCATCCTCTACATGTTTAATGTTACGGATACTTGCTGCAATGATTTCAGCAGGAAGGTTATAAGTATCCAAGATCTGACGCAAATCACGGATAAGCTGCATTCCATCTACTGAGATATCATCAAGACGTCCAACAAATGGACTAATGAATGTTGCCCCCGCTTTTGCTGCCATGAGACCCTGAGCTGCTGAGAAAACTAGGGTTACATTGGTTTTGATTCCTTTTTTACTCAGTTCGTTCGTCGCGTATAGGCCTTCCTCAGTCATTGGCAATTTAATAACCACATTTGGCGCCCAAGTTGCAATTTCTTCTGCTTCTTTCAACATGTCTTCTGCTTTTGTACCAATCACTTCAGCACTGACAGGACCTTCTACAAAAGAAGTAATTTCTTTGATCACGTCTTTAAAAACGCGACCTTCTTTAGCAATTAGAGAAGGATTCGTCGTTACGCCATCTACCAGACCCAGACGATGAATTCTTTTAATTTGTTCAACATTACCAGTATCTAAGAAAAATTTCATAATGACATGCCCTCCATCTTTTAAAATAATAGGTCGATCTCAAATAGATATAAATATATGCCAACATTTATATATAAACATTGGCATATATTTTAAACAAATTTATATTTTTTATTTTTTCTCTACAGCATGTCCGCCAAACTCATTCCGAAGTGCCGCTACCACTTTTCCTGTAAACGTATCATTCTCAAGGGAACGGTAACGCATAAGAAGCGAAAGTGCGATAACTGGAGTAGCTGCTTGTAGATCAAATGCCGTTTCAACCGTCCATTTACCTTCACCAGAAGAGTGCATAACCCCGCGAATTTCATCCAGGTTCGAATCTTTGGAGAAGGCACGCTCTGTAAGTTCCATCAGCCAAGAACGAATAACCGAACCGTTGTTCCATACGCGTGCTACTTTTTCGTAGTCAAAGTCAAAGTCACTTTTCTCGAGAACTTCAAATCCTTCACCGATCGATGCCATCATACCGTACTCAATTCCGTTGTGAACCATTTTCAGGAAATGTCCACTGCCGGCTTTACCTGCATATAGATATCCATTCTCTACAGCCGTGTCTTTGAATAACGGTTCAACAATATTCCATGCTTCTTCGTCGCCGCCAATCATGTAACATGCACCATTTCTTGCACCTTCCATGCCGCCGGAAGTACCAACGTCCATGAAGTGAATGCCATGTTCTTTTAGCTGCTCATAACGACGAGTGGATTCTTTGTAGTGAGAGTTGCCCGCTTCAATAACAATGTCGCCCTTAGACAATACTGGGATCAAATCCGAAATTACTCCATCAACTACGGAGTGCGGTACCATGATCCATAGGATTCTTGGTGATTCCAAGGATTCTGCCATTTCTTTGTAAGAAGAAACGCCTGTTGCACCGTATTCTTTCATCTCTGAAACTGCATTTTCATTCAAATCATAAGCAACCACTTCATGCTTGTGGTCGATCAGATTTTTACCTAGATTAAGTCCCATTTTACCTAAACCAATTAATCCTACTTTCATGTCCAAGTGCCTCCTAAATTATGCTCGATCTAAAATGTAGTGAAACTGTATATGTCATCAGCTTTAGTCAGCTGTATAACGCGAATAAAATCAGTTTTTCATTATTAGTGCCACTCGTTACCATCTTGAGCAAGAAGTTCTTCTGCAGCTTTCGGGCCTTCTGTACCTGCTTCGTAATAATGGAGCGGTACTTCATTAGCTGTAAATGCATCTAGAATAGGCTGTACCCATTTCCAGGACAATTCTACTTCATCCCAATGTGCAAAGAAGGTTGCATCTCCACGTAAAGCATCAAAGATCAGATTCTCGTAAGCTTCTGGAACATTATCGTAAGATGAACTATAGCTGAGTTCCATCGGTTCAATCGTATCGTGGTGCATCGGACTTTTCGCATTCAATTGGATGCGAATTCCTTCTTTTGGACCAATATCAATAATGAGCAGATTTGCGCCTAAGTTTTCATCGACAGGAATTCCCGTGTTGAGCGGGCGTTTAAATTCAACGACAATCCGTGTGGATTTCTCGCTGAGACGTTTACCTGTACGAATATAGAAAGGAACTTCATTCCAGAACGGATCATCCAGAAATACACGTGCAGCAAAGTACGTATCATTCTGAGAGGATGACTCAACGCCAGGTTCGTCCACATATGCCACCACAGGTTTACCTTGCAGCTCTCCTGCACGATATTGTGCACGAACAATGTTCTCATTCAATTTTTCTTGTAAAAGAGGAATGAGTGCTTCTGCCGTATTTTTCTTTTTCGAACGAATCTCTTCTGGAGAAGATTTCTTCGGTAGATGTAAAGCAATCATCATGAGTAACTGCAGCATATGATTTTGGAACATATCACGTACTGCACCACTTTGGTCGTAATATGCCGCTCTTTCCTCTACCCCTACCGTTTCACTTGCTGTAATTTGAATGTTCGATACATAGTGATTACCCCATAGAGCTTGAATGACAGGGTTAGTAGCACTAAGCACTTCCATATTTTGAACCATAGGTTTACCAAGGAAGTGGTCAATACGGAAAATTTCATTTTCTGCAAATGTATTGCTGAGTTTCTCGTTCAGACGACGTGCTGATTTGAGATCATGCCCGAAAGGTTTTTCAATAATCATTCGTTTCCAACCTTTTCCTGATCCCAATCCACTTTCTTTAATGTTCTCAGCAATCGGTTCGAAGAACTCTGGTGCTACGGACAAATAGAACATCCGATTCTGCGGGATACCCAGTTCTTGTTCACGGCGTTCCACAACCTCTAACAGTTTCTTGTAGTCTTCTACGTTCTTATTATTTAACGACGTATAACGAAATGCGCCTAAAAAGTCCCGAACTTTAGCTGCATCTTCTGGCGACCGGCGAGAGAATGTATGTAATGATTCCTCAACTCGGGCTTGAAAATCAACATCGGATACTTCTCTTCTTCCCAGACCGATTACCGAAAATGCTTTTGGCATCTTCTCATCGACATATAAATTGTAAAGTGCCGGATATATTTTTCTTTTGGCTAGATCGCCTGTAGCCCCGAACAGGACAAATGTCATTGCTTCCATGCGTATTGCCTCCTGATATTCACTCTATAATGTGCGACATTAGCATGTGAAGAACGTTACGTGCACATTCTGTCTATACATAACATCGAAAGTAGAATGCTGAATCATCAGCTTTCTCTATTTTTAGGTTATTAAATGTAACCAGTTAAGATTATGTAACCATAATACACCCATCCGACAACATTCGTCAATGAAAAATGTCCAATCTGTGAACATTAATTTTATCCTGTTATGGTAGCGCTTTCTATGCTATCCTATTACTTATACTAATAAATCGTTCAAAAAAAGTGTGATATAGTCCATTGAAAATCACAGTTACTTATAGTAAACAATCCTACGTGAAGGGGGCTTTTACAATGGACCAGGAATCCATGTCAAATTATTTGAAAATGTGTGAAAAAGTGACCCAATCTTACCAGATCATTGGACGAAAATGGGTTGCACCCATTATTCACACCTTGATGGAAGAGCCAAAGCGATTCAGTGAAATACATGCCCTAATTCCCGATCTAAGTAAGCGAGTACTCGTAGAACGAATGAAAGAACTAGAAGAAGAAGGAATTATCCTTCGGAATGTGATTGCAGATCGGCCAGTACGTACGGAATACTCCTTAACTCGAAAGGGAACCGAACTTGCCCGAGCGCTTAATGCGGTTGGTCGTTGGGCTAAAGAATGGTTATAACCGCATAAAGAATTTATAAACCAAAGGAACATCTTCAAACAAGAACCTCCCAATCCCAAGTGAATGAGAAATTTGGAAGGTTTTTGTCGTTTATTGCGATGATTTCACCGGAATTTCCATAAAAAAAACCGAAGCAACGTAAATGAGATTAGATCATTTTACGTACTTCGGCATTTTATAATTAAGATGAGAACCAACTTTTTATTGCATCAATAAGTCCCACGAAGAAATTTTTTATGCTGGCAATAATCCCTTGTCCTGTTTCCGATTCAATAAAATCAGTAAACTGCTGCTTCGCTTGGTCTAACTGTTCTCCCACCGCATCCCAGTTAATATTGGCATCTTTCATGTTCATGAAGAGGTCTACGAGTCCATTCAATTGAGTTTCTGGTATCGCAATGTTCAGGTTATTAGCTGTATCTTCCACTAAGGACTGCATCGCTTCTCTTGTTTGAGGCTGTTTCTCTGCAAGCTGCTCTTTAATATTCGTCATCAGGGTCGTTGTTTCTTCCGCTCCAATCGAATCAGAGAGTTTTGCAGTTTTAACAATTTCCTCATTCGCTACTTGTTTTTGTTCTTCCGGTATTTTAGTATCTGTCGTTGTTTCATAAGCTTTTATGATTCCCGTAAGGGCCGCGGTTCCGGATACGTCAAATGGAGCTGTAATCATCACGTGTGCATCTTTAACTCCAGCTGTAATCATCGCATTAAGGTACATATCACTCGTTACCCAGTTAATATGATTTGTAGTTACCGATAGTCCGCTGCCTGCCTTACCGATCACAATCTTGGCAGAACTAAGTGCTCTGGTTCCAATTTGTGCTTTAGATAAATAACTTCCCAAATATTTATGTTCCTCTTCGTTAGTAACAGTTAATTCTGTAGCGCCACTTGGTGCTTCCAAATCAGCCAACACTTTTACTTTTTGATCATTCGTTAAATTTTCTCCTAGAATGATAATGACATCACCCTCGGCTGCGTCGGCATAAGCTGCTATAGGACTATATACAGCTACAATGAGAAGCGCCGACAGCACAAGAGCTGTCCATTTACGTAGAATGTTCATTATGACTCTCCTTTTTAACGTAAATCATCTGATTTTTTCTTTCATAAATAAAATACAGCAGAGCTCTTTTCTCTATTTATCAGCAAATATAACTCAGCCTCCATAGTATACCATGGTTGTCCTTAGTTCTGCCTTAAGATGCTCACTGCTTGTAATAAAAGACGCATCCTCCGTCAAAAAAGTTCCAAATAAATATAGACTAGGTTAAATATTCGCCGATTGTAACTAAGCTCGTTGTGTCTCATGATTTTGGACATAACAAAAAGACTATCCAGAGCATGAGCTGCTCAAGGATAGTCGATATTATTAACTGATTTTTATTTGTTAGAAATGGCGCTGACGCATTGCTTCAAACAAAAGTACGGTTGCTGCCATCGCTGCATTCAGTGACTCTGCTTGCCCCTTGCTTGGGATAATAACAGCATCATCAACAAGACTGCCTACCTCTTGGGATACACCGCTTCCCTCGTTACCAATCACAATCCAGCGTGAACCTTTGAAATCATAAGAATAACAGGAGTGATCCGCAGCAAGTGAAGTGCTCACGAGAGTCACACCTGCTTCTTTTGCCTCAGGCAAAATCACACTAAGATCAGCTTCTACAACTGGAAGGTGAAAAAACGATCCCATCGTTGACCTGATCGTCTTGGGATTATACACATCCGCGCTTCCGCGTCCCAAAATAACACCATCTGCCCCCGCAGCATCTGCACTGCGGATAATCGTCCCGACATTTCCAGGATCCTGGAGTCGATCCAGCACAATAACGAGACTATCCGGTTTACGTAGTAGTCCATCCGCTTGCTTATCATCTTTACGAATAACGGCAAACACCGCTTGCGGTGTCACCGTATCTGTACATTTAGCAATAACAGCAGCCGATACCCCAATCCATTCTACACCCGCTGTATTCGCATACCCGCTAAGTTCACTCGGAATGCCTTTATCCATATCATAAGCAATACATTCAATCTCAGCACGATGCTCGAGCGCCTCCTGGACCAGATGTATGCCTTCGATGATGTATTTTCCTTGTCTCGTTCGATGCTTCTTCTCGAGAAGCTGAGCCCAATCCTTAACACGAGGATTGTTAACAGAAGCAATTTCCATGTTTAGTTCCCTTCTTTATGTCTTTCACCAATTCATTATTTCTTATTTCGAATAAGCCAGCTCCATTTTACTGAGGTTACCTTTATGACCTACAATAATAAGAACATCATCTTGAAGTATGCTGTCTTCTGCATACGGAGAAATGTTCATTTGCGTCCCCCGCCGAATAGCAATCACGTTGCATCCATAGCGTGCACGAATATCAAGCTGTTTTAAATTTTGCCCTACAATATTTGAAGAAGCTTTCATTTCAAGAATGCTATAATCATCCGATAGTTCAATGTAATCTAGGATATTAGGAGAGGCCAGATGGTGAGCAACCCGCATGCCCATGTCTCTTTCTGGATAAACGACTTTATCTGCACCGATTTTTTCGAGCACCTTGCCATGCAGTTCTGTCTTCGCTTTTACAACCAGTGTACTTATCCCCATATCCTTAAGGATCAGCGTCGTCAGAATGCTGGCCTGAATATCTTCCCCGATGGAGACAACCACTACGTCAAAATTACGTATTCCAAGCGCTCTGAGTGCCTCTTCATCTGTAGAATCCGCAGAAACCGCATGGGTTACTACATTCGATATTTCTTGTGTTCTTTGCTCATCCCGATCAATGGCGAGCACATCAAAACCCATATCGCTAAGAACGTTTGCGACACTGGATCCGAATCGGCCCATACCGATGACGGCATATTGCTTCTTAGCCATAATATGGATACCTCCTGCGGTGCTATCATCCTACGTAGTATACCACAATGTCTGAAAAACTTGAATGTAAGCGAGAGGTGCGGGGAACAGTATAAAGGCAGGAAAAGACTGAATTTGGAGGGACAAGCGAATGCCAATCGTAATGGATTTGCGCCAAGCTATTGTTCACAAGGTGCACGGTAAAACCGATCAAGAACTTAAGGAAATGATTGAAGGTTCCGTCGACGGTCCCGAAGCAGCATTACCGGGTCTTGGCTCTATTTTTGAAATGATCTGGAAACAGCTCTCCGCGGAGAAACGGGATGAACTCGTTAAAGTTGCGCAAGCACATTTAAAGACCATTCAACCCGTGCCATTAACCTAGGATCCACATCTGTTTCTTTTACTGCAAAAAAAGAAATCCTCCGGCCCATAGTTAATGGGACGGAGGATTTTTTATTTAATCTTCGATACCTTGATTTTCTAATTAAATCAGCTGTTTAAGGAGCCATCTCAAGGAATTGAGCAGTCGGGTTTTTATCGATTGCTGTTCTCATCGCGTATTCATTCTCGAATAAAACGACATAATTATCTTTCTTATCCTTAACAAGTACAGAGTTAATCCGGAATTTACTTGGATCTATTTTCTCATCAATAATCCAGCGGGCAAACTGATACGGCATACGCTGTAACTGTACATCTACCCCATACTCTGCTTTCATCCGATGTTCGAATACTTCGAATTGCAGTTGTCCAACTACGCCAAGAATGGTTTCATCGAAGCTCGCTGTACGGAACACCTGAATCGTTCCCTCTTCAGTTAACTGGTCAATCCCTTTTTGATACTGTTTATGTTTCAAGGCATTCTTAACCGTAACTTTGGAGAAAATCTCAGGAGAGAACGTTGGCAATTCATCAAACACAATATTGCCGCCTTGACTCAAAGAGTCTCCAATTCGGAAAATGCCGGGATCAAACAAACCGATAATATCTCCAGGATAAGCTTCCTGAACGATATCCCGATCTTGAGCGAGGAACTGTTGCGGTTGAGACAGCTTGATCTCTTTGCCTGCTCGTACATGGCGTACACTCATTCCGCGTTCGAATTTTCCTGATACAATCCGAAGGAATGCAACACGGTCACGGTGAGCAGGATTCATATTCGCCTGAATTTTGAATACGTATCCGCTGAACTTCTCATTCGTCGGCTCTACCATACCTTGCGTACTGCGGCGCGGTTCAGGTTTAGGTGCAAGTTCGAGGAAGTTCTCTAAGAAGGTTTGAACACCAAAGTTATTTACCGCACTGCCAAAGAACACCGGAGTTAATTCCCCTTTTAATACTTTCTCATAATCAAACTGATCTCCAGCAACATCCAGAAGCTCTAAATCCTGTTTCAACTGCTCATGTAAAAACTCACCCGCCATCTCACGAATTACCGGGTCTTCATAACTGTCTACTTTTTGTACTTGGATGTTGGAGTGGTCATCTCCTTGGAATAATTCAACCTGATTTTTCATCCGATCGTATACTCCGCACAGTTCCCGTCCCATTCCGATTGGCCAGTTCATTGGTACCGAACGAATTCCGAGTACGTTCTCCAGCTCCTCCATCAAATCAAACGGACTTTGTCCTTCACGGTCCAATTTGTTGATAAACGTAAAGATAGGGATTCCACGTTTTGCGCAGACCTGGAACAATTTAATCGTCTGAGCCTCGACCCCTTTAGCCACGTCAATCAGCATGACTGCACTATCGGCTGCAGTAAGCGTACGGTACGTGTCTTCACTGAAATCTTGGTGACCAGGAGTGTCGAGAATGTTAATACGGTGTCCATTATAATCAAACTGCATAACAGAAGACGTTACAGAGATCCCCCGTTGCTTTTCAATTTCCATCCAGTCACTCGTCGCGTGCTTACTAGCCTTACGCGCTTTTACTGTTCCTGCAAGACGAATCGCACCCCCGAATAAAAGAAGCTTTTCCGTTAGTGTCGTTTTCCCGGCATCCGGGTGAGAAATAATCGCAAACGTACGACGTTTGTCGACTTCTTTCTGTATAGCATGTTCTTGTGATTTACTCATTTTGTTATCCCTCTTACCCTTCAGTAAATTAATATAAGTATCTGTATATTTACTATTTCATATAGGCTCTTCTTGTGAAATGTAAAGGCAGTCCCTCTGCAAACCTCTATAACATAATAAAAGTTTTGAGTGGTTACTCACAAGGGTGCCACCTTCCTTTCGTTACAAGAGTGAATTTTACTTTCCTAAGTACGATTAATTCGACCAAGTTAACTTTCCTATTGTACCACATTTGTTTATTATTTTTACCTGTAATCCCATCCGTATATATATTAATTTCTTGAAAATATTCTGTTTTAGAACAAATGAGACGGGTAATTCTACGATACAACCTATTAGCTAAATGGAGGATGACAACTTATGAATATTTACGAACAACAAAAAAATGGAACTCCAAAACAAACACAAGCTAGTCAACCTGGTGTAGAATCCCAAATGGATCCTCGTCCCATTCAGCCTCTTGATTACAAAGGCAGTGAAAAATTAAAAGGTAAAGTGGCTCTTATTACAGGTGGAGACAGCGGAATAGGGCGTGCTGTTGCCATTGCTTATGCAAAAGAAGGTGCTCACGTAGCTATTAACTATCTTTCCGATCAAGAGCAAGGTGATGCAGAAGAAACCAAAAATTATATTGAGGCAGAAGGTGTCAAAGCACTGCTTCTTCCTGGCGATGTGTCAGACGAGAACACATGTAAAGAAATCGTCGATAAAACAGTAGAAGAATTCGGTAAACTTGATATCCTCGTCAATAATGCTGCTATTCAGTTCGTAGTGGAAGGAATTGAGAACATTACGAGTGAACAATGGGATAAAACATTTAAAACAAATATCTATTCCGTTTTCTATATGACTAAATATGCGGTACCACACCTTAAGGAAGGAAGCTCCATTATTAGCACGACTTCCGTTAATCCTTACGTTGGGAACCAAGTATTTATTGACTATACTTCAACCAAAGGAGCCATCGTTGGGTTTACCCGCAGTATGGCCCAAAGTCTCGCTAAGAAAAACATTCGAGTAAACATGGTAGCTCCAGGTCCAATCTGGACTCCACTAATTCCTTCTACTATGGACGAAGACATGGTAGAAAGTTTTGGTCAAAATGTACCTATGGGTCGTCCGGGACAACCTGCTGAACACGTAGGAGCCTACGTTCTGCTTGCTTCTGACGAAGGTTCTTACATGACCGGTCAGTGTATCCATGTAAACGGCGGTATGACGATGTCTTCCTAAGCCTTATACGATAAGTCTTATCCAATAATGAGAAAAAGCAGGCATTCTCCGTAGAGAGTGACCTGCTTTTTCATTGTCATGCAAATTAATTATTTTTGATCCACACTACATTATCTTCGTCCTGACCATTAACCGGCCACCAGAAGTATCCATCTTTCGCCAGTAGATCTTCTGTTGCTTTCGGTCCCCAGCTTCCCGCAGGATATGTCTCAATATCGCCTGGATTCTCTGCCCATGCAGCAGCAATCCGGTCTACGAATGACCAAGCTGTCGCCACTTCATCCCAACGAGTAAAGTAAGTAGAATCCCCTTTCGTTGCATCATGAATAAGTCGCTCATAAGCTTCCGGAGAGTTAATTCCAATCATACAGCTCTGACAGAAATCCATTGCGAGCGGCTCAATTTGTGAGTCTGTCCCTGGTTTTTTCGCATTAATCTTAATGTAGATTCCTTCCATTGGATTCACACGAATAACGAGTAAGTTAGGTTCGAGCTTATGCTTTTGACCCAAATAGACATTGTTTGGCATCGATTTAAACTCGACTACAATCTCTGTTGTTTTCACAGGAAGACGCTTCCCCGTACGAATATAAAAAGGTACACCCGCCCAGCGGAAATTATCTACAAATACACGGGCTGCAAAATAAGTCTCTGTATTAGAGTTAGGATCTACCTTCTCCTCCTGACGATATCCAGGAAGTTCAGTGCCTCTCACTTCACCTGCTGTGTATTGACCGCGTACTACGTTGTTCTTCACATCATCACTTGTAGCAAAAGGACGAAGCGACCGAAGAACTTTCACCTTCTCATCTCGAATATCTTCAGGAAGCAGCCTGCTAGGTGGTTCCATAGCAATCATAGTGAGCATTTGCAACATGTGATTCTGTCCCATATCCCGAAGCGCACCTGCGGAGTCATAGTAACCTCCGCGCTCTTCCACTCCTACCGTTTCACCAAGTGTAATCTGAATATTCGCAATATGTTTGTTATTCCACAAAGGTTCAAAGAACGCATTACCAAACCGAATAACTTCAATATTTTGCACCATTTCTTTACCCAGATAATGATCTATACGATAGATCTCTTCCTCGCGGAATACTTCCCGAATCTGCTCATTCAATTTCTCAGCTGAGGCCAGATCATATCCAAAAGGCTTCTCAATGACAAGTCTGTGCCACCCTGCGCTCTCTAGAAGTCCACCCTCTTTTAAATTATAGGACACACTGCCGAATAGCTCAGGAGCCAAGGCAAGGTAGAACATACGGTTACCCGGAATATCAAACTTCGTTTCTAGTTCCTCAGTCAGAACACTCAGCTCACGAAAACCATCGACATTATTAATATCAAGAGATTGATACTCGAAGTGCTCTGCGAATGTTGTCCATTCTTCACTTTCAATTGAATCACAGGAATAACGACAGAACTCCTGGATGGATGTATGTACATCAAGTCGGAACTCATCACGTGTACGAGGGCGACGTGCCAAACCGACAACTGCAAAATCCTGTGCTAATTTCCCTTCGCGGTACAAACTATAAATGGCTGGGAATAGCTTGCGCCGAGCAAGATCTCCTGTAGCACCAAAAATAAAAAATACGGCACCCGAAGTCTTGAGTGATTCCAATGGTTGATTAGTATTCATGGCCCCTTCTTTCCCCTATATATCATAGATTTTTTAGTATATTAAAATGTGTCTCAAGTGGACTATCGCCTTTTCCACATAAGCAAAAGTCATTTATGTTGAAGACATTTTAGCATAAGTGTTCCTTCGAAAGCTACGAACTTTCTCTGCTAATCTTTTACTTTCAATAAACATTCATCAAACCTTCACTTTGATGCCTTTGTTTTAATATTCACCTTGATCGGCGTACTTAATCCTTCCAAGCAGAGTTATTTTCACTCGCTTAGTCCATCGTCCAAACCTATTTAACTCTGTAAGAATATAAATATCTTGACTACTATCTTATTTAATGAAGAGGTGTACTATATGTATCCTGTCAACCCTTTAACTCCAGAGGTACTAAGCCGCCATTGTGGAAAGATGGTTTGTGCGGTAACAAAAGACGGCCGGCGTATTTTCGGCAGACTTAAAGCATGCAATAATACACACATCTTCGTTGCAGATGAACGCCGTAATCAATATCGTCCATGCCGAGCATACAAATCCAGCATCCTTGAGACAAATCCAAAAACAGAAACGACAAAAAAGAAAAAGAAACGTAAACCAAACGCGAAGATCAAAGGTTTTTATCCTTACGGCGGATATGGCGGTTACGGCTATGGAGGCGGATGGGGAGCTGGATGGGGCTGGGCTTTAGGTTTAACAGCTCTGGCTTTGTTATTCCTTATCTAATCTGGATTTAACTGCTCTTTACTAAACTCTTAATTGAATTTAAAAAGGTGCGTTTCTTTTCTTCCTTACGAAGACAAGAATCGCACCTTACATATGTGTATGTTCATTCTGCTAATCCATTCTTATAAGCATAGATGGCGGCTTGTGTACGATCATCTACATCGAGTTTTGCTAAAATGTTGGTCACATGAAATTTAACTGTCTTGATCCCAATGATTAGCGTATCTGCAATGTCTTGATTAGATTTACCCTGAGCGAGCAATCGTAAGACATCCATTTCGCGATCCGTTAAATCTTCATGTGCTTTCATTTGCGCAGGAGGTTGTCTAAAGCGATTCATCATTTTGGATGCAACTTGTGATTCCAGTACAGACTGCCCGCGATCCGCTGCCCGAATTGCATCTGCAATTTCTGTAGCACGTGACGTTTTGAGTAAATAACTAAATGCTCCAGCTTCAATAACTGGATACATCTTTTCATCGTCTAGATAACTGGTAAGCACAATAACTTTGCAATCAGGCTGTAGTTTAAGCAGTTCTCTAGTGGTTTCAATTCCGTCCATCCCGTCCATCACGAGATCCATCAGTACCACATCAGGTTTATACTCTTTAGCAAGCCGGAGACCTTCTTCTCCACTACCTGCTTCTCCGATCACTTCAATCCCTTCTTCGGTATCCAGTACTGCAGCAAGACCAATTCGTACCATTTCATGATCATCGACCAAAAGCACTTTGATATTTCTCTCCATCAATTCATCTTCCATAACCTGGTGCTACCTCACTTTCTTTATCCATCACAGGAACTGTTATTTCTATTCTTGTTCCTTTACCTGGTGCTGTAATCCAAAGAATAGAACCTCCAATTTCGTTAACACGTTCCTGCATATTAGAAAGGCCATAGGAGGCCTGTTTTTTATCATCTAACTCAAAACCTTCTCCATCGTCTCGAATGACGACCTTTACTGCCTGATCTTTTCGCAGAATCCGAATTTCCATCTTTTCTGCTTTTGCATGTCTAAGCGTGTTAGACATGGCTTCCTGAATAATGCGGAAGAGGTGATTTTCCACTCCTTTTACCAAATGAATATTCTCATCCATCTCAAACAATATTTCCATAGGGACTTTCACTTGTAGTTCTCTTACTAACTCTCTAAGGCCCTGCTCAAGATGTTTCCCTTCTAAATATACAGGCCGCAAATGAAGCAAAAGTGCCCTCATTTCAGATTGTGCGACAGCTGACATTTCTTCGATGAGCGCCACTTGTCTCTTCGCACGATTAAAATCTTTGTCGAGTGTTCTGCCGACTGCCGTAGCCGTCATCGAGATAGCAAAAAGCTGCTGAGATACCGCATCATGCAGTTCTCGAGCGAGTCGCTGTCTTTCCTCCACGATAGCGGAGATCCGAGCCTTCTCTGCAAGCTGTGCATTATTCGTCGACAAGCGCTGTAAAGAACTCACTTGTTCTTCCCACTTTTTACTGATACGAGAAAGTTGTTCCCCTAGTCTCCCGATCTCATCACTTCCTAGCTCAGGAACAGCTCTCATCACACTGCCTTTTTCCCACTGCAATAATGTCTCCCGAAGCCTCTCTAGTTTCACCTTTGTTCGATAAGCTTGAAGGAATCCGTAGCAAGCACCCACACCTACTAACAATAATACGAGAGTTGCTCCGAACGGAATCCATCGATCCCATGTCGACCAAGGAGTTAGAAAGCCATAAGATGAAAGAATGTAAATGATGACAGCCCCTAGCAATACAGAAAACAAAATGCCCTGTCCCATGCCGCGAGTCACCATATTTTTTGTCTTTTCGGAATGCATCCGGAACCTCCCCTCCTATAGATAGTATTACGTTAGTTTTACATCAAGGTCTCCAATTAAATAGGAAATTACAAATTTAACTTTGTATTCACTTCCGGCATATCCAGGGGATTGATAAACCAATCTGTTCATTCCGCCGCTTTTCTGGTCATCTCCAAACTTTTGTCTTCCGAATAGCACAAATGCTTCAATTTCTACACCGTAATCTTCAGGGATCGACAAATCAATATCACCCATCACACCCTGTAAATAAATGACCGTTTCTTTTTCTTCAGGAAGTGCAAGAGAAAGATCAGCATCTACTTCTCCTATAACATGCCATATACTGGTGTTCCGAAGAATCCAAGGTGCTTGATCCCATGCATAATTAGACATAAAGTTCTGATTAATTATATATCCTTCGCGCGGCTGAACTTTACGACCTTTCCAATAAAACACACCGAGTGAAATCAACATTATTCCTACCACAAGGATGAGATTATCTAGAATAATAATTGCTGTTCCTGCCCACATCAAAGTACGACCTTTTTTGATGTCCCCTGACTTGTGTTTGTAATATCCAAAGATCAATAAGAGCAGTGCAACGATAGTAAAGAAACTCAAGAATCTTCCTAGCAACATCATTAAGCCAATCCCTATTGCCAGAACAGCAAACAGCGACTTTCCTCTACTCATTCGTCACACCCCCTTTTATTGGATAACAAGAGTTGCCTCTCGTTTCATCCGTATTATGTATATCATCAATTCACATGCAAAAAAGCTAAGAGTAATATCCCGCACTACAATTCATGTTCTTTCAGTAAAAAGGCCATACGAAGGATGAACTCCGTATGGCTTTTCCACGATACTTAGGATATCATATCCTATGATACATTGGGTAGTTTATTCTTTTGGAGCTTCAGAAGTTGAAGCTTTTCCATTTAATTTACTTTTCAATGCTTCCAGCTGCTCATTAACTTGAAATTGTTTTTCTTGATCTACAGAATTAGGAGTATATGAGCTGGAGCTGTAAGGTACACGCATTACATCTGCTTCTGCTTCGAGTTGCATAATTTTTTCTTCCATACGGTGGAATCCTAATGATGCATTGCCGCTCTCAATGGAATGAACACTGTTAATTTGGGACATTTGCTTTCTTGCTTTTGCCATTTGGGCACGAGATACAAGCTCGTTACGTTTGTTACGCATTTTGTAGAACTCATCTTTCATATCATGCAGTTGTTGTACAAGTTCTTTCGCTTGAGTCTCGGATTCAGCATGCAGATTCTGATATTCAGATACTTTTTGATCGTAGTAAATTTTTTCTTCCAGCAGCTTGCGTGCTACTTCTTCTTGACCATTGATAAGTGCAGATTCTGCCTGTGCTTCACGTTGTCCACCAAGACGCTCTGCCTCTTCCAAACGTTGTTTCATACGGCGCTCATTAGCCATTTGTTTTGCAACCGTAACCTCTGCTTCACGAATCTCTGCTTCCATATCCCGAATGTACTGATTAAGCATTACGATTGGATCTTCTACTTTATCAAGAACCTCATTTACCGACGCTTTTGTCATATCTTTAATTCTTTTAAATACTCCCATTTTATAATTCTCCCTTCTCATACTTTGATAGTTTTTTACGTAGTTCTTCGTTTTCTTTTTTCAATGCTTTTTTCTCGATATCTTCCATCATGGAGTCCAAATGATCTTCTTTTGGAGCCCCGAATCCTCTATCAAAACGATTGCTGTTATAACGATTGTCTCTAGGAGTTCCATAACCTTGTGAGTCATAGCCTTGAGGATTAGAGAATCCTCCGCCAGGGTACCCTCCCATTCCAGGTCCTGGAGCATATGGATCATAAGGAGGGAAAGGTTCTTTCGGTACAACTAGTGCAGCAAGAAAGTACAGGAAGATCGGTACACCTGTAAAGAATGTGACTACAATGAAGATCACCCGCACCAGAGTTGAATCCATACCTAGCGTTTGAGATAAACCGCCAAGCAATCCTGTTACTTTTTTATCACGTCTAGAGCGATATAGCTTACTCATATATAGTTACTCCTTTCCTCCGGAATCCAACTTTTTCTTAAGCTTTGCAAGCTCTCTTTCAAGTAAGTCAGATACGGAATGCTGTAATGAATTGCGTTCTTGCTCGCCTCGACGAAGCTCACGAAGGCTTCTTGCTTCATATTCCAGATCTGAGACTCGATCCTCAAGTCTTCCGAACATACCTGGAATTTGAGTGCCTCCCATTTTGCCCGCTCGTTCGTTCATTCGTTGCTGGAGCTGAATCGTCTGCATTCGTGCATAGTAGTACTGACGTTTGCTATAGACGGTTTGGTATTCGGTCTTTAATTGATCCAGTTGTTCTTCTAGCTCCGTTAATGCGTCTCTACTCTGTTCATAAAGTCCGATATATTGGTTGTATTTTTCTTCATATAGCATTTTTTCTTGTAGAGCCAGTTTAGCAAGATGATCTTCTTCTGCTTTGAGTGCAAGCAGTGCTTGCTCTTCTCGTTTGATGATCATCGCTTTGGCTTCATCTACCTGCTGCTTCAATTGTCTTGTATGACGTGAATACTGCGCATGCAGTTTTTCTACCTCACCGATCTCATTTCTTGTATCCATAAGAAATTGGTCGATCATTTTCACAGGATCTTGACTTTGTTCTAAATGTTCATTAATCGTAGCTGCGGTTATATCCCGCATTCGGCGAAACACACTCATTCTTGTTTACCTCCCTTTTCTCTATTGCTCTTTCCTTAATACCTTTTTACTCCTCTACCTCTTAACATGGATATACCGAAGATGATAAGTCCAATTGCAAGAAGCGGTCCGATAAGCCATGCAAGTTTACTGAGCAAGTAAAGTACGCCGATAATCAGAATGATGTAACCAAAAAGCGCATTCCCTCTTTTAATACCGTAATATCCAATCGCAATCATAATCACCGGTATTAGGTAGCTCATAATCGTTCCAGAGATAAATCCGAGAAAAGGAATAAATTTACCAAGTAACAATAATGCTCCGATGGCGATCAGAATGATGGCCAAGTTTTTCTCTTTCGTGTACCTCATAATTTGTTATCACCGCCTCTTTTGTGTACTACGTGTTTCTCATGTCTTTATTTTAGGTAATTTTCGCGATTTATAAAACGGACCCCGGACGGTTCTTTATCCTAGACTCAGGTCGGGGATCATCCCGGACCCTTAAGTAATCCATGAGTATAAGTCAACTGAAACCTCAGATCGACGAACGGATTTAGCCTTATAAAAACCTATAGGTCTATTCAAGCTCTATTTACTTCCTCAGGTTCCAACCACGCCACAAACTTACATGATTCATAACATTAACTTATGATATGAAAATAAAATAAGGGTTATATTACTGAATTCAGTAATATAACCCTTATTTTTCTATGCCGGTGAAGGGACTCGAACCCCCACGGTTTCCCTCACGATTTTGAGTCGCGCGCGTCTGCCAATTCCGCCACACCGGCTTATTCTATAGTATGTGCCCTAAGAGATTCGAACACCGGACCTTTTGATTCGTAGTCAAATACTCTATCCAGCTGAGCTAGGGCACAGACTAGATATGCGGAAGACCAGACTTGAACTGGTACGATAGTCACCTACCGCAGGATTTTAAGTCCTGTGCGTCTGCCGATTCCGCCACTCCCGCTTATAAAAAATGGAGGCGCCACCCAGATTCGAACTGGGGATAAAGCTTTTGCAGAGCTGTGCCTTACCACTTGGCTATGGCGCCGTAAATATTGGAGCGGACGACGGGAATCGAACCCGCGACCCTCGCCTTGGCAAGGCGATGCTCTACCGCTGAGCCACGTCCGCAA
>NZ_JACSQL010000007.1:172767-253653 GCF_014836635.1 Paenibacillus gallinarum | reverse complement strand
ATTACGTATTACCATAACTTTATAAGAGGTAATTATATTAAAAATCTCAAAATTACTGAGCCACTTAGAAAATAAATAAAAGAAAAAGTTTGTCGGACGATGGGATCTTCTATATAAATCCGTTGGACTATAAGCGTACATAAAACTTTAGATAAATAAGATTACAGTCGATTAGGCTGTTCGGGTTAGTATAGGTAGCTGGGAACTGGTATAAACCTAGGAGGTGAATTTATGAAAGAAGTTATTAAAAATACT
Source organism: Paenibacillus gallinarum (assembly GCF_014836635.1). Lineage (GTDB taxonomy): Bacteria > Bacillota > Bacilli > Paenibacillales > Paenibacillaceae > Paenibacillus > Paenibacillus gallinarum. The sequence goes on along the minus strand of NZ_JACSQL010000007.1, from coordinate 253,398 downwards.
CTATTGGGTATTGTCGTTTTTGTTGTTGGCTTTGCCATTATTTTAGTTCTTACAAGATCCGGTATTGAAGCTGAACTGACATATTATGCTGCTATAGCATACGCTCTTTTATACTTAGCTAGTGTTATATCTGTCTGTACAGCAGTAATTCTAAGAAAAATTACTCAATTAAAAAAATGAACTACTCATTTGAACTAACGGAAAAATGTTAGTTCAATAACAGCATGGAGCAGTGTACCGCTGGGCAGCTGCTCCATTTTTTTGAAAGCTAAAGGGGTTATGGTTAGTTAAAATGATTGGGAATTTATATGTAATTTAGGCTTAGAATTGAATATGGACTATACATTGATATATTCATATGTGTAACAGAATATATGCGGTTTATCGTACAGAGACGAATTGATTTGATCCTGAAAAGGTGATGATTGATTCGTTTTTGTATTATGGGGAAAAACAGACCATATCAGTTTGTTAAGGTGAAAGCTCTATGCTTTTCAAGAAAGATCCTATTATTGGGTATGTATTATAGGTAACAATGTATTCTCTACCTTCTTCTAAAAGTGTGGTAATAATTTCTGGCGATTTTATTTTTAAATCGCGATCTCCTCTTGATACAATTAGAGAATCCTCGTTTACTGACTTAAGAGTGACAGAAGCTATTGAATGTACTTGATTGAATATTATGTAGCAGGTCAGCAATACTAAAATAGATAATAAAATAATACTAAATTTCTTTGTTTTACTTTGTGTAGTTTTTTGCATGCTATCCTCCAGTGAATACCTGATGTGTTTGTTAGTATATCAAAATCTAAAATAAGTTAGAAGGTTAAAATTGGATAGGTTAAAAATGAAGGGTCAGATTTATTTGGCTGCTCTTTTTTATTTGGATCGAAGTCCCTATCGAAGTGTGTCCACTAAATATTAATGGAACTTTATTCCATTAAAGGCGTAGAAAATAAAGATAGAGTCTTAATTCGTAATATAAAACCAAAAGATAATTTAACCAACCATAAAAAGGTGATGATGCTTATGTGGGTACATCCTTCTAATACTCAAATTAAAACGCTGAAGAAGAAGTTTAACAAGCATTATACACAACTATTACCTATTATAAATACATGGGACCCAATTGGTCTCGTTGGCAGTGGAGCACCTGATGATGAATATGACTGCATTACAGTTCTATTAATTGTTTTATTAGAACAAGGGAAAAGTCAAAATGAAATTTATGAATTTATCATTCATGAACTCGACGATCATTTTAGTATGGGGATTGATTCTATATCTAATGATTACAGGGAACAGTTTATAAAAAAACACAAAGAATTCAGCTCTGACTTAATCGATTGGTACATATCTTACAAAGGAAATACAAACTAAAATGATTAAGCTAATGAAAAAACATTAGTTGAATAACGCAAGTAGCAGCCGATCAATGTGATCGGTTGCTTTTTCATTAAGTTAACCGGTAGGTTACTTTAAAGCCCTACAAATAATATTAAGAACAAATGTTCTTTGCATAAATTTCTTTGTTAGGTAAAATTTACATAACAAAATAAAGAATGGAGGTTCATTATGGGCAATGAAATTGCTTCGGTTTATGAAAAAATTATAGAAGAACTAGTGAAGTATAAAGAGATCGATGATCGGCAATTTCTTGAACCGATTAGTGAGAGTAAATGGTCTATCCGAGAGATTATAGGCCACCTACTTTATTGGGATAAGTTCATTCTAGAAAGACATGTTCCATTTATGAATGATGGTGGAAAGTTAAGTGCATTCCCAGATCACGACTCGCATAATAAAGAGGCCATTGAATACATAAGTGTTTTCGAAACAACTCGTTCTTTAATAGATGAATTTGTTCTAAATAGAAAGCTGTTGATTGAAAAGATATCTGAAATCGAGAGCAGTGCAAAGTTCACAATCGGCAAAGGAAAACGACAATTTACAGTTGATAAGTATTTGAAGATATTTATTGAGCATGATATTCATCATCTTAAACAGATTAATGACCAATTAAACTAACGAAAAAGGTTAGTTGAACACAGATGCTCGCTTTAAAGTAAGCAACGATCAATAGACTGGTGCTTTTTCTCTTAGCTACTTTAGGCAGATTAATTCAACTTTTTAATCATCGAAAGCGTTATATCTAAGGGACATAGCTATTGTAGAAAGAACAAATGAACATAGGCATGGAGGATAGTTATGGAGACGAAAAAAGGAAATTTCTCGAATGATAACACAATGGAATCTATTCAAAAATTAACTGAACAAGATGCGAAGACTTTCTTGAACCTTATATATGCTATTTTGAAAGATAACGAGATTCCAAGCGAAAAATTAATTTCACAAGTATTATCTGTTTACGAGAAAAAAATACCGCGATTGGTTAAAGCTAGACAAGATAATAATTAATCATCAATTCGTATCTTCCCTAATAAAGCAGTATCTATATTGGTGTGTAAAAGGTGAGGGGAATTCATACCAAATTTACAGATTCGGTTCGCTTATCTTAATCGGACGGAACTAGATGTGACTATCTATTAGCTCAGGGATCTTTCCGGAAATGGACCGGGGTGTATGATGTGTGAGGAATGAATATTTAATCTATCTTAATAGATCTATAACTAAAGTGAATTTTGATTGGTAAGGAGGATTTGTATGAAAAAGAAGAATTTATTTATTTTTAGTTTAAGTGTTGTTAGTGCTTTAACTTTAGGTGCTATTTACTCTTCAGCATTAGATCCTTTCACAAATTCAATACGAAAAGTAGAATCTCAACTTGAGTCAAATAAGCAACTACAAGATAAAGTATTAGTTGAGATTGGAGATACCAAGGTGACTAATGTAGAGTTGGCAAATTTAAAAGCTAACAAATTAGTTGAAGCAAATCCTGTAATAGATGAATCTACATTACTTAAAGAAATTGTGGTTGATAAGTTATTCTTAGAATTAGCTGATGATGAAGGAGTTACTGCAACATATGAGGAAGGAATAAAAGAAGCAGAAAAAATGCGTGCTCTGTTGGCAACACAAAGTATAGAAGTACAGGATACTCAGAAAAATTTTATAGAATTAAGAGGTCTAACAGAAGAAGAGTATTGGACTGTATATGCTCCTTCAGAATACCAAGAACAACTAACATTACAGAACCTTGGTCAGTTGTTAATCAAACAAGGGAAAATCGGTGTTGATAAAGATAGTAATACTAATTTAGGACAAGATTTAATTAAATTTAAGGAGCATCTCCTTACAGATGCATTATCTAAGGGTGATGTGAAAATTGTAGATGATAGTATCAACTTCTAATGTCGAAGGGTAAGAACATATATACAACAGAAGTCGCATGTTCTGCCGCTTTTTTATTTAGTAAAAGGTAAATGGAATCAACCTGAAGACCATTCAGCTAACGAAAAAACGTTAGGTCAATAACAGCATGAAGCAGTTTGCCGTTGGGCAGCTGCTCCATTTTTCGTTAGGGATGGTTCGGTAATCATATTGTGTACTCCCATCGTACAGAGGCGCGCATTTTTATTCAAACCCCAAATTCCTCGTTTTACAGGAATTCTAACGGGAAACGTTAGCCAAATACAAAAATGGAGCAGTTGACCGATTGGCAACTGTTCCATTTTTGTTGAACCAAATAGCATGTATTTATTGCATCAGTGCCTTGAATGTATCACGCTTAGGCAAAGCTGATCTCAAGGTGTTTCCGTATTTTGTTCAACCTCTAAAACAGCAATTCATTATTCTTTGAGCGCACCGATCATAACGCCATGCACAAAATATTTTTGCAAAAACGGATATAGGATTAAGATCGGCAATGTAGACACAATGATCGTCGCGTACTTAATCGTTATCCCGATATCCATGCGATCGCCGGTCGCTGCACCTGTCATCATACTATCTGTGCTGTTGGAGATTAGAATCTCTCTAAGCACCAGCTGAAGAGGAAATAATTCCCGGTCACGTAAATAAATCAAAGCGCTGAAATACGAATTCCAATGTCCGACAGCGTACCATAAAATCATAACGGCAATGACGGGCATCGATAGAGGGATAATGATCCTGACCATTATAACCCAGTCATTCGCCCCATCGATGCGTGCTGATTCTTCCAAACTGGGCGGAATGCCTTGAAATGCGGTTCGCATAATAATTAAGTTAAAGGAGTTGATTGCTCCTGGTAAGAGAAGTGCCCATGGTGTATTTAACATTCCAAGATTGTTAACTAGCAGGAAAGACGGAATAAGCCCCCCACTGAACACCATCGTGATGACAATATAAAACATAATGTGGTTCTTGAAATAAACATTACGACGGGAAAGGGCATAAGCACCGAGCGTTGTCATAATTAAGTTGATAGCTGTACCTACAATCACATAGAATAGCGTATTCCGGTAACCTGTTGTAACCATGGGGTTTTCCAAAACTGCTTTATAGGCATCCAGACTAAATCCCAAAGGTGAGAACAGCATACCACGAAATTGAGCCATTTCCGTAGGATCACTAAGAGATGCGAACAGGATATAAATAAAAGGATATAGTGTAACGAAGCAGAGTAACAGCATAAAGCAGGTATTAAACCACGAGAATACAATTTCGCCCAAAGAACGTTTATATGTCATTATTCACGTCCCCTTTACCACAATCTATGTTCGCTTACACGCTTGCTAATGGTATTGGCCACTACAAGTAAAATGAAGCTGATGACAGAATTGAATAAGCCTACTGCAGCGGAATACCCAAAATCTGCACCAAGGATACCTTTTCGGTATACATAGGTCGAAATAACATCAGCGGTTTCATAAGTAAGCGGGTTGTATAGCAGTATGATTTTTTCACTTCCCACGGCAAGTATGGATCCTATATTCAGGATAAGTAGAATTACAATGGTAGGCATAATGCCTGGGATTGTAATATGCAGGGTTTGCTTCCAGCGTCCTGCACCATCAATTCGAGCGGCATCGTACAGCGTAGGATCGATTGAAGACATTGCGGCCAGATAGATTATAGAACCCCAGCCAATCCCTTGCCAGATACCAGAGGATACATAAATCGAGCGAAACCACCCCGGATCTTGCAGAAAAGCAATCGGCTCAATTCCAAGAAAGCCAAGTATATTATTGATCAATCCATCACGGGCAACAAAGTCGACAAGCATTCCGGCAACGACCACAATGGAAATAAAATGCGGGAGATAACTAATCGTCTGTATGATTCGTTTGAAGAGAATAAGTCGAATTTCATTGAGTAATAGAGCCAGGATAATAGGAGCAGGAAATGCAAACATCAACTCATAGAAGCTAATCATTAAAGTATTTCGGAGAAGTCGCCAGAAGTAAGGGTTTTCAAAGAAGTTCTGAAAATGGGTGAAACCGACCCAAGGACTATCCCACACACCAACGGCTATACCGAAGTCTTTAAATGCAATGAGCAGCCCATACATCGGACCATAATGAAAAATGCCATAGTAAACAATAACGGGAATAAGCATCAAATAAATATAACGATTACGAATTAAGTCTCTCTTAATGATCGTTCGTTTGCGATCCACCGGCATTCTGGCTACTTCTTGCACAAAGTTTTTGTTTAATTCAGGCATGAATTCTCCTCCCGATTATCCGGAATAGGGTAAGGGGTCTTCACGCCCTATTCCGGCATTGTTAGCAGAGCAATACTTATCGGCTGTTGTATCGATCTAAAGCTTCTTGTTGAATTTGTATCGCTTCATCAATACCTAAACCTTTTAGCATTTCTACATAATTATCGAAATTATCTAGCGTCTCTGTACCCATAATAAATTTCAGAATCTTTTCGTCTTTAAATGTATTCAAATCAGTCATAATCGAGGAATATCGACTACTATCTTCTGCAGCGATCGTAATAGGAGGCATTTTCTTCTCCTGAGTAGTACCGGACCACAACTTCATGGCCTCTTGCTGTTCCGGCTTGATCGTATACTGCTTCGTGTGACGAACATCTTGCACAAAAGGACCAGATGTAGCACCCATAATGTGCTTTCTAAAGGCTTGGGAAATCGGCAGTCCGTCAGGATTATTTAAAACCGCATCCGTATACTGAGGCTCGCCGTCAACTAATTTGTAGGTTTCTCCTTCTTTCCCGAAATTCACGATGAGTTTGCCTTCATCACTGTACAAGTAATCCAGGAATTTTACTGTTTCAACTACGTTCTGGTTACTTCCGGTGATGCCTGCGAAGATACCGGTAACCGGGTTATCCATATGCCCGAATACGGGCTGTTCTCCAGAATTTAAAGTCGGATAAGGGGACCCGACAATTTGGAAATCCGGTTGGCTCACTTTCATTAAATCCATGTATTTACCGATTCCACCATTCAGGAACATTACCGTCGAACCTACCTGATTGCCGGTTATTTTGGCGTCTGTCATTTTGGCATCTGTTGTCGCGAAGTCCTTGTCGAGCAGTCCTTCGTTATACCACTTGTTCATTGTGGCCAAATATTCCTTAAAACCAGGTTCGATCGGCCCGTATTTGACGGTATTATTCTCCTGGTAGAAATCGTTAGGTGTCCCGAATGCACCAGCAAAGGCTAACTCTCCAGCCGGTATGAGAATCGGAATTTCATCCGCTTCTCCATTTCCGTTCGGGTCCTGTTCTTTAAACGCTTTCAAAACGGTGTACCATTCATCGATTGTCTCTGGTACAGACAAATTCAATTTATCCAGCCAATCCTTACGTATGGCCGGTCCGAGGAACACCTGTTGAGTAACATCTTCACGAATGAACGGGAAGCCAATAAGATCTCCATCGTCTGTAGAAGCCATTTTTCTCCATTCCGGATTCTCGTCTAGCAATTTGGATAAGTTGGGGGCATGCTCCAAATAATCATTTAGTGGAATTAGCTTCTTATCTCTAATTGCTTTTTGTGCTCCACCGGGGTAGGCGTTCCATCCATAATCCACAACATCAGGCATCTTATTGGATGCGACCATTAGATTGAATTGTTCACCAAGTTGACCTTGAGCAGGGTGCTGAAAATTTACTTCAACCCCAGTTTTGGCCTGAATCTCCTTCCAGGCCGTAACTTCTCCATAACTCTTCATAATGGCAGCAGCATCGGGAAACAAATCCACCCAATAGGTTAAACTCTTTAATGGTTCATTTTGCTCTTTTCCAGCAGGTCCTGTCGACTCCGATCCGCCTCCACTGCATGCGGCAAGTGTAGTTGTAAGCAGTCCCAGCATCGTGAAGATAGCGGCATACCTTCTCATCTTTCGTGCGTGCATGAACATGAACAAATCGCCCCTCTCAAAAGTTATATTCAGCAATTTGAAATGACGCATCTTCATATGGTGGGGCCATCCCTGATGAGATAGCCCCAGGTGAGTTAGCTCAATGTGGAGCCCCAGTCGTAAGGATCATTATGGTTTGTGTAAATCCCCTTGACTACACGATAGGCAAGCTTTGGTTTGCGATATTCGTTGACAAGTCCTTTGTTGTTGAAGGATCGAGCCCGGTCTCTGAAATGGGGGAGATGACTCTGAAGCTGAGCCCTTGTATCTGCAAATTGCCATACATAGGTTCCGCTAATCTTCGGATCAGCTCGGAAGAGTTTCAGCGACTTGCCGAGCAGGTCAGCTTGATAATCCTCACTGAATAGCCGGGGTTCCCAGCCGGAATCCCCATATACGCCTGCTCCGCCAAATTCAGTCATAAGCACCGGGGTGTTCTCAGCTCCATATTCCTTGCAGCGCTCATGAAAGACTTCAAGCATGTCTTTGAATTCAGCATGTCCGAAATACCATCCGCCATAGTAGTTAATCCCAATGACGTCAAAGAGTCCAAGACAGATGTCTGTCATAGGATGCATAGTGGCATAAGTCACGAGCCTTGACTGATCCTTGCTCTTAACGAGTTCTGTCATCTTAATAGACAACTCATAGGCTTGTTCGGAGCGTGTATCAATTTCATTATGGACAGACCAGAATAGAATGGAGGGATGGTGAAGATCCCGATCAATCATCTCACCCATCATGGTCATCGCTCGTTCTACGAAGAGCGGGTCGTCAGTCTCCTTCGCTGGAAATGCAGCACCCCATATCGGAATTTCACTCCAGAAAATGATGCCTTGCTCATCCAGCAGATCAATCCAGTATTCACTCTGAGGATAATGCGAACCACGTACAGTGTTACATCCCATCTGCAGGATAATGTCAAGTTCCTTGGTCATCAATTTGTTGGGAAAAGAAAAGCCCCAATCTGGGTGCTCCTCATGGCGGTTGACGCCCTGCAAGTATAGCTCCTTGCCGTTCAGGAGAATTTTCTTATTGCGGGTCTCTACGGTTCGAAACCCAATTCGATCTGTCTTATCATCTTTACCGACAACTGCTCTAATCATATAGAGGACAGGATCTTCCGTTTCCCATCGCTTCAGATCTGTCCAGTTTTGTTTCACGACGAGTTCTATGTTACCTTTGGCAGGAAGGTAAGCGCTGTCAGAATAGAATATCTCATTGTTTCGATAAATGGTGACAGGTACTTCTGCAGGTGTATCGGATAGGGATTGAAGCTTTAGCAGGATTTGGACATCGCTACTAGAATCTCCAGTCATATCATAGGTGATGCTCATCCCATCCATCCAGACATCAGGTAAGCGCTGAAGCTCTACGGGGCGGATAATTCCACCGTAATGAAACCAGTCCACAATATGGTAGGGCAAAGTATTATGCTCCAGTGTACTATCTGTGCGGACAACAAGCTCGTGAACTCCTGCAGTGACATTAGGAATTACAAAATCAAAAGGAGTAAATCCACCATAATGGTATCCCAAATGTTGTCCATTCCAGTACACGTCAGCATGACCCATTACAGCGTGGAACAGTAAACGCAGATGGCTGCTATCTTCAACTGTAATCCAAGTTCGATACCACGCTACTCCTTCGTAATCATATTTGCCGAGTTCATTATTCCAACAGGCTGGTACGGGTACACGATCATGGTTGGAAGGGAAGTTTGTGTGCCATTCTTCAGATAATCCAATATTGTCATTGTCAAAAACGAAATCCCATAGTCCATCAAGCAATTGACATTCTCGTAGTCGATGCTGCTGAAATGTCCGTATCATATTCATCATCTCCAATAATTTATGCTAGATCATCAATAAATGATGGTCTTTATGTTCGGAGTTTAGCACTGGCAGCAAGAAAGCGACAATGGCAAAAACAATACTATTCATTTATCATAAATGATACTAATTAGGTTAGGAGGTAATACCATGGAATATGCTTTGGGGAATTTGGTGGTACATATACATTGGGTCATTGCCAAGCCGGCGCTGCCAGGCTGGGAGGATATTCGTCAGACAGTATCAGGGCATACGTTTTACTATATATACAGTGGTAAGGGGGTGTTTCGTTGTGAAAATAAAGATGTAGAAGTAGAGCGAGGCACATTAGTGTACCTTTGGCCGGGGCTGTCTCTTTATATGAAGTCCTCTGAAGCTTATCCGCTTCGAATGACGATGTTGCTCTTCGATTGCGCTTCGCTAAGGAGAATTGAAGAGAATGAGTGGAGTATCCCAGAACCTATCGAGCGGATGCGAATGCCATTTCTACTACAGTTAAAGAGTGAGCATATGGGAAAGATCGGAGAACTGTTTCGGGAAGCGGAAAGGGAGTGGGTTCCGGGGGATTTTGTGCGAGAAGCTAGAGTGAAATCCGTCTGGTATCGCTTGGTGCAAGAGTTACATGAAGCGGCCGAAGCAGGGGGAAGACAGAGCGGTGAGGAAGAAATTACGGCGGCTGTTCGCAGATTCAAAGAGAAACTGGATACCGAATTCGCCGCCGAGTTGCGCATTACTGAATTGGCGGAGCAGACAGGTTTCTCTCCTGTTTATATACGCAGAACCTTCGCAGCTCGGTATGGGCAGAGTCCCAAGGAGTACCTGGATCAACTTCGCAATGAGCATGCCATTCGCAGGCTTCGCTTTACCGGGGAATCCATCACGGAAATAGCGAGTGCATGTGGTTATTCAGACGTCTACCAGTTTAGCAAAACGTTTAAGAAGCGGAACGGTTTCTCTCCGTCAGAATATCGCAGATTGAGAAGAGATTAATACCCGCCCGCATTCAAGAAAAGACTTTATTCAAATACAACCATTTCTCCTACATCTATAAAACCAAATCGTTTATAGATGTTTTTCCCATCATCTGAAGCCTGCAATACAACTGGTTTTTGTTTATCCTTTGTCTGTTTTAAAAGAAATTGAAACATTTCGCTGCCATAACCTTTGCCTCTAAATGTTTCTTTTGTCATCACATCATAAATGCCATAACTATCTTTACTTTCTATTAATAGACCAGTAGATACGGTCATTTCATCTATGCATCCAATAAACATTTGAACTTCTGCACCTAATTTTGCTTGTGAAAACTTACTAAAATAACTTTCTAACGCATCTTTTTCTGGTGAACCTGCAAATAAGCTAATAAAAACCTCTTTATATTTCATAAAATCAACATTACTTTTCACAGGAGTAATGATAAGCTGTTGAGCATCATTTTGACCAACATTAAGGGTATTTTCAAGTTTCATCATTACATTACGCTCTGCTTCGTTAAGGTCATATTCTTGCATCAGTTCTTTCCAATCATTATTTAAAAACCGTGCATCAATCCAAGTACTAAAGGGATAGCCTTTAACAGAAAAATTATCGATTTCACATCTAATCTTATCTGCATTTTTGATTTTTGGAGATTTTGGCAAAATTATATTGAATGTATCAGTGGGAACTTCTGTATTCGATATGACGAAATCTTCTTCACTTGTAATTTCCCCACTAACTGCATGAGTAAATACTTTTAACTTTTCTTCAAAATTGTTTATAACTAATTGTTGATCTGTAATCATGTTTTTGCACCTTCCAATTTAATTTAGCGCTCTTTTTTAGTATAACGTCAATTAGTTTCTAAATAAACTTAGTGCATAGTATTTATATCCAACCAAAATTTTCAGTAAAAAATTGAAGCAATTCATTTTCTCTTGAAATTGAAATTAAGCTCGCTCGTGGTTTTTATTGTTGTGAAAATAAATGAAAGTAGAAGAGAGGTAGTTTACCTCAATAAAGGTACATTTACATGGTCTTGTTCTTAATTAATACTGATTTTTTGTCATCTGACACTCAATAAGAACAAATAAACATCCGATCAAACAACCCCAAATTAGACGCCTTGAAGTGAGCTTCATTTATCAAAACATGCTAACAGACCAAAGAAGATGTCTCGTTCATTGCCCCAACCTTACTTTGGCATATTCATGAAAATTCAACTTTTACTTTTCTAGTAACAACAGCCTATACCTGTTCATTGAGTCGTTATTCACTTGGGATGAATAGGGTGACTATATTCCTGTTTTTTGATGTCCAACTATTTTGTGGTGTTCCATAAAAATCGATTTTTTGCAGATATAAGAAAAGAGCCTCAGCTACCTTCCTACTATTCAATTAACTCTTCGGGAACTCCCACAGTGATGACTTCAAAAGTCTCGTAGTTTATAAGGAGAAACACTTCTGTATCCGTATCTTCTGTCAAATGTCCATACAGCCCCACGTCCGTCCCGAGATCGGGGGGATTAAACTTGTGATGCGTAAATTCTACGTTGAGATCGTATTTTTCTTTAAAATACGTTTTTCCTGCTTCCATAGCTTTGGTAACAGCTTGAGCATCTTTGCGTGAATCAGCCATGAAGCTACACCCTCCCATGATTAGGACAAAACAAACAAATATAAATAGGATCAGAGATTTACTTTTTAGTATAGTGTCCACTCCTAACATCTATCATGATATGGGTATATTACTATATTTCAAGTTTCAGAGTAAATTTAGGGGTATACTTCTTTGAAAGCTAACATTTCAGATGAAACGTATATGAAGTTTTTCAAGCTTGCATATCAAGACGTTTCGGAGGGATTTGTGTTCCCAAAATTGGAACATTGGGAAGTCGTTCAGCCTGATGTTGCCGACTTACATAACAAAGATTCAGGTTTCAACGCATTGGTACTTCAATACGAACAAACACAGTCATGTTCATTGAAAGTTATAATGCATGATCAAGTTGGATGAATCAATTTTATGCCTTAGCTATAATTATGGTTAGGGTTGTTTTTGTATTATTGAACTAAATCCATTTCAAAAAAAGTTCTACGAACACGATGAATGTTCAAACTGATCGGTTACTTTTTTAAGCCGTGGAGATTTCAAGGGATCGCATATAGGAGAAAAAGCAAGTATACTGTTATCATCATTTATATTTATTCGTGGCAGATTTATAGGTAAAAAGAAGGGATAATTAATGAACAAAACCATTTCAGATATAGCCTCGATTGCTGGCGTAGCGAAGAGTACAGTATCCCGTTATTTGAACGGAGGTTCAGTAAGCGAAAACACTCGCAGAAAAATTGAACACGTCATTAAGGAGCATCATTATGTTCCTAATACCTTTGCACAAAGCTTGAAGGCCAGAAAGACAAATATTATAGGAACAGTAGTGCCAAGATTGGACTCCTTTGCATCCTCACAAACATTAATAGGCATCGATGAAGAATTGCGAAACGTTAACTATCACATGTTAATCTCTAATACGAGTCAGGATTTTGAGAGAGAAATCGAGGCAATCTACAATTTTGCAAGGCAGAAGGTATCCGGAATCATTTTGCTTGCAGCCCAGGTGAAGGATGAACATCTGATAGCGGTAAAAGAGTGCGGGGTTCCTGTACTGCTTGTTGGCCAACAGCATCCTGATCTTCACAGCTTGATACATGATGATTATAAGGCCGGCTATATGATGGGGCGTCATATTCTTGAAAAAGGACACCGCCGGATTGCATATTTAGGCGTGACCGAAAAAGACATTTCCGTTGGCGTCCGGAGAAAAGAAGGATTTAAAAAAAGCTTGGAAGGCAGTTCTTGTTATGTACAGTATTATGAAACAGGATTTAAAATGACGGAAGCTATGGTGACTGCCGCTCATATTTTAGAGGAATATGATCCTTCCATTATTGTTTGTGCTACGGATAACATTGCGCTTGGCGTCATGAAGGCAGCGAATGTAAAACAAATCGATATTCCTGAGAATTTATCCGTCACAGGATTTGGAGGCTACGATGTCACTGAGATTGTTCATCCGGCCTTAACTACGGTACAATTTCAATATAAAGAGGCAGGAAAGCGCGCTGCCCAGAATATTGTAAAACTGGTGCGAGAGGAAGAAATTGAAGACGTTACAATGATGGATTTCGCGCTGCTTGATCGAGAGAGCGTTGACAAACAATAATTTCCTGCATTATAATTCTAAAAAAACGGTTTCATGATTATTTTCTTGCTCAAGAACGAATTGTGAAACTTATTTTTAAAATCGTTTGGAACCGGTTCCGTTTTTTTTATTCTGTTTTGGAACCGGTTCTACTCAGAACTTATTCAATTAATTAGGTGGAGATTTATAAGATGAAAATAACAAGGGAAGAAAAGTACAGGAAGCTTGAACAAGCTTTTCCCGGAGAAGTAGAGAATCTCATTGCTCTTGTTGGAAAGTCACCATGGAGACAGTTATTTCATATTCAGCCGCTTACCGGTCTTCTTAATGATCCCAATGGTTTTACCTTCTTTCAGGGAGAATACCACTTATTCTATCAGTGGTTTCCTCTCGGAACCTATCATGGGATGAAATATTGGTATCATACTAAATCGAAGGATTTAGTTAACTGGGAGAATGTCGGTATTGGGATAGAACCTGGAGGACCTTACGATTCACATGGTGCTTATTCCGGTAGCGGTATTGTGAAAGATGACAAGCTCTATCTTATGTATACTGGGAACTCACGTGATGAGAAGTGGGTGAGACATCCGTATCAAAATTTAGCTGTAATGGATACAGAGGGGAATATTATCAAAAAGAACAGTCCTGTCATTGATTCGGTACCAGATGGATACACCGAGCATTTCAGAGACCCCAAGGTGTGGGGAAGTGAGGGCTCATATTATTGTGTAATCGGTGCACAACGAACAAACATGACGGGTTGCGCGGTAATGTATCATTCTCCTGATTTAATCGAATGGACATTTGAAGGAGAAATTGTTACAAAATTAGATCAATTCGGGTATATGTGGGAGTGTCCAGATTACTTTGAAATGGACAATCAAGGCGTATTATTATTTTCACCTCAAGGTCTTAGTCCTGAGGCTGATGATTTCAATAATATTTATCAATCGGGTTACCTCATTGGAGAGAAGCTTGATGTGTCAACTAGAATATTCGACCATGGCCCATTTCAAGAGCTGGACCGAGGGTTTGACTTTTACGCACAACAGACAACCAAAACGCCGGATGGCCGCCGGATTTTAGTTGGATGGATGGGAATCCCGGAATCAAAATACCCAACAGACAATCAAGGCTGGGCGAATTGCTTAACTCTGCCAAGGGAATTGATCCTTAATCAAGGCAAAATTATTCAGCGTCCGGTCCGCGAGCTAGAACAGTTACGCAAAGAACAGTCAGATGTTCAAGACTTGTTGAGAGATGAAACAAAAATATACCCGGATTTTACTGGTACTACTTATGAACTGATTTGTGAATTTACGAATGTGAATGCACAGCGGTTTGGTGTGGAGTTCCGAGCAGGAAAAAATGAAAAAACGGTCTTGTGGTATGATCATCAGAGCAAGAAAGTGATACTAGATCGCTCTATGTCCGGTGAGCCTATCGAATCAGCCCACGGAAGTGTACGACGCTGCCGATTAGAAGCTGACAAAGTCAAATTCCAACTGTTTGTAGATACCTCCTCTGTGGAAGTCTTTGTTAACGATGGAGAGGAAGTTTTTACGAGTCGAATTTTTCCTAGCGCGGATAGTACGGAAATTCGCTTTTTCTCTTGCGGAGGCACCGTTTCACTAGAAGCATCGCTTTGGAGGATTTAACGGTAAGTGATTACATTTTGGCTCTGTTGATTTGGTGATAAGTTCTATGCAACATGTTCATTTGAAAGCGATTATATCGGTTAAAAGCAAGGAGCTGAAGTGACTGTCCAGGATACCACTGGGGCATGAGATGCATTTAAGGCTTTTGTGTTTCAGCTTTTGACAAAGAGGACAGTACAAGCAACTCTACTGGATATTTGAGTGAGTGTAATCAGAAGATTCTGCAATTTGCTATGTGAAAGCGCTGTATTCAGAACCACCGGGAAAGATTCCGTTCCTGCATTACCTCATGCAGCGGAAGGGAAAGGTTTATAGTAAACCAACTAGAAAAGGAGCAGTGTTACATGTCTGAGAATCGTGAGATAGCTAAACAGGTTATTGAGGCCATTGGCGGCAAGGAGAATGTTGCCTCATTCGCCCATTGCGCTACCCGTCTACGTATAATGGTCCACGATAAGGAGCTTATCGATCAAGACCGCGTGGAAAACATCGATAAGGTAAAAGGTGCATTCTTTAATGCAGGACAATTTCAAATCATTTTTGGAACCGGTACCGTTAATCGTATCTTCGATGAGGTTGAACAGCTTGGAATTAAAGGTACTTCGAAAGAAGAAGTGAAAAATCAGGGGAAGAAAGAAGGGAATATTTTTCAAAGAGCCATAAGAACATTTGGCGATGTCTTCGTCCCGATTATTCCCGTCCTGGTTGCAACCGGTTTATTTATGGGGTTACGTGGACTTCTTACTCAAGAGCAAGTTCTGGCGCTGTTTGGAATAACGGCTGCTGATATCTCCCCAAATTTCTTGCTTTTTACTGAGGTATTGACGGATACCGCATTTGCCTTTTTACCCGCGCTTGTAGCATGGTCTGCATTTCGTGTATTCGGCGGAAGTCCGGTACTTGGGATCGTACTTGGCCTCATGTTGGTAAATCCGGCTCTTCCCAATGCATACAATGTTGCTAACGGATCAGAAGAAGCGCTTTACATGTTCGGATTAATTCCTATCGTGGGATATCAGGGGTCTGTTCTTCCTGCATTCTTTGTAGGTTTTCTTGGAGCAAAATTCGAAAAATTCTTAAGAAAAAGGGTACCCGAATCCATTGATCTCATTGTAACTCCATTTATTACACTGCTTGTCATCATAACGCTTGGATTGTTTGCAATCGGACCTGTATTCCATACGGTTGAGGATTGGGTCCTACACGGAACGATGTTCTTATTAGATCTTCCTTTAGGAATATCAGGCCTCGTTATCGGATTCTTCAATCAAATCATCGTAGTAACCGGTGTGCATCATATATTCAATTTTTTAGAAATCCAGCTGCTCGAGAAGACAGGTTCGAATCCATTTAACGCCATTATCACCTGTTCTATGGCCGCTCAAGGTGCCGCATGTTTGGCAGTCGGATTAAAAACGAAGAATGCGAAGCTAAAAGCACTGGCACTTCCTTCATCGTTCTCATCTTTTCTCGGAATATCGGAACCCGCAATCTTTGGTGTGAATTTACGATATATGAAGCCTTTTGTTATGGCACTCATCGGTGGAGCCGTAGGTGGTTTCATGGCATCCATATTCGGTTTGGCAGGAACAGGAATGGCAATCACCGTTATTCCCGGAACGCTGCTTTATTTAAATAATCAGCTGTTTCTGTACATTTTATGTAACGTTGTTGCGATGGCAATTGCTTTCATATTAACCTGGATGTTCGGTTATAAAGATGACAAGATCGAGGCAATCTCGGAGGGTGTACAAAGTAAGGAGAGTGTTCAGAAAACTACAACGACTAGTAGTGTTATTACATCAAATACATCAGAAACCACTGCTCAGAAAGAAGATGGATACACTCTAAGATTTCCATCACCTATTACTGGGAAGACTATACCGCTTGAATCTGTCCCGGATCCAGCTTTTGCCCAAAAACATATGGGAGAGGGATATGCTATTGAGCCTGCGGAAGGTAAAGTATATGCTCCTTTTGACGGCGTTGTTGCACATTTGATGAATAAAAGTAAACATGCACTAATATTGGAACATGAGAGTGGTGTACAGCTCTTGATTCATGTAGGGATCGATACGGTTTCACTTAAAGGATCGGGGTTTAAAACTCATATTCAGACTGGAGATTCAATAAAAGCTGGCCAATTGCTACTTGAATTCGATATGGAGTACATTTCAGAAGCTGGACTGTCTACGATTACTCCTGTACTCATTCCTTCGGGGATAGGTGAGGTTGCAGCTATGGATGTGAATACAGGCATTCAAACGACTGCAAATAAGGATGAAATTATGGTTGTCCAAATGAATTCAAAATAAAAGTAGAATGGTAATAGATGATTTTAATAACGTTTCTAAATCGTGAGACAAAGAAAAACACCTGAGGGTCGCTATTATCCCCTTTTAGTAGACAAGAAAAAAAAGACATCTGGTAAGATGGACTTAATCTTGTTGAACAGAGGGGATTTTTTATGGCTAAAAAAGGGCAACCCTTTCGACAGTACTCCTTGGAGTTGAAAATGGAGGCAGTTCGGTTAGTAAATTACTTTTGGGCTGAATCAATTAAAATGTTAGAAAGACTATAGAGGGAGGGTAACAAATGTACACAATCACTAACCAATCTAAGCAATACCTAAGATCAGACTGAGAAGAAACAAAAGGACTTATCTATACTCATGATATCGAACTAGCAGCTACATTTAATACATATGAAGTGGTAATGGGTAACGAGGTAATGGATACTATTCAACAACAGGGACGCTGTGAGCACGCTATGAGTTTCATCATCATGGAGAGCGTATATTCATTGGTTAGTAAATTCAAGGTCTCAGGCAACGATATAGAGGTCTATAACCGTATAACAGGGCAGGTAAATCGTTATGTATAGATGTGGAAAGATTATCAATGGACAATTGAAAGTACAAGATCATGATGGCCAGTTATATGATTTAATTACTGCAGCTAAGAGATATCAAGAAGAGAATAAATATCTGATTAATTTATATAGGTAAATATAATAAAAAGTTGTTTCTGTTTAGCGATGAAATATAATAAAAATTAACTAGAAGCAAAGAAATGTAGTATATTGGTAGTATATGGGCTGGTCAACTTGATCAGCCTTTATTATTGGAATTATGGAGGATATTATAATGAAAGTTTTTTATAAGTACTTAATGATAGGTCTCGGAATAGGAATCTCGTTTTTAATCATTTTTATTCTGTTTCTTCTTATTTTGGAATTTGTTTTTAGTAGCACTCTATTTGGAGATCTAACACATTATTTGTACCAGATTGACTTTTAAATATCAATTAATTGTGTAGAGGGGTGACTTGTTTTGGATAAAGTTTCGTTTCTTGTTGTGTTTTTGGTTGTAGGAGGAATGATTCTTCTCTTTAACAAGTTATTCATACCTATTAATGAGGCGGCAGAAGAGGAAGCAAGAGAAAAACTACCAAGACTTATAAAAATTATAGACATAATTGTGGGTGTGATTTTTGTTCTAATGAGTGTCGTCTTTCTATTCGTACTAGATAATTCTGAATTTATTTATCTATATTTTCCTTTGTTTGCAGTACCCTATGGTTATTTTTCGTTCAGGGAATTGAAGTATAGCAAGAGTGTAGGCAGATACAAACATTCATTAATTATTTTCATATATAGTGTTATTTTTTCGATTTTAGCTTTTCTTCTATACTACTGACGCACATAATAAGTAGGAATAATATGAAACGACTGTATGATTAAATGCTAGATATAGGAGTGCCAACAGGATCACAAGAAAAAATCTAGTTAACTAATAGGAGGAGAAATACAATGGCTACAACAAACAATAGTATTCCTGTAATGGTTAATTTACTTCAAGAATTACATAAGAATAAAGAAGTTGCTCTAGATGGTTTTCATTATGGAGAGAATTTTCAGCATATTGCTGATGATTTGTATAAAACTGTGAAAATGATTGGTGGCTACGAAGTTACTTTACACCAGGGCGGATTAAGAACGGTAATCACTATTAAGTAAAAGACATGTATAAGGAATGCCATGGCATCTAATAAGGAGCTTTAATACATGAAGAATGTAAAACATTTTATTTTGATTGCATCTCTAGTGTTAGTTATCCAAGGCTGCTCTGCAGAAAAGGAACATGAAGCCATTCAGAATCAGCACCAAGAAGTTATTCAAACTGAGGATAATACAACCAATGAAGATGCAAAATCTGCTGATGATGAAATCAATTCAGATACTAAAACTTTGGTTGAAGAAACAGAAACAGAAGAAGTGGTTGTCTCAGAATCTCAAGATATAGACACATCGATATTTATTTACGCAAATGAAGTAGAAGTTACGGATAATTTAGATCACATAAAAGTTGTCATTCATATGAGTGAGGATTTTGATAAAGGAAAAGCAGTACATCACGCATTAAACGAAATATATTTTTTCCTTCAACAGGATAGAGTTAAAGAGGTGAATACAGCTACCTTTGAAGTCATGAGTGGAGATATAACAATTACTCAATTAACTGTCGATATTAGTAAGTTTGAGCCCGGAGAATTTATAATCGAGAAAATGATCGATTCAGTAATGAATGCAACAAAGATAGATAAAATGGATGATGAAGTTAGAGGATACGGAGAAAATCTTAAGTTCTGGTAAACACAACAAACTATATAGAGATTCAAAAGGGGAGAACGTGTATTGAAAAAACTTGCAGCACTCGCATTGTCTGTTATTGTTCTATCGGGTTGCACTGCCAATAATAACAACGATAATGATTTAAATATTGAAGAGGAAATTTATACGCTTCAGGCAATAGTTGATGATTTGAATGATAAAAAAGAAGTGCTTATATATGATCTATCTGAGATAGATGCTAACAACAACGCCGTAAGTCAAAGTATAGAGGATGCTCTGTCTGGGTTGTCAGATATAGATTTTGATACAGGGATTGATATGTCAGATATTGATTTTAATCTGTCTGATGCAAGTGATTACGTTAATCAAAATGTTCAAAATCTAGAAAGCGTTAATGAGACGATGTACGAATTAGATCAAAGAATTGCAGAACTCCAGGAAGCTATAGACGAACTCAAAACAAAACTAGATAATTAATATCAAATGTAAATTTCATGAAAGAGAACCAGCCTACTAAATGGCTGGTTTTTTGCTTTCTTGTTGCTGCATAATTTCATTGGCCTTCTTAAACATTAATTTCAACGCTTTGATGTCCTCAGTGTCTATTTCAGGGGCTGCAATAGGTTTGCTTAGTTGCTGTCTTACATGAGTCATCTGTTCCTCTAACAGGCGAATAGAGTGCTTAACAGCATTAATTCTACTTGTTGTCTGTTTATTAAGAGTATCCATAGAAATTAATTCATCGATTAAGATATCAACACTATCAGATGTAACCTGTACTTCGTCTGTTGGTGTATTAACTTGTGCTTTAGGCTTATGTTTCTGCAGCCTCTTAAAAAGCTTCGCTATATCATCCTCGTAACGTTCCCTAAGAGATCCATTCCATCTAAATCCTACGCCAGCGAAAGTTCGCCCTGAGACACTAGAAACATGCTCAAATGCCTATTGTATATGAGGCGGGTCTATCTGTACCAACTGCTGAGTCAGCTTATTTGGAAAGTTTGGGGTTAGGCTGGAATGGTAACAGAGATCATTATGATAAGTATTGGAAATCATTTTTACAGCATTGGTCAAAAGAAGGGTACGTAAACAGACGTATGGGTCATCCTGATCAAATTCAAGGTGATATGCAAGTCAGTTGTGAAATAGCCGTTGGTCCGTACGGCTGGGATGATCTGAATAATTCGGATATTCATGAGAAGGTTGTTAATTCTGCATTAAAGTGGCGTTTACTACTACAAATTGATTCGGAAGAAGAAAAAACCGGAATTATGTGGGGAGATGTTGGAAGGATTTATTTTTGGGTTCATGAGGATGATCTTACTGATTTATGCTTTGAGAGAGTAGTTTGTGAAATGCATGTGGCTAAACTAACGGTAAAACATTAGTTGAATAACACAAGTAGCAGCCGATCAATGCGATTGGCTGCTTTTTCTTTAAGCTATTGGGCAGGTTAGTTGAATTATAAGTATTCTTCACAATCCTAAATTTGGTTTTAATGGTAAACTAAAGATGTTATCTGTAGATTGGTTAAGGGAATATTCTGCGGGGAATTACATAGGGGAGCATGTAATGAATCATTATTCTACTTAGAAAGGACCACACTTTTCGATGATAATACATAGTAATGACTATAGAAACCATGACGGGTACCGAGCAAGCTTCAATCGACTTTCCAAGCTAGTATTTGGTATTGAATTCGAATCATTGTACCAAAAGGGAGCTTGGGACGACCGTTATATTTGCCATTCATTTGTTGCCGATGACGAGATAATTGCTAATGTTTCAGTAAGTAAAATGAACTTGGTCATTAATGGTGAATGCAAACGGGCTCTTCAGATCGGAACTGTAATGACTCATCCTGAGCATCGGGGTAAGGGATTGTCAAAACAACTGATGGAGAATGTATTGGATACATACGAAGACACATGCGACTTGTTTTTCTTATTTGCGAACAGAACCGTACTCGAGTTTTATCCCAAATTTGGATTCTCCACCCTACCTGAACACCAATTTCACTTAAATATATCTGATGGACCCAAAGCTAATCTACTATCACTGGTATCACTGGATAAACTGGATGTTTCCACGAAAGAGCATTGGAATTTAATTAAACAGAAGCTTAGTTCCCGTAAACCAATTTCAAAACATTTTGGTGTTACTAACAACGAAGGGCTATTTCAATTTTACGCTTTGAACGTTTTTCACGAATGCCTTTATTATTCGCGCACTGACGATGCCATCATAGTTTTTGAGCATGAAGGCGATTTGATGCATTTGTATGATATTGTTAGCGACAAAGAGGTATACATTGAAGCGTTGGTTTCACGGATTACAACGGAACAAACAAGGAAGATTCGGTTTCACTTCACCCCAGACCAAATTATTGATAAAGCGTATGCAGAACCCTTCGGCAAGCATGAGGATGTCTTGTTTATAAAATCGCTTTTTGATTTAGGAAAGCTACCTGCATTTTGTATACCTAAATTGGCTCATGCGTAGCGCTAAACTATCGTAGAAACGATAGTTGTTTAGATAAGAAGGCAGAGAGAAACTCCGTTACGAACTACCTCTACGGAAACAGGAGTGTACAGACAGGACATGAAAATTTTAAAAAAGTAATTATCTAAAGGCGGAATAGTTACAAATAGATTTCATAAGGAGTGCTTGATCGTGAATCTTAAGTCCGTTTTCAAAGGAGTAGTATCATCTTCTCTGGTAGTTTGTCTAATTGCTGGAACTAGTATTATACCTGTTTTTGCGGAGTCGACTGAAAGTTCGTCGAAAGATTATGCAGCTAAAAGTGGCAGTCAATCAGGAACTGAATTTCAGACTACACACCGATTAAAAAAGAGAAATGGGGCAATAGTAAACTTCTGGATTAAAAATACTGGGGATGTAAGCGTGAAAATCACAATTAACGGCGATCAGAAAAAAACTCTCGCACCAGGTAAGAGTGGCCATATTAGTGCTCCAGTTGTTTCCTTAAGTAGTAAATATAAATTTAAAGCTGTACCAACGCCTAATGGTGGTAAAATTAGTGTAGACTATCGTATTGCTCAAAGAGATTAAATTTGATGCTTAAGATATCTTTAGTTTTTTATAAGGCTCCTGAATCCCAAAGAAATCTTATTTGGAAGTAACAGATGGAAATTTTACTTTCTTAGTTGTCAAGTTAAGTTGCGTAAAATCGACTTCGTTCAACTAACGTAGAAACGGTTAGTTCAAGAAGAACAAGTAAGCAACTGATCAACAGACCGGTTGCTTTTTCTTTAAGTTATTGGGCAGGTTAGTTTAGTCGAATGGAGGGATTCGATGGCAGGTATCTATTAAAGTGTATCCCTATGATATAGCTAATAGAAAGTCGAGGAAAAACGAGTGCTTGTGCAACGAAAGAAATCCGACTCTCGAAAGAGACCCGTGTTTCCCGACAAACTGAAGAGACGGTTGAGCCGTCTCTTCTTCTTATTGGACGGATTATCTAAGCCAAACGTTGCACGGTAGGGTACTAGTCATCGCTTGATGAATTAAGACATGTTCTATACACCGAATCGACATTTGCTATCTTCCAAAAGCCGGATCAATTATCGCGTCAATTAAAATTATGCCGCGCCCATTCCGCCATGGTAATCCCAGGGCGTCCCAGAACCGTTAAGACGTCATCTCGAACAACAGTTTGAGCGGTCATTTGGCCAGCCGCTGCTAATTTCATCGTAATGATGGCGCTCTCCATGTAGGCGCGTTCAGGAACTGTTTTAATCTGAGCAACATACTCTTCCAGGCTAGCAGGATCGAGTGCATTACACTTTATCTCCTTTCCTGATGCCGCAGTTAGAATGTCAGCGACCTCTGGACCCGTCAGTACTTCCGTGCTCAACCAATAATTAGCTCCCCCGTGTTTCTCTGGACCCTCCCGCAATACGGCGGCAGCGACAGCAGCAATATCTGCTGCAAATACCCATCCTTGCGGCATGTCACTCCAGTTGACTGTAAAAGAATTCGTTTCTGTTACCGTAGCCAAGACGGTGTCAGTAATGACATTGGGATGCAAGTGCGTCCAAGCTATTCCACTTGCTTCGATATAAGTTTCTACGAGGTCATGCCAGTTAAAATGCGGTATAAGATCACGACGCGAAGTGAATACACCTAGATGAACGATATGACTCACGCCCGAATCGACCGATGCGTCGACCAATTTTTTGCTTTGGAACAGCATATCAGAGGTGTAACCGGTTAATAAAAATACCCGGTCGACACCCGCTAGAGCTTCTGCGAATGTCTCTGGTCGATTAAGGTCAAGTACAACAGCTTCACGGCCCTCAGCTCGCCACTTATCCGCGGCTTCCGGACGACTTGTTGCAAGACGGAGCACGACGCCCTCATTGTTTTTGTCTAACTCTTTAACTACTTGAGAACCGACCGTTCCAGACGCGCCGATAATCAATACTCTCGATGTTGCCATGTATGATTCCTCCAAACCTTTATATACGGAACGGTGTAGTTCCGTAAAGAGATCATAACAATATTAATTACGGAACGCAATAGTATCGAATTGTAATGATCAAAATGGTATACTTAAATATGAAAATAAAAAGTCTGCCTATAGGAAGGTGTCAAATGTTTTATGTCAGATGAAAAACAGCACCAAACAGAAGAAAAAAGAGGACGTCCTCTGGATTTGTCACGTAATAAGGTGATTCTTGAAACAACCTTAGATTTGTTAGCAGAAAACGGATATGACTCATTAACAATAGATGGAGTTGCTATAAAAGCAAAAGTGGGAAAGGGTACAATTTATAGGCGTTGGTCTTCTAAAATGGAACTAGTCATTGAAGCAGCCACTTTGATGAGTCCTCTTGAAATATCAATAACGAAATTGAATAGAAATCAAGACTTGCGTGGACAATTGATTGATTTGCTTTCTATGTTATTTCAGCAAGATAATAAAAAGTATCAGAAAGCAATGAAAGCAATTTGTAATGCTGTTAATGAACAATTAGATCAAGGTATGCGTGATGCTTTTTACTGGCGCTACAGAAACGCAATTGAATCGATTCTCAAACCCTATGTAAAAGAATATCAAATTACTGAGGATGATTTAGAGCTAATTATAGATATTGGCCCTGCTTTAGTTATGTATAATATTCACTCTAAAAATCAGTCAACTAATGCACATTATATAGAACGAATTGTTGATAAATTAATGATGCCAATAGTATTAAAACAAGTGTAATTAATTGAAATAGTGAGCCGTTTATAACTCATACCATTATTGAACTAACGAGAAACGTGAGTTTAATAAAAACAAGTAAGCAGCCGATAAATATCTGGTTGCTTTTTATTTATGCCAACAAGCAGGTTTGCTTAGTAGAAGTATAGAAGATAGTGCCAAATTCAAAAAAACATTTTGGAGGAAAAAGCAATATTTCAAACAAATATGCGTAAGAAGAATCTTGGGGTAAGCTTGTATGGTTGAATGCTTAGTCTGGATTAAGAGGAGGCCATAATGATTAACTTTGGATTACTGTTATTAACCGTTCTAATTCTAATAGTTACTATCATCTTTCACGCAGGGGTATTGTTGGATTTTATCAGACCAAGTGTTCTTCAAATTCAACTTTTTGGTATTCATTTAACGTTGTTCGGAATCATTGTCGTATTCGCTTTTGAAAGTTCTTCAATCTATGGATTTATCATTGGATTAATAGGACTTATCACAGGCGTGTTCGGCTCTTTTAGAGAACCCCTAACCGCTAAAATTGTTGATAAATAGTAAATGGTTTTTGCTATAGAATATGAGGCTCATTGAGTCTCTTTTTTGTTTTATCCGGGAAAAAAATGTACTCGTAAAGTGAGAAGTAATTCTTTGTTGTGGTAATATATGTTTATTATGTAAGTTATATCGCATTCAAATAAAGAAACGGGGGTTGATTGAAATATGAAGACTTCAGATTCAACATATGATGTTAGTAAAACAAGTCTAGGTATGGAAGCGGAGCTGAACCGCCTCAAAGCTCAAGCTTTGATGGGATGGGAGAAAGAATGTAGATATTTGCAGTGGTATGGTTTGTCAGATGGAATGAACGTGCTGGAAGTAGGATGCGGACCTGGATATGTGACGGAACAGCTTATCAAGAACTTCCCTAATAGTGAAATAACGGCTTTGGATTTTGATTCTGCTCTACTGCAAAAAGCGAAGGAGAATCATAATTCATCGAAAGTGAAATACGTACAAGCCTCCGTATACGATACGAAGCTGCCTGATGATCACTATGACTTTGTGATTGCTCGTCTCATTTTTCTGCATCTATTTGATCCCTTAAAAGCAGCATTAGAAATTTTTCGGGTGTTAAAACCAGGAGGGAAAGTAGCGATCATCGATATAGATGATGGCATATTTGGAATTGTAGAGCCGAATATAGAATCCTTCCATTCAGTCCTCGATAAATTAATAGATATGCAGAAAAAAGCTGGCGGTAATCGTGAAATTGGACGGAGTTTGCCAAGATTACTGGGACAATCGGGGTTTTCCGATATCGATTTGGAAGCTGTTTCTGTACATAGTGATTTAGTTGGTTTAGAGGGTTTTCAGGAGCAGTTTAATCCGAAAAGATTTGAGCAATTTTTTAGACTAGGCATCTTATCTGAAAACGATTTTCATAATATAGAAAAAGCACATGATAATTTACTGCATAACCCGGATTCTTGTGCCATGATGATTTTTCATATCGCTTTTGGAACGAAGCCGATCCAATGAAATAATGAAGAGATAGGTCAAGAATTAGTTGTACTATATCTCAAAGAGGTGAATTGCGATTCTTAGACAAGAAATGAAGCTTATTTTGGTCTCATGTATGAGCTTATTGTTTCTCGCTTTCTTTGCTACCATTACTGTGTTTTATATGGATAGTAAGCAAGAGGATCAACTTTCATTTACTTTATCAATGGATGAATATGTTCCGTTCGTTTTATTCATTTCCTTATTTGCGGTGTATCCTATTCTCGTTGTTGCATTTACAACACCTTTTGTAATTCTTAAGCATTACAACGTGAGTATTTGGGTGCGCGTTTTCATATACATCATTGCTGGGGCGATCATTATGGTAATTCCCACCTTTTTAGATAGTTATGAATTTATTTCTATACTGGTCGCATTACTCTTTGGTTTGTTCGACTTTATATGGTCAAGGAGAGACACATCAATAGACTGAGCGAGGGGATGGTGACTATGGATATTCAACTTCATAACAATTTGTGCAATATTCTTAACATTCGTTATCCTATCGTGCTTGCTGGAATGGCTGGGATACCGAATATGGCGAACCTAGTATCCGCAGTATCTAATGCAGGCGGGCTTGGAACCCTTGGTGCAGGATACATGACTCCTGAAGAAATGAGAAGTGCGATTAAGAAAATAAAGCAGCAAACACAGGCTCCTTTTTCTGTGAATCTTTTCTTACATGAGGTTCCAGACCAATCTAAAGATGTTGAAAGAGTACAGTATGAGCTTAATAAAATACGAGATCGTATTGGAGTACCTATTCCTTCTACTAAAAATATGAACACACCCGATTATTTCGATGAGCATCTTACCGTTTTATTAGAGGAAAGAGTTCCTATCATCAGCACTACATTTTCAATTCTTCCTGAAATGCAAATGCAACACGTGAAATCAGCAGGAATGAAGGTAATGACTACAGTAACAACGGTGGAAGAAGCGATCCAAGCGGAACGAAGTGGCAGTGATGTAATTGTTGCGCAAGGCAGTGAAGCAGGAGGACATCGTGGGACGTTTGATCTCTCTAATCATCCTTCTGGCGCAAATGTAGGCACGATTGCACTTATTCCGCAAATTGTAGACCAGGTTCAAATTCCAGTTGTTGCTGCAGGAGGGATTATGGATGGAAGAGGGCTTGTCGCAGCATTAGCTTTAGGAGCACAAGGGGTTCAAATGGGATCCAGATTCTTAACTGCTACCGAGTCAGGAGTGCGTCCCGTTTATAAGAATGCGTTACTTGAAAGTACAGAGGAAAGCACAGTTATTACCAAAGCATTCTCAGGAAGACCAGCAAGAGGGATAAAGAATGAATTCATTAAACACTTTGAATCCATTGATGTCGAACCGCTTCCTTACCCTATACAAAATACACTCACTAGAGATATTAGAAATACTTCTGCTCGTCTTAATAACCCTGAGTATATGTCGTTATGGGCGGGTCAAGGTACTAGAATGTTAACTGCTGATCAGTCTGCGGGTGAAATCATCCATCAGATTGTACGGGAAGCTTATAAAATTATTGAATAGATTAGGCCTAATCGAGATGGAATTTTCTTTCTACTATAATCAGTTCAGTTTAGAAACTGCTCCATATGTTCCAATTAGAGAGGAGAGCCTGCCTAGTGAGTACTCCTGTCTTTCTACTGATATTTTATGTGGTTATTTGTTTGCTCATCAACGAGATGATTAAATTTCATGATCGGAAACAGGGTGAAAATCCGAATCACTGGGGATTAAGAATTGGGCTTGTGCCATTACTAGCCCTTCTTCCTTTTGTACCGATCATATTGTTCACCTTTTTTTATACGATCTTTTTCTACTCATTTAGTGAGTTCACGAATATATTTAGTGCGAGTTCGCATCAAAGTTTATTTAATTTTTCGTTAACCATGCTTATCGGCTTTTTTATATGTGAAGAAGTATTAAAACCAATGATCATTACCTTATTAAAAATGGGTTTGCGTCTACATATTTCAGAATATACAAAGCATGTGATTACAATTGTCATAAACAGCATATTCATATATCTTATATCAAGTTATTCTCATGGGATCTACATCCACAGTTTTACATCTGCCATTTCTATTGCCGTTTTTTATAGTATTATCGACTGGATTCTGATGCTCATCATTCATCTATACAATAAGTTAAAAGCTAAATTGTAGGGGGATTAACCTTGAAGTTACAAGAACTCATCAATCAGCTTCATGTGAAACACACAAACGGGGATACAAATGTTGAAGTATCAGGGGTTAGTATCCATTCTCAAAATTTAAAGCCAGGGGACATTTTTGTTTGTAACATCTGTTACATTAAATTTGTCAAAATGGATGTTCTAAAATTAAGGAGAAAAAGATCTTATCAGATCGAATACACCGGATGATCTTATATTACGTGAATCTGCTGATCAGCATATCATAACTGTGTTCGGTTGCGGTGGAGATCGGGATAAGAAGAAACGCCCCTCTGCACGGTTTACCTCGCTTTAAAAAGGCTTATCCATGGCTTTCATCTTTAGAAATATCCAGGCCGCTGGATTCATTTAAATGCACCTCCTAATTAGATTTATCGGTAGCCCCTGTGATTTACTCTTGTCGCTCTATAGCATCGCTTTTTATACGGGATCTATGTCCCAACCAGCCTCAATCATGGGGTCTTGATAAGTAGGGGATGAATATGATAGCGCTCAGGATCAAGACCCTCGGTCAGGAGTAGAAGGTTAGTCAAGGATTTATCATAAGTAATCACGGAAGTTAATATTTTGAGAGGATCATATATTAATTCAATATTTTTATAATAAACCAAAAAAATTGGGTATATAAGGGTGGATTTACAGTCTATTTAAGCGAACGGAATCAAAACGTATGCTAACACTTACACTAAAAGTAGATTTTAAAAAACTACGACACGTTGTATACTAAATATTGAGTTCCAAAAACAGGGACAAATCACTTTATGTGTATTTTCATTTGTTTTTCAGAATTGAACTAGGGGGATCTTTTAATGCTTACTATTAAACACATAATCAATAAGTGGTCAGATGTGCTTGAAAGAGTGAAGAAAGAAAGAATTACTGTACACGCATGGTTAGTTGATGGAGAACCAACGGAACTTATTGGCAATACAATGTATATCACATTTAAGAATCGGGCACATATGGAATACACAAAAAAGCCCGAAAATACTTATCTAATCGAAAATATGCTTCTCAAGATATTTGGTGAAAAAATTAAAATTGAATGCATAAAAGCAACGCACTTAACTGATCAACTTGAAGGAAGTAATACTGTAGAAGAGCAAGTTCAAAATGATTTATTATTAGATAAAGTTGTTATTGAGGATATTTACTATAAAGATGAGGAAGAGGACTCATTTATCCCTGCAACTATTAAATTATTTGGACATTGTTTTGAAATAGATACATTCACAAACGAAATGAAGTTGTGGAAGAGGGTAACATATAAAAGTACAAGTGATACAGAAAAAGAAATGACTATTGTGCCTTCCACAATGTATGTAGGCGAAGTAATTGTGGATATTAATGAGG
This sequence comes from Paenibacillus gallinarum, assembly GCF_014836635.1. Taxonomy (GTDB): domain Bacteria; phylum Bacillota; class Bacilli; order Paenibacillales; family Paenibacillaceae; genus Paenibacillus; species Paenibacillus gallinarum. Next base: position 223,484 of record NZ_JACSQL010000007.1, on the reverse strand, counting down.
GCACAATATTACTTATGTTACCAGAAAAGGCGAATATAATTAAGGAGCACTTTGAAGTACTAAATAAAAAATTCATAGATGAAAGAATAAAATTCAAAAATCTAGTCGAACAGAAATGCAGGGAAATTCTTGATGACAATAATGAAGTAAATACGATATTATACAATTTCATTGATAGTATCAATTCTACAACATTATATGATTATAAAATGATAACTGGGGTTGAATACAATTTACAAAGCATAGATAAGATAGGTAAAATGCTTCTTATGTCTAGTGATGAGCTACAAAAGTCACTAATAGTTCAAACCGAAAGTAAGCAGGGTATACACGTTACAGTAACAGAAAAATTAGAAAATCAAGAAGAAGTAGATGGTTACTTTGAAGAAAAATTCAAACTTTTAGTAAAACTAATTGCTAAGAAACTAGTAATAAATGATGAGACGTTGGCTTATTATTTGACCTATATTTTAATACATAAAAAAGCGATTAAATTCTTTACAGAGAGATGGGTGCAACAGTACGGAGAGTACTTCATTAATATTGAAAATCACTCTCTAGAAGATTTGGTAGCATTATATTGCACTATAGAAACAGTGATTCCAAATAAACTTATTTATGCATCACCGTTTATCTATTTTTTAATGGAAAAAGAAAAATTTATGCAGAATGACAACTATATTAATTGTTATGACATATTTGTGGATGTATTGAATGAAGCATTAGAGAATAAAAAATTAATGGATTTTGAACGCAACTTGATGAAGAACAAAACAAAATTAAAATATACTATCAACGATGTAGATTTAATGAATGGTCATGAATTTGAACAGCTTATAAGTCTGCTATTTACGAAAATGGGGTATTCAACAACAGTAACAAAGGGTTCGGGTGACCAAGGAGTTGATGTGATCGCTGAAAAGGACGGTCGTAAATACGGTGTTCAGGCTAAGTGCTATTCATCCGCTGTAAGTAACAAAGCTATACAAGAGGTTACAGCTGGATTAAATCATTATAAACTAGAAAAGGGATTAGTTATAACGAATAACTTCTTTACCGATTCAGCAAGAGAATTAGCACACTCAAATAATATTGTACTTTGGGATAGAAATATCCTTAAGGAAAAAATAAGCGAGTTTCTATAACAAATAGAACTGACAATCGGAGGTTAATTATAAGTGATGGAGTTTAAGACAGAGAAGTCGAGTTTCCGCCTGATGCAAAATTACATTAAGGAAGTGAGGACCACCGAAGGCTTCGATACAAACGTGAAAGAATGGCTTGATAAGTTTTGGTATCAGATTGAGTGCTGTAATGAAAAAGGACAGAAATTGTTTCGTTTGATTTTTTCGTCGTCGGATGGATACATTATTCCTAAATGGGTAAACCATCAATATAGCCAAGAAAAAATGAAATCCCTAAGTCCATACGTCTATTCTCAGGTGGCTACTTTAACAAATCAGGCGGATAAAAAACAATTGGAGAATTGTCAAAGACTCAAGGAGTGTTTAGAGAAGGATACTTGCTTCGGTATTAACGTTATAAAATTTGGAGATCATTATAACCAATCTAGCAGTTACATTCAAATTATAGATTTTTGGCAGTATGGTGAAGAAGAACAAACCCTTTACTATAAGGGTGGGGTATGGACTGAGAAAGAGCGACCCATAAAAATCTCTGAATATCGACACATGTTAGAATGGAAGCCACATGATAAACAAATCAAGTTGACTAATCTCGGAATAGGGCAAGGTCAGAAATATGCAAGTGATGCATACTTACTATTTGAAATGAATTATAACGGGGAAGTGGCTGATTTTAGCCTCAACAATATAATTGTAGAGCCTGATGAATATACCCTTAATACTTGGGTGACATATGTAAAACAAATTATTGATGATAAGAGTGTCGCAGATGGGATACCAAAATTAATTAAGAAGAAATCCCTAACACCATAATCAAAGCCGCCAGTGTTACGCTGGCGGCTTTACTCTATTAAAATCTAATTCCAGAGTCTAGTCTGGAAATAAGTAAGAGGTTTATTAGCCTGTTAGACAAACGATCCTTGTATAACACAATCGAAAAGAGGAAGCTAGACTATTTATATCTCAAAAACAAGGAAAACGATTAACAAGAAGATCCGTGGAACTAATTATTGAGACCATAGAAATATAATTTGATTCTCTTGTCGGGGACAAGAACATGTTCCTTTTGAAAGTCGCTATTAGCGGCTTTATTTGTTTTTACGGTAGAAGTTCTTGTCCCGAGCCAAAGACAAGAACTTCTACCGATTGCCGAAACTCATCAGTCTTAAAACCAAGAAGATCTGAGACATTTAATGATGTTTATCAGCTCTTCTTTGTAATAGTACATATTTTATCCCCTTTGGTATTGATACATTATACTGTTTCCATAACCGCCGAACGCGCTTGTCAAGGAAAATCTTTTGAATCTCTTCAACTGCTGGAGAAACCTCCAGCCGTTAACATTGTCGGCGGCAGCACCTGCGATCCGCGACGAGAACAGAGGTCAGACTGCTGGGCTGCTCTTACCAAGCTATCTCAAGCAAGTATCTACATGGGCATTATTAGTGAGTGCTACCCTGCTATCTTCGTTCCTACCTGTCGGAAAGTCAGAAAGGAAGAACTCACCATCGTTCTGAAATCTAGAACATGTTCTCCAAGATTGGCCTTTGACTTGGAGATCGAAGTGGGATTGGAATACAATATATAGTTTTCTTGAAAACCAAAAGACACAATATGTGCTAAAATAAGATTGTATGTTCGCTATTTATGGATTGACTTTTTCCAACTGCTGGATTACGATTGAAATTCAAATAGACCTATAGTTCATGGCCCAAGATCTACTGGAAAGAAAGGGAGTAATGTTGAGGTAAGTAGGGAAATAAAAAAACAATAGAAGAGCAAGTATAATCGATAATTATAGACTTCTCTATTTAATTGTTAATTCTTGCTCATATAAAAATAAATTAATTATTTTGAGAGGATGATGTTTGAGTGCCACATAATCAAAGCCAATTCGAGGGTTTTCATGAAGCAATTAAATTAAGCGATGAATCTTCTATTCTTAAAGAAAAACGAGATATTATTATAAATCGTCTATCTGAAAAAATGTCGGAAGCTGCGAAGCCGTATACAACATTCAATCAGGGTAGTTATGCAATGAAGACTGGTATAAAACCACTAGATGGAGAAGATTACGACATAGATTTAGGTTTGTTTTTTGAAATGTCAACGGAAGATGTAGGAACTCCTGTCGAAGCTAAAAAATGGGTGTATGATGCACTTGTCGGTCACACGAATGATGTCTGCATGAAGAAACCTTGTGTCACCGTTACCTATGCTGCGGGATATCATGTTGATGTAACTATTTATGCAGCTGAGAACAGTGATGGAAAGGTATATTTAGCAAAAGGCAAGTTGACAAGTTCAGCAGAGAATCAGAGCTGGGATGAATCAAATCCCAAGGATCTAATTAAAGATATCAGGCGGAAAAATTCTGATAAGGAAGATAGGAAACAATTCCGTAGGCTCGTGCGTTATCTTAAACGTTGGAAAGATGTCCAATTCAAACGCTCTACTAATGGTAGACCTACTGGTATTGCTCTTACCTCTATTGTTTATCATCACATGCAGGCTAAGACAGAAGTAGTAGACATCTTCTCTGGAGAAAAAAAATATCGTGACAGCGAAGCTCTTATCCATCTCATTTCTACGTTTCTTTCGACGTTTACCACTCGACGGGAGTATGAAGGTGACAACTTAGTTGAATATCCATATGTGGAAGTTAAGCTGCCAGTTGCTCCGTACCCTAATTTACTCGAAAAGATGACCTTAAAGCATATTAAGATATTCAAAGAAAAACTTGAAAAACTACTTGCTTGTTTAATAGAGGCGAGAGATGAGATTGATAGCTCGGACGGGGCAACAATACTTAGTAATCAATTTGGTGACGATTTCCCTGTTCCATCTAAAGACCCTGGTAAAAGAGCTGGAATTCCAGCTGTAATTCCGTCAACAGAGTCGGCGTAAGAGAAGAGGGATATATTATGAACATCCTTGAACAGACTGTAGAGTATATTAAGAAATATGGACAACCTATTGTAGAAGAAGTAACACAGATTCCTGAAGGTGCCCTCAATCAATACCGAAATATAAAATTTGCTTTTCGAATTCAAATCGAGATTTTAGAGGGGCCGGCAACTCTTGTAGTCGGTTTACCTTTTGATTTTCCTTCCTCATTACCTCATTTTTATGATTCCCAGCATCAATTTGGTTTTATGCCTCATCTTGAGGATGATGGTTTTATCTGCTTTACTCGCAATGAGAATTTAGTTATAGATGAAAGGTACCCTGGAAGGGTTGTTTTAAATTGTTTGGAAAAAGTAATTTCAGTTCTTGAATCTGGTGAAACCGAGTCTGAGAATCATGATTTTCTTGAAGAATTCGAAGTATATTGGGCAAAAGTATGTAACTTTAGAGAAGCGCATACAATTATTAATGAGAAAAGTGAAGTAGTTCGAGAACTGGATTTATACCTTATGCCTAAGGATGAAATTACTTACTTTATTTGCGAGAAAAAATACAATCCAGAACATTATATTCAAAATGTATTTCATCTAAATTCTGGGGAATTAATTAAAAGAAGATGCATTTATATTCCTCTAGAGTACGGAACCTTCATCACACCACCAAAACGTGGTCAATTCTGGAGCTTTAAGGATTCTAAAGATTTTATTTTAAAGAATATTAACCCGGAAAATAAAGAAATTTTACTGAAATTATTTGGTAGAACCCCAAAAAGCAATAGTCAATACGATTATTTTTGTTTAGGCTTACCTATCGATAAAGAGAAGAAAGCATTGTTTGGTATTACAATAAATTATCCTGATGGTATGGTTGTTAACCGTAAAGTGAAAATTTCATTACATCCGTTTGTTCAATGCCCAGCAAAAATCGATTTATTTCCATTTAGTATTAGTCGACACCAAAAAGAATTCTTGCTCACAAGAACAGGGGGAGATTCGGGCTTTACTAAAAAAAATGCTGTTGTTGTGGGAGTAGGCTCAATAGGGAGTGTAGTTGCAATGGGATTAGCGAAGGCTGGATTTCATACTATAACTCTTATTGACCATGATTTATTAGATATAGAGAACATATACAGACATGAACTAGGTGTTGACCAAATATTTGATAGTAGTGAGGTTGAAAATCTTAAACCTCAACGTAAAGTGGAAGCATTAAAAAAGGAGATACAACGTAAATATCCTTTTTCTCAAGTAGAAGCTATTCCTCAAAAAATTAATAAGGTGTTTGCTGAGAATCTCATTGATTGGAATACTGTTGACTATGTCATTGCTTGTGTAGGATCACCAAATGTGGAGATGTCTATTAATAGGTACATGCACAAATTAATTAGTGCTCCTCCAGTTATTTATTCTTGGGTGGAGCCCTTCGGAATAGGGGGACATGTCCTTATTACTCTAAACAAAGAAAAAAAAGGATGTTATCAATGTCTGTTTCGTCCCCTTAGTGAGGAAGAACCAATTAGAAATTTGTCATCCTTTGTAAAGCCAGGCCAATCATTTACAAAATCACTTGGAGGGTGTGGAACCTACTTTACTCCATATAGCTTTCTTGATAGCGAGGAGACGGCTAATAAAGTACTACGTGCACTCTACCAAGTTTCCCGTGGTCAGATTTATGGGAATCCCATATTTTCTTGGAAGGGGGATTCAGTCCCCTTTTTAGAGCAAGGCTTTCAATTCAGCAGCAGATATGAAATGTCAGAGGAAAAGTTGATTGCTAATAGTATACTTTATCATGATCCTAATTGCCCTGTCTGTTCTAAGAAGGAGTCACTTATATAATGTCGAAAGCCATTTATTCTTTGCCTGATAATCGTAAGTTAAAGTTATGCGATGATGTACTAAAGATGATGTTTTCGTATGCACAGGATCACAAGAAAAGTCCTGAATCGGGAGGTATTTTAATAGGAAGGATTTTGAATTGTGAATCTCATATAGTAGTCGACGATGCTTCCGAACCTATGAAATCGGATGTTCAAACTAGATATCGCTTTATCAGGAAATCCGTCGGTCATCAGGAGTTCTTTAATGAACATTGGGAGAATAGTGAAGGGAGGTGTTACTACCTCGGTGAATGGCATACACATCCTGAAGCTAATCCAACACCTTCTATTATAGATAAGCAAGAATGGGGAAAATTGTTATATGAATCTATACAAGACCAAAACCAATTGTACTTTATCATCGTAGGAACTAAAACGCTAGTGATATGGTATGGTGAAAGAAAAGTGAGTGGGAATACTTTTCTTAGAATTGGGTCATTTAATCGAAATGATATTCAGAATTAACATCAGGAGGTATTGAAATGACTAAGCCAAAGTCTACAAAGCGCAGAAAACTTTCGCCTGCAGAAACTTATCATTTATGGATGATCAGTGGAGGGATTTGCACATTTGAGGATTGTACGGAAAGATTAGTTGTAAACACCAAGGGTAAACTTACGAATGCTGGTATTATCGCTCATATCATTGGTCATAGTAAGGGAGGGGCAAGACACGAGTTTGCAGAAGAGTTTGGATATTCAGATGACAATCTGGAGGATGTCTCAAACTTAATGTTAATGTGTTATACACATTCTAAACTTATCGATGACGCACACAATAAAGAGTCTTTTCCACCGGCTTTATTGTTTGAAATGAAGAGTAAACATCAGACCTGGGTGAGAAGTTGGACAGATGAAAAGAAAAAGAGTCTTGCTATTTTGCATAAGCGATTAGGCCCGCCACTCACAACACTGCCATTAACCCAACATTCACCTAATATCATGCTTGAAGCTATTGAGAGTCAAGTTCAGTTCTCTGATTTTACAATAGAAGGCTGGGAGCAAGGGAAGGCGGATAATTTAAAATTATATGAAAAGTATGTTGATCGAATCAATAAGGGAAAGTACGATGTTGCTGAAGTGTATGCCATTTCCCCTATACCTTTGTTAATTCATCTGGGAAAATTATTATCAGATACTGTTCCATTAACAATATACCAATATGATCGAGAAGCTAGTCTTTGGGTTAATAAAGCACCGAATACGTCCTTGTTAGAAGACTTAATGCCAAAATCCTCATTTGCAGATAACCAATCTAAGGAGTTAATTGTAACTATTTCAATTAGTGATACGATTACAGACGAGGATGTTCATGCTATATTGGGAGAAGAACTTGATCGGTATGATATTGTAATTGAAAATCCCCATGTAAAAAGATTGCTTTATTTTGAACAGGTTCAACAAATTCAAAAGCTGTTTAAGGATGAGGTTGAAGCCTTACATCGGCAAAAAAAATACAGCCTAATTCATTTATTGTATAGCGGCCCCGCCGGACTGGCTATTGAGCTTGGACGTAGCATTAATCAAAATATGTGGCCTGAAGTAGCCTTATACGAATATAAATATCGAGGAGTCACGCGCTATCAGCGAACTTTTAACATTTAATTATCACAATACAACCCAAATAGTGAAGACACTATAGTCATAAACAAGAAGTTTGGGATTAAGTTCAAGTATATTCGTGTGATCGAGGGTATCGGTTAACAAGGCAAGCGGACGACCACAAATCTGGGATCGTCTCTTGGAGCTGCTTGGTAAATCGGAGGAGCGAGAGGAGATTGTACTGAACTGAATAGCTGATCGAGGAAGTGACGAATGAGATTGAGGCTGTTTATTACTACGCCGTCGTGGAAGAGATCAAGAAACGCTTGGGCTTGGAAAAAGAGTTTGACTAGGAGACGGCAGATCAGGATATCGTCGAATCCTTAAGAACATGGTCCCATCGAAAGTCGCTAATTTAGCGGCTTTAGCGAAATAAAACTACGATATAGGACTGATGTTATGTGAGTTGCGTACTGGTACTCGAAGTTTGCGTCATGGCCATGATTTCTCGATAAATAGTACAATTTAACAACTCATTAAGTTCGGACGCCATAAGACTGGTTACATATCTAATGATATAAAAGTGTTCGCATTCCATAATGCACTAAAGCCTGATCGTTTGGCTTTTTCTATTCAGGATAATTTTTTATGCTTAGACAAAAGAACTTCCAGATAGCAAATTCCATGGGAAAAATAGAAGTGTGTGATCTATTTTCAAAAAATAAGCATTTTGTATATGTAAAAAAGGGAACGAGATCAGCCACATTGAGCCACTTATTCGCACAAGGTTCAGTATCAATGACTTTGTTAAAAGATTCTACAGAGTACCGTAGTTATGTGATTCGACAAGTCGAAGATAACGTTTCCAATACAAATTTTTAATGAAGAAATTTTCTGTTTAATGAATGTACTTTAATTAGTATACGCTATCTCATCTGAGGGCTCTGATGATCTTAAAATGCACTTCCCTCTGTTAGCAAAGTGAATATTCTACATCATTGTAATTTAATCAGGAGATTGGGAATTAAATCTGCTTTATACAAAATACCCGTGAGTGGAAAAGTACAGGACGCTGAAAGTGAAGAGTTATTGAATGACCTAATAAGTGTATTAGACACAAATGAGAATGAGGTTTTCAAATGATGAATGATACCTTTGAGGAACCGGACAGTAATGAATTAAAGGAGGTCAATTGATAGTGGGAGAGGACTCTTGTAAATTATACATTTTGAGATAAACTAATTGGTTTTCAGCTTAGAAAAATGAATGAATTCGTGATTGCGACGTGGCCGTTTATCTCAATTAAAAAATGTTTTAAATCGATCTGAGGACCCCGCTTTTATTTAAAAAATTAGATATTCTCGATTCAATAGCGAGTTTGTCTCAGTCTGATTTTGTATTATTTATTGAGCGAGAAAAGAATGCATGTTCGTTGAAATTCAAACTTATGAGTTAAGAAAAAGGTAAGCTGGCAGCAAAATACAGCGACATTGTTATCGTGACATCCGATAATCCTCGTTCTGAAGATCCTGATCAGATTCTTCTTGATATTGAACAAGGTGTACTGGACTATGATGACTTCACAGGTCAATACGAACTCATCACTGATCGCAAACAAGCAATTGAACGAGCAATCAGCTTAGTGAGGCCAGGCGATATTATATTGATTGCAGGAAAAGGGCATGAAACTTACCAAATTTTAAAAGATCATACGATACACTTTGATGATCGAGAAGAGGCAAAAGAAGCGATCTTTCGGATTAAATCTAATCACTAAGTTACTAACGTTGAGATTGGCAAAATACACGATTATTTTAAAAGTCCATCAAGTAGAAGAGGTCGCCAGTTGGCGGCTTTTTTCGATTAAGGAACAATCATTCATTCTTAGTAAAAATCAGCTTAAAAAATTTATTATCTCTCTAACTATTTACTGGTCAATTATAATAACGTAAAGATATCTTCAGATAAAGGAGACCAATGATGGCTAAGGGATTTCAGATGGATACCGAGATCAATCGGAATGATACGCTAAAACAAACCAAGCAAGCTGCTCTTCATGCACTACAAAAATACGAGATTAACTGGAATTCAATTCACTTCATCCAAATATCAGAGCATGTCACTTTTCGAATTGCAGCTGACCAGGGAGAATCATTTTTACTCCGTATTCATTCGGCAGGCAAAAATCCGAAAGAGATTAGCTCTGAACTAGAATGGACATCAGCGATGAAAAGTAAGGGCATCACTTTGCCTGTTGCCGTGCGGAATAGGGAGGGCTCTTTAGTTACCACTGCATACACAGATGACGGAAAGCAGTACTATGCCACTTTATTAACTTGGGTCGAAGGTGAGCGTTTAGAGAAGGGGGAGCATACAGAAGAGACGATACAAAAGATGGGGGAATTGATGGCACATCTTCACAAAGCAAGCACTGATTTTAGTCCATCCACAGACTTTTCACGTCCTTCTTGGGGCATCCATACTTTTGAGAGGGACTGGGCTCATCTACAACTCAATCACGGGCATTTTATATCAAATGAAGCGTTAGAGTTGTATTCGATGGCCGCTGAGAAAGTGACTGAACTACTTAAAACACTTACAAGTCACGAACATGACTTTGGAATGATTCATGCTGACTTACATAATGGTAACATCGTGTTCTTTGAAGGTGAACCTTATCCGATTGATTTTGGCAGGTGCGGCTTCGGTTATCACTTATACGATATAGCTCAGTCCATTCTTGGACTATTCCCTCCGCAACGCGTTCTTTTTATGAAAGGGTATGAGAGAATTAGACAACTTCATGGTGAATACATACCGAAGCTGGAAGCTTTCTTCATTATGGCACTCATTGAAGCATATAGTTTTCATGCAGATGATTCTGCCGAGTGGGATGGGTTAATTGAAGAGCAACCTTATGCGGAAGCCATATTAAAAGCTTATTTAAACGATTCATCATTTTTATTCGTGCCACTGGAGATTTCTAGCTAGCAGCTTTTTACTAATTAGAGGCAAAAGCGCGGCTAATTTTAACTATAAAATAATATCTTTCATTTTAGCGTTCCTATTGTAAACAAAGATACACCTTATCGATCTCATATGGTGTATCTTTGTTTATGTGGACTTCAAAGAAAATAACAGATATGATGGATAGTAAAATGATTGATTTCAGTAATCTAAGAGTCAAACCAAAAGAATTGTTCTAAATGTCTCACAAGATCTATTGTAATGTTTACTTATACTAGAAAGGATTGTGGTGACGAAGATGAGTACGACTCATGGATTTAAAAAGGGGAATGTTCCAGCACTCGATATACCATTTGTGAGAGTGATGGCTGAAGCAACACAGCATATGTGGAGATTTGGCTGGGACGAACGAAATGGAGGCAATGTCAGCTATCTTCTCGATGAATCAGAAGTGGCTGCCTATATGGATATTGATCAAGTGATCCGTACATTTAAGCCTGCATTTCCAGTTAACGAACTAGCGGGAAAATACTTTATCGTAACGGGTTCTGGGAAATATTTCAAAAATATTATTGATGATCCAGAAGCTAATCTAGGTGTGATTCGTATATCTAAGGATGGGGAGACCCTTGAGCTTCTTTGGGGATTACCAGATGATGCGAAGCCAACAAGCGAGCTGGCTGCCCACTTCATGAGTCATATCGAAAGGATAAAAATCGATCCTAATCATCGTGTAGTCATACATAACCATGCGACAAATGTGATAGCGATGACTTTTATTCACGAATTAAATGAGGATAAGTTTACGAGAACCCTATGGGAAATGTGCACGGAATGTATCGTTGTTTTCCCTGACGGTATTGGAATCATTCCTTGGATGGTACCCGGTTCTAGTGAGATTGGACGCGAGACCGCACTCAAAATGGCGGAACACCGTGCCGTGTTATGGCCGCATCATGGTATCTTTGGTACAGGCAATTCTATTGACGATGCGTTAGGGCTTATCGAAACGATCGAAAAAGCAGCTCAGATCTATATGTTAATTGCACACCACGAAATCAAGCAAAGAATAACAAACAAAGAATTAATCGTACTTGCAGAGGAATTTGGAGTTGTACCACGTCCTGGAATATTAAATTAATTAATTCAAAGCTTCTATCCATTAGGATAGGGCTTTTCTTTTTGTAATTAAACAAGAATGAGCAGGACTTTCTTTGACAGAAGATTCGGGGAATGAGAAAATATGATTTGATGTAAAAAATGTAGAGAGTATTGAAAGTGATGACAATATAGGAGGCATATTAATGAATCAGCGTTTTCGTATAACACGATCGATGCAAGAAAACATAACAGAACAAGCGATTACTTTGGAAGAGTGCAAAGATTACTTTGCAACGAAACCCGATTTTACCTACACGGAGGTATTTACCGTGAAAGGCACGGAGAGCACGATGTCGATCAAAGGTGATTTTTTCATGTGGAAGCATGGGGATCTTGAAATTCCGTTCCGACTATACATGGGAGACATTTACGTAGCCGTTGCAAACGAAGCAGTCATTCCTAAAATGCTCGAAATTTCATCAGAACTTCGAGCTGATGTGGTTGAAGGGTAAACCTTATTTTTAAATGAATCACACCGCTGGATTAATAAATATTTGCAGGTAACCAGGCACATTTTGATCCCCCATACACAAAAATATGGGGGATTTTTACCATCCCCCATAAAAGTAATCTTACTATTCAAGATGTTTTCTACTCACCACATGTGGCTACAGCTTACTCACCTAATGGATTAAAGCTATCCTTGACGCTCACATTGGAGAACTTCGCATAGTTCAACTGCTCAATATCATTCGCTACATCATTGCTGTCTACAGCCATGCCAACAAATACAGAATCTCGCATCGCGATCGTTTTCTCACCGATTTTTGTCCAGTTGCTACCGTCTGCTGAACCATAAGCATAGAAGGTATCACCTTTGCGTCCGAGTTTGAGCCAGTATCCTTGTTCCACACCATTTAATTTAAATGCAATGTCAGGAAGGAGCTGAATTCCAGCTTCTTGAGCTGCAGATGGGCTATCCAACGTTTCCGTTAATCGGTCGAAGTCCGCACCCTTGCTGTTTCTTCCTGCTAGGTAGGTAGACCAGCTGTAATCTTTCGATAATTTCACCGTAGAGAGTCCTAAAGCAGCGGTGGCGCTATCCTTTTTCAAGTCATCTCGAATCATCAGACCTGTAAAAGCATGATTGTCTACAGAACCAATCTCCTCCAGCTTCGCGGTAATCTCCATATCACCTGACAATTCCTTATAAACGAAATGGAAATCGTCCTTATCTGCATCATTCTCACGTGATTGTTTTGTGCTGCCTTCACTCATCCCGAGCTTCCCATTACCTTTCACGGTAAATACTCCATCTGTCATACTTGCAGTACCCTTAAGATCAGGAGATCCGACATCGTCAGATTTAAAACCTTCACTATTAAGAGAGCGAGAAGGTGCATTTACATGAATATTAGCAGCGGTGGTTTGGGTTGTATTCCCTTTCGAATCCGTAACTCTTGCCGAGATATAATAGGAAGCATCTGCAAGATCTTTAATTGTGTACTCGTAGTTATTCCCTTTTTTCACCGCATCGCCAAGATACTCAGAACCATTGTATACAGCAACCTTACTAATTTTATGTCCGAATTTGGAGTCCGCTTTGATTTTCACGGAGACGGCTTCTCCTACTTTCAATTGTGTATTATTATCTGGTTTTGTCATTTTAGCTTCGGGATTCTCCGCCACATGATTCATATCGACTAGACTATTGATGTAGAGTTCAAGCCATGTATAACCTTGGTCTGTCACCGTCTTATATGCATCTGTGGTATCCCAGATCTTGTTTTTCTTTTCCCAATTATCCTCAATACCATTTAGATTCGTGTCATAATTCGCTGGATGCTGTTCTTCAATCACGCCAAAAGGAGAGACATAACCTCCAACCTCATGTTCTGTGTTGATGTATCTGCCAAAACCTTTTTCTACCTCAGCTACAATTCTTGCATCGATTGCATCACGACGAGGATAGGTGGCTCCTGCTTGCTGCAAGATCGCGTCAAGTAATTTACCATTCGCTATTTTCACACCATTTTGTACATAATCATCAAAAGCTTGATTCGTAATTCCATGGTTAACTCCTGTGCTATCTGCGGACAGATAAGGTGTAGTTGCATAAATCGTCTTTGTATCACCTTCGACGTCACCCGAGTTTTGGATATGTTTCGAGGAAGGATCGAGTAGACCGGTTGTTTTATTATTAATCCGATTGCCTGAGATGTAGAAACCGCCAATCTTTTTAGATTCGCCAGCATCTAGGACTCGGTCTGTTACATTATCCCTGGTACCTGGGCCTGCAATCTCTACGTTATTCATAAAATTAGTGTAGGTAAAGCCGCCGCCATATGTAGTATTAAATCCCCAGTTATAGATGACGTTGTTAGAGAATTGAACGACAGCGACATGATCTGCGTTAGCCGCACCTGCATAACCGCCGCCGAGTCTTGGATTCCGCGAAGTATGATTTGCGTACAGATTGTGATGGAAGGTTGTTTTATCTCCACCCGCAATACCGCCGTAGCCATGACGACCTTTAGAGTGCCCCGATAGCGTCAGACTCTCTGAAATGATAGACCACTGGATTGTTCCGTTCTCACCTCTGTAAGTAGACAGGGTCTCATCTGTGTTCCAACTGAAGGAGGAGTGATCAATAATGAAATAGTTATTGTCTCTTCCCCATAGGGCATCCATTGAATCACTGCCATTATAGACATTGGTTGCACCTGGGCGGAAGGAAAGGTACCTGATGATAAGGTTTTCCGAATCGCTGATGTTCGTATCCCAGCCCGCAATGGTAATTCCATTGCCAGGTGCCGTTTGACCCGCAATGGTCAGGTTTTTAATGTTTTTAAGACGAAGGGTGCCTTTCAGTTCAATGGTACCGGAAACGTTGAAAACAATCGTACGTCCTTCTTTAGGAGTAGATAGAATCCCATATCGAAGCGATCCTTCAATAGGTTGATCTTTTTCACCATAATCCTTTAGGTTTGTAACAATGTAGACATCGCCGCCCCGACCGCCGCTGGTGTAGGCACCTCCGCCTTCTGCACCAGGAAATGCGGGGATCAAAGCTCCTTTGAACTGACTTCCTTCCGCTGCTTGTACAGAATCAAGACCAAAAGGCTGCAATCCTGTGAATGAAAGCGCTACCGAAAAACTCAAAAAGACGGTCATCATCTTTCTTGAACCTCTTCCTCTTAACTTCCATTTCATCTGATTGTTGTATAACATGAGTGCATCCCTTAGGACGTAACTGCAATCCTGTTATACTCCCTCCCCTCATTAATATGTTGCTTACGCTATTACTTTAAATCTTCTCCTATGTATTTACATGCCATAAATTTACTTTTTTGTGCCAAATATTGTAGTTTGATCTTGTACTAAGGAGGATATCTATATTATGTTCTTAGTAGTGCAGTCGAGTTCGTTAGGGAATTCCAATGCGAATAGAGGAGGAGTAAGGTATGAAAATCAAATACCAGCATCGTGATCACGATTTTCATCTATTTATTTCTACGAATAATACGTATCCTCTTCATTTGCATAAGAATGTCGAAATCACCATGGTGTTATCAGGGGAAATTAATATTACGATTAATCAGCAAGATTATGTTTTGTCTGAAGGAGAGATGTCGATCGTTTTTCCTAACCAACCACATAGCTATAAAACGATGAAAAATAATCAGATTCTGCTGATCTTTTTTGATGCTACCTTCCCAGGGGATTATACAGGAGATTTACTAAACTATATTCCAGGCCATCCGATTATCCCAAAAAATGAGGTCATGATGAACGCCCTCACCATGCTGTGCAAATTATATGATGAACAAGTAGACAGACGATTGATTAAAGCATATCTATCAGCGATTCTTGGACATGCGATGCCGTTATTGTCTCTGCAAAAAGCAGATTATACGAAAGATATGAATATCATTCAGAAAATACTTACCTATATAGACCTCCATTACTTAGAGCCGATCACGCTTGATACCCTTTCAAAAGAGCTCGGGATCAGTAAGTTCCATGCTTCCCGGACATTCTCCGAACAGTTCCAAATCTCTTTCCGAGATTATATTAACGCCCAGCGGGCCGCTTATGCTTACATGCTGCTGACGTCCACTACGAAACCGGTCACGGCTATTGCGTTTGATTCTGGATTTAATAGTTTACGATCTTTCTATCGTGCTTTTAAAAAAGAATATGCCATCGCACCTAATGAATTTCGAAGAAATATTTCCGAAGCCATGCGTTTATAGTAATATAGAGAAAAAATATATAGAAACGATGTTGATGATGAAAATTGAACTAGACAACCGGCAAATTGAATTTCATGTGGAATACGGTCCACGCAAAAAACTTTCGATTCAGATCTATCCTTCGGGCCTGATCATCGTGAAAGCACCAAAGCATACAGAAGATGAGGTAATCATGAACGCCGTACGACAGCAAGGAGATAAGATTGTAAAACAACTCCGCGCGATTGAAGCTGCTCGTACTCCGTCAAAGATAAGAGAATACGAAGAAGAAGGGAAGTTCCTTCATCTTGGAAAGTATTATTTCTTGCACGAATTGATTGAGACGCAGGGACGAACAGAAGAAGAGTTACGAGCTGATTTAAAGAAATTTTACTTCACAAGCTGTAAGAAAGTGATTAGCGAACGTATCAAAATCTATCAGAAGCAGCTAAAAGTTACGCCCAAATCCTTTGTCATAGAGGAATCCAGGACGAAGTGGGGGAGCTGTAACTCGGCGAAACAGCTTACTTTTAATTACCGTCTCGCCATGGCGCCGCTTGAGGTCATCGATTATGTCGTGATTCATGAACTCTGCCATCTGCTGCATATGAATCATGATCGTTCTTTTTGGAGACGAGTCGGAAGTATAATGAAGGATTACAAAGAAAAAGAGGCCTACCTTGCGAGGTATGGGCAAGATATGTCATTGTAAACATCACTGGCAAACCATATATTGTAAGGTTTGTTCTATTCTTGTGCGTAAGATGTCGAAACTGCTCATAAAACTTGAATTTTCGCTTTGTGACTAATAATATTAATCCATAGAAATGTTTAGGATAAGGGGAAGTTTGATAGAAAATGAAAATACAGCAGCCATATAGAATTAGAAAAGTGCAAGCTGATGAACGTGACCAAATCGTCGAATTTATGATGAGGGTACGTAAAGAAATCTTCCCGATGTTAACTCAGGATGAGCTTCCGCCAGACCTACTTAATTTTAATGAATATTATATGGAACAGGACGATGCAGCGATTTTTGCTGCTTTTTTTGAGGATGGAACGGTGATTGGAACCATCGCGATTACTCCATATGATGGAAGATTTCAGCAACTGGATCGATTCTATCATCATAGTAAAACCGCAGAAATCGTTAAATGCTACGTTGATCCGGAATATAGGAGATTCGGTCTGGGGTCGGTCTTATTTCAAGAAGCGTTGCAATATTGTAAGCAGACTGGCTATGAAACGCTATATTTGCATACCCATCCGTTTTTGCCGGGTGCAATCCCATTTTGGAAGTCAAAAGGTTTTGAAGAAAGGCTAGCTGAAGATGATCCAATCTGGAATACACTTCATATGGATTTACAAGTAGAACAGCATCATGGATAGGACCATACTTTTATAACAAAAAGGGAGCACACGAAGTGAAGAAATTACAGATCAGTATGACCTTATTACTCGGTTTACTCATGGTATTCGTTACAGGATGTCAAGGGGGAAATGATGCTAGCACGGAAGATCGTTCACGCGATGAAATTGTCTATGCCAGCACAAAAGATATAAGAGATATCAACCCTCATTTATATAGTGGGGAAATGTCAGCCCAAAATATGGTGTTTGAATCACTTGTCATCAATACGGAAGAGGGCGTAAAACCTGCTCTAGCTGAAAGTTGGGACATTTCAGAAGACGGGTTAGAGTATACCTTTCATCTAAGACAAGGTGTTACTTTTACCGATGGAGAGCCTTTTAATGCGGAAGCTGTAAAGTTAAACATGGATGCAATATTAAAAAATAGTGAACGCCATGCTTGGCTTGATATGGTAAATGAGATCAAAGAAAACGTGGTAGTCGATGAATATACATATAAACTTGTATTAAAGCATCCCTACTATCCCGCTTTAACTGAACTTGGTCTTACTCGTCCATTCCGATTTATCTCGCCCAAATCTTTTATTGATGGGGAGACAAAGGATGGAGTTAGTAGCTATGCAGGGACAGGTCCTTGGGTGTTAACGGAACATAAAGAGGGGCAATATGCGGTATTTACGGCTAATGAAAATTATTGGGGTGAAAAACCAAAAGTCTCTACGGTGAAGTGGAAGGTTATGCCGGATCCGCAAACGATCTTGCTTGCTCTTCAAAAAGGAGAAGTGGATCTGATTTTTGGTGCTGACGGCGATATGATTGATATTGACTCGTTCAAAGCATTAGAAGAACAAGGTCAATATACAACAGATATAAGTAAACCGGTTGCTTCTAGAGCTATTCTACTCAACTCGAACAAACCGATTACAGGTGATGTTAAAGTCCGTGAAGCTTTTCAATATGCAATTGATAAAAAGTCCATCGCTGATGAGATTTTGAATGGTTCGGAATCTGTGGCAGATACGTTACTCTCGTCAACGGTACCCTATAGTGATCTGAATTTAGAGGTAAGATCATTTGACCCAGATGAGGCAAACAAACTTTTAGATGAGGCGGGCTGGGCACTCGGTAATGACGGCTATCGATATAAGGATGGAAAGAAGTTAGAGCTTTCTATTTACTATAATTCTAACAATGCGCAAGAAAAAACAATTAGTGAATTCATCCAGAGCGATTTAAGAAATGTAGGGGCAGATTTAAAAATAATGGGTGAAGAGAAACAGGCATTTTTAGATCGCCAAAAATCTGGTGATTTTGATCTCATGTACTCCTTATCATGGGGTACCCCGTATGACCCTCAATCTTATCTATCCTCATGGAGAATTCCGGCACATGGTGATTATCAAGCACAGATCGGACTGGATAAAAAAGAATGGTTAGATGATACCATTACAGCAGTGATGATTGAGGCAAGTGAAGAGAAGCGTCAGGCGATGTATAGAGATATTCTCTCCTATATACATGATGAGGGAATATATATTCCTCTAACGTATTCGCGTACAAAAGCGGTTTATGTTCCTGAGTTAAAAGGTGTAACATTTAATGTTTCCCAATACGAGATACCATTTGAAAAGATGTATTTCGAACAATCATAATTTAAGGTGAAAAAGGCAGATCTCAAGAATCTGTCTTTTTCATTCATTTTAGGGAGAATCACGAAATGGGAAATTACATTATAAAACGATTGCTAAGCATGATACCCATCTTATTAGGTATATCCTTTTTATCTTTTATTCTGATTAATTTAAGTCCAAGTGACCCGGCTGAAGTCGCACTTCGTGTGAATGAAATAACACCGACAGAAGCAGCGGTTGCTGAAATGCGCACAGAACTTGGCCTCGACAAATCATTTATTGAAAGATATATAGCATGGGTAGTAGACAGTCTGCAAGGAGATTTTGGTAACAGTTATATTACGAACAAACCGGTCATTAGCGAAATGAGCCGAGCAATTCCAGCGACTCTGCATTTAGCATTGGTGTCACTAGCGATTATTTTGACGGTTAGCATCGTGGCCGCAGTCATATGTACAGTATATGAGGGTACGATCATTGACCGTTTCATAAGAGGAATGGTTTTTGTATCAGAGGCAATACCAAGCTTTTGGATTGGCCTACTCCTCATGTGGTTATTTGCAGTAAAACTAAATTTACTGCCAACGAGTGGTATGGAGTCGCCGAGCTCCGTTATTCTTCCGGCCGTTACTCTTTCTTTTGCCTATATATCAACTTACGTAAGACTGCTGCGAAATAACATGGTGAAGAACAAACTGGAGAATTACGTGCTGTATGCAAAAGCTCGCGGCTTAAAGGAACGAAAGATTTTCGAACATATATTTAAAAACTCTCTGCAATCCTCGATTGCTGCACTTGGCATGTCCATTCCTAAACTTATCGCAGGTACGGTTATCGTGGAGAACATCTTTGCGTGGCCAGGGGTAGGCCGTTTATGTATTACAGCGATATTTAATCACGATTATCCAATCATTCAAGCTTATGTACTTCTTATGGCTGTATTATTTGTAGGCTGTAATTTACTCGTTGATATCATTACGATGTTATTAGATCCAAGACTTAGAAAAGAGGCTTAACCGTGGGGGTAATAAATAGATTAAAGAAAGATCGTCTAGCGATGGTATGTATAGGATTTCTATTTGTTGTCATTTTAGCTGGGGTATTCGCACCGATGATTGCACCGCATAACCCCATTGAAACCAACGTAAAAGAGAAATTTGCAGGGATGAGTATGACTTATCCGTTAGGTACGGATCAGCTTGGGCGCTGTATCTTGTCAAGATTACTTTATGGGATACGCACCACGGTATTTACTTCCTTATTAGCAATGGCAGTAACCATTATCATAGGTACAATTCTAGGAGTCATCGCCGGGATTTCACGAGGCAAAGTAGATGAACTCATTATGAGAATATGTGATGTGTTTTTATCTTTTCCCAGTGAAGTGATGATTCTAGCGATTGTTGGGATGATGGGTCCGGGTTTATTCAATGTAATTATCGCAAGTATTATCGCAAAATGGGCTTGGTACACTCGCATGATACGTACCATCGTATTAAAATATACCGACAAAAATTATATTCGGTTTGCCAAAGTGTCAGGTTGCAGTACAGGACATATTGTAAAAACGCATATTTTACCGGGAGCAGCCGGAGAAATCGCAGTTTTAGCCACACTGGATACGGGATCTGTCATCTTGGTCATTTCAGCGCTGTCTTTCTTAGGATTAGGAGTACAAGCTCCAACACCAGAGTGGGGTATGATGCTTAATGAAGCAAAAAATGTGATGATTGTACATCCTTATCAAATGCTTGCTCCTGGAATAGCGATTCTGCTTGTAGTAGCGGCTTTTCATTTCGTAGGGGATAGCCTGCAAGATGCCTTTGATACGAAACGCGGAACGAAGAAGGGGTGAGATGAACTTGAATGTGTTAGAAGTAAATGGCTTATCCATTACAGATGAGCGAAAAAAAACAGTCCTCGTAGAAAATGTGAATTTTACGTTAGATCGCAATCATTGTCTTGGTATTGTGGGTGAAAGTGGGAGTGGTAAGTCCATTACCACAAAGGCTATACTGGGACTAACTCAGCCCTCACTGAAGGTTACGGGGCATGTTTATTTTCATGGCGATGATCTATTGCAGCTAGGTAAGAAAGAGATGAGAAAGATAAGAGGCAAGCGGATCTGCATGATCTTGCAAGACGCGATGTCTGCCTTTGATCCTTTATATACAATGGGAAGTCAAATGATCGAGACCTTGTGTGAGAACCTCGAAATATCGAAAAAAGAAGCGAGAATTCTCTCTATTATAGAGCTTGAGAAGATGCAAATTAAAGAGCCAGAACAAGTGCTGAAGAAATACCCGCATCAGTTATCAGGCGGTATGCTGCAGCGGTGTATGATTGCTATTGCGATGGCAGTGAAACCGGATATTATTATTGCGGATGAACCTACAACAGCGCTTGATTCTATCACGCAAAATGAGGTAGTAAAAGAGTTTGAACGACTGAGAAGTGAACTCGATACGGCTGTTCTTTTTATATCACATGACCTCGGTGTTGTACAAAGACTAGCGCAAACGGTACTTGTCATGAAAGAAGGCAAA
Source organism: Paenibacillus gallinarum (assembly GCF_014836635.1). Classification (GTDB taxonomy): domain Bacteria; phylum Bacillota; class Bacilli; order Paenibacillales; family Paenibacillaceae; genus Paenibacillus; species Paenibacillus gallinarum. The sequence continues at coordinate 202,161 of NZ_JACSQL010000007.1, read as the reverse complement.
CAAGTCGAGTACGGAAAAATAGAAGATGTATTTTCAAACCCAGAGCAGGAGTATACGAAGTTTTTAATTCATACCCGAGAACAATTAACGAAGTCCTTTTCAGATGCGATGAGAAAGGATGATCCTGTGTAATGCTTGAAGTAAAGAATGTATATAAGAACTATAAAAAATCAGGAAATGGTTTTAGAAAAGAGAAGCTGAATGTATTACAGGATGTCTCTTTTCGTATACGTGCAGGCGAATGTGTGGGCTTGGTTGGAGAGAGCGGAAGCGGAAAAAGTACGTTAGGCAGACTCATCTTAGGTCTTGAAAAAGCAGACGCCGGCTCCATACGTATGGAAGACAAAGAGGTAACCACATGGATCAAAGAAAACAAAGGACAAATGAGCGTCGTTTTTCAAGATTATACCTCGTCCGCTAATCCATATTATAAAGTGAGTGACGTCATTAGTGAGCTGCTTCGAGCCTTTGGAACAGCTGGAGGAATTCAGGAACAAGTGGAATACTTGTTACAAAAAGTCGGACTCCCTTTATCGGTGGCAAATCGGTATCCCCATGAACTAAGCGGCGGCGAATTACAAAGAGTGTGTATCGCGAGGGCGATTAGTAGAAATCCTAGATTTCTAGTGCTGGATGAAGCGATTAGTTCACTTGATGTGTCAACACAGTCGCAAATTATGGAGCTGCTGTACAGGCTGAAGGAAAACGATAATATGACCATTCTCTTCATCGCCCACGATCTGCAAGCCGTATCCCATTTATGTGATCGAGTCATGTTTATGGAGAATGGCCAAATTGTAGAGCAGATTGCATCTAGCAACCTCTCTGAGGTTCAGAACGACTACGCAAAAAAACTGCTGGATTCCGTTATTTCATTTTATGTCTAATCGGTTGCATGGGTTAAGGCGGGGAATAGAATATAGGATGGTAAAAGGCTGCTGGTAAATCTAGCAGCCTTTTTTTGCTATAGTTTTGAAGGATTAGAGATTATTTATGGATTGCATCGAACATTATTGCTTCATTAAGTGTTTTAATAGACATATAGCTAGTGGATATCTATTTAATGGGATAGAAACAAAAGTTTATATAGCAACAACACAGAAATACTGGAGGTTCATTTATATGAAGAGAAAACGTGCTTTTATTGCGACATTATCTTTAGCTATGGCAACAACAGCGATGATTGCTTTTGCTTCCACAAGTACAACTCCGGAGAAGGTAACTCCTGAATCTAGTGAAATAGAGAGTCCTATTACGCATCCTCCTATCGAGGATCACTTAGAAAGCACTACTTCTGATGATAAGCCGAACCCCATTGGCGATACCGCAAAGGGAGGTGCGGTTGTATCAAAGTATTTTACTGTAAATGCGGGATATGGTCATCTTAAACTTTCTTTAGAAAACAAAAGCCGTCATCCAGTGAGGGTTAGCTTAACGCACAAAAGTACGAATAAGTTATATTTTGCTAGAGAGATTGATGGAAGCAGCTCTCTGACGTGGACAAATTTTGAAGAGGGTTTCGAACAAGGAATGCGTAGTGGAGAGTATATACTTCAATGGAGTGGTGCCGGTTATAAAGTTAATGGAGAATTTACTGGAAAAATGGGTTCATCCGTTTCTGATGTTATAAAATAATTTATTAATCAACCATATAAAGCTTCCATTCTTCATCCTTTTTCGTAATTACAAATGAATAGGATTGCTGCGTTAGATCATCTGACGATTCCATACAAATAACGACTACATTATAGTAATACTCTGATTTTGTTTTATACACTTTCTCTATGGTATGGAGATCATAAAACATAAACTTTTTATCTTTATTTTCTGAAAAAAAGATTTCTTGTCCCGTTATAGGTACGCTATCCTTTACATCAGATCTCAGCTGCGCAGCATACGTTGTAAGATCTTGATTAATAATAGCTTCTAGCACCGTTTGTAGCGTTACTATGGCCCCTTTGTCCATTTTATTCTCTACATCAACCCATTCGATAAACACACCTTCATTAAACTTACTCTCCTCGACGGGAGGGATATCATTAGGTCCGATAACGAGTTCAACTTTACTTTCTGAATCTTCGTTATCATTAGCTTCTATTTGAGGTTGAGGTTCTTCAACAAGTGGCACTATTTTCTCTTCTTTTGAAGAAGCTACTTTTGAGATGCAACCGCTTAACAGTATGGTGATCAGTAAGAATAGAATCCCAATTTTCTTGCCCTTTTGCATAAAATACGCCTCCTAACCTACTAAGAATCAAAATTGATATAAAACATCACCCTACAACTCAAGAACATATACACTGTGGAAAAAATAGTTTTGCACCCCATTGAAGAACCATATTTTAACATTTGTTTAGAGTATCTACAATAATATATTGAATAGTTAAATTCAGTTATAGTCATATTCTCCCCATAGTACGATGACGGTTTATGTTATGCTCAACATAAGAAAAATCGATGTTAGCTGAATATATCTGATATGAGGAGCGATGCGAATCTATGTTACAACTGAAGTACTTATTCAATAATGAAGACTTAGCAGAAATGATTTTAAATAATTGGCATTTTGATGAAGAATCAAAGGAAATGTTTACATATTATCGCATATCCTCAAACGCCATTTATCCGTATATCGACAAAGGTAAGGCTCAGATCTTACGGTTTGCCCCTACAGCAGAGAAAATGAAATCTAATATAGTTGCAGAACTTGATTTTATCTCGTACTTGCTTGGCAAAGAGTATGGAGTGTTAGAATCGATTCCATCAAAGGATGGGGAGAAGCTTGTTGAGGTAAGCACACCGTGGGGCGAATACTATGCATCGGCTTTTAAGCGTGTACTCGGCAAGCAGATTAGTAACACGGATTTTAGTGATGAAATCGTTTTTAGTTATGGAAAAGCATTGGGAAGGCTGCATTACTTATCTAGTCAATACACACCTGGTAATTTCAAGAGATGGTCCTATAGCGATGTGTTAGACTGGATGGAAGAAGTGGTGAAGGATAACCCAGATGAATTGGCTGCAAAGAAAGAAATTAAATTACTGAGATCCTATTTTGCTTCCCTTCCTAAATCTTCTAAAAATTATGGATTGATTCATTATGATTTTGAATACGATAACGTATTTTACGATGAAAATACTAAATCCTGTTATGTCATTGATTTTGATGATGCAATGTATCACTGGTATGGAATGGATATTGAGCAAGCACTGGACAGTTTACAGGACTATACTCCAATTGAGTTATTCCAGCAGAAGAAACAAAGCTTTTTGGACGGTTATCTCACGGAATATGAATATTCAAATGATCTTGAGACTTTCTTACCCGCATTCCGGCGCTTTGCGAATCTATATGGGTATGTGCGAATTTTAAAATCATCTGAAGAAAAATGGGATCATGAGCCTGAATGGCTAACGAATCTAAGAAAGAGACTGACAGCTGCGCTCAAAGAAAAAGCAACATCATTTGGTCAGCCGATCTAAGGAAGGATATTCGCAAATCAATGTATAAAATTGTGTTTTTTGACGTAGATGGTACTCTATTAAGTGAAATTGACAGAAGCCTGCCCTTAAGCACGAAAGAAGCAATCAGCGAATTGATGGAGAAGGGAATAAAAGTCGTAGTTGCAACAGGAAGACCATACAATCTGTGTGAAGAGTTTAAGGTGATGGGGATTGACACTATTATTTCTGCGAATGGAGCTTTGATCAAATGTGATGAGGAAGTCATCTATAAATCAGTACTTTCGATAGAAATGGTCCAAGATATTTCTTCTTTTGCTGAACAAAACGGTCACGGTATGTCCTATTTCACCGAACGATTTACTATGAATGGGATTGGCTTTGATGATGAGCGGATCATGGGGGCACTTCAAGAGACATTGAGTATTAAGCAATATCCGGAAAAAATAGTTTCTCTGTCTGAAGAAGTATACTGCATATGCTTGTATGCGGATGTTAATGAAATTCAAAAATTTGAGATCCAATTCCCCCAGCTCAGGTTTGAGCGATTTCATGGTTATGTTACGAATGTTCTCGAAGAAGTCGAAGTATCCAAATCAGCTGCAATCAAAAGAGTGTTAGACTATCTGAACATTCCTAAAGAGGAAGCCATCGCTTTTGGTGACGGCGGAAATGATATCGACATGCTGGAGTATGTAGGCTTGGGCATTGCGATGGGAAACGGTAATGAACTACTTAAGCAAAAGGCAGATTTCGTTACGAAAAGGGCAAGCGAAGGCGGCATTTCCTATGCTTTAAGAAAATTTGGCGTTATTTCGTAACTGGCCTACGCTGGTCTCAGTTTTATCAATTTATTGCTAAAATTAGGCTAATGGTTTATTATAGACATCTTAGGTCCATAATTAAGGTGATTATAGGAAAGGAAGAAGGAAAATGCAATTCTCGAAAAGTACAGATTACGCTTTGCACGCATTAGTGCATTTGGGTAACTCGAGCAGTCTGAGCAATATTGGAATCAAGGAATTGTCATCAACCATTGGTGTTTCCGAAAGTTATTTATCTAAAATCATGTCTAAGTTACGGCAAAATGGAATTGTACGTGCTGTTCCTGGGGTCAATGGTGGATATGAACTAGCACGTCCGGCGGAGCAGATCTCTTTCCTTGATGTGGTTCAAGTGATTGAAGGGAGTCAGCAGCTGTTTGAATGTTCCCATTCCAATTCTCGTTTGCATGAGTTGCTAACTCATGACGGAGATACACCCTTATGTCAGGAACATCCAGAGCATCATAGTATTTGTTTGATTGAAAAGGTGATGGACGGGGCAGAGCAACATCTATATCAGTACTTAAGGGAACATACAATTGGGTCCATAGTGGATGAGGCAGCAAAACGCTGTAATCATAAAGGAAATAAAGAGTAAGTATTTTTTTATTCTAATTATGGATATCTGATATCTATAATTAGACGGTAAATAGTAAAGACATCATAATGTGAAGATACAATATAATACAGGGAATAAAGAGGAGTAACTATGAACGATTTTATGAACGATTTTTTTAATGAGGCTACATGGGAAAAAGCATGGAATGAGCATGGTGAGAACGCTCAGAAAAAAATGAAAAGCGCTGGAGTTCAGCCCTCCAATGCTTTTGATCATAAAGCAAAGATGTTTAATGAGCAGTCATTTAATGAAGCAGGGAAAAAGAGAACTTCACGAATCATGAACTGGCTTGAAGGGCAAGGGGTACAATTTAGTAATGCGTCTGTACTGGATATCGGCGCTGCCTCGGGAGTATTTTCGGTACCATTCGCAGAAAGGGGAGCACATGTAACTGCAGTAGAGTCTTCTCTGCCCCTGGTGGAACTTTTGAAAGAAAATGTCGCTGCACTAGGCGGAAATGAAGTAACCATTGTACCTGAACCATTCGAAAATATCGACGTGATTGCAAGCGGATGGGAAGATGCTTTCGATCTTGTGTTTGCCTCGATGTGTCCGGTCATTCTAGATTGGCAAAGTGTTGAAAAGCTGCTTCTCTGTGCCCGTGAGTATTGTTATATCAGTATGCCGGCGGGACCCATCGAGATTAGTCTGATCAATGAAATATGGCCGCTGATTACGGACCAACCTTTCAAAAAGAAACACATGGAAATGGGATATCTGCTTCATCTCCTGTACCTCAAAGGTTACTCCTATGAGTCGCTTATATCGAAGGAAACCAAAACAACAGAAGTCTCAAAAGAAGATGCGTTAAAGGAAGTACTGCATTGGTTAAAGAATCATGATTTGCCTACGGATGATCAAATCCAGAAGATAGTTACAGACTATTTGGATGAAGCCTATCCATCTGGTAAAGTCGTTGTTAAGCAAAGTGGGCGCTATGGCAAGGTACTCGTTCGTTTACAGGCTGAAGAGATGTATACGAAATGATGCCTGAGCGAAAACGTTAAGCGGAAAGGATTACTTTTGGGGAGGTTATAAAGAATGGCAAACCAAGAGCATGAAGAAGAGTTAACTGGGGGAAATGTCTCTAAAGTGTATCGAGTAGCTGATACGGTACGGCGAGAACTTCATTCAGATAGCCATAGAATTCATAAACTGTTACAGCATCTAGAGGATAAAGGATTTCATTATGCCCCAAAGTTTTTAGGAATCGATGAAAAAGGAAGAGAGATATTATCGTTCATCGAGGGGGAAGCTGGTAATTACCCCATAAAAGAGTATATGTGGTCTGATGAAACATTAACTGATATAGCGAAAATGCTTCGTCTTTACCATGATTCTGTTAAGGATTTTCCGTTTGATCCTAGCTGGGAAGCAATTGATCATACTCCGGGGCCTTTTGAGGTCATCTGTCATAATGATTTCGCCATATACAATATTATTTTTGATAAAGAAACGCCAGTAGGTATTATTGATTATGATGTTGCTGCGCCAGGTCCGAGACTTTGGGATATCGCTTACACGCTGTACACCTGTGTTCCCTTAAGCAGATTCCATCTATCTGAAACGGGGGAACAAATTCTTTATGATCCAGTGAAGCATGCAGATCGAATAAAACAAAGGATCTCTTTGTTTCTTGAGTCTTACGGTACAGAAATAAAAAGTGATGTTCTGGATATGGTATTGCTGCGATTAGAAGGACTATGTAAGACGATAGCGAGAAGAGCGAAGCAAGGGGAAGTCGCATTTCAAAAAATGATAGATGAAGGACATCCTGAACATTATCAGAGTGATATTAGATTCATTCAGGAACATGGGAGAGGGTGGATGTGATTAGTTTATTGATACCCTTTTATATTTTCAATTTAGAAGTCGCCTTCATGGCGTCTTTTTTTATTTTACCCATACAAGCTCTGTCATTCTTACTTGAAATGTAGCACCAACCAATTATCCAGCGAATGAACCATTCCTGTAAACCCTGTTCCGGAGAGGATTCGTTCATCCTGTGGCTGATTGCACAATTGTTATCTAGTGTTCATCCCCTTAACATGTGAAACAGAGGAGCTTGCTCATTATTCACACCATCTTTAGCAAAAGGGGGTCCAAGATCATATGGCTGAGCTACCTATAACATCAAATCCACACCCCGGAGTTACAGTCAATAAACCGGTAAAAAGAAAGTACCTGCATAACATGAAGAAGCACTGGATGCTTTATGTCATGATCCTTCCCGGTATTTTGTTCTATATTATTTTCAAGTACGTTCCACTGGGAGGAAGCGTCATTGCTTTTCAGAACTTTCAGATTATGAAAGGCATTTGGGACAGCCCGTGGGTGGGCCTGGACAATTTTAAATTTATTTTTACGTACCAAGATTTCTATCATGTACTCCGTAATACCGCTCTAATTGCTCTTTACAAGCTCGTGTTAGGATTCCCTGCTCCCATTCTGCTGGCGCTTTTGTTTAATGAAGTGAGAAAGATGTTGGCTAAACGCTTTTTGCAGAGTCTGTTTTATCTGCCCCATTTCCTTTCCTGGGTAGTCGTTGGAGGGATCGTTTTTGAAGTGCTGGCCTCGGGTGGATTTGTAAACGCTGTCCGTGGATGGTTTGGATTTGAGACGATTTTATATATGCAGCAAGAGCAATATTTCCGGTCTATAGTTGTCATATCCTCTATCTGGAAAGAGGTGGGCTGGGGAACGATCATATACCTCGCTGCAGTTAGCGGCATTGATCCTACTCAATATGAAGCAGCTGTTATGGACGGAGCCAATCGTTGGAAACAGACGATTTATATTACACTACCCGCTTTATTCCCGACGATCCTTACCCTGTTCCTGCTGAATATTGGGAATTTCTTAGAACTAGGCTTCGATCAGATATATAACCTGCTGACACCGATGACTTATTCGGTAGGAGATATTATTGAGACCTATGTTTACCGCTCGGGTGTACTGCAGGGACAATATAGTGTAACGACAGCAATCGGCCTGTTTCAGTCTGTCATTGGTTTTATTCTGCTCTGGATCTTCAATCGCCTGGCTAGAAAAAGCGGAGAGGGGTTGTGGTAATGAAGCAGAGCATTGGAGAAAAGTGTTTTCAAGTAGCGAACTATATCTTCCTAACAGCTGCTGCCTTTACAATGATCATGCCGCTTCTTCATTTGCTGGCGGTTTCCCTAAGTTCTCCGTTAGCTGCAGATTCTAAGGAAGTTTTCCTGTGGCCGGTCCACTTTACTCTCGCTTCCTGGAAACATGTTTTGCAAAGTTCCGGCTTATGGCAATCGTTTGGTGTAACCGTATTCATCACAGTCGCGGGTACTGCACTTAGTATGCTATTTTCAGTGCTGACTGCTTTTCCGCTATCCCGGCGGGAATTTCTGATCCGAAAGCAAGTCATGCTGGGGATCGTCATTACGATGATATTTAATGCACCGCTGATTCCTTTCTTTTTAACGGTAAGAGAGCTGGGAATGATGAATTCTCTATGGGCCTTGATCATTCCGGGTGTCATCGGCACATTTAATATGGTTATTCTGCGAACTTTCTTTATGAGTTTGCCTAAGGAGCTGGATGACACTGCCCGAATTGACGGCTGTCATGATTTTCGAATACTGTTCCAAATTTATTTGCCACTATCCAAGCCGGTGCTGGCCACGGTCAGTTTGTTCTATGCCGTAGGCTACTGGAACACATTCCAGAGGGCGGTTCTTTTCCTCAGAGATCCCGGATTGTGGCCGCTTCAGATGAAGCTGCGAGCTTACTTAACCAGCCCAGAGGAATTGGCTCAGGTGAATATGTTTCTAGGCGATTATGACTTTAACACAACTACGTTAAAAGCAGCGACGATTCTTTTTGCAAGCGTTCCCATCATTTTGGTGTATCCTTATTTGCAGAAATATTTTGTAAAAGGTTCACTGCTTGGATCGCTGAAAGAATAATAAAAAATCAGGGGGATGATTTCATTGAAAAGACGACTGACCCAAAAGATTGTACTGCTTTCGCTTAGTTTTGCTTTGCTGCTTATGGCTGGCTGTAGTTCAAGCACTCCGAATGCAGGAAGTAGTGAAGGTGCAAAGGGGGAAGGGAATTCCGGGGCTGCAAAAGTTAAGGTATTCAAGAGCCATACGGGTATCGGAACTATGCCCACTCCGGATGATCCGCATGTGAAATACGTCGCAGAAAAAACGGGAGTGCAGTATGAACTAATTACTACACCGCCTGGTTCGGAACCATCTGAATATTTAAACCTGATGATCGCATCGGATGATTTGCCGGATATCCTGCGTCCGATCGGAGGCGTTGAACAAACGCTGATCCAGCAGGGCGGAGCGCTGCCTTTGGATGAACTGTTACCTGAATATGCACCGAACGTTTGGAAGAGTATTCCCCAGGAAGCATGGGATATTGTCCGTTCAGCTTCCCCTGACGGCAAAATCTATTATGTGCCTAAAGTGTTTTTAGTGCCGGAACGTGCTCCCCTGATCCGAAAAGATTGGCTGGATAAGGTAGGTCTGGAGATGCCAAAGACTGGCGATGAATATGTTGAAATGCTCAAAGTATTCCGAGACAAGGACCCGAATGGAAATGGCAAAGCGGATGAGTTGCCGACAAGCGGCAGGGAATTTGGAAGATGGATGGATCACCTTTTTGCGATGTACGGGGTGGCCATGTGGGAAGGGTATCCTGAATGGGATATATATGATGGAAAGATCCAGTACGCAGGAACCACGGACAATATGCGAGACGCTATCAAGTTTATCCGTATGCTTTATGAAGAAAAGCTGCTTGATAATGAAACATTCCTAAACAAAGGCGAAGTTTGGCAGGCTAAAATTAACAATAACCTCGTAGGCAGTTGGTACCATTTGCCGGCGAGTATACGTGATCGGTACAATGCGATGCTTACTCAGGCTCCGGATGCTTACGTTGCGGCGATGCCGCTGCCCAAAGTCGAGGGCTATGAAGCTTTCGTAACCCAGAAGAGCATGGGTGAACCAGAGTGGATGATTCCAACTACCAAACAGGAGAATGCCCCAAATGCTCTAAAGTTGCTAGATTTCTTCTATAATTCCGAGAATGAAGAATTTGTCCGTTTCGGTCTTGAAGGAGAACAGCATGAAGTCAAGGATGGACGTAAAGTCATTATCCCTCACGCCGACAATAAACCTCTAGCACTTGGGATGAAAAATTTAACCACTGTAGACGACATGAATAAGCGGATTGAAGAAACATATCCAGATGACCAACAGCAAATGGTCAAAGACATGTTTATCGTCAGCACTGCTGATGCTAGACAAATTGCCGGCGATGGTCTACCCGCTTCCGTATATGAAGGATATCCTGATTTACAGTCACACAAGCTGTTTCAGGAGGTGTTGACGAAGATTGTCATCGGTGATCTTCCGCTGGAGGCTTATGATGATTACGTGAAAAAATGGAATAGCGCCGGAGGCGAAGTAGTAACTCAGCGTGTACAGGAATGGTATGAGAAGGTGAAAAAATGAGGAAAAGATATGCCATATGCGGTGTCAGCGGCAGAGCTTTGGGACAATTCGCTAAACCGATCCATGAACTGTTCTCCCATAATTCGGAGGTAGTCGCACTGCTAGATACGGATCCGGCACGATTTGAAGCCTATCGTTCCCGATTCCCGCACCATACGGACATTGCTGTTTATGGAGCATCTGATTTCGGGGCGATGATTGATGATACGAAGCCCGACTGTATCATCGTCGCTGGCAGGGATGATACCCATGTCCACTATATAATATCTGCACTGGAGCGGGATATTGACGTGATCACCGAGAAACCGATGGCTACTACAGGAGCTGATGCCAGACGCATTCTGGAAGCGGAAGCGGTGAGCCGGGGGAAAGTAATCGTAACTTTTAACTACCGCTATATGCCGATTCATATGCGGATCAAGGAGATGATTCAGGAGGGTAAGGTTGGCCGCGTCACCTCCATAGATCTTAATTGGTATATCGATACTCATCACGGCTCCAGCTACTTTAAACGATGGAACCGTGAACGGGCCTTCTCGGGCGGTCTGTCTGTCCATAAAAGCACCCATCACTTTGATTTGGTCCAGTGGTGGATTAACCAAAAACCAGTGGAGGTATTTGCCTACGGAGCACTGAACTACTACGGTGCCGAAGGAGAATGGAATCCGGCACAGGAGGATGGAAGACACTGCCGTACGTGCAGTGTCTCGAAAGACTGCGCTTATTATTCTCGTTGGACACCGCGCAGCCGCCAGATCCGGGTGCCGGACGATCATTTGAACCTTCTCAACGCAGACCAGAAGGATTTCCCCTACACGTCATACCGTCCGGATCAATGTATTTTTGATTCATCGATCGCAATTGAGGATACCTACACGGCAACCGTGAAATATAACGGAGGAGCTTTGATGAGCTATTCAGTCAATTTTTCTCTTCCTTATGAAGGCTACAGGCTGGCGATAAACGGCACAAAGGGCAGATTGGAAACACTGGAATATCATATGCCCGCTCGCACGCCTTTCCCCACACCGGTTCAGACCATCGATTACTTTCCGCTGTTTGGGTCGAAGGAGACAATCCATGTTGTACACCGTGAAGGTGGTCATGGCGGGGGAGACCCGCTACTGCTTGAAGATATTTTTCTGGGTGAAGACCAGAACCGGCCCTACCAAATTCTTTCGGGTGCCACGGACGGGGCTTATTCCGTCGCCGCAGGAGAAGCGGTATGGCGTTCTGTGGAAGAACATCGGCCTATTGCTATAGATGAAGTGCTTGGCGGTAGGAGAAGTACAGTGCAAGCACAAAAAATGAGGGAGGAGTGAACATGGGTAGACAAGGATATTTTGATCCGGAAGAGAGCATTGCTTATCAGAGCGGTGAGGACATAATGCATGCCCTGATGACGATTGCTTCAAGATATATTGGCGCTAATCCTCCACATCCTCCGGTCTATCGGGTATCCAGGCCAGGGCCTGTGCGCAAAAGTGATGATCATCGCTACCGCTTCCCGATCGGAGAAATGTACTCTGACATGCGTGAGGGGCAAAAGGTGTACGCCTGGGCAAAGCTTTGGAGTGACAATGAGCAGGAGTTCATCTTTCATGTGACCTGCTTTGGTCCGATTAGGGTATATCATAATGGACTTGTTGCTTACGGCTCTTCCTCTGATGAAGAATATCCTGCGGTACCCTTGCTGAAGCTGAAACGCAGGCTTAATAAAGGATGGAATTATTTCGTTCTTGAATTCAGCCGTGGGAAACAAGGGAGCGGAGGGATATTTGGAACTGGCTCTAAGAAAAATAAACCCCTTCACTTCATTATCCCTTCTCTCGAGCGGGAGGGAGAGGAAGGCTGGTTATACACCGAACCGCTTGATGTTCCGTTGTTCCAAATTCCTGCGGGTCCCTTAAGCGAGAAGGCTACGGGGGTGAAATGGCTGCCCGAGGAGGAAAACCATGTAAATGGATCGCCCTACGGACAGCTCGCACGGATCTATGGTCTGACAAGCGGAAGGTTTGCTTACGCGTGGACGAAGATTAGCGGTGCGTACTACGGGCAGAGGACTGTAGTGTTGTCCGGTGAAGCTTTTAGCCCAGTAGAGTTTTCTATTGATGGAAAGGAAGTGTTCCGAAAGGAGCGGGCGGGAACCTTCCGCTTCGAGCTGCAATTGTCTCCTGCCGGCCATCATCTGACAGTGAAGTGTCTATGCGGAGAAAATGATTGGGGTTTCCTTCTCGACACGGTTTCACTAGAGCTATTGACTCCTGCGCATGATGTAAAAGGCTACAACGGTAAATGGTTGTACTTAGGCCCTTTTCAGGTCGGTCAGGTAATCGATCTAGCTTCGATACAGACTATGAAGCAGACGGTCCCTAGTGCAACAGGCGAAGAGGTTTACTGGAGGACAGAGCTCAAAGGTGGAGAGGTGCGCCCGTTCTTGGAAAATGAATGGTATGGAAGGTGGAATTATCCGCTTGGAGTCACCTTGTATGGTCTGCTTCAGCTTGGTAAAGCAGGTCACCGGCAGGATATTCGCGATTACGTGCTGAACCATATTGAATTTGCCTCCTCTCGTTTCAGTTACTCCATATGGGATAGAGCACGTTATGGCGCTGCAGGACTCAATAACCAGCTCTCACATATCGACAGTCTTGATGACTGCGGATCATTCGGAGCCACCATGTTACTAGCCGAACAGGAGTGTAAACTGGAGGGTACCGCCGAAACTGCAGCACATATCGCAGACTACATTTTGCATCGGCAGGACCGGCTGAATGATAATACTTTATACCGCAAGGTGGGTGTCTCAAAAACGATGGACAATACCATGTGGTGTGATGATCTGTACATGAGCATCCCGTTTCTGTGCAGATACGCTCACTGGTCGGGTGATGAAGAAGTACTGGATGAAGCGGCAAGTCAGGTGCTTTTATATAAAAAATATCTCTATATTCCTGAACTTCAAATTATGTCTCACGTATTTGATGTAGAGCGAGGCGAACCTACCCGTACTCCGTGGGGAAGAGGTAATGGATGGGTGATTTTTTCTTTGTCTGAGCTTCTTACTGTGCTGCCAAAAGAACACGCTTCCTTCAATGTGCTCCTTCAGTTCTACAGAGAATTATGCGAAGGGTATTTGGGACTGCAGGGTCGAAACGGATTATGGCATCAGGTGCTGACTGACCCCGAGTCATATGAAGAAACTTCATGTACCTCAATGTTCATTTACTCTTTCGCCCGCGGGGTGCGTCAAGGCTGGCTAGCGGACCAGGAAACTTATATACAAGCTACGCTGCATGGCTGGAACGGACTTATCCGTCGTTCCATTGATAAACAGGGAAATGTGTATGGTGTATGCCGGGGCTCCAGTTACTCCTTCTCTAACCAATATTACAAGCACGAACTGAGCTGGAATCTAAACGATACGCATGGGATCGGTATTGTATTATTGGCAGGGCTAGAGGTTATGTCCATGCAGAGCTCGGAGAGAAACATTCCGGCTGAGGAAGCGGTGGGTTGTTGTGGGCAATCTAGGAAGGGGAGCCCATAAGGTTACAAAATAGTCTGGAGAACGGGTCGTATTCAGCAAGCACTATCTGTATAATATTGGTAAATTGCTGATAAGGTGGGAGATGGATGTGACCCGTTCCTTTTTGAAGTGGCTGAAATTCAATTTCACCAATAGCCAGACCCGGCTGCTGCTGATTCTGACCATCATTGTATTTATGATTATTATCGCGGTAGGAATGACAACGTATTATTCAGCCAAATCAGTATTGCAGCAAGAGCTAAGCGAACCTCAGCACCAGATGTTGCTTATCAGTATGAATGACATTGATGAAGTGATCCAGGAAAGTGACAAGATCGCGGTGAAAATTGCACTGAACAGCAACGTGTATAAATTTCTAACGAATGAAGAACAAGGATCTTATCGAAATATCACAGAACTGGTGCAGTTTCTCGGTACTATAATTAGTAGCACTTCCTATATTAAGAGCGCTTACATTTATGATATGGAACGGGACAGTATCGTTGCTTTTCCACAAGGTTATAGCTCAAATAAATTGAATTTCTTAGATTCGGGTTGGGTGGGGGTGGCTGCTGAGCTTGAAGACCGGCCTATGCTGGTTAAACAACGGGAGATCGCGGCAGCAGGTTCAGGGAAATCCGTATCTCACATTACACTTTACCGAAAGATTATGCTAGCTGGTCAGCCAAAGGGCATTATTGCAATCAATTTCAAAACAGAGCAGATGTTCAGACATATGCTGCTCTCTTCCGTCTCGGACCTTGACAGCCACCGTTTCATTCTAGATAACAACAACAATCCGCTGTATGATCTCGGTAATTATGCTGTTGGAGAGGATGCGGTAGCTCAGGTGCTCACTCAACTGGAGGGTGAAAAGCTTGGTGAGTTCAACCACGAAGGTAAGCTATTGCTAGCTACACAGACCATTTCACCTTACACGGGATGGCGGTACCTGTCGGTGATATCACAAGAAAGTCTGCTGGCTAATGCTCAGAAAATCCGTGATATCGTCTTTGTGGTATCTTTGCTGGCTCTTGGGGCAGGGACAGTCGCAATCTCTTTCTACAATACAGCTGCCTTCAGGCCAGTACGCCGGATGAGACAACTGCTCAGTGGCTATGACCGAGAGTGGATTAATCTCGAACTGATTGATCTGGAGAAAATAACGGGCCAGCTGCTTACAGATCATGCGCAGCAGGCCATTAATCTCCGGCAGACCCTGCCGGAAGCCTCCTCTAAATTTTTGATGGATATTTATACAGGAAATATGACAGGGAACCGCGAAATCGGCGAGAAGTGGAGTCGTTACTTCAAGGATTGGAATGATGAGCCACTGGCGGTCGCCATATTGTCCATTGATGATTATCAAGCCTGGTGCGAAAAATTCAAGAAGTCGGATCATTCTCTATTGAAATTTGCTATTGCTAATATCATCGCCGAGCTGCTGTCCGGGCAGTGGCGTGTGCTGTCGGCAGATCTGGGTAGAGACCGGATGCTTGTTATGCTTCAGCCGCTCGATCTGAGTAGGGCCTCCCTTGCAGCACTTGCCATCGGGGAAGCACTTAGCGGAATTCCCCATCTACTCAAGTTCCAGGTCTCAGCCGGTGTTAGTGAATATCATGAAGGGTTCATGCGGCTTCACCAAGCGATGCTTGAAGCGGAAATCGCACTTGACTACAGATTGTATCTTGGATATGAACGCGTGATTCCATATGAAGAGATTTCCAGTAATCCACTGCCAGAGAGTACTGCCGAAGAACATGAAGTCATGGTCAAGCTGACTGAAACTATCGAAGCAGGCAACGGTGATGAGGCACTGAAAGTGCTCAATCATATGTTCATCCGTATTAGGGACGAGAAGTGGCACCCATCCTCGGTACAGACGTTTATGGAGTCTGTAGTCATGACGCTAGAGCGTATCCGTCTAAACCGAGAGACAAATGGCTGCGGAATAGAAATGTCGGGTTTGCGTACGATGCATCTGGAGGCTGTCTGGTATTTGCTGAAAAAGCAAGTGGAAACACTAGCGGAATGGTTCGGCAGCCAACAGCTTAGAAAGGATTTCGTACTATGTCAACAGATGATTGCCTTTATGAACAACCATTTGGAAGACTCTGTTGGCATTCAGGAGATTGCCGAGCATGCCGGCATTAGTACCAGTCTAGCAAGTCAGCTATTCAAACAGGAAATGAATGATACCATTCATGGATATTTCACTAAACTACGAATGGAACAGGCCTGCAAACTGCTGCTAGATACGGATTACAGGATTTCTGAAATCGCTTCCATGGTGGGGTATCAGCATGAGAACAGCTTTATACGTGTGTACCGTAAATATAAAGACGTTACACCCGGCAAATACAGGGAGATGATGCGTAGTCGCAGAGATTCACTATCAGAATCCGAGCTTCCCTATGACCGTCTAATGTAAAGGAGGGAAAGTTATTCATGGATCGTAAATCAATCGTCACCAGGAACCATCCGGTATTGACGCAGCTTGAGCCAAAATCACCCTTATCCGTTGGCAATGGAGAATTTGCATTCAGCGCTGACTTTACGGGTCTACAGAGTTTTCCGGATATATATGAAATACCGCTTGGTACACAGTCCAATTGGGGCTGGCATTATACAGGCGGCCATGAGGTCTATGGAGATCAGGATATCGTCTATCAGGCATTTGAAACTTACGGGCGACAGGTGCTGTATCCCATGAAACCGGAAGACAAGGAAGATGCTTACCACTGGCTGCGCCAAAATCCACATCGTCTTCAGCTTGGGCGAATATCGTTTCGACTGCTGCGGGAAGACGGGGAAGAAGCAACTGCTATCGATGTGGTTCCCGTACGACAGGAATTGAACCTCTGGACTGGTATCCTGCACAGTATATTCACCATACAGGGAACCGAGGTGCGGGTGGAGACAGCCTGTGACCCGGAACAAGATTGCATTGCCATTCGTGTACACTCCGAATTAATCCGCGAGGGACGTCTGCAACTTTTCCTTGTATTCCCTTCACCTGATATGATTCACCGAAATTGGTCTAAATCTGTATTTCCTGACTGGACCCAGGACAGCAGACACCATACAGAACTGACCACGGTTAACTCGGACGCAGCTTCTATTAAACGTGTGCTGGATGAAGATGAATATGCAGTGAAATGGATCTGGGATGCGGGTCGTCTTAAGCAGACAGGTCCCCATGAATTCACGTTAATACCGGAAGCTGTCCAAGACTCTGAAAGTTGGTCCTGCAGTGTAGCGTTTGCTGCACAGGAACCGGAGCCCCAGCCAGCGGATGTAGTTCTGGGTAAAAGCGAAATTTACTGGGAGAGATTTTGGAACAGCGGGGGAGCATTAGACCTGTCCGGAAGTAGAGATCCCCGAGCTGCTGAGCTCGAGCGGAGGGTAGTACTTTCCCAATTCCTATGCGCTGTACACAGTGGAGGGTCCATGCCTCCGCAGGAGACCGGGTATATGTACAACAGCTGGTTCGGAAAAATACATTTGGAGATGCACTGGTGGCATGCAGCGCATTTTCCGCTCTGGAACCGTACCGAAGTGCTGCGCAGCAGTATGGACTGGTACCTAACCATCCTGCCAGAAGCTCGTGAACTGGCCCGTTCTCAAGGCTATGCTGGAGCGCGCTGGCCTAAAATGGTTGGCCATGATGGACGGCAAACCCCGTCACCGGTAGCTCCAGGCTTGATCTGGCAACAGCCGCATCCAATGGCATTGGCCGAAATGTGCTATTTAGCAGGGCATGAGCGATCTGTGTTGGAACATTATAGAGATATTGTATTTGAAGCGGCTGATTTTATGGTGTCCTATGCCCATTGGGATATTGAAAGAAAAGCCTATGTGTTAGGTCCGCCGCTGATCCCCGCGCAGGAGAATCATACGATGAGTGACAGCTTGAATCCGCCATATGAACTGGAGTACTGGAAATACGGGCTTGAGATTGCTGTTCGGTGGGCAGAACGACTGGATCATCCAGCGAATCCGGCCTGGGCGAGGGTAGCATCACAAATGGCAAGACCTCGTCAGGAGAATGGAGTCTATCTGGCTCACGAAAATTGCCCAGAGACGTTTACCGTTAAGAACCATGATCATCCCTCGATGCTTGGAGCGTATGGACTGCTGCCAGGATCGCTTATTGATAAAGAGATCATGAGAAATACACTGCTTAAGGTCAAAGATTGCTGGGACTGGGAATCCGCCTGGGGGTGGGACTTTCCTATGTGTGCCATGACAGCGGCTAGACTGGATGAGCCAGAGATGGCGGTGGATTTTTTGCTGATGGACGCTACGAAAAACACGTATTTGCCAAATGGTCACAACTATCAAAGACCTGGTCTATGGGCGTATTTACCGGGGAACGGCGGTCTTCTGACAGCAGTAGCTATGATGGCAGCTGGTTGGGCTGGCGAAGAGGAGCGAGATAATCCAGGATTTCCGCAGGACGGAAGCTGGTCGGTGGAGTGGGAAGGGCTTAAGCCCCTGCTCTGATTAATAAGCCACTCAACTTGGAAAGGAGCAATTCAACATGGCGAAAGGGACTATAACCCCTGCAGAATGGAAGATTTATCATGACCGGATCACTGGTCTGCCCGTCCGGCAATTGACGGATTATAAGGCGCATAGCCACCATTTGTATTTTACCGAAAACGGCTGGTATGACGAATGGAGACGGATGTTGTTTTTCTCGGACCGTGGTAACTCGACGAATCTGTTCTCGATTCAAATGGACAATGGCGAAATCACGCAGCTTACAGATTATAAGAACAATGACCAGCTCGAGGCTTGTCTTCATCCAGAAGGCACTCATGCATATCTTAGACGCGGAAAGGCTGTTATTTCTCTAGACCTGAACTCACTTGAGGAGCAACTGTTGTATGAATGCCCTGAAGCTTACAACATAGGCAATCTCAGTTGCGCAGCAGACGGTCTGTCCATTCTGACTTGTATTCAAGAAGACCTGTCTGACAGACTAGATTTAGATCTTGGCAACGGATATGTCGGTCATCGGGAGCTGATGGAGGCCGCACCTTCTAGCATCATAATTTCCATTGATCTGGTCTCAGGCCTGACGAAAGAGGTATACCAGTCCAATTGCTTTATTACACATGTGAATGCATCGCCTACTATGCCATGGTTAATGACCTTCTGTCATGAAGGTCCCTGGCATCTCGTGGATCACCGGATCTGGGGCCTGAACCTTAAGACGGGTACAGTTTGGAAAATTCGTGAACGGTTTGCTCCGGGAGAAATGGTGGGGCATGAATTCTTTTTCCCAGAAGGGAATCGGATAGGTTATCATGGCTTTCGTCCTGACGGAACTAATTTCTTCGGAGCCATCAATTACGATAATTCAGATCTGGAAGAAACCGAGTTTCATTTTGATACCTGGCACGCCCATGCAGACGGATTATCTCAGGCAGTGGCTGACGGTAAGGGAAAGGTAAAAACCCTGAATCTTTGGCGTAGGATGGCGGATGGACAATTTGATGTTCCTCGGGTTCTGTGTGAGCTGCGCTGCAGCTTTCATTCGCAAAAAGTGCATGCTCATCCCCGGTTTACCGGCTCGGGGGAGCAAATGGTTTTTACAAGTGACCGAACGGGGTACGCCAATGTCTATCTCATTGATCTTCCGCAAGATACTTCCACGCTGCCTATGGTTGAAAGCTCAAAATAATTCTTTATACGGTTTTGCTTAGTAAAAGGAGGGATTTTGCATGGCCCAAACTTTGGCAGAGGTAACTTCACAGATGCGCAGAATGTCCGTCAAAATTGCAGATACTCTGCTCTCTGAATGTAAGGATGGTGATCATCCGAAGCTTGCGGGTAAGTGGGGGTACGTAGGCGGGATGACGCTGATGGCTTTAGAACGTGCAGCCCAGTGGAACAAAAATCCGATATACGCTGAGCTTGTTCACCGTCACATGGATGCTCTGATAGAGAGCGATGGTACCATTCGGACCTACCGGTTGGAGGATTACAATTTGGATATGATTAATGAAGGGAAAAACCTCTTTACCCAGTGGAAACGATCCGGCGAAGAAAAATACTATCAAGCGATTCTGCAGCTGGTCGCTCAGCTGAAAGGACAACCGCGTACGAGTGAAGGTGGGTTCTGGCATAAGAAAATATATCCGTTCCAAATGTGGCTGGACGGAATTTATATGTCCTCGCCGTTTCTGGCGGAATACGCTAGCACCTTCGACCATCAGGATGGTTTCGATGAAGCGGCTCGGCAGATTCTGCTGATTGAAAGAAAGACTCGCGATCCCCGGACCGGTCTGCTGTGTCATGCCTGGGATGAGAGTAGGGAACAGCGATGGTGCGACAAGGACACTGGCCGATCTTTTCATGTTTGGGGCCGCGCCATGGGTTGGTATGCGATGGCGGTTGTCGATGCACTAGAGCATTTTCCGATCGATCATCCGCAGCGCGGTCAGATCATGGGAATCTTTGAGCGGATGGCTCAAGCGATCGCTCATGCCCAAGATCAGGAGAGCGGGTTGTGGTACCAAGTAATGGATCAGAACGGCAGAGAAGGCAACTACTTGGAGGCGTCTGCTTCCTGCATGTTGACCTACGCGCTTGCTAAAGGCCAACGGCTGAATTATTTGGCAGAACTGGACTCTAAAGTCGTAGAAAATGCATATGCAGGTATTTTGAAGCAATTCGTCACAGAGGACGAAAAAGGTGTTCACCTGCACCGTATTTGTCATGGTGCTGGGCTAGGCGGCAAGAAATACCGCGACGGTTCATATGCCTATTACATCAGCGAACAAATCGTAAGCGATGTCCAAATGGGTGTCGCTCCTTTCCTGCTAGCCAGCATTGAAATGGAGAAGATGGCAGGAATCGAAGAATGAAGGAAAAGAACGGACAATCAGACATAAGACCGGATAGAAACAGGCTGCGGTTAAGATACCCGGCTTCTTGGTGGCAGGGGATGTGGCGTGAGGCACTTCCATCCGGTAACGGCAAGATTGGCGCCTCTGTCCAAGGCGGCATACAGGAAGAAACGGTCCTATTGCAGCACAGTGAATTATGGCATTGGGGGCAGAAGGATGAGCTGCCTGATGTTAGTTATACATTGCCCGAGACCCGGCTAATGATGCAGGAGGAACGATTTTTAGAGGCAAGCTGGCATCTGACCCGAACTCTGCAGGAAAAGGGATATGCATCCAAGCTTTCTTCCCGTTTTCCGCTGGCGGCATTGACGGTGTCAATGCAGAGTGACAGCGCTTTTCGTAAATACCGAAGGGAACTGGATATGGACACCGGTGAGGTACATGTCCGCTGGGAGGAGAAAAAACGGTGCTATTCAAGAAGCCTATTCGTCTCTCGTGCAGATGATTGTGTCGTCTATGAGCTGGAAGGGCGGGAACTGAAAGAGGCAGATACGGACCAGGAAACTGGAATATCAGCTATAAGCAAGCCATTGCTTACAGGGACAATAGCTCTACAGTTCCATCTAGGTGACCGTGTGCGGGAAGATGAGGAGTTTATGGCACTAAAATCGTCAATAACAGTCCAAGTGGATGACGATTACCTATTTTATGGCGGACAAAATGATGACGGACAAGATTTCGGTGCAGTACTGCGCCTGATCAGAGTGGATGAAGAGCCAGTTCAGGAAGGAATACCTGCTGACAGGAACTCAAGCTCCTTAGGAAACATAGATACAAATTTAGATGATGCTCAGAGAGGTAAACAAGAGAAATTCAGGAATAGCGGGAAGCTCCATTTCCAATCGTCAGGCAAGCTGCTTATTCTTGTCAAAATGTTTAGCTCAGGAAAGCGGGAACAGGAATGGGCACGACTAAAACAGAAACTGGCGTTGTTTGGCACAAGTTACGGTGAGTTGTTGGCAAAGCATACGGAGCTGCATCAGCACCTTTTTCGCTCGGCTGAGCTTGATCTTGATGATGCGGCTGATGACAGTCTTAGTAATGAAGAGCTGCTCATGGGAGCCTATGAAGGTGAGGCTCCTATGGGGCTAGTTCGTAAATTATGGGCTTACGGTCGGTATTTGTTTATCAGCGGAACCTCGGAACATAGTAAATCACCTTTTGGACTATATGGCTTATGGGGTGGGGATTACCGGCTGATCTGGGGGCATAACATGGCCAATGAGAATGTCCAGATGATGTA
Organism: Paenibacillus gallinarum; assembly: GCF_014836635.1. Classification (GTDB taxonomy): domain Bacteria; phylum Bacillota; class Bacilli; order Paenibacillales; family Paenibacillaceae; genus Paenibacillus; species Paenibacillus gallinarum. The sequence goes on along the minus strand of NZ_JACSQL010000007.1, from coordinate 180,057 downwards.
CTGGCACACTGCGGTTGGAGGGTTGTCTCACCTGAATCTGTCCTTGTTCCGATATTACAATAGTTTGATGGACGATTTCCGAAATAACGCAACGAAGCTCTATGGCTGCAGAGGCATATATATTCCCGCTGGAACCACACCCGGCATGGGTGTGCCAAATCAGATTGTCCCCGTTATCATGAACTGGACCGGGGCGGCCGGCTGGCTCGCACGGCATTATTATGAGCATTACCGATACACAGCCGATATGGAGTTTCTACTTAACGATGCTCTGCCCTTTATGAGGGAAGCACTTCGATTCTATGAAGATTTTTTGGTGCTGGGTGCAGACGGGCAATATATCATATATCCTTCTGTCTCCCCAGAGAACACGCCTGAAAACTTTATGCCACAGGATGGGCAGCAGCTCGCTCACCCTATGCCTACTGCAATCAATGCCACAATGGATATTGCTATTATTAAGGAATTATTACAGAATGTCATTGAAGCCAGCCGAAACGCAGGTATACATTCCGGCGAGATTCCGCATTGGGAAAGAATGCTGGAACGTTTGCCCTCCTATATTGTTAATAAGGAGGGGGCAGTGAAAGAATGGCTGCATCCCGCATTTGAAGATCGGCAAAATCATCGTCATCTTTCGCATCTATATCCTGTTTTTCCAGGACAGGAAGTCTATCGGGAAGAGCAGCCAGAACTGTTCGAGGCCTTTGAGAAGGCGGTGCATCAGCGAAAACTTGGAGCACAAAGCGGCTGGTCACTTGCACATATGTCTTCCATATATGCTAGGCTTGGCGATGGAGCGCGTGCCTTGGAATGTCTGGATATACTCGCACGCTCCTGTCTGTTGAATAACGGTTTTACCCTTCATAACGACTGGCGCAATATGGGGGTGTGCATGTCCATGCCCGCAGCACCCGTTCAGCTGGATGCTAATCTAGGGTGGGTTAATGCGGTGCAGGAGATGTTGCTCTATGTATCGCCGCAATGGATCAAGCTGTTACCAGCATTGCCAGCACGGTGGATCAGGGGTTCTATTCATGGCTGGTGTATACCGGGAGGCAACCTATCACTTACATGGGACCAGGCAGCAGGATCATTTCGAGCAGAACTAATCGCTAGTCGCCAAATCACCACAAAGCTTCAGCTGCCTGACTGGATTACTGCTTGTAAGGTGCATAGTAGGAATGGCACCGTCTTGCGAGCTACTATGGCTGGCAATTATGAGATTAATCTTAGATCAGGAGAAAAACTGGTTTTTGAGCAGATTGCTCCCGAAACATAACCGATTGATAACGATATAACGTAATATATCAAATGACAAAGCACCGTGAATGAAACAGATAGGACTTAAGAAGATAAGTAGAGGATTGTTATAAAGGAGAGAGGAATTTCTATGAAATTCTTCCGTTTCATAAACAGCCCTTATTCTATTTGAATAAGGGCGTTCGTATTTATCGTACATTTACTCGATAAAGGCTTCTTCAGGTTTTAAAAGAGTCGTCATATTTGTGTGAAATAGCTGATAGGCTCGCCAAGCTGTCCCACTTTCGAGAAGTGATTTGCTTAAATATATTTCCTCTTCAATAGAACTTGCATGTTCCGCTACAAACAGCCTTACTCTGGCGTAAAAAGTACTTGGTTTGTGAATGGCATTAAGCCATTACCTTGAAGAACATCTAATCTAACTTTCGCCTGTTTGGCTGGAGTCCATTCCACTTCAGGTACATAAGAATCAATTCCATTCATTTCAGGGTCCAGAACCTGAAGAGCAGCTTCTCCTTGATCAATAATTCGATCTTCTTTTAAATAATGAAGCATGCTCATACGGATCCCCCCTAAGAAACTTACGCTTTCAGCATTTGATGTGCTTTTACGATAGAAATGGCGACATCAACAATTCGCAATCGTTCATTCATTGCTTTTTTGCGAAGTAAATCATAAGCTTCAGATTCACTGATTTTGTTAATATCACTAAGTATCCCTTTCGCCATATCAATCCATTTCCGATCCTCAATTCGAGTAAGCAACTGTTTGCGTTCACTAGCCCATTCCTGTCTCTCAAAATAACGTTTTTCACTAAAGTGGAGTGCCCAATCCAGTTCATATTCTTTCATGGAAGGAGTCAGAACACCATCGATAGTTACCTCAATTTCACAAGAAGTAATAGAGGACTCCGCTGCGTCTGGACTGCACCACCACAGGATGGGAAGGGACTTGATTTGGTTGAGTTTCTCCGTCCACAGCCTAATTTCATAAACCGGCAAGTGAAGGATGACGGCGTCTGCCTTGGGAAGAAATGTGTGGATTTCGGCTTCATTACTCACAACATGAACAAGATATCCGCTTTCTGTAAGCGGCTTTTCTGGACTTAGATGCTCATGTGACATCTCCACATCTTGGTCATTAATTTCTACAATTAACAAAGAACGCATGGAGCATCGGCACCCCCTGAAGTCCAAATATCGGAATTTTCAAGTCCATTAGATCTTTCTGTTTATTTTCGCTTGTTTTTTCCCAGAAATCAACATAAATTTGTTAGATAACCTCACTTGAAATTATATTAAGGAATGAATATAGGTGTGAAGAAGATTATTGCGTCATGTATATTGACATAAGATTGAAACCGATTTATAGTGATAACATCAATTTCATAAACGTCCACGAATACAATGGCGTATTCGTCTAGGTATGGCAACGAAGCCTGTCCTCGCTTAATAGTTAGGGAACAAATATGTTCTCCTATAGCGTGGCAGGCTTTTTTTTATTAATTAGAGATTTAGAAAGGGTGTGGCGATTATATGAATGGTCGTAATAAGCTTGTGCTTATAGGAAACGGAATGGCCGGAATACGTACCTTAGAACATTTGCTTAAGCTTGCACCAGATAAATACGAAATTACGGTGTTCGGAGAAGAACCTCATCCCAATTACAATCGGATCATGTTATCTTCGGTACTTGCTGGTGGCACTTCGGTAAATGACATTATTCTGAATGACTATGCTTGGTATGAAGAAAATCATATTCGTCTTTATACGGGTGATCCAGTAAGGGAAATAAATACGTTGAAGAAAACAGTCACATCCTCTTCTGGAATCAAAGAGTCCTATGATCAGTTGATCTTTGCAACTGGATCGAATGCGTTTATTCTCCCTTTACCAGGTGCGAATAAAGAAGGAGTCATCGGTTTCAGGAATATAAAGGACTGCGAAATGATGCTCGAATCGTCTCAGAAATATAAAAAAGCTGCGGTGATTGGCGGTGGACTTTTAGGCCTTGAGGCAGCGCGAGGACTTCTGAGTCTTGGTATGGAAGTTACCGTTATTCATAACAGTGAGTATTTAATGAATCGGCAGCTTGATGAACCTGCATCAAAGATGCTTCGTCAAGAACTAGAACAGCAAGGAATGAAATTTCTGGTTAACAAAAATACAGCAGCGTTGACGGGAAGGAAACGTGTAAATGGGATCAGGTTTAGTGAAGGGGAGCGAATGGACACGGATCTTGTTGTCATGGCTGTAGGAATATTACCGAATATATTACTAGCAAAGGAATCAGGGCTGATAACAAAACGGGGGATTCTCGTAAATGACAATATGGAGACGAGCATAAGAGATGTATATGCCGTTGGAGAATGTGCTGAGCATAGGGGGATAACTTATGGTCTAGTCGCTCCGCTCTATGAGCAAGGCAGTGTTCTTGCTAAGCATTTATCCGGAGTAGAGCATCAAGGATATCATGGTTCAGTAACCTCGACCAAACTGAAGGTTTCGGGTGTGGATGTATTTTCAGCAGGGGATTATTTGGATTCAGAAGATACACGGTCGATAAGATATCAGGATGAAGTGGAAGGTGTATATAAAAAAATAGTCATTCGCGGAGATCGGCTGGTCGGAGCTGTGCTTTTCGGCAATACCAATGACGGTCCATCTTTATTCTCGATCATTCGAAGCGCTGAATCGGTCACAGGACGGGAAAAAGAGCTTTTGCTTGGTATGAAGACGGATGGCTCTTCCGGAGGCGCAAAAATACTCGAGATGAGTGAGGATGAAATTGTCTGCGGATGTAATGGTGTGACAAAAAAGATGATTGTAGATGCGGTTGGGCAAGGTTGTCACAGTGTAGCGGAAGTGAAAAACTGCACCAAAGCTTCAGGGTCTTGCGGAGGTTGTAAACCGATTGTGGAGCAGCTAATTACTGCCTATGCAGGAGAAGAAGCTGCGATAAAATCGAAAGAAGGTATCTGTTCATGTACCTCACTTGACCGAGAGGAAATCATTACTGGCATAAAGGAAATGGGTCTTAAGACGGTGAGGGAAGTTATGTATGTGATGGGATGGAATGAGCCTGAAGGCTGCACAAAATGCAGGCCTGCTCTTAACTACTATCTTGGTATGCTCTGGCCAGGAGAATACGTGGATGAGAAGGAATCAAGATTTACGAACGAACGTTATCACGCCAACATCCAGAAGGACGGCACTTTCTCTGTAGTACCGCGTATTTACGGCGGGGTAACCTCACCAAGTGAACTCAAGAAAATTGCGGAAGTAGCAGAGAAGTATGATGTACCCATGGTAAAGTTTACAGGTGGGCAACGTCTGGATTTACTAGGTGTGAAGAAGGAAGATTTGCCAAGCATGTGGGAAGATCTTGCTATGCCATCTGGGCATGCCTATGGTAAAACACTCCGTACAGTAAAAACTTGTGTAGGTTCTACTTTCTGCAGATTTGGAACACAGGATGCCATTGCTTTAGGGATACGACTTGAAAAAGCATTTGAAAGACTGAATGCTCCTCATAAAGTAAAAATGGCAGTATCAGGCTGCCCAAGAAACTGTGCGGAGTCCATTATCAAGGATTTTGGCGTAGTAGCCATTGATGGGGCTTGGGAACTTTATGTTGGAGGTAACGGGGGGATTAAGGTACGGGCAGGAGAGCTGCTCTGTACGGTGAAGACGGAAGATGAAGTGATAGAATGGGCAGGCGCCTTTATTCAATATTACCGAGAACAAGCGAGCTGGAGTGAGCGAACCTCTCACTGGCTGGACCGTGTAGGCATTGTTTCTATTAAGGAAGCTCTTGCAGATTCAGTATTTAGATCAGAGCTTGTCGCTCGACTGAGAAAGACGCTTGAGCATACGGTAGATCCATGGAAGGAGATCGCGGAAAACAAGAAACTCAGGAAAAATTTTGAGCCATTGAATCGATTTGAGTTAACGCATGAATAAGGAGGGGATTACATGAGTCAGAGATATTCGGTAGCCCATGAGTCCGACATCGATACGCTGGGAACAAGGGTTGTGACGATTGAAAATACAGAAGTTGCCTTATTTAGACTCAGCGATGGAACCATCAAAGCGTTGGAGAATCGCTGTCCACATAAGGGTGGTAGATTGTCGGAGGGCATGGTATGCGGAAATATGGTGCATTGTCCCCTCCACGATTGGAAAATCCATTTAACCAGCGGGAAGGTTCAAGCTCCTGACGAAGGGGAAGTCTCCGCTTATCTCGTGGAAGTTGATCCTCCGAGTGGTATTGTATATGTAACGATATGATGAATAATAGTGGAGCAGACATTTATCAGATAAGATGAAGCGGATGATGGACTTGAATATATATTGAAGATGGACCTAAATATATATTTATAGAAGAAATTCGTCAAGGCAAGTAGAAAGTTTTGTAGAAATTCATCCAGAAACTGCACGGCATTATAGGATAGAGGAGCAGTAATGGGTGAATATATCATCACGTCATGGACAATTCCAGGTAAGATGCCGTTTTAATGACCAAATTCGAAAGGATACCTTGTTCGTACCGATGCATTGGGGTGGTGTGCAGAATGTAAACCAGGCCACTCGAGAAGAGCTAGATCTTTTTTCAGAAATGCCTGGGTTTAAGACGACTGCAGTAAGGATTGAGCGGGTTACTTGATATATTTTTTATGTTCTACTAGCACGCCGATATTATCAGTATGAGCATGCAGACAAAATGCCAAATGATGCGAAAGCAACTAGCATTTCTGATAAAAGTCCTTTGGGTATCCTACTCCCATTGGTATTTTTAAGATGAAAAAAAAGCAACCGTCTGTTGGATTATTCCCAGAGTCGGTTGCTTTTCGTTGTATTCATTACAGAGTTTTCGATATCCGTAAATATAATTTTATCAATCTATCGGGAACTTTTGTATGTGCTTAATGATAATTTCAGATACCTCTGGTTCATTAAACTGTGTTAGCCAGTGACCGGCATTAAGTTCATGGAAATCATAATAACCTTTCATATAGGTGTGACTTTTCTCTACTCCTGCACGCGCAAGAGCCAAATCTTCGTTTCCCCAAATGAAAGCGGTCGGAGTTTCAATATCTCCATATGGAATCTGTTCTTGAACCTGCATGATGCCGCGATACCAATTGATAACAGCAGTTCTGGCCTCAGGTTGCGAGAAAATCCGCATATAGTCTTCCTGCGTTTCTTGATCAAAGCCATCCCATAAATGTCGTAAAACGGCATAATCATTAGCAGCTATTAAGGATTCTGGAACATTCGGCTCCATAAATTTATTTACATAGGCACCTTTTTGTTTCTGCACCGGATCATTTTCCAGCGCCCAGTTGTAAGCATCCCAATGAGGTACAGACAAAGCTGTCCACGTCTGTATCCGCTGAGGATATAGAGTGACAACATTCCAACCCACTGCTGCTCCTAAATCATGTCCAACCAGGTGGAATTTACCTGAACAACCCATTAAATCTGCAAATCCAATGACATCCGCTGAAAGTTTTTTCAATGAATAATTTTCATAGCCGTCTGGACGGGCACCGTCCGAATATCCTCTCTGATCAGGAGCTAAACAGCGATAGCCTTGCGAGGCCAATTTAGACATTGTTTTTTCCCATATAATCGAACTTTCTGGAAATCCGTGAAGGAAAATAATCAGTTCACCGTTTTGCTCTAACCCTGCCGTACGGCAGAGGTACTCCATACCATTCATTTTGAGTGTAGTTTTATTAACTGTAGTGTTCATAAGAATCTCCTTATAGCGTAATAAATTATTAGATATTATTAGAGTGGTAAATCTTGGTGTATACAACTCCTAGTAGAATAAACTACCCCTCTCGCTTGGATATGTCAAGTTATCCATATGTGCTTGAAGTCCCTTCCGTAATATGTAAACAACTTTCATAACGATTACCACCTTTCTACGGAGAATCGTTTCAGGAGGAAGGAATCTTTCAAAACTACGTACGGCGAAAGCCGACGGATCACTTTGCGATAGCAAAGTGAACATTTACTT
>NZ_JACSQL010000007.1:0-172667 GCF_014836635.1 Paenibacillus gallinarum | reverse complement strand
GCTATTCAAACTTGCTATTCAAACTTGCTATTCAAACTTGCTATTCAAACTTGCTATTCAAACTTGCTATTCAAACTTGCTATTCAAACTCGCAATTCAAACTCGCAATTCAAACTCGCAATTCAAACTCGCAATTCAATACTCGTTATTCATACTCGTTATTTCAGTTATGGTACTCGTCATTCCAGTTTTGAGAGTTTAAGCAGAACTTGTGTTAAACAAGTGAAGATTAGTAGGTGCCTGGTGAGGTTTTTGGATCGTGAGCGACTTTTGGCTTTGCGCAGCAAAACAAGTGGAGCGAATGAGCCAAAATACCGAACTCCTCTGATATATGAACAAGAAACACTGATATGTGAATGGCGACAGGGAGGAGGCAAGTTTATAATCTGATTTAATATGAAAATTGATGAAAAGGGGGGAATAAATAATTTGCTAGATTGATAGAATCTAATATGTAAGCGTGACCATAATGTGAAAAAGGAGTGCTTTCATGCCAAAAGCTACGAACAAGCTTCATATATGGAAAAAAGCCGCTGCAGCTGGAATAAGTGCTGTCCTTTTAAGTACGGGAGGCTTTGCTTCTGCAGCACAGAACATAAGCGGAAAGGGGCATCAGAATATGGAAAACCGCATTCAGATGGAGTATTTGGACCGAGGACTTATTGCGGTAAAAACAGGAGAAGGTAACTTTTTGAGTTGGAGGTTGCTCGCTCAAGAGGTATCGGTAAGCAGTGAAACCGGGCTAACAGGTACAGATTTTCATGTATATCGGGACGGCAAATTTGTAGGTGAAGTGACAAACAGTACGAATTTTCTTGACCCTGCAGGCGTAGCAGGTTCCTCTTACTACGTCTGTGCAGTGTCTAATGGAAAAGAGGTGGATCAGAGCAACTCCGTTACGCCTTGGAATAATGGATATTATGATCTTCCGATACAGAAGCCTGCTGATGGGATCACGCCAGCCGGTGAAACTTATAGTTACTCTGCAAATGATATGAGCGTAGGGGATGTGGATGGGGACGGACAACTAGAGTATTTTGTAAAATGGGACCCGAGCAATGCTAAAGACGTCTCTCAAGTGGGATATACCGGAAATACCTACGTTGATGCCTATACGCTTACAGGAGAATTGCTTTACCGAATCGACCTGGGTGTTAATATTCGCTCAGGAGCGCATTATACGCAGTTCCTGGTTTATGATTTTGATGGTGACGGCAAGGCAGAGCTTATGTTTAAAACAGCACCGGGAACTAAAATCCTTCATTATAATAAACAAGGAGAGGTCACTTCCGAAGAATACATTACGATGCTGGACGAAAATCTAGCTGCAGGATATACAAATGAAGATGATTATCGAGTGAGCAGAGAAGGATATTATGAGCACATGGTGGACATGTTTATGGACTGGCATGACTACGAGGAAGTACGTAATGGAAGCTGGCCGCAAACCCTCGAAGAGGCTTTCGGTATCGAAACGAAGTATGAATATCCTCTATCTCGTACTGATGCGGAACAGTTGACGGATTATTTCATGGACGTGTTTGCTCCATCCAAGGATGCGAATCGGAATAAATTTCGTGAGTTCGAAGGGTTTATTTTATCTGGTCCAGAGTACTTGACTGTGTTCGAGGGAGCAACGGGACAAGAGTTGAAAACAATCCGTTATAAACCGGGTCGTACCGATGATGGACTGCGCTGGGGTGATTATGCGATGAACCGTATAGAGCCCGGAAACAGGGTGGATCGGTTTTTATCTGGCGTCGCATATCTGGATGGACAGCAACCTTATGCTGTATTTGCAAGGGGTTACTATACTCGAACAACTTTAGTTTCTTATAACTGGGATGGAACTAATCTGAATGAATATTGGTATGTAGACAGCGGCTGGGCCCCAATGACGAATCCGTTCAGAGATGGTCCACACGGAAGACCTGGTACTGATCCCGAATACGGCCAAATTACGACTCAAGGAGCACATTCGCTCAGCGTAGCGGATGTAGATGGAGACGGTAAGCAGGAAATAGTATATGGATCAACGACGATTGACCACGATGGGTCTGTGTTGTCCAATTCTTCCGCGGTTATGCCTCCCACAAGCGCTAACCCTGGGGCAATTGCCAACTTAGGTCATGGTGATGCACTGCATGTAGCCAATATTGATCCAACGCGGGAAGGGCTGGAAGTATACATGGTGCACGAAGGTGGACCTTATGCCCCTTATGGTTATGCACTAAGAGACGCAAAGACCGGAGAAGTCATCTATGGCGGTTACACTGGAAAAGATACCGGACGCGGCATGATTGGTGATATTGATCCAGATCATCCAGGGCTCGAAACCTGGGCCGTTGGCGTCTACACCGCTCAAGGTGAAAAGATCAGTGACAAGATGCCGGGTACGAACATGAGCATCAAATGGTCGAAGGATATGACGACCCAAATCATCAACGGAGCACTGGAGAATACACCGACAATTGATGATTGGAAAAAAGGGACTGTACTGACTGCGGAAGGTACACGCACGAATAATCACACGAAGGGTACACCATCCCTTGTAGCGGATGTGTTTGGTGATTGGCGGGAAGAAATGCTTGTCCGCACGGTGGACAGCAGCGCCATTCGTATATATACGAATACGGAAGTAACAGAGCGCAAGCTGCATACGCTCTTGCATGATCCTCAGTACCGGGCGGGAGTAGCTACGCAAAATACAGGCTATAATCAGCCTGTATACACTAGTTACTACTTTGCTTCGGATACCGATTTTAGTAAAGTGAACATTCCAAATGTGTTCATTCCCGGATTACTGAATGTTCTTGAACAGCACCATGGCACGTATGTCGAACAAGGAGAACTCGGTGGTGCCGTGGTGAATCAGACAACGAATTCACTTAAGCAGGCACGTCATCATTTTGACAAGAAAGATCTCAAGCAAGCATCGTCTTTTCTTGAGAAATACATCTCGCAACTGACTAAACGAGACGGTAAAGACACCATTAGCGATAAGGCGAAACTGAATTTAATTCATCATGCGGAGCTGTTAGTCGATCAGTTGAAATAGTGTTCCGATCTACCATTATACTGAGCATATTATTACTCAGTTAGATACTAACATTACGTTTAAAGAAGGTAGCCACTCATCACGAGTGCTGCCTTCTTTATTTTATTGTAGCGTACATTTTGAAGAATACTTCGAAGAGGCTTCCTTTCACTTTGGCTGGGGATCTTTTCGGTTAGTGTAACGTTGAGTAAACCTATTCATTACCTATATCACGTAGTTTGCGAGTGCTATCATTACGCTATATCAGATGCGCAACTGATGAGTGTACCATTTTAATTAGGAGGAAAAATAAGTATGAGTAAAGACGATATCATTAAGTCCATGCTTCCTGATCAAGTTAATATGACACCAAATGGATTTGTTGCAGATTTATTAAACCCATATCAATTTGCAGAATGCTATGAGTTGTTTTTTGACGAAATTTTCAAGGTGAGTGCAGCTAGTTTAACGGGAGTAGAGGGCTATGGTGAGTTTAATGAGAATTGTAAAACAGAGTATAGCACCTGCAGGGAATATCTGATTGGCACCTTTGCAGAAGATAAAGAAGGGTATTGGTATAACTGGAAGGAACTATACGATACAACGATGATCGAGCGTGACTTCGTAGAGAAATACTTAAAGGAAATGATTAGCAGAATTGATTACTGTGAAGGAAAACGTTATTTAGTTAATAATAATACCTTTTTCGAAAATACGATTACGGATGGAAAGACTATGGTTGGGTTTCCCGACTGGAGCAGATCTGGAATTTGTGATTTCCTCTTAGATTTTGCGATCATGGACTTAAATAAACCTTACTTGAAGATTCCAGAACGCTTAGTCGATTATTGCAAAAAAAGGGACATCGTCATTCCAGATTTTAAGGAAAGATTTTTATGTATGGCGTATTACAAGGGGATCGATGTATTGCGGTGGCATGCATCAATTGATGACACAGGGTCCTGCATCTCCATTATTAAATCAATCAGTGAACTGAAAGATCGTATATACGCTCTGTAAAGGGAGAAGTTATGAAATACGAAAATGCTAGTGATATTTTACCTGAAAAGTTAGTAAGAGAAATTCAGAAATATGCGGCTGGGAAACTTCTCTATATTCCTACAGGAGAGGAAAAAAGAGCTTGGGGCGAAATGTCTGGTTACCGAGATCGATTGCAAAGGCGTAATATAATGATCCGCAATAAGTACGCAAGTGGATTGTCGGTTTCAGATCTTGCAGACGAATATTTTTTATCCTTGGATTCGATTAAGAAAATTATCTACTCAAAGAAAACGGATAGAAATATGACTTATGCTCCCACTGTAGGATCAGCCGTAAAATATGCAAGTATCGGGATGCTTGAAGAATGGATCCAGTGTTATTTACTCCTTACCCAGAAAGTCACTTCGAATATCGATGAATTTACAAGAGAAGAACATCTATATTTTGGCGTTGTAAAATTCCCTTTGCGTCTCATCCAGCTTGATGGAATCGTGTTAGACAAGAAATATGCAAATGAAGCAGAAGACAACGTATCGGATTTGCCCCCGCTAATTATTCAGTATAAGGATGGTAAGTTTTATTGCACTGAACAGAAGGAAGTTTTTGCAGCATTAAAACAACACAAAGTGAATGCTTATCCAGCGATCGTTATTTTAAAGGAAACTATGGATTATAAAAGGTTTATGAGTCACTATGGAAACGTATTGTTTTTTATTAATGAGTTATAATTTTCGTTTAATACAAACAAAGGGCAGGAGGGAATCTCTCCTTACCCTTTGTTTGTTAATTCGCAAGAAAATAATAAGAAAAAACATATACCCTCAGATGAAAAAACGAATATAGCTATCCATTGAAAGTGAGCATTCTCAGAATGCTTCAAGTGAATGGGTCTGGAGTGTTAATAGGCATCATACCTGTTTCAATATTGGGTATTACCTGATTGCGTAGTTTTACCAGAGGCAAAACCTTTAAACAGGGTAGGTACTTTAGAATAGCGTGTGTTGGTGATTTTTGCGGCACTGCTGCTGCTGTCCGTACGGAAAATCGAGTCCTTCACATTTGAAATGTTGGAACTATCCAGTGTGAAATTCACTGCATAAGAAGATCCTCCGTTCTGACGTGCCAGCTTACCGATGTCATCAGCTCTAAAGTTCTTAATGTTAATGGTCCCGGATGCATTGGCCTGGAACACTTTGTCGTAAGCTTTATATGCACCGCCGCCTGTAATATTGACCGTGCCTGAGGCTTTCAGTGTTAGTGCATCCTCGCCTACATCCTGCCACGTAACATTAGATATTGTAGCGTTTCCATAACAATGTACCCCGTCAGCGCCAGGAGCGCCAATGATTACATTCTTCAGCGTTGCATTTTTCTCAAGTCTAAAGATTGGTTTCTGGTTCTCTCCCTGTCCGCCATCTCCCAGGGTACTCGGATTAGCTACATAAGTTTTTCCGCTGCCGTCAAAAGTTTGGCCTTCGGGCACGATAATTGTTGTGCTGACTACAATTGGGGATGCGGCTGACACCGAAACGGGCTGAGCAACATAAAACATCGAGAGCATGGCAAAAGACAGAAACAAACCCAAAACTTTTTTCAATAAATTCCACCCTTTCTAGTGTAGGTTGTTTGGTCCGACCTTACGTCGGTACCACGGGAGTTATGCGCAGATGTGCACCTCTGCGCATAACCCGATTATAACAGAATATTCTGTAAGCGCTAACATAGAACAAGGGGAATAAACTTGAAGAACATATATTTTCTAAGGAAAAATGACAAGCAATACATAGACGGATGGAGTTAAATAGATTAATATGGATAATAATGTAAAATAGAACGAGAGGTGCTGAAATTGTGGCTGAGCTTGATTTCCGAGATTTTCTTATTGTTAATGAATATGGGCTTATCGGAGTAACCTTATCCATGTTCTGTTTTGTTATCATACTTGAATTTATGAAAAAAGATGTGAAAATAAATTGGAAGAACGTATTTTTCAATACAGTAGGAATTACGATTATAGTCTATATATTCAATGCTGTTATCGTTTTATTTAAAGCAATCTTTCAATAACCAGTCCCTATCTTTCAGTGGAAGGGCTGGTTTTTCGTTTGTCGGAACATGTCTCTGCATCTTAATTGGAGAAAGCCATTTTTTCTTCCGAATAAGAAAATCGAAAGTATTTTTGTGTTAAATGAACTTTTACAGCTTTTGCAATCTCTTATCTATGAAAGGGGGGAGAACATGAAAATAAGCCGTCTTGTCAAACAAGCCAAAAAAGGAAATAAAGAAGCGTTATTAGAACTAATCCTAGCTGATCAGGACGCTTATTATCGTCTAGCCTATACATACATGGGGAACGAACATGATGCGATGGATGCAATGGAAGATATGATCGTTACACTCTATGAAAAGATCGATCAACTGCATAAAGGAGAAGCATTCTACAGCTGGAGCAAAACCATTCTTGTAAATCGATGTAAAACTTTACTACGCAAAAAGGAACGTTATCTGTCACTTGAGGAAGATGAGGATTCAGCATATTCAGTATTTACTGATGACTCACCTTATCGCGATACGGAATCAGAATTGGACATGCAGGTGTTGCTATCTCATTTAGATGGCCCGCAACGAGAAGCCATTGAACTTCGTTATGTTCATGATCTTGCCTATCAGACGATCGCGGACATGACCGGTGTTCCGCTTGGCACAACCAAATCAAGAATTTCAGTAGGAATGAAGAAATTAAAACTCATGATCGGAGGTGAGCGTGATGACAATAATCGAGGAACAATTAGAAAAACACAAACAGACCTCACATATGATAAAGGCTCCGTCAGAACTTGAGAGTAGACTTCGGAGTACACTTGAACATGTTGCTGTTAAGAAAAAGAAAAGAAATAAAGCAATGACATGGTTTGCCTCATCCGCTGCAGCGCTCCTCTTGATTTTTGGAACATATCATTATTCTGCATTTGCTTACTACGGGGGGATGTTACTTAATAAAATGGAGCTAAGTTCTCTTAGCTTTAGTGAAGTAGAGGAGAAAGGATACGGACAAACGGTCAACAAAAGCACAACACTAGATGATGGCACGGTTATTACCATTGACGGGGTTATTGCAGACGATAACGCATTTTTATTGTATTACACTATAGATCGTCCTGATGGCTCTATATATACTGATAACGGTTCAGATCGTTACTCTGCATATAATATTAAAGGTTTCTTGACTGATTCCGATTGGCAGGGAGGGGGCAAGACTTATAGAAATGACGAAGACGAGACTTATTTCAAGGGAGTATATAAATTCGAGCCTGTTAGTCCCTTCTCTAGAACATTAACCGTTACATTTATAGATTGGCCGGATAATGAGGAAAAGGTAGCTTATCCGATCTCCTTCAAATACGAAGCCAATAAAGCGATGAAGAGTATTATTAAAGAGGAGATTTCTAAATCTGTTACTGTGGATCAGGGAGCTGTCCACTATGACTCCATCACTGCTTCACCAACTTCAACAATCGTGAAGGGGCATTATGAATTGGATATTGAAGGTTCACCTAGATTTTCAGGTAATACAAAACTATATGTTAATGGAATAGAAGTAAAACAATGGGAAGGGCGTTCAGAAAGTGTGACCGAAAAGGGGGTTTTGGTCGATCCTGTATTTGTTCTAGAATATGATGTGATTCCTACCGATAAAGTAGAAACCATTGAACTTGTACTTGCCAATTTTCCTGGAAAGCAAAAAGTAGAAGAACCGATCTCTCTTGCTTCTCCATCAGATCAATCTATTAAATTAGGCAGTGAAAAAATATGGATTCGAAGCGTAACAAAAACCGATACAGGTTATGATGTCGTCATCGCTAGAAAACAATTCACGTTCCTAAAAACAGACAATCTATCCGTGCAAGCAGGCGGAAAAGTAATTCCCGTATCTTCCATTTCTGATTCCCGTCCATGGGATTTGAAAAACGGTAATATCTTATGGGAGCAGACGTATTCCTTCAAAACATCAGACAAACCAGATTTCCTCTTGCTAGACGAATTTGATTATATCGAAAAACATAATAAGAGCATATCCATCCCAATAAATAAGAAGTAAGAAGTCAGAGTTCAAAACAGATAAATGTGAACCGGAGCGAAAGTAACTTCTGTAAAAGAAGAAACTGACCTCCGGTTTTTTTATATCATAAAATAAGGTCCATTGTAGACAAAGAAAACCTATGCGATAATCAAAGGAAAATGTAAAGAGATGGTAACAAAATAGAAATATGCATCTTGCTTATGACAAATCCGTTCTTGATAATTATCATAATGCAACTCGTCATTTCTATATAACTAGTGAAGTGGGGTCTGTCCGTGCGGTTATGCGTAATGAATAAGATGAATATTGCGCTTACAGTGTTCCTTAGTTTTCAGTTACTATATGCCTGCAGTCCTAACAACGAAGCAAACAAAGTTTTTGATCCGCTTGCAGATGAAAATACGACAAGACTTGAGTATGAAGAGGTGGGATTAAGAAAGTACGACCCGCCCATCAAGGTCTCTTTTGTAAGAGAAACGAGTGCTCAGCTTGATGAACTAATTAGAAGTTTGCCAGGACAAACATTAAACGATAACACCTGGAGTCAACTTTACGAAGAAGTTTTAGGAATCCAAATTACGTATGATTGGACCGCTAAAGGAGACTTATACGCACAAAAATTTAGTGTTGATCTCTCTTCAGGTAATATTCCTGATGTGGTACGAGTGGATGCTGAGCAGTTGAGGCTGTTAAGTAACGCTGGATATATTCAAGATTTGACGAACGTATTTGATACGTATGCGACTCCGCTCACCAAAGAAATTTTGAGCCAAGAAGGATCAGGACCTTTTGAAGCAGCCACCATAGATAGAAAATTGATGGGCATTCCCGAAACGAATTCTTCTATTGAGACTGCACAGGTACTTTGGATTCGTACCGATTGGCTTGAAAGACTGAATCTGAAACCACCACAGACGATGGATGAACTGATCGCAGTTTCGAAAGCGTTTACAGAGCGAGACCCTGATCAAAATGGCCAAAATGACACATTTGGGCTGGCAGCAACTCAATATTTATGGGATCCCGTTATGGGGCTCACCTCTTTTATGGCAGGTTATAATGCTTTCCCAATGATGTGGATTCATGATAATTCAGGAAAACTTACGTATGGAGGTACTCAGCCTGAAGTAAAATCGGCTTTGTTGTCACTGCAAAATATGTATCGTAATGGATATTTGGATAGTGAATTTGCCATGAAGAATGGGATCAAAGTCAAAGAACAAGTGGCCAAGGGCAAAATAGGAATGTTATACGGAGAACAGTGGGGGTCGTTTCTTGTTCAAGTGAGCCGTGAGAGTGATTCAAATGCGGATTGGCGAGCGTTTCCTATCGTCTCTGTTTCCGGAGAAGCACCAAAGGTACCGCTAAAGTTCAACACGACTCGTTTTATCGCTGTGAAAAAAGGAGTCGAGCATCCGGAAGCGATCATTAAGATGTTCAACTTACATTTAGAAAAGAACTGGGGGGACACTGCAGAATATGAAAAATACTATAGTTCTCCCTATCCCGTGTGGCAGCTTTCTCCTATAACACCCTATCCAGCAAGGAAAAACATGGAGGCTTTTCAACAATTGAAGGAAGCCCGCATTACAGGGGACTATTCTAAACTGAATGAAGAAGCCAAAGCAATCCAGAAAAATATCATTACGTATCTATCTGGAAGCGGTAACATCGAAATTGGATGGGGCTGGGAACGAACATATGGAAAACAAGGTGCTCTGGCCATCATTGATCGTTACGAAAAAAATAATCAATTATTGTACGAGAGCTTTGTAGGTACTACAACGGAAACCATGATCGAAAAACAGTCCATTTTGAATGAAATTCAACTTCAAGTATATATGGACATTATACTCGGCAGGTCTATTGAAGAGTTTGACCGTTTTGTCGAGCAGTGGAAGAAGCTAGGCGGTGATCAGATAACAGAAGAAGTCAATCAGTGGTTTTTAGAACAAAAACCATAGCTTCTCATACTTAAAAGGAGAGGATTTGACTGAGAAAATAAGATGTCTTCTTAATTAGAATATTTATCATCTCGCAGTATCGGAGGCATTTGTTTGTTTAAATTTCCTGCTGTTTCCCTACGTAATTCAATATTTGTACGTTTGGTGTTTACGTACCTCTTCGTTGTTATTCCGATCATTTTATTGGGTTTGTATCTCTATCAGTGGAGTTACAAGAATGCAAGTGAGGACATATCAAGAGCGACTTCAAAGCAATTGAATTATTACTTAGGTACACTTGATCGGGAAGTGGAATGGATTGAGCTTCAGTTGTTCGATATGGTGGAAGATAGCGGGCTGAATACACTTTCTGTAACATGGGATTTCATTGATAATGCGGATAAAAGATCAGAATTAAGCAGATTGCTTCAACGGATGACCTCTGTTCAGAACAGCAGCCCCTATATTAAAGATATTTACATTCATATTCGGTCGATCAACAAAACGTTATCTACAGCAGAAGCCATTCAGGATTTGGATCTCATCCAATATTATTTCTTCCGTTCCGGCGCTAAAGAAAGTGACCATCGATTGATCAAATGGAGTAATTCGATATATCTTAACGGTTCTAAAGAAAGCGGAAGAAAAGGAGCGGAGCCACTGTTCACGGTTCAAATTGAGCTTGATGTTGAGAAACTGCTAAAGTCCTTGGAACAAGTAAACCTATATCCGGAAAGTGGTTCTTTGTTATTGTCAGAATCAGCTGGGTTCGTGCTCAGCACGGATAAGGATGCAGATCTAGCCATTCAAGATTTTATAAGAAATTCCCCTTCAAGTAATGATGCCGTTGTAATGAAGCTGAAAAACAAGAAGTTTCAAATGAATAAAGTGTATTCGGATGCAACAGGACTGTCTGTAGCTATGTATTTACCTGAAGAAACAGTAAAGCGGCCGCTGAGTACATTTTCTAAATGGGCGTGGATATTCATCATGACATCCTTTCTTGCTATCGTCGTTTTTTCTTACTCTTCGTACCGAATTATTCATCAACCGTTGTTAAAACTTATTCAAGGGTTTAAGCGTATGGAAGGCGGCTCATTAGACAGCCCCATCGAACATGAACGTAAAGATGAGTTTGGTTATTTATATACTCGTTTTAATCATATGCTAAGTAAATTGCAAACCCTCATTGATCAGGATTTCAAACAAAAAATGATGATGCAAAAAGCGGAGCTGAAACAGCTGCAATCTCAAATCAATCCACATTTTCTATATAACAGTTTCTTTATTTTGAATACGCTCTCAAGAATGGGTGATGCAGATCGAATTGAGAAATTTACAAATATGCTGGGGGAATACTTCCGCTTTATTACTCGTAACGGAGAAGACTATGTTGCGTTGTCAGAGGAAATAAAACATTCACGAACGTATACTGAAATCCAAAATTTACGATTCTCAAGACGTATTACTATCTTTTTTGATGAGCTGCCAAAAGAAATGGAAAGTATACGGGTACCACGTTTGATTGTCCAACCGATTATCGAAAATGCCTACGAGCATAGCCTTGAGAAGATGGAGGAGGATGGAATCCTTCATGTCTCTTTCGAGAAGAACCCGCATGAAATATTAATTCGCATTGAGGATAACGGAAATGCAATTACGGATTCGGAACTTGAATCACTTCGCGAACGTCTTAGTCATACAGCCGACTCTTATGAAATAACGGGAATGATCAATATTCATCGGCGTCTTGTACTTACGTTTGGCGAAGGGAGTGGTTTGTTTTTATCGAAAAGTAAGCTGAATGGTCTTGAAGTGCTTATCCGAATCAAGACGGAGGAGGAGATCGATTGTATAGGCTCTTAATTGTGGATGATGAAGAGATTATTACAGATGGATTATATGAAGTACTGCAACGATTCAAGCCAGAAATGCTGGATATTTATAAAGCGTATTCTGCTAAAGAGGCTTTGAAATGGATGTCCAGGAGCCGGATTGATATTGTACTTACGGACATCCGCATGCCCGGAATGAGCGGTTTGGACATGAGTCAAGAAATCCTAACACACTGGCCAAGATGTAAAATTGTCTTTCTGACCGGTTTTAGTGAATTCGATTATGCCTATCAAGCTATTCAGCTGCCAAATGCACGATATTTACTAAAAACAGAAGGGTACGAGAAGGTAACCCAGACGGTACTTGAAGTCGTCCAGGAACTAGATCAGGATATTCAAACCCGTCAATTGATTGAAAAATCTCAAGAACAGATAGGTACTCTTCAGCTCATGGCACAGGGGGACTATATTAGACAGTTGCTTCAAGAAAGTCACGTCGTCATGGATCGTGCAGATTTTCTAGCCGAAGATTTTAAAGAACTTGGGATTGCTTTAGATCCAAATGCTCCTGTTATATTAGCGCTTGGTCGATTGTTTTTTGCTGAGGGAACCGGTTACTTAGAAAAAAGCAGACTTCTCACTTCGGTCAGAATGATCTGGGATTCATTTATGTTCGAGAAAAGCAGCAGTATAGGAACGATAGATAAGCATGGGGACCTATTGTGGTTGCTTCAACCCAGTTATGAGGAACAAGATTCTTTTCATCTCGTTCGCTTTATGGAGGGAACACTTGAGCTCATTCAAGAAGCGTGTCAGTCTTCACTAAGCTTGACGCTCAATTTTACGCTAAGCGGCAGGGCATGCGATTGGACACAAGTAACATCCCAATATGATAGACTTCGGCAATTGCAACAGTTGAAGATTGGAAACGGCATTTCTATGATTTTAGTAGACCGAACTGAGGCATCAGATGATCTTGTTCTTAAGGATGTTTCTTATATAAGTCATCGAATTGAACGATTAGAGGCACATTTGGAAAGCGGAAAAGCTACGGAGTTTATGGATGAGTTAAATGAATTGACAGTTACCTTGCTGCAGACAAGCGGCTCAGTTCAAAAAGCACTTGAAGGATATTACGCAGCCGCTCTTGTTCTATTTTCACATATTAACCGGATGGGACTACATAGCCAAATGGGTAACATCAATAAATTGATGCAGCTCGATGGACATGCCTCGATGAAAGAAGGTTTTTTGTATCTTGAGAAGATTGCTGAAATGATTTTTCAATTTAAAAATAAAGACGAACGAGACCGTGCTACTCAGGTAATCGAACATATCTGTCAGTATATTGAGGAAAATTTGAACGAGGATCTCTCATTAGTAAGGTTAGCAGAGCTTCACTTTTTCAACCCATCCTATTTATCTAGATTCTTCAAACAAGAATATGGCATTAATCTATCAGAGTATATTGATAAATGTAGAACTCGGAAAGCGAAGGAGCTACTTCGTAATCATGAATTAAAAGTACGGGATGTTTCTATATCCGTGGGCTACGAAGCAGCCCATTCATTTACACGCTTCTTTAAAAAGATGACCGGCATAACGCCGCAAGAGTTTCGAGACAGTTTGTACAAAGAGTCGGCTGTTGCCCGTAATAGTTAAAAAGGTGATACACCTTCTGAAAAAGTCTGCAGACATGAGATGCTGCGGGCTTTTTGTTGTGCTGTAGGACTAGAAATAGACAGGTACTGGATATACGATTCGGCAGGTTGTTGCCCGTAAATGTAAGCGATACACTTTTTAAAGAGACTAAGCAGGAAGTATTCAATCCGATCGCACATTATATTCAGATCGTAATTTGAAAATATGATTACTTAACGAGGAGTTGAAGAAAGCAATGAAAGAGGAATTAAGCTTATATGAAGATAGGAAGAATGAGGTAAATGGTGTCACGGTTGAAGGAATAAAGTTCAGTGATGACTCACAGGCTAAGGCGGTTGGCAAGCTGCCTCGGAATGGAAACCCTGTCGTATCCCATAAATTTGGTGCAGATCCCTACGCACTGGTGTATAAGGAACGGGTGTATTTATACAATACTCACGATGTACTGGAGCACGATACTGAAGGGAATGTGAAAGAGAATACGTATGGGACAATCAATACACTTTCTGTAATTTCTTCTGATGACCTGATCAATTGGACAGATCACGGCACAATTAAGACGGCGGGAGTAGAAGGTGCTGCAAAATGGGCGACACAATCGTGGGCACCAGCTGCAGCTCATAAGAAACGGAACGGGAAGGACGAATTTTTCTTATACTTTGCTAATAATGCAAGCGGAATTGGTGTATTGACAAGTGATAGCCCGACTGGGCCTTGGGTGGACCCTATCGGCAAACCGCTTATATCCCGGGAAATGCCAGCAACTGCAGGTGTGACTTGGTTATTTGATCCTGCTGTTCTGGTCGATGAAGATGGAACAGGGTACCTGTACTATGGAGGAGGTATACCAGAAGGAAAACCTGAGATGCCAAATACCGCCCGTGTGATTCAGCTCGGTGAAGATATGATTAGTGTTGTTGGCGAGGCAAAAGTAATCGAAGCTCCATTCATGTTCGAGTCTGCGGGTATCCATAAATATAATGGGGTGTACTACTACACGTATTGTTCTAATTTCTATCCGGGAGAACGTCCTGAAGGAAGTCCACCGGCGGGAGAGATTGCTTATATGACGAGTGATCACCCGATGGGGCCTTGGACATATCAAAATACGATTTTGAAAAACCCAGGTCATTTTTTTGGCGTAGGCGGTAATAATCACCATGCCATCTTCTCATTTAAAGACACATGGTATATCGCTTATCATGCTCAGACTTTATCTGCTGCAATGGGTGTTCCTAAAGGATACCGTTCAACACATCTTAATCAAGTCGAGTTCACTGAAAACGGGGATATGAAAGAGATTACGGCAGATTTAAAGGGTGTAGACCCAATTAAAATGCTAAATCCATTTCATATTGTTGATGCAGTGACCATGGCATGGAATGCAGGAATAAACGTCCGTCCTTTTACTGTGGTAGATGAAGACGGGCATTCCGATAAACTTGTCATTTCTAATATACATGATGGTGATTGGATCGCAGCAGCGAATGCAGACTTTTCTGAAGGTGCTTCCTCCATCGAAGCTTGGGTTGTTGGAACAAGTGCAGGCGAAATTGAAATTCGGATGGATACTCCAAACGGTGAATTACTAGGAGCCCTTGTCGTACCGCATACAGAAGACGTGGAGCGGTGGGAGGTAATCAGTACAGAAATTTCAAATGTGAAAGGGATCCATGATATTTATTTTGTTTTTAGAGGTGAATCAGAGAAAGAACTGTTTCAATTAGGTGCATGGCAATTCATTCGTTAGTTTAAAGAGGGGGTGCCTCATGCCATATAGAGAGCAGGATAGGAAGACTTACGGTGATCTGATTCTTGAGGCCGTCGGTGTGTACCGAAGGTTTGGGCGGGGGAATACGATGGTTACTGCACTAGATAATATTCATCTATCTGTGCCCGCTCGCAGCATGGTGGCACTGCAAGGAAGATCAGGGTCAGGGAAAACAACGCTTCTGAATATACTTGCTGCGCTAGATGAACCGACAGAAGGAACTGTCATTCTACAGGGACAACAAATTACCGGGCTGTCAGAAGCAGAAAGAAGCAAACTTCGCCGTAAAGAAATTGGACTCGTCTTTCAATCGTTTGGGCTGATTCCACTTATGTCAGCTTACGAAAATGTTGAATTTGGTCTTCGCATTGCAGGCGAGTCGGTTAAAGGAAATCAAGAAGCTGCAGAACGAGCGCTTGAGCGAGTGGGTATGAAGGATAGAATGAAACATCGTCCTATGGAATTATCGGGCGGTGAGCAGCAGCGCGTGGCGATCGCAAGAGCGATCGCACATGAGCCTGCAATTCTAATTGCTGATGAACCCACGGCTGAGCTGGACAGCAAGATGGGTCTGCAGGTGATGCGTGTATTTCGGGATCTAGTGCAAGATTCAGGAATGACGATTGTCTTAACAACACACGATCCGGGGATCATGGAGCTTGCTGACTATGTTATTGCATTGGAGGATGGCAAAATTGTACCCTAATCGATACAAGCATCATCGTTCGTATAAAAGAAAACCAAATGTAAAGGTAAGCATTCTTCTAGCTGCCATGCTTACTCTTACGGGCTGTTCTCTTCTTCCTGTTGAAGACGAAAGTCTTCAGCCGCCGCTTGTTCAGCCTGCCGAGGAAGAGCTTGATATTGTGGAGGCGGCCCGTGGCAATATCGAGACTTCTTTAAGAGGAACGGCCAATTTTGTTTCGGCAAGCTCAGCGACGCTGTTCTTTAAAGAAAACGGAGGACGTCTAAAGTCTATGAAGGCAAAAGTTGGAGAAGAGGTAAAGACTGGTGAACTACTGGCGGAGCTTGAAACAGACGATCTCGATCTTCAAATCCGTTTACAAAAATTGAACCTTGAGCGTGCGAGATTATTGTATAAAGAGGCTCAGCAATCCGGTGTTATTAAAACGGAACTCCGGCTGCGTGAAATTGATATGGAGCGAGAGGAATTGCAGCTGGACAATATGGAGAAAAAACTGGCTTCAGCAAGAATTTATGCTCCGATCTCAGGTATTGTTACCTTTACGGAATCACTAAACACAGGTGATATTGTAAGCGCTTATCAAACGATAATTACGGTTGCTGATCCTTCTGATATGAAGCTTATTTATACCGCTTCTGATTCCAAAGATCTACTATCAATCCAAACCGGAATGCCGGTAGGTTTGAAATACAAAGGTAAGGATTATGAAGGTACGGTGTTACAATCCCCTGCTGAAGCACCTCAGACGACGGATGAAGCAAAGTCGGAGCGAAATTCGGTGACCATCATTATCGGCATGAAAGATGCACCAAGCGATGTGAAAATTGGTCACAGCGCAGAACTCACAATTAAATTACAAAGCCGTGAGAACGTAATCCTTCTTCCAAGGTCTGCTATTCGCTCTTACATGGGTCGCAGTTATGTTCAGGTAGCTGAAGGTGACCAGCGTAAAGAAATCGATGTGGAACTTGGACTTACAACACCTACACAGGTGGAGGTTGTGAAAGGTCTGGAAGAAACTCAGCAAGTTATCTTGAATAATTAAGATTTGTATCTACTTTCAGGACAGGAAGGAGGGGGTGATCATATGGCTTTGTGGACGATGATCCTTCGCAAAATGGCTAGTAACAAATGGCTGCAGCTAAATTTGTGGTTTGGCCTAACCATATGTGTGGCGTTGTTTAGTTCTATGCCGCTCTATTCAGATGCCATTTTGCAGCGGACATTGACCAAGGAATTGCAGGAGATCCAGCATCAGAGCGGTGTATATCCTGGGTTTATGCGCATCAGTACAAGTGTATCTTCTTCTGTAATGGATGAGAAGACGATCGATGCGATCTCTCGTGCTGATCAATTTGCTGCAAGTATCCCGGATCGAACAGGAATCGATGCGATGTCTTTCTACCAGCAGCGGATGACTCATAAGATGAAAGTATATGGAGCCGACGCTTCTGACCAGGAAAAGCAGATACAGAAAACAACAGGGATATTCAAGTCTTTATCTGATATGGAAAAACGGGTGAAGCTGACTGAGGGACGTATGCCGGTGGACCGGCAAGATGGGGTATTCGAAGCGCTTGTGACACAGAAGTTTCTGCTAGCAGTAAAACGCGGACTTGGCGATGAACTTTTAATGGTATCGCCGGAAGCAGATCGAAGTACATTCCGTGTAATTCCTGTTGGTTTGATCGAAACGGATCCGGTTGCAGACCCATATCTTCCCTATTTGACAACTGACGAAGAGAATGGTTTTCTTATTCCTTTCGAGCAATTTAAGCGTGAATTTATCGAAGGTGGAAAGGCCCGCCTTACCGAACTAGAGTGGCGTTTTGCCTTGAATTACGAACAGCTAACGGTAGAGAAAACAGGGCAGTTCACCAAAGCAGCTACGGACGTGAAACGTTATTTTCGTGGGAAACTTGGAGTGGAAGAAGTAAATATCCCAGCGACCGAGACGGTAGCATCGTATCAGGGAAAACAAAAGAGGCTGGATTTAATGATGTTGTCTCTCTATGTCCCCGTTATGATGATGTTAGCATTCTACATATATATGTCCGCGAATCTTATTATTGATCGGCAGAAGACGGAAATCGCTGTACTGCGAAGCAGAGGTGCCAGTCGTTTTCAGATCATGTGTATTTACGTTCTCGAAAGTACACTTCTTGGCATCAGTGCACTGGCTGTAGGACCTATACTTGGGGTGTGGTTCACTAAAATACTTGGCGCTTCTAACGGGTTCCTCGAGTTTGTTCAGCGTTCCGCTCTCGAAATCAGCTTATCAAGTGATGCTTATCGAATTGCCGTCATTGCTGTGGCAGGCGCCATTTTGCTTATTTTAATTCCTGCGTTTCTTGCTTCAAAAGTAAGTATCGTTAGCCATAAGCAGCAGAGTGCCCGGCTGGGTCATACCCCGTTCTGGTATAAGGCGGGAATCGATTTCCTTTTAGTCGGGATCTCATTGTATCTGCTTTATAATTTCAATAAACGACAGGCTGACTTAAAGCGGCTGGCACTGGATTCAGAATCACTTCAAATGGATCCACTCGTGTTTTTGATTCCTGCATTATTCATTCTCGGCGGAGGACTCCTTGTGCTACGGGTATATCCTTGGCTGATTCGCATCATTTATGTATCAGGGAAAAAATGGTGGTCTCCGCCGCTTTATAGCTCACTCGTGCAGATTAGCCGCTCTTCCGGACAATATTTAACGATCAATGTGTTTCTGATCATGACCGTCGCAACAGGTATATTCAGCGCAAATGCGGCTCGAACGATTAACGATAATCTAGATAGCAAAATTCGATATTCCGTAGGAACAGATATCGTAATAACGTCAAAATGGGAAAGTAATGCACTACCACCTGTAAATGTGGCTTCAGCAGCTCAGACGGGTTCGGCGAACAGTGAATTTACCGAACAAAGACGTGTGCAGTATACGGAACCTCCTTTCACCCCATTTGAAGAACTGGAAGGTGCAGAGTCAGTAGCTAAAGTATTTCGTAAAGAAGAAGCGCGTTTTAGTGCAAAAGAGAGCGGCACATCAGGGAAGGTAGAACTCATGGGCATTAATACACAGGAATTTGGAAATACGGCATGGATGAAGAACGGATTAATGGATTATCCAATGAACAGCTATCTAAATCTCATCGCCCCAAATCCGAAAGCGGTTCTCATCTCACGTTCGCTCGCGGATAAAGCGAAGCTTGAACCGGGTGATACCATTGGTGTTGCTTGGGATGGACTCGATCAAATTCCACTTACCGTCTATGGCATCATCAATTACTGGCCGAGTTGGAATCCACTTGCTATTAGTCGTGACACAGAAGGCAAGGGGACAGACCCCTTTCTGATTGTCGGACATATAAGCACCATTCAGAATAGACTGGCCATTGAGCCATATGAAGTATGGCTCAAGCTGAAGGACGGGGTGTCCAGCCAAGATATCTATACGCAGTTGGAACAGCGTAAGGTACCGGTTACAAGCCTTCGGGACGCGACGCAAGAGCTGGTTCGTTCCGTGAATGACCCTTTCCGTATGGCTATCAATGGAGTGATGACTCTAGGATTCGTCATTTCTATGCTTATTTGTTTCTTTGGTTTTCTGCTGTTCTGGACACTGACATTAGCCGGAAGATCGCTCCAATATGGAGTGCTCAGGGCGATGGGAATGCCTTTTCGGCACATCATCGGTATGCTTGTCAGCGAGCAGATGTTAACTTCAGTAGCTGCGGTCCTCATAGGAGTTATGATCGGTAATGTAACAAGCGAACGATTTGTTCCTTTGTTTGAAATGTCATTTGCAACAACAGATCAGGTACCACCTTTTCAAATCACATATCAGCTCAGCGACTATTTACAATTGTACGGTATTATCGGAAGTATGCTGATCATTGGACTGACCGTAATCAGTTTCCGTTTATCACGAACCCGAATTGCCGAGGCGTTGAGACTGGGAGAGGAGTAAGCCTTGATTTATTGCGAAGGACTCGTGAAAATATATAAAACGGCCGAACTTGAAGTCGTTGCGCTTCAAGGACTCGATATGACGATAGAAGATGGCGAGTTAATGGCAATCATCGGCAATTCAGGCAGCGGTAAGTCTACGCTGCTCAATATGCTTGGCGGGCTCGATAAGCCTTCAGCAGGCAAGTTATTTGTAGATGGTAAAGACATGCTTTCTTTTACAGAGAAAGATTTAAAGGTTTATAAACGAGAGACGGTAGGGTTCGTATGGCAAAATAATTCACGTAACCTGATTCCGTATTTATCAGCCATAGAGAATGTTGAACTGCCGATGCTGCTGCACGGCAAGCGGAGCCGGGCGCGTGCAATAGAACTGCTTACCGCGGTTGGACTGGAGAAGCGGATGAAAAACCGCTTAAGCGAGCTGTCAGGTGGTGAACAGCAGCGGGTAGCAATCGCCATTGCACTTGCTAATAACCCGCGTTTACTGCTGGCAGATGAGCCTACCGGGTCACTTGATACGACTACATCGGACCAAGTGCTGGATCTATTTCGCTCGCTTAACCGTTCAACGGGTCTAACGGTCGTCATTGTTACGCATGATCCGCACTTAGCCCAGAAGGTAGATCGGGTCGTGCAAATTCGTGATGGTAAGACATCAGCAGAAATGATTCGGCGGACCTCTTATTCGGAAGAACTTGCTATATTGGATGCAGAGGAAAAGCAAAAGATGTCAGACAGTCATATTGAATATGCTGTTATTGACAAGGCGGGGAGGCTTCAGATCCCAGCGGGGTACCTCGATGCAGAAGAATTTAAGGACAGTAATAAAGTTCGTGTTGAAATGGAGGAGGGGCGGATTGTTCTTTACCCTCCTAAAGAGACAAAATTGTCTGGTTAAATCAGGAAAGAGGTATGGTTCCTAATGGTACTTTGATATCTGCGAAAATAGCCGCTTACTTAAAGATAAGTAAGCGGCTATTTTGTATGGAGACAGGCAGGGTTCAACCATTTTTACGCGGTGACCATTTTCATTTTTCGATATTCGTTGGCACTCACACCCGTGTATAACTTGAATTTTTTATAAAACCAATCCATTTCATAATATCCGACTTCATTTGCAATTTCATATACTTTCATTTCGGTCTTTTCAAGGAGCAGCTTCGCTTTTTCCATGCGTTGCTGCAACAAATAGGCATTAAAGGTCATATTCTCGTGATATTTAAATTTTTGTCCGAGATACGAATAGTTAAAATGTAAAGAACTCGATATTTCCTTTAAGGTGATATTCTGTCCAAGAGATTCTGTCACATATTCTTTCACTTTATCAATAACGGATTCTTCTGAATCATCCGCTATATCATAATTCGCCCCCTCATTTTCCGTTTTTAATACATCTAATTTTCGATTCATGAGCTGTAGACATGTTGTCATATCTTCACTAGAAACAGGGGCAGGTAAATAGTCGCTGACCTGATATTGCATTGCTTTTCGGGCAAGCTGAAAGTCAGTACTATCGCTAATGAGAATTATGGGAACGGGACTTATTGTACGTACATGCTTGCATAGTGTAATCCCTTGTTCAGGGCATTTTACAATATCGATCATCAGCAGAGAATAACATTTCGATTTGAGGAGAGATAAAGCAGAATCGGGTTCATTCGTGTAATCTTCTATAGTAAATCCCAGATTACTCCAATCAAAGGTATCTTGCCTATTGGCATCCCAATGATGATGTAAATCAACGAACAGGATCTTAAACATAATCATAGTCCCCCCATGTAATTATTTATGAATCATGTGATCCTCTCTATCTAAAAATGATTACGCTTTCATTATGTGAAAATAAAAGAAAGTTCTCAATGTGCATATCTTTATTTATCTAACTTTTGTTTACTTCTTCTTACATTACGAATGGCCGCTGCATGGGTACCTATATTTTGAGGGGTATTAAAACACGTATATCGCAGGTTGTTTGCCTTATTATGTAAGCGCTACACTTTGATTGTGCTCACAAATCAAGAGGGGGATTGAATCATGCGGATCAGTAAAATGATCATTGTGTTGTTCATGATAATGGTGTTGCTTGTAGCTTGTAGCAGCGGTTCAGGCAACGAGAAAGAGGCCAACACGGATGTTACACCAACGGAAAATGTCGGCGAGGTAAACAGTGGCGAGGATGCAGTTGACAACACAGATGAGGAGGGTGTATACAGCACCCCGGAAATGGATTTTGATATGGGTGGCAGAACAATCAAAATTGTTTCGTGGTGGGATATGACGATCGGTGAGGATAACCCAGATAATATTCAGCGTAAGAAAAACCTCGAGGCATTAATGGAAAAGCATAATTTTAAAGTTGAGTATGTGGCTGTTGATTATGGTGAGTATCAAGAAAAGGTGACAGCGTCGCTGCTTGCAGGCGAGCCTCTTGGAGATATTGTTCGTCTTGGTAAGACTTATGCGGTTCCGACTCTGGTTAAACAGGATTTGCTTTGGCCTATCGATGAATATACGAAGAACCCTGTTGCCTTTAATCAAAAGGTAACGAATGAATACTACACTTACGAAGGCAGAGGGTACGGATTTACTGAGAATCAGGCAAATCTAGTTGTGGGGATTTTTTACAACCGCACTCTTATGAACCAACTCGGTATTAAACCGCTTCAAGATTACGTAAATGAAGACAATTGGAATTGGGATACTTTTATTCAAGTTGCTAAAGAGGCGAACAGAGATACGAATAACGATGGCAAGCTGGATACATGGGGTTTGGCAAATAATTCTCTTTTAGAGCAAGCTTTGTATTCAAATAATACTTCACTTACCAAAGGCGAAAAACAGAATCTGGATGATCCTGCGACAGTGGAGGCTCTTAACTTTGTTAACCGTATCGCTAATGAGCAAGTCGCAAGACCAACAGAGGGTGGAGACTGGACTGAACCAGGTCAGTTTGTTCGTCAAGGAAATACTTTAATGTACGCCGGTGCACTACATGAACTTAACGGTTTGAAAACGGATATGCCTGACTATGATTTAGGCTTCGTCCCTTTCCCTAAAGGACCAAGTGCAACCGAGTACCATTCTGCAGAGGCACTTTTTCAAGCACTTACCATTCCAAAATCTGTAGAGAATCCGGAGCAGTTAATGTATATATGGGAAAAGATTAACGATATCGATTCCGCATATGATTACCCAGATCAAAGTTCATATGAAACCGTATTCTCAAATGAAGAAGATCTGAACAATGCAAAAATGGTTGCACCGAATATGATCGTGCTCGATCATCATACGTTTCCAAATCTGAAATTTTATGATTTTCAAGGAGAGCTGAATAGCGGAGTTTCTGTCTCAACCGTAATTGAGAAGTACAAAGCAACTTTTCAAGCAGCGATTGACGAAGTATACGGCAATTAAACGTTAGATATTGATCCCTACCAGCCCCTTTAAGCTTAGTTTAGAGGGGCTGTGGATCAATTTATTACGTCATGCAGCTGGAGGGGAGAAAGCGTTGAACATCCAAAAGAAACGATGGGCCATTTCATTGCTCGTTTGTAGTTTATGCGCCGTATTTATAGGCTCTTTTTATCCTTTGAAATCCATCATGGCCAGCGAAAAGATGGAACCGATTTCTGATTTTGAAGCGGTCGTGAGTTCTGACGATGAAAACGGTTATTCCGCATACCTGGAACGTCATACTCGTGCGGCAAGACCTGACCGTGTAATCCGAATTGAAGGGGAAAGTTATGCAAACGCTACGGGCGGCGAATTCGAAATAGCAGACCATCCATATGAACTTGATGGAACTGCTGTCTTAACACCGGAAGAAGGAATGATATCCTGGTCTGTGCCTATTGAGGAAGCAGGTTTATATAACGTCAGAGTACATTACTATCCAATCGAAGGAAAAAGTTCGGCTATTGAGAGGCAATTAGAGATTAACGGAGAGATTCCGTTCAAGGGTGCGGAAATTCTTTTATTTGACCGAATCTGGGGAAATAAAATGGATGAAATTCAGCAGGATGATCGAAATAATGATCTTCGTCCAAGACAAGTTGAAAAACCTTCATGGCAACATGGAACTTTAACGGATCGAGAAGGTTATTATGACGAACCGTTTTCGTTTTATTTTGAATCCGGTGAACAAGAAATTTCTTTAACCGCATTAAGAGAACCGATGGCGATTGATTATATCGAATTGTATCAGCAGTCAGGACAGAAAACGTATGAACAGGTAAGCAGTGAATATGCCTCCGCTGGACTAACGCCAGTAAAGGAACAATACATGCTGATTCAAGCTGAGGATGCGGCCTATAAGTCTTCCCCAACTTTAGCCCCGATATCAGACCGCTCGAGTCCAACCGTAATTCCATATGATGTATCTAAAATCCGAATCAATTCGATCGGCGGTACGAACTGGAAACTCCCAGGTCAATGGATTGAATGGGAAATCGAAGTTCCTGAGGACGGATTGTATCAGATTGCGCTGAAGGAAAAACAGGATCAGCTTCGCGGAATATATGCTACAAGAAGCTTAATGATTGATGGGGAATACCCATTTCAAGAAATGAAACGAATTCGATTCAAATTTCATCGTGATTGGCAGATGAACGTCCTTGGTGGAGATGAGCCTTATTTATTCCACTTAACAAAAGGGAAACACCACATTCGTATGACGGTATCCCTTGGTGAAATTGCTCCGCTGCTGAGAACGATTGAATCAAGTGTGCTGGAACTGAATGAGATGTACCGAAAAATACTGATGATTACGTCGAATACACCGGATCCTTATCGTGATTATCAACTCCAGAAGCGGATCCCAGATATGATAGAAGTATTCGAACAGCAAGCAGAGACGATTCAAAATGTAGCAGATTATCTAGAGAAAGTGACAGGAGAAAAGAGTGATAAGGTTGCTATTCTTTATGCGATGGTATATCAGCTGAAAGAAATGGTGCAGCGTCCTGAGACCGTAGCTCAGCGGCTGGATTCATTCAAAATCAATGTCGGCGGACTTGGAACATGGATTTTGACCGTACGCGAACAACCGCTTTCTCTTGATTATATGGTTGTTTCGTCACCTGACACCAAATTGCCAAGAGCGGAAGCTACTTTTTTTGAAGAAATAAAACACGAGATTGGTGCTTATATCGCTTCCTATACGGAGGATTACGACAGCATCGGTAATATTGCTGAAGGTAACCGTTCCCTTGATGTATGGGTAACCACCGGACGAGATCAGGCTCAGGTGCTGAAGGCATTAATCGATGATACGTTCACTCCGGAGACGGACATCTCTGTAAATCTTAGACTTGTTCCTTCCAACATCTTGCTGCCGGCTACTCTTGCAGATGAAGGACCGGACATTGCGATGCAGATTGGTGAAGACCTCCCAGTGAATTATGCAATGCGGGGAGCTGCTGCGGATCTAACTCAATTTGAAGATTATGAAGATGTTGCAGCGCGGTTTCGTGAAAGTGGACTAACGCCGTATATGTACGATGAAGGGGTATATGCACTCCCAGAGCAACAGACATTCCCTATGTTGTTTTATCGCAAAGACATTTTGAAAGAACTGGAACTTGAGCCTCCAAAAACTTGGAAAGACATATACAATATGATCTCCGTGCTTCAAAAACATAATATGGAATTCTACTTACCTCTGGAATCATCGAATGCAAGTCTTGTGCCTAATGCGACTTTTTCGATGCTCTTGTACCAAAATGGAGGGGAATTCTATCAAGATAACGGGATGCGCAGCACGCTTGATTCCGATATTTCGATGGATGCATTTAAAAAATGGACGCAATTCTATACCAGTTATAAGTTCCCGTTACAAGCGGATTTCCCTAACCGATTCCGGACAGGTGAAATGCCAATCGGTATTGCCGATTACACCACCTACAATATGCTGACCGTTATGGCGCCTGAAATAAAAGGACTTTGGGATTTCACGATAGTACCCGGATCTGAACTTGCAGATGGATCGGTAAACCACGAGGTAGCAAGTCATACAACAGGAGTTATGATGCTGAATAATGCCGACGATAAAGAATCAGCCTGGGAATTTATGAAATGGTGGACAAATAAAGATGTTCAAATTAGTTACGGCAGAGAGATGGAAGGACTGATGGGAGAGGCGGCAAGGTACCCGACGGCCAATACAGAAGCATTGGAAGAACTTCCTTGGCCTGTGAAGGATTATAACAATCTGGAAAGTCAGTGGAAATGGGTACAAGGGATTCCGCAAGTACCTGGCGGTTATTTTACAGGCAGGCATCTGGATAATGCCTTCCGTAAAGTAGTGAACGCGAATCAGAATCCACGGGAAGCATTCTCAGATTATATCCTTTACATCAATGATGAAATCGAGATCAAGCGAAAGGAATTTAATTTGCCTTACGAATAAGGGGGTGGGGAAAAGGTGCAGACAAAGACGAATGTTCAACCAATAAAAGAAGCCGTCCATCCAATACGGCCAAGCCGAATGTTTCGAATCAAAAAAGAATTTCATCGAAGCAAACATTTTTACTTGTTAATGAGTCCATACATGATCATCTTTTTCTTATTTACGGTAATACCTGTCGCATTGTCATTTGGTCTCAGTTTTTTCTATTTCAACATGTTGGAGTTTCCGCGATTTGTCGGTTGGCAGAACTACGCCAGACTGTTTTTGAACGATGATATCTTCATGATTGCCTTAAAGAACACATTACTGTTTGCTGTCATAACAGGTCCAGTCAGTTATATAGCCTGTTTTATATTTGCATGGATCATTAATGAGTTATCACCTAAGGTCCGAGCGTTCATGACTCTCATTTTTTATGCGCCTTCGATTTCTGGGAATGTGTTCTTTATATGGCTCATCATTTTTTCTGGAGATAGTTACGGTTATTTAAATGGGTTCCTAATGAAAGCCGGATTTATTCTAGAACCAATTCAGTGGCTGCTTGATGAGAAGTATATTCTTGCCATTGTAATGATCGTTCAGTTATGGCTCAGTCTAGGCACGAGTTTCCTCGCGTTTATTGCGGGGCTGCAGACGATTGACAAAACGCTCGTTGAAGCGGGAGCAGTAGACGGTATTAAGAATCGGTGGCAGGAATTGTGGTACATTACCCTGCCTTCGATGAAACCTCAACTGATGTTTGGGGCGGTCATGCAAATCACAGCTTCCTTTGCTGTTGCAGATATTTCCATTGCACTAGCAGGCTTCCCAAGTGTTAACTATGCAGCTCATACCGTCGTGACGCATTTGATGGACTATGGCACCATCCGGTTTGAGATGGGTTATGCTTCAGCGATCGCAACCGTTCTGTTCTTCTTAATGATTGGCTCCAACAAGCTGACACAGAGACTCCTTAGAAAGGTGGGAGAGTAAACGTGGTATTAAAAATGAAGAATATTTTTCGGACACCGAAGAAACTCAATCGTTCCTTACCTGTCAACATTATGTTGTTCATCATCCTGGCACTATTTGGTGCATTCATGGCATTACCGCTTATTTATGCCATCAATAACGCATTTAAACCGCTGGATGAGTTGTTCATTTTTCCACCGCGTTTCTTTGTAATCAATCCAACGATGGATAATTTCTATGACTTGGTGTCCTTAATGGGAAATTCGTGGGTACCTTTAACAAGGTATATCGCTAATACACTACTGATTACCATTATTGGCACAGTGGGTCATATTTTACTCGCTTCTGCTGCTGCTTATCCGCTGGCGAAGCACCGATTTTTCGGTTCGAAAATATTGTTTTCCATCGTTATTCTATCTTTGATGTTCTCTGCACATGTTACATCCATTCCCAATTACATGGTTATGTCATGGCTTGGCTGGATTAATACACATGCATCCATCATTATTCCATCTCTTGCTTTTCCGCTTGGCTTGTTCTTAATGAAGCAGTTCATGGAACAAATTCCGGATGCTCTTATTGAAGCAGCAAAGATTGACGGAGCAAGTGAATATCGTATTTTTTGGAGTATCATCATGCCGAATGTGAAGCCTGCATGGCTTACACTTATGATTTTGCAATTTCCAGCACTATGGGGATCAGACGGAGGAAGTTTTATCTACAGCGAAAATTTGAAGACACTTCATTATGCACTCGGTCAGATTATACAAGGCGGTATTGCCAGAGCAGGTGTCGGAGCAGCCGTTGCACTGCTGCTGATGATAGTTCCAATTACGCTCTTCATTATTTCCCAGAGCAGTGTTATGCAGACAATGGCGACATCAGGTATGAAGGATTAGAAGGGAGCCTTGCACGATGCGGAAGACGAAATCGAAAGGAAAGAAGCTGCTCCTATCAGCAATCTGCTTCATGCTTGGTGTTACGCTGGGCGGGGGAGTAATAAATGCAGCTGGTGATGGAGCTTCTTATAATTATTCTTTTTGGGGAGAGACCGTTGAAGCGCCTGCAGCCTATCAGGCAACCGAGTTGTATACCGGATCTGATCTTGGCGTAGGACCTTTAAAAGAACCGAGTGATCTGCATGTATCGAGTGATCAGCAGATTTATGTACTTGATTCAGGTAACAACCGAGTTGTTGTACTAAACAATCGTTTCACCGATGCGGTTACGATCACCTCTTTCGATCATGATGGAGTGGAGGATACCTTTTCCAATCCTCAAGGGTTATTCGTTACAGATCAGAATCATGTAATCATAGCGGATACAGGAAATAACCGAATTGTTCATCTGGACCAGGATTTTCGATTAGTGAAAGTGATTGGGGCACCAGAGTCCGATTTGCTGCAAGCGAATTTTCAGTTTCAGCCCGTACGTGTTGTAATGGATAATGCACAGCGATTATATGTCATGTCGACGGGTGTATTTGACGGATTTATGGAATTTAATGCCGAGGGAGTATTCACTTCTTTTATTGGAGCAAACCGAGTGAAAATCGATCCTATCGATTATTTTTGGAAGCGAATCTCCACACAAGCTCAGCGTAGTCAGATGATCATGTACACACCTACGGAATTTACGAATCTTGACATTGATAATGAAGGTTTTATCTATGCGACCAACGGGGATCAGTGGGGAGACAATATTAAAAAACTGAACGCACAAGGCAATGATATCTTGCGGCGAACCGGTTATTTCAACCCCCAAGGCGATATTAATTATACGGTAGATGCGGGTCCTTCCCGATTGATTGATATTGAAGTTTCCGATAGTGAAATGTATAGCGTGCTAGATTCGAAGCGCGGAAGAATTTTCACATATAACGGGGATGGACATTTAATGTACATCTTTGGCGGTATCGGTAACCTGCTTGGTGAATTTAAAACACCGACAGCGATCGAACGTGTAGGTGATGAATTTATCGTGCTTGATAAAGCATTGGGTGAGATCACTTTATTCCGTACGACTGCTTATGGAAGAACACTTAATGAAGCTGTACGCAGCTATTATAGTGGTGATGAAGAGAAAGCTTTTGAGTTATTTAATGAAACGATAAATATGAACGCAAATTTAGAATTTGCTTACTCTGGAATCGGTAAAGCGCTGCTTCGGCAAGGGGATTATAAAGATGCAATGAGTTATTTTGATCGAAGTATGGATCTGGCTAATTACTCCAAGTCGTTCCTGCTTTACCGCAAAGAATTGTTACGAGATTATTTCGGTACGATCATGACTTTACTCGTCGTGACTGTAGTGACCTTCATGGGAACTCGTATTTACCGAAAATCTGTGCGGAGAAAAAGAGGTGTGTCTGCTTGAATAAAGAACTCGTAACATTCCCGTTCCAGCTCATCGTACACCCATTTAACGGATTTTGGGATTTGAAATATGAACAAAGCCAGAAAAAGAATTTGATTATCTCTTACTTCATTCTGTTTTTTCTGGTGATTACGAATATTTTAAGCACACAGTACAGTGGTATTTTGGTCAATTTGTATAATCCAAAGGACATGAATAGTCTTTTGGAAGTCGTATATATCATTGTTCCGGTACTATTTTGGTGCGTTGCCAACTGGTCACTGACTACGCTTATGGATGGAGAAGGAAAATTTGTTGAAATCTTTACATCGACATGTTATGCCTTACTCCCCCTTGTTATCATTAACTTTCCTTGGATTTGGCTGAGTAACATTATTTCCTTACAAGAAGCCACTTTTTATTATTTTTCCAATGCGCTTGCTATCCTATGGTTTCTATTCCTGCTATTCGTAGGGAACATGACCGTACATCAATTTACTCCTGCAAAAACAATTGGCATTATGCTGCTAACGGTTGTTGCAATGGGGTTTATGGCCTTTATCGGTATGCTGTTTTTCAGTCTGGTTCAGCAAATTGTGGCCTTCATATCCGTCATCTATCAAGAACTGGTTATGAGGAGTTAGGGAAGGAGGGAGAGAGATGAATATGAATTCCAAAAAAGCACTTATTGGTATAGGCCTCGTTTGCTGCCTGCTTCTTAGCAGTTGTTCAGGTACGAATTCCGCTGATCTGGTCAGCGCAAATCAAACGGAGACCGAGACGAAAATATTTGATCAGGGTAAGCCGCTGATAGCTGCCTTCACCGATTCCCGCGCAGCGAATATGAAGGGAGTTGCCGAAAATGATGCATTAAGATTGCTTGTAGACGATCAGTCTGGATCGGTGGCGGTCATTCATAAAACCAGTGGTGAAATTTGGTACAGCAATCCTTCTGACCGAGATACGGATCCTTTGGCCGCCGGTGTTAATAAAAGTGAGTTATCTGCGCAGCTGAAGCTTCAATATTACAATTCATTTGGTCAAGTGAATGCGGTTAACTCGTATACAGATGCAGTGATGCATAAGCAAGTTAATTTTGAACCGATTGAGAATGGAGTAAGAATAAATTATCAATTCGGGACAAGTGCCAAGTCAGCTGAGGATATGCCCCAAAAGATAAGTAAAACGCGCTATGAAGGGCTTCTCGCTAAATTAGATAAAACAAATCAGCGGGCACTTATGCTGGTATACACGGAAGAAAGTGATAACGGAGTTTATGTCCGTAATGATGGTGCATTGAAAGGTCTTCAGCTCGAACGAGCACTCAAAGCATTTGAAGAGGCAGGGTATACGGAAGAAGAGCTTGCCATCGATATTGAAGAAAACAACTTAGATCAAACCAAACCAGAACCTCGATTGTTTCTTGCTACTATTGAGTACACGCTAGACGGTGACAGCCTTGTAGCAAGAGTACCTGCGGATCGAATTGAATATCCAGCAAAGTATCCTCTCGGAACGCTGTCCCTTCTTAGTTACTTTGGAGCAGGAAGTTCACAGGAGGAAGGTTCTCTATTCGTACCGGACGGATCGGGTGCGCTCATTCATTTTAACAATGGAAAAACGCAGTATCCTGCTTATCAACAGCCGGTCTATGGTACAGATAAAACCATGGATCGCACGGAAGATGCGTTAAGTACGGAAGCCATAAGATTACCGGTATTCGGCATTTTGCGGGAAAACTCTGCATTCCTCGGTATTATTGAAGAAGGAGCACCCGCAGCGACGGTTAATGCGGATATTAGCGGCAAGGTAAACAGTTACAACTATGTATACCCAAGCTTTACCGTACTGAATAAGAGAGACTTAACCTTGGATGCGAACGGACAACAACGATCCATTCCTTCATTTCAAGAGCGTCCGATGGCGACCGACTTTACTATTCGGTATGCGTTCCTTGGCGGCAATCAAGCCTCCTATTCAGGAATGGCAGCTTATTATCAACAATATCTAGATCAGAACAATGGTCTTCCACAAAAAGAACAATCCGAACAGAATTCGGACAATATTCCGTTTTATCTTCAACTGATTGGCAGTATTTCAAAACAAAAGCATTTTGCCGGTATTCCTTATCAGGCCTTAGAACCTTTAACTACGTTCGAGCAAGCTAAAGACATTATTACTGAATTACAAGAACGTGAAATCCGTGATATTAAGCTGAGATATGCAGGATGGTTTAACGAAGGACTCAATCATAAGGTACCCGATAAAATCTCGGTTGATCAGGCAATTGGCGGGAAGGCAGGAATGAAATCATTCGCTTTGTTTGCAAAAGAGCAGAACATTTCATTATTTCCGGACGTCGCCGTTTTAATGGCCAATTCAGATTCTAGCTTTAATAAAGCAAAAGAAGCGTCAAGAACGCTGAAAGGGGATCCTGCAACGCTGTATCCTCTCGATGTAGCTATGGGGCGCCGAGATTCCAGCAGACTACCTTCGTCCATTATTTCTCCAAAGACAGCAAATGCATATATGGACGACTTACTAAAGGAATTTCAGAAATATGACACAGGCGGTATCTCACTCAGAGATCTGGCAGATGTACTTAATAGTGATTTTCGTAAAAATAAACTGATTGATCGGATAGAATCTGAGCAGTTATCCATACAATCGCTTGAAAAAGTAAAAGAATCGGGGATCGATGTTTTGGCAGAGGGCGGAAATGCTTATACACTTCCATACCTTACGGACATTATGAACGCACCGATGACGAGCAGTAAGTTTAAGATTGAAGACGAAGAAATTCCATTCTATCAAATGGTCGTGCGTGGATACATCGATTACACCGGCGATCCTTATAATCTATCAACGTACACTGATGTGAAGCCATATATTTTAAAAAGTTTGGAATATGGGGCTAATGTATATTTTGAATGGATTCACGAACCTAACTACAAAGTAAAAGATTCAGAAGATAGTCATTTATATGCCGTGAATTACAAACTATGGATCGATGAGGCTTCCGATATCTACCGTGAAGTCAATGCAATCCTGAAGAACGTGAAGAATGAAAGCATTACTCATCATGAGAAACTTGCTGACGGTGTGTTTCGGACAGAATATGAGAATGGCTTATTTATTATTGTGAATTATAATCGCTCTGCCGTTACATTCGACGGGCGAACAATCGAAGCCGAGAGTTATGTGACGGGTGGTGCAGATTTATGAAGACCTTAATGAAACTTGGATTGAAAGAACGAACTTACGCACAACAAAAAGCATTTTGGGGATTCATCTATGTCTTGCCATGGGCATTGGGTTTCATTTTCTTCTT
Source organism: Paenibacillus gallinarum (assembly GCF_014836635.1). Classification (GTDB taxonomy): domain Bacteria; phylum Bacillota; class Bacilli; order Paenibacillales; family Paenibacillaceae; genus Paenibacillus; species Paenibacillus gallinarum. The sequence continues at coordinate 139,621 of NZ_JACSQL010000007.1, read as the reverse complement.
TTTGGTCCCGTTGTTATCTTCACTCAGATACAGTTTCAGCAATGTAGAAGCAAATTCATCGGGGATCTCCATAACGTTTGCTGGAATGAAGAATTATATCGAAGCAGTAACGGTCAATACGAGCTTTAACCGTACATTGACGGAAGCGATCATTAATATGGTGGTCAATGTGCCGCTGATTGTCATCTTCAGCTTGTTCCTAGCAGTTCTCTTGAATCAGAAATTTGCTTTACGTTCGGTAGCCAGATCGGTTTTTTTCTTACCAGTAATTTTGTCTTCCGGTATCATTCTGAGTTTAGAGAGCTCAAGTCTGGTTCAAGCGATCAATGATCAAAGTCAGAGCTCAGGTATCCTAAGAGGGTTTAGCAGTTTTGAACTTTCGAATATGATGCTTCAGGCGGGTGTCAGTGAAACCATCGTTGATTATTTGACGGGAGCTGTGGACCGAATTTATCAGATTGTCAGCCAATCCGGAGTTCAGATCCTCATTTTTCTGGCAGCCATTCAGACCATATCGCCCCAGTTGTACGAAGCATCGAAGATCGAGGGTGCTACAGGATATGAAGCTTTTTGGAAAATTACATTTCCCATGGTTAGTCCGATCATCCTGGTAAATATGATTTATACAATTATCGATTCCTTCTCTCGTAATGCGCTTACGGATCTAATTCGTAACACGGGTTTCGTGAATTTCAATTTTGGTCTTAGCTCGGCAATGGCTTGGATTTATTTTGTGGCGATAGCCATTATCCTGTTGATCAGCACGTATCTCGTATCTAGAAAAGTCTTTTATCAGGATTAGGAAGAAGGTGGGTAAGGATGATCTTTTCCCGGTTTATATCACTCGACAATTGGAAGAAATGGTTATGGGTAATCGTCCGGTTTACACTAATTATAGGATTGTCATTTGTCATTTTGTTTCCGATACTTCAAAAAATATCAACGGCAATTAAGCATCAGAACGACTTGTATTCCCCAATTGTGGTGTGGATCCCACAGAATTTCACGCTTGATAATTTCATTAATGCCATTCAGATTATGGATTATTGGGAGACCTTACTGAATACATTCGCATTATCCGCAACCACGACGATTCTGACAGCGATTTCATGTGCATTTGCTGGGTATGGTTTTGCCCGTCTGAAGTTTAAGGGAAGCAATCTGTTATTTGCTGGAGTGATCTTGACGATCCTCGTTCCGCCGACAACGATTCTAATTCCTATCTATCTAAACTTAAAAGATTTTAATCTTATGGGGATTATTCCATTATTTACAGGTGGAAAATCTATTAATTTGCTTAACACGTATTGGCCGTTTATTTTGACATCAGTAACAGCAAATTCACTTAAGGCTGGATTATACATCTTTATTTTCCGTCAGTTCTTTAGAGGTGTTCCTAAAGAGGTGGAAGAAGCGGCCTATATCGATGGTGCAGGTGTAGGTAAAACATTTATTCGAATCATGTTACCAAATGCCGTTCCCGCTATTGTTACGACACTTCTGTTCTCTTTTGTTTGGCAGTGGAATGATAGCTTCTTTACAACAACGTATTTGACTTCAAGCAAGGTCATGTCGACCCAATTGTCTTCACTGCCTTATAATCTGGCAATCGAACTCTCAGGAGGCGATGCTTCAAAAGCGGATCCATTCTACTTGAGTATGGTGCAGGATACGGGCATTCTGCTTGCGATTTTACCGCTTATTATCATTTATTTATTCGTTCAGCGTTACTTTGTTGAAAGTATTGAACGAACAGGTATTGTCGGATAGTTCAATAAAATCATTTCGAAAGAAAGCGTCTTGCCACTCTAAGAGCTTGTGCAAGGCGCTTTTACTTGTTCAGAACCACGGGTGTAAATAAATAATCATTCTTATGTGGAGGGTGCTATGTCCTATTATGATCAGATTCCGAAGTATATTTCGGAGCAATTAACGGGAGAAGTGCTGTTTAGCGCAAAAACGGACCTGCTTCGAAGCGGTAGTTTTGGTGAGCAATGGATTGTAGTGACAGACGATGTGATCTACTTGTGGGGAACGGGGGATTTACCGGAACAAATCATATCTTTGTCAGAAATCAGTAAAGCGAGAACCGCAAAAGGAATCGGCGGAGGTACACTGCTTGTTGATACGAAGGAAGGACCTATTGCAATTGGTAGGTACACAGCTGAACTTTCATCCATATTTGGTTTCGCAGCGAAGCTGATTGAAGCGCTTGTTAAAGAAGAGACGATCCCGATGATTTCAGAGAAAGATCTGCCGCGGCACTGTCCAACATGCGAATTCCCACTTAGCGAGGGGACACAGGTTTGCCAGTTTTGTATGAATAAAGGTCAGGCAGCTGCAAGAATACTCCGTTACGCGAAACCCTATCGATTAAGGATGGCTATAGCGGCTATTTTGCTAATCCTTACAACACTTGTAGAACTAGCACCGCCATATCTAATAAAACTAATTATTGACGATGTGCTTCAGCCGAAGGCTGCGGTCTCGACACTTCTCTTTTTCGTATTAGCGCTCGGAACAACAACCATTATGATGACCTTAATGCAAACCGTCCGTGGTTATATCGGCATTTGGGTTGGCTCGAAGCTGATGGGCGATATTCGTAATGATATTTATAGTTCTCTTATGAGGTTGTCACTCGCCTATTTTGATAGAAGACAAACCTCCCAGTTTATCGGCCGAGTTAATAGTGATGCAGAATCCATGCGCCAGTTCATGACAGATGGTGTGATGTATGTCAGTGGCGAGATGCTGCGGATCGCAGCGATTTGCGTCATTATTTTCAGTTTGGATTGGCAACTGTCCTTGCTCGCTTTGCTGCCCGTTCCTTTCATCATTATTGTATCTGTTACCATCTGGCCTAAGATTGGCCGAAGGTTATACCAGCAGTGGCGATCCATTTTCCGTCTTAACACGATGGTTGGAGAATCCATGCAAGGTATCCGGGTGGTGAAAGCATTTGGACGTGAAAATGAAGAGATGACACGTTATGATCATGCCAATCTGGAAGTTGTTCGAAATAATATTAAAACGGAAGGACTTTGGCAGTTTATTTTTCCTGCTTTCCAGCTCATAGCTGGAGTGGGGACACTGCTGATTTGGTATTACGGAGGGGGAAAGGTCCTCGGAAACGAAATTCAGCTAGGTGTACTTTTGGCGCTCGTTGCTTATCTTGGGATGTTATTCGGGCCGCTGCAATGGATCAGCCAGATGGTAAGCTGGGCGAGCAATGCATTCACGGCAGCTCATCGTATATTTGAGATTATGGATACACCGTCTGAAGTACCTGAAGCCAGTAATCCCGTACCGATAAAAACGATCATAGGCGACGTAGATTTTGAACAAGTGACCTATGGTTATGAAAAGCATCATCCTGTACTAAAAGACGTAAGCTTACAAGTGAAAGCTGGAGAGATGATTGGACTAGTCGGTCATTCAGGTGCAGGAAAGTCAACATTTATTAACTTAATATGCCGGTTCTATGATACGGACGAAGGAACGATACGTATTGACGGTGTACCCATTCGGCAGATTAGTCAGCATGATCTTCGAAGACAGATCGGCGTCGTATTACAGGAAACTTTTTTGTTCGATGGCTCAATTTCAGATAATATCGCCTATTCCAAACAAGATGCAACGCCTGAAGAAGTCATGCGTGCGGCAAAAATCGCAAACGCACATGATTTTGTTGTTAGATTGCCAGATGGCTACGATACAAGAGTAGGAGAAAGAGGACATAAGCTGTCTGGCGGAGAAAAACAGCGGATCGCGATCGCACGAGCAATTATTCATGATCCGCGAATCCTTATTTTAGACGAAGCTACGGCCTCTGTTGATACAGAGACGGAAAGACAAATTCAAGAAGCAATCAATCGACTCGTGCAAGGCAGAACTACGTTTGCTATTGCTCACCGTCTGTCAACACTGCGAAATGCTGATCGACTGGTCGTCCTGGACCGAGGCAAGATTGCCGAAGTCGGAACACATGAGCAGCTGCTCAACCAACCGGATGGGGTATACCGAAAATTAGTCGATGCACAGAAAGAAATGTCACAGATTAGGGGAGTGGGCGTGAATGGCTGAACATTATGATATTCGGCTGCTAAGACAGCAGGATATTAACCTCTCGAGAAACAAGGGAGGGGTCATACAGGGGACGGTGAATGAGAAATATTACGATGAACTTATCGTCTATCGCTGTTTCCCATTTCAATATGATTCTTCCTATATCTCCATCCGAAATGCTGAGGACGAAGAACTTGGTATTGTCCGCGAGATTGAGGAGCTGGACAAGGAAAGTGCGTGCGTACTGAAAGAAGAGCTTGAACTTCGTTACTTCTTGCCAAAAGTGACACGCATAGACAGTGTGAAAAACAAATCCGGTTTATGGCTATGGGAGTTACAAACGAACTTAGGACCGACTCGAATGGTGATGCGAAATCTCCATGAACATCTTCTATATCCAGGAGAAGGCTGGATTATTATAACAGATATGAATGGAAAACGATGTGAAATCAAGGATTGGCGGATGTTAGATTCTCACAGCCAGAAACAGCTTCAAGAAATCATCTAATCCTCATGATGAAAGGGGTACGAATCGATGAATGGAACGCTGAAACTTTGGTATGAAAAAGCTGCGGATAGCTGGAACGAAGCATTGCCGATCGGAAGCGGAAAGCTCGGAGCTATGATCTTCGGACGGACTCGCGTGGAACGAATCCAATTGAATGAAGATTCCGTATGGTCTGGAGGACCAATGGACCGTAACAATTCCGATGCGCTCCATCATCTTCCGAAGATTCGCGAGTTGCTTCATGAGGGACGTCTTAGCGAAGCTGAGAAACTGGCTGCGATGTCCTTACCCGGAACGCCGGAGAGCCAGCGCCACTATGAACCGCTGGGTGATCTTACTATCGAATTTGGTCATGATGAATCGGAAGTTGTCAATTACCGGAGAGAGCTTGACCTTGAGCACAGTATATCTACCGTACATTATGAATGGCGTGGCATACGTTACGAAAGAGAGCATTTGGCGAGTTTTCCTGATGAGGTCATTGCCGTGCGAATCAAAGCTGATCAAACAAGAGCGGTATCGTTCAGACTCCGGTTTACACGGGGACGACAAAGATTCATTGATAGTCTACATACGGAAGCAGAAGGCCGGCTTATCATGAAAGCCGGCACCGGAGGTCCGGACGGAATTCAAATATGTTCAGTCGTCGAAGTACAGATCAGCGGGGGAGAGGTCAGGAAATGCGGGGAGTTTCTTCTCGTCGATCAAGCAGATGAAGCGGTCATTCTCGTCTCAGCTGGAACAACCTATCGATATGAGAACCCAGAATCCTATTGTCGGAATACGGTGAGAGAAGCGAAACAGAAAGGTTTTGAACAACTGCGGCTAATGCACATTGCTGACTATCAACGTTTGTTCAAGCGAGTCTCCCTAACGTTTGCCAAAGCAGGTGAACCTGCTGACAACCGGCCTACGGATGTGCGAATGGCTGCACTTCAGCAAGGAATGGAGGATCTTGGTTTAGTAGAGCTCTATTTTCAATACGGGCGCTACTTGCTTATTTCAAGTAGTAGACCGGGTTCATTGCCTGCCAATTTGCAAGGGGTCTGGAATGAACATTTTACGCCGCCATGGGATTCCAAATATACGATTAACATTAATACTCAAATGAATTACTGGCCGGCAGAAATGTGCAATCTAGCTGAATGTCACGAGCCTTTATTTGATTTGATAGAGAAGATGCGTCCAAATGGAAGGGTGACAGCGCGCCAAATGTACGGCTGCGGTGGATTTGTTGCTCATCATAATACGGATCTGTGGGGAGATACGGCACCTCAAGACATTTGGATATCTTCGACGATCTGGCCTATGGGAGCGGCGTGGTTATGTCTCCATCTATGGGAGCATTATCGCTATACATTAGACCGAGCTTTTCTCTTAAAATCATATGAAACAATGAAGGAGTCAGCGGTCTTCTTTCTGGATTATCTGACAGAAACTTCGGATGGAAAGCTAGTGACATCCCCATCTGTCTCGCCAGAAAACAAATATCGTCTACCAAGTGGTGAGACAGGTGCACTATGTATCGCCCCTTCCATGGACAGCCAAATCCTTGACCATTTATTTGGGGCGTGTATTGAAGCAACTGAGCTGCTAGATATCGATCATGCACTGCGTGAACGGTTTCGTAACGTGCGATCATGTCTGCCTCAGCCGGAAATCGGTCGTCACGGACAGCTGCAGGAATGGATGGAAGACTATGAAGAAGTGGAGCCTGGTCACCGGCATATCTCTCATCTATTTGCACTTCATCCCGGCTCCAGGATCACTCCGGGAAGTACGCCAGAATGGTCTGAGGCCGCTCGTGCGACGTTACATCGCAGGCTTTCTTTTGGTGGAGGACATACGGGATGGAGCCGGGCTTGGATCATCAATATGTGGGCAAGACTCCGCGATGGAGAGGAAGCTTATCGTAATATTTCCGCCCTATTACGTGATTCAACACTGCCGAATCTGCTTGATAACCATCCCCCATTTCAAATTGACGGGAACTTTGGCGGGACAGCCGGTATTGCGGAGATGTTACTGCAAAGCCATGAAGGGATCATTGATTTGCTTCCTGCCTTGCCGCAAGCATGGACATCAGGAACGGTTTCCGGTCTGCGGGCACGGGGAGGATTCGAAGTTACTATTCAATGGAAAGACACCATTCTTCTGCAGGCTGTCATCCGTACAAAATTCAGCGCAGTATGCCGAGTTCGAAGTGAAGGACATCATTTAACGGTTAGGACAGAAACGGGGACAAACATCGAAACGGTAAGGATGGGAGATGTGATTCGTTTCGATACACTGGCAAATGAAACCTATCTTATTGGGATAGAAGATCATAGCAATTAAAAAAACCTGTGAAAGTATGGATCTCACTCATTTGTGCTTAGAAATACTACCGTTTAACAGGTTGTTGTAAATAATAGCAAAAGCTAAGCTTTTGAGGAGAACAATCCACCTACTGCGCCAGTCATCCAATTCTGAATGAGTATAGAGGGGGTCAGCAAAATTGGCAGATCAGACAGTCGATCAGAAAGTAGCCATACCAAAGCTCCATGAGGTTTATAGAGAACTGTTTCACATTGGAGCGGCTGTTAATCCGATGTCATTAATTACACAAAAAGATCTGTTGTCACAGCACTTCAATAGTGTAACAGCAGAGAATGAAATGAAATTTGAAAGAGTTCAGCCAGAGGAGGGAAGGTATACATTTGAAAAAGCAGATCAGCTAGTTGCTTTTGCAATGGAGAACAACATGGCAGTCAGAGGTCATACCCTTGTGTGGCATAATCAAACTCCGGATTGGGTATTCGAGAATCATTCGGGAGGCAGAGCTGACCGGGAAACCTTACTCACAAGAATGAAATCTCACATCGATGAGGTAGTTGGACGCTACAAAGGAAGTATTTATGCCTGGGATGTTGTAAACGAAGCCGTATCAGACAGTGGCGAACAAATACTGCGTAAGTCTAAATGGCTTGATATGATCGGTGAAGACTTTATTGCAAAAGCATTCGAATATGCACATAAAGCGGACCCGGATGCGCTCTTGTTCTATAACGATTACAACGAATCTGTACCTGAAAAGCGAGAAAAAATATATACACTTGTTAAGTCGCTGATAGAACAAGGGGTTCCAATTCATGGCGTTGGTCTGCAAGCACACTGGAACCTGTTACATCCGACGCTGGATCACATAAGGGAAGCAATTGAACGATATGCGAGTCTCGGAATGAAGCTTCATATTACGGAAATGGACGTCTCTCTATTTGCTCATGAAGATAAGAGGACGGATCTCACTGCACCAACGGAAGAGATGCTTGAACTTCAAGCTGAGCGTTATGCACAATTCTTCCGATTATTTAAGGAGTACAGTGATCACATCACTTCCGTTACTTTTTGGGGCGCCGCGGATGATTACACCTGGCTGGATCATTTTCCTGTCCGTAATCGTAAAAACTGGCCGTTTCTCTTTGATACACAGCATAATCCGAAAGCTTCCTATTGGGATGTAATTGATGCTGTGCAATCCTAAGATAATAGGATAGGGATTACAAGATAGACGGATAAAAGACTTGTGAATATTGCTGAATTTTAATGATATCTATTCATGAAAGGAGCGAATATATGGCTGTAATGCAAATCAACTTCTTTTCGAAGTGTATGAAAAGAGAGGTGACTTTCAATGCATTGTTGCCACTTGATCAAACGTCAGAGGAGAATTCGGGTTCAAAAGAGAACATAAAGGGTCTGAAATCCTTGTATTTACTTCATGGTTATTGCGGAAGCCATACGGATTGGCTTAGTTATTCGAGGATACGAGAACTTTCCGAACGACATCATGTGGCCGTGTTTATGCCTGCGGGAGAGAATAAGTTCTATCTCGATAATGAAGAGAGAGAAGAATGGCTTGGGGAATATATTGGACGTGAACTCGTACAATTTACTCGGCGTATGTTCCCGATATCATCTGAGCGAGAGGATACCTTTATCGGCGGGCTATCAATGGGCGGATATGGTGCCATACGTAATGGACTGAAGTATGCTGAGCATTTTGGAGGGATTATTGCCTTATCGTCAGCGTTGTTGCCATACTCATTACCTGATATGCGACCAGACGTTCACAATGGAATCGCTAGTTACGATTATTACAAAAGTGTATTTGGCGATCTCAGTCTTGTTCTTGGAAGTGATAAAGATCCGGAGGAGCTGATCCGCTGTCTTAAAAAAGAAGAGTTAGATATACCGCGAATGTACTTGGCTTGTGGAACGGAAGATTTTTTACTTCATGTCAACCAGCGGTTGCATCAATTTTTATTGAGCGAAGATGTCGATCATACATATGTCGAAACTTCAGGTGCTCATACATGGGATTTTTGGAATGACTATATAGCTGATGCGTTGAAATGGGCTATAGAATCAAGAAATGAAAGCGCTATATCTTGAGGTTGTCAATTATAGGGGGGATAAACATGTGGATGCGTAAAATGGGAATGCTGCTTTGTTGTTTTCTGCTTGTGTTCATCGTAGCATGCAGCAGTGCTGGCGGAGGCACGGCTTCTGAACCAGAACCGGAAAAAGTAAGTACTGAAACGGGAACAGAAGCTACGAACAAAGATAACGAAGCAGCAGTAGAAGAGGAAGAAGCCACCGGGACACCTGAAATGGATTTTGACATGGGCGGCCGGACACTTAAATGGGTATCTTGGTACGATGAATCGGTAAAGGAAGACAACCCAGACAGTATTGAAGTGAAGAAAAACTTGGATGCGTTAATGGAAAAACATAATTTTAAAATCGAATATGTTGTAGTCGATTTTGGCGAATATCAAGATAAAGTAACTGCATCGCTCGTAGCCGGCGAACCTCTCGGAGATATTATCAGGGTAGCTAGACCTTGGATGATTCCGACACTGGTTAAGCAGGATTTATTCCACCCGGTAGATGAATACACCAAGAACGAAAAGGTGTTTATTCAGCAGTACACGAACGAATACTCGCAATTTGAAGGAAGAGGCTACGGATTTAGAACAGGAATTAATGGAGCTTCTTCCGGTGTTTTTTACAATCGTACGTTGATGAATCAGTTAGGAATGAAGCCATTACAAGATTATGTTAACGATGACAACTGGAATTGGGAAACCTTTATACAGGTCGCTAAAGAAGCGAACAAAGATTCCAACAATGACGGGAAATTGGATATTTGGGGGCTAGCTACTGCTTCTATTCTTGTTCAGGCTATGGCCGCAAATGAAGCTAACTTGGTTGATGGTGATAAACAAAATCTGGAGGATCCAAAAACATTAGAAGTATTAAACTTCTTGTCTACACTTGCTACGGAGTCCGTTGCAAGACCGACAGAAGGAGGAGACTGGACTGAACCAGGACAGTTTTTCCGTCAAGGTAATACTTTAATGGTTGCGAGCAGTGATTATGAAATAGAAAATTTCGCAAAAGATATGCCGGATTATGATATCGGATTCTTGCCGTTCCCTAAAGGACCAAGTGCTACCGGATATCACTCTCACAACACCATACCTAACTATTTAACCGTTCCAAGTGCTATCGAAAATCCTGATCAAATCGTCTATATTTATGAGAAAATGCATGAGTTTGAATCCATGTACGATTATCCGAAACAATCTAGATTCGAGACGATGTTCAGTAATGAGGACGATCTGAACAATGCCCGTAATGCGGGAGAAAGCATTAAAGTAATTGATACCATTGATGGTTATCCTAGCATGCCTTATTATGAATTTGGCGGTGAAATTCTAGAAGGCGTTTCTGTATCAACGGTTGTTGAGAAATACAAAGAACCGTTCCAAGCGGCAATTGATGAAGTCTGGAAAAAGTAAAATAGTATAACCCACGTAAAAAAGCAGTCCGAGCGGAGTCTAGTTATAACTTCGAGCGGACTGCTTTTTATTAAAACAAGTTTACTTCGCAAATTTATTTAGAGAGGGAATGATAAAATTGAGTTCACTTACTAAAAAATCAATTTGTGCACTGCTTGTTTTTGCTTCTGTGATGCAACTTCTATTTTCCTTTTCAGACCATCAGAAAGTATTTGCTGCAAGTGATGTAAATGTTAATTTTTCTTCTGAAAAACAAGTCATCCGGGGCTTCGGAGGGATTAATCACCCCGTATGGATCGGCGATTTAACTGCTGCTCAAAGAGATACTGCGTTTGGGAACGGAGTAAATCAACTGGGTTTTTCTATACTACGAATTTATGTAGATGAAAACAGAAACAATTGGTACAAAGAATTACCAACTGCGAAACGTGCCATCGAACAAGGAGCTATTGTTTTTGCGTCGCCATGGAACCCTCCTAGTGATATGATAGAGACTTTCAATCGAAATGGAGATACAAATGCAAAGCGGCTTAAGTATGATAAATACGCCGCATATGCACAGCATCTAAATGATTTTGTATCTTATATGAAAGAAAACGGTGTGGATTTGTACGCGATCTCTGTACAAAATGAACCGGATTATGCTCATGATTGGACCTGGTGGACACCTCAAGAAATACTGCGTTTTATGAAAGAGAATGCAGGCTCCATACAGAGTAAAGTTATTGCTCCCGAGTCATTTTCTTATCTTAAAAATATGTCAGATCCCATATTGAATGACCCGCAAGCTCTCGCTAATATGGATATTCTTGGCGCACACACATATGGCACAAACTTTTCTGACTTTGCCTATCCATTGTTTAAACAAAAAGGGGCAGGAAAAGATCTTTGGATGACGGAAGTGTATTACCCAAACAGCAATAATAACTCAGCAAATCTCTGGCCTGAGGCGCTGGATGTTGCTTATCATATGCATCAGGCTATGGTAGAAGCGGATTTTCAGGCCTATGTATGGTGGTATATTCGCAGACAATATGGTCCGATGAATGAAGATGGAACCATTAGCAAACGCGGATACAGTATGGCTCATTTTTCGAAATTTGTCCGTCCTGGATATATAAGAGTCGATGCCACTAAGAATCCAGACACGAATGTTTTCATTTCTGCCTACAAAGGTAACAATAAGGCCATAATTGTAGCGGTTAACCGGGGGACATCAAGTATAAACCAGAAATTTAATTTACAAAATGGAACTGCTTCCAAAGTATCTACATGGATTACAGACAGCAGCAGAAGCATGGCAGCAGGTACCGATATTACGGTAACGAATCATTCTTTTACCGCTCAACTGCCTGCTCGAAGTGTCATGACATTTACAGCTGATTTAGGAAGTGTCAGCGGAAGTGAGTCTACAACCTATGAAGCGGAGTCTGGTACAACGTTGACAGATGCTGTAGTCGAATCTCTCTACAGTGGATACAGCGGAACTGGATATGTTAATTTTAGTGCTGCCTCAAACGCTGCACTTCAGTGGAATTCGATTTACTGCGCAGTGACAGGAACGAAAAATATAAAAATTCGGTACGGACTGGAGTCTGGCACTAGAAATCTTGATATCTATGTTAACGGAACAAAGGTATTAAGTAACGTTCCTTTCTCCACAACGGGAGCTTGGGGAACATGGGGCGAAAAAACGATACAGGTTCCTATGAACAGTGGAAATAATATAGTGAAGGTGGTAACGACAGGAACAGAAGGTCCAAATATCGATAAAATTGAAGTATCTGCTCAGTATTAATTGTCTTAAAAATATGGCTGGCTTACCAATTCAGGAAAATGAGTGATTGGTGAGCCAGTCTCCTGATTAGAGGATGGGAGGATCTCATGGAATTCATTATAACCGCAAGAAGTAAATCAAGTGATAGTAAGGAATACAGAGAAATACGAGAGAACGGACTGACAGCAAAAATAAATAAAAAAAGAAATATAGGCAATCCACAATTTCCGATCCAGGCACTTATCACAATATGCAATGAAGAAAGTAATCCCTGGCAGGGTGTAATCCATGTAGAATTGCCGTTTCAAAAGGTGGAACCTCGGTTTTTTCTGCCTGCATTTATGTATGGTTTAAACCGGGGAGAAGCTCCGCAGAATGTTCCTAATGAGTTTCCAAGACTGAGACCAGGGAACCCAGGAAGGCCTTCCTCTTCTTGGTGGATGGTAAGAAGTGATCGTTTGTCGCATCCCGCTGCATTTGTATATGACAGTGGAAAAGTCTATGGACTATGTGCAAGTCCTTATTTTATTACGAAAGATGGAGTGAAACAGCAGTGGTACCCAGGCAAAACAGGTGAATTTTATCAGTATGGCGGATATACATGCTCTATTGACCGAGGGACAGTAGGGTATACGCTTGGTTATGAAAACGCACCATTGCATTTTATTAAATCTCGTCTAGTCAAAGAACGAGCGCCGCTTGAAGACAATTGCTTTGAGATTCAGGCAGGAGAGACGATTCAATTTACGATAGATCTGTATGAATATGAAGCTGAATCAGAACTTGGTATCAATCCAGCGCTAGAACATATTTATTATCGTTATCATCAGCAGCCAAGGGAAGGAAGCGACATTAAAACAGCTGCCAGTGATTTATCCAGTGCAATTTTTACATATGCTTGGCTTCCCGAGGAACGCCATTATTCTGCTTTTGTATTTGAAGATAAACAAACAGGAGGATGGAGATATAATAAAATTATTTCTATCAGTTGGACGAATGGTCTAACCATTGCTACACCTGTACTTATGGCAGCTCTGCGACTGGGAGATAAGGCTATGCGGGAGCAAGCGATTTCTTGTATTACAAATATTATTGAAAACTCACTTAATCCCAAGACAGGTCTCCCATATAGTGCTTACCATAATGGTGTATGGAGTAACAAAGGATGGTGGTTTGACGGTATGCGCACACCGGGGCATTCTGCTTACCTTTCAGGACAAGCCATGTTTTATATTTTGAAGGCATACGAATATGAGAAACGAATCAAAGGTATTTCTCATGATGACTGGTTGATTTTCGCTAAAGATGTTCTGGATAAATTAGAACGAACAAAGAATTCAGACCATGAATATCCGACCATCCTATCAGAAAAAACAGGTGCTGGGCTTGAATATGACGCATTTAGCGGTGCTTGGTGCTTGGCTGCAATGGCTTAATACAGCTGGCTAACTGAAGATGAGTCCTATATAGAAAGTCTTAAAGATAGTGAACAACACTATTATGAGACTTACGTAAAACGCATGGAATGTTACGGTGCCCCATTGGATGCAGAGAAGGCTGTGGATTCGGAAGGAATTTTAGCTTACATCCGGGCAGTCAGATATCTTCATGCTTTAACGAAAGATGATCTGTATCTAGACCATATGCGTGATGCTATTTGTTATGAGTTTACTTTCAAATTTTGTTATAATTCGCCGGTGAAAACTCCTCCGCTTAGCACGCTCGGCTGGTCTAGCAGTGGGGGCAGTGTAACCTCAGTAGCGAATCCACATATTCATCCCATGTCCAGCAGTATTGTAGATGAGTTATACTATTATACCGAAAATCGTGATGATCCTTATGTTATATTTGCGTTTGATGGATACCGTTCGCTGGGGATGTCAAACATATAATCGTTACGATGGTGAATTTGATTTCGGAAAAAAAGGATGGATGTCTGAACGGTTTTGTCATTCTGAAGGACTGGTTACCGAAAAATATAGTGATGGTTCCCCAGCCAGTACATGGTTTTGTCTCATGCCGTGGGCTAGCGGAAGTATTATTGAAGGTCTAGTTGGTGATTACTGGGAGACCCAATAATATCTTAATTATAAGGAATGTTATTTCTGTCGTTATGTAAGACAATATGATGTACGGGATAGGATTCGAGAACAAAACTAATGTAGTAATGATTTATAGTTTAATATTGAATTAATTACAGCTGGTCAATGTGATCGGCTGTTTTTTCATATAAAAGTATAGGAGAAGGATTACATAAGGTTGATGTCAAATATAAGGTGCTTAATCATTAGGAGGAGTGCGTATTGAAAGATAAAGCGATTGACAGGGTAGCCCTTGTAAGACGTTCTTTACTGATCTTCTTTAGTATTTTCACGTTAACACTTGGCGTTGTATTTGCATGGCCCTTTATTAGTATAGAAGACACTCCGGATGGACTGAAGTATACCCAAATAACTACTGATAATGGGGTTACTCTACACGTATTGCAGACGGAACCAGATAATATATCGCTGCTGACGATTAACGACAACGTTGTGCGTTCGGGACACAGTGGAATCAATGGCGGATTCTTTTGGGAAGATCAGCTACTTAGTATTGCAGTGATGGATGGTATTCCTACAAACGGAGATGTCAAAGAATATGGATCAGGCTGGTTTAACACCAAATACGACCGTGGAACGATGGTATATGATCGGATCACAAAGAAGGTTGACGTTCAGCGAGTTGCAAGTGCCGACGATCTAACGATTACAGATGAGACAAAGTTCTGGGCACAGGGTGGAGTAAGTATGAACCTAATGGATGATAACAGGTGGTATGATGCTGCGATTAATGAAGAACGACTTCCGTTTTCTAGCGATAAGCGGCTACGCAGTGCAATGGCTTATGATACATCAGGAGACATCTACCTTATTGTTTCTTCTACCAAATGTACGGCCGAACAGTTTCGGACTGCGATAAAGAGTAGTGTAGCCGTTGGAAAATTACAGGAAGGCATTTTTCTAGACGGAGATGGGTCCTCACAACTGCTCGCCGGTAACGTCAAGCTAAAGGGTGATGATAGAAAGGTGGTGCAAATGATTGTTGTAAATGGGGAGAGCTAAATTGCATAAGCGAGGCCCAAATATAGTGGGGTATAAGGTTCAACATTCTAATCGTCATTCTGTTGGTCACTCGGGACAAGGAGGTGTAAAATTAATGATCTGTGATAAAAAAATAAAGCGGCTGGATTATATTCGTTCCTTTGTTTATGAGAATCTTTTTACAGCCGAGAACAGCTTAAAGAAACATCAGGCTTGGTCACAACTATCTAGGGTTACTAGTTTTGCTTCAATGCTTGCTATGAGGAGAGGACAAGACCCGGAAATCGCTGCAATCGCGGGGTTACTTCACAGTTACTATTTCGTCAAAACGGGAGTAAAGACCTTTCCAGGCCACAATAGTGCTGATGCTGTAAGACCCATCCTACGCAGCTCCGAACTCTTTACCGATAAAGAGATGACCATTATTCTTAGATCTATCTTTTATCAAGATGATCGACAGCGCAGCCATGGTCCCTATGAGGAAATTTTGAAAGATGCTATTTTGCTGCAGATGTACTTTCACAATACGGATGGACATGTTCCTACAACGGATATACATAGACTACAAAATGTACTTAGAGAGTTAGGAATGCCGGAAGAAACAGTAAAAGCGCTTGCTACCGCTAATCATATCGATGCGAAATTAATAAATTCACATAGGGAAGACAGACGTTCTATGCTTGCTGATTATGCAGAAACCTTGGCCAAGAAGAATATTATAGGCGTACCTGAAAATGAGGATTATAGAGAGATTTGCAAGTATTGGCCAGACGCTGATATTTATAAAGTGCTGGAGAGTAACTGGTGTGCTGCATTTGTATATCACTGCTGTATGCGGGTGGGATTACTACTACCGAT
Organism: Paenibacillus gallinarum; assembly: GCF_014836635.1. Classification (GTDB taxonomy): domain Bacteria; phylum Bacillota; class Bacilli; order Paenibacillales; family Paenibacillaceae; genus Paenibacillus; species Paenibacillus gallinarum. The sequence goes on along the minus strand of NZ_JACSQL010000007.1, from coordinate 123,481 downwards.
TCGTTATCCGAACCATATGTATCGGCTTGCCGGAGTTGGAGCGTTGCTAGATTGGGCAAAGCTGCCCGAAACTAGATTTTTTTATGACGTTAATCAAGAAGAGTTTGATCCGGCTCGTGGTGATATTGTTATTTTCGAGAAATTATTAACTGATCATTCTCATGATCATATTGGCATTGTTTTAGCTTGTGATGATCATCAAATTATGGTTGCAGAAGGTAATGTAGACAATGAAAACTATTCCGGCGTTCTATATAGGGATAGAGGTCATTGTATACTCGGATATATTCGAATAGGGGACAACTACCAGTATCAATTTAATGGAGAGTACATCCCCATTCCATAACTTTAGGCGAAGAAAAGGTGTATACACTGCTTAATAATGAAATTGTTCAGCAAACGATATGTAAATATAACAACCAGCCTCTATGACTGAGACTGGTTGTTTAATTTATTACTCCGCATTGCTACCGATGTTGCTTAATATATTCCAAGACCATTAGGCCAATTTCCATACCATGAGTAATTTACTCGTCTTTCTTGCTCAATATCACTGAGTTTGTATTTAACAATCCCGTCACGACCGACAAAGATCGGTTTATTTGTATTTATCTCATAAAAACGTGCCCAAATTGCTGGAGCAGTCGGATCACTCGTCACGACTACATCATCACTTGTCTTTACAACTTTGATTCCAGTAATTTTCACAGCTTTAAACCAATCTTCTGCAGCTTTGATCGAAGCAGCAATTTGAGTTGTAGAAGATCTAGTTTTAAGGAATTTAACAATCCCGACACTTTCTTGGCCGGAGAGAGAAGGAACCTCGTACGCTCTTGCACCAGCGGGCTTTAATGTTACTGAATCATGCTGTTGTCCCCAAACCGTTAGCTTTCCATTGACAACAACCTGCATTTGCAAAATAAGGTTTACACCTTTTGTAACTGCCGTTTTACATCTTCCCGCTAGAGTGCTGTCGATAAAGGAAAAGTCTCCTTTTTTGTTTGCAACATCATCCAGCAGTATCATTACGTTAATCATGGCATTGTCATTAAAAGTAATGTGTTTATGATAACCGGAGCTGTTATACACTTGCGGCCAGCCGCCATTTGCATATTGCATGTTCAACAAGAAATTGATTCCTTTGATCGCTGCAGCAGAATACTTGCTATCTTTCGTTTTTTGATACTCAGCTGCAAGTCTTCTAATCTCGGTATAAGTGGCCTTGTTATCAATCGTAGACTTGGCCCACTCTCCGCTCGTTGTCGTATAATCCTTTTTCCAACCGCCATCGGCCTGCTGGTATTTTAAAATGTCTGAGATGCTTGCCGTTTCCCCAGAAGCGGCATTTACGGCAGAAGGAGATAAAAACAAGAAACTTAAAGTGGAGAAGAACATTGTTAAAGCGAGTAGAAAGGGAATTCTTTTGATTGTTGATGTGATCAGGTAAACCAGCTCCTTTGTTCGTTTGGTTTTACATGTGAAGCGAATAAAATGTACCAAACCTATCATAATCCACTGGGAAAAAGAGTGGTTAAACAGGCTTAGAAACAGAATGTTGTAAACGCTTCCATATAATATACCTTATTATAATAAAACAGAAACAAAATATGTATATTTTTTGCAATGATTAGGTAGTAATTTTAATCGCTAGATAAGTTTAGCTGGAACAAATGATTAGATGGTGCGTTTATACAAGTAGAAGGAGGGGAGTAATGCGTAATTTACTTTCTATATTTTTACTAGCGGTATTATTATCTGGATGTGTTTCTGAACAAGACCTTACCTTAGAAACTGCCACAAGCAGGGCACTAGATAAGGTTCCTGGCTGTGGAAATGACTTAGAAACCTTTAACAAGGTTAATGAGAGCCAAGAAAAGGGAAATGGATTTGTTATCACCATTCAGCAAGACTGTGAACCAAAAGACGGAGAGGGACCTCAGATGCGTTCGGATTACACCTATTATGTGACTTTAAATGAAGTTAAGATCGTTAAAGATCATAATTAGATTAGTAGATGGTGTTACATTGGCACGGAATATGAAAAGGGGAATGATGATGAAAAGGAAAATGAATTTGATATTACTAATTTGTCTATTAGTGAGCATCATGACGATCTCCATACCTTCAAATGCATATGCTTGTTCTTGCGTAGAGCCTAAAAGTGTTCAAGATGAATTCAGTCGATCAGAAGCCGTTTTTTCGGGACGCGTAATTGAAGTAAAGGAAGAGAGAACGAATAGATATCTATCGAATGCTGTATTATTTGAAACCAGTGAGATCTGGAAGGGGGGTTCAGAATCTCAAATCATCATTCGTACCGGCAGCGGTGGAGGTGATTGTGGGATTCAATTTAAAGAAGGAGAGGATTATTTAGTCTATGCGAAACCATCTTCTATGTATGGTGCCAAAGAACAGTTAGTAAGCATCATTTGTGATCGAACCAATGTATTAGCTCAAGCAGAAGAGGATTTAGCTATTTTAGGAGAAGGTAAAGCACCTACACAACAAGTAGATCATACAAGGGAATTGAATCGTTTAAACTCAGGCGTATGGATGACAGTGCTTGGAATGGGATTATTAATTATTGTCGTGGCTTTCTTGGTATGGAGAAGAGTAAGAAAGAAATAAGCCAGCTAAATATTTTACAGGATTCATTGATCGAAAGGGGGATAAGGGTGACAATTTTTCAGTCAAGAAAGAGAAAATATAACATGTCAGTAGAGTGGGTAAAGGAACATGCTCATCTTATCGATACCTTGTCCGAATCTAAAGCGGATAATTTTCACTTTTTAGAACAAGTCCTAAAGGATAAACGAATTGTATGGCTAGGTGAAAATGGTCACGGTATTGCTGAGCATAATCTTCTCAAAACCAAATTGATTGATTTTCTCTATCATAAAATGGGATTTAAAGTGATAGCATTCGAGAGCGGACTTACTGAATGTTATACCTCGAACTTCCTAAAAGATGAACTTTCAGTTGATGAATTCATAGACCATTCTGTCTTTCCATTTTGGAAAACAGAAGAAACATATTCATTATTCCAATCATTAAAAGCTAGCGAGGACTTTAATATTATAGGTTTTGATTTTCAGCCATCCAGCAAACAGAGTTTGTTGATGGCATTTTTAAATAAAATCAATATTGATTTTCCATTGGAATTTAAACAGAATATACAAAAAGTAGAAGAGAACACAGCTCATTGGTATGGCCGTATTAGCAAATATAGAGGAAGAAGGAAGAGGGTGCCCAAAGAGACGTTACAAGAATATAAATTCATTCAAAGTGAATTAAATGAGATTATAGATCAATTACATGATCTTCTGATGAATAGGAAAAAGGATTTTATTAATAATGGTTTGGACTTGCCCTTTACATTCATTCAGAAAGAACTCGATAATAGACGCCTTTTTCTAAATCATTTAACCGATAACTACCAAGATTATATGAAATATCGGGATCAGATCATGGCAGCTAACTTAGAATGGATTTGTAATGAATTATATCCGAATGAAAAGATAATCATTTGGGCTCACAATGCTCATATTTATAAAAATTACCAAGCATCAAATAATTACAGACCAATGGGTTCATTAATAAGTAAAGAGTTAATGGATGACTCCTATTATATTGGTCTCTTTATGTATGAAGGAGAGGCACATTTATTGAATAGAACAGTTTATAGAATTGGCCATGCGCCAAAAAAGAGTCTAGAGGATTATATGAATCATACCGATTCCTTTGTTTCGTTTCTTGATTTCTCTCATGTCACGGCACAACCAAACAATAAGTGGATATTTGAGAAAACACTAATCTTAGAGCATGGAACAGTGAGGAAATTTATTATCCCAGCTGAGCAATTTAGCGGAATATTTTTTGTGAAGAAGGTTTCACCACCTCGTTACCTATAATCATCTGTACATCCAAGTAGAGACGTTAAACAAAATAAAAATGCACCTTACTAAAATTGAATTTAGTAAGGTGCATTTTTTTGTGCTTATCTTATTTTGTATAGTTATCGAAGTAACCTTGAATGTAAATCATTGGTGTTCCTTTGTCGCCGCTGCCTGAAGTTAAATCAGACAATGAGCCAATGAGATCGGTTAGTCTACGAGGCGTTGTGCCTTGAGCTTCCATTTCACCAACGAGATCGTCGTTCTTATTCTGGATGAATGCAGTAATTGCTTGTTGTAACTCTTCACCACGAAGATGAGAGAAGTTGTTATCTGCCAAGTACTTCAGTTTCACTTCATTTGGAGTACCATTAAGTCCCTCGGTGTAAGCAGGGGAGACAACAGGATCTGCAAGTTCCCAAATTTTACCGACTGGATCTTTGAAAGCTCCATCTCCATAAACCATGACTTCAACCGTTTTACCAGTTAGTTCTTTCAGTTTCTCTTGAATACGATCAACGATAGGTTGACAATTATTCGGGAATAATTTCACGCTTTCTTCCGTTGCTTTATTGGATCCAAGTAGACCATACGCTTCGTTGTAGCCACTGCCATTAATTGATTTTGATAAAATATCATCAAGACCAAATACTTTTTCAGCACCATTGTTAGTTAAAATACGTTTGGTTCTGAAACGGGAGTGAATATCACAAGTTAGAACATATTTTGTATACTCTAAAATGGTTTTAGGGTTATTAGAGAAGATGACCTCACAAGTTGTACCTTCCGCTTCAATGAGAGATTTATAATATTCAATGTAATCAACACCTGTAAATGGATGTTTTTTATAACCAAAATGCTCACGGAACTGATCTTCTGACAATACATCGGTCCAAGGATTAATGCCTTTTACATCCAGTTCATCGATGTCTACCAGGTGATTACCTACTTCATCAGCAGGGTAGCTTAGCATTAAGATGACTTTCTTCGCGCCCTTTGCAATCCCTCTCAAGCAATTAGCAAATCGGTTACGGCTAAGAATTGGGAAAATGACACCGACGGTTTCGTCACCGAATTTTTCATTTATATCTGTCGCTATATGGTCGATTGTCGCATAGTTCCCTTGCGCACGAGCAACAATGGATTCAGTTATGGTAACAATGTCACGATCCTCAATCGAAAATCCTTCACTTTTTGCTGCATTTATGACGGTATCCACTACGATTTGTTCAATAGAATCACCTTGGTTAATGATCGGACCACGAAGTCCTCGTACAACCGTTCCCACTGCTCTTGTCATTATAAATCTCCCCTTTACCGAGTTCACGTTATGTATCATTAGTAACGAAATGTTTAAACACTATGATTTTACTATACCTTTGAAAAGTGTTATAAGTAAAATTAATATTTGTAATGTTTGATATAAGGAGAATTAATATGATTGGAAAATTAGATCTATATCGCGTATTTAATGTCGTCAGCCAAAATAAAAGCTTTTCTAAAGCGGCAGAAGAACTATTTTTAACACAATCTGCAGTGAGCCAAGCGATTACGAAACTTGAGAAGGAGTTAGAAATTCCGCTTTTCTATCGAACGTCAAAAGGCGTCGTTCTAACAACAGAAGGTAAATTGTTAAATGAACATATTAATTCTGCACTAGGGATCATTCATGCCGCAGAAGATAAAATGCTGGAGTTCAAATCCTTAAAAACAGGCCAGTTACGAATCGGGGTAGGCGATACCATCTCTCGTTATTATTTACTCCCTTACCTAGAGAAGTTTCACAAAGAATTCCCGGGCATCAAATTAAATATTATAAATGGAACGACAATGGAAATCTGCGAGTTTATAAAAACGGGAAAAGCGGATCTTGGGATCTGTAATTTGCCCATTCAAGGGGATCATCTAGAGGTCATTCCTTGTAAGGAAATTCAAGATATTTTTGTGTGTGGAGAGAAATACAAAGAGCTGATTTCAAAACCGGTTAGCTTAGAATATCTAATGGACATGCCCCTTATCTTTCTAGAGAAAAAGTCGAACTCAAGAATGTACGTAGAAGATTTTTTGAAAAAAAGAGGACATCATCTTTCTCCCGTCTTTGAACTTGGATCGCATGATTTAGTATTAGAGTTCACAAAAATAAATTTGGGTATTTCCTGTGTGATTAAAGAGTTTTCAATGGACTATTTAGAAAGAGGAGACTTACACGAGATCATACTAGAAGAGGAAATCCCCAAAAGAAATATTGGCATATGCTATCTAAAAAATGTTCCATTATCACGTGCAGGGCAGAAGTTTGTGGAAAATATAAACCAAAGAGCCCAGTCTATTTAGACTGAGCTCTTTATTATGAATTTCTATTTCTCCACCACAGTCTCACCTTCAATTAATACTGGCTGATAATAAGTGCTCGTAGGAAGATCTTTTTTACCTTGTAATTTCTTAATGACCCAATCTGCAGCATCACGTCCCATTTGTTCTTGCGGGTGTGTCAGCGTAGTTAGTTTAATATTTGCATTTTTTGCAATATAGGAATTGTCTTGACCAATAATAGATAATTCATCCGGTATCGAAATATCTAGTTGTCTGCACACATTTACGACTTCAAGTCCTACCTCGTCGTTATAACAAACAATAGCTGTCAGCACATCTCTATTTTCAATTAGGAAATTCTTTATGTTAACGGATAAATTCTGCTTTGACTCTGTATCAAATGAGAGCACTTGTTCAGGTTGAAACCGTAATTTAGCTTCACCCAGCGCTTTAATATACCCCTTCATTCGATATTTACCTTGTAGGTCATCCATTTTCGAGATAATCCCAATTTTTTTATGTCCTCTTGAGATTAATTCTTTTGTAGCTAGATAGCTAGATTGTACGTCATCAAGACAAAAGAAAGGAACTTCGAGTTCTTCATAATAAGCATTGATCATAATGAAGGGAACATCTTGTTCTTTGAATGTTAGGTAGTAAGCAATATTGGGATTGTATAGATTACTTTTCGTAGGTTCAACAATTAAACCATCTACCCCATAAGAGAGCATCATTTCTAATGCCTTTTTCTCTTGTGCGACATCATTATTTGTACTTGCTAATAGCAGCGAGTAATTATCCTCATTAAGCCTTCCTTCAATACCACGGATAATGGAGGGGAAAATGTAATCGGAAATATAAGTCGTGATGACGCCAATGATCTTATTATTGGTATTTCCATTCGATTTAGATCGATATTGGTTGCTGACATAAGTACCAGAACCTTTTTCACTTCTTAAAAATCCCTCGTTAGACAGTTCTAAAATCGCTTTTCGTACAGTCTGTCGGCTAACTTGGTACTGCTCTTGTAATGCAGACTCCGTAGGAATTTGTTCGCCGACGTTATAAACGCCTGAAAGAATGTTGCTTTTTATATCGTCAATAATAAATTGGTATTTTGGTTTCACTAAAGTTCACTTCTTTCATCGTTGTTAGTTAATATATCAAATTTATATAAAATAGTTGTAAGTACAAATTTCATTTATGTCTAATCAAATAAATCATTTTATCTTATTTATGTACAAAGTTCAAAACAATTATATTATCTACGTAGCTTTATGTCACATAATATCTTTATGTATACATAAATACCAAAAAAGAGGAACTTCCGTTATTAATTTGTATGTATACCTTTTAAATTTGTTGACAAATGTACGAACAAAAAATATACTGAATCTGTCAAAAGGAAAGCGCCTTCTTTCGATTTTAAGGTTTCTAAAAGTGTTATCTGAGAGGGGACAAACGTAAGAATGAGCCAGCTAAATATCAAACAAGCAATTACTAAGGGAGAAACTTCACTTGGTATCGAATTTGGGTCCACACGAATCAAAGCAGTCCTCATTGCGAATAACTTTGAAACGATTGCTTCAGGTAGTTACGAGTGGGAGAACAAGTTAGTCGATGGGTTTTGGACGTACAACTTAGAGGATATTCTCAGTGGACTACAAGCAGCCTATAGCGAAATGAAGCAAGAAGTAGAGAAGAAATACGAAGTTACACTTCAAACGATTGGTTCTATTGGATTTTCTGCAATGATGCACGGTTATATGGCATTTGATGAAAATAATCAGCTGCTTGTCCCGTTTCGGACATGGCGTAATGCGACAACTGGTACTGCAGCAAAAGAGTTAACGGATCTGTTCCAATTCAACATTCCAGAACGTTGGAGTATTGCTCATTTATATCAAGCTATTCTTAATGAAGAGGAACATGTGCCTCGTATTCGTTTTATCACTACGTTGGCTGGATTCATTCACTTTTTACTTACAGATCATAAAACAATCGGCATCGGTGATGCCTCAGGTATTTTCCCAATTGATGAATCTACAAAAGATTACAACGAATCAATGATGAGACAATTTGATGATCTTACTTCTGCCAAAGGTTATCCTTGGAAGTTGCAAGATATTCTGCCTCAAGTTTATGTCTCTGGTGAAGAAGCTGGTAAATTAACAGCGGCTGGAGCCAAAATCCTTGATAAATCAGAAAATTTACAACCAGGTATTCCACTTTGTCCTGCTGAAGGCGATGCGGGTACAGGAATGGTTGCTACCAATAGTGTTAAAAAGCGCACAGGAAACGTCTCCGTAGGAACTTCCGTGTTTGCGATGATTGTATTAGAAAATGATCTTTCCGAATTACATCCGGAAATTGATATGGTAACGACTCCAAATGGTAGCCCTGTTGGAATGGTACATGCCAATAACTGTTCTAGCGATATCAATGCTTGGATGGGGCTGTTCCGCGAATTTTCACAAGCAATGGGTCATAAAGTGGAGACGGAAAAACTATTCAGTGTCATGTTTAACAAGGCACTAGAAGCGGACCCAGACGGCGGCGGACTGCTAAGCTACGGTTATTTTTCCGGCGAAAATATTACAGGATTAGAGCAGGGACGACCACTCTTTGTCCGCACCCCTGAAAGTAATTTTAATTTAGCTAATTTCATGAGAACGCATCTTTTTACTGCATTTGGGGCCCTTAAGATCGGAATGGACATTCTGACGAAGAAAGAAAATGTAGAAATCGACAGCATCTTAGCTCATGGCGGTTTATTTAAAACTCCTCTCGTTGGACAGAAGATGGTTGCAGCGGCACTGAATGTTCCTGTATCTGTGACAAGCACAGCTGGAGAGGGCGGCGCATGGGGAATGGCTATTCTTGCATCTTACATGATTAATAAAGACTCAAACGAAAGTTTAGAAGACTTCCTGGACCAAAAAGTCTTTAAAGATGTTGTGGCTGAGGAAGTTCATCCGGATGAAGTAGACGTTAAAGGATTTGAAATATTTATCGAACGATACAAAAAAGGTCTGGAAATTGAGCAGGCTGCTGTTGACAACTTAGCTTAAAAGGGGAGGGAATCCGGTGTTAGAACAACTAAAAGAAGAAGTGTTTCAAGCCAATCTCGATCTACCTAAACAAGGACTTATTAAATATACGTGGGGCAATGTAAGTGCCATCGATCGTGAAAGCGGTTTGTTTGTTATTAAGCCTAGCGGTGTTGATTATGAAACGATGAAAGCAAGTGATATGGTCGTTGTTGATTTAGATGGCAATGTCGTGGAAGGTGAGTATAGACCATCTTCTGACACGCCAACTCACGCCGTTCTTTATAAAAAATATTCAGAAATCGGTGGTATTGTCCATACTCATTCACCATGGGCAACCGTCTGGGCTCAAGCGGGACTTGATGTTCCGGTCATGGGAACTACACATGCAGATACATTCTATGGTTCCATTCCCTGCGCACGATTCTTGACACAAGAGGAAGTTGACCGCGGTTATGAAGCCGAAACAGGTCATGTGATCATCGAGACTTTTGAGAATCGCGGTATCGATATTATGGCAGTACCAGGTGTCTTGCTTAAGGGTCACGGACCATTTACTTGGGGAAAAGATGCAAAAACAGCAGTAATGAATAGTGTTGTGCTAGAAGAAGTTTCGAAAATGAATTTATTTGCTAGAGAGTTAAATCATTTTGCAGAGGAATTGCCGCAGCGCATTTTAGATAAACACTACTTACGTAAACATGGAAAAAACGCTTATTACGGACAAAAGTAAGTTAACTGAATCAAGGACATCGTATTACTAACTTGAAATTGATTGCACTATAAATAATAGAAAAGAGGATTCATATGACAACAGTTAGCACAAAACAATTTTGGTTTGTTGTTGGTTCACAGCATCTATACGGAGAAGAAGCATTAGCAGAAGTGAAAGCCCACGCTCAAGAAATGACGGATGCATTAAATAATAGCGGTGTTCTTCCTTACCCGCTCGTATTGCAAGATCTAGCAGTAAGTGCAGATAAGATTACAGACATTATGAAAGAAGTTAACTATCGTGATGAAGTTGCCGGTGTAATTACTTGGATGCATACCTTTTCACCAGCAAAAATGTGGATTCGCGGAACAAAACTGTTGCAAAAACCTTTACTTCATTTAGCAACTCAATATAACGAAAGTATTCCTTGGGCAACCATTGATATGGATTTCATGAACCTCAACCAAGCTGCTCATGGAGACAGAGAGTACGGATTTATTAATGCTCGCCTGAACAAACAAAACAAAATTGTTGTAGGTTACTGGGAACGTCCTGAAGTGCAAAAACAAATTGCAGAATGGATGGACGTAGCGGTTGCATACAATGAAAGCTTCCATATCAAAGTTGCTCGTTTTGGCGACAACATGCGTAATGTAGGGGTTACTGAAGGAGATAAGGTCGAAGCGCAGATTCAATTTGGCTGGACGGTTGATTACTTTGGTATCGGTGATCTTGTTCAGGTTATCAATGAAGTTACAGAAGAAGAAATTAATGATCTGTTTGCTGAATATGCAGAATTGTATGATTTTGAATACGGTAATTACAGTAAAGAAGCTTGGGAAGCAAGTGTAAAAGTACAAATCAGCTATGAAATCGCGATCAAACGCTTCTTGGATCAAGGCGGCTACAATGCTTTCACAACAAACTTTGAAGATCTGCATGGAATGAAACAGCTTCCTGGACTTGCCGTCCAACGTTTGATGGCTCAAGGATATGGTTTTGCGGGAGAAGGCGACTGGAAGACAGCAGCACTGGATCGTTTGCTCAAAGTAATGAGCCACAATAAGTCTACAGGCTTTATGGAAGATTACACTTATGAACTCACAGCTGGACAAGAGTCCATTCTTCAATCTCACATGCTTGAAGTGGATCCAACACTCGCTTGCAACAAACCTAAAGTTGTCGTTTCACCGCTCGGTATTGGCGATAAAGAAGATCCAGCTCGTTTGGTATTCGACGGAAAACAAGGAGACGGTGTCGTTGTATCCATGGCTGACTTCGGTACACACTACAAGCTTTTGATCAACGAAGTTACTGCTTTTGAACCAACAACTCCGGCTCCAAAACTTCCAGTAGCTCGTGTACTTTGGAACGTGAAACCAAACTTCCAAGATGGGGTTAAAGCTTGGATCGAAAATGGCGGCGGCCACCATACCGTTGTATCTCTTAACTTAACTACAGATCAAATTGTAACTTACGCTAAACTCGTAAACCTGGATTATGTAGTAATTAAGTAATTATTCATCTTCTTCTAAATGATAAGAATCATATCATTAGAGCCGTCCTTTAAAGGGCGGCTTTTTTCTGTTTGAGTTGATTTACCAGTGAAAAGTAAAGTAAAACCTTTAATTTGCACAATAGTTTTGTATGCGCTTTCAACTTATAATCTTTCCGTAAAGGAGGTGGTTAAGCGTTCAAGAATGATGACACAGGCAGAGATAGGTATGTTGCTACTCGAAACAAAAAAACAACCAAGATACTGCTGCATGTTGTAAAGCAAAAATGAATCAAAAATAGGCCAGGAGGTAGTTTATGTTTAAAATGAAAAAGAAAGTTGGAGCGGTAATCCTTGCAGTGTCCATGAGTTTAGGAATATTTGCAGCAACCTCGAGTGCAGCAACCGATTATTGGCAAAATTGGACAGATGGCGGCGGAACCGTGAATGCGGTCAATGGCTCTGGAGGGAATTACAGCGTCAACTGGAGTAATACTGGCAATTTTGTTGTCGGCAAAGGCTGGACCACCGGATCACCGACCCGAACCGTAAATTATAATGCGGGTGTCTTTGCTCCTTCGGGTAACGGATACTTAACCCTCTATGGATGGACTAGGAACTCATTAATTGAGTACTATGTCGTTGATAGCTGGGGTACTTATAGACCGACGGGAACCTATAAAGGCAGCATGACTAGCGATGGAGGTACTTACGATATTTACACGACAACAAGGTACAATGCACCTTCCATAGACGGAACACAAACATTTACTCAGTACTGGAGTGTCCGTCAATCCAAAAGACCAACCGGAGTTAACGCGTCAATTACGTTTGGCAACCATGTTAACGCATGGAAGAATGTGGGGATGAATTTAGGAAGCAGTTGGTCATATCAGGTATTAGCAACAGAGGGTTACCAAAGCAGCGGCAGTTCGAATGTAACCGTATGGTAACACTTTAACCGAAAGTATATCATTACAGTTTATATAACGAAAAAAGAGGAAGTCTTTCGGCTTTGCAGGAGGAAAGTTATAGGTCCATGCGGCCTATAACTTTTTTTCTATACGGAAAAAAGGAGATAAGCGAATGAAAAAGCGATCGATTTTCTTTTTATCATTATTATTCGTTCTAATTAGTGCTTGTTCGCAACAAAAGTCAGTGAAAAATGATAACTTTGTACTCGTGGAAGGCGGGTCATTTCTAAATAAAAACTCCAATTATTATGGCGAGGAAGTAACCATCCCAAACTTCTATATGAGTAAATATGAAGTGACTCAAAAAGAGTGGGTGGAAGTAATGGAAAGCAATCCTTCTAATTTTAGAGGGGAACAATTACCAGTAGAAATGGTTAGCTGGTATGACGCGATAGAGTATTGTAACGCAAGAAGTGAAAAAGAGGATTTGAAACCATTTTATAATATAGATAAGAGCAAAAAAGATCCGAACAATAGGAATGAGAATGATCCCATAAAATGGACCGTTACGGTGAATGAGGGAGCTAACGGTTACAGACTGCCGACAGAAGCGGAATGGGAATACGCCGCAAGCGGGGGCAAAATGAGCAAGGGCTACACATATAGCGGCAGTGATCAAGCAGATGAAGTAGCTTGGTACTGGAGAAACGCTGGAGATAAATACTTATCAGGTGATTGGAACTGGCCTGCGATCGAAAATAACGGAACTAAGGCAAAAGAAGTAGGGCTTAAGGAGCCTAACGAGTTAGAAATTTATGATATGTCAGGTAATGTAAGAGAATGGTGTTGGGACTGGTATGAGGACCAGGAAAATAGCAACTCTTTCCGTATCGTGAAAGGCGGCGGTTGGATAGGTGATATTAACAGCAATGAGATATCTTTTCAAGGGAAATTTGATCCGAATGGATTTGGAGCTGATCAGGGTTTTCGTGTAGTTCGGGACGAGTAACGAGACTGGTACACAAAGTCTAGGTAATCACAACTAACCTGGAACATTAAGGATGGACAATCAAAACACTTCTTTTAACAGAAATTAAACAATATTTATCTTTTGGGACTGATAAGAGTATTCAAAATGTCGGTATTAATTCACTGTACAAATGCTTCCCTCCTACGTAAATTAATGAGTAAGTAAAAGTCATCATAGAGAGGGATGAATATGTCAAAGATTAAACGGGGAGAAATTTGGTCAGGACTTTCGCACACACGTGATTATATAGTAACTCAGTTAATTGTGACACGTGAGGAAACGGAAGATGAGGAAGGACCGGAGATCGTAACAGTTCAATTTTTGCGTGGGAAATCTAATCATATTCTCGAAGTAGAAGTGGATGGTCAAGCAATAGGAGCGGATCGTGCAGTCGTTATGTTAAATACAATGAATACAATACCAATATCTAATCTAAAGGAAAAGATGGGATGTTTGTCTCCTGAGGACTTGAAGAAAGTTTTATCAACCATCGTCAATGTTATGTTTGGTTTCAGTCGTGAGCTTAAGAAATAGTATGCTGAAAAGTCGCTGTTGGCGGCTTTTTCTTCTTGACGAATAGGTTCATACTTAGCAAAATGATAAAAGGCTGCCGGTACACGGCAGCCTTTTAAGCGAGTTTGATGAAGTCACCTGGATTTTTAATAATAAAGAGAGAAAAAGAGGGACCCATTAATGGACACCACGAAAACCCAAGTTCTGGTGGTTGATGACCACGCACAGGCAAGGAACGCAATATGTGAGATGTTAGGATCAGTGGAGAGATTTGAAGTCATTGGTACAGCCACCAGCGGTTTACAAGCTATTGAATTTGTGGAACGAAAGCTTCCAGATCTTATTCTTATGGACATTGAAATGCCCGAAATGAATGGGTTTGAAGCCACAAGACATATTAAAGCACGTTATCCCTTTATTAAGATCGTCTTGGTTACGGTATCTGATGATATGCTGAATCTGCTTGAAGCACTTAAATACGGGGCTCAAGGTTATCTGCTTAAGAACCTCAATCAATCCACTTCGCTCGAATATTTAGACTGCGTAATGAATGAAGCAGCACCTCTAAGTAGAGAACTAGCATACGAAATTTTGAAAGAAGTGCATATTACAGAAAGAAAGGAAACGGTAACTCACCTTACCTCAAGAGAGCGGGATATTTTATATGAAGTGGCTAGAGGTTTGACGAATAAAGAGATTGCTTTAAGATATGAAATTTCGGAATATACGGTAAAAAATCATCTTAAGAATATACTGCAAAAGCTTCAAGTTCAAAACAGAGTCCAACTGACCCGGTATGCTGTGGAGCAAGGACTTATCTAAGGCACTGCTATGATTTTTGATTTATTTTAGTTAAGCGGCATTTTAATTTGGTCATGTTTTATAAAAAGATATGATGAAGGTCACTGCCTGTCAAAGTAAGTTATTAATTTCACAAAGTTGTCATTTCATTGTCAGCTATTTGTCAATTCTTATCCCCCTATCGAGCCATGTGTGATTCTTCACTCCTAGGTATAATGTTGTAGTTATTTACACTAGAAGGGAGTAGTACATCATGGATGTGCTTGATTTAGCAAGGATTCAGTTTGCTACAACTACAATTCTGCACTTTGTATTTGTGCCGATATCCATTGGATTATCTTTGATGATAGCCATTATGGAAACTATGTATGTTGTGCGCAAAAAAGAAATGTACAAAAAAATGGCTAAATTCTGGGGACATTTTCTTCTGATCAACTTCGCACTTGGAGTTGTAACCGGTATTTTGCAAGAATTTCAATTTGGAATGAACTGGTCGGAATTTTCGCGATTTGTTGGCGATGTATTTGGTACACCGCTTGCGATTGAAGCTTTGCTTGCTTTTTTTCTGGAATCCACATTTATCGGACTCTGGGTATTTGGATGGAATAAACTTCCTAAGAAACTACACTTGATGTGTATATGGCTCGTAGCTATCGGGACAATGCTCTCTGGATTCTGGATCTTGACGGCGAATTCTTTCATGCAGCATCCCGTTGGATATGAAGTAATCGACGGAAGAGCACAAATGACAGATTTCTGGGCAGTAATTACGAACGGACAAGTATTGTGGGAGTTCCCTCATACTATTTTTGCTGCGTTTGCAACTAGTGGATTTTTGGTTGCAGGTATTAGTGCTTGGAAACTTCTTCGCAAAAAAGACGTGGAGTTTTTTAAATCTTCATTTATTACAGCAGTTATCATCGCTGGGATTTCCTCGATGTGTGTAGCGATGTTCGGTCATGGACAAGCTCAATATCTTGTTGAAACACAGCCTATGAAAATGGCAGCAAGTGAAGCACTTTGGGAAACGAGTGATGATCCTGCTCCTTGGACTGTATTTGCTCTGATCGATACAGAAAATCAAGAAAATAAATTTGAACTTAACATTCCTTATATGCTGAGCTTCTTGTCTTACAATAAATTTTCCGGCTCCGTACAAGGAATGAATGAACTGCAGGCACAATATGAAGAAACTTATGGACCAGGTGATTACATACCGCCTGTTCGAACAACATTCTGGAGTTTCAGAATTATGGTTGCCAGCGGAACTGCAATGATTCTGCTTTCATTTTACGGTATTTATCTTGCGATGCGCAAACGTCTCGACCAAGCACGTCCTTGGTACCTGAAATTAATGCTTTGGTCGATTGCACTGCCGTTTATCGGTAACACTGCTGGATGGATTATGACAGAAATTGGTCGCCAACCTTGGACAGTCTTTGGTCTGTTAACAATTGAAGACTCTGTATCCACTTCTGTCACTAGTAATCAGGTTCTGTTCTCTGTCATTTCCTTTACGAGTCTGTACCTTATCTTACTAGGTGTTTTAGCATTCCTGTTCGTGCGTGAAGCTCGTAAGAGTCCTTATCAGGATGCCAATGCAATACCGACGATAGAGGATCCATATACACATCAAGGGAGAGATCGTCATGTCACTGAATGATTTATGGTTTTTACTGATTTCTGTTCTTTTTGTAGGTTTTTTCTTTCTCGAAGGATTTGATTTTGGTGTGGGCATGTCTCTTGGTTTCTTGCCTCGAAATGATACGGAAAAAAGAATGCTGATTGGTACGATTGGCCCATTCTGGGATGCAAATGAAGTATGGTTAATTACCGCTGTCGGAGCTATGTTTGCTGCATTTCCACATTGGTACTCTACTCTGCTCAGCGGTTATTATTTATTTTTTACATTCATTCTTCTTGGACTTATTTTGCGCGGAGTAGCTTTTGAATTTCGTCACAAGATGTCAAGTAATGGATGGAAAAAAACATGGGATATTAGTATCATGATCGGAAGCTTAGCAACACCATTCCTAATGGGTATGATTCTTGCCGGAATTGTTCAAGGTGTACCCATCGGTAGCGATATGAATATTGCAATCGAAGGAAGAAATCTGGTAAATCTCTTTACCGTATGGGCTGGTCTTGCAGTGGTTATGTTATGTCTGCTTCACGGACTTGTCTTCATTTCCCTGCGTACAGAAGGGGAACTCAGAGAACGTTCACGTAAATATGCACTAATTACGCTGCCGATCACAGCAGTATTTCTTGCTGTGTTGGCACTCCTTGCTTCTATCTCCACGGATTTGTATACAAAACGCGGCGGCTGGCTCATTGCAGCAATTATTCTAGGTGCTGTTATTTTTGTACTTGCTGCATTATTTTTACGAAAAAAACTAGAGAAACAAAGCTTTATCGCGACAAGCCTTCTTGTTGTGCTCACTTTTGCTACTTTGTTTATTGGACTGTTTCCACGTGTTATGGTTAGTTCTTTAGACAGTGCCTTCGATCTTACCATCTACAACGCGGTATCTGGTCCGTATACTTTGAAATCGATGACGATAGTGGCCGTTATTTTCCTTCCATTCGTACTCGGTTATCAGTGCTGGAGCTATTATGTATTTCGTAAAAGAGTATCTGAGAAGGAGCTTGCGGAGCACTAATGGATAAATCATGGTTCACTTTACGAGGGATTAAAATCCATCTGACTGTCCTCGGACTGATCTCTTTGCTCCTTGGTGCAGCTATTATAGGTCAAGCTCTGTTTCTTGCCCAAGGAATCAGCGTGTTATTTCAAGAACATCCACTAGAAATGGCTTATAAGCCATTCATTCTTTTTTTGGTTTGTCTCTTTGCTAGATACACGATCGTCTGGATTCAGCGTAAAGTAGCTGGGCGGTTTGCGGAGAAAGCAACAGAGAGAATGAGGGAACAGCTGATTGAGGGAATATTTGGACAACATGAGGTATGGCTCACTTCTGGCAGCAGTGCGGAGAAGATTACGCTAGTCATGGAAGGGGTAGACAAGGTTCGCACTTATCTGGAGCTCGCAATTCCTAGGTTCGTAGATATGATGGTTTTGACACTCGTACTCTGGGGATGGACCATGAAGCTTGATCTTATATCGGGTGGCATTCTAACGGTTACTTTACCTCTTCTTGTTACATTTTTTATCCTGCTTGGCCTTGCAGCAAAAACACAGGCTGAGCGACAATGGACATCTTACCGGGTGTTGTCCCATCACTATACCGATGCACTCCGTGGTCTGAAGACCTTAAAGTATTTAGGACGAAGTAAAGATCACGGGAAAACGATTCGCTTAGTCAGTGACAATTATCGAAAAGCGACGATGAAAACATTACGAGTTGCTTTTTTATCATCTTTTGCTCTTGATTTCTTTAGCATGTTATCTATTGCCATGGTTGCAGTAAGTTTAGGGATCAGACTTATTGACGGATCTATGGGTTTTACAGCAGCGCTCACCGTTCTCTTACTGACTCCTGAGGTGTTTTTACCTGTGAGAATGCTCGGTTCCGACTACCATGCTTCGCTTGATGGACGTGAAGCATGGCAAGCTATTAGAAATATGCTAAATACGCTAGATTCGAATAGAAAAGATATGAAAGAGAAATCAGAGCTTGAACCTAATCATAGGGAGAGAGTTCAGCCACTTGATTCAGATCCATTTCATTTGTCCTCCGGTTTTTCGATTTCGTTGTCAGATGTAGTTGTTACGGGTGAGAATGAGCATCCTGTAATAAATAGAATTTCAGCGAGTTTTTCAGCACAGACAGCTAAATTAGGCTTGATCGGAATGAGCGGTGCTGGAAAAACGACTTTGCTGCACTTACTGGCAGGATTAATCGAACCAGCAGAGGGATCGTTTCAGGTAAATGGAATCAAAATTGAAGGAGATGTACGGCTTCTGTGGCAGCAGCAAGTCGCTCTTATTCCGCAGCATCCTCATATTTTTAGCCAATCGGTTCTGGATAATTTGCGATTTTATTGTCCAGATGCTACTACCGAGCAAGCGGAAGAAATAATTGATGTGGTAGGCCTTCGTTCACTTATTGATGCACTGCCTTCAGGTATTCATGAACCAATTGGGGAAGGCGGCAGAAGTATTAGCGGGGGACAAGCACAGCGGATTGCTCTAGGGCGGGCTTTGCTCAGCAAGCGACCTATTCTTATTTTGGATGAACCGACCTCTCACCTTGATATTGAAACCGAGTGGGAACTAAAGCAAATGATACTAAAACTGCTTTCAGGCAAACATCTTCTACTTGCTACACATCGCCTTCATTGGATGAAAGAGATGGAATGTGTATGGCTTATGAACAGCGGTGAGCTTACAGATTGCGGAACATCTAATACTTGGCTGACCAAGACAAAATGGAGCGCTGGAGTGGATGAAGGGGAAGTGAGCATATAAAATGCGGAGATTCATACAAAAGAAAAGTAAAGAGCATCCATCGTGGGTTACTCCTTATGTTAAGGAATATGCGGGGTTGTTTTTGCTTATCATTATTCTGTCCTTATTATCCGCAGGCTGTGCCGCTGCCATGATGTATACAGCAGGCGCACTTATATCAAAAGCTGCACTGCGTCCGGAAAATATACTTATGATCTATGTACCCATTGTACTTGTCCGAACCTTTGGATTTGGTAAAGGGGTTATCCAGTACGCAGAACGGTTGCTGAGCCATAGTACCATTTTAAAGGTGCTTGGGCGAATGCGTGTAAGAATGTATCAAACAATTGAACCCCATGTGCTGACGGTTCGGCGCAGTATTAGTACGGGCAGAGTGTTAGGGCTGTTAGCAGAGGATATCGAGCGGCTTCAAAATTTATATTTGAGAGCACTTCTTCCTTTGTGTTCTTCCATTTTGATCTTTGGCGTTGGCATTGTTGCGCTTGGAATGTATGATGTGAAGTTCGCTTTATTATTAGGATGTTTTGTAGGTTTTCTGGCATTTATCATTCCATGTATTGCACTTTTCAGTACAATGAAACGAAGACAGGAATGGAAGGATCGGCGCAGCCGTTCTTATCAGGAACTTACCGATGCCGTATTAGGATTGACTGATTGGGTTATGAGCGGGCAGTCCCGCTTATTTATAGAGAAGTTCAAGAGAACACAGCAAGCATCTGCGCGTATCAATCATTATTTAAGAAGATATGACTGGCGACTAAACTGGTTTGTTTATAGCCTATCTGGTCTAGTTATCATTTGTATGACTTTATGGGCAGGTACATTTGCTGAAGCAGGAAAGCTTGACGTTGTATGGATTGCTGCGTTTGGCTTAATTGCCTTTCCGTTAATGGATACCCTGCTTCGGACGAGTAATGCCATTATGGAACTTCCGGAATATCGCAGGTCTATCGAGCGAATCAAGCAGATGGAACAAGACGCAAACATGGTTGCTCAGGAAATGAAATATCAAGTCACAGCAGATGAAATAAAACCTTTTGATAACATGGCGTCTGTTATGCTTGAATTGCAGGAGGTTGGCTTTCGATATCCAGATACAAAAGAATGGGCGGTTCGTCAGGTGAACTTACAAATACCTCAAGGAAAAAAGGTCGCAATTCTAGGTAGAAGCGGTTCAGGCAAGTCAACACTTCTTCAGCTGATCCAGGGTTCGATTTTATCATCTGAAGGCAGCGTACTTATAAATGGTGTTACTGCTCAGGCAAACCAGAATAGGTTATTCTCATTTTTGAACCAGTCTCCTTATCTATTTGATACTTCTGTTGCCAATAATATACGATTGGCATGTCCAGACGCTGATGATAAGCAAATACATCAAGTGATTCAGATGGTAGGACTTGATCGTCTTATCGATAGTCTTCCACAAGGGATTCATACATCAATGCAGGAGGCAGGGAGCCGTTTCTCAGGTGGAGAAAGGCAGCGTATTGCTCTGGCACGTGTATTGCTCCAAGATCGTCCAATTGTGTTATTAGATGAACCTACCGTTGGATTAGATCCGATCACAGAGAAAAAATTGATTGATACCATACTCGACTTGCTGAAAGATCGTTCACTTGTATGGGTTACTCATCACCTAACAGGACTGGAGCAAATGGATGAGATTATTTTTATGGAGGATGGATTCGTAAAAATGAGAGGAAGCCATCAAACACTGATGGCAAATGAACGATATCGTAATCTATACGAATTGGATCATTTTTCTTATTTATTGTGATAAAAGCTTTGTACGATTATTAGATGTGGCATGATGATCATATAGATCTTACGATAAGAGAGGGCGAATGATAATTATCATTACGCTCTCTTTTTTATTGTGACACTAATCATAGAAATGGATGTTGACTGATCTCTTTTCCTCAGTAAGCAGACATGTTGATTCTACCCATCTAATATTATTGATAAAAGGTAATTATTCAAAAATATAGAATTAAATCAAAGTCGAAAATAGTATTCTAAGGTGGTGAACTTTACAAAAATTAGGGGGAGACAAAGTCAAGGCTAAGGTTCGAGAATTCAGGAAGGAAGTGTATTGTTTGAAAAAGTTCAAGATTTGGACACTGTCCACCATTTTACTTACCACTTTTTTTGTTCCGATCTCGAGTGTAGCGAACGCAAGTCCTGTAACGAGTTTAGCAGGGGGTGAGACTCCAATATCACTTGAAAATGAGTATAAGTTTAATTTTACTAATCAAGATATGCCTGGATACAAGGCCGTTGTGTATGATGAAGAACATGGTGCTCCTCTATATGACGCATCGGCGGGTTATGGCTTTATAGAGCAGACCAGTGCGATGCCAGCACGGGAAGTGCATACCGAACAGATTACCTCGGATGGTACAGGTTTTTTTATATCAGAACCTAGTTTTTATGAAGAACTTAAGTATGAAAAGGACAATTATAATCATTACGGTATGGCTTTTCGTATTCAGGCTCCTCCCGGCGCGTATCGTGTATATGTAAAAACTACATCTGTTGCGGCGGACACAACAGTATCTGTATCAGGTATGCAGACCAGCCGCTTGCTGAAAGGTGGTTATTGGGATGCAGCCAAACTGATCCCTATAAAAAATACTGCCGAGGCAAAAGATAAAGAGTGGACATATACGTATGTTAACGGACGAAATTTTCTGGATATCGAAATCGAACCGAATAAAATAAATACGCCGGTGGGTATTGAAGAAATTGTATTACAGCCTATCTCACCTCAAAAACATGAACCTGGGAATCGTCCTACTGTATTTCTTCTCGGCGATTCCACTGTTAAGTCCTATACCTTCGAAGAAGCCCCGATGAGCGGATGGGGCCAAGTCATTGATTCTATGTTTCATTTAAACAAAGTGAATATCATAAACTACTCTATGGGTGGCCGTTCTTTTAAAAATGCGTACACAGAAGGTCGATTGAATGATATTTTGCTTAGCGGAAATACCGGCGATTATGTGTTTATCCAGTTCGGACATAATGATGAGAGTACGGATGAGTTCAGACGTTATGGCAGAGGATCAACGGAAGCCATGTATCAATCGTATCTTGAAGAGGTTTACCTGCCCGCCATTCGTGCCCAGGGTATGATCCCTGTTCTCGTAACACCAATGTCCCGAATT
The DNA here is from genome assembly GCF_014836635.1 of Paenibacillus gallinarum. Lineage (GTDB taxonomy): Bacteria > Bacillota > Bacilli > Paenibacillales > Paenibacillaceae > Paenibacillus > Paenibacillus gallinarum. Next base: position 101,158 of record NZ_JACSQL010000007.1, on the reverse strand, counting down.
AAAGGGGATGCGAGTCCTGGATATGTATACACGAACTCCTTCAAGACTCGGCAATTTCCTGATATTCTGAAACGAATTGCAGAAGATAAGGAGTTAACACTGATTGATCTTAATTCTGCAAGTGTAGCTTATTATAACGAGATCGGTGTAGAAGCGACAACAGCGATGTTCATGTCGATTGAAGCAGGAGAAACACCGGGTAAAACGAGTGACGGAAGCTATGCTAACGGACATCCATCGAAAAAGAATGACGGGACTCACTTCAAAGAAACGATGTCTAAACAATATGCAAGAATGATCGTTACAGAGCTTTTGAATAGGGAACAAGAAGGGGATGCGACTGCTGCTGTCCTTGTGTCTTATCTGCAAGGAGATGTAAGGCGCGCGGCTATATCAGGGGACTGGACTAAGATTTTTCCTGAGATAACGAATGACACAACGACAGGTAAAGGGGCATATTACCGCAATCAGATTGAAAAATTAATTCAACTCGGTGTGATGAGTAAAGACCGTCGTGGTAACTTTAATCCAGAATCGACGATAACAGTAAAAGAATTTGTTGAAAGCCTTTCCAAACTGATGGGAATAAAGAAAAAGGAATTCTCAGAATACAAAGATGGAGATTTGTCACGAGAAATGATGGCCTCCATGTTAGGTGATGCATATCATAGGAGCTTCCCGGTGAAGCCGAAATATATGACGGATTATAACGGAGCGAGCGTAATACCCGGAGATCCTAATTATGATCCAAATCTAGATCCTGCGCTCAGAGGAGCTATGTACTATCCTTTAGTATCGTGGGAGCAGCTGATAGATACTTCAGAAATTAACCCCGAGTGGATTTTAAAAGTGAAGGACGCTTATGAACTTGGGCTTATCCGATCGGAAAAAGGAATTGCTAGGGGCAAGATGATGAACGGAAATGAATTAGACCCGAAAGCTCACGTTACTCGAGAAAAGGCGGCGAAGGCACTTTATTTTATGTGGGTGCTTTCGAATGAAGTGAATGTAGAAAATGATGTTGCCTCTCTGAAATAGATTATGTATTTATGTAGAATAAAATAGGAGATAAATCAAAGTTGACACACTTCTATATGTATGATTAAATGGTAAAAATTGAAAATCAAACAAAACAGTGATGGAAAGGTTTTTATAACCAAAGTAAGAAAGATGAACGAATGCTCCAGAGAGCCGGTGGTTGGTGTAAACCGGTGCTGACATCTTTCCGAATTACACTTCCGGAGTTGGAAAAGGGAACATGATTGAATCTTAAGTAACTTTTCCCGGCATCCTCATGCCGTTAATCAAATGAAGTGAAAGAAGTTAGGAATGCTTCTTTAATCAGGGTGGTACCGCGAGACAATCTTCTCGTCCCTTTATGGGATAGAAGGTTGTCTTTTTGTTTTCTAATTATAAGGAGGAGTTTTCATGGAAACAAACCAGGAGCTTTCTGAGGAACAACTGCGAGAGGTTGAACGGCAACTTAGTATCATCCGGCGAGGAGCCGCAGAGATCATCCCAGAGGATGCCCTGACTCATAAGATTGCAACATCAGTCCTGTCTGGAAAACCTCTTAAGGTGAAGCTCGGTCTCGATCCTTCATCACCAGATATCCATGTTGGACACACCGTAGTTCTGCAAAAGCTAAGACAATTCCAAGACTTGGGTCACGAAGTTCAGCTCATCATAGGCGATTTTACAGGTAGAATCGGAGACCCTACCGGGAAATCAGAGACAAGAAAACAATTGTCAGAATGTAAAACAAAACGCAGCTACCTATGAAAAGCAAGTCTATAAAATACTGGATCCAAAACGAACGAAATTTCATTTTAATTCCACATGGCTTGAGAAAATGAATTTTCAAGATGTAATGCAGTTAGCTGCGAACGTTACGGTTGCAAGAATGCTGGAGCGTGATGATTTTGCAAAAAGGTATAAGAATAGCCAGCCTATTCACATTCATGAATTTTTTTATCCATTAATGCAAGGATATGATTCGGTGGCGCTTGAAAGCGATATTGAGATTGGTGGAACCGATCAAACATTTAATGTTTTAATGGGTAGAACGTTGCAGGGGGTATTTGGTTGTAAAGATAGTCAAGTTGCTGTACTAATGCCACTCATGGAGGGACTTGATGGAGTCCAGAAAATGAGCAAAAGCCTCGGAAACTACATCGGCATTGATGAATCACCTAATGAAATGTTTGGCAAAACCATGTCCATCCCAGACGAGTTAATGATTAAATACATTGAACTTAGTACCCACATTTCGAATGATGAACTATTGAAACTGAAGCAAGGTCTACATAGTGGGGATATACACCCACGGGATGCTAAAATTCAGCTAGCGAAATATTATGTTCGAATGTTTCATAACGAGCAGGCGGCTGAACAAGCAGAGGAACACTTTATTACCGTATTTCAGAAGCGTTTGATTCCGGAAAATATAGAGGAGTGGCATGTGTGTAAAGAACTGCTTGAACAAGGGAAGATTTCAATCTGTAAGCTGCTTATCGAACTTGGATTTGTATCGTCAAATAGCGAGGCAAAGCGAAGTGTGGTTCAAGGGGCGGTTAAAATAAACGGAATCAAGATTCTAGATCCTTTTGAGCAGGTCAAAATTAACAATGGAGACATTATTCAGTCAGGAAAAAGAAAGTTTGCTAAATTAGTCGTAACTGAACACATCGATATAAATAAAATGTAGTACCAGATTCCGATTGCTATGAAATCATTATATTATGGAGGGTTAGCATGTCAGATGAAATGAATAAGGAAATACTAGAAGAACTGAAAAGAATAAACGAAAAACTAGATAATCTAAATATCAGGAAAGGCCTGTCGACACCATTTGCAATTATGGCGATCGTATTTGGATTTTCATTTGTTGGACCGCTTATTTTGATACTTATAGGCGTTTTTTTCTAGAGTCATCACAAAACGACTCCAGTTAAGGGTGGCCTTCCATAGAATGTAAAAGTAGAGGAGTCACTTTTGTTGTAGTCAAGGAAGTTTATGCAGTATCCTTATTTGATTCTACCTTATTATGTAATTTATGGTTTATTTATGTGATACAATTTGTAGGTGAATATTATATGAAAAGGAGCTGTATTTTGTATGCCTAAAATTCTTAGCTGTTATCCGGAAGGTAAACTGAAAGCCCTCACGATGAGTTATGACGACGGTGTCCTATCTGACAGGAGACTGGCCTCCATCTTTAATGAGAATGGAATCAAGGGAACCTTTCATATTAACTCGGGGATGTTTGGCGATACAAGGTATCGGGCCCGGCTGACGGAAGAAGAGTCCCTCGAAGTGTATCAAGGTCATGAAGTATCCGTACATACTGTTACCCATCCTTCGATTGCCCGCTGTCCTAAGGAGCAAGTCCTCTATGAAATCATGGACGATCGAAAAAATTTGGAGCGGCTATTTGGGTATCCGGTTAGAGGAATGTCTTATCCTAATGGTTCGTACAGCCAGGAGATCATTGAAATGTTACCTATTTTCGGAATCGAATATGCAAGGGTTGTACAGACAACGGGCGGATACCAACTTCCAGAAAACTTTTTGGAGTGGAAAGCGACCTGTCACCACAATCAGAATCTGATGCAACATGCCGAAACGTTTGTATCACTGCCTCCAAAGAATATTAACCTGATGTATGTATGGGGTCATAGTTACGAATTTGATGATAAAGACAATTGGGAAGTCATGGAACAGTTTTGCGAGTATATTGGTGGGCGAGACGATATATGGTACGCCACAAATATAGAGATCGTTGATTATGTGAAGGCATACAAGAATTTAAGGTTTTCAGCAGATCAACATTTGGTCTTTAACCCTTCTGCTCAGAGTGTATGGGTGCTGCTCGACGAACAGCCTGTTGAAATTCCTGGGGGACGAACTCTAACGTTGTTCTAATCTTACATAAAGAGGATGCATAATACGGTATCAAATAAAGGGTAGTTCTGATCAATGTATAGAGCTATCCTTTTAAAGTTGTGAAGGAGGGGAAACTCGTGAATAATACTCTGGCTGTAAAAGTAGAAAATTTAACGAAAACGTTTGGTGGTAACGATATTATTAAGAACTGTAACATGTCCGTACAAAAAGGAACAATTTATGGATTCTTAGGGGCCAATGGAGCAGGAAAAACAACAGTATTTAAAATGCTATCCGGTCTCCTAACACCTACTATGGGAGAAGCACTTGTTTTAGGGAAAGATACGGTACAGCAACGAAATGAAATTCTGCAAAACATAGGTACCTTGATTGATATCCCTATCTTCTATGAGCATCTATCTGCTACAAAAAATCTAGAAATCCATCTGGCATATATGGGTGCGGATACGACAGATATAAGTTCTTACTTATCAATGGTTGGACTAAAAAAGACAGGTACTCAGCCTGTTTCCAAGTTTTCTCTCGGCATGCGTCAACGATTAGCAATTGCGAGAGCTATCGCCCATAAACCTCAATTGTTGATTTTGGATGAACCGATTAATGGTCTTGATCCGATGGGGATTAGAGAAATGCGTGAACTATTCCTTGACCTAGTGAAGAGCGAGAATATGACCATACTTATCTCCAGTCATATCCTGACCGTGATTGAGCATATTGCCGATACCATCGGTGTTATTGTTGATGGAACCGTAGTTCGAGAGGTTTCCATGTCAGATATAAAAGCAAAATTTCCGAAAGGACTTGAGGATTATTTTATGGCGATCATGATGGGGAGAGATGTTGATGCTTAAGCTTATTAAGCTGGAATTAGAGAGAAACCATGTCCGTACATATGTAACGCCGAGTATCATTATTGCATTATCCATGTTAGGAATTCTGTATCTTTTTGCTTATTTACCCCAACTTGAACCTGATGATAAGGACATGCAATTGTTTATCGGTTATAACAACCTTATTCCTTTATTCGCAGTACTCAATATGGCTGCTTTTTGTGTCTTATCGGCTGTGATGTACTCCAAGTTTATTATCGATGATTATTCCGGAAAACGCCCTCTATTGCTGTTCTCATATCCAGTCAGCAGAAAAAAGATATTTCTTTCCAAATTAAGCGTTGTGAGTATATTCACGATTCTTTCATTAATCATTAGCGATGTGCTTATTTTCACCATATTTGGAGTTACAGAAAGATTTATACCCCTCGTAAACGAACCATTTACTGTGGCATTCATGCTTCTCGCTCTTAAAACAACAATTGTTATGGCTTTTATATCTGCAAGTATCGGTATTATTGCAGTTGCCATCGGATTTAATAAAAAATCAGTCCCAACTACGATTGTATCAGCCGTTCTTCTTGGATCATTGATGTGCAACATTCTAGTAAATGCGACATTAAACATTGGAACTTTATATTTAATTGCACTGATCGTGATCATTGTTGGAATTCTCTCTTCGATAAATCTGATGCAAAAAGTACATTCAATGGAAGTGGAGTAAGAAGTCCTATACCATACCTCCAAGATGCGAAACTTGCGCCGCCAGCAAAAACAATTTTTCGATCAACATCACTAATAATGGAAAAGGTCATAAGATAATATTGGAATAATCTGTAATAAGGGGGAGTGTTAAATGAGAAAAATAGCTGTATTTTGTGGATCAAGCGACGGAACAAGTATGGAGTATAAGGAGGCAGCTAAGAGATTAGGAGAAGAGTTAGCGAGACATAACATTGGTCTAGTGTATGGAGGAGCCAGTGTAGGGGTTATGGGAGCAGTAGCAGATGCAGTCTTAGAAAACGGGGGTCATGTTACTGGTATCATGCCTAGATTTCTAGAAGAAAGAGAGAAATCTCACAAAGGTTTAACAGAACTCATTGTAGTAGAATCCATGCATGATAGAAAAGCGAAAATGGCTGAACTAGCAGATGGATTTATCATGTTACCAGGCGGTCCAGGTACTCTAGAAGAGTTCTTTGAGATTTTTACATGGGCTCAATTAGGACTGCATCAAAAACCCTTTGGTTTTCTCAATGTGAATCGATATTATGATCCGCTGTTAACCCTATTTGATCATATGGTGAAAGAGGGTTTTCTACAGGAAAAATACCGAGGAATGGCGATATCTACAGAGGATATAGGTGAACTGCTTCAACTATTCCATACTTACGAACCTCCTGCAATCAAAACATATATTACAGAGCAACAGACATAAGTTAGACAGCCATGGATTTAGAATCGTTTAAGGGGGATATCTGTCATTGATTCCCTCTTAAACTTCATATTAGAGCATTCTCCAGATGGGGATTGAGGTTTTCACCTCATCCGTAACCCATCATAGGGAGGTGCTCTTTTTTTATTACTGATTGTATATTATTTGAAACATTCTCTTATTCTAGGTCGTTAACTTTTATAGAGAAGTTACTGGGCATGTATATATGCACTTATGTTATCCGAAGATCTGGTGGTTAATTATAGTTTTTTAGATTAATGGGCTAAAAGGCAACTAAAAGTTACAGGAAGGGGAATGGGTATGATGAGGCGTGGAACTTTTAAAACAGCAATATTGAGCGGACTGATAGCGGTGGTTACTTTGTTAATGCCCGCGAACCTCTATGCTTCAGATCTATCAGGTAACAATGAGAAGATATTGTCGGATGTCGTAGCAATCTCTGGAGGAGAGAGGGCAGTTTATGCGATCAAAAAAGATGGTACGGTCTGGGCATGGGGTGGTTTTCGAAATAGCGGGTTGCTCGGAAACGGATACACGGTTCCATCTACGTCTCCTGTTCAGATGAAGATCGACAACGCGAAAGATATTGCAAGCGGATCTAGACATACACTGATCTTGAAAAACGATGGCACAGTCTGGGCAACGGGATCAAATGAAGATGGACAGCTTGGTATTGGGATTACATCTTATGACAAAGCATTAGAACCTGTACAGATAAAAGAGTTAGTAAATGTGAAGGCGATTGCCGCTGAAAGTAATCAGAGCCTTGCGTTGCTAGAAGACGGTACAGTGTGGCAATGGGGAAAGACAGATCGAGTAAATCCCCCTTCCAATAAACCCGTTAAGGTTGAAGGACTTTCTTCTGGTTTGGAAATTTCGGTTGGTAATGGATCGGCGATGATGCTGGATAATCGAGGGAAAGTACATGTATGGGGGACGAGGCTATATGACACGAACTCAGACAAATTAAGAAATCCAACAGCAATAAACGGAGCACAGGAATATACGGCAATTGCTACATCTCGACAGAGGGGAGCAGCTATACAAACAGATGGAACCGTATGGACATGGAACAACTCAAAGCAGTTTCCTACTCCGGGGGAATTGCTAATTCCGGTAAAAGTCCAGAGGGCAGAAAATGCTCGTCAGATTGTCGGCGGTAGCAGTTCTTCTTTTATTAGCATCATTAAAAAAGACGGTACAGTATGGACATGGGACAGTTACTGGGATGGGCCTTCTTACAAAGCTTTACAAGTTAAGGGGATCAATGATGCAGTGGATCTGGCAAGCAGCCAGTTTAGTGGTCATTACGCACTTCTCAAAAACGGGACAGTTATGAAATGGACCATGGAACTTGGAGAGCCATCTGAACCGAAACCTGTTAATGCTCCTATAAATGTTGTCATGAAAGGAGAAACACTAAGTTTAGTCATTCCACCGATCATTATTAACAATGTTAGCTATGTACCGCTACGAGGAGTATTCGAACCGCTAGGCGCTACCATTGAATGGAATCAAGGTAACTTCAAGGGTGTGGTGAAAAAAGACGATATTACGATTGAAATTAATACTTCTTCCGAAGGAATGAAACTGAACGGTGAGACTTTAACGGGCGAGTTGAAACCAATAAGTGTGAATTACGTGACAATGGTTCCTCTTCGCTTCCTTTCTGAAACGTTAGGAGCCGAGGTCAAGTGGCAGTCAGATAAGAATACCATTTATATTAATCTACCAAAGTGAAGATCAGAAACAAGATGAGAATAAACTTCCTGCAAGGAGATGAAAAAAGATAATGTATCTGATCGCACAAAAAAATGTTGGAATTATTAATCAGCTCATTGATATTTATAGACAATCAGAAGTCTTGTTTTCACAAGAACAAAGTTCTAATGTTCAACAGAACATAAATATTACAAACAAAAAATCGATGCTAAAACAAGTTCTTTCGAATTGTGATCTTCAAGATTTGAAAACTATTTATGCGGTAGCTTCCATTGGATATCATGAAAGAGGGGAAAGACATCATTTTTATAATAACACGATAGAAATTATTGAGATCGAAATTAAAGAGAATGATGAAGAACTGCTAAATAAGCATAGTAGGTATATCGCGCTACTTACGTATGAAGAGTTAATGGATTTCTTTTTACACCGAGTAACCCTGGCTCCCGGATTAATTGAGGGAATGAAAATCCTAAAACTGACTTGAGGTGATTACTATTATGATTATTGCAATTATGATACATGAGGATCCATTTTACTATAATGTAATCGATGAGATTGGTACTAATTTAGAGGAGTTACAACAAGAGTTTGGAAGCTGGATGAGTACGATCGAAGGAAATCACCCATTTAGAATATATACAGAATTTGTGGAAAGTGATGGAGAGATATCATTTGCTGATTATGTAAATGTCTATGGTCCAGATGATTTTATCGGCTGGCTTAATGTTGACAAATATAATGATAAAGTTGCAGTTAGGCTCAAAAATACAGGTGATATCGTGCCAGAAGCAACAATACGTTTTTAATAGGTGTTGATTATTTTAATTCTTTAGAGGAGCTTAGACAACAATGAGTATACATAAAGTAGATAAACGAAAAGCACGGAGAATAAAACGCAGGGCTGCTGCAAAGGTACGAAATAGTAGTCTTGTTAACGAACAGAACGACAATGAAGTCGGGAGGATCTTTGGGGAAGATTTATTTTCTTTTCTAAATGAACATCGACACAAGCCGCGTTTCAAACTGTGTACGATTAGCACAGATCAAGGCGTAACTTGGACAGAGGAGAATATAAATGTAGCTATTACCGACCCGAATTTGTCCACTTTAAAAGTGGGAGATTGGGTTAAGGATAGAGAAGATGAAACCATATTTGTTGTTGTAGCTAATGAAGGCGAGAATAAAATACATGGTGCCTTTCAGGATGAGCCTGATTCCCCTCTGTATCTCCCTGAAGGTCATTTATACAGGAACGCAATAATTAGTAGCTTCTAAATACTAGGATGAAAAGAATAAGAAGTAAAGATAAATTGGGATTTAAGTTTACCCGATTGAGCCAATATATGAACTAACCAGAAATGCTAACTCAATAAACAAAATAAATGATTAAATAATGCAACAGTAGTCAAGTATCCGACTACTGTTTTTTTCATACGCTCTTATAATATTTTATTTACCATTTCCTTCGTTTAAATACTAAATATTGACATAAATTATGTCATCGTATATATTATTGACATAATTTATGTCAAGGAGGCTCCTTTGAAAAATTTAATTACTAAAACCGTCTTGGAATATTTAGTGATGATTAACGATCAATCCTATTCTGGCATTGGCCGCGAACTAAACATTACACCACAGCAATTCTCGGATTGGATCAAAAAAAGAAGACCCATTCCACAGGAAAGAGTCCGACTTCTCAGCAATTATTTTGGGGTGGAAGAAACCATACTTATAGATCATCAGTACTTCGTAAAGCCGCTTACACCTATCTCTAGAATCGAGCTGCACAAGTTGTTATTAGATCAGAAACTCACAAAACTTAAGGCGGAAGAAGTGAGCGAAGAAGACATCGGGCCTTTCTTGGAGAAAAAGAAGCAACTCGAACAAGAGTACAGGGATCAACTTCGCCTTACTAGAATGGCAACCATATTGGAAAAAGGTGATGAAAGAGCAGGAAATATATTAGATATGGTTATTGATGAATTAGAGTCAGGAAGAATGGATGAGTTGTCTAATAAACTTAGGAAGTAAGGTGAGCTTATGAGTACCGCTGTCTTTGTAAACCAATATGGAGTGAGATTGCTCGGTAAAAACCAGGATGTTCCTTATGATGGAGCTTACTTTTTCACAAATAAAAGAGGGGTTCACAAAACAGCTATGATTATGCCGCCAGATCGTCCGATGGAGTGGGTCTCTAAGTACGGCAGTGTGACGGTTTCACAAGTAAGTAAAGAATTTCCAAACGGTGGAATGAATGAAGCGGGTCTTGTGGTGGAACAGACAACACTCTGGGAATCAAGTTATCCTGAACCAAAAGATCTCCCTGTCATCGGTGAGTTGCAATGGATTCAATTGATGCTTGATACCTGTGCAACCGTTGAAGAAGCAAAGAATAAAGCGACATGTACTCAGATCGTAAATCCGCTGTCTCGTCTCCACTATATGATCTGTGATAGAACGGGAAAATGCGCAATATTCGAATTTTTAAATGGAAAGTTATCAATATATTCTGAAGAAAGTCTCCCTGTAAAAGTGATGGCTAATACTCCATATTTAGAAGCCTTTAGGATGTTTAAAGATCCTGAAGAAAAGTGGAGAAAGGAACGGAGCGATTATGAAATAAATTCTATGAAACGATTCACTCGTGCTGCAGAATTACTGGAAAATTCAAGAGCGGATGTCTCATTTGTTTATGACGTCCTTCAGTCTATTGAAAGAGAGGATACAGCTTTCAGCTTAGTTTACGACATAGATCATTTGAATATTTATTTTACATCCAATAGATTTCCTGACCGAAAAGAAATCCGTTTTCAACAGATTAACTTTGCAACCACGGAAATAATTATAAACATACAGCAGAATAATGAAACCAGTCATGTCATCTATAACACCGACTTAAACCGTACGATAGTAGAATCTTTTTTTCATGATCCCGTTTTGAGTGCAGCGTTTAAATGGGAAATCAACGAAGAAATGATTACATACATGGCGGGATATCCTGAGTCTTTTAAGTTGATATAATGTAACCCCATTTTACAATGTGTATCTCAAGAGGAATTCGTGCCGAGCGCGGATTTTTTTGTTGTAGAGGTACAAATTTTAAAACTTTAGAGTGATTTATTTGATACGTTGGTGTCCTAATCCGTTCTTGACCATCATTATGTAGCTTGTTTTCTAAATTCACTTGGTGTCATGAATAAAGCTTGTTTGAAGACTCTACAAAAGTACATGGAAGAATTAAAGCCACATGCGATTCCGATCTCCAAAATGGATGATTTCGTGTTTATAAGCAGGTTACATGCATGTTGAATTTTAATGTTATTGATATATTGAATTAAAGTAAGACCGGTCGTTTCTTTAAAGCGATGACATAAATAATATTTAGATATGTAAAACTGCTCTGCAATCTCCTCAATTTTCGTTATCTTGTTGTAGTTTTGATTGATATATGAAAGGATTTGCGCAAAGTTAGTGTCCTTGGATGTTTGATCAGTTTTTAGTGAACTTTTATGATCATTCAACAGAGTTAACAGATCAGCTAGATATACAAAAATGCGATTGTTCGTGTCATCGATGTTTTCTTTCTCTAATAACAACAATTGTTTTTTTACCTTGGGAAATACGTCTTTGTTCAGTGAGATGATGTCTTTATCGAAGCATCCTAATAAAGAATTTATGGATCTTTCCGTAAAATACAAATGTAAAAAACGCTCTGTAAAATAAAGACATGTTCTAGCACAAGCTTGATTTCTATAACTTCGATGAAAAGAATTGGGTTTAAATAGAGCAACATCATGCATGGTTACGTCATAAATGGAATCGTTAGTTAACATCTGATGATAACCTTCTTCTAGAAAATAGAGTTCATAAGCATTGTGGTAATGCTCATTAGACATCACGTGGCTCTTGTCATGAACTACATATTCAATTGAAAATAGCGGATGCGATTGAAACAAATCTGGACTCATCGCTCAGCCTCCGTTCTATATAGCAATATAATATAACAAATCCTTAATATGGCAAAATACTAAAAGATAATTGCTTGGTATTCAGGTATAGTTTAGCTACCAAGGGTGGAATAGGAGGAGGGGCACAATCTTGAAGTCAAACCAAGGAATGATCAATCAATTTGAATTATTGAAAAGAAATCAATCCGTAATGGTTTATGTTTCTGATACGGAAAATGGTGCAGTGCATCTTGCTGTTAAAAATGTAACCCGAGATATAGACAGGGCATGCGGCTGTAAAGCCGTCATTACGAAAGAAATAGAACAGGGCAGTATCGTGATTGGTACTCTTGCAAATAATCAGTCCTTGCTAACTTATCTACTAGAAAAAGGGGTTTCACTTGATAAGATGAAGCAAGAAGATGGTTCATATCACTGGGAAGCTTTCCTTCAAGAAGTAGTAGACGGCGTATTCTATATCATAGGAACGGATAGACGAGGTACCGTTTTTGGAATCTATGATCTATGTGAGGCGATCGGTGTATCCCCATGGTATTACTTTGCAGATGTTCCCGTAAAAACAAAAGATGCATTCCATCTGCCACTTGATTTTTCAAAAGCAGATTGGCCTTCTGTGAAGTACAGGGGAATCTTCTTAAATGATGAGGAAGAGCTGGATGAGTGGGCTAAGCTTCATACTTCGGATGGTACGATCGGTCCAGCTACCTACCAACCTATTTTTGAACTGCTACTCCGTTTAAAAGCAAATTTCATCTGGCCAGCCATGCATGTGAATTATTTTAATGAAAATCCCGAAAATGCAGCACTCGCGGATCGTATGGGGATTGTGGTAGGGACATCGCATTGCGATATGCTGCTTCGCAGTAATCAAAACGAATGGGAACCTTGGCTCGAGGCAAAAGGCTATACGGATGCTGTATACGATTATTCTATCGAGGGACAAAATCGTGAGATCTTGGAAGAGTACTGGCGTGAAAGCGTCGAGAATAACAAAAGTTATGAAGTGTGTTATACCGTTGGCATGCGCGGAATCCACGATTCCGGTTTTCATACTCAGGCAATCGATGAAGATCAATCGATGAACGAGGATGAGAAGACAGAAGCGAGAGTTTCTTTGCTAGGGGAAGTCATTCAAAATCAAAGGGAAATCATTAGAGACGTCATTGGTCAGGAAAGGGAACAACATTCGTTACAAACCTTTATTCCTTACAAAGAAGTATTGAATCTTTATGATCGGGGACTTGAGTTACCTGATAACGTGACCTTAATATGGGCAAATGATAACTTTGGTCATGTGCGCAGGTATCCGAATGAAGCAGAACGCAAACGAACGGGCGGAAACGGGTTATATTACCATAATTCGTACTGGGCTACTCCAGGAACCGCAATGAGCTATCTATTTATAAATTCAATTCCTTTGGCTCACACGGGGAATGAGCTGAAAAAGTCATATGAGTCTGGAATACGGAAACTATGGATTCTAAATGTAGGGGGGCTGAAGCCTCTTGAACAGGATATGGAGTTTTTCTTGCGATATGGCTGGGAAGCAGGCAAAGATAAGGCATTAACAAAAAATGCATTACAGTTTACTGAACACTGGATTAACGCTAATTTTACCGGAAATCACGGTGCGGAAGCAGCTGAATTATATGAAATTTTTGCACAGGTAACGAATGTACGAAAAATTGAACATATGAATTCTAATGTCTTTTCACAAACCGTACTTGGTGATGAAGCAGGCCGTAGATTAATGAAGCTTGAGGATATCTTTAGACGGGGAAACAACATTCTGTATCGTCTTCCACAGGGAGAGCGAGACGCATTTTTCCAACTGTTTCTAATGAAAATACACGCTTCCTATTATACCAATCATGAATTCTATTATGCGGATCGGAGTGTCCTTTCGTATGATCGTGGAAACATGCAGGCAGCAGATCACTATGTCGAACTTTCCAAAAAAATGATGGATTACAAGCGAGGCATGCTTCATTTTTATAACAAAAAAATGAGCAGTGGTAAATGGGAAGGCATTCTCACACCTGAAAGCTTTCCTCCTCCACCAACTGCCATGTATCCTGCGCGAAAACCTGCATTAAAAATATCGGGAACCGGCATGAGCATCCATCTATGGAATGAAGAGGATGTGCTGCATTTCTCCATCTATGGACGAAGACAAAAATGGTTTGAGATAGGTAATCTAGGAGAAGGAAAGCTTCCTTTTCAAATCGAGATAACCGAAGGAGCCGACTTTATTTCAATTTCCGAAAAAGAAGGATCGATCCAAACCGAGAAGAGAATCTTGGTGTCAGTGAATGATCCCATGAAGCATGCGGGCAAGACTGGACTCATTACCGTCCAAAACCTTAAGGAGGGGACAGTTCGTTCGGTACGCGTTCTAATAGAAGAACATGTAGAAGTTCCGCAAGGGTTCAGCGGATATATAGAAGCCGATGGTTATATTGCTATTCCCGCAGCTTCATACCATCACCATCACGGTGAGACTGATACCGAGCTAAAGTGCGGCTGGGTGACCGTTCCGGGGATCGGAAGATATGAAGGTGCAGCGGTGATGGCTTGGAACGCAAGCTTACAACCACTTGATGGAGAGGTGAAGAAACATCCTTTTTTAGGATACGACATTTTATTAAAAGAGAGCGGAGAGTTCGCACTAGAGATACATCGATTTCTCACATTACATTCTACAGGGAGAATTCGGTTTGAAATTGGAATAGATGATGCCGAGCCTATTATAGTCGAATCAAAAACCCGTGATGAATGGATGGGGAACTGGAAGGAATCCGTCTTTAATAATGGAGAAAAAATGGTGGTTAAACTCCCTTACTTGTCTGCAGGTATGCATGTTTTAAAGCTGTATATGGTTGATCATTATGTAACGATCAGCAAGATGGTACTCTATACAGACGAGCCGAATATCGCATCCAATTTAGGTCCGATTACCAGTTGGTATAATCACATACCGGTTTCTGAACATGGTTTCGAATCCCCTGACGTAGAGTGGAATGAAGTTGAGCGCTTATGTAATGAGTTGTATAAGACAAAAGAGAGTGAAGTACCTCTTCCGAATGTACTATATGCAACGAGAGATTTTTACAAAACGATTCACAATGTTTTCTTGAAAGGTGTAAATATACCGCAGGCATCACTTGGTAAGAAGCGCTATGCTAACCGTGTTAATCTAGATTCTAGAAAAGATATAATTAAAGAATTTGGTGCAGGAAAATTTCTAGAAACAAATGGTGTTGTTGCGATCGAGGTGGAGTATGTGTTAGAAAATTCAGAAAATGCTTATCTCACGTCAAGTATGGACGGGACTGCTCTTTCTTGGAGTCACTTACAGGCCGAAACCAATGGCAGAACGGGGCTTGCTATGCATGTTCCTAAACCTGGTATCCTATGGGAAGATCCGAAGATTGCTCCAGCTATGAACTACCAAATACGGATTCATACTCCTGGAACGTATCATATTTGGCTGCTTCTTCGTCATTATAATGATCAATCGGATTCTTGTTATTTGTCGTTGGACGGCATTGTGAAACCATTATCTGAGCAGCTAAGTAAAGGGAAACTTCATACTTATAACACGGCTCAATTATATTACTGGTGCTACATCTCCGATTTGGAACTGACGATGGGGGATCATTTATTTTCAATCCTTGCGAGAAAGTCCGAACTCAGGATTGACCGTATTTATATGTCGATTAGTGAAGAACTGCCCCCTGCAGATCTTATGTGGAAAGACTCGATAAGAAAGGTTTAATAGTCAAAACAATAAATTTTAGATATGGTAATCTATGTATTGCAAAGAACAGGTAAAAAAGCAAAGATTAGCATCACGACTTCTAGCGAGGGAGAAATGTACCATGACCAAAACTTTATCGTTAAAACGCTTTCACCTAGGTGCTTGTTATTATCCAGAACAATGGGACAAATCACTTTGGACAGACGACCTAAGAAGAATGAAAGAGATGGGATTTAGTATCATTCGAATTGGCGAATTTGCTTGGTCCATCTTTGAACCAGAGGAAGGTAAGTTTGAATTTACGATGTTTGACGATTTTCTAGAACAGGCAGCTATAAGCGGTATAAAAGTAATTATGGGAACCCCGACAGCTACACCGCCCGCATGGCTTACTCATAAGTATCCTGAGGTACTGAACGTATCTATGGAAGGGGTTACATACCAACATGGACAGAGAAGGCACTATAACTACAGCAGTCCCGTGTATTTGGAACTTTGTGAACGAATCACTAGAAAGATGGCACAACACTATAAAGATCACCCGGCCATTGTAGGCTGGCAGATCGATAACGAGTTCAACTGCGAGATTAATGTTTTCTACTCGGAAGCAGATCATCTTGCATTTCGTCAGTGGCTGCAGAAAAAATATGATACGCTAGAGCAGCTCAACTCCGCATGGGGTACTGTATTTTGGAACCAAACGTATACCAGTTGGGAACAGGTGTATCTTACTCGTCCCACGGTATCTGGTTCACCGAATCCGCATCAAGCTTTGGATGAAAAACGGTTTATTTCCGATAATACGATCTCATTTGCAAAACTGCAGGCAGATATACTCCGAACAGAAGCACCTAATCATTGGGTGACAACAAATGGTGTGTTTGGACATTTGGACAGCCATCAGATGACAGATGACCTGCTTGATTTCTTTTCTTATGATTCCTATCCTCAGTTCAGCACCATTTATCCGGACCTTGGAGATAAGCCGTTACTGGACCGTAAGTGGAGCTTGTCTTTAAGCAACGTCAGATCCATGTCACCGAACTTTTGCGTGATGGAGCAACAATCTGGACCTGGGGGATGGGTGAACAAAATGGAGATGCCATCTCCATTGCCGGGGCAAATGCGATTATGGACTTACCAAAGCATCGCTCATGGAGCGGACATGATCTTGTATTTCCGCTGGAGAACGGCAACGTTCGGTACGGAAATTTACTGGCATGGGATCAATGATTATCACAATCAGCCGAATCGCCGGGTAGCGGAAGCAAGTCATATTGGACAAGAGCTGCAAAAGGTTGGACAACGAATTGTAGGTAAACATAATGTGGCAGAAGTTGCTTTAGTTCGTGATTATGATAATGAATGGGATGGGGAGCTGGATCAGTGGCATGGTCCTTTGACCAAGCAAAGTGAGCTTAGCTGGTATAAAGCTCTGCAATACGGACATATTCCTGTTGATATCTTTATGATCCGGCCAGGTATGGAGTCAGAACAACAATCGGAGTTGTCCAAATACAAAGTACTGATCTACCCACATCCAGCAATTCTACGGGACAGCACAGCTGCGATGTTACAGAAATATGTAGAGGGTGGCGGGATTGTTATATTCGGCTGCCGAACAGGGTATAAAAATGAATTCGGACACTGCCGCATGCAGCCGCTTCCAGGCCCAGTAGCCGAGATGTGTGGCATACATGTTGAGGATTTCACTATGGTAAATGGAACTGCATCACCCGTATCAGTGAAGTTTACAGATCAAGATATTGATTTTACAGCTCCAAACTTCAACGACATCTTACGTGTTCAATCCGATACGGTAGAGGTATTAGCACACTATTCATCAAGCTATTATGATGGGAAGCCGGCTTTGACCGTCAATCGCATAGGTAAGGGACTTGTCTACTATTGGGGTGCAGCGTTTGATTTAGCATTAGCAAGTGAACTTATAGGGCGATTGCCTGTGAAATCTCCATTAGCTGGATGGTGCCAAGCTCCCTCTACTGTAGAAGTGGCTGTTCGTGCAGATGCAGAGGAAGAACTGGTATTCCTTCTCAATTACAGTGGAGAACCGGCTGAAATTATACTGAGCGCTGAGGCGGAAGAGCTACTCTCTGGTTCCAAGCAGACGGGTGCCATACAAACGGAACCCTATGGAGTTTGGATACTAAAAAAAGAGAAGTGAGTTACATCAGTTGTTTATTTCTCGAATGGGTGCGTAAAGCCTATTAGGTAAAATAGAAAAATAACCGGAACTGGGGTTCGGTTCCGGTTATTTTCTTTGTATTTATTTACGTTTTCCATTGTGTGATCTTTACAAACCAAATCATTTCCTCAATCTACTTTAATTAATTGCCATTGTTGATTAAGATTGCCACGATAAAGATTTTGCTGCAACTTTGCTCCGTCAGCCGTTGAGGACCCAACTACCTCTACAGCCTTATTGCTATTCACATTAAGGATACTCCAATAACCGCTGCTTAGCTTAATTAATCTGAACTGTTGCGCGGTATTGCCTAAGTCCTCCCATAACTGAATCGCTTCCCCGTTGTTTTTCGTTCCATTTCGTACATCCATGACTTTATTATCGGATGAACTTACACTTCCGAGTTTGTAATAGTTGTTGTAAGTGCCTAGGTCCTGCACCACCCAGCGCTGTGCTGTTGCATTATTATCAGGCCACTGCTGAAGCTGTAGTCCATTTGTGTTTTGTCCTCCTGGCACGTCAATGGCTTTACCGGAAGCTCGATTCACTAGTTTATATGTGTTTCCGGATGTAATTCCGTTCCAGATCCCATTCCAAGGGTTCATCTGCGCACGCTCATAATACCATTCGAAAATGAAGCGGGCCATGCCATCCCGAGAAGTATTTCCGTCATACAACAAACCAGCCGTTGGGTCCGCAAAAGTACTTCTTGGGCCTGTGCCCAGCAAAAATCCGTTCATATGAACCGCAATACTCACATTTCCTGCAGTCGTGAAGATCGCTTTTGAGTTTTTGCCAAAACCTTCATTTGAACCATTGAATAGCTCCCAATAGGAAGAGTCTCCAGGAAGTGTTTTGAACCAAGTCGTCTCTGTAATGTTAATTGGATAATTATCAGCACAAGGCTTGATATTGGTATCCCATTGCTGTTGCAAGGTTGTATAGTCATCTTTGGCACCGTAGCCTGGATACCAATGAACAGAATACCCAATGTTGTTCAGTGGATCCGTTAGTGGGTGAGATGCACACAGCTGATAGTACTGATCCCAGCCTAAGCCTGCCGCCCATATCACATTATCTGCACCTTTGCTTCGGATTGTCGAGATCATCGAATTTTGAAAGTCATTAAGTGCGCCCCAGTGTGCTACAAAATCAGATTGGCTGGGATGACCTCCCCATTTTCCGTTAGCATATGACAGAACGGGTTCATTAACGAGTTCAAACATCACATTATCTGCGCTTTTAATCTTCGGCTCAGAGGCGAGGTAGCCCCAGATTTGATTGAATTTATCGAGATTTGCTTGCGTGGTTGCTTGATTGTCTTTCAGTGTGAAATCGAGTCCAATCGTTACATAAACGCCTCTAGTCTTGGCATATTCGATATAAGGGATAAGGACATTTTGCGTAAATGCTTGTGCACCAGCAAAATTGTATGTGCCTGCTGCAACATCACCCATATCTTCTTTGTCGATAAATAGGCGGACCTGATTCATATACCATCCATGGCTGTTTCCATATTTCGGAGAAGTGTCGGTAAATGTATTCGTAATATCCTTTAAATATTCTAAAATCGCCGCATGACGGTTGCCACCGTTGCGATCTAAATAGTAATTACTACCCTGGTAAGTCCAGTAAGAGCCCCCTGGTTGATGCCATCCATTTAATAAAACCGCTTGGCCACTGCTGTTTACCAGCTGGTTCCCACTAACATGAAGCTTAGATGCAGGCACACCTGCCCATGCATTTGCCACTTGTCCGTTCAGCAATAATGAAATTATAAGGGTTACTACCAATAAGTATTTTACTGTCCAGATCATTGTTCTCCTCTGCATTAATAAGTCAACTCCTTCATGATATTTTGCGTTCGACAGTAAGTAAGACTAGCTGCTTGAATATGTAAGATCACCTCCATTCTGTGATTATCCAGTGACGTCATTTTGGAGTACAAAGCAATTAGATAATCGAATATTGTATGCGTTTACAAAAGGAGTTTACAATCAAGCAAGAGAAGACAACAACCTGTCTAATTATTGATATGTGGTAGATTCATCATTCAACCATTATTGACAGGTAGATGTAACTGGAAATAAGAGCTACAATGATGCGGTGAACGTAAAAATTCGGCATACTGAAGAACCTCTATGCTACTTAGAAGCTCTCTTTTGAAGATGAAAGCGAAAGGATGATGATTCATGTTTAACCCTACACCGGGATCGATGAATGAAGCCAAGGGTCCGACAGCACCGCGCGATCCGCATCAAGTTCCTCCATCTTCGGATGAGCCTCCAATTGATTTCAAATCACTAGCCTATCGTAATATGATAGATAAGTCGCTTTTAAACAAAGGCAATACTTATAGATTGAAAAAGGCGATTGATAAAGCGAGACGTGGCGAGCCTGTCACAATGGCTTTCATTGGGGGTTCAATTACTCACGGAGCGGGAGCTGAACCGCTTCATCTAAATTGTTATGCTTATCGATCATATGATCTATTTAAGCGTATGTTCGCTGGAGAAGATGGGAGTTCCATTCGCTTGATCAAAGCAGGAGTAGGCGGTACATCCTCAGAGCTTGGGATCGTCCGTTATGAACGTGATGTTCTGCGAGATGGCAGGGCCAATCCGGATATCGTGATCATAGAGTTTGCTGTTAATGATGCTGACGATGAGACAAAAGGGAATTGTTACGAGAGTCTTGTGCTCAAAGCACTTGGTGCAGAGAACAAGCCAGCGGTCATCTTATTGTTCAGTGTGTTTGAGAGCGACTGGAATCTTCAAGATCGGCTCGCTCCTGTCGGCTGGCATTATCATCTGCCTATGGTCAGTGTGAAGGATGCCGTAGTAGATCAGTTTCAATGGACCGAGGAACAAGGAAAGGTCATTTCTAAAAAGCAATTTTTCTACGATATTTATCACCCAACGAATGCAGGGCATAAGATCATGAGCGATTGTCTAGGAAAGTTATTTGAAGAGGTCGACCGGTCTACTCCTGACAAAGAAGATTACACAAATGAGAAGCCTCCATTGATTGGAAATGATTTTGTAGGCATAAAACTGCTGGATCGCCTGAATGGCGACCGTATTGCTGTAATTGATGAGGGTGGATTTCAGGAGATTGATACCGATCTGCAAAAGGCAGAGATGGATGATCACTCGTTTGGTACCATATTATTCCCTAATAATTGGATGCATGGGGGCACATCAGACAAACACTATTTTAAGATGACCATACGAAGCAAACGGCTTATCATGGTTTTTAAGGACTCGGGAAGTGCCGATTTTGGATGTGCAAGTATATGGGTCAATGGTAAACGGGTGAGGACAGCAGATCCCCATAAGGTGAATTGGACCCACTGTAATGCCATTTTACTATACGATGAACAGGACACTGACGAGCATACGGTTGAGATTAGAATGGAAGATAAACAGGAAAATAAGCGATTTACGATCCTAGGATTCGGTTATGTGTCCTAAGTAAAGATTACCGCCGTACTGCAAGTTTGATATAATAGCCCACAGAGAGGGGGATAAATATGTACACGGTAGAAAGTTTAATGGGACAATTAGAACAGCTGAACATTGATAGGAAAGGTACGTTGTTGATACATTCTTCGATGAAAAGTATCGGGCCGGTCGAGGGCGGTGCGGACACAGCTTTGGATGCGTTTACAGAGTATATGAAGGATGGTCTATTGGTGTTGCCTACCCACACATGGTCTTACATAAATGGAGATAATCCAAGATTTAACGTTGAACAGTCACCTTCCTGCGTTGGAATCCTGCCTGATCTCTTCCGCAAACGGCAAGATGTCGTGCGTTCCTTACATCCCACTCATTCGGTGGCCGCATTAGGTCAGGATGCTATAGAATTCACTAAGGACGATCATCGTTTTGATACTCCATGTGCTAGAGGTTCCGCCTGGGGGAAATTGCTCGACCGAAAGGCGACCATATTATTAGTTGGGGTCGATTTAAAACGCAACACCTTTATTCATGGAGTAGAAGAGTGGGTGGACATACCAGGCAGATTAACGGATGCCCATGAGATGCTTTACACCGTTTTACCCGATGGAACCGAAATTCCTGTACCGTCCCGCAGACATTGTGGGTTATCGTGGTCAGAGCATTTTTGGAAAGTAGATGAGGTTCTTGAAAATAACGGTGCGATGTATAAGGGACAGCTTGGAGATGCCGTTGTTAGGGTTTGCGATGCAGCTAAGGTTGCCAACATCATCACTGAAATGCTCGAAACAAATCCGGATTTATTCTCAGATAATAACCCCTTGGATCGTGAGTATATATTAATGAACTCCATTCGGTAACATTATATATCTTATAAAAAGCTACAAAAGTAAACGTAAAAAGCAACCACTTTATTAAGGTGTGGTTGCTTTTTATCTGCTCATTTAATTTTTGACTTGGTATCACTTCGTATGAATTTTTATTGTAACGCTTCGAGTACAGCCTCAATTTCTTCAACTGTGAAATTCTCAAGCGCCATATTTTGAAGTTTCTCTTTGTTTTCTTCGGTCAGCCCTTCAGATGCGATCTCCTTGACATATTTTATATCGGATACGGATACTCGGCTGACAACGAATTTTAAAGCTTCATCTTGACTTTTAAACACCGTATCCTCTTTATCTGAGGACTCAACTGAGTTTTCTTTCGTACTATTTTTTGTTGTATCTTTCGTATCATCTTTCGTTATATCATTGGTATCATTATTTATTATATCTTTTAAATCGTTTGTTATATTTTTGGAGTCACCTGTTAAATATTGTTCTTTTAATTGATTAATTGCTTGTTCTACTTCCGGCTTAGCAAGCTCTGCCGATATTTGATTAGCAGCCGTATGGATGACGGTATTATATACCCACTTTCCTCCGAAGAAAAGCACAACGAAACAAGTTAGAAGGATGATCCAAGTTTTCTTTTTACGCATAAAATCCTCTCCTTATTCAACGATCATAACATATTTTTTAAGTTATATAGAAGCCCCAAATGGTCTTTGTTATTCTATTAAACACTTATAATTACAAAGGTTGCAAGTAGGTGTTCTATGAAGATGAAATTTGGTTGGAGGATTAGTAATGAGCAAAAAAGAAAACAAAGCTACCTAGGAACTTATTTTACAGGAATAGATGGTAATGGTGTCTTACAAAGATTTGATAGTATAGAAAGAGAAGCAGAAAAAATAATTGACGAGGAACTGATCGATAAAGATAGAATAAAAAAGAGTACGAATAACTACTAATAGTTATTATTCGTACCCCACATATACTTTCCAACTGTTATGAGCAAATCTCACTTCTATAAGAATACAACTCGAAGGAAGATCAAGTTATATATCTATCTATTCTGTAGAGCTTTTCATGTGAATTATGTGAATTATGTGCGTTAAAATGGAATCCATTAACGTTAACTTAACCGTTACCGCCTTGGAAGGAAGGGTACTTCGTCATTCCTCCGTCAGCAAAAATGGTAGTACCGGTGACATAACTTGATTCATTCGAAGCTAGCCAAGCTGCCACGGATGCAATTTCTTCCGGCTTCCCAATATAACCTATCGGTATCAGATCCTGAACAGCAGCTCTCGATTCTGGATCTGCAAACTTCACCGCATTGATAGGGGTTTCTATAGCACCTGGCGCGATATTATTAATTCGGATGCCTTTAGGTGCAAATTCTAGTGCTAGCGTTTCGGTCATTAATTTGACACCGCCTTTGCTAGTTGCGTAATGGACAAAATGAGGCCATGGAATTTGCTCGTGAACACTAGATATGTTAATTATTTTACCTTTTATTTTATGATCCAGCATGTAATTGATTGCTTCACGACATCCTAAAAATGTACCGGTCAGATTTACATCAATTACTTCTTTCCAGTTCTCTAGTGTCATTTTTTCGGACGGAACTTCATTCTCAATTCCCGCATTATTGACCCAAATATCAACTGATCCAAAGCTTTCGTGTGCACTTTGAATAAGTGCCTTTATATCCTCTTCTTTAGAAACGTCGCCTTTCTGGCTAATCGCACGACCTCCATTTTGGGCAATTTCTTGAATGATCTCTTTCACGTTTTCTTCTTTGCTATGATAATTAATGACCACATTTGCTTTTTCTTGGCCGAATCTTAGTGCCATTGCTTTTCCTAATCCTGTAGATGCACCTGTAATGATGACTGTTTTGCCTTCCAATTCTGTATACATAGTAACCTCCTGAAGAATGAATAAGTTTAGCTGTCTATTATTATTAAACTATTTACATAAAAGTAAGCAGTTTAGAATTGGATTTTAAAGATCAAGAGGTATCGTGATTCTGAAAACAGATAAATATATTAAAAAAGTATGAAGAAATATTCATCCAATATTCATCCATTTAAATGCAAAATAAGGAACATATTGGTAGATTTATGATTCTACTTCTATTATCATAAGTCTCAAACGGGTGAAAGGGTGTGTAGATAAGTGGAACGTGAATTGGCGCTTGAGATCGTTAGGGTAACAGAACTAGCAGCACTGGCTTCAGCTCCTTGGATGGGTAGAGGTGATAAGAACAGTGCGGATGAGGCAGCGACTTTGGCGATGCGCGCCATGTTCGATTCTGTATCTATTAAGGGAACCGTAGTTATTGGAGAAGGTGAAATGGACGAAGCGCCCATGCTTTACATTGGCGAAGAGGTTGGGAACAGTGAGGGACCTGAAGTGGACGTTGCTGTCGATCCTCTGGAAGGAACAGAAATTGTAGCGAAGGGCCTTAACAACGCACTCTCCGTTATCGCAGTTGCGAATAAAGGAAATCTGCTTCATGCGCCTGATATGTACATGGAAAAGCTCGCTGTTGGTCCTGCACTCGTAGGAAAAGTGAGTATTGAGGATCCCATTGATGTGACCATTCGCAAAGCCGCTGCAGAGTTAAACAAGAATATATCTGACCTGACCGTCATGATCTTGGATCGCGATCGTCATGAAAGCATTATTAAGACGCTGCGAAAAGTGGGCGTGCGAATTAAATTTTTGAGCGACGGTGATGTGGCGGGAGCCATGGCACCCGCATTTCCCGAAGCAGGCATTGATATCTACGTGGGTTCAGGAGGAGCACCCGAGGGAGTACTTGCGGCAGCTGCGTTATCTTGCCTTGGTGGAGAAATCCAAGGAAGACTCATGCCTGCTAATGCGGATGAATTTCAGCGCTGCTTGAAGATGGGAATTGCAGATCCTTATCGAGTGCTTACGATGGAGGACATGATCGGCAAGGACGATGTCATTTTTGCGGCTACAGGAGTTACGCCTGGTGAAATCCTTGGCGGAGTGAGATATCTTGCTGATGACCGAGCGGAGACACATTCGATTGTCATGAGAGTCAAAACCAAAACAATCCGCTACATACGAACACAGCATTTCCTTCCAGGGAAGGAAGTGCTTCATAAAGTAAGAAAAGCACAGGCGGCAGAGGAATCCGAGGAAGCGAGTGTACTTAAGCAGCAGGCAAAAGTGCAAAAAGAGGAGAATCTTGCTGAGTCATTGAAAGAACCAGTAAGAGAAGCAGTACAAGAACGAGTGAAAGAATCTTTGAAGAAAGGCTGATGTTCATAGAGGTATGAGCATTGAGCTGAATATGCGTTTGTGGTCTTCGAACATTAGAATTCCTTCATTACTATATAAGAAGACCATAAGCGCTATTTTTATAATAAAAGGTTCACGATGATATGATCATCTTGCTTATACTGTTCCTAGCTCAAAGATCTGAACTTATAAAGGTGGGCTTCGCTGTGAAAATGATGTGGAGAGTATATGTGTTTTTATTCATTGTCTTATTCGCGGGTTATTATTGCTGGATTCAATTGATGCATAGCAGCTTTAATATGGTCAGTATAACCGGTATAGTACTGCCTTTTATCTTATTGATTGCGTTATATATGGTTAATCGGAAAGCAGGTAGTTGGGGCACCCATGTAGCACTGGTAATATGCGTAACTATTTTCACGGGTGCTGTGTATCAATTATGGGTGCATGAGCAAAAATCTCATTTTACGATGGTTAATTGGGTAGCTGAGCCGGAAAACCGCGTTTGGATGGTAGATGACCTGCTTGAAGAATACGACTTTGTTGGTATGGATGCATTATCGTTAGAATCTATACTTGGCAAAGAAACGGAAACTACCTATTTCCAAGCACCTGATCGGTCGGTGTATTATCTTGGCAACGAGCGTGGATTCATTTCTATTGATAGTGAGTGGCTTGTGTTTGATTTTGACGAAAAAGATAGGGTGACGAATGTAGAGATAATGCGTGATTAGAGACTGAATTAGATCGTATTTATTTAAAAGGTTGTTTATCTTAATACATACAAAATAAAGTCGCTAATGGCGGCTTTTTTCTTATTATTTTGATAATGAATCAATCTCATAATGTGCTATGTAGTTGATTCAGATTATATTTAAAAAGGCGAGATATAACAAAGAGGCGGGGGATCTAATAGTGACAAATCAGATGATAAGAAGTATAAAATCTTTATTTCACCACAAGCCTAGAAAATTAGCTTTTAAAATATCCTTTTCTTATTTTCTAGTCATTTTAATTACGGTGGGTTTCAGTTATTTGGTCTTGTATCAAATAACTACAAATTCAGCTCAGAAAAAAGTAAATGAAGCATCGCTGCAAACGATTACTTCTATACAGGCAAACGTTGATTTAATGATCGAAAACGTAAATAACTATTCCAAAATGATATTTTCAGATCCTAACCTTCAAAGCTTGTTAAGGCAAGGAAATGTATATTCCAACCTTCAAATCCAGTCTAAAGTCAGCGCATATTTGTATAATCTTATGCAAGCGGTTCCAGTGATTGATTCTGTTCATATTTTTGATAATTCAGGCCATCGTTTCTCGGTAGGGACAGAGGAATTACCAAATTTTACGGGAGTAAACTTAGACGATGCTCCATGGTATGAGCAAGTGGTACAAAATAAAGGAAAGTATATGCTGAGATTAAATGGCAGCGGAACCTTTTCAGAGGGTGATTCTGATGGAAACTTCGTATCATTCATTCGTTTGATTCGGGACATAGACAATACATCTCGCCTTGGAATTCTTGTTATTAATATTAAAGATGATGCATTTGTACAGGCCTATTCTAATTTGCTTCGTCAAAACCTACTTGAAATTGCTATTTTAGATGAAAACAATGAGATCATTGTAGCTGATTCCGCTGAAGATCAAAGTGATGCGGTCTTTAAAGAAATTCTTGCGACAAACAAAGAGAGATTAGAACAGCAATTCCAGCAAAACAGATCAGGAGTCCTTACAATGAGTTTACATTCACAGGAATATACGACTTCGTATGTTTCGGGTGGGGAGAATCAATGGAAATTTGTAAGCATCACACCGCACAATACTACGAAGTCTACCAATAAATCGCTTGTACTTCTGGCGTTGATTCTGCTGGTGGTTAATGGAACGATCTTCTTTTTGAGCTCATTTATCATTTCACGCAGTATTATTAATCCAATTCACAAGCTTCTTCGTTCCATGAACAGGGCGCAAAGCGGTAACTTTATGAAAATAAACTTAGAACTCAATAGTTATGAATTTGAACAGCTTTATAACGGATATAACCACATGATAGAAAAAATTGATCAACTGCTAAAGCACATGATGGAAGAACAAAAAACAATTCGAAAGGCGGAACTAAATGCACTCCAGTCTCAAATTAAACCACATTTTTTATATAACACGCTGGATTCCGTATCTTCACTGGCCATGTCAGGATTAAACGAACAGGTATGCGAGCTGGTTGAAGCATTAGGAAGCTATTACCGCTTGAGTGTTAGCAAAGGACGAGAGGTAATCACGGTCGGCGAAGAAATAGAGATGGTTCGTAATTATTTGAAAATTCAGGAGGTACGTTATCAAGATGTGTTTGAGGCACAATTTGATGTAGACAAAAACAGCTGTCAGTCCCCGATTCCAAAACTGATTATACAGCCATTGGTTGAAAATTCGCTCTATCATGGTATAAGGCCCAGTGGAACAAAAGGTACGATCCGAATCAGCTCACGAAGTACGGAGGGTATAGTGACAATAACCATATCTGATGATGGGATTGGCATGTCTAAAGAAGAGATTGATGAAATTCTGAATACGGAGAGAAAGGGACAAATCAAGAGCTTTGGTCTATGGGGAACAATGGAACGATTGCGTATATTTTATGGGAATAAGGATTGTATACATATTAACAGCGTACCGGGGAAGGGAACTCATATTACCCTAACTATACCGAATGGAGTAGATACCTCATGGGAAAACTGAAGGTTTTGATTGTGGATGATGAATATTTGATTCGCAATCTCCTTAGGATGCGCATTAATTGGGAAGAGCAAGGTCTGATAATCGTAGGCGAAGCTTCAAATGCTCAGGAAGCCCTGGATATGGTGGATAAACATAGACCTGATATCATTTTCACGGATATTTACATGCCGTATATTAACGGAATTGAGTTTAGCAGCAGGGTGCTAAAAAAGTATCCGGATATTAAAATTGTCGTCGTTACTGGTCATGATGAATTTGAATACGCACAACAGAGTATTAAAATTGGAATTTCAGACTTTATTCTAAAACCGATTCGAGCTTCCGATTTACTCCATGTTACCGAACAGTTAAAACGTAAAATTGATGAAGAACGTAGACGTGATCTAGAACTGGAGAAGCTGAAGCAAGAACTGGAGAACAATTTTCCATATCTCAGAGAAAAATTTTTATATCAATGGCTTAAAGGCACTCTTTCTATAGAAGAAATTTATGAAAAAGCCGAATACTTTACATTTCCTATGTTCAACCGCAGAGCAGCATACCAGGTAGCTGTTATAGAAATCTCTTCATCCTCAGAGGAACAGACGGAGGAACAACTGATTCTGCTGGGAATGGAGTGCAGAAATCGTATTGAGGCATTTTTTTCGCAGGATTCAGAAGTAATTATATTATCGGAAGCCCAGGACCGAATGGTGATTATTTCATTTAGCGAGGGCGGTGATCTTGTCGACGATTGTGAGTCCCTTAAATTAATTCTCATTGATTCACTTCCATGCTTCCTAAACATCGGAATCGGGAGAAAGCGTGGCAATATCCAAGAAGCGCATCTGGGTTATCAAGAAGCTAACAGGGCACTTCATTACAAAGTTTTTGTAGGTCATAATCAGGTGGTCTGCTTCGAAGATATCATTGAGGGCAGGGAAGATCATTACCGGTCTAAGCCCGAGCTTCTTCAGCAGTTGCAATTCTATATCAGCGTCGGTTCGACAGAACGAGCGGCGCAGATGTTAACACAAATATTTGACGTTTCATTTTCCAGTAAAGCGAAGTTCCGCACGGCGGCCATGGATGTGATTACGGAGTGCCAGCGCGCAGCGATGGAGCGGGGGATTGAGGACGAGCATACGCTGAATACAGAGACACTCGTTTCCATTCTGACGGCGGATAATCTGCCAGAACTAAAAAGAATACTCGAAAGTTACGTTCTTACCGTTTCAAATACAATTAACATGGAAAATCAGGCCAAAGCAGGTAATCTGATCAGTCAGGTGAAAGCGTACTTAGAGAATCATATGAGGGATCCTAACGTGGGACTTGCAAGCACCGCTGCTGTATTTTTTATCAGCCCAGGACACTTGGGAAGACTTATGAAGAAGGAAACCGGTCAGACGTTTGTCGAGTATCTTACAGATATTCGCATGAAAAGAGCGGAGCATCTGCTGAAAACGACCGATTTAAAAGGATACGAAATAGGAGAAAGGGTGGGTATCATAGATCCGCATTATTTCAGTGTCTTATTCAAGAAAACGATGGGAAGGTCTATGAACGAATATCGAATCGGTAAATTATGAAGGAAAAGATGTTCGAATTTTAAAAGGGAATGTGCGTATTTTGAATGGAGTAAACAGGGGAGCTTCCCTATAATGTCCTTTAGAAGCGTAAAAACACTTAGGGAGGTCAAAAAATGAAAGCGTTATTAAAAAAGTCAATGAGCCTCGTTCTGGCAATGGGGATCGCAGGCAGCCTGGCTGCCTGCTCTTCCGACTCATCCGAAGGTAAATCGGCAGATAAAGATGCAAGCGGTTCCATAAAGCTGACGCTGTGGGATCAGTCCGTAGGAAATACCGATCCGTCAGCGAAGCTGTTACCTGAGATCATCGAGAAATGGAATAGCGAACACCCAGATATCCAGATTGATCGGTCGGGAACGACAGGTGAGCAGTATAAAACGAAAGTAAAAACTTCACTCGCCGCAGGCGAAGCACCTGATCTTTTTTACGGTATGGGAGGCGGCAGTTTTATGCAGCCTTATATCGAATCAGGCAATGTTCTAGAGATATCCAGTTACTTAACAGATGACATTAAGTCGAAGATGGGACCGGGTATGGCGGAAGCCATTGAAGTGGATGGGAAAATATATACCCTGCCGGTTTATACGCACATTGCCAATCTATACGTGAATACCGAGCTGTTTGACAAAGCGGGTGCCAAAGTTCCGACGACTTATACGGAACTACTCGATGCCGTAGAGAAATTGAAGGCGGCGGACATTACGCCGGCTCTTATTGGAGAAAAGGACCGCTGGCCGGGCATGTACTGGTATGACATTATTGCGATGCGCCAGGCTGGAAATGAAGCCGTGGTCGAGGCATTTAAAGATCCATCCAAATGGGACTCTCCCGATTTTGTGGCGGCCGCAACCAAAATGCAAGAACTGGCTAAGGCAGGAGCCTTCAACAGCAGTATGTTCAGCATGAGTTATGATGAAATGCTAGGCGCGTTCAACGCAGGGAATGGAGCTATGATGTTCCAAGCCAACTGGGTTAATGCTGGCATCGAAGATCCGTCTTCGGCGGTTAAAGGTAACGTCCAAGTGATCCCTTTCCCAACTTTTGAAGACGGCAAAGGTAAAAGCACGGAAATATTCGGCGGAGCCGTAGACGGTTTTTATGTCAGCAACACCACGAAGCATCCCAAAGAAGCAGTTGAGTTCTTGATGTATTTGAGCGAGCAACTTGGAACACAAGGCTATCTTGCCGGCGCAGGACTTCCTAGCTGGAATATTGATGGACTGGATACTTCGAGCCTTTCCACACTCGACACCTCTGCAGCAGATATCATGAAAACAGCAACATCGTTTATTGCATGGTGGGACAATATTCTCCCAGCAGATTCTGCAGAAACACACAAAAACTTAATCGCTCAACTCTTGGCAGAAGACATCACTCCGGAAGAATTCTGCAAACAGATGGCACAGCTTAAACCAACAGAACTAACACTTTGATCCGTGAATAAACCCAAATGAGATGTGGTCAGGGACTGTCCCTGACCACATCTTTGAGAGGAGAACGATCATCATGAATTCGGTGTTTTCTAACAAGAAGGCCATTATGATATTTGTCCTGCCTACCCTTCTCATATTCTGTACCATTGTATTAATTCCGATCGTTGTCTCCGCATATTACAGTTTATTGGATTGGAATGGCATCTCCAAAGGTACTTTTATTGGACTGGACAATTATACTCAGATGTTTCAGGATTCGCGAGCATTAAAATCCATAAAAAACTCATTGTTGTTTGCGGCAGCATCTATTTTCATTCAGCTGCCTATCTCTCTTTTACTTGCACTGATCCTGGCATCATCTGTCAAAGGAGAGGGCTTTTACCGAACCGTATATTTCTTGCCGGTACTGATTTCGACGGTTGTCGTCGCGCAGCTGTGGTCCAAAATTTATAATGCCGACTATGGTCTTTTAAATACAATGCTCGAGAACGTTGGTCTTTCGTCTTTGGCACAAGACTGGCTCGGGCAGAAGGATACAGCGCTTGTTGCATCGTTTATACCTACCTTGTGGCAGTATATGGGTTATCACATGTTGTTAATGTATGCCGGAGCGAAGTCAATTTCGCAAGATATATTTGAGGCTGCCAAAATGGACGGGGCTTCTCGCATGCGGACTGCTTTTTCTATTACCATACCGCTAATGAAACCCATTCTTAAAGTTTGCCTCGTCTTTTCGGTCATTGGCGCCTTTAAGGTGTTTGATCTGATTTATGTACTGACAGGAGGCGGTCCGCTTTTCTCAACTGAAGTGCCGAGCACCTTGATGTACACGACCATTTTCGGAACGTACCAATATGGTTACGGAAGTGCTATTTCCGTCTTTATCATTTTGGAATGTTTAGTAGTAACTGTTCTTATCAATAAATTTTTCAAGATAGAATAGGAGGGAGAAAAATGAGAACAGCAGAAGTACGATTGCGAAAGAAAACGACATTTATTAGGAACATAATAATACAGGCTTTTTTAATTGTTGTTGCTATTGTACAGATCTATCCCCTGATCTGGCTGGCCTTTTTCTCCCTGAAAGATAATAGTGAAATATACAGCGGAGATGTTTTGGGACTGCCTGACAAATTTCTATGGAGTAACTACTCGAAGGCTCTATCAGACGGTCATGTGTTAACTTACTTTTTCAACAGTGTACTTGTAACTTCTGTTTCGATCCTTCTTGTTCTGATTCTTTCCTCTATGACGGGTTATGCGATCACAAGAATGAACTGGAAACTCAGCAGTTTAACGATGACAATCATCCTTCTCGGAATGATGGTACCGATTCAGGCGACGCTTCTGCCGCTCTTTATGGTACTGAAGAATCTGCATTTATTAAACACTTATTGGTCCTTGATTATACCGTATGTAGCTTTTGGAATCCCTATGGCGGTATTCATACTGGGCAGCTTCTATAAAGGGATCCCGAGGGAGATGGAAGAATCGGCGGTCATGGATGGCAGCGGAATTTATAGAACCTTCTTCTCCATTATATTACCGCTCGTACGCCCTGCCATCGCCACAGTGGCGATATTTACGTTCCTATCCTGCTGGAATGAGCTTATGTTTGCGGTAACGTTCATTAACAAAGAATCTTATCAGACCCTTACGGTTGGGATGATGTCTATGGTAGGGACTTATATCACACAGTGGGGAATTATTGGAGCAGGACTTATGATCACTACTCTCCCGACGGTTATTATTTACTTGGTGCTCAATAGACAAGTACAGCAAAGTATGATTGCTGGCGCTGTTAAAGGATAAGACCTTTTGAAGCGAGAATATCTATATGAGTTATGAAATGGATTCGATAATATAACCAAAAAAGTTGGAGGACTAGTTATGACCAAGCTATCTATAGTACATAAGGTGTCTACACAGGAAAAAGTGGTTGCCTTTACGTTCGACGATGGACCTCATCCGCTTTATACAAAACAACTGCTGGACCTATTTCATGACGTTAATGGCAAAGCGACATTTTTTATGATCGGTCAGGAGATGGATGCATTTGAGGATGTTGCAAGAGAAGTTCATACTGCTGGGCATGAGATCGCGAATCATACCTACTCTCATCCTGATCTAACCACACTAAAGCTAGAGGAAGTGCGGGCAGAATTGCAAAAGGCGGATGAGAGAATTCGCCGATTAACAGGAAAGCCTGTAATGAATTTCAGACCTCCGTACTTTTCTGTTAATGAGGATATCCTCGCACTTGCTGGGGAGTTTGGATACACCGCGATTGGTACAGTGAACGGTGGGGCAAAAGATTGGGAGCAGCCCGGTGTCGATTATATTTTGGATCATACAAGACCAACCATCGAAAATGGCAGCATTTTGATATTTCATGACGGATATGGTGAGCGTTCTCAAACGATTGAGGCTGTCCAGATACTAGTGGAAGAGCTTGCTCTTGATGGATATCGGTTCTTGACCGTAAGTGAGTTGCTAAATCTTGCGAACCACTCTTAAATTAAGGAGGAGCAGAAGCGTTTTATTTCTGTTCCTTTTTCTAGTTAGATCAGTTACATTGATAAAGATGAATCCCGAAAAAAGCAAGCTTTATACGAACTAAGTTTATAATTAAGATGGAATTTGATAATCTAACACCTATTTAGAAAGCGATTACATACATAAACAAATGAACTTTAAAAGGAGACAGCATTATGCTAACTAAAATGAATCTGGAGGGAACCTGGAGTTTACATCTGGATGAAAAAAAGACCGATAACGGGCTCTTAACCACATACACAGACACCATTTCCTTGCCTAACACTACTTCTCATGCAAAAAAAGGAAGAAAAAATGATGTGGCTTTAGTCGGATCTTTAACTGACGAGTATTTATTTGAGGGTTACGCTTGGTTTTCAAGAGAAATTGTTATTCCGGATCACTTGGCTGGTAAACGTTGTTATCTTCATCTGGAAAGAACAAGAGTAACAACCCTCTGGATCGATGGAGTACTATGGGGGACACAAAACAGCTTGAATACGCCTCATCGTTACGAAATTGCATCAGGACTAACCGCAGGAACACACAAGATTACGATTCGGGTAGACAATACCAATTATCCAACAAAGGGTGGACACCTTACATCAGAAGATACACAGACTAATTGGAACGGGATTACTGGGAAGATGGAACTACAATTTTATGAACGTGTTTTTCTAAAAAATGTCCAAGTGTATCCTAATCTTGCTCACCGCTCATTTGATATCAAGGCAGAACTTGCAGGCGATCCGCAAGGGATTCGCATCATTGTATCAACTCATAGTATAAATAATAGTTCAGTTCATACGCCAGGGGAGCAAATATTCACCCCCGACTCAAATGATCTGCACTTTACATACGAACTAGGTAAAGACGCATTGTTATGGAGTGACGATGAACCTCACGTCTACAAACTCCATATTTGTCTACAAGATTCCAGTGGGAGGACGCTCGATTCCGAAGAAATGATAACAGGGTTACGAGAATTTAAAGCGGAAGGTGACAAGTTTTCGATCAATGGGCATAAAACATTTCTTCGCGGCAAGAATGATGGGTTGATCTTTCCGCTTACCGGTTTTGCACCAACAGACGTCGATGAATGGATTCGTATTCTTGGCATCTCCAAATCCTATGGGATTAATCACTACCGCTTTCATACCTGTTGTCCTCCCGAAGCTGCATTTATCGCTGCGGACCTTCTCGGAATTTATATGGAGCCTGAGCTTCCATTTTGGGGAACGATCACAGATGAATCCTCTGATTCACATAATGAAGCGGAGCAGGATTACTTGATTAGTGAGGGCTATGCAATGTTGCAGGCTTTTGGCAACCATCCTTCGTTCGTAATGATGTCCATGGGGAATGAACTGTGGGGAAGTAAAGACAAACTGAATTCGATATTAAAAGCTTATAAAGAGCATGACAGCCGTCATTTATATACAGAAGGATCCAATAACTTTCAGTTTGCTCCAGACATCTTGGATGAAAGTGAATTTTTTTGCGGAGTACGGTTTTCTACAGATCGCTTGTTCAGAGGCTCGTATGCGATGTGTGATGCCCCTCTTGGACATGTGCAAACAGATTTACCAAACACTTTGAAAGACTATGACTCGAATATTTTTCCGGAGCAAGACAGCGTTTCAGACGATTCCAATAAGACGGAAGGACAAGAAATTCAGATTCAATATGGCACAGGTTTCAAAACCGTTACCGCTGAAGCTGGAAGTGAGCAACTCGTTTCCCGTGTACCTGTCATTTCACATGAAATAGGTCAGTATGCCACTTTCCCCAATTTTGAGGAGATCGATAAGTATACAGGTTCACTAAAAGCAAAAAATTTCGAGATATTCCGCGAACGTTTAGAATCCAAGGGGTTGGGGCATCTAGCAGCTAAATATTTCACAGCTTCCGGTAAGCTGGCTGTAGCATGTTACAAAGAAGAGCTGGAAGCAGCTTTTCGTTCTAAACGCCTTGCCGGGTTCCAGCTGCTTGATCTACAAGATTTTAGCGGGCAGGGAACTGCGTTAGTAGGCATACTAGATGCTTTTATGGATTCAAAGGGAATGATTACACCTGAGGAGTGGAGAACTTTCTGTTCAGACGCTGTTCTTTTAGCGAGGTTCTCCAAATATAACTATGAAGCTGACGAACTCTTCGAGGCTCGAATTGAACTGAGTTACTTTAGGAAAAAGGCTTTAGATGGACTTGACCTCAAATGGGAGTTGCAATGTGAAGGTAACAATCTAGCGGACGGTAATACGAAAATACCTTCAAGTCATGATGAGCATTATATGGTTCTAACTGATCTTAGCATACGTATGCCGGATGTCTCGACCATGACAAAAGTGATCCTGCGATTGTCCATTCCGGATACAGATATTTACAAGACCTATGAGCTTTGGATCTACCCGAATGGGCTGGAAGTAGACTGGAAAGGGGTGCACCTGTTTACCGAGATTTCAGAGAAAGCCTTAGAACTGCTTGAGCGAGGAGAAGATATCATGCTTTTCCCGTCGCCTGATCACATAAAGAATGCGGTTCAAGGGTTCTATTGTACTGATTTTTGGTCCTATCCAATGTTTCGCTCTATCTCTGAGAGTATGAACAAGGAGGTTGCTGTTGGAACCATGGGATTGCTAATCCAAAAAGACCATCCTATATTTGAGCACTTTGCCACAGACGAATATTCGACTTATCCGTGGTGGAGTATTGTCTCCCAGTCATCGTCTATTATTCTGGATCACTTGGAAAAAGATTTGAATCCTCTGGTTCAAACCATTGATAATTTTGAGAGAAACCATAAACTGGGAATGTTGATGGAGTGCCGTGTTTTGAATGGAAGAGTTCTTATGGGGGCCTTAAATGTTGAACAATTACTGACTACATTGGAAGGCAGACAGTTGTTATACAGCTTCCTTCAATATGTGAAAAGTCCAAGTTATCAGCCCGTAACCCGTCTTGAAGTAGAAGAACTTCAGCGTTTATTTAGCTGAAACGATGATCCTCTTATAACGGAGTTCAACTAAAAGAATAATGTAATATAATCGAATTATTAATCCGCTGATCTCGCTAAAATGATCAGCGGATTTTTTGCTGTTACATTCGCAGACGAATCTTTGGTAGTATCCTAAAATTTATATTTTAGTAATTATGGGACGTTCGCTGGATTTTCCTCCAATTCATTTAAGTAGTTAAATTATGCTATCCTAGCAGAAGTGATGACTGGTTTGCCATAAACGGTGAAAACCAATCACAGTTATGTCTGTGGATTGACTGCTAGATAAAGAAAGTGGGGACGATGTTTTGAATTCTTCTGTAACTACCAATGGAAAATTAAATCCGGTATCTTTTTCTTTTATCCGGTTTTATATGTTAGCTTTTTTGTTTTTCGCTGCGAATTCGGCGCTGACTATTATTCTTCCCTTGCGGAGTGAGGCTGCGGGATTAAACCAGGCTGAAATTGGTCTGATGATGGGGGCGTACATGTTTACATGTATGCTCCTAAGACCGTTTGCGGCGGGGCTTCTAGGGAAATATGGGCCGCTTCGTGTGATGAAATGGCTGCTGATCTTACATGCTTCAACGCTGCTATTGTTTATCGTCTCTGGAGTGGAAATGTATCTTTGGCTACGGGCACTGCAGGGTGTGGCTACTGCGTTTTTCTCCATGACAATGCAGGCAGGGATTGTAGAAAAGCTGGAGGATAAAGACCGGGCACAAGGTCTGTCGATGTATACCTTGTTTACGATGGTTCCTTCTCTGGTCATCCCCATACTTGCTATTCAAATTTGGGAAGATGCAAACAACATCTGGTTTACTGTGCTGATGATCGGTCTAGCAATTTTCCCGCTTATCATTGGACACAAGGTGGATTTGCCGCAAAGTACGGTGCAAAACAAATCATATACGCTGAGGGACATGATGCGTTCGTTCGGCAGTATCTGGCACAGCACCCCACTGTTAGTTAGTAGTGTTGTCATGTTGTTTGCTTCGTGTGTATTTGGGGCAACTGCGACCTTTCTTCCGCTGTACATGGTATCGATCGGGGAAGCGAGTGCGGGAGTGTTTTTAACGATTCAGGGGCTCATTGTGATTCTATGCAGATTCATTCTGCGTAAAAAAATCCCGTCAGACGGCAGCTGGAACACCTGGCTAATAGCGGGTCTGCTGTTATGTGCTGCACTGGGAACCCAGCTACTCGCACTAATGGAGACGATAGGAGCCCTAGTTTACCTGTCCGCGGTACTCAGCGGTTTTGCCGTGGCATTTCTCTACCCGACATTAACTACCTATTTGTCTTTTGTGCTCCCCTCTGAATCCAGATATGTGCTTATGGGCATTTTTATGTCCTCATATGATTTGGGCTTCTCTCTAGGCGGACTTGTAATGGGACTTGTTGTGCAAAGCAGCTCGTATTCAACGATGTTTACGATCTGCACACTTCTTTCTGTTGCCGCCATGATTTTGGTATTGGCTTTCAGAGGGCGGATGGAAGCAGGGAATAAGGCCCGATCAGCGGCGTCAAACTGATGAAATTATTTATGTAATGAAGGCACATTACTCCTGTTTGCAATTACTAGCTCCCTTGAAGGATCAAGGGGGCTAAATGTGTTTTTTGAAGAAGGATTGAACTTTATTAATATTTTAACTATAATTAATTAGCATACATATTATTTGTATACATACGAATTAGAAAGGGAGGTTGCAGATGAATCTCAGCACAGAAGAAATGTACGGGTACTCCATAACGAAAACCAGTAGATCCTTACTTCGTTTTTTAACAGGACATCTGAAAAGTTATTCTATTACACCGGAGCAATGGACCGTACTAAAAAGAGTGTATGAAAATGATGGTATTAAACAAAAAGAACTCGCCTCCATCGCAGACAAGGATCCCGCAACGTTGGCGAAGATCCTAGATATATTGGAACGAGGTCAATTCATTATTCGCAAAACGAATCACACAGATCGGCGCTCCTACTTCATATTTATTACTGAAAAAGGAACAGGCCTAAGAAATGAAGTCTATGTTCATTTGGAACATCTATTCGAACAAGTTCTAGAAGGAATATCAAATGAAGAATTAACGATTTTTACTAAAGTACTTCAACAGATTGAGAAAAATGCAACGAACGATATGGATATATAGTTTTGAATCGAGGTAGACAAGATGAATAATCATAATGCTTATAGCTCTCGGCGGCGTGCTAAACACACGTTCCCAAAGAGACCCATGTACAAAGAAGCTTTTCAAATAAAGCCTATTCCTTTGAACTGGTTTAGAGGAGTAGGCTCTGCAATTAGTGTCGGTACACCAGCCCTGCTGGGCGTATTAATGGGGAATCCTGCCTTAGGAATCTTGGCTTCTATAGGAGGATTCACTTTTTTATATGTATCTAATGAGACCTACGCACAGCGTGCTGTTCGATTATTTTGGGTTGCTCTTGGATTGGCAGTTTCCTTTGCGCTAGGAGCATTATGCTCTTACAATACAATTTTAACGGTGCTTATGTTCGGTATCGTAGGGGGATTATCTACCCTTATGTTTACTCTTTTTCAGATCACGGGACCGAGCGGAATGTTCTTTGTTCTTGCGTATGCAGTAGGTACCTCCATGACAGCGAATCTGAATGTGATTTTGCATAATAGTCTCATTCTATTTCTTGGCGGAATGTTTGCTTGGATGGTAGGTATGGCTGGGGTAATTATGAATCCGCACCGTACGGAGAGTAAAGCAAGTTCTGCGGTATATTA
Organism: Paenibacillus gallinarum; assembly: GCF_014836635.1. Taxonomy (GTDB): domain Bacteria; phylum Bacillota; class Bacilli; order Paenibacillales; family Paenibacillaceae; genus Paenibacillus; species Paenibacillus gallinarum. The sequence goes on along the minus strand of NZ_JACSQL010000007.1, from coordinate 61,702 downwards.
TAGTCTGGCAAATCTACTGTCTGCCGTGGGGACCGCGCAGTTTACGGATCTGCAGCACCAAACGGCCTCTCTCATGCAACAGGCGGATCGTACATTAATGAATTCGAAGTGGTTCGGACGAAAAGACAAACCATACACAGAGAAATTAAGAGTTCTTAATACACAGGCAAGAGAGATATTCCTTTCCATACTTGATATCTCCTTAATGCCAAAACATGAAGTAGAGGAACAACTCAGCAGTGCTTTACAAATCATAGGTGATCAGTTGCTTGGAAAAGAGAACGAAGTAGGTTTTGCAGTACCAACATTTGAAGACGAATTAAATCTTTCATTAAAAAACCTGTATCTTAACATTAAAGTTGCTTTTGAGATAAGCTCAACAAACGCAATTGATTATAAAACAGATCCTAAGGACTACAAAACAAAAACAGGATTTCGCGTACTATTGAAAAATGTGTTTACATCTGGATCCAATGCTCCTTTTATCGCGCTTCGATACGGAATCATACTTGTTATTTCAGCTGCGATTGCATATGGCTTTCATTTCGACCGGTCTTACTGGGTACCTTTATCAAGCGCATCGGTTATGGGCGGAGCAACGTATGTGGCGAGTCTTCATAGAGGTATACAGCGCTCTTTGGGTACCATCATCGGAATTATTGTAGGAGCCATCTTATTATGGCTGCACCCTCAATACGTAGCGGTTCCGTTAATACTAGCCAGTCTGCAGTTCGTTGTCGAGCTAATCTATGGTCGGAATTATTCATTAGCTGTTATCTTTATTACACCGAGCACTTTGTTAATCGGTTCGACTTTACAACCAGAATTGACAAGCGAATATTTCATTTCTGCGCGGATCGTTGATATTATCATAGGAAGTGCGGTAGCTATGGTCGGCATTACCTGGTTATGGAGGAAAACGGCTTCGAAAAGATTACCTTCTGTTTTTAAAGAGGCGGTAGAAAGAGAAGGTGAGCTTTTAGTTGCCATTTTAAACTGTGAAAGTATAGAGGTTAGAAAATCAATCGAAGAAAAGCTTCAAAATGCGCTCATTCAGCTGAGACTCGTGTATGATAATGCTTTTGCTGAATCGATGAGAAGAAATGCACGAACCACCATTTTATGGCCTGCTGTAGGTGATAGTTTACATCTTGGCTACATGTTATTAGCTGCGTCTCGTAATGATAACAATATTAATCATGTTTCAAGTGATCGAATTGAGAAGTATCAACATGGTTTTGCAGTGCTTGCGGAATCAATTGAAAATAACAAAAAACCAGTTATGGACATGCCTGCGTTGCCTGAATTCCCTTCGATCTATGAAGATATTATGCAGCTAAAGCGTTCACTTCGAGTCCTTGACTCTTCACTGAATTTAACGAGATTTTAATTTTCCTCATATGATAAAAAGAATACCGAATATGAAGCGTCGCAGGAAATTAATCCTGAGGCGCTTTTTTGTTATTAGGTTGACGAAAGATTTCAACCAATTATCTTGGATAGTCAAACGACCACTTGATTGTTAACACATTTTCTTTCATAGGTTAGCTTTTGACCATATTCGAAATAAAAGCTTGAAAGTGACGTAACGTCATTCATTATAATGGCACTATTGATAATCCTTGAATAGAAACCGCTTAATAAAAGGGGATGGGAACATGAAGAAAGAAGACATGATTATATATGGATGTGTAATTATCGGTGCAGGAATTGGTCTTTTTATTGATCACCCGCTGCCAGCAGTATGTATCGGTCTTGGAGCAGGGTATCTAATTAATTTCATGATGAGTAGGAAGTAAACTGAAGTTTGGAGGCATAGGAAAATGATACATATAAAAAACTTAGCAGAGCAAACAAATATTACAGTGAGAACGCTGCGTTACTATGAACAAATTGGACTTTTGGTATCTTCCTCCAAAACGGAAGGCGGACATCGGCTATATACAGAGGGAGATCTACAAAAGCTTCAGCAAATTCAATTTTATAAAAACATGGGGTATCGACTTTCAGATATTAAAGAGATGTTAACTGATCCTGAGTGGAATTGGAGTGATGGGTTAGCCAATCAGTTAACATTTATTTTGGAAGAGCAATCAAGGTTAAATGAAATGGAGCAAACCTTACGTGCGTTAGTAAGTGGCATTGCCGTCGAAGAAGGGAATCAGGAAAAAGCAATTCAACAACTGATTAAGTTATCTTTGCAAGATAAAAGAGGACTTGATCAATATAGAAAATCGACATTTACGGATGCTGAACTGGGTCTATGGACTAAACTGCCGAAAATGAGTGCGGGCAATCCTGAGTCTATGGAATGGATAGCCCTTGTTGGCCTAATAACGAAATACTATACGTGTAAGGAACCGTTATCATCACCTTGTGTGCAAAATGTTATTCGGAGAATGCTGGAGAAACAAGAAGAGGAGTATGGAGGTCAAGACGCCTTTATCGATAAGTTATGGGAAATGCGAAAAAATCCATTAGCGTCTGAACAACTGGGGTTATACCCCATTAAATCGGAAGTCCTTGAATATATGGACCAGGCTTACGGAATTTTTATATCTAGCGTTGAACAAACAAGTACCGAGGAGGGAGGGCACACATGAACACTGAACTGTTACTCATGATCGGTGGATTATCCCTACTCGATACCCTTAGTCCTGCCACAATAGGGATCACTGTATATTTACTTCTAACTGAAAAGAAAAAAGTAGGCTTAAAATTAATGGTATATTTATTTACAGTCATTGGATTTTATTTTAGCGCAGGTGTGGCAATCAAGTTAGGATTTGGATTCTTTTTCGAAGTGTTCTCTACGTTCTTACAGAATCGCGTGGTCAGTTGGATGCTATTTATTGTAGGTGGGATTTTGTTTATTTGGAGTTTTTATGTTCCGAAAAGAAAGAAGTCTTCCTATACAAGTCCAATAACCAAAACGAATTCGACAATGATTGCTCTAGGTGTTACAACGTCACTTGTAGAAGTGGGGACAGCTCTTCCTTATTTCACTGCCATTGCTCTTATGACTAATTCAGGTTTGGTATGGTATGAGTGGCTCCCATTACTGTTCGCTTATAATGTAGTCATGGTACTCCCGCCATTCATTTTGTACATGTTATATATGTTATTAGGTTCAGTAATGCAGAAGCCTTTAAAGTTCATCCAAAATCAGGTGTCGAAGAGTTCAAGCTCACTCGCTTCGTGGATCATGTGTATTGTTGGGTTGTTATTAATGCTTTATAGTGTGGATTATTTATAGATAGCAAATGATAACGGAGTTTATTATTAGAGAATTATTGTTAAAGAAAGAAACATTTATTGGATTCGTGGTGTTTAGATATTGATTCATTTATTAAAAAGAAAAAATCAATTAGAATAGAGGGATTTTTATGGTTGGAAGGATATTTGGAAGGAATGAATCGAAAGATGAATATGAAAATCAAGGGCTATGGAATGAATCTCAAGGCCTTGAAACGTCAAAATATACAGAACAAAGCACAGACCCAAGTCTCTACAGTGTACTCATTCACTTTACACCACAAGCACCTTTTATCTATCTTATTGAAAATGATGTATTCGAAGTAAATGAGGGGGTTGCCTTCATAGATTCTGATTTACATATCGCAGGGACTTTTGTTTGTCAAAATGGATTGAAATCCATGGAAGAAGTCGAAGATTTTTTGAGTGATTATCAATTAATCAACCCGATTCGGATAGACTACTGCTAAGAATCTAATAAATCCAATTATTCAGATGAAATGCTGATGTTCATGGATTTTTTAAGATAAAGTAGCGATAAACCAGAATAAAATGAATTTTTGAGTTTTCTCCCCGTCACATGGTTACGGGGACTTTTTGCGTTGATTTCAAAGATTTATGAATTAAATTTTAGGGAATCCAATATATGGTCAATTCAGTTGGAGTTGTGTTAACATTTGCACTAACTAAATAAATAGCGTTTATAGAAGGGGATCCCATGTCGATTCGATTAAAAATGCTGCTCTCCTTTACGAGCATGTTTCTTATAAGTTTGCTCTTTATTCTACTTACGGCAAGTCTTTATACGATTGCGGCGACAGGAGATCTTCAAAGCTTTCGTGATATTTATAAGGTGCACTATCAGGTCAATCCATTGACTGAACAGGGAGAATCGATCTTCCAAGAGATGAAGTTTTTAGCTAAAAACGATCCGGACGCACTGCAGAATAAAGTTCTGCTGCGTGAATATGACATGAAACTTCGAGCCGAGAAGTCGGGCCTCTATGTCAGGCGTGAAGACAGCCAAATCTTCGAATCACTGACCTTTCATCAGCCGGAACTAAAGCAAGCATTGCCTGCTTATGATCTGAACAATTATCAGATCCGCAGCACCTTTAACATTAGTGAAAGATTCTACGCTTACGCGAAATTTGATTTTCAGTATTCGGATGGGAAGCGGGGAAGCGTCTTTGTAATTCGGGAAAGAAGTCCTTTTGCAGAACTTACTCGCAAGCTGTTGCCAATGATGTCGCTACTGCTGATCGGTGTACTTATCATAGCCAACCTGCTATTATTCCGCTGGATTACTCGCAGCTTTATTAAACCCTTACATCAATTAAGGAACTCTGCGGAACAAATCAAGGAAGGTAATCTTGCCTTCAAACTCGAGCTGAGTTCAAACGACGAGGTGGGCCAACTGAGTGGAGCCTTTGAGAGTATGCGGAATCAATTACAGCAATCCAATGAACTTCGACAGCAAGATGAAGCGAACCGTAAGGAACTCATTTCCAACATTTCGCATGATCTACGAACGCCGCTAACCAATATAAAAGGATACATTGAGGGCATACGTGATGGAGTGGCGAGTACACCCGAGAAAATGGAGACATATGTGAATATCATCCATTCAAAAGCCGTCAGCATGGACAAGTTGGTGGATGAACTTTTTTTATATTCGAAACTCGACCTAAATCAGGAACCTTTCTTATTTAAAGTGGTGGACATTGTCGATTTCCTCGAAGACAGCATTGAAGAACTCAGATACGATCTAGAGGACAAGCAGGTTGCCTTTGATTGGGATAACCAAGCTACTGGACCCGTTATGGCTTCTGTGGATCTGGATAAATTAAAGCGTACGGTTGTCAACGTAGTGGATAATGCGCTCAAATATATGGACAACGAAAACAAGCGACTCGGCATTACGCTTCAAGCAGATTTGGAATGGATAACAATGGTGTTCAAGGATAATGGCAGAGGTATACCAGAGGAGGCTTTGCCTCATGTATTCGAACGATTTTACCGAGCAGAACAATCTCGTAATTCCTCAACAGGCGGTAGTGGGTTAGGGCTCGCCATTGCCCGCCAAATTATCGATGGGCACGGGGGATTCATCTGGGCGAATAGTAAACCAAATATCGGTACGACGATCTATATCCAACTGAAAAGGTTGACTAACGAGGAGACAGGGAATGGAAATGGCTAACATTTTGATCATTGAAGACGAAACAACGATCGCGCAACTGGAACGGGACTATTTTGAGCTCAACGGATTTTCTGTGGAGCTGTGTCATACCGGTGATGAAGGGCTGCAGCTGGCTTTAAAGGAAAACTATGGTCTCATTATTGTTGACCTGATGCTTCCGGGTTTGGATGGATTTGAATTATGTAGACGCATTCGTGAGGTAAAAGAGGTGCCGATCCTGGTCGTCTCTGCAAAGAAGGAGGAGATTGATAAGATCCGGACTTTCAATCTCGGTGTTGACGATTTCATTACGAAACCTTTTAGCCCAAGCGAACTCGTTGCAAGAGCGAAGGCTCATCTGACTCGATATGAGAGATTACTTGGGAAAAGGAAGCCTGCTGAACAAGATGAAATCCACATTCGCGGACTGCATATCGACAAGGCGTCACGCCGTGTGTTCGTGAGTGGCGAAGAAGTGGCGATTACGACGAAAGAATTTGATTTACTTGTATTTCTGGCGAGTCATCCAAACCGCGTATTTAGCAAATCAGATCTCTTCGAACGGATCTGGAATATGGACTCTAGCGGAGATATCGCAACGGTTACTGTGCATATTCGTAAACTTCGCGGAAAACTAGAAGCCGATCCTAAGAATCCGGAATATATCGAAACCGTGTGGGGCGCCGGTTATCGGTTCACTGTATAAGTTTCGATAAAAATTAGACGCAGTTTATATTTTGTTAATGTTTTTATCCTAGGGAGTTTCTTTTTATCCTCTATTCTTTAGTTACAGGCAACAACAATGAATAGAGGAGGATTTTAACATGAAACCTACAGCAAAAAAAATCGCCGCATTTTTAACCATAACTGCCTTAGCAGCAGGAGCACTGCCACTAACCGCGAATCATGCACATGCAGTTACATACGTTACTAACTCTGCCACAACAACAGCTCAGCTTACCAATCAGCAGATTGAAGCAGCAGTTAAGGAATTAAACAATCTCGGTATCATGAATGGATATGTAGACCGTTCAATGGGAGAACATCAAGCGATTAGCCGAGCCGAATTGGCGACTCTCGTATACAAAACGTTTCATCTAAAGGACAAGACAGGAGAGAATGCAGAACTAACGGACGTAAATTCGAACGCATGGTATGCGCCGTATGCGTCGAAGGTTGCCGGACTTGGCATAATGGAGACGAGTAACGGTCAATTCAATCCGCATAGTCAAGTATCGGATGCAGAACTGGTACAGGTTGTATCTAAAGCAATGCAACGGGATATAAAATCGGTTATCCACTGGATGAGTGCTTTCTATTTAGATAACAGCTCAGCAACGCGCGGTGAAACGGCAGTTCTACTGCAGACAGCTCGTCAGGCGATTTCATCCGAACATGCTCAGATCAAAAGCGTAAGATCACTAAATGCAATTACGTTAATCGTTTCTTTCGATAAACCACTTAGGGCAGAGGATGAAGTGTTCACCAAGGCCCAAACGGATTTTGCATTTAGCAGTGGACTCATGCTGACGAATATGCCTCGCCTGAAAACAGGATCGATTGCAACATACATCGTTCCGACGTCCGTTCAGAAAGTGGGGGAAGTGTACAACCTTACCTATAAAGGCCAAGCAGCAGGAACATTTGAGGGAAGTGGAACAAAGGTAAGCATGACAACGGCTAGTCAAGTAACGAACGATACTTTCGAGATTGCAGCGCTTCAAGAGAACGGGGTCGTTGATTACGGTTATATTATTTCGGCATATAGCGGTGGTCGAGGAGCGAATGCGTTTGTGCTGGATGATCGTGAGCAAGCCGGAGGGAAAACGTATCAGATCATCCCTTCTATGCAGGCAAGACAAGTAGTGATTACACCGGAAGGTGGCGAACCGATCGTTGCCAGGTATGTCCCGTTCACCCAATCAACGGATGGTAAGCAAGAGCCGAAGTTCCGCTTGCCAGTAGGTGAAACCTTAATCCCTGGAATTAAATATACAGTATCTTCTGATTGGGCCAACATTAATAATGCTTCGTTTATAGCGAAGTCGTTCGATCCACTGCAGGTTACAAGTGCTAAGGCTCTAAGCGAAACGTCGATTGAAGTGAGTCTTGCACAAGATCCTGGTGATGAGCTATTCTCAGGCCGAAGCGTTACTTTAACATCGCCGAGCGGTGACGTACTGACAGCCACGTACAAATATTCGAGCCGTAAAGGCCAGGTGGGCGTATTCGATCTTGGCAATAATGACAAATTGACTACCGGCACAGCATATACGTTAACTCCAGTCGGGGATTGGGGAGTCGCTTCATCGGTAACAGTGATTTATGAATAAGAGAAGTAATATGAGAGAATAACCAATCATTCCTATAATCCGAAGCTTAATCATGAGTGGTTGAGGGAAAATGCCATAGATAAAGAGTCGCCTATATGAACTGCACCCCATTTGTTAGACACCATCTAGCAAACGGAGGTGCAGTTTTACTTTTGGGGAACAACCTTCTATTACAGAATGGATATGAAAATCAAAATAAATGTAACGATATCTAATCTGTAACGTCATTTATTATGTTCGACTATTTACAGGAGGCTGAAAAAAATGAAGAAGAAGTTGTATATCACACTTGTTGTTGTTCTATGTTCTTTTTGCAGCATCATTGGACTAGCTTTTGCTAAAGGCAGTATTAAAATTGTAGTTAATGATCAGATCATTACATCAGATGTAGCACCCCAGATGGTTAATAATCGAGTTATGGTACCTATAAGTGTCATATCGAAGGCATTAGGCGCTAATGTAAACTGGGATCAAAAGAATCAAACAATCACCATTAATAACAACAATCGTTCTAATCAAAATGATATTTGGAATCAGGAACTTGAATTAAGTAGTAGTAGTTGGGCGGGTGTTAAAAACCTTATTGGGACATATATGATTGGTTTCGATGAAAGAGATGATAAGCTGATTAGATCAGTTACCGTTGAAGGTTTTGATATGATACCTATAGGCGGAATGTACCCGGCGATCATCGACTATACCATTGTTGATGCACAACATATAAAGAATTCCTTAAAAGTAAGAGTAAAAGTCATCCTATCTGAAGATGAGCTTAAAGGACAGATGTGGGATTTTGTGATAACTAAGGGTAAAATAGAATCTATGAGAATGGTCCAACATTTTGACGTGGATCAATATACTGTTTTTCCTGGACTGACATATATAGAATAAACTCATTACAAAATATTTAATAAGCTAACTCGGATTAGAGTATATATGAACCTAATGGCTGGAGGATAAACGCGCTAAGATGATAAGGGATGTGGCACATGATCAACAAATTGACAATGAAGAATGCAGGATGGATATTTTTCGTATCCTATGTCACCGGCATCATGCTGTCTGGATGGATGAGTTCGAATGGAAACCCGCATCACGATAATCTATTCTTATTTCTGGGCTACGTGGCGGTCGGACAAATTGTACTAAATGTGTTACCCGCTGTACTCTGGTGCCGGTACCGACATATATCCCTTCGTACAGTATTCAGGCTACATAAAGTTTCATTTAAAAATATCTTACTCTCTATAGTAATTTTTGCACTCAGTCAAATCATATTGCTGTTTTTTCACCAGATTACGGAAGTGGTATCCGTCTTGCTTGGAGCATCTTATAAAACATCACAATATCCAGTTGCGGATTCGCTCTTTTCCTTTTGTATTCTTCTACTGAGTATAGGGATTATCCCGCCTATATGTGAGGAGTTGTTGTTTCGAGGAGTTCTCATTACTGGGTATGCCAGACACGGAATATGGTTTTCAGCTGTGATGAGCTCTTTTCTATTTGCCCTGTTCCATGACAATCCTTACCGGCTGATCGAATTATTTGGGGCGGCTCTAGTTTCCTCTTTACTGGTCATCAAATCAGGCTCGATTATCCCAGGGATTATCGTGCATTTAATAACGAACTCGACTTATGTAGTCAGCTCATACCTACAGAGAGGAGATATGCTTGAAAGTATTTCTACTCCTGGAGGTCCCGGTGCAGAAATCATGCTGATAACAGGCTTTGCTTCTATTGTCGCTTTCATGATCTGCAGGCGGCTGTATACACGATTTGACCCGTGTGAAGAGTTTATAAAGCAGAAGAGGGAAGTATCTTCCCCGCTCCGTTATTTTGGTTGGAGTCTTCCTATTATGTTGTCCATAGCTGTGTTTATTATTAAAGTTAACTATTTATAACTGCTTATGATTAAATGAGTAAAAAAGCAAACCCCTATCTTCCGCTTAACGCGAGGGTACGAATTCTTATAGTCATATAAAAAGAGGCCTCTTTTACAACAGAGAGACCCTTTTTATGATGTTTCATCCTATTCTTTTTTATAGAAGAACCGAGAAAGCAATATACCAATTCCGCCTAGTCCGATAAACAGGACCGCCTTCATGATCATAGAAACCGTAGGAAGATCGAAGAAGATGACTTTGATTAAAGTTAGAAATAGGAGAGCGATACCCGCAAGCCGAACTTGTTTGATTTTTTTCTTGAGACCATAGGCTATAACGGCGATGGCATACCCCACCCATGTAGATGAAATGATTAAATGCTGAGCATTTTCACTTACATTTTGTGTGAGTACAGTAGTGACATCGGTTATAAAGATGAGGAATAGTACGCCGAGTCCGTAGTAAAGGACTCTAATCAACTCTTTAGTTTGATTTTGATTTTCAGCAGAATAATGTCTCAATAAAACCGTAATTCCTGCTAAGGTAAGTAGGATCACGATCCATATAAAGGTATTAACGGATGCAAGGGAATCCATGCCGTCTAATAAGATTACAATCCCAGCGAGAAATCCTACAAGATAAATGAGAAGACCGTTTATTTTTTGGAATAATGATTTAATAATGAAACCCAGAGTAAGAGCGATAAAACCTTCAATAATAAGAAGTCCGACAACCCATTTATTTTCGACAACTTCCATCAATAAGAAAAGTAAAGAGTAGGATGATATAGCAAGCATATAAGGTAATATATCTTTGAAACCTTTTCTCCAGGTGTAAGCTGAGATCGCACTATATAACAGAGTGAATGATAACAAGATTAGAATGATGTCCGAGTCCAAGATTAACCTGAACCAAACAGCGGTTAAGACAAAGCTGGTTATCAGTACACGGAGTTGATGATTCAAAATTCCTGTTCTAAGTAAGATGGAAGCTAAAAGAATGAGATGCTGGACCAATACACCGTAGACGATCCATCTTTCAGAGAAGATTGAACCAAGACTGAGAATCATAAACATCATAAAAGCAGGGTGTAGCAAGATAAATGAGGTATAGAGTAAAGTTACAAATCGATGCTTGATCGCAAAGATCATGGCGCTAATGTAGAGCAGTACTTCGTAACATACAAAGAAAGCAGTAGAAGGATTGTTATTATCGACCAGAAAGGGAGTCAGGATTCCGGATACAATGGCCAATACGCCTAATGTCTGTGATTTGTAGCGGTAAGAGAATAAAAGTCCCAATAGGGTCCAAAGTACGTTGAGAATAAAAGCGATGGGTGCATTGATAAAGTCATATAAGTAATGCGCTGCGAATGTGGTAAGCATGAAGATCCCTATGGAACCCGCCAAAAGCACTTGTGATAACAAGAGACGCTGATGCTTGTGTTGTCTTGCACCGAGATAAACGAAAGCCGCACCGCCGAGAAGACCAATAATGCATCGCATTTCCTCAGTAATATAACCACCATCCACTGCCGCTTTAAATCCCCAAATTAAACCGATTAAAAAGACAAACATGAATACACGAGGAAGCCAAACTCTGGCAATGAGATGTTCCCAATCGGTTTCTTTTTGCCTGATTTTCTCCTGTGTCGTTTGCTCTCTCGTTTCACCGTATGATGTACCGAAGGGGACAGGCCCTTCAATCAATGTTTTGGACGGAAGTCCCGTATCCGTAGTAACTCTCTTCGATATTCTATGCTGTTTTAATTCGCTTACTTCTATTTCAAGTTCCATGATTCGCTGTTCCAAACGATTTAAACGTTCATCATTATTCAATAACAGACCCTCCCTTGTTAATCCAATTTCTGGTTTCTTTTTAATGTAACATCCCTTTAAATGATATTGGAAGAGGTTTTTCTTATGTTTACAAAAATGGGTAAAGGACAGAAGGGAAGATCATGACGAATAGCTATTCCCTCACAAAACTGCATAGGAGATGGACTTCATGAAGAACGTATTTGTATTAGGCGGGACTGGATTTCTAGGTTATTTCACAGTTAAAGAATTATTGAGACGAGGATATACAGTGTCGACTGTATCGCGGCATCCCATGCCAACAGAGAATCTTTTGCCTGGGGAAGTTGAGCACAGAGTAGGGGATATCAATAACATGTCAGATGAAGAAATCCGGAAGATGCTAGAGGGCGTTGATGGATTTGTATATGCTGCTGGAGCAGATGAACGAACGTTACCTGAAGCTCCGGCAATGAAATTTTTTTATGACGCAAATGTACTTCCTACTCAGCGTCTTGCTAGATTAGCTAAACAAGCTGGTGTGAAAAAGTTTGCCATACTTAGCTCGTATTTTGCGCATTTTGCAGAAGAGTGGACCGACATTCCTTTGAAACAAAATGCTTACCCTCGCTCTCGATTGCTTCAAGAGGAATTAGCGTGTCTTGAAGGTGAAGGAGGAATGGATGTGATGAGCATTCGTTTGCCTTACATTTTTGGTGTGATGCCAGGACGTATGCCGCTATGGTCCATGTTTGTAAATAGAGTAAAAGATCAAAAGGTCGTTCCCGTACTTGGCGGAGGTACAGCAATGGTCACTGCGCAGCAGGTAGCAGAAGCTACGATCGGAGCGATGGAGTACGGTGAACATGGCGGCAAATATGCGATTTGCGGCATGAATATGAAGCATAGCGAGTTTTATCAAATGGTTGTAGATGCGCTAGGACAGGAAGATAGCAGAGTCAAGGTTGTGCCACTAGATCAGATGAAACCAGTTATGGAGCGGATCGATGCAAAAAATGCGGAAGCGGGTAAAGAACAGGGTGTTCATATGAGCATGATGGCAGAGATCCAAAACAGAGATGCCTATCTCAACCCAGCTGAAACCATGTCTCTTCTTACATATCATGAATATGATATCCGCGCATCAATCAGGGAGACGCTCCGTAAATGTGTTCAGGAAGAGGCAAGAGCTGATTCGTAATCAATAAATCTTAGGTTAATGATATATCTTTATGGAATCAATGAGCAGCCGGACCATGTTCGGTTGTTTTTGTTGTGCTAATGCATAGGTTTTGCCACATTCATTATTTACCAAATTACCACATACATGATCAAGGCTGAAATGAGATACACTTTGCACAGGGCAAACCTCACCTATTCTGGCGTTGTTGCTATAAAACTTACGGGTGGGAGGAATGACTCCGTTGAGAAAAATAATAATTTGGTCTTTGCTCATTGTTTTTATGTTGACCTCTGGGTGCCAAAAGGAAGAGGCAAAACCTGATGAACAAGATTTAGTACAAGTGAAATCAATAAAGAGAGAAGACTCTAAGAAAGTAATCTTTCTCATGATCGATTCTTTAATGTCTCAAGCCATTGATGATGGGATCAAACAAAATAAGCTGCCTACTTTTCAATATCTAACGGAACATGGGATTTACTATAAAGACATGGTTAGTTCATTTCCCACGATGTCAGTAACGATAGATAGTTCTCTAATTACGGGAACATACCCAAACAGTCATCATGTACCAGGTCTTACTTGGTATTCTTCGGATGAGAAAAAAGTAATCAATTATGGAACTGGGCCGATGGAGATATGGAAACAGGGAGGTAATGAGGTATTACAGGATGCTCTAATCAACTTGAATGGGAAACATCTAAATCCGCAAATACCTACGATATATGAAGATTTGGCCAAGCATGGTTTAAAATCAGGTTCTATTAATGGCCTGATCTACCGAGGTGCGTCTCATCATAGGTTGACGATTCCTGATTGGCTCAAAGGTATTACCTCTTTACCAAAAGAAATTCAAGTAAAGGGACCAGATTTTTTAGCCTTAGGTTCTCTTGCAAATCCACTAGAGAACGTTAAAGATATGCCGGAAGGTATAACAGGACGACTGGGTCTCAACAATCAATATTCAATGGAAGCCGTAAAGTATTTGATTCAAAAGAACAAATTACCTGATTTCTTATTCGTTTATTTGCCAGATCTTGATCAGAAATTACATAAGAAAGGACCGCAAGAACGAAGTGGAGTAGAGGAACTTGATAAGCAATTAGGTTCTTTATTAAAACAATTTGGTTCACCAGAGGAAGCGTTAAATAAAACCATTTTTATACTTGCAGGTGATAGCGGAATGACTTCCCTTTATTCTGCTCAAAACGATTCGGTTGTCGATTTACCTTCTTTACTTAAGGAATACAGTGTACTAAAACAAGGTAAATCTGTTACGGACGAAACAGATATTGTACTTGCCGTAAATGAAACGATGGCTTATGTTTACAACCTTAATAAAGAAAATTCATTGAGAGATCTTGCTTATGCATTAACCTTCGATCCCCGTATTGATATAGTATCTTGGAAGGAGAACGAATGGGTTTATGCATTGCAAGGAGAAACAAATAAAGAAGTGAAGTATAAATCAAATGGGAAAATGGTCGATAGCTATCAGCAAAAATGGAAAGTTGAACGAGATTTAGATGTGCTTGATTTAAAATTAAATTCAAAGAATCAAAAATTGTCTTATGGAAAATACCCTGACGTACTACAGCGATTATCAGGTGCATTACATTCACATCAGGGGGATTTTCTAGTCGTTACGGCAAAACCGGGATATGAACTCGCTGACAAAAGCTCCCCAACACATGAAGGCGGAGGAGGCCACGGTTCGCTTCATGAAAAAGAATCACTCGTTCCTCTTATCATATGCGGTACGAACGAAAAACCGCAACATTTACGCATTATTGATTTAAAACCATATTTTCTGAAACTTTTAATAAAAGAGTAGGGAAACACCTAAGAACCACGACTGGATAAAAAATCCGGGATCGTGGTTCTTTTTTTACCTTGCTTACTGTGCCATGATAGCTATGGGGGCGATGATAGATGTTTAAGGATTTTAAGCTCATTGCCGGACGACCGGTATATATACAAATCAAAGACTATATGAAGCACTTAATTATAAAAGGCGCACTGCAAAGCAATCAAAAACTCCCATCCACACGTGAAATGGGTGTACTGCTGAAGGTTAGCCGCAACTCGGTCATCGCCGCTTATGAGGGGCTGGAGGACGATGGGTTTATCTACGCGGTTAAAGGGCAGGGGAATTACGTAGCCCCATCAGCACCGGGCACGATGAAGGTCTCGTCTCGAATGATGGATTGGAAAGAGCATTTGAACGACCAAGCCTTGCTGGCAGAAGAACTGGATATCATGAAACGCGGGATCCGTGCGGAGAAGGGAACGATTTCATTTACCAGTATTGCTCCTGATGAGGGGCTGTTCGACCTTGACAATGTAAAGCGGGCTTTCATGGACCGTATGGCCGTGGAAGGTAATGTCCTGCTGAACTACGGCTATGCCAAAGGTTACAAGCCTTTGATTGATTATTTGCACCAATACATGGAGCACAAGGGCGTGGATATGAAGGGCAAGGACATCCTGATTACCAATGGTTTTACGGAAGGTTTTAACATTGTGCTTTCCGCATTGAACCGGAAGAGTGGCCAGGTCCTGACCGAGAATCCGACGCATCATACGGCGATCAAGAATTTGAAACTGAAAGGCTTCGGAATCAGGGGGATTCCTATGGAGCGGGATGGCATTCACTTGGGTAAGCTGGAGAAGGCGCTCAGTGAAGGAGAGTACGATTGTGCCTACTTTGTGCCTTCGTACCATAATCCGACAGGGATTGTTATGTCCCCCGAGAAAAGACAGGGCCTCATGAAGCTGATGGCGGGATACGATATTCCGGTCATTGAGGATGGTTTTAATGAAGAACTTCGTTATTCGGGATCACATGTATCACCGCTGATTGCAACGGCCGGTGCAGGTAATAGTGTGATTTATCTAGGCAGCTTTTCTAAAGTCTTGTTCCCTGGTCTTCGGGTAGGATGGGTGCTGGCCGACGAGGAACTGATCTATTACCTGGAGAGTATCAAGCGGGCGCAGACGATTCATACATCAACCTTGGATCAATCGATACTCTATCAATATTTATACAACGGTAATCTAGATAAATATTTGAAAAAAGCGAAAGCGGAATATAAACGGAAATATGAGCTGACTCTGGAATGTTGCAAGCAGCATGTTCCTTTTGGGGCATTGACCGGAGACGGCGGACTGCATTTGTTTGTGGAATTTGCGGATGGATTTAACACGAAAGAACTGCTTGAGGCATGTCGTGCGCAAGGTGTCATTTTTACGGCAGGAGAGATGTTCTATACCGATGGCGGGGGACAGCATACCATGCGGCTTGGGTTCTCCAGAGTGACGGATGAGGATATCCGCAAGGGAATCGAGATTATTGGCAAAACAGCGCACAAATTAATGGGATGAAGGAATGATGATCATGTTGAAGGTTGGCGTAATTATGGGAGGTATTTCTTCCGAAATGGAGGTGTCACTGAACACGGGCAGAGAGATGATGAATCATCTGGACCGTAATAAGTATGAGGTGATTCCTGTTGTATTTAGTAAGCCTGCGGAACTTGTGGAGAAGGTAAAGGGACTTGATATTGTCTAGCTCTGCATGGGGTTTACGGTGAGGACGGGACGATACAGGGCATGCTGGAGACACTAGGTATACCGTATACAGGAAGCGGAGTACTGGCGAGCAGTCTGTGCATGAATAAGGATTTGTCCAAAAAAATCCTCCGCTATGAAGGAGTAAACACGCCGGGCTGGCTGTGTTGGAATAGTGTGGAAGACTACTCAGCGGAAGCCGTTCAGCAGCTGGGATACCCAGTAATGGTGAAGCCAAATACAGGCGGTTCCAGCATAGGGATGGAAAAAGTGAACGACGAACAGGAGCTGCATAGCGCGGTGATGAGGGCTTTTGAAAGTGACCCGGATCAGTCGATCTTGATTGAACGATATATCACGGGTCAGGAAATCACTTGCTCCATTCTGGATGGGGAACTTCTGCCCGTGGTAGGAATCACATCATCGTCTTCGGAATGGTTCGATTACCGTGCTAAATATGACGATGGCGGAGCGGAAGAGGTGGTGGTGAACCTGCCTTATGAACTGGATCAGTTGGTTCGTAAGACGGCAATGACCTGTTACAAAGCATTAAAGTGCAGTGTATATGCCCGGGTCGATATCCTGTTGTCGGATGGTGTTCCTTATGTACTAGAGATGAATACGCTGCCCGGAATGACAAAGACGAGTCTTCTTCCCAAAAGTGCTGCCGCAGCGGGAATATCTTTCAGCTCATTACTCGACCGGATTATCAGCTGTTCTCTGACAGAACGTAGCAAGAACAAAGGGGTGACGGTTCATGTTAAGTAATTGGATTACCCCAAAGGTAAGGAACATCCCGCCTTCTGGAATACGTGCTTTCTTCGAACTAAGTAGCGGCAATCAAGACGTCATTTCACTTGGTATAGGTGAACCAGATTTTGTTACTCCAGAACACATTAGGAAAGCATGCATAGAGGCATTAAACCAGGGAGCAACGAGTTATACATCCAACGCAGGTTTGCCCGAACTTAGAGAGGAAATTGCCGGCTATCTTCAAAAAAACTTCCACCTTCGCTACGATCCTGCCAGCGAAGTGCTTGTCACAGTAGGCAGTAGCGAAGCACTGGACCTGGCACTGCGAGCGTTCACTGCTCCGGGCGATGAAATTCTTCTTCCTTCACCCAGTTATATCGCTTATTCACCGATCGTTTCTTTGAACGGAGGTACAGTGGTGGAGGTAGAAACGAGAGCGGAAGAGGGTTTCAAGCTAACTGCTGAGTCATTGCGACAGGCGATTACTCCACGATCCAAGCTGCTGATGCTGAATTATCCGAACAACCCAACGGGAGCGATCATGACTGCAGAGGATTGGCAACCGATTGCCGATATCGTTAAGGAGTACAATCTGCTAGTCATCTCAGATGAAGTTTATGCCGAACTGACTTATGACTCGAAGCATGTCAGCATTGCTTCGCTGCCAGGAATGCTGGAGAGAACCATCGTACTCAGCGGATTTTCTAAAGCATTCGCAATGACGGGCTGGAGAATCGGCTATGCTTGTGGTCACCGTGATCTGCTTGCAGCCATGCTGAAGATCCATCAATACACGGCAATGTGTGCCCCGGTGCTGGGACAGATTGCTGCACTCGAATCTTTGCGTCATGGCCTTGAGTCGATGAATGAGATGAGAGAAGCGTACCGGAAGCGCCGGGAACTTCTGGTGAACGGATTTCGGTCGATCGGAATACCTTGCCATGTACCGGAAGGGGCGTTTTATGCTTTTCCAAGTATCGCTCACACAGGACTTGACTCGGAGACGTTTGCCTATCAGTTATTGAAGGAATCGGGTGTCGCCACTGTTCCCGGTCATGTGTTTGGCTCAGGGGGAGAAGGTCATATCCGCTGTTCTTACTCGGTATCCACGGACAAATTAACGCAAGCGCTTGAGCGGATGGATAGTTTCATGAAGGTGAAAATATAATTGCAGGAATAGAGAACTAAAAAAGAAGACTATTTTATTTTGATGGAACTAAGTTATCATGCTCTGCGTCCATCTTCATATAACGTAATCATATGGAGGCTGACTATGAAAGCTTTATTAAGTATCTTGTCTATTACATTTCTGATGTCATTCGTATTGATTGGTTGTGTTACTGAAACAAATGGAGGCAACAAAAACGATACTAGGAACGAGGGAATTCAAGAAATAGTGGATACTAATGAAGATTTTCAAGCTACCGTAGTAAACAAGGATGAGACAACAATAACTGTGTCCAAAAGCGGACTCAATGAAAAGGTAGAAAGAATCTATACACTTGCAACAACGAAAATAGATTACGTTGCAGAAGTGGGTGACAAAGTAAAGGTCTGGACTACAGGACAATATGAGGAAAGCAACCCGATTCAAGGGAAAGCAATAAAAATAGAAATAATCAATTGATTATTAATAGTAGTCTTCTTGTTATTAAATAAATAATTACTTCACGATCTTAATATACGCATTCAATAATACAGCATTAGTCTTGGACTTTCTTTCGGTCCATGGCTGACGCTGTTTTTTATTTAAGCCACATATTTTCTGAAGTTTGTTGTTTATATCTATATTTCTTTTGATTAAAAGGAACGAACATTCTAGAATGGATATATATAGAAATTAAGGATGTGTTGTATTGAGACCTAATCTAACAAAAGATATTAACATTCAAAGTTTTATAGATTTCTATTGGTTGAAAAAAGAACTTCAAATGTTTTGCAGGGAAAACAGGATAAGTGCTTCAGGCTCAAAGATAGAAATTTCCGATAGGATTGAAACATTTCTTCGAACGGGAGAGATAAAAAAACCAATTATAAAACCAAGAGTGAATAAGATAATGGAGTCTCCCGTAAGTTTAAGTCTTGATACAATTATTCCGGAAAGCCATCGTTGTAGCCAAGATGTAAGAGCATTTTTTAAGACAATTATCCCTAAATTTCATTTCTCTACCTATATCCAAGACTACTTTAAAAACAATGTTGGAAAAACATATCGTGATGTTGTAGGTGCATGGTATGAGGAAGAAGAACGAAAGAAAGACCCCTCTTATAAGAAAAACATTGCGCCACAATTTGAATATAATCAGTTCATTCGTGACTTTTTTGCTGATCCGCTAAATCAAGGGAAAAGTCGGGAAGAAGCGATTGAAAGCTGGAATCAAATCAAGAAACTTCCCGGAAACAACAAATATACATAACAAAAGAGTAATGAACGGAGGAACTTTATTATGATACCGAAATTAATTTTAATTGAAGGATTACCAGGGTTCGGGAAATCAACAACCGCTCAACTCGTTCATGAAATACTCACGGAGAAGAACATGAACTCTCAGTTATTTTTAGAAGGGAACTTGGATCATCCGGCAGACTATGATGGAGTCGCTTGTTATACACAGTATGAATACGATGAACTATTAAAGACCCATGAAAAGTTTAGAGAATTATTTAATAACCATACTACTATCCAAGGCAACAAATACTTCCTAGAATATCGAAAAATAATAAATGAATATGGGACAAGTATCCCAAATGAATTAGTGCAGGCAATGTTTAAAAACGATATCTATGAATTGTCGCTAGATCAAAATAGGAAACTGATTACAGAAAGATGGAGGCAGTTTACTGAGCGTATTTTGAATGGACCAGACATCTATGTTTTTGAATGTTGTTTTATACAGAACCCTGTAACGATGGGAATGATTAAATATGGTGCTAAGAAAGAAGACGTTATCAGTTATGTTATAGAACTTGCTACTATTGTAGAGAAATTAAACCCACTGTTAATTTACGTAGAACAAAGCGATCTTGATCACTCTTTCCGAAAAGCAGTAAAGGAGAGACCTAAAGAATGGTCAGAGGGGTTTATCGAATATTACACAAACCAAGGATTTGGACAAAAACAGGGTTACCATGGATTAGAAGGAACTCTTCAGGTTCTTAAGGCAAGAAGGGAATGGGAAGAAGATATATTTAACCGTCTAAATATAGTAAAGCAAAAAGTCGATAATTCCACCTATAATATGAACGATTATAAGCAACGTGTAGAGGGAATTCTTTCCGAATATATTAACGCTAATGAGAAATAATATAGCCTGATAAAATACGAGAAGGTAGCCGGCCAAATCGATCGGTTGCCTCTTTTTGTCGTCGTTAACAAAAGAAATCCCATTTCTAAAGTCGATTGATCAAATCGTTATCATTCTTACCCGCTGGATGTATGTTTATTTGGAGAAAAGAAAGAATGGATATGAGCACCATCCGAGTTAGAAGAACTCCTTTTCATATTAATGCCGATCTATTTGCCAAATTGGTGAAAATTATTATAGACTGTTTTCTAGCAGTTATTATCCAAGGGGGAAATTTAATGATTCAAAAGAAACAACAAAAACTAAACACACCAAAAATAATCTCTAAAGTATTATTGATTATGATTGGGGCTATCATAGCTGCATATGGTTTAGAAGCAGTACTAATACCTAACAACGTCTCTGACGGT
This sequence comes from Paenibacillus gallinarum, assembly GCF_014836635.1. Taxonomy (GTDB): domain Bacteria; phylum Bacillota; class Bacilli; order Paenibacillales; family Paenibacillaceae; genus Paenibacillus; species Paenibacillus gallinarum. Next base: position 41,035 of record NZ_JACSQL010000007.1, on the reverse strand, counting down.
GGGGTAACCGGACTAAGTATCGTGGGTTCCCAGTTGTTTGGATTACCACTAGGGGTGTTAATTGGAATAATTAACATTCCTTTTGTGTGGCTCGGATATAAGCAGATAGGTAAAAGCTTTGCTGTTTATTCGGTTATCGGTATTGCGACGCTGGCAGTAAGCACTAGTCTTATGCACCATGTACCAACGATTATTGAAGGGGATACCTTGTTAATTACCGTGGTAGGCGGGATTATCATCGGTTTTGGTATGGGGTTAGCTTTGCGTAATGGTGGGGCACTCGATGGGATCGATATGCTAGCTGTACTGTTATCCAGAAAATTACCTTTCGGTACAAGTGATTTAATCTTGTTCTTAAACATGTTTGTCTTTATTGTTGTTTCTACTGTATTTGGTTTACAAGGGGCCATTTTATCCGCACTCGCATACTTTATTGCTTCTAAGGTAATTCACATTGTTGAGGAAGGTCTTAGCGGCTCTAAAACGTTCAAAATTATTACAAAAAAACCGGAAATCATGGTAGAAACCATCCGTGACCGATTAGGTCGTGGAGCAACTTATACTGAAGCTTACGGTGGTTACTCTAATGAGCAATTTAAAGAAATCACTTGTGTAATTAACCGTATGGAAGAAAGTAAAATAAAAGAAATCATCCATGAAATTGACCCTAACGCCTTTATTGTCGTATACGATGTAGCTGAAGTTAAGGGCGGAAGCTTCAAAAAACAAAATATTCATTAATATTAAAATTAACGCGTTGGTAGAGAAAAATTTCTCGCCAGCGCGTTTTTTGCTTACTTTTAATGAAAGCAGGAAAATGAATAATGATTAAACTGAAAACGATATTGTACAGCCCTAATACTGACGCTTTTGACTAGCGCTTGCGGAAATGGACAGTTTAGTCGAACTTTAATTTGATGAATCAAGCATCCCTCAAAAAACGGAAATCTTCGGCTGTCATAGATTCAGCAAGATTATTAGTGATTTTCAAGTTGGCGTTTGGCACATAAGTGCTGAAGAAACTAGCAGACTGCTGTTTTTGAGTGGATTTAGACGTTCCTGTTCAGTTAACATATCATCTCTTCGTTCATAATCAGTAAGGGCACTTTCAGGATAAACTAAAAAAAGAAAGACCAGATTATGGATGGAAAATACGTCATACATCATGTTCTTGATATTTTGCAGTTTTTTATAGATAGAATCCATATGAAATCAGCCTAGAAATTCATTTTGTTGTTTATAGATTGTTGCGCAACTTTTGTGGAGTTAAAATGAGGTATTCATTAATTTACTTGTTTTAATATAGCTTCCTCGAAGTGCGATTTAGTAATTTTTCGTACTCAAGCTTCTCTAAATCCCCTCGAATTGTTTCTTTAACCACTATTAATATATTACTCATAAACAAGATCAACTGTATTCTACGACTTTCAGATGCATGTATAAATCATCTCCTTCCCAAAATTTGTTTTCAACATTAACAAACATATATTTGATGTATTTATCTTTATTTTGTTGTAAAAAAGACATGAATACAGAAAAAAACAACATTAATAATGTTAGAACTGTTGACAACAAAGAAATCGAGGGATACGATGAACACAATTAATCTTCCCTTCATAAGAACAAAATTACTAGAGTTTTGATTCCTGTTTTCTGTTAATTATTATCTTGCGGAGGTAAATCGTTAGCCTTTGAATTTCTACAATAAAACTAATTGGGAGGCAATTGAACAATGAGTACTCATGTGTACTATGTTCCGTCAATTAACATTATGGGGCGGGGATGTCTTACAGAGATCGGGCCTTACATTCAAGATCTTAAATTAAAGAAGGCTCTAGTGGTTACTGACAAATTTTTGGTTAAGAGTGGCATTGCCGGTAAGCTATTGTCTGTACTGGATGAAGCGGAAGTTCAATATGCAGTGTATGATGAGGTCAAACCAAATCCGAGTTGTAAAAATGTGCACGATGGCGTAGATTTTCTGAAGACAAATGGGTGTGATTACCTAATTTCTCTCGGTGGCGGTTCACCCCAAGATACAGCTAAGGCCATTGGTATCATTGCTACGAATGGTGGTAACATCAAGGAATATGAAGGAGTACATAAATCGAAAAACAAGTCGCTGCCAATCATTGCGGTTAATACAACTGCTGGCACCTCGGCTGAAGTAACGATTAACTATGTTATTACGGATGAGGATCGAAAAGTGAAGATGGTTATGGTAGACAAAAACAGTCTGGCCACTATCTCAGTGAATGATCCCGAATTGATGGTCGATAAACCAGCGAGTCTTACGGCGGCGACAGGGATGGATGCGTTGACCCATGCGGTTGAAGCATTAGTTACTCCTGGTGCTTATCCTGTGACAGATGCTACGGCGCTGGCAGCTGTAGAATTAATTTTTTCCAACTTGGCACGTACGGTGAAGAATGGTTACGATATCGAAGCACGTGAACAAATGGTGTATGCGATCTTCCTGGGAGGACTAGCATTCAACAATGCTGGACTCGGTTATGTGCATGCAATGGCGCATCAACTTGGTGGTGTGTACGATCTACCGCACGGCGTCTGTAATGCGATGCTGTTGCCATTTGTTGAGGAAGAAAATGCTAAATATGTACCTGATAAGTTCAGGAAAATCGCCAAGGCGATTGGACTGCAGGTTGAAGGGAAAAGTGATAAAGAGTGTGCAACTTTCGTCATTGAATCTATCAAAACATTGTCCAAAGAAGTAGGGATTCCGACAAAACTTTCTGAGCTTGGAGTAGGAGAAGTCGACATAGACTTGCTTGCTGAGAACTCTATGAAAGATGCTTGTGCACCGGGCAACCCATTCATTCCTACCAAAGAAGAAGTTATCGCCTTGTTTAAGAAAATTCTGTAATCCATCTTCCATAGATTGGTGATTCTCTATAAAAAATTATATTGCCTTCGATATCGGCGCCTCCAGCGGGCGGCTTGTACTCGGATCCCTCGTGGACGGGAGTCTCAAGCTGGTGGAGATTCACCGTTTCAGCAATGGATTCACCGAGCAAGATAGCTCCTGCTTCTGAAACATTAATTATTTGATTAATGAAATTATTAGCGGTCTTCAGAAAGCGTATTCATGCAAGTCAGTTCGGAAATTATGTACTTAGACTATATATCATCAGAAAATTCGCCTGGGGGTACCAGATAACCTCAGGCGAATTTCTTGTATCTGATTTTTAGGAAGTTACTGAGAAAGACGCTGATATTCGGTATTCGCTGGGACTTATCCCCATTAGTTTGCGAAATACCTCTCAAAAATGTGCTGTATCTTGGTAGCCAACGCTTTTTGTAATAGTGGCAATTAAGCTTACCGTGAGTTTTATAAGGCGAAGCATAAGGTGAGACGGTTCGTAAAGGCTACTCTAGTGAGTAGTTTTTTTTCTTTAGTCATCCCCCAATTTATGGAAATATGGTAGACTAAATAAAAAAATAGCAGGGGGAGAGAACAGATATGTCGGATCATGATGAACTAGCAGAGCAAAGACGCAAAAATTTAAAGCTGATTCATTTCAGCAAAGAGGATCAATCACTTGTTGAGTCAGAGAAACCAAAGGAGACGTTTGCTGATGTCGGTGGTCTCGAAGAAGTTAAGAAAAAAATCAGAATGAATTTCATCTTACCGCTGCAACAGCCGGAAGTGTTTGCTGCATACGGCAAACAAGCTGGAGGAAGTCTTCTTTTATTCGGTCCTCCTGGATGCGGAAAAACGTTCTTGGCGCGGGCGGTGGCAGGTGAGATCGATGCTAACTTTTTGCATATTGAGCTTCAGTCTATCCTTTCCATGTATGCTGGCCAGAGCGAACATAACTTACACGATATATTCGAAAAAGCACGAGAAAGCAAGCCATGTGTTATTTTCATTGATGAAATCGATGCCCTTGGAGGAAGTCGTCATCAAATGCGCCAGCATCATGACCGCATGCTCGTTAACCAATTATTGTTGGAACTTGATGGTCTGCAGGCGGAGAATGATCACGTGTTTGTCATCGGCGCTACCAACACGCCTTGGTACCTTGATTCCGCTCTGAGACGTCCCGGCCGATTTAACCACCTTGTTTTTGTACCGCCACCTGAAGAGAATGAGCGTCAAACGATACTAGAACTGAAGCTTTCCGGTAAGCCGCTGGGTTCGCTGAACCTGAACAAAATTGCCGCAGAGACGAAGCATTATTCGGGAGCTGATTTGGAGCAGTTAGTCAAGGATGCTGTGGAATCTGCGATGGAGCGTACTTTTGAGAAGGGTGAGATCCAGCCCATTACTCAGGACGATTTAAAGAGATCTGCTAAAGGACGGAAGGCGACAACGCTGGACTGGTTTGCTACAGCAAAGAATTATGCGACGTTCAGTGATGTGAACCGCGATTATCAAATTGTGCTGGATTACATTAGTAAGCATGGTGTGAAGTCATAATCGTAACAGGGGGGCAGAGCAGGTGGAGAACGTACATGATAACGTCGCTTATAGGAAGGCGCAGCAGCTTATCGAATGGAGGCGGTACAAAGAAGCACTAAAGGAAGCTGAGCAGCTTCTAAGCGAAGAGCCGGAGAACCCGGATGTTTTTGCGTTGATTTCGCAAATTCACCTTTTAATGGATGAATATGATAAAGCACTGTATTGGTCGAACCAAGCACTTACCCGAGAGCCAGAACATGAACTAGCTTGGTTCGTGCGTGTTGGCGTTTACTACGATACGAATCAAGATCGGGAGTGCAAAGAAGCTATACAGGAAGCCTTGCGGATTGATCCCTACGAGCCTCATTATTATTTTTTACAAGCGCATTTATATATCAAAATAGACAGGCCAAACCAAGCAAAGACGGCCCTTTCACAAGCGCTCGAACTGCGTCCGGAATCTCCGGTCTATTTGGCTTTGTTAAGCTATACAGAAGCATTACTCAAAAACTATGAGGATTCTGCGAGGGTAGAAAAACTTGCCCTGAAAAATAATACGGAATTGTCTCAAGTCTTTTTGTATCTCGGCTGGGCGGCTGGTGAGCGTGGAGAGTATAAGCTAAAGGAAACTTATATGCGGAATGCAATTCGCTTAAATCCGGACAGCAAGCTGTACCAGGAAGAATTTTTAGAGGCACTTCAACATAACGAAGTACTCTTTAAAGTGTTTTTATGGCCAGGGAAATTTGTGCGGAAAATGAAGACTTGGCAGATATTGCTCACCTGGGTTGTGGCCGTGTTCTTATTTCGTCCGTTATTGATTCTATTCCTAGTCTTGTATGTACTCTCGCACTGGGTAACCAAAGCCATCGTGCATGTCAAAGTATTTGGCTGGAGACGAAGAGGAATCTAACCTTTTACCCAATAAGATCTTGACGTGTAAGATTCTACTAGTGAAAAAGTCGCTATAGTTAAAAACTATAGCAAGTGATAGGTTTTAGGTATTACATGCTTTCTATTTTATTATGCTATCCTTTTTGTTACTTCAAAATTCAAGGAGAGACATCTATGATACCATTTCATCATGATCATGTAGGCAGCTTACTGCGTCCTACAAACCTAATACAGGCACGTGAACAATATAAATCCGGCATCATCCCACTTGAACAATTAACATCCGTAGAAAATGAAGAGATTATCCGCATTATTGATAAGCAAAAACAAAATGGTGTATTGGGCATTACTGACGGTGAATTCCGCAGAAGCTGGTGGCACTTTGATTTTTTGGGCGGTCTTGATGGAGTAGAATATTATGAAAAAGAGACTGGGCTTAATTTTCATAAAATGGAGACTCGTAAGGAAGGCATCCGGATTACCGGTAAAATTGTTTTTTCATCCCATCCATTCATAGAGCATTTCGGGTTTCTTCATGATCATGCGGGGGATGCGGTTGCAAAACAAACGATTCCAAGTCCTAATATGCTAGTCTACCGGGTTGATTATAATGAAGAGATTTATCAGAATCGAGAAACATTCCTCAAAGATACAATTGCAGCTTACCAAAAAGCAATTCAAGCATTTTATGATGCGGGTTGTAGGTACTTACAATTAGATGATACCGCTTGGGCAGATTTATTCTCGGAAGAAGGTCATAACAAACTGCGTGCCAAAGGCTTAGATCCAGCCGAGGAAATGAAGGTAATGCAGTACATGATTAATGAATCGATTGCCCATAAACCAGAAGATTTAGTGATCACGATGCACATTTGTCGTGGGAATTATAAATCTAACTTTTTCGCTAGCGGCGGATATGATTATGCTTCTGAAACGATTTTTGGCGGCTTAGATGTGGATGGGTTGTTCCTGGAATTCGATGATGAGCGTTCAGGAAGTTTTGAACCGTTGAAATATGTGAATCGCAAAAATCTAAAAATTGTATTAGGATTAATAACATCTAAATCAGGTGAATTGGAAGATAAAGAAAAGGTAAAAGCTCGCATAGCAGAAGCAGCAACTTATGTACCGCTTGAACAGCTATGTTTAAGTCCGCAATGCGGATTTTCATCTACGGAGGAAGGCAATATTCTAAGTGAAGAACAACAATGGCGTAAACTTCGTTTTGTTAAAGAAATCGCAGATGAGGTTTGGAAGTAATTTAATTCTATGCATTTTAAGCTATTCCTAGATTGAGATGAAGCTATTTAATATTATATAGGTTAGATGATTTGACCTAAGTAAAGGGAGCGATTTCGCTCCCTTTTTTTATATGCTCCCTAGTTTCATCCCTAGACTCCTAATTTCATTTCATTGATTTATAACCTATTTTCCCAAATTTTATTATAATATTATGTAACTGAATACTAGAGGAGTGAAAAGATGGAGATTACCAAACGGGTTTTAAAGACTTGGCACTTAGTTGAAGCGTTGGTCCCAAGTGAAGTGCCCGGTAAGGGAGAAACGGTGAAAGGAAGTTATTTCACAGACAATAAAAATCGGAACCGCACACGTTTGATTGATCTTAATGAAACTCCGTGGAAGAACGACATAGTAAAGGAAAATGATAAATTTCAGGTTCAATTCCGCTATTACTTTGCTTGTTTTGAGCATCATAAACTTGTCAGCTTTATACGTGAAGCTTTTATGAATCAGGATGAGATTGTTAATAAGGAAAATAAAACATTATTTAGTTTTTCTTTTTTGGTTGATGATCAAGGTAATTATATAAAAGAGTCAATATTCGTTCCTTTTTTGATGTATGTAATACAATTTTTGGCGAAAGCTTCAGAGGTGAAATATGAGGATCTGTTAACTCCTTTTCAAAGTAAATTGAAATTATTTGAAGAACAAGCACAAACCATTTTTATTAATGGAGTAACAAAGGAATCCTTACTCTTAATTCAACAAGAATACCAACAATTTTTTCATAGATTAGATGATAATTCATTACATTATTTAGAGATTGAAGTGATGAGAGCTGGTCAAATTTCTAAACAAAAGAATTTTAATAGCTTCTATATAAGTGACTTGGAACTCATTTTAAAGAAAGGAGAAAACGAAGCGCTCAGTCAGTTTGTAGAAGGAGTAGCAATTGAAAAGCGCTTAGATATAAATGAAAATCAGGAATATATTGAAGATGTTTTACAGCCTATTCATTTACCGGATGGTAGGTGGCCATCTCCAGTAGAGCATAGACTATCTTTAATGCAGCAAGTTGCTGTAAATCAAATTATAAATAGTAATCAAAAAATCAGTTCTGTTAATGGACCACCTGGCACAGGAAAGACCACATTATTAAAAGACATCTTTGCTGACATTGTAGTTCAAAGAGCTGAAAAAATAGTGCAATTGGATACCCCAACCCAAGCTTTTACAAAAGTAAAAACAATTAATTTGAATAGCCAATTTTATCCCATCTATTTATTGGATTCAAGCATTAAGGAGTACTCTATGGTAGTTGCTTCGAGTAATAATGGAGCAGTTGAAAATATCTCTAAGGATTTACCTAAACGAGATGAAGTTATACGTTCTTCGGGTAAAAGTAAGTTTAATCATTATGAAGAGTCGTACGCTGTAGAGGCGCAGGATTTATCGATGTATAAAGTTGCGGCAATGGATCTGTTAGGTAGTAATGATGAGGCATGGGGATTATTTTCAGGAGCTCTTGGTAAATCAGATAATATATCAACGTATGCTTGGAGTTTGTTTAGGAAGAAAGAGGATGGAACTTCTTTTCTTCAACAACTGGAACAAGATAGTAAACAAGTAAACACAAAGGATTGGGAGAATGCTGTAAAAGAATTTGAAGATACGCTTAACTCGGTTAAGAAAAAAAAGGAGAGTCTCCAGAAATATCACGACGAATATAAGAGCATAAAATCTTCTATTGTCCTATTGAGAGAGTTAGAGGAGCAATTACCTGAACTTAATCAAGAACTAATGGATCTAGGGAACGGGAAGTCTCATTTAGAACAGCAAAAGCAACTCACCGAACAACAAATTCGATCCCTACCAAAACTTTCTCTCTTACAAAAGGTCTTAGGTAAAAAAAATATTAAAAAAATAGAATTGGAAAATGAACTCTACGATATTATCACTCAGTTGAAAGACGAAGGGGATAAGTTTTATATAAAAAAGACAGAGGTTGAAAAATCTAAAAAGATGATAGAGGAACTCAAAGAAAGGGAATCTGCTTTTACAAAACATCTGGAAGATTATAAAATGCAGGGGCTAATATTACCAGATGAAGATTATTGGTCGGACACACAACAGGCATACGAGTTTCGGCAATTAAATACGATTTGGCTTACAGATGAACTGAATTTCGAAAGAGGATTACTGTTTTTAAAGGCTATGAAAATCCATAAAATGATGTTGGCCTTCAATTTTGATGCCATTAAATCAACTTTACGCTTATTGATCAATCGTGCAAATCTAGATCTTAACGATATGGAACATAGAGAATACTTGAAGAATATGTGGCAAACGGTTCATTTAATTACTCCGTTGGTAAGTACAACTTTTGCAAGTTTTAGTTCGATGTATAAAGGAATAGAAAAGGATTTTATTCAGTATTTATTTATAGATGAGGCAGGACAAGCTAGTCCACAACAATCTGCGGGTGCAATATGGAGATCTAAAAATGTGGTAGTAGTAGGTGACCCAATTCAAATTGAGCCAGTTATCACATTAGATCAAACCATTTTAGGGGATATTAAGAAATATTTTAATGTAAATGATAGATATATTGGAATGGGAACCTCCGTTCAAACCATAGCAGATACAGCCAATCGATATGGAATGACGAACGGTTATGGTCAATGGATTGGCATACCCTTATGGGTTCATAGAAGATGCTTAAATCCTATGTTCACTGTTGCGAACGAAATAGCTTATGATAACAAAATGGTATTGGGTAAAGAGGGGCGAGGCAAGAGTATCTGGTATGACTGTAAAGGATCGGCTAAAAATCGTCAATTTGTGGAAGAACAAGGAGAATTGGCTGCAGACCATATTATTGAACTATGGAAGAAAAACAATGCTCCTCCCAATGTATATATAATTTCTCCGTTTACGGCAGTTAAGGATGGCATTAAAAAAATTCTAAAAGCAAGATTAAAGAAATTTGGGATTTCTACAGAAATATTAAATGATTGGTTGAGGAATTCTATAGGTACTGTCCATACATTTCAAGGAAAAGAAGCAGATATTGTTTATTTAGTAACGGGAACCGACGAAAATGGAGATGGAGCAGCAAACTGGTCATGTTCCAAGCCTAATCTACTAAATGTAGCTGTGACACGCGCCAAAAAAGAGTTCTATGTAATTGGTGATTATCAACGATTTTCTAAGAAACTTTACTATTCTTCTATTGTAGAAAACGTAGATGAAGTCAAAAGTGGTAGTAGAATTTAAGTTGATTTATATAATAGTCAAAATAGAGAAGAACCGTTTAACTCGTTTGTTAAATGGTTCTTTTCTATGATGAATTGATCAACAATTTTATAGTCGATCGCACCTAACGCCTTTGATATGACATTTATAAGCATCATTACTTGGTTATTGACCATCTGAGGAGCTACATCTGAAATCGAAAGCCAAAATAATAGGAATTGCCATAATAAAAGTGAATTCGGAAGCGGTCTTATGACTCATCCCAGAGATTATACCTCCAGAAAGCGTAGCTCCGGATCGGGAGAAACCAGGAATTAAAGCAAGACACTGAAATAATCCTACGAACAAAGCCTGCTTATAGCTTATTGCCTCTAGTGACTCAGCCGTAGGCGTAGGCTTGAATCTTTCTGCTAGAATCATGAGTATTCCTCCAAGAACCAGTGTAACAATTACCGTCTCGGGTGAGAATAATACTTCTTTTATGAAGTCATAGAATAACAAGCCGCCAATACCAAAGGGAATCATGCCTATCATAATATGCAAGAATCCAAATTTATTATCTGAAGCAGAGACATTTCGATTCATTCTGACTAGTGAGAGCAGTTTTTTTCGCATGATAACAACGACAGCTAAAATAGACCCCAGTTGGATCACGATTTCAAATGTGGAAGCTCGATTTCCTTCAAAGCCTAAAAGATGACCAGCTAATATTAAATGTCCTGTTGAAGAAACCGGAGCAAATTCAGTTAATCCTTCTACAATCCCCATGATGATCCCGATAACTATGTCCATTTCTCTCATTCTCCTCCATCCTCATCATGTTATATTTGCTCCATTATAGTTATCAAATATGCAGTTAAACTATTTAGCTTACTTACAATATAATTACATTTATGTAAGGGGAAAACGGGTGTTTTTCATTATTAAGATATTCGGAATGTATCATCTTAAAAATCTAGCTATAGCTAAAAACTATAACCTGTCATAGCTTATTGGTAGATCAGTACATTCAGTGAGATGTGCTATATTGAATTTACAATTTATTTTACGAGGAGATAATCTATGAGCACTCAAACCGAACCTAAAAAACGAACTGTTACTCCATTTAGATATGATATCGTTGGTAGCTTTCTACGCCCTCCTGCATTGAAAGAGGCTAGATTAAAGTTCAAGAACGGCGATATTAACGCCGAGCAATTGAGAGAAGTAGAGGACGACGAAATCGTTAAACTCGTTCAGAAACAAAAAGAGGTTGGTCTTCAAGCGGTAACGGATGGCGAATTCCGCCGTTCATGGTGGCATCTAGATTTCTTCTGGGGGTTCGACGGTGTAGAGCGGACAATCATCGATCAAGGGTATCAATTTACCGGTGCGGAGTCTAGACCTGAAACTGCCCGACTGTCCGGGAAAATAAGTTACAGCAGTCATCCATTCGTTTCGGATTATACATATTTAAAAGAAGTTGCAGGTGAGGATGTCGTTGCACGTCAAGCGATTCCAGCGGCTGCTCAATTCCTGTTCGAGCTGGATCGGGCAGAAAATAAGGAAAGCACGAAGTTGATTTATCCCAATCGTGAAGAACTTATTTCAGATATTGCCAAAGCGTACAAAGCGTCGATTCTTGCCTTTTATGCAGCGGGTTGCCGCAGTATTCAAATCGACGATTGTACGTGGGGAGCGCTTTGCGACGAACAGTTCATGGAAATCATGAAGCAAATAGGCGTAGATGTAGCTGAATATGCAAAGGAATTTGCAAAATTGAACGAGGAAGTTGTTTCAGGACTTCCGGATGATCTCGTTGTAACAACACATGTATGCCGCGGTAATTATGTTTCTACTTATGCAGGAGTAGGTGGTGGATATGAGCCTATCGCGAAAACGCTTCTAAACATCAATAACTATACTGGCTATTATCTGGAGTTTGATACGGAGCGAGCAGGAGATTTCAAACCATTACGTTTTCTGAAAGACAATCAGCTGGTCGTGTTGGGCCTGTTTTCTTCCAAATTTGGCGAGCTTGAAAGCAAGGAAGATATTCTGAAGCGGATCGAAGAAGCGAAGCAGCACGTCGATTTAAACCGGATATGCCTAAGCCCGCAATGCGGTTTTGCTTCTACGGAAGAAGGCAATCACCTGACAGAAGAGCAACAATGGCGCAAGCTAGCATATATTAAAGAAATTGCTGACGAGATCTGGAATTAATTATAAGTTAGATTAAAGCTCTATGGCCGAATGGATAATGATCCTTACGGCTATAGAGCTTTTTTTGTATAGATTGCGTTAATCGTTGCTAAAGAGCGTAGTATTTAGAAAGGTAAGTCATTTAGTTTAATAGATGTTAATGTATTACTTTCCCAATCGTCTCTAATTATTGCATAGCATATGGAGTCGGAAACACTGCCATCATCATTTTCCCAAGCACATCGTAAGTAACCTTCTTTAACAAATCCGCACTCATTAAGTGTTTTCCCCCTTAAACTATTAAACAAGCTCTTCTCCCAAACTGAGAGTAAGAGCTTGTTCACGTTGATGATCATTACTTAGTTTTGAAATAGATATTGTTAGATATCAAGCTTACGAGTACCAATCCATTTTACCATTTCAGGGTCGTTATGTGAGAAGAATAAACTTTGTTTCGTATCTAAGGTAGTAATTAACTCCATATCTTCTTGGTTTAATTCGAAATCAAAGATATTGAAGTTTTCAACAATTCTTTCTTTGTGTACTGATTTTGGAATCACAACAATTTCTCTTTGTGTCAACCAACGCAAAACTACCTGCGCAACGGATTTATTATACTTCTCAGCTATGGATAGCAATATCTCATTTTGGAACAAGTTGTTTTTTCCTTCGGCAAAAGGACCCCAGGACTGGATCTGAACATTGTTTTCTTTCATGAATTTAGCACTTTCCATTTGCTGGTTGAAGGGATGTGTTTCGACCTGGTTTACAGCAGGACTTACATCATTATGAATAATCAAATCGATTAGACGATCAGGCTGGAAGTTACTAACGCCAATTGCACGGACCTTTCCTTCACGGTACAATTCCTCCATCGCACGCCAAGAACCATAAACATCGCCAAAAGGCTGATGAATCAAATATAAATCCAAATAATCCAATTGCAATCTTTCCAGTGATTTTTCAAATGCTTTTTTTGTACGCTCATAACCAGTGTCCTGGACCCAAAGTTTCGTCGTTATAAATAAGTCTTCTCTTGCCACACCACTACGTTTAATCGCTCTGCCTACGGATTCCTCATTTCCATAAGAGGCAGCGGTATCAATCAGCCGATATCCTGCCGTAATCGCATCATAAACGCTTTGTTCACATTCTTTTGGATCTGCAATTTGAAAAACACCAAATCCAAGTATCGGCATCTCAACACCGTTATTTAAAGTTACTTTTTGCATGTAAAATCCTCCTGGTTTTTGAATGTTATTTATAAATAAGATTTGATCTTATTTATTACCCGATAAAAGAGTTATCCCTCATGCCATACGACTAGCGGATATAAGTTGTGAAAAGTGCAGTTAATGTAAGCTCCTTTTAATTCCAAAAAACTCGCTTATTATTAATAGTCATACCTTTGGGGCACGTCTATATTATGCATCCCTGAACAAAGAACCGATATCTAATTCGTCTCAAATCATTGCCTAATCCTCTCAAGACGATTTCATTTCAACAAACGAATGCGTATAATCATATAAAACACTCATTAAGGAGGGGCCAATGGTTGAAGAAATAGAAATCAGACAAAAAAACATTACAAGACTGATTAACCGCCATTGCAAACAATCAGGAGTATCAAAGACGATGATTCCTTCTTTATACCTTATTCGTTCGGATAAGATGCTTGAGCCAGCCTACAGAGTATTTAATCCTTCCTTTTGTTTTGTTACTCAAGGGTTAAAAGAAATCTACCTAGCTGAGGAGCGCCTGGAATATGGCCCGTCGAATTACCTGATAACCTCTATGGATCTTCCGGTAATTGGGCAGGTAATAAAGGCTTCACCTGAAGTTCCGTATTTAAGTTTAAAACTTGAGATTAATCAAAATGAAATTTTAGAGGTGTTGAAAGACGCTAAAATTCACACCAATACAAAGGACAATGCTTCAAGAGCCATGTTCGTTGGTCAGATTGAATTATCGATATTGGATGCCGTGCTCCGTTTAGTTCAATTGCTCGATTCTCCTGGGGACATCCCGTTTCTTGCACCTATTCATAAGAAAGAGATCATTTATCGTCTCCTTCAGGGGCAATATGGGCGGGCGCTTGCACAAATTGCAATGGAAGGAAGTAACACTTATCGTATCAGAGGAGCAATTGATCAAATTATCCAGCATTATGATCAACCTTTACGAATTGAAGAGCTTGCAGCAGTCGCTAATATGAGCACTTCTTCGTTCCATAGACATTTTAAGGAAATCACTAATATGAGCCCGCTTCAATTTCAAAAACACCTTCGGTTACAAGAAGCCCGGAGTCTTTTATTAATGGAGTCAGGGGATGCTACTGAGATCGCATATCGGGTTGGTTATGAAAGTGCATCTCAGTTTAGCCGTGAATATTCTCGGATGTTCGGCTTTCCTCCCAAGGCGGACATAAAGCGACTAAAGGAAAAATTTGAGCCAATAGAAGCGGATACAGATCAAAACCTTATTGGAACATCCTAGCGTGAAAAGTGAAAAACTATTGATCAGAGAAAACTCATCATAATAAAAACGGTAGCTGCTCTTATTCCAGCTACCGTTTTTCGTTACCGAACAATACATAAGATAACTCAATCGCCGATAGACGCTATCCTATATTGCAGAGAGGATCGGGCAATGAACTGAGACAAATAGGATAACACTTATCCATCCATTTATTGCATAATAAGGGAGAGATAGATAATACGGATTGAAAACAAACGAAAGAGAGGAGAATTCTAATGGAATATATGAAACTTGGAAACACAGGTTTAGATGTATCTAAGCTTTGTCTTGGATGTATGGGTTTTGGTGATGCAAAGCATTGGGTTCATCCATGGGTGCTTAATGAGGCAGATTCTCGAACGATTATAAAAAAAGCCTTGGATAAAGGTATTAATTTTTTCGATACAGCAAATTGGTACTCAATAGGGAAAAGTGAAGAATTCCTAGGTCGAGCCCTCAAAGATTACGCAAATCGCGATGAAATTGTCCTCGCAACCAAGGTTTGGGGCCGTATGCATGAAGGTCCAAATGGTGCTGGGCTTTCTCGAAAGGCAATCATGAGTGAAATAGATAAAAGTCTTAAGAGACTGGGAACGGATTATGTAGATCTGTATATCATCCACCGATGGAATTACAATACACCCATTGAAGAAACGATGGAAGCATTGCACGATATCGTAAAAGCAGGCAAGGCAAGATATATTGGTGCTTCTGCGATGTTTGCATGGCAGTTCCAAAAGGCATTACATGTAGCGGAAAAGAATGGATGGACGAAATTTGTGTCTATGCAAAATCATCTAAATCTTATTTACCGTGAAGAAGAGAGGGAGATGCTGCCTCTATGTAAGGAAGAAAAAATCGGGGTGACTCCATATAGCCCGCTCGCATCCGGGAGATTGACACGTGATTGGTCAGAAACTACGCTTCGCTCCGAAACTGACGAAATTCAAAAGTCTAAGTACGATGGAACTATGGATGCGGATCGGATCGTAGTAGAGCGTGTTGCATCTATCGCAGAAAAACTTGGTGTTCCCCGTACTCAGATCGCTCTTGCTTGGCTGCTGCAGAAAGAGGGTGTAACTTCTCCTATTATCGGAGCGACGAAGATATCTCACCTTGAAGTCGCGATAGAAGCTCTATCGGTTACATTAACACCTGAAGAAATTTCGTTCCTTGAAGAGCCATATGTACCGCACCCAATAGTAGGTCACAATTAATTGCTTGATATATAAGTAAGACTATTAAATTGTTATGACGAAACGTAGACGGATTCCTAAAACCCATTCATCTCATAAATGAGATGGATGGATTTTCGTTGTTTTCGTGTCGTTTTCATATTTAGTTGGAGAGAAAGAGATGCTAATCTATAATAGGAATAATATGTATTTTATAGGGGGAGAACTAGTATGTTAAGAATGTATACAGACCCTAAAGGTGAAGCTTATAAACAAGTTATAGATGTAGCGATACAGAATTCGGAATGTTTTGTGCTGGGTTACAAAATGGGGGATTTGCCTAGTGAGAATCAAAAGTATCAAAGTGTACTGGAAGAATTGAAACCTTATTTAATCAAAACAATTGTGATCAAAAACAACAATATGGAGGAAGTCATACAAATAAGAGAAGCATATCGCAGTCATGCCTTTTATTGTTCGGGAACCTACTATTTTTATAAATCCTGTGAAGAAAGTGGTCTTCTATTAAAGCAATTTGCAGGAAGCCTATCGGATTGGATTTTCCCTAATTTACTAGAAGACTTGTGCTTCTTAAAAAAAGATGGCGAAGACTATCTTTATTCCGTTGTGCATGAGGGTATGTACGGGATAAATGTGACAGAGAACGAAGCGATCGAGCTGATGGATCAAATTACAGGACTTTTCATAGAAATAGAGGCTCACCGCGACTTCAATCGTCTGCTGGATGATGCTATTAAGCAAAAAACGGATCGGCTATATATAAGTGGATATAGACTGAACAAACTACCAGATCGAATCCGCGAACTTACAGAGATACGATGGTTAGAAATATTTGAACAAGATCTTTATCGGTTACCTCAAGCATTGTTCGAGTTAAGTAAGTTAGAAAGTTTGAGGATCATGACAGCAGACCTTGAAAGCATTCCCGGATCCATTTCCAAGTTAAAGAACCTAAAAGAGCTTCAAATCAATTGTGCTAGTTCAGATAGACCGGATTCCACTTGGCGGACGAAATCAAAGGAAGAGATCAGTTTAAATCGTATTCCTCCCGAGATTGGAGAACTTGAGCAGTTGGAGCAGCTAACGATCAATTACACTTCGATCCAAGAACTACCAATTGAGTTAGAAAAACTTAAGCGTCTCAGGTCTCTAAACATAGAAAATTGTATGATAGATCAGAAACCTGCTTTTCTTCAACGGATGAAGCAGCTAGAGTATGTAAATGTTTCAAGGAATTCAATCTTCGAAAGTCTTGCTTTGACTGAATATGAAAAGGATTAAAGTATGTTTGACAGCCCGAAGAGAGGGTAATAAAGATATAGATGTTATATTCAATGTCTAATCATGAAGTGCAGCAAAGAAAAACAAGGCCAGACCTCACCTATGAAAAAGGGAAGACTGACCTTGTATTTATAAGGCTGTATCATGGATAACGTTAGGCGATATGTGGTTCAATAGCTTGATGGTAACTGTATAGGGATTCGTCAATGATGGTATGCAAGAAAACGGGATCTATGTCCCATAGTAGTGATTCCGCATAACGCCAAGCATTCTCTTCAATGCGCAGCCGGATTTCGGCTTGTTCAGAGACAGTGAGAGGCCCATCAAGAAGACCTGATAGATGTTCCAATTCTGCATCCTCAGCATGACCCAATTCATGAGCTAGAATGACAGAAATATATGAATGTAAGGGAGCGAGTGAGCCGAATAACATTCTGCATTGCTCCATAATTTCTTTTTGATATAGATACACGGTATGGCTATTCATGTGGTATTTGCCACCAACGAGGCGATTGTCCGGGAAAGTGGATTCAATCTGGACAAGCGCACGGCTACCTGAGCGTTTCAGCAGCTCAGTTACAGCCTGATTAAATAATTCTATGTTCAGTTTGGTTCACCTGTCTTCGAAGTAGAATGAAATTCTTATAGCAAAAAGTACCGACATTGCTTCTTTCGTATAAATAGTATATATCAATTATAGAGCCAAATGTATAAATTTTTAAATATTTTTTTACATATAAGGGGTAGAGTGTTTTGGGCTCCGTCACCACTCGAATCACCGTAGAGGGACGATTCCGCTGAGAGGATTAGAATATAAACAAAGCAACTGGTCAGTGCGATCAGTTGCTTTTTGGTATGTTAACTTTCCGAATAGTGTGAGAAATAAACGCAAGAATTGTATAAATTCCATATAAATGAAGCACCGTATATTAAAAAAGGATGTTTCATTTGAACTTAAAGCAATGTGTGGTCCTTGTCATCTTAATGAGTGCTTTTTTCAGTATTCCAACTCTTTCGTTTGCTTCAAATCCAGATGTTAGGGAAAAGCAGCTTGAGGAAGCTTTATTGCAACAGCTTCATTTAAATATAACTGGAGCACTCAAAAGTATTTATAAAACAGAATATGTTATGATTGGATGTACAGAGATATCAAATATTCAGCAGCCCGAAGCAATGAGAGATCAGAGTGAAAAAAGAAGCATAAATGTAGATGCAATGAATGGTGGGAAATACTTCGAGCTAACTATAAGCTTATGTAGAGTAGGACCCAAAGAGGACAACGTCGAACTATACTTTAAGAACGATACTGCCGGGGCTAATTATTATTTGGTCGATTATAAAATTATTACTGGCGAAAACAGTCGGAAATTAACCGAATAATTACATATGTTCTAAGCGAGAAATGAAAGTGATGATGCTTTTATATAGATCTAAACATATTATGGGGAGGTTCAGTATGAACAACGAAAATAAAGAGTTGTCACCAGAACAACGTGACGAAATACTCGGAACATTAAAAGCTCGTTTTGAGAAAAACATGAATCGCCATGAAGGACTTGAATGGGCTGCGGTAGAAGCAAAACTAGAACAGAATGCAGTAAAACTGTGGTCACTTTTTGAAATGGAAAGAACCGGCGGCGAACCTGATGTTACTTTTTATGATAAAGAGACGGGTGAATATGTTTTTTGTGATTGTTCGGCAGAAAGCCCTAAAGGCCGCAGAAGTGTGTGTTACGATCGGGCCGCGTTGGAATCAAGGAAACAACACAAACCGCAGAATAGTGCTATGGATATGGCAGTTGACATGGGGATTGAGATTCTGACAGAAGAGCAATACCGGGAGCTGCAGAGACTTGGGAAATTTGATACGAAGACATCGAGCTGGGTGAAAACACCTGATCATATTAGACAACTCGGCGGTGCCATCTTTTGTGATCGTCGCTACGACACTGTTTTTGTGTACCACAATGGTGCAGATTCTTATTATGGTGTCAGAGGTTTTCGTGGCTTATTAAGAGTCTGAATTTGGTTGTTATTTTCTAAGGTTGTTAAGATGAATCAATGGAGTTATTCGGAAAGAAGCAGATAGTCCCATTAGAAGTCGCCTATATGGCGACTTTTTTCGCGTTGCTTTCATTAGTATTAACGAGCGGGGTCATAATTCGTTAATAAATATAAGGTTCATGTCTCTTATAGCTATTGAGTTAGAGAAGGGTTAAGCTTATACTCACAGATAAAGAAAGCGATTACAGTAAAAGAAAGCAGGTGATCCTTCTCCTCTTTGTTAGCTTACTCCTTAATCGTATCCACGTCACAATGTTCTAACAGATTATCACAGTGGAGGGAATGTATTTTCTTACCTTTGTAAAGAGAACCATCGAATAGCAGCTTACATCTTCGTGATCCATTCATCATATGGTATACGCCAAAAATATGAAAAAAGGACTTGGTATGAATAATAAAAAGAGTTTTCCTTTATGGGCAATGCTGATCTCTTTGGTTTTAATAGCAGGCGTTATTTTTGTAGTGGGTCCCATCATTTCAGCTGAAAAGCAGAAGAAGAGTAAAATGCAAACTTATGTAGAAAAAATGCAGCCAGGATGGAACCTCGGAAATACGTTTGATGCGACGGGTGATGAAACATCTTGGGGAAACCCACTCACCACCAAAGAGTTGA
This sequence comes from Paenibacillus gallinarum, assembly GCF_014836635.1. Classification (GTDB taxonomy): domain Bacteria; phylum Bacillota; class Bacilli; order Paenibacillales; family Paenibacillaceae; genus Paenibacillus; species Paenibacillus gallinarum. The sequence goes on along the minus strand of NZ_JACSQL010000007.1, from coordinate 21,369 downwards.
TCGCTGAGATTGCCGAACAAGGGTACAATAGTATCCGCATTCCAATTACGTGGGAGCACCGTATGGGCGACGCTCCTGACTATACGGTTGATCCGGATTTTATGAGAAGAATTGAGGAAGTTGTAGATTGGTCACTGGATGAAGACCTTTATGTCATGATTAATATCCATCACGACTCTAGCGAATGGGTGAGGTACATGGATACGAATCATGATGAAGTATTAGAGCGATTCAATGCCTTGTGGACACAAATAGCAGATCATTTCAAAGATCATCCCAGCAAGTTAATGTTTGAGAGCATTAATGAACCTCGATTCTCAGAGGATTGGAATAAAGATGAACCTCAATATTTTACGATGCTTGGTGAATTGAATGATTCTTTTCATCACATCGTGCGGACTTCTGGAGGGAAAAATGGAAAGCGCCCGCTAGTTATTCCAAGTATAACGGCCTCTGCTTCCGAAGCCAGATTAGAGGAACTATACAAGACAATAACCAGTTATAACGATTCTAATCTGATTGCGACCATTCATTATTACGGATTTTATCCTTTTAGTGTCAATATGGCGGGAGCAACTAAGTTTAATGAAGACGCTCAAAAAGATATCATAGATACGTTTGATCGGACATATGAGCGGTTTACGAAGGAAGGTATTCCGGTCATTGTGGGTGAGTTCGGGTTATTGGGCTTTGACAAGTTTTTGGGGACCATCCAGCACGGAGAGAAACTGAAATACTTTGATTTTGTAAATGATTATGCCGGGCAAAAAGGGTTTACAACGATGCTATGGGATAATGGTCAACACTTTAACCGCAGGGAGTTCAATTGGTTTGATGAAGATTTGTATGCTGTTATCAAAGCTGGTTTCAAAGGTCGTTCCTCCCATGCGATGTCTGATCTTGTCTATCTGAAAAAGGGAGAGAATGTTCAGGACGTATCCATTCCTCTTGAGCCGAACGGAAATGAATTTCAAAATGTAAATATGAACGGAAAGACACTAAAGAAAGATCAAGATTACACAATACATGAGAACATACTCACTCTAAAAGCCAATTTCCTTGGTCAGTGGTCTGATACTGCTTATGGGAAGCAAGCAGAGCTCAATATCAATTTTACTTCAGGAGCCGATTGGAAACTTAACATTATTACCTACGATGTACCTGAGCTAAGTGAGACATCTGGATCTTCGGATGAACTGATCATTCCAGTACAATTTAATGGAGACCAACTGGCTACTATGGAATCGCTGTATGAGGATGGGCGAAATGCAGGGCCAGCGGATTGGACTTCGTTTAAAGAATTTGGGCACTCATTCGTTCCATCCTATGAGACAAATGAGATCAAATTAACAAAAGCTTTCTTTGATGAGATCAAAGACGGGCAAGTGACTTTGAAGTTTCATTTTTGGAGTGGCGAAATACTAGAGTACATCATTGAGAAAGATGGGACTAGAGTAACAACCATTAAATCATCCTAAGAAAGATATATTATCTTTAAGGGAAGAGGTCTGAATAAGACCTCTTTTTTTGCAGTAATCATTTCGAACTTCCTGGGGAATCCCAGACCGAAAATCAGCCAGGAGCACTGTAAACGTTTCTAGAGTATTATTAATCTAGTTGAATGGAGGGGATTTTTCGTAGCAAATTACTTGTAATTGGAGAAGTATTGTTTAACAAATTGGAGAAAATGAACAGCCGCTTGAGATAAATAGTGTTTTTTGTTCCAGGCAATTCCAAACGTTCTTATACAAATGGGCTCAATAATCTTTAGTTGAACAGTATCTTTGTTATGTACTCTGTTTCCAAGTGATAAAGGAAGTGTAAGAGTTATACCAAGCCCCATCTCAACTAATGTTAGGATCGCACTTGTTTCTTCTAGCTCAAAGGCTACATTAGGTTCAAATCCTGCCTGACGACAATATTCATCCGTAATATCTCGAAAGCTCGTTCTAGGAGGCAAAGAAATAAAGGGTTCGTTAGACACTTCACTCAAACGAATGCTTTCTCTTGAAGCTAATCGATGGTTCTTCGGAACGGTTAAGCTCATTTCTTCTTCCACTAAAGTCAGCCATTCAATATCGGGACCGATGATCGGAAAGGTTGATAGACAGAAATCAATATTAGATTTGTCTAATTCCATCTTCATTTCCGTGGTAGAGTTTAGTTGACGCTGGGATATGCGGACATCAGGATAAACCGCCAAAAACTCCTTTAATAGTGTTGGCATAATGTGGGGAAGCATCATACATAACGTAAGATGGCCTCGACGTAATCCGGCCATTTCTCTAATCTCCGTTTCGCCTTCTCCTAATGCACGAAATGCCTCTTCAATTTTATCTAAGTAAACTTTACCATATGGATTTAATTTCAAATGCTTCCCATGTCGGTCAAATAAGGGTACACCTATTTTATTTTCTAAACGTTTAATAGCGTTGCTTAGAGACGGCTGAGATACGTTTAACATTGCGGATGCCTTGGTCATGTTTTCATATTGGGCAACGGCTTGAAAATACTTTAATTGCAGGTATTCCATACATATCCTCCATATCACATCAATGTAATATATAAATCATATAATTAGTATTATACATGATAAAAAATAGTATGTATAATAATTTACATATCATACAGCTTAGAAGGATGGGGTAGAAATGTCGGAAGAACGACAGAAGATATGGACGAAAGATTTCGTCATTATTTGTTTAAGCAGTTTTTTTATGTTCCTTACTTTTTACGTTTCAGCTACAGCTTTTCCACTATATTTACGAGATAGTTTAAGTGGCAATGCACAGCAAATGGGATTAGTGATTACCATCTACGTTATCGGAGGCGTTTTGATCAGGCCATTTTCCGGTCTGTGGGTAGATCGTTTCGGTAAAAAGAATCTTGCACTGATCGGGATGATTATTTTCTCGCTCGCTTGTATTAGCTATTTCGGTGCAAAAGGTATCGTTCTATTCTTGTTCATTCGTTTTGTACATGGCATGAGCTATGCTGTTGCTTCAACGGCAACAAATACCCTAGCAGCTACGATGATTCCGTACACTCGAAAAGGAGAAGGAATGGGGTACTTTAGTATGTTTATGAGTATAGCCATGGTTATTGGACCTGCTTTAGGCCTATTGCTGTGGAAAGATCAAAACCGGATGCTGCTTCTGGCTGCGATTAGTGTTATAGCCTTCATATCTTTGCTATTAGTACTTCCACTAAAAGATAAAAGCCGCTCTAAAGAGGATAAGAAGCAACTTGCTTCCCAAAATAAATTTCATATCAAAGACATCTTTGAAACAAAAGCGTTACCCATTTCAATTGTTGGATTTATTCTGGCGTTTTCTTATAGTCCTATTGCGGGATTTATGGCTCCTTTCACAAGTGAAATTCATCATTCTGAAGTGGCGGGTACGTTTTTCATTGTTTTTGCAATTATGATTGTTATTTTTAGGCCGCTGGTTGGTAAACTTTTTGACAAGTATAGCGAGCATTATTTGTATTATCCGGGCATTATTCTATTTGGGGGCGGATTGCTCCTTTTGAGCCATGCGCATTCAGGAGCTACTGTGCTGATATCTGGAGTATTTATGGGGATCGGTTTTGGGGCACTCTTTCCTTGTTTCCAGGCACTTGCCATGAAGCTTTCCCCCGCACACCGAACAGGAGCTGCAAATGGTACATTTTTTCTCCTTTTTGATTTGGGATATGGGGTTGGATCCTATGTAATGGGCTCTATCAGTTCTCATACGAACTATCGCACGATGTTTACAGTTGCTGGCATTGTCGCGCTGGCCTCTATCGTATTTTACTATTTTATTCATCATAAACGATTGGAGCCCATGAATGGAATCAATCAAACATCTACCGAAGTTGTTGAATAACGCATAAGTAAAAGTTGAGAGAAACAGATATGGTATACATAGCTGTGATGCGAAGTAAAGAGACTAGTATAGTACACCAATATTATACACATACGTTTACGTATACGTGAACGTATGTGTATTTTTGTATACATAGAAGGAATGCAGAGGATGTAGCTTATTTTGAAGAGTTCAACGTTGACGGCTGCCGAAGATGTCCGCTAAGCGGCTGTTCCATTTTGAAAAACAAAAAAATTCACCTTTTAAAAAAGATATTACATCGTGATTTTTGCAGGGGCAAGATATAATGAACTCGAACTTTAAACAAAGTAGTTATAACGACATTAACCAGGAGGGAGGCAATCGGATAATATCGAGCTCGGTTACACTTTTTCGCCATTTTAGAAAGCGCTTTATTTATTATTATATTAAAGGAGAATCAGTATAGTGGGGAAAAAGAAGCTAATTTCGATTCTTACAACGGTTGCATTATTTCTGAATTTGATGCCAGCTGGGCTTGTTTTTGCAGAGGAAACCCCCAAAGAGCTGGGAAGTACGAATAACCCGATTATTTGGGCTGATGTGCCTGATCCCGATGTCATTCGTGTGGGTGATGCCTATTATATGACCAGTACGACGATGCACATGAATCCAGGCGTTCCGATTATGAAATCGTATGATCTAGTACATTGGGATATTGTTAATTATGTATATGATACTTTGGATGAGACCGATAATCAAAGATTGAGTAATAATGAAAATGAGTATGGAAAAGGCTCCTGGGCTAGCAGTCTCAGGTACCATAACGGTAAATATTATGTAGTGTTTTCTTCCAGTACAACAGGAAAGACATATATTTATCAAACGACGGATATCGAAAATGGACCATGGACACACTCAACGCTCCCTTTTTATCACGATATGTCTCTTCTTTTCGATGACGACGGACGAGTGTATCTCGTATATGGAGGCGGCGATATTCGTATTGTCGAGCTGAATTCGGATGCCACTGCGGTGAAAGAAGACGGAATGAATAAAATCATTATTAAGGATTCGAGTCTAGTTGCAGGACCGAATGTGGGACTTCAAGCTGAAGGTGCTCATATCCAAAAAATAAATGGGAAATATTATATTTCTCTAATTACATGGCCGAGTGGCGGCATGCGAACACAATTGGTGTTCCGCTCTGACACCATCGACGGCCCCTATGAAGGAAAAGTCGTACTGAAAGATGAGGGGATTGCACAAGGTGGACTGATCGATACGGTTTCAGGAGATTGGTATGCCTTTCTTTTTGGTGACCGTGGTTCCGTCGGACGTATTCCTTACTTAGTTTCCGTCACATGGGAAAACGACTGGCCGGTATTTGGTGTCAGTGGCAAAGTACCTACTGAACTCTCTCTTCCATTACATAAAGGGGAATCCAATATCGTAAGTTCTGATGAGTTCTATAATCGCTCAACACGGTCAGGTCTCCCATATACTTTTGAAGACAGTAGCACTTCAGATGTATCTTCAGAACTCTCGGAAGCTGATATTCTTGCGACGGCTGGAGGATCTTCTGGGAGGGAACTGTTAGTTAACGGTGGAATCGAAAGTGGTGTCGAACCTTGGACAGCGAATGGTGCGGCCTCCGTGTCCGTTACTAATGATGTTTATGGCAGCGGCGCATCCGCTCTGAAAACGACGGGACGGAAAGCGACCGGGGATGGTCCCATGCAGGTGATTACCGGAAAAGTAAATACCAATGTCACCTATTCCTTCTCTGCGAAGGTAAGATACGATGAAGGGCCAGAGCAGAAACAGTTTAACTTCAACATACAGAACGGTCCGAGCTGGCAAGGAATTAAGGTGCTTGGTTCGGCTATGATCAGCAAAGGAGAGTGGGGAACGGTCCAAGGCACGTACACACTCCCATCGGACGCCGATTTATCCCATACTTTTATTTTTATTGAGACACCATGGACCGCGACGCCGGACCTAAACACGGATCTGATGGACTTCTATGTCGATGACATTTCTTTTGCAGATACCTCGGTCTCGGAACTTATTATCAATAGCGATATTGAAAGCGGTATCGAACCTTGGACCGCTAATGGCGCAGCATCTGTATCTGTTACAAATGATGTATATAACAGCGGTGTTTCAGCGTTGAAGACGACTGGACGCAAGGCGACTGGAGACGGACCAATGCAGTTGATTACCGGAAAGGTAGATACCAATGTCACTTATTCCTTCTCTGCAAAGGTAAGGTACGATGAAGGGCCAGAGCAGAAACAGTTCAACTTTAATATTCAGAACGGTCCGAGCTGGCAAGGAATCAAGGTGCTTGGTTCGGCTACGATGAAGAAAGGGGAGTGGGGAACAGTCCGTGGCACTTATACGCTCCCTTCAGATGCGGATTTATCTCACACTTTTATTTTCATTGAGACACCATGGACCGGAACCCCGGACCCAATCACAGATCTAATGGACTTCTATGTTGACGACATCTCATTTACAGCTTCGTCCGCTCCCATTCCGGATACTCAAAAACCAGGAGAGAGTGAAGATAATGGCTCTAATCTAGGGCTTTCGTGGCAGTGGAACCATAATCCAGATAACAACAACTGGTCGTTGACCCAGCGTTCCGGATTCTTACGTCTTACAACGGGAAGAAAAAGCACAGGAATTCTGGATGCACGCAATACACTGACACAAAGAACGTTTGGACCGGAAAGTTCAGGTTACATTGCCGTTGAAACAGATCATATGAAAGACGGAGATGTAGCAGGTCTTGCCGCTTTCCAAAAAAATTATGGTTATGTCGGTGTTAAAAAGTCAGGAACCTCTAAATCGATCGTAATGGTGAACGGCAGCGGTGAACAACCGAAAGAAGTTGCCAGCATTCCGCTTGCTGAGGATCGAGTATATCTGAAAATTGATATGGATTTCAAAAAGCAAACAGACAAAGCCTATTTCTATTACAGTCTTGACGGAGTAAGTTGGACAGCAATTGGAGAGCAACTGCAAATGTCGTATACCCTGCCTCATTTTATGGGTTATCGTTATGCATTATTTAATTATGCTACCAAAACGGTAGGTGGATATGTCGATTTCGACTATTTTAGAGTAGACAGCAAGATGACAGGAACGGGGGAGTCAGCTCCCATTCTTACAGCGAGTCTGGATGATGTCTCGGACGTTCTAGGCGTTCCGAATATAGAATTCGAAGTTCCGGTAAAAATGGAGGCATTGCCTGATGGAACCTACAATGGAATTTCTGCTTCCTTCGATATTCCGGATTTCGTATCCGTAACCGGAGTATCATTTAATACAGACAATATTAGTGGTACACCATCCTATGCGTTTGCTGACCGCAGGCTGGAACTGAAGGTATCCGGCAGTAACGTGAGTTTCACGAATACCTCATCTGACCTGTTCGCCACGATTAAACTGAAAATGAAAGATTTTGTTCCGAAGGATCAAGTGGTTAAAATCCGAACAGATTACATTAAAACGGAAGGTGGCCATGTGGTTTACAACGTGAGTGAAGCAGTGGCTACTATTGATTTGAAAGCTTTGGACACGAAAGCTCTTGCCAAAGTACCTGGATATGCGAATCCGCTAGTCAGTCATAAATTCGGGGCAGATCCATATGCGCTTGTCTTTAACGATAGAGTATATATTTATATGACAAGCGATGCTTTTGAATATGATGCAAATGGAAACCTGAAAGATAATAGTTATTCCAAGATCAACACAATCAGTGTCATCTCATCAGATGATATGGTTAACTGGACCGATCATGGAGAGATTCCCGTAGCAGGTCCGAATGGCGCTGCCAAATGGGCTAATAACTCTTGGGCTCCTGCTATTGCCCATAAGGTAATTGAAGGAAAGGATAAATTTTTCTTGTACTTTGCTAATAATGCTTCCAGCATTGGTGTCCTTACCGCCGATAGTCCAATCGGACCATGGACTGATCCGCTGGGGAAATCCTTTATTAATAGCAGTGTTCCAGGAACGAACGGGGTAGTGTGGATGTTTGATCCGGCTGTTCTGGTGGATGATGATGGAACGGGTTATCTGTATTTCGGTGGGGGACTTCCCGGCGGGAATAATCCGACTGAAGAGCAAATTGCTCATCCGAAGAGCGGCAGAGTAATTCAATTGGGTGACGACATGATAAGCACAGTAGGGTCAGCCAAACTCATAGATGCTCCTTATCTTTTTGAAGATTCCGGAATTCACAAATATAACGGTAAGTACTATTATTCTTATTGCTCCAATTTCGCCGGCACACATCTGGAAGGTTCGCCGCCGAAGGGAGAAATTGCATACATGGTCAGCGATCATCCGATGGGGCCATTTACTTACGTGGGAACCATTTTGCAAAATCCAAACGTGTTTTTCGATGTTGGGGGAAACAATCATCATGCCATTTTCGAATTTAAAGATCAGTGGTATGTTGCCTATCACGCCCAAACGCTTGCTAAGGCTATGGATAAAGCAAAAGGATATCGCTCCACACATATCAATAAAGTGGAGTTTTATGACAACGGATTAATTAAACCGATTAAGGGAGATATGGAAGGAGTGGAACAGTTAGCTGCTCTGATTCCTTATCAGCGCACCGAGGCTGAAACCATGGCATGGCAGGCCGGAATTATGACGGAGAAATCCTTACAGTCCGGAAGCATGGTGGACAGCATCAACCTCAATATAACGGATGTAAATGATGGAGATTGGCTTGCAATTGCAAACGCAGACTTCGGTACGAGTGGACCAGGTATTTTCGAAGCTAGCGTAGCAACAACCACTGGGGGGACGATTGAAATACGTCAGGACAGTCCCGTCGGAGATGTCATTGGTACACTTGATGTGAAGCCAACTGGCGGCGCGAATCAGTGGAAGACGCTGAAGACAGACGTCAAACCTGTTACCGGTGTTCACAATATCTTCTTTATGTTTAAGACAAAAGGTCAGGATTCCCTTCGAATGGATTACTGGCACTTTACGAAGAGTATTATTGAACCGGAAGTTATTCCTCTGGAGTCTGTCTCCATATTAGGAGAAGCTACATCGGTTAAAGTGAACAGTTCCCTTACGTTTGATTCTCAGCTGAATCCAGTTAATGCGACAAATCCAACATACCGCTGGGAAGCATTTAATAATCTTGAGATTACAGGTGACAGTGATAAAGAGACGGTAAATGTAAAGGGAATCTCAGCTGGCAATGGCACGTTGACTTTAACCGTTACCGCTGGCGGCAAAGAGATTACTACTCATATTACAATTAAGGTAAGCACCGAAGACGAAGGAAGCGGTACGCCGACTGTTCCGGGTCCTGCCCCTTCTACACCAGCTCCATCGGATAGACCTTTGACTCCAACAGCGCCACAGGCAGCATTACCTGTCGGTAAGAATGATGCAGAAATAAAAGTTGGCGACAAAGAAGTGGACTTGGGTACGATCGGTACGACTACGCAGCAAGACCATAAAATAACGACAATTGCACTTGATCAGAAAAAGCTAGAAACTTGGCTCTCTTCAGCGAATGAGGCCGATGTGATTGCCGTTACGGTTAAGGCAAGCTCAGAGCGTGTAATTACTCAATTTAACAAGGATGTTCTAAAAGCCCTTCAGGATAAGAAGATCGTAATCGAACTACGGACCGACCTTGGGATCTTCAAGGTTCCAGCTTCCAAAATCAGTTTGAATACCTTGGCGTCATCAGGGGATGGAACGAGCACAAAGACGACGATTCAAATTGAGATTGCTGTTCCAGCAACATCGATGACCAAGGTTGCAGAACAAGCAGCAGAGGTAAAAGGCTTTAAGCTTAGCTCGGATCTGCTCGACTTTAAAGTTACAACGATACAAGGAAATAACGTTACAGAAGTCACTCCACTTAATGGATATATGGAGAGAATGATTCCACTGTCGGATAATTCATCAGCTAACCAGCTATCCACCGGTATTGTGATCGAACCAAAGGGTACAGTTTATCAGGTGCCAACTCAAGTCGTTACAGAGAATGGAATACGTTACGGGAAAATTCGCAGCTTGTCCCACGGTACCTTTGCAGTGGTCACGAACTCGGTAGAATTTACGGATCTGACCTCGCATTGGGCAAAGGATAGCGTCAACAATCTCGGATCTCGGATGATTATAGACGGAACGGGAAATGGTTTATTTCATCCAAATACGGAAATCACCCGTGCTGAATTTACTGCACTGCTAGTACGGGCGCTTGGACTTCGATCAGAGAAAGGAAAACTTGGGTTCACGGACGTAAAGACAACGGATTGGTTTGCTGAAAATGTAAACACGGCACAAACATACGGCCTTATCACTGGGTACGAAGACGACACTTTCCGGCCTAATGAGAAGATTACACGGGAACAAGCCATGCACATTATTGCTCAAGCGATGGAAATTACTGAGCTTAAGAGAACGTTGGCAGAACGGACAGTGGAAGAGATACTGAGCAGTTATGAAGATGCAAACCGCGTCTCTAGCTGGGCAAAATCGGGTGTGGCAGATAGCTTGCAGGCAGGCATTGTCTCCGGAAGAAGCGCAACGACTCTAGCGCCCAAAGCGTATATTACCCGCGCTGAAGTGGCAAAATTGACTCATGAACTGATGAAAAAGTCAGGGTTGTTTTAGAGTGATGTAATCAAGTTATAAAGTGAAATCTATAAACAAAGGCGAAGGGCAATCCCAGTTAGGGAATGCCCTTCGCCTTTGTTATTATGATTAACTATGCATTTCTGTGATTTCTGTATTAATAAATTCTGGTAATGTTTTATCTTGTGATAGACTGCGCAAGGTGTTAATGATCGCTTGGCCCCAATTCTGCTCATTTTGGGAGATGATGCGGGTAATTTGACCGTTTTCGAGGGATTGATTGACATAGGGAGTAAGACCGAGCGCGACATTATATCTTTTAAGCCCTTTGGCTTTCCAGACTAGAACCGAACTTGAACTTGAAACGAAATCCAGGTTGATTAGCGCACTGAAATGCGGGTGAGCCGTAATCATTTCTTCCAACTGCTGAATGGCTTTTTCTTCGCTGGCATGGTTATGGCGAACTTCGAGTACGTCTATTTCGGTATACTCATCTAAATAATCCTGAAGCCCTTTTAGCCGCTGAGTTAATCCAAGCATTTGCGGCATGCCAGACTGGACCAGGACCATGCCTTTTCCGCCAAGCAAATTGTCTACGGTTTGGGCAATTATTGCACCCGTCTTATAGTTATCCGCACCGATAAATAGATTCCGCTTACTGGACGGAGAGTCCGACTCGAAGCATATCACAATGATTCCGCTGGACACCGCTTTGTTGATGACGTCAATTAGAGCTTCGGAGTCAACCGGGATAATAGCTATGCCGTCAACCTCTTGCTTGATCATCATCTCCATGATTCGAATCTGTTGCTCTAGGTTTGCTTCATCTGGTGCTTGAACGATCAGTTTAATGTTATGATCGCTGGCTGAGTCTTCCGCATTTTCCGTTATCATCTCGTATGTGTCGTTTACCATAGGATAGATGATGCCAAAGGTTAGCTCGGGAACGTCTTTTGAAGGGAGCGAAAGAACCTCTTCATTCTGATTCCATGTATCCATTGTAGTTCGAGTCTCCAAACATCCACAGAGAATAAATATGATACCAAGTAGTAACGTCAGCGTCTGAACGGCTTTGAATCGGAAATTCACAAGCGATCTCCTTCTTTCGCAGTGGTCGCAACCGACTCACCATCACGGCCATGTTTGCGGTATTCCATTGGTGTCATTCCGGTCACCTTCTTGAACAGGTTAGAGAAGTAATGTTGATCACTGTAACCTACTTGAAAAGCAATCTCGAAGGTTTTGCAGCGGGTTGTTTTAAGCAGCACTTTCGCTTTGCCGATCCGCGTGGCGGTTAAGTACTCTGTCATGGTCTGCCCGGTTTCTTGGCTGAAGACCTTACTGAGATGGCTGGAGCTGACTCCAATCTGTCTTGAAGTTTCATGAAGGGAGAGCTGGTCATTGTGATAATTCTGCCGAATATAGAGTTTGACTTTTTCAATTAACTCTCCATACTTGTCAGACCCTTCAGACCGCCAGACCCATAGCTGTTCATATACTCCAAGTAAATAATCAAGGCACTCTTCAACATTTGAAATTTTCCGAATTTCTTTTTGCAACTCATGTATCATTTCTGCTTGATTTCCTTCTGTACGAAAAGTTAACTTTGCGGTCTGGACTAATTCTAAGGTAATGTCATTGATCAGGTAGTAGGCATACATCGAGTTAAAACTTATCTGACGAAGGCCAACCCCAAGCTGACGAATAAAAGAAGGAGCCTCTTGGGAATTACCTACCTTTAGAAACTCAATTAGGCGGTAGCGGTCAAGCAGCACACTGCCTGGTGTCTGGTCGATCGAGGACTCAATCAGAGCTGCTTTGTTCTGCTTCGACAGCTTCTTTATCATTCGGTCATCTTCGGCCTCTTGGAAGGAAAGATGTATACCTTGAAGGCGTTCGTGGACGCTTCCGCAGCTTACGGACAGTTGCAAGCCAAAATGGATACTTTGTTGTTCCAGTACTTGGATCAGAAGATCGATTCTGCTTGATATTTGATCCGGAAGGCCGTCCTTTAGAATGATCACCGTTTCAGTACGGCTGCGCCTAAAGTAATAAAGCTCGGGGTATTCAATCAGTGTATTCGTAACGATAAGCTCCGCTGCCTGAATCTTAGAATTTACAAGATTGGATTCGTCCAAGATGGATGGAACAATAGATAAGATCACGACAGCGTAATAAGGGGCTATAAGCTGCAGATTCAGCTCAGCAGCAGCTTCGATCGCGGCTCCTGTGCCAATTAGTCCTCCGCAAAGGTCGGCATATAGCTTATCAGGACTATACATATTCTTCTGTTTCATTCTATTTTCTTCATCAATCCTCGTACTGACAGCATTCAGCAACTGGAGTAGTTCCGCAGCACTGACTGGTTTCAGGCAGTAATCCTCGACGCCAAGCCGAAGTGCTGTTTGGGCATAATGAAAATCATCATGTCCACTTAAGATGATGATTTTCATGTCAGGAAATCTTTGCCTAACTACGGAAGCAAGTTCGAGACCGTTCATAAAAGGCATTTTAATATCTGTAATTAGAATATCTGGTACTTGTCCTTCAATGAGCGGTAGTGCTAACTCTCCGTCAGGAGCATCACCGGAATATAAGAAACCTTCCTTCTTCCAATCTATAGAATCCCGGATGCTTTCACGAATCAAAATTTCATCATCGACGAGTACGATCTTCTTTATAGTCAGTTCCCCCTGTTCTTAGGTATGCGTACAAAAATGGTTGTACCGGCACCTGCGATGCTTTCTAGATCGACTCCATATTCACTGCCGAAATAAAGTCGTAATCGTTGATGTACATTCTGCAGTCCGAAACCTCCTTCGGCGGGTTCTTCTTCCTCAGACTGGAGTGGTTGTTCGAGCTGTTGTCTTAGCAAAGCTAGTCGGTCTGTTGGGATTCCTATCCCGTTGTCCGTAACGGTAAGAATAACGGAAGATAATTCCAAATAACCTCCAATGACAATAAGGCCCTTCCCTCTTTTATTTTTAATCCCATGATACAAGGCATTTTCTATCAGTGGCTGAAGAGTCATGTTTAAAATCGGGTAATCTAAAAGTTCAGGATCGATTTCGATCCGATATTCAAGAATATCCCGGTATCGCATCTGTTGAATGACCAAATAGCTGTTGGCATGCGCTAATTCAGTGCGAATCATTACCCAGTCCCGACCTTTGTTTAAGCTGATTCGGAACAGGTCAGATAATGCCTTGACGAGCTGGATTACACCATCGTTTTTGCCCGCTTCGGCCATCCAGATAATTGAATCAAGTGTGTTGTATAAAAAGTGGGGATTGATTTGAGCTTGTAGTGTTCGCAGTTCAGCTTTTTGCAGTTGCTGTTGTTTCCTTATACTTTGTTCCAAAAGTTCTTTTATCTTCTCCACCATAATGTTGAAGCTTTGTCCCAGATCCGCGATTTCATCCGTTCCAACCGGTTTGACTTTAGCTTCAAGATAACCGCTTGCAGTAAGTCTCATTTTATGCTGAAGAAGCTGGATAGGCCGGGTTAGTCGCTTGGTCAGCAAGTAATGAAGAGTAATCGCAAATACGATACTGAGCACTACGCTAAGTATGATCAGCTGCCTGATGCTGTTAGCTTCGGCAACGATCTCCTGTAGCGGAGCCATACCGATAATCGTCCAGCCTGTAGCAATAGAAGCCGTATGTACGATAAAACGTGGCTGACCGCCCGTTCGCAGTACATATCCGTCTCTACTGGACTGATCGGGAAAAGGAAGAGGCGTATTTTGAATGATGTTCCTGTTATCGTTCCCTATGGGAGAGACAAAAATCGGATCGTTATGCTGATCAAGAATATAAAAAAATCCCGTCTTGCCGATCTTTACCTGATCGCAGAACGTCTTAATAAACGAATCGTCTAAATCCACTGTAATAAACCCAATTACTTCATGGGTAATTTTTTGCTTGACTGCTGCCATAATCGAAATGACTCCCCGATCTTCATAAGTAAAACCATCGATTTGATCAAGGCTGTTCATTTGCGCGGATGGAATTCGCAGCACGGAATCAGGGTTCTCAGCAAGCGTCTGAAAATGTTGATTCCGCAGCGGATTCGTATTGGACTGAAAAATCCCTCTGCGTTCGCTGATCCCTTTTCCATAAAGATTAATCAAGCTAATATTGAGCACGCTTTCATATTTGTATGTGTCTCGGTAAAGAGAAAAAGTCCGAAGAATATCTTTGGCTTCCTTATAAGTCTCCGACTGTGAGAGGAGAAAATGGATAACCTCGGGGTTATTGCTTAATTCTAGAAGCCTCTCGGTATCTATAAACAAATTATCAATATTTGTCCCTAGCATATCAGCTTGGAGCATAGTGGAGGCTTTACTGTGGCTTGCAACTGAATGGTAGGATTTCTGATATGAAATCATTCCCACCGTCATTAGCGGTATGGTGGTGAGGACAATAAACAAGGCCAATAGTTTTGTCCTTAGACTTGACGAAATCCATCGCTTCATCCTCATCAGTTTGTTCCTCTCAGGGGATATGGTTCTAACAACTTATAGTGTATACCAACTATGATCTATTCGAAAGTAGAAAAAGAAAGCGCAACCAAATATTATACTTTTCAATTAAAAAATTACACTATGAAGAACAAGATTGTCATGAAAATCAAAAAATAGGAAACAAACGCATAAGACAGTCCATATCATGTTGTTTTGTAAGCGGTTTATAATTAGGCCAACGCCAAGGAATGGTGATTGATGAGGGGGAGAACAGCAGTTATGAAGAAATTTGGAAGAATAAGCTTAGTGTTATCGTTAACCTTGTCCATGATGATGCTTGGAGCTTGTAGTAGTAATAACGGCGGAGGTACTGCAGAGGAGAACTCTGGAAATTCCGGAACAAAATCAACGAACAGCATCACGCTTGGCTTCTCTCAAGTAGGAGCAGAAAGCGGCTGGCGCAGTGCAAACACAAAATCAATTCAGGATTCCGCGAAAGAGGCCGGATACACCTTGAAGTTCTCGGATGCACAGCAGAAACAGGAGAATCAAATCAAAGCTCTTCGTTCATTTATTCAGCAAAAAGTGGATGTCATTTCTTTCTCACCGGTCGTGGAATCCGGGTGGGATACGGTACTTAAAGAAGCCAAGGATGCAGGAATCCCCGTTATCCTAACTGACCGGGCTGTCGACTCAAAGGATACTTCGCTATATGTGACGTTCCTCGGCTCTGACTTTGTAGAAGAGGGGCGGAAAGCAGGTCAATGGTTGACTGAGCAATATAAGGATGCCGCTGAAGATATTAATATCGTTGAACTACAAGGGACAACAGGTTCTGCTCCTGCAAATGATCGGATGCAGGGATTCAAAGAAGTGATCTCCAGCAATCCAAATCTTAAGATTATTGCTTCCCAAACTGGCGATTTTACACGGGCCAAGGGGAAAGAAGTTATGCAAGCTTTTCTGAAAGCCCATAAAGATATTGATGTTTTATATGCACATAACGATGATATGGCGCTTGGTGCAATTCAAGCTATTGAAGCTGCCGGGTTGAAGCCTGGAGAAGATATTAAAATTATCTCAGTCGATGCGGTTAAGGACGGAATGCAGGCTGCCAGCGAAGGAAAAATCAACTTCATAGTGGAGTGTAACCCGTTGCTCGGACCTCAGTTAATGAAGGTGGTTCAAGATGTTGTCGATGGAAAGTCGGTTGAAGCCCGTATTGTGACTGAAGAAACGACGTTTACTTCAGAAGAAGCCAAAGAAGCCTTGCCGAACCGTCAATATTAAACCTAGCATATTCATCAAAAAAATGTTTACATCGCCACTCCGCCCCCCTTCTTAGCCAGCGGAGTGGTAGTAGTTTCATAAGCCAAGGAGTGGATGAAGATATGAGCGATGTTACACCCTTATTGCAAATGACCAACATACATAAACGCTTTCCTGGAGTCAAAGCACTTTCCGATGTAAGTCTCCGCCTCTTTCCTGGAGAGGTTCATGCACTGATGGGTGAGAATGGTGCAGGAAAATCCACGTTGATCAAAGTACTGACCGGGGTGTATTCCATCGATGAAGGGACTGTTGAGATGGAAGGTAACCCGATAAATATTCACAGTCCGTTAGAATCACAGGCGGCCGGAATCAGTACGGTGTACCAGGAAGTCAATCTATGTCCCAATCTGACAGTGGCTGAGAACATTTTTATTGGGAGAGAACCGCGTAAACTAGGCCGAATTTTTTGGAAAGAAATGAACCGAAGGGCAGAAGAGCTACTGAAGGATCGCCTGAATCTGGATATAGATGTAGATCAGCCTTTATACATGTATTCTGTGGCTATTCAGCAGCTGATTGCGATTGCCAGAGCTTTAAATATTTCTGCGAAGGTTCTGATTCTGGACGAACCAACCTCGAGTTTGGATAAAAATGAGGTTGAGCAATTATTCCTTGTACTGAGAAAGTTGAAAAGTGACGGCCTTGCCATTCTTTTTGTCACTCATTTCTTGGATCAGATGTATGAGATTTCGGATCGGGTGACTATTCTTAGGAATGGTGGATTTGTAGGTGAATATCTGGCGGAAGATTTAACTAGGCTTGATCTTGTTTTGAAGATGATCGGCAAGGAACTGAATTTGTTGGAGGAACTGCCTGTTCTGTCAGGAACGAATAAAGATAAACCAAGCCAGGAGTTCCTCAAAGCTGAAGGTCTTGGTCGAAAGGGAGCAATTGAGCCATTTAATCTGACGATCAATAAGGGAGAAGTGGTTGGCCTTGCAGGTCTTTTGGGTTCTGGCCGCACCGAAGCAGCACGGTTATTGTTTGGAGCGGATAAGGCCGATACCGGCAAGCTGAAGTTTGCTGATGGAGGAGAAAGCATACATTCACCGCGTGATGCGATTCATCGGCAGATTGCCTTTTGTTCAGAAAATCGAAAGACGGAAGGCATTATCGGAGACCTTACGATCCGGGAAAACATTGTTTTGGCTTTGCAGGCCAAACAGGGCTGGTTCAAGACAATATCCCGAAAGCGACAGGACGAAATTGTGGATGAATATATCCGCATTCTAAATATTAATCCTCCCAATCCTGATCATCTGATCAAGAATTTAAGCGGAGGGAATCAGCAAAAGGTATTACTCGCCAGATGGCTTTTGACGGAGCCGAACTTGTTAATACTGGACGAACCGACCCGCGGTATTGATATCGGTGCAAAAGCGGAAATTCAGAAGCTGGTATTGTCACTTTCACGTGAGGGAATGTCTTTTGTGTTTATTTCTGCAGAGCTGGAAGAGGTAATACGCGTCAGCGATAAAATCGCCGTGCTGCGTGACCGCCATATAGTAACGGAAATTTCAAATAAGGATATGAACCAGCATACAATCATGCAGGCGATAGCAGGGAGTTGAGATCATATGAAAACCATTTATAAACATCATTTATTCTGGCCACTGTGCGTACTGGCTGCACTGATGTTATTTAATTTTATTTATTCTCCTGATTTCTTCTCAATTACGCTGCGAAACGGACATTTATACGGTAGTCTGATCGATATTCTCAACTTTGGGGCCCCTCTGATCCTGGTAGCGATTGGGATGACTCTTGTAGTGGCTACAAGAGGGATTGATTTGTCCGTCGGATCAATCGTGGCGATATCAGGTGCTATTTCCTGTCTTTCTATCAGTAAAGCTTCGGATCAGAATATGCTCTCCTTGATTCTGTTGTCGGTACTTATGTCAGTGGGACTATCTCTTATTCTAGGTATATGGAATGGGGTGCTGGTATCCGCTGCTGGAATTCAGCCGATCATTGCCACTTTGATTCTTATGGTGGCCGGGCGGGGAATAGCTCAACTCATTACGGGAGGGCAGATTATCACCGTAACTAGTGAAAAATTCTCTTACATCGGTTCCGGGTCCCTTGCCACATTACCATTCTCCATCTTTGTAGTTGCGGCTGTTCTCGTAATTGCAGCACTGCTCACACGTAAAACTGCACTTGGACTGTTCATCGAATCGGTGGGCTGTAACCCGGTAGCGAGTTTGATGTCTGGTATTCGAGCCCACTCGGTTATCATATCTGTTTATATGTTTTGCGGATTGTGCGCAGGCATAGCCGGATTGCTGTTAAGTTCGAACGTATCTAGCGCGGATGGCAATAACGCTGGACTATGGTATGAACTCGATGCCATTCTCGCAGTCGTAATCGGCGGTACTTCACTTAACGGAGGACGATTCTATTTGCTCGGAACGGTTGTAGGCGCCTTGATTATCCAAACGCTGACTACAACGATCTACATGATCGGCGTTCCGCCGGAGATTACGTTAGTTGTCAAAGCTTTCGTAGTTCTTATGGTCTGTTTGGTCCAGTCATCTGCTTTCCGATCCGCCATCGCCTTGCGCTGGAGAACGCGGCATTATCCAGGAGAGAAGGAGATTTCACGCCATGTATCTTAAAAGCAAGTACATTCCCATTATTGTAACGATAACGCTGTTTCTAGTCATGTTTGCTGTAGGTTCTTTTCTTTATACTGGTTTTTTCTCTCTTCAAGTGCTGTTGAATCTTTTCGTAGATAATGCTTTTCTGTTGATCACTGCTGTTGGTATGTCCTTTGTCATCCTCTCGGGTGGCATTGATTTGTCTGTCGGTTCGATGATTGCGCTCACGACAATGGTGTCAGCGAGCTTGATTCAGCAGCAGGGGTGGTCTCCAGCAATCGTTATTCCGCTAGTACTGGTTATGGGTGCCCTATTCGGTTCCGGAATGGGAGCCATTATCCATTATTTTAAAATTCAACCTTTTATCGTGACTTTAGCAGGAATGTTCTTGGCTCGTGGATTATGCTATGTGATCAGCATTGATACGATAACGATAGATAATGCCTTCTATACCGCTGTTGCTCAGACGAAGATCACGCTCCCAGGAGGAAGCTTTATTTCTATTAGCGCTATTATTGCTTTGATTGTCACAGCCGCTGCGATCTTTATCGCACACTATACTCGGTTTGGCCGTAATGTGTACGCTCTTGGAGGGAACGAGCAATCGGCGCTCCTCATGGGGCTTCCGGTAGCGCGAACCAAAGTACTGGTCTACACGTTTAGCGGATTCTGTTCCGCATTAGCCGGTGTTGTATTTACGTTTTATATGTTGTCGGGGTATGGGCTACATGCAGTTGGATTTGAACTTGACACGATTGCTGCAGTCGTAATTGGTGGAACTTTACTTACCGGAGGGGTCGGTTATGTCCTTGGAACCTTTTTTGGTGTCCTGATTCAGGGAGTAATCCAAACCCTAATTAGCTTTGATGGCACGCTCAGCTCATGGTGGACTAAAATTGTTATCGGCTTGCTTCTTTTCATCTTTATTCTGTTTCAGCGAATACTTAGTGAAAGACGTTCTGTTTTAAAGCAGTAACAGCTGTCCTTACGCTAGAAATGTTGATACAATTAACATCGGAATCCAGCTCTGGTTATCCGGTGTTTTTTTGTGTGTTTATGTAATCGCTATCATTGGTTAAAGGGGGGATATAGTTAACGTGGTGAAATGGTTGATTTGCCTAGTATTTTTGTTGTTAACTGGTTGTTTTGAAACAGGAGAGAGGATCGCCCAACCTTCGATTACGCCAGTGGAAATTCCACTAAATATCAATATTCCATCTGTGGAGCTCCCTGTAGCCAAAACGATTGTACTCGGTTTCTCCCAGTTAGGCTCAGAGAGTGCTTGGAGAGCTGCAAATACGAATTCTATAAAAGCGGCAGCCCTTGAGGCTGGCATTACTTTGATTATGAAAAATGCTCAGCAATCCCAACAAAACCAAGTGGAAGCAATCCGTTCGTTTATAGAGAGCAAAGTAGATGTTATCGCAATCGCGCCTGTCGTGCAGACCGGTTGGGATGATATTCTCGAGGAAGCCAAACAGGCAGGTATTCCTGTCATCATTCTTGATCGCGCTGTTAATGTGAAAGACCACTCGCTATATGTTACCTGCATTGGTTCCGATTTTTTTGAAGAAGGGGTAAAGGCCGCTAAATATATGCTGGACAAAATGCGTAACTATTCAGGACGAATAAAAATTGCCGAACTGCAGGGTACGATTGGATCAACTCCTTCGATTGACCGTGGACGAGGGTTTCGGAAAATGATCAAGGGGCAGAATACCTTTGATATTACGTTGACGCAATCTGCAGATTTTACTATGGCAGGGGGATATAAAGTTATGAGGGAATTTCTAAGTCTCCCTAACGATAAATGGCCGAAGGTGCTATTTTCCCATAATGATGACATGGCCATTGGTGCAGTAAAAGCGATTGAGGAAGCCGGACTGAAGCCGGGTACTGATATTATTATTATTTCTGTTGATGGGACGCGGCGGGCCTTTGAACAAATGATTGCTGGGAATATTAATGCAGTCGTCGAATGCAATCCACTCCTTGGGCCTCTATTGATGCAGGCAACTCAAGAGATTATGTCGGGACGGACCCTCCCAAAGCGCATGGTACCTCCGGAAGATATTTTCCCTCAGGAACTGGCGGCAATGGAAGTAGGGAATCGTACATATTAACAATAGAGTCTTATAACTCTAGATGGATAAGACGATATGTCCAATCAAAGCAAATAGTGCTACTACAGCATAAAACCTATGGTGCAATATCCAAAGTTTTGGTATTTTAAGTCTCTTCCTCATATAAAAAAAAGTTGTAGAAACAATACAACTTAGAAAACCGATTATTCCCAAGGTATTTGGAATTATTCCATATTCATTTAAATATTCATTAAAATTAATAATGGATAGAATACCATGGAGGGATCCGGAAACAAGTAAAATGATTGCGGCAGACTTATGAATTTTCAAAAGAGCTATATCTGCTCTTGAACTGAACCCCGAATGGTAGACACTTAAAAAGTGACTACCATTCGGGGTTTTTCTATTTTCTTTCTAGAAAAGTC
>NZ_JACSQL010000006.1 GCF_014836635.1 Paenibacillus gallinarum | reverse complement strand
TTTTAGTTAATCAAGGAATTCTTATGTTTAGAGGGATACCGGGAGCTTTACATCAGTTTTCTATTAAACTTGGAACCTTAGATTAAGCTAACGGAAAAACGATAGCTCAATAAGAACAAGTAAGCAGCCGCTCAAAAAACCGGTTGCTTTTTCTTTTAGCTAACGAACAGTTTAGAGTGAATGAAAAGCAAGCAAAAAATAGATTGTGTTATAATAACCCATCAAGATAAAGAGTAAATGAAGCTGAGCGAAGGGGAGAAATTAATGGAACATGAAAAAGAAATTCAAGAGATTAAAGATCGATTGACAAGTGTGGAAAGTCAACTCATACGTAAATCGCAATTTTCTAGAACATTCAAGATAGTACTAATCGGAATTATTTTTATTTTTCTCGTACTGTTTTTAATTTTAATAGGGTTATATCAATTTGCTTCTGGGAGGATCACCGGAAATTAAGATGGTTGGACATTAGTTGACCTAACGAGAAAACGTTAGTTGAACACAGTAGGGAGCAACTTGCTATTTGATTGATGGAGTAAACTAAAAGGCTGAGATGAGACATGAGTCAGCGTTGCCCAGCAAAGGTAGTTAAAAAAGAACCTATAATCAACAAGACAATGTTGTAATCAAAATATAGGGGGGGAATTTAGTATAGAATACAAGAAACTAAATCGATTACTGAAATTAAGTATGCTTATCACGGGAGTGTTAGTTGTGCTTAGTGGTTGCTCCTCAACAGCAAAATGGGAGGAGGAAGTTACTGATTATGCTCCTTATATTGTAACATCAATTACAGTGAGTCACTCGCCTAATAACATTCATACAATTGACCTGCAGGAGATGAGTTCGAAAGTTGTGGATGTGAAGGATAGGAATGTTCGATATGCTTATTCTTCTTTGCGTATATATTACGGGAAATATGCTTCGCCATTGAAAAACTTCAAAGAGTTTGATGATTTTGATTTAGATTCTCTGGATAGATTTGATATTACATGGCTGGATGACTCCATTGCCGAGATTGGGGTTTATCGATTTACTGAGAACAGGGAAAGAGTAGTTTTGTAGGAAACCATACAATTGGACGTGACGAGATGAATGATTAGTTCCTATGCAATTAAAAAAACATATAAATGAATTTAATTACAAGAAGTAAAAAGTATTCAAAAGACTGGCTGCTTTTTAGTCCTTATAGCTATCAACAAAAGAAGTGATATATACGAAGTTTTCTTTTTAGTAGGGAATATTTGTTGCGGATCACCTATATTATTGTGGTCATTGTACTGATTTACAGATTTCAACTTTGGATTTCCTACAAAGAAAGATGAGATTTTACTTCGGAATCAAATAGTAATATAATGCATGAGAAGGCTGAGCAGTGCGCTCATCGAAGAAAGAGTAGCTCTGATTATGATCAAGTAGCTCTGATTATGATCAACCCACGAAAGAAAGACTTATATACATATGTACAAAATACGGGTTTTGTGATTATGTATAAGAAAAAACGCTTATGGATCAAGGATTATTTCATTGAATTCGATTATTTTGTTCTTCTTATTAATCAAGCTTATTGTTGGTCTTTGCTTCTTTTTTGTTCATTTGTAGCTTTTTTTGTTGCTGTTTACTTTCTTTTTAATAATTCTAAACAATCACAACTCTCAACATTCAAACTTATTCATTAATTAATTTCCCATAATGTTTTCCTAATATTATTTGATTGAAAATTAATAAATCATCTAAATGTGATCATTGATATTTAAACAATGACAAAGTTACTCTTCAATCATTAATTCCATTACTTTGTTATCAAACCTCTGATTTTCCTCACTTTTATTAACTATTACTCGATTCGACCACCTAATAAGCATCCATTGATCTTTTTAAATCCACTAACTAAATTAAACCAGCTACTTTACTCTAATCTATTAAATTAGATCCCACTATATATTTTCTGATCTGCTCACCTTATTAATTATATTACCATTATTTTCAAATTTATATTCACTGAATCTTCTACATGTTCTATTATGACCTATCACAATCCCCTCCTCAAAATCAAAAAAGCTGCAACATGATCCCACCAATTCTCACTTCAATCACTTGGATTATTAACTACATGTTAAAAAACATCATAATCACATCCTATTTGACAAAACAAAGGATATCTCCGCAAATTTTATCATTGGTTTGACACAACGCTTATAAATCGCGAACAAAGAGATTATACAATGAGTTTGTCTTTCAATAGCGAGCGTCTTCCGTCCGCCTTTGAAAATTACAAATATAATCGGGGGTAATGAATTGAGAAAAAGAATCATGCTTTTCACGTTATTCACTTTAGTCATGGTGCTGATCGCAGGTTGTGGAACCAGCAACAGTTCGCAGCAAAACACATCTTCCCCATCCTCTTCATCGTCAGGTGCTGATAACAACGAAACATCGGGTGATACAGGTATTAATTCAAAGGATATTGAGAAGCTGAGAATCAGCTTTGTTCCATCGAAAGATCCAGAAGATATTATTACGGCAACGGATCCGCTAAAAGACTTACTAAAAAACCAATTGGCAACTGAAGGTTTTAATGTTGGAGAAATAAGCATTGATGTAGGCACTACATATGAAGCTGTAGGTGAAGCTTTGACTGCAGGCACGACAGACATTGGATTTGTACCGGGTGGAACTTATGCTCTATACGATGATGGAGCTGACGTTATCTTAACTGCAACACGAGCAGGATTGTCTAATGACTCCGAACTAGCTAAAGACTGGAACGATAACAAGCCAACGGAACCGACAACTGACCAGGCAACGTATTATCGCTCCCTATTCATCGCAGGCCCTTCCGCTAAAGGACAGGCATTAGCTGAGAAAGTCAACAATGGCGAAAATCTGACATGGGAAGATGTAAACGATGCGAATTGGGCGGTTATGTCTACCTCCTCCTCTGCTGGATATATCTACCCTACACTATGGCTTCAAGAAAACTTAAATAAAAGCATTACTGATCTAGCACACGTGGTTACATCTGACTCATATGGCAGCTCCTTTGCCCGTCTAGCAGCTGAACAAGTCGATGTTGTCGTAGCCTTCGCAGATGCAAGACGAGACTACAACGAACAATGGACGAATGAATTTAGTCGCCCAGGTTCGATTTGGGATGAAACCAATGTAATCGCCGTAACGGATGGAATTTACAATGATACGATCAGCGTTAGTAAAAACAGTCCGATTATGACGGATGATCTTAAAAAAGCCCTTCAAAATGCGTTCATCTCCATCGCACAAACGGAAGAAGGCAAAAAAGTAATTGCAGTCTATAGCCATGAAGGTTATCAAGTAGCACAATCTTCAGACTATGATGCTGAAAGAAAAGCTCAAGATATTATTAGAGAAATGAAAAACTAGTAGAGCATAAATCAGGTAAGCAGCTAAAAAGCGAGAGCATCGTGATTTTTAAGATGTTCTCCTTTTCTGCTTGGCAGATGAAGACTATAAGATTGGAGTTTTTCCATGATCGAATTTATGAATGTACAAAAGACGTACCCGAACGGCACAACCGCTCTGAGCAATATAAATCTAAAGATTGAACAAGGTGAGTTTGTAGCCGTCATTGGTTTATCCGGCGCTGGCAAGTCGACACTGATCAGATGTATTAATCGGATGCACGACATAACAGATGGACAGTTATTAGTAGACCATGTGGATGTATCGAAGTTACGCGGCAAACAAATTCGCCGTTTCCGAAGAAGAATTGGGATGATTTTTCAATCTTTTAATCTCGTCAATCGAATAAGTGTAATAAAAAACGTGCTCGTCTCTTTCGTACCAGATCTATCCATATGGCGTAAGCTGACCGGCATTTTTACGAAAGAACAAAAACTCCTGGCATTAGAGGCTCTAGATAAAGTAGGAATTTTGGATAAAGCTTATATCCGTGTAGATCAGCTATCTGGCGGACAACAACAGCGGGTTGCACTTGCCCGTACACTCGCTCAAAATCCAGATATCATACTTGCGGACGAACCGATCGCCTCCCTTGATCCGGTAACTTCGAGAATGGTGATGGAAGATTTCAGGAGAATCAATCAAACCATGAATATCTCTGTTATCATGAACATCCATCATGTAGAGGTCGCTTTGGAGTATGCAAACCGCATTATCGGGGTTCGTGAAGGAGAAATTGTATTTGATGGTGCGCCCACTGAGGTATCAAAGCAAATTTTGAACAACATTTATGGACATGTCTCTGATTCTGAAGAGAAGAACGAAGAAGTTGCTTCAACGTTAGAGGTGGTTTCAGGACATGTATGATAAACTCTTCCCTCCAAAAAAGCTGGTTCTGGCAAACGGAAAAGTCGTCATGGAGAAAAGATCACGGCTCCCTTTCATATTCCTGATTCTTGCTGCCTTAACAGCGACATCCACCCAACTGACTGATTTTGATATTCAAATGCTCTTCGACCGGATAAATCAGTTTTTTATTATTATAGGCGAGATGATTCCTCCAAAATGGAGTTACTTTCCTCACCTGTGGGATGCAATGATCTCAACCTTGCAAATGTCATTTTTAGGATCTATTATTGGCGCTGCTCTAGCTCTTCCATTCGCCATGATGGCTTCTTCTAACGTCATTCGTAATAAATCGGTCGTTGCTGTATTTAAAATTATGCTCAGCCTGCTCAGAACGCTGCCTACGCTAGTAACGGCGCTGATCGCTACCTATGTGTTCGGTTTAGGCCCGATGGCAGGACTCGTGGCGATTATGCTCTTTACCCTCTCCTATGTCGGTAAATTAGTATATGAACAGATCGAAAACGTCGATATGGGATCTTTTGAAGCGATGGAATCGATTGGGATGAACCGTGTAGAGGCCTTTCGATATTCGATATATCCGCAGGTGCTCTCTCGTTATCTATCTACTTCCTTATTTTGTTTTGAAGGAAACGTGCGATACGCGGCTATTCTCGGATACGTAGGTGCTGGAGGAATTGGCCTGCTGATTCATGAGAACATCGGCTGGCGAGATTATTCCAGAGTGGGAATGATTATTTTGTCGCTTATCGTCACTGTATATGTAATTGAAACAATCAGCGAGCATTTCAGAAAAAAGTTAACTTGAGGAGGCTAATTTGATGACAACAATAGAGAAACAAATGCTGGCTTCCCCTCGAAATCGCAGGTATGTGCTAACCGTAACGGCTATTGTGCTTATTCTGTTCATCTGGTCTTTAAACACAGTAAGCTTTAAAGACATGAATCAGAATGGATTCGTGATCGCGCTGAACATCCTAAAAGGATTGGGCAGTCCAGACCTAGAGCTGCTGTTCAACTTATCGAAACAAGGTGTCATCTATTTACTTATTCAAACAACAGCCATCGCTTTTTTGGGTACCTTCGTAGGCGCAGTGTTATCTGTTCCGCTTGCTTTTCTAGCGGCCTCCAACATTGTACCTAAACCGATTGCTTGGATCACAAGACTACTCCTTATTATGATTCGAACCATTCCAGCGCTGGTCTACGGTTTAATGTTCATCCGCGTGTCCGGACCTGGACCATTCACAGGTGTGCTTACCATAGGACTCACTTCGATCGGAATGTTATCGAAACTCTATGTCGACACCATTGAAGAGCTGGATAAGAAAGTACTAGAGTCGATGACCTCCCTAGGCTGTACAACCTTTGAAAAAATCCGCTTCGGCATCTTACCGCAGCTGTTCTCATTATTCCTATCGGTTACGATCTATCGGTTCGACATGAATATGCGTGAAGCGTCTATCCTCGGGTTGGTTGGTGCCGGAGGAATTGGAGCACCACTGATCTTTGCCATGAACAGCTATAGATGGAATCAGGTCGGCTCGATCTTGATCGGTTTAGTGGTTCTAATTCTGCTTATTGAATGGATATCAAATCGCCTTCGTTCCAAACTCATCCATGGTTAAGTATTGGTACATAGTGGTTTTGTGGTTATTCTTCATCAAAATAGACAGCAAAAACCTCCAAATCCATTGGTTCCATGGTATTGGAGGTTTTTTTGTGTGTACCAATAATAGATAACGGTCTTTTTTCAAAAGATGACCTTCCAGTTGTGATCACATGATGCATAGATTACCTTTCGCTTCGTGATATAATCAGCCAAAATCTCGGTCATGTCAGTAGGTATTTCTCGGATCACAGGTTTATTCATCAGCATTCCGAAGTTGCCTCCTCCACCCGCTCGGTAGCTGTTCATCACAACTTCAAAGGAAGCGTGAAGGTTCATAGGAGCACCGTTAAACCATAGCTTACTAACACGGCTCCCTTCGGGTCTTGAGATATCCAGTTCATATTCGATGCCTTCCCACATGTCATAATTAAAGTGCTGCGGTTTAGGTTGCAGATATCCCTCAGATACTTGTAATCTCCCGATATCCTCCTCGAGCGTAAAGTAAAGGGCGTTCTGCTCCAGGGCATCCCGAATATCACGGCCTGTCAGTAGAAGTACCTTCAGGGTATTTGGATAGATATAGTTAGATACGACGTCTCGCATGGTGATGTGTTCTGAGAACCCTTTTGCCTTATTGGTAAAAATAGAAGCACAGGAGATAGCTGCACCCGTAACCTCCATCTGCACCCGATTAATAAATTCTGTGAAGGCATGATCCTTTTGTCTAGCAGTAAATGGATCGAGTATCGATAAGTCACCTTCTGCTCTGCCAATGGGCTGATCCAGCCATGCCTGGGTATTTCGTTCCGCCTCAGCAAAAAGTGCAAGCACTTCCTGATCTGCTTCTGCTTCGCTTGCATGTATCAGCTGTGCCTTCTTACCACATATTCCCCATCTGCCTTCCCCATCCTGCTCAAATCGAAGTTCCACTTTAGCAATGGCTTGTCCAGCCGAACCAGGCTGCGCATACACAACGCCATTTAATTCTCCGGTAAGAAGCCGATGCTGATGCCCCGTGAGCAAAACATCCACCCCTTCGAGGTGCATACACATCTCATAGCCCTGATTTTCCCCTGTAAGAGGCTCTGTAGCCTTTCCGGTGACTGGATCACATTCAAATCCTCCGTGGTAGCAGACGACGACAGCATCCGGCTGGTGGGTTTTACGAATATGAGTAATCCACTCCTGAGCAGACGTTAACGCATCTTTAAAATCAAGTCCACGGATGTTCGCTGAATCTTCCCAGTTAGGAACATAATGCGTTGTA
This sequence comes from Paenibacillus gallinarum, assembly GCF_014836635.1. Classification (GTDB taxonomy): domain Bacteria; phylum Bacillota; class Bacilli; order Paenibacillales; family Paenibacillaceae; genus Paenibacillus; species Paenibacillus gallinarum. Next base: position 266,522 of record NZ_JACSQL010000006.1, on the reverse strand, counting down.
ATACCGAGCACGGCAACACGGATACCTTCCTGCATCATAAATATTCGGTAAGGCGGTCCGAATGCCGGATCACCATTGGACTCCGTTACGATATTGGCAGATAAATAAGGACACCTAGCGTCTTTAATATGGCTATTCAGCAGCTCTAAACCGTAATTGAATTCATGATTGCCAAGTACAGCTGCATCGTATGTAAGGTGATTTAACAGTTTCGTTGCCGGATGCATCCCTGTTCTATCGTATTTAGCATAGTAATACATGAAGGGAGTTCCCTGCAAAAGGTCACCGTTATCGATAAGTAAGAGATGCGGATCTATTTCCCGTTCCTTACGAATGATTGTAGACAGCTTGGCAAGACCAAGCGGCTTATCTCCTGCCTCCCGATAATCTGTTGGGTAAATGTGACCATGCACATCGCTTGTTTCCAGCAGTGTAATGACCACTGTATTTTTTGTCTGTGAATTCACTTTTTGAAGTCCCCCTATGAATGAAGCTATATATTCTCGTTAGATTGAGATCAAGGCCATCTATTCCTATATTTCCACTATTTCCACTCTTATTATATTTGTAATACAACAACTGACTTTAAACAGTTTGTTATCTACAAGTTAAAAATAAATCATTCAACTGTGTGTATAGAGGTAATCTATGTAGGAATCCTATCGATAGTTAACATAATATATATTAAGTTTACCTATTAATCACGGTGATCCCTATTTATCACTCTACAAAATAAAAAGTGCCCAAAAGTCATATAGACTATCCCGGCACTTTGTATTAACTCCGATCTGTTCCTTCTTCATTAGCATCTTCTGCTGATTTGGTAACTTCTTCTGATGCATCAACTACACTGCCTTCCGTCACATCAAGCTGAAACATATGGATAAAATCATCCATTACCATTTCGATTGCCTTCAGTTCTCCGCTGATCACTTGTTTAATTGATTCAAATTGCGGATCTTGTAACTGCCGCTGTAAAGTCGAACGATTTACTTGGAGTTTCTCTAAAAAAGCAATCGCTCTTCCGCGCCGAAACGTTTGGACCTTTTTATGATGAGACCCGTTAAAATCTCTCTTTCCCTCCTTATCAAATGACCTCGGACCTCGATGACCTCTATGTTCTTCATGATCTCTTCGTCCATGTCTACCTTGATTTTCTTCCCTTTCACGCATAAACAGTTTCCTCCCTTTTCTTATCGTATACATTTGTATACGTGTGTTATTTGTATACAAATGTATACGATATGTTCTGTACATGTCAAGGTAAACTTCTCTTTTAAACTTGGATAGAGATTTTTCGTATCAATCTTCATTCCAATATAATTACACATGGTTCTATGTTTAGTCCTTATGTATATAAGCTGAATCCATTCACTTAGGAACATACGTTCTCCACCCTATAAAACCGCACTTTTTCTTCTTTGGTCGTCTACTTTTTATGTTCTTACACACTCTTTTCCATGTATAAAAAGAAGAATTCTTCTGATTTTAAGCTCTTTCATCTATCGTTTTTGATACTATTCTCATTTTAGAACATATGTTCGGTCACCGTAAAAACCGCATTTTTTGATCATTTTTAGCTATATATCCGTATATATTTCACTTTAATTCCCTTTTAAGTAGTTATAAGGTAAATAAACCGTCCTTTTTCTCATGAATCCAGCGTTAGTGGTATGAAGTACTCCCCATGGTGCTGTCGTCAGCAGCATTTCTGTATTACCACGCTATAAAACGATCACCAGATTACGTCTATTTAGATTCAAAATGTTTGATTTTGACGGACGTGAGAACGTATGTTCGTAGTCGATAACCCGTTCACCCATATTCTTTCAAAATATCACCTGAATGAGTGGACTCGTGCCCATTACAAAAAACAAAGCTACCTGCGAATTAGGCAGAGCAGCTTTGCTATGTTCATATTTTTAACTATCCTTTCACAGCCCCGAGCGCTACGCTTCCTATAATTTGTCTTGAGAAGATCGAAAATACAATGATAATAGGTACGATCGAGATGGCCACACCTAAATACAATAATCCATAGTCCATTCCATAATATCCTTGCACCAAAGCAACGAGCACAGGGAGCGGATATTTATCTAGTGAGAAAAGAAGGACGAGCGGTGTGAGAAAGTTATTCCATGATCCAATGAACGTAAAGATCCCGAGTGCCGCAATAGCAGGTCCAAGAATCGGTAACACAATTTGATTAAATGTTCGAAACTCCCCTGCGCTATCTACACGAGCAGATTCAATAATTTCATCGGGAATACTGCCTTCAATAAACTGTTTGATAAAAAACACATTAAACGCATTAGCTGCTGCGGGTAAGATAATGGCCGCATAACTGTCTAGAAGCCCAAGTGTACTAAACAAGCGATACATTCCGATCAGAGCAAGCTGTCCTGGAACCATCATGGTAGCGAGCAGAAACAAGAACAGCCAGGTGCGTCCTTTAAACTTATACTTTGCAAAACCGTATGCGGTAAGTGCCCCTATATATAAAGAAAGTACAGTAGAAGATCCCGCAATAAAAAAGCTGTTGGCGAAACCTCTCCATATATTTATTTTGGAAGCCATGTTGAGATAATTATCGATAAGAAACTGTCCCGGAAGGAAAGTAAACGTTGATGCAATCGTTGCATTGTTATGTGTGGAATAGATGAGCATTAAATAAAAAGGGATGATACAGATGATCGCGAGGCTCACTAGAATGAAATACACTAGTATTTTCCCTATGGTCATACTCTTCATGTTTGGATGCTTCTGTACAGCGATAGGCTGATCTGCCATTTTTGCCGGTTGCATATGATTTCCCTCCTCCCTATGAACTGCTCTTCCGCTTGGTCATCATAAAGGATATGGCCGAGAACAGAATGATGATTACGAATAAACAAAAGGCAATGGCAGCTCCGTAACCAAAACGAGTACTCTGGAATGCGACATTATATAGATACATGATACTTGTCATGGCTGCACGATCCGGACCGCCTGTGCCATTCGTCAGTGTAAATGGCTGATCAAAAATTTGGATACCTCCAATAATGGACGTAATAATCTGAAAGAGAATGATCGGACGAAGCATCGGCACAATGATATGAAAGAAAATATGTTTTTTCTCAGCACCGTCAATTTGTGCAGCTTCTTGCAGTGAAGGATCTATTCCTTGCAGTCCGGCAAGATAGATCACCATGGAGTACCCAAAATATTGAAAGAATAGAATGGAAGAAACGATGAGTCGCATAAACCAAGGATCATTCTTCCAATTGATTGGATCATCGATGAGTCCGACTTGAACTAGAAAGTGATTTAGCCCCCCAGACTGCCAATCAAAGATTAGACTTACAAGTAGACCCAGCGATGCAGCAGTAACGATATTTGGGAAGAAATAGACGGCTCGAAAGATGTCTCGCCCCTTCAGTAGTTTATCGTTGAGAATAAAGGCGAGCACAAGAGAAACGGTAAGCTGCGGAACAACGGATACTCCCCAGATAAAAAGCGTGTTAAAGAGTGTTTTATAAAACAGAGGATCTTGTAGAACAGCAATATAGTTACCCAGTCCGACAAACTCGGGGGAAGTGATTCCGTCCCAATTCGTAAAACTAAGATATAGAGAGTAGAGAATAGGATAGAGTCCAAATATGAGGAAAATGAGAAAGAATGGCGCAATGAAATAGTATCCATAGTGGTCTTTGCGGATCGACTTAGCAAACATGAATGGTACCCCCCGTCATCGGAAATTTTATAGCCGTTAATTATCTTGCTAATGTTAGCTAATCGACTTCTAGCTCCGGAAATCTCAATTTCACATCCCTTTTTATTCTCTTCACTGCTTCTTCTTTGGTCTGAATGTCGTTATTAAGATACAACTGGAGTACAACTTTAAAAATATCCGCATTAATGGTCGTATCGTATTTGGTTCGCTCATACACAGGTATCTGCTTTGCTGCCTCTGAGAAGAACTCAAAATGTTTCTGTCCTCCTAAATAATCAGAAGTAACGGTTTTTGCAAGCTCATCATTCACAACCATATTACTAGTAAAATAATCTTGTTCCTTTGCAAGTTCGGATAAGAAATCATGATCAAAGTTATAGAACTCAATAAACTTCCAGGCAAGATCCTTTTTATCACTTTTGCTGTACATCGCAATATACGTACCGCCTGCACTAAAAGCAGATGGTCCCTGAGCGAGACCCCATAGTCCCTTTGTATCCGGTGCATTGGCCTTGAACGTATACTGCAGTGCCCAGGTTGCTCCCGGATAGAACATAACCTGCCCTTTCTGCATCGATGCTGCATAGCCGGCACTTCCATCGTCATACTCCCCAAGCACACGCCGCTGACGAGCTTCACGCACAAGATCCAGAACCTCCATATAGGTATCATCAATGACGAATTTCCCATCCTTCACCCAAGGAATACCGTCATATGAATTCGATATCGCATTCCAGTTCGCCAGCGCATGAACCTTATTACCGCTTTCTTGCTGTACCCGCTCTCCTATCTTAAAAATGTCCTCCCAGGTGCTAATCATCTGGCTAACTTTCTTCGGGTCATCCGTCCCCAAATATTGTTTTGCCAAATCCCTGCGATAATAGATCCCCCCTGGTGTGCCTTGATAGCCAATCGCTCTGATGTTTCCTTCGCTATCCTTTTCATTAGACTGAACAAAAGGGTATTGCTCCTTAATAAGCTCATTCGCATCATATGGTGATGCTGACAAATTCTCTAAATAGGGAACATCAATCAGCTCTCTTATATTGGCGTTCTCGATCATAAAAACATCGGGTGCTTTGGATGCGGTCTGTAGTGCCGATTTCAATTTCGTGATATAGAAACTCCCGGGGATATTGACGAAGTTCACTTTAATGTCTGGATAATTTTCTTCGAATTTCTCAATCGCATAACCCGCTTCATCGGTAAAGCTCCAAATTGTAATCTCCTCTTGTTTTGAATGGGTCGTTCCTGTGGCGTTGCATCCAGATAACATCATTGCCGCAGTAAGAATAGCAATGACCGAGATATATTTTCGATTCAACTTCTTCTTCATTTGCCCCCTCCTCCATTAAAGTAAACGCTTACAATTTATTAGAGTATAGTGATTTTGCAGAGGGCTTTCTCTTCAGATATTGCGAATTATCCTTCATATGTTGTGATCTTTGTGCGATGCTTCTTTCGAAATTCGGTGGGAGTGCAGTTGTTGTATTTTTTAAATAGCCGATTGTAGGAGTTGATATTGTTAAATCCGTGCCTTATGGAGATATCCAGAATAGAGTCTTCACTAAAAAGTAATGCCCATTCCGATTTGATAATGCGAAAATGATTTAAATACTCCATTAGTGTGACTCCCTTAAGCTCTTTAAACAGTGTACATACGTAAAACTTACTGAATTTAATATGCTCCGCCACCTGATCGAGCTTAATATTTTCCGCATAATGCTCTTCTAGGTACTCACAGATCGATTCAATGAATTCAAACTTCTTACTAGGTGAACATACTCGCCCTGAATTAGAAGTTTGAGATGTTGGTGTTTTTATACGCAATAAATGAACAATGAGATCATAAAACCTGGCAATCATGGACCAGCGGTATCCCGCCTGCTGTTTGGTACTTTCATCGGATAAGGTATCTAAATAGGAGCTTAGATTATTTTCACAACAGATGGTTGAAGGGATTAAGGTAGTCTCATTAAAAAGATCTATCATTTCCTTTGTATCTTCTGTGACTATGAAGCTTCCCGTGATCAGTTCTAGACGAAATAAAAGAATGGTAAGCTGATCCGTACCCGGCAAGAAACTATGTACATCCCCCGGTTTAATAATCAGTATATCCCCCTGCTCAAGTTCATAAAGACGGTTATATACTCTAATCTTCGCATTCTTCCCCCTCACAACGACCATTTCAACTTCTTCATGCCAGTGGGAGGCAAAATTGAATTGTCTACTCGTATGAATCACGCGTATAGGAAATCCTTCCGTCATATGACCTGTCTCAAGAAAAGTAGGTTCTCCCATCTGATTCACCCTCTCCTGTTTTCACTATGAAAGCCATAACATCATTATATTATGCACAAGTCAGACTTCTCCCTCTAACATCAGATATAAAAAATAAACGATTTATTAAATAGATTCTTTAAATTGGACATCTTATAAAGGGATCACACTCCGTATCTTCATTTTTACATTTGCTTATGTTTTACATAATACTTTACATAATACACTAGTATTCAAACCTTAGAATTAACAAACTGTTGTTATGATTGGCATGTCGAATATTACATATATATCACAATGAGGAGTGTACTTATGATTAACATGTTCAAAAAAGGAACCGCATTTATCTTATCTTTTATCCTAGTGCTAGGCCTGGTCATTATTCCTTCCGCCTTACCGGTTAACGCAGAATCAACAGAACAAGCAGATCAAGTACTGAATCAGGATATCAGTAAAGTAACAACGACTTTTTATGGTGATACAACAAGTTCGAAGGGGTTTACATGGTATACCTCCAAGCAGCTTACCGACAGCACGGTACAAGTAACGAAAAAATCAGGGGGCAAACCCGATTTTAACAATGCTCTCACGTTTACAGGCGCCTCTTCGATATCTACTAATTCTCCAGAAGAGCTTGTACATAAAGCAGAAGCTTCGGGTCTTGAAGCAAATACGATTTATTCCTATCGTGTAGGTGACAAAACGCGCGGAGTATGGAGTAAGGAAGGTACATTCCAGACAGCTCCGGACAGTGGTTCATTTACTTTTATTGATATCGCTGATACCCAAGCCAAAACGGAAGAAGAAGCGATTTTGTCATCGGAAACCCTTGAAAAAGCACTTCAAACCGTTACTGATGCTCAGTTTGTCGTTCACAACGGCGATATCGTGGATACAGGGACAACAGAAGATCAGTGGAACTGGCTACTAGGTCATTCTCAAGATAGTCTGCTACATACGACGATTGTTCCTTCGGCAGGGAATCATGAAGATGAGAATTTTGCTTTTTATGAACACTTTCATATCAACGAACCTACTGGTTCTGCTACAGAAACAGGAGCTTATTACTCTTTTGATTACAGTAATGCGCATTTTATCGTACTGAACTCGAATGAGGATTCAGAGAAATACGCTAATTTTTCCGAAGATCAGGTCGAATGGTTGAAGAAAGACGCTGCAGCTGCTAAAAAAGCGGGGGCCAAATGGATTATTGTGAACATTCATAAAGGACCTTACACAACCTCTAACCATGCAACAGATGATGATATCCTAGGTGCTAATGGTGTCCGTAATCAAATCGCACCTCTCATGGCCGAACTTAATATTGATTTTGTTATGCAAGGACATGATCATATCTATGCACGTACGAAACCGATCACTTCTGAAGGAAAAGCAACCTCTCCAGAGAAAATAACGGAAACTCTAAATGGAGAAACGATTGAATACAGTTTGAATCCAGACGGCAGTATCTACGTTATTCCAGCGACAGCGGGACCGAAGGTCTATTACAAAAATAAAAGCGAAGAACTCGGAGATAGCTACTATCGTCTTTTCGAAAAGGCTGAAGAGCATCATGCTGCCATATATGGACCCGATCCAGATAAAAATGATAGACCAAAACGAAGCCAAGTACAGAATTTTGTCGGCATCACAATCGATGGAGACAAGTTCACTGCAGTGACATATGAAATCGATCAAAATAAAAATGAAGCTAAGCCTTTCATTGTAGATCAATTCGGAATCATCAAGAAAGACACAGCAACAAGCACGGATCCTGTCGTATCTTTAAAAGATATTTCAGGTCACTGGGCAGAGAGTGCCATTCATTCCGGTGTCACAGCAGGATATATTACGGGATACACTGATCAGACATTTAAACCAAATGCGTACATCAGCCGCGCTGAGTTCATTACGATGCTAGGACGTGCCTTACAAATGAAGGAAACAACAAGTTCACTTACCTTTACGGATTCAAAGGAAATTCCATCTTGGGCATCTTCCTATCTCTCTCAAGCGGTAGAAGCAGAAATAGTCAGCGGCTATGGGGATGGTACATTTAGAGCAGGTAACTCGCTGAATCGTTCAGAAATAACGACATGGATGGTTCGTGCAGCAGGGCTTACGGTGACTAACAACGCCTCCCTCTCATTTACGGATAAAGATTCTGTTCCCGCATGGGCAGTTCCATATGTTGCAACAGGCGTTAAAGCAGGTCTTGTGAGCGGTGTGGGTCATAACCGGTTTGCTCCTGAGCAGCTAACTACCCGCGCAGAAGCCGCCGTCTTTATTGCTAAACTGTTAACAGTAAAGAATTAAAGTTGTTGTGATACTGATGACCTTTTGATCTTATGTGAAATCAAAAAATAAAACCTCTTTCTCAGTATGATTAGAGAAAGAGGTTTTTCTGTTATTTCTACAGATCTTCTATTATTAATAGCGCAGCCGATTACTCTCCACTTAAAATTTATACAAACTTCCACCTGCGTTTGCCCGTGAATGAAGACATAAGCTTACTTGTTTACCTTGTTACAATTTGGGTTTCCACTAATCCTTTTTATCTTACTGATCATAAAGCATCGCTTTGGTTCAAAACGTTCTGCATAATCCGTTCACTCCGCTACATCTGCATCTTTGAGCAGTGACTCATCTGTGGTAGCCACACAAAAGGCTCCATCATCATAGGAGACGGCTCCTTCAATGACTACGGTAACGGCAGCACCTCTTGGCGCAGCCCCAGGCAAACGAAAATCGGCAACGCTGATCGGAGCAATCTCCGTCTGAACCGGAAGTTCAAGCTGTGGTACCCATTCGTAAGGGACTCGGTAAGCACGGTATACCATGTTTGCATTTCGTTTATTTTTATAGGGAGAAATATATTCCCATACCAGTTCATGATCTCTCGTTACCTCAAATATTCGCCCATCTGCTCCCTCTGTGATAAGCGTATTTCCATTTGGCAAACGCTGCGCAGAACTGATATATGGACTATAGAAACGGTACGAATCCAGCGGAGCAACAAATCCTGCTTCTGTAGGCGTGTATTGCCATTCAATCTCAAGAGTAACGGGATTAATCTCAAGCACGCGTGAGTAGTCACGACGAGCCACTTTTAGTCCATCAGAGGATACTGTACCAGGCCGGCCATAACCACCCCAACCGCCATTATCAAAAATAAGGATATTTCCTTCTCCAGGAAGACCTTTGGGTACAAGATGAGCATGATGTTGACCGATAATCCAGCCAATATGTTTCGTTTCTTCCGTATCATAGTTTGGACCGAGCTGCCAGACGATTTTTCCAGATGTTTTATCAATAATGGCGATAATATTCGATTCTCTTGCATCCCATATGATGTTATCTGGATGAAAACGTTGGTCACCCGCATCATAATGTTTGTTAGGTCCAAGAACCGAGACGGAATTAATATGCATCCAGTCCCCCGCATGTTCACCGAATCCCCGAGTATTGGGATCTTTATAAATCGCTTGTTTTGCTTCCTCATCAAATCCCAGTTCATCAAAATGGTCACTGACGGCCCATTCCCACACGATATTGCCTTCATAATCAACTTCAATAATCGTATCATCAAGCAGTTCGTTATTCGATATTTCAGGACGATTTACATTTTTATGAGCCAAAATGAGAGTGTTACCCGAATCAATCTTCGGCTCCTGATTAGGAGCATAGTATCCTACAGAGCTTCCTTCTCTCTGATAATCGTGATGTTGACGAGCCATCCATTCCCCGCTGTGTCCAGGATCTTCAATCCACTCATAATGGTCGAATTTCCATACTACATTACCGTCCCAATCAACTTGTACCAAATTGGCTTCATCCTGAAATCCATACTTCGGATCTCGCTCTGCGGTGCTTCCAAGAACATAACCGCCCGGGAACAGTTTATTCGGAAAACCTCTAAGCCCTTTCCATAAGCGCACTTCTCTCCCATTCATATCAATGAGCAGAGCTCCTGTATCTGCGGCTTGAAAGATGGTGTAACCACTCCATGCTTTATTAGGTAAATAAACGGTGGTTCCTGTCGGATAAATTGTAGGGTGTCCCATGTATCTATCTCCTCTCGATCCTATGTAACAGCGTATTTGAGCTTTGCAGATATACAAAAAGGCTCAGAGCCTCTCTAATCATAAGAAAAGAGGAGCTCTGAGCCTTTGGCTGTCCAATCGGCTTAGCTATGGAGAATAGATTAAACCAATTATTCCCAGTCGTCAAGTGTGTATTGTAAAAATGACCATCCATGGTATCTTACCAATTATCTTATAGGTTACTTTTCGCTAGATCAATAATCTTATTGCCTTCTCCGTTCAGTAACGCTTTTGCAGCCCATATCGTGAAACCTTGCGCTTGCTCTAGACTAATCTTCGGCGGCATAGACAGCTCTTGACGATTCACTGCTACATCTACAATAACAGGACCGTTATGCAACAAAGCTCGTTCTAAGGCTGCTGGAAGATCTTCTGGCTTATCGACTCTGATCCCTTCAATCCCGAGACCATTCGCTACGGCCGCAAAGTTAGGATTAGATAGGTCTGTCCCGGTTTCTAAATATCCCGCTGCTTTCATCTCCAGTTCAACAAAACCAAGCGCATCATTGTTATACACAATCACTTTGATGGGGAGCTGATGCTGTTTAAGCGTTAGTAGATCTCCAAGCAGCATCGAAAGTCCGCCATCCCCTGAGAGTGAAATCACTTGACGATCAGGAGCAGCTACCTGAGCACCGATGGCTTGTGGCAAGGCATTTGCCATGGTTCCATGAATAAACGAACCTAATAGACGGCGCTCGCCGTGTAGCTCTAAATAACGAGCAGCCCAAACGGTAGGTGTTCCGACATCACAAGTGAATATGGCATCATCGGATGCCATTTCATTGATTAGACGAGTTACATACTGAGGATGGATCGGCGTATGCCCCGGTTTAAATTCAGCATATCCATCAAGTTCTTTCCGATCCTTCACGTAATTTTCTACGGCCTTCTCCAGATGTTTTGTATCTTCTTTTATCGTTAGATAAGGCTGAAGCTTCTGCAGCGTATCCTTTACTGTTCCGCATAATCCGTACGTAAGGGGGGTGCGTCTTCCCAAATGGGATGCCTCGATATCCACTTGGAGTATGGTTGCTTTCTCCGGATAAAACTGCCGATAAGGGAAGTCAGTACCAAGCATGAACAGGACATCGCAGTCCATAACTGCTTTGTATCCAGAAGAATATCCAAGAAGACCTGTCAGACCGACGAAATACGGATTATTGTCTTCCAAATACTCTTTACCGCGCAGAGCCGTTACCATAGGGGATTTCAAAATACTACAGAGCTCCATTAGCTCTTCACGAGCATCCTTCGCCCCTGCACCGCAAAGCAAAGTTACATTTTTACCTGCATTCAAATACCCAGCTAGAGTCGCTAGTTCCTCCTCCGAAGGATGAATTACCGGTTTCGTATGATACGAAATTTGATCGGGTACCTCATCTTCGCCTGCTTCTAGAGCCGCGATATCTCCCGGCAGAATAACAACAGATACCGTGGAGTTAGCAACCGCCGTCTGAATAGCCATCGAAATCGTTCGAGGCATTTGTTTCTTTGTCATAATTACTTCGCAGAAATCACTACATTCCTGGAATATCTGCTCCGGATGAGTCTCTTGAAAATACCCGCTGCCGATCTCATCACTTGGAATCTGGGCAGCCAAGGCCAGTACGGGTACACGATTTCGGTAACAATCATAAAGTCCATTAATTAAATGAAGATTCCCAGGCCCGCTGCTTCCAGCACATACAGCAATACTTCCTTCTAATTCCGCGTCGGCTCCTGCTGCAAATGCAGCAACTTCTTCATGTCGTACATGGATCCATTCAATTTGTCCCGATCTTCGAACAGAGTCGAGTACCGCATTCAAAGAATCACCAACGATTCCGTAAATCCGCTTCACTCCTGCGTTAATAAGAGAATCTACTACCGCATCTGCAATTGTCTTTTTCATGTATCCTCATCCTTTTCTAGTATAATCTTGAGGCAAATAAGAATCTGAACCCGATCTTGCATCTGATTATCTATACCCTTCCAGACAAGAACAGTAACGCTTTTTCATAAAAGCCCCTTTTTTCTATATGTAAACTCATTCATAATGTTAGATCACAGCCCACGTAGGTGAATCAATTTCATATCTCATTAAAACGATAAATATGAAATTGATTCAGGTATTTTAAAATAAAAAAAGAATGCCTCTTGGCATCCTTCTAATTCATAACAATTTTAAGCTAATTATTTGTTTTACTCTGCTTTTCAAGACGGGGCCAAACCGTGTAACTAGCACTGATTAATAGATCAATAACAAGGATAATAGACCAGACCTTTATCGTTTCTCGGAAAGGTTCCGAATTCACCTCGTTATTTATCCAAATTATCATACCGTATAGGAGCGAGCAGCCGATAATCCATGACACCAAGTGGGCGGCAAAGCCTCGCATTTCTTCTCTAGCATGTTCTTTTCCATACTTCTTCTGCGGTTTTGGCCCGTTGGCAAACCAATATGCAAACCTCAGATCCATCCATCTAATCATCCGATGTCCTAGCCCGATCGACACACCAATATATACAGCAGCTAGTGCGTGAGCAAACGACGCTGGGGCACCATTTTGAAGACTAATTACAGTAGCAACAAGCAGAGCAAGATCAATGATCGGAGTACAGAAGAGAAGTATATTTCCGAGTCTTTTCTTATGTAATACATACCTGCAGTAGAGACCGCCCAATACGAATATCCAAAATCCGATTTCACAAACAATGATAAAGGTTATGATCATCTATTCGTTCCTTTCATGCTAAAACTAAATAGATAGGACAAACACACATAACGACCTCCATTAATACGTTAGCAACAAAGGAGGAAGTCATACATGCTCTTGTTTGAGAAAGAAAAACTAAGCACTTTGTCACTAGGGAAATGGCAGCAAGATGCCTTTCAACTTTTTGAATCTAAAATGACAGATACGGCACATAAGTTTCCTTGTATACCTGCTACGATTGGATTTAAACTAAATCACTTCAGATATGGTTTTCTTAGTGATCCGAGGTCCGATCAGGCAGCTGATGAACTTGCTGAACTGCTGAGTATGTATGGTGAGCAGTCTCAAGCATTTGGTAAATACACTTCATTAATTGCTTTTTTCGATACTCCGCCAGATATCCAAAAGAACTACCAGGTCTCTGATTATCGCCAATTGTTCTGGGACGTCCTAAGTAAAGTTAGCAGCAGGGATCAAGAAGAATGGCCCTCTCATATCCCAACCGATCCGCACCATCATGTATGGGAATATTGTTATGCGGGTGAACAGTATTTTATGTACTGCGCAACCCCCGCACATGATCGCAGACAAAGTCGCTATTTCCCGTATTTTATATATGCGATAACGCCGCGCTGGGTACTTACCGAGTTTAATTCCAATGCTCAAGCATCTGTACAGCTCAAAACGAAAATAAGAGAACGAATTGAAGCTTATGATGAGGTAGGTATTCATCCCGATCTCCAATCTTACGGAAGTCAGGATAACTATGAATGGAAGCAGTATTTCCTAAACGATGATAATACTTCGACGGCAGAGTCCAAGTGTCCTTTTGCTCATCTTCATCTTAAGAAACAAAGCTAGATTATCAAAAAGCAAAAGCAACACGGGTGTAATCACATCCATGTGCTTTTGCATTCGTATTTATCCTCTAATAAAGATGTTTAACGTTTAATAGGAATCCAGATTTCGGTATAAAGATCTTCCTTTGATGGATCTTCATCCGTGTAATATTCAAATTCAATATTTAATGATTGCTTATATCCACTCGAAGGAAACCACTCTGAATAGATGCGAGTCCAAGCATCTTGTATCGCATTTGGCATCGGACCGATGACTTCAAATACGGCCCAGGTCGCAGCAGGAATTGTTAATTTTTCAAAACCCTCTTGTTCTTCACCTTTATATTCTGCCGCTATCCAGTATTCCATCGATTTTTCTCCAGCTTCTGATGGTGTGCATACACCGAGAATCCCTTTAATGTCTCCATTGTTCAGCGTAAACAGTCGATCATTAATTCCATTCTGATGAGACTCATGCCACATTTTAGGAACCTCATTAAACTTCTCAGCAGTTACCATTGAAAAAGTGCGATGCACACCAATTACCTCAAAGGCTTCTTTCTCGACGATTCGATATTTCATAGGATCTGCTCCTTTCAGACTCACCTGGATAGCCAGGCGGTTATAAGATGTAAAATTTCTGTTTTCTTTTCTTGCCTCTGTTGGTGTCATACCATGTTGTCTTCGAAATGCTTTCGTAAATGATTCAGGAGTTTCATAACCGTAACGAAGAGCGACATCTATGATTCTGACAGACGAAGTACTTAATTCTTGTGCAGCTAAGGTCAGCCGTCTACGCCGGATATACTCTGCCACTGAAGTGTCTGTTAAAAGCATGAACAGTCGCTGAAAATGATAAGCTGACATATTCGCTTCTTTGGCGATGTACTGAATTTGAATCTCTTCATCCAAATGACTCTCCATATAGGAGATCGCTTTTTGAAGCGATTCTACGTAGTTCATTAATCAATCACCCCTTAGATACATCTTACGATCCTTATGTAGTTAGATCCTGTTCTTTTGTGCTTTGTGAAGACAGCTTGCTAAAATGAATGCACTTTTCGTTTTACATTATTTAGTAATATTCTAAACAATCATCCTACTATTGTCTCTAGCTACTTCACATACTTTAGAAGAATACTACGGAACCTACCCCAAGTTGACGTAAAAAAGACTGCTCAAGGAAGTTGAGCAGTCTCGGTCGTATGTTCATAAATTCAAAGGACCTAATCGATGGAGTTAGCAGGCTTCAAATCAATCTCTGTATAAGCTGATTCCTGCCCGTTAATGAGTAGTGCGATTCGGTGAACCCCGACATAATGCTTGCGGGTCGTTAGATCAGCCCAGCGATGTTTTCTAGATCCGCTGAGACGTGTTCCTCCCGCTACTGTTTTATCGGACAATAGAAACTTCTTACGTGAAACTTGTCCGCTGGACTTCACAAAATCAATTCCGTACTCGATACGCAGCCGGGCAGGATTGCCTTCCCTTACAATTAGGTTATAACTAAGATCACAGCTTTCTCCAATGTGCAAGGCAGCTGGACTCGCCGTAATCTCTGCCTCAGTTACTAATGCTGTCCCTTCCGCTGATTCAGCATATCCGAAGAGAGCCATCACCTCGGGTTCTGCTTTACGTATCAGTGTTCTGCAGCCGTGTCTTACAATCCAGTCCGTATAGGGGTCTTGTCCCATCCATCTACGCGCCGTTTCTATAACGATATTCGGATGATCCTTGGCTATATCATTTAAGTTATTGGCAACACTCTTGCGTACATATAGAGAAGGATCTGCCTTTAATTGTTCCAAAATGGGGAGAATCGGAGCTGGATCTTGTTTAAACAAGGTGAGGGCCTGCCCCCAAGGAAGTCTAGGTCTACAGCCTTCACTGGCTAAACGCCGTACATGATCAATCGGATGTAGAGACCATTTCATCATTTGTTCCATCATCTTTTCCGGATGGCGGATAATGAATGGCCTTACTGCAAACTCCGCAGAGGAGTGCTGGGTGAATTTCTCTAACGCCTGCATGGATAGATCCCAATGCTGTTCCTCTTGACCAAAGACCTCCACAAAGTCCGGCATGATTAGATATGGAAAACCGGAACAAGATTCGCCCACGGTAAATAAGATCTGAATCGCATCCTCATAACGCTCAGGTAAAAAGGTCCCCATCGCAATCGTGATTGTACGGATCCGTTCTTTTAAAGCTTTCGCTTCAAAGCTCTCATCCATCACTTGCTGAATGAAGGAATCTACTTGAAAAGGAGGATAGACAGCCGATATTTTTCGTCCTAACTGAAGTAAAAAAGCTTCATTATATACATTTTTAAGCGGCTCTGCCACGGTAACACTTCCTTATAAGATTAATGACGCAAATCATACAGTAGACCTTTTCAGATCCCATGCTATCACATTATACGTGAAGAATGCTTCTTGCCAAAGTCCTAATCTGATGAGAAGAAGATCGAACAGTTCTGGCCCTGCATTGAGAACGTTCCCCACATAAAAAAAAGCAGCCCCCGGATAAACACCGAGAAACTGCTTTTTATCGAATTAGTGCTAAATGCTAGGCGTGGAATTGCTGACCATCATATACCGCATTAACATATTCCGCACGGATCACGAAATCACCGAAGTGCTCACCATCGTAACGTTCTACAGCATATCTTGAAATGATAGGTTCAAGAGATTCCAAAATCTCGGTTTCCCCGATGTTTTCCTTATAAAGCTTATTTAGACGGGATCCATTATGGGCTCCGCCTAAATACATATTGTATTTGCCAGGACCTTTTCCAATAAACGAAAGTTCTGCGAGCATCGGACGAGCACATCCGTTAGGACAACCGGTCATCCGAATCACAATCTCTTTATCACGTAGGCCATTGCGTTCAAGCATAGGCTCGATTTTATCCATTAAGGAAGGTAAATAACGTTCAGATTCAGCCATAGCCAGTCCGCAGGTAGGAAGCGCAACACAAGCCATCGAACTTCTGCGAAGCGCAGAATAGTGAAGACCATCAGTGAGTCTGTATTCCTGAATCAATTTTTCAATCTTCTTCTTACTCTTGTTTCCTACATTACCAATGATCAGGTTCTGATTCGCTGTTAAGCGGAAATCACCTTTGTGAATCTTGGCAATTTCGCGAAGTCCTGTCATGAGCGGGTAATCCTCAAGATCTACGATACGGCCATTCTGGATAAACAGCGTAAAGTGCCACTTCCCATTACTTCCTTGAATCCAGCCGTAACGATCTCCATTATGATCAAATTCGTAAGGTCTTGCTTCTTCCAATGTATAACCCAGTCGTGCGGTTAATTCATTCTTCAGCCAGTCAATACCACGATCATCAACGGTATATTTAAAACGAGCATGCTTCCGTACCGCACGATCTCCGTAGTCCCGCTGAATAGTTACAATTTTCTCAGCAATATCAACCATTTGCTCAGGCGTGCAGAAACCAATGACCTTACCAACTTGCGGATACGTCTTGGTATCTCCGTGAGACATTCCCATCCCGCCGCCGACAGAGACATTAAATCCTTTCAGTTTTCCATCTTCTACGATAGCGATCAGACCTAAATCTTGTGAAAATACATCGACATCATTTGATGGAGGTACCGCTATCCCGATCTTAAACTTACGCGGTAAGTATACTGCTCCATAAATCGGTTCTTGTTCCCATTCGTTATCACGGGTATCGATAATTTTCTCTTCATCCAGCCAGATTTCGTGGTAAGCACGCGTTCTCGGATCAAGATGCTCACTTACTTTGCGAGCCCACTCGTATACTTCTTCGTGTACTTCAGACTGGTAAGGGTTCGGATTACACATCACATTCCGGTTTACATCTCCGCACGCTGCCAAGGTACTGAGCAGTGCATCGTTTACTTCACGAATGGTATTCTTTAGATTCCACTTCAGTACACCGTGCAGCTGAAAAGACTGACGAGTGGTTAATCGAATCGTGTCATTACCATATTTATGTGAGATACGGTCCATCATAAGCCATTGTTCTGGCGTGACCACTCCGCCTGAAGCACGAACACGAAGCATGAACTGATATGCCGGCTCAAGCTTTTGTTTGGCACGCTCATTACGCAAATCACGATCATCCTGCATATAACTTCCGTGGTGTTTCATTAACCGGTTATCATCTTCCGGAATGGATCCTGTAATTGGATCTTTTAAAGTCTGGACAAGACTTCCTCTTAAAAAATCACTGCGACGTTTAATCTCCTCGACATCACTGTGAGGCGCATTCTGAGGTGGATAAAGTTCATTTATAGCCATGCTGGAATCTCCTCTCGTATCTATTAAAGCCGTAGGCTTAATAGACATCACGCTGGTATCGTTTTTGCTGTTGAAGCTCTATCAGATAATCGGTTGCTTGTTCCATCGTCATGCCGCCTTCTTGTACAAGGATGGCAGCAAGCGTGGAATGAACGTCGTGTGCCATCTTTTTCTCATCCCCACACACATAGATGTATGCACCTTCTTGCAGCCACTCATAAATCTCTCGGCTTCTTTCCTGCATCCGGTGCTGAACGTAAACTTTCTGATCCGTATCACGTGAGAAGGCAACGTCCATATTGGTAAGAATTCCATCTGCAAGCCAGCGCTGCCATTCCACTTGATAGAGAAAGTCGGTTGCAAAATGCTGATCTCCATAAATGAGCCAGTTCTTGCCCTCACTGCCGCTTTCTTCTCTTTCACCAAGAAATGCTCTAAACGGCGCAACGCCCGTGCCTGGTCCAATCATGATGATCGGCGCGTCAGGGCTATCAGGAAGCTTAAACCCATCATTTTGCTGGATAAAAACAGGTAATGTCTCTCCTGGCTGAATGCGTTCTGCCAGTTGTGTAGAGCATACTCCGTACCGGTTACGTCCTTTGTGTTCATAGCGAACCGTACGTACCGTCAAATGCACTTCATCTGGATAAGCACTTGGACTGCTTGCTATCGAATACAGTCTAGCTGGAACTTTACGAAGCACAGATACCAAGTCTTTAGCAGATACGCCTTCGAGCTTATAATCCTGTATAAGATCAAGTAAATCGTGTTCCGAAATATAACTGCGGAGCTGTTGTTCATTACCTGGTTCAAGCAGTTTTCTAAGTTCAGCATTTGCTGTAATCTTCACAATCTGCTCAAGCAGCGGTTTGGTAAGAACGGTAATTTCATAATGGAATTGAAGAGCTTCTCTTAATGAAACTTCGCCTTTATTTTTGGATAAGGACACGAGTTCTTCTGCATTCCACCCTGAAGCAGAGATAATGTCTTCAACGAGTTGCGGGTGATTCTGCGGATAAATTCCGAGACTGTCGCCTGCCTGATAAGTGAGCCCCGAACCTTCCAGTGATAATTCCAAATGCCTTGTTTCCCGGTCCGATCCTCGTCCGTTCAGATTCAGATTCTCAAGCACTTCAGCCTGGAATGGATTGGAGCGGCTATATACTGACTCTGTGGTAACAGAATCTGCTGCGCCTACACTGCTTACACTTACTAGATTTGCGGCCGACTTCTCACCAAGGGATTCTAGTACCTGACTCATCCAATCCGCAGCAGACTCATCAAAATCAACATCACAATCGATACGCGGAGTCAGACGACCTGCCCCAAGTTCTTCAAGGCGTGTATCAAAATCTTTACCTGTTTGACAGAAGAACTCATAAGATGTATCCCCGAGCGCAAGAACGGAATATTTCAGCTGTTCAAGCTTCGGTGCACGTTTACTATTCAAAAACTCATGGAAAGCAATCGCACTATCCGGCGGTTCTCCTTCTCCATGAGTGCTGACTACAATGAGGAGGTTTTGAAGCTTTTTAAGTTGATTTGTCTTAAAGTCACTCATCGAGCTCAGATTCACTTGGAATCCTTGCTCCTCCAGTTTTTTCGTCATTTTTTTAGCTAGGTTGCTGCTGTTACCTGTTTGAGAACCAAACAGCACTGTAATGTCCTTGCTAACTACAGCTGCAGGAGCTGAAGTCTCATTGATTGTGGAAGCTGGACTGCTTGGTCCATCACTAGAAACAACTTGAGTTCCAGCAGCTTGTTTGGCAGTAAAATATCCACTTAGCCAAATGAGCTGTGTTTGTGATAGAGTAGGTAATAAACGATTAAGTAGTTCCGTCTGTTCCTGAGTAAATGGGCTGTTATTCGCCTGAAGTTCCAATAAGATCCACCTCGGATGATTGAATTTAATTCTCAGTAAGTTCATCAGAATTATTTATCTATACTGAAACTACCACAGCTGTTAATACCTGGTCAATTAGAATCATCTTATAGTACTTATTAGTTAAGCTGATAAACCTTATTAGGAACCCCTATTCGTATCCAAAATAAAAAAACTCCCACAAGATCAGGTCCATGACCCAAGTGGAAGTTCTCCTTATTTTTAATAGACATTAACGTTAGTCTTCTTTATTTCCATATATTAGTTCCGTACTTTTATTATACAATTCTAGAATATTTCCGAACGGATCTTCGCAATACTGCAGGTAATAAGGTTTACCATTCCTCGTATTCCACATTTCACTTGTTTTTTTACCGCCTGTAGCCTCAATCCGGTTAGCCACCGCTTCAATATCGTCTACCAGCAAACAAAGATGAAAGAATCCATCATATTCTCCCTTTGGCACCTGTTTTCTTCTCGGCTCCTCGAATTCAAATAATTCAAGTCCCACCTGATTTCCACAAGTTAAATGAGCATTTCGCATCTTCCGTACTTCCTGTCCCTGCAGATCGTTCGTCATATTATGTTGATTCTCGCTTTTTTGATCGAAAGAGTATGGACCTGCTATTTTTTCAAAACCGAGCACTTCTTCATACCAACGTATTGCTTGATCTAAATCTGGAACGGATAATCCGATATGTGTAATGGCGATCATCTGTACATCCCTCCTTCCTCTTCTTACCCTTTTTATAAGAATCATTAATCATAAACATACATTCTCCATAGATTCCCCCGTGAACATTATCACTGCATAGCTCTGCGAAAACATGGTTAGTAATATAGGGAGTGTAGGATGAGAGAATTAAAAAAACATATGCAAAAAGGAGAGGATTCATCATGTCAGATCAGCTCATGAAAGCGGTAGGGTTATATAGATACTTACCTATTGAAGATCCAGAGAGTCTCATGGACTTAACCATAGAAAAACCAACTCCGGCCGGCCGAGATTTGCTAGTAAAAGTAAAAGCGATATCTGTAAATCCTGTAGATACAAAGGTCCGAGCACCGAAGGATAAAAAAGAAGAAGATCCCAAAATACTTGGTTATGATGTGGCGGGTATTGTGGAAGAAGTGGGTGAATCTTGCACCTTATTTAAACCAGGAGATGAAGTATTCTACGCGGGAACGATCACTCGTCAGGGGGGAAATAGTGAATTCCACCTTGTGGATGAGCGAATTGTCGGCCATAAGCCTGCTACATTATCCTTTGCAGAAGCTGCAGCCCTGCCTTTAACAGGAATAACTGCTTGGGAAGGGATGTTTGAGAGAATCGGTATTTCTGAGAATGCAGCTGATAATCATAATAAAACAATTCTCATTATTAGCGGAGCCGGTGGTGTCGGCTCGATCGCAACGCAGCTAGGTAAATATGCTGGTCTAACGGTCATTGCAACGGCCTCTCGCCCAGAATCTATCAACTGGGTTAAGAAACAAGGCGCAGATCATGTGGTAAATCATAGAGAAGATCTGGTCTCCCAAGTTAGAGAACTAGGTTACACCTATATTGACTACATCTTCTGTCTTAACAGTACGGGAGAGCATTATGAAGCAATGTGTGAACTGATTGCACCCCAAGGGACAATAGGAACTATCGTTGAATCTGATCATCCCCTCGATCTCTCTCCGCTGAAAAGCAAGAGCGCAGGATTGGTCTGGGAGTATATGTTTACTCGGGCCATGTATGAGACCGAAGATATGATTAGACAGCACGACATCCTTAATAAACTAAGTACTCTTGTGGATCAGAAGAAGATCCATACGACACTAACGAAGAGGCTTGAACCAATCCATGCAGCCAATCTCAGAGAAGCACATTCCATCGTCGAACAAGGAGATATGATCGGGAAATTGGTACTCGAACATTTCTAACAAAATAGAAAGAAGGGACAGCATGCTCGCTGTCCCTTCTTTCATTCAAATATAAGAAGAATTTCATAAGAATCCCTTGTTAATCTTCTCTGTATTATTTTTCTGTTACTGCTTCGTAGATTTTAGGAACTGTACTGCCATTTTCGCGAGTTGCTCCCTAGTAGCTATTTCTTTTGGCTGAAATTCTCCGCCATTCCCTTCCATGATCCCAAGCGTTTTAGCTGCTTTAACAGCAGATTTCGCATAAGCACTTACCTCGGAAATATCACGGAATTCAGCTTCTTCATACCCTGGAATATCGGATAATTTCTGACCTGTTTTGTATTCATACGCATTCATCAGGGCAGTTATCATTTCTTCACGGGTGATGTTTTGTTCTGGGCGGAACGTATGATTAGGATCTCCTTCTACAATTCCAGCTGAAGTCAGGGCATTTATATAACTGCTGTAAAACTTCTGAGGTTCAACATCTGTGAATTTACGTTTAGCAGCTGTCTCCTCAGTTAGACCCAACATCCGGCCAAGAATGACCGCAAGTTGGCCCCTCGTCACCTTCATCTTAGGAACAAATTTATCGTCTGTTATTCCATTCACGATCTGTCTTGCACTAAGATACTCAATATCATTTTTAGCATAACTTAGATGGATATCGCTGAACGTAAGTATTGATTCAAGCAAGAAGTAGGTTCCCGTTTGTTTTGTTTCTAATAAGTTGACCTGTGTTTCATTTACATCACTTACGTACTTACGCTTTTGATCACTAGATTTCATATACCATCCAGTTTTGTTCAGGTTTTTCACTTGTTCTGACCGGTATAATCCTTCTAGCAACACAGGTTTTACGAAATGAAGAATTTCACTCGTGGCGCCGCCATTTCCTTTTTGACTGACCTTCATTGAGAACGTCAGTCCATCTCCCACTGCCTTCATAGAAGCATCATGCGCAGTTGAGGAATCAGAAGCTTTGGACAATGTTATTACAAAAGAGCCCTTAGAAATAAAATAATTCGCCTCGATCGCCCCTGCTGGGATTGTGACACTTCCTGAGTTTGATATAAACTGAACGCCTGATGATAATTGATGGACTTGTTCTACAAAAGAAGTCGGCAGATCGACGGATACCTGCTCCCCTTGAACTGATTTCGTATCGATTATCACCTGAAGCTCTTGTTGCAATGTAAGCAGGAGATCTTTATGCTGTGTTTTATTTAGTTTTGAAATCTGACCCCATGCGCTTTGAAGACGTTTATAGGCTTGATTCAATGCGGAGGAGTCAGGTGTAACGATTGTAGATCCCGTCTGGTCTATGGTGGTACTGAATTTATTTACGGTGAGTAGCGGTTTGACTATACTCATCATTTTTTTTGCTGCTGTCTTTGGATCTGCAGGAATGTTAGTAAGCAAAGCAGTTAAATCTTGCTCCCACTTCTCTTCTTGTCCTGATACGGAAGGAGCTGCAGGAGTTGCAGGATTTGTTGGTTTTGACGGTACAGAAGGTTCTGATGGCTCTGAAGGTTCTGGTACCGTAGGGTTTTCAGCAGATGAATTCATTTTGATAATGACAGCGGTAAGCGGCTCCAAAGTGATAGAATCTTTCTTCAGAACATAACCAGAAGGGTTCTGTACCTGTGATATCCCTGCCTCATCTTGATCCACGACAACTGTTCCTTTCGTTAAATCAACAGGAAGCGTTAATGTTCTTTCAGAATGGTCTGCGTTTAAGAAAACATAGTAGTCACCGGTTTGGTCTGTTGATTGGTTTTTGTAGGCAATAATTAAATCGTTCTTTTTCATCTCCGGGGCAGCAATTAAACTGATATTACGGTCAACCAGTCCTTTATCTCCCAGACGAAATGCATTGGTTGATTTACGCAGTTGAATAAGTCCCTCTGTGTACTTTCGTGTTACATTATTTACGGGGTATTTATTTGAATCTATCGCCTTGGACCAATCAAATTTATTAATGGCATCTGAAGAATCATAGGAATCATGAATGAAATAACCAAAGACTTCACCTTCCTCGTCTTCGAAGGCATGAAACTTCTGCTCCGGAACGCCTTCTCCAAACCACTGTTTTGTTCGTCCATATTCTTGACCCGCATGAAGGAACGCGGTACCTTGTGATGTAAGAATCATGAGATTCCCCAGCCGAATACGCTGATGAATTTCCACATCATTTTCCGGAATGGCAGGGTTCTTCTTAATGGACTGTGCAATGACATCATATAGAGGCAGATTATCATGGGCTTCGATATACTGAACCATATCTCCTGGGGCGTCTGCTGGTGTATTGCTTGGCTGTCCTTTAATATTGTTCAGAATGAGGTCTATGTCACGAGCTCCACCTGTAAGAAACCGCGGTTCTCCTTCCGAACCAAATCCGGATTTGAGCTCATTACGGATCTCATCAGAGAAGACACCCACATCATCCGTCTGATCCATCCAGTCTTGATCTGCACCCTGTCCGGCAAGCGAAGGTTCTGCTAAGGCACCGCTAAAGGTTCTCCATCCTTCTCCGATGAATAGAGCATTTGGATTAAGCGTTGCTGCTGCATCGTACGCTTTTTGAATGGAGCTGTATGTGGCATCGCCCATCATATCAAAGCGCATGCCATCAATTTTGTATTCTTCAAACCAGTATTTTACGGAATCGACCATTAATTTCTCTGCCATTGCATGATTCGTAGCGAGGTTGTTGCCAAATCCCCCAACAAAACTTCCTGTTTCGTCCTGCCATGCGTAATAATTAGGCACAATATCATTCAAAAGTTCTGCTTTTGCCATATGAGTATATACAACATCTAGAAGGACCCCCATACCGGCATCATGGATCGCATCGATCATTTCTTTCGTTTCACGAATCCGCAGCTCCGGATCAGCTGGATCTTCGGAATATGCACCATCGGGAGAAAAGTAATGATGCGGATCATAACCCCAGTTGTACTCATTGTTTTTAGCAGAATACGTTAATTCCCGTTCGCCCATCTTCGTCTCATCACCATAATACCAAGCCATAATACCAAGCCATAATAGGAAGAAGCTGTACGTGAGTTACTCCTAACGATTTAATATAGCTGAGTTTTTGTTTAACCGCTGCATATGATCCCCACCGTGTATCACCTAACTCACCTTCAATAGAAGGGTCTGATGTAAAATCTCTCACATGCAGTTCGTAGATTATTGCATCTTCCCTCTTCTTATATCCATCTATCGTTGCATAATCGTATCCTTGCGGGTCCGTACCCTCAAGATTCACTATGGCTGCTTTCCCAACGGTATCTCCATCAGGTCCTGCATTCCCGTTCGTATCGACTTCAAACACAGCCATTGATTTCGCGTAAGGGTCTAATACTTTTCGGCTTACTCCGTTATTCACTACATCATACTGATAAAAGTAACCTTTCAGATCCGCTAAATTCATCTCGGACGGCTGAACTTCTGCTTCCCATACGCCTTTCTCACCTAGCGTAAGCGGCTTGAATCCAATCTGAATCGTTGAATCTTCCTTGTCATAGACGTTCAAGGTTACGCTTGAAGCGGTAGGAGACCAGATTTTAAACGTCACTTTTTCTGGAGTATAGCTAGCTCCAAGATCGTTACCATCATACGAATATCCCGCATCGATCATTTTATAGTCGGTTATAGTCGTGACTGTGATCCCTGCATAAGTGATAGTTATGGGTAATTTGTCCATTGTCACTTCTGCTGCGAGATTGACAATTCTGTCACTCACGATCTCTGCCTTATTCACTTGGACCCCTTCACCATCACGATCTTTTGCGATGATTTCGCTTAAGAGTTGTTCATCTGATAGTCCTTTTGTATCTGAAAAGCGGAGCTGAATCTGATTTTCAGAAGTTACTTTTGCCGATAACAATTCCGTAGTAATCTCCGGTTCAATCGGATATACTTTGTCAGATCCTTTCTTCACCCATACTTCATTTACAGACAAGTTGTCTAAGTTGACCATTTTGTCTCCCCCATCTTTTTGTCCATTCTCCCGGTTTACGATTAAGAATCCTACTTTTTGAGCACCTTCTTTTAGCTGTATATCGACGTAGGCTCCGTATGTATCCTGCTGTTCTGCGGAAAAGGGGGTTGCATCTGTAGGCCATGTTTGAGACGGAGCAGCCACATCCTCCCATGTCCATACGCCTAATCCTTCGCCGTCTCCTTCGTAATGGATGCGTAAATGTTGCTTAGGAACCCCATTGTCCGAGGCAGAAGCAGTGAGTGCATGCCAGCCTGAACCTGTAATCACGAGCATACAAACTAACAATAAAATAGCCATTCGCCTGACAGAATACATCATAAAAAATCCTCCTTCATTTGATTTATTCAGTTATTAAAAAGCACAGTTCTTTTGTGGAAACGTTTGCACAAAACGCCGATCATTGCCCTTTTGTGTCGAGTTTCAGAATAAACTGACTTCTCAGAAAGAAGGCTACCACCCCATTTCCTCTACTTTTTATTAAGAACAGTATCGGTTTTCACTTCTATATCTATATTTCTGCTTCACTCCATAATGAAACCGTTTGCAACAATATATTACCGTTTGTTTTTACATCCGGTCAACCCATAATTTTGTAATTTTGTCTTCTTATCAAAAAAACTCCCTGCTTCAACGGAGCAGAGAGTTTTTGTCTTTATTCATTTAGCGGTTTGCCGTTCTCATCATAATATCTATACTTGAACTGAAACTCATTAGACTCCGGAAGTTCAATCCATTCCACAGCTTTCTGATTCACCTCGAACTCCCGCTGGAATACTTGGTCTTCATTTACGGTAAGTTCAAGCTTCGAGATCGTGTTATCTTGATTCGCAATATACAACATGGATGCGGCATGAACTTCGTCTTGATCTTCAAATTCTTGAATAAGAAAAGAAGACAAAGCTTCCCCATTTCGATCTTGAAACTTAGAAAGAAGATAATTCCCCTTCCCGTCTTTCTTAAATTCAGCATAAGCAGGATTATGATCACTTAGAAAAGCAACCACCCTTTTATTATAGATATCTTTGATCTCTAAAATTTCTATTTCTGTGTTTTGATACACTTCGTCGGATTCAAGAATCTTCTCAATAGACTCTTGATCGTTCCCATACAACCCTGCAGGCCTACTTATAAAATAAACAACAACAATCATAAGAATGATAAGTGCAACTGCTAAATAAACCCCATATTTCTTTTTCAAAATCATGAATAGTTCCCTCCTTTGTACATCAATCATCCTATTAAGGCTATAAACCTTATTATTCAATTTATTATATATTGAACGAGGATTTTGAAATTAACGAAGGGGGAACTCGTACTTTATTCAACTTCTATATCTTCTGCTATACTAAAATACATGAGACTTAAGAGAAGGAGAGTTTGTAGTTATGCAGCCTTTTACAGCAAGAGTTATAGATATCATACAATCGATTCCAGAAGGAAAAGTGATGACCTATGGCCAAGTAGCTGCTTTGGCAGGCAGTCCCCGGGGAGCAAGACAAGTGGTACGAATCCTGCATTCCATGAGTGAAAAATATAGTCTTCCATGGCATCGGGTAGTGAATAAGCAAGGGGGAATTTCGATGAGTGATGATTTGCACCGCTCACTACAGCAAAGTTTACTTGAGAGCGAAGGTGTTGAGCTCGATCTTTCGAAGCGAATTGACCTCACCCGATATCAAGCTTGAATCATTCTAAAGTGAATAAAATACGGACAGATTAGGCATCTTGAAGACAAGTAAATGATAAAGGAAGTCTGATATGTTCCGTAAACGAAAAATGCTGAAATTATCTCCAGAATCGGTTTATATCGGCGCCTTATTATCTCTCGTCGCAGGTTATCTCGATGCTTATACTTACATTGGCAGGGATGGTGTATTCTCTACCGCCCAGACAGGGAATATGGTTCTTCTCGGTATTGAGGCTGCCAAGGGGAACGTGCATGAGGCTCTTGTACGCATTCCACCTATTGCAGCCTTTATAACCGGAGTATTCGTCGCGCAAATGCTCAATCATCCCTGGATCATACGGAAATTATTAGATCCTTCGAGAGCTGTACTTTTGCTAGAGATTCTCGTCCTTTTTGGCGTCCGGTTTCTTCCTGCGTCCGTTCCTAATATGATTGTGACGATCCTAATTGTATTTGTCGGCTCTCTGCAAATCTCAACCTTTCGTTCTCTAGAGGGGTGGACCTATAATACGACCGTGACAACAGGGAATTTATATACAGCATCTAGAGCCCTCTACATTTCTTTGTTTCGTAAAGATCAATCTGCATCCGTTCAATTTAAAAAGTTTGCCACGATCATCAGTTCATTTCTAGGCGGGGCTTTTATCGGAACCTTTGCCACGTATCATCTAGAAGATCAAGCGGTATGGGTTGCAAGCGGTCTTCTTCTTATTGTCTTCTTTATGATGTGTGTATCTCCTGCTCAGCGTGCTTCACAAGAAAAAATATGAATCAGGAGAACGGTCCTATTACCTTTTGTTTTTACGTCCTATATACAACAAGTGGGAAGATACGCCAAGGATCGAAGGGTCAGCTGCCGTTTGAATCATAATGGATATAAACTTCTGATAAACTTCTTCCCCCTGCTCTTTCCAGTATTCTTGTGTTTTTGCGTCCAGCAATCCCCCGATACTGGTTGAACCAATCAGTTCAATCGTACTGAATCCGTTACTTTCCATAAAAGGCTGAATTTCTTCCACACCATAGTAGTAAGCACCTGTAAATCTGCCTGGTTCATCATGTGTAAAGCTACTGCTGGATAAAAACGCTTCGATCCCTTCCATCGTATGATTCGGCTTCCAATGCCCAGGATTCTGAAGTGAATTGAACAGCATTCTCGTGCGGGATTGGAATGCAACAAATACGATTCCTTCCTCTTTGGTCACCCTATATAGTTCCTGGACTGCTGCCAACCTTTCTTCTTCGCTTTGAAGATGGTACATAGGCCCAAGCATCAGACTTGCATCAAAGGAGTTATCTGTTAGCTCATGTAAATCTGTCGCATTCTGAACGTGAAAACCAGTAAAGGAAGACTCCAAGTCCAGGTCTTTTGCTTGTTCTCTCGCGAATTCTACAAGGGCAGGCGTCAAATCAGATAAACTGATCCGGTATCCTTTCTGTGCGAGCTTCATTGCATATTTCCCTGGACCTGCTCCGTTATCCAGCAGATGTCCCTGCTGCGGTAAATACTTATTTATAAAATGCATGTTCACGATAAACTCGTGTGGTTCGCGGTCAAGCCTTCCCCATTCATCAAAGCGGGAATAGTAATCAATAATATGACTCATAGCAACTGCCTCCCTTATCGAAAATAAAAAGCCCGCCGCCTCAAAAGAGGCGACAGGCAAAGTCTGACGCGGTACCACTCTTCTTTGTGATGAAATATAGACAGTCTACATCTTATATCTCACCACATCTTAAAGACCAGTTAACGCTGGTTAGACGGAGTATCAATCATTATGACAATATGATCCACTCTTGCTCCGGGGTGAGCAGTTCTTCGGCCATCATCCTGCCTCTCAGCATACCGGCAGTTCTCTGTAGATTCACTTCCGAATAACGAGACCCATCATCACAAACATATGTATATTTTTTACAGTATAATATCAAATCACAATAAATGCTATAGACAATATCCATTTAGAAAAGGGTATACCAATCTCTAAACAAAAAGGCAACCGCGATGAGTATCCCAGGCTCTATATATCCACACGACTTACGCGCCCGTGCATGTTGTTCCCATCTTCTTGAGAAGATGTCCCTTTCACTCCTACCTTGACGCTTTTTCATTCTTCGCTTAAAGAACCGTCTGATATCTACATATAGAGAAGAAATAAGCCAGATCGCGCCCACCAAGTATAAGGCTAGAGCTATATAATCATTCCACATGATTTCGCTCAGATCTCCGCTTATGATACGTTGCAATGTTACTGTAAACCCTGTCCTTGCGTCATTATCCAAAATCCATTTTCCCTTCATTTGATGACTGTACTAAGAGGCATCTTACTTTTATCTATTCATACCAGTAAAGAAATAGTTGGCTTGTATAACGAAAAATCCCGGATAAAAAAACGAATATACTTACAAATTTCGTACTTATCCTGCTTTCTTCTTTACCTAACAATCTCATTCCTTTTCCACTACGAAAGGATCGCTCTTTTCTCAATTTATCAGATATAGCTAACGCCAATTTAAGAATCAAGATAATGAGTAAGATAACAAAAAAGAAAGCACCTAAAGAATTTAAACTAATCGCAATGTAATGATTCCACCCAAGTTCATTTCTGCGTCCATTGAAGAAGTACAATACAATATCTCTATATGTTAGACTTTCAGATTCAGGTAGAACCATCGCATCTTCAGGTCCTAGAAAAACGATAACAATTCGAATGATACAAAAAAATAAAAGAGTTAATATAGCTGTCCCATATAAAAACAGTTCAGCCCACTCTCCTAGCCTCAAACGTTCCGGTGGGTCTAAATACGCTTGGCTGATTCTTACTCTTCTAACAATTCTATAGAGCTTTAACATACCTCTACTTAGCCAAATACAAAAAATACTAACGATGCAGCAAACGAAGACCACGCTTGCTGCAAAGAGTATATGGTTTAACATTTCAATCGAACTAATTTTCTCGCTCCTGACTGTCCATGATGACTGATATCTGCTTGTTTCATTTAATTCAAAATATAATAGGACAATACACTTTGTACTTCATAAATATTTGTACTTTTATTAAAGTTTTTCTGAATCGGTACCGTACTGCTGGAGATATAGATTTTCAGCTCAGCTTCCATATCGAAATGCCCTGCCGTCTCAATGGAATAATGCGAGATACTTTTATATGGAATTGAATGATACTCCACTTTTCTCCCTGTTAATCCTTGTTTATCGACAATAATCAGACGCTTATTCGTAAAAATAAACATATCCCTTATTAATTTGTACGCACGCTCAATTTGTTCATTTGGAGCAAGCAAAGGAGCAAACTCCTTCTGTATTTCATTTAAATTGACTTGAGAAGCATTTCCTAGCAATCCATCAAAAAAACCCATGTCTCATCCCTCTTTCTAAAAATCGTTTGTTTCCATATTATATAGGATGTTTATAGAAATGATCAGTTAAATTCAGGAAAAACAAGTTCCAAATATTTACCGATGAAAGAAATTTCAATTTCTTCACTTATTAAAAGGTATAATGAAATCGATTCATTCCATAACAATAAAAAGAACACAACCTCACAAACAAGGGGCTGTGTTCTTTAGCTTACTTTTATGAAGAATGAGTTTAATTAGTCAAGTACAATGGACTTATTCATCTCAGTCCAAGCCGCAGGACCAATAATGCCTAGTCTCCACAGTGCTATTCCTTTGAGATCGTACCGTTTGGCAAGACCAATCTTACTATTAATGCTTGCTGCATCTTCACTGCCTCTGGAAATACCAAGGAGCAGTTTATCTTTACTTGTCTCTTTCAGTGCAAGGCGAATCGCTTCGTCTACCTTGGCAAGAGGTTCGGGTCCTTTTTCATTTTCGAAGGCATATGCCATGATAATAAGTTCATCAGCCAGATTTCCTAGCGTTTTGTAGTCGTAGCCTTTGTAGGAACTGTTAATTGGATGGAGAGCAAGAGTTAAGGTAAGTCCTTCCGAGTGAGCCCGTGTAGCAATCGCTTTGACAAAAGCATTGTAATCACTTTTCACCTTGGCAGAATCACCAGTGAGTCCAAGCCCTTCGAAATCAAGTGTAATTCCTTTAAACCCTTTTTCTACCGCCGTAGTCACGATACCCTCAATTGTCTTAGCTTGAAGCTGCTTGTCTTCTAAATTCTTCGTAAGCTCAAGCTGCCCATCTAAGGCATATACCATGAAAGAAGAAGCTGTCCCCACGCTCTGTGCTTCTTGTACAATACTCTCTCCTGTGATGTCTCCTAGTGAAGAAGGCCATTTATATTCGTCACCTGTGGTTGTGAAGTTTCCTTCCCGGTCAATTCGTCCCCAACCGAAAGCGGCAGCATCCAGGCTTGGCAGATACTTGATTTCATCATAAGAGCGAAGAGCATAGAATCCCATTGTATACATTTCTTCTCTTGGAGAAGTGATTGACACGGTCTTTGCGGCTTGATTCCAGCCGACGGCTGCTCCAAACTGCTGACTGAAGAAGCTAAGCGGGATCATGGTTGTATTACTGATGGTCCTTGGTGCGAGAGTAAGAGGTACATTTTGTCCATTTACTTTAGCTGTCTTACTTCCCATTGTGAGTTCTACGACTTTACTTCCTTCATCAGTCTGTTTCGTTGCTGTAATTTTTTTAAGTTTCTGATTCCACTGTACATTAATACCGAGGGCTTCAGAAATAGCTCTGAAAGGAACCATTGTTGTTCCGCTAATAACGACAGGTGCTACTGGGAACGGAAGTGAGTAACCGTCCAGCACTATTTTTACTTGATTCGTTGCTGCATAAGTGGAAGGAATACCGGTACTTCCTACAGTACCTCCTAGTAGTATGGCACAGCTTAAAATTAATTTTCCCCATGGTCTCATATGTTTTCCCCATTCTTCTGTAGTGGTGGTAATTAACTATAAATCTAGTAACTACCACTACTATTCTACTATAAATCTACATTAAAATGGGTTATTTTGCTTATCTTGGTTTATAAAAAACAAAAAAACCGTACATGACGGTTTTTTGAGTAACAGCTATGTGACACATCAAAATTATAGATACAGAGAATCTACGTACTGCTTGTCTGCATTTTCAAGAGGTGTATATCCTTCTTTGATCACCGTTCTGACCGTAGTTTCTTTTAGCACCCAGATTAAATATTTGTTCAACAGTGCCCATACCGCAAAACCTACCAGAAAGGCTGGGAAAAATGACGTGGACACCAGGATGGAGAAGAACATTATGATCATCTGAGCCAAAATAAAATACAATATAATGAGCGCAGGCAGAATCATACGCGTAGGTTTTACTTTTCGATATGCATTAAATAGGCGAAAAGAGCCAACCCAGTTCAAAGAACCTGTTGCTTTGATCGGTACTTCAAGTTCCTTATTTTCTTTTACAAAAGTGAGTATATTTTTTTTGTTTTTCTCTCGTTTCAAAGACAAATCCACCTTTAGTTACTTAGTAATCAAATGCTACCTTAAAGAGTAACATATTTAGCTTTGATTATCGAATCCTCCTTATTAAAAAGAAAACCGCCTCCTAAGAGACGGCTTCTTCCCTATTATTTATCAAGATGATAAGTCACTGTAGAAATGACGACGTCCTTATGCCGGAAAAGATAAGCTCGAAGCAGCAGGCTGGTTTGATTATGAAGAACATACTGCCACCAATGTTTTGTAATAAACTGCGGAATCAAAATAGTAATATGATCTGTCTCATTTTTCTTCCATTCCACCGTATCTATAAATTTTATGAGCGGCTTTACAATACTTCGGTAACTCGATTTCAGGGTGATGAGTCTAACGCCTGGGTTCCATCCCTCCCACTTCTCTTCCATCTTATGAATGCTGTCATCATCAAACCCAACATATACAGCTACCACATTATCGGTTAATGACTTGGCATAACTGAGTGAATTGCGAACAACATTTGTGATCCCCCCAATTGGAACGACGACCGTACTTCCTTTAATCTGTAGTTTATCTTCCTGGATATTAATCCGAAGCTGATCTGCTACATGAATATAGTGACGGTGAATTCGCATAAAGATCCAAATGACCAGCGGTAAGAAAATAAAGACGGCCCATACTTGACTGAATTTAGTGAAAATAAAGATCAGTGTAATACTTAGCGTAGTCAGCATACCAACCGTATTAATAAGAAGCTTAATTTGCCAACCAGATGGTTTCAGCTTAATCCAGCGGATCATCATACCGAGTTGGGACAAGGTAAAGGGGATAAATACCCCAACTGCATACAGTGGAATTAATCCTTCTGTATTCCCGTGGAAAGCAATCACAAGTACAGCTGATAGAACCCCAAGGAAAATGATACCGTTGGAATAACCAAGCCGATCACCGCGGACGAGAAACATATGCGGCATAAATTTATCTTTTGCTAACATAAAGGCAAGTAATGGAAAAGCAGAATAAGCCGTATTTGCTGCTAAAAATAGAATGAGTGCCGTAATCCCTTGGATGATGTAATAAATCGTCCCCCTGCCAAAAACGGAATTCGCAATTTGCGATACGACCGTTTCTTTTTCGCTTGGTATAATCCCATACCAGTAGGCAAGTAAGCTGATACCTATAAACATAAAACCAAGTATAGACCCCATCATGACTAACGTTTTTGCAGCATTCTTCTCTGCTGGAGCCCGGAAGTTAGGAATGGCATTGGATACCGCTTCTACACCTGTCAGCGCAGAACACCCCGAACTGAAAGCTTTTAACAAGAGAAAGAGACTTACATTGTTTGCGGCGCTCCCCCATTCCACTGGAACGGCTGGTTCTGCTCCGCCCATCGCATATTTAACAAATCCGGTAATAATCAGTACAACAATGGCAAAGACAAATAAGTAAACCGGTAATGCAAGTACGGAAGCAGACTCCGTAATCCCTCTCAGATTTAGGATCGTGAGCAGTAGAATCATGGTGAGTGCAATAAGCACCCGGTAATCATGAAGTACTGGAAAAGCGGATGTAATGGCATCCGTTCCTGCGGAAGAGCTTACGGCAACAGTCAAGATGTAATCGACAAGCAGAGATCCTCCTGCGAGCAGACCGCTTGATAACCCGATGTTATCTTTTGCTACGATATAGGCGCCCCCGCCTGATGGGTATGAATAAATCGTTTGTCTATATGAGAATATTAGAATGACGAGTAGTCCGAGTACTGCAAGTGAAATCGGTATGGAATACCAGGCAGCTGCAGCACCCACTGCCATCAAAACAATGAGAATTTGTTCTGTACCATAAGCTACGGACGATAATGCATCCGAAGAAAGTACGGCGAGCGCCTTTAATTTACTTAGTTTCTCTCCTTCTAGTTCGCTGTTTTTCATAGGGCGTCCAATCAATAATCGCTTCATTTTTCTAACCATAAAGATCTCCCTCTTTACCCCGTATCTAGTGCTGAGTTTTCTTTTCTATGTGTTTATCCTCTCAGCAGATGAATCATACTCCCATTGCCTTTAAATGGTAAAGGAGCACGAAGGTCTAAAGAAATCAAACGAAGCCGAATACATACAGGAATTATGTACCGCAGATTAAAAATCTCTTCGTAGCTTTATTTATCTCGTTCGATTGTGTTTTTTTAGAGAAAAAAAAGTTTTTTTTGAAAAGGGAACCTTCTAAATGATTAATTTGTCTAACTCTAAGGAAAGAATATTTCACATCATGAGAATTAGAAGGAGTTGCTAAGAAATGAAGAAAATGATTTTGATGTTAATGACGTTTACGATGGTGATCGCTGGATGTGGAACACAAAAAGCGGAGGAAGTTAATGAAGTTAACGTACCGGTAAGTGAATTAATGGAAGTTATTATGCAGAAAACGGAGATGAATAAAGACCAGTTCTTCGACATAAATCTCAAAGAAGATACAGAGACGGCAAGAAACTTAGGTATTGATCCGACGATTATTGAAGAAGGACAGTACATGAAAGCGATGATGAATGTACATGCCGATGAATTTATTATTTTAAAAGCATCTGATGCTTCGAATGTAGAAGAACTAAAAGCTGCACTGGAGAAAGAAGTTGCTAATCAAGAACGAAATTGGAGTACTTATTTACCAGAACAATACGAAAAAGTGAAGAACCACATTATTAAGCAACAAGGCAACTATTTGGCACTCTTAATTTCAAACGATGCTGAAAGAATGGAACAAGCCTTTACAAATGCTTTGACTTCCGAGAGCAAATAATTCACGAGCCCTTTGAAGGAAGACTGGAGGGAATATCCTTGGTTTTTAGCTCTGTAGCCTTTTTGTTTTACTTTTTACCCGCAGCTTTATTAGTATATTTTGTAGCGCCGCAGCGATGGAAGAATGCGGCGCTTCTTCTTATTAGTTTGCTTTTTTACGCTTGGGGAGAACCGGTTTATATTCTTCTTCTACTGTTTTCCTCAGTGATAGATTACATGAATGGGCTCCTAATGGATCGATATGAGCAGCGCGAGAAAATACGCCGATTTATCCTTGTATTCTCCCTGATCGTAAATATTGGCGTACTCAGTTTTTTCAAATATGCTGATTTTCTTATTCATTCTGCGAACGATCTGCTGGGTACTAACTTTGCGGCTCTCGATCTGCCGCTTCCGATTGGAATTTCTTTTTATACGTTCCAAACGATGTCCTATATGATTGATGTTTACCGGCGAAATGTTCGTGCGCAGCGGAGTTTTATCAACTTTGCAGCATTTGTATCCATGTTCCCGCAGTTAGTAGCAGGACCTATTGTCAGGTATGAAGATATTGATAAACAGCTCGCTCGCCGCCACGTATCCATGGAGCTTTTTGCAAGTGGTGTGCGCCGCTTTATCATCGGTCTAGCCAAAAAAGTACTGCTTGCCAATAACATTGGAATGCTTTGGGACACTACGCTATCTGGAAGCAGTGAATTAACCATCATGGGTGCGTGGATTGGGATTCTTGCGTTTGCTTTTCAGATTTATTTTGACTTCAGCGGTTATTCAGATATGGCCATTGGACTTGGTAGAATGCTCGGCTTTGAATTTCCTGAGAACTTTCGTTATCCCTACATATCTGAAAATGCTTCCGAGTTCTGGCGAAGATGGCATATTACGCTCGGCTCGTGGTTTCGAGATTATGTATATTTCCCGCTCGGGGGAAGCAGGGTTCGTAAGTGGAGGCTTCTCGTAAACCTATTTATTGTCTGGTTTTTGACTGGATTATGGCATGGAGCGAGCTGGAACTTTGTGCTGTGGGGCTTGTACTTTGGTTTCCTTATTGTGATCGAGAAGTTATGGCTTGGAAAATGGCTTGAAAGGATCTGGCGTCCTTTCCGGCACCTGTATTTTATAGCTGTCATCCTGATTGGCTGGACCTTATTCGCTATTGAGGATCTTGCTCTACTTCCTCACTATCTTTATGTGATGCTTGGATTTAGCCAAGCGGAATGGATAAGTAGAACGAATCTTTACTATTTACAATCGTATGGAGCACTGCTCGTGATATTAACGTTCGCCTCGACACCTATTGCAGCTCGTTTGGCATCAAAATTAAATAACAGAATGAATCGTACAGTCATGGCGATCCTCGAAGCGATTGTCTTAACCATCCTTCTGCTCGCTTCCACAGCGTACATTATTGATGACTCGTATAATCCATTTCTGTATTTCCGTTTTTAGGAGGTGATGATGATTGGATCGTAAAAGAGCAGTTATCGTAACCAGCGGCTTTCTTCTATTTATCAGCTGTTTTGGTATGTGGAGCTTATGGGAACCGGACCGGACCTTATCTGAATTTGAAAATCGTGTCTTAGCTAAGTTCCCCTCCTTCTCCTGGGACAAACTCTGGAGTGGACGATACACAGATCAACTGGA
Organism: Paenibacillus gallinarum; assembly: GCF_014836635.1. GTDB lineage: Bacteria > Bacillota > Bacilli > Paenibacillales > Paenibacillaceae > Paenibacillus > Paenibacillus gallinarum. The sequence continues at coordinate 229,269 of NZ_JACSQL010000006.1, read as the reverse complement.
CGATTATCTGGTGGATCAGTTTGTAGGTCGTGACAACTGGGTCGGACTCAAATCAGATATGGAGCGAATGTCAGGCAAAACGGAGAATAATCAAGTATTCTTTGGTAGTTCAGGATATCTGTTTGAACGGTTTACTTACGATGAGGAACAGCTGGGCCAGAATATAAAACAGATTGCTCGTTTTGCTGAGCGTCATCAGAAGGATGTAGATTCGTTATCTCTTCTGCTTGTTCCCAACTCCCAAACGCTGAATGGCGAGTATTTACCCAAATATGCGGAAGCAACGGACGCTCCCCAGTCACCACTGATGGATCAAATCTTTAGCGAACTGAGTGGACGGGTTGCGCCCGTTGATATCAGAGAAGTACTACAGCAGAAGAAAAGTACCGCACAAATCTATTATCGTACCGATCATCACTGGACGACACGCGGCGCGTACTATGGATATCAAGCCTTTGCGGATACGATTGGCCTCTCTCCTACTCCTGAAGCAGCACTTGAGGCAAAGCAGTTCAGCGATTCGTTCTACGGTACATTTTATACCAAGGCAAACCAGCGTAATATTACTCCTGATCATCTAGAATTGCTGGAGACTTCTCTTCAGGAATACGAAGTCTGTATCGAGGGACAGAACACATGTAAGAATTCTTTTTACGATTTGAATGCACAGAATGAGCGGGATAAATACAAGGTGTTTTTCGGCGGAAACTACCCGCTTGTAACGATCAACATTCCTCATGAGGAAGCTAATAAAGATCGCAGTATTATCGTGTTTAAAGACTCCTATGCTAATGCAATGGTGCCGTTTCTAGCCCAGCATTACTCTACCATTCATATGATTGACATGCGTTACTTCCGGATGGATGTAGACGAGTATCTAGAGGAACATCATTTTGATGATATGCTTCTGTTATATAGCGTAGCGACTATAGCTCAAGAAGATATTTTTAAATGGCTTAATTAACATTTAGGATCTCCGTAAAGAAAAAGTTGATGATGACTTTTATCTTTACGGATTTTTTATTTTGCAGATGAATCATTCGGTTGATCTAATTTAGTTAACTTAATATTTATTATGTAAACTAAATTAGAATTTTTTACAATGTTCGATGTTTTCTTAACACGCCTATTAGATACGATCTTAATCTCCGAAGTTTCCTCTATCAGAGTTCCATTATGAGTATTCACCTACACCATAGTCTACTGTCCTCCATATAATGGACGATACCGTGTTTGTAAGATATCGGTGTAATCCATTTTTGCACTAGGGAGTTGTTATGGTGAATTCAAAAGTGAAACTGACTGGTAAAGTGATTTTCCGAGGAGATCCGGGATATGAGGCTGCACGTAGAAATTGGGATCCTCATACAGACAGATATCCGAAAGTCTTTGTTTTTGCTCTAAAAACGCAAGATGTGGCTAATGCTATAAAATGGGCTCGTCATCATCATGTCCCCATCCGGGCCAGAAGTGGACGACATGCACTCGAGAACAACCTCTCGCAAGTTAACGGAGGCATAGTTATAGATGTGAGCAAGATGCAAAGTATTAAGCTGGATAAGAAGAATGGGACGGTCATTGTTGAGACAGGTAACCTAGTCGGGAGAATTGCTAAAACCCTTGCTGCACAAGGATTTATAGCTCCATTTGGTGACAGTCCAACCGTGGGGATCGGCGGAATCACACTCGGTGGAGGAATCGGGCCGTTACAGCGTACAATTGGGCTTATCAGCGATAATCTGATTGGACTAGAAATGGTCGATGCAAATGGAAAAGTAATTATTGCTAATCATAAGAAGAATGCTGATCTTTTATGGGCTTCCCGTGGGGGCGGCGGCGGTAACTTTGGAATATGCACAAAATACAAATTCAAAGTGCGCAAAGCCCCTGCGAAGGCTACCGTATTTAAGATTACATGGCCATGGAACCAGTTCGAAAAGGTATTGAAAGTATGGCAAAGGTGGGCTCCTTCTGTCGATACAAGACTTGGAAGTGAACTGAATATTGGTCCTAAAAAAGGCGGCAACGTCACCATGGAGGGCTTGTTCCTCGGATCAAAAACAGAGGCAGTCCGCCTACTTAAGCCGATTACATCCGTCGGAACTCCAACGGAGAGTATTATCCGGTTATTACCTTACACGGAAGTGGTGAACTTCTTATTAGCACCAGATCCAGTACTTACCCAGAAGTATAGCAACCAGTTCTCTTCAGGTTTCGGAAAGTCTGTTTTTCCTGACAAAGCCGTAAAAGTAATGCGGGAATTTCTAGAGAATGCAGAGGCAGATTCGACAGCCGGATTTTTCTTCCTCAACTGGGGCGGTGCGGTAAGCCGCGTTTCACCAAAAGCAAGTGCTTTCTTCTGGCGTAACGCCAAATTTTATGTGGAATGGAATACCTCCTGGATTAATCCAGCCGATGCTGCTAAAAATATCGCCTTAACTCGTAATACACGCCGAAAGCTACAACCCTATATCGTAGGGTCTTATATTAACGTACCAGACCAAGGCATCAAAAATTCAGGACCGGTATACTATGGAACAAACTATGCTAGATTACGTAAAGTGAAAGCGAAATATGATCCTAAAAATGTGTTTAATAACCCCCAAAGTATTCCTCCTGCTCGAAAAGGATAGACCAGCTCTAGTGTGACATTCACTATTACTCAGAGAATGGGTTAAAGCATCTTTATAAGTATGAATATGAAAACACTTTTGATAATGAAGCAAAGGGCTGCTTTATTGGCAGCCCTTCTTCTATTGATCTATGTTATTGAACCATGTTGTTAAACCGTCTTAATCCAAATTCTTAATCAAGAAATCTACTAAATCGTTTGTTAGTTTACATAATAAATATTATGTAAACTAGATTATCAATTAAGATAGATCGATCTCAAGCATAGCCATGGCTTGTTCCTTCTCTCTATTGGTAACGTGGGTATAGACGGTTGTAGTCTCAATAGATGAATGCCCGAGCAACTCTTGCACGGTTCTGAGATCGGCACCTTTACGAAGCATCATCGTCGCAAAAGAATGTCGCAATTTATGACTGGAGTATGCCTTTTTGCGGGTGATCCCTTCATTCTCTTGAAAACGATCAAACGTCTCAGCTGCAATCAACTGTATTGTCCGAATGGACAACCTTCTCCCTTGCTGGGAGATGAAGAATGCTTCTTCTTTCGATTTACGAGGTTCAATTCTCTCGGCTAGCACTTCATCAAGCACATCTCTTACTGCAGTGGGAACGGGTAACGTACGCCACTTTCTCCCCTTACCAAATACATCGATCGTACTACGCTGCGAATTATAATCTCCAACATTCAAAGAATGAACTTCTCCTACCCGCAGACCCATATATGCCATAAGCAGAAAAATCGCTAGATTGCGATTCCGATATTTCCCCTCCACCGATTTCATGAATTTCGGCAGATCTACTTCATCTAAAAATACGGGTGCTTTATTTTTCTCTGTTCTCGATTTCTTAATTCCTGTTGCCGGATTCACTTCGAGAAGTTCGAGTTCAATCAGCGCCTTGAAGAAACAATGCACCGAAGCGTGTTTACGATTCCGAGTTGAATCACTGATCCCCCGATCACGAGCCTTGGACAGAAAAGAGAGAACATGTAGCTTCTTCACTTTATCTAGTGACTTCCCATTTAGAGAAGATAAAAACTCAAACACATCACTTTTATAAGATTTAATGGTGTGGCCAGTGTACCCCGCATCTTTCAGCCAGATATCAAATGCTTCGAGTTCTTCAGCATAGGTTTCTAAAATAGTTTCTAAGATTTCTGCATTCAACATCATCACCTACCATTCTTCAAAATTAGAGTTTATAAGCAAAATACGTGTCGATCTACGTCTACGAACTTAGGTAAGTGGTCGACTCTCTTTAATAAATCGAATATAAACAGATACTGCGTATAATTTATATTATACGCAGTTTTTTGATGTAATGAAAGCTGTATTTTTTCGCTATATACGGTTGTTATACGAAGTTTAGAAATAATCCTTATTTGCTAGTAAAATAACGACGTTTTATGTAATACTATGCCTTAAAATAGCCGGTAAACCTCCTAAACCCGCTACATAATTAGACATAACAAAATAAATGCCGAATTACGCTATAAGTGTTTGCTCTCTTTTATTCCCTATATAAGCATAAAAAGAGGTGCCTGATTCGTATGAATCAGACACCTCTTTTTGCGTTGCGATTTTTGATAATGATAATGTAATTCGACATCTTATGGTAGCCGTATGTGATCCATCGAGCTTTAAATAAACAACCGGATTTATTTCAGCACAGCTTCTAATGTATCTTCTATTGTGGGATAACGAAATTCAAAACCTTCCGCTAATAATCTTTCGGGTACTACCCATCTGCTTTTTAAAATCAGTTCTGTTTCGGTCCGAATGAAAACAGCCCCCATCTCTAACATCCACCCAGGAGTAGGAATTCCTAATGGAACATGCATCTTCCTACGCATTTCAGCCATTAACTTTTCATTAGATATAGGATAAGGAGACGCCGCATTAAACACACCGCTGAGATCCTCACGCCGCTGGATAAACTGTACGATCCGGTATAGATCTTCCACATGAATAAAACTGAATTTTTGTGTTCCAGGGCCTTGCTTACCCCCGAGCCCAAATCGAGTTAGGTAAAGATAAGGAGTCATCACTCCCCCGTCTTTACCCAGCACAATGGAAATTCGTAGGGCAACCTGCCTGGTCCGTTCTAGTGTAAATGAGAAAAAGACTTCTTCCCACGCTTTTGCTACATCTACTGAGAAGCCTGTTCCGATCTCTCCCTCTTCTTCCGTCATAGGCCGATCTTCTGCATGTCTGTAGATCGTGGCCGTGCTAGAGTTGATCCATAGCTTGGGCGGTTCTATACAAGCTTCTATCGCTTCTCCTAAGATCCTAGTAGTCCGTTTCCTGGATTCCATGATTTCACGCTTGTTGCGCTCATTATAGCGGCAATTGACTGATTTTCCTGCAAGGTTAACGAGCAGATCTGCTCCTTCCAGTGCTTCAACAATTGAAGATTTATCATCCCAAGAGATATGCCCCTCTTGCCTTGATATAATGTATACGGTGTCGCCTTTGCCCTTAAATTCCTTCTCGAAAAATTGGCCGATAAACCCCGTACCGCCGGCTAGCACAACCTTCCCCATAAAGCTCACCTCATTCACTAAGATTTATACGAACCGAGTAATATCTCATGGCACTAGGTACCCCTCGAATCTCAAGTTTACCCTCATAGATTAAGCTCCGTAATCGATACTCAAAAAACGAATCGCCGATATACTGCTCCAAATACCCCATAGCTTCCCCTACGATCCGCGCTGCTTTCAAAAAACCATCTTGATTAGAGCGACTCTGTAACTTGTAGACAGTATGAAGCAAGTAATCATCTAAATAATTTTCTTCTACTGTATTTACTTCCCCATTATCCCACAGCCTAAGCACCTGCTTTGACTCGGCATATCTCAACCATTCTTGTTCGTACTTACTTCTTTGTTCTGTAGTTAATGGATAGATTCGTTTCATTTCATGAAACACTTCAATAAGGTCTTCCGTCCTAATTTCTCCCGTATGGCGATAATATTGTTGATGCTTCGGTATATTGTACTTTCTTTCACATATCCTAACAGCATTGATTTCAATTATTTCATTCTTATACTCTTTTAATAAATATTGAACGTACCTTGATCCTATTTTTTCATGAGCTGAATCTCCATCCCAGATTACAATTCGAGCTTGTTCTGGTATCTGCTGAACCATTTGGATAGGATTCAATTCACCATGATGAGTGAAATTATTATCTGTATATTCTGGATCGAGGTGAGTTCTCATCCATTCTTCACGATATCGTCTTCCTTCTGGTTCATGAAGTTTCCATATAGGTCCCACAGAAAACAGATCTGGAAAACAGATGATCCCATCGGACTTCTGTAAACTCAGCTGTTTGATGGCCTGTCTTACACTTCCTGCTGTAGAATGACCGAACACGATATGGACTGTTTCCGTCTTACGATTTGGAACTAGCCTTTGCTTTGCTGCTTCTTCCGGGGTAACGACTAGTTCATTGTATATATGGACAATGTCTGAAATGAAAATATCCTTTTGGTCAGGTTCTTCCTTATACTGCTTGACTGTATATAGATATGCGAGAAGAGCCTGCCTGACATCTTGGTCTTCCATCTGATGAATGATATCTTTCAGCTGCCTCAGCGCTATTCCCCCTTATTAAATAATGACTTCCTAATTAGAATAATTAATAGAAAATTTTGGGTATTTGTTTTATTATAATGAATTTAACCACTTCATACAATTGATGACACAAAAAAAAGCTCCTACCGAAAGGTAGGAGCCCGATTGTAGACAAACTAACTTAAACTAGTCTGTCTACAATCTTTGATAAATTACATTAGGATTTCACTTTAGGTGATTCTTCCCAGCCTGTTACATTCTCGATTCCTGGAATGGAATCTTTGTAGAATACAGGATCTTTGCCTTCTTTTCTTTGTTTTGAATAATCCTTCAACGCAGCGAATGCGACCTTTGATAAGAGCGTAATGGCTATTAAGTTAACAATAACCATGAAGCCCATAAACAGGTCGGCCATATCCCAGACAAGCTTCACGCTAGCGATCGAACCAAACATGATCATAGCAAGAACAGCAATTCGGTAAACCACAAGCGTTGTTTTGCTTGATTTAATGAACTCGATATTTGTTTCACCATAATAGTAGTTACCAATCAGCGTACTAAATGCAAATAGGAAAATCATCAATGCAAGCATACCTGACGCCCAATCACCAAAATGGATGCTCAGTGCAGTTTGTGTAAGTACAATCCCTTCTGTATTAACAGATGGATCTGTGTAAGCACCTGAGAGAAGTACCAAGAAAGCAGTACTTGTACAAATAATCAGCGTATCAATCAAAACGGCTAAAGCTTGAATTAAACCTTGTTTAGCTGGATGACTTGTTGTTGCTGTAGCAGCCGCATTCGGCGCACTACCCATACCTGCTTCATTGGAGAAGAGTCCTCGTTTAACCCCTTGCATGAGAGCTCCACCAAGCGTACCACCCGCAAATTGTTCAAAACCAAATGCATGTTTAACGATGGTAGCAATCATCGCAGGAACTTCAGTAATATTCATTATTACTGCAATTAGAGCAATACCGATATAAATAACGGCCATGACAACGACAATGTATTCAGAGATTTTAGCAATTCGTTTAATACCGCCAAAAATAATAATCCCGAACGCTACAACCATCGCAATACCGAGCCATAACGGATCAATGCCAAATGAATTTTGGAAAGCTGTTGCTACTGTATTGGCTTGAACTGCATTAAATACGAGTCCAAAGGATACTGTAATCAAGACAGCAAACAGGATTCCCATCCAACGCTTGTTAAGCCCTTGTTCCATATAGTAGGCAGGTCCGCCGCGGAACCCTTGTTTGTCCTTGATTTTATAAACCTGAGCAAGTGTACTTTCCACAAAACTAGATGCAGATCCGATGATCGCGATAATCCACATCCAGAATACAGCACCGGGACCCCCAATACCGATTGCGAGAGCGATACCCGTGATGTTACCTGTTCCGACACGAGCAGCCATACTGATGCAAAATGCTTGGAAAGCGGAAATTTCATTTTTGTTCTTCTTGTTTGATCCTTTGAGTTCACGGAACATATCTTTTATGTAAGTGAACTGCATAAAACCTGATTTCCATGTGAAGTAAAGCCCGATCGTAACCAATAAGACGATTAGAACGTAAGACCAAAGCACATCGTTAATCAAACTAATTCCTTTTTGTAAAATGTCTTGCATCTCAAACCTCCATCATGTTGTATATTCGTTTAAGGGAACGATGTCCTTAACGATCTCTTGTTAGTATTATTAACATTGAAATTTAATAACGCATTTTTTTATTATACTTATTTTTATTAATTTACGCTATATTAATTTTATAGTATAAAAATGATTTTTTCATGTCAAGATATATTACAAACAGGACATCTTGCAATTATATACACACTTATGTTTTTTTATACCTGGAGATATATACAGAGCAGAAATACAATGTCTTTTTATCCGAAATAAAAGAAATAACCTATTCATAGGAACAGGTTATTTCTCATTTCTTTGTATAGTATTTGCATAAGTGAAAATAGTATTACTAACGAGTTAAAGAAAGACCAATTTCGGATAAAATGGCACTACCAAGGTATGTGCCGGTAAATACGAATAATGCAACAATAGCAACGCGCCAAGATGTTTTACGAAGATCTGACAGACGGTCTACTACGGAGATCCCAGCGAAAGCCAAAATAGGTGTAGTAATTGATAAGAAATTAACGGCTTGAATAGCTTCTACAAAGACGTCAGAACTAAGGCAGAATACTAAAGACGTAATGGATACCCAGCCAAGCACAGGAAACTCTTGCAGTACTTTAACAGGTACTTTCTTCATTAAAGAGGAAATCAAAATGCCTATCATCGAGAACAACCATAATACAGCCAGTCCACCAATCGTATGCCATGAGACGGTAACACCCTCACCGATCCGAAGTTGTTTCATAATATCCGTAAATAGGATAAGCGAGACACTTAGCAAAAGTACAAGTCCAGCTTTCATCCAGTGTTTTTTATCCAGTACCATTATCTCACTCCTCCAGTGAACAGATTATACATAAAACGTTGCAGCGGAACAGCCAAAAATACCATGGTGTACGTTCCAAGGAAGCTTGTAAGCAATTGACTCGCTGCAGCATAACTGTTGATGACTTCAGCTTGATCTGGAGCTATCGCAATCAGGGATGAAGAAGCTCCAACCATCATACTAGATGACCCCACTCCAGAAGACATAGCCAGTGCTTCAATAGAGAAACCTAAAGAGTGAAGTACAGGTGCAATAATACTAAAGAACAAGGTTCCAAACAGTGTACCTATAATATACAGTGATAATACCCCGCGTCCTTCGCTAGAATCGAGTGTATATTTCTCAGAAATATAAGCAAGTTCACCTTCACGACCAAGCCCCAGGGTGGCTCCAATCGCTTCCCTGCGAAGACCGAGTAGAATCGCCACAGGAAGACCAAGCAGTACGGTTCCGAGGTTACCGATCTCTTGCAGCAAGAAGACCCAGCCAACATCAAGAATTTCTCTTAATTTAGGAGCAACATCCGCTCCGTAACGTGCCATAAGAGGTAACATGATGTAGATCAGATATTTACTTGCGAAGTTCACGTTTTCTTTACTGTACACCTTTTTCATAATACCGCATCTAAAAATAGTAGTTCCTAGAATCATGGCAATAAGAATAGCAAACACAAGTGGGAGCAAGTTAATGGTTATGTCGCCGATCGGTATGGACTGGGTTCCAATCCATTCTGCCGCTGTAATGAGAAATAAAGCAAATAAGATAAGATAAACAAGATGTCCTTTTGATTTCATGAACCAAAATCCTCATTTCTGTATATTCTTTGTTGTCTCATTGATCTATTTAGTGGATAAAGATTACTCCGTAATGGATGCTAGAAGTGCTTCATACTCATCGAACGTACGGCGATAGATTCTAGATTTGTCGAGCTGACCGTTCATTTTGTTAAAGACTTCTGTCAAAAATCTAGGGAAAATTTCATAAATGAATTCCGGATCAATATCTTTGAAATCATCACCATGAATCGTACCTGTAAAACCACTGTAACCGATTTGAATGCAAGGCATCATGAAAGATAAATCTCCAATATCCCCTGCTGCACTGATTGCGTTACCTTCAAGTATTTCTTCAATCGCTTCATTCTCTTTATATGCAGCCAGCGCAAATTCAGAAAGATAACGATCTTGTACAAATGGCAAATAGCCCATCTGTGTAGAAGCTTCAACCTCTCCGCCCATGGCAATGGCACTGCCTTTTGCAGCTTGATCCATCTGCTTAGCAACTTCCTTCATATATTCGACAGACTGTGTACGTAGGTCCGTTCCAACTGTGATTTGGTTAGGGATTACATTCGTAGACATATCCGACTGCATCACAATGGGGTTCATTCTCACCTTTTCTGCATCTTTAAAATGCTGTCTCTGCATACCCAGCGCTACATTGAATAAAGTCGACATGCTATACGCATTAGTACCTGAGGATGGATCAAAACCGGCATGAGACGCGCGACCTTTAAATGTGTACTTCTTATACAGAAAACCTGCTAGATCACAATTGATTTCAATGGTACGTTTCGGATATTCTCCGCCCATGGAATGAACACATACTCCCAGGTCAATATCGTCAAATATGCCACGTTTCATTGCTTCAGGTTTACCGCCGTAGTAGGTTATTTCCCCTTTCGCTTTCAGTGCATCACGATAAGGTAAATCAAGATATTCTTCCGCAGGAACAAAAATAAAGGTAAGTGAAAAGTCTAAGGATTCATATGCTTTCGTTGTAAAATAGTGCTTATATAGTGCGAGGGCTATTGCTACTTGCGTGTAATGTCCGCAGTTATGTGCTGCACCGGTTTCTTGATCTGCCTGAAAATGAGACGGTGCATAAACTGCATCGAGTTCAGCAATAAATCCAAGATTCAGCGATTTACCTGAACCGAGTGTCGTTTTAATGCCTGTGCCGCAGAATAGCTCATAAGTAAGCTCAGGATTCACTTCGAGTAAAAATTCAAGAACTGTTTGGTGTGTTTTTTGTTCCTTGTAACCTAATTCAGGATTGTCAAAAATACGGTTAGCAATTTGTTTGATTTCTTCATACTGTTTTGTGAAAGTACTCATGCTGTGTCCCCCAGTTAGGTCGTTTTATATTCAATTAAAAATATATGCATGTCAAAAGAACATCCCCATCATAAGTAAAAAGCAGAACATTGTCAATAATTTTAGGAATTTTATGTCGAATTTCGTTTTATTTCCGAACATTATGTTAATAAATCAGGTAATTGTGAGGATTTTCATAGAGTGAAACATTGAATGTTTCAACCTGCAGGTTGAGTGCAACTTCATAAAAAAAGAAGAAACCACATTGTATATAAACAATGCGGTTTCTGGTTTAAATAGTGGTTTTTCATAATATGCTATGTAACTGATGTAAATCTGAGATTTCATATGTTGGGATGATATCTGTAGAATTAACTAGCCCTTTCGGATTAAACCAGCAGGTATCAAGACCAGCAAGCTCGCCCCCTTTAATATCTGCACTTAGCGAATCGCCAATGATCAATGCTGAGGAAGGATGAAAATCAGGAATTCGATCAAATACATAATCAAAAAATTCTTTCATTGGCTTCTGATAACCGGTATCTTCAGATACAAAAATCTGTTTCATATACGGATAAAGACCTGAATTGCGCAATCGAATATCTTGCGTTCTTGAAACCCCATTGGTTACGATATAAAGATCATAACGATGTTGCAGCTCCGTTACTAATTCCATGGCCCCATCAATCAGCATATGTCCTTGTTCAAGATAGCTTCGATAGGTTTGCTCTAACTGGGTACCATCCGCTTCAAGTCCCCATTCTTTAAAGAAAAGAGAAAATCGAGTATGTAACACTTCATCTCTACTAAGCGTCCCTTCTTCAAAAGCTCTCCATAATTGCTTGTTAATCGTTCTGTAACTGGCTTCTATTTCAGGTGTGAAAGGAACCTTCATATCTTTACATAACAGCTGAAGGGCATTGTTCTCTGCCGCACCAAAATCAAGCAGCGTGTCATCTACATCAAAAAACAACGTCTTATATGTATTCATCATGTGTCATCTCTTTCTTTTATACTTTTCTGAAAATCAGTTTCTACCAGTATATGGTGAGCTTTAATTTTATACCTAATGACCTGATTAGAGTATTCATTTTTTATTTAGTTTACATAATAATTATTATGTAAACTAAATATGTTTTCCTTCTGAATATCTTCCTCCCAATAAACGCTATGGATTGATATTACAAAAATCAGGACATTGAGAAAATCCCAATCGTCCTGATTTCGTAGTCATTATTTAAATTGAACTACTTCTGTCCCCGCAATAAAATCGTGAATAGCACGTTTATCTTCTCTGAATACGACCATAAACAAGCTGATAATCCAGCCAATGCCGAACGTAATTCCATATACGAAGCCCGCTACCAGATTGCGCAGCAGCATGGTCCCGATCCCTGGAGGTCCTTCGTCTGATACCTTTTGTATTTTGATACCACATATTCGTTTCCCGATGGTACACCCTCCCCAGAAGACAGGGAGAAGCAGCGAATAAAGAAAAGTAAGCAGTTGCAATAACCAATTGTCGTTACTAGACCCGGTCAAAATATTAGACAAAATGTACAAAGGGAGACCCACGATGATTCCATCAAGCAGCCCCGCTAAAAAACGCGACCAAAAACCAGCTGGTTCACTTACCATACCGTCACCACCTATTCGTATTCGGCTATCTGTATTCATATGTAGGTAATAACGACATGTGGTATGAATCAGTTACGAAAAATAGAAAAAAATCCTGATCTTAAGTGAAGTGAGATTGTTTTCATACCTATTAGAATGAAACACTAGTCATTACTCATGACATGCAGATAAAAGTTCAAATCATTTTCTAGGTGTTTTTTCATCAAAGCTTCAGCCTTTTCGCCATCTCTTGCCTTAATTGCCTCATAGATGTCTTCATGTTCATCAATAAGATGAGGCCGATTATAGATAACAACGGTTTTTCTCAGCAAATAAATGATAGCTTGCATCCGGTCAATGATATCAATCATCATCGGATTATTGCTTGCTCTCACAATATCATTATGAAAATCCTCATTGGCAGACATAATCTCTTCTTTCGTTCCCTTTCTGCCAATCTCCACATATTCGTACAGTTTTTCAATTTCATTTTCTTTTAAAAAGATTGCCGCACATCGAGCTGAGTATCCTTCCAGCAAGATTCTGACACTAAATATATTTCGTAAGTCCTTCTCCGTCGGCTTTACTACTTTCTTTTGAACAATAAGTCCTTCATTTTCTAATTTGCGTATGGAGTCCCTTATTGGTGTTCTGCTGACGCCAAGTTCTGTAGCAAGTTTTTCTTCGACGATCTTCGTACCGCTAGAAAGCTCACCGGTTAATATTTTATCACGGAGAATTTCGTAACATTGATGATACGCCGGTCGTGAGTTGTTACCTTCAAGCACTAACTTCACCTCCGTTTTCATTACTAGTTATTACTCATATTACCAAATTAACACAGAAAAATCTTTTATATATAAATGGCAAGAGAAATATAGCATACGATAAATTCATAGTCGTCTACAACTAACACAGTTTTTGTATACAATTTAAAGTTAAATTGTATACAAAATAATCTTTATAGTATACAATAAGAACGAAAACACGAATGTAAGCGGTTGCCTATTTACTTTCCACAGAATCACTGATCTCAAGATGATAAGCGAATGACTGATTATAGTGAAGTACATGGGTAAAAATCAACTCTATGTCGAACCAGGCCTTACATAAAAAGATACTATTAGGAGGAAAAAATCATGGCGCATAAAGTAGGATTCATCGGACTAGGTATTATGGGGAAACCAATGGCTTTAAACCTCAGAAAAGCCGGACACACACTGATCGTTAATGACCTAAATCAAGAAGCAGTTCACACATTATTGGAAGCGGGTGCAACCGCTGCGAATACACCAAAGGAAGTTGCGGAAAACAGCGAAATCATCATCACCATGCTTCCTGCTTCTAAACATGTACAATCTGTTGTACTCGGTGAGAACGGAATTTTAGCTGGAGCAAAAGAAGGTTCCATTATTATTGATATGAGTTCAATTACCCCTGCTGTTACCAAAGCACTTGCTGAAGAAGCAGCCAAAAAAGGCGTCGGTTTCTTAGATGCACCAGTTAGCGGCGGTGAACCTAAAGCCATTGATGGGACATTAGCTATTATGGTTGGTGGTAAAGAAAGCGTATTCGAAGCAGCAAAAACAGTTCTGTTTGATATGGGTAGTGCTGTTACACTCGTCGGAGACAGCGGCTGCGGTGTTACTGCGAAACTCGCAAACCAAATCATTGTAAACCTTAACATTGCTGCCATGTCAGAAGCTCTCGTCCTCGCTGCAAAAGCAGGAATTGATATTGAAAAGATGTATCAAGCCATCCGAGGCGGACTAGCAGGAAGTGCAGTACTTGATGCTAAAGTTCCTTTAATCTTGGACAGAAACTTTGCTCCAGGTGGAACGATTGCGATCAATATGAAGGATATTACGAATGTAATGGATACTGCTCATGAGATTGGTGTACCTCTCCCTCTATCCAGTCACCTCTTAGAAATTTTCCATGCCTTAAAAGTGGACGGCAAACTAATGGATGATCACGGTGGTATCGTACAGTATTACGAAAAACTAGCGAATGTCGAAGTTGGGGGTCTTAGCAATGAGCACAAATAAAAGATCTGTGGAGGAAGTCTTCAGCAAAATCCCTTCTTTTGATACAACTCATGTGAATGAAACTATTCAAAAAGAACTATCAAATTTCAATAAAAAAATCATTGTTCTCGATGATGATCCAACGGGTGTTCAAACCGTACACGGCATTTCCGTTTATACGGATTGGTCTTTGGACAGTATCGAAAAAGGTTTTCAGGAAGAGAACTCCATGTTCTTTATTTTAACGAATTCACGTGGATTTACGGCTGCTGAAACAACAAAGGCGCATCAAGAAATTGCTGCAAATATCGTGGAAGCTGCGAAGAGAAATCATCGCGAATTTACCATCATCAGCCGTGGTGATTCCACATTACGCGGACACTATCCACTGGAAACACAAGTGTTGAAAGAAACCGTGGAAGCGAATTCGGATATGAAATTTGATGGTGAGATCATACTTCCTTTCTTTAAAGAAGGCGGTCGCTTCACTATTGATAATATTCACTATGTTCAATACGATACGGAGCTCGTTCCAGCCGGCGAAACCGAATTTGCGAAAGACCGCACCTTTGGTTATACCAAATCACATTTAGGCGAGTGGGCTGAAGAAAAATCGAACGGTGAATATAAAGCCGAACATATGACTTATATTTCGCTGGATAGCCTGCGCGCGGTAGATATCAAAACGATTGAACAGCAACTGCTGAAAGTCGAAGATTTTAATAAAGTGATTGTAAATGCCGTTGACTATTCTGATGTAAAAGTCTTTACCATTGCCCTAATTCGAGCAATGAATAAAGGAAAGAACTTCCTGTTCAGAAGTGCTGCGGCACTTACGAAGGTAATCGGAGGCGTGAGCGATAAAGACCTGCTCTCTCGTGATGAGATCATGAGTGAATCTACTAACCACGGCGGACTCGTTATTATCGGATCCCATGTTAAAAAAACAACGGAGCAATTTGAGGAACTAAAAAAATCAAATGACATCGAATTCATTGAGTTTGACGTTCATCTTGTGTTAGAACCTGAGAAATTCGAAAAAGAATTGAATCGAGTCATTGAAGAAACCAATAAACTTATTTTAAATGGGACAAATGTTGCCGTATATACAAGAAGAGAACGTTTAGATCTTGGAGAAGGCAAACAAGAAGAAGAGTTGAAACTTTCTGTAAAAATTTCAGATGCAGTTACAAGTATCGTAAAACGTTTAGAAGTTAGACCTTCTTATATTATTGCTAAAGGTGGCATTACCTCAAGTGACATTGGAACAAATGGTCTTGAAGTAAAAAGAGCGACGGTAGCAGGTCAAATTCGTCCGGGAATTCCTGTCTGGACCACAGGTGATGAGAGCAAATTCCCTGGGATCTCCTATGTTATCTTCCCTGGTAATGTAGGGACGAAATCGGATTTAAGAGATGTTGTTGAAATGTTAAGCAAAAAGTAATCTATTTTATTTTTAACTGAGCCCTGAAGTAAGGAGTGTAACTTAGCAATTACTCTTTCGTGAAGAATGTTTATTCATCTAAAAGTTAATATGTGAGTACACTCCTTATGGAAGTGGCCTTCTTTAATGAAGTGATAATGGAAAAGAGGAAAAACAAATGCCGATTATATCTGTTACTATTGGGGTTGTACTATTATTAGTATTAATGATGGTTTGTAAGTTAAACGCTTTCTTATCTCTAATTATTGTTTCTCTAGCAGTTGCTTTGCTAGAAGGAATGACACCGACCGAGGCCATAGGATCGATTGAATCTGGGCTGGGAGGAACACTTGGGCATCTCACCATGATTATTATCTTCGGGGGGATTCTTGGGAAGTTAATGACCGACTCAGGTGGTGCGCAGCGTATTGCGACAACGATGATTAGTGCCTTCGGTGAAAAGAGAACTCAGCTTGCGGCTGTCTTTACAGCTGCTATTGTTGGAATCGCTTTATTCTTTGAAACTGGTGTTGTTGTCTTGATTCCATTAGTATTTACGATTGCTATTGCAGCTAGAGTTCCGGTGCTTTATCTGGGTATGCCTGTAATCGCCGCCCTAATTACGATGCATGGTTTTGTGCCCCCGCACCCTGGTCCAACAGCCGTTGCCAATGTGTTTGAAGCTAATATTGGGCTCACTATGATCCTTGGAATCATTATTGCTATCCCTGCCTTTCTTCTTGCAGGTCCTGTATATACTAAGTTTTTCAAAAAAGAATTTTTAGAAATTGAAATTCCAAAAGGTCTATTTAATCCAAAAGAATTTAAAGAAGAAGAACTTCCTAAATTCGGAATCAGTCTTTTCACTGCTCTGCTACCCGTGATTTTAATCGCACTGCAAACCGTGGTTGAACTTGTTGCACCCGATTCAGCGATTGCACCCATCACTAATTTTATCGGTAACGCGAATGTAGCTCTATTAATCTCCGTTATTGTCGCGATCTTCACTTTAGGTTTAAATTTAGGCAAAAAGATGCCGGAAGTTATGCAATCTCTTAGTGAATCTGTAAGCGGTATCGGCATGATTCTCCTCATTATTGCAGGTGGCGGTGCGTTCAAACAAGTGCTGGTTGACAGCCATATTGATCAGTATATATCCGATCTTATGTCGGGTTCGAGCCTCTCTCCATTGCTTCTTACGTGGCTGATCGCAGCCATTCTAAGAATTGCGGTAGGTTCTGCTACAGTAGCAGGAATGACAGCCGCTGGTATTGCCGCACCTCTTGTTGCTGCAACCGGCGTTAGCCCAGAGCTTATGGTACTTGCTGCTGGCGCGGGAAGCGTTACCTTCTCACACGTAAATGATGCAGGTTTCTGGATTTACAAAGAGTACTTTAACCTTAGTATCGGTAAAACCATTAAAACCTGGTCTGTCATGGTAACCATTATTTCGTTAGTAGGACTTGCTGGTGTCCTCATTTTGGATCTATTTATGTAACTTTAAAAGGCACTGTTCCTACGGAGCAGTGCCTTTTTTGTATGTATTTTATTGTGTTCTAAAATCGAATTTCTCATTAGGCATGTTTAGAGTATGCCCATTAATATGTACCGTGTCGCTGTCAATCCATTTCACAGTTGCGTTATCTTCGTGATCATTCCAATAGATCGTTTTGGACTTGCCTTTCTGGTCGTTCGTTACTAGCTCCCCTCTTATCGCAAAGGATGTAGTGGCTCCTCCATTTACACGGTAAGCTTTTAATGTATATGCTCCGTCTGGTGAGGTAACTTCTGTAAGATATTCTCCTTTTGGTAATCTATTCGTATCGAACAAGGCCCAATAGACTCCATAACCTATAATACTGATACAGGCTAAACCAACAATTATAATTACGCGAAGCGTCTTTATTCTGATCTTCTTTATTTCTATTAACTCATTATCCAATATCTCTCCTCCTCTTCCTTTATATCTTATTATTGATGAGACAATACCTCCGCTGGATCATTATCACTTATGATTTTATATCCCTGAGCATATGATTTGTGATTTTTCAACTCACCACTAGTATGGATATATAAATAATTATCTGCTCCATAGACAATAGTAAATCTATCGTCATATTTGTTCCCTACAATCTCCATTTTGTAAATCATTGAATCGAAGGATGGGATATCCTTTGTTCTCATCAGTCGAATGTCAGCTAAATCATCCATTATCTTTTGAATTTGTTTCTGATCCGTAACTTCAATCCACTCTTCATCCCGTGGTGTATAACTGATTCGGAGGGATGTCACTTCATCTGTATCGCTTATGTGTCTCATAACGAGATATTGGAAAGAAGTAAAGGTACGAGCGTATTGCACCCCTATAGTCACTCCAACAAGGCTTACGATGATAAAGAGAAAAATCATAAAGAATGTCCTCTGTTTCAAACCATTCATCCTCTCGCAGGGAAGTTTTCTTATAAAAAAGACCGAGAAATATCTCTTTCGAGAAGGTTCCCGGTCCGCTCCTTATTACATACATTCTTTTTCTTTCTGACAGACGTATATCAGTTCCGGTTTCGAATCCGCGGGAGGATTCTCTTCCCAGTCTCCATACAATTCAATAACCTTAAGTCCATGTTTCGCGAGTGTTCTTTCCATCTCCATCGGATACGTATAGCGGAGTTTCAATCTGCTTTGATGAACAGACTGAACTGTTCCATCTTCTCGTTTTAATCTGCGTGATATTTCATACTCTTGCACTTGCGTCAGCGCATCGTAATCACTTTTCGTATATACATCTATTTCTTTCCCGTGCTCGTTCATATAAGTCTTCCAGTATTCCTCTTCTGCCGGTGCTAGCAACTCTTCCTTGTTAGGGAAACGCGTGTTAAATATAAATATACCGCTTTCCTTTAAGTGCTTACATACGGAATGAAGCAGATTATCTTGTGCTTCGTTCGTTAGAAAGTGCTGAAAACCATTACCTACCATAAATATAAGTGAACTTTTCACATCAAGGTTCAGTTCCTCACAATTCTGTAATTCCCAACGAATATCAGAATGCTCTTGTGCAGACTTATGTCTAGCACGTTCAAGCATACCTTCATGAAGATCGATCCCAATCATAGGGTATCCCCGCTCTGCTAAAGGGATTGTCGTTCTTCCGGTCCCGCAAGCCAGATCTATGACCGTGCCTCCCATGAGCGATGCCCATTTCTCAACAAAAGCAAAATCACTATCAAATCCTTCATTCTCCGCGTCATATAGAGCTGGATAATCGTACTCTTCTTGGTTAGTCATTGTCATATGGTCCTTCGTTAAGATATCTAAATTATCATTCATATTATTTTCCTCTAATTCCCTTATTTTCAAGTATTCTTCTTTAATGTACATGAAAATTTCTGATTTGAAAAGCATATAGAGCTTATAAACCATTTCAAACCTTTCGAATCTTGGATCGATATATCTGATATAGATCAAAACAACAAGATTTATTTACAAAATTAACACTTATCAGTCTAATATCGGGTGATTTCTATACTTTTTCTTGATTTCAAATTATAATAATCATACAAATATTGCCTCGTTTCAGAAAGGAGTTCGTATGCTCGCAGCCGAAAGACGCCAGATGATCATCGATATTGCCAACAAGGATAAACGAGTACTCGTATCCGAACTTAGCCAGAAATTTCAAGTCACCGAAGAGACCATACGGCGAGATTTAGAGAAACTGGAGAAGGAAGGGGTGTTAACCCGGACCTATGGCGGAGCTATTATGAACCGACATTCCAATGAAGATCTCCCCTTCTACACACGTCATGCTACCAATTTGCACATTAAACAAGATATCGCACAGAAAGCGCTTTCCTATATTCATAATGGTGACACATTGATGATGGATCCTAGCACCAGTTCCATTGAATTACTGAAGATATTAAATATGCGTCAAGGTCTTACCGTGATTACAAGTTCTATTATACTGCAGGAATTTGCTGCCTCAGGTCACCAGATCATTTCTACGGGGGGTACGCTAAGAGCTCCTTCTATGTCATTAGTAGGAACTGTTGCACACGATACTGCCCGAAAATATCATGTAGACAAGTTTATTATGAGCTGTAAAGCCTTATCTCTTGATCACGGTATTATGGATTCTAATGAAGCAGAATGTGAGCTTAAGCGGAAAATGATTCAACAAGCTGAACAAGTTATTCTCTTGGCTGATCATACTAAGTTTGATCGAACCGCTTTTGTTCATTTGTCTCATTTTGAAAACATTCATGTTATCATTACGGATCAGGAGCCTTCTGACACATGGAAACAACTGTTTCAGGAACATGAGATTGAACTTATCTATTAACAACATAACTTGTAAAGACAGCGTAATGAGACAAGCCGAAGTCATGAGACTACGGCTTTTTCTTATTCTATTATATGATGTTACACTCCGGGAGCTCGCCAAAATATGGCGTTCTCTGATGTGACATGAACACTAGTTCGATATGCAGATTCAGCCGTGAGTTCAAGGGGATAATAATGTTCCGGTACTAAGGCACAGAACTCTTTCTTCTGGTTGGTAGCTTCGTAATGAAATTGACTATCACATGGGCAAAGAAACCAGAACAAATTTTTGGCACGCGCAGGAAAACCTAAACTGAGATAAACTTCAGTTAGTACCGTTGCAATTACGTAACAATTCACTTTCATATCTGCATGTTCCGTCATCTCTAACACAGAAAGGGCATGAACAAGTTTCGGTGGAGGTTCATTCCCATGAATCAGACGTTGATCGACCCACTTCATCAAATTGATAATCTGTGATACTTCATCCCCTGTACCCGCAACTTCGTTCAATTGGTATTGCTCACGGAGCTTCCTAAGATGAGAATCATTTGGATGTTGATATGTAAATTCATAAGAAGGAGATATTGACTGATCGGTAGCGGTAAAGTTAGTGTATTTCAGCAACATAGTGTAGTGCACCGTGAATTCCTCCATATACCCAAACATGACCCACCTCCGCTACTCATTCATATTTTCAAAGAAACCTAGCCGGTTCCCCCAAGGATCAGCAAAAGTAGCCCATTTAGAAGGCACCTCTTCTCTTGCGTATATTTCAAAATGATCCATATGAAGTTCACTCATCAATCTGCTTCTTTCTTCTTCAATTGAAGTTACTCCGAGCCGGATGGGGCCGCTACCTTCAGAAGGAATACCTTCGGCTACTTGAAGCCAACAACCAGGTAATATCTCCCATTCAGCAAAACCGTTGTGAGGAATTAAATCAGGTGTCCTTTGTAATAACGTTGTATACCAATGCAGCCCTTTTTCAAAATCCGCTACTCGAATTTGTATGGTCAGTTCAGAAATCAAGTTATCCCCTCCAAAAGTCTGGTATTCACCTAATTCGATAACATTTCGCTGTATCCTTTCACAAAAAAAGGACAAGCCCTACTAGGCTCATCCTCTTCTAGTCTTTTTCTATTGTTCTTTAAGTGCCTGTGAGGAATATTCATAAAATGCTTGAGCATCCTCCCAAGTTGAAAATCCTGCCTGAGCCAGTATGTCGCTGCCTCCGCCTTTTCCGTTATAAGTTCCTAAGTGAGCTTTGAAAAATGCTCCGCAGGAATGACCTGCTTCCTTATTCTGTGACAAGACAACTTTATTCTCTGCCTTGCTTGCCAGCAATATCGCAGCGTGACTGCGAGCGGAAAGTGTACTTGCCAAGCTTTGCAGATCCTTAACTGATTTATCTTCAAAGATCTCAGCAATGAGGTTTCCGTCTTGATGACTTAGCAATTTCGCTGCAAGATATTCGTTATTTTGTTCTTTAAGCAGAGTAAGCTCCGCTTGTAGTTGTTTTTGCTCTTGCTCCCATTTCTCAATTCGGTGAAGAATCTCATCCTTCGCTGTTTTGAATCGGGAGGACAAGGCTCCAAGGATCCGCTGTGATTCATTAAACTCTTCTAGCGCTCTATATCCACATTTAAAATAAATACGAGTGTTACCCTTCTGTTTTTCCATTTTGAGCAGCTTAATGATACCGATTTCGCCCGTTGACGAGACATGTGTTCCACCGCATGCGTTGTATTCCACATCTTTAATTTCTACAATACGAATATCATCACTCACGGTAGGCTGTTTCACTAGGTTGATTGATTTCACTTCTGTCTCATCCACCCAGTAAGAGAGAATCGGATGATTGAGATAAATGTGGCGGTTCACCTCGCGTTCAATGTTCTCAAGCTGCTCCGCTTTTAGTTCAGCTGTTTCCACATCAATCGTGCAATAATCAACCCCTAAATGGAAGCTTAGTGTTTTTATTTCATACAAGTCCAGACATACTGCAGAGAGTAAATGCTGTCCACTATGCTGCTGCATATGATCAAACCGCCGGTCCCAATCGATTTTACATGATACCGTACGATCCTCAGGAACACGCTCAAGCTTATGTAAGACACGATCTCCATGAGTTACTACATCTAAAACTGGAATGCCCTGAATGTAGCCTGTGTCACAGGGTTGTCCACCACCGTGCGGATAGAAAGCAGTCTCTTCCAAAACGACATCATAACCATCTTCTCTCTCGATTGCTTCAATTATATTTGTCTCCCACTCGGTTTGATAAGCAGAATCGTAGTACATCTTTTTAGTCATGTTTTATTTCCTCTCCTATGTAATTCATGATTTCATATTATAGTTGTTTGTGTATACAGTCAAAAAAACAAAAGCAAGCGCCAAAGCGCCTGCTCATCGTGAGTTATTTAAGATGGGTATTCCTTTAAAGATAGCTTTTAGCCAGCTGGATTAACTCTTCTTTTGTAACATTTCCCTGCAGTTCAATAGAGATCACCTGATGGTCCGAATTTTTGTAATTAATTATCAATAAGTTTTTATCACCGGTTGTAGTATACATCGCCAGCGCATCATTAGCTATTTCGATATTTTCCCATGAGGCATCTTGGAAGGTGAGAGACATTGTGATCTCATCCCTTATTGATTGTGTCATCGCTGGGTCCAAATTCTGTTTAACAACAACATCGTTTTGATCCAGGCGAAACACATCATAAATCCCGCCCAACCACCATTCATCTTCTGACTTTACTCGGTAGTTGGTATCATGCGCCAATACACCAAATGATTCAGATAAAATATAATGATGATCTATCATATCTATCATTTTCGGTCTTAATGCGGTAAAACCCATTTGTTCTTCCGCTTCTTCTATGGATACAATCTTCCAAGTATCACTCATCTTGGATATGGCTTCATCCAGATGCGTTTTATAAGAAGTTGTACTGCCCACAGAGGTATTTGTAGTCGAACCTTCAATAGAACCATCAATCATAACCTGAATCCCGTTCCAGTCTGTTTTAAAGAATGTGGCCGCACTGACGGATACCGTTGTGACGAATAGAAGTGCTGCCGCTGTAAGCCACACCGGGTACTTCCGTATTTTTCTCCCTAAATCTTTCGTATAATGGAATCTGTGAAAGCTATGCACCCGATCCATTACACGATCCCTCACATCCATATCAGGTAAGCTTGTACTTTGACTTTGCATGCACTTAATCAATTGATCAACTTTCTGTTCGTTGTTCATACTTCCAAGCCTCCCACTGGGTTCTATTCTTATTTAATTTGTTCTTCAATCGTTCAAATCTCTTTCTCCCGGCTGCCGGACTAATACCTAAGATCTCAGAAATCTCATCAAAAGGCTTATCTTCGATGACTCGCAGCGCTAACATCTCTTTCTCGCCTGGATTTAATATTTCCAGCCAGGGCAGATGAGGATTAAATTCCTCAGAAAAAATCTGTTCTGCACTTTTCTCGGACTCTTCATTACGAATCAATGGCATGAGAAGCTGCCACATTTTCTTCCTTCGCAGTAAACTGCTGCAGTAATTCGAGGCAATCTTATACAGCCATGACTTAAAGAGTGCTTCACTGTCATGTCGATAATTGCCCAAATTTCGATAGGCTTTAAAAAACACTTCTTGCGTCGCATCTTCTGCCTCCTGCCGGTCACCAAGCATAAAATAACAGAAGGTAGAAATACTTCGCTGATGTTCCTGCACAATCTGCTCAAATAACTCCACACGACCCTGGAGAATCTGATCAATACGATTTTGTATTCCCAACGCCCCGTTCCCCCCTTTCGCCCACCATTTTTTTAACTGCTTATGATATATAACTATTGGTACGAACTTAATGTGACATCTGTGTACGAAGCTTATATACAAATCAATGGTGAAAGTGAAAATGCCCTCAGCTGATTGCCAGGGCATTTTGCCATAGTGAAGTGGTATTTAAAGATGATCTGACAAATCGTTTTCAGTCGGTGATACTATGTATTTGAAATTAAAAGTTGTTGAAAAAACAGATGGCTTCGAAAATATTGAATTAATTAAAAACTTCCAAGATAATGGAGAAGTTGCAGAAAGTATAGCTAAATACTTAATAAGTTAATAAAGAAGGTGATATTATCATCAACATAAGAAAATGGGCAATTAATGTTTTGGTGTTTTGGGGAATCTTCAAAATTTTATTTTTTATTTTTAAAGATATCATATTCCAATATATCATATTCCCTGAACCACTTAACGCCTTCTTACAAATAGCAAGTTTAGGTATCATCGTCTTATTAACATTTATATTCACAGCATTATTGGTTAAAGGTAACAATAAAAACGAGATCTCTTAGAAACAAGGCAAAGACCCTACCAGGCACTTCGCCAGTAGGGTCTAGTTTTATGTATCTTAATGCACTTCTTTAACAAAATAAAGCCCCAAAATATCCTCTATACTGATAATAATTTCTTCCTTACCACTTTTAAAGGATTGTTTTATTTAATGTGTGAGTCTCGAAGAAATGCGGCAAAGTGTTCATTATCATCGAATCGATTAATGATAACACCATTTGCTTGAAGATGACGTTCTAGTAATGTGCTCAGGCGCTCTACAGCTGCTTGTAATACGGATAAACGATTAACATCTAATAGTGGAATCAGTTCAGGAAGTCCCGCTCTTATATATGCATCCATGTAGGCCGAGTGTGAGGTCAGGTTTGTTGGCCAGTGGCCCTTTTCAGCGAAATATAAAAAACGAGCAGTTTCATCCTGCACATGAATGCTATTAAAGAAGGCAGTATCATAATCACCCTCTTCACAAGCTGTAATGATTTTATCTAATGCCCCTTTGAACTCTTCATAAAATCCTTTCAGTCGATCGGGGTATGAAGGAGAGCCCGGGTACTTTTCTTTTTCAGCTAGAATGATTTCAAGTGTTTCCTTTGTCAGCTGCTGACAAGCTTGTAAGATGTCTTCTCTTCTATCACTATGTAATATGATGTTCATGTCTTTCTCCAAGTTAGCTGGTTTAAGAGGAAAGTCCATGATTTGCTCTCTATTCTTACCGAAACCTTTGGTGAAATACGTTTGATTTAAGAGTGCTAGACTTTCAAGCAAGTTCGTTAGGATAGCGTGAGCTTCAATTCGGTAAAAAGTGATCTGATTAGGAAGACTTGCTGCCTCTAACTTATATAAGTGTACATATACATTTTCCAATTCCGATTCTGCTTTTTCAACCCATTTCATACGATTCTCTGGTTTTTGAAAGTCCGATATAGTATCACGTAATTTCATGAAACGCTCTTTATCTTCCTCAGAACGAACATAGAGAAGTTTACTGTCTGCGATAATTGTCGTTTTTGATTCATGAAAAGAAGCCATTCGTTCCGAGCGTTCCCAGCTGATCGGCCAAAAATCAAAACTGATCTCGTCTACAATAAATTGGATACTGGCTTCATACCCCTTCATTGTCGCGGGAATGAAGAAGAAATCCAAATCAGACCGGAATGTAGCCGTTCCCTGGGCATAAGAACCATAATAAGCGACAATGGCGATGTCCTCCGCATAATGCATTCTTACATGTTCAATGATTTTATCAGAAACTTCAAACACGTTGGTCACTGTAACCACTCCTTCCATTCTTTTATATTAGATGGATTCATTTTACCATTAATTCCCTATATGTAAGATGTAACAAATCGATATATTGAAATAGTACCATCACTTATTCATTTCTCTGCTTTCATCAAATAGATATTAAAAACAACAAAAACCGTCAAAATGACGGCTTCATGAAGGAACATACGATGAAATAAGCTATATGTATGTATGACAGCTTGCTGAGGGCATGAGTATGTAATTCACTCTTCCTCACTTTGATTTTCTAGATCAATAATAGAATATAGAGTGACCGGATAATCAGCGAACACCCGGTGAATTATATTAAGGATATCTCGGTACTCCGTACCCGTCCGATTAAAGCTCATACGATAAGGCAAAGCAATAGAATATTGATGAGACTCAGCAAAGTGGCGAAGTTCCACTAATGCTTTTTCTAACGCTTTTTTATTACACGATTGCTTTTTACGTAATATACCTCTTTTATAATATTTCTGTCCAAAGAGATTCGCGATGAACTTTCCTTTGGTCTGAATAAATTGAACTTGTCCTAATAGTGAAATTTCACTATTGGTCAGTGTAATGTAGGAAGAATAAGCTTCTGGGTATTCTACTTTAATTTGTTTTGCAATACTGCCTCCCATGATTCCCTTACAATTCACCAGATGGCCAATGATATCCTCCGCAGCATAAGCAATATCACCTCTTACAATCTCAACCAACGATTATCCTCCCCTCTTTGTCTTGTTAGTTCAGCCTTTCCCTTAAGCCATCTTGGCCTGTTATTAATATGTAGTAAGAGGAATAATCCCTTTGGCTAATTATAGCCTATGATTTATCATTATATCTATGTAATTCTTACACTTTATACGATCTATGGAGTGAAAGCCGGTTTAATTGCGTGATAACAAAAAGAACCGCGTCTATTCGCGGCTCTTTCTGTCTATTTTAACGGTTCGAAAAACATAAGCGTACTATTAATTCAAGAATCCATCTAATGCGATGGTTGGTTTACCATCTGCTTGCCAAGCTCCTTTATTGTAACCCCCATTATATCCTGGTGTAGCTTGCGGTTCCCAATAAAATACGCCTAAACCTTTACCTCCAGAGATATTGCGGAATTCCGTTTTTATTTTGGTAATAAAATTTTTAGCCTCAGTGGGTTGATTGTAGTCCATTCCAATTTCGGACATGAGTACTTCTTTCCCATACTTTGAGACCATAAGTTTCGCATTTGTTACTGTCTTTGTTACTGCGCTAGACCAGTCCGTAGATGACGGGTACAAGGATAGACCAACAGCATCGAAATTCGCTCCGTTCGCAACAAGTCCTCCAATATTCCAATCAAGTACCGTTCCGTTATCACCATTCGCTATATGAACGATGGTCTTCGTACTGCTACTAACCGATTTAACTGCATTATGACCTGAATTTACGAGCCATGCGTAATTTTTCATGTTCACCGATGCTTTCCCGTCATCCCACAACATACCATCATTCGTCTCGTTGCCGATCTGCACCCAATCCGGTGTAACTCCTTTGCTCTTCATCGTATTCATCACATAGACAGTATGAGTCCACACAGCATCCATTAACTGTTCAAATGTATAATTACGCCATGCATAAGGTTTGTTCTGCTGTCCTGGATCTGCCCAAGAATCACTGTAATGCAGGGTGAGCATTACACTCATACCCAGATTTTTTGCACGTAAGGCTAGTTCAGATGCTTTCTCTGCATTCATGTAACCGCTTGCGTAATCGCTCATATTGGGATTCACCCATACACGCAAACGAACAGAGTTCATTTGATAATCGTTTTTCAATATCTCCAGTACATCTCGAGTGACTCCGTTCTTGTCTTTCCATTTGTACCCTTGTGCTTCCATTCCTGCAACCCAGCTTATATCAGCTCCTTTAGCAAAACTAGGTGCAGCTTCAACAGGCGAGTTACCTACCGAACCTAGCGTCAATAGAAGCATAGATACACTGAGTAATACGGTCATTAATTTCCTCCCTAATCCCTTCTTTTTCAACATCATTCATCCTCCTATTCGGTGGACCTTGTATCATCCACGCTTGGTTTCAAAAGTAATTGTAAGCGTTTTCTAAACTGTTTTCTAGGATGTTTTCTCAAGATTTTGAATCTTTTTACAACAAAAAACCTCAAATTTCGAGGTTTTTTGTCATAGGGAAGTTATGATCTTTACACTACAGCTGTATCACCATATGTATATCTTTAGGTTCTTTATCAAAAAGCTCCTGATCCAACTCATCAGTTATGGTGCTGCCATTGCTTCTATAAAAAGACACCGCAGACTTTGTTTCCGTAGAGGAAATATATAACGTCTTGGCTCCCCTTGCTCTAGCTTCATCAGCTAAATCCTTTAATATTCGTGTACCAACACCCTGCCTTCGGTATTTCCTCGAAACATACATCAAGTCCACCTGAAGTTGATCCTGGTTCTTCCCTCTAAACTGGTGTGCAAGAACTCCGAATCCGATTAACCGTTCTCCATCAAAAGATCCGATTGCTGCTCCCCCGTTATGTAGCTCGAATAAGTAACGTTGTTCGATCTCTTGAAGTAGTACCTTGTCCCAATTCGGACACTCATGATTGGCAGAAATCTCGATTAAATGATCACGGTCCATCTCGTATATCAGATCAATATGTTCAGAACGATCAATCTCTTTTAATTTCTGGGCATGTTCTGCCTTCAATCTTTGGTAGGTAATCATCAAGGAATCCTCCCTTATATAGGATGCTCTACTATCCTTTTTGGCTGTGTACGATCTGATTTGCACTGAGAAGTTCAGCGAGTTCTTGAATGCTCTGTGCTAGATACGTAGGCTGAATATCGATAAGTTCCTCTCTGCTGCCAAACCCATAACCAACTGCAATTGAAGCAATTCCATGATGATGTGCTCCTATGATGTCATGTTTGCGGTCTCCAATCATGACAGTTTCTTCAGGATTCAGATTGAAATTCTCCAGTAGATAACCGATAATCTCCGCTTTGGCTGATCTCGTTCCATCAAGTTCACTACCACAAACATATTCAAAGTACGAACTGAGTTCAAAGTGATCTATGATCTGCTGGGCAAAAACCTGCGGCTTCGAAGTAGCTACAAAAAGACGATTGCTCGTATCCTTAGTAAGCAGCTCCAATAGCTCTTTTATTCCTGTATACACTTCGTTTTCGTAAAGACCCGTTACACTAAAATATTCCCGGTAATATTCAATCGCGGTATTCGTCTTCGCTTCATCAAACCCGTAAAAATCTTGAAAAGAAACAGCTAACGGTGGGCCAATAAATATCTCAAGTTCATCCAAACTTTCTACCGTTATTCCCATTTTGTTTAGAGCATAGCTAACTGATTTTGTAATTCCAATCTTCGGATCGGTAAGAGTTCCATCTAGATCAAATAATATATTCTTATAACCCATTCGTAATTCCCCTCTTCTCTTTATTTTATGGTTTACGTTACGGTCTAAGAAAGAGCCCTGACCTCTATATTATTCTATGATAAAAGGACCTTGACCTTCTTGTCCGGTTATTTCTCAAAAGCGAATGATTTCATTTGTTCTCTCGCAAGCTGATCTGATCATCGTTAGCGTTCTAGACAGTGGAACTGGAATATCCGCGAATCAATGGCCGGCATGGAATCTTTTTAGACAAAAAAATGTGAATCCCGGCAAGATAAGTAGGATTCACACACTATTTTTATTCAAAGCACCATTGATTTTCTCACATGTTAAGCCTCAATAGCTCTTCAGATTTTCTTTGAAGAAAGACTCGAGCTTATCAAAAGGAATTAAATTCACCCGGTCGTATAGATCCACATGACCTGCACCAGGAACAGTGTAAAGTTCTTTTGGTTCGGCTGCCAGCTCGTAAGCGTCTTCGCTGAACTCGATGGAATGGGAATTCTCACCCGTAATGAAAAGCATAGGACGAGGAGAAATTGTTTCTATATCTTCAAAAGGGTAGAAATTCATGAACTTTATATTACTAGTAAGAGTCGGGTGTGTCGTGAATTCAGATGACGTGTCCTTTGGAGTGAACTCACCTCTTGGAGTGCGATAGAAGTCATAAAACTCACGTTCTATAGCGGTTGAGTTTTCATTCAAATCATGTACTGCTCCACTGGTATATTCGGTTTTGCCTCCTGTGAACTCCACATAACGCTGCTCCGCTGCCTCTTCGAGAATCTTCTTTCTCTGCTCGATCGTCTGCGAGTCTCTTATCCCATTTCGGTTTGCGGTACCCATGTCGTACATACTGACTGTCGCAATGGCTTTCATACGCGGGTCGATTTTAGCTGCACTGATTGCAAAGCCTCCGCTGCCACAAATCCCAAGAACACCAATCCGATCCCTGTCAACAAACGACTGAGTTCCAAGGAAATCGACTGAAGCGCTGAAATCCTCAGCATAGATATCCGGGGAAACGGCATTGCGAGGCTCACCCTCACTATCTCCCCAAAACGACAAATCTAAGGACAGTGTTATGAATCCACGTTCAGCCATTTTCTGAGCATACAAATTTGCACTTTGTTCTTTAACCGCTCCCATAGGGTGGCCGACAATAATCGCAGGATTCTTGGTGTTCTTCTTCAAACCTTTAGGAATATAGATATTCCCTGTAACATCCATGTTGTATTGATTTTTAAACTCAACCTTCTTCATCGTGACCTTTTTGCTCTTGTAAAAGTTATCTGCTCCATTGGACATGTCCGGCGTGTATGAAGTGCCTGCTGCAGTTGTGGATTCAACGATGGTCGAAGTTAATAGCAAGCCCATCCCTATCACTATGAATACTCGCTTAATCGTAGATTTTTTATTCATTTTGACCTTTTTCACAATCGACATCATTAATTCCACCCTTCTTAATTATTAATATTTGACAATGGTCTAATAAGAGCATTCGAACGGTCTTCACGACGAGCATCAATCCTTTTTACAGTAGATACATAAACACCAACCTTTCTACTATGGAAATTACTATCAATTCTAGCTATACACCTTTGATAAAGCCAATATCTATATCTTATATCGTGATATGCTTAATATGTATTTCTGTACCTGTACTGAATATACTGAAATCATTCTTTTATTGTTCTCATAGAAAGAACCCGTTTTGATCAATTATTTCAAAACGGGTTCTTTCTATGTACTGCAACATATAGGTTCCTATGAAGTCACAGGCTAATTCTATTTTTAATGCAATGCTAACCAAATTATCATGCATATAATAAATGAAATAATTAAGGCTCCATATATGAGAGTAACAACAATACTTCTTATTGAGAAAATTTTCCTGAAATGCGAAAAGTCCGATTGTTGTTCGCCTATTTAACCGAACCTTTTCGTTTGTTTTATATTCATATAGTTTCTGAGTAAGATAAACACCGCTGTTAGTATGATCGATAACAATCCTACTAACACAACGTATTGTGTACCCATTGCTGATATAAATAACCCGCCTACAGCTGCGCCAATTGTCGTTCCTATATTACAAGCTGATAAAAATAAACCGTTAGCGAAATCAGGAGCATCTTCGGCTGCTTTTGTAACCACATATTGATTGATGTTAGCGGCTAGTCCCGCTAATATCCCCCAAATTAAAATAATAAGTGCCATTGGTAAAGTAAACTGTCCTGCGAAAAACAATATGATATAGGTAGCCCCCATCAAAAAAGGAAGAGTTACAATCGTTTTAACAGGTTTATCAATGAGTAATCTTCCAGCTAGGATGTTTCCTATAATATTAGCTGCACCATAAATAAATAACATGAGACTGGTTATATTAGATGATACATTTGTTACCGTTTGTAAAAATTCAGCTAGATAGCTATAAACACCAAATATAGCCGAATTTATTAATATGACAATGATAATCGCAATCCATGTGTTGGAATGTTTTAATACATTTAACTGTTTACCATAAGAGATTTTCTCTTTAACAGGTATGGACGGTACGAATAGTAATGTAGCTATTAGTACTGCAATATTAACAATAGCAAAGAACGCCATCGCCATCTGTAAATTGGAAATCCCAGCGATAAAGCTTACAATTGGCACACCAACAACCATTCCTGCTGATACACCAATAAAAACTTTCGCTACTGCTTTTGGAGCTTCTTCCTTACTGACTGAATCAGCAGCAACAGAAAAAGCAAGAGAACAGTATACCGGATGGCAAAGAGCAGGGATAATTCGGGCAATTAGCAAAATAACGAAGCTAGTTGTAAAGATAGATATGAGGTTTGCAATTACGAAAACACTAAGAACAAATACCATCACTTTTTTCCTATCAAACCTTGAAAACAGTAATGGCATAATTGGTCCGGATATGGCAACACCGATCGCAAAAATACTAACCAGCCATCCGGCTGTTGATACACTAACATTAAAGCGATCAGCGATCTCCGGTAAGATCCCAATTACCCCCATTTCAGTATTCAGGATGCCGAAAACGCCTATAGTTAAAATAAATACAAGTAATTTTTTATGATTTGCCAAAATATTAACCTCCAAAATCATCTATGAAGAAATTAACTTCATCCAGATATTACTCCTGACGTAAAGCATGACTAAAAACTAGGCTATTTAGTCATGCTAGAAATTACTTTTTATTTTGTCAGCTCACATTGTACTGATATCAATCACGAATCGATACTTCACATCGGAAGCTAAGACGCGTTCATAGGCTTCGTCAATTTGGTCGGCTGAAACTTTTTCAATCTTGGGAACAATGTTATGTCTAGCACAGAAATCAAGCATCTCTTGGGTTTCACGTATTCCACCAATCATTGAGCCAGCAAATGATCGACGATGGCCGATCAGCGACATCACATTGAGTGATAACGGCTCACCAGGAGCACCTACATTAACTAGAGTTCCGTCAAGAGTGAGCAGTGAAAAGTAAGCATCCATGTCTATTTTTGCACTTACCGTATTTATAATTAAGTCAAAATAACCGGTAAGTGTATTGAATGTTTCTGGATCGCTACTCGCATAGTAATGGTCAGCTCCAAATTGCAAGCCATCTTCCTTTTTATTTAATGTTTGTGACAGCACAGTAACTTCTGCACCCATGGCGTGTGCAATTTTTACAGCCATATGTCCAAGACCGCCCATGCCAACTACTGCTACTTTCTTTCCTGGGCCGGCTCCCCAATGGTTTAATGGGGAAAATGTCGTAATACCTGCACATAGTAAAGGTGCCGCAACGTCAAGTGCTATATTATCAGGTATCTTGAGTACGAAGCTTTCAGGTACGACGATATGAGTAGAATAGCCACCTTGCGTATATTGACCGTACTTGTCAACTGCAGCATAGGTGTCTATTTTTCCATTAAGACAGTATTGTTCTTCTCCTTTACGGCAATTTTCACATTCACCACAGGAGTCAACCATACATCCTACCCCTACTCGATCTCCAACCTTGTATTTCGTAACACTGGGACCCACATCTGTGACAATACCCGCAATCTCATGACCAGGGACTAAAGGGTAATTCACAGGACCCCAATCTCCATGGGCCGTATGGATGTCAGAATGACAGATGCCTGCAAACTTAATTTCAATCAGAACATCATGTGAATCAAGATCACGTCTTTTAATTTCTGCTTGCCGAAATGGTTTGTCTGGACCATCGACAGCTCTAGCTTTAGCAATTATCATAAGTAAAACCTCCTTGGTTATTTATTTTAGCTTGTTTATCGTACATAGCAATTGCCTATATCTTATATCAACATATGCTTTATAAGCATTTCATAAATGTATATACTAAAAATAGAAAGGAGAATGTGATATGGAATTAAGGGTTCTGCGTTATTTTCTCACTGTCGCAAGAGAAGGAAGTATAACAGGAGCAGCCAATTTTTTGCATGTAACACAACCCACTTTGTCGAGACAATTGAAAGAGCTCGAGGAGGAGCTAGGAAAGAAATTATTTATTCGGAAAAGTCACCATGTTGTTCTTACAGAGGAAGGCATGATCCTAAGAAAAAGAGCGGAAGAAATCATTAATATGGTCGTTAAAGTGGAAGAAGAATTTCATTCGATGGAAGAAACGATAGGGGGAGATATTTACATAGGAGGCGGAGAAACAGATGCTATGAAGCTAATTGCGCGAACCGTAAAAAGTTTGCAGATTAAATATCCAGCGATTAGATACCACTTTTATAGTGGAAACTCCGATGATGTGACAGAGCAACTTGATAAGGGGTTACTTGATTTTGGAATTCTGATTCAACCAGCCGATTTATCAAAATATAATTATATCAATATCCCGGCAAAAGATGTGTGGGGAGTTGTTATGAGAAAAGATAGCCCCCTAGCTGTAAAAGAAAGAATACAAAAGACGGATTTAATAGGCTTTCCTCTCCTTTTATCGAGACAAGCTATTAAAACAGGACTATCTAGGAATGAATTTTCTGAGTGGTTTGGGGAAGATTACGATAAATTAAATACGATTACGACATATAATCTAGTTTATAATGCTGCCATATTGGTTGAAGAAGGTATTGGTTATGCAGTTACCCTTGACAAGATAGCAAATACATCTAGTGACAGCAATCTATGTTTTAGACCCTTAGAACCAAGACTTGAATCTGGATTAAATATTGTTTGGAAGAAACATCAAGTGTTTTCCAAGGCCGCTAATATTTTTTTCGAAGAGATTAAGGAGACATTTTCCAAATGTAAATCGGATGAATAATGCATTTGGAATGGTTTATATAAGCAATAAAAAGCAGTGTTCTACGGCATGTAAATCCCATAGTCCACTGCTTTTTTTATTTAGAAGATGAATACAACTGCAAAGTTTGATTTTCCAATATAGGGTTCCAATAATTTATGATCTTGATTGTAAGCGGCTGCGGGTAGTCTACTGCCTCTGCTCCAAAATTATAAGAGTAATGTTCTTCTCCAGTATCATCTTTTGAAGATGTGGTAAGCCCACTTCCCCCCATGCTCCCACTTGTATCTTGATCATGACTTACTCCTTCAGCATCCTGAAATTGTGAATCCAACCACATGGAACTGCTTCTCAAAGATACAGCATTTTCAATTTCACGTTGAAATAACATATCGCCGACATCTGCTTCTTCCGAAGACTTTATCATTTGCAGATCGTTGTCCGGAGCTTGAACAATCTCATTCTTGCTCAAATCAATTACAATTTTCTTCTGATCTTCTTCAAGTGCCGAGATCCCTTGAAGTTTCAGTGCGATCGAATCATAATGATTAAGTTTACTGCTGTAAAATACGAGGGTCCTCTGGTTCTTATTTGAAAATAGACCCGAATTACTAGGAGTAAGTACCTTTGGATAAAATAACTTTTCGGATTTATCTCCTGATTTCCCAATCAATACGGGATTGATCAGCTGAGAGATATCTTTTGTATTCATCGAGTCATATTCCAAGTCCACATAAGTGTGTAGCGGTGTATAGACAATTTTATCGATATGAATTTTTTGTCCATCCATTTCCATCGTTTTATTGATATCGAATGACTGAATCTGGCTTTCAAACATATTTGAATCTAATTTAAAAGCGACTTCTAGGCTAGTTTGACTCTGGTTTTCGGTATATACATTAATTTCGTAAATTGCCTCATGGTTACTATAGATTGACGCTGAAAGATTTGTCATATAGATAAAGTTTTTAGTGGCATTTGGTTGTATGAGACTGTCACCTGGTAGTGCCATATCTGTAGAAGCACCCGTATCGGAAACTTCATAATTTCCATATCGAAAACTTTTCCCTACCTGATCTACCACTTGATCTGTTTTGTTCTCTAAACTGTACAAGACATACATTTTCCGACCATCCGTGACAGCACCAAGTACTTCAAACCGGACTCCATTTTTTTCTATGCTCTGATATATGGGCTGAATTAAGTCGTTACTTAGCACGTTCCCGAGTGCCTTTGTTAAGCCAGGAGCTTCAACAAACAAGTCAGAATCACTCCAACTTTTAGAAGTAACTGAGTGGGTTACTGTCTGTCCTGTCAAAGTATTCTCTCCGTTATTCGGCTGTACAATGGAAGACATGATAAACAGTACGACAATCGCTGTAATGAATGCACCGCCTCCATAGGAGAAGAGTCGTTTCTTCTGCCGCCGTTTCCCTTGTTCAATCCCCCGCTGAACCGCATTCGTCAATTTCATTTCTCGAACTTGTTCACTATTTCCCTTCATTTCTTGTGCATCGTCACTAAGAATACGTTCTTCTTTATTCCACATGTTTTGTCCTCCTCTCTATTCCTATAAGTACTTCCGAAGCTGTATGAGTCCTTCACGAAGCCAAGTTTTAATCGTCCCTTCCGGTTTTTGTAGTATTTTTGCAATCTCAGGAACCGTCATGTCTTGGTAATATTTGAGCATAACTACATGTCGATATTTCTTCTTGAGCCGATTCATTGCCCGCTCCAAATCCATTCGGTCGTTTCTTTTCATTTCATCTGATGGTTCTTTCACCCAACGATCTACAGGAAATACACGTTTTTTTCTTCTTAGCTCGTCCATACAGCAGTTAATCGTGATTCGAATGAGCCAGGGGGTGAAAGATTCTTCGCTATTCAATTTCTTTCGCTTCATCCAAGCCTTGCAAGTGGCTTCCTGTACGATTTCTATCGCATCTGCTTCATTTCGCATATAACTGTATGCGACCGAGTATAGTTTTCGTTGCTGACTAGATAGATAATTACTAAAATGTTCTTCATCTAGTAGATCAAAATCTGTTGCTCTCGATCTATTATTTATTGCTTCCTCCACAGTTTATCGCCCCTCCTTTTCAAAAAAATTTATGTACTAGGAAAACCTTATATCCTATTCTCACATTACTAAGACGGTATAGAACAGGAAAACGATTGGAATTTATATATTTATTTCCGGAATCATATACTAGTTATCACTACTTCTATATTCGTTACCTCTACTTTGGCAATTCTGCTCAGTTTATATTTTCCAGTCGTCGTTACATTTACAATGTCCCCAATTTTCGCTTCAGTAGAAATTTCAGACAACGAGAACTGGTACATATCTGTGTCATAACTTATAATTTCTTCTGCTGTTTTGTTTTGGATTTGATCCTTTGTTAAGTTTGTTGCAATAACCATATTTGAGTTGATTTCTACTACAATCCCTTTAATTACATGATGAGTTGATTCCTGTTCCATTATGTTCACCCGTGTCCCCTCCTCTTCAACAGTCCGATCTGTTGAAGAACTATTTCCGCAACCTGACATAACAAAAAACAAACATGCAAATAGTACAAAATATAATTTCATTCTAATTCCTCCTCACATATATTAAATTTGACGCAATTAAATATAATCCAGAATAATAAATTCAGATATCTAACCAAGTAACTGCGGAATTACGGTTTATTCCATACAAAAAAAGCAACCTCCTAGTTGGCATTTGGAAACCAAAAAGAGGTTGCTTATTTTAATATCATATAATGAATTATTCATATTTATTTTGCGGAAAGTTCCTCGTCTGTTACCCATTTATGGTTTTTTACCGGTTCTCCACCCGTTGTTGGAGTATAGTCCACCATATACACAGTAGTCATCTCTGAAGAATCAATGACTGCAGGTGCGTCCTTCATTCCAGGCATGTGATCTGCTTCTAAAGTGACTTCTGTTCCATCTTTCAACGTTTGGTTTGTCAGGTCTTTAATTTCCTCATGAACGACCCATTTATGATTTTTCACAGGTTCTCCGCCTGTGGTTGGGGTATAAGAAACTTCGTACGCAGTCGTTTCATAAGCACCTACAATAGTTGCTTCTGCTCCATTCATACCTTCCATGTGGTCGGTTTTTAGGATTACTTCACTACCAACCGGATAGGTTGGGTTATCGGCTTCTTCTAAACCATTGGGTACTTCTCCTGAACTCGAATGATTCATATCCTCTTGGTTCGTATCATTTTGTTCCGTTTGGTTCTGATCTGTTTGATTTTGCTCTGTCCCACTTTGCTCCGTTTGAGTCTGATTCGTGTTCGGATCTGATTGTTCAGTCGACTCACTTCCACATCCACCTAAAACAATAATTGCTGCTGCACTCAGTAATACTAGTTGTTTTTTCATTTGTTTTGATACCTCATTCTTTTGTATTTTCATGCTCGTACAATGAAATTACCCATTACGGTAAAATAGTAAACAAATGCTCATCTCAAAAGGAGGATCAAAAAATACTTGACCGCTGGGAATTCCCATACTATAATTTCGACTATTATCATAAATACGACATAAGCAACGAAGAGAACTTTATTAAGCCGGTCTCCCTGTTTACAGAGAATCAGTGGTTGGTGGAAACTGATACATAGATTTGGTGAATTTCATTCTTGGAGCTTTTTTATGCTGCATCATAAGTAGCAGTGTAAAAACGGAGGAAACCGTTATTTTCTCAAGTGGGAAGCAGTATCCTTTGCTTCCAATTAGGGTGGTACCGCGTGAATAGCCACGTCCCTATCTATTATAGATAGAGACGCGGCTTTTTTTGTTTTCTACTTTAATCTGTAGAGGACGTAATAATAATAGATTGGATGGATTAACATGCAAACTTCTGAGCAGTGGTCATCGAAGATCGGTTTTATTTTATCAGCAGCAGGGTCAGCCATCGGAGTAGGCGCGATATGGAAACTCCCTTATGTCACGGGCATAAGCGGAGGAGGCGCATTTTTTCTTCTTTTCATTCTATTTTCTTTATTCATGGGTTTCCCCTTATTGTTAGCAGAGTTTGTGATTGGACGCAGCACACAAAAAGAAGCCATCAGCGCCTATCGTAGTATCGCTCCCCACACGAAATGGCATTGGATTGGGAAATTAGGGGTATTCACTTGTTTCCTATTATTATCTTTTTATAGTGTAATTGGCGGCTGGATCGTGATCTATTTTGTAAAAGGATTGTTTGGCGGCATTATAAGCGAGGGTGCAGATTATGCTTCTGTTTTTAATCAGACGATTGGAAATCCTGCTCTCGTTATCGCTGCACAGTTCGTATTCCTCGCGTTTACTGTTCTTGTCGTCGCAAAAGGAATACAAAATGGCATCGAAAGAGTTAGTAAAATATTGATGCCTGCTTTATTTGTATTATTCTTGGTCCTGATCATTCGCTCGCTTACCCTGCCTAACGCGGTTGAAGGTGTAAAATTCTTTCTATCACCTGACTTCTCGAATATTACTTCTGAGAGTATTCTATTTGCGATGGGACAGGCCTTCTTCTCCTTAAGTGTCGGTGTGTCGGTAATGGTTACCTACAGTTCATATCTCTCTAAAAAAGAAAGCTTAATTCAGCCTGCCATTTCGATTGTATCGATGAATTTACTGATAGCGCTATTGGCAGGGTTAGCTATTTTCCCAGCGGTATTTTCTCTAGGATTAGAACCGGCTGAGGGGCCAGGACTGCTATTTGTCGTCTTACCGGCGGTTTTTGATCAGATTATTTTTGGAGAAGCGTTCTTAATTGGTTTCTTAGCATTATTTCTATTCGCTACCTTAACTTCAGCCTTTTCAATGTTAGAAATTATCGTCGCCTCTGTTGTGAAAGGAAAGGAAGAAAAGAGAACGAAGTATGCCTATCTTATTGGTGCTCTCATTTTAATCGTAGGGGTTCCTTCCGCTTTATCGTATAGTGTGCTTTCAGATCTCTTGATTTTCTCTAAAACGATATTTGATTCTGCGGACTACTTAGTTAGTAATATTTTAATGCCGCTCGGCGTATTTTTAATCTCTTTTTTCGTGACCCAAAAGATTAAGAAAAGCACGCTGCGCGAAGAATTGTTACAGCATTCGCGTTTAGGTGAAAAAGCATTTCAGATTTGGTTCTTTATTATGAGGTATATTATTCCTATCGTGATCATCATCGTCTTTCTTGATATTACAGGAATTCTGGATAAGCTCATGTCTATTTTTTAATTTAAATACTACTCTTACCGGAGTGATATCGTGAAAAACGAAAGTGCTGAATGTAAGCAGAACAACCCTGCCTACTTCCGCACTTTTTTCTATTTAAAGAGAAATTTTCTTTTCCTCACAATAAAATTACATACATGTTTACTTTAGTTAACAAACCAAAGATACCATTATAAAAGTAGGATATTACAACAAAATGGAATGAAGAGAGGATCGGTTTATAAAATGAACAAGAAAAAGACACCTGTATCTGCCGCAGTATTATCTATGAGCATACTTCTAAGTTCTCTTGGCGGTAGTTACGCCAGCGCTAGTGCTAGTGCAGCTATTACAAATGTAAATCCCCCGGCAGCTCCTGCTTGGGGCCATTTTGTGGATCAATATAAAAATAATGTGGCGGATAACAATACCGTGAGTACCAATCCAACGATAGGTCTCCTATCTGAATTTAATAAACTTTGGACTCCCGGTGATTCTTGGAACACAGGGACCATACTGGACCATAGCGTGCTGGGTCTGAATATTCAAAAGGTATTCAATACGTCACTTCGACGCACAGCAAATGAGGAAAAAGAGGCCTATTTAGATGATCGCAGGAATCAGAGCTACAGTGTGATTGACGGTCTTGGATCACTAGCTGATGACTACCGTTTAAAAGCGAAGGCGACGACAACCATACAAGATGTAGCCGCAGATGCCACAACTAAGAAGTACAGTGATGAAGGAAATAATGCAGGGGATCCCGAGTCTGAACTCGGTAATATGGTGAACTTGGTGAATACGCTTCGGGGGCAATATTCTTCGACCAACCCGGCAAAAAGCTATTTTAGTTATCCTCGTCCCTTCCGCTGGGTTAATAATTCAGTAGTCCTTCCCACTCTGATCCCAGTACAAAATGCAGACCCTACGAAAGACGGCGGTTTTCCTAGTGGTCATACCAACGCTGCCTATCTTAGTGCCTTTGCTCTAGCCTATGCGGTACCAGAACGTTATCAGGAGCTGCTTACCCGTGCATCAGAGCTT
Organism: Paenibacillus gallinarum; assembly: GCF_014836635.1. GTDB lineage: Bacteria > Bacillota > Bacilli > Paenibacillales > Paenibacillaceae > Paenibacillus > Paenibacillus gallinarum. The sequence goes on along the minus strand of NZ_JACSQL010000006.1, from coordinate 188,523 downwards.
GGGAATAACCGTATCGTTGCAGGAATGCATTCCCCTTTAGATGTGATGGGAGGGCGTGTTATGGCTACAGCAACCGCGGCGGCTATCTTATCAGATCCAGCTAATAGTGAGCTCAAAAAGGCTGCTTATCAGGAAGCACATGACCTGCTGTTAACACAAGAAGGAACGGGAACAGAAAATGATAGCAATTCTGCTACAATTAAGAAGGAATATACGGAACGTCTAACCTATGGATTTAAAAAATCGAATAAAACAACTTCACCGGTCGTAGTTCCAAAAGGTGCTGAAGTACTGCTCGAAACGAGACTTCCCTATCTAAATGATACGCAGCGCCGCCGGGTACTAGCAACAACAGGACTTGCTTCCGGCTACCCAGTACTGGACGATCCAGAGGGCTGGGGACGACTAAATCTCTTTGCAGCAGCGGATGGATATGGAGCATTTGATACAGATGTTACGGTGACGATGGACGCCAATAAAGGTGGCTTTTATGCAGAAGACAGCTGGCGTAATGATATTTCCGGCAAAGGAAAACTGACTAAAAAAGGAACCGGAGCATTAAAACTCGAAGGTAACAATACATACTCAGGCGGGACTCTTATTGAGCAGGGCACGCTTGAAGGTACATCCAAGACCGCATTTGGGACAGCAAGTGTAACCAATAACGGCGGGATTCTTAGTGAAAATGTAGATGGTCAATGGAAAATTGGCGGTAGTTACAGACAATCTGATAAAGGTACAACGAAACTAACGATTGGCAGTAAAAAAGATTTGCTCAAAATAAAGAAAGAAGCTGTACTTGGCGGGAAATTGAGCCTTAACTTTACAAACAATTATGTTCCCAAAAATGGGGATGCTATTATCACTTATGACAAACGAAAGGGTTCATTCTCTTCCGTAGAAATCAAAGGCTTGCCAAGTAAGAGCAAAGTGCAAGTAGTCTACACCGCTAAAAGCATTAAATTGAAATTGAAGTAAACATCATTAAAATGTTGCAAAAAAAAGAAGCCCCATGATTTCGGGCTTCTTTTCTCTATCACTTTATAAACCGATGAAAAGCATAGGTTAGATTGATTCCTATTTTGCTTGAATGTATCCTTCTGCTTTCAACAGTTCCGCGATCAGAACAGCACCACCTGCAGCTCCACGTAATGTATTATGTGATAGTCCGACAAATTTAAAGTCATAAATCGAGTCTTCGCGTAATCTTCCCACGGAGACACCCATACCGCGTTCAATATCACGATCGAGCTTCGTCTGTGGTCTGTTGTCTTCTTCAAAATAAGTGATGAACTGTTTTGGCGCGCTTGGAAGACCTAACTCTTGCGGACGACCTTTGAACTGTTTCCAGCGATTCAGAATTTCCTCTTTCGATGGCTTATTCTCGAACGAAGCAAATACAGTTGCTAAATGACCGTCTGTTACAGGAACGCGGATACACTGAGTTGTGATCAATGGCGAACTTGCTTTTACAATTTCTCCATTTTGAACACTGCCCCATATGCGAAGCGGTTCTTGCTCACTTTTTTCTTCTTCACCGCCGATATACGGGATTACGTTATCCAGCATATCCGGCCAATCCGTGAAGTTTTTTCCTGCTCCCGAAATCGCTTGATAAGTAGAAGCAACAACATTCGTTGGTTTGAAATCAAGCAAAGCATGGAGTGCAGGAACATAACTTTGAATAGAACAGTTTGGTTTCACTGCAATAAATCCTGTGGAAGTTCCCAGGCGTTTTCTTTGCGCTGCGATTACCTCAATATGCTCTGGATTGAGCTCAGGAATAACCATAGGAATGTCAGGCGTCCAGCGATGAGCTGAATTGTTCGAAATGACAGGCGTGCCTGTTTTCGCATAAGCTTCTTCTAACGCTTGGATTTCATTTTTCTTCATATCTACTGCGCAGAAAATAAAGTCTACATCCTGAGCAACTTGCTCCACTTTCGATGCATCTTGAACGACAATCTGTTTTACGTTCTCCGGAATTGGTGTTGCGAGCTTCCATCTTCCGTTTACAGATTCCTCATAGGTTTTCCCTGCAGAGTTACTGCTTGCTGCAATCGAAGTTACTTCAAACCAAGGATGACCGTCCAGCAATTGAACAAAACGCTGACCCACCATACCTGTTCCACCGACAATACCTACTTTAAGTTTCTCTGACATACGTTATTCAATCCTTTCAAATGGTCTTCTAGTTAACTATTCAAACCATACGATTTGGTGTGTGTTTCTAACATTTTATCTCTATATAACAATGTATAACAATAAAAAAATCCCACCCCCAAGACGGCAAGTCTTAGGGACGAGATTATTATACTCGCGGTACCACCCCAAATTTGCTAATATGTCGCCATATCAGCCTCATCGAGTACGGTATTATAAAATACGTATACTCTAGCTCTATAACAGGAGCTCCTGGCACACCATCCACTACAAAGTAAAGTTTAGGGTGGGCTGCTCTGAGTCTTTGTTCAATAAGGAATCCTTTCCTCCTTTTCAGCTACCGGAGTTCTCTGTACAAGAATTCATTTATCTACTCTTCTCTTCATCGCATTTATTATGATTATGATCATTATATATAAAACCTTTTCATGGGTAAACATTTTTATCAAATTTCTGAGAGGATTGTTAATTATTTTAACAATGCCTGTATGGTTGATAGGTCAAAACCACCCACAGCTTCATAGGACCAGCCGTATTTCTTATGGATACTAAAACTATTTCCTATACGCATTATTTTATCATCTGCAAAATTTACACTTAGCGTAGGTCCGTTATCTGGTTGGATTCTTACCCGGTATCTTTCCCTTAAATCCGGATGATCGCTTTCACTCCTCTTTAATTTGAGATCCGCAAAAACATTCATTACCTTATTTATCGTTTCCATGTCCGTTATTTCAATTGATTTATTAAGTGAATTACCGTTCCACTCTGAAATACTTATTAAGAAGATTTCTTGTGAACCATGTGAGTCACCGATCTGATCTATCACTAGTTCTTTAAATGAGGTTCGGGAACTGACCTCTGAGATAATAAGTCCACTAAGGATGAGCAGCGCGACAATGGATAAAATAATCGTCTGTGAGCGTTTACTCAAGCAGCAACCCCCTTTCTTTTCTTCTGGCTTCGAGGTTCATAAACATGCGCACTAACGAATTGTTATCTGAGCTTCTTTACTTCATTAATACGTTGTATATGAAACGTCCCAAGTTCAACACATGTCTCTATATAACCAACCATCTGAGTAAACGTAAACACATTCAGATTCTCTTTTATCATTTCCTTATCATAATTCATATCGTCTAATACATAAGGAATGAAATCATGTGCTTCTTTGGACGTAACTTCTTCTAGATCCAAGACTTCAGGAACAACACTCAATTCTTTTCTCAGTTCATTCGTAAAATTATAGTACTCTAGTAATTTCCCGTTCAATAACCAAAAATCATGGTAATATAAATTGAAAAGTTCTTTATCTGCTTCCATTCTGTTTCGGAGCCAAGGAAGATTAAAACCTCTCAGCCATACATCATCGGCGATTAAATGAGTGTAATATCCCCTAATATAAGGAGAATCTGCTTGCGATCTATATTTTTCTAAAAAGCTTTGATAATCAACACTTCTAGAAAAATCTTGTACATCACCAATAAAGAAATGGGATAAATCTTTAGGTGAAACTGCATCCGGAGCAATGCTCCCCAGTAAAAATAAGGTTCTGTCTTTCATAGACAGATTCTCTGCTATTCGATTCGCAATAACCAAATGCATTATTCTCGAACCCATAGTTCGCCCTCCCTAATTTTGATAATCCTTTATATTTTTTATCACAACAGGTATGGCGTTATTGAAAATTTGGATCAATTCCATCATCTTCTCATCAAAACCTTCCTCATCAGGAGCCCCTATGTTTACAGGAGTATTTTGACTTTTATAAACTTCATTAAATAAATAGATGTCCCGATTGTACTCTTTTCTTACAAAGTCCCTATGTAATTCACTCATTCCAATAATAAAATCATAATCCTCAAATGACTTTTCTCCGAATTGTGTTCTCTTAAACTGTGAAACATCAATGTCCATGTCCCTCATCACCTGAAAATGAAGATCTGAATAGCTGCTGATATCACTACTGGCCCTAATTCCAGCCGAAGCAACGGTGATATCCGTGATATGGTTCGTTTTCAGGTAATTATTCGCGCAGAACTCTGCAATTACGCTGCGAGTATAGTTGTCAGTACACAGAAATAAAATATTCATATGATCTCACTTCTTTCTTTATTGGCATTGTCCTTCTCCATAACTATCTCTTAGTTTTCAATTGATAAACCTAAAGATCGAATGATGATTGCTTGCTGAACATATAACAAATTCTTCTTAAAAGAATGCCCGACAAAGTAATCAGACTCCATTACATTTTCACTAACTTCTTGATTTCGATCGAAGGGTGGACAAGGATTGAGAAGGGCACCTGGATTCGTTAGCCGCATTCTCTCTAGATTTATTTGATATTTTTTAATATAATCATCGGTTTGGTATTCGGGAGGAAGCGAATCTGTGAGCACCACATCACTACCCACGAGTTTATCTTCAAGCTCCGCCCAAAACTGATAATTCTGACCGTCTATACAGACCCTATTTCCTGGGCTGCAAACGTGTTGTAACGTGAGACCAAGTACTTCAGCTATTTCTATCCATGAATTTAGAATATTCTGCGGCGGACCGATAAAGGTGTAGGTGAGTTCTTGAAAGTTAGGCTTCATAGTTCGGATCGTGTATAGGTCAGCAACAATTTCACATGGATGATTTTCTGATGACATGGCATTAATAATAGGGATTGCTGCATGTTCCGCTAAATCATTCATTACCTCAAAACTAGGGTGCCTAATGATTACTCCATCGATCCACTGATTCAGATATCCCACTACATCCGAGAGTTTCTCCTTTTTATTGAGGGACTCAGGAGGGAAAAGAATACATTCCCCGCCAAGCTCTTTGATTCCTTTTTCAAATGTTATCCTGGTCCTTATACTCGTATTTGGAAAGAATAAAGCGAACGTCTTCCCTTCTAAAACCCTCTTGAAATCCCCGTTTTTTATTTGGTCTGTCATGTTAAATAGTTCTGAGATATCTTCTTGAGTTAAATCCCTTAACGCTAAAAAATGATTCATTCGCTTACTCCCCCGTGTAATGGATTCAAAGTTGCTCCATTAATTAATTACAGCATCATTCATGAATGACCCCAATCAATTCACTTACACAATCTTCTATACTTTTATTTGAGCAATCTAGAATTGTATCACTATACCTGATGTATAAAGGAATCCTTTCATCAAAAACATCCTTCAGACTTTGCCCTTCCTTTATCACAATTCCTCTAGTTGTTATATCACTTAGTCTTCTTTCCAGTTCCTCATAAGGAAGTTGTAAATAAATAATCTGCCCATCTTGTTTAAGGAAGTTCATCGCTTTTTCGGAATATATGACACTTCCACCTGTAGATATGATGCAATTTTCCAGTTCTAACCCAGACACTACCATCTCTTCGATCTCCATAAACTTAGAGACACCATCTTCAGCAAGGATATCTTGCAATAACCTGTCTTCATGATTTTGTATGACAATATCGGTATCTACATAATTCATTTCTAATGTTTTTGCGAGCAACACACCTAATGTGCTTTTACCAGCTCCAGACATACCTATAAGAACAATATTCATAAGCCAACTCCCACTTAGCAAGATCACCTAGCATAAATCCATTGTTATAAGCTGTTTATAACGTTTATTATCAGTTAATCTGATAAGTTTGTGATTATATAAGCTCAAGTTTGCTTCAAAAGCTTCTCTATCCTTCTCGAAATCACTTGTCCACTTATACATCATCTTTAACATAGCCAAATCTGGTATGTAATTACACTTTTCAATACGAAGTTTTTGTTTTAGGAACCTAGTAAAAATCCTAATTCGACGTTTCCATAACGGAGGATCAAGAAAAATAATAGTATCAGCCATTTCATATAAACAGCGATATGATTCTCTATCAGTACCTTCCAAAATCCAGGGTCCCTTTCGGTCAATATCCATAATTACCTCAACCTGCTCGTCTGGTGTACGTTTAACTCTTCGATCCGCTGTCTGATGATAAACGATAGAATCTAGTTCATACCAAGATATATTCATGTCCTTAGATAATTGCTTTGCTAGAGTTGTTTTGCCGCTAGCTACAATTCCTATGATAAAAATCTTTCTCATCTATTTCGGCTCCTAGTTTTATCGGTTTCTATATATTAAGGTTCTTGTGTCGGTCTTCTGGATCCCTAATTCGATATGTATTAATGAAGCGCCCCTGCCTTAGATAACTTATATCCATGCATAGGACGCTTTGTATTTGCTATCTAATCAATACTCCACTAAACTAACGATCCATTCAGTTAAATCAGGGTACACCGCACTCCATACCATTGTATAAATAAACAAAGTCATGAAGATATGTGGGCATTTTTTCTTTAGATGCCTAGTTGATTGAAACATACTTATCAGGATAAGAGGAATCGTAAAAAATGATGTGATGTGCCAGCCTAGTTGTTTGTCCTTAGACCAACTTCCAATCCCGATGTAGTTTAAGAAACTATCCAATAAGGAGTGTCCATATAAGTGATTGCAACCTAGGATCAGTACCACAAACAATACAGCTATCCATAACCAACCCATAGACACTTGATTTTCTCGTTTAAACAAACAATCTCCTCCATACATCAGGAAGATTCCAGCACCTCCGCCGAGATCGCCTGTAGCATTCTTATAATCCAGAGAATCCAATCATTAATTTAAATTTCCTTCTATCCTTCTTAGAGAACTTCATGCCTTCCTTGGAATCAATGATCAAAACATTCGTACCAATCCATACCCGGATATATGCTGATTTCATTTTGAATGGCTTTATAAATCCTTTCATTTCACTTTCCGACCCGTCGTCGTGTTCAATCTCTGTTCTAACAAACCAAGTATTCCCGATTCCGATTTCGGTATATTTCTTCAAAGATATAACTCCTTCAAGATTCATTAGATATGTGCATTTAGTATCCATTCCACTGCATCATTGATATGCTCCGCTATATAATCAGGTTCGACTTCTTGCCAATTATGTCTGTAATCGGACAGAGAAGATGTACCCCAACCGGTTTTTACCAGAATTTTAGTTGCACCCACTGCATGAGCTGCTAGCATATCTGTTTCCCCCACATCACCAATTACCACACACTTAGATAAGTCTAATTGATGCTTTAAGGCTGCTTCCTGCAACATACCAGGTTTAGGCTTTCTACAGTTACAATGATCTTGTTCACTATGAGGACAGATATAAGAATCATCAAACCCATATTTCTCGAATTCATGTCTAAAATCTTCTATAGTTGCTTCACTGCGTGAGATTCTATGCTGATTCGTAAAAGCAAACACCTTGTACCCTGCTTGCTTCAACCGGTTGATCGCTTCCTGAGCACCTTCATATTGTTTAAAGTTACTTGGATGTATAAAATGACCTGTGCCACCTATTGTCCCGTCACGGTCGATAAATACAGCTTGAAAGTCCTTCATCTAATCCCTCCCTTATTTAACGTTGACCATTTTCGAAGCTGATTAATATGAGCTTGATGATATCGACTATGGTCAGCCATATGCCATATCACCCATCGTATAGTTGCTTGTTTTTCATTGTCATGTCCAAAATTAACAACTTTGTCTAGATCCGCATCGATTAACTGCGTACATGCTGCTTCCAACATATTTAATACTTGTTCATAGTTATACATTAGTGTGTTCAAAGACACCCCTTTAACCATGGGGAGCTGATTATTTTCATCGATCATGGGACCATATTTTTCTGATAATGACTGAGGAAGTGGTTGTTCCTTTATTCTATAAACCCAGTTCAGATCAACATAGGTGATATGTTTTATTAACTGAGCAGTACTGTTCGATTTATTATCAGGTCCTTTGTAATCTACTTCTTCTTGTGACATCCCATCAGTAATACACGTAAGTCGGTGGCTGTTCTCTTTTACAGCGGAATATAACATACCCACAACTGGTGACATATTGGCTTGCCCTTGTAAATCATAGATCACTCGGTGACTCCCCCTTATTGCTTAATTCATATCTGATAATTGAAAAGGGTACGATTTTAGCACTTCTTTTGGGCCGAAAGTCATAACTTCAATTCGCATTGCCTCTGCGCCTTCAAATAATCTCACAGGGTTTAACATCGAAACATAAAGCTCACCGTTTCTATTCGGTCTGAGTTTGGTTTCCTCTTCTATACGCCTAGTTTCATATCCAGATTTTCTTTGTAGAAAGAATCAGTCTAGATTCAATGTGATCCGGTTCCTTAATTTTATTCTAATGTCCGCTATCTAACATTTATTCAGAAAACATATTTTCCATTGGTTCCTTACAATGCTGATATCCATTCCTTTTATAAAAATCTACACCTTCATCACTTGGCCATACGATAATAAATTCATATTTACTTTCTTTAGCCCAATCATTGATTTGCGATATTAAGTTACTACCGATGCCTTTTCCTCGATAATCCGGTTTTGTATAAACATTGGTCATATATGCAAAAGGATTCGTGATTCTACCTGGTCTGGGAACTTTATGTATAAGCTCTATGTATATATTTGATACAATAATTCCGTCTTCCTCAGCAATCCAAACATACCACTTGCGACTTTGAAATATATTTAATAAAAAAGCTCTGCATTCATTGTAGAAGATATCATAATTTTCATTTTTGAGTTTGCCTTCAACATCGTATTCCATTGTATAGTCCCACCTCAACCGAATGAGTTGATCAATATCTTCCTTATTAGCTGTTCTTATCATCAATAATCCCTCCAGAATATGTGGCAATCTCGTAAGCGAATATAGGTTGTTAGAAGAGATGATTAGATTACAAGCCCGCCCACAACTTTTTAGAATACCTAATAAACCCTAGTGATCGTTATCGATGAAGATGATTCCAAGTATCTTTAAGCAACCCATATTCTTTAATATCACTATACGTACCGTCTTTAAGTATCATCTCCTGTTTAAATTCTCCCTCTAAAACCATTCCAAGCTTTTGCAGCACAAGACCTGAAGCAAAGTTATCCGAATGGTGCCATGCTTTTAACTTATGGGCATTAATCTCTTCGAAAGCATACCTTGCGATCTCTTTTGCAGCTTCACTAGTAAATCCTTTCCCCCACCACTTTGAGCCGATATAATAGCCAATCTCACACTTCGAATGTTTATTAGATAACTCAGGAAAATGGATGGATCCAATCACTTCATTATCTAACACTATAGCCCATCGATAGAATTCAGGATTGGTATATCCAGATATCCATATGTACATCCCATGCTAAATATTTTGTCATCTCAGGATCACTGGTCATGTTGTTATACACGGATTCCAGATCATCCTCTGCAAACCGACGTAAAAATAAATGTTTCGTTTGTAGTGGTAGAGTGCCTTTGTGGACCAACATGTTGTTTCCTCCTAGTCAGCAAATTGATTAATGCATATTCTCAATTGCTACTATTTTACGAGATATTTCCCTCTATTCACCCTATCTTACTCTTCATGAATATTGCGACTTCTCCATCTAAAACGTCATTGTTTGTATAATAAGACAAATCAACCCCCTCTATTTCAAATCCGCATTTTCTATAAAAATTTATAGCATTCGCATTGGTATTCTGCGTTTCCAAATTGATTGCTCTAATTCTATTTACCTTAGCAAGACACGTTAATTCATTCATTAGCTGCTTTCCAATAGACTTCTTTCTCCAGTCTTCAGCGACTTGGAAGTGCCAAATCAATAATGTATTATTCCATTGCATCTCCTCAGCTATTACTACCCCGACCAACTCAGTACCTATGTAAGCCCCTAATGAATATCCCGTTGAAGCGATCTTACTATAACGCTCGTAATCCTCTTCACTATTTGTATATGATTTATGAATCATGCTTTCAAGTTCAATTAATTCGATTTCGATCACAGTTCTTTCTTTAGTTTCCCTTTTGCTTACTCTATATTTAGAGTCTGTAACATATCCAAATTCCCCAAGGTTCTTTTGTTCTTCATTCGTGTATTTATGTATCGGTTTTATCTGTATTGTTTCTATTGAAATCACCCTTTACTAGGATTCACTTTTAAATAAGTTCCCTGCTCATATGGATCGAAATTATTCTCTTATCGTCTATATTGGTAATTTTCATATCATAGGGTTTGAATCCATACTTCGAATAAAATGCTAACCCTCTTGAATTTGTATTATGACAAGCTAATCGTATCGTTCTCACTCCTAAATGATGTTTGGCTTTTTCAAACATGACATTAAGTAGATATGCGGATGCACCTTGGCCCCTATACTTAGGGGAGACAATTACATTACCGAGCCAACAGATACTTTTTTCTAAGTCATATCCATATATATTCGCGTAAGCAATCACCTCATCCGTTGCTTGCTCTATAATTACAGTTGGTTCTAACCGATCCTTCGATAAATCTACTATTTGATTGGGTGTTAAGGGGTAATTAAACCCCGGACTTATATATTTCAATTCTTCTTCCGATTGTGGAAATGTAGAGATCGCTTTCAAGTCTTTCCCTTCAAGACTTCTGTAGACATACATTCATGCCTTCTCCTTTATCAAATTCAAGTCACTGCCATCTTGAGCTGCCTCCATTAACTCTTCCATCTTAAATAATGAATGTAATGTAAGTCCTTCTGCTTCTAATCTCTTTCTGCCTTCTATGTCTCTTTCTATTACAATCACAACATCGGTGACGATTGCCCCGGCTTCTCTTAAGTCTTTAGCACTTAATATTACTTGACCACCTGTTGTTACCACATCTTCAACAATACAAATTCGCTTTCCCTTCACATCGATACCTTCAGCTAATTTACAAGTACCATATGCTTTGGCCTTTTTTCTTACAAATGCTGCGGGTATACCTGATTTCAAAGAGAGTGCCGTTGCTACCGGTACACCACCCAGTTCAAGCCCTGCAAGGACTTCAGTGCCTTGAGGTATCAATTTTTCAAGCTCTGATGCGATTTTGGATAACAAATGAGGTTTTGCCTCGAATAAATACTTATCGAAATATTCGTTAGATACTTTCCCTGATCTTAATAGAAACTCTCCAGTTAAATGCGATACTTCATAAATTTCTTTAGCTAGTTCCTTCATAAAATGACCTCCAAGTATTGTTTTGATAGTTCTCGTTATTTTATCTTTCGTTTGTGCATTCAGGACACTTAACTCTTGCTCAAACTGTTGTTATCAGATGTTTGTGTTCTCGTGTTTCCTCATACCGATGATAGCTCATCACTTTAATACTAATCCTTGTAAAAACTGTTCCATTAGATCATTTGATAGACGAATGGCTTCTACCCGGTTACTTGCTGGGGCCGTTATCATGTACCCATTTTCATTATTCCATGACTCGCCTATATTCCCATCTGACTCATTTCCATTTTGATCTGATAATAAAATAGTTACCTTACTAAAATCGCTATTTATAAAGAGTGATCCATACGGATGAATATTTGTACGGTCTACCACATCATTCTTTTTACTGGATGTAAAATAGGGATAAGTAATTGCACCCCACCCATCGTTTCCTATTAATATATCCAGCTTTCTCAGATCTGGTGGAACTGGAATTTCCTCACCCTCAATGTCTATCGTTCCTTCAAATCTTCTTTCACCAGAAATACGCTTGTATAACTTTCCTTCAATCTTTACAGCTACAAGTTGCTCAGATCCTTTCTGTTCCTTTCCTAATCTGTATTTTATACCTTGTTCGTCTATATTTACTTCCTTAGGATACAGATTGATCACAAGAACAATTGCTATGGTCGTTAGAATGATGAGGATACCCATAACAGTCAGTTTCTTCACGCTGACCACCTTTTGTTTGAAATATTTCTGATAAATGTTTGAGATTCACGAAGGTATCATTCAATCGGCATTCTCATTCCAATATTATACAGTTTTCTACTAAAAGGCGATAGCCTTTCAACGAGCTTACACTGTAAATAGATGAGTGACACTCCAAATGGGACGATAATTTTACGGTTCAATTCTACCATCCCACTTCCTGGAATTTTTATTCAGCGCAATATTAAGAGGCAGTATAGAACGATTAAGCTCCATACTGCCTCCTTCATTTAGTCTGCTTTTCCTTCAGCCTCAATTGGAAATAGATTGTTTAAGTTATCCATATCCTTGCTTGGTCATAGACTTTCGTATTTGCTAAGCCATTCTTTCCCTGTACTCCAGCCTTCGATCTGTCTTTCATCCTTTAATATGTCTTCACATGCTTTCGCCATGATCCATTCCTTTAATCCATCTTCCTTACTATTCTTGAGCTCGTTAAGTAAAAATTCCAAACCTTTATCTCCGGATGCTAATATCTCATCATATAAATTTTGATTGTCCTGAATATAGGCGGCGGGATTACTTGATGCAAGTACACTATTGTTATCCATGATCGACATCAAGTTTTTCTCTATTTGATTGCCTATATCATTTGGCTTGGCATTTTGACTAGATTGACATGCTATGAGAATGGATAAATATAGAACTGTCGTTATACTAATGAATATTTTTCGTTTCATAGAATAACCCTCTCTTATGGGCAGTATTAATATTTCAGCCTCTAATTAATGCTTTCTACTTCTTATCCAAAATACAACGACTATAAGAACCGTAAGACTAAAAATTGAAACCGGTAGTAACGTCTTTCCGCTGATACTTTGTATTGAACTTTTTTGAGATGCAAAGTAAAACTTATTATCAATTTTAACTGCTACCATATCTTCAGTATTGATATCCTTAATTTCAAAAATCAAACTTCCAACAGGTGTATCATTTGATTCACCGTTCTTCTTTGGCATGGGATCTCTTTGGCGTTCAATCTTCCCAATCTCCTTGCCAATGTTGTTTATATCTATCTCTACACCGGAAACTAGGTACACGTAGTTATTCAAAGCGATTGCACGAGGATAACTTTCGGCGAATGCCTCCCCTGTATTTAATAAAGTCACAATGAATAGAATGACAACGAACAGGAGTCGTTTTACGTTATACAGAATCTCGCCTCCTTTTAATCCGGACAATACTTAACTTAAACACAAAATGGATGGACATTACTCATTAGGTGTTTTGGGAGGTTTTTGAGCTTGTCTAACCAATTTTCCTCCGATAAAATGTTTTCCATATTTCTTTACATTTTCTTCAATTTCATGATCAGTAGGAATGTATTTGATTCTCCAAGTTAAAAAATAGGCTTGAACCTTACCGCTATAAAAAACCCATGAAAAAAATCTCTCCGCAAATTTATGAGAACCTCTCGTTCTGAAATTATTCATTGATTTTCCATCTTTCCATACCGTAACGGTCTGACCAATTCCCCCTTGAAGTTGTCCTGAGAGTTCTGCATATAATAAATTATCATTCTTAATCAGCTGTTTCTTTATAAACTCATTCACGATTCCATTAATAATAGTTCTGAAAACATTAAATTTCTCTCCGCGTGTTACTGATATAATCGCTGTCTCTGGAAGAGGTATATCTTTATCTCCAAAAGTAAACCTGGCTCCATATTTATTATTTGGATCTTGATATTTCACCCATTTCATATGAAACACCCCCAATTAAATCTTCACTTCCACGCCCAATTACTTATAAAGTCATCATCAATTCTATGTTTGAAAAATTAGTTTCAGAATATTTAAGCTCCATGAAATATCTTCAATATAAATTCCCTGTCTGGAACTTTAAGTTTTTCGTATGAATTCAAAAAATCAGTATTATCATATGAAATTTGAATGCTCTCCACATTTATGCCTGATTCACTTACTTCTACTAAACCATATCTTGCGATAGGTTTATGATTACAACCTAAGGAGCCAAGATTAAAATATACCCTCCGATCTGACGTTAAATGGTGAATAACATGATGATGTCCAAAACAAACGAGGTCATAATCAGAACTTGAATAAAAAGAATCCAGTTGTTCTATTGATGGATTTTTCTCAATTGTAAGGTAATGGTCTGTCATATCTAAATGATAATGAGCAAAATAAAACGTATACCCTAAAACCTCATATATTATCTTCTTAGGAAGATCGGTAATAAATTCAATATAGTGCTTATCTATTCGATCAGCCAACCATTGATGATGTGCTCTTTCATTATGATGTCCGAGAGGTGGAGCTTCGCCTCTAAAGGCTGCCGCCACAGCGAGTTCATGATTTCCTAGTACGAGATGTTTTGTGTATCTAATAACATTGACATCACTTCATTACTGTCCGGTCCTATTCCTACCATATCTCCTAGGCAAAAAATATGATCTGCTTTTCGTTGTTTTATATCTTCAAGTACTGCTGCTAAAGCAGAGGCATTTCCATGGATGTCTGTAATAATGGCATAAGATTTCATTTGATCACTACTTTCTGTCCTTTTCAATTCCTCTAGCATTATTTATCCTAATATAGCTTTAAACGTGTTCACTCGATAAAAGTTTTTAAAATCCTACATTTCAGAATAAATATAATATGCTGATAACTACATTGCTAAACAAAAAAGACTGCTTTCGAGTCACTGTAATGGCTCAGAAAAGCAGTCTTTTGTTTCATCGTTATTCAGCTTGCCAGATATCTTTTAATTTCCAATATGTCATTCCGTTTACCTTAGCCTCTCCGCCTTCGGTTACGAGTTCAATGCCTAATAGCTTATCACTCGGATAGATGCGGCTTGTCATCGTAGCTTGTCCTTCATTTGCAAACAATTCAATCGATGAGCGATCCACATATACATGCAATGTCAGCTGACCCTCAGCACTTAAAGCTGTACGACGAACGCCATCTGTTTTCTTGCCTGATTTGGAACAATCAAGTATAAGCTTCTGATCCGGGATTGAATAAGTGATTACTGTTTCCTCATGATTAGTACCACGAAGCTTCAAGCCTACGAGATCCGCACTTGTTTTCGTCAAGTCGAACACGACCTTCACTTCTAGCAGATCAGCTTCAACTTCCGTCAATGAGCTTCCGGAAATAGCTTGATCTTGAAGAACAATATGTTCACTTTGACGAAGCAGCTTCATTTCATCAACAGGATTCATGAGAACCTTGTTATTCTCACCGAGTGTAAGTACACGTGGAATCGTCAGCGCACCGCACCAACCATCTGCTTTTGTCGGCATTTCGGATTCCCACATATCCATCCAACCGATCGCAATACGGCGACCTTGATCATCTAGGAAGGTTTGAACTGCATAAAAGTCATGACCGTTATCAAGCTCTATAAACTCGCCATGCTTGTATTCATTCGTGTCATAATCATATTCACCGACATAGTACCCCGTCTGGAATAAGTTATTGTACTTATCTCCCTCAGCATCAATACCTTGCGGGGAGAACATAAATACATGTTTGCCGTCTAGCTCAAAGAAATCCGGGCACTCCCACATGAAGCCCATATTCTTGTCTCCTTGCAGAAGCACACCGTGATAGGTCCACTTTCTAAGATCAGGAGAAGTATACAAAATAACACGCGGCTCTTCATCTTTTGTGCTATTCCCTAAGATCATGTACCATGTATTCTCATGCTTCCAAACCTTTGGATCACGGAAATGTTGAGAACTGTCTGCCGGAGGCTCAGCGATTACAGGATTCTGTTCTATTTTTGTAAAATGAATACCATCCGTGCTTACGGCCACATTTTGATTCTGGAAAAAGATATTATTTGGTTCATCAATATAGTGATGTCCGGTGTAGATGAGTGTCAGTTCGCCGTTATTATCTACAGCGCTTCCAGAGAAGCAGCCATCAAGATCACATGTATCTCCAGGCGCTAATGCAATCGGACAATGCTCCCAATGTACAAGGTCTTTACTCTTAACGTGGCCCCAGTGCATGGGTCCCCAGTTCTCATCATACGGATGGTGCTGATAAAAGGCGTGATATTCACCTTTATATTGAACCAATCCATTCGGATCGTTAATCCAGTTTGCTGGCGCCATAATATGATACCCTAAACGGTAACGCTTGTTCATTTTCGCTTCTGCCTCTTTCAAGGCGTTCTCCGCTTGCTTCGTATTGTTGTGATATGTGTTCATTTGTTTTCCTCCTATGCTATTTCCATATTCGAACCAGTTTGAGTTTGAGGTTCCAGATGATTAGGCTTTTTTGGATCTCTCTTTAAGGTGAAGATTGAGATTGTT
This sequence comes from Paenibacillus gallinarum, assembly GCF_014836635.1. GTDB lineage: Bacteria > Bacillota > Bacilli > Paenibacillales > Paenibacillaceae > Paenibacillus > Paenibacillus gallinarum. Next base: position 172,237 of record NZ_JACSQL010000006.1, on the reverse strand, counting down.
GTAAAGGCAAGTACGATTATACCCATAAACAAGTATGTGTTCGCAAACCCTCTGATGTCATAAAGCACACCGGCAATTGGTGAGAGAATCGAAGCTCCTACCTGACTCGTAAACTGATATCCTACCAGATACAAGATCGATGACAAACGCGTGTCAAAATTAGCAGCCAAATACTTGAATACAGAGATCAGCATGATTGGCAGTTCCAATGCGTGAATCAATTTCATAGCTGAAATACCGTAAGGTCCAATAACTAATCCGGAGCCCATGATACGGAATGACATTAAAAACCCTGCCAATATTAGGCCTCTTTTAGCGCCAATTTTATTAACAACAAACGGAGCTAAGAACATCATTCCTGCTTCCAAGAACACTTGGAAGGAATTTAAGTACCCATACACCTGATTGCCTAATGCAATGCTAGCGAATGCCGATGAAAAGAAAATCGGAAACTGCTGATCATAGACATTGTAGATACACGTAACACCAAGGACATATACAATAAAGAACCAAAAATGCTTATCTGTAAACAAATTCCCGACTTGCCTAAAGTTTATAGACTCAGCCTGTTCCATCTCGGATTCTGTTATCTCAACTTTAATTGACATCATGATGAAGAATAGAATGACAGCAGATACCGATGCAATCCAGAAGTTAATGTTTGGGTTGATATTAAAGAACTGTCCAGCAAAGAAGGTTGCTGCTGCCCAACCTAGCGAGCCCCACATACGAGATTTGCCATATTCAAAGTCATATTTGCGACTGACTTTCTCAACATAAGATTCGATAGCCCCGATTCCTGCCAAGAAAGCAACACCTAAGTATAATCCGCCTACAATGGCGCCAAGAAATACATTGTACTGTAGTAATGGCCCATAAACAAAGATATAGAATGGACCAACGATTAAGAGCAAACCGCTAATTAAAAATAGAATATGTTTCTTAAGTCCAATTTTATCGGAGATAAAGCCATAAAGCGGTTGCATACATAATGCAAAGATAGCGTTTACAGTAAAGATAATACCTGTTTCAGCACCATTCAGATTGATTTCTTGCCCGAGCCAAATCGAAAACAATGAATAACTGGCTGACCATGTAAAGAAGAAAAAGAAGAAATAGGCGCTTAGTTTCCAGTACATGCTCTTTGAATGTCTCATATCGTACGCTCCTCTAAGTTGAACATTTAATGTGATGTAAACACGTTAACGCTTACAAAACGATTATATGTCAACCGCTTTCATATGTCAACCGATTGAGATACTGTTTAAAAAGAAAAAGGAGTACTCTCCTTTTATCTCAATTTCACTGATGACATGTCCTTCTTGTAACAGCCTGCTTACTGCTAGGTCTCAACTTCGTTCTATACTGTACTAGCTTCAATAAGTTTCACAGGTAGATAAGTTTCTCGTGGGACGTCATTGAATTGTCCTTCAATTTCTTTGATAAGCAGCTCGACTGCAGCTCTTCCAATCTCCTGAATAGGCTGCTGAATCGTTGTTAGTTCTGGGAGTAAGTTACGTGTCGTTTCTGTACCGTCATAACCAATTACCCGAATGTCTTCAGGGACGCGTTTGCCACGCTTCCTTGCTTGAGCAATAAATGATGCTGCCACCAAATCATTACTCGCAAACAGCCCATCTACTTCAGGGTGCTCACTCAGCAAGCGCTCAATGGGTTCATAATGGTTTTGTTGATTGAAAGGATCATGAACTTCATAGGTAATTGCCTCCCGGCCATGCTGCGCCATCACATCTTCATAAGCTTTTCTTCTTAAGCTTGCCGGCGTTTCCAATTCTACAGGTCCATTAATGTGCAAGATATGTTGGCATCCCTTATCAATTAGCAGCTCTGAAGCCATTTTCCCGCCCATGTAATTATCTGATCCAACAACAGGAATCGTATCCGATAAGAAGCGATCAATCGCAACAACCGCTATATTTTTCTGATCATAATTTACAATACCTCGGTTATGTGTTCCTACGATAATACCGTCAACTTGATTGCGCATTAGCATATCTACATAAGCTTCTTCTTTATCCAGCTGATTTAAGCTGTTACAAATCAGCAGTTTATAGCCGAGTGACGCACAGATATTCTCAATATGAAAAGTTAACTCTCCAAAGAAAGGATTGCTTGTTGTCGGTATGATTAAACCAATCAAATTCGTTCGTTTACTAAATAGTGACCTGGCAACGTCATTAGGAAAATAATTCAGTTGCTGCATCGCTTCCTGAACTCGGTCCTTCGTCTCCTGACTAATATAGCCCCGATTATTAAGCACCCGAGAAACCGTCGTCGGTGAAACTCCAGCTAATTTTGCAACATCATTAAGTTTAGGTTTCATAGATTGCTCCCTGCCTTTTCTCCATGCCTTATGTACCATTATCCTTCCTATTTTAACATGCTTAAACATGAAAGGACATTCATGCTCTGCGTGTGACTCCTACTAAACCAGATAAAGATAGCGTATGGATACCCATGTAACTTGGTTTTGATGAGTGTAAAACGAGTAGATGATGATCACGATTTAATTAGAATATATTCCTCAGAAGTGTTGGAATCCATGGCGAACAACTGTGTCTATTTTTGTTCTTCTAATATGGTTTGTATTAATTTCTCTACGGTGCCGTTGCACTTTCTAACTCCGTCTACATGATAAAAAGTACTCGTCGTTTCCAAGTCGTTAATTTCATCATTCTGTGAGTATAGATAGGCTTTAATCCCATTTCCAATTGCAATGCCGAGTTCGACGTGACTTCCTTTACCTGCGGGAAATAAAACTACAATAAAATCAGAACACATGACTGCGTCTATTTCCTTCTTCCCTATGTCTTTTAGTTCATCAATTGAAGTAATATTGCTATTAGTAGTCCAGTCGTATGTATGAGTAAAACCCTCATGTCTTAATTGTTCGCTTACCTTGCGTACGGTTTCTATATTTTTGAAGCTTGATGCAATATAAAAACTTTTCATCTTCACTCCCCCATTTCTAATAACTGAATGAAATGACCTATCTATCATATTTCTTTATCAGATTTTCTACCCGTATTATTGTACCTTCGTCTCCGATATCAACCTTATATTCATGAATCATTTTCACCAAAAAATCTCTAAGTGAGCTTGCTAACGAAATCATAAATTCTTGTGTTGGTAGCATCACGTCTATATACTTCTTTGAACGATCCATTTCATAATAAATAGAAAAATTCAATTCTTCCTTTCCTACAGACCTAATTTCCATAATCAATGGATCAACCCCATAGGAACGTTTTGACCTTCCGTAATTAGCAAAGTCTTCAGCTGCATTAAGAAAATCAGACCATAAATTATACCCACTTGGAACGTTATAACCTAAAATGTACTCTTGATTGTGTTTAATCAGAAAAAGCAATTGTAGATGCTTTCCAGAGAAATCATTATTGTTTATCAATTCAGACATATCCAAACGATCATCTATGTTAACATATCTACTTTCTGGTTCTGAATTTATATGCATTAACCAGTCGCTAACGCAAAATTTCTTCTCGATTTGTCTTCCTGTTCTTTCAATTAATGCTTGTATTTCTATCATCTTAATATCTCCCTAATGAAGGCTCCAACTCAAAATTAGCGACCTTTGTCATGCCATAATACTTGTACTTTATTGTTACGTTTTGAATTGTTTTATTATTTATGATCCGTATACCATAATGGATGGGAATTTGATTTTCGTCATCCTGTATTAAAGCTAGTGTTTGGTCTCTCAATAACTCTGGGTGAATAAGCTCTTCGTTAATCCCCACCAACTTTGTTCTTTTTTCATTCTCAAATCCTGCAGTTACCAATCGTCCGTTATAACTAATTCCCAATTCAACATGAGAAGGTTCTAGGTTGTCATTCACTTTAACTTCCATGAGTTTCAGGGCGGAACGGCCTTCATTTGTTATTTCAAAATATATGGTTGTATGTTCATCGTTATTTGACATACCATATGATTTTAAGGGAGTGCTATAACTAATCAAAAAGCAGCCCATTATAAAGAGAATTAATAAGAAGGATAAGAATCCAAGCGACAACAAAGTGAATTTTCTACTCAATGACATACCTCCACTAATCTGCAGTTCTATTCTTGCTTATCATTTGTATCACATTTGGCAATTCTAATTTCATTTTTTAATTCGCACTTATTTTATTTTGTAATATATTTAGCAATGTTGTCCAAGACGTTCATGTATCAAGTTACTGTTGAAAAGGTTTGGATCGGACCTTCCCAATCAACTTCTCTAATTTCTTGATAATTATCATTTGTATACCTTTCAATTGTCTTTCTCCAGAATATTTGAGCGGGTATGTTTGATTCAATCTGAGCTACCTTCCAAAACCCTCTGTATTTATTGAATAATTCAACTGCTGCATATTGCCCAACTCCTTGTTCTCTATATTTCTTCATTACAAAGAATTCAGCAACTGAATAAATTATCGTCCTGTCAATCTGCCCTACTTCTCTAATCAGAACAAATCCAGCAAGCAGTCCTTCAACCCGAATAAAATAAGGGTGTCTATCTTCTTCTGTCCAGTAGTGATCTAAATACATATAATCATAAAGCCCATTCTCATTGACATCATCAGGATCAAATTCACTAAAATCATATTTATATAATTCAATAAGGTTTCGTAACGTTGCTTTTTGATGATATTCAGCTCTATGTATTGATATCATATTGTTCCTTCTTTCGCATTTAGTTAAATTCAATAGAGAGATAAGACGGTAATAGTTCGTTGTTTATATAACTACGAATAGCGCCACCAAAAATGATGGTGCCATTGCTTTCCTCGTATTTTCAGAATATTCAAATACCAAGTGAACCCCTATGTTCTTAAATATCATATCGGTACTGTATAAGTTGTTCGTTCTTACCCAAATATTCTTCTAAACCAATTCTGCTTATTTCCTTAAAACCTAACTTTCCCAGCATTTTTTTGCTTCGTATATTTGTCTCGTGTGTTTCTGCGTAAAAACTTGTGACTCCTAATTCCTTTGTTCCATATCCCATCATACTTAGTGCAGCATTGAACCCTATTCCTTTTCCCCACAGTCTACTATCACCAATGGCTATACCTAATTCGGCAGTATTATCCTTAATATAAGCTAAGTCTACATAACCTAATAATTGCTTATTCATTTCTATTCCCATTCTTATAAAATCATCTGTCACTACATCTATACAATTGTTCCACCATCTAAATAGCTCTTCAGGATCTCTATTCTTTTCCCAGCCATTTGATGAACAAAATGCATCATCCTTACTCCAATTTAAAACAATATTATAATCATCTATAGTTAAGGGTCTTAGATTTATTGAAGTGGTTGGCATAATCCATCCTCCTTTTCACTTGAATCACTTACATATCTGACCGGCCAGGTTTCCAGCCTACATCCATTGACCATGCATGTGCTTTTTGCATTATCTCCCATACAATAGGTCCTTTACCTTCTACATACTTACTACGTTCTTTACTATGTAACTTCATTAAGCGATGTTTTTCTTCAGCATATTTCATGCAATCAAAAGGATGAGTACGCAAATAGTCTCTAAACATTAACGTCATTTGTTCAGAAACACTACCTGTTCGTCTAACATGAATATGAGTTCTTCTTCTACCAGGAATTTCACGGAAGTATTTCTTCGTCTTGTCTGGATTCTCTCTTCTCATTTTAAACCCTAAACTTTCAATCTGCTCACGGTATAATAACTCATTATCAAAATCCGTGACTGAGATCTGAATATCGACTATCGGTTTTGCATCCATTCCTTCAATCGAAGTTGAACCAACATGGTCAATACGATCAGCCGCTTTGCCAAGTACATTTCTTAATTTAGTTCCAAGCGTTAGGAACGATGATTTCCATTCCGAATCATATTCCGCAATTCTCCATTGATCTTCCATAATTACTTTCCTCCTTCAGAATTAGCTTTTCGAAATAACTCTGCAAGCCAAGTTTTCGTAAGGTTTCACAATATGAATATGTTTACAGAGAAGAAGACAGTAATCAGATTGCAATATCATTGCTGAAACACTATGAGAAGTAAGCTGCAATAATACTATTCACCTGACGCCGTTATTAGCGGTTAATCGAAACGAGCGATTTACAATATCAACGAATAAGTAAATACTATTGATTTTCCAAGTTTGCGTTGATTTCCGATAACGTTTCTGTATCTAGGATCTCTTAAGGCTTATGGAGAAACGGGACAGGTCTAGTCAAATCAAAAAAACGGTCTTTAAGGACCGTCTATTTCTTTTTTTACACATCATTTATTCATTCCATGATCGAAGACTCCCCCAGGCTTGAGGTCAAATGACTCAAAGTGCGAATATAAGCTCTTAGTAGGAGTTGCTTACATTAAGAGATAATTCAAACTATCTTTTTTGCGATTATGTGTGTAAATATGGCAATATCTCTATACGGTCCGTGGCACCCAAGTTCAAATTCCAGTGTTATCATTTTGTTATGCCATTCTTCACTTTGTTTTATATTATTATCTGTGATATATCCATAGAGGTTATGTATTCCAAAATGACCTACAATTTCATATCCTGATTCGGATAACCACGATGAAAGCTGATCAAAAGTATATATCGTTATATCCGTCTGTATAACATTACTGTAATCCTTTTCATTCCCAATAGTAGCTAATGCACTCTCAGGATCTTTATTGATAATTGCTTTTTTCATTACTTTAGCTGTTGGATTATGAGCTATTAATGATAACAATCCATTTTTATTCTGACAATTACTTATAAGGTAAAAAAAATGACTCGGCTGTTCAACGTACTCTAGTACATTGTGACAAAAGATCCAGTTGTATTTTCCGATTTTACCAACCATATTTTCGTATGAATTACATATATAATTGACTGACTGTGAGTTTTGCTTTGCGATTTCAATCATATGCATGGTAGGTTCAATTCCAGTTACATTATTGCCTCTAAGGGCATATTCATTAGAAGATATCCCAAAACCACAACCTACATCTAAAATGCTTTGTGGTTGTTCAATAAAGAATTTATCTATCTGGTGCCACGCTGTTTGATAAAATAGTCGTCCCCATGGCATCTTAGTATAGTTCATATATTGATTTACTGATTTCGAAAATGCATCTGTGGTTTTCATAAAGTTCTTTCCCTTTCTATTAATTTGAAATGTTTGCGAAGATATCTTTTAATTCTAACAAGTTCTTTATTGATCTATATTCACTTGATGGTCTTTCGTAAAAGTCATCTTCTTTCCATATACCTAACATACCAGCGTTAATACTCGCTTCTACATCGTTAATTGGATGATCTCCTAAAAATATTGAGTCTTTAGGTTCTAAACCTAAGCGGTCTAATGCTGTCTTGAAAATCTTAATATCCGGTTTTCTTAGTCCTTCCGTCTCTGAAATTAATATCTCATCAAAATAATGATCAATCTTAAGCCCTGTAATATTATTCATCTGGAAACGACCAAATCCATTTGAAATAATACCTAGCTTAAGGTTCTTTTCTTTTAAGTGATCGAGCATTTCAAATAGCCCTGAAAAACCAATGCAATGATCTTGAAATGATTCTACGTAATCCTCTAATAATTCTTGCCAGCTTAAATCTATTCCTATCTCTTCTATGAGCTGTTGATAAACTTTATCTTTCCAAACATATCCTTTTTGATCCAATTGAACAAATCTATCTATAAAAACGTGTTTCTCAACTTTATGAAAAGCATGAATACGATCGTACTGGTTTTCAAGAAAACTAACTAAAGACGTAGCGCGATCTAGCAGTGTTCCATCTAAATCAAATAAGATTCCTTTAATCATTTATTCCATCCTTTGGTGTATGTCGTAATATATCATTCATTACCCTCGTAACAAATTCTGTCTTTCCTTCAGTATAAGCTTTGCGATTAAGAGTAAAGTTATTGGAGAGTTCGATCTTTAAATTTGCATACTCAGATGCTAGTAGAGGATTATTTTTTAATATATCTCGAAACATTATATGCCTATTTAGTTCTACACTTTCTTCATCGCATACATATAAATGATGTTCATACTGTACATTACCTTCACTACTGTAGGGTACATAAATGTCTCTTCTTGCAAATGCTTCTCTATTCTTAATGCCTAGATCACCTTCATGTAGATATCCTAGTAGATCTAGCTTTTTGATCACTTTTGCCAAGTAATCCATAGATTCAATTACTACGTCAATATCAATAATTGGCTTGGCTGCAAGACCCGGTACTGAAGTGCTTCCAACATGTTCAATTCGTATTACTAGACCATCAAGCTCGTCAGATAAAGCTGATTCTATTAGTTTGAATGCTTTTGGCCATTCTTCATTGTATTCTTCAATAATTACTGGTTTTGGATTCAGCATCAAAATTCTCCTTTACATAATTCCTTACGAAGATTTCCTATTGCATTTCCGTATTCTCGGCGTCTCAATTGTTTAGGAATTCATTTACTCACCTGTTGGGGATCAAGGGCGAATTCTCGAAGTAGAAATGCTGTGTTATCTGATGCCAGTGATATTTACATCAATCTATAGATTTTCCCACTAGTTACTTTTATCTGGTTCATATTGGCCCACTGTTTTAATTCTTCTATGCTAACTTCTTCATTATCCTTGAATCTAAAATGTAAATTCATTGAAACAAATTTTCTGCCATACAACTTAATACCGACACTCTGTACAAAATAGCCTTGGATAATAATCTTTTCGATTTTCTGTTTTGGTACTTCAATATGATTGATCTGAATTCCATTTTCTTGTATTTGCAGCTCATTATTTTTTCTTGAAATCTTCATTAACAGCATTACTATATTTAATAAGGTATATAAAGGTACGAAAATAACAAAAAAGGCATTTAATAAACTATCTATTCCAAAAGTGAACACGACCATAATAGTTAAATAAATACAATAGGTCACTTGTATATACTCCGCTTTAAGTATTTTGATTTCATATTTTTTATTTATGTTCTGGTTTAATTCTTCAGTCATTTATCTATGTCTCCCGTCTAGATTTTCAATTTATATTGATCCCTTGAATTTCACCCTATCTTTCTGTATTTCAAATACTTTGGATGCTTAAGGAAAAGTTTTCGTTCTTATTAGGATTAACGGTTGGTTTTTCGATTTAGTTTGATTTTATTCATCCGGTAATGAGACCGACATGAACGCCAAACTTCGGCTTTCTGCTTATAATTGTAAATCGGGGAGGATTGCTAAGTGGAGCCGTTGAATACTCTTCATTGCCGGGGTTATAGTTATTGAGGGGGTTATAGAAATGTACGGAGTAGTTGCACATTTTGACCAGGATACAGAGCTCTATATAAACTAAGTTTGGAAAGAGTTGAGTGATCATGCCGTTTCCAAATATGCAGAAGAAGTACAAGATAGACGACCTCATATTACGATAGCAGGTTATGACTCAAACGTAGATATCGATCAATTCATAAGCGATTTTGACTTCTTTTATGAATCTAAAAAACAACTTTCAATTACTATGAACTCAATAGGGACCTTTTTGAATACAGGGATTTTATTCCTTCCCCCTGTTCCTTCCAAAGAATTTTAACGTTCCATGCTAATCATCACAGTTTCTTTGAAAAATATCGAATGAATGCTGAGTCTCCATATCTTCCTAATAACTGGGTACCTCACTGTACAATAGCAAACAGATTAAACGATGAGAAATTAAAAGAAGCGATGTCTTACTGCACTAAAAGAATCGAAAGCATAAGTGCTACGACCGGGCGAAAAACTAATTCGCAACAATTTATGCCCAAAATAGTTTATTTAACTAATTCAATTTTCTTAGCAGATGCTTTCGCAGGAAACGATGTATTTACTCCCCCATCTACTGTGATCTTAACTTGTTCACCGACGTTAAAATCATTGTATTTAATATCTCCGATAGAAACCCAAGTTGCATTTGGATTAGCAATTTTTAATATTTCATCAACTGTCTGCTGAGTGATATTAAATTCTGATTCATCTAATCCTTCAACAACAAGTAGCCGCTCTTTTTCCTTATCAATAATATATCCTGTTATAATGGTATCATTTGTAGGATTAGTACCCTCCTCATTGGTTGAGTCTGGCCTGCCTTCATTGTTGAATTCTTCATTTAATGAACATCCACTTAATATTAGTGGTACTAATAAAGAAGTAACAACTACTTTCTTCATACGTAAAATCACCACCTTATCTTCCTAACTTATCTTACACCTTAGTATGTAAACGTCTTCGTTCTGTTCAATTGTTTTCTCCATATCTTCGTGTGAGCCAAACGAATTTTTATCTTTATTTCTGATCATCATTCCTAAGTCAATAACTTGATTTAAATCCGCTGAAGTATTCTGGGTTATTGGTTCCGTTATCGTGCTACCAAAATCCATATTGGTATTCATTTGTTTTCCGCTACTGATGTTTCCATTTTGTCTTAATGCCATGGTCCATAATTCTTGTTTTGTATCCATGTTTATAGTTGAAAAATACAGCTTACTTTTCGTATCAGTCGTTATTTGAGAACCCATATCTAACATTGTTCCGGAAAACTCTCCATCTTTATAATGATCAATCCAATAATTGATATTCTCTACATTTACATTTCCATAATCTATTGAAAATATCATTACATGATCTGTACCTGCTGCTTTCATAATAGAGTACTCTTCACTGTCAAAATTAATATATGCGATCGATATTTTCTCTGATATTTGCTCCACTTTTTTTTCGGTAATTTTATCAGATTCTATGGTAGAAGACTCACATCCCATCAACATACACAATGATACAAATAATATAAATGTAGCCCATCTTTTCATTTATCTCACCTCACTAGTGGTTTCTCCTATGTCTGTCGCGGAAATAGGGGCATTAGACTGAATTCTGAATTCTGTCATTTCCAACTTTCTGCGTAATACGGACTGTAGGTCTGAATTGTTATACTTTGCTGATTGAATGGATCGCGTGAATAGATTTCTAGCAAATCCTTTTTAGGGCTCAAGAGTGAATTCGTAAATCTGTAGTGCCTTGTTATGAGAAGTTTAGACTTGTGCCACTTATACTAAAGCTTTCCTGGCTTCATATGTTATCATCTGTCCATCAATTGAAGGTGTATTCATAAACTTATAATTAGCTGACTTTATGATTTCTTCATAACCTAATCTATCAAGTAAACAGTCGAATTCATAGTTTCCGTACCAACTTAAAGGTAAGCGTTATAATTCTGTCTGAATTAGATTCCCTTCTTTCCATTTCTCGTATTTCAATAACGACACTATTCTCTGTTCCAGTATATTCACTTCGGTCCTTCTCTCTTCCAAAATAATTACTTCATGGTTAGCAGTATTCCACGTCCTAGTAGAGGTGAAATGTACATTTAAATCAGTGGGGATAAACAAATCCATTATCAACCTGCCCCCAGGCGTTAAATAGGAATGTAAATGTTTTAAAGTAGTAATCGCTTGTTCCCGGCCTTCTATTAATTGAAACGAACCCCCAGGAATGATAATAGCATCATATTTCTTCGTTAAAGAAAAATTTTGCATTTCATTGTTATACAGTGTAGCAGCCAGGTTTAATTCGTCACATCTTCTTCTACAGGAGTCCATCATCGCAGCGGAATTATCTAACCCCTCTATGTCAATTCCTGCCCGGAGTAGTGGGATTAAAACTCTGCCGGATCCGCAACCAACTTCAAGGACTTTTCCTTTAATGTTAGATAAGCGTTCTAAATAAAACTCTACATCTCCAACAGAGTAACCCAATGGTTTACTAAGATCATAAACTTCAGTACAAAGTTCTCCGTACGAACTATACATATTTTTAACCCCTCCTTATGTGAAAAGCAATGTTATAGGATATCAGTAACTATTTTCATATATTTATATGACTAATGAAATCTCCCGCGAGCTCTAACTGTTGAGTAGCAAATTCCAAATCACCATAACCTTCAAAAGCGTAATCTAAATTACCAATTGTAGACATCAATATGCGGGCGGTCAGGGCAAAAGTAAATGCTTTTGGATCCAAGATGACCTCTTTATTACTCAACATGTAACTTAAAGTTGGATCTTTAAATCCATTAAACAAGGCGAGATTACCAACAAATGATGCTAGATCCCAGTAAGCGGGCATCAATGATACATCCTCAAAGTCCGTCCAGATCCAACCTTCCGTACTTGGAACTAAATTTCCAGCGTGGGCATCTCCATGGGATGGTATGAAAACACTTGTTTCTAATCGCATCTTTTTATCTACTTCATGAAACATTTCAAGTAAGGCTTGTATACGTGGGTCCGAGTTCTTCATCAATCTTGCAGCCGATCGACAAGTCCGTTCCCAAACACCAAGTACGGGAAGTTCTTCAGAAAAGTCCTTCATTGCTATGGAAAGTTTACTTACGAGTTCAACGCTTTCACTCGGTGATGGACGTTGTAACTCTATAGGAGGTACATAGTTCCAAAGCGTCATCCATGTGTCATCAACATTGTGGGGTCCTGCATCAACAAGATCAGTAGGTAGTAACACGGGAACGTTCCTGATTTGAAGGTGTCGTGCTATTTGTAATTCCCTATTGAGTCTCTTATATGCGATATTTGCTTCTTCCTGTGTAATAACATTGGCTAATCGGGCAACAATGGGATAGGGAGCCAAATGAATAATCAGATTGCCTCCATTACTCAGAATAACAGGTATAATTTCATCTAATCCAAAAGTTTTAACAACCAATAATACTTGAGAAACTAGTTTATCTATATATGACAATACAACAACTCCTTAATTAAAAAAGTTATAAACTAAAACTATCCTTTCTAGAGTTATATAATGGGCATGCCTTCTTTGACTTACTTATCAATCTCTTATTTACTCAAAATATAATTTCCAAAATATTGTAATGGGCTTGAGGTATGATCAGATAAGTTACTTGTAAATATGGTAACTAATCGTTTTTTTTGATTAACAAATATATATTGCCCTCCCATACCCATAGCATAGAATGTTTTGTCTTCTTCACAATCTACATTCTTACTGTTCATTATCCACCAATGATATCCGTACAATGATTCTGCAATAGAATTATGCGTTGTTGATTTTTCTATCCATTCAGCAGGGATCAGTTGTTCCGAATTCCATTTTCCATTTTGCATATACAAGATCCCAAATTTCAACATATCTTCGATCTTCATCGTCAAACCAAATCCGCCTTTTGCAATCCCATGAGCATCTTCATACCAATTAAATTCGTGAATATCTAAAGGTAAAAACAAGTTTCTTTTTGCAAAATCTACAGTGCTCATTTGGGTTACCTTCTGTAATATAGCGCTAAGTAGATGAGAATTACCGCAGCTATATTTCATTTGCGTTCCAAGCTCTAATTTAACAGGTTGTTCAAGAATGAACTTCACCCAATTCTTTGTTGGAATCATAGCTTCATTTCCAGGCCACCTGAGCCCCGAGGACATCGTTAACAGATGTTTAATTGTAATTCTTTTTTTTGTATCATCAATGTTTGGGAAGTAATTCGATATTGGGACGTTTTCATTTTTGATATAACCCTGTTGAATTGCAATTCCAAACAAAGCAGACATAACACTCTTTGTAATTGAATTTACTTTGTGTTGTTTATCTTTCATTTTTCGATTTCTATAATATTCAAATAATATGGAGTTATCTTTGTAGACAATACAACTTTCAATTTTATTTTTCTTTATCGCTTTTTCAAATTCACCTAAGTTAATAATGATGATACCTTCCTTCTGTCTACTTTCCTATGCTTCTATATTGATTGTCTTTTAAAAGAATAGGAGTTTTCATCCTTCCTCACTTAATGTCTTCAGTATCTTTTCTTTGGTTAAGCTTAATCGTGTTTCAGCTCCATGCGGGTGTAATGGTTCGCCCCAGGTAAATCCATCGCCTTCATATCTTGGAATGAGATGCATATGGTAATGGGTAAGATCGTTAAATTCCCCTCCATCTTGAGAGATTCTTATACCGTCTGGTTTAAACAAGCTTTTCAACACAATTGAAAGTTTTTTCGAAGCATCCATGATAGCATAAGCTGTCTCTAGCTCCATATCTTCGATATCCAAGCAATGCTTTTTAGGGAGAATTAAAGTATGTCCTTCATTAAAGGGAGCAATATCAAGCACACAAGTAATAAGTTGGTTTTCATAAACAATATTCAAATTAGGTTCAATGTTATTAGCGATCCTACATCCCAAACATTCCATATACAGTATCACTCCCTCTTTCTCCAATGATATTTATGATTTCGTTATATGTATTCTCTTACTAGACTTACTTTCTTAACAGGATTCCCTTTATCTATTTGCATTTGCTTAAGAAATTCTATACTAATTTCAACACAATTCTTAAACTCTTTGGAATCATAAGTTCTGTAGAATGGATTCATAAAACCATGCTCAGCTTCAATAATCTTTATCAGCGTATTCTTCTTTTTCTTCAGATCCATTTCTAAATCCATTACATTAAATGACCTTTCTCTGTTGGCAAAGAACAATAAGGTAGGACATCTAGGCTCTATCTCTTTACGATTTCTAATTCTCGATCCGTAATATCCGATGACTCCGTTAATATCATATTCACTACACATCCAAGCGATTGTTGCACCAATACTAAATCCAATGATAAATATCTGATCATACTCCGCTTTATTTGTCTTTATTATTTCCTCTACTTCTCTTAATGATTTCTCGAATCCAATCTCGTTCATAAAATATTGATAAGCAATATCCTCATGATCATAAGAAAATGAATCCCTATGAATTAGGTTTGGAATGTGTACATCAAAACCTCCATTTATTAATATCTCACTAAAAAAATTGATATGATCGTTAACTCCATAAATCTCATGAAGCACAATGACTAAAGCTCTGCTTGACGAGGTTTCTTTGCTCATTGTTTTTTCACATCTTTCTCAAGGTTTTGAAAAGGGTTTCAATAAAGTATAGTTAAAACTGTTTATTCATTGTTATATGAATCAGTAAACATATGTTACTATGACAAAGATTCTATGAAAAGGTAATATATAAATATATTAGACTTTTATTTATCGTCCGCACAAAATTTCATATATTCTCCTTCCTAGATTGACTCAGATTGTTTCTAAATAATCTAGTTTATGCTTTGAAGGCAATTATAAAAGATTTCATTAAACGAATTCTGATCTTGAGTGTAGTTTTCTGTATATTTATTTAACATCCGAACTGCTACCGCATTAAACTCTGGCACAATTACACAGTGGCAACCTGCTGCACCTGATGCATAATAGCACTGATCTTGATAGTACCATCCAAAAATCCGGTTCTTGTCTCCAGTATCCATTCGCATCTGTTCAATGAGTGTAAATACGGTGGCAGGTACTAATTGACTGGAATTTATAAAGCCTTTATTAAGGTGCAAATTCCCCCAATGTGCCAGGTCTCTCGCACTAGAATACAGATTTCTTTCATGACCTTCATTTGACTCAATTCTAACGGATGCATAGCCATCTACAGCTTGAAAATCACAAACTAATTTTTCTTTAGGAATCGAAACCCATTCCGTATTAGTTAACTCGGCTGGTCTACATATTCGTTCTGTAATTAGTTCTGCAATATTAGATCCTGTTAGTTCTTTTATTAAGTCACACGCTACTTTCTCTCGTTCAATGCGATGCGATCCAAAATATTTGGCACCTGATTTTGTTGCTAAATCTCTTATTGTGATGTTCCCCAACTCGTATTCAGTCATGTTTATAAGAACGTCAGAAACTTTGCTGTCTATAGACAATTCACTTTCTACAACAGCTATTGCTGTAGCAAGTCCGACGTACGTCTTCCTTAGGGAATACAAGTTAAACATAGAATCCGTTGTTACCACGAGAGCTCCATTTTTAAAATGATGTTTTCCGGTATACCACTCAGTTATAATTTTGTTGTCCTGGATAATCACAACAGATGCTGCTGAAGACCCAAACCTTGCTTTTGCTTCTTCTGTATAAGAAATTAAAGGTGAAAACTTGTTATCCATTAGTGCTGCGATGGTATTCGACCTCCAATTATTGTTTTATTTCTATATGGGACAATCCAGGTGCATAACTCCGAATCGTGAAGATCAAGTTAGACGATGTCATACTCATATACTTTTCTAAATCAAAAACTCCGTCCTGAATTAGGTTTTGTCTTCTGCTCTAATCAATCATTCTCCAGCGTGTCCTCTTTCTAATGAGATCGAATAAGATAAGGACTCGAGTATCGTAAACTGGCACATCATGTCTCTAGGCACTTATAAATATTTTACTACAGTTTGACATTTTAACAATATTTGGTTTTACTCAAATCTTATTTTAAAACATAATTTCTTTACAGATAACATTGAAAACAAATAACCCGACTTCTAAATGAAATCGGGTTAGTATTTCTAATTATAAATATTTGTTTAATCTTCCCAAACATCGTCCATAAGCATCTTTATTTGCTTCTCTCGTTGCTTTGTTTCAGTAGGGTTAGGTTTCCATACTCCTTCTACCAAAGTAACTACATCCCCCACTTTTACAAAAGCATCAACAATTGACATAGAAACATCATGTGTCTGTCCATCTATCTCAATTACCGCGTAATCACCTTCAAACCGATCAACGATACCTTTCATGTAAAGACCTCCTATCTATCTCTCACAAGCTATACCATCTTTATCTCTATCAAGCTTTGTACTATATCCTGGGTCACCTTTGTATAACGGATCTTTACCAGCCGCTCTTACTGCGTCACAATTTTTATAGTAAACACTTGTATTCGATTCTGTTTTTGTTTCAGTCTTCGTGTCTGATGATGCTGCAGGTTCCTTTTTAGTTACTGTAGTACTTGTACTTTCACTAGAGGTTTCTTCTTTATTAGTTGTTGCTGTATATTTCCATGCACTTACTGATGGTTTAATGTTCGTCCCATCAGACGTAAAAATAATGGTTCCTTGCAGATCATTACGATATATTTTTATATTTTCACTATTAAGTCTCTTTAAGATATTATCTGTAGGATGACCATAACTATTATTACCCACTTGAATGACAGCATACGTAGGATTAACAGCGTTTAGGAACGTTTGACTAGTCGATGAGTTTGAACCGTGATGACCAACAAGCAAGACATCTGATTTTAGGTTTGCACCGCTATTTATCATATCGCTTTCGCTGCCTGACTCAGCATCTCCTGTGAATAAAAAGGAGTTATTTCTATAGGTAAGTTTAACAACTGCGCTCATTTCATTTTTATCATCATAAGTTTTAACAGGAGCAATCATTTTGATATCAAGCTGATTATCCAAATCAATGTTTATTCCTGCTTTAGCCGTTGTAACTTTTAGGTTCTTATTTTTGATCGAAGTCAGTAAAGATTCATATGTTTTCGTGTTAGAAGATACCCTTGGCATATAAATTTTTCCAATATCAAAGGAATCTACTACTGCATCTAATCCCCCAATATGATCGGCATCTGGATGTGTTCCTATAAGAACATCTACTTTTTTTACTCCCTGTTTATTTAAGTAGCTAACCATACGCTGTTCATCATCGTTATTGCCTCCATCGATAAGCATTGTTTTGCCGCTAGGTGTTTGAATAAGTTGTGATGCTCCTTGTCCAACATCTATATAGTGAACCGTTAGCTTACCATTAGGAGTGGTTGAAGTAGGTTTAACGGCTTGTGTAGGCGTAGTTGTCTCCGTTTTTGTTGTTTCCTTCTTCGCTGTAGTATCTTTCTCTGTTAATGTTGTTAAAGAAGAACTCTGTTCCTTATCGTTGACTGTCTCTTCTTTTTTCTTATCATCATCTTTAACTTGCTCACTATTCTCGTCAATGCTTGTTGGTGTATCAGTTGTCTGTGAAATAGATTCGCTATTATCTACTGGTGGTGTTGTTGATCCACAACCGCTGATAATAAATAGAAAGACAGCACACACAATTAACACATAAAAATTACTCTTCCTAAAAATTGATACAATGTTCCTCATAAAAATCCCCCATACTCTATTGACTTGTTACATTCTGATTATTATATATTTAATTAAAAAAAGTAAGTTAAATATTGACATACCTGTTTGTAATAAGTAGTTATTTTAAAACTTTACATCAAAGAGATATCGATAAATAAAATAGACCCTTCAAAATTTGAAGAGTCTTTTACTAAAGCTTATTATTTACAAGATATAAAATGTATGTATCTTCCACTTTTTTATTGGCTCTCCCAGACAGGCACAGCAGGAGTTGCATATTCATTTACAAAAACACTTTCAGTAATAGCGGTGTTAGTTTGTGTTATAAAAGTGACATTGCATAAAGAAAAAGTGCCTATATCTCGGGGAAAGAGACATAAGCACTAAGTCTGATATTTCATAAATATATGAGTTGTAAATAGTAGACGATCCACTAATAACGATAAAAACAAGAATCATTAATTGTGTATTTTTTTCCATGAACTGCTTGATTGTTCACTATATCAGGAAAATAGTGCTCCATCGTCATTGAAATGAAGGTATAATCCTTCTTTTATCGCAATTCCTAATATGGTGTCAGTCCATGCCGTTTTGAACTACTAGCACTCTATTAAATAGAGATCTCCAATTCATATTTGGTTTGTATTTTACTGTTTCCATCTATTGTTTCCGCCATTTCTTCGACTTCTTTAAATCCTCTTTTCTCATAAAATGCTCTTCCTATATGATTGTCTTTCGCTACCCAAGCAAACAGTTTTTTTATCGGCTTTAAAACCTGAACAAACTCTTGAATGAATCCATTTCCTATTCCTTGTTTATGATATACAGGCCGTACATAGATTCTTAGTAGTTCATATTCTTCTTCATTCACTTGTCTTGTTTGAGCATACCCAACGACTTCATTATTAAATTCAGCTATTAAAAAATTCCGTTTCGCACTTTGAAGATCTCTCTCTACCGATCGACTTAAATTCTCATAAGAATAAGCTTTACTTAGAAAATTATGAATGTAATCTATTGGGTAAATGTCTTGATAAGTAAAAATCCATGTTTCATGAGCAATTGATTGAATATGTGGAATATCGTCATTTGAGACAAATCTAATTGTAAGCATACAGTTATCCTTCTTTCGTTTTATAGTATTTGCACTGCAGCTTCTAGATGATGATCATCGAAGTAAATAGTTGTGTTAGAAACGCTCGTATCTCGGGGGCTGAAACGTTTGTGTCTCTTGGTACTGATAAGTATTTTACTACACTTTAGTCTTTTTACAATATTTGGTTTTTCTGAAATCGCATTTGATACATGTCAAGATATCGATAAATTTTGAATATGTGGAAAGTTACTAGGTATCGATAAATCTATTTTGAATTTTTCATATGTTGAATAAAAGTAAATAGTGTCGTCGTGGGTATTTCACTGTTAAAATTTTGTGCGCGCTAAAAGAAATTCAAACAAAAAGGTCGAATTCCTTAAGAGCTAAGGTATCCGACCTATTTGTTTGGCGATGGTTAATTCAGTGCCTTTTCTTTAAGACTTTGTAATCCCTTCCTTATCATTAATCTGCAGACCAACGATACTTAAGACTACTTTTCCTTTAGATTTTCCAGTTTCCACATAATTCATTGCTTTTGTTGCTTCTTCAAACGCAAATATCTTATCGATCGTTGGTTTAATCTTCCTTGATTCCAAGAGTTCCGTTAATACTTGTAACTGTTGACCGCTATGCTTCATGAATAGAAAAGTGTATTCCACATCGTGCTTTTTTTCTAGACTAGTTAACTTAGCACTAGCTAGTGAGAGTAACATTCTTTTAAACAGTCCCAGTCCCATTTCCTTTGCAAAACGGCTGTTTGGGATACCAGAGATAGAAACAATCTTACCGCCTTTTTTTACAGTTAAAAATGACTTCTCTAATGTTGCTCCCCCAATACTATCAATCACTGCATCATAATTCTTTATAATGTCTTCAAAGTTTTCTGTTTTATAATTAATGACTTCATCTGCACCAAGCGATTTTGCTAAATCGCTCCCCTCACTAGCTGTAGTTGCAACATAGGCCCCCATTGCTTTCGCAAGTTGTATAGTAAATGTCCCTACACCACCAGAGCCCGCATGAATTAAGATCTTTTGGCCGTTTTTAACCTTCAAGATGTCGTGAAGTGCCTGGTAAGAAGTTAAACCAACCAAAGGGATCGACGCAGCTTCTTCAAAGCTAAGATTTTTAGGTTTTAACGCAATGTCTTCTTCGTGAACTGATAGATACTCTGCAAATGTACCGATTTTGTTAGAGCGTGGACGACCATAAACTTCATCGCCTACACTGAATTTTGTTACATCTTTTCCCACTTCCATAATCGTTCCTGCAAAATCGTTTCCTAATGTCAATGGCATATCGTATTGCAGTAGTAACTTCAAATCGCCCTTACGTATTTTTGTATCCAGTGGGTTTACACTCGCTGCATGTATTTTGACTAAAACTTCATTATTTTCTACTTTGGGTACGGGACGATCAATAAAAGTAGGTTCTTTCTTGTATGCTTCTATTACAAATGCTTTCATCACAAAACTCCCTATGATCAAATAGTAGTTCCAGAATTAAATTAAAGTCAAAGATTACTACAGCATAAATTGTAGCCTCTTTAACGATTTTCAAAATTCGGACCCCCTTTTCCAGCGATCTTTTACACTAGTTAAGAATCTCATTTACTGACTGGAACAAGAAAATATTCTATTGGGTAGAATGAGTTTATCTCGATTCTTAATCTAATCCTACAACAGAATTAAAATATTATGAATCATATTCAGTCTCTACAATGCTATCTAAACGAAGGGAAATTACTAATGATATGTATATCTATGATTCCGTTACTAAATCCTCTATTTTTGATGCAAAATTGTTCCAGTTTCTATCATAACCTACATTATACATCCACCCACTAGAGCGTAGCCTCTCGCCTAAATAGATGTAATCTGCACGCTGATTATCGTTCAGGCTAACACCTGATATTTCATCACCATACTTAAACTCATTCAAGTATTCGTACAAACTCCAAAGGAGATCTTCCTTATTATCATCTCCTTCCATTGCATGATTTAAAATAACTGAATCAATGGCATCATCTAATTTCTGTGTAACAAGAGCTTCATTTTCCCAATTATTATCTACCTGGTACTGTATAGTTGTTTCAAGTTGTCCTAAATCTCGGTATATGGCTGAATTTAATAACTCATACTTCAATTCTTGTCTTCTGTTGTCACGCTCTTGATTCTTAAACAAGGCAACATTCCCGAGTAGCGATACGACTAAAATGATTTTGATCCAGTCTGTTTTCTTCATACTTCCTCCATTCTGTAATTCATTGCTCATTTTTCATTAGAATCTATTTCACTTCTCATTTTTTCGATTTCATTACTATCCAGGACTGGCGGCTCCTTTTCACTTTGTTTTATCTTCCTACTGATGATTCCGGTAATTAATGAAAATATAATAGCTCCTTGCCATGTTATCGTTATATCGCTGATTAAGGCATCAAGTAATAGAATTAAAATAAAAGGCAACCCTGTATCCAAAATTAGGGGTAACCATCCTTTGCTTGATTTAATAATACCCACAGATTTTAATGCTTTAGGCAGTGCATCTGTAATCAATGTGAGAGGTATTTCAAGCAGTAGATACAGAATAAAGAATAACACTAAAGCACTAACTGATTTGTACTGCAAACCTAGCAAATGCAACACTAAAAATTCTAATAGGGTTAATCCTACTAAGATAATCAGAACAATAACTAAAGGAATAATTATTCTTTTCATCTTGTTCATTTTTCCCACGTCCTTACCTATCCTTACTTATCCATTAAAATCCCAATGATCATTCCATAGCCGGAAAAAGACTACATATAATATATCAAGCATTGATACAAATGGGAAAAATCAAACAAAAAAGCCGCCTATTGACGACTTTCCACGCCTTATATAACAAGAACTTTATTAATGTAAAGTTTAACCTCCAGATATAAATTGATATGAGCCTACTACAATTAAAAACAGCACGAAAATAATAATACCAATTAGTCCAATTTTAAAAAATCCAGAAAATTTTGATTTATGTTTGAGTTGACTCTCAACATTTTTTAATCGCTCTTTAATCTCTTGAATTTCTTTTTCGTGTTCCATTAATTCATCTCCTTTCGTTCAGAAACATTACCATTTACATCATTTGGGATATTATAACATAATTCATATTAGCTTACTTTTCAATACTCTAAACTACCTATTGGATAAAAAGAAAAAGCAGCCGATCATATTGATCGGTTGCCTTCTTATTGACTTCAGTTAGGTTTTCGTGTCAGTATATCAAGCTTGTTTAAAGCTACCTCTTATTCACCTTTTGTGCCTTTACTGAAAACATCCCACATCTGAGCTATACCCAATTTCAGGATCGGCTTTCTTTATACATTTCACATTACTAAGGTCATGATTTCTTTTATGTATAGTTGGGTTATACTTTCAATTTTTCTAATTCTACGGTTACTTTTTCAATCAACTTTACGTAGGTTGCTAACTCTTGCGAACTTGCCACCTGATTTCTGGAGTACATTGAGTTATGTTCTGAGTCATTTCTTACCTTTGTGAGCGTGGAGTGAATATTGTTCAACCTCTGATCAATAGTTCCTAATGATTCTTTTGAACGGTGAGCTAACTTTCGGACTTCTTTCGCGACAACTTCAAAACCTCGCCCGTGCTCACCTGCTCTTGCCGCTTCAATTGCAGCATTTAATCCTAAGAGATTCGTCTGATCTGCTACTTCCCTCATCATCGTACCCACTTGATGAATGGATTCGACCTCACTGTTCAAAGAAAGTATATTCTGGTGCGTGTTCTCTTGATAATCCACATTCTTATTTGCTGAATTCTCTACCGATTCACTGCTATCTTTTAGTTGTACCATTAAAGAAACCAATTCTTGAACTGCTGAACTCACTCCGGTAAGCAAATGATTCTGCTTCTCCAACAAGATTTCTATTTTAGCTTTTTCATCTGTTTCGTATGCTTCTAGGACTAATTGTGAATCTAGATTAAACATCTTGGTTAGTGAATGAATGACACTTCTCCACTCAACCGGTAAAACTCGTTCAAAATGAGCTGTCGCGAGATCAAGATATAAAATGTAAGTTCCCAAATACCAATTCGTTGTTAAACCGATACGTGAATGAACCTTTCCAATAAACAAACGTTTCTCGATAAACTCCTCATCAATTACGCCGGATGTCATAGAAAGAAAATACCATCTTTGTGTTTCTTTTAAGCGTTCCAATGTACTGTTTTTCTCGATAATAGCGAGAAGCTCTGGCTCAGATGTCACTTGTTCATATACTTCATCAACAAGTGTATTGACGATCTGTTTAAACTCTTTTTCCTTGCTTTTTAATAAATTCAAATCAGCATCGGTAATACCGATATAACTGATTTGTTTTTCTCGCTCTGATCCAAGGCTAATCATAATTTAGTTAAATATCCTCTCATTGTTTAATAGTTTTTCGAGCAGATATCATTTTATAAAAAATTCCAGCAAAAAGATAGATCTAGTTTGAAAAATCACGAAACATAATTGTTATCAGCATGCTTTAACTTCAAATCGCAAAATCATATATACCAGCCCGGTTTAAACCTACAAACCGCAAGTGAAATAGATTATTTTTTCATGAATATCTTCGTGGTTACCTTACATACAAAATCAATCCTATGTTATCCGTTGGAGCCCCTTTCTCAAATTATCTAAGGAGATATTTATCATCCTGCAAAATCCCTTCTATAATTTCAGATAATTTCTCTATTTTACATTCGTGTGTATAGAGTTTATTAGTATCCAATAATTCAGAATCATTCTCAAACTCATCTAAAAGAATCAAACTACGCTCTCCCATTCGCTCTTCTTCAGGTCTTAACTGATCCCTAAGAATTATTGTTTCTTTATCTACTAAAAGTACAACATAAACAATTTTGACATCTCTATTATTCAATTCTTCTGCAAGCCATTTTACTTCTTTAGGAAATGATACGTAATCAATCACAACATCGTATTCATAATCTAATAAATTCATAGTTATGTTTAATATATTCTTCCATGTTAAATCTAGAGTTCTTTTGTCAAGCCATGGTTTCCCACGTCCATTAACTGGAAGATGACTTATAACATCTCCAGATATATATGAACTTCTAGCCAACGTTTCCACAAGTCTTCGAGATGTTGTAGATTTACCAACCCCGGCCGGTCCAGAGATTATATACACTGTATTTTTCATTATTTTCCCTCTTTATTATATTTTTGAGTTCTGTTGTATCATGTTTTGGTATATTCTCATTCGAAATTGTCCCTATCAGACTGAAAAGTGAATGAGCAGCCAATCGTCATTTGATCCGATTCAAAGTAGAACATTAATTCATTATCAATTGCTGGGTATTCTTTATATGTACCTTCAATTACCACTCTTCCTCTACTCTCTATTGTAATACTCATTTCAAAATCAACTTCACTACTAGCTAGTTTTGCTACTCCACAACAATTGTCATAGATTTCTTCGAGTTGATTCCTAAACATTAATATTTCTCCCGTGGAAATCCATAAGGAACCGGAGGCAGAGTAACTTCCGCTCTTTATTATTATTGAACCTTCTGCATTATAGCCACCTGAATAACAGATGCTATCCGGAAATTCATGCATTTTATTTAATTGTATACTCAGGTGCTGGTTATTCTCACCATAAATTCTGAATCCGTTCATTCAATGCTTCCTTTCACTTGAAGTAAAGTTTTAACTCGGTTTAATTATAACGTTCTTGAATCTTTGAACGCCCCACCTTAGATAACTCTTATCTAGAGTAGGGGCGTTTATTATTGTGTGGGATGCTTTCATTATTATAGTTCTAACAACCATAGGGCATAGACCTGCTGCATTAATACATTGTTATGAGATGTTATTATCCGCTTGTATATAAATCATAATTTCTTCGGCCTTGATAATTACTTGATCTCCGACAGTTGCCTCTCCTCTACCCAAAACAAACCCTTTTCTACTCTTTACAACTTCATAATACAATTCAATTCTATCCCCTGGATAAGCATCACCTAAGAACTCTATACCGTTCAAAGATGAAAGAAAGCCCAAATTTTTCTCTCTACTTGTTAAGGCAAATGCTCCTAATTGCGCTAATGCCTCCACAATCATCATGCTTGGCATACGATTACTTGGTTCAGTAATAAACCATTCGTTCCCAGTCACATTCTTATATCCTTTAACCCATTTTTTCTGCTCTATCTCTAAAATTCGATCTATCATTAAAAATGGATATCGATGTGGAATTACGCTTTGAATATCGATCATCTGTATGCTCCTTTACATGTTATTTGCTTCGTTCTTTGTACTATAGCTCTAAAACCATAGTAATTGATGTATCCACCATTCCAACTTCTTTAAACCCGAATCGTTGATATAACTTCATTGCTGCCATATTATCTGGGGCTACACTTAATGATACTTTCTTTATTCCCTTCTCCTTTAGCACGTCAATCAACATTTGTAACAGCGCTCTTCCAATTCCTATTCCTCTATATTCCTCTTTCAAAGCTATACCTAGCTCTGGTACATCATTACCTACAAATCCAAACCCTTTATTATCTTCGTTAAAAAATCGAGCAGTGATCGATCCTAAAGACAATCCTTCGTCATTTACTGCAATGTATCCTAGATCTCCTTCTCTACCCCAATCTTCCACATACTTAGATAGGAAAGGTTCCTTAATCACATTTCTACTAAAAGGTTCTTTTCCTTTCGGAACATATAAAGATTCATACAACATATCCCATAAAAAAGGAACATCTTGCTCAGTTATAGGTCTGATTGAATATCTCATTTATTTCTCCTTTGAATTGTATTCTTTATTGAATCCGTTTTCAAAATGCTATCTATCTACTTCTCCTTCTATGGCATTCTGTTATCTGATGTTGACGTCCTCTCGAATTACCTCTTAAATAACTTGTCCATTACTATCTATTTCATCAATTCCATCTCTAAGCTTATTTTTCATCAATTCATTGAATCTATATTCTTTATTCATTAAATACTCCTCAAAAAAAGCAGAAATATAGTCATTAACAATAGAATGCTTTAGCTTTATCCCATCTTCCTTATAATGTATCGGGACATCGCTAAATGTCATATGATGAGCACCGTGTAGCTTAATATATGAACTATTTGTATAACTAGAATTATATAAAGCGTTATACCCATTCAATAACATAAGTAATAGCTCTTGAGAAATTTCATTTTTCAATTCTTCAATCGAGCATTTCTCTTGTCGAACTACCAATAATGAAACTGGCGCTGTTTCATCTTTATTTTCAGTTATTAAATGGAAACTCGGATCTAATAGAACACCAGCTTTCACTTTTCTTTCACTTTTCAGTATGTCATAAGCAGCAGCCCCACCTAATGAATGACCGATGATGCCCATTTCATCCACATCAACTATGGCCATAAGGTCTTTAACAGAACTCAGGGCTTCTTCTACATTATTCAAAACATATTTAAGATCTTCAAATCTAAGTTTCAATAATTGTTTCCATAAATTTATATCTAAATCGTCAATATCGGATATTTCTTTTGATTGCTGAATAAAGCGACCTTCAGGAAAAATTGAAAATATAGATTCATGAGTGGCACCTACCGTAATAACAACAAAGCCGCACCTCACTAAATGTTCCACGCAAAATGAGTACATATCTCTAACTACACCGAAAGCAGGGGCAATAAAAATAATAGGACAATTCCTAACCGTTGTATTAATACTTGCATTATTATATATTCCTGTATTGAGATTATTAATATGTTCCTTATTAACTCCCATACTACAGAGCATGTCAGCGGCTAAAGGAATACAAGGTTCAAAAAGTGTAGTGTACGTCGGTCTATTTCCAAATGCTTCTGAAGGATAATATATACTAATGATGACCTCTCTAGTTTGTTTACTTATTGAGTCGATCCGTGATATATCATTAAAAACAAAGACCTTTCTTCCAACTGTCATCCCTTTCACCCTTATTACATATTTTCGTCACTTTCGGATAACGTTCTTATATCCACGATCCTAGTGGTTTATAAAGCGGAAAGATTTTATCTAGAGACATGCAGCACGGTATACACTACTCCATTTAAATCGGCAAATTTATCAACGTCTTCATTAAAATAAAACACACTATATTCCCATTTATCTGGGTTATATATTATTGTATACTCTGTTTGATCTAACATAGGAATCTCATTTAGAATTTTATCTGTTAAGTTATTCAAACTTTCTTGTGGCTGTATTGTTCTCGAAATTTCAAATACGTATTTACTCTCTTTAATTTTATCAGTAGTATTGTCGATCAAAGGGATTCCTACATTGACATGTTGCCATCCAAACGATTTTAGTATGTTGTCATAATAACCGTTAAACAGGAATTTATTTAATCCGCTGCTATTCTTCCAAAGATAGAGTGGGCAATAACTATTTTGTAAACATTTGTTGTTTCCTATTTCTGTTATAAGATATAGTTTTGACTTTAAATCCTCAAAACCATCTGTCTTATAACCATTATTTTGTACTCTATCTCTGATTATCCTCATATCATAATCGCTTGGTAATGTGATCTTATATTGCATTGCTATCATCCTACTTCATCCTCTCAGAATTGTTTTCAGGGCCTTCACTATGTTATACAACGTCACAGATTCCGTAGCGATCGATGAGCAGTTTTGACGACGCAAGAATGTAATGTTAGCTCAAGTCAACGACCTCTTAAAGTAACTAATGCAAGTTCTTTATAGTTTATTTTAACTTTAGTTTATATATAATCTCGCCATCTTGGTTCTCTATATTTTGATTAACAAATCCTAATTTCTCATAAAGTTTTCTGGCATGATTATTACTTATTTCGATTGTTAGAGAGATTTCTTCGCATTGTCTGTGCGTTTCCTGAATGAATTCTACTATTTTTTGAAGAGATGGTGTTCCTAATCCTCTTCCTTGATATTCCTTGTCTATTTGAAATCCACCGATCCAGTAATTATTCGTACTATTAGGTGTATAGGAAAGATAGAAAAATCCGATTGATTTATCATCCTTGCACAAAATATATGGATCAAACGCCTCATCCCAGGGTTTTATATATGCCCACGCTAAAGATTCAATAACAGAAGGTACAAGTTTCTCTTGTGATTTGAGTAAAGATATCGAATAAGCTTCTTCCCAGTTATTCTTACCAATTGGTTCTATGCGGATGAGATTCATTTTTTAATTCCTTTCGATTTTACATACTAATTGTATTTAATTTATCAACTATGCTTGCCTTTACTTGGTCCAATGGAGTTTGAGACTTATTTATTGGTTCTACCCATCCAAATCCATCATTCGTGTATCTTGGAAATACATGCATGTGATAATGATCTAAATCGTTAAATTCCCCGCAATTTTGAATGGTCGATATTCCATCTGGTTGATAAATTTCTTTTAAAGCTTTCGATATTATTACTGCTGCGTTCATGATTGAACTAATAGTTGCCTTATCGATTTCTTCGAGATCTTTATAATGTCTCTTTGGTAAGATCAACGTATGTCCTTCGTTCAATGGGTCAATGTCCAAAATACATGTAATTAAATCATCTTCATAGACAACATTTGCTTCCATTACATTATTTGCAAGTTTGCATCCAAGACAACACATCATTGATCTCCCTTCCACTTAAAACGCTTTCTTTGGAATACTTATGCGAATTCAATTTATTTACACTACTAGCTCAACAAGTGGCTTGGAGGTCTGCTTAATCGTGTGTCGGGTCTATAATATTTTGTTACCCAATGGTTTAATGATTTTTCTCTAAAACCAAGACTTTCATATAATTTTTTCGCAGGATTACCTTTAACCACCCAAAGCTTCACACTTTTCGCGCCGCGACGCTTGATTTCGTTTACAAGAAAAGATACAAAAGCCCTACCATATCCACGCCCTTGAAGATCAGGACGAACGGAGACATGACTCAGTTCATTGCCGTCAATTATCCCGACTGCTACAATTTCATCGTCCACCAACATAACGAATCTATTCGTTCTGTCTTCCGCAAAACGCTGACGCTCCCTTTCATTTGGAGGATAATAATAGGACGGAAGCATATTTATATGTTCATGCATTTTATAAAAAGCTAATTCGCTAATATTATGACATGTAATGTAGTCCTCTTCTTCATAGTGTCTGATAAAAGCTTGACTTTCGGTGAGGAGTTCTCCCTCTAGTTCCATGATATAAGATGAATAACTTATGTAATAACCATTTTTATAAATAAATTGCAGCGAAGAACGATCACCATCCATACATACTCCAATGGAACGCTCTACTTCCTCATTTTTTGAAAGCAATTGGTTCGCTCTCTTCATAAGTTCACTGCCAATACCCATTCTTCTATATTCATTCCTGATAAAGATCGTCGTCACAGTTTGTCTTCTAAAAGGACCGAATGAAAGAAAACCTACAGTTACACCTTTGTAACGCGCAACATGTATATTCCTCTGAAAATCCCCTTCATTAGCTCTAAAAATTTCGTCATACTGTTCATTTCCATACAACATAGCTTTTATCAAAGTTCTGTCCCTCTCAGGATTGTAGAGTTCAATTACCAAATCTTCCACCTAAGTTCTCCCCTTCAACATTTATGCTGATAACTGATATGCTGAATTCAGTTCTTAACAATATAATCAATTAAGATTTCGATGTCTTTGTTGCTAGCGTTTCTATGTAATGCATTAGAAAACAGTGTATACGCTATTTGGTCGTGTTCTTGTAACCATTGAATTGATTTCTTAGGGCCAAAATACCATCTGTTTTGTAACTTGAAATATATTTCAAGGCTGTCCTTCAGCAACCAATGTAATCTATAATTCCCCTCAGAATCTCCTCTAAGAGAGCGGTTTAGCATTTTATCTAACCAATTTTTTAAGAATTCGATTTCATCAGTTCTTATTGGCTCAGGTCCTTTCATGTAGAGTAGTTCAATTTCCCCTAATAATTTCCTACCTAGTCCTCTTTCATCTATTAAAAGAATTCCATTTCTAATATGCAAAAATTGCTCCGAGTGATTCACTTCCTCAGTATTGTAAATCCATGTATCTAATTGTTTATTAAGAATATAGGAATTATCATTCTTGTTTTCTACTCCATCATAAAAACAAACCAAATCAACATCACTTTCATCATTATAGTTTTCAGTAGCATACGACCCATACAAGATAACTGTATGGCATTGATATTTAGATATTAAGTACTCTTTAATTTCTAAAAGAAGCTTATCTTTCATAGTGGTCTCCTGCTCTCTTTGTAAAATCTGAGGTTCTTGGTTCAATTAAGAAACGTTAGTTCGTAGCGGAAATCATCTTTTTAGATTTTTTAGTTTTATCACTGGTTTCAGATTTGACTATTACTCCTTGCTACCCATGGGTAAAGCCCGAAGTGTAAATACGGGGTTATGTAATAGACTGACCATCTTTGAATCAATATAAAAAAAGATAAAATCAAACTACCTATATACTCCAGTTCTCTTATTAATAAAATCATTGAATACATCATTATGTTGTTGATTAAATAGTTCTGGCACTTCATCTTTATTAAGAAATCTAAGTTCTATGCTTTCTTCATTTTCATTAATTATTTCTCCGCCACAAATACTCCCTTTATAGAAAAATGCAATTGTTTGCGCACGATCTCCGTTGGGATATTCATCAAAGTACTTAGTATAGATGCCAATGAGTTCTTCGATATTAATTTTTAATCCTGTCTCTTCTTCTACTTCTCTTTTTGCCGTTTCATCTGCAGATTCACCAATCTCCATAGCCCCAGCAAAATTAAGAATTATCATCTCGCTACCAACCTTACTTCTAATCCACTTTATATAATCCATTGTTTTCCCCTTTTCTATGAAGCTCAAATATCTTAAAGATTCGAATATACTAATGATCTCTTATAATAAAAACTCAATAATTTCTTTGTTAATAATATCTGATTGCTCATGGTTTATTGCATGACCTGCATCCTTAATGATTTTATAATTTATCTTGTTATCCTGTAATCTCTTGATCGCTTTAGAATGATTGGACAATCTGTCAAATTGACCAATCAGAAATATTACCCTGTCATTTAATATTGTTAATTCGGAGTCCTTATGTATTTGAATTTTATGTTGCATCATTGATCTATTATTGAAATATTTCAATAAATAGTACCAATGCTTCATCAATATTTCATTCACTTCCAATCTTGAATAGTATGGGCCGCTCAATTTCTTCAATAACTTTCTACAATTTTTCTCTGTGGGAAACAATGCTTCAGGTAAAAAGGCTGCCATCATTCTTGACATTACCTCGAATTGACTTGAAGGGATTCCTCCTGCCAAACAAACAATTTTATGTACTCTTGACGGTCTCTCCAGAGCATAGTAATAAGATAAGTATGCTCCGTAAGAAACTCCACATATATTGATCTGCTGAATACCTAATCCAGCTAAAATCTCGTCGATCCAGGTTATCTGGTCAAAATATTTATAATAATGTGCATTGGGTTCACTTTTTCCTGAACCTCCAATGGCATCAACTGCGAGTACATAGAACCGCTCAGATAACTCCTTAATGTTGTAAACCCACATCATGGCTGAATTGTCAGCAGTACCATGAAAAAGTAATAATGGTGGATTTTGAGGGTCACCAGCTACAATGATATGAGTTTGCCCATATGAGGTCACTATATCTTTCTCTTCAAAATCGGTTTTCCAAGACTTTAACAATGTATTGTATGAATCATAGATTAATTGCCTCCCCGAAGTACTCTTATATCTCTTCATCGTTCGCATCCCCTTATATTTAATGATTTGCGACAATATCTTATAAGTTGCCTCGTATTTACGAACCTCCCAAGTAGGTTGTCTGCAGCACCAGCTTCTTTGATATTTCGTCAGCAGACCGTGGGTTGCCAGAAAAGATGTGTTAAAACGCTGTTATCAGATATTAATATTTTCTTCAAGTTTCTCTATTCATTTATTAACTGTGATGCTAGGTTGCAATCTATCATTTACAAACCATTAATAAATTTCCATCAGGATCTTTAAAGTTAAACCAATGGCCGTTTTCTATTTCTGTTACAAACTCAACTTTGCGTTCTCTCAAGAATTGGTAAGCTTTTTGTATGTCGTTAGTATTAAAATGGAAAGCAGGGTTTCTATAGATAGAATCTTCATTGTATATTTGGCTGTCAAGAACAAGGTTCAATCCATTATTATCGAAGGGTATACAACAAAGATGACCTGCGATTATTTCATAATTAGATTCAAGATTAAGTATGGAACAATACCATTCTCGTGCACTTATGATATTACTTACAGGAATAAATATTGCTCCGGCCTTACTTAAGATAATACTCATATCTTCACTCTCCTCAATAACTTATGCATTAGTTAAATAGAAGGTTTGTTTTATTTTCCGTCTTCGCACTGATATTTTATAACATTCCGTATTCACGACGGAGAGTGAACGAATTCGGGTATGCCGTTCTCTGCTCCCCCGTTAACTCTCTGACAAACCAATGTCATGAATGTATTGTTATTTGATGCCAACCTTCCCTAAGCCACTAACCAACTCACTCTAGGGCCACTTTTTCAATATTTTATAGTTTTCTTGCTTTGATAACGAAGGTTACAGGAAACATCTTCGCTCTTTTTACTAAATCATTATTTTCATCGTGCAATTGTATTATTTCATTGTCAGTTTCTTCAATCATTTGTTCAATAACAAAACCTGCTTTTGACAACGCATTTATATAGGTTGATAGTTTACGATCAGATAAGGTTAACGCGCCTTGACAAGAATCAGGAGATACCGAATACCAAGATTCATCGAAATAGCTTTTGTTAAAAACAAATCTATTATTTTCTTCCACAACACATTTGTGTATGGGATGAGACCAACTGAAAATAAATATGCCATCTTTTTTTAAATAAGAAGCGATCCGGAGAAAAGTACCCTCAAGATCGGTTGTCCAGCCGATCGCGTAAATCGAATAAACAAAGTCAAAATAATCCACGGGTATGTTACATTCTTCTTCCATGGGAGAACAGATTAATTTTGCTGAAAGACCGCACGTCGTCAAATGTTGCTTTGCCTTTTCAATTTGTTTTTCTGATATATCCATTCCCCATAGTTCAGATGGTTTGCGTTCCCCATGATATTGCAAAGAATGACCATTACCACAGCCTATCTCTAACATCTTTTTTCCTGATACATCGCCAAAAAGTTGACATTGTTCTTCTGAGACAAATGCTCCATAAAAAGGAAGTACAATTGCTCTTAAAAAATCATTTCCTTTTGTATCCCAATAGGAGCTGTTTGTTTCATAAACACTATACTTATTCATCCCGATAGACTCCTCTAATATATTTTGTTCGTTGCTCATTTGTTTACCCTATTAATCATTTAGGAGGTTAGTTGAATTTCCTGAAATAAAGTGAACAAACCCCCTTAGGTCCCTCTAATCTTAGGAAAATCGAGGTATCTGCTAATTTTCGCTTCACTGATATGCCTCGGACAAACTGGAACATGTTGTTACAGGATGTCATCGTCTTCATCTATTCCGCTAACTTCAATCAGTACTACGTATTATTTAAATATTCTAAAACAATGTTCACTCTCTCACTAATAGAGTTATTACCTTCTATCCTTAGAATAGGGCAAGTCAAATCAGACAACCACTGTTCATGTAATACCTTACTTCTTACCTCTAATCCGCCATCATCGTATAATGAGGCCCACTCCATAAAAGTCTTCGATTGTTCATACATACTTCCTCCAGGTAAGATATCTTCACCATATCTGAGAAATTCTCTTTCCATTAGTCTTTGAAGTCTAATCTCTTTAGGCACATAGAGAAAAACGACTAAATCAAAATTTGATGTTAATGCATTACCCCAACACATATCGCACCTGATAATATCCATTGATTATACTCAGATAGATCTTTAGTTAGTAAGTGTAGTCTTTCCAATGGTTTTCTTTGTTCAGTAAATTTCTTGATCCAGAAATAGTCATCACCATCAAAGTTGACATGTGGAAGCCGCTCTGATAATTCTTGTCCTAATGTTGATGCTCCAGAACCAGAAGCACCAAAAATATGTATACGATTCTTCATGTAGTACTCATCCCTCCAATCACTTAAACTCGCTGGATTATGCACTAGTTTCACTTCTCGTATTTCTTCTCTTGCGAACCAAAGGGACCCCAGCGTAGATAAGAACGCCCCATTGAAATACCTTCACAGTTAATGTTCCTATTCCTTTTAATCAGTTTATTCCTTCTTTGAATAGACTAACCAACATGGTTAGTAAACTCTTGAGCAGGTCCCTTATTATCTTTTCTTCTTGTTTCTATAAATTGTTTACTCGTATAACGACTCACAACTTTCTTCCAGAAAATCTGTGCTGGTATATTCCAATCAAATTCACTCACTCTCCAATGTCCTTTGAATGAATCAAATGTCATAAATGCTGCCTGCTGCCCGATCTTCATCGCCCGGTATTTTCGAAGTATAAAGAAATGATTTAAATAATATAATTTTTCTTCTTCTAACCTCTTAATGATTACGAATCCAGCCAATGCTCGATCTGATCGGATAAAATACATATGGTAATTCGGGTCACTATACCAATCCATAAAATTAAATGTAACTTGGAATAGTCCATCTTCCCCGATGTCAGTATTATTAAACTCAGTTAGATCATATGCAGCTAGTACAAACAAATTCTTTAATGAGATCAATTGACCTTCCGAAACTCTCTCAAGCGATATATCCATTTCATCATTTCCTTTTATACTTTTGATATGTATGTATTTCTGTATGTATTTCCACTTCAGGAAGATTATCAATTAAGCTTACTGAAGATTTTCGACGCAGTCCTCTTGGATAAACCTTATAGAATCTAATCATTCCACATTCTTATTACTTCTTCTAATTCTAAGTCCTCAAATTGCATTTTATAGATATCTGGTTTCTTTAATTGATTCAAAAACGCCAAGCCAAAAGTTGGATCAAAATGATTCATCATCAAAGTCATTACAAGACCATGCGTCCCGATTGCTATTTTCTTCCCTCTGTGTTCTTTTAATAAGGATTCTAGAACGGAGATTGCTCTTTTCTGACAATCAGCATTAGACTCTCCACCCGGCAAAGTATAATCAGGATCATTGAAACTCTCTCTGATACTAGACATTAACTCTGCATTTTCAATAATGTAAGATGCAAAATGACGTTCTCTAAGATCTTCGAATACTTTAATATCTAACTTTAAGTGCTCTGCCAATCCCTCAACACTAAGAATTGCTCGAGTAAAAGGACTTGATATAATCACGTCTATTCCTTCACCTATAAGTAACTTCGTTACTTTTTCAATATCAATCTTTCCTTTCGGAGTAAGCCCTCTTGTTCTTTCATTTCCTTCATTATATGGTGATTCTCCATGCCTAATCATATAGATAATTGTCTTCATACAGGCCTCCTTTAAAAGCTTTTATTAAATGTCAAACTTTGATTTCACATAACGTTTTCGTATCCTGGACTAGAAAGGCTTGAGTGTCATTGGATCTCCTTATACTTGTCATAATTTCAGATAACGTTGTTGTATCTACGAACCCTTACTGCCTTAAGGGAGCGACAGCGACCGCGGTTGGGTGAATGGATGTGTCCGCCGGAATTCGCTCCCTCGACTTACCTCCTAGCGACCCAGGGGCGTAAGCCACGAAGCGTAAAAACATTGTTATAGGATGTCAGCCACTTCTTTAAAATCCTTATTGGCAATCATGCAGTGTCAGTAATGATATCGAAATTTCATTGTTATACGAACATATAACTCTAGATACTTATAATGTTTTAGAAGCAATTACAGCATAGATTCCTGGAATTCTATCTTCTATTCCTTCTGGTAGATCCTTAAAAATCCATCGCTGCATCTCTCCAGATTCCTCATGTAAAGCCTTGATTGTCAATCCTGCATTTACAATCGTGGTTATTACTTCTCCAAGTATCCAGCGCCTTAGCTTCATCTCTTCTCCGACCACATCTTGTTCAAAATAATTACCACTAGCAATGTATTGCCCGTCTACTTCTTTTAGCAATTTCCAAAGTACCGGGTGATATTCTCTAAGTACAAACCTACCGCCCTTGCACAACAATCTATTTACTATCTTGAATAATTCTTCAATATTATAGATGTAATGGAGTACACCCATTTCTATAAAAATAAGATCAAACTCTCCAAGTTCTTCAACTTTTAGATCCATTACATCGGAAACTATATAGTTTATTTCAACGTTACAAGCACTTGCCAAGTCCATACCAAATCTTGCGTTTTCTGGTGCGATATCAACAACCTTAACTTCTTTAGCGCCCATCAATCCTATCGATATTGCTTTTGTCCCATTTGATCCGAGAAGATTTAGTACACGTTTTCCTCTGACATCACCAATATAGTCAGCTAAAATCTTTATTCTCTTCTTTGGATCATCCATAATTCTTTTGGCTTCTTGCTCAATGGAACCAAATCGATTTATCCAAGCTTGATATCGCTCATGATTCCATTGTTCTCGATTTATAGCACTCATTTCTTTTTGCATCCTGTTACCTCCCACTCACTTCAGTATTTTGTATAACGCTGTACTTTCTGACTTTCAAGCGAAGTGATCCAGGGTAAATGCCCGGAATGCGAACCAATTGTTACCTGAAGTATCTGAATTACTTTTAAATACTTGTTTCCTTTATGTTAGTTGAAGTCTAAGGTTTGTTCTTGTTCCCTTGTTATCATTTGGATTTGATTCATTCTTCTTTATGTATTTCTATCTTTTTCTCAAAATGCCTCTATGCTGCTTAATACCTTTATTAAGATCAGGACTTTGATTCTACCAATAGCCCCCTTTGGCTTACTAAGCAAATGAATCAGAAAACAAATAATATGCACTAATAACAAATACTATTATTGAGATAATTGACTTAATCCATGTTACTTTTTTGCTTATTCCCGCTTTTTGTTCTAAATAATTGATGTAAACAATTGTTAATATAAACCCTAAATATGAAATTACTTGTCCTTCAATATCTTCATTTAATAATTGATACCTAAAAGCCCCCAACCCGACAAGGATTATCCCAATCGTACCTAAAGCAACATTCAAATATATAACTCTCTTATCTTTACGCAAGGTCCCTTTAAGCCTCCTAAACAAATCTTCTTTACTCAATAGTTAATTTATTTTCTTTTAGCACCTATCATTATTTCAATATTGTACTATATGTATTATCGTAGATTACCATTCCCGTAGTCACGACGTCCCGCCGACTTATGACTCTGTCATGACCACCGCGATGCAGTTAATTTATCCAGCTGCGCCGCCTCAAATATCTTGAATCAGTGAATAATTCATTTGTTCATAATCGAATTCAGTTTTTTATCTAAAGAGATTACATTGGTTGTAAATAGAATATAGGTTTGAGAATTAGTCTTTATTATAATTCTATCGGTGGTACCGTATGGAGTACCAATTCTAATAGCATCCTTTTGTTCCCCTCCATAAGTATCATCATGCGATATGTTTACAATTTCAGATATGGGGATTTCTATTTTAGATAATTGCCACTTAATAACTAGATTATCATTGATTTTTTCTGTTTTTATTCCAAACATAGCTTTCACTCCAGACTCTATTATAATAGTTACACTCTCACTTAAATCATTCACCTCAGCAACAAAACGTTTCAGCGTTCTATCTTTTGAATTTTAATTCAGACCCAACTTTTACATAATGTTCTTTAAATTCTATTTCCAATCTTTATCCATAATTATAAAGTTATACGTATTGCCTCTGATTACATTTTGAAATTCACCTTTCTTTTTAAATCCTTCTTTTTCATATGTTCTTATTGCCCTTTTATTAAAATCTACTACACACAATTCCAAATGATTAAACTTTAATAATTCCCTTCCGTGTTCAATGACTGCTTTAAAAAATATCGAACCGTATCCCTGTCCTGTCATTGAAGGTTTCATCTGAACTCCAACTGCTAATATTTCTACCCCATCATCGCTTATATCAAAAAACTCACAATTTCCGATTAAATTTTCTTTATCATCAAATACGGAAAATGCTCTTTCTGAATTGATACTCTGCTTAAATCCTTCAATCTTTTCTTGTTGGATATTGTTATCATAAAAAGAATATATCCCATCATAAGTCCAAGTAATGAACTGATTGATGTCTTCTTCTGTTCTTTTCCTGATTGTAATTTTCATATGCCCTAACCCCCTTTTATAATTATTGATTTTCTGTTTAAAACATTTGATTCTAATGGGTGTATGATTTTATGCATTTGATATACATACACAATTCCTTATATTTCTTCAATTTGTTCAAAATACAAATCATCTTTCAATGCGTAATAGAGCTCTTCAATTTTGTAAAGTGAATTAGGCGAAGCTTGGACGATAAGTTCAATCAATTGTGAACCCATCTCGTAAAAGGTAGTACGACTGTAAGGTTCATTCCTCCCTCCATGATTCATGCTAATTCCCAGGAAAAACTTGATCTGATTTTCAATATATCTTGCAAATCCTTCTTTCCATTCTTGCCAAACCATATATTCGACTTGCTCAGTAGTCAAGCATTCTTTAAGTTTTCTTCTTGTCGAGCCAATTAACCTAGCATCTTTTTTATCAACACTTTCAAATAAAGATCTTGTAAGTTCAATGTATTGATTGTCCGAATAAGGGAACGGGTAGTTTAATTCCCATGAATCATTTGTTTTTACTGATCGTTTAGCTATATCAATATGTTCCCTCAATTGAATTTCACATGTTTGGTACTGGTAACAATGCACAAACTCATGAAAAATAATGACTTGCTCACTAACAGTGTCAAACACCTCTCCCGTTACAACGACAACTACTTGATTCTGCACACACTCCAGCGGAAACGCAGCTCTGACTCCTACTGGTAAATTCATAGTATCAGGTACAATATGTGATAAACTGTATCTTTCATTTTTATATTCAAAGATGTGTAGTTGTTTATCCTCAACAATCGCAATTGGAAAATGATCATTTAGCAATGGATGAATGCCTTTTACTTCGTTCTGCAGTTTTAGTAATGCTTTGAACTTATCCGAATACTTCAATGCAATATCCTTT
Organism: Paenibacillus gallinarum; assembly: GCF_014836635.1. Lineage (GTDB taxonomy): Bacteria > Bacillota > Bacilli > Paenibacillales > Paenibacillaceae > Paenibacillus > Paenibacillus gallinarum. The sequence continues at coordinate 132,913 of NZ_JACSQL010000006.1, read as the reverse complement.
TCCATTCTCCCACCCCTATAATTCAAGTTCACATACCAGTTATGTTTTAAATATTTCCGGATTTTTTTGTGCTAATTTCTTATCATGTTAGCGTATTCACGAACCCAAGAAGAATTTCTTTCGAGATCTTATCATTAAGTACTCAAATGTTCATGTGCTATTTTCCAAACATCATTACTTATTTTCACAAATACGTTCGTCCCGCGTCCCTTGCCTGATACAAATTTCCCGTCTATAAATCCTTCCCAGTGATATGTATAAATACATGTTGCTGAATTTTCATCTACAGCTATCCAATTAATATCAGTCAGTGAATATACCTCATCTTTCACCAAATCCCATGATGCTTCAAAATATTCCTGAATTTCATTTAGTGTTACGCATGTTTTATTAGTAAACCAATATACTGCATTATCATCTATCATATTCTTGACGTTACTAAATTCATGTGTATTTGTTGCTTCAATATATTGTTCTAATGCTTTCTCACAACTCATAATATTTCTTCCTTTCTACAAGTTTTAAAAATACGAGATTACTTTTATTCAAAACATCATTTAATTCTTAATTCAGTCAGACGTATAACGTTCTTATTTCTACCACTATTAAACCCCGAAAGCCATAAGGGAGCAACTTCGACCCGCTCAGCCGCTACTCGTATATTATGTTATCGGATGTTGATGTTTCTTGATTTCCTAACACCTTAATTTATTAAATTTTCCCATTCACTAACCAAAATCGAATAAAAATGCTGATCATGCCATTCATTATTCCATTTTAATTCTTGCTTGAATGTACCTTCTCTTGTCATCTTTAATTTCTCCATGAGGTTGATCGATTGCTGATTGAGACTATTACACATTCCTACTATTTTAGAAGCTTCTAGTTCCTTAAATACATAATCAACTAAGAGCTTAACCGCTTCATATCCATACCCATATCCTTGATACTCTGGAAGGATACCAAAACCAAGTTCCCAGCTATTTCTATGGGCTACATAACTCCAAATCTGAACCAATCCAATTCGCTTTATTTCGTTGTCTGTTTCTATTGTCATGATAAAATCAACGTGTGTGTTTGAATACATTTGTTCTAAATACTTAGACTTAACAACATTATGATCGTTCTCCACAAACTCTTCAAAGAGCCAAACGTCTTTATTGCATTCTAACTCACATAAGAAGCCTAAATCTTCCTTCGTAACACTTGAAAGAGTAATCCTGTTTCCTTTGAATTTCATATGTACATCTCCTATTTCCATATTTCAGTATCTATATCCAGACAATGATTCTAGTATCTACGAACCCAAACGCCTTAAAGGAGTGAGTGACCGGCGAACTGCGACTCGCATGGTTGTCTGTCTGAACCATCTTTCCCAAGCCCCCTCAAGTAGACCAATGAATTAATACGCTTGTGATGTAGTTATGTTGTTGTAAAGTCGCTATTATTGCTTACATTACCAACAGTACAATGTCACAAACACCCATTTATAGATACTGTCTATCAGATTTATTAGTTACATATATTGGATGCCGGTTGAATTACACTATAACATGGTATGGAGAATGGAGGAGTGATTAGATGAATAATGACAGGGCCGATATAAGAACACAATTTAACAAGGTATCACAAAGGTATGACGAACAAAGAAAGAAACTTATTCCTTGCTTTGAAGATCTTTATAGGATTGCTGCTGCACTAGCAGTTCTAGAGAATGATACTCCCTCAGTCTTAGATTTGGGTGCAGGGACTGGACTCATGTCTAGCTTTATTCTTGAAAAATACCCCAACTCAAAGCTAACACTAATTGATCTTTCCGATGGTATGCTTGAGATTGCTAGAGCAAGATTCAGCGACCATTCCAACATTACATACATCGCAAGTGACTACACTAAATTCGACTACAGTGAACTATACGATTTAGTAATATCTTCACTTTCTATACATCACATGATCGATTCTGAAAAGCAGGAGTTGTTTAAGAAACTGTATTCCATAATGACACCTGGCAGCATTTTTATTAACGTGGATCAAGTCCTTGGGAATACTGACTATTTAGAGAGCCTTTACAAATCAGATTGGAAAAAGCATATTGAAAATTCAGGACTAGACCTAGTTGAAATATCATCCGCGATGGAAAGAACAAAACTTGATAGAATGTCTACTCTTGATTATCAGTTACAATGGCTAACCGAAGCTGGATTTTCAGATGTAGATTGTATATACAAATACTACAATTTTGTTGTAATGTTCGCTAGAAAAATAGAAATCTAAAGAGGACCGAATCGACCGGAACGATAATATGTTGTTATCTGATACATTCGAAATTCTACAACTACTTAAAAACCTTTCATGACATAATAATAAATAGCTTCTTGATCTTAAAATTGGAAGTCATGCATCGATGTCAGGCCCTAATCATCTCAGTCTAATAATGTTGAAATGAGTTCTTCATTTTTCACTTCAATGACGCATTCTTTATATATTCGTTCTCTGCCACCATGGGTTTCATACCAATCGTTAATTTTCTTCAGATGTTCACTATTGCTCCTAATATTCCGTTCGATTTCTTCATATTTTTCATAGCTGTCATATTCCCAAATAGCGAATATTTCAGTTGTTGTCTCTGAATTTGGAGCCATCCATCTCCCTACTAAACGAGCTCCATTGCTCAATTGATTCGGTAAATTGGTTTCTATGAAATGTTTATTAAGGATATCCACGAAATCATTGTTAACTATATAAAATTTTCTTCTATAAAACATTAAACTCAACCTCCATTAATTTAAATTACATCTCGTTCATGATCTTTCTCGCTTCGAATGTTTTCTGGTAACGTCATTGTGTTTCTAACGTCGATTCCCTTAGATAGCTCTTGTCTTAAGGGAATCGATATGTCTGCCTGCAACTGTCCCTTGAGCTTCCTTAGGCTTGAATAGCATAATAATCAATTGATTCTCTTGTGCAAAAATATAATTCTCTCTATTTCACTAAATCCGTTTTTCTTATAAAACTCTTCAGCCGGGATTCCTCGATCGGTCAATAATGTTATATTCTCTATTCCTTCCGTTATCAGACTATTTTCTAAATATTTAATTAATTTAGTTCCTATTCCATTTCTTTGTTCACTAATTTCCACACACATTTCATTAACGTAAAATTCATCAGCTTCCCACCAGCGCTTGCGAAAACCAAATATGAAGCCTTTGATTTTGTTTTCTTCCTCAGCAACAACACCTTTAAATCCAGGAGTTTCAATATAATCCAGTAGATATTTTTCAGCACCTTGGAATGTCCAATTGTCATTCCAAGGTTCGTTATTAAACACATTAAGCAATAGGTTAATACATTCCCCTAAATCATCTTTTGCAACGAATGGTCTTATCATTATTTAAGTCACTTCTCTCATAAGTGTAATTTTTCAATTATGGTACACGTCTTTCATCTAACTTTCTGGTATTCTCGACGCCTTAACACCTTAATGGCAAGAGTACCCGCTGCAACGCGGTTACGTGCTGCAGGTGTATCTACCTGTTTATTCTTCCTCGCATGCCTCGTGCAGAAAAAGCTCGCAGTGGAATTCAGTTTGATGATTCGTATGGTTTCTTCCAAATACATTCAAACATTTTTAAGTCTTGCTTGCGGTGCCCTTCTCATATAAGTTTCAGAATTTCTCTCAAATCCGTATTGTTTATATAGTTCATGAGCGTCTTTAGTACCAAGTAATCCAGTAGTCCACTCAAGTTCTTTAGAATTAATAATTGATTCAACTAATTTCTTTCCAATACCCTTAGACTGATATTCTTCTAACACGAAAACATCACACAAATAGTAAATTGTTGCCCAATCGGTTACTATTCTAGCAAAAGCTATTTGCTTTCCTTCGTGGTATACTCCATAACATTTCGATAACTCTACTGATTTCTTTATCTTCTCTATTGATCTCTTATTTGCCCAGTAGCTTCTAGTTAAATACTCAACAACTACTTCAATATCAATTTTCGACTTGTCATCACTAATTAGATAATCTTTGAAAATCACTTCCATGCAGTAACCTCCAATTTGTTGAAACGTAATCCATGTTATTAATTTCTCGCAGGTTCATCACTACCATTTCCGTTGTGAAGTTCTTTCGATAATGTTACTGCTTTCTTAAGTGAAGTGGGATCTAATAGTATACCCAATCTAAATATTAAGTTGCTTTAGGACATGGATAATTTATACTAAGTATCAACAGACAGTCGATTGTACTTTGGTTTGTCTTCTTCTACTAGCTTTTATCGCCAGCCCAACACTTAGGTAGAGGAGAGAAGTAATGACTCCACAGATAGGAGAAATAACAATTTCTTTCCCGGAAGAGATACTAATGAATCCTGAGATTACTAAAGGATTAATCAATGAATCTTCTACTGTGTGTAATAGAACACACGGCCAAATTGAATTCGTTATCCTATAAAGTTCGATAAACATGATGGACCAACATATCATTGTCAAAATTGCAACAACTGTAAAAATAATTCGACTTACAGGTAACACAACCTGCATATCAGTCTCAGGTAGAAACATCATGTAGTATGGGACATGCCATATCCCCCACACAGAACCAACTAATAAATAGATCTTCCAATCAGTAAGATTTAACTTCACAAGTTGCGAGGTTAGAAAACCACGCCAAACCGTCTCTTCAAAGATATTTTTAATAAACCCTATTAATATTGTACTGAAGAACACTCCAGTAAAAGTCCTAAGATTAAGTTCTGACATGTCAATCCATTTAAATGCATTACCGATGACTAATATAGTTACTGTTACAGCAGGAAAAATCAAAACAGAAATCAAGTACCATCTTAGATTCCCTTTAAAATTCGGTTTAATCCCAATTTCTTTCCAACTGATCTTTGAATATAATATGAGCACAATTGCCGTCAACATCGGGAACACTAGCCATATCCCCATACCAAGCGTATTTCCTTCTGGCTGCTCTGTGAGAAATGAATCAACAAAAACACCTAACCATCCACAAAGAACAACAATTATAGTAAAAACAAAAATATTACGAGTAGTTTGATTCACCCTTTACTCTCCTCTGATTTAACTTTCTAAATAGTTTGCATTCATTTCACCTAACTTTCTTGCATTCACAAACCGAGAGGCTTAAGACGTATCGTGCCGAGTCGAAGACTCAGCCTCGTATTGTTATTCGCCTGTGTTACTTCCAACTTTATAACCTCGGAGAATCAAGGGGGCTTGCCCCCGCAACGTGAATACTGTGTTATGCGTAGTTATTGTCCTCTATTAGGTACTTAATCGTTGTTTTTTCGATTTCTCAATGTAAAATACATCAAATCATTCTTTAATCCCTCTTGTGTAAAATTCATTTTCTTCAATAGCTTCTGAGATTGAACATTTTGGATCTCAGTTGTTGCCTCTATATAGTCTAACTTCATCAATTCAAATCCAATATCAAGCATCTCACTCAAAGCTTCTTGCATGAATCCCCTTCCCCAATATCTTGGTGACAAATCAAATCCTATTTCAGCTCTGGTTTCCTCGTTTTCAGTTATCCAACAATGGAACCCGCATGTCCCAATCAAATCATTATCTTCTTTACTATACAAGCCATATCTACAACCTGAATCATCAATATGAAATGCAATAATCTCTTCTGCTTCTCTTAAATCTTTACATACGTCAATATCCATAAATCTTATAACCTCAGGTATTGAAAAATGTCTATATATTGCTTCTGCGTCTTTTAACGTTAGTTCTCTCATGATCAATCGATCTGTTTCAATATGTGGATAATTCAATTTCTTGATCCACCTTTAAATTTATTTGGTTTTCTACAATGTTCTAACGCTTTCAAGTATTCACGATAATTATGCATAACTTTCCGTATTCAACGAAGTCCGACGTAATCGGATTTGTCAGGAAACTTCAACTTCCCTGCCAATTTCATCAGTCCGGACCGAGCGGCGAATGGCTCGAAGCGTGAATCATATATTGTTAGGTGATGTTCCCGACTTATTCGCATATACTATCGACTCTCTTTATTTATTAGTCCATATTGACTTAATTTTCATCACGTATTTTCTGATTTATTTCATCCAAAGATCTTTGAATCGATTCCATTCTTCTTAATGCTGAATTTTGATTTCCAATAACACCAGCAAATCCTATTACTATAACGACTATAATAAATACCATATTTGTCCTCCTGGTTTGATTAATCTCACTCTCTCGAGGTATTTCACCTTTTGGCATTCCTGACGTTCAAGCGACTTAATATAGCATAGCCACCGGGTCGTCAGACTTAGCCGGTTGACTGTGTTGCCTGAATCTGCTTCTTAGATATCCCTCTTAGCGACCAAGGAACGACAGCGACAATGTAAGAATGCTTAGTTAGGTAATGATGCCAACCTCTTTGATAACCTATAAATTAGTCTTCACCTTTAATTTGTTTGAAGCAATGGTTGAACTACTTATACATACATTATTTGAATCATACTCTAATTTCACGATCCCAACTTCTATGACCTTACTTCGTAAAGGCACAAAATCTTTATAGCAATATTTCATTGCATCTAGTATCTGTTCCGGAGAAAGTCTTATAGCAAGAGTACAATGAGGAACCCAATTATTAGGAATATAATAGGGGTTAGAAAATTCAAACAAGTCACTAAATTCCGCATGATACTTCTTATGCATCTTAAGCAAGTCTTCCGTAACTGTTGGATCTATAAATAATGTCCCTGTTGTAGGAAATGAGGCCAGGACATCAAACTTCAATTCAAGTTCTATAACACTATCAAAATAAGTACTTAATCGTCTGCAAATTGATTCTATAGACGGAATATCACTATATACCGCCATAGTAATATGTGGTTTTAAATAACTGATGTCATACATGTTTGAACTTATGTTTTGGTCTTTCAATCCCTTCCAGATATTCTTAACGTATTTCTCGAATTCCTCTTCAAAAAACAATTCAACAGCATACATTCTATCATCTCACTTTATCAGGTTCTTCTTGAATCCACATTCCTAACAACCAATTGCAGTAATTTTACCAAACGTTCTTGTATTCACGAACCCGAGAATCTTAAGACACGAATGCGCCGGGTCCGACCGACTTAGCCTCGCAGGTTTGTGAGCTGAATTCACATCTCTGCCTACGGCATCTGTCGTGACAAGGAGGCTTTCCGCAGCGTAGATACATTGTTATAAGTTGTTACTTGCCCTCTTTGAATTCGCCAATAAAGTTCGTGCTTTATAGAACATCCAGGTACTAAACAATGACTCATTATCTTTGTGAACTGCTACTATATTTAAGAAATAAAAATCTGATAAGGATACACTTATCTTGCTTATTGGAGTTACATATTCATTGCAAATCCACTCATCAAATTGCACTTTCCCTTGTCCAGACATATGAAATTTATCTTTAGGTAGTATGTACAGCATGCCATCCGTCCAAGGATTGTTCTTTATTGTAGATTCATTTATTGAATAATAATGGTACTTTTTACTTCGTCCTATAATACATCCATTTCGAAAACTCCCGATTAATGCACTTCGATTAAATACTGCATAGAAAATAGACCATATTGGTTCTGTCGTTGCGAACACCGCTGTAGTAAGTTCATTGTTGTACAACGTCTGTTTGCGTGGTTCAAATCTTTCGATATTGTTGTTATTAGAACCGTGAAATACATAGTTTCCTTTCAATGATAAATACTCTAGAAAACGGTACTTTTGGTACTGTAAAGAATAATCAATTAATCCTCCTTCATTAAGAGATTTTGATAGTTCTTCGTATTTCTCGATTTCTTCTTTAGTAAAAACAACTCTGGGAGATTCATACATCAATATTGATATAATAAATGAAATCATCTACTTGGAAATTCCCCTTCCCATTAGCTCAGCAAGTAATTGCCCAAAACGGTTTAGGTATCTACGAACTCGAAAAGCTTAAGAGAGCTCCAGCTACCTTGTCCAACGAAGAACTCAGCCTCTCACGGTTGTGAGCTGTCCATCTCTCTGCTTACCTCTTCTTTCGAACCAAGGCAGAACCCGCAGCGTAGATACTATGTTATGTCAATGACATTCTGTGATACCCTATTCATCCTTAGTTCTTCCTACAAATTATTAATCCATGCGAGCTAATTCCAAGAATACTTCTTTCTCTACAAGTCTTAAAATGATAGTTTTTATAAATCTCAAACTTCTGTTCAGATAGTTCATCTACCTCATTACTAAGAGTGTGACTTAATCCATCTGTCCCTAAATGATCTACTATAGAAACATCAAATTGGTTCATAAATTCTTCAATTTCTACGGGGGTTGTATAATGTGAATCTGTCCAAAATGATTCTGGGTCCCTTCCCTTTAAACTTCCGATGTCCACTACTTTACTAATTGTGCCTTCATTAATGAATTCAGGTATCTTCCTAACAAGCATTGGAACCACTGAATACTTATTAATATAGGCTATTGCTAATATACCGCCGGAAGATAATACTCTTAATGATTCCTCAATTAATGTGCGTCTCGCATCATCGTCAATTATATGATAATAAGGTCCGAAACATAAAACTGTATTAAAAGCCCCTGACTCAAATTGGCTTAGATCCGTGGCATCTCCGACAATTCCCTCCAAACTAATATTTTTATAATCGGCTTTTTTCTCGTTTATTTTGTCTATATTACTTGGTGTAACATCCAGTGCTGTAACTACGTGTCCTTCATTAGCATAGTAAAAAGAATATGCTCCTGTTCCAGCTCCTAATTCAAGTATGCTCGATTGATTTTGAATAACTTCCTCTAATGCTCTTAAGGTAGTTAAATACTCAATTTTTCTAGAATTTCTTTGAAATCGTAATTCTTCATCAACAACATCGTAAAAGCGAATAATTTCTTCCATGAACAGCCCCCCATTAATAAATTAGCTTTTGTCTTTCGCATTATAATTCTTGTATCTACGAACCCGTGAGGCTTAAAGCGCGAATACTCCGGGCCCTGCGGACTTAGCTTCACAGGGTTGTGAGCTGAATCATCTTCTTTTGCCTACCTCTTCACGCGAACCAACGGCAAAGCCTGCTGCGTACATATGTTGTTAGAGGATGTATCACCATCCTTGAAAACCTACTAATCATACTTATTACTTTGAAAACACTGCACCGGACCGTCCCAACTTCCATTTAAATATTCTTCCTTATATCTTCCTTTTGTATATTCATTTATTACTTTATTCCAAAATTGATTCGCTGCGTGGTTTCTCTGTGTTTGTCTGATCTCCCAAGCGGCCGGAAACTTATCAAATATATCAAATGCTGCCTGCTTTCCTACACCCTGCCCTCTGTATTTCCGTAAGACAAAAAAATCACTGATCACATTAGTTTCTTGAACATCACTTAGCTTAACAAACTCCCTCGGTACTCCAAGCATAATAAGAGCAAAACCAGCTAACTCTTCATCTTTATATATAAGAAATGCACGTCTGTATTCTTCTGTCCACTGATGGTCCAAATATTTATGTTGGTATAGTCCATATTTATTAAGGACATGACCATCATACTCACTAGAATCATATCTATATAGTTGAATTAAGTTTTGTAAAACTGATTTGTCTTCATACGAAATATTTGAAATTTCAATCATCACTTTCCTCCTTTTTAAAAGAATTTGTCCGCGAAGATTTCCTCTAATGTTTCTGTATTCACGACGTCCCACTACCTTAAGTCCGTTTGACGGCCACGATGCGGTTAGGTGGTGTTTTTAATCGCTGTTGAAAACCATGGATTGACAAATCCTATTGTAATCAGAAAACCATCAATCTTAATAGTGGTATCATGATATGACTTATTGGTTCGAGCGCACAATCACTCGTAATCTGAAGCTTGTGCTCCAAGAGATTTTTTTGCCATATCGACATGTGACGGTCTTCAATGATTAACTTTTCACCTCTTCAACTCATCAGCGATCAAGGGAGAATGCCCGCAGTAGGAATGTGATGTTTGATGAGGTAACTGACTCTCTCAAGTAAACTTAAATATTCATTTTTCCGACATCCTCTTTGCAAAAATCACTGAGAATGAATTAAATACAATATGTAATATGAGGGCAAACAAAATAGATTGTGTCATCACAGTCATGGCTCCTAACAAAATCCCACCCGAGAAAGCAAAAATTATAAATCTGATACTTTGCGCTGATAATTTATAATACTGCAAGTGACAAATTGCGAAGAGAATCGCAGAAACAATAACTGGAGTTGTTACAGGCATACTAAAAATTTGTATAATTTCGGATGAGACAAAGACCCGCTCTAAGTTTGGCAATATCAATCCTCTAAAAATAATCTCCTCTATTATTGGATAAGTAATTATAAAATTTACTATATTATACTTTCCTGTCGGATTATATCCTGAGAAGCGGGATGATACGATATTTAACAAGATAAGAAATCCAAATATGGGTAGTGCCTTCTCATAATGAATTGGCATCTTAAAAAGATACTTATCATTAAAAAAAGGAACAGAGATCAATATGATCATAGCCCAAACAAATACAGTATATTTCCCGATTTTTCTTAAAGGGGTTATTCTTACACAGGTCTCCACTAGGTTATATGAAAATGTCAACAACAAGGAAATGCCTAACATTAGATACATATTTGCCCCCTAGAGAATCAAACTTTCCTTAGAAAGTATTACTCTTGTTTATTTTCAGGAATTTCACCTAACGTTTGCGTATTCGCGACGTATCTTCCCCTTTAGATAGCACTTATCTTAGGGGATGTATGTATGTGTCTGCCTAAATCTACTTCCTCGAAAATACACCTGGAAGATCTAGGGAGCACCGCACACTGGGTCCGGCTGAGCTGGCCTCGCAGGGTTGTAAGATAAATCAATTTCTCTGCCTTCCTATTCTTGCGAACCAAAGACGTAGCCCCTCAGCGTAAATATATTCTTATGCGATTCAGTAACCATCTCGTATGTAATTCTTCTTATAAAGAGCTTTTACAACTTCCATCTGGTGATTGTGTGACTTTCCACTACCATTACTAACTCTGTACCATAGCTTTTTAATATCTTCTAATAGTTCAGGTTGTTCCTTTATTATTTCAGTCGCCTTAATCGCATAATTCTTATTTTTTGAATTTCTTCTTGTGTTATATATACCTTTTGGAATTCCTTGAATATATCCCTCTTCACATAAGCCTAAAAAGGCATTCTTTGGACAGCCCTTTTTATGTCCCCATGATCCCTCACCGAACAGCTCTGAAGTTGCCATGTCCCATGCCTTAACTGGTGAATCAGTAACACCTTGATAAACTAACTCGACCGCTTTTATAGCAGCTAGATCATACTTACTCATATACATTCCTCCTTGAATTGGGATTAAAAAAATCAAACTGTTTCGTAGTAACACTGGTTGTATCTATGAACTTGAAAGGCTTAAAGAACGTGACGGAGCTGCTTCTCCACTTAGCCTTGCAGGGTTGTTTGATAATTTATATCCCTGTATCACTTTTAGTAGACCAAGGGACAAACGGACCCGGCGTAAATACGTTGTTATCTAAAATGCCATATCTTCTCCTGAATACTTGTAAGATTAGTTATCTTTGTTATTTATACTTTTTTGATAAATAGATTCCGACCAATACCATGTCGAGACTCCAAATAATATACCAGCTAATGGAAAAGCAATCAGCGATAATAATAGTAGATGAAAGAAATCTTGATTAGTACCCACGAATGTCATGAGCATCGTACCTATTAAAGCTGTTGAAACTCCCCAACCAATGATTCCATTAAAAATAATATATTTTATCTTCCCCTTAGTTCTTGTTCTCTCCCATTTACTTAAGTGACTATCTTTCATATTAGTTAATCCTCCTTTCTGTTTTTTCCTTACGAAATAAATTTCCTATGAAATTATCGTCTCCGAATACACTAAATTCGCACTTATACATTTGTTTTATCATCTTTAGTTCTCTTTGATTTATATGACTTTAGCAAAATTCATTTAACGTCAGGTATTCGCGATCCCTCACTGCCTACAGTTACCGAAGGGAACGCCACGACGTGGTTAGGCTATGAAGGTTTGTTCGGCTAATTATGCTCACTTAAGCAAATTATCTTCTACGAACGGCTTCCTCCATCTTGGACCCGAACAAGGAGTGATAGCGACATAGTGTGGATACGTATTTTTTGATTATTTGAAATTATTTATTATCAGTTTTTCATTCTCATTAATTCTGCAATCTTAACAACTCTCTTATCTTCTGCTTTTTCTCAAAATCAATATTATATAATTTCCTACAGTTAGGAAAAATGCAAATAGAGAAAGAGTTAATAATCCACTTATGTATGGGTGTGCCTTATCAGTTACGAATAAGTAAATTGTCAAACTGCTTGTAATTAGAAAAGCAATTCCAAACAAATTAACCAGAAGTATTCTAGTATTTTTACGTCTGAACACGTATCACATCATCCTTTTTGCCACAATATTAGCGAAAAGTCTATCTTGTACAATATTCATATTGTTTTAATGTTTTTATAGCTTTACGCCGATTGCATATAACGTATGTGTATTCACGACTCCCACCGACTTAAGGGTCACAGGCTCGGCCGCGATGCGGTTAGTCCTTGCAGATGTGTCCGCCGGATCGCCGTAAGATCAATTCAATTCTTTTGGAGCGAGGGGTAAATAACCCGAAGTGCGAATATAATATTATGTGAAGTTCGGATCATCTTTGAATCTTCTTACAAAATTATTTACTATTCATTTTATAGTTGGCCTAGGAAGTCTCTGTCTTAACCATCTGATTTGTCCCCGATGATTTATTTCATCCTCAAATACATGAAACCAAATGAAATAATTATTTGAAGGTAATCCAGACCATTTCCGCTCTTCATATAGCCAATTATCATCTTTTTGTCTAAATTCTTTTAGAGTTCTAAGGCGTACTTGTTCAAGCTTGTTTAAATAGTAATCAAGAGAATTACCTCTAATTTCATTCCGTCCTTTTTCGCCTAGTTCATAAGCTGCAAGCCATGCTTTTAATTCTTCCTCATTTGGTGTTCTATTATCAAAAATCTCAATTTGAAAACCGATCTCAACCGCAGCTATATGAAGCAGTAAAGCACCAATCGTATTACTATTTGGATCTTCTAAATAATCAAGTTCATCAATCGTTAGCCCTTGAACTGCATTAATTGTTGTAAATCTTGCATAGTTCATCATTGATACGAGTTGACTAATTTGATGATTCATTCCTGTAATATCTATAATCTTAAATTGATTGTTTCCATCCATGAAAATTCTCCTTAGATATATGTTTTATCCCCGAATTGCACATAACGTTCTTGTATTCACGAAACGACCCAGCTTTAGATAGCTCTTATATTAGGCTAGGTTGTTTGTTGTCTGAGTCTTCTTCCATGATTATACATCTGAAAATCAAGGGATGGTACCCACGCAGCGTGAATACATTGTTATGCGCTGTTACTATCATCGAGGCATCGCCTAAAAACTTTGATCAAGATTACAACTCTATTTTTCACTTCGGTATACAAACTCAACTTTACCATCTAGCAAATATCGATATTCAAATAATTGCATTGTTCTTTCCCTAATTCTCTCCCGTATAACCGTGCCTAGGCTTACCGATCCTCGGGATCCAAGGTAACCATTATTAATAAATGTCTTCTCTACGAATTTTGTTTCCCTTAAGTGATACTGTAACCATTCTTTCTGCGATTCAATTAGCGCTTCTCTTGGTTCTCTATCCAACTCAGAAAGTAGCTTTTTATATATTTGATTCAACTCTTTATCCCAAATCTCTGTATATTTGCTTTCCAACGCCCCCCATCTCAATGTTGTAATAATCTCTTTGGAATTTTGAAATTCATTAAATTCCACTTCATAATCATGATCTATAGGATTTCGAATCATTTCATCATAAAATTCTCCTTTCAAATCATAGTTCCCAATGCTCATGGATAACACTTCATTGTTAGAAGGTTCTGATTGACCTTCAGCTATTTCCAGTTCAGAATTCATTGTTGAATTAGTTTCGCTGTTCAACGTAGTCGATTGACTATTATTTTGACAAGATGAAAACATTATCGTAACAAAAAACAATAAGAATATTTTACCTTTCATGAATTATCTCCTTAAATATTATCTTAAAAAATCACCAGTAATCTCCTATAACGTTTGTGTGTTTCTGAACCCACCCGAGAGGCTTAACGGAGCAGAGCGACTGAATTTATTGAAGTCATTGAGCAACCCTTTATCTAGATTAGAGGCTTTCGATGAAGTCCCATTTTGTACTTATTCGCTATTTTTCTTCTCCAATCACGGGTGCATCCCATAGCGTGAATTTCTTGTTATCAGAGATGCAACTGATCTCCTGGAACTTAAAATTTATATTTTATTCCCACTTTTTTTCTCTCATCTTTCTCCGCCAACTTATTATCATTTGACTCAACAACCAAATAAAAAGTGAAAGACTCAAAAACAATAAATATGTATTTATATTAAAATATTGATTGTTAATGTGAATGGATAGTCCTGAAGTAATCGAATTAATATAATCCCAATCAGTTGTTCCAAACTGCCCTTCGTATACTTTTGCCAAAAAAATGCGGTAACTTCGAAAGCTCATTATTTGATAATATACTCCAATCACATGATGACAGATTACTAGCAGTGATAATATAATGACTGTTTTTTTGCTTATCATTTTATCCTTAAAGACTATGAACCATTGAAAGGTCAAGACTATGAAAAATATGGACAATGGAAGTAATAACAATATTGCAGGGTTTCCATTACCAGAACTTCGACCTGGGGTTGTGGTCATTGAATCTCCAAACATAAAGATAAGAAAAATAATGATTAGAGTAGCAAATAAAGTTTTATTTTTCATAGATCCTCCCTGATAACCCAAGCTGTCCTAGGCAAACCTTTGGGCACTGGGAGCTGGACACGGTCGTCTCCAGCCGAAGAAAAAGCAAGGCTTGTGTCGCTACATGTATCGAGCGAAAAACAAGACTGTACACCGCCATTAAAATGCCAGATCGCACTTCATTATCAATGGAAATCGCTGTAGGTGTAGCTGCTGCACAGTACCCTGCCCGAACCTTCCAAACGGCTACCGTTGACCGTGGTAAGGAGTTCGCATGCTTTCGTGAACTGGAAGAGTCACACGGTATAAAGGTGTATTTTGCAGATCCTTATTCCTCATGGCAACGAGGCTCCAATGAGAATGAAAATGGGCTCCTACGAGAGTTTTTCCCAAAAGGAAAGGACTTTGCAGAGGTGACCGAGGAAGAATTAGAATATGCCCTCCATCTCATTAACAACAGACCAAGGAAATGTTTAGATTGGAAAACAGCTCACGAATCATTTAATGAAGAAGTGTCGCACTTGGATTGACAATTCGTCGGTTAATAAGAGATCTATAAATAAATACACCTTCTTGATTCCCATGCTTGAAAATGAAACATCCTGCCTCGTCACAAACCTGCTCAGATTTTATTCAGGATAATATCCTTTAGTTCAATCAGTGTCTTAATTCGGTAACTGGCCTGCGAGAAGTCATGCGTTTTCGTGAAGTCATTATGGACAATAACACAATCGATACCAGCCGCTACGGCAGAGTTCAGCCCTCTGTTCGAATCCTCTACAACCAGAGTCTCTTCTTTAGTAGCTCCGAAACGCTTTAGGCCGGTCAAGTATGGTTCCGGGTGTGGCTTGGTGTGCTCATAATCTTCGCGAACAAGGACGAAGTCCATGAATTGTCTAATCTGGCGCTTTTCATGAATAAGTTGAAAATCAGCATGTTTTGCAGTAGTAACAATGGCCATGCGGACGTACTTTGACAGTTCGGCTAGAGTTTCAACTACACCCTCAATCTCTTTAGCTTCTGTTCTTAGATATTCCTGATAATAGACGTTACGGACATCACGCTGCTTGCTGATGGTCTGTTCATCAATACCTGCCGCCCTAGCCTGGGACCAAGTGCCCAATGACTGGGTCATGTCACGGAGGTATTGATCTTTGTCCAAGGTAAATCCAATGTCGGCCAAAGCGCGTTCTCCCGCTTTGTAATACCAAAATTCAGTATCAACCAAAACACCATCATGATCGAAGAGTATATACTTTTTCATTGTTTCGTTCTCCTTTGTCAGTTGCGGCAACCATGCAGCCATCACGTTTCATATAACGTTCTTGTGTTCACGACGTCCCACCGGCTTATGGACCGAAGGGTCCAGCTGCGCTTGCACAGTTAGCCGGTGCGAGTGTGTCCGCCTGAATCTGCTGCTCCGAAATGCCTCGGGTGGACCGAAGGCCGAATGGACCTGAAGCATGAACATATTGTTATAGGATGCCAGCTCCTTCTATTCTTGTAATATGTCATACATGCCAAGCAATAGAGTTTTTCGTATACGGAACTACCACAAGATACCTACGAAATGTCTCTTCATTAATTTCTTTAACGAATTCATCTTCAAGTGTAGAAATTACTGAGTGATTCATATCTGCGGAATACAATAAACTAAGTTGAATTAAAAACAAATCAATAGTTTCTATATGTTCTCTGGTTTCAAAATGATATTTGTTAGTTTTTTGTGATCTTCATTCCATAGTTTTCTTTGACGTTGTTCGATCTACGAACCCGAGAGTCTTAAGGCGCACATCCGCCGGATCCGACGGGCTAAGCCTCGCAGGGTAGTGAGCTTCTTCTTTTCTGACTACCACTTCTTGCTAACCAAGGGGCATATCTCGCAGCGTAGATACGATGTTATAGGATGTCTGTGCATTCTTCGATACCCACATTATCAGTTATATTCACTATCGTAACCCTATAGCTTAACGAGCGTAGACCATTTAACTAATAAAAAAACACGTTATCTTTGACAAGGCAAAATAAACGTGTTTTTTATTTAGTTTATGCAAAAAAAGGAATGATGCCTAAAACCGGATAAACTATCGCATAGTATTGTAGGGGGATAAAAAATAGTGTATGGCGATTTCCTATTTTGAACCGTTCTCCTGTTCTTTCATTCATGAAAATTTCATCTTTATCTCTATTCAAACGCTTACCGATAAACCATATAAGTATAGCGGATAAGGTTAAACCGATAAAGTAATACCACTGAAAATTTTCATCATTAAATCCTAATGAAGCAAGTAGACCAACTATTAGTACAGGAAAAATGATACCGATAATTCCCCATCCTCGCCAAAAAATCATTACGTTCATCCTTTCCTAATTAAATTTACTTTTATGTATCTATTTTCCATATAAAATTATACTTTCTACATAATAAATAAATCAAGGGGTTATTCCGACTGTTCAACATTGATGCGAATAGATCTTGATGCTTACTTATTGAATATTTATTACTTGCGCTGATTTCTTTATAACGTTGTTGTATCTACGAACCCGAGAGGCTTATGCGCTAAGCTCCGGGTCCGATGACTTAGCCACGCAGGGTTGTCTGCTGATATCGTTTGCCCGAATCACATCAGACCAAAGGCCGAACGGCCTGCAACATAGATACTATGTTATAAGATGCCCTCGCCTTCTCGAAACCACATAATGAATTTCTATCTACCTAATGTTATTATTTCTCCTTTTTCGTTTACTCCTCTAAATATAAATCCTCCAACATCCTTTGAATATAATTCTAAGTATGATGTTGCGAAACCATCTTCTAATTTTAATTCGAGAAATACCGTTGAGTTTTCTTTTATTTCTTCAAGATCATCTAATATTACGTTATCGATATTATCATTACTTACAATTACTCTCTTAATTTCAGGGTTTTCTGACTCGACCGCAATCATTGTTTCGTAAAGCTCATTTGAATTTAAACTCGCCGACCATGTGCGTTTAATGTCTCCCTCTTTTCCAATCAGAGGTGTCATGAAATATAACTCAGCAATATTAGATACGTGATAAAACATACCCAATTTAAATCCTATTAGTTTTACATAGTTAACATCGCTAGTCTTCAAGATAATTATTTTCTTGTTTTCGTATTCTTTTTCATATATTACATCACCGTTTTTATAAGGATATGAGTCCCTAATAGCCTTACTCTCTGTAATATAAAACCCAGAATTATTAAATAAATAATTAATCAGTAATAATAAAACTATTAGTAGGATCGATCTTCGTATGATTTTACGGTACATATATACTCCCTTCATTTATGGGTTTTCGGGGATTTCTTATAACTATTTCGTATTCACGAACCCGAGAGGCTTAAAGTGGTGGAGCCACCGCTCCGTCTCACCTTAAGGCTCGCAAGGTTGTCCGCCCGATGCCATTTCGCACTAGCCGGACCTAAGCGTGAATATGATGTTAGGCGATGCCGTACTGAATTACCCCTCAATAAATGCCTTTAATTTCTTGTGCTAAATTCTTGTATATATTTATTTCGTTCTTGTACATATTGTTCAGTGTAATTAGTCCCTTTAAAACCTTCTATTACATTTTTCCAAAATGTCCTTGCCGGAAGATTGTTCTCCATTTGCGAAACCTTCCAATTTGCTTTGTACATCTTAAATGCTTCTATTGCTGCTTTACGACCTATACCCGATCTTCTGTATTTCTGTAAAACCATAAAATCGTATATCACATGCGTCGGATCTGGATCGGTATCCATATTCTCAAAAAGTACTACTATAAAACCAACGATTATACCTGCTACTTCTATAAAAAATGGATTCCACCTTTCGTCGCCTTCCCAATAATAATCTATGTTCACTTCAAATTTTCCGTTTCTATCGACATCTCGACCTGTATATTTACTGAAGTCATACTCGTACAGTTCATATAAATTAATTAGTATACTTTTATTTTCAGGATTTACTGGTACAAGTTTTAATTTCATGTTCGCATCTAACTCCTTTTTGTTTTTTCAATGCACTTGCATACAGGTCATAAGAATATTCCCGTCCGGATCACTAAAACAAAAAGAAGCTAAGTCAGGAAACTCTTCAATTTCTGTTGTAATTTCGGCTTTTAACTCTTCTTTCACAAATTGGTATGCTTTATAAATATCTTTGGTATTCAAGTTAAACAAGGGCTGATTAGATGGTTGAAATTCATAAACCTCATCCCAACAATAGTTTTCCAGTGTCAACCCTGGAAGTGAATCACCCATACTAAATATGTATACAGGTCCTGAATGGTTTTCGGTATGTACTTCTATGTTTAACAGTTTACTATTCCATTCGATCGATCTTTTAAGATCAGTGACATGAACAAAGACTGTTCGAACTTACTATGAATTGGACTTTTCATAATTATTCCTCCAGACGATTTGATATTTACGGTTTTACAGGTTTTGCGATCAACGAACCCGAGAGGCTTAAGGCGCAACGCGTCGGGTCCGACGGACTTATGCCAGTGCAGGGTTGTCAGGCTACTTCCCTTCCCCTAAATCCCTTTGCCAAACCGAGGGCCGAATCAAAATGATCTATAATAAATCCGCCTTTTTGATCCCACTCTTGAAAAAAACAGTTCGGCTAGAGTTTCAACTACATCCCGCACCAGTAACCATAAAGAGACGGGTCTGTTTAGCTCTTATGGGTTTTCGGGTGGTTTCATATAACGTTCCTGTATATACGACGCGAGCCGGCCTTAGATAGCTCCTATCTTAGGCCGGCTCGTATGTCGTCCGATTATCTACCATGATTATACATCTGACGACCAAGGGGCGTAAGCCACAGCGTAAATATATTGTTATATGAAGGAACCGACTCCTTTTAGTTAACTATCTAGAGTCTTAATTTCTTTTAATATCTCATTAATAATCACACCTATCGGAACTTTATTTCTCAATGCTTCTTGTAATCTACCTTCTTTATACCACTTTATTCCTAGTTCGATAGCTTCAGGGTAGTTTATTCTGTACTTATCCAAAAATCTGATTGCTTGATCTCTCCCTAAAGTCCTTATTACATGATCAGTTCTTAATACGCGTTGTATCTCCCCTAAATATTTCCTGTCACACTTTATATCAAGATTTCTTGACTTTATAAATGAGTTTTCAGAATAAATCAAATTTGCCCCACCTGCGATTGGATCTGTTGCAGCAAATCTTACTTTCCTAACTCCCGACATAATTATTGCACCAAAGCAAAGTACACATGGTTCTGTAGTTGTATAAAGTGTATAGCCCTTAAAATCATTCGACTCTAAAATATCTAGTTGTAATAATGCATTGATCTCTGCATGGGCGAGCCTGTTTGAGCAGGTTTGATTGATAGGAGCACTTGCTTCGTTGATTCTATTTCTACCTCGACTAATTACTTCATTATTTGAATTAACTATAACTGCACCAATGGGAAATGAACCGTGAGCATATGCTTCCCACGCTTCTTCAAAACTAGCTTTCCAAGAATTTGATAGTGTTTCCCACACATTTAACACCCCATAATTACCGTATTCGGTTCTTTCATATAACGTTCTTGTATTCAAGAACCCTCACTGGCTTAAGCCGGGTACGACAACTTAGCCAGTTCAGAGTTGGACGGCTGTCCCACTTCTCCGAAATCCTCAAGCGGGACCGGGGACCGAATGGTCCGATGCGTGAACATGTTGTTATGAGATATAGCACCCACTTGAATTACTTACACACGCACTTATAAATGGAATTCGTTCTTAATAATTCCTGCGACTTCATCAGCACTTAAATTAGTATTATCAATTCTCAAATAGTTTTCTCTTGTGATTTCTCCTTTATGGGAGTTGAGTCTATGTTTTTTCATCGTGTTGATCAAGTCCATTTCAGATTGTTCAACATTTCTTTTTGTTGCTTTTTAATCGAGTCTAAAAGCCGTTGCATTTCGTGTTATTCTTTCTTCTATATTTGCCTCTAATTCAACGAGATAGATTTCGGCACCTTTCGATTCAAAAATATCACACGTTTGTTTAACAAATTCCCAATCTGCTTGAAGATCAAATCCCCATACGTAAGTAAAAATAAGCCCATATTGATTACTATTTGAGAACGATTCAAAGAACTCTCTTCTTACGATTTCAGATAGTCTCCATGTTTCGCTACTGAAACCAAAGAAGGGATGGAACAACTCGATCGACATGTGATTGTGAAATAACTTTAATTCGGTTATTTTCGTTAATTCATGACCAACAGTCATCTTACCGACGGCTTGGGGTCCAAATAACAATATGAACTTAATAATAATCACTCCTTCTCTTAAGATCTTGCCCCAATTACATATAACGTTGTTGTATTCACGTACCCGTGAGGATTAAGTCAGCAACGCTACTGGGTCGCAGACTTAACCTCGCAGGGTAATCGCCTGTGTTCATTTCCTGGCACTATCCCCTACGGGCGAATCAAGGAGAAGAAGCGACGCGGCGCGAATGAGGGTCTTATCGGATGTTCGAAAGTTCTTCGATTTAGCTAGATTTAGATTTGTTTTAATGTTTTTACTATTTCATTTGTTATAACCTCAGACCCACTAACATCCAGTAATTTAAAATAGACACTACGCAAAAGATTTTTTGTATTTCCTCTCTTTATATCATCTTGAGGATATATGTCTAATCTTTTAAAGCCACCAAGTTGTTGCACCCAATTAAGTAAAATATCCTTCTTTAGAATATTACGCTTTACAATTTGAATGACTACTTCTGCCATCCTTTCATCTTCACCGTTTATAAAATAATAGTTATTAACACAACCCTTTTCCCCTATCAACTCTAAAATACACAATAAATGTTCAGAAGAATAATAGGACGCAGCCGTAATCGAAACTAAAGCATCAGCTGCATGTGCAATCGAATGTGCCCATCCCTTATCTAATATATATCCTCTAAAATCCTTCTCACGTTCGAAATACAAGGTTACTCTCGAGTATATATATTCATAATCAGATTCAGTTAAATAATTGAAGATATCGTTATAATGTAAAGCTAGTGGTATAAACAGGGCTGAAAAGGAACGTGTAAATACTGTATCTTGATCGATATCACCTATTCCATGGAATAAATGATCATCATCCAAAGTCACATATAACAATTGTCTTACTAAATCTATACTTAGTTCTTGATCCATTATCCATCTATATAAAGTTCCATAAATGAGCTTATCTCTTAATTCATCATCAATCGACCCAATGTGTTGAATCATTTCTTGGACTAGTTGATTTATGTCTGTTCCCTTAGGTGTTTTGAAATTATTATTTTGTACATCTCTTAGAAGATCTTTTATTTTGTTCATATACTTCTCCTTCTTATAAATTCCACACGAATTTCAGCTAACGTTTTGTATTGTCGACGTACTGGCCCCTTAGAGTCGCTACTTATAGTAGTGAGGCTTGCCGAACACCTAATGCAGTGAAGTCCCGACGGGCTTAGGAGGCTGACTGTAGTCACTCGTTTCTCAGAGTAGTTTTGAGCATAAATTCGGTGTTATTCGAAAGATTTTCTGGAAGCAGCCATTGTATTTAAGGCGTTCTCAAAATAGCTATATACTTCATCTGCAATTCCCAGAAACTCTTCAACAAGTACATTACTATCCAAGTAACAAGCATACAGATAATCAACTAAAGCGGAGTCAATCTCGCAATAGTTTAATATTGCATTCTTCATCGTACTAATGTCGTCCTGCCATTCACCTGTATCTTCCAAAACCAAAGAGTATAATGCTCGAATTAATCTCTTAGAGTGACCTTTGATATATCTAGTTTTCAACATGTTATCACTAGCATTAGAAAGTGCACTATGTATACGATTTACTTCCTCCTTGGTCTCTCTATTTAAGTCTAAAATGAACTCTGGAGAAATAACGATCGGCGGTACGTTTTCACCAATGTCATGACCATACATGCAAACACAAATGATCTTAACCCAAAAACCCCACTCATTTGGTTTATTTAATACATCGTCAATCGAGCAAATTATCGTATCAATCTTAGTTACTACTGGATATTCTTCCAAAAGCCTGTCTTTAATATTTGATAATCTTTCGTAATCAATATCTTTGGGATTTACACATACAATAGTAAAGTCTGCATCTGACTTAAAAGGTACAGCAATTCCTTTTGGAATCGAGCCACACATATAAATGCTGTGAATCTTACCTTTAAATTCTTTAAGTATATTATCTATATACTTATCAACAAAATCCTTATATTCACTTTGTATTACAATTCTATCTATAACTTTTTCTAATATCATATAGACTCCTCCTAAACTAAGTTGGCACTGTTAGATTATATTGTTGTTATTTATAAAAATAATAAGCACCCAGAGATAAGGTACTTATTATCATACTGTTACACAGTTTTAGATTTTCTTTGAATAACATTTTTTGTGTATAGATAACCGATGAAGATTGTTGTGACAATTGGTATATACGTAAGCAGTACATTTTTATACGTTAAATCTCTAATCATCGAATATTCTCCCCATTCTAACCAAATACGCAATCCAAGTCCTATCATATTGGTAAAACCGATTCCTAAAAGTATAACTATTGATTTTCTTCTTGTTGTAGCACACAAAGCAAATCCAAGTATGAAGTAACAATAAATTATAACAACGTTTAATATTGATAATTCATAACTTAATGGAAATAAGGATATTGCTTCAAAAATCAAGAAAAATATCACAATTGAAAGTATTATACGTCTATTATTCTTTGACATCAATTCTATTGTTGCAAATATTTCTTTCATTAATATCTCTCTCCATTTTGTAATACATCCATTATATACCATATTTTTTGTAATTACGTGATCGGTTTTATTTCTGCGCTGATTTCCTATAACTTCTCGTATTCACGACGTCCGACGAAGTCGGATGTGTCCGGCTGATCCACTTCCCTGCTATTAACCTCTGCCGGACCGAGGGCCACACGGCCTGATGCATGAATATATTGTTATCAGATGTCAGGTAACATCCTTGAATATTCACTCAATAAAAATTCTTCTAGAGCATGTTCAAATTGTGTGTTTTTGGTTGTCCCTGTAATTTTAATGATTTCAATTGTTTCTTTTCCTCTTGTATTGTTCAGATCCTGTAATATTCTACTTCTATTTATTTTTTGAATATCTGTTGAGCCTCCTAAGATACTCAGATTATGTTTACGCTTCAGTATTGATAACAACGAATTAATCTTGTTAGTATTAAGACGTTCTCCTTTATATATTAACACTGGAGAATCATCTTTAATTTCTGTAGCATTCTGCTTCATTTGGCTTAGCGTTTGCAACAATTCATCATTCAGGGAAATCCATCTGTAGGCTAATCTATCTTCTCGTAGGTTATTAATTCGTCTTTTATTCAAATCAACGTCAGACCAGTTGAGTTTTATTAAATGATCTTGTTCAAATATCAAATGATAGGACATCATTAAAATCAGATGAAGGATGGTCTTGTCTTCTTCGGTGTCCTTTTTACCATAATGTATCTCGTCAATTAATAGAAAAAATAACTCTTCATCATAGAAAAACTTCATCTGTTTCTCAACTATTGTTAGTTTCAGAGTTCTGAGATAATCATTCAGCTCAATATACTTTAAAGTACTGAGGTGTCCATACTCCTTCAGAAAGTTCATGAAATTAACTACTGTAGCTCGCGCAGTAGAACTTCTTCTATTATTGAGAAATGTTTCTATATCTCTTGGTACGAAAAACTTATCTAATCCATCAATGATATTTGAATTGTTTACGTAGTTTTCTACATAATAATTAATATCACTCAAGTATCTTTGTTTAGTTCGTAAAGAAATTTTATTTTCCTTTCCATTTAGATACTTAAGAAAATCCAGATGTACGATATTTTCTATTGAAGGTATCATTTTGTAGTTCCTTTCATCTGATTTCTGATAACGTTGTTGTATTCACGAACCCGAGAGACTTAAAGGAGCGACTGGGTCGAAGACTTAGCCTCGCAGGAGTTGTCAGCTGGATACTTCCTCGAAATCTCTCTGGCAGACCAAGGGGCCTAGCCCCGCAGCGTGAATACCATGTTAACAGATTTAGGGGCTTCTTCGAGCTACTTTCAATGAATGAATTTACGACTTTCAATGTGCTTGGTTCATTAAGATTGAGATATATTCTTCATCTTTAAGCCTTGTCACCTTACAGTTCTCATTGGATTCAAATTCTACTATTCTCTCTTCAATTGTTTTATTAGTACTATCTTTATATACGTCCTCTCTATCATAGTGAGGAAAAATAAGCTTGTCGGTTACACCTAATGCCTTAAAATCCGTTAAATCCATTGTGTTCATCTGTGGAGTAAAGAAATCGACAATGTTAATATTCGGCCCCAGTAATAACGCTCCAGCACTTACTCCAACTATAATTACATTCTGTGCGGCCAGTGTTTTAATAATTTCATCAGCACCACTTTTCTTAGCGTAATACAATAACGCAAATGGATTTCCACCATTGATATATATAACATCTCTATGTATGAGAATTTGCGGGTCATCAAATTCTATATCTACAAACTTAATATGCTGAAACCCCATGTCCTGGAAATCTTGCATTGCCCTTTGTGCATATCTATTATTTTCTTTCAGAGGGGATCCTGTTGTAATAATAGAGACCTTTAATTGAGAAATATCTCTATCAATAAAATCCAGAAATTGATTTTTAATATCTTCAGTATAAAAACCACAAGAGGTTAGTAACAAGCTACTCATTGAAATCCCCGTCCTTAAATAATAGTTTATCTAATCTTTATAATTTAATTAAGCATTCCCCTGATTTCTGCTAACGTTCAGATATTCACGAACTTGCGTAGCAAGTTGTCACTGAATCTACTACTTCTGACAAAAAGCATCACAGTGACCCAGGCGAAGCCGCCGTGTGAATACTGTGTTATCTGAAGTACTCTACCTCATGAATTCCGTTCGATTTTTATTTTAAAGTTATTATTACTGTTTCTCCACTATCGATAATAGTTTAAAATGTTCTACAACAATTATTGTTTCATTTGTTAAACTTAGGCCTTCATTTCTCAAAGGCTCTTCCCAGCAAAAATTATGACCATCATAAAACTCTTCTACAGATAAACAGTTTTCGCCCTGAGCAATTCTATCATCAACTGAGCCATAAGGAATTTCATAGTTTTCTGTAATCTCTATAGTACATCTTTGATTTCCTCGTCTATCAAATACTGCTACTAAATCACCAATAACAGTTGGCTCCTCTACTGGATTATCATAGTACCAGACTTTTGGTGTACAAGTAACTGTTTTCACCCGTAAAATCACCTCATTTATAAGTCTATCGTCGTTCTCGTCCTTACCCCAAAATATTATTTTTTTCATTTTTTCACCTCATTATTTTTTCCAATAACAATTAATCACTTTTTCAATTACTGATTGTATTAATAAGTTCGAGTATCTCAGCTAACGATCTTGTATTCATGAACCCTCACTGGCTTATGGGCGCTAGCCCCTGGTCCGACAGATTTAGCCAGTGCAGGGTTGTCTGCTGAGTGTGCTTTTTCGAAACGCCTCTTGCAGACCAAGCCCCTTCAGGGGACGCAGCGTGAATACTCTGTTAGACGATGTTGTCAGCCCACTATGAGTTGCTCACAAAAAATGATGTACAAATAAATCTTTTATTATATCTTCAGATTCATAAGTTAAATTGTTATTCCGATTCAAACATAGAATTAATGGCTTAATAATGTTGTTATCAATCAATGCCCTTCTCATTATGTATACTATCTCTAAAGCCTTCTGACAGTCTTGTATAGAAATATCAGAAAAATTATTAGCAAATCCTGTTATCTGAAATTCTACTGTACTTCTCTGTGAAGTTGAGTAGTAGTCGTCAATAAGCTCACCTGACCAGTTACTTTCGCTAATATCAGTTATTTCAATATGTGTTGTTGTATACGTACTTTCAGGATGGACTAACATATTACGAAATCGAGCAAATTCTTTAAATAGAATAAAGGGAGATTCCCTTTCATTAAAGGTAAAATCATGCAACTCTTTCAAGATTGTATTGTACTTCTCTTCTATATTCATTTTCTTGAATTTTTGCCTGCGAGTAAGCAATTCTCCTCGTAAAACGGGTTTATATTGGTATTCAGTTTCTAAGTCTTTATTTACTCCATCAAAGTAAATTGACCAAATTGTTGACTCTAATACCATAAATGAAAAAATACAACAAGAAAGATTATTCCTAAAAGAATGATAATCATCAATAGACTCTAATTCTGAACTAACAAAGTAATTATTTAATGCAATTGAATAGTAATGTGCAGTTGGGTCTTTCTTTGTATTAAAGTTGATCTTATCTCCACTGTGCATACATCATCGACTCAATTCTTTTATAATTTTTTGCTGATAATTTCGCTTAACGTTTCAGGTATTCATGTACTTGCGCAGCAAGTTGTCATTGATTCTACTACTCTGCTAGAACCATCAAAGTGACCAAGGCGTAGCCGCTGCTTGAAAACTGTGTTAAATGATGTCCCCGACATCGGAGTTCATACTATCTGATTTTCATTTGAATTCTTACATTCAATTCAATTATTTTTTCACCATTGCAATATCAGATCAATCTCCTTATATTCATTTACATTGTCATTCATTTCTTTGAATCCAAAATCCCTATAGAGTTTTCCAGCAACTTCATTTCCTTTATAATATGACACCACAATCTCATGACAATTTGTCGTACTCTTGATCCATTCAATAACACTTTTTAATGCAGCTTTTCCATAGCCTTTTGATTGAAATCTCTCGTCTATCATAAATTGCCATAATAGAAAATTATTACACTCTCTATTATTTCGTAACATGACAAATCCTATAATCTTATCATCATCGTAAATTGCAAACGGAACTGCCGCTTCGCCATGTACGTATGCCAACGACAGTGCATATGAAACTGAACGAACCCAATCCTTTTGATTTTTTCGTACCTTCAGAGCAAGACATTCATCTATATTCTCTTTTCCTATTTGTTTTAATTGAATCATACCAGTCACCCACTTTCATAAAATGTTATAGTGGAGTTTTATAGTTTTTTATATTCAGTTTAATTTTGCTATTATTAATTATTTCCGGGGATTTCACTTAACGTTTGGCATTTCTGACGTTCAAGCAACTTAAGGACCCTAGGTCCGGGTCGTCAGACTTAGCTGATTGAATGTATCGCCTGAGTAATCTTCTTGAAAATCCTTCTTGGTGATCAAGGGCGAATGCCCGCAGTAGGAATGCTGTGTTATCGGATGTCGGCGGCCCCAGTGAATATGCTACATTAATGTTTGGAAAAATCTATTATTCACATCTTTTTTGTTAAGTTCTGCCCATTCATTTAATTTCTCTAATCCTTTCATTTCCTGGCTCTTATCAAAATAAAAACACAAATCCAAAGGAATCAGTCGCTTACCCTTAACTTTAAATCCAATCCTCTTGTAACTCATATAAATACATTCAATTCGAGATGATTCATACTTCTTACCGTTTGAGGATATTACAAAATCTGTCCCCAAAGTTATGCTTAGTTTCGTGAAAAACATCCGTTTAATTATCGCAATTATATAAACTAAGACAAAGACCATTAAAAACGATTTAAAATACTTTAATAGATTATCTTGGTTAATAGAAAGACTAGTTAACAGAGATCCTTCAAGTAAAATCATAGCAAAGATATTAAGTTTTGCTCTTGGATAAACGGTTCTAAATGTATATTTCATTCTTTTATTCCTTTCTCGCTGATTCCCGATAACGTTGTTGCATTCACGAACCCTCACTACCTTAAGGGGCTTTAGCCCCGGCCGCGACGCGGTTAGGTAGTGCAGGGTTGTCCGCTGAATCTGCTTCTCCGAAATTCCTCTTGCGGACCGAGAGACAGGCGTAGCCTGGCTCGATACGTGAATGCTTTGTTATTAGATGTTGGGGCCTTCCTCGAGATTGCTTTCGAAGTCTACGGGTTCTATCACTTCAAATAAAAATGGTCTATCATTTATATATTCTTTAATATAAGCTAGTGCATATTTTTGTTCATTGATTAAACTTGGAATTTCTCTAGTATCAGAGGAGTGATGACAATAATTTTCAATCATAAACATAATGAAAAAGCATTCCAGGTCACGAATGTAATCCTTATTTAGTTTGACTACGCTCTCATATCCTTGAATAAGTAACCATCGATGTCTAGGATATAGTTCTAACAACGATGCTGACATATCGTAAAGATAGTATCCGTAACCGCATCTTCCAAAATCAATAGGATTTGGAATTCCGTTGTTAAACACTACGTTTCCGGAATGCAAGTCCGCATGAATTAGTCCGTAGTTTCGGTTGTCTCGCTTCATACTATCAAATTGACGAATGATCTTATCTATAGCTTCTTGATATAGCTTCCATGACCCGTCCGATAGAAATCGTGGGTAATAATGTTCTAGTTTGGACACTTCTTTTCTAAAGCTATCACTCCCCCAATGAGGCCGAACAAAATCGGGTGGAATTTCAAAACTTGCGGACGCTTCATGAAGTTTACCCATCATTACACCCATGCTGTTTACATGATTATCAGTAAACTCGCCACTCCAATGCTCTCCCTCAACCCACTTCATTAATGAGACATATGGTTTCCGATATCCCTCATCAGTTTCACACTCAAAAATATAAGATCCACTACGACTTCTTATCCCTTCTGGCACTACCAAATCATTTATTTTCCCTAATTCATTCAGGAAAACAAGTTCAGACAAGATTTCTTCTTTGTTTACTCTTTCTGAATGAATACGAAGCAAATAACTTTCCTTCGTTACGGTTTCTATTTTGTATGTAATGGTATCTGACAATTGAATGAAACGAATACAATTCCAATCCAATTCATATTGTTGAATTGCCCATAGCGCAACGTTCCTTGCTCGCGCGAGTAAACTTTGTCTTGTTTCGTCTGTATCAAAGTGAAAAAAAGGCTTCAAAAAATTCACCTTCCCTATTTATAATTTTTGCCCCAATTTCTGATAACGTTCCTGTATTCACGACCCAGCGTACGCTGGGTGTCCGACGAATGTCGGACCAAGGGCATATGCCCGCAGCGTGAATATAATGTTATACGCAGTTGATGGCTACACTGAATTACTAAAAATCGTTTCTTAACAGATGTTTAACTGCTTCATTCGTAATCTCAATCTGAATTTCTTCGATCATTTGATATCTTCCTTCTACTTCATCGAATATTCTTCTACAACCAATAAGTTCTTTATTTATTAAGTTTCCTAGTATGTACTCCTTATTCTTTTGTATATCTTCAAATGAAATCATTCCGTTTGCATCAAAAAAAGCTTCTGACACTGTTCTGTATTTATTCTCCAACTCATTAATAATTTCAATCCTCATTCTAAATTTCCTATCATTATAATAAAAATAAATATCCAGCATGTTCCCTGACATTTCTTGTATTTCTACATTGGTTATTATCATGTTATTACTCCTTTCATCAATTGCGTATAACTTCTTTATCTATGAACTTCGTAAATATCCTGTAATAACAACTATTTGCGAACTTCGCACATATAGACTACTCACTGATATATATGCACCATTAAATTATAACTTATATTGAAATATTTGTTATATATTTTCTTATATTCCCCTTTTTTCATCATGCTTCATAAATGATTTGTTTTGTGCATTTACATAACGAAGAACCCCGTATCTAAAGCGCCGGAGCTCTTTCAAAAAACTATTGGTGAAAACATAAGTTGTTTTTTATACGAAAGTAAAGCTTATACTGATGATATTTTATAAAAAACTCGCTCTAGAATTTAGAGCGAGTTTTTTATAATCGGATGTTGGTCCTGTTATTTTTTTGTCGAATTTAACTTTGGACTAATCTCACGTAAATAAGCTCCCCTATTATTTCCACAATTGTTTGAGTAACGATCACAGTAGATACAATACCATTCAATGGATCAGGCAGTTCTAGTGCAAATACTAGAATCACAAGTGAGTTTCGATATAATGGTGTTATCATGAACAGATTTTAAAGGCATATCTAAATGATATGCCTTTAGTAACTCCAGTTGAGTAATTGACACAACATCCAAATTTACATTTATAGGTTATAACACTATATAATAGATTTATATGGTAATATAATAACATCACCACATATCCTTAATAAGGGGTTTACACATACTGTTAGTCCAAAACATGTTAGGACTATTAATCTTGAAACCGCATCTGGACATGTTTTTCATCTAGACTATACTACAGCTAGTGGTGCAGTAAATGGATCAACTGATGTACGTATATCTGATGTAGAGCTTTACAAATTCCTTTATCTAAGGTACATCATGTATTGGTTAAATTCGGTTCCTCTGTTTGTTTTTTTCGTTCGCTTTTTCCTAACTGAGACCAATATCGTTCTCCATTTTGTTTGTCAGCTGTCAAGGTGAAACAAGATAATAGGGTGAAGAATCCTGAAATGCTTCCTAAAATGACATAGGTAGTCGGGAAATCTAGCACCTCATATAAACGTCCGACGATAGGCGAGAAGACGGATACAACCAGAGAACCCATAAAAAGATATAGCAAATACATAGTTGAAGACAACCTTTGATCGAAGTTAATTGCGATGTATTTGAAGATGGCTACAAGAATAATGGGTTTCTCCAAAGAGTGTATCATTTTCATGGCTGCAATCCATATTGGCCCCAGCGGAATAGATGATCCTATAATGCGGAGGGACATGATGGCTCCGGCAATAACTAACGCCCATTTGGCAGTTGTCTTGTTGACAAACCAAGGCGTTACAAATAAAAAAACGAATTCAAAAAAAACTTGTACTGCTCCCAGGTCGCCGAAGAATTGATTGCCTTCAGCTTCTGTACTGAACTGAGCTACAAAATAGGTGGCGAACTGTTGGTCGTACACCTCATATATTTGAGCGACACCCACCATAAACAGCATGAGGAACCAGAATTTTGTGGTGCGAAACAACTGTGCAACATCAGAAAATCGTAGTGAATCTGTTCTCTTTAGCTCCTGATCTGATATTTCAACCTTCGTTAACATGATACAGACCAGCGCGATGAGAGCTGAAAAAGACGCGATCCAGAAAGTCAGATTAACATCGATGTTGATTACTCTCCCGGCTACAAATGTAGCAGCAGCCCAGCCAAGAGAACCCCACATCCGTACCCGACCATATTCAAAATTGTATTTGCGGGACACTTTATCCATATAAGAATCCACGACACCGTTGCCTGCGTTAAAAACCAGACCAATGAAAAGTGCACCTACAATGGCACCGATTACAAAATGACTTTGCAGTAACGGTCCATAAACGTAAATAAAGAAAGGGCCTACCAGCAGCAGAATCAGGAACAATACATACAGTAAGTGTTTTTTTAAGCCAAGCTTATCCGACAGGTACCCGAACAGCGGCTGCAAAACAAGGGCCACAATAGCGTTTGCTGAATATAGAAAACCAGTTTTAGTACCGGAGATGCCGAGGTTTTGACTCAACCATATTACGAAAAACGACATGGCTGCCGACCAGGTAAACAGGTATGCAAAATTGAAAATACTCAATGTCCAATAATTGTGTCTTGTAACCGACTTTTTCATATGTACTCTCCTATGTCAGAAAAATTATAATGTGATAACTTGCTCTTATCCTAAGTGATTTATATCTAGAGATACTTGTAACTTGTTGCTATACATTCTTTCTTTCATGTAGGAAATAGAAAAAAAACAGACAAGAGAATACTAGTATAGACATACAGTCATATAGGCTTCATTCATAGATAAAGTTAGTGTTTTTTTCTGAAAATAAGCTCGCTTACTTATTTAATTCTTTCTTTACGTTATGACTAATTTTCGCTAAAACACTTTTAAATATGTCTAGTTCTTCATCCTTGATTTCCTCTATAGCTATTCCTTGCGGTTTTTTATCAATAGGGACTCACTCTTCCGTAAGCTTCTTTCCTTCATTAGTTAAAAGAATCAAGGAAGACCTTTTATCTTTTGGATTAGGAGTTCTTTTTATATAGCCTCTCTGTTCCTATAAATCTAAGATTCTTGTTACATTTGCTTGATCTTTTCTTACTCTGTTAACCAGCTCCTTAACATAATCCCTTCCTTCTCTTCTAGACTCTTTAGAACAGTCCATAGTTCACTTGTGATACGGTAACGACTAAACTCCTTACCTAGAAATAAGATTACATCCCTGGCTGTATTGTTAATATTGAAGCCCAAAACATCATGAAGTAACATTAATAACCTCCGAATAATTAATTCGTTTTAAATGTTACTACTTATATGTTACAACTTTAATATGTTATCATAAACATATTCTCCCAACAAGTCGTTATTTTAGCTAAGAAAAAATCCTTGGTTTCTTTGAAAATCGAGAATTTTAGTTTCTTCACCAAGTAAGTTCTTGTCGTCTTTCCCTGTAGCATTCAGCAGCCATTTAATAGGTTACCATCCTTTACGCTTTGGTTTGTACCAGTTAATTCGAACACATTCGAACGAACTCTTATAAGTAATTCAGATCATTCTTTATCATTGTTTACTTGCGAATCTTGTTAATGGCATTCTTGCGCTCGAGCTACATGCTTGAATTATGCAATATCGACTCCGATAATTAAGGTAGTGTGTTTTGAAAAAGAACTTGATAACATAAATATTAGAAGCCGCTAAATTAGCGGCTTCTAATGTTACAATGTTTTTGTGGCCCGACAATAATAGCTATTTCATTTCCATTACTTCACCCAATGCGCTGGGATCTTTAGATAAGATGGAAGTTTAGTAGATGAATTGCCTTTAGCAGCATTCACTTGGACCTGTGTAAGAAAGATACAGCCTGTCAGATCCGCACCACGTAAGTCAGCATCTCTAAGATCTGCACCGATCAGATCGGTGACTCTCATATCAGCCCCTCTTAGATCAGCGGCAATGAGTAGTGCGCCTCTGAGGTCAGATCCTGCGAGATCCGTACCTTTAAGATTCGCACCGATAAAATCACTTCTTCGCGTCTTTTTCGGACTCTTCTTCTGTATCTGGGAACGAACACGGTCACTCGTTAGTATAAGCAGCTTATTCACGTCTGCTCTTAGCTCGGGTACATTTATTCGAAGTATGTTCTCCGGACTTTCCCGAGTCAGTCGTTCACATTCTTCGATTTGAACCCGAAGTTCATTATGAAAAGAAGCGGTCACTTCAAGAGCAAGAGCTTCGTGTAAATACCATAACATTTCTTGTATTTGCTGCACGATGGGGAACACAGCAAACATTTCTTCGGCAGTTGCCGGATGACTCTTCCAGTCCTTGCCGTTATATGTGACTTGAGAGACCTTCTGACCTGCACCAAAACAATCATATACGGTACAACCTTTTAATCCTTTCTCTCTTAGATCCTGATGAATGCCGCAACGATAGTCCGAGCGTAAGTTCGTGCATGGCGTGCCTCCCTCTTTATCAAAAGCAAAATCGGCAGATTTCGCAAAAGGTAAAGCCGTACAGCATAATCCAAAACATTGATTACAGTCGGCTCTCACAGGATCTAAAGAATCATAATCATTTATAGCTAACATATGTGACACACGACACACTCCTTATATTTTCAAACCATCTTTTATGGTGGAGACCCTAGCATTTAGCGCACTGACTCGTAATGCGGACCAAGGTATTTCAGCCCCATGCCGATGATGGATCTGGACTGCTTTTTGCTCCCCTGGCAGCAGGTCAAAGTAATTATCACTGTAAATCACATTCCCTAGCGGCAGTTCAAGTTTTACAAAACGAGCCAACGTGCCAACTGCGGTTACTGTCACCTCGGAGTTAGCTTCATCCACCTGTACTAGCAAGTTTGTATCTGGCAGTACTAACTCTTTTGGATCCCGCAGATAATAACGATTCACTGGAACCTCAATGGTAGACGAAGACAGCTCAATTATAACCTCTTCCGCCCGCCTACCCCGGAGTACTTCCGCCTCTTCTAACGTGATATAACAATTTGCAGACTGAGCCTCTGCCACTGCATCAATCGAAGCCGAATAGACTTCTTCCCCATCAAAAGTAAATACTTTCAGCTCAAGAGTTCCCTGACATAATTCCAGCGTATCATTAATCAGCCAGACCTTTAACGCTTCCCCTGGTTCGT
Organism: Paenibacillus gallinarum; assembly: GCF_014836635.1. Taxonomy (GTDB): domain Bacteria; phylum Bacillota; class Bacilli; order Paenibacillales; family Paenibacillaceae; genus Paenibacillus; species Paenibacillus gallinarum. The sequence goes on along the minus strand of NZ_JACSQL010000006.1, from coordinate 97,747 downwards.
AATCGAGTGACAACAGTATGGGAGCAAAGAAACGTTTCCCATAATAAAAGGAAGCTTTCGGCAGAAGTTCATAGTCGATCATCGACCAGCTTGTCCCAGGCCAGCTATCATTAAGCTGCCACACCAGCGCGCCACTGTTTCGTGCTTGTTTACGCCGAAAATGTTCGATTCCATATTTTAATCCTTCCGCTTGGGTCAGCATGGAAAAATTCATATATTCCTCTATATCCTTAGGAATCCCCGTATACCCTTCCATCAGCAGAATCCCTTTTTGATGATTCGTGTCTTTGTTACGGTACGCCATTTCTGGACTGCCCCAGTAAAACTGTCCTTCCGGGATATTCTTTTCTAACGTATACCGATTCGCCGAGGCATGCATTCCAAATTCGCTGCTGAACAGTGCATCATCTTGTTTATAATTTTTAAAACTCACGCCCTGAATACTGTAATCCAGTACAGGAACCTCCCCGGACATTCGCGGATATACAGATCCATGCCACACTTGCCAGTTATGCCGATCTCCGCTGCCTGGATCGTTTGCATCATAACCGTCTTTAGCTCCATACGGAGAGGACGGCCAATAGGGACGGTGTGGATCCAGTTCTTCAAGCACTTCCGGAATTAACTCGTGATAGATGCTCTCTCCGTAGAATGGGCTTGTAATATCACCGCTTGCGGTCTTCATATCATAGAGCCAGTCAATTTCATTATTGCCGCACCACAGCGCTAAGGAAGCATGATTTCTCAAACGAATTACATTATCGATCACTTCGCCGCGGACATTTTCCATAAAATCATGATTAAAGTCGGGGAAGAGCGCATTAGCAAAAGCAAAATCCTGCCACACAAGAATTCCCCTGCGATCACATTCCTCATAAAATACATCTTTCTCGTATATGCCGCCGGCCCACACTCGCAGCATATTCATCTGCCCGGAGGCAGCAAGATCAATCAGATCTTTATATTTCTGATCCGGTATGGAGCCAATCAGGTGGTCAGCTGGAATCCAGTTGGCGCCTTTGGCATACACTTTTACCCCATTCAATATAAAAGCAAAAGCATCACGGCCTTCGGCATCTTGCAGTGCAAGCTCCACAGTACGAATCCCGATGGCTTCTTCATAGGAATCAAGAATTTCTTCTTCGGCAAAAAGACGAACCTCAAGCTGATATAAATAAGGTGTTCCTAGATCATGAGTCCACCACAATTGTGGGGACGAAATTCGTAGCTCCAGATGAGCATTGCCACCCTCCACCGGGGTTGTAGCTTGATCCACTACCTTCCCATCTTGATCCTTTAGTGCAATGATTACGGAGCAATTTGCTTCTTTATGATATTTCTTTACATTTGCCGTAAGATGAACAATCGCGAGATCTTGATCCGCTTGAATCGTACTTGCTTGCACATTCTCAATCCGCGCCTTACGGTACTGGTTAACATGGACCTTTCCCCATATACCGGCAGTGACCATACGTGGTCCCCAATCCCAGCCATAGTTCATTGCTGCTTTGCGAATCCATGGCCGCTCCTTCGTGTACGAAGACCAATCAAACAATTCTTTATCTTGATAATGAATGGACAGCGGATCGAAGCGAATTGCGATTGAGTTCCAGCCTTTACGTATGACCCTTGTAATATCAAAACGGTAGGATCTCAGCATATTTTCGGTTTTTCCTATTTCATGTCCATTCACATACACGCTCGCAAACGTATCCAATCCTTCGAAATGAATCTCCGTTCGTTCGCCTTTACCGCTAATTTCACTTAGCGTAAAAGTCGTTCGGTACCACCACTCTTTTTGTTCTACCCAGCGACTCTTGATATCGTTATGACCATAATACGGGGGATCAATGATTCCCCGCTCGATTAACGCTGTATGCACATCTCCCGGAACACTTGCGCCTACCCAGAACCTATCATCAAAACCTGGCGCAGCAAGTTCCATCGGTTTCTTTTCTCCTACATCATAATGCATCAGCTTCCATATGCCTGATAATTCCATAGATAATCCCATCTGTTTATGCCACTCCCTAATGTGAGTCATTGGTAAACATGTAATAGTTTACAACCCATACTGTGAATATGGAAGCAATAACACGATATTTGTGAAAATAATTCGGCCAAACTATGATCTTGTATACCCTGGTAAGTTTGATAAAAAAAGAACTGTACCCACATTCTCGGGTACAGTTCTTCTATGAAAATCACGGTTTAAGACTAGTTGCCTGCCAAAAAGGCATCGAGCTGTTTTTGTTTCTCTGTAATAATCTTTTCGATCCCAGCAGCTTTCAATTTCTCAGCATATTTTGGTATCATTTCATCTGGATTTACTGCCCCGGAAGTAAGTGCTGGTTTAAACTGCTTGTTGACGTTATTCACCGCAGCAATCTCATTTTTGACAGACTGGCTGTTAAACGTAAATCCGAGTGCTGGTGATTTTACACCTCTTGCATTAAAATCTTTGAATTTCGCCCATTTTTCAGGATCTTCATTGTCCCATAGATAGTTCAGGAACTGATTGCCGAGCTGCCACTGTGCTCCTGGGTTGTAGGTCCGGTTGTTTGGATCTGTGCCTTCAGGCAGGCTGATGATATTTTCGCTGCCTTCTTTTTTCACATAGTGTTCGCCCTCAATACCAAAGTTGAGCAAATTATTCACATACGGATCAGAATGAAGCAGGTTAATGACTGCCATTGCCTTTTCTGGATTCTCCGAAGTACGAGACAGAGCAAGCATGGCTCCCGATGCATCTCCTGTGGTAATCGTAGGCTGTGTAAGTTCGATCTGAGTCAGCGGGAAGCCAACATAGCTCTCTTCTTCCTTGTCTTTTCCGGGTTTCATTCCGTCTGTCCACATGAAGACTTTGCCGGCTTTCGCCTGATCTTTCGGGAATACTGTAGAAGTTGCAGAGTCACTATTAATATATCCAGCTTCATACCACTTGCGAGCAAGTGCAGCTGCTTCTTTAAATTCAGGGGTCTCCACTTCGTTCATCACCGTCGTGTCAGAACCGATTTTGCGAATGACGCCAGGAACGGATGCATCACCAAGATAGTCCCAATCCAGGTTATCTAATAGTCCGTTGCCAGTAGAATTGGACATATAAAACGGAGTTACGCTAGGTTCGTTATCCTTAATCGTTTTAAGCAGCGGTTCAAGATCGGCCCAAGTCTTCACATTCGTGATATCGAGGTTATACTTTTCGAGCAAATCTTTTCTAACGAGTACACCGCGAGTTGCCGCTAGTTCCTTATTGGTAGGAACACCGTAATTCTTCCCATCAACCTTCGATCCCTCCAGGAATGCAGGGTCAAGGTTCTTAATGATGTCCGGACCGGCTTTATCCAGCAGATCGTTTAATGGTAAGAAGGCACCTTTAGCAACGTTCACGGTGTAATTCTGCCATGCTGCCGTAAAAATAATATCTGATTTCTCACCAGACGAGATCATGAGATTGAGCTTATTGTCCCATTGTCCCCAGTCAATCGCGTTAATTTTCAGTGTGGCTCCGATTTTAGGTTCTATATATTTATTAATCTCGGCCTGTACTTTCTCTACATCTTTCTGCGGTGTCCCTGGGTAGAACAAAGATACTTCATAGGACTTTTCCGTTTTCACTTCCGCTTTTCCACCCGTCTTAGGCTCATCCGTTGGTGCAGTACTTCCACCTCCCGAACATGCGCTGAGAACCAGTGCAAATGCAGTGAATGTTGCCAAAATAATGGATCTTTTCCGTTTGACTAATCGTCCGACTTGAAACCCGGTCATGACATGACCTCCCTTATATAATTTACGCATTTAGAAATGAATTCTTTTTTATACAACTTCCTTGTTCTAATTCTGACCAGACTTTCTTTTTATCATTTTCCGTACGGACTTCTGTTTCATTATCTAGCCTTTTACCGCACCGACGGTCAGCCCTTTGATAAAATAACGCTGGAAGAAAGGATATGCGAGGACAATCGGTCCGATCCCAACAACAGCCATAGCCATTTGCAAAGTCTTATTCGGCAGGTCCAGCATACCTCCCTGTGAAGAAATCTGCGAAGCCACATTGGAGTTCGAAGTAAGGTACTGGATATCAAGCAGTGTTCGGTACATGAGATACTGAAGACTGATCGTTTTATTGTCAGAAATAAAGATCATGCTGAGATACCAATCGTTCCAATAATTCAGTGTGCTGAATAAGGCAACCGTTGCAAGTACCGGCAGAGACAGAGGAAGAACAATCCTTACAAAGGTACGAAATTCCCCTGCGCCGTCCACACGGGCCGACTCCAGAATCGACATTGGAATCGAACTTGAAAAGAAGGTACGCATGACGAGCACAAAAAACGGTGACATGAGCATCGGCATGATCAATACCCATATGGTATTTTTAAGATCCAGCAAGTTCACATAGACCAGGTACCAGGGTACCAAACCGCCATTAAACAACATCGTGAAGAAAATAAAGAATGCGAAGAATCCACGATACGGCAGATCACTTCTGGAAAGCGGGTAAGCATAACAAGCCGTAAGGGCAACGCTGATCACAGTACCCACGACCGTAACGAAAATAGATACTCCATACGATCGAATGATCTGATCCATATCTTTGAACAAAAATTCATAAGCGCTTACACTAAATGTCTCTGGAATAAACCGGTATCCATTCGCAATGACCGTCGTTTCATCGGATAACGAGATAGAGAGCACAAGTATGAGTGGCAAGATACACAGAGCTGCATAGAAGATGAAAAAAGCATGAATGACAACTCCTGATCGTTTGGAGACATGAAGCGGATTATCGGTGGGACCCATATGCAAAGAACTCTCCTCCTTCTAAAATAGTGCGTTATCCTTATTGATACGACGAACAATGGAATTGGACAGCAGCACAAGTGCAAAACCGACAACCGCTTGGTACAGCCCCGCTGCTGAAGACATACCAATGTCACCACCGACGAGGAACGTACGATAGACATAGGTATCAAGTACATTCGTTACTGGGAACAGAGCGCCGGATTCGAGCGGAACCTGATAGAACAAACCAAAATCCGCATAAAAAATACGGCCGATCTGCAGTAAGGTCATGACGATCATCAGTGGATAAAGGAACGGGACTGTAATAAAGCGAACCTGATTCCACTTACTCGCACCATCAAGTACGGCTGCCTCATAATACTCTTCACTGATTCCGATGACAGCTGCCAGATAGATGACCACATAGTATCCAATGTTTTTCCAGGTATTCACAAAGGGTAAAATATACGGCCAGTATTCCGGTTCAGAATACCAGTCTATAGGTTCCTTGCCAAAGAACGGCAGAAAGCTTGTGTTCATGAACCCCGAGTCTTTTCCTAGAAAAGCGAGTACCAGATAACTAATCACGATCATGGATAGAAAGTATGGTAGCAGCATGACCGACTGATAGAACTTAGAAGTAAATCTTCCTTTTACTTCACTCAGCAAAATAGCAAGACCAGCGCCGAGCACCAGATTCAGCAGAATAAACACAACATTGTACGCCAGTGTGTTCCGTGTAATTTCCCACGCATCCGATGTGCCGAACAGATACTTAAAATTTTCCAGTCCAGCCCAAGGACTTCCGAGAATCCCGTCCGTGTAGTTCACATTTTTGAATGCGATAATGACTCCAAACATCGGCAAATAGTTATTAATCAGCAGAAACACAACCCCTGGCAAAAACATGAGATACAGCACTTTGTATTTGCCCAGATTGTACAGCATGGTTTTCTTTTTCTTTATCGGCTTTGGCATTGCTCTACACCTTTCCCTCTTTGTATAAGTTCACTGTTCACCCTCTCGCTTCAGTGGTTAACTTCATTATAAGATTCAAGCCGCCAACCAAATACTCGGTATCGTAACCTCTTATTGTGTCATTTGATGACATCTGGTATAAAAAAAAGCGAAACGCTCACAGCGTCCGCTCTTTATCTGTCTTATTCCCGTTCTGTCTACGGTATTGCTGGGGAGTAAGACCCGTATATTTCTTAAACATTTTAGTAAAATGAGTGTAATTTACATAACCTGCTTTGCTTGCTATTTCTGTAACTGTAGAGTTTGTGTTCAGCAGTAGCTCTTGTGCTTTTTTTATCCTTGCTTGAAGAATATAGTCACTAAGGGAGATCCCTGTTTCCTTCTTAAAAAGTCTTGATAGATAAGCTGGATGAAACCGGGCGAATTCCGCGATTTCTTCTCTCCCCAGATCATATTCCAGCCTCGCATCAATATATAGACATACCTGTTTTACTACTGAGTGCGTGTCCTCTCCGTTCGGATGAAGCAGTAGGCCCACTCGAGAGATGAGATCATGTGCCCACTCCCGAAGTGCGGCTAAGGATCTCGTTACATCTGCTTCCAGTGGTTCTTCTGCAGGATAAATACGATGAAGCGAAATGCCTTTCTTATGAAGTAAAGGGTAAATGGAATGGAGCATTGCATGATAATAAGATTGCAAAAGCTCTGCTGATACATACTTTTGATCCTCGATCCAATCAATGAGTTCGTCTGCTTTATATAATACTTCCTTTATCTTTCCTGTCTCCATAAGTAGTGATATGTCAGATGCCCACGGCAGAGGGATAAGCTCAGATGTAGAGGCTTGTTTCTCTAAACTCGGCAGCATGTAATGAACTCCGTCACTGCCTGCCACGTTATGCCTGTGGACCTGCTTCAACTTTCGGTAAGACTCCGGCATATTCGTTAGCAATGTCCATTCCCCAATGTAGCAGGACAAACGGCATGACAAATATGCAGTGCACCTAGCCATATAATCCTTACAAGTGAGTTCCAGTGTATCTGGAACTTGCGGGGGCGGATCAGAAGCATATAACAAGACGAGAACATAACCGCGCTGATCCGCTATGGCATCACCCATACTCCCATTCAGAACGAATTCTTCCGCCGCATTACACAGTCCAAACTCCATAATATCAAGGTCTTTATCAGGGAACTTTCTTAGCCATGCTTCCACGCGAAACAATATTGGCAGAATGAAGGTCCCTGGATCGATATCCACATGATAGATTAACTTTAATTCCTTAATTTTCGCTTCATTCATGGGATAACGAGAAGAACAGAGATCTTTCCAGAATCGGGTCATTCGCTTTGGTTTCCAGGATTGATCTTCTTTTGCATAAGCCTCATAAGTTTCAGTTAATTTAGTGAACTCAAGGTTCTGCATTCGTTTTTCTAATGCTCGTTTGACAGTTTCCATTAAGCTGGCTGAAGCAATAGGCTTCAAGAGATAATCGAAGCTGTGCAGCTGAATCGCTTTTTGTGCATACGAAAACTCGGCGTGACCCGTCAGAAAAATGGTCTCCACCTGTGCTGCATGCTGCTGAACCCAGATCTGAAGAGATAATCCGTCTTCTTCCGGCATTTCAATATCACAGATCATAATATCAATCTGGTTGTTGATGAGTACGCTTCGAGCTTCATCCGCTGACATCGCTGTATAGAGATGATCAATACCGATTCCTTTCCAATCCACAGCATGCAGCATAGCTTCAACTGCATAATATTCATCATCCACGATGAGCAAGCTGTACATTCGTTATCTCCTCCCCTGGTGGTAATTGACTATGACAGTTCATTTTTATCTGCACATCCGCTCCGCCGCCGATTTCATTATCAAAATAAAGCTCTGCATTCGCGTCTTTCATTTTCCGTAGACGATGCTGTACATTCCAGATGCCAATACTTTTCCCCGTTTTTTCCTCGGGCGTATATTCACCCTCCTGCAGCCTGGCAAGCACATCTTCTGGGAAACCCGAACCATTATCCTGAATCCGTATCAAGAGCTGTTCCTCTTCTGGTAAATAGATGACCCTTATCGTAATACAGAGTATATCTCTTCCCTTCTTGAAACCGTAGAGCACACTATTCTCAACAAAGGGCTGAAGGGTTAAAGGAGGAAGAAGGATTTCTTCACATCTTGGGTCTAGTTCCCACTCGTACTGTAGTCGATGCGGAAATCGCAGTTTTTGAATTTCAAGATAGTTCTCTACATGTTTTAGTTCGTCTTTGATAGGAATTAAGCTGCGGTCGGCTTGCATGCTGAAGCGAAAATAACCAGCTAGGTGTTCTGCCATTTTCTGAACTAGATCATTTTTATGCAAGGCTGCTAAACTGTGAATAATATGAAGTGAATTTAAATAAAAATGAGGATTGATTTGCATTTGTAGTTGTTTGAGTTCCGCCTCTTGAACACGGAGTTGCTCTTCATACATACCGATTTTTAAGTCCTGTACCTCTGCGGTCATCTGATTGAAGGTTTCCGTTACAAATGTGAATTCTGGAGAAGACGATGGACCGAGTTTCACATCCAGTTCCCCTCGGCTGACCTTTTTCATCCCTCGGATCAGTGTATTCATTGGTTTGAACAGAACTTGTCTTAGAAAGAAGAGCACCAGAAGAAGTAAAATGGATGCGGCAAAAGGGAGCAGGCGGATAATCTGCTGGAATGCAGGCAAGTTGCGCATAATACTCGACTCTGGCAACATGACCACATAGTTAATGACTGCCTCATGAGCAGGTACGCCGATCATTAGATAACGTTCATGTTCTTCACCTTGTTCCACGACCTGATATAACGAAGTGAGGGCTGATTTATTTTGTGAAGCCAGTCGTACGATTTCCCCTGGTATTTCCGTGCTGGATAATGGAGTTCCCCGATTTGATAAAATTACCGAGCCGCCGCCTTCTCCCCATTCTGTGCTGTGGACCCGCTGATTGAGACTGTCTATTGGTACCCATGCCCCGGCAATAAACTGCTCATTAATTCGCACCGTTTTCACGAGATGATAACGATCTTTGATCTGAACAATCTCCCACTTATACGTAGGAACATTAGCACTTCTACGAGAAGCCTCCGGCATCAGTTCTTCAATCGCTGTGATTTTTTCATCATATCCATTTTGCGTAGCAAGGACCGTGTCCTGATGGACGATATCATATAGAAATAAACCATCCAGCAGATCATAAAATCCGAGATCCGTTCTGAACTTGTTGACAATCCGCTGCTTGGCAATTGTGTAATCACCGCTTCCATACGGCAAGAAAAATAGCGAAATGATATCAGGGTCCTGTTCTCCCAGACTGTATAAATATCGATTCGTTTCCTTCAGGATCCGTTCATTTTCTTCCACATTCTTAATAACATAATTGCGATTCGTCAGAGAGACCTGATCCCGCACGACACCCATAGCATAGACGTTGTTGAAGTAAAGGAACAAGACAAGTGGCACCATAATCAACGAGAATCCGGTAATAAATTTGAATCGCAAAGAAAATCGGAAACGATTTTTCATAATTCATCCTCACCATATCCACTCAATTTGAAAACGTTATCAACAATCTGTAATTCGCTGGAGATGGAACGGTTCCTTCAAGCGGTAACAGATAACCTCATTTCCTTGTTCTTATTCTAATCCTCCATACCGCTACGATGATTAATAATAAAATGAGAGACAAAATGATATATAGAGTAACTGAGGATGGAATGTCTTCTTCATTATTACTATTTATGAGCTGTCCGGCTCCTAATTGCTTTAGATCTTCTCCTGCTTCCGAACTTAGAAGGTTGTTACTGCAAAGACTCGTTACCAGCGTATCATCTTTATCCTGACTCGCATACACAAGATAGGTTCGATCTTTACTGAACTGAAAACCACATGAATTTGAACCGCCATCTAGACTGAAGACGGTAATATTCTTATCCTTAACACCCTTCCATGCTCTCTCCACAGCAAATGTATATTCTCGCACCTGACTATACTGGGAAGAACTCTTCGTTTCCCCTATATCAATGACTGTCCCTTCAAATACTGCAGAAAAGAGTTCTAATTTCTCCTTTGCCTCAACAAAGGCACAACTACAAGCATAAGCTTTTGAAGAGTGAAATGATCCTAACTCAATTAGTACCAATGATATGATTAGTATGATTGATAATATACGCTTTATCATAGACTTCCTCCTTTTTATGAAGATGGAGATTCGGGATAGAGCCTACAGGTTCGGTTTTTTTCTACATGCAGTAAATTGCTCAAATGCAAATGCGATACGAATCAGAGTAGGTTCGCTGAATGCTGTACCTGCAAAGGTAATTCCAAATGGTCTTCCGCTGTCTTTATAACCCGCAGGAACTGCGATCGAAGGATAGCCTGCTCTAGCACTGATATCTGCACCTACATAAGATGGAAAAAGGATTGCATCTAGACCATACTTATTTACTGCGTAATCAATACCGTTATTTTGTGATTGGTATAAATCAGATATCACTTCTACTATGTATTTTGAATTCTTGAGTGGATTGTCTAATTGTTCTTTATGCTCTAAAAGATTTTGTCCATACTTGAGTGCCCTTTCAGCGTTCTGTTCGTTCCAATCAATCAGTTCACGAAGAGAATGGACCGGAATATGAGGCGGAAGACTCCGTAGGTAATTTTCAACACTATGTTTAAACTCGTAATTTATCTTGTTCCATCCCCACTCTCTATGAAACGATGGGATCTCTATATCTTCTACAATATTGGCGCCCGCTTGTTGTAACTTTATTACCGCATCTTCAAACAATTCCGCATCATATTCATCTGCATCACGATACCGATCTATATGTACATTTCTGAAGATACCTATGGTTGCATTCTTTAATCCATCACCATCTAAAAACGTCGTATAGTCTAGATTCGAATTTGGGTTTTTCCAGGTTGCGGAGTCATTCTCATCTTTCCCTGTGAGTGCACCCAGTAAGATGGCTGCATCCGTAACCGTTCTCGCCATAGGACCCGCGGTATCTTGTGAATAAGAAAAAGGGATGATCCCCGAACGGCTGATCAGTCCAACTGTCGGCTTTATACCCACGATCGAATTCTGAATAGCGGGACTTAATATGGATGCAGAAGTTTCGGTCCCTATTGAAACCGTAGTGAAATTTGCTGCTACCGCTGCAGCAGAACCTGTGCTTGAACCTCCCGCAAAAAAGTCACCATAGGGGTTTTGGACTTGTCCTCCTCTTGAACTGTATCCCGCCCACATCTCCGTAGACATCCCATTAGCCCATTCTGTCATGTTCGTCTTTCCTAGAATAACAGCACCCGCTTCTCTTAACTTCTGAACAAGAAAAGAATCTCTTGAACTGATATGATTCTCCAAAGCAATTGCCCCAGCACTTGTACGCATTTTATCGTTTGTTTCTATATTATCCTTAAGCAGAACTGGAATTCCGTGTAATGGTCCTCTAACCCCCACGGTTTTTCTTTCATAATCTAATGCCTCCGCGATGAAAAACGCGTCAGGGTTTATTTCCATAACTGAATTTATATTTGGACCATCTTGGTCATAGGCTGCAATTCGGTGCAAGTAATACATAACAAGGTCTCTGGAACTAAGTTCATTCTTCTCCATGGCAGCTTGTAAGTTGCCAATCGTAGATTCTTCAATAATAACATGATGCAGTTCATAACAATCCCTCATATCGTTCACCCTCTTCGATTCGTGATCAGGTTCATTTACCCTTGTATTTGCCGTTGTTTTTAGCGTTTATGTACCGTCCTTGCTCTGATTCAATTGCAATATTCTCTGCTGTATCTATTCCTCTTATTTTATACAGTTTCGTTCCTACGGGATATTCATTTGAAAATCCATTAGAGTTGTGCCCAATTCGGCCTAGTAGTATTTCAACAGTTCCTTGTCAATTTCATCTATGTATCCTATGTCCGTATGTAAATCCCAGTAGATCATCTTCTCCGCTTCTTCGTTATCTAAAAATGGTCTTTCGTTATCAATATCTGCACTAAAAAGACCGCCGTATTCTGTTTTTCCATTCTTTAATTTGAATTTCATTAACCCTCTGAAATCGATTCTCCTTGGTATTTGATTCGTTTCCTCCAGCATCTCTCGTAATGCACAAGCTCTAAGACTTTCTCCTGCTTCACGAACCCCACCCGGGAGTTCCCAGTTTTGTTTCCAGTGATTAAATAGTAGTAAAAAACCATCTCTATTTCTTGCTACTACTAATGCATGAGTTATCGGGTGATTTAATGTCAATTGATCAATTCTATCTTCGGGCAGATCAATAATCTCTTCAAAAATATCACCTTTTTGATTTATACAAATTGGCATCTTTTATAACTCCCTTTGTGTTTGATTTTTCTTGTTATTTTTAATTAGCCCTTCTCTTACATATGCAATTTATCAGTATGTACATTGAATATTTTATCTTCATACATTTTCACTTGTTCAATCATATGTCCTATATTTCCCTCACCTGCGAATAACGACATATCAAAAAAATCTTCATCTAAACCGGACCAATATAGATCATTCTCGTCACCAAAGATTTCTACATCGTACTTTAATTGACCCACATAAACCTCCACATAACAATCCTGTAAATAGTACTTATAATCCATCAAATGATGTAATACAATAGCTTCCTGAGGTATCCCTGTCTCTTCTAATAACTCTCTATATGCCGCTTCCATACCGCTTTCTCCAGATTCAATCTTACCGCCAACAAAATTACTAAGCCCTTTATAAGGCTCTCTTAAGCGTCTGCACATAAGAACTTTATGTAAATCATAACTATATACCATGAGAACATTGTAACCCTGCAATATATTAGCCTCCTAAGTCGGTTTGATCTTTCAGTCATCAATACGCTCTACTTACAAATAAAATTTTGATATCTTCTTCCGTTTTCTCTTTTTATCTTTACTTCTCCGTAAGATACTTCGTCTATGATCTGATCCCAGAACTTCTGCGCGGGAATATTACCTTCCAGCTGACATAACTCCCATGCTCGATCAGAGCCTTTTAATAAGCAAGCAGCTGCTTTTCTGCCTACTCCCATTCTTCGGAACTTTCGAAGTATAAAAAAATGAGACAGAACATGATCGCTCTGAGTCTCATCTTTTTCCTTCGTCATCATAAACCCTGCGATTTCACCATTCGCTTTAATAACATACGCTTGTTGACTACTTTCATCCGACCAGTACGATTCAAAATCCGGCATAATTTGATATACACCATTTTCACCAATCGAAGCATCCGTATATTCCGTAAAATCATAGACATATAACTGCAATAAATTCTCTATCAATGTTCTATCGCTTAGAGCAGCTTTCATAATGGCGACGTTCATCTGCTGACCTTCCCTTTGAACAGGATCTTTATGTTATTTTTCAAAATTTATAATTTCTTGAATATTCGCTTTGAGCGTTTCAGTTAAATGATAAAATTTGTTGTAATCTACCTTTATATTCTCAGACTGAACATTGAACAACTTTACATATTTCAATTCAGAATCGACCATCATTTGGATTTCATAAAGCTTCAAGTCTTCTTTTCTTTGTGCCGAGAAAGTTAAACCGGTGTTATATTCAGGTATTTCTGGTTTTGTAGTAATAACTTCTTCAAGATCAAATATCTCGTCGATTACATCAAATATTAAATTTCCCTCAAAACCATCTTTATCATTTCGAACTGAGAATTGTAACTCAGCATTGTTCCCTAAAGGATCCAGATTGCTTACCAGTACATCTACAACGGAGTTCTCATTATCTAATTGCTTAACTTCATCAATTAATGATTCTGTTTTCGATTTTGAACATCCGGCTAGTAAGAACACACTAATAATAATGATAAATATTCGTTTCATATAATACTCCTTTTATGTTTTAAAACGGTTATATATAGCTTTATGTTTGATGTTATTTTTTCTTTATGAATCTTTCGAGTTCTTCCCTAGTATCTGGATGTAATATGATGTTGTTAGAGTTCACCATTCTTTCTACCAAATTAGAGTCTTTAACCTTACGTCCCCATTTTCTTGAGAACGATCTCCAATCACAAACCATTTCGATCATATATTTCTTAGGCATCGGTAAAGCTTCTTTAGTGTCTTTATTTACGATCCAGTATTCCCAGTGGTGTTTATTATGGTTTTGATGATGCAGCCATGCATATCTCCACGCTAATTCTATATTCTCATTTTTTTGATTTGAATAGAATTTACGTGCATAAGGAGCAAACTCTTTAGGTGAAAATTTAGACATATCATGTACGATGCCCTCGATATATAATCCTTCTTTCCAGCATTCAATCAATACATTTAACTTATGATCGATGACATAGAGAAAATATCGCCAATAAACTAGAAATATAGCAACCCTCTCCCTTGTAATTGGTTATAGGACGTCTGCGATAGAATTACAATAATAAAGTGTCGATAATAAGATGAAATTTCATTCTGCTCTCATTCAACTCAGATATAATAGGGATCTGATATACCTGAATCCCCCAAATCAATAAATGCTTCAATGCGGCCATCATTGATCATCACATTCCCAGAGCCATAATCACCATGGGTAAAAACTAATTCATCTACAGGTGCTTTATTCTACTCTAAAAAGTCAATTAGTTGCTCCATTGTAAGATTGGGAAATATGTTGTAAATAGCAACTCTGACTTCGCTCTCTCTTTCATTCATATTCATTTTCACCATATCAATTAGTTTATCTGATAATAAATCAGTAAAATCGCAATGGTTAATGGGGACATTATGTATTGTTCTTAAGCCTTCTCCCAAAATATAACCTAGACTTTTTTGTCCTTCTTTTTGCTGATACTCTTCAGAAGTAGATCCTGCTATATAAGTCATAACTAAGTATTCCTTACCATTCTCCACCTGGTAACCGATTACCTTAGGAGTTGGAATGGTTTTATGTGCCCATTTTAGTCTTTCTGCTTCACGTAATAAACTACCATACTCATTAATGTTCTTTACTTTCAGTACGTACTTTGCAGAATTACTAAATTCTAATATATACAGCTATATACAGCGATTGATAATGTCTTCCTTTATCAATTTTTGTCGTTTTAATTAATTCTGATAAATTGACTAAGGTACTTGGTATCGATAATTGGCTATTCTTCATTTCGTCTCCTTCCTTACAAGTCCGCATTCAACTCCATTAATTATTATTTTCTCTCGGTTCTATATATTGTTCTAATTCTTTTTCAATTTCTTCATCATCCATGTTTAATTCACTTGCTTCATCTATCCCATGGAACTTTTCTATATTATTTATTCTCTCTTTTAATTTTTGATTTTCACCGTACAGAGATCCTATTAAACCAGCTAGTATGAATAAAAAAATGAGTCCTCCCATTTCTCCACTAGTTAACGTAAGAAGCAAAAAAACTACCGCACTCAGGATCATTCCTAGAACAAAATACATTTCCACTATTCCTCCCATACAAAAAAGGCTTCCATGACTCTTTTACTCCATTACCGTGTGACAGGGATCAGACTACTCGGTAATTCTCTGTCATGAATCCAAGCATCAACCATCTTGTTAAATAAATCAGGTAAAGCAAGGGATACCCCATGACCAACACTCGGTATGATTAACCCTTTACAATTCATATTTTTGTCTAATAAATCTGATACAGATTTTTTCATTATTTGTTTTTCGTGATTTCCAACCGTAATTAAAATCTTTGCTTTAGACCTACTGAAATCTTTCGGTATACGAAAAGACATGTTTTCTTCAAGAATTTTGATAAGAGTGTTCCGCTCCATATCCGTTGTTTCTTTATAATACGTCTCAAACATTTGATCTCCGATATATAACTGTTTAGCTTGAATCTTCGAAAAGGCACGATTTTTAGTTAACCTATACGTTAAACGGATCGTAGGATTAATAATTTTAGTAGCTAATGGAACAGGCCTAACAAGTGCACTGTTTATTATTGCATAATCTACTAGATCTGGATTCAGACTGAGTATTTTAATAGCGATTTGTGCACCTAAAGAAAATCCGACTAGAATCACTCTTTTACCTTGTGCTTTCGCTAGAATTAAACTCAATATTTCTTCCGCACTGCTAGTAATAGAAAATTCCATTTTTGAACTGAGGCCATGTCCAGGTAAGTCCGGAACTAAGCAATGATAATCATGAAAGCATTCCAATTGCTTCTCCCACATCCAACCGCTGACTCCTCCCCCATGTAAAAAAACAATGAGAGGATTTTCTAAATCACCTGACTCTTTATAAAATAACCGCAAAATAAACACCACCTTTAATGCTTGAAAGGTACTCCCCAGAGTTAGTCCACATTGAAATTACATTGTTATACGATGTCTAAGCCTTCAGAGTACAATTCAATAAATAAGATCATCCACTATTTCTATTCCTTTTTCATTGCAATAGTCCTTATACTTCTTTAATACGGTATAGATATCATCCTGACCAATAACTCTATTATTTGCGTCAAAATATTGAAGTGAACCACCTAAGATGAATAATGTAATGACCTCTTCATCTTCAGTAATCAGAGTGTGTATATCTCCTGGAGGCTCAAAAATAAAAGTCCCTGGTTTCGCGGTCCAGTTACGCCCTTCGTATCTCCATTGTCCCTGTATGTTGTAACCAATAACTGAACCACCCGTATGACGATGAGGGGTCAATACTTTATTGCTTTTTATTTTAAAAAGGTACGTCCAAGTCCCCGTAGAAAGATCAAATCTTAGAGGTTTAAAATAACAGTTAACTTCCTCTTCTTCTCCTTCATCAAAAGGAACCCAAGGTAAATCATCAATATGAAATACCCTTTCAGGTAATTGAATGTTTTCTGCTAGTTTTATGACAGCTTCATTAATTAATTGGTTCATATCGTCTTCTCCTAAGTTCTGACTTTTTACAGGTTTTTCCACCTTGAGTCTTTCTGTTATACGCATCTTCTAAAAGTTCTTTAAGCCCTTCGGCTTTTCTCTCCATAAAGGTACTCCAAAATATCTTTCCCTTAAGAGCTAACTCTTCCGGAGTATATAATTCTGGATCAAAATTACCCCAACACCCGTCTGAGGTTAACTTATCCCAGCCCATAAAATCAGCGTATTGTTTATTTTCACTAGGTATATTCGATCCCATCGATTCTAATTTGACCTTATCGGGGCACAGCCACATGGCAGTACATACCGACAATAAACCTCCGTGCATTTCATCTAATCCTTCTAATTCTGCTGCTTGAATGGCAACTGACCATGCATCATGATGATGATGAGGATGAATGACTATTATTTCAGGATATTTATAATTAATGTGCTTAATGAATGCCCCTTCCCAATAAGAACCGCCATGACCTGAGCAAATAACAAACTTCTTGAATCCTTGTCTCATTAACCCGGCCATAATTTCTTCTATCATGGTTGTTATTAAGTTCGGACTAATGGTTACCGTTCCTTTATAGTTCGCATGTTCCTCAGAAGTATTAAAAGGTAGAGTAGGGAGTACATAAGCACCTAACGCTCTGCCATATACTTCAGCATATCTTTCAGCGATTAAATTATCCAAATGCATAGGCAAATAAGGACCAAACTGTTCAGTAGCGCCGATCGAGATAATTGCTGTATCGATACCGCTTTCAAAGAGTTCTTTGGTGGTATTCGTATAATTCAACATGAAATCACAACCTTTCGGAGAATGTGTATGTATGTTCGGCCAAACAATCGACTCATTATAGTAGAACACGGTCACCCTGTTTCTTACTGTTATATCACTAAAACATAAGAGTATGTTAAATGTAAGCAAAATTACATATCATTATAATCTATTTTACATAAAATTCTAGTATATATGGTTCACTCTACCTTAGAATTGAACGGTAGAGTGAACCATATGTAGACTGAGTAGCAAGGTATTTTGATAACGTCTAGTATATTTCAGGAGTCGGCTCTGCATCATAAAAGACGCTTGCTTCCCTAATGGAAGCCCAGAAGTTTGATGGTGTTGCACCACTGATTGTAATTCGTACATACCTTGCATTTACGGTTTCAAAAAGATTTACGGTATCTCCGAGAGTAACAGATAGTGTATCTGATACCACAGGCGTAAAGGTTTCGTTATCAGTAGATACTTGAATTTTATAACCGTATTTTCGAGTTTCTTGTCATTTAAAATTAATGTTCGTTCGATTAATTTACTTCACCTGACCAAGATCCACTTGCCACCATTGCGACAAGGCACCACTGCTTGCGGCCCAACGTGTCGAGGGATTCCCGTCATTTGCATTGTCGCTAAGCAGGTTGAATTGGTAACGATATCTCTTAGGCATATGTTACTCCTCTCAAACTATAGCTTCATTCATTGATCAGAATAGACTTGCTGGCCCTCTCCCTTGACTCCTGCCAATTGGACTTGCCCATAACCGGTCACAGGCTCGCGAACTCCATCCATTGCAGGGTCAACGTAACGTACAAACCAACTTTCCAGGTGAGCCTTCATACGGATGCGTTTTTGTTCAGTGACCGGATCGTCAATCAAGTTGTTCCGTTCATTCGGGTCGTTAACCAAATCGTACAGCTCATGTGGTCCGTATGGATAACGGTGAACATATTTCCACTCACGTGTCCGGATCATGCGTACGGGACCATATTCATCAAAGATAACAATATGATCGTTGACGCTAGTGCTGTTATTCTCTCCCTCAAGCAGGGAGTTGAAGCTCTTTCCTGGTAGACTGTTTGCTTCCGTATTATTTAGGTGGACGTATTCCAGAAGTGTCGGCATAAAATCATAACCGCTCACCAAATGGTCACAGACAAGCCCCTGTGGTATACGTCCCGGATGACTGAAGATAGCGGGTACTTTAACCGAAGTATCGAACATGTTCTGTGGGAACGTACCGTTACCCTTGCCCCATATGCCGTGCTGCCCGCAATTAAAGCCGTTATCACCCAAGAAGCAAATCAACGTATTTTCGCGCAAGCCTCTTTCCTCCAGCTTATCTATAATTCGTCCGATATTCTCATCCATAGCAGTTATCGCTGCGTAATATCCCTTCAGATTCTCACGCCAATCTTCTCCCCATGGGGCTGTAGGAATCGACCAAGGATGTCTTGGCTCCTGTGGACATGATTCAAATTCGCAATCCTCGTAAGAATCGATTAGATGCTGCGGATGACTGTCGATCCATGGGCTGTGCGGGGCCGTGAAGTGAACGCTTAAATAAAACGGGCTATCATCGCCCTGTTGATCTAGAAAATGCAACGCGTCATCTGTAATTACATCTGTTAGATATCCGGATTCAGTAACCATTTCCCCATCTCGAATCATTGGCGCATCATAATACGGACCGCCACCTTGCTGATGAACGTACCAATGTGAAAAGCCTTTCTGAGGGCGAAGGCTATCACCAAGATGCCACTTTCCGCTAATTCCGCAAGTATACCCCGCAGCAGCAAGTAGTTCGGTATAGGCGGTTTGATCTCGTAAATACTCGATTGGGCGCTCGCCTACATTACCGGAGCGAATCCAATCATGTACTCCATGCTGCGATGGAATGCGTCCTGTCATTAGAGAAGCGCGTGCTGGTGAGCAAACGGGAGAGGTGCAGAAAAAGCTAGAAAATCGCATCCCCTCTGCCGCCAACCGGTCAAGTGAAGGTGTGCGAACTTCCGTATTTCCAGCGCATCCCATTGCCCAGGCACCTTGGTCATCACTCAGAATAAATACAATATTCGGTTTATTTTCTTTTGATGAAGTCATGTATCACACAGTTCCTCCCTATTTAACGTGAGAATCATCCTATTGCTGAGCCGTATACGCTTCTTGGACGGCTTCCAACACTTCATTCCCGCCTTGATCACGCCAATTCTTCGATAACTCCGCAAGCCCGGCATCTATTTCCATTTTGCCTGTTATTATATCGATATAGTACTGGTTAAACAGCTCATCTAGTACGCCACCATGATCAATCTCTGCTTGCGTTGTTTTGTCCACAAGATTAGATACTACGTTGTTAGAAGCAATTTCAACAGATTCTTTTGCACGATCAGCCTGGGGCTCAGTTAAAGGTAAATAATTATTCGTGAGCGGCCATACGACGCTTCCCCAAGCGAGTGGATGAGCCCAACCGTTTGCAGCAAAGCTGTCTATAGCACGCTCTTCCTCATTGTAGATGACCTTATCGCCCTCTTTTGTATAGTGTATACCTTCAATTCCTAGCTCTAACAGATCGCGTCCTTCTTTAGAGAGCATAAATTCAATGAATTGTGCTGCTTTTTCCGGGTTTTTCGCCGCACTTGTAACCGCAGTAAATAGACCACTCTTCTTCTCAGAGGACATACCCCGATCGCCTTTCGGTCCTGCAGGAGGTGAAGTATAACCAAGCTTCCCCTGCGGATTCACCTTCTGTAAATTGGTCTCCAGTCGATTTACATGTCTAAATAATGGAGTTCCCATAAAACCAACCTTACCCTGATAGAATTTTTGTTCTCTTTGTTGTGTATCATTCAGAAGAAATTCAGGGTCGATCAGCTTCTCCTGCCATAATTCACTCAGATATTGCAATCCTTGCTTAAAGCCAGAATGCTCGAAGATTGGTGCCACTTCACCCTGGTTGTTCAACACCCAGTCCCCGTGCTCGAGGCCATAAGCGTAGTGAACAAAATTAAAATCCGCAAAAACTCCCGAACTCTTTTGAGCTGTTATCCCATACGTATCGTCTTTACCGTTACGATCAGGATCTTCCATTGTTATCGCTTTTAGCACCTGACGGAATTCATCTAATGTTTGTGGCGGCTCAAGTCCAAGCGTCTCAAGCCAATCTGAGCGGTAAGCGAGGGTATAATTGGACCTCTGTGATTCAATAAAAGGATATCCGTAGAATTGACCGTCAATCGCCGTCCATAGGAGATCTCGCTCGAGCGTTTCCTTGACCGTCGGCATCGATGGAAGATAGTCGTTTAGTGGAATAACAAGACCTTCATTAATCCATTGGCTGAGAGAGGCTGAAGGGTAATTAATGGTCACAACATCCGGATAATCTCCCGTGGCCATGGCTACGTTAACTTTCTCGAAGCTAGCCTCAGGTACAACCCTAACCTCTAAGTCGATCCCAAGACGATTATTGATTTCTGCGATAATGCGATCATCCTTTTGAATCGCTTGCGCCGCGCTGTCTCCTGTCGTAAGAAACACAATTTTGTCAGCAGCATTTGAAGGATTACTATTGCTGTTAGTGTTCAAATTAGAAGTATTGCAGCCTGTGGTTACAATCATAATTGTAGCAATAGCGATGAAATACCAACTTTTCTTTCTCAACATTTCCATCATCCCTTCAATCGCTGTTATTCTTTGACCGCTCCGAGTATCGCGCCTTGTACAAAATACTTCTGAAAGAATGGATAGACAAGCATAACCGGGACGGTAGTAATCATGATTGCCGCCATCTTAGCCGGTTGTCCCAGTAGGAAAAGACTGTCTCCTCCTGATTGGAACGCAGCTTCGTTGTCGATGAGGATGGATCGGAGAAACAATTGCAGCGGCCAGAGATCCTTGTCAACAACGTACATAACAGCCGTGAAAAAATCGTTCCAACGGGCAACCGCATAGAATAGCGATACGGTCGCAATTACAGGCATAGATAAGGGCAGCACGATCCTTAGTAGTATTCCAAAATCATTGCAACCGTCTATACGTGCCGATTCCTCGAGACTTTTCGGAAATCCGTCGAAGAAGCTACGCATAATAATCAAATTATAGGTTGTCACAGCTGTCGGAATGATCATGGCCCAGATGGTATCCATCATTCCAAGCTGTCTCACTACAATGTAATTAGGAATAATACCTCCACTGAACATCATCGTAAATATAATCAAGAACATGAATGTACGTCCTCCGGGGAGCTCCCGTTTAGAGAGTGCGTACGCAGCTAGCGTTGTAATAATCATGCTGATAATAGTACCGACAACGGTTATAAATATACTGACGGAATAAGAAGACCATAATTGTTTCAAATTTAAAACAGCTAAGTAGGCTTCGAAGGTTATCTTTTCTGGGATAAAATGAAAATTAGAGGATAAGCTGCTCTCCATCGGACTAATCGATACAACAAAGGAGTCCCAGAAAGGATATAGTGTGAGCAAACCAAGCAAAAGCAGGAACAACATGTTGGCTATTTCAAAACATTTGCCGCCAAACCCCATACGGGACATCGAGTAATCCTCCTTTTAACCTTGCCTAATAGATGCCTCTTTCTCCGAATCTTCGTGCAAGCCGATTAGCGACTATAAGTAAAACAAAATTAATGACAGACTTAAACAAGCCTACCGCAGTCGATAAACTGTATTTCCCCTCGGTTAAACCGATCCGATACACATAGGTATCGATAATATCTGCTACGCGGTATACGCCCGGATGATAGAGCACGAATATCTGCTCGAATCCGGCTTCCATCATACTGCCTATTCGTAGAATGAACAGAATAATGATCGTACTCCGAATACTAGGGAGAGTAATATGCCATATACGCCTCAAACGGCTCGCTCCGTCCACTACCGCCGCTTCGTATAAGCTTGGATTCACTCCTGCAAGAGCAGCCATATAAATAATAGTGTTCCAGCCAAATTCCTTCCAAATCATCGATCCAACAAGCACGCTGCGAAAGTAGCTCTCATCCGTCAAGAATCCAACCGATTCTCCACCAAACTTCCTTATTACCTCATTAATGACCCCGCCATTAATGGATAGCAGATTAATTATTAATCCTCCCATGATCACCCATGAAATAAAGTGTGGCAGGTAAATAACAGTTTGAATGGATCTTTTAAAGAATAGGTTTCTAACTTCAAATAGAAGAATAGACACAAAGAGTGGCAAGGGAAATCCAAATATAAGCCGATACAAGCTGATGAGAACTGTATTCTCAAATACCTGCCAAAACTTATCTAATTGAAACAAATATTCAAAATGCGTAAGTCCAACCCATGGGCTGCCCATAATACCTTTCGAAAAGCTAAACTGCTTAAATGCGATCAGCGCTCCGTACATCGTGTAATAATGAAAGATTGCATAGTAGAGTATTGCTGGAAGTAACATGATATACAGATAGCGGTATCGAAAAAGTCGCCTCACGTTTTTTTAACCTCCTTTCTAACTTAACACAGTGGTTATGTCGGATTTATAAACATCATAAGTGAGGCGGTTGACTCACTCAAGACTCAAAAATACATTTTGGTGTTCATTTTCCGCCTTTATCAGGTATCATTTTTAATGTTAAGTATGAATTATCGCTAATTGTTTCCGATTTAGGGAGGAGTGAGCCATTCTACACTTGATCTACATTCATATTATTTAATCGATGCAGGACAGCATTATTGCGATACTCGCTAGGCGTTTGGCCCGTATATTTCCGGAATGCGCGCAGTAAATTCTGCTTTTGAACAAATCCTGTTGCATCTGCGACCATAATAATAGTTTGATCCGTCTCTCTTAATAAACGGCAAGCTTCTTCTACACGAATTCTCGACAAATACTCAATAAATGATGTGCCATTCACTTCTTTAAATACTTTTGAGAAGTATTGACTGTTCGTATAAGCCAAATCAGCCACGGTTTGCAGATTGATCGGTTCACGATAATGTTCTCTAATATAGTCCGTTAGCTTATTGATCACTTCAACGTTTTTATTCTCGTGTTTACGCTGAAGCTCCGCCACAATAGTTTCAAACACACCCTCAAACCACACCCCAATCTCCTCTAGCGACTGCAACCGATTAAATGCAAGATAGAGATTATCTTTCTCTTCCGGTTTCCCTTCTTTCCCTGACATCTCTAAGCAAATCATCATGATGTTATTAAGTAAATAATGCAATATCATGTCCTTGTAGGCATAATCTGACTGCTTGTTTGTTTTGAGCTGCTTGAACATCATATTCTTCGACTGTAAGGCTTTATCGAGATGCCCTCCTTTTAAATGAACGATCATCTGATCTGCTTGCTGACGATACGTAATGAATCGATTACGATTCGAAGGATTAAGCTGCAATTCATCAATCGATACAATACCGCCGATTCCTGCAATTCGTTCGTATAAGAGTGCTTCTGTTGCCCCCTGATAAGATAAAGTTATCTCTGATAGCTGTTCGTAACGGCCTCCTATTCCTATCGTGAGTTCGGTTCCTATCAGTTCTTCGGCGACCGCGCACTTCAATTCGTAAGCCAGCAACTTCGCTTGTTGATGCGATTGCTCATCAGAATCCCCCCATTGTTTAGCATTCATAATCATAATGTCCTGTTGGTAATCACTTAAATAAGCGCCCTTCCCGAATCTCTCGATCATCAACTCGCATATCGTCCGAAAACGGAAAAGATAGGTGTCACGTATGTGTTGTGCTTTTTCTGCATCATCAACTTGCGGCAGATGGACACGCAGCGCTAAGACAACAAAACAATGCTGCTCTAACGGGATTTGATAATAGTTCAATTGTTGAATTAAATCATCATTATCATCATCCTTTTTACCGGTAAGAAGACTAAGTAGGAGATGATCCCTCATAATGAGATGCTGATGTTGAAATTTGACTCTCATTTCATTGTTTTCATTATGTAGCTGACTGATTGTTGTTACCATCTTTTGAACGGGTTTGGAGTAATTTCTGGATATTACAATAGCAAGCAAAGACCCTACAGCAATACCTATGATCGAGGCCGTCAGTGTTAACATGATTACTTCATTAGAGTGCTTGAACACTTCTGCGATGGGGTTGAGTGCAATGTAAATCCAGCCATTAAATGGCGATGTCCAAACAGAAACCAAATTAGTTACCCCATCGATATCCAGAGTAAGTGAACCTTGCTTATGACTCTTTATTTGATCTGTGATACTATCCAAGCCCAGTCCGCTCGTAATTAGATTCTTATCTTTGTAGGATAAGACATCTCCACTTTGGTCTAATATAGCAACGTTGCCAAGCTTGCTTTGATTCGTGTTGATAACAGCATTGTAAAGGATGTCCTCCTTTAAATTAACAATCAACACACCTCTTTTATTTAAGTTTTGCAGGGGAACGTTCGTTAAAAAACTAATCATGTTTTCTTCCTTCCCCAAAGAATTTGGGAGACTCAAAGACAGCCATGTAGAAGTCATTTTCTTTTGTATAAAGGAATCGATCTCGTATTCAAATGGAGAGCTAGTGAAGTTTGTAATACCCGAATCCGATAAAAGCTTATTATTGGCAATACTATATATATAGATAGAATCAATATAATTGGAAGAATTCACACTATCCATCAGCAGATCACTCGTGTTTTTCAAATAGGAAAAATCCTCTTCTGGCTTCCACTGGAACCAAATTGATCTTTGAACGTCTGTATTCATCGCAATCGAAGTTGCCGTTTTCTGCGCCTCTTCAAGTGCTTGTTTCACAATCTTCTCCGTTTGTATAAGAAGTTCTCCATTAGTGGTAATGGTCTTCTCTTTTAGTAAGCTGTTCGTGTAGCGAAATACCAACGCCCCAATAACTATAGCTACAATAATGACTGCAATCGTTAATTGAGCCAACAAGCGTATAAACACAGTACGTTTCATTTCTCCCATTGCTTTCATTCCTTCCTCTTCTACATGAAACAAAAAAAGTGCCTGATGTGGCTTTTTGCCCTCGGCACCTTGGTCGCTTAAGAAAAATGTGATATCGCTCACATATTATCAAATTAATTCCAATAAAACAAGTGTGAATTATAGGTATTCAAGACGAGACTTGGCCGAAAAAGAAATCAGTAAGGCGTCATATTATATACTGACACTTGACGGCTAAGATAGCATCGAAGATAATTACAACCACACCAAAATTTGTAGCATTTAGATGATTGATTTTGAAAAGAGGCGATCGTGATTAGCGGGTTAAGTGATCTCTATAAATTACAGAAGCAGGGACCAAAAAAGGATATCGAAACCCCTTTAGTCAATGCCATCTTCCGGATGTATGATAAATTCCCAAGACTAGGCCTTAATGAGCGGATTGGTCAGCAAGATATGTCTCTGGATATCGCTGATGCTTATATACATAGCCGTAATGCGATGATTGAAGCTGGAGTCGGCATTGGTAAGTCCTTCGCTTATCTCATTCCTAGTCTGCTCATTAACCTTATCTCACAGCAGCCGATCATTATTGCAACCTCCTCCATACAGCTCTCAGAACAGATCCATAAAGATCTAAGATTCATCGGAAGCCGGCTCGGATTTTCATCCGTTCGCTCTGTAGTCGGAAAAGGCATGGGGCAGTATGCTTGCCGATATAGAGCAGCAGACCTGATTAAGACAGGTGATTCAAGCTCCTCTCTATCTACGCTGGCTCAGCGTATAGTGAATTATGATATTGATGAAAGAGCAGATATTAAGGGCGGGGTTAGTGACGTACTATGGTCCAATGTCTGTGTGAATGATTGTACATTTGAACGTTGCCAATATAAAAGCACATGTTCATTTTATGAGATGCGAGCTAAAATTAACGCCAGCACGAACGCCATGGATTTTATTATCGTAAATCAGGACCTGCTCATTCGTGATTTAATTAAGAAAAAAGAAGGTTCAAAGGGGTTAATCACTGAGCGGCCGGCTCTAATCGTTATTGATGAAGCTCATAATCTAGAAGCAAAGGTTAGAGATGCAAGGACCCTCGAGTTCACATTCCGGAGGACATGCCGTATTTTGGATGACGCTCTACAGCTTCTCTACAAGCAATCCGCAGATAAGAGTCTTTTCACGCAATTTAAGTGGTTAAAAAAGTGTGTTAGTCACATTTTTAAACAGGTAGAGGCAGATCTACTGCAGACAGCCAACCAGGACAATGACCGGATTAAAGTTTCAGAGATCACAGGCATTCCCTTAAAACGTGGAGTGCAGATTTTGAAAGAGTTTAATCTCAGCCTCTCTGTCTTAACTTCCCGGCATGAGCGGGAAATCGACAATATTTTTGAAGCCATGAACGGTCTTATCGATCTCTTTGAGGTGCTCGCTGGTGTGGAGGACAACTATCTCATCTGGGCAAGTAAAACTCAACGTGAGGCCACCGTAAGTATCTGTCCAAAAGGCATTAGTCAATTTTTAAAACACTCCTTATTTAACGGCAAGACTTCAGTTATTTTAACGTCAGCAACGCTTTGCCAGAGTGGTGAAACACTGGAGGAACAATACTCATATCTTACACAGTCCCTTGGATACAAGGGAGATTATATGGAGCGCCAAGCTTCACCGTTTGATTATGACTACCATACCATGATGTATATTGCCAAAGATGTCCCCTACTATAACCATAAGAACCGGGAACATTATCTTGAAGCGGCATACAAGGAACTGATAAGGCTTTGTAATTTAACGGTCGGACGAACACTGGTCCTTTTTTCAGCTAAGGAAGATATGAAGTACGTTCATAAGAAGTTAAATGCTGAGAAGCTTGCATGGACGTTACATGTTCAAAGAGAAGGCTCGTCTCAGGACGGGGTGATTGCTGAATTCCGAGGCAGTAAAGGCGTCCTTCTAAGTACCGGTGTGTTCTGGGAAGGTGTAAATATTGAAGGTTCCGATTTGTCGCAGTTAATTATCTTCCGTCTGCCTTTCCCTGTTCCTTCCGATCCTGTCTATGAATACAAGGCCTCTCTGGTAGAGAATCCCTTGAAAGAAGTGTTTGTACCGGACATGCTGCTCCGGTTAAGACAAGGAACCGGGCGTCTGATTCGTAGTGAGACTGACCTTGGTGTACTCAGTATACTCGATTCCCGTCTTTCCATTGCAGCCAAAAAGGATTACAGAGATAAGGTACTAGAAACTTTACCCTTTAAAAGGGTTACAGAAGATTATAAAATTCTAGAACAGTTTGTAGAAGAAAAAGGGATAAGCATTAGGCAATGAGAAATTACGGACATGAAATGATGTCTTATTTCAACATGTACAGTGAGCACCTCTTCTAATTCATACGTTCCCTCTTCATCGAGGTCGATGTAAGTGAGTAGATAAGAACTTCGCCGTGACGTCAAGCACTTGTGAATTCCAAAAGCCTGGTCCATGATCTGCGCCTACTACTTTATAGAAGAATGCTCTCTGTCCATGCGCTTTCAAAGCTTTATACATCTCTATGCTCTGGTTTATATGTACAACATGGTCACTGTCTCCATGCACGATAAGAATCGGTGGAAGCGCCTTATCCAAATCTTGATGAAGTGGACTTGCCTTCTTCGCCAATTCTATATGTTCCTGTACCTTTCCACCAATGAACAAGGCTTCAGGAGAATCAGCCGCATCATGGTCAAGAATATTATTGTACTTCCCTAAAGTCAGTAGGTCCGTAACCCCATAATAATCGATGACCGCACTAACTTCATCTGACTCCTCACTGTAAAGGCCGTTATCATACTCGCCCACCGTAAGCCCCGTCATTAAGGAGAGATGTCCGCCGGACGAATCGCCCCATACCGCTACGCGTTCCGGATCAATACCATACTCCTCTGCATTCTTGCGCATATACCGAATCGCGCATTTCACATCCTCAACAGCAGCTGGAAAACGCGCAACATCCGTGTCCCGTATTTCTACACTGGCAATCACATATCCCTTAGCTGCCATCTGAACGAGATTAGGAATGGAAGAATATATATCCTGTTTTCTCCATGCGGATCCTTGTATATATACGATTAGAGGAAACTTGTATCCGCTTCGGGAGGGCGTTATGATCTGCAGTCTTCGTTCCACATCGCCGTATTTGGCATAAACTACGTCAGGACGGTAGCTGCAAGAATAATAAGATTCTCCCCCCGCAAACTCCCCATATATAATCTGTGTTCCTTCAGGTGTTTCATTGGCTGCAATACTCGCTGCTTTCTGATCCACGTTTAACAACTCCTTTACCTAAATAGTAGATTCACTGTGGTGAAGATGAGTGTCCGAACTGGAGTCGTCATCACCATTCATTAAATATAGCAACTATAGCAATACACCAAACAATAAGTCCAAATAGAAGCCCACTCCAAAATACTTCAGCTGTATATGACTTGTTATTAACAATTTTTTTGATTGCTCTTAATAATGCGACTATGAACAAAAAACCTAATATTGGCATTATATAAACAGCGATAAACAAAAATACAATCAAGATTCGAGTTCCTCCTTCTGGAGAATCCTATTTGAAAACTTATTTCTCTGTATTATCAAACCGAAATATTAGTTTTTGTCCGTCAAAGGTATCATCATTTAACTCAACATAATCGCCTTTACTATAATTAGAAACGGTCTTCCGCCAAAATCTTTGTCCCGTTGGGTTTCTTTCAGAAGGATTAGTGAACAATTCCCATCTCCCCTTGAATTGATCAAACACTTTGGTAGCAGCCTGTTCAGCGATACCTTGACCTCTATATGGACGTAATAAAAAGAACTCATGTACAAAATAGTCAACATTCTCTGCACAATACGGGGAAGTAGCAATGAGGATAAACCCCGCCGGACAATCATCTGCTAAAATTAAAAAGGGATGCAAACTGTCTGGTTTTTCCCACCAAATATTTTGCACTTCGTATTGATCACTTAGTGTTTTAAAATCATCACTTTCTTCATAAATCCCATGAACATTTGGATACCTGACATAGTGTTCTGATAGATCATACAGATATAAAGGATATATGTTTTTTATTATGTGTGATTCCTCTTTACTGGTTAATTGCACTTTGATATTCATAAATTCGCTCCTTAGATATAATTTGTAGGCTCTGTACCTTAATTCTTATAAGATATCAAATTGTACATAATTTTAATTTCTTTCTTCTTCATTTACATATAAATTAGTAAATCAGTTCACAGTACTAATGTTCCCAAGAATCAAATAAATTGCTTTTCAAGGTTTTTCATTATTCCTGTTTTGCATTTCTCATCCGGATCATGGAGAAGTTGATTGTAGACTCTATTACATATTCTTTCATAGGCATCAATGAGGGAGTGATCCTAAGTTCTATCCCTTCATCCAAAATAGCTGTGACCAAGTCATCAATTCTTTCAACTTCGATTGGAGTCACTGGGCGTCTTGCTACATAATACCCTGCATTTTCTTCTTCCAACTCAAAATCTGCTGAATCAAAAACGTAGCGATAAATAGATCCTTTTCTGACTCGATCATACCAATCTGTTTCAATTGCAATCATTCGGTTCACATGAGACATTCCAAAAAAACGAGTAATATCTAGTTCTTTTGTATCTTCTTTAGGCCAAACGCAGACTCTTGGACATTCCCTTGGAAAATAGTAATGTGGCGCATGATACTTATCAATCGTCCAGACTTTTGCATCTGTTTGATCGTAAATTGTTCGGGGGTTAAAGATTTTAATATCCGAATTTTCACTAAAATGAAATAACTTCATTACACACCTCTCTATTAAAAAGATTAGTAGTTTCGCATACTGTTTTAAGATCGATTCAATTTCTTTTGGTCATCCTTGCAAATCGTGGGCCTGCTTGGAATCCTGTTTTCTTATATAGTAATTCCGCATTATTTCCCACAGTAACACATAATTTTAATACATCTGTATACGCACTAGCTGATTGTTTTATGTAATTGAGCATGAACTCTGCAATTCCTTTATGCCTATACTGAGGGACAACACATAACTCTCCGATTTCTGCAAAACCTAAGGGCATTTTTTCACTGATACCTGCGATACAAAGTCCAACAATTTCATTGTTTTGTTCATCCACGACATATACGGAAAGATTCGTATGTTTGTATACTTGCATAAGATACGATATATCCTCCATGATCTTCACGTCACTCGGAACACCAAAGATCTCGTAGTCAATTCCACCGCTGTATCCTTCTTTCATTACATTCTTAATTCTTGTTATATCAAAAGAATCATCTAATAAGTTCAAGGATAATCCACTGGGAGGTACCGGCTCCTTAAGCGTATCTGTCGGACAACACATGACCTGCTTTATTACATTTACTTCAAAACCATATGAGTGCAGTATATTTACATCCTCTTGCAGAACTCCGTTGATATGCCTTAGATCATTGCAACATGTTAATAATATGCTCCACAGTTGTTGCCGATCAGAAAAAGGTGGGATCATAAACGGATACATTACAGTATCATTCATCTTTATCACCCCTCCAATTCTATCCTCGCCGCACAGGATCCAAAAACATTGGTCTGTAAATTTTGTATCATTTAGGCGAGTATTCCAGTCATACCACATCTCAATATCGGAGTTAGAATAGATTACTTGATGAACTGCAAATATATTTTTATCTGCTTGTTCTATTCTATATTGTTTCATCTTGTGTTGTACCTCCATCCTCTCTTTAGCATTTTAAGAAAGCGTTCTCCATATCATCACCAGATCGCTTCCATTCTTCATAAAAAGATAAGTATTCTTCCTCCAACTTTAAATCAGGCTTTACTAACCTAATCATACGTTTCCACGTCCTTTGAATTACTTTCAAGCTTTTGCAAATGATACACAGCTTGTTCCGCGCCAAATCTTTTGCTACTCTCAAGTCTTTAATTCGTTTTCACATGCTTAATTACACTTATATTGTTGTTATCTCGTTGTGAGAGTAAGTCTAGCAGCCCATCTGGAATCAACTTTACATCGCATTCCGATTCAAAAAACTGCAATGGTTTCCATTGAGCTTTATAATGAATATCCCCTTCGATTCCGTCAATTTCATCAAGATCATAAAAGGTCTTTTCTTTCAAATTCACTTCATAAATAAAATCTATTTCATGTCCTATATCATCCAACACACCAAAAATGTTTTCTATAACAGAGATTAATTGTGGTTCTTCAATTTCTTGATTCAGTTCTTCCCTAATTTCTCTTATTAATGTTTGTTTACTATTTTCGCCAAACTCGATAGTTCCACCAATTGGCCGGTAGAAAGTTGTGCTGATCCCAGGATAATTAATAACTTCAACTAAAACATCCTCTTCTTTTCTAATGATCCCTAGGGAAACAGATCTAATCTTCATAAGCTTATCTCCTCCGTATAATTCACCATCTAATGTATGGATAGGCATGGACACTCGAACACCGTTATCAGCCAAATACTGAACAAAGTGGGCTTCTGCCTTATTACGATCTTCAATGTAATCGCATTCAACTTTATTTTAAACCTGCAAGTTCTTAAAGAAGTCTAGTTTCTCGGTAATAAAATCATCGTCAAAATCAATACTCCCATGAATATGAGAATCTCCTAGACATAATCCCATTAACCATAGCTGCCTTATTCCCACAAAGATCGGCACGGCTTGCAAATCCTTTTCGCTGAGTTTTCTTACCGATTCATAACCCTCAATAAATGCATTCCACAGTTGCTCTAATTTGTCCGGATCATGACGAAGTCGTACTTCCCTGGCTAGTCGAAATTCCGCAATGTCGTATGCTCTCCAACCAAATCCACATAGATCGAAATCATAATGAGTGTATGACATATCTTCTTTGAAGCTAATATTTGTATTTCCATGAAGATCACCATGACAGATTCCCCAGTCCAACTCTTCTAATGGGAATTCGAGTAGTCTTTCTTCTAATTGTTTTGCAAACGTTCTAAGCCATTCAAAATCCACACTTCGATGAGTCATATAGGGTTCGATCGAGACGAGTGATTGGTGGATAAGATACTCCAAGTCTAATGGCTGTCTTGTAAATTCAGACTGAAAACCATCTGTTTTCATATGAATATCAGCCACAGCTTTACCAAAAAGATGACTTATTTCTTCATCATCTATAGACCTCTCTGTCCCTTCTGCAAATGAAAAGAGCACGCCGAATCTGTTGCCTTCTGGAGCGTTCAGCGTTTGAATGAAATTCCCGCTCTGATCAGCTATGGGTAGAGATACTGGGATCTCTTTCCCATCTAAATAGGTTAACAATTCAATCTCAAAAGCAACTTCAGAATACTCAGATCTTCGATCCGCCCTGTAAACTCTAAACACATAATTATCTTTTGATGTTTTAATAAGATAGGTATCATTCATCCCGCGAAGCAAATAACGAAACTCCGTAATATCATTCAGACCATAAGTCATTCCTATAAATTCTCGTAGTGCCTTATGAGATAGAGTTGAATAAGAAACTGGAAAATACATCTGCGATTTCTCACTCATCTTATTCATTCTCCATCTTCCTTTTGTTTTTCAATAAATTCATCTTTCGTTAACCCGAACAATATAAAATCTAAGTACCTACCATTTACATACACTACTTGACGACGAACCCCTTCTTGAATACAACCGAGTTTTCTCATCATCTGCGCCGAACCGACATTTCCTTCAAGAACACAATCATTAAATTTATTAAGTCTACGTTCTAGGAATGCATATTTTAAAAGAATTTTCATGGCACTTGTTCCATAACCCTTACCTCGGTACTCTTTATCAATGACAATCCCTATACTAAATGTTCCATTTCTCTCGTTGATGCTGTTTAGATTAATACCGCCAATACTATCGCCATCCAGGTTTTCAATAGTGAACATAATTCGTCCATTTGTGGAAGTAAAGTTTGCATTATCTTCTACGAATTTTTTCGCCCCTAAAATGGTAGGTGGTAACTCAACAGCACATTCTAGTAAAATACGAGCAGGCGTGTCGAAATCACTGATATAACAACTCTCCCAGTCTTCTTCCTGTATTGCACGGAGCCTCACCTTTTCATCCTGCCAAAAGTAATCAGTGTAATCTATTTCTCTCATGATAACCTCCAAGATTTTATGTATTTGAACAGATGCCTCTAACTAATCTACTTATTTCAACGCTTCGCAAAAGTATTTCATCGGATTAACGAACATACCGAATTATACTATATCCTTTATTTTTATGTAATATTTTACAAAATACTATTTAATTTAAACTCATTCTTTCCCACCAGTTATACGAAAAAAAGCCGCGATCTACGCGACTCCTCTTAGGCAGTATTTAGTTTGTAACATTTACTTTTACTTTTGCTATTCTAACGATTGTTTCTGCAACTTGGGAATCAGAACATAAGCAAACGTAATCATCGGACTTAACCATAAAAATGTTGCATATGGAATATATTCGATAACAGGAACCCCTAAGGTAGCTGCGAAAAAGGCCCCGCTTACCCCCCAAGGAATCAGTGGGTTAACAAGTGTCCCACAATCCTCAAGTGTTCGTGACAAGGTTCTGGCAGGAATCCCCCTGCGTGTATATTCATCCTTGAACATCTGACCTGGTAAGAGAATAGATAAATACTGCTCTCCTGTCATTCCGTTTACGGCGATGGATGAGGCACCCGTCATAAGAACGATATTGCTCTTACGCTTCAGCGGCTGAATCAACTTACGGAAAAAAGCTTCGATCACACCACAATACTGTAATAACCCTCCGAGCGATAAAGCGATTAAGATCAGGGATACGGATCCCATCATCGACTGAAGTCCACCCCTATTGACGATAGAAGCTACCGTCTCATTCGTAATCGAGCTGGTGTAACCACTCTGCATCACACTGAACCAAAAACTAACAGACGCCTGCTGTTGAATAAGTGCAGTGATGAGTAATCCGCTGACGATCCCAACAACAAGTGTTGGAAGAATCGGCACCCGCTTGACTGAGCATGTGATAACGGCAATCGGAGACAACAACGTTAGCCAATGAATATGGAATCCATCTTGTAATGCGAGTTTGATTTCTTGGATAGATGATAAATCAATCGTGCTCGGCATTGGCAGAAATAAGAAAAAGATAGTTGTAAGGATTAGTGCAGGCAGTGTAGTAAACATCATATTACGAATGTGAGTAAAAATAGAAATCCCCGCCACCGCTGGAGCAAAATTCGTCGTATCCGAGAGCGGTGACATTTTATCTCCAAAACACGCGCCGCAAATAACGGCTCCTGCAGCAATGGTTGGTGCAATACCAGTTGTTAAAGCAATTCCCATCAGAGCGACACCTACCGTGCTCACCGTAGTAAAAGAACTTCCGGTAAACATCGAGACAATGATTGTGATATATAATGCGCTCACTGCAAAATAATGAGGTTTAATATAATCCATACCATAGTATAAAATAGTTGGCACGGTGCCGCTCATCATCCACACGGCAATCAGAATACCAATGAGTGAGAGAATGAGAATGGGCATAATCGCCGTTTGGATCCCTTGGATTATTGCGGACTCTATTTTTTTCCAAGAAACACCGAATATACTCAGCAACATAGCTGTACCTACTGTAGTAAATAGAAGTGGGATATGCGGCTCCGCTTTTAATAGAAATATGGATACAAATAATAGTGCTAGAATAAAAATAATCAGCGTCATACTTTTTGAAAAACTAAGCTGTCTGTCCATGGTGAAAGCTCCTTATACATGTTTGGATATGATTTCATATCTTCTCGTTTTCATTATTTTTAACACATAAGTCAAACTTGCTTTTTCACTTTTAAGCTTTTTTGCTTTTAGGCTTTTGTGTATTGAAGTACAGTCGTACTATAAACGAAAATAACGTATCACGTCAACGTAATAAACATACATATAAGGTTTATATAGTAAATACAATTAATCTTCATGTAATAATCAACATTTCATTAAGCACCCTCCCCGTAAAATTGTCCAGGTCGAGTATGATTAACCATTAGGAGGAAATCACAATGTCAAAGCTAAACATCGGAATTATTTTAGGAAGCACTCGTCAAGGTCGTTTAAGTCCACAAGTTGGAGAATGGGTGAAAATTATCGCTGATCAGCGCGGGGATGCTAATTATGAAATTATCGATATAGCTGATTACAAACTCCCACTACTCGGAGAAGAGGATGCTACGGAACAAGCAACTGCTTGGAATACGAAACTTGCAAGTTTAGATGGATTTGTCTTTATCGTTCAAGAATACAACCACAGTATCTCCGCTTCATTAAAGAATGCGCTCGATTATGCACGCGAAGCTTGGAACAATAAAGCTGCTGGTATCGTAAGTTATGGTTCGGTTGGTGGCGCTCGTGCTGCTGAGCATTTACGTGGAATTTTGGGAGAGTTATCTGTGGCAGATGTTCGTGTACATCCAGCCCTTTCCCTCTTCACTGATTTTGAGAATGGAACGGTATTTAAACCGGCAGACCTGCATCTTGTCAATGTGAACGGTATGCTTGATCAGGTAATCGCATGGAGCGGAGCACTGAAACCTCTGCGTCAAAATTAATTTAAAAGGTTAGATTCACATCTAAGGAACGCCATCCATACAATTTATATAATAAAATGCAGCCTTCGTTCGTATTAACCGGACAAAGGCTGCATTTTATTCCAAACAAAAAACCGCGTTATCCGCGGCTCCTTATGTATTTGTTAAACCCAATATTTCGTTGTTATTAAGTTCATAAGTTGTGATTTATTAATGATCATCTTTTGCAAGTCTGAAGAACAAAGCTGACGCCCACCAACAACTTAACAGTATAACAACAGCCATCATCGTAATGAATTCCATGTGATTGCTCCTTTCATCTGCCAATTCATTTATTGTAAAGTAAAAAGAGCACTAAATGGCGCTATAATCTTGACAACTATATGTCATTTTATGAAATTCATACAATGTCGGTTTGCTAATCCATTAACAGCACCCACAAAATAATAAAAGCAATGATGGCAACCAGATAAAATAATACAATCTTACCTATATTTTCTTTGGCTTTGCTTTCATATTCGTGGTTTTGCTGTGCATTCTCTTTCGATAAACCTACAAGTACGGTACCCACTCCTCCAATTAATGCTACGACAATCACAATGATATACATAGCCATACAATCCCACCTTCCTCCATCATTTTTACATTTGCTTCTTAGTTTTGATTATATAGATGTTATCATAATTGTAAATGTTTTCAATTTTATTAACCTGACCCAGCTTTCATTCACTTGAAACCCACACCACTTACTGGATGGGATCGTTGCTTACTTAAGCAAGGTATTATTCCACAACAAAAAACATCCACGCTTCTTGTTACTTTAACAACAGAAGCGTAAATGTTATCGTTTTACCAGAAGAGCAGCAAGATTCCTATTATAACGGAAGCAGCAGCCAAAATCCTGGCAAGGACGTCCCTTTTCATGACTTTACAAATAACCGCAACTAAGGCCATTGTGCCAACAGCACCTACAGTGATTCTCTCAGCAGTTTCATTACTAGGAAGTGCGGTAACATTTATATAACCGATTACTATACCAAGAATTACTGCAATAGAAAAAGCAAAAATTTCTGTAAGCTTCCTTCTTTCTTCTAAAGCTACTTCTATCTCATTACCATTGGCAGGTAATACTAAAACAGTTTAACAGCTTATCTTATATTTCCTTGTATACAGCTACAAAGACAAAAAGTGTTGGCATGAATGCCAACACTTTTTGTTCATATGATAAGTTTTATGAGCAGCCTAATGATCTCGATGAATGATATAGTCCAGTATATGCTTTAGAAAAGCGCTGTTCCGTGGCATTTCTTTTAGAGCATCTACAGCTAAACAATAGTGTTCCCACATCGCTTGTGCTGCACCGTCAGGTCCAAGTACGGTTACGAATGTTGAGTTATTATTCTGAACATCCTTCCCCGTAGGTTTGCCAAGCAATTTCAAATCTCCTTGCAGATCAAGAAGATCGTCCTTAATCTGAAAAGCAATACCCGCATGATAAGCAAATTTCTTCAATGTTGCGATTTCCTTTTCTTCCACGTTAGCAAGAATGGCCGGCATGATTAGAGAAGCCTCAAA
Organism: Paenibacillus gallinarum; assembly: GCF_014836635.1. GTDB lineage: Bacteria > Bacillota > Bacilli > Paenibacillales > Paenibacillaceae > Paenibacillus > Paenibacillus gallinarum. The sequence continues at coordinate 60,199 of NZ_JACSQL010000006.1, read as the reverse complement.
TGCAATTCCCGTTTTGTAAAAACAAATGGTATTCAGTTCATCTAGCGTAAGTTCTTTTCCTTTAGATTCTAGATCCATTGCTTGACCCATGCACATTTCTCCTGCTTTTTGAGAAGAATATTGCATCAAAGCCAGAACAGATTTTGGGTCAAATGCATCTAGTGAAGATTGCTCCTGCGTTGCCTTTTGAATCAGAAAAAGTCCTGTTAATTCTGCAGTTGCACTATTATACACTTCATGTAAAGTAGCGTGTCCTCTGCGAGTTGCCGCATTATCCTGTGTGGGCAGATCATCGAAGATCAGTGAAGCCGTATGCATATATTCGAGGGAACGCAGCAGCGGTGCAATGGCGGAAGAATGCAAGCCATATTCCTTCACTGCCATAACCCAAGCCATCACGGGACGGATTCGTTTACCGCCGCCTGCAAGACTATAGTTGGCAGCATCCGTAAGCGGTTCTTTCAGCGATGAAGCCTGAGCCGGTTTCGATATTTTCAGCAAGCGGTTAATCTCTGTTTGCGCTGTGTTTATCGTGTTTATGAATTCTTCCTTTTCAAGACGCTCTTTTTTCATAACGGTCAGCAGCTGATCTCGAAGCAGTTTATCAAAGAAATCCACATCTTCTGCTTTTCCAACCATCTGCTGAATTAGCCGGTTAAATTCCGGTATGCCCGAAGTGAAAGTCCCCATAATCTCATTGTACTTGTTCGCACCTACACGTTTTTTGCAGCGTTTTAATCCATTGATCGCACGATCGAGGATCACTTCACGAGTCTTCGCATCCGAATGGTATACGTTACGAATTAGATTGGAAATAACGGCCCAGTATAGCTCAAAAGGATTGATTAAATCAGGCCGCTGGTCTCGGTATGTTAAATAATAAGTATACGGCGTGACTGCTCCATCCCGAAGATCATCAAACATATCTGCAAAATCATCTGCCAGCTGATTGTAGATCCCATAAGCAAACGTTCGGTTTTCAAATCCTTCATCCATAGGTTCACTAATAACGGATCTAACGATAAGACGCGACGATGATGATTTGATAATGATGGGTAGATAGATCTCTTCGTTCGTATAACTACCATTGGATAGATCCTTGATGAGATCTCGATCTTGAGATTGAAAAAACACGTACGATTGTTCTAAAAATGTATTCTGCGTTTCTTCTCGCTGATAATCCCTAATGAATTCAAAAGCTTCTCGAAGCTCAGAATGAACATACTGAATCATTTCCAAGTTTGTACCGGTCCATTCTTCCATATCAGGAACAGATCCGGTAAGAAGTGAGATTCGTATCATCTCCGAATATTGCTCTTTTTCCTCGTTACTCAGTACATCCGAATCTAAAAGGTCGTCTATAAAAGGATAGGTGAGTCCATAAGAATAACCCAAACGAATTGCTGCATCTAATCTCTCAGCTCGTTCTTCAGGCGATACTTCATCATCCATCTCTTCCATCACATGAAGAACAACCCCGATAATGATCTTCATAAGTTTACGCTGTGCTTGTTCAGCATCCATTTCTTTGGGGATATGAGCAGAGACACGCTTCAGTTTGTTCATCACCCAAATGGTTGCATTCTCTACCCTTTCCTTCTGGGCCCACCTATAAAATGAAGCGAAGTTAATGAAATTAGGTTGGTCACTTTCACTCGCTGTTCCAGGAGTAAGCAGATACTTTTTAATATCTGTAATCAGACGCTGAATACGAATCCGCGTATGCGGATCATCGAGCGCTTTACCAAGATCCCTCATATAGATGTAGGAGACGCTGCGATCTAAATAATCATCTAATTTCCCCGTATAATGCAGCCATTTCATGTACTGATAATAGTCATTCGAATCCGGGGTTTTCTTTCTTCGCTTTAGGAATTGAATAATGGAATGCTCACGAACATGGTCCTTTTTCCATAACAAAATGTCTTCTGTTAAAAAAGATACATACGTTTTATCTATAAACTGCTTATAAAGTGTTTCATAATACGTTGCTGCTTTTCGTTCAGCTTCCTGATACCAAAGATCCGCACGAACTGTCATTTCTTTATTCATCTAATGGATTACCTCAACTTCTTTATTGTTCATCATGTCTACGTATGCTTTGTAAGAGATTTCTCCATAAACATCAACTGATCTACGTCATACCCCGTCCTGTCATCAAGACATGTTCATAGCTTTAATACGAAATAAGTACGTTTAGGTTACGGAAATGTGATAGATCTTCCTTTGGAAAAATTGCCATAAGAAAACCGCCTGTAATAAGGCGGCCATCTATATTTATTATACTGTTGTTAGAGGAAGAATTATTCAATCCACTGTCTCGGTCCGATGGTATGGAATAATTGTTTGCGTTCTGTTCGGATTGCATCCTGGATACGTCTGTAGGTAAAATCACTGATGGGTTTCGGCAAGTCCGTAATATCGTAATATCCGCATTCTACGATCTCAGGCGAAGATGGCTCAGGTTTTCGATCAGAAGGATGACCTGCGATAAACACAAAATGATGCATGTCAAAGTTAGGATCATAATAAACACCGGTTAACTGCTCCGTATGTACCGTGAGTCCAACTTCTTCTTGCACTTCTCTTATCGCTGTTTCCTCCGCTGACTCCTTCTCTTCGGACTTCCCACCCGGAAGATCCCAATTGTTCTTGCCATAGCTGTGTTTTACTAGCAAAATTTGACCTTCAGAATTTAAAATAACAGCCGCCGCACCCATGTACTTCGTAGTCATATCAATTCCCCCATATATTCACAATTGGCTCTCCTGTTTCTAAACGGATCTTGCTTTCTCTAATCCAATCTTTAAACCATTGGTTATCCGAATGGCTGAAGGTTTCATCGCCCTCAAAATTTCGAAACGCTCCAATATATACAATAAGTTCTCTGAGCCTTAGGAACAAAGGCATTTGTTTTAACCAGTGCTCTTCAAGCTGATTCTCTTCGCGGTACCCCTTTAGAAAAGGTTCCATAAATCTGCTCGCTTGATCTTCTCTGAGTTTCTTGCCTTCCTCCCCGCCATATACGTATACAAGATAATACAGCTGTATAGCGATGTCTTCTACAAACCAACTATACTGAGCTTCATCAAAATCAAACAAGGTTATCTCGTCTTGTTCACTGACTAAATAATTAGCATTATTAATATCCCCATGAATCAATCCGAAGAGATCTTCGCTGATTGGCAGCTTCTGAATCGAACGTACCAATTCTAAATAACGTTCTCTTACCCCAGTATGAGAATCTGGCAAGATATCGATATTTTTCAAGTAATAATTTTCAGACCAGTGATGTCTTCTGATCTTAGCATCTGCAGGTTTATACGATTTCGATAACGCATGCATTCTACCCGTTAATCTCCCTAATCTCTCGTACAGTTCATGATCCTTAAGACACTCGGGGTAATCTATTTTCTTTCCCTCGGCTCTGTCAAAGACTACTGCTGTAAAAAACATCTCTTCTAACTCTGTAGTTTCAGTTCGCTTTCCATGAATAGATGGTACTGGTGACGATACAGATATTCCATGATCAGCTAAGTAAAGAATCCACTCTAGCTCTGCTTGCACCTCACTAAGGGTACGATGCGCACTTGGGGTGAATCTCATTATGTACTCTTTGTTATCAACCTGGTATTCGTAAATGAAATTTTGAAAACCGCCAATATAATGTAGGTCTTCTGTCTTTATACCATAATGACTCACAATCTCTTCCCTGTTTACGTGATCAAAAACCGCTGCGATTGCATTTTCCATATTAGTCGTTGTCCTCCTTATCATTATTTTTGTTGCTTTATGTACCAATCACTTGTCTCTTTGATCGCCTGTTCATGTGAGGTCGTATCAAAAGCAAAATGATTATTAAATTTGCTGGAATCGACAATAAAATTCTGATCTTGCTGATACATTAACTCTTTAAAATCTCTCATGAACGGATTAAATAAGCCTGTTACATTGACAATAAACTTATTTGCAATTCGATATTTCGGCACCTTAGATAAACGAGATGATATTTGTTCAACTAACTGCCGAGTGGTCATTGGTGCTGCATGAGGAATGTGCCATACTTCACCAACCGCTTGATCCTCATCACCTAGAATGGTTAAACCTCTCGCAAAATCTTTAATAAAGATGTGGGAATGCAAGGTGTCAGGGTTGCCGATCAGTTCAACTGCCTTTCCTTCTAGCAAATGTAGAAAAACTCTCTGACCCAGCATAGCGTTTAAGGCATAGGGACCATAGAAATCAGATCCTCTTCCAATGGTTGCTCTAAGTTTCCCCTGCTTTACAGCATCCATTAAAGTGGTAGCCAGCTGAGCGCGCACCCTCGTTTTTTCCCCAACAGGCTGGTAAGCCATGTTCTCGTGAAAGGGCTCTTTCTGAGGACCGTATGCGTATAGATTATCAGCGTATACTAACTTCACATCATTCTCAGAAGATGCTTGTATTAAATTATTCATGATGATAGGCAATACCGTCGGCCACTCCCGATATGGAAGACCCGTGGCATTATAGATAACCGATGCATTTTTCAGGATATTTCGGGTATTTTCCAGATCTGTTATATCACTTTTAATGCATGGTACACTTTTAGGCACGAATGCTTTCCCGCTTCGATTTACAGCTTTTACTGACTTGCCTTGCTTTAATAATTCATTGATTAATGCTAGTCCCAAAGGACCTGTCCCTACGACAACGTGTTCGTTTTTCGATAACATTAATATCCTCCTTACCAACTTTTAAAATTTTCATTTAATTGAATTTATTTACATTATAATACATTCTGACATCACCTACAGGGAAATTGCAACGATAAAAATATATCCATATTAGTTGCCCTTCGATTGCGAATTTCTAATTCTCTTAAATCGCTTGTATAACATAAATGCTTCTCGCAAAATCTTCTTTCCACGTATTTTAGAACGAATAAAAGGAGCTAATTTCCACTTTGGAAACTAGCTCCTTTTTCTATATCACTTATATAAATCAAATCAAGGTGAAGGAACGCCGCCATTTGCATTGAGGGTCTCGCCTGTTACATAACTTGATTCTTGACTTGCCAAGAATACATAGGCTGGTGCCATTTCAGCAGGTTGGCCAGGACGACCCATCGGTACATCCGCACCGAACTCTGCTAATTTCTCTGTCGGCTGTCCTCCTACCACTTGAAGCGGTGTCCATACCGGACCTGGAGCTACCACATTCACGCGAATTCCTTTGCTAGCGACTTGCTGTGCAAGAGCTTTACTGAACGTATTAATGGCCGCTTTCGTTGTCGCATAATCTAGTAAGATCGGTGCTGGGGTATAGGCCTGAATAGAAGACGTATTGATAATCGAACTTCCCGGTTTCATGTGTTTAATCGCCGCTTTACACAACCAGAACGTGGAATATACATTCGTTTTAAAAGTCGCATCAAACTGTTCTGTTGTAAGATCTGCAATGTCTTCTACAAATTGCTGTTTACCTGCAACGTTCGCGAGTATATCAATACCGCCAAGTTCTTTGACTGCATCTTCTATTAACTGCTCGCAGTACTTCTCATCTTTCAAATCACCAGGGATCGCAATCGCTTTTCTTCCTGCTTCTTCGATCCGCTGAACAACCTCTTTGGCATCAGCCTCTTCTTCAGGCAAGTATGACAATACAACATCCGCACCCTCAAGAGCAAAAGCAATGGCTGCAGCACGTCCAATTCCGCTATCAGCTCCGGTTACCACTGCTTTGCGCCCAGCTAAACGTCCGGTTCCACGATAACTTGTCTCCCCTGCATCCGGCACAGGATACATTTCCTTCTGTAACCCTGGTTCAGGTTGCTTTTGTTTCCACTCACTTGTTGCTTTCGGATACTGAGTAGTTGGGTCCTGCACTTTGTATTGATCTTGTTCAGACATCGTTAATCCCTCCATTTTCTTGTATGTGTGTTACATTAAGTGTTTTGGATATCTATTAACTCTTCTTTTTCTAGTAACCGGGATTGACCAAATTCAAACGGGTACTATGTCGAATATCTTTAAAAAGGATATACTTATCAAGTTCAAAGTCTATGTATAATCCAACATAGGTTTGCATTAATCGTACATAAGTTTACACTAAATGTTATATTTCTCGTTATATTGCGTGAAGATCTAATTAGGATTCGAAGTTTTAGTTTACATTTGATATCTGATCTTTATACTTATAAATATGCTTTTGCTATTTTCAACTAGAGGAGGACTTTTTCTTGAGTAAAACTATTCAAATAGGTATCGTAGGATACGGAAATCTGGGCCGTGGTGTGGAACTTGCCATTAAGCAAAATCCAGACATGGAGCTTGTAGCCATCTTCACTCGTCGCCAGCCGGATCAATTAACATCTGCTAATGGCAGTGCGAAATTCGAACATATTTCTACAGTAGAACAGTATAAAGGTAAAATCGATGTGATGATCTTGTGCGGAGGTTCCGCTACGGATCTTCCTGAACAAACCCCTGCTATTGCAAGCATGTTCAACACAGTAGACAGCTATGATACTCATGCAAAAATTCCTGAGTTCTTTGACAAAGTTAACGAAGCAGCAGTGAAAGGAAATAACCTAAGTGTCATCTCTACGGGATGGGATCCAGGTTTATTCTCATTGAACCGTTTGCTTTCTGAATCTATCCTTCCTGAAGGTAAAGATTTTACTTTCTGGGGTAAAGGCGTAAGCCAAGGTCATTCCGATGCTATTCGCCGTGTTCCGGGTGTAAAAGCAGGTGTGCAATACACCGTTCCTGTTGAAGAAGTCATTGAGAGCATTCGTTCCGGTGAAACACCAGAACTTACTACAAGAGATAAACATCTTCGTGAATGTTTTATCGTCCCTGAAGAAGGCGCTGATCTTGAAGCGATTAAAGAAGCAATCGTAACTATGCCGAACTATTTCGCTGATTACAACACGAATGTTCATTTCATTACGGAAGAAGAGTTGAAAGCCGAGCATCAAGGCATGCCTCACGGTGGATTTGTTATTCGTAGCGGTGTGACAGGCAATGGCACAAAACAAATTATGGAATTCAGTCTGAAACTTGAGAGCAATCCAGAGTTTACTGCGAGCGTACTTGTCGCTTATGCAAGAGCTGCATATCGCCTCAGCAGTGAAGGACAAAACGGAGCTAAAACCGTTCTTGATATTCCACTTTCCTACTTGTCTCCTAAATCAGGAGCAGATCTTCGTCGTGAATTGTTATAATATACGAAATATAAAAGAACCTTCATCTGTAGATGAAGGTTCTTTTATTTAGATTACAGGTTATTTTGAAAAGCTTACGAATTATTTAACTTCAACCATCCATTCAAGTACATCCTCTTGCTCACCATTCTGGATACCCGTAAGTGTATCATATAATCTAGCTGATAATTCACCGGTATTTCCTTCGTTAATGACCATCTTCTTATCTTGCCATTGTAGTTCACCAATTGGAGAGATCACCGCTGCTGTTCCTGTACCGAATGATTCTTCTAAAGTACCGTTACAGTATGCTTCATACAACTCATCGATAGAAATCAAGCGCTCTTCTGTCGGAATATTCCAGTGTTTTAGTAACTGTAGAATAGAGTTCCGAGTAACCCCATCCAAAATACTTCCCGTTAAAGCAGGTGTCACTACTTTTCCATCAATCTTGAAGAATACGTTCATGCTTCCTACTTCCTCAATATACTTCCGCTCAATACCATCTAACCATAGTACCTGAGCAAAACCGTTGCCAGCAACTCCGGAATGAGCTTTTAATCCAGAAGCATAGTTACCTGCTGTTTTCGCCATACCTGTTCCGCCTTTTACAGCACGAACATATTCAGATTCAACATAGATTCTAACTGGCTTAATTCCTTCTGGGTAATAGGAACCGACAGGAGATAGAATGATAATAAATTGGTACGATGTTGAAGTGGATGCTCCAAGTGAAGCTTCCGTTGCAATGATAAATGGACGGATATATAAAGATGTTCCTTTTTCGGTAGGAATCCAATCCTGATCAATTTGAATTAATTGCTTCAATGCTTCCAGAGCAAATTCTTCATCAATCTGTGGAATATCAATACGATCATTCGACAAATTCAGGCGTTTAAAGTTTTTATGCGGACGGAATAATAGAATTCTCTCATCAGAAGTCCGATATGCCTTCATTCCTTCGAATACGGTTTGTCCATAGTGAAATACTTTAGCCGCAGGATCTAGTGAGATCGGTTGATACGGAATGATCCGCGGATTATGCCAGCCTTCTTCCGGATTATCATAGTCCATGATGAACATATGGTCTGTATAATACTTACCGAAACCAAGCTCATTTGCAGCTGGCTTCTGTTTTTTAGTCTTCGTAAGTTCGATTTCTATTGATAATGACACGATTACCACCATACTTTCTCCAAACTATTATTGTGTTGAATTGTAGCACCTCTTAAAGTATATTGTAAATATCTTTTTTATAGATTATGCATACCTTTTAGGTATGATTGTTGGGAGAGAGAATCATGGACATTCGGCAATTGCGGTACTTTCTGGCCATAGCAAACGAAGGGCAAATCACTCGCGCTGCCAAAGTGTTAAATATGGAACAGCCTCCTTTAAGTCGTCAACTTAGACAAATGGAGCAAGAGTTAGAGGTTACCTTATTCGATCGCAGCGGTCACAAACTCTACCTTACCCATGCAGGAGAGATTTTGCGGCAAAAAGCAGAACTCCTCATTCAACAGTTCCATGAAACGATTCAGGAAGTGAAAGAGGTGGATGAAGGCGTTCTAGGGATTCTTTCCATCGGCGCGGTTGTATCATGTATCTCCCTCCTGCCACCAAAAATCAAAATGTTTCGTGAGCAATATCCTGAAGTAACCTTTAAAATTAGTGAAGGCGATCATTTTCTGTTAGCTAAACAATTAGAGCAAAGAACGATTGAACTCATTGTAGCTAGATTGCCATTTGAAGCGACTTCCGAAATGAGTCCCTATTCTGTTTTACCTCTGCCTTCCGATCCATTTGTTGCCGTACTCCCAAGTGATTGGGGACTGGCTTCAACTCATGATTCAATAAGGATGCACGAACTAGCCGATATTCCCTTTCTAACACTAAAGACAGATGAAACGACTGCCATGCATAACCGGGTGATGAATGAATGTAAACGCCATGGCTTTGAGCCGGCTGTCATTTGCGAGTGTTCGAGTGTAGCCATCATTATTGCGCTTGTAGCATCAGGGATTGGAGGAACGATTCTCCCAAGATCGGTAATGGCCTCTTTTCCTTTACCCGCTATCAAAATGCTTCCCATCGCGGACATTAACTCTGAATCTGATGTAGGGATTGTCTGGTTAAAAGATCGATATCTTTCTAAAAGTGCTCGGCATTTTATCGCCATGTTTAATGAGGCTTAGCTAATTCAACTATTATTTATTGTTTCATTCAATACGAAATGATACGTTTTATACTTTCCATTCGCTGAAGCAAATTTCAATAAGTTTCCGTCCTCTGGAACACCCAAGAAGTATGCTCCAATACATCCTGTTGTACATCTGTGACCTGACAACAAGATATTCACTTGATTGTCACCGTACATCGATTCAAGTTCATTCATAAATTGAAATACTCTCTTGATATAACTGTTTACGTCTTCCACACCTTGATAAATCGCCGGATCAGGCGTTGACCCGCTCATTTTCACTTTTTCTCTATGTAGTAGATCAGCATCTCCTAGATCAAAAACATCTAGTCTTGCATCTATGGTTACTTTCATTCCACTCACGATTTCAGCGGTTTGGATTGCTCTGATCTGCGGGGAAGAAAAGACGTAGTCGAATTTCAGACCATTCATTTCTTCTTTTGATATTTCTGCCTGTTTGATTCCATATTCGTTAAGCGGTAATCCTTTTCTTCCTTGGAGCCTGCCTTCTTTATTCAGATCGGTTTGTCCATGTCTAATCACGTATATCATATAAGCATCCCCTATCCCGTAATATAAATTCTTTTTTGAATGTTCTACTCATTTATTCTTTCACTTACATCAGTTGCCCGTTGTTCTAGTCAAAAACTCACCTTCACTAGATACTTGATAACCCCAAACCTCACCATCTTCGCCTTCAAAATAATACTGATAATAGTAAGCCTTTTCTCTAAAAAAATTAATGTACAACTGATAATCTAGTTTACCTGATTTTAAATCATCAGAAGCCACTGCATCCCCACTTTGATTATACGTGAATGGCTTATAGGTTGTGGAATCATAAACATACGTCATTGTACTATCCATGATTCCAGAATACTGTTCTGTTCCAAATATTTCTCTAACATCATCATAAGATAAACCGATCTTGGCGTTTTTTTCTACGAATTCTTTTGTTATCTTTGTCTCATTTTCCGTTTGTTCTATAGTAGTGTTGTCCATTCCATCCTTTTTAACTTGGATAGATTTATCATTTGAACAAGCACCGAGTAGAAGTGATATAAGTAATATTATTATTAGCCTCATCGGTTCCCCTCCTTTTTTGGTCTTCATATAATGTATAAACACATTTATTCTATAAATGTTTATACATGTTATCCTGTAATTGGATTCGTACCATTTGTGAAAAGTCTGATCTAGTACAACTCGCCTTATCAATCATTTCTGCCAAATCGGTTTAATTATTAAACTTGTAACTGTAATCGTCAAAAAGCACTCCCCCACAGAAATGGAAGAGTGCTTTTTATCAGATATAGATATTAACCGAATCACTTTATAAAGTCGATATAATTATTATAGGTTTTTACTCATTGCAACGAAGTCCGGAACGGTTGGGTTAGCAAGATAATGTCCGCCTTCTACTTGAATGGTTTGTCCTGTGATGAATTTAGATTCATCTGAAGCAAGGAAAAGAACCGTATTAGCGATATCTTCTGGCTCTCCGTGGTAAGGAAGAGCATTATATTTCATAAATGTATCTAATAGTTCAGGAGACAAGTTATTTTTAGCTGCTGGTGTAAGGATAAGACCTGGTGCAACACCATTACAACGAATATTTTGTTTACCGTATTGTGTTGCTACATATTTAGTCAAATGTACGACAGCTGCTTTCGTTGTACCATATGCTGTACGAATAATATCAGATGCGAATCCAGCCATAGAAGCCGTGTTAATGATCGCACCTCCACCAGCTTTAACCATATGAGGAATCGCATATTTACATCCAGCAAGCACACTTCTTAGGTTTACGTTGACTAGGTGATCCCATTCTTCAAGATCTATATTCACTACATCAAGATCTTTTTTCAAATTCGTCAAACCAACGTTATTAAATAGAATGTTTATCGTTCCATATACTTCAACTGTTTTATCGATTGTTTCTTTAATGGATTCTAGTTTAGAAGCATCCAAGAATACTCCGATCGCTTCGCCGCCTTGATTTACGATTTCTTGAGCTGCTTCTTCAGCACCTTTTAGATTGAAGTCTGCAATAACAACTTTAGCACCTTCTTTAGCTAGAGTTTGTGCTGTTGCAAGTCCGATTCCTGAAGCTCCACCTGTGATAATAGCTACTTTACCTTGTACGCGTTCCATGATTTATGTTCCTCCTGTATGTAAAATGATCTGTCACACGAGCTTCTGGGAACAAGTTTACTTATATGTTAGTAATCTCTCACATTAAATCTCGTAAACAGTGATTTTTAGCACAGAGAAGTATAACATTAAGAGAATCATAAAATCAAGTCTCTCTTATATTTTAAAATTAAGATTTATAGTTTTAATATAAATAAATTTACATATCCTTGCAATACATCTTCATTTCCTGTAAAAAAAGAAAATCCCTTTTTTGAATAAACCGACCGACATAATCTTTTGGTTTATCATGTTTTATTAATGAAACAGCTTGCTCATAATCCATCCATTTCAATTCAAATTCTTAATTTATGATAGTTATTTTCCGATACATAAAGTAGAGCAATTTGATTAGATTCATTTAAGATGATTGCTCTTACAGCTCCTTTAATCTATTTATCCCCTCTAACCATGGAAAGGGCTGCCTTATGGCAACCCTTAATCCTTTCGTCTTTCCTCTTATTCTTTTTTCATTGTGTAATAGTGATACTTCTTTTCTTCAATCTCTATATCACGTTCAAACACAAATCCGGATTTACTTATCACCCGATTAGATGAAAAATTGCATGTCTGCGCAATAGCAACGAGTTGCTCGGTATTTGTATTACTGAACAAGTAATGAATGAGTCCCTTCACTGCTTGCGTAGTATACCCATTATTTCTATACTCGCTTGAAATCCCGTAGTAAATTTCTCTCTTGGGTGGAGTAATTTTGTCTAGCACTCCTGTACCGCAGACACCAATGAACTTACCTGTTGCTTTCGAGATGATTCCCAGACGCAAGCGAATTTCTCCTATATCCCCATCTGTCGATACAGCTTGTAAGAATCGTTTATTCTCCGGGATTTCATAATTATGAAACCACTCTTCTCTCTGCTCCTTAGACACATTCCAATCTACTAGAAACTCATGAAAATGTGGTTGCCAAGTAAGATCGTGAAGAGCATCTAAGTCCTCTGCCATATACTCTCTCAATATAATATCAGTGCAATCTATCGTTAATATCTCATCATTTGTATTGATGACATGCTTCATGTGAACCTCCTCAAAATAGCAGGAGTACAAAGCAGATGACCAGGAAAGACATATCCAATAATACAGAAACTCCTCAAGGATTCACTGCAATATGCGATAAAATCAACACTTTGCTCTGCATCCTTGTAATGGTGATAATAATCCTTATTAGACAACCTATTACAAAGTTACTGGCATCGTGTTATCCTACTTCCATTTATATCCATAAAATTATAACAAGGTTTTCGTTCAACTTCAATCTCCTGAACTGGGATTCCACACTAAAAAGAGCATGAGAAATTCCTCATGCCCTTCATCTACATTTATACAATCGTTATCACTTGTCTTGCTTTGGAATCTAGCTCCTGTGCGGAGGAGAGTATCACTGTAAAATCCTTCATGGCAACCTCAATCTGCTGTTGACTTTGCTCAATATAATTCTGAATTTCCATTGTTCCTTGAGATATATTTGATATCTCTTTCGTTATGCCCTGTACACTGTCTCGTATCTCAACAATCGAATTCTCTACCATCGAAGACAGTTTCTTTACTTCTTTCGCCACAACATCAAACCCTCTGCCATATTCACCTGCATGGGCAGCTTCGATTGCAGCATTAAGGGCGAGGAGCTGCGTCTGGGAGGAAATGTTGCGAATCGTTTTTACTACGTTTTGTATGGATTTAGCTTCCTGCTGTAAATCTGTAAGCGTTTGCGTATTTATGGCAGATACTTTCGCAATGGAAAAGATACTTTCTAACAATTCTTCGCTGCGTTCAATTCCCATTTCAGCACGTTTGTTTAGGACTGTGGACATTTCCTTGAGCTCATCTACAACAGCCGTAAGATTATTTTGGCGATTCGTTATGTTAGTGGCTACCTTAGTTACAGCGAGAATTTTCTCGTCCTTTTCATCAAAAATCGGCATATAGGTAGCTTCGAGCCACATTTGATTCCCTTTAGCATCTTTACGTTCAATCTTATCCTGATAACTTTTCCCACAAAGGATATTGCTCCAGAACTCTTCGTACTCAGGACTATTAACAAATTTGGTAAAGCATAATTCCTTATGTAACATTCCATACATTTCTTCTCTCGAATAACCCATGCTTCTTGCAAATCCTTCATTCACATACGTTACACGGCGTTCTAGATCAAATCGAATAATTGCTAAGTTCTTCTCCATCGCCGAAATCACGGAATGATATGTCACGCCATCCTCCGTGCTGTTATTACTTATCATGTTCAATTACATTCCTCCATACTCTTACTGGGGCTTAACTAAAATAAGAAATAAAAATCGCACAGTACCAATGGGTCAACAAAGAAATATACAGGCTAAAAGGTAGTCTGTCTGTATTAATACACACATCTTAACTCTTCAGCTAATTTCTTTTGTTATCAGTTAATTAATTACAATAGTAATACAAAATATAACAAATAGCGATAAAAACCGACAAATTCTATGGATTATTTTTCCTGTTTATGATATATTCACTCTGTTCACTTTATATGAAAAAGCCTCGTTCTCTGAGTCTTAAAACATATTAGACGTGGGAGGCTATCATGATAAAATTACGTACTATTCTTATTCTTACATTTACATCGTTTGTTATTTTAACAACTACGATCATCGGGTCACTCCTAAGCAATCGTTCTGCAGTTCGATTACAAAATGAGATAGGTCAATCCCTTTCAAGTATCGCTTATCAGATGTCGGACAAACTCGACAGTTTCATGTGGTCCCGTGCAGGAGAAGTTGAGATTTTGGCATCTATGATGGAAATGGAACAAACTCAAGATGTAGCGAAGACCCAAAAATCACTTGATCAATTAAAGGCGAGTTTCCCTTCTTTCTCCTGGGTTGGATTCATGGACGAGCAAGGTGAAGTTCTTGCTGCTACGGACGGAATATTAGTAGGAACCAACATAGCTGAACGTCCGGTATTCAAAGAAGGAATCAATGGAAAGTTTATCGGAGATGTACATGAAGGCGTATTACTCTCGAAACTTCTTCCTAATCCCACGGGAGAACCCTTACAGTTCGTCGATATCAGTTTACCTGTACAAGGTAAAGCAGGAACCACAATCGGTGTACTTGCTGCCCACTTAAGCTGGGAATGGTCGAAAGAAGTTCAGCGAACGATTCTTGAACCTCAAAAGGACCATATAAAGGATTTAGAATTATTTATAATCAGTAAAGCAGACAGCACGGTGCTGCTTGGGCCAGAGAATATGGTAGGTAAGAAACTTAATATTAGCAGCGTTACAGAAGGTCAAAAAGGTGAGAATGATTGGGAAATTGAGGAATGGCCCAATGGAAAAAGCTATCTCACAGGTTATGCCTATGGGGATGGTTATCTGAATTATGAAGGCCTCGGCTGGACTGTCCTAGTTAGACAACCTACCGATGTCGCATTTTCTTCTATGAGCCAAATGATGAACAGTTTTATTTTTATTGGTATTATTGCATCCATCGTATTTGCCACGATCGGTTGGTTTCTTGCGGAGTCGATTTCAAGACCCATTCGTGGAATAACAGCAGCAGCGAATCAGCTTCGTTCGGGTAGAAATGTTACCATTCCTGAATACAAGAGATTTTCTGAGATACACAGTCTCTCTACATCGCTGCGAAGTTTAGTTGAATCGTTAAGTCGTTCCGAATCTGCACTCGGAGATATGAAACTTCTCGCTGAAAAAGATCAATTGACCGGACTTCCGAACCGTATCGCACTTGAACGTTATCTGGAAGAAACGATTGAACATCTCGATATGACCTTCGAGACACTTGCATTTATGTACATCGACTTAGATGGCTTCAAAAAAGTGAATGACACACTAGGCCATCAAGTAGGAGACTTACTTTTGCAAAAAGTTGCACAAAGACTTCTCATGGTTACGAAACCCGGAAACATTACTGTTCGATTAGGAGGAGATGAGTTTTTGCTCATTCTTCGATCATCACAAGCTGATTCTTATCAAGAGTCTCTTGATTTAGCTGAAGAAATTATTACTTTAATGAATAAACCTTTTATTGTTGATTTCAATCATGTTTCTATTGGCTGCAGTATTGGTGTTGCATTCTATCCTCTGCATGACCCTAATGTCGGTAACATTATTCGAATAGCAGATGAATGTTTATATCGATCGAAGCAGTCTGGAAGAAATCGAGTTACATTTTATGATGAACATCAAGAAGATCAAAACGAGTCATAAAAGTATACAGGTGCGGCATAGCAGATATTTCTGCTATGCCGCATTTTTTAATATCAATGGGATTAGTATGCAGAACATGGTTCCTATATCGTGTGATCATCCGTTCCTCAAAAATGTTCTAGTTTTGTTTAATGAAACTTATGATCGCCTGCTTATATTTCTCCGGTTCTTCAAGTCTTGGAAAGTGAGCACTTTTATCAAAGGTTATGATGGAATGATTAGGTATTTGTTGTCTATATGTTTCCTGTTGTTCTACCGTACATACGGGATCGAATACACCTGTAATTAACAGTGAAGGCTGAGTAAGTTTGTGGAGCTTTGGAAGTAAACTTTTGAAAAATTCGCCCTCCTCCTGCAGTTTATTGATATGTATCTGACCCCTTTCCCAAAGTTCGCCCGGCGGAACCAATCGATCTACTAGTTCATTGTATTCTTCTGGGTTCATGCCTTTAAAATAAAGATGCTCACGATGTTCGCCTAATTGTTGGCCAATCTCCCCCCAAGCATTCCAAAGTTCACTAGCTGAGAAATCTCCCTCTAAATACTGATTACAGTTCTGGATACCTTCTTGATGGTTTAAAGATTGAAAAATAGGCATTGCCCTTTGAATAAAATTATTCATCGAGCTTTTTATATCAAAAGAAGGAGTTTCAAATATTACTTTTTTTACGGAACTGGGATACTGAACCGCATAATTGAACGCCACATATCCACCAAACGAATGACCTAACACGGTCCACTGACGAATACCTAAATGAATCCGTAAAGCTTCACAATCTTCTATGATATCTTGTATGCCAAACGTTTCTCCTTCTGATATAGGGTCAGATCTCAAGACTCCTCTTTGATCAAAAGCAATTACCCTTACTGTTGCTGATAATTCTTTTGCCTGATGATAACAAAAATCGACGCAACTGGCTCCAGGTCCTCCATGTAAATATAATAATGCCTCTTCACATGTGTCGTTGTACTCCTCAACATATAGCCGGGTACCACGAATGGGTAGTAAGGATTTCATTGTTTCCTCCTTTTTTTGCTCTGCTACTACTTAATTATCTCTTCACACTCATAATCCTTCCGTTCTG
Source organism: Paenibacillus gallinarum (assembly GCF_014836635.1). Taxonomy (GTDB): domain Bacteria; phylum Bacillota; class Bacilli; order Paenibacillales; family Paenibacillaceae; genus Paenibacillus; species Paenibacillus gallinarum. Next base: position 43,307 of record NZ_JACSQL010000006.1, on the reverse strand, counting down.
CGGGAAAAGTAAGATAGTTCTAATTCTCCGCTATTTGTTTAACGAAAAGGAGCTCTCCAAGATGAATACCGAAATTGAAAAGTTACGAAAGCAACTTCCTGAATGGGTCAAGTCAAGTGTGCCCCACTCTTCTACTGGAAAAGTCGCTTCTTATATACCTGAATTAGCGAAAGCATCTCATGATGCCTTAGGGATCACGCTTTTAAACACAAAGGGAGAATTTGCTTCCGCTGGAAGCTTTCAAATGTGTTTTACTATGCAAAGTATCTCTAAAGTGTACACACTGATTTTAGCTCTTATGGATAATGGAGAAGATATCGTATTTAGTAAAGTTGGTATGGAGCCGACAGGAGATAACTTTAATTCCATGCTTAAGCTCGAACTCGTTAGACCGGGTATTCCTTTCAATCCGTTTATTAATGCAGGAGCTATTATGGTCTCTTCTTTAATTCACGGGAACAGTCAAAAAGATAAATCAGAACGGATTCTTCAATTTTTCAAAGAACTTGCCAATAATGATAACCTAAAACACGATGAGGATGTTTTTCACTCGGAACTTGAATCCGGACATTTAAATCGTTCCATAGCTTACTTTTTAAAAGGAAATGGTGTCCTTGATGGGGATGTCGAAGAAGTACTGAAAATATACTTTTGTCACTGTTCTATTCTCGTCAATTGCGCTGACTTAGCACGCATGGCTTTGGTTCTTGCTTGCGATGGTGTAGATCCTCTGACTGGAAAAAAACTGATTCCACCAAGGTTTGTCCAAATTGCAAAAACATTCATGACAACTTGCGGTATGTATAATGCATCTGGTGAATTCGCTATCCAGGTTGGGTTACCAGCCAAAAGCGGAGTGTCAGGAGGTGTTTTAGCACTGGTGCCAGGACGCTATGGAATTGGGGTTATTGGACCAGCACTTAATGACAAAGGGAATAGTCAAGCCGGAATAGAATTGCTTGAGACGATCTCACAAGAGATGAAATGGAGCATATTCTAACACATTACAGGTTCAAACCTACATTAGTGGCATAAATATAGAAAAATGAAGCTCTGCCTATTCATTAGAACAAGTTTGAATAAGCAGAGCTTCATTTTATTTGCTCAAGTATCATAAGTAAGTGTAACTGAATTATATATTTTCCTGTTTTAGTGCATCAATAATATTTTCTTTTTTCACTTTGAAACTGGAATACAGCATAGCTGCACTTACAATCAAAAACACAGCTAAGATAACATACAGTATACTAAGCCAAGGGAGTGAAAATCCGAACATGAAACTGTTCATCATAGCTCGGTAGATGAAGTACATCACCAGGATACTTATAGGAATTCCATAAAGCAGGGATTTAATCCCGTAAAATATACTTTCATAATTGATCATTTTTCTAAAACCTTTTGGCGTCATTCCCATTGATTTCAGCATCGCAAATTCACGCTTCCGAAGCGATATGCTGGTTGAGATCGTATTAAAAATATTAGCTACCGATATTAATGTAATTAACACGATAAAACCATACGTGAAAACGGACATGAGTAAAACCATCTGTTCTTCTTGCTGTCGATTCTGATATACATTGTAAATATAAATATTATTCTCTTTCATTTCTTCAATAGAATTCTGTGTCGCTATAGGATCTGAACTCGTTAGGTAAAGTGTATTTCTCCTATCTTTTTCCATGTTCTCACTGACTAGCTCTTCAAAAACCTGTTCTGAAACAACGATAACCAGGTTACCCAGATAGGAAGGAGAAATACCTAAAGGTAACTCGTCTGTTAACGTAGCAATTTTTACAGATTTCATATCTATTTCTTCGCTTGTTTCCCAATCGGTATAAAATAGATCTATACGATCGCCTTTATCCAAATAGGTCGCCTTTGTTTCCACAAATTTTCTTGTTTCTTGATCTTCATATCTATTTTTGTCAATTACAATCGCAGCCGGTTGATCAGGATCAATTAATTGATCGTAATTGGCTTCTGTCTTCTCAGCGTATGCCTTTAGATTTATATCATCGAGGGCAAAAATTTGTATGAAATATGGATATTTCCCGTCTCTCAGAATACTATCGTCTTTCTTTATATTCTCTTTTAGCTCATCAGCGATTAATGCTTTATCAATCAAAGAATTTACCTCTAAAGATTGAATATAATTAGCATCTGTGACATTCGAAAGAGCGGTAATCGAGTTAACCAGCTCAGCTGTTTCTTCTTCAGAATCCAGCTCCATCCGAACTAAAATATCATAATGTACCCCGCTGGAAGAAAGATCAACTCCCTTTTTCAGATTCCCTGTAAAAGAAGTAACACTTAAAAACAAAACAATACTAATCACAAGAGAAAATACGGTCGCTTGGTATCTGCGCTTATTTCTTTTTAAGTTCTTCAGACCAATTTCTGCTTCCATTCCAAATACTCTACGAACAAGTTTCGAGGTTTTCACTGCTTTGCGTGTCAGCTTTACATCTTGGGTCTGACGAATCGCATCAATGGCAGAAATCTTAGAAGCTTTCAGGGCGGGTATATAGGTTGAGATAAAGATCGTCAGCATTGAAACAAGACAAGTGATAAGAATAGAAGATGGAGTCACTGTTACAGTTAATTTTTCAGAAACTCCTAACACACCTTGAATTATCGGATTAATACACATAAACGTAATCGCAATACCAACAAGTCCAAAAATGATGCCTAACGGAATACTAATGGTTCCGATCACGAGTCCTTCAAAGTAAACTGAATTTCGTTTTTGTCTCTTCGTTGCCCCCACACTCGCCAGCATTCCTAGATGTCTAGCTCGTTCTGAAACCGAAATCGCAAACGCATTATAAATTAATGCTACAGAACCAATCACAATGACAGTCATAATGATGACAGATAACGAAAGAAGCATATTTCGGAAACCATCATTTTTGGTAATTCCATAATATCGCAGTAATGCATTGTTATACGCTACATCTTTTATATCTGCTTGATCTGCTAATTGTTCAGCATGTTTATATAAAGAATAATCTACCTTCTTAAGAACCACGGTAGCTGTCACTTTATCTCCAGCAGATAATTGGTTTTCATCAAAATAATTAAGGACGGTATACCCTGGTGATTGTACAGGTTCCCACGTAGGACGTTCAATGATCCCTACCACAGTGTAGTTTTGAGTTGATTGATTTTGAAGACGCTCCTTTATATTACCGTTAACTTTTTGTAATGGATCGACTGGTTTTAAAATATAGTTTTCACTTTCATCCCCGTTAGTAGTTATACGCTCCCCCACTTGTAACGATAAGGTGTCACCAACCTTATAGTTCACTTTTGCATTAGAAGCAATTTCTTGAGAGATCACAACTTCATTTTTTGATGTAGGAAATCGCCCTTCGATCAGCTCAACAGGAAATTGTGTAAACCCCTGCTCATTATATGCTTTTATAAATAGATAAGGTTTGCTATCATTTTGACTTCCCTGTAAAGGAGCATAACCAAGATCCTTCGAAATGATAAGAGATTGGATATTCTCGTCTGCTTCGATTACATTTAACTGTGCTTTATCTACATCCTGATACTGTACATGCCATTCCCCTTCTGTTGCGATATTTTGTCTCTTCATAAGATCCATAAATGAAACACTAAGAGTGATTACCGCAATAAACATAGCGACCGAAATAATTACGCCCAAAACCGTTACTAATGTTCTTCGCTTGTTTAATTTTAAATGTCGTAGTGTTAATTTATTGACGATATTCACGGACGGATCACCTCATCTTTAGCGATCCTTCCATCTTCTATCGTAATAATTCGATCTGCTTGCAGAGCGATTCGTTCATCATGAGTAATGACAATGAGTGTTTGATTATAAGTTTTATTAAACATTTTTAGAAGATCAACGATTTCAGCGCTGTTCTTGCTATCCAGATTACCGGTCGGTTCGTCTGCTAACATAATGGAAGGATTACTGATAAGCGCTCTGCCAATGGACACGCGTTGCTGTTGTCCTCCTGACAGCTGGTTAGGTAAATGCCCCAGACGCTCTTCTAAATTTAACAGTTTTACCGTATCCGCAAACTGCTTCTTATCCACTTTATGTCCATCCAGCAGTAGAGGAAGCGTAATATTCTCTTCCACGGTTAATACCGGTATTAGATTATAAAACTGATAAATTAGTCCAATTTGTCTACGCCGAAATATCGCAAGCTGCGTTTCGTTTAAAGCATAAATATCTGTATTATCCACATATACTTTACCGCTCGTTGGCTGATCTACACCCCCCAGCAGATGAAGAATGGTTGATTTCCCGGAGCCTGACGGCCCAATGATGGCAACGAACTCGCCTCTTTTCACCGAAAAAGATACATCATCTAACGCCTTCACCGCTGTTTCGCCTTTTCCGTATATTTTAGTTAGATTTTCTACTTTTAAAATCTCCATCGTTGATGACCCCCTTTGTTCATGAGATCAGTATATCTACCTTCCATGACTCTCAGGTGACTCTTAAGTGACTTTTTAGTCACTTAAGGATAACTAAGCAGAAGAAATGCGATATTCGAGTCAAGTTCTATCCTCTTTATAAAGATGAATTTTATAATGCTTCAGATCCTTTGTTTATAAAATTTAATCTGAAACTCGGTTCCCGCTCCAAGCTCGCTTTTTACATCAATCGTTCCATTTTGACTCGTAATAATACTTTGCGCGAGTGCAAGACCAATTCCTACGCTGTCTTCACTTGCCTGTTTTCCTTTAAAGAACCGCTTAAATAGATGAGGAATTTCATCCTTTGGTATTCCTTTTCCGTTATCAGAGATTATAATCTCCGTGAAAAGTACGTTTTCAGCGTATGATATCGTGATTTCTCCGCCTGCTGGCGTATGTTCAACTCCATTTTTCAAAATATTAATTATCGCTTCCGACGTCCAGTTCAGGTCACCAAGAAAGAAAGTGGAGTCTTCTCCATTGATAAGGAGTCTTTGTTCCTTGATATCCATCGGAACGAGTACAGGCTCAATTGACTTCTGAATTAACTCGCTTACCTTAATACGTTCCTTCTTAAATTGAACTGTGCCTGCATCTATTTTTGAAAATTTCAACAATGCAGAAATAAGCCAACCGATTCGATCAAGTTGGATACTGATATTCCGTACGAACTCTATTCTTTTGCTTCGATCAAGATCTGGATCACTTAATAAATCGGCCATGACCGTCATGGAGGTAAGCGGTGTTTTGAGCTGATGAGATATGTCTGAGATCGCATTGGTCAGTTTTATTTTATCTTCTTGTAAAAGAGACCGTTGCTCCGATAACATGAGGGTTACTTTATAGATATCGTTCTTAAGAATGCTAAGCTCGCCTTCCTCGTTATCACGTACATCCAGTGAATAGTTGCCGCTTGTAATTTCACGCAGATAGCTTGATAACTTTGCAATCTCTCGGTATCGGTACCGAGTATATAATATACTACAAGTGATGAGTACTGCTGCCGTAACCATGATGATCCATGCGGTTTCTCTCGAAATCACTAGTGCAGTGATAACAGCAATCAGACTGAACGAAGACATGGTCAGTAGTAACATTCGTATTTCTTTATTTCGGAACATCCTAATCACCAACCTTATATCCTAAACCGCGCACGGTTTTGATCAGCTTCGGTTCTTGTGGATTATCTTCTAGCTTTTCTCGCAACCTTTTAATATATACTGATAACGTATTATCGTTTACGAAGTCCCCTGCTACATCCCATATCCGTTCTAAGAGCTGCGTTCTAGATAGAACTTGACCAATATGATTCGTAAATATAAGTAATAAACGATATTCCAGTGCGGTCAGCAGAACCTCATCTCCATTTTTATACACCTTTCCTTCGAGCGTATTAATCTTTACATTATCGAGTTCAATATAAGATTGAGTTTGCGTTTGTTTTTGATATCGCCGTAAGACGGATTTAATCCGCGAGAGTAATTCCCGAATTCGAAAAGGTTTTGTTATATAATCATCGGCCCCCATATCTAGGCCCATCACAACATTAACCTCATCATCAATAGCTGTTAAAAAGATGACAGGGATATCACTCCGCTCTTTTACGATCTTGCACAGTTCATATCCACTGCCGTCGGGAAGTGACAAGTCAAAAATACATAACGTTAGCTCGGATAACTGATGATCTAACACCTGAACTGCAGATGCGACATCATAACACAGCACCGTCTGATATTGATCTTGCTGCAATGAATATTCCAGTCCAGAAGCTATCGTTTTATCGTCTTCAACAAGTAAAATCTTCATTAGCATTCATCCTAACTTCGATATGATTAACCTATTTTGATGTTTATTCTCTCATAATCAGACTCATATAAAAAGCCGCGGTCTACGCGGCCCCTACAAATGCACTCTTCAGTTTTCATTGTACCATTTTTAAAATCCCAAGTCGTTCTGCTTGTTCTACCGAATCCATCTGAAGCTTGGTAATACAAATCATACGCTTGCTCTCTGATGAATCCTTACCTTGCTGCAGCTGTCTTAACATAAGAGGAATTTCCCATATAGATCGGAAAGCAAAAGAAAGTAAGTAACCGAGTCTAGCCGTTTCCTCGTTCCCATTCCATCCATTTTTCCTAAGTCCATCTATGTATGATGTAAAAATTAGATCTCGATATTCACTGAGCCTGTCAATCGGCACATTACCTCGGCTCATCGATAGACCTAGAAAGCGGCCCAGATCTTCTCCAACTCCTGAAATACTGATAAATTGCCAATCAATCACAGCGAGCTTGTCTTCTTCTTGATACTTATTAGGGTACAAGACATTAAACTCATCAAAATCTTGGTGTGATAATGTTCTCGGAAGACTTTCCAAAGCAATTAAGTATTCATTGCGTTTTCTTTCGAACTGCTCATATTTACCAATAATGTTCATTACTTCGTTGCTTAGATTCATCTGATTCATTTCTTGCCTTAAGGGCATATTCCGGTATTTATTACATTCCCGTATCCAGGAACGCATCCAATATTGGTTGATCCAAGCATGTTGCGGCAGTGATTTCTCATTCACATATGCGGCATGAAATTCTCCTAATTTGGCAGCTGCGTAAGCATAATTCTCTTTCTTCCAAATTGCTATCTCACCTGTCATATCTTCAAGCCATAACCAAACCGTGCCATCGGCTTTTTCTTCCATCTCATAACACTCTGGTGCTATAAAATTACCGGGTAACTGATCAAGTAAACCCGATTCATATGCCAAAATTTCACGTTTCCAATAGTTATAATGACTTGGGTCATCTCGCGTAGAATCGGCAATGACGATTTTAATAATCAAAGACCATTGCCGCATAATTCCACTGCCTATTTCCGTTTTCCCTGCTACACGGTAGACACCGCCAGTAACGAAATTAAGCTGATCTATCGTAATAGGCGTACATGTCCATTCTTTGATTTTTCCTTGTTCATTCTGAAGAATATGGTTTGTTATCTTATTGATCTTGTTCTGATCGATGCGAATCGGAGTCTCTACTGGAATCATCTTTATGTATTACCTCCCAAAAGAATATGATAAAGTCATAACCTAATATATTCGTTTCGAGAGCTACTTCACCCTGCTATCTCTTCATTTCTTACGCCTGATCTATAAACAACAGATTTCGGTAAATGAATTTTGAAGATTTATATTTAAAATCAAGGGATATTCCAGGCCCATCCAGATCCATTTTCACAGAAATGAGTGCCGGTGTGTGTACAAAAGAACGAATTAAACATCGAACAACTTGCTCATTTCCACTTTTTACTGCATTCGATAATCTGACTGCAAATGAACGATCCCTCGCAAGTTTATAATAAAAAGGGAGGACAGCGCGCGAGATGGCCTGATGAATTTTAGAATCATAAGTAAACTGGGTAGTTCCGGGAGTGATCGTCGTACCGTTAGAAAATTCTAAATATGGATTTTTAACAGGAAAACCAATGAAATAACCGATGCCATTGGATCCAAGGAAAAGCCCTTTCGCTCTAGGCGAAACTTTGGTGAGTAACTGAACCATTTTATCAAGATCAGTTGTAATCACCGCTTTACTCCACCCATCCGCATATTTTTTATGGAATGCAATCGCCCTGTAAAATGGATACATCACTTTTGCTGTATTTTGCAATACTCGTGCCGGTACAAATCCTTGCGCTTGCTTGGGGATTTTCTTCTTTACCATAAATGTAACCCTCCTAAAAATACTAGGTTGATTCTTATCTATAGTTTATGTTTCCATATGTAAGCGGATTGGGCTGCAGTTGATAAATAATGCGTAACACTGAAATATAGCAGTCTTTTTTTAAACACAAAAAAGACACCACATATATATATGCGGTGCCTTTTTTCGTTTTATTATCTTAAGCTTAGCTTAAATCTTAAGATTATATTTATATTGTAATGATCGTTTTTTTGTTTAAACGCCTGACTCTTTAAGCCCTGGAATCCGTTCATCTTTCCTTGCTCTCAGTGAAAGAAGGAAGCATAAGAACAATACGATTCCGGCAGAAACGTAAGGGAAGTTCAGATTAACGTCAAACAGAACTCCGGCAATGATAGGTCCTAAAATATTACCCATACTTGTAAATGCAGAGTTAAGACCTGCCACATAACCTTGCTGTTCCATGGCCATCTTAGACATCTGAGTACTGATCGTCGGTCTTAGGATATCAATAGCCAGGAAGACCACAAATGTAACGAGCAGAATCATCCAATACTGATGAACAAATAAGGTAAGAACAATAAAGAGTGCTGCCATTAATAGACAGAATGAGACGACATTTTTTTCACCAAATTTGTTCAAAATCCATCCAAATACGGTCACCTGAACGATAGCACCAGCGATCGAACCAAAGGTGATAATAACCGCGATATCTTTTGCAGTGAAGCCAAATTTCTGATCTACGAATAGACCGAATACAGTCTCATAATTGGCAAGCCCAAAGGATGCGACAAGCACAATAACAAGTGCTAGGAAATAGGGTTCACGGTAAGAATTAGCGAGCTGAGTGAGCAGATTTTGTTTTGGAAGCTTCACGACCTCTTTCACCTGATCACCATCAACTTGAGGTTTTGATTCTGGCAACACGATCAGGGTGACAATTGCTGCAATGGTTCCTGCTACAGCTGCTGCATAAAATGGGACCCTGATTCCATATTCAGCAATGAATCCACCGATTCCAGGTCCAATAATGAAACCTGTGGTAATCGCAGCGTTGATTAATCCCATTCCCTTGCCGCGTTCTTCTCCTGATGTAACATCTGCCGTATAAGCCATAACTGCTGGCATAATGAGTGCTGCCCCAATTCCCCCGAGCATACGTGCAGCAAATAGGAAAAATGCAGTACTGCTAAGACCAAAGATTAGCTCCGATACCGCGAATATAAGCATACCGATGATAATTATTTTTTTGCGTCCCCAGTTGTCTGATAATCTTCCCGCAAGCGGTGAGAATATAAGTTGTGTAAATGAAAATGCTGCTACCAGAAGTCCAACGATACTTCCGCTGATTTGCAGTAAGTCCATATAAGTCGGCATAATTGGAACAACGAGTCCAATTCCCGTAAATATTAAGAAGATGTTTATCATTAGAAGCAGGATAGCTCCTCTATTCCTTAACATTAAAGACATATTTCTTCCTCCATCATGTAGTAACCTATGTTGTTATTATCTACTTCTTTTACTTCTTGTTTTTTTTAATCACTTGATTGATTTCTTCCATTGTGTTTGTCATATGAATTAAATCTTCAATTTTAACTTTGGAGTAATACTTTTCAATCATTTGATCATCAATATCTTCTAACGTATCCATAAATCTCATACCTTGTTTACCTAACACAATAAATGACTCACGTCTGTTGTCAGGATTCACAATCTTCGCAATCAAATCTTGCTGTTCTAACTTCGTAAGTACTTGGCTCACCGCGCTTTTCGTAATATCAAATTCTTGAGCAATCTGTGCTGCAGTCACCCGATCACGGCGAGATATATAAATCAGGACGACTTCTTGCTGTGAGGTGAGATGAAAATCATCCAGTTCTTTAAACTCCTTGGTAATGAGTACATTGAATTCATCCAACATATGGTTCATACTTTTTACCACTTTTCGATAATCCTCCAATTACCTTCTCAACTCCCTTCGCCCATTAGTTTAGTTCACTTAACTAAACTATAATATATCGTCATTACGTATGTTGTCAAACACTTTATTTCAGTGATATTTTTCCATCCTATTTTATAAAAAGGGTTGTTTTTCGATTGCTTTTCGATTGTAATTTCTGTAATTTTCTTTTGATACAAAACATCTGAAATAGATTCATTGAAAGTTAATTATAAAGAGGTACGTATCATAGATACGGTAATTAGATTTATTATTATGAATTTTTCATATATTGAAATATTATAATAATTAACTTATATCTTCTCTTTCATTTTTCTAAAAATAATAGGCTTGCCATTCGGAAAACCAGTTGTTTTTCTTCTATTAAGAATTTTTCAGCACCTTAATTCCTCATTTTTTTCGCCATGTTTCCGGCTTCTTCTAACAAAAAAGACAATCCTTTTCATAATGAAAAAGATTGTCTTTTGGCTTTGAACAGTAGGATTCTACCTTATTGGATGCAGTTGATTTCTTCATTACTCTTCGTCAAATAACTCACTCAGCATACTTTCTTTGTGATTCATAAACTGTTTCATCACGACATAATGATCTGTCTCTTCTAGCCTAACTTTGTCAATGCCCTGCTCTGATAATTGGTAGATGATACTATCTGGGTAAGCCATAAGAATAGGAGAATGTGTGGAGATAATAAGCTGACTTCTGCTTTTTACAAGCTCATGAATACGGGCAAGCATGGACATTTGCCGGATTGGTGACAATGCTGCTTCCGGTTCGTCCAGTATATAAAGACCATATCCACCAAATCGATTCAGAAAAGCAGAAAAAAATGATTCCCCATGGGACTGCTCATGTAATGATTTTCCGCCATACGAATTTTTGAGAGGTGGACCAAAGCCCCCCTCTTCGTCTAAAGTATCTATGTAAGAAGCCACATTATAGTAGCTTTCAGCTCGAAAGAAAAAACCATCTCTTGGTTTAGCCCCTCCTCTAATGAGTCTGATCCGTTCATGTAGATTAGAATGTGTTTCTCTTGTAGCAAACTGAAAATTACGGGTTCCGCCTTCGGGATTAAATCCTGATGCAATGGCGATGGCTTCAAGTAAAGTCGATTTTCCCATCCCATTTTCCCCTACGATATAAGTAACTTTAGGGTGAAATTTCAATGTTTTCAGGTTACGAATCGCTGCGATGTTAAACGGGTAGGTTAAACGATCGTGATGACTTTCAGGCGATATCTGGAGTTCTCTTAAAAAATATGGATTCAATAAATCATTCATATCCTTATTCATCCTCCTTAAGGGCAAGCTAGTAGTTTGGTTCCCGCAATTAGACGATGCTGCATGGAATAGATTCTATTGTTTAGATCCTTTCGTTTAGATTCTATCATTTCAATTCCCGAGCATGCCTCCTCACCATTACTTATTCATGTATGATCGAAAGCGGATAAAAGTGCTCCTTGATTATATTTTGTGTAATTTGTTTCAAAATCTGCCCATTTCGCAATCGACCAAGATCCATCTCTAAAAGATGACTTGGTTCAATCCACTTATAATCTGTAATACTCTCTTCTTGAAGTTGTAGCGACCCACCTATCATCTCTCCCATAAAATGAAACAAAATCACTTGGTCATTTGTTGGACTTGTAAAGTTATAAACACCTGTTGTAGAAGTAAGCTTTACATCGATACCCGTTTCCTCTTTTACTTCACGCTGAGCAGCACCGAGTATAGGTTCACTTTGTTCTGCTCTTCCTGATGGAAAATTCCATTTTCCTACTTCACCCGGCTTATTCTCTTCGATCATTAGCAACTTACCATGACTTACAATCGACACACTTGCTACCAGTACAAAATGAGGCGTCATACTTTACTTCCTCTCTATAACTATTTCAATAGATCCGTATAAAATAGGAGTGAACACGTAATCCTATAAAACATCTCAGCTCTATCAATCGTACACCTTGTATACAAATATGTAACAAAAAAAGAATTGATTTTGATAATGAGAATTGTTATCATTCATATGTATATAGATAGATAACTAGGGGGAACCACAATAATGAGAAAGAAAAAACTAATGACTTTACTGTCGAGCTTGCTCGTCGTATCCGCATTTTTATCTGCTTGCGGAACAAACGAAGATACTACTAATAATACTACACCGAATACAAATGCAGAAACTCCTGCAACCGATGCACAAAATACATCTCAAGAACGTACCGTAACGGATGCCGTGGGACATGAAGTTGTTATTCCTGCTAACCCGCAGCGAATTATTGCTTCCTACCTTGAAGATCATCTCGTTGCGCTCGGTGTAAAACCAGTTGCACAATGGTCTGTTGCGAACGGAATCCAAGAATATCTCCAAACGGAACTTGAAGAGGTTCCAACGATCTCTTATGATCTGCCATTTGAAGAAGTGGCAAGCTTTGAACCAGACCTGATCATTATGGATTCTGCCGATATGGCTGCTGGGGATAAATACGAACAATACTCCAAGATTGCACCCACTTATGTAATTGGTAGTGAAGAGAACAATGACTGGAGAGAAGAACTCCTGAAAATCGGAGAGGTTCTAGGTAAAGATAAAGAAGCACAGCAAGTACTCGATGATTATGATGCGAAAGCAGCCGAAGCTAAAGAGAAACTCGCTGAAGCTGTACCGGGTGAATCCGCTGCCGCAATCTGGCTTGTACAAAAACAGTTCTATATGGTTAGTCAAGATCTATCCAGCGGTACTGTAATGTATGATGACCTAGGTCTTACTGTACCAGAAGTAGTAAAAGAGATTTCAACTACCGGTACGGGTAACTGGCTCCCTGTTTCCCTAGAGAAACTCGCTGAACTCGATGCCGACCACCTCTTCCTGATCAACAGTGACTCCGACACAGGTAGTGAAGCATTGAACGATGATCTATGGAAGAATATTCCGGCCGTGAAAAACGGAAATGTATATGAATTTGGTAAAGATACCAGCTGGCTATACACAGGTGCTGTAGCGAACTCCCAAATGATTGTTGATATACTTAACAGCCTTGTTAAGTAAGATAGGTAAGATATATCTTTTGAATTGCTGATTCATGAAAAAAGGACTCTCATTGATGAGGGTCCTTTTTATTGACGTATTTTTCATATGATGTATTTCGGGAATTAATCACAGTATTCAATCCCCTTCGCTTCTCATCTTTTCTATTGGACTGCCGTAGGTTCATTTTGATTCTGATTCTGATTTCTTCCGAAAATTTGAGGATAAATAATTCCAAATAATATAATTATAATTCCGATCCACTGAACAATGGATACATACTCCTGCAATACCCAGACGGAGGCAATAACAGCAACGGGTAGTTCTCCTGCTCCTAGAATGGTAGCAAGCCCCGTACTTATTTTCGGTGCTCCGAGTGCAAACAGCAATACAGGTAACACCACCCCAAAGGTTCCCAATATAAGCCCAAATAACCAATATCCATCAGCAAACGATACTTCGAGTACTACTTTGGGTGTCAAGATCGTGAGAAGCAGCAATAAGCTGCCTGTCGATGTGTAAAAACTTCTTGTAATCGGTGACATTTGAACCTCTACTCTGCCGCTAAAGAAAACAAACAGTGCCATCGTCACAGCAGCTGCTAAACCAAATAACGTCCCCTTTAGATTTAGCTCAAGTGATTCATTTCCAATGATTCCTCCTGCCAAGATGGTTCCTATAAATAATAGAATGACAGACACCAGTGTTGCCGTTGATGGCCGCCTCCTAGTTACGATCGCCTCAATGAGGACACCAATCCATGTAAATTGAAATAGTAGTACGACCGCAATCGACGCGGGTATACTTTCTAGTGACAGATAATAAGAGATTCCTGTCAGACAGGTACAGGTGCCAACTCCTGCAAGACGGATAAACTGTTTCAGACTCACTTTCTTTCTAGAGAATAAAAGCATCAGAATAAGCAGTAAAATCCACCCGGTCCCAAATTGTCCAAGTGTCAATTGTTGAAACGTGAACCCTTTTTCATATCCCAGTTTAATGACTGTGGACAAGATCCCAAATGAACATGCTCCTAAAAATATGTACATCGAATTCTTCAATAACTGAAACAAACCTTTCCCCCCACGCAAAAACCCCACTTTTTATTGTTTTTGGAAACACGAAAACAATAAAAAGTGGGGTCTTAATTTTTATCTATAAAATTTATAGATAATTGTAAGTGAAATTGTAAAAAAAGTAAACTACAATTGAAGATTTTCTTTTAATTCACACCTACACTCAGCTCAGGCTTTGGCTTAAAATGTCCAAGCTCAGGACGTTCTAGACCAAGATGCTCTCTGAGCGTAGAACCTGTATATTCTTCTCTAAATAAACCTCGTTTTTGCAGAACTGGAATGGCCAGATTCACGAAATCTTCCAGATCCCCTGGAAGAACCGGAGGCATAATATTAAATCCATCGCAAGCATAGGAATCAAACCATTCTTCCATCAGATCTGCTAGCTGCTCAGGCGTTCCCACAAATTGCATGTGTCCGCGACTACTCAGTATCTTTCTTCCCAGATCAAGGATTGACAGTTTGTCTTCATAAGCCATTTCCAAGAACAACTTCACTCGGCTCTTCATACCATTCGAAGCAGCTACCGGATCAGGAATATCAGTTGGAAGTGGGCCCTCTGCTGGATACCCACTCAGATCATAATTGAGGAAACCAGATAACGCCATGACCGCTGTTTCTACAGGGATCAAGTCTTGAAGTTCCTGATATTTTCTTTGAGCTTCTTCTTCTGTTGCTCCTAAAATAGGTGAAAGGCCCGGCATAATTTTCAGCGTACCTTTTTTACGTCCACTTTGCACCAATTTCTCATTTAGTTGCTGATAGAAACGTTGCGCTGCCTTGATCGATTGCTGCGCGGTAAAGATCACTTCTCCATACTGAGCAGCAAATTCTTGTCCTGGTTCAGAAGAACCTGCCTGAATAAGTACTGGATAACCTTGCGGTGGACGAGGTACATTGAGCGGTCCTTTGGTCGAATAGAATTTCCCTTTAAAATCAGCTTCTTTCACTTTTGATCCATCGGCAAATTTTCCATTCTCACGGTCGAGCACAAGTGCTCCATCTTCCCATGTATCCCATAGCGAAGTAACCGCACCTGCGAACTCACTCGCCATTTCGTACCGTAAACCATGCTCCGGATGTTCGGGTCTGCCATAATTATGTGCTTCTATATCCAATTGAGAGGTTACGATATTCCAGCCAGCTCGCCCTCCGCTGATATAATCAAGGGAAGCAAATTTACGCGCTACATTATAAGGTTCATTATAAGTCGTCGATACGGTTGCCGTAAGACCAATTCGCTCTGTAACCATGGATAGCGCAGACAGCAAAGTAATCGGATCGAGCATACCTGAAGCGGCATACTCCACTTGCCGAACATATAGCAAATCAGCAAAAAACATCATATCAAACTTTCCTCTTTCGGCTGTCTGTGCTATTTTTTTGTACATTTCAATATCAAATAGTTGTTCCACACCAGAATCTGGATGTCTCCAGCCTGCATGATGATGTCCTGTATAATAAATAAAAGCGCCTAGATGCATCTGTTCATTTCTTTGTCCCATGTGTTAAACAACCCTTCTGCTATTTATTTGGAATGTATTATCCTTTATAAGTCTCTCTCCAGCGAAGAAGTCTTGACTCCAGCATACGGACGATAGAATCAGAGAGCTTTCCGATGATAGCGAAAATAATAATGCCTACAAATACGATATCTGTTTGTGAGTACGCTCTAGCATCTTGAATCATATATCCGATCCCGCTGCTCGTTCCCATCATCTCTGCAACCACCAGTACCAGCCACGCTACGCCAAGTGCTAATCGAATACCTAACAGAATATTAGGAAGTGCAGCTGGCAGGATTAACCGGGTCAGTAATTGAATTTTTGAATACTGAAAAATCCGGGATACATCATACAGCTTTACATCTACACTTCGAATCCCGAGAAATGTATTCACATACACCGGGAAAAAAGCGCCCAAAGAAATCATTAATATTTTCGAAAACTCCCCAATTCCAAACCACAGGATGAATAGCGGAATGAGTGATAACAGTGGAATGGTCCGCAGCATTTGAACGGAAGGGTCTAGTGTTCGTTCTGCCATTTTTCCAAGTCCCGTAAATAGTCCAAGAAATAACCCCGTAAGTCCTCCTAACAAAAAGCCCGATAACGCACGAAATGTACTGATTGCAAAATGCTCCCACAGCGTGCCGCTTTGTACCAGACTGAAAAACTGTTTACTAATTGCAACCGGAGTCGGAAGCAGATTGGGCGCAATGAGTTGGAGACTTCCCGCAGCCTGCCATACGGCTACAAGCAGGATGGGAAGCACCCATGCATGAAGTGGAGCAGGAATGTACTCAAGCCAGTCCTTAGAGCGGATCTGCTTCCTCCTAATGGAATCAGCTTTCACGAACGCCCACCTCCCTTGTAACTGTCTTGCCATGAAAGCATGCGATGTTCCAGCCATCTAATTAAGGAATCAGACAATTTTCCAACGACGGCAAATACGATAATACCGACGAACACAACCGATGTTAAAGAAAATGACCGAGCATCATTGATGATGTATCCAATACCGGAACTCGAACCCATGAGTTCAGCCACAACGAGTCCAAGCCATGCGACCCCAATGGATAAACGGATACCGAGAAAAATATTAGGCAGTGCCGCCGGCACAATTAACTTCCAGATCAGCTCCCATCTGCTGAACTCCAGGACTCGGGCAACATCAAAAAGTTTGTTGTCTACCGAACGTATTCCAAGAAACGTATTAACGTAAAGCGGGAAAAAGGCTCCCTTTGCAATCAATAAAATTTTTGAAGTCTCCCCAAAACCAAACCATAAAATAAACAAAGGGGCGATTGCTAGATGTGGCAACGTCCGCAGCATCTGCAGAGAAGGATCAACAAGCCGCTCTGCCCGGTAGGAAAAACCGACCCATACTCCTGCTGCAAGTCCCAGCCCTCCTCCTATAATGAATCCAAGAAAGGCTCTCCCTGCTGAAATGCCGAGGTTTGAAGCTAATTCACCGGAAAGAGTCATGGCAACCAGTTCATTCCAAATGACACTTGGTGTCGGGAGAAGCACGGGATTAAGTAAGCCTAGTGAACCCGCAATCTGCCATATTGCAATTAGAAGTAATGGTACAGACCATCCTAAAGCGATGTTAATCCACCTTATTTTCCACCTTCGGTCTTTCTTCTGAAACCATTCGCGGGGGCCCTCCCGCTTCTTCGCTAATTTACTAACACTGTTTTGAAGCATGAAAAACACCCCGTTTCTTCACATCTGCCTTTTAGGGCTGAAGTGCTTTTTCGATATACTGATTATCAAATACGCTCTTTACGTCGATCTTTTTACGAATCGTTTTTTGCTCATATTGAAAGTCCGCTGTTTTCTGCTGTTCTTCTATAATCGCATCACTGACCGGAATGTTAATCTGTCTAGCTCGATCAAGAGTACCTTTGATCACATCGACAGGAATGCCCCGCTCATCCGCATATCTTTGGATTGCCTCGTCTTC
The DNA here is from genome assembly GCF_014836635.1 of Paenibacillus gallinarum. Taxonomy (GTDB): domain Bacteria; phylum Bacillota; class Bacilli; order Paenibacillales; family Paenibacillaceae; genus Paenibacillus; species Paenibacillus gallinarum. The sequence goes on along the minus strand of NZ_JACSQL010000006.1, from coordinate 25,620 downwards.
ATGTTCTTTCTCCCAAGCGAGTGCATCATTCAGCACTTTTAAGTATAGGGTGACGAGGTCTGGATTTTTGTCAGCAAAATCTTTGCGTACGATATTAAAAGAAGGAGATAAAATCCCGAGCTTCTCACCATCGGTTAGGATTTTTGCTTTGCCCGTTAGTGTGTTCAGCGTGATATAAGGATCCCAAGTTGCCCAGGCATCAACGCTTCCCGATTCAAAAGCGGGCTGAGTCTCATCTGGCTGGAGCTGAATGACCTCCACATCAGAGGCGGGGATTCCTTCTGCATTCAGACCTCTGTATAAAAAGTTAAATGCATTGCTTCCTTTGGTAACTGCCACTTTCTTACCTTTGAGGTCACTGATGGACTGGGCCGGACTATCTGCCGGTACAATAATAGCCACATTGTTTTTCCCTTCCAGGCTTTGAGAGATTACTTTAAAAGAAATATTTGCTGCTTGTGCTGCAATAATCGGCATATTCCCAAGTCCCGCAAAATCAAGTCGATTCGAGGCCATTGCCTCTGTCATCGGGGGACCGCTTTGAAATTCCGCCCATTCTACGGTAACTCCATGCTTAGCAAATTCTTTCTCAAACCACTGTTCTTCGCGTGCCTTCCCAAATAAACCTCCGCTGCCTTGAACTCCAATCCGAACGACCGAATCTTTTGTTCCTTCTGCTCCGCTGCTCTCTTCTGTATCTTTCGCGCAGCCCGCAATCATTAGTAAAGCCACCAATAATAATGTAAAAGACCATACGCTCTTTTTCATATTCATTTCCTAATCTCCTCTAGGTTCAATAGTGACATTACCGGTTTATATCCCTGCTCCCGCATCGAGTTCAGGTTCTTCCCCTTTTTCGAATTCTCGCAGCACTTTTGCTCTCAGCTCTTGAAATGAAGGCCCCGTTCTTTTCCGTGGGAATGGTAAATCAATGGGCTGAATGGTTCGGATCTGGCCAGGTCTCGGGTTCATAATAACAACTCTTTCTCCCAGGAAAACAGCTTCATCGAGATCATGAGTAACGAATATCATGGTTGTGCGATTTCTCTGCCAGATATCTAAAAGCACTTCCTGCATATGAGATCTTGTAAAAGCATCCAGTGCTCCAAAAGGTTCATCGAGCAAAAGCACGTCTGGCTCACGAAGCAGTGCTCTTGCAATCGCCACACGCTGCGCCATGCCTCCAGATAATTCTCTAGGATAAGATTGTTCAAAACCTTCCAAACGAACAAGTTCGATTAGTTCAGATACCTTCTTGCGGACCTCCGGTTTTTTCAGTGATAAATTCCCGGCAATGTTCTTCTCTACATTCAGCCAAGGAAATAAGCGCGGCTCCTGAAAAATAAATCCTTTTTGAATACTTGGTCCCGTAATGGGCTCTTCATTCAGCAAGACTTTTCCTTCATATGAAGTGTCGAGTCCTGCAATGATTTTGAGAAGTGTACTTTTACCGCATCCGCTTGGGCCGATCATGGTTAGGAATTCTCCTTTGCGGACTTGTAGATCAATCTGATGGAGCGCTACTATATCTCCTGTTGGAGCACGAAAGACCTTATTCAGCTGCTCGATCCGCAGTGTACTGGTTGTCATTGAAGAACCCCCTAACTTGAGTATATAAATTAAACTTACCTGTTTAGTAGGATAAATGGGTAAAAAAAAGAGAGACAAAACGCATTATAAGTGCAATAACGAAAAAGCACCTCAAAAAAATAAAAAAAGCGTGATATCTCCAGTTGTCTGGTCGATTCGCTATTCTATTGTCATTTCACAAAATGAAACATCATTCATTCTGTCTGATCTGTCGTTTATTTTAACAACAGTAAAAATGGTTGTCAATCCTTTTTTTTACATATAAAAAGTACTGATACCTCGATCAGGGCATCAGCACTTTTATTTTATTTTACAACAACGATTACTTTATCCGTTACTGTATTTCCTGACTCGTTACTAAGCTCTGCATAATACTCGTATGTTCCTTCCGAACGATTCGTAATAGCGGACACTGCACGCTGCGTATTCGGCGTCTGCACGCTTAATGATTGGGTATCGATAAGGTCACCATTCTCATATAAACGGTAAGAAGTTGCGTTTGTTCCCCACCAAAGATTCATCTCTACCTTATAGTTACCGTCATGATCCCAGTTATCATGAGAAAGTACGGCCTTTCCTGGATTTGCATCGGTAACTACAACGATAACTGAAGTGGAAGCCGTCGTACCATAGCTGTTAGTCAGTTCGCTCGTATAGGTATAAGTGCCGTTTGATTTTCCAGTAATCGATGTCACAGCAGACTGTCTTTCTGGCGTACGATCACTGATTTTTTGTGTATCAATAAGAATGCCATTCTCGTATAATTTGTATTCTGCCCCGTTGTTTCCCCACCATAAATTCATCGTAATCTCATAACTTCCATCATTTAGTCCATTGTCATGTCCGTTATTGCTCGAAAGTATAGCTTGTCCTGGTGCACCTTCAGCGAGAACAGGTTCTTCCGGTTCTTCTGGTACTTCAGGTGTTTCAGGTTCCGTACTTTCCGCAAGTGTAATATCGCTGAGTCCTCTAGGTTTTAACTGATATACTCCGCGAAAAACAGCCGATACCCCCGTCAAATTCACTTTATCTCCGGCTTGATACGGAAAGCTGTCCATCGTGATCCCCGTACGAGCGTCAATTCTCACATGATTCGTTTGCTCCCCTACCGCATCAAATTCAAATGATCCTGCTGGAGTTGCACTAACCACATTTTCAATCGTAACGCCATTCAGTTGTACTAACTGACCTTGTGTATCTTCCCCTAAAGAAACCACGGGTTTCGCATTAGGAACACTACCGTCACCTATTTTTTCAATCGATTCAATTTCATCAAGTTCAAGCTCTGTATTATATAGGGTTAATGTCGCCTTTATCTTCACCTTATCCCCGATATTAAATCCGCTTTGCGTTTGATACACATATATACCAGCAGTATCATCCTGTAAATAAAAAGCTTGTCCCCCAAAAGTACCCGGCTGCGTCGTCACTACCCCTTCGACTATAACCTGAGTTCCCTCGTTTTTCGTTCTCGCTTCACTAATCGTTGATAGTGTAATTTCAGGAGTCTGACCTCCGCCATCAGGCAGCGCCTCTGCAGGAACATTCGCAATCGTAACCGGCGTTGTCACCAGATTGGAACCGTTCAATCTGAGCCTCAAATTCGCTGCTCCGGTTGTACCTGGTTTGATCTGTACAGTAATGTCCTTTGTCGCTATACCTTTACTATTCGCCGTCAAGCTGAATGTCTGACTGTAACCATAAGCACTTGGCCAGGTCAGGTCTGCATTTTGCACTTTGGCAACTTGTGTTCCGCCTGTCGTATAGATACCTGCACTATACCCAGATACCGTGCTGTTTGGCGCAAGATTATTCACCACTACTCGAATTTGGAAAGCTTCGCTGTTAGGAAGCTGGTTTTGATGAACAAAATTATAAGAAGGATTGGAAGGAGCTGCTACGGAACTTCCGTAAGATCCCGCTTTAAAAGTTGAAGGATCCCACCATTTATATCCGGCAGCAGGCTGAGACCATGGTTCTGATTGCGGTTCTGTAGAAGCAGCCGGAACTTCAAACGGCAACACAGCTGTAGGCTGATCGAGTGCAAGACCGTCTACTTCCGTAAAATCGGAGTAATCCTCATCTTCGGAAAGCCAGTTTACCAGATTAACCAAGAGCGTCGCATCATCCTGCTCTTTAAAACCATCATACGTCGTTTTTTTACTGCCATTTTCCTCTCGAACGTATTTAGGAGTAGCATCCTCGACTGGAGAAGAATCTCCGATGAAGGCTGCTTTACCAAGCCCTGCTTTAGATACGGCCACATAAGGCCCTTCTTCTATTCCGCCACCGTTATATACACCTTGGTCAACGGCATTGCCCCAAGCCGCATTTGTCTTCGGTAAATATACAATTCCTTTGGCTTTTGTTGGATCTATTATGGCAAGTGTCGATCCTGCATGCATGGCTACCGTCGATACCCCTTCTGTTATCCCAAATGATTGACTTGGAGCAACGATATTGTTCGCCGTGACATCACCTAGCGCATTGTAACGAAATCTTACACCGAAGTTCTCAGCAAGCCAGTCCGAGCTGACTACGCCCTGCATCGCTGCTGAATTTTTCTCCTCTGTACTCATTCCTTTTGTTGGGTCAGTAAAGGCCCCTCTGCGGTATCCATTAATAGACTCAGAACCGTCCCAGCGGTTTTTGTTCCGATCCGCATTATAATGATCGCCAATAAAAAAGATACTTCCACCTTGATCCACATATTGTTCCATTGCTGCTTGTTCGCTTTGTTTGAAAGGAATATTCGGCTCTGCAACGACAAAGACATCATAATCGGAGAGATCTGACAGGGTAATTGGAGTAGACTTACGCAGTTCTTTTACATAGTATCCATCAGAAGCCAGCGCATTGCCGAAATCGGAAAATCCTCCATCAATGACCCAATCCGCTGCTCCTGCTGTCTGTGCATGGGAATTGTCGAACAACACCTTCTTACCCGCATTTTCATTCACTACTTTCGCCTGAATATAAGGTGCTGGATCTTGTGCGCCCTCTGCTTGAACATTGGTAATGTCAGCTGACCATCCTGTCTGAACAGATAGTGCTAATGCGGCTGCCACCACATATTTAAACCAGCGATTGCCTCGAATCTTCTTCCGTGTTGTCCCCATCTTTTCCCTCCTATAATGTTAATATTTGTATATACCCTATTATTCTAGCATCCATACATTAAAAATCATGCTACTTTATGTAAAATAAAAAACAGAAAGAGTGAGAGCTGTTCCATGCTCATTCCTTCTGTTTTTTCTCCAACTATTCGTTGTTATTGGTCTAAATCTCGTCCACATTTGTCGGTGTTTCAGACAGTTTTTGAATGTCATTTGATCCAAAAAAGAATAAAGCGACTAAAATACCAAGAATGATGAGAATGGAAAAGCCTTTACCATCAAAACCTTCAATTTCACTCACCTTGAACTCCCCTGCCATTGTAAATTACAATACATTAATCGACTTTAAGATTTCTCCAATCTCTACTTCTTGATTGTCATTTATGTTTTGAACAATATCATTCAGCTTTTTATAATCATCTTTGGTCAAAAATCTTCCTGTCAGGCCAATAACAACCGTTGCCTCTTTAAATAACGTTAATGAATCTACCGTTAGTTTTCCGGTTAACAGTAGTGCAGCAACCACATAATCTAGAGTCACACCTGATAGTGATGTCAGTTCGCTAGCGGAGATTTGAAACTTTTGGATTGAGCCGCTTTATCATTGTTTTTTTCTCTGCTTTGCATTTTGCTTTGAGTTTTGCTTTTACTAGAGTTGGGTGTTGCACGTTTATGTGGAGGCTTGCGATCGTTCGCCAATAGTTACAACCCCCTTAAGCCGGCACGATAAGAACTTGAAGCACTATTTAATAAAGTATGCGGCAGGGGATTGCAACGTTACTTATTTCATATCTTTGTACCTGTTCGCTAGGAGCTATGATCCCGTAGGAATCGCAACAAAATGACCTTTGGAGACTTCTACGAGTTTCGATTGTAATAGATTATATTTATCGGCACTTGTTTGTTCTTCTAATAGTTTGCGAGATTTCTTGGATTCAATTCTTGGATCGGGTACCGGAATGGCTGCGAGTAGAGATTTCGTATATTCATGCTGTGGATTGGTGTATAGTTCTTCACTTTCCGCAAGTTCCACAATTTTTCCTGCATACATCACAGCAACCCGGTCGCTAATATGTTTTACCATCGACAGATCATGCGCAATGAATAAATAGGTGAGTCCCAGCTTATGCTGCAAATCTTCAAGCAGTTCCACGACTTGAGACTGAATGGATACATCGAGTGCAGATAAGGGCTCATCGCATACTAGAAATTTAGGTTCCACAGCTAACGCTCGGGCAATACCAATACGCTGTCTTTGTCCGCCAGAGAATTCATGAGGATAACGTTCTGCAAAAGAAGGCTCCAGACCCACAAGATCCAGCAGCTCTTCGACTCGTTTTTTACGAGCCTCTTTACTTCCACTCATATGATGAACATCCATGGATTCACCAATAATGTCCATAATCTTGAATCTCGGGTTGAGCGAAGCATAGGGATCTTGGAATATCATCTGCATATGTCTGCGCATCATCTTCATTTCTTTCCCATTCAAACGATGTATCGGCATGCCTTGATATAATACTTCTCCTGCCGTAGGTTCATGCAGGCGTAAAATGGATCTTCCAGTCGTCGACTTACCAGAACCGGATTCACCTACTACGCCAAGCGTTTCCCCAGGCGCGATATGAAAACTAATATTATCTACAGCCTTAACGATCTGCCCTCTGCCCATATTAAAATATTGTTTGAGTCCCGTTACTTCGAGCAGCGGTTCCTTGCTTGTATTAAGAATAAGGGAAGCGGGCTTCGGTTTCTTCTTCTCATCTAGACGAGGAAGTGCATGTAAAAGTTTTTGGGTGTAAGGATGCTTCGCTTCCTCGAAAATTTCTTCCGTCGTACCTGTCTCTACTACTTCCCCATTCTTCATGACCACAACGCGATCACACATCCCTGCTACAACTCCAAGATCATGGGTGATGAGAATGATAGAGGTTCCAAATTTCTCTTGCATATGTTTCATGACATTCAGAATTTGGGCTTGAATCGTTACATCGAGAGCCGTAGTCGGTTCATCAGCAATCAGCAAAGTAGGACGACAAGCAAGCGCAATAGCAATCATCGCACGCTGCCTCATCCCCCCAGAGAATTCATGCGGATACTGATTATACCTGGTCTCACTATCCCTTATACCGACTAACTTCAACATTTCAATCGCTTCTTGCTTCGCTTCTTTTCTCGATAATTTGCGATGTTTTTTTAAACTTTCTGCAATTTGTTTTCCTACTTTTAAAGTAGGGTTAAGTGAAGTCATCGGATCTTGAAATATCATTCCTATATCTCTTCCCCGAATGGATTCCATCTCTTTCTCTGTTTTATGAGCCAAATTTTGACCCATAAATAGTATCTCGCCATCTTTCATATGAGCAGGAGGTGTGGGAATCAGTCGCATAATCGAACGGGCAGTCACACTCTTACCGCTCCCTGACTCTCCAACAATGCCAAGTGTCTCTCCTTTTTTCAGCTCAAAACTAACCCCTTTAACAGCTTCGAACTCTCTTTCCTGATTTAAAAAAGATACTCTTAAGTCTTTTACTTTTAAAATACTAGAGTCCACTATGTTCACCTACCTACGATGTTTTCTTGAAACTATGTAAAATTTATACTTGAAAAGATTGACTTTTTAGACAGCGGTAAATAAAATATACTATATTGATCGGAATTATGCAATTTAACCCGAAAGGAGGTCATAACCTTGGAGATTGCGAGAAAAAAACAGCCTGGTCCTTCAACAGAGCGTTTCCGTCTATCGGACATCATTAGTGAAACTTACAAGAAGATAAGGGTTCGTCCTGCCTATTCGTTCTTTCTCTTTGTTGTTGGATTTCCGGTTCATTTGTTTGTTTTGTTTTACTATTTACTACATCGTAATCGATCTATTTCCACTGAAATCAGAACTCAAGTGCAACAGGAATTGAATGAAGCCAATTTCTATAATGAGTTAGTAGAGCGGTACACTTTGCAATTAGAACGTAAACATGCCTTTTTCGATCAATCAGGGTCTGCTAAACAGATTCAAGAAACAGCAGAGAAATGGGCGAACGATGCCAGTCTAGAAAAACAGGAAGAACTTATACGACTCCGCCTTAAGGAACGGGGACTCCATAAGCCTTCCTACGATCAAACTTTTCAAACGCTTGTACATAACCCACTGTTTCTTATCTTATCTTTTCTTCCAGGCATTCTGATGTATATGGTGATTCTGCTTTACAGTAATCCGTATACCAAATATGTAATGGAACGTTTCGTAATGACGATCTTCGTTATTATGGGTGTTGTCGTTATTGTCTTCACTCTCCTTTACATGTCACCTTTTGATCCAGCTGCCAACATCCTTGGGGAAGGTGCAACAAAAGAGCAGATAGCGAACTTCAACCATATTTATGGACTGGATCAAGGCTATCTTAGCCAGCTATGGAACAACATGAAAGGAATTGCTTTGTTTGATCTCGGAACTTCCTATACAGGGAATGAAGACGTTGCCGCAAGCATTGCACGTAAGTTTCCGATTACGCTGACACTTACGCTCATCTCGCTCTTCTTTTCTGTACTTATTGCGATACCTGTTGGTATCATTTCGGCAACAAAACCAAATTCATTTTTTGATTATACGTTCATGTTTATCGCACTACTTGGACTATCCATCCCGAACTTCTGGCAAGGGCTCATCTTTATTCTGAACTTTTCTATTAAACTGGGCTGGCTGCCCGCCACCTATAGTCCAGAGAATGCGGCTTCCATCATTATGCCGGTCGTTGTACTCGGTACAGGACTTACGGCTGCTGTAGCGCGGATGACTAGATCATCTACCCTCGAAGTCATTCACGAAGATTATATTATTACTGCGAAAGCAAAAGGTCTTAGTCGACGGGTTGTACTGTGGAGACATGCAGTAGGCAACGCCATCATTCCTATTATTACGGTGATTGGTCTTCAATTCGGCGGGATGCTTGGGGGAGCTGCGGTAACAGAGAAGGTATTCAACATTAGCGGGATTGGAAGTTACATTGTTGATAAACAGTTTATTCCCGATATTCCCGGTATATTGGGCGGTGTTGTATACACGGCGATTACGATCTCTATTGTCAATGTTTTCATCGACATCTTGTATGCCTTTTTCGATCCTCGAATCAGGTCCAAGATGAAACAATATTAAAGCAGGTGCTGACATGTCTACTCTTACTGAACAAAAGACTCCTAGAATCGAAAAGAGTCAGCAGTTAAAATGGTCACCCGAGTATATGCAGTCTCAATTTATATGGGTTGTCTCTTTATTGATAACTGTAGTTTTCCTTGGAAGCAGTTATGATTTTGCAAATAGAGCCTTTAAGCCTGCTCTATTCGCTGTATTTGCCGTCTACGCGCTGTTTACTTTGATTCAAATTCTGATTACTTGGTTTATTCGGCGGGATGTACTGACGTATGGCGAGATTAGATCTGCGACGAGACGGCTCGGTTATGTGCAAGTGTTATCGATCGTCACCGGTAATCTCTTTACTGCGATTTTTGGCTTACATTTCATTAAAAAGAAAACGACAAGCGAGTATACGCTCGCGATCTACTTGCTTGTAACCCAGATTTGTGTCATTGCTGTATCCTCACTAAACTTGTTTAAACCTTATGTGACGGATAGCTTTTTACCATCCATGTTTGTTTTGGTCGGCATTACCGTGTTTTATTTAATCGCCTTAATCCTTGTGGCTACGTATGTAGATCGCCGCCAGGCTCCTAAATGGATGATCTACATGGCGATTCCGCTGATGTTAACAAGTATTACAGGAAATCTATTTGCTTTATTACTTGGTCTTGACTTGATCTTTAAAATACGACAAACCCTGAAACCAAGATCTGGTAACTGGGAACGAATCTGGAACAAAATCACACGCAATTACAGTTCCATGTTCGGACTTTTTTTCATCGTATTTATGTTCGCCATATCCGTGTCCAGCTACTTTACATTTGACTACGATATGGCAGTCCAAAATAACTACAGTGCAATCCTCCAAACACCGAATCTTGCTTACCCACTGGGTACAGATCATTTCGGTCGAGATCTATTTTCTCGTATTGTATTTGGAGCAAGGATCTCCCTCGTGGTTGGATTTATCTCTACCTTAATTCCGGTTATTATAGGCGGAATACTTGGAGCATTTGCCGGTTACTATGGGCGCTATACCGACAACATCATCATGCGACTGCTAGATGTGCTGTATGCCATCCCAGGTATACTGCTTGCGATTGCCATCATTGCAGCATTTGGCGCAAATACAACAAATCTCATTCTTGCACTCAGCGTTGGCTCCATTCCAACTTATGCGAGAACCATGCGAGCCAATGTCCTCATGGTCTCTAATTATGAATACGTTGATGCTGCACGAGCTTTTGGATCAAGCAATCTATCCATTATTTTCAGACACATCATACCGAATTCCTTTGCACCGATGATTGTCAAATCAACCTTAACTATTGGCGGTGCCGTCATTGCGACCAGCAGTCTGAGTTATTTAGGGCTTGGCGTTGAACCGCATATTCCTGAATGGGGGAATATTCTCAAAGTCGGCAGCACCTATCTGGAATCGCATTCCTACCTGGCAATCTACCCAGGTCTTGCGATTGTGGCACTTGTATTATCCTTTAACTTTCTAGGTGATGGACTTCGAGATGCACTCGATCCAAAAATTGATTAATTTACAAAAATACAACTTGATAACGAACTTAAGGAGGATTTCATTTGAAAAAAGCACTTTTACCCCTATTACTTGTCCTGATCCTGGTTATATCCGGCTGCAATGTGAATACGAAATCGGATGTCGCAGGAGAAAGTGAACCTGCTGAGAATACGACTACCACTGATCTTCAGCCTGTCGATATTGAACTGTTGGCCATGAGCAGTAATGAATCCGATGTAAATATCATTCGAGATCAGCTCCTTAAAAATGGTTTTAATGTGAAACTGAATCTCCAGCCAGATTACGGCAGTTTCAAAGCACAAGAAGATGCAGGCAACTATGATATTTCACTCTCAGGCTGGACTACTGTAACAGGTAACCCGGACTATGCAGTACGTTCTCTTTTTAAAACTGGCGGTGATTACAGTAAACTAGCTGATCCAGAGGTCGACAAACTCATCGACCAGGCTGCGACAGAAACACCTGAAGAGTATACAGAAACGTACAAAAAACTCGAAGACTATCTTGTTTTTGATAAAGCTTATATCGCTCCACTCTATATTTCACTAAAGAGTCAAGGATTTAACAAAGATGTACTAAATCCAGATACGATTCGCCTGTCTAAATCTCGTTCACAAGTCTGGGAATCTATAGAGTTTAAGGATGCTTCCAAAAATACAACGGAACCGCTTCTTCTAACTCAGGCAGCTTCGACTCTAACTTCACTCGATCCAATTAAAGGTAATGATGGTTCGATCAACGCCATTAATACCAATATGTATGTTCGTCTTGTTAATCTAACGGATGATGACCAGATTACTTCTGAAGGTTCTCTTTCTTTGAATCATGGTATTGCTGATGGCAATTCAGACTATTACTTTGTTTTGCGTGATGACATCAATTTTGCGAAAATCACTGATAAAAAAGCGGAAGACTCCGGTGAACGGGTTGGTGCTGAGGATGTCATCTTCTCTCTAAACCGTGCCAAAGATCAAAATTCGGTTCCTGATCACCGTACCTACTCCCTACATAAACATATTAAAGATGTTGAAATTGTTACGAATCTAAATTCACTCGAATCCATCAAACAAGCGGGATCGGGGAATTCCATTATTGATGTGCTAAATCAAGATTTAGATCAAGGAATTACACAACTCGTTAGTGATAAGACACAAGCAGATAATAAATCTGGTAAATATCAAGTTGTGAAACTTACAACAACTGAACCTTTCCCGCAAGTGCTGAACTATTTAGCTCACCAATCTGCTGGGATTGTTTCTAAAAAACAGGTAGAAAGCATAAATACCTATGATGTAGCAAACTTTGACGTAAATAAAGATATCCCTTACGGAGATCAAAATACTGTAACTGAAGGAAGTTCTTACAATAATACGCTGTATGCAAGCGGTCCTTACATTTTGTCTTCCAAAAATGATTATGAAGCCGTATTTTATAAAAACCCAGGTTATATGCCAGGTACGGAGAATGAACCAAAAATTTCTGAGATTAAAGTGAAATTCATTAAAGATCCTGACAATGCTTTATCTGCACTTCGCAGCGGAGAAATTCATATGTACTACGGTGTGCCTGAGACCAAATATGATTTGGTTAAACAAGACAGTAAACTGCAATTGCAAACCCTCGAAAGCAATGGAGTCAGCTACTTATTGTTTAATACAAAAGGCCGGGATGTTGCTAAAAGCGAAGATTTAAGAAAAGCCGTACTTTACTCCATTAATCAAGATGAAATTTTGTCCTTCTATAACAACAATAAATTTAAAGCAGTATCAACGGTTAGCCCCATCGTTAAAACGGGTAATGAGCTCGTTTCTGATCCCGCAAAAGTAAAAGAATATCTGGCTAAATACCAGGAAAGTAAGTAATACCTGAGCTACAGACAAAAGATCTGTTCCTTGCTAAAGGTGAATTTGTAATCATTCCCCAGTTTTAAAGCTGCGTCTTTCGTTGTTGACATCGTCAAACACGGGAGGCGCTTTTTTATAAGAAAATAGTACTAGTAATATTTCAATAAAGTAATTATTATTAATTGGTGAAATGATACCCTCTGTCTGCTGATAAGAAAATGTAAATTCCTTCCCAGCATATGATTGCTAACATTCACGTATAAATTGTAGTAAGCTTCACAGCGTTAAATATTACATAATATGGGATAAAGACACAATCTTGTCACCTTCCTAGTCTTAAGACCAGGTTTCATATAGACTATAGTCAAGATGTAGATTACTACCCTAGCATGTTTTATTTAGTTAGCTAGCAAGTTAGAATAAGGTATTGTTGTTTTTGGAGGGGAAAAGAAACATGTCAGCGAATAGAGTTGTATATATCGTTCTGACTTCGACAGGTACGTATTTATCAAAATTGATACAATTTTATACGAAAGCATCTCTTAATCATGCATCCATCGCATTTGACCCAGAGCTGAAAGAGGTATATAGTTTTGGACGTAAAAATGTAGCGAATCCTTTTCTGGCAGGCCTTGTCCGGGAAGATTACAGCTCACCATTTTTCCATTCATCTCACTGCGCTATATACACCTTAACAGTGACCTCTGAGCAGTATAATCAAATGCACCATCTTGTTCGGGACATGATGAAAAGACAGCATACATATAAATATCATCTTCTCGGCCTAATCGGGGTTATGCTCAACGTTGAACTCCGCAGGGAGAATGCTTATTTTTGCTCTCAATTTGTCTCTACTGTTCTAGGACACGGAGGAGCTCTGCCGGTACGTAAACCGGCCCATCTCGTTACACCCAGTGATTTTGAGAAAACAGAAATTCTGAAAGAAGTGTATCGAGGCAGTTTATGGGATTATACATGCGAGTCCAGTGAACGATCTGTTCGAACGAAGACAGCATCGATGGATCGAGTAAAGGCGCATATTATTTCATAGCCGTGTTGTATTTTGCAATATGGGCGGATAGGATGTCAATTAACGATGGTTTATGATTTTTTACTAGAATTTATTGATCATTTTGGATACATTGCTTTGTTTTTAGTACTGTGTTTAGGGCTAATCGGACTTCCGATTCCTAATGAGGTTGTTCTCATGACGGCAGGTACATTATCTGCTGCAGGAATCCTCTATTATCCTTTTGCTTATCTTGCCGTTAGCCTTGGAATCTGTTCAGCCATGACCTTCAGTTATGTGGTAGGTCGTTTTTTTATCAAGACAAGATTATTTCGAAGTATGCAGAAGTCAGCCAAAACCGAGCGTTATTTTATAATCTCGGAAAAATGGTTTGATAAATACGGTGGTTATGCCATTGGTATGAGTCTGTGCTTACCATTCCTTCGTCATATCACGATGTACGTTGCGGGTATGAACAAGATGCCATACCGAAAATTTGCTCTATACGCCTACCCTTCTGCTTTTCTATGGACATTAGTCTATTTTTTATTAGGGATCGTCGTGAAAGATCAGATTATGGAAATTGGTACGATGATCGAACATTATGGAACGATTCTTGTTGTTGTCCTCATCGCATGCTTATTGCTTTATTTACTATACCGATCATCTCGCAGCAAACAGCATCATAAAACCATTTCTGGGAGGAAATAACGCTTGAAAAATACCAGTCAAGATCTCACTGAACAGGAGATTACCGCTTTTTTCAATGCCTATGACCCATTAATTCACCAAGATCCGTACCCTTTTTATACAAAAATGCTTCAAGATCATCCGGCTTATTTTTTGAAAGAGCGAAACACTTGGATTATCTCTAAACATGAACATGTTCAGTTCATTCTAAAAAGTCCTATGTTTATTCGGGAGCAAAGCAGGCTTGAAGCAGAACCGGTGGTTATGGATCCTCCTAGGTGGCGAAATATAAATGAGCTGGTGCAAGACTGGATGTTATTCCGTGATCCTCCGACCCATACACGACTTCGGAGTCACGTCGCTTACGCATTTACTCCAAAGACACTGGAACAGAGCAAACCTCGAATTCGATCAATTGCTGAAAACTTGGCAGCAGATATGCTGAAGGAAACGAATCCCGAGGTCATTCATGATTTTGCTTTTCCTCTTCCCGTAATGGTCATTGCGGATATGCTTGGTGTGCCGCAGGAAGATCGGAATATTTTCAAAAGATGGTCCAATTCTTTAGCAAGACTCCTTGATGTTACCTTCTTATCTGAAGAACAGCTTGATGAAGGCGATCTAGCTGCGGCAGAGATTCGTGACTACTTCCGTCAACAAGTAAGGGAGCGCCAAAAAAATCCAAAAGAAGATATCATAAGTGAAATCATTCATGTGGAAAATAAAGAGCACTTGTTGTCCGAAGAGGAACTCATCAATAACTGTATATTACTTCTCGTGGCTGGTCATGAAACAACCGTTAATCTGATCGGTAACGGAATGAAACTCTTTATCGAACACCCTGAATCTTACAAGCTTTTGCATCATCAGCCAGAGCTGATTCCATCTGCGGTAGAAGAAATCCTCAGGTATGAAAGTCCTGTCCAGTTTACTAATCGAACAGCTGGTGAAGACATTTTACTTGGCGATACGCTAATCAGACGCGGACAAGAAGTATTCGTATCCCTTGGCGCAGCCAACCGAGACCCTGCGGTCTTTAGTGACCCACATCATTTCGATATTACGCGAAAGAAGAATCGGCATCTCTCGTTTGCCGCTGGACCCCATTTCTGTATTGGTGCTCCTCTGGCAAGACTCGAAGCGATCACCGCTTTTCAGGTATTGTTGAAACAGTACCCTGCCCTTAGGTTCTCCGGGCCTACGCCAATATGGCGAAATCAAATTTTGTTTCGCGGACTTGAAGCACTTCATGTGAAAATGTAATCATAAAAAGCTGAAAGCCTAATTAATAAAGGCTCTCAGCTTTTTTTAGTTTTTTTGAAACAACGATTACTTTAGGCGATGATCAAGATATTTTGTATATTATTAAGTTTCACGGTTAGCGATATAGCTTGGTCTTGCCTGTTGACCAGAATATGGCTGAACTAGCTTGTTCTCAATACTGTTATATACCATAAAAATGTTACTACGAGGCATCGGCGTAATATTGCTATTCGAACCATGCATAATGTTGCAATCGAATATTACGATCGAACCCGCCTTACCGACAGGTGTATCAATTCCGCCTTCCTTTACCATACGAGTCAGGTTGTCATGGTCAGGGACTCCATATTCTTGCTTACGCAAGGAATCTTTGAAATGATTGTCTGGCGTCTTACCTACACAAGCCACGAACTCTTTATGTGATCCAGGGACAACCATAAGAGGACCATTGAAATGAAAGTTATCTTCGAGTGCAATAGAACAGCTTAATGCTCTCATTCGAGGCATACCGTCCTCCACATGCCAAGTTTCAAAATCCGAATGCCAGTAAAATTCTTTGCCCGTAAAACCCGGCTTATAATTAATACGCGATTGATGGATATACGTCTTGCTTGCAAGAAGGTACTCCACGATGCTTAGTAGTTTCGAGTCTTGAGATAGCTTCTGAAATACGGGCCTAGTCTCATGGATGGCAAAAACAGATCGCACTTCGCTGCCTTCAGGTTCCCGAATAATATGATTGCTCTCCGATTGCCTAGCTGTAACCTGCAAATCTCGTGCTTCCTTTTGGTAATGCTTTAACTCTTCCTGATTTAAAAATCCTTCAAGAAACAGGTATCCATGTTGCTCATAGAAATCAGATTGTTCTTTCGTTACGGGTGAACTCGTATTCCATTCAGAGTGAACAACGGGGTCCTGTCTCTTCAAAATTCGAGGCTCTGAATGAATTCTTGAAGGATAGACGTCCACCTTTTTTTCTTGAAGTGTGGATATATGATTATTACTCATCATTATCTCTCCTTTACTCCGAAATTTGGGAAAGCAGTGGGTACGTTCCTTCTTCATCGTGAACTTCAGCACCTGTTAGTGGCGGATTAAACACACATATCATTCGCATTTGAGACCGAGCTCTCAGATAATGCTTTTCATGTCCATCAAGCGCATACATCATTCCCGGAGTTATTTGATAAGTTTTCCCACCAACAATTTCGATCTCACCTTCTCCTTCGATACAATACACAGCTTCCACATGGTTTTTGTACCAGATCAGTGTTTCAGTTCCTGCTTTGATTAGTGTGTCATTCAAGGAAAAACCCATTTCATCCTTGGTTAGGAGCAATCTTCTCGAGTTCCATGTCGTCGTGTCGATATCATCCTTCGTATGAACAATCTCTTCTAAATGTTTAACAATCATCATTCATCTCTCCTCTGCAGATAATTGTTCCAAACTACGCTCCAGTATTTTCAATCCTTCTTCTAATGTATCGATTTCAATGGTCAGTGGTGGCATTAGCTTTGCTACTTCACTATGCGGACCTGATGTTTCCATAATCAGTCCATGATCGAAAGAGATTTCAGAGAGTCTTCCAGCGAGTTCCTGTCTTTCAAATGCAAAACCCTGTATTAAACCTCTGCCTCGAGTTTCACCACAAAACTCCGGATACTTCACTGGAATATCCTCCAAAACTTTGCGAATAGACTTCGCTCTAATCTCTACATCAAGCTGGAATTCCTTCGTCTTCCAATAATTAAGTGCTTCGGTAGCAGCAATGAATCCTAGATTATTACCTCGGAAAGTTCCGTTATGCTCGCCTGGTTCCCACATATCGATCTCTGGTTTCAATAATGTAATAGCCATTGGAAGGCCAAAGCCACCAATAGATTTCGAGAGGCATATAATATCCGGCTCGATACCGGCATCATCGAAGCTGAAGAACGGCCCTGTTCTACCGCAGCCCATCTGAATATCATCAAGAATGAGTAAAATATCTCTTTCCTTACAGAGCTGCTCAAGACCCTTCAACCACTCTTGACTCGCGGAATTCAGCCCCCCCTCTCCTTGTAAAGCTTCTACAATAACAGCTGCTGGAATAGGAACACCGCTTCCAGGATCATCAAGTAGTTTCTTGATATATGAGAGTGTATCTACGTCATCTCCATAGTAGCCGTCATAGGGCATAAATACAGAGTGAGTAAGAGCTATACCAGCCCCTTCCCGCTTGAATGAATTTCCTGTTACAGCGAGCGATCCAAGCGTCATGCCGTGAAACGCATTCGTAAACGAAAGAATAGTGGAACGCCCTGTTACCTTCCTTGCAATCTTCAGCGCAGCTTCTACAGCATTTGTTCCCGTTGGCCCCGGGAACATCACCTTATGATTCCAACCACGCGGCTTCAGGATCACCTCCTGAAATTGAGTTAGAAATGTTTCTTTCGCGTTTGTTGCCATATCAAGACTATGTGTAATGCCATCTTGCATCATATAGTCAATCAGCTTTCCACGAATCTTCTCGTTATTATGGCCGTAGTTCAAAGCCCCTGCACCTGCAAAGAAATCAATATATTCATTTCCATTTCGATCCCACAATTTAGCGTTTTTTGCCTTCTCAAATACCGTCTGAAAGTTCCGGCAATAACTTCTCACTTCAGATTCAAGATCATTAAACACATTAAGTTCTGGCAATTCTAAAAGTTGATTATTCATAATACCCCTCCATTGGTTTACATTTGATTGAAGAATGGTCCGATGACAAACATGGGCTCATCCTCATGATTCGTACGATCTGGGAACATATCCGCACCATATCCCGCAGTAACGGTACTCGGAATGGATCTCTGCTCAGCAAAACTCAGGAATAGCCGGTGCGATGCCATATTCGAAGGTGAAATGGTCGCTTCAATAAAACGCACGCCAAGGCACGCTTTTTGTTTCAAAAGATTGGTCAGCATGGTCTTTGCTATCCCTTGCCTTTGGTGCGTCCGAGCTACTGCGACCTGCCATACAAACAGCCGATCTTGATTACGTGGTGAACGAAATGCTGAAATAAATCCGATGATGTCCCCCTCATGTTCGGCAATCATACAGGTATCATTGAAATAATCTCCAAGCAGCATGTAACAGTAGGGTGAGTTTAGATCGAGCGTTTCTGTATCTCGGATAAGTTCCCATACGCTCGCTCCGTCTTTTGCTACCGGTTTACGGTATATAATCTCGGTTTCCGTGTTCACTGCCATCTTAATGATGCCCCCCTTCTATAATCTAATTTGAGTTCTATGTTAATTTCCTGAAGAACGAAAACGCTGCAGAAAGCTCTGTAATCGATCACTTTGTGGGTTATCAAATATCTCTTCCGGTGTTCCTTGTTCCACGATTTTTCCATCAGCACCGAAAATCACTCGGTCTGCGATTTCTTTGGCAAATTCCATCTCATGTGTAATCAACATCATCGCCATCTCTCCTTCTTCAGCGATTTCGCGAATTACCTCTAGCACCTCACCCACGAGTTCAGGATCAAGGGCTGAAGTTACCTCGTCAAACACCATAACTTTGGGTCGCATTACAAGAGCTCTCGCAATAGCAACACGTTGTTTCTGTCCGCCAGATAACTTGGATGGATACACCTTGAGCTTATCTTCTAGCCCAACCTTTGTAAGCATCGTAACAGCGCGTTCCTCTGCCTCTTCTTTGCTTAAGCCAAGTACTTTACGTGGAGCCTCTGTCACATTGCGCATCACATTCATATGAGGAAATAGGTTGAAATGCTGGAATACCATTCCGACATTACATCGCATCCGGTGCAGATGCTTTTCGTTTGCACGAACAATTTCTCCCTTATGCTCCATATGCCACAGAAGCTCTCCATCTACTTCAATCGTTCCACTGGTCGGTTCTTCAAGTGTCATCAGTATACGTCCCATGGTTGTTTTTCCTGAGCCGCTTGGACCAATAACAGCGACCTTTTCTCCCGGCTGCATCTCCAAATCAATACCTTTTAGAACTTCTACATTTCCGAATGATTTAGTCACACCTGTGTATTTCACAATAGGAGATGTATCTGGTATTACTTGATTCAGCTCTTCTTGTGCAGAAACTTCCGTTTCCTCACGTTCAAATACCGTGTTCATATATTCCCCTCCTTATCTTCCTCTTTGTAGATTCATGCGCTTCTCCAGCTGTTGCACGAGTAATGAAGCGATATAACTAATAATGAAGAACAATACTCCGACTAACGTATACGGCTCAAAAGCTCGGAAGGATAATGACACGATATTCTTGGCTGTTAGCATAAGCTCAACCAACGTAATTGCACATAAAATCGGTGTCTCTTTGAACATAACGATTAGATAATTCCCAAGTACGGGTATGATTGGTGGAATCGCTTGGGGTAAAATAATTTTCTTCCAGGTTTGAGTCTTCGTATAATTCAGTGCTTTTGCAGCTTCCCATTGACCTTTTGGAACAGCCTCGATGCCAGAACGATATACCTCTGAGAGGTATGTGCTGTAATGAAGTCCGAGTGCTATGACCCCAGTATAGAAAGCCGGAATAGAAATACCCATAAGTAGCGGCAGACTGTAATAAAGAAAGAACACTTGAACAAGCAGAGGTGTGTTACGTATGAACTCTATAACTCCTTTTGTCACTAACGATAGAGGTTTAAATCGACTTCGTGCCATAAATGCGAGAAGTAAACCAACAAATAAAGCCAGTACGAAGGCATAGATCGTAATCAACACCGTCATTTTTAATGCCCCAAGTAACTGTGGCAAAATATCAAATACATAATCCCAATCCCACATTTGTTATAGCCTCCCCGTTGTCAATTTCCGTTCAAGTAACCGAACAGCAATAGAAACAAGTGTAGCTATAATAAAATACATCAGCAGAAGCAGCACCAAGATCTCCGTTGTAAAGGAGATATAGTTATTACGAAGCACCATCGCCTGATATGTGAGATCCGCCATCGTAATGAAATAGACGAGCGATGTTGATTTAATCAATTCGACCATCTGGTTCCCGAAAGACGGCAGCATTTGTAGCGAAGCTTGAGGAAGAATGACATGACTTAACCTTTGCCAGGGTTTCATATTTAGTGCTATAGCAGCCTCAGTCTGTCCTTTTGGAACTGCAAGCACTGCGCTTCGAACGATTTCTGATCCGTATGCCCCGAAGTTAAGTCCTATGGCAAGAATAGCTGCTAACATCTTCGGAAGCTCAATACCGATAAATGGGAGAGCAAAGTATAACCAGAATAATTGAACCAGCAGGGAGGTTCCGCGAAAGACCTCCACATAAATCGCTGAAATGGTACGTAGAATCCAGATTTTCGATAACCTGAGTAAGCCAGCAATCAAGGACACGATGATTGCTAATATGGATGAGAAAAAAGCAACCAAGACCGTGATTTCCGCTCCTTTCAGTAACGAAGGAAGAAAATCAATCCATGAATTTGGCATGTTATTCTCCGCAAAGCGCAGCAGCTGTCATATCGCCTGGAAGCTCATCCTCTGTGAATCCAAACTTTTGCAATATTTCGAGCAACTCGCCTGAGTCTTTCATTTTTTGAAGCTCTGCATTATATGCCTCTTGAAATTCAGTGTCTGCTTGGCGAAAAGCTGTCGCCCCATATCCGCGAACACTCTCACCATCAACTGTAGGTTGAGTGAAGTCAGCAACACGCTCAATTTTATTATCATTGGCCGATTCGAGCATCGCCTGAAGTGATGGCCCCGTCATCGTTATAGCCTGCACACGGTCAGCTTGGAGTGCGCTAATAGCTGAAGCTTGGTCAGGAACTTGAATAATACGATCGGAAGGAATACCAGACTTTTCTAAATACTCGATCTCAACGGCACCTGTCATGACAGCAACTTTTGCATCCCCGTTACTCGCGATACCTTCGTAACTTACAAGTTCTAATGGATTTCCCTGCTTAACTGCAAGTGCTTCTCCAATGCTGTACTCTGGATTCGCGAATAAGACTGCAGAACAGCGATTGGGATTAATAAACATGCCCGCTGTAATAAGATCGAACCTTTTAGCTTGCAAGCCGGCTACTAATGAACCAAACTCTGTCAGCTCACCTCTCATCTCCTTTACGCCTAGCCGCTCTAGAATTACACGAGCTATTTCAACGGCTTCTCCTGTTAATGTTCCATCAGCCTCTTTATATGCGTATGGCTTTTCATTTGCAAATCCTACGGTGATATAACCTCTCTCGATCGCCTCGTCCAGCGGACTCCCACTTTCACTGCATGCCGCTAGAGATATTACGAAGATCAAGGACATCACTAGAACAAAAACTTTTCTCAAAGCATTCCACAACCTTTCTCCATTTCTAGATTATAAAAAATGACACAACTAATAAACCAAGTAAACATACATTTTTACTTGGATTTAAATCTCGAAAATGTCTTACTCTGCTTACTTGAAACAGAAAACTTGATGCAGGTGTGCCCTGTACCTCCCCTCCAACTAAAGCACATCTTTACTTGTCAAAATAAGCACACAATTTAAAACACATTGCTTCAGTAAACGGAAAAAGACCTCCAAACAGGGGATTAAGACATAGCTCCGCCAGCAGGGGGGTCAACAAAAAAAGACAAAGGCCCCTATGATTAATGAGTAAAGGGCCTTTGTTATGTGTATTTATTATGTATGTATTAAAGGACCCATCCACTGCTGACGAGGTTAGCTGACGGACTCGGGTAAGATGGTACCCTACACATGGATTCATGTGACTCGCCCCTGAAAACTGGTTCCCCCGCTCTCCAGAAAGTGCTTTCTGAAAACTAAGCGTGAGTCCATAATAAAGGGATATTTTGGAAATGTCAAACTCATTAGGAGTCTTTTTGGTGATAACTGATTGTTTTAACTAGGTTTAAATATTGGATAATAACTGAATTTTTTATGTTCTTTTACGTCATGTAAAAGTTGTATTAGACACGCTTTAAACAGTGAGAATTTAGCTATATAGCAAGCATTTATTGAAGGAGGAGAATAATGAAAGGAGGCTCTACTTTACGTCTTTTTATTTGCTTTAGAATTAGGGTCAAAATGACGAAAATTCAGCCTAATAAATTTCTTTTGAAAAACAGTTTATTACTGTTGAAGAGGCAATTTTCCCCACAATGAATGAGGACGCTATTTATCGTTGAACTTACTCATACAATGTACATGTGAAGAAGCCGAGCAGCTGATCAGAAGTATATTTTCATCTCAATTCCGTTTGAAATATATTGGTATTTATATACGGTTTAACCACTTTTAACCTTCTAAGCAATGTATTTGTTTGATATGCTTAACCTACATCAATGTGTGAACTGGAGGCTAAATTGTGTTATCAACTAAAATCAAACCCAAACTTCGTTATTTGGGCATAATTACTATTCTTTTTGTGCTGTAGAAGATAACTCAATCACCGTTTTGCTAGGAGATGCCATTACCTCTGTCGATATTAAGATTCCGGAAATAGTAAAGGATCTTCTCGTTGAAGGAGATCTATATTTTATTAATTATGAAAATCATCCTATCTGGGGTTCTAAACTAACTATGATTAATCCTTCACCATAATAAATTAAACCTGGTTTTAATTTGTCAAAAGGAAATAACACCGTACAATCAAAAAGAACCGGCATATGCCGGTTCTCTCCTTTACGTATCTGATAATTCAAAATTACCATAATATATATTATACAGTCAATTATCACCTTTCATAATGTTTTTCAATTTCATCAAATTCTTCTCTTGTTACCCCTAACAAAATGTTGTCATAAAATTTCCCATTCATATATATAATTCTTCTTCTGCGACCTTCTTCAATAAATCCAAGATTTCTGTGGAATTTAAGTGATGCTTCGTTTATTTCTACACAGCTGGAATTGCACTTTTGCATCCGTAGTTCATAGAAGCCATATCTCATAAGAATTCTTGTTGCTTCTGTTGCGTATCCATTGTTCCTATACCCTCTATTCACTCCCAAGCCAAAACTAAACACTCCATTTTTATGATCTAATGAATTTAAGTTAATGAATCCAACTAACCGATTATTTGACAGAGTTTCGATAGCAAACATTTTTCTGAAATTGTCCTTAAAATTATCAAACTTATCCGATATTTCGACAACGTCTATATCATTCTTAGGAAGTTCGATCCCCCATTCCATTAACCGAATTGCTTCACTGTCCTTACTTTCCAATTTCCATTGTTCCCAATCACTTCTTTGTGTTGCCCTTAGTCTAATCTTTGTTCCTTCCCAAAAATAACTTGAATCAGTAATCGTCATTTATTAGTTCCCCCAACACATGTTTTAATTGAATAAACATACATAATTTCTATATTGTACTATATTTTATAATCACCCTATCATGTTTTACTCATAATCGGTAAAAGACTTATACTTGAATTTCTGAAACCACCGAAAGTTTATATAGGAAAATCTTCATATCAAATGCAAAGGAAAAACTTCATTTTTATGTTGTATATAACTTCCTGTTAGCTTAACAAAAAATAGAGCAACTGACATTCAACTGACAAACTACTCCATGCTGTTTCCAACCAGCAATCCCTTAGTTCAATCAATGTAGTATAAATTCAACAAGTATTGTCAGTAGACCTTACTTCGTTCACTAATCAGTAATTGAAGGCTTGCTTTGATTCAGCTGATCTCTATTAAAACTAATTCACCAAGTGTCCGAAATCCTTTTTGCACATGACCAGCCCGATTAATTTTGATTCCATATTCATGTTCTAAATTATCTACCCAGCCCCCTTCATAAACAGTACCAGCGGAGTAACTGCTATTCCTATCTGAGGTTAACTTCACTGACAAATCAGCATTTTAAATGTGCGATTTTTTTTACTTAAGCAAACTGCTTTTTTTGTATAAGTCATGTCACCGATCGTAACAAAAAGGGAGAAGGATGTGCTGCAGTAGCCAATAGACCAAACAAGGTCTTCGCCACTTTTTAAAAATTTGGGTTTAAATTTTTTTGCGCATTTATGAAACTTTTTATTCATAATTCACGTCAAAAACATGAAAGATTAAAAATCAATAGAAATAATGAGGATAAAATACATCACGAAAAGAAGGCCATTATAACGTTTTACTTTCCATCGTCGTCCTAGCAGGAGCCGTTTTCGTATATGCCATAAGCCAAAACGGAAGCTAAACCACCTCTCAAATAGAGACTAGCAATAGTAGCCGTACCGTAAGCCCTGCTTAAACAAAAGCTTATCCTTCCGGATTGGCTTTTTCTTATTTTTTTATTCAGTCTAATGACTTGATATTGTCTATTGATACATCTCTTTTACAAAGTACACAACAACATGAACCTTACGGAGGAATGTCTTACATGTCGAATACAAAGAAAATTATTATTATCGTCGCTTCCATTTTTGTTGTCACGATTGGATCACTTACCGCATACAACATTATTAATTTTAATATGACTGAAACGATCAGAAAGGACGCAGGTGAACTCAATGGTCGTATAGATTTTGAGGGCCCAAGCACGATCGGAGAGATCAAGACGGAATCGACAGATGAAGAAATTGATTTAGTAATGAAACATGTACTAAATAAGAGAATAGAAGTTAAAAACGAAGATGTCATTTACTTAATGCATGCTATGACGCACCAAAAAGTTGTATCCGATAGTAAAGAAACTTCTGTTCAAATGACAACAGAACGAATTGAACAACTTACTACAGTGATTGAAGGCAAAGGGAAAGCATGGGACAATTACGGAAAGTTAATGTCGATCGTTACAAAATGGCAAAACCAAGATTTTTCAGAGATCGATAAAGATCATAATTACTTATGGGGTTTAGAGAAAGGCAATCATGGGAAAGCAATGGGGATCTCATCGCCAAAAGAAGAAGCTTATTTCATCAAGGACAAATGGGGCGAACCGTCCATACAAGAATAAAGAAAAGAGACCAAAATGGTCTCTTTTTTGTTCCCTACAGCCAAAAAAAGAGCATAATTTTGACCTCAGTATATATACAAGCGAAGATTACCTATCTCGGTGTAGTTTCTTTTGCTATCGATTGGAGTGACCCACGATAGCGGTCCTTAGATAGCAGCATCCTACATAATTTCATTTTAAGATCAAGTACTATCAATAAGCTCCATTTACACATATGTATACGAATACGTTTACGTATGTGTATACATAACCCTCCTAGATGAGAAAATCATATCTACAGTCTTTTTCGTGCCATGTGCAGAGTGTGTTATGGCTTGCTGGCTGCAGCAAAAAAGAACAACCAAAATAACTCAATACTTGTTCTCTGCTCAATAGTTTAATAATAAAAAACCCTTCGCGAAAGCGAAGGGTTCCACTGTGAAGCGGGTGATGGGAATCGAACCCACGCTATCAGCTTGGAAGGCTGAAGTTCTACCATTGAACTACACCCG
>NZ_JACSQL010000005.1 GCF_014836635.1 Paenibacillus gallinarum | reverse complement strand
CAAGGAAATGTTTAGGTTGGAAAACAGCTCACGAATCATTTGAAGAAGAAGTGTCGCACTTGGATTGACAATCCGTCAACGCAAAAAAAAGCAGGACCTGTCGGTCCTGCAGCCTTCTACTCCTCTACATCATACGTTTCATCATACATCTCATTATAATTCTCGTCATAATTCTCATCACCGTATTCATCTATATAATCCGCATGATGGCCGGCGTGATGACCCGTGTGATGAGGATTCTTCTTACGTCCAAACCACTCGATTTTATGAATATGCTGCTGAAGAATCGTAACGACTTTCCCATCTGCCTTTTTAATATCTACATAGTCCGTACCGACTTGACTTAATACACCGCGAATTTTTTCTACCTTTTCTCCAGACACGACTTCAATTACAACGACATTGCCGATGTGGCGAAATAATTCAAAGTTAAGGCCATGGTTTAGCCCTGCTAAACGAAGCTGAATCAGCGGTTTTACACCGTCGATGATCTGAAAGCACCGATCACGATGAAATTTATGTTTTGTCACTGGCTTGTGACAAGCGCAATCGTCCGCATGTTTAATGACTTCCAAATGACATTTCTTTTTTACATGTACATGAGAACTACTTTTGAACTTCGTTTTACGTGGAACGGTTACTTTCTTGTTTAGAATAACTGGGCTCTGTTTCATGATTACCTCCATTGACTGTTGACTTACCCCATTTATATGTCCGTATGGGTAAGTGTGTATGAGGCAATAGCCCATATAAAAAAATAAAGTTTATATAGGCATTCAACCATCCCCTTTCAGGCGAACACCCATATATTGACGATAAACCATAGTAGGAGGCATAAAATTCGTGAAAAACGTAAAAAAGAGAATTGGTATCAGCTCCCCAACGACATCCTTACCGAGAAATGAATTTATTGAGCTGCGTGCATGCATAGAGGAAGCAAATCACATTCTGCAAACCTTGGGCAATCCACGTACGCCTGAAAATCCCAGACAGCTGCAACTGAAACTTGCTTCTTTAATTGGAAAACAGGTGAAAGCGGAAATTTCCTTTCAAGGGAAGTTCAAGACGATAACCGGTATCCTGAGAGAAGTAGGAAAGAATTATATTCAGCTCGGAACGAAAAACGTTAAGCGATATGTCATGTTTGATCATCTAATATCTGTAGCCATGAATGCTCAAGATGACCATTATCCTCAGCATCAGAAAAATCCTTATTTCAACGAGAAGCTAAACTGTGAGATCTTGTATAATTTCACGGATGTCGTCTCGGGCAGTGTCAAGCTGCTTAACCGCTTTTATGGTATTCCTCTAAGTGTTGCACTCCTCCAGGATGTAGGAAAGAAAATCAGGATTAAACAGGCCGATTCAGAGATCATCCACTCCGGTATTTTAATAAATACGACGGACCAAGCGATCATTATTCAGACAGCGAAGCAAGAGCATGGGGAGACATTAGAGACCATCCCTTTTGATGAAATCGAGGTTATTCGTATACAAAATTAAATAAAGGGTAATATTTCCCCTCTTTGGCGACATAAATATAATTGGATGATTCTTTTTACAAATCCAATGATGCCAAGGAGGGGAAATTTCATTTGAATCCATCTAAATCAGCCAAAGATTATATCGATAATTCAGATATTAATTCGATATTCGAGGATTTGCTTGGTCAAGATATTATCGTCATACTCGATGTCGCACAGCTTAACATTTTGGGCCAAACGTTCAGACCGATCTTCACAGGAACGCTTGTAGAAGTCAGAGGAGGTTCTATTCGATTAGATCCGGCCATTATTAAAATGCCCAATGCTCCTAATTTCGTATTTCCTACACCTCTATGTTTTCCAATTGAAAATATCGCAATTTTTGCTCCATTTGATCTGGATGCTAGGCTTACACTTTCCTAAGGAGGTACGAAAATGGCACTAACTCAACAACATAGTGTAAATAGAAGGAGACAAGAAGCGCTCATTGCTGAATTTCGTGAGTATATCGGTAATCGCATACTTGTCATGACAGAAGCGTATCCCTTTTTTTATGTAGGCAGGATTACAGAAGTGGAATCAGATACGGTATTTATAAAAGTAGAGCTCTCCAATGTCCCTGAACTGGATAACATCGTTCTACGTACACACATCGATAATATACAGGTTTATTTTATCGAAACTCCGCAACACCCGATTCCTGAAATACGATTATAAGAGGTGAAACGTGAAAAGACGATTTCATATTGTAGCGATTTCGGTTCGGATCGTCATCAACGACTTTGGAGATCATGATCCCGAGGGGAAAATGTATGTCTTGAAACAAAATGAAGACAAGGTCCGTAAGCAGATCGCGAAGAATCCTTTTACTACGGTTGATTTAGTGCAGCCACTGATTATTCGGGCCAATGCAGGGGATGAAATTGAAGTGTTGTTTGAAAATAAGCTGGATTTCCCAGCTTCGTTACACATTCAAGACGTAGATTATGACGTCATGACCTCAGATGGAGCAGCTGTCGGCTTTAATAAGAATACGACAGTGAAGCCGGGTGACTCTATCGTTTATGGGTGGCATACGTCTCGTGAGGGCATTAGTTACTTCACTGATCTTGGAAATACCCTTTCTAGTGAACTTGGAACGCAGGTACATGGGCTCTTCGGTGCACTCATTGTAGAACCCAAGGGATCAACATGGACGGATCCGATTACGGGTCAACCGATTGAATCGGGCGTTTATGCGGATGTACATAATCCTTTCCTGCCCTCTTTTAGAGAGTACGCCTGGGTGTTCCATGATGAGATGGAAGTAAAGGACCTGACAGGGGATACCCCTTTCAGTCCACATACACTGCAGCCTGAAGCTACGCATGCCGTTAACTATAGGGCAGAACCGATGAGAAATCGGCAGCGGCTTATTATGGAAGGTGTGGTTTCTCCGGAAACGGAAGGGGAAGAGGTTCATCATGATTCATGGATGTTTGGAGATCCAACAACCCCCATTTTACGAGCGTATGTCGGCGATCCTTTAAAGATAAGATTGGTGCATGGCGGAGTGAAAGAAACGCACATATTCCACTACCATGTTCATCAGTGGCTATTTGAAATTACCGATTTAGAATCGGAAATTAAGGATTCTCAGGCCATATCTCCGCAGACATCTTATACAATTTCTCCTTTATACGGAGCAGGAAGTCTGCAAGGCGCGTTTGGAGACATCATTATTCACTGTCATTTATATCCTCACTTTGATGAAGGAATGTGGGGGATGCAGCGTATTTTTAATACACTGCAAGATGGAACTGAAAAATATCCAAATGGTAAACCGATTGATGCTCTTGTGCCATTGCCGGACAGACCTGTGCCGCCTAAACCAACAAAAGATAAACCAGGATTCCCTAATTTCATTCCGGGCATTATCGGTAAAAAAGCACCTCGTCCACCGCTTGGCATTGTTGGAGGGCGCCCATCTACCCCGCTTGAGATCAATCAATTTGCACCTAATGCTGTCCCAGGAGCTGTATTTGTGAATCCTTGCGACCCAGAGATCAATCCGATGCGCGAGTTCGATATTGTCGGAATTCAGCTTCCGATCCAGTACAACAACAACGGCTGGCATGATCCGCAGGCACGAATATTTGTTTTGGCAGAAGATGAAGACGACATATGCTCAGGTCGTAAAGAACCGGAACCTTTAACAATCAGGGCAAATGCCGGCGACTGTATCAGGTTAAAGTTCACGAACAAATTCCCTGAAGTAATTGGCGGCAATGCATTCCAACTTGTCAATCGGACGTATGAGGCCGGTCTGCATGTTCACTTTGTTAAGTTCGATCCTCTCGTATCGGATGGAGCAAATGTGGGCTGGAATTATGACTCAGGTGTACTGCCGGGTCAGACCATTATCTATCAGTGGTTTGCTGATGTAGAGCTGAAGTCTACCTTCTTTCATGATCATTTATTTGCTAATCAGCATCAGCTTCATGGTGTATTTGGAGGCATTAATATACAGGCAAGAGGCTCGAAATTCCTTTCTTCCAAAACAGGAGAAGAGGTGAATTCAGGTACACAGGCAACCATTGTGAATCCTTTTATTCCTGACTTTAGAGAAATGACGCTGATTGTTCATGATTTTGCACTATTATTTGATAAAGACGGTAATCCTTTAAATCCACCTCCTTTCCCAAGTTCTCACGACGATCCGGGTGTCATGGGCATCAATTATAAGAATGAGCCGCTGCAATTCCGGCTGACCAATCCAGATATGGATCCGGCTTATATTTTTAGTTCGTGGGTACATGGAGATCCGGTAACACCCATTCTTCGAACCTACAATGGAGATCCAGTTCGAATCAGGCTCCTTCAAGGGGCCCATGAGGAATCCCATTCTTTCAACCTGCATCGACAGCGCTGGAGAAGAGAACGCGGTGACCTTGATTCGGATCTTACCGATCAGCAGCATATTGGGATATCTGAGTCCTTTACCTTTGAGTTTGATATTGAAGGAGTAGGGGATTTCGATATGCTGTACCACTTTGGTTCGATTGACGATATCTGGGTTGGGAACTGGGGGCTTCTTCGAACATTTGAGGAGCGGGTTCCTGATCTCATTCCGTTACCTGATCGCAGAATACCAAAGACTAGAACGAAACCTTTGCCTGAATGTACAGGAAGAAAACCTCCAAAACCAAGAGGAGAAGAGGTTATACCTGGTCCACCGGGAGCTCCTATTCGAAGCTATGAAGTCGTCGCTTTGCAAACCCCTGTTATCTACAATAAATTTGGTGATCAGGATCCGTTCAGTGTAATTTTCGCTTTACAGGAAGATGCTGAGGATATCCGAAATGGAATTCTTAACCCGGAACCACTGATTATTCGGGGGAATGTAGGGGAAGTCGTACAGGTGACGCTCAGAAATGAACTCGATGACCTGAAGTTTCCTCCTGATGATCAGCTCTACCCGGGAGTTCCGGTCAATGTCATTCATAAACCTTCCAAACGAATTTCACTTCATGCCCAGTTACTTGCTTATGATGTTCGTTTTTCAGATGGAGCAACGGTTGGCTTTAACCCGGATCAAACGATAGCTCCGGGAGAAGAGATTACGTATCACTGGTATATTGATCAGCAAGTAGGTGCCGTTGGGCTGGTAGATATGGCCGATATTCGAAATCATAGACATCACGGGGCTTTTGGAATGCTTGTAACCGAGCCTAGAGGTGCTACCTATCATCATCATGTTACAGGGGAACCTGTTACGACAGGCAGTCAGGTTATCATTAACGCCGGCGGGTTTAGGTCAAGAGAATTTTGCATTATTATGCATGATGGAGTCCGTCTTTATAATAAAGAGGGCAGACTCATTATTGATCCTGAACCGGTAATTAACATTGATGCAGAAGCGGAAGAAGAAACAGAGGACTTTGAAGATCAGGGTTCACGTGGGTTTAATTACAGGGCTGAACGATTCAGGAATCGGCTGATTCAAAATCCTGACATTTCACTTGTTTTTAGTTCAAAGGTTCATGGAGATCCGGCAACGCCTTTGTTCTTAGCCTACGCGGGTGATCCTGTTACGATTCGTTTTATATTCAGTTCAGATCGAGCTAGGGCGCACACGTTTCTTCTTCACGGCCATCAGTGGCTGAGAAGTGATGATGATGTAAACTCGGAACCGGTATCTTTCCAAGGACACATTACGGTAGGACACACGGATGACTTCCAGCTGTTATACGGTGCGGGTGGATTTTTAGGCAGACCTGGCGATTATTTATATCGCTCGGGGAATATAAGATGGGATATTGAGCTTGGCGTATGGGGTATTTTTAGAGTTCTGAAAGATCAGGTACCCGAATTAGCTCCTCTGGATGATGACATGATCCCATAACGAGCTTCATGATCAAATAAAGACACCTCGTTAATTCGAGGTGTCTTCCAGTTCAGCCGGAATTATAAAAATCTTTGTTTTTCGATACTTTGAACATCTTTCCACAGGGCAGATGAAGTTGATCCATTATGCGTCCACTCGATCCCTTGGGAACTGACACTTACGAGTATTCCTTTCTGGCGCACGGAGTTCGTTTCAATCGTTACCCGGTTTTTTAGCAAAAGTTTTACGTGCCCGGCCAAGGTCTGATCAAAAAACTGCTGCTTTAGAAATTCTTTCTGTGCGACGGTTTTGCCAAACCTGAGCAGTAATTTTTGTTTTAACTCACTGTCATATACAACCTGCTGATGCTGCTGGTGCGGTAAATTCACTTGTTCAAAAGGCTGCTCTGCTGATTCAATGGCATGAAAGGGTATCCAGTATTTTGTAAATAGGTTGGTTAAGATGACAAAGTCCCTTCCTACAGCATCGGTTTTTGCTAACCATTCCTTCGTTCCATCGATGGACTTCCTTACGACTTTTACCGTTTGGGTCTTGTGAGATTTAAAAAACTGAGACAGCATAATTACTTTTCGTCGATTGGGATTTACATTTCCGATAATCTGAAGGTTCTGTTGGTGAATGTATTCCTGAAGAACTTTCAATTCATGTACCGGCAAAGGGCTGGCAGGCGAAGAGAACTTGGATAAATCTGAAGTAATCATGAACATCCCCCTAAAAACAAAGTTATAGACCATCTTATGTGCTTCACATTATGGATATGCGATGACTAGGAGGGTAACAGATGAATATTGCCTTATTCATTTTGATTAACGCATTAATCGCTTGTGGAATGGTGGGAACCTATCTTTATTTAAGAAAATTAAAAAACTTAATTAGTTACCACATGGGCATGAATATATCGATGACACTGAGTACGGTGAGTGCACTGTCTTTAGGGGCATTATGGGGAGTCCAATTTCCGCAGCATGCGGGTTGGGTAACAATTATAGCGACTATAGTGGCTATGCTGATTGGAATGATTTTTGGTACACTCGTGGATTATCAGACGATCGTAACCGGTATATCGACGGGAATGATGGCAGGCCTTATGGCTCCTATGATTGTATTGCACAGTCCTGATCCCTATCTTTTATTATCTTTTTGCATTATTTTGTTTTTCTTTTCGCTCATTATGTTATGCACCTCCGTTAAGGTGTAAATGAAAGAGGCCGCGTCCATCGCGGTTTCTTTTGTTTACACTAGCTCTTATAGCAAAAAA
The DNA here is from genome assembly GCF_014836635.1 of Paenibacillus gallinarum. GTDB lineage: Bacteria > Bacillota > Bacilli > Paenibacillales > Paenibacillaceae > Paenibacillus > Paenibacillus gallinarum. The sequence continues at coordinate 277,954 of NZ_JACSQL010000005.1, read as the reverse complement.
GCAGGACCATAAGGTCCTGCTTCAGTAAGATAGAAGACTACATTTGAACGAGCATAAGAATGATGGAAGACAAACATAAGCAGACGCTGACGAGGCATAGAACGGCAACTACCTGTTTATGAGAAAGCCCTGCACGCAGCAGTCTATAGTGTGCTTGGCTGGCATCTGCCTGATAGATGGCTTTGCCATCGAGAAATCTTTTGACCACAACAAACAGATTGTCGAAAATAGGTACACCCAGCGCCAGGATGGGGATGAGAATGGATAATACCGTCGCCTGCTTGAAAGCACCATCCAGAGCGATGACCGCCAGGATGAAACCGAGAAACGTGGCTCCCGCATCTCCCATAAAGACCCTTGCAGGCGGTTTGTTGAATTTCAAATATCCGATCGTTACACCCACGAGTACAATCGCCAGCATGGCAGAATTCCCTTGTCCCATGGTCAATGCCACAATAAACAAGGTCGTTCCGGAAATAGCCGATAACCCTCCCGCTAGACCGTCCATTCCATCCGAGAAGTTAATCACGGTCGTTACGCCGAAGATCCAGAGAATCGTGAGGGTAAACTGCAGCCAGACAGGAAGAGAAATATATTCTTCACTAAATGGGTTATAAAAGCCGCTGAAGCGAATTCCAGCCAAATAGGCGATGACGGCAGCAGACATTTGGACTACCATTTTGGGTAGAGCAGGGAAATCTTTCCCTTTAGTCTTGAACCAGTCATCCACAGTGCCAATGATCAGAAGCAGCAATCCGCCTAAAAACAAAGCACCTGTCTGCCAAGTATATTCTCCTGAAAACAGGAGGTATGTAATGAAAAAACCGATAAAGATCGCGTAACTTGCCGTTAAAGGAATCGGTTTTTTATGTAATTTACGTTCTTCATCCTCCCGGGGCTTGTCTACAAAATCGATTCTAAGGGCCAGACGTCCGAGTGGGGGAATTAGAAAAACAACGATAGCTATGGATAGTATAAGGGCTCCTGCATAAAGCATAACGAGGAATTCACCACTTTCTTCTATAATATACATTTATATTAAATATAGGTTTGTATTTTGTCGATCTTTTTATAACAAAAAAACTGCAAATTCCGGAAAGGAATTGCAGTTTATGTACGAGAATGACATAAGTCTTTGTTTTACTTACGTCAAAATTACAGATCTAGAAGAGCTTCTTCTAGAATCTTATTTAGAGAATCAGAGGAAGAATCACCTTTCCAGTACAAAATCAGTGCATTTTTATGTTCATATGCAGCAGGAGCATCATCTAAATAACTGATTTGTTGTTCCAGCTCTGCTAGTGCATCTTGCAAAGCATCTGCGGATGCATAAGTGAAGATGGACAAAGCTTCAGGTTGACCTGTAGCTTGTTCAGGCTGAACAATATATTGGACTGCAGGGACATGATTTAGAGTCGGTTTGTCAGCACTCTCATTTGCCGGCAGCAATTGAATGTTTTTATTCTCTAAAGCGCTTACGACCTGAGCCGGAGTAATGATGGCATGGTCATTGACGATCACGCTTGCTATGCCGCCAGCGGCGAGGACAAGAAATAAAATCAAGGTAGTGAGTATAGGTTTTTTCATAAATTTACCTCCGTTCTTATTCCTCATTATAGCGCAGAACAGAGGGAGAATGTTGCGGAATTGTGAATTGAAATGATTAACAAATATCAATGGATTATGTTGCTTTTTCTCGCTTTTTTAACTAGTGGTTCTGACAATTGGTTGATCGGTTTCTTGAGTAACAAGCCGAGCAGCATAAAGAGTCCAGCCATTAGCAGAAGAACAAAAATATCTCTCGTGATCACTTCCCTTAAAATGCCCCCGGTCGCTTCTCTCATGAGGCTGATGCCATACGTGAAAGGAAGGAACGGATGAATGAGCTGAAAAAAGAAAGGGGTCACTTCAATAGGAAATGTACCGCCTGCTCCGCCAAGCTGCAAGACAAGGAGGACAATAGCCATTGCCTTCCCTACATTGCCAAAGACGGAGATGAGTGTGTATACAATGATCATGAATACGCTGCTGATCAGCATTCCGAACCATACAAAATACACAGGGTCATGTACATAGGCATGCAGTAAAAATAAATCGCCAAGTGTAACTACCAGCGACTGCAGCAGTGCCAGTGTCATAAAAGTCAGGTACCGGCCAAAGTACACTTGATAAGGTCGATAGGAGGATTTTACCCGGTGATTACCAGAGAGATCCTCCTCTTTTTCCGAGTGGGAATGTTCATGTACTTCAACGGACAGCAGAGAGACAAGCAGCAGTGCTCCCACCCATAGGGATAAGGTAGTGAAAAAGGGAGACATTGCTGAGCCGTAATTCGGAATGGGATACAGCTTATGTTCTTTTAAAGACACGGGAGAGGCAAAAAAGTTGCTCTCTTTCTGAAAATCAATCTGCAATAAATCAATAATTTCTTGCAGATTGCCGGTACGGTCAAACTCGCGAATACTGCCTGCAATTTCTGTTATTTTTTTCTGGACCTCAGGCAGTTCAGACTTCACCTTCGTCAAAGCCTCTCCCCCTGCAGTCAGGCCCTCTTCAGCGTCCGCTATGATTTCCTTGATACGAGGTAAAGCTGTTACCGCTGTCTGCAGCGCTTGATTTGCTTTTTGTGCAGTATCCGCTGCTTTCTCCACCGCCGTCTTCACAGCAGGAGCGATTTCACTGTCATACCGAAGGAGTATGTTTTGACTGATGGAAGCTGTTTCTTGCGCTACGTTGTATAGATTGTTCAGCAGTTCCGATGGATCTTGTCCCTCTTCGAGTGCGCTGCGGATGCTGTTTATAGCATTCAGCTGCGCTGTTAATCTGTCAGATAATGACTCTAGCTTTGAGATAAAGTTTGTATAAACCTGATCTGGCAAAAAGTTCTGAATCGCTTGAATCCATCCTTTTGCATCTTCAGTCAGCTGGAGAAGCGAGGTAAGCTTCGGCTCAAGATCATCAATGCGCTGGGTAATCTCTTCTGGAGTGAGCGCAGCATTTTGAATGGCTTCAAGCGCTGTGAGGGTAGAACTGGCCGCCTGGTTAATCAGAGTAATATCTTGTTTGATGATCGGTGATACAGCTTCTAGGGTATCTTGTACCTTGGGCAGCACTTCCGCAAGTTTAGCCGAAAATTCAGAAGCCTGATTTGCAGTTTGCTCCATGGATGGCAGAATTGCTTTAACCTGTTCCACCATATTCTTAAGATCTGCCACATCTTGAGTTGCCGTATCTGCTGCTTTAACTAGATCAGGTACCATATCTTCGAAACGAAAAACAAGAGCTTTTAACTTTTCAAGGGAAGGAAGTTCCTGTTCTAGTTTAATTCCTATTTCGTTAAATGCTTTGAAGATAACGCCGTTTGCCGTTTTAACAAAATTGGCCCCAATCTCACTCACAATACTCGTAGCACCCGAAGAAGTAATTTTGGGTGCAACGGCATTTATTTTTTCGTTTACATAATACTCTAGTTCCGGCTGGGAGGGATGATCGGAAAGTGCAGTAGCAAGCCCGGCAGAAAAGTTTGCAGGAATGATAATACTGGCATAATAGCGCCCTTTTTTAACCCCGGATAAAGCGTCTGCTTCACTGGTAAACACCCAGCCAATCTTGTTATTTGTATGGAGTGTATCTATGATTTCTTGCCCTGCATTTATGGATTTGCCAAGGACTATTGTTCCTTCATCCTTACTTACGACGGCCACTTTAATTCCGCTGGTATTGCTGTAGGGGTCCCAAGAAGACTCAATGTTAAACCAAGCATAGAGAGAAGGGAGGATAACGAGACCTAAGATAATGACCAGGGCAGGCCAATTGTGAAGAATGCGGTTCAAATCTTGAGTGTATATAGAAAATATTTTCTTCATGTTCAGCGGTTTCCTCCGGAAATCTAAGATAAAATCTATTCTTCCAATTGTTCTATTAGATTATGCAGAAGGCTTATGAACGGAAGAGAGGAGCGGCTCATATGAAAGATAAACCAAGTAAAACAGGGGTATTAGTCTAAAAAGAAAAAATATTCCGCTTTTTATAAAAGTATAGAAAAAACCTTTTTTTATTAGAATTGTTTTGCTATAATCTCCCACAAAGAGAATTAGAAGTAAAAATCTTCCAGGATTCTCGCATCAGATTGTTCTCTTCAAAAATGACATTTTCCAAAGCTAAAGGGGGAAAAGGAATGAGAAGAAACAGAAAAGGTGTTAAGCTGACCTGTCTTACCATTTTATTGTTAGCTATGTTTATTAGTGCTTGTTCAGGTGGAGGAGGGACAGCGGAACCAGCTGATCCGAAACCTGCCGATCCGGGAAAAACGGAAGTGAGCAGTGAACCCGTCACACTTAAGTTCTGGACGATTGCACTGCAGCCAAAGTTTAATGATTATTTCAACAAGCTCATTACCGAGTACGAAGCTGCCCATGAGAATGTCACAATCGAATGGCAGGATTACCCCTATGATGCAATTACACAGAAGCTGCTCACGAGCAGTGCGAGTGACACAAGCCCCGATGTTGTAAACCTCAATACGGAATTTGCCAACCAGATGGGCACCAAAGGAGCTCTGGTTGATCTAAATGAACACCTCACTGCTGAAGAAAAAGCCGAATATTTTGATGGAATTTTTAATTCAACCGTTCTTGGAGATAAAGCATATGCATTGCCGTGGTACACAGGCACCGAAGTTCTTTTTATGAACAAAAAAATAGTGGAAGCTGCCGGACTTGATCCTGCAAATCCTCCTCAAACCAGAGAAGAGCTCGCAGACTGGGCTCGTACGGTAAAAGAAAAGACAGGCAAAATGGGATATGCCTTAAATCTGGTTACGAAACTGCTGACCATTGATGGTATTCCGATTCTAAATGAGGATAAATCCGCTGCTGCTTTTAACACGCCGGAGATGGCAGCTACCGTTGAGAACCTCAAGAAACTGATGGATGAAGGACTCATCGTTAAAGAAGACTCGGATCTTGGTAAACAGGTTCAGTTCTATTCTGCAGAGCAGACTGCTTTTGTACTCGCAGGACCAACGTTTATCAATTTTATTAAGACATCAGCTCCCGAAATTTACGAGAACACGGTAGCCGTATCTCTTCCAACCGGAAAGGCAGGGCTTCGTTTATCGAATTCTATGGACCTTGTTGTACCTAGTAAATCCAAGCATCCAAAAGAAGCGGCAGAGTTTGCAAAATTCATTACAAATGCAGAGAACCAAATCGCTTTCTCTAAAGAGGCAAATACACTGCCATCGACCAAAAAATCAGTAGAAGACCCATTCTTTACGGAATCCGACGGTTCGCTTGAAGCAGAAGCAAAACTCGCTTCGAGTCAAAGTCTCGATAAAGCTACGGATCACATGGTAGGTGTGCCGAATGCATCGGACATCAACTCAGCTCTAGCCCGCGGATTACAAGATATGTTGCTGAATGGCAAAGAGATTCAAGCAACCCTTAAAGCCATGGAAACCGAAGTAAATAATATTCTGAAGCAATAGTGATTAGCTTGAATCTCAATTTCATAACTCAGTAAACGCAATATGAAATTGATTCAGCTCTAACAGATAAACCAAAAAAGTGAGGCAGGACTTGTTCTTGCCTCCTGCTGTTTATGAGGAGGAATGTAAAGTGAGATGGATTCGCTCCGAGTCTTTTGCAGCCTGGGCTTTCATGACCCCGGGGCTGATCATTATCGCCGTGTTCGTATTTTGGCCGATCCTTTACGGAATTCCGTTGTCACTAACGAACTATTCTGTCATCGCAGAGACCAAATATGTCGGGCTGAATAATTTTAAAAATGCTTTTCTAGATAAGAACTTCACAATCTCTCTATGGAACTCACTGCTGTATGTTATCGTAGTGCCGTTCATCCAGATTTTCTCCATCCTAATGGCTATTCTGGTGAATAGTCGTATTCCCGGAATCAAGCTGTTTCGTGCCGCATTCTATATTCCTGTCGTTACTTCTATGGTAGCTGTGGCGCTGATCTGGAGCTGGCTGCTGAGTAATAACGGGGTAGTGAACTACCTGCTTATGAAAGTAGGAATCATTAGTGAGCAAATCTCTTGGTTATCATCAAGTGAAACAGCACTAGCAACACTGATGTTCATCACGATGTGGAAGGCACTTGGGTATTATATGATGCTTTATTTAGCAGGTCTGCAGGGGATTCCGAATGATCTGTACGAGGCAGCAAGGGTGGATGGAGCAAACCGACTTCAGCTGATTTGGAGTATTACACTTCCGCTGCTGCGTCCTCATATTTTCTTCTGTTCCCTGATTTCCGTAATGGGTGCTGTGCGGGTCTTTGACGAAGTATATATTCTGACAAAAGGCGGACCCGGGACGTCTACGCTCGTATCGAGTGTGTATATTTTTGAAAAAGGGATTAACCAATTTAACTTCGGATATGCATCTGCGCTTGGACTAATCGTCAGTGTGCTGATCGGCGGACTGAGCGTCCTCGTATTTAAGTTCAATCAGAAAGGCGGTGTCAATCCTTACTGATGGAAACGACGAGAAGAGCAAAAAACGTGCGCAAGATTACTAATATGGCGGTCACCTATTTCTTTTTGATTCTGCTGGCTATCTTTATGATGGGACCTTTTCTGTGGCTGCTCAGCGTTTCGCTGATGCCGGGCAGAAATGTGTTTGCTACACCACCTGCAATCTTCCCAACGTTTATTGATTTTGATAACTACGTACAGGTATGGGCGTTCCTTAACTTTCCGAGATACATCCTGAATACCGTAATGATTACCGTGCTTGGCGTGGTATTTAATATTGTACTAGCCTGTATGACCGGATATCCGCTCGCGGTGTTCCGATTTAAGGGCAGAAACTTCGTGTTTGTGACGATGATTGCCACGATGATTATTCCTTCATCCACCGCAATGATCGTGCACTATTTGACGATACAAGAATTGCATTTAATGAATACGTATTTGGGTGTGGTGCTGCCCGCAGCCGTTTCCGTATTTAATATCTTCCTGATGCGTCAGACTTTCATTGGGATCCCGATTGATGTGAGAGATTCAGGGAAGATGGACGGCGCGTCCGAATTCCGAATTTGGTGGCAACTCATTTTACCCCTGGTAAAACCGGGGATTGCCGTTATTGCGCTGCTTGAGGTGATGTCATTCTGGAATAGCTTCCTGTGGCCGATTGTTGTTCTTGAAGATACGGATAAATATCCGCTGTCTTCTGCACTCACCTACCTAAATGGACAGTTCTCTTATAATTTCGGCTGGATTGCCGCCGGAACGATGATTTCTGTTATCCCTATCATCCTGGTTTTCCTCTTCACACAGCGGTACTACATGGAAGGCATCGCCGGAGCCGTAAAAGGATAAGTTTTCTCTTGCCGATGGAAGCGGCAAGAGACACGCCGAAGGCTACAGTTTTTTTGCTCTACCTCGTCTGCCTTATGTAGAAACGGCAGACAAACGCCGAAGGCTAAAAACACCTAACAAACCAGTCAGCCAAGTGGATATTAGGCTGACTTATGCCAAAGGCATCAAACTAACTAATATCGAGGTAAGGGTGGAGTGAAACGACCCGCCACCCAGTCCCCCTTGCAGAGCGAGTGTTCTGGATTCTGAGCGACTTTTGGCTTTGAATGCAGAGATTCCTCTACCTAGAAACCCTTCGCATTCAAAACAAGTCGGAGCGAAGAGGCCAGAACAGGAGTGATCATTTGCAAATCACCTTTATCCCATTAGACGAAAGACCATGTAACTACGAATTCCCATACATGCTTGTCCAAGGAACCGAGCATATGGTCGACCGGCCTCCGCTGTCCATGATGGGACAGAAGAAAACACCGGGAGACTGGGAACAGCTGTGGACATGGCTAGAAGAGAAAATAGAAACCGCAGATGGAGCCGTTATTGCGCTCGATACATTATTGTACGGAGGAATCATCCCTTCTCGGCTGCATTATTTTAGTGAAACCGTATTACTCGAACGGCTAAACCGATTGCGAAAAATAAAAGAGAAGCGTCCTGAACTAAAACTGTTGGCTTTCCAGCTCATCATGCGTTGTCCGCAGTATTCGATCTCGGATGAAGAACCGGACTATTATGCCGATTGGGGCCGTGAAATTTTTCGAAAAGGATACATTGATCACCGGAAAGAGTTGAATATCGCAACGGCAGAAGAACTGGAGGAACTGAGCGATATAAACAGTCGCTTACCGGATGACGTGCTGAATGATTATCTAGGCCGAAGAAAAATCAATATGGAAGCGAACAAAGCCGTACTGGAACTTGTGAAGGACGGAACGATTGATTTTCTGATCTTTCCTCAGGACGACTCCGCTCCGTATGGTTATACAGCAAAGGATCAGCAGGTAGCAAGACAGCGAATTGGAGAACTGGATCTGGAACTAAAAGCTTATATGTATTCGGGAGCCGATGAAGTGGGATGCACGCTGATGGCGAGGCTGATTAACGAGTGGAAAGGGGTACAGCCGCTTGTATATCCAAGGCTTTCTTCCATTCAAGGGGCTTTTGTGACCCCGGTTTATGAAGACCGCTTTTTCTATGAAACACTGAAATACCAGATTACCGCTGCAGGAGCACTGATTGCTTCGAGTGCAGCCGAAGCTGACCTCATCTTACTGGCAAGCACACCTGGAGAAACTATGATGGAAGCTGTTTCGCAGGAACATCCTTTTTTCAGTTATGACGTGTACCGTAATTTGATGGAGCTGGTGGAGTACGGGAACTATATGCTGAAGCAGGGGAAGGCTGTAGCCGTTGCAGATGTAGGATATGCCAACGGGGCGGATCTAAAGCTTGTAAAGATGCTGCGTCAAAAAGAAATGTTGTTCCAGCTGGCAGGATACGCCGCTTGGAACACAAGTTCAAATTCACTCGGGACCGTAATATCCCAGGCCCTCCTATACACCCATTATGGACGTACGCAGGAACATCTCGATTTTCTCTCACTTCGATATGCTGAGGATGCGGGTTACTGCGCCATCGTGCGGAAAGAGCTGAATGCAGGTCTCGTAGATCAGATGGGATATAACAAGTTTTTGCTAGATGGACCTCGCGGTGAAGTCGCGAAATATGTAAGAGCGAGATTAACAGAAGTAATAGAAGAGAAGATAAATGGATCAGATGGAAAGGTGACGATTACGGATTGCTATATGCCATGGAATCGTACATTTGAAGTCGGTTTGAAAGTGAAATATACGCAGGAATAGATAAATGATACAGATAGATAGCTTTCGTACTTAGGAGAAGGATGAAGGAAAGAAGGTGCATCAAAACGATGGAACTCATTATGAAGCAGATTCGTAAGGGACTCATTGCCTCGTGCCAAGCTTTGCCCGGTGAGCCTCTGTTCGGTTCAGATACGATGGCGAAGATGGCAAAAGCAGCCGAGGAAGGAGGAGCTATTGCCATTCGTGCGAACAGCGCCGAAGATGTGAAAGCGATTAAACAAGTTGGTAAGCTACCTGTAATTGGGATTGTGAAACGAGATTATTCTGATTCAGAAGTATATATCACTCCTACTCCCAGAGAAGTCGATGAACTGGTCGAAGCAGGAGCAGATATGATTGCCATTGATGCGACTCGGCGCAAAAGACCTGGCGGGATCACACTAGAGGCTATGGTAGATTATATGCGTTCGCTGAATATACCGATCATGGCAGACATATCGACACTGGAGGAGGGCGAGTATGCAGCTTCTCTCGGGGTTACCTGCGTGTCGACCACACTCTCCGGATATACACCGTACTCTCCGAATCTACAAGGACCGGATCTGGAACTTGTAAAAGAAGCTGTCCAAAAACTAACTATACCTGTCATTGCTGAAGGCAGGATTCAAGAACCTTCACAGGTAGAAGAGGTCCTTCGGCTTGGAGCATATGCCGTGGTGGTCGGTTCGGCCATCTCTAGACCACAGCTGATTACCAAACGGTTTGCTGATGCCGCACGGAAGGCAGTGATCAAAGCCGATGGAAATGAATGATCGGATTCATACGTATTTTCCTTCCCTCACCAAGTCAGAGCAAAAAGTAGCAGAAAGCGTTCTGGCGAATACCGATGATCTGATGTATTACTCGGTCACTGAACTTGCTGATTTTGCGAGTGTTGGGGAGACCACCGTTATGCGCTTTTGCAGAAAGATTGGATTTAATGGCTACCAAGATTTTAAATTATCACTTGCCCAGAATGTTGGGGTGAGAAAGACAGATGATCAGGATGAAGATGAGGATCAAGGCGATTTTGTAAAAATGATCTTTGAGACAAATGTGAATATTCTGAAATCGAGCATGAGTCTGCTTGCAAAAGAGAGTCTAATGCAGGCCATTGAATGGATAGATGAAGCGAGACATGTGCAATTTTTTGGAGTTGGAGCTTCGGGAATTACCGCACTGGATGCGAAAAATCGACTGCTTCGCATAGGTAGAAGATCGGAAGCTGTAGTGGATAGTCATATTCAGGCGATGATGGCGGTCAGTATGTCAGAAGGAGATGTAGCTTTTGGGATCAGTGTTTCGGGAAGTACGATAGATACCAATAATATGCTGATGAAAGCCAAAGAAAATGGAGCTAAAGTGATAGCCATCACGAATTATGCCAAATCACCTATTACAGCGATAGCAGATATTGTGCTCCTTACCGCTGGTAAAGAGATGCCGCTCGAAGGCGGTTCGATCGGGGCTAAAATTTCGCAATTATTCATTATTGATCTCATCTGTGAAGGCTTGGCCCGCCGTAATGTTGTGCTAACAAAACAGATGAAAGAAAAGACGGCAAGAGCTGTCATAGATCGCAGCTATTAAATAGCTTATTGCTTAGCCGAGTAACTAACTTCATTCGAATGGAGGAAGCAAGATGCAGACTACGTTCATGGAAGCAGATATCGTCATCATCGGAGCAAGTCTTGGGGGAGTGGCTGCAGCCAGGGCGGCAGCCAAAGCAGGAAAACGTGTAGTAATGACGGAAGAAACGGACTGGATTGGAGGACAGCTTACTTCACAGGCTGTGCCGCCGGATGAACACAGGTGGATCGAATCTTTTGGCTGTACGGCAAGTTATCGGGAATTTCGGGACCGAGTCAGAGCTTATTACAAGATTAATTATCCACTCACCGAAGAAGCGATGGCTAATAGCGTACTAAACCCGGGGAACGGGTGGGTAAGCCGTATCGCACATGAACCGAAAGTTGCACTTCGTGTGCTGGAGGATATGCTGGCTCCTTATGTCAATACCGGACAGATTCAAATTCTATTTGATACGGCAGCTATTTCCGCAGAAACGCAAGGTTCAGAGATTATTTCGGTGAGGGCAAGAAATGAGAAAAGCGGCAAAGAATATCAGCTGACAGGGCAATACTTTTTGGATGGCACCGATAATGGCGATCTATTGCCGATGACAGGAACGGAATATTTGATTGGCAGTGAATCAGCCCAGCAGACCGGTGAACCTCATGCGCTGGATGAAGCCGATCCGGAAGATATTCAGTCCATTACACATGTGGCAGCAGTAGAGTATGTAGAAGGTGGTAACTTTACGATCCCCCGCCCAGCGAATTACGAATTCTGGAGAAGCTATACGCCACTCTTCGGGGATATTCCTATCCTCAGCTGGTTTACCGCAGATGTGAAGGATATTGCTAAACTGAAACAGTACACCATGTTCCCTAATGATCAGGGGATTCCTTCGCTGTGGACATACCGCCGTATTGTTGATCCATCCATATGGCGTGAACCACTGCCGTCCGGCGAAGTTACTTTACTCAACTGGGCGCAGAATGATTATTACTTAGCTCCTGTCATTGGTGTAACAGCGGAACAGAAGAAGGCACATGCAGAGCAAGCAAAAGAATTGACACGGTCGCTCGTATACTGGCTGCAGACAGAGGCACTGAGATTAGATGGAGGCAAAGGCTATCCGGGAGTAAGGCTTCGAGGAGATGTACTTGGAACAGAAGATGGTCTGGCTAAGACTGCTTATATCAGGGAATCGAGGAGACTTAAGGCCCTGTATACCATTAGTGAGCACGATGTGAGTAAAGAGCTGCGCGGCGACCAGGGGATTAAGCGTTATTCAGATAGTGTGGGCGTAGGAAGTTATCATCTGGATCTGCATCCTACGACAAAGTCTCAGCGATCGTTCTACATACCAAACTATCCTTATGAAATTCCACTGGGATCCTTCATTCCCATACGGATGTCTAACTATCTTCCTGCCTGTAAAAATATCGGAATGACGCAGATTGCTAATGGATGTTATCGCCTGCACCCAACGGAATGGAATATAGGCGAGGCAGCAGGGTATCTTGCTGCTTATAGCGTGACCCATGGTATTCGTCCAAAACAGGTGTACGAATCAGCAGAGCATCTAGCTTCCTTTCAGCAACAGCTGCAGGAGCAGGGCGTCGAACTTCACTGGCCTGATGAAGTATATGATTCTTTATATTAGATAAAAAAAGCATCCGATGTTCCCACTCAGAACGGGGAGAATTGGATGCTTTTTTATGCGTTATATGTTTTTAGGAAGCCGCTCATCCATTTTGATCTGAAAAGCAGTGATTGCCGCATATTCTTCTTCAAACTTGCGAGAAATCCGAATAAAGATAGGCAACAACTCACGATAGACGGAAACCGCTTCTGCTTCAGGATCATGATGATAGGTAGAGCCGATCATGTCCTTTGTTACGTCAAGAGAGTCGATTTTCCCTGTTGCGTACATCCCGAGAATCACTGCACCGAGGCAAGAACTTTCAATGCTATCTGGAAAAATAACTTTTTGATCAAAAATATTAGCCATCATCTGCCGCCATAATTCTGTACGAGCAAAACCTCCGGTCGCGTGAATGGTTTTCGGTCTTCCGATCTGTTCCTCAATGGCGAGCATGACGGTGTATAGATTAAACAGGACCCCTTCGAGAGCTGCACGTACCATATGTTCTTTCTTGTGCTGTAACGTCAGGCCAAAAAAAGAACCGCGGGCATCGGGGTTCCATAGAGGAGCCCTTTCTCCCATCATATAAGGATGGAACAGAAGTCCATCCGAACCGGCAGGAACCTTCTCAGCAATATCAGCAAGAACTTCATATGGATTTACGCCAAGCCGTTTTGCTGTCTCCACTTCGGAAGAAGCAAGTTCGTCACGGATCCAGCGAAAAATCACACCTCCATTATTCACCGGGCCGCCGATTACCCATTTCTGCTCCGTTAGCGCGTAGCAGAAATAACGGCCTTTCGGATCAGCAATGGGACGATCAACCACGGTACGTATAGCCCCGCTTGTACCGATGGTAATGGCAACTACGCCGGGGTCGATTGCCCCTACGCCCAGATTAGATAAAACACCGTCACTCGCACCTACCACAAAAGGAGTCGAAGGGGCGAGCTGCATCTGCTCAGCATAGGAGGGATGGAGATCTTGTATAACATGCGTTGTAGGAACCAGCTCAGATAAATGATCAGCCGAAATCCCTGCAACACGCAGTGCTTCTTCATCCCAGTCCAGGGTATCCATGCGGAGGAGCCCTGTGGCGGAAGCGATGGAGTGGTCAACGATATAAACCCCAAAGAGCTGATAAAATACATATTCTTTAATAGATATAAATTTATGAATCTGAGGCATCAGATCTTGCTGTTCTCGAGTAAACCACATGATTTTGGTGAGTGGCGACATTGGATGAATCGGTGTACCTGTTCTTGTGTACAGATCATGCCCAGTCTTATCCTTGTTAAGCTGCTTTGCATACGCTGCGCTGCGATTATCTGCCCAGGTCAGAGCTGGTGTAAGTCTATTACCGGAGTGATCCATGGCAATTACACTGTGCATGGCAGAGCTGAAGGAGACAAACTGTATTTTATCAGCGGTTGTTTCACTGCTCGTCATTACCTGCTGAATCGAGTAGATAACGGCCTCCACGATAAGATCGGGGTCTTGCTCCGCTTTTATCGCTCCTTCGGTATGTAAGGGATAGCCTTGACTCGCCTCAGCAATAATCGTTCCGTCTTCCTGGAACAAGACAGCTTTGGTGCTGGTGGTTCCAATATCGACTCCAATCATATAGGAAACCTCTTGGCTTGCACGCATTGAATACACCTTCTTCCTTGGAAAATAGGAAAAGACCGCAGCTGTAGCGGCCCTTTCCGCATTCTTTTATATGAATGTACGCCTAACAACTATACTCATGCATTAACCTCTATTATTACCCATTAATCTTCCCTTTTTAGATGATGGGGAAATAATGGATACAAGCCAGCCTAGTCTTTAATAGCACCCGCTGCAATGTCGGATATAAACTGCTTGCTTACAAATAAGAACATGATGATAAGAGGAATAATGGCGAGCAGTGTACCGGCAATAATCATGGAATAATCCGTATTGTAAAGCCCGTTTAGCTGAGACAAGGCAATCTGAAGCGTGTATTTTTTCTCGTCCGTAAGGACAATGAGCGGCCACAGGTAATCATTCCATACTCCGATAAAAGTGAACGCTCCTAGAAAAGCGAAGGCAGGGCGCAAGATGGGCAGGGCTACACTAAAATAGATTCGAAAGAAACCTGCACCATCCATCCGGCCTGCGTCGAGCAGCTCACTTGGAATGGAGCCCTCGGCATACTGCCTGATCCAAAATATACCGAAGGCATTGACCATTCCAGGGATAATCAGGGCTTTAAACGACCCGACCCATCCGAGCTCCGCCATAATGACAAAGGAGGGAACAAGGGAGAGCTGTGAAGGAACCATCATCGTCGTAAGCAGGACAACGAACAGGATCTTCTTTCCCGGAAATTCATATTTAGCAAAGGCAAATCCAGCCAGTGAATCGAAGAAAAGCACGAGTACCGTAACCGCAGTTGCTACGAATAAGGTGTTTAGAAAAGCACCCAAGAAGTCAATCTGCGTCATGACTCGGGAGATATTATTCCACAGTTCCCCGCCAAACCAAAGTTTCGGAGGGAATTGATAAATATCCGATGTCGTTCGTGTCGACATTACGACGAGCCAATAGAAGGGAAACATAGAGATCATAAGTCCGATGGTTAAGCCAAGATAGAGAATGAACGATGTAAACTTTGACTGCTTCATGGAATCTCACTCCTTCTATTTGGATGATGGACCTTGGACAATTTTCCAGTTGATGAATGAGAACAGCGCAATAATCAGGAACATTCCCCAGCCTACCGTTGCGCCGTAACCAAAATAATTGTTGATAAATGATTCACGGTACAGATAGAGGACAATCGTCATCCCTGCTCCGCCCGTTCCCCCATTATTACCAAGCAAAATCTGCGGCTCGGTAAAGAGCTGCATCCCCCCGATTGTGGAAGTGATGACGGTGAAGAGAATAACGGGACGAAGGAGCGGAATCGTAATACGGAAAAAAGACTGAATTCCGGTAGCCCCATCGATTTTGGCAGCTTCATACAAGGTAGTTGGTATGCTCTGAAGTCCAGCGAGATAAATGACAGCATTATATCCGGTCCATCTCCAGATCACCATAGAGGAAAGAGCGGCCTTGATCCCCCAAGGTACATCGAGCCAAGCAACAAGAGGAAGATTGAATACACCCATTACATAATTCAAAATCCCGTAGTTGTTAGCGAATAAGGCAGCGAAAATAATCGATACAGCTACAATCGATGTAACATTGGGAAGAAAGAAACCAATTCGGAAAAAGGTTTTAAACCTGACAAAGGGTGCATGAAGTAAGAAGGCGATAATTAAAGCAAAGAAGAGCATTGGGATCGTAGAGTAAATCCAGATCATGAAGGTATTGCCTACAGCTTGCCAGAACTCAGGATCGGTCAGCATATAACTGAAATTATTGAATCCGTTATACGTCATCTCGCCTATGCCGTCCCATTTATGAAAGGCAAGATAGAGAGAGAATCCGATCGGAAACAAACCGAAGACAGCGAACAAGAGATAGAAAGGGGAGATGGCAGTATACACGGCCCGATTCTTCCAGATTTCTTTAGCCAGCTTACGTTTTGGCGGGACCGGCAAATAAGTTTGTGTAGGTTTATGCTTTACAGGCTGCTGCATAAAGGTACCTCCTTTTCATTTGGGCTTATCGCTTCAGTTCCCGTTCTACCCGCTGCATCGCTTCATCGAAGGCAGTATCCGGATTAAGACTCGTAATATTATTCAGCCATCGTGTCATTACACCGTGGACGGCAGGATATCGTTCTCCGAAGAAGGAGATTTTGACATTCTGTGCCGACTCTGCAAAAACTTCACCTGTCGCTTGTCCTCCAAAGAAAGGTTCTCCTTCTCGGATAGTGGCACTGTCATAAGCGCTAGGAGTGGATGGAAATAGATTGGTTGTTTTGAGCATCGTCAGCTGGTTCTCAGGGTTCTGGAGCCATTTAATGACTTCGAATGCTTCCTTAGGATGCTCGCTTGATTTAGGAATTGCCATGAACGAGCCGCCTACATTTCCGTCTCCTCCTGGAGCCCTTGTTACACGCCATTTTCCTGCCGTATCTGGTGCTGCTTCTTGGAGAGGTTGCTTCATCCACACTGCGCCTACAAAAGAAGCGATCGTTCCTTTGTTCACACCAGCGTTCCATTCGGATGTCCAGTGGTCTGCATTAGCAATCAATCCGTCTTGATGAAAAGAAAGCGACATGTCCCAAGCCTCGCGAATGGCCTCATTTGAATCCCCTATAAAATCTCCTTCCGGAGTGAAATATTTCTTATCACTTTGTGAAATTATCTCGTTGTATACGTTTTCAATATTGTCGTACATAAAGACCTTTCCATTGAATGCTTCCTTCAGGGTAAGACCCGCTTTCCTATAATCGTCCCATGTGCTCATCTGCTCATGGACTTCTTTGGGATCGGTTGGCAGCCCGGCTTCTTCAAATAAGTCTTCTCGATAAAATAGAGCTGTTGGTCCGGTATCCATCGGGAAGCCGATCATCTGGCCATCCGGTGTAACGCCTTGTTGCCATTTCCAGTCCAGATACTGATCCTCCACTTCAGCGGCTCCAAACTCATAGAGATCGTAGAAACGATCCTGGCTTGGAAACAGCTCCATGATCCAGTCATTCAAAGCAACGATATCCGGTTCACCGGACTTGGCAGCCATCGTCGTCTTTAATTTGGACTTGAAGTCACCGCCAATCTTTTGGGTCACCAGATGAATATTGGGAAACTGTTCTTTGGCTTTTTGAAGCAGCTGATCATCAATACTACGGTTCCAATACCACAATGTAAGCGTTATCTTTTTGTTGGATGAAGATGGATCTGCAGTAGGTGAAGAACTACAGCCGCTGACAACAAGAACCAAAATTAGGATAACGAGTGACCAGGTTCTTTGTTTCATCTTGAAGATGCCCCCTTTGGTGGTAATAGACTAGATTTAATTCCATTTTATGCTTTAAATGAAATGATATGTATCCTCCTGCATGCCTAATTTGTTACTATTTGAAACAGTAAAAGACAATAAGAAAGCAATAAAAATTCATCAAAAAAAGCCTGCCGCTTACAGCGACAGGCTTGCTTACTCGATCGTACTACTCCATTTTTTTCTTGATTTCATCTTTTAGTGCTTCAGAAGAAGTACCAAAAATAATCTGAACGGCACCATGACCGAGGCGCATAACGCCGGCAGCACCTACTCTTTTTAGTTCAGCATCATTAACGATATTCTCATCCCGTACCACGAGACGCAGACGGGTAATACAAGCATCAATACTTTCAATATTATCCGTGCCGCCAATGGCTCGCAGTACTCTTTCTGCTTTGATTTCCTCTATAGTTGATTTCACGGCAGGAGCTTCGGGTTCTTCTTTTGCTGGTTCTAAGGCCAGCTCATCATCATCTTCGCGACCTGGTGTTTTTAGATTGAATTTGACGATAACATAGCGGAACAGGAAGTAATAAACGACGCCAAATGCGAGACCAACGGGAAGGAGCAGGAAAGGGTTAGTCGATAACTTGATATTCAGCAGGTAGTCAATAAGACCCGCCGAGAAAGCAAACCCTAGCTTTACATCAAGCAAGTACATAACGAGTCCGGACAGGCCGGTAAGCAGCGCATGAATGACATAAAGAACAGGTGCAAGGAACATAAAAGAGAACTCTAGCGGCTCTGTAATGCCGGTAAAGAAAGAGGCCAGCGCTGAACCAATAAAGATGGCACTAACCATTTTACGTTTCTCAGGTTTGGCGGTATGTATAAGCGCAAGTGCAGCCGCCGGCATGGCAAACATCATAATCGGGAAAAATCCAGACATGAAAACGCCAGCTGTCTTGTCTCCTGCAAAATAACGCGTTAGGTCGCCGTGAACCACTTCACCAGCTGCATTAGTAAAGTCACCAATCTGGAACCAAGCAATGGAATTCAGTACATGATGAAGTCCGACAGGAACAAGCAGGCGGTTTGCTACACCGAAAATAAAGGCACCTGTTCCCCCGAGACCGACGACCCAATTACCAAAGATAGCAATGGCGTCTTGTATAGGACTCCAGATCATACCAAGCAAAGCAGCCAGAATAATCGTTGTAATCGATGTAATGATGGGCACAAAACGCTTCCCGGAGAAAAAGCCGAGCCACTCGGGTAGTTTCATGTCATGGAAACGCCTATAGAGGTAGGCAGAAAGAATCCCTGTAATAAAACCGCCAAGCACTCCGGTATCCAGCTTTACATCGTCCGGTATATAGTCAAAAACAAGGGGGACCTGTTCCATAACCTTCACAAGAATCAAGTAGGAGATTACTGCAGACAGGGCAGCGACCGCATCTCCAGCCAAACCAATGGCAACACCGACAGCAAAGATAATCGCAAGATTGCTAAAGATCGTTCCGGCACCCGCACTCAGAAAAGGAGTGATGTACTGGTTGATAAATCCGCCGACAGCTCCGAGCGGAATATCTTTCTGATAGTCAATGAGTGCGAAGCCTTGTAAAATCCCAGCAGCGGGAAGCGTAGCAACCGGCAACATTAACGATTTGCCGAGTCTTTGTAGAGCTTTCAGCATAAATAACAGTCACTCCTTACATGTAATGAAAAGACTAGGTTCCGCAGCTTCCTCTTGTTGACCCATGGTTGACTTCCGTAAAGCCAGCATATAGATTAACTATACATAAAATAAGGTGCTTGCATTTAGCTTCTGGCGAGCAGCCTGATAAGAATATATTGCTTGGGTCAGATAAGAATTACAGCGTTATCAAAAAAACATCTGACTATATTGAAGTATTACCAGGTATGATGCCTTCAATCATTGAGAGTAATAGAAAAGAGTACACCGTAAGTAAACCGTAAGGAGGTAAACAATGGAGCAATATATCATGTCTTTGGATCAGGGGACAACAAGTTCAAGAGCTATTTTATTCAATAAAAAAGGAGATATTGTGTATAGTGCTCAGCGTGAATTTACGCAGTATTTTCCGAAACCAGGGTGGGTGGAACATAACGCGAGTGAAATTTGGAGCTCTATTCTGGCTGTCATTGCAAATTGTTTAGCTGAGTCAGGGGTAAACGCTGCACAGATTACCGGCATCGGTATTACGAACCAGCGGGAGACTACGGTGGTATGGGAGAAGGATACGGGACATCCCATTTATCATGCGATTGTTTGGCAGTCCAGACAGACGGCAGATATTTGCTCCAAGATGAAAGAGGATGGATTAGAGGATCTCATCCGTGAGAAAACAGGGCTTCTTATCGATCCTTATTTTTCAGCTACAAAAGTGAAGTGGATTCTAGATCATGTAGAGGGAGCGCGGGAAAGGGCGGAAAAAGGCGAGTTGCTCTTTGGAACGATTGACAGCTGGCTGATCTGGAATTTGTCAGGCGGAAAAGCGCATGTCACGGATTATTCGAATGCTTCCCGTACGATGATGTACAACATTCATGAACTGAAATGGGATCAAGAGATTTTGGATCTATTACAAATTCCTGCTGCGATGCTGCCTGAGGTCAAAGGTTCATCTGAAATCTATGCGCATACCGTGCCTTATCATTTCTTCGGTGCTGAGATTCCTATCGCAGGAGCGGCAGGCGACCAGCAAGCTGCTTTATTCGGTCAAGCTTGTTACCGAGAGGGAGATATTAAGAATACATACGGTACAGGCTGTTTTATGCTGATGAATACCGGCGAGACTGCGATCCGTTCAAAACATGGTCTGATTACTACCATTGCTTGGGGCGTTGGCGGTAAGGTGGAATATGCACTGGAAGGCAGTATTTTTATCGCCGGATCTGCTGTACAGTGGCTGCGGGATGGACTGCGTATGATCCGAGATTCTAAAGACAGTGAACTGTATGCCTCCCGGGTAGATTCTACGGATGGCGTATATCTTGTTCCTGCGTTTGTAGGCCTCGGAAGCCCCTATTGGGACAGTGATGTGCGGGGAGCGATGTTTGGCTTGACCCGTGGAACAACCAAAGAGCATTTCATTCGTGCTACCTTGGAGTCGCTTGCTTATCAGACCAGGGATGTACTAACAGCGATGCAGCAGGATTCAGGCAATGGGCTGGCAAGGATGCGAGTTGATGGCGGTGCGGTAAGAAACAACCTGCTGATGCAATTTCAGAGTGACATTTTAGGATGTCCGGTAGAAAGACCGATCATTGGTGAGACGACTGCCCTCGGAGCAGCTTACTTAGCGGGTCTTGCTGTTGGTTTTTGGAGCAGCTGTGAAGAAATTAGTGAACAATGGGCTTCAGAGCGAATTTTCGAACCGGTTATGAAGGAAGAAGAGCGAGAACAATTATATGGCGGCTGGCAAAGAGCAGTACATGCTGCCATGGCGTTTAAAATATAAAAATGGAAGAATCTGTGTCAATCATACGGCTGCGTGGTAAGATACAGGTAAAAGTAAATAAAGGTCTGGAAGAGAAGGAGAGACTGCAAATCCACTTGGGGAATATCCCGTGTGCTATTTTGCAGTCTTTTTTACATAGGTTAAAGAAATGATGGGGGCGGAGGTTTTCTCTTATGACAACAGGTTTTGCAGGGGTATCAAGACTCGAAATGACCCAAATGATGGAGAAGAATACATATGATTTGCTCATTATCGGCGGAGGAATTACAGGCGCAGGGATTGCTCTCGATGCTTCATCCCGTGGTATGAAAGTGGCTCTAGTGGAAATGCAGGATTACGCCGCCGGGACGTCCAGCCGCTCTACGAAGCTTGTGCATGGCGGTCTTCGGTATCTCAAACAATTTCAGGTTGATGTTGTAGCCGAGGTCGGTAAAGAACGAGCGATTGTATATGAGAATGGCCCGCACGTTACGACACCCGAGTGGATGCTGCTTCCGTTTTATAAGGGAGGAACGTATGGCAAATTCATGACCGGGGTCGGACTTCGAGTGTATGATTTCCTGGCTGGAGTGAAGAAGAATGAACGCAGAGTGATGCTGAGTAAAGAACAGACGCTGCAAAAAGAACCCCTGCTGAATGATCAGGACCTGTCAGGCGGAGGTTACTATGTGGAGTACCGGACGGATGATGCAAGACTTACCATTGAAGTGATGAAAGAAGCAGTTAAGCAGGGAGCCCATGCAGTGAATTACGTAAAAGCAACTCAGTTTTTCTATGAAAATCAGCAAATCAAAGGTGCAATCGTGCGAGATCTGGTATCAGGAAAGGAATTCACGGTTCGAGCAGCGAAAGTGGTGAATGCAGCCGGTCCATGGGTAGATGAACTTCGTGAGCTGGATCATTCCAAAAAAGGAAAAGTGCTGCAGCACACAAAGGGTGTGCACCTGGTCATTGATCAGAGCCGCTTTCCACTAAAGCAGGCTGTTTATTTTGATACGCCGGATGGCCGTATGCTTTTTGCGATTCCACGAGAGGGCAAAGCGTATGTGGGTACAACCGACACGGTCTATGAGGAAGATCTGGCTCACCCACAGGTAGAACACGAAGATTTGGATTATGTCATGAAGGCGATCCAGCTCATGTTCCCAAGTGCTGAGATCACTTGCGATGATGTGGAATCGAGCTGGGCAGGGATCCGTCCTCTTATTTATGAAGAAGGAAAAAACGCCTCTGAAATTTCACGAAAAGATGAAATCTGGCAGTCGGAAACGGGACTGGTCACGATTGCTGGCGGCAAATTAACCGGTTATCGAAAGATGGCTGAGACGGTCGTAGATTTAGCTTCAAAGTTACTCCATGAGACGAGTGGGCACGTGTTTCGTTCTTGTCAGACAAAACAAATGCCGATTTCAGGAGGCCATGTCGGTGGAAGCAGTGGATATCCTGCATTTGTGGAACGAATGACAAATGAGGGACAGCGGTATGGATTTACACGGGAAGAAGCATCCTCTCTTGTTACGATGTATGGTTCCAATACGGAGCGGCTGTATCAGATAGCAGAGCGGTCAGAGCAAGAAGTGCAGGATTATGATCTGCCTGCTCCATTACTCACGCAGCTTCAGTATGCGATGGAAGAAGAGATGGCGGTAACACCGGCAGACTTTTTCGTACGGCGTACGGGCAGCTTGTTTTTTCGAATTCAGCAAGTGGAGCAGTATAAATCCGCCGTCATTGCCTATATGTCTGAGGCAAATAATTGGACGGATATGGAACAAGAGATGTATAACCAGGAGCTTGAACAGCTGATCCAAGAAGCAAAGCTGCAGCGGATCTAGATTAGATATGAAGGAGATGATGGAATGATGTTACACATCGGAATCATTGGTACGGGGTGGTTTAGTAAAGTGCATGCCGATCTGCTTCATGAGACAGAAGATGTGAAGATACAAGCGATTCTCGGTACGAGTCTCGAAAAGGCGCAGACGATGGCTGTAAAATATGAGGCAAATCCTTATGAAGATCTTCATACGATGCTTGAACAGGAAAAGCTGGATGCGGTTTATATCTGTGTTCCGCCGATGGCGCATGGAGAGATAGAGTTTGCATTAATCGAACGGGGCATCCCTTTCTTTGTGGAGAAGCCGCTGTCGGTTGATCTTGAGCTGCCGATGCAAATTGAAGCTGCGATTCGTGAGAAGGGACTGCTGACAGCTGTAGGGTATCATTTTCGCTATCAGGAGCATGCAGAAAAGCTCAAACAGGCATTAGCGGGACAAATGATCGGGATGGCCAGTGGTTGCTGGAATGGAGGAATGCCCGGCGTAGCTTGGTGGCGTGATCTAGAAGGCTCTGGCGGGCAATTTATTGAACAGACCACGCATATTGTCGACTTACTCCGTTATGTAGCCGGCGAAGTGTCAGAGGTACAGGCGATGTATGCGGGGCGCAGCATGCACAAGCTCCATGAAGGAGTTACGGTTCCAGATGTAGGGACTGTAAACTTAAAGATGCAAAATGGGGCAGTAGCTAATATTATGAATACCTGTATTCTACCTGATGGAGTAGCGGGACGATCCGGACTTACTTTCTATACAGCGGAAGGTATATGGGATTGGAATCCTGAACAGCTGGCCATTTCTACGGCGGAAGGAAAGCAAACCATAGCGGGTGAGAATAATCCTTATAAGAGTGAAAATGAAGCCTTCCTGCATGCTCTTCGGACAGGAGATCGAAGCCTCATTCGGTCAGATTACCAGGATGCCCTCCGCACACAGGCAGTTACTGTAGCTGCATTACAGTCTGCTAGGTATGGAGATCGGCTGTTTATTTCAGAGCCGTCAAATGAATCGGTATAGGTGATTCTCGGTTCTGCTTCAAAGATAATTACAATAAACAAGCCCCTCTTCTTGATGAAGAGGGGCTTGTCCACTTTGTGTACCTTTTGTAATGTAACTGCTACTTTAAAATCTGATGTTCCTAAATGATACCGTTTACTAAAGAAGTTTCTTGAGCTGAGATACACGCCCTTGGCTGATCCCTAGTTTCTCAGCGATTTGATTCTGAGAGATACCGGGATGCGTATCTAGTATTTCTTTCATCTTACGCAGCATTTGCGCTGTCTTCGGTCTAACATCACGGGCAAATTCATCGGAGTTGGTGGCGAACGGATGTCTATGTACGTTAGTTTTTGCTGACAATTCTGGCTTAATAAAGTAGGTAGCACGTCGTTCATGCTCAGAAAGTGTCTTTTCTTGTCGTTCGCCTGCTGTAATATCGATTAAATTTTCCGCGATTTTTAGCTCTTTGGCACAACTTTTGCAGATAAACTGCTCCTTGAAATACATTTCAGTATCTACATTTCCGCAAAAAATGCATAACGTAGATTTGTATTTACGAAGGATTAACTCCTTACCTTCAATAAAGAACTCAAGCGGGTCGCCGATATCTATCTCCATGGTATCACGCATCTCTTTTGGTAGAACAATGCGGCCAAGGCGGTCGAGCGCTCTTTTCATACCGGTTCTCTTCATGGGTAATCTCCCCCGCTAATCAGCGATGTTATCGTTCTTTCATTTTAAGGTAAGAGTGTCCTGCAATACAATAACTTTTTTGAAAAAAAAGGGATAGAGGGTGTATTAAGAGAACAAAAACATCGATATGACAGGGGATAATGCCAGAGTGATGATAGCGGAGAGCACCATGGATATGCTGGATATCGTCCCGGTAAGCGGACTGAATTCGAATGCTTTGGAAGTCCCGGTACCATGCGCACTTGTACCATAAAGAATTCCACGGGCGATTTCCCCGTCAATTTTCAACAATTTCAGGGTATAAGGTCCAATTAAAAGTCCCATGAGTCCCGTCATAACGACGAAGACAGCGGTGATCTGAGGCACGCCTCCAATCATGGTAGCTACGTTCATCGCAATCGGTGTCGTAATCGAGTGCGGGAGCAGGCTTGATTCAAGGCCTGGATCAAGATGTAGTCCCTTGGCAACAAGAACAGAAGAAGAGATAGCGACTACAGAACCGAGCGATACACCGGTCACAATTTCACGCCAATATTGCTTAAGTTCTTTCAAATATTTATAAAGCGGGATTGCAAATGCAACGGTTGCAGGCTGCAAGAGCAGAGTCAGTATACTCCCGCCTTTGTTGTATGAGGTATAAGATGTATCCGTCGTCAGAAGAGCAACAATAATGACCACAGGCACAATAATGAGTGGAGATAAGTACACTTTAGGCATCTTCTTATACATTTTTTTGGCTAGCAGGTAGATGGCTAGCGTGAAGACGAGACAGAGCAATGCGGTCATTTTGTTTTTTCTCCTTTCTTTTTGTCATGATCGAAGCAACAAGCCCCGATACAGCCATAACAAGAAATGTACTGATCAGAATGACGAGCAGAATACTTAAACCATCTTGCTTCATCATTTCGAAATAATTCATAACCCCAACAGCGGAGGGGATAAAAAACAATAGAAGCTCTGCGAGCAGCCAGCTTGCACCGGCATCAATCCAACTGAGTTTAATGATGCGGGTCTGCAGAAGGATAAACAGAACCACCATACCAAGAATCGATCCAGGAATAGGCAGGTGCAGGAGATTCGTCATCCCGTTCATAAGCAGAGCGAACAAGAGCAGGATCAGGACCTGAAATACGATCTTTCCTGTTTGTTTCATGAGATGGACCTCCTTAAAAAACAAAGAAATATAGATAAGAAATCACTTTGAAATTGGAATGTTTTGTTACTGAAAATTTTACATTAAATTCTTTCATGAGTAAAATGCATATTAAGCATTTCTACTATTCCTTTTTTCTATAGTAGGGAAGGAGTTCACTTATGGACATTAGGCATCTGAATTATTTTTTGGAAGTAGCGCGGCAAAAGAGCTTTACCAAAGCAGCTCAGGCCCTGTATATAACCCAGCCTTCGATCAGCAAGACGGTTAAGAATTTGGAAGAAGAATTAGGGGTGACTCTTCTTGATCGGTACGGGAAGAAAGTCGAGCTTACAGATGCAGGAGAGGTTTTTGCAAGACAGGCTCAAGAGATTGTGAACTCTTTTCATAACTTGTCCTCGGAGCTGGATGATTTAATGAATCTCAAAAAGGGGCATATCCGTATTGGGCTTCCGCCAATGATCGGTGCAAGCTTTTTCCCTAGGGTCATTGGGGAGTTCTACAAACAGTATCCGAATATCACCATTCAGCTGTTTGAGGATGGCGGGAAAAAAGTAGAGAAAGACGTGGTATCCGGTGCGCTTGATATTGGTGTTACTGTCTTGCCGGCCGATGACTCTCTACTAGAGGGGTATGTATTTGTTACAGAATCACTTAAGGTAGTGCTTCATCCTACGCATCCGCTTGCTGGTGAGCAGGAGATTCGTTTATCAGCACTTCGGGAAGATGCATTTATTCTGTTCCGTGAAGACTTTACTTTGCATGACCGCATTATTGGTGCTTGTCAAAAAGCAGGCTACCAGCCTCGGATTATCTATGAAAGTGCCCAGTGGGATCTGATCAGCAATATGGTAGCAGCAGGGCTTGGTGTAGCGCTTATGCCGGAGACGATTTGCAGGGAACTGGATGTGGAGGAAGTGTGTATTTTACCGCTTCACGAACGTATTCCTTGGGAACTTGGTATGGTTTGGCGTAAAGATCGTTATCAATCCTTCGCAGTAAGAGAATGGATCGCGTTCACCGAGCCTATGCTGAAACAAAAAAGCTAACGATGATAACCTTTGCTAGATACACTAGTGGTAAACAAAGGTTATAAATACGAAAAACCCTCTATACAAGTACAGAGGGTTTTTCGTATTTTCTATTTTGCAAAGAAGATGATGATTTATCGCTTCGGTAACTGGGTTACATAGCTGTCTGAAAGGTGAAGCAGCTCAAGCGCGCGATCGTATTTTTCTTTGCTGACCGTTCCCTTGTTTATGTTCTTGCCCGCTTCCTTCAGCGCATCCGGCGGTGGATTCAGAGAAGATACAAACGAAGGATCGGCTGTCTCTTCAATTAAGGGAAGCGGATACCGTGTACCATCTTCATAACCACTGCCTGGAATAAACATGCCTTCTTCGGTAATCAGCGATCCAGAAGGAAGGTAATATCGCTCTGGAAGAAGATTAGAATGCCCGGTCAGCAGATCCTGACCGAAATGAATATAGTCATCCATGGATATACCAAGCAAGCTTGCGACAGTAGGCACAATATCGGATTGACCTCCAAGCTGATCAATACGAGCCCCGTGAGTAGCACCCGGTGCAGTAATAATCAGCGGGATGTTCATCATATCCGCGCGAGTATAATCACGTCCAAAAATTTCTTTCATCAAGGTATGATCATCTTCCTCAAGTGAGTAGAGCGGGAGTCCGAGATGGTCTCCATACAGAACAATGAGGCTGTTATCCCACACCTCGTTATCTTTTAGATGCTGGATGAAAATACCAAGTTCATAGTCAGCGTAGTTCTGTGCTCTTATATAATCACCTACGAGCGTATTCTCATAACGCGCTGGAAGCTCCATTTTATATTTACTTTCGGGCAGATGATATGGATGATGTGCGGACATGGAAATGACCTGAGAATAGAAAGGGTTACCTGTGTCCTGAAGTGCCTCTAGCTCTTCAGATGTCTTCTTATACAGCACTTCATCGGAAGCAGCAAAGGCAACCGCGTCTTCATTACCGAAAAAGTCCATATCGTAATATTTTCCGAAGCCGAGCGCTGCATACATCTCTTTACGGTTCCAGAACTCTACCTTGTTGGTATGAAAAGTGGTTGTATTATAACCGTATTGATCCAGCAGTTTGGCTAAACTAGGCACTTCATAATCGGTGTATACCTGGGAAGAAGCCCCTCTTGCTGGAATGTAATAGGAAGAATTCACGACAAACTCTGCATCCGATGTATTTCCCTGACCTACTTGCTGATAGAAGTGAGGGAAATACAGGCTTTCTTTAGCAAGTTCATTTAGATTAGGTGTAATTTCTTTACCGTCGATATGAAGCCCGATCAGAAAATTCTGAAAAGACTCCATTTGAATAATGATGACATTCCGTCCTTTGGCCGCGTCCCAATAAGTAGAAATCGCAGGCTGGTCGGCGGAGAAACCTTTTAGTTCATTAATTTTATCCTGTGTAATCTGATCAGCAGGTACGGGATCACTTGGTTTATCTGCGGCAATCATATAAGCCTCGTAATTAAGTATCCCCATCGATTCCGCTTGATTCAGCTCGTTCATACTGGCACGATTCGGCCAAATGTTATAGAGGGTCAGCAGCGCAGAAAAAGCAAAGATAATGACAGCCGTCCGCTTACCTATACGAGGCAAGGTTATGGTTGATCTAGAACCCTGTTTCTTTTGCCTAATCTTGCGCTGAATGTAATAAACACTAAGCACAATAACATCAACAAAGATAAGCAGATAATAGGGTGCAAGCAGAGAGAAAACACTGCTGTTGACGGAAGTAACTTGATTCACTTGAGCTAGTGCATGATATGTAACGATGACTCCATAATATTTGTAGTACATAATGGCAGCAAAGAAAACGATGGTAATGACAAGATTGGCAATCATGTAATAGCCGATTTTACGTTTATGAGAAAAGCGCTCAATAAAACAAAAAATAAGCCATACAAAAGGAACCTCGGTGAGTAAAGGTTGCCAGAAAGGAATGTTGTCAAAGATGGCATACCAAGTCAGGTAGCTTTTTATAATCATAATTAAGGTGAAGAATACAAATGGCTTCGTAATAAATCTGCTCCAGATTTGGCGTTCCAACAGGTTCCCTCCTATACTTCCATGTGACAAGCCATAATGTAAAATAATGGTTTTATTATATCTTATTTTAGAATATAAGTTACATCCTTATCACTAGAAAATATTATCCTATGCGCGCTGGGGGATGTCAAAAGACAATCTATTCATCATTTCAAAGTAATATACCCATTATTGCAGAGGTTAGCGGTAAAGGGAGACGGTATTGTGCGGAAGTTGGGGAGAAGGGAAACGGTGATTACGTGCTCTTTGCTCCGCTTGTTTTGTCTGGACAGGGTGGATTCAAGGTGAAAAGGTCCAGCCAAAGCCAAAGTCGCGCCGATCTCGTAATCATCTTATTCCCTGGAGTTACGCTAGCGCAGTTCCGAAAGTGCAGGACAAGATCAATCCTTCCCCCAGATGGGGGGCGGTAAGGGACATCGTTGCTCCTTGAGATGAGCAACGAGTCCAAGGGAAATGAATTAAGGAATAAGAAAAAAGGATTCAGGCGAAGTGAAATTAGAGCAAATGTGGATAGGTAAAATATAAATACGTAAAGTATGAATACATAAAAAGGGATTAAACAAAAAAAGCACGCAAAATAAGAGTGCACAAAAAAAGTGCAAAAAAGAGTACAAAAAAGAATACAAAAAAGAATACACAAAAAACCGTCCACTCCTGTTCAGGCTAGAACGGGGAAGTGGACGGGCTGCATTATTTTATATTACTCTGCGGTGTACATCGTTACAAAGGATGGGCGGGCGAAGATTGACGGTGCTTGTGCAGCAATACCTTCGCTTGTATCGCGTTTAGCATGTGCTTGGGAATAGGCTTGAGACTTCTGCCATGCTTCAAAACTTTCTTTGGATACCCAGGCGGTCAGAATGACATAGGTGTCACTGTTCAGTGGACGAAGTACACGGATACCGGAAAAGCCAGATTCGCCGTCCACTTTACGTGCCCGGTTCATGAATCGGGCTTCAAACGCTTCTCGTCCCTCTTCGGTAACAGGGATGTTATTCATAACGATGAAGTTGCTGCCTGCGATCGTACCGTTTGCATCAATGACTTCATATCCGGGAACCGCTGCTTCTCCCTCGATAGGATTATCCATTTCGACAATGTAACGTGTACCTTCTTCGCCTTGAATCGTGACGTAGTGATGTTCCTCGCGTGCATCTGTGATCGGTGATGAGAAAATATAAAGATACATAATAACAACCTCCTGTGCACTAATAATGAGATAACATGTATTACCATCAAAATATAGCATATAAACAGGTTGCTTTCTAAACATGAGAGATAGATTAGCTATTTATCGCCGTCTCTTTTACTATATCGTGTTTGTTCATCCCGGAGTTTCTTTCGTATTTGTCTGGATTTATCAATTTCATCTTTTACTATGTTTCGTTTCTTAGGTAATTTACTTCTAATATCTAAAAGGATAAGGATAACGATCCCTATCAATATAATTATAAAAAGCATATAGGGTCTCCTTTGTGTTCATTTCATCTATTATATTACAAATAATGGGATGTGCGAGATTTTTAAAACAGGGTTTCTAACTTGCTGTTCACTGGTTTCTGGCATGCTGTTCTGTTACAGTGAAGAGATGAATAAGACCAGGAGCGGGTGATTATATGAGTTATGATATTTCCATATCGGTAAGACCGCTGGTAGAGTACGTCTATCGCAGCGGCAGCATTACGAGCGGTTTCAGGACGAATGCTACGATGCATGAAGGAACCCGGATTCATCAGAGCATTCAGAAATCCTATGCGGAAACAGATCAGAAGGAAGTATTTCTTTCCACCGATATTCAGCATGAGGAGCTGTTATTCCATATCGAAGGGCGCTGTGATGGGCTCATCCAGCTAAACGGAGAGTGGACGATTGATGAGATCAAATCAACAGCAGCACCGCTAGCGGACCTGGGAGAAGGACTGCAAGTCCACTGGGCGCAGGGGAAAATGTATGCTTATATGCATGCCAAAGCACAGAACTTGCCCCGCATGCAGGTTCAGCTTACCTATGTACGTACGGGCAGTGGAGAACAGCGAAAATTGTTCGAAGCTTATACCTTCGAAGAGCTGGAAGCTTACGCACACGAGATCGTAGCAGCTTATGCTCCCTATGCGGACATGCTCCGTATCCATGAGGAAGAGCGGAATAATTCGATTGAGGCTCTGCCATTTCCTTTCCCGAACTACCGGGCGGGTCAGCGTAAATTTGCAGGTGCCGTGTTCAAAACGATTCAAGAAGGTGCGGGACTCATGGCAAAGGCACCTACAGGAATCGGGAAAACGATGTCCACCTTGTTTCCGGCAGTGAAAGCGATGGGAGCAAAACATATCAGCAAAATTTTCTACCTTACTGCGCGGACGACGACAAGAGCGACGGCAGAAGAGGCTTTTGCTAGAATGCAGGCACAGGGTCTTCATGTAAGCAGCGTAACGATTACAGCAAAAGATAAGATTTGTTTTAAAGATGAGGAAGCTTGCGATGCAGGAAAGTGCTCGTTATGCGAAGGATACTACGATCGGATTAACGGGGCTGTCCTCGATATTATGACAAATGAGACGATCATGACAAGACCCGTGATCGAACAGTATGCACGCAAACACCGGGTTTGTCCGTTTGAATACTCTCTTGATATCGCCTATGCGGCAGATGCAGTGGTTTGTGATTATAACTATATTTTTGATCCGAGAGTATCTCTGAAGCGGCTGATGGAAGACCAGAAGAAAAAGACAGCTGTCCTAGTCGATGAGGCACATAACCTGGTGGACCGAGGCAGAAACATGTTCTCAGCAGAGCTGGTTAAATCTGTGTTCCTAGGAATCAAGAGCGAGTATAAGACAGCGAATGAAGGTGTATCTCGCGCAGCAGGAGAGGTGAATTCCTTCTTGCTTGCCGTTAAAAATAATTGCAATGCAGACGGCCGAATCATCCAATCCGAACTGCCTGAAGCGCTGATTCAAAAGCTGGAGAAGTTTGTGGAGACAGCAGAAATTGAGCTGGTAACCGGGACTGCAACATCCAGGGTGAGTGTAGAAGCACAGGAAGAACTGCTCAGTACCTACTTTGCAGCACAAAACTTTATTCGGATGGCCAAGTTCTATGACGAACGTTATCTAACCTATGCGGAGATTATTCGCAGTGATTTCAAAATCAAAATCTTCTGTCTGGATCCTTCCGAACTGCTTCGGCAAGCAGGAAAAGGGTATCGCTCCATTATTCATTTCTCAGCCACTCTGTCGCCGATGAATTATTACCGGGATATGCTGGGTGCGGGTGAAGAGGATTATACGCTGAGCATTCCTTCTCCATTCAACAAGGATCAGCTGGATGTAAGGCTTGTCCCTGTCTCGGTTCGTTATAATGACCGCGAGCGCTCGAAGCAGGTCATAGCAAAGTTGATTCAGCAAGTCGCAGAAGAGCGGCCGCGTACGAATCTACTTGTCTTTTTTCCTTCTTATACGTACATGCAGGAAGTATATGATACCTTTACTCAGGAGCAAGGCCAGGGGATCGATACGGTGATTCAGCAAACATTCATGAGCGAAGAGGAACGCGATGCCTTCTTGCAAGCTTTTCAGCCACATCCAGAGCAAACCCGGCTTGCTTTTGCCGTACTTGGGGGTGTGTTCTCAGAAGGTGTGGATTTGCCAGGGGATCGACTGAACGGTGTCATAGTGGTGGGAACGGGGTTACCGCAGATTGGCATGGAGAACAACATGTTGAAGGATTATTTTAATAAAACAGGGCGTAATGGATTTAACTATGCATATGTTTTTCCAGGCATGAATAAAGTACTTCAGGCAGGCGGGCGGCTCATTCGAACCGAAGAAGATGAAGGCGTGCTCGTGCTGATTGATGATCGCTTTACCCAGGAACCTTATCGCTCCTTACTGCCTGAAGAGTGGAGAGAATACCAGCTCGTTAACCTTGCTTCCCTTTAACAAAAGCCCGGACGAATTGAATGAAATAGTATAGAAAAATCCAAGGCAAGATATATGAAGTAGTCCATTGAATAGCTGTAGAAAGATTCAGGGTTATCACGAATACATTAAAGCCTATTGCACTAAGTAAACTCACCAGCACAAAAGCAATAATGATCGCTACGCCAATGTATAGCATTTGCTTGAAATAGGTGTAGTAGGGTTGAGAAGATGATGTTGATTGATTTCGTTCCAGCTCGTCCATATCGACATCATCAGAAGGCCCCTCCTGAGGAGGGGTGTTTTTGTTATTCGGTTGATGATCCGTCATAGTTCAATCACTTCTAGAGGATGGGCAAGCTTCGCCAGCGATTGTTGGTTAAACCGTTCTCTCACGTCACTATTTGCGTACCCGTCATGGTAATGCATCAGCAGCGTTTTCCGCTGAATGGACTCAGGCAGGGCCTGAATATCACCGAGTGAAGTGTGCGAGCCGATCGTTACGTCCTGCATATGACACTCATAAAAAATGATTTTCACATCTTGATCGATGTCTAGCAGTAGATTCTGGTCCATGGTAGCGTCTCCGCTGTAATAGAAATACCCTCTTGCGAGTAGACCGCAGCTTATCATGCCAGGTACATGCTGGGTTCTAGTCATCTCATACGTTATGCCGCCAATAGTGAAGGGAGTTCCTTCTTGCAACGGTACGATATGAAAATAATCCTCAAGTGATTTTTCGCCACCGACGGTGTATTTCATTCCGGGCTCTAGCGTGCGCCATAGCGGGTCAACCAATTGTTCGTGAATATACAAGGTCGGTTTATGATCACCAAATACTTGTGCGTAGTAGCCAAGCTGCTGTAAGCCATTGATGTGATCGTCATGTAGATGAGTAATGAACACATCCCGTACATCGCTGAGGGGAATTCCTAGTTTGTGAAGTGCTTTGCTATTAGACTCGGGAAAATCAATAATGAGCCTTGTACCTTCATGCTCGATCATGGCACTGTTATGATCCTGTTCGAAGCTGAACATGTCGCCGGTTCCAAGAAATTTAATCTGCATTAAAAAACACCTCTCTTTCATGTTTATTATAACGCTCTTTGCTAGAAAGGACGCTTTAAACGAAAGAGAGGTTGTATATCAAAATAAAACTTATGTTTCTAGGTCAGATGATTCCAATGTAATCTATGAAATAATGCCGCGAATCTCATCAAGTGACTGGACGCCTTCTTGTTCCATCCAGGCTGTAACCCCTTCTATTAGATCTGGACCTGTACGGAGATTAATAAAATTAGCCGTACCTACCTGTACGGCATCAGCGCCTGCCATAATAAACTCAATAACATCGTCAGCCGTTGTAATTCCGCCCATACCGATAATGGGAAGGGTAACCGCGTGGGCAACTTGATGAACCATACGAAGGGCAATCGGTTTGATAGCAGGACCTGATAATCCGGCATAACCATGCTCGAATACACTTTTGCGCTTGCGTATATCTATTTTCATAGCAGAGATGGTATTGATAAGGGAGAGGGCGTCTGCTCCTTCGTGCTCGCACATGATTGCCATTTCCGCCAAATTCTCAGCACCCGGCGATAACTTTACTATAAGAGGCAGGCTCGTCTTGTTTCGCACTGCACGTACGACATGACGGGCTGCATCGGTCTGAATCCCAAATGCCATTCCGCCTTCTTTTACGTTCGGGCAGGAGATATTCAGTTCAATCATATCGATGGATGAACGGCCAGTATCTTTGCGGATTCTCTGCTCATGTTCTTGAATGAGTTCTGCGCCGGCTCTATAATCCTCAAGTGTTCCGCCGCCGAGGTTCACAATTCGAACGGTATCTAGTGACTGCCAGTAGGCACTTTCTTGTGTAAGAAAAGCATGGATTCCTGGATTCTCAAGGCCGATACTATTCATCATTCCTGCAGCCGTTTCCGCCATACGTGTGCCATTATTACCTTCTTTGGGTTGCAAGGTAAGGCCTTTACCCACAAATCCGCCCAATTTATTGATATCATAGAACCCGCTGTATTCCCGTCCAAAACCAAAGGTTCCGGAAGCCATGACGATGGGATTCTTAAATGAAATACCTGCAATATTACATGAAAGATCAATCATACAAAAGAAACCTCCTCTGCTCGAAAAACAGGGCCGTCCGTACATGTTTTTTTGCGCCCTGTTTTATGTTTCGTACTGCAAGCAAGGCAAGCACCAACACCGCAAGCCATTTTATTCTCTAGAGAAACATAGACATTTGCATCGGTCTGTTCTGCTGCTTGTTTCGCTTGAACTGCTTTTAGCATTCCTTCAGGACCACATGCGATGACATGGTCATAATCAGAAAACGATATGGTGTCCAGAATCGTACCGCCAACATCAACGGTAACGGAGGAAGAGACTTGTTTGAATTCTTCTACGAGATAGGGCTGGTCGCTAAACCCGAGATAGACATCTGCATTCTCATACTGTTTTGCTGCGTAATAAAAAGGTGCAATTCCAATTCCGCCGCCAATCAGCGCAATTTTCCCGCTCAGTTCAGGAAATCCATTGCCAAAAGGTCCTTCCAGCATCAGGTTGTCACCTGCGCGGAGCTGATATAAACGGCGGGTTCCCTCGCCAACAACCAGGTATAGAAAACGGATGCTGTGATCCGTACAATCAAAGATACTAATGGGTCTTGGGAGTAGCGGATAGGTATCCCAGGCTCGAAGCATGTAGAACTGTCCTGGTTTTCCGCCGCGGTCACATTCCACCTCAAGCAGACCCACTTTTTCATTCAGGTGCATATTGGAAATCACTTTTGCCATTAGAGTTCGCCCCTTTGGTACATTTCGATAAACTTTGCATGAAAAACAGAACTTCTTCAATGAGTTAAATCACTAAGCAATTACCTTGCCAAAAATCCATGTAAGTTGGATAAAGATGTTACATAGAAAAAAAGGTTTTGTTAGCGCTGTCAATTTATATTGAATTTTTTGGGAAAACAGTGTAGTTTTAGGTAGTAAGTAAACCAAAATGAACTAAAAGGAACTTATAGGGAGCGTGAAAGGGTAGATGAAGTCTTTTCTGGATGAGCAGTTTTTGTTGACGAACGACACAGCGATTACGTTGTTTGAGAACTATGCTAAGGATATGCCAATCATCGATTATCACTGTCACTTAAGTCCTAAGGAAATTTACGAGAATAAAACCTTCCGTAATCTGACGGAGGCTTGGCTATATGGAGACCATTATAAATGGCGGCTGCTTCGTGCGAATGGAGTAGAAGAGAAATACATAACCGGCGATGAAAGTGTCAGCGACTACGACCGGTTTATGGCCTGGGCTAGAACCGTACCACTGGCGATTGGGAACCCGGTCTATGCATGGTCACATCTAGAGCTGCAAAGATACTTTGGTGTATATGAACTAATTAATGAAAAGAATGCACCTGTGATTTGGGAAAAAGTAAATGCCAAACTGAATGGTGAAGGTTTTGGTGCACGTGATCTCATAACCAAATCAAATGTTACCGTGATTTGTACAACAGATGATCCGGCAGATACGCTGGAGTATCACCTTTTAATTAAAGAGATTCCGGGCTTCGATACCGAAGTGTTACCCTCTTTCCGTCCCGATAAAGGACTCGAGATCAATCGTGATGGCTTCCGTCCCTGGTTAACTCAGCTCGAGCAGGTTGCCAAGCGAAAGATAGAAGACTATGATACCTTCCTTCAAGTAATGGAAGAGAGGGTGGATTTCTTTCACTCTGTAGGAGGACGGGTCTCCGATCATGCGCTTGATTATGTTCCTTATGCAGATACAACGAAAGAAGAGGCAGCTGCTATCTTTGCACAAGCTCGGACGGGCGCAAAGGTCAGCTTGAACGATGAGCAGAAATACAAAACCTATACGCTTGTTTTCCTAGGGAAGTTGTATGCAGCTCGGGGCTGGACCATGCAATTCCATATCAATGCAGCGCGGAATAACAATACAAGAATGTACCATCTGCTTGGACCGGATACGGGATATGACTCGATCAATGACAGCCTGGTCGCAGGTCCGCTTGTAAAGCTCTTGGATTCTCTTGCAATCGAAGACGCACTGCCAAGAACCATCCTCTATTCACTTAATTCGAGGGATAATGAGGTGCTGGCTGCGATTACGGGAAGTTTTCAAGGGGACGGTATTCCAGGCAAGATCCAGCTCGGATCTGCATGGTGGTTTAATGATACCAAAGACGGAATGCTTGCTCAGATGAAAGCACTCGCGAATGCGGGACTCATTAGCCGATTTGTTGGGATGCTCACGGATTCAAGGAGTTTCCTTTCGTATCCAAGACATGAATATTTCCGCAGGTTAGTGTGTAATCTGCTTGGAGAATGGGTAGAGCAAGGAGAAGTTCCCCACGATATGGAGCTGCTCGGAAATATTGTAAAGGATATTTCATATCGAAATGCAAGGCAGTATTTTGAGTTCAGTTCCCAGGTGTCTACAGCTAGGGAATAGTAGGGATATGAGGGAAGCGATGGCGACTATGCCATCGCTTTTCTTTTGTATCTAAGGGGCTTAGAAGAGCTTCATAAAAATAAGCAGTAAGGGGGATTTTATTCTGTAATAGAGACGAGTTGACATTCCTGATAACGGGGAATATAATTTGCTTGCTTGAAGTTAATTAGGATACCTAACAATTTAGGGTTATGATTAATTTCAGAAGGATATAAGGGTATTCGGTTGTAAAGGAGGGGTTTACAAAAATG
Organism: Paenibacillus gallinarum; assembly: GCF_014836635.1. Lineage (GTDB taxonomy): Bacteria > Bacillota > Bacilli > Paenibacillales > Paenibacillaceae > Paenibacillus > Paenibacillus gallinarum. The sequence continues at coordinate 240,740 of NZ_JACSQL010000005.1, read as the reverse complement.
AATGAAGATACAACGGTACAAAGTTTGCTCTATACGTTTATGAAGTTTAATCGGGGGATATGGAAACAACGAAAGACGGAAGGACGTAACCCCAGCGAAATTATGCTTTTAACAGCGTTGATTAGAGGTACGGAGACAGAGCGAGATCCTGCCTCCGTTGTATGTAAAATCAGCGAATATATGGAGAAGGGACCCACGACGAAGGAGCAGATCGAGGGGATGAAGGCATCTGAAATCAGCAATCTTCTTCGTGTGAAATCTCCTACAATTACACCAGTAATCAGGACCCTGGAAGAAGCAGGTCTAGTGGAGCGGAAAGTGGATCCGGATGATCGGAGGGTAGTCCGCATCAAGATTACAGAGGCGGGACAACAAGTAGTCAGAGAAGTTCACAAAGAAATGATGACTACCATGCACGGACTTGTGGAGTACCTTGGAGAAGAGGATACGAAGCAGCTTACCTTGCTCCTGAATCGGGTTCATGAGTACCATGACATGGTCCGAGAAGAAAAGGAAGAACGAAAGAGAAAAGAAGGAAGTGAAAAACCATGCTGAAACTTTTAAGGATGCTGAATGTTTACAAACTTCCAGTGATCCTTGTCATTATCTTTGTATTTTTACAGTCGATGTCTGATCTATACTTACCTACATTGATGTCAAAGATAGTGAATATAGGGATACAGAATAACGACGTTCCTTATATCTGGAGTGTAGGGAGAACGATGCTGTTTATTGCTCTACTTGGAGCACTATGTTCGATCCTGGTCAGCTTTCTCGCCTCTCAAGTATCTGGGAAGTTTGCACGGGATTTACGCAGCCGAGTGTTTAGACATGTCGAAAATTTCTCGCTGCAGGAATTTGACCAAATTGGAACAGCTTCACTCATCACCCGTACAACGAATGATATTACCCAAGTACAAAATGTGCTGCTCATGATGATGCGAATGATGATTAGTGCTCCCCTAATGTTTATCGGAGGACTCATCATGGCAATCTCGCAGGATGCCAAGCTTTCACTGGTTCTTGTTATATCTCTGCCGATCTTGGCAGGAACAGTAGCGCTTATTGCATTTAAAGGGCTGCCTTTATTTAAGGCGATTCAGAAAAAACTAGACCGATTGAATCTGGTGCTGCGTGAACAGCTTACTGGAATTCGGGTTATCCGTTCTTTTAACCGAGGACATTTTGAAAAAGAACGTTTTAAAGAAGCCAATCAGGATTTAACTCAAACGGCGATTCGAGTGAATAAAATTATGGCTTTTATGATGCCGTCCATGATGCTGATCATGAACTTCACCGTTATTGCGATCATCGGATTTGGCGGCCTTCGTATTGATACCGGAGATATGCAAGTCGGTAATATGATGGCATTTATCCAATATGCAATGCAGATTATGTTTTCATTGATTATGGTCTCCGTGATCTTCGTTATGCTTCCAAGAGCATCGGCTTCTGCTGTCAGAATTAACGAAGTGCTGGAGATGAAACCAGAACTAAAAAATCCAGATACACCTGCAAAACCGAACAAGCTTTATGGAACATTGGAGTTTGATAACGTCTCTTTCAAATATCCAGGTGCTGAAGAATATGCGCTTGAAGGGATCAGTTTTACAGCCAAACCAGGCGAGACAACCGCCATTATTGGCGGTACCGGTTCAGGTAAAACAACGCTGCTCAGTCTCATTCCTCGCTTCTATGAAGTGACGGAGGGCAGTGTGAAGGTAAATGGAGTAGATGTCAGGGAAATGACGCAGGATGATCTACGTTCAAAAATTGGTTATGTACCTCAGAAGGCAATCCTGTTTACGGGAACCATTGCGGATAATCTTCGATATGGTAAGGAAGATGCGACCCAAGAAGAGATCGAGCATGCGGCTTCTGTAGCACAGGCTTCTGATTTTATCAGCGAAATGGAAAATGGATACGATAGCGTAATCGCTCAAGGCGGGAATAACGTTTCTGGCGGCCAGAAGCAGCGCTTGTCCATCGCAAGAGCCTTGGTGCGCAGACCTGAAATTTATGTGTTTGATGACAGTTTCTCGGCACTCGATTTTAAAACGGACAGCCGTTTGAGAGCTGCTTTGAAAGATGAAACTTCCAACTCAACTGTCATTCTTGTCGCCCAGCGCGTGAGTACAGTTCGAGATGCAGACCGGATCCTTGTTATGGATGAAGGAAAAATTGTGGGCAGCGGTACCCACAGAGAACTGTTAGCTAATAACGAAGTCTACCGTGAAATTGTATCCTCACAGTTATCAGAGGAGGAGATCGCATGAGTGAGAAACGTACACCGCCGCCTGCAGGACCGGGGCATCCCGGCGGACATCCAGGCCGAGGTCCTGTAGAGAAGGCAAAAGATTTTAAAGGAACCATGAAACGGCTCGTGAGATATCTGAAGCCAGAGAATAAAATGCTTGTACTCGTCTTTATTATGGCGATTCTGAGCACCGTATTTACCATTGTTGCACCGAAGATCATGGCGCGTGCTACAAACATTTTAGCGGAACCGGCCCTTGCGAAGATGTCTGGACAGTCTGCTATGCCAATTGACTTTACGGCTATCTACCGTATCTTGATGCTGCTGGGCGGACTCTATCTGCTAAGTTCTTTATTCAGCTATGCTCAGCAATATTTAATGTCTGGTGTAGCACAGCGTATCGTATTCCAAATGAGAGAACAGATCAACGTAAAGTTGTCGCGTTTGCCGCTTAAATATTTTGATGGACGCACCCATGGAGAAACACTTAGCCGTGCTACAAATGATGTGGATAACATTAGTAACACCTTGCAGCAAAGCATAACGCAGTTCATCACCTCGCTTGTGACCGTTATCGGGGTTATCGTAATGATGCTGACGATCAGTCCTTTGATGACACTTATTACGTTTCTGACGTTACCGCTTAGTGTCATTGTCGTAACGATGATTGCTAAACGTTCTCAAGGATATTTTGTCGGTCAGCAGAAAAAACTTGGCGAACTGAATGGGCATGTGGAAGAGATGTACACAGGTCATAATGTAGTCAAAGCTTTTGGACGCGAAGAAAGATCCATTCATGATTTTGACGAGATTAATGAGAAGCTGTACCATACGGGCTGGAAGGCTCAGTTTATCTCTGGACTCATTATGCCGCTGATGCAGTTTATTGGAAATCTAGGATATGTATTAATTTGTATCGTAGGCGGGGTTTTAGTCACCAAAGAGAGAATATTAGTGGGAGACATTCTTGCTTTTATCCAGTATTCTCGTCAGTTCACTCAGCCGATTACGCAGCTGGCCAATATCGCCAACGTTATTCAATCTACTGTAGCTTCAGCCGAGCGTGTATTTGAACTGCTCGATGAAGAAGAAGAAGTGAAAGAAGCAGGAAGTAACGTGGCACAGGAAGAGGTTCAAGGCGCAGTTACCTTTGATCATGTGAAGTTTGGATATGAAGACGGACAGACACTCATTTCAGATATGAACCTGGATGTGTTGCCTGGACAAACCGTAGCCATTGTCGGACCTACGGGTGCTGGTAAAACGACGCTGATCAATCTTCTGATGCGCTTCTATGAGATTCAGGACGGAGAAATCCGAATTGACGGGGTTAATATTACAGACATGCCGCGTGGTACTCTCCGTGAAATGTTCGGTATGGTACTGCAGGATACCTGGCTGTTTAATGGTACAATCCGCGACAATATTGCCTACGGCAGAGAAGGAGCAACGGAAGCTGAGATTCGGCAGGCTGCCATTGCTGCCCGGGCCGATCATTTCATTCGTACGCTACCGGATGGTTATGACACCGTGCTGAATGAGGAAGCATCGAATATTTCGCAAGGTCAGAAGCAGCTTCTTACCATCGCTCGTGCGATCTTGGCGGATCCATCGATTCTGATCCTGGATGAAGCAACAAGTTCAGTGGATACGAGAACCGAGATTGCGATCCAGCAAGCAATGAACGAACTGATGAAAGACCGGACTAGCTTTGTTATTGCTCACCGGTTGTCGACCATTCGTGATGCGGATGTGATTCTGGTCATGAATCATGGAGATGTGATTGAAAAAGGAACACATGTTGAATTGCTTGCGCAAGGCGGATTCTACGCTGATCTGTACAACAGTCAGTTCTCTGAAGCTGGCTAAAAACCAAAAAAACACCAATCTCTTTCTGACAGAAGATGCCTGTCTCTGAAAGAAGAGATTGGTGTTTTTTTATCTTTTCATGATGAACTCGGTTATTCCTTAGGTGTCGTATCTGCTGATTCATTCTCAGAATGAGCTTTACTGTCGATAGGGACGGATTCCGTTATTCTGCTGAGAATTTCAGAATCTTTCGGTAGTTCATGTGCTTTCGCTCGGCGTTCTTCCAGAAGCTTCAATGCAACTTGGTAACAGTCTTCTACATGTTTGTTACCGATATAGCGCATTGCTGAGAAACTAAGTACGGCAGACAAAGCTTGACCTGCAAAAGGAACAAATCGTGTCGCTTGTTTCGCTGCCATTCGGACCCCAACTTTTTGGAGCAATTTAATGACCACTTCTCGGGTAACGAGTCTTCCGATCACCGCACTACCCATAGATAGAACGAGTCCATAAAAGGCCGCTTTGGTCTCTGCATCCATCCCCTCTACATCTTCTTTAGCTAATCCGAATTTTTCATTAATAGCAGGAAGCAGCTGCATTAAAATCCCTACGTCGGCAACGACATCGGTTCCCGGGATCGGAATGAGTGAAGTGCTTCCAGAGGCGAATGCCCGCGTCTTTACCATGGACCGACATTGTGTCCTGATTTCTTCCAGTTCTTTATGTGTTGCAGGAATCATAGAGATTGCCTCCTTGGTTAAAGATGTAGTTTTTTATGTTATTACCCTGAACGAAGGTGATAGATAACACCTCTCATCAATAAATTTTGGGATAATTTGGTTCTAGAATGATGTCATGCAATTGTTAACGGCCTGTGTACAGCGGGTAAAGAAAGAGTAAGTACGATAAGAGAAGTAGGAGGGTTGAGTCATGAAGATCACAAAAGCGCTGCTTATACATAATGATGCAGCAGGATCTGCTGCAGGAAGTTTGGTCAGTTCTGCTGTAGCTGTGCTCGCACCTGCCATCAAGGAGCTAGATATCATTCAGACTTCTGGCCCTGGAGACGGTGAGAAGATATGTCTCGAACGGGGAGGTGAGGTAGATGTGGTATTTATTTTAGGCGGGGACGGCACGGTCCACGAATGCATCAACGGGTTAACACAGCTGGATCATCCGCCGGTTGTAGGAGTGCTGCCAGGCGGAACATGTAATGACTTTGTGAGATCACTTGGAATGCCGGTGGACGTTACGCAGTCTGCTCGTATGATGCTTGAAGGAAGAATCATCGATATTGATCTGGGGTTTGCTAACGGGCGAGTATTCACTAACTTTTTTGGGGTAGGTCTCATTACGGATACATCTGTAAATATCGATTCAAACTTAAAAAATTCACTGGGCAAGCTAAGTTACTTTATTAGTACACTGCAAACGATCCGCTCAGCAGTACCCTTTGCTTTTGAGATGGAGGCTGATGGCAAGCTGATTCAAGATGAAGCAGTGATGATTTATATCGCAAACGGCCGATCGCTTGGATCGAGTGCACTTCCTTTTGCCCAAGATGCACTGATGGATGGCCAGTTTGATGTTCTAATTATTCGCCAGACGGGATTGCCGCTTCTAAAGGAATTGTTAGCACGTAAACCAGAAGGAGAGTGGCAGCCGAAGAATGACAGTATACTCTACTACAAAGCCCGGAATATCAAGCTTCGAACCGATGAAGAGAAACAGGCAGATACAGATGGAGAGGTGTATCTTAGTACCCCTGTGCAAATCTCCGTTCTTGATCATAAGCTGACTTTTTTAGTGGGCGGTCCGGATGCCATATAGAGATGTAGTGATCTTATATATAAAAAAAAGCCCTTACGGGCCTTTTTAAATGAAACTTGAAAAAAGTCTAGATACTTTTAAGAACCTGCACCTTGCCAGAATAATTCAACTAGTTCTTCTGCAAGCTCTCTCGGACCGGCATATTTACTCGTAATATCCTCACGATTACCTAGCATGAGCAGGGCGGAAAAAGCCTGAGCAAGTAGGAGGGGATTCTTCTGTCTAATAACTCCTGATTGGAATTCACGCTCAAAATGATCCGCTAAAAGCTGATGAATGGCACGCTCGCCATCTCTAATCTCTTGGATCTGTTCATGGCTGAGAAAAGTTTCTGCTTCGCGAAGGATCGTTTCCATTTCCGCATGAGGTGTAGCAATTTTGGCTTCCGCAATAAAGAGAAGGCCTTCTTTCAAAGAATCTGCTTTCATCAAACAGTTGTGTGTTTGTTCGTAACCGCGCCGTAGCATACTGGTGACAGCAATCTTGAACAGTTCTGGCTTACTGGTGAAGTGATAGTATATGGAGGCTTTTGTAACATTACATAGCTTCGCAATCTGCTGCAGAGACACGGGTTCATAACCGTTCTCCATAAACAGCCTTGAGGCTGTTCCTAGAATCACATCATAGGTGGACGTTTCATCCGAAGTTTGTTTAGGACGTCCGGGTGAACGAGGTGGTTGTTTAGTCATCATGATTCCTCCTGATGAGCAGTATAAGTGAATCCATCGCCAATTTCAAAAATAGTTGTTGATAATTAACCTACCGGTATATATAATTACTTCTAGATTGTATTATGACCTGCGGTTCATTTCAATAAAAACATTAAAAAAATGAAGGATGTGACTGGAACAATGCAAGAAAAAGAACCCGGTGGATATGGAAAATGGGTTGCTGGTAAAAAGACGAAATGGATCACCGTTCTGGTGTGGGTCATCTTGGCCGTTGTTTTAAACCTCATTTGGCCTGCTGTTGGTGAACAGGAAAATAACAATGCAGCCAATCTGAAAGAGAATGAACCTTCCGTAATTGCGCAAATGGTAGCAGATCGGGAGTTTCCGAATGATTCAGGAATACCTGCTTTGATCGTTATTCATAAAGAGTCAGGACTTGGTACAGAAGATCTGACGAAGCTGCAAGAACTAACTCTTCAGCTGGAGGAGAACCCTGTTCCTCATCAAACAGCTGTTATCCCTCTACATAAATTACCGCCGCCGGCGCTGTCTGCACAGTTGTCTGAAGATGGAAGCACACTAGTGCTGCCTGTGTTTTTTGAAGACGAGGCGGATGCCGAAGAACTAGGGCAAGGCCTTGATGGAATCAAGTCCAGTATGACTTCTATATTTGGAACGAATCCATTTGATGCTGAAATAGATAGTGGAGATGAGCTTAGTGCTCGTGTAACAGGTCCTGCCGGTATCTCGGTAGATGCGACCGGATTGTTTGAGAATGCGGACGTATCGCTTCTCATCGGCACTGTGCTGCTTGTACTTATCTTCTTGCTTCTTATTTATCGCTCACCACTGCTTGCTGTTATTCCTATTGTAGCCGTTGGATTTGCGTACATTGTGACAAGTCCCATCTTAGGATTTCTAGCAAAACAAGGAGTCATTACCGTTGATTCACAGTCCATTTCAATTATGACGGTTCTGCTTTTTGGAGCAGGTACTGATTATTGTCTATTTATGATTTCTAAATTCCGTCAGATTTTATGGAATGAAGAAGATAAACGCAAAGCATTATTCCAGGCGATTACAAGTTCTTCGGGCGCAATCGCGATGAGTGGATTTACCGTGGTTATTTCACTTTTCGCCCTTCTGCTTGCTGAATATGGAGCTTATGAGCGCTTTGCTGTTCCATTTAGTTTATCCATTCTTATAATGTTTATTGCGAGCCTTACGTTGGTTCCTGCATTTCTGGCCATCTTCGGCCGTGCATCCTTCTATCCGTTTGTACCAAGAACAGCGGAGATGCAGGCAGAGCGTGCCCGTAAAAAAGGGAAGCCGGTACCGGCTCCACGTAAGAAAAAAGAAAGCTGGATCGGTAATGTGGTGACGAAGCGTCCTTGGACTGTCATCGTATCCACGATTGTGGTGCTCGGAATTTTAGCTTCCTTTTCACCTCAAATTAAATACACGTATGATCTATTATCTTCTTTCCCTGAAGATGTTCCATCCAGAGAAGGATTTACGGTCATTGGGGAACAATTCTCCGAAGGAGAGCTTGCCCCTGTACAGCTTATGCTGGACACGGAAGGTAAAGATACGGATGTGAAATCGCGTCTGGAAGCACTAGATTATGTAAGTATCGTTTCGGAGCCTGAAGAAGGATCTGTAAATAGCGATATTCTTGCTTATCAGGTGGAACTTGCCATGAATCCATATTCCATCGAAGCAATGCACCATATTCCAGATCTTCGTTCTGAAGCAGAGACTGCTCTTGAGAGTGCAGGTGTGGATGCTTCCGGTGATAAAGTGTGGATTAGCGGTCAAACAGCTACACAGTATGATACGGAACTTGCCGGAAAACATGATTCAAGACTCATTATTCCGGTCGTTGTGGGTCTGATCAGCTTGCTGTTGCTGCTTTACCTGCGTTCTTTGGTGGCGATGGTATATTTGGTTGCTACCGTAATCTTGTCGTATTTCTCGGCACTCGGTCTTGGTTGGCTCATTATTCATTACGGACTCGGTGCAGATGCAATTCAAGGAGCAATTCCGCTATACTCCTTTGTGTTCCTAGTAGCATTAGGTGAAGATTATAATATCTTTATGATCTCGAGCATTTGGCAGAAGAGTAAAACGATGCCGCTGAAACAAGCGATTAAAGAAGGGGTAGGAGAGACCAGTTCTGTCATTACCTCCGCTGGACTCATCCTTGCCGGTACCTTTGCCGTACTTGCTACTTTACCGATTCAAGTACTTGTTCAGTTTGGTATTATTACAGCGATTGGAGTTTTACTTGATACGTTTATTGTGAGACCTTTCCTTGTACCTTCAATTACCATGGTGCTTGGAGAAGTTGCTTTTTGGCCAGGTAAAAGAAAAGTTGCCGCTAAAGAAGAACAAGTTCAAACCTTCCATTAATATTGGATAATAACGATATGAAGGGGTGTGTTAGCAGATATTGAATTTGCTGACATACCTCTTTTTTCTATTTCCTGTTGATTTTCAGAGGAGGAATGGTTGCATTTGCACTTTGTTAAGACTTAAGATGAGAACATATGAGGTAAGGTTTCACACCAAATAGATAAGACTAGCAGGGGGATTTTTCACACATGACAAAGAGAAAAGTATATTTTAATCATGACGGCGGGGTAGATGATCTCGTATCACTGTTTATGCTTCTGCAGATGGATGACGTGGAAGTGACAGGGGTGTCTATTATTCCGGCAGATGGTTATCTGGAACCAGCCACGGATGCAAGTCGTAAAATTATCGATCGTTTCAGCACTTATCAGGTCGAAGTATCGAAATCTAATTCTCGTGGTAAAAATCCGTTTCCTAGCGATTGGCGCATCCATTCTTTTTATGTTGATGCACTTCCTATATTGAATGAATCCGGAACGATGGAAGCTCCATTGTCTGAATTACCTGCACATAAGCATCTTATTGAGACCATACGCAAAACGGAAGAAAAAACAATTCTCGTATTCACCGGACCACTCACAGACCTGTCCCGAGCTCTGGAAGAAGCACCAGAGATTGAAGAGAAGATTGAGAAGCTGGTATGGATGGGAGGAACCTTTGAAAAAGGGAACGTCCAGGAACCAGAGCACGATGGAACGGCAGAATGGAATGTATATTGGGATCCTGAAGCAGCTTACCAAGTTTGGCAGACAGGGATTGAGATTGACCTTGTTGCGCTTGAAAGTACGAACAAAGTACCGCTCACGCCAGCAGTTCGTAATCGGTGGGCCAAAGAACGCTGCTATGAAGGCGTAGACTTCCTTGGTAACTGTTATTCGGGAGTACCTCCGCTTGTATACAGCGAGACTAATTCAACCTATTATTTGTGGGATGTCCTCACCACAGCAGCGCTAGGACGGGAAGAGCTTGTGAAGCGCAAAGTTGTGCAGTGCAGCGTGATTCCAGATGGACCAAGCCAGGGGCGCACCATTTTAGATCCAGCTGGAAAGCCAGTTAATCTTGTCTATGATACCGACCCGGATGCATTTTTCTCTTATCTCACAGAGTTAGCCAAAAAAGCAGCGCCAAAAAGATATTAAGCTCCATCTATAGAAGCAAGGGATTATAAAGAAAAACCTTTGCAATATCAACCACTGCCGTTCATTCAAGTTGCTGCTGAGCGCTTAGAAGAAGGGCAGTGGTTTGTTTATATAGTAAGGTTAGGCGAGGAAGAAGGGATTTACAGATGAATGATAAGCTCGTCCTATGTATTCCAGGACAGTGGAAAGATGAAGAAAAATTGATACGAAAGTTAACAAAAAAGAGTCGCGGCGAATATTCTCTTACCAGTGGGCTTTTGCTGGATACGAAGCGGAACCGTGCTTTTGAAATAAGGATTGAAGAGCAGGATCCAACACTCGCGGAAGCTTTTTATTTATCCTCTAAAGGTGATTTCTCGGACAAGACGATGCAGAAGGTAGAAAAGCATACAAAGGTCGTTTATCTGTCTGGCTATATGGGTTCTGCCGAAGCGGTCCAGCGTATGATTGCTCCTGTACAGATGCTGCTGGCATCCGGGGGAGTTGCTGTCAAAATCGAGAATTCTGATAAAGCATTTACTCCGGAAGAGTGGAGTATGATTGGTGAAGAAGCGCGGCTTGATCAATTGCTGAATACGATGATCAGTTATATGCAGGATGAATATTATTTTTACTCTTGCGGGATGCAAATGTTTGGTTTGCCTGATGTTGCTCTAAGCAAAGAAACAGATCCGGATGCCTCCTTGCAGGTAATGTCCCAGTTTCTGTACCTTATGATGAATGCAAGTGAAGGAACGGAAGATAAGTTAAGTGAGTTCAAATTGTATGGGACCACGTATCAATATCATCATCAGAAAGGTTTTTTTCAAGAAGAGAGCTCTTATATAAACAATCCACACGGCATTTATGTGTTAACTGAGATGTAGTAAGAGGAGGAAACCTTTTGGCTGAGAACGTACAAAAAGCAGTGTTTTTTGATGTCGATGACACACTCTATGATCATTTAACACCACTTCGTGAAGCCTTGCAGGAAGCTCTAGGTTTAGCGGACGATATGCCTTATGAAGATATTTATAACCGTTTCCGTTATTATAGCGATTTGTTATCGGAAGAAAAGAATTTATCTGCTGTACCTGAAGAAGAGGCGTTAGCTGATATGCGCAGACGCCGCTTTATGCTGGCTTTGGCAGAATTCGGGATTTTCCTCGATGAAATAGAAGCAGAAGCTGCCCAGACGGCTTATGTAAATAGACAGTTTCAGATCCAGCCCTTCCCTGGTGCTATGGAACTGATCGAGACACTGACCCATTCAGGAATAAGGGTAGGTCTAATTACGAATGGACCAGCGGAACACCAACAGAAGAAGCTGAAGGCACTCCAAGTGGAACGTCACATTCCGGAGAATATGATCTTTGTATCCGGCGGAGTTGGTTATGCCAAACCTGATGTCAGACTGTTTGAGCATGTAAATACCATCACAAAAACTTCTCCTGAGCACAGTTACTATATAGGCGACTCATGGCGGAATGATGTGGTTGGAGCGATAAAAGCAGGCTGGACCGTACTTTGGTTCAATCACCGGAACGCTGTAGCCGAATCTGACCATCGCCCGCATTTTACAGTTCATAATTATCAAGAAATTGCAGATACCTTGCTTTCCGTAGCTGCACTACAAAAGGTGTGAATTTAAGACATGGAAGAGATATCAGGTGATTCCCTGATATCTCTTCCATGTTTTTTTATATCTAGTTGGGGCATTCTATCCTTGTCAGTGAAAGAAATTCGCTGTTGTTACTGTTCATCAAATCTTCATTAAGTAAATGTGAGGAGTTAGCTTCCCTTTTCAAAAAACCATGCTATAATAATATTAGGATTTAGATTAAGTCTAAATTAAAAGTCTATGACAAGTATCACAATACCAGAATTGTTTTTCACTTACATTTAAAATAAAAGGAGATCTAACGATGACAACTCAAACCAATCAAACAAACCAATCACAAGGTGTACAAAAACTGCATGATGCATTAAATCGACAAATTGCTGGGTGGTCTGTACTATACACGAAACTTCATAACTTCCACTGGTATGTAAAAGGAACTCACTTCTTCACCCTGCACGAGAAATTCGAAGAATTCTATAATGAAGTAACGGGACATATGGATGTTGTAGCAGAACGCTTGCTTGCTATTGGCGGTTCTCCGGTTGCTACACTGAAAGAACATCTGAGTCTTTCTCCAATTCAAGAAGCAACTGACAGCAAAACAGCAGAACAAATGGTTCAAGCTTTGGTTGAAGACTTCACTACTATGGTTGAAGTACTTGAAGAAGGTAAAGAAGCAGCAGAAGAAATTGGCGATGACAGCACGGCTGATATTATGATTGGCAACCAAGAAACTCTGCAAAAACATATTTGGATGCTTAATGCTTTCCTTGGCAAATAATTACCTTTCTTGCGATTAGGTGAATATAAAGTGAACATATGACCCAAAAGATGGTTTTGTATGAACTGGAACCGTATAATGAGACTATTCCATTAGTCCTGCTGAGATTGGGACGAATTCTCTGGTATGACGTGTAGACATGAGGAGATTATCGGTATGACAAATACAAACTATATTTGGGAAGAAGCAAGCACATTTATATACACTTGTTATGAGGAGCTGGGTCTTCGCCGTGAAGCGGCAGAAGCCCGGCTTCTTGACATTCAGCGGGAAATTGAAGATTCAGGGACGTATAGACATACCCTGCAGGAGCTGGAGTACGGGATCAAGCTGGCTTGGCGCAACAGTAACCGTTGTATAGGGCGACTATCGTGGCAATCCATACGGCTTGTAGATGCGAGAGATGTAAGGAACGCAGAGGAAGTTGCGGAGTGTTTATTTCAGCATATCCGTACAGCTACCAATCACGGAAAAGTCATTCCTCTGCTTACTCTTTTTGCCCCAAGAACGCCAGAAGGAGTCGATCCAGTCCGCATTTGGAACCATCAGCTCATTCGTTATGCCGGGTATGAAACGAGCAGCGGCATGGTGGGAGACCCGGCTTCCGTCGCCTTCACCAAACAAGTGATGAAGCTTGGCTGGAAAGGGAAAGGGACCAATTATGATGTGCTTCCGCTCGTCATAGAAATAGCAGGCCATAAGCCTGTGTATGTACCGATTCCGGAAGATCTTGTTATGGAAGTGAAGATAGAGCATCCTGATTATCCTGAGATGGAATTGCTTGGCCTGAGATGGTATGCGGTGCCTATGATTTCGGATATGAGACTAGAGATCGGGGGAATTCAGTATCCGGCAGCTCCTTTTAATGGATGGTATATGGGAACGGAGATCGGAGCTAGAAATCTAGCGGACCCTTTTCGGTATAATCAGCTTCCTGCTGTGGCAAAGGTTATGGGGCTTGAAACCACGAGTGAAGCAAGTTTGTGGCGGGATAAGGCACTCGTGGAGCTGAATGTAGCGGTACTTCATTCTTATCGAAAGAATGGCGTAAGTATGGTGGACCATCACACAGCAGCGAATCAATTGGCAAAGTTCGAAGAGAAGGAAGCAGAGGCCGGAAGAGAAGTGACTGGCAACTGGACCTGGCTTATTCCGCCGATGTCACCGGCAACAACACATATTTTTCATAAGTCATATTCTAATCAAGTGAAGAAGCCAAATTTCTTTCATCAACCAGCACCTTATACGAACAATGGGGATGAAAAAGTTTTGGAAGAAATGCTCGGTCAGAAGAAAGAAAAGAATCCCGTAATTGCTAAATGTCCATTTCATGGATAGAATATTTTATTGTTTTTTGGTAAATTCATAGAATCGTAGGCTAAGTGAATATGAAATGGTACAATAATATATAGAGCAGGGACGAGGGCATCTCGGAGGTTCAATAAACCTTAGGAGATGCTTTTTTGCAGGAGTAAAGACAAATTTTGAAGTTTATAAACCCGCTTTTTATTCCGTTTTTTGGATAGCCGTCTCAATTTTAGCAATAAGCTTGGGATAAAATATCGAAGAAAGAAGTAAACTTCATAGAATGATGAAAAAATGGGTTGCGCAATTAGATGATTTCTATATAATAAGTTGCGACATGTGCCCGAACGGATATGCATTAATATGCTTAAATGAACTAGAAGGCGCAAGGTAATCCCCTGAAAAAGGAGGTTTTTCTATCATATGATAAACCAAGACTCCATTATCCGGTTCGAAAGCGTGACGAAACGATATGATGAGGATGATCCCATCCTTAAATCGGTCAGCTTTGAAATCGAACGCGGTAAATTTTATACGCTGCTGGGTCCATCTGGATGTGGCAAAACTACGATCCTTCGGCTGATTGCAGGCTTTACGGAGCCTTCCGAAGGAAATATTTATTTTAATGGCAAAATTATTAACCGTGTTCCTGCACATGAACGTCAGGTAAACACCGTATTTCAGGACTATGCATTATTTCCACATCTGAATGTATTTGAGAACGTGGCATTTGGTCTGCGAATCAAGAAGATGAAAAATGCAGAGGTCAAGGAAAAGGTGGAAAACGCTCTTCGTTTCGTCAACCTGGCTGGGTATGGGAACCGGGAGATTACTGAAATGTCTGGCGGTCAACGTCAGCGGGTAGCGATTGCTAGAGCGATCGTTAATGAACCAGAGATCATTCTGCTGGACGAGCCTTTGTCTGCGCTTGACCTCAAATTGCGTACAGAAATGCAATATGAGCTTCGTGAACTTCAGCAACGTCTGGGCATTACCTTTATTTTTGTAACTCATGACCAGGAAGAAGCACTTGCTATGTCAGATGAAATCTTCGTACTTAATGAAGGCGTCATTCAGCAAAGTGGAACACCGCTTGATATTTACGATGAACCGATTAACCGATTTGTAGCTGATTTTATCGGAGAATCCAACATTGTTGCAGGCAAGATGAAACAAGATTTCTTAGTTGAGTTTGCAGGGAAGACATATGAGTGTGTTGACCAAGGGCTTAGACCTGACGAACCGATTGAGATTGTAATTCGCCCAGAGGATTTGGAGATCACAACACCTGAGCGAGGAAAACTTCAGGTGAGAGTAGACTCCCAGCTATTCCGCGGCGTGCACTATGAAATCTCAAGTTATGATGATATGGGCAACGAATGGCTTGTACATTCTACAAAGCGCGCTACAGTAGGTGAAAGAATCGGTCTTTATTTTGATCCAGAAGCTATTCATGTTATGCGCTTTGGTGAGACGGAAGAAGAATTTGATAAGCGACTGGAATCATATGAATCTAACCTTGAGGATGCGGAGAAGATTTCGGAGGCTAAGGTTCAAGGGGTAAATCATGAATCGTAGTTTAAAAAACCGCAACTTCTACCTGATCCCCTACATGTTTTGGATCATTTTCTTCGTCGTTGCTCCGATTCTGTTAATTGTGTATTACTCCTTCTTCAATGTAGAAGGTCAATTTACGTTTGAGAATTACGTAAAATTCTTTACACCTGTATATCTGAAAATGACACTCAGCTCATTCTGGTATGCGCTGTTGATTACTGTGTTTGCATTGCTCATTTCGTATCCAACAGCTTATTTACTTACGAAAACGAAACATAAACAGTTATGGTTGTTACTCGTTATTTTGCCGAGTTGGATTAATCTCTTGCTCAAGGCATATGCATTTATTGGTCTGTTTGGCACGTACGGATTTGCCAACGCAATACTCGAAACGATTGGAATCGGTACGCAGCAGATTCTATTTACGGATTTTAGCTTTGTTTTCGTATCCGTATATATCTTTATACCATTTATGATTCTGCCGATCTTTAATGCGCTTGAAGAGCTGAATCCTTCCCTTATCTATGCAGCTCGAGATCTGGGGGCTTCTTCATGGACAACATTCCGGCGTGTTATTTTTCCGCTGACATTAAGCGGAGTACGTTCAGGGATACAGGCTGTATTTATTCCAGCTTTATCGCTGTTTATGATTACAAGACTTATTGCCGGAAACCGGGTAATCACCCTCGGTACCGCAATTGAACAGCATTTCTTAGTAACACAAGATTGGGGAATGGGAGCAACGATCGCCGTCTTCCTCATCATCATAATGATTGCCATCATGTTTATTAGCGGACGTGGAAAGCGGGGTGTACCTCATGGGAAGAAATAGTAAGCTGTCAAATGTATATCTGTTTATTGTTTTTGCCATCCTGTACATGCCGATCTTTTATTTGATCTACTATTCATTCAACAGTGGCGGAACGATGCAGAACTTTGAAGGCTTTACCCTGGAGTGGTACGAGGAAGTATTCGCGGATACGCGGCTGCTGATCATTGTGCTCAATACCTTTGTTATCGCGCTTTTATCTGCGGTAGCTTCCACGATCTTGGGGGTGGCAGGTGCACTAGCTATTCATCAAGTACGCCGGAAGCGCACTAAAAATACGCTGTTGTCTCTAAATAATGTACTCATTGTAAGTCCTGATGTAGTTATCGGTGCTTCATTCCTCATCTTCTTCACGATGCTGGGGATCCAGTTAGGATTTAGCTCGGTGCTCTTATCACATATTGCGTTTAGTGTACCGATTGTCGTGATCATGGTACTGCCTAAGCTGCAAGAGATGAGTCCTACACTTATTGATGCTGCACGTGACCTGGGGGCATCGAGTTGGCAGGTGCTTACCAAAGTTATTTTACCTTTTGTGAAGCCTGGTATTTTTGCTGGTTTCTTTATGGCCCTGACCTATTCACTGGATGATTTCGCGGTTACTTTCTTTGTTACCGGGAATGGATTCTCAACGCTATCGATAGAGATCTACTCGAGAGCAAGACAAGGGGTATCACTGTCCATTAATGCGTTATCGACGCTGTTGTTCTTACTGACCATTATCTTGGTAGTAGGATACTACTTCATTAATACACGCAATAATAAGCTTCAAGGAAAGGGGCTGAGACCATGAAGCAACTGGTACAGACATTTAGTCTTGTGCTGATCGTGGCTTTTGGCCTCATGTATTTTACCTCGGTACTGAACTCTAGTGCAGGATATTCTGGCGGTAACACACTTACCATTTATAACTGGGGAGATTACATTGATCCGGAGCTGATCGCCGAGTTTGAAGAAGAAAGTGGGATGAAGGTTGTTTATCAGACGTTTGACTCCAACGAGGCGATGATGACCAAAATTCAGCAAGGAGGAACGACTTATGATGTCGTGATCCCTTCGGAATATGCAATTAGCAAAATGAAAGAGGAGGATCTGCTGATTCCTCTCGATCATTCGAAGCTCCCGAACCTTAAAAATATCGATAGCAGGTTCATGAACCTTTCTTTCGATGAAGGTAACAAGTATTCGATTCCTTATTTCTGGGGAACAGTAGGGATTGTATATAATCCAGAATTAACTGATCTTACATTTGAGAGTTGGGACGATCTGTGGGACCCGAGTCTGAAGAATCAAATTCTGCTTGTGGACGGAGCTCGTGAAGTCATCGGGATGGGCCTGAACAGTCTTCATTACTCTCTAAATGATACGAACGAAGAGCATCTACAAGAAGCACTCACGAAGTTGTCTAAGCTGACACCTAACGTAAAAGCGATCGTCGGAGATGAGATTAAGATGCTGCTAGCAGGCGAAGAAGGTGCGGTTGGTCTAGTTTGGTCGGGTGATGCTTCGGAGATTATGGATGAGAATGAGAAGCTCGATTTTGTGGTACCGGAAGAAGGCTCGAATCTGTGGTTTGATAACATGGTCATTCCTAAGACAGCGAGCAATATAGAAGGTGCACATCAATTTATCAATTTCATGTTAGATCCAGAGCATGCTGCGCGCAATGCAGAGTATGTTGGTTACTCGACACCTAATGCTGAGGCGCTGAAACTTCTTCCCGAAGAAATTTCAAGTGATGAACGTTTCTATCCGAATGAGGAATTGACGGAAAAGCTCGAGGTTTATGATAACCTTGGCAAACGAATGCTCGCTCATTACAATGATCTGTTCCTTATCTTCAAAATGCACCCGAAGTGAATAGTGGGGATAACCTGTGTATATATAGATAGTCAAAAAACCTTATCCACATGTGGATAAGGTTTTTTGTTTTTATTCTTTGTTTTTAAAGTAGAGAGGGATGAACCGACGTAGTTTCTTTGTAGAACTACAGATTTATCCCTTTTATTTGTTACCGGTGTGCTGCTGTATTCATGGCGAGCTCTGCAAGTGAATAATCATTTTTTTTGACATAAATTTCGTATACGGTATTGGCTTCGGAAGGGGACTTCTGTTTGCCCGTGCCCACAATATTAGTCTTGTAATCGATATAGTGGGCATTGAGATTTAAGAGCTTCTTATGGAAATCCTCTTCATTATGAGAGGCATAAAGCTGGATTTTGTAGCGCGAGAATAACTTTCTGTAGGCAAGGGTGAAAAGATTATCGGCGGTACCGATCCGCTGGGACATAGATAACACTCCTTTTACATTTGTTGTTGGGTGAGGAAGGGAGTCATTATAAACATCTCATAAACAAAAATGTAAATATTTTCTATTGTACATTATATTTTATTGCTTCTCTATCCCTTTATGACACATAAAAAAACAGCGCGATGCACTGCACCGCACTGTTTTCAATATTAATTCGCTAAAAGAAGAGAAAGAAAGAGAATCATTAGGAAAAGATACGACCAATCTCCGTGATTTCTGCCTGGGATAGTTTCACATCAAGGGCTTTTAAATTATTAACCACTTGTTCTGGACGTTTCGCGCCTGGAATGAGCGCATCTACAGACGGCTGAGTAAGATACCAGGCGAGAACAAGATGAGCCACTTCTACCTGTTTAGCATCTGCAATTGTACGAAGTTGCTCGACTTTGTCCAAGTTTCTCACAAACTGTTCACCTTGGAACTGTGGATTGTTTTTTCTGAGATCATCAAATGTTGTGTCTTTATTATATTTACCTGCCAGAAGTCCAGATACCAGTGGGAAATAAGGAATAAAGGTAATTTGGTTTGCTGCTGTATAAGGGAGAATTTCTTTCTCTACTTCCCGATTTAATAGATTATATTCGGATTGAAGTACATCAACATAACCGTCCTTATTCGCTTCTTTGAGCTGATCGATCGAGAAGTTAGATACCCCAATAGCACGAATTTTTCCCTCGTCTTTTAGACGTTGTAACATACCTACGGCTTCATCTTTGGGTGTATGTTCATCTGGAAAATGAATATAGTAGAGGTCTATGTAATCGGTCTGTAAGCGTTTGAGGCTGTCTTCGACTTGTTTTTTTAGAAATTCTGGTTTGTTGTTTGGTTTATAATCATTATTTTCATCATGGGCACCTTTTGTGGCAATCACGACCTGATCGCGAGCTTTGAGCTCCTTGATAACCTGACCAGTTAGCTCTTCGGAACGTCCAGGGCCATAAATAAATGCGGTATCCAGGAGATTAACCCCATTCTGAATCGCTGTGCGAACGACGTCCTTGCCCTGTTCCTCATTCAGGTTAGGGTATAAGTTATGCCCTCCCACTGCGTTTGCTCCAAGTCCGATTGGGTTTACTAAAAGATCTGATTTACCGAGTTTTGTGTGATTCGTCATTTTTTCGCCTCCTATAGTTATATATAAGACAAATTATACAAAATAAATCTGTGGAAATCAGAAGAACCTCTGACTAAATAGCCAGAGGGAGGTAAAAGCCTAAGTAAATCAAGGTGAATTTACACGGGGTCTATTTTGAAGATAGATTCCAAGATCCGGATTAGAACCTTTGACAATTACATCACGCAAAATACGGGACAGCACGGCATTGTACACCGTTCCGTTATCTCCATAACCCATAACGACATAACAGTGAGGATACTCCTCGTATTGTCCTATGATCGGCAGTCCGTCATGAGTTCCGCCATAAAATGCGCCCAGATAAAATTCAGGTTCAGCCTGAAGATCAGGGAAGAGCTTGAAAAGTTCTTTCATCAGCTTATCGCGGGTGTGAAGAATCTTCGAGTCTCGAGTGGAGGCATATGCAGTATCCTTATCCATTCCGCCAATAATAACCCGATCGTCTGGTGTGGTTCGCAGGTATATATACGGGCGGGCTGTCTCCCATATAAGCGTCCGTTTATACCAACTAGATAAATCCGGTACAGGCGTTGTAATAACAGCATAGGAGCTGTTTATAACTGCATTTTTTTCTACTTTAAATTCTTGATTCTCATATCCAGCAGCAATAATCACATGCTTTGCTTTGATCTGATGCCGATTCTTCGTATAAAAGATAGCTGAATCTTCTTCAAAACGGTGTCCGGTAACCTGAGTCTCGGCCCATACTTTACCGCCCACCTTTTCTACTGCTTCAAGGAGCCCATAAATGAATTTTAGTGGATTCATCTCTGCATCGTCATAGTAGTAAAGTGCTGCTTGTTTACGAAAAGGAAAGTGACTGCTAATTTTCTCTTCATCCCAGCGATCCACATGAAACCCGTATTTGCTAAGCAGTTTATGCTCTTGTTCGAGAGCGGGGATATCTTCCTCGTAACTTGCATAATACAGGCTGTCCCTGCGAACAAAATCAGCATCTACCGGCAGTTGACTGCACGTCATTTCAATATCATGAATAGCCTGCTCACATAGCTTTAGATGCCTGGCCGCTATTTCTTCGCCGAACGTATTGGCAAGGGAAACGAAACTTTTATCGCCTGCATATTGGATCAGCGCTGTGTTCGTGCTGGAACTTCCCTCACCAATTCGCCGCTGGTCTACCACCACAACTTGTAAACCTTCTTTGGCAAGAAGATAGGCAGCTTGTGCTCCCGAACTCCCCCCGCCAATTACGAGTACATCACATACGATATCCTCGGTCAGTGGCGGGTAAGATTTAGGATTAGTTACGGTAGTCGGCCAGTACAGTTTGCCGCTTAGTAAATCCATTAGAACGTAAAGCCTCCTTCTTTAGCTCAGATTGGCTTTAGTATGGATGAATAAGGGCTTATGCATACAAAGATGGTAGAGTAGGGGGATATTAGGGCTGTGTAATGTTGATATTGCCTGAAGTGGCACGTATCTTTATGAGTTCCGTTCCTGTTCGCAAAGAGTCTGGGGTACGCACATTACCTGATACGGCTTGCGCATCAAAAAATCCAGCAAAGTCACTAGCAGCGACGACATTGATATTTCCTGAGATCGTTTCAATGTCTAAGTTATCTGCAGTGTCTTGGACAAGATGAATATCCCCTGATTTCACACGAATGGTTGCCTCGCCAGATAGACCGTTAACCTTAAAATTGCCCGAAGTAAGGTTTGCCTTCACATCAGCATGCATATCTTCGATCTTAACATCGCCTGACTGCAGCTTCATCGTAATTTCATCAGCCTCTATGGAGCTAAGGTTTACGTTTCCAGAAGTGAGTTCTAAGCTGGCAGCTTCAGCAACCTTCACCTGATTTGCTTTCACCTCGCCAGAAGTGAGCTTTGCAGACAACTCATTGGCGTTGATATTGTTCAAATTCAGATTACCTGAGGTAGACGTAAGCGTAATTCGCTCTGCATTAAGACCGGTGATATCCTGATCGCTTGAGACAATTTCAAGAGTGAATTCCGTAAGTCTTTTTTGTTTGGGAACGGAAATCTCCATTACATTTCTACTGAAATCGGTGGAAAAGCTAAAAAAGGAGAAAGAATTTTTTGAGCGGGTATTAATCGTTAGAAGTTCGTTTTCTGGCTGAAGTTGGTTTAGCTGCTCTATGGTATCTGGGTTCCATTTTCCTTTAAAATGAACGGAAACCTGATCGTCGTTTGTTGAAGTAAATACGATGTTAGTGCTATCTTCTGTTTGGACTAGCAGGGAATTAACGTTCGCAGCATCGAAGCTTAGCTTTTGGTCATAGTCTTCACGTTTGTCACCGAAATCATATCCGAAGAAGGTAACTCCGACGAGACCGACCACAATGCAAAGAATGGCAAGCCGTATGGCATTTTTCATATCAATTATCCTTTCTTTTCAGTACTGTTTGGTTCCACTTGAAATATCCTGCAGTCCATCTTCCTAGTCTTTTCATAAGCCGAAGAGCGAAGATCCCAACCAAAATACCGATTCCAAAAAAAACAAGGCTGACAAAAAGTTCGGGGAGCACCACTTGCTTATGAACGATAATAAAATCAAGAATGGCAAGCCCGGGAGCGAGAATTCCGGATACCGATATTCCAGCAAATGAGATCCACAGAGCCCAAATGGTTGCAATGATCGGCAAGGCAAGAAGGAGATTCAAGAATACCAATCCGGTTGCTCTAAAGAAGCGCGGAGTCGTTCTATGGCTAGATGTTCCTTTCGGAATAGAAGGAGATCCTTGTGGTGACTTATTGTATGAGATCAGCTCTTCATCGTGAACTCGGCCCTGCGGGAAAAGTTTTCTATCTTGAAAATAACGGTCACCCAGTGCCTCCTTTATTAAATCCTCTGGATTCCCTAGTTCAACGGCAATCTCTTTTTCGCTTTTACCTTCGGACAATCCCATATCAAAATGCTGCTCGTAGTCACTGAGTAGTTCTGCTCGTTCCTGAGCCTCAAGTGGGTACAGTCCTTCTTTCATTCTGTTCATAAACTGAAGCCTATTCATTTGCTTCTCCTTCCTTCAGCAGGGAGCTGACGCTGTCTACAAAGTCATTCCATTCAGACTGTAGTACATGCATATAGCGTAAGCCCGTCTCTGTAAGTCTGTAATATTTTCTTGGAGGTCCTTCGGTAGATTCTTGAAGATAAGTTGTACAGTATCCATCGGATACAAGCCGTCTGAGGAGGGGATATAAGGCACCTTCTGCAATTTCAATATGCTTAGATACAGCTTGAGCCAGTTCATATCCATAACGGTCTCTGCGATGGATTAGGACGAGGACACACAGCTCGAGTACGCCCTTTTTAAACTGAGTATTCACATTCATCCTATGAGTTCCTTTCATGTTATGAAATAACGTAAACTAATGTTCTATACTATGTACTGTTTATTATACACTACTGCACATCATTTACTACCTATAAATACAAAATTTAGAAAATACAATCTTTTGCCCATGACTTTTTAAGTGTGAAAACATCGTGAATATCGTTTGATCCTGTGCCATTCGGGTAAATTTGCAGAAGGAGGGATGGAACGTGAAAGGTAAAATTCATACGGATATTCATAAAGAGGAAACTTCACGCAACCCTTCAGGGAAAAAAAGAGGGTTTCGTGTACATTTACATCGAAAGAAAAATTCACTTGTTAAAAAAAGAATTGAAATAAGAAATCGATACGAAACGGCACATATGGCGAGTGAGATCGTAACGGCCATTTTGTATTTGGTCGGTAGTTTTTTTCTCTTCTATCCAGATTTAAAAGTGATCGGTTCTATTATGTTTATACTAGGGAGTATTCAAATGCTCGTGCGATCTTTAATCCGCATGTCCTACTTGGTAAAGCTAAAAAAGTGGGATTATAGGGATCGGCATTCTTCGGTGGAGGGACAAGAACAAACAGATGAAGAGGCCTATCTTAATTCAGAACTCAAATAAATATTAATTATCCAGTAGAAAAAAGGTCATAACCTAAGTTCGGTATTTCTTTCGAACTTAAGTTGCGACCTTTTTGTATGCGTTTCTTAAAGGTGAATGGTTATTCAGCTCAGCTCATGAAGACGCTAAGCGTCCAGTTTTTTTAGAGGTTCGGAAGCAGGACCTTCCATGACCGTTCCATCATAGGAATAACGGGAGCCATGGCATGGACAATCCCAGGAACGTTCCCCCGAATTCCATTCGACTTCACATCCAAGATGAGTACATGTACGGTCTACAAGATGTACTTTGCCTTCGGGATCTTTATAAGCACCTGCCCGCTTTCCTTCATGCCACACAACGGAGCCTTCGTCTGTCCCCAGATCACCTAATTTAGGATGAGAAAGATCTACTTTTCCTGTAATCAATTCTTTTACCACATTCAAGTTTTCTTTGAGCACATTTTTGATCGATGGATCTGCTTTAAACCGGCCAGGATCATATAACTCTGCATAAGGATTGCTTCTCTTCATGATAAGATCGGTAAGAAGTCTTCCTGCAACGGTCCCCGTTGTCATGCCCCATTTGGCATATCCAGTTCCCACAAATACTCGGTTGTAAGCTCCTCCAATGGGACCGATGAAAGGTACCTTATCTATCGTAATCAGGTCTTGTGCTGACCAGCGGAAATATACTTTTTTGACACCAAAATGCTCGCCGGCAAATTTGAGAAGTTCCTCATAATGCTCATGTGTGCTGATGCCTTGTCCTGTTTTGTGATTCTCGCCGCCAACAATAAGCAGGTTTTTATCACCATACTGCACAGAGCGCAGGGATCGTTCCGGTGTATCGATGCTAATATACATATCCCCTTCATAGGAGGTTTCCGGTTCGATGGCAATCGCATAAGAGCGTTCAGCATGCATACGGGCAAAATATAGTCTTGGATCATGAAAAGGGAAGTGGCTTGCGGACACTACATATTTACTTGTGATATGATGGTCTCCATTTTCTAAAAAGACTTTTACATGATCTTCGTTTTCTTCGAGGTTCGCTGCCGTCGTTTTTTCATAGATTTGAACGCCGAGGCTGACAAGCTCCTCCGTTAATCGCTTAAGATACTGTAGTGGATGGAATCGCGCCTGATTTGGCAGACTGATGCCGCATACCGCTGGGACAGGAATCGTTAGGCGGTCATGCCATACACCCGGAATACTGAGCTGTTTGTAAGCCTCATATTCATCCTCTATTTTCTTTTGCTCTTTCTCATCTTCTGCTTGAAGATAGATATACGCATTCTCTTCACTTAATTGGCAGTCAATCTCCATTTCTGTGACGACACTGCGGATAAAACGCAGGGCTTCTTCATTCGCTTCATAATACAGCCGTGCTTTTTCAAAGCCAAAATGTTGCAAAAGTTCGTTATAGATCAGACCGTGCTGGGAAGTAATCTTAGCGGTGGTGTGTCCTGTTGTTCCATTAAGGACCATGCCTGCCTCGATCAAGGTCACTTTGTATCCTTCTTTAGCGAGAAGATAAGCGGTAGTTATACCGGTGATGCCAGCTCCGACGATCGTAACATCCGTTACTAGATTTTCTTGCAGTTTAGGAAAGGTAGGCAGAGGAGTGGTATCGCGCCACAAGGATTCTGGAGTTTTGGGCAGCTCGGTAGCGGACCAAGGTTCGATATGGTTATTCACAGCAAAAAACCTCCTATTTATATTCGTTCAGGGTACATACGAGTCTATTTTTCAATTATTACCACCAGCATATAAATAGAAACTCTGCGTATGAATATATTTTAGAAATAAATCCACTGTGTGCTTTTTTGCCTATTATTTTTACAGAAGAACCTTTATAATAGAGGCTAATCTAAAACGTTTTAGTGGATTTCATTCCATGGTATTGTAAGCGGTTCAATTTTGTTGATATTGGTAGGCAGACAAGTGACCAATTTGATAATCAAAGGAGAATAAAACATGACAAAAGCGGTGCAATTTCCTTTTCAAGATATAGAGCTTGATGTAGATCTGCGTGTAAAAGACCTAATATCAAGATTTACTCTTGATGAAAAAATAGAATCGATGCTGCAATACCAGCCTGCTATTGAGCGGCTTGGTGTAGGCGCTTACAAACATGGGACCGAAGCGGCTCATGGTCTCGCTTGGCTGGGTGAAGCGACGAGCTTTCCACAGCCGGTAGGTCTCGCTCATACGTGGGATACGGAACTAATGGAAGAGATCGGTTCTGTTATTGGTGATGAAGCAAGGGTGTTCTACAAACGGAATCCAGAAGTGAACGGGCTGACCTTGTGGGCACCTACGGTGGATATGGAGCGAGACCCAAGATGGGGACGTAATGAAGAAGCATACGGAGAAGATCCTGAGCTTACAGGTGAACTGACAACGAGCCTAATCAAAGGTATGCAAGGAGATCACCCTAAATATTATAAATCGATAGCGACATTGAAGCATTTCCTAGCTAACAATAATGAAGTAGATCGCGGCAGCGGGTCTTCAAGTATTGATCCTAGAAATATGCGTGAATATTATTTGAAAGCTTTTGAGAAGCCTTTCCTAAAAGGCGGAGCCCAGTCTATGATGACAGCTTACAATTCCATTAATGGAACGCCGGCACTGCTGCACCCTTTTGTCAAAGAAGTAGTTAAAGGTGAATGGGGAATGGACGGCTTTATTGTCAGCGATGCAGGTGATGTGATGGGCATTCTCAACGACCACAAGTATTATGATTCTCATACACCGGGAGTAGTAGAATCAATCCATGCCGGCATTGACAGTATTACAGATGATGCGGAATTATCTAAAAAAGCAATAAGAGAAGGACTCCTGATGGAGGCACTGACAGAATCAGATCTTGATCAAGCACTGTTTAATACATTCCGTGTGCGCTTCCGCCTAGGGGAATTTGATCCAGATGAGTTGAATCCATATGCCTCTATTGGTGAGGAAGCATTAATGACAGAAGAAGCAAAAGCATTATCATTGAAGGCTGCGAGGAAACAAATGGTTCTTTTGAAAAATGAAAGGAACACGTTGCCGCTGAACAAGGAGAAGCTGCAAAATGTAGCCGTTATTGGTGAACTTGGCGGTGTGGTCCTTCGGGATTGGTATGCAGGTACCCTTCCGTATAAAGTGACGCCACTTGAGGCCATTCAGAAGAAGCTTGCAGGTAAACAAGTACAATACTGTGATGCGAATGATCGCATAACCCTTACTTCTGTTGCGAGTGGCAAAGCGCTGGGTGTACTAGATGGGGAGAAAGCTTCTGTAGTAGCAAATGGAGCAGCAGAGACGTTTATTTTATCGGATTGGGGATTCGGGAGTGTAACTCTGCGTGCGGAATCGAGCGGCAAACTACTTACATCTGACGAAGAGCAGTTAACTGCATCCGCGGATGAAGCATACGGCTGGTTCGTAAAAGAAATTCTTCATCTGTTACCGCAAGAAGATGGAACGGTAGGAATGAGTACTTGGAACGACAAAAAAGTGACAGCTCCAAGTGGCGATATTGCAGCTCTCGCTGTGAACGAATCAATTAGTGAATTCGGAACGGAAGAGAAATTTAAACTTGAATTGATATCTGATGGCATTGCTGAGGCAGTTGAAGCAGCTAAATCGGCCGATACAGCCATCGTTTTTGTAGGGAATAACCCGCTGATTAACGGAAAAGAAGAGATTGACCGTCCAAGTCTGGAGCTTCCTGAATCGCAGCAACGTCTGTTAGAAGCCGTTTATGCAGTGAATCCAAATACAGTCGTTGTTGTCGTTGGAGCCTATCCATTTACGATGAACTGGGTAGAGGAGAACATTCCTGCGATCGTATATACATCTCATGCAGGACAGGAAATCGGAAATGCCATTGCTGATGTCTTATTCGGTGATTATGCTCCGGCAGGCAGACTGAATATGACTTGGTACAAATCGGAAGATCAACTGACTCATATCAAAGATTATGACATTATCAAATCGGAAAGAACGTATCAGTATTTCAAAGGTGATGTGCTGTATCCATTTGGGCATGGGTTAACGTATGCTTCTTTCAAGTACGACAATCTTAAACTGAGTGCTAGTGAGTTCAGTGAAGAAGATCTTATTACGGTAAGTGTAGATATTACGAATGAAAGTCAGGTTCCAAGTGATGAAGTCGTTCAATTCTACATTCGTGCGAATGAGTCCCGTGTGAAGCGTCCGCTCAAGACACTGAAAGGATTCCGACGTATCCACTTGGCACCAGGGGAGACCCAGACCGTTACCTTCGAACTGCCGGCTTCTGAGCTTGCATTCTGGGATGTAACACGAAGCAAATACTGTGTAGAGACAGGCAACTATCGTATTCTTATTGGTAAATCATCTGCAGATATTCAGGTTTCTGCTGACATTCAGGTGGAGGGTGAAGTCATCCCTGCCCGGAATTTAGCACTCGAAACACGCGCTGAGAATTACGATGACTACAGCGGGGTAGATCTGGATGAGTGTAAAGAAAGCGGAAGTTGTGTACGATCTTTAGAAGAAATCAGCTGGGTACTTTACCAAGGGGCTGATTTTGGAGAGGGAAGTGTTGGCTTTACCGGACGTTTATCCAGCGAATTTACAGATGCTGAGATTGAGATTCGTCTTGGCGCGCCAAACGGAACTCTTGCAGGTACGGTAGAAGTTGCAGCCAAAGGAGTACAGGGCTGGCAGACGGCATTTACTACACTTACTGAAGTAGCAGGAGTGCAGGATGTTTATATTATTCTTCCAAAAGGCGTTCGGATGAGTCGATTTACGATAGCCTAGTAAGAATCTGTTTTTTCTGTTGTGAGAGAAGGAGAGCATTGTTTTGTCTGGTATGAACGCCAGGCAGATAATGCTCTTTTTTTACATAAACGAATACTCTCGTATAAATTGGTCATCCCACGGTATCAAAGGTTACATTTTACGTTCACAAGGTCGATATATTATCCATGTACGTAATTTTTGAGTGGCGATTGCCACTTGCGGAAGAGGTTGTCCATGGAAATAGAACATATACATAATTCTTATGATCACATTTTTGTTTTTTTCTCTTTTGTTATTGCTGTATTCGCTTCGTATAATGTTCTGAATCTAGCCAAGACCATTAGTAGCTCCAGAGGGAAGAGTTACGGACTTTGGCTACTATATGGTGCTGTTGTTATGGGGATGGGTATCTGGTCGATGCACTTTGTCGGCATGCTTGCTAGCAACTTTACGGTTCCCGTTTCCTATAATCTTGAGATTATTATCACGTCTGTCATCGTTGCTATTGTTGCTTCATTTATTGCTCTCTATATTGTTGTCCATAAGAAGTTATCCAAAAGAAGATTGCTGGCGGGAGCTTCACTTTTTGCGTTAGGTATCTCAGCGATGCATTACATTGGGATGGAGGCGGTCGAACTTAAGATAACGTATGATCCGCTATTTTTCATTTTGTCCATTGTAATCGCCTTTGCTGCGTCAATTACTGCTCTAGGACTCACTTTCTATTTCCTTGGTGATAAAAAGTATAGAGAACGAGGAAAGAAGTTTGGAAGTGCTTTGTTAATGGGGGTTGGTATTGCTGGAATGCACTACACGGGGATGGCAGGAGCCCGCTATGAAGAAAGTCATAATCATGAATCCGCAGCAATGATGATTCAGCAAGAATGGCTCGCCTATTTTATTTCCATAGGCTCATTACTTACACTTGCGCTCTCTCTTCTAGGGCTGTATATATCAAGACGGTTTGTTCGTCAGGAGATGGCGATACAAGAAAGCGAGAAATGGTATAAGTCCTTATATGAAAGTAATCAGGACGGCATTATCTCTATTAATTCAGAACATATGATCATTGGATTCAACCCAGCTGCCGAAAGAATCATGGGAATTAAAGAAGAAAATTATAAAAGTAAACCCATCAGCTCGATTCTTTCTATTTTTGTGTTAGATCAGCATGAATATTTAAGAGAAGTGTATCTACGCTCATCCAAAGGAGAAATTCTCGGCTATGAATCAGCTATCTACCATCAAAGCGGAGATCAAATAGACCTGAGTATGGTGAATGCCCCTGTTCTTGTAGATGGAAACGTGATGGGAAACTACATCATTGCAAGAGACGTAACGGAGGAAAAAAGAACGAAGGAAAGAAACCATTTTCTTGCCTTTCATGATGAGCTCACCGGACTCCCAAATCGGAGGATGTTCAATCAGGATTTATCGGAAATGATTATAGAGCAACAGGACAGCGGCAATTCCTTTGTCGTAATGGTCATGGATATGGATCGGTTCAAAGTCATTAATGACTCTCTTGGACACGCATATGGTGATTTGTTCTTACAGCAGATGAGTAAGCGTATTAAACAAAGCTTAGCTGGAGAGAATGCCGTCGTCTCACGTATGGGTGGAGATGAGTTTGCTATTTTGCTAAAAGACGATATGAACGAAGGAGAAGCAGCTATTTTGGCTGAACAGATTATTAAGGAAATGGGTTTGCCTTATCAGCTTAAGGATAACGAATATTATGTTACGGCCAGCATTGGAATTGCGATCTATCCGCAGCATGGAATCAATGCCGTACAGCTGCAGCGAAATGCAGATATGGCCATGTATGAAGTGAAAAAACAGGGGAAAAACAGTTTTCATTTTTTCTCTAATGAGCTTAATGCTCAAATCACGGAACGAGTCGAACTTGAGGGGGAACTCCGGAAGTCGATTGAGAGAGAAGAGTTTGAGCTTTATTATCAGCCTCAGTTCCACGCAGAGGATACAAAGCTGATCGGGGTAGAAGCGTTGGTGAGATGGAATCATCCAGAGAAGGGAATACTGTCGCCTGCTTTATTTATTCCTGTTGCAGAAGAGATTGGTCTCATTACCAACCTTGGAACTTGGGTGCTTCGTGAAGCTTGCCGTCAGATGCATAAATGGCATGAAGAAGGAGGACCTTTAATTCCGGTATCTGTAAACCTATCATCACAACAATTCTATCAGCCGAATCTTGCGAGAGATATTAAGAAAATATTAGAAGAGACGGGACTTCATCCGGCGTATTTGGAACTCGAGATTACGGAAAGTATGATGATGGATGCGGAAACATCGAGTGAAATTCTTAAGGAGTTATCAAGTCTTGGAATACGGATCAGTCTCGATGATTTTGGGACAGGATACAGCTCTCTTAGTTACTTGAAAATGTTCCCGATTAACAAACTGAAAATTGATCGTTCTTTTATCCAGGACATCGCTGTGAGTGACAATGACAAGGCCATTGTAGCATCCATTATTTCCATGGCTCAGCATTTAAAGATGGACGTTATTGCAGAAGGAATTGAAACAAAGGATCAACTTGATATATTAGTTGCGAGTAATTGCAGTGAAATCCAAGGTTACTATTACAGCCGGCCGCTGCCTGCGGGAGAACTGGCTTCTAACTTTTTAGCCCTGCTCCATAAGTAATAGAAATTTCCTAGAAAGATCATAGTCTAATCCCAAACTATTAAAGTGTGTGAAGAGATTGAAAAGGGGAATATGGCGGTGGCCCAATTACTGCGCTCCATCATTATCGGGGTATCCTTCGTGATAGGAACGTTCCTGATGTAATGAAGACGAAATAAGCCCAGAACTCCTGATCAGGAGTTCTGGGCTTATTTTTATCTGCGGTCCAGGAAATGTTCAATTGGTCGGGTTTCCCCCTTACTTACTCAGAGAGTATCCGTTTTTGACCTGTTAGTTCCTGAATCGGTTTAATATTTTGAGTGAATTCTAGTGTACCTAAATAGGTTCCTTCTTCATCTCTTACGGCGAAATAGCGGATATAGACAAATTTATCTTTAAAAGGAATCCAGAAATCTTCTGAATCTTTGACACCTGCTTTGAAATCAGCAAGCAGCTGATTTACGACATGAACACTTTGCGGAGGATGGCAGTTCTGAACACTTCTGCCGATGACCGCCTTGGTCCGAACGAAGATTCTTTCTGGCCCCTGTGAAAAATATCGTACGATGTCATTCTCATCGATAAAAGTGAGGTCGACCGGTAAATGGTTGAGAATCGTCTCGAGCTGTTTAACTGATAAAATGCCTGTGCTCATTCGGACAAATCCTTCTTGCAGCGGAGAAGATTCTACTCCCGTATCAGTGCCAGGTTCCGCTGCTCTTTCGGGAATCCACACTTGATCGGGTGCAGTCAGGCAATACCCGACTTCTTCACTTTGGGCAGCGATCTGAAGCCATTCATCTTCTGTCAATTTATCGAGAGCCATAGGTAATAAAATATGTTCCTCTTTATAGATCATTTCTGTGACTTCGGTTAAGACACGTTTTGCCAGGTCTACTAATGCTTCGGCATTGCCATCAAAAGTAGTGAGTTTCTGTTTCACTTCTTTTATTCCAATTCGAATACCGTCATCTACCGCCCACATTACTTTCGTTGGTCCATAGATTCCGTATTTTTCGAGGAAAGGAAACAGTAAATTTTCTTTGCGGCTGTAGTGTTTGTCTACATCATACAGGAGACTGAAATCCTCCAGTAGTTGAAGGCGATTTGCTTCACATTGGTCCTTAAGAAAACGATCCAGATGCAGGGCGATTTTGAAATTGGCAAGTTGATCAATTTCCTTGTTCTCCATTTTAAAGGTATGCACAGGATGTCCGGGCTGTTCTTCAGGTTTGTTAGGTCTGTGAATATCTTGGATGGAACCTTTGAATACCGCCGCATGCACACTGCACAGCCTTTGTACTTCCGTTACCGGTATTCCTTCCTCCTGCATGAGAACTTGCTCGAGCTCCGAAATTTCATCAACTGATATTTCCCCAACCGCTTGATTGAATTTTTCTTTTACTTCCTCCACACTTTTCCCATGGTGCAGCTCTTTAATAATATCCTTGAGTATATTTATCCGAGCCGCTCGATCAGCAGAAACTCCATGTTCACGGTTATTAATTAATTCACTCATGATTTCACCCCTGTCTGAATCAATTTCATAACTCATTAAAATGATAAATTTGTAACTATATATAGACAAATAAAACCATTTTGATCTATATATACTCCTGATTAAAGCAACTAAAGGTATTATGAAATTGATTCAATCTATATATAAAAGCTTCCCTTTGTTCTTGTTTACATCTTTAAAGTTACCATCTCCCTACTGCCTGCCTTGTGATTACAAACACAGATAAAATGGAATTTCATTGAACAAAGAAAGGTAACTGCCTTCGCGGAAAAAATCATGCTAAGTTCTACTTCTATACCTTCACGTAACGTGAACGTTTATACTGATTTTATGAAGGGGTGAGGATATGGATCTGTTGCTGATTAAGGATATTTCAGAACGGCTTCAAATATCGGCAAGAGCAATTCGTTATTATGAGGAAAAAGGTCTAATCACACCTGTAAAGCAGGAGAACAGCGGATATCGGATGTTTACAGAACAGGATGCAGCAAGACTTCAAACGATTGTTTCCTTGAGAGAGGTAGGAATGTCTTTAGAAGAGATCGGACGTGTACTTGCTGAGATGGAGGCAGGGGACAGTGAGGATGTTCTTCATCATCTGGAACTGCAAAGAGCTGTTTTGTTTTCTCAGATGGTAGAGATCCGGCACTCCATCGAAACGACCGACCGAATCATTGCAAAGGGGAAGGAGCAGGCGAAACTGGAATGGGATGATATCTATGAATGGACGGCCAGCCTGCGGTATGCGAAAAAGCTGCGGACGAACTGGCGGGACCACTGGAACTATGACTCCCATGCCGTACATCATGACGAACGGGTAGAGAGCACTCAGCAGAAATATGGGGCCTATCCAAGTTACCGTACTGCCTTACGAAGGGTGCTTGAAGCAGTTCATCCGCAGAAAGGGGAAAAAGGGGTCGATCTCGGAACAGGAACAGGAAATTTAGCTGCACTATTTATGGAGAACGGAACAGAGATGAAAGGGATGGATCAATCGATTGCCATGCTGAGAGAGGCAGAGCGCAAACATCCGGGGTATGAGGTGAGGCTCGGTAATTTTTTGGCGATTCCTTATGATGATTATCAATTTGATTTTGCGGTAATGAGCTATGCTCTTCATCATCTTACAGAAGATCAGAAACTGCTTGCGTTCCTTGAGATCAAGCGAATTCTGAAGCCCCACGGACGCATTGGTATCGTCGATTTTATGTTTGAGAACCGTCAGGCGAGAGAAGAGTATCTGCATATGCTCAGAGGAGAAGGGAGAGACGATGTCATCATAGACATTGAAAAATCCTATTATGCCGATCGTTCTCGGTTAACTGGCTTCTTAGAAGAACAGGGATACGTGACCAAGACGGAAGAAATCCAGAAAAGACTTCATTTTATCTACGCGGTCCCGGTAAGAGGATATTTATAAGTTTAGGTGTTGACCTTCACGCCGCGTGATCCTTTACGCTTCTTTGTATTACAAAGGAGGTCACGATGATGAGACTAAAGATCGAGAATGCTTGGCTTGTTACGATGGAAGGAGAAGACTCTCCTTATAAGGGAGATCTGCTTATTGAGCAAGATCGGATTATAAAACGGGGAGACTGCTCTGCAAATGAGGCAGATGAAGTGATTGATGGGACTGGATTTGCGGTGCTGCCGGGACTCATTAACACTCATCAGCATAGTCCAATGAGCTTACTGCGAGCTTATTCTGATGATCTGAAACTGATGGACTGGCTTGATCAGAAGATACTGCCCGCCGAAGCGAATATGACAGAAGAAGATATTCGGGCAGGTGCACGGCTCGCTATGGCAGAGATGATTAAATCGGGAACAACGACTTTTGCAGATATGTACATTCATATGAATGCGATTGCAGAAACAGTAGAGGAAGTGGGAATAAGGGCTTCCTTGACGAGAGGACTCGTATTTCATGAACCGGATGGTGGAGTAAGAATGGCAGAAGCGCTGGATCTGATCGATCAGTGGCATGGAAAAGCAGAAGGACGAATAACGACGATGTTCGGCCCGCATGCCCCTTACACTTGTCCGCCAGACGCCTTACGTCAGGTAATTAGACTTGCTG
This sequence comes from Paenibacillus gallinarum, assembly GCF_014836635.1. GTDB lineage: Bacteria > Bacillota > Bacilli > Paenibacillales > Paenibacillaceae > Paenibacillus > Paenibacillus gallinarum. The sequence goes on along the minus strand of NZ_JACSQL010000005.1, from coordinate 206,171 downwards.
AGGAGCGGGATATCCCCATTCATATTCATTTAGCGGAAACGGTGGAGGAAGTATCAACAATACGTCAGAAATATGGACAGACTCCTACGGAATATTTGCATGCCCTTGGGCTTTTTGATCAGTGTCATGTTCTGCTGGCTCATGGTGTGCATCTCAGCGAATCAGATATCCAGCTGCTCAAAGGGATGCAAGGCGGGGTGTCCCATAATCCGGTTAGTAATCTGAAGCTAGGCTGCGGGATCGCTCCTGTTCATAAACTGCAACAAGAAGGTGTTAATGTGGGACTTGGTACGGATGGAGCGGGCAGTGCAACAACACTTGATATGTTCGAAGAGATGAAGGCAGCCACATGGATGCAGAAATTGCAATATGGCGACCCCACGATTCTGCCTGCAAAAGAGGTGCTTAAGATGGCAACGATTCATGGTGCAAAGCTATTACGGCTTGATCATGAGATTGGCACCTTATCTCCAGGTAAGAAAGCTGATCTTATCCTGATCAACCTGAATAAACCGCATCTGACACCGCTGCATCAGCTTGAGTCACTGCTGGCTTATGGCGTGAGCGGTGCAGACGTGGACACGACCATTGTAAATGGAAAGATACTGATGCGAAACCGGAAGTTATTAACGATAGATGAGAAAGTTCTTCTTCGGGATGTGCAGATCCGAGCTGAACGCATCGTCCAGAGCGTATAGCGGAGAATACTCTTTCTGTAATGTATATAAAAAACCGGTAAAGAAGAGGCCACGAAGGCCAAACTTTTCTTTACCGGTTCGTTTTATGTAACGATGGAAACTTGCTGTTACCACTGTGCTTTTTTTGAGGTGAGGTTGCTTCATTCCTGTTCTGTTTTCTCCAGTTGCGAATGTAATTCGTAAGACCATCCAAAATAAGTCCGATTGTAATCCAGGTAAATAGGTGAACTACATAATGGATGTAGATATCCACTGGATCACCATAATTAAAATGAAGTTTCATATTTATAGGTCCCGTCAAAAAGAGACCAAGATGTTTGGTATCCCATTGTACATAGTCATCAACAATGGATAGAAAGGTGAGCCAGCATGTCCAGCGGGACAGAAGGGAGCGCAAGGTATTCATAAACTAATGCTTTTCTTGGGGTCATGATTTACACGGCGATCCCAGTCTACAGAATTAGCTAGATCCGTAAGTCTTGCGTGCGCCTCATCCTGATCAAATGTGCTGTACCAGCGAATATGAGCAGTATCGAGAATCCGGTAGTGCATACTGATCATATTTTGCTGCAAAATATAATCGCCTTCTCTTTCAATATCATTCCACCAGAGTTTTCCACCAAGCGTCCTGCCCTTCGGTCTTTCCAGAATACTATGTGCTGCCATTTCGATAATTTCCATCGGTTCTTCACCTAAAATAGATTGAATTGTTAGACTGTCAGGATGCAAAGCTACGAGAGCAACAACAGCAGTCCAACTTGCTTTGGAACGACCTTTTTCAATTTGGACGAGTGTTTTTTTAGAGATGCCCAAGACTTCAGCCATTTGCTCTTGGGTATATCCCATTTCCGTACGTACCAGTTTGATTTTACCGGATAAGAGCTGAATGAGCTGCTCTTTTGTCATTATGATTAAGCTCCTTCCCGCCTGTACCACTCAGATGAGAGGTAACATTTGGTTATTTCTAATTAGTGTAATTTTACACTTTTAAAAATAAACGGTCAATGATTCGTTAAGACTCCTCCTTTTCATCCTTATCTTGGAAGGGTAATATATAATGGAAATGATTACATATTTTTAATGGGAGGTTATCCAAAAGATGAAATACCGAAGATTAGGCGGAAGCGGCTTGCAAGTGAGTGAAATTAGCCTTGGGAGCTGGCTGACCTATGGTGGGTATGTCGAGCAGGAGAACGCTGTACGTTCCATTGAGACGGCTTACGATGCAGGTGTTAACTTCTTTGATACAGCTAATGTGTATGAACGTGGAGCAGCAGAGGAGCTTCTAGGCAAAACACTTCAGAATTATAAACGTGAGTCTTTCGTGCTGGCTACAAAAGTATTCGGTAAGATGGGCGATGGTCCGAATGACCAAGGTTTATCTCGTAAACATATAATGGAACAGTGCGATGCTTCTCTGAAGCGACTGGGCACAGATTATGTAGATATTTATTATTGCCATCGTTTTCATACGGGTACTCCTCTTCTGGAGACACTTCGTGCACTGGACGACCTCGTGCGTCAAGGGAAAGTGCTCTATGTTGGTGTAAGCCAGTGGACCGCAGCTCAGATGGAAGAAGCACTAGGAATTGCAGATCGTTACCTACTGGACCGAATCGTGGTTAACCAACCTATATATAATATGTTCGAACGTTATATTGAAGACGAGATTATTCCGCTTGGGGAGCAAAAAGGGATCGGACAAGTCGTTTATTCTCCGCTTGCACAAGGCCTGCTGACAGGTAAATATAATGATGTCTCTCGCATACCAGAAGATAGTCGTGCGGCAAAGCTTGGATGGGATGATAAGAAAATAAGTCAGGAAAAACTTGAAAAGGTGCGTAAGCTTACCGGCATTGCGAGTGAACTGGATGTGAAGGTGGGACAACTTGCACTGGCTTGGATCTTAAGACAAAAGAATGTTTCCAGTGCTCTTGTGGGTGCAAGCAGGCCCGAACAGATACAAGAAAATATAGGAGCTTCAGGTATAGAGCTCAGCGAAGAAATGCAAGATAAGATTGAGTCCATCCTTTCGGAATAAAACATGAGATAAAGATAGAGAGCCAAGTGAAATCCAGATTACACCCGGATTTCACTTGGCTCCTTTTTATTTCCATACATAAAGGAACAAGCGGATGGTTAGAATCAACATATACGTATTTTGGAAATGGAGGAAAAAAGGATGAGGCGACATCACAGAGGTCAGTTCATGAAGAACCTGACTCAAAAACCTGCTAAGTCAGCAGATACTCCACAAGCGGAGCAATCTGCTCTTCCGCTATTTCAGATGTCTGATTCTATCCAGCAGATGATTGACGGAATACGTATTCAGAACGGAAACAGCAGCGATATTGTGGTAAGGGAACTTATGATTGGCGGAAATCCTGGAGTACCCATCGCTGTCGTGTATATAGAGTCTCTTGTTCAAGCAGATTTAGTGAATAACTTTATTATTCGTTCGTTACTGGATATTGAATTTAAGATCGATGACATGGTTAAAGAGGAGAATGGCGCTTCTCTGCCTAACGATAGATTCATTCAAAAGGTGTTTAGTTTGGGCTCTGTGAAATATTGCGAAGACTGGGATGACATGATAGACAAACTTCTGCTTGGAAGTACGCTCGTTATGATCGAAGGCAGTCCTAAGGTCATTCAGATTGTAACGACGGGCGGAGAGTTCAGGTCGATAACTGAATCACAGACAGAGTCCGTTGTGCGGGGACCAAAAGAAGGTTTTGTAGAGTCTATGAATGTTAACGTGTCGCTATTGCGCAGACGAATTCATAGTTCTGAATTACGTGTGGAAACAAGAACAGTGGGAAGCAAGTCCCGAACGAATCTCGCTGTAATCTATATGAGCGGTATAGCAGAGAAAGAAATAGTAGAAGAGGTCCACAGACGCCTTGACCAGATTCAAATAGATGCTGTCTTTGATTCCACTTATATTGAAGAACTGATTCAAGATGAGGCATTCACGATCTTTCCAACTGTATATGCTACGGAGCGTCCCGATACCTCAGCTGTAAGATTGATGGAAGGAAGGGTCATTATTATTGTGGACGGCAGCCCTTTTGTACTCATTGTCCCTACGATATTTGCCCACTTTTTTCATAGTGCAGCTGATTATTCAGACCGGTTTGATATCGCGATTTTTCTTCGTTTGCTTCGCTACGTCAGTTTCCTGGTGTTGCTTCTTGGACCCTCTCTATACATTGCGATGACAACCTATCATTATCAGTTGATTCCAAGTGCGCTGCTGTATAACCTCGTATCTCAGCGTGAGAATGTTCCATTTCCTGCTGTTGTCGAAGCCATCATTCTGGAACTAATCTTTGAGCTTCTACGAGAAGCAGGGGTCCGAATGCCGCGAGTTGTTGGACAAGCTGCCAATATTGTCGGTGGACTCGTGCTTGGGCAGGCCGCTGTCCAAGCTGGAATCGTAAGCCCTTTGCTCACGATTGTCATAGCAATTTCAGGTACAGCAAGTTTTGCGATCCCTACGTACTCGATGGCGATTGCGGGACGGTTATTTCGCTTCGGATTTATTTTGCTGGCCGCTGCCTTTGGTCTATACGGAATCGTACTGGGCCTTATTGCACTCTTGGCCCATATGAACAGTTTGCGTTCATTTGGTATTCCATACATGACACCGTTCAGCCCCTTTGTGCTTGATCAACAAAGAGATTCAATTCTACGCTTCCCATTTTCATTAATGAAGCATCACCCTAGGGCGGTTAGCGGTGAGTATACTACGGTGTCCCACGCAGCTAAGGAGAATAAGCAAGAGGTCCAGAATGACCAGAACAAGAAAGGGTCATAAAGAGATGAAGCATAAAATTAGTAAGGTACTCATTCTAGTATTCCTGACGTCTATGCTTTCTGGATGCTGGGATGCAATAGAACTAAATGAACGTCTCATCATCACGGGTCTGGCTTTTGACCCAGGAGAAGAGCAGGGCATTTACCACATCTCTTTTCAGGGGGCCGTTTCAACTGAGATTTCGGGTGGAGGAGGTCAAGGGGCAACGCCTGTATTCGTTTTTTCAGGCGAGGGCAGAACTTTACAGGAAGTACTCAGTAAAATGTCCCAAGGTGTACCCAAAATTATATCGCTTTCCCATGTATCCGTACTCATTATTAGCGATGCTTTGGCTGAGCAAGTAGGGATTGGAGAGTTCATCGATTTTGTTGAGCGGGATCCGAAAACTCGGATAACGATGCAAGTGCTGATCGCAAGAGAGACTTCAGCGAAAAATATTTTAACGGTAACAAGTCCTATTTCTTCACTTACAGCTAATAACTTGGTGCAAAAAATGAACTTTACGAATCGCGATTATTCACATAATTTCCCCAGTCAAATCGATGATGTGATTCGGGGTATGGTTGTTCCAGGAGGAGGTCCAACCATTAGTGGAGCTGTGATTAAAGCAAATAAAGCGGCGGAGAATGAGATAGATAACGGAAACATGGCAGAGAGCGGAAGTTCGAAGGAAAACGTGAGTACAGTCCTCGTTCCAACCTTTGTTTCCATTGATGGAGTGGCCTTGTTTAAAGGAGATAAGCTTGTAGGATGGACGGAAGGGGATGAAGGTCTTGGACTTTCCATGATCCGTAACAAAGCGAAGGGTTCGGCTATCAATATAACTTGTCCTGAGGATGGAACAGGGACTATAGCCATAAATATGAACTTTTCCAAAAGCAAAGTAAAAGGGAAAATTAAAGATGGCAGGCCAAGCTTTTCTATTGATATAAAGCAGAAAGGAGTGATTAGTGAAGCGAGTTGCCCGGTAATACTGAATTCGGGAGATGTCATTCAAACCTATGAGAAGACATGGAACGAGAAGACGAAGGAGATTATACTTTCTACAATTGAGAAGGCCCAAAAGTCAGGCACGGATGTACTTGAGTTTGGTCGTGTACTAGAAAAAGACCGCTCCGCACAGTACAAAGAATGGAAGGAAGCGGAAGATTGGGGTGAATTCTTCTCACGAAGTAAGGTAGAAGTTAACGTTCAATCCATCATTATTCATACCCAGACGAGAACGAACCCTTATAGTACGGGAGGAGAAGATTAGAGTGGATAAAAATCAGATCAGTTCCGGTCAAATGTTATCACTCATGGTGATGTTTCAGATTGGGACAGCCATTGTGATTAACATGGGATATACATCGGGTAAGGATACATGGATAACGATCTTAGTATGCATGGTACTCGGGGCCGGACTATTCTGGATTTACTCCTGCCTTTCTAAACAATTTCCTAAGATGCCGCTTACAGCCTATAGTCGTATACTACTCGGTAAGGTTATGGGAAATATCGTAGGTATGTTATACATTGCGTATTTTATTTATATTGGATGTCGGAATTTACGTGATGGGGCAAACTTAATTAACATCAGCACATTGAATACAACGCCTTTGGTAGTCACAACAACCTTGATGCTGTTATGCATCTCCTATGTTGTCTACTTAGGATTTGAAGTGTTGGCAAGAACAGCTGTCCTTCTGCTTGTTTTTTTGTTGTTTGTAGGACTACTGAGTAATATTTTGCTCATATCTTCAAATGCAGTGCAAGTGGATCTCATTCTACCTCTTTTTGAGGACGGAATTAAACCGGTACTGAAAGGCATTTTTACTGAAAACTTAATTATTCCTTTTGGGGAAATGGTTTGTTTTTTGATGCTGCTTCCTTATATGCGGCGTCCTGAAAAAGGAGGGTATATCGGAGTTATCTCCATCATTATTGGGGGACTCATCCTTAGCCAAACGATGTTCCTAAATGTTGCTTGTCTGGGGCTTAACATATCCAAAAGGTCTGCATTCCCTCTTTTGTCCACCATCAGTTTGGTCGAGATTTCTGAGTTTGTGCAGCGGGTAGATATTCTTGTAGTAATGAGTCTTATTATTGGAGAATTTTTTCGGATTTCTTTATATTTTAGTGCTGCGCTTATCGGTGCATCCGATATTTTTAATGTCACTTATCGCAAGCTGATTTTACCCATCGCCTTCATCATGTTGGTATGGACGACAGGCATGGCTAGAAATTTTATTTATCACTTGGAGTATGGCAGATTGGCACTTTATTATATCCATCCCTTATTTGTGTTTTACTTTCCCCTTCTTCTTATGGGGGCCGGTTGGATTCATAAGCGAAGAAAGAGGAGGACCCGAGTTTAGCGGTTTTTTGAGAAACATAAAAAGGTTCAATAACACTTTCCCTATTGGTTTGTGAAAAAAATAAAGCAGCACGAAGCACCCAAAGATCTTGAGTATGTACTTTTCGGAAGTTCGAAGAACGTAGTTATTAATATTAAATCCAGAATCCGCAAAACCTCTGCCGAATAAAATATCGGTAGTCCAGTCAAATATAATGACAGTGACCCCGATCATAATAAATGCAAAAATAGCTCTAATCAATGTAATCACACTCCTATCCTCGTATCTTCTGTGATTGGTACACCGTTTATACAGGGATTGACTGGTTATGAATTAAGATTTATACTTAATCTAAAAATAAATACTAATGATGCGGAATCATTTTTATAATAGAAGGAGATCTGATGATCTTATGCCTAGAACATTAAATTTAACAACGCAGCGTCAAGCGGTTTATGATGTAGTCAAGAACGCTCACAACCATCCAACAGCAGCAGAAGTGATGACGATGCTTGCTCAACAAGGATATAATTTAGCTTATGGTACAGTGTATAATTCATTGCGTTACCTGGTAGAGAAAGAATTAATTGTTGAACTTAAGCTTGGTGAGACAGCCAGCAGATATGACGCGAGAACAGATGACCATCAACACATCATTTGTGAAGTTTGCGGTAAGGTAGATGAGGTCATGACAGAAGTACCCGGACCTTGGACGGAATCTGTTGCAAAAGAAACAAAATATGAGATTGGCCATGTGCATGTAGTTTTTGGGGGTGTATGTCCAGAATGCCAAAGCAAGCGGAAGAATTAGTGAATAAAAATCAATATCCTTATGCGTCTGTTCGTATTTCACAGGATAAGTCTTCACAATGGCTAAATAAACCAGAAGAAGACACGGTTCCTTTTTGTGCGGTGACAAAGCGAATTCTCTTAATCAGTCCTACTCTGAATCAAGTGCATGATTTGGTTAAAGTTCTGACAGATCGATGCTTTGATGTCATGATGTTTCATAGGCTTGAGCCTGAACTGTATAATAACATTCCGCATGATCTACTGATTTATGACGTGACTTCTTATGATGATCAGGATGCGCTTGAACTTCAGATGAAGCTAAAAGAATCGACTTCTTCACAGAACTTGTTCCTTGTGAGTGAGAAATTTATTCGCGGTGCAGCACCCGAGATGCTTCAGGAAGAATTACTGGTTTGGCCGGGAAGACCTCATGAAGCGCTGTATCATGTGCAGCGGATTATTAGCCGTGCCGTACCAAGACAAGAACAAACGGTTCAAACAACCAGCAATGATTCCTTGATATTCAAGGATTTAAGAGTGGATTTGGAGCGAATGTTGGTCCTTAAACAGGAGGAACAAGTTCATCTTACCAAAACGGAATATGATCTTCTGCTCATTCTCATGAATGCGAAAGGCTCTGTTATATCACGTGAAGAGATGCTCAGCCGAGTATGGGAAACTGATTTTACCGGCGGGAGCAATGTGGTAGATGTTCATATCAAAAGCCTTCGTAAAAAGCTGGGAGATCAGGCTTCTGACCCTAAATATATTATTACAGTCCGCGGTGTAGGTTATCGTCTGGCCGACTAAAATAAAGCCCCTAAATGTCTAAACATTTAGGGGCTTTCGTTTTGTTCATAAACAGTTTCATTTCTTCATAATATGTAAGAGTGATTTCATTTTCTAATCACAAATCATTCATAGTATATTCATGAAAAAAAGCGGAGGCCCATGCTACAATTAATACATGAATTTAGATTAAATCTAACTACACATATAAATATAAATGAATGGAAAGGGTGACCCCTATATGACAGAACGTCTAACTACCAATCAAGGCACACCTGTAGGTGATAATCAAAACTCTAGAACCGCAGGAAGAAGAGGTCCAACCTTACTTGAAGATTATCATTTGATTGAGAAGATCGCTCACTTTGACCGTGAACGGATTCCAGAGCGCGTCGTTCATGCACGTGGATCCGGAGCGCATGGTGTTTTTAAAGTAGAAAAATCAATGTCCAAGTATACAAAAGCTGCTTTTCTACAGAAAGAAGGAACAGAGACACCCGTTTTTGTACGTTTCTCTACCGTAATTCATGGACAGGGATCTCCAGAAACAGCTCGTGATCCTCGCGGATTTGCAGTTAAATTTTATACGGAAGAAGGCAATTATGATTTAGTTGGCAATCATTTGCCGGTATTCTTTATCCGTGATGCGATTAAATTCCCGGATATGGTTCACTCCTTAAAGCCATCACCTAAAACCAATATTCAAGACCCGGCTAGATATTGGGATTTCATGACACTGACACCCGAGTCTACTCACATGATGACATGGTTGTTATCGGATTACGGTACGCCAGCTAATTACCGTCAGATGGATGGATTCAGTGTTCATGCCTATAAATGGATCAATGATCAAGATGAAGTGGTATACATTAAATATAAATGGGAAACACAGCAAGGTGTTCGTAATTTCAGTTCAGAAGAGTCATCTGAGACGCAAGGAAAAGACTTTAACCATGCTACTCGTGATCTCTATGATGCAATTGAACGCGGTGAATATCCGGAGTGGGTTCTTAAAGTACAAATTATGAACCCAGAAGATATTGATGCACTTACGTTTGATCCGCTTGATCCAACCAAAATTTGGCCAGAGGATAAGTATCCGTACCAAACAGTTGGACGCATGACACTTAACCGAAACCCAGAGAATTTCTTCGCAGAAACGGAGCAGGTTGCTTTCTCACCAAGTGTTCTTGTACCGGGAATTGAAGCTTCCGAAGATAAGCTGCTTCAAGGTCGCTTGTTCTCTTATCCAGATACGCAGCGTCACCGTCTGGGAGCGAATTATACACAGATTCCAATTAACTGCCCTTATGCAAAAGTGAACAATTATCAGCGCGATGGTCTTATGCAGATGAACCAGAATCCTTCGGAATATAATTATGAGCCAAACAGCTCTTCTGACAGCCCGAAAGAAGATCCGAAATATCGTGATTCTAAAGTAGCGATCAGCGGGCATATTACCCGTGAACCGATTGAGAAAACAGAAGATGATTTCAAACAAGCAGGAGATACGTATCGCAGCTTCACCGAGCAGGAGCGGGAGAATCTTCACAAAAATCTGATTAATGATCTGAAGCAGACACCACAGCAAACGCAGCTTCGTGCGATTTGCAACTTCATTCGTGCAGATCACAGACTAGGAATGCTTCTTGCAGAAGGACTTGGTGTAGATATTCGTGAGTTTATGCCACCAACCAAATAATTAATTTCTAAATTTCACAAGAAACCGAGCTGTCAGAATCCTTCTGTCTGCTCGGTTTTTTTCTTATGAAAATCTGGATGCGAGTGGAATCATATGTTGACAAAGGAAAGAGAGACAATACAATGGGTAGTGTGGAGGGGTGCTGATGAGGATTAGTCACTTTAAGGTGGGAGAGCAAGGTCTTAACCGATTTTTTGGTCCTCTAGAGGCAAAAATTATGGACGTCCTCTGGAATGAGGAAGAGGTAAGCATTAAAGAAGTTCAATTAAAACTGGAAGAAGATAAAGCACTAAGTTTCAATACGGTCATGACCGTGATGAACAGGCTTGTTGAAAAAGGGATACTCGTTAAAACACTTCAAGGCAGGACCTCAATGTATCGCCCGGTACAATCAAGGGAGGTGTTCATGGATACGCAGTCGAAAGGACTGACTCATGAGCTGATGGACCAGTTTGGTTCCATAGCAGTTACCCATATGCTCGATGCGGTTGAAGTTGCCGATCCCGAGTTAATTAAACAACTTGAGCTCCGAATTAAGCAGTGGAAGAAGGATTTACCGTGAAGTGGGCGCTGCGTTCGAGGATGTTATTTTGCTGCGGAATTCTGATCTGCGGGGCTGTTTATATTCAAATGGGATTATATGTAGTTCATATGATCTGGGGCTTTCAAACGACGTTCAATCTATTTACATGGTGTACTCACTGGATGAGAGAGTTTGGGTTGTTGTCTGTTATTCACTTACTAAACGTATTCGTTGCAGGAACATTTCTACTGACTTTTTACTATATATGTACCCAGCTCATTGGCGGGGCTCGTGCTTTAAAATACATATACAAATTAACTGATGTTCATCTTACAACGTATTATGTGAAACGTTATCCGAATCTCACACTTCACAAGTATCTGGTGGTAATCCGTACCCATGAGCCCGTTGCCTTTGCTTGTGGATTGTTCCGCAGGCGAATTGTGCTCTCTTCGGGACTGATTCAGCTGTTAGATGAGCAAGAAATAGAAGCAGTGCTCTATCATGAACACTATCATCTGCGGCATTATGACCCGCTTAAGACGTTTCTTCTTACACTTGGTGTGTCTACCATTGGTTATATACCTATATTAAAATCGATACTATTCAATTTCAAAATGGTTCGTGAGATTATGGCAGACCATGATGCCATTACCAAAGCAGGTACACCTGTCGGCTTGGGTGGAGCCCTTCTTAAGCTATTGGGTACATCAGTGAATTCTGGCTTTCATAGTGGTATGGTTTCTTCTTTTGCTGCGGAAAGTACAGTAAATGACCGAATTGCTTGGATTTTGGAACCGGATAAGGAGTTGCCTTTACGAATATCCGGCTCATGCTTGCTATGCTCAGTCTTCATTCTGATTGCATTGTTTGCTGTATTTAACGTAGTTCCTCATTGATAGATGAATGGAAAAAAGGAAATAAAAAACACATGAATTCGCAGGAGGAATGGGAAAATGTATAGCAACCGAAATCAAAGCCAGACTCGAAACATGGAGCTTGGACTTCTAATTACTAGATTAGTACTTGGTATCATTTTTTTAATCCATGGCATTACCAAATTCCAAGGTATGGAGGATACACAAAGCTATTTTATTAGTTTGGGTCTACCGGGCTCAATGGCAACCATTGTAGGTTTGGTAGAGTTCTTTGGCGGGGTGTTTTTAATTATTGGTTTATTTACACGAATTGTGAGTCTTCTATTTGTTGCTGTTCTATTCGTAGCTATCTTTACTGCGAAGGCAGAGAGTGGGTTTATTGGCGGCTATGAGCTCGATGTTGCACTAATTGGAATGGGAATCACGCTTGCTGTAGCAGGCAGTAGATATGTGGCAGTAGATCGTTTCTTCCGAAGAAACCGCAGATAACATACGATTCATCTAAACGCAGGACAACATAAGCATAGAGGGGGATTCATAAGAAATGGCACAAAATTTACTTGGAAAAAAAGTTGCACTCGCTGGACCCCGGAAGTCTGAAGAGATGTCCATGATCGTGAGAAAGTTAGGCGGTACTCCGCTGCTGCGACCTGCACAAGGAACCGTTTTTGTAGATGATGAACATCTGAAAAGCAGTATAGAAACTTGGGTGAAGAGTCCACCCGATTGGACGATCCTTACGACAGGTATGGGGCTAGATGCGATATTTCAGGCAGCCGAGCAACTTGAACTTCAGGAAGAGCTACTTGAGGCTTTGCAGCACTCACATATTGCAGCACGTGGTTATAAGACAGTAAATGCACTTCGTAAACGGAATTTAACACCTGCCGTTAGAGATGATGATGGAAGTACCTCAGGACTCATTCGAGAACTTATGAGTTATGACCTTCAAGGAAAGCGTATTCTCGTTCAGCTCCATGGAGAGTCTGCTCCACGCCTTATGGCATGGCTGAAAGAGAGAGGAACATCGGAGATCAGGGAAGTACTGCCTTATCGCCATGTGCCCCCTCAAGATACGGATCTGGAAGAACTGCTTGAAGACATTCTTCAGCAAAGAATCGATGCAGTTACTTTTACGAGTGCTCCGCAGATTCGTTTTCTTACAGCTTATGCCGAGAAACATGGGAAGCTAGCAGATATGAAACAACGCTTTGAAGAGGATGTGGTTGCCGCTGCGGTTGGTAGGGTAACTGCGCAAGCCATGATGGAGGAAGGGGTTACCCCTAAGGTAATTCCAGAGGAGGAGCGCATGGGAAGTATGATCGTTTCATTAGGTAAGTATTTTGCTGAGAAAGAGCGAGTATAAGAAGGACAATCTTGTTACAACCTATAGGGCAAGAACACCTGACCAAGAGAGGTGAGGTGTTTTTGCGTTATTTAGACTAGAAGGTGTATGACTAAGCGTGTCGTTACTCAAATTTGTGTTTAGATAGGTAAGAGACTTATTATTTATATTGTACATATTTCGACACTCACAGGAGTTTCCTGGAGTGGACTGATGAATTAGGAGGTGCAACAACCATTGGGGTTTGATATTTTAGTCATTCTCATCTTACTTGTCGTTAATGCTTTCTTCGCAGCTTCTGAGATGGCACTGATCTCCATTAATGACAACCGAATTCGCATTTTATCGCTCGAAGGAAATAAACGTGCACAGAAGCTAGAGAAGTTACTGGAGGAACCAACAGGCTTTCTATCCACGATCCAGATCGGAATCACACTTGCTGGATTTTTGAACAGTGCATTTGCAGCAGATAAATTTGCGTCCCTGCTTGTGGATTATGTGTTGTCGCTTGGTGTTGATATCTCACCATCTGTGCTTTCTTCTGTATCGGTCATTGTTATTACATTGATTCTTTCTTACTTTACACTGGTATTTGGTGAGCTTGTTCCGAAACGGATTGCGATGAAAAAGGCAGAAGCGATTGCACTCGCGGTATCAAGTCCGCTAAGCGTGTTGTCTAAGGTCGTCAATCCTTTTGTAAAACTGCTTACGGTATCGACAAATCTTACCGTCCGTTTGTTTGGTATTGATCCCAATGCGGAGGATGAGGAAGCTTCCGAAGAAGAAATTCGGATGCTTGTAGATACAGGGCTTGAGAGAGGAACGATTCAGCAAAGCGAAAAGATGATCATCCATAACATATTCGATTTTGATAATAAAGATGTATCGGATATGATGACTCATCGTACGGATATGATCGCAATTTCTGCGGACACTCCGCTAGAAGACGTGCTGGAAATTGTGCAATCTGAGCAGTATACCCGGTTTCCTGTATTCGAAGAACGAGTCGATAATATCATTGGAATTCTGCACGTAAAAGACTTGATTGTTCAATTTAGAAAAGATACCACAAGGCCGAAGAGCATTATGGATATGATCCGTCCTGCTTATTTTGTATCTGAGTCGAAAAAAGGGGACGACCTTCTCGAAGAACTGCAACAAAACCGAGTGCATATGGCGATTGTGGTCGATGAATACGGAGGTACGGCAGGTCTCATTACGATCGAAGATTTAATCGAGGAGATTGTAGGCTCTATTTATGATGAGTATGATGAAGAAGAGTCGATCTTTGAACAAGTGGATGAAGATACCTACATTTTTACAGGGATCGCCCATTTGGATGAAGTAAGCCAGATTACAAAAGCAAGTTTGCCGGAAGAAGAGTACGATACCCTTAGTGGATTTATGGTGGGTACCATTGGCCGTATTCCCACAAAACAAGAGCGCCCCGAGTTTGAATTCCGTGGTTTCCGTTATAAAGTGTTGGAAGTTGGAAAACAGCGTATTCGCCGAATTCAAATGACGAGGCTGCCCGAAGAGGAAAGATCACTCCATCAAGATGGTGAGGAATTATCTCCTGAAGAGTAAAGTTGTTATAAAACAAATCGCAGAGATTTTTTTCTGTGATTTGTTTGTTTTTATACGGAATTATATGACGAATATGGTAAACTCACAGAATGAATAAAGGGTATTTTCGAATAGCGCCGAATTCAAAAGTAGTGGTAAATACAAAGCTTTTTGTCTGTTATGTAACTTATGGATTTAGAAGAACGATTGCGGCTATACTAGGCAAATCAACGACCATGAAGTTAATTCGTTTCTAATTTTACCTCTTTAGGGTGGTAAGGATAGATATGATCATATAAGCGAGTAAAGGCATGCGAACTTTCTTGCTTTGCGTAAGCAAATGAAACGAAATGAATCAGACAAAAGCAGAGCAAAGGAGAAATGGTTAATGAGTCGAAAAAAAGTATTACTATTGGGAGATTATACACATCCCATGTATCACCCCTTGCAAGGAGTTGACGCGGAAGTCAGCCGTATTTTGCAAGATGAAATGACCGTACAGTGCAGTGAAAATCGCAATTTGATGTTAATGGAAAACTTAGCTGGTTATGACCTGCTTATTTCTTATCTGGATGATTGGAAAGGAGCGATTGCTCCGCAGCAGGCCGCAGGATTGCTTAGTTACGTCAGCGGAGGAGGCGCTCTCCTAGTGCTGCATAACGGTATTTCCATGCATAATCGTTATGAAATAGCTCAATTATTAGGTGGCAGATTCACAGGTCATCCTGCTCCGCGTGAACTCAGGTTCCAAGTCACAGATCCGCTTCATCCCATTGTGTCCGGAATAGATAACTTCTCAATGGAAGAGGAACCTTATGAGATTGAATTTGATAACTTCGCTGATATCAAGGTTCTTCTTGAGTATATGAATGAAGATGGGAAGTCATGGCCTGCAGCTTGGGCTCATAACTATGGCATGGGACGTGTCGTTTATCTTATGCCAGGACATTCGGTTCCTTCTTTCAATAACGAATCATTCAGACGACTTCTTTTACAATCAGCAATGTGGGCAACACGTACGAAGCCAAAACGTAATTAGAGATCGGACGTACTTTCGCTTGATTGGGTAATATAGGTATATACTAGTATAGAATCAGATTTTTTCAGAAGGAGGATGAAAGGCATGAGCGATTTGTTTAAAAAGGCGGTTTCTCTAGGATTGGGACTTACGCTGGTTAGTAAAGAGAAAGTGGAGAGTGTTGTAGGCGACCTCGTCAAGCGCGGTGAACTGGCACCATCCGAATCCAAGGCACTGGTTGATAAGCTTATGGAACGTGGAAATGAAGAACAAACAGGCTTTAAGAAAATGATTGAAGGTCAAGTGGAGAAAGTGCTAATTGATCTGGGTGTACCCACCAAAACAGATGTAAACCGACTAAACATGCGAATTGAGGAACTGGAACAGAAACTGTCTGCACTCGAAACAAGTCAGCCTGCGAAACATCCAGAAACACCGATTCTTACGTCAACGCCTGAAATAGAGCAGCCTCCTAAAGGAAACGAGATTGAATAAATGGTAGTGCATATTAAAAATGCCGGACGATATAGAGAAATTGCCATGGCGCTGATGCGTCATGGCTTCGGCTATATTGTGGAAGAAATCAGCTTTTTTCAGGTGTTATCTTTACCCAGAAGGTGGATTACCCATGAGACAGGTCCGGAAGCCAAGACCCTTGGTGAGCGGATAAGACACGTCTTGGAGGATCTTGGACCGACTTTTGTTAAATTAGGACAACTTGCAAGTACTCGTTCCGATTTGCTGCCTCCAGGAATTATATCGGAGCTGACCAAACTTCAAGATCAGGTCCCTCCTTTTTCACCAGAGATTGCAAGAGGCATACTGGAACAGGAGCTGAACAGTCCCCTTGAAGAGCTCCTCACTGAATTTGATGATACCCCTCTTGCCGCTGCGAGTATAGGTCAGGTACATATCGGCAGACTGCGGAGCGGGGAGCAGGTGGCGATCAAGATTCAGAGACCTGGAATATCGCCTGTAATTCAGCGTGACCTGAATATACTCAAAGATTTTGTTGCTCTTGCCGAGCGAAGATGGGAATGGGTAACCAGGTATCAATTGCAGGAGATGGTGAATGAATTCGCTGTTTCTTTACTTGCGGAGCTGGATTACAGCTATGAAGGTAGAAATACAGAAAAGGTCGGGCTACAGTTTGCAGAGAATCCAGAGGTTCATGTCCCTGTTATTTATTGGGACTACACGACTGCAAGGGTACTGACGATGGAGTATATGGACGGGATCATGCTGAATCAGCGGGATGTACTCATCGCGAAAGGGTACGATCTGAAAAATATAGCGCAGCGGTTAGTGGATTCCATGCTGCACCAAATTTTTATTGAAGGCTTCTTCCATGCAGATCCCCATCCGGGCAATCTAATGGTCATGAAGAACGGATCGCTGGCTTACTTGGATTTCGGAATGGTCGGACGCCTAAACGAAGAATTGAAAGAACAGCTATCTTCCCTGATCATATCGCTGATGCGAAAGAATACGGAAGGAATGGTGCGTGCTATTCAGCGTCTCGGCATGATTCCGGATGGGACGAAGATGGCCTCCCTTCGCAGAGACCTCGACCGGATTCGGGACGATTATTACGATCTTCCTTTTTCCAGTATCAGTATTGGGCAAGCGCTGAATGATTTATTTGGCGTGGCGCAAAGACACCAAGTAACCATGCCTTCTGATGTAATCTTACTAGGCAAAGCCCTGGTGACTCTCGAAGGGGTTATTGAAAATCTAGATCCTACCATTAGTATTATTGATATGGCAGAGCCTTTTGGCCGGAAGCTGATGCGTGAGAAGTTCAGCTCAAGACGGATTAAGGGGAAAGTGCTGGGCGGTATGACGGAGCTGTTTGAGACATTGATCGATTTGCCGGGACAAGCACGACTGCTGTCTTCCATTATCAGTAAAGGTAAACTGAAGGTCGAAATCAGCATTCCCGAAATTGAACAATTTGAACATAAGCTAGACCAAATCACCAATAAATTATCACTCAGCATCGTATTGCTTTCTTTTAGTATTCTCATGGTAGGTTTATTTATCGGAGCTTCAAAGATGGAGCAGGTCTGGCATGTACCGCTGCTCGAAATTGGCATGATTATCGCTGCTTTAATGGTGTTATGGCTTATTATTTCTATTATTCGATCAAGAAAACAATAAAACAGGCACAAAGAAAAAGCTCCTCTTCCCTAGATCAGGGCGGGGAGCTTTGTAGTTAAGGGGAATCCATGTATAATCAGGAACAAGTAACGAATTTATATAGAATCCTGGTTTGGTAATGATTAGTGTAATGACAGGGGGTAAGTCCATAATGAACGTAAGCGAAATGGTACATAAACAGAAACTTTACTATAGAACGGGCGCAACCCGGCCTTATGAAGCAAGAATAAAGCAGCTTGATTTACTGAAAGAGGCCATTCGGCGCAGAGAACCTGAAATCCTAGAAGCACTAAAGATTGATCTAAGCAAAAGTGACCAAGAAGCATATATGACCGAGATCGGTATTTTGTTTGAAGAGATTTCATTCGTATCTAAACGTTTGAAGCGGTGGATGAAGCCTCGAAAAGTAAAAACGGCAAAAACGCATATTGGCAGTAAGGGGTATATTGTCCCTGAACCTTATGGCAGTGTACTGATCATTGCACCCTGGAATTACCCATTTCAGCTCGCTATCTCTCCCCTGATCGGGGCAATTGCAGCCGGAAATACGGCTGTCATTAAGCCGTCGGAGCTGACGCCGCATGTATCGGCTGTCATCACTTCGATGATCGGCGAAGTATTTGATCCTGCTTTTGTAACAGCTGTAGAAGGCGGTGTAGAGGCAAGCGAGATGCTGCTAGCTGAACCTTTTGATAAAATATTTTTCACAGGCAGTGTTGCCGTTGGTAAGGTGGTCATGAAAGCTGCGTCTGAGCGTCTTATTCCAGTGACGCTGGAGCTGGGCGGGAAAAGTCCATGTATCGTTCACCATGATGCCAATATGAAGCTTGCTGCAAAACGTATTGCTTTTGGGAAACTGACAAACAGCGGGCAAACATGTATCGCTCCTGATTATTTACTGGTTCATGAGAGTGTAAGAGACGCATTTGTCACGGAATATGAAAAAGCGATCAGACAATTCTACGGCAAGGATCCGCTGTTAAGCGATTATTACGGGAGAATTGTTACTCCTAGACATTTTGAGCGATTACAATCTTTTCTCACGGACGGCTCTATTGTTCTTGGCGGAGAGACAGACCCTGAATCGCTGAAAATAGCACCGACCTTATTAGATGAAGTGTCTTGGGAAAGTCCTGTCATGCAGGAAGAAATATTCGGCCCGATTTTACCGATGATGACCTATAAGCACCTGGACGAAGTCGTAGATATGGTAAATGCTAGGCCAAAACCACTCGCTTTGTATCTCTTTACGGTCAATCAGTCCGTTCAAGACCGAATTGTTGAACAAATACCTTTTGGTGGAGGGTCTATTAATGATACACTTATGCATATAGCTACACCGTATCTGCCATTTGGCGGCGTAGGGGAAAGCGGCATGGGCAATTATCACGGAGAGTATAGCTTCACTGCATTCTCACATATGAAAAGTGTACTGAAGCAAACCAATGCTTTTGATATTAAATTTCGTTATCCTTCCAAGACCGGGTCTGTTATGATGCGCCGGTTCATGAAGTAGAATAATTGCTGGTCATGTTGCTTAAGGTAGACGAATATAAAAAATAGCTGGAAATAAAACCATGAGGTGAAAAATTTGGTAGGTTTTGATAAGTTGGGCGTTCTGCCCGAATGGAATGAAGCACTGCGTTTGCAGGGAATTGCGGTACCGACACCGGTACAAGAAAAATCAATTCCGATCTTGCTCCAAGGATCGGATATTATTGCTGAGGCACAGACAGGAACAGGGAAGACATTCGCCTTTATGCTGCCGATCTTGCAGCGTCTTAACGCGGAAGATCGTTCTCCACAAGCACTGATTGTAGCCCCTACAAGAGAACTTGCTCTACAAATTACAACAGAAGCGAAGAAGCTGACGGAATCAAGAGAAGATATCCGGGTTCTCGCTGTTTACGGTGGACAAGATGTTGAGAAACAATTGCACAAACTTAAAGGCGGAGCACAAATCATCATTGGTACGCCTGGAAGACTGCTGGATCATTTAGGCCGCGGAACCCTTGTCCTTGATAAAGTGAAGATGCTGGTTCTGGATGAAGCAGACCAAATGCTTCATATGGGATTCCTGAATGACGTGGAAATGCTCATGAAGGCTCTCCCTTACAAGCGTCAAACGATGCTCTTCTCAGCAACGATGCCTTCTGGTATTCGTAATCTGGCCCGTGCTTACATGAAAGAACCTGTTGATGTTAAAGTACAGTCCAGTAATATAATTCCTGTAAAACAAATTCGTCAGTTAGTAGTAGAAGTAACGGACCGTACGAAACAAGAAGCACTGATCGGGGCAATTGAGCAATACCGTCCATACCTCGGCATTATTTTCTGTCGTACGAAACGTCGTGCATCTGTTCTTAATGAAGCTTTGCAAGATCTTGGATATGCGAGTGGCGAGCTTCATGGAGACCTCTCTCAAGCGAAGCGCGAGACAGTAATGAAAGCATTCCGTAATGCCAAGCTGCAACTTCTTGTGGCTACTGATGTAGCAGCCCGAGGTCTTGATGTGGAAGGCGTAACGCATGTATTCAATTACGATATTCCTCATGATGCGGAAAGCTATATTCACCGAATCGGAAGAACGGGCCGTGCGGGAGGCAAAGGGCTGGCAATTACATTTGCTGCTCAGAAAGACAAGCCGGAGATCGCAAAGATTGAAGAAGGAACAGAGCAGCGTCTTGACCGCGCAGTATGGCAAAGCGGTGTTGCTGGTGAGCCGGGAACGATCGAGAAGCTCGCTCTTGGTACTAGCTCATGGGGCAGCGGTGGAGAAACACGCAGAGTTCGTCCGGATGCTAAACGAGATGCAAGCCGTGCCGGCGGTGGAAGAAGCGGCGGTCGCAGCGGATCACGCAAGAGTGAGGATTCATCTGGTAATGGCCGAGGCAGAAGCCGCGGACAGCAGGGGGCTTTCTATGATCTAGAGCGCGGCGGAAGCAAGCGCAGCAGTGAATCTGTGCGCCAAGTTTCGGACAAACCACGCAGCAGCGGACGTTCTGGAGGCAGTACTGGCCAGAAGAGAGCGGACAGCGATCGCCCATGGCGTGCTTCAGAAGGAGCAGCTAGTGCTAGCGGTAAATCACGTTCAAGCAGCGGCGGCTATGGCAGTGGAAGAAGCTCACAAAGCAGCAGTCGGAGCGGTTCATCATCTCAAAGCAGAGATAACCGTCGTTCCTCGAGCAGCAGTGACCGAAGTCGTTCTGGTGTACGAAAAGGACGTTAATTCGATTATAAGTGGTTCAAAGTTCAAAACACGCCTTTGAAAAAAGGCGTGTTTTTTTGTGTTTATTTAGTGAATTGGCAGCAAAAACTAACGAAGCATGACTTGACAAATGATAATGATTATCAGTATCTTTAAATAGATTATAAAAATCATCATGAATTTTTCATTTGTTGTTCGTCTGAACTTCATATTACACATACATACATCATGAGATGTCAGCTTTTTAGGTAGATTAGCCAATCAAGTGGAGGAGATGATTTTATGTTTCGCCTGGAAACTGCAGGACTAAGCATTGCTTATGAAGACCGTTTGATCGTTGATGATCTGAATATACAGATACCTCAAGGCAAGATTACAGCACTAGTGGGTGCGAACGGCTCTGGGAAGTCTACGATTCTTAAAACAATGGCTCGTTTGATGCAGCCGAAAAAAGGCCAAGTATTGCTCGACGGGAAATCTATTCATAAGCAGTCCACTCGGGAAGTGGCGAAACAACTGGCAATTCTTCCACAGAATCCAACTGCGCCGGAAGGCCTGACGGTAACAGAGCTGGTATCTTATGGACGTTTTCCTTATCAGAAAGGTTTTGGCTCACTGCAAGCGGAGGATAAGAAAATGATTGAGTGGGCCATTGAGTCTACTCGTCTTAGTGAATTCCACGATCGTCCTATTGATCAATTGTCGGGTGGTCAACGTCAGCGAGCTTGGATTGCTATGGCACTGGCACAAGATACAGACATTCTTTTTCTAGATGAACCAACGACGTTCCTTGATATGGCCCATCAGCTTGAAGTGCTGCAGTTACTCGAGGAACTGAATGTTACAGCAAAACGCACGATTGTCATGGTTGTTCATGATCTGAATCATGCATCTCGTTATGCGCACCATATGATTGCAATCAAACAAGGAAAGGCCGCTGCAACAGGATCACCGGTGGAAGTGATGACTCCAGATGTGCTGAGAGAAGTGTTTGGAATAGAGGCGGACATTGTAACAGATCCTCGGACAGGAGTTCCACTCTGTCTGCCATATGCACTTGCAGGTAAGGAGCACAGAGGACTTATCGGTGTTGAAAGTTCAATACAAACCCAAGTACGCCAAGTTGCTGGTGTGTAGATCTTATAGATAGAAATAATCGCAATAATCTGAAAAGGAAAGTGGGGAAATGAAGATGGCGCTAGATTATGCTGTACTTGCTCAATATGGAGGAATTCACACAAAGCCCTCCTCTGAATCGGTAAGAGACATTAGTTTACTTGAGCTGCTTCGTCCGGAATATGGAAAACCATGGCTTGAGATTTATCAGCGCCATCTTCAAGCAGAGACCATAGGAGTAGCTGCGGTGTATGTAATGCATACCGTTCGCGGTCTGCTTGCAGCAGCCCATTATATGATATCGAAGTGCGGTACATATGTGGATCTTTCCCTCACGAACCTAAGTATACAGATGTTACCCAATGATTCGGGTGCGCCGCAGTTATCTTTTGTACTTCACAAGACAGAAGAACGTGAACTCGTGGACCACGCGGATGCAGCTGAACGCAGACAGATGCTGGAGCAGTTCTATGTTAGAACACTTGGTCCAATAATAGAGGGATTGGCAGCAGGAGGGAGAGTACCTGTTTTAGCATTATGGAAGCAGTTACCGGGTGTCCTCATTTATTATGTTGATCTATTTAAGGGAGGACTGTCCTGCGGGGAGCAGGATCTTGCGGAATATCTGACAGCAGACTTAGAGGCCGTGCAAAGTTTTAGTTCTGACGTATTTAATGGCAAAAAGAATCCATTCGATCTGGAGCCTGTATACATAGAGAATCCGCTAAATGCCGCAGAGCCGTATCGAATGAAGGATGCATGCTGCGAGTTCTACCGAGTATCGGATGGGAAGAATCGCAAATGTTTTACCTGCCCTAGAATGACAGCTGAGGAACGGAACGCACGAGCGGAGGAAATGCGGGGTACAGTAACCATCTAGCGGTGGACTAATGATAGATCTAACAAATAGTTTTTAGGAAACATATATAGAAAAGAGGCAGATACATTGGTATCTGCCTCTTTATTTTTACCCTAGAGCTGTTTCATATTCGCTTATCGTTATACCGTAATAGACGAGATCCTCGTATTCTCCCCACTTCTTGATATGTTGTACGAGCTTTCCTTCATACTTCATACCAATTTTCTGCATAACCATCGAGGAAGCAGGGTTTCTATCCAAGGCAGCGGCCCAGATCCGGTTTAGCTTCAGCTCATCAAATCCATACTCAAGCATGCGCCGTGCCGCCTCTGTCGCATAGCCGTGTCCCCAATAAGGCTTGCCGATCCAGTAAGCGAGTTCCGCTCTGTTATAGTCGCTGACGATATGCATTCCTGCACAGCCGACAAGTTCACTAGTTTCCTTTGAGATTAAGGCAAAGGTGCTCCCGAGATTCTTACTGTACCTTTCTTGAGTAGCTGCAATGAAAGATTCTGCTGCACCATCCGGATAGGGATGAGGAATAGATAAAGTAGTACTTGCTACGTCCTTCTCTCCAGCAAGGTTCTGTATTGATGGTGCGTCAGCTAA
This sequence comes from Paenibacillus gallinarum, assembly GCF_014836635.1. GTDB lineage: Bacteria > Bacillota > Bacilli > Paenibacillales > Paenibacillaceae > Paenibacillus > Paenibacillus gallinarum. Next base: position 182,752 of record NZ_JACSQL010000005.1, on the reverse strand, counting down.
TTGAAGAGGTCTTAGTATCAGTCTTTCGGTTACGAATGTAGGCTGCATATCCACGGCTCCCCATCTCATGATTTTTTATATTATATCTCAAAATATGGAAGATTCAAGAGGTTGTTTTGAACTCGTGACCAATTCCTTCTTATCCTCGAGAAAGTCTTTACACAAGCAGAGTCATTAGTTGTTTTATTTTGGGCATATTAAATGGACTGGATTTTGCAGAAATCTCGAGCTTATAGGACAGGAGGATTTTTTGAAAATGATAGAACTTGATCTGTTGTTAATTAATGCGAATGTGCTGACCTTAGATGGTGATAACAATAAAGCAGGGGCGATTGGTGTGAAGGATGGCAAAATCAGCGCCTTGTGGAAGGAAATGAATCCTGCACGGGAAGAAATCAAACTGTCTGATGATAATGCGGTTATTGACCTCCAAGGGAAAACGGTGCTTCCCGGGTTTATTGAAACACACAATCACTTAATCAGTGCAATTATGCTGAAACGATTCATTGATTGCAAAAGCCCGCTAAATCAAACGATCGCTGATATTCAAAAGCGAATTTCTGAAAAGGCTGCGGAAGTTGGAAAAGATACCTGGATTGTAGGTTTCGGATATGACGATACATCTTTACTCGATATGAGGCATCCGACCAAAGCAGATCTCGACGCAGCTGCCCCGGATCATCCTGTTGTGGTTTATCACATCTCAGGACATTTGTGTGTAGCGAACTCAGTTGCTTTATCTATAGCAGATATTAGTGATTCAATGCAGGATCCAAAGGGAGGACGTCTCGGGAGGGATGCCAGCGGACAATTAAATGGCATTCTCTATGAAGGGGCGACAATGCTTGTCGGCTCTCATCTGCCGGGACCAAGTGAGGAAGAAGTCCTCTCCTTACTTCGAGAAGAGGCCTATACTTATGCTGCTCAGGGAATTACAACTTCTACGGATGCCAAAATGGGTGTGAGTATGGATATAGATGATATTGATTTATGTATGAAGGCAATTGAACAAGAAGCCATTCCATTTCGCATGAAGCTGATGGTATCCAGCGATAAGCTAAATCAGGATAAAAAACTGCAATCCATGACAGCTGAGGAGGTGGATGCTTACCTCCGTGAGCGATCTGGAGGGAGAGCTTCGCTCGACAGCGTGAAACTGTTTCAAGATGGGTCCATTCAAGGACTGACAGGTGCACTTCGAGAGCCGTACTTCTGTGATGCCGAGCGGTATGGTGAACTCATTAAATCGCAGGAACAATTAAATAGCGAAGTGAAGGAATGGCATGATAAAGGATTCCGTATTGCAATACATGGGAACGGAGATCGGGCTATTGGTTCCATATTAGATGCATTTGAGTATGCGTTGACATCAAATCCACGCAGTGATCATCGGCACCGGATCGAGCATGTTCAGACAGCTACCACAGAGGATCTGGAGCGTATGCAAAAACTCGGGGTAGCAGGTTCCTTTTTTATCAATCATGTTTATTACTGGGGGGATCGGCACGAGAAGTTGTTTCTTGGACCGGATCGAGCGGCTAGAATTAGTCCGCTTGCAGAAGCAAAGGAGCTTAAGGTTCTGTTCACTCTTCATTCCGATTGCCCTGTCACTCCAATCTCTCCTTTATTCTTAGTATGGGCCGCAGTGAATCGGGTAACAAGCAGTGGCAAAGTATTAGGTGCGGAGCAAAGAATTGATGCGCTGACTGCTCTGCGAGCGATGACGAGTTATGGTGCAGAACTGAATTTTGAAGAAGCAGTGACAGGAACGATTGAAAGCGGAAAAAGAGCAGACTTCGTCATTCTAGAGGAAGATCCGACCGAAGTGGATTCGATTCGAATTAAGGACATTTCGATTTTCGCTACACTAATGGACGGCAAATTCATTTATGAAAAAGGCGTTCAGCAGGACGATGGGGTGAAGTGAGCCGGGGTTCGAGGAGTATATAGGCCAGGGAAGTATCCTTGGTCTTTGTTTTTTTGTTATAGCAGGGAGAGTGGGGTTACATAGAGAATTTTTGAAGGGAAGGAAAAAGGGTATAGTATAGAGTACTAGAAGCAGTTAGTAGGAAAAGAGGAGGAATAAAATATGTCTATTTATTCGTTTCAAGCAGTGACAACGACAAATCAGGAAGTTTCACTAGAGAAGTATACAGGCAAGGTAGTCGTTATCGCTAATACAGCCAGTAAGTGTGGACTGACTCCGCAGTATGGGGAATTACAAAAGTTATATGATCGTTATAAAGACCAAGGGCTGGTCGTTCTTGCGTTCCCATGCAATCAGTTTGGCGGACAAGAACCGGGTTCGAGTGAAGAAGCCGAAGAATTTTGCCAAATCAACTATGGTGTAAGTTTCCCCGTCTTTGCTAAGGTTGATGTGAATGGAGAGAATACACACCCAATCTTCCAATACCTAAAAGAGCAAAAACCTGGCAGCGGAGAGAGCAGCGATATTCAGTGGAACTTTACAAAGTTTGTGATTGATCGAAACGGGGAAGTTGTGGAGCGTTTTGAACCTAAGCAATCTCCGGAAGAGATGACAGCACTTATTGAAAAATTATTATAACGGCTACTTAGATTTCATCAATGATTCCCTTGAAAAATAGATATAAGGAAAGCATCATGGGTTTGCCCATGATGCTTTTTAATTTACAATTACGACCTCTGCTTGAGATGAGTCTGCTGCCTCACCGTGATTCGTTTCGGTTTTGCAGATTTGATCATGAGATGGAGGTTACTATTGCGAATAATAAGCCATGCGGCTACAAGCAGTGTCAAGCCATTTAAAATGAAGATCCAGCGGATTGGCAGCCAGATGCCGAGTAATCCACCTACAATGGGTCCTGCCATTGTAGCCAGCTGTGAGGCCGATTGATTCAAACTAAACGCCCTTCCTCGGAAAGAAGAGTCTGTAGTTTCCACAATAAGTGCATTAATCGTGGGATATACAGCTGCAAAAAACAAACCATATCCGAAGCGAAGAGCTCCAAAACCGATATAGTCGCTCACAAAGAATTGAGCGATGTTTCCTAGTCCACCACCGATTAGCCCAATCATAAGCACTTTGGCGTAGCCGATTTTTCTCCCGATTTTACCCCAGCGAGGAGCCATGATAATTGTAGCGATTCCAACAGAAGAGAAGATGATGCCCGAAGTCAGGGAAGCACTGCTTTTGTCGACACCCATCTCCATGACGTACACGGTAAGCAGCGGTTCTAAAATCATGACAGAGAACGTAGTTACTGCCATAACACCAAGCAGTGCCATAAAGGGTTTGTTGGCAGACGCTTGCTTAATGTCATCTCTTACTCTGGAACGGGGTGCGGAACGATCAAAATTATGCTCCTTCACAAAAAAGGTAGCAATCAGAGCGGAGACAAGCACTATAATCGCAGAAAATAAAAAGGCGTTCCGATTGCCATAGTAGTGACTGACCACACCCCCAATGAGTGGACCAATGATGCTGCCTGTCGCACCAGCAGTGGACATAATCCCAAGCGCATATCCTGTCTTTGCTTCTGGAGTATTGGTGGCGACAAGAGCAATGGATGCGGGAACAAATCCAGCCAGTAACCCTTGAAAGATTCGTACAATAATAAACAGGTAAGGGTCATGTACGAAGTAGTTGATCAGGTAAAGAAGGGAAAGGGCGAAACCAGACCTTATAAGCATCGGTTTGCGCCCGTATTTATCAGCTAAGGAGCCCCAAAAGGGAGAAATGAGTGCACTGGCAAGGAAGGTAATCCCAAAGGCTACGCCAGACCATAATTCGAGCCTGTTTTCTCCGATGCCGAGCTCTGTATTCATGAAGATAGGTAAGAAGGGGATAGAAATCGAATAGGCTGTACTGCAAAAAAAGACACCGATCCAGAGTACAGCGAGATTTCGTTTCCAAGGGAAATCCATCGAGACACGTCCTTTCGCATGAACGACCCCCCGGCCCAATTTGCATGACAATAAAATGTGAGGTCGTATAATCAATAAGTTAGCCTCTATTCTACTCCTAATATTTGTAAAAACAATTTAAATATTGCTCATAAAGAGCTCAGTGAGTGCAGAACAGCCAAAAAAATCTTGGGAAAATGATAAAAAAGGGCTTGCAATGTGAAAAATATCACATTATAATCAGGATATAAACATTAGTGAATTAAATCACAAGACAAACGAATGCCTGCAAAATTTATATAAGAATGGTCAGGCGAACAACGAACACATATCCATAACTTTTTTATAGCCTATTTAGTGAAAGTTTTCACAAATTAAATTCGATGTGATTTTATATCATTTATCCTTAGGAGGAACTTTATTATGAAAATTGCTGTTGTTGGATGTACACACGCAGGTACGGCTGCTATCGTGAATACGGCTAAGCTTTATCCAGATGCTCAGATTACGGTATATGAGCGTAATGATAATATTTCTTTTCTATCTTGCGGTATTGCGCTTTATGTTGGCGGGGTAGTGAAAGACCCAGATGGTTTGTTTTACTCTTCTCCCGAGCAGCTGAAAGAACTTGGAGTTGAAACGAAAATGCTGCACGAAGTAACAGATATTGATACGGAAGGTCGCAAGCTGACGGCACGCAACCTAGAAACAGGCGAAGAAATCATAGACACTTACGATAAACTGATTATGACAACAGGTTCTTGGCCTATTATTCCAAACTTTGAAGGCGTTGGACTAGAAAACGTACTCCTGTGCAAAAATTATAATCATTCCAACACAATTATCGAAAAATCAAAAGATGTACGTCATGTGACTGTCGTTGGTGCAGGATACATCGGTATTGAACTCGTCGAAGCATTCCAAATGAATGGGAAAGAAGTTACTTTAATCGATGCGGAAGATCGGATTTTAAGTAAATATCTTGACGCTGAATTTACGGATCGTATCCAAAAATCGCTTACCGATAAAGGAATAGAACTCGTTCTCGGTGAGAAAGTAAGCCGATTTGAAGGGCAAGATGGAAAAGTCACTGCGGTAGTAACCGATAAAGGAGAATACCAAACGGATCTAGTTATCCTTTGTATCGGATTCCGCCCGAATACAGCCTTACTCAAGGGTAAAGTAGATATGATGCCAAATGGAGCGATACTTGTAGATCGTTATATGCGCACAAGCAATCCTGATATTTTCGCAGCAGGCGACAGTGCAGCCATCTATTATAATCCAACTCGTCAAAGCGCCTATATTCCACTAGCAACGAATGCGGTTCGCATGGGCATGCTTATAGCTCGAAATCTGGTAAACCCTACGATGCCTTATATGGGAACCCAAGGGACATCAGGAATCAAAATTTATGAACAGAATATTGCAGGAACGGGAGTAACGGAAGTTGCGGCAAAAGCGGCAGGTATGACGGTCCAAGCGGTTACGATTGAAGATAGTTATCGTCCTGAGTTTATGCCTACTGCGGAGAAAGTTCTTATAAAAGTCATCTATGAGACAGAATCCCGCCGTATCGTGGGTGCTCAGATTATGAGTGAAGCCGATCTAACACAGTCAATCAATACAATTTCCGTATGCATTCAGAATGAAATGACGGTAGATCAGCTGGCCTTTATCGACTTTTTCTTCCAGCCTCATTACAATAAACCTTGGAATTTCCTCAATACAGTAGGGCAAGCAGCACTAGAGCCGGTAACAACAAGAGAAGCAGTATCTGTATAACAAGAACCATCCGTACATCATTGTACGGGTGGTTTTTTTATTGCTTGGTAAGATTATTAGATTGTGAAAATATTTTACTGTGTGATTTTACTAACAAACTTGAGTTGGAAGAAGATTTACAATAAACTTAGGATACTTAATCTATAGGTGAAAGGAAGTTATTCCGACTATGGGGGCATTAAAACCGGCAACAGTTGCTGAGTTAACGGCGGATACAGGTGAACATAAAGCACATAATCCCGCTAACGTGGTTCTGATATTAGGTTTTTTGGCAGGTGCGTACATTGCCTTAGGTTATCTATTGTATATACGAGTGATTGCTGCGGCTCCTGAAGCATGGGGGAGTATGAATGGACTCATCGGGGCTCTTGTTTTCCCCATAGGACTTACGCTGGTCTTGATTGCAGGCGGGGAGTTGCTTACCGGGAATATGATGGCATTATCACTTGCTCGATTGGCGCGTAAAATTACAACGCGGGAACTATTTTGGAATTTAACACTGGTTACATTTTCGAACTTTGTAGGGGCTGTTTTTGTAGCGTACTTGTTTGGTCATGTACTGGGTTTGACAGGCCAAGGTATATACCTTGATAAAGTGGTGGATTTGGCAGGACATAAAATTGATGAGTCCTTTCTGCAAGCTTTTGTTTCTGGTATTGGCTGTAACTGGCTGGTAGCTTTAGCAGTTTGGCTTGCTTATGCTGCGGATTCAATGAGTGCTAAAATTGTTGGAATCTGGATTCCGACAACTGCTTTTGTCGCTCTAGGATTTCAGCACGTTGTAGCTAATATGTTCCTTATACCAGCCGCGATTTTTGAAGGGCATTTTACTTGGGGACAATATATTATGAACTTTATTCCTGTCTGGCTTGGAAATCTGACAGGCGGCGCCATCTTTGTAGCTGCAGCATATTATGCTGTCTATCTCCACAAACCAGCTAGTACATCAGTAACGAAGGAAGAGGCAGAGACCCCTGTGAGTTCAAGTCCAGCAGCAATGCAGTCCATTACTGAATAATGTCTTACATTATGAAAAATAAACGTAGGAAATCAATTTTATAATATGAGATTGATTCAGGAATATAAAAAAATCCGTCATGGCTAGGTTCGGGGGAACGAAACCTGTTCATGACGGATTTTCGGGAGTGGTCCATGATATGGCATGTGGAGGAGGTCTTTTGCCTGTCTCATAATGCCTTGATCTTCATTACCCTCCCTTACATAAGGTGAAACATTAGTGGTTAAATATTTTTTGTTAAAAACATAAAGCAGCTGTGAACATATAATAACTGTTCACAGCTGCTTTTTTAAGCTTTTTTATCCTCGTATATACCTGTGTATGTAAAAGCTTTGCTTTACGTAAGCCTATGGCAGAATTATCATAGAGGATATGCTTGGCACAAATTAGAAAAATGTAGAAATAGTATTAACGGCAAAGGAGCGATTTTCCTAATGATCAATCAGCTAAATGGTGTGTTTCCTGCGGTTTGTCCGCTTGATTGTCCTGATACATGCGGATTACTGTTACATAAAGAAGATGGAAAAATTGTTAAGGTGTCTGGCAACCCCGCTCATCCAATTACCCAAGGAGCCATATGCAACAAGGTACGTCATATGACAGAGCGTATCTACCACGAGGAAAGAGTATTGTATCCTCTTCGCCGGACAGGGACTAAGGGAGAAGGACGTTTTGAGCGGATTAGCTGGGAGGAAGCGATAAAGGAAATCACGGGGCGTTTTACGCAAATTATTCAGGAGCATGGATCGGAAGCCATATTGCCATACAGTTTTTACGGGAATATGGGCGTGCTTGGCGTAGACGGGATGGATCGACGTTTCTTTCATGCGATTGGAGCAAGTTATCTGGAACAGACGATCTGCAGTGCAGCAGGTGACGCTGGCTGGAAGTATACGATGGGAGCTAATCGCGGAACGGTTCCAGAGGAGACAGAGCATGCGGATCTTATTGTGATCTGGGGCGGGAATATTGTCAGCACACGTATGCATCAGGTTGTGCTTGCTGAGAAAGCTCGAAAAAAGGGAGCGAAGGTCATCGTTATTGATGTTCATCGTAACCGTACTGCTCAGTGGGCGGATTGGTTTATTCCGCTGCATCCAGGAACAGATGCAGCGCTTGCACTTGGGATCATACATGTCCTATTTAAGGAAGGGATGATAAACGAATCGTTCCTAACCCGATATACCGTAGGTCACGAACAATTAAGTGAACATGTGAAAGAGTATACAACAGAGCGAGTATCGCTGATCACAGGTGTGCCGCAGGAGGATATTTTGAAGCTTGCCCGGCTCTACGGCGGCGCCAAAGCTCCGTATATCCATATTGGAAATGGACTTCAGCACCATGATAACGGAGGCATGAACGTTCGCGCGATCGCTTGTTTACCTGCGCTTGTCGGTGCATGGCACACGCACGGAGGCGGAGCAGCCAAATCAAACGGAGGATATGCCAGTTTTAATAGTGAAGCACTGGAGCGTCCAGATCTGCGTCCAAATCCTGAGGCGAGAACGATAAATATGAACCAAATCGGTGCAGCTTTGCTTGAAGAAGAGAACAAGATAAGAGCCATGTTTGTGTATTGCAGTAATCCGTTGGTAGTTGCTCCTGATACAGAGCGGGTAGAACAGGGATTTGCCCGTGAAGATCTTTTTACCGTAGTTCATGACCTCTTCATGACGGACACGGCGAAATATGCAGATATTGTTCTTCCAGCCGCTTCTTCTTTTGAGAGTACTGATCTGTACAGTTCTTATTGGCATCAATACGTGCAGATTCAAGAACCTGTGATTCCCCCTCAAGGTGAAGCAAAGAGCAATGTGGAAGTGTTTTCACTGCTGGGACAAGCAATGGGTCTAGATGAAAAGACATTTTGTGAGGATGAGCTTTCAATGATTCGTGGAGCGCTGAATAACCCCGTTAATCCTTATCTTCAAGGAGTAACGCTTGAGGCACTTCAGGAACATAGATTTGTGAAGCTCGATATGACGCCGTACGATTCTTTTCTGGATCACTTGCCAACCCCGTCCGGAAAAATCGAGCTATATTCCAAAGCGATGGAACAAGCAGGGCTTCCGCCGATGCCGGTCTATGCACCTTTACTGGAGGGATATGACGGTGAACGTCCTGCAGGGCAAGGAGATCAGTATCCACTTATGTTCCTTTCACCGCCAAACCATAATTTCTTAAATTCTACTTTTGCGAATGTACCGAAGCATCAAAAACTGGAGAAGCAGCCTGTTCTGCAAATTCATCCACGTGATGCAGAAAATCGTAAAATTACGGATGGGGAGCCGGTTATTGTATTTAATGATCGAGGTACCTATGAACTGATTGCGAAAGTTACCGAATCCATGCTGCCCGGGACTGTAATCAGTCAAGGGTTGTGGTGGGAAGGGGAAGGACGAAAACAACGTGCTAATCGATTAACGCCTGATCGTTTGTCTGATATGGGGAACGGAGCGACTTTTTTTTCAGCTACGGTACAAGTAAGAAAAAAAGAGGATGTAACCATCTGATTTCATATGCCAAATAGACTTCATAGGAGAACCTAACATGAGATGGCTTGATTCCTATCCAAAGGAAGTAAACGTATTTTTGATTGCCAGTCTGGTTAATTCAACAGGCAGCTCTCTAATGTGGCCGCTGACTACGATGTATGTCTTCGATGAGCTGGGCCGGAGCATGACACAGGCTGGTTTTGTTATTCTGATTCAATCACTTGGCGGTATTGCCGGCCAGCTTCTTGGAGGGGCACTGTATCACCGGGTTGGTGTGAAGAAACTGATTGTAGGAGCACTTCTATTTAACGCGCTGGGGCTCTTTACTCTGCCTGTAATCAGTCAAACCTGGTGGCTGTTTATTACCATGATGGGGCTGATTGGATTATTTAACTCGATGTCGCTGCCGGCGATACAAGCATTTGTCGGTTTTCGATTTGCTGAGCGGCGCGGAGAACTATTTAACGTTATTTATGTGGCACAGAATATCGGGGTTGCGCTGGGAACGGGACTCAGCGGTTTTTTGGCAGACATCTCATATCATCTGAGTTTTATCGCTAACGGAATTACTTCTGCCGGATTCGGCCTGTATTTCTTTTCTTATCTTAGTAAGGTTGATCATCAACAAGGCAAAGTTTATGTGCCAAAGAAACAGATTTCTGCCCAGTTAAAAAAAGAAAGTACCTGGCATTTGCTGCTTAACTTGCGGCTGTATCTGTTTCTCAGTTTGGGTACGCTTTTCATTCTGCTCGGTAATTCGATCTGGAATACAGGGGTGTCTCCGTATATCATCTCCGAAGGTATGGAGAAAAAAGCTTACAGCTTGCTATGGACATTAAATGGAATTCTTATATTTGTTGCTCAACCTGTGACTTCCTTCCTTAAAAAGACGATTGCTTCAACGTCCACAGCCCAAATGACAGTCAGTGCCGTGCTTTATACTGCGGGTTTTGCTGTCATTGCTTTATTTCAACATTATCCGGGTATGATTCTGGCCATGATCCTCATAACGCTTGGTGAAATGCTGATCTCTCCTGCTACACCTGCTTTCATCTCCGATCATGCGGGGAAGGCTGCACCTTTTTACTTGGGTGTTTCCGGAGGTATTGGTGCGATAGGAAGAGTCGTTGGTCCTTATGCAATGGGCATCATGTTTGATGCCGGGGGGCTAGCTCCCGTTGCTTGGTTTGCAACGATTACTGCGGGAATCAGCATTATTATGTTTATAATTCATGCTCGTATTAATGCTGCCAGGGTGCTTGCTTATGAGCAGGGAGAGCAGCATACTACTTTTTAGTTTTTATAATCCAACTCGGATTTTGTGCTGTATTGTCTGGTGATGTATAGCATGTGGTAGAATAGGAAAAATACATTTAATTGAATCATCGTTATGAAATTGATTCACTTGCAAGAAGAAAGGTAGATCGCAGATGGTATTAACCAGAGAAGCTCTGACGGTGCGCAGATCGAGCCTACAGGATGTAGCGCAGCTGATGGAACTGGATGCTCTAATATGGAACGAGCATAATGCACCTGCACCCGTTCTTTGGAAATCGAAAGAAGAATATTTACTGGCATCTCCGCCAGGAAATCAGTTCATTGCTCTGAAGGATAACAAGATTTGTGGATATATTGGTTTCAGACCGCCAACCTCCTTGATCAGCAACAATCATGTATATGAGATTCATATTGCGGTACATCCGGCTTATCAGAGGCAGGGGATCGGTAAGTCACTTATGGACTCGATGATCGAACATGCAAAACGTGAAGGGATCCGTAAACTTCGTCTGCGTGTTTTATCCAGCAACCTCGTTGCACTTGCGTTCTATAAGCAGTATGGGTTCGTGGAAGAGGGAAGGCTCAGCTCAGAGTTCTACATCGCAGGAACATATGTTGATGATATTTTAATGCGGTATATGCTATAACTGCTACCCAAAAGAGGCTAACCTAATTGCCAAGGTCAGCCTCTTTCTCATTTGTATGAAGTCTTGTGCTTGTTGAAAGAGACACTCAGAAACATCTTATTTGTTATTTTGCTTATTTGAATGGTCTAAACGATCTGTTTCCTGCCGAGTTACAGCCATGTTTTGTTGTCGTCCTGCTAAACTTCGGTTATCAATAGTGGAGTGCTGTGATTTCTCTGTGTTTGAAGCGGGTTGACCGCTGCTGGCATAAGGACTGGTGCTGACAGCCATCCCAATGGTTAACATCATGGCAAACGAGCTTGACATGACCCAATTTGATACTTTGTCATTCATTAATAATACCTTCCCTTCATTCGTCGCGGCTATTTAAAGATAACCGATTAGAATGAGTGCGGTATGAACGCAGCCTTAAGACTAGATTAAATATAAAAGCATTCTGCATAACCGAGCGGGTTAGCAAAATGCCTGTGTACATCATAAATAAATCATCTTTTTTTATGTAGGAAACGTAACGATGCTGATTAACGAAGTAATTTCCACTCACTTTGGAGCATGCCGTATACAGCATGGTTTACATAGCCGAGCGGTAATTTCTCTGCTTGACGGATAATACCTTCAAGAACAAATCCGAGTCTTTCTGGAACCCCGCGGCTGCGATGGTTGCTCGTAGCACAGCGAATCTCCACTCGGTTCAGATCAAGATCCAGCAATGCATAATCAACCAGAGCGCGGCAAGCTGAGCTCATGATCCCTTGCCCCTCATGAACTTTACCAAGCCAATAACCAATACCTACGGTGCGATTATGCCAATCGATCTCATGAAACCCGATGACACCGGCAAGTTCGCCTTTTACCCAGATTCCTGCAGTAAAGCCGCCGTTATCCGCCGCTTGGCGAATCGCATTTTTGATAAACTGAACGGTATGTGTTTCTTCTGTTACATTATCCACCCAGGGAAGCCATTCCCGAAGCCGCTCACGAGATTTATCTGTCAAACTATACAAGGCTCCGGTATGCTCCATGGACAGGGGCTTTAGTTCAATATCATCATCTAACTTGTACGCAAACATGATCAAACCTTCCTTCTAATTAAAATCATAGAAATCAAAGTAAAAGAACATATATGAGATAAAGGCTAACTTAACAAACGAGAATCAACGAGATAATTTGATGTTTTTCTCTAGAGCATAAACATCCTCTTCTAAGGAGATCATTCGCTGATTCAATAATACTCGGCAGTCGCTTAGAGCTTGATTGTAAACATAGGGTGAGAGCTGTGTCATGAAAAAATCGAGAACTCCATCTGCCGCCAAATCACCAATGGTTTCTCCGCGTTCTGTTTCAAAATAAGCTTGAATTAATCGTATCATTTGATCCTTCTGTTCTTTGGGCAGCTTCATCGCTTTCATCACTAATACTCCTTTAACACCTCATTTCCTTCATGCTACCTTATATTAAGCCTGTCGTCAAAAGGCGAGAGATGCTGTAGTTATCCCAATTTTAAAGAGATAGAAGTTCTATCGATTTACGAACATTTCGCATGATTCAGGTTATCTGTACTAGATAACTTGGGAATGCTGATCATAAGGGGTATACTGCTGTGCAAGGGTCTTATCTATAATGGATATGATCGCGCCTTGTCGTTCTTCGTTATCCTAAATTATTGCTGAATAACGCCTGAAAAGGTATATTTAATAGAAGGTATTTTTTGAACTACAGAACTTATTACGTAAAGAAAGGTTGATCATCATGGAGAAGCCGTTAACACCCTCCAATTTCATAAAAAATGTGATCTCTGAGGATCTTCGTACAGGAAAAGTAAAAGAAGTGGTGACCCGGTTTCCTCCGGAACCCAATGGTTACCTTCATATTGGACATGCCAAAGCGATTTGGATTAACTTTGCTCTCGCTGAGGAATTTGGCGGGACGACAAATTTGCGTTTTGATGATACAAACCCAGCTAAAGAAGATACGGAGTATGTAAACTCAATCCGTGAGGATGTAAAATGGCTTGGTTATGAATGGAAAGAGAATCCGTTTGCATCCGACTATTTTGAAGAAATGTACAACCGTGCCGTAATCCTTATCAAAAAAGGACTTGCTTATGTGGATGATTCCAGTCCAGATCAAATCCGTGAAATGCGCGGAACCTTGAAAGAACCGGGTACAAACAGCCCTTACCGGGAGCGCAGTGTCGAAGAGAACCTCGATCTGTTCACTCGTATGCGTAACGGAGAGTTTAAAGACGGAGAGCGTGTGCTTCGTGCCAAAATCAATATGGCTTCGCCGAATATCAATCTTCGCGATCCTATTATTTACCGTATCGCTCACATCCCGCATCATAACACTGGGGATAAGTGGTGCATCTATCCGATGTATACCTTTGCTCATCCTATTGAAGATGCAATTGAAGGAATTACTCATTCCCTTTGCTCCCTTGAATTTGAGGACCAACGTCCATTTTATGACTGGGTGATTGAGCATTGTGAACTTGAAGCGAAGCCGCATCAATATGAGTTTGGCCGTTTGAATCTCGCTCAAACCGTAACGAGCAAACGGAAGCTGAAACTTCTCGTCGATGAGAAACATGTAGACGGATGGGATGATCCGCGTATGCCTACGATTTCTGGTCTGCGCCGTCGTGGTTATACACCAGAAGCGCTGCGCGAGTTTGTCTATGAGACAGGAATCTCGAAGAGCCAAGGACTGGTTGATCTGGGAATGCTGGAGCATTTTATTAGAGAAGACTTGAAACTGAAGGCACCGCGTACGATGGCAGTACTTGATCCGATCAAAGTGGTGATTACCAACTACCCAGAGGGACAAGTCGAAATGCTTGAAGCAGAGAATAATCAAGAGAATGAAGAGATGGGTAAACGTGAGATTCCTTTCTCCCGCGAGATTTATATTGAGCGTGAAGATTTCATGGAGAATCCGCCGAATAAATACTTCCGCTTGTTCCCAGGGAACGAAGTTCGCCTGAAACATGCTTACTTTATTAAGTGCAACGATGTGATTAAAGACGAAGAAGGTAACATTGTGGAGATCCACTGTACCTATGATCCTGAAACGAAGAGCGGCTCTGGATTTACCGGCCGTAAAGTAAAAGGAACGATTCACTGGGTAGAAGCGACTCAAGCAATTCCTGCGGAATTCCGTTTGTTCGAACCACTTATTAACAAAGAAGAACCGGAAAGCGATGATGAGTTTGAGGAAGAGAAGGAAGCAGGGGAACCTGTGGAAAAATCATTCCTTGATGAGCTGAATCCGAATTCGCTTACGATTGTTCAAGGTTTTGTGGAGCCGAACATGAAAGATGCGAAACCACAAGATAAGTTCCAATTCTTCCGTCATGGATACTTTAATGTGGATCCTAAATATTCAGAGCCAGGTAAACCGGTATTTAACCGGGTGGTATCTCTGAAGAGTTCCTTCCACCTTCCAAAAGCATAAGAAAATAAAAATAAGCCCCTTTTCTGTTTCTGACAGAGAAGGGGCTTTTGTTTTTACTCTGCACTTATGTCTTTGTTGTACTTTATGACAAGTTCAGCTAGACGGAGACGTATGACCTTTTCAAGTTCAGAAGATTCTATGATGCGGACGTCTTCGCCTAGACCAATAAAAAACTGAGCAAAATAAGGGAGGTCTTTTTTCTGGATCACTCCTTCGAGCCAGCCTGTCTGGTCTTCCCGGATATAAAGCTGTGGTTCTAACCAAGGCTCGGCTTCGCATCGTTCAATTCCTCTGCTAGTCAGTTCTGCACGAATGGAGACGGAATCTACATTCGGTGTGGAGTTATCTTTATCACTCTTTATAGAGGGGAAGGTTCCGCTCCGCTGTTTTGGCTTAACTGGAGAAAGAGTAACGGACTTCATCTTGTCACAGCGAAATACACGATTACTTTGTTTTTCGTAACAATAGGCTAAGCAGTACCAAAGTCCGCTTCTTGCATAGATTCGTAGAGGCTGGATTTCGCGGATAGAGCACTGGGTTTGCGAGTCATATTCTACACATAATATTTTTTGATAGATTGCTGCATCCAGTATAAGAGTGAGGTAAGGGGCATGAGCTGTCCGTTTAGGTGTAATAAAATCGACTCTGTTTTTCATTTGATCAATGTGATCTCGTGTATCCTGCGGCATAAAGTTATAAAATTTCCCTAGTGCTGAAACGGTTTCTGACTCAAATGGAAGAGAATTATAATGACGAAGGGCGTGCACGGCAAAAAAGATCGCCACAGATTCCTCCACGGTAAAAGCAATGGGCGGAAGTATCCGGTCTTTCAACATGCGGTAGCCCCCTTGCGGTCCAACTTCTGAATAAAGAGGAACTCCAAGTTCACTCAGCTCTTGAAGATCTCGAAGTATGGTACGTTTGGATACTCCAAATTCACCAGCAAGTTCTCCTACCGTAAAGATTCGCTTCTGGTTTACAGTCAGCATTAATTCCAGGAGCCTTTTGGATTTAGACATGAAATCATCCTTTATTATTTTAATAATGACTATTTCTGTCACTATTATCTGTTATTTTGTTGATAAGAACCAGAATCCTTATCATATTGGAGGAAACATGATATGTATCAAAAGAGTGAAAATCAGACCCTCAGTAGAAAGTATTTTTACTCAGGGCCATTACGGCTATCATATCTAGATTACGGCGGTGATGGGGATCACCATCTTCTTATGCTGCATGGACATATGGGAGATGCTAAAACATTCTCTGAGTTGGCACCCCGGTTAGCACGTTGGCGTGTTCTATGTCTCGACCAACGTGGCCATGGATGGAGTGATCACCCACCGGATGGAGGATATACAAGAGAAGATTATATACAGGATATCTATCGTTTCATCCAGAGCGAACTACATGGGCAGCAAGTTACCATCCTTGGCCATTCAATTGGTGGAGCCAACGCATACCAGTTTGCAGCACAATACCCCGAACTCGTAAAAGCCTTAATTATAGAAGACATTGGAGCAGTCATAAACAGTGATATGTCGTTTACGAAGTCTCTCCCGAATCAATCAGGTTCTCTGAAAGAACTACGAGAGTTGCTGAAAAAGAATGGAATGAACAACATTGAATATTTTATGGAGAGTATATATGAAAATGAAATAGGGTGGGGGCTTCGAGCTGATCTGAAAGGAATACCTATATCTCAACAGCTATTGAACGGAGATTGGTGGGAAGAATGGATGAGCACAGTCTGCCCTGCATTATTAATTCATGGAGGCAAAAGCTTCGTTCTAGATAAAGATCAGGCTGTGCTTATGGCAGAACGCAGGGTTAATACTAAGTTTACTCATTTTGAGGAGTGCGGGCATGGGGTTCATTTGGATGATCCAGTAGGTTTTTATGAGACAGTGGTTTCTTTTCTAGAAGAACTATCTCATAAATAAGGTTGTGATTTCATAAAAAGGCAGGAGTGGGATGAATTATTTTCATCCCACTCCTGCCTTTTATGATTTGGAAAACAACCTATGTTATCAACTAGATTTCACATTGTAGCTCGATGGAAGCGGAGGCTGGTAACCGTATCTGCGTACAATATAGTACATTGTACCAAAACCAACGGTTCCCACGGCAGCCATGAATACGCCAACCTGGTACATAACGGACGCTCCAAAGTTCTGGAACATAAAACCGCCAAATATGCCGGCGATCACACCTGAAATTCCACTCCAGGAAAGCGTGTAGAGCGCTTGTCCAGAGGACCGGTATGGTTTGGGAATGAAGAGCATGGTCAGCTGAGTCCCTACATAAAAATATCCGCCAAATGTAACCGCATGTAGCAGCTGGATAAAGGCAATCTGCATCGGAGTTGTTGCCAGTGCCATCAGTTCCCATCGCAACACAAAGAGCAGACTGACAACCGTGAGACAAGCAAGCATGATGGTCATTTTCCGTTTCAGAAAACGGTCAAATAATAGAAAGACAACAATCTCCAGAATAGAAGACATAAATACAGCAAGACCTACCATTTGTTTGCTTCCGCCAAGTTCGGTAATGTACAAGGAAATAAACGAACTATTCATTGCATTTGGAATGGACACAAGAATTCCAAGGATCACAAATGTCATGAAATAGGGATTCATGATAACCTGAGAAAATCCGCGCATCGTAACAATCGGTGCATCGGATGATCGTTGTAGACGAGGCAGAAGAAGCGCAAACCCAAAGGCTATAATGAGCAAAACGCTAAAGACCAGAGACATTTGGGAATCGCCGAGCCTGTCCATAATCGGTCCTGCTACAATGGCAGTGAACGCCCAGCCCATAGATCCCCATAAACGAAAGGAACCAAATTTATAGTCCGTTCCATCAATATAGGTCAGAATCATACTGTTTGTCTGTGCGAATAAAGGACTCTGAAAGAAATAGTAAAAGATCATTGCCGTAAAAATAAGGCTGTAACTCTGCGCTAAAAATACAGCTTGCACAAACAACAGAGTACCCGCCACCATAATAAGTACAGTCTTACGGATGTTCTGTGTGCGGTCACTCATATATCCCCAGAAAGGGTTAGCAAACAGAGAAACAAAAGGACCAATTGCCATCAGGCTGCCGATCTCAATTTTCGTCAGACCGATATCTTGAAGATAGATTTGAAAGAAGCTGGTAAAGACCGCAATGGCTCCATAGACAAAAAAATTGTACAGCTTCAGCTGCGAAAAAGAGGACGTACGCAAAGGTAAGCCATTCCTTTCGGTGGAATCATATATTTTGGCGTAAATTCATGTTTTGTTTACACTTTAGCACGTAATTGTAAGGGGATACAATTTATTTTTATTCTAAGATGTTAATGATGTGGATAATAGGTGAACAGTAAATGGACCCTATTCGTTATATAGTATTCTTAAGATGAATCGTAGAACTTATATTTTATTAAGAACGGAGAGGTTTGGCAGATGAAGATTGCAGGCATTGTTTTGGCTGGCGGAGCATCCCGGCGTATGGGAACAGATAAGGCTGCACTTGAGCTTGGAAGTAGCAGTGTCTTAGACATCATAGCGGGAGAGCTGTCCAGCATTACAACCCAAGTCTATATTGCAACAGGATCCGTAAGGAGAGAAGAAATGGCTTCTAAGTATATAGAGGTAAAGGATATCTATCCGGGAAGTGGCCCGCTAGCAGGGATTCAAGCAGGAATGCTTCGGGGTGAAGCCGATCTATATGTGGTTGTTTCCTGTGATATTCCATTGATTCGTGCAGAACTATTATCTGCGATGGTTCAGGTAATGGAGGTCAGTCTTGATACTGGAATTCAGGCGCTGGTACCGCAGATTAGAGACCAGATTCATCCCCTAGCAGCAGTGTATCATCATAGCTTGATAGATACGCTTGAGACCCAGCTTAGGGAAGATAATCGCAGGGTAAGGGATACACTTTCTAAGCTTTCCGTTCGTTATGTAACCGAATCTGAGCTGGAAGCGATCACGGGCATTCCTGCTGCTCGGATTGAAGAGATGTTTATCAATATGAATGAGAAAGAAGACTATGAGCGGGTGAAACAAATATATGGCTCCAGAGATCAGGATCAGTAAGCAGAAAAAAACATGTCCTTAAAGACATGAAATTATATCCTGGGTAAAAGGAAGAATTCAATACTTTAAGGACATGCGCTGTAAAGAATTTTGGAAGTTGGGATCAGGATGAAATGAGTTGTGACAGCACGATGATTGCTTTTTCTAGTTCTGTGACTGAGGCATATGCAAAAGATATGCGGATATGATTCTGATCAAACCGGTCATAGATAGATCCTGGGTTCAGCAGAATTCCTTCGGCAAGAGCTCTCCTGAACAAGGTTTCTGGCCGAGTCCCATTCAATAACTTTAACCAAATATAAAACCCGCCTTGCGGCACATTCCACTCTGCTGCACCTGCTAGATTTCGGGCTAGTATATCCAGGACCAGATTTCTTTTACGGATTAAAGCTTCTCGAACTTCAGCCAAGTGAATATCGTGGTATCCTTCTGTGAACCAAAGGGTAGCCGCCTCCTGTGCAAGACTGCTCGCACCATAATCGGTTTGCATCTTAATATCGGCAAGACGCTGTATGACTGTTTCTGGTCCCGCAACCCAGCCTATACGAAGACCTGGACTCACACTTTTGGACAGAGTGCCCATATGTAATACATAACTTCCTGGATCACGAGCTTTCAGTGATAGAGGAGGTTTTTCGTCAAGCCATAAATCTGCATAGGCGTGATCTTCGAGAATAGCCAGTCCGGTAGCCTCAGCAGTCTGAATGAGTTCAGTTCTTCTCTTGTCACTCATCACTACTCCGCTCGGATTCTGAAACGTGGGTATCGTGTAAAGCAAGGATGGGCGGTTTTCGCGGATATAGCGTCCCAGTTCAGCGGTAAGGAGACCCTCCTTGTCCATAGGCATGCCGATCATTCGAACTCCTGCAGACTGAAAGGCGTGAATTGAATAGAGATAGGATGGCTTTTCTACTAGTACAGACGATTTTCTAGGTAAGAGCCCCATGGCTATCAATTGCATCGCTTGTAATGAGCCTGAAACGATAATAATAGATTCTGGTGAAGCCTGTATTTGCTGATCTGCCAAATAGCTAGATATAGCTTGTCTGAGTTTGTAAGACCCTAGAGGTTCCAAATAGCCAAGACTTGGTGCATGCTGAGCTAACTTTTCATAGATCTTCTGAAAATAGGATTGAGGGAGCAAATCGGGTGCCAATTCACCTGTACCGAGACGAATGATGTCACAGCGGTACTCCGACTGATTAATGATCTGAACCTCTGGGAGATTCGGATAATGATTCCCGCTTTCCACATAATCTTCCCAGTTAAGAAGGGGAGTGGACATAGTATTCCATCCCGCACGAGATACTTTGGTTCCTCCGCCGTAGTTTGTTTCGATGAGCCCTTCAGAATGAAGCCCGTCTAGTGCTGCAATGATTGTACTTCGATTGACTTTAAAAGCGGTTGCTAATGCACGCTGAGAAGGAAGACGCATCCCGGGGGTCCATTCTCCCTGCATTATTTTTTGCTTGATGTATTCTTTAATCTGGTGATAGAGGGGTTCAGGCAGCAGCGGGTCTGGAGTAAAACGGATCTCTGCAACAGATTTCATAGGATATGGAACATCCTTCCAAAAGGGTGATATGGACTGTAATATACCATTTGGTTGGGATGCTATACAACCAAATGGCTGGGTACAGGTTGTTCTATATGAGATAGGATGGAGCAAGGAAGAAATTCAGTACAATCTGGGGAATAGAAAGGATAGGTCGTGAAATGCTAGAAGCGGTTATTCATGCACTAATTTTGGCAACAGGTCTTATTTTGCCGCTCGGGGCACAAAATGTATTTATATTTAATCAGGGAGCGACTCACAAACACTGGACAGGAACTTTACCAGCGGTTATCACGGCAGCTCTATGTGACACAGTCCTGATTGTACTTGCTGTTGGGGGACTGTCTCTCTTTCTGTCGGACAAAAGTGTGGTAACCCAAGGGATATATGCGGCAGGTTGTATTTTCCTGTTATATATGGCCTGGACACTTTGGCAAACGGGGGATGGGGCAAAAGGAAAGCAGCAACCACTGACAAGTCGTCAGCAGATTCTTTTTGCACTATCTGTGTCGGTGCTTAATCCGCATGCCATTCTAGATATTGTAGGAGTCATCGGAACGAACTCTTTGCAGTATGAGAGTAAGGAGCTTATCGCCTATACAGCAGTTACTATTTTTGTATCATGGGTGTGGTTTGTTCTGCTTGCTGCGGCAGGAAGAAGCATGGGGAAATGGGACCAGACGGGGAATGGTTCCAAGTGGCTTGGCAAAGGCTCTTCCCTTATGATGGCTGGGCTGGCTGTATATATGATGTATTCCTTTGTACAAAGTTTGTAGTAAAAAAGAAGCTTTCTCTAGCAAATATAAAATTTGCAGGAGAGAAGCTTCTTTTATTATTCTAACCATCGAAGTGCATTTTCTATGTTAGATTCCCTATTTTATTGCAGTCCTAAAAATGGAATCTGATGAATAGATGCAGTTACTTAGAAATTAAAGTTATCTGGATCTGGGCCTGTACGCTCATCTTTGTTCAGGCTGTTTATTGTATTCATGTCTTCGGCAGTCAATTCGAAGTCAAAAATCGCAACATTTTCTTCGATACGGCTTGGTGTAACGGATTTAGGAATTGTAATCGCATCATTCTGCAGATGCCAGCGAAGGATAACTTGAGCTGCTGTTTTGTTATATTTTTTTGCAATCTCCTGAATCGAAGCATTGTCTAATAGTTTACCATTACCAAGTGGTGACCAGCCTTCGAAATGAATTCCTTTGGATTTGCAGAATTCGCGGAGTGGTTCTTGTGTAAGATACGGGTGAAATTCGGACTGATTGACCGCAGGAACCGTTTTGGCTTCGCCCAGCAGATCTTCCAGATGATGAATATTGAAATTACATACTCCGATCGCACGGACTTTACCGTCACTGTATAGGCGTTCGAGCGCTTTCCACGTATCTTTATATTTATCTTTTACCGGCCAGTGGATCAAATATAAATCGAGATATTCAAGACCGAGCTTTTCTAAACTGGTTTCAAAAGCACGAATGGTAGCATCATAACCATGGTCTGCATTCCATACTTTGGTTGTAATGAAAAGTTCCTCGCGAGGTACACCGGAATCTTTAATTGCTTTTCCGACACTTTCTTCATTCTTGTATGCAGCAGCTGTATCAATTGCACGATATCCGTGCTGAATTGCATGTTTAACGGCAGCGTAAGTTTCTTCTCCGTCTTTCGCTTTCCATACCCCAAGACCGAGCTGAGGCATTTTCACACCGTTGTTAAGGGTTACTGTATCTTGTAAGTGAGTAATGGTCATAGATAATCCCTCCGTTAATAGATTCTTACTATTATTACACCTATATGGAGCAAGTAACACAAAGTGTCTCAATACTTTCATGCGCATGCATATAGTTTCTTGTTTATTTTAAACTTTAGGTTAAGTGAAAAGCAAGCTAGTCCACACTTCATACGCAAACAAAAGGCCCCTAAAGGCCTTTTGTTTGTGTTAGAAAGTATAGGGATTTGAATGCTGCTGTTTTGAAAACTACGGGTAGATCAAGGTTCTTAATCTAATCCCTCAGCGTTTTGTAAAGGCAGAATAGGGAATAACAAACTTAGGCATACCTTCCGCAAAGGAAGTGTACTCGTATTGCGTGAAGTAGATAACGATTCCATTACGGCTTAGGAAGAAATCACGATCTGGTTCAATCGTCTTGAACGGAGCAATCAGAGGCAGTTTGCGATCAGCAATTTGTTTCTTTATTTGCTGATTGATGATCGTAACATAATCCGACCCGCCGCCTGCGGCTTCTTTCATTGTGAGGAGATCGCCTGTCGAGAGGTCGAAGGTATATGCTTCGCGAACGGTATCACTGTGCGCTCCTCCTAAGTAGACGGAGTAATCAGCATAGATGCTTAGCAGTCCATTTTCGTTATATGTGACGGTAAATCTTCCGTCGAAGCTCGGTCGCCTGATCGAGGCATTCGGATCTTTAGCTAACAGGGAGTTATTTTCTTTGACAACGGGGTCCATTTGTTTTGATCCAGCTGAAACGAAACGGTCGGCTTCTTTTTTTAGAAATTTGTTGATCTTTTGCTCTACCTCGGCATCTTTATACCCGGACAGAACGGGGTAGAACACAAGCAGAGATTTGTCCTCACCGTCTGCTCCGATCGTTTCCGCAGTAATGGAGAGCGCATTTTCCGATATGGCTTTGAGTCCGATGGTCTTTGATTTATTTTCGTATGTCACCTCGTAACCAAAGCTCTCTGACAAGAAACGAAGCGGAAGGTACGTTGTGCCGCCTTGCAGGATAACCTCGGGGCCTAAAACGGGCTGGCCATTCAGAACGTAAGAACTATTTTGGAGACTAATATCCATCGTTCGTTCTCTTCCCGTCACTTGAACGAGCTGGGTAGAAGGAACGTACTTCGTTTTTAATCCTAACGAGGTGTTTAGACTCCGTAGTGCAATGTACGTTGAACCATTCTTGTTGATCGTGCCAATGCGGGAGCTTTCCCCTTTGATCTTAAAGGGCTGCGAGATAACCGGGTATTTTTTAACAGCTGCGGAAGCTTCGTCTGTGGGTATATAGGCTGCGATGGGAAAGACCATAATGACGGCAAGTGATAAGGTTAGCGCCCGAGAACGCAACCCCTTTTTACGATTAATCAATGAAATCACTACCTTTCGTGTATTGACGTCGTTACATTTTAATAAACGAGACCAAAGCTAGAAAGGTTACGGATAGAATAAAGGTTAACGAAACAGGAATATCCGTTTATTCCTGTTGAACAGATATTTGCTGCTCCAGTTTGGTTACATCTTCTGTTGATAGGACACCGGCCATGGGGTGGAGCGCTGCTGAAGTACCGCATGCAGCACCTTGCCGAAGAATCGATGGAATGTCATCCGGGTGTTTCAGGGCAGCTGCCACCATGCCTGCTACCATAGCGTCGCCACTGCCGAGCGGACTTACGATGGAGACGGCAGGAACCTTTACGCAGTATAAAGTATCTGCTGTCGCAGCTACAGCACCATCCGCGCCGAGAGAGATAACGGCAAGCTTTGCACCAGCTTTTACTAGCTGTGCAGCAGCCATCTTAGCCGTATCCGGGGTGAGCGCGGTAACCCCGGCATAGCGGGCCGCCTCTTCTGCGTTGGGCTTCACCAGGTCCGGCCCGCCTTGGATCCCTTGTGCGAGTGCCTCGCCGCTTGCATCGAGCGCGGTGCGCGCACCTTGCGCCTTCGCCAGAGCGATCAGCTCGGCGTACAGCCCAGCAGGGCAGCCTTGCGGCAGGCTGCCCGAGAACACGACCCAGGCGGAGCTTCGCGCCAGGGTCATTACTTTGCGGCGTAGCGCCGCAAGCTCATCGCGGGTGACGGCTGGCCCCGCCTCGATGAGCTCGGTCTGGGTGCTGGGCGATGACCCCAGCACCGTAATGGCCAGCCGCGTTTCTCCATGCGCGGCTTCTACAAAGTCGGCTGCGATGCCTTCGCTGCGCAGCCCATCCAGCACTTGCCGGCCCGTGTGTCCGGCCACGATACCCGTAGCGCCTACAGGTGCTCCTAGTAGGCGCAGTACCCGGGCGGCATTAATGCCTTTGCCGCCTGGGACAGTAACCGCATGTTCAAGGCGATGCACCTGATCTAGCTGAAAATTCGGCAGGGTGTACACTTTGTCTAGTGCAGCATTTAAGGTAACGGTGGTAATCATTAGTGTAGACAACTCCTTAATGGATATGGATTCTTTCATCATACAGGAAGGCTTGAAAAGATTCCGCTATGCTTCTTCTTAAACGTAAAAAAGAGCACTGAATACGCGAAGTATTCGGTGCTCTTTTACTTTACAAACGATTCAATTAACAAGACTATTTAAGAAAGGTAATTAATCTTCAATCCGTTTTTTCTTAAATTTCATCAAGAATTCGTACACGATCGGTACAATAACGAGCGTAAGCAGCGTAGAACTGATGAGTCCGCCAATAACCGTAACGCCCAGACCTTTGGAAATAATACCGGCACTGTTCTCCCATCCAAATACAAGCGGGAGAAGAGCTCCAATGGTAGCTAGAGCCGTCATGAGAATCGGACGCAGACGAGTTGAACCTGCTTCAAGCAAGGCGTCTCTTGTCGACATGCCTTCGTTTTCCTTGTGGATAACGCGGTCGATAAGTACGATCGCATTCGTAACAACGATACCGATCAGCATGAGCGCACCCATCAAGGAGGAGACGTTTAAGGTTTCGCCTGTAATAAGCAAACCGATTAATGCTCCAATCACGGTAAATGGCAAGGAGAACAGGATTGCAAATGGTGCAAGTCCGCCGCCAAACGTTACGACAAGTACGAAATACACAATAGCGATCGCAGCCAGCATAGCAAGGCCTAGCTGAGTGAAGGTTTCGTTGATCTGTTCAGTTACACCGCCAAATTCAACGTGAACCCCTTCTGGTAATTCCATAGCATCGACTGCTTTTTCAATCGTAGTTGAAGCAGAGCCGACATCGGAAGAGAGAATGTTGGCAGTTACCTGTACGACCATTTCACTGTCAATACGCATAATGGAGTCAGGAGTCGTTCCTTTTTCCACGGTAGCGACTTCTCCAATCGGAACCTCAATACCGAGAGGAGAAGTGACGGTTTCTTTTTCAATCGCTTCAATGCTTCCATATTCTTTACTATCTGTTTTAATGTAGACATTGTAGGACTTACCGTCCACCTCTACTTCGGTTAGTACAGGACGTTCTCTTTCTGGACTAAGTGCCATTGCGAGTTGTCCCGCAGTAAGCCCGAGAGAGCTGAGTTTCTCTTGATCAGCTACGAGGGTATATTGCTCATACCCTTCTGCTAGAGAAGATTCAGCATCTTCGAAGTTTGCTGTGTCTTCTTGTACCACTTTTAGAATATCATCGGCAACGGGTTTGATTTGATCAAGACTGTCACCGAAGACGCTGACTGTCAGCGTGCTGCCGCCCATAGCTCCAGCCGCCATATCCAGTGTAGCCCATTCTCCTTCAGGTACACGTTCTTGGAGTCCAGTCAGAATCGTTTCGCTTTCTTCACTTACGTTGACACCATCTTTAAAGATGACATAGAACAGACCCGAGTTGGAGGAACCCATGCTCATCGGATTACCGCCGCCAACAGAGTACTGCATACTTTCAACACCGCTAGAATCAAGAATGAATTTCTCAACGCTTTGCGTACGCTCTTCCACGGTTTCTTGTGTTGCTCCTGGTTCAGGACTGTAAGTTACAAGAGTGTAATTGGTCCCTTGCTCTGGCAAGAAGCTGGTGCCGATAAAGCGAGTAAGGAACAAGCTTCCGACCAGCAGGAGGACTGCTGCCCCTACCGTGATGAGCTTATGATTCAGTGTCCATTTCAATATGCGAGTATAACCGCCTGCCAGTCGGCTTGGCTTATGCACATGGTTCTTTTTGTTTTTCAATCCGCCTCTAAAGAGGGTGTGAGCCATGGCAGGTACAATCGTGATTGCTACAACGAGTGAAGCGAGAAGTGCAAAGACCATTGTAAGTGCGAACGGCATAAAGAGTTCGCCGACCATACCGCTAACTAGTGCCAGCGGAAGGAATACAGCAATGGTAACAATGGTTGAGGACATAATCGGTACAAACATCTCACGAGTAGCAGCACCGATCAATTCTCTGCCTTTCAGTTTCTCTCCTGGTAGAGAGAGACGTCGATAAATATTTTCAATAACAACAATAGAGTCATCGACTACCCGGCCAATCGCAACCGTCATTGCCCCGAGCGTCATTACGTTAAGCGTAATATCCATTAGATAGAGTACGGTTAAGGCAATCAATAGAGAAAGAGGGATCGAAATAACGGAAATAATCGTCGATCTCCAGTCTCGCAGGAAGAGTAGAATGATAAGTACCGCAAAGATGGCACCAAATAAAGCTTTGGATAACATCGTATGGACGGAGTCTTCAATAGGCTGTCCCTGATCAAGAAGAATATCGACATTAATATGATCGTATAGTTCTTCCAGTTCAGAGGAAGCTTCTTTTACTCCGTTTACAACGTCAACGGTGTTGGCATCATTTGCTTTTACAATGGAGAATCCGATCGATTCTGCACCGTTTGTGCGGGAGATCGACTCTGCTTTACCGATGACTTCAATAGAAGCAATATCGGAAAGTTTAACCGTAGGTATGCCTGTCATTTGTGCTGCAGCAGCGCCAGCATCTGGCATCGTTGCAGAGCCGTTTCCTTGCTCGGGACCAGATGTGTTTCCACCAGCTGCGCTGCTCGCATCAGCACTACCCGCAGCATTGCCTTCACTTGAACCGGAAGGAACGACAGGGATCTCCAGGTTCTTCAGATCATCTACGTTAATAACATTGCCGTCTACAACAACAGCCTTCTCAGAATCTTCCATCGTGAACAGACCTAGAGGAACACGTAAAGAAGAGGCTTGGACTATTTTTTGTACCGTATCTTCGGTTAATCCAAGTTCATTCATTTTGTTTTGGTCGAATGTAAGAGTGACTTCTCTAGTGTATTGACCGGATACCTGAACGGATGCCACACCATCTACATCTTCAAAGGCAGGTGCGATCTCATTCTCTGCAAGACGAGTCAAGTCTTCGAGTGATTCACCATCTTTACCAGATAAGCTTATGGAAGCTACCGGGAAAGAGTTTATACTGAACTTGGAGATGGTAGGCTTCTGAGCATCGTCGGGAAGTGGAACATCGTTTAGCACTTCACGGACCGCAGCCGTCGCATTGTCCAAATTTGTGCCATAATCAAATTCAATCATGACGGAAGAAACATTCTCCATTGATGTAGAAGTGATACTTTTAATCCCATCTACATTTCGCAGGGTTTCTTCGAGGGGCTTGGTTACATCCTCAACGACACCTTCCGGGGCTGCCCCTGGATATACCGCAGTGATGTTTAGGAACGGAATATTAATATTTGGAATCGTTTCTTGCTTCATGGTCAAACCGCTGTACAGTCCGCCAAAGGTCAAGATTATGGTCAGAATCCAGATCGCGAGCTTGTTTCTCAGTGAGAAATTAATTATCCCTTTCATCCGTAGGTTTCTTCTCCTCTCTCATTCACAAAAATATTCATCTTATATAATAGCGCTTATTTATTTGCGCCAAGATAAATACGTATCAAACAAATGCCCCAATTGTATAACTTGTTCTTCCGTATCAGGCACTGAACTTAAATTACGGAGCATACCCGACAGGATCACGCGGCGGGGTTTCATTTCAGTAAGTTCATGTTCTAATACATGGATGGACTCCAGTGCCTCGAAGCGGACGAGCTCAGACAGCTCCCCATTTTCTTCAATGCTCTGGCGCATTTCTTTCAGCAATAGTAATGGGTGTTTTTTAGAAGGGCCTTGTGGTATTCCTTCTTCAATCCAAGGGATCCATAGCTCCTGTGAAATAAACGGCTCTCGTCCTAGACGTAGTTTCGCTTCCGCTAGATCATCAAGCGTTTCCACGAGATATTCTGCCATTCGCTTAATGGATATGGGCAGTATTTTCGAGAACATAATTTTTATGTAGGAACCCATCAAACTTTGTGCTTGAAGCGCCATATCAAGAGTATAAGGATGAATCTGTGGTCCATACATATCAATCATTTTCTGATTGAATTGTTTTAAGGTGAGTTTGAACATATCTTCAGGGCAATTCTTCTGCGTCAGACCACTGTTACCTTGACTGATTGCATCTTGAAACTGGGCGAGGAAGAATTCTTTAAGTTCAAGAAAATTTTCTAGTAAAATTTCAATTTGCCTGCGAAATATCTCTTTCGGTGATAAGTGCTGTTCACTCTCCACAAGCACTATTTTGTCATAAATAGACTGAATGCAGTAATGAATCACACTCTGCTGCAATTCTTCTTTGGATTTAAAATGAAGGTATAGACTTCCTTTAGAGATGCCGCAGATTTCTGCGATTTCTTGCATGGAGGTTGCAGCAGTCCCTTTGGTAGAAAATAATCCGAGTGCAGTCACTACGATATGCTTCTTTTTATCCGTGATTGAGTTCATCATCCATGATCACCCCTCTCTAGAACTCCACGGTTCTCATTTTGACTAAGAAGTCATGGAAAATTATAGCTTAATTAAGGGGGCGATACAACTTCACGCTATATGTAAGCAGGGGGAACGATAACGGGGGCAACAGGAAGGGGATATAAAAAAAGCCGAAGTGAAAAATCAGCATATGCTTCCTTTTCACTTTGGCTTTCGAGCCTTATTATGATACGAATGATCAGCCGATAAGTTTCAGGCCGACAGCGGAACAGAGAATCATGGCAATAAATAATAAACGTTTCGCTTCTTTCGGTTCACCAAATACGAACATACCGACAAGTGTACTTCCTACGGTACCAATCCCTGTCCATACGGCGTAAGCTGTACCCATAGAAAGGGATTGCATAGCATAAGAAAGAAGAGAGAAACTGAGGAGGAAACTAAGTCCCATGAGCAGCAGATATTTTTTGCCTTTACCTGTCGTGAGTCCCTTAATTCCAATGACTCCAATAATTTCACTCATTCCTGCGAGAATGACTGCTAACCATGCCATCTAGACAGCACCTCCTTGAGGAGATGAAGTGTCTGCTTTGGAAGACTCGTCCGTAACCAGTTTGAGTCCGATGACTCCTACGAGCAGAAGCGCGATCAGCAACACCTTTGATATGCGGAAAGGTTCCCCAAACAAGAGCATTTCAGTTAAAACGGTACCTGCTGTACCGAGTCCAGTAAATACGGCATATACGGTGCCGACCGGAAGTTTTCTAGACGCTTCAATGATAAGCCAGAAGCTAGCCGCAATGGATAGTACCGTTCCAATCCATTCCAGCGGGGTGGAGGCGTGCTTAAGACCAGATACCCATAAGATCTCAATAACCCCTCCGAGCACAACAAATAACCAGTAGCGATTCATGATGTAGACTCCTTTTTCTCGAATTGATATAAAATTCCTTGCCAAAATATAGGCCAAGCTGCCTGAAGCCTTTTTTGATAACGAGCAGAGTCTCCATAGAGCAGCTCTACGGATACCCCGTCAATCAGTGTCATATAGGCAATGGCGAAATTCTTGGCTTCTTCCTGAGAAAGCTTGCCGTCCCAAGCTTCTGATGCAATAAACTTGGCGAGTGTTCTCTCTAGCCCGTCTAAGAAGGGATATACAATATCCATAACTTCTCTATACAAAGCTTGAGGAGGGAAGTAAGACATTCGCATCAGGAATCTGGCGGCATCCTGAGATTCAAATTCTTCTTGAATCCAGTCGAGTAATCCTCGCAGCCTGAGCTCCAGTGGTGATCCAAGATTTTTTTGTTCCTGAAAAAAGGTGAGAATTCTCCTGCGTTCCAGCTTAAATACGTAGCGTACGACATGAAGGAACAGATCCTCCTTGTTTTTGTAGTGCGCATAAATGGAAGGCTTCTTGATCCCAACTTCCTCGGCAATTTTACGAAGCGAAGCTCCTTCATAACCTTCACGAGCAAATTGGGTCAGAGCCACTTGTTTAATAGAGGTTGAACTCACATCCATCACCTACCTAACGATCGTTAGTCCAATGTATTTTTTCACAATAATATTTCGTTGTCAATCTTATTTTCATCTCATAACCATTGAAAATTCATGACAAAAACCCGCTTATGTAGCGGGTTTTCAACTGTCCTTATTAAGATGAGTTAGAACGTAGTGAAGCCAAGAGAGTATTGCAGTTTATATAACATATCTTTGAAAAATGGGATATCATCCTCATATTCAGCTAGATTGAGCGTAAATTCTGCATCTTCATTCGTCCACAAACGCTCAAAGTATTGATTCATTTGGGTTACCAGTTTACTGTCTTCGGGAGCCTCCATATAGAGATCATTCTCCAGATTATAATTATTCAGATTACGCGGCGTAAAATTAGTTGACCCTCCCAAAATAAGCTGAGGTCCGCTGCTTCGCGATAGATACAGAAGTTTTGTATGATACTGCTCTTTGGTGGTATTGTACCATCGAATCTCAATCTTACCCTCTGATTCGTCTGTGAGTTCCTGGGCAACGGGCCGATTTGGAATCCCTATTTTTTTCTGACCAAAGGCATTTTCGTTTGGGTCTAGAATCAGTTTTACCTCAGCTCCACGGGAAGCGGCCTCAAGCAGTGCTGATTTAATATCGCGGTCCGCCAGATAAAACATACCCATCCAGAGCGTGTCTCCTTTTTTCGCTTCATTGATGACGTTAACTGCGTATTCAGCAACTTTTCCTTCGGTCAGGTAACGAACTCTGATGGGACCTTGCTCGTCTTCACGAGAAGGAGTAAAGGCCGGGAGTTGTCCTCCACCTGAAATATCCAGTACCGCTTGTTCGGCTTTGAGCATATCCCCTATAATATTCCCACTGACTTCAAAGGCAATATTGGAATGATAAATACTAGGGTCATGCACATTAGCCGAGGCCACAATCGCGTTTTTCTCACTTGCTACCAGTTTTCGGTGATTGGCTTTTACATTCATGAGTTTAAGATAGGAACGTAGTGTAACATCGGGACCATCGCTTGCCATGAGATTGGGTAGCCATCCGTTACCGGACTGTCCAAACCACTGAAAATAGGTACGCCATACAGCTGAATACAGCGGCGTAGGATCGCGAAGTGAATCCACATCGGTCATAACAACCCGTATTCCATGTTGCTTCATACGCTCGAGTAGCTCATTTGGATGAGAATTATAATTGGTGTTTACTTCATCTGTAATGAAGACAATGTCCATTTCCGGGTTCTTTTCCTTTTTGTTCACAAGTAGGTTCGTAAATCGTTCACTCGCTTCGGGAAATTTCTGATCGGTATGCTGGTAATTGTTAAATAAAAATAGATCAATGACTAGGAACTGCTGCGCTTCGTTCACAATCCTCTCCATGCGTTTAATAATCTGCTGTTCATGTTCCATCTTTCCATCAGAGGAGGGGTAGGTAAAGTCTGTTATGAAGTCAACATCCTGTACTTGATGGACCTGACCTTCAAAAGCGACACCCTCAGGCAGAGGTTTGTTCATTTGATAGACCACAACGGCAGCAAGCCAAACGATATTAACAAGTAAAAACCAGAAAATGAATTTCTTCACCGGCCTATTTCTTTTGGTCGCTGGTCGTATAGGGGAAGAGGAAGTGGAATGATCTATTAATGGATTGTGATTAGAATGCTTGTTCATACGAAACATCCCTTCAATTCAAATAGTTGATATGTATACAGGCCTATGCAAGTAGAGGTAAGTAGGTAGCCTGAACACTATTAACACCAACTTACACCTGTTGAAGCATGGTCCTCATATCCTATATACAAGAGTAGAAGAACAGGGGTTATCGACAGTGAATTTTGGTTTGTGTATAATGAATGTACTATTTTTGTAGAATGTTTAAGGAGACTTCTCCTTAAGGCTCGGACCGGATGATAGAAGAGAGTGAGTGAATGCCTTTTGTATTCAATTAAACAGGTTACTGAAATGTTGGGTATTCCTGCGGTAACACTGCGGGCATGGGAGAACAGGTATCATGCGGTGGAACCCCTGCGAACTGACTCCGGATACCGAATCTATACGGAAGAAAATGTAGAGGATCTGCGCTGGCTCAAAGAGCAGGTCAATTCAAACCATATGAGCATTTCTCATGCGGTACGGTTGTTAAAAGCCCATAAGGAAGAACAAAGTAAATCGGATGCAATACTTGCAGAGCCCATGCCACAGAGTGGAAATGTAGATGCATTTCGGAAAATGGAAGATCAGATTTACCAGTCTCTGTTTCAATTTCAGGGAGAAAGAGCAAACGCATTGATTGATTTTGGATTTACGATGTATGGGTACGATGCGATGTTTTATCAAGTACTGGTGCCTATACTGATTCGGGTAGGAGATGCGTGGGAAAACGGACGAGCTTCGGTGGCTCAAGAACACTATATGACTCAGCTGATCTCGCAGCGGTTTTATCAGTTCTTTCACTTGTTTCCGATTTACCCGCATTTACCAAAGGTGCTGGCGATGTGTCCAGAAGGAGAACATCATCAGGTTGGGCTCATGCTGTTTAGTCTATTTTTAAGAAAGAATGGAGCAGAGGTGCTTTATCTAGGTGCAAATACACCTACCGAGGGAGTGCTTCCCATTCTCAAGGATCAAAAGATTGATCTGGTATGTATTTCGGTGACGAATGAAGTAATGGCCAAAGCAGCAGATGATGTGATAACAACGATCTTAAAACATGCTCCAGGTATGCAGTTTGCGCTCGGCGGTCAAGGGTATAATAAAATAAAAAAACCGAAGTATCCGCAGTGGATTATGACAGGAAGTGCTCATGATTGGCAAGACTGGTTTACAGAAACGTATATGGCGAAATCTCATCCAGGAGATCTATTCTTGAAAAGATAGGCTTAGCATACTTTTGAAACAGCAACGATAAATAGCATATTAGCACGCTCTTTGTTTTGAAAAGAGGGTGCTTTTTGTTTTTTTAAAGGGTATTTTTGTGAACGAAATATGAAGTTAGTGTAATAGGTTTGTATAATGTTTGTCTTACCTTTACTTTACTCGCAATGATTTGTATTATATTTGTATAACGTTAGAGATGAATATATTGGGAAGATTGTGAATATTGTCTATCATATCCGCTGATCCTAACCGTAATTATAGAAAGGTGAGTCTACAATGAACCAAAATCAGAACAAGAGACGAGCTGTTGTCATTGGAGCTGGACCTGGGGGGTTGGCGGCAGGGATGCTGCTTGCCGGCCAGGGATACAAAGTTGATATATATGAAAAACAAGCGGTGATTGGAGGACGATCTGCGAGACTTGAGCTCGGAGACTATCGTTTTGATCGCGGGGCGACCTTTTTGATGATGCCGCATCTGCTTGAAGAAATGTTCCAAAAGGTAGGCAGGTCTTTATATGATTATGTGGACATGCAGCAGCTCGATCCACTGTATTCTCTCCATTTTGGAGACACCGTATTCAGACCCTCCAGTGATGAAGAGAAAACGGTGGCAGAGATTGCACGCGTGTTTCCCGGAGATGAACAGAACTACAAAAATTTTATGCGGGATGAATCTGTTAAATACCAAAAGGTAGAGCCGCTTCTACGCAGACCTTTTGGCAAGCTATCTGATTACATAAAACAAGATGCGATTAAGGCGCTGCCTTATCTTCATCTGCAAGATACGGTATATGGCAGACTCTCTCGGTATTTTCAGGACGAACGGCTGAGATGGGGATTTACATTCCAGGCTAAATATTTAGGAATGTCGGCCTGGGATTGCCCAGGAACGTTTACGATTCTTTCCTACATAGAACATCATTTCGGATTACATCATCCAAAAGGCGGAGTGAATCGGATCTTCCAAGCTATGGCAGACGTCATTCGGGAGTATGGAGGAACCATTCATACAAGTACGGCTGTGCAACAGATTCAGGTGAAGCAAGGTAGAGCGCAGGGGATTTTACTAGAGAATGGTGAAGAAATGAAGGCAGATCATGTTGTGCTAAACGGAGACTTCGCTGCATCAATGAACAAATTGTTTGAGCCTGGGGTGCTGAAGAAATATACGCCCGAGCGAATCAAGGATATGAAGTATTCCTGCTCCGGTGCCATGCTTTATCTCGGTGTGAATAAGAAAATAGACCTTGCTCATCATTCCGTTCATTTTGCCTTTGATTATCGTAAAAATGTCGATGAGATGACGATACATAAGATTTTATCAGAAGATCCTTCAATCTATGTTCATAATCCGTCGGTGCTAGACCCGACTCTAGCACCGGAAGGCAAGTCATCCCTGTATGTGCTGATGCCTACACCGAATACGACAGCTGATATAGATTGGGATGTGCAGCGAACTGAGATCCGGCAGAGAATGATGGATCGTCTGGAACAAATTCCGGAACTTGCAGGTTTGTCTGAATGTATCGAAGAAGAGATGTTTTTCACCCCGCTTCAGTGGGAGAAAGAGCTGGATATTTATAATGGAGCACTCTTTAATCTCTCACATAAGCTTGGTCAGATGATGTATTTAAGACCGCATAACCGATTCGAGGAAGTGGAAGGTGTCTATCTTGTCGGTGGAGGAACCCATCCAGGTAGCGGTCTGCCTACCATTTTTGAATCTGCCCAAATATCTGTGGGATTAATTCAAGAGGATGACGCAAAAAAACAAACCGCACGTCCTCTCTTTAGAAAAGGGAAGGAAGCAGGGCAATGGACATGAACAAGAAACAGATTGCTATTGTAGGCTCCGGCATTGGTGGGCTGACAGCCGCTCTGCTATTAACGAAACAAGGATATCAAGTGACGATCTATGAAAAATCTCATCGTACAGGCGGCCGGCTTGCCTACGAGGAAGAAGGGATTTATCGAATTGATCAGGGTCCGACGATTGTTCTTTTGCCGGATATGCTCCTGAATATTCTGGAGGAAGCTGGCGTGGATCGTTCCAAAGTGGAACTGATTCGCTGCGATCCGATGCATCGTTTTTATTTTGAAGATGGAAGAGTACTAAATAAGTGGTCAAGCCGCGAAGAGCAAGTAGACGAGATTAACCGTGTATTTCCAGGTGAAGGCAAAGGGTTTGAGCAGTTTATGGCAGATATGGACCCGCTGTTTCCAAGAGGGGTAAGTGCTATTCTTGAAAGGCCTTTCCCGAAGCAAAGAGATTTCTATACTCGCGAGATGACGGGCCTACTTAAA
The DNA here is from genome assembly GCF_014836635.1 of Paenibacillus gallinarum. Classification (GTDB taxonomy): domain Bacteria; phylum Bacillota; class Bacilli; order Paenibacillales; family Paenibacillaceae; genus Paenibacillus; species Paenibacillus gallinarum. Next base: position 147,386 of record NZ_JACSQL010000005.1, on the reverse strand, counting down.
CAGATGAGAGCATATACGAGTCTGCGTTCTGCGATGAGCCGTTATTTCCACAGTGATCAACTGAGAGATGCCTATTCCTTGCAAAGTTTATACATCGGCGGATCACCGCTGTCGACACCAGGTATTTATACCTTGTTACCTTATGCAGAACATGAGTATGGGGTATGGATCCTCAAAGGCGGATACGCTTCGCTAGCTTCCATACTGGAAGAGGAACTAAAGAATCGAGGGGTAATCTTTCATTTCGATGAAGAGGTTACGTCGCTAGTGATAGAAGAAGGAAGCTGTAAAGGAATTGTAACTTCACAAGGAACAACTCACTATGATGCCACCCTATACAATGGGGATTTTCCGCAGATTACAGAGCTTATGGCTCCAAAAAACAAACGAAAAAGACGTGCTTACAAAGCATCCTCTGGTTGTTTGCTAGTATATTTGGGCGTAGAAAAAAGGTTTGAGGAGGCAACAACGCATCAATTTTTCCTTCCAAGTTCTTTTGTTTCTAACATGAAAGAGGTATTCCAGAAGCATAGGCTTCCTGAACATCCTTCCTTCTATGTTTTTAATCCCGTTCATGCCGACGCTTCCGCAGCGCCAGAAGGCCATAGCGTTCTCTATTTTCTAATTCCTGTACCAAATGCTGAAAGATTCTCTCATGGGGAGGAAACGGGTAAGCTGATAGAGAAAGTGCTTGAAGAGGCAGAGAAAAAAGCATTCCCAGGTCTAAGGGAAAATATCCGCTGGCAAAAAGTACGTACACCAAACGATGCCAAACGTGATGGATTGTATGGAGGAGGAAGCTTTGGCATCGCGCCGGTATTGTCTCAATCCGGAGTTTATCGTCCTCAGCCGAAACCTTATCCGAATATCCAAGGTTTGTATGCGGCAGGCGCTTCCATTCATCCAGGCGGGGGAGTTCCAATCGTGATGCAGGGCGCGAAGCTTGCAGTTAATCAACTAATAAAGGAGTTGAGAACATGAACGAAATGATATTCGAACGTTGCGAGGAAATGATCAAGAAAGGTTCGACTTCTTTTTATCATGCTTTCTATGGTTTACCGAGTCCCAGGCGTGAAGCCGTATTTGTGATATATGCATTCTGCCGAATTATCGATGACAGTGTAGATGAGCCGGAGGAGGCTCCTTATTCTATTCATGAGCTTCGAGAACAATTGCATGAGCTTGAAAAGGCCGAGGGTCACTTTATATGGCCGGCATTGCGCTGGTTATTTGATACTTTTCCTACGTTGTCTAAAGCTCCTTTTTTCAGACAAATGGATGGGCAATTGTCAGACTTAACCCTGACTCAGTACTCTACGGTAGATGAGCTTGAGCACTACTGCTATCTGGTTGCAGGGACGGTCGGTGAGATGCTGCTTCCCGTGCTTCGCGATGACAGCGGAATAAAGGTCATGGAATCAGGGATTGCACTAGGCAAAGCAATGCAGATCGTGAACATCATTCGAGATGTCGGGGAAGATCAAAGGAGAGGTCGCCGCTATCTTCCGCTAGAGATGATGAAAGCCCATGGCTATACAGAAGAAGACTATCATAACGGAATCATAGATGAACGGTTTGTGTCTTTGCTTACCGAATTAAAGAGAATGTCACTAAGATGGTTTGAAATAGGATTGTCAGATATAGGGACTTATCCTCAAGTAAGTGGCTTTGCAATTGAACTTGCATCATCGTATTATGCCTCGATCTTACAGGCAGTGGAGAGTAATGAATATGATGTATTCACAAAGCGGGCTTATGTTGATGATGAAACGAAAATGAAAATATTTTTAGAAGTAGCTTCGAGATATCCTGCTCTATTAGAAGAAGGATCGAAAGCGGCGGTATCCTAATGGTTCAGCTTATTTATTGGATTTGGTACAGCATCGGAGCGATTTTGTTATTAACGATCGGCGTACCCGATGCACTTTCGTTTTCTAATGGCCTATTTCTTATTTTCTATGCACTGTGTGCGATTGATCTTATTTTTAGTAACAACGTGAAAAACCAACTGTCCGACCAGTCAGTCAGTTGGTGGAAGAAACCAAAATTCTGGGTGATGGCAGTCGTCATCTGGACTGGGGGAATGAGTGTAGAATGGGTAGGGGTCCATACGGGTTGGCCGTTTGGATCCTATCATTATTCTTATTTATTTGGACCTCATTTGTTTGCCGTTCCATTTACGCTCGGATTTGCCTGGATTGCCGTGGTTGGAAATTCAGCTCTTCTCAGCGGGGGAGGAGCTGGCTGGAAGAGCAAAGCAATAAGAGCAATAAAAACAGGAGCATGGGCACTTATGATGGACTTGGTACTTGATCCGGTAGCTCATCACCGAGAATTTTGGAGCTGGGAAGCTGCTGGTGGATTTTATGGGGTTCCGTGGACGAATTTTATGAGCTGGTTTGTAATGGGAGGACTGTTGTCACTCTTTATTCCTCCGATCCCGAATAATCCTGTCGTTCAGCGAAAAGCAAAAGTTCTATACCAAATGTTTATATTGTTGTTTGGATTACTTGCTCTTCAAGCCGGACTCTATGGAAGTGCCTCGATTGCTGCACTCGGTATTCTGCTTGCTGAAGGGAGACATCAGTATGTTGTCCGCAAACAAGTCTCGGCTTTTTGATCAGATGTTTTTTCATTATCACCAAAAATACTTGCTCGAGCGGCGGTTTAGATATGTCGGTTTTACCGGCGATCTAGACCCTTCGCTCGTAGAGGGCAGACCTGTGTTATATATCATGAATCACAGTTCATGGTGGGATGGTCTGCTGGCTTATCAAGCTTTTCGTAAACTTACGTCCCATGATCACTATGTCATGATGGAAGAGAAACAGCTGAACAAGTTCACCTTTTTTCGCAAATTAGGCGCTTTTTCGATCAACAAAGAGTCTGCCTCTGATGTGAGGGCGTCTTTTGAATATACAACGCAGTTATTACGTGCTGGAAAACGCGTATGGATGTATCCCCAGGGAAGAATCATGCATCAAGATCTGCGTCCACTCTCTTTTCAGCGCGGGATCGGAGTTCTGCTGAGACGGTTGCCGGACGTTGCTGTAATACCGGTAACTTTAGTACACGGGATGTATGGTCAGGACAAGCCGGAAGCACTGCTGATGGCAGGTCCACCGCTGCTGGATCATTGGGGAATGATGGATAGTAGAATGATTACAAACAGGCTTGAGACGGTAATGGAAGAACAACTAGACAGTCAAAAATTAGAGGTGATGAAGGCTGTAAATAATCGCCCCGAGCGATATCAACCTCTAACGAAATCAGGACGTTCCACAAGCGAACGTTTTGATGATGTATTTGTACGGAAGCGGGGATGAATCATGAATATTTATCACACTCTGCTGCTGATCCTCTGCGGTATTCTTGCCGTTCAGCTGCTCTTCTCCATCTGGAACCGGTCAAAGCTTCCACTCCTTGGAGAACAGGGTAGTAACAAAGATTGCACTGCAGATCACACCCCAAGTCACACCGCAGATCGCACGAAAGGCACTCGCATCTCTGTTCTGATCCCTGCCCGAAATGAACAGATTCATATTAAGGATTGTGTAGAGAGTGTGCTGGCTGCGGATACAGAGGGCATACAGCTGGAGGTTATTGTTCTGAATGACCGATCTGAAGATAAAACCGGCGAGATTCTAGAACAACTAGTAAGAAAAGATCACCGTCTGCGCATTCTGCAAGGCAAGGAACTTCCCTCAGGGTGGATGGGCAAATCATACGCATGCCATGAGCTTGCTCAGCAGGCTACCGGGGAGTGGTGGCTGTATATGGATGCGGACGTGAGATTAGAAAAAGCGGCACTGACCGCGGTGCTTACCACCGCGCTAGCTCAACAAAAAGGTCTGGTTACGGGTTTCCCCCGCCAAATTACAGCAACATGGCTTGAGAAACTGGTCGTACCTATGATGAAATTTACGATCATCAGTCATCTGCCTATTGTGCTAGTGAGAGGTTCACAGAATCCCCGTTTTGTTGCGGCTACCGGTGCCTTTATGTTTATTCACCGAGATACATATAAAGCAGCGGGAGGGCATGAAGCGATCAAGGCAGATTTGCTGGATGATATGCAGCTTGCCCGTGCTGTGAAAAAAGCAGGTCATCCGGTTACTCTGGCTGATGTTCATCGCCATACTCGCACAAGGATGTACCAGAATGCAGCCGAGGTTTGGAACGGATATAAGAAAAATATGTACGAGGGCCTCGGGCGTAGTGGTTTTCTTTTAGCTGGGGTTCTTTTGATGTATGCTGCTCTCTATCTTCTCCCGCCAATCAGTTTTCTGTTTGGATTATTTACTGGCGACTTTAAAGCAATGGCTTTGGGAGCGGTGGGGACTTTACTAGGAATGCTAGTGAAAAGAGTGGCCGATCTTACAGGGAGCCATCCATTCTGGCTAAGTTTACTTCACCCAGTCAGCATTCTCTTTGTGATAGCGATTGGTATATCATCCTGGCTTGGAGCCGTTACCGGTAAAGGTTATGTGTGGAAAGGGAGGCGCTATCATTGAACAATCAAAAAGCAGTCATTATTGGAGCCGGATTCGGGGGATTGTCTTCTGCTATACGTCTTGCCACACTAGGTTGGGAAGTAACAATTATTGAGCGACAGCAACATGCGGGTGGCAAACTGCAGCGAATCCAGCTTGGCGATTACCATTTTGACCGGGGGCCGAGCACTATTACGATGCCCCATGTCTTTCGGGAAGTGTTCGAACTAGCTGGTGTACAGATGGAAGACTATGTGAAAATGTATGATCTCGAGCCAAGGACAAGAAATGTATTTGCGGACGGGACAACGGTAGACCTCTCTAGCGACCGTGCATTTATGAAAGAACAGATTGCTGCATACAGCGGGAAAGATGCACAAAACTACGATGCCTTTATGGATGAATCCAAAGCACTGTACAGGGAAGCAAATCAAAAATTCCTCGGGCAGCTAATGATTCGTCCTCAGGATAAATATAATGTATCGATGTTAAAAAGCTTACTGCGTGTCAGACCTGTGACGAAGCTGAATACACTGCTTCAGCGTTATTTCACCCATCCAAATACGCTCCAAATGTTCGGCAGATACGCTACTTATGTTGGTTCTTCGCCTTATGAAGCACCTTCGATCTTTGCCATGCTTGCTCATGTGGAAGCAGAGCTTGGGGTGTATGGCGTAGAGGGAGGCACGTATTCGCTGGTGTCTGGAATGGAGAAGCTGGCGCGAGAGAAAGGGGTTATCTTTCGCACTGGAGAAGAAGTGAAGAGAATTAGGACACACCGTAACAAGGTTACTGGAGTAGAGACCGACAGGGACGAATATACGGCAGACGTTGTGATCGCTAACGGGGATGTACTTAGTATTCATCAGCTGCTGATTCCTGAATCGGAACGCCCGTCGATGGACAATCGGAAGATTGAACAGTATGAGCCATCTTTATCAGGGTTCGTCACACTTGCTGGCATACAAAAGAAGTACGACAAACTTCTTCATCATACCGTCTTTTTTCCAGACAATTATCAAGCAGAATTCACAGATATTTTCAATAAAAAAAGAGCTCCTGAAGATCCGACACTATATCTTTGTTACTCTGGATATTCAGAGCAGGGAATGGCACCGGAGGGGGGCAGCAACCTGTTTATTCTTGCTAATGCACCTTATGTATCAAAGGAGTGGAATTGGGAGCTTGAGTCGTCTGCTTACCAGAACAAACTAATCCGCCGGCTTGCGGAGTTGGGTGTTACTGATTTGGAACGAGCCGATGTGATGAGCCACTACACTCCAGAAGATATTCAGCGTGATACCCTTGCTTACCGGGGCAGCATCTATGGGATTTCTTCCAACAATCCGAAGCAAACCTTCACAAGACCGTCCAATCGTTCCAAAGATATAGAAGGGTTATGGTTTGTTGGAGGGACAACGCACCCTGGAGGGGGAACACCTATTGTCACTCGTTCGGGAAGGCTCGTAGCGGAGGAGATTGCTCGTCAAGAGCATACTTAAGTAAACATAAGAACAGGCAGAGAAAGCTGTACTGTAAATCAAGGCGTAATACGGGTTTTTAAGGTATAATGGCTCTATCTAAAAAACGATAAGTTTGAAATGGAATGGGTAAAGGAGACGGGATATGCGGGAAGCGGGACGAGATAATAAATTACAAAAGGATCAAGATTTTCAGGGGGTTAGCGAGCATTTGTTGCCTGAAGTGCCGACCGGCGAACGGAAAATAGAACATGTCCGGCTCTGTCTTAATGAAGACGTGAATGCACAGGGGATTAAAGCCGGATTTGAATCTTATCGGTTTCGGCATGCAGCTCTGCCTGAACTTGATTTCGCTGATGTTCAGCTGAATACGATGTTTCTCGGACAAGAGCTCCGCACACCGTTTCTTATCAGTTCTATGACAGGCGGAAGTAAAGCAACAGGTAAGATTAATGAACGTCTGGCAGCAGTTGCTGAAGCAAGAGGCTGGGCTTTTGGCGTTGGTTCCGTAAGGGCAGCGGTCGAAAAAGAAGAACTGGCAGCTTCTTTCTCTATGAGAAAGTTTGCGCCCACGATTCCCATTATTGCGAACCTCGGAGCCGTTCAGCTGAACTATGGGTTTGGCAGGGAAGCATGTCAGCGGGCGGTTGATATCGCAGGTGCATCGATGCTTGTGCTTCATTTAAACGGTCTACAGGAAATTTTTCAGCCGGAAGGAAACACGAACTTCAGCGGGCTGCTGAAGAAGATAGAAAAGCTCTGCGGGGAACTCTCTGTACCTGTTGGGGTTAAAGAAGTAGGCTGGGGAATTGATGGAGAGACAGCAGCCAAACTTTATGATGCGGGAGTTTCTTTTGTTGACGTTGCAGGGGCCGGCGGGACAAGCTGGGTTCAAGTAGAGAAGTTTAGAAATGAAGACAAGATGAAAAAAGCGGCGGCAGAAGCGTTTGTAGATTGGGGCATTTCTACAGCCGAATGTATAACAGAGGTGCGGCAGATGAATCCGGGCAAAGCGGTGATTGGTAGCGGTGGGCTGACTTCCGGTGTAGATGCTGCCAAAGCGATTGCACTGGGTGCTGATCTGGCTGGTTTCGGAAGATCCCTCCTTGGAGCAGCGGTCCAATCGGAAGAAGCTCTTCATCATCGACTTCACCAAGTAGAATTTGAACTGCGAACAGCGATGTTCGGGGTAGGCGCCCCACGTCCTATTGAATTGCAAGGTACGAAACGGCTGATCAGAACGATCAAGTAAGGACGGTGTCACCATGCAGCTTGAATTGATATCTATGGATAAAGAACAATATGAAGACTTTATGGCGTTTACACTTGTGACCTATGTGAAAGAGAAGATAAAGGCAGGCACCTGGATCCCAGAACATGCAGAAAGTCGAGCGCTAGAGGATATGAGCAGGATTCTTCCGAAAGGGTACTCCACGGAAAACGCTTATTTTTACCGGGTTATTGATATGGCGCTCCCCACTCCTGCTGTCATCGGATTTATTTGGTTTAATCTATATAGAAGAAATAATTTGAATGAATTATTCCTATACGACATTACCATTCTGGATGAATACCAAGACCAGGGATATGGTACAGAGACAATGTTCCTGCTGGAAGAAGAGGCTAGAAAACTTGAGGTAAATTTAATTGGGTTGCATGTTTTTGGACACAATGAACGGGCTTTGCATTTGTATCAGAAAATGGGATATGATGCTAGAAGTATTACGCTTTATAAAGAGTTGTCATGATTTCTTATTGATCAATAGGGGGAAAAGGTACATAACAAATTCATCGTAGTGGATTTGTAGCTTAAGAAAAGTAGCAAGAGGGGAAAGCTGCCATAGGTAATATCCTTGAAGCCCTTCTTGTTCTCATATATAATTAGAAAGATTGTTTGATGGAAATCGTAAAATACACCAAATACATTTGAGGAGTGTTTATATAAATGGCTTTGAAAGCAGGGATCGTAGGGTTACCGAACGTAGGAAAATCAACCCTTTTTAATGCAATAACACAAGCAGGCGCAGAAAGTGCCAACTACCCATTCTGTACGATTGATCCGAACGTGGGGATCGTTGAAGTTCCGGATGAGCGTCTTGATAAATTGACAGAACTCGTTGTACCGAAAAAAACAGTACCGACTGCTTTTGAATTTGTAGATATCGCAGGACTCGTGCGTGGTGCAAGTAAAGGGGAAGGGCTAGGTAACAAATTCCTTGCTCATATTCGTGAAGTGGATGCCATTGTACATGTGGTTCGTTGTTTTGAAGATGAGAACGTTACCCATGTGGATGGCAAAGTGGATCCAATCTCCGACATCCAGACGATTAACCTGGAACTGATTCTTGCCGACATTGAAACGGTTGAGAAACGTATCGATCGTGCGCGTAAGAATATGAAGGGCGGCAACAAGCAAACTGCTCAAGAAGTTGAAGTTCTTGAAAAAGTGAAAGCCGTACTTTATGATGACAAGCCAGCTCGCAGTTTAGAACTGACAGATGATGAGCAGTTGATTGTTCGTGATCTTCACTTGCTAACGATGAAGCCAGTTCTTTATGCAGCAAACGTAAGCGAAGAAGAAGTTTCTTCTGCAGACAGCAATCCTTATGTACTCAAAGTGAAAGAATTTGCAGCCGATGAGAATGCAGAAGTAGTTCCAATCAGTGCAAAGGTAGAGTCTGAGATTGCTGAGCTTGAAGGCGAAGATAAAGCAATGTTCCTTGAAGAGCTCGGACTTGCAGAGTCTGGTCTAAACCGTCTGATTAAAGCAGCTTACCGTTTACTTGGTCTGTACACTTATTTCACAGCAGGTGTTCAAGAAGTTCGTGCTTGGACCATTCGTAAAGGAACAAAAGCACCGGGTGCTGCGGGCGTGATCCATACGGACTTTGAACGTGGATTTATTCGTGCAGAAGTTGTGTCGTACGATGACCTTGTGGCTGCAGGTTCAATGAATGGTGCCAAAGAACGCGGCCAACTTCGACTTGAAGGTAAAGAATACTTAGTGCAAGACGGCGACGTAATGCACTTCCGTTTTAATGTATAAAATAGCTTTTGGCAAGAAAGCCCCAGACTCCTTCCTATGGGATGAGCCTGGGGCTTTCTTTATGAATGGGACATTGAATGCTCTGTATGATTCTGGGCGCCAGTCCGTATCTTCTCAAGGGCTTTGCCGTATGATATAATAAAGAGTCGCCAGAGTACGCGGCAACAGGTGTTTATTTTATACTAAAAGGATGGATGACATTGTAGCGATACAAATCATCAATAACACGGCACAATCAATATTAATATTAACAGTTGGAAGCTTTTATCATATATAGACAAACATTGAATATGGAGAGGTGATTTTACTTATGCTAGATCGTTTACAAGCATTGGTTGATCGATATGAGAAACTGAGCGAACTTTTGTGTGACCCGGATGTAGTTAGTGATAATAAGAAGCTGAGAGACTACTCTAAAGAGCAGTCCGATCTGCAGCCTGCTTATGAAGCTTACATGGAATACAAGACAGTAATGGAAGAGCTGGAAGCGGCTAAGCAGATGCAAGCGGAGAAACTGGACGATGAGATGCGTGAAATGGTCAAAATGGAAATTGATGAACTGAGCACGCGTCAGAAAGAACTCGAAGATAAGATTCATATTCTTCTGCTGCCAAAAGACCCGAATGATGATAAGAACGTAATTGTCGAGATTCGCGGCGCTGCTGGCGGAGATGAAGCTGCTCTGTTTGCAGCTGATTTGTACCGGATGTATACACGTTATGCGGAATCTCAGGGCTGGAAAGTGGAACTGATGGACGTAAATGAGAATGACCTCGGCGGATTCAAAGAGGTAATCTTCATGATTAACGGACGCGGTGCATATAGCAAAATGAAATATGAGAGTGGTGCCCATCGTGTTCAGCGTATTCCTGCAACAGAATCCGGCGGACGGATTCATACCTCTACTTCTACAGTAGCAGTAATGCCGGAAGCAGAAGACTTGGACATCGTCATTCATGATAAAGATATTCGTGTAGATACGTTCTGCTCCAGCGGTGCTGGTGGACAGTCGGTTAATACGACCAAATCAGCGGTTCGTGTAACTCACGTTCCTACGGGAATCGTAGCAACTTGTCAGGACGGAAAATCCCAGAACTCGAATAAGGAAAAGGCATTGCAAGTTCTTCGTACACGTATTTTTGATATGATGCGTCAAGAAGAAGAAGCAAAAATTTCTGGCGAACGGAAGAGTAAAGTGGGGACAGGAGACCGCAGTGAGCGGATTCGTACGTATAATTTCCCGCAAAGCCGTGTAACAGATCACCGCATCGGTTTAACCGTGCATAAACTCGATCAGGTGATGAACGGTGATATTGAAGACATTCTGTCTGCTCTCACTGTTGCACAACAAGCAGAGCTAATGGAAAAAGGGGAATAATGCTTGATGCGGCAAGAATTTAACTTACCGCAGGGAAGCAGCAATCGGGAAGCCTTTGTGAAGGCTTCCTCTTTTTTAGAGGATTGCGGTGTGCTGGAGCCGCAAAACAATGCACGGCTTCTGCTGATGCATGTGCTTGGCCTCGAAGGAGCTGCTTATTATATGGCACAGCCGGAACCATTTCCGGCGCAGCGGATCACAGCTTTCACGGATGCTGTGAATCGGAAAGGCCGCGGAGAACCGGCCCAATATATTATTGGACAGCAGGAGTTTTACGGACTGCAGTTTGAAGTAACCCCAGCTGTGCTCATTCCAAGACCCGAGACCGAGCTATTGGTCGAGGCGATTATGAAGCACGGCGATGCGCTGTGGCCAAGCGGAACACCGCGGGTCATTGATATTGGTACAGGCAGCGGCGCTATTGCGGTGACGCTGAAAACCGCGCGCCCGCGCTGGGACGTCGCAGCCAGCGACATCAGCGCAGATGCGCTGGAAGTTGCCGCGAAGAACGCAGCGGCAAACGGCGCAGCTGTGTCATTTCGCGAGGGCGACTTGCTTGTGCCCTTCGCGGGAGAGAGGTTCGACATCTTGGTGTCGAACCCGCCTTACATCCCGGCGGGAGATATCGCGGGACTACAGCGCGAAGTGCGCGAGCATGAGCCGCGCACAGCCCTTGACGGAGGGCCGGACGGGCTGGCTCCGTACCGGATTATGATGACGCAGCTAGACTTGCTTGCTGCGCCTCCTGCCTTGGTAGGATTTGAGCTTGGAGAGGGGCAGGCGCAAGATGTGGCAGAGCTGTTAAGGCAGGCCGGTCACTGGGATCAAATCGAGATCGTGTCTGATCTAGCCGGCATTGAAAGACATGTCATTGGAATTCATACAAAAGTGACGAAATTGTAAGCTGCAGAACATTTTCTTTTTACGATTTCATCCTTTACAATAGAGGATAGTGTCGTTTCATGTCGGTATAGATCGTAGGAAACATAGGGGTTATAAACCTCCCTTTCGTGTCACAAAGCTAATTATTATGTAAGGCTGGTTAGATTAATGCCCAGTCTCGCCTTTAGGGGGACGGTTCATGCTGCAAAAGTTTAAAAAGATGGATGTGCCTATACTGATGATCATCTTTATGCTGATGATTATCAGTATAGTATGTCTGTATAGCGCTACCCATGGTAATCCAAAGCTCGAAGGGCATCACATGCGAATGCTTGCCTTTTATGTACTTGGATTTGGCGCCGTGTTCGCCATAACACTGGTGGACTACAAATTGCTTGTGAAATATGCGCTTTATATTTATTTCTTTGGGTTGCTTATTCTATTAGCGGCTAATTTCTTTGGAGGAGATATTAATAATGCATCGGGTTGGATTAAAATCGGTCCGATCTCCGTCCAACCTGCCGAGTTATTTAAGCTAATCCTGGTTATTTTCCTCGCTTCCGTGCTGATCAAAAAAGGGAAAGCGAAGCTAGAGTTCTGGAGAGATGTAGTTCCGATCGGACTCATGACCTTTGTTCCATTTGCCTTCGTTATGCTTCAGAATGACCTTGGTAATGCAATGGCTTATGTCGTGATTTTAATTGGACTGCTCTGGATCGGAAATATTAAAGCATCCCACGCTTTAATCGGATTTGTCGTTATTGCCGTACTCGTGGGCGGCGGGATTAAACTTTATACGGTATATCATGATAATATCTATGATTATTTGGATAAGCTCGGACGTACTCACTGGGTAGAACGACTTGATCCATGGCTCGTGCCCGAAAAGGCAACAGCCAAAGCTTCCTGGCATACAGATAATGCGAAACTTGCGATTGGTTCAGGCGGGATTACAGGCAAAGGATTTATGCAGGGAACTTCCGTTCAATCCGGTCGTGTTCCATACACCTACTCTGACTCCATTTTTGTACTGATTGCAGAAGAGTTTGGGTTTGTAGGTTCTTCGGTCGTGTTACTGTTATATTTTATATTAATCCATAGGATGATCCTGATTGCACTGGAATCAAAGGAGCGATCAGGGCCATATATCATTGTCGGGGTTGTCGCGATGTATTTGTACCAGGTATTTGAGAATATAGGTGCATTTATTGGAATTATGCCGCTGACCGGGATTACACTGCCGTTTATCAGTTACGGGGGAACGTCATTGCTCATTAATATGGCGAGTATCGGACTCATTATGAGTATCAAAGTACATGGACAAGAAGTCGATGATGATATTCTTGCTCCAGGGGCAAACGGTCAGAATAAGAAACGCATGTTTGGTCGTAAACAAGCCAAGGCGTAGATTTTAATCTTTAATTAGAAAATTCAATAATTAAAACCAATGTTACATCGATAAAATGAAGCATCATCACGGGTACCCTCTTTTTGAAGAAGGATCGTGAGGATGCTTCTTTTTGTACAGGGTAAGCTCACTCTATGAAACTATGAGTTCTTTTTAATAAAAATAAGTTTGATAGGTTTAACTCTACCAACTCGCGGACATACTGATAGACATGAAGAGTTCGAGGGGGAGAAAAACATGCGGAAGAGTATAAAACAGTTTTTCATGATTGTGGTGTGTATGATGATTGTTATGATGAGCTGGGAAGGTCAGAAATCGGATGCAGCCATACATCAAGCTGTCATTCCGCATGATTCGATCCGATTACGTATTCTGGCAAATTCGGATATGCCTCACGACCAATTGGTCAAAAGAGAGATCCGGGATGCCGTTGTTGAGCAGATGAATGAGTGGGTGCCGGCACTCGCTGACCCACATAATTTAGAAGAAGCTAGGACCATGGTTCGCGGACATTTGCCAGAGCTGAACGAACTGGTAGGACAAGAACTCAAAAACCGCGGGCTGACTTATGAATATAATGTAGAGCTTGCGACGGTGCCTTTTCCAACAAAAATGTATGGCAAACTGATCTATCCTGCAGGAGATTATGAAGCAGTTCGAGTTACCCTTGGAAAAGGGGAAGGACAGAACTGGTGGTGCGTGTTATTTCCTCCTCTATGTTTCGTTGGTGGTAACAATGGAGATGTAGCGGAGAAGAATGTGACCGCGAGTAATGAACAAACAGGGCAGGGATTAGAAAATGAGGGCGCTGCTGAGCCTGAAGTCCGATTTTTCCTATGGGATATGTTGGTAAAAGCTTGGGATTTTGTAGGGAGTATAGTGGCATAATTGAAGGATATCCTCTCAGCCCGAAGAGCGCATGAATTGTGATATAATGTACGATAATTAATATATGAGACTGGATGATAACAACATGTGTAATGAGAAGAATTCGATAGAGAATATAGCGGACGTTAATACGGATATTAGATCAGATATGATGACTCACATCTGGGATGTAACAGGGGATATGAATAAAGAGGAGACAATGGAACACTTGAAGGAAGCAGCAGCCTTGCTTCAAGACGGTTCCATTGTTGCGTTTCCTACAGAAACCGTATATGGACTGGGTGCAGATGCGAGAAATACGGCAGCTGTAGAGTCTGTATTTGCTGCAAAAGGCAGACCTTCTGATAATCCGCTTATTGTTCATGTCGCGAATAGAGCACAGCTGGACGGATTTACGGAACCGGTTAATGAATTGTCCAGCAGGTTAATGGATACATTTTGGCCAGGACCGCTCACTTTAATCCTTCCGCTAAAACAAAAGAGCTTGTCAGAGAAAGTTTCAGCAGGGCTCGGTACGGTTGGGGTGCGTATGCCGGATCATCCGGTTGCACTTGAACTGATTGCCGCTGCTGATTGCCCGATTGCCGCACCAAGCGCAAATCGTTCGGGACGTCCAAGTCCGACGACAGCTTCTCATGTGCGAGAAGATCTTATGGGCCGTATTGCCGGAATTGTAGATGGCGGACCTACAGGAGTAGGGGTGGAATCTACCGTGGTAGAGGCTCATGATGATGGGACCGTGACGATTCTTAGACCTGGCGGCATTACAGCCGAGCAGCTTGCTGAGGTAGCTGCCGAGGTACGCCTCGATCCTGGCCTCACTGTAGATCCAGTCAAGACAGATGCTTCCTCTCCTGCTCCTCGCTCGCCAGGGATGAAGTACACGCACTACGCTCCTAAGGGAGAGCTTCGTGTAGTGCAAGGCGCACCCGATGCGGTAGCCGCATATGTGAATGGTGCGCTCTCAGCAGCGGCTGCGCGCGGAGAACGTACTGCGGTGCTTGCCTTCAGCGAGCACCTGCATCTGTACCGCGCGGACGCTGTCTATTCTCTCGGCAGCCTAGAGCGCCTTGCCGAAGCAGCTCACCGTCTATACGCTGCTTTGCGCAGCTGTGACGAGATAGGCGCCTCGGTAATTTACGCCGAGGCGTGTCCCCGGGATGGCCTGGGAGATGCGATCATGAATCGCTTACTGAAAGCAGCCGGCCATCAGATCATTCATGTAGCTGAATAGACTTACTCGTCATGTTTCCATTCTTGTCCGCATATGGTGTACAAGAATGCTTTGTACATGGGGGTATGAACAATGCTGGAGGCTTCTGCGCAGTGGGGCCAGCTTATTACCATTCTGATAATGGCGGTAGCACTGGGTTTGGATGCATTTTCTCTAGGAATAGGAATTGGTATGAAGGGTATTCGATTATTGCATGTACTTCGTATGAGCATTTTAATTGCAATATTTCATGTCCTCATGCCGCTCGTGGGATTTTATGCAGGTGAGTATTTTAGTTCCTTGCTTGGACAAGTTACCTCTTATGTAGCCGGGGGACTGTTACTTCTGCTGGGAGCTCATATGATTTTTAATGCGTTTCGTTCTGGAGAGACCAGTTTCATGGATCACCGTACGTTTACGGGTACATTGATGTTTGCTTTTAGTGTGAGTATTGACTCCTTTTCTGTTGGGGTGACTCTTGGCATGTTCCGCACTGACTTATGGCTCACGTTATTTGCTTTTGGGCTGTGTGGATTTCTAATGTCGGTTGTGGGACTACTAATTGGCAGAAGGGTAAATCGCAATATGGGTGAATATGGAGAGGCAGTAGGAGGCGCGATTTTGCTTGCCTTTGGTCTCTTGTTTATTCTCTGACATAAGGCAGCTTGCTGTATAATTTTGCGTATTAGGTCAAAGCAATTTACAATAGAAATGATCTCCTGCAGATGGGGAAAGATTGATATCGGCTTTACAGGCCCTGATGGAGGTGAAGAATATGAAACATATTTTATTTGTTTGTACAGGCAATACATGCCGAAGTCCGATGGCAGAAGGTTTACTTCGCAAAGCCGCAGCAGAACGTGGAGTTGATCTAAAGGTTCGATCTGCTGGTGTTGCAGCAACAGATGGGAGTATGATTTCTCGTCACGCAAAAGCGGTACTTCAGGATCACGATATCCATGACTCGATCACATCTTCCTCACTTACATCGGAACACGTAGAGTGGGCAGACCTTATTTTGACATTAACCGGTTCTCATAAGCAGCATGTGCTTCACTTCTTCCCGAATGCAGCAGACCGAATCTACACGCTGAAGGAATATACGGAGGATGATGTACAAATCCTTGAGGATCTTAAAGAGAGAGATCGTTTGTATGCAGAGCTGGAAATGAAACTTTCGCTTGGTCATGAGATTGAACCAGCCGAGCGTCAGCGAATGATTGAGATCCAGCAGCGTATCCCAAGTTTTGATATATCTGATCCGTTTGGCGGCAGTAAGGAAGATTATGATGTCACAGCGGCAGAAATTCGCTTAGCAGTAGAGCGACTTCTGGATAAGCTGTGATATACAATATAAAAAATTTTACAGTAAGCAATCATAAATGGTTGATTTCTGCCATCTGATGTTCTATGATGAGATGGAATGTAAAAATAGATTCCAGTGTAACTGGCGACAAGTGTGGATTAAACCACGATGGAGCACTGGAAATATCGGCCGGTCGCCTGGGCAAAAGAGCATTTCTGTGCGTATCTATACGTACAGACTGCTCTTTTTTCGTCTTTCGTCATTTTTTTCGTTATAATAAATGAAAAAGGGCGAGGCGAACACATCATTGGTGTTTGTTCACTTGAGTTTTGCCCTTACCTTTTGGTTATGCTCGTCATAGAAGGGAAGGATGGAAGGCAATGGAACAACATAAGTCTGATTCAGAATGGCATGAGCTTGTCCAGCATACCGCAGAGATTCTAAGGGAACTCGCTGAAGCTGGGGATTTAGGTCCTGGAAAAGTCGTTGTGGTTGGAACGAGCACAAGCGAAGTAGCCGGCAAACATATTGGTACAGGCGGTGCTTTAGAAATTGCCCAGTCCTTACTTAGTGGGATCAACGAGGTAAAGGAATCTTTTGGTTTTGAAGTTGTATTTCAATGTTGTGAGCATCTCAATCGGGCACTCGTGATGGAAAGGCAATTACTCGAACGCTTAGGTCTGACCGAGGTTTCTGCAATACCGATTCCAACAGCCGGCGGCTCTATGGCAGCAGCAGCTTACCGTTCTTTGACAGAGCCTTGCCTCGCGGAGACGATCGAAGCTCATGCAGGGATGGATATTGGAGAGACACTCATAGGGATGCATCTTCGCAGAGTGGCCGTACCCTATCGTACGAAAAGACGGTATATTGGCGAGGCTCGTGTGACAACAGCGATAACAAGACCGAAACTTATCGGGGGTCAGCGCGCAGTGTATCAGATGGAAACATCAAGTAATACCTCAACATGTGATTAACTTTTTTTCATATTATTTTATTTCTTAGGAGGAATTATCATTATGGAACAATTGCGTAAAAGTGACCCTGCTGTACTGGAAGCTATGAATTTGGAACTGAAACGTCAGCAAAATAACATCGAATTAATTGCATCCGAGAATATCGTATCTGAAGCAGTTATCGAAGCAATGGGCTCTGTTCTTACGAACAAGTATGCAGAAGGATACCCAGGCAAACGCTATTATGGCGGTTGTGAACATGTGGATATCGTAGAAGATATCGCTCGTGATCGTGCAAAAGAATTGTTCGGAGCAGAGCATGTGAACGTTCAGCCTCACTCTGGTGCACAAGCAAACATGGCGGTTTATCTTGCAGCATTGAAACCAGGCGATACCGTTCTTGGTATGAACCTGGCACATGGCGGTCATTTAACGCACGGCAGCCCGGTGAATGCTTCCGGTCTTTTGTACAACTTTGTTTCTTACGGTGTACAAGAAGATACGTTCCGTATTGATTATGATGATCTCCGCAAAGCGGCATTTAAACATCGCCCTAAAATGATTGTAGCAGGTGCGAGTGCTTATCCGCGTACGATTGATTTTGAAGCTATTGCTAAAATTGCACACGATGTTGGTGCGTTGTTCATGGTCGATATGGCTCACATCGCTGGTCTAGTAGCAGCTGGCCTTCATCCAAGTCCAGTTCCGCATGCGCACTTTGTTACTACAACAACACACAAAACACTTCGTGGACCACGCGGTGGTATGATTATGACGACCAAAGCATGGGCAGCAGCGATTGATAAAGCGGTATTCCCTGGTTCACAAGGCGGACCTTTGATGCATGTAATCGCGGCAAAAGCAGTAGCTTTGGGTGAGGCATTACAGCCATCATTTAAAACGTATGCTCAGAATGTGGTGAAGAACGCTCAAGTATTGGCAGAAACCCTGATCGCTGAAGGTCTCAATGTCGTATCTGGCGGAACAGACAACCACTTGATGCTTATTGATACACGCAGTGTAAACATTACGGGAAAAGAGGCAGAACATGTCCTTGATTCCATCGGTATTACAGTGAACAAAAATGCAATCCCATTTGATCCTACCAGTCCTTTTGTAACGAGCGGTATCCGAATCGGTACACCTGCGGCTACTTCCCGCGGTATGGATGAAGCGGCTATGGTCGAGATTGGCAAGATCATCGCTAAGACACTGAAAAACACGAAAGATGCGGCTGTTCTTGAAGAAGCAAAACGTCAAGTTACAGAGCTTACAGATAAATTCCCTCTTTATCCTGATCTGAAGTACTAAAATTGAGTATTATTACCCATACTAATAAATAGCTTTCGCAAGCTATTTATTTCATGTAGACCGAAGCTGCTTTATGTAGTTTCGGTCTTTTTTGATTGATGTCCGGAAGCTGTCACGGTTTATAGTGTAATTTGAGGATAGGGAATGATATAATATACAAGATTTATCGACAGGTTTTGTTTCTGTGAGCAGGAACTGCCCGGAGTTGATAATGGAAGATGAAACTACCGGAGGGACAAACAATGGGAAAATTGGTGGTATGTGATCACCCGTTGATTCAACACAAATTGACAATTATTCGTGACATGCGCACGAACACAAAGGATTTTCGCGAACTTGTAGATGAAGTAGCAACTTTAATGGCTTACGAAATTACACGTGATATTCCACTCGAAACAATAACTGTACAAACCCCTGTTGCAGAAACAGAAGGGAAAGTAATTTCGGGCCGTATGCTCGGACTTATTCCGATTCTTCGTGCAGGACTGGGTATGCTTGATGGCGTAGTGAAACTCATTCCGGCGGCAAAAGTAGGACACGTAGGACTATTCCGCGATCCTGAAACATTGCAGCCTGTTGAATACTATACGAAGCTTCCAACAGACGTAACAGAGCGTGAACTCATCGTGATTGACCCGATGCTGGCAACTGGCGGATCTGCTATTGAAGCGATCAACGTACTTAAGAAACGCGGTTGTACTCAGATTAAGATGATGAACCTGATTGCGGCGCCAGAAGGTGTGAAAGCAGTTCAAGAGGCACATCCTGATGTAGATATCTATGTTGCTGCAATGGACGAGCGCCTCGATGAGCATGGTTACATCATTCCGGGTCTTGGAGATGCGGGAGACAGACTGTACGGAACCAAGTAAACAAAATCGGAATAAAAAGGGGCTCTTGAGCAATGTCTAAAATTAAAGTGATGACGGTATTCGGAGTGCGCCCTGAAGCAATCAAGATGGCTCCACTCATTTTGGAGCTGGAACGTCACTCCGAAGATATCGAATCCATAGTATGTGTAACGGCCCAGCATCGTCAGATGCTGGACCAAGTACTTGAAGTTTTTAACATTACACCGGATTACGATCTGGATGTCATGAAAGAGCGCCAAACTCTGAATGAAGTTACCGTTCGTGTACTGGAAGGACTAGAACCCGTCCTGCGGGAAGCGAAGCCTGACATCGTTCTGGTTCATGGAGATACCCTGACTACGTTCCTAGCGAGTTATGCTGCTTTCTTACAGCAGATCAAGGTAGGTCATGTAGAAGCGGGACTTCGTACCTGGAATAAACTTTCTCCATACCCAGAAGAAATGAACAGACAGCTAACAGGGGTTTTGGCAGATTTACACTTTGCTCCAACAGATATGTCCGGGGGCAATTTACTGCGTGAAAATAAATCGGAATCAAGTGTATTTGTCACAGGCAACACCGTTACAGATGTGTTTCAATATACAGTACGCGAAGATTATACCCACCCTGTGCTGGAGTTTGCTAAAGGAAAAAGATTGATTTTGATGACGGCGCATCGCAGAGAATCGCAAGGTGAGCCACATCGAAATATATTCAAGGCGGTAAAACGCATTGCCGATGAATTCGAGGATATTGCAATTGTCTATCCCGTACATCCAAGCCCAGCCGTTAAAGAACCAGCTTATGAGCTGCTAGGAAACCATCCGCGTATTAAGCTGATTGATCCACTTGATGTGGTAGATTTCCATAACATTTATCCACACACGCATCTGATCCTAACAGATTCCGGTGGAATGCAGGAAGAGGCTCCTTCATTCGGAGTGCCTGTTCTTGTTCTTCGTGATACAACGGAAAGGCCAGAAGGGATTGAGGCAGGAACACTGGAACTGGTTGGTACTGATGAGGAAAATGTATATGCAAGAACAAAAGCATTATTAACGGATTCAGAACTGTACGCTTCGATGAGCGAAGCGGCTAATCCTTACGGTGATGGACATGCATCTGAGCGTATTGTCAGTGCGATTTTGCACTATTTCGGTAAAAAAAGCGAACGTCCCGAGACTTTTCACAGAAAGTTCAAAAAATAATTCAAGCCTTCAACGTTTAATATAGACAGTAGAGCGTACAGTTAAACTGTACGGTTTATAAGGGTTTGAAAGATTTTCTGATTTTCTTTCAAGATTTTTCAGTGTTTCTTACAGCCAGAACAGGTTGTTCTACCGATTGACAAACGCTTAAACCATTCAGTAAGATAATTGGGATTGGACAAACTTGACACATTTTTCATCTTTTTCTCTTGATCTCAGAGGGAAGAGAATATTAACTCATTTTCCATATACAGCGCTTTCTAGGGATGGGTTGTGTCTTATTATGAATCAGGATAAACCGTGGTTGATTGCTTTGAGTATCGGTGGTTCAGGCATCCTGCTGGCTGCTTACATAACGATCGGATACTTTATAGGAAAGTGGCTCATGAATGCTGTGAATGGACCAAGTTTTTGGATTGCTATTGGCTGTCTATCAGGTCTCATTTTAGGTGTTCTAAATATAGCCCTTTTTATTAAGAAGTTTTTGGGGGAACAAAATGAATGATTTGTCTTCCATTGTAAATGCTGTTACAAGAGCGACGTTCTTCCTCTTATCGGGATCACTTCTCGTATGGGTGATATTCCCTGAACAACGTCCTTTGTTTTTAGGCCTCATCATTGGTCTTGCAGCAGGGTTGTTTAACTTTAGATATCTGTATATCAAAATTCATCAGGTTTCAGAGAGTGTAGTAACTCCTGGAAGCAAATATGTGAGTTTTGGTTTCTTGTCACGGATGTGTATCTCTCTTCTGGCTATCATGCTGGCTGTGAGATTCGACCAGATATCAGTGGGTTTTACAGTGATGGGTCTTTTCACGGTACAGATTTTGGCAATTCCAATTAGTATCTTGGTGAACGCTAGATCAAGAAAATAACATTACTATGGGGAAAGGGGTGAATAAATCAATATGCATGACTCACCGATTATCGAACTCGGAGGATTGAACATTGACCTTTCCGCTGTTTTAATGCTTACAGTGACGGTGCTATTCGTGTTCATACTTGTTCGTTTGTGTGTTCGGAATCTATCTGTAGAGAATCCTTCTAAAGTACAAAATTTCATGGAGTGGGTCGTTGAATTCGTTCAGAACATTGTGGCAAGTGCCATGCCTTTAAGTAAAGGTAAGCCTTACATAACTTTGGGATTGACACTGATTCTGTTTATTTTCGTATCCAACATGCTTGGTTTGCCGTTCTCTATTATCTCGGAACATCATGAGCCAGCAAGTATATTCGGACACGTAATTGAAGCGACCAGAACTCTTGGTAATGGAGAACATTCAGAAATTCTATGGTGGAAATCTCCTACCGCAGATATTTCGATTACAGCAGGGCTTGCGATTATTATCTTCATTCTAATGAATTATCTTGGATTGAGATACAACCGTAAGCATTACCTGAGACACTACATCGAACCGTTTCCAGTGTTTCTGCCGCTGAATATTATTGAGAACTTGGCGAAGCCGATCGCCCTTGCGATTCGTTTGTTTGCCAATATTTTTGCGGGAGAGATTCTGATCTCAACCATTCTCAAAATGGGATGGATTGGTATTCCAGCCATGATGGCATGGCAAGGATTCAGTATTTTCGTAGGTGCTTTGCAGGCCTTCATCTTCACGATTTTGTCGATGGTGTATATCGCTCAGACAACAATCCACGAAGAACATTAGATTCATTTCCACAATAATAGTAACTCCAAAACTGTTTATAAGTAGAAGGAGATTATTATATTAAGTTAGGTTAACAAAAAAATGTATATATATTTCGAGGAGGAAATTTAAAAATGGAAATGTTAGCAGCAGCTATCGCAGTAGGTTTGGGTGCACTTGGTGCAGGTCTTGGTAACGGTATGATCGTAAGTAGAACAGTTGAGTCGATCGCTCGTCAACCGGAAGCTCGTGGACCATTGCAAACAACAATGTTTATCGGTGTAGGTATCGTAGAGGTAGTACCTTTGGCAGCTACAGTTATCGCGTTCTTGATTATGTTTTCATAATATCAGAAGTAACGGTTTGGCGGGGAGGGCGATGCCATCCGCGCCTTCGTTTTTGTTACGATACAGGAATGAACGGAAAGGAGTGACGTGAGTGCACATTTTATGGGAAAACATTGCTATTACCATTGTTTCGTTCTTGATCCTTTATTGGCTTTTGTCCAAATATGCATTTAACAAGTTGTTCGCTATTATGGAGCAGCGTCGTGAGCTAGTTGCTTCCCAGCTTAATGAAGCAAAACAAACTCGTGAGCAGGCTACCCAATATGTAGAAGAGCAAAAAGCAGCTTTGCAAGAAGCGCGTAATGAAGCTCAAAGTATTATTGAACAATCTCGCAAAACAAGTGTAAACCAAACAGAGCAAATGCTGAATGAAGCAAAACAAGAAGCAGAGCGTCTGAAATTGGAAGCTGTTCGTGCGATTGAGAGCGAGAAAAATAAAGCGGTTGAATCCCTCCGCAGTGAACTTGGAGCGGTATCTGTACAAATCGCATCCAAAATTTTGGATAAAGAAGTTAAGCAAGACAACGTTCAGGAAGAGCTTGTTGAAAAGTATCTGAATGAAGTAGGAGGCAGACCATGAGTAAGGATTCGGTAATCGCCAAGAGATATGCAAAAGCGTTGTTTGAAGTGGCGATCAAAAATCAATCCGTACTGGAAGTCGAAGCCGAGCTTCACGCGGTTGCAACCTCTATTACAGGAGATCGCGACATCGTTAAATTTATCTCTTCTCCAAACGTCAGTGTTGCTTCGAAACTGAGTGTTGTAGACAACAGTCTGCAAGGCAAAGTATCTGAGCCGGTCTTAAATACAATTAAACTGCTGATCGAACGTAACCGAATCCATGCACTGGAATCCGTCGTGGAAAGTTACATGAAATTCGAATCAGATTCACTTGGAATGGTTACTGCGCGTGTGTATTCGACATATGAGCTTAGCCAGGAAGAGAAAGATACAGTAGCTAAAGATTTTAGCACTCGTATTGGTAAACAAATTCGCATTGAAAATGTGATTGATAAAAGCTTGATTGGCGGACTTAAAGTTGCCATCGGCGATACAATTTATGACGGAAGTCTGGCAGGCCAGCTGAAACGTCTAGAACAGTCTTTTACAAGACGAGTAAAGTAGTGAGGGGTGAGGACGCTTGAGTATCAGACCTGAGGAAATTAGTACTATCATTAAAAATCAGATCGAACAATACAAAACGGACATCGAAGTCAGCGAAGTTGGTTCTGTTATCGAAGTCGGTGACGGGATTGCCCGTGTTTATGGACTCGAGAACGTAATGTCCGGTGAGCTCGTAGAGTTTTCTACAGGCGTATTGGGCCTAGCGCTCAACGTTGAAGAAAGCAACGTAGGTATCGTTATCATGGGACCTTACACAGACATTCGTGAAGGAGACCAAGTAAAACGTACAGGACAAATCATGCAAGTTCCGGTAGGGGAAGCTTTGATCGGCCGTGTCGTTAATGCAATGGGACAACCCGTTGATGGCAAGGGTCCGCTTGCAACAGATGAATTCCGCCCGGTAGAGAACCAGGCACCTGGCGTTATGGCCCGTAAATCGGTACATGAGCCAATGCAAACAGGAATTAAAGCGATTGACGCAATGGTACCGATCGGCCGCGGACAACGTGAGCTTATCATCGGTGACCGTCAAACAGGTAAAACAGCGATTGCGATTGATGCGATCCTTAACCAAAAAGGCAGCGGAATGAAATGTATCTACGTTGCTATTGGACAAAAACAATCCACCGTTGCACAAGTAGTTGAAACACTTCGCCGTAATGGTGCAATGGAGTATACAACGGTTGTAACTGCATCTGCTTCTGAGCCTTCACCACTTCTCTACATAGCTCCTTATGCTGGTTGTGCAATGGGTGAGTACTTTATGTACAAAGGTGAGCATGTGCTCGTAGTGTATGATGACTTGACTAAACAAGCATCTGCATACCGTGAACTTTCCTTGCTGCTTCGTCGTCCTCCGGGCCGGGAAGCTTACCCAGGTGACGTTTTCTATCTGCATTCCCGTTTGCTCGAGCGTGCAGCTAAACTGAATGACGAACTTGGTGGTGGTTCATTAACCGCTCTGCCATTTATTGAAACGCAGGCATCTGACGTTTCTGCATATATCCCAACGAACGTAATCTCGATTACCGATGGTCAGATCTTCTTGGAAGCAGACTTGTTTA
Source organism: Paenibacillus gallinarum (assembly GCF_014836635.1). Classification (GTDB taxonomy): domain Bacteria; phylum Bacillota; class Bacilli; order Paenibacillales; family Paenibacillaceae; genus Paenibacillus; species Paenibacillus gallinarum. The sequence continues at coordinate 122,780 of NZ_JACSQL010000005.1, read as the reverse complement.
ACTCAGGTCAACGTCCAGCGATCAACGTAGGTATCTCGGTATCCCGTGTTGGTGGTTCCGCTCAGATTAAAGCAATGAAAAAGGTAGCAGGTTCCCTGCGTCTGGATCTAGCTCAATATCGTGAGCTTCAAGCGTTCTCCCAATTCGGATCTGATCTTGATAAATCAACACAAGCTCGTCTGAACCGTGGTGCGCGGATGATGGAAATCCTGAAGCAAGATGTGCATAAGCCACTTCCTGTTGAACAACAGGTTGTCAGCTTGTACACAGCGACTAAAGGATATCTGGATGAAATCCCAGTAGGTGATGTAACTCGTTTTGAGAGAGAATATCTTTCATTCATGGAAAGTAATCACCCTGAGATTCTTGAATCCATCCGTACAACGAAAGAGCTTACTGCAGATAATGAAGCCGCTTTGAAAAACTCTATTGAGAAATTCAGAAACAGCTTCTCTAGATCATCGAACTAAGCCGCATCGTATTCCATATCAAAGAACCAAAGAAGGGCTGCGCGAACACAACGTACGCCGCAGTCCCTCTTTCTTATATGAAGTAAATGGATATAAAGATAGTTTTGACTTCGTCAAAACTTTAAGTAACGCTCTCGAAGTTAGTTTTGACTTCGTCAAAACTTAAGTTAATGCTTTCGAAGTTAGTTTTGACTTCGTCAAAACTTAAGTTAATGCTTTCGAAGTTAGTTTTGACTTCGTCAAAACTTTAAGGTGGTGAAAACATGGCAAAAGGTATGCGCGAAATCAAGCGTCAAATCAAAAGTGTTCAGAGCACGAAGCAAATTACCAAGGCAATGGAGATGGTTGCTGCCTCTAAGCTTAGAAAAGCGCAGGAGAAAGCAGAAGCTGCTAAACCATATTCCGAGAAGTTGAAGGAAGTGGTAACTAGCATTGCATCCTCTTCTTCAGAGGTTACCCATCCCATGCTGGTGACTCGTCCTGTCAAAAAGACGGCTTACCTCGTAATTACTTCAGATCGTGGTCTTGCAGGTGGATACAATGCCAACGTTCTTCGTCAGGTAACTCTGACTCTAAAGGAACGCCACACCTCTAAAGACGAATATGTTCTGTTTGTAATTGGACGGAAAGGTCGCGATTTCTTCAGACGCCGTGAGCAACCGATTGGTATGGATGTTACAGATTTGTCAGACTCCCCAACATTTGCTGATATTAAATCCATTGCGAACGAAACCGTTTCTGGATTTGAAGCAGGAAAATATGATGAGATCTATATCTGTTACAGCCAATTTGTAAATGCAATTACCCAGATTCCTACGGTTGAGAAACTTCTTCCGATGGAGAGACCGGAGAATAAGAAGACGGAAGCTTCTGCTCAATATGAGTACGAACCTTCAGCAGAGGCAGTACTGGAAGCTCTTTTGCCTCGCTATGCCGAGACTTTGATCTATGGTGCACTTCTGAACGGTAAAGCAAGTGAACTTGGAGCGAAAATGACAGCAATGGGCAGTGCAACGAAAAATGCATCCAAGCTAATTGGTGAATTGTCACTTACTTATAACAGAGCACGTCAAGCTGCGATTACGCAGGAAATTACAGAAATTGTGGCTGGAGCAAGCGCGCAGTCTTAATTTAATTAAGTACGGATAAACAATGAAGCTAGTCAGAATAATGCTCGCTCACATTTATATGAATGGTGACAGGAGGTTATTACTGCTATAGCTTGTAGGAGGGAACTGAAGATGAACAAAGGACGCGTTGTCAGCATTACGGGTGCGGTTGTTGACGTTGAGTTCGACCGTGACGGACTTCCCGATATTAATAATGCAGTTACAATCAACACAAAGACAAGCGATGGTAAAGAAATTAACCTTACGCTTGAAACAGCGAAACATCTAGGCGATAACCGTGTACGCTGTATTGCGATGTCTTCTACAGATGGTCTCGTTCGTGGTGCTGAAGCAATCAATACAGGTGCACCTATTTCTGTACCCGTAGGGGAAGCTACTTTGGGCCGGGTATTTAACGTACTTGGTAATCCAATCGATAATGGCGGAGCAATTGAAACGGCCGTTCGTAATCCGATTCACCGTTTGGCACCTACTTTCGATGAGTTGTCTACACAAGCAGAAATGCTGGAGACAGGAATTAAAGTTATTGATTTGCTTGCTCCATACGCAAAAGGCGGTAAAATCGGTCTTTTCGGTGGTGCGGGTGTAGGTAAAACGGTAACAATTCAGGAACTTATCAACAACATCGCTCAAGAACATGGTGGTATCTCTGTATTTGCCGGTGTTGGTGAGCGTACTCGTGAAGGTAATGACTTGTACCATGAGATGACGGATTCTGGCGTTATTCAAAAGACAGCAATGGTGTTCGGTCAAATGAATGAACCTCCAGGTGCACGTCTTCGTGTAGCCTTGACGGGTCTTACTATGGCTGAGTATTTCCGTGATCAAGAAGGTAAGGACGTTCTTCTCTTTATTGATAACATCTTCCGCTTTACTCAAGCAGGTTCTGAGGTTTCTGCCCTTATGGGTCGTATGCCATCAGCGGTAGGTTACCAACCTACGCTTGCAACGGAGATGGGTCAACTTCAAGAACGTATTACTTCTACGAAAACAGGTTCAGTAACTTCCATTCAGGCGATCTATGTACCTGCGGATGACTACACTGACCCTGCGCCGGCAACTACATTTGCTCACTTGGATGCAACAACGAACCTCGAGCGTAAAATCTCTGAGATGGGTATCTACCCTGCGGTAGATCCACTTGCATCCAGTTCCCGTATCCTTACTCCAGATGTAGTAGGGGAAGAGCATTATAACGTAGCTCAAGGGGTTAAACGTATCCTTGCTCGTTACAATGAGCTTCAAGATATTATTGCGATCTTGGGTATGGATGAGCTGAGCGAAGAAGATAAAATGCTCGTAGCTCGTGCTCGTAAAATCCAACGTTTCTTATCCCAACCGTTCCACGTAGCAGAAGCATTTAACGGATTCCCGGGTAAATATGTTCCTGTTAAAGATACAGTTCGCAGTTTCAGAGAAATCTTAGATGGTAAGTATGACCATCTTCCAGAAGCAGCATTCCTGTACGTAGGAACAATTGAAGAAGCGGTAGAAAAAGCAAAATCAATGGAATAGTCAATTAATCCAACGGATTAATGACCCAAAGATGAGTTGAACTATCCTTCGGATAGAGTTCAGGAGGGATGACAATGAGTACCTTTTTATTGGAAATTGTAACTCCGGAGCGACTCATCTTCTCTGAACAGGTTAATAGCCTGGTTGTACGCGGAGTGGAAGGTGAACTGGGAATTCTTCCTGGTCACGTTCCCTTCGTAACTCCCTTGCAAATTGCACCTGTGTCCATTAAAGCCGATGGAAAGGAACTGAAAATCGCTGTTGCAGGCGGTTTTGTAGAGGTTCGCAAAGAGAAGGTAGTCATTTTGGCTGAGAGTGCTGAACTCGCTTCTGAGATTGATGTAATTCGTGCTAAAGCTGCTCTTGAGCGTGCAGAGACTCGTCTAACATCTAGCGGAAGCCGAGATCAATACGATCACCGTCGTGCTGAAATTGCATTACAAAAAGCAATGAACCGACTTAAAGTATCCGGCAACCTATAGAAAGAAGAACCTGACCATTCGTCAGGTTCTTTTTGTTTTTGAGATTATTTCCGAGGAAATGACAGAAAAAAGACGGATTCGATAATTTTTTGTCTAAAATATAACAATTCAGCGCTAAATTCAGGTTTATGAGTTCCAATGTTGTAAGATTGGTTGACAATAAACAGCGATCCGAATATGATTTCACAGTATGTGAAATATATCATTAACATGAAAGACGGAGGCTGGACATGGATCAACTGATGAATGATCAAGTTAATCAGGCCATTAGTACAAATAGTCTTGTAGCTATGATTATCTCACTTTCCTGTATCGCTATCGCTTGGTGGTCCTTACAGCACTTGAAGCTCGACTTGATTGTAAAGCACCCAAAAAGTGCTCCAGCAAGAATGTTACAGCTACTTTTGGCTATTGTACTGGGACATTTTGTGTCTAAATTCGTAATCGAATATCTCTCCTGGGCACAAATGCTTAAATATTTGTTTTAAAGCTTTCCAGGCTGGTTATATCACTCTTAGGCTCGAACAGGTTAAGACAGCTTTTGTCGAATAACATTATGTTTTTATGTGAACAATGGAATTAAAGATGTTCATTTGATAACAATGTAATATCGTACGTTTATACGTTGATCCGTATGAAATTGTAAAAAACAATGTAAAATGAAAAATTGCTTGTCTCCCATGAACTTTTAATGTTATGATGGAAGTTAGGGGATTAGCAGAATGACTGCTATTTCTTTGTTTTTATTGTTTTTAATCACAGTTTCAAATGATTTCGAATAGAAATGGTCTTATATGATGGAAATCATGGTTTAAATCACAAACTAATTCAAAAAATGAAAAGTGCAAACTATTCTTTTTCTGAAATACGACATCTTGACGAATGTTGAATGATGATGTCGAATTTTCCGACGGGATCGGACGACAAGTGAAAGAGGAATCTCCACTCGTAAGCAGAAAAAGAAAAATAACGCGCGGAGGGAAACAAGATGAGCAAATTTATCGTCCGCGGAGGCAAGAGATTGACCGGAAGTGTCAAAGTCAGCGGCGCTAAAAATTCAGTTCTTCCGATCATCGCCGCCTCTCTCTTAGGGGAAGAAGGAGTAAGCATTATTACAGATGCACCTCCTTTAGACGATGTGATGACAATTAACAAGGTACTGGAATCGCTAGGAGCGGAAGTTACATACCAAAATGAAGTAATTACCGTAGACGCAACGAATCTTACTTCGTGCGAAGCCCCTTACGAATGGGTTACAAAAATGCGGGCGTCTTTCTTGGTTATGGGTCCTCTGCTAACACGTATGGGTTATACAAAAATATCTCTTCCAGGCGGATGTGCGATTGGTACACGCCCGATTGATCAACACCTTAAAGGTTTTGAAGCAATGGGTGCTGAAATCAGCCTAGGACATGGTTATATAGAAGCAAGGTCAAATGGAAAATTGCGCGGAGCCAAAATTTATTTGGATGTTGCGAGTGTTGGTGCAACTGAAAATATTATGATGGCTGCTGTACTTGCAGAAGGAACAACGATTCTTGAGAATGCAGCAAAAGAACCGGAAATTGTGGATCTTGCAAACTACCTGAATGGGATGGGTGCAAAAGTACGCGGTGCTGGCACAGGCGTGATTCGCATTGAAGGAGTTGAAAAACTTCACGGTGTACAACATGCTGTAATTCCAGATCGAATTGAAGCAGGGACGTATATGGCTGCTGCAGCGATTACAGGTGGAGACGTTTATGTCGAAGGTGCAATTTCCGATCACCTTGGCCCTGTGATCTCCAAGATGGAAGAAATGGGAGTAAAGATTATCCCAGACGAAAACGGAGTACGTGTCATTGCTGACGGTCCTCTGAAAGCTGTGGATATCAAGACGCTTCCATACCCAGGATTCCCGACAGACATGCAATCGCAAATGATGGCATTGCTGCTTAAATCCCAAGGAACAAGTGTTGTAACGGAAACGGTATTCGAGAACCGATTTATGCATGTGGATGAGTTCAACCTGATGAATGCAGAGATCAAAGTAGAAGGTCGTTCCTCAATTATTACTGGTGGAGCTAAACTTACCGGAGCGAAAGTAACGGCGACGGACTTGCGTGCAGGTGCTGCTTTGATTCTTGCTGGTTTGATCGCTGACGGCACAACAGAAGTAGGCGGTGTTCATCATATTGACCGCGGTTATGTGCACCTTGCAGAGAAGCTGAACGGTCTTGGAGCAGACATCTATCGTGTATCGGTAGAAGAGCCTAAGCGTGAAGCGAAATCGACAGAATCCGTTGGAACGGAAACAGAAACAGCAAGATTTAAGGTTCAGCCTACGTTAGCTTAAGCTAACGGATAGAATGGAACCCAATGCAACATTGTGTAAGAAAGAATAGAAACCAAGCCTTTATAGGCTTGGTCAGACTGTAGACAAACTAGCCTTATAACTAGTATGTCTACAGTCTTTTTTATTTTACAATAATGACTTATATTGTATGGTCTATCTAAATGAAGATGGTAGAAGGGCAACTGCTATCTTTCTTATGAAATAGAGAAAATACATCATTAGTTACTACTATAGTGTGGTCTTAATACTAGGCAACCTCTCATTTATATTCTCTTAATTTGGTTCTATCAGAAGCGAGATCTCCATATGTATGACATATAAGGTCTATCTGATCTACCGAGCTAGAGCAGCTATCAAATGAGATGTTGGGAGGAGTATAAATGAAGGCAACACGAGGTTCTTCCAAGCCTAAAGAAGAGCTTAATAATAGAAGAGTCCGAATGAAAAGGAAGAAGATTGTGACCATTCCTTGGCATGAGGTAACTGAAACTTCCTACGGCCCAGCGGAGATTTTAATAGAGCGGGATGAACAGGGAATCTTAAAAGTTAGAAACTCAAAACAAACGTCTCTTTCTATAGTAAATGGAGTAGGCAGCCGAGAACAGCTGGGCGATGAAAAAGAAAGACGGGGGCGGGGGGAGGTTTCGCTATCCCCCGTTGCTGAATCCGCTGTGCCTCTTACCGGGCACAGCCAGCCCGTGCATGCACCACAGCTGCATGCACAAAACCCAGCGGGCGGCGCCTATAAAGCCGCCCGATCCTGGCGCCGCAGCTCCGCACCGCGGCGCCCCCGGCGGCCCGGCCCTGCCGCCGCCCTCGCGGGACTAGCCATTGCGGCACTGCTGATTCCAGCAGTGCTTGCCTGGCCCCGCGAGGAAGCACCGCCGAGCCCTGCGCCGGCGGTGCAAGGGCAGACAGCTCCCGCTGCGCAGAATCCTGCCGCAGCAGAGCCGCCTGCCCTTGTCCCTGACACCACACCGGCACCAAAGCCGGCAGTGGTGTATCCGGAGCCCGAGGTGCGCGTCTATCTATCGAAGACAGGCACCATTGATACGGTGACGATGGAACAATACGTCACCGGGGTTGTCGCAGCCGAGATGCCTTCGGACTTCGGCATCGAAGCTCTCAAGGCGCAGGCCATTGCCGCGCGCACGTTTGTAACGAAGCGGATGGCTGCGGGAGATCGCAGCGGCATACCAGTCGATGGTGCGGATGTGAAGGATACGGTCGAGCATCAGGTATACATTCCTTACGATAAGCTCGAAGCTCATTTTAAAGACGCAGGAAAAGAAAAAGAATGGGCCAAGCTTAAGCAAGCCGTAAGGGAGAGCAAGGATACGATAATGACTTATAAAGGGGAGCCAATAACCGCCGCCTTTTTCTCTACTAGCAATGGATATACCGAGAACTCGGAAGATGTATGGCAGCAGGCTGTACCGTATTTACGAAGTGTAGAAAGTCCGTGGGATGCCAAGATTGCTCCAGGCTATGAGGGAAGCGTAACGATGTCCCGAGTTGATTTTTTGAATAAACTGAATGTTACATCCGATGCAATTCCGGTATCTGTTGGTGGCAAGACGGCAAAACCTTTTATTCAGATCTTGTCTAAAACAGCAGGAAATCGGATAAAAGAGATTCAGGTTGGGAAGAAAGTATTTACAGGAAAAGAGATAAGAGAGAAATTGGGTCTGCGATCTAGTGAATTTACGTGGGAAACAAGTGGGGATGAGATTACGATTACAACGCACGGATATGGTCATGGAGTAGGAATGAGTCAGTGGGGAGCCAATGGAATGGCACAAGAAGGTTATACCGCAACTCAGATTCTAAAACACTACTATAATGGAGTCGCTTTTGGCCAAGCTTCCAAGTTATTATATAAAGGGAATTCATAGTCTCCCCTGAAAATCTTTCAAATAATTTTAATAGTACGAGTATAAAAGAGTTGCACTCGGTAACACTTGTTACTGAGGTGATAGAAAATGAATGAACAAAACAAAAATCAAAACCAAGAAAATGCTCCAAAAACAAGTAATGGAGCACCTGAATCACAATCTTCATCCTGGAAAAAGCTGTTGTCTAAACGGTGGGTATACCCGGCAGCTTACATCGCCGCAGCAGCTATTATACTAACTTTAGTGTGGGCCTACCAGGACGCTAGCATGCAGTCTGCTGTGAAAGAAACAACAAAGCAAGTGTCTGAGACGGGTGAGGCTGTTCCTACCACTGGAGTTTTGGAAGAAGGACCTGTTGCAAGTGAAGTAGAAGGCAAGTCTGAAAATCTAGCATGGCCGGTAGCTGTAGCATCTGAGGTAAATGTAGTGAAACCTTTTTATGACTCTGCAGCAACGACAGATGAAAAAGCACTTGCTTTACTAGAGTACGATCAAACGTTTATTGCCAATGCCGGAATTGATTTAGCAAGAGCCGATGACCAAACTTTTGAAGTCAAAGCTGCACTAAGTGGTAAAGTGACTCGTGTAGAACAACATCCGCTGAATGGAATGGTGATCGAGATTACTCATGACAATGATCTCAAAACGGTATACCAAAGTGTCGCTGATGTAAAAGTAAAACAAAGCGATGAAGTAAAACAAGGTGACACCATTGCGATCTCAGGCAAGAGTGAACTTGGTAAGGATCTCGGCAACCACGTACATTTTGAAGTGTACGAAGCAGGGAAACCCGTCAATCCAGAGCAATTCCTGAAAAAATAAAATAATTAGGCAAAAACAAAGAAGCAGTGGGACATGCCCGCTGTTTCTTTTGTTTTATAGAAGGAATACGTTTTGGGACAAACCTGTGGATAACAAAAGCAAAAATAATTGATCGCTGCAAAGCTTGTCACCCCGCGAAACCGTGAATATCTAAGCATGCCTCTCATATAATGTACCAAACTATCCACAGTAGGGAGGCGGGAGCGTGCACGATTACATTAAAGAACGGACCATAAAAATCGGACGCTGTATCGTTGAGACGAGGAATACGGTCCGTACCATCGCCAAGGAATTTGGCGTTTCAAAGAGCACGGTGCATAAGGATTTGACCGAACGACTGCCGGAAATCAACCCTGATCTTGCAGATCAAGTAAAACACATTCTCGAGTATCATAAATCAATTCGCCATTTAAGGGGAGGCGAGGCAACCAAGATAAAATATAAAAAAACGAACGGAAAAAATCGAGAGGTGCTCGCTTCCGGGAAGTCATAATCCCATAAAGCTCACGTAGGTCAAAAAGCATACAAATACGTTGAAGACCTCCCCTGAAGTATGATATGTTAAAAGATGGTATAAGCTTAAGCACAAGACTTCTTATCTGCAAGATCCGACAGAGAATGTAGCTAATAGCGAGCAATGTATGAAGTACATAGGTAAGAAATAAGAAATCATTATACGATCAAAAATATCTCTTTGGGGGCTCTTTATATGCTAAGCAAGGACATCGGTATTGATCTTGGTACGGCCAACGTGTTGATTCACGTAAAAGGGAGTGGCGTCGTTCTCGACGAACCTTCGGTAGTTGCAATTGAGAGTGGATCGAAGAAAGTTCTTGCTGTGGGAGAAGATGCACGCCGCATGGTCGGCAGAACGCCAGGTAATATTGTTGCAATTAGACCTTTGCGGGACGGCGTCATTGCCGACTTTGATATTACAGAAGTGATGCTGAAGTATTTTATTAACCGGGTTGGCGGCAAAAGTTGGTACAGCCGTCCCCGTATTTTAATTTGTGCACCGACAAATATCACCTCTGTAGAGCAGAAAGCCATTCGTGAAGCAGCGGAACGCAGTGGTGCCAAAGAGGTATTTCTTGAAGAAGAGCCCAAAGCCGCAGCAATTGGAGCGGGAATGGACATTTATGAACCAAGTGGGAATATGGTCATCGATATCGGCGGAGGAACGACGGATGTAGCCGTACTTTCTATGGGCGAGATTGTTACCGCTTCTTCTATTAAAATGGCAGGGGATAAGTTTGACCAAGCTATTCTCAAATATATAAAAAATAAGTACAAGCTATTGATTGGGGAGCGGACTTCGGAAAATATTAAAGTTGCGATCGGAACTGTAAAACCGGGAGGTCAGCAGGAAGAGCTCGATATTCGTGGACGTGATATGGTAAGCGGCTTACCTAAAACCGTGACGGTCACTTCAAGTGAAGTGCAAGAGGCACTCGCTGATTCGGTAGCTTCCATTGTAGCTTCGGCTAAGTTTGTCCTCGAACAGACACCGCCGGAATTATCCGCTGATATTATTGATCGGGGTGTTATTTTAACAGGCGGAGGCGCTTTGCTTAAAGGACTGGACGAGCTCTTAACAGAAGAACTTCGGGTACCTGTACTCGTCGCGGATGATCCGATGCACTGTGTTGTCAAGGGAACGGGACTGATGCTTAATCATTTGGATCGTTCCCTTAAGAAAAAGTTCTAAGGTACCGATATAGGTAGTAGTTGTAATAATAAGGAGGGACCTAGTGTGATTCGAGGTCTTTATACGGCAGCAGCTGGAATGGTTGCTCAACAGCGTAAACATGATACGGTAACACAGAATATTGCTAATCTTAATACGAATGGTTACAAGCAGGTAGAGAGTCTGGTTCGTTCCTTTCCGGAAATGCAGCTTAGCAGAAGCGGTGACTCTGCCACCGGTAGTAAGGTAATTGGCAGCTTAAATACAGGCGTATTTGCAGAAGAAAGCATGTCTATGAATGTACAGGGGGATCTTACACCCTCAGATAAAATAACAGATTTTGCGCTATATTCAGATCTTAGCGTTACAAACCCTAATACAGGCGAGGCAATTCCTTTTGATGCTTCAGGTAAGTATATTAGCGATAATGGTGATGTAGTATATAAACCGCAGGCTTATTTTACCGTACAAGATGCTGAAGGAAACGTAAAATATACCCGAGACGGTAGTTTTCAAGTGGATGCGGAAGGCAGGCTGCTAAGTTCAACGGGCTTTGAGGTATTGTCAGATAATGGTGAACCTATTCGATTGACAGGGGCCGTGAATCAATTTAAAGTGGACGAGCAAGGACAGCTAGTGAATCCTCTTACAGGAGAAATCACAGGTGAGAGACTTGGAATTACCATCGTGGATGATCCTTATCAGTTAGTCAGAGAAGGTAATGGAAATTACGTACTAAACTCGGAAAGTGCGGGATCAGCGCGATTGCTTGGTGCAGACGACCGGGTTCAAGTGAAGCAGGGGTTCTTGGAACGTTCGACAGTGGATTCAGCTCAGTCGATGGTTGATTTAACAGCAGCTCTTCGAGCTTATGAAGCCAATCAGAAAGTAATTCAATTTTACGATAAAAGCTTGGATAAAGCCGTAAATGAAATCGGGCGTGTGTAGAGGTACTACATATTTTTGAAGTTTGGGGGATTATATGAATAATTCAATGATCAGTGCTCTCGTATCCATGACGAGCATGCAGCAACGATTGGATGTAATCGCAAATAACGTTGCGAATGTAGATACGGCAGGTTACAAGAGCAAACAAGCTTCATTTGAAGATGTACTGACAGGTGTGCAGCAGCAGGCTTCCTCATTGTCGCGGGATGGCAGAGCAACTCCGCTCGGTTTTAATGTAGGCTATGGTGTGAAGATGACATCGATTACTCAAGATATGGCACAAGGGGAACTGAACGAGACAGGGAATCCTACAGATCTGGCTATTGAAGGAAATGCATTGTTTGCTGTAGAAGTGAATGGTCAAAAAGCATGGACAAGAGCAGGTGATTTCCGTTTTGTACCGGATGAGTCGGTTCAGGACCCAAATGCAGCACCTCGGGTGAGACTCGTAACGAGTGATGGTTATGCTGTGCTTGGAAGAGATAATCAGCCTATTACTGCACCAGCAAATGCTACTGTAGCATTTGATTCGAGCGGTAACTTATTAGTGCGTGACAGCAACTCTTCCGATGCAAGAATTGCAGGACAACTTCAACTCGTTGAACCTATGCGCCCTGAAGGGCTCACTGCTAGCTCAGATAACATGTTCAGCTTAATTTCCGGAGCCAGCGAAGACATGGTTTTTGGAGAAAACGCGGCAACTACCGTGCCTGAGGCAACCATCCGGGCAGGGTATGTAGAGAATTCCAATGTAGATCTAACGAGTGAAATGACAAAGATGCTTGAAGTACAGCGCACTTACCAGCTGGCTGCCCGCGCACTGAGTTCAAGTGACACGATGATGAATCTTGCGAATACAATGAGGGCATAGGTGAAGGTTATGAATGAAGAAGAAAAAGTAGAGAAGAAGAAGGGATCTTCACGGAAGATCTTACGCCGGCTTCTGATTCCGCTGCTTTTGTTAATTGCTTTAATCGGAGGTATGTTAGTCGGTTATGTTGTCGTTGGTGGACGAGATATCGGATCTGCCTTTGACTATCGGACATGGAAACATATATTTGATCTTGTTTTTGCACCTTAATCGGATAGATAGAGTGTAGTAATGTGGATCGTTTTAAAAACGAAACTCCTGTGAAGCAGGAGTTTTCTTTTTGTTCCCGAAAAATGTATAATGATGGGGGACTTTGCGGTGTAAACTGCAAACACAAAAAGGGCTGATTCCCTTAGACCGTCAGTACGAACTGTGCGGCACAAAGGAACAAGCCCCTTATCTTAACCTTCACTACTGCAGATGATGAAGGATATAATCAGTATGGACAAAGAATAGGTTGTTTATGCATCGTAAGGAAGGGGTTTATAAACATATGTTAGATATTAATCAAATTCAGGAAATCATTCCTCACAGACCTCCCTTTTTATTGGTCGATAAGATCGTGGAGATCGAGGAAGGAAAACGAGCAGTTGGAATTAAGAATGTAACCATCAATGAACCTTTCTTCACAGGTCATTTTCCAGGCTATCCGGTAATGCCGGGCGTACTTATCACAGAGGCACTCGCTCAAGTAGGTGCGGTCGCTATTCTTAAAGTGGAAAGTAACCGAGGTAAGATTGGTTTCCTTGCGGGGCTTGATAATTTCCGTTTCCGCGGACAAGTGGTACCAGGTGATACCCTGGAGCTTGAGGTCGAGATCACTCGTCTGAAAGGTTCCATTGGAAAAGGGAAAGCAACCGCTCGTGTCGGCGATAAAGTAGTAGCAGAAGGCGAGATTATGTTTGCTCTATCTGATCCGCAGTAGGACGAATGTTACGGAACGAAATGAATCGATTAGCTTACAATCATGAAATAACCACATAGAGAACCCTAACTACATATGGGATAAAGGAGAATGGTGACGACATGTTAAGTGAAACTGCGAAGCAAACTTTGGAACAATGGCTTAAGGATCCATCTATTGATGAGGAAACCAAACAAGAACTGACTGGGTTATCTGGAGATACGAATGAACTTGAGGATCGTTTTTACCGAGAGCTTGAGTTCGGTACAGGAGGTCTACGTGGAGTCATTGGAGCAGGCAGTAACCGAATCAACCGTTATACGGTAGGAAAAGCAACACAAGGTTTTGCGCGCTACATTAATGAAAGTCATACAGGAGAAGGTAAACCTTCTGTTGTTATCGCTCATGATTCTCGCCATTTTTCACCGGAGTTTGCCCTTGAGGCAGCCTTAGTACTTGCTGCGAACGGTATTGTGGCTAAACTGTTTACCTCCCTGCGTACCACACCGCACTTGTCCTTTAGTGTACGTCATTTGCAGGCAACAGGTGGAATCGTTATCACGGCAAGTCATAACCCTCCAGAATATAATGGATACAAAGTATATAATGCTTCGGGTGGACAACTTGTGCCGGATGAAGCAGAACGAGTGATTTCGTATATTCAGGATGTGGCTTCCCTTGCTGACGTGAAGAAGCTTACGCAGGCTGACGCAGAAGCTCAAGGACTGCTTGTATGGCTTGGTGATGCAGAAGATGAAGCATTCATTGAAACCGTTGCTGCAGAAAGTTTGAACCGGGACCGGATTGCTGCTGAGTATAGCAAAGATTTCAATATCGTCTATACACCGCTGCACGGTACAGGAAACATGCCTGTAACAAAAGTGCTGGAGCGGATTGGTTTTACTAATCTGCATGTAGTTCCTGAACAAGCAGAGCCGGATGCAAATTTCACTACTGTGAAGTCACCTAATCCAGAAGAACGTGAAGCTTTCACACTTGCCATGAAGCTCGGTGAAGAAGTGAATGCAGATATTATCATTGGTACAGATCCAGATGCGGACCGTATGGGTGCAGTTGTAAAAGATAAAGAAGGCAAATATTTTGTGCTCTCAGGTAACCAGTCCGGTGCGATTATGACAAATTATCTTCTCAGCCAGTTAAAAGAGCGCGGACAGCTTCCTACGAACGGCGCAGTGGTAAAAACCATTGTAACGAGTGAAATGGGTGCAGTGATTGCCAAGCATTATGGAGCGGAAGTGTTTAATACACTAACGGGCTTTAAATATATTGGTGAGAAGATGAATGCTTTTGAAGAGACAGGCAGTCATACCTATCTATTTGGATACGAAGAAAGCTACGGCTATCTCGCAGGTAATTATGCAAGAGATAAAGACGCAGTACTCGCTGCTATGCTGATTTGTGAAGCGGCTGCTTATTATAAGAGTGTAGGCAAAACTTTATATGATGTTCTTCAAGAACTGTATGAACAGTTTGGTTATTTCTTAGAGAACCTGCAGTCCCGCACCTTAAAAGGGAAAGATGGCGTGGCACAAATTCAGGGCATTATGACAGAGTGGCGTACTTCTGCTCCAGAAGAGGTTGCTGGCATTAAGGTTCAAGAAGTGCTGGATTATTCTACAGGTATTGATGATCTTCCTAAAGAGAATGTGCTTAAATTTATTTTGGAAGATGGTTCATGGTTCTGTTTGCGCCCTTCAGGTACGGAACCGAAGATTAAAATATACTTTGCCGTTCAAGGCGAAAATAATGAAGATGCTCATACACGAATTCAGCGTCTTACGGATGCGGTTATGGGCCATATTGATCGCTAGTTAAGAAGCTTGTTTGATTTCTTTTTATAAGAAATGTTAAGTTAAATTCAGGAGCCTTTCCGCACCGTTTCGGGTTGTTTGGCGGAAAGGCTTTTGTGTTGGAATTGTGTTGGAATGAAGTTACAGAATAGTTTATATGCTGAGCTGTTAAATATTTGCGTGCTGGGCATGATATGGCTAGAAAAAGGTATAAAATTTAGGAGGTACACATCGGTGCGTCAAAAATGGCAATATTGGAACACGGTTTCTCGTAAGTGGCTATGGATTATTGTAATTATTGGACTTATTGCTACTATTCCTGTCATCTACGACCGTGTCACAACAGAATCCAGTTCCAAAAATGTAGAATTGGTATTCGATTATCGGGATCTTGTGGATGTCGCTGCATATCAGGTTCACCCGCAGGACTTTATTGATGAAAAATTAACGGAACTTAAAAATGCAGGCGTTACAACGATGGCATTGTATGAGAGTACGCTGGATGAATTCCGTAAATCTCGTCGCATCATGATCTATAACAGTCTAGATGTGGCGAATATGTCAGGTGAAATTTTACCGGAGAATGAGAACTATACTTATATTCTGTTTACGAATGAAGAGAATAAAGAAGTCTTATCTCCTGTTATTGAGGACACATTCCGCAGACTGGAAATTCCAGTTCGTACATGGACTCATGAGGGTGAAGAAGGTTTGGTGATTGAAACACCTGTAGAAAATGCCAACCTTAAGCCAATGACTCCGGATCCAATCACGATGAGTGATCTAGTGGATCGTGGTTTCAGTATTATGCCTCGGCTAGGTGATTCACTTCCTTATGATCAGCAGTCCGTAGCTCAGTTAATGGATCTATTTGAGCAGTTCGGTGTCAAACGAATTCTCTTTGAAGGAGACAAGGTTAAGGGATATAACGATAATGAAGAGCTGAGAAGCTTGTCATCCTTTGCAGAGCTTCTGAATCAGCATGGTATCGGACTTGCTGCGATTGAGAATTTGAAAGTACCACAGCATGGTTTCAGTACCCTTGCTTATCTTACAGACTACAATGTAGTTCGTCTTATCTCCCTAAGTGAACACGATGCTAATCTTTCTCCGAAAGTGATTGCAGATCGATTTACACTGGGTACAAAAGATCGTAATATACGGATGATCTACCTGAATGCATCACCTTCACGTAGTGCACTGCAAGCAGCAGTTACAGATCCTTTGGATAACTTGCTGGATGCACTGGGGGAAGAAGGAAATGCAGTAGAACGAATGAAAGAGAATGGCTTTACGATGGGACAAGCAGAGCCATTTAAAGTACATGAAACGCCAGGTCAGAAATATTACAAAGCAGTTGCTGTGGTCGGTAGCATTGCGATGATCGCATTAATGGTTTCCTACTTCATTCCATTCCTGACTTTGCCAGCCTTTGTGCTAGGGATTATCGGGAGCGGCGGATTATATATACTTAGACCGTCTCTTATGGAGCAAGGTATCGCTCTACTCGTTGCGATCAGCGCTCCGACGATTGCGATGGTACTTGCGGTACGCCGTATTAATGCAATGCAACTGAGGAATTCTGATCTATCGGTGAAGGATCGCGTGACACAAGCGCTTGTTTTATTTGCTCGAACATCGCTGTTGTCCTTCCTTGCTGTTCCGTTCATGATTGCACTGCTGAATAACATTACGTATGCACTTGTGATTGAGCAATTTAGAGGCGTAAGTCTATTGCACTTAGCTCCGATTGCACTTACGGCATTCTATGTTCTGTTCTACCGGAAAGCTCTAAGTATGGCTCTTGTCCGCAAACTGCTGAATCAGCCGATCACTCTTTTGTGGATACTGGCAGCAGGTATCATAGGTATGGTAGGCTATTATTATCTGACCCGTACAGGGAACTCGGGCAGTGTAACTCCAATTGAAATGGTACTCCGGACATTCTTGGAAGATACCTTTGGTGTTCGTCCTCGTAACAAGGAATTTTTACTGGGGCACCCGATGTTTATCGTAGGAGCGTTTATTGCTCTTAAATATCGTAATGGAATTTATTTAATGATTATTGCATCGATTGCTCAGTTGTCTATGGTCGATACGTTCGCCCATATTCATACACCAGCGCATCTTTCCCTTATTCGTGGGGTATTAGGTCTCGGACTTGGTCTCATCGTTGGATTGATTGCAATTGTGGTGTGGCAAGTTTTGGAAGGATGTTGGAAAAAATGGTCACCACTACTAAGAAAATAGTTATCTCAGGATATTATGGTTTTAATAACAGCGGGGATGAAGCAGTTCTTAAATCCATATTGACTGCACTTGAGTCAGAAAGTCAGCGAACGAAAGTACAGGTAGAACCCATCGTGCTCTCTGGCGATCCCGAGTGGACACAGAAAACCTATGGTGTTCGTGCTGTGCATCGTATGAAGCTTGGCGAGATTCGCCAAGCTCTCAAAGAGAGTGATGGACTGATTAGCGGAGGAGGAAGCTTGCTGCAAGATGCAACAGGCTGGAAATCCATCCCTTATTACCTTGGTGTTATTAAACTGGCACAGAACATGAAAAAACCAACATTTATTTATGCGCAGGGGATTGGGCCTGTCAAACGTGGTATTTTCAAAACAATGATTCGCGGTATATTTAAACACTGCGAATATATCTCTGTTCGTGATGAAGAATCAGCTAAGCTGATTCAGGATTTTGGGGTAAGATGGAATGATGTGCGCATCGTTCCTGACCCTGTTATGGGACTACCGCTCCCTGAACTAACGAAGGTGCAAAATGCAACTTTCGGAGGAGGAAGCGCAAGAAGAACCACACCAAAATCAGAACAAGAAGAAGAGCTACCGAAGATTGGAGTTTCGGTGCGTTTCTGGGAGAAAGATCGTACTGAACTAGACCAGATTGCTGAAGGGCTCAAACAATTTGCATCCAAACATAAAGTGCATATTCGTCTGCTTCCTTTCCATTTGCCTTCTGATGAAGAAGCATCCACGTATGTGAAGCAGAAAATAGGGCATCTAAATGAAACAGGCAGTAAAATAAGTATTTGTTCGAACGTAACGGATCCGCAAATGATGTTGTTAGAAGTATCCCGCTGTGAACTCGTTCTCGGCATGAGATTGCACAGTTTGATTTATGCAGCTTCTCAGCGTGTACCCGTGATCGGTGTTTCGTATGATCCGAAGATTGATGCTTTTCTTCATCGACTGGACTCAGAAGCGATCGGCACAACAGCTTCGCTGCAAGCAGACAAGCTGGCAGAAGAACTCGAGAAAATACTAACGAATCGTAAGGAATGGCTTGATGCAAGGGAAGAAGCAATTACTTCGCTTAAAGAACAAGCACGAGAACCTGCGGTCCATATTTTAAAATTTCTAAGCGGCAAAGGATGAATGAGTCATGAATGAGCATATGGAGCAAGTACAGACATTGTCTGTACCGACCGTGCCCATCTTTGGAATTCCGTTTTCACGCATGGATATGAAAGACACGGTAGCCTATCTTGAAGAAGTCGTCCGTACAGGGCAGATCCACCAAGTTATCACGGGTAATCCCATTATGGTGATGACAGCGCTGGAGGATCCAAAGTATATGGAAGTCATGAGAGCGGCTGAGCTGGTTGTTCCTGATGGTACAGGAGTAGTATGGGCAGCGAACTACTGCGGTACTCCTGTTGCGGAACGAGTGGCCGGTTTTGATCTATTACATGAATTAATGCGGGTTGGTGAAACCTATAGATGGAGAGTATTTCTTTTGGGATCTACACCTGATGTGATTCAAGAGACAGCAAGCAGGTTACAAAAACAGTATCCTGGTGTCGTGATCTGTGGATATCGCGATGGCTTTTTTGGTTCGGATCAAGATGATGAAGTGATTGCCGAGATAAGGGAAGCTGCTCCGGATCTATTATTTGTAGCGCGAGCGGTTAATAACCAAGAACCCTGGATCGGTGAACACAAACACAGATTAGGGGTACCACTTGTTATGGGCGTCGGCGGCAGTTTTGATGTCATTTCAGGGAAATCAAAGAGAGCTCCCGTAGCTTTTCAAAAAATGCGAGCGGAATGGCTCTATCGTTTACTGCGTGAACCGACCCGGGCAAAAAGAATGCTGGCTCTACCACAGTTTGTTGCGAAAGTCGTGCGTGAAAAAGAAAACGTGACAAAATCGGTGTAAATGGAGGAAGAATTGCTAAAATCTTTGATTTTTGCTAGAAAACAGGGATAGTAATTCAAGAATCTAGGGAGTATAATGCATGGAGTTAGTTTTGATAAATTGGGGGTCGAATGAGCACATGTTAATGTTCTATATCTTGGGATTTATCGTAGCTCTTGGACTAGCGGTTCTACTTACTCCGCTTGTAAAGAAGTTTGCGATAAAGGTGGGAGCCGTTGACGTGCCTGATGCACGTAAGGTCCACACCAAGATTATGCCAAGACTTGGCGGTCTCGGGATATTTCTTGCTTTTATGGTCACATTGCTGGCATTACTTCCGTTTGTTTCGGAGTACTTTACTGCTCGAGATAACCGCTTCATCTATGCTTTCATCATTGGAGGAACAATGATTGCCCTCATTGGTGCTATGGATGATAAATTTCAGTTATCGGCCAAAGTTAAATTTTTAGCTCAGATTATTACGGCGTGTGTAGTGGTATTTGCCTTTGATATTCGAATAGATTTTGTTAATATTCCATTTGTTGATGCATATTCATCACTAGAACTCTGGATTTCAATTCCAGTAACAATCTTCTGGATTGTGGGCGTAACAAATGCGATTAACCTGATTGATGGACTGGATGGTCTTGCAGCAGGCGTATCTGCGATTGCCATCGGTACGATTGCGGTGATGTCCTTCATTATGGGGAATATCGTGACGGCTATGGTCTGCATGGTTCTTTTGGGCAGCATCATTGGATTCTTATTCTTTAACTTTCACCCTGCGAAAATCTTCATGGGAGATACAGGATCGCTGTTCCTCGGATTCAGTCTTGCCATGTTATCTCTACTTGGATTTAAGCAGATTGCAGTGGTAACCTTGATTACACCGCTGATTATTATCGCGGTTCCACTCTCGGATACACTGTTTGCCATCATTCGTCGTTTCCTTAATAAGAAACCGATCTTTGCACCGGATAAAGGTCACTTGCATCATCGCTTGCGTGATCTTGGGTTCAGTCATCGTCAAACCGTACTGATTATTTACGGAATTGCTGCATTTTTCGGAGTGCTGGCTGTCATCCAGTCTGCTGCAGCGATTCATGAGGCCAACTGGGTAACCTTTGTGGTGATCTGTGTAATGATGTTCTTCCTGCAGATTGGGGCAGAAGTCATTGGTCTGATTGATAAGACAAAACGTCCGGTTCTTAACTTCTTTCACAAGCTTCGAATGAAAGCGGCAGAGGCAAAAACAAAGTCATAATAGATACTCATGTTATACTATGAAACTGCTATTATCTTATTTTTCAATCTTTCATAAACCTTATTCTCTTTTACGGGAATAAGGTTTTTTTATGTTCTTGGGTTCATATTTCTACATAGCTGTCCGATATAGAAGGTAATTAAAAATAAAGGAGCGATTTTATGCAGCGCATCAAACGGCCGATGGTATGGCTGCTGTTAGTCTCGTTAGTTATCTCTATGTTTCCACCAGGTTTGGTAAGTAAGGCGGAGGCAGCAGTGTTACCAACCTACTTCTTCCCAGATGATCCAACACTGAAAGGAACTCATGGTAAGGGACTTGGTACAAGTGATTCGGATTTACTCAAAGTTAGCGATGCACTTCAAGTAACAGAGTCTAACTTTGAAATTAAAGGTTCATACCTAAGAATTGTAGGTTCAACGATGCGTGTTGATGTACAAGGGATGAAACAAGAAAAAGAAAACTCGGGATGGATGGATGTAGCCAATCAGGTGACTACAGGTACAATCCAACGTGACTCAGAGTCACCGGACAACAAGTTCATCGCCAATGTACAGTTATATACAGGGATGAATAAGATCACCTTTAGCGGTATACAAGGTGACAATTCCGGGGTAACGGGAAGTAATTCGAAGTATGAAAGTTTCTATGTGTATTTTAAACCAACAACGTATATCAAAAATGTGAATATACTGACGGGTTATAATTCAATAACCCTTAATGAGGGAGCAACTGTAGTTGTACCCAATAAGACAATAACGGTAGAAGGTAAAGTAGCAAACGCAACAAAAGTACAGTTCACTCTAAATAATAGTTCGAATTTGCCGTCTACACTCTTACAAGATGGTACATTCTACTCTGCGGAGATGAATCTTAAGTCAGGATTAAATAACTTGGTTATTAAAGTGACAGATGGTACCAGTACAGTTAATATGCCGTATCAGTTGTATTATTATGAAGCGGGTAACAGTATTACTTCTGCTCATCTAGACGACGGATCTGGTAATAACCGAATTGATTTGTTAGGTGATGATCCAACTTGGACACTAGACTCTACTTCAGGGAAGCTTTATTTGCAATTTTTGCTGGAGGATGTGAATGGAACAACGTTTAGAGATAATGGGTCACTTGCAATTACAATCGATGGTCAGACTAAAGATATTAATCTTAATAGTGACGTTACCTTCTTAAATATGAACGAAGACGGGAGTATCGGGTCTAATCCTGGTACAGAGGAAGTATTCCAGGGAACAGCGGGTGTCGTACCAAGTTATCGAATGATTACTCTGGTCGTTAATCAGTTTAGTTTTTCCAAGAGTGATCAAGTTCAGTTTGATGTAGATGTAAAATATCCTAAAGATTCCGCTTCCAGTTCAACATCAAGCCGAACACTAAAGTTTACTTATGCGAAAGGCCAAATTAATATCAACAACCTTCAGTTGCTTCCTTCAAGTTTTAACCCTGAAGAGAATTTGGTAAAAGAGAAAGAGTTTTTAGCAAGCGCTGTTGAAGGGGCAAAAACTTTAAATAATTCAGAGGTTAGTGGCAGCTCTTTTTACATTCTAGTTGAGACGAAAAATGATATTAAGACAGCGACATTAGCAGCAAACTACATCCCGACAGGAAAAGTTAACGTTAGTTATGTAGGAGAAGTGACTGATAAGTATCAATATATCTATAAAGTTAGTGAATTTAAGAGCGGAGCTCAAAATGTGAGTTTTAGCTATGGCTCGAATAGTAAAAATGTACAAGTCAAAATCAATTCTGTGTCTAAAATAGGAATCCATGTTAGCAGCCATACGAACGGACAGATCGTATCTGTTAACGCAAAAGATACTGATAAAATAGAAGTTTACCTTAAGGGTCAATACATGAATTTCCCTATAGTGGATGGAAAAATCGATGGAAGTTTATATGTTAATGGTGTTCTGGTAAAATCACCAGATAAAAATTGGGTTTCCATAACAGATGGGCAGTTCTCAATTCCTTTATCAATGCAGGATAGCAGCAGCACTGATTCCAATTTAGCTAAGGTACTTGTTTATGGTGAAAACCGTATCGTACTCAAAGGTAATGGTGATACGTATATTACTGAGCTAATTATCTATATCATAGATGAAAATCAACCGAATATTAAGAATTTCATTCCTGCAAAGGTCGGAAATACAAAATTCCCAGCAGAACCAACAGAAGTGGAAAGTTTCTTCGATGCTTCTCCTGAGTTTGACTACCAAGGAGATAATACGTATAAAACGGTAGCTAAACAGTATAACCTGATATTTCGAGGAAGTGGTGCTTCTAAGTTTGAATTATTAGAAGGAACCAAACAGATTATTGCTCCGACTACAATAGCATCAACGGATAATAAACCGAAATCTTTCACATACAATGGTCAGTCATATACCTATGAGATCTATGGCAATGAGGAAGATTTTGTTATACGAGTTCAAGGGTTTAATGTAACCAATCCCGGAACTTATAGCTACAATTTAAACGTGTATAAAAATACAGGTTCTTATAGTTCAGAGAATTTAACTATTATTAGTGAAGTGAAGCCTTATGATATTTATGCTCCAAAACCGACAGTAGATGGTAAGTATGTAGTAAACAAAAACTTTATTCATTTTGATATATATGCTCCAGGCGCTACCTCGGTGGTTATAGATAAAGAACCCGCTGTATTAAACCCTGAGTTAGGGGAAAGCCGTTATTTACTGGATTATGTAGGATTGAAACAGGATAAGAACAATAGTATAAAAGTAGTAATTTCTACTGGTGGAACAAGTTATACTGAGACGATCAATATTTATTATGCTGGTGCGGTAGGTGTCGATTCACAGTACATGCCAGCTAAAATCTCAAATAAGTACAGTGTGTTTAATAAATCCTTAGAACTCTCCTTTCCAAAAGGGAGCATCTTAAAATCAGAAACAGATTTAGGGATTACTAAATTTTATCCTGAAACAAAAATCTTATTTGGTATTGCTAACCCGGAGAATGGGATTGTAGAACGAAGAAATGACTATGGTCAGATCGTTAAACTCCCAGGTCCAAGTAATGATACAAACTCTTCAAGCTATCCGGCTATCAATGTAACTAGTGAAGATCTTTTGAATTTCCAATCAACAGATAAGTCTAGAAATTTTTCGCTGATTTCTAATGTCTACTGGATTAGTGGAGGGTTAGGAGAAGTTGAAGGGGCAACTATTCAGTCGACGAATGGAATTACGCCTTATTCTGTAGCTGGAATGTTCAATAACATTAAAAATGAGCGCAAAATTACACCTAGCTTAAGAGGTAGTCTTACACTAAGTTATGATTCCAGTGTAGTAGATGAGGTTGGATCGACCATTGCGGTATATCGTTATATACCTATTACTCAAGAAGAGAAAAGCCTGACGGGTGATTCAAGACCTAAGTGGGAACGAATTGGTGGAGTCGTAGATACTAAGAAACATACAGTTACAGTGCCATTTGATCAATTTGGTTACTACAAAGTAATGAAGCTCAGCAAAAGCTATTCAGACATTACGAATCACTCATGGGCTCGGAATATCTTGAATGCAATGTATGCCAAGGGATACATGGAAAATCTAACGTTTGAACAGTTTGGAGCCCAGGATCAAACTACTCGAGGAGAATTTGCAACTTTGCTTGTCAAAGGATTGAATCTGCCTTTAAATTATTCGGGTAAACTGACTTTTGTTGATGTATATTTAAATTCTTCAACTGCAGTGTGGGATTATAAATATATTGAGACAGCAGCAAGAGCCGGAATCATTACAGGGGTAAGTGACGGGATATTCTCTCCAAACTCTCCTCTTACTAGAGAACAGGCAGCGATGATGATTGCGAGAGCCACAAATTTAAAATTAGCTGCAAATGACACAAAACTGGCTGAGACTCTCGCCAAGTCGTTTATCGATTCAGGCCGAATTGATAATTATGCTAGACCTGCAGTTTTAGCTGTATCTAAAGCTAAAATTATGGTGGGTGCACCAACAACAATAAGCGGTCAATCTAAAGTACAGTATATGTTTAATCCAGATGCGAACCTTACTCGTGCAGAAGCAGCGAAAATTGCAGTGGAGCTTCTGAAAAAATATGCGAAAGTATTCCCTACTAACTTAAGTTAGTAATTCTAGAAAGCCAGATAATGCTGTTGTTACATGCATTATCTGGCTTTTCCAATGCTAGGCTTAAAGAATAGATTTTGTAATTTAATAGATTATAAGATACAATAACGGAAAATACACATTTTTCTAAAGGGTGAATTAATATAATGAAACCGATTTATTCAAAGGCACAACTTGGCTACATGAAAACGAAGACACAATTTGAAAAACAAGCTGCTATTCTAGAAATGGAAATTGAGAAAACCAAGAAAACTAGAGAAATCACGCAAGAAGTTATGGAAGATCTTGTTATGAAGACAGGTTTCCACGATGCATATAATAATTTGGTTGCTTCCGAGAATGAACTTATTGATTGGTCCCATGTAACGATTAAGCACGAAAAAACATACAAAGAGAATAAGGAGCCCATCGAACAAATGTATGCGAACCTAAATACAGATCCTCAGATGCGAGCTCGTATTATTGATTTGGCAATGAAGATTAAGTAATAAGAAACGAAGAAGATACCCACGAGGTGTCTTCTTTTTTTGTTCTGTTTTTTGAGAAAAGAAGAGACTTTTAAGAAAGTTTGTTTCGCATTGTACAAACTTGAAAATTATGGTTATATATCTTGTGAATCTAAACATGCTCTAAACCTTTGTTAAGAGTCGTATATATTCAAATATAAAGGTTGGTTTCCACTATTTTAAAAATAAAGAAAAAATTTTTGTGTAACTCGCAACTTTTTTGAAACTAATGCGTTTAGTATGTATAGCCAAAAACAAAGAGGAAGAAAATTAAAATTAATGGAGAAAATTGTCTGTTAATTAGAAAAATTCCCTTTACGGCTTAATTACCACAATGTATAATACGAAAGGTAAGATTAGGTAACTACTCTATTTTTATTTATACTTGGCTTAATTTACAAGTTTCTGTGAAATTTCACAGACATCATTTTATATGGAATACTTGCTCTAACTCTGGGAAGGGGGTGTAACAAATATGAGTAACACGAGCAACCCGATCACTAACAACAGCAATTATAAAAATAAAAAAACTAATCATGTGATGATTTCAGGAGGAGAAAAAAAGTTTATGAAGAAAATTTTATCCGTGGCTTTGTCTACAGCAATGGCATTCTCAATGTTTGCATCTGTAGCATTCGGTCAAGCAGGTCTTACTGATGTAAATGCACAATACAGTTATTTGAAAGAAAAAGGTATTTTCTCTGGATTCCCAGACGGTCAAGCTCACCTTGACAGACAAATGACTCGCGCTGAGTTCGCGAAAGTAATCACGAAAACACTGGGTCTGAAAGAAATCAATGGCGTTTACTCTTTCAAAGACAAAAACTACGGTGCTAAACACTGGGCAGCTCCTTTCGTAGAAGCTGTATCCGCTGCGGGTATCATGGAAGGTAAAAACACAACTAAGAAAATCTTTGACCTTTCCGGTCCTGTAACAGTTCAAGAAATGGCAACTGTACTTGTACGTGCGCTTGATCTTGAAGTACCAACTGAAACTAACAACTCTGCAACTGCATGGGCTAAAGGTTATGTTCAAGCAGCAATCAACGCTGGTTTGGTAGATGCAAAAGCTAACTTCCAATCTAATGCTGATCGTGCTCTTCTTGTAGGCGCTGCATACGCAGTTGATCAAGAGCTTAGTGTTCAAGTTGAATCCTACAAAGTTATCGAAAATGGTAATGCTGTAGAATTTACAATGAATACGGGTGATGTTGCAACAGCAAAATTGGCTAAAGCACTCTTGCCTAACGTTGAAACTGAAGTTACATTCCCTTACCAAGGTAAAGAATATAAATATAAAGTAACTTATGTAGTAACTGCAGCTACTAAAGTACAAAGCGTTACTGCTAACAACCTGAAACAAGTAGTTGTTACATTTGATGGTGATTTGGATGAAGAGACAGCAGAAAACACTAAAAACTATTCCTTCTCCAAAACAATTGACACTGCTGAGCTTTCTGCAGATAAAAAATCCGTTGTTCTTACTCTGAAAGGTGAAAACTACTCAGATTCTAACAAATTGGATAACCAAAAAGCAGTGAAAATTAAAGTTGACGGTGTTAAAAACTCTGACAAATCCAAAACTATCTCTGAAGAGATTACATTTACTCCTGTAGATGTTACAATCCCTAAAGTAAATGAAGTTAAAGGTCTTGGAACAAAAGCATTCCAAGTTGAGTTCTCTGAGCCAGTTGATCGTGCAACTGCAATTTCTACTGTGAACTATAAAATTGATGGTAAATCTATTGCTGGATCTGTAGAATATACTTCTCCAACAACGGTAGTAGTTACTACTGAACTTGCAACAGGAGAACACAAATTAACTGTAAACAGTGTTAGAGATTTCGCTGGCTTTGTAGTAACTCCAGTCGAAAATGAATTCACTGTAGCAGTTGATACTGAAGCTCCAACGGTTGTTACTTCTAAATCCACGGACTTGACAAAAGTTGAAATTGAATTTAACGAGCCACTGAAATCAGTTGGTAAAGTATACAATGGTGTTTCTTCTAAAACAGGTCAAGTGACTCGTTCTGGAAATAAAATTACAGTAGAGTTCGCTAGAGAGAACGCTCTTTCTGTAAGTGAGAATACAATCGTAGTTGAAGGAGCTACTGATTACAGTGGTAACAGTGCTACTCGTGAAGTTAAAATCACACCTACTTTGGATACTATTCGTCCAGAAGTTGCTTCTTTGACTACAAGTGTTAAAGACAACGGTGAAGTTGCACTCAAAGTTAAATATAGTGAGTCCGTAAACTTTGCAACAAGCAAAGAAAACTACACTATTAAAGATAAAGACGGAAAAGTTGTCTCTGGTAACGGTTTGGATTCTGCTGGACATCCAGTAAGAGACATCGCATTGAACAGTGATAAAACAGAAGCTACTATTACATTGTCTAGTACGTTTAAAGAAGGAACTTATACATTAGCAGTTGCTGGTGTACAAGATAACGCTTATGTTCCAAACACAATTCTCCCTTATTCTGGTACTTTCGAAGTAGGTGATACAACTACTCCAGAACTGAAATCAGCATGGGTTGAAGAAGGTACTAAAAACACTGATGGAGCACGTGATGTGAGCTTCTATCTTACTTACAGCAAAGATATGGCTATTGAAGGTTCCGGTAGTGTGCTAGAAAAAACGAAATACAATGTTAAATGGACTGCTTCTTCTGATACTTACGAAGCACTTCCAACTGATACTACAGTTGACTTGATTACTTCTGATACAGTGAAAATCACTGTACCTAATACTAAAAAGGTAGTAGCGGATACAGGTTCTGCAATTCGTGTAACTCTTGTTGCTGATAAAGCAGGAAACTTTGCTTATAAAAACAATGGTTATGTTGGTTATGTAACTGCTAAGCCAAACTCTGCAGTTCAAGCTACTGAAGCTAATGCAGTTTCCAATAATAAAATAACTGTTAAATTCGATGCGAAATTGTCAAGCATTGATGCAAACGACTTTGCAATCAAAAATACTGTGACAGGCGACACTTATGCAGTATCTTATGATGGTGTAAATTCTGGTGCATACAACTTCGTATTGAGAGGCGATAAAGTGCTTCCGGCTGATGCTGCGAATTATGCATTTGTAGTTACAGCAGCTGAACCAAATTCAGCAACAGAATTCGGTGTTAAAGTTGCTTCTGGTCTTACTAAGAATTTAGCAGATAAAATTGCACCAGCAATCGTATCTGAAAACCCACTGAAAGTTACTGGATCAGGCACTACTTACACAGCTAGAGTAACATTTGATGAAGCAATTACTGCTGTATCAGGTACTAACGTTGTTAGTGCTGCTGTTACTGGTGTGACTGTAAGTAATGTTGAATACCGTGCTGATGGTAAAGATCTCGTTGTAACTTTCACTACTGACAAAGCATTGACAACTGACTCTGTTGTTACAGTTGAGTTGAACGCAAGCAATGCAGATTCTAAAGTAGTTAAAGATGGAAAAGGAAATGCAGCGAAATCATTCTCTAAATCTGTAGTTTTTAAATAATAATTAATTTTTCTAAAAACAGTGAAGACCTAAGAGGTCTTCACTGTTTTTTGTTTTTTCAAGAAACTTTTACTCCACTATATGCGTCTATATAGTAACTTCAAAATAAGGTAATAAATGGGGGTTACTGATTTGGATCGAAAGCACAACCAAAAAGTGTTACTATGGATTGCTTCTGCAGCTATTGTAATTGGACAAGGTACTCTAGTAAGTGCAAGTACGAATGAACTAGGAAAAGCGAAATATATCTCATCTGGTTCTTCATCTACTTTAATAGAGAAAAATCAGACTACTGGAAATGATTCGTATGAAAGTTCACCCAGTATAGTCTACTCATTAGAAGAAAATACAAGAAGCACAAATATCTTATATCCTTCCACTCTATTATTCACTGAGTCTAATTCTCATCCACAGTTATTGGGGAGTTCCTCAACTACTATTGCTAATTCCATAATAAAGACAGCATCTACGGGAAACAGCACATCAAAGAGTACGTCAGCCAATACCTCTGCAAAAGCAAAGTCCAGTTCCACCACAACAAAAACAAACAAAACCCTACATACTCTGTCTAACCTAAAATCAGTTAAATTAACCTCAAAAAGTGTAGTGAAATTAACCGACCTCAATGTACTCACACAAGAAGATGGTAAGACCATCTCGTATACCCTCACCTATCAGAACAATGACAGCAAGAATCTCATGCTCATCGACTATTGGACAAAGGTAAAAACAAAGGGCGGAACGCTATATTCTCCGAGCCTAATTACACGTGACAAGGACAAGAAGAGCGTAGCCGCAGGCTCTACTCTTGATGTAACGTATCTCGTAAAAGTAGGAAAGAGCGTGAACGTTAGCGATCTTTTGTTTCAAATCGTGAAGTGGGATTTCAGTAAGCCGAATTATGAGAGCAGCCTGGGACACTTCAATGTACCGGCATCCTATACACTATCTACACCTGTAAATAAGTCCAAATCCATTCGTTTGGGAGACACCCCTGTTAAAGTCAAAGTAACCAAACTAGCAGTACATCCGGTGAACGAATATAACTATGCAGAAGTGACGGTGGATCTGCATAATGTCGGTTATAAAATGCTAGAGAATCCAACGGCGAAATGGGTGCTGAGAACGGCTGGTGGAAGTAATTATCCGCTTATAGCTGAAACGGTAAGTACTGAAGCTGCGCCATTTAATATTCAGCCACAGGAGAACAAGACGATAAAGTTGCTCACAACCATTCCTAAAGCTGTAAAACTGACGGGAGCAGAGTTAGTACTCGTGGAGGAAGAAGGCGAGGCGAAGACGGTACTGCCTCTAGCCACATTAGAGCTGCCTAAAGCAAGTACAACGAAGATCGTTGCGACGGCTCCTTTTAAGGTAAGAGAAGTCGATGTAGATGGTCAAAAACTGCAAACGACGCTCGAAGGAGCAACAGTCAACCAAAGTTATGACAAAAACGATCTATCCATTCGATTTCATTTGAAAAATACAGCGAAACAGACGATCACTGTACCTAAGTATGAGTTTGTTTTACTAAGTGGAACGGGCAAATCTTATCCCATTACTACAAAGGCACTTGAGAATGTGACGCTGAAACCGGATGAAGAAAAGACGATTAAGCTGGATATCTCAGTTTCCTATGCTGTTGCCCAAGGTGCACTTAAACTGCAAATGAATGTACCTAAAGATCCGGAGAAAAAGGAACCTTCTTTCAGCTACCCAGCAGGGGTCTACATCTTACCTAGGCCGTCATCATTACAGAATACATTAGGATCGGAAACAACGGTGAAAAGCGATGATGGCACGTATGGAGTGACCTGGTCATCTATTCAGCGTTTGCCTTGGACAGACGGAGATCTTTTGTCTGCTAAGCTGACTGTGAAGAATACTTCTGTCAAAACGCTGCGCCTTCCTGAACTGCAGGGAGCCTTTACGGTGGATTCAGCAAAAGACATAACAAGTACGAAGCTGATAAAAAGCCAGGCTGCATCCTTGCTCGGTCCAGGTCAGTCGATCGACTTGTATCTATTAACAAAAGTACCGACATCCTTAGATATTGCTCAGCTACAAGTATCTTTAGAAGAGAAGGTAGGAGAAGAGTCTTTTGAATGGTTGAAGCTGACGAATATTGGGGCCATCCCTGACGTTCCAAAGATTGAAAAAAATAAAGAATTCACCCTTACTACACTTGGTAAAAAAGCGGAAGTAAAAACCAGAAAAACGGTAGTATACCCAGGTACAAGTACGGACCTTGTGTATACCGAGCTTGAAGTGACTAATTTAGAAAACCGCCAGACGGAGTTATCGCAGCTCAGCGGATATTATCAGTCTTCGAGCGGGCTTTATTTTAAAACAAACGTGAAACAGATTGAATATCCTGCAGGTCCGGAAGATAAGAGTATTGTGACCATGTGGGCGAAAATCCCGAAACGTGTCACCGTCTCAGATATGAGGCTAATTGTCGGTGAAGGTGTAACGGAAGATAAACTGACTTCCATCAAGGAAGAGCCTACGGGTTATGTGAATGCAGCATCACTCGAAATTGCACCAGAACAGCTCACTGCACTCACGAAGATTGAACAAGTGGAACTATACCCTTATCAGATCAAAACACACACATTTGATGCTTACTTATCTGGTGGCAGCAGTGTAGCGATTGAGTGGTATTATACGTTAACAGTAGATGATGCATACGATTTGCCGGAAAGTGAACATAAACTGGTCGTGGAAATTGCAGATGTGACCGGACGAGTGTTCACGAAGGAACTGGTACCTGCTACAGATCTCAAGCTTGGAACGAATCAGCTGCTTTCTTGGGCTATTGATGATCGGGTATTTGAAGATCGTAGAGGAGGAACCTATCAAATCTCGATCTATGATCTTTTCCAAGGAGAGAAGTACAAAATAGCAGGTCAATCGATGTACTATAATCCAAATCGAATTCCGGTGGATATGCCGACAAATGAGTAGTATAGCAAATAACAACTTTAGCTGTAGATAAAGATCTATATCATGATTATATTGATTTGGTAACTTTTTCTTGTCTACTAGCATGATACCCTCTATCATTAGAGTTATAGAAACAAGGTTTGAAAGATTTAAAGGAGGAACATCATGAAACGCATGTGGAAAATAGGTATGGCAACCATCGCCGTAGGCAGTGGCATATGGATTGGTTCGATCATGAATATCTCAGCTGAAGGTGCATCTGTTACGTCCCAGCCAGGTACAGCAGATGACCCTGTCGTTACGAAGAGTTATGTAGATCAAGCTATTAAAAATGCAGGACAAGGCAGCGGAGGAAGTACAAGCACGGCTCCTACAGAACCTTCTAAACCAAGTATAAGTACACCAAGTACTAATGCTGGAGATGAACTCAAGATCGTTGTTGTGAAACCAGGACAGCGTCTGATTGCCGGTGCAGGTACCGAGTTTATTGTACGTAGCGGTAAAGCTGTCATTTACTCCGCAGACAGCAACGGTGTGGCAGATTTAACTCAAGGTGTAGACCTTGGTAATGGAACAGCGATTACGAATAACCACTTATTATCCTTCCCTCGTGAAGGTCGTGGAATCGAAGTCGTGCAAGGGAACAAGTATAACCTGACCGTAATGGTTCGCGGATCTTATAAGCTCCAGTAGTAACAAGCAGGACTCATAAAAAGGATATTTTCTTCCTAATCATCATTAGTATGCGATGTTTCGCTTCATATTATATATGAAGCGAAACATTTTTTTTGTTTTCATAAAAGGTTCTTCCTCATTAGAAAAAAGACTCGTATTTTCCCCTTATATATAGGAAGCAATTTTTTTCGCAATGGCCAGATGTAAACCACTGTAGATTTATACTCCAAAGATCGATTCGCTTCATTTTCCCAAAAGTAACAATACTTCACCAGTCTATATTCATCCCAACTGCAGACACTATACCTGCAAGATCATAATGCAGGAGGTGCAATCATACTATGCCAAGAAATAATCGCAAGCTTGTACCGGAGAGCCGCCAGATGTTGGACCAGATGAAATATGAGATTGCCGCAGAGTTTGGCATCCAAGTTGGTGGATACACCGGAAAAGATCTGGATGCAGAATTCGGTGATGAGCTGGGCTCAATGAGTGGGAACCACACTTACTCCGGATGGGGACATCTAACTTCCCGCGAGAATGGCTCCATAGGTGGAGAAATGACAAAACGATTGGTTCGTTCTGCAGAGTTGCATGCAGCCGGACTTAGACTGTGAGGTGAATGAATAATGAGCAGATTAAATAAAATCACCAAGAAAGTTCAAAAATTCTTTAAAAAATTGTGGAAATAACTTGATTTCAGCATTGATTGACACCGATTGACAAATACGTTAATATGTCGTATGAGGATGTATTGCAACCTTTTCCGTTTCGGGAAAGGTTCATTTTTTGTATAGGATAAAAGTGATGGCTTATACCATACAAATCCATATACGTGGGAGGTTGAAACTACTATGTCTGTTAAAGGGCGCCACTTATTCACATCTGAGTCCGTAACTGAAGGACATCCAGATAAAATCTGTGACCAAATTTCCGACGCCGTTCTTGATGCGTTTCTTGAAGCTGATCCCAATGCACGTGTTGCGTGTGAAGTATCTGTAGCTACTGGACTCGTACTTGTCATCGGAGAAATCAGCTCCTCTGCTGATTATATCGACATTCCGTCGATTGTACGTAATACCATCAAAGAAATCGGTTATACTCGTGCAAAATATGGTTTCGACTATCAAACGTCTGCAGTACTAACATCTCTGAATGAGCAATCGAAAGATATCGCTCAAGGCGTTAACGCAGCACTTGAGAACCGTGATCCAGATCAAATGGATAAAGAGACTGAAAACATTGGTGCAGGGGATCAAGGACTCATGTTTGGTTTTGCAACCAACGAGACTGAAGAACTGATGCCGCTTCCGATTGCTTTGTCTCACCGTATTGCTCGTCGTTTGGCAGAAGTACGTAAGAATGGTACGCTTGAATACCTTCGTCCAGACGGTAAAACACAAGTTACCATTGAATATGATGGAGACAAGCCTGTTCGTGTTGATACGATCGTTGTATCCACACAGCATGCGGAAGAAATCACACTTGAGCAAATTCAAGCTGACATTAAAGAGAAGGTTATCCTTCCTGTAGTTCCAGCTAATCTGCTTGACGATGAAACCAAGTACTTCATCAACCCAACAGGTCGTTTCGTTATCGGTGGACCTCAAGGTGATGCAGGTCTTACAGGACGTAAAATTATTGTAGATACGTATGGCGGTTATGCTCGTCATGGCGGCGGTGCTTTCTCCGGTAAGGATCCTACAAAAGTGGACCGTTCTGCAGCTTATGCAGCACGTTATGTGGCTAAAAACCTCGTAGCTGCTGGACTTGCAGACAAAGTAGAAATTCAGCTTGCTTACGCAATTGGTGTAGCAAACCCAGTATCGATCAATGTCGATACATACGGCACGGGTAAAGTTAGTGAAGAGAAGCTTGTAGAACTCGTTCGCAATAACTTCGATCTTCGCCCAGCGGGCATCATTCGCATGTTGGACTTGCGTCGTCCGATTTACAAACAAACAGCTGCTTACGGACATTTTGGCCGTACAGATTTGGATGTACCTTGGGAACGCGTTGACAAAGTGGAAGCTTTGCAATCCCAAGCAGGCATCTAATATATTAGAACTTCATTTTATGAAGTTTCTACACATTAAACCTTCGATGATTGTTATCATCGAAGGTTTTTTTGATGTTCCGCTTTATTTTCCCCAGAAAGGCGCTGAATATCCTTCTTCTGGAGAAGCAGGATGCTGACAATGGGTAACTCGAAATAAGGAATCTTCAAAAAGAGCGTAACTTTTTCCATTTTTTACAGTCTATTAAGTAGAGGATAAAAATGTCTTCAGCTCCGTACTCTCCTTAAGAGTTTCGGGGCTGAATCTATTAGATACTGCAAAACAAGATGGGAGAGTCGCTTTTCTATGGGAGCAAAACGAATGCAAACGGGGAAACAACAGAAGGATAGCAGGAAGAAAAAATGGTTTATTATTACGATCGCAGGCGTTCTGTGGGTCACTCCGGTTCTTGGATCGAGTGGAGCCTGGAATATGAGCCTTCCTATAACGAATATAGCGCAAGCAGCGGCGAGTACAACAAAGCTATCCGAAGAGATGATTACGTCCGGTGCCAAAATGATAAATTATCAATTCACAACAACACGCTCAAATGTCAAAACAAATATTCTTGCGAATGTCATTGAGGTAGATCTGAATAATCCATATGTAAAGCTTGATGTGATGACAGGCAAGGGTGGCACATTTAATAGTAAACAAAGCACAGGTGGCATGGTAAAAGAAACAGGAGCCGTTGCAGGTGTGAACGGCGATTATTTTAACGTGAGCGGTGAACTTGCACCGATCGGCGGTCAGATTGCAAGTGGCACACTGATGTCTACCCCGTCTGAGCTAACCGGGATGTATGCGATGACGGTAAGCAATGAGGGTAAGCCAATGATTGATGAATACAGCTTTGAAGGTTCTGTCCAGGCATCCAGTGGAGCTACTCATCCTATACGGGGTATG
Organism: Paenibacillus gallinarum; assembly: GCF_014836635.1. GTDB lineage: Bacteria > Bacillota > Bacilli > Paenibacillales > Paenibacillaceae > Paenibacillus > Paenibacillus gallinarum. Next base: position 87,757 of record NZ_JACSQL010000005.1, on the reverse strand, counting down.
AATAAGGAAGATTATTATCTCGAATCAGGAAGTGTTAAATACAGCCACGCCAATTCGATATACATATATACCTCGGCATGGACTTCTCCTAAACGCCCTAACGACCCTTCTACAACACCGACCGAAGTGCTAGTACAGAATGGCGTGGTCAAAGAAATATCAGACAAAAGTGCACTAAGTACAACGATTCCGGCAGACGGTTACATCTTGCGTGCTCATGGTAAAGCAGCGGATTGGTTGGTTGCAAACCTCACAGTCGGACAGGCAGTAAATACGGATTATAAGTTAGTAGCGAAGACGACGGGTCAAAAGGTAAACCCAGATACGCTGCAAATGATGATCGGCGGACATACGATTCTAGTTAACAGCGGGAAAGCAACTTCTTTCTCCCGTGATACATCAAGCATTGGAGGTTACCGCGCACGGACGGCTGTAGGTTATTCGAAGGATAATCGGTATGCTTATCTGATCGCTATACAAGATAATAGTGCAAGCAGCGGGATGTCCTTAAAAGAAATGCAATCCTTTATGACGAGTATCGGGATCTGGAAAGGAATGAACCTGGATGGTGGGGGTTCCACTACCATGATTACGAGACCGCTCGGAGTGACGGCTACAGGTCTTGCTTTTCCAACAGAATATGGGACTGAACAGCGTGCGGTTGTAAATGGCCTTGGTGTGTATTCTCTCGCTCCCGCAGGAAAATTGAAGGGGCTTGCCATCAGCGGTTCTTCTTCTCTTCTTGTAGGACAGGAGGCAGAGTATAGCCTGAAAGGTTATGACACGTACTACAACCCTTACGATGTGGGCACAACCTCTGTTACCTGGAAATCAAGTAATGGCAAGGTAATCAGTACAAGTGGCGGAAAGATCAAAGCAGTGGGCGGCGGCACAGCTACACTTACTGCGGTAAGTGGATCAGCTAATAGCAAGATTAATGTGACTGTAGTAGGTGGAAGCAATCTGACTGCACTTAAAGCCGGTTCGGGTACGGGCTCATTACAAGCAGGAACCAGCATCGATATTCCGGTAACTGCAACAACCAAAGATGGACAAACCGTTTCTCTCAGCGCGGATGCACTGAAATGGGAGTTTATTGGTTTTAAAGGCAGCGTGAAGGGAGATAAATTAACGGTTTCTTCTATTAATACAGGGGCAACTGTCGGTTACGCGATTGGTCGTTATGATGGATTTAGTACGGTAGTAGTCCTGTCCGCTGCAGGAGAAAGTATATGGGAAGACTTCGAGAATGTAAGTTACGGAGTCCAGTTTACTACGAATGCTACAGGGGTAACGGGAACAGCGGGAGTAGTGAATGGAACCGGGGAAAAGGCAGGATCCAAAGTGCTTCAGCTCAGCTATGATATGACCGGCGGAAGTGGTAAAATGTATGCTTACGCTCAGCTGAATGGGACATCCGGCAAAACGATTGAATCTGCAGCCACTGCTTTATCGGTAGATGTTCTTGGAGATCACAGCCTGAACTGGCTACGGGCAGAACTTACCGATGCGAAGGGGAAAACGGTGTATGTAGATTTGGCAAGAAATATAGATTGGTCGGGATGGAAAAAGCTGAATGTGGACTTAAGTAGTTCGGATATCTCATATCCGGCCAAATTAAAACGGGTTTATGTAGTGAATTTGGATGAAGGACAGGACGAGCGAGCCATGACAGGAACCGTTGCATTTGATAATATAGCATTTACAATGCCATCTCTATCAAGTGAGGCTGGTCTGCCTGAGGGAGTCGCCAAGCTTGTTTTAGGACAAAAATCGATGTTATTTAACGGTCAAAAGAGAACCATTGATGCAGCGCCCGTACTGAAAAATAATGCTACCTACATTCCTATTAAGCATGTGCTTGATGTGTTTGGGGGACAGGCAACCTGGGATAGTAAAAACCAGCGAGTGACCATTCTGCGCGGTGGTAAATTAATAGATCTGACGGTTGGCCAGAAAGAATTTGTAATCAATGGGCAACGTCAGAACGCGAGTGTGGCACCTTATATATCAGGTGGTAGGACTTTAGTCCCTCTAAGACTTGTTTCTGAACAGCTTGGACTGACTGTAAAATGGGAACAGAAAACGAAGACCGTCACCATCGACTCGTGATATGGTATGATATATCCTGGAAACGTTAGGAATGGAGTCGAAAATACGTGGACTTTCAAGCAGATGCTCTCGATCGCGTTATAAAAAACGCCATGCAGGTCATGGAAAGTAGTAAATATCAAATTTTTGAAATCATGGATTCGTCTCGTACCGAGCTTAAAGCACTTAATCAGGAGGTTCAATCCATACTGAAAGAGACGGCCGAAACGATTGAAAAGGTAGATCAACTGGAACTCAATTTCCGCAGGTCTCGAATCCGGCTGACCGAAGTCAGCCGAGATTTTGTCCGATTCTCTGAACATGATATCAAGCAAGCCTATGAAAAGGCTACGCAGTTGCAGCTGGATTTGATGATTTACAGAGAAAAAGAAATGTACCTCAAAGCTCGCCGTGATGATTTGCAAAAACGTGCGCGCAGTATCGAGGCATCTGTAGAAAGAGCCGAGACAATTGGTTCTCAGATGAATGTTGTCATGGAATATCTGTCTGGTGAATTGGGTCAGGTAACACGGATTATTGAGTCTGCTAAAAACAGGCAGATGATTGGTCTCAAGATCATCTTGGCCCAGGAGGAAGAGCGGAAAAGAATCGCTCGTGAAATTCACGATGGACCCGCACAAATGCTTGCTAACCTAGTGCTTAGGACGGAAATTGTAGAAAGAATGCTGGCTAAGCAGGATTTTAAGATGGTACAGGCCGAAATAGTAGATTTGAAAAAACAAGTTCGTTCTAGCCTTGGAGAAATGCGAAAAGTTATTTTCAATTTGCGTCCAATGGCCCTGGATGACCTGGGCTTAATTCCCACACTTCGTAAATACGTGCAGGATTTTGAGGAAAAAACCAAAATTCGTTCACTGTTTGAAACTAGAGGGAAAGAACACCGTTTGTCTTCCGCTATGGAGGCAGCGATTTATCGATTAGTGCAAGAAGGTTTGTCGAATGCAGCCAAGCATGCTTATCCAACTTATGTGGTAGTCGAGATTACTTTTCAGGCTCAGCTGGTCAAGATCGTCGTGCAGGATAACGGCCTTGGATTTAAACCAGAGAAATTAGAGGAGAGAAGTAAGGATCATTCTCATTTTGGACTCATAGGTATGCGGGAAAGGGTAGAACTGCTCGAAGGCCGAATGGAGATTGAATCAGGAGAAAATCAAGGCACTAAGATCGTGATTCATATCCCGACAAACGTGGAGAAGGGAAAGGAGTAACAGGATGGAAAACCAGAACATGAATAAGGCAGATATTAAAGTATTACTAGCTGACGACCATCAGCTGTTTCGTGAAGGATTGAAACGCATACTGAACATGGAGGACGATATTGAGGTCATCGGCGAATGCGGCGATGGAATCCAGGTACTTGAATTCTGTAATCAGATCAAGCCGGATATCGTTCTTATGGACATCAACATGCCGATTGAAAACGGTGTGGAAGCGACAGAAAAACTGAGAGAGATGTTCCCAGATGTGAAAGTTATTATTCTGTCTATTCATGATGATGAAAGTTATGTGTTTGAAACGCTTCGTAAAGGAGCAAATGGATATTTGCTGAAGGATATGGAGGCAGAGTCTCTGATCAATGCAATCCGTTCCGTGCACGAAGGGTACGCATTTATTCATCCAAAAGTTACAGGGAAACTGATTATGCAACTTCGTCGTATGACTTATCTGAATGAAACAGGTACCATGAGTGAAGGCGGCGTAAAAGAAGCAGGCGTGAAGTTTGTTGCTGGAGATAATAATCCACTGACTCGCCGTGAAGCAGAAGTACTTCGTTTAATGGCAGAAGGTAAGAGCAACAAAATGATTGGTGAATTCTTGTTCATCAGTGAGAAAACAGTGAAGAACCATGTGAGTAGTATTTTACAAAAGATGGAAGTTGATGACCGGACACAAGCTGTAATCAATTCCATTAAATATGGTTGGGTCACTCTATAACGTAGGATAAACTTTAGCATGAGAAGGCAATGTGGGTGTAACTTTTCGGGGGAAATGTTGAAGTTAGAACGTACAAGCTATCGTAAGCAGCCTTTTGCCGCCCCATAGGCATACATATGGCCAAGTCGGTTTCTTGTAGTGAAGTATAAAATATGACTAGGCTTTGTGGTATTCGGAGTTTTTTTGATGCAGATCAGCAGTTAAAAAATAAAACTTTTATAAACGTTCATTGTTGTGTCAACGTCCATATTTACGGCATATATTGTCGTAAAGGGAGGTGCAGTCGCCATGATCGAACATTTGTTATGGATTGCGCTTGTTTATGGTCTATCTGCTGCAACCGTACGTTTTGTTTATCGAAGGCTGCAATCAAATCAGGAACAAGCCGAGCAAACGCGTTATGTTTTGATTACAAGTAACCATGGATTTATACTGGAGTGGATTATCCGAGCACTGTCTTTAGATGCATCTTTACGAGGGAAAACCCATCAAGTTACCGTAGTGGATTATGACTCAAGCGATGAAACGATGCTTTTGCTAAATCGGCTGTTCGACATTGCTGGGATCGAACTAGATATCATTGCTGGCGACGAATCCTTGTCTTATGTTAACGTAAGCGGTATGCAGGAATGGGAAGATATGAAATATATCGATCTTCGTCAAGAAGGCACGCTTCAAGGAATTCCATTCGTAAGCAAACTGTAGATATATTATAAAACGAATGAGCTTCGAAAAAGTTGCGGTATTGTCATTAATATTGTATATATAGAACTTATATGGTATTTTTTTCTATATTATTATTGAGTATGAAGCACATACTTCGGTAGATTTACCGAGGTATGTGCTTTTTTGCGTATTTAGGAGGGAAGGGTTTGAGAGTAGCTGTATATTTGGCAAGGGAAGAAGAAGGAGATCATACAAAATCAGATGAGCTGAATTTATATATATCGGTCTGTCCAGAAGCCGACCAGTTATGGTGGGAAGCTAGAAGGCAGAGGACGAAGGAGCCTTGGTCTATCATTTGGATTTCATCCCAAATGCCTTTTTCTTGGGCATGCCATCTGAGAGAGAATTTCCGTAAGCAGAATGCAATGATTAGAGGGAAGACATCGATTCAGGGGTGGAGAAGATGGACGGAGTCTATTTTACAAGAGAAGGTATCGCAGGAACCGGGGAAAGATGGCATGAAGTTACTTCGTGATTGTTTAGATATTAAAATCGTGACACTTAGGGGAACCAATCAAGCAGAGGAGGTGATTCATTCACTTTATGATGATGCAGTAGAGGCCGCCGAGCAGTTGGCGGGCAGGCAGCTGCTGCTCCTAGAAGCGGAAGCACTGCTAGCAGAGAACGTTCCGAGTATGCAAACCGAATGTAAAGCCGCAATTCAGCTTGGATATTTGGCGGGACGGATTACATACGAAGCTGCTGTAGCTGAACAGGTGCCTCATAAGAAGCGTCGCGGTTTGGGGCATTGGCTTCTTGGTCGGGGCGTGCAACTGCACTGCCGGCGCTGTGGTAGTGTTGCTGCCGAGCAAAGTCCGTGCGCGGCATGTGGTAGTTCGGCATGCGCATACTGCGAGGCTTGCCTCGCGCTCGGGCGCAGCCGGGCTTGCGCGCTGCTGCTGAGAGGTGCAGCGCCCCCGGCCGTAAATGGAGCGGCCGGGGGTTTCCCCACCGTGGCAGACAGCCGGTGGGGACTTAGCCCAGCGCAAAGCGCAGCCACAGGCGCGGCGCTTGCGTACTTGGCGGAGCAGCGCCATGCCAGCTCCGCTGCGGCCAAAGGCCGGTTCTTGCTATGGGCCGTAACCGGCGCCGGCAAGACCGAGATGACCTTTCCGCTGCTGGATGCCATCCTCAGCAGCGGAGGGAGCGTGCTTGTAGCCACACCGCGGCGCGATGTGGTGCTAGAGCTCGCTCCCCGGGTGGCCCGCGCGTTTCCTGAGGTGACGCGCGCCACCCTCTATGGCGGAAGCAGCGACCGCTGGCGGCGAGGAGAGCTTACGCTCGCCACAACGCACCAGCTGCTTCGCTTCCGCCACGCTTTTGACCTGGTCATCATCGATGAGCTCGATGCCTTCCCATACCACAACGATCCCATGCTCGCTTATGCAGCGGAAGCATGTTGTAAGCCGGGCGGCAGTTTTATCTATTTATCTGCTACCCCGCCTAGGGAACTGCAGAAGCAAGCAGCCATCGGCAAGCTTGCCCATGCGAGAGTGCCAGTTCGTTTTCATCGGCATCCTCTGCCCGTACCACTGCTGCTGAAAGTTCCTTCTGTCCAGCAGCTATTGAAGCAACATAAGCTGCCTGCGGAATTACTCAGAAGACTCACGTTTTCCATAGAGCGAGGTGCGCAGATTTTTATGTTTGTCACTCGGATCGCTCAGATTGATGCCTTATTACATCTGCTAAGGCGTACAATGCCTGATCTAAGAGTCGAAGGAACTTCATCTGAGGACCCGCTGCGTGCAGAGAAGGGCATGGCTTTTCGGGATCGGACCATTCGTCTGCTCGTCACAACCACGATTCTCGAGCGTGGGGTCACTGTACCCAAAAGTGATGTGTATATTTTTGATGCGAACAACCGGCTGTTCGATGCAGCTTCTCTTGTGCAGATGGCAGGGCGAGCAGGAAGGTCGAAAGATGATCCTGCCGGAAACGTCGTTTTTGCAGCACCCGAGCGCAGTCTCAGTCAGAAAGAAGCCGTAAAGCAAATCAAACGAATGAATACGATCGCAAGGCGCCAAGGGTATTTGGTGGGAAAGGAGTCTGCAGGTGATTTGGTTTGATTGGGTACGATCCTTTTTGCATGGGCTGGCTGCGCCGCCGGGACAGATCTGCGTTGCATGTGGTAATCGAGGCGCTCTGTCTACTACGCTCTCGGGGTTATGCCCACGCTGCGTTTCTAGTATTCCTTGGATTCGAAGCATACGCTGCAATCGCTGCGGTAGAGCGATCGGCTGCCCAGACTGTGCAAGAGCTGAGAACCTCCGCCGTTCTTTTGAGATGAACCGTAGTGCGGTAAGATATGATCCTCTCATGCGAGAGTGGCTGGCGGTATATAAATATCGGGGCAAAGAGCGGATGGCTCCGCTTCTCGGGACCATGTTGGGTACAGCTTACCGTGCTTTGCAGCGAGAGATGACGCTTTCTCCTCATATGATATGGCAGGCACAGGTGGTTACGTTTGTTCCGGTGAGCAGGGAGCGACATATAGAGCGGGGGTTTAATCAAGCCGAAAGGCTCGCTGAAGTACTTTGTCATGAGGTGCGTATTCCGGTTATTCCCATGCTGATGCGTACACAGCACACTGAGAAACAAAGCTATAAGTCTCGTAAAGAACGGGTAGAATCAATGCGAAACATTTTTGCTGTTCACGAGGATGCTCCTATTTATATGAAGAAGGTACTGATGAATTTACCACCAGCCGATGAGCATCGACCAATTCACCTAATTCTGGTAGATGATGTTTATACAACGGGTAGTACACTCGAAGCTTGCAGCCAGGCAATTAAGCGCTGGGGAGAAGTGCGCGGTATCCATTTTAAAATTTATACGCTCACTTGGGCCAGATCCTAGTAAGATTTCAGCGGCGTTTCTCCGATATAGAAATAAACTAGTCAATTCATCGTGTGAAAATAAGTGGATTAGTCCTCTATTTTTCACAGTTATGCAAGCACCACTTTCCACTGTTTCTCATAACTACCAAAGATGACAAGGCTAAATATCGTAGGTATAATGAGGAAAAGCATTCGGAAATGATCTACCTGAAGGAGGCTGAAGAGGATGAATGTAGGTAACTGTCCTCACTGCGGCAAGCTTTACGCGCTTAACGTAATGGGCTGTTGTCCAACTTGTCTCAGAGAGATCGAACAGCAGTATGTTGACTGTGTCGAATATTTACGTAAACATAGGGGCGCCAACGTTCAAGAACTGTCCGACGAGACAGGTGTTTCGATTAAGCAGATTACACGTTTTATTAAGGAAGGCCGAATCTCTGTAGTGGATGCGCCTAATCTTATGTTGCCTTGTGAAGTTTGCGGTACTTTCATTCGAGAAGGACATCTGTGCGAAAGCTGTCGTTCGCGTTTGACCAAGGATTTGAGCAGTGCAGCCCGGGAGGTAAGTCAGGGGGAAGGACGTTCTCTAGGAGCAGGTGCCTATCGTGCAATCGACAAAACAGGACGTTCCTAGGAGACAGGTCTTAATTCGCTGTAACACTATAAACAATGTTTCAACCTCTACCGATAACTTTAGTAAAGATTATCGGTTTTTTTATTTTAGATTACTTGATGATACAATAGATCATTCCGATATAAGGGAAAGGGCAGGTGCTTCGTATATGAAAATTAATGAATCTGGACGCATTGGAGCAATTCATTCTTATTCCAAAAACATAGAGTCTGCTCAGCAGACCGAAGGAAAGAAAACAAACCGCAAGGATGAGGTTACGATCTCACCAGAGGCGATGGAAATGCTTCAAAAACAAGAACAAGTCCATAACAGTGAACGCACACAGCGTATTCAGGAACTGAAACAACAAGTTGCTTCAGGGACCTATAGAGTCGATACAGATAAGCTTGCCGAGAAGATGATGCCGTATTTTAAATCAAGTTCCGAGAAGTAGGAGAGAGTTATGTCCCTAAATCAATTAATTGATGCCATGTATGAACTTGAGACAACGCATCGTGAGATGCTTCGTACAGCAGAAGTGAAAAAAGAATCCATTATTAATAACGATACGGATACGTTAATCCGTTTGTTAAACCAAGAGTCAGTCATATTGAAGCGCATTCAAAGTCAGGAAGTCATGAAAAATGAAGCGATTGTCTCCTTCTTACTCGAGCGTGGAATTAAGTCCAAATTAAATCTGACCATTACGGAAATCTCTCGTCTCGTATTTGATGTAGAGGATAAGGAAAGATTACAACAAGCTCAAATGGCGCTAAGCGCAACCTTATTGCAGCTCAAAGAAATGAATGAAATCAATCAAAAATTGCTGGAACAGTCACTCGCATTTATTGATTATTCATTGGACGTGCTGATCGATAAGCCAACAATGGAGCCGGTGTACAAACATCCAGATCAACGCCAGGGAGCGGTAGGTCAATTCGGATATTTCGACTCACGAGCTTAAGTAAGGAGGAGTAACACGATGGTTTCCACTTTTCATTCGATAGAGATTGCGAAACGCAGTTTGTTTACACAAACGGCAGCACTCAATACAACAGGTCACAACATATCTAATGCCAATACAGAGGGTTACACGAGACAAACGGTAAAAATGACCGCTTCTTCTCCCATGGATCCGCTTGCTTACTTAAGATCTACTAACCCGGGCCAATTAGGTTCGGGGGTGGAGTTCTCAGCCATTGAACGAATCCGCCAAGGATTCCTCGACAGTCAGTTCCGCAGTGAGAATTCGAGTCTCGGGAATTGGGAGATTCAATATGATACGCTGGATAAAATTCAGGGGATCATGACCGAACCTTCCGATACCGGTCTACAGACCGTATTAGATAATTTTTGGTCCTCATGGTCTGATCTAAGTAAAGATCCGGAGAATCTCACAGCCCGTAATATAGTAAAAGAATCCGCACTTGCTCTGACCGATGCGATGAATCTTATGAGCAAGCAGCTAGATGGATTAAATCAGGACCTTACCGCAAATATCGGTGTTAAGGCACAAGAGATGCAAACGTATCTTACGTCTATTGCTGATTTGAATAATACGATTTCAAGAATTGAATCTTTAGGCGATAACGCAAATGATCTTCGCGATCAGCGTGATCTCCTGACTGATAAGTTATCCAGAATTGCGAACGTAACCGTGACGGAAAATGGACAAGGATACAATATTTCTATTGGTGGAACGAATCTGGTGAATGGCACGGCAGTTACAGAAGTGACGAGTGCTCTTCTTACGGACGCTTATGCATCTGGGGATCTTACGGGCGGCGAAGTTTATGGAATGGTCATTTCGAGAGACAGCTTTGTAACGAGCTTTCAGAATGATCTGAATCAGTTGGCAAATACCATTGCGAATGGCGATGTAACCATTACTTTACCTGCCGGGTCCTCTGTGCGGGAAGGTACGCTAGCAGATCAAGATACCGTGATTACGGTTAATGGTACTGAGTCTACCGTTTTAGCAGGACAAGCATTTCCAGCGGGAGCGGTTCTCAAGAATGAGACGCCTTTAACGGTGAAGGGCCTCAACGGACTTCATGAGCTTGGTTTTTCATTAAATGGCTCTGCAAGTGCCGGCATTCCTTTTTTCACAGGAGCAGACGGCGGAACGATTACCGCAGGCAACATTACGCTTAATAAAGAGATTCAACTCGATCCCAATAAGATCGCTTCCTCCTTACGCCTTGATGCTTCGGGTAATGCAGTGAAAGGGAATAATACCCTAGCCTCACTTATGGGAAGTCTAAAAGGCACTTCTTTTACTACACCAGGTGGAACAGATAAGACAACACTTAATGATTTATATAAATCGATGGTTGGAGAACTTGGAGTTCAGACACAGGAAGCTTATCGTAAAATGACGAACTCTACCTCTTTAGTGACCCAGGTGGAGAACTCTCGGCAATCCGTCAGCGGAGTTTCGCTGGATGAAGAGATGAGCAACATGATTAAGTTTCAGCATGCCTATAGCGCAGCTGCTAGATTTATGACGACGTTTGATGAGTTATTAGAGAAATTAATTAATGGAACCGGGACTGTAGGAAGATAAGGTAGGCAGGAGGGTAATACGATGATCCGAGTAACCTCGAATATGATGAGCAACCAGCTCATGATGAACATTAACCGTAACGCGAAGCAGTTAAATGATACGCAGCTTCAAATGTCCACGGGAATGAAGATTAACAAGCCTTCAGATGACCCAGTAGGTATTACATATGCATTACGATACCGTACAGAACTCAATTCAAATGCGGAATATCAGAGCAATGTGGATTCGGCTATTTCCTGGCTGGATTATTCAGATACCGTTGTATCACAGACCAATGAAGTTTTGCAGAGAATGCGGGAACTAACGGTTACTGCATCAAGCGGAACCAACCCACAAAGTGCCCTGGACAGTATTCGTCTTGAAGTGAATCAGCTGAAAGAACAGTTTATCGATATCGGCAATAGTCAACTTAACGGAAAGTATGTATTTAACGGTGAGAGTTATAATCAGAAGCCATATGATTTTGCAAAAAATGCTGAGAACGTATCCGATACTGCTGGATTTACAAAAGACATGATTGATACCGGAAATGTAAATTATGCTGTCGGCAGCGGAATACAACTCGCTATTAATGTGAGCGGTAATGACGTGATGGGTTCCGCAGATGATACGGATAATGTATTTGCGATAGCGGATCGTTTGAGTGAAGCACTGAAAGATGGAGATTTAGATGCGATCTCTGCTGAACTAGCTCAGATGGATACTCGTGTAGAGAAATTAACGGCTGCGCAGGCTGGTATTGGCGCGAAAATGAATAGGATTGAACTAATGCAAAATAGACTTGGTGATATGGAATATAATTTAACAAGTCTGCAAGCTAAAACAGAAGATGCGGATTACGCAGAGCTAGCTGTTCGTTCGCAGATTCAAGAAAATATCTATAACGCAACGTTATCTGTTGGTGCAAAAATTATCTCCTCTTCCTTAGTGGACTTTCTTAGATAAGTAAGACGAGAGGGGGTTCTGATCATGAGTGCGATCCCTATGTTGCAGATCAGACAACAGAATGGACGTATTGGCATTGATGCAGATTTAGGACAGTATTCCATAAGACAACCGAAAGTGGATCTTCAGATCAAGAGTAACCCAGCAATGATTCGCATTGATCAGCATCAGCCTGAGCTTGTTGTAGATTCGTCGCGCGCGAATGCGGCAATTACGGGAGGGCCCTTGCTGGAGATGACAAGCAGGTTATACTCTAATGTAAAACAAATCTATCTTGAAGGAATTGCCAAGCGGGTAGAGCAAGGGAATCGTATGGCTGAGTTCTTCAAGCCAGGTAACACGATTGCTGAGGTATATGGGAAAGAGCAGGCTCTTCCGACCCTAGGGGAGCATAGAGGCGAAGCCTCCATAGATAATGTAGATATACACTTTAACGTTCGAAAGACGGATATCGAGATCGAAAAAGGTTCAGTAGATATCGATGTGAAAGTAAACAAGCCGGAGATTGACTATCAGCGGGGTAAGCTGCAGATCTATATGATGCAGTATCCGTCCATCCAATTTATTCCCCCTGAAGTAGATCAGACGGTGTAACATAGAAGCTATAGAGAGGCGATCGCCAAATCTGTAGCTTTTTTTATATAGAATAGTAGACTCACAAGTATAAAGGAGAGATTACATTGATCATTGAAACCGCCTCTTGGGGCAGTATGGAAGTAGAGGACGATCAAATATTTCATTTTAATAGAGGAATTCCTGGGTTTGAAGAGGAGAAGAAGTTTGCCATTCTTCCTTATGAGAATAGTCCATTTAGTATGATGCAGTCGCTAAGTGAGCGGAGTCTATCCTTTTTATTAGCGGATCCCTTTTTATTTGAGCCCGGTTATGAATTTGAATTACCTGAGCATGAAACAATGGAACTGGGGATTAAAGGGAAGGTGCTCGTACGCTGTATTGTAACCCTTCAAGCATCGATCGAGGAATCAAGCATCAATTTATTAGCGCCGATTGTCATGAATCCAGATAATACTGAGGCGAAACAGATCGTCTTGCAACAATCCGGTTACCAGACACGGCATGTCATTAAGCTATTATCCGCAGCCAAAACCCTTTTTGAAAAGGATGGTGAATAGAGATGCTAGTACTATCCAGGAAAAAGGGAGAATCCATCGTGATCGATGATCATATTGTGATTACAATGCTCGGCGTTGAGGGGGAGACGGTCCGAATTGGTATTTCCGCGCCTGCGGAAGTTGATATTTTCCGTAAAGAGGTTCATCTTGCAATTCAGGAAGCGAACAAACAATCTGCCGCTTCAACGAAGGATCATATCCAAGCCTTGATGGCGCAATATCAACAGTCAGTAAAAAATGAAAAATAATAGAAAAACTTTTTGTGTTTGCTATAAATATTGAAGTGATTGTGGTCGATATATGTTGTAGGCGCTGAAGGCAAGGGCGGCCGACCTTTCGCCTTTAGTGTTCCACAAGGACGTGGATATCAACTTATTTCAGGGAGGAAATTATAACATGATTATCAATCACAATATTGCGGCAATGAATACACATCGTCAACTGGGTACGAACACTGCTAATACAAACAAATCTATCGAGAAATTGTCTTCTGGTCTTCGTATCAACCGTGCTGGTGATGATGCAGCAGGTCTAGCAATCTCCGAAAAAATGCGTGGACAAATCCGTGGTTTGGATATGGCTTCTAAGAATGCTCAAGATGGTATTTCTTTGATCCAAACAGCTGAAGGCGCTTTGAACGAAACTCATAGCATCTTACAACGTATGCGTGAGCTGGCTGTTCAGTCTTCAAACGATACTAACACAACTTCGGACCGTGGAGAACTTCAAAAAGAAGTGGACGAGCTGGCAAAAGAAATCACTCGTATCGCTAACACGACTGAGTTCAACACGAAAAAGTTGTTGGATGGCTCTGCAGATACTGGATCAAGTGTAACAGATAAAGCGAACCTTTCTTTCCACATTGGTGCTAATGGAGGGCAGAATATTTCGCTTACTATTACAGCAATGGATGCGGCAACACTTGGGGTAAGTGGTGCTGCTACTACTAATGCTGCTGCAACTGCAGCGAATGCTGCTGTAACTAACGATGGTATCAGTATCTCTACGGCTACGGAAGCAGATACAGCGATTGAAACTATTAATAGTGCAATTCAAACTGTCTCAGCTGAGCGCTCCAAATTGGGTGCTTACCAAAATCGTCTGGATCACACAATCAACAACTTAGGAACGACATCTGAGAATCTCTCGGCTGCAGAGTCTCGTATTCGTGACGTTGATATGGCAAAAGAAATGATGAATCAAACGAAAAATAACATTCTTGCTCAAGCAGCACAAGCTATGTTAGCTCAAGCTAACCAACAGCCACAAGGAGTATTGCAACTGCTTCGTTAATCATTGTTTTCTATTGAAGAACCCTACGGGGTTCTTTTTTATATTTGTTATTACTAAGTTGCATGCGTTATCCGATAAATAGTACAAGGGATATTTACAGAGGCAAAGAAATGCGAGGACCGATAATGACTAAGAAAACGATATCTTTATGTATGATTGTGAAGAATGAGGAAGGGGATATTAGACGTTGCTTGGAAAGTGTACTCAGAAAGGTAGATGAGATCATTGTAATTGATACTGGCTCAACTGACAATACACTGAAGATTGTAAGTGAATTTACGTCCAATATCTATAATTTTAAGTGGATTGGCGATTTCTCAGCTGCTAGAAATTACTCAATACAAAAAGCGACCGGTGATTATATTTTGGTACTTGATGCAGATGAGTTTCTTGATGTGGACTCCGATTTACAAGCTGATATTGAGTCGGAATTAGATTATTATCTACTAAACATTAAAAATGCGCTATCCTATGGCGGTGCATTTACACATGGTGCCGTACGTTTGTTTACTAATTCAAGAAATTTAAAATATGAAAACCGTTTACATGAGCATCTCAATATTATAAATGAACAGTATAACTTTACTGGTGGAGAGGGTAAGACTATTATTCATCATACTGGTTATACCAATGAGACCATGAATCAAAAAGACAAAATAAAAAGAAATCTCTCTCTAATGCTTAAGGAAGTTGAAGAAAACCCTAATGCCTATAACACATTTAATATGGGCAAAACATATATGTTAGCGGGCGAATATGAGAAAGCCATAATATATTTAAAGAAGGCTTACCCGTTAAGTGGAAATCAAGTTTTTATGCCTGAATTGTTGTGTAAACTAGCTTATTGCTTAGGGCAATTACAGAAATACGGAGATGCATTAAATATAATTAATGATGCAGTCATTATCTACCCTAACGATACTGAAATGAGATATATACAAGGTGTTCTATTTATGGATACAGGTTATAACAAAGATGCCGAAGAAACTTTTAAGAAATGTCTGGAGTTTGGAGATCGCGGAATGACGGTTACCGAAGGTTCTGGTGGTTATTTGGCATACTATAGGCTAGCAGAGCTATATGAGAAACAAAATAATATACAGAAGAGTTTTGATGCTATTGTAGAAGTTATAAAAAGAAAAAAGGAATATGTACCGGGCATTAAGAAATATTTTGAAATTGCAACAAAATTAAATGCAAGCGTAATAGAAGTACAAAATAAATTCGAACATATTTATGATATATCTCGTATTAATGACATTCAAGTTCTACTTGATGTCTTATACGGTCTGCGACATCCTTTATTAGAAACATACATATCTAAGTATAAAATTAACGTCCAATCTAATGTAATAGCATCAGCCAAACAATATAGTAGGCAATATTATGAGGCAAGAATGTTATGGAATAGCATGGATATCATTCCAGAAGAGAATCGTCTTGATGTTCTGTTACTAGCGATTATCTTGAGAGATAATGTACTGTATGCACGAGTTAGAACGGAATTGAATTTTAATCAAAGGGAACAAAAAGTCTTTAGTCAGTTAATTGACCGAGAGGAGAAAGCTCCTACTGATACAGTATTAACAACTTTAGTAGAGAATATCCTTATTGGGTTCTCCTCAAGTTTAATTATTCTTCAAGAATATGACATCTTTCAATCTCTCTCTGATATTCTCTTAAGGGGAAATGATAAGCCAAAAATAAAATTATGCGAAGTATTGATCAATTACAATTTTGTTGAAGTCGCGATAGACTTATTAATTCCTTTATACAATAGCAAACCTAACAACATTAAATTAGTTGAGTTACTAGGGGACGTTTGTTTTAATAACAATTATTTAGATGAATCTGTATTATTATACAATAAATTACTCGATTTATCTCCGGATTATAATTCGCTGGAACGATGCTATAATTTGTATAAAAGGATTGGCGATTTACACTCAGCGCAACAAATAAAAGACAAGATACACAACATATATAAGAATGTAAAATGGGCTAGTTAATAAAAAAATGAGAATAAGAGGTATGGTGTATGGAGTCAAAAAAAAGAGTATTAGTTGGGAGTCCAATCTGTCAGACGCCTGACATCCTTCGTGAGTTTTTACAGTCTTTAAAGGAACTTAATCAAGAAAATATTGAGTTAAGCTTCCTTTTTATAGATGATAATGACGATCTAACCTCTAGTGGGATTCTTGAGGATTTCTCTCGTGTATTACCTAATGTGATGATACACAAACATAATAATAACACTGATCGCTATGTTCGTAACGAGATTACTCACTCATGGAATGAGAATCTAGTTTGGAAAGTAGCTCACTTTAAAAATATGATTATCCAAATTGCAGTAGAATTTAACTACGATTATTTGTTTTTTATTGATTCAGATATTGTACTTCGTCCTCAAACGCTTGATCACTTAATAAGTACTAATAAAGAAATCATATCTGAAATTTTTTGGACGAGATGGCAACCTGAATTTCCAGAACTCCCTCAAGTATGGGTTGAAGATCATTACACTATGTTGTACAAAAAGCGTAATGAACAATTGTCACAAGAAGAATATGCTAAGCGTCAAGATGAGTTTTTAAATATGCTAAGACAACCGGGTGTTTATGAAGTAGGTGGGCTCGGCGCTTGTACATTAATCCATAGATCAGCTCTTGAAAAAGGAGTGAATTTTAAAGAAATTAAAAACCTATCTTTTTGGGGCGAGGATAGACATTTCTGTATTAGAGCTGCTGTTTTAGGGATTGGGCTATATGTGGATACACATTATCCAGCCTACCATATTTATCGTGAAAGTGATCTAAGTAAGGTTATAAATTACAAGGAAGAAAAATTCAGTATAGTTGCAACTATGTAACAGGCATAAGCCAAGAAAGGAAAATATGAAGATCACAATAGCTAATAATGGTGATAAACTAAACATTCTACAGTTATATGACAATTTTATGTTAGGCGGAGCTGAAACACATATTGTTTCTCTTTCTAAAGGATTAAAAGATTTAGGACACAATGTAGTTATCGCTTCAGCTATGGGGACGGGTATTGACTTAATAAGAAAAGCTAATCTTACTTTTGTAGAGTGTCCCTTAAATATTATAGAAGAACAAATTAGTGCCATTGCTAAAGTAGTCGAAATTATAACTAATTATAAAATTGATGTTATTCATACTCACCCTTATAATTCACAGATTGTAGGGGTATTAGCTGGTAGGATCACAAAAAAGCCAGTTATCACTACAATTCACGGTACATATAAAACTCCTGTTCTTTACGAACCGTTTAAATCACAAATAAGTTCTTTTATAGCGATAAGCAATGAAGTTGTTAAATATATGAATAAAGAGTACAAAGTTGAAAACATTAATTGTCTTCCTAATTCAGTTTTAATTCCTAAGGTTAATCTTCTTCAAGAAAGAAAGAGTAAAGCAGAAAAAATAAGAATAGTGTATATTAGCAGGATGGATTCAGATAAATTTGCCTCTGTCCTTTTTTTACTTATGGCTGTGCCCACATTGGCTTTAACCATCAAAAAAGGTATAGAAGTTACATTAGTTGGTGATGGAGATAAATTTGATTTTATAAAAAGTTATGTGGGTTTACTTAATAAAAATATGAATAAGGAAATTGTTAAAGTAATCGGAGGATCTACTAATGTTCAAGAGATTATGCAAGAATCCGATGTAGTAATTGGTGTCGGAAGAGTTATCTTAGAGGGAGTTTCTTATAAAAAGTCTGTAATTTGTATTGGGAATAATAATTATCCTGGCCTTATAGATGCTTTGAAATTAAAAGGGATTTCTGAAGTTAATTTTACCGATCGAAATACAAGTACTCCACTTTCCATTGAAAAATTTATAGAGGATATAAAGATTGTAGAGAAGTTAATGGAAACTAACAACAATGAAATGATAGAAGATAACTATCAATATTTAATTAATTCTTTCTCTATTGAAAGGATTGCCGTGGAGCATCAAAAGGTATATATTAGTGCGATTTCAAAAAGTAGAAACAAACCGGAAATTAAATTAAAAAAGATGGATCAAGATTTTAACTATTCAATGGATCTTAAGATCAAACAACTATTAATAAATAATAGTAGTAGGAACGATAATAATGACTATGATGAAAGTGGATACTTTATGTTAATTAGTCCTTTTTTTGATAATCCAAAAGATAAGTGGTTGGAAGTAATAGAATACATCTTCGATTTATTTGAAGACCACCCTAAAGTTTCAATAATTATAAGAATTCAAAATAAGTATAATAGTTTTTCTATGGAAATAATAAATATACTAAATAAACTTATAGCAATAAAAAATAATAAAGTACCTAATATCATCATCAATAATGACTTGTATCAAAATGAAGATGAAGCGACGGCACTGCTACTATTAAGAGTTAAAGGATTTGTACCAACTAATAATGACTCTTTAGATACAATGACTTTATGTAAAATTGTAGGTGTTGATATAATTGATACTCCCGAAAGTATGATGAATGTAAATCAGATGTTGGCTATAAAATCTTAGCTTATTTAAATAGTAGTATCCATTATGAATACTAAGGGCTCCTGTTAATCAGGTGTCTTTTTTATGTTGAAATGATTTTAGCGATCTTATTTCATTCCTGTTAGGAAATTGTCAATGTTGTTATATAGTTTTTACCCCTTCATAACTCTTAAGAATTCACCGATATATATAATAAATATGTCATCGGAGGTTTTGAAATGAACCTACAATCATCTTTTTTATCTACGAACGCGGTGTTTAGTAAAAAAATAGATATAGATCATCAGGTTGGTTCAGTTATTTCGAACAAAGACACCATCTTGATTAGTACAGCCAGAAATGCTTCTGATATTATCAGGCTTGAGAAATCGGGTATGCTGATTTCAATAGGTGAGGAAAGAATGATCCTTGCTATTGAGAAAGCAGCCAAAATTCTAGCTGGTCCAACAACAACACTGGAAGTAAGTATACATGATAAAACACATGAAATAATGGTCAAGGTAATAAATAAAGAAGACGGCTCGTTGATTAGAGAGATACCTCCAGAGAAGACTTTGGATCTCGTAGCTCAAATGATGGAGATTGCGGGTATACTCGTAGACGAAAAGGTGTAAGGAGGGGAATTATGCGTATAAATGGTTTTTCAGGAATGGACATAGATAGTATGGTTACATCTTTAATGACATCACAACGTGCTCCACTTGATAAGTTAAACCAGCAAAAAACTTTACTGACTTGGACTAGAGATAGTTACCGTGAGATGAATAGTAAAATTGTCGATTTTAAAAACATTAAATTGGCAAACTTTAAGCTAACTCCTTCAATGAATACAAATAAAGCAGTTATCTCCGGTAATACTAATGCAATAAGGGCGGAAGCTTCAGCAGATGCGATTAAAACGGGTATGACGGTGAATGTAAAAAGTTTAGCTACTAAATCCTATATTCAGTCTAACGCGATGTCTAATGTTGCATTGAGTACTAAATTATCAGATTTACCGAATAGCAGTACTGTGAGTGCAAATGCAGAAGGTAACTATACACTAACTATTAATGAACAGAAAGTCACAATAAATAAAGAAATGACACTTTCAGATACCATTAAAAAAATTAATTCTACACCGAAGATTAATGCAATAGCCAGCTTTGATGAAGTGAGCGGGAAGTTAAGCGTTACTGCGAAGGAATACGGTAAGGAAATTACCCTTCAGGATGGCGGGGGAACATTTTTAAATCTTATAGGTTCGAATGCGGTTGTGGGAAGTAAGACTGGGGAAGTAGAAATTACTTCTAGTGGAGTCGCTAAAACCTATTATCCAACTAGTAACTCATTAACTGTAAATGGTGTTCAGCTAACTTTACTAGCTGTTAGCGAAGGTAATGCAACATCAACGATTACAATTCAAAACGATCCGACGAAAGCTATGGATACCATAAAAAGTTTTGTGGAAAGTTATAATGAATTACTAAGTCTATCCAATACAAAGATGGGGGAAGAGAGATATCGAGACTATGCTCCTCTTTCCGATGAACAGAAAAGTGCAATGAAAGAAAATGAAATTACACAATGGGAAGAAAAGGCAAAGAGTGGACTTCTTAAAAATGATGATATCCTAAGAAGTTTAGTTACCTCGATGCGTTCCGTAATTAGCGGACATCTTGGGACGCTTAGTTCAATTGGAATTACTACCGGACAGTACTATGAAGGCGGAAAGATGTATATCGATGAAGGTAAACTAAAAGCTGCTTTAGAAAGTGACCCAGAGAAAGTGATGAATGCATTTCAGGGAGTTTCTGATGGGACGAATGCAGGAATCTTTTCTAAGCTAGGTAACTCTTTTGACAGTGCACTTAATAAATTGCTTGAAAAAGCTGGTACTTCTAAGTTTTCTTCAGATGTAAATAGTATTTTTAAAGAAGAAAGCGCAATGGGAAGACGTTTAAAAGATTATAATAGTAGAATTTCAGCCATGCAGACTAAACTTGGTAACTTAGAGGCGAGATATTACAAGCAATTTACTGCCATGGAAACAGCAATGAGTAAATATGAATCGCAATCTTCGAGTTTAGCAGGTTATTTGTCGTAATAAAAAGGAGGATGCCAAATGATTGCTAATGTATATGACAAGTATCGACAGACTTCTGTTCAAACGTCCAACCCTGCACAATTAGTCATCATGCTCTATGATGGGGCAATTCGTTTTATCAAATCTGCAATGCAGGGATTAGAGATTAACAACTTTGAACAGGTAAATACTAATTTCGGCAAAGCTCAGACAATAATAAGCGAATTAATGTCTACTTTGAATCATGATTATGAAATTTCTAAAGGTTTATATCAACTTTATGAATATATGAATTACACATTAATTCAGGCTAACATTAAGAAAAAACCAGAACCTGCTCATGATGTTTTGGAAATGTTAACTGATCTCCGTGCATCATGGTTACAGGCAAGCAGAATTGTTGTAAGTGATAACTCTAATGGATAATTTAATAGAAGAATTAGAGTTGATCACCTTAAATTTCATTAGTCATATTAAAGAAATAGACTATGAAAAATCTATGGTTTTTGTAGAGAGACGTTATACTATTATTGATTCTATATTAGCTCAATTAGAGCATAACAAATTAACAGAGATTAATAAAAAAAGGCTTAGTCTCTTATTGAGTTATGATGAAGAAATCTTGAAAAAGCTAGAAAATTTAAAAAATGAAGCATGGGATTGGCTTCAGCAACGTAATAAGATTAAAGCACAGCGCAGTGCTTATGAAAATCCTTATAGTGCGGATAGCTTGTTGATGGATCGTAGAAAATAAAAGACGTGGAAAGATAACGAAATGTTATTCAATAATACTTAAGTCATAATGGTAGCTCGATAATATTCGACTTAATAACTGAATTTCATATAATACTTATAGTCCTTCTTTACACAAGTGAAAGAAGGACTAATTCATAGTTAAATTATTAACATTCATATGTTATATATTTGCAGGTAATCATTTTCTTTTCCAATTGACAATGGATAAGTTTGGATGTTATAGTCTGAATTGTGAGCTAGGCTCACTTCATTTGAAGACGAAGGGAATGTTCGTGCATGCAAGGTAAAGTTAAATGGTTTAACGCAGAAAAAGGTTATGGTTTTATCGAAACTGAGGATGGCGGCGATGTATTCGTTCACTTTTCCGCAATTCAATCCGAAGGATTCAAAACTTTGGAAGAAGGTCAATCCGTAGAATTCGAGATCGTTGAAGGCGCGCGTGGACCACAAGCAGCTAACGTAACCAAATTATAATCATCCGGCATAGTCCGACCTACATATACGGTTAGATGGTTAACAATTGTATAGTAGTTAGCGTCAAACCTTGAGACTTCGGTCTCGAGGTTTTTTTATGTTTTATTATGAAGAATTAACTCTAGTATTAACCCAATGTAATCCTTTTCAAACGGACTTAATAAAATTGTCACATCTCTTTTTATATGAACAAAGAAACCGCTTTATTTTTTTACTTTACCATATCATTCATGTTATAATCGAGGTGTAAAGGAAAAGGAGGACTGCCCTATGAATTTGAGTATTCGAGGACAACAAATCGAGGTTACTGATGCTTTGAAAGATTACGTAGATAAGAAGCTGAATAAACTGGAAAAGTATTTCGACGAACCTCTTACCTCTGATGGCAATGTTACACTAAGCGTCAATCGAGGCCTGCACACGGTAGAGGTAACGATACCAATGAAAGGTCTTGTACTTCGCGCAGAAGATGAAAGCAATGATATGTATGGCTCCATCGATGCAGTAGTAGACAAGCTTGAACGTCAGATTCGCAAGCACAAAACAAAGATCAATCGTAAATTCCGCCAAGAAGGCAATCTGAAGACTTTCTTTGTAGAAAATGTGCCTGCTAGCGCATCTCCTAC
Organism: Paenibacillus gallinarum; assembly: GCF_014836635.1. Classification (GTDB taxonomy): domain Bacteria; phylum Bacillota; class Bacilli; order Paenibacillales; family Paenibacillaceae; genus Paenibacillus; species Paenibacillus gallinarum. Next base: position 65,156 of record NZ_JACSQL010000005.1, on the reverse strand, counting down.
AACCGATGATGAACTGGATATGGAAAATGATGATTTTGAAGTTGTGCGTACGAAACGTTTCTTACTCAAACCGATGGATGTTGAAGAAGCGATCCTGCAAATGAACATGATCGGCCATAATTTCTTCGTATTCTCCAACATTGAGAATAATGAAGTGAACGTCGTTTACAAACGTAAAGATGGCAAATATGGATTAATTGAGAAAGAATAGGACCCTTCCATTGGGACGAAGGATATCTGATATTTTCCTTATGAATCACTTATATGTTGATTGAGAATATTATTATATGATGATAGTGAGGGGCCTCCATTCTGCGGAAAGGAGGTCCTTTTTGATTTCCATTAATTGCATACAGATATAACGAAACTTATTAGGTAGGACCTGCGTCTAATATATACACGGGGTTTAAGCCAGCTTTTTGCTATAAATCCCATAAGATCGATGGCAAATCCAGTAAAATAAAGGGTTCTCCGTGTTGCGACAGTCTTTACAAACTGTTACAATTTAGGCAAAACCATTTTTCAATTGTAGCCCGAGTTTGGGCTTAATTCATAATGGATATGTTTCTATATATATATGAAATTAAAAACGTCAGCTTGTGCATGTAAGAACTGTTAATGTATTTCACATTGGAGTTTTCTAACACTACCCTTAGATGCCGAGCTTGATTATATTATCTGTTTGCACGAAAGGGGTTAACCATGCTAGGACTAGTGAAGAAGATCTTCGGCGACACCAATGAGCGTGATGTCAAACGTCTGATGAAGACGGTCGATGTAATTAATAAAATGGAGCCGGAATTTACCGCGCTTTCCGACGCTCAGCTGCAAGGTAAAACGGAGGAATTCCGTTCTCGTATTGAAAAAGGAGCTACGCTCGACGATCTATTGCCTGAAGCTTTTGCTACGGTGCGTGAAGCATCTAAACGTGTCCTGAACAAACGTCATTATGATGTACAGCTGATCGGTGGTATTGCCCTTCATGAAGGCCGTATTGCAGAGATGAAGACGGGTGAAGGTAAGACCCTTGTAGGAACCCTTCCTGTTTATCTGAATGCTCTATTAGGTAAAGGGGTCCATGTGGTTACCGTCAACGACTATCTTGCTCAGCGGGACAGCCAGGAGATGGGACAGATTTATGAATTCCTCGGCATGAGCGTTGGAATTAACATGAACGGTATGGATCATGCGGCAAAACAGGCAGCTTATGCTTGCGATATTACGTACGGTACGAACAATGAATTCGGATTTGATTATCTTCGCGATAACATGGTCCTTTATAAAGAGCAAATGGTACAGCGTCCGCTTTACTACTGTATTATTGATGAAGTCGATTCGATCTTGGTCGATGAAGCTCGTACACCGCTAATCATCTCAGGACAGGCTCAAAAATCTACAGAACTTTATTTTGCAGCAGATCGTTTTGTAAAACGACTAGTCGCAGAAGAAGATTACACCGTAGATATTAAAGTGAAATCCGTGGCTCTTACCGAAGCAGGGGTTGCTAAAGCAGAACGTGCTTTTGGCATTGAGAACTTGTATGACCAAGCGAACGTTACACTGAATCACCATGTCGTACAGGCCCTCAAAGCGAATGTTATCATGCGTCGTGACGTGGATTATGTAGTAACGGATGATGAAGTTGTTATCGTTGATGAATTTACCGGACGCCTTATGGCCGGACGTCGTTATAGTGATGGTCTTCACCAAGCGATCGAAGCAAAAGAGGCAATTGAGGTTCAGAACGAGAGCATGACGCTTGCTACAATTACATTCCAGAACTATTTCCGGATGTACAAGAAGCTGGCAGGTATGACAGGTACGGCGAAGACAGAGGAAGAAGAGTTCAAGAAAATTTATGGACTTGAAGTACTCCAAGTACCAACCAACCGTCCAAATCAGCGTGATGATATGGCGGATATTGTGTATAAGAGTGTGGAAGGTAAGTTTAAAGCAGTTGTGAATGAGATCGTAGAGCGACATGCGAAGAACCAGCCTGTACTCGTAGGTACGATTTCAATTGAGAACTCTGAACTTCTCTCCGAAATGCTCAAACGCAAAGGCGTGAAGCACCAGGTACTGAATGCGAAGTATCATGCAGAAGAAGCACAGATTATCTCCGGCGCTGGCCAAGCGGGTGCAGTTACGATTGCAACGAACATGGCTGGACGGGGTACAGATATTATTTTGGGTGATGGTGTAGCTGATCTAGGCGGCCTTCATATCATTGGTACGGAACGTCACGAATCCCGCCGGATTGATAACCAGCTGCGCGGTCGTGCAGGGCGTCAAGGTGACCCAGGTTCAACACAGTTCTATCTCTCTCTTGGAGATGAGCTGATGAAGCGTTTTGGTGCAGATAATGTACTGAACATGATGGAGCGCCTTGGATTTGAAGAAGATCAACCAATTGAGAGTAAAATGATTACTCGCGCTGTAGAATCTGCCCAAAAACGGGTAGAGGGCAATAACTTTGATATGCGTAAAGTCGTGCTCCAATACGATGATGTTATGAATCAGCAGCGTGAAGTTATTTATAAACAGCGCCGTGAAGTGCTGGAATCCGAGAATATCAAAACCATTGTTATGGAAATGATTCGCGGAACTATTCAGCGTAATGTGGAAGCGCACTGTGTAGATGACATTCCTGAGAACTGGGAACTGCAAGAAGTGGCAGACTATATCAACAGTAAAATGCTTGAAGAAGGCGCCATTACTCGTGATGATCTATGGGGCAAAGAAGTCGGAGAGATTATCGAATTTATTTTCGCTAAAGTTCAGAAGAAATATGACGAGCGAGAAGAGCGAATCGGGGAAGATATGGTTCGTGAATTCGAGAAAGTTATCGTACTTCGTTCTGTGGACAGTAAATGGATGGATCACATCGACGCGATGGATCAACTCCGTCAAGGGATTCACCTTAGAGCATATGGCGGTACCGATCCGCTTCGCGAATATCAGTTTGAAGGTTTTGCGATGTTCCATGAGATGATCTCCACCATTCAGGAAGAAGTTGCGACCTATGTGATGAGAGCTCAAATCGAGAGCAACCAAGAACGTCAAGCTGTTGTGGACGAGAACCAAATATCCACAAGCGGTGAACCTGCAGAGAAACGTCCTGTGAAAGTGGATGACCAGATCGGACGTAACGATCCTTGTCCATGCGGCAGTGGTAAGAAGTATAAACAATGCCATGGACAAAATTAATCATCCAGCCATACAATAATATAAACATGTAACAACCTATACAGCTCCTTGGAGCTTGCCAAGAAAAGATGGCAGGCTCTGATGGGGCTTTATCTACAGTAAAGAGAGGAATTTGCAGTATGATTGATCCGTCCATAAAACAAGATTTACGTGAGATTAGCAAGAAACTAACGAACCTTAGGGGGTCTCTTTGACTTAGACCTGAAGAATGAAATGATCGCTAACTTTGAAGAAAAAATGTCAGCTCCTGATTTTTGGGACGATAGTGATAAAGCACAGGCCCTTATTGCCGAGATGAACGCGGTAAAAGGTTCCGTGGACGATTATTTGAAGTTACAACGAGAATATGATGATGCCACGATGATGATTGAACTTGCAGATGAAGAGGGCGATGAAGATATCGCTGCTGAAGTGGGAGAGACCATCAAATTGCTTGTGAAGAAGCTGGATGAGTTCGAATTGCAGTTACTTTTGGATCAGCCTTATGACAAAATGAATGCGATTCTTGAACTTCACCCAGGGGCAGGCGGAACGGAATCCCAGGATTGGGGCGAGATGCTGCTTCGTATGTATACACGCTGGGCCGAGAAACATGGCTTTAAAGTCGAAGTGCTCGACTATCTAGCAGGAGATGAGGCGGGCATAAAAAGTGTAACCCTCTCTATCAAAGGATATAATGCCTACGGTTATCTAAAAGCGGAAAAAGGAGTACACCGACTTGTTCGGATCTCACCTTTTGACTCTTCTGGTCGCAGACACACTTCTTTTGTATCTTGCGATGTGGTACCGGAAATTACGGATGATGTAGAAGTCGATATCAGGACGGAAGATTTGAAGATTGATACGTACCGGGCAAGTGGCGCCGGTGGTCAACATATCAATACGACGGATTCCGCTGTTCGTATTACCCATCTACCGTCAGGTGTAGTAGTAACGTGTCAGAATGAACGTTCTCAGATCAAGAACCGTGAGCGTGCGATGACGATGCTTCGTTCTAAGCTCTATGAACGTAAATTAGAAGAACAAAGAAAACATCTGGATGAAATCCGAGGAGAACAGTCGGAAATTGCATGGGGCAGCCAGATTCGCTCCTACGTGTTCCATCCCTATAGTATGGTAAAGGATCACCGTACAAGTGTAGAGTCAGGGAACGTAGGTGCTGTAATGGATGGCGACCTTGATCCGTTTATTGACGGGTATCTCCGCAAGCAAATTAAGGTGGAGTCTGAATAATTTATAGGGAATTCCTACATGGTAAAGGGGAAGTATAACCATGTAGGAATTTTTTTGCTGGTTGAAATATTTGATACATCTTTCATGCTTAGATCATTTTCATCCTTGTAGTGTGAATTATGAAATAAATATATAGCGATATTATTTTAAGGGGAGATTAGAACGTAATGCAGCAAGCACAACAACCCAAAAACAAAAGATGGAACTCCATCATTCCGATCGATGGACCAAAAAGGATTGCACTAGATACATTTCTGATTATATTTGGATCGTTTGTCATGGCGATTGCCTTTAATTTATTTCTTGTTCCCAATCAGATTGCCTCAGGTGGTGTATCGGGAATATCGATCCTTGTGCAGGAAGCGTGGGGCGTTGAACCTGCGTATACCCAGTGGGCGCTGAATATCCCTCTATTTATTGCCGGCTATCTCATTCTAGGCAGACAATATGGAGTTCGTTCGCTGCTCGGAAGTTTTATGCTTCCCTTCTTTGTTTATCTGACGGATACATGGGCAGTCCCGACAAGCAATCCGCTTTTGGCGTCTATTTTCGGCGGGATTGGAGTAGGTCTAGGGATTGGGATTGTATATCGGGGCCGCGGTTCAACGGGTGGTCTTACAATTCTCGCTCAGATCATTCAGAAATTTAGCGGTTTGCGTCTTTCTTTGTGTGTCATGTTGCTTGATGGAACCGTCATTATTCTTGCGGGATGGGTACTGTCACTGGAGAACTCTTTGTTCGCTCTAATCAGCTTGTATGTCACCGGAAAAGTAATCGATTCGGTTGAAATGGGCTTTGGTACCTCCAAAGTTGCTTATATTATCTCTGAGCAAACTGAATCAATATCTAAGGCAATTCTCGATGATCTGGACCGCGGTCTAACGAAACTCTCTGCACAGGGCGGTTATACGGATGATGATCGGACGGTACTCATGGTCGTGGTTGCACAAAATGAAATCACCCGTTTAAAAGCACTCGTGCGTTCGGTTGACCCGAATGCCTTTGTGACGATTACGAATGCACATGAAGTATTGGGTGAAGGATTTACTAGAGCTTAAACTGCTGAGCATATTGTAGATCAGCAGTAGAAAACGGCTAACTAGATATTCAGAATAAATAAAAAATGGACAGACCTTCATCGGTCTGTCCATTTTTGTATTTGTATCTTTAAATAGTAGCTTACAAGATAGGTGAAAGCAATCTGGAGATGGATTCCTTAAATCGAATCCAGAGGGAACGCTGCTTGTAATGTTCCTCTGTCAGCTCGGCTGAGAGCTGTAAATCTTTTTCGAAAGCATCGGTCAGCTGCTGTGCAATATCGGCATCATAGATAAAAGCATTGATTTCAAAGTTCAGACGGGAGCTGCGCACATCGAAATTAGCAGAACCGATGGTTGCTATTTTATTATCGACGACAATCATTTTAGTATGAAGGAAGCCATTGTCATAAACAAAGATTTTTGCGCCCACTTTAATCAGTTCGCCAACATAGGAAGTGGTTGCCCAGTATACAAACATATGGTCCGGCTTATTCGGTATCATGATGCGCACATCAATTCCCGACAAACAAGCGATACGGACAGCATCGAGCATACTAGCATCCGGGATAAAATACGGGGTCTGAATCAGGATTGATTTTTTGGCACCCGAAATCATTTTTATGTACCCGTTCTTGATATGTTCTATTTCTGCATCTGGTCCGCTGGTGACGATCTGCATCCCTACATGGCCTGTTTTCTCTGGTTCAGGAAAATGTGCAGGTACAAACGTGATGTCATGATACCGAGATGCTTCGTTCCAGTCCATGATAAAGCGAGCTTGAAGTGTCGCAACCGCGGTTCCTTGAATTCTCAGATGCGTGTCGCGCCAGTAACCAAATTTTTTGTCGAGTCCGAGATATTCATCCCCTACATTAAATCCACCCGTATATCCAATCTGTCCATCAATAATGACGAGTTTTCGGTGATTTCGGTAGTTCAGTCGAAGGTTAATGGGACTTAGTTTGGATGGGAAGAATACTTCTACTTTTCCTCCAGCCGCAGTCAGTTCCTTAAAGAAACGTTTTCTTAGCGTTCTAGAACCAAGCGCATCATAAAGAACTCGTACATAAACGCCTTCCTTAGCCTTCTTAATCAGTGCATCCCGAATTTGTTTCCCAAGTCCATCAGAACGATAGATGTAGTACTGAATGTGAATATGATCTTTCGCGTTATTAATATCTTGAAGCAGTTTATCAAACTTCTGATGACCGTCTACAAAGATATCAACCTTGTTATCTTCGGTGAATAGAGCTCCATTTTGTATAAGATGCATATAGATGAAGTCTTTGTACTCTAAAGTGTCTGGTTTACGAAACGGGAAATCTTTTTCCTGCAAAAGATGAATTTGATCAATGACCATCTGGTCGATATTAAGTTTAGCGCGTTCCTTCCATTGAAAGAGGCGATAGCGAGTGAGGTTCTGACCAAGTAGCAGGTATAAAACAAATCCGAGAATCGGAATGAAGGTGAGCACAAGCAGCCAAGCCCACGTCGAGGTAGCGTCCTTTCGTTCCAGGAAAACAACAGCTGCCGCCAGCAGCATATTGATCACCAGGATGATAATAGAGCTGATGTGATTAATATCCAAAGCGATAGCTCCTTTAAATATGATATAGAGATTTATTTACCCTATTATGCATCATAACACTCTGTTGGAAACATCGGAAATAGATATTTCATTTTTCGCCGAATCCCTGGGTGCTAAATAATAATGAATGATTTCATTTGTATAGAATAATGTATAAAGTGTTGTATTTATATAAACTTCAATGTATAATAATGCACATCAATGAATAAAAAAGTATAATTTAGTGTTATCATCCTATAAAATGGATTACATACACAGTAAACTAGACTATTCATGAGATGGAGGCAACCCAAATGACTCAGAAATGCAAAGTCGCAATCGTAGGTTCCACTGGATATGGCGGTGTGGAGCTCATTCGATTTTTATATCTTCATCCGCATGTAGAGATTACTTCTGTAATTTCGTCTTCGACAAGCGGTGTGTCTATCGCTGAAGGGTTTCCTCATCTGACAGGGATTGTAGATCAGAAGCTGGATGGGATTGATATCGTGAAGATGGCAGAGGAGGTAGATCTCGTATTTACTGCAACTCCGTCAGGGGTAAGTACGAAGCTGGTTCCTCAACTGATTGATGCAGGTTTAAAAGTCATTGATCTTTCGGGTGATTTTAGACTGACAGATGGTGCGGAATACGAAGCGTGGTATAAACATAGTCCGGCAGAAGATATCTATTTGGATCAGGCAGTGTATGGTCTAAGCGAAATCTATGGGGAGAACGCGGCAGGTGCTTCCTTTATATCCAATCCAGGATGTTATCCAACAGCGACGTTACTTGGACTGATCCCGGCAATCAAGGCAGGGCTGATTGATCACCGCAGCATTATCATTGATGCAAAGTCGGGAGTATCCGGTGCTGGAAGGGGAGCGAGCCTATCGTTCCATTATCCAGAGATGAATGAGAATTTCAAAGCCTACAAAGTGAATAAGCATCAGCATATTCCTGAGATAGAACAGGTCCTGAGCGACCAAGCAGGAGAGCCGGTTACCGTAACGTTTACAACGCATCTGGTTCCGATGACAAGAGGAATTATGAGTACAATGTACGCTCCGCTAAAAGGCGAATATACTGATCAGGATTTTATAGATGTTTATAAGCAGTATTATGAGAACCGGTCTTTTGTACGAATTCGTGAAAAAGGGATTTGGCCGGCGACGAAGGAAGTATTCGCATCAAATTATTGTGATATTGGTTTTGCAGTAGATAAGCGAACGGGCCGAGTTACGATTATTTCCGTGATTGACAACATCGTTAAAGGCGCCGCAGGGCAAGCGATACAAAATTTAAATTTGATGATGGGCTGGGATGAACAGACCGGACTAAATTTTTTACCAGTATATCCGTAATTCGAACTAGATAGCCGTACTGCAGTCGATTTTATTTACCTGGATGGAAGTGGGGAGAAGTTATGGCACAGGTTGCATATCAAGCGTTTCAAGTTATACCGGAAGGATCGATCGTATCACCGCAAGGTTTCGCGGCAGGGGGACTGCATTGTGGACTCAAAAAGACAGAGCGTAATGATCTCGGTGTCATTACCTGTGAAGTTCTAGCAGATGCAGCGGCAGTGTATACGACGAATGTATTTCAAGCCGCACCGCTTCAAGTCACAAGAGAGAGTATGCAGAACGGTAAGCTACAGGCGATTGTTGTAAACAGCGGAAATGCCAATGCCGTTACAGGGCAACAAGGTGAAAAAGACGCTTATGCCATGCGGCTCGCTACGGCAAAAGAACTGGGTATTGCAGTAGAGAACGTGGCCGTGGCATCGACAGGCGTGATCGGTGAGCTGCTTAATATGGAAAAGGTACATGCAGGGATCAAAGGATTACCTGCAAGAGTAGGTTCAGGAAAGCAAGAAGCAAGTGATTTTTCCCAAGCGATACTGACAACGGATCTAGTGAAGAAGGAAATCTGCGTCCGTACTTTTATAGATGGAAAAGAAGTGATGATAGCGGGAGCTGCGAAAGGTTCCGGGATGATTCATCCGAATATGGCGACCATGCTGGCCTTTGTGACATGCGATGCACAGGTGGATCAGGCTGCACTTCAAGGTCTACTTGGAAAATCAACCGATGCTACATTTAACATGATTACCGTAGATGGTGACACAAGTACAAATGACATGCTTATTGCGATGGCAAGCGGGCTTGCAGGCAATGAGACTTTGCATCCAGGACATAAGGATTGGGAGAACTTCGCAGCAACATTCAATTATGTGTGTGAAGTGCTTGCTAAGGCGATTGCAAGAGACGGAGAAGGAGCTACCAAACTCGTTGAGGTGAATATCGCGGGTGCGGTATCGGATGATTCAGCAAGAGCTATCGCGAAGACGGTCATTGGATCGAGTCTCGTAAAATCGGCGATGTTTGGAGCGGATGCGAATTGGGGACGGATCATTGCTGCGGTTGGTCGTGCAGGAGAACCTGTTCAGCCCGATCAGGTGGATGTGAAGCTTGGGTCTATTTTAGTGTTATCGGGGTCACGTCCGGTTGCTTTTGATGAAGAAGAAGCTCTGCGTTATCTGCAAGGAGATTCGGTTCAGATTCATGTGGATCTGCATGGAGGAAGTGGAGTAGCAACCGCGTGGGGCTGTGATCTGACTTACGATTATGTTCGAATTAATGCGGCCTACCGGACGTAAGAGAGGGCTGTCCGCTACTTTTGCTACGAGGAAGGGGATAGAGGCATGACGATAACACAAGACACTTTGAAAAAGAAGGACGAGGCACCAAAAGATATCGGCACCTTTGTTATGAAATGCGGAGGCAGCACACTTGCTGCGCTTCCGGATGCTTTTTTTGAAGACCTGCAGAAGCTCCAAGTAGAGGGAATGCAGCCTGTCATTGTTCATGGCGGCGGACCTGCAATATCTGAGAATCTGGCGAAGCTGGGGATTGAAACCGAATTTGTGAACGGACTTCGTAAAACAACCGAACCCGTACTTGATGTTGTAGAGATGGTACTTGCCGGCAGCATTAACAAGCAGATTGTACGGCGAATCCAGTCTTCTGGTGGTAAAGCGCTGGGTCTCTCCGGTGTGGATGGAGGACTCATTCAGGCGAAACCCGTCAGTAACCATGCAGAAGTAGGTCATGTAGGAGATGTCACCCGAATAGAAGCTTCTATTATTCAAGGGGTGCTGGATATGGGATATATGCCGATTATTGCTCCGATTGGAATAGATGGGGCTGGACAGCGCTATAACATCAACGCAGACACAGCGGCAGGAGCAGTTGCTTCACACCTCGGGGCGAGCCGATTAATTGTGGTTACCGATGTGCCGGGAATTATGAAGAATGTGAATGGTGTGAAAAAAGTGTTGGGTACCGTAGCGGTACAAGAGATACAGGATATGATTCAAACCGGCGAAATTTATGGAGGCATGATTCCGAAAGTAAAAGCAGCCATTGAATGTATACAGGGGAAAGTGAAGGAAGTCATTATCGTCGATGGAAGTGAGCCAAGCATACTCAGCAGAGTACTTCAAGGTGAAGTGATCGGCACTCGAATTGTACGGATGTAATTCATAGGTTTCTAAATAAGTAAGTAGACGCAGTATACGCGTATTCATGGATAGGAGAGTGAAATAATTGACGATTACCAATTCATCTCAGCAGCCTGTAAAGGAATCACACACGGAACAGCAGACGATAGTGACAGCGACTACAGAGAGTTCCCTTTTTCCAACCTATGCTCGTTATCCGATAAGCCTTGTGAAAGGAAAAGGAAGTTATTTGTGGGATGATAAAGGAAATCAATATCTTGATTTCATGAGCGGACTCGCCGTGACGAATCTGGGTCATGCGCCAGATGGAGTTATTGCCAAAGTAAAAGATCAGCTGGATGAATTGTGGCATGTATCGAATCTGTTTCATATCCCTGCTCAAGAGAAAGCGGCTGCGCTGCTTACGGCGAACACTTGTGCAGATGCTGTATTTTTCTGCAACAGCGGTGCTGAGGCGAACGAAGCGGCTATTAAACTAGCGAGAAGATATCAGCAGAAAGTGCTGGGGAACGGTCGTTATGAAATTATCACTTTCAAGCAGTCTTTCCACGGACGCACACTGGCTACGCTGACAGCAACAGGTCAAGACAAGGTAAAAGAAGGATTTCTTCCTCTTCCTGAGGGATTTGTTCATGTACCTCTACACGATATTCCGGCGCTGAAAGAAGCGATTGGGCCGCATACAGCAGCCATTATGCTTGAGATGATTCAGGCAGAAGGCGGAATTCACATCGTAGAACCTGCCTTCTTGGCCGAAGTCAAAGCGCTGTGTGAGGAACATGGACTGCTGCTTATTATGGATGAGGTTCAGACGGGAATGGGCCGGACAGGAAAATTGTTCGGGCACGAACATTACGGTATTGAACCGGATATTTTCACTGTAGCCAAAGGGATTGCGAGCGGCTTCCCTGTGGGAGCGATGCTTGGTAAAGGATACCTGCGTGAAGCGTTCACAGCGGGCAGTCATGCTACGACCTTTGGAGGAACTCCGCTTGCCATGTCTGCAGTTCTTGCCACGGTTGAGATTATTCTTGAAGATAATCTCCCTGCTCGCGCAGCGGAGATGGGTGATTATTTAATCGAGTCACTGCGGACGAAGCTGATTGATCAAGATTTTGTTACTGAAATTCGGGGACAAGGATTAATCGTCGGCATTGAGTGCAAAGAAGCCGTAGGTGACATTGTTCTTGCGGGACAGAAAAAAGGATTCTTGTTTGTGACAGCAGGACCAAACGTGATCCGTTTCTTACCGAATCTATATGTGACCAAAGAAGAGATCGATACTGCGGTATCGCTGATTGCAATATTAATTGAAGAGCATGTCGCTGCGAAAGCACCCTTAGGAGGAGAATAATATGGCGATTACAAAACTGAATTTACATGGCCGGGACTTTATCGAATTTACAGATTACACGAAGGAAGAGATCGAGTATCTTCTGGATCTGGCCATTGATATCAAGAAGAAGCAGAAGAATGGTGAGGTTTATCAGCCACTAAAAGGCAAAACCATTGGTCTTATTTTTGAAAAGTCTTCCACACGTACCCGTGTTTCCTTTGAAGTAGGGATGTTTCAGCTCGGAGGACATGCGCTGTTCCTCAGTAAAAATGATATCCAGTTTGGTCGCGGAGAGACAATCAGCGATACGGCCCAGGTGCTATCCCGCTACCTCGATGGAATTATGATTCGTACTTTTGCACACAGCAATGTAACAGACCTTGCGAAGTATGCGGATGTTCCTGTCATTAATGGACTAAGCGATGATGCACATCCTTGTCAGGTACTGGCTGACTTTCAGACGGTATTAGAGCATAAGGGCAAATTGAAAGGTCTGAAAATGGCGTATGTCGGTGACGGCAATAACATGGCGCATTCATTAATGCTCGGAGCAGCAAAGTTCGGTGTTCACGTATCCGTGGCAAGTCCGAAAGGATATGAACCGTCTGCATCTATTGTCGATCAGGCAAAGAGCATTGCCAAAGAAACAGGTGCTGAGGTTGTGGTAACAAACAGCGCGCAAGAAGCAGTACAAAATGCAGATATTATTTACACCGATGTGTGGGCAAGTATGGGATTTGAAGAAGAGCAAAAAGAGCGTGAAGCGGCTTTTGCTGACTATCAGGTAAATGAAGAGCTTGTAAAAGGAGCAAAACCAGATTTTATCTTCCTGCACTGCCTGCCAGCACACCGTGGAGAAGAAGTGAGCGAGGGAGTTATTGACGGCCCGAACTCCGCTATTTTTGATCAAGCAGAAAATCGCCTGCATGCACAAAAAGCATTGATGGCCGCACTAATGGGATAAAACGCTTCGAGTAAGCAGTGTTTCCACTAATGAATACAGTAACTTACTTTTTTCTTATAAAATGACAAAATAAATCGCGTTTGATGTTAGAATATGGAATAGACATGACAGAGTAGCTGATAGAGAGATCGATTAGTACTGTGGTCCTTGTAATGAGTGATATGTTTTAAGCTCTTTTGCTCTTTAAGCTATTTGTCCTTTGAGCTTTTTGCTTTTATCTTTTATCTTTTATCTTTTATCTCTTATTTTTTATTTTTTATCTTTTTGTTTCAGGGTTTTAGCACAGTGAGCGAGTGATAACAAAGCAGCCTGTGCATAGGGTTTCGTTTTTTATTATTTATCCTCTATTTTTTTGTTGTCTTTATTGCAATTTTCACTTTTATTTTTAGCATTAGCTTGTGGCTTGTGGCTTGTGGCTTGTGGCTTGTGGCTTGAGGTGTGTGATATGTGGTTGTGAAATCTGCTTTTGAATTTTGAATTTTGGTTGTTTTCTTAGATTTCCAACCCTTCAGGGTGAAGTTATTGGATGATGAACGACTTTTGGCTTTGCGAAGCAAAACAACCGGAGAGAATCAGCCAATAACGATCCCGCTGCATCAGCCAATAACGATCCCGTTCATAAAGCTCTCATCGCACTACATTGAAGAGCCCCCCAGCCACCGTATAACGAGGAGGAAACAACATGGCAAAAGAGAAAATTGTATTAGCCTATTCCGGCGGACTAGATACATCCGTCATTCTGAAATGGCTGAAAGAAACATATGACGCAGAGATTATAGCTTTTACCGCAGATATCGGACAAAAAGATGAGCTCGATGGCCTCGAGGAAAAAGCACTTGCTACAGGGGCATCCAAAGTATACATTGACGATCTTCGCGAAGAGTTTGCAAAAGATTTCATCTACCCGATGTTCCAGGCAGGTGCAATGTATGAAGGACAATATCTGCTCGGTACTAGTATTGCTCGTCCCCTGATTGCAAAACGTATGGTGGATATCGCTATTGCTGAAGGAGCAACCGCCATTGCTCACGGAGCAACGGGTAAAGGTAATGACCAAGTTCGGTTTGAGCTGAACGCGGCTGCACTTACACCGGATATTGCGGTTATTGCTCCATGGAGACTGGAAGAGTTCCGGAATCAGTTCCCTGGACGTGCAGAGATGATTGCCTATGCCGAAAAACATGGAATTCCTGTAACCGCATCAGCAGCAAAACCATACTCTACAGACCGTAACTTACTACATATTAGTTATGAAAGTGGTGTCCTTGAAGATCCTTGGTTTGATGCAACGACTCCTGAGAACAAAGAAATGTACTTACTGAGTAATGATCCTGAGGATGCACCGAATGAAGCAGAATATCTGGAGCTGGAATTTTATAAAGGTGACTGTGTTGCTTTGAATGGTGAGAAACTTAGCCCGCTGGAAGTGATGGAGAAACTGAATGAACTGGGCGGCAAACATGGAATTGGCCGTGTGGATATGGTGGAGAACCGTTTTGTCGGTATGAAGAGCCGCGGCGTGTATGAAACACCAGGAGGAACCATTCTATTTACAGCACATCGCAAAATGGAGTCCATCACAATGGACCGTGAAGTGATGAACCTGCGAGATAGTCTGATTACTCGTTACAGTACGCTCGTATATAACGGATTCTGGTTTGCTCCAGAGCGTCTTGCTCTTCAAGCACTTGTTACAGAGAGTCAGAAAAACGTAACCGGAACGGTTCGTGTGAAGTTATACAAAGGAAACGTGATTGGTGCGGGAGTGAAAAGCCCGGTCAGCTTATATAATCCTGACATTGCTACGATGGAAGCAGATCCAACACAAGCGTACGATCAAGGAGATGCTACAGGTTTTATCCGTCTGAACGCTTTGAGACTAAAAGTGGGTTCCGGAGTAGCTCAGAATCAATAAAAGCAGCTGTATAGGGTAAGGAGACGAAAGGCCGTTCCTTGATAAGTAATAGGGGCGGTCTTTGTCCATGAGATGTGAAAGGGAGGCAGCGACATGAGTAAACTATGGGGCGGGCGTTTCACGAAACAAACGAATCATCTGGTAGAAGAATATACAGCATCGATTAACTTTGACAAAGCATTAGCAGAAGAGGACATTCAGGGCAGTCTGGCTCATGTGAGTATGCTAGGAAAATGCGGCATTTTACCTCAGGAAGATGTGGAGACGATTAAAGTAGGTTTGCAGACGGTACTTGGTAAAATTCGTGCAGGTGAGATCGAATTTTCCGTATCGGATGAAGATATCCATATGAATATTGAGAAGAACTTAATTGATCAGATTGGTCCAGTAGGCGGCAAATTACATACGGGTCGTAGTCGGAACGATCAGGTAGCAACAGACATGCATTTATACTTGCGTGCCCGGGTTATTGAAATTGTAGGAATGCTCCATACGTTACAAGAAGCACTTATTGGGCAGGCGAGAGATAACGTGGATACCATTGTGCCAGGATATACTCATTTGCAAAGAGCGCAGCCGATCCTATTTGCTCATCATTTAATGGCCTATGTGTCAATGTTCCAGCGGGATGCAGAGAGACTGATGGACAGTTACAAACGAATCAATGTCCTTCCGCTTGGTGCAGGAGCGCTTGCAGGTACAACGTTTCCTATTGATCGTCATTTTGTAGCAGAACAGCTGCAATTTGATCGTGTATACGAGAATAGTCTTGATGCAGTAAGTGATCGTGATTTTATCGTTGAATTCCTCGCAGATGCCTCCCTGATCATGATGCACTTGTCCCGTCTTAGTGAAGAACTCGTGCTGTGGAGCAGTACGGAGTTTAGTTTCGTAGAACTGGATGATGCCTTCTGTACGGGAAGCAGTATCATGCCGCAGAAGAAAAATCCAGATGTACCGGAACTGGTTCGCGGTAAAACAGGCCGTGTCTATGGAAATCTCATAGGTCTGCTTACTGTTCTCAAATCCTTGCCGCTTGCTTATAACAAAGATATGCAGGAGGATAAGGAAGGCATGTTTGATACAGTGGCGACACTCGAGGGAGCTTTGCAGTTGTTTGCTCCAATGATTGCTACTATGAAGGTGAACAAAGATCGTATGCGCGAAGCAGTAAATAAAGATTTCTCTAATGCCACAGATATCGCAGATTTCCTAGTGAACAAAGGGCTCCCTTTCCGTCAGGCACACGAAGTCATTGGAAAAACGGTACTTTATTGTATTCAGAACGGCAAATACTTGCTCGATCTGTCTCTAGATGAATTCACCCAATTCTCAGAGCTGTTTGATGAGGAGATTTATGCCGTACTTCAGCCGGAAGCAGTCGTGAATGCAAGGAATGTTTACGGGGGAACTGCCTCAGAGCAAGTATGTGATGCGATTAAACGGAGTGAAGCGATCATGCGGCTCACGAATCAGTGGCTTGTTGAGCATGCAGAAGAGTAAGCAATCTTAGTTAGACCATTTAATGTAAAAGGAAACCTTAGAGAGGAAGCCACTTCAGCACATCCTGAATGCGGGCATCCCAATAACCCCATTCATGTTCGCCGGGGCCTTCTATATAAGTGAAATCCAGTCGTGTTTGTTCAGCAGCTGAGCGGAAACGAAGATTATCCTCATACAAAAAGTCTTCTGTTCCGCAACATTGGAACAGTTTCGGTTTAGGGCCATCCTTTTGTTCACATTGTTTTAATAGCCACATCAAATCATTCTCGGTATCTGTTACATGGTCACCAAAAATCCGTCTAAATTCGGTATTCGCTTGCGCAGGTTCATTCATCCGATCCAGATGATTTGCCATATCGAGTGCTCCTGACAGGCTTGCTGCAGCGGCATAGGATTCAGGCTTGCTTAAGGCGATCTTCATTGCGCCATATCCGCCCATGGACAATCCAGCCACAAAGTTATCCTCACGTGCTGCAGATAAAGGGAAGAAGGAACGGGCTAGAGTGGGAACTTCTTCTGATATGTACTTAAAATAAGCGCTTCCTTCTGCCATATCCGTATAGAAGCTGCGATGTGCGTTAGGCATAACGACAGCAATTCCGTAAGCTGATGCGTAGCGTTCAATGGCAGTACGACGAAGCCAAATCGAATCATCGTCAGATAGACCATGAAGAAGATAAAGTGTTTGATGAAGTCCTTTGCTTTGCTTGGTATCGACACCAATCTGTGTAGCGGTTTGCTGAGGTAAAATAACGTGCATCGTCGTATTCATACCGAGTACTTCTGAATAGAAATGACATTGCATAAGTGCCATAATCCCAAATCCCTCCCTGTGTAAGCTAAAGCATCATTGATACTCATCTAGTATAACGAAAGTCGGTGGATAATCTCCACTAAATAAAGCATAGAAGAGACTTCATCCACAGGTAGGAAGGGAGAAATGTCGAGCAAAAATGAAAGTCATTCACAATGTTATACCCATATTGTGCATAACATTGTGTTATTCACAGACTCATCGCAAAATGATATTAGTAATTTCGTGTTTATGCACAAATCTATACACATTACCCACAGTTAATCCTATTTTTTCAAGAATCCAATATCAATTTGTGAATAGAAAACAAAAAAAACAATAGATTTTCAAAAGTTATCAACAGGTTGGTAACTAGATAATAAATATATTTTCCTACATAAATTTCTTTAAATAAAGAGAAAACGTGCGTCCCATCAATAAAAAAGGGGAAATGAACGAAACGTACATTTACAGCGTAACAATGTTATGTTACATTGTCTTCAGGGGGTTAGAATTACATGACTGAAGACTTAATATCTAAGAAAGAACTTTTGGAACTGACGGGAATATCATACGGTCAACTCTATCGTTGGAAGCGAAAAAACCTAATACCAGAGGATTGGTTTATACGTAAATCTTCTTTTACAGGACAGGAGACTTTTTTTCCTAGGGAAAGCATCTTAACACGAATTGACCGAATAAAAAACATGAAAGATGAACTTTCTTTAGATGAATTGGCCGATGTGTTCTCCCCTTCGGTAAGTAACAAGGTCCTTACCCGTGTAGAAATGGAGCAAAAACATCTGGTAACACCGATTTCAATACATCTTTTTATGGAAAGTGGAAGTGAAAAGGAGAAACAGACTTTTTCTTTTGAAGAAATACTTTGTATCTATGTTTTGGATCAAGCGCTTGCCAGTGGGCATATGAACCGCGAAGAGGGAATTTTGCTTGTCCAGACGTTCCAGGCGTATTACAGCAAGTTTCGAGATAAAGGCTGTGACATCATTTTGACCCGGAAAATGGGGATTCCTATATTTACGATCCTAACTACGGGAAGCGAAGTATATTTTGACACAGGGGTAAAGGAAGTTCTGCGTTTATCTCTAGGAACTTATCTGGAGCAGTTGAAAGTCAAATTGAGTGAGTCGGAGGGGTCCTAATGAGGAGCGAGCAGTCTAGACCAGACTTAAACATTTCAGGTGTTGGCAAAGCATCAGGTGGTACATACCGTCATGTTCGTGTAGATGGGGTTGGTAAATTTTCTGGTGATATCGATTGTGTCAGTTATGAAGTAAATGGTACATCGGGATTGCAAGGGAATCTTCGCTGTGAGCGGTATGTTGTCAATGGTTCAGCCAATATTCAGGGAACTGTAACTGCGGATGAATATCAAGTCAATGGGAGCAGCAAGGTTGAAGGCGGTGTTAAGACAAAGCAGACCCGAATTGATGGAATAACATCTATTAAAGAACATTTGGTAACAGATAAGCTGATTGTGAACGGGAAAGCGACGATTAATGGGAAATTAATCGGAAGCCGTGTAGAGGTAGCAGGTGGGATTACAGTAGGGAAAGACGTGGAATGTGAGACCATTGAAGTACAGGGCGGTTTCAAGATCAAAGGCATGCTGAACGCAGGGACCGTGGATATTATGCTTCATCACCGTTGTGAAGTAGAAGAGATTGGCGGAGAGCAAATTCAGGTGCGTCGTAAATCTAAGATAAGATTATTTGATCAATTCGTGCCTGCAATGACACCAAGGCTGAAGACCCATATTATAGAAGGAGACGATATCTATCTAGAACATACTCATGCGGGTACAGTCAGGGGAAGCCGGATTACCATCGGTCCTGGTTGTGAGATTGGTGTGGTGGAATACAGCGTATCTTACGAGCAAGATCCTGAATCTAAGGTAGGACGGCAGGTCCAGGTGTAGGGCGGAAGTGAGGAGGAATCATCGATGATAACAGGATACAGGAGCGAACGTATGGAGGATATTAAGATAACAGGCACTGGAAGTTCTGGTGGAGGCATATTTCGGAATGTGAAGGTTGTAGGAGAAGGTGTGATTCATAGCGATGTGGAGAGCCAATTTTTTAAATGTACGGGTACAGCGGCAGTAAACGGGCACCTCCGAAGTAATCAGATTAAGCTTACGGGGACTCTTCATGTCCAAGGCGATGTATACGGAGACGCTATTAAAACGAGCGGACAGATGGAAGTGGATGGGAAGCTTGAAGTCCGGCAGGTGAAGATAAACGGAGACACGATAGTTAAACGTTCCATTCATAGTGAGCAATTTAAAGCATTTGGCTCGCTTCGTCTTCATGGCGATTGCAGTGCAGAACAAATGAGGATTAAAGGGGCAATTCAGACAGAGGGGATGCTGAATGCTGAACATATCGATATTGGACTGTATGGGCTTTCTAAAGTTGCCGAGATCGGCGGTCACAAGATTGAGATTAAACGAACGTTGATGTCTTCTCTCTTCCATATATTTAACTCTAAGCTCCAAAGAGAACTGATCGCGGACACGATAGAAGGTGATGTGCTGCATCTAGAGCATACAGAAGCTAAAGTAGTAAGAGGACGGAAGGTTTATATTGGTCCTGGGTGCCGAATTGGGCTTGTCGAATATAGTGAGTCCTGCAAGAAGCATTCAGACGCTGTGACAGAGGTTTGCAACCAGGT
Source organism: Paenibacillus gallinarum (assembly GCF_014836635.1). Classification (GTDB taxonomy): domain Bacteria; phylum Bacillota; class Bacilli; order Paenibacillales; family Paenibacillaceae; genus Paenibacillus; species Paenibacillus gallinarum. The sequence goes on along the minus strand of NZ_JACSQL010000005.1, from coordinate 45,378 downwards.
CGGTTCGTTATAGATGAATGAGCAGGTGTAATACACCATGAATAGGTTCAGAAAATAAAGAGACCCGGACGTAGGCACCATACTACTAGCCCGGGTTATTATTGTGCGCGCATTTATTTATGTGGCGTTCTTTTTTATGAGAAATTTAGCCAGCGTCTTCCGTACGAACTCCATCTTCCACGGGAGGGGTGTCCGAAGAGGGAGGCGATGGAGACGGTTCTTCCTCCTGAGCAGCACGGTTTACAGCAAGGACACGGTCTTGCGGCCGATAGGTGTCTTTAGATATCAATTTACGAGAGACAACTTCTCCATTTACCTTCTTGATTTGATAAGAAGCAACGACATATCCGGTAGAACCGGCCTGACGCACCATCTCGCTTCCTGGAGAAAGGGAATGATCTGATACATATGTGAGAGGAGCCGGGAGTGTTTCGAGAAGTTCGGTATCAAGTTCATAACTAACATTCTCCGGAAAAGTTCCGAAGAAGGAGACATTCAGTTCGCGATCTTTTACCTCTGCTTTGATAAGAAGGTATTTATCGGTTGTGTTTTTAAAGCGAAAATTAATGTACCCCGATGCGAATGTCGCATCAAGACCCTTAGGAAGATAACTGACGGGAAGGGAATGATTTCTTCTCTCGACAATCTCTAGTCCTGTTCGTAAGGCTGCATTATATAGTGTACTGGATACCTGGCAGATTCCTCCCCCGACACCGGGGACTAACTGACCTTTTACAATGACGGGCGCTTCCTGAAATCCACTCTCCTTTTCTGCTTTTTCCACGATACTGCCATAATTAAAAATATCCCCTGGTTTTAAAATAAGCCCGTTTAACGCACTGGCTGCAGCGCTGACATTATGTGCTCTTCCTTCTCCACTTGATCCAAGAGATGTCACCACTTCAATGATCTTACGACTAATCCCTTCTTCTTTTAGAGAAGCAACTGTAACAGGGGGCTTCAACTCTTGGAGGGGAAGGTCGATAACTATACTAGGCGTTTGTGTATCTTTCTTATCCAGCAATGAAAAATTGTCAGGTATGACTTGAGATATAATCGCATTCATTTGATCCCACTGGATCCGCTGTACATTTCGTTCCGGTGTATAGACGACTTCGTCATTTGGTGTGATTTTCCGAACTGCATTTACGGGGTTTCCGAAATGCTTTTCTTCCCAGGCTGGAGTGAGTTTTTGTTTGAGATAGTTACGTTCGATGGTGACCTCTAGCTTCCACTCCTCAGCGAAATACCAGCGCTGAACCACTCTTTGGACAAGTCCACCTTCCGAAAGAGTACGTAAAGCTTGTTTGAATTGATCGGCTTTGTACGTCACTCCAGCATCAGCCAGTGTTAGTTTCGTTTCGGAAATAGGAGTGTTCTCGGACTTTACTCCTAGCGGAAGGTTTTCAAGTGCAGTCAATTTCTGTTCTAACTCCTGCAATACCGTATCCTTATTCTGCCCTCCTACAGACCACCCGGATAAATGAACTCCTGGGGGGATTTTGGACTGGTGAGCGTACATGTATAGCCAGCCAAAAATAAAAGCGAATAGGAGAGAAAGAAACATGAAAACAATGAACGAAATGTGAACTTTTTTCATATAGAACTCCTCTCAGACTTCTGTTTTACCGGTGTTAGGAACACTCTTCCAATATATGCGGAAGGAGAGGAAATCTTTCGGCTACTCAAAAGGTAACAAATTTGTTACAATGAGAGACATCTTGATGAAAATCGAGAGATTTTAAAGGAAATCATTGGAAAGTGTCGAAATGAGCAAAAGAAGCTACTAATGCAACGGGAAGTGATGATGTGATTGAGTTACAAGACGTGTGGAAGACCTATCCGAATGGTGCGCATGCACTTCAAGGTGTTTCGGTGAAGATCGACCGCAATGAATTTGTTTATATCGTCGGCCCCTCTGGAGCGGGCAAATCGACTTTTATGAAATTGATTTACAGAGAAGAAGTTCCAACTAAAGGTCAAATATCAGTGAACGGATTTAATATTGGGAAGTTGAAACATCGTAAGATTCCTTATGTCAGACGGAATATCGGGGTAGTCTTTCAAGATTTCAGATTGCTGCCTAAGATGACGGCATATGAGAATATTGCTTTTGCTATGGAGGTTATAGAAGCCCCTAAGAAGCAAATCAAGAAACGTGTAATGGAAGTTCTCGATCTGGTTGGTCTTAAGGAAAAGGCAGACCGCGAGCCAGCACAACTCTCCGGCGGCGAGCAACAGAGGATCGCGATTGCAAGAGCCATCGTGAATAACCCATCTGTCATTATTGCGGATGAGCCTACCGGAAACCTGGATCCCGAGACCTCCTGGGGAATTATGCAGCTACTTGATGAGATTAATTTCCGGGGAACGACCATTGTTATGGCTACGCATAACCGTGATATCGTGAACAAGATGCGAAAACGGGTAATTGCGATCGAAAAAGGTCATATCGTTAGAGACGAGTTGAGAGGGGAATATGGCTATGAATTTTAACACCTTCTTGCGCCATCTGCGGGAAGGATTCAAAAGCTTATTCCGCAACGGCTGGATGTCTATTGCATCCATAACGTCTATCATTGTTTCTCTATTGATTTTAGGAGTGTTTGTTCTCTTGGTCGTGAATGTAAATTCGATAGCGGATAATGCGGACAGCCAGGTAGAGATCAGCACGTATCTGCAGCTGAATGTAGATGAGGAGCTTCGTACAACATTACAAGAAGAAATTGCAGCGATGCCAGAGGTAAGCTCGATCGCGTTTGTTCCTAAAGATCAAGGATTGGCTGAATTTAAAGAAAAGCTTGGTGAAGATCAACAGGAACTTCTGGAAGGCTTTGATGTAGATAATAACCCGCTTCCAGACACCATTCGAGTGGAGCTAATTGATCCCAGTACAGTTAATTTTGTAGCGGAGAAGATTGAAGCTCTGAATGACAAATATACTGAGAAGCCTATTATGAAAGTTAATTTTGGTGAAGAAACAGTGGAGACGTTGTTCAAGATTACACGTCTGATTCGGACAATAGGTTTTGTGTTTGTTGCCGGACTTGCACTGATGTCTATGTTCCTCATTTCCAACACGATTCGCGTGACGATCCTGGCAAGACGCCGGGAGATTGGGATTATGAAGCTAGTCGGTGCCACGAATGCCTTCATTCGTTGGCCATTTTTTGTGGAAGGTGCGCTTATCGGTCTCATCGGTTCACTTATTACGATCGGGATTTTGTTTGCTGGTTACAACCAGCTGCTTATTACCGTACAGCAAGATATTATAATTAAAATGCTGAACCTAGTACCTTTATCCAGTCTATGGGCTTGGCTCGGAGGCTCACTTCTCATCATGGGAGTACTCGTTGGTGTTCTAGGCAGCACATTGTCTATTCGTAAGTCACTGAAAGTCTAATTGATAATTAAATTTATGACGGCTGTCCCGATTTAGGGGCGGCTGCTCATCACAACAAGAAAACAATTCGATGATATATATATATTAAAATGAAGGATGGGGAAGACAACTTGAAAAAGACGGCTACTGCACTTGCGATGAGTTTACTCACCGCTGCAATCCTATCACCTAGTTATGGTTATGCTGCTTCTAGCTTGGATGAAATTGATAATCAAATCAAACAACTCGAGGAACAATCGGAGTCAGCTAAAGCAAAACAGGAAGCGGCTGCGAAGAAAAAAGAAGAAGCAGAACATAACAAGCAAAAAACGGAAGATTATTTGAATAAAATAATTGAACAGATTAATATTGTAAGTAATGAACTCATCAACATTTCTTATAAGATCGAGTTAACAGAGGAAAATTTACGACTTACCAAAAAAGAGCTGAAAGAAGCAGAAGAACGGATTGCAGCCCGTGAGGAATTGCTAGAATCGCGTGTGCGTTTGATGTATACCGATGGTTCGGTATCCTACCTTGATGTATTACTCTCATCTACTAGTTTTGCAGATTTTCTTCAACGTGCAGATTCACTCAAGATGATTGTCGATCAAGATCAGAATCTACTAGAAGAACATAAGAAAGACAAAGAATTGGTTGTTCAGAAGAAGCAAGAGCTTGAAGAACAATACGAAGAACATAAGCAGTTATACGCAGATAAAAAAGAACGCAAAGCAGAACTTGATGCGAAGGAAGAAGAGAAGCAGCAGCTTATCGCCCAGTATGATGGAGAGATCGAATCTCAGGTAGAGCTGAGTGAAGAACAAGATCATATGTTGGTTGAGATTGCTAGCAAACGTTCAGCTTTGCTCCAGGAGAAGAATGAACTGAAGGCAGAACAGGCTGCGGCAGCAGCGAAAGCTAAAGCAGCAGCAGAAGAAGCAGCTCGAAAAAAAGCACAGCAAAAAGTCTCTTCTTCCAGTTCTAGCTCGAGTTCAAGCTCCAGCTCAAGTTCCAGTTCCAGCAGTTCTTCGAGCAGTAGCTCCAGCAGCACTTCTAGCAGCAGTGGGATTTTAGCAACTCCCGTATCAGGAGCCTATATTTCATCAGGTTATGGTCCTCGGGTTCACCCGATTACCGGTGTAGTAGGTAAGATGCATGCTGGAGTCGACTTTGCAGCGCCAGAAGGCACGACGATTATGGCCGCAGAGAGTGGCGTAGTTCTTGTTGCTGAATGGACAAGCGGTTATGGTAACACGGTCATTGTTGATCATGGAGATGGTCTTTGGACGTTATATGGACATATTCGTAATGGTGGAATCAAGGTAAAAGAAGGCGACAGTGTAACACGCGGTCAAAAAATAGCAGAAGTCGGATCAACAGGTAATTCAACAGGGAATCACTTGCACTTTGAAGTACGGGTGAACGGTAGTCATACCAATCCAATGAATTATTTGTAAAATTCGGCATACTTAGGGCATATTCCGTACAAGCTTATCATATACTCTTGCTGGTAGATCAGGGTGAATTGTAAGTCAGACGGAATAGAAAGGGCGGTGACGCTCATGATGAAGAAGCGTTCTGCTTTCATGCTGGTTATCATTGGCCTACTAGGCGGGTGTTTGCTGACACTGGCATTTGTAAACTTTCAATCTCTGAATAGTCAGGGTGGAGAAGGTTTACTTGCGAGTGTAACCGGAAGCAGTCAGAAGAATGATCTTTCGAAAATCGAAACAACGCTCGATTTAATTGAAGAAAACTACTATCAGGATATTGATCGTACCGAACTGATTGATGGTGCGATTAACGGAATGATGGAGGCGCTCGGTGATCCTTATTCCAGTTACATGGGACAGGAGACAGCAGCACAGTTTGAAGAATCGATTGAAGGATCCTTTACAGGAATTGGTGCTGAGGTTTCCTCTCAGGATGGAAATGTCATCGTAGTCTCACCAATTAAAGGATCGCCGGCAGAAAAAGCAGGTATTCAGTCCAAGGACGTCATTTTATCGGTAAATGGAGAATCTCTTCAGGGACTTGACCTAAATGAGGCCGTCAATAAAATTCGTGGTCCAAAGGGCAGCGAAGCCAAGGTCTCTGTTCAGCGGGCAGGTTCCACTGATCCACTCGAATTTACGATTGTAAGAGATGACATCGACCTGGAAACGGTTTACGCAGAAATGCAGGAAGATGGGGTTGGTATTATTACGATTACCCAATTTTCACTGAATACCGCAGAACGTTTTGAAGAAGAGTTAGCCAAGCTCGAAGCCCAGAATATGAAAGGCCTTATCATTGACGTAAGGAACAACCCTGGTGGTGTATTATCTGTCGTCATTGATATTGCAGAACAATTTGTTCCATCAGGCGAGCTCATCGTTCAGGTAGAAGATAAGAACGGCAAACGTGAGAAGAATGAGTCTAAGGGTTCTGCGAAACCTTACCCTGTAAGTCTACTTATGAATAAGGGTAGTGCGAGTGCTTCCGAGATTTTGGCGGGTGCTTTGCAACAATCCGCAGGAGCAACCCTGCTCGGAGAGAACTCTTTTGGTAAGGGAACAGTTCAGACAAGTTTTGAACGTCAGCTTGGCGATGGAAGCCTAGTGAAGATTACGATAGCAAAATGGCTTACCCCGAATGGAGATTGGATTCATGAGAAAGGGATCGAGCCTGATCTTACGGTCAGTCAGCCTGAATACTTCTCGGTAGCTCCGATTACCAAGGATAACTTACCGCTTAAACTTGATTCGAACAGCACGGATGTGAAGAATGCACAAACGATGCTGGAGGGACTTGGATTCAAGACAGACCGTAAAGATGGATATTTCGATGCTAAGACACAAGCTGCGGTTAAGGCATTCCAGGCTTCCAAAGGACTTACAGCCAGCGGCATCTTAGATGAGAAAACGGCAGGAGCACTGGAAGCAGCGCTCATTGAGAAAATCAGTGATCCACAGTATGATACTCAGCTTAAAAAAGCCGTATCTGAAATGAAGAAGGAAATAACTTCAGGTGCGTCGAATTAATACAAGAAAAACAAGGGTGAACATGTAACGTTCAGAATAGTTTTTCTTAACTGAAATCAGAAATGCAGATAGTTGAATAACTGTCTGATTTCAAGAAGAAGGCTGCTGTTCAGCCTTCTTTTTTTATTGGATTTATGAGTAAACAATTTTATAATACCTTTAGTTGAATCAATTGCATAAAAAAGGAGCGTGAACCTATTTGAATGAAGTCATCTCATGGCTTTGGCTGATATTGGATGCAGTAATCGACCTGCTAAGCCAGCCATTTTATTATATTGCCATTGTAATTATCGCTCTGTGGTTTCGCAGGCAAGGGATGCTGGAACGAAAATTAATGCATGTACGTCTTAACGCTTGGCCGTTATTAACGACTCGGACAGTGATTACCGGCGTAATGCTCGGAGTAATCGTCTCTATTCTATATGTATTCCTGGGAATTCAGCTTTCAATTCAAGGTGTAGTGCTAATCTGGGTAACCTCTTTCGTTCTCATGTTATTCCGTGTGCGTTATTTGAATGCGGTGTATGCGATAAGTATTCTTGGACTCATCCAGTGGATCTTAGGGTTCTTTGAGCAGTGGCAGCCGAGTGGCTTTATGGGGAGTATCATTCTTGAGATTGAGCAGCTCACTATCCCTTCCCTTCTTGTATTGTGTGCGGTGCTCCATCTGATGCATGCTATAGTCATTCGCTTGCAGCGGGGACAAGCTGCATCTCCGGTTTATTTTGAGGGGAAACGTGGGAAATTGGTTGGGGGTTATCAGCTGCAGTACTTAACTCCGATTCCACTAATGTTGCTTGTTCCTGCTGGTTTAGGAACTGGAGCCGATCTTCCTTGGAATCCTGTATTCTTACAAGGATCAGGAGAGTATCTATTATTCGGACTTCCGCTGCTTATCGGTTTTGGTGAGATGACGAAAAGCATGCTTCCAGAAGAGAAGGTTTCCCTAACCTCAAAGCGTATGCTTTTATATGGCGCTGTACTGCTTATTCTGGGACTGTTGTCGATGTGGTGGAGCCCAGCTACTATTGTTGCGGTACTATTCGCGTTTCTTGGGCATGAAGCACTTAGTTGGATTAGTTCTTACGAAGAGGAGAATCGAAGCCCGATTTATGTTCATCCAAAGCAAGGCTTACAGATTCTAGCGGTTCTTCCGGGAAGCCCGGCAGACGAACTTGGATTTATGCCTGGTGAAGTTATCTATAAAGTGAATGGGCACATTGTCCATTCAGAGGCAGATTTACATCGTTGTCTTCGGATGAACGCGGCTTTTTGCAAGCTGGAAATACGGAATATTAACGGGGAAAGTAAATTTCTGCAGCGTGCTCTCTACGAGGGCGAACATCATCAACTTGGTGCATTACTAGCTCCTGATCCAGATACGGGTTCAGCAATTAAGGAGCGTCCTGCATCAATCTATCAGATATTTGGTATGAAGCTTCAGATACAGCATAAGGTAGATCCGAACGAAGGATTTGCAGATGCTTTTCGGCAAGACAGCTAATCGTCATCATCAGCCATCATAATAAGATGATTTAATAAGTGAAAGACCTCCAAATCTGCGTAGTACAGATTGGAGGTCTTTTTTGCTTAAAGTAACAGGTAACTCATGAAAGGAACTGCCTTATTCCTGAAGTTGCCGTAGCACGGTGATTTCAACTCGGCGGTTCTTTTGTCTGCCTTCTTTTGTGCTATTGTCCTCGGCAGGGCGAGTATCGGCATAGCCTGCATACTGGAAATGATCCGACTCCAGGTCTTCCTCATCCATAAAATAACGTAATACGGACAGGGCTCTTGCACCGGATAATTCCCAGTTATCTTTATAGGTGGAACTATTAACGATGGGCATGTTATCCGTATGTCCTTCAATCGAAATATTCATGCCTAAATCTCTGAACAAGCTGGCTAACTGGTGTAGTACTGGAGAAGATCCGTCCATCAGTCTAGCATTACCGCTGCGAAATAAAAAACGTTCACTCAGCGTAATCGATATGCCTTGGGGCTTGTCCTCTACAAAAATCAGTTCTGTCAGATTGTGATCTTCTATGTATCCCTCAATCTGGCTGAGTAATTGCTGGAGTTCTTTCTCTTGAGCTCGAAAAGCTGCTTCATGAGCAGATTCTGTTTTCTCAGATTCAGGGTTTTCGTTTTTATTATCATCAGACTGCATTGCATCGCCGCCTGGATTCTGTTGTTCAGGAGAAGGCTTGTCTCCTGTAATCCCTTCATTGCCTTCTAAAATATGATTTGAATTTTGGAATGTAGTTTGCAGCGAGCTCGTAATATCTTCGTATTTATTGGCATCGAGTCTGCTCATTGCATATAACATGATGAAGAAAATGAGTAAAAGAGTGATCAGGTCTGCATAAGTAATCATCCAGCGGTCATGGGAAGCGGCAGAGTTACTTGCTCGTGCCTGTCTTGTTCGTATGAGGCGACTTCGTCTATTCCGCTGTCTCATGAGTTTTTTCCTTTCTGTTCATTTCTGGGAACTTATGTTTTAGGGCATAAGTTTCGAGTTTTTTACGAACAAGTAAAGCATTCTCCCCATTTTGAACAGATAATACGCCTTCTAAGAGCATTTCCAAAGTAGAGGTCTCTTCTTCGCTTTTTGCTCTGATTTTTGAAGCGATCGGCAGAAAGATAAGATTGGCACTTGCGACGCCATATAAAGTAGCGATAAAAGCAACAGCAATGGATGGACCGAGCTCAGTAGGATCTGTCAGACTTCCAAGAACCTGAACCAATCCCATTACGGTTCCGATGATTCCCATCGTTGGAGCATAGGCACCAGCAGATTCAAAAATTTTGGCATAATGATCATGCTTCTGTTCTTTGGCATCAATTTCGAGCTCCATGATTTGCTGGACCACCGGTTGGTCAGTTCCGTCAACGACCATTTGGATTCCATTTTTCAAAAAATCATTAGAGTGTTCCATTACTTTATGTTCAAGGGCGAGAACCCCTTCTCTTCTGGCAAGCATCGACATTTCCACAATGTCATCTATCCACTCGCTTGCTTCATTATTAGACTTGCGAAATGCCATACGCAAAGCCGCAGGTATCGTCCGAATACGATACATCGGGTAACTAATCAGAATAGCTGCTATGGTTCCTCCGAACACAATAAGTGCGGCTGTAAACTGAAATAATCCTGTAATTTGCCCTCCTTCCCATAAAAAACCTCCGATAATGGCGACTGCTCCGGCAATTAGACCGATTAGGGTCGCGATATCCATGAATGATTTCGCCTCCTTGACGTTACTTACATTTGCATCCATGATATGAACCGAGTATAATAAACGGGAACAAATATTCCTATTCAAAGAATATTTCCGATACCAGTTTTCTCGGCAAATATCGACATAAATGTAAGATCTATTTTAGACGATGAGGGTGAGGTTGGGCAATGAGTGATATAGTCATGAGTGATAAGACGTTTCAACTCGAGTCGGAATTTCAGCCCCAGGGAGATCAGCCTGCAGCAATTGAAGAGCTGGTCGCAGGTGTGCGTGCAGGCAAGAGGCACCAGACTTTGCTTGGTGCTACGGGTACGGGTAAGACGTTTACGATTGCTCAGACCATAGCAAAACTGAACAGACCGACGCTTGTTATTGCACATAACAAGACGCTTGCAGCACAGCTGGCAAGTGAGTTTAAAGAGTTTTTCCCGAGTAACTCGGTGGATTACTTTGTAAGTTACTACGATTACTATCAACCAGAAGCATATATTCCTTCTTCCGATACGTATATCGAGAAGGATTCTAGTATAAATGAAGAAATAGATAAACTAAGACACTCGGCTACGAGTTCTTTGTTTGAACGACGGGATGTCATCATCGTAGCAAGTGTATCCTGTATATATGGTCTCGGTTCTCCGATGGAGTATTCGAATTTACTATTATCTCTTCGGGTAGGGATGGAGAAGCCGCGTAATGAGATTTTGGCTCGGCTTGTAGATATTCAGTACCAACGGAACGATCTTAATTTTGTACGTGGTACTTTTCGTGTTCGTGGGGATGTAGTTGAGATTTTCCCTGCCTCCAAAGATCAGCATGCGATTCGTGTTGAACTGTTTGGAGATGAGATCGAACGGATTACAGAGATTGATGTGCTTACCGGTGAACTCATTGGTGAACGAGAACATATCGCCATCTTCCCAGCATCTCACTTTGTTACGCATGAGGATACGATGAAGGTTGCGCTCGTCAATATAGAACGTGAACTGGAAGAACGTCTTGCTGTGCTCAAAGAGCAAGGGAAACTTCTCGAAGCACAACGTCTTGAACAGCGTACACGTTATGATATAGAGATGATGAAAGAAGTGGGCTTCTGTTCTGGAATTGAGAACTATTCAGGACCGTTAACTTTCCGGGAAAGAGGAGCGACACCTTATACGCTGCTCGATTATTTTCCGGATGATATGTTAATCGTTGTCGATGAGTCTCATGTAACACTTCCGCAGATTCGCGCTATGTATAATGGTGACCAAGCTAGAAAAACAGTCTTAGTAGAGCATGGGTTCCGGTTACCTTCTGCACTCGATAATCGACCGCTCAAGTTTGAAGAGTTCGAAGAAAAGGCAAAACAGATTATTTATGTATCTGCAACGCCAGGACCTTATGAACTAGAGCATACTGAAGGTGAAATGGTTCAACAGATCATTCGTCCAACAGGGCTCCTTGATCCAATTATTGAAGTTAGACCAACCAAAGGACAGATTGACGATCTCATTAATGAGATTCGTGACCGGGTTGAGAAGGATGAAAGAGTACTTGTTACCACGCTGACGAAGAAGATGTCAGAGGATCTCACCGATTACTTCAAAGAAGTAGGAATTAAGGTGAGATACATGCACTCCGATATCAAGACACTGGAGCGGATGGCTATTCTCAGGGATCTGAGGCTAGGTACATTCCATGTACTTATTGGGATTAACTTGCTGAGAGAGGGTCTTGATTTACCTGAGGTTTCTCTCGTCGCAATCCTTGATGCAGACAAAGAAGGGTTCCTTCGTTCGGAGCGTTCACTTATCCAGACGATCGGCCGAGCCGCACGTAACAGCGAGGGCCGAGTTATTATGTACGGTGACCGTATTACTGATTCAATGGATAAAGCGATCAAAGAAACGGAACGCCGGCGGGTTACACAAATCGCTTATAATGAGAAGCATGGAATCACACCTCAGACGATACGTAAAAAAATACGTGAAGTGATTGAAGCAACGAAAGTTGCTGAATCGAAGAGTGATTACCTGGTTAGCGGCGCAGAGAAAATGTCGAAGCGCGAGCGCCAGTCACTCATTCAGCGTCTAGAGGCAGAAATGAAAGATGCAGCTAAGAATCTACAGTTTGAGCGAGCCGCAGAACTTCGTGATGCGCTACTCGAATTGAAGGCAGAATAATAATGAAGAGAACGGCCTTGTGGTCGTTCTCTTCTTCAAGAGTACATATAGAGTTTGATCTTTATGTACTCTTCTTTGTTTTCTTATAAAATTATATCGCTTGAAAATAAAGTTCACAGGCTATACTTGTAGATATACTGTTTAAATAATATAAATGAGGACCGAGCCCAAAGGGCAATGGTCCGCTGCTGGAGCAGCGAAGCCTCCAGCTACAGTCCCTTAAAGGACCGAGCCCAAAGGGCAATGGTCCGCCGCTGGAGAAGCAAAGCGGCCTCCAGCCACAGTTCTTTCAAGGACCGAGCCCAAAGGGCAATGGTCCGCCGCTGGAGAAGCAAAGCGGCCTCCAGCCACAGTCCCTTCAAGGACCGAGCCCAGAGGGCAATGGTCCGCTGCTGGAGAAGCAAAGCGACCTCCAGTTACAGTCCCTTCAAGGACCGAGCCCAGAGGGCAATGGTCCGCCGCTGGAGAAGCAAAGCGACCTCCAGCCACAGTCCCTTCAAGGACCGAGCCCAGAGGGCAATGGTCCGCCGCTGGAGAAGCGAAGCCTCCAGCAATCAGCGACTGCAAGCATCCCTGACATATAACACTCCGATGGGAGTGTTATATGTCAGGGGGATGCGCCCCCATTATACCAAAGTAGCACTATAACAACGCCAACCTACCCCATACCGCCAGTTTGGGAGTCCAGAGGGAAGTCCTCTGGGGTCCTCCCTGTCAGGGAGGATTTAGGTGGGTGAAGTTCCCCTAAGGAGATGAGCATGTGGCAAGCGAGAACATTGTAATTAAAGGCGCTAGAGCGCATAACCTGAAAAATATAGATGTCACCATTCCACGTGACAAGTTTATCGTACTAACCGGACTTAGCGGTTCGGGTAAATCTTCACTTGCTTTTGATACCATCTATGCGGAAGGACAGCGCCGGTATGTAGAGTCGTTGTCTGCTTATGCTCGTCAATTTCTTGGGCAGATGGAAAAACCGGATTTAGATTCTATTGAAGGTTTATCTCCTGCGATCTCTATCGATCAGAAAACAACGAGTAGAAACCCTCGTTCTACGGTAGGTACTGTAACGGAGATTTACGACTATCTACGTCTCCTTTTTGCAAGGATTGGTCATCCGCATTGTCCAGACCACGGGGTTGAGATTACCTCTCAAACAGTGGAGCAAATGGTTGACCGGATTATGAATTATCCGGAGAAAACCAGACTTCAAATTTTGGCACCTGTTATTTCGGGCCGTAAAGGTGAACACAAGAATATTTTAGCGGACATATCAAAACAAGGTTTTGTTCGTGTAAGAATTGATGGAGAGATGAGAGATCTCTCGGAAACGATTGAACTAGAGAAAAACAAAAAGCATACCATTGAAGTGGTTGTAGACCGAATTGTTGTAAAAGAGGATGTACAAGCCCGGCTTGCAGATTCGATAGAAACGGCTCTCAAAATTTCTGGCGGCCAATTGTTGGTCGATATTATTGGACAGGAAGAGCTTCGTTTCAGTTCGAATTTTGCCTGCCCGATTTGTGGTTTCAGTATGGAAGAGTTGTCACCACGGATGTTCTCGTTTAACAGTCCGTTTGGTGCTTGCCCAGACTGTGATGGACTCGGAGTCAAAATGATTGTTGACCCGGAACTGCTCGTTCCTGATCCAAGTAAAACCATTGAAAAGGGAGCTTTTGATGCCTGGGCGGGAGGAACGTCCAATTATTATCCACAGTTCTTACGCTCTGTATGTGAGCATTATAAGATCCCTATGGATATTCCAGTCAGCGAGCTTCCCGCTGATCAAATGAACAAGTTGCTGCATGGAACGAATGGAGAGAAGATTCGCTTCCGTTATGAGAATGATTTTGGTCAACGAAAAGATGCCCATGTGGCTTTTGAAGGCATTATTCCAAACCTGGAACGCCGTTATCGGGATACAGCCTCTGAAGGGGTTCGGGAGTTTATAGAAGGATACATGAGTGCAAAGCCTTGTGGAACATGTAAGGGCCATCGGCTCAAGAAAGAAATTTTGGCCGTCACAATTAACGATCACAACATGGCTTACGTTACGGAACTCTCGATTGGAGAGGCAGTGAACTTTTTTAACTCATTAACATTGTCTGAGAAAGAACAATCCATTGCTAAGCTGATTCTAAAAGAAATCAATAGCCGCCTCGGCTTCCTTGTCAATGTAGGTCTCGACTACCTGACGATGAGTCGTGCAGCGGGAACTTTGTCCGGCGGAGAAGCGCAGCGGATTCGTCTTGCGACTCAGATTGGTTCAAGTCTCATGGGCGTATTATATATTCTTGATGAGCCGAGCATTGGTCTGCACCAAAGAGATAATGATCGCCTCATTTCTACACTTGCTCATATGCGTGACCTTGGTAATACGCTCATCGTTGTAGAACATGATGAAGACACCATGATGGCAGCCGACCATATTATTGATATTGGCCCAGGTGCCGGAATTCATGGTGGACAAGTGATGTCTCAAGGGACACCGCAAGAAATTATGGAGGATCCTAACTCTCTGACAGGCAGTTATTTGAGTGGACGCAAGTTCATTCCAGTACCAGCAGAGAGACGCAAAGGCGATGATCGCTTTCTAGAGATCCGCGGTGCGAAGGAGAATAACCTGAAAAACATTAATGTGAAAATACCACTTGGTGTATTTACGGCGGTTACAGGTGTATCCGGTTCTGGTAAGTCTACACTTGTTAATGAAATTCTGTATAAGACACTTGCGCGCGATCTGAATCGGGCTAAGGTGCGTCCAGGTCAACACAAAGAAATTCGCGGACTAGAACATATTGATAAAGTCATTGATATTGACCAGTCACCGATTGGACGTACACCGCGTTCGAACCCTGCAACGTATACCGGTGTATTTGATGATATCCGTGATCTGTTCTCCCAGACCAATGAAGCAAAACTTCGCGGGTATAAAAAGGGCCGGTTTAGTTTTAACATTAAAGGTGGACGCTGTGAGGCTTGCCGTGGGGACGGGATTATTAAGATTGAAATGCACTTCTTGCCAGATGTTTACGTCCCATGTGAAGTATGTAAAGGGAAACGATACAATCGGGAGACGCTGGAAGTAAAATATAAATCGAAGAACATCTCTGAAGTGCTTGAAATGACAGTGGAAGATGCAACAGAGTTCTTCCAAAACATTCCGAAAATCCATCGGAAGATGCAAACCCTCATGGATGTAGGTCTTGGTTATGTTAAGCTGGGTCAACCAGCAACCACCTTGTCTGGAGGAGAGGCGCAGCGCGTGAAGCTTGCTTCCGAACTCTACCGGCGCAGTACGGGAAAAACAATGTACATTTTGGATGAACCTACAACAGGACTTCATGTCGATGATATTGATCGCTTGTTGAAAGTGTTGCAACGTCTTGTGGATTCTGGAGAGTCGGTCCTTGTGATCGAGCATAACCTGGATGTAATCAAGACCGTTGACCACATTATTGATCTGGGTCCTGAGGGAGGAAGCGGTGGAGGAACACTGCTGGGTACAGGAACTCCTGAAGAGATCGTGAATATCAAAGTATCGTATACAGGGAAATACCTTAAACCGGTTCTTGAACGGGATACAGAGCGCAGTAAAAAGCTTGAACTTCATCACACGTAAATAATAGGAGCTAGCAGGAAAGACTTTCGTCTTTCCTGCTTTTTTATGCAATCAGAAGACAGGGAGCGAGCAGACAAAATAGAAAACTGGATTATTTTGAATTATTTGGATGAAAAGACTTGCGTAACCTGGATTATGAAGATAACATATAAGAAGGTGTAAACGCTTGTACGGTGTACGATAATCGAACTAGAGGAGGTGCATTTATGCTGTTAGCAGAAGCTGCAAGTGCAACTACGAAATTCAATGGTTTTGATATTTTTGTCATCTTGTTTACTATCATTATATTTATTGGCTTGGTTCGTTTGGTAAAAGCACCTAAGAAAAATTTGTTTGCCATTGGATTTACGATCGTCAGCCTGCTTGTCTTTTTGATTACAGATTATGCCATGATTAAACATTGGCTTAGTTAACTAAATTAAGCCTTATTATTTCAAGAACACTTTCCGTTGAATTATAAGGAAGGTGTTTTTTATTCCCATATTTTAAATAGAATCCAGTAATTCAGCAGTTTCATAGAAGGATAGATTTCTGATTTACCATACATATAGAACTAGAGATCGATAGAGAAATAAGTGAAGGGAGAGAGGAACAGGTGATAGAATTGAAACCCGTATACAGATCAGCTGGCATGGCTGCAGCAGCATGCCTATTGGCATCCACCTTTGTATTTACAACAGAAGTAAACGCGGCGAGCGTATCGTTCGATGCGAAGCAAGAAGGTGGCCAAATATATATTAATTCGAAAGAAGTTCTCGCCAAAATAGGCGGTACTGGCAAATACGATAGCAAAACAGGAAAGTACATATATACAGCGAAGGATCAGGTGCCAGATGTCATTGATAACGTATCCCCTTCCGTTGTGGGAATTATAGGTCGTTCTGAAGACGGCGGAGAGACAGGGGGATCTGAACGTTATAACCTAGCTCATGGGACAGGCGTAATTATTAAGTCCAACGGATGGATTGTAACCAACGCTCACGTGATCGATGGACTGACAGAAGCGGTAGTCGTTACGTCAGACGGGAAGTCTTATAAGATTGTCAAAAGCTACAGTGATCCTGTAAGTGACATCGCTATGATTAAAATCAATGCTAAATCGTTAAAAGCAGCCAAATTCATAAGTTCTTCAGAGCAGACTCGTGTAGGAGAAACGGTTATTGCAATTGGAACTCCGGTATCTTTTTCGCTGCGAAATTCGGCTACGGTTGGAGTAGTAAGCGGGTTAAACCGAGCAGTAAATGGATCGTACCGACTTATTCAAAGTGACACAGCGATTAATCCAGGAAACAGCGGCGGTCCGCTCGTGAATCTAAAAGGCGAAGTGGTAGGCATCAATTCTATGAAATTTGCAGCTTTAGGCGTAGAGAATACAGGCTTCTCTATACCAGCGGAAACGGTAAATTATGTAATTAAACATTATTTCACGTATGGAGAGGTTAGACGTGCCAGCTTGGGAGTAGAACTCGAGGAAAGCTGGTCTGCTATAGTGGGCCTCCCGACAGAAGATCCGCTTACGATTACAAGTGTTCTCACCAAGGAAGCGAAGAAAGCAGGAATCAAAGAGGGGGATGAACTCTACAGTATTGCCGGTAAACGTGTTACTTCGGTTGTCGACATTAACGAACTGCTCAAAAGTTATCTACCTGGTCAAAAAGTGAAGCTGCTCATGCAGTCGGGCGGAGATATTGTGTCAAGGCAGGTCGTTCTTACCCAAGGTGAAACGGAAGTATATAACGAAGAAGAGGAATCTGATTTTTAACCGAAGAATGGAGAGAAGATAGATTGAATAATTCAAGATCGGCACAGATCGTGGCTACCTTTTTGCTTACAGGGATGCTTGCTTTTGGCGGAGCTGTTCCTATGCTGGCTGAAGCCAATCATATGGATGAGCTTAGAGTAAAAGTAGGTAGCACGGTTGCGGCTATAAATGGAGAGAAACAGAGCATTAACAAACCCTATATTCAAAAAGGGACGATGATGGTGCCACTGGGCGTTTTTAAAAAGACGTTCAACAGCCAAATAAAGCTGAGTGGTAATGATGTCGTTAAAATTATGGATGGACCACATACCGTAGCGTTAACTATTGGCAGCTCTACAGCCTGGATCGATGGTAAGAAGGTAGAGATGAGCGCTGCTCCGGAAATGAAACAAGGGGTACTAATGGTGCCGCTGCGTCCTGTTGCGCAAGGTCTTGGAGCGAGTATTCAGAAGAACCCGAACGGTGAGCTTGTTGTTCGTCTCAAAGGAAATGATAATGAGGATGCCGATCACGAACAATCAGAAGATGGGATTGACGCTGATGTAGGTAAAACGAAAATAGGAAACAGTTACTATGGATGGTCTATGAATTACCCAACTGGACTTGTTGTCGGCAGTTCTTATGATGGAAGTGAAGATTATATCAACTTTATGGATGCCGAAGGTGCCTATTATTTTGAAATTCTTGTGAATGCGGAAGAAGTGAAGCTTGATGCAGACGATATGCTGCAGCAGTTGGTTCAGGAAGCCAAAAGCATGGGTGAGACGGTAATGGACCGCGAAGCTTACCCAAACGCACCTACTCCTTATGCCCGCATCGTTACAAAGGATACAGAAGGTACATTCTGGGAAGTTAGACAATACTATGATAATGGGCGCTTATATGAAATATATTTTTCAGATAACGAAGCAAGCAACTATAAAGATCTTCAAAAATATGCCCCATTGCTTAACTCATTTAAAACATCATTTAACACGTCAGATCGTTCAGTAAAAGATTTATCGACGGTAGAAGACGGGATGACAACAGCCTATAATCAGGATTATGGTATCGGACTCACAGTGCCTGCGGAGTGGAGTAAGGATAATCAAAACATGGTGTATGAGAG
The DNA here is from genome assembly GCF_014836635.1 of Paenibacillus gallinarum. Lineage (GTDB taxonomy): Bacteria > Bacillota > Bacilli > Paenibacillales > Paenibacillaceae > Paenibacillus > Paenibacillus gallinarum. The sequence goes on along the minus strand of NZ_JACSQL010000005.1, from coordinate 27,074 downwards.
TAAAAAGGGAACCCATCTTTCTTTGCAAGTGACTTCTGCTCCGCAAGGTGCTTCGGTCAAAGATTGGAGTAATCAGCTGGCGAAGTGGATGAAAGATGTGTTTGTTACCGATGCTTACCGTGAGATGGATTCCTATACAGCGAAAGTGGCAGGGAAAGATGCGCAAATTAACAAGTTTGAGTACAATTTCGGAGATGGATGGACGACTGAATATAACGTGCTGATTCAGGAAAACGGATATCGATACTATCTAGAATACGCAGTTCCTGAAAAAGCAGGAGAAGAAATGGAACGGTTTGATTCGATCTTGAAGTCTCTTGAGATTGATTTTGAAACCGTAACAGAAAATTTCGGACGATTAGGTGAAGATCCTTATTTAATTGATAAATCCAAATCGGTAACACGCTCTTCCAAAAAATACGGATACTCACTAGATATCCCGCGCTTCTGGACACCACTTCAAGACCAGTACGAGAGATCTAAAATATCTTATCAATTCACGGGTGGATATTTTTCTATTCAGACAAACGAAGAGATCTCAGTGGAACTGGCTGTAAGTCAGATGAAGGAATCCTATGAAGAGGCAGGGAAAAGCCGGAAGGATTTTCGCTTAGTGGGAACCGAAAGCATCACCTTTGCAGGACAACCCGCCACATCCTTTACCTATCATGAGGTAGAGAATGGAGTGCCACACCAAGGGAAACAAATTTTGTTTGAACATAAAGGAATCACGTATACCATAACAAGCGTCATTAATGATGCCAATCGTACAGAGGTACAAAAGAGTGCGCTGGATCATGCACTGGAATCATTCTCTTTTAACGAATAAAAATCTGGGATTTCGTAAGAGTGAGCGGTAGGCAGAGGAATTTGCTTACTGCTTTTTTATGCGCACCATGGAGACTTTAAATGTTATTTTATTTATCGGTTTTTTCAGGAAGTGGTAGAGGAAAGAGAGTGGATTTGATACACTATTATAGTTGTTTCATAGATTGGCTACACTAATCGTATGGAGTAAGGACGAATACAAGGTTTCGGTTTTATATTGCAATCCGTGACTTATGCGGGTTTAGGAGGATATATGGATATTAAAGCATTAAGAAGAGAAGATGTGGAGCTGCTTGCTCCTGCCGGTGATTGGGATTGTATGCGTTCAGCTGTTGCGAATGGTGCGGATGCTATATTTTTTGGTGTCGAGAAATTTAATGCCCGGGCAAGAGCGAATAACTTCCGTATGGAAGAACTGCCTGAAATTATGGCGTATTTGCACAGCTACGGCGTAAAAGGATTTTTGACATTTAATATATTGGTATTTGAGAATGAACTTCGTGATGCGAAGGAACTCGTGGACGCTTGTGTAGATGCAGGGGTAGATGCGGTTATCGTTCAGGATCTCGGTCTTGTAAAATTGATCCGTGAGATTTCTCCTGACTTCCCGATTCACGGGTCAACACAGATGACGATTACATCGCCTGAAGCGGTTGAATTCACGAAACCTTTTGATATAGAACGTGTCGTACTTGGACGGGAAAACAACCTCAAGCAAATTCAGAAAATTGGAGAACAAGCACGTTTGCCGATGGAAGTATTCGTGCATGGTGCGCTCTGTGTCTCCTACTCAGGTCAATGTTTGACTTCTGAAATGTGGGGCGGACGTTCCGCAAACCGTGGAGAATGTGCGCAGGCTTGCCGTCTTCCTTATGATTTGATGGTGGATGGAGAACAAAAACCGATGGGCGACGTAGCTTATCTGCTATCTCCTAAGGACCTTGCTGCAATTGATATTATGCCTGAGCTGATTGAAGCAGGAGTAACTTCCTTTAAAATCGAAGGACGTCTCAAAACGCCTGAGTATGTGGCGAACGTAGTCAGCAAATACCGTAAAGCCATTGATGGATATTTTGATGGAATTCAAAATCCAGTAAGTAAGGAAGAAATTCGTGAACTTCAGCAAAGTTTCTCCCGTGGATTTACACATGGTTTCTTGGAAGGAACAAACAATAAGCAATTGGTAGATGGTACTTTCCCTAAAAGCCGTGGTGTATATCTTGGCCGTGTAGAGAAGATTTTACGTGACGGGGTTGTATGTAAGATTGAAGCTCCGCTGAAACGTGGAGACGGAATTGTATTTGATGCAGGAGATCCAACACAGCGTGAAGAAGGCGGACGTGTATATGACATCCGTAGACAAGGTGTGAAGATCGAAGGCGAAGCTGGCGAAGGTTGGATTATTGATATCGTACCTGGCCGTAGTGATGTAGATTTGCGTCGTTTGCATGAAGGGGATCGGATCTGGAAAACCAATGATCCAGCGCTCGACAAACGTCTGCGTCAAAGCTATGAGACGGAAAAACCATATCGGGTCTTCCCTGTACATGTCAGTGTTGTCGGCCGCCCAGGTGGGTTGCTTGAGACGACTTGGACCGATGTACAGAAAGGTACGACAGTTCATGTGAACTCCGAACTGGAACTGGAGATTGCTAAGAAACGTCCGTTGAATCCAGAACTGCTTGAAGAGCAATTTGGACGTCTTGGTGGTACCGTATACCAACTGGAGAAACTTGATGTTGAGCTTTACGGGGACGTTATCGTTCCAATGCGTGAGCTAAACAGTATTCGCCGCCGTGCAGTGGATATGCTCGTTGGCGAACGTCCGAAACCTCCTGTCTACGTGAAACGGGAAGTGGAAGTATACGGCGATGCGGCTACTCCTGCAGCACCTGTAAAACGTGGCGAGGCTGAACTTACCGCACTCTGCCGCAGTCTTCCACAAGTGGAAGCAGCGATTGAAGCAGGAGTTGGCATGATTTATGCCGATTTCGAGTTCATCAAGCAATTCCCTGCAGCAGTTGAAATGGTTCACGCAGCAGGTAAAAAAATTGCACTCGCAACACCGCGTATTCATATGCCAGGCGAAAACGGGTATCATAACAATATCCTGCGTCTGAAGCCTGATGCTGTACTGGTTCGTAACACAGGTGCTCTATACTTCTACCTGCGTCATCGGATGGAGAATCCAGATGCAGAGCATCCTGAACTGATTGGTGATTTCTCTTTGAACATTGCTAACCACAAAGCAGTCGAACTGTTCGTAGAGTCAGGATGCGATTACGTAACACCATCTTATGACCTGAATATTCAGCAAATGGTCGATCTGCTTGAACGCTCGCAGACAGATAAATTGGAAGTTGTTATTCATCAGCATTTGCCAATGTTCCACACGGAACATTGTGTATATTGCACGTTCCTTAGCGAAGGAACAGACTATACAAACTGCGGTCGTCCTTGTGAAGATCACAGCGTGTCATTGCAAGACCGTATCGGCATGTCCCATCCGGTTCGTGTTGATGAAGGCTGCCGTAACACGGTTTACAATGCAATTGAACAGTCGGGTGCTGAATACCTGACCAACTTCATGGACCTGGGCGTATCCCGCTACCGTGTCGAGTTCCTGGAAGAAACTCCAGAGCAAGTACGCGAAGTAATTGATCTGTATAACCGTGCCCTGCGCGGAGAGATCAGCGGTACACAGGTATGGAAGACACTTAAAGCAACCAATCAGCTGGGTGTAACTCGTGGTCAGTTGGTGAAATAAATAAGTTATCTCTAATAAACAGAGGAGAGGACTCTCATGTAAGTGAGGAGAAGTCTCCGTCTGCTACAGAAACTAAAAAAGGACGATCTATAGTCATTTACTGACTGAGATCGTCCTTTTTTGATGATATAAGGATAAAATTATTTTCTTAGAAATTCACATTAGCCAATTGATCCACTTGTTGTTTTGCTTCGGGCTGAACAGCAGTGAGTTGATTCATTATCTCTTCGTCTGTCTGCCCTGCTTTTTGTAAGGAAGCGAGATACCATCTAGCAACTTCTTGATTGGTTGGGTCGCTCATATCTTCTTTGAGTCCTTGTTTCAGTGTCGCTGCAGCTTCAGCAGGCTGATTCTGCATCAATTCAATTTTGCCTGCGCTTAGTGCGATGGAAGGCGTAATTTCAAATGCACGACCTTGCAACTGTCCTTCAGGCAATGTTTTTAAATGTTCAATTCCTTGTTTTACATGTTCATATGCAGTTAGTCCTGCTTTGAAATAATGTTCTTTTTTCTCATTATCTTGATTTCCGAGTGCCTGATATCCAAAATCGTGAGCTTGGCTAATCAGTGCTTCATACCAGGTGATATCCCAGTTGAAATTTTCGGCTTTTTCGTTTTGAATGGCGAAAGCTTTCTCATTTTCTCCTTTAGCCTGATAGAGAGCGATTTGTTGCTTCAGCATATTTTTGTTATAAGGCTCTGCTGCAAGTCCTCGTTCCAGCCAAGTCATGCCTTCATTGTAAAATTGTTCGTCTTGAGTTTGAGTATAGACTTGCTGATAAATTTCAGCCATAAGTTGCAATGAATCAGGATGTGTCTTACGTATAGATAAATCTTTATCCAAAGCTGATTTAATTTCTTCGAAAGATTGGCTGTTCTGTGCAACTTGTTGTGCTTCTAATGCAGCATAGCTAGACTGCAAGTAACGTACCGAGGTAAACATTACGATGATAGACAAGACTCCTACAACACCCAGGTACACATATCGCGAGCCACCACCTGTAAAACGGAGTTTTTTTACCGGTTTATTATCCATAACTGCAGCCATTCCACCAAAACCTAGGAATACGAGGATTCCCATAAATACATAACTCATATTAAAGTCCAAAATACTGTGAGTAAGAATAGAGAAAGTAATAATGAAATACAGGAAATGTGACTCTCTATTCTCTTCCGAGGACCGGATATATCCTTTGACATACTTATAAATAATGAAAATCATAAAGCTCATAAAAATGATGAAACCTATAATACCGACTTCCACAAGATATTGCATGAAAAAGTTATGAGCCTGACGGCTCGTATACGGGTTGTTCTGATACGTTTCATATAATGAAGCCCAAGCTCCACCGCCCGCACCAATGATCGGATAATCACCGAGTAGTTTCATCGCGTCTTTGTAAAAAGTAAAACGTTCAAGCACACTATGCTGGTTAAAGTTAATGTTCTCAAGTCTAATTTGAATACTTTGCGGCAAAATACTCTTCAGTCCAGTTCCTAGAAGTAAACCTCCAACAACTCCTGCAATTACAGAAGAACCTACCGGAATCCATAAATTTGAATATTTTCGGTTTGCCCAGTGCTGCACACCATTCGTCAGGCGAGGTGCCAGATACTTTTGGATGACCCATGCAAGAACCGCTGTAATAATAGATGCAACTAAAAGGCGCATCCAACCGTCTAAAGCAACGGAGGTAGAATATTCTTCATGTAGCTTCAGACCCGCTGTCGTAATTGGATTAAGTACGGCAATCGTAGCTCCTCCAGCAATAAGGCAATATATAATCCATAAAATTTGTTTTGCTGGTTTTAAGAAGAGCAAAAGTACTACAAAAACAACTGGCAACAAGACAAGTCCTGTTCTCGATAACGTAAGTAGTAACGAGATAATAATGGGCACAAGCATGAAGCCGTGAGTTAACTGGCCTATCCATTTCTTAGATTTCACCAAACTAAAGATGGATGCAAATAGCAGAGCCATAAGGAAAGCTGCATATGTATTTGCGTATTGAAATACCGATGTAAGCCGTGGTCCGTTGGAATCGACCATAACGGCATCTACATATATTCCATTCTGGACAGCACCCGTAAACCATCCGACTAAATTTGCGGCTAAACGGGATGCACCTAGCCAGTTCATTAGACCAAATCCGACAATAACATACGAAATCCCCAAAATTGCCAAATGTATGATATGATTAATTTGTTTGTTTTGGAGAATAACCACTGCAATGGCAAAAATCACCGTATAAATGCACTGGATTAGTATCATATTCATTGCTAGATATTCGGATGCTGCTGAGATAAGAGAAAGTACATAAGTCAGAGGTAACAGTAGGACAGCTACAAGAAGCCAATCTCTCTGCGTTTCTAGCTTAATTACTTTGTAATAGTTAGCGATCCATAGGAACATAAGCAGGGTGGAGATAAGGACAGCCCAATAGAGTGGTGTTTCAAAATTCAACATCTGACCGTTAAACAAAGCAATCTGGAACGGAGCCCAGATCAGGAACAAGACAAGGCCTCCAACAAGGAGCCATTCAAGCATAGATCGTTGATTCTTCGGCTTACTACTGTTAGTTGATTTGGTAGTATTACCGTATACAGGATTTGACAAGGTATAATTCTCCTTTTCTAGTAGATACGACATTATTTTAGCATAAAATGTTGTTCGTGAATGTATAATTTCTAAGTATAAAATAGGAGATAAAATTAATGAAAAGTTATTTGAAAGAACTAAATGGTTCCAAGGATTTGATTTTACGATTGTCAAAAAGCGACTTTTGGACAAAATATTCTAACTCGTATTTTGGGATTTCATGGGCTTTTATACAGCCGATAGCTATTCTGATTACATACTGGTTTGTATTTCAAATTGGATTTAGAGTGGTGCCTCTTAATAACGTTCCATATATTCTATGGCTTATATGCGGATTGGTACCTTGGTTTTTCTTCTCAGAGGCTTTAAGTAATGCGACTAATAGTTTTTTAGAGTACAGTTATCTGGTTAAAAAAGTAGTTTTTAAGAAAAGTGTTATACCATCAATTAAAATAATTTCTGCACTATATATTCATCTGTGTTTTCTTTTCTTTATAGTTTATTTATTTTTTTTCTACGGATTTAATCCGGATGTATATAATTTACAAGTAATATACTACATGTTATGTATGTTGATTTTGCTTATCAGTGTAACTTACATTACTGCTTCAATAGTTGTGTTTTTTCGAGATCTTAACCAGATTATATCTATATTTTTGCAATTTGGAGTTTGGTTGACACCGATTTTATGGCAACCAGAGATGTTTCCTGAAAAGTTTCATTTTTTCTTAAAACTAAATCCAATGTTTTATATTGTAGAAGGTTACAGAGACTCATTTTTTAATTCTGTATGGTTTTGGGAGAAACCATTACTATCTTTGTATTTTTGGATACTTACAATAATGCTATTTTTTATAGGTACATTTGTGTATAAAAAATTACAAAAACATTTTTCTGATGTACTTTAAAGAGGTGAAGTTATGAATAATATCGCGATAACTGTTGATAGAGTTATTAAAAACTATAAACTATACTCTCGTCCTATAGATCGATTAAAAGAATCGCTAGATCCTAGAAAAAAGATATACCATTCTAAATTTGTTGCTTTACAAGATATTTCATTTGAAATTAGAAAGGGAGAAATTGTTGGCATTGTTGGCTCTAATGGTTCTGGGAAATCTACCATCCTGAAGATAATTACTGGATTACTTAACCCCAGCAGTGGCCATATCAAAGTAAATGGAAAGATATCAGCTCTGTTAGAACTAGGAGCGGGATTTAATATGGAGATGACAGGGATGCAGAATATCTATCTAAATGGAACCATGATGGGGTTCTCAAAAGAAGAAATGGATTTGAAAGTTAATGATATTATTCAATTTGCTGATATAGGTGAGTTTATAAATCAACCTGTTAAAACATATTCGAGTGGGATGTTTGCCCGCCTAGCCTTTGCAGTATCCGTAAATGTTGAGCCGGATATTTTAATTGTAGATGAGGCTTTAGCGGTAGGAGATATGTATTTTCAAGAAAAATGTTATGAAAAAATGAAATATTTGGTGGCTGAGGGAGCAACTGTGTTATTTGTGAGTCACAGTTTGCCTGCAGTTAGAAATTTTTGCACTAAAGCTATTTGGATTGAGAAAGGTCAATTAAGAGATCAAGGCAAAGCTGATGAAATATGTGAACAATATAAAATATATATGGATAATAAAGATAAAGAAAATCCGGTTATACAAGATATTAATAGAAAGAAAATTCTGAATAAAATTTATTTGGAAAGTATAAATATGAACAAAAAGATTTTTGTGACAGGGGAGGATATATTAATTAATCTGTCAATCCGGTTTAAGTCTACAAACTTGAAATATGGAGTTGGGCTTATAATTTACAACGATAAAGGTGAAATAGTTACACTTTTCAATACAATAAGAGATGATATATATCTTGATTATAACGTTGAGGAATTTATGCTGAAAATTGAATCAAATGATTTTTTAGCTGGTAAGTATTTCATATCAGTAAATATTTCTGACGAAAAAATTATGTATCCATACGATAATAATGATTATGTAGAAAAATTCGAAATAATGAGTAGTAAAAACAAATATGGAATTCCAATTTCAGAGGGGCATTTCAGAGCAAAACACTCGTGGGTTTATAATATTGAGAAAGAAGGTGTGGAAAATGAAGATTAAAAAAATACTCTTATCAACTCATTCATTAGTAGACTTTGCTGGGGCAGAAATTAATATACTCTCTCTAGCTCAAAAGCTAATAAGTTTAAATTATGAAGTTGATGTAGCTACCTTACAATACGATTATCCTATTCAAGAAAATTTTGAGATAGAGGGTATAGCTGTGTGGAATTTAACTTTCACAAATCCGGAGACTAAACATTATGATTTAATTTGGTCACAACATGCCCAGACTTTAAATAATATTATTTTCGAAAAAAATATTACTGCGAATAAAATAGTTTTTAGCTCGCTGTCTCCTTTCGAACCGTTTGAGGCCCCACCAATTTTTTCGAATCTACTCAGCTTATGTTTAGCAAATAGTGTGGAAACTGCAGAAACTCTAATGAGAGAGAATGTACAACCTGCTAAAATCAAAATCTTTCCTAATTTTGCACCTGAAGATTTTATAAACTCATCAAAAAAAGTAAGTGATACTATTCTAAAAGTAGGGGTTGTGTCTAACCATATCCCTGAAGAAATCTATGAATTAGCTAGACAACTTGAGAAAAAATCCATCCAAGTGGACTTTTATGGGATAAATCATCAGACAAGACTTATAACTTCTGAAATCATGTTAGAGTGGGATGCGGTAATCACTATCGGGAAAAGCGTTCAGTATGCCTTGGTTATGGGCTTACCTGTTTTTTGCTATGATATACATGGTGGCCCAGGATGGATAAACGAAAGTAACTATGAGATTTCTAAAGAATATAATTTTTCAGGTAGAGGAACAGTACCGATTAGAAACTCTAAAGAACTCCTGAATGAATTTATGCAGGGTTACAATCAAACTATTAGTGCAGTGAAAATATTACAAGAAAAATCCAGATTAGAGTTTGATTTAGATTCAAATGTAAAAGAAATATTAAATCAGATAAGTGATATAACAATAGACGTTGATATTGAAGAAATAAAGAGCTCTTATCTTGTTGTACAAAGACAAAACAGAGCTTTCTTACGCGAGTACGAATACAACAACTATAGAAAAAAGGTTTTGAATGAACTTCATTTAAAGATACAAGAATTGGATAGAAGATTACATAAATCTTCTATAAATGAGGATAGATTAGTTAAAGAGATCCAAAACTATAGAGCAATTAATAGTACAGATAAGTCTCAAATAATTGATTTAAAAAATCAATTATCAGAGATTGAGATAAAGGAAAAATTCTTAAAAGACGAACTTATAGATAAAAGTAATAATATTACTTACCTTGCTGAGTTAAACCATGAGAAAGATCAATATATTGATAAAATAGTGAACTCAAAAGCATGGAAGTTAGCTGAGGTACTAAGAAAGACTCGTCACAAATTTAAGAAGGTTATAAATGATCCCTCAATTGTAATAAGGAGAATTAGAAAACGAGGAGCAGATTTTGGTACTCCAATAAAAAGAACAACGGAGTTTCTGAATACTTCTAATATCCCTCTAGTTTCAGTAGTGATTCCAGTCTACGACAGAACGGATGTCCTTGTTTCGAGTATTGAGTCTATTCTAAATCAGACTTATAAAAATTTAGAACTTTTAATAGTTTGTGATGGTTCGCCAGAATCGACTATAAATATCGTAAAATCTTATGAAAGTGATAAAAGGGTTCGCATTTTCTATTATAAAGATAACAGTGGGAATGCTGTAAGAGGTAGAAATAAAGCTATTAGGGAAGCAAGAGGGGAATATTTAGCTTTTCAGGATAGTGATGATATTGCAGAGTTAACTAGATTAGAAGATTCTATTGAATTTTTTCAAAAATATCATGTTGATATTATATATGGAGGTTGGAGAGCACTTGTAGATGGATCAAGACTAGTTGATCTAAAAGATAAACAAGAGGTGTTTAGCCCTGATTGCGATTATGAACTGTTGAGTAAGATATGTGTACCATGCCAAAGTACTGTAATGGCAAAGTTAGAGGCGTTAAGAGCAGTCGGAGGACTTAAATCTCAAATGAGATATAGAGAAGATCATGAACTATGGCTAAGACTTTCATATTATGGGTATAAGTTTAAATCAATACCTAAAATTCTTACCAATTTAAGGTTACATGAAAACAATCTAGAATTAACCTTTAAATCGAATGATAATCACTGGGAAAGTCTTATGGTATCGGAACATAAGATTATTAATATTGTAAAACCGAAAATTGGATACATTATAGCAGGAACAGGGATATCCGGTGGTTTAGGCGTGATTTGTCAGCATGCAAACGGATTACACAAACGAGGTTATGATGTTGTTCTTATATCTGAAGATAATAATAATGAAGTGAAATGGTTTCCGAATCTGTTAGTCCCCGTGATTCCTATTAGCCAAGTCCCTGAAAATCTAGATGTGGCTATAGCTACTTATTGGACTACTGCATATACCTTAGAAAATATAAGTGCACAACAGAAATATTATTTTATCCAATCAGATGAGTCAAAATTTTTCGATGTAAATAGTAAGGAAAGAGCAGCGGCTTATAAAACATATAGTATGAATTATGGTTTTATAACTATGGCTCAATGGATTTCTGATTGGCTAAAAAAAGAATTTAATAAGGATTCTCATTATATTCCTAATGGTGTAGATGAAAATATAATTTATAAAACTGAACCTCTCATGAAAAAAAACGGTAAAATTAGAATATTACTTGAAGGGCCGATAGATGTTCCATTTAAAGGTATGAAAGAAGCATTCGAAGTCGTTGAAAATTTGGATTGTGAAGTATGGTGTGTCAGTACGGCAGGGAGACCTAGGCCAAACTGGAAATGCGATAGATTTTTTGAAAGTGTACCTATGGATAAAATGAAAAATATTTATTCAAGCTGCGATATACTGTTGAAAATGAGTAAGGTTGAAAGTTTTTGTCTACCGGCTTTAGAAATGATGGCGTGTGGAGGAGTATGTGTATTGACTAACTTCAATGGTGTTGAAGAGTTCGTTAAAGATGGTATAAACGGAGTTATCATTGATATCGATGACATTGAAGGTGCAAGAAACGCGATAAAGAAAATAATAGAAGATAAGCAATATTTCAATGATATTAGAAGAGAAGCTATAGAGACTGCCAAAGAGTGGGGATGGGAGAGAAGCATAGATAAATTAGATGCCTTATTTGCCCCCCAAGATTTACACGATGTTAATAATAAAAATGAACTAGAAGAGGTAATATGAAACAAAAAAAGAATGCGAAAATACTATTTTTGGCTTTACTTTCCTCTATTATAGTGATAAATGGATATTATTTTTTGAAATATAGTGATACATTCTTTGGCTCCACTTTCAAAGAAAAATCATATACGTTATCTAGTACATTAGAAGAGATTTTACCAGAAATAGATGATGGTTTTTTAGTAGATCAAAGGTTTTTAGGAGAACAAGACTATTTAAATGCTATAGAAATTTATATGTCCACTTATAATAGGCCCAATAGGAACGGTTTTACAAAATTTTATATTTTGGAAGCCGATACTAACAAAGTCCTAAGGGATACTACAATAAAAAACTCTGAGATAAAAGACAATGAATATCATCGAATTGAGTTTCCTTCAATCCAAAATAGTAATAAAAAAGCTCTTATATTGAGAATAACAGCTACTAAAATGCCTCAAGGTAATTCTGTTACAACTTGGAAAGGAAATGATACAGCGCGAAATACCCAGCTGTTTATTAACGATAAGGAAGTTGATGGAACGCTTGCCCTCAAAGTTTCTTATCAGAATAAACTCAATATGATGGAAGTTTTATGGACTAATATTGTATTCTTTATAATTAATTTTTTCACTATAAAATTAATTATTTTTCTCAGAGAAAGTTAGGGGGGGCAATTATACAAAGTTTAAAAATATTAATGGGTAGAGCTCTGCGATTTCTCAAAAGAAAAGGATTCAAAAGTTTTCTTTTAAGAAGCTATGAGCAGATAAAATTTTTCAAAATTAAAAATCTTGTTTTTGACTCTGATTTTATTATTTCAGATAAGGAGAGGATAATTCAAGAAAATACTCATTTTGGATTCAACCCAAAAGTAAGTATAGTGGTTCCAGTTTTTAATACTCAGCCTAACTTTCTCATAGAAATGATAGAATCGGTTCTAAATCAAACTTATCGTAATCTAGAGCTGTGTATCTTTAATGGAGGCAGTTCTGATTTAAAAGTGAAAGAAGTGTTGGATTATTATATTTCAAAAGATAATAGGATTAAAGTGAGCGAAGGAATAAATAATGGTGGGATTTCTTCAAATACAAATAAGGCACTATCAATGGCAACTGGTGAGTATGTAGCACTCTTAGATCATGATGATATCATTGCTCCTAATGCTATTTTCGAAAATGTCAAAGCTATTAATTTATATGATAAAGCCCCTGATTTATTGTATTCTGATGAAGATAAAATTACAGAGAATGGATTGACACATGTAGAACCACATAAAAAGCCTGACTGGTCGCCAGATACCTTACTTAGTTATAACTACATTTGTCATCTCCTTGTATTTAAGAGTGATCTGCTGAAAGTTACTGGTAATCTCAATTCGAAATTTGATGGAAGCCAAGACTATGATTTTATTCTTAGGCTAACGCAGAAAGCAAATAATATAGTGCATATTCCAAAGATATTATATCACTGGCGGATAAGTAATACTTCAACTGCATTAAATTATTCTGTGAAAAGCGAGGCATTAGAAAATGGTAAAAAGGCCTTAGAAGAGTATTTAGAAAAACAAAACACAAAGGCTAAGGTATTTCCTATGGATTTCTCCGGATCCTATAATGTTATTTATGAGAAAACCTCAATTCAACAAGATCTTGCTATAATTGTTAGAGGAACTTGGATAAATAGACAGGAAATAGAAGGTTACATTTTTGATCTGCAGAATTCTTTCTCTATTAACAATAATTTTCAAAAAGTATTTTTGTTCAATGAATCTAATATGGAAAAAATAATATTTGATATTAATGTTGAGGTGATTGGTGTAAAAGATTTGAATTTTGCACAAGCATTAAATAACCTCATCAAAAGAATTAATACCGAATATATTATTTTAATTGACTCGAATATTAAAGCGATAAAGAGCGATTTGCCAGAGAGACTTATAAGTCATCTTAATAGAGAAGATATTGCTGTAGTTGGAGGGAAACTACTAAAGGGCAATAAAAAAATTCATAGTTATGGCTACGCGGTTACAAAAAAAAATATATATAACATATTTAAAGGTTTTCATAATCAATTCTATGGTTATTTTGGAAGATTAAAAATATGTCAGAATGTTACTGCAGTAAGCCCTGAATTAGTGATATTCAAGAGATCATCATTGATTGAAGTAGGCTACTTTAATGAAGTTTATGAAAACTATATTTCTTTTGTGGAATATTGTTATAAGCTTAAGGACCTTGGTAAAAAAGTGAAATTAATCCCTCTAGACTTAGGGATAATTGAGAGCGAACCCGATTATATGAAACCTAACCTTAAGGAAATTGATAAATTTTTGAAATATAATCGAGGAATCTTGTCTGATAGAGATAAGTATTTTCCTGAAGAAATACTAGAGATAGTAATGGAGGTCCAACGATGAAAGGTATTATATTAGCTGGTGGAACAGGTTCGCGCTTATACCCTCTAACAAAAGTGACTAATAAACATTTGTTACCTGTAGGTATGTATCCAATGATTTTTCATAGTGTACTGAAATTAAAAGAGTCTGATATTAGCGACATTCTCATTGTCACAGGCAAAGAACATATGGGAGATGTAGTTAATCTGCTTGGCAGCGGCCATGAAATGGGAGTTTCCTTTACATATAAAGTACAAGATGAAGCTGGTGGAATTGCACAAGCTCTTGATCTCGCTGAACATTTTGTAGGCGAAGATCAGATGGTGGTTATTTTAGGTGATAATGTATTTGAAGATAGCATTGCACCATTTGTTTCTAATTTCCATAAACAAGAGTCTGGAGCCAAAATATTACTTCAAGAAGTATCTGATCCACATCGATTTGGTGTTGCTGAACTTGAAAGAAATCGCATTATATCAATAGAAGAAAAACCGAAGAATCCGAAGAGTAATTACGCAGTAACAGGCATTTATATGTTCGATCATCGTGTGTTTAATATTGTGAAAACGTTAAAACCTTCTGCACGAGGCGAATTAGAAATCACAGACGTTAACAATGCATATATTGAGTTAGGTGAATTATCGTTCGATATACTCAAAGGCTGGTGGACAGATGCAGGAACGCATGCCTCACTAGCAAAAGCTAACGACTTGGCGAAAGATCTTGTTTTTAGTGAAGAATTCGGAAAATTAAAGTTATAGAAAGGAGGATTAACATTGAAGGTTACTTCTTTACAACTTGAAGGTGCAAATATCATTGAACCCATAGTCCATGGAGACCATCGTGGTTTTTTTATGGAAAGCTATAATGAAGAGGTTTTTCAACAGAACGGAATTAATCATAAATTTATTCAAGATAATCAATCGCTTTCTGCTGAGCCGGGAGTTATACGTGGATTACATTATCAGCTCAATCCGAAAGCACAAACCAAACTTGTGCGAGTGATATCAGGAGCTATTTATGATGTCATCTTAGATATCCGTACGAACTCCCCCACCTTTGGTCAATGGGTAGGAGTCATTCTAAGTGAGCACAACAAACGTCAGCTACTAGTTCCTAAAGGCTTCGCACACGGATTCTGTACTCTAGTTCCAAATACACAAGTTCTCTATAAAGTGGATGAATATTATTCACCGGAAAACGACAGAGGGATTCTGTGGAATGACCCTGCACTGAATATTGATTGGCCAACTAGTCAGCCTATTCTTTCAGATAAAGATCAAACACACCCAATATTAGCGAATGCTGAGTATAACTTTGAGTAGGAGGCCAATATGAAATTACTCGTCACCGGGGGAGCCGGATTTATCGGAAGCAACTTTGTTCTCTACATGTTGCAGCAACATCCTGACTATGAAATTATCAACGTCGATTCACTCACTTACGCAGGAAATCTTGAGAACTTAAAATCCATTGAACACAACCCTAAACACACCTTCGTTAAGGCAGACATTACAGATGCACAAGCGATAGAGCAACTGATGCAACAAGATATAGATGTGGTTGTAAATTTCGCAGCAGAATCACACGTAGATCGTAGTATTCTGGAACCGGATGTATTCGTTAAAACAAACGTGCTAGGAACGCAGGTATTACTAGCTTCAGCCAAGAAATATAATGTTAGCAAGTTTGTACAAGTTTCGACTGATGAAGTCTATGGTTCCCTTGGAGATACTGGATTATTTACGGAGGACACACCGCTTGCACCAAACAGTCCTTATTCAGCGAGTAAAGCAGGTGGGGATTTGCTTGTGAGAGCATATCATGAAACATTTGGCCTACCTGTAAATATCACGAGATGCTCTAATAACTATGGACCCTACCAGTTTCCAGAGAAACTTATTCCTCTTATGATTTCTCACGCTCTTTCGGACAAACAACTTCCTATATACGGAGATGGACTAAACGTAAGGGATTGGCTGTATGTGGAGGACCATTGCAGTGCGATTGATTTGGTTATTCATCAAGGGCGACTTGGAGAAGTATATAACATTGGTGGCAATAACGAACGGACCAATGTACATATCGTTGAGACCATTCTTGCTGAGCTTGGTAAACCGAAGTCATTAATTACGTATGTGCAGGATCGACCGGGTCATGATCGTCGATATGGAATAGACCCGACAAAGACGATGCAGGAACTCGGATGGAAACCAAAGCACTCGTTTGAAACAGGAATTCAAGAAACAATTCAGTGGTATTTAAAAAATAAGGACTGGTGGACACGAATTCAGTCCGGAGCTTACCAAGAATATTACACCCAACAATATGGGGGCCGTCTGGGGGACGAATAAAATGAAAGTGCTTGTTACCGGCGCAGCAGGTCAGCTAGGAAAAGACATCGTTTTGTTGCTGCAAAGCAAGGACTGTGAAGTCCTTGCTTGTGATCGAAACATCTTGGATATTACAGATGAAGAACAATGCCAGTCCGTTGTCTCTGAATTTATGCCTGATGTTATTATCCATTCAGCTGCTTACACAGCAGTAGATGCTGCTGAAAGTGATGTGGAGGGTGCTTATAAAGTCAATGCAATAGGCAGTCGTAACTTAGCAGTGGCTGCTGAAAAAGTTCAAGCTAAAATTGTCTACATCAGTACAGACTATGTTTTTAATGGTCAGTCAGATGAGCCTTATCAAGAATATGATAATACGGATCCCAAAAGTATCTATGGCAAGTCCAAGAGAGCAGGAGAAGTATTAACTCAAACGTTGTCTACCCGCTATTTCATCGTTCGTACTTCATGGGTATATGGCTTACATGGTAACAACTTTGTGAAGACCATGCTTAAATTAGGACAGGAAAAACCTTTGCTACAAGTTGTAAATGACCAGAAAGGTTCACCAACATATACAGTTGATTTAGCTGCTTTTCTTTTTGATCTTATCCAGACCGAAAAGTATGGTGTGTATCATGCGTCCAACAGTGGCTCATGTACATGGTATGAATTTACAAAAGCTATTTTAGAAGATGCGAAAGATATTTTAAGTATTCATGTTACTGCTTCTTTGGAACCCTGTGGTACGGAACAGTTTCCAAGACCTGCTCCCCGTCCTCAGAATTCAGTAATGGAACATCTCTCTATTCAAACAAATGGCTTTACTGATTTACAGCCATGGCGTGATGGTCTCAGGAGCTTTTTAAAGCAATTGCGAGATAGCAGTGTACCAAGCGAGCGTAGTTAGAATAGATTTATATTAAAACTTTATTTATAAGGGCTTCTTTACATCCATCGGACAACGAAGATGTGAGAAAGCTCTTTTTTATTTAATGATAAATTGTGGTTGTTGGGTTAATATGGAATAAATGAAAAGTGATATTTATAGAGTGAGGATAATACATTGATGCTGAATATGACAAAAAATGAATTTTTAGCAGATGAGGATATACATAACATTAAGGTGAGCGTCCATATTGTTACTTATAATAGTCAGGACGATATTCTTATTTGTGTAGACCATGTCCTAAAGCAAAGTTACCTAATTGATTCTATTGTTATCGTAGATAATGCATCTTCGGACCATACTGTTGAATACATTAAACAGCTATTGGAGCGACGAGGAGAGCAAAAACCTCGAGTAATATTTATCGAAAATAAAGTGAACGTTGGTTTTGCTCCAGCTCACAATCAGGCTATCCAACATACAGATACTGATTATGTTCTTGTTCTTAATCCAGATGTTTCTTTAGAGCCGAACTACATCTCTAATATCATCCAATTTATGAGTGTTCATCAGCAGGTGGGTAGTGCTACGGGAATATTAAAATTAAAAGCAGATCCTTCAATTGTTGACACAACGGGATTAGTAATGAATAAAGCTTACCGAGCTTTTGACCGTGGAGCGGGAGAACAAAGTTCTAATTGGTCTAAGTCAGGATTTGTGTTCGGTGTTTCTGGAGCAGCCGCGATGTACTCTCGCCAAATGATTCATGATATTAGTATAGATGGTGAGTTCTTTGACAATGATTTTTTTGCTTATAAAGAGGATGTAGATGTGGCTTGGAGGGCTCAGGTAAAGGGATGGAAAGCCTATTATGTAGCTGAAGCTGTGGGTTTACATGAGCGGGGATGGAAAAAAGGGGGACGAGAGAGCATTCCATTATTCATCCGCAAAGCTTCTTATATTAATCGTTATAAAATGATATATAAAAATGAGAGGTTTACTTCTTTTATTAAAAAAGTACCGTATGTATTACCATATGAATTCGCAAGTAATTTATATTTTCTATGGAAAGAACGTAAGGTATTACAAGAGTGGGGCTCTTTTTATAAGAAACGCTCAGAATTAAAGAGAAAACGTGCACAAATCCAAGCAGTTAGGACTAGAGAGTAAAAGTAAGGATATTTTGGAAATTATCAATCGGATTATGATATAATTGTTGAATAGATTAGTATATTTTGTCAGGAGTTTTCATATGGATCTCAGCATTATTATCGTCAATTATAATACGAAGAAGCTGACAATAGATTGTATTGCATCTGTCTATGCTTCTAGCACTACCTATAGCTATGAAATCATTTTAGTAGATAATCATTCTTCCGACGCAACCGTAGAAGCCGTAGAACAACAGTTTCCTAATGTAAAAATCATACGCAACCTCACCAACACAGGGTTCGCAAAAGCGAATAATCAAGGAATGCAGATCGCATCCGGTCGCTACATTTTGCTCCTTAATTCGGATACCATTGTACAGGCAGATACCTTTCAAACGATGCTTCGATATATGGATGAGCATCCTGAGACAGGCGCATCTGGTTGCAAGGTGATTTTACCCGATGGTTCCTTAGACAAGGCTTGCAAGAGGGGATTTCCAACGCCTTCTGCATCATTCTATTATGCATTTGGTATTTCAAAGCTTTTCCCGAAAAATCCGAGATTTAACCAATACCAACTAGGACACCTTGATCCCGATGAATCGTATCCTGTTGATTGTCTGGTAGGAGCATTTATGCTACTCAGATCAGAAGTGATTCAGGAGATTGGTGGACTGGACGAGACGTTCTTTATGTACGGTGAAGACATTGACTGGTGTTACCGAATCAAGCAAGCAGGATGGGGTATTTACTATTACCCTCATACATATATTGTTCACTACAAAGGCGGAAGCGCTAAACGCAGACCACGCAAAATTATTTATGAATTTCACCGAGCAATGTGGGTCTTTCACCGCAAGCACTACCATAAGCGATACAACTTTTTTACGAATACAGCTGTCTACACGGGAATTGGTCTCAAGTTAACTCTGTCTCTGATAAAAAACATGCTTCCAGCTAAACGGGCAGCATCGCACCCTAGTACGAACCAAACAACAGAATCTTCAAGCGAGGTGAAATCATGATTCGCAGAAATCAGCAAATCCTGACGCAACTTTATGTATGTGTTGATTTTCTGATCATCCAATTATCGTTTTTGCTCGCATGGTGGTTAAAGTTTGAAAGTGGTTGGATTCCTTATGAGAACCCGCTTCCTTTAGAGACATATACATTGTGGAGTCTGGTTTACGGTTTGATTGCTATTGTAATGGGGTTTCTTTTCTCCATATATGCACCAAAACGTAAGAAACGGTTTGCGGATGACTTTTGGAAAATCATCGAGATCCACACGGTAAGTATATTTATACTTTTAAGCTTGATGTTCTTTTTCAAAGAAGTTAACATCTCGCGTTCATACTTAGCCATTTATATGGTGGCAAACATTATTTTCACATTAACCTACCGGTACGGGCTAAAAAGGTTACTGAAATCTTTACGAGAAAAAGGATATAACCGGCAGTTTGTTCTTGTTCTTGGGGCGGGTTCGTTAGGTAAAAGGTTCTACAACAATTTACAGCAGCATGCCGATATGGGATATGAAGTAATTGGTTTTCTAGATGATTACCGTAGATGGGATGCTGAGGAAACGAAGCAATATAAACCAATTATGGGTGTTATGGATGATTTGGAGACTATTCTCTCAGACGAAATGATTGATGAGGTCGTTCTCGCTCTTCCGCTGGATGCCCATGACAAGTATCCTCAGATCATTAACACATGTGAAAAAGCCGGAGTTCGTACGCTTATAATCCCTGACTTTTTTGACTACCTACCAGCAAGACCGATGTTTGATTATTTTGCAGGGATGCCGCTTATTAATGTAAGGGATATCCCGCTCGATCTTTCCGTTAATCGTTTTGCCAAGCGGATGTTTGACATTATGTTTTCCCTAGTAGCAATCCTTATTACTTCGCCAATGATGCTTATCATCATGATAGGGGTTAGATTAACCTCTTCAGGTCCGATTATTTTCAAACAAGAGCGGGTGGGCCTAAACAGGCGGACTTTCTATATGTACAAATTCCGTTCAATGAAAATATTGCCGGAAGGTACAGTAGACAATGGATGGACAACAAAAAACGATCCAAGACGAACAAAGTTTGGCTCTTTTCTTAGAGCGACAAGTCTTGATGAATTGCCGCAATTTTTTAATGTACTATTTGGTCACATGAGTGTGGTTGGACCGCGCCCGGAACGTCCGCATTTTGTAAACCAGTTCAAAGAAGAGATTCCAAAGTACATGATCAAGCACCACGTCAGACCGGGTATAACGGGACTTGCTCAAAGCCAAGGACTTCGAGGAGATACTTCAATTGAAGATCGGATTGAGCAAGATATTTTCTACATTGAGAATTGGTCTTTATTATTCGATATTAAAATTATTTTTAAAACGATTCGTAATGGCTTCAAAAACGCTTATTAATAGATACGATTTCCTCACTCGCTGCCTATCTTCTGTAGCTTACCAAGGAATGTATAGGCGAAAAAAATAAGCCCGCTTTTAGATACTCTGTACAAGGATTGTATGTACTAGGTTCTTTTAGGCGGGTTTTATTATGTTGATTTCTATATTACATCTGACGCAATATCCTAATGTCGTTCTCTTGATGACATACTGATCTAACTTAAACTACATCACCTTACCTAGACACCTCCAATAATTAACTTTGTTCCCCTAAAATGCGAACATAAATTGACACTCACTTCCCCCTGACTTAGACTTAGCAGTAGAGGTTTTTCGTATGATTAAAATCTTAGATTTACTCACCTAATCTTAAGTATAAACATGCAGCATGGAGGAATGAACTGTTGAAGGAAATGATCAAGGATTGGAAGCATATTTTCAAGCTGGACCCCGACCGGCAGATGACAGATGATACACTCGAAGCCGTATGTCTCTCTGGATCGGATGCGATTATGATCGGGGGTTCTTCAGGTATTACCTATGAGAATACGGTCGATTTACTATCTCGTGTACGAAGATACGAGCTGCCTTGTGTGCAAGAGGTGTCGGATTTAACCGCGGTGGTGCCAGGCTTCGACCTATATATGATTCCTATGGTACTGAACACAGATCATTCACGCTGGATCACAGGACTTCATCAGGCTGCAATTGAAGAGTACGGATATATGATTCCGTGGGAACTGCTGGTTCCTGAAGGATACATCGTTCTAAATCCAGACTCGACCGTAGCGAAGCTGACAGAAGCGAACACGGATCTAGAAGAGAGCAGTGTTACAGCATATGCGCAGGTCGCGGACAAACTGATGAATCTACCCATTGTTTATGTAGAGTACAGCGGTGCATTTGGTGATATG
Source organism: Paenibacillus gallinarum (assembly GCF_014836635.1). Taxonomy (GTDB): domain Bacteria; phylum Bacillota; class Bacilli; order Paenibacillales; family Paenibacillaceae; genus Paenibacillus; species Paenibacillus gallinarum. The sequence goes on along the minus strand of NZ_JACSQL010000005.1, from coordinate 5,481 downwards.
GCAATTGTGAAAGAGGCTCGCCAAGCGATATCTAATGCCCAGTTGTTTTATGGCGGCGGGATTTGTGATGAGGTGACAGCGAGGGAAGCTGCTGGGGTTTCAGATACGATCATCGTTGGCAATATCTTATATCGTGATCTGAAGGCTGCGCTTTCTACTGTATCAGCCGTAAAGTCCGAGTAGAGCCGGAATAATGAGTATATTTGTCTAGACTTTACAAGTTGAGTCTGAATGCTAGCTAAGGGTACAATGAATACCTCAGGAACTGATTTTGATTATCCACCAAAAATAAAGCTACGATTATATCTTTTATCTATCATCTTAATTGAACTAAACAAACATGGTCTTTAGGCCAGTCCATCTTGCCCATTTGACTTCACTGATTTCACGGCTATTTAAGTAATAGCCGGTGCATAACCATGAACGTCGGTGGGTCATTTCTTTTGACTAGCATGTTCTTCTTACATCAACACCATATTAATAGAAGAAAGGGGCTTGCATTTATGCAATCCATTGACATACAAGACGCGATTTCGCGACTTAACCCCCCGCAGCGAGAAGCTGTAGTGACTACCGAAGGACCGCTGTTGATTATGGCCGGAGCAGGAAGCGGTAAGACCCGTGTGCTTACCCACCGGATTGCCTATCTTGTAGCCACCAAGAAGGCAGCACCTTGGAGCATTCTAGCTATTACGTTTACGAATAAAGCAGCACGTGAAATGCAGGATCGTGTTTCGAGGCTCGTTGGCGGATCTCAAGGACGAGATATCTGGGTTTCCACATTCCACTCCATGTGTGTACGAATCTTACGCAAAGATATTGAGCGCATCGGTTTTACCTCAAATTTCAGTATTTTGGATTCATCTGATCAATTGTCTGTTATTCGTAACTGTATGAAAGACCTGAATATCGATACCAAAAAATTTGAACCAAAAGCCGTTCAGGCTGCAATGAGTGCCGCGAAGAACGAACTAATTACACCGGCACAATATGAAGCAAAGATTGGCGATTATTTTGAAGGAATTGTGGCGAAAGTATACACCAAGTACCAACAACGTCTCAGAGCGAACAATTCGCTTGATTTCGACGATTTGATTATGACCACTATTCAGCTTTTTAAAGAAGTACCCGAGGTTCTCGACTTTTATCAGAAGAAATTCCAGTACATCCACGTGGATGAGTACCAGGATACAAACCGTGCGCAGTATATGCTCACCCGTATGCTGGCGGACAAGCATCACCGGATTTGCGTCGTAGGGGATAGTGACCAGTCGATTTATCGCTGGCGGGGAGCAGATATCACGAACATTCTGAACTTTGAAAAAGATTATCCAGAAGCTCGCACCATCATGCTGGAGCAGAACTACCGTTCCACTTCTAATATTCTAGATGCAGCAAATGCCGTGATTAATCTGAATACAGGCCGTAAACCGAAGAAACTGTGGACCGACAAAACAGGCGGCGAGAAGATTAAAGTCTATCGCGGGGATTCCGAACATGATGAAGGTTATTTTGTTGCTTCCGAGATCAGTAAAAACGTGAAGAATGGGAAATCCTATCAGGCTCATGCTATTTTATATCGTACCAATGCTCAGTCCCGGGTAATAGAGGAAATTCTCATTAAGTCCGATATTCCATACCAGATTGTCGGCGGGATTAAGTTCTATGATCGAAAAGAAATTAAGGATATTCTTGGTTACCTCAAACTCCTCTCTAACCCGGATGATGATATCAGCTTGACGCGGATTATTAACGTGCCGAAGAGAGGTATTGGAGATACGACGGTAGCGAAGCTTGCTACTGCAGCAGGAGAACGAGGAATTTCCATCTTCCGTGTGCTCGAAATTGTTGATGATCTTGGCTTTGCAGGCCGTACACGTAATGCATTAGTAGAATTTTATGATATGATTGCTGCCTTGCACCAGATGGTTGAGTATCTTTCGGTTACCGAACTTACAGAGAAAATTCTCGAGATGAGCCAGTATCGCCTTGAGTTCCAGAACGAGAATACACTTGAATCCAAAGCACGTCTCGAAAATATTGATGAGTTCCTGTCTGTAACGATGGAATTTGAGAAAAATAATGAGGACAAGTCCCTTGTCTCTTTCCTGACAGACCTTGCTCTCATTGCGGATATTGACAGCATGAATGATGATGAAGAGGAACAGGCGGATGCGGTTGTTCTCATGACAATGCACAGTGCGAAAGGTCTTGAATTCCCCGTTGTATTTGTCATCGGTATGGAAGAAGGGGTATTCCCGCATAGCAGAGCCTTTATGGACGAAGAGGAACTAGAGGAAGAACGTCGTCTGGCTTATGTAGGGATTACACGTGCAGAGCAGCAGTTATTCTTGACCTGTGCTCGGATGCGTACTTTATTTGGTCGTACGACAGCTAACCCGCCTTCCCGCTTCCTGGATGAAATTCCGGAAGAACTCAAAGAGGATACCAAGATCGCACGTGACCGCTATCGCCGCGGAACTGGGAACAATACAGGTGGTTCCTATAGCGGCAGAGGGTTTAGCAGCACGGGAACAGGAAGTAACTTTGGGGGCGGAGCACGTAAGGACCTTAGTCTTGGCGGATCGACCGCTTCTGCTGCTTCACGTGTAACAGTTACAACGGGTTCAGGAGGTTCTCAGACATCTGCTGCAGGAGCATCCAAGGATTTTGCGGCAGGCGATAAGGTACAGCATGGTAAGTGGGGAACAGGGACAATCGTCTCTATTAAAGGTACAGGCAATGACACGGAGCTTCAGATTGCATTCCCTGCACCCGTTGGACTCAAACGTTTGCTTGCGGGATTCGCACCTATTACGAAAGTGGAGTCTTAATGATAGACGAGCTTTCAACAATTTAGTCAGCTAATTGCGCTGTAATCATGTTGTGTACAGGTAAGGTAAACATATATTCATACACGATTTATTTGAAAAAAGGCCTGAGCCGGCATTAATGCTTATTTCATTTTTGCTGGCAGGCCTTACATATTAATTCACGGAGGGATCGCCCTGCATGGATCCGATGCATCGTTTAGAAGAGCTCGTAAAAGAGCTGAATCACTATAATTATCACTACTATACGCTCGACAATCCGCTAATCAGCGATAAAGAATATGATGTACTATATGATGAGCTTGTTGCTCTCGAACAAGAAGGGGGAATCATTCTCCCTGATTCGCCGACTCAGCGTGTGGGTGGGGAGATCCTCAAAGGATTTAAACCACATAAGCACTTATCTCCTTTGTGGAGTTTAGATAAAGCCCAAAATATAGAACAGTTGCGAAGCTGGAACGGAAGAGTACAGCGTCTGGTACAGGACTATAATACGAAGAATCCAGACAATCCGCTTCCGACTCCAGAATATGCGATCGAACTCAAATTTGATGGACTTACGCTTAACCTCACCTATACGGACGGTAAGTTAGTTCAGGCTTCTACACGCGGGAACGGTGTGACGGGAGAGGGAATCTTAGCGCAGGTTAAGACAATCAAATCTGTTCCATTAACGATTCCGTATTCAGACGGCACGATAGAAGTTCAAGGCGAAGGTATTATGAACTTATCGGTGCTGAGTAAATATAACGAAACAGCAGCTGAGCCACTCAAAAATGCCCGGAATGCAGCAGCAGGAGCTTTGCGCAATCTTAATCCTAAAGTGACTTCAGAACGCAAACTAAGCGCCTTCTTTTATAATGTTGGATACTCGGATGAGATCCGTTTCTCCAGCCACGAAGAGATGATGCAATTTCTAAGGGATAATCATTTCAAAGTGAATCCATATATCAGCTATTTCACTGAATTTGATGATGTAATGGAGCGTCTAGCTGAGATTCAGGAAAACCGAGATAAGCTGGATTATCTAATTGACGGAGCTGTCATAAAGCTGACGAATATGCGGATGCGTGAAGTCTTAGGTTATACGGATAAGTTCCCTAGATGGGCAGTTGCGTATAAATTTGAGGCGGAAGAGACCACAACCGTCCTGAACGCTGTAAGCTGGAATGTCGGTCGAACGGGAAAAGTAACTCCACTTGCCCGTGTTGAACCTGTTGAACTAGCAGGGGTAACCGTTTCAAACTGTACACTGAACAATGTAGGGGATATTGAACGGAAGAACCTGAAGTATGCACTTGGCACTCGTGTCTTTATTCGCAGATCGAATGATGTCATTCCTGAGATTCTCGGAAAAGTCACTGAGGAAGCAGACGGTGAAGAGATCGTGTTCCCTGTGGATTGTCCAGCTTGCGGTTATCCGCTTGAAGAACGGGGGGCACATCTGTTTTGTAATAACAAATCAAACTGCAAGCCGCAGATTGTAGCCCGTATCTCCCATTTTGCTTCAAGGGACGCCATGGACATTGAGACGTTTAGTGATAAAACAGCCATTCAACTGTATGACGAGGTGGGACTAAAAGAACCAGCAGATCTATACTCTCTCACTTACGAAGATATCATTGGACTCTCTCGCTTTGGAGAGAAAAAAGCGAATAATCTGCTGCAAGCGATTGAAGACAGTAAGGGCAGAGATCTGGCTTCTTTCTTATATGCACTTGGGATACCGAACACAGGGAAGTCGACAACTAGAATGCTGGCAGACCATTACCGCGATCTTCATCGTATTATGGATGCTTCGGTAGAAGAGCTTGTAGAACTCCCTGATGTTGGGCAGATTGTTGCAGAGAGTATCGTGACCTTCTTCCAGGATCCTTTTGTTAGAGCAAGTATAGAAAAGATGCTCTCGCTTGGAGTAGAAGCCAAAGCTCCGGAAGAACCACAAGTAGTCGTTACCGATTCTTTCTTCAGTGGTAAAACAGTCGTTCTCACGGGTACGCTTCATAAACTGACACGTGATGAGGCTACAGAACGGCTTGAAGCACTTGGGGCCAAAGTAACGGGAAGTGTATCTAAGAAAACGGATCTCGTGATTGCAGGTGAAAAAGCAGGTAGTAAGCTTGCTAAAGCCCAACAGCTAGGTATTGATACTATTGAAGATGAAGATGAGCTTATTAGACTGCTTCAGCTATAGGCAAAGTAATAGAAGAACAGGAGTCGTATTTATTAGATACGGCTCCTGTTTTAGTTATATATTAGAACTTAATAAGTAAGGTGTTAAGATAGGAATCTAACTTTTATGTTTTTTTAAGAAAAAGGCTTGTCAAAATTATTTTAACATGATATATTATTTCTTGTCGCTTCGAGCGATACTGTTACGAGGTAGAGAAATCAACTAAGTAACATGTTAAAACAAAATGTCGAAAAAAGTAGTTGACAACGAAATGTTCGACATGTTATGATAAATATCCAGTCGCGAGTAAATGACTGGACAACAAGTTCTTTGAAAACTGAACAAATGGATGATGAACGTCTTTCTTAATAGAAGGACGATAAACTAAAAGAGAACTTTAAGTTCTCGTCAGCATTTTCTAAATGAGCATATCGCTCTTTTCAATAACTTTATTGGAGAGTTTGATCCTGGCTCAGG
>NZ_JACSQL010000059.1 GCF_014836635.1 Paenibacillus gallinarum | reverse complement strand
CGTTAGCGTAACAGTTTAGGATTATTCGTTCTTATCTTTCATCATAAGTTCTTTGATCTCACGCAATTCCTTTAATATTTCTTTTGAATATTGAGTACCTTTAGAATTATCTACACCTACTTTTATAATTAATCCGCCTACCAACAAATAAACGATAAACATTATTATTCCGCCCAATTGATTTACCCTCCAATCTTTATCTTAAGAGAATTTATCCCAATTATAATTTTTTCTTTTGTTTTCTTTCAATAAATATCCAAGTGTAATATATCAACCAAAATACAATAGGTGCTAAAAACACATACTGTCTCTGATTTACTGGAAGAAAGCAGAATGAAAATAGCCCAATTATTAACATTGGTGGCATTAGAATAAAATACTTTTTCTTATGAACGTTCATCCCCTCCATTTTGTTTAATGATAACAAAAAACCTGCCGGTTTGCATGACTAAAAGGGAGCAGCTGCCAACTGGCAAACTGCTCCCTGCTGTTTTCAACTAACGTTTT
>NZ_JACSQL010000058.1 GCF_014836635.1 Paenibacillus gallinarum | reverse complement strand
CGTTTTTTCGTTAGTTGAACCAAGGCCCTCAAAAATAAAAAACTATTATGATACCGTATGTCTTGCTTAAGCCATTCTCCTTGTTAGTTCCGCTAACCTCCCAGTTAGCTGAGCAAAGTAAAATGGGTTTCAATTTATAGCTAGACATACATCCTTAATCTATCTACGTTTAAATGCAGCAATGATTAAATCAATAACTAGACCTATTATGAACCAGCCCACAATATTGATTATATAGATGGTCAAAATTCCATCTAATTGTCGCACAATGTTATACTCTTCCATAAACATCAAGTGAGGGCTGGTAAAGAACAATAGTAAGTTCTTGTCATCCTTCCCTGTAGCATTCAATAAACATACCAATAAACCAAATATCGATAACCAAAAACTAAATTTCTTCATGAATTTCCACATCCTATGATGTATTTGTACACTAATCATATAGACTATAAACACTTGGAAAAAGTTTCGATATTAAGCCGAAAAATCTGCATCGCGAAGTGAATTAAACTATCCTGCCC
>NZ_JACSQL010000057.1 GCF_014836635.1 Paenibacillus gallinarum | reverse complement strand
CGGTCGAAGCCCAAGAAACCTAAATAACTAGCCGTAAAGAAACAAGAGTAAGGGGTTTTGACAACCCTTACTCTCCCATATTAACACAAAATTCCAGTTTGTTAAAGGGAGGACAAGTCTAATGGAAATGTTACTTTTGATTCTCATTTTGTTTTCAATTTTCCTTCAGTCGATTACATTCCTGCTTCAGTGGTCTACGAAAAAATACAATGACCGTAAGTAAAACCCAGGTGGCAGCAACCACTAAGGTTGCTGCCATACCTACACTTTAGATCCAGGAGCAGGAGGTAATGAAATGAAAACTCATAAACCCAAAATAGTAGCGGCACTTACGGTGTGTCATGGCATTTATAAAAAAGCGGTGTTTGTATTTAACGATCAGCCTGTGAAAATACATTTTCTCACGGTGGACGAGTACAGGGAAATGGTGGCCACTCTTTCGCCCGCTAGAGTCCGTGAGTGGGCAGGGATGCTCAGAAAAGTAGATGAAAGAAAGCCGATCTATTACTGCATTTGGACGGTGAGAGT
>NZ_JACSQL010000056.1 GCF_014836635.1 Paenibacillus gallinarum | reverse complement strand
GAATGGCTTAAGCAAGACATACGGTATCATAATAGTTTTTTATTTTTGAGGGCCTTGGTTCAACTAACGAAAAAACGTTAGTGGAGTAAATTTGGGATTAAATAAACAATTATGGAGGATTAAATCATGAAAATAAATATCGGTGATATTTTTATTATTCCGCTAAAAGAAAATCGCTACGGCTATGGACAAGTAGTTGAGTTTGGAGCATTGCTTTTGATTTCATCACCCATGAAAAAGTATCAGATATTCAGAAAATATTAAGTAATGACATTGTTTTTCTTATAAGAACGAACACTGTATATATAGAAAAAGGATACTGGAGTGTTCTAGGAAATGCTGAGTTACCTGCCAACTTAAATATACCTAAGTATTATATTCGAGATGGATTAGATGATTTTGAGGTAGTTACTGCCAGCGAGGAGTTTGTTCGTATCGCGACAGAAGAGGATATGAATACGTACTCAAAAAACTCTACATTCACGCCAGGTTGGCTTGAAGATGCCCTGAATGACATGGTAGACGAACAAGATTGGGAAGAAGAATATGAGGATATTATATATAAACCTATTGACCATCAATAAAACGAGAAACGATACTTGAACACCGCAGGGAGCAGCTTGCCAGTTGGCAGTTGCTCTTTTTAGTTATGCAAACCGGCAGGATAGCTCCAATATATGGTATTGTAATGGATATTGTCCAATGAGGAGGATATCCATGGAGAAGTTATATGAAAGCTTAAATCAATTTAGTGAAAAGGACCTGCGAATGT
>NZ_JACSQL010000055.1 GCF_014836635.1 Paenibacillus gallinarum | reverse complement strand
CTACAAAATCCATCGGATATTTCTTATGCTTAATTAGCTATATGAGGAGGTGAAATTTATGAGAGAAAAAATAAATTCATGGTCTTTCTTTCTTTCAATAATTTGTTTAGTTTCGTATTTAGCAATGCCATATTGGATAGAAATCTATAGACATATCCATATGATATCCGTTCCAGACGCCTTTAATATTGTTTACATTCTTTCGTTAACAACTTTAATACTTGGAATAATAGGACTAACAGGTAAGAAAAATTTAAAGTCTATTTCAAGAGGAACAGTAACTATCTTAATCACATTCTGCATAACAGGATTTCTGAGCTTCTTAATGTGGATACAACAATCGTTCTTATTTTAATGAAGTAATCATTTATCAAAGTCATTATAATAAAAAAATACATAAAATTGGAGGCTACTGTTTGAAGGTTAACCTTAGTGTAATTAGTTATGTAGCTTATCTATTAGTTATATCAACCACATCATTCTTATTTTACTGGGTATTTAAGATATGGATAGCAATGGGACGATTCACAGCAGCAGATGCCCCACCAGGTGACATTGGTGCAACAGAAAAAGTATTTTATAGTTTCGTTATACCGATTGGGTACTTTGCTATCATGACCTTACTTTCATTTGTTTTTCGTCGCTACTTAATAAAATATTCAGTTAATCTGAAAACAATATTTATACTTGCAATAAATGTACTCATTACTGTTTACTTAATAGCACAATTCACAATCTTTTCTTTTAGTTAATTTCTATAGGAGCCGAATGATTGATTTTATTAGAGATAACTCATTAAGCTAACG
>NZ_JACSQL010000054.1 GCF_014836635.1 Paenibacillus gallinarum | reverse complement strand
TAGATGATTGGGGTGAAGTCGTAACAAGGTAGCCGTATCGGAAGGTGCGGCTGGATCACCTCCTTTCTATGGAGAATTGTTTCCTGCAATGGAAACATTCAAATATACGTACGACGAAAGTCGACGGACCACTTTGCGAAAGCAAAGTAACACTCACTCGTTGTTCAGTTTTGAGAGTTTAATCTCTCAAAATCAAGTCATAAAATTTTATCCGCACTTTTCGTGATGGACCAAGAATTTTATGATCGCAATAAATTTGATCCTTGAAAACTAGATAACGAAACAATTTTGCGATTTTAGAAATATCCTTTAAGCTGAACTTGTGTTAAACAAGTAAAGATTAATAGATTGCTTAGCGAAGTTTTTGGATGATGAACGACTTTTGGCGCAAGCCAACCGGAGTGAATCAGTCAAAAATGAGCATATGGTTAAGCTATTAAGAGCACACGGAGGATGCCTAGGCGCTAGGAGCCGATGAAGGACGTGGCGAACAACGATACTGCCTCGGGGAGCTGTACGCAAGCTTTGATCCGGGGATGTCCGAATGGGGAAACCCAGCTATCGTAATGGATAGTTATCTCCACCTGAATACATAGGGTGGTTGAAGGCAGACCAGGGGAACTGAAACATCTAAGTACCCTGAGGAAGAGAAAACAATAGTGATTCCGTCAGTAGCGGCGAGCGAACGCGGATTAGCCCAAACCAATCAGCTTGCTGGTTGGGGTTGTGGGACGTCTCACATGGAGTTACAAAGGAACCGATTAGTTGAAGAGGTCTGGAAAGGCCCGCCAGAGAAGGTAAAAGCCCTGTAGTCAAAAGTCTGTTC
>NZ_JACSQL010000053.1 GCF_014836635.1 Paenibacillus gallinarum | reverse complement strand
GTAATCTCGCTGCTTTGGAACAATTACTTTGGAGAAAATGTCATTGGTTTTTGATTACTTTCCTCCATTTGCTCAATGATGCTATTTAACATGTTATCCGTAATTTTTATCGGATAGTAACCCACTCTATCGCGTAAAATGTTTTCAATAATCCATGCTTTTCGTGTCCAATACTGGTAATTCTTCGCACCTTCATTTTGTCCGGACTTAAATTTTCCAGGCTGCAATTCGGCTCCTTTATTAACCACTCGGAGCAGATTGTATGTGCGCTTGCGTTCATTGCGAACCAGCTTTAGTAGTAAGGTCAAATAATAACTGTCCTTTTCCATAAGTTCCTGTGTCGGTCGCTCTGCAGCTGACAGAAACACTACTTTCTCAGCTCGTAGCGGCCTTCTCATCCCGTTTTCTTGCACCTCATCCCGGTAGACTTCCATATCACAAAATAAGCAATACAGCCCCTTACCGACGGGTTCAACAGCTGAACCACAATACCCACATGTTTGCATGATCTGGCTCCTTCCTGGCCATTTTTCTTCATCATTTATTTATAGAATCCGTTATTCTGTATGAAATGTTAAGCTCAAAAATCGAGGGATCCGGGAAAAAGTTCTTCACCCAGAGTCGATTAGTCAAACAATTGGCTTCTCTTTTTGTTTTCCACTTCTACTATACTGGTTAATGAGTTCATCTAATAGCATCGATTGCTTTATTACAACCGGATGTTGAAAATCGTTATTGTATTCCTTAGCCAAGGCATTAAGCTGCTTTCTAGCTTGTTCAATACAGTCCCTGTTTTTTTCGATCAAATCAAACCCCTCCTAAGCGCATCTT
>NZ_JACSQL010000051.1 GCF_014836635.1 Paenibacillus gallinarum | reverse complement strand
TATTAAAGGAATTGCGTGAGATCAAAGAACTTATGATGAAAGATAAGAACGAATAATCCTAAACTGTTACGCTAACGGAAAAACAACAATACAAATAAATTGGGGTGCGTTTGTTGGGTTTAGATATTATGTTATGTGATTCAAATGGTAATGAAACTGACTATGTAGAGATATCGTATGAGTTGCATACTCAAATTTTCTATAATATTAACAAGGAACTCTGGGGTAAAACGAAATATGTTCGAAATTTAAAACATTATTATTTAGCGAAAGGTAATTTTAAAGGGTCTGAGGTTGAAGAATTTATTCAAGAATTGAATACTCTAGTCCCTTTCCTTGACAAAAGATATCTCAACTAATCAATATAATTAAAAAAATAAAACATCTTCTTCCTTACAACATTATAATTGCAGGTGACTAATAAGATCTGCTTTTTAAAGATCTTCGTCAGTTAATTCATTCAAGACCTAGGACAAGCTGAGGAGTATCAATTAAAGAACAGCTCAGTTAAATAAAGATCAGATGTTATTGGAAGTCGAAAAGCATTTCGGCTTTCAATGATACCGGAGTGATTATTTTACATCAATTGTCATTTGTTACACTAACGATAAAACGATAGCTGAACACAGCAGGGAGCAGTTTGCCAGTTGGCAACTGCTCCCTTTAAAGTAAGCAACGATCAATAGAGTGTTGCTTTTTCTCTTAGCTACTTTTGACAGATTAATTCAACTTTTTAATCACTAAAAGCGTTATATCTAAGGGACATAGCTATTGTGTAGGAAGAACAAATGAACATAAGCATGGAGGATAGTTATGGAGACAAAAGAAGGAAATTTCTCGAATGATAACACAATGGAATCTATTCAAAAATTAACTGAACAAGATGCGAAGACTTTCTTGAAC
>NZ_JACSQL010000050.1 GCF_014836635.1 Paenibacillus gallinarum | reverse complement strand
GGTTCCAAGTTTAATAGAAAACTGATGTAAAGCTCCCGGTATCCCTCTAAACATAAGAATTCCTTGATTAACTAAAATCCAAATCCTATAAGAAATAAATGAATATCCAACAAGTTGTCGCGATATATCAAACATCTTCTCGACAACTCTCCCTGCCTTGATAAACCCATCCTCATCTTGTTCTTGCTCTAGTTCCATAACTGACTTTATTATCACTTCGTCTAGTGAATTCTCATCGCTGCTTCTAACAGTTCCTTCTTCCCACAAACGAAGTACATGATTTTCTCTCGCCAGTATTAACCATTCTGATTCATACCTTCTTCTTTGACTAGGATCAAGTGGAACACCTTTAAAGTAGCTTCTCACTATTTCCTGAAAATGCTCGTGATCAATTAAACTTCTAGCATAGGGAACTCCTTCTTTGTTTTGTAGCTTAGTAGCTTTAACGATCTCCGTTACATTTACAACATTAACTGGCTGTTTTCGTTCTCTCAACAAATGCAACACAAAGCGTAATCCTGTTTGATCATGTGCATTATCAGCACACCAAATAACGATGGTTTTATTTTCGGGAATGTCTTTAACTACTTTTACCATATTGTCAAGCTGATGCTCTTGGTTGAAATGCTGACCATATCTGAAAGCCTCATCGTATTCCATTAACCAAAAGCACCTATTCTGTTGTCCAGTTGTTGTATCTAAATTAGATATTGGTCCGATTGAGAACCAATCATTGAATGCTAGGACTTTACATTGAGTTTGTTTTCCGATTTTATTGAGTGTGACTTTTAGCGAACCTGCATCAGAGAGACTGAAAACTAGATGAACGTATTGTTGGAGTTCATCCTTTTGTAATTGATGGTTGCGAACTTCATTTAAATTGTTTTGAAGTATGTTAACAAGTCCTTCTGCTAAATTTTTTTCTTCGAAGTTACCGTCCTTACAATAGCGATCAACTGTATTCAATAAATTGTAAAAGTACATTCGCAGGTCCTTTTCACTAAATTGATTTAAGCTTTCATATAACTTCTCCATGGATATCCTCCTCATTGGACAA
>NZ_JACSQL010000004.1 GCF_014836635.1 Paenibacillus gallinarum | reverse complement strand
TCATCGACTCCGCTCGACTTGCATGTATTAGGCACGCCGCCAGCGTTCGTCCTGAGCCAGGATCAAACTCTCCAATAAAGTTATTGAAAAGAGCGATATGCTCATTTAGAAAATGCTGACGAGAACTAAAAGTTCTCTATTCAACTTGTTATGACCAACAAGTTGAAATTGTATTAATTCACTCATGAGTTTTACTTGCGTAAAACTCCTCGTTGTTCAGTTTTCAAAGATCAATCTCGCTAACAACTTTCGTCGTCAGCAACTCTTATATAATATCATGTCCGGTTCAGAAATGCAAGCTTTTTTTCGAAGTTTTTTTAACTTCATTTACGAAGCTTGTTATTCAGTGTGTTGCTTACTGGCTAACTTCTTGGCCGGAATTAGAATATACCATGTTGAATAATAGAATGCAACCCTTTTTTTTAAAAAATCACTAGATTGATTTCTACTCTATTATTTGAAGTAAAAATGATAGTAATTCATCTTATGCTCTCTCCTGTTCCTTCTATATAGAAGGAACACAAAAAAAGCCTTACTCCAAAGAGCAAGGCTTTCCCATATTAACTACTATTATATCTATGTTTTATTTTACTCCGAGCCGATGAAAATGTATCTTGCCATAACAATGACGAACAAGATCCACATCAGCCAATGTATTTTCACCTTACGGCTTGTAGCTAGAGAAGAGAATGTGGCAAGAACAACGTAAGAGATAATACCAAGTGAAATACCGTTGGCGATACTATTCGTAAATGGCATCATAACAATTGTTAAAAATGCAGGGAATGCTTGAAGGAAATCATCCCAATCGATATTACGAACTTGACTCATCATCAGCACACCCACAATGATCAGAGCAGGTGCTGTAGCTGCCGAAGGTACAACCAGCGCTAGAGGAGCGATGAATAAAGCCAGAAGGAACATGATCCCCGTTGTTACGGAAGTCAGTCCTGTACGTCCCCCCGCTTCAACACCAGCCGAACTTTCTACGAATGCTGTAATCGTACTTGTACCAAGCACAGCGCCTGCGCTTACACCAGCAGCATCAACAAGCATTGCTTTTCCGACAATCTTCTCGCCCTTCTCCTTATCTTTCATTAGTCCCATCCGTGTAGATGTTCCAACAAGGGTGCCAAATGTATCAAACAACTCTACAAAAGTGAAGACAAAGATAATTTCGAACAAACCAAGTTTTAGAGCGCCCATGATATCTAACTGCCCTACTGCAAGACCACTGAAAGATGGAATCCAATTCGAACCGCTGAGACCGCTGAGGTCGGTTACTCCCATTGGAATACCAATAATAGTAGTAACTACGATCCCGATGAGCATAGCACCTTTCACATTCAGAACCATAAGGATCGCAATAATAAGTAATCCAATCAGGGTGAGAAGAACGTCTGCATGTGTCAGGTTACCAAAAGCAAGACTGAAACTTCCTCCTGCAACAGGTTGTGATATATCCGTATTAGCGTTCACATTCGCTACAACTAAATTACTCAATTTTAGTCCAACTACTGCTACAAATAATCCAATCCCAACGGTTATTGCTGTTTTTATACTATCTGGTACAGCAACAAGCAGTTTCTGGCGAATCTTCGTTACGGTCAGTAGAATGAACACTAGACCTGAGATAAAGACTGCACCCAGCGCAGCCTGCCATGTAATCATACCGTTCGAGCTCAGTACAACCGTCATAAAATATGCATTAAGACCCATACCCGGAGCAAGAGCAATCGGAACATTTACAAAAAGGCCCATTACGATCGTCATTAGTCCAGCGCCCACCGCTGTTGCAAAAAAGACGGCATTATCTGGTATACCTGCCCCACTCTCACCTAAAAAGATCGTGTTTACTATCAGAATGTACGCCATGGTCATAAACGTTGTTAAACCTGCAATAATCTCTGTTCTGACATTTGTTCCGCGTTCCTTTAATTTAAAGAAACTCTCCATAATCCGAATACTCCCCCTTAGAGATAAGTCGAATAAACTTCAAAACGACAAAAAGCCCTTCAAAGAAATTGATCTTCAAGGGCTAACGCTGAAAAAGACACGCAGGAATCCTTAAAAGTTTCAACATCTTGTTGTTGATCTCAGATGCTTCGAAACCCTTAGTTCGTCATTCCATTGCATTATCTTTTTTCGTAGCCAGATCATTATGGTGATCTCGTAGAAACTTTCAGGCCAATTCCCGAAATTATACGAAAAAGCATGTGTTTATTCGTTTTTCATTTTTTATTCTAGGAGGGATAGATACGATTGTCAATATAAAAAGCGAATATTAATATCTAACTAGGCGTGTAATGTTCGTATATTTCATTTTTGCGTAAGTGTTGAAAACCATTCACCATTTTTTCATGAAACTAATTTATGTTATGTAAGAATAAAAATAGAACTAAAAAAGAAGCCTCTACATCAGAGACTTCTACTTTTTTCTACCGAACGGACATACGGCGTTTTCTAACTTACAGAGACTACTGGGCTATTAGTCTTCTAGGTGTTACGTGTGCTTTTTATATACTCACATGAATCAATTTCACAACTCATTAAAACGATAAATTTGTAACTATATATAGACAAACAGAAACATTTTGATCTATATATACTCCTGATTAAAGCAGCTAAAGGTATTATGAAATTGATTCACTTATATGCATTTAACTTTATATTCGAGAACTGCTGTGGTAGATAGAATTTATTATACATTAGCGGCGGATCAGCCTCTGTTTTGGTGTGAAGAGTTTCCAGTAATAAGAAGCACTCGTATTGCCCAATTAACTTTTCTTTCCGATCTGCTAGATTCATGGTATGTGTAAATTTTATTTCAATATTTGCGTGGTTAGCGATTACGTAGGCTTCCTGCTCTAGAAATTCGAGCAACTGTTCCTTATTACCCAGGTCCAGAGATAAACTTTCTACTGTTTGCATGGATATGAAAGTAAAAGCGTAAGCAAGTAACTTGCCTCCCTTTCTATACAAACGTTCTAAAGCTAGTACGGAAGATGAATCGCTCTTTAAAACTTGTTTCGTATGTTCTGTTTCCGGGTCTAACCGATAATGTATATCGATTTGATCAAACGTACTGATGTGGCATTTATGCATCGGGTTACTTAGTTTTTCTAATTGAACATCCTCTTGTCTATAAGAAGATTCTAGTACAAAGTTTCCCTTACCACGTATATTTCTTACTAATCCATCATCTTGTAAAAGGATTAATGCTTGTCTGAGTGTTGCACGGCTAACCCCTAACTTTCTTGCTAAATCCGGTTCTGAGGGTAACTGGCTGCCTGCCAGGTATTCTCCTTTTGTAATCTGAAGAAGAAGCTCATCGTATACATTGATATAAAGCGGCCGTTTTAGTTTATCTAGTTTATTGGTATTCATATATTTTGTGTCCTTTTTTATTATATTCAAACTGCTGATGATAGGAATGAATGGCCGAATAATGTCGATAAAATTGTAATTTTCTTCAATAATAACACATAAACCTCCAAAAAAAGGTTTGGAGGTTTATGCGAAGTAATTTAATTATTTAAGGAATGGCAAGAAAGACTCACCGTATTCTGGCATATCTACATCAAAATTATCTGCTATCGTAGCACCAATATCCGCAAATGTATCATTCTCAGGTAATTTTCCGCTGTCTTTTAATTGTTTCGAATAGGCCAAGACTGGAATAAATTCACGAGTATGATCTGTACCCTGGAATGTTGGATCATTCCCGTGGTCAGCTGTGATAATTAGTAAGTCATCCTCACGGAGTGTTTCAAACACTTCATCTAATCGCTTATCGAATTCCTCTAATGCTTTCCCATATCCCTCTGGATCGCGGCGATGACCGTACAATGCATCAAAATCAACCAAATTCAAAAAGCTCATTCCTGTAAAATCTTTCTTCATCACTTCAAGCAGCTTATCCATGCCATCCATATTGTCTTTCGTACGAATGGACTCGGTAACTCCTTCGCCATCAAAGATATCATTGATCTTACCAATGGCAATTACATCATAACCCCCGTCTTGCAGATGATTCATAACGGTTTTATTAAAAGGTTTTAATGCGTAATCATGACGATTGGATGTTCTTTTAAAGTTCCCAGGTTCTCCTACATAAGGTCTCGCGATGATACGACCGATTAAATAGGCAGGATCTTTTGTGATCTCCCGAACTTTTTCACAAATATCATATAACTCTTCGAGCGGAATGATTTCTTCATGAGCTGCAATTTGCAGAACGGGGTCGGCAGAGGTATAAACAATCAAATCCCCTGTTTTCATTTGATGTTCGCCATACTCCTCAATAATTGCTGTTCCGCTTGCCGGTTTATTCGCTACTACTTTTCGGCCTGTTATTTCTTCGATCTGTTTAATTAATTCATCTGGGAATCCATTTGGATACACATTAAATGGTTTATCAATATTCAGGCCCATGATTTCCCAGTGACCTGTCATTGTATCTTTACCTACTGATTTTTCTTGTAATTTAGTGTAATAAGCAAGGGGTTTTTCTGCTTTTGGTACCCCTAAGATTTCTTCAATATTGGAAAGCCCCAATTTGGCTAGGTTAGGCAGATGTAATCCGTTCATATGTTCAGCAATATGCAATAGGGTATGAGAACCTGCATCATTAAACTCTGCCGCATCTTTTCCTTCTCCAATTCCAACGGAATCCATGACGATCAAATGTACTCGTTTAAATTTTTTCATTCTATTCCCTTCCTTTCTCTAGTTCTGTGGAGTGCGTTTATCTATTTTTCGACCTAATAAGAACCAGAACAATACGATCGATACTGCAGCAATCGCTGCTAGAATAATGATAATACTGCTATAGTTCAGTGCGGTTGGTTCATCTGTTACAAAGCGTAAAAAGCCGAATTGTAAATCCTTCTTATCAATCAACAAAGCCGAATAACTGAAACCAACGGACATTGCGATATTGAGACATAAATTGTAGAAGCCTAATGCAGTCCCCGATTTTTCAGCAGGTACATTTCTCAGACTAATATCAATAAGTGGAGCATATAGCAGTGCAAAACTGCAAGAGAATAAGATTAGGGATATCACAAATACAGCAATGGATGCTTTGATAAAGAAGGCACCAAGTAATAAACTGATAACAATGATACTGAAGGCTAGATAAACACACTGCTTACTATTTAAATACTTTCCTATTTTACCAGATAGAGCACCCACAAATGCAGCTAGTAAACATGCAGGTATGAACATTAAAGACACCTTATCTAGATGTATGTCATATACGCTTGTTAATAAAAATGAAAGTGTGTTCAGTGCGTACGCAGAATATAACGTATTAATCACAAATGCGACCAATAAAGCAAATAAAAATTGTTTGTTTTTAAAGAAATCAATGGTGATAAAGGCATTCTTATTTTTGCTAATATACAATAAGAAAACGATCACGGAGACAATGAAGAGTATGAATAGCCCCCAATGGAAAGAAGACATATACAGCATAATTGAAGTAGCAATCAGTGCAACGAAGAAAAGCCCTATGAAGTCTAGATTATTCTTCTTATTTTCTTCTTTTGGCAAGTGCTTAAGAATAGAAGGTAACAATAATAAACTAAGCAAAGGAATCAAAAACAAATTCTGCCACTCAAGATAGGTCGCTACGAATCCACCTGTTAATGTACCAATCACGGTAGCAAGTTGGAAACTACTTGTACTGAATCCCATATATTTTTTCTGTTCTGCTTCAGAAGCATATTTTGTAATGAAAACGAGGTATAGGGTTTCCGTTGCACCTAAACCAGCAGCTTGAATAATTCTCGAAAATACAATCAGCCAATAATTCGTATGTGTAACATAACCAAGTAGAGAGCCTACACAAATAAGTAAAATACCTACCGTTAGTAGATTTCGTATACTAATGGAATCAGATAGAGAGGAATAAACAACTGCGCCAATCCCAATAACTAGTCCTGCAAGGGTTACTTGCCAACTTACCGTACTTGCTGAAACTCCGAAATACTCTACTAAATCAGGAGAAATAATCTTAAAAGAGTTATCGATTACGAGTGAAAAAATCATTAATAGCAATATAGCAGGTACAATTTTCCCTAAGTTAACTACTGGTTTATTTTTAATTGAATGGTTCATAGTATACCTCCAAGTATCTCCTGCTGCCTAAAACAAAGATGGATAATAACGCTTACATTCATTATTTGAAAGTAAACAGTCTTTCTTTTAATTAACTGCCTTGAATGCATTAGATTACGTATTTCGTTATATTATTGCCGCCTGCACTCACCACTAATTAGGAAGTGCAGGCGGCATATTTATATTTTATATATGAATCCTTAAAGTAATGAATTATGCACTAGGCTAACTCTAATGCAATCTCCATCATGTTCGTAAATGCAGTTTGGCGTTCCTCGGAAGTCGTTTGTTCTCCTGTAATCAGGTGATCACTCACCGTTAGAATACATAGTGCATTCACACCAGCTTTAATCGCATTCCAATAAAGTGCTACAGATTCCATCTCGACAGCCATAATACCTACGTCCTGCCATTTTTTGTTCGATGTCGTATCCGCATTATAGAAAATTTCACTTGATAAAATATTACCAATATGAACTTTTTGACCTTTATCGTCTGCAATTTTTTTCGCTTTTTCCAAAAGTTCAAAGGATGCAGTTAGTGGAAATTGTCCAGGTAAATTAAATTGATGACCATAATTAGAATCTGTTGCAGCTCCCATACCAAAAATAACATCATAAAGTTCAATGTCTTTTTGCATTGCACCGCAAGTACCGATTCGGATTAAATTCTTAACCCCGAACACATTGATTAATTCCCAAGAATAAATCCCCATACTTGCTGGTCCCATTCCTGTACCCATAACAGAGATTTTTTTTCCTTTGTAAGTACCCGTGTACCCGAGCATTCCTCTTACTTCGTTGAAGCACTTATAATCTTCCAGAAAGGTTTCTGCAATAAACTTGGCTCTCAGAGGATCTCCAGGCAATAGAACTGTTTCAGCTATTTCTACTCCGTTTGGTTTAATATGAGGGGTCTCTTTGGTAGTCATCATTTTCATTTGCTCCTTTTAGTAGATAATTATGCTGTTTGTTTAACTTGTATAGTTTTTAGACAAGTTCAATTTATCATAACTTGTTATTTCCTACAAGTAATTTCAATAATCCCGTTTTTACTATGAAGTATTGCTCAATAAACAAAAAAACTCATGACTGATCTGTGTGCTATGGTGTCACGATAACAAACCATTACACGAAAGAAATCAATCATGAGCTAGATAATAGGTGCACATATGAGAAACATTTATGAATTATTTATGAGGAATCTTTTACTGTCGGCTCAGCAATCTTCGTTCTACAAAAAAAACTCTCTATTATTCGCTTGTCTAGCAAATAATAGAGAGTTTTAAATTTAATATATTGTAACTGTTAACCTATTCCCACTCAATCGTTGCAGGTGGTTTGGAAGTTACATCATAAACGATACGGTTTACGTTATCTACTTCGTTAACGATACGAACAGAGATTTTCTCTAACACGTCCCAAGGGATACGTGCCCAGTCTGCTGTCATACCATCGATGGATGTTACTGCACGAATACCTACCGTATAAGAATACGTACGAGCATCGCCCATAACCCCTACACTCTTCATGTTAGGAAGAGCCGTAAAGTACTGCCAAATTTCGCGGCCAAGACCAGCTTTAATGATCTCTTCACGCAAAATGTAGTCAGAATCACGAACAATCTTCAGTTTTTCTTCTGTTACTTCGCCAAGTACACGGATCGCTAGACCTGGACCTGGGAATGGCTGACGCCATACAATCTCTTCAGGCAATCCACATTCTTCACCGACTTTACGTACTTCATCTTTGAAGAGTGCGTTCAGCGGTTCAATAAGTTTAAACTTCATGTTCTCAGGAAGTCCGCCTACATTGTGGTGAGATTTGATTGTTTCCGCTGTAGCTGTACCACTTTCTACGATATCTGTATAAAGTGTTCCTTGTGCCAAGAATGTGAAATCATCAAATTTGCTGGACTCTTCTTCAAATACGTAAATAAATTCGTTACCGATAATTTTACGTTTTTGTTCCGGATCATCTACTCCAGCAAGCTTGGACATAAAGCGTTCACGAGCATCAATTTTAACAACTTTCATATCGAATTTACCTACGAAAGTTTCCATTACGCTCTCTGCTTCTCCTTTACGAAGAAGACCGTGGTCGATAAACATACAAGTAAGTTGATCACCGATTGCTCTGTGAAGCAGTGCTGCTACTACAGAAGAATCAACGCCGCCGCTGAGGGCACAAAGCACTTTTTTGTCGCCAACTTGTTCACGAATTTCATTGATTTTGTCTTCGATAAAAGTCTCCATGCTCCAGTTGCCTTCGCAACCGCACACGTTATATAGGAAGTTACGGATCATATCGTTACCATTCAAAGAATGGCGCACTTCTGGGTGGAACTGAACTGCATAAAATTTGCGTTCTGGATGGCTCATTGCTGCAATCGGAGCACTTTCTGTTCCCGCATCAAGTTTAAAACCTGTAGGCAAGGAAACAACGTGATCTCCATGACTCATCCATACCGTTTGATTCAATTCAAGACCTGCTACAAGGTCAGATCCTTCGTTAAACAAAACATCTGCTTTACCATACTCACGTTTGTGAGCACGTTCTACTTTACCATCTAATTGCTGGGCCATCATCTGCATACCATAGCAAATCCCGAAAATCGGCAATCCCAGGTCATAAACAGCAGGGTCTACATGCGGTGCATTCTCAGCGTATACACTGGATGGTCCACCGGAGAATACGATACCTTTTGGTGCAAGTTCACGTATCTTCTCTGCAGGTGTGTTATATGGAAGCAACTCGCTGTATACTCCGAGATCGCGGATTCTTCTTGCGATTAGTTGGTTATACTGTCCCCCGAAATCTAGAACAACAACAATTTCATTTGGCTTTATCATTACCGTGCCTCCCTCAATTCAATGAGATTAATTATACTTGCCGACAAAACCTGACGTCAAGGAAAGCTCGCTTTCTTCTTATTAATAAAATTTTGTAAAAAAATGTATGTTATAAAAGGTAGTCATACCTCCAACTCTACTTATTACTTTTAAGGGAATTATTCACAAAACTTTAGCCATCCGCAAGCAGCACTGTAAAAAAGCAATGCTCTCTCCTCGGGAAGGACCCACCGGACTATAGACCATCGTTTCCCAGTCTTTGGCGAACTGCCGCACTTCCTCACGCAGGGCGTCCTCTTCCACAGGCAGCCCTTCGATATATTCCCGCAGCGTAAGTCCGCTGGCCCGCTCACCGTAACGCTTAGCGAGCATATCCCAAACGGGAGCACCTATGTGAAGTAGATGCTCCCGGTCTGGAAAGGTCCGGCGCGGCCAAATCATCCGAAGCCGGAGCTGTATGACCGGTCCGTAAACACGCCCCGCTGTAATAACTGCTGCGAGCAGTAACATCGCAACAACAGCCCATGCAAGTATATTCGGCTGAGCAACGCTTCTTAGCCCTGTCTGAAAGAGAGCCATCAACTGACTCAGATCTATTTCAAACTCGCCATCCTTCCTAGACCCCGGTGCCGGTTCATCCGCAGCAGATGCAGCTTGCAGTTCAGCCGCCGGATCAAAGCCCGGTGTTGCTTCAAATGGAAACCAGCCGGCCCCCGGAAAATACACTTCCACCCAGGAGTGTGCATCCCCTTGAGTAACCGTGTACTTGTCCGGCTGCTGTTCGTCTCGCTGACCTGGAGCAAACCCCTGCACATATCTCGCAGGGATCCCATTACTCCGCAGGAGAATAACCATGGCAGAAGAAAAATGATTACAATACCCTTTCTTGGTTACAAACAGAAAGTCATCCACAAAATCTTGATCCACCGCTGGTACACGGGTATTCAGTGTGTACGTATAGTTCGACTGTAGATATTCGGATATAGCAATCACTGCGTCATAACGAGTACTTGTACCGCTGGTTATTGAATCTGCCAGCTTCGTGACCCTCGCAGGTAAACTAGAAGGAAGCTGAAGATCCGTCTTCTGGATCGAAGCGGGATCTTCTCCCTCCGCTTTACGAAGCACCGTTTTGTCTTGTACAGGAATCAGTACATCCATACTATAATGCTGAATCGGCTGAGCGTTTTGCTTATCATCAAATCTTAGATTACCTGAAGATAAATCGCTCCATATGTAAGGAAAGTTCGATCCATTTTGATTTCCTGATAAATTGTTCTCTTTCCTTGTGTTGTCTCTATCTCCGATTACTAATCGCAGAGGAACTCCTCCTACAAAAATATCAGATCCGCCCTTAGCAGGTTCCTCAAGGCTAATTGTCTGTTTCACGATTTGAAAATACGGATTTTCTTCAATTTCATCCTCTCTCACTCTCTGCTCAGTACTGATGTATTCAAAGGATTGACCTGCTGATTCATTCAGCTTCCAGCTTCTCCCGTCGTAGATACTTCGAGATTGACCTCTCCAGTAAGTTGGAATAGGACTCGTTGCCGTAAAATATACGGCATTACTCTGAACAAGCGGAGCTCCCATGTCTCTCCCCGCCGGATCATAACCTGTAGTTGAAAAAGTAGGTACTGCATTTGTATCAGTGTCAGGACTTGACCACTCAGAGATCTGATCCCAAATCCTTGTCAGCACTTCTTTATTTTCTGATTTCGCAGGAATTGCAGAAGCAATGGACGATGTCATGTAAGTCGTTAAAAGCACTGTCGCAATCGCTGTCCCCGTCCAAATCAGATGCAATTTTTTATCCTTTACCAGCACTTTTGCTGTTCCTAATAATCTTGGCAGTTGCAAAAGGGATTGTATCAACAGAAAACAACAAACCGTACGTATCATCCCGCCTGGGGAATAGATACCGCTCAGCATTTCCATGCAGAGTAAATAGACAATCGTAACCACACCAAACAGAAGCACGGTCCGAAGCTGAATAGCCAACATTTGAACGGAGGTCACAAAAAGCGTCCATCCGATCACAACGAAGACCGCTCTTGTTTCTTCACTCACATTCCGAAAATGCCCTGATCTCCCCCAGCTTGCGATATCGCTTTGAAGCGTATAGACATAATTAAATACCCAGCTCCCTCCTGCAGATGGGACCAGCATCCACCATAAAAAAAACAGAGCACAAACCACTCTCATAAACACCATGTATTTTTGTGAAATATGCAGACTGCCGACTAGAAGGAGTACTGCCGTAAGGAGGAACATGGTCCTCATCGAAGCAGTAATGTCGGGCTGGTCCCCGAAGCCAGCGGGCATGAGCCAATCCATAAACATGATATATAGCAAAAAAGAGATGCCGGCACGGTATAACCAAGGTTCGATATATCCTTTTTCCTTCCTATTTAGATCTGTTGTCTCCACCCGTATTCCTCCTTCCCATACTCAGACAATCTCAGAAAAAGAAGCGATCGTCTTCACACGAATCTGTTCCTTCTCTAGCTCTGCCGCTAACGAGTTTCCTTTAGTTTGATGTGTCTTATTTTCCTGTTTCCAATCTGTCATTTCATAAAATCGAACACGTACTCCTTGTGCATTCAGCTCTCTAGCCAGCTTCGAATTTTGCTCATTTAAGCTGCCAGTGACCATGTATACTTCTGACCCTGCAGGTAAGGAGACATCCAGCGTATTTCGTAACCCTTCTCCTGGTTCCAACCGTGCTAAAAAATCCAACTGATGGAGCATTTTATCGGTAGAAAATGCGGCTTCACTCGTGTAATTATCCCCTTGAAACACTGCTCTCCCCGATTGAACAAAATAGGTGGCTATAAAGGGCGTTACTCCCTTGTTATAGGCACTTCTTAGCATACTTGCGCAAAGTGAGATTGCCGAATCATAGGCCTTCCATGACAGTTCATTTACTTGATCTTTCCCCCTATGCATATAGGAATCTAGTCCATTATCTAGCAGGAGATATATTTTATTCGCTTCACTTTTTTCTGGAATTCGAACTTGAAGTTTTCCTTTTCTTGCGGAGCTTTTCCAGTGTATAGAACGAAATCCATCACGAGGGGTATATTCCCTCACTTCGTACCCTTTCCACTCTTCTACCACACTGTTTCGGGTTTGCTGCTGATGTAGAGATTCTCCGTAACCTTCTTCTAATCCCGGATGACTTCGGTGGAAGGAAGGGTGCACAATCAGCTCTCCCGGCACATGTACACGTCTGCTACATGTAAACCAGCCGAATGCATCTCCCCATGTGATTTTACAGTATTCATAAGAATACACTCCTCGGTGTACTGCTTTTAGATGATAAGAATAAGAACAATCATAGCTGCGTTTGCGAGGAAAAATGATATGAGTATGTTTGAAAGGAACGGCCTCTTCTTCAATCTTTAACCACAATAAAGGTACCCAGCTATTTATGGTGACACTAATTCTAACTTCTGCTCTCTCTCCTGCTGTCACTCTGCCGGGCTGAAATTCTCTTGTGATGTGAACACGCCGAGGACCGATAAACTGAGCTAATACACCGTAACAGGTCAAGATCATGCAAGATACCAACAGGAATAGCAGAGTCTCTCCGCCTTGAATCTGGTATAGAGAAAAAAGAAGGCCTGTAAGTAAAATCATAAACAGCGGACTAATCATGGTTCTCCACATAGACTCACCCCCTCATTCTTGAGGACTGAACGGGAATAGGTATGTGCTGCAACAAGTCCGTTACGATACGCTCGCCATCAGAAGCTTGCACAATCTCATAACGAGTACGAATCCGGTGAGTTAAGACAGGCAAGGCAACTTCCTTCAAATCATCAGGAATGACATAGGTTCGGCCATTCAGATAGGCGGCTGCTTGAGAAGCGATCATCCATGCCAGACTCCCTCTCGGACTGATCCCGAGTAAAAGGTCTTTATGTGTGCGTGATGCAGCAGCGAATTCAGCAATGTATTTTTTTATTACAGGATCTACAAAAACGCCAGAAACTTCACGCTGCATCTTAACAAGTTCTTCTGCTAACATGACAGGTTTTATGAAAGAACGAGAACCTGACTCCTGCCGATTCATGATCTCGATTTCCTCATCAATACCAGGGTATCCAAGACTTAACTTCATAAGAAAACGATCAAGCTGAGCTTCCGGAAGACGATAAGTGCCTTCAAACTGCAACGGGTTCTGAGTAGCCATCAGTAGGAAAGGCCTCGGTAATGCATAAGTCACCCCATCCACAGTAACACTCTTCTCTTCCATAGCTTCAAGCAGTGCTGACTGAGTTCTAGGAGAAGCACGGTTGATCTCATCCCCAAGAACAATGTTTGCCATAACCGGACCCGGACGATATTCAAACTCCCCCGTCATCGGTTTATATACAGAAGTTCCTGTCACATCAGAAGGCATCACGTCAGACGTAAACTGAATTCGTCCAAAACTTGCCGAGAGGCAGGAAGCCAGTGTTCGAATCAGCTTTGTTTTGCCCGTACCTGGCACGTCTTCTAGTAGCACATGCCCTCCAGACAGCATCGCAATAAGAATGAATCGAACTTCCTCCCGTTTCCCTACAATGACGCTCTCTACTCGCTGAGTCACTCTCTCAAGCAACTCCGCAGCATATTCACTAGACTTCGTATATTCCATGGCTCAAACTCCTCCTATATCCGCAGTATCACTCATTTTTTCATCTACTCTATGTTTGCTAGTATTCCCCTCACATAGAGTAAATAGACATCGAAATTCAAACAAAAAAAGCCTGGAGAGAATCTCCAGACTTTCATATAAGGCATGATATTCGATTATTTTGATGTGTCTGTATCTTTTGCAGGCTGTTGTTCTTCGACTTCTTTAATCGCATTCTCATCATCTGTAATTTCTACCTTAGACGAAAGGAACCATCCAAGTGCAGCAATCGCTACAAGAACAAAATAGAATGAGATTTTCCAGATGCTATTATGCGGGAAGTGAGAATCGATTAAGCCAACATCAGGATGCGCTAGAGTAATCACTGCAAGCTTAACCCCTACCCAACCTACGATAAGGAATGCCGCGACTTCGAGGCCCGGACGTTGTTGCAGGAGCTTCACGAAGAAGGTTGCTGCAAAACGCATAATGATGAGTCCGATAAATCCGCCGAGGAAGATGACAATGAATTGTCCTCCGTCCAAGCCGCCGATGTTCGGTAGTCCACTTGGAGGTAGTGCAACAGCCAAAGCAACAGCTGCCAAAATAGAATCAACAGCAAAAGCAATATCCGCAACTTCTACTTTAAATACGGTCATCCAGAAGCCAGATTGTTTCTTGGCCTTTTTCGGTGAATCTTGTGCCTCATCCGTCTTCGTTCTTCCTTTAAGGAAATGCTTGATGGTGTGGTTAATGGAAATGTACAGGAGATAGATCGCACCAAGCGCCTGTACCTGCCAAACGTCAACTAAGAAGGAGATCAGGAATAAGGATCCCAGCCTGAAGAAAAAGGCCCCCACTAAACCATAAAACAAAGCTTTCTTACGTTTTTCTTCTGGTAAATGTTTAACCATAATGGCAAGGACTAGCGCATTATCTGCGGCAAGCAGCCCTTCTAGTACAATGAGTACAAGAAGTACCCAGCCATACTCTAAGAATAAATCCATAAAAACATCCTCCTAAAATAATAAAATAAAAAGAGACCTTGCCGGCTTGGCAAAGGTCTCCAACAAAAAAGAGACCTCTACCACAGAGTGTGGTAAAGGTCTCGCTAACAACGAATGGTTGCCAACAAAGCCGGGGATTTTCTCCCGAACTGACGACTTTGCTGTAACAGCTACTCCCCTTTAATCACGTTCCTGCTTAACTGATATGATGATCAGCCAAACCGTGTAATAAACATATAAAAATCAAAGCTCATAGTCAAGAATTATTTATAAAACTCTTCTAGCTCAAGTGGCAGCATTCATCTTTCCCTATATCACTGAACCCAATACGCAGATCAACTCGCTTTTATGATAAGTTCATCTTGATTTCGATTGATGGACTTGATCTTATAATCTGCGGCGGAAAGAAGATCTCGAAGAGAAACCCATAGGGAACCTGACTTCATCTCTACATGACCTTCTATCGAGTCAAGTAGTTGCTGTGCTGGATTCACAGTAATTTCATGCCCAGCCCACTTAACCGTGGCATACCGATCCGTACTGTTCCACTTCACTGTACCTCCATATCGCTCCACAAGAACTCGAAGCGGAACAAGAAGTTCGCCTTGCTCTTCCTGATATTCACCAGGCGCAAGCTTTGTCACAAGTTTCCCTGCTTCAATCACAAGTGAAGGGCCCGTATCAAATAGAGCCGCATTCTCAGTGATATGATTATTTATCCATTCTTTGCTTGGCTGAATCATTTTGTCTTTAGAATTTTGCGTTTTCACTTGAAACTGAACTGGTTTCTCCGCGGGATTCAGGCTTGCAAATTCATAATTTTGCGCTTGGTAATATTCAATGATGGCAGGTAACGCTTTTACCGTCTCCGCATGGCTCCCTCCATCATGCAATAATACGATCCGATCACCACTCACTGCTGACTTTGTTGCATTCTTTATAATTTCCTTAGCAGGTACATCTTTTTTAAGCGAATCTCCACTATCGACATTCCAGTCGGTAACCACATAACCTGCTTGTTTCATGAGTTCGAAATAAGTGGTGTCAAAATGACCGTAGGTTCCCCCAGGAGCACGAACAAGCTGCGGTCGTTCTCCTGTAATACGCCTTACCGCTTCCTCTGTTTGTTTGATCTGTTTCCAAAAATCAGGGAAGGAGCTGTACAGCTTATCATATTTATGATCATAAGTATGATTCCCAATGACATATCCTTTTTCATGCATACGATTAATTAATTCAGGATACACTTCGACTTGCTTTCCTAATACGAAGAAAGTAGCAGAAACTTCATATTTATCAAGAATATCCAGAACAGCTTCTGTATATTTACCCGGTCCGTCATCAAATGTTAAATACACTTTGTTTGCGGCCGTTTTTGCTACTGGAGCTGTAACTGATTTCGAATGAGACTGAGCGAGATCTGCTTCTTGTTTTTGTTCAGTCAAAGAAAGGTAATTCACTGGTTGCGTTTGGACAGCCTGTTCTAGATTCGTGTG
Source organism: Paenibacillus gallinarum (assembly GCF_014836635.1). Taxonomy (GTDB): domain Bacteria; phylum Bacillota; class Bacilli; order Paenibacillales; family Paenibacillaceae; genus Paenibacillus; species Paenibacillus gallinarum. The sequence continues at coordinate 313,481 of NZ_JACSQL010000004.1, read as the reverse complement.
AATGGCGGCATTCGTTACTACCGTATGTACAACTTTTGATACTGTTTCTATGCTTGCAGAGTCTATTGCTTCATCTAGAATCACAGCTCGGGAGTTCACTACGTCAGATAAAAAATCTTTATCAGCGAAAGCAAACGTTAAAAGAATGATAAATCCTGCGATTAATGTAGAACTGATTTTCTTCCATCTGTTTTGTTTACCCATTCTTCTCATATCGCTTCGCCCCCATGGTCTTTATATGAATTGTTCATAGATTTTAAGATTTATATATTCAGTCTATGAGTGTTTCTTATAAAAAAGACTTACAGATATTTTTGCATTTCAAGCGTTTCACATTTTCCTGTGAGGGTTGATGAATGAGTAAGCAAATAAAAAACCGACTCCTAAGAGCCGGTCCTGATGTTCTAAAACGCACACACTGTATCGCTAAAGGCTACATTTGTTTAATATACTCCAATGCTTCTTCTATATGGCCTTTGACTTTCACTTTCCGCCATTCTTTCGTAAGTATTCCTTGTTCATCAATGACAAATGTCGAACGAACGATGCCCATATATTCTTTGCCGTACATTTTTTTGAGCTGCCATACATCATACAATTCAGCCACCTTATGATCCTCGTCCGATAATAGAATGAACGGCAGATTGTACTTCGCAATAAACTTCTCATGTTGTTTTAAGGAATCTCCACTTACTCCTATGATTACTGTATTTAACGCTTCAAATGAGGTGTGTTCATCCCGAAATTGGCACGCTTCATCTGTGCAGCCCGCTGTCATATCTTTTGGATAAAAATATAATATGACCCGCTTCCCGCGAAAATCAGACAGCTTCACCAGCTGATCTCCAGCGCCCTGTAGAACAAAATCTGGTGCTTCAGAACCGATCTTTATACTCATGATGCATATCTCCTTTAAAGTTACCGTATTTCTATCAATTGATTGTATCCATAAAAGAAATTATAATGGAAGTTGTTGAATGAAAATTGTGTTAATTCATCCAAAATTATACCATACTACTTATGCGCAGGCAGTCACACGGCCAGAGCCCCTAACTGGCTTCATTCCGTAAGATGGAAAGGAAGAACGTTACATGAACAGGAAGACGAAACGAACCGTATGGATGGTTCTTGCAGTAATCGTTGTTACTGCCGCCTTACTCGCAGTTTATTATTTTACTTCTGTTGTTAACGAACTACAAGGTTTGAACAAAGAAGGAGAGAATTCTCCTTTTTACAACGTAGAAAAGGTAGATCAGGAAATCACCCCAGATCCCCCGAAATGGGAAGGTAAAGAACCAGTTAACATTCTGCTTATGGGCGTTGATGCCAGAGGTCTAACGGAAGGTGAAGTCCCTCGCTCAGATACGATGCTTGTCGCTTCCCTTAACCCGGTCAGCAAAAAAATATCGCTATTCTCTCTCCTGCGTGATACATATACAGACATCCCTGGATACGGAAGAGACCGGCTTAATACAGCTATTACTCATGGTCCTAATGTGGCTATGCAGGCAGCAGGTGATCTGCTGGGGATTCCGATTCAGTACTATTTATATACCGATTTCCAAGGCTTTATTGAACTCGTTGACGCTGTAGGGGGCGTTGATTTTGAAGTCGAAAAAGATATGAAGTATACAAGCAAAGCAGATAAGCATGAGTATGATATTGATCTCAAACAAGGAATGCAGCATCTCGATGGTGAAAAAGCACTCATGTATGTGCGATTCCGGCATGACGCCTTGTCCGATTTCTCTCGAACTGAACGTCAGCGTGAACTCTTGAAAGCCATTGCTGATAAAATGCAAACAACGACTTCTATAGCTAAACTACCTTCCATTCTTAATGAAGTGAATCCTTACATTGATACCAACCTAACTCTTAACGACATGTGGAAACTGGCCTCTGTAGGTTATCAGAGCAGCATGCAAGGGAGCGAACAAGTTCCTCCTATGAAACTTCTGGTTGAAGAGCGAATCGGTGGTGCTGCCGTCCTCACCGTTAGAGATAAGGATGAGCTAAAATCATACGTTCAAGAAGTCCTGAATCCTCAGGTAACCGAGCCAGATAACAAATCCACGATTGATAAGTCAGCCAGTGGAGAAGAATAATAACGCAGACTCTTCCTGAGAGCTATGGTTTCACAAAAAGGAAATGTTATAATAGATTCGAACTTGGTAAGGGCAGCAGATCGCTGCCCTTTTACATTGTACATACCATACTCTTGTGGTGACTTGCTTCAAAGAAAGGATGAATACAAATGAATCGTTCCAAATCTGAGCAGTACTATGCAGAAGCACTTGAACATATTGTCGGCGGTGTAAACAGCCCTTCTCGTTCGTTCAAAGCAGTAGGCGGCGGAGCCCCTGTCTTTATGAAACGCGGACAAGGTGCTTATTTTTACGATGAAGATGATAACAAATATATTGATTACCTTGCGGCATACGGACCGATTATTACCGGTCATGCTCACCCACACATCACCAAAGCGATTACAGAAGCAGCTTCCAATGGTACGCTCCTCGGTACTCCTACCGTGCTCGAAATCAAATTAGCTAAAATGCTAAAAGAAGCGATCCCTTCCATGGATAAGGTTCGTTTTGTGAACTCAGGTACAGAAGCGGTTATGACCACCATCCGGGTAGCGCGCGCTTATACGAAACGTAATAAAATCATCAAGTTTGCGGGTAACTACCACGGCCATTCGGACCTGGTCCTTGTAGCGGCAGGCTCTGGCCCTTCTACTCTTGGTATACCAGATAGTGCAGGGATTCCTGCAAGTATCGCACAGGAAGTGATCACGGTTCCTTACAACGATCTGAGCGGACTTGAAGAAGCACTGAAAAAATGGGGTCATGATGTAGCTGCCGTTATGGTAGAACCGATCGTCGGTAATTTCGGAATGGTTATGCCAAAACCAGGCTTCCTCGAAGGCCTCTGCAAGCTGGCACATGATCACGGGGCACTCGTTATCTATGATGAGGTCATTACCGCATTCCGCTTCCACTATGGTTCAACGCAAACCTATGCAGGGCTTGATAATCATGACCTTATTAAACCTGACCTTACGGCTCTTGGTAAAATCATCGGCGGCGGTCTTCCCATCGGTGCTTATGGGGGGTCAAAAGAAGTCATGGAACAAGTGGCTCCGCTTGGACCTGCTTATCAAGCAGGCACTATGGCAGGGAATCCAGCTTCCATCTCGGCAGGTATTGCATGCCTTGAAGTACTTTCCCAGCCAGGTGTATATGAAGAGATGGAACGTCTCACCATTAAATTAACGGAGGGAATCCAGGCAGCAGCGGATCGTCACGGAATTCCACTGACAATTAACCGGGTACGCGGCTCATTCTCCACTCATTTCTGCGATCATCCAGTAACGGATTATGAAGAAGCTCAGGATACGGATGGCGAAGCATTCGCTTCCTTCTTCCAACATATGCTGAACCGTGGAGTACACCTCGCACCTTCCAAATACGAAGCTTGGTTCCTGACAACGGAACATACCGATGCAGATATCGAAGCTACGATTGCAGCTGCTGATTCATCATTTGAGGCCATGGCTAAAGAAAAATAAATCACTAATGAAAAAGAACCGCCCTTCAGACGATCTGTAGGGCGGTTCTTTTCGTATGATAAAGTATCTGTCTTAGAGAAACATAAACCTTGATTCAATCCTATACCCTATACGGGATACGCCATCACACTCATGAGTGCCAGTTCAGGCTGAGATGTATCGAGCCTACTGTACTGAACAATAATTGGAATATCACTTTCCACAATAAGTGCATAAGGAACACCAAGCGGTATAAACTCCCCATCGGCCTGAAGGCTGGCCGTCCTGATGTGAGAAGTTCGCCTAGCAGATACCCTAGTCACATTACACTCGAGCGGATCCCGATCTTCAAAAAAGACAGTAATCCGTAGATTTGCATCCTGTCTTCCTATATTTAAGACACAAATACTTTCATGACTTTCAAGCGCACCACTGCTCTGCGGAGGAATGTATCCATCTGGAATAACCCATACGGTGTTACCTTTTGCGGCTTCCGGTCTAATTGAGCTCATCCTCGTATCTCCCTTCTGATAGGTTTATTTCCGGTATTACCTGTCTCTCAAAGCTTCCGGTGAACGCAAAAACATAGTCAGCGGATGAATTGCAAGTTCAGCTATAGAGGCGGCTACAATTCTAGCCATTCTTTTTGCCCCGAACTGAGAGAAATGTGTGTTATCTTCTACTCCCGCAGGAAAATGAATATATTCGCCAGGCCAAGCCCACAAGAAATCGAGTTTGCTGGCTTCCACCCCAGCTTGTTCAAATACAATCTTGCTGCGAGCAGCCAGATCAATCAAAGGAACATTCTCCTTATCTGCGAGTTCCTTCATAGCAACAATATAATCCCCGTGTGTATCCATGAGGGTTCCATCTTCGTTAAAGTATCTGCGCTGTACTGGTGTAATAAGAACGGGATGAGCTTCGCGCTCTCGAGCTGCCTCAATATATTTACTCAAATACTCCTGATAGGTTGTAAATGGCTTCGTTCCTCTCAGTACATCTGATTTCTCATCGTTATGACCAAACTGAATAAAGAGAAAGTCTCCCGCTTTGATGTTGGTTAGTATCGCATCCAGTCGTCCCTCATCGATGAAACTTTTCGTACTGCGTCCCGAATGCGCATGATTATCTACCGCCACATCATGTTTGAAAAAGGATGGCAGCATCTGCCCCCATCCCGCATAGGGGTAACCTGATGCAGGCTGATCACATACCGTGGAATCCCCAGCAATATAAACGGTAAGCGTCTCATTTGCTTCCATTACTTCGAGTGTATTAATCCTCGGAGCGGGACCGGAAAAAGAAAGTCGTAACGGTTCGCCTTCACGAACGACAACACTGAATTTTTCTTCAATCCATTGCCCAGGCTGTGTATGAACAGGCGGCATCATGAGTCTGCCTTCACCTGCCCGAATCTCAGTAATCGATTCGGTATTGTTGTCGCCCATCAACGTATGAACACGATATGTACCTGGCGGAACATCAAGGATAAAAGCTGTATGAAGCGGGATGCAAAAACGGTCTTGGAGTTGTTTTTTAATAGTTGAAGTCTTCGTAGATGATCCAGGATTGGCTTGCTCTTGTGAGCGATCTCTCCCATACACTCGGTCTATAGATTCAAACCCATAACCAAGTTCCGCATGATACAGCGTATCCGGAAGAACCCCAGTATAGCCTTCTGCTGCAGTTCCAGGTCCAAAATCAAATTTATAATGAATCATGAAGTGACCTCATCTCCTTCATCTTTTTATCCTCATCTCGCTCTGCTTCGATAATCCGAGGGAGTAACCCCCGTCCACTTTTTAAACACTTGACTGAAATACTGTGGATTCCTTCCAAACCCAAATGACTCTGCAAGCTCAAATATTTTCGCATCCTGATCTTTGTGCCGCATGTAACTGCATGCCTGCTGTATCCGATATTGATTGAGATATTGAGAGAAGCCGATTCCTGTAATTCTCTTAAATACTTTTCCTAAATAATCCGGATTCATATATAGCCGATGTCTAGCAATTGTATTGAGTGAAATGTCCGAATCTGCATAATGACGATGAACAAGTTCCAAGAGTTGATAGACGATCATCGACTGTCTACTGACTGCTTCCATATTTTTTTCTTTTGAGAGGGGTAAAGACGTATCTAGTAATGAATAGGCTGATCCTTGACTCATATGTTCCATTTGCAGTAAATCGTTCATGTACAAACGCGCCTCCTTTTAAGGAACAGTACATTAGTGTACAAACATTCTCTGCTGTCCTTCTGATGAAGCAATCATTAATTATCTACCTAAAATAAATTGTAAGCGTTTTAAATTGTAAGCAAGAAAAGAAACTTAATTACCTCCTCTATCTGTTTTGCATTTGGAAAAATAACAACTTACCACATTTAAATCTGTGTTGTTCTTTGAATTTCTTTATTTTGATTATAAACCCAATTCCTGTATATTGTACAGTTTGGATTTGATGAAAGTGAAAAAAGGTTATCCTCTAGGGATAACCTCCATTCATTTCTCCAGAACCATAATCTAAGGATTGATAAAGACCGTTTTTAATTTGGACTGATACTGGACATCAAAACCAAGATTTTCTGCAACAAGGGCAAGAGGCACATAGGTTTTGGATTCTTTACCGACTTTCTGTAAAAAGGCTGGTGTCGCAACTGGAATCGATTGATCATTCACAAGTACTGTCTTTGATCCCATTTTAATTTCTACCGTCTTCGTACCATATGTGATTTTCGTAGATTTCGTCTGATTATCCCATTTGGATTCTGCGGATACGGCTTCTACAATATCCTGAATCGCAATATAGTTCTGATTATTTTTAAGAACAGGTTTATAAGGAGTAATAAGCTGCTTACCGCTCACGAAAATATTCATCGGCTCTTCCCGATCAGGTGTCTGAAGCTTTACATAATCTCCCCAGATCACTTTAGCAAATACCTCAGCGATGGCTTCATATCCATATTGATTGGGATGAAAGTCACGATGCCTGATCATATGGGTCATCGTTCCCTCTCCTCCTACAAACTCCTTCGCCACATGAGCTACTTTTATTCTAACTCCCTGTTCGTTCAGCTGGGATGCCACCGTATCAATCGTATCTGTAAATAAAGCGGCTGCACCCATCAGTTTGTTGTATAGAGCTTCATTTCCCACTTTGGGGAGGGGCTGATACTGATCCGCGATCACAAAGAGAGCATCTTCATTTAAGGCATGCAGATCATTTACTGAAGAGGTTACCTGCTCCGAATAACGACTCAGCAGTTCCTTTACTCGCTCACTCAGCTGAGCATCTGTGAGACTTTCCCCTGTAACCAACAGCTCCGATACATCATTTCCACCAATCGTAATAGCGATGACATCTGCTTCCGTAACTTCGGTCTGAATCTGCTTTATCCGATCTGTAAAATCATCAACCCGCGGATCAACCAGTGCTGGTTGAATGGCTTCGGAAGACTTTTTCTCTCCCTTGGAAATGGAATCTGTAAACTGAAGAAGGCCCGAAGTCTTTAATCCCGCAATGCCGTAATTGCTAACTTTCGCACGTCCATGCAGCAAGGCTTGCTCCTCCAGACGTTCTACATAACCATAAGGATCGGCTTTTACGTCCTCCAGACCCGGCTCATAACCGACAGTAATGGAATCTCCCAGCGTTACAATGCGATATTCCTTCGTTATTTCCTGTGCCTGTGCAGACAATGGTCCTGTTCCTAAAAGGAATCCAATCGCAATAAGCGATACAGAACATGTTCTCACCTTATTTCTAACGTTAGTCCACTTCAACATAGATGATATGTCGCCCCCTTTTCCTAATTCCTTATTTTACCACCTATGTAGGATCACGGGTACAAATAAAAAAGAAGTCCTCTCTTCACCTCAAGAGAGAACTTCTTATGATTATTGAGAATTTCTTTATTTTTCTGTTTCTGAATCTGTTTTTTCAGCCAAAGGTTTGTTGATGGAAGAATGCTTGGCTTTTTCCATATAGGCGTCATAACGATCGTCTACTTCTTTAGCCATACTGCGATATTTCATCGTTTCTTCTACGATTGGATCCAGCTCTGTCTGAATTCGGATCTCGTATTTAGGAGAGACCTGTTCCCGCTCTCTTTTCTCAGGATCCCCATAATCCGGTTCACCGTCCGTAAGCATCTCGCTCAGCTTCTTCTCAAGTTCATGTGAATCTGGCATATCTGCATTCCTCCTTTACTTGTCTCCTGCGATACCTGTAGCTTTCGCTTCTTTCAGGACAGTAATCAGTTCGTGATGCAGCTTTTCATTACTTGCTGTAACATGGCGCACCGACAGATCATAAGGATGCCCCGCTGTGCTTGTTACCATACCACCAGACTCCTGAACGAGTAAGGCACCTGCTGCGATATCCCATGGGTTAAGTCCAATCTCTGTATATCCGCTCAGTCTGCCTGCCGCAACATAGGCAAGATGCAGTGCAGCGGATCCCCCTGCTCGTAAATTACGGACTTTGGGAGCCAGAGCCTGCACTGCTGCCATATTCATAGGCAAGGCAAAGCTTGGGTCCGGCGGAAAACCGACAGCTATAAGTCCATCGGAAAGTTGTTCTTCTAAAGACACTTGCATACGGTTTCCATGTACATAAGCCCCTTTTCCTTTTTCAGCTACAAACAATTCGTCTCGGATCGGATCATAGATTACGCCTACAATGACCTCTCCGTGATGAGCAAGCGCAATGGAAACTGAGAAAAATGGGAATCCATGGACGAAGTTCGTTGTTCCGTCTACCGGATCTACAATCCATAAAAACTCCTCATCTTTTACTGCTTGCAAAGCAAGATTAGAAGCATCCGGGCCTGGCTCTACGCCTTCTTCACCAAGAATAGCATGGTCCGGAAAATGGGTCAGAATTAATCGGCGGATCATTTGCTCCGCACCTTTATCCACTTCAGTAACAAGGTCCTGCTGGGAATATTTTGTCGACATCTTCAGATTGGAACCGACTTTGCTCTTAATCCATTCCCCTGTTTTCGCAGCAGCATTAATGGCAACAGCCGTATAACTCTTACTTGAAACTACATAAGGAGTCTTCTGATTTTCATTCAAAACAATCACACTACTTTCCTCATTTCTAAGAGAACACCAGGATAGAAAATTCAACTTACTTACTCTTGCTTACTATAGTAACGTTTCAGGAGCATATCGGTTACCCACAAAAGTCCTGATTCACAAAATTGTACGAATTGGGGTCAGGGCTGTACACGAATGGTAGCTCCATCTAGAATTTCGATGCCTTCCCCCGTCAAAGTCTTAAACGTATCCATCAGCCCAAATAACGCTTCATCCTTGCGTTTTGCTTCAATCATAACATCAAGAACCGGCGTATCCTTCGCAATCTCTCTTAAAAAAGTAAGCAGTGGTTCCAGCTCCACTCCATCTGCGTGACTGCGGATGTCTTTTTCATTCTTAGGACTCGAAATATGGACTTTAGGAGCTAAAGGAGTCTCTGGTAGGGTATCAGCCTGAGCGAAAGGAGTTGTCCAGGTAGCCTGAATCTCTTTCCACAACTCCCAAGGTTTCTCTCCATTATTATTTACCCACTGGTGGTGAAGATCTAAAACCATAGGAAGACCTGTTTTCTTGCAAACCTCAAGGGTTTCCACCGCGTTAAATGTCTTATCATCATTCTCAAGTGTAATTCTTTCCTTGATATCGGATGTCAAGGCACTAAAATTCTCTATAAAACGTTCAGCCGAGCACTGTTTATTACCATAGGCTCCGCCGATATGTATATTGTTCTTCGCCGTAGCATCCAGCCCCATGGCTTCTAACATGGATTTGTGATGCTGCAGATCGCGGATCGAACTTGCCAAAACGTCCTCACGCGGTGTACTAAGCACCGTAAAATGATCCGGATGAAAGGATACTCTCATCTTGTTCTTTTTCACAAAATCGCCTACCTCCCGAAAGGATGGAGTTAGCGCTTCAAACGGATTCCAGTCCTGCAAATCTGCATGTGTGGCCAGCGGGATCAGTTTCGAAGAAAAACGGTACACCCAAATCTGATAAGCGAGATTGTGCCTAAGTAATCTTAAAGTGTTATGTAAATTTTCGGCAGCAATACGCTCAAGTTTGCGAATGGCTGCCTCTCGATCTCCAATTTTATTAAAACTAGCCATTGTCATCGTCTTGGATGGAGAAGCATTGTTTACAAGGACAGACATAGCTACATAACCAAAGCGTACGATCATAGGATGAGACCTTCCTCTCACAGTAACCTTAATAGTACAGATTATACCCGTAAGAGACTTGTTAAAACCCTGTTACTTCTGCTTCAGCTTTTCGTTTGTTCTCCGAAAAACATTTCATAAGCAAGCTTTGTCTGAATTCGGGACTCTTCTTCTGTAAGCTTACGCTCGAGAATCATCTCAACCTCTGTCACTTCTTGATTCTGAAAGTTAATCTCGGCGATGCAGCCCACGATTTTTACAATCGCAACCGCGACATTATCTGGGGTATATGCAATTACTTTTTGCCCTGTAGGAAAGACGCGAAATCCTTGTTTCACCATTTTACCTCTACCGTATTCAAGGAGCTCGTACAACTCTTGTTCACTTTTAAACTTACATACTGAATTAAACTCGGTTTGAAATCCCATGACTTGTCCTCCTCTTCCATTCTCTTATTTTCTTTTTCGTTATAGCAAAAAGGGGAAGTAATCACTCCCCTTCCCACTTATTCTTATTTATTATTTTCGTATTGCAATGCTTGTTTCAGTTCATAACGTTCCAAAGCAAGCTCAATCATACGATCAAGAAGCGCTTTATAGGATATACCTGTTTCCCGCCACAACAGAGGATACATACTAAATGGGGTAAACCCAGGCATTGTATTCACTTCATTGATAAGGATCTTTCCATCCGAACGGCGAACGAAGAAGTCTGCACGAGTAATCCCGTTTCCTTCAATCGCACGGAATGCGCTCAGTGCTGCTTCGCGAACTTGATCTGCCTTCTCTTCATCAAGAGGAGCCGGGATCAGCATTTCGGATTGTCCATCCGTATACTTCGCTGCATAATCATAATAATCGCTGGAAGATACGATCTCGCCCGGAACAGAAGCAATTGCTTCTTCATTACCAAGTACGCTGACTTCCACTTCTCTTGCATCGACGAACTCTTCTACGATGACTTTGATATCATAGCGAAGAGCATAATCAACTGCTTCGATCAACTCTTCCCGATTGCGCGCCTTGGAAATACCTACACTTGAACCAAGGTTCGCCGGTTTAACGAACATTGGGTATCCAAGCTGGCCTTCCATATTCACAATGAGTTCATCGCTTGAACGTTTCCACTGAATATGATTAAAGTAAGCATACTCACATTGCTCAATACCCGCCTGTGCAAATAACTTCTTCATCGTTACTTTATCCATGCCGGCAGCAGATGGCAGTACGCCTGCACCTACGTATGGCATATCAGCCATTTCGAAAAGTCCTTGAATGGTACCATCTTCACCATACGTGCCATGCAAGAGCGGAAACATAACATCGATTTCACTCTCGCCGCCGTATAGACGGCTGAATAACGTATTCAGTGCATCTCGAGTATCCTCGGGATTGCCCTTAAGTTTTAGTGCATCTACGCTTGCAGGCGGAGCTGTAAGCATATTTCCTTTTGCCCATGTCCCCTGCTTCGAGATATAAAAAGGAACGAGCTCATATTTGTCATAATCAAAAGCACTTGTCACAGCAAATGCAGTCTGCAGGGATACTTCATGTTCCCCAGATTTACCACCGTATACAATACCTACGGTCATTTTATTCTGTACCATGCCTAACCTCCGGTTTCTATTAAACGGATAGGTCTTGGAGAAAGTTAAACATTCGTTAAGAAGATATCGTATCCGCCAAGGCCCACCGTATCTATGCCAGCAGTATATTCATCAAGGATGATGATCGTTCCGTATTATGTTCCTAGAGTATCAGAGATATGAAAAAAACGGTATCTCGTCGCAGTTGTCCAAGCATAAGAATCCTTATAGTCCCAGTAGCGATGCCGACTGCTGACTGTGTTTGCATTCACGAGCGGCATTCCTCCCGCATCAAACCCCGTCACTATGGTGCTGTGCTGGTATCTACCATCACCATCCCAATCATAAAAAATAACATCCCCGAGCTGAAGCTCACTCGGACTGTCAACAAGGGTTGCAGTAAGACCCGTACGAGCATGAGCTAAGTAACTCTGTAAACTATGAGAAACGGCCCAGCTGTAACTCCATAATTCTCTTCCACCTACGTAACCTCTATACCACCAGCCTGACTCTCTCCTACCAGTATAGTTGATCGGCGCTCCCCCTGCAAAGAGACATTGAGAGATATAATTGGTGCAGTTCACATCAAATTCCTCGAACTCGGGATTACCGGAATCCCACCACCTGTCTGCGTAGGCTACAGCATCCTCTCTGCGATAACGGGAAGGCCTTGTAGGAATACCGGGATATAATAATTGTCTATTTAAAAGAGGCCTGTTTAAGGATGAACTGTTTTCATCGCTCAGTAGATCGCCTAGAATAATTGGTTTGCGTTCTGGGACATCATGAACAATACTCGAAATGGCCCAGCGGCCTTGTTGTTTGTAAAAAGTAAGCCGTTCCTTTTCAATTCGATCCTCCCGGTGGGTAATACCTGACTTCATATAATAAAGTCGACGATAAAGCTGTACATCCACAACTCCTTGATATGGCTCATTAGATAATACCCGGAGCAGTTTGGCACGTGTCTCGCTTCGGACAGGATGAGATTCACGTTCATGATACCACTGCTCTAACAAAAGGAGACGCTCCGCCCTCTTCTCGAGTATCGCCACATCCGAAATCACCTGCTCATGATGTGGTTTACAGCTGATTTCGCAAGCATTGTAATCATTAACATAGGTGTATAACGCATGACTCCATTCACGTTCCACGCCTTTTTCTCCCCTTTCCCATGCCCCTAGCCATTGCCAACGTTCCAAGCTACTTTTTCTTTCATCTATATGACAAAGTATCCCAGGGTATGTACGGGTCCTGGGCACATCAACCCTGAAAAAACCCTTTACGAACAAGTTTGAAAACGGTATACTAAACTCAAAAGTTCGTTTTTGAAATAGTGTTTCGCACAGTGAAACAAACAACGATATACCTATGGAAATGAACTCATCCGAATACTATCAAATTAGGAGGTACATGCATGTCTCAAAAGAACCATTTCTCTGCTGCAAGTTCGCTTGAAGTCGGGGGCAAAACGTACCGTTACTACAGCCTTAAGTCTTTGCAAGATCAAGGTCATGGCGATATCTCTAAACTTCCATTCTCTATTAAAGTGTTACTTGAAGCTGCCGTTCGTCAGTTCGATGGACGCGCAATTACAGAAGAACACGTAAGCCAGCTTACAGGCTGGGCTGAAGGCAAAGATAACAATAAAGAAATTCCATTTATTCCTGCACGTATTGTATTGCAAGATTTCACCGGTGTACCGGTTGTTGTAGATCTCGCTGCGATGCGTGATACGGTCAAAAAAGCAGGCGGCGACCCTAAAAAAATCAATCCGCTTGTCCCTGTTGACCTCGTTATCGACCACTCGGTTATGGTTGATGCATACGGAACAAACGATGCGCTTGATTACAACATCAAAGTGGAATTTGAACGTAACGAAGAGCGTTACCGTTTCTTGCGCTGGGCGCAAACGGCATTTGATAACTTCCGTGCAGTTCCACCTTCCACAGGGATTGTTCACCAAGTTAACCTTGAATATCTTGCTTCTGTAGCTGCTACCAAAGTTATTGACGGCGAAACAGTTGTGTTCCCGGATTCCCTTGTAGGTACAGACTCTCATACCACAATGATCAATGGTCTTGGCGTAGTCGGCTGGGGTGTCGGGGGGATTGAAGCAGAAGCTGGAATGCTCGGACAACCGCTTTATTTTGTAACTCCTGAAGTAATCGGATTCAAACTTACGGGTAGCCTTGCTGAAGGCGCAACAGCGACAGACCTTGCTCTTACCGTTACGGAGATGCTTCGTAAAAAAGGTGTGGTTGGTAAATTCGTTGAGTTCTACGGCCCTGGACTTTCCAACATCAGTCTTGCTGACCGCGCAACGGTAGCAAACATGGCTCCTGAGTACGGCGCAACCGTAGGATACTTCCCTGTTGATACAGAAACATTGAACTATCTTCGTAATACAGGTCGTCCGGAAGAGCAAATTGAGCTGGTTGAAGCTTATTACAAAGCTCAAGGCATGTTCCGTACGAATCATTCTGAAGACCCTGTTTTCTCAGATACCATTGAACTCGATCTAGCGTCTGTTGTACCAAGCCTTGCAGGACCTAAACGTCCGCAAGACCGTATTGAACTGACAAAAATGAAAGAAAACTGGGAAGGCATTGTACGTACACCCGTAGATAAAGGCGGATATGGACTCAGTGATGAGAAGATTGCTGAGAAAGTATCGATTACTCACTCTGACGGTTCTAAGAGTGAACTCTCTGCAGGAGCAGTCGTTATTGCTGCGATTACAAGCTGTACGAATACTTCTAACCCAAGCGTAATGATCGGTGCAGGACTTCTTGCTCAAAAAGCAGTAGAGCGCGGACTCACCAAACCAAGTTATGTAAAGAGCTCTCTGACTCCAGGTTCTCTCGTAGTAACGGAGTATCTGACAAAAGCAGGACTTCTTGAACCGCTTGAGAAACTTGGATTTAACGTTGCAGGTTATGGTTGTGCAACATGTATCGGTAACTCTGGTCCACTTCCTGACGAAGTCAGCCAAGCCATTACAGATAATGACTTAACGGTGGCAGCTGTACTTTCCGGTAACCGTAACTTTGAAGGCCGTGTTCATGCTCAAGTAAAAGCAAACTATTTGGCTTCACCGCCACTTGTTGTCGCATATGCTCTGGCTGGAACCGTAAACATCGATCTTCAAAACGATCCAATTGGCTATGATACGAATAATCAGCCTGTATATCTGAAAGATATCTGGCCTTCTTCTGCGGAGATTCAAGAAGCAATGAACATTTCCTTGAACAGAGACATGTTCCGCAATAAATATGCTAATGTGTTTACAGCGAACGAACGCTGGAATGCAATTGAAATTCCAGAAGGCGAGCTGTATGAGTGGGATGAAAACTCCACTTACATTCAGAATCCTCCATTCTTTGAAGATCTTGGTGACGAGCTGAATGATATTCAAAATATTCGTGATGCACGTGTTCTTGCTCTCTTGGGTGATTCCGTTACAACGGACCATATCTCCCCTGCAGGGAATATCTCTCCATCGAGTCCTGCTGGATTGTATCTAAAAGAAAACGGCGTAGAGCGTAAAGACTTTAACTCGTACGGTTCCCGCCGTGGTAACCATCAGGTTATGATGCGCGGTACCTTCGCCAACATCCGGATTCGTAACCAGGTTGCACCTGGCACAGAAGGTGGAGTAACGACTTACCTCCCAACTGATGAAGTAATGTCGATCTACGATGCTTCCATGAAGTATCAAGAAAAAGGCAAGAACTTAATCGTGCTTGCAGGTAAAGAATACGGTACAGGAAGCTCCCGTGACTGGGCTGCAAAAGGTACGCTTCTGCTCGGCGTGAAAGCTGTTATCGCAGAAAGCTTTGAACGGATTCATCGCAGTAACCTTGTAGGTATGGGTGTTCTTCCTCTTCAATTCAAAGAAGGTTATGGATGGGCGAGCCTAGGTCTGAACGGTCGTGAAACGTTTGATATCGTTGGTTTGAGTAATGATGTTTCATCAGGTCAAGAACTAACCGTGACGGCTACTAGAGAAGATGGAACTGAGTTTGATTTCCCAGTGATTGCACGTCTTGACAGTATGGTGGATGTAGATTACTACCACAATGGCGGTATTCTACAGACTGTCCTTCGTCAGCTGATGCAAAATGACGAGCAAACTGTCTAAACACTCACTTTTAAATTCATAAAAGAAGCCGCAATTTCCTGCCAATTGGCAAGAGATTGCGGCTTTTGTTTTTTTGATCGCTATACTTAGTCAGCCCATTATAACTAGTGGTTCAGATCATAAAGTCCCGGACTATGCATATTAGGCTGTTCTGGCAATTCAGGTACCGGAAAACCTTCCGGCGGATCAGTAACTTGAAGCTCTTCTCCATTTCGGCTTGGCGATTCCCCTGTGAAAATCTCCCCGATTCGGGTTGAATCCAATCGAAAATTAAACTGCGCATTATGGTATCCCATGTCGACATATTTTCTGCACTCTGGGTACTTATTAATATCGTAGTTAGGAATCGGGAATATTTTGCCCCAATCTACCCCCAGGGTCTCCAGTGCTTTGGCAAAAGCATTCTGATGCGCATTATCCCTGACAATCAGAAATCCAAGGGTTTCGCGGAATGTTTTGTTCGAACTCATCTCATAGATCCTTGTCTTTTGCAAAACGCCAGTAGACTCTAGCACCACGTTATTAAGTAAATCAGCGGTTAGATTTCCATGGCTATATACATAACTTCCAAGCCAAGGATTCCCCCCTGCATCTACAGGTAGTGAACCTTGTCCACCCATAATATAATGGTGCGGATTTGCATGACGAACGGCTTCATCAATAGGTGCCCCATCTACCCCGGCATTACCAGGAATGGCTTCTCCACTCCCGCTCAGCAGTTGGTTAATGGTTTGCTGAACAAGTTCCACATGGGCGATTTCCTCAAGAAATACACCACGAATCAAATCACGATACTGGGTTGCTTTCCCCCGAAAATTACTGCTCTGAAAAAAATACTGCATCATTGTACGCATTTCACCAAATTGTCCGCCAAGCGTTTCCTGAATCACTTTAGCTGCCGCTGGATCGGGCTTGTCCGGTACAATAACATTAATTAAATCTTCTTTGTAAAAATACATAGGATAGGGCCTCCTCATTTCTGATCATTCGGATACCCTATTTTGTTCTCCCATATCATGATTTATACAACAGAGAGTGCTACTTTATGAATTGGATAACTTTCTATTATTAAGATGGATCTATATCAAAAGACGATACAAAAGACTGCTTATCTCGGTACTCTGCTGCTTTCTCCTGCATTCCAGCATGAACCGCCTCAGCCTCACTCACTCCCTTTTCAGCAGCAAGATTTCGGATATCCTGGGTAATACGCATACTACAGAACTTCGGTCCACACATCGAACAAAAATGAGCCGTCTTTGCCCCCTCGGCAGGCAGGGTCTCATCATGATAAGACAGCGCCCGCTCTGGATCGAGCGAAAGATGGAATTGGTCTCTCCAGCGGAATTCGAATCGTGCTTTGGATAAGGCATCATCACGCCGCTGTGCTCCTATATGTCCCTTCGCCAAATCCGCTGCATGTGCAGCAATTTTATAGGCGATAACTCCTTCACGAACATCATTCTTATCCGGCAGACCTAGATGCTCTTTCGGCGTAACATAACAAAGCATCGAAGTACCAAACCAACCGATCATCGCAGCACCAATAGCAGAAGTGATATGATCATAACCCGGTGCAATATCAGTCGTCAGGGGTCCAAGAGTGTAAAACGGAGCTTCCTTGCAAATCTCCATCTGTAGATCTACATTTTCTTTAATCTTGTGCATAGGAACATGACCTGGTCCCTCGATCATCACCTGGATATCGTGCTTCCATGCGATTTGCGTGAGTTCCCCTAGCGTAGCAAGTTCCGCCATCTGTGCCTCGTCATTCGCATCATAGATACTTCCTGGCCGCAGTCCATCACCCAGCGAGAAAGCAACATCGTAGGTCTTCATAATCTCGCATATTTCTTCAAAATGTGTATATAAAAAATTCTCCTTGTGATGGGCTAAGCACCAAGCTGCCATAATCGAACCGCCTCGGGACACAATTCCTGTCATTCGCTTGGCAGTCATAGGAATGTACCTAAGCAGCACCCCAGCATGGATCGTAAAATAGTCGACACCTTGTTCTGCCTGCTCAATCAGGGTATCTCGGTACACTTCCCAGCTCAGCTTGTCTGCTTCTCCGTTCACCTTTTCGAGCGCCTGATATAAAGGCACGGTCCCAATGGGAACAGGAGCATTACGAATAATCCATTCCCGCGTGGTATGAATGTTACGGCCGGTTGATAAATCCATCACCGTATCGGCTCCCCAACGTACCGCCCACGTCATTTTTTCTACCTCTTCCTTAATAGAGGAAGAAACAGCAGAATTACCAATGTTCGCATTGATTTTCACGAGAAAATTTCTTCCGATCATCATCGGCTCAGCTTCCGGGTGATTGATATTAGACGGCAAAATCGCTCGTCCACTAGCAATTTCTTCACGCACAAATTCAGGTTCCAGCCCTTCGCGAATGGCAGCAAATTCCATCTCCGGAGTGATGATCCCCTGGCGGGCATAATGCAGCTGCGTCACATTCTGTCCCGATTTTGCTCGGAGCGGCCTGCTTGTCTCTCCTGGAAAAACTTCGGCTGCTTGCTGAACACTTCGTTCTGACCGCAGTCCATTATCTTCCGGTTTCACAGTCCGCCCCTCATAATACTCTACATCCCCGCGCTCCCTTATCCACTCATGCCGAAGTGCAGGGAGTCCTTTCATAATATCTGCTTCATAATCGGCATCCCCCATCGGTCCGCTCGTATCATAGACATGAAAAGGTTCGTTGATCTCTACCCCTTGCGGAGTTTGTGTGGGACTAAGCTCTATCTCGCGTTCTGGGACAACAAGATCAGGCCGAGATCCTGTCTTGTACACTTTACGGCTTGCAGGAAAAGGAATGTACATCGATTCACTCCCCATTCCTTCTGTAACGTCCTCTGATTTACTATTTTCGGTACTGCCTTGTTGCTGCAACTTCATTGTCTTCATCCTCCTTCAAAGTGGCTTACCGCCCCTGTAAAAGAATCACATGAACCTTTGCTGCAAGAAGTGTACGACAATAAAAAAAGCCGATTCCCTAGGGGAATCAGCTTCTATACAATAGTTTGTTCCTACTCTCTCCATATCTATCTATACAGGCGAATTTCGAAAGTCGCGTCATCACACGGCTCCTGAAATCAGATAAGCTACCTGTATTTAGATGGAATCGAATAAGCTCCTAATGTTATCGCCAATTACTTCCCTACGCTGGTATGATCCAGATCAGGTGCAAAGAGTCCGGTATCTTGCGACACCATCTCAGCCCGGCCTTTCGGGCTCCCCTAGTAAGTTGATATTACGTTGTAGTGATAGATCACTTCCGCCCTTTTAAAGAACGGTCTCTATTAGGGTATCTCATAAAAATGAGAAACACAACCTAATATTTACATATTCTCGTTTAATAGCTGTTGCTATCTCAGCATAAGCCCCATCTGAGCAGCTGCTTTTACAAGCACAGGTCCATATTCATGCAACGTCTCCTGAGATAATCTGCTGACAGGTCCAGAGACGGATAAAGCCGCTGCCACATTCCCTTTACGGTCAAAAATCGGGGCAGAAACAGCGGCTGCACCCGGCTCTCTTTCTTCATAACTTGTAGCAAAACCCAAAGCTTTAATCTCTTGAAGCTGTGCTAGATAAGTTTCTTTGTCAAAAGGAATCTGGGGATCAAACTCCCTGATTAATTGTTCCTGCTCTTCCATAGGTGCAAAAGCAACAAGTACTTTGCTCGAAGCTCCTACAGATAAAGGAAGTCTGACTCCTACAGGAGCGACCCGGCGAATGGCCTGGTTACTTTGTACAGCCTGAACACGAATACGTTCAATGCCATCCCTTAAATACAAACTAACGGTCTCTCCTAGATTATCGCGGAGCTGTTCCATTGCAGGGAGCAGCAACACGGCGGGATCATCACTTTGCGACATATGCGCAGCGAGTTCCCATATCCGAATTCCCAGCCGATATTTCTCAGTAGCGGGATTACGGATAACAAACCCTCTCTCCTCCAGAGTCGACAACAGTCGATGCACCGTACTTTTATGTAATCCAATCTTGCTGGATATTTCGGTTAGCCCAAGGTCCGTTTGACCTGTAAAAGTGAGCAGAATGTCGAGTGCCCGTTCGACCGCTCGAACTGTTGATTTGCGATCCTGATCTTCCATGGGATCCATGCTCCTTTCATGTTTCATCACGTGAAACCTGGTTACATAAATTATATGAGAACTCGTCCTTAAAGTAAAGAAAATAATTGAGAATCAATCTCATTTAGATAATATCATACTCTTACCAATGTCCTCTTCTCTCTTCATGGGATTAGGGCTTGCTTCACTTGACAATTAACTTTTGATACTAGAATGTCGAATATTACATCTGTGTAACAAATCATCTTAATGGATTGACTTTGCTACTTATAGAACATAGGATTAAAAACAATAGTAAGAGAGTTAAGAACTGACTAATAAACTATTTGTCATACTTTGTCGTAAATTTATGTGAACTCAACCAATAACTAGTTCTTTCGTCATCAGGGAAAGAGGTTGCATAAGATACTAACGAGAAGGAGGGGATCCTGAGTGTTTCCTACATCCAAGAGCAATAGCCATCTTCAGCGAGACGTATCAACGATTCCTCCAGCAATCTCACCAAAGTTGATTCGTTTTAAACATATTATTGTAGCTCTCATTCTATCCATCATATTCTTTTTTGTATTCTGTTTTATTGCTCTGCATGCCTATATCGCCTGGGTACTTTCCAATCCGACAGTGGCACCTGTATACTCGAATCCTATGCTTGCCAAAGGGATGGCTTATGAAGAAGTTACGTTTCCAGCAGTTGACGGAAGCCGGAATGTGAATGGCTGGTATATTCCTGCAGAGGAAGACAGCGCAAAAAAAACCATCGTTTTGAGCCATGGATATGGTGCTAATCGGGAGGAATCTTGGATTCCAATGTATGATCTTGCTCATTACGCTCACCAGCAAAACTTTAATGTCATTATGTTTGACTATGGATTTGCCTCCCAGAACAGCCGCGGTGTTGCTACAGGAGGAAAAGCAGAGTCCAAGCAGTTGCTCGGTGCAGTACAATTAGCGAAGCAAAAGGGGGCTCAGGAAGTCGTCGTCTGGGGCTTCTCGATGGGAGCAGGTACGGCTTTACAGGCAGCGCTCGTCTCGGATGATATTGATGCTATGATCCTCGACAGCACCTTCTTGCTCGAGCCAGATACTTTATATCATAATATCCAGAACCAGATCGACTTGCCAAGACAGCCGACACTACAGATTCTTACCATGTTATTTCCGATTCTTAATGGTACAAGTCTGAATTCCATACCGTATCAAGCAGTAAAAACAACAGATTATGACATTCCAATCTTGTTCATACATGGCACACAGGATGACAAAGCTCCTTATCCTATGGCTGAACTTTTGGCTAGTAATCAAACGAATCCAAATTCTGATGTGTGGATTGTAGATGATGCACACCATGAACTTATTTTTAGAGAACATCCAAAGGAATATTTACGAAAAGTATCGTTGTTCCTCGGTAATATAAAGCTCGCCCAGCAATAATACAATATTTTTAGTCGAAGGCACCTTAACCAAGGTGCTTTTTTTATAGCTATTAATTACTGAACCCCCTGCCTGTTTCGTATTCTTTGACAAGTCATCATAAACCAAGCCCCTCCAAGAATAGAGATAGAAGAGAAAACGTCCTTGAGTAGATGCTGCGACTGAAAAAGAAGATATCAATTATATTTAGGAGGTAACCCGTATATGGAGCTTGCGTATGGACCCTATTTGCCCCTGCGTGTTCTTGAAGAGATCGGTTCTTGGAAAGATGCAGAAAAGGAATACATTGATATTATTCTGCCTATTGTACCGAGTCTAGAATCGCCTTATGTAAAACTGCTTGATGAATGGAAATCTGTTTTTGAGAGAACAGGCTATACAGCGGACGATTGGAAGAAGAAAACGAAGGAAAATTCTGAGCCTGCTAATGAATATATTCTGGGTCAGATGGATGTGCTGCTTCAGACTTGTTTCTCCCAGTCCAGAGAATTCCATCGCCAACTTGGTCATTTATTAAGCGGCAGTGAATCGGTAGCGAAGCATCCTTCGGCGAAAGTAATAGTTGAGCATATTCGAAATCAGTGTGAAAAAAACATAAATCAGTTAAAACCTTTGGATCATCCAAACGCGGTATCTAATCTAATTAACCAACAAACGTATGCGAACGCTCATAAGCGAGACTACTGGGATGAAGAACCCTTCCCTTATCCTGAAGTAGCGGGATATGACCGACTTGACGAAGAAGATTTCACTATTGCAACCACGGCTTCTTCACAAGCAGATACGAATTCTAGTGTGTCACTTGAAGCAAGCACTCCAGAATCACCTGTACCGATCGGTGGACACAAACTCCCTCCTCTTCCTTATGCTTATAATGCACTAGAACCTTTTATTGATGAAAAAACAATGCGCATCCATCATGATAAGCATCATAAAACTTATGTGGATGATCTAAACAAAGCAGAGAAGAAACTGCAAGAAGCAAGAAAAGACGGGGATTTTGAACTCGTAAAGCATTGGGAACGAGAGCTTGCGTTTAATGGAGCTGGACATTATTTGCATACGATTTTTTGGAACATCATGAACCCGAAAGGGGGCGGCAAACCCACCGGCTCTCTCGGCGAGCAAATCCGCAAAGACTTTGGAAGTTATGAAGCTTTCAAGAAGCATTTTACAGAAGCAGCGAATAAAGTAGAGGGCGGTGGATGGGCTGTTCTTGTCTGGAGCCCAAGGTCACATCGTCTAGAGATTCTACAAGCGGAGAAACACCAAAATCTGTCTCAATACGATATCGTCCCTTTGCTTCCGCTTGATGTATGGGAACATGCCTATTATCTTAAACATCAGAATGAACGTAAAAAATACATTGCGGACTGGTGGAACGTGGTTTACTGGCCAGAGGTATCTGAACGATTCATGGAAGCGCGCAAACTACGCTGGGCACCTTATTAATCTTTTGCGAACTGCAATAGAAGCCATTTACAGCTCAGCTAAATTAATATGCATCAATACAGCCTACAGCCTGCTCGCTTCTGCACAGGCTGTTTTTTTGCAACTCTATGATCCTGATCTAGTCCCGATCATATCTTTCTTTTAATATGGTTACCATCTTATCTACTTCTTCTCTATTTACTACAGGCTCAATTTCAGATACATGTACAGCTTGCTTACGAAAAACTTGAATAAGCGAATTCATGTAAGCTTCAACTGAAGGCACACCTGCCAGTTCACGGAGACCTCCCATCGTTCCTTCTACAACCTGCGGATAATGATCTTCTTCACCTGACGCCGCTGCGTCATAGAATTCACGTACTTCTGCTGCCAGATCATCTCCGTTATCCTCAACAATAATAAAAGCCGTAATGAGATAGGCTTTCGCTAAACGACGCTGGGCAATACCGCAAAATTTACGACCAGCTATGCTCACATCATAATCTCCTGGGCAAAAGGCTCCCTCAATTTCTCCAGCCTTTGCCACAGCTCCCCAAGGCAGTAATGCCTCTTGTATGTAACTCACCATCTTTTTAAAATCTTCATGAATATTTATAACTTGATCTGTGTTTGGCATGATCAAAGATACATTGATTACTCCCGGTGTAAGTTTCACAGCAGCCCCTCCCGAAGGACGTACACAAGTACGGATTCCGCGCGCCTCGTAGTCACGCAGTACATCAGGCGCCATCTGAAGCCTACGGTCTCTCAGCCCGATCACCAGCGCATTCTCATGTCTCCACAGATGAGCAACCGGAGGATGTCCTTGCCCAACCTGCTTACAGAGCACTTCTTCCCATGCAAAAGCAGCAAGTACATCTTCTGAACTTCTCATGAGCGGAGATTCATAAATTTGTAATTCCTCGAACATGTTAGTCTTTTCCTCCCTTATGTATATTTCATCCTGTACACATACAAAAAAGCCTTGACCTAAAAGGTCAAGGCTTTCGATCCGTACTTCATATGCCAAGGCCCGTCTAACGGTATTATCCTTTAAGCAAAGAAAGAAACTCAGCACGAGAAGCTGCATTCTCACGGAATGTACCGCGCGTTGCAGATGTAACCGTCATGCTACCCGGTTTTTTGATGCCGCGAGCGCACATACATAAATGTTCACCTTCAACGACAACCATCACACCGTTCGGCTTCAACGCCTCATCCAAAATATCAGCAATTTGGGATGTGATACGTTCTTGCACCTGAAGACGGCGAGTTACTGCTTCTACCAATCTCGCAAGTTTGCTAAGACCGACAATTTGTCCACTTGGAACGTATCCGATATGAACTTTCCCGAAAAAGGGAGCCATATGGTGTTCACATTGGCTGTAGAACACGATATCTTTGACGATAACAAGCTCTTCGTGATTCTCATCAAAAGTTACACCCAGTACATCTTTTGGATCTACTTCGTAACCTGCAAAAATCTCTTCGTACATACGAGTAACGCGCGCTGGTGTCTCAAGCAAACCTTCACGGTTTGTATCTTCACCAATCAGCTTTAATATTTGTTCAACATGGTATTCAATCTGCTCGCGATTATCCGCAACAGAAGAATTCACGTAATCTTTTAGTCCAGCCATTTCGTATAACCTCCCCGCCGTCGCATTTTGGCAGGCAAATTGCAGCTGCTATCTTTTTCTGCCCTGATTTTTTCGCATAGGCGGTTGCATTCTACCGGATCCATTACCGCCTTGCTGGGATTTCATCATCTGTTGAGCACGCTGCATCTGCTTGCTATTCAAATTATAACCCATTTGCTTAGCCATTTTTTGTAAAGCCTCAGGATCATTTTGCATTTTCTCCATCTGTTTACGCAGATAGAAAGCTCCAATAAAGAATCCACCGATCAAGCCCACAATTAGTGTAATAATGGGTATGACGATATCCCACATGCTTCTACACCCCTATTTTTAACTAGATTTCCTATCGTTTAAAAACGGTTTACAAACGATATCATAGCATGTAGGATGGCTGCTAGCAAACGGAAATTGGTGTTTATCTTACCACTTTTATATCTAATTCTGCTTCTCTATCATCATAAGCTTCTCTTTTACTGACAGGCCGCCCGGATATATGATAACGCCACCTTCATTACCTGTTACTCGATGATGTGGAATAATGATCGACAGCGGATTTTTTCCGACAGCAGCCACAACAGAACGTACTGCTTTTGGTCTACCGATCGTCTCTGCTAAATCCAAACTTGATACACTTTGTCCAAAAGGAATATCAGCTAGCGCTTTCCATACTTGAACTTCAAAAGGGGTTCCGTGCTGATCCAGCTGGAGTTCAAACGATCTACGATCACCCTTTAGATACTCGTCCAATTGCCACACTGCTTCCTTAAAAGGAGTTATATCACGAACAAAATGATACTCTCCAATCCATGTTCTCGCCCATTGTTGTAAATGAGCTTCCCGCACAGCATAATTACCAAAATCCAGTCGTGCGAGACCCTGCGGTGTTGCACATAAGGTTAACTCTCCAAGGTCTGTCATCATCTCATGATAATAAATGGGTGTACCCGCCTGGTTTGTAACTGCCGTTGGCTTCCAGGATACAGCCTGATTCGGAGTCTTACCTTCTATATAATCTGCCTGTGGAGCAGTTTCGTCATGTTGTTCACTAGAACTGCTACTTCGTACAGTTTCACTATTTGTTTTTGCAGGAAGTCCAGCAGACAAACGTTCTCCCGCTCTTTGGATCATCGTCAGGACGGTCTCATGTTCTTCTCTTAAAGATGCCTTTGTTAGTGTGTTCATTGCTTCGTCCCCTCCTATTTGGCCGAGCGCCCATGCGGCGGTTCCTCTCAGCTCAGGCCGCGGATCGCGCAGGAGCACTTCGCTTAATTTCGGTACAGCCGACTTATCTTTAAAATTGCCCAGTCCAATAACTGCATTACGTTGAATTGGTTTTTTACCTCGCCAAGCGGCAGAGGTGTGACCAAATCGTTCTTTGAATTCTTTATTGCTTAAATCAAGTATCGGTAACAATAACGGTTTTACAACCTCCGGGTCTGGCTCAAATTCAGGATGGTGATTCCAGTTTTTGCCCTTGTTCTTAGGACACACAATCTGGCATGTATCACATCCATAAAGCCGATTCCCGATTTTTTTCATATATTCTTCATCCAAAAATCCTTTGGTTTGTGTCAAGAAAGATATACATTTCTGAGCATTGAGCTGACCTGGTCCGACCAAAGCGCCGGTAGGGCAGGCATCAATACATTTCGTACATTCCCCGCATCCTTCCGTAACCTGCTCATCCGGTGTGAAAGGAATGTTTGTCACAAGCTCCCCAAGAAAAATCCAGGAACCGAGTGTAGGAGAAATGATCGCACAATTTTTGCCGCTAAATCCGATACCCGCTCGCTGTGAAACAGCACGGTCTACCAAAACTCCCGTATCAACCATGCTTTCAATGCGAGCTTCTGGCACTCTTTCCTTAATAAAATCCGAAAGTTTATCCATGGCAGCTCGAAGGACATGATGATAATCTTGTCCCCAAGATGAACGCGCCAAAATCCCTCTATATTTTCCCGGTTCTGATTTTGGTGGATCTTTCATCTTCGATGGATACGCAATGGCGATCGCAATCAGTGAAGCTGGTTTCGCATCATCTAAAGCAGGGTTGACCCGTTTCTCTATATCTCGCTCTTCAAACCCTGATTCATAACCTTTTGCCCGGTGCTCTTCTAAAATTGAACGTAAAGAAACAAAAGGATCAGCGGCCGCAAACCCGATATCATCAATACCGAGTGACGGCGCTGCGGCAATAATTTCTTGCTTCAACCATTCGTAACGCCCATCTGGGCTCGGTACTGACTGTCCGCTAATCATACTCTCACCTCTTGGTTATATAATGTATGTTTCTGTCATACGTTGTATCGTTCAGAGTCTTTTCATACTCTCTTTAGGCCAAAAAATAAATTCAGCCTTTCCTACAATCTCATCTGCTATAACACTTCCGAATAAACGACTATCCTTACTCATCCCTGCATGGCGATTATCACCCATTACAAAGTAGTGATCCTCCTGGAGTTTGATCGGTCCAAAATCTGGATCTTCAATGATTGTATCCGTGTAAGATTCTTGCTGGGCTTCACCATTCACATATAATACATGATCCCGAATCTCAATAAGATCGCCGGGAATCCCAATAACTCTTTTCACAAGAAACTCCTTACGGTCAGGTCCATTGCTTGGATCATGAAGCACAACCACATCTTGTCGCTGCGGCTCTTCAAACTCATATATGATTTTGTTTATAAAAAGTCGATTTTGTTCGATAAGAGTAGGCTGCATGGATTCACCCTTAACGATGGAAATGTTAAATACAAATAGGTTCAGAAGCAGCATAATGACTAAAGCGACGGCAATTGTTTTAAACCATTCCTTTAGCTCCCTTGCGATAGAAAAGCCCGAGGGAGATGGTTTCACCGGACGATCTTTTTTTTGCGGTACATTACGATTCATCCCTTAAGTCACCTCTATCATCTGTAAGTGCCATTTTTATCTATATTCTATAAATGCCATATGAATAGAAAAGCATATCTCGGTTCCATTTGCAACGGAAGCCAAGATATGCCTGATATGATGAATATTACTTCTATTTATTTATGTCTATCTTTTATGCCTGATTCTCTAGTTAGTTATGGACCAGAATGCTCAGATTCTGAAAAGCTTTCATAATCTGGTTAGCACCATATCCCATTGCTTCATACAAAGGCATCGCAGCCTTGTTATGTTCATCACCGGCAACCCATACGCGGGTTACTTTGCGCTGCTGAAAACGTTTCTCCACAGCTTTGACCAAAGCTTTGCCCACTCCACGGCGTCTAGCATCTGGATGAATGGCAATACGATAAATATAACCTTGGTTCTGATCGATAGTCCCAATTAATGCACCTACAAGTTCCCCGTCTTTCTCAGCAACCATGATTAGGTCCGAGTCCCAGGATAATTGTCTTGCAAAAGGCCCTATCGTGTTCTCGTAGCAATCTTCCGACAAAGCAACTTGCAGCAGCTCCGTCACGCGATTTGCGTCACTCAACTGAAAGGAACGAATGTTCATCTGTTAATCTCCCTTTTCGTTAACTTTAGTGAGGTTTTACAAAAAAGGCATCCCTTTTTACCCAAAACCCGATGATCACTTTTCTGTATGTATTCAGACACAAACAGCATAGAATGTATTTAAATACAGGCAGAAAAACCGGCAAAGAGCCGGCTGGAACATCTGTCACGCCCATAAAGGCCAACTAGAAATGTTCAGGAAATATAATTACGACAAAAAACGAAAAGTATTTACTTCTTGGTCCATTAAACCACATTTTATTACAGAAAACACGCAATTTTTTTCTGAAAGCGCTTCATTTGTAGCGTTTACATTTTTAGCCTTCCATTTTGCCCAACATCTGTTATCCGTGTCAAGTTATCTAGCATATGATAATTTTACAATGTAAACTTAATGTGAATTATAAATCCTTATATAACAACTTATTCAACAAAAATGTTGATTAAATACGCTGAATACGGTTTAATAGAATTGACGAGGGGTAATTCTTACATAGAGACTGTACCTTTCACTTAAAACTATTTTATTAGGAGGAATTTCATTATGGCATTCCAATTACCAGCACTTCCTTACGCAAACGACGCACTAGAACCACATATCGATGCTCAAACAATGGAAATCCACCACGATCGTCATCACAATACTTATGTAACTAACTTGAACGCAGCTTTGGAAAACGCTCCTGAACTTCAAGGTAAATCACTTGAAGATCTGATCGCTAACCTTGACAGCGTACCTGAAAGCATTCGTACAGCCGTTCGTAATAACGGCGGCGGACATCATAACCACAGCCTGTTCTGGGAAATTATTGGACCTAACGGCGGCGGCGCTCCAACAGGTGCGATCGCAGCAGCGATTGACAGCGAGCTTGGCGGTTTTGATAAATTCAAAGAAGATTTCGCTAAAGCAGCAACAACTCGTTTCGGCAGCGGCTGGGCATGGCTCGTTGTAGGTAAAGACGGCAAACTTGCAATTACAAGCACACCTAACCAAGACAGCCCTATTATGGAAGGACTGACTCCAGTTCTTGGTCTTGATGTTTGGGAGCATGCTTACTACCTGAAATATCAAAACAAACGTCCTGATTACATCGCTTCTTTCTGGAACGTAATCAATTGGGATGAAGTTAACAAACGTTTCGAAGCTGCGAAATAAGTAGTTTCTTGACTTAGGAACAGCCGCCTTGTCTTATGACAAGGCGGCTGTTTTTTTATAATGATAATCTAAGCTGTTGATCCTGCCTCAATAAGTTCATTATCCTGCCTGGTTCGGTATAACTCATAATAATGACCACATAACTGCATCAATTCCTCATGAGTACCGGTCTCTACTATTCTTCCCTCATGAATAACGACAATCTTATCGGCCTGCTGAATCGTTGACAATCGGTGTGCTATCGCTACTGTAGTTCGACCAATCATAAGCTGACGAAGCGCATCCTGCACCAAATGTTCCGATTCATTATCCAAAGAAGCCGTTGCTTCATCCAAAAGAAGAATAGGGGCATTCTTTAAAATCGCTCTAGCAATCGCAATCCGTTGACGTTGTCCTCCAGACAACTGGCTTCCCTTCTCCCCTACCTGCGTATCCAGTCCCTCTGAAAACTGTTCTATAAATAAATGAGCATTCGCATGTACCATTGCCTCTCTTATCTCTTCCTCAGAAGCCTCCAGATTTCCATAAAGGATATTCTCACGAATGGTCCCTGTAAAGAGCTGAGGCTCTTGCGGTACCAGTGCATAAAGAGCTCGTATTTCATGTAAAGACATATCCGAGTAGTTTACCCCATTTACACGAATGTCCCCATGATCAGGACTATAAAATCCGAGCAACAATCGGAACAAAGTACTTTTTCCGCTGCCGCTTGCTCCTACTACCGCAGTGAATTTCCCATGTTCGATCTCCATGCTGAAATGATCCATCACTTTACGATCTGAGTAGGCAAAATCAACTTGTTGGAGGGTAACATGGACTTCCTTCTTTTCAAGGATACTCCTTGATAAGAGATCTCGGTTCTCCTCCTCTTCTGGTTGCTCTTTAAGCACTTCTTGTATTCGATCCGCTGCTCCTAATGAAACCTGCAGTTCTCCCCAGGTAGAAGCAAATGTCGTGAATGGCATAATGACGTAATTCATCAGCTGAACAAAAGTCATGAGACTTCCGATCGTAATTACATCTTCAGCTACAAGATAGGCTCCGTATGTAATGGCGAGGACAAAAGCCGAAAAGCCGATCATATTGGATAAAGATTGCAAAATACTAGTCGTCACACCCAGCTTTATTTCCTGCTCTCTTACTGCCTTAGACTGGGTGCTGAATTTTTGATTAAAAATGGATTCCAGTCGAAACACCTTGAAAATCATACTCGCGCCTGCCACATCCTGTACAAAGGAGGTCATGGTTCCCCACTTTTGCTGTGATACAGTTGATCTCTCACGAATACTGCGCCCAAGCAGCAAACCACATAATAAAATGGTCGGTCCAATCAGCAAGGAGATTAATGCCAGCCGCCATTCAATGATGACGAGGTAGATAAAAGCACAGAGAGCCATAAGCGGATTTTTGATCAATTCAATAAGGGTATGACCGAGTGCGCCGCCAATCGTCTTGTTGTCTGTTGTAATTCGGGATAGCAGGTCACCAGAATGGTGATTATCGTAGTAGGACTCAGGAAGCGCCAGTAGTTTACGAAAAGTCAGGGTACGGAGCTCATCCTGTACGTTTGCAGATACACGAGATTTTAAATATCCATTCACATATTGATTAATACCCATGATGAGAATTAGTGCAATTCCAGCGTATAGCAGAGGAAGAAATTTCGCCGTATTACGGGATACAGCCGTTTCAGTTAAGTTGCCAAAAAGCCATGCGATGGATAAATTCATCGAGATATCAATCATGGTTACTAGACCAAGCACAACATAGAAATACCAATATTTGCGGATTAGACCTTTAAAAACAGCCACCTATACAGCTCCTTTTATCCTGAAGTTTGGATTTCCTTAATCACTTCTTTAAGTTCTTTGCTTGCCTTTAGTACTCCAAAATGCTGGATGTGCTTCACTGTGTCACGTAGGAGTTCTGCATCGACATCCTTAGTAAATACGAGTTGGCCTATAAGACGAATCTCGATCTTTGTGTTGGACTCCCGTAACATTTCTAGATCACGCCGGTCATAAATTACCACACCGACCGCTGTTATTTTTCGTGTCACATAATCCTGGATATCCTTCCGATGTGACTCCAGCTGATTCCGTATGGCTGTCCGGATAAAATCAGTCCGATTTGAATAAAAGGCTTGATCTACCAACAGATCCATCTGACCCAAGTCTACAATCCCAACATTTACGGTTACTTTCTCGATTTTATCTTGATCATTCATCGCGGAAATTCCTCTTTTCCTAAATTTATACTCCATATGGAGTATACTCACCTTATTTTTATAACATTTAATTCCAGATTATTCAATTAATTTATTTTGTTGTGAATATATGAAGAAAAAGCCTGCTTCAACGAAGCAGGCTTAGCGTAAGAAATATTTGTATTTTATAAGGCAAAATGTTCTTTAAGCAGTTTTAAGAATACATTGGGAAAAGCCATGGTTTCCATATCATTCGGTCCAATCCACTTATACACATACCCTTCGGCCTTATAAGTTTCGATCTGTTCTGCCACCATAGCAGGGCTTACCATGTGATCTGCTTGTTCACAGCGATACACTTGAAGATTCCAATGAATATGACTAAATGTATGTTCCGCGATTTTCCAGAACTCTTTCGGATTTACGGCGTAACCCTCTTCTAGTAGATGACCTTTCATCATGTCCATCGCTGGCTCATCCGGCACCTGACAGGCGAGTCCGCCTGGCTCAGAAGCAAGTACATGCGGCAGCTCCCACATTCTAGCAAGCAGCCCGGTTTGCGGCCGCTGACGAACGAGAATCTTACCTTCGTTTATTGATGTTCCTGTCACTAAGGCTGCAATGCGCTGCTCTGGGCGAGGAGGTTTTGCTTTCTTCTTCACAGGCAAAGTATCTTCTCTGCCTTCAATCCGTCCTTTGCACATCTCCATCACAGGACAAGTAAGACAATGCGGCGATTTCGGTGTACACACAAGAGCGCCCAGTTCCATCAGCGCTTGATTAAAGTCACCTGCTCGTCCTTGCGGAATGAGCTCCCCTGCCAAAGTCTCCATTTTCACCCGAGTACTGCCTTTCATTATATCGTCTTCAATTAAAAAGTACCGCGACAATACCCGCATGACATTTCCATCCACAGCAGGTTCCGGCTGATTAAAAGCAATACTGAGAATTGCACCCGCTGTATACGGACCTACTCCCTTAAGGTTAAAGACGGCATCCTTTTCATTGGGAACCTCTCCCCCATGAAGCTCAAGTACTTGCTTTGCTGCCGCTTGTAGGTTGCGTGCACGAGAATAATAACCAAGCCCTTCCCAGAGCTTCAGCACATCTTCCTCTGGTGCTTCGGCCAGATCCATCAGAGTTGGAAAACGAGTAATAAACCGTTCAAAATAAGGCTTTACCGTTTCTACCCTGGTTTGTTGAAGCATAATTTCAGATACCCAAATATAATAAGGGTTGCGATGGCGACGCCAAGGCAAATCCCGTTTATTCTGCATATACCAATTCAGCAACTCGGTGCTGAAATATTGTTTTGCCATGCGTTGATCCATTTCCTGTTTGTTCTCCCATCCTTGTTTCTACATCTATAGTAAGCTACATTATTCTACCGTTTTGTCTATTCGTTCCACGATCGCAAAAGCTGCTGCTACAGCGGGTTGATGTGAAATACTCAGATGAATACGATACTCCTGTTCCCCGGTGAGATCAAGACGCTGCCAAGCATCCGCAGTTAATGAAACGATAGGTTTTCCCTTCTCATCCGGCAAAATTTCGAGATCTTGAAATCCAATCGTTTTTCCGATTCCGCAGCCAAATGCTTTTGTTATGGCTTCTTTAGCAGCAAAACGCCCTGAGACATAAGCCAGCTCATTTTTATTTCGTGAAAATAAAAGATCCTGCTCTCTCTTTGTTAGAAGCCGGTTAATAAATGAAGTCCTCCGATCACTTGCTAAAATACGCTGGATTCGCTTCGTTTCCAGTACATCATTGCCGATCCCATAAATCATCTGAGATCACCACCCTTCTAGATTAGGTCCCATCTATTGTACCAGTCTGACTCACTAGAATCTATGTTCGAGAAATGACAAAACCCCCCGTTTCCGGCATAAGCCAGAAATAACGGGGGTTACAGATACTCAAAACGCTCTGTATCGTTCTCATTCGTATTGTATTAAATACCTGGAATTGGGTTACGTTTGTGGCTAGTGCGTAGATAAGCTGCTTCGAGCTTCTCTTTTGCTTCAGCTGAAATTTCTTTGCCTTCCAGATAGTCGCTGTTATCCTCATAGGAAATCCCGAGTTCAGCCTCATCTGTTTGACCTTCCCAAAGTCCTGCTGTAGGCGCCTTATTAATAATTTGATCAGGTACACCAATATGAGCAGCAACCTGGCGAATCTGACGTTTGTTCAGACTTGCTAGCGGAGTGATATCAACCGCACCATCGCCCCATTTTGTATAGAATCCGGTAATCGCCTCTGACGCATGATCTGTACCCACAACGAGCAGATTCATTTCAAAAGATAATGCATATTGCATGACCATGCGCGTTCTTGCTTTTACATTTCCTTTGCCCTGCGGTGACATATGACGAGACATCCCCATATTTTTGAAACCATGCTCTACTTCAAGCGCAATTTCATTAACGGCTTCTTCAATATTGGTTTCCACTGTATATTTAAGGTCAAATGCTTTCGCTGTAGCATAACTATGTTCGATATCGACTTGCTCCCCGTAAGGTTGAAATACGCCAAGCGTTTTGTATTCTTCCCCCGTTTCCTTCGTGAGTTCGTCCGTAGCTTGTTTACATAATCCCGCTGCAACTGCACTATCAAGTCCGCCGCTAATCGCAATGAGTAGTCCCTTCGTATGTGATTGTTTCACATAGTCTTTCAGAAAATCTACACGTTTGCGTACTTCTTCTTCCGGGTTAATGCTTTTCTTCACCTTTAACTCAGCAATGATCTGTTCTTGTAAACTCATCATTCACACCTCGGTTTCTCCATAGTAATTGTACAGGGAATAAGAAAAGAAAAAGCCAAAACGCCCCAAATGCGTTCGGGTTTTAACCGAAAACAGAGGGGCGTTATGTAACTGACTATTTACAGTAACGGTTAAAAGCGTCTGTCAGGTCAGCTGCAATCTCTTCTGCAGAACGGTTTTCCACCTGATGACGTTCGATAAAGTGTACAAGTTCCCCATCCTTGAGCAGAGCTATAGAAGGAGATGATGGTGGATACGGAGCAAAAAACTCACGTGCTTTTGCAGTTGCTTCCTTATCTTGCCCTGCAAACACGGTGAATAATTGATCCGGTTTCACCTCATTTTCCAGTGCTCGAGCAACTCCAGGGCGTGCCTGACCTGCTGCGCATCCGCATACAGAATTGACAACAACCAAGGTAGTTCCTTTCGCTTCTGGCAAATTCGCTTCTACTTCTTCAGCAGTGCGAAGTTCTTTTATTCCAAGGTTTGTAAGTTCATCCCTCATTGGCTGAACCATATCTCTCATGTATTGATCAAAAGACATAGACATGTTTTATTCACTCCTTATGGATTCCTGTATATTAGATTAATCACTCTAAAAATCGATGCTAACCTTATTATACATTCATAAGTTGTGAACGCAAGGGAGGAAGAACGCTCACGAAACCAAGGATCTCCTTCATAGTTACAAAAGAATTTGAATCTTTTTGCAACCTAGGTTGCTGGGAAATTGTCGCCTTGCAGCTTCTTGTCAGTTACTTGACCTTTAGAATGGCTTTTCTTGTTGGATTCCTTTTGTAGCTGTTGTTGTTTAGAATCATTTTTTGACACAGGGAATCCCTCCTTTCTTCGTCACAAAGTTAACTATTATGCGTAAGCCACACAACTAAAGCTTGATGGCAAACTTATTATGACTCTGAATAAGGATTTCTATCCCCTCTTAACTTATGCCCCTAAGTTCTTATGTATTGATACACGAATCTGCCCTAGATTAAACAGGTTACCGGTTTTATTGATTCATGAAAATCACATGAAAAGTAGTGCCTATTCCCTCTTCCGAGTCGATCCTGATGGTTGCATGATGTCTTTCGGCGATACCTTGGCATAGTGATAGTCCTAGCCCCGTCCCCTCTGATTTGGTTGTAAAGAATGGTTCGAAAAGTTTATTCTGCGTTTCAAGGGATATCCCCGGGCCACTGTCACTTATACTGAGTCTCACATTTCCCTCGTCCAATGCTGTACTAATGATCAGCGTTCCCTTATTTCCCATCGCTTCCATTCCATTTCGGGCCAAGTTTAAAATCAGCTGTTTGATCTCCTTTGGATCAATAAACTTGCTCGGAATATCTTCATTTAATTTAACCTCTATCGTTTGACCTCTCATGTTCGCATCTGCGAGCAGCAAAGGGGTCAGTTCCTTAATGATATGATGGAGATGGACTTCTTCTTTTTCAGAAGCATGATTCTGAGCCAGAGAAAGAAAGTCATTAATAATACTGTTTGCACGATCTAATTCATCCATCACAATATGGTAATAATGATCAAGAGACCCGGGACTTTTCTCCCGAAGCAACTGAAGAAATCCTCTGACTACGGCCATCGGATTACGCACCTCATGTGTAATACTGGCTGCCATTTGACCGACAACACCTAGTCTTTCTACATGAGCAAGCTCATTTCGAAGCGTCTCTAGTTCCGTTATATCCTGAAGAACCATGGATGAGCCAATCACTCTTCCGCTAATTGGATTTTTAACAGGCGATATGGTCGTGAAGTAGGTGTTAACTCCTACTCTCAAATATTCAGACGTGACCTCTCCGGTTTGGCTCGCACTCTGAATTCGCTCGGTTACACGCATCGCATGTTCAACTCCGATGATAGCTTCTATGCGTTTTCCAATCATTTCTTCAGGTGAACTCGGCGAAATTTCCTTCGTCTTCATCTGAGTAAGCATTCGTGTATTGGCATTGACAATATTTCCATCCGTGTCAAATGCAACGACCGACACAGGTACCGTATTTAATAAATGTTCATTCATATCTAATTGATGACGATATTCTTTCCAGCGTATTTCAAGTTCAGAAGCAAAGCTGTGGTACACCAGAATTTTTTCCATTAAATGAATTGCAGCTAGAAGGACAAGCAGTGAGGAAGAAATGTAAAGCGATGAATAGAGCCCAAATTCAATCTGTTCTGTCCGCCCTAAATTATATTTCCACAAAACAATCCCATAACAAGGTATTGTGTAAGCAAACCAGATCACTGAGAATATTTTCTTTTTACTGGATAGACTTGCTTTTTTGAAATGTTTTACGAACAATAACAATATAGGATAAAGTAAAGCGCCTGATCCTAAAAAGATAGCAGGTTCTGTCCAATAGTCGGAGATAACAAAGAAGGCTAACATTGAGATGATCGAGACTAAAATCCCAATCGGATAGGACCCATACAAGATCGATAAGGTGACGGGAACTAGACTTAAATTCAGATAGATCATTTCTAATAAGACAGATGAAAATAGAAAACATAAACAAAGCGTAATTAGACAAGAGAGCAGTAAACTACGCTGGATCTGCACTGACGACGATGCTTTTTTCATCTCCTGAAATTCGGTCCCGAGTCGACCTAAAAACAGAAAAAATAAAAGCGGAGTTATACCAGCAAGCAGGACTTGCAACAAAATACCTTTGACCGCAAACATGGGCTGTTATTCCTCCTTCTCGCCCGTTACCAAGGCACATCCTTATGTAACCTGATTAAAACATAGGAGGCATTATTTTACAATATTTTCTGTGTGTAGATATGCAAGATTAGCGTTAATCTTCAAGTTCTTTTCTCTTTATTTTAAAATAAAAACAAATTACGACATCGTTTCGACTTCAAGTCTTGGTTCTGATACGATAGATAAGAGATCCACCCTGAGACCTACAACAGGAATTATGAATTCGTAATAAGGAATAGAAAGAGGTTATTTCATACAATGAATGTGAATGTAATTGTGATTGGCGGAGGTCCATCCGGACTAATGGCTTCTGTCGCTGCAGCGGAACATGGCGCCTCCGTTCTACTTATAGATAAAGGAAATAAACTTGGACGGAAGCTAGGGATTTCCGGCGGAGGTCGTTGTAATGTAACCAATGCCAAAGAACCAGACGAGCTGATCCGCCACATACCAGGAAACGGCAAGTTTTTGTATAGTGCTTTTCAACATTTGGATAACAGAGGAATTATGCGATTCTTTGAGGATCTGGGCATTGCTTTAAAAGAAGAAGACAATGGAAGAATGTTTCCCGTGTCCGATCGGGCCAAAACCGTAGTGGATGCACTCATCGGAAAAGCAACAGCGCTCGGGGTGAAGATTTATACAGATAGTCCCGTATCTGAAATTGTGTATGAAGATCAGAAGGTTGCTGGGGTGAAACTTACATCCGGTAAAATGATTCATTCGGATGCGGTCATTGTCGCGACAGGAGGAAAATCAGTACCACAAACCGGATCTACAGGTGATGGATACCCATGGGCTGAAGCTGCGGGTCATACCATTACCGAACTGTATCCTACCGAGGTGCCTATTGTTTCAGGTGAGCGTTTCATTCAGTCCAAAGAGTTACAAGGTTTGTCTCTGAGCGACATTGCCCTCTTCGTTCATGATGCTAAGGATAAAGTCGTAATTCGTCATGAAGGTGACATGATATTCACTCATTTCGGTTTGTCTGGACCCGTAGCTCTAAGATGCAGTCAGTTCATTCGCAAAGTACAGAAGAAAACAGGTTCACACCAGGTAACGATGAAGCTTGATCTGTATCCTTCCAAATCTCTTGGGGAAATGACGCAAGAACTCAAGTATAAACTCGAACAAGAACCGAAAAAAGCGATCAAAAACTCGCTGAAGGGAATCGTTCCTGAGCGGCTTATCCCCGTCCTCCTGACAAAGGCAGAGATTGAAGAAGATACGACATATCATCACCTTCCTAAAGGCGCGATTGAAACTCTTGCGAATTTAATAAAAGGCTTTCCTATTGTCGTAACGGGAACTCGTTCTCTTGCTGAAGCGTTTGTAACGGGAGGCGGAGTAAATTTAAAAGAAATATACCCTAAAACAATGGAATCCAAGCTGATGCAAGGTCTTTATTTTTGCGGAGAGATTCTTGATATTCACGGTTACACCGGAGGATATAATATCACCGCTGCCTTCTCCACCGGATACACCGCAGGCAAACACGCCGCTGAACAAACGACTGGAGCATAATTGATAGTAAACGATCTATTATTGACCTGTGCACATATAAAAAAAGCGATCATTACGGAATGATCGCTTTTTTGTATAGTTACGCTTTTACACTTCCAGAAAAACCGCCGTAAGCTGCCCCAAAATCATCATGGTCATTACTGTAATTACGGTCCTCTTCCAAAAAGTTATCTCCAAACGGATTGTCGCTCCGTCCAGATAAATAAGCTTCATCTAAATCTTCATTTACCGTATGGGCCGGAATGGACAGGTATGCGAACTCTGTATCATGTTTAGCATCGGAATTAGGGATAATCCCCTCTCTATTGCCATTCTCGTCCTGTATCTTTCCTTCAAATACTTCGACAATTTCAAGAGCTGTAGTAATGTCTTGTTGCTCTATTTTCACATCCATAAGACCTGATCCGAGCATTTCTGGTTTATATCCTAGCTCTAGTAAGGTTTCAAACGCCCCACGAGCTTTTGTCTGATCAGGAAACAGAATCGTGATTGCAGGTCTTTCCACGTCGCTCATCCTCTCTTCATCTTATCTAGACTTCAAGAATGCCTGTCACGCTGTTCTTAGTATGCCAAGGTAAGAGTCTATTTATAAAAAAATGAAGAGAAAAATAATTTACATAGATCAAGGAAGTTTAGTTCCAGAGAAATAAATCCCTTACTACTCTTCGTCAGAAACAGGTTCAGGCGCTGTATTCCGCAGACCGGCAGTAACGAGAAAAGCAATAACGGAAATGATCATCATAATAACGAAAAGCGAATGTAAACTGAGTTCGAGTACATTTTGCAGCATCATCTTCAAATGATCTGGCATTGAAGCCGTACCATGCGGAGCAAGGATTTGATTAATATCCGCTTGTGTGATGCCTTGCTCGGTCAAATTCTTCTCATCCGAAAGGGCGGCGATTCGCACATTTAACCAAGTACCAAAAGCTGCAGCTCCGATGGTTTGTCCTAACGTCCGCGTAAAAGTATTCAGTGCAGTAGAAGCTCCTCTTTGACGGTGACCCACAGAAGACTGTGCAATAATCGTAAACACGGTAAAAGAAAATCCAAACCCAATACCATAGATAAAAGTATATACATACATCACCCATTCTGGTGTGCTGGCTGTCGTAAATAGTAAACCAATCGAACCAATAACAATAGCCGTGAGTCCAATCAATGTCGTTTTACGTGAGCCAAGCCGCACAAGAAGTCTGCCTGCAATTATTCCTCCAATTAACCATCCAATTGACATCGGTGCGAGCATTAAACCGGAAGAAGTGGCATTCCCTCCGCGCACTCCTTGAACCCATAGGGGGAGGTAACTCGACAGACCAATGAGCAAAGCACTTATGAGCATGCCAGAAATATTAGATAAGGTGATATCCCGAATACGGAATAGACTTAGCGGAACAAGCGGTTCCTCTGCTTTACTCTCGATATAAACAAATAAGATAAGAAAACATATAGCACCAATGAGTAAAAGAATAATGAACGGTGAGGTCCATGCGTAAGACTGACCGCCGAGCGTTAGTACAATCAATAACGACGTAATCCCAATAATAAAGGTAATAGCACCAGCAAAGTCGATTTTCGTATTTCGTTTCACTACTTCTTCTTTAAAGTACTTCGCAACAAACCACATCGCTAGAAGACCGAAAGGAATATTAAATCCAAATATCCACTGCCAGCCGAGGTAATCAACAAAATAACCGCCGATCAAGGGTCCGACTAATGAAGAAACTCCCCATACCGAACTAATCAATCCCTGAACCTTGCCGCGTTCTTCAATGCTGTAAATGTCACCGATAATAGTAAAAGTCACAGGAACTACAGCCCCCGCTCCAATCCCCTGAATGGCACGATAAACAATCAAACTTTCCATATTTACAGCAAAACAACATAAGATGCTGCCTAATAAAAACAAAGCTACACCGATTAGAAACACCGGTTTCCTGCCGTACAGATCGCTAATTTTACCAAAGATCGGGGTACTCACTGCCATAGTCAGTAAATAGGACGTAAATATCCAGCTTAACAGCGAAACATCACCAAGATCACTAACAATCGTCGGTCCTGCTGGTCCAATCACGGTCCCTTCAATTGCAGACAAAAATGTGGCCAGCAGCACACCGATTAAGATGAGGCCACGGCCATTTATGTTACTTGTATTCGTCATGAAAATTAATACCTTCTTTCCTTTGTTCGCTTTTTACGCAAACCTATTCCATATTACCATCACCTTACTTCCCATGGAAGGAAGGATCTTCATTTATTTACCGGTAATACTTTGAAGTGTTTTTATATTTTTATTTTCTCAGGTACTTCCATTCTTCAAACAAAAGGGAGTGCATCTGCATATCCTTATAACCTGTAGATGTATATTGCAGCTGTCGAAGAATCCCTTCACAGGAAAATGACAGGGATGAAAGCAGCTTGGCAGAAGCTTCATTTCGAGGATCAACTAAAGCCTCTATACGGTTTAATTCCATTGTAGTAAAACCGAAATTCAGCATTGCCGTTACCGCTTCTGTCATGAGTCCTTGCCGCCAGTGTGAAGATGCCAGTTCATATCCAATCTCACCACGGAATGCTCCTTTCAGTTGCCAATGGTTAAATCCACAGCTGCCAATCATTTTATTACTGCTCTTTTCAATAATTGCCCAGCGAAAACCCTCCTCATTCTGCGAGCACTCATCCAGGAGTTCAATCATTTCCTCAGCATCCTCTTTGCTGTGCATCGATTCGATATTCATATATTTTGTGACGACTGGATCAGACCATACCTGGAAAATTGCCGCGCTATCCTGCTTCTGCAGCTTTCTCAACCACAATCGTTCTGTATGTAATTCAGGGAGATGCCCTGCGCATTTATACATGGTAAATCCTCCTATTCATCCTGTTCTGAAATCAAATCGGCTTGTTGCTCTAGTCATCTAATCACAGGAAGAAAAAGAAGACAAGTGGTTAATCATAGGTACCGGGATATCGGACATTAATCAGGGGGAATACTACGGTCAGTATCCATGGAAGGAGGAACGACCCACTATGTATCAAATTGCTTTCATTTTACTTTCCTTCTTACTCTTAGTTGAAGGACTTCTTACGTATACTTTTCGAAAAATGATACGTATGAAGGTACGGAGTGAAGATTATTTGTTCTCTATGCTTGAAAAGGCAGGTGTCTATCACCGTTCCGCCTATGATGAACTGGCTAAAGAAGATGTATGGATTAAAAGCCAAGATGGTCTTAAGCTCCATGGCGTCATTATCGAACCCAACCCTTCTTCCCATCGCTGGATTATTATAGTGCACGGTTACACCGCTTCTCACTCCATATCAACGCAGTACATTACGATGTTCTCCGAATTAGGGTTTAATTTACTGCTCGTTGATCAGCGACGACATGGAAAAAGTGAAGGCATCTATACAACATTCGGGTACAAAGAAAAGTATGATGTAGCAGCTTGGGTCGATTTTTTAAACGAACGCGTTGGTCAGGACTGCCTCATTGGTCTGCATGGGCAATCTTTAGGCGGCGGTACGGTTCTCGAATATCTGTCCATTGCAAACCCCTGTGTAAAATTTGTGATTGCCGATTGTCCTTACTCCGATTTAACTGAACTTATGAAGTATCAGATTAAACGAGTGAAACTTCAAGCTTTTCCCTGGTTTTATTCGATCATGCATCGACGAGTACTAAAAAGAGCCGGTTTTCGGATAGAACAGGTATCGCCGCTACGCGCTGTAGAAGAAAATGAACTCCCTGTCATGTTTATTCATGGCATAGAGGATCGATTTGTTCCTACCTATATGAGCGAAGATTTATTCTCCCATAAAATCGGATACAAACGTTTATTATTAGTGGAAAAAGCAGAGCACGCTAATGCTTATATGACTAATCCGTCCTTATACCGTACGGAAGTTACGCATTTTGTTAATGAGATTTTGTATAGAGAAGAAAATCTCGTATGTAAAGAAACAACCCCTGAGACTCATCCCGCTTTTTCTTCCGAATCAGTTAAGGGAGTAGATTCACTTACTCCACTAGAAGCTTAATACGTCCTTTGCATCATCCTTCTCAATTCATGAATCAAAAAAGAAAAAGCACGTGAGCCCCTTAGTTCATAAAGGTGCACGTGCTTTTTCTTTTTCTCATCTTATGATTGTAACGGACTATGCGGTTTCTGTTTCAACAACCTCTGCCGTCATCGATCCGAGCATTGTACGAACTTCTTTAAATTCTGCGATTCCTGCTCCTGTGATACTGAATTTATCATCGTGAGAAGTTAAGAAATTCTCTTGTGTCAGTCTCTCCAACTCTTGTTTCACTTCACGCTCACCTACTCTGTAACCTTGTGTTTCAAGTTCCGTGAGTACGCCCGTTACTGTTAAATCTTCACTTTGAGCCATGTGAAGCATGTGAATACGGATAAATAAATTTTGTGTGTCTGCGAGCATATAATAACTCCTCTCTCTGATTAAGATTGGCTACCAACATAGAAACATATCGATTGTCTAATTTATAAAACTTTCATCGTTTACTTCATCATTACCCTTGCTTACGTGAGATCAATCACATACAATTAATTAGATATAACAACCATTTTTACTCAATAAACACATGCGAAACATAATACTAGCGACTTATCTGAAAGGGGATAACACATGTCATTTCAAACCACTGCCTATGAAGGAACACGTCAAGAACAATACAATACCGTCCTCAGTCAGTTAAAAGGCTTAATCTATGATGAACCTAATGCAATAGCCAATATGGCAAATGCTTCTGCTTTGCTTAATGTGTTCTTACACGATATCAACTGGGTTGGATTTTATATATATGATGGTAAGGAACTCGTCTTGGGTCCTTTCCAAGGTCTCCCTGCTTGTATTCGTATTGGAATAGGAAGGGGCGTATGCGGAACTTCCGCTGAGCAACGCCGCACTTTACGAGTGGAAAACGTGAATGAATTCCCTGGACATATCGCTTGTGATGAGGCAACCAAAAGTGAAATTGTTGTTCCTATTGTGAAAAACGGTGAATTATTCGGTGTACTGGATATAGACAGCCCTCATTTATCTCGTTTTGACCAAGAAGATCAGGAATTTTTGGAACAGTTCGTGGAAATTTTATCAGCACAGCTATAAGATAAATAGAGCGTTAAAAAACAGGCACCTCGAGACTGATCTCAAGGTGCCTGTTTTCATTACTCCAGTTCCCGATCCGCCAGCACGAGCATACTATCGCGCATATACTCTGCCATCCCCGGATGATAACGATTGTATATCTCCCTATACTGTATCTTGTCCACATAAAGATCTGCTAGGCCCTTATATATCGTAGCCGTCGGAGTATAAAATTGTCTCACCCAATCCAAATGCATTCGTACTGTGCTCTGTACTTCCTCACTTGCCGGAGTGAGTCCCCTCTCCATCGCATGCTGAAGCCGTTCATTAATCATATCCAGCGTCTCCTGGGATGATAAATAATCTTCCTTCATCTGAGCACTAGCGTTACTTGATTCGATTTCCCTTGGGGAGTGGTTCAGCGACCAAGCGCTACTCTGTTTCTCCTTGCCGAAACCTTGGAATAAATGATCAGGTTCGATCTCCTTATCGAGTTCCAAAGACTCAATCGTCTCATCTACAGACTGAATTAATGTATGAATTCGAGAAGATTCCCTGAGTAAATACAGGCGGTGATCATGCAATCTGCCAAGCAATTCCTTTGGTTCCGATTGCATTCGTTCTTTAATTTGATTGACTGACAAAGACTGTTCCCGGTATAACATAATCTGCTGAAGTGCAAGCAAACTGTCATATCCATATTTCGGTGAATGATCTACGTCGCCGTGTGATTCAAGTAAACCTTCTTCCTCATAGGAAGTTAACGTATCTTGATCCACCCCTGTAAAAGAGGAAAGATCATCTAATGTATACTGCAATGCTCACACCCCCTTCCTGCTGTTTTTTTGATTTGTAAAAAAGTCTATTCTTATCTGAAGTTCTATAGATAGGTACATTTGAACGTATAAGCTTCCCATTTTACTATATATGGTTAGTTACCCATTCTGCTTAGGATGAACCGAAATACAAGAAAATAGTAGAAAAAAAACCTTAGTTTCGATTAATAACGACAAGTTTAAGTTCAGTCATTGCATCCAAAGCATATTTAATCCCTTCTCGGCCAAATCCACTCTGTTTCACACCACCATAAGGCATATGGTCTACACGAAACGTAGGAATATCATTAATCATAACGCCACCCACCTCTAGCCTATCCGCTGCTTCCATGGCATCATTTATGTTTTGTGTATAAATACCAGCTTGAAGTCCATACATGGAATCGTTCACCAGCTGGGTAGCTTCTGTTATAGAACTCACACTATGAACTACCAAGACCGGTCCAAATACCTCCTGACA
Source organism: Paenibacillus gallinarum (assembly GCF_014836635.1). GTDB lineage: Bacteria > Bacillota > Bacilli > Paenibacillales > Paenibacillaceae > Paenibacillus > Paenibacillus gallinarum. Next base: position 269,115 of record NZ_JACSQL010000004.1, on the reverse strand, counting down.
GGAAACTTTAGCAGAACGAGGTACATTGGTTAAAATGGTAGGCTGGAGCACCCGCCCTTCTAGTTCTCCGCCAATCACTACCTTCGCCCCCTCTGCCTTCGCTTCCTGAATCCAATCCTGCACTCGCTGTGTATCCTCCTCAGTAATGAGCGCTGATACATCGGTATTGGGGTCCAAAGGATCGCCTGTACGCAGATTTGAGACTTTCTCAGCTAAAAGCTTGGTAAAGGGTTCGGCAACCTTTTCATGCACATACACTCGCTGTACCGAGATACATACCTGACCTTGGTAAGAGTAAGCTCCTGCTGTCACCCGCTCTGCAATCGCTTCTAAGTCCCCGGCTTCTTGATCAATAATGACCGCAGCGTTCGAACCAAGTTCAAGTGTCACTCCTTTTAATCCTGCTTTCTCTCGTATTCCAGTGCCGACTTTCGGACTCCCCGTAAACGTTATATGCTTCACACGTGGGTCAGCAACCAGCTTATCCCCAATCATTTTCCCATTTCCGCTTACCACCTGAAGCGCACCTTTGGGCAAGCCTGCTTTTTCAAACAGTTCCGCAATCAGGTAGGCAGACAAAGGTGTCTGTCCTGCAGGTTTTAACACGATCGTATTCCCAGCTGCGATGGCAGGTCCAAGCTTATGCGCAACCAGATTCATAGGAAAATTAAATGGCGTGATCGCTCCGACCACACCGACAGGTTCTTTTACCGTGTAAGCAATTCTTCCCTCACCGCCAGCTGCTGCATCCATAGGGATCGTCTCACCCTGGATTCGTTTTGCTTCTTCTGCTGCAAAACGATACGTTTCAATCGTCCGATCCACCTCAGCCCTTGCTGCCTTAAGGGGTTTGGCAGCCTCTTTAGCGATCTGCTCTGAAGCTTCCTCTTTCCGTTCTTCTAGAAGTTCTGCAACTTTAGCAAGGATAGAAGAACGTTCGTGTGCAGGCATTTTACGCATCACTTTAAAGGCTTCCACTGCACCTTCAACAGCCTCCTCTACATCTTGTTCTGATGCAATAGCAACTTGTGCGATCGTCTCTTCACTGTAAGGTGAAAGTAGTGTTGTATAGGATTTTGCTTCTCTCCATTGTCCGTTAATATATAAATGCTGTAGTAACATCGTATGACCTCCAGTCGAATTAGTAGTTAAGATGATCTATGAAAAAAAGACTTGTATAAATTGTTATCTCTTATAAAGTAAATATCCCGCTGACAGCAATTAAAACAATAATTACTAACATTTTTCGCCCATGTTCCTGTGTGTAGAATATGAATTATCTCATGAAATCTGCGGCGGAACCATAATTTAGTAAATAGACAAACATAAAACAAACCGTAAAAAAGCCTCATCCAGTAAAAAGGATGAGGCTTCATTTTAAAGTGTAAATAGGTTGCTATATAACTTCTCAAGCAGGTTCTTTGTATCGCAAGATACGCATAGCGTTCAGTACAGCAAGAACAGTCACACCCACATCAGAGAAGACAGCTTCCCACATGGTTGCTATCCCAAATGCACCGAGGATGAGGAAAATCGCCTTAACACCCAGTGCAAAGATGATATTTTGCCACACAATAGCTCGGGTCCGCTTCGCAATACGAATCGCCGTTGCGATCTTAGATGGTTCATCAGTCATAATGACAATATCAGCAGCTTCGATGGCTGCATCCGACCCAAGACCTCCCATCGCAACACCCACATCAGCCTGAGCAAGAACAGGCGTATCGTTAATGCCATCACCAACAAACATCACTTTCTCTTTCGAATCTTTCGAAGCCGTAATGCGTTCCATCTGTTCCACCTTATGCTGTGGAAGCAGTTCTGCATGCACCTCATCTACTCCAAGTTCCCTCGCAACGGATTCGGCAACGGAGCGAACGTCGCCAGTAAGCATCACTGTCTTATGGATCGAGAGGGAACGAAGGTCATCCAGCGCACGGGCAGCATCTGCCTTGATCCGGTCAGAGATAACAAGATGTCCTGTATAAGTACCATCAACAGCTACATGAATGACCGTTCCGTACAGTACTGCATCCTCATAGGCAATCCCTTGCTGTTTCATGAGTTTCGTATTCCCTGCAAAGATGATATGATCATCCACCTTGGCCCTAATTCCATAACCTGATAATTCCTCATAATCTGTAACCCGCTCTTCTTGAAGCGGTTCTTGATATGCTTTCCGAATAGATGCCGCGATTGGATGATGGGAATGCAGTTCTGTATAAGCCGTATGTTCTAGTAATTGTTGTTTTGCTTCCTCTTCCGAACCAGCAGATGCAAGTAACTGACGAGAAGGATATATTCCGGATACTTCAAAAACCCCTTCGGTAAGAGTCCCCGTTTTATCAAACACTACCGTTTTTACTTGACTCAAAGCTTCGAGGTAATTCCCACCTTTCACAAGTACACCTGCTTTGGACGCCGCTCCAATGCCTCCAAAAAATCCGAGCGGAATGGAAACAACAAGTGCACAAGGGCAGGAGATAACAAGAAAGATCAGCGCTCGGTAGAGCCAGTCTGAGAATTCAGCACCACTAATTACAAGCGGCGGGATGATGGCTAACAGCAGAGCTACAATGACGACAATCGGAGTATATACCCTTGCAAATTTATTAATAAAGGTCTCCGTAGGTGCTTTTTTGTTCGATGCATTTTGGACAAGATCCAGAATTTTCGAAACCGTTGACTCACCGTAAGATTTGGTTACTTCTATTTTTAGAACACCATTCAGATTAACAAAACCACTCAGCATCTCACTACCCGGCTCTGCTTCTCTAGGAAGAGACTCTCCTGTCAGCGCAGAGGTATCGAGCATAGAGTTCCCTGATATTACGATTCCATCAAGCGGAACCCGCTCTCCGGGTTTCACAATTATGATATTCCCTATTTCGACTTGCTCTGGTGATATTTTACGAGTACCTTGGTCCGTCTCCACGTTTGCATAGTCCGGCCGAATGTTCATTAGTGACTGAATGGACTTACGTGAACGGTTCACAGCAAGACTCTGAAACATCTCTCCAATCTGATAAAACAACATGACAGCGACAGCTTCCGGATATTCCCGAATTGCAAACGCACCCAGAGTAGCAATGGACATCAGGAAAAATTCATCAAATACCTGACCTCTGGCTATATTGCGAACTGCCTGCCATAAAACATCACCGCCAATCAGCAAATAAGCAAGCACAAACAGGGCGATCTCGGCCCAGCTATCCATCGGCAGCAGTGCTGCGAGGACAGCAAGTACCGTCCCTGCACCAAGCCGTACAGCAACTTTGCGCATTTTGGCTGAACTATGATCATGATTATGTCCTTCATGCCCGCCTGCTTCGCCGTGGTTGTGATCGTGTCCATGGTGATCATGGGCATGATGATCTTTTCCGCTCTCTTTTTGACGGCTTCTCTCTCCTACCACGGAAACTTTAATATGTGAATCGAGCTGTTTAATTTTACGTTTTGCTTCTGTAATGACATCTTCTTTTGTCTCATCTTCTGCAGTAAGAATCATTTTACATGTTGCAAAATTAACCGTTGCAGAAGTAACTCCTTGCAGTTTACTAACCCCATTCTCAATCTTCATTGCACAGTTCGCACAGTCAAGACCATCCAAAAGCAGTTCATATTTCACTTGTTTGGTTTCATTACTCACGCTCTGTCATCTCCTCTGACTTCCCATGGAAATTGTTAAAAGTAATATATGAGCAACTATTCATATGTTTATGGATTTATTATATGCACCTGCCAAAGATGAAGTCAATGATACTTGGAACAAAAAAATATATATTTATACACTTCCCCTTATTTTGGCTATAATAAAACTATATAAGAGGCGGTGATACACATGGAAAATCAAAAAATAATACCTATCGAAGATTGTGATGCAACATGCTCTGGTTCGGATACATCACTAGATAACCTCAGAAACTCTTTGCTTGATAAAACAACATCAGTACAAATGGCTGACTGGTTTAAGGCATTCAGTGATCCGACCCGCCTTCGTATTATTGATGCATTATTACAGAGAGAATTATGCGTTCATGATCTCACAGTACTTTTGGATATGGGACAATCCGCCATTTCTCATCAGCTTCGTTCCCTGCGCAACATGCGTATCGTGAAGCGGCGAAAAGAAGGGAAAACCGTATATTATTCGCTCGACGATGGACATATTGAACAAATCTTCATCCAGACTCTTCAGCATATTAAACACGAGTAACATCGGTTTACCTTTCTTCAAAAATAAAAAGAAGCATTCATGCAGTTAAAGTCTGCAAGAATGCTTCTTTTTATTTTATATCCTGATCGTAGAGCCCCGAACCATCCCTGAACCAGTGGAATAGATGGGTGAAGAGCACTTTGAGAACGGCATAACCGGGTACGGCCAGCAAGATCCCCACCACTCCAAACAAATTTCCTGCAGTCAGAATGACAAAGATAATGGTAATGGGATGCACTTTAAGTGATTTTCCCATAATCTGCGGGGATATGAATTTTCCTTCGATCAGTTGAACAATCGTCCAAACGGCGATCATTTTCAGCAGCATCACCGGCGAAGTAAAGGCGGCAACGAGAAGCGCAGGTGTGATCGCGATTGCAGGTCCGAGATATGGAACAATACTCGTAAAGGCAGCAATCACAGCAAGGATGAGCGCGTAATCAAGACCGATAATGACATAGCCAATATACAGCAGAACACCAATACAGAAACTCACGATAATCTGCCCGCGAATATACGAGCTGATCTGATGATTGGATTCCGAAAGAATTCGAGTTGTCCCTGGCCGCATCTTTGTTGGCAGGAAGGCCAACAGATAATTAGGCAGTTTTTTGCCGTCTTTTAATAAATAGAAAAGAATAAACGGCACGGTGACAATGGTAAGCACGGTCTCTGTTAGGATTCCTAAGAAACCGCCAATTCCTGAAAAAGTGGTATCCAGAATAGTGCTTGCCTGTTTAGATAAGTCCTGAATCATGCTATCCAAATCGAAATTAACAGCGCTTTGAATCTGTGTCAGGTACTGACTTCCAATAAACTGTTCAAACTGAAAGGCTACATTCTCATAATATCTTGGAAAATTAAGAATTAAGTCCTCAATCTGTTGCCGTACAACGGGAACGACTGCAAGAATTACAATCGTAATAATAGCTGCAATTAGAAGATATAAGATCAGAATCGAATATACCCTTTTTAAACCTCGGCGCTCTAATATGTCCACCAGCGGATTCAGTAAATAATACACTACACCTGTTAATAAAATCGGTATCACAATGGTCCTCAGCAAAACTTCTAAAGGCCGAAAAACAAATGAAACTTTGGTAAAGACCATAATATTGAGACCGATCAATAAGATGATCAACAAAAAAAGAACAAATTTATTATTGAGAAATAAACGCTTAAATCTGTCTGGCCAAACTCTCTCTTGTTCCATATATGCATCCCTTTCTTACGATCCAATAGCTCCTATCTATATATTAATGAAAAAAGCCCAATTTTCATACGTTTTTCTAAGTTCTTCGTTTCAAAAAACCAAAGTTTTATAAAAAAATATTATGTTATGTTTGTGTTATATATTATCGCTTCTATGTACAAACCCTTCTTTTCATGCTTTCCAAACCTAATATCTATTCATTTTTGCTAATAAAATGTGATTAACTTATTATATATGTAATAAAGTGCAAACAATATTACAATTAATGTGTGCGCAAAATAAAAATTAAAACTTCTTATGTTAGATATATTGACAAAGTATGGTTTTGCCTCTACAATACGGTCAAAGCCTTAAAAACAAACTTTACCATTTATGAGAATTAGCAGGTGAAACCCTCGTTCTCAAATTACAGTCAGCAGCGTGATGCAAGTCATTTTATACAAACAAGGAGTGGTTCAAGATGGAGGTCATCGGAATAAACAGTGTTTGGGTCATGCTGGGGGCCATTTTGGTATTGTTCATGCAAGGAGGATTCATCCTCCTTGAAGCAGGTTCAACTCGAATGAAGAATGCCGGTCACGTTGCAGGTAAGACGATTTTTACAGTCGGTATCGTATCGATCGTATTTTGGGCAGTTGGTTATGCACTGATCTTTGGCGGTCAAGGGAATGCAATTATTGGTTGGGGCGATTACTTCGCATTTAATGTCACAGGTTCTTCTGCAGATGACACCGTAGCTCCAAGCGTTATGTTTATCTTCCAACTCGCTTTTGCTGCCGTATCCATGTCCATCGCCTGGGGCGGTTTTGCCGAAAGAGCGAAATTATCCGCGTATCTCATCTTCGCTGTACTCTTCTCCGTACTTGTATATCCTGTCATTGCTCACTGGATTTGGGGCGGCGGCTGGCTCTCTGAACATGGAGACCAAGACTTTGCTGGTTCCACTGTAGTTCATCTAACAGGGGCTTGTGCAGCTTTAGCAGCAACAATCCTGTTAAAACCGCGTATTGGTAAATACAATAAAGATGGTAAACCAAACCATATGCCCGGTCATAACCAAGTCTTTACGACACTCGGCGTGATGATTCTATGGGTAGGCTGGTTCGGATTTAACGCAGGCAGTACGCTAACCGTGGAAGATGGAAGTTTCTTCGGATTTGTTGCCATCAATACACAGCTTGGTGCCGCTGCCGGTGCTGTTGCTGCTCTCCTCGTTGCTTGGGCCTTTATGGGTAAAGCTGATGTAGGCATGATGTTAAATGGCGCACTTGCAGGACTCGTTGCCATCACCGCGTCTTGTGCTTATGTAGATTCCTGGGCTGCCATTGTAATCGGCCTGATTGCCGGCATCCTCGTATTCTTCAGTATCCGCTTCTTCGAGAAAATGAGAATTGATGATCCCATCGCAGCCTTGTCTGCTCATGGTACTGCGGGAATCTGGGGTACATTGTCCACTGGTTTCTTCGCTACTCCTGAACTAGTCGAAAAACTACAGGTAGGTAACCCCGGGTTATTCTATGGCGGCGGCTTCGGTCAGCTGGGAGTTCAAGCACTTGGTGTCGTTACTTGTGCGATCTACGCTTTCGCAGTATCCTTCGCAATATTGTGGGTCATGAAAAAAACGATAGGTATCCGCGTATCCGAAGAGGAAGAGCTGGTTGGTCTTGATATGAGTGAACACGGAACTTATGGATACCCAGAGCAACTCTCCGCAGAAATCAAAAAATCGAACCTCCCCCTCTAATTAAATATCCTCCGTACCGGCTGGATGGTTTTCCAAAACCGTTCAGCCGGTTTTTTGTCGTCCTACCTACGTCCAACCGCGTAACTTTGAACTCGACCTTTTGAAAGTTGTGCTTGGACTCCGGGGATCTAGGTGTTTCCTAGATCGCTGCGACTTTTGGCTTTGGCTGGACCATTACTTCTTCGAATCCACTTTTTGTCCAGACAAAACAAGCGGAGCAGAGAGCTTGGAAACACTGCCATCCCCCTACTCCAACCTCACTGAAACCAGGCCGAATTCAAACGTATGCTATACTAGAAGTAGAACTCACGGCGAACACCTAACTAAATCAGGGTCTTTTTTTCATTTCAAGGTCTTCGGAAAGGAAGTTTTATCTATGTTTCAAGTAGGCGATTATATTTTCTACCCTATGTACGGTGCAGGTCATATTGAGGCTATGGAAGAGAAGGAATTTCTCGGGGAGAAAAAGTGGTATTACCAGGTGACCATTGAGCATCCGGTAATGGAAGTCTCATTTCCTATCCATAATGCTGAATCGCTTGGCATCCGGAATATTGCGGATGAGGAAATGCTGGAAAGCGCACGATCCGTGCTTTTGGAACAATGTTCAGAACTCCCCTCCAATCCTACGGCAAGACAGCAAAATCTGCTGAATAAACTCAAAACAGGTGAACTCAATATGGAGCTGCAAGTCATCCGCGATTTGAGTCATCTGAGTTCAAAAAAAACACTGGGCTGGACTGACAAAAACATGCTGAACAATGCACGTAAACTTGTCATCAGCGAACTCATAACTGCTCGAAATATTTCACCTGAAGAAGCAGCTCTCCTGCTCGATAACACCCTTCATGCGGTACACTAATTATTCCTTAATAAAAAAGCATGCAAATAACCCGGCCGCCTTTAGTTCAGCGTACCGGGTATCTTTTTGTTCTATATTTTTTAGCGATCCGCCGGATAGACAAGCCCAATCTGTCTACGAACCGTATCCATGATCGCCATCGTTACACTGGAATGATGATGTGAATTCACAGGTGATTCCAGCTCTCCGCTTTGTACAAGACGGATGAACTCAGCTACCTCGTACTTCATTGCAGGTTCATTCGATACTTCCGAGATCGTCTCTGTTACACCCTGTCGATAATGGATCTGCACTTTTCCAGGCGTACTAATATGGTCAATGACCATACTTCCCTCTTCACCCTGGATTTCGGATGGCAGATAGGAGTTCGTTATTTTAGAATACGTAATAACCCCGTCCATCTCTTTATATTGCAAGACAATACTTCCCTCACCATCTACACCCGAATCAAGCATTACACTGGTCGCTTTGACATTCTCAGGCTGTCCGAACAGAACGACCATCGGGTAGATGCAATATACTCCAATATCCATCAGGGAGCCGTTAGAGAACTCCGGCTTAAAAGCATTAAGAACTTTACCTTCTTTATATGCATCATAACGAGATGAATACTGACAATAGTTCACATTAAATTTACGAACCGTTCCCAGTTTAGGCAGCCCCTCTTGGATTCTCGCGAAACCGGGAAGAAGTGTTGATTTCATCGCTTCCATCAGCACAACCTGATTTGCTGCAGCCGCGTCCAGCATATCCTGTAGCTGTTTACTGTTAGAAGCAATCGGTTTCTCACACAAAACATGCTTCCCATGATTCATCATGAGTATGGCTTGTTCACTATGTAATGAATTCGGGCTGGCAATGTAGACAGCATCAAGTTCTTCACTCGCAGCCATATGTTCCAAATTCGTATAAATAAATTCCGCACCATGCTTTTCAGCGAATTCCTTAGCACGTTTCTCCGTCCGTGAATAAACAGCCGTAAGCTTAAAATCGGTGAGCGTGCTTGCCGCCTCCAGAAAACGCTCTGTAATCGTGTTTGTACCAATAATACCAAAGCGTACCACGTTACCCCTCCTCTTTGTCTCTTCTCGTTTTTTGTCATTGTATCATAAATAGGAAGAGGAGTTTTTGCTGTTCGTATGTATCTTTATATCTAGGAATCTAGATAATTATAAAGAAAAAAAGCCTCCTTTCTTATAGATTTTTTTTGAGTTCATCACAAAACTGCTGAATTACCTCTTCATTTCGTCTGTAATATGTCCACTGACCAACACGTTCTGACAAGAGCAGGCCGGCCTTTTGCATCGATAATAAATAATTCGAAATAACGGATTGTGCAAGCCCTGCCTTCGCTTGAATATCTCCTACACATACTCCTTTTGTCCGATCTCCATTAGGGGGAGTATGATATAGGTCACCGAAATGTTTTTCCGGGTTTTTGAGCCATTCAAGAATATCCCGCCTTGTCTCATTCGACAACACTTTATGAATCATTATAGGTTCCATAAGCTTCATTATATATGCTCCTATCTATTTGTAAATAAAAATACCGCCTTTATTCTTCAATAAAGGCGGTATCGATAACCAATCTATCTTCCATTCGGTGTGTGCTATTGTACACTTAGCATTAGGCTTCCATAAGCTGTGAGTACAAAAACAAATCCGAGAATTAGTAACATGACGGGGCTTGCTTTTTTGTTCACAAATGAGATTATCATTCCCACAAGGATAAGAAGAGCAACCCCTGCAAGAGCAGCCGCTGGGATCGTAATGCCCCAGTTCAGCGGTACACTAGCTTCAGGATGAAGCATCATGAAGACTGCCGATGGATCATTGTACTGCAGTGTCTCAGCAACCGTGTGAGCTGGCGCTTCCTGCGACATTAAGGCCGTGAACAGGAGCACAAACAGAATAAGAATGGTTTCTGCTTTGAGCCAAGGAATGACAGCAAATCCTTGATTCAGTTTCATTTTATTCCGAATCAAAAATCCATTACAGAACCCACAAATAATGATCGGAACAAACAGTAAATGTTTCATTAACAGTGCCTGCCCATACGGCAGAATCCAGGAGTTTACATATTCAGGTACCGTGTAGCTCATCGTAAGCAGTCCCGATATCAGGATAAGTACGACACAACCGATCGATACTGGGGTGAACCATTTCAGAAAACGATCCCAGTTACGAGCTTCTGCTGTAAACCACGCAACAGCAAAAAGCACTCCTGCCCATACAGCCATACAAAGCATATGAACCGTCTGAATGACAGCTCCCTTAAATCCTCCAATGGCGCCTAAATGGCTGGCATAGCCAAATGTTGCAATGATACACAGAACAATCAGCAAAGATGGATAGAGTATCTTTTTGTTCTGGAGAGCATCTTTTATCAGCAAAAAGGTAAGAAGTAATAATAAACAGAGTCCAAATACAAGGAGATATGCTTTCCCTTCTTTAAATGAGAATAGAACGGTGGACAGCGCTTTTCCATATCCAATACCTGAACCAAAACGAATAATAATCTGGAGAAGTGGTGCAAAAGCTAAAACCATGGTCCCCACGATACTCCATATCACCGCCTGACGCGGGATATGGAGCCTCGGCCTTGCATGATCAGGAACAAGATGAACAATCAAACTCCCCATAAGAAACGCATAACAGATATATAGCAGACCTTCGCTAAGAAAGCCCATTTTTATTTTTTCCCTTTACGTCTTAGGGCTACATAGGCACCCGCAATAATAACAACAACGATGAGTGCAATCCAAATTCCTGCATTTCCTGTATTGCCAGCTTCCGTTTCTTGTACATCGTCTGCTACAGGTGCTGCCGTATTATTTTGTTCATCTACTGTGTCTTCGCTTGTTACAGGTGTATCCGCTTCTATAGTTTCATCCTCTACAACTGTATTGTCCGGCTGTTCCGGCTCTACCGGTGCATCTACTGTAAATGCATATTCATTATTAATGGTATGTCCATCTTCCCCAACAATCGTCCAGTCTACCTTATAAGCTCCATTCGGCAGCGGTTCGCTTAACTTAGCAGTAAGCGTATTTTCTTTGACCTCAATATCCGCTAGGTCCATTTCCTTGCCTTCTTCATTTACTACTTTAATCTCACTAAGCGGCTCAATCGGTGTTTCAAACGTAAGGACTAATTCATCCAGTGCAGAAGTCACCGTATCTCCATTTCCAGGGACAGCACTTTCTAGACCCGTATGTGCAAAAGCAGCGCCTGGCAGCAACATTAAAAACAGAACCAGCGTAAGAATTCCTTTTTTCATCATTTTCATTATCGATCCTTTCTCTTGGAGCAGTTTTATGTAACACTCACTTACGACTCAGCATAACCCATCCTTCTAGAGCAAGAGAATAGCCCAGTCGGGTCATACTTTTCCTAAAAAACATGCGAAACAGGTTGAATTATGAACAAAAAGCAACTTTCCCGAGCGAAAAATGCTCAATTCTTGATCATATCCCTGCACGTTCTAAAATAGTCCACTACAAAAGGCTAAACCAAAAAGAAGACAGGATCAAGAATCCTCTCTTCTTTTTATGATTTGAATGGTCCTATTTCCGAGAACTTGATATGACCATGAGTAAATACAAGGTAATGGCAAGCACTTCAGCTGCTGCAATCACAATCCCCATCGGTACTGCCGTATCTTCGCCGCCAATTCCGACGAGAGGTGCTACCAGTCCTCCGAATAGGAACATAAGAACACCAAGCAAAGCCGATGCACTGCCCGCAGAATTCTTCTGATTCTGCATCGCTAGTCCGAAAGTTGCGGTATTTACAATACCAACACAAGAAACCACCAGGAATAGCGGGATCAATATACCAACCAGTGGAGCATCTGCTAAGATGGCAAGAAGTAAGCTGATTCCGCCGATCCCGGCAAGGGACAAGCCTACAATCAGCAGTCTTGATTCTCCCACACGTCCTGCAAGTCTTCCCGCAATCTGACTCGCAATAATGATACCCGCTCCATTCATAGCAAAGATCAAACTGTAGGTTTGAGGGCTGACTTCATAGATTTTTTGAAGAACAAAGGGCGAGCCTGATATATAGGCAAACATAGCAGCTCCTACAAATCCTTGGCAAAGAGCATAGCCCATGAATACCCGATCTTTCATGATTGTACCGAAAGCACGGAACGTCTGTTGCAGACCGCCTTGGGTACGCTGATTTTTTGATAAGGACTCAGGAAGACCAAGGATAACTCCAATCAAGGATAATACCCCGATGACGGTGAGGACGACGAACACACCTCGCCAAGAAGTCACCGTGAGTAGCTGACCACCTGCAATTGGTGCAAGGATGGGCGCTGCTCCGTTGATGAGCATAAGTAAGGAAAAGAATTTCGTGAGCTCTGTGCCCGAATACAAGTCACGAACTACGGCTCTTGAGATAACAATTCCCGCTGCGCCAGCTGCTCCTTGAATAAAACGCATGACGACAAACATTTCTATAGACGGAGCAATAAAACATAAAATCGAAGAAATAGTAAATACGCCGAGACCAATAAGTAGCGGTCCACGTCGTCCTCTTGCGTCGCTGATTGGTCCTGCTACTAACTGACCAAGCGCAAGTCCCAGCATACAAGCAGTAAGACTAAGCTGGGCATAGGACGCAGTTGTGTTTAAATCGTCTGCCAGAATGGTGAGTGCAGGCAGATACATATCGAGTGAGAATGGGCCGAAAGCTGACAGTGTTCCAAGTATAAACGCCAGCCAAAGCCGCTTCGCACGATCCGGTGCTTCCTGGATCGCCTGAGCTTGTGTCATGGATGTTCTCTCCTTTAATTAGATGAAAATAATAGAGCACAGTTTGTACAATACTAGCTGTTTATGTAATCTTTTTCATAAATCCCTTGTTCATTTTACAATAATTCTGGCAGTTTACAACCATCAAGACTTCTAAGTAAGAACATAGCCCTAGCGTAATCACTTCACTCTCTAAGTTATTCTACTGATTAACGTTTAATTAGATAAATCATTTAGATTATAGTTAGTTTAGTCCCATTAATTATTCACCCCATGAGATAACATATTCAGAATAATGTAAATCATAGGATACAAATAAAAAAGACATTCCTCATAAAAAGGAGATGTCTTTTTTCTAATCGCTTTCTTATTCTTCGGTGAGTGTCAATTCGATATGAATGACTTCTGATCTGCTTGCCAGGCGGATAGGCGGTCCCCATGAACCAAAACCAGAGGACACAATAACATGCATTTTTTCTTTCAGCATATAGCCCCAATCCAGTTCAAAAAGTCGTTTTGTAATGAAATGATTGGGCGCAAACTGTCCCCTGTGTGTATGCCCGCATAACAATACATCGGCGCCAGCCTCTTGGGCTTTATCAAATGCATATGGCTGATGATCCAGCAAAACAATCGGTTTTGTATGGTCCAGTGGAGTAAGCAGATCTGACACAGATAAACGTCCTTCTGGATCCATACGTACTGCTGTCAGATCTTTACGTCCCGCAATGTAGATAGCTCCGCCTGCTACGCTGACTACCTCGTCCCGAAGTACGGGAATTCCAATCTCGCTCATTTCCTTCACATAACGATCAACGTGCCCTCCGTAATATTCATGGTTACCGAGCACTGCAAAAACACCGTATTTAGCAGATAATTTCTTCATCTCATTTGACATCTTATTTCGCAAAAAAGGTTCAATCGAATCATCAAGCACATCCCCTACCAGCAAGGTCAGATCAGGCTTTAATCCATTGAGGAGTCCGGTTAGCTTTGCTAAATATCGATTGCCCACAATGTTCCCAAGATGGATATCGGAAGCTACTGCGATGGTGTACTTTCTGGGAGCACCTGGTTCTGGCTTCTTGGCTACCGTTACTTCATATTTTCTTACGACAGGACTCCACGCATTATAAGACCCACGCAATAGGAAGATCCCTAGAAGCGCTACCGTTGCCCAGCCAAGTATCGGAATATATGCCTTAGAATCAGCTCCCGCAAGATGACATATCCATCCGATCAGATCCATCACCGGAAGTACAAGGATGAAGAACTCGAGCAACGCAAAATAGTACGAACCGATCACTTTTATGAAGCGCCCTACGGGTCCAAGCCACTTGATCCGTCCGATCGCATATCCAAGCGATACCACAGTCAGAGAGATACCTAATACGAAAATAGAAATATCAGAAACATAAGAAGAAAGAAACAAGTACATATTCCAGCCGATATACAGCTGTAATCCAATAAATATAAGAAGTACAAGTAAAGTGTTCAGTATCATTCGAAAGGGAAACTTCATTGGTTCCTGACTCGCTCCTTTATAATGCAAATTGATTACACTTCATTTTATTATACAACTGAACCTAATTCCAACCTCAGTCATTCTCTCCTGGATATTACATCCGGTAAGCGTGGAGCGTATCTTTCCTTACAGGGATATTACCCTTATATCATGAGTACGGTTGACAAATCATCTCACTTGTAACTACAATGGTTACAAGTTGAAAAAACGAATTTACTTTATAAACAACATTGGAGGAATAAAAATGAAAATTGCAATTATTGGTGCTAGTGGTAAAGCAGGAAAATTCATTATGGACGAAGCAGGAAAACGCGGCCATGAAGTCACAGCGATCGTAAGAAATGCGTCTAAGGTTAGCGGGGTTCCTGCCGCCCAGAAAGATATTTTTGCACTAACGACGGAAGATCTGAATAAATATGATGTTGTTGTAAACGCCTTTGGTGCAGCACCAGGTGAAGAGCATAAACACGTAGAAGCAGGCCAAACACTCATTAAGGCACTGAGCGGTGTGGAAGGCACTCGGCTGATCGTTGTCGGCGGTGCAGGAAGCTTGTACGTTGATGAAGCGAAAACGACGAAACTGATCGATACACCAGAATTCCCTGATCTCTACAAACCAACCGCAAGCAATCAAGGAAAAAACCTGGAGGACCTGAAAGCTTCTACAGACCTGAAATGGACTTTCGTAAGCCCAGCGGCGATGTTTGATGCAGAAGGTGCACGCAGTGGTTCTTATCAAAAAGGAAAAGATAATTTGATCTTGAACGCTAAAGGTGACAGCTACATCAGCTACGCGGATTATGCCATTGCGATTGTGGATGAAATCGAAAACCCAGCACATATCGGTGAACGTTTCACTGTCGTTGGTGAGCAAAAATAATCTCCTTGTTTTTTCAGATCCTCTGGGCCGCTACCCGGAGGATCTTTTTGTTTACAACTGTTCACTCAGGGTACAATAGATTACACTATTAGAGACGTATTTACTTATTTAATAGAAGAATCACTCTGCTATGAGCAGAAGAATAAAGGAGTTAACGTAAAGATGGTTACTAGCCGATTTGCTGTTGGCATTCATATTTTATCACTGCTTGAGATTAACAAAGATACAGTCAACACCTCAGACTTTCTTGCGGGCAGCGTGGGTACCAATCCCGTGGTCATTCGCCGAATTACAGGCATGCTGAGTAAAGCAGGGCTTGTTGATGTGAAACCGGGCGTTGCAGGGGCGAGGCTCAAAAAAGAGGCAGCAGATATCACTCTACTCGACGTGTACCGGGCGGTAAATGCGGTGGAAGAAGATGCCCTATTTTCTGTACATGATTCTCCGAATCCTGCCTGTGTTGTAGGGCGTAATATCCAGAATGCGATCTCCCCTATCTTTATTTCTGCTCAAAAAGCAATGGAAGATCAGCTTGCGAGTGTCTCCATCGCTGATGTGATCTATGACCTCTCCCAAAAAGAAAAGGAACCTCTGGAGTAAACGGTTAACCCGTTTTACAGAGATTCCTTTAGATTTATTTTTTATAGCCAAATATATTTATTCACAAAATCATGCATATTCACTTGGTCATTTACGTCATTAAATTGATAAAGAAATCAGTTCGATCATCCTTCATATACTCTATGGGAAATACATCTAGTAATAAACTTGAATACTCCATAAGGTAAAGAATATCACTCTCTTTGCCTCTTCCCATTATATAATTGACGGTTATATTGAATATCTTATCTTCACCTTGGTACTGTATTTCATGCAAGACATAGGTGTCCGTGAGTCGATATGAAAAGTAAGAATAGAATTGATCCAAATGAACTCCCACTTGTTTAAAGTGAGCGTAGGCTTGCAACAGTACAGGGACATCAGCCCTTGTTTGCTCGCTTTCATTAAATTCCCTCAGCAGCTCATTCGTACGTACAAGCTCTGTACGAAACTGGTCGTACACTTGGTTCTCCTCCACCCCATCCGAGATGAGAGACTTTCCATCCACCAGTAAAAATACGTACCAACCGCCTACTACCAGAGCACAGGTTAACGTTATAATCGCTATTCCTTTTATGTATTTTGTTAAGAAGCTCCTCACTTAAGCATCACCCTGCCCTTTCTCCAGTTGTGCCGAAATGCGATTCAGAAGATGAATAAGTTCCTGTTTCTGCTCTTCAGGAAAATCTTTATAATTTGTATCACTCGGCAGGTCAGGAATTTGCTCCTGCAGTTCGTGAATTACAATACGTGTTTTCTTTAATTCCCTACGGTCGCCTGTCCCTTCAAGTATTTTCGAGGAATGTAACAAAAGTTCTGCTCCGAGCTCCTTAAGCTTGTTCTCTAAAGCTTCCGTCCTCAGTTCTTCTCCTTCAGAATGATTACTACGGAGTTGTCTGACCTCTTCTGCCGCTCTGATTAAACGAGTGTACCCTAAAAATAACTCTCTTGCGTCATCCCTATTCAATGCACCTGCTCTGTTCAAGACAGTGTCCGTATAATAGGTTGACGCACGTAATGAAGATGCAGTGAGATCATAGGAGTACGTAAAAGCCTTGCCGTTAATTTGTTGCTGCTCTTGTTTATCGTATTCTCTCCCAATAAGTACTGCAAACAAGATGATCAGAAATATGGACCCTGTGATGGTCCACATTGAAACTGTTTTTCCCAAAAGCTCACCACCATTCACTTTCGTCTATATCCTAAACGATAAATATTAATGATTGCGATAAATATTAGGATATTTTCCTTTATATTACCTCATACTATTAGTTTCAGCTAACCATTATATGGGTTTATTCCCTCACTACTTCATCTCTAATAACAATGATAATGTTCACAAAAAAGATATTTAATTTCATTAATTTCGATTTTTTTAACTAAATTGTCGGTAATACGGTTTACTATTTAGGACATTCTAAGTATAATACTTCTTCACTAATACTATTTTTACGAATAGGAGCCATACTTTTGGATCATCAAATTTCTCTAGACATGCTAATGGACACTTATAATCAGTTGGAACAAAAATTGACGAATTACCGAATCAAAGCTTTCGTAGATCATTTACGAAAATACGATTTAACATTGAATCAATTTGCAATTTTAACAAAAGTTCAACGAGAAGGACCTTGTCTATCTGTACATTTGGCCCAGTATCTAGAAATCAAAGCGGCTTCGATCACTTATTTGGTAGACTCACTTGAGCAAAGAGGTTATGTCACTCGCCTAGATAATCCAGAGGATCGACGAAGTCACCGAATTACGCTGACGGATAAAGGTAATGACGTTCTTTTTATTCCGGAAATGGATCAGTCAGTCAAGGAACAATTTGAGCAATTGGATGAAGAGGATAAAGAAATGGTATACCTGAGTATTCGTTTACTAAATCGTAAACTGAAGTAATTAAAGGAGCTTGCATCAATTGAAAAACTTATTAAAGATTAAATTTGCGTGGTTTCCAGTCTGGTCTGTAGCTGTGTTAATGCTGAGCATGATCCTGATTTACTTGCCCGTATTTAGCGGTGCCGATCAGCGGATGCACGATTTCCCGCTCATCCTGGTCAGCGAAGACTCCGAGTTTGCAGACTCACCGGAAGGTAAGGCGATCATCTCTAATCTTGTGAAACAGCAGGATGGACACTCATTTGAGTGGCAGATTGAAAGTTCAAAGGAAACCGCTATACAGGCGATAAAAGAAAACAAAGCAAACGGGGCTTTGATCATTCCCGCTAATTTTAGCGAACAGACTTCTGCCTTACAGCAATCGTTCTTATCAGGAGAAACTGATATTACCGCCGTACCCGTTGAAATTTTATTAAATGATGGTGCTTCACAGATGGCTTCCAGCATCTCAACAACTGTATTACAAACCCTAGCCTCATCAATCTCTGATATGGTTAGCAGCGGAATAAAAGCAGATATGACAAAACAACAAATACTTCTATCTCCCATGGCCGCATCTCAGCTTGACCATCCCATTGAATACACTATGACAAACGTGCTCGGACTTCCTTCCGATATCAATAAGGGAATGACCCCGTTTATGATTGTCCTAATCGCATCCATTACCGGGCTTATGGGGACACAGATGATTAATGGCTATTTAGGTGGTATTAGCGATAATTTGAAACGCCATGGTGTTCCTCTCACCTATTCAAAAGTGTTTGCTACGGAAATTCTACTGAGTGCTATCTTAATGATTGCTGTTGCAATACTAATTCCATCAGCAGTGTTCGGACTCTTCGGAAGCTTCCACTCGTCAGGCATCATTCAAATTTTCTTATTTACTTTGCTGTGCACGATGACGATGTTTGCTATGTTCAAAATGATCGGCATGTTATTCGGAAAATGGGCCATGCTGGCTGCGTTTCCTGTCAACATCTTAGGGATTTTCGCCAGCGGTGGAGCGATCCCGGTTACAAACCTTCCCGATTTCCATCGGGTCCTTGGCAATATGATGCCTATCAGGTACATGATTGAAGGTATGCGTTCATTGCTCTATTACAACGGTAATATGGAATCAGGTCTAGGAAAGGCGTTAATCATCGTTCCTGCTTTCTTCCTTCTCTTTTCAGCGATTATCGTCATTGTATTTCTATGGAAACGAAATCAAGCAAATAAGAATCATCATAATCAACAACAGAATTCTAGTAGTTCGGCACAGGCTGCTGTTTCAGCTTAAATATAATCACATATAAAAAAACGGCACGGTTGATCAGCGTAAGGGCTTATCAAACGTGCCGTTTTTTTATTCTACATTCCGATATTTCTCCCGGTACTCACCTTCGAGCATGCTCATGAGAATCGCATCATGATATTCATGATCGTAGAACAAAGCATCACGCTGGCGCCCTTCTACCTTAAAACCAACCTTCTCATAGACATGCGCAGCCCGTTCATTAAAATCATATACATTCAGCTCGATCCGGTGCAGCTGTAATCTACCAAACCCATAATCCAGCATAAGACGCAGTGCTTCAGTGCCATAGCCCTGCCCTTGATGTTCTGATTGGTCAATCGCAACTCTCAAGTTTGCACTCCGGTTCGTATAGTCCAGGTCTTGCAGTACAATATCTCCGATGAGTTCATCTGTCTCCTGCAAGGCAATCAGCAATATTACGGAAGAGTCATCCCCCCGCTTTCTGTCTATGTATTCTACAATCTGCTCATAATTAAAAATCGCCTTCGTGCCGGTCAGTCTTCTTGTTTCTACATTAAAAAGCTGCTTATAATATGCTTTTGCATCACTTGCATTTAAGGGTTTAAGATATACTTTTTTTCCTTGTAACACTTTAGGTATAAAGCTCTCTTCCATGATCTCTTTCTTCATTCCCTTCTCTATGTATGATTCGGTGCTTCTAGTTCTGGACTTATTGTATCCGAAGCCTGTTTGTATCTAAAGAGAAAGAATGTTTATAAATCGTTTATTACTCTGATTTAAGAGCCAACGATCGCGCCTACGTAAAAAAGAACCGTGTCCGAAGAACACGGTCAGTTTCCATCCTTATTACCTTGTGGATGTCTATAAGGGCTAGGTCCACCGTAGTTTGACCCCTGATTTGTATATCCTTGGGGTATCTGGCTCTGGCTGTTTCTCTGCTGTCCCTGCTGTGGGTAGTTTCCTTGCCTCTGACCATACGCGGAATAAACACCTTGTTTTGCAGGAACCATACCGTGTCTACTTTGGGCATATAGCTGTGGCTCAGGCTGGGGCAGGTGATACTTTGTACAATTTGCAGGAGGACCAATTACAACCGTATCACTAATTGGAGCAATGGCAGCTTTATACGTAGCTTCATCCAAGCAATACGTATGTGCAACAGCTTCCGGTGGCGCGAGTCGTAAGAAATCCGATATAGCAATGAATTCCGGTGTTGGCGCATCAAAGATAGCCAGCAAGTGAGTGTTATCTTCAGTCGCCATCTCCCAGTGGAACCATCCTTGCGGCACGTTTCCGACCTGGCCTGGAGAGACTGGCACTTGAATGACCTCTTTTGTGAAAGGATTAATCATGGAAATCACCGCTGCACCGGAAATACAGTATACAAGTTCTGAAGCATTCTGATGGATATGAGGTTCCACAATATTGCCACGCGTCAAAAAAATATCGAGCAAAGAATTGTCACCCAGTGTATTCAGCTGCTTAACACCAAGTGCATTAATATAGTTACCTCTGTCCTTAGTGAAGGTTCTGTTATTCCTCAAATCATAAAAATACTGCACACCGGGAGATGTAAAATCCATATAAGACACCGCCATTATTTATCCCTCCAGAAATGATCAACTCAGAATCAAGAAATTATTTTATCCATTCGACATCACTTCTTTCAGTCTATTGCTCATACGAATCACTTATTCTCCAGACATGACGAAAAATGTAGAACTTCACACACTCTAATCTTCCATCTATTACAGTTACATTCCGTAACTATTCTCATTATATATGGGGGAGGTGATTCAACAGTTAGCGGGATGGATTAAATGAAATATATTAACGTATAGCGGTACATAGTCGTTAGTAATGATATATAAATGGAGGATTATTACATCATGAATACACACATAGAGGAACAAGCAGCAAAAAACTATCAGTTATGGATGGACAGCTCTATCATCGATGAACAATCAAAGAAAGAGCTACGTGATATTGCAAATAATAAAAAAGAGATCACAGATCGTTTTTATAAAGAATTGGAATTTGGTACAGGCGGGCTCCGCGGTGTTATTGGTGCTGGAAGCAATCGAATCAACTTGTATACGGTTGGTAAGGTTACACAAGGACTAGCCGCTGCTCTAACAGCAGAGTACCCATCCCCTTCTTGCGTTATCGCTTATGATTCAAGACATTATTCACCCGAATTTGCACAAGAAGCAGCCCTTGTCCTTGCCGGAAATGGGATAAAAGCTTATGTGTTTGAGTCGCTGCGACCCACCCCGGAGCTGTCTTTTGCTGTTCGTCATCTGAAGGCGGAAGCAGGAATTGTAATCACTGCAAGCCATAATCCTCCCGAATATAACGGATATAAGGTATATGGAGCGGATGGTGGACAAATTACACCCGCATCCGCTGCGAAGGTGATCGAGGCCATTCAAAATGTAAGTTCATTTGAGGAAGTTCATAAAATGGACCGTGCAGAAGCGGAAGCAGCAGGTAAGCTTGTATGGCTCGGACAAGAAATGGATGATGCTTATGTAGAGGCTGTTGCTTCCATAAGTCAGCATCCCGATGTTATTCAAGAAGTCAGCGAAAACTACCGCATTGTCTATACACCGCTGCATGGCACAGGTAATGTACCTGTTCGCGCTGTTCTAGATCGTCTAGGATTCCAGCATGTAGATGTTGTTCCAGAACAAGAAGAGCCCGATGCCAATTTCTCTACTGTACAATCTCCGAATCCGGAAGAGCATGCTGCTTTTGAAATTGCCATTGCTCAGGCTAAAGCCAGCGGAGCGGACTTGATCCTGGGAACGGATCCTGATGCGGATCGTATGGGCGCTGTCATTAAGGATGATAAAGGCGAGTTTTTCATCCTAAGCGGAAACCAATCTGGTGCGATTATGGTTCATTATTTACTTGAATCGATGAAGAACAAAGGAACCCTTCCGCTGAACGGTGCTATCATTAAAACCATTGTAACTAGTGAGATGGGAGCTTCCATTGCGGATGCCTATGGCATGAAAGTATTCAATACACTGACAGGTTTTAAATATATCGGTGAAAAAATGACCGAGTTTCAAAATACCGGCGAATATTCTTATATTTTTGGCTATGAAGAAAGTTATGGATACCTTGCAGGTAATTATGCCCGTGACAAAGATGCAGTTGTTGCAGCTATGCTGATTGCAGAAGCAGGTGCCTATTATAAATCGCTAGGAAAAACACTTTACGAAGTACTTCAAGAACTCTATCAAACCTATGGTTATTTTGCTGAAAAACTGGAGACTCGTACGCTCAAAGGAATTGAGGGAGTTCAGCTGATTGCCGGAATTATGAGTACTTGGCGAGAGCAGGCTCCTGGAGAGATTGCCGGTATTCCACTAACGCAAACGGAAGATTTCAGCCTTGGACTATATGACTTACCGAAAGAAAACGTACTTAAATATCATCTGGAAGACGGAAGCTGGTTCTGCCTCCGCCCATCCGGTACAGAACCGAAGATTAAAATCTACTTCGCCGTTCAAGGAGAATCTTACGAAGATGCTCAGCGCAAAATTGCTGCCCTGACAAGTGATATTATGACTCGAATTGATGCTTACATTCAAGAGCATCAATCATAGTAAGTGAACTGATTTAAAGAGACCCTATCCCCTTCATAGTAAGGGGCTTTGGGGTCTCTTTTTCTATCAGACCGGACTTTGAATCACTGCTTCCTTTCGATAATATTAAACAATTTATTCCATAAAATTAAATATTTACATAACTCAAATCACTCAGTATAATGACGTTAATTGCATCCTGTCATAAACTCATGGACCTTACTATTACACAAAGGTGGGGATAAGATGTCTTAATGGAGCTTTTATTTAAAAGCGCTTACAATAATGAGAATGTGAGGGATGCTTATGGATAGTAAAGGTGCACCGAACGAACTTGTTCAAAAAAGATCTCCCGAAGAATATGCCGAGATCGCTAAATCAGCTTCCTTCCAGAAACTGCTCCATGAAAAGAAAAAATTTATTATCCCCTTCACGATCTTCTTCTTCTGCTTCTACTTTGCCCTGCCCATTCTCACTTCCTATTCCACCATACTAAACACGCCGTTTATCGGCAGTATTACCTGGGCTTGGGTACTCGCCTTCCTGCAATTTATTATGACATGGTCCTTCTGCATGATTTACTACAAAAAAGCAAACCGATTTGATGAGCTGTCCCGCCAAATTGTAGATAAGGAGCATACGAGCCTATGAACTATGTTGCTTTTTCGATGTTTCTTGTGATCGTTGTTTTTACCTTGCTTATTACGTTTTGGGCTTCCAAAAAAACAACATCAGCCAGTGACTTTTATACCGCTGGCGGCGGTCTGACAGGCTGGCAGAACGGACTTGCCATTGCAGGTGATTATATGTCAGCCGCATCTTTCCTTGGGATCGCAGGCATGATCGCCCTATCTGGATTTGACGGCTTTTTCTATAGTATCGGGTTTCTTGTCGCTTACCTCGTCGTTCTTTTTCTCGTTGCAGAACCTTTGCGAAACCTTGGAAAATATACCTTTGCGGATATGATCGCCGTTCGCTTTAACGCCAAACGTATTCGTGGATTCGCTGCTTTTAATACGATTGCTATTTCTATATTTTATATGATCGCACAGCTTGTAGGCGCAGGGGCGCTCATTAAACTGCTGCTTGGCATTGATTTTACGACTTCGGTTATCATCGTTGGTATTCTGATGACCGTATATGTTATTTTCGGCGGAATGCATGCAACCAGTTGGGTACAGATCGTAAAAGCATTTTTGCTCATGGGCGGAACCTTTATTATCTCAATTATGGTGCTCTACAAGTTCGGCTTTAGTATTACAGACATGTTCGAGCAGATGAGAACGGCCACCCCCCTGAATGAAAACTTTCTAAACCCTGGAGTGAAATACAAAGACGGGCTCGATACCCTGTCACTTACGATGGGGCTTGTACTTGGTACAGCCGGATTACCACATATTCTTGTTCGTTTCTTTACGGTAAAAGATGCAAAAACAGCTCGCAGTTCGGTAGTCTATGCTACTTGGGTTATCGGTATTTTCTACGTTATGACCATCTTCCTTGGTTTTGGAGCAGCTGCTTTTGTAGGAAATGCCAACATCATTGCTGAGGATAAAGCCGGTAATATGGCAGCTCCGCTGCTTGCCCAGGCTCTTGGCGGTGATCTGATGTTCGCCTTTATTTCTGCAGTCGCTTTTGCTACCATTCTCGCTGTTGTTGCGGGTCTAGTGCTCACTGCGGCAACCGCATTCTCACACGATTTCTATAACCAGATTTTGCGTAAAGGTCAGGCCACTGAGAAACAACAAGTGAACATGGCACGTTATGCGTCCATTGTGATCTCTATCCTATCCATTCTACTTGCTCTTGTTGCGCAAAACCTCAATGTGGCTTTCTTAGTCTCCTTGGCTTTTGCCGTTGCCGCAAGTGCTAATCTTCCCGTCATTCTATACACCATCTACTGGAAGCGATTTAATACAAATGGTGCCATCTGGGCAATGGTCGTTGGACTTATCACTTCTGTAGGTCTTGTCCTCATCGGACCGAATGTAATAAGTCCTGAAGCAGGTAAAGCCTTTTTCGTTGGTGATCCCATCTATCCATTCTCCACTCCTGGACTCATCTCAATTCCGCTTGGTTTTCTCGCCGGTGTGGTTGGTACCCTCGTATCTCGCAAGAAAACAGCCAGTGAAGATAATCAGACGAGTTATGACGAGATTTTGGTCCGTTCTAATACCGGTATGGATACAACCTGCTAAATAAACTGCTTTATACATAAAAGGCACCTGCTTAGCATCTCTTGGGATGCCGAGCGGGTGCCTTTTTGAATGGAAAACCGAATCATCTGACGAATTGAGTTTACTTAGAATTCATCTCTGCTCACACCAATAATCTCGCCATAGGGGTTGATACCCATATGAACAGTACGCTCCCCGCTCTTCTTAAACGTAAATGAACCGGGAGACTTTGTTACTCTGCTTAAATCGTATCCCTGCAAGTCTATATGAAATAATTGTTCGGCAAGGTAAGAAAACTCTCTTCGAAACTGTTCATCACCATAACTAAGTCTTGGCTTAGAGTATCCTTCCGTTCCTGTAACAGGTATGGAACCATCCCGGATTCCCTGAATTTCATTCCGATCCGGATGCATAAATACATCTCCTGCTTCACCAAATCTCAATGTTAGACTCTTATTTACACCAAAGTTGTCATAGGAAAAGAAAACATCTGTTACATCGGTCTGAAGTACATCCTCATTTAATAAAGATAATGCTTGCCTAGCCGCTTCTATCTTTGCGTCTGAAACCTTGTTAACAGGCAGTTTAAATGAAATCCGATAGACCTCACCATTCGTAAAAATAACTTCAGTGGATTGACCCTGTTTAAAAACAGTCTGTATCCCTAATGTCTCCCCTCCTGTATAGTGTTCCAAACCTTTAATGTCGTATTTTATATGACGATGTACCGGGACATCAAACTCTGCAACACTTTCATATCCTTTTTCTTGCAAGGTATGTTCAGCTCTTTCAACCATCCCTGGCTCAAGACGTTCTATGGGAATATCGAGACTCATAATGGCTCTTTCTAGGTTTCCAGTATCTGCATTTACCCATATATAATTCATACCTGTCCCGTCTCCTTTGAATTTGAAGAAAACTTGATTCGTTTCTGAAACCGTCTCTACTTCAATTAAAGGTAGCGGCTTTCCCAAATGTCTCATCATCTCATGGATTGATTCTTCTGCAGCAGCTCGAATGGATGAATCTACATTATCTAAAAGAGAAGCATTTTGCTTCGTCATCTCTAGGATTTCTTTCTCTAAACCGGCATATTTACTATCTGCTTTCGCGTTCGTTAGAGCTACTAACATAAAAGCCGAAACGACTACTAATCCCAGGACAGACCACAAGAGCGATTTTCTTCGAAACTTGGTTATCATCATGATTCTCCTTTTGATTTGCAGTTTGTCTGATGAGAAATTAGCAGTAACCAGCAAATGCGAGTTTGGTATATTTGACCTCTTCGTCAGTAACTTAATGATCGTGTACCCATACTCCTTCACTTCGCTGTCCTTAACATATGAAATCGCTTTGTGATCACATGAGAGCTCCTGATCCTCCCGCATTCTGCGATAGGCATACCAGAGAACGGGGTTAAACCAGTGCACTACGAGTAGAAATAGCATAACCCAGTTCACTAGAATATCCTTATGCTTGTAATGCACAAGTTCATGAAGGAAAATATATTTCAGTTCTTTCGCTGAAAACGTGCCTTCCATGGAAGCGGGAAGCAATATTCGAGGACGAATAACACCGATCAAAGCAGGTCCATCTACCCTATCCGTAACTTTCAGCTCAATTGCTCTTTTGATACCCATGGATTCCTTGCATTCCTTTAGGTACTGCAGCATTTGTGCATCCTCTTTAAGGCCATTCTGAATGTGAGCCCTATTCAATTTTCGATTCACCTTCCATAGTTGGAACGCTAGTACACTGACTCCAAGCACCCAAACGAGAAAAACGCTCACATATAGCCATGGAATTTCTGATGAAAGTAGAGGTTGCTGGAGCGGAACCCCATTTTCCTCACCCTGTGTATTACCAGCTACTTTGTTCTCTACTGAAGCAGTAACTCCCGTACTATGGTTATTCCCGTTCATCTCTTCCACTTCAGTCAAAAAGGATGAAGAGGTGATTTCGTAATCACCCACACCTGTAAACATGGTTTCTGTAGAGGAATTTGTTGCCTTAGGAAATAGGTTGTATAAACTAAAAGAACTTTCTGGAGCCCATGGCAGTATAAGTCTCACAATCAAAACCAGCCATAAAGCATATTGCCATTTTACAGGGAGTCGATCCCGTAGCAGTGTTTTTATACCTAATATGAGAATGACCACCACAGAAGCCATGAGTGACGTCTTACCAAGCCATAATAAGAAGGAAGGAACCCCTTCCGTAAGCAGATGAACTGTGCTCATTTCTCACCTGATTTTTTATCCAATAGATATTTCAGTTCCTTAATTTCTTCTTCTGTTAATTTCTCATCTTTTAGGAATTGTACAAACATCGGTTTCAGTGCTCCACCATATAACCGCCGTAAAAACGACTTGCTTTCTGCCTTTACACACTCCTCTTCGCTTACTAGTGGAGAGTATAAATACGTTTTACCTTCTTTATGAAATTCAAGTGCCTTCTTCTTCAAAAGCCGATTAATCAGTGATTTCACCGTAGCGGGTTTCCACTCTTTATCATTACGCAGTTCATTCATTACATCATTTGCAGTAGCAGGTGATTGCTTCCAAAAGACCTTCATCACTTCCCACTCCGCTTCTGAAATTCGTGGAACCTCATTCATTTATCACCGTCTCCGATCTATTTAATTACAATTGTAATCGATAGTATTTGGTTGAAGTTTACACTTGTAATCGGTAAGTGTCAATAGTTTACTAGTTTTCCTTTAGATTAACTAAAGCACAAAAAAAACTGCTGGCTATAAGCCAACAGGTTCTCTTGAGTTTATTTATACCTTCACTCTTCGTACAAACAGAGAGACGATGAGTCCAATAATGGAAGCGATAAAAGCGAACATGAACGCATTTTGTACGCCTGCTGTCAGAGCTCCTGACATAAAGAGAGGATCGTTCACATCACCAACATTATCAGCGATATATGTCATCTGACCCGCAGACATAATACTAATGGCAATTGCTGTACCGATCGCACCTGCAATCTGCTGTAACGTATTCATTACCGCGGCTCCATCTGGATAGTATTCTTTTGGCAATTGATTAAGACCGTTGGTTTGACCAGGCATCATAATCATCGCCACCCCGATAAAGAGACCGGTATGCATCAGAATAACAGCAATCGTCGAAGTTTCAGTCGTTACATTTGTGAACAAGAATGTGAATATCGTAGTAATGATGAATCCAGGGAATACAAGTGCTCTTGGTCCATACTTATCAAACAGTCGGCCTGTAAAAGGTGACATCAGTCCATTTACGATTCCCCCAGGCAGCAGCATTAGACCGGCGGAGAAAGCAGCTAACAATAGTCCACCTTTTAAGTATAACGGCAGCAAGATGGAAGCCGACAGTATAAGCATCATACAGATAAATACGATGATAACGCCAAAGGTAAACATCTTGAATTTAAATACACGCAGGTTAAGCATAGGTTTTTCCATACGGAATTGTCTTATTGCGAACAAGGTAAGTCCGATGACTCCCAGAAGCAGCGGAACAATGACGAGTGAATCGCCCCATGAACCTGCCCCTTCTCCTGCATTACTGAATCCATATACAATTCCGCCAAATCCAATGGTTGAAAGCAACACAGATAGGATATCAATCTTCGGTTTCGTAATGGTAGATACATTTTGCATGAATTTCAAGCCAAAGAAGAAAGTTAAAATAAGCAGCGGCAGACAGAACCAGAAGATCCAGTGCCAACTGAGTTTATCAACGACAAGACCAGACAATGTCGGACCTACAGCCGGAGCAAACGTAATAACAAGACCCATGGTTCCCATTACGGTTCCGCGTTTGTGCGCCGGGAAAATAACAAGAATTACCGTAGTCATCAGCGGTAACAATAATCCTGTTCCGATGGCCTGAATCACACGAGCAACGAGCAGTACGGCAAAACTTGGTGCCATGGCAGCCACAAGTGTACCGAGAATCGAGAATACTAATGATGCACTAAACAGTTGTCTTGTAGAGAACCACTGCAGTAATAGAGCAGAGACAGGAACAAGAATTCCAAGCACAAGCAGATAGCCTGTAGTTAACCACTGTACCGCATGGGTTTCAATACCAAAATCACTCATGATTTCGGTAAATGCCATGTTGAGTGCTGTTTCACTAAGTAACCCAATAAAAGCACCAATCATCAGTGCAATGGTAATGGGAACCGGCCTAATTGCCGGTTTTTCTAAAGATGACATCGTATGCTGACTCAAAAAAACACTCCTCTTATCACTATTTATCTATATTTAGACCAGTCTATATAATATGTCTGCAAAAACTGAGAGACTTCTGCTCTATTTTTTTAGCAAAATGGGTATATATTCGGCGACCACCTGCAGCGGCTGTCCATTCTTATTGGTGAGACAACGCGTAATGGCCCCTTCGATCATACTGTTAATGAGCATGGATAGCTTCGTAGCATGCTCAAGATCAAATCCTTCTTTCAGTAAACTTATGCGATATGTTTCTTCCCACTTTTCAAAAGCCGACTGACAAGCGAGTCGCAACGGTTCACTAATCAGCGACGTTTCTGCAGCAACGATACCGATGGGAATCCCTTCGAGTGTATCTACCTCGTTAAAGCAATCTACCATTTTTAAAATATGATTCTGAATCCCCGTTACCGCACTGACCTCTTTATTCAAACTATTCAGGATATCAGCTTCTACAAATTCAGCCATCCTATGTACAGCTTCTATAGCCAATTGTTCCTTTCCATTCGGAAAATGATAGTACAAGGAACCTTTCGGTGCTCCACTTTCTTTCAGAATCTGATTTAGACCCGTTGCATGATAACCCTGCAAGTGAAAAAGACGTGTTGCTGTGGCAAGGATGTTATCTCTTGAATCATTCTTTGAATTCAATCTCTCACCCCATTTCTCATAAAATATAGTGACTGGTCTACTTATTTTATGACTATCTTATTGTATAGAGCTCATTATTCACTGTCAATCTATTCTTTATTAGTAATATAAAAAAACTCCGAGCCTTCCATTACGGAAAACTCAGAGCATTGATTTCTCTATTTAATCTTTATGTTTGCTATTAATTTTTTCGTTTGGAAGGCAATAAGCGCATTATATAGTTGCAATCTTCGGAAAGGTTTAAATGTTAAGAACTCATACCTCTTCTTCTGCTCCGCATTTAATGTCGTCCCAATGGGAGCCAGAAGTCCAATCGGTACATCCTCGCCAAGATATGTTCTAATATCTGATGATTCTTCGATACTAAAATCCATTAATATCAAATCATAAGTTAACCCCAACTGGATCTGGATCATCGCTTCGGCTGTAGAAGCTACTTCTGTTTGTTCAATCCCCCAGCTCTTCAAAAGTCTACCCAGTGATTGCCTGCTTGTTTCGTTATCATCAATGATCAGGATCTTCATTTGTTTAAGAACAGATGAGGAGAATGGTAGATTATCATAGCCGGCGTATTCTTTAAATCCAAGAATGATACTGATTTTCGTACCTTCTCCAACCGTACTCTCTACTTCAATAGATCCATCCATCATATTCACTAAATTTTGTGCAATAGCAAGACCAAGCCCTGTTCCACCGTAATGATGAATATGGTCGTTTTCATGCGCCTGGTAATAATGTTGAAACAACTGAGATATTTTATCTTCCGGAATACCTACACCGCTATCCTGAATGGTAATTTGAATATACACCTGATCCTCATCCGAAGAATTCAAAAGACGCAGACATACAAGGATTTCACCTTCATGCGTAAACTTCACCGCGTTACTAAGGAAATTAAGCAGAATCTGCCGTATTTTTTCAGCATCACCGAGGAGATAAGTGGGGATATCTGGAGCTACATCAAGAATAACTTCTACAGGCTTACCTAACGTCCTAGGTGCGACTGTATAAATGGAATCTTCTACCGTAGAAACAAGGTCAAACGGGTCCTCTTCTAGTACAGCTTTGCCAGCTTCAATCTTACTATAGTCCAAAATATTATTTACAAGTGACAGCAACGAATTGTTGCTAGACTTCAATAGATCCATATACTCCTGTTGCTGTTCCGAAAGCTCCGTTGTTTCTAGTAGATCGGACATGCCTATCGTTCCATTTATTGAATTTCGAAGTTCGTGAGTGATCATGGCCAGAAATTCCGATTTATGTTGTGTCATCTGATCAGCCATTTGTACTTCATTACGTAATTTCTGGACTTTCAATTCAAATTCTTTCTTATCTCGATATAGCATTTCATTCCGCTTCACTTCAAGGTCGATAATTCTTTCAAGTTCAATAATGTAAGACAAGAACATCGCCATGGAAGATAGTGTTTGTATATCCTCATCTTTAATTACCGCCGAGCTGTTATCAAGAACGCATAACGTTCCAAACAATCTTCCGCTTTTATAACTAATCGGCACCCCAACAAAGGAGTGATCCCCGATCTGCTCTGTAATATCTAGTTCCTTCGTTATTGGATGCTCCAAAGTATTAGAGATCACAACAGGTTCTCTGCCAACCAAACTACAATACGATTGCTTGTATGGAAGCGAAACCCCTTCCTGTACGAGGATTTCCGCTCTGTTGAAAGCTTTCAATATTTTATTCGTTACACCATCATTCGTAGCTATAAAAATAGTCTCCGCTTGAATCAGAGACTTTAAAACATCAATAATATGACTTGCAGCCTCTTCAAAATTTTGAAAGAAACGTGATTTATCCTTGATCATAGTTCACCTCTATTTCATACGACGCGATGAAACCTACCCAAAGTATACACTATAATAATAGATAATACTTACTTATAACCCTTCATTAGATTATATAATGGTTTCTTCATCAGATCATGCCAAGGAAGCCGGTATGGATTCCGAATCTTTATGGCCTGATTTAGTGCTACCGACACTATGAAACTCATTACCATTTATATATTCAAAATGAAACAACAATCCTATTATCACTTTTTTCCTGTGAGCCTGCTGGTCTTACATCCTGTTTCTGACTCGATTCTGTTGTTTTTAAAAACAGTGATATGTAATTCCCTTAAATATGTTCCCTCACTTTTTTATCCCGATGTGGACCTGATGATGAAGTACTCTTACGATCTTAATTATATCAATGACAAAAGTAGAAAAAAAGCTTGTCTGCAAGTAAAAAACACGACCCATTACACGGATCGTGTTTTTATTTCCCTTAGGTCCAGCCCCACATAAATCCGTCACGATCCCAGGCGATACGTCCCTTATGTAGTTTACGGAAAGCTTTCTTCACTTCTTTCTCCAAAGAGGCGTTCCCATTCTCATTAACAAATACGAATTCTTCTCCAAAATGTTCCCGCACATAGCGAATGGCATCTTCTTGATATAAATTCCCCTTAAAACGAATTTCCTCTACCATCCATTCGGCGACCTGTTCAGCTGTATATGACATTCTTTATCTTCCCTTTCAATTCCATGTAACACTCTAGATTTTCATTCATTCTAACACATTACTGGTCCATTTGTTTCTATTCATGATAGCAGCTTTATTCCCTTACTCCTTATTCAGCTTGGTCAGACGGAATTCTCTTCGGTACGATGTAGGGGTCACACCGGCCAAGCGCTTGAACCATTTGGCAAACTGCTTATCATCCTTTATACCAACGAGCGCGGCAACCTCTTTAATATGTAAGTTGGTACCCGTCAGTGCTTCTTTGGCTGCATCCAGCTTTAATCGGTGAATGTAACCTAGCACGCCAACACCAAACCTTTTCTTAAACATACGAGATAAATAATCTCTGTTATATCCCATATGATCTGCTATTTTCTCTACCGAAATGTCTTCACTTTGTGCATGTAGACGAATCCATTCAAGAAGCTCGGGGAGCTGCGGATTTAGTGCTGAATACTCATCTGCATCTTGGAGCTGTTCTGCGAGTTCAATGAGAAGTGTGGTCAGAAAATAGTCTCCTGCTCTCCCTATTCGATACCCGCCGCTCCCTGCATGTAGAAGCTGACGTGCTAGAATATGCACTCGGTTTGGATTCGGACATCTTGCATACCTTGGAATTTGTCCGTATGATTCTGCTTCAGCAGAGGATGCCTGTTCAGGTAATAGAAAGTGGAACCAGTAAAATGAAACTCCAGGCTGTGAAAGCTTGTACCCACGGTGTCTTTCTCCAGGTTCAAGCAGCAGAACATCCCCTTCTTTCACTTCATACATCAACCCATTCACTTCCAGGAAGATTACCCCGGATACGCCAATAATCAGTTCATAATCTTCGATAGTCCGGTCCATATGGGACCAAGATTCATCCGATAAGAAATGCCCGCCCATCACAAAAGTATAGGGCTGATGCAAATAAAGAGACAACAAATCGATCTTCTCCTTCCCTCTCATTAGGAGGTCAGTTTTTGACACCTATTATACCTTACCTTCTACCGACAAAGGGCATCATTCTGGACTATGATGTAATAAAAGATCATGAAATGGAGAGTGAGACCATGAATAAAGTATCCAGTTCGTTTCAATCTCAACCTTTACCGCTAAAAAATATTGCCATTAATGATTCCTATTGGACTCCTTATGTTGAACTTGTTAAAAATACCGTTATCCCTTACCAATGGGATGCACTAAATGATGCGATCCCTGACGCCGAACCAAGCAGAGCTATTCGTAATTTCCGCATTGCTGCCGGACTTGAGAAAGGTGAGTTCCATGGCTTTGTATTTCAGGACACTGACCTGTACAAATGGCTCGAAGCCGTTGGCTTCTCCCTATCCGCTTCCCCAGACCCGGACCTTGCCAAGATCGCTGATGAAGCCATTGACCTGATTGCCGCTGCACAAGATGAGGACGGTTACATCAATACCTATTTCATGGTTGCTGCACCAGATAAACGACTGACCAATCTGCATGACTGTCATGAATTTTATACGGCTGGTCATTTAATTGAAGCGGCTGTGGCCTATTACGAAGGTACAGGTAAAACCAAACTTTTGGATGTAGCAAAGAAATTCGCTGACTTCATCTGCCTTACCTATGGGCCGGAGCCCGGTCAAATTCGAGGATATGATGGTCATCAGGAGATTGAGCTTGCTCTCATTAAACTGTACCAAGTAACTGGCGATACAAAATACCTGAATCTCAGCTCTTTCTTTATCGATGAAAGAGGTCAACAACCAAGTTTCTTCCACGAAGAATGGGAACGTCGGGGACGGAAGTCATTCTGGACGGGAGATGTGGTGCAGAAACAATTCCCTAGCCTCGAATATTGGCAGGCGCACAAACCCGTTCGGGAGCAAGAGGTAGCGGTAGGCCATGCGGTACGTGCGGTTTACATGTATACGGCAATGGCGGATTTAGCCATTCTTAAAGGGGATCAGGAACTGCTGAATGTTTGTAAAAGATTATGGAATAACATTGTCCATAAGCAAATGTATGTGAATGGCAGCATCGGTTCAACCCATCACGGGGAAGCCTTTACTTTTGACTATGACCTGCCTAATGATACGAATTACTCCGAAACCTGTGCATCCATTGGCCTTATTTTCTTTGCTAGACGCATGCTTCAAGCGGAGATGAAAGGTGAATACGCAGATGTGATGGAGCGCGCACTCTACAATACGGTAACGGCCGGAATCGCTGAGGATGGAAAACATTACTTCTATGTGAATCCGATGGAAGTATGGCCGGAAGCAAGCAAAGGAAATCCAGGCAAACATCATGTGAAAGCAGTTCGTCAAAAATGGTATGGCTGTGCTTGCTGTCCTCCAAACGTTGCCCGTTTGTTATCTTCCCTTGGCTCATACATCTTTACTGCAAGCGAAGATACACTTTATACCCATCTATATATCGGTAATGAAACACAGGTCACACTTGGCTCTAGTAAAGCAACAATTGCGCTTACAAGTGAATTACCTTGGAATGGACTAGCGAGCTTACAAGTTCAAGAAGTAGAAGGCGATGGAATATTCACTCTAGCTGTACGTGTGCCATCCTGGTCTCAGGATACCTCCTTCCGCGTGAATGGAGAAGAAATTACAGCTGAACTTCGTGATGGATACGCCTACTTCAAACGCACATGGAAGCAAGGCGATCAGTTGTCCATTCATTTTGATATGCAAGCACGGCGTCTGTATTCTCATTCAAACGTGAGAGCAAACGCAGGCCGTGTAGCCCTTCAGCGCGGTCCGCTCGTTTATTGTCTGGAAGAGATGGATAACGTCTCTCCACTGACGTCCGTTCGTCTGCCGGCAGATGCTGAGATTCGCGAAGTAACCGGCATATGGAATGATGAGATTGTATTCCTTGAAATAGACGGCATCCGCCAAGAAGAAGATACAGAACATAAAGACACTCTCTACTCTACTGAACCGCCGAAGCAGGAAGCCCAGCGGCTGTTGGCTGTTCCATACACATTATGGGGGAACCGCACTCCTGGAGAGATGCAGGTCTGGATTCGAGAACAGTCTTAATTAAAATATAACTTTTCGAATTCCTAGTAACTGATTTTCTACGGCACACTTTCTGGTAAGATAACATTACATATTTTAACAGAAGGAGTGATTCCTTGTTTCCGATCCTAGAAACCAAGCGCCTTATCCTGAGAGAGATAACAATGCAAGATGCTGCTTCTATCTATGAATATCTCTCCATGTCAGAAGTCACACGCTATTATGGAAGAAAAAACTTGGAGAACCTTGAGCAAGCAGAAGAAATCGTCTCTTTGTTTGATACGAATTATAGAGAAAGACGAGGAATTCGCTGGGGGATCGTAAGAAAAGACACTGGACAGTTCATAGGTACGGTCGGCTTTCATTCATGGATTCCAAGACATCGCAGGGCAGAGATTGGATATGAAGTTCATCCAGACCACTGGAGAAACGGATATGCATCGGAAGCCATTCGTGAGGCGATTACCTTCGGGCAGAATACGATGGAACTCAGCCGAATCGGAGCCGTCACTTTTATCAATAATGATGCGTCCGGTCAATTGCTATTGAAACTTGGGTTTGAAAAAGAAGGTTTGTTACGTGATTACATGGTCCATCAGGGTGAATCTCATAACGCTTTTGTTTATTCACTGATTCATCAAGAGTAACCGAAAGCTCAGTACCAATAAAAAAAGAGTCAGGTCTATAATAGACTTGGCTCTTCTTCTTTTAAATCCACGATCAATCCAGCAATTCCTATCTCTTGT
Organism: Paenibacillus gallinarum; assembly: GCF_014836635.1. GTDB lineage: Bacteria > Bacillota > Bacilli > Paenibacillales > Paenibacillaceae > Paenibacillus > Paenibacillus gallinarum. The sequence goes on along the minus strand of NZ_JACSQL010000004.1, from coordinate 233,223 downwards.
CCCTGCTCATTTTGCTGTATATTTCTTAACTGCCGGCATAATCTCGGTTGCGATCAGCTCAATATTCTTCATCACTTTATCCATTGGCATTCCACCAAAATCAATTTCGGCCATAAAACGTTGTTGATTATATAATTCATGTTGATACAGCATTTTTTCAATGATTTGCTGCGGACTGCCCACCATAAGCGCATCTCGGTAATCTATTGCTTGTGTAAATTGCTGCTTTGGATAGCCTTCACCTCTCAGTGTTCTCATTCCTGCATTAAGGTAAGGGTAATAATCACGAAGTGCATCCTGTGAATCCTGAGCAGTATAAAACAAGCTTGTTGTTGCTACAGGTAAGGTCTCAGGATCAAAACCACTTTGCTCTGCAGCCATACGGTAAGCATCTACAGAATGCTTGAAGTTTATCGCCGGTCCCCCAAGCGTCGTCAGCATCATTGGGACTCCTGCACGCCCCGCTTTCATTGCACTCGCTGGAGGTCCACCAACTGCCCGCCATATCGGCATTTGACCATGAAGTGGTTGTGGCAGTATCCCTGCATGCTTGAGTGGTGCTCTGAACTGGCCTTCCCATGTAACGAACTCTTCCTTGTTCAGTTGCATCAGCAGTTCCATTTTCTCTTCGAACAATTCCTCATAATCCTGAACATCATACCCAAGCAGACTATACGCTCCCACTCTTGATCCGCGCCCTGCAACAATCTCGGCACGTCCGCCTGATATTAAATCGAGCGTTGCAAAATCTTCGTACACGCGGACAGGATCTGATGTACTGAGTACAGTTGCTGAACTCGCTATTTTAATATGTTTCGTAGCTTGTGCAATCGCCCCTAAAATTACGGTATGTGCCTGTGTCGTAAAATGAGTTTGGTGGCTTTCACCTACAGCAAAAACGTCCAGTCCTGCCTCATCCGCCAATTGACTAGCTTCAATCAATTCATGAATACGTTGCTGCGCTGGAATACGCTTTCCTGTCATCGGATCAATTAAGTGCTCACCAATAGAATATAATCCAAATTCAATGCCTTTATTTGTGTCTATTCGGTATTGTTCCATCTCTATATCTCTCCTTCGCAATCAATCGATGGGTTGTAAGTTTGCTTCAATCTCGGCACGTCTCTCTTCTAAGAAAGGAGGCAGATCTAATCCTTTTCCAAGCGACTCCACACTTGCATCTGCTGTAAATCCTGGACCGTCTGTCGCCATTTCGAATAAAATCCCATTCGATTCACGGAAATATAAACTTTGGAAGTAGAAGCGGTCTACGATCCCTGAAGTGCGGAATCCCTGTTCGTTAATAACCTTATCCCAATAACGCAATTCTTCTTCGTCCTTTACACGGATCGCGATATGATGAATACTTCCTTTGCCGGGTTTTTCCGCAGAGCCATCCTGCTGTTTCACAACAATCTCTCCAAAGGACTGCCCGGCTACGGATTGATACACCACTTCATGCTCCGAACGAGATGCCTCTACATAACCGAGGAGTTCCTTTAAGGTTTTGTCTAATCGATCTGCATAACGTACGGTTAATTCAATTGCACCAAGCCCCAATATACGATGCATTACAGGCACCATAGAATCTTTCCATGCTGACCAGTATTCAGGAGTTTCTAATCCGTCATTATTCAAGAGCACCATTCGGAGACCTTCGTTATCCTCAAAATGCAGCGCATCTTTCCCCGCATATTTGGTGATTTCTCCATGCTGTACATCAAGTAACTCGAATCTATTTTTCCAAAAAACTAAGCTCGCATAGGACGGGACAAGCAGCCCAATCTGGCTAATGCTATTCGTTCCACGAATCGTACTGCCCACGCGAGGCATTTCAAAAAAAGATAGTTCTGTTCCTGCGCTTCCTGTTACATCTCCGTAAAACAGATGATACATACTAGGGTCATCTTGATTAACGGTCTTTTTCACTCTGCGTAAACCTAGTACCTTTGTATAAAACTGATTATTTTCTTTCACATCTTTTGTGAGCATAGAAATATGGTGATGGCCTGAAATGGTATACATAATCATCTCTCCTTTATTAATTGACTAATCAAGTGATGGTTAAAAAAATTACCGCCATGGCAATTTTTTAGTTTGGCTATGTTTATGAACACGTGTCATTAATCGATATAATGTTTTCTTCTCTTCTTCATCTAGTACTTCATCAAAAAAGGACGATTGGAATGCAATTTGCTGTGACATTGCTTTGGCAAGTGCCTCTTCCCCTTTTTCAGTTAAACGAATCGTCTTCGTTTTCCAGTGTTGCTCACGCTCGATATACTGCTCTTTCTCAAGCCTTGCTAACATGCGGGAAATACCGCCTTGTGTTACGGTTACCTTCTCAGCGAGCTCTGATTGAGTCAGTGGTTGGTAGACCGATATTTGCACAAGAACATCAAATTGAGCGGTCGTTAGATCAAACTGCTTCAAAAATTCATTTGATAATTGATTGCTCTGGTGAGTAAAGCGCACTAGACGTAACCATATTAATGAACCTAGTGTGTTTTTCTCCATATGCATCTCCTCAAATCATAATTTCTATTATCACTTTACTACTCAACTGATAAATAAGCAATCTTTTTATTTTAAATTTAAGATAAGTGTTTCGATTCATAAAAATAAGCCTGCCCGATCATCAAAAGATCTAGGCAGGCCATTATTAGATATAACGATTATATCAACACAGCTTCGTCACGAATATCCCCTACAATTTCTTCTAAGATATCTTCCATCGTAACGAGCCCTATCGTACTTCCTTCTTCGTTCGTTACAGCCGCGATATGAACACGACTTTGCTGCATTTTGATGAGAACATCTTTAATTGAAGCGTTCTGCGGGAAGCGAGGCATATCATGGATAAATTCACCCATTCTACATTCTCTGCCTGCAGCCATACTTGTCAGCATTTCTTTCGTGTTAATAAATCCGATAAATCGATGTTTATTTCCCTCTTCGATAACGGGATACCGCGTGTATTCATTCTGGTTTAGAACTTCTATCATCTCATGAAGGGACATTCCGCTACTTAAAGTAACGATCTGCTCGCGTTCGATCATAATTTCTTTAAGCAATCGCTCATCAAATGCAAAAATGTTCTCCAGGTAATCCAGTTCTATCTGATTGATCTCTCCACGTTCATAGCTATGATTCACAATCAGCTTGAGCTCCTCTTCTGAATACACGGTATCGTGACCAGCAGGTTTCACCCCAAACATACGAAGCAAAATCCGAGCAGAACCATTCAGTCCATAAATGAACGGATACATGACTTTACCGAACCAATAAAGCGGAGTAGCAAGTAGTAATGTCATCTTTTCTGCAAACTGAATAGCTAGTGTCTTTGGTGCCAATTCACCGATAACAACATGCAAAAATGTAATAATAGCGAGGGCAATGGTGTAGGATAGCACCGTTGCTAGAGCTGCTGGTACATCAAAATGATTAAATATCGGATGCAGTATTTTTTCAACCGTCGGTTCACCCAGCGCACCAAGTACAAGCGCAGTAATGGTAATACCGAGCTGACAGGCTGATAGATAATAATCAAGATCATGTGCTACCTTTTTGGCAGTTATCGCCTTCTTATTCCCATCCGCAATCAGTTGTTCGATTCTGGACATCCGTACTTTAAGAATTGCAAATTCCGCTCCGACAAAGAAAGCGGTGAGTCCAATAAATACAGCGACCAAAACTAAGTTTAATGCAATTATTCCGTCCAATTCATTCCCTCAAGCTGAGGGATTCACCTCCAAGAAATTGATCTTACTTTTTTTCATCTAAAGAGAATCCCTCTATTTATGATGAACATGCTGAAGAATAACTTGTTTTATCTGAAAATTATCCATCTCTGCGACAGTCCATGTAAATTCTCCATGTTCAATCACATCACCGGTCTCAACCGTCGTACCTTTATGATATTGAATCCAACCTCCAATGGTGTCCAACTCTTCATCACCCTCAAAGATGAAACCAAACTGCTTCTCTAGTTCGTCCAGGAGGACACGACCGTTAATCACATACTCATGCTCCCCTGTTTTTTGTATATCCGCTACTTCATCCGCATCAAATTCATCACGAATTTCGCCTACAATTTCTTCTAATATATCTTCCATAGTAAGAATGCCGGATGTCCCTCCATATTCATCAATAACGACGGCCATATGCACTTGTTGCTGCTGCATTTTGATCATGGCATCCTGAATTCTTGTGTTTTCAACAACATAGGGAAGTTCCCGAATGAAATCCGAAAGCTTGCTTTCTTTTTTAGCAACAATATAAGGCAGCATTTTCTTCACATTCACTACCCCAACAATCCGATCTTTGTCCCCTGCCTCAACGACAGGATAACGGGAGTAATTGTATTGATCTAGAATAGGAATGATATCTACATACTCCATATCCTGATCTATAGTAATCAGTTCCGTCCTAGGAACCATGATGTCTTTGGCAACGCGTTCGTCAAAAGAAAAAACATTTTCCATGTAGGCAAGCTTCGTCTGGTTAATCTCGCCGCCTTCATAACTTTGATTCATAATAATTCGCAGCTCATCTTCCGAATAGGCCTGATCGTGTCCCGCAGGCTTAACACCAAAAGCACGAAGAAGGACACGTGACGCCCCATTTAATGTCCAAATGAATGGATACATCACCTTACCAAACCAATAAAGGGGTGCAGCAAGCAGCATCGTCATCTTCTCGGCGTATTGAATCGCTACTGTCTTCGGTGCCATCTCTCCCACTACCACATGCAGAAAGGTTACGAAAATAAAAGCAATCGCATAAGAAGCAGCAGAAGCAATCGATTCTGGTACTTGTAGATAATTAAATAATGGATATAATAAGCGTTCAACCGTCGGTTTTCCTAGAGCCCCAAGTCCGAGCGCCGTAACCGTAATACCTAATTGACAGGCTGAAAGATAATAATCTAGATCCGCGACGACCTTTTTCGCCAAGACTGCTTTTTTATTGCCTTCGGCAATGAGTTGGTCGATTTGAGACATACGTATTTTAACAACAGCAAATTCGGATGCAACGAAAAAAGCAGTGAGTCCAATTAATATAACAAGCAAAAATAAATTCGTAATGGTTACAATATCCAATGACTTCCCTCAGGCTGAGGGATTCACCTCCAAAAATAGTTTCATTCTAAGTGAGTTCATTATCCTCTTTGGACTGTCGGTAGCATAAAGAAGACTACCCGCCTGGAATGTGGATGCATATAAATGATTCCACAGCCCATTTTCGAATCGGTTTACATCCGCAATTTGATAAAAATGCAAAAACGCCTTCCCAATGAGTTCTACCTCCTTTTTTGTGCTCCATAATGAATAAAACAAGAAAACCATACAGCTCAACGTAACGGTTTGCTTGTTTCAACGATACCATATAATCTAAGAATCTCTAAACTTACCTATATTACAATTTCGTAAGAGAACTGTAAGTTAAAAGATTAGCACGTCATCTTTGCATCTCATTATAATTAAAATTGGTAAATGACCCTTAACCTAAGGATTTTAATCCCACTTGATTTGAAAGGATAATACCTGATGACCAAGAAAACAAAACGAACCCTAATTAGTGTTATCACATTGATTGCACTGGCTGCTTTACTCGCGGGGGGTTACTATTTTATTTCTATCGCAAATGAACTCGGAGACTTACAAAAAACAGGAGAAGACTCGCCTTTTTACAATATTGAAAAGGTAGATCAGGACTCTGCCATGGAGCCCCCAGTTTGGGAAGGCGATGAGTCTGTAAACGTGCTTCTTATGGGGGTGGATGCGAGAGGTTTCTCTGAGGGCGAGATCCCACGGTCTGATACGATGCTAGTGGCTTCTATAGATCCAGTTACGAAGAAAATCTCCTTGTTCTCTTTGTTACGTGATACATACACCACAATACCGAACCATGGAAACAATCGAATTAATACGGCCATTACCCATGGTCCAGACATAGCAATGCAAGCGGCAAGCGATCTTTTAGGAATCTCCATTCAGTATTATGTGTATACCGACTTCCAAGGCTTCATCAAACTCGTGGATGCAGTGGGCGGAGTGGATATCGATGTAGAAAAAGATTTATATTATGTAAGCAAGGCAGATAACCATGAATACGATATTGATCTCAAACAGGGATATCAGCATCTTGATGGAGAAAAAGCATTAATGTATGTCCGTTTTAGACATGATGCGATGTCGGATTTTTCTAGAACGGAAAGACAACGTAAACTGCTGGGAGCCATTGCTGAGAAACTGAAAACAACATCATCCATTGCAAGGCTTCCCTCGATCCTGAAGGAAGTCAACCCATATATTGATACGAACCTTACATTTAATGATATCTGGAAGCTTGCCGCTCTTGGGGTTCAAAGCAATCTCCAAGCTACTGAGCAAATACCTCCTATGAATTTGATTAAAGAGACAAAGATTGGCGGTGCAGCTGTTCTTACCGTCAAAGACCCAGATGAACTAAAAGCATATGTTCAAGAAGTACTCGGCTCCGGACAAGATTCCGCAGATCATGAAGAAGATGTGGCAAATAAAGAAGATACAGAAGTAATTTCAACCTATTAAAAACAGCCATTTTCCGATAGGGTACCGGGAAATGGCTGTTTTTTCAGTTAGCAGAAGAATTGGCCGCTGGCTTTGTCTTAGGCAAAGTTGCTGTTGTTGCTGCTTTCGTCTCATATTTATCCCAGCGCACAAAATTCTCTAGGATAATCACCATGACGACGCCAATGATCAGTCCATTAGATAGAATTGGTGTTAGCAGCGGTGGAAACTCGGTAAACGCAGAAGACGGTATATTCATGATGCTGATTCCTATGAGTACCGGAAGAGCCACACGATAGATCGTTTTGGGATTGAAAACTGCCCCTTGGAACGTCCGAATCGCTGTACCAAACATCTGCAAGTAAGCTGCAAAGAGCACTGCATTTCCTACGGATAAAGGAAGCTGCGCTAACCATCCGCTGAGAGAAGGAAATACCCCTACCAAGATAAACATGACGGAGCCTGCGAATAGTGCAGCTCGCCGCAATACCTTCGTATTTTCAAGAAAACCAATAGAGGAAGCAAACGTACCAAAAGGAATCAGACCGAGACAACCGCCCAGAATGGAAAAGAGATTCGTAAACAAAAATGATCTTCTGTACTGTTTCTCTGTTGTTTCTCTCTGATACATTTTACTCGCTGCAATTAAGCTCGTTAAGGTATTCGTCATATTCACAAGGCCCGCGATCAGACCAACTACGATAATTCCTGGCTCCAGCTGCGGTGTTCCCCATGGGAACCAGTGCCATACTCCATTTGCTCCTTCAGCAACAGAGCGTGCACTCTCTCCACCTCCGAATAAGATCGCATAAGCAATCCAGCCTACAACAATTCCGCTCAGCAAAGAGAACTGTCCGAATTTACCTTTCCCTTTAATATGAATAATGGCGACAACCACAATAATAAAGAGTGACAAACCGGCAAGCGACAAATCCCATTTCCCTGTCTGATCATATCCGATCATGCCTTTAAAAAAGGTGTTAGCCAGCTGAAATGTGAGCAGAAGCAAGTACACACCCATAACAATTGGCGTAAAAATACGCTGAAGCACTTTAAGAAAGCCGCACAGCGTAAGGATAATTACGAGTATACTTGATAAAACAAAACCGCTGGTTAAACTTGCTGCTACCGAACCGAGAGAAAGCCCCATCGCAGGTGCAGACGCGCATATACTGAGCACAAGTCCCCACCACACGCCAGCCGGCCCATCCATCAGTGCATAACGATGCCCCCATATCACTTGTACGATACAGAGAATTCCGGTCAGTATGAAGGAACGCTGCATCGACCCCGCAATCTCACCCGGCGCAAGCCCAAGTGCATGACCAATGGATAGTGGTACCATAACTGTGTTTGTAAACAAAAAGAAAAGCCACTGCACACCGGCAAGCAGCACACTAAATGAATATCTTGATTTCAACTGATCCATCATTTCTATTTCCCATCTTTCACTATCATAATTACGTAATCCTGTATATCTTTATTTAGCCCCTGCCTGTTCTAAAATGGAAATGATTTCAGTGTAACCATGCCTCTTGGCATGCTGTAAAGGCGTAACCCCATCATTGTCGGCCAGATTAACATCCGCTCCATGAGAGACAAGCAGATTCACAATTTGGGTATGGTTTACCCCGCCATCGCCTAGAATGACAGCTTCAAGCAGAGCAGTCCATCCTAAATTGTTGACATGATCAATATCTACATCCGAATGCTGAAGTAAATACTCTACAATCTCCACATGACCTCGGTCAGCAGCAGGAATAAGAGCAGTTCCGCCAAAACGATTCGTTATGCGGGTATCCGCTCCAGCTTCCACCATGAGCTTCACGATCTCTAACTTTCCCTCGGCACCTGCATAGAGCAGTGGATTGTCATTCCGTTGATCCCGGAGATTGAGATCAGCCCCTGCCTCAATCAATGCTTTTACCGTATCTTGCTTATCGTTATGAGTCGCTGCCAGGATCGCTGTCCGTCCCTTGGCATCTGTTGTATTTATATCTACACCTGATTTTAGTAACGCTAAGACTCGGTCTGTTTTACCACGTTCAGCTGCCTTGATTAGTTCTGTTGGCATCACTTCTCCACCTTCCTTGTTTACTTCTTCCCTGGATGGTTCATTCGAAGGATGATTACAACCTAAAAGCATGAGTACAAGTACACAAATGATTCCTGCTCCAGGCAACCTCACATTATCCCTCCATCCCTATGCTATGTTTGTATGGTATCATGAGCATAACTATATTAAAAATATTTAATACCTTGCAAAAGTATATGGAATTCATATAGATATCGATAAGGAGAGCATACCTATGGATATTAAGCAATTACGTTATTTTATCGCGCTTGCAGAAGAACTGCAGGTGACTTCCGCTGCACAAAGACTCCACATGTCTCAGCCTCCGCTTAGTCAGCAGCTAAAGATGATGGAAACGGAACTCGGTGTACCGCTGTTTCATCGAAATGGACGTCACCTTGAGATTACCTCTGCGGGTAAAACACTGTATGAGCATGCACTCAGCATCACACGGATGATGGAAGAAGCGAAAGCTGAAGTGAAAGAATCGGGAATTGGTGTACGAGGTAAACTTTCTATAGGAATTAATACACTATCTGATGAGCGGCTCCCTGAAATTTTGAGTGCTTTTCGCACCCTTTATCCCAAAGTAACCTTCAAAATTCAGCAGAATGAGACAAACATACTCGCCAAATTAGTAAAAGAAAAGATCCTTGATGTAGCGATTGTGCGCCTCCCCATTTCACTTGAAGATTATGATTACGCGATTGTAGGCGCAGAACCTTTATACTTTGTCACAGGAAAAGAGGATTCCCCGCCTCAATCGGTCACAGCAAACGGTGCTATTTCCTATGAGGCCATTTCGGAATATCCACTTATCCTCCCTAGCACGGAGGGACTTGGACTCTATCATTTAATCTTGGATCAATTTCATGCTCGGGGACTCTCCCCTGCTATTGTCGGAGAATGTTCCGATATAGGGATATTGGTAGAACTTGTAGCTTCCGGTTTTGGGGCATCTATACTCCCGCGTTCCTCATTACACCGATATGATAACCGTGATATTCAGACATATGAAATTAATGGTCCTCAAGCCACCTCTAGTTCTGCCGTGATCTGGCTAAAGCAGCATTATCTCAGCAAGTCCGCTCAAAAACTAATTGAGTTACTTACTTCCTCTTCATCTATATCTTCTTATAACTAGATCCAAAAAGTCGGATATGCACGATTACTCCGCATGTTGTTGATGATGAGTGCGATGAGCACGATGATCAGAGAACCAATAAGTACAGGTGAAACAAGATAACTCCAACCATATCCGCCCAGCATAATAATGATGGGGTCTGCTCCAGCTGGCGGATGGGTCGTCTTTGTTAACATCATCAGTGAAATTGCTAAGCCCACAGCAAGTCCAATCGCCCAAGGTTTAGCACCAATGAGATGGTAGGCTGCTAACCCAACGAGTGCCGATACAAAGTGACCGCCGATAATATTACGGGGCTGAGATAAAGGAGCATTCCATACACTAAATGCGAGTACACAGCTTGCTCCAAATGGAGCCATTAACCATTCAGAAGAGGTCATGCTTGTGAGAAATGCTAGAATCGAGATGGTTAAGAATCCCCCGATCAGTCCAGTTAGTGAATCTTTCACATCAATTTGCAGTGGACTGCTGCCTGCTCCTTTCATTTTTAATAGATACCCTTCGACGTTCATCCGTTTCATGGCTTACCTCTTTCCTTATGATTTTCTTTATACACAAAACCAAATTTCTTCAGAAAAGTAAAGAGTTTTTTTCCGAAATAAAAAAACCAACTCATAAAATGAGCTGGTTCAAAATAAGTGAATTATCCCTTTATTTCATTTGAAGATAATTATTTGATATGACTCCAAGTGTGTTCGAATGAAGACACAGCTGAGTCAGCATCGGATTAATGATAATAATCATTCTGATATCATATCTTTCTAAAACGTTTTTGGTTATGATGTAATCGTTATCAATTATATTGCCGAGGTGAACTATGAGGTATAATAATCCCGTTATTAAAGGTTTTTACCCAGACCCTAGTGTTTGTAAAGTCGATGATACCTACTATCTTGTGTGCAGTTCCATGCAATATTTCCCCGGAGTCCCCATTTTCGAAAGTAAGGACCTTGTTAACTGGAACCAAATCGGTCATTGTCTAACAAGAAAAAGTCAGATTATGCTTGATAGAGTGAATAGTTCTGGTGGTGTATTTGCCCCTACCATCCGTCATAACAACGGACGATTCTATATGACTACTACTAACGATACGACACATCAGAATTTCTATGTATGGACTGATGATATTTATGGCGAATGGTCTGAACCCGTCTATATCGATCAAGACGGAATTGACCCTGATTTATTTTTTGATAATAACAATGTCTATTTTATGAGCAACGGATCAGACGAACATGGCATAGGTGCTATTAATCAGTGTAAGATCGACATTGAAACAGGTGAAAAGTTAACTGCAAGCCAATCCATCTGGAGAGGTACGGGCGGACGCTTTTTAGAAAGCCCGCATATGTATAAAATAAACGACTGGTATTATTTGATGGCTGCTGAAGGTGGAACTGAATTCGGTCATATGGTTACATACGCCCGTTCGAAATCACCTAATGGACCTTTTGAAGCGTATCCCCTCAACCCTGTTCTGACAAATCGTAATTTAGGAGGATATGAGATACAAGCCGTCGGGCACGGAGATCTTATCCAAGATCACGATGGAAACTGGTGGCTCCTTCACCTTGGATTCCGTCAGATCGGCAAATGGATTCCTTATCATCATCTGGGACGTGAAACATTCCTTACTCCGATTACCTTCGGTGAGGATGGTTGGTTTACCGCAGGTCACGAAGGTACCACGATCACCTCTTTTGAAACAGACCGTATTCCAGGTCGTGTGGTTCAGGAAGAGAAAAAATGCTATACCTTCGAAAATACGAACTGGGATATAGACTGGTGTTATCTTCGTCTGCCTCATTCTGAGAATTATCTGTTTAAAAGTGACAGCCTGAAGCTCATGGGAACGGAAGTGACGCTGGATCAGGCGGACTCCCCTTCTTTTATTGGTATTCGGCAGAAAGATTTCAAAGCGCGCATTTCTTGCGATATAACCCTCTCAGATGGAGAGGCTGGTATCACACTTTATATGGATGAGAATCATCATTATGATCTGGCTATACGCAAAAATGAAGATAACTATGAGATCATTGAACGCCTGAATATCGGAGACATTAAGTCTGTTGAAAAAATGGTCTCTATCAATAATGACGATCATGCTACCTTAGTTATAGAGGCTGAACATGAGCTTTACCGTTTTTATATCCAAGAAGGCAGTAACTTAATACCCTTTGGCAAAGCACAAACAAAATATCTTTCCTCCGAAGTAGCAGGAGGCTTTACAGGGGTAATTATCGGTTTATATGCTTGTGGTACAGGCTCTATTGCTGAATTCTCTAATTTCAGATGCGAGTATCTATAGGCTTGCAACGAAGATATAAATTAAAAATACGTCAATCAGCCAGGCGACTATTATAGTCGCCTGGCTGTGATTTTTCTCCGTATGCTATATCTTGGTATCCCTCACACTCAGCTATCAAGACTTATTGTGTACTTGCTATTTAAAACCATTGGGAAAATCATTCTCCATCCTTTATTTGCGAACCACTGTGTACCCTTTATCCTGAAGTAGCTTAATAACGCCATGTTCACCCAAATAGTGTCCTGCGCCAACAACGATGAAATACTCTTCTTTCTTGTCGCTTTTCAGGTAACCGTCAATGTTATCCGCCATCAAGATATTTCGATCAATCAACATCGCTTTATAAAACTCTGGTTCGACAGCCATGCTGTTGGTGAATTCAAGTAACATTTCATCATTCCCTGATTTCCACATATCGGCCATTTGGTCCACACTAACATCAAGGGTATCAAAATCGTCTAGCGCAGTCTTCAAATTCCGCTCCTGCAGCTCCTTGGAGAAATCATCAAACATGCCAAGTTGGGACTCATAGGATTCTAGCTCCAGAACTGGTATTTTGCGCTCCATCGCTTTCTGGATGAAATACAGATCAATACCTGCAGCCGCTTCGTACCCTGCTGTCATTGTTTTCAGTGTAGTGATCGTTGTCTCGACTACCCAAGGCTTATATGCATCTAGTGCGTTCTTTTCCATTCCATTTTGCTTTAGAATTTCTTCAAGCTTCGCATAAGTTTCCTTGGACACATGGTCCTTCAGCGTAGTTCCATCCTGGTACATTCCCATATTCGTAATCAATTTTTGCTGCTCTTCATCTACGGCTTTGCTAATATCGATCTCTACACCTAAATAATCCGCTTCAGCAAAAGCTTCCTCATACTCTGAACGCAGTGGGTAGAAACTATCATCCGCAATATGCATCGATCCTACGAGATACACGGTATTCCCGTTGTTCTTCACTTCCCACATGAAACCGCGAGCAGCTTCACCCGTTGTCTTGGAAACCAAAAGTACAGTGCGGGAGTTTCTATCCCAGTGTACTTCGTAACCTGCGGCTTCTCCCACCGTACGAATTGGGACATAGGTTACACCGTTAATCAGCTTCGTCTTACTTTTCAGCGTGATCTGCTTGCCGTCTACAACCGCTTGAATAGTTCCATCCTGGACATGGGACAGCTTAACATTTAGAGCCTCGAGTGTTGCTCTCAGCGGCACCATCGTTGTGCCCTGGTCAACTATAGGTGTACTTGTTGCAAATTCAACTTTTTGATCGTTTATCTTTAGTACCGGTTGCTGTTGTGCAGCTAATGCAGGGGCCGCTGTGGCGAGCATACCTGCTGAAATAATGAGCGATAAGAGCGATTTTTTCCAATGGTTCATGTTAGATTCTCCTTCATTTATGAATAATAGAATGTAATCCAGTAGTACCTTAAATAAAAAATCAACTCATTTTTATTACATTTTAAAAGCCTTCATCGCCTTACGAAGTTCCGCTACGCTCGGACGTTTACCATACATCAGTACACCCGTACGATAAATCTTCGCTGATAACCAGCCGAAACCTAAGATCGCTGCAATCAAGATGACTAACGATACCCAAATCTGCCAAACTGCAATCTCTCCCATTCCGACCCGAAGGATCATCACCGTTGGAGCAGTGAACGGAACATAACTTGAGATTTGAACAAGTAAGCTGTTCGGCGTTCCCATACTGAAGATCCCGATATAGAAAGCAGCCAGAGACAGCATCGTCATAGGCGTAAGCGCCTGACCTAAATCCTCTGTACGACTGACAATGGAACCAATCGCAGCAAACAGAACCGCATACAAGAAATAACCAAAGATATAGAATAATAGACCGTAAAAGAGCACATCAAGATTAAGTAAAGTTAAATCAATGTTCATGGAACTGAGCATTTCTTTATTATGAGGCAACATGAGATTTGCGAAGATGGTAAGTCCGAAGATCCCAATCTGTGTCAAACTCAGCAAGAAAATACCGATAATTTTACCGAACATTTGTGTCAGTGGAGACACACTGGTGATAAGGATTTCCATAATCCGTGAGCTTTTCTCTGCGGTAATTTCGGAAGCAATCATATTCCCTGTCATTACGGTAGAGAAGAAAAATAGAATCATGAGCACATAGACAAATGCATAGTTTACACCTTGTGAAGCGGCATCCTCTGTATCTGCAGTGCCTGATCTATTTTCTACATTGATTTCTTTCGTAATCAGAGATACCGGTGTGCTGATATCTGCAATCTGTTGTTCGGTAAGCGAGTTCTGTGCGATCACTTTTGTTTTCGCATTTTGAATGGCAAGTTGCAGCCACGTTGCCACTTCGGAAGATACATCCCCACCCGGAGAATAGTAGGTTGCTATAGGTGAAGCAGATCCTTCCATATTCTCAAGGGTTACATATCCATCAATAATCTCATCATTTATATCCTGGCTTAGCTTCGATTCGTCCGCTGATTCGTAGGATACAAGCTTAAATACAGGAGTAAGGAGACCGTCTGTATAGAGCTTTAGTTCATCCCCAACAGCTTGCTGCTCAGGATCTGTTATCACAAGACCAATGGATGGAACCTCCGCACGTGTAGCGTTGCTGTTCTCTTTTTCTTCACCTGTAAAAGAGGAAATAATATAAGGAAGATTCATACCAATCGTCATCAGAATCACAAGGATGAGGGTCGTCACTTTAAAAGCTTTGGTCTTTGCCTTTTGCTTGTAGGTAAATCCGATAATCGTCCCCAGTTTATTCATTACCTGTTCCTACCTCCTTGATAAAGATTTGATTCAGTGTAGGTTCTTTGATCTCAAAATGCTCCACTGTGGCGGTTTGTAATGCTTTTTGCAGCACAAGCTGAGCCGCCTCCATGGAACGAATTGTAATCAGATAGCCCCGCTCCATTTGTTCCACCTTCGTAACACCCGGAAGCAGCTCCAGTCCACTCACCTCTTCTGAAGTGATCAGACGTACCTGTTCCCGCGGGTATCTAGATTTAATCTCTCTAATACTCCCCTCTACTACGGAATTACCGCGGTGAAGTATGGTGATATTCTGACACAGCTCTTCGACGTGCTCCATTCGGTGTGTCGAGAACAAGATGGAAGTCCCTTCATCTCGCATTTCTTTTACCGTTGATTTCAGCAGTTCCACATTAACGGGATCAAGACCACTAAATGCTTCATCTAAAATCAGGATTTGCGGGCGATGGACAACGGCAGCGATGAATCCCATTTTCTGCTGATTCCCCTTAGAAAGTTCTTCAATTCGTTTGTCGTAATACTCGGGTACCTCAAATTTCTCAAGCCAGTATTTTAAGCTCTCGTCTGCCTCTTTTGCTGACATTCCCCGTAGACGTCCCAAATAATTAATCTGTTCACTTACCTTCACCTTCGGATACATTCCACGTTCTTCAGGCAAGTAACCCATCAGGTGTTGAAGTTCAGGACTGAATGATTTGCCGTTGTAGCTGATCTGTCCCCCATCAGGATAAATAAGTCCAAGCACCATACGCATCGTTGTCGTTTTCCCTGCCCCATTGGCACCAAGCAATCCATAGATTTCCCCTTCTTTCACCGAAAGAGTGACCCCATTTACGGCAAGTTTGTCTCCATACTGCTTCATTACTTGGTTCAGTTCGAGTCGATTCATTTGATATGCTCCCCCTTTTTCATTTCCCACCCTGCAGGTCCGTGCCCCTGAATCCAGTACATTAAAATTTCCTCCAGCTCCAGTACTCTTGCTTTCAGCGGCAATAGCCCCGCTTCCTCTAACACTTCAAGTACATCAGCTGCACGCGTTGTTACTATTCTACGAATTCGTTCTGTTTCCTCTGACCATTCCAAAACTCCAGGCAAATGAGCCGGTTTGATCTCCCCTTCGTACCAAATCTCTCGCCAGCTATCCAGCAAAAGATCCTTCTCCACCATACCGAGCGTCTGTCCTTTGTGTATGAGGATAATGTAATCTGCCAGCTTTCTGATCTCATCAACGATATGAGTCGCAATAATAATCGTACTGTCTCCTCGCTGCATGAACAGCTGAAGCTCCGTAAGCATCTGCTTCCATGCGAAAGGGTCGAGCCCCGAAGAGGGTTCATCCAAAATCAGCAGTTTAGGCCGAACAGCCAGCGCGGCGGCTAACTCAAACTTGCGCCGTTCTCCCTTGGACATTTTCTTTAATCTGCTGCCTCGGGGTACCTCAAACTTGGTAAGCAGTTCTTCGAATAAAGCGGCATCGAAGCGGGGATACCAGAATGCTCGGAATTCGGCTGCTTCTTCCACCGTAAGTCGATCTTCCTCTGGACTTGAATACTCGGTGACTGATCCTATTTTTTCACGAATCTCTGGAGGAAGTTCCTTCTTATCATACTGCTCACCAAACCATAAAATGTGTCCTGCTTCAGGAAGCACAACTTTCTGAAGCATACTCAGAAGGGTCGTTTTTCCTGAACCATTCGGTCCGACAAGAGCATAAATATATCCTTCAAGAAGTTCTAGATGAATGGGTCCAATCGCTTTTCCCTTTCTTGATTTATACACCCCTTGCATGGAGATTACTGAGTGTTCGGTCATTTCTCTGTCTCCCCCTTCTCCGTATAGAATTCATACATCACTTCAGAGAACCAGTGTTCCAGTTCTTCACGAGTGCTGCCGACCGATCTGCCTACTTTCACGGCCTGAATCAATGCCTCTCTTACTGCAGCTTGTTTATAATCTTCTTTTTTATCTATCCCTACCTGAGCAACAAAAGTTCCTGTACCTTGCTTCGTACGGAGCAAACCTTCATTCTCCAGATCTTGATATACTCTTCGGACAGTAATGACACTACAGCTAAGATTGCCTGCAAATTCACGAATCGAGGGCAATAATGTCCCCTCCTTGATTTGGCCAGTAATAATAAGCGATCGCAATTGACTCTCTATCTGGGAATATAAGGGTTCAGCGCTGTTCTCATTGATTTGTATAGGTATGTGCACGCGATGCATCCCCCTTCTCTATAAAAATAATTTATATTTCTCTACTATATTCAGATTCACTTCCTGTCCTCGAATAAAGTGAAGACAGATATTAGCTTACATCTCGTAGTAACAATTTTTTCTTCGTACGCTTAAAAGAGAATGTCATTAGGAGGATTCCAGAAACGAGCATGATCCACATCCCTGGAGCGAGCAACCCCCACTTCTGACTATGCTCTATCGAAAACTGAATCAGGTTCCAATCAAGTATAGCTGCCGTGAGTGCAACGAAAGATAGAAATACAAAACTAACGACGCTTAACAAAAAACAATATTTCCCATTTACTGCGAACTCTGAGTATATATAAAAGGCGTTAGCAACAACTCCATACCCGATCCATAGTAGTGAAAAGGCGAGAACCTGATCAAACCTAAAATGTTCTGCCCGCAGGGTGAGAAAATAGATCACAGTAAAAAAGATAACGCTATTTACGGCAAAAGCAACCAGCATCTGAAATATACGACTCCATATAATGGTAGATGCAGGAATGGGTAATCTTCGCATATACGATAACATCTGTGTGTAGGAGTCATCCTGTATATAACGAAATGATCTTCTCGAGAAGAAGAAACCTAAAAACGGGACAAACAATAGGAATATATTATGCACTACCAACGTATAATCCTGCGCTCTCATTTCTCTTAACCCCGTACCGGTAAGGAAGCTTCCGGTAATTGCAGCGCAGTATAGAGTGAATAAAATTGTCCAGATCCAGTTCAGCCGATCTCGCTTAAAATCCGTTCTGGTCAACCACCAAGCTTGCTTCCATGTTGTCGAATTCATGATTCCATCCCCTTCACCGAAACTAGGTGTGATTACTGTGTATATCTTTATACACAGTATATAAACTATAGCTTGTCCTCGTCAACCTTTTTTTTTCATAAAATAAAAAAATGACTATAAAGCCTATGAACACCTAGTAAGAACACCAGGACAGTAATAAGAACCGCATTTTTTCGCACAAAAAAAGGAGACGCTTGTCTCCTTTGCTCGTATTTCATTATTCTTTTGCTTGTTCATTCACACCATTAATCATTCATGCCTTATATCTTTAAGCACCTATAATAACTTCCCAGACAGGCTTCGTATGTCCTCCTGGATAAAGGATATAGAGCAGTGTATACACAAGGACCCCCGTTGTGGCAGTAAAAAACCAGATCATGGAGGTTACTCTACCGAGCCGCCTATGTTTCGCATATTTTTCTTTGTAGCCCCATAAAAGAGTTGTGATTCCGAATATAGCTCCCACGGTAGCCATTACAATATGAAAAATAAGAAACACTTGATAGAATAATTTCAAATCATCTGGACCGCCCCAAGCTGTATTTCCTACAATGATTGTGCGCGAACTGTAGATAATGAAGAACAGAATCGCTGCCCAGGCACCGGCAAGCATCATTTTCTTATGCGCTTCTCGTTTCCCACGGATAATAAGTACCCATCCGATCCCCACCAGTACTGCACTTATCACGATAAAAGCCGTACTTAGTGTAGGCAGCCAAAAATATAAATCCATGTTCTTTCCCCCCGTGTTCTTCATGCTGGTGAATCTTACGCAATCCCCTATATTCTGTCTACCTGCTTACGATACGTTTGGTATAATCTCTTCCTCTTCGAGTCGTTCTTTCTTGTACCACTGAAAAAAGACATACGCGAGCATAATTCCAAAAATCAATTCTTGGATCATCTTCATGATCACTCCGCCTACCTGCTGATCCTGCTGTGCATTCGGTAACAAATTAAAGTAAGAGGGTCCGCCAACAGATTGCAAGAGGATCTGAGGATCACCCGAGTAACAGTATCCCATCGCAGCTGCCCAGACGTTTGGATCACTGTAAGTTGCAAAAAGCGGTTCTGAAGCAAAGATAATAAGTCCGCAGGCAGGTGTAAGCAGTACCATGTTCAGAAAAATAAACCCAATCTTAGCAAGGCTCGATCCCCTGTCCCGCTCAGGAACAGGATGCACTAATGATCCCCACATCAGGAGCGACGCAATGAATAGAACAATGTAATAAAGTCTATGAACCGCAAAGTTCAGCATGACGTAGTCATGCACGACCGGTATATGATAGACCGAAAATAGTCCGTTAAATAAAAGTGCTGCCACAATCGGTTTTCCTAGAAAAGAAAAAAATCTTATCAGTGGATAGTCAAGAACTTTACGCCAAACCCAGGACGGAATCCCTCTCATAAGCAGCGGCGGTGCAGCGATATAGGACAGCGCCATACTGATCATATGAAAGGTGAACATGGTATGTCCCAGCAAGCTAATCGGACCGCCCTGTGCCATATAGAGAATAAACATCCCGCATACAAACATGACCTTCTGCCGTGAGGTCGTCTTCTCCGCAATTCCTGCACCATAAGCAAGTGGGCCAACCAATACAAAATAAAGTGCTGTCAATATAAGCATCAAAGCCAAAAATAATGGACTCCATACGTCCTCAAAACTAAAGTATTCTAGTCCGAGCATAATTTCCCTCCTGCCTTGCTTCATGACAGTAAATAAATGGATTTATGAAAAGGAGAAAAGGCAGCGAAAAAGATTCGCCGCCTTCTACTGTCTTTACCACCATACCCAAAATAAAGCGGTAATAATGGCCGTAAAGGCCACGAAAAATCCGAATGCCATAAAGATGAGAGGAATAAAATGTCCTTTGTCTTTCATGTGCATCCAGTATGCCATCTGGACAACCACTTGCAGGACCGCCATGATGAGCAAGAGAATGACCGTAAAGGTACTATTCACTCCGCCTGCAGCCACTGCTCCAAAAGCGATCAAAGTTAAACCTATGGAGAAAATGAAGGCAACCACATGCTTTTGCGGCCCTTCCGGGCGGTGGCGATGCTTGACACTGTTATTGCCAGCCTGTTCATGACTTGCCATGGATTAAACCACCTTTCCGAGCAGATAAACGACCGTAAAGATGAATACCCATACCACATCGATAAAGTGCCAATAAATTGCCGACACATAGATCTTTGGTGCGGTGACGACCGTCAACCCTTTTTTGTACAGTTGCCCTATTAGTATGCTAATCCAAGCTATACCAAATGCTACGTGAGCACCGTGGAATCCAACAAGTGTATAGAAGGCGGAACTAAAAGCACTTGTTGTCATACCAAAGTTCTTGTGAACAATGTATTCATAGAATTCATAGATCTCTAAACTAAGAAAGCCGAGACCAAGGATAACTGTAACAATAAGCCAGAGAATCAGTTTTTTAACATCATGTTTGTGCATGGCTTGAATAGCGAAAACACTCGTTAAACTACTCACTAACAGAATAAAAGTGGCAGCTCCCACAAGGGGCAGATGGAATAGTTCGTTTGCTGTAGGACCCTCTACTGTCTGATTACGAAGCGCAAGGAAAGTAGCAAACAAAGTACCGAACAGTACCGCTTCTCCTCCAAGGAAAAGCCAGAAACCAAGGACCTTGTTACGTCCTTCCAGTGTTGCTTTTTCAGGTTCGTGAGGCAGCTGACCGTTTACAGCTTCTGTATGTGGCGATGTCATAGCTTAGCCCCCTTATCTTCCAGTTCCTCCGGATCAATATGCCATCCATGATCATCGAACAAGGAACGTACTGCCATAGATCCGAATGTTATGAGAAGACCAATGATAACTACGATATAATTATGGAACATGAAGTTCATAAATCCGTTGCCAAACTCGTCTTTTGAGAACATGAAACCCAAACCTGCGATGAAAATCCCTACAGACATCAGGAATGGAAGCGGTGTGGCAGAAGGCATATGAATTGGACCAAGCGGCTCTGCAGGTGTCATTTCTGTATTGCCTGCCATTTTTTCTTTCCACCAAGCATCAAGACCACGTACCAACGGAATTTGCGTAAAGTTGTGTTCTGGAGGCGGAGATGGAATGGACCATTCCAGTGTACGGCCATCTTCCCAAGGATCATTAGGTGCATCCGCTGGTTTTCTGAAAGTAATAACGACATTAATTAAGAACAAAATAACGCCGATAGTCATCAAAAATGCTCCGATGGTACTAATATAGTTAAGTTCATCAAAACCTTGATCCGGCGCATAGGTTGCAACCCGGCGCTGCATTCCCAAGAGACCGAGGAAATGCTGAACGAAGAAAGTGAGATGGAACCCAATAATAAAGAACCAAAATGTAATTTTGCCAAGCTTCTCATTAAGAAGACGTCCAAACATTTTTGGCCACCAGTACGTGAGTCCTGCAAATATCCCCAGTACGAGACCACCCACAATAACATAGTGAAAGTGTGCTACAACGAAGTATGTATCATGGAACTGGAAGTCCGCAGGTGCAGATGCGAGCATAACACCCGTCACCCCGCCCATTACAAAAGTAGGTATAAAACCGATCGCATACA
This sequence comes from Paenibacillus gallinarum, assembly GCF_014836635.1. Classification (GTDB taxonomy): domain Bacteria; phylum Bacillota; class Bacilli; order Paenibacillales; family Paenibacillaceae; genus Paenibacillus; species Paenibacillus gallinarum. The sequence continues at coordinate 211,751 of NZ_JACSQL010000004.1, read as the reverse complement.
AGTTCGCTGTTGTAAAGCGAATCTGTCCTCCCCACATCGTAAAGAGCCAGTTAAATATTTTGATACCGGTTGGTACCGCAATCAGCATGGTAGAAATAGAGAAGAGTGCATTAGCAATCGTACCGAGACCGGTCGTAAACATGTGATGCGCCCATACCATGAATCCCAGGAATGCAATTAGGATAGTTGCAAATACCATGGAGCTATAACCAAATAATCTTTTTCTTGAGAAGGTAGGAATAACTTCCGAGATAATACCGAAAGCCGGCAAGATCAGGATATACACTTCGGGATGCCCGAAGATCCAGAATATATGCTGCCATAATACAGGGTTACCGCCGCCTTCTATACTAAAGAAGTTCGCGCCGAGAATCCGGTCAAAAGTTAGCAGGACAAGCCCTACCGTAATAGCTGGAAAAGCAAATAGGATGATAGCGGATGTAATAAAAGTAGTCCAAGCAAACATCGGCATCCGCATAAAGGACATCCCTGGTGCGCGCATCGTAATAATCGTAGCGAGGAAGTTAATCCCCCCGATCAACGTACCAAGTCCTGCAATCTGCAAACCAATGGTGTAAAAATCAACCCCATGTGTCTCACTGTAAGCGGAACTTGCCAGCGGCACATAAGAAGTCCATCCGGCATCCGGAGCTCCACCCATCACCCAGCTTAGGTTCAGCAGGATTCCTCCGAAGAGAAACGTCCAGAAACCTAATGCATTAAGGAATGGGAATGCTACGTCCCGTGCTCCGATTTGAAGAGGGAGGATTGCATTCATAAAAGCAAAGATAATCGGCATAACGCCTAGGAAGATCATCGTTGTACCGTGCATAGTAATCAGTTCATTAAATACCTGTGTAGTAACGATCTCGCTATATGGTTCCATCAGCTGGATACGGATCAAGATCGCTTCAATACCGCCGATACCAAAAAACAGAGCGCCTGCTATTAAATAAAGTACTGCGATTTTCTTATGGTCAACCGTCGTAATCCAATCCATCAGTCCGGTATACCGTTTAACCGTATGAGCGTGAGCCAACGTTGTGTACCTCCTTCTCAGTCCGCACTGTTTGTTTCATAATCGAGCTTATAGCTCGCCAAGTATTCCGCAATGGCATCAATTTCTTCTGTCGTGAGTCCAAGATCAATAGGATCCGGCATTTTGTTGCCTGGTTTCACTTTTTGCGGATCATGAAGCCACTGCTTCATGTTATCTTCAACAGAAGCTCCCTCTTGACCTTCACGTTCATTCAGAAGCATACTGGCTACCGATTCTCTGTTGCCGATTCCTGTAAGATTTGGACCGACTGCTGTCCCTTGATCTCCTACAGCGTGACATGTTAGGCAAGCAGATCTAAATTTCTCTGCGAGCATTTCATCTTCAGGAAGAACGGCCGGAGCTTTCATAGAAGCAACCCAGTTATCGAATTCTTCCGGGCTAACTGATTTGACTTTGAATTCCATAAAAGCATGAGATGGTCCGCATAACTCTGCGCACTTACCCCGGTAAACGCCTTCATTTGGTGCGGAGAAATGGAACTTGTTTGTTGTCCCTTTTGTATCGTCATCCCCTGCAAAGTTGGTATCAATCTTACCGGAAAGGGATGGGACCCAGAAGGAATGAATTACATCATTACTGTCAAGGACAAAAGAAATCGTCTTGTTCGTTGGAATAATAAGATCTTGTGCGGTCGTCACACCCAAATCTGGGTAACTAAATTCCCACCAGTATTGGTGAGCAGTTACTTTGACCTGTAGGGCATTTTCGTCTTTGGTGTAGTCTTTACCGAGTGCGGAGAGCTGTCCAACTGTAGGAATAGCGAGTACAATAACAAGAATGAGCGGAATCACAGTCCAGATCACCTCAAGCTTGAAATTGCCTTCAACTTGTTCCGGTACTTCAGTCTGTCCTTTTTTGCGTCTGAACTTGACCAATACGTAAGCTGCTATGGCAAATACCACAAGCAATACGACGATCATGATCGTTATAGCAAGTTTCATCAAATCAAGCTGACCTTGCGCTACAGGACCTTGCGGGTTCATTACAGATAAATCCTCTCGACCACAAGCGGACAACAACAATAAAGAGAATGCTGTCAGTAAAAGGAGGATCCGTTTTCCGTACTGCCACCTTTTCATCACCTATCTACCCCACTTTTCCCGTTTTCGCTGATTACCATCTGGTTCCAGAAAGCGATTATTCTACCTGTTCTAGTACCTTTGTTGTAATCCTGTCAATTAATACAATCACTTATTAAATATAAGTTGACGTCATGTTTTTGTCAATCTTTAGACACATGTTCACAAATTGTTCACTAAGTCTAAAAAACCGCGCCACTGGCCGATTTGTTAACGATTTCAGTTCACTCTGAACCGGAGTTTGTCCATTGTTTTCTTCCAATTTACGGATAAAACGGGAGGTTTCGAGTTATTTTTCCAGTAAGTTAATTTATGTATTTTAGTGCAAATAAATAGATATTAAACCTAGTATCATTTTATAGAGTCTACTCCCTATTCTATGCGGTGATGCCCAATTATCCTCCAAGTATTTTCTATATTTATCCATCATTTACCACAAAAAAAGAAAACCCGCTTCGTGATAGAGCGGGATTCCTATCCACTTCCCTGCGACTTGGTCGGTTAGCTTGTTAGCAGCAACGGACCATCCCTGGTAATCGCTACCGTGTGCTCATATTGAGCACCGATACTTCCATCTGCTGATCTGACTGTCCAGCCATCTTCTTCCCAATAAACAGCGCCGGTTCTTCCCATGGTTAGAACAGGTTCGACGGTAATCACCATACCTTCAACCAGTTTCATCCCTGTTCCTTTCTTTCCATAAGGAAATACATCCGGCTGCTCGTGCATCAACCTGCCAATTCCATGTCCAACAAGCGGTTTAACAATGCCGTAACGCCATAGTTTTACATTTTTCTCAATGGCGTATCCAATGTCACCTATCGTTTTACCCGGAACGGCTTCTTCAATACCCAAGAACATGGCTTTCTCGGTCCGACGAAGAAAACGCTGGGTTTTTGAATCAATTTTTCCGATGGCATAGGTCCACGCAGAATCTGCGAGCCATCCATCCTTGTTAACAACCATATCAATGGTGACAACGTCCCCAGATTTCAGCAGCTTTTCACTCGGAAATCCGTGACAGACGATATCGTTTACCGACGCACAGGTTGCATAGGGATAACCTTTATAACCTTTTTGTTCAGGAACCGCTCCATTTCGAGCGAGAAAGGTTTCTACGAATTCATCAATCTCTTTGGTTGTGGTACCTGGGGCAAGTTTTTCCTCAATTTCACGATGACATGCTTTTAAGATTCGTCCGGCCTCACGCATGTAACCGATCTCTTCTTTTGTTTTAAGCTTCACCGACATTCGGCCGCCCCCTCTACATTTATGGAATCCTTTCCATATATATGCTGAGAAGGGCGCAAAAAAAACCGCCTCTCTGCTTTCAAATTCATCAGGGTGGCGGTTCTATACAAAACAAAGCAATATAATCAGCATATACAACGGGAATGCCTTACAAAAAACGAATCAGGAGACTGAGGAATTCAGTCTAGTTAATTCACGCTCAACCACAAGCGTCAGTTCCTCTTCATACCCTCCTGTTATCCGGTATTTTTTCACATACTCCTTCACGAATTTTTTAGGATCCTTCGGCCTGAATATACGAGTCATTTCCCGTAAACTTTCTTTGACCTCATTATGACCTTTTGTTGCCATGATAACTCCCTCCCAAAACGTTGAAAGTGAATGCTCCGTTTAGAGATGCAAAAAGAAAGATCTAAATTGATACCATGAAGAAGTGTGCGCGGCAATATTCAGCTTTAGGCCGGGACTCCTGAGAAGACAGGTACCTGACACTATACATACCCGATATGATTCTTATTGAATCACACTTCTATTGTATCATATTCAAAGCAGTCGTACAGCTTTACAACTATATAAAAAGTAATTTTTTTACATTTTATCTACCAGAGTTCGATTTTTTGTCTCTATCAGCTTTACTTTCCTTTATGGTTATTGTCTCTCCACTTGGAATAATTATGTCTGAAACTGGTTACCTTAGAGCCAGAAGCCTGGTGCTTCACGATATTAATGAAATAATGATTTACTACTTCTTTCAAGGAGGCATTCCAATCATGAGCGGAAAAGACAAGGACATGCTCCCGATATCCAAGGAAACAGTTGAGGTTGACGGAGTTTATACCAATGAACGTGGTCTTACAGAACATCTTCACAGAGGTCAACATTTCCCCTCAGATCCTGTTCTGGGTGTGACAGAGTGGGAACTAACCGAGTTTACATTCGAGAATCATCATGAGGGTATCACGGATCCTAGGTTGGTACCGAAAGAAAATGACACAGACAAACAAGGGAAAATCACTAACCCAAGACGTCAGCGTCAAGGCGGAGATCCTTCCTAAACGCTTTTATTTAGATGAAACATTTCTCAAGTATTGTGTTCAAATATCTCCTCCCCCGTCATATGCTAACTTATAGCACCTTGTACAAAGGGAGGAAGAAAAAGATGTCTCCGTTCAAATCATCTACAGGTCTTGATGAGAATATTGCTGCTGCAATTTGCTACCTATTCACCTTTATAGGAGCAATTGTGATGCTTGCACTGGAGAAACGCAGCCGATATGTGATGTTTCATGCTCTGCAATCTTTGTTTGCTTTTGGATTTATCGTAGTTGGCCACATTCTAAGCGGACTTGTCCCTCTATTTGGCCCACTCCTCGCAGCGATGTTATCTCTGCTCGGCTTTGTAATATGGATTGTGATGTTAGTAGCGACACTGCAAGGAAAGTGGCTTAAACTGCCTCTTGTTGGGGATTTAGCCGACAAACAAATGCGTAAACTGTAATAAAGGATGTATCATCTCATTAAACACCTTAGTCTTTCATCAGATAAATGTTTAATGTAATTAAAAAGCCGGTTACATGATCTGAAAGAGATCATGTAACCGGCTTTTTGCTTTTTATATGAGTGTCATGCCTTAAGCCGCTTCTTCACCAGTAGACTTGGTTCCAGGAACTTCTTTTGCCGGACCCAGCCCGTTAAAGATGAGATTCATGAAAATTGCCGTGAAGCTACCCACTACAATTCCGTTGTTTAATAGAATCCCTGCCTCTTCTGGCAGCTGTGCGAATAATTCAGGAACAACCGTAACACCAAGACCCATTCCTACAGAACAAGCGATAATCAGCAGATTCTCATAGCGATTAAAGTCCACCTGTTCAGCTAGCATCCGAATACCGGAAGATACCACCATACCGAATAGTGCTACCGTAGCGCCGCCGAGTACCGAATGAGGAATCATCTGAGCGGTTGCTGCAATCTTCGGTACAAAACCAATGATAATAAGCAGTCCGCCAGCCACCGCGATGACGTCGCGTGTCTTCACGCGGCTCATCTGCAGAAGCCCTACATTCTGAGAATACGTTGTATAAGGGAATGAATTAAAAATACCACCGACAACAATCGCAAGACCTTCTGCACGATATCCGCGGGCTAGATCTTTCGAACTTAGATCTTTGTTCAAGATTTTACCCAGAGCCATAAACACACCTGTCGATTCTGCGATACTGACAATAGCGACAAGGATCATCGTTAGAACGGCAGAGATATTAAATTTCGGTGTCCCGAAATGAAACGGCTGCGGCGCACGGAACCAGCTTGCATCTAGCATCGGTGTTAAGTCAACCTTACCGAAGAAGCCTGCAACGATGGTACCTACGACAAGACCGAGCAGAATCGAAATAGATTGCAGGAAACCTTTTGTGAAACGATTCATGAGAATGATGAAAATAAGAACCCCAAACCCGATACACAAGTTCTGAATGCTTCCGAAATCGGGCTGATTTTGACCGCCCCCAAGATCATTCAAAGCAGTTGGAATCAGGGTAAGACCAATGATGGTCACTACCGATCCGGTTACAACAGGCGGGAAGAACCGGATCAGCTTACTGAAGAATCCGCCAAATATCATAACGAATAATCCCGATGCGATAATCGCCCCATAAATGTAGGACATGCCAAAGTTTTTTCCAATGAGAATCATGGGAGCCACGGCTTGAAATGCACAACCGAGCATAACCGGAAGTCCGATACCAAAATATTTACCTCCCCATACCTGCATTAACGTGGCAAGTCCACAGGCCAACAGGTCAATTGCAATGAGGTAAGTTAATTCTGACGAAGATAATTCAAGCGCACTGCCCACGATCAGTGGAACAATGACAGCCCCGGCATACATAGCCAGAACGTGCTGAAGACCAAGTGAAAATGTCTTCGCAGGATGACGATGACGATCGAATATTCGCTCACGGGACATTAGACGTTAACCTCTTCTTCTGCAAAAGTAACCTGTCCATCATTGAGTGCAGCTAGACGAACAAGTGACTCTACACGGTACCCTTTCTCTTTCAAAAGTTTACCTCCCGGCTGGAATGCCTTCTCGATCACGATACCAATACCAACAACCTCTGCTCCTGCCTGCTCTACAATCCGAGCAAGCCCAAAAGCCGCTTCGCCGTTCGCAAGGAAATCATCAATAATAAGTACTTTATCCCCAGGCTTCATGAACTTTTTAGCAACAGTGATTTCATTGGACTCCTGTTTTGTAAAGGAGTATACCTTCTCAACCAGAATATCTTCACGAAGAGTCAGTGATTTTTGTTTGCGTGCAAAGATAAGCGGTACTTCTAGTTCAAGTGCTGTCATAATGCCAGGTGCAATACCGGAGGATTCAATCGTCAGTACACGAGTAATTTCTTCTCCTTCAAATCTCCGAGTAAACTCACGGCCTACCTCTTTCATCAGGATCGGATCCATCTGATGGTTCAGGAAAGAATCCACCTTTAATACTTGATCCGACAATACAATTCCTTCATTCAATACTTTTTCTTTTAATAGTTTCATCATCTGTTCCTCCTCGGTGCTATCGTTTTTGTTATCTCTAAACGCAAAAAAGTCCCTTCTCTTCCACCGTCCCAACCGGCAGAAAAGCAAGGGAGAAGAACATAGGTATCTGATACAATCAAAAAAATCATCTCTAATTATCGTCAGAAGTGACGGTAAAATAGCGATAAAGTCTCTATCTATCGTAACCTTATATTGATTCTCCCGTAGTCCAATCATTTGCGGTGATCGGGTAGAGACATGCTGGCCTATTCCAGCACATATACGAGATAACGTAAGTGTATTTAGTAATTAATGTAAGCCGTCTCTTTATCTACCTGGATTCAGGTACGGACAGCTTATGTTAGGTCGATGGTAGAAGTATACCGAATTGATACTGCAAAAGAAAGTGTTATTTTCCGAATTTTTTTCGCATATCGCTTTCCAAGAGAGTCCATCAGATGATTAAATAGATGAAGGTAGCGATAATTCGATGTTAGGAGTGTATCTGCTTGAAAGGAATCATAAGTGAATTTAAAGAATTTGCCGTACGAGGGAATGTCATTGATTTGGCAGTCGGTGTCATTATTGGTGGGGCATTCGGAAAAATTATAACGTCTTTCGTTAATGATATACTCATGCCGCCGATCGGGCTGATCCTAGGAAATCGCAGTTTTGAGCAGCTGTTTTTGCCGCTGGAAAAAGGAATTTTCACCCTTGAAGGAAGTACATATACAACGCTTGCAATGGCAGAAGCAGAAGAAATCCCTGTGCTCCGGTACGGTCAGTTCATTAATGTTGTTCTCGATTTTATGATTGTGGCTTTCTGCATCTTTATGTTTATCAAGGCGATTAACCGATTTAAACGTAAAGAAGAAAAACCCGAGCCGAAGAAAACGACGCGGGCATGCCCTTATTGTATATCTGATATACCGCTTGAAGCGACACGCTGTTCACACTGTACATCCTTGGTTGAACCAATCCTTGGGACAGAAAAGGCAAAAGCTTAAAGTCCGGGAGATCTGGGAATGAGATTTTCGAGGATCTGTCTTAGATTTGCATCTTCCCGGTAGACTTCTTCCCCGGTATCGAGTTCTGTGACACGAATTCGAGTATACGGTTCATCCGGACGAACCGGTTTAAAAGTAAGATCATCTTTGTTTTCAACCATGACATCAAATCCTATTTTTTTAAACATTGGGATCAATTGTTCTGTAGATGCTTCCTGTTTATCTCCGAGCATAATAAGACCTCTTAAGTGCTTGGTCTCTTCATTTTTGTAGATGACCTGAAAACGAACGATGCATTCCATTCTTTATCTCCCCCTTATTCGTTTAAACCTATATGATAACTACATTTCCCCAAACTGTATGTAATCATGCTAACAGAAAACTGAGTAAATCTGTAGTAAGACGTTATTATTACACGGGAGGTACAAAACTCATGATAATAGAAGAGCAATTTGATATCTACAATGAAGATGGAAAGTGGATCGGCACCGCCCCCCGTTCTGAAGTACACGCAAAAGGATACTGGCATAAATCGTTTCACTGCTGGCTCATACGAGATACAGAAGAAGGGCGTAAACTTCTTTTTCAAAAACGGGTAAGCGGTAAGGATACTTTTCCTTCCTGCTATGATATTACCGCAGCAGGACACCTCTCTGCAGGCGAAACGGTACAAGATGCCGCAAGAGAACTAGAAGAAGAACTGGGACTTGCCGTTCCCTACTCTCAGCTTACCCCTCTGCTTGAGGTAAAGGAGGAGTTATATGGCGAAGTAAACGGGATTCCCTTCAAGGATCTAGAAATCAGCACCGTATTTGGTTATCATCATGCTCAGCCGCTATATCAATATCATCTGCAGCAAAGTGAAGTACAAGGTCTTTACGAAGCTCTTCTATCCGATCTGATGGAGTTGTTCCAGAACAAAGTATCCGAAGTGCAAGCAATTGGAATTCATAGTCAGAACGAAGGTAATCCAGAAGCACTCTTCATGGAAACCATTAAAGCAGAACAGTTTGTGACAAGGCAGCCTAGTTACTATCTCACCATATTTGAGAAACTAAAGGAAATGAAAAGGTAACTTAGTCAACTGCACAGAACAGGCAAAACCCTTCTTTATCCTTATTCGGATAGAAAAGAAGGGTTTTTTAGACGTTATCTATACTTATTCCAAATCTGTTCATAATGAGGACCATATCTACTTTGAATCTCCGGACCTAAATCTTGTTCCAATTCATACATAATGAGTTCCTGGGCAAAATATCCGAGAAGAAGCCGAATCATTACGGGATGTTCCGTTACAAGCCCTATCGTATCCGTTTCATTCCCGCGGCTGCCAAGCAGGCTCCACTTCCGGTCGATAATAAATGAAAAGGTTCGACCTTTGAATAGAGACGGAGTCTCTTGATCTGTAAATGGATGCCATCCAAAGAAGGGATTGTTTTCTCCATTCCCTGCATCACAAGACCATAGCAGCCTAACCCCTCGCTCTTCTGCATCCTTCAGCACATCATGAAATAAGGAAGCTTCCTCCGAACAAAGATCAATGATAATTTCATATTCGGCCGTGGCTATTTCCTTGGCAAGTATCTCCATGATTGGGCGATCTCCTTGCAGCGTTGCAAACTCAGGGGAGCTCGTCTTCTGTTTTGGCATTGCCTGCTCAACATACCCAAGCGATTCTTGTACATGATTAGAAATGATAAGTGTGAACTCATCTGCCGGCAGCATGGTATACTTCGCAGGTTCACTGTCACTGCAACAGAGAATTCCGCGCGCATGCAGCCGCTGCAACACTGCGTATACATTAGAGCGAGATGCCCCAAGTCGTTTGGACACTTCGTATCCGGAAGAAGCCCCTTCCTTTGACAAGTGCACCATGATTTTTGATTCCATCTCTGTAAATCCAAGACTTCTTAGATGCTGCAGCAACTGGTCCATATTCCTTTGTCCTCCCATGCTGTTCAGGAACGTTGATGCTTATGTTTATCAGGTCACCCGCAGATTAAATCTGTTCTGTTCCGCAATGTGGACACCATTTAGAGCCTTTTGGCAGCTCAGCTGCACAAATCTGACACTTTACAGTTTCTCGCGGAAGTTCAGTTTCTACCGTTTCTTGGTGCTGATTGTTTTCTTTCCAGTACCTTATACGCTCATCCAGCTCATGTTGCCTCTCGCTTTCGCGTTGCATCTCTTCCAAGCGTCTGCGTTCCCACTCTGCGTCAAACTCTTCTTTCTCTTCTGGCAGGAAGTCTCCTAGATCGTAATTTTCACTAGGAATCTCTTCCTCCTCGGACAAGAGCAAATCCGGGAAAAGCTCTTCTTCCTCTTCTTCCTGTATTTCTTCTTCAGCAACGGTTGCTGCTGCTTCCGGTTTTGCTTGTGCATGCGCTATCGGAGCCGACTTCTCGTTTCCTGTTAAAGCACGGCCGCATTTTGGACAGAAATTAGCATCCAGGTCAGACACATGACCACAGACGCAAACCCGCTCGTTTCTCAGCAGAGCAATCTTCTCGCGCAGTTCATCAATCTCATCCTGAAGCGTGTCGCAATCTGCCGAAAGTTCCATCATTCTTTCTTCTGCTAAAGACATATCTTGTGCACGATACCCTTCGTAGAAGATGCGGCCCATTTCTGTATAGTTCACGGACATGTCGTGCTTGATGTTCGCAATTTGCGAATTGATTTTGTTAATCTCTACAGCATGCTGCGCCTTTTCAGTCGCACGGCCTGCCCCGTCTTTAATTCGTTGTAAAAAGTTCATGCGATTAATTCCTCCTCATTCCATGTAACAAGCTGCACTTTGCAGACATCGCAGCTTAAAGCTTTCAGTACCTTATTACAGCAATAACACCCTATGCTAAACTTTATCGTCAAATTATACCGTATACTTCGCTTGAATTGATAGTTTCGGTATAATAGAGAACAGTTTGTTACATGCAGACTATGATTCATCTTATATGTAATCTATCCTAAAGTTTATCAATCATCAGATGTTTTTATGACTCTATCATACCAAATTTACAACCCTCTTGTGAAAAGGGCAATGTTTTACTTTGATTTTAGATGAGGTGTACACCATTTATGTATAGCACAAATCCTATATTTTACCCTCGCCCTCTAGGGGTCCCATCGAGTGCCCGGCTTCCCAAGGCGAAAGAAGCGCCCAAACAAACAAGCCTTGAACTCGTTCGTGATACGGACCCGGATGCCGAATACTTCCGATCTTTGGAGGAAGCCGGTATTCTGCTGAACGGTCCACAGATTAAAGCCGTAAGGCATGGCGACGGTCCTATTTTAACTCTGGCAGGAGCTGGTTGCGGTAAAACGACCGTGCTTGCTGCAAGAGCCGGATACCTCATTCAAGTTGGAAATGTACCTGCCGGCAGTATTCTGCTCGTCACTTTTACTAGTAAAGCCGCTGCAGAGATGAAATCTCGTATCTCGACGCTTCCTGGCATTCGCGTTGCTGCTGCGCGAGCAGTACAAGCGAGGACCTTCCACTCCTTCGCCTTGATGTTGCTGCGTCACTACGGGGTAACCGAAGATATTTTTGGTGACACGAGAGCACAGCATACCGTCATTAAAATGATTCAGCGTAAACATGGATTAAGCGATGCATTTCAGCCGGAAAGCCTGCTCTCTTCCCTTTCTTCCTGGAAGATGGAAGGAAAACGGACCGAAGATCTTCCTGAGACGTCACAGGAAGAAAGAGACGTTAAACAGATTCTTACCGGATATGAAGCATGGAAGAAAGAACGTCACAAGATGGACTTTGATGATATTTTGCTGCGGGCTGCGGAACTGTTAAATGATCCTGCCATTCTGCGTCCGCTTCAGAAACGATTCCAATATATTATGGTGGATGAATTTCAAGATACCAACAGTCTTCAGTACGAGATTGTACGTAAACTCGCAGCTTCCCACCGGAACCTGATGGTAGTCGGTGATGACGACCAGACGATATACACCTTTAATGGAGCAAGACAAGAAGCGATCCTTGATTTTGATAAAATCTATCCTCGGGCATCTATCGTTACGCTGGATATTAATTACCGTTCCGACGCTCGCATTCTTGGTCTTGGCACAGAAATTGTGCGGTATAACAAGAAACGCCGGTATAAAAAGCTGGTCTCCGCTGGAAAGCCTGGGTATCAACCGTTGTTTGCTACTCCTTCAGGAGTGGAAGAAGAGGCAGCGATGGTCGTCAGCCATATTCAGGAGATTATAGAAGAAGGACAACTTTCGTACCAAGATATTGCGATCTTGCACCGGACAGCAAGCAGCAGCCGTGCTATTTTTGAACAACTTGTTCTAAAAGAAATTCCTTTTGTACAATACGGGGCTACGCCTGTCTTCTATGATCAGACTTTAGTGAAGCCGCTGATGGACCACCTAAGATTATCTCTTCACCCGCGTAATTTCGATGCCATCCCAAGTACACTTGGACCTTTATATATCTCGCGCGAAGCAGGTCTCGAATACTTGGCAGGGCAAGAGAAACAACAACCTAAAAAATATCCGCTCATTCATTTTTCGAGATGGGATCGTCTGAAACCTTTTCAACAAGAACAGGTCAAGGAACGGATTAAACTGATTAAGCAGCTACAAACAATGACGCCGCTTGCGGCGATTCAGGAAATGCGCAGGCAGTTCTACGATTCGTATCTTGAGAGCGGCGATCCAAGCATCTACACGCACTATAAAGAAACGATCATGGAAACACTCGATGAGCTCGAGGCATCAGTAAAACGGTTTGAGACGGTGGAGAGTTTTGTTACTTTTGCAGACGAACTGTCCAGAAGACATAAAGAAATGGAAGCTCTTCAAGCAGCCAATGAGGATGCGGTACAGCTGATGACGATTCACCGGGCCAAAGGTCTTGAATTCCCTTGTGTATACTGGATTGGTGCAAGTGAAGGGATTCTGCCGCATAGTTCCGCTCTGACCAAAGAAGTGCCCGAAGACCGAAAAGCAGCACTGACGGGCGCAGCTGCCAAAGAAGTGGACGAAGCTTTGCTTGAAGAGGAACGCAGACTTGCTTATGTTGCTGTCACGCGTGCGAAGCAGCGATTGTTTATTACCTCTCCTGCTAGCCAGCACGGTAAACCTGCTCCTGTCTCCAGATTTCTGCTGGAAGCCTTCGGTGTTAAAGATACTGGCCACAAGAAACAGAGTGCCAAAGAACGTTTAAATACGGATACAGACCGCTTCCACTCGAAAAGCAAGGTACAAAACTCTTCTTCCTCTCGTATAAAAGGAAGCTCGCAGCGAATGGAAACCGTTCCGGTATGGTCATGTACATCAGATACCTGTCCTGCCTGGATTCGTCAGCATTCCGGCAAACCGAAGGAGGAAGCACCCCCTTGCCCGCTCTGCAAATCAAAAATGAAAAAAGCAATGCGGGAAGTGCCTGCTTTACCGAGACATCTTAAGTAATCTATCTATGCAAATGATTCATCCCCTGTTCTATTAGTGTATAAAACAGGTAAATCATCTTTTATCTGGATATCTATGAGATAGGGAGGGGAAAAGAGCAATGGACACTTATTATGTTTCCGTTACACAGCAGCTCATTCATCAAGAACCGATTGAATCTGGCGACTATGAGGTAAAACTGTCTCAAGATGAACTTGCTCAGATGCAGGATTTGATGTCATCGATTAGCAAAGAGGACGAATATACATTCCAGCGAACACCGGTTCCATACAAATCAGCAGATCATGATGATGCAAATGAGCAATTTACCGCCCGCATTCAAGAACTGTATCAGCTTATTTATGACACGGGAACGGAGCAAACGAAGGCAATGATTCGTCAGCAAAAGGTGCTGAATAAGCTAGATCACACGGATTACAAGGATACGGGTTATGAAGATTCCCCCCTTAATAAGTAGGGAAATAAATGAGAAGAATAAAGAGGTCCGGTTCATGATTATGAATCGGGTCTTTTCATGTTTCCGCAAAAATAACCTGCCATGAATCTCCCAGTCGGTTCTAATCCCTATTTTCTTGTAATAATTAAAAGTAACCGCTTTAAGTTGACACTTGGATTCGCATCTTCGTCGTATTCGTGTTTTATCCAGTAGATGTCGTCAATAAGATTTACATCATACTGACAAGGATGTGAGATGAACATGACTTCATTTTCGCGAAAATGTGGGTTACTTTGTTTGGTGTTCTTCCTATTTACGATGCTCCTCCCCTCTCTTCCCGTAAAAGCTGCCGCCCGTGTGACCTTTGATTCTCATCAAGATGAACAGAACGTTTCCCCAGGAGTCGAGGAACTTCATGGTACGTACACAGATGTATTCGACGTCGAAATTGTGGTCAATGGTCAATTGGTAAATGACGTTCACATGGATGATCCTGATGCTGATAACAAGGGAACATGGTCTTATTCATTAGATACGTCCTCATTAGACGGTTCTATTGAAATTGCGCTCAAATCCAAAGATATCGGAACGAGATACGGGATTTGGTCCCCTTTTATTCATCTCAACGTAGATAATCCAGCCGCGAGTGTACCTGAAGTACGGATTGTAAGTCCGGCTGAGACGGATGCTCCCTTACCTCGTGACAAAGGTGCGATTCCCATTCATATTTCTGCAGAAGGCAAAAATACGATAACTCAGGTTGAACTTCGAATTAACGGAGGTCCTTGGGAACCTGCTGTCTACAAGGAAGCAGAAGGCTTTTATAAATATGCTTGGGAAGTTGCTCATTTAAACAAAAAACAAAAGTATAGCCTGGAGGCAAAGGCAACAGATCAAAACGGTAACACTGGATACAGCCTCACTACTTATCTAGCGCCCAATCCACAATCCATCGGTCAAGGTAACTCCTCCTCTAATTCTGGAGATCCCGGAACGGTAACAAACAGCACCTATGGAGAAACTGAGCCTCTTCCCATTCAAGATCGAGCGATCTGGATCTGGGAAACGGCATCCTATCATCTGATACTGAATCCAAATTCCTGGGACACTTTTGCCAAATTCACTTCCGATACAACCACCTTTAGTGACCGTCCCATCACTACACTCTATCTAGGTGTTGACCGGTATAATGGAGCTTCGATGCTAGAAGACTACCGTGAAGAAGTACAGCAGTTTGTCACTTGGGCTCATGATAACGGGTATAAGGTACAGGCGCTGATTGCTGGCGGTACAACACCACCCTATTATGGAGCATACGAGAGATATCGCACTCAAGCGGTTCGGGAATTTGAAAAAGTACTGAACTATAATATGGCTTCTGAAGCTTCCGCTAAGTTTGATGGCATTAATCTCGATACCGAGCCGTATATCCTGCCTGATTTTAAGACAGAAAAACCGTCTGTCCAGATCCAGTATCTTGATATGCTCGCTGCACTAATGGAACGGAAACACGCTGCGGGTATTACTTTCCCAGTAGGCGCAGCCATTCCAAGATGGTATGACAGTTCAGCTGATGCCAGTGCGATTCCGTGGAATGGATCAACAAAATGGCTGTCCGAACACATTCAGGATACGGCTGATTATATCTCTATTATGAATTACCGTGATCAGGCAGACGGAAGTGCAGGTATTATCCAACAAGCACTTGGGGAAATTGCATACGCGGAATCCATAGGCAAGCCAAACTCCGTCATTATCGGTGTAGAAACCAAAGATATTGCCGATGGCGGAGATCCCGAAACGATCAGCTTCCATGAGGAAGGCAGAACCTTTATGGAGGATGAACTGAATAAAGTGTATGCGGCTATGCAAGAAAGCCCGGCGTTTGGCGGAATCGCCATTCACCACTACACCTCGTTCATCGACTTCCCAAGTAAGTGGGGACCTGGTGGAATCAAGTGGTCTCCTCCATCGGATCTGGAACCTCCAAGCACAGTCAACGGCAACCTCTCAGCGATAACTTTTGATCACGAACGGATTGATGTGCGTTATGGGATGGCATACGACAATTCAGCAGTGAACGACTACCGAATCTACCGAAGCACAGAACCTGATTTTACAACGGGACCTCTTACTTATGCAGGAACAGCTAAAGGATTATCTTACAAAGATAAAGGATTGCTTGCAGATACCACTTATTATTACAAAATCACAGCGGTCGATTTGCAGGGAAATGAAAGTTCCCCTAGCGAAGCCATCTCTGCGACAACGACCTCTTCTACGCTGAAACCAATGATTATCGATGAAATGACATTTGAATATACGGATGGCAAAGCTAACGTAACCTTACGAGTTGTGGATCTTGAAACCGGGGCACCGCTTAGTGCTACGGTTAGCGGTCGATTCACACAAATGGCCGGAAAATATGTTACCGCCAAGACTACCGCAAATGGAATATTCCAATCCTCCTCCGAAACGGTAAGTGCTCCTTCTGGAGAGATCGGGTTCCAGCCTCGCCGGATTATGTCTCCTGGGTATTATTGGGCCAGCAGTAACGACACACTTCCTTATACCACGGTAGTTTGGGAGCCATAGCGTTCTATGACTGTAAAATAAATATAGGGAACCTGGGCTGTAAGCCCAGGCTCCCTTATTTTTTGTATCTTAATCGTTGATGGTGCTTTTTTTGTGGCATTAATCTATTTTTCAAACAAGATCGTTATAAAGTCTTATACCCATATTTTTATAAAATAGTTTATAATTCACTAAAAGTTGGTGAAGGACTATAATATCTACTAATCATTAAGGAGGGAAAAAAATGAATAAAAAGCTGTGGATCACAATCTTTATCGCTTCATTTGCACTACTGTACATTCTATTTGGGTTTTGGATTGCGAAGGATACTAAAATTATTCTGAATAAAGCTATGGCAGCAGATCGTAATGATCAAGAATACATGGATCCGTCTGTCTTTAATAGAATAAATCCGATTACAAGTGGAGCGACTACGGCAGACTTTTCCTATGACTCTTCCAAACACAAAGCAGGTATCGTGGTTCCGCTCCATTTCTTTTTTGTTTCTAAAGTATTTGTAACTCACGAATACAATCAGACTGACTTCGGATTTAAGGAACCGCTGACCATGGATTTGAAGCTTAAGAATGGGCATTGGTATGCTACTAATGTGAAAATTGAACCCTAACCTTCAGTACCATTAGTAATTAATGTACCTTGTGCAGTTTTACTTTATTGCCATTGAGGTATGCTAAATTTTTATATTCCTTAAGCTTAATCGTTGGTCACCTTTTTTATATTTTTATCTAAATTTCTGTTCGTTATTTCTGAGCAGGTTAAATACATACTAGGTATGACAGGAACCAGATTTGACGTACTAGACCCTTTGCTCGAGTGCAACCTTACTCCGTATTTTTCGTCTAGAAGATGTCATCATCTTATGACAAAACAACAGTGAAGGAGAGAAGACACATGAACAAAAGAATGAAAACCGGCGTAGCTGCTGCAGCTTTAACTATTGCTTTAGGCGGTAGTTCCCTCTACGCATATGCGGACGCGAGTACTCCAGTGCCAATCTCAAGTAATCTTAAAGAAACATTTACCATTACGGTGAATGGACAGGCTATCGAGGATGGTTACCAAGTATCAACCGCTGCTCAACCGATGATTCCTGTACGTTCTCTAGCAGAAGCACTTAGAATGGAAGTAAAATGGGTACCAGACACCAAAGCAAGTGAACTTACTAAAGGTATTGTATGGACTTCCATTATGACAGGGGAAGATGCTTATAATGTAAATAAGATGCTTGTCCGTCTCGGTCAAGCTCCTGAAATAATGAACAATACGCAATATGTTCCTCTGAACTTTGTCAGCGAAGTTCTGTACGGCAACGTAACGGTAGAAGGGAGTCAAATTACAATTACTACAGATAATGTCAGTGCTTCTGAACAAGAAGTAACAAAAGCAAGCGGAATCATCACTTCGTTGTCTTCTGAAGAAGGTAAGCTTTCCGTTCATATCAATGGAAATGGTGCAAAAGGAATCGTTCTTAATGTGAGTGAAGATACGAAGTTTGCACTTGCAAGCGGTGATGCTCTTGAATTTAAAGATCTCAAAGTTGGCGATCAGGTTGAAGCTGAACACGCGATGTTTGCAACTCTCAGCCTTCCTCCACAATCTCCGGTATACAAGATCACCGTAACCGAGCAAGCAAAAGCGGATCTTGTTATCGCGGAAGGTGCGATTAGTGAAGTAACGACTTCGGATACTGGCGAACGCAGCATCCTTCTTAAAGGTCAAGGTGTAGACGAAGCGCCATCTAGCGGCATCGTATTCAACATCAGTTCAGAAACGAAAGTAGTAGATACTAAAGGGGAAGCAATTGATCCTTCTACATTGAAGGAAAAAGACTATGTAATTGGCGTTTATAACGGCATTACGACTCGCAGCCTTCCTCCTATTGCGAACGCGATGAAACTGGTTGTAGAACAAGCAGCTGAATAGGAAAATCATATTCAAAAAGGCAGCCCCTCAGGGCTGCCTTCTTCTATCTCTTATTCAACTTACAGTTTAATATTCGCATCATCAAAGTACTCTTCCAGTGTAAGACCACTCTCTGCGATATCCGGTGCTAACTCTTTACCTACATAGCGGATATGCCATGGCTCGTATACATAACCAGTGATATCTTCCCGATCTTGCAGATAACGAATCACAAAGCCGTACTCCGGCGCATGCTCTTCCAGCCACTTGCCTTCTTCTGAGTCGCCAAACACCTCTTCGATCACATTGCCGACACTTGGACTAGAGACATCAATGGCAAGTCCCGTCTGATGTTCACTGTAACCTGGTTTCGCACTTACTCGCGCTGCATATTCTTCACCGTTGCGCTCTACACTGCTGTTATACACAGACACTTGTCGTTCGTAAGAGCGATACCCTGACACAGCTCGAAGCTCTATACCATCTTCTTCTGCTGCAGCAAATAATTCTTCTAGGGCAGCCGCAGCTTCCTTACGTAAATGACGTTTCTCATGAGGCCCGTCAAAAGAGAACGGCACATTTGGTTCAACCAAATCATCCGGTTCATATCCTTCCGGCAGACTTCGCTCTTTATTCACAATGACCGTCACTGATTCAGCATTCGTTACAACACTTCGGTCGCCTTCCTGCTGTATACTGCTCTGCAGTGAACTTTGTGCACGCAAAGCCATGATGCTGTCTGTTTCTGTATTATCTTCACCGGTTTCTATACCGTCCGTATTCTCATCTGTTCCATCTGGGGTTACTTCCTCAGAAGTATCACCTGTCGCCGGAGCATTCAGGTTCTGTCCTTCCTGCTGACCTTGTCCACCTACTTCACAGCCCGTGAGTAGAACGGTGCTGACCAACAGTGTAGACAGCAGAGCAATTGTCCAGCGGTGTCTTTTCATCTTCGTAGTTATCATCTATTACTCCCCCATCCACATATAGCTTGTCCATGCTCTATTGTAGACTAAAAATAAACAGAGCAAAAGAACGCTGACGCCCCCTGACAATGCTTGTCATGAGACACAGATCTCTTATGCTCTGTCATGATCCTATTTACTTCGTCTTGCTCCCAGACTTTACCTGAGCTGAACTGGGTGCCCATTCTGTTGCACGCTTAGACATCTGTTCTCGTAAATGGGTCAGTGCAGCTTCCGTAGGTGCCTGAGGCAGCAAAGATGCAAGTTTTGGAGGAGGCACCATTTTGGAAGGTGCCTTCAGGCGCAGCTCCACCTCCGTCAGCCTATGGCCAGGTTTGTGGAGCGCGCTGTCTTGGACACTCTCTGCGATGTAATCCATGATCGCAGAGACGTTGCCACCTGCTCGCGCAGCCGGACGCTGCAACAGCGCTGCCCCCGGCAGTGCTTTTCCTTCTGATTCGACTGCCCAAGAGCCGAATACACTGTCAAGGAGCGCCGTGCGTGTAATGCCTAGTAGGCTTAAGAATGCCAGTGGCTCACGGGCTGCCCAGGAAGCGGCGGCTATTCTAGCCGCTTCTGCATGTTCGCATGCTTCGCTCTCACAGCTGCAGGTCACCTGCATCTCAGTAGCGAAGGGAATCAGCGTTTCCGCTTCTGCAGGCGGTAAAGGCTTATTTTCCATCAGTTTGTACACAAGATATGCAGACTCTGCTAACTGCTCAAGCAACGTTTTTTTCTCACTGTCATCAAGGGGGTTCACATGCCCTTTGCATTCCACATCGTTATCTTCTGAATCCCTCACTGCACTAGATACGATTGCCTTCCATCCGTGAGGCTCCAGCTGAAATTCCTTCACTTCGATGTTCACCTTCACCTCACCCTTTCCTAAATCAAATTCGACGACTTACATCCACATTTCTCCCTGTAAGGTAACAAGCCCTTTCAGTTCATCGTCAGACATTTCCGTAAGCCAGTTCTCACCTGAACCTACGACCTGCTCGGACAGCTGTTTCTTACTCTCTATCAATTCATCAATTCGCTCTTCCAGCGTACCTTGGCAGATCAATTTATGAACTTGAACGTTTCTCTTCTGTCCAATCCGGAATACACGGTCTGTTGCCTGATTCTCTACGGCTGGATTCCACCAGCGATCATAGTGAATGACATGACTCGCATGGGTAAGGTTAAGACCGACACCCCCCGCACGTAAGGAAAGAACAAAGATAGACGGACCTTCGCCTTTTTGGAAACTATCCACCATCGCATCACGCTCTGCTTTGGAGATTCCTCCATGAAGGAAGAAAGGTTTCTCATTGTAGCGCTGAGTCAATTGATTCACCAGAATATCTCCCATGGAGACATACTGCGTAAAGATAAGTGCCGATTCTCCATTATCCCGAATCGCATCGGTAAGCTCCATCAAACGTTCTAGCTTGCCTGACAGTTCCACCCGCCCACTCTGTTCTTTACGATTCGGCTCCAGCAGTACAGGATGATCACAGATCTGCTTAAGCTTAGTTAGAGAGGACAAAACCACACCTTTCCGCGTAAAACCAGTTTGCCCTTCTATACCTGTAAGCAATTGATCAACTACCCCTTTGTAAAGGGCCGTCTGCTCCACAGTTAAGGAGCAATATGATTTCAGTTCCAGCTTCTCCGGAAGATCCTTACGGATATCAGGATCGCTCTTGAGCCTTCTAAGCATAAACGGAGACACGAGCTTATGCAGTTCACGAAGGGACTGCGCCCCTTCCTCACCGCCAGCTACATAACGCTGCCGGAATGAAGCTGCCGTACCGAGATATCCCGGATTAAGAAATTGAAAAATAGACCACAGCTCACTAAGCCGATTCTCCACAGGTGTTCCCGTCATCGCAATGCGGTGCGGAGCAGACAGTTTCATCACACTTTGCGCCTGCTTCGTACGATAGTTTTTAATATATTGCGCTTC
Organism: Paenibacillus gallinarum; assembly: GCF_014836635.1. GTDB lineage: Bacteria > Bacillota > Bacilli > Paenibacillales > Paenibacillaceae > Paenibacillus > Paenibacillus gallinarum. Next base: position 190,535 of record NZ_JACSQL010000004.1, on the reverse strand, counting down.
ATCAAGCACCACAGAAGACCAGTGGATGGAAGCGAGATCCGCCCCATCCCTGCCAGCCAAATGATACGTGGTCAGGACAATATCATGTTCTTCTGCCTGCTCACGGAAGCGGTCGCCATGCAAACGCTGGGTGCCGTGATGGATATATAATTTGAAGTCTGGAGCAAATCGTGCGAGTTCCCGCTGCCAGTTGCCCAGCAGTGAAGTAGGACACACGATGAGTGCAGGACCTTCTGTATCAAATTCATCTTCTGTTATTCCTTCAAGCTTACGTTCTGCTTCTCTGATCTCCTTCGCTGCGAGCTTGGAATCAAGCAGGCAGGTAATGACCTGAATGGTTTTTCCAAGTCCCATATCATCGGCAAGACAAACCCCAAAACCAAGATCCCGCATAGCAGACAGCCACTGGAAACCCCGTTCCTGATAAGGTCTTAAATTACCATGCAGAGAAGGAGGTACCGATTTAGGCTCTATTCCTTTTAATACTTGCCCTTCAAGCAAGAAAGACAACATCCCGTAGGACTCTGCACCAAAGATAGAAAGGCCTTTCCAGTTCGCATCTTCCTCATCCTCTGCGACTAGATGCATCCACTCCGATAATGCCATCGTACCTTCTTCATTCTTTTTCATGAAGCGAAGTACCTGACGGATTTCTTTAGGATCAATCTCAATCCATTCTCCGCGGAATTCCACTAAAGGAAACGTAGATGCCGCAAGTCTGGCAAGTTCTTCTTGTGAAACCGGAATCCCATCCAGCATGGCCTCTGCTTCAAAAGCAACCAGCTGCTCCATCCCGAGTGTTGTGGTTCGTTTTACAGATCCGACGCGGTCTGGGTGTGGAAGCATCTTTAATTTAAGTCCTGTTTTTCGTTTCCCATCCTTACTCCATCTTGAAGGCATCATCACCGTCACGCCGCTCTTCTGCAGTTTAGGGACAGCATGCGCCATAAAATCATAGAACACTTCTGTATTCATTTTGACAGATGTGGGGCATCCACTCCATCCTGATTCTAGAGCAGGAGCCAGTTCACATGCTTTGCCAAACGCCATTAACATCTGTTCCTGTATGGATTCATACACGGTTGAACCGCGGTCTACTTCTTGAGAAGGGTGAGACCATATCGCTTCAATCGGAACCCGAAAATCGGACTCTGTTTCACTTTCAGCCCAAAAACTAACGTTCCATTCGGAACCCGCCTCTGAGGGTTCTAACCGGAGCCCCAGTCGAAGTTTCCCGGCCGCAGGTCCAGAAGATTCACTCTCTATAAGCGGAGGAGAACTTTCTCCTGCCTCACTAACCGCATCTGACAATTCTTCGATTTCTTGAATTGTTCCTTGCACGCTTAGTTCTCGCGAGCCGGTAAGCAGACTATTCCACCATAGTTCCGATAATGGGGAATATCCTCTGCGATAATTCACACGATATTTAGACAAACTGCTTTCTACCGCAGCAATTTCAGAAGAAACCGCTGCATGGATCATTTGACTAAGGAAAGAGTAAAGCACGGCACCGCCCGCTTCTTTAACAGACCCTGCTTCCGTATCCGCATAAACAATAGTAGCTGTCAGAGCGATCGGAGGAATGGATTCCGCAAGGATAGCAAAACGTTCTATGTCTTCTTTCTCTGTAAGTCTCGGGTGCCAAGCACCTTTTACGGCAGATTGATTCCCTCGTCTTCTTCCGCTTGTTGCTGTCACCGGAGCGACCCCCGGAGCAATCTGACCTCGGAGCAGTAATTCCAAAGCAAATAAAGCTGCTTTAGACCAATATTCCATTTCTTCTCCGGCTTCAAATCCTGCTCCGGCTGCCTCTTCTTTGTTCCAGTGTATTAATAATTCGAATGCGTCTTTCGGGTTAAGCGCCAGTCCTTCCAGCGTCCGTCCCATTCCCATTCGTTTTTTCTTGTTTGTATCTGCACTTGAGGTCTGTACCTTGTTGGTCTGCCATCTTAGTTCTGCAAGACGCAAGGCTGCATGTTGAAACGGACGGTAGGTACCGCCTTTTAATTTCATTTTACGTATTCCATGGCTCCAGGCATCGACCCTGGGTTCCGACGTTTCTCCAGAAAAACAAAAAAATACGTCTCCGAGCCAAATTCCATATAGTGGTTGATTCATCGCAAGTCACCCGTTAGCCCTTTTAGATTGTTACTCTTCATCATATACGAAAATCGTTCAATTTAAAAATCAAAACCTTACTTTTTTTCTATAGGAGACAAAAAAAGAATCGGTTATAGCCTGTAAGCTTGAACCGATTTTTATGTGATATCTATGAGTTACATTGAAATGCTGTAAATTTACATTATAAACCTAATATCTCATTAAAGGAAACTAGGTCTACGATATCGTATCCATTTCCTTGCCCTTTTGGTTTGATGATGACCGTTCCTAAGAAAGGAATCTCCCCAAGCCCAATCCCCGGCGGAAAACTATGGGCTATGATCACTTTATTCATACCCTCAGGAGGATTCTTCTCTAAAATAGAAGTCAGGCCTGATAGTGTACTCTCGCGTTCTTCCGCGTTTACTTGACCGCTTAGTTTATAAACTTTCGTCCAAAAAGGGTCCACTTGAACATTTCCAGCTCCAAAAGCGAGTTCGGCAGTTTCTCTTGTTCGGCAAAAAGGACTTGCGATCACCGGTGTTTGAAATGGAATTTGTAAATTCCTTACCTTCTGTCCGTAAAGTGTAGCTTGTTGTTTACCCTGTGCTGAAAGGTTTCTCTGAGTCGCACAATCACTGAGTACGTAATTAGGCTGATCTTCTCCAACCGTTGCCTCTCCGTGCCTTACATACAAAATATATCCGCCCTGACGCAGTAAGTTCACAAGTGCTGGATTTAAAAAATTTGTATGAGTCGTACGTTCTTCTGCCATGACATTAGCGGATTGCATGAATAAAAGCACTACAATCACACCTATCCAAACAAACTTTCTCATCTTATATTCTCCTCCTGCTTTAGAACAAAATGGATAAGCTTAGTATGTTCAAGGAGGAGAAATAAAAACGCTATAAAGGAAGATGATCCCGAACGAAGCCGAGATCATCTTCCTTCATTTTATTTTTTCAGGCTGTCCCAACTCTTCTGCATATTCTCAAGTAATTTCACAGGATCCGGCTTCGCCACATAGGCCTGCATCACGGCACCAAACTCTTGCGGCACTCCTTCTGGGAAGCGATTGAAGTTCCAACTAAGCACTTTATCATCATCACTATATTGAATTAGGTCAGCAGCAAGATCCCCAAGCGCTTCGGAATCTGCCGTAATACTCTTAAATGCAGGAATGAATTTAAACTCTTCCGTCATGTATCTTTTCCCTGTCTCCGAAGTCACAAGCCATTCAAGAAAATCTTTTGCTTCGTCTTTCACACTAGACTCTTTGTTCACCACATAGAAATTGGGTACACCAACAAAAAGTTTATCAGATGCCTCTGCATCTTCTCCAATCGGCATCGGCAGTATACCTAAGTTTAAATCTGGATTAATCCCGTCAATTTGTACCTGTGTCCAGTTGCCCTGCTGCATCATCGCTGCTTCTCCTGTAGCAAAGGTCGTAACTTGGGTATTATAGTCCGTTGTCAGCGGATTCTTATTGCTGTACTGCAGTGTCAGATCCAGCATCTTCATCCAATCCTCGAACACGGGGTTACCTGGAATCTTCTCTGTTCCTTCATTTAATCCTTGAATAAAAGCGACAGGATCCGCTTGATTCGCAAACGCTACATTTACATTATGATTGCCAAGTACCCACCATTCCTGATATCCATTCGAAAATGGAGTGATTCCCGCATCCTGAAGCTTTTGGGCTGCTGCCTGTAGCTCACTGAGCGTCTTCGGTAATTCTGTAATCCCGGCTTGTTTAAATAAATCTTTATTATATATAAATCCATATCCTTCAAGTCCCAAAGGTTGACCATACAGCTTGCCGTCTTTTGTCATGGGTTCTTTGGCCACATCAAGCACATCACTTACCCACGGTTCTTCTGAAAGATCTTCCAAACTATCGATCCAGGTATCTAGTTCGCGGTAACCGCCCACATTAAAAATATCCGGATGTTCGGTACCGGCAAATTTTGTTTTTAGCGCAGCCCCATAATCACTGCCGCCTCCCACCGTTTCGATCTCAATATTGATATCTGGATGCTCCGTCTCATACTCAGCAATCAGACGATTAAAGGCTTCCGCAATCTCTACCTTATATTGAAAGATTTTAATTGTTTTCTTTCCATCTGCAGAACCGCCGTCTTTACCTCCACCGCAACCGGCAACAACCAGTGAACAGAGTAATAATGAAGTGAGTGCAAACATCCCTTTTTTTCTCAATATAAACCCCTCCTGTATCTTATAAAATTAGCTGTCATCCCTTTACTGATCCTGCGGTTATTCCTTGGATAATGTACTTTTGCATTAACAGGAAGAAAATAATGACCGGTGTAATGCCGAGCACTAGCGCAGGCAGAGCTAAATCCCACTGCTTTGTGTATTGCCCAAAAAAAGCATACGTGGCAATTGGAATGGTATGAAGTGAACTATTCTGCAGAAGTATCGACGGCAATAGATAATCGTTCCAGATCCAAAGCGTGTTCAGTATAATGATCGTCACATACATCGGTCGCATAAGCGGGTATACGATTCGAAAAAACACCCCGTACGCATTACTTCCATCGACCCTCGCTGCTTCCTCAATCTCAATAGGAACGGACTTCACAAAACCATGGAACAGAAATACAGATATCGGTATGCCAAAACCGAGATAACAAATTATAAGCCCATAGTGACTGTTCATCAGCCCAACGGTACTTGTCACCTTAACGAGCGGGATCATAATCGACTGAAAAGGAATGACCATGGCAGCAACAAACAGCGTAAAGAGGACGCGGTTAAACCTGCTGTTGTGCCTTACCATCCGGTAGGCTGTCATGGAACTAAACAAGACAAGCAATAAATTGCTGACAATCGTTACAAACAGAGAGTTGAATAATACTTTTGGAAATTTGGTAATCTCCCACGCTCGCTGATAATTGCCCCATTCAAAAACTTTCGGCCATGCTGCCGCATTCGTCAGCAGGTCACCAAAACTTTTAACAGAGTTCACAAACAGGAAATAGAACGGAACGAGAAACAATAAAGCGATCAAGATCATAATGATTTCGGTGAGGAGTGTAGTAAAACGGTAGTTTTTACTCGTTTCCATTAGGCTTCCACCTCCCGGCTCTTCGTCAGACGAACCTGGATGCTGGTAATAATCGCAACCACGATGAAGAAAATGAGTGCCTTCGCTGTACCAAGTCCGTATCTTCCGTTCACGAATGCTTCATTATAAATGTTCAGCGCAAGAGACTCCGTGGAGCGGAACGGTCCTCCTTTGGTCAGCGAGAGGTTTAGATCAAACATCTTGAACGACCAAGAGATGGCAAGAAACAGACAGACTGTTACTCCCGGCATAATGAGCGGAACGATAATACTTCTTAACATCTGTCCCCGGGTGGCTCCATCAATCTGAGCAGCCTCCAAAACATCTGTCGGTACATTATTCAGTGAAGATATGTAAATTACCATTAAATAGCCTGCGGTCTGCCATACGAACACAATGACGATGGCCCAGAAAGCAGTCGTTTCATCCCCTAGCCAAGGCAGATTAAAAAAAGCAAGCCCTGTCACTTCACCCACAGAAGCGAAACCGCGGACAAATATAAATTGCCAGATAAATCCGAGCAAGAGTCCACCGATGACATTCGGCATAAAAAATACGGTCCGCAGCACATTTTTAGTCTTCAGCGGCTTCGTTAAAAAGTAAGCAAGAAAAAATCCAATAAGATTGGTGAGCAGGACCCCTACCACTGTAAACAAAGCTGTAAATGTAAACGATTTCAAAAATGCAGGGTCATCTGTAAATATTTTGGTGAAGTTAGCGAACCCCACCCAAACGGGATCTTTTGAGGCACCACTCCATTCCGTGAAGGAGTAATACATCCCCAGCAGAAACGGTGCTGCAATGATGAGCATAAAGAAAAATAGAGCAGGACCCACAAAAATAAATTGCTGCATCATCTGTGAAGATTTTCGGTTCATGGATGAACCCCCCTTTCTTTAACCACTTTATTGTATATATAACCCACTTAAAGGAAATTGAATGATATTTTAGGGATATAATTACATAATATAGAAAATGGAGCAGGATCATGCCTGTTTCTGAAGTGATTTGCCGCCTTATTCTTCATAGGGGTACCTCCAGGGAGTGCATATTCTTTTGATTGAAAAATGTAAGAGAAGGGTAAGTATTGCATGACTCGTTGGTCAGTACATATTCACCCTCTTCAAAATTAATTACAGGAGGTTATCGTATGCAAATTAACAGCAAACACAACTCTTACAAATGGTTAAATGTAGTAGGCTTGATTCTTGTTATTGTAGTCAACGCACTCGCGAATATATTACCGATCGGGGGAAGAACAACACAGGAAGTATCTGAACTTTATCCGGTATTAATTACTCCGGCTGGATATGCATTTATCATCTGGTCTGTCATTTATATCCTCCTTGCCTGCTTTGTTATTTTTCAGTTTTTGCCTTCTCAAAAAAATCGGAATACAACAGCTCGTGTCGGAATCTGGTTCTTCATTAGCTGTTTAGCAAACGCAGGCTGGATCATCCTCTGGCAGAACCTTTTGATCGGATGGTCCGTACTTGTCATATTCATTTTATTGTTCTCCCTTATTCAAATGTATTTGCGTACACGAGACATCCCTTCCCCTACGCTCGGAGAAACTTGGTTTGTCAAACTTCCATTTAGCATCTATATAGGGTGGGTTAGTGTAGCGACGCTGATAAACGTGACCGTATGGCTGAGTAAACTCGGCTGGAGCGGATTTAACCTGGGAGATCAAACGTGGGCTATCATTCTGCTTCTGCTTGGCAGCATCGTTGCCTTTGCAGTTAGCTACCGATATAACGACTTCATCATGCCGCTTGTATTCGTATGGGCCTATATTGCTATCGGAGTAAAACAATCGGATATCCTTGCTGTTTCCTATACAGCAATTGGGCTCGCCATTGTCATTTTCTTATTTGCAGTATGGATTTTCTTACGGAAGAAAAAATAATAACGCAAAAAGAGACCATCGCCAAAGCGAGGCCACTGAAGAACTTGCGCTTTTCTTCGGAGGCTGTGCAAATAGTGTAAAAAGAAGACATTCACTCCGCGTTTTGGAGGTGAATGTCTTCTTTTTGTCTTCATAATGCTGTATTCACTAGTAGTTCTTAGTCTACTAATTTCAGTATTCGTTTGAGATTTACAGCGAATATGGTCATAGCACCTTGCAGTTGCATGCCAAGCAGACCCGAGGATGTGGCTACATCATGCCCGTGCCCATGTTTGAGTTCACTGTTCTTTGCTTCAATTTTGTAGCGTTCCTTCGATTTTGTTTTGAAATATTCTGTATCCTGGAACGCCTTCTGTTCCAAGTGTTCATCGGATTTTACTGTCACGGAATACGTTTTGCTCTTGGCTCCTTCTCTGTAACAGCCTCCCTTAAACGGACAGCGTTTGCAGAGTTCCACATCGAAAAAATAGGTGTCTTGTTGGTTTTTACTGATGCCTGTTTTCCCTTGTCGTGCTTTTCGAATCGCCATGTGTCCGGCTGGACAAACGTACATGCCAGCATCTTTGTTGAACAGAAACTCGTCCTCTTTCTTACGAGCACCTTGTGTAATGAGTGGATTAAGTTTCGCTACAAGTTCAATCTCGTTTTGTTTCGTGTAGATCAGGTTATCCTTCTCAGAATACGCCGTATCACCAATTACCGTTTTGACCTGCATCCCGGCGGCTTGGCTTTTTTCGATCAGTGTCTGTAATTGCTTGCCATCATTTTTTTCGCCCGTCGTAATGACAGCTGCCGTTATTAGTCGTTCCTCGGTCATCGCTAGATGTGTTTTGTAACCGAAAAAGGCGCTATCTGCGCTCTTGTGTCCTACGCGCGCGTCTGGATCTGCTGCAAGGCGCAGTTGCTCTACATCATCCTCAATCGTCTCTTTCAGAAGATTAAGCGGCTCTACAATTTTTGGCACCTGTGCGATTCCGGATTCTTCTTCGATGAAAGCGACAAGTTTTTGACAGTACACAATTTCGTCTTCGAGCACATGGTTCACGTTCTTTACTGGCATTTTGGCTTTGACCGATTCATCCATCGTGTAAACCATTTTGCGCAGCTTCCGCGCACGGTCTTGCAGGATTTCTTGCGGTGACTTCTGGTTGTAGCGAGCTTTCGTATGCGTGGCATCTACGATAATAGAAGTACTCTTTAAGATACCCTGCTCAATCGCAAGGGTTACGGTCTGCCCGATAAGCATGTCGAGTAGGTTCATATCTTTTAAACGTAGTTTGCGGAATTTCGTTAGAGAACTTGAATCGATTACCGAGTCTTCTGGTGCCATGCCAAGAAAAAATTTAAACGACAGGTCATACTTAGAGCGTTCAACAATGTCTACGTCAGAGAGTTCAAATATAGCTTTCAGTAATAAATATTTAAACATGCGAATCGGGTCAATGGCGTTACGTCCATTGTCTAAGCAATATTTTGCTTCCAACTCTTCGTATATAAAAGTGAAGTCCACCAATTCATTGATTTGACGAAGCATATTGTCCTTCGGTACAACAATGTCATACAGTGCCGCATAAGGACTCAGAACCAAGGTTTGTTGTTGTCGAATCATCCGCTCACCTACTTTTAATGATGCATTAATTATAAGCGAAAAAAAGGTACTGATCCTCAACTTTTTTGAGGATCAGTACCTTTTTTTATGAGTGGACTTTTTCAGTGGCCTCGCCAAAGCGTTGGTCTCTTTTTGAATTAATTCAGTAATAACATCATTTGTATAAGGTCTTACCCTTTTACTACAATCGTCTCGATCTCAACAAGCGCATCTTTTGGTAAACGAGCTACTTCTACTGCACTACGCGCTGGGTATGGCTGTTCGAAAAATGAACTGTACACTTCATTCACACGGACAAAATCATTCATATCTTTTAAGAAGACCGTTGTTTTCACAACTTGGGTAAGTCCTGCCCCAGCCGCTTCAAGAATCGCTTTTACATTCTCCAGAGACAAACGGGTCTGCTCTTCTACAGTCGCTCCAAACTCTCCCGTCGCCGGATCAATACCAAGTTGTCCTGATGTGAAAATAAATCCGCCTGCTTCTACAGCCTGGCTGTAAGGCCCAATGGCACCCGGTGCTTTTTCGGTTGTGATCGTGTTTTTGCTCATACGGATGAACCTCCTTTAATATTTCCATACTTTTCTATACGTTATTGTAGTCAAATGTGCGAGGCTTGTCTATTTCTGAGACAGTGGCTCAGCCTCTGCGATCTCCCTAATCTTTTGATTGGAATAGATATGTATCCCCTTCTGTTCCTGTAAGGCAATACGAATCATGGCAGTAGCTACAAGTGATCCTGGTATCGCACGATAATTCTGCCCTTTTCCAAGCTTTAATAATGGATCTAAGAGCCCAAGGAGAATTTCACCCATCTTCTCCCCTGTTCTATGTTCTTTGCGATCTCCGATAAGCAGTGAAGGACGTACGAAATGTACGGAAGGGATTCCCGTCTTCTTAATCTCTTCTTCGAACTGGCCTTTCGTACGCGAATAGAAAACACGCGATTTTGCATCGGCACCCATCGAAGAAATCCCAATAAATTGTTTTATTCCATGGCGCTCCGCTATCTTCGCGGCAGTAACGGGATATTCGAGATCTACTTTGCGAAAAGCTGCCTGTGATCCTGCCTTTTTGATTGTTGTACCTAAACAACAGAATAAATCATCTGCTTGATGAAAGGCGGATTCATATTTCTCAAGCTCATCCCAATTTACGACCACTTGTTTCAGCTTGGGATGAGTAAACTCTAGTGATTCTCTCACTAAAATAACGACTTCCGTGTAAGGCTTTTGTTCAAGCAGCCCAGTAACCAGTTGCTGACCAACCATCCCGGTTGCTCCAATAACGATCGCTTTACGAGTCTGTTCCAGCAAAATTCATCGGTCCCTTCTTTATCAGCATATGAATATGTCTGATCTGTTTACAAGAAATCATACCATGTAGAGATTTAATTCTACATAAACAAAGAAGAGGACCGATTCCGCAGAATCAATCCTCTTCTTCATTGTAAGTAAGCTAAGTTATTAGCGTACGTTCGTATTGCTCCAGTTGTTGTACTCAGTCTCCGCCTGTTCACGCGTGTGACCATATTTTTCTTGGAGTTTACCAATCAATTTGTCTTTCTCACCATTGATTACATCCAGATCATCATCTGTCAGTTTACCCCATTGTTTTTTAGCTTCACCCTTCATTTGCGTCCATTTTCCTTTAAATACGTTGTTATCCATGATCGTTCATCTCCTCGTCATTTATAGTAATGTTTCTGTCGTTTTTCACTGTTGTAATCCATTACCCTGAGCTCTAGGGATGTTGTTACTTGCTTGTTGTATTATTAACCAGGAGAGATTTCCATGAATCCGGAAATACATCATATCGGTGTATCACATAGTATATATTTGTGTTATAGCTTGTACTATGATATAATAAGAAGTAATGTAGTATTTAACCCCATTCATATTCCTCAAAGTAGAATAATTCCTTCATTTAACCTCATGAAGTAAGAATCGCGTTATAACCCAAACAAAGATTTTAGATTTTATTTTCATTCAAACTGGCGCGGTCTTCGGAGCCGCAAGGACAAAAGAGAGGTAGGGCTTTTGTTGTATGAAAGTCAGTTATTCTCGGCAAGCGTGAACGACATCGTTCACCAGAGGAATCGTTAGCTATCTGTAGCTACTGCATTTAGCAACCACAGGTTAAATCAATTAAATAATCGCAAGCTGTTCGCGATCGACATGACGCGGGCGACCTTGCACATAGCAGCCCCCGGACCCTAGGTACGGGGGCTATCCAATTTTAGCGCGCTCTAGAAAAAGGTCTTTGAGATAATAACAAGCAAGACGAATAATACGAGCAGGATTCCCGCCAAATAGTCGGGGGATTTATGAACATATGGAGTCCCACAGTACGGCATGGCATAGGAATTCACGGGTTCCTCCCACTTGCCTCCGTAAGTTTGATACATCCGTTCGTAACCGGATACAGGGTACCCTGAAATATAATTGGAATTCATCGGATAACAACTATATTGTTCATTCATTAAATATTCCTCCCTTTATATCGCCTACTAGGCTTCTCCCTATACATATGTAAAAAGGATTTCCGACGTCCGGGCTCTTGCCTTGAACTTGAATATTTTGTTTGGGACCGTGTACAAGACGCAAATAAAGAAGCTGCCCTAATATCAGGGCAGCTTCTTTTTACTGAAAACAAGAGAATATTAGTAACAAGTAAATGCTTTAGAAATGATAACCAAGAGAATGAAGAGTACAAGAATTGCTCCTATCGATGTCCAGCCTCCGTGGCCAGATCCGCCAACATTTCCACAACCATTGTTGCCACCACAATATTCGTATCCACTCATTTTAACTCCTCCTTTCCGCTTCCTACACTCTAACTTATGTCATTCAGGCCGGTTTGGACCGGGCACTTATCCAACTTTCTTCTTTTTGGGCTCTCACCCTATCCTTCGATTCCTGTCCTTCACAACCCACAATCTGACTACAAATGAGCAGGCACCGCTTTTGATTTCAAGGCGTAGGGAATTACCCTTTTTACGAACTCATACCATTTCATAACATAAGATATAGAAGGAAGAATACCTGGGATGCGGGAAGGTGAACGAAGTGAAGGCCACTGTCAAAAACAAAAACAAAAACGCCAGCAGAAAAAATAACAACAATGTAGATTCCAACCTTGTTACCTTGGACCAGCTTACCCTCATTGCCGCGATTCTTGGACTTATTGTCTCTGGGATAGGTTTATACGTGGCCTGGAAACAGTTTAATAGTAACGATCCCAACTATAATGAAAGCGAAGATATCAACCTACTAAGGTAAAAACGTTTTCATCTTTATTTAAATTTTTCATTTACTTCACAAAAATAAAGATGTTACATTATATATTGTAAATATTATCCACTGGCTGATTTATGTTCCATTATTATCATATACGACCAGATGGTTGAGATATATTGCAGTCTGTATCTTTGAGATGGAGGGATCACATGCTGTTACACTCGTTGCGATACGCTGAGAAGAAAGGCTATACGGTGTGTCTCGTACTGCAGAACGGGGACACCTATGTAGGCGAGATAGATATCAACAATGATACTAAGAATCTTGTAATTACTTGCGATCAGGGGAAGATCCCGGTGCCGCTTGATCATATTAAACACGCTTCTACCATTGTATCGGCACACTTCTAACTTGGAAGGAAACTAACAAAGCAGTATAAATTACATAGATGACATGATCCTCTTTATTGCCAGAATCAGCTATTGTTTGTGAATAGCTTAATTCTGGCAATATTTTTATTTCAACAAATATTATTTACGAAACAAACTTTAGACCAACAGCAGACACTAATACCATTGCAATAAACAAGATACGCTTAGCATCCCTGGCCTCCCCATAGAATATCATCCCAAGCAGCGCTCCCCCTGATGCTCCAATTCCAGTCCATACGGCGTAGGCCGTACCCATGGGCAGCGTCATCATCGCAAGTGCAAGGAAGGCAAAGCTGATTGCAAAACTTCCTACTAACAGTAACATTGCACGTGCACTGCGCTTCTGGTTCCATTGATTAATCATACCGACACCTGACATTTCAAACAGTCCAGCCAGTATCAAATATACCCAGTCCATATTAAGAGACCTCCTTTTTTTCATGATCTTTAGTTACAAGTTTCAAACCTACAACACCTGTAAGCAGTGTGATCACGAATAGAATTTTCCCAGCATTCAGATCCACGCCGAAAATCAAGACATCAACGAGCATCGTCCCTACCGTACCTAGTCCGACAAAGATGGCATAGGCTGTTCCCACAGGCAAAACTCGGGTCGCAGAGATAAGTAAATAGAAACTTAGAAAGATAGCTATGGCTGTTGCGCCCCACTCCCACCAAAGCTCTGCATGTTTAAGACCTGAAGCCCAGCCAATTTCAAAGATTACAGCTGTTAGCACCTTTAGCCAGTTTGAGTTCATTTTCTTCATCCTTTCTGTTGATGGATTAATCCTTAACAAGAAAATATCCGGAGGATTCATACAAATACTGAAACAAAAAAAGCCCGGGAGACTCGTCATAATGACAAGATCTCCCGGGCTTTTGTCCCTCCGTGATAACACGAATCCTACTATATTCGTGCGTTTTCCCTCGGACCAGTCCAGATCATTTTTCCTCATCTGCGGAACCCTAGAAAACTTTTCTCTTATTGAATTCCCTATAATCTAGCACAGAAGCAGATCTGAATCAAGTCTTACCATCGTTTATTTCAGACTGTCTTCTTAATGCTGTACAGCTCCCACATCCATCGGACAAAGTTCAGCTCGCTTCAATAAAAAAACCCATTCTGCAAATAGCAGAACGGGCTCCGGGAAAGACATAATCAAATTTTAGTAAGACATAAATGCTTTAGAGATGATTACCAAAAGGATGAACAATACGAGGATCCCAGCTGTGGATGTAAAACCTCCACCAAATCCACCGTAACTTCCTCCATCACAGCTTCCACCGCCGTAGTTTCCACCACCGTAGTTTCCACCGCCATAGTTTCCTCCACCATAACTTCCGTATCCAACTTCACTCATTGTAATTCCTCCTTTTTCCTTTGGTACAGTGTATCTTATGCTTCTTTCGCAAAGATGACTGGGTTCAAAGGGGAAAAGGTAAGAATTGGGCTCATGAAGCCACGTTTAGATATTGGACATATAAGGAAACTGTGGTTCTCCTTTATTGGAGTTTCTCTCTGACAGACTGCAGTTTTTGCCTACTGGATGATACCCGGTCTCTTCGGTCATCAATTTTGACAGAGGTGGAGACGCGCTGAGCTCCGCTTGCAAAAGGGGTCTCGTGCAGCACTGCAATCGCAGCGAGTACATCTGAAATATCACCTTCAATAATCGTGCTCATTGATGTTAGTTCGTAGGTAATGCCAGGTTGCTCAGCAAGCACTTGTTGCAGTTCAGCAACGTAACTGCTAAGACTCGTACTTCCCGTTCCGATCGGAATAATTGTTACTTCTGCTATTGCCATTCAACAAACCTCCTTTTAGATTATCCCCTTATAAACGATAAGCATATTGTATCATGTCGAAACCACGCACAAAAAAATTTTTTAGAGGTTGGACACAAATCCTCCATCCCTTTTCCTTTGCGGTATCTCGGCTTTTTTGCTATAATCGCAATTGCATTTCAATGTTACTAGACTGTTTACAAACACAATATATTGGGGTACTGTTTATATACATATCCAAATGTAGTGTGACAGCTAAATTCGGCGAAAACAACACTATTATTTTTGTCAAGTTATTTTTAATAGGAAAAACCCCGATCTATTACAAACTATTGGCATCGGCCTAAAAGAAGAATGTAATTGACAAAGTTTGTTTTTATTGTTTTTCTTACACAACATCAGTGCTCCTTTTTACCGATTCATCGTGAGATGATGGGTGGATAGCAGCCGGGAAATAAAGGTTTATTGGCATTTATCTGACCTTTGGGTTGGGAAATGCTTTTTGTTTGATTGAACAAATCCGGCTTTTTTTAAAGCCGGACTTGTTCAATCTTGTGAAAAAAATAGGCTGGTTTATAGCCTGGTTTTTTCAATCTTATGGAAAGTCAGGCTCTTTTTTCAGTCGGACTTGTTCAATTTTGTGAAAAAGGTTGACAGCATGTAAAGTCCATCCGCAAATGTAATGGGACTTAACATTTTTATATCTATTATTTTGAAGAAGAAAGCGAGGGCTCTCCATGCCACAAGTCGTTTCCAAACCAAACAACCGTCAACTCGAATTTGACGAAAATCGTATCTCTACATATGCAGATCGTATCCTGGCAGATCTCCCTATGCTCGACAAAGAAAAACTCTTACGCGGTGTAAATTCCAAACTCCGCCGTGAAGAAGTTTCCGGTGAAGAGATTAGTAGTGCCTTCTCTATGTCCGCCCTTGAACTTGTAACTAAAGAAGAACCTAACTGGAAGTTCGCTGCAGCCCGTTCGCTGCTCACTTCTTTATATAAAAAAGCTGCGAATAATCGCAGATACAAAGCATATACAGATAAGCCTTATGGTGCTTTTCAGCCCCTGATCGCCAGTATGGTCAAAAAAGGCATCTACCGCGAAGAACTGCTAGAATGCTACACCAAAGAACAAATTGAAGATCTTGGACGCACGATTGAACCGAGAAATGACTTGTTGTTTGATTACATCGGACTCCTTACGCTGACAGAGCGTTACCTCGCACATGATTTTGATGGAAAAGTAATGGAACTTCCGCAAGAGCGATATATGGTTATCGCCATGTATCTGATGCACAAAGAACCAGAAGAAAAACGAGTGGAGCTTGTTAAAGAAGCTTACTGGGCAATGAGTAACCTGTACATGACAGCAGCTACACCAACCTTATCTAATGCAGGTAAAAAAGTAGCAGGACAACTCTCCAGCTGCTTCATCGACACTGTTGATGACTCGCTTGAAGGTATTTTCGACTCCAATACAGACGTAGCACGCCTAAGTAAAATGGGCGGCGGTATCGGTGTTTACCTAGGTAAAGTTCGCTCTAGAGGTTCTGATATCCGCGGACACAAAAACACCAGCTCAGGTGTCATCCCTTGGATTCGCCAGCTGAATAATACTGCCGTAAGCGTAGACCAACTGGGTACACGTAAAGGCGCTATCGCTGTCTATCTTGATGTATTCCATAAAGATATTTTAGCGTTCCTTGATTTGAAACTGAATAACGGTGACGAGCGGATGCGTGCACATGATATTTTCCACGGCATCACAATTCCCGACTTGTTCATGGAACGTGTAGAACAGCGCGGAGAATGGAACTTGTTCGACCCTCATGAAGTGAAAAAAGTGATGGGCTGGAAAGACAAACATGGCCGTGCCCTCGGACTCGAAGACTTCTATGATGAAGAATTCGGCAAAGGCTCGTTCCGTGATAAATATGAAGAAGCATCGAATCACCCGGAATTGTCCCGGATTACGCTCCCTGCGATTGATATTATGAAACGTGTAATGAAGTCTCAGCTTGAGACGGGTACACCGTACATGTTCTATCGCGATACCGTAAACCGTGCGAATCCAAACCGTCACAGCGGAATGATCTACTCATCCAACCTCTGTACGGAAATTATGCAGAACCAATCAGCTACAGTTATCGAACAAGAAGAACTGGTTACGAAAGATGGAGAGACACGGATTATAATTACCAAAAAACCAGGCGACTTCGTTGTATGTAACCTGAACTCCATTCATCTTGCTCGCGCTGTACCAAATGATGTGCTGGATCGTTTGATTCCGATTCAAATGCGTATGCTCGATAATGTAATTGACATCAATAACATTCAAGTGTTGCAAGCACAATATACAAACAGTCAGTATCGTGCGATTGGTCTCGGTACATTCGGACTTCATCATCTGCTTGCTCTCGAAGGCATTCGCTGGGAATCGGAAGAAGCAGTCACATACAATGATAATCTGTACGAAAAAATCAGCTATCTTGCCATCAAATCCAGTATGGAAATTGCCAAAGAAAAAGGAAAATATCCGAAGTTTGAAGGCTCTGATTGGGAAAATGGCAACTACTTCACACAACGTAACTATACGGATGGATCTCGTGAAGGCAAATTTGTAACGACAGCACAGTGGAATGAGCTTGCTGCTGAAGTTAAAGAACATGGGGTGCGGAATGCTTGGATGATGGCGATTGCTCCAAATGCATCGACTTCCATCATTGCTGGTTCTACCGCTAGTATCGATCCACTGTACGAACTTCTCTCTTATGAAGAGAAAACAACTTACAAAATCGCGAACCCGGCGCCAGATCTTTCCGAAAAAACGATTTGGTATTACAAAACGGCATTTAACTTGGATCAACATGCTTCCATTAATATGGCTTCTGCACGCCAGCGCCACATTGACCAAGCACAAAGCTTTAACCTGTACGTTCGCCCTGATATTCGGGCAAAAGAATTCCTGGAACTTCACCTTCATGCATGGAAAGCGGGTATTAAATCCACTTACTATGTACGAAGCCGTGCACTCACGATTGAGAACGAATGTGAATCTTGCGAATCTTAAGGAGGAAGTATCATGACCATGAAAGTCCAAAATATTTTCAATACAGAAGCGCCAAATAAATCAACACGTATCATTAACGGAGAAAGCTCCGGGATCCTGAACTGGAATGACATTCGGATGCCGCATATGTATAAATTGTACAAAGTACTCTTATTGAACTACTGGATCGCAGATGAGATCCCAATGTCCAAAGATGCGCAGCAATTTCCACAGCTTGATCCAGAAGAACAGCGTACTTTCAAAATCAACATCGGTCTGCTCGCTGTACTCGATTCCATGCAAACGATGTTTGTGGGTGACGTAAGAGAATATTTGACGGATTCCTCTCTTGAGGCGATCTCTGCGATTATTGCTCAGCAAGAAGTCGTTCACAATCAGTCCTATTCATATGTTCTTTCTTCCTTGGTTTCTTGGGATGAACAGAAAGAGATTTTTGAATACTGGAAAAATGACCCTGTTCTTTTAGAGCGTAACCGATTTATCTCAGATATCTATCAGAACTTCCGTGATGAACCAACACCTCAATCGTTCTACGAAGCGCTTGTAGCAGATCTGATTCTAGAAGGAATCTTCTTCTACAGTACGTTTGCCTTCTTCTACAATCTTGCAAGAGATCAGAAGATGATGGGTACTTGTCAGATGATCTCTTATATTCAGCGGGATGAGAACCAGCATTGCTACTTCTTCGCCGAAGTGTTCAAACAGCTGCTTGCCGATTACCCTGAACTGGATACCAAAGAAAATCGCGACTACCTCTATCGCACGATTAACCGTGCGGTTGAACTGGAAACCAATTGGGCGCACTATACACTCAGTAAAGTTCGCGGTATCGACCTGAAAGAACTGGAAGATTACATTAAATACACTGCAAACAAACGTCTGCGTCTCATGGGACTTGAGAAATTATATGACGGCGTAGATGTAAACAGTATGCCTTGGATCAAACCTTTCTCTGATGATGCGTTGAACTCAACAAAAACGGACTTCTTTGAAGCGAAATCCCGTAACTACGGTAAAGTCGGAGACGACAACGGATTTGACGATCTATAAGATAGCTCCTTCCTGAAGTGAAAAAAGAACCCTATATGGACACTTAGTAAAGTGTCTTTATAGGGTTCTTTTCGTTTCATTTACTTGTATAAAAAGTAGCCGTTCTTAACGGTAAAACGTCATATGTTGTTTATCTTCTTTATAGAAGTTCAAGCGATCTTCCAGAGTACCTGTATGAAATTCAAACATATGTCCATCTGGATCCAGAAAATAAATGGACTCTTTATCTTTTGCATCCCGTTCACGGCCTGGCAGAATTTTAGCATTAGCCTCGTTCAGCTTCTGACGCAGAGGCGGCAGATCTTCTTCATCTACCGTAAATGCAATATGTGTGTACGTTGGGGCAGTAAAGTTACGAAGGACATCTTCCTGATTCAATGCGATCCATATCCCGTTTAAATCAAAGTAGGCCAATCTTCGGCCTTCAAGTACAATCTCAGCATCAAAAATGTGTTTGTAAAATGTAATTGATTTGGCAAGATCTGATACAGAAAAACAGAAATGGTTAATTCCTTGAATACTCAATCGTCATTTCCCCCTCCAATACAAATTACAAACCTATTATACCATATATAACCAGTTGCTTTTGTAGTGTGATTGCTGCTAATTCTTATTATAAAAAAGAGCCCTACCGCTTATCCGGCTAGCTCTTTCCTATAATCCATATTAACCTTTTACACTCTTTTGAGTTTCACGAAGCTGAATCTCTTCCGTGAATTCTTGAATTCCCGATTGGAGCCTTGCTAACAGTTCAGGAGCAATATCGAGACCGCCCTGCTCATTACGTGCTACCTGAGCATCTACTGTATAAATTCCAGCAAGAATATGCCGTGCGCCAAGTACAGAAAGAACAGGTTTCAAAGCATAATCGATAGTCAGCAAGTGTGCCAGGCTTCCGCCGATGAACAGAGGAAGGATGGTTTTTCCGGCAAGACCACGTTCAGGCACAAGATCAAGAAAGGTTTTAAGGACACCGGTGTAAGATGCCTTGTACACCGGACTTGCCACAATCACGGCATCCGCTTCAGCAACGATCCCATTGGCTTTTACAATATGTTCACTCTCAAACTTAGTTAGAATCAGATCTTCCGCAGGAAGCTCTGCCACGTTGATACGATCTACTTCAAAGCCAGCTTCTCTAAGCTCGTGCTCTGCATATTCAATAACTGCATTTAATCTTGAAGTCAGAGAAGGACTACCATTAATCACTGCAATTTTAGCCATACTTCATTCACCTCTAGTATCTATTTTTATTGTTGCTGTACTGTATCCTAATAAATCCTACTATTTTTATGGGTATTAGAAAATAATACCAATGTAATCCCCTTACTGTCAACCTAAGAAGTAGGATCATTCCCCCGTAGGAATCACTTCTCTTTCGTTCTTACTTACAAATATTCGATGAGGTCTCCCGCCATGACTCCTGCTGGATGAGCCCGCATCATTGCAGCGGTCTCTCCGGCTTTGCCATGCTGGTATACCCCAAATACAGCTGCTTGCTCTGCACTGTATCCCTGAGCGAGCAGACCAGCTATGATTCCCGTCAGCGCATCTCCTGTACCGCCTGTTCCCATCCCAGCATGACCTGTCATGTTAATATAAGCATTCCCTTCGGGCGTAGCAATCACGGTACGGGAACCTTTTAGAACAAGCGTTACTCCCGTTTTCGCTGAATAGGACAAAGCATGATCTATTCGGTTTTGCTGAATTTCTTTGGTAGACACACCGGCAAGACGCGCCATTTCCCCTGGATGTGGTGTCAGAATAACGGGAGCTTTTCTACACCTTTTATGTTCAAAGAAATCCAAGCCCCCCTCTGCCAACATATTCAGTCCATCCGCATCAATAACCATAGGTAGGTCTACCTCTTTATATATTTGACTCAGCCAAGCTGTATCCTCTTCAAAACGTCCCAGTCCGGGGCCAATTGCGATGACATCCCTACTCTCTGCGAGCTTGATGATATTCTGCGCCGATACTCTATTCCATGTTCCTTGCGGACCGTCTGCCGCAGCGGCAAGCATGAGCTCAGGCACTGCACCAATGACATGCGGGAGCAGCTCGGAAGGCAGCGCCCATGTAGCAAGCCCAGAACCGGATCGCAGTGCCGCCCGGCAACTGAGCAGTCCGGCACCGCTCATCGCTAGCGTGCCTGCCACAAGCAGTACATGACCATATGTTCCTTTATGACCATCTTCCGCTCGCCTTTGAGTAAGATCCACTTTTAGCTTCTCAGACAATATATCTTTTGTAAGTAAATAGACGGTCTCACGAAATCGTCCTTCTGCAAGCTGAGGCGGAATCCCGACAGAACGTACTTTAATATGCCCAGCGGCATCGGCGCCTGGAAACTGTGTAAGACCTCGCTTTAATAATGCGAAACACACCGTCATTTCTGCCCGGATATGCGGCTCATAGAGAGCCCCCGTATCTGCATTCAGTCCACTCGGAATATCTGCCGAAATAATAGGCAATCCACTCCCATTCGCTGCTTGTATCAAAGAAGCATACGTATTTCGCGGAGCACCTTTACTTCCTGTACCGAGCAAGGCATCAATAATTCCTGTTCCACCAGCGAATGTCAGATCTCCCTGTCCTGTAAATAGGATAGATGGAATCCCCATCGATTCAGCTGTGTGATACTCAAGCAGAGCTTCTTCCCGTAGTTCCTTCGGAGACCCGGCAAATACTAGGGTGATTCCGATCCCAGCTTCCCATAGGTGGCGAGCAGCTACCAGCCCATCCCCGCCGTTATTTCCTTTTCCAACAAGGATATACCAGTGTTCTGCGCATACTTTCTCGCCTCGGAGTACAGCATCGTTACTGATCTGGCCACGTGTCCCCTTCCATCGATCAAAAGCTGCTCTTGCCTCAGTAGAGATAAGTGGGTTTCCATTAACAGTCTGCTCTTTTGACTGCCGGTTCTGACATAAATGGAGCACTTCTTCTGCAAGTGCCTTACCTGCGTTTTCCATCAGACTAACAGAGGGAACACCCCAAGATTCTATAACATACTCATCTAGTTCTCTCATTTGATCTGCTGTAACTACATACACACTGCTTCTCCTCCTGTCCAAATGGTATGAAAAAAAGCGAAGCACTTGTCTTCGCTTTTTTTTCTGTCTTTCATCTACTAGAGACCGTTAATAAGCAACCGTAAATCTAGAACCGCTGAAATAAGGGTCGTCTACTTCATCAAGAAGGGCTACAGCATAATCTTCTACAGAGATCCGGCTTTGACCATCTTCATCCACTACTAATCGGTCTGTACCAATTCGGAAGTTACCTGTACGGAACCCTGGCTCAATGGTGGAGGCAGGACTCAGGTAAGTCCAGTCAAGATCCGATTCTTGATAGATTTGATAGGCATCTTGATGCGCCATCGCAAGAGGCTTCACTTCTTCTGGGAATCCCGCTGTTTCCATAAGTGGAATCCCTTCATCCGTCATCAAGCTTCCTGCTCCGCCAACCACGATCAGTCGCTCTACTCCGCCTTTGCGTAATCCTTCTACAAGGGCACGAGCCACTTCCACCAGTTCCTCTTCTGCTCCAAACTTAGGGCCGTAAGCGCTAATCACCACTTCGTGACCTTTTGCCAATTCAGCAATGGAATCAGGTTTGAGCAAATCACCTTCTACAATCGTAAGTAGATCATGTTTTTCATTAAGTTTAAATCGATTGCGAACAACCGCCGTAACCTCATGTTTTCGTCTCAAAGCTTCTTGCATGATCGCTTGTCCAATGGTTCCTGATGCACCAAATATAATTAACTTCATTATTTATTCCCCATTTCTTAATAAATTCCCTGTACAGATATTTCTCACTATGTATTAATCCATTTATCCAACAGTTAAAACGGTATGTCTCATTATAAAGAAGATTCATCAAAAATCAAAAGTTCACTATTTTCTCACTAAAAAAGAACCATCTCTATTCTTTATAAGAATAGAACGATAGTTCCTCACCTAAACTATGAATTCCATTATCCTTTGATAATAGATGGAGCCTACTCCTTAAAACCTTTAGGATGTCCAAGCCTCCTCAGGATCAAGCAATGTGACTTCGTTACTTGATATTCTTGGATACTTGAGTCCAGATCCCGTATTCAGTACCACCACTTTTTCTTCCTCTTCAATCCAGCCATTGGACCGAAGAATTCGTGCCGCAGCAAATGTGGCAGCTCCTTCAGGGCATAGGAAGCTTCCTTCCATTCTAGTAACCTGCTCCTGCTCTGCCGATATCTCCTCATCCGTTACCGAGATGGCAGCGCCGCCTGTTTGATAGATTGCATCCAGCACAAGAAAATCTCCTATTGTCTTAGGAACATGAATATCATGAGCCTCAGTACTCGACTGCTCCCAAAACATAGACTTTGTCTGCTGATCTTCCCACGCCTTCACAATGGGTGCACAACCTTTTGATTGAACAGCTACAAGCCTTGGAAGCGGACCTGATATCCAGCCAATCTCTTGTAGTTCTTGCAGTGCTTTATGAATACCGATGAGTCCTGCTCCAGTACCGGTAGGATAAAGGATTACATCTGGAACCTCGAAATCCATTTGTTCGATAATTTCGAAGCCCATCGTCTTTTTACCCTCAATCCGATAAGGTTCCTTTAGCGCTGTGGCATCGTATAAACCTTCACGCTTCACTTTCTCAGCTACCATTCGTCCTGCATCACTTATGGAACCCTTCACTAGTAGAAGCTCGGCTCCTGCTGCAATACACCCATCACGAGTAATACGAGGTGCGTGAACCGGCATTACTATGGAAGAACTCATCCCTCCGCGCGCAGCGTATAATGACCAAGCCGCTCCTGCACTACCGTTAGACGGTATTATAAATCGATGAACGCCAAGTTCCTTTGCCTTCGAGATACCAACAGCCGCTCCTCTAGCCTTAAACGATCCGCTTGGCATGAGACTCTCGTCTTTCATATAAAGTTTTGGAATCGACATATCCATACCGAGACTTGGCATACGCAGCAGTGGTGTCATACCTTCACCAAGACAAACAATATGCTGCGGCTGCCGTACGGGCAGCAGTTCGTGATATCTCCATAGATTCTTTTCTCTGTCTTTTAACGAGGAAGGATCCCAATCCTTACTTAGACTTTCTAAATCATAGCGGGCTAACAGCGGAGAACCGCAGGAACATACCTGCTGTACCTCCGTTGAATGGTAGATAAGTTCGCATTTTGGACATTCCAGATGACTTAAATAGCTGTAGTTATCCCTTACCATGAACATAGCCTCCTCACATTTTCCGACCAAAATATGCTGGCAACATCCCCTTTTTTGATAATGAAAAGGCCCTCCTTGCTGTTTCTGAACATCTCCGTCAGAATTCAAAGGGGCCCTTTTTTTCTCTTTATGTTGATATCTCTGTATATTCATCTTATAACTTATGTTTATATCAATGATCCGCTTTTTGATCGGATTTGTTACCTCTCCATCTTTTCACAGTTATGTAATTTTGTCAATTATCGCCTTTTTTATGTTCACGAAGATTCTTACTCCTGCTTCTGTTTGAACCACATACCGAGGGAGTCCGGGGCCGCATATATAAAACCATACTGCCCATATAATCGATCTGCCGGCTTATCCGCAATAAGAGACACGATACCCTCAGCAGGAACTTGTTCATCTATATAGTATTTAATTTCTTTCATGATGATCTTCCCGTATCCTTTGCCCTGTTCATCTGGATGAACAGCAATATCGCATACTAAAAACTGTAATCCGCCATCGCCGACGACTCTGCCCATTCCCATTAATCTTTCGCCCTCCATTAAACTGACAGCAAATAAAGTAGAAGGTAACCCTTTTTCGGCACCTTCCCTACTCATTTCACTCAACCCAGCAGCACGACGTAGATTTAAATAGGATTCTATCGAAGGAATTTCATAAGTTATCAACACTCGTGTCCACCTCTTTTCTAAGAGTTTAGGTTTCTATCTCCTGATATTGTAAGTGATTTTTGGGTTAAATGAAAACGTGCGTTCCTTTTAGGGCGATGGAAAACAATGCTTATCCAGATCTAAGGGATATGACTTGAAAACCTAGTTTTCATATGCAATAGTGAAAGAAGTAAAGAATGTACGGAAGGAGGAAGAAGCCTGAACATGCTAGCAGGTATCAATACAGTTCCGTTATCAGTACCTACAATTGCCCTCATCGCCTTTTTTATTGTTCTGCTGTTGTGGTTATACATATATCATGCTTCAACGCTGAAACAGAACAAATATAGGCGAGCGGATGAGCTGCAAGACACACTCTATGCCTATTCTCGATTGGCTGGCCAAATCACACTTGGCTTACAGCGTGAAGGTCTGCCGGGGGAACCTTTCCATGGCGCCCTTATCCTTGCTCTTCAGGAAAGTAAATCAGCGCCTTGTTTAAACCCTCATTTGCAAGAACAGATTCAAGCTTGCCTTAATGAAAGAGATGAATCCAGACTGGAACTGCTACAGCGTGGACTTGACCGTGAAATGGCTAAGCTTGCCGCAGAACGAAATCAACTTTTGTCTATACTGCATTCGCCTAGCTGGGGACAAGCCCTGTGGCAGATTGTACAACCTTTATTCGCCCCTCTTGCGGCAACAGGAATCGCGTTCCTAATCTATCAATTTATCGTGGAAATTGATTCGGCTATCACACCATCGGTATATGATTGGATTATCGTCTCCGCTAGATTCGTTTCCGGGCTCATCACTACAGCGTATATCTACATTCTCGCTTTGTCCAAACCTCGAACAGATGCAGGTTTTACGAATATTATGTTATCGATTCTTATCATTCTCGCCGCATTGTTCCACTTGATCGGACTATCTGCAGCTCCCTATGTGCTTGGGGTTCAGCTTCTTTTATTCCTGCTCGGATTCAGACTTAGTAAACCCCCTTCACGTAAGGAACGACCTTATGTAGGTCATCCCGATTTGATGTCTAACCGTCCGGTGATCCATCATGCAGAGGTTCTTGCAATAGAGGAAACGAAAGAGAATCAAGATTTCGATAAAGATGAAGATAATAAATAATATTTTCGAGTACAATGCCAGTAGACAAAGAAGACGTAAAAAGCAATCCTTCCCTGTACAAAGGGAAGGATTGCTTTTTATATTACATAGAAAATACATAACTTTATTTATATATTAGATTTCGTAAGAATCTGTTCCTGACTATAGGATGATATACAATTCATGTGAAGAAACGACATATGATCCTGCCTATTTCAACAAAATGGGAAAGGATCTTTTTTATGTGAACTTTTTAAGAGGTTCAAGTGTTATATAGGTAGCTTAAGAAAGGAGCTGACTATTCACCTTGGATCCACATCTCTATTTGTTTTTTCATATATTATCCCACGCCCTTCTAGGGGCTGCTATTTCCTATTGCTTGCTTCCTGAAGGTACATGGATACAGCGGATAGCCTCCCTATTCATAGGTGGACTGAGTGGTATAGCCCCCGACTTGCTTGGTGGACGTGATTTACAACCTTGGACACATTCTTTGTTATTCGCTCCACTCGTTGTTGTATGGGTCGCTCTTATCGCTAAACTTCTACTTAGGAAAGTTTCTTTTTGGCGTTTGTGGGGAGCTTCTACGGCATCGGCTATTGGAGGGCATTTATTTCTAGATTATATGGGCCACGATATCCCATTACTTTATCCTTTTAGTGACAAACTTTTTATTATGGAGGCCCTGACGTTAGGTGATCCGTGGGTATGGTTTCCGTTAGCAACAGGACTGCTTCTCGCTTTTTGCCTGAAGAGGAGAACCAAATTACCCGTTATTTTGGCTGTTATCTTTGTCCTTCTTTATTGCATCTATAAAATCATCGTAAAAAGCATCATTTATCAAGAAGTAGAAGCACGATACCCTGTGGGAGAAAAATCGTATATTACCGTGACACCCAATACATATTTTGAGTTCCCTATCGATCCAAGAACCTGGCTGAAGTTTAAATATAGAACAATTAGTTCTCATCATAATCAAGGTGGAATTGCAGGATATTGGGGAGAGGAGCTAGGCAGCACAGATTATCATTCCTTTTACCCGAAGAAGCGCGAGGTTGTATTATCGAGAGGTGAATACACAGTAATATATGATACCAGTTCAGATTCATTTGATATTGACGTGACCAAAGAGTGGGTAGAAGACGGATATCGTTATATAGAGGGGACTTTCGAAAACAAAACTTACCTATATAAAGAGATAACCCCTGGTAAATGGGATGAGGTGGAGCAAGAATAAGAAATCTTTCTATTTTTAAACGAAGGAGCGATTACCATAATAATTTCTATCCTACTACTAATAGTTGGGACTATCGTAACCATTAATGGAGCCGTCCAGCCAAAACAAGCGGAGCATGAGCACGGAAAGAACGTTTCCTCTCACATAACAAATAAAAGGCAGCTAATTACTAGCCCGCCTCCTCTCTTTCTTCTATGACTCGCTGTTTACCCCAAGGAAACAGCGACGTCCATTACCCCTCCCACACGTGGGGAGGAAGCTTTGCCCTTTTTCTCCCTACACAAACGTAACTCCAGGGAATAAGATCATTCCGAGATCATAGCGACTTTTGGCTTTGGCTGGACCCTCACTTCTCCGAGTCTACTTACGTCCAGCCAAAACAAGTGGAGCATGAGCACGGAAAGATCGTTTCCCCCCACATAACAAATAAAAGGCAGCTAATTACTAGCCCGCCTCCCCTCTTTCTTCTATGACTCGCTGTTTACCCCAAGGAAACAGCGACGTCCTTTACCCCTCCCACACGTGGGGAGGAAGCTTTGCCCTTTTTCACCTTACAACGTAACTCCAGGGAATAAGATCATTCCGAGATCATAGCGACTTTTGGCTTTGGCTGGACTACTACTTCTCCCGAGTCTACTTACGTCCAGCCAAAACAAGTGGAGCATGAGCACGGAAAGATCGTTTCCCGCCACCCCTACACTACCGATGAGCACAGAATAACCGCTTACGCCTTACTTACCCCTCTCGATTCAGCAGAAGTCTTCCCCGCATTGCCCGCTGACGAAGTACGTGCCGCCGCCTTATTATCGTATCGTTTGCGCTCAGTACGTTCGATCTGTACAATCTGACCTTCATGTACCACGATAGAAACAGAGCCGAACTCCATCTCATTTAGTAAGTCAGCAATCCGTTCCAACCACACTTCATCCACTTTTAGCGGTTTCGCCATTACAAACGCCTCCTGTTTATATTAGGCCACTGCCCTCTATGGGATTATGATTAATGTGTACTTTTTCTGCTAAAGAAGCTTTTTAATATGAGCGTTGCCAGAGCCAGCAACAACAACAAAGAGGCTACAGCAAAAGAGGCAGAAAATTGATATTCGTTATACAAAATTTCAACATGAAGAGGCAAGGTGTTCGTCTCTCCCCGGATATGCCCGGATACAACGGATACAGCCCCGAATTCCCCCATTGCCCTGGCATTACATAAAATAACACCGTACAGTAAGCCCCACTTGATGTTAGGCAAAGTAACTGAGAAAAACACTCTCCACCCTTTAGCACCCAGCATCACCGCCGCTTCTTCTTCCTGCGTTCCTTGGTCTTCCATGAGCGGAATAAGCTCTCTTGCTACAAAAGGAAAAGTAATGAATAAGGTAGCTAGAATAATACCGGGTACCGCAAAAATAACTTTCGTATTCATTGCTTCCAGCAAAGGACCAAACCATCCGCTTGCCCCAAATACAAGCACAAACATAAGTCCGCCGACTACAGGTGAGATGGAGAACGGAAGGTCGATTAAGGTAATCAGCAACCCCTTGCCGCGAAAGTGGAATTTCGTAATGAGCCAAGCAGCCATGACCCCAAAAATGGTATTCAGCGGTACGGTAATTGCTGCTACGATTAAGGTAAGTTTCAATGCCGCGAGCGCATCGGGTTCCGTAAGAGCCGCGATAAATACGCCAACTCCTTGTTTTAAAGCTTCCGTGATCACGATAACGAGGGGCAAAATAAGGAGCCAGCCCATCACAAGTACAGCCGCTCCGATCAGTGTCCACTTGACCCAGGTGGCTTCGCTTGCTCCCCGGGATGCTTTTGTCTGTACTTTAGATCCTCTTCCTAAAGGTACGGTTCCTGCCATTATGGATTCCTCCTTTTCTTTATCTGCGGGATGTTTTGCGGCTCCAGCGCTGCAGGGTATTAATTAGAAGCAACAGAACGAAAGATACGAGCAAGAGCAATAAAGCGACGGCTGTAGCTCCGGCATAATCGAATTTTTCCAACTGTGTCATGATGAGCAGTGGAGCGATTTCTGTCTTCATAGGCATGTTTCCCGAAATAAAGACGACCGATCCGTACTCCCCAATCCCTCTTGCAAATGCCAGCGCAAACCCGGTCAGAAGAGGAGGAATCAGTTCAGGCAGAATCACTTTACGAAACGTCAGCCAGCGTCCTGCACCCAGCGTTGCCGCCGCTTCTTCTAAACCGGTATCGAGTTCAGCTAAAACGGGCTGGACGGTTCGAACGACAAACGGAATACCGATAAACATAAGCGCGAGCGTAATGCCCAGCTGAGAAAAAGCAATCTTGATTCCAAGCGGATCAAGAAGGGAACCGATCCAGCCGTTAGGCGAATACAAAGCGGTAAGTGCCACCCCAGCGACTGCCGTAGGCAGCGCAAATGGCAGATCAATAATCGCATCAAATATTTTTTTACCAGGAAACTCATAACGTACTAACACCCATGCAAGCAGCAGACCTAGAAACAAATTCGCAAAAGCAGCAAAACCAGCAGTCATAAAGCTGACTTTAAAAGAGGCCAAAATCCGAGGATTGCTAGCCATATCGAAGAACTTGCCCCATGTAAGACCTGTTGAATTAAACAGAAGTGCAGCCAGTGGAATGAGTACCACGAGGCTTAAGTATAGAACCGTAAAACCCATTGTTATTCCAAAACCAGGGAGAACCCTTACTTTGGAAGTTCCCACTCCACTACTACTCATACCTGTCCATCCCTTCATGCCTCCGGTTTTTTTCCGGTCAGCCGTGCCAAAGCTTTAGCTGCCTGGTGTGTAGATTTGTTCGAAAATACCGCCTTCACTGAAATGTTTCTCCTGTGTTTCTTTCCATGTGCCAAAGACATCCTGAAGTGTGAACAGCTCGATCTCAGGGAATGCATCTTTATACTGTTCGACTACAACATCCAGTGTGGGACGATAGTAATTGTCTGCTGCGATTTTTTGCCCTTCTTCACTGTACAGGTAAGTAAGATAAGCTTCCGCTACTTCTCGTGTACCTTTTTTCTCTACATTCTTATCAACAACAGCAACAGGCGGCTCTGCCAGAATACTGACAGAAGGATAAACGATATCAAATTTGTCTGGTCCCAGTTCTTTTACAGACAACTGAGCTTCATTCTCCCAAGCCAGCAGCACATCTCCAATCTCACGCTCTACAAATGTGGTAGTTGAACCGCGTGCGCCTGTATCAAGAACCGGTGTATGTTTGAACAGTTCAGCTACGAACTCTTTTGCTTTGGTCTCGTCATTATTGTTCTTTTGCAGTGCATAACCCCATGCCGCCAGATAGTTCCATCTTGCGCCGCCGGATGTTTGGGGATTCGGTGTAATCACCTCTGTATCGCCCTTGATCAGATCATCCCAATCTTTAATCCCTTTGGGATTGCCTTTACGCACAAGAAATACAATAGTTGATGTATAAGGAGCACTGTTATGTTCGAATTTCTCCTGCCAGCCTTCTTCAATGAGGCCTTTTTCTTCTATTGCACTGATATCGTATCCGAGGGCAAGGGTAACTACATCGGCATCCAATCCATCAATAACAGAACGGCTCTGCTTCCCTGATCCTCCGTGGGATTGTTTTACCGTCACTTTCTGCCCTTTCTCCTGCTCATAATAAGCGGAAAAAGCTTTGTTATACTGATCATAGAGTTCACGTGTTGGGTCATAAGAAACGTTTAACAATTCAATGGCTCCCGATTTGTTTCCAGCACTTCCACCGCCTGCAGATTGTGTATTATCTACGCCGCAGGCTGCCAGCGAAGCCGTTAATAATAATGCCATACTGATCGTAAGACCTTTGCGTATCCCCTTTTTCATCTAAAATCTCCCCTTCGCCTCAGCTATTAAGTATGAGATATAAAAAATGGAGGAACGAAAGCCTATAGATCAAGGTCAAACCGCCTTAGAATGTACGTGTCTGCCGGATCTATACTGCCTTACGTTCCTCGTCCGTATGGTAGGTTTCGCATTAACATTTATTCCTACCTGTTTAGTATGTTATGTACATTGTAATGAGGCTGAACGCGGCTGTCAAACATTTTTTAACAGTTATAGTCGCTATTTGTTAACCCCTCTCTTTTTTACAAATAATTACACTTTATCCGCTAGATAAAGCGATCAAAGCTCATGGCAAAAAGAAGACCGCATGTATGCGGTCTTCTAAACGAATGCAGATATGATTCACTTCTTCATGATAACAAGATCTGGGTTGCCTGACTTAAGGAGCTGCCGTCAATCGTATATTCGGTGTTGGAGGAGTATTCATCCCTGTGCCGAGATAAAAACTAGTATGAGGCGGCTGATTGTAGGCCACATTTTGCCATGCGATGCCAAGACGATATACAGGATCATGCATCAGCGTATAAATCCTGGTTTCTGTTAGAGCGGTGGTTGTATAGATTCGGAGTGCAGAACTGTCGGTTGTCCGCCACACGGCTTCTTCCCGCCAGTCTCCGAGTAGATCTGCTTGCAGTGCTGGTGTAGCTTTCGTGCTATTATTACTGGCCGCCCCCGATGCAGTGAGCAGATTTGTTACTGTAGAAGTATCATAATTCCATTTATCGATCCGGTTATTATCTAACAATTCACGACTGAGATCTCCATCCCACCAGATCCCAAAATTCGTAGAAGGCAGTTTGCTGCTGATCAGCTGTCCTTTTGCAGTATACATGGATCCTGCAGCCCATACCTCTGCCCCTTTATATCTTGGATCGACATCTGCAGCCATTCCTCGTCCGATATCAGCACTTGTCGGGATTCCCCAGATTAACGCGCCTGTTCTCGCATCACGAAATTCAATCCCGGCTGTAGCAGAAGGGGTCTCATGTACCTGGAATACTTCCATTCCAGCACGATCTGGATCCAGGTCGCTAAAATGCATGGCATCGCCATGTCCAAGCTTCGTCGTATAGAGTCCCGTTCCATTATCATCCACGGCCATTGCACCATAGATAATCTCGTCTTTTCCATCATTATCGACGTCTCCTACACTAAGACTATGATTCCCTTGCCCTGCATACGCACTGTTGCCTGAAGTATTTGTATCAAAAGTCCAGCGTTTCGTTAATTGCCCATTACGATAATCATAGGCAACCAGGACAGAACGGGTATAGTAACCGCGAGCCATAACGAGACTTGGTCTCTCCCCGTCAAGATAGGCAATTCCCGCCAAGAAGCGATCAACCCGGTTTCCATAGTTATCTCCCCAGCTGCTTACTGTACCTCGAGGAGGGTCATAGTTTACTGTTGTTAGAACCTTTCCCGTCAGTCCATTAAAGATCGTTAGGTACTCAGGTCCGGTCAAAATGTACCCGCTGCTATTACGATAATCTTTCGTTCCATCGCCAATCACAGCACCGGTACCATCTTTGCTGCCGTCCGCTGTTTTCATGGCAACCTCTGCTTTTCCATCCCCGTCCAAATCGTATACCATGAACTGAGTGTAATGCGCACCTGCCCGAATATTTTTGCCAAGTCCAATCCGCCATAAACGGGTTCCATCCAGCTTATAAGCATCAATGAACACTTCCCCTGTATAACCGCTTTGGGAATTATCTTTGGAGTTAGAAGGGTCCCACTTCACAATAAGCTCATATGTACCGTCCCCATCTAGATCCCCTGCACTCGCATCGTTTGCGCTATACGTATAACTTACACCGTCTGGTGTTGTTCCGGCTGCCGGTTTACTCAGCGGAACCGATAAATAATTCGCTCCCCATACGCTTACGGCAGAAGAAGCAGCTTGCTCCGCTCCATTAACGACAGCCCTAACTGTATACTTTGAACTGGTTGTACCTGCGGCATCCTGAAGATTCGTACTGTTCATAATCGGTGTTGCATTCACCTTCACACCATCTCGGTAAACATTAAACGTTACGCCAGATCCTTCTGTGCCAAGTAACCTCCAGCTCACAAATACCCCCGTATCTGTCTTTACTGCAACTACACCTCGGTCCAGGTATTCCATCTGTCTTGGATTTGCGGCATGAGCTTGTCCAGAAAAGCCACCTGCTGAATAACATATCGCTGCTGCTAAAATGCAAATCCCTAATTTCCGTACACCTTTTCTCATTTTCCTGTTCACTACGTATCCCTCCAAGGCTTATTAGGATTGTGGTAACAATATCAATGAATGTAAGCGCTTTATATTGTGGTTCATATTATATTCTAATCTAATTATTCCTTATATAGGTCTCTCTCCTTAATTTAATGACACTTTCTGCTGTGAGATGGAAATACGGAAAATAAAATACCTGCTCGTAAGAATGGGTCGTTTGTCTGGATGAATGCTTATACATCGGCGGCACTTCCCGAATACAGCTATAAGAGGTAGTGCTTGGAGGCAGTGTATGGATACAGTGAGGGGGACGAAGAAAGAAGGTTTATTATGAGAATTGATCTAGGTTGCGGCAATCGTAAATTGCCTGGATGTATAGGTATTGACCGCTTTCCTTACGATGCGGTGGATATCATACATGATATGAACGAGCCTCTGCCGTTCGAAGACAATTCGGTCAGCTATATCATGGCTTCCCATAGTTTACAGTATGTTCATCATTTACAGCCTGTTCTTGAAGAGATATATCGTGTATGTAAACATGGTGCTATTGTATGCATTATAGCGCCTTATGCGCATGTGACAGCACACATGACAAACCCTCATTTCAAACAATTTTTCAACGAGCATTCTCCTCGTTACTGGACGCAGGACCCTCATTATTATGTAGATCAGGAAGAGTATCTCTTTCGTCAAGATACATCTTGGTCCCTTGCCGAAGCGGAGCAGGAGATCAGGATGGACTTTCGGCTATTACACCTGGAGTTTTTTTATTTCCCCATCTACAGCGCGTACGATCCTCTGGAGCTCAGTCTGTTAAGACAAAGCCAGCTTAATGTGGCCTACCAAATCATGTACCAGCTTGTTGTTATTAAAGAAGACATCTCCCCCGAAGGGCTTACCTATCTAAGACAAAGAAGTTGGGAGGAGCCGGAGTATGTAAACGAGCAGCGTTTATCTTTTCAAAATGAGCGTGAGATTGAAAAAATTTATTATACGGAACATCTTTCCATGCTCGGCTCTCAGGATGCGGAATCTTCTCAATCTGAAGCAAAACAGACTACTCCGGTGGAACCGTCTTCCCCTTCCTCATCTAAGCCGAATTCCATAAGCGTTCCGAACGCAAGAAAGCCCGCTAGGAAACCAAAAAGAATACAAAAAAACAAATCTGTCCCCCTCCTTCGTTCCAAAAAGAACCCCATAAAAAAGAGGAAGACAAATCCAAAAAAGAAACCCGGAAGGTCTCCATAATCGAGGCTCTTCCGGGTTCCTATTTTATCAACATCCGAATGAAATCTTCTTCTATTCTTCCCCTTCCGGATAGACAAATACATTAACAATGACCGTATAAATGTCTTCCTGCGCATCCGTTACTATAAATGTGAATTGATCTGGGCCTGTAAAGTCAGGATCAGGAAAATAGGTATACGTTCCATTTGCATTGAGTACAAGTCTTCCATTGTTCGGGTTATCTATGATCTGTGCTGTAACAATAAGACCGAGACCAATCGTATTTAAATTTCCTGAAAGCGGTCGGTTTTCTTCCGTACGAAGCTGAAGGGTTAAGGTGCTGCTTCTCGGTGTCACTCTCACGGAAACAAGGAATAAAGTAATCGTACCTGCCAGGTCCGTAAATTGTATCGTAAATTCATCTATTCCGGTAAATCCGGCATCCGGTGTATAAACAAAAGTACCATCCGGTCGTAATTCTACTCTTCCCCGTGAAGGACCGCTCCGCAAAATATAATTCCCCTGACCCGCTGGCAGCGCATCTCTTACAGGGGTTCCTACTGTCGTAGTAAGCTGAATACTCACGGAGTTTGGATTGCCTGAAGGATATACAACAACACTGACGACGGACAGAGCACTGAGTCCTAGGCTGTCACTGACCCTCACACTAAACGTATCCGTTCCTGTAAAACCTGCGTTTGGAATATAAGTAAAGCTTCCATCTGGATTTAGCTCTACCGATCCTGAATTCGGGAGACCTGCAAGCTGATAAATCAGCGGAAGTCCTGCCGGATCACTCGCAAGGATCGTTCCAGATACCGGCTGATCTTGCGTTGTTCCAATACCGATGTCGGTTGTGATCGGCCCATCTACCGGTCCGGAAGCACTCACCTCAGCGGTGACAGGAATCGATACCGATTCTCCTACGCTGTTTATTGCAATGATTGTAAAACGATCTGTACCTGTAAAATCAGGATTTGGCGTATACGTAAAGGTACCATCTGGATTTACAACCACCGTACCGAACTCAGGAAGAGTTCCTAGTGAATAGATAAGTGCAAGACCATTCGGATCCGTCGCGATCGCAGCTCCATTCACCGCCTGCCCTTGAACCGTAGCTACCCTTACCGGATTAGCAAAAGGGATATCATCTTCTACCGTTACTGTCACGGTAGAAATCACATTTTGACCGTATAAGTCGGTAACAATGACACTAAATTGATCTGCTCCAATAAATCCTGGATTTGGGGTATACGTAAACGTACCGTCAGGGTTTATAACGACGGTTCCGTTTGCCGGCAATAACGTATAGAGCGTAAAGATCAGAACTCCATCTGGGGCGCTCGCTGTTACTATTCCGTCTACTGGAGTATTGATAAGGGTAGAAAGTGAGACATCTGGTGCAATCGGCGTTCCGGTAATGACCTGAATGGTCACAATGATATTGGAGGATGCACCGAATGCATTCGTAGCAATAACCGTGAATCTATCGGTACCCACAAAAGTTGGACCTGGTGTATACGTGAAACTTCCATCTGGATTCACCGTAACTACACCTTGCTCAGGCGGTATGCTCAAAGTAAAAGTAACTGCCGAGCCTTCAGGGTCCACTGCAGTTAACACAGCACTGATTGGATTACCTGCAAATGTCGTAAATGTAACGTCATTTACGATTGGTGGAAGAATAGGAATATTGATGGTCACCGTGGAAACAGCAGTTCCTCCATTTCCATCACTCACCCATACCGTAAAAGAATCCGTCCCTGCAAAGCCTACGTTCGGAGTATACGTAAAACTTCCATCTGGATTCAGCAGGGTCGTTCCACTCGTCGGAGAAGAACCCAGGAGATAGATGAGCGGATCTCCATCGGGATCGGACGCAATAATCTGTCCATTAACCGGCGTATTTGGACCTGTTGAAATCACCTGATCCTCTGTAACCGGAGGCCGACCAGTCACTTGAATGGTCACCGGAGCTATCGCTGTTCCTCCGCTTCCATCACTAACTAAAATGGTGAACGAGTCACTGCCTACAAATCCCGGATTCGGTGTATACGTAAACGTACCGTCTGGATTCACGATCGCTGTTCCACTCGTCGGAGGTGAATTGATCGTAAAGGTAAGCGGATCTCCATCTGGATCGGTTGCAGATATGGCTCCAGATACGGGAATGTTCTCACTCGTCGATACATTAGCACCTGTAGCCGTCGGCGGTAGATTGACTATCGTTAGCGTTATTGTACCTACACCTATCCCCCCTGCAGAGTTAGCACTCTGTACGGTGAAGCTATCAAGTCCGCTGTATCCGGGATTTGGAGTGTAAGTGAATGTACCATCTGGATTTACTACTACCGTTCCGTTAACAGGTGGAGATTGTAAAGAATAAATGAGCGGCAGCCCATTTGGATCAACAGCAACGATTTGACCAGATATCGGTACATTTACTCCTGTCGTAAGGTTCTGACTTTGCACTGCAGGAGGACTCGCATTCACGTTTACCGTAACTGCGGCTACTGCAGTTCCTCCTCTTCCGTCGCTGACCGTTACAGTGAAGAAGTCGGTTCCATAGAACCCGCCCGCAGGTGTGTACGTGAACGTTCCATCCGGGTTCAAGATCAAGGTTCCATTCGTAGGAGGCGTCTGTACTGTATACGTGAGCGGGTCTCCATCGGGATCCGTTGCAATGACTGCTCCTGTTACCGGTATTGGCTGTACTGTGGATACGATTGAGTTTTGAGTAAGTGGCGGCTGATTAACTACTTGAACATTGACCGTTGATACTGCCGTTCCTCCTTTTCCATCACTCACGAGTATGGTAAAAGCATCCGGACCTACAAAACCTGGATTTGGTGTATACGTAAAGGTTCCATCCGGATTCACTACTGCCGTACCATTTACCGGCGGTAATAAAAGACTAAACGTAAGCAGATCACCTTCTGGATCGGTTGCTGTCACTTGCCCTGATACCGATAAATTAATAGACGTCGAAATACTTACATCGGACGTTACCGGCGGGAGATCTGTTACGTTAACAGTAGCCGTCGCTATTGCTGTTCCACCTAGGCCATCGCTAATGAGTACAGTGAAACTATCTGGACCTACATAACCTTGATTCGGTGTATAAGTGAACGTTCCATCTGGATTTACGGTGACAGCTCCGTTTGCCGGAGGTGTGAGTAAACTAAATGTAAGTGGGTCACCCTCTGGGTCTGTTGCCGTCACAGCTCCAGCTACTGGTGTATTTTGAGTAGTAAACACATTCGTTCCTACCGCTATAGGCGGGCTGTTCGTGACATCAATCTGGACGGTTGCTATCGCCGTTCCGCCTTTTCCATCATCGACTAACACGGTGAAACTGTCTCTTCCTACATAGCCCGCATTTGGCGTATAAGTGAACGCTCCATCTGGATTCACAACCGCTGTGCCAAAAGCAGGGGCAGCATTCAGCGTATACATAAGCGGATCACCATCGGGATCGGTTGCCGTCACAGCACCAGATACAGGGACACCGTTCGGTGTAGCAAGGAGTAGATCCTGGGCTACAGGAGGCTGATCAATAATGTTAACTGTAACTACAGAAGTTGCCGTGCCTCCTCTTCCGTCACTAACCAGTACAGAGAAAGTGTCAGTCCCGACGACGCTCGGATTCGGCGTATACGTAAAGGTTCCATCCGGATTTACCAATGCTATACCCAGTGTTGGTGCAATGGCTAATGAGTACGTTAACAGGTTTCCATCCGGGTCCGTAGCTAGAATTTGACCACCAACCGGGGCATTCTGTACGGTGTCAAAAGAATAATTGGGTACCACCGGAGGCTGGTTATCTACGTTAATGGTTACAACCGAAGTGACGAAAACTCCGCTTGTATTTGTAACAAGCACAGAGAAAGTGTCCGTACCAGCAAACCCCGGGTTCGGGGTATACGTAAAGGTTCCATCCGCCGAATTCAAAGCGACAGAGCCATTCGCAGGTCCAGCCGATACCGTATAGGTCAGAGTCTCGCCTTGCGGATCGGTAGCTACCACCTGGCCGGATACTGGAATGTTTGTGTTCGTATCCAGCGTTACATCTGATGTAACAGGCGCAGCAACCGGAACACCCACTTGAACGTTAGAGGTAGCCGTCCCCCCTTTTCCATCACTCACCAATACAGCGAAGTTATCAATTCCGAAGAAATTGAAATTTGGTGTATACGTAAAGGTTCCATCCGGGTTCAGTACAACAACTCCATTACTAGGTGGCACAGATAATATATACGTAAGTGGGTCTCCATCGGGATCCGTTGCCGGAATTTGACCCGCTACCGGTGTGTTAACGTTCGTCGTTATAGCCAAATCCTGTGCTATAGGCGCTTGATCCGCTACCCTGACAATAGCCGTTCCCACGGCCGTTCCGCCCTTCCCATCACTAACAAGAACAGTAAAGGAATCGGTTCCTACAAATCCGGTAGCTGGGGTATACGTAAACGTGCCGTCTGGGTTTACGACTGCTGTCCCATTCGCCGGAAGAGATGAAAGCTGATACGTAAGAGCATCCCCGTCTGGATCCGTTGCAATAATCTGTCCAGATAAGGCTGTATTTTGTACGGTAGAGAAATTTTGCGTTTGTGCCACTGGAGGCTGGTTAACGACGTTAATCATAACCGTAGATACCGCTGTTCCTCCGCGTCCATCAGACACCAGTACAGTAAAAGAATCAGGTCCTGTAAAACCGGTATTCGGCGTATAGGTGAAACTACCATCTGGATTCACTACTGCCGTACCACTTACCGGTGAAGATTGCAACGTATACGTTAATGGATCTCCATTCGGGTCGGTGGCAACAACCTGGCCTGTAGCCATCATATTTTGGATCGTCGAAAGGGAAACATCGCTCGTGGTTGGTGGCTGATTCAGCACATTAATGGTCACATTACCTACCGCTGTGCCTCCAATCCCATCCGATACAAGATACGTAAAAGCGTCCGTTCCCGAGAAATTTGCAACTGGTGTATACGTAAAGGTTCCATCTGCATTAACCACTGCCGTTCCGTTAGTTGGTGCCGAATTCAAACTGTACGTTAATGGATCTCCATTCGGGTCTGTTGCTACAACCTGACCTGATGCCGGTGTATTTCCCGCCGTTGTTAAGGTCAAATTTTGCGGAATAGGTGGTTGGTTGGTTACCTGGATCGTTACAACAGAGATCGCCGTGCCTCCGTTTCCATCACTGACAACCACGTTAAACGTATCGGTACCGACGAATCCGGGATTAGGTGTATACGTAAAAGTACCATCTGGGTTTACGACTGCAGTTCCACTAGCCGGAGCCCCCGTCAAAGCAAATGTAAGTGGGTCACTATTCGGATCCGTAGCGGTTACTTGACCTGATACGGGGATGTTCTCTCCTGTTGCGAGATTAAGATTACTTGTTACAGGCGGTAGATTAACAACCTCAATCGTTACAGTAGATACCGCTGTACCCCCACTAATATCCGTTACAAGCACGGTAAAAGAATCATTGCCTATAAAACCAGGATTCGGAATATACGTAAAGGTTCCATCCGGATTGACTTGTGATGTACCGTTTACAGGAGGAGTGTTTTGTGTAAAGGTGAGCGGATCTCCATCTGGATCACTGGCCGTAACCTGACCTGATGCAGCCACATTCGCAGGTGTTGTAAGATTCACATTCTGCGTAATCGGCGGACGATTGAGTATGTGGATCGTTACAGCCCCTATCGCTGTTCCCCCATTCGGATCGGCAGCGAGGAAAGTGAAGGAATCATTCCCTATATAGTCTGTGTTC
Source organism: Paenibacillus gallinarum (assembly GCF_014836635.1). Taxonomy (GTDB): domain Bacteria; phylum Bacillota; class Bacilli; order Paenibacillales; family Paenibacillaceae; genus Paenibacillus; species Paenibacillus gallinarum. The sequence goes on along the minus strand of NZ_JACSQL010000004.1, from coordinate 150,894 downwards.
GGTATATACTCAAAAGTTCCGTCTGGGTTTATGGTAAGCGTACCGTTTGCCGGAGCCGTGTTCAGACTATAAATTAACCCATCACCATTCGGATCGGTAGCGGTTACTTGACCGCTCAATGGCGTATTCTTACTTGTTGTCACATCGAGGTTATTTGCGATTGGCGGCTGATTTAATACGGTCACTGCCACCGTAGATACAGCAGTTCCTCCAAATCCATCACTTACAAGTACTGTGAATGAATCATTTCCTGCAAATCCAGGATTCGGGGTATACGTATAAGTGCCATTTGTATTTATTAGGGCAGTTCCACTCGTAGGAACGGAATTGAGAGTGAACGACAACGGATCACCATCAGGATCGCTGCCCGTAACTTGGCCGGAAACAGCTGTGTTTCCGTTGGTTACCACGGCATAATTTTGTGTGGTTGGCGGCTGATTGCCGATGGATACGATGTTTCCGTTTGATCGAGAGGTACCTTGAAAGATAGGGCCTCCAGGTAAACTTTGAAAGCTATAAGATATTTCAGCTACATTCGATTGTACTGATCCAGGAGGTCTTGCCACGATTTGTACAGAGTATGCGATCGTAAGCGTCTGTCCTGGGTTTACTGTCCCAAGATTAACACCTGCCACGGGATCTGCACCCGGTTGGTTTACTCCATTCACAAAGAGAGAACCTGGTACAAAACTTCCTGATGAAGGGAAATTATCTTTAAGCAAGACGAGTGAAGCAGCAGCCGTACCCGTATTGCTAACGGTTAATGTGTACTGAACAGCGCTTCCTACAAGGGCAGATGAGGCATTCGAGCTTTTCGTAAATACAAAAAATGGAGCATTCACATCCACCTGCAGTCCAAGCGAATTCACCAGGTAAGCATCTCCCTGGGAAGTAGCCTGAATCACAGCCGTCGTTTGAGAGTTAGTTAGTGAGGATGATACATTTACATTCGTAATATCCCAGCCTTGTCTTGCCCCAATCGTAGCCCCTCCCGGAGGGCTGTTAAGTGTTCCAAACGTTCCCCGAGTATCAAGCAAACCTTGATCATTATTAATCTGCGAGCAGAAAAAGTTATCCACCGGGTTGTTAGGACCGGATATGGGAGCCAGCGCAGCTACGGTAGGTCCGAATCTAAGTTGATCTCCTAAGATCTGTGGATCTCCTTCGCTTGCACTGACCAATAGGCGACCATTCACTGTTCCCGTTACCGGGGTAGCAAATCCGCCAATCGACGTCGTTGTGCTTCCTAGCGCCTGGTTTACGATTTCTGCACCTACATAAAAACTAATATTTCGGGAAGGTAAAAAAGGGCTTGAATAGATAACTGCCAGTGTCCAGCCAGCAAAATTATCATTATTATTTGACGCCGTTACCGTAGCCGGTACTGTACCCGCTGCGTATGTACCTGCCCCTCCTTCCTGCACAAGCGCAGTAACAATGGCTGAATTCACATAGTTGCTACGGATCGGCGCGGTATTTTGTGCGGTTGCCGGGTCAGGGGATACGGCGGTTGTACCGATAGGTGTTGAAAAAGAGATCGGGTTCCCTATAGCACCAAGCACGCTTCCTCCACCTGCATCGTAACAACCTGACCAGATTAATTCAGCGTACAGCACGGATGCACCGCTCGGTATATCAAGAACCGCTCTCGAACCATTCAGTGTATAATTCAGTGTCGTTCCTAATGGAAAGTTTCCAGCTCGAAGTGTCGTATTTAATGTACTAAATGCTCCAATTGAGCCTGTCGTCCCCTGATTATTTTGGTTTGCTACTTTATTAAGCCCGAGTGTATTCCCGGTAAACGTAATCGTTCCATTTGTAGTCACGTTATATCTTAAGATATAAGGCATTGCCGACACACACCTCCGCTAGGATACATACTTGTAGGTCAATATATCGTGCGAATGTTCGTCCTATTCGTAAATCTGTAAAATAGCATATAAAAAAACATAAACTTCACCCTAAAGGCAAAGTTTATGTTTTTCGTAAGACTGCTCTTTTATTTTAATGGCTCAATACAAACGGGTGACTGCAGTTCTAATTCAAATCCTGTTTTCGAGAGCCTGCCTGTATCACGATCTATACGGAAAGAAACGAGATTATTCGTTCCCTGATTGGCAGCAATCAGCAGCCCTCCTTCAAGGAGATTGAAATTGCGCGGGGTTTTTCCTCCTGTAGATACTTGTTCTATGGCTGTAAGTTCTCCCGTTTCCTCATTAATATGGAAAAGAGAAATCGTATCATCCCCTCGATTTGAGGCATATAAGAATCGACCGCAAGGAGATACACGAATATCTGCCCCTGTATTCTCATCTTGCTTCATTTCTCCTCGTGTTGAGATATGATGCGTAATTTGGAATTCCCCGCGATTTTTGTTATAGGTCATGGCTGTAACTGTACTATTCAGCTCATTCACAACATAAGCCAATTTCTCAGACGGATGAATGACGAGATGTCTAGGCCCTGATCCGGCAGGTAATTTTAATTCATAATGGGTCGAGAGCTTGCCATCCTCGTTACGGTAGACAATTAGCTGGTCTAAACCAAGGTCACATACATAAACAAAGTTACCATTAGCACTTGGCAGAATAGAGTGAGCGTGCGGTCCCTCTTGGCGGTCTTTACGGAACCCTTCCCCTACATGCTGAATCTTCGCGCTCATTTCTACCGGGAGACCCGAATCATCTAATCTAAATACATTAACACTTCCGCTCGAATAGTTAGCTACAAAAACATAACGACCTTCTACATCAACAGACACATAACAGGGGTCCGCACCTTCCGTTGATTTCCGGTCTATGAGATGAAGTTGTTTAGTAGAGGCATCGACTTGATAGGTAAACAGTTCCCCTTCTCCTTTTTCACTTACTGCGTACAGTTTCTCACCACTTGGATGCAGTGCTACAAAAGAAGGTTGACCAATGCCGTCCATCTGATTCATCACACGCATTTGACCGGTTTCTTTATTGGCTGCGATAAGAAAAATACTCGGTTCTTCTGCTGTAGAATACGTTCCTGTATAAAATAATACTTCATCAGCTCTTTGCACTTGTTCGTTCATCGTCGATCGCTCCTTTTTATAAAACTAGTCTAGTTACTGTTCTATTAACCATATAAGAGCTATTTCCCCTTAATCCTTGTATATTTCTCAAAAAATTCATGAGATGCATGCTTGCTCTGAAATGCATTTCATAACGTAACCTACTTGTGTACATGCTAGATAACAACAAATGTAACCATATATAAGGAGGCATCATTCAATGATTCATGAGAAACTAAATCCTTTTCCAGAGCATTTTCTATGGGGTTCAGCTTCAGCCGCTTACCAGATTGAAGGCGCTTGGAACGAGGACGGTAAAGGACCTTCCGTATGGGATATTTATACCGAGATTCCTGGAAAAACGTATAAAGGAACGAGTGGAAAAATAGCAGTTGACCACTATCATCGCTATAAGGAAGACGTCGCGCTCATGGCAGAAATGGGTCTTAAAACATATCGTTTTTCGGTCAGCTGGCCACGGATTTATCCGGAAGGAACAGGGAAAGTAAATGAAGCAGGACTTCAGTTTTACGATAATCTAATTAACGAACTGCTGGCTCACGGTATTGAACCTGTTCTTACACTGTATCACTGGGATGTACCGCAAGCTCTTCAAGAAAAATACGGTGCCTGGGAGTCCCGAGAAATTATTGAAGACTTTAACGAATACTGCATCACTCTGTACAAACGATTTGGAGACCGAGTGAAATATTGGGTATCCTTAAATGAACAGAATCACAATACCAACCTTGCCTTTATGCAAGCTTTGCATCCGCCGGGCGTGAGGGATCGCAAACGTTTCTATGAAGCGAACCACATTATGTTTCTTGCCAATGCGAAGGTGATTGACTCGTTCCGTAAATACGTACCTGATGGTAAAATTGGACCGAGTTTTGCCTATACACCTTCCTACCCGGCAACAAGTTCACCCAAAGACATGCTCGCTTTTGAGAATGCAGAAGAATTTACGAGTTACTGGTGGCTGGATGTTTACTGCAGAGGAACGTATCCAAGTATTCCATATCGTCATCTTAAAAGCATGGGACTTGCTCCAACGTTTGAAGAAGGAGATCAAGAGTTACTGCTGAAAGGCAAACCCGATTTTGTTGGCGTAAACTATTACCAGACCATCACGTATGAGCATAACCCGCTGGACGGTGTGTCTTTCGGGAAAATGAACAATACTGGCAAAAAAGGAAGCAATGAAGCAACAGGTATCCCTGGCTTGTATAAAACAGCAGATAATCCTCATGTAGAAAAATCGAATTGGGACTGGGCGATTGATCCCATCGGTCTTCGAATCGGTATGCGCCGGATCACCAGTCGTTATAACCTGCCTATTTTCATTACAGAAAATGGTCTTGGCGAGTTTGATAAACTAGAAGAAGACGGTCAGATTCACGATGCATACCGGATTGCTTACTTAGAATCTCATATTCGTCAGTGTAAAGAAGCGATGATGGATGGTGTCGAGCTCATTGGGTATTGCAGCTGGTCCTTCACCGATCTGTTGAGCTGGCTGAACGGATATCAGAAACGGTACGGTTTTGTATATGTCAATCAGGATGAAGAAGAAGATAAAGACCTGCGCCGCATCAAAAAAGACAGCTTCTACTGGTACCAAGATGTCATTAAAACGAATGGTGAAAATATCTAAGATTCAGGTTCACCTGTTCTTTTCAAAGTCCATTTACAGCCCCTCTCATAGGGGCTTTTTTGGTTTCTTCCTTTTCATGATTATAATGATTATAGAAGAATTCTTTGTTATGTAAAATACTGGATTATTGAAGTGAGGGTCCTCCTATGGCCAATATCAAAGACATTGCCATGCTGGCAGGTGTGTCTGTATCTACTGTCTCCCGTGTACTTAGCGGACATCCCTATGTGAGTGAAGAGAAACGCAGGAGAGTTCAGCAAGTAATAGATCAGCAAGGATACACACCAAATGCCAATGCTGTACATTTAATCAAAGGACAGACGAAAACAATTGGGGTTATTGTGCCGAGCAGCCATTCTTATTTTCATGCCATCCTTTCTGGAATTATGGATGAAGCCTCCGAAGCCGGGTATGGTACGCTGTTATATCAAAGCAGATATGATCGAAACGAGGAAGAACAAGCACTCCATCTGCTTCGCACCAAACAGATCGATGGACTCATTCTCTGCTCTAGATCCCTCTCTGTAGAGAAAATTGCGAGCTACGGAACATATGGTCCGATCGTGACCTGTGAGTATATAGAAGATGAGCGGATCTCTTCTGTATATACGGATCATTATGATGCTTTTATTGCAGGTATGAAACACTTAACCGAACATGGGCACACAGATATCGGATACTGTATCGGCCGCGCACATAGTACAAGCAGCCAGCAGCGGTATAAGGCGTATACTGATGTACTTGCGGAACTAGATGCACCTCTAAACCCGGAGTGGATTTTTGAAGATAGTACGGAAATGAAAGACGGAATTCGTATTGTAGAGAGAATGATGAACATGAAAAAAAGACCCACTGCTCTCCTCATTACAGGTGATGAGGTGGCAGCAGGTGTCATTCTTCAAGCACAAGCAGCAGGACTTCGAATTCCCGAAGATCTGGCGATTGTGGGCTTTGATAACCTTCTGATCTCAGAAGCTTTGAAACTGACAACCATTGATCAACACTTGAAGCGGATTGGCCAGGAAGCTTTTCACGTATTCCATGAGATGAGAAAAGCAGGGCAGACGTCGACGGGCGGAACAATCAAACGTTCGATCCCATTTGAACTTGTTAAGCGATCAAGCGTATAACAAAAAGACCTATTCTTCTTGTGTATCGTTGTGCCGCAGCCGGTCCCTTGCAGCTTGATGCGGATCGGCTGGAATCAAGTTCCCCGCCTTACCAAGTCCAAAGGACGGCATATTAACGTACACATTTTCATATTGTCCTGGCTCAATAAGATAGCTCTCATGGTAAATTCCTACCGCATCTGTCTTACGAGAGAGCTGGTTAAATTCACGCCAGGCTTTTAGATGAATGCCCCCTTCTTTAGCATATCGCTCCATATCGCCAAACGAGCGCCAATACTGGATGACGGTAGGACCACGGGCTGTGAACATGAATTCAGCAGATAAGAATCCCCATTCCTTATTCGTATATAGCTCACGAATCATCCGGCCCATGGCGGTGAATACAGGTAGCCAAGACGGTATCGCCCACAGTTTATTCACCCGCATGCCAATGATAAGAACGGCATATCCTTGTTCCATTTTCGCTGTGTAGCGCCCTCGATTTATTTTTGCCATGGATTTATTTACTCCTTTACGTTATCTGTAGAACCAATGAGTGGGATACTGATTCGCATCGAGTTATTCTCGGTAGTATCTGAATAAGATGTCAAATGAAAGGTTAATGGCTGAACATGGCTAAAATCATTCAGTTTTAAAGAAGTAGTCCTGTCTTCTACACTATACTCATTATCCTGAACAAAATAAGAACTCCCTGCCGCATCTTCATACTGATTGGAAACATGAAAATCTGTTTCTTTCCAGTTTGGAAAATTGACTGTAAAATAACCATCTTCGATCGTGCTTTGATCAATAGATAATTCGGTAGTAATATCTGCTGAATCTTTAGGTGAGGAGACAATCTTGCCCTTGTCTGTATCGATTACTAGAACAGGATCAACATTCGCTAAGGTCTCTTCCATGCTAAGCTGCAGATGATCAAATTCTTCATAATAAATGGATGGAAAGAGAAGATAATCGACTCCCAGTTCAAAGGTTCCATATCCACGGCGGTTATCGTCAGTCCCTGTTTCTAGAACAATGCTATCTATACTGTCGATACTATACCTATTCTCAGGATCTGGTTTCAATCTCACTTGGGTATACTCCGTTGTCATAATCAGCTCAGTTAATTCAAAAGATTGTCCCTCCACAGTGAAGCTATCGCGCAGTATCACATGTTTCGCTTCCTCTTCCGGCAGTTTAGGATAAGGCGTAGAAAGACTATAGGTACGGTTACGTTGATCCTCCTGAGTTTCAATTACGAACTTTATTAGTGCCCCTTCAGTAGACTTCAGCAGAGAGCTATCATTTTTAGTTAATAACATCATCCCTTTCAAGGATGAATCGCTCTCACTTGTAAGGTTTCTAGTTCCTTGAAGATTCCCAATTAAGTCTGTTTCACTTGCATCCATGATTTCTCCCCTTGATATGAAAGGAATATGTTGCAGTTCCCCCTTCTCAAGGGTGTACCAAAATAATTTCTCTCTCCCATAGTTCATGGCTGCATCCAATATGAGACGCACACCGTTATCTGTCTCCATCACCTGACCCAGCTCTACATAGTCACCGTCATCTATTTTTTCCTTGATAAGATTATTTTCCTCTCCTGTCTCCATCATGTAACTCAGATCAGGTACAACAAGTGTTCCTTCCCGATTCAATGCCTCATGGATTTTTTCTGGAGCCCATGGATTGAAAACAAAGAGCATGACAGCAAGAACCGCAATGACCCCACTAATAGACCAACCTACTATATTCGTTGTACGCGTCGGTGGTTTTTCACCCTCCCTTGCATCCTGCAAGCCTTGAAGCACAGCAGATTCCCACTTCCTTTCTGCTAGGTTTAACAGCAGTATTTCTCTCTCTCCTTCAAAATGCTTCCGCAGCAAGGATCGAAGCATATCCTCGCTGTTTTCTCCAATCTCCTTTGCAAGTATCGTCATCGCTTGCTGTAAACGCTGAGTCACGATCTTTTCTCTCTTCCCTATGTATGTTGCAATTTCGGAGCTGTCTTTCTCTGCAAGATAGGTCAGCAGGAACACTTGCCTTACGGAAGTAGGCATGCGATTAATCGCCTGCTCTATTTGCTTCGACTGCTGGCTTATCATCTGTTTCACTGGAAGAGATTCGCTTGGATTCTCATCTGCGACTCTTGACCCTATAGAAGTTGCTCCCATCGAGGTGACTTCCATAGAGGACAAGTTCTGCCGACTCCTCCCTTGCCTTTGCTTGTCTTGTATTAGCAGCGTCTGCACTAAAAGGAGCGGTACATCAATTTCTTGATCTTTATTTTTTCTGCATTCATACCAGACAGCAGCAATTGTATGTCGAAGTAACTGTTCTGCCCCTACATGTTCTCTGGTCAGTGCATAACTTACTTTGTATAATTCAGAGGCTCTGTGCTGTATTAACTCAGCATATGCTGTCATTTCCCCAGTACCTGTTGCATGAGATTGTTGTTCGTCTGATAATTGATGATGTGTATTCAATGTTATATCTCATCACCTTTCTGTATTGTTCATGGTTCATATAATGATTTATTAGCTCATGCCATTACATCTTTACCATTGGAATAATAAGTCGGTTCTGTACATTTGGAAGCTCTTCTTCATTTTGAATCAGTTCGAGTTCATCTGTATTTATCTCATAAAAGCGAAATTGGAGAGGCTGGATATAAGGTACATTCGGAAGTTTGTACAAGATTTCATCTTTCTTCTTGATTGCGCCGTTAATCTGATAGCGATTGCCCTCCCCATCCATAAAGTTTCCGTATATCCCATAACGATCTCTATTCTCTATTGGATAGTGCAGGTAAAGTGTTTCCTCATTTGTCGGTGTTGAAATCCTCATATATTTTGGTAGATTCATATCACTATGTATAACTCCACCTGTGCTCGAATCTATAATAAATGACGCAAAATCCCCCTCATGTTTCTTAAACCCTTCAACTTGGAGGCTAAGCTCCGTGTACTCCTCATAATAGATCGAATCAAAAATAAGATCAGAGCCATAGCTCTCCAGTAATGAATGCGATTTTCTGCTCGTACCTAGAAAGCTCTTATTTACTACATACAGACTTGGCTCTACTAAGCGTTCTACAGCATCATCCGCTTCAGATTGATTTTTTGCTCCCACTGCTTCTACACGTACCCTTGTATTTTGAGTAGACAAAGAAATATATTTGATATAATACTCCTGCTCTTGAATGGTAAAGTGCTCATTCACTTCAATTGTTTTCTTCGGCTTTTCTGGAAAAACAGGATGATCCATCACAAACTCAGCATACCGAAATCTCTCATCATCGGCGTTCGCCGTGATGGTTACTTCTTTCTCAACTGCAAGTAAGTCAGTCGTCGCATTGTTAGATAATGACAAGGTCAGCCTGCCCTGCGTCTTATTTCCTTTTGTTACATATTGGATACCTTCCTCACCGGAATCACCAGATCCAATTATATTTTCGTTAGAGCGATTTCTTATGAGCCCATTATCGAGCAAAGGTGCTTCTGTTCCTCCTACATTTTCAAGCGTATACCATAGAATGAAGCCGGTACTCGTATCCATTGCTCCATCTATAATGAGCCTCAACCCATTGTTTTCTGGCAGCACTTTTCCAATCGGCAAATAATCCTCTTCGTTCAAACGCTTTTCTAAGCCCGGTTCCTGCTTCATTGTACGTTTCCAGTAACTCATATCCGGTGTAACCAAAGTTCCTTCCGCATTCAGCGGCTGATGTAAATCAGCTTGGGAACGACTATCTGTAATCATATAGAATACAGCAGCAGATACGATAAGCAGCAGCATGGCACCAATAAAAGACCATCGGTAGACCCTACGCTTCGAGTGTTGATTGGAACTTCTTTCTTTTCTTGCCTCTCTCAATCCTTGCTGAACAGCAGCTTCTACCTTTCCCGTATGTAGATTAATCTCGATCCGTTCTCGCTCTTCTTCAAAATGCTTCCGCAGCGAGGATGAGTGTATATCCTCACCTTTCTCCCCAAGCTCTCTTGCGATTATCGTCATCGCTTGTTGCAAGTACCGAGTCACAATCTTTTCTGTCTTCCCTATGTATGATGCAATTGTAGACCTGTCTTTCTCTGCTAGATAGGACAGCAGGAACACTTGTCTTACGGAAGTGGGCATGCGATCAATCGACTGCTCTATTAGCTTCGACCGCTGGCTTACCATCTGTTTCACTGGGAGAGATTTGCTTGAGTTCTCTTCAGCATCTCTTGATTCCATAGAATTTGCTCCCATCGAGGTGACTTCCATAGAGGACAAGTTCTGCCGACTCCTGCCTTGCCTTTGCTTGTCTTGTATTAGCAGCGTCTGCACTAAAAGGAGCGGTACATCGATTTCTTGATCTTCGCTCTTCCTGCATTCATACCAACCGGCAGCAATTGTATCCTGAAGCAACTGTTCTGCCCGTGTATTTTCTCTCGTAAGAGCAGAACTAATCCGATATAAATCTACTGTTTTTCGGTCTAGCAGCTCTTCGTACGCCCCGAAATCAGCCTGATTCACAGCTGTCGTTAACTCTTCGTCCTTATATGAATGGTATGGATTCAATATCGAACTCCTCCTTTAGTGAATGCATTTATTCATTAATCATCACTTTTGCTTCCTGTACAATTTGATCTGGATAGCCCATAACGGAGAAGTGCAAAGGCTGACTATATTCTTGATCAGAGAACGTATATGAGAACTGATTCTGTGCCCGTTTTTTCTCAAGAACATCATGCTGGCTGCCTGAGTCATCCGTATACTGATTTTTAAGGAACAACCAGTTCTCTTGATCAGTAATTGTATAATGAAAAGTTATGGTCCCTTTGTCTGCATCTTTCTCTATCTCGTAAGTCCCATCAAAAGATGTAGGTTCATCTATTAATTCACCTTGATCCGTATTCACAATGAATTCTTGATTTTCAAGTGCCGTTAACGCACCGCTTATTTGAAACTCAGTAGTGTTAAGATAGCCCTCATATGCTAGTGTAGGAAAATAAATGGTCCTTCCATCTGCACTTGTTCTTACGGCAGGAAAATGCCGTTCCTCTTCTCCTACTTTCATTAGAAGCATTGGCTCTACTAATTGATCAATAACTTTGGGATTAGCTCGATCAGGCTCCCACTTCACTTCGGTTACATACTTGGTATATTTCACATCAGTTAGTGTAATCGTATATCCATTGATTTCTATGCGCTTATTCATTCCTTTTATCATTGAAGAATCATCAGCCTCTCCAGCAGGAATTTCGATTTGATAAACGGTATAGTTGGACTGTTTTTGGCCTAAGTATACGTCTAATTTTAATAAAGCAGGCTGCGGCTGCTTCAGTTCGGGTTTAAAGTCTGATGTATCTAATCTAGAGAATATAATCTGTCCTTGAACTTTGGACAGCGAGTCAGTTGTCAGTTCTCTATGATTTCGAATAATCCCTATTGATCCACTAAACTCATCCGAATGAATGGAATCCATAGTCCCATCTATAATTTTGGGTGTTTCGTCTCCCTCCTCATTTTCGAGGGAATACCAAATGACCGTTTCACTCCCCATAGTCATCATTCCATCAATGGTCAGACGAATTCCTTTCTGTCGTACCGTATACCCAAGATATTCAGGCTGATAGCCGAGATATTCAGACTGACCCATTGCTGAATTTAATCTCTTTAATAACGTCGCCTCCTGAATCGCAGCTTCCTTGAAATAACTTACATCTGCTTCGATTGTACTTACTTGTCCATCCGGAATAGAAGCAAGCCTATCTTTTGCGTTATCTTGTAATAGGAGCTTTGGAAAACCAGTAATGGACAACAGAAGTACCGCCGCTGCAACAATCCCCATCATGCCAAGAAACCAAGTTTTCCTGCTTTTTCTCCTTCTCATTTTGTTTCCTTTCTTTAGTCCAGCTGGGGAAAGTCCTTTTACTATGTAACACCTAATAAACTCTTTCTCGACACTAGCAATTGCTGCTCGTTCTTTCTCAAAGTGGCGATTTAGAAAAAGAGGATTGATCTCTCCAAAACGAGAAGACATTCTACGGTGAGATATAGAAATTACTTCATTCTGTTTCTTCTCTACTATCTGAATAGTTGAATCCGTATAAGTGGCAATTCTCTCATTCTCCCAGCCAAACAAATAGATTAATAGAAATATGGAACGAAGTTCATTTTTCAATGTAGATATGGACTCCTCCAGTGCCAGCGACCGATCGCTGACCATCTGATGCTCTATCCCATGATTACTTAGATTCTCATTTCTCTTGTATTGAACATTGTTTTGTACCAAAGCTGAGAAGATTCCGTACATTTGTGAGACGAAGATTGTATCCTTATCCTCTACTTCTTCTCGTATCAGAGATATAGTTCCATTCTGTTGCTCGTCTTCTTTTAGCTTAGACCAATAAACGGCCACACCTTCAGCAAGCAACTCTCCAGCCTGATCTAAATCTCTCGTTAAGCTATAGGCTAACGTAAACAGTAACTGCTCATTTCTATGTAAAAAGAGGATATACTCCTTCATAAATCTCGCACCATTCCTTCCATTTCCATTATCTCATGGTAATTATTGTATTATAAAATCTAATAAAGGAAAATTAAAATAAAAAAAGCCCGGCTTCTCAGCCAGACTTTACGTATTCTGTCTTCCTTTATTGAAGACGATTCATACGATGTTTTTCTTTATCTGTTAACCTCTTCTGTACTTCTTCAAGTGTGATACTATCGAGGTACAGTTCTACTACCCGTTCTCCATCCTCGTAAATAGTGCCCATGACTTCCTTGATATTCGAAGAGACTACACAATTCGAATCCTCGTCCCCGGAACGCCAGTGCGGAGCAAAGGAACCCAGTGCAAATAATCGATATAAATCTCCTAACCTAACATCACAGGGATTACTGCTAAGCATATATCCGCCGTGAGCTCCTTCTTTTGTTGTCACATATCTATGCTTACGGAGTACACTCAGAACTTTACGTACTCTGGCTGGATGAGTTGTTACACTAGCGGCAATATCTTCACTATTTGCAATACGTCCTTCTCGGACTCCCAGATACAACAGACCATGCACCGCAATGGTAAACTCACTGTTCATTATCCTGCCCTCCCATAATCTTACCGTGCTTATCTGTTTCTACCCTATTATGTTACGCAAACCGCCTAAAATCAAACCAGACTCTGCCCGTTGTTGGTAATACATGTAAAAATGTTACTATAATGGTGACAGTTTCATTTGTCAAGACAGGCCCCTTTGTTACGACAACGACCTGCTTCATTTCCTGTGTCTTACGATGATGCTTTGATCTCACTGAAGATCTGCTTCATAACCGGAACGTATATTTCCCAGTAGAATGCATTTTGATGCGTTCTTGGAATAAAGAATCTCATGACCACATCCCAGCCTATATACTGAGTAGGGTAAGGCGTGTCCACGCGGTTTGCATAATCTCCCGAAAAATAGTAAGAATAATGTGTCGTATGATTAAACCGAGTAATTGCAGGAAAATGATCTGGAATCCCTGCAGACTTTAATTTCTTCGCTCCTGCGTCGGACAAATCCATCGTATACTCTGCCAGTACCTCTGCCCTTTTGCGAGGTTCTACAATATCAAACCATCCATGATAGCTCGTCTTCCCTTTCATCTGGCTCCACTCGTACCCTTTTTCCGAGAACTCAACTCCAAACGAATGAGCATCTAGATCGCTGCTATCCAATACCACCATGTTCTCTTTTTCATCAATGAATAAGATTCCCTCTCCCTGATAGGCCCATTCTTTCCCTGTTGCAAGAGCGTACCCCTGTTTCATAGGGATCGATACATCCGCTAATTCTGAGTAATATCTCCCCTTCCAACCAGACCAATGTATACCAAGCATATTTTCAAGTTGTTGTCTGACTCCCTCATCTGTAGGCGCGCCAAGAATATTATATTCTCCGATAAAAGTAGTTCCTGTTGCCGTCGCATACTGTATTTTTTGGACATCCTCTATTTTCATTCCGCCATAGATTAACTTTTGTTTATATGTCTGATCTGCTTGTTGTTCCTGTTTGTATATTCCATATGTATCTGCTGCATAGATCAGATCTTTCCCTCGCAGCGTAGAAGGAAGGGACTGGATATTATTTGCAGCGCTTGGGTTAAATCCGTAATAGCTCTCATCATTAACATAGGTATAACCATTTCGGTCCCTTATTTTTTGCTGGTTTAAGATCCAAGTAAGACCTTTATGCTCGTTATAATTCATATCCGATACTGATTTATCAATAATAGCAATATCTATCGTCCGACTCGGGTTTGCTCTCCACTGAATCGTAGGATAGTTTACAAGGACTAAAACCAGCACTAATATCCCAAGAATTACGGTCGTTTTCCAGACACCAGATTTCAAGTGTTCACCATCCTCTATATCTTTATCTATCTTTATTTTGGCAAGCACAGTCTAAGTATAATTCGGGTGGTAAGAAATGAAAAGAAACGTGGTTCACATCCGAATCACAAACAACTCGGTAAGAGTGTTTTAGTGAAGATATGATATAATGAAGAAAATTTGATTTTAAGTAAAAGAGAGGTCCTATACGTGCCGATAAGCTCTTCATTTTTACAAATCGCAGCAACCATTGGTATGATCTTCATTGCGCTCAGTGCCATTTTTATTCGCATGAAAGCAGCAAACAGACCCATTACCAAACGGAAGATTATCATTCCTCCCCTCGGTATGAGCACTGGATTCTTGATGTTTGTCGTGCCACAGACACACTTTCCGTTTCTATGGGCCGTTGTTGCTTTTTTGGTTGGTTGGTTTTTATTTGCATACCCGCTCATTAAAAGCACCAAATTTGAGAAAAGAGATGGGCAGATCTATGTTTCTAGTTCCAAAAGCTTTATGTTCATCTTATTAGGTTTGCTTACGGTTCGCTTACTACTCCATGAATTTATACAAAATTATATAACCGTAGTTCAGACAGGAGCCTTATTTTTTGTTTTGGCTTTTGGGATGCTACTTCACTGGCGGCTGTATATGCTGCGGCATTACAATGAAACTTTTGAGGCCAAGGAGTCTTCAACGAGTTCTTAAGTCGATAAAAAAGCTCTGGAATCGAACACCGGATGTGTTCAATTTCTAGAGCTTTTTACTTTTTGCTATTTAAAAAAGCATCGATGGCTTCCTGATCCATCGTTCCTGGCGTTAACCTGTCCGCTTCTTCGCCATTCTCTATATAGAGAAGAGCAGGTACAGATTCAATCTTAAGCTGGTCTAACAACGTTCCTAATTTCTCTTCATCTTGCTCACGGCCTTCATCTGTATTGTAATAATACACCGTCTGACCCGTACTTTGTATAGCATCCTCTAGCAGGGGCATAAACTGACGACAAGCTGGACATGTGGGACGGCCCACATATAGAAACCCCGACTCGTCATGCTCCAAAAAGGTGGACACTTCTTCGTTCGTTACCGCAGTGAGTACCTTGGACTCTTCTTCCTTCTCACTTCCATTTACCACTGCTAGTAGTATCAATAAAATAACGACAATTCCTGCTCCCCATAACAGGGGACTACTGAATGTGCGTTTACTTTTGCGGCTACTCATTTTATGCAGACATCCTTTCTCACAATACTTACGTTCGTCGTCCCGCAAAGCGTCCGCTTCATCTTATGGTATGTTGCTATTATTGTCTGTGCGTAATGTAACTATCCGATCTTCTATAATAAAAGAAAACACAAAGAAACAGGGCTCTCTTTATGTGGAGGATAAAAGGAGTCCTGTTTCTTAAGTAATGATCTACTTACCTACCTAGAGTATATGGGAAAAGTACGTCTCTTCTCCTCACATCTCATTTACCGGTATCTGCTTATTGTTCAGTCAAAATAATAGGACCATCTGCGGTAATCGCAATGGTATGCTCATATTGAGCGGACAATTCGCCATCCTGTGTGCGGGCAGTCCAGCCATCACTGTCTAACTTGCTGCGATATGTTCCGATGTTCAGCATCGGTTCAATCGTGATCACCATGCCTTCTTTCAGACGCGGACCGCGTCCAGCAGGTCCATAGTGAGGTACTTGCGGTTCTTCATGCATATCTTGTCCGATCCCGTGCCCAATAAATTCACGTACTACAGAAAATCCTACTCCTTCCGCATATACCTGAATAGCATTCGAGATATCCCCGATCCGGTTGCCGATTACGGCTTTTTCAATTCCTTTATATAAGGAAGTTTTTGTTACATCCAGCAGCTTCTGTGCTGATTCTGATACATTACCTACAGCATAAGACCATGCGGAATCCGCAAGCCAGCCATCCAGATTAACAACCATATCAATGGTAACGATATCCCCGTCTTTCAGCGCGTATTTCCCAGGGAAACCGTGACAGATCACGTCATTAACCGAGGCACAAGTTGCATATGGATATCCGTTATACCCTTTTTGCTCTGGTGTTGCACCATGCTTTTTCATAAAGCTCTCTGCAAATGCATCAATTTCTTGAGTTTGAATGCCTGGGCGAATGAGCCCTGCAATCTCTCTATGACAAGCGGCAAGAATCTCGCCAGCCTTCTTCATATATTGAATCTCATCTTTACTTTTTAAAATAATCATTTGTGGCTCTCCTTGTCGCTTTTATCGAATCCTCCTTTCTATTGTAACTCTAAATATCTAAAAATAAAAACCCTCAGTTACGGGAGGTCCTGTAATTTGAACTGTATCTTTCAGACGATAAGGTGAGCGAAGAAACTGTCTATGATGAATCCGGCATAACGATTTTGTTGTCATCTTCATCACGCCCCTGCTCATCATCACGCCTCCCTCCTGCTTTTCGGGAGTAACCCAAACAACATTCGGAGGGAATGTCCCTTGGTCTTCGGCTTCTGTTTACGTCCTTGATAACTGCGTAAATTCGTAATTAGCTGGCGATCTCGATCCTCTTCCAGCTTCTCTCGCATCCATGTTTGTTGTTCTCCCACCAGCACTTGCAGTTCATCATTTTGTTTTCGAAGTTTTGCTTGCTCCTGTTCAAGCTCTACCATACGCTCTTGGAGCATCTGCCATTCTACATTCATTTGTTCTATTTGTGCAGAAGTCACCCCTGCTGTCTGAAGAACTTGTTTCTGCTCTACAAGCGAATGCGTCTGAACCGATGAAGCTGCATTGTGTGCCAATGCTGGGTTCACGATCTCTTTTGCAGCAGCTGCTTTCTCACTGCCGATCTCCATGACAATAACAGCCGCATCTTGCAAAGGTAGGTTCTGCTCACGAAGAAGCGTCATTAGAGTTTTCACCCGCTCGATATCACGGTTGCCAAATAATCTTGATTTGTTTGCCGCACGTTCAAAATGGTGCCCTTGCTCTTCCAGTGCCGCCGCATATTTACGAAGTGTGCTCGCTCCAATACCCAGTTCTTTTGCAGTCTCCGTCGTTGCTCCTGTTTCGTTACCATTCAAATGCATATTCATATTCATTACCTCCCGGATTTTACAATCGATTTGTTTGTAAAAACATTCGTCATGAACAATGCCTGCTTTGGTCAACATTATGGATAAGGGCGTCTTAAGAACTGTTGTTTGCGCGAGCAACAGTCTTATCTAATGGATTAGTTAAATCAATCTCATAACGCTGAGAACTTGATTTAAGGTAACAAGTAGTTATAAAGACGTTTCACTCACGGGTGACTCTCTATAAATCTTGTTATACTCTAAATTCGTTCTTTCCTTCTTATTTCCTTTGGCGTAATTCTTCTAAGAATGAGGTATCGTAAGAAGTTTTGTCAGGTATAAAATATGACTTTTCTCCTGTGTCTTTCGACAGGACCCTCTCCTTTCTTCATGTCCTTTAGCTCTGTTGTGTCATCAGCATGTAACATTACCTCCTAAATAATAGAAAGTATAGTTTGATTATTGATAAAAACACAAAAATTATGTTATCTTATGTAACGTTGAATAGATGCATGCATAGAATATAATGATAACGAAACAGAAAGAACTTCATGTTTATATTCATCATGACGGTTTATAACGGGAGGGCAGATGGGTGATGCGAAGCAGAACAGGAAAAGTGGCGATTGTTGGAGCAGGTCTTGTCGGTTCGAGTGCAGCATACTCAATGATTAATCAAGCCATCGCAGGTGAAATTATGCTCATCGGGCGAACCTATGAGAAAGCACTCGGTCAAGCGCTCGATTTGTCCCATAGCATGGATTTCACTTATCAGCGGACGAAGGTACATGCCGGAACTTATGCTGATTGCAAAGATATGGATGTCATTATTATTACGGCAGGTGCTAATCCAAAACCAGGGCAGACTCGGCTGGATATCTTAGAAGAAGCCGTACTGATTACGAAAGATATTGTGGCACCTATTATGGAGAGCGGATTTGAAGGTGTATTTGTAGTAGCTGCGAACCCCGTGGATATCATTACTTATCTAGTCTGGAAACTGTCTGGTCTACCGAGAAGCCAAGTCATTGGAACAGGGACTTCGATTGATTCTTCGAGACTTAAAACCATTCTATCGGAGATCTTCTCCATCGATCCGCGCAGTGTTCATGGATATGCACTTGGAGAACATGGCGAATCTCAATTTGTGGCCTGGTCTCATGTTACCATTGGCGGCAAACCCATTCTTCATATCCTCGATCAGCATAAGGAACGATTCAAACATCTTGATCTTGCAGATATTTCCCGCAAGACACGGGATGCAGGCTGGGAGATTTTCACCCGAAAAGGGTCGACCCAGTTCGGTATCGGCAGTGCAATTGCGTTCATTACACGTTCCATCCTGACGGATGATCACAAAATTATCGCTGTCTCTTCTATTCTAGATGGCGAATACGGACAAAAAGATATATGTATTGGCGTTCCTGCCATTATTGGAGGCAGAGGAATCGAAGAGGTTATCGAGCTTCAGCTAGCAGAAGAGGAAATGAAACTGTTCAAATACTCCTGCCAGGTCCTTCGCGCAAATATAAATAATTTATTATAACTCTCCTCATCCGGTACTTCGAATGAATATGAAGGCCGGATGAACTTCAACTATCTAGCATAACTCCTCACTCACGATTGCATAAATTCACCTAAATGGTATATTATTAAATCATATACTTGTAATACATAATGTGGAAGAAACATAAATTAAAGGCAATGTTATCTGATGATTATCAGGTACAACCTCGGAGAATTAGACTCTCTTTAGGTTGTACCTTTTTTAATGTGGGTAAAAATAAACAGTATGGATTTTTTTAAGATTCCCTTACTTATTTTGCACATCATTATTAGGAGGTTCTCTCATGTTATTAGAAGCTATCTATCATCACCCTAAACAGCACTGGGCCTATGCATATGACAAAGATACGGTCCATCTCCGGATTCGTACCAAACGAGACGATGTCCACCAAATAACGCTTCTTGCCGGTGACAAATATGACTGGGAGAAAACAAAAATGTATCTTCCTCTTAAAAAATGGACATCTGATTCCATGTTTGATTATTTTACATGCGAAGTAAAACCACCTTATCACCGGTTACGTTATGCTTTCCATCTGGAGAGTGATAGTGAATCGATATGGATGGATGAAAATGACTTTTTAGACGAAGAACCAGAAACCCCTAGCCGAATGTTCGAGTTCCCTTATATTAATCCGGTTGATGTCTTCACCCCGCCCGCTTGGGTTAAAGATGCTGTGTTCTATCAGATCTTTCCTGAGCGTTTTGCTAACGGAGATCCAAGCAACGATCCGGAAGGAGTCCTCCCTTGGGGCGGCAAGCCGGAACGGGATAATTTCTTTGGCGGTGATCTTCAAGGTGTAATTGATCATCTCGATTATTTATCTGAACTTGGTATAACAGCGATCTACTTTACCCCTGTGTTTGAAGCTACCACCAATCATAAATATGATACAGAAGACTATTTACGAGTGGATCGTCACTTTGGTGATGCAGATACACTTAAGAAGCTCGTCAACTTATGCCACGAACGCGGAATTCGCGTATTGCTTGATGCTGTATTTAATCACTCTGGGCGTACATTCAAGCCTTTTGTCGACTTACATGAGAACGGTGAGAATTCCAAATATAAAGATTGGTTTCATGTTCGTAAATTTCCGATTGATGTAGAAGACGGCATTCCCACATATGATACCTTTTCTTTTGAACCGCTGATGCCGAAACTGAACACCGAAAACCCGGAAGTGAAAGAATATTTGCTGAAGGTAGCCGAATATTGGATCAAAGAAGTCGGGACAGACGGCTGGCGTCTTGATGTAGCGAATGAAGTGGATCATCAGTTCTGGCGTGAGTTCCGCAGTACGGTCAAAAAAGCCAACCCCGACGCCTATATTCTCGGAGAAGTTTGGAATGAATCCTCACCTTGGCTGCAAGGAGATCAGTTTGATGCCTCCATGAACTATCCATTCACCAACGCGGTTAATGATTTCTTTGTAATCGACAAGATGGATGCTTACCAGTTTGCTAACTCGATCGGTCGCCAGCTATCTAGATATCAGCTCCAGGCTTCTGAAGTTGCCTTTAACTTGCTGGATAGTCATGATACCGCTCGTCTACTAACCCTTTGTAATGGAGATAAGCGCAAAATGAAACTTGCTGCACTCTTCCAGTTTACGTATCTTGGTGCTCCGTGCATTTATTATGGAGACGAAATCGGAATGGATGGAGAATATGATCCAGACTGCCGTAAATGTATGGAATGGGACGAAGAAAAGCAAGACCGGGAACTATTCTCTTTCTACCAAAAACTAATACGTCTTCGTCTAAACCATGCTGCGCTTCGGACGGGCGAGATTCAGTTCATTGAAGCCGAACCACAAGGGAAAAGAATCGTTTTTGAGCGGAAAAATGATAAGGAAAATATCCTTGTGCTAATGAGTAAATCGGAGGAACCGGAGCAATTTAATATATCGGTTAAATTCGATAAATATATTGACCTCTTCTCTGGTATGGAGCAACCGGTGAATAGTGGCGAAATCTCCATTGTTGTACCTGCCTATGGATATGCCGTTCTTCAGGCAGTGAAGGGATAAATAACATACAAAGCGGGATTGAAACCTCGGCCCAAGCTTCGCAGAAATGCGAGTGCTTGGGTTTTCTTTTGCCCAAAGTTTGACTTTAATATCACTATAACGTAATATTGCGATATAGTAATATATAAATTACTGAGGTGAAATGATGGATAACGATATTAAACAATATAACGAGATGTCCGAATGTCTGAAAGCACTCGCTCATCCTGTCAGACTCTGTATCATTAGAGGTTTACTCTCGAAAGGCCACTGTAATGTGACTTACATGCAGGAATGTCTTGGTTTGCCACAGTCTACGGTCTCCCAGCATCTGCAGAAACTACGCAGTATGGGCATCGTCGAGACCGAGCGACATGGACTTGAAGTTCGTTATACAGTGAAAGACCCCCGTGTAAAAGGGCTGATGGAATTATTTTTTCAGGAGGACAAATAAATGAGTAAAAAAGTCATCATTGTAGGAGGCGTAGCGGGCGGGGCATCTGCAGCTGCTCGTCTACGAAGGCTCGATGAAGAAGCACATATCATCATGTTTGAACGAGATGAATACATATCATTTGCTAACTGTGGATTACCGTACTATATCGGAAACACCATCATTGATCGTTCTAAGCTTATTGTGCAGACACCGGAAGCAATGACTCAGCGATTCAACCTTGATATTCGTACCAAGAGCGAAGTGATTGCTGTCCATGCCGAAAGAAAAACAGTGACCGTTCGCAGTGCTGAAAAAGGAACCTATGAGGAGAGTTATGATGCCCTCATCCTATCACCAGGCGCAGCACCGATCCGCCCTGCTCTGCCAGGTATTGACCACCCCCAAATCCATACGGTTCGGAACATTCCAGACACAGATCGGATTAAAAAACAGGTGATCTCTCCTGAGACAAAAACAGCCGTCGTTGTAGGCGGAGGGTATATTGGAGTAGAAATGGCCGAGAACCTTAAGGAAGCCGGACTTGAAGTAACGGTGGTCCAGTCAGCGGATCAGCTTCTCGGTACATTTGACCGCGAAATGTCGAATATCCTAGCTCAGGAAATGGAGCAACAAGGTGTAGAGTTGTTATTTCAGGATACGGTAGAGTCTTTTAATGACACAAACGGCAAAGTCACCCTTTCGCTCCGCAGCGGCCGAGTGCTCACTAGTGACCTTGTCATTCTCGCCGTAGGTGTGAAACCAGATACCAGTTTTCTAAAAGACAGCGGCATTGCCCTTGGAAATCGCGGTCATATACAGGTCAGTACAGCACTAGAAACCAATATACCAAATATCTATGCGGTCGGTGATGCCGTGGAGATTCATGAAGGCGGAGCAGTTACTGCGATTCCGCTTGCCGGACCAGCCAATAAACAAGGCCGAATTGCAGCAGACCGAGTTGCCGGACTTAAGACAACTTATAAAGGCGGCCACGGAACATCCATTATTAAGGTATTTCAACTGACGGGTGCACAAACCGGACTTACCGAGAAGAAGCTGAAAGAGCTTGGTACCGACTACCATACGGTCTATGTACACCCCAATGCACATGCAGCTTACTATCCTGGAGCAACACCAATGACAATCAAGCTGTTGTTTGATCCGCAGGGTGTGATTCTCGGAGCACAGGCGGTGGGAAGAGTGGGAGTGGACAAACGTATAGATGATATCGCGACCGTTCTCCATTTTGGCGGAACCGTTACCGACCTTACTGAACTTGATCTGGCCTATGCTCCCCCTTTCTCCTCTGCCAAGGACCCTGTAAATATGCTGGGTTACGTTGCGGAGAACGTAGTGGCAGGAAGAATGAATGTATTTACACCAGATGAACTGGGTGAAATGGATTCTAGTCAGTCTTTACTGGTCGATGTGAGATCTGCGATTGAGCATCAAAACGGACATATTCCTGGTTCCCTACATATTCCGGTGGATGAGCTGAGAGAACGTATGCATGAACTCGATCCTAATAAAGAAATCTGGGTGTACTGCCAAGTTGGTCTGCGCGGCTACACCGCTGCCCGCATTTTACAGCAGCATGGCTATCGTGTTCGCAATCTGACAGGAGGGTACAAAACATACAAGATGAGTGCATTCAAACCGGAGAAGAAAATGGATTCCTCCACTCCTGCACCTGCAGCTTCGAACTTCATAGATGCTGCTCACCCAAACGAGACAAAGCAAGCATCTGAAAATAACATTTCTGCCGACATCCATCTGGATGCCTGCGGCTTATCTTGTCCCGGACCTCTTATCGAAGCCAAACGAGCCATGGATGGTCTAAGCCCAGGACAAGTGCTGCAAATCACAGCAACAGATCCGGGCTTTTACGAAGATGTAAAATCCTTTGCACGCATGTCTAACCATGATACGCTTCAGGTGGAACGTATGCATGATGGACAGATTAAAGCAATCTTGAGAAAAAAAGAAACAACGAGCGAAGATCAGACTTACGCAACGCCGGCACCAGGCACAGTCCCTAGTCCTGCCAAAGCACCCGAAGGAACAACCATGGTCGTATTCAGCGGTGAATTAGATAAGGCCATTGCCTCCTTTATCATTGCGAATGGAGCTGCGGCAAGCGGCAAGAAAGTCACCATGTTCTTCACGTTTTGGGGACTGAATGTCCTTCGTAAATCGGAACCTATACAAGTAAAAAAAGATTTCCTTGGCAAAATGTTTGGTCTCATGATGCCGCGCGGCAGTCGTAAACTTCCTTTATCCCGCATGAATATGATAGGCGCCGGATCCAAGATGATTCGCGGCGTTATGAAAAAGAATAACATCTCGTCCGTTGAGGATTTAATGGAGACGGCTAAAGAACAAGGGATTGAGCTTGTGGCTTGCCAGATGTCTATGGATGTGATGGGAATACAGAAAGAAGAACTCATTGACGGTGTGAAAATTGGCGGAGTTGGATATTATCTCGGTCAAGCAGATCAATCGGGAATTAATTTATTTATTTAATCAGATCAATTTAATTATACAAACAAAGACCCTCTTAGATATCTGTTATACAGATCGTCTTATAGAGGGTCTTTTCTATATATATGCTTATACATGAATGATGGGTTTATCTCTGATACGAAGATATATCGGTAAAAGAAGGAAGATCATCAGAGAGTCCATAGTTTTCAACTTCTGGAGTGTGATCCTCTTCTTTTAGCTGGCTCCTTACCTGCTCATCAAACCCTATCTTCTCCCTCACAATATATAGAGGTCTGCCCCTTGATTCATCGTAAATTCTAACCATGTATTCTCCGATTACTCCGAGGATCATCATCATAATCCCATTAAGCAAGAGTACGACCAATAGGAGCCATGCCCACCCTGCTACCTTGTTATCCGTAAACAAATGTAAGCATAGGGTCACGAGCAAGCTGACAGAACTAATACAGGAGATGAAAATCCCTGCATAAGATGATATTTTGACAAGATTATCAGAGAAAGAGGTTACACTTTTCACTAATAATTGCATCTTTTTACGTAATGGATACTTGGTTTGTCCCGCATCCCGTTCTTCTTGATCATATTCAAGCCCAAACTGTCTGAAGCCTACCCAGCTGACGAGCACCCGAACGATGCGGTTCTTTTCCTGAAACATCTTCATGGCTTCGTTCACCTTCCGGTCAATCAGCCGGAAATCATTTGGAACAACGGGAATATTATTGTTCGTTAGCCCTTTCAGGATACGGTTGTACACAGCAGCTGACACTCGTTTCATTCCTGTTTCATTCCCGTGTTCTCTTCGTTTAGCACTTACGACATCATACCCTTGATTCCACAGCTTGATCATGTCATGGATTAGTTCCGGCGGATCTTTCAAGTCCGCATTCATAACAATAATAGCCTGCCCTGTTGCAGCATCCATTCCTGCTGTTATTGCCATTTGCTGACCAAAATGACGTGAGAATTCGATAACCCGAACGGAGGAGTCGATCAGAGCAGCCTGTGTCAAAATATCCATCGTGTGATCTGTGCTGCCATCATTCACAAAAATGAGTTCATACGGTCGTCCCGCCTGCTCCATAACCTTCGAGAGCCGACTGTAAGTAACCTGGATAATCTCTTCCTCGTTATATACGGGAACCACGATAGAGTACATGACCTGCCCTTCCATTTCCTCGCTCACTCCCCTACGATTCTTATAGCGTCACTATACTGAATCATTATGAACTGAGTATGAATGATACAGGCCTCCCCCTATATGAAATCCCCTGCTACAGTCTAAGATACACTCTAAAAGTCGTCCCCACTCCAAGCTCTGATTCCACCTGAATTCGGCCCTCATGAAGATCAATAATCTTCTTCGCAATCGATAATCCCAGTCCGCTGCCTTCATAACGATTGCGGGAAGCATCGGCTTTATAAAATCTCTCGAAGATCCGCTGTAAATCTTCTTTAGCCATCCCTTCTCCATGATCCTTAATAGCAATAACGGCATAGCCCCGTTCACGAGTCATTGAAATCTCGATGCTGTCTCCTTCAGAAGAAAACTTCAGTGCATTATGAATCAGATTGGTCCATACCTGGCTGAGCTGATCCCGATCTGCCTGAATTACGAGCTCCTGCAGATGGAGATGAAAAGTGATCGACTTGCTGGTCCATATCGGTTCCAAAGTTAAAATAACGTCTCTCAGCTGACGATCAAGCCTGTATGCTTCGATCTGGAAAGGATGTTTATCTGAATCGAGAGATGACAGCCTCAGTAGATTGCGAATGAGCCGGGATAAACGTTCGCTTTCCGTTTCAATAATGCTTGCGTACCGAATTCGCTCTTTATCACTAAGTTCACTAATCGTGAGTGCCTGGGAGAAGCCGTGAATC
The DNA here is from genome assembly GCF_014836635.1 of Paenibacillus gallinarum. Taxonomy (GTDB): domain Bacteria; phylum Bacillota; class Bacilli; order Paenibacillales; family Paenibacillaceae; genus Paenibacillus; species Paenibacillus gallinarum. The sequence goes on along the minus strand of NZ_JACSQL010000004.1, from coordinate 125,265 downwards.
GAAGTGAGCGGTGTCTGCATTTCATGAGATACATTCGATACAAAATCCTTACGCATCTGTTCCAGTTGTCCGAGTTCACTGGCCATAAGCTGAATGCTTTCTGCCAGCTCCCCAATCTCATCTCTGCGTTTCATACGAAGGTTGATTCTAAAATCACCGCGGGCAATTTGCCTTGTGGCACTGGTCATCTTCTTCAGCGGGCTTACGAGAAAACGCGAAGCCATCAGGATAAGAAAACTGCCGACAAGCAAAGATGTCAAATTAATCATGGTGTTAGTACGCCTAAAATTCTCACGTTGCGGTTTTAAATTAGGCTGTAAAAACATCGCGTATACCCCATCTGTCGTTTGTAAAGGTACACCTATCGCAACCGGGCGCATCGGACCTCCGCTTTGGCTTTCCTCCTGGATAATCGCATTTGCTCCGCTCAGTACCGTATCCACTGCTTCCGTATAATTCCCCTGTTTGACCGGTGGATTCTGCTCCTTATTTTCACTATCTATCCTTTGTCCATCCGGACCGACAAGTGTAATATGAAGCTCCCGCATGAGGCTTGAAGTCTGTTCAACAAATACCGATAAGTCTTCCGGTTGCCACGTATCATACAATTGCTGTACTTTCGCTCCTTCTTCCATCAGTTCACCCGACATATCGCGATTTACATCCTTTTCAAACCAACGAAAGGCGACGAATGATGAAATCATTAGACTAACAACAGTGACTGCTATAAAAGTAAGAACAACCCGCACATACAGACTGCGGATCATACAAGTTCCTCGAGGCGATAACCAAGTCCTCGAATGGTCACAATCCGAAAACCGGTCTTATGATCAGGAAATCGCTCGCGCAGTCTTTTAATGTGTACGTCTACCGTTCGCTCGTCTCCTTCGTAATCAAGCCCCCAAATATCTTCAATGAGCTGCTCCCTGGTAAAGGTAATTCCTGAATAACTGGCCAGCTTATACAGCAGTTCAAATTCCTTAAGAGGCAGTGTCACAGAAGACTGTTCCGATATAACTTGGAACGAAGGACGATCTAGTGTAAGTCTCCCTACTTTTACCGTTTGGTCCATGGAGACCCGGTATCTTTTGAGCAGTGCTTTTACTCTAACTACCAGCTCTTGAGGGGCAAAGGGTTTCACCATATAGTCATCTGTACCGAGTTCAAAACCTTTTACTTTATCCTCGGTTTCTCCCTTAGCCGTAAGCATGAGAATCGGAATATCGCTCCACGCCCGCAAGTGACTGCAAAGTTCCCAGCCGTCCATACCCGGCATCATAATATCTATAATCACAAGATCAGGCTTCATGGAATCCAGCACAGTGAGCGCATCTTCTCCATTCTTTGCCTGGTAGACATCTAGACCTTCCCGTTTCAGAAATAATTCAATTAGTTCCCGGATATGAGCTTCATCGTCTACCACCAAAATTTTAGCCATTATCTTAAGGTCCTCCCTATGATCCATATAGTTTGAAACATCTAAAGTCATTTTAAAATCAATCCACTTATCATTATACTTTTTCTCACAAAAATAAAAAAAAGAAGCCCCTACGTAAGTTAAGGGCTACGTAAGTCAAGGGCTCCCGAAATGATGATCCTCTTGTGATGACGGCTCTTCATTATCTTCAAACACCCAAAGTGAACTTCCCAAATAACTCACCATCACACTGCAGACCGTCGCCAGCAGCTTGCTGTAAAAGAGTGATATACCGAAATAATAATAAACTACATGTAGTAAACCTATGGATATCATCAGCGTAATCATATGTATAGAAATGAAACGAACCAGCTTACCAAAACTCCGTTTTTTCATAGATACAAACGTTAAGTTTCGATTCCAAACATAGCTGTTAAGCATACCAGCTACATAGCCGATTATCTGAGCAGAGGCAACAGGTACCAAGCAGAGATGAAGCAAAAAGAAGATACCCAGATCAACCGCCAGATTCAGTATACCGACCAAAAATAATCGATAATATGAATTTTTATGTAAAGCCTGTCTCATCTGCATCCCCCGTGTAAACCTAAAGTTTACTTTGTGATCTAAACTTATGTATCTCAATAGAAGTTTCTAACTGTGAGTAACCCAAATATACCGAAAAATAATGAACTGAATATGAATTAGAAATCCCAGAAAAAACAGAAAAGAACCCCGCAATTTGCGTGATTCCCTGTTAAAATTTTATTTTTCCCACTTTTGAAAAGAATTCTCTTCGCCTTCTTATAATAAAGGAGATCTTTTCATCGATACACTGGATTCTCTCACGATCAGTCTTGGTTCAAACTCTACTTTCTCATAGGGAGCCTGATTATTCTCCTTAATTCGCTTAATGAGCAGTTCGGTAGCTAGACGAGCGCACTCATCGCCTAATATCGTAACGGAACTAATCTGAGGGGATGTAAGCGTCGTCCACAGATTATTATCAATACCCACAATAGCTACATCCTCGGGAACACGAACGCCCAATTCCTTGAAACGATTCACCATACCAATCGCAATCATATCGTTACAAGCATAGACCGCATCCGGCATTTCCTTAAGACTATAAAAATAACTCGCTGCCTCCATCCCCGTCTGAAGTGAAAAGTCATCCCCGAAATAAGTTAATGAAATATCAACCTGCGGCAACGCACGCTCATAGGCAAAATACCGTTCTTCGATCATATCTTTGGCCGCTCCGGCATAAGCAATCCTCGTCCGTCCCATTTTCAGCAGATGCTCCATGACCAGGTTTCCTTCTTGCTTGGACATACACACAATATCTGCCTTATATTCAGGGCCTAGCTTTTTCCCATAATTAATAATGGATATCGGTACAGGAGACTTACTAATCAGATCTCCAAGCGTTTTGGGGTAAGCAAGCGGAAGAATGATCATTCCGTCTACATGGAGTTTTTTCACCTCTCGAATTGCTTCAAGCTCCGCTCTCGCATTTCCTGAAGTATTGATTTGGACTACACGATATCCATAATGTTTGGCGGTCTGCTCTACAGACCAAGCAATCTCAGGCATAATCGCATTGCGAATATCGGATACCACAAGTGCAATCTGATGGGTGTGGCGTACTTTTAAACTTTGTGCCGAAGTGTTCGGGGTGAACCCTAGCTCTTCAATGGCTTCCAGTACTTTCGCCTTTGTCTTGGCACTGATGCCGCTTGTATTATTAATAGCTCGCGAGACGGTCGCTATTCCAACCCCCGCTTTTTTAGCTACATCTTCTATTGTAACTTTCTGATCTTTATTATTATTCACGCACTCGGCAACCTCTCTTTGAACTGGAATCGTTTCCTGTTTCCTAGATGAAGTAGGATTCTATTTTTATTATATCACAGCTGCCATCATATCAAGATATCCTCCTGAACAAACGTATTAAACTAGCATTTAAATTAACTTATATACACAGTAAGAAGGTATTTTAGAATTGACAGTATATAAAAAGTGTGACATATTTGAATCGGAAACGTTTCCTAAAAAATATTGTTTTTTTGTAATAAGAACATGATATTCCTGTGAAGTAGAGCAGTAAATGAGAACTAAAGTGAAAGAAACAGGCCGCTTTATTGATTTACTTGCGAGCTAACTTTTCTATTTAGGAGATGATTTGATATGAAAGCGCTTAGATGGCATGGTGTGAAAGATCTGCGTATTGAACAAATCGACGAACCAAAAGCTCTACCTGGGAAAGTGAAAATCAAAGTCGAGTGGTGCGGCATTTGCGGCAGCGACTTACATGAATATACAGCGGGTCCGATCTTTATTCCAGCAGACGAACCTCATCCGATTACGGGAGAGCAAGCGCCTGTTGTCATGGGACATGAATTTTCTGGACAAATCGTTGAAGTTGGAGAAGGTGTAACTCGTCTTCAAAAGGGAGATCGCGTGGTTGTTGAACCCATCTTCAACTGTGGTAAATGTAAAGCATGTCGCCAAGGTAAATATAATCTTTGCGACAAAATGGGATTCCTCGGTCTTGCCGGCGGCGGGGGCGGTTTCTCTGAGTATGTTGCTTGTGACGAGCATATCGTACATAAAATTCCAGATACGGTTTCCTATGAACAAGGCGCTTTGGTTGAACCTTCTGCCGTTGCCCTTTATGCAGTTCGTCAAAGTAAACTGAAAGTTGGCGACAAAGCCGTTGTCTTCGGTGCCGGTCCTATCGGACTACTCGTAATCGAAGCGCTAAAAGCATCTGGTGCGTCCGAAATATATGCAGTGGAACTCTCTGCTGAGCGTAGCGCAAAAGCTATAGAACTTGGAGCACAAGTCATTAATCCGAAAGAAACCCATGATGTAGTGGAAGAAATCCACCGCTTAACAGATGGCGGTGCTGATGTAGTATTCGAAGTAACAGGCGTGCCGCCTGTACTCGAACAAGCACTCGAAGCTGTCCGAATTGGCGGAGAACTCATGATTGTCAGCATTTTTGAAAAAGAAGCACCGATTCAGCCTAATAAAATTGTCATGCAAGAACGCAGTATCTCCGGTATCATCGGATACCGTGATGTATTCCCAGCGGTAATCAACCTTATGGAGAAAGGCTACTTCCCTGCTGACAAATTGGTAACAAAGCGCATTAAACTTGATGATGTGATTGAGCAAGGTTTTGAAGGTTTGCTAAAAGAAAAGAGCCAAGTCAAAATCCTCGTTAAAGCGGAATAATATAAGTTTTATTACGGGCTGCTGTCTTTACAGCAGTCTTTTTTTGTTTATTTTTATGACGCATTGCAATGGATAGTATTTCACAACCGTTCGTCCTTTAGTTGAATAAGTCGTTGGACCTCTTAAATATAATCCGCCTCTGTTACTAAAAAAATCGACGATACAGTTCTCTCCGACGCTCTCCACGAAGCTGAGCATAGATTTGCGTGGTTGAGGCTTTTTCATGACCCAGCATACCTTGGATAAACTCTAATGGTGCCCCGTTATCAAGCAGCTGGCATGCATAAGTATGACGGAATCGATGGGGATACACATTAGCCTCCACGGCTCCGCGATCTGCTAATCGCTTTAATACCCACCTTAGCGTTGGAATGGCCATTCGCTTAACAGGATTGGTATCAGTTACAAACAAGGCTTTACAGGAGTCTTCTCGACTTGCTAAATATTTCTTCAACCATACTTTACACTCCGTGGTGAAGTAGACTTCTCTTTGCTTTGAACCCTTCCCGTTTACAATGGCAGAGCAATTCTCCCAGTTTAAATCCTCCATATTTAATTTCTCGACCTCTCCAATCCGGCAACCAGTGCTGTAGAGAAACTCTAGTAGAGCTCTTTCTCTTTGTGTCTGGCAAGAAATCTTCAGATGAATTACATCTTCCTCCATCAAAAACTTAGGAATTCGCTTATCCATTTTTGGCTCACGTAATTTGAGCGAAGGGTTAGTCTGTAAATAGGTTTCTTCATATGCATAACGGAATAAGGATCGCACAAAACGGATGCGGTGCCCTAAACTACTGGGCTTTAATCGATTGGATTGCTTTGCTAGGTATTCCTTCAACAGGTTCAGAGTTACCTCGGAAATATCTATATCCCCAAGATCTGTAACCAACATCCTGAGCTGTAAAGCATATGCTTTCAATGTATTTGGGCTAAACCCCTGAATTCGCTTGTCTGCTTCGTAATGATGCCAAAGTTCACTTAAAATCATAATATAACCTCCTACTAGAGCGATTAATTCTAGTTTGCTACTAATAGAAGGATTATAGACACTAGATTAAACTAACGTTTTTTCGTTAGTTCAACCAATATTTTGATTCGTAGTAAGACCTTCTAATTTTTTGCAATCATAATATTGCTATCGACCATATTGTTAAACTAGAACTAAGGGAATAAAAAATAGATCTAAATATTCATGTTGAGACAAAAGTAAAGTATTTTGTTGATATTAATATTAATATCCATTATTATCTAATAAGCTAGAGTTATTGGTGAATAAAACCATCTCTAGATCTAAAACACAGCTAGATTTATCAGGGGGAAACATCATGAAAAAGTTTTGGAAAATCGGTCTAACAATGTCTTTATTAATGGGGGCTATTGGTGGGACAGCAAGTGCAAGTGTTTCTAGTGATGAACAAAGAGTTCTAGAAACAATAAATACGGCGTATAGTGCAGCTCAAAATCTAGATGCAACAACATTTGCAGAATTGACTACAGATATTAAGTGGGGTTCTGAAGAGGAACAATTAGATATCGTATCCGCATCTTATGAGATTCTAAAGAATAGTATAGTAAATGAAACAGCTGAAAATGCAGATCTTTTACTTTCCTTTAAAGTAGGAAATGCAAATAAAATAAATGAAGAAGAGTATTCAGTAGAACTTACTCAAACTTTCTCACAATCTGGAAAGCTTCCAACTTACAATGTACCTGTTAAATTAGTAAACGGAGTATGGACAGTCGTTCTAGAGAATGTTATTTTGGTTAACAAGGATAACTCTGAAGCCATTGAAATTCTTGAGAAAACTAGTAAAAATTTTAAAAAGACAAGCTCGCTAGAATTATTAGGAGAGAATAGCAAGGTTGAGTTATTTATAAATAACAAACCTTCTCTTAATTAGTCTGAGGCGATGCCCAAATAGCTTAAAGAAAAAGCAACCGGTCTATTGATCGGTTGCTTTTTCTTCTTGAACTATCGTTTACTCGTTAGTTCAAGAAGAATGGATTTTTCCCTAAAAACACAGTATTACATATCGACAGCTTTTGTTAAAGGGATAACTTCAAACAGACTTCTTTATTCCTTTACTTAGCCCAATAATTAATAAAACTAGTCCAAGTATCAAGAAAATCCCTACAAATAGATTATCAAACACACCAGGCATAGCTGGTTCAGTTGTATAAGATCCAGACCCGTTTATTTTTACTGGAGCCGATTCACCAATCCATTTAAAAACTGCAATAAATCTTTCTAATGTGAACAATATGCCACTTAATGCAATCAGTCCCAGACCAGATATAAAACTGCTCTTCCACATTTGTTGTCACCTCGCTTGAAATTAATTATAAAACTAATTGACTAACAATACCATTTGGTATCATACAATGGCGATTATCGCAATAACTTATTGCACTATTCTGCCGAGTAGCTTAAAGAAAAGACGTTAGAATATAATTAGCTATTTGTCTAATAAGAAACAATAGAAATAGATCGTAGCAAATGAAAGTATTGCGCTGTCATATTGGCTTTGATCAAGCACTTACGTTATTTCCATAAATATTAATTTTATTTTCCAAAATATTCTTGACATATTATTAATATTTTAATAAAGTGTATATCTATTCCATCACAACAAAATAAGTGTTATGACATCAAGAATTGGAGAGAATTATTTAATGGTTATTGCAAAAAAAACGAGGTACACAGCACTATTATCTTCAGTAATGTTGGTCGGAAGTTTGTTGATTGCAGGAAATGCTAGCGCTGAAATCTTTACTATCTATCCGACGCTGAGTTCAGGTTCTTCTGGTGGATATGTAGAGTCTTTACAAGCAAATCTATGGTCTTCAGGATTAAAGTCAACAGTAGGTGATATTGACGGGAAATATGGTAGTGGTACTGGTACAGCTGTGAAATCCTATCAATCAAATGCAGGACTTACTGCTGATGGTATTGCTGGTCCAGCTACTTGGAAAAGTATGAACAAATATGTTGTTAATGTTGGGTATGATCAATTTTATTATAGACATTCTGGTAGCACTACTTTTGAAACTTTTTACAGATCAACACCTAACGGAGACGGGTATGATTGGAGATATGATTTGCGTTATAAGAGCAACCAATACGTAGTGAAAACGGGCATTGTATACTCATATTAAAAATTCAAAGTATAAAGGAGAAAAATGAAAATGAAGAAAAAAATACTTTCCACTAGTCTTGCTGCTGCCTTACTTCTTGGAGGAGTTTACACTTTTAATGCATACGCCAGTGATGAAACAATAACTAAAACAACTACATCTGAAGTTAAACAAACTTCTGATGTTTCTGCTGACTACTCTTACACAACTACTCCTTTACTAGAGGCGGATCATGCTGGAAATCATATACCTTTGGACTTGGTGAATAAACCTCTTTCTAGTAATACTATTTCTAAGGCGGTAGTTTCAGAAATTAGTGAAAATCCAATTGTTGATTTGAACGCTCTGGCAACTGATTATGGTAATGAAGTCCAAACAAGAGTTGATTATAAATTGAAAAGTGGTTCTGAGATTCAAATTTTCCAAAACGATATACAGGGAACTCCAGAATCTACAGTAGAAATGTTCAAAAACTCTGACCTTTATGCTTCTTCAGAAATCTATGTAGAGGAAATCAACGGCCATAAAGCAGTAATTGTAGATGGCGAACCAAGAAAAGTCGTAAATTTAGTATCTAACGATCATCTCTATGTTATTTTTTCAGTAGACCTTGATGTGAGTGCTGATTATCTAAAAGAGGTAGCAAAGCAAATCATAGAGTAGTAACATTCTGTGTGATGTAACCGTATTATATTCCTCTGAACTCTTTGATTATTTGATCAAATATCAAAGTAAAATAAAGACAATAAACCCCTTGGCATTATGCTGAGGGGTTTATTGTCTTTATTCGCCATGATAAGGTATACCTTTTGTCCAACTAAACTATCCTGCCGCTTGCAACTACCCACTGGCAAGTTGCTCCCTGCTGTGTTCAACTATCGTTTTTACAGTTAGTTGAACGTTACTTCACAGTGTTATGTAGGTGATAAATTGCCTCTTAGATGCAAGGAACAAAAATGGTAGCGTCAAGAATTTAATTGGATTTGTTTGCTTTTATTTTTAGTTCAAGCAATAAATTCAGTTTTATCAATATTTTAATAATAAGAACAAGTAAAAATACTCCACAAACTGCTCCGACCATTATCATGATAGTCCAAAAATAGGCCAAATCGCGAATAGAACATCATTCACTTTTAGAATATCTCCTAAGATTAATATCAAAACTTATTATTTCTATAGAGTCCATACAAAAAAGCAACAATTCCAATGACCAGAAAAGAGATTACAAAAACATTATTTTTGAGATCCACCCATGGTTCGCTCGAAAGTACGTCACCAGAAAAAGATGCTAGTCCTTGTGCGCGTAGTCCATTAGAAATCCAGTTTGCACATCGTTCCAAGGTATACAGAAGACCAGAAAAAACCACAAATATTATTCCAGTAATTTCATAAAACTTTCCTTTCATTTAATCACACCTTTGCATTATCTTTCCTTCTCAATGCTATGCCCGTTTATACGCTTACTTTAAATAACGAAAAGAGACAAGGATTAGTTGATTAATGGTCCTTCACCTACGTACTCTAACATTGCATTAAATAATTGACTGCTCCATGAAGAAACACCTGATCCAAAAATAGTTGCTGATAAATACCGCACTCCATAAAGAAAGGCAGATATACATATCAAAATGAGCCATCAGTTCTTCTTTGCATAGTTTCCTCCTGGGTTTATTTAAGCTCGCAAATTGTATGTAACGACTCCTTCACTAACTTCGCGAAGTGAATTAAACTATCCTCCCCTATTGCATAACTTAAAGGGAGCAACGTCCCAGATTTCGTTTTTGGCCTACTCAACTATCCTGCCCGTTAGCTTAATGAAGTATCATGAGTCTAAATTAGACTCTCAAATAACGACACCACTCGTTTTGACAAATCAGCACGCACGTTCAGCTTTTTGTTTTGTTCTGAATTGGATATGGAGTATATAGGTTGCGTACACCACCTAGAATAAATTAAAGATATTGGAACTTTTGTTACCTGCCTATCGTCTTTACTTGTATTAATAAGGAGGTAAAATTATGCGCTTGGTACCTATTGTACTAATCATATCTTTTTTATTAGTTGGCTCCTGTAATAATGCCGAATCTGTAAGTAACAATAGCGTAAAGCAACATACAGATTCTACTCTTACAATGGAAGCCATCGTATTAGGTAAGCAAGAAAAAACTACTGTCAAACAAATATTAATCACTGAAGATTTGGATAATCCTGAAATAGCGTCTAATTTAAACAAGATAACTGAGCAATCGTCTCAAGACATCATTAGATCTCAAAAATATGATCTATTTTGGCTAGACCTAAAAAAAGTCAGCGAAACTGATGTTAATATCCAAGATATAAAGGTGGGTTCCATAATTCGCTTCAAGGTCGAAAACGAACAATTGGATACCATGCCTCCTACTATTACTGCAAAAGAGATTCAAATCATTGATTCAAAATAAAACAGAAATAGATCAAAAAAGTCGTCAGCTCTTTTGTAGCAAGAGAGAACTGACGACTTTTTTCGTTCCTAAGACCCTTTTATTTAATTAGTTATATTCATTTCACCCTATTAGATGTGTAAGGTGTCTATATCCCTCCATAAAATTACCAATATAAAATCTTCTACTTTACCCTACTGTCACACATACATATATATATCTATATTTTATGTTATAATAGTAAGATTACGATTTACATATTCACAAATGACTTATATATAGGAAGAAACAATCCTAGCGTACAGGAGGTACACACATGAACACTGAATCACAAACACAAAGCAAATCGTTAAAAGATATTCCTTTCTCTATCCTTGACCTAGCCACTGTTACGGAAGGCTCTAACATCCAGACGGCACTGCAAAATTCCCTGGATATTGCAAAACTAGCTGATGAATTGGGTTATAACCGATTCTGGCTTGCAGAGCATCACAACATGCCGGGGATCGCAAGCTCAGCTACTTCGGTTGTCATCGGCCATATCGCTGGCGGAACCAAACGAATTCGCGTCGGCTCCGGAGGCGTAATGCTCCCTAATCACGCTCCACTTGTGATTGCCGAACAGTTCGGTACACTCGAATCTCTATTTCCTGGACGGATTGATCTTGGACTTGGCCGTGCTCCCGGCTCTGATCAGCTGACTTCTCGCGCACTGCGCCGAGGACCTGGCAGTGACGGACAAGATTTCCCGCAGCGTCTTGAAGAACTACAAAATTACTTCCATCCGACATCCAGTTCGTCTATGCAAGTGCATGCCTATCCTGGACGTGATTTAGATATTCCGATTTGGCTGCTTGGTTCAAGTGGTTTCAGTGCAGAACTTGCCGGACGAAAAGGTCTCCCTTTCTCTTTTGCGAGCCATTTCGCTCCAGATTACTTACTGCCTGCGCTTGATATTTACCGGTCAAGCTTCAGACCATCTGAAGTGCTGGATAAACCTTATGCTATGGTTGCTCTAAACGCTTTTGTTGCTGATACGGATGAAGAGGCTCATTACTTATCCACTTCACATAAGAGACAATTCCTAAATATGATCCGCGGACGTTTTGGACTCATGCAGCCGCCGGTGGACGAACTCGATTGGAACATGCAAGAGAAAGCGATCGTTCAAAACCAGCTTAGCTATTCGGTGATTGGCAACCAAGACAGTGTTCGGGAACAACTCGAACGTTTCCTTGCTCAAACGGGTGCAGACGAATTCATGATGACTACACCGATCTATGATCATCAGGCGAGACTCCACTCGATCAAATTGCTTGGAGAACTGATGAACAAATAATCATCTTTGCAATCAAAATCAAAACAATTCTATATATAGAAAGCCGGAAGGCGAAACTCTCATCGTTTCGTTTTCCGGCTTTTTTCGTCATCCATATTTATTATTTTTCTTTGGAGCTAAATTCCGTGTCTTGCGTTGTTTTCTTTGGCTTAGCTAAATTTTCGGTAATCTTCCGTCCTGTCGGCGTTTGAGCAAGACCGCCTTGCGCTGTTTCCCGGTGGCGACTTGGCATTGCACTGCCCACCTCCAGCATCACATCGATCACTTCATCAGAAGGTATTGCACTTCTTACACCTGCCAGTGCCATATCTGCCGCCGCCAGTGCAGTTACCGCACCTAAGCCATTACGAACAATACATGGGATCTCAACAAGTCCTGCTACCGGATCACAGATCAGCCCCAGTGTGTTTTTCAGTGCAATCCCTACCGCATGGACAACCTGCTCAGGAGTTCCTCCGCGCAGCTCAACCATTGCACCGGCTGCCATTCCAATGGCTGAACCCACTTCAGCCTGACAACCTCCTTCTGCGCCTGAAATAAAGGAGTTATTCGCAATCACATATCCAATCGCACCGGCACAAAACAGTCCATTCACCATATGCTCATCGCTCCAGCCAAACCGTTCCTGTGCACTAAGAAACACACCGGGAATAATTCCAGCCGAGCCGGCTGTAGGAGTCGCAACAATTCGCCCCATAGATGCATTCACTTCGGATACGCCGAGTGCATATGCCATGGCAAGAGTGGAAGCATCTCCCGAACAACTTTGATTATTTTGCAAATAGTCTCGAACACGCTGACCATCCCCGCCAGTGAGACCGCTGCGGGAAGTTGTATCTTCCGTCATCCCTTTATGAACGGCTTGTTTCATAATCTCGTAATAATCAGCCATTTGTTGAACCACTTCTGTCTCAGAAGTGCCTGTTTCCTTTACTTGTTCTTCAATCATTAAGGTGCCAAGTGTCTTATTTTCTTCGGTACAAATAGCATGAAGTTCTCTTAGATGTTTAAAACGCATCCTTATATTAGCCCCTTTTTCAAATCAATTACTTTACAATCCAGAATATTTGGAAGCTGAATAAGTTTCGTCAGCACCTCAGGACAAGGAACGGTATCCAGCTCCATCGCAGTTAATGCTTCGCCCTCTCTTGCTTTTCGGTCTACCTGCATAAAGCCAATGTTAACTCCCGACTCACTGATGATGGAAGTAACAGAAGCAATGACCCCTGCTTTATCGATATGGCGAAGGACAAGTGCGGGGAAATCCCCCGTCAGCTGTACTCGGAAATCATTTAAATGAGATACGACTACGCTGCCTCCTCCAATTGAAGCTCCCATCATGGAACAGGACTGATCGTTTACCTTTAATTCAAATTTCACTGTATTGGGATGGGCAGCAGGAAGTCCGCTTGTCACAATCTCATACTGCATGCCAAGCTTCTCAGCCCATTCTTCTGCATCAGGTATACGGGGATCATCGGTAGCCATATCCATTAGACCACTTATAAGAGCCAAATCAGTACCATGACCTTGATATGTATCTGCAAAAGAGCCATATAACGTCATTTTTGCTTCGACTGGTTGTTCCCCAAGCCACTGACGAGCAATACGTCCAAGCTTAACAGCTCCTGCTGTATGGGAACTCGATGGACCCGTCATTGCTGGCCCGATGATAGAAAAAACGTCTTTAAATCTCATGTTGTACTCCCCCATGTGTGCATGTATTACACGTGAAGACTGCAAGCATGCCCTGCAATCTCCCGCAAAAAAGGACAGAAGAAGGGCATATCACTCTTCTCTGTCCTTGGTATTTGAATGTTTCGCTACTTACCAATATAGCAATACTCAGATTAATCGAAACAAGTTGGCGGTGTCAATAATAACTCTAACATCCATCAAACGAAGGGATCTATATAAGTAATTATCCGTATATTCTTACTTATTCCCCCTACTGTCCCCGCTGCGTACCCGTTCTATGCAGCATCAACTTGAATGGTTCACGTTCACTTTTTCTTCGTAATATGAGATTGCCGATTTCTTAAGACTCGCTGCCCATAACACGAGAGAAAGAACGATAAGCACTACTGAGATGGACAAATATAAAAGCCTAAGTGAAAACAATTCAGCAACAACCCCAAAAACAATAATAGCTATAATCTGCAGTAAGCTAATCAGGATTCCAAATACACTCGTGATTCTGCCCATCAACTCAGCAGGTACATTATTTTGATAAAAAGTAATCATTCCGGTATTGGAAAAAGAAGAAAAGAATCCAAGCAGAACAAAACCCAGGGTGGCCACCGTGAAAGAATCAGATACCGAGAAAATCAAATATCCCAGTGATACAAGAAGCATCCCGCCTCCCATCATATGCTTCAGTGGCAGCCATTTTACCAGCAAAGAATTGACAAAAGCTCCTGCAACACTGCCTGCCCCTGTTAAACTGATGATCAATCCATATTCCAGCTCCGATAAATCCAATACTTGAATGATAAACACTACTTCCTGAGAATCCAGAGCCATCCCTATCAGCAAAATCAAATGATAAAAGCTATATATAAACATTACATAAAATGCGATACGAGTGAATCCTAGCACCTCTGCCCAGTCACTCACAACCATCCGTATCGTTAAACTTCTACTGCCAGTAGAATCCGTCTTCTTCACATCAAGTTTAGGTAGAAAAAATAGAATCACAGCCGAGATTAAAAAAGAAGCTGCATTCAAATAGATGGCCATATCAGGTGTTGTATACATAAGCATAACTCCCATTATGGCAGGCCCGATCAGAAAAGCACCAGAAGAGGTCAACCCTTGAAAAGCATTAAACTGCTTCCGGTCTTCTTCCGGTATTAGTCTAACAATGTAGGCCTGTGAAGCAGGATGAAAAATAGATGAAGCCATGCTGACAAACATTAAGCAGCCGTATATCATCCATAGATCAGATAATAAAGGCAGCAAGGCTACAAGCACTGCCCGAATGACATCTGTGAGTATCATAAGTTTTCTTTGATCATAGCGGTCAACAATACTTCCAGACCAAAATTTCGTAAGTATGGATGCAAGCGGAGCAATAATCCAAAGTCCAGCGACAGCAGCTGGTGAACCGGTCATATTTAGAATGAGAATATTGATTGCAATAAGATAGATAAAATCCCCAATTCGGGATATACCGATACTGCCAAGCAGCAACCCTTTTCCCCACCAGTGGGAATAACGTTTATGTAACATCATGAATGCCTCTTTCCTTTTTTTTGTAAATAATCATTTCTAAATATAACAGATTATGACATTTTACGGAATAAAGGGAGAGGCAACGCTGATAAAGAGTGCTAACTTCTTTCGAACAAGCTAGAGCTCGAAAGAACTAATCACGAATGAAAATTTATCATATAGATGATATGGCAACAAGGCCAAGGTCACCTATTCAAGGTAACCTTGGCCTTGCCATGTCTTACTATCCATTTGAAATTGTTAGCTATTAAAATCTACTCTTAACCGAAACGTCCCATAATATATTCTTGAGTGGACTGATTCGTCGGATTGGAGAAAATTTTCTCCGTTACATCACGTTCAATCAGATTTCCCATGTAGAAGTAGGAGGTATAATCTGAAATCCGTGCTGCCTGCTGCATGTTATGAGTCACGATGACGATACGTAATTCTTTTTTAAGTTCGGTGATAAGTTCCTCAATCTTCCCTGTCGATACCGGATCGAGTGCAGATGCAGGTTCATCGAGCAGAAGAATTTGCGGCTCAACCGATAATGCACGGGCAATACATAGACGTTGCTGCTGTCCACCAGATAGTGCAAGGGCTGAATCTTTAAGCCGATCTTTTACCTCATCCCATAGCGCTGCACGGCGCAGACTTTTTTCCACAATCTCATCGAGTTGCTTCTTATTCTTCACTCCACGATACTTAGGTCCGAACGCAATATTGTTATAAATCGATTTGTGAAAAGGATTCGGCTTCTGCCACACCATTCCGATTTGTTGGCGTAGTTTAATTACGTCAGTTCCCGGTGCATTCAGATCTTTTCCGTTCATCCATATATGACCTGTAACTCTAGCACCCGCAATCTCATCGTTCATGCGATTTAATGAACGAAGAAAGGTGGATTTCCCGCATCCCGAAGGACCAATCAGTGCCGTTACCGTATTCTCAGGAAACTCCATACTGATTTTTTTTACCGCTTCTTTTTCCCCGTAAAAAACACTTAGATCCTCTGTACTAAATGGTTGTTGTGCCATTACAGCTGTACCTCCCTATATACAAAAAAAAATTAGTTCATGCGTTTCGCAGCAGTCATCCGGCGATATACAAAACGTCCAAGCCAGCGAGCGAATAAGTTAAATAGCAGAACCATAATCACGAGAACAGCAGAAGCACCCGCTGCGATCTCAGCAGCATCCGGTTTAAGCTGCTCACTATTTACTTTCCAGATGTGTACGGCAAGTGTCTCTGCAGGGCGCATCGGATTCAGCGGAGATCTCTCACTGAATGGATTCCAGTTCGTAAAGTCGAGCGGCGGACTACTCATTCCTGCAGTAAACATCAGAGCAGCTGCTTCACCAAAGATCCGGCCCGCTGCAAGAATCGTTCCTGTAATCATGGCTGGCAAAGCTACAGGAAGCAGGATGGAAGTGATAATCTTCCACTTCGATAAACCAAGAGCAAGTCCAGCCTCTTTTTGTGCTTTAGGAACCGAACGGAAAGCTTGCTCCGTTGTCCGAACCATAAGCGGCAGGTTGAATACGGCAAGTGCAAGTGCACCTGACAGAAGAGAAAATCCAAAACCAAACGTATTTACGAGAACAAGCAAACCGAAAAGACCGATAACGATGGACGGAAAGGAGGATAATACCTCAACGACCAAGCGAATCATGTTTGTAATTCTACCTGGTTTCGCATATTCAGCCATATAAATTCCGGCTCCCCATCCAAGCGGGATCGTAATAATCAGAGTAAGGATGAGAAGGTATATAGAGTTAAATAGCTGTGGTCCAATCCCGCCACCTGCCCGCAAATTTTGTGGTTTGCTAGTTAGGAAATCCCAACTGATATGTCCAATTCCTCGGAAAATAATAAATCCAAGAAGACCTACCAGGATGGCCACAATCGCAAGTGCAAAGGTAACGATAACCCCAGTAGCAATTCGATCGACTGTTTTCGGCTTCATCATACCCGATTTCTCCTTTCAAGCAAGCGAACAAGTAATACAAAGATAAAGGTCATAAGAAGAAGCACAAGCGCCATACTCCACAGCGCGTTATTATGAACAGAACCTGAAGCTGTATTCCCCATGCTAAGTGTAATTACACTGGTGAGTGTTGATGCAGATTCCAAAAGTGAATTCGGAACATGCGGTGCATTACCAATCACCATCTGTACAGCAAGTGCTTCACCGAAAGCCCGTGCCATTCCGAGAACAACTCCTGTTAAGAGCGCAGGAAGTACCGTAGGAATGACTACACCTGTTATGGTTTGCCAGCGAGTTGCACCCAGTGCATAGGAAGATTCTCTAAGACCACCAGGCAGAGAAGTAATGGCATCTGCCATAATACTTGTAATCGTGGGAAGAATCATGACAGATAACACAAGACAGCCTGCTAAAATACCGACCCCAGTACCTCCAAAGATCGAACGGATCAGTGGAACAATGACGGTAAGTCCAACAAATCCATAAACAACAGAAGGAATACCAGACAAGAGTTCAATGGCTGGCTGCAGGATTCGCTTTCCTTTACCTGGTACAATCTCAGTCATGAATAAAGCGGCACATAATGCTAAAGGACTTGCAATCAGTGCAGCAAGAATCGTTACTGTAAAGGAACCTACGATAAACGGAAGTGCGCCATAGGCAGGTTCATCACCTGTCGGATTCCAAGTTCCGGATGTAAAGAACTCTAGTGGACTCACTCCATCTTTCATAAAAGTAGTTAAGCCTTTGGAAGCAACAAAAAAGACAATCGATATAATAACTACAATAAGAAAGACTACACAGATGGACGTATATATTTTACCGATCCAATCTTCATAATAATGCTTTTCCCGTTTCGGGCGAGGTTTGTGCGCATGATCCGTGTTCGCTACACTCATCAAGAACCATCCTTTTTAAATCATTTTAGTATAATTCTGTATCTCATCTAAAAACCGAACGAAAGAGGTCGAGCAACAATTCAGCCCGCCTCTTATCGATCTATATCTCATTGTTTAACAAATGTACTCTATCTTATTTCTCGGTAATATTACCTTCCGCGTCACGCACAACTTGCATATCGCTAACAGGGATGTAACCAAGGTCTACTACATACGTTTTTTGAATGTCATCAGACAGCATGTAGTCAAGGAAAGCTTTTACCACTTCATTCGGCTCGCCATTTGTATACATATGTTCATAAGCCCATACCGCATATTCACCCGTTTGAATGTTCTCCACGGTAGCTTCTACCCCATTGTATTTAATGGCCGTAATACTATCATCAAGGTAAGACAGAGCTAGGTATCCGATCGCACCTGGTGTTTCAGTAATGATTTTTTTAACGGTACCGGAGGAATCTTCTTGAATAGATCCTTGTAATTCAGGAGCACTTTGACCTAGAGCATACTTTTCAAAAGTAGCACGAGTTCCTGAACTTGCTGGACGGTTAACGATAACAATTTTTTGATCTGCTCCGCCAACTTCCTTCCAGTTCGTTATTTTACCAGTGAAGATATCAACCAATTGTTGTTGAGTCAGGTCATTAACACCTACATCTTTATTCGCTACAACAGACATTCCTACAACTGCAACTTGATGGTCAACCAAGGTTTTCGCTTGTTCAGCATCCAATTTTTCTTCTGCGAATACATCGGAGTTACCGATATCGGCTTGTTTGTCAGCAACTTGAGTAAGTCCTGTTCCACTACCGCCGCCTTGTACTTGTACGGTAATCTCTTCATTTCCTTCTACTTCCATAAAATCTTGTCCAGCTTGATCAACCAACGGTTGAAGCGCTGAAGATCCAACAGCAAGAATAGATCCGCTTAATTTATTATCTGTAGAACCAGCCGTATCTGAGCCAGAACCGCAAGCGGCCAGTACGACAGTCATTGCGAGTGTTGTCATAAGTAAAGGAAATTTTTTCGCTTTCTTGAACATGTTAGGTTGTCCTCCCCCAAATTGTGTGTGGCGTTTATTTGTTTACCACGTTTGACTATGTTTTTATTGTAAAGCTAGTGCATCAATATAAAATTTATGTTTTGTAAACGTGCTATTAAATATGTATATATTTTTTCTATGAGTTGATATAATTATTCTATAACAGAAGGATCATATAGCTTGTTTATACTAGAGGTTGTCCTCTTTGATCGTTTCCTATCCTATATATATCGTTTGTAAAATGAATGAACAGAAGTGAGGTACCACCCAATGAATGTGAATGTAATCAAATTTCAAATTCTCGTTCTCATTGATCGTTACAATAAAGTAACGGATGTCGCTAGAGAACTTCAAATGAAGCAGCCAACGGTTTCTTTCCATATGAAAAGCTTAGAGAAAGACATGGGTGTTCCCATATATAGTGCTCAACAAGGAAGAATGATGTTAACCGATGCAGGAAGGGCTATCCTCCCTCATGCCAAACAAATTCTTGCGCTTACCGATACAGTCAAACGAACGGTTCAGCAATTCAGTTCGCTTGGACAAGGGGATGTTCTAATCCATACCGATTCGCTTGCAGCTGAAAATGTTTTGCCTGAAGTGATGAGTCATTTCGCATCAGAATATCCAGGAATTACAGTGAGAAGCAGCTTAATTGGAGATTCGTCTGGAGAAGAGAACGCAGAAGATTCTTTTTTACTTGCACGTACCGAAAAACAGCCCCTCCCTCAGGAACCAGAATCGAGTGATTATGTATTATTGCAGCAAGATCAGCTCGTACTTGTTTCGGCAAAAAATCATCCTCTATTAATGAGCGATTCTGTAAAACCAAGCGATCTGTCTCAAATCTTATTCGTTGACTATGAAAGCCATGGGTTACTTGGCAAATATACGGAACAATTTACGGAACGAACAAATATTCATTTGTGGAAAAGGGTATCTGCCGCTACGCCGCAAGCAGCGCTGAGGACCGTTTCTTTAGGAAATGCGTTCACCTTTCTACCTGCGAGTATGCTCTCTTCTACCTCAGCCAATATCATCTCGATGCCCATTCCAGGTCTGGAAGAAAACGATACTAGACTTTGCACGTATTTATATAGAAGAAAAAATCTTTCACCGGCTGCGTCTGCATTTTGGAACTTCATTACATCCTGATGCACCCATCCCATTCGCAGTTCATATATATGACCATAGGCTATGAACCAACATTCGGAATGGGAGTTGATTGTTTTGTCTTTTTCCACCTTTCCTTCACCTACTCCACTGACACCTGGTCAGGGAGGAAGTGCTCCGCTCCAATCTTTATTAGGATCCATAAATATCGGGAGTTTAACTGCTACACCGGGTGCAACGCAGGCGGTTCCTGCGAATCTTTTAGGTTCGCTGTCTTCCCCGCCATACCAAGCTTTACAGCATTATCAATTGTTAACTTCTAATCCAACGCAAGCTCAAACGCTTGTAGCACAATCCGGTCAGCAAATGGGCCCCGGCGGATCACCTTGGCAGATACCGGGTGGGGGTGGTTTTCCTGGCGGGTTCCCTGGTGGTGGTCCCGGCGGTGGGCCGGGTGGCGGTCCCGGTGGTGGACCGGGCGGCGGGCCAGGCGGTGGGCCAGGCGGGTTCCCCGGATTTCCAGGCGGAGGCCCATTTGGTCCCATAGGTCCAACACCAGGAATAGGCGGCCTTTTGGGTCCTGGTGGACTTTCAAATCCCGGCAATATCCTCGGGAATATTTTGCCGGGTCTTGGTGGTCCCAGGGAGGAAGATAACGAGGTAGAACTTACCGAGACGGACTCAGAATCTCAGCTCGCCGAATATCGAAGCGCACGGTTCCCTTGGTCGCTCCCATTCTGTACAAATCGCTGGGCTGTCATCATTACAGGGCCTAACCCATTTAATCTCACTGTTCGTTTAGGGATTGTACTCTTCACTAATCCTGCGGTTACTGTGTTCCTGCAAACGCAGCCCTATCCAATCATTCAAGCATTTCCTACATGGCAAATTTTATATATCCAGTGTTTCTAATCATCACAAAAAACCTTGCCTCCAAGCGTGGAGACAAGGTTTTTCTTACTTCAATATAACTGTACTATACGGAGGAAGGCTTACTGTACCGTTCTGGAAACTAGCTCGATCATCCGTCTGATGTAATAGTGCAGAGAAATGAGGCTCTTTTTCAGACAAGCTTACTTCTTTCGCTTCACCTGATAGATTATGAACAACTAGCACTTTCTCACTTGCTGTTGCTCTTATATAAGAAAGAACCTGATCATCCTCTACAGAATAGTCTTCTACCGCACCATCTTGCAACGCTGCTGTTCCTGTTCTCCACTCAATTAGATTTCGATACTGGGATAAAAGCGATGCCGGGTCCGTAAGCTGAACTTCTACATTCACAGAATCATCATCCAGATTATGTTTTGCCGTCTCCCAAGTCGTTTGTCCCTTGCTGCCTTCACTGCTTTTACTCCACAGCATAGGCTCCCGGATTTCTTCATCCGGTTTCGATCCCTTCATCCCAATCTCTTCCCCATAATAAAGGAATGGATTACCCGGTAGCGTCAGCAGGATAGCTGCGGCCATACGTGCATGGTCTTTATTCCCGCTGAGCTGACTCATCACACGATTCTGATCATGGTTAGCAAGGAATATCGCATCCACAAATTCACCTTGTGATTTCTCGGTGAAAAGCTCATAATTGCGGACCCATTGAATCAAAAATCCGCCGTTTTGCTCACTGCTTACTGTCCCAATGATTTGATCAGCCAGTCCAAAGTTAAAGCCGGAATCAAAAGCATTTTCTAAATAAGGAGCAATGGATACCGGGGAGTTCTCCCACACTTCCCCTACGATATAAGCATCTTCTTTCACTTCATTCATCGCTGCTCGAAATTCCTGCCACCATGCTACATTTTTAGAAGTGGTTTCGGGACTGCGGTCACTCTGTAAATCCTCGTAAATGTGTTTTGCTGCATCCAGACGGAATCCGTCAAAACCTTGTTCAAGCCAAAATTTCCCGATTTTCATCATCTCTTCGCGAACAACTTCCTGATCAAAGTTCAGATCCGGCATACCGCTCCAGAAGGTTCCAAGATAATGATTTCCGTTCTTCTCATGCCATGCCGGACCACTGCCTGCTGCACTGAGTCCAGATGGATCTACATTTAGATCTTCTGCCCATCTATACCAAGCGCGATGAGCGTTGTCTAAAGATGAGGCGGATTCCATAAACCAAGGATGTTCTGTGCTGGTATGGTTAACGACCAGATCCATGATGACTTTCATCCCACGCTTGTGTGCTTCTTCTAATAGTTGTTGTAAATCTTCCATCGTTCCATATTCAGGATTAACCTCGTAATAGTCCGTGACATCATATCCGTGATAACTAGGCGACGGGTTAATGGGCATAAGCCATATTCCTTCTACCCCGAGATCGTCACCTCCGGGTTTCCCATCATTTAAATAATCGAGCTTCTCTGTAACGCCGTTTAAATCTCCAATGCCATCGCCATCTGAGTCATAAAAAGATCGAACAAAGATTTCATAATATACCCGGCCTGGCTGTTCATCGATAACTGCTGCAGAATCAGAACCGTTAGAAGCAGGCGGATCTGCCAGCCCCTGTGTATGATCTGTTTCTTGCTGCTTCTGAGGATCGGTTCTGTCCCCATTCTCGGCTGTATCACTGCAGGCCACTGTGAAGCAAAATGAGCATATTAATATACTTGCACCCATCCATTTCTTCCAAGCGAACTTATCCTTAAGAATAGGTATCACCCTTTCGTTGCGCCTGCTGTCAGCCCATCAACGAGGAAGCGCTGCAAGAACATATAGAGAAGTGTGATTGGTACGGCAACGAGAACGGAACCGGCAGCAAACAAAGTGAATTCCGTACTGGAATAACTGTTTACGAGTTCATAAAGTCCAACAGCGAGTGTCCAATTTTCGCGTGACCGAAGAATAAGCCTTGCAAAAATAAAGTCTACCCACGCACCGCTGAATGTCATTAGTGAGATATACGTAATGATGGGTCTCGAGAGCGGCAGAATAATGCTAACAAAGATTCGCATATGACTTGCTCCATCGAGTAAAGCCGACTCTTCGAGCGCTCTAGGGATGGTATCGAAGAATCCCTTGGCTACGAACATTCCGAGTGCCGCACCAGATGTGTATACCAGAATCAGCGCGAGCGGCGAATCAAGCAGGTTCATCTGCAACAACATAACGTATACCGCGATCATGCTCATAAATCCAGGGAACATACCTAGAATAAGAATGACAGACATCGCTGTTTTACGTCCCTTAAAACGGAAACGAGACATCGCATATGCCGTGAGCACTTGAATGATCGTTCCAAGTATCATACTTGTGACTGCGATCTTCAGTGTATTTCCGTACCACTTCAAGAAGGGGAAATCCTTATCCGCCTGAGGCTGAAAGAGATTTACATAATGCTGTATAGTGAATTTTTCAGGAATGATGGTCTCACTATACAATGAGTCCCCTACCTTAAAGGAAGACATCACAATCCACAAAGCGGGATAAATACAAACAATCGCGATGAGTATCAGCAAAATATAGCTGAAAGTAAGCTTAATTCTCTTTTTTCTTTTCATTGAATCATATCCTCCTCTTTAAACGAACGGCTTCTACGATAGTTGTAGATTGAGAACGAGGCAATGATTAAGAAAATAAGAATTCCGATCGCAGAGGCGAAGTTATATCTTTGATTATCAAGCGTCAGTTTGTACAGCCAAGTAACGAGTAAATCCGTACTTCCGGCAAACGCATAATCACCATTCGCAGGAGCACCGCCTGTTAATAGGAAGATCACGTTAAAGTTATTGATATTCCCAGCAAACTGCATAATCAGGATTGGTGCAGTCTGGAACAGAACAAAAGGCATCGTAATGTTGCGGAATTTCTGGATTCCGGAAGCCCCGTCTACTTCAGCAGCTTCATATAAATCTTTTGGAATGGCCGTTAATACCCCGAGCACCAGAATCATAGATACTGGAATCCCGATCCACATGTTGACGAGAATGACGGTCACCTTCGCCATAAAAGGATCATTAAGCCATGGAACTTGCCCTAGCCCTAGCATACCGAGATACTGATTAATGGGCCCAAATTGAGAGTTCAGAATATTTTTCATAATAAGTAAAGAGATGAATTGCGGAATTGCATAAGGAAGAATAAAAATAGTACGCCACATCGTTTTGAAGCGAATACCATGCTGCTGAATCAGGAGTGCGACGAGTATACCGCCAAAATATGTAGTGACTGTAGCTACGACAGCCCATATAATAGTCCAGGTCAAAACACCATAGAAGGTTTTACTCCAGGCTTTCAGGGTAAAGAGGCTTTTGAATGTCTCAAATCCAACCCAGTCTACCAGGTTTTTTGGCGGAATATGATCCGGTGCAGAGTAATTGGTAAATGCCATTAGAATCATGAACAGAATCGGAAGAATCGTGAAAAAGAGTACGCCGACTGTTGGTAGCGAAAGCAGTAAATAAGGAAATCCTTTATCAAGGAGATGCTTAGTGGTATTCCGAAAAGAAGGTGCTTCTTTCCCTTCATCTCGAAGCTGACCGATTCTCCGAGCATCCCGGATGTTACCAATATAAAATAATACGAACAGCACGATATAGATCAATGCAGCAAGTCCGTAAATCATCATAAAAATAGAATGGTCTCCAGGGACGTTCTGATAGAGTCTTCCTACCTTCTCCATTCGAGAAGGTGTATCACCCAGTGTTACGAGTCCCCATAGGTTCGCTCCGAACTGTGCAATGATGAGATAAATACTAATGACCTCAGCAAGCATGAAAATGGCACCTTTCACCCACTGACGGTGATAGAATTGTCCAAGTCCCATAAACAATGCTGAAAGTATGGTCCCGTTACGGGCATGGCTAGCTCCGGCTGATTGCGGTTTGCCGGTTGACATCATGGTGGGGGATTGTCCTTTACTCATCGTATGTTCCCAGCCCTTCCTTCCGCAAAATGGTGATGAACCACCTCCGGAGAAATCAAGTCCCGTCGGTGGCTTCTTTTTATCTGCTATGTGAATCAAATTCATAACTCATTAAAACGATAAATTTGTAACTTCTTAAGATCCGGTCTGAATGTTACTCTTCATTTGTTCTACAACGTTATCCATCACTGCTTTAGGGTCCTTACCGTTATTCCACAAGTCAGACAGTGCGGCTTCCATTGGGGACCATAACTGTTTCATTGCAGGAATGGAAGGCATCGGAATCGAGTTCTCAAATTGGGCAAGGAAGGCCGAAGCAATCTCATCGTTTTTCACAGCTTCACTTGCCGCTGCTTCTGTATTCGACGGAAGTGCCCCTGTCATTTCAAAGTTCTTCGTTTGGTTTTCTGTATTGGTAATAAAATCAGCAAACATTTTTGCTGCATTAGGATATTTTGTGTAGGCATTTACAAAATAGCTTTTCACACCAGAGAAAGGTTTCATCGGATCGCCATTAGGAAGAGCAGGATATACACCTACACCCAGATTCGTTACGCCTTCTTTCAGAGAACCTACATCCCAAGGACCGCTAATGTTCATAGCGAGTTTACCCGAAGTGAATAAGGATTTACGAATATCACCATTAACATCAGAAGATTTAAGCGGCATGAGTTCTTTTAGTGACTGAAGGAAGGTAGCTGCTTCTACGCCTTGTTCACTATTCAGACCGATATCGGTCGGGTCGGTACCCTCATTACCGAAGACATAAGCACCGTATCCCCCGAAGAAAGGATAAGAACTATAACCGTTCCCTACATCCCACATTATGGCGAACTTGTTGGCTTTCGTATCGTTAAATGTAGCTGCAAATTCCTTCACTCCATCCCAATTGGCTGGGACTGCGTCAATCAGATCTTTATTGTAAAATACAGCTGTCGTCTCTACAGACTTCGGATATCCATATAGAATATCTTCATAAGTTAAAGCGTTTACAGCAACTTCACTGTTTCTTGCTCTAATATCTTCTTCAAACCAGTCATTCGGCATAATAACACCCGCGGTTACCCCTTGCCCTATTTGATCGTGGACACCAGCAAATATGTCAGCACCAACACCAGCCGGTCCATCCGTAACTATTTGTGTCATCGCTTTATCCGCACCTAGCTCCGTGTAAGATACTTTGACTCCATACTTCTCTTCAAAAGCAGCGGCTGCCTGTTCTACAAAACCTTTTTGATCTCCGCCGTCCCAAATCGTAAGCATGGCTCCTTCTTCCGGCGTAAGTTCTTCGACTTCTGCAGGAGGTGCTTCATTATCCGGGGGAGTTCCTGTCTCTCCTGTATTGGTGGAAGTACCGTTACCTCCACTGCCGCATGCAGCAAGCAAAACCGTCATTGCAAGTGAGAGTGACATGAAGCTGAATTTTTTCCCTTTTTTCATTTGAAATCATCCCTTCCCCTTTTTTTGCTGCGCATACACCCTCTTTGTCACTGTATATACACAGCAACAAAACCCCACTGAACTTTTTCGAATCCGGCAGAGATTCTCTGTTTCTTCACTGCCTTTCAGAAATCAGAATCAACGATGTTCTCCATTGTGCAAACGTTTGTCTTGATTCGTAAATTTCTGCTTTCATCGGCTAAGTCATCAGTGTATGTATTCTAAATTCATGTAAATATTGGTAGGTAAGCGCTTTATTATCAAATTAATCATAACCGACAAAACCATTTTGTTAAAACGTTTGCACAGTTCAAATTCGTCTATATTAAGCCATTCTCTATATAAAAACCATTATTTACTCTTTATTACAATGTCTACCTTTTAATTTCTCTGCTTTATAAGTTAAATGTTGATACAACGTAGTTTATTTTACTGAAAAACCTAAAAAACAGTATAGTTTTCCGTTAGAACAATGCCATAATGGCAATAAACTCACAAAATTCTTCATTTACAAAGCGGTAAATTATGGATTACCATATCGATACAACGCAAACGGTTTCATTAAGGGAGTGAAAGTAAGTGGCGGTAACGATCAAAGACGTAGCAAAACTGGCAGGTGTATCTCCTTCCACTGTATCCCGTGTGCTTTCTGGACACCCTCGTATCAGTCACAAAACAGCTAGTAAAGTGCGCGATATTATGCAGGAACTTGGTTATCATCCCAATATCATGGCAAAAAGTCTTGTATCCAAAACAACCAAGAGCATTGGGGTGATTCTGCCTAAACCGGCAGAAGAGTTATTCCTTAATACCTTTTTTATGGAACTGATTCGAGGAATTGTCACTCAGGCGAATCGCTCAGGGTATGATATTGTCATTAGTTCCGGTGCGAATGAACAGGAAGAAGTCAACGCTGTTCAAAGGCTGGTATATGGCGGACGTGTAGATGGCGCGATCTTACTCTATTCCAGGCAAAATGACCCTGTTGTCGAATTTTTATATCAGGAG
Organism: Paenibacillus gallinarum; assembly: GCF_014836635.1. Taxonomy (GTDB): domain Bacteria; phylum Bacillota; class Bacilli; order Paenibacillales; family Paenibacillaceae; genus Paenibacillus; species Paenibacillus gallinarum. The sequence goes on along the minus strand of NZ_JACSQL010000004.1, from coordinate 98,139 downwards.
AATTTTCCTTTTGTACTGGTTGGAAGAAATGAGCAATATCCTGACCTCCTTTCCGTCGATACGAATAATATACAAGCAGCCTATGATGCTACTCGTCATCTGATTTCGTTCGGGCATGAAAGGATCGGTTTTGTAAGCGGCCCAAAAAACTTAATGGTATCGAAAGATCGCTTAAAAGGCTATCATCAAGCCATGAAAGAAGCAGGACTAGCAGTTAAATCAGATTGGATTGTGGAAGATGATTTCTTGCAGGAGAGCGGATACCGAGCAATGTCATTCTTTATGAATTTACCCGAACGACCTACCGCGCTCGTTGTCATTGATGATGTAGTCAGCTTCGGAGTTCTTCGCGGTCTGAACGAGCTTGGATTCAAAGTCCCTTCTGATCTATGTATTGTCAGCTTTAATAACAATCCCCTGTCAGAGCTGTATAGCCCACCGCTAAGCAGTGTAGATATCGGCATCTATCATCTAGGATATGTCGCCTCACAAGCACTCATTCAGGCCATACAAGATGAGGATAAATCCTTGTTCAGTAAACGCCACATCATTCCTCATCGGCTGATTGTTAGAGAATCGTCCATGCATCATCTCTCTTAAGCGGACGATATAATTTCTACTCACACCTACTCATGAAAAACAGCACAGTACCCGCAGTCTTTATAGACAGCGGGTACCTTCGTTTTCTACTCTCCCTCATTTGATGACCCCTTCTGATCCAGCACTTTGTTCTTAATGAGTGTAATAAATTCAAGCTTCATACTCTGCAGAGCATCTTCTTCAGGCATCGGAATATATTTGCTTAACAGCCGCATATCAGATTCAAACATATCTAGTAACTCTTCCATTGCGGCCGTATCTCCTTGCTGTACATCATGAACAAGCCTCAAGAACTCATTCTCTCCGATAGACTCTGAATTGTTTTTCTTCTCCATTTGTTCACCGCCTGCTGACTAATATTCAGTTCTTTTGCAATCTCTGCCTCACTTTGATCCTCCAAATAAAATAAACGAATGACCTTTTGTCCCGTATCCGAAGGAATCAGTCCGAGAATATACTCAATGAACAGTTTTGATTCGATCTCCTGCTCAGGAGATAAGGTCGAGATTAATAGCAGCTCTTGCTTTAGCGGAAGCTCTCTTTGGCGTTCGGCACGGACACGGTACTGAAGACGCCACGCAATTCGTTTGAGTTCTTTTTGATAATAGTGGACGGAACTACTCATAACTAACACCTCTTTTTTCTAATTATAGGAACATCTGTTCCCTCTTTGTTGCTATTATAATCCCTCCACCTTTTTCTTCCAAGTCCTAAATTTAAAAGTAGTTATTCCTACTCTTTCTTGTCTAGGTCTTTCGACCTTCATACAGTTACTGATTCATCCACCCGCTCTCCAGGTACAGTTAGATAAGGAAACCGTCAGCTACGGAAGAGAGTTCACTACTCGAGGAAAAAATAAGTTTTTATAACAGGTTGTATTTTCACTCTTCTCAACTCCTATATTAGTGAACAACAAAAAATGAGAGAAGAAAGAGGAGGAATAAATATGAGCTGCAAACAAGAAAATTTGGCTGTTGAAACACTGGTGGTACCGGGGAACATTAATATTGATATTGCTTCAGCAAAAGCGGGTGACGAGCGCAGATTAATGCTTAGTGATAATCCAGAGACACTGACACAAGAGATTTTGACAGAGCCGTTTTCGACACTTTGGCATGATGTGGTAGTCACTTCCAAACGATCGATGAAACACCGCATCTTTGGATGGCACTACAATCGTACGGGTGCTCCCGTCCGAATTGGGGTTACGATTGAAAACAAAGATGAGGAGCAGATCGAGGTTCGTCACATCGAAAGAGATCTGAAGCTAAGTCCCTCCACAGGACACTGGATTATTGATGTCGGTCAATGTCTTGCGAAGTCATGTGTAGGCGGTACTCTGGATCGAATTAAACCTGTAGATCCTTATAAATTTGGTAAAAGAGTTTCTCTTATTGAGGAGTTTATCGTGGAAGATGACGTGCTTGCAGGGTTCATATACGAATTCACTGTGGAACACGCGAGCGGCAAGGGCGGCCAGAATTACGAGATTCGAACCGTCGTCTCGAAAGTAGAAGATAAGGATCTTCGCGAGATTACTTCCACCCCTATTGCTCCTCGTCCTGCACCTCAAGCGCACCCTCGCGGCAGCTGGACCTTCTCTGAGACGGATGCAACTACCCCTGTATATCGAGTGGGACAAAGTGCTAACTATCGCACCTGTGCCGGTACGAAACTCACGGGAGAACTGCCTGCCGACCTTCTCTTCACTGCGGATAGCAGCACGCTTCCTGCATCCATGACAAATCGCGGACAATTCGGAGCCGTCTATCAAGTAAATATCCCGATTCTAAATGAATCTAGCCGAGAGGCTGTCGTTCGTATTCGGGTGAACCCTCGCGGAGGTGCCTTTGCTGGGGCAGCATTCATTGATGGTAAAACCTACGGTATTCCCCTTCTTCGCAATAATACACAGACAAGTCCCATTGCGGATGTCACTGTTCCACCAGGTGCAAGCACTTATTCCTTCAAATATATGACGGCGGGCAGCGCAAGTACGCCGCTAGGCATTTATGTAACGACCCTGACGCAAGAAGTGTAATAAAAATCTCACGATTTAATGACTTATCTATCTAGATCTACTCAGGAAGGCTCCCTCGCTATACTTCCCCGCAAAAAAAGCCTTGCCCCAATCGAGTTATACTCGGGTGAAGGGCAAGGCTTTTTAGTGGCTATATAGAATAATCACGATCAGTCTATCATCAGGACGCTGGAATGATCAATTGTTGACCTACTTGCAGCGTGTATACATTGCTAATCTTGTTTGCTTTTACAATCGCATTCCAATCCACACCATACTTTAAGCCAATACGGTACAGGTTATCCCCTTTTTTCACCACGTGCACTTTATCTTTGCTTGCTTCCGGTTTGGACGGCTTCTCCGGCTTAGACGGTTGTACCGGGGTCGCTGGTTTCTCCGGTGTTGGTGTCGGCGTTGGCGTAGGAGTCGGTGTTGGTCCCGGTGCAGCCGCTACATCACCTGCCAGATTCAATGCATACTTACCGAATCCATCTTTTCCTTCACCAAGATACGTCATCACTTTACTCAGCTCTGGATCTGATTCAACTAATTTTTTCGCTTCTGTCGCTGTGTTAAAAATAACTTCCGGATTTCCGCTTACTGCTGCGAATGACCAGTTTCCATCCGCAGATGGATTAATCGTTTTGTTCTCCGTTATATAATCGATGATGACTTGGCGGCTCTCATCGGGTGCAGCGAGGACAATTCGTTTTCCATCTGGATTCGCAAGTTTAGAAGATCCTGCACGGTAATTATTTGTTGCTACGATAAATTTCTTCTGCAAGTCGATCGCTTTCCCTTCAAATTGAAGGTTCTTGATGCGGCTTGCTGCCGCATTGACTATATTTCCTTTTGGATCATATTTACTCGGCTGGGTTACATCAATTTCGTAGGTTACACCGTCAATGACGTCAAAGTTATACGTCGGAAAATCAAGATTAACCAGCTCTTGTTCTCCTGTCTTACTCGGATCGATCTGATTGAACTGTCCTGCAGACCATTCGAGCCATTCTTTAATCTCTGATCCGTTTACTTCAACTGCATGTAGAGTATTCGGGTACACATAGAGATCTGCTACATTCTTAATTGCAATCGTTCCTGTAGGGATATCCGTGTAGTAATCAGCACCCATACGGCCGCCTGCTTTAAAAGGAGCACCTGCAGACAATACCGGAGTACCTTCGTATTTAGTGCCTTTCAGTTTGTTCTCGATATACCATTTCTGCGCATTCGTTACGATCTGAATAGAAGGATCATCTTGTACAAGTGCAAAATAGCTCGTTATCGGCGCCGTTGTCGTTCCTACCGGCCCGCGTACATAATCCACTGTGGCTTTATGCTCGTCCGCTACGGCAGCTACGATCTCTTTGTCTGCTTCGACGATTGCTTTTTTATTCGCTGCATCATAAATTGGGCTCGATACCGATTTTGAATCTACCACTTTCCATTTCCCATCTACCTGCTCCAGTTGTAAATCAATAACCCCAAGGTTATCTCCCCAAGCACCAGGTTCTACAGCGGCAACACCATTAATCGTCCCTTTTTCAAGATTCACTCCCTTTTGATCTGCAAATGCACTTCCAGGGAAGATCTTGTGGGCATGTCCGAACAGAATGGCATCAATACCATCCACTTCACTCAGCGGAAGAACCGCATTCTCTGCCATATCTGCTGGCGGATTCTGGTCGTAACCGGTATGAGCAAGGGCAACAATAATATCTGCCCCTTTTTCCTTCATTTCAGGAACAAACTTTGCTGCCGTTTTTACAATATCTTTGGCAATGACTTTACCAGTAAGAGAAGAACTATCCCACTGCATAATCTGCGGCGTAACGAGTCCAATCACGCCCACTTTCAGTGTATGTTCCTTACCGGATTCATCCTTTACTTTCTTCTCAATCATTTCATAGGGTTTAAAATAGTTCACGTCATTGCTTTCGTCCTTATCGCCATCATCTTTATAAATATTGGCGTTCACATAAGGAAAATCAGCGCCTTTAAGCGTTTGATTCAAGAAATCAAGACCATAGTTGAACTCATGGTTTCCAAGCGTTGCTGCATCATAATCGAGCAGATTCATTGCTTTATATACAGGGTGGACTTCAGCACCCTTCAGCGGCTTCACTTTGGCTACATAATCACCGAGCGGATTGCCTTGAATAAGATCACCATTATCAAACAAAAGACTATTGGTCGCTTCACTCCGAGCTTGTTTAATGAGAGTAGCGGTTCTTGCCAAACCATACGTTTCAATTTCCTGATCACTGTAGTAATCATAATCCAGCAGATTTACGTGAATATCCGTTGTCTCCAGAATACGAAGTTTCACTTTTGCTGCATCCGCAGCAGAGACAGGTTGTCCTGGAATGGCGAATAATTGAAACAGTAAAGCTGCGGTAGTCAGACCTGCTAATAATGGTTTACGTGATCTCAAAAGAACCCCTCCAAATTTTTATCCCAATAGTACTGGAAATAATATACTTCTGACAGATATTCTAAACTATTTATTCTTGGTATAAAAGTGTAATTTTAACTAAAATAGCAACCTTCAAGGGACTTTTATACAAAAAAAGAAAGAAGAGCGATCTATGCGATCGCCCTTCTTTCTAAAAACATCAAGCTTGGCATGGTCATGTGATATTTATGCTTCCCATACCTGTTTTTCTTGCCCTTTTCCTGTATATTCAATCCGGTTTGGGGTGATATCCAGAATGACGTAGTTCGGATCTTCCGGCCCACTAAACCATTTGCTAAACTCATCATTCCACAGTTTCTTACGCAGACCGCCGTCCTTCGTTACACTCGCGGTTCCTTCAATCTCAAGTATATCTTTGGTACCTCCGGCTTCGTAACCCATCAGTAAGCTAACATTCGGGTTATCCTCCAGTTCCTCCACCTTATGAGTGCAGCGGTTTGTTGCCATATGAATGTTTAGACCATCATTAAAAACAGCCATGTATCTTAATTTTGGTTTCCCTCCCTCTACGGTTGCCAAGGAACCAAAATGATTATTTTCTATGCCCGCTATGATTGCACGTTCAAGATCTGTTTTATTCATTGTATTTGTCTCCTTTCAAGAGCGAAGTTTGTAATTATAGTAAAAATAATCTGTTACTATAGTGTACCCGTCTCTCGAAAGTTGAACCGTATTTTACCCTTGCACTGCCGTACAGGTAATGATGTCTCTGCCTCCCATATAAGGCCGAAGTGCCTTAGGAATATAGATACTGCCATCCTCCAGCTGATGATTCTCCAGCAGCGGAATTAGGATTCTTGGCGAGGCTACTGCTGTATTGTTAAGCGTATGCACATATTTTAATTTTCCATCTTGATCCCGGTAGCGAATGTTCGAACGACGCGCCTGGAAGTCATGCAAATTCGACGACGAATGGGTCTCTCCATAAGCTTGCCTGCTTGGCATCCAGGTCTCAATATCGTATTGTTTGTACGTTTTCTGCGACATGTCTCCCGTACAGACAGCCATGACTCGGTATGGCAGCTCTAGCGCCTCTAGCAGCTGTTCGGCATAACTTGTAATTTCCTGATGAACTCTCTCCGACACATCGTCATTTGCTTCTGTTAGAACAACCATCTCTACTTTAGCAAACTGATGGACACGATATAGTCCTCTGACATCCCGTCCGGCCGACCCAACCTCGCTGCGGAAACTCGTCGATACAGCAGCAAGACGAATCGGCTCTGTTACGTCGACCACTTCTCCGGCATAATACGAGATCAACGGAACTTCCGAAGTGCCGACGAGGAACTTATCCTCTTCTTCCAGCGCATAGGTCTGATCACGTCCTGTAGGAAAGAAACCGGTATTGATAAGAGCCTCTTCGCGTACCACAATCGGTACATCCATCGGTATAAATCCGTGCTTCATCACGATATCCAGCGCCAGCTGCTGAACGGCCCGGTGCAATAGTACGCCGTCTCCTTTTAAATAATAACTTCTCGAACCGCCGACTTTCACTCCGCGAGGGACATCAAACAGATCATGCAGTTCCCCTAGCTGGATATGATCCTTGATGGCAAATTCCCTTTCCCTTACTTCACCTACTTGCCGCACGAGTACATTATCTTCATCCGACTTACCAATCGGGGTGTCCTCCGAGACGATATTTGGAACAAGCATCATTTGTCTTTCATATTCTTTCTCGGTTTCAGACAGCTCCTTCTCTATTTGTTCAATGCTGCCGCCCAGTTCTCGAATCTCCGCCTTCAGCTGCTCTGCTTCTTCCTTTCGTCCTTCTTTCATAAGCTGACCGACTTTTTGCGATCCTTTATTTCGCTGCCCACGCAGCTTCTCAACTTTAGTAATGAGCTCTCTTCTTCTGTCATCTGTGTCTATAAGCTCTTTTACCGATAGGCTCATATTCTTCAGCCTTGTAGCTTCCTCTACCTCATCTGCGTGCTCTCGTATCCAGTTTATATCCAGCATACCGCTCACATCCCTGTCGTTATTTTTATAAAAAAAGACAAAGAGCGCCCTCATCCCTTGGGACGAGGAGCGCTCTATATGCTCGCGGTGCCACCCAATTTATCGAAATGAATACGGATCCGTGCACATTTCAATCACTTTGGTTCCACGATAACGGGCGGTGCCGATTAACTTAGGGAATTTCCATATTCCCTTAACGAAAATACCTCCGAGTTGGAATCTCTTCACTGGCATTTTAACCGATTTTTAGTTGGCATTATTATAATGTAGCTTTCCCCCATTCGCAACCTTTTTATTCAATGAACCTGTTCTGCTTGTTGCTATCATCTGGACATGCCTGTGATATAGGACTATAATACATGGTTGTAACACCTTAACTTTATAATGTACTCAAGGGGTGCTGGTTAAGCCGGCTGAGATAGTATCCGTGAATAACGTGCAGATACGTACCCTGTAACCTGATCTGGATAATGCCAGCGTAGGAATGGAGAAATATATTTTTGGGCTAACTACTTCATGTAGAAGTATACCCATTCCCTTACGTACAGAGCATCCCGATTCGGGATGCTTTTTTTATGATGAAAAGGTAGCTTTCAGGTGCATTCTAAAGAACATCTAAGATATCTAAAGGAGAGGGAAATATTGCAGAAAAAAATAGGCGTGTTCTTGCTGCTTGCCATGCTCACCATCGTTACCGCCTGTGGAAATGCCGGAAATGGCAGCTCGGGAGCGCAAGGCGGGGCAGGAGAAAACACAGAGGGTGCATCACTCCGCGATATTAAGGTAGTACTGGATTGGACCCCCAACACGAATCATACCGGTCTTTATGTGGCAGTAGACCAAGGATTTTATCAAGAAGAAGGGTTGAATGTTGAGATTATTCAGCCTGGACAAGCGGGTGCAGATACCATGGTCGCTTCTGGTGAAGTGCCTTTTGGAGTAAGTTATCAGGAAGGTGTAACTCAGGCTCGTACCCAAGGAGTACCTATTGTGTCCATCGCGGCGGTAATTCAGCACAATACATCTGGCTTTGCTGCTCCGGCTGATCGGAACATCAAGTCACCTAAAGATTTTGAAGGTAAAACTTACGGCGGCTGGGGCTCTCCGATCGATTCTGCTGTTCTTGATACGATTATGAGTCTCGAAGGCGGCGATGTAGATAAGGTGTCTAATGTGAACATGGGCGATGCGGATTTCTTTACAGCGATCAAGCGTGACATTGATTTTGCATGGATCTTCTATGGATGGACCGGAATTGAAGCAGAACTGCGCGGTGAGGCTATTGATATGTTCTATGTCAAAGATTATTCGGAAAAGCTCGACTACTACACACCGGTTCTGATCTCGAATGAAAAGACGATTAACGAAGAACCGGAACTTGTAAAAGCATTTATGCGTGCAACCACCAAAGGTTACGAGTATGCGATTGAACATCCAGAAGAGGCAGCCGGTATTCTAAGCGCAGCTGTTCCCGATCTCGATAAAGATCTTGTGCTGGCCAGTCAGAAATGGCTGAGCCCAAAATATCAGGATGATGCTTCTCGCTGGGGTGAACAAAAGGCAGAAGTATGGCAAAACTACTCTGACTGGATGGTAGAGCATGGGCTTCTCGATCAGCCGCTGGAAGTAGAAAAAGCCTACACAAATGAATTTTTACCAACTGAATAATCTGGTTATTACCACTGATGAAGGAAAGAGAAGGTGATTCACCATGGCAAAAACACTACTCAGCATTCAGGTCATACCGAAAACACCGAATGGAGAAGATTCCATTCCTTATGTAGACAAAGCTATTGAAGTTATTCAGCAGTCCGGACTTAAATATCAGGTTAATCCGCTGGAAACCACACTGGAAGGAGAACTACCTGAGCTGCTTGAGGTAGTCCGTCAAATGCATGAAGTACTGATTGAAGCAGGCAGTCCGAGTGTGATCTCTCAGATTAAGATTGCTCATTATCCTAGCGGAATCAGTATGGAAGGTCTTACGGAGAAATATCGCCCATGAGTTCTTGGTGGAAAAGCGTATGGCCGCCTCTTACGGCAGTCATCCTCTTCTTAGCGGTGTGGCAAATTGCCGTGCCGCTTTTTCATATTGAGAAGTGGATTCTGCCGAGCCCTGCTGATATTACGAAAGAAGCGATTGCACAGGCTTCAAGTCTCACCGAGCATACTTGGGCTACGGTGCAGCTGACTTTACTTGGATTCTTCATTGGTACAGGTGTCGGACTTCTTACGGCGATGCTGCTCCATCTGGTCCCGTTCTTGAAATCGGCTTTGTATCCGCTGCTTATTCTCAGTCAAAATATTCCGACGATCGCTCTGGCTCCTCTGCTCATGATTTGGTTTGGATTTGGGCTACTTCCTAAAATCATCGTCATTACGCTGGTTTGCTTCTTCCCTGTTGCCATATCCACCATGGATGGACTGACGCAGACCGATCGGGGAATGATGAACTACATGCGAATGGCCGGAGCAAGTAAAGCGCAAATTTTCAGGAAATTGGAAGTTCCGCATGCGCTCCCTTCGGTCTTTTCCGGCGTGAAAATTGCGGCTACCTACAGCGTTATGGGTGCTGTGATTGCGGAGTGGATTGGAACCGATCGCGGTATCGGTTACTATATGATGCTTCAAAAGTCTGCCTATCGTACCGACCGAGTTTTTGTTGCGATGGCAATTATTGTCCTGCTAAGTCTAGTCCTATTTGCGATGATCGCTCTGCTAGAAAAAATACTTGTCCGCTGGCGAGGAGCAAATACGAAATAATATTTCTGCAGCAGTTTCAGCAAATAAACAATTCATTCCGGAATGGAAAGGAGATAACTGCACATGAATGTACCCGCTCTAGAAGTCAGAGAGATCGCTCTCTCCTTCCGAGAGAAGAAGAAAAATCTCCAGGTCCTTAACGATATTTCACTTACGGTTCAGAAGGGAGAATTCGTCTCAATTGTCGGTCCTTCCGGCAGCGGCAAGAGCTCTCTATTTCAAATTATTGGCGGTCTTCTTGCTCCCGGGGCAGGAAGTATCCACATGAATGGAGAAGTGGTAACAGGAGAACGAGGGCATATCAGCTATATGCCCCAGCAACCGGCGCTTTTTCCTTGGCGTACAATCATAGATAATATCAAGCTTTCTAGTGAGGTCGCTCCTCGAGAGCATGCTGCTAAGAGCGAGAAGCTTAGCGAAGATGAGATCCTCCACTGGATTAGACAAGCGGGCCTTGATGGTTTCGAAAATGCCTATCCCCATATGCTCTCTGGCGGGATGCAGCAGAGGGCCGCTTTCGTACGCGCGCTACTAAGTCCTCAGGAGCTCATGCTGCTTGATGAGCCGTTTAGTGCGCTCGATGCGCTCACTAGAAGCGAGATGCAGGAATGGCTGCTCGGTATATGGGAACAGTACCGCCGATCGGTGCTTTTTATTACTCATAATATTGAAGAAGCCTTATTACTATCTGATCGAATCTATGTATTTTCCAGCCGGCCTGCTACCGTTCTTCATGAGATTCGGGTTCCTTTTGCAAGACCAAGACAAGAACAAATTACCGAGAGCCCTGACTTTCTTGCATTAAAGAGACAGATGTCAGGCTGGTTACGCGCGGAAAAAGAACGAAGCCGCCCGTTGTAATCTAGACAAGGAGGTGAAGAACACTTGCAGCAAACCGAAGATTTTGGATGTCCGGTTATTGATGCACATATTCACCTCGATCAGTATGAGGATGATATACAGCCGCTACGATTGTCTCTTGCTCCAAATGGAGTAAAATCAGTAATTGCGGTATCTACTCAGCTCGCCTCTTGCCAGAAAATAGAGAGAGCTGCTGCCGCTGCGCCTGAATTAATCTATCCTGCCTATGGATATCATCCAGAGCAATCCATTCCAAGTACAGAACAGCTGAATGAACTGCTGGACTGGATGGAGAATCACACGGATTCCATGATCGCTGTTGGGGAGGTTGGACTACCCTACTATTCACGGATGGAAGCGGAAAAGGCAGGACAGCCTTTTGATATGGACCCTTATATCTCCATGCTGGAACAGTTTATTATCTTTGCCAAGAAGCATGACAAACCAATTATTCTCCATGCCGTTTATGAGGATGCTGATCTTGCCTGTGATTTGCTGGAGAAGCATCAAGTAAAGAAAGCCCATTTCCACTGGTTTAAGGGGTCCGATGATACGATCCGCAGAATGGCCGAGAATGGGTATTATATTTCTTTCACACCCGATCTTGTATATGAAAAAGAAATTCAAGATCTCGCAAGCAAATATCCGCATAATCAAATCATGGCAGAGACCGATGGTCCATGGCCTTTTGAGGGGCCTTTTGCTGCTCATAAAACCCATCCCCGGATGGTAAAAGACGTGATTCGTGCCTGGTGTGATGTCACTGGGGTTAAGCTTGAAATCGCGGCAGAACTGTTTTATAAGAACACGAAACAGTTTTACAACCTATATTCATAGTTTACGTACGCTAATACTCGCTCTACATACGTGGAGAGCCCCTCGCAATTCAATGCGAGGGGCTCTCCTTTTTTATTCGTATAACAAATTAAATTCGATACTAGCGTTTCATAAACCCTTTACCATCAAGGAATGATTTAAGCTGAAGACGAGCAGGCTCCGTCAGTCGTTTCGTCATCATCTCAGACCAGGTAGCAGACTGCTTCCCATTAGATCGTTCACGCATATAAGCAGATAAGGTCTCATCATACTCTTTTACTCCGGCAAGGGACTGCTCTTTGTCATAGCCGTTTCTATGCAAAACAGCTTTCAACGGAAGACACGGACGAAGCACAGGATCCTGATCCGGTACACCAAGGCACATACCAAATACAGGGTAAACGAGTTCAGGAAGTCCCAGCACTTCAGAGAGTTCTTCGATGTTATTACGGACTCCCCCGATGTACACAACACCCAGTCCCAGAGATTCCGCAGCAACAGCAGCATTCTGAGCGGCGAGCGCTACATCAATGGTGGACACCACAAAATTCTCCATGGTATTTTCGTAGGTTTCTACCCCTGCAGCCTGTGTTGCAGCCGTTTCACGAAGTCTGTACATATCTGCGCACCACACGAGGAAAACAGGGCACTCGTTTATATAAGCTTGGTTCCCCGCAAAACCTGCCACTTTTGCTTTCAGCTCGGAATCCGTAACTGCTATAACACTATAAGCTTGTACGTTACTTGAAGACGAGGCCATCTGTCCTGCCGCTATGATCGTTTCTAGCTGTTCCTCTGTCACGGGTTCATATTTGTATTTACGAATTGACTTGTGATTCATCAATAAATTAATTGTATCGTTCATTTCTCACTCACTCCTTCTATTTAACTTTCAGGTAATCTTCAATGTCTTCTGGAATCTCATAGTACGTGCCATCAAGCCCACTCAGTACATGACCATCCCCAATATATACAAGATCTACTTTTGGAAAATGCATAAGAACCGCTTCTTTTGCAGTCGCAGGGTTAATCCCTTGTGCTTCCTCAGGCGGCTCGATTGCCTTGCCCTGGTTTAAGAGAACAATCATATCCGATAATTCTTGTTCATCCGTGATAGTCCTAGATGCCTCTTCCTTTCGAATCAGCACTTCACTACTCCCTGTCAAGCTATCCGCATATGGCGGTAATTCTTCCTTCTGCGAACATGCAGAAAGAATCAGGATCAATAACACGCCTAACATAAGACCGTATTTCTTCATGATGCCTTTTCTCCTTCCTTGATGTGATCATTACAGAGATGTACTAAGTACATTACCCAGTTATGATCATGTTCTATCTCTAACCCCTCTTTACAGGCAGCAGATATTATTTTGAAAATCATTTCCTGCTCCATTAATTTATTTTAGCATGAATTACATAAGTAGAGTGTTGAGGAACATCTTTGAATCTAGGAACTTATTTCGACTTCGTGTAGTCTATAGAGTAGTGAGGTGAGCAAGCTTGGATTACAGCGATCTTAAACATGCAGTTACGCTGGATAACGATACTTTATATCAAATCATGGACGACTATGGTAACGACGTATGGAATTATGCTTTTTTTCTGACCGGAAGCCGGGACCATGCCGATGATATTTCGCAAGAGGTTTTTATTAAGGCCTATCAAGGAATTCACACCTACCGGGGTGAAGCTTCTCTCAAAACATGGCTGATCACCATCACACGAAATACAGTTCATTCCTACCGGAGATCTCGTTTCTTTCGTCAGAGCCTCGGCAGTAAACTTTACTCGATAGATGATGAAAAAACAGCGGGAAGCAGTGCTTTATCCCCGAATAGCCGAATAGCCCCTTCTGCCGAATCGATCGTCATGGAACAACACTATGAGAATTCGATATGGGAGATTATTATGAGCTTATCTGTCAAATCGCGGGAAGTACTCATTCTTGCCTTAAAATATGAAATGAAAATTCATGAGATCGCAAATATCCTCCATATATCTGAGGGTACAGTTAAATCGCGTCTTTCCAGAGCAAAGGAAAAGGTACAAAAAGAACTAGGGAGGCGGGCAGAATGACAAAAAAACATCATGAAGAGTGGGAAAAACGGGTTAAGGAAGATCCTTTTGCAGATGAACCTTTCACAGAAGAGCACAAACGGCGAGTAATGCAGTCGGTGCAGCGTATTTCACAGAATCCGGCTCCCAAAAAACAAACCGTTTGGCTTAAACGCATCCTGCCGACGGTCGCTATATGCAGCAGTCTTATAGCCGCAGTATGGTGGTTTCTGCCCGGTACGGAACTTACACCCAGCCAGCCAGAAATGATCAGTATGAGCGAAGCTGGCCCATCTGCCGAGTCCACAGCGGAATCAACGGATAGCGAGGCCTACTCCATGACTCAGAAGGAAACGAATAGAAACGCTAAACAACATGAGGAGATAGCGGATTCGTCATCTAAAGAGGAGCAATCCAAATTGAGATTTTCGGACCAGGAACTTTGGTTACAAGATTTGATTAAAGAAGCGGATCTGATTGCGGAGCTGAAAATAACAAATCCAAATCGGGATGGACTTGGTCTGCAAGGTGATGTAGAGAAAATCATGATCTCTCATGTAAATGAGGTGCCAAGTGCACTGAAAATTAACCGAAGTGAGACAGTAAATCTGACCGATCTTCCCTTTGAGGCAGAAGATAGAGTCGTGCTTTTTTTGAAGAAAACAGAAAAATTAGATACGTATAATCTAGCAGGAGAAACCCAGAATGTATACGTGGTTTCAGCAGATAATCTTGTGTCTTCCATCGGATCTGCACCGAATTCTTCAGCTATGGAAGAGATACCTTATGATGAATTTATAGAGAATATAAAAGCCCTTGAGGATCAATGATTCCCAAGGGCTTTTGTCTTTTACCTTATGCAAGTCCGAATAAATGTACGAGTGCAAAACCAAGAAGGGATAACAGAATCGAACCGATACCGCCTGCAATAAACGAAGGTAGTCCTTTTTTTCTAAATGTAGAAAACTGAACACCGAGTCCAAGACCGGCCATCGCCATACCAATCAAAAGATAAGAAATCGTAATGATACCAGAAACCATAGCAGGTGGGATAATACCCAGTGTATTTATACCGCTCATAACCAAGAAACCAACAATGAACCAAGGAATAGGGATATCACGAACACTCATTTTTGCGCTGCCGCCATGTTCAATGCGCTCCTTACGAGCACTCCACATCCCAATCACGATAGCAATCGGAACAAGCATAGCAACGCGGGACAATTTAACGATAACCGCCAGATCGACTGCACTTTGTCCGCCCGGATCTGCTGCGGCAATGACATGAGCGATTTCGTGAAGCGTTGCACCAGAGAAGATGCCGTATCCAGATGCAGTTAATCCAAGTACAGGGTACAATAGCGTATAGAGTAAAGTGAAAATGGTGCCAAGGATTGCGACCGTTGCCGCGCTTATGGCTGTATCTTCATCACTTGCCTTTAACTGTGGAGAAATAGCGACCACCGCAGCTGCCCCGCAGATGGCTGTACCGCAAGCCGTTAGAATACCCAGCTTCTGATCTACTTTGAATACTCTCGTCAGTACATAGACCACCACGATAGCAAAAATAATATTGATAATGGCGATGGCCAGTACTTTCGGTCCCGCTTCAATTACGTCTGCCAAGTTAAGTCTTACTCCCAACAGAATAATTCCGTATCGAAGCAGCTTTTTACTGGAGAATGATATGCCGCCTGAGGCGTTCTCAGGAATAGGGAAGAATGCCCTGTAAATCATCCCCAGCAAGATCGCAAGTACAAGCTGGCCCATAATACTTAAAAAAGGAAGCATTGCTAAAAATCTTGCGACAAGCGCGATAGCAAGTGTAATACCAATCCCTAGGAAGAAGCCTTGTTTATTCGGCCCTCTTTGGGGTGCAGCCATAGATTTGCTCATTTTCAAACACTCCTTGTTTAACCTAGATGACTTCTGCGTGTTCTCATGTCTTTACTATAGTTGATCGTGTTTCGCGAGTGAAATACCGATATGCTATGCCAATCATTACAAATACTTATGATTGAAATAACGAACGATCGACTTCTCTCATGTCTCATAGCAAAACAATTATCAAAGGAGAATAATGATGATTACAGATACTTTACGGGTATTCGTTACTGTTGCAGAGCTGCGTCACTTCTCTAAAGCAGCTGAATCGCTTAACCTATCTCAGCCTGGAGTCAGTCTTCACATCCGTAATTTGGAGAATGAGATGGGAGCTAAGCTGCTTCATCGTTCTTCGAAACAGGTCCGCTTAACAGAAGCAGGAGAAATTCTGTATAAGCACGCAAAACAAATGATGCACCTGTATGATGGAGCAAAACAGTCCATCCGGCTTCTTCAACACGAAGTCACTGGTCAGATTCGGCTAGGTGCCAGCTTTACGATTGGTGAGTATATTCTCCCCGGCATGATTGCGGATTATGCGAAACAATATCCCCATGTCAACATCGAAGTAACGATTCGAAATACAGAAGAAATTATGCGAGGAATTCGCGAAGGTATTTTGGATATTGGCCTAGTAGAAGGAAAAGTGAGTGCTGCGGAATGGTCTACGGTTACCCCTTTTATGAAAGACCAAATGATTTTAATCGCCCCTTCTGATCATCCACTGGCAAGAGAACGTGTAATCGAACCTAAGCAGCTTCAAGACCAAATATGGGTGCTCAGGGAATCCGGTTCAGGGACACGGGCTTTCAGCGATCAGTTCATTGCGGAGCAGGGGCTTCGTGTTAAACAGACTTATTCCTTTTGCAGCAGCCAAGGTGTGAAAGAAGCAGTTGTCTCCGGTCTTGGGATTGCTTTGTTGTCAGAATGGATTGTACAAAAAGAAATCAAGTACAGAGAAGTAGCTCAAATCCATTTAAAAGAGCACCAGATGGAAAGAGAATTCAGTATGGTTCAATCCGCAGGCTTAGAAACAACGCTTGCTCATCGGATGTTTATTCAGCACTTGCTCACTTACATATCGTAGCTCTGGATAAACTGTATGGGCGATACTTTACTTCATTTGAAGATAACGAAGCGTTCGTATCATTTCAGGCTTTGCGGTTTCGAACTGCTTGTGTCGATGTCCATTCGCACCTGAAGGATGAGGAAATCCCCATAAAAAATTCCCAGCTTGGATCTTGTTTTGATGAACCAGCTGACGTAGCACCTTCTCAACTGACTTCCCTAACGGAATAATCAGGGGCCCGTCCAGCATGCTTATTTCTTGTGGAAAGGATTCAGTTGCTTTTTTATACAAAAATTCATTATTCGTTAATGGTGGCAAATGTCCGTTGTAGTTCTGTTTATCGAGAAAAACCGGGTATCGCAGTAAGGACGTTGTATGTAAAAGAGTAGTCTTTGCGTCAAATAAGTCACTTGCTTTTTCGATACCAAAATAATGGGGTAACTCCAATTCTTCAAGCATGCTGATAATATTTGTACGCATCGATCCAGCGAACCGGGCAGCAATTTTCGCTGCCTTACATGCTTCTTCATCTGTCTCCCCTCTATGGAAAGCCTGTACAGCCGCTTGATAAGCAAGTTCCATCTGCGTCCAGCCAGGCGTTATGCCTACGATCACAATCTTCGCATGCTGATTAATGTACTCATTATGGGGAGCATAATACATTTCTACTTGCCCTTCCCTTGCTATTAATAGTTCCTCTACTAATAAATCTTGTTTTGAGTACTGATCCTTGATCGGAAGCGATCGGATAAACGATAGATAGGATTTGGATTGTGCTGATACCATATGATCTCCTCCGTTCTTTCCTGTTAAGACTCATTATTTCATACATCCTATAACAAAAAAAGATATCCTGCACTCGCTCAAAAAGCCAGCCAGGATATCTTTTTTCTACATCCTAAGAATCTCACTGTTCCATCATCATTAAGCCTCTACCTCGGTACTCAGTTATAGCTTCCACTGGCTTATAGCTTCACTCGCTGTAACCGCAGTGCATTCAGTACAACCGATACCGAACTTAGTGCCATTGCCGCTCCCGCAAGCCATGGAGCAAGCAGTCCAATTGCCGCAATAGGAATGCCAATCACATTATAACCGAGAGCCCAGAACAGATTTTGTTTGATATTCCCCATCGTACGGCGACTCATCATAATTGCATCAGGGATGCTGTTCAGATCACCGCGCATTAGCGTAACATCCGCTGCTTCCATCGCTACATCAGTTCCTGTTCCCATCGCCATGCCTGTATCTGCCGTAACAAGGGCAGGTGCATCATTGATGCCGTCACCCGCCATCGCTACTTTTTTACCCGTCTGCTGAAGTTTTTTTACTTCTTCTGCTTTGCCTTCGGGAAGTACTTCAGCCAGTACATGATCAATACCCGCTTCCTTAGCAACCGCTTCTGCAGTCCGCTTGTTATCACCTGTCATCATAACCACTTCAATACCCATTTCTTTTAGACGCTGCACAGCAGCACGGGAAGTTGGTTTAATCGTATCAGCGACAGCAACGGTTCCTGCCCACTTACCATCGATAGACACCAGCATTGCTGTTTTTCCTTTTTCCTCTAGTTGCTGCATACCTTGGTCTGCCATCCTACTATCAACTTGATGCTGTTCTAATAATCGGCGTGTTCCGATAAGCAGCTCTTTACCATTAACCTTAGCTTTTACCCCGTAGCCAGGAATATTCTCAAAATGTTCTGCTTCTGGAAAACGAATGCCTTTAGCCCCAATTCCCTGCACGATCGCCTGTGCTAGCGGATGCTCCGAAGCGTTCTCGGCAGCGGCAACAAGGGATAGCAGTTCCTCTTCCGCTAGATCATCGCGAGTCATAACATCTGTTAATTGTGGTTTTCCTTCCGTTACCGTTCCTGTTTTGTCGAGCACAACAATCTCTATTTCTTGTGCATGCTCTAAATGTTCTCCACCTTTAAACAAAATCCCATATTCAGCCGCTCTGCCTGAACCAGCCATAATGGAAGTTGGCGTAGCCAGACCAAGCGCACACGGACATGCAATAACGAGTACCGCAATGGCTTTTTCAAGAGCATTAGCAAATTGTCCTTGTTCAACGAAGAAGAACCAAACCGCAAAGGTTAGCACCGCAATAGCAACGACAATCGGTACAAAAATACCGGAAATAAGGTCAGCAATCCGTTGAATTGGTGCCTTTGAGCCTTGCGCTTCTTCCACCACTTTAATAATTTGAGCTAGAGCTGTATCCGCTCCGACTTTTGTTGCCCGAACAGTGAGAGCACCGTTTTTGTTAATAGTAGCACCAGATACATTGTCCCCTGGTTTCTTATCAACAGGAAGACTCTCCCCGCTCAGCATCGACTCATCCACTGAAGAGGAACCTTTCTCAACGACTCCATCAACCGGAAACTTCTCCCCGGGTTTAACGATAAATAAATCGCCCGCAACCACCTCTGATGCTGGAATCGTCTTCTCTTCCCCGTCACGTATGACAAGAGCTGTTCTAGGCGCTAGTTCCATCAAACTGCGGATTGCCTGAGATGAACGGCCTTTTGCAACACTCTCGAACCATTTTCCGACGAGAACGAGGGTAATTAAGATGGCACTTGTCTCATAGTACAGCTCAGCACCATGATGTCCGCCCTCTATTGTCCACGCAATACTCAAATAAAGGCTGTAGAAGTACGCTGCCGAGGTTCCGAGAGCGACGAGAACGTCCATATTGGCACTCTTGTTTCGAAGAGCACCATAGGCACCTCTATAAAATTGCCACCCAATCACAAACTGGATTGGCGTTGCAAGAATCCACTGGAACCAAGGATTCATGAACAGATCAGGTACATATATCCATGAGGTGAACGAGAAATGACCTACCATGGCCCACAGTAATGGGATGGACAGGATTGCAGAAATGATCCACTTCCATTTTTTACGCTCCAGCTCTTTCTGACGAAGATCTGCTATATCTTCCTTCGCTTGCTGCGGAAGAGCGCCATAGCCTAGCTGCTCCACCTTTTTCACAAAATCAGAAGAGCTTGCTGTACCGGAAGCATATTCAATATGTGCTGTTTCTAGCGCCAAGTTCACGTTCGCCTTCGTAACCCCAGGCATTCGGCTAAGTCCTTTTTCAATCCGGGTTGCACAGGCGGCACAGGTCATTCCCGTGATGTTCAGATCCACACTCTCGACAGCAGTTCCGTATCCTAGGGAATCGATTTTATTCTTCAGATCATTTACACCAACGGCTGCCGGGTCATATGTAACCGACGCTTGTTCCAGCGCCAGATTCACATTCGCTTCCTTAACCCCTTCCATGCGCGATAGCCCTTTCTCAATTCGGGTCGCACATGCAGCACAAGTCATGCCCGTTATATTCAGTTTGGTTTTTTTATTATTCGTGCGATTTGCTTCTGACGATTCATTCATTACAATCCATCTCCTTTATACCCCTCAGGGGTATATACGTGAGGTAAAAAAAGCAGCCTTTATCTGACTGCTCTTTATATGATGATAAAAATAGAGCAGAAACGATCAACATTAGATGCCTGAGCGTTTCTTTACTATGTTCATTTTCAAAGTCAATTAAACTACGTCATACCCTTGATCTTCAATCGCTTGTTTCATTTGATCTACTGTCACTTTTTGCTCGTCGTATTCGATACTTACCTTACCTGCATCAAGATCCACATTCCCTTTCGCGCCAACACTTTCAAGAGCACCTTCTACTGCTTTTACACAGTGGCCACAAGACATTCCTTTTACATTCAATGTTACGTTACTCATAATGTTTTCCTCCTTAAGGTTGGTGTAGAGCTATACATTAGACAAAAAACAGTTTATAAATCGCATTACTTCATTAACTTCTTAACCGTAACCAGCAGTTCATCAATCACTTCGGAGTCTCCGGCCTGGATGCGTTCAATAACACAACTCTTCATATGACCTTCCAGCAAAAGCTTGCCAACCCCATTCAGTGCAGATTGTACTGCTGCAATCTGCGTAAGTACATCATCACAATACGTATCGCGTTCGATCATACCCTTGATTCCTCGAACCTGTCCTTCAATCCGATTCAGACGTGAAGTAAGAATATTCTTCATCTCGTCTGAGTGATGACTATGTCTTGGTCCGTCGTTGCCTTGAGGCGAATGAGCATCATGACATGCGCTGACTGCAAGAGCCCCTTGTCGCGAACAACAATCCACCGTTTTATTCGTTAGTTCCTCATTGGGAGTATGGTCTACCTTGGACTCTTCCATTCCCATGACCTCCTTCGTCTCTCTAAAGCTATTGTATTATACCCCCATGGGGTATGTCAACGATGAATCGAATTATATAAAACACGCTTTTTATTTACATATAATAGAAGTTATTCTATATTTATAAAAAAATCACAAGTTACACACGCTGCTTATCTATATAAAAAATCTAATGTGAGGTACTTATATGTTCATTCATACTTTCATGCATATCATTATAGGGTCTTATCTCTATACCCTCTTTTTTAAACCTACGAATAACAAAGAAAAAGTAATTATTATCCTGTCGGGAGGCATCATTGGAATCATACCTGATGTAACCAAATTCTTTGGCGATCTATGGCTGCACAGCATCATCTTGATACCTTTGATAGGATTACTATTTGCTTTGCTCTTATACTCTTTGTTAAGAATTAACCTGCTAAAAGGGTTATGGATCAGTATGTTAACGGTTTTTATGAGCCACCATCTTATTGATTATCTAGGAAACGGAATTAACTTATTATATCCGATTACTAGCGATGAAATTGAGCTAGATGTGATTCCTGAAAGTATGGAAGCTATTATAATATTCGTATTATTACTTGGCTTCATTCTTTATTTATCGAAATTATCATTTACATATCATATAATGCCCCTCATTGTCATCATCATGTTGCTGGCCATTCAAATCACTTCATCGTTAACGATTCAGCACAAGTTAGATACGAAATTACATCCAACTACGATTACCATGACACCGGAAAATCAACTTTTACATTGGGAGTTTGACGTTCGCTTGGCAGATACAACGATAATAAAAGGTTCAGGCGCTTATCTAGATTACAAAGTAGATCATACAACTCCTCCTCCTAAGGAGTAGCTTCTTTAGGAATTGAGACATTCTCTAAGCAAATTGACAAAGGTCATATGCCGTTACAACAAAAAAAGGGTGACAATCATGCTAACGAAACAATCATCCACTTGCGTGACCAACTTGAAATGGTATTACTGAAAAGAAATGAAAATGACAAAAGGCATTGGGAATAATATTCCCAATGCCTTCTATTTACCATACTTGGCTCCCAAAGAAGGTCCCTAGTATTCATTAACGTTTTGAATTCAACAATTTAATTACTTCTTCTGCGACTTCTCCACCCGAAGCTGGATTTTGCCCAGTTACAAGATGACCATCGACCACAACGAATGGTGCCCAGTCATTTCCTTTTACATAATTAGCCCCTCTTTTAACAAGTTCATCTTCTGTTAGAAACGGAACTACTTTGTCCAATTCGATAGCTCTTTCTTCACTATTAGCAAAGCCTGTAACTTTTTTATTGGCAATTAAATACTCTCCAGCCTCATTTTTAATGTTCACTAAACCAATAGAGCCATGGCACACTGCGGATACAATGCCACCATTTTCATATATTTTCATAGCAACGTTTTGCAATTTTTCATTATCAGGGAAATCCCACATTACGCCATGTCCACCTGTATAGTAGATAACATCATAATCTTCCGGATTAATATCTTCTGCAGCTAGAGTCGTTCCTAACTTATTTAAGAAATGATTGTTTTGATAATATTTCCAGTCTAGTTCCGTCATTGAGTCTTTCTCTAAACTATGTGGATCGATAGAAGTATAGCCTCCGTTAGGACTAACATAATCGATTTTATGTCCTTCCTTCTCCATTTTATCCGCGAAATGAACTGCTTCCCCTAACCATAATCCCGTTGCACGCTCTAGATCTGGGTATTTGGATACATTGGTTACAACAACTAAAATATTTGCCATTATGTTCACTCCTATTTGTATGATAATATGATTGTATTGGTTAAACCTTACTTTAAGTCAAGGAGGGAATTATGTATTCAATTCAGAAGGCTAGCGAGTATTCCCAAATACCAGCAAGCTCAATTAGGTACTATGAAAAAATAAAGTTATTACCTACATTAAAAAGAAATACAAACGGAGTTCGTGTATTTGATGATAAAGACATTGAAATCTTGAAACTAGTAAAGTGTTTTAGACGGCTGGGAATGCCTATTCAAGATATAAGAGAAAATATCTCAAATATAAACTTAGAATATGAAAGTATAGATACGAACGCTATTTTGCTTCAACATAAAAAGAGCCTAGAGGATCAAATCCTTATTCTAAACTCTTTTATTGAAGAAATAGATGATAAATTGTAGTATTGCAGATCTTTAAATCATATCTTTGTGATGTTGCTGCTTTGCTTGCTGATACATACCATGGGGAACAGGCCGATCTGCTGCAGGGGAAATCGGACTATTTTATTCATATAAAATAAAAAAAGAGGGGCATCGGAATTGTATTCATTCCAATGCCCCTCTTATCTATACTCTAAGCCGGTAATCTCTACTGGCTAAATTTCATCTACTACTAATGGACATTTTCGGTTTCCGTATCTTGCTGAGCAAGAGTTACCATCGCTTTCAGCGCAGCTTCCATCTCACGCTCTACCGCATCACTCACCACATTCGTATGCGGATCATACTCGGCAGCAAGATCTTGGTCGGCAAAACCGTCAATCGCTACAATCGCTCCCGCCCGCGCACCCCGAAGAGAACTGATAACAAACAAAGCGGCTATTTCCATCTCTGCGGCAAGCGCACCTGCCTGTTTGAATTTTTTATGTGGAATTTCCTCAACTCCGTTAAAGAAAGCATCTACGGTGACGGTCATCCCTTTTCGAACCACACCTTTCATCGCAGTAGCAGCGCTATATAGAGCGTGTGTTACCTCGTGATCTGCTACCGCAGGGAAACCATCCGGTACAAGCTGTCTTGTAAGACCATCTGTGCGAATCGCCGCTGTACTTACCACAAGACTGCCTGCAGGTACATCCGCAGTATAAGAACCCGCCGTTCCTACTCGAATCAGGGTTGTCACGCCGGCGCGAATCAGTTCTTCAAAACAAACCGCTGCTCCTGGGCAACCCACTCCATGACTTACTACAGCGATAGGAACGCCTTCATACTCCCCCACAAATGTACGGTATTCCCGGCTGAATGCAAGTTCTCTTGCTCCGGTCAGCTTATCGGCTATTTTTTCTGCACGGAATGGATCTCCACATACAATTGCGTAGGGCGGCATATCCTCGGAATGAATCTGTAAAATGGGCAGTAACATATTAATCAAACTCCTTCTTCATCCACTCATCTTCTGGAATCGGCAGTTCCTCATCTGAGAAACGCTGCTCCTGAAATGGATCAGCTGTATTATGAAATCCGTTCCGTTCCCAGAATCCATGACGATCTTCTGTCATAAACTCAAAGCCGCGAATCCACTTGGCACTCTTCCAGAAATAAAACTCAGGAACCACAAGGCGCAGCGGCCAACCGTGCTTTGGTGTTAAATCTTTGCCATCATATTTAAAAGCGAGTAGCACATCATCCCGCAGGAGTGCTTCAATCGGCAGATTCGTCTCATAATCTTGATCTGCGTGAATCATAACGTATTTTGCTTCCGGTTTGATTTTGAAATGCTTCATAAAGTCAGTAAACCGGATGCCTTCCCAGGCCGTATCAAATTTAGACCAGCGAGTAACACAGTGAATATCACTCACCGTGTTTGTCATCGGAAGCTGTAAAAGGTCTTCATAAGAGAAGCTCACTTCTTCCTCCACTTCCCCGTATACACGCAAATCCCACGTACTCATGTCATACTCCGGAACTTCTCCCTCATGCAGTATAGGGAATTTCTCGGTCAGGACCTGTCCCGGCGGCAGACGATGAGCTAAAGATTCATCAATATTTACCTTCGGTGATTTCGTTCCTTTTAGACGTTTTGCTTTGCTTTTCATATGGTGTTGCTCCTTCCTGTGCTTGTTACCTCGAACTTCCGCCCGCTTTCTGTGCATCCTCAGCATAACTCTTGTTCTTGAAGAAGAACATCGCTACGAGTGTAATCACATAAGGAAGCATATTGGTAAAATGGGATGGAAGCGAGAAGCCTTGCAGGCGAATCCCCAGTGCCTCCATAAAACCAAACAATATACTTGATGCCATTACAAGGATTGGACTAGATTGACCCAGCATTGTAGCAACAAGAGCGATAAATCCACGTCCTGCGGTCATTCCTTCTGTAAACATTGTCACTTGTCCAAGTGACAACTGTGCGCCGGCAAGTGCACAGAGGACGCCGCACATCAGTACAGCAAGGTATTGGGTGCGACGAACGGGAATACCGAGACTTTGCGCAGCAATCGGATTCTCCCCAACGGAACGCAGCCGAAAGCCGGATACCGTTTTAAATAAATAGAAATGGAGAATGAAAACAAGAATGATAGCGAAATAAACAAGCGGTGTATGACCGGATATAACATCACCAAGCCAAGGAATATCTTGAATGAACGGAATATCCCATTTTGGCAAACCAATCATATCCTTATCGTAGTAAGCACCTTTGACATCAAAAATAGCTCGTAAAGAAAAGGTCGTCAGTCCCGCTGCCAGAAAGTTGATGGACAAACCGACAACGATCTCATTTGCTTTTAGATTAATACTGACATAAGCAAACACGAGCGAGAAGAACGAGACAATGAGAATGGCAAAGATAATAGCGAGTACAACGTTATGAAATAAATAATTGCCTACTATAGAAGAAAAGGATCCAATCAAAACGAGTCCTTCCAAACCTACATTAAATAAACCAACGCGGGAACATAACGCTGCTCCGAGCGCAGCAAGCAAGATCGGTGTAATCGAACGCAAGGTTGCATTAAATAAGGCTGCATCAAGAAGCTGTTCCATTTGTTTTGTTCCCCTTTCTCCGTTTTAAGAAGCTATAGCCGATTCTCGCAGATACAAAAAGAGTTAGTACTGCCTGAATTACACTTCCTACCTCGAGCGGCACCTCGGTATTCCGTTCCACACCCATAGATCCGGTTTGAAGAGCGGATAGTAGGATCGCAGAGAAAGCCGTACCGAGCGGATGTGATCCAGCAAGTAAAGTCGCCATAATTCCGCTCCATGCATAACTCGCACTGCTCAGTGATCCGTCAATATACCGATACTGGGTACCTAGAACTTCTCCAGCACCTGCGATACCCGCCAGCGCACCGCTGACAACCATGGACAACATCATCATTCGTATTCTTTTTACACCGCCAAAAGCAGCAAAGGAAGGATTACTTCCGAGCATCCGAATCTCATACCCCGGTACTGTTTTTTGCATAAAGAAGTAAATGACGACGGCAGCAATGATTGCAATAATAAATCCTGCATGAAGACCCATGCCTTGGAACAGTTTTGGCAGCCATATACTTTGATCAACCATAGGCGTTTGTGCCATTGCCGCGGATCCCGTTGTATCCTTGAGTGGATACGCAACCATATATCCAGCAAATAAAGTAGCTATGTAATTAAGCAGCAGTGTGGTAATCAATAAGTTCATACCGAACCTGGCATCCAGCCAGCCTGCAAAAAGAGACCAGATTCCGCCGACAATCGCACCGGCAAGAATGGAAACAATCGTGACAAACCAGCCAGGACCTGGCAAGTAGAGCGCAGTAAGTGCTGAAGCTAAAGCCCCCAGCAGCATTTGCCCTTCAGCCCCCATATTAAAAAATCCGGCTTTAAAAGCAAGGGCAACCCCAAGTCCAATCAGAATGATCGGTGTGGCTCGTGACAATGTATTAGTGAAGAAGTAGAAACTGCCAAAGGCACCTTTCCACATTTCTCCGTAAGTCTCAAATACATTACCGCCTACAATCAGGATGGCAACTGCTCCAGCAAGCAGGCCGATCATTACGGCAAGCAGCGGCTGGATTAAACTTTTCAAATTATTTTTCAACATGCTCATGCCTCTTGTTTCCCTCCTGCCATCAGTAAGCTGATACTCTCTTCGGTCGCATTCTCAGTAACAAGCTCCCCTGCGATTTCCCCCTCGTACATGACAACAACCCGATCGGAGAGTTGCAATATTTCGGACAACTCGGAAGATACAAGTAAGATCGCAGCCCCTTGATCCCGCTGATGGAGCAGTTCCTTATGAATCGTCTCCATTGCCCCAATATCAACTCCGCGGGTCGGTTCAGCAGCGATGAGGAACGGAGCTTCATGAGCAAATTCCCGAGCAGCAATCAACTTTTGCAGGTTTCCTCCGGAGAGATACTGTGCTTTTGTCTCTACAGAACCTGTCTTTACTCCAAAGCGCTGAATCCATTCTTCTACTTTCTTGCGTACCTTACGAGAGGATATAACCCATTTGTTCTGCAGACTATGATGGTGACCCATCATTCCATTGTCAAGAACAGTTGCATCTTTCGCAGCTCCCCACATATAGCGGTCTTCCGGTATATGGGCAAGGCCTGTTTCCCTGATTTTGCGGACAGACAGCCGGGTGATTTCTTGACCTGCTAAGCGAATTGATCCTTCACTAACCGGTCTGAGTCCGGCAATCGCTTGGATCAGCTCCGATTGTCCGTTTCCGGAGATCCCTGCAACTCCGATGACTTCACCTGCGTGAACCGTGAGGTTAATATCTCGAAGTGATGTTTGTTCTTTGGAACCTTTAATCGATACTCCTTCGATCTCAAGCACTGCATCCCCAGGCTGAAAAGGCTTTTTCACCATGCGCACCAATTCTCTTCCTACCATAAGTCTTGATAGCTGTTCAACATCTGTATCTTTTGCCTCTAGTGTTCCCGTCACCACCCCATCTCGAAGTACCGTGATGCGGTCAGACACCTCCATGACTTCCTGCAATTTATGCGTGATAAGGATAAAACTTTTACCAAGCTTCGTTAGAGCACGAACGTTGATGAGAAGCTCCTTTACTTCCAGCGGAGTAAGCACGGCAGAAGGCTCATCGAGAATAATGATATCTGCACCCTGGTACAATACTTTCAAAATTTCAACGCGCTGCTGCATACCAAGAGAGCAATCACCCACTTTTTTCCCAGGGTCCACCGGCATGCCATATTTTTCTCCGAGTTCCATGACGATTTTTGCAGCTGCATTTCGATCAAAGACACCGCCAGCTTTCGATGGTTCACGACCGATCACAATATTCTCAGCAATCGTAAAGGACGGGAATAACATAAAATGTTGATGGACCATGCCGATCCCATTGGCGATAGCTTGAGAAGGAGTTGAAAAACTCACTTCCTTGCCGTTTACCCGAATACTTCCTGAGGTCGGTTCTTCCATCCCGTAGAGAATACGCATCAGCGTGGTTTTCCCTGCACCGTTCTCCCCAACAAGTGCATGTACCTCGCCTGCTTTTAAGTCAAAGTTAACTTCTCTATTTGCTGTAAGTGTTCCATACTTTTTTGTTATTCCACTCATTTCTAACAGCACGCGTATCCTTCCCCCTTCTCCTCTTAATGAAGAAAAAACCGACTACCTGTGTTGGGCAGCCGGCCAAATCTTGAAGAACTAACAATTAATCCGAGCTCTAACATAGCTGTAGTAAAGCACTTCTTACGTTTGTAAGTTGATCAGAAAATCATCATTACTTAGTTACTTTGAAGCGGATCAGTGACTACAATCTCCCCAGATACAATCTGATCTCTGATTGCTTTCACTTTATCAACCACTTCTTGACCAATGAATGGACTAAGCGGGGATTCACTATCTCTGGTTACAAAAGTAAGTCCCACGCCGTCTTCTTTCAGACCATAACTTACATAGCCGAACTCAAACGATCCATTTGCAAAAGCCTTCAACTCTTCATAAGCAACGGAGTCTGTTGATTTAAGTTGTGAAAGAACAATATGTTCTGGGTCTTCTACCGTACGATCTGTATCTTGACCGGAAGTGTAGAAGCCTTTTTCTTTCGCTGCTTCAAATACACCAAGGTCACCTACTGCAGAAGCTCCAGCAATAAAGTCAGCTCCTTGATCCGCTTGAACAATCGCCAGTTCTTTTGCTTTGGCAACGTCATTAAATCCACCTGCATAGTTAATTAAGAATTTAGCATCCGGGTTAACCGAAGTAAGTCCTTCTCTAAATCCTTCTGTGTACTTCTTAATCAAAGGAATATCTTGAGCGGCAATCATGCCGACAATATTTGTTTTGGTTGCGAGGCCCGCTGCTGCCCCAAGAAGGTAAGCACCTTCATATTCTTTAAATCCAACACTTCGAACATTAGGCAGATCAATAACCGTATCTACGATGGCAAAGGACTTTTGTGGATTTTCAGCAGCCACTTTGGTAAGAGCATCCTCCGCTTGGAAGGTAGCCGTCATGATAAGGTCATAATCCTCTGCTACAGCAGCACGAAGATTTTGTTCAAATGCTGCCGGGTCTGTCGATTCGATCGTCTTTACTTCGATCCCGAATTCTTCCCCTGCTTTTTTGAAACCTTCATCCATCTGTACGAAGAAAGGATTGACACCAATTTTTTCAGGAAGTACAAGAACTGCTTTTTTTGAATCTTGCTCAGAAGCGGATGCGCCTTCAGACCCATCTTTATCTCCACTGCTATCACTGCCGCAGGCAGCTAATAAAATGGAAAGCATTGAAATAATCAACACAAACGAAAGAGCTCTTTTCATAGTGACCTAATCCCCTTTTCCTATTTTCATATTTCAATAATACGAACGTTGTCGATGTATGTCAATAAATCTTTCGGGTTTTACTATGTATATCGTTAAAAATTGTAAATTAATACTGGAGTTATTCAATTTAATGCGAATGTTTAATTGACACCATTCTGAACCTAGTGGTAAGATGATCCCTAAATTTAGAAGATTAAACATACATAAATGGTAGGTTTAGTAGGATTATAACGTATTTAACCCAACTTGAGGAGTGGTCTTATGAAAAAAGTTCTATTACAAACGGTCGTTGCAGCAAGTGTAGCTCTTTCGATACTTCCCTCTACATCCGTCTTCGCTTCCATCCCAGTCACCAAGGCAGCATCCACATCTACGGTAAGTCAGTATGCTGGAGCAGACACGATCGAAGGTTATGTGCAATTTCTCAGTAACAAGTACGGGATTGCGTTTGGAACAGAACCAACAAAGGGCGATTTTATCGAAGCGGTGGCAAAAGTCCTTCCTATAAATGTAGAGAGCGACAACCCTGTGTTTACAGATATCGATTCCTCTGATCCGCTCTATCCATCAGCGGCCAAACTCTACAAAGCCGGGATCATCACAACAACTACAGTTCATGCGGATGCGAAACTCACTCCAGTGACAGCGCTGTACATTGCAGTGAAAGCAGCAGGAATCCAGGAACTTAGCTATACTTATCCATCAGCTAAAGTAGAAGCTTCTCTTAAAAAACTGGGGTTTTCACCTTCTCGCATTCAAGGTAAAGCCGGCTCCGAGATTGCTGCCGCGGTGGATACAGGTCTCCTCCCATCTTCCTTATATAAAGAAACAGTAACAGCCAAACAAGCTTCGAGTGAATATGCAGCGGCTCTACTTGGACAAGTACTCGAATTAAACGGAAATTATAAACATAGCATTGGTAAATCCAGCGATGCAGACATCTATTCCAAGCTTAGCGATGCTTATAACACATCAGATTTGATCTCTGCCCCCGATCTTCGTGCAATCGTAAATGAAGCACTGGAGAACAATGAAGTTACTGGTTATAACCTGAAAGATGCTAGGTTTAACTCTAATTTTATAGATTCATTAAAACTTACGTATGGTCATGATGACATTAAGCATGCGAAGCAGTTAATCGGACTTTTGCGCAGCGAAGGGATTCAGGCCGACATTCAGCTTGAGCCCAAAACATCGGCATTCATCTATTTAAAAGAGTGGGGCGAGCCAAAGGAAACCGACAATTATAAAGTAGAGCAAATAGCAAATGGCAACTACATTGCTTATGCGAAGGAATACGATCTTGAACTAGAATTTAACAATACTGATGATAAAAACCGATTCAATAATATAGTGCTTACTTATGCCAAGAAAAATAGTGACGAACAGAAGGATCTTCTGTATGGATCTTGGTGGCAGCCGCTATACTACTCAACAACTGCACTTTCGAACTATGAAGTCATCGTAAATAACAAAATAGCTAAAGGAAATTACTATGCTCAATCGTTTACTTTGAAAGAAAATGCAGGAAAAGTATCCGCTACTCTTAAAAAACTCGCCCCGGATGCCGATATATCTAGTTATAAACTGTGGGTCGATGTACCTTTTTATAACTATTTACAAGGTGGATTTGAGTAACTCCTTAGTAATTCTTTATTAGTTCCTTAACATGCAAACATTAATTTTAGTATCAGACAAATTAACTAAAAAAATTTTGAAAAAAAGAAGGAATTTGTATCTACTAGTCGAATATATCTATCTGACTGGAAAAAATATGATATACGGAGATTAACACATGGTCTATGATGGTATAATTCTTGGACTTCTCGTCGGATTGTTTAGAGGCGGTCTAAAGAATGGTCTCATGCAGTTTGGTCAGATTAAGTTAAAGGGCGGACTTATCTTTCCGATCCTTCTACTCATTCAGTTTCTTATTTTCCGCTTCCAAGGAGATGCCTCCTGGTTAGCACCTGCTTCAGGATATTTCTTTATGTCCATTTACGTTATTGG
The DNA here is from genome assembly GCF_014836635.1 of Paenibacillus gallinarum. GTDB lineage: Bacteria > Bacillota > Bacilli > Paenibacillales > Paenibacillaceae > Paenibacillus > Paenibacillus gallinarum. The sequence goes on along the minus strand of NZ_JACSQL010000004.1, from coordinate 66,867 downwards.
TATGGCGTTTCTATGGATGAATCGACAGAATAAAGGCTTTACGATCATTCTCATCGGTGTTTTTCTCAATTTTCTTGTGATGGCTGTCAATGGCGGCCGGATGCCTGTATCACTCGATGCAGCACAAGTATTGGGGCCATATTATACAGAACTCCTATCTAGCGGCGATGCAGTGTACAAGCACTATATGCTGGATGCCTCTACAAGATTGTCGTTTCTTGGGGATATTATTCCTCTCTCTAATCCTTATCCACGAACTCAGGTCATTAGTATCGGAGATGTCGTTATGAACCTTGGCATTTTCTTGTACATTCAGAGTATCATGGTTCCAAAAAAGGATAATGAAAATCAAGATCTCGCACCTAGTTTACATACATCTAACTAATTTTTAAGGAGGATACATACTATGAAAAATACTAACATTGCTCGCATCATCATGAATGCGGTTATCGTAGCTTCTGTTGTTGTTGCACTTACTTCTGGTTTCTCCCTTGGCTAATAACTAGACAAGCAGTTCACTACTAAAACAGGCGAATAAGCCTGTTTTTTTATTTATATAATGAAAATGATTAATGTCATGATAAAATAATACAATAAGACGAAGATATAGGAGAAATTAGTCTCATGACAAATCTCTATTCAAAAATCAAGAAATTAGATGTTAGTATGTGGTATATCGTTATTCTATGCTTAGGTGGGTTTTTGACCTTCCAAAACATCAATGGATGGGCTTTTTTTCATTATTCCAGCGAGCAGTGGGTTCAGCTCTACGTTATGGTGGGAGCTACTTTAATACTGAACAGCCTTATGTTCCGGCTTCCTCCAGAAGGAAATTTAATGTCTTTTGATTCTTCCATTTATCTAGCATGTGTCTTTATCTACGGAAGTCAATTTACTCTGTCCGTACTACTGATTTGCTCCTTGTTATACGCAATCTATAAGAGAGGCATACCATGGTGGAAACAATGTACCAACTTTGCCCTTTATTCTATTATGATTTCTCTTTGTTATAAGGTCTTTCTATTACTGGGTGGCAGTCTTGGCACTGTAGATTCACTTAACTTAACCTCATACATCGTCTCTCTTGCTGTATATTTTATAGTTAACACTCTCGGACTTTTTCTATACTATTATCTTTTATACCGTAAGGATCTAATAAACACCTTAAAAGGATTTGTTAAGGATACCGTACTTGTATACCTATGCATGTTAATCCTCTCTCTTGTGTTATGTGTCTTAATCGTAAACAATGGAACACTCGGTCTCATTCTATTTCTTAGTTTGGGTATTATGTTATCGCATGCTTTCCGTCTATTATTCTCTATGTATCATCAGATACTGAATCGTTCTAATATTGATCAGCGGACCGCACTCTATAATCATAGTTTTTTTGAAAGTTCGCTTGATTATCATATTATAGAAGCTAAAGTTAATGACAGGCCTCTTTCACTAGCCATGATCGATATTGATGATTTTAAAAAATACAATGACAGCTTCGGTCATTTAAAAGGTGACCTGCTCATCAGTTTTCTTGGTTCTATGTTGAAAGAAGAAACAAAAGACACATCAATTGTGGCTTCCCGTTATGGTGGTGAAGAGTTCACTCTTCTTATGCCGGGATATGACTACGAAAAGGCTCGACATTTTGTTGATAAGATGAGAAAAAAACTAAACGATACTCCTTTTGATGGTGTAGAAGTTTTTCCACATAAATGCTTATCTTTTTCAGCTGGAATCGCTCAGTACAGTATAGACCTATATGATAAATCGCAACTTGTAGACCATGCCGATAAAGCACTGTACTACGCTAAGAAACAAGGAAAAAACACCGTACATACTTATGGCTGTGACTTAATAATGGAAGACGAACTAGATTTGTCTCATGAAGTAAATTACATCGAGCAACAACTCAATTTATTTATGTACAAAGATATAGATACATTCAAGCACTCAAAAAGAGTGTACAAATATGCATTAGATATGAGCAATATTCTATCATTAGACAAAGAAGAAAAAAGAGAATTTGTTCTTGGTGCACTGATTCATGACATCGGGAAACTTGAGATTCCGTGGGGCGTTTTGAATAAAGAAGGAAAACTTACTCCTGAAGAGTGGGAGACCATCAAACAACATGTTACCTGGGGAAAGAAAATTGCACTTACCGATCCACGTTTTAGAGATTTAATCCCTTATATCGAGCTTCATCACGAACGATTTGATGGTAAAGGTTATCCTCATGGACTGAAAGGGAAAGAAATCCCTAAACTATGCCGGATGCTCACCGTTCTTGATTCTTTTGATGCCATGACTACAGAACGGCCTTACCAGAAAACAAAAACACTGCAAGAAGGTATTATTGAGCTTCGAGCTTGTGCCGGGACTCAGTTTGATCCAGAGCTAGTCGAGATCTTTATTGCCTATATCCTTGGCCAGTCACCAAAAAACGATCTAACTTTGCAGGAAGAGACCGCTCCTTATATGGTATAAAAAGAATAGAACCCGGATCCATCAGCTTCTGCAATCGCCAGAAGTCGATGGACCCGGGTTCCTTTTGTATTAGTAGGTATTTAGCTTAGCGTCTTTCCGTGTTCAACTCATGTGAAGTTTGATAGAGTTCTTTAATCATTTGTTGTAAAAACATGCTTTGCTGTCTTGTAATGCCCTTTTGATTTTCCCGAATTAGCAATTGTTCAATATTTTTCTTCAGTAGTTCACTGCGACGTTCCAACACTGCTAGACTCATGTTTCTACATACACTCCTTTTAATTACTCTAATTTAGTAACGCTCATAGCTGCTGAGATGAGAAGAACTTTGGTTTAAAGCACCTCGTTATTAGCAACATCGATATTACCATAAGTATACAGAAGGACGGGGTACAAAGGAAAATTGCATTCTGCGTAAGAATACAGCATAACGGGAAGTGAGCAAGGTTGACTCTCCCCTACCGCCTTTTTTTCATACACATCCTTCCATATACTTGAAATCACGCACCATGTTTCTATTTACCCCTTCTCCGATGGCTGAAACTAATCCCTTTCCTTCAATTAGAAGGTATAATAAAAATAGTTAGTGTTTTTACTTTGATTTCCCCTGTGATAAGGAGTGCAGCTGCTCATGAGCTATAAACATATTAAATGGATGATTCTTATCATCCCAACGATTACGGTCGGTTTATGGGAATACATTAGACATCAGTTTCTTATGCCCTATCTCTCAATGGAGGCTGGCAATTGGCTGACACCTTTCATTATTTATCTGGTCAGCGTAACCCTGTTAAATAAATTATTTCAGGTCATGGAACGTGCTCAGGCAGAGTTAGAGAAAGAAAAAGCAGCAAAGTCTGCTCTTGAGGCTAGAGAACAAATGGCAAGAGAATTGCATGATGGGATTGCACAATCTTTATTTTTATTATCAGTACAAATGGATAAAGCGGACCGCAATTTGTCTGGTTCTGCTCATCAAGGTGAACTGCGAGATGCAAGAAAAACAGTGCATGAGATTCATCATTATGTGAGACAAGCCATTGCTCAGCTCAAGATTCCGCCCGATCCCGGTGATCTTCCTGCACACCCTCAGCAGATGCTTAGACAGATTGAGGATCTGATTTACACCAGTCGTCTGGAATCCAAGATCAGCTGGAATATACCCGATGAGGACTTAACCACGAAAGAACAAATTGAACTGATCGCTTGTATTAGGGAAGCCGTTCTCAATGTCCGCAAACATGCCAACGCAGGTTTTATTCAAATTACGGGCCAAGGAAATAAGGCATCGTGGGCCGTATCCATTATGGATGACGGATTAGGGTATAAAGGTGACCCTTGGGGTAGACCGGACCGATATGGCCTCCGGATTACGAAAGATCGGGCCGCTGAAATGGGCTGGGATTTTGCTTTTTATAACCAAGAACATGGCGGGACGTGTATGACCATAATGAAAGGAGGACCTGATTCATGAACAATACACGAGTACTCATCGTAGATGACTCTGCTCATGCGCGGGCAGCGATCGAGGCTATTTTATCTGAGGACCCCTCATTTGAAATTGTAGGGAAGGCTACCAGCGGTGAAGAAGCACTCCGGCTTACTGAGGAATGGATGCCTGACTTAATTCTGATGGATATCAGAATGCCCGGTATGGACGGTTTGGAGGCAACGAGGCTGATCAAGCAGCGCTATCCCTATGTCATCATCGTGATGGTAACCGTCTCGGATGATGTGACCCATCTGTTCGAAGCACTTAAACAAGGCGCTCAAGGCTACCTATTTAAGAATCTCTCTTCCTCGACCTGGCTGGAATACCTAAGAGCCACTGTATGCGATGAAGCCCCGTTCAGTCAGGAACTTGCCTATCAGATTCTGCAGGAATTCCCCAAAACGATGAAAACGGACGATAACCGCCCACCCTTAACAAATAGAGAAAGAGAAATATTGAACTGGGTGGCTTCTGGAAAAACGAACCGAGAAATAGCCGATGCACTTGGGATATCCGATCAAACCGTTAAAAATCATTTGAAAAACATTTTACAAAAACTACAACTTGAGAATCGGGTTCAGCTTACCCGTTATGCCATCGAACAAGGACTAGTGGAACGAGATTTCCCCCGATAACTCATAAAAGAATACAACAAAAGCAGACCTCTACCATTCGATGAGATCTGCTTTCTTTATTGTTATCTATATAGCCGATCCTTGATCCTTTTCCGCTATAATAATATGAATCCCTTTTGAAGCCAGGTTCTGCGTACATTCTTCCATATAGGCATCGTCATGTTCGTCGTAACGGCCATATTCATCAAGTGAAGCAATGAATTCTTCTTCCCATCGCTCGCTCTGCTTTCCACGATACAGCGGGTCTTCCCATAGAATATCGACGTTGTACCCCCGGTTTTTCATTTCTTCAATAATTAGCAGATGATATCTAACTAATTTCATGGGGTGATATTCAAAAACATAATTTACGGTAGCGTGCTTCTTCCCCCAGCCTTTTCCGCGGAGCGCACAGCACTCACGATGCTGACCGAGCAGCTGAGCTCTGGGAAGTTTTCCAATTAAGTCTTCATGCCATAGGCGCATTATATGAGCCCCTTCCTCATACAAGAAGGATTTGAAGAACGGTGAGTACAACACCAATCAAGAATCCGGTAACTGCCCCATTAATCCGAATCCACTGCAGATCCTGTCCCACCTTATCTTCGATCATTTCGATCAACGTTTCATTATCCATTCGATCTACATTTTCTCTTACCAGTGTTCCGATTTTGGAATGGTTGCGTTCTACTAGGTTTGTGACACTGTTTACGATTTTCTGATTAATACGCTGTATCCATTCATCATTAGCCTTCACTTCGGAAATAAGGGATTCAATGATAGGGAGAACGTGCTCTGATACATATTTTCCATCTTCCATATATACAAGTGCCTGATCGCGTAGCTCCTGCATTTTATGTAACACGGTCATCTCCGCATCCCAATTTTCAAGAAGCGAGTCTTTCCAATCACTCAGCCCTGAGACCACTTTGTCTGAATGAGCCAGTCTGACCAGCTGTCCCCGTATACCGGCTAATACCTGATGACGATTGGGATGTCCCTCATATTTCAGATCCTGAACCTGTTCGTATAAGAAACGCTGAAGAATTCCGCCAAGACGCTCTTCATTGAGATAACCCATAAGTGCATTCATGGCAAATTGCATAAGCCCGTTCACTTGCACCGAGTTCAGAGCCTTCATACCGACTTCGCCAAGTGTATATAATGCTTCCGGTTTCATAAGCCATGCTTCAGCTTGGTCCAGTCCGTAATCAAGTGCAATTTTATCGTAGCCTTTGCTGGTAATCTGCTGTTCTGCTTTGGCTAGCAATGAAGATACGTCCACTTGTCCCATCTGACGTTTCATTTCGTTTGCCACGAGTGGAGCAATACGTTCAAGAGGCAGCGTAGCTACAATCCGTTTAGCGAGAATATCAATTGCATCCTTCGTTCCCTTTGAATGCAGTTCTTTCTCGGCCATTTCAAGGATCATTTCACTGATCGGCATCCCTGATATTTTAGCGGAGATACTTTCTTTGTTCAGTAAATTATTCTCTACAGCGGATACCAAGCCATCAGTCATCTTATCCCGATTTTTGGGAAGCAGTGCAGTGTGCGGGATCTTTAAACCGAGAGGATGGCGAAATAATGCGGTGACTGCAAACCAGTCTGCCAATCCCCCCACGAGGCCCGCTTCAAACGCCCCAATGAAAATCTTCCCGGTTATGCTTCCATGAAAAGGCAAGGAGGCAGCAAACCCCGCTCCCATAATGACCAAGGACCATGTTGCTGCTTTTTTTGTCTGTTTAACCATATTTCTAGACTCCTTTGTATATATATCTTAACTTTCATTTACTGACATTATTTACTCAAAATATTCCACGATATGCTAAGGTTAGTATTCATCTTATCACCACAATCGTTATATTCCAAACCTGCTATATTCAAGCTCACTAAAACGATGTTACTTTCAGCTCTATACGAAATTAATAATCCTACTTTAGCCCTCAGTCCCCATCTTCTTTTATGTATGTAAAGTACGATTTATCCAAAAAGACAACGCTTTCACTAGACGTGCGAAGGGGGGAACCCTATAATAAGCTCAAGAAAGAATTCTTAAGAAGACTTTCCTTCTTTTCTCATTAAATTCTAATGTTGCTCTTTCTTTATTCTCATTTAGCAAAGGTAATATGAATTTGTAAGCAAGTGAGACATGAAGAAATAAACGTATTGGTGAACAAGATTTTTATTTTCTATTCCATCCTAATTATCTGATTCACGGCGATTCGTTGATCAGCATTTGGTGTTAAGTGATTACATGAATTTTCATTGAGAGGGGAATATTATTATGCCTGATAATAAAATTGAAGATTTTGAGGTAGAGAAAGTATTCGAAAACCGTTTGCATGAGCGTCTGGCATTCACTTTTAAGGTGAAAGAACAAGAATTCAAAGGACATTATCATAATGAAGAAATTCAATGGCTTAACCCTAGCCCTATACAATTACTTGATGAAAGTACAGTAGAACGTATTGAAGCAACAGTACATTCCTTTATGCAGCATTATCTCGTTTTAAATGATATTCAGGATATAGAAATCACACCTGTATTTGAGGATACTCCGCATGAGCGTCATAAAATATGTATTCATGTACAAGGTGAGGATTACAAAGGTTTGGTACATAATGGGGAGATACAGTGGTTTCATCCACAACCATTGCAGAACCTCGATAAAAACACGGTTCAGGCCTTAGAGTCTGAAATCCATGAAATAGTAGAACAACATGAACAAGAAAAGAATGAAAAATAAATACGATAAAATAGGATAAATATCAAAAGAGGAGACCTCTATAGAGAGCCTCCTCTTTAATCATGTTATAAAGACTTAAGAAGCACAACTTTCACACTCTTCAATATGGCCTGAGGCATCCATTATTTTCAGGAGATTCCCTACAATTACATCTTCTATTTCCGTAAATTCGAGGTCGGCAATCCGATCACGAATCGCATCTCTTGCCTTCTCTTCTGATTCGGCAACCCAGCTGAATTCACTTATGAATCCAGTAGATATTAGTTCATATTCGAACAAATAACGGTTCATGTAAGTCCCTCCATTCTATATGATCCTACCCTGATTTATATCATGAATAAAAATAGGATAAGCTCCATTTTATATGGTCCGCTCTACCTTGTCCACTTTTAAAAGAACCTCATTATTATGCTGGAGGTCCTTTCGTTGTACTCTCTTTACTTATATGTTTTGGAATAATTCCCGCTGGGAGAGGTCCTTCCATACCCAGATAGTAATGACGAATTGGCTTTAGCTCTTCATCCAGTTCATAAACCAGCGGTATTCCGGTTGGAATATTCAGATCGATAAGACTATCTCCTTCAAGGTGATCTAAATGCTGAATTAAAGAACGCAGCGTATTTCCATGAGCTGCAATAATAATATGCTTGCCCGAGCTGAGACCTGGTGTAATCCGTTCCTTCCAGTAATCCAGCACCCGCTCCTCGGTATCAAGTAAATTTTCGGTGCGCGGATATTCTCCTTCCTTCATCGCTCGGTACTGTGGAAGGGAGGCTTCATATCTAGGATCATCCAGGGAAAGCTCAGGAGGACGCACATCAATAGATCGACGCCAGGATAATACCTGCTTCTCTCCATACTTTACGGCTGTTTCTGCTTTATTAAGTCCTTGTAAAGCTCCATAGTGCCGTTCATTCAGTTTCCATGTCTTATAGACAGGGATCCACATCATATCCATTTCATGAAGAATAATTCCTAATGTGCGAATCGCGCGCTTGAGATATGATGTATATGCTTCATCAAATACATACCCATTTTGCTTCAGAATGAGTCCTGCCTGCCTCGCCTCTTCAAGCCCGGCTTCCGACAAATCGACATCGGTCCAGCCTGTAAAACGATTCTCCAAATTCCATTCACTTTGACCATGGCGAACCAGTACAATTTTAATCATTTGTTCCCCTTCTTTCTGCTAAACAGTTTCACTTGTTACAAATTACCCTATATGAATTCGTTCATAACTCATCCCTGAATATTCCCACTTATAAACGAAAGGGAGCAACCATCTATGTTTGATCTTACTTGACATAAGCATTGCTCTGATCCCAAAAGGTGTTGTATTATCTTAGTTGTATTTACTATATATTTCCTATTTGGATTATGTACCTTTTTAAACACAAAAATTATTCCGCCGGTTCCTAAGCCGGCTTATTTTCTGAGTATCCAGCCTAAACATAAGGAGCTGAGTTTCATGGTAATGAACAAAATAGCGACAAAATTGCTGTTCTTGTTCCTGCTTTCTTCTTTTACCATACTTCTCTCAGGATGCAATAACTCGGATTTATCTGATGAAACTGTTGATCCAGCAGAAGTATTTGACACTATCGAAGTTATTCAAGAGCGCGGGAAAGTAATTGCTGGGGTTCGATTCGATACGCGCCTGTTCGGACTAAAAGATTCTAAATCGGGCAAGGTAGAAGGGCTCGATATTGACATGGCAAGAACACTCGCTAAAAAAATTCTCGGGGATGAAACAAAAGTAGAATTAAAAGAGGTTACTTCCAGCACACAAATCCCCCTGTTAAAGGATGGACAAATTGATGTCATTATTGCGGCAATGTCGGTTACGGAAGATCGTAAAAAGGAAGTCGATTTTAGTGATGTTTACTTCTATGCCGGTCAATCTCTCCTCGTACCAAAGGGCAGCCCGATTAGGGGATTAGACTCTTTATCCTCCGATACTACGGTGATCGCTGTAGAGGGCTCTACTTCAGTGAAAAGTATAAAAGATAAGGCACCTGAATCAAATGTCGTCGAATATAATGACTATCAAGAAGCATTTGCTGCTCTTAAGTCTGAGCAAGGAGATGTGCTCACAGCGGATAATTCCATTCTGCTTGGGATGATGCGCGAAGATGCTAACTTTGAAATGGTCGGCGGGCTTTTCACAAATGAGTCTTACAGCATAGCCATTCATAAAGGCGACCAAAAGATGGTGGATACCGTTAACGAAATGCTGAAGGAATTGAAAGAAAGTGGAGAGTATACGAAACTCTATGAGAAATGGATTGAATAGCCCTCTAGTGAAGCCAATTAGTATGCGTCTCCATGAAACTGTCCATACTTCTAACAAAAAGGAGGACTTACTCACGTGAACACATTTATAATTGCTGGCTTTATTCTATTTCCCTTCGTACTGAGCGGACTTTCGTTACTATATAAACCTTTGCAGCGCCTGTTACACTTTATCGCGTTGTTCTGCATTTATCTTGCGGGTATTTCACTTCTGCTCGCTGTTTATCATACCAATGCGAGCGGAACTACGTTCACTACTCAGGTCCATCATATTTTGCTAGACCCGATGCTACTTATTCCTGCTGCCTTTTTAGGGATCTACATCCCCTTTCTCATCATCACTTATTTACTTCTTCCTAAAAAAGTAAAGAAAAATAACGAGTAATGTTTGCATTTCCAAGAGAAACCATGCATAATAAAATTATTGATAATGATTATCATTATTGTGAGTTGTCTAACGTAGATAACCTGCACATTTTATTATAAAGGGGACTTAAGGACAGAATGAACATATCGGCAACCAAAACGAATTTGAAACTTGACGATTACTTGGACCTTCTCAATCTGGCAGTGTCCATTGGCGATGAAAAATGGCAAAAAGAAATTGTACGTAAGTTGTCCTATACTTATCCTTCCAGCAAGCTGGTCTCAAATAATTAATTCCATTCTATTGTAGAGGAGCTATATGCTCTTTCTAGAATAAAAACATAGAAAAAGACACCAGCAGGTGTCTTTTTTATTTGCGCTATGATCCGTTAAGTTACATCCGGCAAATTTTCGACGAGCAAAGATTCCCTGCCGGGCAGCCGCAGATCTGATGCAGCGCACTCAGTTCACGAACAAGAATTCGTCCCTGCGATACTTCTACGATCCCTTGTTCTTTCCAACCACTCAGCGTCTTCGTTACATTCTCTCTCGTTGCTCCAATAAGCTCAGCAATATCTGCATGATTCAGTTTTTTAGTGATTAGTACGCCTTCGGGCGTCATTTTCCCATAACTGTTACATGCTCTTACGAGTACCGAAGCGAGCGCACCCGCTTTACCATTCATCAAAAGGTCGCGCAGTTTATATTGTAGTATACGCTGTGCAGTTCCCATTAAGCGAATAAATTCCAGGGCCATCTCTCCGTTTTGGCTTAGGTAGATCTCTAGATTCCGGACCATAATGACACCCACCATGCCCCCTTCTACCACCTCTGCCTCAAATCCGTGAAATTCTCCTTCGATTCCTCCGAATTCCCCTACCAGATCATCTGCCTGCATAAACGAAAGAATAATCTCTTTTCCGTCCTCATTCGTCTTTGTCAGCTTCACACGCCCCGACTTCATGTAGTACAGCGCCTCTACCTCATCACCTTCATAAAACAGTCGATCCCCGACATTGATCGATTTAAGTTGCATCAGACCTTGGAGACCCTTTTTCAGTTCAGCTTCCCCTTGGCTAGTCTCATTCCCTCCGCACATGGTCACCTCTACCTCACGTCCTCTTCTGGCTAATACTAATGTCATCTTAAATCGCCCCTCGCTCTTCTAATATCTCTATTGTACTTAATCCCCCCATATTACGGATCAGGGAATCACCTGATAAAAGTACTAAAATTCCCCTAACTTTCTAATTTAGCCGATATCTAGTGACATATTTCACAGCCTGTTTCTCGAAAACGAGTAATCTTAGTTGCATAAATCAAACCAAAGGATGTGATGATGATGCAATGCTTATCCCCTGCAGAAGAGTATATTGTAGAGCAGCTGCAACATAGTCTACACGCAGACTTCACCGCCATCTTGCTCCTCTCCAAAACAGACGGAAAGCTGCATGTCATCTTTCAGACGGGAAGCCGCAGTAAGCGCACATCAAAACTAGCATTTAAAACAAACGAAGGTATTGCAGCCCCTGTCTTTAAGTCAGGCCGAAGTTTTATCTCAAGTATGGCTTCAGACCATGCTTCTCTGCTGTTTCGTACCTGTCCCCTCCTACTTGCAGAGCGGCTTACTAGCATTATTTCCGTTCCACTCTTGCAGGATCAAACACCGGTTGGGATTCTTATCACCGGTCTAAGAAACCATTCTCGCACCTTTCATTCGAGTGAGATCCAAGTGGTACAACGTGAAGCGGGCCGACTTTCCTCTTCTATGACAAACATACTGAATGTGATCTAACATGGTGAACCAATTATGTAAAATAACAAATGTTTAGCTCTCTTTTTACTTAAAGATCGGTGCAGCCCTACTCTAACTGTAGTAAAATGTTAAATACATCACACCGGACCTTAAAGGAAAGGGAGGACAACCAATTGATTCGTATCGTGATTGCTGACGACCATATTGTAGTACGCTCAGGACTATCTGCTTTGTTACAAGGAAGACACGAGATTGAAGTGATTGGAGATGCAGCAGACGGAGACGAAGCGATAGCCAAAGCGGAAGAGCTGAATCCGGATGTTGTACTCATGGATTTCAGTATGCCCCCTGGCAAGGATGGCCTTACTGCAACCGCTGAACTAAAACAAAAAATGCCTCATGTCGGCGTATTGATTCTAACCATGCATGATGATGAGGAGTATTTGTTCCGAGCAATTCACGCAGGTGCTTCCGGCTACATACTCAAAAGTGCTCCTCATGAAGAGCTCATAGCGGCGATTCGCTCTGTGGCTGATGGGACTGCCTATTTATATCCAAGTGCAACAAAGAAGCTAATGAAGGAATACTCTGATATGATTCGCCGGGGAGAATCAGAGGGTCCTTTTGAAACTCTATCTGATCGTGAAAAAGAGATTATGGCCTGGATCGCCAAAGGGTATTCCAATAAGGAAATTGCCGAGCAGCTTATTATCAGCGTCAAGACGGTTGAATCCCATAAGAGTAATCTCATGGATAAACTTGGTCTAAAAAGCAGACCAGAGCTCGTCAAACTAGCAATGAAGAAAGGGCTCATGACTTATGACTGATACCCAAAGCTTTACATCTCCTTTTCAGAACTATTCCATTGATAAACTCGTAAATGAAGTAGAGCACCACATAGAGAATGATACAGTGAAGGATGAAGTGAAAAGCGCTCTCCAGGAGCTCACCGATCTTAAGATTGCTCTAGATGAATCATCTATTGTCGCTATGACAGATACAAAGGGTAAAATTCAGTATGTAAATGATAAATTTTGCGAAATATCCAAGTACTCAAGAGAAGAACTGCTCGGACAGGATCATCGTATTATCAATTCGGGATATCACGATGCTGCTTTTATGAAGGAGCTTTGGACGACCATCCGTGAAGGAAAGGTATGGCAAGGGGAAATTCGCAATACAACCAAGGACGGAAAATTCTACTGGGTAAATACCACGATCGTGCCGCTAATGGATGAACAAGGAAAACCTAAAAAGTATTTAGCGATTCGTAACGAAGTAACGAGACTGAAGCAGACAGAAGCCGAGCTGCAATCCATGATGACCAAAGTCATTCGGATCCAAGAAGAGGAGCGGAAACGTTTCTCAAGAGAGCTGCATGATGGGATTGGGCAAAGCCTCTACTCCCTCGTAATTCAGCTGGATCAACTTACTTCAAATGAATCGGTTGGTAAATCCGACTTACAACCTTTGCGTGAACAGGTGACTGCGATCATCGAGGATGTAAGAGGTCTAGCCTGGCAGCTTCGTCCTTCCGTATTAGACGACCTTGGTATTGTTCCTGCGATCCGTACCTATATTGAGAAGTTCATAGGTTATTATGGAATTGATGTCTGCTTTGAGTGTCACTTACGTCGTAGACTGCCCCATAACCTGGAACTGGCGATCTATCGAATCATTCAAGAAGCGCTGACCAACATCGCCAAACATGCCGATGCAGAAGAAGCGAAAGTCACGATTGATGATCGTGAAGCGAAGCTGCTCGTCACGATAAGTGATAATGGAGAAGGCTTTACCGTTGGAGCAGCCGGCAGGGAAGCTGGTGTCGGCCTTTTTAGTATGGAAGAAAGAGCAAGAAGTGTTGGCGGCACGCTGACCATCACTTCTACTCCTGAAGAAGGAACAAGCATCACCATCATTTTTGCTAAAGAATAGACGTGCATAACTATTAATTAAAAAACCAACGAGTCATCGATTTTAGGTGACCTCTTGGTTTTTTATTTTTTAACAATTCGTATTTGTATTAATCCGTTCTATTATTTGAATACTCTTATTGATCTGGCTCTTCGGTCCATGGGATCGGAGAGCTGATTTGCTTCATTGATGTTCAACTATACAAATAGAAGGAAATATATTATAAAAACGAACAAATCGAACTCAAATCATTGACTCATCTTACGAAAAGTTATAAATATAGGTATATAAATTACATAAAGAACGTTTCGAATTATTGAAAGGTGGTCTAATGATGAGTGAAGATTGGATAGATCAGGTTTCATCGGAGATACCCCGCATGCATAACCTCGATGATATTGATCGCAAAATACTAGCAGCCCTGCACCAGAACAGCCGTATATCCTATACTGACCTTGGTCAGCAAATCGGCTTATCCCGCGTTGCCGTTCAGGCCCGAATTAACGCACTGTCCGAGAAGGAAGTCATCGAACGCTTCACGGTTGTGATTAATCCGGTGAAAGTGGGCTTATCTGTATCTGCCTTCTTTAATGTAGACATTGAACCGCAGTATTTGGATGAAGTGGCAGAGAAGCTTGATCAAGAGCCGGCGGTTACTAGCCTGTATCACATGACAGGTCCGAGCACGTTACATATGCACGGCATCTTTGCAGATATGGAAGAGATGGAACATTTTCTACTAGAGAAAGTATACAAAATGCCCGGGATTGTGAAAGTAGAATCCCAGCTGCTGCTCAAACGCTACAAGAGCCGCATGGGCATGCGCTTATAGGAGGAGACATCAATAATGAACTTACAGCCTTACAAAGAACTGGCCATTGGAATGGTGAGAACCGGTATTTTGGGATATGGGGGCGGCCCCTCTGTTATTCCCTTGATCCGCTATGAAGCAGTTATCCGCTATAAGTGGATGGAAGATGAAGAATTTGGAGAAACCCTCGCTCTCGCCAACGCCCTGCCTGGACCGATTGCAACTAAAATGGCAGCGTATCTCGGCTATAAGCGAAAAGGAGTCTCCGGTGCCATTGTCTCGGTGCTTGCTCATATCTTGCCATCGAGTATTGCTATTGTTGCTCTGCTCGGGGTGATGTACACCTTAAAAGACTCCAAGTACATTGCAGGAATGATCGCAGCGGTAAGACCCGTTATCGTCGTCATGCTTGGTATTATGGCTTATGAGTTTGCCCTGAAGGCCTGGAAAGGTCTTGGAAAAGGATTTGCTATCTTGTTTGGAGTTCTTGCGTTTATCCTGCTTCAGTTGCTACAAATCCACCCAGGGATCGTGGTTATGCTCTTCCTTGGTTATGGCATGTTCCACCTAAACCTCGTGCAGCGATACAAACGTGACAAACAAAGCGATAAAGGAGTGTCATAAACCGTGGAGCAACTACAAACATGGTGGGAACTGTTTTGGGGATTTTTTGTAGCCAATGTACTTGGTTATGGAGGCGGCCCTGCATCCATTCCACTTATGCAGGAAGAAGTCGTAAACCATTACGCTTGGATGACAAATGAACAATTTGGTGATGTGCTGGCGGTAGCAAATGCCCTGCCTGGACCGATTGCGACCAAAATTGCCGCTTTTGTGGGATACCAAGTAGCCAGCTGGCCGGGATTCATTATCGCTACCCTCGCTACTGTTGTTCCTTCCGCAACAGCACTCATTCTACTACTTAGCTTACTTAATAAATACCGTACATCTAACGTAGTAAAAGGAATGACGCTGCTTGTTCAGCCTGTCATTGCTGTCCTCATGATGTTACTAACATGGGAAATGGGAATTGTCTCAATTCATACAATTAATGTGTGGCAGACTTTGATTATTGCTGGGATTGCACTGTTTATACTCACAAAAACAAAGCTTCATCCCGCATTTGTTATCCTCATTGCATTTGCGTATGGAGCGATTGTCTTGTCTCATACAATCGTCTAAATGATATCTAAGTGATAAAAAGCCGCTACCCCCTTAATGGGATAGCGGCCTTTTCTGCTTGTTACATCGCTAGGTATTTACTCCGTAACGACAAGACTAACTTTTGATTTCTTGCCGGCAAAGCTGACCGTAATCGTCGCTTTTCCTTTTCCAGTTGCCCGTATAGTACCGTCTTTTACACTAGCGACGGTGATTCGGGAAGAAGTCCACATCGCTGGTTTCGATACGTCTGCCTCGGAACCATCCGCATAGGTTGCTTCTGCCGTAATCTTTACCGTTTGTCCTTTTTTCAGTGTCAGACTCACTTCATCGGTTTGCAAGTACTTTAGTGTATCTACATCTACGGGTACACTTTCTGATTTACTGCCATATTTAACTGTAATCTTAGCTTTTCCGTAATCTATTGCTTTCACTTTCCCTTTGCTCACCGTAGCTACTTTATAGCTGTTTGTTTTCCATTCTGCAGCGCTTGTCACGTCACGTGTAGAACCGTCGCTGAGCATTACATTCAGCGTCAGATCTATCGTGTCGCCTGATTTCAGAGAAAGAGCAGACTCCGAAATTTCCATGCGTTCAATGACGTCCACTTCTACTGCAATTGTCACCTTCTGATCACCATATTCAGCGGTAATATTGGTCTTACCCTTGCCGTAAGCAGTAACTAATCCTTTTTTCACATCTGCTATACGAGCACTGCTTGATTTCCAGGTTGCATCATTGCTTACATCCTGCTCATTTCCGTATTCATCAGACGCAGTCAGCTTAAGTTGATACGTTTCTTTGGAGAGCAGCGCTACGATGGGAACGTCAGCTTGCAGGCCGCTTGCGAGTCCTACTTCTACCGCCATAGTAAGAGTCTTACCTTGATATTTTGCAGTAATGGTCGCTTTACCTGTCTTTATTCCTGTAATTAAACCACCCGAAGTAACCTCAGCAATCTTCTCATTACTTGAGCTCCATTCTGCTTTATCTGTTACGATTTCCTCACGATCTTCTGCGTAAGTAGCAATTACATTCGCTTGCAGGGTTCCGTCTACAGGAACTACCCCTTTTTTGTTTGCCAGTGCTACTTTGGTCGGAATGTCTACGCTAACTGCTACCTCAACCGTTTTACCGCCATAGGTTGCTTTTACCGTGGTCTTACCTGACTTATATGCCGTCAGATTTCCACTCTCTACAAAAGCAACGCTTTCCTCGCTTGATGTCCAGGTTGCCTTGTTCGTTACTTCCTCTGTTACACCGTTTGCGAAGGCTGCCAACACTTTAAACGTGTGCGTTCCGCCTACTTTGAGTCCGAGTTCTTCCTTATCGATATCCAGATGACGAGCAACTTCTACATCCACTGGAATTTCAACTGTCTGATTGCTGTATTTCGCTGTAATCGTTACCGATCCAGACGCATTAGCATACACCTTGCCATCAATGACATCCGCTATCTTCTCATTACTGGAAGACCATACCGCTTTAGTGGTTACATCATCCTTGGAATCATCAGGATAAACAGCCTCCAAGTTGATTTGTTTTGTTTCATTTAATTTCATGAAAAAACTTTGCTCGCTGGCAACCAGCTTACGTGTCTTATCTACATCCACTTCAAGTGTGGTTGTCTTCGTACCGTATTCCGCTGAAATCGTTGCTGTACCTGCCTTGTAGGCTACAATATTACCTTTGAACGCATCAGCAACTTTCTCATTGCTGGAGGACCATACGGCATCTGCTGTAACATCTTTCGTCTCTCCATCTGGGTACGTTGCTGTCAGGATCACTTTCTGTTCGTCCTTTAGCTTTCCATCTTTTAAGAGCAGGGATAACTGCGTGTAGTCCATCTCAATTCGTCTTACGACCTCTACGCCAACTTCAATGGTCACACTTTGTTTGCCTAACTTTGCTGTAACGATTGCTGTACCCGCTGACAAAGCATTTACGGAACCATTAACTACAGTAGCTACTTTGTTGTCCGAAGAAGTCCACTCGGCGATACTGGATACATCCTGTTCTGTGTTATCTGTATAAATCGCCTTGAGAACAACACTTGCTTCCTGCCCTGTACGCAGATCTAGTACCTGTTTATCTTTCGTTAGTGCCTTTACTTTCTTTGTAACTTTTACATTAACAGCCTGTGACTCGCCATCAAATGCAGCGACAATTGTTGCCGTACCTTCCCCTTTGGCTGTAATTGTGCCGTTATATACGGAAGCTATAGGACTATCATTACTAGTCCAGTTTGTGCTAATGGTTACATTATTAGATTTACCATCCTTATAGACGGCTGTTGCTGTCAGTGTACTGCTATCCCCGATCTCCAAACTTAGTGAATCCGTGGACAAAACCAGTTTGCTAATCTCCGCATCTGCAGCGGACACCACGTTCACGGAAACAAGCCCTGTTGTCGTCATGACTAGAACGAGTGCCATAAACGCTGCCATTACTTTTGCCAATCTTTGTTTTATCATGATTTCCCCCCATATGAGTTGAGTAGTCTTCTTCTTTTGTCGGTTAGGAAACTTGCGATTATTAGATTTTAAGATCTTTTTATTTAGACGGATTGTAATATGAAGTGCGACACCTTACTCAAAAAATAAAAATGGCCCATGGCCTGATTCGTGTAGAATTAAGTTACCACACCAAATTCACACAGGAGAATCAGTCCATGAGCTATTCACATCTTAGCATAATTGAACGCAGTAAACTAGAAGCACTCTCACGGATAGGATTGTCTGCTCGAGCCATTGCTCGTGAGTTGGACCGCCACCACTCTACCATCAGCCGAGAATTAAAACGAAATCACCGTTTAAAAGGTTATCAAGCGGTAGATTCAAATGAGCGGTATCAGTGCCTTCGCCAAGCCCAAAGTTCACGCGGAAAGTGGACTGAGGCACTTGGTGAAGAGATAGAGAGAAGACTTCAGGAAACCTGGTCACCTGAGCAAATTTCAATGAGCTATGTTCAAAAAGATATGCCCATGGTTTCATTCAAAACGATTTACCGGTGGCTGTATGACGGCCGTTTAACTCGCACTACAGTTCAGCAGTTAAGACATAAAGGTAAGAGACAGAAACCTCAGGAAAAACGAGGCCGCTTCCTTGTAGGCACTTCTATTAAACAGCGTCCTAAAGAGATTCGTTCTCGCGAAACCTTCGGCCACTGGGAACTGGATACGGTTGTCTCTAGCCGAGGAAAAAGCAAAGCTTGTGTCGCTACTTTTATCGAACGAAAAACACGGCTATACACTGCCATCAGCATGCCTGATCGTACCGCACTATCCATGGAAATTGCTGTAGGTGTAGCCGCTGCACAGCACCCAGTGGGTACCTTTCAGAGTGCTACTGTGGACCGCGGTAAAGAGTTTGCATGCTTTCGAAATCTAGAAGAAACACACGGTATGAAGGTGTATTTTGCAGATCCTTATTCTTCTTGGCAACGAGGTTCCAATGAGAATGGAAACGGCTTGTTACGAGAGTTCTTTCAAAAAGGAAAAGACTTCGCAGAGGTATGTGATGAAGAATTGGAACAGGCCCTCCATCTCATTAACAACAGACCAAGAAAATGTTTAGGATGGAAAACAGCCCACGAATCTTTTGAGTATGAAGTGTCGCACTTGGATTGACAATCCGTCTTTAATAAAAAAGTCTACTATTTCAAAAAAACTAATAAAAATTATATTTTTGTCTCTTTTATCTAACATTTGATGTGTATAATAGCTAATGGTGCCATTTATTAATATCGTAAAAAGGGAGTTTACTAAAACATGATTCAAAAACTGGTATTCTGGACTGTTGGGGCTGCTGTCCTTGTCAGTATCGTTATTTTGTCTATTATTTTCTCAAGCGGTGTTCTACCACCTGCACGTTAAAGACAATTCATAACTAGATATAAGACATAAGTAAAGAGCAGCGATGAACTGCTCTTTTTTAAATGATTTCTTCTTTTACACGGTATAGTCACAAGATGATTACATCACTTAATCCATAGAAAATTAATATACATTCAAAACAAACACACATACGTTTACGTATGTGTGTTTGTTTTCATAAATGAGCTGAAATTGTTTTTTTGTTTCACATCAAATAGATCTCGAATAGATAAGAACGAATAACGCTATCATAATTGATAGTATATGTCATAAAAGTGCATACTTTCCCGTGTATCTATACCGACTATATAATACATTCAGACCCCAGTGGAAGAGACATCAAGAAAGGAGAGCAATATAAAAATTTACTTACAATTTGAAATGAGGTTTTATGAAGATGAAAAAGTTTAAAAAGCCCGCTATGCTTACAATGACAGCGGTATTGATGAGTGCAATATTAGCTGCTTGCGGAACCGCGCAGGAAGCAAAGCCTGTAGTAGAGGAGCAAAACACTTCTCAACAACAGCAACAACAAGAGTATGAACTGAATTTTCAGCAAATTCGAAATGCGACAATTACTTTAGAATACGGTGGTCAAAAGTTCTTGGTCGATCCGATGCTGTCTAAAAAAGGTGAATTTGATCCTTTCCTTCCTGCCGAAAGAGATGATCGGAATCCACTCGTTGAATTGCCAATGTCCGTTGATGAACTTCTTGAAGGGGTAGATGCTGTCATTATCACTCATACACATGAGGATCACTTTGACCAAGCAGCAAAAGATCAGCTCCCTAAAGACATTAAGATGTTTATGCAAGATGAAGAGGATGCTAAATTAGCCAAAGAATTAGGATTCACGAATATTGAAGTTATGGAAGAAGAAGTAGCGATCGACTTTAATGGAGTTGAAATTACGGAAGTTGATGGTCGTCACGGTTATGGAGAAACAGCAGAACTCATGGGAAATGTGATGGGCGTTGTATTCCAACATCCAGAAGAAGAAACGGTGTATTTAGCTGGTGACACCGTTTGGTATGAAAAAGTAGAAGAGATCATTGATACCTATACACCAGAAATTATTTTGCTAAATGGTGGCGAAAACCATTTTACTGGAGGTCGTCCTGTTGGCAATCTTATTATGGGTAAAGAAGACATCTATGAAGTATACAAGGCTGCTCCTGAAGCAACCATCGTTGTTAGCCATCTAGAAGCAGTTAACCATTGGGGATTGTCTAGAGAAGAATTAAAGAACTTTATTAACGAAAAAGGAATCCAGTCTAATGTGTTGGTACCAGATGATGGAGAATCCTACACATTTGAATAGTTAATAACTAGGGCACTGCTAGTATTCCCAGTGTTCCTAAAGCAAGATAGGTATAATAACTTCGAGTTATTATACCTATCTTTTTTATACTTGTAACATACTAGTCAGTGGATTTTGTTTCTTAATGTTTTGTATAGATAAATACAGTTTGTAATTCCCATAATCAAGAATTTTATTAAGAAGAACATTCAAACGTTCTTGAGAGTCTACTTTTATTTTCAAATGGTAACAACCTTCACCCGATACTCGGTGAGCTTCCACCACCTCTTTTTGTTCATTAATAAAGGATATAAATGATTCATGATTCGCTGTTTTCATATAGATAATGACAAACGCGGTATAAGAGAACCCTAATTTCATTTCATCTACGATTAGAGAGTAGGCTTCAATCACACCACTTTCCTCCAACTTTTTAATGCGATTCCCTACTGCTTGCCCGGTCATATGGATTTGCGCTCCTAGGTCCTTCCATTGAATACGTGAGTTTTCGGATAGTAACCGGAGGATCTGAAAATCGATGTTATCAAGTTCCATAGTAACTTCCTTTCATCATGAAATCATTAGATGCCAAAGTCTTTCATCAAAGTATCAATAAAAATCATGAACTTATTTATCATTGATTATACTAAATCGATTAACGAGGTGGAAAAAATGAGCACAGCTTTAATTATTGTAGATATCCAAAATGACTATTTTCCAAATGGAAACATGGAATTAAGTAACCCTGAAAAAGCAGCAGCTAATGCAGCTAAAATCCTGGAGTGGTTCAGACAGAATAACAAAGATCATATTTTCCATGTTCAACATGTCGCAAGTGACCCAGCAATGGGCTTCTTTGTTAAGGATACAGAGGGAGTTAAGATACATGAATCTGTTCAACCATCGGAACACGAAAGTATCATCATCAAACATTTCCCTAACAGCTTTTTAAATACAGATTTAGAGCAACAATTAAAAGAAAAAGGGATTACCAAGTTAGTCGTTGTAGGTATGATGACACATATGTGTATTGATGCAACAGTTAGAGCTGCCGTAGATCTAGGCTATGAAACTACCCTTATTGAAGATGCTTGTGCAACAAAAGAATTATCTTATCAAGATAAAATCGTACCTGCTGAACAAGTTCATTATGCGTTTGTCGGCGCTCTTCACGGTATGTACTGCAATGTAGTTTCGACTGCAGACTTCCTGCAACTGAACAACTAATTAAAAAGAGTGGTTAAAAAAAATGAACCCTCTCTGTTAGGTAAACATAAGCCCTAACTGGACGATCGCTGTGAACAGCCCGTCCAGTTAGGGCTTTTTTAATCTTCTTTATATTGTTCTCCCCATTGGCACATCTCCTGAATGAGTGGCCAAAGCGTTTGTCCCTTTTCCGTTAGACTATATTCCACTTTTGGAGGGATTTGCGGATACTCCTCCCGATGAATTAAACCATCATTTTGCATTTCTTTTAATGTAGTACTTAGGGTTTTATAAGTGATTTTTCCTAACATACGTTGAAGTTCGTTATAACGAACAGCACCATTTTGTGAGAGATGATAAATAATAAGCAGTTTCCACTTGCCGCTAATAATCGATAAAGTGTATCCAAAAAACGGTTCCTTGGACTCCTCGTTATTCGTAATTGAGTTATTTATATTCATATCCACGCTATCCTCCTAGATAGTATACATTCATAAGTTATATACGCATTCTTTATTATGTATTAACTATATTATATGTTTATAGTCTAGTAAAGCGGGCCTCTTAAATGAAGATACATTTCATCCCTGGATTTTAGTATGTACATAGATAGCTTATCAATGCGTGAATGCGCCAGTTATAGTAAGCCTCATTTTATAATTCTTATTTGTTAGACATACACTATCTAATTGGATAGTATATGTCTTAAAAGTGCATACTTGTTCATAAGATTATACAACTTATATAATATATTTAAATCCAAGAACATCAGGATACGAAATTGATGCCCTATTAGGAGGACAAATTAAATTATGTTATTACAACAGAACAATATAGATATATTACTTCAGAAAATGGAAGAAGCTGACGCAATCGTGGTTGGCGGAGCTGCTGGTATGTCGGAAGCTGCAGGATACAGCTATTATCAAACTGGAGAGTTGTTCAATAAGCATTTTGGGGAATTTGCAAAAAAATACGGAATTGAAAATTTATTTTATGGATTTTATCACCCTTTCCCAACAAAAGAGGAACGCTGGGCTTACCTAGCTACATTATATCAGAAGGGCGTACATGAGCTTGAAGCTGGCCAACCCTACCTTGATTTAGAAAAATTGCTCGAAGGCAAAAATTATTTCATTGTGACAACGAATCAAGATGCACAGTTTTCTAAAGTTTTCCCTCAAGATAAAGTGGCACCGATTCAAGGAGATTCCCGTTATTTCCAATGTAATGATCGTTGTCATGACCATGTTTATTTTAATAAAGACATGGTTGAAAAAATGTTTGAAAACATGGAAGGAACAAGTATACCTACCGAGTTGATTCCAACCTGTCCAAAATGCGGAGGCGATATGGAGCCATGGGTTCGCTCCTATGTATTCTTAGAAGGAACTGCTTATCGAACTGAACTTAAAAAATATAATGAGTTTCTCATCAAAAACAAAGATAAAAAGGTACTGTTCTTAGAATTAGGTGTTGGAAAGATGACTCCGATGTTTATTAAAGAGCCCTTCTGGAATATGACATATAACTGGCCGGATGCCTATTATATTACGATTAATCCAAACGATGCAATATTGCCAGTTGAGCTTATAGATAAAGGACTCGCGATTCATGAGGACATTGCTAAAGTATTGAAAACTGCTGTGAACGAGCAAGAAAAACGAGCAGGGAATATCGAATAAGTACGGTTTCGTATCTAGAATCAAGTGTTTTAATTGGAGGAACTTATGAAAGAAACATATGAAACAGTTTTAAAAAAAATCGAAGAAGCTGACAGCATTGTCATTGGTGCCAGTAACGGTCTTGCTATTTCAGGAGGCTATAATATTTTCGCAGAGAATGCGGCATTTATAGAGAATTTTAGCGATTTTCGTGAAAAGTACGGCATTCGAAGTATCCTGCAAGGCGCTTTTTATCCTTTCCCTTCTCAAGAAGTAAAGTGGGCATTTTTTAGCCGGATGTACATGTACTTCTTAGAGAGCGAGGAAGTTAGTCCTGCAATGAAAAATCTTTATGAACTAGTGAGAGATAAAAATTATTTTGTGATTACATCCAATACGGATGCTCACTTTGAATTGGCTGGTTTTTCAAAAGAACGTCTTTTCGAATTTGAAGGCAATTGTCGTAAGCTACAGTGTTCTAACAGCTGTCATGATGATGTTTATTCCGGTGATCTCGTATTACGTGAAATGGCACAAAAACAGCAAAATGGAAAAGTACCTTCCGACCTGATTCCACAGTGTCCAAAATGTGGCGGTCCGATGCAAATGCATGTAGAAGTTGACCGCAATTTCTTAAGAGATACATCTTGGCAAGCCAGCTATGAAGCGTATCAGAAATTTATTGAGACCGCTCATGGTAAAAAATTAGTATTGCTGGAACTAGGCGTAGGTTATAGAAACCAGTTGATTAAAGCACCATTTATGAATATTACGAACAACGAGGAACACGCGACGTATATTACGCTGAATAAAGGAGAAATTTATATTCCGCAAGAAATCGCCTCCAAATCAATTGGAATCGATGGGGATATTTCCGCCGTATTAGAGCAATTAGTTCAGCTGAAATAAACCAATAGATGGGAGAATAAATATGCTTTTAGCAAATGTTCTAAATGAGCCTGATTTCCATCCAATTAAAGCGTATTACGAACGATGGTATACATTCATGGAGGAAAACGTCGAGTTTTGGCTGCCAGATAGTGAATGGCATACGAAAACACATAGTGCACGCGTGCTGTTACTTGCTCTTATCATCGGGCACCAAAAAGGAATTCGAGATGAAGGACTAGATGCACTCGGTATGGCGGCTGTTTTCCATGATACTCGTCGGTTGGATGATGGTATTGATCAAGGGCATGGTAGCCGGGGAGCAGCGTATTACAAAGAATATTGTGAGGCAAACGAGTTACCCTATGATGAAAAAACGTATTTTATGATCTATTACCATGACCAACATGATTCACTTGGTTTGTCAGAGATTGAAATTTCGTGTAGTGATCATGAAAAGGCTAAACTGCTCTATCAAATTTTCAAGGATGCCGATGCACTAGATCGTTTTCGTCTAGGACCAAACGGTTTGGATGTAAATTTTCTTCGGACGGAAGAAGCACGCCGACTCGTTGAATTTGCTAAACATCTCTTACGTCAAAGTGAAGAAACTAAAAACTAATGTCATAAAAAACGCTATATAGTGAACAAACCTGACCGTATTTTGTTAGGTTAGGAGGTAATAATGATGAAGAATGATGTGGACGATAGCTTCGCCCTACACACGGACCTGTACCAAATCAATATGGCTGAATCCTATTGGGCAGACCATATTCATACCAAAAAAGCGGTATTTGATTTATATTTTCGGAAATTGCCTTTTGGAAACGGATATGCGATTTTTGCTGGATTAGAAAGAATTATAGAATATATTCAAGCATTTCGTTTTACTGAAATTGACTTGGATTATTTAAAAGAACTTGGCTATCAAGAAGACTTTGTCGACTTTTTGAGAACGATACGTTTTACAGGAACCATACGTGCCATGAGAGAAGGAGAGGTTGTCTTTGGAAATTCACCTATTCTTCGTGTCGAAGCACCTTTAATAGAAGCACAACTTATTGAGTCGGCCTTATTAAATATTGTGAACTATCAAACACTCATCGCAACCAAAGCGTCCCGAATCAAACAAGTGGCGGGTGACCAGCCCATCTCCGAGTTGGGTACTAGACGTGCACATGAATTCGATGCTGCCCTATGGGGTACGAGAGCTGCCTATATTGGTGGGTTCTCTAGTACGAGTAATGTTCGAGCAGGTAAGTTATTCGGTCTGCCTGTCTCAGGAACCCATGCCCATTCCTTTGTCCAAGCGTATGGAGATGAATATATCGCTTTCCATAAATACGCAAAACGTCACAAGGATTGCGTCTTCCTAGTGGATACGTACGATACGCTAAATTCAGGTGTTCCGACGGCAATAAAAGTGGCAAAAGAATTAGGTAACAACATCAATTTTGCCGGTATTCGTATCGATAGCGGGGACTTGGGTTATCTCTCCAAAGAGGCAAGGAAATTATTAGATCAAGCTGGATTTGTTGACACTAAAATCTATGTTTCAAATGATCTCGATGAATACACGATCATGAATTTAAAAGCTCAAGGAGCAAAAATTGATGTATGGGGAGTTGGAACGAAAGGTATAACTGCCTTTGACCAACCTGCCTTAGGAGCTGTGTATAAACTAGTCTCCATTGAAGACGAAAATGGACAGATGAGAGATACCATCAAAATTTCTGCAAGCCATGAGAAAGTCACCACACCAGGCATAAAAAAGGTGTATCGCATTATCAATAACCATACGAAAAAATCAGAAGGCGATTATATTGCCCTTGCCTATGAACAACCGGAAAAAGAATCCGAACTTCATATGTTCCATCCCGTGCATACGTACATTAGGAAAGCAGTCAAAAATTTTACGGCGATCGATTTGCACGAAGTGATTTTCGAGAATGGCAAACTTGTGTATGAATGTCCAAAGGTTCAAGAAATTCAACTTTTTGCAAAACAACAGCTTGATCTTCTATGGGAAGAATACAAACGTTCCTTATATCCAGCCGAATATCCTGTGAATTTAAGTCAGGCTTGCTGGGACAACAAAATGAAAAACATAGAAGAAGCCAACAAATCGAGCAAAAAACCTGTAATGGTATCCCTTTAACTCGTTTTAAACAGACCTTATCGAATGAGATAAGGTCTGTTTTTTATTACTCTCAAGCCTGTTTAAACGATTCTACTGACCAACCATCTGCTATTAAGAAGGACGCAATTGAATTTGGAGTTAACTACTAGAAGCAGCAAGATAAACAGGTCAACTTTCCGCATTTAATCCCTTCAAGTTTCATTTGATTGGTGTCTTATGACGACTCTTTGAAGAAATATCTTCTATCTCAAACTGGAGCTGGCATTTGGTTTGTTTGCCCTCTTGTTCCTTGCTTACAAGTGAAGTCGTATAAAAAGTATACGGTTCGCCTTCATGGGTGAAGTGGGCCGTTGCTATAGATGATGCTGCCCACAGGGCTGAATCATAGCGCAGGATCAACCTTGCTCTGCTACCACTCCATATCACCGTATCTCGCTCGAAAATAGGTCCGATTCGGCTAATCAGCCTTTCTTCTATCGACTCCGCTATACCCTTCCACTCGAACACATCTTCCAGTTCCACTATGGATCTCTCTCCATCTGAGTGACATTTGAATAGGATAGAACGGGTAAAGTAGTGAATTGGAGCTTCACCATAAGCATGCGTGAGATCAAGCACTACCTGAAGTTCCTTCTCGCTGCTCTTTGTCTTTAGAACCTTTGCCGAATACGAAGGACCTGACTTCTGCATATGCCCACCGATCACTGGGACACTATGACCGCCCGAAGAGATATTAATAATCGACTCTCTGCCTTCTTGAAAATAGGCTTTGGAATACATACCTGCGCCTAAATCGCAGAGAAGATTTTCCCCGCCGCCATGAATAATAATCTGTCCTAGATCATTGTGGTTATGAGGCTCTCCGTTATCCCCACCTTTCAGTGCGAAACCACTGAACTTCCCTCTGCTCACCCACCAACCGAGATTTGGGAATATCACTGTTCTAAGACCCGCCCGCTCAGAAATGTCGGATGTAGCTGCAATTTGATTCTCCATCTGCTTCTCACCCTTATTTTGTTCCGTATCACTCCATAGGAAATTACGAATCAGGTGCGCCCATCTTCTCACAGGGTCATCCAGCATACCAGGAATAATAGAAGGAAAATCATGAATGCATCCCGTTCGCTCTGCGATTCGGTTCAGAAGTCCTGACGGAAGCACCTCCCGCTCACTGCTATCCGAAAAATTAACATACACTCCATCCGAAAGATGGATAGATGAGGGAAAGCGAGCGATTGACCGCACATGCTCTGTTGTAAGCAGATCTATTTTCCCATGCGAATATTCCCTCAGCATCTCAGCGAAATATGTATAGTAACCAAATCCGTATACCCAGTAACCCAGCCCTTCTGCACACCCTCCATCCGCTTCATAGCCGCTCAGAAAAGATTGCATAGACTCAAGCGTCTGCATCATCGCATCTGTCTTTTCTTCCTGATCATTCATTAGAATAAGCGCAGCCATCCCGCTCCCGCCAGCACATACGGCCGACCAGTTATGATCTGCGCTTCGCCAAAAGAAGGATCTTTTTTCAGTAAAAACCGGGGTAAGCACCCGTCTTCTCACCTCAATTCGGATCCGCTCAGCAATCCTTGCATCCAGTACCTCTTGGTGCATCGCATAAATTTCAGCAAGTGTCTGTGCGGTTTCGGCCGCAAACAAATCCACCTCTTGAGAGGGGTCTCCTTCCCTTGGAAGATGTGCGGTTAAGCACCACGTATACTCTCCGCATATATCCCAGATCACATTTTCTAACGAAGCCAGATATTGTTGGTGCTCTTGCTTATCTGTGATGACTGCAGTTACTACAGCAAGTGCATTCAACCTCGCTCTCCGTTCAAAATAAACATCCTCATATGCTTTACGCTCTCCCGTCTCGGCAAATTGCCTAAAGATCGCAAAAGAAAGTTGCGGAAGTGGTTCATTTAAAGCCTGAGAAGCTTTCCATCTAACCTGCTCCCAGCTCTTAGTGAAATGAGGCTCTTCTTGGGTGCATCTTAATCTTTGTCTCCAATTCGTGATCCCAAAAGCAAAAGCGGCTGAATCTGCTTCAGATTTTTCAACCCTTGCTGACAAAGCCTCTTTTAAATTTTGCCGATCCACATAGAGGCTACTTCCTTTATCCTTATCCGTTCTACTCATTTCCATGGGGGACCAAACCACCTTCAAGAAATTTTGTCTGCGCTTTCATATTACCTTAAGAATGGAAGTTACTGAAGTATTTTTTATCTTTTTTAAGAATAGGGAACGATATCCAGCTTAACTGCGTCAAAAGATTATAGAGGTTGATGAGAAGGAGGATATGCGCTATGCCGAATAACAATAGAGTCATGAAACGCAGAAAACAGCTGCTTTATTTGCTGCTTGTCACCGGGGTTATGCTCCTGCTTGTCTCCTGTCAAAAGGACATATCTACAACTGGTTCGGATATCCACACTAGTGGATTCAAGCAAGGAAAAGACTCTATACACACAAGAGCACAAATACAAGAAGACGAGAAACTTAATCTTCGACTCGTAGAACAACAACTTCAAGAAGGAGAAGCTATCTCTTATGAGCTGGTGAATCATTCTGGTCATCCGATATTTTATGGTGCAGATCTTCGAATGGAAAGGAAATTGGGAGAACGCTGGTTCGAGATTTATTTTGAAAATGAAGCTGTTATCAGTATTGGATATGGACTCGACTCAGGTAATTCTTCTGAGCAGTATTCCTACGCAAGAACAGAGGCCCTTCCGCCAGGAGAATATCGTCTAACGAAAAAGGTGTCACTCCAGGATCCATCAGACAGCTCACAAAAAGAGTCAATTACCCTCATTAGCGATCCATTTACCATTACGAAAAGAGCTGCCTCTGAACAAGAGGCAATGAATAAATCAGCAATGTCCAATAGTCCTACCTCATCCCTCAAAGATCGAATCGAAGAAGCAGAAGGAGTCAGCCTCGGTGAGCCATCTACACTTACTCGTTCAGAACGAGAGGATATTAAACTTAATCTCATAGGTTCTGAAATCGTAAAGTGTGGGTTGTCGGAAAAAGAATATCTCGATGGCAATGCGGTTTCATTCCGTATAATGAATAATACAGACATGACCCTCCATTATGGTGCATTTACAGGAGTCGAAGCCGATATCGATGGGGTATGGACAAAAGTATATGCTGACCTTAGCTACATTGACATTTTATATGGACTGGAACCAAGTAAAAAAGTGGAACTTGATGCTTATATCACTGAAAAATTGCCAGTCGGAAGGTATCGTTTGACGAAGGAAGTATCACTTTACAACACAACAGATATCACTACTCAGGACGAAGTTGTACTTATCAGCGATCCATTTATTATCAGGCAGAATTAATCCGGATTTTGTCCATGGAAGGCCTTATTTATTTTTCTTATGCTAGAGCACAGAGCCATATCACCCGTTCTCTATTGTACTCATATAGATAAGGAGTTTCGTTCATGAGAAATATGTATCAGCAAGAAGTCATTTTAGATAAACAGATTTCCATCTATCTCCCGCCTTCCTATAATGAGACTGAGAATTCCGTCAGATTTCCTGTCGTTTATCTTCAAGACGGAATAGATCTCGTTAGCCAAGTATTTAATTTACTCAGTCATAAATTTCGAGTAAAGGAACTACCCGAACTCATTATCGTTGGGATTGAACCAAACAACCGAATTCATGAATATACCCCTTGGCCCGCCGCTTCTCTTCGAGGTGCAGGTCATCCTGGTTTTGGCAGTAAGGGTGCGGAATATATAGAATACATCACCGATGTTTTGAAACCGCATATTGATATGACCTATCGTACTTTGACTGAATCCGAGCATACCGGAATCATCGGCGCCTCTCTAGGCGGCCTGATTTCTCTCTATGCCGGCTATCTGCGGCCTGATGTATTCGGCAAAATCGGAGCTTTATCAGCTTCCTTCTGGTATGAAGGTATGTTGACCTTTATAGAAGATAACCCGCTCTCTTTACATCATGGCGGTAAACTATTTCTATCTGTTGGAAGTCTTGAAGGAGTGTATAAAGAAAATATTCAGCGTCACATGGTTCCATACACCCTAAGAGCCCATGAACGGTTATTGGAGAAAGGATTGACCCCGGAGCAGCTGAAATTTGTACTCGTTGAAGGCGGAACTCATGATGATGTCTTCTTCGCGAAACAATTTATAGAAGCACTGCACTGGATGTTTGCTTAATTCATCTCATATGTACAGCAATCAAAAAAAGAGCCTTTCTCTTATCCCGAGAAAGGCTCTTTTTGCTTATACTAAAACACCGTCACTTATTGAATTAACCCTGATTTCGAATTGTAAATTGGAAGGACAATTCGCCTGATGGATCAATTGTAAATTCGTCTAGCACAGGTGCTCCCCAGCTGTCATCTCCGCCAACACCCATTTGGCAGCCAGCAATCGTGACTACGGTATGATGCACATTTGGCAGTTCATAATGATGAGTTGCTTGTTCCAGCTCAAACGCCGTGTACGGCGATATTCCTGCTTCGACAGGCTGCGACGCCGGAGCAGTAATAAGAATTCCTTTTCCCGTGTCATTCGTAATCGCAACCTGACGTACTCCCATACGATTACCTGATTCTTGCGGAACGAGGTAAGCAGAAACATTATCTTCGGCACGGTTTTTGAAACGTGTGAGTCTTGCTCCCTCCGCACGGTCTGCATAATTCTCTTCTGGTCCTTTTGCATACCAATCAAGGTTCGCATAATCTGCTGGCACTTTAAAGGACAATGCGAAGATCGGGAACTTCGGTAATCCAGACACCCCTTTATACGAGGAATCAACCTGAATACTTCCGTCTGTAAATACGGTATATGCTACCTTCACACGTACGTCCTCATGAACACTCAGTTTATAGGTATACGTGATCGTTGCTTGTCCTTCTGATTCTGCTAGTTCCCAGCTTAGTGTTCGGCGAGTAAGACTTGCTGCATACCAAGCGGAAGAATCAAAGTGGAACCCTGCTCCTTTATCGTTATCCGTCATCGCTCTCCAGAAGAGCGGAGCTGGCGGTGCCGAGATCATCTCACGACCTCCGTAGTTCACCGAGATGAGTGTTCCGGCCTGTTTAGAGAACATGATCGAGAAGTCACGGCCGTGTACGCCGATATTCACATCCCCTTCTACCACGCGGAAATCATTTGATAGCGCGGAGCCTTTTGCAGAAATATCTCCTTTAGCTTCTTCCACAAGGAACACATGCTGTCCAAAGCACACTTCATACCCTGCTTCAGCCCATAAGGTTTCTTCCTTGAGTACGAGGGAGCAATCTACGCTATACTCGCCAGGCTGACCACTCACCTCCGGCAAAGTATACGCAATCTCTTTCTCTTCTCCCGCAGCCACATGAACATCCATTCTTCCTGTGAACAACTGCTTTCCTTCTTTGTTCAGCGTGTATACGAGTTCATAAGCATCGGTGCCGACAAAAAGATTCTCATTTCGAATGGTAACTCCCGTAAGGCTTGGCGTAAGCTTCACATTCTGATACACGAATTTCACTTCCTGCATCTTTGGAGACCAGCGGCGGTCTGCATATACAATCCCGTTACCGGAGAAGTTGTAATCCGTAGAACGATCGTCAAAGTCACCGCCGTAGGCCATAAATTCCTTACCATAACGATCTTTTTTTATAAGAACCTGATCCATGTAGTCCCAAATAAAACCACCTTGGTACATTGGATACTTCTGTTCAAGTTCCGTGTATTTATGGATACCGCCTAAAGAGTTCCCCATCGCGTGCATATATTCACAGCTGATATAAGGTTTACCCGGATTGTCATTTAGATACTCTTCAATATCTGCTACCTTCGCATACATCCGGCTCTCCATGTCACTCGTTCTATCATAATTCCGGTCGTAGAATACTCCTTCATAATGTACGAGACGAGTGCTGTCTTTCTCCCGGAAATAATCGGATACATTCAGGATTACATCCCCAGCATAGGATTCATTACCACAAGACCATATGAGAATGGAAGGATGGTTTTTATCCCGTTCTACCATCGAAATCGCACGATCCATTACGATATCTTGCCATTCCATGTTGTTTCCTGGTACGTTCCAAGATGGCTCAACTGCGCCCATCTTCTGCCATGAACCATGCGTTTCCAGATTCATTTCATCAATGACGTATACACCATACTCATCACAAAGTTCATACCAGAGCGTCTGGTTCGGATAGTGGGAGGTACGAACCGCGTTCATATTCCCCTGCTTGATTGCTTTGATATCCCATAGCATATCTTCTTTCGTAATATTCCGTCCTTGACGAACATTGAATTCATGTCGATTTACCCCTTTGAAAACAATACGCTTTCCGTTTAGATGCATCACTTTGTCTATCATCTCAAATTTACGGAAGCCTACTTTTTGAGGCACAACTTCGACAAGTTCTCCTGTCTCATTGTATAAAGAAATATAAAGAGTATATAAGTACGGCGCTTCTGCGCTCCATAGATTTACATTTCCGGCTGCTAGACGAACCGATAGATTGTTTTCGGGAGACACTACCGTCTGCTCTACAATCACTTTATTTTCCGCATCTTTTAGTACAAGTTCCACTTTTGAAGCTGACTTGCCTGTCAGCTGCAGATCCGTAAGAAGTGTACCTGCTTCATACATCTCATCCAGATCTGTCTTTACGAATAAATCTTGAACATGCACTTCTGGAATGGTGTACAAATATACTTCCCGGAAGATCCCTGAGAAACGCCAGAAATCTTGATCCTCCAGCCAGCTACCTGTGCTGCGTTGATAGACCTCAACAGCCAGCTTATTCTCTCCGTCCGTTAAATAAGGAGTAAGATCAAACTCACTTGGCGTAAAGCTGTCTTCACTGTAACCGACAAACTCTCCGTTCAGCCATACATAGAAAGCCGATTCAACACCTTGAAAAGAAACATAGAGCGGACGGCCTTCCCATCCTTCAGGTACGTCAAAATATTTTACATAGCTGCCAACCGGATTATGGTCTTCTGAAACCATAGGCGGCCTAAGGTTCTCATGTCCATCCCACGGATACATCGTATTTACATACTGCGGGTTTCCGTACCCTTGCAACTGAATATGTCCGGGAACTTCGATCTGAGCCCAGCCCCGACAAGATACTTCTTTCTTATAAAAGTCCGCTTGGCGTGCTGCCGGTGAAGCAGCATAACTAAATTTCCAGCTTCCGTTCAGACTGTGTCGAAGCGGCATCTCTCCGCGCTGTTGCGCCTCTTCGGCTGTAGCATAATATTTATGGTCGGAATGCGCAGGCACTCTGCCTACAGCGAATACGCTTACATCGGACAACCATGCTGTACTCGGATTTGCTTTTTGCTCCATTACTTGTTTCATTATACATCCTCCATTTCTATATGGGAAAGGACTGCCTGACATCAGTCTCTACTTGCTCTCAACTGATGCCAAGACAGCCTTTCCTATCCTGCTACTATTTAAATTACTTAACGGACCCTGTCATTCCTGCTACGAAGTGTTTTTGCATTACAAAGAATACAAGTGCAGTTGGCAGCGTAGTAATGACAATCGCAGACATAATCATTCCATAATCCGGTGCATATCCTGAACCAAGGTTAGAAATCAGGAGCGGCACTGTCATATTCTCAGGCGACTGCAAGACGATGAGCGGCCACAGATAGTTATTCCAGCTGCTAAGGAATGTAATGATCGCAGCTGCTGCATACGTTGATTTCATTGTCGGCATATAAATTTTAAAGAAGAGTCCAACTTCAGTCAGACCATCCATACGCCCTGCTTCCAGCAAGTCTCTAGGGAACATCTTGGAGCTTTGGCGGAAGAAGAAGATCAAGAATGCCGTAGTAAATGTGGGTAAGATAACTGCTGATGCGGTGTCGATACCAAGAAACGGAATTACACTCGATACCTTCGCGAACATTTGGTACAGCGGTACCATAATGGCCGCAAATGGAATCATCATAGATGCCAGCAGAATGTTAAACACAATATCTTTGGCACGGCTGCGATAAATCTCGAATCCATAACCTGCTGCGGATGCAATAAGCAAAGAGAGAATCGTAGTCACAATGGAAATTTTAGCTGAGTTCCAAAGTGCCTGCCACATATCTACACTATTAAATAGATTCCTTACATTCTCGATCAGATGTGATCCCGGAAGAAGTCTTCCTTTCGTAACCTCTACTGACAGATTCGTCGAACTTGTAATCATCCATAAGAATGGGAAGATCGAAATTAGGGTAGCAAGGATAAGAAATGCATACGTGAAAAATTTCTTCGGTTTACTCATTTTTTATCGCCCCCAATTTTGTTCTGGATGAGTGTCAGTATGATGACCATAACTACGATCGAGTAAGAAACAGTTGCTGCATATCCAAAGTCTGGTGTGTACTCAAATGATAAGTTATAAATATACTGTGAAATCGACATGGTTGAGTTACCTGGTCCGCCTTTCGTGATGTTCACAACTTCATCAAATAACTGCAAGGTACCAATCGTCGATGTAATCGTCGTAAATAAGATCATCGGTTTTAGAAGAGGAATCGTAATTTTAAAGAATTGAGTAAACGCATTTGCTCCGTCAATTCGAGCTGCTTCATATACTGATTTGTCGATATTTTGTAAAGAAGAAAGATAGAAAATCATGTTATAACCTGTAAAACGCCAAGTAATCGCAATGATAATCGTTACTTTTGCCCAGAAAGGATCAGAAATCCATTGGATTGGTTCTGATATAAGATGGAAATTCATGAGCATCTTGTTCACAATACCGTCTCCGCCAAACATGTATTTAAATACAACGGAGTATGCTACAAGGGAAGTAACGGTAGGTAAGAAAATGGCGGTTCTAAAGAACCCTTTAAATTTCAAGTTATCATCATTAAGTAGAACGGCAATAAAGATTGCAAGGACCAGCATGACAGGAACTTGTATGATGAGATAAATAAATGTATTTTTTACTGCGGTAATAAAGTTGCTGTCCTGGAACAAGCGAATATAGTTATCGAATCCAACAAAATCAAGATTCATTCCCCGACCTGATTTAAAGGAAAGGATCAGTGCCTGAATCATTGGATAAAAATAAAATAAGCTGATTGCAAGAACCGGTACGAGAATAAATAACCAGCCTGTTATATTGATACGTCTTTGACTGCCCATGCCTTTAGGACTTCCGGTACTCGCCGCGGTCTTCGCAGTATTCACACCACTCCACACCCTTCTCTATATGTTTTCTTAAGTATGTTTTTGTTTCTCTCTATTTTTTCTTCATAAAAAGGACCCTTGCCCTTTCCCTCCATCCATAGAGTTTTCTCTAAAGGAGAAGCAGAAGGAACAAGGGCCCGTATTCATTCATGAATTAACGAATTTGTGTGTCTGCTTGAGATTGCGCATCTGTAAGTACGGAATCAATATCTTTGCCGCCTAAGTAGCTTTGCATTGCAACAACCAAGATATCCTCGACTGCGTACGTATTTAGACCATAATTCACGTTAGGAATTTGTTCTGTCCAAGCAGCGAAGTCAGATACGACTTTTTGTCCTTGGAAATACTCATCTCCTGCTTTATAAGCTTCACCCTCGGAAGCTGGTTTGAACGTACCGATTACTCCTACTTCTGTATTCAATGTTTGGTAGAGATCTACGTCGGTACCGAAAGTTGCTGCCAAGAATTCTGCCGCTGCTTCTTTACCGTCTACATTCATTACATACCAAGAGCTGCCGCCAAGGTTTGAAGCATTCACAGAACCTTCCACCCCAGGTAGTTTCGGAGTTGGAGCTACTGCCCATTTTCCGGACTGAGAAGCCTCTGCTTTAATCGATGGAGTAATCCAGTTTCCTGTTGGAGTAGATGCAACATCACCGCCGTTAAGAGCCCCAACCCCTTGACTCCAGTCAGAAACGACTTTGACGATACCGGAATCCATCAATTTTTTATAGGTTTCAAATGCTACTTTCATTGCTTCGTTATTCGCAATGTTTGGCGTTTCACCATCTTCGGCTGTATACCAAGATCCAGCAGATTGAATCATCAGACGAACGATTCCGAGGTCATTCGGATCTTGTGTCAGCATAAATTTCCCTGTTTTTTCTTTGACATCTTTACCAATTTCAATATATTTATCCCAATCAATATCTTGTAGGTCGTCGAGCGTGTACCCTGCTTCCTCCAAGTAATCTGTTCTTACATACATTCCAGTAGCGCCAGAATCAAAAGGAACTCCATACTGTTTGCCATCTACGCTGGTAGGTCCCACTTTATAATCTGCAAAATTGGCTACATCAATGACATCAGTCAGTTCAAAGAAAGAATCCGGATAGGATTGCAGGAAGCTTTGTGCCCGGTAATCCTCAATCAGTACAATGTTCGGAAGACCTTTTGTAGAACCAGAGTTGAGGCCAGTGTTCAGCTTCTGCACGACATCTGCTTGTGCGTTCTCTACCACATT
The DNA here is from genome assembly GCF_014836635.1 of Paenibacillus gallinarum. Lineage (GTDB taxonomy): Bacteria > Bacillota > Bacilli > Paenibacillales > Paenibacillaceae > Paenibacillus > Paenibacillus gallinarum. Next base: position 29,704 of record NZ_JACSQL010000004.1, on the reverse strand, counting down.
AATCTTAAGATCAGGATTCGTTTCTGCATAAGCTTCTTTCGCTTTATTCATTGCTGCAATGTTAAACGCCGGGTCCCATGCCCAGACTGTAATCTCTTTCGTATCTGCACTAGATCCTTCACTAGATTCTCCACCTGAACCCGTAGAACAAGCAGATAGAACAACCGCACTAGCTAACAGTACTGAAAGTACTTTTGGTAATTTGTTTTTCAATGAAATAACCCCCTCAAGGCTGTAATAAATATGAAAATAAAATAAAATAAGATGGAAGCGTTTACTTTCTATGCTTCCATCTTATCACTCATGTATGCGGTTTCTTTAGAACTATATTTGTTAGCTTTGGTGCTTTTCTTAGTTCCATTGTTTAAAACACTACTTAACTCATGTATTATTCTTGGGTTTTGGTTCTTTCTTTAGGTTAATTACATATTTTTGAATTTTATTTAACTTTTTATTCCTTTATTGTTGTCTACTTTTCTCGTCTTGCTCCTCCTGTTTTAGAAGAGGTATCGTGATTTTAATTCGAGTCCCCTCACCGATTACACTACTGATATCAACTCCATAGCTGTCCCCATACATGAATCTGAGCCTATGATCCACATTCTGTATCCCGATACCTGAGAACAACTTTCGATTCCTCTTTGTCTTCGGTAATGTTTTTCCTTCCGTAGTTTCAGCTGAATCTATGTCCATTCCATCGCCGTTGTCATTTACTTCGCAGACCAAATGATCATCCTGAACCGAAATCATAATCAGAATCGTTCCCTCTTCTTTATGGTTGAAAGCATGAAAAAACGCATTTTCAATAAACGGTTGCAAAATAAGTTTAGGAATTTGGTAGTCCATACTCTCTGGTTCGATGAAATAATTGACTCGAATTCTATCGCCATATCTTACATGATTGATAAACACATAATTCTTTAGTGTATCCAGCTCTTGGCGGACGGTAACGGCACTCTGTACGTTACTGACGGTATTTTGCAACAACGTAATTAAGGCATTAATCGTATCCGCAGCCTTTTCTTTATTTCCTTGTTGTACGAGAAATTTAACAGAAGCCAACGTATTATATAGAAAATGCGGATTAATCTGCATTTCGAGTGCCGCAAGTTCGGCTTTCCGCTGCTCTTTCTGAGTCTCTACCAATCGATCTACATACACATTTAATTCGTCGAGTACATAGTTGAACGCATTGCCCAGCTCCTCCACCTCATATCCGCTTTTGGATACATCAACGCGCTGATTAAATCCACTCGTTGGAATCTGTGACATATGACGGACAAGCTCTCTCATGGACTTCGTCATTTTCCTTGTAATGAGATAGACAACAATCAGAGACAGTAGAACAATAGACATGATCATGAGTGCAATTGCTTTTACATTGACCATATCACCCATCGCTGTTTCTCGGTCTAAAAGGTTCACCAGATAAAAATCAAATTCCGGTAAATACTCTGATAATACCGTAATCTCGCTTCCCTCAAAAGAAAGGCTTGTACTGCCGAGTCCACTCTTCTCTTGCTTACCTACAGCGTGCAACAGAGCAGGAACATGCTGACCGATTAACTCACTTCGATTACTGGAGATAATCCGTCCCTGTGAACTCATCAGCAGCACATCGTTGCCTTCACTCGTGAAATTCTCATAAAAAGACTGGAAATCCTGGTCACGAAACGTGATATACAGTGTTCCATAAATATTCCCGGTATACTGTTCATATAAAGCTTTTGAGGCAACCAGCACAGGTTTTTGTTCTGTACCCGCCTGATCTCGATCATAATAAAGCTGATACAAAATCTCCCGCGGATGCGCTCTTGTCTGTTTTGTTATCTCATGATTGTTTAATTCATCTACCGTAACCGACCAGTACCAAGGATCTGTCGTATAACTTCGCCCGTTGGCACCAACGAGTGTCACACCTACATCATAGGCACTTAGGTTCGTTATAATCGTCTTAATCCGCTGCGTCATTGCATAGGTCTGCATTGATAAAGACACTGAATCCGTCTCACTGCTCGTCAGGTATGTACGGACTCCTCCGCTTTGCGCAATTAAGGTAGCACTTGTTGCAACCGCGTTATTGTATGCTTCAAGATCTGATTTGACCTGTCCCAGTAACTTTTCATTCGTAATACTGAAGGTCTTGAGGAATAAATTCTCAGACATGCGGATCGTAATCGCCACGGATAACAACGAGACCGTAATAATACTGATTAAGGTAACTAAAAACAGCTTCACAAACAGACTTTTTTTGTTCAAATTTGCAAGCTCCCCCCTCATCATATATTTTGGTTCTCCTGCACCTGTTCTTTACGATACTGACTTGGTGATACCCCGGTCATCTTCTTAAAAACTTTTGTAAAATAACTCTGATCAGAGTAACCTACACGGTCACTAATCTCGGAGATTGACTCTTCTGTTTCTACCAGCATTTCTTTTGCTTTCTCAACTCGTACCTTGTTTACATATTCACTGAAACCCTCATTATTGTTGGCAGAGAAATAACTCGATAAATAAGATGCGTTGAAATGAAATTTCTTCGCCACTTCCGTTAGGGTAATCGGCTCCGCATAATGCTCTTGTATATAGTTTAGCAGACGATAAAAACTTGGGTTTGTTGAAGTGTCCGTCTCTCTCGTAATGATCTCTGCTTCTTGGATAAATTCCTCGATGTACTGGATCGCATCACGTGCGTACACTGCCTGATCAATTTTCCTGAAATAATCATATTTTCTCTTTTCGAGTGGCTCGGTTTCAAATTTCAGTTTACTTAGTGTGTTTGTAACATTAAATATAAAGTTACCAAGCAGAGATTTGAATTCAAATATATCTGTCTCATAATCTATAGATTTTTCATGTATATGTTCTAAAAAAGATGAAAAGGATTTTTGGAATTGTTTACGTTTTAATCCTTCAATCAGCTCTGCCATATCTATCGCTGACGTCCTAGCCGGTAAGGCAGGTAAATGGTCTACTTCAAGTACCGGATACGTCGGTAAATAAAACGAGTAACGCTTCAATCTCTCATATTGTTTACTGTAGATATTGCCCAATTGGCAGAAATCTTCAAATCGATTACTAATAATAAAATGTACTGTTTCTGCTTGCTCAATCTCTTTAGGAATTCGGGAAAGATTGTGTATCAATTGCTCTATGCGTTCGGCCCAGGGATCATCCGCATTGAGTAAATAGAGTAACGTGCCTGGAACAGATTCTAATTTCATATATTCCGCTTGCCCTGATTGTAAAAGATGAAGATACTGACTTAAGCTCTTTTCGATCTGTTTCTTCCCTAATTTATCCTTTACGGGATTCAGATCTACACCCAGTAGGAGAAACTTAAGGTATGGAAACCGGCGGCGGATGATTTCGGTTGTTATCTCTGCCTCATAACCGGATATCATCTTATCGATTGCTTGCGCGATCTGTGTTTCTTCCGATCGTTCTTCTTTTACCGGTATGCCAAGTCCTTCTATTTTGGCTGCTGTTTTGTGTAAAATAGAGAGCAGATATTCCGCCTCGAGTTTAGGTTTTAAAATATAGTCAGCTACTCCGTTCTGAAAGGTAGAACGTACATAATCGAATTCGCTGAAGCTGCTCAGCACGATAACCTCGATAGCAGGATAGCGCTCTTTTACCAACCTTACCAACTTCTCGCCATCCATAATAGGCATCACGATATCTGTAATCACAATGTGAGGTTGTAACTCTTCTACCAATTCTAGCGCTTCCAAACCATTAGAAGCTTCCCCAACAATATAATAGCCAGCTTGTTCCCAGTCCAGAAGATGTTTGATCCCCTGTCTAACCAGCATCTCGTCATCGACGATAAGAACTCTGCATAATGATCTCATCCCTTGACCCCCTCTGAACTCCGGTTCTGTTTTTCTTTTATCATACACTTTCGTTCATAATTAATAAATGCGTTTTATATTTCCTATATTTAACCATTTTTAATCCGTAAAATGAATAAAAAAGACGAAATCAGCGTATTTGCTGTTTCGTCTTCTTCTTTCAATCAATATTTGCCTTACAAATAATACGAACTCTTCGTTACATGCCATCCTTTTATATATTGCCGCCCTGATACTCTGTCTCATCTTGCTTTACCTCTTGTCCCTGGCGCTCGAACTGTTCCATGAGTTCTGCTGCATCATCCTGGGGTTCATATCCGATCAGTTGTTTAAGGTAACGAATATCATAGTAGTTATCTGTGTTGGCAGAAGTGCCATAAAGACTTAAGAATTTATGTATCTCTGGTGCTTCTATACATTTATCTGCAAGCTGCACTAAATCTCGCTCTGAGATCCAAATATGCGCAGCACGCTCGGAATGTGGTTTGTTATCACCCGGGAAATTACCAATTCGTATGTTAATAGAAGATATTCCGTGTTTGTCCGAATACAGTCTGCCAAGAAGTTCGATGTAACACTTGCTCAGTCCATAAAAACTATCGGGACGATATGGGTCATTCACATCGACGTCTTCCCCTACTTTATAAAATCCCGTGGCGTGGTTTGAACTTGAAAAAATAACCCGCTTTACTCCGTTACATTTTGCTGCTTCATATAAGTAATACGCTCCCGTTACATTGATCGGCAGTACTTTACCAAGGAAGTCTTCCTCATCTTTAGCCCATCCTATATGGAGGATGGTGTCCACTCCCTTGGTAAGTTCCAGTAGCTGATCTGAATTCGTAACATCGAGTGGTTGTATCTTCTTCGTTTCGTCTCCCATGAGATCTGTTGCGATCACTTCGTATTTGCCCGTCTCTCGTAAACCTGCAGCGAGGCAGCTTCCAATTTTACCTGCGGCACCCGTAATCAGTATTCTTTTACGTTCTGAGTTATGTCCCATTCCTATACCCCCTGTTTTATGTCATCACAGAAAGTATTAACCAAAAACCCATAGACATATCACAAGGTTGAACTGCACCCCTATTGTTAGGTGTGTCTAACAATAGGGGTCACTTCAGCTCAGGCTTCGATTTGCATCGTTTTTTGTCTGTATTGGCCAGGGGTTAAACCTTCCTGCTTACGGAAAGAACGGATGAAATTCTGCGAATTGTTGTAACGAAGCTTCGCTGCGATGTCTTTTACGGGAATATCCGTTTCGGCCAGCCACTTCTTCGCAATTTGAAACCGGTAAACAGATAAATATTCACTAAAAAAATAATTCGTTTCTTTCCGAAATACACTGCTTAAATAGTTAGCATTGTAGTGAAGCCTGGAAGCACATTCTTCCAGTGTCAGATCAGTATCATAATAACGATGAATAAGCTCGATTATTTTCTCCGATATGTTGTGATACTGCGCATCCTGACGGTCACGGAACACTTTAATCATCGGATGGATCACAGCTGTCCAGAACCAATCCTCAATTTCGGCTACAATATGGCAATCTAGCAGTTCCTCAAATAATGTTCCTGTTCCATAATAAATCTGCTTCAAGCTAATACCTGATTCTTGCATCGTAATCAGCAGGTTATTAAGCAGGCGCGATAACGGAATCTGGTACTCCTGCGGCGACATCTCGGTTGCAAACACATGCCTTAGCAGCTGATCGAGCAATTCCTTTGCTTTCTCAGCGTTTGCGAGCTTAACCGCATCCAGCAGCTCGTTTTCTAGATGATTGGGGTAATTGAGCTTCAAGTAAGGTTTCCCAGAGTTAATATTTTCAAACTGAATGATAATACCGTCTCCTAGAGTCATGCGATGCTTTAACGCCTCTAGCCCTTCTTTATAAGCAATCGAAAGGGTTCGGATATCATGGAACGGAAGACTCATACCAATGCTAACCTGCACGCTTAAGTAACTTGTAATTTCACTCATTAGCTGCTCCGTTGCGGTATAGATTTTAGCTTGGAAAGCAGTCTTTTCGCTCTCCCTGCTACCGATAAGGGCAACAACCGTGTGGTCAATCATCACTGGAGCCAGCTGTTCTTCCTCCGGAATAAGCTCTTCTACCATATTTTGCACGGCAAATAATAATAGCTCTAAATCTTGCTTCTCATATCTCGTTTGCTCAAGTGTCCCCATTTGTATCGTAAGCACCGACATCGTCTTCCACTCCTCAAGCTGCCGGCTGTAATCAAACTGCTCTAGCTTGTCATGCAGCTCCTTTGCCTTCACCTTACCCTGAAAAGCACGAATTAAGAAAAACGTACGCACTTGCTTAAGCTGCTTTCTCACTTCATCTTCCAGCCTCGATTTGGATTGAAATAAGGCATGCACCTGTTCACCGATCAGTTGAAACTCGTTGCTTGTCTTCTCATCTGCATTGCGGTGGCCAAATTGTTTCAGCAATAGTTTAATAGGCGAATACATCCGTTTTGAACCCAGCCAGGCAATAGTGACGCAGATCAGCAGAATGAGTAAACAGGCATAAAGCGTATACGCTCCAATTTTTTTGGATTCACTGGTCATACTTTGAATAGAATCATAGCTGACATAGGTCCAGTCATTAAACTCGGAACGATAATATGTTATAGAAAAAGGCTCCTCACCAATATGCGATTCATATTGCCCCGAAGCACCACTCAATTGCGTCAGACTATTAATGCCTGTCTTCTCCGCAGGCTCGCCAATTAACGATTCATCCGAGTGCAAAATAATCTGCCCCTGCTCATTCACAATCATCAGTCCACTTAGATCAGAATGATTCGTACCTAGCAAGGACTGCACATCACAGGCGGGAATGTTAGCGATTGCCAGACCATGCGGATCAAGTCCTGTTGAAGGAAGATGTTTAACAAGACCTATGCTGTAGGAGCAGGCTGGATTATTCGCATTTTCTTCGCTGTAGAACCATGTAGATGGATTCAAAGACCAAGAGGTTGCGTCAGGAAGCCCCATCAGGCTCGCCAGCTGATCATGATAAGGGTACTCATCAAACTTATAGAGACCTGAATTTTTAATCATCCAGTTATAACGCTCATTAATAAGAATGACATCTTCGAGCTTTGTATCGAATGATTGCATATAGCGGATTTCAGTACGCAAGTCGTTATACATAATGAAATCGTTTTCAGTTATATTTAAATTAAGAGCTTTCTTCATAAAAGACGAATTGATTACTTGATTAAGTGTTTGGTTGACAGTCGTTAATTTTTGCTCTACATTGGATTTAATTTGCATGATTAACATTAACTTGCTTTCATTTACGTTTTTCTGTATTTCATTGGATGATGTTAAATAAGAGAATGCACCGATAAAAATAACCGGAAGCGTGCTTAATAAGAACCCGAATATCGTCATTTTGGAAAGGAAACTTAAAGAACGCACCTAAGCATCACCTACACTTCACTTGTTATATTTATCGTACTGCTATTGTATGGGAACAGCCTTTTTACGAGCAATAATCATCTACCTGTCGGATAATCATTATATTAGATTACAGGCAATCGAGAGGAATCGACGCTTCTCTCATTCTAAATAAGAAGGAGGCAGAATGCTTATGAAAGGGTTCCAATCGGAGAAGAGATTCTTTATAATCACTTCCATATTTACCATTATACTTCTAATTGTAAGCGCATGCAGTAATAATTCTTCTAAAAAACCAAATGCTGCTTCGATAGAGGATTCACCCATTTCCATTATGCTCCCCCTTCACTTCCCTACACCCCCAAGTGATGAAATGCAGTCCATGCTCGAAGAATGGAGTGGCTTTACTCTAGATATCAACTGGATTCCAGATGGGATCTATAGCGATAAGATGAATACTGCATTAACAACGAACTCCTTAAAGAAAGTGACCTTTGTTAGAAATACGGACTTCCTTCTCCTGAAAAACACAATAAGATCCGGCGCATTCTGGGAGATCGGACCTTACTTAGAGGATTATCCTAACCTTAAATACTTAAATAAAGATATCCTGAAGCAGGCTGCCGTTGATGATCGCATCTATGGTTTATATACAGAGCGTCCATCGTCACGACAAGGCGCGATCATTCGACAGGATTGGCTAGAACATCTAGATCTTGCCGTGCCGCGAACCCTTGATGAATTGTATGAGGTTCTTCATGCCTTTACATATAATGACCCTGATGGGAACGGGAAGGCAGATACAATTGGCCTTGCTGACCGTAATGATCTTATCTATGGAGCGTTCAAAACAGTCAGCTCGTATTTCGGGACACCTAATAACTGGAGTATAGAAGAGGGCACATTTATACCAGAGTTTGAGACACAAGCTTATATGGAGACAATGAATTTTTTCAAAAAACTATATAACGAGCAGCTCATTAACCGTGATTTTGCTGTGACAAGCAAAGAAGTACAGCGGAATATGATCATTAATGGCAAAGCCGGCGTCTATATTGGAAGCATGACCGATATTCAGCGCTTATATGAGGAAGCTAGAATGATAGATCCGAATGCTTCATTTACTTTATCCAACCGGATTAAAGGTCCTAACGGATACCGGGTGTGGTCCATTCCGAATTTTAACGGATTATATTTATTTTCAAAAAAGGCGATCAAAACGGAAGAAGAATTGAAGCATATTTTAGCTTTCTTTGACCGCACAATGGAAAAAGATGTTGCAAACTTGCTGAAATACGGAATAGAAGGAAAGCACTATACGCTGGAGAATGGTCAAGTCCGCCTGCCGGAGGAAACAACTCAGCTGCGTGTCCAAGAAGTGAATGCTTTTTATATGTTGATGATTGCCGACATGAATAACCCGAGTGTTATGGAGGTCGCAGAGAAAGAGACCTTAACAGCTATTGCAGACCAGCTTAGCCAGGATAATGAAAACTTTCTCGTCGCAGACCCCGCGGCTCATTTGGAATCAAAAACGTATGATGAGCGAAATGCAGAGCTCAGTAAAATTATTACAGACGCTACCTACAACTATATTCTTGGCAATTTGACGAAGGAGGGATTTCAGCATGAGACGAAACGCTGGCGTACAAATGGCGGCAACACGATCATAAAGGAGTTATCTGAAGCTCTAAAAAATTAACAATCGGCTTCGCCCCAAGCAGCTACTGCTTGGGGTTTTTAGCGTATTGCTACATCATGCAAGTAAGGATTCCCTTTTTCCTGCACCCGAGTAGCACTATTTGCAATGAATATCCCCTCTTCGCTCTCCTTGGCTCTTATAGACACCATGGTGTCATTTCCCACGCAATAATCATTTCATCAGACTTTTGCTGGTATGCCTGCATATGAGCAAATGATTGTATACGATACTTTATCCATTCGGTAGTGTTTAGTGTGTAAGCCAAATCCCATCGTTAAATGGAGGTCACAAAGGAATGAAAAAGAAAAAGCCTTTATCCTTGGCTCTATGTGCTGTCATGTCCCTAACACTACTTCTCTCCGCCTGCTCTGGCGGAAACGGTACAGGCACAACATCTACCGGATCGGGTGATACGGGTTCCAGCCCTAACACCAGTACACCGAAGGATGATAGCCCAGCAGAAATTACCATCATGCTGCCGCTGAATACGGCGGAGACTCCAACCGACACCATTAAAAATGAACTAGAGAAGCTGACAAACACAAAACTTACGTATCAATTCTTTCCAGCGGATACATATGAGGAGAAGCTAAACACGGCATTTGCTACCGGCTCCCTGCCGCAAGCGACTTATTTGAAAAATGCTACAACATTCTTGCTCATGCGTGAAGCAATTAAGGAAGGACAGTTCTGGGAGATTGGCCCTTACTTAAGCGAGTTCCCAAATTTGAGCAAGTTGAAGCCAGAAGTACTTGATAATACAAAGGTCGAAGACAAATTATATTCTTTATATCTCGGCCGCCCGCTTGCCCGTCAAGGAATCATCTATCGTAAAGACTGGGCAGATAAGCTGAATATTGCTCCTCCAGAAACAACAGAAGAGCTGTTCGCTATGGCTAAAGCATTTACTGAGCAGGACCCTGACGGCAATGGACAAAATGATACAACAGGCATTGCAGACCGTAATGAGCTCGTTTTTGGCGCCTTTAAGACGGTATCCTCTTGGTTCGGTACACCGAACAACTGGGGTGAGAAAGACGGCCAGCTGCTGCCTGAATTTATGTTCCCTGAATATATCGATACCATGTCCTTTTTCAAATCACTTCGTGATAACGGTTACATGAATCAAGATTTTGCTGCTACAAGCAAAACAGACGCTGTTAATTTGTTCACGAGTGGTAAAGCAGGTATTTATATCGGCGGATCTATGCCGGATATTACAACACTTGATAAGGACTTGATCAAAAACGTACCAACCGCTGTCCTTGATGCACACAGCATGGTGAAAAGCCCAGACGGCAACATTCATCAATGGATGATTGCAGGTTATAACAACCTTGTGTTGTTCCCAAAAACAGCAATCAAGGATGAGGCAGAACTCAAGAAAATTCTAGGTTTCTTCGACAAAATGATGACACCAGAAGTGGCTAACCTCATGTTCTGGGGTATCGAAGGCACACACTATACCGTCGTAGACGGAAAAGCGAAGCCATCTGAAGATAAAGAACTGACAGAACGTGAAGTGAAGGGCTATAAGGACAGTGTAATCGGTGAGGCAGAAACAAATGGCATGTACGAGAGCTTAAATGAGCTGCCAGGACGTATTCGTGCGGAAGAACTCATTAAGGAAAATGAGAAGTACGGCGTGAAAGACCCTACTGCTGCACTGGATTCATCCACCTATGCATCGAAAGGCGTAGAGCTGCAACAGACGATTACTGATGCTACGTACAAGTTTATCTATGGACAAATCGACCAAGCCGGCTTTGAGAAGGAAATTGAGAAATGGAAGAAGCAAGGCGGCGAGAAAATGATCGAGGAGTTTAATGCGAGTTACAAAAAATAAAAGCGGGGCGGCCAATATTAACCGGCCTCTCGGTTAGGCAGAAGGCAGTGCATGCAGATCGTTTCATGAATAGAGCCTGTATTCAATAACAGCAGCCATATATCAGGCTCACTTAAGGAACGCTCTGCTCGCGCTGCTTATTATGCCAGAGCAGAGTCTTAGCCCCTAGCGGAGCCAACTTTGGAAGGATGAGGACTTATGGAGGAGACCGTGATCAGCCGACAAGTTACCAAGACGCATCCAGCATGGCGCAAGCGATTTTGGCGAAACAAATGGCTGTATCTCATGATTGTGCCCGGCATTATTTATTTTCTTATCTTTAAATATATCCCGATGTTTGGACTTGTCATTTCGTTCCAAGACTATAAACCGTTCAAAGGCATACTAGGTAGTGAATGGGTAGGATTTAAGCATTTTGAGCGGTTGTTTACTGAGCCGGACTTCTGGAACATTTTATCCAATACATTACTATTGTTTGGTATGAACCTGCTATTTTACTTTCCGATCCCTATTATCTTAGCCTTAATGCTTAATGAGGTAAGAATCACGTTTTTCAAAAGATTTTTTCAGACACTGGTTTATCTGCCCCATTTTATGTCTTGGGTCATCATCGTATCCATCAGTTATGTCATGCTGACCATGGACGGCGGCATTGTCAATGAACTGCTTGTTCAACTTGGTTTTAGTAAAATTAATTTCCTGCTTAGTCCTGAATGGTTCCGACCGACTTATATTATTCAGGTGATCTGGCGAGAAGCGGGCTGGGGAACCATTATATACTTGGCGGCAATCGCAGCGGTAGATCCTCAGCTGTATGAAGCGGCAAGGATGGACGGAGCTGGACGGCTTCGTCAAGTGTGGCATATCACTCTGCCAGCCATTCGTAGTGTAATTATCGTCCTGTTAATATTGAAAATTGGCGATGTTCTTGAGCTTGGCTTTGAGCATGTATACCTGCTGCTCAACTCAATGAATCGGGAAGTTGCTGAAATAATTGACACCTATGTGTATACCGCTGGCCTAAGACAAATGCAGTTCAGTTATAGCTCGGCAGTTGGCTTCTTCAAGTCACTTGTTGGTTTAGTACTCGTTATGCTGGCAAACCGCTTATCCAAAAAAATGGGTGAAGAAGGCATCTATTAATGCCAAGGGAGGATTCATTATGGTAGAAGATCGTACGCTTAGCGGTCGACTGTTCGTTGCGGTTAACTATACGCTGCTGACGATTATCGCACTTGTTACCGTGCTCCCGTTCATCCACGTGGTAGCGGGCTCGTTTACGACAAACGCCGAGATTGCAGCCAAAAAATTTGTTCTTATTCCAACGGTTTGGAGTCTCGAGGCCTATAGGTTTATTTTTTCAACGGATACCATTTTCAGAGCATTGAGTGTATCGATTGGCGTTACGGTGATAGGTACGCTAATCAGCATGTTCGTCACATCACTAATGGCTTATGGATTGTCGCGCCGTGATCTAGACGGCCGAAACCTTATTATGTTCCTCGTTGTATTTACGATGCTATTTAGCGGCGGGATGATCCCCACTTTTTTAGTGGTTAAGGAGCTTGGCCTGATTGACAGCTATGCAGCGCTTATACTGCCATCGACTATTGGCGCATTTAATATGATCATACTCAAAAACTTCTTTCAGAACATACCGGAAGGACTTGAAGAATCAGCTAAAATTGATGGCTGTAATGACTTTGGCATCTTGTTTCGTATTGTTCTGCCGCTCTCTATGCCGGCAATTGCAACCATTTCCCTTTTTTATGCCGTTACCTACTGGAATACGTATTTGAGCGCTATTTTGTATTTGAACGACAGCCAAATGTGGCCGATTCAAGTATTGCTTCGTCAGATCGTTGTGCTTGCTTCAGGAATGGATCACAGCTCAACGTTAGACTCCGTCGTTCCGCCTCCTGATCAATCGGTCAAGATGGCAGTAATCGTCGTAGCTACTCTGCCAATTTTGCTAGTGTATCCATTTCTGCAAAAGCATTTTGCCAAGGGAGCTATGCTTGGTTCTATTAAAGGCTAAAGGGATAGCCGCCTAAACTCTATTAGAGGAGAGTAGATCAGATGATTAAATCAAATGTAGCGAGAACACCAATGCAATGGGCTTCAGCTGCGGCCGATTCCATCATGGCAACGTATAAACCAGGCGAACTTCCGCCAGCCCATCGCTGGCATTATCATCAGGGTGTCTTTTTATGCGGGGTTGAGCAGATTGCTGAGCAGTTAGGAGAAGCTCGGTATGACGACTATATTCAAGGATATATTGATGATCTCGTTGATGAGCAAGGCAACCTATTCTTTGCCCGGGACGAGCTGGATTCCATACAGGCGGGGCTGTTATTGTTCCGCCAAGCAGAGCGAACGGGGAAACCGCAATATAAGGTGGCTGCAGATAAGCTCCGTAATTTATTCAGAACCTTAAATCGAACCACAGAAGGTGGATATTGGCACAAAGATAAATATCCTCATCAAATGTGGCTGGATGGATTATATATGGGCGGTGTATTTGCTCTAAAGTATGCTGACATCTATGGGGATGATGAACTGCGGGAAGAAGTATTGCAGCAGGAGCGGCTGATGCGTAAATATATGAAGGATGAGCGGACGGGGCTGCTTTATCATGCTTGGGATGAAAGCCGGCAGATGCCATGGGCAGACCCTGATACAGGCTGTTCACCTGAGTTCTGGGGCCGATCGCTCGGCTGGTATGGACTGGCACTTACAGAGTTTATCGCACTGCTCCCTGAGGAGCATCCGAGTCATGCTGAACTGAAAGAGGAGCTTGGAGCTTTCGTAGAAGCAATTATTCGCTATCAAGATGAAGAGACAGGGCTATGGTATCAGGTTGTCGATAAAGGCAGCCATCCGGATAACTGGCTGGAAACCTCCTGCTCAAGCTTATTTGTTTATACGATTGCTAGAGCTGTTCAGCAGTCTGCTGCTGATGAGACCTGTATGTCCGCTGCCCGCAAAGGCTTCGCCGGACTCGCTCAGATGATGGAAACCGATGATCTTGGACACTTAGTAATGCCGTCTATATGCATCGGTACCTCAGCAGGAGATTATGAAAATTATGTAACTCGCCCAGTAAGTAAAAACGATCTGCATGGCGTTGGTGCATTTATCATGGCGGCGGTTGCTATGCAGGATAAGATGACGAAATAGCATTACACAAAAAGAAGCGAGCGTTAGCAGAAGAGTAAATTCCCTTCTCTAACGCTCATTTTGTATTAGATATTTTCATCCTACTATATTCTTTGGGATCAAAAGCTGCGAATAGGGTTATAAACGGATGATTGGTCAAGCCTCGTTATACCCTTTCTCTCCATAAGGCTGGAGCTTCTCAAGCCAACTTGCCTCCAATTTTTTCAATGCATCTTTGACATCAAAAAAGATATTGCTCTCTGGGATTTTTAACTTTTCCACAACTTCAATCGCAAAAGCTTCTTCCCCGTACTCTTTCCATTCTTCTTGAAGCCTGCGGTTGCGGTGACTGCCCATATTAAGCATAAATTGTTGACCATTCAGACTTTTGAGGTTCGGTGTACTTGCCACATACCTTTTTCCATTTTCTTTATTGCGAATTTGATAAACGCCGGCTTCTGTCTTTATTTCTTTTGCCAATTGTTTTAACTCTTCTCTGCGATTTGCCATTTTACGACTCTCTCCTTCCTTCGGGGTAAGCCAGTAACTGCTTCCATCCTCTTCCCGGCTGAGTATGCCATAGTCCACCATCGATCTGCGAAGCAACACATAATCCTCATAAATTTGATCTAGAATCCCATTCACTTCAGACTCGGAATATACTTTGTTCGTGTCAAAACGTTTTGCGATCTCATTCATAATAATGAGTCGATGTTTCTCTTGCACTGCAAAAGTCTCGAGCGGTCCATCTGTACCAAAAGAGAAATATTTAGTCAGTACTTTCTCCTGCTCAGCGGTCACATCAGTCTCCTTATTGGTAGCTTGGCCTGCTCTGTTATTAGGTGATTCCACAGCCATGACAGGGGTATTGTGATCACGCGAGTGCAGCAACTCCATTACAGCCAGCAGCACTTTTGCTTGTCTCTCCTTCTCCCTGAGCACAAACCGATGATTGCGAATCGTGGAAGTAGAGCCAATTCCTAATTCTTTTTGAATTTCCGCATCTTTTTTCCCTTCATAGAACTCTGCCAGCAGCCTGCGCTGGATATCAGAAAGTCCGCTCACTTTCTTGTCCTGTGAGATCAAGAACTGAAATACCGACCCATGTTCTTCTTGAATATGGATCTGTATATATCTGAAGGATTCGTATAAAACTTCATTGTGAGGGTAAATCACCCCTTTTTCAGCGGTATAACCACAGCAGACACAAATATATTCGGTCTCTGTCTCGATATAGCCGCGCTTGATTTCCTCCAATGAGGCATCATATGCAAAATCATTGTGTTGTTCCGTCATAACACTTCCCCCTCGTTTTGTTTATATAGATATAATATGTACTTGTTTGTTAATTGTCAAACATAATAATAAATTGTTTGTTTTAATATAGACGAAACAAGGTGATTGTCTATGTCACCTCTACCGACACCATCAAAATACAATCTGTACACGACAAAAAACCTCCGCCCTTACACAGGGCAGAGGTTTTTCATAGATACTATTTATTTTTTTAATGGGACTTTTGCAACATCCAGGTCATGATGGATATTAGTCGGAGGAATCTCTGGCTTGTACACTTGACCTTGAGGAGCAGGGTCTGCTACATATACAAAATCGCCTGTTCCATCCGGAGCACTGCCTGTAGCCCACAAACCTTCACTAGATTCATTGCCTTCGGACAAGTCCCAGAATTTATAAGCTTCAGGCTGGGATTCCAGTTCTGCTTCTGGTGGGAAGGAAGCAGGAACAACCACTCCATTTTTCTCTTCCAATTCCTGAATTGCTGCCATCCATTGATACTGGTGATAGCGATCGCGTGCCAGCATTTTGCGGAACGCTGCACGAACGCCTTCATCTTTTGTCATATGATACAGTCTAGCAACCTGCAATCTTCCTTGTGTCTCTGCATGGAGATTTGAACGCATATCTGCAAGCAAGTTACCGCTCGCTACGATATAATTACCGTTCCAAGGTATACCATTAGAGTTAGTCGGCAATCCGCCAAGACCGCTCACAAGCAAATGTTGTGGATTCATTCCACCCATAATCGCTGCTGTTACTGGATCCTTCGCTGCTTCTTCCTGGTCTTCCGGTGAAGCTCCATCCAACAGCTGGCTGATCATTGCACATAGCATTTCGACATGACCGATTTCTTCCGTACCGATATCCATAAGCATGTCTTTATATTTTTCTCCACCGCGGCAATTGAAGCCTTGGAACAAATATTGCATCATTACCGTCATTTCACCAAACTGTCCACCTAGAACTTCTTGCACCTGGCGTGCAAACAATGGATCTGGACGATCTACCTTCACTTCAAACTGTAATTCTTTTTGATGACGAAACATAAATTTCCACTCCTCTTATTGATAGTTTTCATAATCTCTTAACTTGTATTTAAACCCTCGCCTTCTTAACTAAACAAAAGAAATTTATCCCAAATATGGCGCATCTCATCTGGATCATTTAGATATAAAGGGATGATCTGTACGCAAAAAAGCAAGGTCCTCTAATAGGACCTTGCTTAAAATATATATGGATCGATCACTTATCAAGGCACGCGCCGGACATCAATCTGAATTCAGTCATGTGGCTATATCCTGCCCCTTACGAAGTTCAATATCGTCACTTCTATGTTCTTATAGTTTAAAACGTTCGATAATCTCCTTCATCTCATCAGCAATGCTTGATAAAGCTGCCGCAGAAGAAGCGACCTCTTCCATAGCTGCGAGTTGCTCTTCTGAAGCAGCAGATCCTTCCTGTGCTCCAGCAGCGATCTCATCGGATATAGCAAGAGCAATTTCAAAGACTTCATTTACTTGATCCACCGTAGAATCCATTTGTTTAGATGCCGTGGAGACTGCTCCCATCTGCATCGCCACTTCCTGAATGGAGGCTAGAATAGATCTGAAATGTTCCCCAGCCTCATTAACCGTATGAATCCCCTTATCAATCTCCTGAGAGGCTGAATGCATAGAAGCAGATGCTTCCGTTGTTCCTCGCTCCATATCATGAGTGAGCTGAGCTATGTCTGCCGCTGAAGCAGCCGACTGATCCGCAAGCTCTTTCACCTCTTTAGCGACGACGGCAAACCCCCGTCCATGCTCTCCTGCTCTTGATGCTTCTATGGAAGCATTTAGAGATAGAATATTGGTCTGCTTAGCTATATTCGTGATGACCTCTACGATCTGACGAATCTCCATCGTTTTGCTGCCAAGCCCCTCAATCACTTCATTCAGGTTTGATGCAGAGGTACCGATTTGCTTCATTTGTACGCTTGCCTGCTCAATCTGCTCCATCCCTGCCTGAGATTCGTTTGATACTTGTTCGGTAGCGGAGGTGACCTCTTCTGCCTGAAGACTAATCTCCTTGATTCCTGCTGACATTTCAGCAACCTGCTGTTTCGCTTCTCCAAGACTTTGATTGGAGTGTAGTATACCAACCGCCGTTTGTTGCATGATGCTCGCTACCTGCTCTGTGGCACTCGTCGTCTGTTCTGAACTAGCTGCAAGCTCCTGAGAGGACGATGCGAGCTGCTGAGAAGTATCATTTACTTCACCCAGAACAGAGCGCAGGGATCGTGTCATTTTATTAAATCCTTCTGCGAGCAGTCCATACTCATCCCGTTGTTTTACCGACAGGTCTATGGTCAGATCACCGCTTCCTACTGTTTTTGACGCGTGGACCAGTCCTCTGATCGGCTTATATAGACTTCGAATAACAGGAATCATGATGAGAATTCCGACAATAGAGGAAATCAAAAGCACAATAATAAGGGTTTTTAACATAGGTATAGATACTTGTTCATACTCATCAAGATCAAATTCCGCTATGATCTTCCAACCTGTTAAGGGTTGGTTTATAAAGTAACCACTTTTATTTTGACCTGATATAGAATACTTTAGTGATCCTTCCTCGTTGCTTACAATCTGATCAGACAGAAGTTCAATTGCGCTGGAGCCTGCTCCAAAATGGGTATGTACCAGGTAGTTCCCCTTCTGGTCAACAAGATAGATAACCCCTTTTTCTCCAATCTTCATTCCGTTTACTGTAGAAGTGAGTGAATTTAACCCCAGCTGGATACTAGCAACACCTTTACCATCGGATAAACGTTTTGCCAGAGTCACCACCACATTACCTGTTGAAGCTGATTTATAGGGCATACTTATGACTGAATCGCTCGTTCCCAAAGCTTCTTTATACCACTCTGTCTCTTTTACTACCTCATCGTTGCTAAGAGATGGTGATTTCATTTGTTTTCCCGTTGCATCCGATACAATAAGTATAGATTCAATCTGCGGATTGCTGTCTCTCATATTATCTACCAGTTGCTGCACAGCAGAATTCCCATTTACAATCTGGGCTGAACTGGTTTGCATGGAGATCAAGTGGAGATTTGCTTTTTGGTTCTCTAACAGTGAATCGATCTGCTTGCTGACGAGCAGCAAAGATTGTTTCCCCGTTTCCAAATCCGCTTGGCGGATCTCCTGATCTGCTGTTCGAAATGAAAACACAGCGGTAACAATACTTGGGATGAACAAGAAGAGGACAAATATAGTAATTAGTTTCACTCTTATCGACATCAAGCTTTTCTTTGGTTTTTCACTCAAAAAAACGACCCCCTTCTGCCTGAATAGTAATTACAATGAAATGAGTTCAGATGGTTTATCTGACCGAACATTACAAAAGTAACTTATATATCGGCATATCGGAGGTTTTATTTTATGATTGATATCACTATCCGTATTCAACAGGAAATCCTACATCGTTCCAATTCTTACACCCATCTGGGTAATCCAGCGGCGGTAGGCTACAGATAAGAGATCTGCTTTGTGATTCAACTCTGCTTGCAAGTCAAGCGGCAGCACCTAGCAGACCCGAGAACTATCGGCATTTAGCTCTGTTGAAAGCGTAGCGATCGCGACCTTCTTTCTGTTTTTTTTGATCCATGCGGATTCATTCGCATGTGTTCTGCTTTTAGTCGAAAAATACTAATAAAAAATCCCCTATCCTTTTAAAAGATGGGGGCCTTCTTTTTATTGTGCCTATACTTATAAATTCTGTGCGTTAAACGTGTCTCCGCCTTGCAACGTACCATTCTCAAAACCTTGGTAGAACCAGCGCTTCCGCTGCTCAGATGTGCCGTGGGTAAAACTCTCCGGTACAACGTAGCCTTGAGCTTTCTTCTGGATCGTATCATCCCCTACGGCGCTTGCCGCAGTTAAAGCTTCTTCCAAATCGCCTTCCTCAAGCAGGTTCATACCCTGCGCATGATTCGCCCACACACCGGCTAAATAGTCGGCTTGGAGCTCAAATCGAACCTGATACTTGTTATATTCCTGCTCGCTTAGCTGCTGTCGGTATTGTGCTAGCTTGTCCGATGTACCTAACAGTGTCTGTACATGGTGACCTACCTCGTGAGCGATCACATAGGCCATTGCGAAGTCACCAGGCGCCTGAAATTCTTGACGCAGCTCGTCGTAGAAGCTTAGATCAATATAAAGCTTCTGGTCACCAGGACAGTAAAACGGTCCTACCGATGAGCCCGCTGTTCCGCAGGCCGACTGAACACTTCCTGTATAGAGAACAAGCGTCGGATTTTCATAAGTCTTTCCTTCCTTTTTAAAAACCTCAGTCCACACATCCTCTGTATCGGCCAGAACAACAGACACGAACTGGGCTAGTTCCTTCTCTTCTGCTGTTTCCGTGTAGGATGTCCCCGCATCCGAACCACCTCCCGTAAGACTGCTCAGCAAATCAGCAGCATTTCCGCCGCCGAGTAGTGTTACGATCAGCAGGATAACAACACCTCCAATACCACCGCCAATCAGTCCCGCCCCTTTCCGTCCTCTCCGGTCTTCTACATTAGAGCTGGCCCTTCTCCCTTTCCACTGCATAACGTTTCCTCCTTGGTCTATTCGAGAATGAAAATCCTGTACTCATCATGTGATATGTATATCGCTTCTAATAGGATTTACCCTAAAAAGGCCCGGTTATCTCAACTGGTAACAAGACAAAAATCTTTTTTTTGCGATTTTGTCGATGGTCTCAATGATGAATGTTCCTATTTCTATATAGTCATCAAAAGAGATCTACCGCTAACTTCCTCGCACTCCATCGCAACACCGTTATCTATCGTCTGGACAAATGCGAACAGCTTACCGGTCGTTCTCTGCGAGTTCCAACAACAGCTTGCGCTTCCGTACAGCTTTTCTTATGAGGGATATATTAAAATAAACATCCAGTATATGGGTTGTTTACCACTCTTACTTTCGTTAGAATAAATACCAGTATCTTCAAATGTACTCTCGTTCATTTATTACAAGACAGATTACAGATTTGGACTACATTTCCTGACAGGAGGATTCATTACTTCATGACTTTTACTAAACAATCATCAAAAACAACACAAAAACTGCTCACCGTACTCTTAGCTGCCGGTCTCGTTCTTACCCCAGCGGGAGCTTTCACCGAAACCACATATGCTGCTTCCGCTATGGTAACGAAACCTGCAAATATCGAAGTGGATTCACAGACAGTTACTTGGGAGTTCCCTCCTTTTGTGCAAAATGGAACGACCTTCGCCCCGCTTAGACAAGCGGCAGCAGCCCTCAAGGGAAAAGTAAAATGGAACCAAAGCACACAAACGGTGCAAATCGAGAATCACGGGGATCTCATCTCCCATAAGGCAGGAACCAACATCATCACCATAAATGACGTCACGCTTACCTTACCTGCGAATTCCAAAAATATGTCCGGAACGCTGATGATCCCGCTACGCTCTCTATCTGATGCCATGAAATCAACGCTTCAGCTAACAAATACATCTACACATATGAACATCGTACTGAAGTCCGATCAAGTCACGAAAATAAATAAAGAGTCGGCATCCATTGACTCCTATTTGCAAACATCTGGGTTTTCCGGCATTGCACTTGTCGCCAAAGATGGAGAAGTTACCCTTCGTAAGGGATATGGCCTATCTAAAGAAAACCTACTAGTACGGCCGGATCAAAAATCGCGAATTGCTTCTATTACCAAAGGATTTACATCAGCTGCCATCATGCAGCAAGTAGAAGCCGGCAAACTTTCGTTAACAGACAAGCTATCCAAATACGTGACCGGTGTTGATCGCGGAGATGAAATTACACTGCATATGTTACTGTCTCACACATCCGGGCTTCCTTCCAATTTCACAAGAGAAGAAGGAATAACGCTAGAGGATACCTTGAAAGAAATACGCACCAAAAAGCTGATGGCTGAACCTGGAGCAGAGTATCGCTACAGCAATAATGGCTACATTTTATTAGCCCATATACTCGAGAAAGTAACCGGTGAAGAATATGGTTCTTACTTACAGAAACATATGTTTACTCCACTTGGAATGAAGGATACAGGTACGGCTTCAAAATCGACCAACACGATTAAGGGATTCGTGGATCAGAGTGGAAAATGGGTCACAGCAGATTATTACGTCTCCCAGTCTGGAACGGGTACGCTCTATTCCACTGTGGACGATCTTCTGAAATGGGACCAAGCACTGAAGGACGGTAAAGTAGTCAGCGAAGAATCGCTTAAAAACATGTTCACTCCGTATTCCGAAAAGAATTACGGATATGGATGGATGATCAGCGAAACTTCCAACGGTCTTAACGTCTTCCATAATGGTTCAGGGACAGGTTATTCTACAGGCATTATGCGTGATCTAGGTAACGGAGTGACGATCATTCTGCTTGGCAATCATGCCAGCATGGATACGATCAAGATGATGAATGAGATTCGTAAACAGGTAACCGAAGCAAGATAGACGAAAAACGGACTGCTGGTACTAGCAAGCACTCACACCACCATCTATTTAAAGGGAGGGTTACCCGTTGTCACCATTTGAGAACTCCTTTATCAGAACGAAGAAAGAGCAGGATATACTGATCCGTATCCGCACGATCGCTAACCGGCACATCGAAGGGGCAAGACTTGCTGATGAGAAGAATGAGCTCAACTCCGCGCTGATCTCTGATTTGCTTACAGAAGGGTATCACACCTATTCTGTGCCGAACGAATATGGGGGTGCTCAGATTTCACTTCCCCTTTTTCTTATGTGTCAGGAGCAGATTGCTATGGTTGACGGGCCTGCTGCACTTGCCATCGGCTGGCATCACATCACGATGTTTAACCTTGCTTTTCGTCGGCACTGGAATGAATCTGTCTTTCAGTGCTTGTGTAATGATGTGATAAAGAAACAAGCACTGAGCAATGCTGCCGACTCGGAGTCCGCAACAGGTAGCCCTTCCCGAGGAGGAAAACCGCAGACGAAAGCACGCAGGAACAGCCATGGATATATCCTGAGCGGCCGAAAAACATTCACTTCCTTATCTACTGCGCTTAGCTATTTTATCGTCTCTGCGACGGATGAGGACACGGGTGAGGTCTCTGAGTATTTGATTCATAAAGATATGCCTGGCGTTCTTATTGAACCTACATGGAATATGGCAGGTATGAGGGGAACAGCAAGTCATGATCTTGTGCTAAAGGAAGTGCTGCTTCCTGAAGATGCACTTGTCTTCCATCGTCCGCAGAAACCTACGGGTATACCGAATGTGTATCTACTTAACATTCCGGCTGTATATCTTGGGATTGCACAGGCGGCACGTAATGAAGCTGTCCGGTTTGCTGCAAGCTATCAGCCCAACAGCCTTACGCATCCCATTTTAGAACTCCCTCATATTCAGCAAAAACTCGGTCAGATTGAACTTGAACTGACCACAGCAAGACATTTTTTATACAGCGTTGCAGAACGCGTGGAGCGTCTGGGTCCTTCTCCTGCGAAGGAAGATTTGCAGCAGATTGCACCTGATCTTGGAGCAGCTAAAGTGTTTGCCATTCAGACCGCACTCTCCGTTGTAGATATAGCGATGCGCATCACTGGAGTTCATAGCCTTTCTATGAATAGTCCTTTACAGCGCTATTACCGGGATGTTCGGTTTGGGCTTCACAATCCACCGATGGATGACGTAGTTCTCGGACAACTTGCAAAGCGGTTCATTGCCAAACATTCTGCTGAATATTCATCTAAGAGTGAAGCGTAGCTCTGCTTCGTATAGCAGCCTGATAGTCAATAGTCTATCAGCAAAAAACCTCCCATAATCCATAGTGGATCGGGAGGATTTTTTTATGATTCAGATTAACTTTTACTTACCTTTATTTTATATCTTTTTTGCAGCTACTTCTTATCCAGCGTATATCAACCTCGTATCTAACTTAAATTAAAATCTCGTATCCTGCTCGTATCTAGCCTGATTCAAAATCTCGTATCTTGCTCATATTAGATATTCTTCAAATTCACCTTGTATTCTCTCTTATTTTCTCGTACTCCCTCTTATTTTTCTCATATTTACATTATGTTTACCTCGCCTTTTTACGTATCTTTAATCCCATCTCCTCAAGATTTTAGCTCTTAATCCTATCCCTTATAGCTGTCCTGCCAGCGAAGCAGGCGATTCTCTAATAACCGCACAATAGAGTCTGATAATTTACCCACAAGAGCGAAAATGGTAATCCCCACAAACATCACATCTGTTTGCATGAAAGAACGAGCTTCTTGAATCATATAGCCTACTCCTGTATCTGCCCCCAGTAACTCAGCAACGACAAGGCAAAGCCATGCGATACTTAGCGATAACCGAATTCCAAGCAGGATATTAGGCAGTGCAGCAGGAATAATCAGTTTCACAACTTGTGAGAAACGGCTGAACTCCATGACACGGGCGACATCGAATAATTTCGAGTCCACATTGCGAACGCCAAGGAAAGTGTTCACATAGAGCGGGAAGAAAGCACCCATCGAAATCAGCAATACTTTAGATAGTTCGCCAAAACCGAACCACATAATGAATAAGGGAGTAATCGCAAGCAGTGGGATCGTTCGAATCATTTGAACGGTTGGATTCAGCACTTCTTCAACAGGTCTGTACATGCCGACAAGCATTCCGAGTATTAACCCGCTGCTTGCCCCAAATAAAAAGCCAAGCGAAGCCCTCACTACACTAATCCGCAGATGATGCGGTAATTCTCCAGAGCTTGTTAGAAAAAAATACTGTTTTACAATCAGCCAGGGCGATGAGAACATCTGCTGGGAGATGACGCCCGTTGCGCTAAGAATTTGCCAAAGTGCAAGAATACCTATAGGAAGCAGTGCTCCTCGTAAAAAGAGTCTCCACTTTCCCCCCATTCCTTTTCGAGTTTGCCTCTTGCTTATTTGTACAGACGGATTTTTTCGTATTGTCAGCGGTAAAGCCATCTTCACTTCGCCCCTTTATATCTAAAATTTGTAGTGCTATCCCGGCTTAGATACTGTAAGCTTCCTGTTCCTCCCGATGATCAAGCTCTTCCAGTACATGCGTACGCAGTTCTGTGAAAGCACGGCTTGTTCTTTTGCGAGGATAAGGAAGATCAATTGGAACAATCGATTTTATTCGTCCTGGGCGTCGGTCCATTACAACAACACGCGTTGATAAAAACACAGCTTCATCAATGTCATGCGTGACGAGGACCATTGCTGTTTTATTCGTTTGCCATATATCCAGCAGCGCCTCTTGCATATGCCCTCTAGTGAAAGCATCGAGCGCTCCAAATGGCTCATCTAGCAGCAGCACTTCGGGTTTACGAAGAAGAGCTCTGGCGATAGCTACCCGCTGAGACATCCCGCCTGATAACTGCCGTGGATAGGATTTTTCAAAACCATTCAGTTTAACCAGCTCTATCAGCCGCTGTACATCATTCCTTACATCTGGATTTTTGAGAGACAGATCAGCTGCGATATTCTTCTCTACATTCAGCCAAGGGAATAATCTCGGTTCTTGAAAAATAAATCCCTTCTCTTGAGAAGGACGCTCCACCCTTTTCCCCTTGAGCAGTACCTCTCCTTCATAATCCCGATCAAGTCCTGCTATAATTTTAAGCAAGGTACTTTTGCCGCATCCACTGGGTCCGATGACCGTAGTAAAGTCTCCTTCCTTCACAGACAAATCTATGGAATCCAGTACATGTGTATCGCCTTGCTCGCTTCGGAACGTTTTACTAACCTCACTAATCTCTAATATGTAGCGTAGTTCATCATTTAACATCTACATTCCCTCCGATTCATTATCATTGTTCTAGATTTGCCGTACTGAACTTCTGACCATAAAAAAAGAGATCCGACAGCACCTAATGTGCTTGCCGAATCTCTGGTGGTTCCAGTCAATTCGTAGTCCCCAAAACTTTGGGTCATCGTATAGGATTTGGCTCATCTTATCAGAGAAAAAAGGATCTTGTCAATACCCGATTATTTTAGTATGAATTAGTTTTGTTAATAGTACATACAAAGAATAGAGTTACATTATTTTCTATATAAATAAAAATAAGGGTTGACAAGATGATTTGCAGACTGATAAGATTTGGTCCATCAAAGCAACACTATCTAGCTGAATCTACTGGACGACCAGAGATTTGGAGATCAAAGAACCTCTTTATGATCTCCCAAATCCTGTCGTCCTCTTTTTTTCGGCTAAATACAACTAAACAGGTGTGAATACATTGTTAAAGGAGGCTAGACCATCATGAATATCTTGAATCAAACTGACTATTTATCTCGTAGTTATGCACCACGCAGAGAACTCAAAGCAGGTGCCAGGCAACTACATCGCTTAGCGGAGGGAAGTCAACCAGAGCAGCCGTACACTTTATTTACGCTCAAACCTCTTGGCCCCTTGCTCGGAGCTGAAATCGAAGGTGTCAATTTAGCAGTTCCCCTCAGCTTAGAATTAAAAGCAGAGCTCCATCGTGCCTTTCTCGAATAGAAAGTACTCTTCTTCCGTAATCAAGATATCACCAGTGAACAGCAAGTTGCTTTTGCCAAAGAGTGGGGTGAACTCGAAAAACACCCTTTCTTGCCTCAAGGAAATGCGGAGGAGATTACCCGTTTTGAGAAAAATGCCAATATGACAGGTAACGAAAATATTTGGCATACGGATGTATCCTGGCGTCAAGAACCTGCACTTGGATCCGTTCTCCGCCTTTCTGAAGTTCCAGCTCTAGGTGGGGATACCTTATGGTGCGACATGGGAGCAGCTTACGATAATCTGCCAGACGAGATCAAAGAACGCATTGATGGTCTAACCGCTATACACGATTTCACCTCTACTTTTGGTCGCTTTCTTCCACCAGATGTACTCGAAGCGAAGCAAGCTGAATTCCCGCCCGCAGAACACCCTATCGTACGTACACACCCGGAGACAGGGAGAAAAACATTATTCGTAAACGCCATCTTTACGATCCGTATTGTTGGACTCGAAGAAGAGCAGAGCGAGCAACTCCTCAATTACCTGTTCAGCCAGGCTCATATTCCCGAATATCAGATCCGCTTCCGCTGGGAGCCTAATTCAGTAGCCTTCTGGGATAACAGAGCAACCCAGCATTATGCTGTATCCGATTATTTTCCTAACCGCCGGGTAGCAGAGCGAGTATCGATAGCGGGAGATCGTCCTTTTTAGATCTTTTCGCAACCTTGCTGCAGCATTCCGCATGACCACAAACTTTGGATGGGAGATGAAAAAATGAAACATCGTTCAAGCAATAAATCGAAAATGGTTACACTCGTAACCGTTCTACTCATGGTGCTTACCGCTTGCAGTAATGAGAATGGAGCTTCCCCATCCACTAGTGGATCTGCAGAAGCTGCTGCAGGGAGTAAATCAGCCGAGGTAACTGTTCATATTGCTCGCCTTGGAGGAATCAGTCCTCTTATGATTGCAGAGGAAAAAGGATGGATTGATGAGGCCTTTGCAGAGAAAGGCGCCAAAGTAGAGTGGAGTAACTTTACGAGCGGTCCTCCTATACTGGAAGCCCTTGTATCTAATCGGATAGACCTCTCTTCCATGGGGGACGGAGCAGTGATCACCGGCTTGGCCAATCAGTTACCTTTTGAAATTATCGGACTGTTAGGTGATGGAAAAGATCTGAATACCGTGATTGTTCCTGTGAATAGCGCGATCTCCTCTGTTGCTGATTTAAAAGGAAAAACGATTGGTGTTGCCAAGGGAACGACCAGCCACGTGTACTTAATCAAAATATTGCAGTCCATCGGTCTATCCCAGGATGATGTTAAACAGATCAATCTGCAAGCGGATGATGCTTTAGCTGCTTTTGAGACAGGACAACTGGATGCCTGGATAACCCTAGATCCTTATGTAACCTTAAGTGTTGAGCAAAAAAAGGCGAAAATCATTGAAGTGGAGGGCGAATTTCTCGCTCCTCTATCCATGATCGCTAGAACTGGTTTTGCCAAAGAACATCCAGAACTCGTCACAGAGTATCTAAAAGTGTATCAAAAGACGCTCGACTGGCAACGCGATAACCTCGACGAAGCTGCTGCTCTTTATGAGAAACATTCTAAAATGCCCGCTTCTGTCATCAAGACGGTGCTAGAGCGAAGTGCCAATCAACTCTCTGCCTATACGCCTGAGGCTCTACAAGCCCATGAGGCATCCTCGGAAATACTACTGAACAATAAATTTTTGAAAAAGAAGCCTGACTTTGCAAAAGCAATTAACAATACGTTTGTTGAAAAACTGAATTAAATGAACTGCTAACCTCATCTGTTTTAGTCCGTATGATAAGAGTATAAAAGGCACTAGAGTACTTACAGTTACAGTGCCTCTCTATCTGTGCTATTTACGCAAGTAGATTAGTACAAATTCTGTTATCTATGTACTATTTTCTCTATTCTGCTATTGCGCCTCGTATGTATTGTTTGTGTATTTCCTGTATGTAGGGCCATGCTTACGACATGTACTCTACCTGCTCTGCCACTTATGGTAAGAGCAACGTATGACTGTATGACGGCCCTCTATGTAGGGGCTTCTGAGTGTTCTCTGTTCTGACCTTAGGGAAGCATTCTGCAATCTGTGTACTCTTTGGGCTCTGCCGCTCATGTCGGGCTTTATTTAATACTTGCGCTCCCTAGGTTCTGCCCATTATGTCAGGCATTATTTAATACGTGCGCTCTCTAGGTCCTGCCTCTTATGTCAGGCTTGATGCAATCTGTGTACTCTCCATAATATTCTGCTTTCCGTATTCCTATTGTTTCTTTTGAATTGTGCTTATTACTTTTTTGTGTGAATCATTGATCGAATGATCTACCAATACGGCGGGAGACCGCATACCCAAGGAGGAATTTATTCATGAATAATGTTACTCATAACCAGGTAGTTCAGCTTGAAATCGTACCGGTAGCCGGAAGAATTGGAGCGGAAGTGAGAGGTATTGATTTATCTGAGGATCTCTTTCCTGCGGTCATTGAATCCATTCAAGAAGCTCTGCTCAAGTACAAAGTCCTCTTCTTCCGAGATCAACATCAACTAGATGATGAGGGTCAAGAGCGCTTTGCTAAACTTTTAGGAGAGCTGTATGCACATCCCACTGTGCCCGTAAAAGATGGGACCCGAGCTGTACTTGAGCTGGATTCTGCTCATGGAGGGCGTGCTAACGCTTGGCACACCGATGTTACCTTTGTTGAAGCTTATCCCAAAGCATCCATTCTGCGCTCAGTGGTGATTCCTCCTGCTGGAGGGGACACGGTATGGGCCAACACGGCAGCGGCCTATGAAGATTTATCTCCTGAATTAAAAGAGCTGGCAAGCAGCCTTCGGGCAATCCACTCCAACGCTTTTGATTATGTAGCCCCTGCCCAACAAGAAGTCGCAAGAGAGCAGACCCAGCGAAAGAACAATGTTTTTGCCTCAACGGTATATCAAACAGAGCATCCGGTGGTAAGAGTTCATCCCGAAACAGGGGAACGTAACTTGCTATTAGGGCAATTTGTAAGAAGGATATCGGGGCTCAGAACCGCAGATTCCGATCGAATCATTAGTATTTTACAAGAGCACATTACCAGACTTGAAAATACAGTTCGCTGGCGCTGGGCTGTGGGCGATGTGGTGGTTTGGGATAACCGAGCAACACAGCATTATGCAATTAATGACTATGGCGATGAGCACCGTGTGGTACGGCGTGTTACCATTGCTGGCGACATTCCATTTGGTACCGATGGCCGTAGAAGTATAACGCTACAGCCAAAAAAAGAACAAGCTGAATAGTACACCACTTGTTCTCTGCTCAATATAGTTATAATAAAAAACCCCCTTCGCCGAAGCGAAGGGGTTTACTGTGAAGCGGGTGATGGGAATCGAACCCACGCTATCAGCTTGGAAGGCTGAAGTTCTACCATTGAACTACACCCGCGTAAAAAATATTGGGATAACACAATTTAAAAAAATACATGGAGGCGCCACCCAGATTCGAACTGGGGATAAAGCTTTTGCAGAGCTGTGCCTTACCACTTGGCTATGGCGCCGGATTATGGAGCGGACGACGGGAATCGAACCCGCGACCCTCGCCTTGGCAAGGCGATGCTCTACCGCTGAGCCACGTCCGCAAATATATGGTGCGGTCGAGAGGACTCGAACCTCCACGGGGGTTAGCCCACACGGACCTGAACCGTGCGCGTCTGCCAATTCCGCCACGACCGCAAATATATTAAAGTGAGCCATGAAGGGCTCGAACCTTCGACACCCTGATTAAAAGTCAGGTGCTCTACCAACTGAGCTAATGGCTCGTACTAAAAAAATGGCTGGGGATATAGGATTTGAACCTATGCATGACGGAGTCAAAGTCCGTTGCCTTACCGCTTGGCTAATCCCC
>NZ_JACSQL010000049.1 GCF_014836635.1 Paenibacillus gallinarum | reverse complement strand
GACAGATTGTAATATGAAGTGCGACACCTTGCTCAAAAAATAAAAATGGCCCATGGCCTGATTCGTGTAGAATAGAGTCACCACAACAACATTCACACAGGAGAATCAGTCCATGAGCTACAGACATCTTAGCATAATTGAACGCAGTAAACTAGAAGTATTACATCAACTGGGGCTGTCTGCTCGAGCCATTGCTCGCGAATTGAACCGCCACCACTCCACGATCAGTCGGGAACTGAAGAAAAATCAGAATCCGAATGGTTACCAAGCGGCTGCATCAGAGCATCGTTATCATCATCTTCGCCAAGCTCAGAAACGTCGAGGGAAGTGGACGGAGATAATTAGGAAAGAAATTGAGCAGCGACTTCATGAAACCTGGTCTCCTGAGCAAATTTCTATGCGTTATTGTCTGAAAAACCAGCCCATGGTTTCGTTCAAAACAATTTATCGTTGGCTTTATGAAGGTCGTTTGATTCGCACTACAGTTCAGCAGTTAAGACATAAAGGAAAGAGACAGAAGCCTCAAGAAAGACGAGGTCGCTTCCTCGTAGGTACTTCTATCAAACAACGACCTAACGAGATTCGCTCCCGAGAAACCTTTGGGCATTGGGAACTGGACACGGTCGTCTCTAGCCGAGGAAAAAGCAAGGCTTGTGTTGCTACATGTATCGAGCGAAAAACAAGACTGTACACCGCTATTAAAATGCCAGATCGTACTTCATTATCCATGGAAATCGCTGTAGGTGTAGCTGCTGCACAGTACCCTATTGGTACTTTTCAAACGGCTACCGTTGACCGCGGTAAAGAGTTCGCATGCTATCATGAACTGGAAGAGTTACATGGTATGAAGGTGTATTTTGCAGATCCGTATTCCTCATGGCAGCGAGGCTCCAATGAGAATGGAAATGGGCTCCTTCGAGAGTTCTTCCCAAAAGGAAAGGACTTTGCAGAAGTGACTGAGGAAGAATTAGCACACGCCCTCCATCTCATTAACAGCAGACCAAGGAAATGTTTAGGTTGGAAAACAGCTCACGAATCATTTGAAGAAGAAGTGTCGCACTTGGATTGACAATCCGTC
>NZ_JACSQL010000048.1 GCF_014836635.1 Paenibacillus gallinarum | reverse complement strand
TTTATCAGCATAGATGAAGTGATATGTAAAAGGTTTTAGGTATCTAAGTTGAATTATGTAATCAATATCCTGAGCGAAGTTTGTATCCGGGTTACCCGAAACGTATCCCTCCATAGAATCATCATAAAAATGTCTTAAGTTGACTCAAATTGGAGTAGAATTTGGTTTCCATCCAACAAGGGAACGCTTGGTAGTTATATATTCTTTTTAAGCAGTGTGGATATGTCCCATTGTCTCGCCCCAAACTTCAATAGCCGACTCGGCAATCTGTAAACAGAGGTGTTCCATGAATCCTAAAAAACTGACAAGCTCCCTAATACTTATCTCTTTACCTAGCATATTTCTAGGAGTATTGCTCCCGATATATACACATGAACTAGGTTACACCACATTCCAATATACCATCATAGTTTCCATTCTTTCTTTTTCACAAATAGTGATGACACTTGTACTAGGTAGAGCATCAGATCGTTATAGCCGGCGTTTTATTTTCTTAAGCGCATTAATTTTCTTTACATCCGCTTATTTTGTTTTTTCGGTTGCGACACAATTATCTGTATTAATATTTGCAAGAGTCATAAGCGGTATAGCAGGTATTTTGCTTAGCATTTCATTGGTTGGGTTGATTTCAGATAGCAATAACAGTTTTGGACAGCAAATGGGATACTTTGATAGCAGAATGCATTTAGGGGGTTTGATTGGTGTAGGAATATGTTATCTAGTATTAAAAAATTATGAACTTGTTCAAGGCTGGTATGTGTTATTCATGATTTGCGGGGGAGCGTCTGCGCTAGCGTATATATTTACGTCTATAACACCAGGCTTCTCCTTGATTAAAAGTATTGCAAGTGAGAGGAAATACCTACTATCTATTAAACAACGTAAAATTTGGATATTGAATGTATTTCTATCTACTGTATTTAGCATGTCCAGTGTTATTTTCATCCCTTATATGCAAAAGGCATACGATGCAAACCTTGAGCAGATCGCCATCGTATTTCTACTTCCAATGATCGCCTTCTCGTTTCTTGGCCCAACCTTAGGAAAGATTGGCGATCGCAGAGGATATCGAAAAACGATAACCATATCTCTGGCAATGTGTAGCATAGCTGCAGTGGGCCTTGCCTTTTCAACCAGTCTGCTTCTTTTTGCTGTGATTTCTACAATGTTTAACCTGTTCGCAACCATGCAAAGTTATGCAATAGACGCTGTATTTATTCAGGATACACCCCAAGAGCACATTGGTGATGCATACGGCAAATTCTCCGTTAGCAACAACCTCGGAGGAATGACAGGCGCCGCTGTAGGAGGATACTTGTTTGATGCTTTTAGCTTTAATATGCCTTATCTAGGGTTTGCTGTTATGATCCTATTGTTCAGCCCTTTTATGCTACGTTTGATTTCTAAGTCTACCCTGTTATAAGA
>NZ_JACSQL010000047.1 GCF_014836635.1 Paenibacillus gallinarum | reverse complement strand
TGAACTGAACCCCGAATGGTAGACACTTAAAAAGTGACTACCATTCGGGGTTTTTCTATTTTCTTTCTAGAAAAGTCCCGTTATACTAACATTACAATTTTTTAGAACGGAGTATTTTTCATGAGTAAGATCATCTTTAATGAACACCAACAAAGACAATTAGAGGCCAATCCAAATGTTAGAATCGTGACAGATCGAACGATTCAATATACCCCTGACTTCAAACTACTAGCGGTTAAACAAAACCAAGCTGGCAAAGGACCGGCAGAAATTTTCACAGAAGCTGGATTTGATTTGAAGGTGATTGGCCTAAGTAAAGCACGAAGTGCTTTAGATCGTTGGCGCAGAACCTTTCAAGCCTATGGAGAAAATGGTTTTTTTGAAGAACGTCGAGGAAAAGGCAGTAAAGGACGTCCTAAGAAAGAAAATGCCTCCGCAGAAAGGAAATTAGCTCAAGCAGAAGCGCGTATTCGATTGCTAGAGGCGGAGTTGTCTTTACTAAAAAAGCTAGACGAGTTAGAAAGGCAGGCGAAGAAGAATCGTCGTTAACAGCTCGAGAGAAATACCAAGCCATCAATGAAACGATTCGACTCTATCAATTAAAAAACATGGTCCGTTACTTATGTGAAGTAGCTAAAGTAAGTCCTAGTGGCTATTACAAGTGGCTTCAAAACGGAGAAAAACGAGCCATGAGTGAAGAATCAGATTATCAAGATTATCTCTTTCTAAAAGAAATTTATGATCAAGCCAATGGGAAAATTGGTTATCGTGGTTTGTATATGAAAGTTGCTGAAAAGGCCGGTCAGCCCATGAATCATAAAAAAATCTTGCGTTTAATGCGCAAGTTTCAGTTCTTTGCCAAAGTACGAAGAGCAAATCCTTATCGTACGCTAGCCAAAGCTACAGAAGCTCACCGCCAGGTACCAAACCACTTAAAACGTCAGTTCAAGCAAGAGGAACCTGGGAAAACATTCGTAACCGACATTACTTACTTGCAAATTCAGGGTGGTAAAACGGCTTATTTGTCTTGTGTAAAAGATGTGGCGACACGGGAAATTGTCGCTTATGAACTTTCAACGAGTTTACGGATGGAAATTGTCTATCGAACGTTAAGCAAACTAGAAGACTTTATCGGGAATCGACTACATCCGGAAGCCATGATTCACTCGGATCAAGGTTTTCATTACACCCATCCGGAGTACCAGTCTCGTGTAAAGAGGATGGGACTCCTACAATCTATGTCGCGAAGAGGGAACTGCCTAGATAACGCGCCGATGGAATCCTTCTTTGGGCACATGAAAGATGAAATACCTTATAAACAAGCAAACAGTATAGTAGAACTAAAACGAATGGTTGATGATTACATGGACCACTATAACAATACAAGAAAGCAATGGACATTAAAAAAGATGACTCCGGCAGCATACCGAAGTCATCTCATTGCCGCTTAAACAGCAGCGCATCCTTTTTTTAAAACTGTCTACTTAATAGGGTTCAGTTCA
>NZ_JACSQL010000045.1 GCF_014836635.1 Paenibacillus gallinarum | reverse complement strand
CCAGCCTATCTACCTCGTCGTCTTCAAGGGGTCTTACTAATTGGGAAATCTCATCTTGAGGTGGGCTTCGCGCTTAGATGCTTTCAGCGCTTATCCCTTCCATACATAGCTACCCAGCGATGCTCCTGGCGGAACAACTGGTACACCAGCGGTATGTCCATCCCGGTCCTCTCGTACTAAGGACAGCTCCTCTCAAATTTCCTACGCCCACGACAGATAGGGACCGAACTGTCTCACGACGTTCTGAACCCAGCTCGCGTACCGCTTTAATGGGCGAACAGCCCAACCCTTGGGACCTACTTCAGCCCCAGGATGCGATGAGCCGACATCGAGGTGCCAAACCTCCCCGTCGATGTGGACTCTTGGGGGAGATAAGCCTGTTATCCCCAGGGTAGCTTTTATCCGTTGAGCGATGGCCCTTCCATGCGGTACCACCGGATCACTAAGCCCGACTTTCGTCCCTGCTCGACTTGTAGGTCTCGCAGTCAAGCTCCCTTGTGCCTTTACACTCTGCGAATGATTTCCAACCATTCTGAGGGAACCTTTGGGCGCCTCCGTTACTCTTTAGGAGGCGACCGCCCCAGTCAAACTGCCCACCTGACACTGTCCTCGCACCGGATCACGGTACCAAGTTAGAACCTAGATACGATCAGGGTGGTATCCCAACGTTGCCTCCACACAAGCTGGCGCTCATGCTTCTTAGGCTCCCACCTATCCTGTACAGATCGTACCCAAATCCAATATCAAGCTGCAGTAAAGCTCCATGGGGTCTTTCCGTCTTGTCGCGGGTAACCTGCATCTTCACAGGTATTAAAATTTCACCGGATCTCTCGTTGAGACAGCGCCCAAGTCGTTACGCCATTCGTGCGGGTCAGAATTTACCTGACAAGGAATTTCGCTACCTTAGGACCGTTATAGTTACGGCCGCCGTTTACTGGGGCTTCGGTTCATAGCTTCGGATTACTCCTAACCACTCCCCTTAACCTTCCAGCACCGGGCAGGCGTCAGCCCGTATACTTCGCCTTGCGGCTTCGCACAGACCTGTGTTTTTGCTAAACAGTCGCTTGGGCCTTTTCACTGCGACCCCCTCGTGCTATTCACACTACCGGGGTACCCCTTCTCCCGAAGTTACGGGGTCATTTTGCCGAGTTCCTTAACGAGAGTTCTTCCGCGCGCCTTAGAATTCTCTTCTCACCTACCTGTGTCGGTTTACGGTACGGGCACCTTCATCTGGCTAGAGGCTTTTCTTGGCAGTCTGAGATCATGACCTTCGCTACTGTAATTTTCACTCCCCATCACAGCCCAGCCTTAACGATGTGCGGATTTGCCTACACATCAGCCTCACTGCTTGGACAGACATCCATCAGTCTGCGTCACTACCCTACTGCGTCCCCCCATCGCTCGTAACGATTTACGGTGGTACAGGAATTTCGACCTGTTGTCCTTCGACTACGCCTTTCGGCCTCGCCTTAGGTCCCGACTTACCCTGAGCGGACGAGCCTTCCTCAGGAACCCTTAGGTTTTCGGCGGATCAGATTCTCACTGATCTTTTCGTTACTCATACCGGCATTCTCACTTGTATGCAGTCCAGCAGTCCTTCCGGTCTACCTTCAACCCGGCATACAACGCTCCCCTACCCCTGA
>NZ_JACSQL010000044.1 GCF_014836635.1 Paenibacillus gallinarum | reverse complement strand
TCACAATCTTTTCTTTTAGTTAATTTCTATAGGAGCCGAATGATTGATTTTATTAGAGATAACTCATTAAGCTAACGAGAAAACATTAGTTGAACACAGCACGGAGCAGCTTGCCAGTTAGCAGCTGCTCCCTTTTATTATGCGAACCGGCAGGATAATTTAAATAGCCGAAGAAGAAAGAAGATAAGAACAAGTGGACTATCATCCATTATTTTGCTAAAGGATGTGGACTGAAAAATGGAATATTTCATTGGAATAACCCCTCCAGATGATTATAAAGCAAAAATTATGGCATTCCGTGATCGTTGGTCCAGTAATCGTCTTAACGAGGTAGTGGAGCCTCACATCACTGTAAAAGCGCAGGGTGGTCTTAAAGTAGATCTTTGTTGGTTAGAAAATGTAAGACAAGCATGCTCTTTAATCCAAAGCTTTCAATTATCATTATCAGAACCTGGGTCGTTTGGAAGTGCTGTTACATTTCTTAGTGTTGAATCGAGCAATGTAATCGATTTACATAGAAGATTGGTAAATGCGATTTCTCCATCACAAGAAATTTTAGATCAATACTTTGAAATGGATCAGTATCATCCTCATTTGACCTTGGGGCAAACCTATTGGGGTTTGAACGAGACTGAAATTGACGAAATGAAATTATTAGCTATGAATGAATTAGCTCCTTATCCAACCTTTAATGTCAATTTTGTACGTGTATATAAAGAAGTTGAACCAAACCAATACGTACCATTTGTAGATATCCAATTGGGAACACAAAAAGCTGAGTGATTCAACTAACGAGAAAACATTAGTTGAACACAGCACGGAGCAGCTTGCCAGTTAGCAGCTGCTCCCTTTTATTATGCGAACCGGCAGGATAATTTAAATAGCCGAAGAAGAAAGAAGATAAGAACAAGTGGACTATCATCCATTATTTTGCTAAAGGATGTGGACTGAAAAATGGAATATTTCATTGGAATAACCCCTCCAGATGATTATAAAGCAAAAATTATGGCATTCCGTGATCGTTGGTCCAGTAATCGTCTTAACGAGGTAGTGGAGCCTCACATCACTGTAAAAGCGCAGGGTGGTCTTAAAGTAGATCTTTGTTGGTTAGAAAATGTAAGACAAGCATGCTCTTTAATCCAAAGCTTTCAATTATCATTATCAGAACCTGGGTCGTTTGGAAGTGCTGTTACATTTCTTAGTGTTGAATCGAGCAATGTAATCGATTTACATAGAAGATTGGTAAATGCGATTTCTCCATCACAAGAAATTTTAGATCAATACTTTGAAATGGATCAGTATCATCCTCATTTGACCTTGGGGCAAACCTATTGGGGTTTGAACGAGACTGAAATTGACGAAATGAAATTATTAGCTATGAATGAATTAGCTCCTTATCCAACCTTTAATGTCAATTTTGTACGTGTATATAAAGAAGTTGAACCAAACCAATACGTACCATTTGTAGATATCCAATTGGGAACACAAAAAGCTGAGTGATTCAACTAACGAAAAAACGTTAGTTGAAAACAAAAGGGAGCAGATTTCCAGTTGGCAACTGCTCCCTTTTCACATTCGAAATTATGCTAATATTAGAGGCTGCTTCTCACTCTGTAGCCGTTACAAAGTGAAAGGAGTGAACTTTATATTGAATAGGTTCACTGTTAAACATCTCTTATAACAGGGTAGACTTAGAAATCAAACGTAGCATAAAAGGGCTGAACAATAGGATCATAACAGCAAACCCTAG
>NZ_JACSQL010000043.1 GCF_014836635.1 Paenibacillus gallinarum | reverse complement strand
CGTTAGAATTCCTGTAAAACGAAAAATTTGGAGTTTGAATAAAAAAGAGCGCCTCTGTACGATGGGAGTACGCAACGGGTCAAAAGCCCTTAAAATCCACATCAGGAGGTCGCTCTAACATGAAGTTTAAAGCACAAGAAAAACAAAATCAACTCATTGAAAACATTACCGTTCATCATCTGGTGGTCGGTGTAGATATTGCTCAGGAAGTCCATGTTGCTCGGGCTGTGAGCTTTCGAGGAATCGCACTTGGTACATCCCTAAAATTCGGAAATCATTTAGAAGGATTCAACTTTCTCAAGTGTTGGATCCGAGATTTATTGAAATCTTACAAGCTTCAGAAAGTCATTGTCGGTATGGAGCCTACGGGGCATTACTGGCTTAGCCTGGCTCGCTGGCTGGATTCGCAAGGTATTGAGACTGTGCTTGTAAATCCCCATCTTGTTAAAAAGAACAAAGAAAACCGGGACAATACGCCATCGAAAAGCGATCATAAAGACGCACTGGTCATCGCAGATATGATCAAAAATGGATACTACTCTCCCGTTCGATTTCTTGCAGAATCTTATGAAGAACTTCGTATTCTTATGGCGAATCGAGAAACCGTGACCAAACGTCTCAACAGTGCGGTAAATCAGATTCATCGCTGGGTAGATATTGTCTTTCCTGAACTGCGTCAGGTATTTAAGATTCTTACTTGCACCAGTGCTATCGCTACGCTCCGGCTCTTCCCATTACCGAAGGAAATTAGCCGGTTATCCACTGAACAAGTTCTGGCTGGCTGGAAGCAATACGTGAAACGTCATGCTGGCGTCAAACGTGCAGAGCAACTTATTACACTTGCGAAATGCAGTGTGGGTGCCACGCACGCTCTTCACGCCTACAAACTTCATCTAGAGCAACTCTTAGAAGAGTATGACTTAGCTCAGCGTCAACTTGAACAGATTGAGCAGGAAGTCCACATGATACTGGGGCGTATTCCCTATGCTCAAAAACTGCTTGAAATCCCAGGCGTCAATGCAACAAGCTTAGCAGGCATTCTTGGCGAGGCTGGCGATCTAAGCGCTTATGCACACGGAAATGCTCTACTACGCCATGCCGGATTAAACCTAGCTGAAGCAAGTTCTGGGAAGTGGCGAGGAAAAATGGTGCTTAGCAAACGTGGTCGCCCACGTCTGCGCCATTTCCTCTATCTCGTGACCATGTGTATGGTGATGACCAACTCGGAATTTCGGGCTCTGCACCACTACAACGTGAAGGAAAAGAAGGTAAAGAAGATGAAGTCGATTATGAAATTGATTGGGAAAGTTGCACGTATGCTTGTCTGTCTTGCTAAAAGCGGCAAAACTTACGACTCGACTAGAATTTTCCTACAAGCAGCATAAAGCTAATTGATCCTCGCCGGTTCATGCATTCGCAGGATAACATAGCACGGAGTATCGGGAGACATTAAACAAAAGGGCTCGGACCCGTTCCGTTAGAAAGACCGACCTCCCCCCCTTAGTTAGATGTGACGAAGGAATGAAAGGGCGTATGACCCGTTGAGACATGGGAGTGAAAATCACTAAGGCGAAGTGGAGACGTGCATATATGGAATGTTATGGGTATTCAACGAATACCTCTGTTTTCCTATGCCCTTTTACGACACCTCAGCCACTTGCTACTCCTAAGCTTTCATTTTTCACACTTTGACTAAGGAGAAATCCTGCGAATTCATGAGCCAGAGTGAGTTATTTAAATCATTTCGAGGGAG
>NZ_JACSQL010000042.1 GCF_014836635.1 Paenibacillus gallinarum | reverse complement strand
GTCCGTGAGTGGGCAGGGATGCTCAGAAAAGTAGATGAAAGAAAGCCGATCTATTACTGCATTTGGACGGTGAGAGTGAATGAATATCACCTGATAACGAACAAGATTCATGAACTAATGGATGCGGTCATAAGCGAGAGTTTGGTGACGTTTGAAATGGACATATCTTCAATTGAAGTTCGCGAAGAGCGAGAAGCAAATTAATCCGCTAAGCCGGGTTTCTCCCGGCGCAGAAAGGGGACTTTGACAATGGCAAAGAAGAAATCGGTATATGAAATTGTGACGGAACGGATTTTAGAACTGCTTGCGGCGGGTGTGGTGCCGTGGCGCAGACCGTGGGTCGTTAGTGGCGCGGTAAACTGGATATCACAGCGGCCCTACCGGGGAATTAATACACTGCTTCTGCCGCCGGGAGAGTACGCCACCTATAAGCAGATTACGGAAGCTGGGGGCAGTGTCAAAGGCGCTAAGTCTCAAATTGTTGTTTTCTGGCGGTGGTTAGAAAAAGAAGATGCGGATACCGGAGAAGCTGAGAAAATACCGATGCTTCGCTATTACCGGGTGTTTGATATAAAGGATTGCAAGGGCATAAAAAGCAAGCGGAAGGAGGTCAGTTTTGACCATGATCCTATTGCTGAAGCGGAAGCTATTGTAGACGGATATGCAGACGCTCCGCCTATCGGCTTCGCGTCAGGACGGGCTTATTATATGCCATCTCCAGACAGGGTCAGTGTTCCGCCTTTACAAGACTATCCAAAAGCAGAGGAGTATTATTTGACCTTATTTCATGAACTCATACACAGTAGCGGGCATCAGAGCCGTTTAAACCGGCCAGGCATTGAGGAATACGCCGCCTTTGGCGATGAAAACTATTCAAAGGAAGAACTTATAGCCGAGATTGGAGCAGCTATGCTTTGCGCTACATGCGGCATTGATAATAGCACCATCGAGAACAGCGCCGCTTATATTCAGTCATGGCACCGAAAACTTAAAAATGATCCAACGTTAATTGTAAAGGCCGCAGGACAAGCCCAAAAGGCGACAGATTATATATTAGGTACGACTTTTGACGAAGCAAATGGGGACTGAGAGGTAGGGGCTTTGCCCCTACGAATTGAGTTTCGCCAGGGGGATTCCTCCCCCTGGACCCCCTCTTCATTTAAATAAAATGCACTACTTCTTTTCCTTTTCTCGCTTCGCAGCTTTTATTAGTTCAAGATTTATTTTTGCAGTAGCCCACTGGATTAATGTGGGGATGGCAGTGCTAACGAGTTTATCCATAGATCCGAACCGTTTTCCTGTAAAGGGGCATATGTACTGGTCTTTTACTTCTACAATTACATTTTCCGCTTGGTTAGGATAGAGAACTCGAAACATTGACTCTTTTGCGGCATCTATGATGTCAGATGATAGTTGTTCATCCGTGCGGTCTAGATAAGTGTCCCAACATTCTTCAGCTAGAGGGCGAGGATAGGAGATGGGAATACGCTGCGTTTCCCATTCAGGTCTTAGGGTAACATCAGGCTGTTTTTTCATTTTATCTTTTAAAAAGGCAGCTACAGTCTTACCGGAATCTTCAATTTCTGTCCATTCTTCTGTGGTTAGCGTTAAGGAAACTTTTTTGGTAATTCCTTGAGAGGGACGGCCAACAGGGCGCGGATCATGAGTCTCGTTCACAAGTTTCACTCCTTATCTTTTGAGTAACTTTAATTATTATAATATAGGTTACTTAAATGATCGTCTTTAAAAAGTTTAGAGCAATAGCACTAGGTATATCCTTTTTTCGGATCTGGTTTCAACCTGGGCTTGGTTTTAACCAAGCCTTAAATAAATGGAGGTTTGAGGAAGCTTTTAAGGGATCTAGCTCTACCAGGGGGAACGATCTTGTTTCAGCTGGAGGTGCTTATTTTAAAGCAAGATAGAGACTTCACAGAAACAGAAAGATGTTAGGGCTGATGCTACCCGCTCTAAGGCGGCAAGACCACCCGTCTAAGAGCGGCTACGCACCGCTGCAGGGTTACTTAGGCCGATAACAAGAGCGCCTAACCCGGGAAACAAAGCATCCCGGATAAGGCGCTCTATGTTCCTGTCCTTCGCTTTACACCCCGCACGGAGCCAAGATCAAGGGCGCTTTGATGCGCCTCAGGGGAGATATGACAGCATAATGATAACGCTACGCTGTATCATTACAAGGCAATTTATAGTCGAAAACTTCTTAACCCAATTCTAAAACAGTAAGGATGAAGAAAGATGCGCTTAGGAGGGGTTTGATTTGATCGAAAAAAACAGGGACTGTATTGAACAAGCTAGAAAGCAGCTTAATG
>NZ_JACSQL010000041.1 GCF_014836635.1 Paenibacillus gallinarum | reverse complement strand
GTCCGTGAGTGGGCAGGGATGCTCAGAAAAGTAGATGAAAGAAAGCCGATCTATTACTGCATTTGGACGGTGAGAGTCAATGAATATCACCTGATAACGAACAAGATTCAAGAACTAATGGATGCGGTCATAGACGAGAGTTTCGCAGCTTTTGAAATGGACATTTCTTCGATTGAAGTTCGCGAAGAGCGAGAAGCAAATTAATCCGCTAAGCCGGGTTTCTCCCGGCACAGAAAGGAGACTTTGACAATGGCAATGAAGAAATCGGTATATGAAATTGTGACGGAACGGATTTTAGAACTGCTTGCGGCGGGTGTCGTGCCGTGGCGCAGACCGTGGGTCGTTAGTGGCGCTGTAAACTGGATATCGCAGCGGCCCTACCGGGGCATTAATACACTGCTACTGCCGCCGGGAGAGTACGCCACTTATAAGCAGATTACGGAAGCTGGAGGCAGTGTAAAAGGCGCTAAGTCTCAAATCGTTGTTTTCTGGCGCTGGTTAGAAAAAGAAGATGCGGATACCGGAGAAGCTGAGAAAATACCGATGCTTCGCTATTACCGGGTGTTTGACATAAAGGATTGCAAGGGCATAAAAAGCAAGCGGAAGGAGGTCAGTTTTGACCATGATCCTATTGCTGAAGCGGAAGCTATTGTAGACGGGTATGCAGACGCTCCGCCTATCGGCTTCGCGTCAGGACGGGCTTATTATATGCCTGCTCCAGACAGGGTCAGTGTTCCGCCTTTACAAGACTACCCAAAAGCAGAGGAGTATTATTCGACCTTATTTCATGAACTCATACACAGTAGCGGGCATCAGAGCCGTTTAAACCGGCCAGGCATCGAGGAATACGCCGCCTTTGGCGATGAGAACTATTCAAAAGAAGAACTTATAGCCGAGATTGGAGCAGCTATGCTTTGCGCTACATGCGGCATTGATAACAGC
Organism: Paenibacillus gallinarum; assembly: GCF_014836635.1. Taxonomy (GTDB): domain Bacteria; phylum Bacillota; class Bacilli; order Paenibacillales; family Paenibacillaceae; genus Paenibacillus; species Paenibacillus gallinarum. The sequence goes on along the minus strand of NZ_JACSQL010000041.1, from coordinate 1,389 downwards.
ACCATCGAGAACAGCGCCGCTTATATTCAATCATGGCACCGAAAACTTAAAAATGATCCAACATTAATTGTAAAGGCCGCAGGACAAGCCCAAAAGGCGACAGACTATATACTGGGTACGACTTTTGACGAAGCAAATGGTAACTAAAGAGGCAGGGGCTTTGCCCCTGCGAATTGAGTTTCGCCAGGGGGATTCCTCCCCCTGGACCCCCTCTTATTTAAATAAAAAGCACTATTTCTTTTCCTTTTCTCGCTTCGCAGCTCTTTCTAGTTCACGATTTATTTTTGCAGTAGCCCACTGAATTAATGTGGGGATCGCAGTGCTAACGAGTTTATCCATAGATCCGAACCGTTTTCCCGTAAAGGGGCATATGTACTGTTCTTTTACTTCTACAATTACATTTTCCGCTTGGTTAGGATAGAGAATTTGAAACATTGACTCTTTCGCGGCATCTATAATGTCAGATGGTAGTTGTTCATCTGTGCGCTCCAGATAGGTATCCCAACATTCTTCAGCTAGAGGACGAGGATAGAAGATGGGAATACGCTGTGTCTTCGATTCAGGGCTTAGGGTAACATCAGGCTGTTTTTTCATTTTATCTTTTAAAAAGGCAGCTACAGTCTTACCCGAATCTTCAATTTCTGTCCATTCTTCTATGGTTAGCGTTAAGGAAACTTTTTTGGTAATTCCTTGAGAGGGACGGCCAACAGGGCGCGGATCATGAGTCTCGTTCACAAGTTTCACTCCTTATCTTTTGAGTAACTTTAATTATTATAATATAGGTTACCTAAATGATCGCCTTAAAAAAGTTTTGAGCCATAGTACCAGGTGATATCCTTTTTTTTCGGATCTGGTTTCAACCTAGGCTTGGTTTAAACCAAGCCTTAAATAAATGGAGGTTTGAGGAAGCAGGAAGCTTTTAAGGGATCTAGCTCTACAGGGGGAACGATCTTGTTTCAGCTGGAGGTGCTTGTATTAAGCAAGACAGAGACTTCATAGGAACAGAAAGAGGTTAGGGCTGATGCTACCAGCTCTAAGGCGGCAAGACCACCCACCTAAGAGCCGCTACGCACCGCTGCAGGGTTACTTAGGCCGATAACAAGAGCGCCTAACCCGGGAAACAAAGTATCCCGGATAAGGCGCTCTATGTTCCTGTCCTTCGCTTTACACCCCGCACGGAGCCAAGATCAAGGGCCTTTGATGCGGATCAGGGAAGGCAGGACTGCATGATGATTATGCTACGCTGCATCATCACAAGGCAATTTATAGTCGAAAACTTCTTAACCCAATTCTAAAACAGTAAGGATGAAGTAAGATGCGCTTAGGAGGGGTTTGATTTGATCGAAAAAAACAGGGACTGTATTGAACAAGCTAGAAAGCAGCTTAATG
>NZ_JACSQL010000040.1 GCF_014836635.1 Paenibacillus gallinarum | reverse complement strand
GACTCAGGAATACAGTATATAATTACTGATTTTACAGGAAGGCCACTTGATGATCAGGAAATCCAGAAGATAGCGGACTCAATGCTATAATCTAAAAATATTGTTACGCTAACGGTAAAACGATAGTTTAATTAGAAAAAGTAAGCAACCGATCAATAGACCGGTTGCTTTTTCTTTAAGCGCGTGCCCAGCTAAGCACGCATCTTCTAGCCGGTGAAAGTCCGGTCACGGGAGGGGCCAAGCCCCTGTGTAGCTAGGATACCTACGTACGGTGAAAACTGTGCGTAGAAGCGTATCGACAAAAGTATCTGTTGGAGACAGAGCGAGCAACATACCAGGCCGTAACATCAAGTGAATCCTGCCGCGTCGTCAAAAAGGCCTCGCAAGAGGGACGAGGGGAAGCCGAACCCCGGCTTAATGGGTGAAGGCCACGGAAACTGCTAAGAACTTGGAGCGGCAGTGAAGAATCCTCCGGCGTAAGGGGATCGGCATGGTATGAAAGAAGATGCAGTGAACTGGGGAGACCCTCCCCTGCACGGATTTTTTTTTTTTAACCCGTAACAAAGTGGTCTATAAGTCCAAAAGACGAAATGATATACTTGCAGGAAGGGAGTCCGAGGGGCTCATAGTACTGAGGAACTGTAGGACAACACAACCTGCAGGAGGGAAGGAGCCCTGCTTTGTTCATGTTTTTTTTTTAGGAGGTACGAATTAGTGAATGCCAAACGGCTAACGACACCAAAAGAAAACGTTCAACAACTCCAAAAGAAACTAGGTCATGCGGCCAAGGAAAACAAGAAGCGCAGATTCCACGCATTGTACGACAAGGTCTACCGAATGGATGTATTAGAGGAAGCCTGGCGAAGAGTACGAGCTAACAAAGGATCGGCTGGCGTCGATGGAGAAACTCTTTCGGATATTGAGGAAAAGGGAGAAGCATTTTTCCTGTACGAATGCCAACGATGCTTGAAGGAAAACAAATACCATCCACAGCCCGTACGACGGCATTATATTCCGAAGAAAGACGGGAAGCAAAGACCGCTGGGTATCCCAACCGTCCGAGACCGCGTCATTCAGATGGCAGCGAAACTGGTCATGGAACCGATCTTTGAAGCGGACTTTCAGGAATCTTCATTTGGATTCCGTCCAAAACGAAGTGCGAAAGGGGCACTGGACCGTATCCGAAAAGCCTGCAACCGGAAAGGGAATTGGGTGGTCGACGTCGACATCCAAGGCTACTTCGACAACATCAACCAAGAGAAACTAATGAAACTGGTGGAGATGCGAATCAGCGACAGGCGCGTCCTGAAGCTGGTACGGAAGTGGCTGAACACGGGAGTGATGGAAGAAGGCAAGGTCAGACGATCCGATCTGGGTACACCACAAGGCGGCGTGATATCCCCTCTTCTCGCGAATATCTATTTGAATTATTTTGATATTCTGTGGGAACGACATGGCAGTGGAATCGGGGAACTTACGCGATACGCAGATGACCTTGTTGTTGTATGCAAAACGAAGAAAGATGCAGAACGGGCGTATGCACTCATACGTGCGATTATGGATCGTCTGGAACTGACCTTGCATCCGACGAAAACGCGGATTGTAGGATTATGGACGGGAGAAGAAGGGTTTGATTTTCTAGGCATGCATCATCGCAAGACAAAAGCTGAAACATCCTACGGAAAAGTGTACTATACCACGCAGCAGTGGCTGTGCCGGAAAGCGGAGGAACGCATCCGGGAAGTGGTAAAAGAGCGCTTAGCTCCGTCCAGCCAGAGACATAAGTCACTCGCGGAGCACGTAGGTTGGCTGAACCCGAAGATTCAGGGGTGGCGCAATTACTACCACACGTCTTACAGCCAACGAAAAATGGCGAAGTTAGATTGGTACATTGTGTTGCGTTTGGCAAAATGGTATGCAAAGAAAAGGCAACGTTCTCGGTGGCAAAGTGCGGTCCAAGAAGTGCGGTACATGGCGAGACAATGTGGACTCAAAACGCTCTTGTAATCTGTATGCACATGAATGACGAACATCGGAAAGCCGTATGAGGGAAAACCTCACGTACGGTTTGATGAGGAGGGGCTGGTTTACCCAGCCCTTTACTCTAGTCCTGGACAGTTTAGGACCCATATTCATATTGCATGGATTAATAATGAAACCTAGAATTTTAATCGTATTTCCATATTTTAACCTATAGTTATAAACAGACGATATGTTAGAATCTACGATTAAGTAAAAATTGGAAGGGAAAATTCATTAGTTCACAATTACAAAAGAAAGTTTAATAAAATAAAGGAGATGCTTATGTTTAAATTAGTAAAGGTTCATTATCAGAGAGATGCGAAAAAAA
>NZ_JACSQL010000003.1 GCF_014836635.1 Paenibacillus gallinarum | reverse complement strand
GACTATAAACACTTGGAAAAAGTTTCGATATTAAGCCGAAAAATCTGCATCGCGAAGTGAATTAAACTATCCTGCCCAGTAGCTTAAAGAAAAAGCAACCGGTCTATTGATCGGTTGCTTACTTTTTCTTCTTGAACTAACGTTTTATCGTTAGCTCAATAACCTAGTAGCTTGAAAATAAGAGGCACCTTAATGTCCTCAGCTTTATAGCAGTTTTCAAATTTCTCTTTAAGTAATAAACTTCGGCAGGCAGCTCCTGATTCTTCATATATATCCGTATTAACATTCAAATCAATATTTCTATATTCATTATATGTAGGACTTTCATTTTTTATAGAAAGGACGTCTATAGATTTCCAAGATATCGAAAAATCATCTTTATGGTTACTTGAATATACCTTTTTCTTTTCACCAGTCTGAGTTTGTTCAACTTCGACAATATAACTTACCCCACCTGCTGCACCACCATAATTTAAATAATACGGGCTAGCTTTATATTTACCATCTGGTGATTTTATGGAATCTGAAAATAATGTTGCGTTATCAAGACTTTTAAAATTATAAAAGTACCTATTATAACCAATTAAAAATGATATACCAAAAATCAATAGTAGAATAATAACATATCTTTTTTTCATATAGCCCCCTGGTGCTCATTGATCTAAAACAATTCACTAATGTAATATTATACCATAAAACCAAAAAAATCATTCAATGCGGTATTAAGTTAACCTGCTGGTTAACTTAACGGAAAATGGAGCAGCTGCCAACCGGCAAGCTACTCCCTGATGTGTTCAACTATCGTTTTTCGTAAGCTTAATGTTTTATTATGATGCGATGAATAATTTTTAGCAGGTGATAGCATGTATTCTCTTCCTAGCCATTTTGCTATGACATCGGGTTCTTTAAGTCCTCATCATATAAGTCTTCATTTATAACAAATCCTTTGAAATATCCCTCTAACATATAACTCAATCTTTCATTATACAAATGTAAATTATCGATTGGGAAGTTTTTAATTTCATACATATCATTGGGAGATAAGTGATGTATAAATTTCTTCAATATTTCATTATGTGTGTATACAATTGCTTTTGTGGTAGCATTATCGTCTTCTAATTCATCCTTAATTTTATTGCTTGTTATTGATATAACACTATTATAGTAATCCCAGAATGCACCCTCTTGAAAAGAACTTTTTTCATGGAAGTAAAATAAAAAACTACCTTCTAATACCTTTTCATTCATAAATAGTATTTCTAAGTCTTTGTCCATTAAATTTTACCTCCCACCTATGACACATTTAACAAAACTTTCATTATGTGAAGTGTTCGCGAAGTGAACACTCTATCTTGCCCTTTAGATCAACAAATGCTATCGGCAGACTGCTCTATCCTGTATTGAACTAACGTTTTTTCGTTAGTTCAATCATTTTATTCTTCATCAGAACACATGCATTCAGATAATAGCTTGTTAACTACGCTTAAGTCATCAAAATCCTTCAGATTAATCAAGGAAGCCACCGCCCTGTTTATAAACCATTCTCGAAATTATTATCTGTCCACCACTCTACCATGCCATGAGTTTCAATCTTCGTCTTCAATGTCAGGATAGTAACGAATATAGTAGTCAACAGCACCCTAATAAAAAAACCCTGATATGTAAATCAAGGTTCTAGAGATAAACATGCAAGCTGAATTTAATTTGTTTTACAAACATGTACATAAGAAAACATTTAAGCTATTTAAGTTTTGCTCAAAGCACTGAAGAAAAAGCCCATAATTTCATCTGTTATTCTGTGATAAGTTTTGCTAATTCCTCTAGGTACTCAATACTTACATCATCAAAAACAGTATTAATAGTATAGGCATACCTTTCAGACATCATATGAATAGCCTTTCTTGCTTCTCCCTTAACATATACAACTTTGTATCCATTAACCTCTCCAGTTGTTATTTCTGCATCTGAGTATACACCGGAAGTATAGAAATCAACTGCTTCTTCAGGAGTTATATTTAAAGGAACTTGGATAAAATCTACAGCAGAACCGCTTTCTAAAATATAATTTGCACTAACTTCGATAGAGTCATCTCCATAGTCTGTTGTATAACTACCTAATAATTCACTAATCGGATTATCATCTGTTATGTCCGCGGAATACTTTTCAATCACACTTGGATTAGCCAAATCCAACGGTATGTGTATTTGATCATTTGGCACTGTAGAAATAGGCTTAATTGTTACATTATGATCTTCTTGTATCTCTGTATTTTCTAAAGTTGATTTTTCTGCTACGTTTGAACTGTAGTTAGCTTCTGATGCGAAAGTTGTATAAGTATATGTGCTTCCACCGACTAATAATGCCGCTGTTATGATACTCGCTAAAAATTTTTTGTTCATTTATTTGAATCCTCCTTTTTTATTTTGATTAATCTACATTGAAATCCCCAATCCACTAGCAACAATAAGAGCCTATCTTACATGTGACAGTGAAACTTATAAAATCTCCAATATTACCATCCTAAAATCTGTTTTTTCGTTAGCGTAATTAACCAGTTGTGAATTTAATGATCCCCTGCACCTAAATAACTTTCTGCTGGCACTTTGTATAATACATAATTGGTAGTCCACATCTGCCCTGTTATAATAATCCTTCCTTCACCTTCAAAAAATATCCCAGAACCCTCGTAAGAGTCATACTTTAACCCTTGATCCTCCATCTCCCTTATGACTTTGTCTCTTCCTTCTTGTTGATTTCCGCTATAACCGAGCCAATAAAATCCATTAACTTTTGATAATTCAACTAGTTCATTGTTACTCTTATCCAATTTTTCAACAACTTCTTTCTTTGATATACCTTCAAAAGGAAGCGTTGGATAATAAGCTTTACTAGAGTAAAACCAAAAACTTAGTAAGATAATTACTGCCAGTATTAATGCAATTAGAAGAAATAATATATCCTTTTTCGTTTTCACGTTGGCCTTAACTCCTTTTTTTTAAATAAGTTTTTTCGTTAGTTGATGTATTTGTATCTAAACTTCCTCCTACCGACCTTATATACTCACTTGTTGAGTCTTGAGCTTTTTGGACTGTTGGATAGTTTTAAAAATCCGATTAAAGTAAGAATTAATGAAATGACAATTAGACCAAATCGTATTAAATTACTCATTTCCCCTCTCCAATCCCTATTAAATTCAATAACAATGCTTTCTACTTATAAGAATACTTTCAACAGATTGAAGCCTCAATCATTTCAATAGCTCCACTTTCTCCGTCGACAGAATCGATACCCTTCTCACAATTTTCTTCATTTTCCCACTTAATTAAATAGCTATTTCTTTTGAGGTCTACCGATAGTATTTTGACTTTGCCGATGTGTTTAGTATGTTGTTCAATAACGCTTAATTTTGCTTGTTCTTCTGCTACTTTTAATTCTGCAGTATTACAACCACTTATAATAAAAATCAGAAAGATAAACATTGTAGCAATCCCTTTCATATCCCTTCCTCCTTTATCACTTAACGTTAATTTCATTATTAAAGTTACAAATAATTCTTCATTCAACTAAACTGCTCGTTTGCATAACTAAAAGAGAGCAGCTGCCAACTGGCAAGCTGCTCCCTGCTGTGTTCAACTATCGTTTTTCCGTTAGTTGAATAGGGGACCAAGTAATTTAAATTCAATAACGATTATTATTGCTCCTCCGTTTATGTAATTAAAAGAAAAAAACTCTTTTTTTACTTTCTCAATTTTGAGTAGGTTCCCATTAATTTTTCTTTTGTTTCCTATCAATAAATATCCAAGTGTAATATATCAACCAAAATACAATAGGAACTAACGACACATAATGTCTCTGATTTGCTGGAATAAAGTAAAGTAAAAATAGCCCAATTATAAACATTGGTGGCATTAGAATAAAGTACTTCTTCTTATCCAACGTGCATCACCCCCTCCGTTTTGTTTAATTCTAACAAAAAAACCATTCTATCACACAACTAACCTGCTCGTTGTATAACTAAAAGGGAGCAGCTGCCAACTGACAAGCTGCTCCCTGCTGTGTTCAACTAACGTTTTTTCGTTAGCGTAAACGTCAAATTATATCGATAAAGATGAAATGATTTGTTGCTGTAAATTATTACTTAAACCCTCTCAAATCGGAGTACAATGTTTTCAAGATTATCCTTGCTAGCCTTTACCTGAATACCTTGGGACTGTATAACCGTATGGGTTGGAGATAATGATTTTATAGCAAATATATCATCGATTTTTAACATCACACTTTTATAGATTTATTACTCATGGATTTGCATAGCTACCGCTTTAAGGTAATCAACTGTCACATCAGGATCAACAGTTGCAATTACATAAAGATGATCGTTTGATACTATATATACGACTTTTGGTTGGTCATCTATAATTACTGCTTTGTATCCATTAATTTCCTCTACACTGATTTTAGCGGCATCATAATATTCCGAATTTTTAAAATATTCTACTGTTGATTCTTGAGTTCCCTGTATATCATTTTGAAAAATTTGGATCTCAGATCCACTTTTCAGCTTATAATCAACTCTAGTTTGAATTTCATCACCAAAATCAGTTGCCAAAGCGTTCAAATCAATAATTGGGTTTTCACTAATTTCTGTGACTGCAGCTTTAGACTTGCTAGAAAGAGGCTTGCCTACTAAATCCAAAGGAATATGATTTCCTGCTTGATAAACCTCTAATAAAGGAGTAGTTGTATACGAGTAGTCAGTTGATACATCAGCAGTTTGTTCCACTTTATATGAAGCTGTTACAGTTGTTGTATTGGATATTGTTTCATCACTGGCGTATACATTCAAGGTATATGCTCCTCCAAGAAGTAATGTAGCAGCAAGACTACAGGAAAGTATTTTTTTCTTCATTTTCATCCATCCCCTATATACTTATATATTTTTTCCTTGCTCTTTAAATATTACTAGAGAAGTATATCACGTCATCGTTATACTCATCAGTCATAATTTACCAATATTAATATTATTTCTATAATGACTCTTTAGTAATAGGGAATAATATTAACAAACATGCATTCATCCACAAAACATCTATACTACACAGCTACCACACATTTATTGAACTATACTGCCCAGTTTGCATAACAAAAAGGGCAGCTGCCAACTGGTAAGCTGCTCCCTGCTGTGTTCAACTAACGTTTTACAGTTAGGTTAATCATCTAACTATTTCCCTCTGATAGCACCTTTAATATAGTTCTTCGCTTCGGCGAGTGTTGCATGTATAAATTTTATGGACACATCTAATTCTTCTTTTGTTGTCTCATTGTATAGTTGCTGTTCGCCAAGCGAATTAAGCTCCCCGATCAGCTCGTCCTCTAAAGAAGGAAGTCCATTTCGCACCTCAATTATGGAGAAATCATCGTCCGCGGTCTCTACAGCAAAAAAACCTAGCCTTCTATACTCAACATAAACTCGACCTTTCATTAAATCATTCTCCCTTACATAAAAAGGTAACTATTTTATTTTAACAATACAATCCACATATTGGAACTAACTGCCGAATATCTTAAAGAAAAAGTAAGCAACCGGTCTATTGATCGGTTGCTTACTTTTTCTTCTTGAACTAACGTTTTACCCATACCAAGTCAACTTTACGGTTGCCGTTTATGTTGGTAGGCATTTCCTGCGCTCACGGGACGATGAACCTCCACCCGATATTGAAGCGCTGATTCGCAAAAACATTTTGCCGTCTCCACCCATTCGCCCAGGGCAGAAGAATATGCCCAAAATCCGCTATAAATCAGCTATTAGCTTCGCCTACAGAGTAGCATAATTCAGTCCACATAAACATTTTTTCAAGCGGATATTCCACCTGCTTTGTTTGCTGTGCTCTTTTTTTCTTACTTGTATCAAAAAAAAAACAAACAGCACAGGTATTTTACCCATGCCGTTTCGAATTTCATTTTTTCTTAGTCCTATCTAGAGCTTATCTTAATGACATTGCCCTATTAAGGACATCTTTTTTTAAGCCTAAGTATTAGTTATAAATGTTACCCGCAACATCCACAGCCACTGCCTGTCTGTTATAAATCTCTAGTGAAAGCGGCGTAGAGGTTGGTACATCATTAAAATATACGCCGAACCAATTCCCTGTATCACTTTCTGGGATATTCTTGTAGATGCTAACAGCACTTACTCGTGTATAAGCAGATCCTCCTAGGAATTCATCTAGGCGATAGTCAACATATGCAGTGCCTTGAAGTGTTAGGTCTTGCCATCCGTGAATCCTAGTACCTGTGTTATACGGGCCCGAAAAGGTTCCAGCAACACGACTTACGGCGGATGCTGGAATTCGACGATCATACCACTCGATGGTCACGTAACGGTTGAATGCTGGATAAGTCTACTGAATTTTCAGGAATCGAAGCAAAGAGATCCGGGAGATTTGAAGAAATGGTTGCAACATATACTTCATCTTCCCCAACTACTTCCTCTGCAGGTGCCGCAGAATCAGATTTTGCAAACGATGCTTTTTCAGCAGCATAGTCATCTTTTTCTACAAATGTTACGCCCCGTTCAACTACAAGCCATTCACCATCTTCTTGAATTACAGGCAATTCAAATGCTGGGAAGTCACGCCCATTGGCATATTCATTATCTACTGTTGCAACAAAATGAATGTCACTTACTTTTTCAAATTCAAGAACAGTGTAGTCTACTACTTTGACATTCTCGTAGCCCTCTACTGTAGCGAGACTTTGAATTTCAGTTTCGTATTCTGCCCGGGTTGGCCATGCAATGCTTTTACTATTATTAAGAATAGTTTTGGGATCTAAAGCCTTTAATCCCTCATAATAGCTAGTCAAAGCTTCCTTTGCTTCAGCTTCAGGAGAAGCTTCAGCACCAACCATACCAGCTGAACCTACCAACATAGCGGTTGCCAATAATAAACTGCCAAATTGTTTTTTCATTAACTCTCTACCTCTCTTTTTTTGGGATATTTACTATATTTTGTATTTTGAATTAATTTTTCTAGGAAAACAACCTCCTTCTGTCATTTAATTTGATAGATTATGTCGAGTAACTTTGTTCCCTTACATAAATAACGCAATAAGGAACTATAAAGTTAGGAATAATCTTAATTTTTTAATATTATCTAAAGCGGCCCCCATCTATCCGCCCCAAAAAGGTTTAATAAATATCAAAAGTTACAATAACTTCGTGCATATTGAACGCAAAGGTTGGAACTATGTCATACGGGTAAGGGTGTAAACTCCAATGGTATTTTTTCGAGATTACGTTTTGCCATCAGTAGAGAGTTTGATATTGATGTTCATCGGACACTCATCAAAAAACAAAAGGTTAAGGCTCAGCCCGAGCTTTACAAGTACATCCCTTCCACCTCTACATTTGATTTCTTGGATTTGAATGAGCGCATGTTTTATCCAATTTCCTTTCGGGTTGTTCGTTTTATCCTGCCTAATGGCACTTATAAAACGATCATTACCAATCTTTCTGCTACTGATTTCCCCCCTGATGAAATCAAAATACCCTGTTGGTCTGACAAATTTTCACGCAAAGAGACAAGAATCCATCACCCAAGAGATTCCTTCGCAAAAATGATCATGTACAATTTTGCTAAAATGATTACCTCGCACGGTGGATAAACGGTACCCATAAACTTTACGGTCTCTGTTTACGTTTGTAGACATTTTCTGCGCTTACGAGACGACGAATCCCCACCCGATTTGGAAGCGCTGATTCGTAAAAACATGTTGCCAATTCGATCTATTCGTCAAGGGCAGAAGAATACACGAAAAATTCAGTATAGATCCGTTGTTAGCTTCGTCTACAGAGTAGCATAATCCGTTTCACACAAACTTTTTTTAGCGGATATTTCATCTGCTTTGTTTGCTGTGCTCTTTTTTACTTACACCAAAAAAACAGCACAGGACTTTTTCCCGTGCCGTTTTAAATTTAATTCAGGTTTTGTCTTAAAGCTTAACTAAATGACATTGAGTTTTTGGTCGGCTGTTTTTTTGTTCTTATTTTGAACTAACGTTTTTCCGTTAGCTTAATCTACACTTCATTAACTGTTCTAGAAATTTTTTTTCTAATCTCCGCTACCAATAATTTTTTTCATCTTCGGATATTCCATCAGCGCTAAGCTTTCTTGCTGCAATAGGATCAATCCAAGACTCCACGTCTGCATATCCAATACCGGCCAATCTCTCGTATTCATCCATAAATATGCGGATACCAATCTTTGCACCAAGTTTATTTAACATTTTTCCCCCATTCTTTAGAACAGAACATTTTAAATAAATTTGTGAGGCTGTATCTCTAAGCAAAGTTCGTTTCTATAAGTATAACATTGGTGTTTTAATACCTTATATTCATCCCAAATACAAAAAACGACCACACCGATATGGGTATCGATAAAATTACAAACAAAGTATATATAACCTTCTTCACACTACTGCCTTTAGTATCTTTCTTAATGGCAGAAACAGCTATAAGGATATACATCACCACAAAGAAGAACCAACTCAAGTAAGTTGACCACACTAATGCCTCAGGACTACCGAAACCTGTTTTATCAAACATAGACATATAAGCAACCTCTTGAGCACTCACCCCTAAAAGTGAAGCTACGACAAACAATACACATATAGACGTTATTCGTCCCCTCATAAACACTCTCCCTTTCACTTCATCTTCGCATATAAACTGGTCCGTTATCAAAGATAAATACACTTTTATTTTACTTATGTCTAAAATCCGTTGTTTTGTGAATATGTTAGAACGGCTGCACACAAAAGTTGCCTAGTAATTGAAAGCTAGACTATGAAAATGAGAGTTCGTATCTTTGGGAAATAATCCTCCTATGCTCCATTTTAGAGTTAATCGAAAAAAAGCAAAATCAGCGTTTTCGGCTGATTTTGCCCAAAAATAGAGTTTGCTTTATTCGTCGCCCTGGAGATCGTTTTCTCAGCTAAAGCAACTGAAAAGACTCGTTCAGGTGTGACGCTAGTTTATTTTTTTATTTCAATGTAATTGTACTTTTTCTAGTAACAAAATCCATTTACAGAAGTTTTCTTATGATTTTTTTGCAAGACAAAAAAAGAACTCAATCCGCTTAAAGATATAAAAGAGCATAAGGGAAAACTGACCCCACTTTCAGTGTGGTATTAGGCAGAGCCTAATGTTCTGCCTAATACCGATTTTAATTCTAATTTAAAAGAGTCTACTACAACTCGGTGAAAATAATCAACGAACATTGCACTATCCTGCCGGTTTGCATAACTAAAAGGAGCAACTGCCAACTGGCAAGCTGCTCCCTGCTGTGTTCAACTATCGTTTTTCCGTTAGCTTAATGATCAGCATTTCTTCTTATAATAGGGTTCATCGTATCGTTGGTTGAGCAAAAGCTAAGAGCACCCGATTCGGGTGTCCTTTGACGTCATCGAATTGACGGTCGACAACGATCCAGCAAAAATCGGTATTTGCATAGTTCTAAAAGGGCTCGCTGTATCGATTAAATTGCCAAATAAATTTCAATAATAATATATTATTCTATTTTATTACATAACTTCGTTCATTGCGGTCTTGCTTCAAACCATTTATTTAAAAAAACCTATTCATAACAGCCATTTCTGCAATCAATTCAACTGGTTTAGAAGAAATATCCAAACGGTTAATAACGCTGAACAGAAATCAGATAGAATAAATAGATTAAACCCGACTTCTAAAAGCGTAATCAGGTTTTTACAATAAGTAAACTATAATTGTAGAAATAAATTATCGATCAATCTTCCCAAACATCGTCCATAAGCTTCTCAATTTGCTTCTCTCGTTGCTCTATTTCAGTCGGTTTTGGCTTCCATACGTAACTACATCTCCCACTTTGATAAAAGCATCAACAATGGAATTAGAAACATCATGTGTCTGTCCATCTATTTCGATTACCGCGTAATCACCTTCAAACCGATCAAAGATTCCTTTCATTCATTAACCTCCTTTTTATTTTTTACATCGCAAAAGAGCAGAAGGAAAGCAACATAAAATAGCATTAGTCGCATGGCAAATAAGCTAGTTCATTGGCTTTATGTCATCCTGAAGATCAAAAATCTTTTCGCACTGCCAAACTTTTTTGAATTGGTGTAAGCTTCCAAAAAATGGGTTGGAGGGTTATTTGTCATCATGATTTAAGTTCCTTTTACCGATAATCTTGACAAGATATTAGCTGATATAGATTAAACTTTACAAAGGGTACAGTTTAATCTCTTATTGTATTTTTTTTACTTTTTTTAAAATATATAACTTTTTGCTACTTTCACGTGTTCTAATATATGAAACTATTATTTGGAAGGAGTTAAACTATGTTTAAAAAGAAACTATTAGCAAAGCTTATCCCATTGGCCCTATTAGGTTCCTCGTTGGCGGCGGGTATAGCTTCTGCAAGCGCAGCAGTGGATTTTGCTGGTTTCCCTACACTTAAAAGTGGAAATAGTGGTGGTTATGTAAAGGCGTTACAAGTTAATTTGTACTGCTTTGGGTTACAATCTACAGTCGGAAGTATCGATGGCAGTTTCGGAACAGGTACGTTTAACGCGGCAAAAAGCTTTCAAAGTAGTCACAAACTAACATCTGACGGTATAGTTGGTTCAGGGACTTGGAATAAGATGAGTTCCTATACCATTGTAGAAGTTCCTGATGTAAGTTTCTCTTTATGGACAGGGGAAAGCTCAACATATTGGGCGATGTATGCTAACAAAAATAACAATGCTAATTTGTCCTATCAATTATTGTATAAGAGTAATAACGCCGTCGTTAACTCTGGTAGCGTTTATTAAGGAGGATGAAAAATGAAAAAAACATTATTTGTTGCAAGCGTGGCCACTATTCTTGCAAGTGGAGGATTCATCTACCATTCTTACGCTGATGGGAATAGCATTGCACAAGCTCAAGCTACAACAAGCTCAGTAGTAACTAATCAAGAAGCTCAGTCTTCGCAAGCTGTAAACAATGACGCAACAGTAAATCAAGATACTCAACTGGAAGGAACTGTGGATCTTTCCACAGTGTCGGCTAATGAAATCTTTATCCCTAAATCGGTTCCAGATATATCTTCTGTCACTAAAAGTAATGCGTTACTAACCGAAGGTGAAATATATGCAAGGAAAACAGATATTGGGCTTCAGCTCCGGACATTTTATAACACTCAATCTGGTAGTGAAATTCTCTTTACTCAAGTGCCCGCTACTCTAACTGATGAAGAGACTATTGCAAGTTTAGAAAACTCCTATCATTTGGAACAAGTACAAGTAACCAAAATTAATGATTACACTGCTGCCTATGTAGATGGGGAGAATAGAAAAGTCGTTCATTTAATGACATCGGATCATTTCTATACTGCCTCTACAATAACAGGTACTCTTGATGATGTCATGAATGTTATTGGTCAAATTAAAGAATAATTGAGTCACTACATAAAAGCCAAAGTAACCGACAACGGAACTTTGGCTTTTAAATACTGACTGGCTAGAGCGCCATATTAAAACTAGAGTATAGACATCTTATTCTCTTTATATGTATTTGTATTTTGATAATTACATAAAAAGTTAAATAAAGGGAATTGGGAGCGTTAGTTTATTTTTAGTAGGAGCCAACTATATTGGCAATACTCGGCAGGGGACCAAAACAAAAAAAGTATTCATTGGCAATTTCCCGCAAATCTCTAACCGGCTAGACATCTCCATCAATAATCTAAAGTAATTCTCGAACACTTATGGTGCCTATTGATATATGGGCACCTGTTCTTATATTAGCTCTCTGTTAATGAGATAAACATTCAATCTAGATATGAATTTAATTCTAGTGGTTGTTAAACTATTCTGCCCGTTAGCTTAATAACTCGCGCGCTTTTGGTCCAACGGGATTGTATAGAAGTTCTTGTCTTGAGCAAACGCAAAGTATCATATTCTTGTCGTCTTTACGATACAAAAAAAGGCATACCCCCTTTTACGGGAACATGCCTTTTGTACGGTTAAGAGCAATGTTTCTTTACTGCATACCTTGCATGATGGCATTAATGATGCCTTGTTGGGTAACAGTATTATTCGAACGGTTAAACAAAGCGAAACCATGCTGTCCGTTATGGCCATTGTCCCAATAAACTGGAACCGATTTGTATTTCTTAGCGGTTGCTGTCACAGCTTTGGCAAAAGCTTGACGATATACATTATTACTTGAATCAGACGCTGTTTTATCGATAGAGCCGAATTCACCAATTACTACCGGATAGCCTTGAGTTACAAACTTATCGTGCATGGATTTGAATTGCGATTCCAGATAGTCTTCTTGTCCCCAATTAGATTTCTTGGAAGGATTAGTTGCAGTTGCTCCCCACTGTGTAATGTTACCGGATTCCTCACCTGCAAAGTCCCACGGAGAGTAATAGTGTGCTGAAATCATGATTCTCTTCTCCGAGCTAGGAATAGCTGAAGATCTGAAATTATCCGTTGGAAGCACGAAGCCGTAATTACCTACAGTGTAATCAATATTGGTATTCCAGCCAGGAATCAAGAGCCATCTAGCATTGTTGTTGCCTCCGGTCTTACGGACCGTATCCACAAAAATCTGATTATAAGCGTTCAAATTAGCATAATATGCCGAATTGGGATTCCCGTAAGTTCCATCGAACACTTCGTTCATAGATTCGAAAATAAGACGCTCATTATAGTTACTAAATCTAGTAGCAATCTGTTGCCAAACCTTTTGGTATTTTTCCTTGATGGCATTTTGATTGCCTCCATTCACCAGCAACCATCCGCCGGGTACGGAATTGTATCCATCACCATGAAGATTAATAATAACATACAAGCCTTCATTATAAGCATAATCAACCACGGTTTGAATTCGATTCAGCCATGCGTCGTTAATTGTATAATTGGGAGCGCTTCCAATACTATTGAGATAAGATACAGGGATTCGAATTGTTTTGAAGCCGGCAGCCTTCACCTTTTGAATCAATTGCGGTGTAATGACAGGATTGCCCCAAGCGGACTCATTCGGTGTGCCGTTCAGCGTTGCTTCAAGCTGATTTCCCAAATTCCATCCTGCACCCATCTCCGACACAATTTGAGAAGCCTGCAATGACCTGAAATTAGCTGCTGATAGGCGGGTGTTCCAAACGGTAAATAAAACTGTTGCCAGCATTACAAAAGCTAGGCTTAATAGGCCATATTTCTTCATTTTTGTGAGCATAACAAAAACCTCCGCTTATCATATTATTGTTTTAGCAAGCAGTACGGTCACTCTCTTTATATAGATTAATTCGAGATTTCGTTCCTCCCTTCCTCTCTCTATGGATCAAACAAACCATATTATCATCTAACAGCATTAGAATAACACAATTATGGAATACGAATATAATATTTCAATTATTTCGATAGTTTGTTACAACATAACTTATCTTTAATTCGTACCATTCGCATACAGAGTCAAGTCTGTGTCGATGATAGTCGACGTAATGTCTGGCTATCACAAACGGCTCTCCAGAGATATTAATACTGCGAGGCGTTTCTTTCGACAACTACTTTCCGTAGATATAACAACACTAGCTAAGTATAAAAGATCATATGCTATAGCAGCATAATAGGTTAGTTCAGCTTCAACATCGGAGCTTGTAAGAAAAAATAATGGCAAAGCAACAATAAAAACGATAATACCCAATAGAGTATTTTTTAATAACTTCGTTCATATGTTCACCTCCCAGGCTTCTATCAATTCGCACCTATACGCTTGTTAGCTTCATAATGACGTTAAAGTTCTCTTTAGTTCAATACTTAAGTTATATACGCCTAATTATCAATATTGATAATCAACGGTAATATACGTGATTGAACCTGTTTACTGTTTCAGTTTACGAAAACGGCGATACATCACCACAACGCACCTCGTTGTCTTTACTGTATATGCTCTTATTTTTACGTTAGTAGAAGTTTTGTCCGCATCATTCTAATATTCGAATTTTAACTGGAGCGAATCACAAATTGGCATATATCCTATCTTTCGATAGATGCTATTAGATGTGGGATTTGCTAAGTCTGTATATAAAACGCACTTAGTAAACCCTTGATCCAATGCAAGTTGGCTTATTTGCTCCACAATTGAAGTAGCGTAACCCTTCCTTCGTAAATATGGAGGGGTATATACAAATGCCACACCAATAGCCGTCTGCAATTCCCTAGTATATCCTGCCATAGAAACGGGTATCCCGTTGTCCTCTAAGATATAGAGTTTTTTCGATGCTATTCGATAGAGGTAAGGCTCTACATCTTGCGGGATGGACATTTCTGTTTTGCCATAACTCCCAGCAGCATAAAATGCTTCAGCCCAGTACGGGAAAAAGTGAATATCCTTTTCATCTAGCAATCGAACGTTACCAACCTTTTGAATGTCTGAGTTTACTGCTGTAAGTTCATATATACGTTGGCTCATGGTTGTTTTAAAGGTTATTCCCTTGCGCAAGGTATATTCTTTGGCAAAATACTCTGCCAAGGTTTTTTCAGTTATCACGCCAGGAATTTCACGGTCTTTCAGCCCATCTATCAGACAGTTTATAGCCTCTGGGTTAAAAATATTGTCTGTTGCATAAAGCGTAATATTGTGCGGCGGTGTCATTAAGGCGGTAAGTCGTATGCCCTTAGCGTCCGAAATAGTTGCCATAAACCAATTTACAGGATCACGCCAGTCTGTTTTGTCTTTTCCTTCATGCCCCATTATGATATTGCCAAGAGGAATCAAATTTTGTGCTTCATGACGCATCAGTACGTCATAGGTATTATTGTAAAACTCATGGACATCCGTATACATCTTGAATTGCATTGCAATATCCCCCTTTTTCATCTGCTCAACGTTTTTCTGGATTATTTAACTAATCGTTCATTCTTACGGTTTGTTGATTTATTCTTTTCAACGATTAATGAGATATGCTGATAAAAAGGGCATAGAGATAAGTTTTTTTGTGAGGTTGTTTCGTTAGATGATCTTTCAGTTAGGGGTTACGAGGAATATCTAATTGCACGAACCAGCGATAAGACAACCAGCTAAGTGGCCGACTTATCGCTTTTCTTTGTCCGTAACAGTCACCAGTTATTTATTATTTAAAACCTGCAATAGCATCGTATACAGGGTGAGGTACATAGGAGTCTTCCAGCAGTGCTACCTCATCAGGGGTTAACGTAATCGAAAGCGCAGCTACTGCATCTTCCAGATGTGTTATTTTCGTAGCACCGATAATGGGAGCTGTAACCGGATCTTTCTGCAGTAACCAGGCAAGTGCAATTTGAGCGCGGGGAACGTCATGTTTCTGTGCAATGGCTGCGACTTGATCGATAATAACCCGGTCGACTTCCGCAGTTGCATCGTACTTCACTTTTTGCACTTGATCGGTTTCAGAACGCTGTGTAGTTTCCTGCCAATCACGAGTCAGTCGGCCTGACGCAAGCGGACTAAAGGGAATGACACCTATATTTTCTTCCTTACACAGCGGCATCATCTCCCTTTCCTCTTCACGGTAGATCAGATTGTAGTGGTTTTGCATTGATATAAATCGGGTCCATCCATTTTTCTCCGCAACATGTAAAGCCTTTTGAAACTGCCAAGCGTGCATTACAGATGCTCCTATATATCTTGCCTTACCAGCCTTCACCACATCATGCAGTGCTTCCATCGTTTCTTCAATCGGCGTATTGTGATCCCAGCGGTGGATTTGATATAGATCTACATAGTCGGTTCCGAGTCGTTTGAGACTCTTATCGATTTCACTCATAATCGCCTTTCGAGAAAGACCAGCACCGTTCGGACCTTCATGCATTCGAGAAAAAACTTTTGTTGCAAGAACAATTTCGTCTCGGTTTGCGTAATCCTTGAGTGCCTTGCCAACGATTTCCTCGCTTGTTCCCTGTGCATATACGTTCGCTGTATCAAAAAAGTTGATGCCAAGCTCGAGCGCTTTCTTTATTATTGGACGGCTGTTCTCTTCATTAAGTATCCATTTGTGAGAGCTAGGTCCTACTTCTCCAAATCCCATACAACCAAGACAAAGCCGTGAAACATCCAATCCGGTATTTCCAAGTTTACTATATTTCATTTGTTTAACCCCTCTCCTTATAGATATGAGTCCACACATTTACTTCCAGTATGAACAAGCTGTATTGAATGTATAGCATGAGATAAGCATATCAAGTACGGTAATAAGTTTCTTTGCTGATAAGCTCATTACGCTTGTCCATTCAGCTCATTTTGCGTGAATCGCTTTCGATATTCCGAAGGCGAGAGTCCAAACTGCAGCTTAAACACTTTGGAGAAGTGGGCGATATTTTCGAATCCAATGGTGTAGCATATATCTGTGACGGAGAGTGTCGTTTCTAACAACAGCTTCTTGGCTTCATCGAGCCTACGGTTGCGAATCCACTTCAAAGGGGACGTATGATACGTTGCCTGAAACTCTCGTTTAAACGTCGACAGACTTCTTCCCGACATATAAGCAAGATCATGAAGTGAAACGGGGTTGGTGAAATTCTCCTCCATTATTCTGCCAATACTATGATTTTTATTATTATTAGAATACAGCATCTGATATAAAAAACGTTCATTTGAATCTGCCAGATGAAATAACAATTCCATCATTTTCACCTTAACCAGTCCATCACTGACATTCTCAGGCTTTTCAAGATAGGGCTGTAACGACTCAAAATATGATTGGGTAAGTTCATTAACAGGCATGATGGATACGGGTATAAAATCGTCTACTGGTGAAATTAGTTCCACATCAGCGAATTGAACAAATTCCTCCAGCAACTGTTCATTCAGAAAAAACATCATGTAATCAAGCGTGTAATCTGAATCGTGCTCCCCCGATTTATCGTACTCAATTAGGGTCGATTTATGAATAAATATCATCTCGTTGCTCCGAACAGTGTATTCTCTTTCATTGAAGCGAACCGTATAAATGCCCGACTTTACGAACAGCAAAAGATGATCCTTTAGAAAGAAGGCTCCCTTTTTACCTTGTGTATGCAAGCAAAAAGTAATAACGGTTAACCCGTTCTGATGTAAGCTTCCTTTTTTATCAGGTGCTTTTTCCATTTCTTGCGGTGCCTTAATTGTCTTTCTAACTTTTATAGACATGTGCAGAGTCCCGCCTTTTTTATCTTTTACCTATAGAATAACAAGAATAAGGAATAGATACTTAACTATTAAGCTCAAATCATTTGTTTATTTAGCTCAAGCTACTAATCATATTTCACATCTGTAAAAAAGAACTGTCCCTCCGTAGAAAATCTACATTAGGACAGCCCTCTAATCAGGATCTATTATTCAACTATTCAATTTTTAATTATAGTTTGTTGATAGCCATTGAGTCGTGTTCAGGGATAACTTACCTGCGCCTGCACCATTTGCAGCCGTTAATCTTGCCTGAAGTCCCGCAGGATCTTCTGCCGTGTAACTGTACGGCAATACACTAAAACCGTTCCAAGAAAAAGGGATTACTGCTGCTGGAACTGGTGAGAGTGGACTACCAGCATCCTCACTTCCACCTCTATACTGAAGTTCATCCAGCTCATAGATTGTATCTACGGCTGTAATTTTACCTGTATATTTACTTTGAGTCGCACTAACCTGATTGTTACGAAGCGGGTACTGAACACCACGAATAACGGATTTCTCTAGTAACACTGAACCATTTTCGGTAGAGATGGCACCATTGCTAGTGATTCCAAAATGATACCCTTTAGCAGAAATAGCCTTAGCCATATCCGATGTAATGTTGTTCTTCATTGTCCAAGCTTCCGCATTATCCATGACAATGTTATATGCATGCACGTTACCTCCTCGTAAACGAGGCATACGGTCCTGAATATCTTTATAATAATTGTGATGCAAGGTGACTTCTAGATCTGGATTATCCGTAGCAAACTCATTGGCTCCAATGAGATGGCCTTTCTTCTGGCTTGCTGCGACCGCGATAATCTGTTCTTTGCTCATTCCGACAGAACTGCTTCTCAAATAAGCGTACATCGGATAAGCCGTTTTATTCGCTTCAAGCGCATTGATCTGCTGAGTAACCCAGCTGTTGGAACTCTGATCATCCCCGACAAATGAAGACCAAGAAATCGTTACACCATTACTGCCTTTTTTAATATCGATAAGTCCGTCATAGGCTTTATGGAATGTCGTATGATCAATCCAGATATTACTGCTATTCTCCACCGTAATGTAATCCCAATCATTCTTATCGTAATCGCCTTTCGAAGCTTCGTCCCACTCCCACAACTCGTCAAATTCTAAATTGCGAATAATGATGTTGTTACTCCGTTTAAAAGTAAAGGCAGCATGTTTAATTGTTGCTCCGCTCGACGAAAAAATTGTCAGTCCATCAAAACTATCGATGTTTATTTTGCTTACCCCTGTCTCCTTCAATACTGGGTGTGTCAGTGCTGCATTATGTGCGCTAAAAGGTGCTACCTTAGCCGCATCAGGAATCTCATTCCAGCCAAGATTTAGATCATTCATGATCTCTATGACCTTGTATTTCGAACCTTTCTTCAAGGCTAGAGCGAGATCCGAAGCATTGTATACCTTAACATAGCGAGGATCCGTGTCTGCAATTTGACCTCCACCTGTAGTTCCCGTTGCAAAGCCACTCAGATTGTATTCACTAAGCGCATATGTATCATCTGGCATCTCCGTTGGCGGATCTACTGGTGGATCAACTGGCGTTTCCGTTGGTGGGTCGATCGGTGTTTCAGGTGAAGGCACTGGTAAGGATGGCGTTACACCTGAAATATTTACATTATCGTACATCGCAGCAGATTTTATGGTTACGAGCCCCACACTTCCCTGCGTTAGATCTGTGTCTGTAGCGGAAAGTTCCAATACATCATTCACATACATATCAATCGTTGAACCTTTCATTTCAAGTTTAATTTGATACCACTCATTTGTCTTAAGCTCATAGTCAGCTTTGGTGGCTAATGTCGTTGACGAACCTTTGACTTTTTTACGAATCTCCAGTTTCCCACCAGCATTGTTGAACAGCGAAGCAGCATAGTAATTGTTTGCATCTATGTATCGTCCAGCTACATAAGTACGTGTAGAACCATTGAAATCTGTAATTTTCACATCTGCTGTAACGGAATAATCCTTCCACTCCAGATCACCCGCAGAAGTTCGGCCTTCACTATTACTTGATTGATAATATACCGCATTTCCCTGATCACTAACGACGGACCAATTCCCACTTGTGGCTGACCAGTGGGCGTCACCTTCTTCAAAAGTATCCTGAGACCATACATTGGCCTGAACGGGCTGACTCGCCCAGAACGAAAGCACAAGACTTATGCTCAGCGCCAGAATTACCATTTTGTTAAACTTTTTTCGTATACGCATAAAATTACTCCTCTCATATTCAATTCTTTTTATCGGACAAAAGAGCGCTTACAGATATAGGCTGGAAGTATTATTAATTCAAATCAACATAAATTGCCAATAATCATAAGCTCAGTTTATTATTCACCTGAATTTAATATGCAAGTATCCAGAGAATAAAAAAGAAGAAATACAGAAATCTGCATTTCTTCTCGATTATCAAAATTATAAAATCAGGAGATATATTACCCCCTTAAATGGTATTATAATTATACTTTTTGCTTTCTTTATCCAGTCACCATTATTTCTTTTTAAGTAAAAATTCTGTGTCGTGGATTTGATTACATCAGCGTATAAGTTCAATATTATTACTATCGTCAAAATCATTGATGATTCCATCAGCTACGAGTCCACCTTCTTGGTTAAAACCTTTAATTTCTATAGGAGGAACAACTGCAGAAGGGATTAACACAAACCAGATTGTTTTATCTGGATCAATAGGGATTAGTTTTGCCTTAATGACTCCACTTTCCTTGGTCTCGGCAGTTATGCTCTTTATTGATGGGTCCAAAACATTCCCAAAGATCAAGGGAAAAGGGGTCGGAATATCATCTAGTCCAGCCATGCTCATATAAATAAGAGCAGCGTTTGCCCTCGAGGTACCAAATCCTCCACCCCATACCCACTTCCATCCAAATCGTGCTTTTCGTACAAACTCCACTTGAAGATTGCTCGTATCCTCTTTTTCGGGACGATTCATAAATATGAGAACTCCCTCTTCAACAGTTTCTTGATAAATAACTCGGTTAGGTGAATCATTCCCTCTAAATTTCTGGACAGCCTCTTCCGGAGTTTTGCCAAGTGGAATCTTGAGCGTACTCGTCATTCCTAAAGCCTTGGATACACGGCGGTCTGAAAACCCGCCCGGTACATCATTGAGAAACAAGATAAAGAAAAAAAGGATTCCACTAAGAAGTACAATTGTAATGATCCAGCTTACTCGTTTATTTCTTTTGAAGATTGCCATATCCCCGCCTCCAAATACATTATTCCTATACTAAAGGTTAGCTCATTCTTGCTCTTGTTAATAATTACATATTGTTCATTTAATCTAACATAAAATAGTTCGGAAGGTTACACTACAAAGCTCATAAGCATCGTGAAAATAAAAAAGAGGAAATACAGAAATCTGTATTTCCTCTTTTCATTCGATAGTTATTCCATTACATAACATGATGTAAGAGTATTAAGAACACTTATTTGTTTTCTTTTGTATAAAGTGTTTCTTGAGCAACTTGTGCTAGTTCCTCGGCTTTGTTGCTTATCTCCATAATCGTTGCTGAGAATTCTCTAATCGTGATAGCCTGCGTATCTGTTAATGCGTGGACATCCGCAAAAGCATGATTTAATAGCATCAGAAGTTCTTGAATGTTCTTGGTGATACCATTAATCTGATTCACATTCTCTTTAGAACTTGTCGCCAGTTTTCGAATCTCGTCGGCTACGACAGAGAAACCTCTTCCCACTTCTCCTGCTCTTGCCGCTTCAATAGCTGCATTAAGCCCTAACATATTACTCTGATCTGATATCTCCTTAACCACACTAGAGATCTTACCAATCTCCTGCGCACTAGAACTAACGTCATTCATTTGGCTTGTTATGCCGCTTACCCGATCGTTAAGGTGGGTTACCGACTGACTGATGTCTTCTATAGATGCCGTAGTCTGTTCGACAATAGCGGAGAAACTTTCTGCCATTTCAAACAGCTTATTCGCTTTTTCTAAGCTCGTCCCCATCCCAATACCGCCAATGACGTTCCCCTCTTCATCATGCAATGGTATCGCACGTGCAGCAAGCGGAAACCCAAATAGCTCTTTTGGAACAACCGCAGAAAGATCGGTATTATTTCTAATGGCGTTTGTTACAATATCCCCTTCTACCAAAGGGTCGCCAGGAGTGACATTCAGTGAGAATGTATTGCCTGGAATGTTAATGATCAGTTTTTCGGTATCATAAATACCAATCGTAATGTCATCATTCGTTAGTCTTTTCAGTAAGGGAGCGATCTTTACAAAAGCTCTAATCAGCTCGTGCTGCGTGTGATCTTCTGATGCCTGATTCATGGTATCTCCCCCACCCATTAATATGGAAAACTTCTTTGTCCGTAGTTGACTGAAATCCATTTCATCGTAGTGAATTCATCCAAGCTCCATTGTCCATTCAGACGACCCATTCCTGATTGTTTCTCGCCGCCAAATGCTACAATCGGCTCGTCATTAATCGTAATATCATTTACATGAATCATGCCTGTGTGAACTTTCTTCGCCATCTCTACTCCGCGCTCAACATTGGATGTATGAATAGCTCCGCTGAGTCCAAACGGTGTATCGTTTGCTATGGCAATTCCTTCTTCTTCGGTCTCAAACGGAATAATACATACTACCGGGCCAAACAACTCTTCTTGAGCCACTGCCATATCCGTCTTCACATTAACGAGAACGGTCGGCTCTACCATTCTGCCCGTGATTTTTCCTTCTACGAGAAGTTCTGCGCCTTGTTCAATACCTTTTGCTATTAGCTTTTGAAGTGTCTCTGCTTGACGATGATTGATAACCGGACCAATTACCGTCTGTGGATCACTCGGATCACCTGTCGTTAACGAAGCGACTTTTTCTTTGAATTTAGCTACAAACTCTTTATAAACGGAGTTCTGTACAACAATTCGGTTCGCACACATACAGATTTGGCCTTGATGTGTGAATCTGCTGAACGTTGCAGCTTGTACTGCATAATCAATATCTGCATCTTCCATAATAATAAACGCACTGTTTCCGCCCAGTTCAAGCAATGGTTTTTTATAGTTTTTAACGGCCAGTTGACCAATATAACTTCCGACTTTTGTCGATCCAGTAAAGGAGATAATTCTTGGAATTGGATGTTCTACAAATGCATCGCCAATCTCTTTAATATCGGTAACAACCACATTCAAGAGACCTTTTGGCAACCCTGCTTCTTCAAAGATTTTACCAATTAGAGTTCCACCCGTGATTGGTGTATCCTCATGCGGTTTCAATACTACGCCATTACCGGCACCGAGTGCGGGTGCTACGGATTTCATGGACAAGAAGAAAGGGAAGTTAAATGGACTAATTACTCCTACCACACCTGCTGGGCTTCTATACAATCTGTTTTCCTTACCATCTTCCGTAGAAGGTAAAATCTTGCCTTCCATACGAATCGGGAATGTAGCTGCTTCTTTAATCATATTTTTCACTAGGCCAATCTCAAAAGCTGCTTTCATCCGCGTTCCACCCAGTTCTTGAATGATCAGGGATGTAATCTCTTCTTCATTTGCTTCTATGTATGTAACTGCTTTTTCTATAATATCTCTTTTTTTGTATGCGTTAACCTTATCCCATTCGAGTTTTGCTTGGTGTGCTGCTTGATATGCATCATCAATATCAGCGACATTTGCTATATGGAACGTAGTAATAACCTCATCATTATATGGATTGATATCAGGTAACGTCTTTTCACTCTTACCATCTCTCCATACCCCATTAATAAATTGTTTTCCTAAGTCTGTAAACTGCATTTTCTTCCTCCTATGTACACTCTATTAAGTTAGTATTATTTATATATCGACACATCGCCCGTGGTTATTAAGCTTTACTTCTAAATAAGTTGAAACTCATAACTGTATACGTTAACTTAAAGCTGCTGTATAGGTACTAAAAAAGTCGCCTAGATGGCGACTTCATCATGATTACTCTTTATATAATTTGATAAGGCAAATTTGAGAAGTTGTATTTTTTATCATTGTCTTTTATTTTAATGGTTATCGGGAAAATGGTAGCTTTCTTACTCGTTGGCAACCAAATCCGGTCTGTAACAACTACAATAAACAGTCCATGTTCATCCCCGACAGGCTGAAATATGGAACGATCCCCTTTCCATAAAGGCAGGTTCATGTCTGCTTCTAATGCAGAGACCACGCTTTCCACATCAGGAACGGGTAATCCCACTTCACTAACACATAGAATATCTTCATTCGTAAATTCATTGGAAGAAACACTTTTACTTTTGATATTATGGCGAGCGATAAATTCAACAATGTTCCCCGCTGGATCACAAAAATAGACAGCATGAGCGTTCCAACTTTCAAACTCGAACTCATCTTGCGATTCGCTTTTTAGCAAAGTAACCCGTTCTGACAGATATGCCTTAGCAAGTTTAAATTTGTCCTCATTAATATTCACTGCGAAGTGATAAAAAGGGTTCTCTTCCTCGTCGGTTAGAACAAATGTGAGATTCGTTTCCCCAACGGCAATTGTAAATGAATTGGTATCTTCTTTTACTAAACCTAGTCCTATGGTTTGGACATAGAATGTTTTTAAATCCTTTAATTCGTGAGTGTTCAATATAACTTCCTCAAAAATCAAGATTCACCACACCAATCCTAAGATATTTTTATGTTTTGCACTTCTAATTTAACATAATGGAAGCCAACAAGATGTGTAACTGTCGAACTTTTCTACTAAAACCATAAGAAAATCGGATCATATTTGTCTTCTAACGAATAGGGGCTAAGATTTATCACTCAAAAATCTGTATGATTGCAGCTTTGCCATTCCTCACCTCAATCTCTGCTACTGCTCCGTTCACCAACGTGATCTGAGGTGGCATATGCCCACAGTCTATATCGTAAACGACAGGGATACCCAGTTCTTCCGCAATTTCTTTGTATACATCCCGTTCATCATAACCTTCTACTGACTTATTCGCATGGCTTCGTCCAAATAAAATACCGCTGCAATGAGCAAACCAACCTGCCAGTTTCATTTGAACAAGAGACCTACGAAGGTCCGTTGTACTGAGTTCACAATTTTCTAAATACCAAAGAATGGGTTCACTATGAATATACTGACGCTGAAATGTTTGCACATCACCATAAGGAGTCCCTATCAAATGCCGGATAACATCAATGCAGCCACCAAGTAAACGCCCTCGCAAAGTAACAGACGATCCTAATATCGTCTTCCACTCGGTAGGTTCTGTTAATTTGAAGATACAGGGTGAAGGCTCCTCGTGGTTCCATTTCTTCTGATATTGTTCTGAAGAGATTTGCTGATTTGTTTTACCAGGCCGTGTAGCTAGAACCGTTTCCCACATGGCAGTCGTCTCGTCCGAGTATATTCCTCTTATATCCATCAGATTCGTACCGTGCGCTGTAGCAATTCCCGTCATAAGCGTAATGGCCAGCAGCAACACACTTGTATCTGAGTAACCCAGGATCCACTTTGGCTGAATTCGTTCGTATTCAATCTGATCCAAGATCTCAATTAATAACTCCCCACCCCAAGGCGGAAAAATCATACCAATTTTGTCATTCTGCAAAAAATCATTTAGTTCATCAGCGCGTATGCTGGCAGGTGCTGATTTCGCTTTATGCTGAGTCCACACCGTTTGACCGCAAACCACGCCGTATCCTTTCGCCTCTAGACGAAGGACTGCCTGCTCAAGCAGTTTATGTAATGTCTTATCAACTCCCGATGAAGGTGCCGTAACTCCAATGGTCGTTCCCTTTTCTAAAAATGGATACTGAATCATCGGATTCCTCCCATTTCTATTTTTTAGTGAATTTTTAATTTTCCGATATTATAAACTATCTTTTTTTAGAATAATATGTTTTTTGTTTTTTAATACCAATGTAATGAAATAGATACGGAATAAGGTTGGTTGTAGGAGGAGTAGATAGAAAGCGTTATTGATTTTATTATTGTGAATTTTTCATATGTTGAAATAATAACATCAATGGTAGGTTATGCTTCCGAAAGAGTAGAAAGACAAGAATTAACCTTGTGTGAAAAATTCACACAAGAAAGCAACCGGATATCTCGGTTGCTTTTTTAATTTATTCAATTCGTTCTTTGAGAAGTGTTTTCAGATGATGATTCCGTAGAAATATGTAGCTCTCTATATTTGGCGGGTGTAATGCCTTCCTTTTTTCGGAACGTTGCCACGAAATGACTCACATCGTTAAATCCAGTCTGTGCCGACACTTCTTTGAGAGTCTTATCAGGATTCATGATCATCATTTTTTTAGCTTGACGGAGACGAAGGTGGATCAGGTAAGAGTATGGACTCATATCAAATGCATCCCGAAAAAGCTCATTCAAGTACGAAACACTCATATTCGCTTGTTCCACCATCTCAGCCAGCCCCACATTCGATGAAAAATGCTCTTCCATCCATCGCACAACGGGACGAAGCTTATCATAATATTGAGATAATGAGGGCTGTTCGTCACGCATACCGTAGTTTCTTAACAGCATAAGAAAACGATAGAGTGCTGTAGATAATTCCATTCCAGAGAGCTCCGTATCCCAATCCGCTTTATAAATCATCTCTTCCATGAGAGATACGAAAGATGCACCTTCTGAATCGATAGAATAGATCGCGGAAGTATTCATATCAAGCGAGTTCAGTATAGCCTCAGCAGCAGTTCCGCCAAATGTAATGTATACGGTTACCCATCGATCTGATGCAGGGGAATAGGAATGCGGTGTAAATGGGGTGAGTAGTATTCCTTGACCTGACGTCAGCAGGAAGCGTTCTCCCCTCATTTCCATACTTCCTTCCCCTTCCAAAGTATATAGCCAGTGATAATACGGGTATCCGTCCGTTCGTGTAAATATCCGTTCCCAAGCACTATATCCAATCGTTTCAACAAATAATGGAAGCGAGCGCTCTATTGTATTAAATACACATCTTCTGTTCTCATCGCCCCAGTTCACCTTATCCTCTCCCTTCAATGACCCTTCAATATTCATATGATAACAAAATAAACCAAGTATAGAGCCCAAAACTCTATACTCGGCTTTTTTCAATTCCTTTATTTTAGGAACACATCTAATGAAGCAAGTGCCTTACCCTCAAAATCGAACAATCCTTGATTGGCCCAATGATTTCCCATTTCCGAGACATCGTTGCCATATTTCATACCGGCCAGACTTGCCCAGCTCGTCCCTTTTACCGGCAGCCAAGCCGGCTCCCAGTATACGATACCGAGACCTTTTCCGTCAGGAATCTTACGGACTGTCTCCATTAAATCTTGAAGAAACTGCCCCTGGCCTTCCACCGTTGGCGGATATCCAGCAATTTTGGACATTTCTTCTGTGAAAATATCTGCTCCAGACAAACTTTCCGTCGTATGTCCATAAGCCGTTTCTACAACTAGCACCTCTTTATTAAAGCGAGCACTAATGTCTTCCAAATTAAACTGTAAATCTTCGAGACCGCCATGCCAGATCGGATAGTAAGATAAACCGATAATATCATAATCTACATTTCGTTTACTCATTTCATCAAACCATGTGCGGTATAATACATTTTGCCCACCGGCATCAAGGTGCAAAATAATTTTCATAGGTCCTGCTTCTCTTGCTGCCCGCACACCTGCTTTCAATAGTGCCGCAAGTGAATCGTACGACTTATCCCACTGCGCTGCTTCTGTTTCTTCAAAGCTTTGCTTTTCAGGAACATAGGTAGGTGTTTTACCTTCTGGCCAAAGCATGCCGTTCGTTGTCTCATTTCCAATTTGTACCAGATCCGGCATGACATCGCACAGTCTGCATACTTCAAGCACTTCCTTGGTATAGCGATATACTTCCTCTTGCAACCTCTCACCTGTATAAGACTGCCAAGCCTTTGGCTTGTCTTGTTTCTTCGGATCTGCCCAAAAATCACTGTAATGAAAATCTAGCATAAACTGCATTCCGTGTGCTTTTGCTCTTTTTGCCAGTTCAATCGTCGTCTCCAGATCATTCGTGCCGCCCATATATGGCTTACCTTCTTCATCATATGGGTTCACCCACAAGCGCAATCTAACCGTATTCAATCCTTTTATTTGTAATATTTCGAATAAGTCTTTTTGTTCCTCACCTAGATAATATCTCCCTCCGAAGTCTTCAACTTCTTTCAGCATGGAGATGTCTGCGCCTTTAACAAACAAACGAGTCATAAAGTTCTTCCCTTCTATGTGTCAATACACATATTATAAAGCGTTTTCAGGTAGAGTTGATATATAAAAAACGATGGGTGAATGGTATAAGGATATTATGTATTCATGATGTTAAAAAACATGAAAAAGGACGAAACACCAGGGTAGTCCCTGAATTTCGTCCTTATTTCCTTATATTCAAAAAGTAATTCCAAGGCTCTCTTTTGAAAACTTATCCACCGAAAAAGAAGTCGATGATATTCGAAGCCTTCGAGGATTTCTTGTTATAGAATTCGGAATACCCGCAATTTTTGCAGTAAACTACAATAAATTGATTATTTTGTATATCAAACATTTTTGATAATCCAGTACCTGTCATCGCAACTTCTTTGGTGTCCGCTTCCAAACCTCCGCATTTAAAACAGCCTCTTCCACTCATTTAAAATCGCCTCCAATTTATATAGTTATGAATACGAATTGGAATCATCTCAGGTTTCAATCTCTATCTTGGAAATTTGGAATAAAGAGTCATACATGACTCTTAAAAACATTTGACAATTCTATATATTGATTTAAAATTATAAACACAGTCTATATATAGTATAAAATTAATGCCTTTTTTATCAATCAAGGGGGATAAGATATTGTTAATTGTTTATGATTCCATGACTGGAAATGTAAAAAGATTCATTTCGAAACTTTCACTTCCGGCAGTTCAAATTCAGAATCAAATGACGATTGATGAACCCTATGTACTCATCACGTATACAACAGGTTTTGGACAGATACCTGATAAGGTGTCTTCTTTTTTGCAAAAAAACTCGAAATACCTCATCGGCGTTGCTGCGAGCGGTAACCGTAACTGGGGTGAACGTTTTGCGAAAAGTGCAGATTTGATATCCGCATCTTATAACGTTCCTATTATTAGTAAATTCGAATTATCCGGTACAAAAAGTGATGTTGAATATTTTAAACAAGAGGTGAGCCGCATTGCGTCATATTGAATTAAACAACATGTTACTACAGCGTGACTCTGATGGTTTCTTTCAATTACATAAAGACAAAGAAGCTGTAGAGGAATTCATGGAAGAAGTAAAAAGTAAAAGTCTGCAGTTTACGAGCATTGATGAGCAGATCAAATATATGATTGAACAAGATTATTACGAAGATTTTTATGCTGTTTATACCCTGGATGAAGTTAGAACCGTATTTGAAATTACACACGGCTATGGGTACCAGTTCCCTTCCTACATGGCAGCATCCAAATTCTATACGGACTATGCACTTCGAAGCCGTGACCGAAAAACCTACCTTGAATCGTATGCTGATCGTGTAGCGGCAGTCGCTCTTCAGCTAGGGCGAGGAAACTTTGATACGGCTTGTTTGTTGTCTCGTTCTATGATGGAGCAGCGCCTTCAACCTGCAACTCCCACATTTTTAAATGCAGGAAAAAGTCGGCGGGGTGAACTCGTTTCTTGCTTCCTGCTTGAAATGGATGATGCACTCAACTCGATTAACTATGTACTGAACACTTGTATGCAATTGTCCAAAATTGGCGGCGGCGTTGCGGTTAACTTATCCAAACTGCGTGCTCGTGGGGAAGCTATTAAGGGCGTTGAAGGTGCTGCTAAAGGAATTACGCCTGTTCTGAAACTGATGGAAGATGGTTTCTCTTATGCAGACCAGATGGGACAACGTAAAGGCTCGGGAGCCGCTTATTATAATATTTTCGGCTGGGATGTAATGGAGTTCCTGGATAGCAAAAAAATTAATGCAGATGAGAAAATTCGTCTAAAAACACTTTCAATCGGTCTTATAGTTCCAAATCGTTTCTATAAGCTGGCTCAAGATAATGAGCCGCTCTATGTTTTCGCGCCTTATAGTGTATATAAGAATTATGGTATTCATTTGGATGATATGGATCTTGACGTAATGTATGACACGCTGCTGGCTGACGATCGTGTGAAGAAGAAAAAAGTCATGGGAGCACGCGATATGCTGACCAAAATAGCGATGGTTCAGCTTGAATCCGGCTATCCGTATATCGTCAATAAAACAAACGCGAATCAAGCTCATCCGCTAAAAAATGTAGGACAAGTAAAAATGTCAAACCTCTGTACAGAGATTTTCCAACTGCAGGAGACTTCTGAAATTACGGATTACGGACAGCCCGACATCATTCGTAAAGATATTAGCTGTAATCTTGCTTCCCTTAATATTGTAAATGTTATGGAGAGCGGTAAGCTCAAGGAATCAGTTCATGAAGGTATGATTGCACTGACCTCTGTCAGCGATATGACTCATATTGACAATGCTCCAGGTGTTGCAAAAGCAAATGCTGAAATGCATTCTGTCGGCCTCGGTGTAATGAATCTTCACGGTTATTTTGCCAAAAACAAGATTGCTTATGAAAGCACTGAAGCCAAAGACTTTGTGCGTACCTTCTTCATGACAATGAATTATCACTCCTTGGAAAAAAGTATGGAGTTTTCTAAGCAAACGGGTCAGCGGTTCTATGGATTTGAAGAATCGGATTATGCGACGGGAGTTTACTTCGATCGTTATCTAACCACCGATTACCGTCCTGCAACATCCAAAGTACAAGCATTATTTAACGGAATCTACATCCCTACTCCGGATGATTGGAAACTACTAAAGTCTGAGGTTATGGAGAATGGTCTCTATCACGCATATCGTATGGCTATTGCTCCAACAGCCAGCATTTCTTATATCCAAAACGCAACATCGAGTGTAATGCCGATCGTAGAGCAGATTGAGACACGTACCTATGCAAATTCAACAACGTATTATCCAATGCCATACTTGCAAAAAGATAATCTCTTCTATTACAAATCGGCGTATCAGATGGATCAATTCAAAGTGATTGACTTGATTGCAGAAATTCAGCCTCACGTTGACCAAGGTATCTCGACGGTACTGCATGTGAACAGTGATGTATCGACTAGATACTTGGCTCGGTGCTACCTCTATGCTGCTCATAAAGGGCTCAAATCTCTGTATTATACACGTACTAACAAGCTAACGATGGAAGAATGTCTTGCTTGTTCTATATAAAAGTAATGATCTTTTAGCGCTATTAAGATAGGAGTTTGATATAAAATGCCGGCAATTCAAGCTGTGAACTGGAATCGTGCAGATGATGAATTCACACTGATGTTCTGGAATCAGAACATCATGCAATTTTGGACCGATGACGAAATCCCTTTATCTGATGACAAAATGACCTGGGTAACGCTCAGTGATACAGAAAAAGATGCTTATATGAAAGTTCTTGGAGGCCTTACCCTCCTGGATACCATTCAAGGAGGCGTTGGCATGCCCCAGATCATGGAGCATGTTGACGGGCTCCAGCGTAAAGCCGTTCTTAGTTTTATGGCGATGATGGAACAAATTCATGCGAAGTCTTACAGCAGTATTTTCACAACCTTGGCCTCAACGGAAGAAATTGATCAAGTATTCCGCTGGGTAGAAGAAAATCCTTATCTGCAAACCAAAGCAGAAATCATTCGTGAGTATTACACGAGTATAGAAACCTCTAAAGATTTATTTATGGCGATGTGCGCTTCTGTCCTGCTTGAGAGTTATTTGTTCTACAGTGGTTTCTTCTATCCGCTCTATTTAGCGGGGCAAGGAAAACTAACATGCAGTGGGGAAATCATTGATCTCATTCTACGTGACGAGAGTATTCACGGTGTGTATGTTGGTGTGTTAGCACAAGAAATTTATGCCACTTTAGATCCAGAAGAACAAAGAGAGTTGTATCAGAACCTCGTCGATTTATTACAAAAGCTTCATCTCAACGAGTTGCAATACACGAAAGAGGTTTATACTCCTATTGATTTAGTGGAGGATGTAGAAGTATTCTTGCGCTATAACGCTAACAAAGCGATGATGAACCTCGGCTTTGAACCCCTATTTGAAGACGAAGAAGTTAACCCCATTGTGTTAAACGGGATTAGCACTCACACCAAACAGCATGACTTCTTCTCCAAAAAAGGAAATGGTTACATTCGTGCTTTGAAAGTAGAACCGCTGACGGATGATGATTTCAATTTTGATGAATTCGATAAATAAATAGTAAGTGAATCGATTTAATGAGTTATGAAATTGATTCAAGTATCAAAAAGACTCAGACCGTTCTTTCCTAAGAACGGTCTGAGTCTTTTTAAGGAACCTGGTCTTTTACAAAACACGGGTTCCTTTTATGGTCCTTATATGTTACATTATCCCATCGCTATATAATCAAAGACCTGCAGACCTTTTTAACCTTTCCGCTATTAGAATAAGATCTTCCGCAGAGATCCCAGGGGCAAATTCTTCAGGTAAGTCCGGTAATTCAGGTACAGGTCCGCTATATCCTGGCAGCCCCGCAAACGCCTCAAGTTTACCCCCATCTGTTGGATGAACCCCTTTCCAGATCTGGGCAATCTGCTGATAGTCTTTGTCACTGAATGTGTAAAGTCTTCGATGTTCTCCAGCCGCTTCCCATTTTCTTGTCGTATCAAATACTTTATTATCGAGTCTAGGTATGGGGAATAACTTAGTTACATCTACTCCTGTAGCCATTTCAAGTGCTTTCGCATAAGCCAAAATATGTACACCGCCACGCACAAGTAAATACCCGGTCATTTCTCGAGCCGCCGGATGATCTGTCATTTCATACACTCTCATTTTATGTGTGCGTGCTCCGCATTCCAAGAAGAAATTATGCAATAAATCGAAGATTAGATTCCCGCTGCTTACCACATACGACCCGTTCCAAGGTCTTCCCATGGAATCATAAGGAAGTGCAGTCTGTGCAGACTCAATAAAATGAGATGTCATCCGTGCATCTTTACCTACTCGCAGCGGCGTTGTATCTGGATCTCCTGGAGATGTCGTACCGCTAAGCATAATATTAATCGTATTTGCTACAAGCTCAACATGACCAAACTCTTCTGCTGTAATACTCGCCACGATATCATAGAACGGGCGCAACTTAGATTTGCCTCTAAAGTTGAAGGACTGAAACATATAATTATTCAAGGTCGACATCTCTCCGAAACGTCCACCCATAAGTTCCTGAACTGCACTGGCACCGTTCGGATCCGGTCCTGAAGACAGGGGAAGCGGCAATTCAATTGCGAGACGGTCTACTCGTTTAAACATTCGTATTTCCTCCTTAAATGCTCTTTGATTCATGTTATGTGGCGATACTCGCGCGTTATGCATGGACAGGTTTTTTGTCATTTATTGTTGTTGG
This sequence comes from Paenibacillus gallinarum, assembly GCF_014836635.1. Taxonomy (GTDB): domain Bacteria; phylum Bacillota; class Bacilli; order Paenibacillales; family Paenibacillaceae; genus Paenibacillus; species Paenibacillus gallinarum. Next base: position 361,735 of record NZ_JACSQL010000003.1, on the reverse strand, counting down.
TTTTATAAAACGTAGTAAACACAAAAGAGAGCCCACCTCTAACCAGGGCTCTCATTCGTTGATAGAACACGTTAATTTAATACGTTATACTCGAAATTAGAAAACTCAGCAGTTCCGCCGATTTTTTCTGTAGAGAATAAAAATAAACCAATGCGGCATCCCATAAAATGATCCAATTTATACACCATATGATGTGTAATTCCAAGTTTTCTCCAGCTCTCACCGTCTAAGTAGTGGAACATACACTCATCTGTGTTATTCACGAAGTTCGCCGATGCCTTCAACGTCACTTTGTTTCCTTTTACGGGAATTTTTGCATAGATGTCACCGGGCTTCGTATCTACTAAATTTCCAAAGATCGACTTATCGTCGGTATCTCGAGCGATCATTACCAAGTAATATTGCCCTGCCTCTTTCGTTAGAGCAATCAATCCATAAGTGCCGATTAAGAAACTCAAACCGGCATAATCCCCGTCTTGTAGTTCACTGCCATCTAGGGTAACAACTGCCTCACATGCAGGACCCATCGCTCGCTGCGTCAACGTGTTCTGAGCAAACGTTAGATTGGGGCTTATTTTTCCAGATTGAATACGGTATGTCCCTGGCTTATCTGTCACCGACCATAGATCATCATTCGGGATATGATTCCACTGCCAGAAATCTTTCAGCTTCACCCTCCCATTCTCATCCGTATCATAACTAAAATCATCGCTTCCGATCAGGGGCTTATACTCATAACCGGGTCTCGTACTTGGTATCTCAATACATGTTGGAGCCTCTTTTGCAAATACTGGAAAGTCATTTTCAAAATGCAGAGGAACGATAACCGGGATACGGCCAACCGCACCATGATCCTGAAATAACATGGCATACCAGTCGTCATCTGGCGTATCGACAATTCCACCCTGTGCTACTCCGGCATTAAAATACCCCATGTCATCATTAAAAACTTCTCCGCCTGTAAATTCACCCTCTAAAGAATCAGCAACATAACAAGCCTGCGTTCTGCGTCCTTTTGTAGCAGGTGTAATATGTATAAAGAAAGCATAGTATTTTCCGTTTATTTTATATAGATGGGCGCCTTCATAACCTAAAAAGTACTCTCCCGGTTCTCTCACAATAATTCGACTTAGTCCGTCTGGCTTTGGTCCAGATAAGTCCTCTTTTAGTTCGGTAAGATGAATGTCAGCGTTACCATAAATGAGATAAACACGGTCATCGTCATCAAATAGAAGAGAACAGTCATGATAAAACCCTTCAATATACTGTTTTGTCCACGGCCCATTTATATCACTTGACGTATACAAGTAGGTTTTCTGCGTATCGTTGGCTACAAAAATGACATAGAATTTCCCTTTGTGATGACGGATTGAGGCTGCCCACATCCCTTGGCTATAGATTTGCTGATCTCCCTCTAGTCTTTGAGCAGGTGTATCTTCAAGTATATCGTATACATGAGTAGCTACTTCCCAGTTGATCAAATCATAAGAACGCAGGATAACACACCCCGGCATCATATGCATCGTCGTACTCACCATATAATACGTATCTTCTACTCTAATCACGTCAAGATCCGGGTAATCGGCCCATATAATCGGATTGTTCTTCATGTTTTCTCTCCTTTTCTTCATCATGATATTTTCGAAGCATCTAAACTTAAGAGGTTATAACGGTCATCACACATCCTACCCAATAGCGTACTCACTTTGCTGCACAACCTTTAGCCACTCATTAGCAATAAGCTCGTGTCCCGCAGCGGTCGGGTGAATTCCATCCCACATCCAATATTCAGGGGTCACTTTGTCTGCTGCCTGATCAAATACCTCTTGCAGAGGGACAAATAAGGTATGGTATGTATGTGAGAGTTCCCTGACGATAGAGCGATACTCATCTGTCTTTTTACGCAGCTCTGTCCAGTTATTTGCTGTTAACTCTGTCTGAAGAATAAAAGGCTCACATAGTACCAATCCTGTCTCAGGAAGAACCTCTCTTGTTTCGCTCAGCAGCTGGTGATAGATTCGTTCAAAACGGTCGGTAGCTCCGCGTGGATCACCAGAAATAAGGCTCGTTGCATCATTAACACCAATAAGAATACTAATCAGGTCAGGTTGTAAACTAATCGTATCTTCATTCCAACGTGCATACAGATCGGAGACTCGATTTCCACTAATCCCTCTATTTATAAAATGAGGCTGGCTTGCTGCAAACTCCGCTCCTAACTGGCTTGCAAGAAGATATACATAACCATGTCCAAGAATATGATTAAGGTCCATATCTCGTCCCCAATTTCCATCAGTAATGGAATCCCCTTGAAATAAGATCGTTTTTCTTTTTCTCTCCATAAGTCCCCTTCTCTCCATTCAGCAGGTATAATTTGAATAATTATCTTTATATTGTACAAAATCCCAGTTGTTCTTGACTAGGATTGATTTTCGCGAATGCAAAAAACTCATCGTCTCCCTTAGAGGCAATGAGTTTTATTCTCTTATATCTTTAATCACGTCTATGGATTTAATCTCCCATCTCCCCTTAGTATGAATAAGTGAAAATAACAAACTTCCAGAATATATCTGTTTAAGATTATTATTCGTATCATAAGTGAAAATTTCAAAATTAACGATCACTTGCGATTGATTTGCAGATCGATTAACCGTTTTGATATTTATAATCGGTTCTGGTAAATTGTTATTTTTATTAAATTCTAAGAATTGATTAACAACGGATGAGTTTATTATTTCATGGTTTGAAACATAATCATGATTTATATAATTTTTCACTACTTTAGAGGGAGAGTCATATAAAGAAAAACTAAAAAAGGCTATCAAAGCTATAACTATTAGAGGTATTATGACTATTGATTTCTTTCGGAAATCCATCTTAATCCCTTCTTGTTTAAAGTGGTACGAATACAAAATAGCATTCATACCACAGTTATTTTACAGCGATCGCTTTTCCGCCAATGGCGTTCTTTAATAAAAGAAGGCGCTAGTTACCTAGACGATCAATAGTCTTTCCTAATAAAAACTTCCTTTTTGCAAGATGAAATAACTTCGTTTTAGAAAGTAATGGTGCAGCTATGATCACCCATTTTTTTGTCCATCTTGGAGCTTTAATAATGGCCTTCGTGATCAATCCCTGCATCCGGTGGACCATCATCACTTCTTTGGCTCGTAAAGCGGTTAAAGACTCTACTTTTCTAAAATCGAGATCCTCATCTTGTATAGACTCATGAATTAACTCCGCTAATAGGGCTGCTGTCTCTGCCGCCAAAGAAATGCCGATTGCGCCTACTGGAGACGAGCAATGAGCGGCATCTCCTATTAGTACGCAACCTTTTTTATACCATTGATCCACAAAGAATACATCGGCTTTTAAGGTAACAAAAGACTGAAAATCAGTAATCTCACGCAGCGGTTCTTGTAAATCTGGGAATACGCTGATTAACTCCTCTGACAGAGCACCGATTCCTCTCTGCTTTATTACCTCCCATTCCCCTTTCCTCACTGTAAACCCGATTTGTAGTACGTCTCTCGAACTTGGTACAACAATGAAATTACGAGAAGTAGTTACTCTAAAAAAAATATCTTTATGACGATCTTCCTGAATGGGTACGGTGAACCAAATCATATCAAAATCATGTTTCTTATATTTATACGAAAAATCACCCTGTTTTCGAATGGTTGAAAAACGGCCGTCTGCACCTACAGTCAAATGGGCATTAATTCGAACTTCTTCTTTCTGAGTAAGGGCAACCACCCCATTTATTCTGTCTTCTTCTGTGATCAATGACTTCACTCTGGCATTAAAAATCATGTGAAAATGATCATACTTTACGGCTTCATCATATAGAGCTTGGAGTAATACAGACTGTTTCATTCGTACGGAAAAAGGCGCTTCTGGCGTATCTTCTACATAATCGATAGACGAAATCAGTTTATCCTCGCTCCAGATTTCTCCCGTTAACAGCTTTATATGTTCATACTGGTACAGATGTTGATCCAGCCCTAATTGTTTCATTAATCGAATGAAACGAGGTTGCAATACTTCGCCTCTGAATTTACGTTCAAAATTTGGTTGACTCTCTAGCACGGTCACAGGGGTTCCTTGCTTAGCTAACAAGAGACCTAATAGCAACCCTGAAGGTCCTCCGCCAACGATACAAACGGTTGTATTCATATTTTGTGTCATCATATTTTGCTCCCAACCTTACTTGCCTTCCATATGGCTTTATTCACTATCTCTTCATTTTAACATTTTTACACATGTAATATCATACATAAAAAAAGACGAAGAACTCAAAGTTCTTCGCCTGGATGGCAAGATTAAACGGTGGTTTTTTCTTTTTTCACTAAAGCATGACCTTTACCCGTTGCCATTTTCCCTATCGATGCAATTAACATAATGATACCTAATATAAGCAGAATCGTGAAAAGCCCATGATAAGCGCTAAGTATTGCTGCCTTTTTGGCATTTATATCTGCTGCGGCATCGATTTGATTAAGTAGCCCTATCTGTTTTTCATATTGATTTGCATTCACACGATAGAGGAACCATCCTAGGAACGGCGCAAAAACGGCACCGACATAGTTTCTTATCGTGTGCAGTGAAGCAGATCGACTGGATGCTTGATGTGCATTCCCTGCAAATAAAGTTCCTATTGCCCCTGATATAAAGGTCATACTGAGGCCAAAGCCTAAACAAGCCATTTGAAGATTAAGCCCAATAAGAGATGCCTCCGGCTGTATCGAGGACCATTTTATACTTACGATAACGGTGAGCATCGAACCTACGATTCCTAGAATTCCTGCTCCCCACCTATCGAAGAATAGAGCGCATAAAATTGCGGATATGACAATGCCTATAAAGAAACAGCAATAAAAATAAGTGAAGTCGATGAACGAGACATTTTTAATCGTTCGCATGTATCCATTAACCCCAACAAAGATAACAATAAGTGAGATATGTCCCGCTGCTGCCATCATTGTACCAAACACAGCCTTGGGCTGGGCTAAAGCACGAATTGGCACAATAGGAAATTCATTTCGACTATCATTTTTGAAAAGAAGCGCCATAAGAATTATGGCTATTACGAGAAAAGGCCAAACATAAACGGAATCAAAGCCTTTTTCTTGTAGATTAAGTATGGGAAATGCGAAGGCTGCTGTCAAAAGACCTAATAAAAAAAGTCCGTTTTTATTGATCACCGTTTTTTCTTTTTGTTCTACTTTTTGTTTAGGCAATGTAACAAAACCAACACAGAGACAAAGTAGTGAGCAAAATATATTAATAATATACAACCAGCGCCAAGCATCCGTGCTTAAGGATATCGTACCAAATATTGCTCCAATAGCTGATGCACCAAAAAGTCCCACAACGACCGAGAACAAAAAGAACTGTCGTAAATGGTTCGGGAATGAAAGAAATTTGGCAGAAAGGATTGTTAAAAACAGCATCCCCGCACTAAGCCCTTGGATCATCCTTCCGATGATCAAAGTGGATAGATTATAGGAGAAAGCATCGATAATCGTCCCGCACAAAAAAACAAACACAAGGCTAAGATAGAAGTTTCTCAGTCCGAATTTTTTAGAAAAAACACGTCCTAATGGCAAGCCAAGTGCAAAAGCAAGACTGGATAAACTTGAAGGAATAAGCATCTCCTGCGCACTCAGGTGAAGCCCATTCTGAATAACACTTTGTCCAACAGTATAAGAAAGATTAAGAAAATATTGTGGTCCAATCGAAAAGATAGTAAGAATCGACATAATTATGTATTTAGGAATACTTAATTTCTTTGGATTGGTCATTACTGGATTGTTGGTTTGACTCATGTATGTCCTCCTCTAGTTGTCTAACGAGTCCTAACCTAATAGGAAAATAAAAGATTAGCTTAATGAATAAATTGGAACCCTCCTAAATCAAAATAACTCACTTTATAAACTAACTTGCAATATACAAGTTGTATGTTACAAGTTATAGCGAGTAAATTATATTATACAACTTCGTATTATTAAATCAATCACTAAAATTATCCAATGATAAAATTTGATGTTTATGTAGATTATTTATTCCATCTTTTGAAATCTCGATTTAAGCGAGTCAAATTGGCTTCTAAGGTTTTTAATTCATCATGGGTCCAATCCTGAAGCACCTTTTCATATACTTCATACCTAGCGCGCTGAACTCTCTGTAGAACTTCTTTACCCTCCTGCGTAATTTCCAAAAGGCTAATCCGTCCATTATGTGGGTCAGGAAACCGCTGAATGAAATGCTTTGCTTCTAACGTAGCCACTTGTCTGCTTGCCGTGGAGAGACTAAGTTGTAATTTCTCAGCAAGGATATTCATCGCGAGCGGACTATCATTATCCAGTTCGCTAAGCAGAAGATACTCAGAACGATCAAGAACTCCCAGGCGAGGCTTATAAGCAGTTGTAAGACGTACTAGCAATGCGATCTCGTGCTCAATAGTTTGAAGTGGGTCTTGTTTCATGGTTAATCCCTCATTTATAAGCATATAGTTGATGAAGATTACATTCTTTTTCTCATCATTCGTTATCGTTATTGTGTCATATTCAAACTCTGGGTACAAGATTAAGCTTCATTTATTCCCCTCCAAGTTCACTCATTTCTACATGATAACATGAGTCTTCTTTATAAGTTGCTGCTTGAAGGGGACAATACTATCCGGTAATGTCTATATTAAAATTAATCTAATCAATTTCATTCGAATTACAGTTGACCCTTATTAAACAGCAGATCAAGCACTTTTTCATTCGCCTTCCGATTCTTTCCTTTATATGGGTAACAGTGAATATGAATCGCAGGATTGAAGTTGATTTCGATAACGCTGTAATTCGATTCTGTCGCTTGAACATGAACATCATCAATCATCATATCCACTCCGCAGATGGTCGCACCGGCAGCCTTTGCCGATTGAATCGCAATCCGCATATAGCTAACATCTACCTCATCCGTATAATCAATGCTATCTCCGCCTGTACTGATATTCGAGTTTTCTCTTAAATAGATGACTTCCTCTTTTGCAGGAATATCGTTCCACCCTTTATTATGATTCTTCAGGAACATCTCTTCTGAATCTCCAAGCTGGATCTTCTCCAAAGGTGTCTTGTACCCTCTTCCCCGAAGTGGGTCCTTATTCTTCTCATGAACCAATTCCTGAATAGTATGAACACCGTCCCCCACGACATTGGCAGGAACCCGGTGCAGCACGCCCACAACCTCATCCCCCATTACGAGAAAACGATATTCTTTTCCTGTCATGAATTCTTCAAGAAGAACGGTTCGGTCATGCGTAAAAGCGATCTCGAAAGCTTTATCCATGTCTTCTCTAGAATATTCTTCGTTAAAAATTGTAATACCAAGTCCGAAGTTGGTCGATTTCGGCTTAATCACGATTGGTTTACCTCGGTACATATCATACGATTGTTTAGCTTCGTCTAAACTATGAAACACTTCACCGGACGGAACGCGTATGCCATGCTGAGATAGTACAGCCTTAGTAACGACCTTATTTTCCATAATCAAGACGGTGCTATACGAATCTAACGATGTCTTTGTCGCTTGCTTCACGTATTCCTTATGATTTCCTTTGGTTAATACAACAAAGTTTTCTTCTCGGTCTAGTATTTCAAATTTTATCCCGCGTTTTACTGCTGCTTTTAGAAGAAGTTGAGTAGATAGTTCAAGATCCTCATATCCGGAAAAACGATATCCCGCCAAAATGCTTTGCTCGGCGTATTCTTTCGCTTTTTCGAGATGGTACGTAAGGTACGAAGATTTTTGAATTTCGGACTTCACGATCGAAGCAGCACTAAGTTCTGGATGCCTAATTTTTCGTTTCGCGTTCTCAAGAATTTGCACATACTTTTCTTTTTCAGGGAACAAAAGAGCCACCATCTCTTCCATTTCTTCTATGCAAGTGAGCGCAGTCTCTTTCATCCATTTGTTACTGTTCTCTATGTCGTGTAAATGGCCAGTCATCCCATGTGTAATTAACTGATCATGATTCAAATCAGCCATCTTTTGATCCTGCTCGCTAAACGGCTCGTCCTTCTTCAGCAGCATAAAGAGTAAGAAAAAATGAATAAGTCTTAAGGTATCGATACTAATTCCATTCTTATGCAGCGGGTTTAAATCAATGAATCGCAGTTCCAAATAAGCGACTCCATCTTCTAGCAGTTCTTGCAGCGGATCTATGCCTTTTGCTGTTTTGATACGAACCGGACTATAAAATTCTTTTACACTTAGTAATTCATCCTTCTGAATCAACTCTTTTAAATCACGGACATACTCCTTAGCAGAATCATAAGAAACCCTGATCGGTTTTGTATTTCGATAGCCACATGAGCTATTTCGCAGTGAATTCATATTCGGAAAATAATAGCTTTCGTTATCATCGGAATGTCCTGTCGCTACACAAATATCCATATAAGTTCTATCGAACACAGGGCTTGCCCCCGTTAAATAGATCAGCATCCAGCGGTACCGAAGCATGTTGCGTGCTACTTTAAAATAAACCGCATCTTTGAACAATTTGTATTCTTCGCTGCCGCCTTCGATGTGGTGCAATTTGCGAAGAAAACGTTCTTCAAACGAGAAGTTATAATGAATTCCGCTAAGCAGCTGGCGTTTCCGCCCGTATTTATCCGCTAGCTCATGACGATATTCATCCGCAATCGGATCGTTCATTTGCGCGATTGGAATTTCATTTTCTTTTGGCAGCATTGGGGGATTGCTGCTCGGCCACAAATACTCCCCCTTCTCCATTAATTCGTGAGATACGATATCTTGCAGCGCTTCTAAAAAATAATAAGCTTCCTCTATCGATTCAAAAGTGGGCGTAATCATTTCCATTTGACTCTCCGAAAAGTCCGTTTGAATATAAGGGTGCTCGAGCTTATTTCCAAAAGCTTCTGGATGAGGAGTTAAGGCAAGTTTCCCCTCTTGATTAACCCTTACATTTTCTTTCTCCAGTCCAAATCGACCTTGGAGCAACTCTTCTTGTAATGAGTGTTCCCTTATTGTTTGGATGAATTTATGATCTAGTAATCTCATGAATGAACCTTCCTTCTTGTTTTAGATCACCGTTTGTGGAACCGCCATTTTGCGTAAAGATCTTCTAAACCAATAGACGAGAACCAGACCTTTAAACACACTGCTTAGTGCAATTGCCATCCATATCCCATTTAAACCGAAAGGTTCCGATAAAATGATAGCGAGCGGTATTCTTAGTGCTGTAAAAGTGATGCTAAATAACGGAGGAATATGCGTTTTACCTATTCCATTAAATGCACCCACTGTCATAAGTTCGAGACACATAAACAACTGAGAATAGCCTAAGATTCGCATATAATCCGTTCCAAGAGCGAGACTCTTCGCATCTGATAAGAATAGAGAAAACAGTTGCTCTGGGAATAGTATAAAAATAAGAGAAATAACAATACCGAATACAGAAGTCAGCGAGAGCGCTTTGGCATACCCCTCATGGATACGATCCATCCGCCGGGCCCCATAATTTTGTCCGAAAAAGGCAGCGATCGCACCTTGTAGACCTCCAATGGTCATATAAGAGATCGATTCGATTTGAATTCCTACTTTTTGTACAGCAATGGCCTCCGCTCCAAAACGTACAATTAATTTTGCAATAATAATTGAAATCATCGTAAAAGTAACGCGTTGGATCGTGATCGGCACCCCCATGCGGATGACTTCTTTTAAAAGCTTGGCATCCCATACAAGTGCAATTGTAACCAGATTAGAATGACGAGTCTGCAAGAAAAATAACAGGGTCACAACGATATTTGCTGTCAGTGTCGCAATAGCAGCCCCTACGACACCCCATCCTTCAAAACTTCCAAAACCGAAGATGAGGAATGGGTCCAAGACAATATTTAAAATAAGTCCAATCGTATAAATTCGAAATGGTTGTTTACTGTTCCCCATTGCATTTAGTATCGTAGCGTATAACGTATTCAGTATGGAAAAAACCGTTCCTAAAATAGAGATGAGTAGAAACTGTTTTGCCATTCGTTCCACTTCACTACTTCCAAGATCAAAGAAACCAATCAGCTGGTCCTGAGCAAGAAAAACAAAAATCATATACAGTACACTTAACAAAACAGACATCACAAATCCATTTTTCACATATGACTTAGCTTTGTCTTCCTGACCTGCTCCCATACAATGAGATACTTTAATCCCCGTACCAATCGTTATCAAGGTAGATAATGCAATTGCTAAATTGATAAAAAAACTTGCTGTACCAATCGCCGCAACGGGTCCGCTACCAAGTCTTCCAACCCAGATCATATCCACAAGTCCATAAGTGGTGGAGATGAAATTCGTCGCCACAATAGGAAGCGCTAATTTCATTAAGGTCGGCATAATTGGGCCTTGAGTTAAATCGTTTGTACCTTTCATTCCTATGTATCTCCTTCCTCCAATTATAAAAAACCGATCACAAGGATCGGCAAAGCAAAACGATATCAATTCATTAAGAAGAAAAACATATAATTACATGTTTATATTACGATTTGCATTATCAAGAATACCACAAGAAAAAAGCTTCTTCAATTGAAGAAGCTGGCCTACTAATCAATCAGATTAGCACCAATCATAAGACCCGTATCCCCGGGATCTTGTAAAGATATTTCCGAGATCGCCCAATATTCAGGGTCACCTGCTCTCACAATAGTGAGGACAGCTTTCCCATAATCTACAATCCCATCAGCAGGTACGACCAGCGGATAGGCAAATGAAATTTGTACTTTGTCTGCTGACAAGGTTTTTGAATCCATCTTCGTTACCGTTCCCATATGCGGACTCGATCCGCCTGTAACCCAGGAATGATCTTCAAATTCTTGTTTGGTTTTTTTCTGCAACTCTGAAGTCATCACTGCATACTGAGTTGGACCGCTTCTACGCTGAACTCCGCGAATCCATGTATTCGCTGCTTCTTCCGGTGTTGTTGCAGCAAGCCCATTCATCAGACCATCTACTTGTCTAGCTAAATGAGTTGCTTCTGGAAGGGTAATATAAATACCGTGGTCTTTGTATGTCACTTCTCCTTTAAACAGCTGCACCATGGTGCGCAAAGAAATCATCGCCGTACCTTTTTCGATTTTTAATTTTCCATAGGAATTTGCATATTCCTCATTATTAATATAAATCTGTGGCAAGGATGTCATAGCGACAGCAGAACCGGATATCAATACAAATGCGGAACATGTCACCATTATGACTTTTAATCGTTTTTTCATGTCGCATCATTCTCCTGGTATAATTTGTAATATATACATAGTAACATGATCATTTCTATGAAAGTTACATTCAGATGACATTTAGTTTACGTGTTTTACAAGAAAAAAGCCGCCAAATTGGCAGCTAGTATAATAAGCTCTTGTCCCTATTAGAACATCACTTTTCCCTATATGAACATCATTAATAGAATGTATTCACTCCTGTGATCGCTATTTTTGTCTTCTACTTATAACCAATGCCTTCATAGTAGTAACCTAATGACTTCATAGTCTCCGCGTCAAGCATATTCCGTCCATCAAAAAGGTTGGGCTGCTTCATTTGCTGATACAATGATTTCCAGTCTAGGTCTTGGAACATTGCCCATTCGGTACATATGAATACTACATCTGCCTCTTTAAATACGTCTTCAGCCATAGGAACAACGGTCAGATGTTCATGTGTGAAACCAGCGGGTAGTTTGGCAATCGGGTCATATAGATGAACGGTAGCTTGTTGATCGAGTAAGTCCTGAATTAAACGAAGTGACGGAGCTTCACGGATGTCGTCAGTGTCGGGTTTAAATGCTAAACCTAGAACAGCTACTTTCTTGCCTGCAAAATCTCCTAGTCTATTCTTTGCTTTATCAAGCAAGTATAGATATTGGCTTTTATTTACGTTGACCACTTGTTCTAATATGTGCAGTTTCATCCCATTCTCTTCAGCCGTTTGCTGTAACGCAGATACATCCTTAGGAAAACAGGACCCTCCATAGCCGATTCCGGCTTGCAAGAATCTTGACCCAATTCTAAGATCGAGACCCATGCCTTTGGCTACCTCTCTGATATCTACATCTAGTCGATCGCTTAACCTGGAAAGTTCATTCATATAAGAGATTTTGGTGGCAAGGAATGCATTGGATGCATATTTAATGAGTTCGGCCGTGCGCGGGGTCGTTTCGATCATTTCACAATTCATAGAGGAATACAGCTTCTGAAGCAATTTCGCCGCTCGGTCACTTTCCGTTCCAATAATAATACGGTCAGGATGTAATGAATCTTCTAATGCCTTTCCCTCACGTAAAAATTCAGGGTTAGAAGCGACATCATAAGGATGTGCATGCCTATTCGATTCCGAGATCCATTCCGTAACTTTTTCCTGTGTTCCCACGGGAACTGTACTTTTATTTACAACAAGTTTATAGCCATTCATATGATAAGCCACATCTTCTGCCACCTGTTTCACATAGGATAGATCTGCACTCCCGTCCGGACGTGAAGGGGTCCCAACACAAATAAATATAACGTCATTCTTTTGGATGGCTTCTTTCTTATTTGAAGTGAATTGAAGTTGACCTGAATTATTATGTTTTATAAGCAGTTCCTTTAAGCCAGGTTCATGAAAATATAGGATGCCCTTTTGCAGTTGATCTAATTTCTGCTGATCTGTGTCAAGCCCCGTAACCTTCCATCCCATTTCGGCAAACACCAAAGCTGTTGTTGTTCCAACATACCCCGTGCCAATCACAAGTATATTCATCCTAGATCTTCTCCTTTTTGTTCGATCCCGACCCAAGTAGAACCTGAGCCAATTACCATCTTCCGAATGGGCTGCCCTATTTTCTTTATGTGAACATCACTGAGGAGGATACTGTCCTGTATAGAGCAGCCATTTATTGTCGAGTTCTCTCCAATGGATACATAAGGACCTATAACCGCATCTTCTATAACACTGTTTTGCTCAATAGAGACAGGTCCAAAAATGGTACTATTTTTTACAATAACCGAAGGATGAATATAGCTCTCAGATGGCATTTCTTTCAGCATTTTTCGGTTGGCTGCAATCCACCTCTCCACTGTTCCTACATCAATACTCGATATTTCTGTCTTCTGATAAGCTACCGGATACCCTTCCTGAATCAGCCACTGGATCGCATCCGTGATCTCATATTCCCCTCTAGCAGATGGCTGGATCGATTCAGCCGCCTTAAATACCGATGTTGAAAACGCATAAGCACCCAGCACAGCTAAATTGGATTTAGGCTTTTGCGGTTTTTCTTCCAGCCGTACTATTTTTGAGCCAACCACCTCGGCAATTCCATAATCTTGAGGATAATCCACCTCGGCTAACAATAAAGCAGCATCATTTTTCTCTGTATCCACTTGATCTTTGAGTATCTGGAGTGAAGTAGAGATTAGATTATCTCCTAGCAGCAATATAAATGAATCCTGACCGATAAAATCCTTCGCCTGCAAGATTGCATTTGCAATGCCAGCGGGCCTTAGTTGATAGATATACGTAATTCTGATATTTTGCCCGTTCATCTTTTGCACACTTTCTCTGATACTAGATTCCTGAGAAGGATGGATCACGATCCCAATCTCGGTTATGTTTTGATCGATTAATTTATCAATGCATCCGTGAAGCAATGGGACGTTCGCTACAGGAATCAATGTTTTAGGATGAGAAATGGTGAACGGATATAACCGAGTTCCTTTTCCTGCACATAAGATTAGTCCTTTCAAAGGATCGCACACTCCTTTCATTACTACATTCTCAATATTCTATGAAAAATAAATAGCTTTGGATTGGATTCTCGTACCTTAAAGGAGAAAGAGTCATTAGTTTAATAGGTTCTAAAAAGGCCCATTCCATCCCAAAGCAATCAGCATAGAATGTGGAGTAGCAAGGCTTAGCTTCGGCTAGTTCAAAGGAGGCAGATTCATTTTGAAGATTGTTCAAGTATCAACAAATTCACTTCCCGTACCGCCTATCGATTACGGCGGTACGCAGCGAGATGTTTATTATCTTACGGAAGAATTAGTTAATCGGGGGCATGAAGTGATTCTCTTTGCAAAAAAAGGATCGAACACCCGTGCGACGAAAACGTTTGAATATCCATCAGATAGTAAAGAAGAACAACTAGAATTTATCATTAAAAACACTCCTTCTGATGTAGATATCATTCATGACCACTACGGCATCGTAGCCAAGTCTAACCCTCCTATTCCCACCATCCGTAATTCACATTCTAAAAGCGCGGCAGGAAGCCAAATCCCTGTGTTTGTCAGCAAAAAAATAAGAGACATCAACAAAAAAGGCTATTATGTTCATAATGGAATCCGTCTAAGTGACTACCCTTATAAAAAGCAGAAAAAAGGTTACTTACTCTTTATTGGCAGAATGATGAGTGGAAAAGGTGTTCATCTTGCCGTTGAGGTCGCGCAGAAAACAGGCAAAGAGCTGATTATCGCAGGGACCTTTAATAACAACCCAAATTATGTAGCGTACTTTAATGAACAAATTAAACCTCATTTAAATGACAAGATCCGGTTTATTGGTCCTGTTGGCGGCGCTCAGAAAATGAAACTGTTATCTGAAGCAAGCTGTGTCCTATTTACTTCCACTTGGAATGAACCTTTCGGTTTAGTTCTCATTGAAGCATTAGCTTGCGGCACACCCGTGCTTGCATTCAAAGCAGGAGCCATTCCTGAAGTCCTTCATGGCTTGCCACAGCTACTCTGTAATAATGTGAATGAGATGTCGCGCAAAGTGAAAAGTGGTAAATCTTATCCCTCCCCAAAAACGTGCCGCTTGTACGTTAAGAAATATTATTCAGATAAAGTAATGACAGATAACTTTTTAAAGCTTTATAAAAAGGTAATCAAAAAGAAAAAATATAAAGTAACGAAAAATTCTACATGGAGTAAAAAAAAAGCGATTATAGATAAGGAGTTGAACAGATAATATGGCTTCCATCATCGCTTGCACCATGAGACCCGAGTTCATGGACAACATTTTTTCGAATTATGAACGGCAGGAGTGGCAGAATAAAGAACTAATCATTATCCTGAATAATGACAGTATGAGTCTTAAAGCATGGAAGAAAAAAGCAAAAGAATATGATAATGTGAGAGTCTACAAGCTCCCCGAGCGTTACACTTTAGGAAAATGTCTGAATTGGGCCATTGAAAGAGCAAAGGGAACTTTTATCGCAAAATTCGATGATGATGATTACTATGGACCCCATTATTTAAAAGAATCTCTTCTCGCCTTGAGGGCAAAAAAAGCACCGATCGTCGGTAAACATTCCACTTATGTATACTTCGAGGAAAAGAAAGCGCTCATGGAGTACCGTCAAGGAAAAGAACACATGCTCGGAAGAAGGCTGAAAGGCGGAACATTATTCTTTCGAAAAAGCGTATGGAAAAAAATCAAGTTTCCGGAGGATACCATCGGAGGATCTGACGCGAAATGGTTGAAAAAGTGTTACAACGCTGGGTATAAGATCTATTATGTGTCTAGTAAAAATTACGTTTGTGTTCGCAGAAAAAACATACAATCTCACACGCAAAAAAGAGCCACCAAACAATATATGAAATCTTGCGAACTCGTCGCCTACACAGATGATTTCACAAACTTTGCAACTGCTAATATTCCTGATGATTATGAGGAGTATGCTAACCCTTTTTCTCATAAATCATCCTAACTTCTCATCTATTAGAGAATTTAGCAAACCATCCTAATGGTAGGTAGAGGGCTGTCTGAGAACTCCGTATGGAGATCATCTCACAGCCCTTTTCGCCATGATATTCAGAAAAGGAAATCCGATTTTATTTGTATTTTCGTATATTCTCGTATTCAATATATTTTTTCAACCAATCAATATCCTGACTTTTATATCGTTTGAGCAGCGTATATTTTCGCCTCAATACTCCTTTGTCCAATTTTTGCTTCGAACGTTTGAAAATATATAGTTTATCGGGTGCAATCTCTTTCACAATCTCATGCAGAGCTTTATGCTGCGAGTGTCCGTACTCTCCTCCCTTACTATGGGTAACGATCATGTTAATCTCGGGACTCGCTTTAAGCACGTTCTCTATATCTTTCTTTAACGACTTACGGTTAAAATCTCCTCCCCATTTATCCTTGTAATCCCACATTTCATATTTAGCTCCAATGTCTTTCATCACTTTTCTAAACTCTTTGGAACGAACTTTATTTCCGCCATTTGTTACACAAATGACCTTCCATCCCTTTTCAGCTAAAAGAAAAGCTCCTCCAAAGATAATCTCGTCATCCGGATGAGCGACAATCATAAGTTTGTTTATCATAAAGCAATCCCCCAGCTTCTTTAGACCATCTTGTGATATACAGCGAGTAACTTATCCGTGATACCTGATATATGAAACTTATTCTTAACAAACTCTCGTCCTGCGTCTCCCCATACGGCAGATGTTTTCTTTGAACGGAGTGCAGCACCGATTAATCGCTCAATTCTTTTCGTATCCGCCGTTTGTTTAGCTCTGTGATCCCCAAAATAATACTTCCAGGCCACATTAAAATTTTCTGGTTTCACAATACCAAAGACCCCTTTACTGCCAATCGCAATCACTGGGCGTTTACAGGACATGGCTTCAAGGGCAACTCTTCCTGTACCAATTACCACATCGCTGATGGAGAATAGTGAGACCGTGTCTAGTCTCTCTCCTAATATATGAATTCGCTGAGCGTGTTTTTTTGCAGCCAGTTTTTGTACACTATTCAGATCGGGACCACCGCCGACGATTACCACCTGTACATCCGCTTCTTTATCCATAAAACGCTGAGCCGCTCGAATGAAATCTTTGCAGACATCTCCTTTTTCGTCTTCTAAGCGACTGACATACAAGAGCACTCTCGATTTTCTAGGTATGCCAAGCTGTTTGAGAAGTTCTCTATTTTTGCTATATATAAATTGTTCTGTATTGATACCGTTTGGGATCACAATGGAGGAGATGTTTTTTTCTTCAAGCCATTTTTTCACGGGAAAACTGACACTGATTACGGCCTTACGTTCGTCGCATTTCTTCATGACTCTATTAATCAGGGAGCGTGGATAGTAGGTTCCGTGGATGGTGAATATAAATGGGATTTTCAGTTTCTTGCTGAGTTGGCTGCCGAGTGTTCCCGTCGTTTCGTGGTGAGCATTGATCATGTTAATCTTATGTTTTACAATCCATCTCTCAAACTTTTCCTGATTACGAATATTCGTAAAAGTAGGACAACCAATCGCTTTAAACTTTGACAGTAGATTACCTGGTTTACCTGCTACATAGACAGCAATCTTACGTCTCAACAATTCTTCTACGACAGCGGATACATATGTCTCTGTTCCACCTACCTCGAACTTATCTATAATCATGAGTAAACGTATTGCTTCCATAATTCTCCCTCCACTGTCTCAAAATCTATTTTATATACTATGGAAGGAAGTGAGTTTCCGTTACGGAAATACGTCTATATTCACTAGAATAGTTGATAGACATGATGTTTATTATTTTTCATATGTATGTATCATGATTAACTGCTTGCTGACCCTTACTAATAGAATTCAAGTATGAAACAAAAAACAAAAAACAAAAAAGCCGCCAAATTTGGCGACTTCTACAGTATACATCCTCTGATTATTTAACTTTTGATTTTATATGGCTTAGTGAGTAGGCCGGTTTAGATTCTCATATTCCGTGGTTGCCTGCAAAAATGCTCCCAGTCCCTTTTGATCATTCGTAATGATCGGTTCACTGATATAGTAGGCATAAGTTCCATCTCGGCGGGAATTGCCACCAAGTCCTGCAACCTGGCAATTTTTATTCAGGTTAACCCAGCCTTCTTTTGTCTCCAGAATAAATTCAGCAATAAGACCAGCATAGGCCTGATCTAATACATTCAACCATTCCGAAGAAAGCAAATTCAGACGAAGCCCTTTAGCAATCGCGTATACAATCATACTGGAAGCGGAAGCTTCCAAATAGTTACCTTTGCGTGACCCTTCATTTACTACTTGATACCATACACCCGAATCCGGATCCTGCACCTCACGAAGAGCGTCTAAAGTATCATTCAAGATACGAGTAAGCTCCCCTCGATCTTGATGATTTGCTGGCAAAAGTTCCAGGACATCAACTAAAGCCATCACATACCAACCAAGTGACCTTCCCCAAAAATTCGGTGATAATCCCGTTACCCGATCTGCCCACGGCTGTTCCCGTTTCTCGTCCCAAGCATGGAATAAGAGTCCCGTCTGTTCGTCTTTGGTATGCCGTTCACAAAGAATAAATTGCCGGGTCACATCTCCAATATCACCATCCTGTTCAAAATTCAGCAAGTACTCTAAGTAAAAAGGCGATCCCATATAAAGCCCATCCAGCCAGATCTGATGAGGGTATACTTGTTTATGCCAAAAAGCGCCTTCCGAAGTGCGCGGATGGCTGCGAAGTTGATCGCGAAGGAGAGCAGCAGCCTTTTTATATTTTTCTTCACCTGTCTCATTGTATAGTACAAACAGAAGCTTACCATTGTTTATATGATCAATATTATATTCTTCCTGACGGTATCCTCGAATCGTACCATCATCCTGTATGAAATGATCCATATTGTCCCGAATGTACTGAAAATATTGAGCTTCACCGGTAATCTGCCACAGTTTCGCGAATCCTTTCAATATTACACCGTAATCATATGACCATTTTCCATTATAGCCTTCACCCTCATACAGCTTAGGTGTTCGTTCCATGATGGAAGCAGCCACCTTTGTTGCCCACTCACACTCTGATTGAATCAGGATCATTATTTTCCTACCTCCTTCGTCTAGTCTTTCATAATAGGCAATTCATATAGATCATATTATAGCGTTCACAATTGGTAATTGATATAGAGTTTTCCGTCTTAATCCCATTTGAGTGCACATGATTAATGAGGATAAACATTATCGAACTCTACACCGCAAGGTCCCCCATCCGGATTTATCTCAAGATCAATGGCAGAACCGTCTGCACGATACAGAGGACGATAATGATTACTGATATGAGTGGCGGATGCACCCACATAGTGGCAGATAAAAGCGCGGCGGAATTGATCTTTTGTTTT
Organism: Paenibacillus gallinarum; assembly: GCF_014836635.1. Lineage (GTDB taxonomy): Bacteria > Bacillota > Bacilli > Paenibacillales > Paenibacillaceae > Paenibacillus > Paenibacillus gallinarum. The sequence continues at coordinate 342,574 of NZ_JACSQL010000003.1, read as the reverse complement.
GTTCCGGTACGAACCGTGAATAAGATTCCCATTAAAAAATAATACATCTCCACGATCCATAATTGCAGGTATGGCTGATGTATCCTTTGGCGGTTTCACATAGTGCGTCGTAAAAGATTCTTTGGAATCCGCCTCTTCCGGACATACGATATCATGTTCGCTAGTTTGAGGTACTACAAGCAGTCCGCCATTCTCAAGTGTAGCAGGATCAATGGCAGTCCAAGCCGCTATACAGTTGCCAGGCTCTACCTGTAAATAAAAATTATCTTGATGCAGTGCCTGACCTCGGGAGCCGGGTGGCTTATAATAGAACATACTTTGTGCAGCTAGCGCTTCTTCACCATAGAGATCTTCAAGTACTTCAAGTACCGGTTTATGCAGCATGTAGGATTTAGCCGTTTCATTGAAACGGTGCGGATGCATGACCCTTGGGTACCGTTTCAGTGGATCGCCTGAAGCAGTCTCCAAATCAGGTTCGAAATAACCTGGAATAAATGAATTACTGATATCATCAAATGTATCATCAATCCGGCATAGATCCTCTTCACTAAACAGCCCTTTTACGATGATATACCCTTCCTTTTGAAACAGATTCCACTGATCGGGGGATAGCGTTTTCAACTCTTTGTTCACGGCTACTCATCTCCTTATTAAACATACCTTATCGGTTGACAACAGCTTACAGGAATCCATAATAGATAAGAAGTAGGATTCTTGCTGTAAACTGCATGGATTCTGCTACCGATCTCGAATTAGGAGGACAATGCATGGCTCCTCAATATCGAACTGTGAATTATACAGCTACGCGTTATGGAGATATTCTGAGCGGACATTTTAATGAAGACGACACATATAGTCACAGCCGCCCCAAGGGAATGGGAGACTGGCTCATGGTATACACACTCGAAGGGGAAGGATATTTCCATACACCAGAGGGGTGTAAACATATACATGCAGGAGAACTTGGACTACTACGTGCCGACACTCCTCATGAATATGGTACAGTGGAAGGCTGTCGTTGGAACTTTATCTGGGTTCATTTTCATAAACTCATGGAAATAAGTTATTTGCCTCAGGAAGAGTTTCTTATCGTACCTATCCCGGATGGATATACCCAGCAACGAGTTACCGATGGATTGGAACATATCCTCTATCATGCTAGAGAGCGATCGGATTATTGGTATGCTTTATGTGAAAATACAATTCGGGAGATTATCCTGCTACTCGCACAGCAATTACATAGAAAGCACGACCCGCGAATCATCCTTACTTTGCAAAACCTGTCTCACTCTATGAATAACGAGATACGAATTCAAGATTTAGCAGATGCCGCCGGCTTATCTTCTTCAAGACTGTCTCATCTTTTTAAAGAAGAAATGGGTGAAAGTATGATTGAACATGTGAATCGAATGAGAATCAAGCAGGCTGCTATCTATATGGAACATATGGGGAGAACGGCAACCGAAGCAGCACATGATGTAGGATTTAATAACTATAATCATTTTGCCAATCTGTTTCGTAGAATGATAGGGGTAAGCCCAGCAAAGTTTAGAAAAGATAAAGGATGAGTATTCGGAAAATGCCAAGGTGAGAGCAAAGCGTTTAGCAACTTGTTAAAGGATGTTGGTTTATTAAAATGAAAGTGTGGTTTGTATATGAATACGGTTAGCCAAGAAATCCAGGATTTGTCCATTAAATCCTTGGAGTCAACGATGAATAAACTTACGAATGCTTATAAAACCATGACAGAAAAAGGTTCAAGCACAACTCTTGTCAAAAAAAGACTGAACGCAGTGAAGATTGGTTTAGAAAGCTTAAAAGGGACTTGGAATGAGGAGGATTTTAACTATAACGAAGAAATCATATTGACTTCTAAAGAAGTCCTGCAAGGTATCCTTCCCTCTATTGAAAAACAAATAACAAAAGCAAAAGAAGGCAGTTCTCAAAAAACATTAAATGAGCGTCGCTTAACTGCACTACTCCTTGCAATCGAATCTTTGGAGAACCGTCTTATGTAAGACGGTTCTTACTTATTTTTGCGTAAAAAACATTAGATTTAAAAAAGACAAAAACACCAGCATTATACCGGTGTTATCTTTTGTTTTCTCTAGTTCCGCTCGTTAGTCCACCTTTGCTCCATGAGAAAGTGTAAACAATACCGCCTGATCCGTGTCCATTCGCACGCCTGCAATGCTCAGCGTTTTGAAATCCACGCCTTGCATCGCAGATCCTCTTAGGTCAGCCCCCTGCATATTCGCTTTAGCTAATACTGCCATTGTTAAATCACTATTTCTTAAATCGGCTTTTTCCAGATTGGCACCTGACAAGTCAGCTTCATAAAACTTAACTCCTCGCAAATCCTGTTTATTAAGCCGGGAATGTCTTAGATTTGTATATGACCAATCCCCTTCGACGATCGTGATGCCATCAATATCTGCACCTGAAAAATCGGAGCCCGTCATTTTACATTGTTCAAATTTCGAAACATAAAGATTAGCTCCTTTAAAGTTGCAATTCTCAAATGCACTTTCTTTATGAATGGAACCGTTCAGAGATGCTCCACGAAAATCACACTCCATAAACCGGCAGTTGCTGGACGTGATCTCTTCCAATGAACCGTTCATGAACGAACAACGATAAAATGTACAGCTGATGAGTTCTCCATACCTTAAATCTTGAGTGCTGAAGTTAACTTCTTCGTAATGCTGATTACTATGTTGAAACATGTAATGCCTCCTATGAATGGGTAGTAGTTATAGTATAACAAACGGCTGTCAAGCACCTGTATCACTAGGAGTAAATGTCAAGAATTTTATTTTTTATCACATTATAAAAAGAGAACAGAAGTTGACTCCTTCTACTCCCCCTCCTTACGAATTAGCTCTTGTATCCATTTCATCTCACCTCTCACCTGAGCGATGGATAGTTGTAACACTTCATACCTGTACATATCACGAACATGTTTCTTTTGCCATTTCGTAAGATCTGCTTCGAGTAATTCCAGATCTTTTTTTCTCATATTCAAGATTCGAAGCTGGTTTTCTTTCGAAATTCGCTGAAAAAGAGATACCCTGATCAAAAACTCAATTTGATGCTTCGACTCTTTATCCGAAAAAGCATTTATTAAATCGGTAATCTTTCTTCGACCAGAATCCGTAATTTCATATACATATTGATTGGGTCTCCCATTTTGTTCATTAATCTTCTTCGTAACAAAACCTTGCTCTGTAAAACGCCGCAACGTCGGATATAGCATATTGTGATTAACATCCGTTAAATATCCTAAATCATTCTGTATTTCTTTTTTAATTTCGTATCCATATTTCGGAGATTCTTCAATCTGCATTAATATAAGTAGTTCGATATACATGAACGCTTCCCTTTCATTAATTACTGTTGTATCTGAATTATGCCTTGTTATCGAAACAACCGCTAGTCTTAATTCAATCAGAATTCGACATATTTTTAATAGGTACTAGACTTTAAGCCATGGGTCGTTGGGATGTATCACCAATTTACTCTCCTGTGTTAAAATAACATATGTTAATTTAACACAACTTGCCAGTAAGGAACATCAATTCAAAAATCAGAGGAGGATACGACATGAAAAATGAAATCATCTCCTTAGAGGAAATCACTCAATTTCAATCACCTACCCACGAATTTAATCCTTACGAATGGTATAAGAACAAACTAGAAAATGAACCGGTAAGCTTTAATGAAGCAACGAATACGTGGAATGTATATCGGTACAAAGATGTAAAAAAAGTGCTTAGTGATTATGAACATTTCTCCAGTGTAAGAACACGTACTACCATCAGCGTTGGTGCTGATAATGATGAGGGAAAACATATGGGCAAAGTGAATCTTATGTCCGATCCTCCTGAACACAGAAAAAGCCGTTCGTTACTTTCAGCTGCTTTCACACCGCGCAGTTTAAAATTATGGGAGCCTCGAATTCATGAAATTGTGAATGGGCTTCTCAGCGATATAGAAGAGAAACAAGTCATTGATGTTGTTAAAGATTTTGCCAGCGCCCTTCCTACAATTGTGATTGCCGATCTGTTAGGTGTCCCTTCTAAAGACCGTGAGTTATTCCAGAACTGGGTATACGATTTATTCCTCCCCATTCCAAAAGAGAATGCAGAAAAGGTAAATGAATTAAAACGCGAAGCCGCCAAGGAATACTATAATTATCTCTTCCCTTATATTGTACAGAAACGATCAAATCTAGCGGACGACATCATATCGGATCTGATCCAGGCTGAAGTAGACGGGGAACGTCTAACGGATGACGAGATTGTAAGAATGACGATGTTTATTCTCGGTGCTGGCATCGAAACAACGAGCCATTTACTCGCGAACACGTTTTACTCGTTCCTCTATGACAATGATCAAATATACGAAGAAGTCCGAGCAAACCGCGAACTGCTGCCTAACACGGTAGAAGAAATGCTCCGTTTCCGGTTTAACATTGCAAAAATGGACCGGACTGTCAAAAAAGATAACGACTTGTTAGGCGTTCCCTTAAAGAAAGGTGATGTCGTCGTTGCTTGGATGAGCGCAGCGAACATGGATGAAGAAGTATTCAGCAACCCGTTTACTTTAGACATTCACCGTTCCAACAACAAACAGCATTTAACTTTCGGCAATGGGCCTCATTTTTGCTTGGGTGCTCCTCTGGCACGGATGGAAGCGAATATAGGGATCGGGTTATTCATGGATAAATTTTCACGAATTGAACCCGTATCAGACTTTAAGCTTGAACAAAATTTAACGCCTGCAGCAACAGGGCAAACCTTAATCTCCCTGCCTGTTCGTGTGTATAAATAAATCTCTCTGATGAGTAACTCTCTCTATGTATAAGGTAGCCAATTTTTGAAGTTAACAGATCATTACTAAAAAACATCAAAAGCAACCTTAGTTCGTCACTCAACTGGACTAAGGTTGCTCTTTTTTCATGATAACTTTCGTTATGAATAGATGTATGTAAAACCTATCTTTAACTTAAATGATCTCTTTCCTTTTACCTAAATAAATATATAAGATAATTCCTGTAACCATACACAAAGCTGCACATAAACCGATAAATCCATACCCGGCCTGGAGTCCACGATATAGCCCCAACTGAGTATCTGCTCCGAAAATACCTTTTGTTATTTCCGTTACTAACCCGATCAGATAATTACCAATTACACTACCGACTCCCATAAGCGTTACCGTAAAAGTGATCGCCGTGTCACTCCCATTAGGATATCTCCTAGCAATAAAAGCCATCACTGTAGGATAAATCATAGCAATACCTATTCCAGCGGCGGCAAAGAAAAAGGCTAGTTCTTTTCCACCAAAAATAGCAATAAACGTACAAACCGCAGAGATGCCTGAAAAAATAGTTAAGGATATAGTAAAACCGATTTTGTCTGTTAACGGTCCAAGCAATAATCTTGCAAGTGAAAAACATAAGAAGAATGCAGAGAGCATTCCCGATGCGGAAACGGTATCCCAACCGTAAGCTTTTTCTAAAAAGTTAACGAGCCAACCTCCTACAGCCAATTCAGATACAACACCAAAGGATAGGATAAGCACCATGAGCCATAAAACAGGATCTTTAATTAGAGTTTTAAGAGGAACTCGGTCTTCTCTTGAAATATCATCGCCAGGAAAAGAACTAAACAGCGCGAAAACAATGGGAATCAAGGATAATAGCAACATTACTAGATACATTCCACGCCAGTCCAGTGTGTGGCCGTTAATTGTAACCTGCATGAGACCTGTTGCAATAAGTGGCGCTACCGTCGAACTAAGACCATAAAAGCCGTGGGTTAAGTTCATCATCGTTCCCGTGTTCTTAACAAAAATGCGAGCCCCTAGAATTGCTAATCCGATCTCTAGCATCCCGTTACCGATATACATTAAAAAATAAGAGGCAGAAAACATGACATACTGCTGTGAGAAGAATATTAATATACCTGAGAAAGCCATGGATGCAAAAGATAAAACCGTTACCAGTTTAATTCCCCATATTCTTGTCAGGTAAGCTGTAAAAGAACAAGCAAGCAAATAACCTAATGCATTAAGCGATAATAAGGTGCCAAGCTGAGATTCATTTAACATATAATCGAACTGAATTCGTGGAATCGCAGGTCCTTTTATGTTTTCTGAAAAACCAAAAATGATAAAACCGATAAATATGGTAGCAAGCTGCATAGCATAAATTTTGTTGAATTTCCCTGCACTTTTTTTCACTGTGATGAAAGTCTCCTTATCCCTTTATATGAACATATCATTATACTATATCGAGAAAATTACTTTATAAATATAATAATTTAAATTCGGTATATAAGAATACGGAACTAGAATGAATGCTGATGTTCAATTTACGCTCTTCGTGAAGCGAGCTGCATAAAAAGAAGGACGCTGCTTACTATTTAGCTTACAGCTAAATAGTTAACAACGTCCCTTTTACATTTTATTAGTTCAAACTTAGTAATTGATGCAAAATCACCGCTGCTTCTGCCCGGCTAGCTGTAGCCTTAGGCAGGAATTTGCCATTCGGCATGCCGCTGATGATGCCTGCTTGCTTCAAAGCTGCTACTGCTTCTTTTGCATAATCCGCAATTGCTGAATGATCTGCAAAAGTTGATTCTGGGTTGTTCGTGTTCCCCGTGAATTCAGTCGCCTTTAATGCTCTAAGCGTCATAACTGCCATATCTTCACGAGTGATTTTATCATGGACGCCAAAGGTTCCATTCTTCTTACCCTGAACGATTCCTGCTTGATATGCCGCTGTAATCGCTTCAGAATACCATTGCCCCTTCTCTACGTCACTGAAGTTCACTCCTGTATTCGTAGCTTCCAGGTTAAGTGTACTGATCAGCATTTGTACGAATTCAGCACGTGTTACTTCTTTTCGAGGTAAAAACGATTGATCCGTTGCGCCTTGCACGATATTACGAGCTGCTAACGCAGAAATGCTCTCTTTCGCCCACTCCGTTTGATTTAAATCAGTGAAGTTCACATTTACATGTCCCATTGTGAATTTACTGAAGTCATTAACACGAAACTCTACCATAGAGGTAGCTGGATTATAGTGTCCGTTGTTAATAATCTGGAAGCTGTTGTTGCCGTTTATGGAGTACACGACAACTTGTTCCTTTTTCTCGTTTTCTTTTGACGCATAAGGAATCGCAATTTGAATTTTTTGGTTTTTGCTTGCATTACTGATTTGCTTTCCGCCAATAGTTAATTGGAAGTCGAACACAGGATTGTTTCCGACTTTGCTGCGAATTGCATCCGTCAATAAATTGTCATCCACTTTTTCGATGCTGAATTCTGCATCGGCCGTACCCGCCGAATCAGGAATTAAAGTGCTAGGCACAACTAACTTAGCTAGACCCGCATTGATTTCTAATTCCTTGACACCAGATGCCTTAGCTGTCTTAATCTGATCTACTGGCAGTTTCACATTCACCTTTGTTGTACCGCTTGGTAACGGAATATCGAACAAGATTCGGCCTGATTTCACTTTCTTCAACGCTTCAGTGAAAGCTGCATTGCTCACTTTTGCGGTAGCATGACCGTTCGCATCCTTGCTCACCTGTATTGAAGTTGACTCATTTGTATTTTGATTGGTGTTTGGTGACGGACTTGGTGCTGGACTAGGTGATGGATTTGGTGATGGACTTGGAGCAGTCTCCTTATCCTTGAACTGAAGAACACCAAACCTTGATGTATTCGTATAAGATAGACCCGTAGGATCATTCCATATGAATACACTATCCCGAGAACCCCCGTCCTGATCGTCATTTACCTGTAGATCAAAACCAATTACCGTATTCGGAGTCACTTTAATCTTATCCAGTGATATTGCTGCTTCAACAACATACCCTCCTGGAACAATTTTTGTCTGCGAAGTGAAATTATCTTCCGATGCATGCCCAGCGGTCGTTCTCACATTTTTAAAATTAATACGATACTGACCGTCATCATCTTGATATGCTGTTGTCTTTCCATTATTCTGATCCACAAAAATTTCAATGGAATCTTGTTCATGAGCACTTTCTTTAATAGCATCGCTTAATACGCTGTCTGTGATCATTCCATATACGTATAAGTTTTCATCATCCCACATCGTGCGGAAATCTGCTTTGGCTGCTCCACTACCTGTCTGTTCAACTTTCACATCCGTTTTATACACAGGTACACTCGCCCAAACTGCATCCAGTTCACCATCAATGATAGGCGTGCCTTTGATAGCGGTGCCAATTTTCGTTGCTTCAATATAAGTGAGTACCCCGTATCCTTGTGTATCATGCTCCTGCGCATTTCGCGGGTCACTCCATGATACGATCATTCCATTGCCGCCCTGTTCAGAACCGTCGTTAACACCATGGTCAGTTACTCTTACATCGAATTTGACTTTATCTCCGAGCTTTCCTTCCAGTGGAATTGCTGTTGTTAGAACGTATCCACCTTCTACTTCAGTTACTGATGAGTCATCGCGTGTAAATGTCCGTTTATTGTTACCACCCTCATCCGTAAACAGTTCAATCTTATCTGTAGAGTCTTTCGTGTTATCTTTTACTGCCACTCGAACATATAAATGAAGCGCGTCCCACAACACTTTTACATCTGCTTCAAGTGTACCAAGACTTTCCGTTTTCATAGCCGGAATTGTACCCCAGGCAATATCTTTAGGATCCCCTGCTTTTGGTGTACCTTGCGCTGCGGTAGCCGCTTTTCCGGAGACAGGAAGTTTGGAAGGGAATATTGTTTTTACCGCTTCAACCATTCCCCAGTATGCATATTTGATTTGATGTTGTTTGTCAAATGGGAAAGGTGCATCCTGGCGATCGATCGGACGGTTATGAAGCCAGGTAAAATCATCTGCTATGCCCCAGAGTGTCACATTGCTAATCCATCCTTCAGGATTCTTATCTGTTCTTCCAAGATTATCTAGGCGAATCAACTCTTTGAATAATTCTTTGTATCGGTACCCTTGCGATACGAGCAAGTTCTCAGGAATCGTATCATAGCTCGTAGTATTGTTGGTGTATACAGATACGTCAACCTCTGTTAATTGATTATCAAAACCTGCTTCACCGAATTTTCGAATCGAATCTGAGATTTGCTCAATGGAAGGACCGCTGATATTAATATGTGTTTGGTGACCGACTCCATCGATAGGTACACCTTCGTCTTTAAGTTTCATAACAAGATCAAACATAGCATCGCGTTTTTTCGGACTGTGTGTATTATAGTCATTGATATACAGCTTCGCAGTTGGAAGCTCTTCTCTAGCGACGATAAATGCAGTCTTAATAAAGTCTGTACCCGTTAACCGGTACCATTCACTTCTGCGCATACCATCCGGCTGACCTTCGTCAATGACTTCATTAACTACATCAATATCGTGGATCGTAACTCCCATATCCTTAAAGTGGCGAAGCACAACTTGTATATAATTCGTTAGTCTATCCAGGACAAGTTTCTTATTTTCTGGTGTTGCTTCAAGAGCTACGCCATTTGCATCCTTAAACATCCACTCTGCAGCCTGTGAGTGCCACGCAAGGGTATGCAGCCGCAAATTCAGATTATTGTCCATTGCATACTGTGCAATTATATCCGCTGACGAAAAGTTCCATTTCCCTTCGGACGGACTCATGGACTGTGGTTTCATTGAGTTCTCAGCAACAACGGAATTATAGTGAAAATCAAGAAGCTGCTGAATATTTCCACTCAATCGAGGAGGTTCCACTGCTGCCCCAATATCGAAGTATTGCTCATAAACCGTTTTGAGAGCGTCAATGTCAGTCTGAATTGGCAGCGGCTTTGGACCCGATGCAGGAGCACTTAATGATATCTGAAAATCATCTAGGTAAAACGATCTTGCCTCAGCAGGCTTTTCTACTGATTCAACATAAACGTTAAGTACTTCAGGTGCCGCAGGTACAGTATATGTACCTTTCAACTGTATCCACTGTCCTGATGTGACAAGTACGTCTGAGGACACATTTGAAAAGCTGTTTTTGCCTGATTGAACTGATATTCGAAGGGTCGTCGGCGGCGAATCAGGTGCCATTTTCACCCATGCGGATAAGTCATATTTATCGTTTGGATTCATCTTTTTTAGTACATCGAGAAGAGGTCCATCATACTGCTCAGAAATGGTAGTCAGCAAGCTTTTTGAACCGCCTGTCGTATGATTAGCTTGATCAGTGACACTTATCTGACCATCTCCATTGCGACGAATCCATTTACCTTGGCCGTCTTCAAAATCAAATATATTACCTGGTTGGTCAATTTCCCCATCACCCGGTAATGTTGGCTCAGAGTCTTCCGGCAGTTTGACAAGTTTAGCAGAGAACGTATCGATGTAATAATCAACCGTTGCATTGTCGGTAGATTGTACATACACTTGATATCCGCTCGCACGCTTATCAACTTGAACCTCTCCTACCAGTTGTACCCAGTCGGCTTCTGTTACGGTATTTGAGTCGATTTTGACGTAAGTATCCGGATTCTCTTTACCATCTATTTTTGGCAAATCAGATTGGTTCAGTGTCAATTCAATGGTAGCTGAACCTGCTTCTTTTAATTTGGCATAGATAGAGAATTCATAGGTAGCACCCTTCACCAGTTTTTCTGTTACATTAATCCCTGGTCCATTCCATGTCGCCGTACGCCCTGTTGTCAGCAAACTTCCGTTGCCGCTCTGCGCATCATACGTACTTTGTGTAACGGTTTCAGAACCCCGCTTGAACCACTGATCAACTCCTGTTTCAAAATCACTGCTTACAACCGTATCACCGACTGCAGCAGCATCTGCTTTGGGAAGCCATAAACCTTGTGGTGCCATGATGGTTATGCACATGATGAAAGCTAATACACTTGATATTTTACTCCTCATTACGTTCCCTCCCTTATGATTACACCACAAAGCAAACGCTTTCAAATCACTTTGTGACGCTTCCTGATCTATTATGACGGGTATCCTGGTTGACGGAAACCTGACAAACTATAGATCTTACTGTAAAAATCAAAGGTGTTGCTGTAATACATAATGAAAAATAAAAGTTTCCTAGAGCTTTTTACATCAACCCAAAATGGGTAAAAAAAGTTATAATTCAGTTGCATGGAAAAACATGGATATAAAGCAAACTTGTCTTATTGCAAAACATCTATTACAAATGTTCTCTAGGAGGAAAAGAAAAAGTGATCGAACAACCGAAATCAGAAAGTTTTATTTCTCTCGTAAAGAAAGGAAATGCTTCGTCCGCCATCGCTATGGCGGGTAATGCGGTGCTTGCTTTATGCAAAGGTGGAGCATTTATATTCAGTGGCAGCGGAGCCATGTTCGCCTCAGCCATGCATTCGCTCGCAGACGCCATTAATCAGGGATTTGTCTTTGTCGGCAGTGTATTGTCTGAGAAAAAGCCCACTGATCGCTTCCCTACTGGATTTGGACGTGTAATCAATATTTTCTGTATGATTGCTGTCATCGTCGTTACGATTATGGCCTATGAGACCATTCATGAAGGGATTCATTTATTGCAGCATCCTACCGGCCATTCAGGTGGTCTATGGATTAATATTGGTGTACTGGTGCTGAATATTCTCATTGATGGTGCCATTTTGTTTAAAGCGATGAAAGAGATTCTCAAGGAATCGCGCGCTCCTGAGGCGAAAGGATTTGCTCTTGTTCCCGCTGCCATCAAAAATGTGGGTCGAGCTGCCCCGCCAACAAGGTTAGTATTCTATGAAGATGTGGTTGCAGTATTAGGTGCACTTTTTGCCTTGATCTCTGTCATTGTCATTGCACTCACCAATTTTGCACTCATGGATGGAATTGTCACCACGCTCATTGGTTGCTTGATGATTGCCGTTGCTTTCCGAGTCGGCTATGACAATATGATTGGTCTGATCGGGGTTGCTGCCCCTCAAGATATCGAAGACAAGGTGTCTCAGACGATTTTTGCAGATACGCATGTGGCGGATATCCAACTGATGCGCATTATTCAGGAAGGACGTTATTACCATGTGGAAGGTTTAATTGAACTTCATAAAGGGCTGACACTTGCGGATGCTGATGATGTCAAATTCCGAATCCAGGAAAAACTCATGCAAAATCCAGATATCGCTGATGCAGTCATTTCTATTATTGAAGATGATGGAATTACGAGTTGGATTAAAAAGGATTCAGAAATTGTAAAATAAAATACTCTATAAAGTAAAAGAGTCATGCTTATCATAAGCATGACTCTTTTACTTTATCTCTGCCCACTCTCTCTATTATTCTTTATAAATGACAAATTCAGAGAGTCTGGGAAAGTACTTCTTCATGTGAATAGGAAAGTTTAAAAGGACTTATTCAGTTACCTTGCATCGCTTTACGCACATCATAAGGATCAATATTCATATCAAGCGGCAGTCCGAGTGCTAGCTTCGCAAGCTGACTTCCAATATAAGGACCCATCGTCAGGCCTGATGAACCAAGTCCATTGGCGACTAACAGCCCCTCCCACTTCGGAACCGTACCGAACACAGGCAAAAATCCAGGAGTAAATGGACGAAAACCAACTCTTACCTCTTGAAGTGTACTGTTTGCTAAACCTGGTGCGACTTCCATCCCTTTTGTAAGCACTTCATGCATCCCGCCTGCGGTAACTCTTGTATCATATCCTTCAATATCATTTTCGTGTGTAGCTCCAATAACCATCTTTTGATTATCAAAAGAAAGCAAATATTGATCCGTAGGCGGCATGACTACAGGCCATAGATCTGTATCCTCATCATCTGGAACTTGCACATGCATAATTTGCGCTTTTTGATAACTTACTTGAAAAGAAATACCTAAGGGTGCCAGCAAGGATGCAGCCCAAGCACCTGCACACACGATCACTTGATCAGCTGAAATACTCTTGGTTCCAACGGTGACCCCTGTTACTCGGTTTGACTGATACTCAAGGACTGCATCCCCATGAATGAAAACGGCCCCTTTTCGCTCTGCCGAGCGGATCAGTGCATCACGCAGCGCACGGCCGTCAACGCGAGCCGCACCGCTAATATGTACAGCATGGTAATCTTCTTTTAATAGAGGAAACCGTTCACGCGTTTCTTTCTCTGTAAGTCTTGTGATTTCCCCTATTTCTGGCGCATCTGGCTTACGAATATGTGCTCTTTCCTCTATTTTTACGATTTTCTCTACATCTGTATGGATACTAAGAGCACCCACTTTCGCATATCCGGTTTCTGTTTCCCCTTCAGCTTCAAGCTCTTGAATTAGATGAGGATAAAAACTCGCGCCTGCTTTGGCAAGCTGGTACCAATCTTGATTACGCCTCTGTGATAACCAAGGACATATAATACCGGCAGCAGCATCGGTGGCTTGCCCTTTATCACCGCGGTCTATAATAATGACCTCTGCTCCCTTTTTCACCAAATGATAAGCGGTTGATGCTCCTAGAATTCCTGAACCGATGACAATGACTTTCTTCTTCATGTATTACATTCCTTTCCTTACAACCTGTATCAATGATAACAAACCCGCACTTCAAAAAGAAGGCGGGTTTGTTAAAGTGAAATATATTCTTAATCTTATAGAACTATAATTTCTATTCTTATGGAACATAACCATCATAATAAATAGAGCGATTAAAAGATACCTGCTTTAACTGAAGTTTGTTTAATCCCGTTTGTACCATGAACCACGGTGTTCCCCCAGCTCGTAAGACTTCCATTTGGACCGGTTGCTAGATCTAAGTAATTAAAATCGGCACTGTTTCCATGCCAAGACCATGCCAGCCAGCCGATTCCTTTTTCTTGTCCATACTTCATGATTGCAGTTTCATCCACATCTGCACCTTGATGATATCCACCAAATTCACCAATGATGAGCGGAAGACCTTTGTTTATCACATTCTCCATATTTGACTTCACGGTAGCTGCATCTTTCCCAGCAAATTCATACATATGAATGGAGAACACTGTGTTTTTCTGAGAGTCCGCTGCAAATACACTTTGTCCATAGTCGACAATAGATTGCGGGTACTGTCCCCAGCCTGCGGCATCCACAATTAATGTGTTTTTAATTCCCGTGTTACGAAGCTTGGGAATGGCCTGCTTGTATCCATCAGCCCATCCGCTGCCGTTCCAGCTTCCATACCATTCATTCGCAATGTTGATCACGACTCTGTCTTCTTTTCCGATGAAAGCATCCTTGATGCTAATCCAGTAGTTCACAGCCTGATCCAGTGATGCATAATCATCTTTTCCTGTCGCATCATGTACTTCAAGAATAGCGACCATTTTATGCTGTGATACTAAAGAAATGATATTTTTCACGCTATTGATATCATCTTTCGTGTACTGACTTCCATTGGATAATACGATACGTACGGTATTAGCTCCCGTATTTGCTATAGCAGGAATGGCCGTATTTAGATCAGACTTAAACCATGAATGTGCATAATTAACCCCTCTCATCACAAAAGGTTTTCCCGTAGAGTCGTAGATTTTGGTTCCGCTTACATAAAATCCTGCAGCAGCTTCTGCTTTCGCTACGATCCCTCCAAAGGCAAATACAGTAAGAACAGCCAAGATGGAAATAAAACTTTTTTTCACTCGAAGCATATAACTACCTCCTAATTTTTATTTATTTCAATTCTCATCTTCTAGATGGAACTAAAACCAAGATAAAGTAAAACCAGAACTTTAATTAAGTTATTCAGCGAGGAATAAAAAATACATAAATTTAACTTTATCGATTAAGTTATTTTGAATTTTATATAAGAAAACGCTTACAGTAAATGGTCTATAATGCTTATTTTCTGTCTTTCTATTTCTAGTTGCCTCAATGGTTATCCCATAAAAATGATTCAAAAGTCCGTTAGCATAAGAGATTTTGACCTGAAAAAGTGAAATTAAAAAGATGACCCCTATGTGGGAGCCATCTACATGTACGAGCTGATAAAAATGTACTTACTTAAAAATCGGTGCCGTTGTGCTGGTCATCTGCAAACCATAAGTACCATGTACAACGGTTGTTCCCCATTTTGTTAAACTATTCCCAGACCAATCTTTAGACAAATCCAAATAGGCCCATTCTTCCCCATTCCCTTTCCAAGACCAAGCAATCCAGCCAATTTGCTTCTTCTCAGAGTACTTCATAATCGTCGCTTCATCCACATCGCCATCGGTGTGTTTATGACCAAATTCACCTACAATTACCGCAAGTCCTTGATTCATAACCCCATCAATATTAGATTTTACCTGCTCCGCAGTTCCTCCAGCGTATTCGTACATATGGATCGAGAACATCGTGTTTTTATTTGGATCACTTTGAAATACTTCTTTACCTTTGTCGATGATTGACTGCGGATATTGCCCCCATCCTGCTGAATCTATAATCAAGGTGTGATTCATTCCTGCTTCTCTCAGTTTAGGAATCGCCTTCTTATATCCTTCAGCCCATCCGGTGCTGTCCCAAGTGCCATACCATTCATTCGCAATGTTAATAAGTACCCGGTCTTCTTTTCCAGCAAGAACATCTTTCAGTTCAATCCAATAGTTTACCGCACGATCTAGCGCACTATATTCGTCACTCCCTGTTGCATCATGCACTTCAAGGATCGCGATCAGTTTGTTTTCTTCAGCTAAATCAAGCAGATGTTTTACTGCAGCTGCATCATCTTTTGTATATTTCGTTCCATCTGACAGGACAATACGTACGGTATTTGCCCCTGTTTTCGCAATTGCTTTCATTGCCTCTGCTGAATCTTCCTTATACCAAGAGTGGGCATGAGTAACACCGCGAATCTTGAATGCTTTACCCGTAGAGTCATAAAGGGTGGTACCGCTTACATAAAAACCAGTTGCAGCTTCCGCTTTCGGTAGTGCCGATGAAAATGCGCCAAACATAAATAATACGGCGAGTGTTGAAATAAAATACCTTTTAAAATTACGCATAGTTACCTCCATTTAGTTGAGAGATTTAGCCTAATCCGGATTTATGATAGATCTCTGTATAAATTAATTCCATGCCTTCATTTAGAAGGCATGGAATTAACAACTGGTATAACGCAAATCTTGAATCTAGAGTTCTTGTTGATTTAATATAGAACATCCATTATTAGATGAGGCCAATCTCATGATCGTCAGCAATATCTTCATGCGTATTTTTAATATATTCAACAATTTCGTTTACATCAGTATAGGCAACACCTACATAAGAATCCGCAGCTCCGTAGTAGATAGCAATTCTTCCAGTATCCGCATCTTGAAGAGTGGCACAAGGGAAGATTACATTGTTAACGAATCCTCTCTCTTCATACCAAGTCTCCGGAGTAAGCACAAAAGTAGAGGAACGATATTTCACTTTTGAAGGCTCATCTTTATCAAGGATAACGGCACCCATGCTATATACAAAACCGTTACAAGTACCCGTTACACCATGATAGAACATCAGCCAACCTTCTGAAGTTTCAATGGGAGCTGGTCCGCCGCCAATCTTCACAGATTGCCACCATCCTTGTCCGCCTTTACTCATGACGTGACGATGTTTCCCCCAATACACGAGATCAGGACTTTCACTAAGGAAAATATCACCAAATGGAGTATGTCCGCTATCACTTGGTCTAGACAACATTAAGAATTTACCATCTTTCTTCTTAGGGAACAGAACCCCGTTACGATTGAAAGGCAGGAATGGATTTTCAAGTCTAGTAAATGTTTTGAAGTCCTCTGTTTTTGCAAATCCCAAAGCAGCTCCGTAAAAATCTGTACACCAAATGATATAATAAGTGTCTTCTACTTTTACTACGCGTGGATCATAAGCATAATTCGGTCGATAAGGCTGACCATTATCATCTGTAAAAACGATCGCTTCTTCTTCAATCTCCCACTGTAAGCCATCTTTACTTTTTCCTAAATGTAAATGAGGACGTCCGTTTATTGTTTCGGCACGAAATACCCCCATATAACCATCTTCATAAGGCACTACTGCACTGTTAAAAATTCGCGCAATTCCTTTCACCGGATTACGATCGATAATTGGGTTTGCGGAATGTCTCCATACGGGTGTCGTAACCCCTTCTGGTCTGTTCTCCCATGGCATGTTCGGCAAAGCTTGTCCAATAATATTTACGTTTGACATTGTAAAATCCCCTCTCCATTTTTTGATAATTATTTAACAGAACCGTTTGTTAAACCATTGTAAATATACTTTTGAAGGCTCATGAATATAATAAGTGTAGGAATAATCGCTATCATAATCCCCGCACTGATTACTTCCCATTGGGATCCATAAGGACCCTTAAATTTAAATAACGCGGTCGATATTACTTGTAAATCCGTCTTCGGCATATATAGGAAAGGTGTATAGAAGTCATTATAAATATTGACACCTTTTACAATAATGACTGTGACGATCGCCGGCATAAGTAATGGAAGAATAATTCTCCAATAAATCGTAAAGTACGACGCACCATCAAGCATTGCCGACTCATCTAGTGCCTGCGAAATGGTATCTAGGAATTGCAAGAAAATATAAACCGCAATGATATCGGTTCCCAAATATAGAACAATTGCTGCCCATCTTGTATTCATAAGATCAAGTGCATTAATAATCTGGAAAGTGGCTACCTGTGTAGTTACACTTGGAATCAGTGTTGCAAGCAGGAAAGCACCCATAAGCAATTTTTTGCCTCTAAATTTAAACCGGCTTAGGATATAAGCGATCATAGAACCTGTTAAGGTTGCACCCACAATAGAGATAATTAAAATGATAAAAGTGTTCATAAATCCGATGAGCATATTCCCATCAATAAAAGCAGTTACATAGTTACTCACGTTAGTCCAATCTGCCGGTGGTGTAATCGGACTCGTTGTTGCATACTCTTCTTTTGTTTTAAATGAAGCAAAAAACACAACAAGGATCGGTACAATAGCGACAAGAGAACCTACGATTAACGATATATATTTAATAGCCGACGCTACTGATTTCTTAAGGGTAAACATCAGTTATCCTCCTTAATGACAAGGCGCTGCAACAAGGTAACAATGATGACGATAAATAAGAGCACCACTGCCATCGCTGAAGCAAGACCGAACTTCCCGTATTTGAACGCCATATCAATGGTCTGAATAACAAACGTTTTACTGCCATTTGCTCCGTCAACCATAATGTATGGAATATCAAAAGCACTGATCGCGCCGCTAATCGCAAGAATTAGATTCAGTTGTACGATCCGTTTAATACTCGGGATAATAATATGTTTAAATTGATGCCATTTATTCGCACCATCGATATCCGCCGCTTCATATATATCTTTATCAATCGAGGAAATAGCCCCGAGGAAGATAATGAAGTTAAAGCCCATATATCTCCATACGGAAGCACTTGCAAGTGAAATGTTAATTACGTCTGGATTACCAAGCCAGAGTGTTATATACTCACCAAGTCCGAGTGTATTCAGTAACGTATCAAAGGTTCCATCTGGTCTAAAGAAGAATAAAAATATAAAACCAATGGCAACTCCATTTAACATATAAGGGAAAAACAAAACTCCTTTAAAGAAGTTTTTAAACCGAACTTTAAAACTTAATATCGTTGCAAAGTATAGAGCCAGACCCATTTGGAAAAAGGTAGCTACAAAGTAATACAAACTTACTTTAAACACAGCAAAATATTCAGGATTTGTAAAAATGTTAATATAGTTTTTAAAACCTACATATTCCATGTTTTTGCTGTAACCATTCCAGCTCGTAAAACTGTATTTGAACATATTAACTACGGGCAGGTAAGCAAATGTAACTAATAGAATAATCGGAATTAACGAGAACGCCAGTATAATTAATTTTCTCTGATTGGCGTAACTTAAATTAGATAATTTAAACATGCCATACCTCCACTTATCCAGCCATTTTATATGAATTTTCAGAAGATCATCCGCACGGTCTTAGATGATCTCCTGAACCATTCACTATCTCTATTCGGCTACTGTTTTGCGAGCCTCTACCCAAGCATCATTCAAGTCTTTCATAATGTCATCGTAAGACTCTTTCCGGTTACCAAGCCCAGCTTCAATAATTCTTTTCTTAAAGTCAGGCTGCCAGAGACCAACTTCCGCTTCTTTATCGATCTTATCTACTAGACCTTCTTGTCCTTCTTCGGAAGCGGTAATGGTTTTAAACTCTACGCCTTTATCGCCGTACTCTTTCAATATTTCAGGAAGTTCCGCGCCAACAACCGCACTGATGCTGCCTGCTTGTTCTACTGCATAGTTAGAATCATGTATGAAAAAGTCTACCCATGCTTTTGCAGCTGCTTTATTCTTGCTGTTTACGTTAATAGCTAGGTTGTAATCTGCTCCGAGTGGTACAATTACATTCTCTGCGTTAGTAGGGAATGGCATAAATCCGATATCATCTGGATTCGTTGCCGAACCTTTAATTTGGTCAATTGCCCAAGATCCAAGAACCATCGTTGCTATTTTCCCTTGTCCTAAATCTGCTTTTGAACTCTCCCAGTCTGTTGTCGTAGGATCGCGTTCAATCAAACCTTCTTTTGTTGCATCATACAGAATTTTATAAAGATCATAGTGTGGCTGACCTGCCACAAAGTTATCATCACTGTTTGGCTGTGTAACGTTTACATAATCAACATCGCCAGCTACCGTCGTAAGATCAGATTCCCACTGTGTCAGCGGCCAACCTGCTGCATAGTTTGTGTACAGTGGAGTAGCATCTGTGTTTGCTTTCACACTTCTAAGAGCTTCCATAAACTGATCAATCGTTTGCGGAATTTCCGTTACACCAGCATCTTTAAACACTTGCTTGTTGTAGATAACACCGGAGTATGTAATCGCTACTGGAATTCCGTAGATTGTACTGTCAACCATCCGTTCTTCAATACCTGTGTATTGTGTTTTCATCTCATCATAGCTTCCAAGTGGTTCAAAGAAACTAGGAAGATCTGCAACAGGAACACTCGTTGGGATCAAAAGAACATCGCCATATTCATCCGTGTTCATCCGAATTTTGATTTGACCTTCATAATCAGAAAGTGCTTCAAAATTCACTTTTACATCTGGATACTTTTCATTAAATTTCTTGGCATACTCTTTAAATACCGTATCAACAATATCTGTTCTCTGCGTGATAACGGTGATTTCACCTTTAATTGCCCCAGGATCGCCTGAAGCTGAATCACTTGAATCATCTCCTCCATTAGAAGAGCATGCTGCCAAGATGGAGATGATGAGAAATACAGATAAAAACTTAAATAACCCTTTTTTATTACTCACATTCATAACCCCTTTCAATTGTTTTTAAGTTAACGATTAAGTTACAAACCAAAGTTTATAATGATAACGCTTTCCAGTCAACCCTTATTTTTGTTTCTATTTCCCTTTCTTTTATAGTGAACTGTTTCCGTTAAATCATTGACAAGCATTAAAAAGGTATTTAATATTTGGTTAAGTTATCGTTTACTTAAATGAATTTCATTTTAGAGAGGTTGTGACTTTTTGGTCCATTCTTTAAACACCCTAACTGCCGAGATACGAGATGAATGGATATCTCATATTCTTCCTTTCTGGACAAATATGAAGGATGACGAACAAGGGGGATATTACGGGGAGCTGGATTACAGCTTGAAGTTAGATAAAACCGCAGCAAAAGGCGGAATCGCAAACTCAAGGATTCTTTGGTCTTTCTCAGCTGCTTATCGTTACTTAAACTCTCAAGCGTATGCTGATCATGCCAATCACTCCTTCCGTTTTCTGAAAGAGAAACTTCTTGATCCTGAATTCGGCGGTGTATATTGGTCTGTTGATTACCAAGGTAATCCCCTCGATACGCGTAAACATATCTATAACCAATCTTTTGCCGTGTATAGTTTAAGTGAGTATTACCGGGCATTACACAATGAAGAAGCTTTAGAACTTGCCAAGACTTTATTTTTTCTCATTGAGGAAAAAGGTTATGACCCCGAGATCAACGCCTATAAGGAAGAATTTAATCGCAGTTGGCAGGAACAGCCTAACGAGATGTTAAGTGAAAACAATGTCATCGCAAGCATAACGATGAATACACACATTCATATCTTGGAAGCGTATACTACGCTTTATCGTGTGTGGCCAGACAGCAGAGTTCGAGCTGCGCTTGAAAATCTGCTTCATATCCTTCACGACCGTATGTTTGACGCAAATCTAGGCAGACTTCATGTTTTCTTTGATCAGAACTGGAATTCATTACTTGACCTTACTTCTTACGGTCATGATATTGAAGCAAGCTGGCTTATCGATGACGCTATGCAAGTTATTGGTTCTGAAAATCCTGATCACAAAAAAATGATTATTGATTTGGCTTATTCCGTTGCAAAAAGTGCCATTCAAAGTGATGGCTCTCTTGCTAATGAACGCGAAAAAGATCATATGGATACAACAAGAATATGGTGGGTACAGGCTGAGGCTATTGTAGGATTTTATAACGCCTATCAGTGTACAAAAGATCCATTATTCATGGATCTTGTTACAAACCTATGGAAATATACGAAAGACCATATTATTGACTCAAGACCTGGAAGTGAATGGGTGTGGGCAGTAAAAGAAGATGGCAGCCATGATCAGCGTGAAATCGCAGGTGCTTGGAAGTGTCCTTATCACAACAGCCGTTTTTGTATAGAAATTATGGAGAGGATGAATAAATAATGGTACACAAAAAATATGATGAACTACTTGCAAAACAAGAGGAATTGCTAAACAAAGAAAATAAAGTGAACGAACAATTTTACAATGGAATCTACGATCGATATGAAAATCCAGTTCTTACCCGACATCACGTTCCCCTTCACTGGAGATTTGATTTGGATGAAGAACAAAATCCTTACTTTATGGAAAGACTCGGGATTAATGCTACATTGAATCCAGGGGCGATTTATCATGATGGAAAATACGTACTTGTATCACGCACCGAAGGTCTGGACCGTAAATCCATTTTTGCTTTAGCTGAAAGCGATAACGGTATCGATAATTTCCGTTTTGTAGGAGAACCCTTAGTGTGGGAAGACATTGATGAGAACGAGACCAATATGTATGACATGAGGCTTGTGAAACATGAGGATGGATGGATTTATGGCATCTACTGTTCTGAACAAAAAGATCCGGATGCAGCTCCTTTTGATACATCTAGTGCGGTTGCACAAGCGGGATTCGTACGTACTCAAGATCTAAAGACTTGGACAAGACTTCCTAATATTAAGACAAATTCACCGCAGCAGCGTAATGTTGTTCTCCACCCTGAATTTGTTGATGGAAAATACGCGTTCTACACTCGTCCTCAGGACGGATTTATTTCTACAGGATCAGGAGGCGGAATTGCCTTTGGTTACTGTGAAGACATTTTAAACCCTGTTATTGATGAAGAATTTATAATTGACGAGCGTCAATACCATACCGTATATGAAGTGAAAAATGGACAAGGTCCTGCACCGATTAAAACAGATCGCGGCTGGATTCATATTGCTCATGGAGTAAGAAACACAGCAGCTGGACTACGCTATGTACTCTATACGTTTGCTACTAGTCTTTTGGACCCTACAGAAATCATCGCCAAACCAGGTGGTCATTTCCTTGCTCCTTATGATGATGAGAGAGTCGGAGATGTATCAAATGTTGTATTTTGTAACGGAGCTGTTGTGAATGATCAGGAAGAAGTGTTCATTTATTATGCTTCCAGCGATACTCGTATCCATGTGGCAACAACAACCATCGACAAATTGATCGATTATACATTTAATACACCAGCTGACACCTTCCGTTCCCTGGGTTCCGCAGCACAGCGTGCACAATTAATTAAGAAGAATGAATCCTTATTAAAAGTAACGAAATAAATTCGCTTTTTACTATATTTGTCGCTGCATTATTTCATTCATCTTCTTTATTCGTTTCCCAGAAGAAGGTATACTTAACATGCGTATAACTAATTACTTTAAAATCATTAGTTTACTTCATATATAATCAACACCCGCGGGAATAAAGGAGATGATGTGATGAATAAAAACATCACTATGCGTGACATAGCGAACCAGCTAGGCGTGAGTAGTGTAACGGTGTCGAAAGCACTTAATGATAAAGAAGGCGTAAGTGATGAGCTAAAGGAACGAATTAAACAGCTGGCAAGTGAACTTGGATACCGAGTGAATATGGCCGCTAAAACGATGCGCGAAGGATTAACCTATAACATTGGGGTCATTATTCCTGAAAGATTTACGGGTCCTGATCAATCCTTCTATCTACGTGTCTACCAAGAAATATCAAAGTCTTTAGAAGCCACTGGATATTACGGGATTTTGCACATCCTTAGCGGTTCTGATGAAGAAGGACTCCTGCTTCCTAGAATTTACTACGACCGTAAAGTAGATGGCTTTATCGTTCTTGGTCAAATTAATAAGTCTTATATCGAAGTGATTGAGAACATAGAACAACCAAAACTGTTTTTGGATTTTTATGACGAACACTCGAGTATCGATTCTGTAGTCACAGATAATTTCTATGGTGCCTATGAACTTACAAATTATTTAATCCAACAAGGACATCGGGATATTGCATATGTGGGTAACCTTTATTCCACAAGCAGTATTCAGGATCGCTTCCTAGGATATTACAAGTCTCTGCTCGAGCATCACATTCATTTAGAACCCAAGTGGATTATTAATGATCGGGACGAACAGGGAACCTACATTGACATTGAACTCCCCTCTCCGCTTCCTACTGCATTTGTATGTAACTGTGACCAAGTCGCATACTCCGTTGTACAGAAGCTCAAGCTGATGGGTCACCGGGTACCAGAAGATTGCTCCGTCGTTGGTTTTGATAACGATATTTATGCCACCCTTATGGAGCCTCATCTAACGACCATTGATGTTAACATCAATCAAATGGCTCAAACTGCTGTTCAGTCTCTTCTTCGTCAAATCAATCATCCAGATGTGCGTTTTGGCAGACTGGTTGTAAAAGGGGAAATTATCTACAGAGATTCCGTAAAACCGTTGAATCCGGCAGATAGATCTGAATAACAGGAAAATACAAAAAGGATGCAAAGTAATCATAGCTCTGCATCCTTTTTGTATTTAACTTCTTTTTTTATATTTTCTTTGTATTGCCATGGTCTCGATGTCTCCCACCTTCTCTATGCTTTAATTCGTCAGTAGGTCCATGTTAGTTACGCATTGATCCCTTTCTATATTATGTATACATTTGTATACAATTTATACACAAATGTATATACGATTACTCTAGTCTGTCTATCTTCCCTTTTCAAAAGTTATGTCCCATAATAAATGTCCATTTTCCCTGTAGGAAGAGTGGTCGCATTCCATACGGCAGCGAGATTATCAGGAGCAATCGTTGCCGCCGTAATATAGTCACCAATAAGGTCTGTAGGGATCGGAGATATTCCGTTCGGATTAAATGAGGTCGTTGTGACCCGCCGGTTCGCAAAGGAAGCTCCCCCGTCAAATGACTCAGCAACAAACACATCCAGAAGAAATCCGTTAATCCGATTCGTATAGTAGATCACACGTATGGTTCCCGTAAATGGCGACACGGTAATAGAGGGGCTGAAGTTCTGTGAACCTGGAGGCGCTCCCGTAATACTAACCGGCGCCGTCCAGAGAAGACCATCGGGAGACTTGCATAACAGGATATCGGTATAACCATTTCTTGCATCATTCCATACGCCATACACACTACCGCTAAATGGACCATTTGAGATGTCCGCACCTAAACTTAAATTCGTCTGAACACGAAAGTTATAATTTGGTACAGGCAATGGAGATGGTGCTTTGACTACAGAAGATATGAAAGAAGACTGCCTTAGAACAGGAGGTTGATAGGTTACTCCCCCATCATATGAAATTCGCAAAAAAGCAATTGGATTAATTGGACCTGTTAATATAAAACCAGCATAGACTTGCCCAGAAAAACCAATGGCAAGTGCTGCACGATCGTGAAATCCTCGAGGATCTGAAATGCGGTCTGGTACTTCCCAGTTCAATCCTTGGTCTAAGGAGCGCTGTACCAAGATAGAAGACGCAGATCCAGCAAGCGGCGTATAACCGACATATGCATTTCCACGGTATGGACTACCGGGAGATCGATCTACGGATATAAATGGTTCATCATTGTGAACTACTGTACCATAGCCACGCTGAACAAAGACAGGCGGTGACCATGTTTCACCGTCATCAAAAGAGGTATAGCTGACAATTGTACCGTCATTCAAATCATTAAATACATGTACGGTTACAATGAATGTTTGAGGAAATGTGTAATCTATCGTAGGCGCTTCTGCACCTGAGTATCCTACTGGCTGAGGAAGAATTTCAGTTGTCCAAGTTAATCCACCATCTATTGATCGATAAAAACCGGTTCGTGTAGGTCCCGAACTTGTATCTACGGCCACTACACATAGTACATTTGGATTTAAAGTATTTACTGCAATGGAAGGCTCGAACTGCGTACCGCCAAGTCCCGCAGTAATATTAACCACTGGCATTTCGTTCACCCTCCCTTTTCCTAAGAAGTAATCGTAAATTGATCAATGTAAGTCATCTCCGATTGAAGGACACGCTGAATAATTCCTCCAGCTGAATCAATGCCATATACATGGATAATGGAACTTGTTGCACTAAAAAAATCACTCTGGACTTCATAATATCCTGCGTCTGAAAGTGCGTAGAGTAATGTTTTTGTCGTGAGCGGTTGAACTTGAATTAAATTAAGGCCAATTGGTGTTCGGCTGGTTAAAGATACATTCCATTTGAAAACTTGAATTTCAATATTAGAAGGGATATATGGGGAATCATTTAAACAGGTTACTAAGATTTGCGTTGCCCCGCTTACACCTGAAGAATTATAGATTAAACCCGTAGAATATGGCACAAGTCTCCCTCCTTTCAGCTTACCTTCTATTAATGGTTTGTATTAATCTATTCTATGTTCATAGGTTACGAATGACACGGCTGCCCTATAGTAGAACAATGGATCTGAAGGAAAAGTGTCAGCGATACATAGATATCAAAATAATTCTATAAAAATAAACCCGATAGACAGCCACTCTTTTTATAAAGTGTCTATCTATCGGGTTACTGTTAGGGTTACAATATTATTTTACGATCCAATATATCCTCCAACAAAGACCAAGCTTCATTACAAGTTGGACCTGTAATGAAAGGTTCAAATCCATAGTTTAAATACATATTAATCGCTTGATAACTTGTAGTTTGGGAGGTAAGGTACGCTTTTGAGTGATGATCAGCTAGTATATTCATTGCAGCACTGAGTAACGGTTTGGCCAGTTTCTGCCCTTGATATTCAGGAGTAACACCTACCCAATGAATTCTGCCTGATATGTCTCCATTACCTAGTAAATCACCATACCAGGCTGTTGTAGTCGCAATTACTTCTCCCTCTTTATTCTCAATAAATAGACAGCGCTTTGTCATATCATCAAGATAGGGTCCAAATTCTTTATTGAAACGCTCCAGTGCAGCTTCTTCATTTTTAAATTCACCTACACTGGTTTCCACCCGAGCCCAATGATGTTCATCACCTTTCTCAAACAACCTAATACGGTATCCATCAGGAAGTGAGTACTCTGGAATCGCAAGTAAATCTTTTCTGACCATTTTAAGTGGTATTCTCTTCATTAATTCATCATCCCCTTATAATTAGACCAAAGAATAATCTAGCTTGTTCCTAACAAAATAACAACTCTCAGTTATTTTAGCTTCCCTTCCACAAGGTCACATCGACAATTATCATATCATTTGACTCCATTAAAAAAGAATCCCCACCCTAAGGATGGAGATTCTCTATACCCGCTGTTTTACTCAGCTTTACGTTTCAAAACACTTTTATGATGCGTGAATGTATCAAAACTTGCTTTACCATGATACGATCCCATACCGCTTTCACCCACACCGCCAAAAGGCAGATAAGGCGAAGTTAAGTGCGCAAGCGTTTCATTGATGCAGCCGCCACCGAAGGAGACTTGGCTCAACAACTCATCTTGTACTTCTTTGCTCTCAGAGAAAACGTAGAAAGCTAACGGTTTTGGACGATTCGTAATTTCTTCAATAATCTCATTCAAATCATCATATACGATCACAGGAAGAATCGGACCGAAGATTTCTTCTTGCATAATCGAATCATCCCAAGTGATCTGATCAAGTATTGTCGGCTCAATAAATTGTCTAGAAGCATCTGTTCTTCCGCCAAAATACAGATTACCATTATCTAAGAATGCACTTAGTCGATTAAATTGTTTTTCATTTACGATTTTAGGGAAATCAGGATTTTTGGAAATATCTTCTCCATATAATCCATGAATTGCTTCTTTAAGTTTGCTAAGAAACTGATCTTTTACATCACGTTGTATCAAAAGATAGTCTGGAGCAACACAAGTTTGCCCTGCATTGAGAAACTTCCCTCTTGCGATCCGCTTAGCGGCAGTAGCAAGATCTGCATCACTATGCACGATACAAGGACTCTTACCACCCAGTTCCAAAGTAACCGGAGTTAAATGTTTCGATGCAGCTTCCATTACTACTTTTCCGACATTTGTGCTTCCTGTAAAGAAGATATAATCAAATTTCTCTTTCAAAAGAGCAGTGCTCGTTTCGACTTCACCCTCTACAACAGCAATATACTCTTCAGGGAAGTTATCTCTGATCATTTTAGAAATGACACCCGATGTCGCTGGAGTGAACTCTGAAGGTTTCAGTACTGCACAGTTACCGCCCGCAATAGCTCCTACAAGAGGAGAGATAGCCAATTGGAATGGATAGTTCCATGGGGCAATAATCAAAGCATCACCGTATGGCTCTGGATAGATTACGCTAGATGCATCTGTAATAAAAACAGGCGTTTCTACATTTTTAGGTTCCATCCATGCTTTCAAGTTTTCTAAGGAATACTTAATTTCCTCAAGCACTAGTTTAATTTCGGAAGCATATCCTTCTGTCTCCGACTTATTCAAGTCTTTTCTCAAAGCAGCAAGAATTTCTTTTTCATTTGTATTAATCGCGTTTTGCAATGTATTTAATGAATCAATTCGATATTGCATAGGTTTCGTTTGACCTGTTTTGAAGAATGTCCGCTGTCTTTTTGCTAAATTCTCGTAATTTTCCATGACTCACATTCTCCTCTATATGTTAGTATAATTCGTATTTTACTCGCTAACTTTAACGAGCATCTTGCCTAGGTTCGCACCTTTGAACAATTGAAGGAAAGCTTCTACGACGTTATCAAAACCATCAACTACGGTCTCTTCGTATTTTAATTTCCCTTCAGATAGCCATTTTCCAAGCTCTTGAAGTCCTTCTGACTGACGATCTGCATAATCGCTAAGTACAAATCCTTTAAGTAAAGAACGAGTCTTAATCATCTGACCATGGATACGAGGTCCCATATCTCCATCCGTACTGTTGTAAGAAGATATCGCGCCACACAGTGGAATACGTGCGTGATCATTCAGCAAGCTCATCACTGCATCTGAAATGGATCCACCTACATTATCAAAATAAACATCGACACCATCAGGACAAGCTTTTTCCAAATCCTGCTTGATGTTATCTGTCGTTTTATAATTGATAGCTTCGTCAAAGTTCAGCTCTTTCATTAAGTAGTCACATTTCTCATCGGTACCAGCAATACCAACCACACGCGCTCCTTTAATTTTAGCAATCTGACCCACGAACATGCCTACAGAACCCGCTGCGCCTGAGACAACTACCGTTTCTCCTTCTTTAGGTTGACCAATATCTAGTAATCCAAAGTAAGCAGTTAGTCCGGTTAGACCAAGAACACTCAAATAGGCAGATACAGGGGCGATCGACTCGTCAATCTTGGTAACTTTGCTATCATCTACTGTATTAAATAGCTGCCAGCCTAGCATACCGATTACTTTGTCTCCTTCTTTGTACTTGTCTGATTTCGATTCTACGATCTCACCTACAGCTCCGCCTTTAATCACTTCATTCAACTGATAAGGAGGAATATATGATTTCGAATCGTTCATTCTGCCGCGCATATAAGGGTCTACCGATAAATATAAAGTTTTTACGACAACTTGTCCCTCTTGAGGTTGCTGTACTTCTGTATCTTTAAATTTAAAATCACCCGGTGTTGGCAATCCTTCCGGACGCTTTATTAATAAAACTTGTCTATTCTTTGTTGTCTGACTCATATGATCACTACTCCATTACTTCAATATTTTTTTAGATTTCACATCTACTTATTACCCGTCTGATCAGAAATCTAACGCTAATGATGTTCGGAAACCTATATTTGATAGTTATAAAACTTTCAAACTATTATCGAAAAATGATGGGTTTCTGGACATTTTAATTACAAACTGTCCAAGAAACCCGGTAAAAATTCGGTGAATGTATCTTCTCGAAGACTACTGAACTTATTCTGACCCATGCGTGTCACACTGACTAGATCCGCTTCGTATAAAATCTTAAGGTGATAAGATACATTTGATTTATCCATTCCCATCGATTCACCAATTGAACCACATGTGTTGCTGTCCCGGTGGTGATAAAGATATCGAATCATCTCTATACGTTTTACCTCTGACAATGCTTTGAAAATTTTAACCCGTTTTACATCATTCATTGAAGAATTTGGTTTGATCATCATAGAACTATTGTATTTCTCTCTTTTCATAAAGTCAAATCTTACAAAAAGTACAGCAGAAATACCCGCGTTATCGCGACTTCTTATTTACATGTTAAGATAAGTGCTTTTACGAATTTCGTCATACACTTTTTTCAAAGGAATTCCATGGGAAATTGCAATCTGTTTACATTCTTCATATTCAGGAGCCCACTGAACCACTTGTCCTGCATACATTCCCTTCTTCACAGTCACATTCCCCCACTGCGTTTCCACTTGTTCAAATATTCGTTCCAAGCGGTGTACGGTTAATGGATAATAACGAATTCCGAGTGTGGTTGTTTCTGTAAAGAGGATTTCTTTCATTTTCTCTATTTTAGCAGTAGAACACAGCAATTGCAGTAAGGTCCCTGGTCTGTTTTTCTTCATAAAGATCGGCGTATAAAATACATCATTGGCCCCGTGATCCAGCAGCATATCCATAACATATCCCAGCCATTCTCCTGGAATATCGTCCAGATTCACTTCCATTTTGACCATTTCCATATCTACATGTTCATGACTCGGAGGATGGTGAGATTCCATAGTTCTGCTCCTTTCGGTTTTCAGCTATCCCCAATAATAACCCGTAGTGCATTCGGATGATCCGGAAATGTTTTTGTTCCTGCTCCGTAGCCAATCGTTTGAATCCTCATGGAGGGAATGGACCCAAACTCCTCTGCTAAGACCGCAATAAGCGCGGCGCCCGTCGGTGTTGTCAGTTCACCCCTAATATCAGAGCGCTCTATAGGAATGCCACGTAACATTTCAAGTGTTGCGGGTGCGGGCACAGGATATATTCCATGATCAATTCGGATTTTCCCTTTACCGACTGGGATGGGCGACGATATGACAGCTTCAATTCCTAACTGATGGAACGCAATAGCGCCACCTACAATATCAATTATAGAGTCAACCGCGCCCACTTCATGAAAATGTACCTCATCCAGAGGAACTCCATGTATTTTCCCTTCTGCTTCCCCGATTTTTTTGAAAATTTGCAAGGCTGTATTTTCCACTTGTTCTGAAAAGCCAGCCGCTTCAATTAATCGAACAATGTCTTTATAGGAACGATGAGCATGAAGATGATCATGTACATGTACTTGTTTATGATTATGGTTGTGTTCATGGGTATGTACATGTCCGTGACCTTCATGTGTATGGACGTGACCGTGGGAATGCTCATGTTCGTGATCTTCCTGCGTATGGTCGTGCTCGTGCGTATGTACATGTCCGTAACCTTCATGTGTATGGACATGCTCTTGGGAATGCTCATGCTCATGTTCATGTTCATGTGAATGAGCGTATTCATGACCCTCGCGCCCATGAGAATGAGAATATTCATTCTTATGACCGACTTTTTCAGGAGTATGAGTAAGACTATGTACATGCGAGTGACTATCTTTTTGCAGAATCACATCGAATTTGGTGCAGGTGATACCATTTTTCAAAACCTTTTCCCATCTCAACTCATACTCGTCTTCCATTCGAAGTTTGCTTAGTTCTTCTCTTAAATGAACCGGATCAGCCCCCGCATCAAGCAATGCGCCAATGAACATATCTCCGCTAATCCCAGAGAAACAATCGAGATATAGTGTTTTCAATAGTTACAATCCCTTCTGAATCAGCTTATGAATGAGTGCAGCATTATACCCGCCGCCAAATCCGTTATCAATATTGACAACACTGATGCCTGAAGCACAAGAATTTAGCATCGTAAGCAGTGCTGACAAGCCGTTAAAGTTTGCTCCATAGCCGATACTGGTTGGGACCGCAATGACGGGATGAGCAACTAAGCCGCCTACCACACTTGGCAAAGCTCCTTCCATACCAGCCACAACCACCGAAACAACCGCATTTTGGATTTCTTCCGCATGGTGCAGTAGACGGTGAATGCCTGCGACACCCACATCGTAGATTCGGTGAACACTGCTACCGAGGACTTCGGCCGTAACGGCTGCTTCTTCCGCTACACGAATATCCGAGGTGCCGGCAGCAATCACAGCAATATATCCGGGCAGGTTACTAGGAGTCTTTTGCTTTTTCCAATAAAGAATCCTTGCAACATCGTTATATATCAAATCAGGCAGAACGTTCTGAACTTCTTTCGCCTTATCCTCGGTTACTCTTGTGACCAGTACCTGATTGTTCTGCGCACGCAAAGACTGGACAATGGAAATAATATGTTCCGATGTTTTGCCTTCTCCATAGACAATCTCAGGGAAACCTTGGCGTTTTTTTCGATGATGATCCACCTTGGCGAAGCCCAAGTCTTCAAAAGCAGCGAAGTACTCCTTCGCTTCATCCACACTCAGTTCTCCATTTTTCACTTGATTTAGTATGTTCTCCAGCATCTCATGCACCTCTTTACTTCGCTTCTTGCATTAGAAAATGTATAAAAAGAATACAGAATGTCTCACTTGTAAGGATTGATCTTTTCTTACTACACTACATTGGAAGAACTTTATTCATGCTACCGCTGTGATAACCAAGCAAATCCATCGTAACGTACTTATATCCATAGTCTTGAAGTTCTTGTACGATATTAGAGTGATGTTCTAATACAATTCTCATATGTTGCGGTTCCACTTCAATTCTTGCAATCTCTTGATGGGTTCGAACGCGAACCTGGCGGATTCCGAGGGATTTCAAGTAAGCCTCTGCTCGTTCTACTTTTTTAAGCTTCTCATTCGTAATATGCTCCCCATAAGCAATCCTGGAGGATAGACACGCAAAGGAAGGCTTATCCCATGTAGGTAAATTACGTTCTTTCGAAAGTTCTCTAATCTCTTGTTTGTATAGCTCTGCTTCAAGCAGAGGACCGCGAATCCCTCTTTCTTTTGCTGCCTGCATTCCTGGTCGAAATTCGTTCATATCGTCAGCAATGACACCGTATACAATATTCTGAAATGACATTCGCTCAAGCACAGGGATGAGGTGGTCAAACAAGCTGCTTTTACAAAAATAACAGCGGTTCTTATTGTTTTCCGCATACCCCGGAATGGCAAGTTCCGAAGTTTCGATTACTTGATGGTTTACACCAATCTGCGCTGCCAGTTCCTTCGCTTCTTCCAATTCACTTGATGGGTAGGTCTCTGAATCTGCAGTAACCGCTAGAACATGATCTGCTCCTAAGGTATCGACAGCAACTTTTAGAAGAAAGGTACTGTCAACCCCGCCGGAGAAGGCAACGACGACGGACTTCATTTCCAGAAGGATGGCTTGTAATTGGTTATATTTATTCTCAAGCAGGGCTATTCCCTCTGATTTTCCTGTAAGTTTATATAGATTCGTCATTCTTCTCCTCCTGGTTCAAAATAAGTTTCCTTCCCTGTCAAAAGGAATATCATATAGGTCCGATACCAGTTCCATCTGAGGATGCTGTTTCACCAATTCTATTAAAGCCTCAGATACTTCAATCTCATTAAGTACAAGTGTATTTTTGATACGAAGCATTTTTACTTGATGAAAATCTAGAATATTGCTTGTTTTAATCGCAGCCTGAATTGCTTCACGATCGTTAGATAACGTCGTTGCAATTTTGGTCGGCGCTACTACGGTAGACGTGAGTCCATTCGCATACATCGTTTCGAGATCCATCTTGTCTACGAGTCTTTGAGTTGTAAAGTCCGCTGTTCCTACCCCATTCGCATTTCCTTCCGATTGTGAAGTCAAGTCAAGGACCACCATCTTATTCACGTCAGGACCACCATGAGCGTACGGGGTAGGATACCGACCTGTAATGTTGGGGTCCATTCCATCACCGCTTATGTTTTTGCCAATCTCATCAATAACCAGTACTTCTAATTGATCAAAGAACAGTTTAGGCAACATTTCCTTTGCTTTCATCTGTAACCCTGCTTCTTTCTCTTCAATCTCATCGGGCGTAAGGGTCTCGATGACAGCTACTTTATCAAATGCGTTCTCAACGGTTGCTACTCCAAACAAAACGGGTCTTTTCTCCATTATCATTTTAGCCATAGCAGGTACATTCTCGGCCATATATTTAAATCCGAGCTGGTGACAAGCCTCAGCACCTTTTTGCTTACCAAGACCTATACTAATCATCTTCATGATTCCGCTTTCAACAGAACCTCTAAAAGCAGTATGGGGCTTGATCCGGTTAATAACGACGATTCCGTCAGCATTAGCCGCATACTGATCTATATATACGGGTAGTCCATTAGACAGCTCTCCAAGCTGAACGACTTCCATAGAGGAACGTATCTCACAATTCATGGTCTCTTCGGTTACCCCGAGATGTGCCAGTACTTCGCGCTGTCCTTCTGCTGTTGCGCCGCCATGGCTGCCCATACTTGGTACGATAAAGGGTTTCGCTCCGGCATCTTGCAGAAACTTAACAGTTACATAGGTGATTTCCGCAATTCTGTCGAGTCCTCTGCTGCCGACGGCGATCGCAATTTCCATTCCAGGCTTTATTTTGCTTAGGATTTTCTCACGGTCCAGCTTCTTTCTAAGTTCTGTTTCCAAGTCTTTGATCTGATTGTCATCAAAATCAACTTTTACTTTTGCCATTTTTGGAACAGGAATATCTTTTAAAAGTTCTTGTAAAATCCCCATACTGCACTTCTCTCCTTTATCAGCTGCCTGCGGATGTCTTACTACCTAATAAATAACATTTTATGCGTATTATTTCTACCATTATCTATATTCTGATGTTTTTACCATAAAGATGGATTGTCTGTATAATACCATTATATTTCCTTGATGTCCCCGGTCTGGATCATGCGTTAGCTTCGGAAAGTAAGAGAAACACGTTGTTGTAATAAAGGAAAACCCAATTTTTCATTCCCTTAACTTAAGCTCGCAAACCATTCTAGCCATTGCTTGAAACTTTATAGTTCAAGAAACCAAAAAAACACTCCGATAGCTAGAATCCATCTAACCATTGGAGTGCAGTTTTTGTTGGGGTATTTTCCTTAAGAGCCGGATTTTTTAATTCACAGCTCTTTTTCTTTTTTCAACCTGATTATAGCTTAATACAGCTCCTATAATCCCAATAGCCGCCATCAATGCACCTGTCAGCGGGATATAGGCAAGGCCTGCATGAGTAATGATGAATCCTCCGATAAATGCGCCAGAAGCGTTCCCTACATTAAGAGCAGAGTGACTTGAGGTTGCAGCGAGCCTTGGGGCTTCATGTGCCAAATTCATAATGCGAAGCTGTATTCCCGGCAAAATAGCAAATGCGGCTGCTCCCCATAAAAAAACGCAAATCAGCGTAAGAACCGGGTAATGCAGCACGCCTGATAAAATAAATAACAGTGCCGTCAAGACACTAAATATCGCGATCATAGATGGCATGAGCTTCCAATCTGCAAGCCGCCCGCCAATTATATTTCCGAGCGTTACTCCCACACCGTACATTACGAGAATCCAGGTTACACTGCTCTCCTGAAAACCAGTAATATCCGTCATAAGTGGCGTGATGTAAGTAAAGACCGTAAACATACTACATGCACCAAAAGCCCCCGTAGCAAGCACAAGCAGTACTTGTGGCTGGAAAAGACTGCGAACCTCTTTGGATAGACTCGCCTCTGTTGTTTGCTCTATTTTTGGTATTAAGAAGATGATGCCAATAAGTGAGATGATCCCCATGATCGTAATCGCTATAAAGGAAGCACGCCAACCCATATTTTGACCAATCATTGTGCCAAAAGGAACACCGATGATATTAGAGATGGTAAGTCCCGCTAACACCATGGATACAGCGCCGGCTCGTTTTTCAGGACGCACCAATTGAGTTGCAATGAGCGACCCTGTCCCAAGAAATGTTCCGTGAGCTAGAGCTGTTAACAGGCGCGACCCCATTAATAATTCATAGGTAGGAGCTATTGCCCCAATAAAGTTACCTAGGATAAAGATTGCCATTAAAATACAAAGCAGCGGTTTTTGAGGAATTCGATTGGTGAGAATGGTAAGTACAGGTGCGCCGATCGCGACACCAAGTGCATATCCGGTAATTAACTGTCCAGCCTGTGGAATCGTAACACTCAGATCATTTGCAACATTAGGCAGAATACCCATAATTACAAATTCAGTCATACCGATCGCAAATGCACCCAGTGTCAGACAGAGGAGCGCAAAAGGGAAACGCTCTTTCTTTTTTAAAACATTAGGATGTGTTGTACGTGAGGTTTGCATAAATCTCTCCTATTTTCTGAAAATTTTCTGTTTTCTGTGACTTTTTCTATACTATCATTTTTTCTATTACGAAGCAGACAAAAAAGAGCAACCTCCTAATAGAGGCTGCCCCGACTGTAAAGTTATTAATGAATCATCAATCAAGATGATATTCATATTTTCCTATGTTAAAGAAGCTTTATAGATCGTTTCCACGGAACTTGTTAACAGCTTATTGAAATCTTGATCTGTCTGATCTGCTATAAGACTTTCCGCTAAGGCACGTGAGAAACTTGCAATTACTCCATGGTTGCGAGCCAATTTCTCATTCGCTTCTTCTCGTTCATATCCCCCAGATAAAGCCACTACTCGAAGAACATGAGGATGGCTCACAAGCTCCTTATAGTAATTATCTTCACTTGGCAAGGAAAGCTTCAACATCACTTTTACGTTCTCATCAAGTGTAGACAGATGCTTAATTAATTCGTCTCTTAAAATTTCTTCCGATTTTTGTTTATCTTCACTATAGATATCTACTTCCGGTTCAATAATCGGCATGAGTCCTTTGGCCAAGATTTGCTTGGCAACTTCGAATTGCTGGGCTACGACTTCTTTAATCGCTTCTTTATTCGCTTCTTTAATCACGGAACGCATCTTCGTCCCGAAAATCCCTTTTTCATTTGCTCGGTCCAGCAAACGATCTAGTTCAGGCATTGGTTTCATGAGCTGAACTCCATTTTTCTCCTCAGCTAATCCTTTATCAATCTTGAGAAAAGGAACAATGCCTTTCTCCTCCCACAAATACTCCCCAGTAAATTTTCCGTCTATTTTACGATCCATTGTATTTTCAAACAAGATCGCTCCTAAAATATAATCCGAAGAGAAAGCAGGACTTTTAATGATTCGTGTTCTCATCTCGTGTACAAGTGTATACATCTCTTCTTCATTACTATATTCCGTTTCCTTTACTCCGTATTGCAACAAGGCTTTGGGAGTACTGCCCCCGCTTTGATCCAGGGCTGCAATAAATCCTTTTCCTGATTCCATTCGTTCTCGTTGTTTTTGATTCATCTTAATATACTCCTTTCTTTTTCTGCACTTAATTTAAAAAATAGAATTCCATTTTACTCACTCTCCTATTTCTATACCGTAGTTCAGCAATTCCCAAACATTTGGCGGGAAGAAAGAAATCATTTTATCGTGTAAATAAAGCAGGATAATTTTGGTAATATGTTGAATATTGTCCATATAAAAAGATTATTATTCAAATATTGAGGTGCGCGATGAAAAAAACAATGATTTTATTTCTTTTCAGTTTATTATTATGCAGTATTTTTCCAAACATCGGGCATGCTTCGAGTAATCCGCCTAAAGCCAAAATTATTCTTGATGGTAAAGAAATCAAACTGCCTTCCCCTGCACAAGTGAGCATCATAAATAATTCGGTCATGATTCCCATCCGTGTTGTTGCAGAGAATTTGAACTTTAAAGTAACCTGGGATCA
This sequence comes from Paenibacillus gallinarum, assembly GCF_014836635.1. GTDB lineage: Bacteria > Bacillota > Bacilli > Paenibacillales > Paenibacillaceae > Paenibacillus > Paenibacillus gallinarum. Next base: position 305,203 of record NZ_JACSQL010000003.1, on the reverse strand, counting down.
AAAGATAAAACGCGTCAAAATTCAGAATGATACAGATACCTTAACGCTCACCGTGAATAAAAAAGAAGCCTTGATCAACGACATAGCCTCCCTGCTTGAGGTTTCACCAAGGAATCTGAATAATACGGTCGTTGTGCCGCTTCGGTTTGTAAGTGAAAATATGGGACTTGCTGTGAAATGGGATAATAAGAATAAAGTCGTTACGCTTACAAGCAGTATTCCTGTAGCAGGTTCAAATGGCATTGAAGAAGGGACCTATAAGGAACCTGTCAAACAAGTGAATGATATGTATTTTGCAAACAACCAGCTCGTCGTTTCTTTAGATGGGGATGTAAAACCTTCTATATCTACACTTGCTAATCCTCAGCGGATTGTGGTCGATATCCCGAACGCGACTTTCTCCAGCTCCTTTTCTCAATCTTTAAACATAGGGACAATAGGTAAGCTAGACGTTAGCGGATACTCAACTGTTTCCGAGGTGAGATATTCCTTATTCAGTCGTGATCCGGAAGTTGTTCGAATTGTTATCGTTGCCGAAGAAGAAATTCCTTTTGAGTTTCAGACGGAAATGGAATCAAATACCCTTGTTGTCGATGTAACGGAAGCGGATGAAAATAGCACTTTTGTCCCTCTTCCTGCTCCTATTCCTATTCCACCAGTTGACAATTCAGGACGTAAAACGGTTGTAATCGATCCCGGTCATGGCGGCAGCGATCCAGGTACAATCGGTATTACAAATACACATGAAAAAGATTTTACTTTAGCTTTATCGTTAAAAGTAGAAACATTATTACAAAGTGAGCCGGAGATCAATGTCGTTATGACTCGTGATGAAGATGTATACCCTACCCGGACGGAACGAGTAGCCTTAGCGAATCAATTAAAAGCAGATATATTTGTATCGATTCATGGGAATAGTGTCCTAGCCTCCCCTCAAGCCAGCGGAACCGAATCCTATTATTATCAGCGAAGCAGCAGTAAAGATTTAGCAAAGGTTATTCATAAGCATCTCGTGAAGGCACTTGGGTTTAAAGACCGCGGTGTTAAAGAAGGGAATTACCAAGTCATTAGAGAAACAACGATGCCCGCCGCACTGCTGGAGATTGGATTCCTAAGTAACCTAGCAGAAGAAGAGGCGCTCTTCACAGAAGCTGTACAAGATAAAGCAGCTCAAGCCATTGTAGATGGAATTAAAGAGTATTTGGGTATTTAAAAATGAAGTACTCTCATTTCTTATTTACATTTGTATCACTTAACATTTCTGAACCTATCTCTGAAAAAGAAGACCGCTGACATCATTGTCAGCGGTCTTTTTATCTAAATGGTCTTAGCCATTTTAATATTTGTAATCTCATATCCCATCTTTTCATATAATCCTCGTGCAACTTGGTTGTGACCAAAAACGTGAAGCTGAATTTTCTCCATGCCGAGTTCTTTTGCTTTCATTTCGATTTCTTTCATGGCTTGTTTGCCATATCCCTGCCCTTGATATTTCTCCCATATCACAAAATCATAAATAAAGCCTTCTTTATAATTTGTGGATGACTCAGGTGCAATCCATATCATTCCTAATAGCTGCTCTTTATCAAAGATGGAATACAAATGATTAAATTCGGTTTTCTCACCTTTTGGCAATAGTCTGGAAAATTCTTGCTCAGAGCGATCCATCGCTTCTTCTTCCGACCAATTACCAGAAATAGTCTTATCTTTTGCATAATCCTTAATGGCATAACGCATGTACTGCTGAAACTCTTCTTGGTTCATAGGATCTAATGTAACCATATTTTATCCCCCTGTCATTTAGCTAGCGCTGAGTCTCCACCATTAAAAAATGTTCCATTTCTTGATTTATTATGTATATATCATCATATGTAGAATAACATTAAATTAGCTGATGAATAAAGATTATTCTCAATGATTTCCTGTGCAACCTGCTTAGAAAGGAACAAAGGAGTGACTCTTTATGCGTAAAAGTTTACAAGAATTTAGAGATCTCATGATTACAGAGAATAAGTTAGGTTTACATGCTGACGTTCTCATCGCTTTTGATCATCTTCTTGATATGGTAGATGATCATGAAGCACAACATCAAATCGAACTCGGGATCCAAAGAACAAACTATGAAAATTCGAATGGTTTGGTGGAGGCTGCCATTCGAGAAGAAATGCGTTTTTTTCGCGAAGCAATCCATACTGTCATAAAAAAGACTGTACTCGATCTTATTCATGTAGGAAAAAAAGATTGGCAGAAATTTTATGATCGTGTTCAGTAGTGGAATCAAAAAAAAGAAACCTATTCCTCACGGACGGTTTCTTTCTTCAAAATAAATGTGATAATGTGCAGCACACCCTTCATTAAACAGAGCGTGGCAATGCGGACAGCTGTCCGTATTCATATACTCTTTAATTGACAATTCGCTGTGACAATTCCCGCATAGGATCGCGAGTTCACTGAACTGCTCCCGTGGCCAGCGCCGAATGGCGTGATCAGCATGTTCCTCATGACATTTATAACAAGGATAATATCGGTTGCAGCATGCAAATTTCACTGCGATGATATCTTTTTCCGTATGATAATGAATACAGCGCGTTTCACGATCCAAGACAGCTCCATAAACGTCCACTTCAGATCCCCCCCATCCTTAATAGCAACACAACAAACGTAAATAAAAGTGCGATAACCAAGGCTATATAATCGAGCCGCTTCATTTCAAGTTGTCTATAGACGGTTCTTCCCTTGCCATTCCCATACGCCCTAGCATCAATCGCATACGTTAGTTGTTCCGCACGTTTTACCGTTGTGAATAGCAAGGGAATAAGAATGGGAATGTACGAAAAAATACGTTTTGTCCAAGGTAGAGACGAAATGTCATATCCTCTTGCTTTTTGGGCTAGAAGAATCCGTTCAAGTTCTTGCATGATCGTGGGAATAAAACGGATTGCGATGACAATCATGAGCGAAAATTGTTCGATGGGCATGTTTAGTCTGGATAACGGTCCGAGAAGCCTTTCAAGCCCTTGAGCTAATGTTAAAGGTTTGGTAGTTAACGTCAAGATCGAAGCGAGTAAAATCAGCAATACAATTCGCATCACAAACCGCATACCATTTTGCAAACCCTCTACGGTTACATGTATAAAGGAATAAGACCAAAGAACCCTGCCTTCCGTTGTCAGCGTATGAAAGAAAAAAGTGAACGCTAATATAAGTAAAACAGGTTTTAAACTTCTCAGCACGATACGAAACGGGATATTGGATAATCGGTAAACCCCTATAACAAAAAGGGTAGCTGCTGCATAACTAACGAACGTTTTCAGCATCAAAAAGCTAAGCATAATAATAAATACGCTAAGTATCTTCGTTCGAGGATCCAGCTGATGAAGCATTGATTCTCGTTCCCTATATTCGCCTAGTAATAAGCTATTCGCCATTTGTAATACTCCTTGCATGCCAAATGGGCAATATTCTATCAAAAACATCTCGTTCCTTACAGCTTTTCACTTCGATTGGCTGCCCGTACCATTGTTCGATGAACTGCAGGAACTCTATATGTTCTGGTAAAGATAACCCTGCTTGTCTTAGTAATTCTGTTTTTCTCAAAAATAAAGTATCTGCATCTTCATGACCGATGAGCAGTCCCGCCTTAAATATCATGACTTCATCCGAATATTCGGCAACATCATCCATACGATGGGATACAAAAATAATCGTGCAGTTATTCTTCTGCTGCCATTCCTTCAGCATCTTGAGTAGAGCTACTCGGCTCAAAGGATCAAGTCCTGCGGTTGGTTCATCTAAAATAAGCAGTTTTGGGTTCATAAGCAATACAGAAGCAATAGCAAGCCGCCGTTTCTGACCTCCACTTAATTGAAAAGGTGCATAGTTCAATACGTCTTTAGAGAGTCCGACTTGTGGAAGTATATTTTCTATAGCCTCCTCAATCTGCTGCGACGAATATCCCTGTATCTTTGGTGCAAAAGCAAGTTCTTTATAAACTGACGTTTCAAAAATTTGATGTTCCGGATACTGAAAAACAAAGCCGATTTCAGGTATGACTTTCATTCTTCCTTTGGAATCGGTTGGAACCCCCTCTTTATCAATCCGGTACTGTCCCTGAACCTTCGGAATGAGCCCCTTTAATACTTTGACAAAGGTAGATTTGCCCGCACCCGTTGGTCCGATGACAGAGATCCATTTTCCTTCATGCAAAGTGCAGCTGATCTGTCTTAGAGCCATCCGTCCGTCATAGTCCACAGCTACATCTATTAGTTCGCATTCCATTCCGAACGGATCATCTCCTTCCAATCTGCTGTAAGTGGTGTATTTAAATGAAGATTTTGATGTAGGCGGACAGAAAAAGGCTTATCCAACTGATAATCGGTTACATTAACAGTTTCGAAAAAAGTCGCTGGTTCCCCATCAAATTTAATTCGGCCTTCATGTAAAAGCAGCAACCGCTTGGCAAATAGTACCTCATCCATATGATGGGTGATATGAATAATCGTCATGCCCTGACGGTGCAGCTCCTTCATGATCTTCATCACTTGCTCTCTTCCCTCCGGATCAAGCATGGATGTTGCTTCGTCAAAAATGATGATTTGTGGACGCATCGCTAATATAGCTGCAATGGCAACGCGCTGTTTTTGTCCTCCAGACAGGAGGTGCGGCATCGCCTCTTTATAGTCCTCCATATGAACCATATGTAAAGCTTCCTCCACACGCTGATCCATTTCTTCTCTAGGCACCCGAATATTCTGAAGTCCAAATAGGATTTCATCCAGTACCGTTGTGGTGATAAACTGATCCTCCGGGTTTTGAAAGACAATCCCGATTTGCTCATGAATACTTACAAGATCCTCCGGATTTGAAGTCTTCAGATTGCCGAAGGTCACATGTCCCTGCTTCGGCAAGAGCAGTCCATCCATGAGCTTAGCTACCGTAGATTTTCCACAGCCATTGGCTCCAACCATCGCGACGAATTCACCAGGCTCAATTGTAAAGCTCAAATCATCCAAGATCGGATGTTCTTGTTGATAATAAAAATGTACATGATCAAAGATAAGCATCTATTTCGTTCCCTTCTGCCGATACCAAGTTGCGAAAAATCTGTCTATTCCTTCTTCAGAAAAGGCAGGCGCAGGTTTTTGCCATCGAGTCACCGTTGAACCATTTACTCCAAATATCTCACCAGTTATATCCTGATCAGGCTGTGCCAGCAATGCGGCTACGAATTTCGCGACATCATCCGGTTCACCGATTTTCCAGAAATCAGGAAATGAATCTTTGCGCCTAGCGCACTTTTCCTTTATATGCTCAATTACAGGTCTAGTCATATCCGTTAATGCGGCAGGCGAAATACCATTTACACGAATCTGATAGCGCGCAAGCTCTGCAGCTAAAGTCCACACCATGCCGAGCATTCCGGCTTTTGCTGCACTATAATTCAACTGTCCTACAGAACCAGATAACCCGGCAGTCGATGTCATGAACAGAATATCGCCTCCATATGGAGTCATATAAGGCAATACTCGCTGAGTGCAATAGAAAGCACCATGTAAATGAACATCGATAACCGAGTTCCACTCATGATCCGTCATGCGTATACACTTTTGGTCATGTAAGTTACCAGCAGAGTGAATCAATACATCTATCCTGCCATACTTTTCTGCAACATGGTCTACCATCGCAGTAACTGCTAATGGGTCAGCGACGTTAGCACAGTATCCTGTAGCCACGCCTCCTGAGCTCTGAACTTCTCTTACCACTTCATCTATGAGACTTTGCTTGGTACCATTGATAACGACCTGATAACCGCTTAATCCAAGCTGAAGAGCAACACTTCTTCCAATGCCCCTGCTAGATCCGGTAATTAAAGCTGTTTTACCCATTAGAACCTCTCTTCCACTGAAAAAGTGCCCTTCGCAATGACTTCGCCAGTTTCTGCTGTAACAGTTATGTCAATTTGATCTACGCAAACTTCAAAATGAAAACTTGCTACCGCATCTGTTAATAGTGGATTGATAAATTTCATGTTGCAGGTTTTGATCCACTGAGCTGGATGTTCCGCTAAATACAAGGACTGTGCAATACCCATGATGTACATTCCGTGTACAATAGGTCGTTTATACCCAGCCCTGGCTGCAGCTTCCGCATTCAAATGAATGGCAGCTCGATCTTTAGAGGCAGCAGCATACTGCTGAATATGGTCGGCTGTAATTCGCTTTTTCATATTCCATCACCTACGGAGATTAATACCGTTTCTGCTGTAACGATGAGTTTGTTCCTACTGGTACACACGAGGCTATGAGTATACAAGGTCAAATTCCCATGACGCCCAGCTTTTTTTTCTACTTTTTGTAACGATAATTCACAATCCAGAGTCATACCCGCCGTAAGTGGAGCCTCGTAGCTAAATTGCTGTGATCCATGAATTAGAGGTTCGTTCATAGGAAGCCACGGAATATCAAATTCACTCCAAAAAATAATCGGCATTGTGGCTGGGGCAATCAACTCACCACTTGATGTTGGCATGGGGAATTCGATGCTTTTGGCATACTGAGTTATCGACTTCGCAGATACATAAATCCGCTTCTGAAGCTTATTCATTCCACCGCCTCCACTAAGGTGGCAAGACCAATTCCTCCGCCAATACCAAGTGTAGCAAGCCCGCGTTTGTAAGGTTCTCGCAGCATTTCAGCACATAATCGCGTCATTAAAATAGCGCCGGATGCACCGTAAGGATGACCGATCGCCAGCGCACCACCACCACGATTGACCTTGTCCTCTGGAATCTGAAGCTCTTTTAATGAGGCCAATACTTGTGAAGCAAAGGCTTCATTGAATTCAACGAGATCTATATCCTCCACTGTCAGCTGCTGACGGCTTAACAATTTTTGGACAGCAGGAACGGGCCCGATCCCTAAGTAATGTGGATCTACCCCTGCCGCCTGCGCATCCACAAAACGTAAGATAGGCTGTAATTTGAGCTCAGTACATTTATCACGGGACATGATAAGAACCAGTGCAGCACCATCATTGATTGGACATGAGTTACCAGCAGTAACCGTACCTTGATCCCGAAAGATAGGCGGTAATTTCTGCAATTTCGCAAAACTCGTATTGGCTCTTGGACATTCGTCCGTATCCACCCATTCTCCATTCGACTGAATAGGAACAATCTCCTCATCAAATCTGCCCCATTGCTGTGAATGTATTGCTTTTTGATGGCTCTTCAAAGCATACTCATCTTGTTCTTCTCTGGATATCTCATACTTTTCAGCTACATTCTCCGCAGCAACGCCCATATCTGGGTCGCCGTATGCACTTGGAGTGAAAGAGGCCCGCGTATATAGCTGCGGTACGCCCATTAAGGTTTGCGGCTTGGTCATTTTCCATGGAGCACGGCTTGTACTTTCGACCCCGCCTGCTAAATACACCTCACCCGCACCACTCTGAACGAGCCTCGCTGCAATATTAATCGCCTCTAAACCGGAACCGCACTGCCGATCAATGGTGACACCAGGTACCGTGACAGGAAGCCCCGCTTCGAGTGCAGCTACTCGTGCAATATTACCTCCTGGTCCTACCACATTGCCAATAATAACGTCATCAATGAGGTCCCTCTGCAAGTTTGTCGCAGAGACGATATGCTCAATAAGCGGTGCTAATAAGGACTCCGGTTCCAGCTCACTAAAAATCCCGCCCATTTTACCAATCGGTGTACGTTTTGCCATGACAATGACAGCCTCTCTCATATCATCACTTCTTTCATGTATTCTTTCATCGCATGGCGAGCGACCTTTCCGCTGCTAGTATAGATGAATTGATCCACTGTAATGAGTTGTTTTGGGGCTTTGTAACTGGCTAAGTACCTGCGGCAATGATTTTTTATTTCTTCTATGGATAGGTTTTCTTCTCCACTCCATTGTACAAGTGCTGTCACTTGTTCTCCCCAATAGTCATCCGGCAGCCCAAGTACCATTACTTCTTTGATCGCCGGAATAAGCTGCATAACGGACTCGACTTCCTCAGCAAAAACATTCAGGCCTCCCGATACGATCATATTTTTAGCACGACCGGCCAAATGCAAATATCCATCCTCATCCTTCGATACATAGTCTCCAAGCATAAGCCATCCTTCACGGAAGACTTTTGCCGTTTCGTTAGGTAACCCATAATAGCCTGAAAACATCATGTCACTTCGAATATATAGCTGTCCGATCTGTCCCTCAGGCACCTCTTTAAAATGTTCATCGCGAATCGAGATTTCTACGCCTTGAAATGATTTCCCAACCGAATTCGGTTTATTTTCTGCATATACATCAATATAACTGATATAGCTCGCTTCAGAAGAACCATAAAATTCGTAAAGCTTTGCTCCGCCAAAGATCTCCTTGGCCCTTTGCTTGGATGCTTCGGACCATTTGCCTCCCGAACTGATCAGGGCTTGCATATGTGCCCTGCCTGGAGTAGCTTCCTTCATCATCGATTCAATCATCGTAGGAACAACAAATAAAATCATGTCAGGATTACGTTCGCATAGTTCCAGTACCTTCTTAGGATCAAAATGGTCTACGATATGAAATGTCGCCCCACTTACGAGACTCTGTAATAAAGCAAATAACGACAAAGAGTGAACGAAGGGACCTGGTGCCATAATATGTTCCATGTTGTGAAACTCGAAGGCTTCATTCGTTGCTTCAAAGCTTTTCATCCAAGACAAATGACTACGCATATACCCCTTGGGCACTCCTGTTGTACCTGATGTGAAACCGATAAATAATAATTCGTTCGTTTCATCCACTTCGGCTGTTGGCTCGAAAGATTCGATCCAATCGTAATACGAGCCCTCTTCTTCGGAAGCAATGGTAAGCAGCTGAATCTCGTTATCGCACCTAATCAGTTTGTTCGCATATGCACTCTCCGTAAAAATTATACGAGGATCACATCGCTGTAAAATGGCATTAACCTCTGCCTGACTCCATTTTGGATCTAGAGGTATAGGCACGCAGCCTGCAAAGATGGCTGCAAGAAAAACTTCCACAAACTGGGTGCGATTCGTAGATAAAATGGCAATCTTATCATGATGGAGACCCTTCTGTTTGAAACCATGGGCGATTTTTTTGATCCTGGTTACTAATTCAGAGTAAGAAAGACTAGATCCATTATGAGATAAAGCAATTTTATCTGGCTGAACCGCTGCATGTCGCAATATGGGCTTTACTATATTCAATTTCATCACACCTATTTATGACTTAAATTTCCGTATTTAAGGATCGATGGACTTTATCTTCAATGGGACTGATGGTTTTTAATTGAACTGCAACGATCGCTGCAATGAGTGCTTTGATACAATCTCCTGGTATGAATGCCAGAGCTCCTATAAGGCCAGCCCAAATTGATGTATTCGTTACGAGCGCCATAACGGGTGCACCAATTAAACTAACAAGCAAGACACCAAAAACAAAATTAATCATAAATAATTTCCATGTTTTTAGCTTACCCCATACCTTTTCCGTCATAAACCCTATACAGAATGCGGCAATGGGCCAGCTTAGTATGTATCCTGCCCCCGGTCCGATTATAGCAGATAGACCTCCGCGGCCGCCGGATAATAATGGTAAACCTAATGAAACTAATACGATAAATAAAATTAAACTAAGTCCAGCCGTTTTCCTTCCTAAAAAACATCCTGCCAGCATGACACCAAGAGTTTGAGCAGTGATTGGAACAGGAATAAATCCTAAAGGAATGGGTGGAATCAATCCTAATACTCCTATGAACGCTGCAAATAATGCGGCAAATACCATTTCTTTTGTCTTCAAGTGAATACCTCCAATAAGTAAAGTAAAACGATGATTCTATTAGCGTCGACATCTAATGATAGAATTATATCCTCAGATTTTATTATTGTAAACTTAAAATTATAATTACAGGTTTACAATAGAAAAAAACCACAATCTCTTGTGGTTTCGATAAAGGTATCTATTTTCCTATTTACATTGAAGTTATGACAGCAGATATTACAAATAACATGAGCAGTAACAAGCCTAAGACCATTTGAACGATGGAACAGAGCACAACAAATTTCGAAGACATAGTAACGCCTGCGATCCCAGAAAGAATTCCCAGTATTCCGACGCTGCCCCAATATAGATCTGCCCATGGATCTGTCAACTTATATAATTGATCTGTTAAAAAAACAAGTAGAAAACTGATTTGGTAAAGAAATACGATGATCACAAGGATGGAATATATGTACTTTGTTCGTAATGTGAAACCTGCAAAAATGTAGGAGCTAACTTTTTTCTAACCAATCGTACAAACGGAACTGCAAGAATAAGTACGATGAACATGAATAATATAACCAATGTACTAAACGCCACATCAACACATCCTCTTCCTAACTTAATTTAACTGACAAATACCAGAAAACATACGCTTTGAATCATCACGGTCCTCAGAATTTCATTATACTCCTCTCCCTCTCTTCTCGAGTGAATCTCCATTCCACATGTGATAGCAGCATCATTAATAAATTTCCTCCCCTCGATAACCTTGCGGGTTGTCCTTAGTGACACCAAAATTGTGCCCTAGTATCTCTTGCTAGTGTCTCTTTCATTCATTTCAGTTAATAAACGTTTATATTGTGTTCATAGTTACATAAGTATTTTACTACATATAAAAATAAAAAAGACTGCAGATCAACTCGTTAAGCTAGTTGATCTGCAGTCTGCCTAATCAAATTCGATTAGGCATGTTGGTAGACAGCTAACTTACTCTAGTAAGTCTGCCATTTTTTACTCACCATATTTAGCTGGTGTATACTTCCTCCAGTTCTTCGCGAGAAGGCGGTTCACCTTTTAGTTGTTTAAGTACTTTCTTCAGCATCACAGATGCTTTGACTTTTATATCAAGTGCTGCGGAGATTTCAATCTCATATCTGCGGCTTTTAATTGCTTGCTTCAGATCTTCCACCGTATGAATGGGTTCATTGAAACGATTCACAACGCTTCCATATTGCAGACACTGATGAGTATCGCTCCCTGCGACAATGGGAAGACCAAGCTCCTCAGCAAACGGTTCTAATTTCTGACGATTCACTTCTACTCCTTGTTTATATAAATCTTTTGCATTAAGATCCAGTGCATCTAATTGAATGAGCAGTTCTCTATTTAATTGATGCAGCGGAGTTGAATCCCGGAAGGGATGTCCTCCAATTTTTAATAGATGGTACGTATCAGCAAGCTTTAACAGCTGGGCAAATGGAATGAAGTTTTCTTTCGAGGTATAAGGTTCGAGCTCCGCTCGAATGGCCAAGATCTCTTCCTTTTTCCCTATCAGCAGAATATGTCCTGTTTCTCTTATATCGACTTCGATTCCTGGGAATACCCGAACCCCATGGGCTTCATAGTAGTGACCATTATAAGGGAAGGCGGAATCAAGTCCTTCATATATCGCTTCATAGTTTTTTGTATTAAAATGTTCGGTTAATGCTACCGCATCTACCCCGTTCAATTTTGCTTCTTGCATCATTTCGTGAAAATAATCCAGTGAGAAATCGGATTGTTTGGATAGTTTTCCGTGGGTGTGTAAATCGATTAACATGTAACTTCATCTCCTTCTAAGTATGTTGATATCAATTAATACAAAATGGATGGGAATTTCAGACCGAACCAGAACAACCAGATGATATAAAGAATAGAAAATGCAATAAAATACAAATCTAGCATGCCGAGTTTAAGATAGGATAATCTCATCTTTTTCACCTGACGGTTATTAAGCCCATAGGTGAACCCTCGTGTTTCAAGTGCTTCAACCGTGGTTCTGGAACGTTTGGCCGTATTTAACATCAGCGGATAGAAACAAAGCACCGTCAGGCGCAGATAATAAATGATGACCCGAATGTAGAGAAAACCAGGCCGATCGGGAGACCTTCCTCTTAGACGGAAAGACAACAGAATTTGATGAAATTCTTCTAATAGAGTAGGTAGAATGCGGTACCCGTATGACAAACTAAATGAGAATGTATCCGGTACACCGAGAGCGGACAGGCCATCACTTAATTTTTCCGGGTCCATACTTGAAAATACAGCGATACTGGCAAGTGAAATCACCGATAACTTCAGCGTTAACGTAAGAAGAGGTAAGAGGGAAGTTAGATCGCCTCCAAACAGCATCGAGAATAAGAACATCCACCCTACTTGACCGGCCAGTCCTAAACATAATATGAATATAAGAATGGAACTAACGCGGGATAACACCGTCATACCTACCATAAGTACGAACATGCCGATTAGAATCGTCCGGTTATGAATAAACCAGGGAACGATGGCAAAAAACAAATACCAAGATAAAAGCGTACGCGGATCAAGCCGCCCGATAAATGTGGTGGAATTACCATAAGCCGTACCGAGTAATTCCAGCTTGATTCGTTCTACAGAGATGCGGTCAAGTGTCTTTTTGACGATTTCCACGCGGTACCCTCTCCTTCCGGTTGAGATAGTTCTCTAGGTGTGTAAAACGAAATGAATTCATCCAGCGAGTAACAAATTTTCGGCAATCCGAGACACCGGCTAAGTTCCATGAGCTGCGTAGGAAGCAGACCCGCTCGTTCAAGAAGTCTCTCATCTTCAAAGATCTGTTCCTTCCTACCGTCCGCAATGACAACCCCTTGATGCATCACAATGATCCGGCTTGCCCACTCCGCCACAAGCTGCATATCATGAGTTGCGATAGCGACCGTCTCAACATGTGATTTCAAAGTAGAGAGTACACTGAGCATCTCCTGCTTTGTTGCAATATCCAAATTTGCTGTTGGTTCATCTAGGAGCATAATGGATGGCTGTATAGCGGCTCCAATCGCTAAAGCTACACGCCGCTGCTGCCCCCCGCTGAGCAGTCTTGCGTCACGGTCCTTAAGTCCAGTAAGGCGGAAGCTTTCGAGTACGCTCTGAATACGTTCTTCCGCATCCGGTAAACGGTGGGCATGAACATAATAACCGACTTCTTTTTCAACAGAGTCCTCAATAAACATCTCTTCCGGGTTCTGATATACATAGGATACATGTCCTGCCATTCGCTCGGGGCTCATCCCTTTTAGCGAAAATCCATTCACATTCAAGTATCCGCCCGTAGGTTTTACGATTCCTGCGATCAGTTTAAGTAAGGATGATTTCCCTGCACCGTTATTGCCGATAATCGCCACGGCTTCACCAGAGTGCAAAGTTACATTCACTCCATCCAGTACAGGGTGCATCTTCTTATGAATGGTGCGATATGATAAACGAACATCTTCTGCCACAACTACTTTTTTTTGAATACTGGGCTCTGTGACCACTGGTGGCTTTTCTATGTTTCCATGAGTCAAGGTTACTTGGCGCGATTGAAACCACTTTTCTCCTTCTGTGATATGAACTGGAAGTAAAGTCCCGCCTTGTGGTAATGATTCGCGATTCTTCAAATCCAGCCATGCTGCTTGGGTCACTTGCGGCGGATAGATCCCAAGCCCAAGTAACGTTTCTACCGAGGATAAAGCTTCCCGAGTTGGACGTTTCCATGCGACCTTTCCTTGATCCATGAGAACAACTTCCTTACAATAGTCAGCGATAAATTCGGCATGATGTTCGATGACAACAATGGTTTTTCCGTAATCTTCGTTTAAGCGTTTTAAAATATCATAGATATGCCTCGCGTGCTGCGGATCAAGCTGTGATATCGGCTCATCAATCACTAAAATGTCCGGATCCATAGCAAGCGCTCCCGCAAGTGCGAGCAGATGTTTTTGTCCGCCGCTGAGTGACCAAATGAATTCATCTTTTACATTAGACAGCCCCATCATCATCAGTGCTTTTTGACCACGAGCTTGATAGTCAGCATAACCGTAGTTGAGCGGGGTAAAAACGACATCATCAAGTACGGTCGGACGAACCAGTTGATTCTCGAAATCTTGGTATACATATCCTACCTTTCTCGATAGTTCCGCAACACTGCTGGTCTCAGACGATTGCCCGCATATGACGGACTCTCCAAAGTAATCTCCCGTATAATAATGAGGAATCAGACCATTAAACAATTTACAAAGAGTAGACTTTCCCGAACCGTTACTTCCGATAATCGCAGTAAAATCTCCGCGATGCAGCGTTAACGATACATCACTCAAGACAGGCTGATCAGACCCAGGGTATGTAAAAGAAACGTGTGATAATTCAATAAGTGGCTCATGCATTTTTTGTCCCCGTCCTGTTCGAAGATTTTCCAGCCTTTGCCTTACTACGAAGGATAAGGATTGTGCCGATAGCGATTACAGCTGCTACTGCAATGCTAATCCAGATAAGTGTACTTTCCGAAGATTCTGCAAAAGGAAGCTCCCATTCCCCAAAACTCCATTCCGTTTCGGACATAATCTCAGCACCAACTGCAGTGAGTGCAAGTACTACGCCTATAATGACAAATTTAGGAGACATCCAATTGGACATTTCATACTTCGTATTTTTATGGCGCGGTCTCATCCCTAGAAGCGGTTCGATTTTGCCATATAGACGTGGAACTAAGTACAGTGTCGGCAGCAGTGCAAACAAAATACCAGAGAATAAAACATCGTTAAGAAATCCAACACCTTCAATGATTACAATACTTTCAGCTAGCCCTTGAACCGCTTCAAGTTCCTCTACCCCAACCCATACTTTAACCACATCGACGATAGAACTCAGCAATTGATGAATAGCGACTCCTGTCATTGCAGCGATCCCAATCTGCCGTTTATTCGTCGGATCAGACACCATTCGGCCAGCTGTATACATCGCAAGGGAGAAAGTAATGAATTTTTCTACTTCGCCAATTCCTCCGAATTGACCCAGCATCAGCTCACCGAAGATGATTTCTCCAACAGACGCACCTACCGCGGCATAAAGAGGATGAAACAGCATACAAAGGGTGAGTGGAATAAATGTAAAATACTCAACAGACAATTCAATCGGTCCCAGCTGGATGCTGGGTATGAGCTCGGTGAACATGTTAGACAAGCCATACAAGGACATCGACAGTACAAAAATCATCATTTTTTGAGATTGTGTCAGTGTATAGCGTGTAGACAACGTACTCATTAATAAAATCCTCCCTTAACATCTCATAATATAATTTCATTATAGGAAGGAGGCATTAACGCAACTTGGTAGTTTTATCAATGCTGTGTTAACTTTTTTTCATTATTTTTAATGATGTAAAAATATTTACATGACATTTCACCTGTAAGGTAGAGAAATAGAATATTTTGCGAGGTGAGATGAACATGTATGAGAATTGGAATAAGAAAACATTTTCAAGAAATCAAAGACTGCTTGCGGAATTTATTCAGCGTAATGAACAGCGTGTGCTCTATTTGACTGAACAAGAAATAGCAGATGAACTTGGAATAAGTATCGCTTCGGTGTCGCGGTTTTGGAAAGCAGTTGGATTTCTAAATGCCAAACAATTCAAAGCAAGACTTCGATTTCGACTGGAAACATCACCCGCGATGAAACTTCAAGAAACGATGAATCTAGTGAAGGAACTTTCCCTGCCGGAGACGCTGTTAAATAGCAGCTTGCACCATTTAAAAGAGACAAGTAAGAGGCTTTCTCCTCAGCTGTTAAAGGACGCATCTGACATGATTCAGCAAGCAAGAGAAGTGTATGTATATAGCCCGGGGCCTTGTATTTCGCTGGCACAATTGCTTGCTTTTCGGTTACGTCGTTTTGGAATAGGCATTCAAATAATGGCGCCAAGCGGTCACGAATTGTTAGAGACCCTTATGCATGCAAGTGAGAAGGATGTCATTCTCGTATTTGGATTTGTTCACCTTCTGCCCGAAATTGAAGTTATTATGGATCATGCGCAAGAGGCTCGTTACCGTATCATCCTAATCACAGATCGTTTCATCTATCCTAGGTTAGATCATGCCGATCTTGTCCTTTATGCAGGGCGAGGCGAAGTTTGGGAATTTCATTCGATGATCGCTCCTATGTATGTAATTGAAAATTTGATTTTACATATTGGGATGAGCCTGCCGGAACATCATGTAGATAAACTAACTCATCTTCAGCAGATGAGAGTTACTTATGCTTCTAAACTTCCTCGGCAATAACACACAAAAAAGGACCATTCCGATAAAGGAATCATCCTTTTCATGTGGTCCTTACTCAATTATTCCAGTACGAATTGTATCAATTTGTGCTTTCCCATGAATCTTTGTATCTGGGAAAATATCTTCCCACTGCTCGTCGACAAACTTGCCGTCCTTCGCATGACTTCGGTAAAGCTCACCAAAACCAATAATATCGGAATTTACTTTCCGAATCTTATCGAGAAACGATTGCAGATCTTTAGTTACTTCTATGTCTAATTGTTTCTCCAAAGCAATAATGGCTTTATTCTGTTTAAAATCATACACTTGAGATATATCCTCAATGTTAATATCCATATCTATAGAGGCCTCAAATGTTCTCGATTCCTCGTCTATTAATTTGACTTTTCCTTTATTTTTAATAATACTAAACACTACTTTTACTTCGTCTGTATTTTCATCATTGAATTCTGTCAGGAAATACTGATCCATTCCGCTTTTTTTCATATCTTTTTTCTTAATGATAGCTTCATAAAGAAAGGGTGTTCTTTTCCCTTTTAGTGCTTTTAGAAAAAAACCTTCTTTTGGGGATGCTTCTCCTACGATGTCCCCGCCATGTAACAAAGAGAGCGAGTTGATTACAATTTCCTCCCCTTCTCTCTTTAATGTTGGGATTGCGAGATCTAATGTATTCGTGTCCCTGAAATATGTGAAATCGTGAAGCGTTAACTCAGGTACCCAGTTAAATTTCGTATTATGGTCAAGCAAACTGTTAAGTGACATCCCGACATTCTTATATTTCTCATACGGGTGTGTTAACAAATCTTCTGTAGAACCGTCTACGATCGCAATCTTAATCATATCTCCAAAAAACGGATCCCGACTTAAAACATAAATCTCATTCAACATTTTCAGATCAAAGATCGCTTTGTTTAATAAAACGACCCTTGTTTGTCCTGTGGCAATTTCATTCGGCAGCTTCTCATTGAGTTTCCTCCGCGCAGATTTACTTGTCTCCGCTTCTACCGTGACTATATGACTGGTATCTTCCGCATGCTCCTCCGACTCTAATAGAGTCGCCGTTACTTGAAAAGAATGATTTTCTTTTGCGTCATAGCCAATAGCAAGGGTAAGGGATTGCTGCTCTAGTATATTTGCTTTAGGACAGCCGCTAAGAAGAAACATAACGAGTAGGAATAACAGGATCCGCAGGTGCTTCATTATGTATGTTCTCCTCCTTTTCGCTGTTTCTTTTTACGCCATGCAAATACAATAAACACGATGCAACAAAGCAATGCTGGGTAAATAAAAGAAAAAAAGATGCTGCTTACTTCAAGTCGAATCATAAAATCTTTCACTTCAAGACGCTTATGGAATACAAACGACATCAATAGAATGATAAAAAACACGGCGATTAAAACGGGTTTTGGGTTTAACTTCCACATTCTCTTACAACCTCTTGTAATCAGCCATGTATTTAACAGGATTCCGGAAAGAATGACTAACATCCATGCGGATATAACGATAAACTCCAGCCGTTCCAGGTAAGGATACTCGACGATTTTGAGCATATTCAGGGACGGCCAGAGAGACCGTAATAATTGATCTGGAGCAAAGTACCCGATCGATATAACCATAATAAAAAGGTATAGAACGTTACTGAATAAAACAGCGAGTTGTGAATGTAACATGACTCGGTTCTTATTCAGAATAAACGGATAAATCACGGAAATAATCTCAAATCCTGCCAGACTAAATCCCATTCTCACTGCACCGTTCATAATGTCCCAAGAACTTGAATCAAGCACAGGAAGGAGTTGTGTCCAAATCGCATGCTGTATCGAAGAATGAAACAACAAAACGGTCAGCAGCGTAACAATAAAACTAAACAAACATATGCCAACAATGACTCTTATTCCTCCCATGGCTGCATAAAATGCTAAGCAGCTAATTAAGAGGATTAGCACCCAAGTTGGTATATCAGGAAATATCCAAGCCTGAACTACAGAAGAATAGTTTCTCATAACCGCAAAAGTAACGAGAAAATAGTACACGATATAAAGCAAATTAAATACCATACCAATCCATTTGCCATACAGGTCATAATGAATACCGAACAGATCAGCCGATTTATATTTTTGCAAGGTGCGAACAATGAGCCACATGATCAAATGGGTAACGAGCCCAGCAACAATAACGGAAATCCATGCATCTCGCATGGAAGCTTCATATACAACTCGCTGAAAAGTAAATATCCCTACCCCCACCTGGGTATTGATTATTATAAAAAAGAGAAGGTATGCATGGAGCATCATATTTTTAGGTGGATAGACATTAATCTTCATAGCTCTACCTCGCGATCAATCATCATTGTCAGATTTTAACTTTTTCATAAATTTGGATCTCCAGGAAGAATCGTTCCTTTTAGTTAAATCCGTTCGATAGGCAAACTCCGCAGAATTTGTAATCAATGTGGCATTGAGCATCCCTTTGGTATCCGGTGGATATAGAGGATAAAGGTAAGGTTTCCCATAACTTGTCATTCGAAGTAAATGAATTAACAAGAAGATGGCAAAGAAAGCAATGCCTACTAGCCCTAAAGCCCCGGCAGCTATCAGCATAGGGAATCGTACAAAACGAATGGTAGATCCCATCATATAGTTTGGTGTCGTAAAAGAGCCAAGCGCGGCAAGTGCAACGAGCATGACGAGTGTATTGCTTGTAAATCCTGCTTGTACAGCAGCTTGACCAATAACGATACCACCCACAATACCCATGGTTTGTCCAACTTTTGTCGGCAGACGCGCTCCTGCTTCTCTTAATAATTCAATTGACGTTTCCATAACCAAAGCTTCTAAAAGCGGTGGAAACGGAACACGAATTCTTGTACTTATAAGAGGTTCTAACAGAGGTACAGGAATAACTTCATAGTGATACGTTAAGGCGGCTACATACATCGGTGTTAGAAAAATCGAAAACAGAAACGCGACCGCTCTTAATAGTCGAGTGAATGTTCCGATTCCCCAAGTATTGTACCGATCTTCAACCGAGTAGAAAAAATCAAAAAATGTAGTTGGACCAATAATGACTTGGGAATTTCCCTCCATTAAGACAACAACCTTACCCTTTAATAAGGCTCGCGAGGTAAGATCTGGGCGTTCTGTTAACGTCATTTCAGGAAACAGTGAATATTTATTGTCTGTTAAAAGTTTCAATAAGAGTGGGCTTCCAAAAACCCCCTTTACTTTTCGTCGTTCAATACGTTTTCGAATAATCTCAATAAACGGAATGACATCAGGAGATTGCATGTAAAGCATGGTTCCTACCGTATTTGTATCCATATTTAACTGAATTTCCTCTTGAATCAACTTCGGACTTGTAATATAGGAGCGAAGAAGTGCTATATTTTTCCCCATAGACTCGGTGAATGCCTGCATCGGTCCATAAATGGTGGTTTCATTCTCTGCATTAGAAGGTGAACGAGTAGGAATATTAGCTACACTAACGATAATTCCTTCCTTGCTTCCCTCCATAAAAACAAGAGCACTCCCGCTTAGCAGTTTCTGAATTGCACTGGACATTTGATCAAACAATTTACATTCACCGATGGCAATCTGATCTGAAAGAGATTCAATGTTTTCATATTGATTTTTCTCTATAATTTTCCCAATTACATTCTGATTGATTTGCTCACAGTCCACCATACCAGACATAAAACAAATAGCGATTTTCTCACCAACTGGCTTTGTAATCAATCCTTCACTTTCATTCAATAATGTTTTCAGTTGTTTTTCGATCTGCTTACTATAATCTGACATAATGGCTTTATCCTTTTCCCTCATCAATTTACACCATAGCTAATATTCTCCACTATGGAGCATACATAATATGTCCCTATTATCTTCGCTTTATCCATAAATAATGACATTCCATGATGGATTAAGTTCCTTCATATCGTTCTGTTTGAAGAGATACGGTTCCTTATTAAATGCAAAAAATCCGCGGAGTTTTCCACGGATCAATTTAAATATATGTTTTTGATTTACTTTTTCATCATTTTACTAAGATACAAATTCAGGAGATAATTATATTTATCTGCATGTTTTTGTTCGTCTGTGATAATTTCATAAACCATATCTCGATAATACTGGCTAGGGAGCCCTGCTCTGATATTCCGATAACGTTCCACTGCCGAGAGTTCTCCGAATAGAGCTTTCTTAATTCCTTCTATATAAGAACTTGGTTTTTCAAACTCGACATCAGTCGGAGAAGTAATGGTTTGTCCTGTCAGATCTTGATAGATCCTACGGAACATTTGATTATGCTTACGCTCATCATTACGAATGCTCTCAATGATCTCTTTTTCTTCCTGGGACGGTGCTTCTGAAATTAAGTAATCGTAAAATAGTTCATCCTCACGCTCGCCGCTAACCGCATTTTTTATGAGAGTCAGCGCTTCTTCCAGTGATTTGTAAGTAGTCGTTTCCTGACGCATCTGCCCGTACGGATAATAAGAAGTTGGAGTTACTGAACAATATCTCACTGGATAATACGTATTGTAATACATGGGTTCCCCTCCGGTATCGTTTGGTTTTCACTCCAATATATTCGTGAGTGGGCGCTTCGGTACCATGTCCTGCGTATACCCAGGTTTAGGTTCTAATAAAAAGACGATTGTTAACAACCATTTTTGTAACAACATCTTGTTGAGAATATATAGGAAAACTGAGATCAAAATTCCCTTGGACAACCACTTCCCCTTGACCAAAGATATAATCAACAAAACTTATTTCTAATACGGACAGCTTCACTAGCAGAATAAGTTCCTCTATGTTCTCGACGATTACACACCCAGGCTGTTTCTTGAGCAGTTTTTTATAGATTGAGAAGTCTACATCACCTAGCCTCTTCTTTTCTTCCTTGTTTAATTTTTTTATAGGATTGTTAAAATAGACGGTACACGTATATTTAGCAAACATATCCTTGAGAAAGGAAATAAACTTGTTCTCATGTTTCAAATGATACTCATAGGGGATGATGATTTCCTTAGCTTCTTCCTCAGAAAGGCAATAATTGAATACATCAAGAATACCTTGATGCTGATAATGTTCTTCCAAGCTCGCCTCTTTTAATCGTTGTTTCATTTTCTTATAACGCCCATCATGGCCGTTTCTTGGTATGAGAATCATCCTGTAATCCTTTCTATTTACATACTTGCGAATGACTCAGATCGGATTCTTCAAAAGAATATCCCTGATTTCTTTCGTTTCGAATCCGAAATCACCAAATGAAATTACAACTCCTCCGAGCGTGGCATAGTAAAATACCTCTTCTGTTTCGATGACGGTACTTAAACTTAGAATCATCTCTCTTTTTATTCCGCCTTCATCTACGAAACCTCCACTAATATTGCCCCAGATTAGATGATCGCCTGATTGCAATACTTCTATATCAAGCTCTGAACTGGATACCGTAAAAGGGTATTCCTTACCAAATATCGTTAAAACCCCTTCCCCTTCCGCTTTATATAATTCTCCATTTGGCGAGAATGTTGCATCTAGCTTTAATGTATCTTGTTCGCTCATTTTATTGTAAAAATCAGGACTGCCAAACATCTTTTCAGCCATTTCCTCATTCGTTGCTGTCTTGAAATCTTCAGGCACAGCGTCAATATATCTACTTAGATAATGAATGGTAACTTCCCCATCTTCATTAAGCTTCTGTTCACTTGGCGTCCCTGTTATGAATATGTACATAGCAAATATAACGGCAACAAATAATAGCAGTCCGCTAATCATACCTGTCATTTTCTTTTTCTTCTTCATGCTGTTCCCCCTGTTGTTGTCTGAAAAAGTTGACCTTATATTATTTCTTAATTTATATAAATCTCTTTTCTCATTTTCGCTATCATACTACCATAGAACATAGGAGATAACAAAATGAAGTATATCCCCATTAATTAATGAAAAACACCTCTCCAATGAACAAAGAGGTGTAGTAAATTTACCCGTTAATATGCCTATTTAAACTCTGGCTGGCACCTGTTCTCCCTGCCATAATAGCTGCATTTCTTCATTTTCTTCAAGCAGCTTATTTAGACTGCCTTCTGCTTCAATTCGCCCATCCTTCATTACAATAATATGGTCCGCTTTAGTAAGTGCTGCTTTACGGTGAGATACGGCAATGCAGGTTACATTCTTCTCTTTAAATAATCCATCCCATACTAGCTGCTCTGTCTCTACATCCAGTGCGCTCGATAGATCATCAAATATGAACAAATCCGCTCCCGTCATGATCATACGTGCTGTTGCTGCTCGCTGAATTTGCCCGCCAGATAACATGACCCCTCGCGGTCCCACAAAAGTCTCGAGCCCTTGATCTAAATGGGTAATATCTTTCTCCATAACAGCAAGACGAATGGCTTTATTTAAAGACTCATCTACATTCGATCTCTTTCCTTGGACAATATTCTCTTTTAGAGTATCACTGAATAGGCGAGGAACCTGCGGTGTATATGCGGCTCGTGGAGGCATTAAGAAAGTGGCAGGATCGACTTCCTCACCATTCCAGCTGACCGTGCCCCCTTGCTTCGGAAGAAGTCCAAGCAGCGTGCGAACAAGCGTAGATTTACCAGCACCAATTCGGCCTGTAATGACAATAAACTTCCCTCGTTCAAGACGAAAATTAATATCTGAAATTCCTTTATCTGAATTCGGATAATGGTAGGTTAAACGGTTTACCTCGAGGACTCTCAGCTGTTCATTCGGCTCTCTATGAATGATAGGTAGCTCAGGAGGTTCCTCATTCAAATAGATTTTTCGTGATTCAATAATTCGATCTTCTTCACCAGGACGAAACAAAGTACGCATTCGGTCAAACGATATTTTAAGACGCTTATGTTGAAAAACCATGTACCCGAATAGCGAAACACTGTACCCGATATTAGCTAGATACGTGGTGAATAAAGCAAAATTTCCAACCGTAAATCGGCCCGCCTGCATTTCAGAAGCACACATAAGAAGAATGAGTCCCGTACAAATGCTGATAACATGTTGATTCAGTGATCTCATCCATTGCTTAAACAGATTATCTTTCAGCGCCGCTTGACGGCGATCTTCATTCAATTTCGTAAAGCGATCATGAACATGATTCTCGGCCTGACCTAACTTCAGTGCTTGAACAGCACCAAAGGTTTCCGCAATAAAACTGGTAATGCGCCCAGTTGCCTCTTTGTTTTTCTGTCCATATCTGCGGGCACGATTCCCTGACAAATTATTAAGGAAAGTAACGAGAAGCAGAGGTAAGACTGCCACCAGCATGATCTTCCAGTTGATACTCGCCATAATGCTGATCGATACGATAAAAAAAACAAGCTTCCCCCAGAAATCCACCCATGACTCTACATACTCTACAACTTCATCCACATCATCTCGAAAACGACTCATCGCTTCTCCTGGTGATGCGGGTAAATTCCGACCAGGCCAGCGCATTATGCCTGAGAGCATATTCGTACGAAGAATCGCTTGAATATGAAAGATATAGGTTATCCATTGATAGAATGCTGTAAAGAAAGTACCTACTCTGATGAACCTTACTACCGCAATAAAGATCAGCGGAACCGCAAGCCACATATAGTCATTTGAACTTGCAGCGGTTGCCCGATCAAAGAACCACTGCATGCCAATTCCGATAGCGAGGGGTAAAGAGTGAAATACACACCATAACACTCCATTAATTAAAAATAAAAAGGGATTATACCGAAATAATCTTCCTATAAATCCAGCTACCGTCATGCTAGTTCCTCCTCAGTGCCTGTCGCCAGCAGTCTTGCATAATGCGAATTCGGACGCAGTGCAAGTTCTTCCCGTACTCCAAACTCTATAATTTCGCCATCGCTTAGCACTAGAATTTTATCTGCCTTCTCTAATGTAGCCAGTCTGTGCGCAATAATAATGCCGGTGCACTCTTCCATTAATTGATCTACTGCGATTTGCAGCATTGTTTCTGTGGCTGCATCCAGCCGAGATGAAGGCTCATCGAGAATGACTAGACTCGGTTTCGTTAAAAAGACACGCGTTAAAGCAAACAGTTGCGCCTCACCTGCGGATAGGGAGGATCCTCCCGCCGTCAAATGTGTATCCAGCCCACTCGGCTGTGCATCAATCCATTTGCGAAGACCAAGCTGCTCGGTCGTTTTCAGAATAGAATCATCAGACACACTCGCATCAAATAATGTTAGATTGTCACGCAGTGAGCCATCGAACAGCTGGACATCTTGTGTAACCATGCCAACTCTGCGATAGAGTGCCGGAAGCTTCAGTGAAGTAATATCTATCCCTCCTACACGAATCACTCCGCTGTCTATATTGTATAAACGAAGCAAAATACGGCTGAGACTAGACTTTCCACTGCCTGTTCGCCCGATGATGCCAAGCCTTTCTCCCGGTTTAACAGTAAAGTTAATGTTTCTGAGCACAGGTTTATCTTGGTTATAACTAAAGCTCACCTTATCAAACTCTAGACCAAGAGCTCCTTTTGGAAGTTGCTCCTGCTCCCCGTCCACAATGCTACTTTGATGAAAGAGTAATTCTCTTGAACGAAGCATGCCAGACTTTGCTTTTTGGAATTCTTGGACTTGATCTCCCAGCATCTCAATCGGGTCATTTAACATTTGGGTATACTGGTAGATTAGAAAAAGCGTACCCAGGCTTATTTGACCTATTAAATAGTAATGTACGCCAAGTAGCAGCACAGCGGTAACCGCTAAGGCAAACAAGATCACCGTCGTATTCCATGGGATGACTCGAATCATCCAGGCTTTTCTCCCTTTCAGGAATACGGCCCGCATTAATTGATGAAATCGGTTCATCACATAAGGCACGTTGCCGTTCGCTTGCACATCTTCAATACCGGCAATCCGTTCTTCAATGAGTCCGAATAAGGAAGCACTTGCTTCACGCTCATCCTTGGACGGAGCAACACCTAAATCACGAATGAATACCATAAACAAGATCGAAACGAGGGTAAATACCGTCATAACGATAGCAATAGGTAAATTCACGGTAAACATGAACCCGAGAATTCCCGCGAGCAGAACAAAGCTCCCAATGACCTGAACGATAAACATGGAGAAAAAGTTCGAAATACTCGTCACATCTCCATCCACACGTTCGATCATCTCACCAGGTGTTTTCATGTTGTGAAACCGCATATCAAGCCTTAAACAGTGCTTCAGTAAGTCACCCCGAAGTCGGTTGGTCGCACGCCAAGAGACATCGTTACCTAGGTAACTTACTGCTACGGTTATGACCTGATTTAGAACAGCCACGATCAGAAATAGACCTGCCAGCTGTATAAGTGTAGTCAGTACACCTCCAGCTGCTGCCGTATCAATAAATCGTTTAATGATTTGCGGACTAATGAGCTGCAGTCCCGTTGAAACTAATAACATAATCAGCAAGATCGCTAATCGACCTTTTACTGGCCTTAAATACTGAAACAACCAAGTCATTGATATTTGCTTTTCTTTGGTCTTTGCTTTGGGCATATTGCCCACCCCCATATATATGTAAATGTATAAAAAACGAATTGAAATGAAAAAAGATAAAAGTAAATCTTTACCAGTTTACTGTATGTCTTCTTTTTTTCCTAGGTAAAAAATAATTATAAATATCCGCCTAGATATAGTAACGATACAAAAAAGCACCCTTTAAAGGCCAAAGCCTAATAAGGATGCTTTCTAATGAAATCAATTACTCGGACTCAGAATACCTATGATACAGAGATGCTGCTCCAATCAGAGCTGCTTTATTTCCCAATTCCGCAGGGAGGATCGGCGTATGTTGGAAACTATCTAAAAGTATCTCTCGTGTACTTATCCCTATCCGTTCAACGAGCCATGACTGCTCCATAATGCCTCCACCCACAATAACAGCAGGCGGATTAAAAATATGAATGAGCGTTGCTACTCCTCTTGATACTTCCTGTTCCCACTTTCCCAATAAAGAGAGAAGTTCCTCTTCCCCCTCATCTATTCTAGAAAATAACATTTTTCCATTTATGATTTTAGGATCGATAGCTTGTGCTTTTTGGACCAGTACTTTAGTCGAAGCAAACTTTTCATACATGCTATCCCACTTCGCATCTGTATCCGTAATAGGATACATAACCATGTGTCCAAACTCACCAGCCGTTCCATTCATCCCCTTATAGATCTCACCCTGCATTACGATTGCTCCCCCGATACCCGTACCGAACGTAAGACATATAAAATCTGCAAATGAACGTCCTGCTCCTATCCAAGCTTCCCCTAAAGCTGCTGCATTCACATCATTTTCAACCTTCACTGGTTTATCAAATCGATCTTCAAGGATGTCTTTTAACCGTACACCGGTATAATTCGGAATATTCGGGTTAGCGTACAAGATGGATCCATCCAAGGGACTAACTTGCCCAGCAGTACTAATCCCAATCGCTTCATATCCATCGTAATCCGACATATAATCCATAACCTGTTCGATGATATACATGCCGCCCTTAAAAGCTTCCGTTGCATATTCCTTATACTCTATTATTTCGCCTAGAGAGTTACATAGCCCTAGCTTAATTGTAGTACCTCCGATATCACATGCCAGTATGTTCATTACTGGCTGCCTGCAAGAGGGGAATAACTTTGCCCAATGGAGTGTACAAATCGCTTGGTGATCTCATAGGGTCTCGTTATAGCAGAACCTACGACGGCTGTATGAATACCGAGATCAAATAAACGGCAAAGTTCTTCAGGAGTAGAAATCCCTCCCTCTGCAATCACCGGAATGGTAAGTTCTCTTACCAACATTTCAGCCATTTCATAATCAGGAAGCTGCCTTCCTTTGGTTGCATCTGTATATCCGCTAAGTGTTGTTCCTACACAATCAAATCCAAGTTTCTCTGCCTGAACCCCTTCTTCGTAAGTAGAACAATCCGCCATAAAAAGCTGATCCGGATAAGCGTTCCTAAGTTCCGGAAAACTCTGAGTAATGGTTGTGCCGTCCGGTCTTACTCGGTTAGTGGCATCGATGGCTATGATATCCACACCTGCCCTTACTAATGCGTCCACTTCTTTTCGTGTAGGAGTAATAAATACATCGAAACCGGTGTACACTTTTTTAATAATTCCAATGATCGGTAGCCTGACGTGTTTCTTAATTTCTTCGATATCCTCTACACTGTTTGCACGAATCCCTGCTGCTCCGCCGAGATATGCGGCATATGCCATCCTTCCCATAATATACGAACTGTGAAGCGGTTCCTCCGGAAGTGCTTGGCATGACACAATCAACTTCCCTTTAACGTTTTGGAGTACATTATTATTAATGGACATATTCGCTCTCCTCCGTGATGAAGATTTAGCTGATACGCTCTGAAATGAACCGGCTTTCTGCTTGTTGCAGGAGTGAGATGATCTCATCAATTCTAGCAGTGTCCTGTTCCGTGATTCCTGCTAGTGGAAGTCTGACGCCTCCGATGTTAACTCCCCTTCTTCGAAGCACTTCTTTAATACCGGCATACATTGAGCCATCAAGTGAGCATAGAGCTACTATAATTTCGTTAATGTCACTCTGAAGTTCTCTTGCTTCCGTAAATTTTCCTTGCAAGATATACTGGTCTGCCATAAGGAAAAGTTCCGGCATCGCCCCGTACGTACCTCCGATTCCACCATCAGCTCCCATGATTCTACCTGCTACAAACTGTTCATCAGGACCATTAAAGACGATGGAATTTTGGCCCCCGGTTCTTTTAAATCGTTCAATATCGAAAGTAGGCATTGAAGAATTTTTGACGCCGATCACTTTTTCATTCTTCAGAAGCTCTTTGTAGAAGGGAGTACGCAAGGTATAACCTGTCGTCTGAGGAATGTTGTAGATTAGAAAAGGAAGTGGTGTCGCATCAATAATATCGTTCCAATAGCTAGAAACGGCATGATCTGGAAGAGTGAAATAGATAGGCGGAATCGCTGATAACGCATCATAACCAAGAGAAGCCGCATGCTCAGCAAGTAGAATGCTGTCTCTTGTAGAAGGCGCACCTACATGGGCAATTAACGTCATTTTCCCTTTCAAACGGTTGGCAACAAAGGTGAGTACATCCTTACGCTCCTCAATATTATGATAAATGCATTCTCCTGAGCTGCCCCCAACATATACACCCTGCACTTGTTTCTGAAGATAATAATCACATAATGTGTAAGTACGCTCCTGCGATATTTGACCATCTTCCTCGTAACAAGCATAAAAAGCAGGGATAATACCTTTGAATTTTGACAAATCAAATGAAGTAGCCATAACTTCCCCTCTTTTCTTAAGATAATAAAGTACGGTATTTCCCTGTTAGCTCTGTCTCAAAGCTGATCTTTTTGTAACGAAGCTATCCTTTCACAGCCCCCATCGTTATTCCTTGCGTAAATGCTTTTTGAAATAAGAGAAAGATCGTGATCATCGGAAGGGAAGCAAGAGCAGCTCCTGCCATCAGTACTCCATAAGGGGTTGTGTACTCACCTTGAAGTGTTGCGAGTCCTAAAGGAAGTGTCATCATCGGTGTAGACCT
Organism: Paenibacillus gallinarum; assembly: GCF_014836635.1. Classification (GTDB taxonomy): domain Bacteria; phylum Bacillota; class Bacilli; order Paenibacillales; family Paenibacillaceae; genus Paenibacillus; species Paenibacillus gallinarum. Next base: position 276,519 of record NZ_JACSQL010000003.1, on the reverse strand, counting down.
CGTGATAATGAGCTGACTGAAATAGTCATTCCAAGCGTTAATAAATGTGAAGATCGCCAGTGCCCCAAGTGCTGGTTTGAGCAGAGGCAGAATAATCGTCGCAAACAATCGAACTTCGGAGCATCCATCGATTTTGGCTGCCTCCACTAATTCAGATGGAATCGTCTGCGCGAATTGTTTCATTAGAAACACACCAAACGGCCAACCAATGGCAGGTAGAATAAGACCCTTGTACGTATCTATCCAGTTCAGATCAGCTAACATGGTGAACAGGGGTACAAGAATTACCTGCTTTGGAAGTGCCATCGCAGATACAAATAGAATAAAAATGAGTTTTCGTCCAGGAAACATCTTCTTTGCCAGCACATAACCAGCCATGGATGCGGTTAAGCACACCCCGATCATCTCGGAGGAGGCTACAAAAAAACTATTGAATCCCCACCGCCATACCGGATTCTTGAAGAGTGCCCTGAAATTATCAAGCGTAGGCTCTTCCGGAAACCACTGAGGTGGTATGGCAACCGCTACATTTTGTACCTTAAATGCACCTGTGACAATCCAGTAGAATGGAAAGAGAAACAATAGTGCCAGTAGTACCAGCAGTAGATTAGCGAGAATGGAAGGGATACTGGGCGTCTTTTTTCTCAGATTTGTTCCGCTGGATAGAGGTCTGGGACGGGATCCTGTGATTTTCGAGAAAAACATCATCCTTATGCCTCCTAGTACTCAACATCACTGCCGAGGTATTTAAACTGAATAAACGAAATGGCGCCGATGACGATAGCAAGAATAACGCCCATTGCGGATGCAATTCCAAAATTCCCTAATTTGAAAGCTTGCTCATATACTCCGTACATCACGGTAGATGTCGCGTACATTGGACCACCCGAGGTAAGCAATTGAATGATCGCAAATACCTGGAACGTATTGATTGTGGTAATGACGATAATGTACAGGTTGGTTGGCATCAGCATTGGCCATAATATGTTTTTAAATATTTGCCAGCTGTTTGCCCGGTCCATTTGTGCAGCTTCAATATAAGATTTCGGAATATTCCCAAGCGACGCGACATACAGGATAATCGGTTGTCCAACTGACGTTGTTATCAGAACTAGAATGATTGCGAGAAGCGCTGTTCGTGTATCGCCCAGCCAGTTTATAGGTTCCATTCCAAATAGGCTTGTAAGGTAGTTAAGTATTCCATAATTGGTATGATAGATCGATGCCCAGACGACCGTAATACTAACAACAGAGGAAACGGCAGGTAGATAAAATATCCCTCTGAATAGGGAACGTATCCCTTCTGATTTTTGATAAATCATCATGGCTACATAGAGTGAGAAGATAACGACAACAGGGACGGCAATTAAGACGATAAGCATCGTGTTCCACATCGATTTGCCGAATGTTTCGTCCTGGAAAAGATGCTGGTAATTATCAAACCCTATAAAATCAAAATCACGAAGCGTATAGGAAAAAAAGCTGATGTAGATTCCCTTTAGCATAGGATAAGCAACGAATATACTGAAAAATGCTAGTGCCGGGAGTAAGAACAAATAACTTGCGATCCAGTCACGCCATATGTACTGCTTATTTCGAAAGAATGTAAGATTCATAATTCCCCTTCTTTCCTCACTTCTGTACAAAAAGAGAAGCGTGTCTTAGAGCACACTGTCTCTCTTTTTGTACACAGATCTTATTTTGCTGTATTTGCTGCTTTCGCTTTTGTAATCGCATCATTCGCTTTGGTCGCAAACGTATTTAGTGCTTCCTCACCGCTAGCTGCACCTAATAAAGCACGTTGCAATTCTGGGAACCAGAATGTACGAACCTCAGCATAACCATCTGCAATGGTCGGCGGATCGGTTACAAATTTTCGTGCAAGCTCTGAGTATTCATATTCCGAATCGTCATATAATCCAGTGATGGAATTTCGAACCGACAAACCTCCAGTCTGAATTAAGCTTTTCTTACCCCATTCCGGATCATTAGCGACAAAATCGATGAATGTTTTGGAAGCCGTAATTTTCGCCTCATCATCATTATTAAAGATCGCCATTCCCCCAAGATAAGGTTCGAGCTTTGGCTCGCTTCCGTCCAGTGTTGGATAAGGAAGAAGAACATCTTCAAATTCAGCTTGTTTTAACGGTGCATTCTGTGCTCTAAGTACAGCGGAATAGTTGATACTGAAAGCAAGTTTTCCTTGCAAGAACAGATCGTTAACGTCAGCTGCAGCAAGGGATGCTGAGCCTGATACAACCAATCCGTCTTTTTCCGCCTGCACAAGCCAGTCCAGCGCAGCTCCTGCTTCTTTCGTATTAATAGCAACCTCACTTCCCTCTTCATTCAAAAATCTGGAAATACCGAGGTTTGCTAGGTAACCGCGCGTTCCTTGATCCCCCGCTTGACTTTTTGCATAGAATCCGGAAGGAATGACATCCGGTGCTTTTTCTTTTACTGCCTCTAGTGCCTTCTTATATTCGTCAAATGTCCAAGTACGATCCGGTTTGTCTAACGGAAGAAGATCAAGTGCACCGATCTTTTCAAAGACAGTCTTGTTGACAGCCATCATAAAAGGAGCCGTATTAATTGGATACATATAAATGGTTTCATCTACTACCGACTGCTTCCAAAATGCGGGAGCAATATCATTTTTGATTTCATCTGTAACCATGTCATCCAGTGGTGCTAGTAAATCTTTTTTCGCCCAGTCAATAATCCGGCCCGGCGCGTCATAGATTACATCTGGTGCAGAGTTCGTGGCGATCGCTACATTTAGTTTCTCTGGTCCTCCATCATAAGTAATCATCTCTAGATTCACTTTGATTTCAGGATGTTTTTGATTAAAGGCCTCAATTAACTGTTTCTCGTATTTCCCTACTTCACCGTCAAGGGCTTGATATGTAGGGAAATTCCACCATGTAATCTCAACCGGTTTATTTGTATCTGCTGGTTTCTCTGCTGTGTTCCCCTTCTCCCCACTGTTTGGGGTGGATGTTCCACCTTCTTGATTCGGACTACAAGCAGCTATCATAGAAACCATGAGAAGTACGGAAATAAAACCAGTAATCCGTTTCTTTACAGCGATCATTGCCATTCCCCCTTGTTAGTCGATACCCGAAAAATTTTCTTTCGTGATCTATCTCAAGAATAATGTAAAATTTACAGATCGAGAATCCCTGTAATTTGATATCAGGGTCACAATTTTTACTTATTTGCAGGGAATTACCTTTACATATCCCTACATTTTGTATAATGATGTTAAAAACATCACCTGTTACTGTCTTAGTAATGAAATCCTTCAAATATGAGGTGGTATATATGTGCAAGCTGCTAATTGTGGAAGATGAATGGATCATTCGAACGGGACTCCGGCATTATTTTCCGTGGCAGGAACTAGGCGTTAACGACATTTATGAAGCTGAAAATGGAGCAGATGGATTGCAACTTGCACTTGAAGTGAGGCCCGATCTCATCATCAGTGATATTCGGATGCCAGAAATGAACGGACTTGAGATGATTGAGCAGCTGCGTCCGCTTTTGCCGGATACTTTCTATATTATTCTAACGGGATATAACGACTTCGATTATGCGAAGCAGGTCATTCGCCTCGGTAATATTCAGGATTATTTGCTGAAACCGCTAGAGTATGAGGAGAGTATGAAATCAGTTCAAAATACACTTCAGTTAATTCGCACGAAAAAAGAGGAGCAGAAGGAACGATTAATACTAGTGGAGGAACAAAACAAATGGAATCAAAGTGTACTTGTCAAACAATTATTAGATTCTAACTTCACAAAAAAAGCTCCGGACAACCTACTCTATCTCTCAGATCAAGTCAAGTCTGATCTTATTTATATACCAATTGTCAGTACCCATATTGCTCCCTATGGAAGTCTTTCAGTACCGGATATAAAGTGGTCTGGTGAAATGTTGCAATTGATTGCGAATCATATACCGATTGTCCCAATCTGTTTGGAGGATCATTCTTCCCCCCTACTCTCCTACTTCCATCAGAACCGATTGTACGTGATCGTCTGTTGTCATCAAGAGAACTTGAACGATCACAACCTTGCTGTAGCGATGAAAAAATTAAATCAAGGTCAAGTACATAAAACGTATATTTCTATTGGACATCCCTCTCCCTCCCTTTTCGAGCTGGGGAAACATCTTTATTATGCAGAGGAACTGTTGTTACTTCGTTACTCAGAGCGAGAGACATACTTTTTCTCTCCTACAGCAAGTTCTTCTCTTCAAAAAACAGAGACTTCGACTTTCAGACTGGATGGAATGGAAAAAGTGCAACTCATGACTACACTTGAGCAAAAAGATACAACCGCTCTTCACGAGCTTATTCTCAGTTTCTCTCATCGCACTTACCAACTGAACTTAAGGGAAAGTTCGCGTCAATGGCTCATTTTTCTTCAAGAGCTCATTAGCTTAATCCTGCGTTACGCAGATCATCATCATTCTTCGTCCTCGGAAATCTATAGTGAACAATTGATTAAACTAAGCTTTATAGAAGATTTCCAAACCTCCGAGCAGTTGTTTACCTGGCTAGCCGATTGGGCAGAGCAGATTATCTCTAATCCAGATCAGATGGATAGCAGTAGCCTGTCTGATTCCAAAGACACCTACATTTTTTCAGAGATCGAAAAGTTTATGAAGCAGCATTTGGATCACGATCTCTCGCTTCAGATGGTGGCAGAACGATTTTTCTATAACCCTTCTTATCTAAGCCGACTATTTAAAACAAAGCTAAATAAAAACTATATGACTTACGTTACAGAACTTCGAATCGGATACGCCAAAGAATGTCTGAAAGATCCTAGTCTTCTCATCAGTGATGTTAGTCTGATGTGCGGATACAAAAGTTACAAACATTTTGTAAAAACATTTCGCAGCATTACTCACATGACACCAACTCACTATCGCAAACGAATAGGGATGTGATTTTATTTGAAGCTGCTCACCCATTGGTTTAGCCAAATTCACTTCAAACGCGTAAATCAGCAAATTTTCGTCCTCATGATTCTAATAATCACCATTCCTCTTGCTGTTATGTCTTGGTTCATCTATTTATTTTCAGTCCAATCGATCAAGAATGAATATCAGAACAGCACCAGTCTGATTCTAAACAATCTGTCCTTTAATATTGATCAATATTTGCAAAGTATCGAAAAAGGTACCCTTAACGCTCAGCTTGACAGCAGTCTTCAGGATGCCCTCTACAGGTGGCTGCAGCACCCGGAAGAGGACCAAAACTATCAATATCGAAATGTGATTGAACAGTTTGTCAGTACTATTGAAATTACGATTAAGAATGTAGATAGTGTTCAGATTTATGCAGGAAATCGAGTCTTTTATTCAGCAGATTTTAATCGTTACAGTTACGTAGAAACAGACTTCCTAAGTAAGCCATGGTATCAGGAAATTCTGAATGGAAGAGGGAAAATTGTCCTCTTTGGCACGCATACCCCTTTTCACCGAGTTGGCGGAGAGCAAGAACATTCTGTTATTTCCATTGGCAGAGTTATTAATATTACCGGCAGCAAACAGCCGCTTGGCGTCATTCTTGTGGATCTCCGTCCAGATTCACTAAAGGAAATTCTCAGTCTTTCAGAAAATAGTAACCAAAGCTTTATCATTGTTGATGAAAAGGGCAGTACGGTGTATGCATCTGCGACAGATTATAAAGGAAGGAATGAAGCTGAAGGTGAGGAGACAATGCTTGAGAAATCAGTATTGGAAAAAGTCACGCAGCATTCTTCGGGTAACTTCTATGCTTCTGTTCAAGGGACCCCAGCATATATTAATTTTGTTACTTCGGATTACTCTGGTTGGAAAGTCATTCAATACGTAGACGAGAAACAAATGATCAAAAACGCGGAGTTCCTTCGTTTTATCCTGCTTGGTTTTGCGGTATGTACACTGCTCGTAGCCTTGTTATTTCTTGCGATCCTTTCAGCTAGAGTAACGAAGCCTATCATTTTGTTAAGCAGACAAGTTCGAGCTGTTGGATCAGGGAATCTAAATATTCAACTGAATACAAATCGCAAAGATGAGTTTGGTATCTTATATCAGGGGATAAGCAACATGGCGGAAGACTTGAAAAATAATCTTGAAAAAACGTCTGATATGCTAGCTCAGCAAAAATTAGCGCAATACGGCGCATTAAAAAGCCAAATCAATCCTCATTTTCTCGCAAATGCGCTTGAGTCGATTCAGATGAAAGCTGTCATATCAGGACAACGGGACATAGGAGAAATGATTGGGCTGCTGGGAAGAATGTTCAGAGTACATATCCAAACCGGCAAAGAACTGGTGCCCTTAGAAGAAGAACTTGCTCATACTCGCCTTTATATCCAAATCCAGCAAATGCGTTTTGGAGATAAAATCAAGTATCGTGAAATTTGTGATCCTGTAGCTCTGCAGCTTCCTGTCATTCATTTCTCACTTCAACCCTTGATCGAGAATGCGATTGTACATGGATTGGAGCGAAAAAAAGGAACCGGTTATTTGGAAGTGAGTGCCGAGGTCACAGATCAAATCATGCGTATTGAGATTAAAGATGATGGATTAGGCATCAGTGAAAATCAGCTGCTAGAGATTCGGAATAAACTGCATGACCCTGCAAGCAGCCTCGATATGGATCATATTGGAATCAAAAATGTCCATGACCGGATACAATATCATTTTGGGGAACCGTATGGGCTACAAATAGAGAGCAGTTCAGTTGGAACTAAAGTTACGATTTTATATCCGGCTCATCACTCGATAGATAATACCTGAAACATGTACTTGTAATAAGGATACTTCACCAAAATAAAAAGAACCGGCAATTGCCGGTTCTTGATGGATTTTCCCACTTTTCTCTTATCTACTTACCTCAGGGAAATATCCAATCTTCACTGCATAACTAATTAATTGATGAATAAAAGATTCATCGGGTTCAGCACATTTTACACCTGTACCTTTCAGATGCTCTAATGTTTGCGGACAAGCATAACGAAATGCTGAATTTTTCGCTCCGTCCCCTTCCAGCTGCGCCATAGCCAGTTCAAGTCCTGCTTGATCTTTTGGTTCTGCTGGATTCAGCAGCATCGCTTTCAGCATCCGGTAAAATGCATTCTGATTAATGTTTTTTTGGAAGACCCCTGTAGTAGAATTGCAAGAAAGATTCCATACACGATAGATACTTGCAGCTACGCCTTCTTCCTCACCCTATTTCACAACGAGTTCTCAGCTTCGACCTACCAATATCTTTGTACCATCTTGGTCCGGTCTTTCTAGAACGGCAAGTTTTTTCCGCTTCCCATCATATTTTCTCAATCTAAAATAATGGTAAAGTTCCTTTAATTGGAATAAGGTCTCTGCTATAATTAGCTTGATATCCGTAAAGAACACACGGAATACCGATATTAAAGAAGGAGTGATTGTATGAACTTTTCACCTGTCTTTATTCGAAGGAAAGCGTTATCATCTGCTTTTCTAGCTCTATTCCTCTTCTTAGGTGTACTCTTACCATCCGCACACGCCGATTCATCCCTCTCATCTACTGCTAGCGCTCCAAAAAATCTTTCTCCCGAAACAGCTCAGGTTTTTCTAGATGAATTCTTTAACTCACAGCAAGCTTTATCTCATTATGTAGGCGCTTCCGTCATTATTGTTAAGGACGGCAAAGTGATTGCAGAAAAAGGATATGGTTACTCTAATCTTCAAGAAAAGACCCCCGTTGATCCGAAAAAAACAGCTTTTCGCATTGCTTCTGTATCAAAAACGTTCACTTCCATTGCGATCATGCAACTAGTCGAACAAGGCGAAATAGGTCTTAAGAATGATTTTCAAACTTATGTCCCTGGTCTTAAATTTGATAATCCCTATGATACACCCGTAACCATTGAAAACTTACTTACACACACGACCGGTTTTGAAATCCGCGATCCTAAGGCTGAAGATATTCATGCCGATTTTGACAAATACATATCCATAGAGGACTACGTTCAAGAGCACATGCCTCCTGTTGTTCGTGAACCTGGTAGTTCCTATATGTACGATAACTTTGCGTCATTGCTTCTAGGACTCGTTGTCCAGAATGTCAGCGGCGAACCGTTTGAAACCTATATGCAGAAACACATATTTGAACCTCTTGATATGCAGAATAGTGATTTTATGCTGACAGACAAGTTTAAAAACCAACTGTCCATCGCTTATGATGCTGCTCGTAATCCCATTGATCTGTACGCCCTTTCACCTGCACCTATGCCTCAAGGGGGTATGATGTCAACAGCAGAGGATATTGGCAAATTTATGATTGCTTTCCTGAATGGAGGTTCTGACGGCAAGAACCGCATACTTAATGAAGCTACAGTAACAAGTATGGAAACATACCGTTCAGAAGTTCATCCCCTGTTGCCAGATACCACCTATGGATTTGAGTCACCGTTCCAAATTCCGGGAGCAGGAAGCAGTTCCAAAATTATAACGAAGGCAGGAGATATTATTGGTTTCAGTTCTTATCTCTTCCTTATTCCTGAGCAAAATACAGGTGTCTTCCTTACTTACAACCAAGCAGGTGCTTTACGTAATTTATTCTATCCTGCATTTATTTCAGCTTTCTTCCCAGAGTATGCAGAACCAGCCAAGTTCGATCATTATGAACCGCAAACGGCAGAGGAACTACAGCGTTATGCTGGGCTCTATTCCGATCTTCGTCTGAAGACGATCGTAAGCAAACTTGCGGATGCTGACGATCAGGCAGGTAAAATGGAGATATCGGATGCCTTTATTGGTTCTCGCACCTTGATTCAAGTAGACGACAATTTATTCATGGATGAACTCAGCGGCCAATTCACCGGCTTCAAAGAGAACACAGACGGAACGATCTATATGAAAGAACCTTACTTAAATCCATTTGGATACGAGAAAAAAGGAGTCAAAGCAGCAGGATATAAAGACGTTCGTCCAGGAAGTACCTATGCAACGTTTATTTATGGACTGCAGTCACTTGGACATTATTCGAACGATGCGAGTATCTATTTCCATCCTAGAAATGCGGTCACTCGTGCAGAGTTTATCGAGGAGATTCTTGAACTCAGCGGTATCCCGCAAAGTAAAACTCCACCGAAAACTGACAGCGATTGGGCTACTCATTCTGCTGCCGGATACATCCAGGCAGGTTATGAGATGGGTATGATTGAAGGTGCAGATCAGAAGCTGTTCAAACCAGATCAGGTCATTACCCGCCAAGAGGCTGCCGTGATGATATGGAGAATATACAAACAACAATATCCAGATCAATTATTCAGCAATGTAAAGCTCTCTGGTAAAACGGATACCTGGGCCGTCCCTGCTGTTCAAATGATGATTGGACTAGGCCTTTATGGACCTGAAGTTAAATTACAGGGGAATGGTTCTGCCAATTACCAATCTACCAAACCGCTTATTCGTCAAGAAGCAGCGGCGCTTATGTACCAATTGCTGACCCAGCCAACCGACCAAATCGTCGCTGGACTTGCTAAAGAGCAAGAAAATACGCAAGCAGATAGTAAGGCTACCAATTAAGGATAAATAAGAAATAGGCTTTTCCTTTAAGACGATTTGTCTACTAGAGGAAAAGCCTGTTTATTTTATTCTATATTCAGACTGAGGGCATCTCCGACTGTCTCTAAAATATTCCCATAGTAGCGAATCCGTTCTACTCTAGTCGTAGGTTTTTCACTCTCCACAATTTCATAGCTTCCCCCGAGTACAGCCAATAAGTTGCCTTCCTCTATGAGTTTCTCTCTTTTTCTATTGCCGCTAGGCAGCTCAAGACCTAATAACGCTGTTGCATTACCAATGGCTCTAAAAGAAGCTGCAATGCGGATACTGCTAGACATGCCTTTTGCTTCGGCCACTAATGCAAATCCAATAGCTCTTAGAAACGTTCCTCGTTTTTCAAGTTTTTCTCTGACTATTTTCCTGATCTTCACTGTCCTCGTTGCTGCCAAAGCCGATAATATAGCTCCAATAGCAGCAGAACACGTACCAATCACGTATAATCTGGAGGTTTCACCTTCATTAGAGACGGAGGCGATCAGTGTGGTTCCCAAGGCCGCAATCCACAAACCTATATTTTCTATGCCCTGGGCCATTGTATTCTCCTCCCTCCCTCTAACAAATAAGATATTTTATTATATGTATGAATAAGAGATTGGTCTTTACTTTAAAGAAAATTGGTTGCTTGTTCTAAGCTTCTTAGCAGGAATGAGTTGTGTTTCGAGTCGAAGCACTATGTAAATATACTCATAAAAAACAGAAAGAAGCGACTGAACATATTCAGCGCTTCCTTCTATTCTTTTATACCTGGTGAATAGTCTGCTGCTTCGATTAAATGAATACCATAGCGATCAACATAGCGATAATCCCCGACAAGATAACGTAAAACAAGTTTGGTATTAAAGCAAGTCTGATGATCTGTCCTTCTTTACCCAGTACCCCAACGACCGCCGATACGGCGACTACGTTACTAACGCAGATCATATTTCCGGCAGCGGCTCCGATTGCCTGTAGAGCAATGATAAGATCTGGGGCAAACCCATTCACGGTAGCTACATCAAATTGCAATGAACTAAACATCATATTGCTGAACGTTGCACTCCCTGATACAAATGCCCCTAGTGTTCCTATGAATGGGGCAGCTATTGGCCACGCTCCTCCGAACACATCAGATGCAAGCTGTGCCAGTTCCGTCGGCATACTTTGTAATACCGCTCCCTCTATTCCAGAATTCAGGAAAATCCGTACCATGGCCGTGGAAAATGCCAGTGCAATCGCGGTTCCTACCATAGAACCTGCTGCTTCAGAGAAAGCCAGTTTCATTTTATTTCTTGGAATCTCATGAAGAACCACGGTAATGGCGACAACAAGCAAGAAGATGAATCCCGGTGAATATAGAATTTGCCAATTTTGACTAATCCCTGTCCCCAGGATATCGTTCCACGAGATGCTTATTCCCTGTAACCACCGTTGTAATGGTTTAATCACACGAGTTAAAACAAGCAATACCGCAATAAGAATATAAGGTACCCATGCCTTTGCCAGCGTTAACGTATGTCCTGATGCTTCCTGTTCCTCTTCTGCTTTTATCTCTTTCTTGACATACTCAGAAGGACCGAATTTACACCACGGTTCTCCTTTAGGCAGTAAAAACCCTTTTTGAGCAGCAAGAACAACAATGATCAGGCTGACTAAAGCTCCCAGTAGAGAAGGGAACTCATAACCTACAAAAGTAGCAACGAGTGCTGCTGGGATGGTATAAGTTAGTCCTGCAAAGATCGCAAATGGAGCCATTTGAAATCCTTCCTTAAAGGACTTGTTTTTACCGAACACCCTTGTAATCATGAGAACTAAGATTAGAGGAATAAAGGTACCGATGAAGATATCGATCTGGGTTAACCGCATCGCAATAGCTTGTAAAAAGCCGCTGATATCTATACCTTGCTCTGTCAAATAGCTCATAAATACAGGTGAAGTTTCATCAAGACCCTGTCTGATTCCCACATTAAAAGTTGTTCCCACGGCTCCAAAAGCTACCGGCGTACTGTCTGCGATTAATGCCACAACGACAGCAGCTATGGGAGGAAATCCAAGTGCTAACAGTAAAGGTGCTGCAATAGCAGCAGGCGTACCAAAACCCGCCGCTCCTTCAATAAATCCGCCAAAACACCAAGCTACAATAATGACCTGCACTCGCATGTCCGCGGAGATATTCATAAAACCTTCTCTGATTACAGCAAGTGCTCCCCCATGGGTCAATGTATTCAGAAGCAAAATTGCTCCGAATATAATGAATAACACCGTAAGAGTAACAAATACACCCTCTAGTGTCGAAGCTGTAAGGTTAATCAGAGGCATATCCCATACAAAATAAGCTAGAACAGCAGTGACTACAAAACTAAGTGGCATAGCGACGGTTGCAGGCATTCGCAAGATCACAAGGAAAATCAACACCGAAAGAATCGGCATAGCAGCCGTAATCAATTCAAGGAAATTCAAGTTAGTTACCCCTTTACTCGTTCTTAAAGTGTAGTAATAGAATTCCCAAAACTTTATTTTCTAAGTCTTATTTAGTTCCGAATGTTTTGCTGTTTTAACTTTTCCACTTCTACTTCAATTTGATTCACATCGATTCGCTGAAAAAGCAGCTCAATTTTCCCTAGTTCATGACCTGCAGATATCTCTGTATAATTCCAGCTATAGTCTAATTCGTCTAAGCTCAGAATGTTTCTGATCTTTCTACAAGCGAAAGGCAAGAAGGGATCCAGCAGGATCGATAAATTCAAGATCACCTGTGTACATGTAAACATGGTGGCTTCACAAGTGGCTCGATCTTCTTTTACTTGAATCCATGGTTTTTGTTCATCCACGTATTTATTACATGACCGAATGAAGCTAAAAATTGACTCAAGTGCTTCCTTTAATCTTCCTTGTCTTATAAGGTCTCCACTAGAAATATACAGCTGTTTTATTGTTATCTGAATACTGTCATCCATCTTCCCGTCTGGAATCGTATGATGATACACTTTATCTATAAAAACAAGATTTCGGTTCACAAAATTGCCAAACGCTCCAAGCAGCTCTCCATTATGACTATAAATAAACTCTCTCCATGAAAAATCGGTATCCCGATTTTCGGGTCCATTAGCAATAAGAAAATATCGTATGGTATCGGGATCATAATGTTCTAGTAGATAGGGAACCCATACCGCCCAATTGTTGCTCGTAGAAAACTTCTTTCCTTCTAACGTTAAATACTCACTGGATAAGATATGATCTGGCAGGTGTAAATCACCTGCGCCCAAGAGTAGAGTTGGCCATAAAAGTGTATGAAACGGAATGTTATCTTTTCCGTGAACATAATAAGATTTCACTTCATTATCACTCCAAAAATCCTTCCATAAATCTGGGTCACCTTGTTCCTCAGACCATTGTTTACTAGCTGATAAATAACCTATGATCGCCTCAATCCATACATAAATCTTCTTTCCAGCACTGCCCTCGATCGGAACGTCAATACCAATATCTAAATCACGTGTAACCGCCCGGTCCTGAAGACCTTCCTTCAGATAACGAGCAGATAGGTGGATCGCATTTTCTCTCCAACCCTCTGCTTTCCTGAGGTAGGTATCCAGCTTATTCTGAAAAGAGGATAAAGCTAAAAAATAATGATCTGACAGTCGAGTAATCGGTGTCTCACTACACAATTTACATACCCGATGGTGGAGTTCCAGTGGATCAAGAATAGATGAACAGGCATCGCACTGATCCCCTCTTGCGATATTCCCACAATGCGGACAGTTTCCTTCTACATATCGATCTGGTAAAAAACGATCGCAATTTACACAATAGGTCTGCTCAACCGCTTTTTTATATAGCACTTTCTTCTCCAACAGTTCAAGAAATAAGGACTGCACCACTTCCGCATGAAACGGATCGTCTGTCCTTGTGTATATATCATAGGAGAAACCAAGCTTTGAAAAGCAGTCTATAAATTGCTCATGATAGCGATCTGCAATAGATCTGGCGGATACTCCCTCTTTTTTTGCTTGTAATGAAATGGGTGTTCCGTGACAGTCACTCCCCGATACGTAGAGTACCTTTTCTCCAGTTAAACGATAAAAACGTGCGATCACATCTCCTGTGAGTAACCCTGAGACTCTTCCCAAATGCAGGGATCCATTCGCGTAGGGCCATGCCCCTCCAATCAATACATTCATGTTTCGTTCCTCCTATAATCTAATGTGATGAGCTCTCAAATACGATGAAAACAAAAAAAGCCCCCGTCCCCTAAAGGACGAGAGCTTAGCTCACGTGTTTCCACCTTAATTTACCGCTTCCTCACGAAAAAACGGCCTCCATAAGTACGTCATCTTACGATTTATCATCATAAGGTGATTATACCCTGGCACGATAACGGGCGCACCCGGTGCAGCCTACCATCTTCCTGAATGGAAAAGTTCGGTGCACAGCTCAGAGACCATATTCGTTGGACGCTTCTTTACTCCTTTTCAGCTATCGGAGCTCTCTGTTCAAAGAAGAATGTCTTCCCTACTCTCTCTCATCATTGCTTTTTACTGTTTTTACTATTATATCCAATTTATTGATGGACGCAACTACAAAATATAATTTGTCATGATCAGACGGATTTACCCAAGCGAATGACTTGCTTCTTTATCCACCAACACTTTAGCGAGTCCTTCTAAATCAAGCCCATCCACATGAAAAGCCGCACGTACAAGCTGCGGAGAAACAAACTCATCATATTTACCGAGATAAGGAGCTTCATCTTCATCAAGCAGTGAACTTGCATCCTTGTTATTCTCAAGTTCGGAAAGAATCGCATTCCATATCGCTGATTCATTTGTGTTCCCAGCAACGACCATATAATAGGGTTCCATCGGAACGAGGGAACGAAGTTCAAGTCGACCAGCCAGGTTGTGCTTCAGCATTCGTTCTAGTGTACGAAACTGCTTACTGCCCGCCCACGGTAAAATAAAGAACGAGTCTCCTCCTGCAGGAATGACGACACTTTTCAGAAGCCCGCTTTCTCTGGCAAGTCTTCTCGCACGCTCGAGTCGATTGGCTGCGCTCGGCGTAAGATAAGGATATAGATCGCTGCTTGCAAGAACCTCACGCATTTTCTGTATCACAAGTGTATGAATATCTCCGCCCGCACCGAGCCAAAGCGTATCCACCTTGCCTTTAGCCGATTTTACATACAGTGCTTTGTGCTTCGTATCTACTTCTTCTACTTTCCATAGCTTCCCTGCAAGTGAGAAACAATAACCTGGCGGGGGAACGGTTGTGATCGAGCCAATCTCTTCAGAACCGTTATACACCGTATGTTCTTCATCATCTTTAAACACAGCATAGAATCGGTAGTTATTCACTATTTTTTCTCCGCCTAGACCAATGATGAGCGTCCCTTCCTCTGTCCGCTGGATATGATCGATATCAAGCAGATACTGCAAAAATGTTTTATATTCAGCCGGTTCAATCTGCCGAAACGAAGGAAGCGTAAGTACCGCTCTAGCTAGTTCCGCCGGTTCCGCCTCTCCCATGCTTTTAAGTGTACTCATCGTTTGGTGATAGAGTACACCCATTGGTTTTTTACGGATGTAGACAGGTTCGACCCATTTATGCCTTACGTATAGCTCCGTTACTGCGATCGCACGAAGCAAAGTCCACGGCATCCGGGCCGGAAGTTCAGCTTGTTCGTCCTCTTCTTCCGGACACAGAAACAACATCTCAGAAGCCTGATCTCCCCGGCGACCAGATCGTCCAAGACGCTGGACAAAGCTTGAACAGCTATAAGGCGCACCTAACTGAATAACGCGCTCCAGTTCGCCGAGATCAATTCCTAGTTCAAGCGTTAACGTAGCCGCAGCGACAGCTGGGCCTTGCCCGGTACGAAGCGCTGTTTCTGTCTCTTCCCGCAGCATGGCTGAGATGCTCCCATGGTGAACGTGGAACACATCCCTCTGTTCTCTCCTTGCAGCAATTTGCCTCAGTTCAAGCGTAGTTAATTCTGCATCGGACCGGCTGTTCGTAAATACAAGCGCCTTTTTCAGATGCGTTACATCGTATAGATAATCGTAGTAGGCTTTTTTAGCCAGCTCCAGTTGTTCCGCCTGCTTCTCGTCTCTCGCATCTGGGAACGAAAAATGATCTATCGAGATTCGCAGTTTACGTCTTCCTTGTGGGGATACAACCTCAACTGCTTGACGGGTACCCGCTCCAAGCCATCCTGCCGCTGCATCGTAATCACTCAGTGTCGCAGATAAGCCGATTCTTCTTGGATTGCAGCCCGCCATTCGCTGAATTCGGGTTAGCTGAGATATCACCTGCATCCCTCGATCTGCGCCCATAAATGCATGAACTTCATCAATAATAATATACCTGAGGTCCTGGAACAGTGCAGGAATGGCATTCGGACGATTCATCAGAAGTCCCTCTAAGGATTCAGGTGTAATCTGGAGTACGCCCGATGGTTTTTGCATCAGTTTCGTTTTCTCTGTTTGACTGACATCTCCATGCCAGTGCCATACAGGAACTTGTCCTTCTTTGAGAAGATCACTAACCCGTTCAAACTGATCGTTAATGAGCGCTTTAAGCGGACCGATATATAGAATTCCCACCGATTCGGATGGATCATTATATAACTCCGTTAACGCAGGAAAAAAAGCAGCTTCCGTCTTCCCCGAAGCTGTTCCGGATGCGATAAGCAGGTGATGATCTGTATCAAAAAGAACACGGCATGCTTCTACTTGTGCTTCACGCAGTGTATCCCATTTCTTTTTGTAAATAAATTCTTGAATGAACGGAGCCAGTCTTCCGAACGGCCCACTGCTCATAGTTCAAACTCCGAGAATAAATCGTCCAGATCGTCCTTATTCGCAGATGGATTCACTTTTTGGTTGCCGGCAGATACAGCTTCTTTCTCACCGAGCAAACCTTCAAATGTCGCTTCCGGATGCTGATGCAAGGTATGAAGAAGATCCATAAAGTCCCTGACCACTTCCCGTGTCGTGAGCATTTCTTCTGCTCCAAGGCGTCCTACTGCGGCTTGCATAAAAGTAATCAACTGTTCATCGCTTAGCTGTGCTTCGTATCCAAAATGCATCGCGTGAATATCACGCAGTTTTTGCAGCAAGATGAGAATTTCTTCATGAGACAACAAATCCAGCTTCAAAATGGGTGACGTATAGGTTTTGAGCGCACCTCCGCCATAACGTCCATCGATCAGTCTTGAGCGCAGGGCATCATAACTAAAAAGTCCTCTTCGTTCATCTTCAACAAATTGTGGAGTTCCACCCATGTAAATCCCCAAATGTTCTGCTTTCCCTTGCATCGTATCATTGAACATGGTCAGCAGTTTTTCATAGTTACTCTGCCGCGATATCGTGTTCGTAATCTTATAAAGATTAACCCCTTCATCGATGAAGAGTAGCAATCCTTTATAACCAATTTTCGCAGCAAATTCAGACCATAGTTTCATATAGTCATACCAATTGTCATCATCGATAATTACGCCAACACCGAGTTCCTTGCGCGCTTCCGTCTTCGTAGGAAATTCACCTCGAAGCCACCTCAGTGCAGCTGCTTTGCGGTCCTCATCTGCAAGTTTATAACCAGACCAATAAGCGGCAAGAACTCTAGCAAAATCAAATCCGTGCACGAGATTTTGCATGTCACTCGTTACCGCGTAGATTTTCATTTCGACTGCTTCGTTCATTGCCGGATCATCCGGGCGCAGACTACTGCTCATCATCACTTCCTGCTGAAGAGCAGCAATCCATTTTTGTAGCATAATCTCTAGTGCACCGCCATCAGGTCTCGTCTTCGTAGATAAATGCATCATCAGCTCACGATAGGTTGCGAGCCCTTGACCTTTCGTTCCTACAAGGCGGCGTTCCGGTGATAAATCCGCATCGGCTACTACAAAATCACGATCCATGGCATATCCCCGGATCATTTGCAGCAAAAAGCTCTTCCCGCTCCCGTATCGTCCAGTTATGAGCCGAAAAGCAGCCCCGCCTTCCGCAATATTATCCATATCTCTCAGGATCGATTCGACCTCCGGTTTACGTCCAACCGCGATATGTTCCAGTCCCACTCTTGGCACGACCCCTGCGGTTAAAGAATTGACGAGCGCTGTCGTTAGTCTTTTTGGTATTTTCAGTTGTTTCATGAAGCCGTTCACCTCTATTCATCCGTATAACTCAAAGTTTGTAATGCTTCTATATATTCTTCTGTAATTTCTTCCCCATCAATCAAAATATCACCGATAATATCCATTGATATTTCGTTAATTTCTTCAATCATTAGTTCAGGCATGGATCCCGCCTTAGTAGCGATCTTTTGCAGCTCAGCATTGCCTTTTTGATCCCTAAGTATATAGAGAACCTCCAGTTGAGATGAGCTTAACCGCTCAGCCAGTTCCTGCCATTCTTCATCCAAATTGTCTGTATTCCACACGAAGTGCAAATTCGGCTGTTCCACACTTGTAACAGCTGAAGTCATTTCTGTATCAGTCATTTCTAGATTAGTCGTTTCTACATCAGTAGTTTCTACCTTAGAAACTTCTATATCAGGAGATTCCTCTTCATCTACAGATTGAGGGCTGGATAGCACAGAATCGTCAAAGTTCATCTCCGTTTGGATCGTTTGCAGTTTGCCTGGAATAGGTATATCTTGGTTTCTCGACGTATCAACATAACCTGCTTCTTTAGCAGAAGTTTCTACAGACTCATAATCGATCATCAGCATGTTCCGTACTTCTTCCGACTCTTGCTGTAAACGTCTTAACTTCTTCGTATTAATAGACACCGCAGGACGAGCTTTCTTTGCCGCTTTCACTTCGCGTTCTTTTATTTCTCTTCGCAGATAACGGGATATCAGCTCTTCCACCTCGGATTCCAACTTCACTCCGCGAAGCCGACCTTTAAAACCCATCAATTCACGAAGCTTATTCTCCGTATAACGCACCAGTTGCGTTAAGTAATCACGAAGTGGAGGATGCTCGCTGATCGGGAACACCCTGACTTCCGCGTGTTTCCCATAAAAATCATGATCATACACCGCACTGCGGAATAAAATCCTTTTTCTTGTCACTTCTTCAGGCCAAAAACGATGGATCAAACGGAGCCCATGCTTTTTCAACCCGTACCGATCAACTAATGCGATCACCTTAGGAGCATAGATTTTCATCTCTTTACGTCCTTGTTCCTTGAAGAAGCTGCTCTGTTCCGCATTATAATCTAATAACATAGCAAGCATATCCCAAGACAAATCTAAAGGATCTGAAGTAAACCTGCGCATCCATTCGCGTTCCTTTAATTCATCAGACAGTTTGCGTGGGATTTTTTCCATGAGCTCTTTATATGGCATTTCAAATCCGTGTACTAAACAAAAATCAAATATCCATTCTCGCATGTACGTATCGATCTTCTTCTCGCGCTCTCCATAACCAAACCAGACTTCGTCCAGTAAGGCGAGTCCTTCCTCCGGAGAAGACCATCCTACACCATGGATCAGTTCATAGATATAGAGGAACAAGTAGGATAGATCTGTATCTGGATATCTGCCTTGTTTTACTTCCTTACGCCAATAAAAATACCATTTCTTCTGGGCTGAACTCATCTGTTCATAGGTTGGCCAGTAGGCACGATAAGAGACAAATGGTGCTTCCGAACAAACAACAGTTTCAAATTCTCTTGCCTGCTTCACAAAGGTTTGCTCACGTGTAAGGAACATGAACTGCTTTTCCCAATCTGCATCTCGTTCAAAGGTTTGTGGAGACACAACAAGGTTCCCTTTTCGTTTTAAGGTATCTTCTGGCATCATGATTGGTTTCACTTTATCTATATCAAAAGCAGGATCAACATTCCTGTTATATAAAGGAGCCGGAGTCTTGTTGTTCTTTACTTGCTTAGTTGAGAAGACGTCTTCACTGCTCTCCTCATTCCATGGATTCCAGT
The DNA here is from genome assembly GCF_014836635.1 of Paenibacillus gallinarum. GTDB lineage: Bacteria > Bacillota > Bacilli > Paenibacillales > Paenibacillaceae > Paenibacillus > Paenibacillus gallinarum. The sequence continues at coordinate 256,996 of NZ_JACSQL010000003.1, read as the reverse complement.
CGTCTACCTGCATATCATCTAGAAAATCAAGCCCGTCCCATTCAGCGTCAATAGGCACATAAGTAAGATCCTGAACTTCTTCCTCAGGCTCTGACAGAGCACCAGAAAAATCTTCTTTTCTCGGAATCTCTGCTTCTTTCTCTTCATCCATCCATTCGTATTCCGCGAAGCGAATCTCATTCTTCTGATGAATGGATTGCTTCGGGATCGATTTCCTGTCATTTGCACTTCGCTGAATCCTATTCTGATTATCATTCATAAAGGCTATACCTCCATCACGATTTCATTATAACAAATCACTTCCTATCAAAGGAGGGTTAAAATAACTTTTGGAATTTATTGTTTAACATTAAGGAATCGTTTAAGATGTTTTATATTACAACCAAGACTACTAAAAGGAGTTTATTTATGAAATTAAGAAAGCTGCTTAAGCCCAGTTACATTCTTTGTATGATTTTATTTTACATCACAGCCGTCTTTGGCGGTATTTTTACTGTGATCGATCATGTCTTTCATCTGTGGTTCCCAGATCATCCGATTACTTTGTTTTTAGGACCGTTTGAACCTGTGTTCTCTTATGTAAATCTTTACTTTTATGAGCATCCAGAACTTTATAGCAGCACCTCTTTTCTTACCCTGTCTTTTCTTAGCAGTATTTCTTTAATGGGATGGGCACTCCTTTTTCTTTGGTATATCAGCAGATTGATAAAGAATATTGACAAAAAAGGGCTTTTTAAAAAAGTGAATGTATCCATCCTTTATAAACTTGGGATAGCGACTCTGATTCTAGTAACTATATACTCTAATATAGACAGTTATCTTCTTAAGCAAGCAATACAAGAGCTCGAGATTGTAAATGCCGATCTTGTACTAGAAGATTTTCCTTATTTTGATGGTCTTTTTAGTGCGGTCGGATTCTTTATCTTTGCCTTTGCTTTGAACAAAGCGATTCGTGCCATCGAAGGAAAAGAACAATAGGACGATTTAATTAATTCAATTTCATTACATAATAAAGATTCCAAAAATAACTTGCTTCTAGAAGAAGAAAAAAGTGAAATCGAAAGTACGATTTCACTTTTTCTTCTTCTATTTGTTTATATGCGAGAAAGATTCTATCACTTTCGAAACGAAAGGTAAATCAGCGACTCCCATTTCTTTTCCTCAATCTACTTTTATGATTTAGATGAAGAAAGATGGCTAGAAGAAAATGTAGCCGTAGGAATCATATTTTTTCTGCGATATATAGAAAGAACTAGTCCAATAGCTGATAAGTCAATCCACTGATTCGTACCTCCATAGCCGATAAAGGGTAATTCCATGCCTACAAACGGAAGGAACCCAAATGACATAAGTATGGGCCATGCAAATCTTATCGTAAAAAAGAACAATACGACAAAAATGAGTTGTCTGCCGTATGATTCCTTGACTTGAAATAGTAACTGTACTATATATCCAAGGAACACTCCAATCAAAACAATGGTGATGAGGCCAAAAAACCAGCCAAAACAGTATATCAAATAAGGAAATAAAGAATCACTTTGAACATAACCAAGACCAGGATTGCTGGAAGCAAATCCTTGTCCAAACCATCCTGCCGATTGGATTGCTTCCATTGATTTCATCTGAAGATAGGCATTATCCTCTATCGGTTGCATAAATTGCATGAATCTTTCCTTTAATATACTGAAATGCGGCATTGTAAAATATAACAAAGCTACTGTAGGTATCATGGTAACGATGGCTAACTGTTTTACATCTCTCTTGGTGAGCCACATCATCACCATATACCCCGCTGCGTAAATTACACCGTAAAGTACAGAGTTGCCTACGTAAGTGATGAGTAATAGAGGGAACACTCCTCGATAAAAAGTGTGAAGGATGCTATAGATCCAGTTCATTTCTTTTATCGGCTTCATTCCAGCAAGTGCCAGCAAGAACAGTATAACAGAGCTGTATAACATATTTATAGAGAAAGGACCTAGTGCTAAATAACCCTTAACACCATTAATCATAGGACTATTTATTAAGATAAATGCATTCATAAATAATAGAAGAAAAAAAATTTGGTCTGAGTATTTCTTCAACTTCTGATAATCAAAGGAATAAATACAAACAAGAAATATGATTCCAATCCCCATCTGCAGTGTTTTTCTAGCAGTCAAATCAGGAATACGAGATGAACCCGATACGTCAATACAGACTGCTCCAACAATTCCAATCAAAGATATGATCGTAAGAAGAAGTGTAATTCTCCAATTGAGCACTGGTTTATGGGTTTCATTCATGCTTTTCCCAATCACATCTGGAGATCCCATTTCTTCGATAGCCTTATGTGTCGCAGTTTAATTCGAACTACCTCGCAGTTGCAATTCCTCTATCCGATCCTCGATATGACTCGTAAGTTCCTCTCGGATTTCAGGGTGCATCTTTTTCACCTTAATGTGGCGGCATACTTGATCCAAAAATTGCTGAACTACTTCATTCTCTTCACTGTTCTGCACGTTATCCTCTCTCCCCTATTACAGTATCCACTGCTGTACGAAACCGAATCCACTCTTTCTTCTTTTCCTGAAGTTTTCTCTTTCCCTCATCTGTAATCTGATAGTATTTTCGTTTACGCCCATCCTGCTGACTCCAGTAAGCATTAAGCAATCCTTCTGACTCGAGAGTGTGAAGAATTGGATATAATGTCCCTTCTTTCATGACAAACACCTGATCCGACTTGTTTTCAATTTCTTTGATCAACTCGTATCCATACATTTCTCGTTCATTTAGCACGGTGAGTAGCAGAATTACCGTACTCCCCTTAAGGAGCTCCTTATTTACAGACATTTTCACATCCCCTTTTCATACCTCGTATATCTATGTATCGTAAATCTATGTATATAATACAATGAATTTTTACCTAAAACAAGAATAACCCCCTTTTATTTCATAATTAGCACAAATAAAAAAGCAACTGGTTTAGTACCGATCGCTTTTTTCGTCTTGTGTATGCTTACATCAATTCTAATTCCAATGTTGCTAGTTATACCGGACAATACTACGTTCTATAAAACCGGTTATTACGTAAGATACGAGAATTGCGGAGGTGTATGCAATGAGATCCAGGATACCGAAAACACCGTGTCCTAGAATCAGCTGAAGAAACCTATTTTCACGGAGCTCATTGATCCAAGGAGCATGAACTAACTGAGTAAACTCTATGAAATAACAGAAGAATAAAGGAATAAAGAATTGATATCTACGGGGAACATTCAAAAAAACGAAGGAGAACAAAAAGAAAATGAGCGCCGCCCATAAAAAATCACCCATAAAGGGTACTTTTGATCTGAGTAGAAGCCCTAATAAAATAATGAATACACAAGTAATTCCCAAGATGATTCTTTTCATAAGCTGACCCCTTTCTGTCTATTCATAATAACGTAGTACTTCAAGTAAAGTTTTACTCTAGATAAGAAAAAGAATCCTGTCACCAGGATTCTCAGGATCAAGCAATTAGCGATAACTGCGAATAAATTCCCCTATTCTTCTTGCTGCTTCCTCCAGTCGCTCTTGTTCTTGCACAAGTGCAATTCGTACATAACCCTCGCCTTCACTGCCAAACGCATCACCAGGTATGACAGCCACCCCGCTTTGAAGTAATAATGCTTTAGCAAAAGATCTTGAATTCCATTCCTGAGGTTTTCCCCGAAATGGCTCTGGAAGCGCTGCCCACAAAAACATCGTTGCACATGGTTTTTTAATGTTCCAACCTTCTTTTGCAAGTAAATCAACGAATAGATTACGGCGGGCTTCATAAAGCGGAGCCGGCCCTGTATAATCTTTTCCCTCTGCGATGGCTTGTTCCAAGGCTGTAACCGCAGCTTGCTGAATCGGTTCAAACACACCATAATCGATATTTTCCTTGAGGATCCTTAAAGACTGGATCGCTTGTTCATTACCAGCAAGAAAAGCAACCCGGCAGCCTGCCATTTGAAAACTTTTGGAAAAGGAATGGAATTCCACAGCAGTTTTGATGGCACCCGGAATACTTAATATACTCATCGGGCGATAACCATCGAAGCCCATTTCGGAGTAGGCCATATCATGTACAATGAGAACGTTCCACTTGCTCGCTTTAGCGATTAATTTTTCGAAATACTCCTGCGACGCAGCAGATGCAATCGGGTTTCCCGGAAAACTCAGTAAAATAAAGACAGCTTCAGCCCATATCTCATCAGGTATCGCATCTAGGTCCGGCATAAACTGATTGTCTTCCTTCAGCGGAATTTCGTAAGCTCTTACTCCCGCAATAGCAAGTGATCCAGAATAAATGGGATACCCTGGATTTGGGACCATCGCTAAGTCCCCCGGATTACAAATGGCCTGAGCCAGATGAGCTAGACCATCTTGAGAGCCCATCAGCGATATAATTTCGGACTGCGAATTTAGATCGACTTGAAATCGGTGATTCATCCACTTCGCCACAGTAGTAAGGAATATTTCGCTTCCACTCGATTTGGGGTATGCATAACTCCCCTCTTTCAACACTTCCCTGCTTAGGGTCTCACGTATAAAAGGGGATGGCCCCTGATCAGGGCTACCTATTCCAAGATCAATCAAGTCTTTTCCATTGGCTTTCGCTTCTTCTTTCCAGCTTGCCACTTCTGCAAAAATGGATGAGCCTAAATGATCTAATTTGGCAGCACGCCAAGATCTATTTGTATACTCTGTATGTATTGTCATGATGAGTCCACCTTTATTTTCTTATTTATTACGAACCCTGCTCCCTTAATCTGAACCCTACTCCCAGAAAATTTGATGATTTCCCCTTAGCCTCGCAAGACCTTCCACATAGAAATAATCACCGTAGATTAATGGGACGTCTACATTTTGCTTTTCGGGATAATGGCTCGTACCGTGCATAATCAAACCTTCTTCCTCGGGATGATCAAATGCTCCATAGTTCTTGTAGAGTGACTCTAGGATCCGCTCCCCTGCCTGCCGGTAAACTGCTCTTTCCCACTCAGGAACAAGTGTTGCTAAAAGTAAAAGTCCGCTAGCTGCACATGCTCCAGCAGAAGAATCTTTGATGTGTCTGGTATCCTCTGGTGCTCGAAAATCCCAAGCAGGTACTGAATCATCAGGCAGTTGAGATAAAAAGAAGTGCGCCGTTTGTTTGGATGCATTCAAATAGGCCACATTACCGGTATGATGATAGGCAAGGGCTAGACCGTACAAAGCCCAGGCGTTTCCTCTTGACCACGCCGAATCCGGTGCATATCCTTGACCCCCGAGATATTCTGCCACTTCTCCTGTATCTGGATCAAACCGAACGATATGACGGACCGACCCATCAGGCCGAATAAAATGCGATAGGACGGTATTCATATGTGCATTAGCAACATGCGCATACCTTGGATCTCCACTCTCCCTAGAAGCCCAGTAAAGTAAAGGTACATTCATCGCACAATCGATAATCGCAAGTCCAGAGTTTATCTCCCCCGGTGTCCAGGGGTTCCACGCTCTTATGTAATTCCCTTTGAGGTTAAATCTACCCATCAAGTAATTAGCCGCTTTAAAAGCCCTGCGCCGTGATTCTTCACCGCCATGCAGTTTATAGTTCGCTAGACTTGTAAGTGTCCATATAAATCCGATATCATGGTCCAGCCGATCATAACCATCAAGTACCTTGTCCAGATGATTCTCACATTGTTCTGCAATGTCGCGAAACTGCTGTTCTCCGCTGCCTTCATACAGAACCCATAATAAGCCTGGCCAAAATCCAGCGGTCCACCATGCAGGTTCTTCTAGCACGTAAGCCCCTTGATGACTGGCATGGGGGAAATTTGCACCGATTCGCTCCGAGGTAATGAGTACTTTCTTAACCGCTTGTTGAAAAGCCTGATCCATCCAACATGTAACCTGTTCAGAAATATGCTGATCTTTGGGCCCAAGGGACAAGTATGATCCACTCCTCTTATTTTAAAATTGTGGTTCACAAGTAAAATATTGTATTACCTCAAATTCTACCATGGATTATTAAAAAATACCGACACGATTTGCTGGTATTCAAATCTTTTATGCTTTTCAAATGAAACTCGGGTTAGATCTACAACGTGTCAGCGATTTGTTTTATCGTAGATGAATTACTTAGGAATAATTACCTGTTCTTTCTCACTTATGACAAACGTGCAATCGCATGATTCGGTTCACGCATAAGATAGATTAGAAACAAAGAGGGGGTGAACTACATGAGTGAAGTATATGGAAACTACGATGGTGGCCATAGAAACAACAAATCTAGCATTGCAGCGATTCTTGTCTTGTTCATTTTGCTCGTTATCATCGCTAAAGCTTTTAAAAGTTACTAATTGATGCATGAAACGGATTAAATCATGTAATCAATAAAAAATCCAAGGAGCTTACGATCAAAGATGCATGTCATCTTGATCGTAAGCTCCTATTTATCATATACTAGAACGAAATTTCGTGTTTGTTCCCATTACCACTTTGATAATGATCTATTACCTGAACTTCTCCATCCTCTGTCCATTCCGCATAAAATACAGAATCAATCGTATGGTAACCTTGCTTAGCTAGTTCTATAAGCAGCCATTTTTCGTCCCGGTGAATTGCCGCTAGAGCTTCTCTGTTTGGCTTACTATTTTCAATAAGGGTCCGAGGAAGTTGAACAGGTTTTGTATCCAGCCTCAGGTCATTTCGGCTGGGTTGATCGGAATCTGATTTTTTTAAAATACTTAGCGAACCGTTTGTTTCATACACGGCATAAGCAACCTCACTTAATGAGAAAACATTTTGTTGTCTCATCATCATTTTTAATTCTTCAAGCTCTACTTTATTATCTTTCATGGCTTTCATATCAATTTCACCATTCTTGATTAACAAGTCAGGATTTCCTTCAAATTTTTCACGCAAAGGTTTACTGTATCCCATAATCTTGTCAAATACATAGGATAGCAGCGCCCATATAATTAAAGAGAAGATAAGCTTCCATACAGAAACTTCTTCATCATAGATGGTATCTCCTACGAGGTCTCCAAATACGAGAGCCGATATAAAATCAAAAGGAGACAATTGTGTAATTTCTCTTTTTCCTAATAATCTTGTCGCCGCCCATAATGCTGTAAAAGCAGTAATGAGTTTAATCAAGAGGAGACCATATTCATCCACGTTCTACACCTCATTTACTGGTACGTATTTCATCTCTATTACCCATTAACAAGGCAGCGATATCATTAACCTGCTCCTCAAGGTTCATTCCATAACAAAAAGCCGTCTCCTATACAGGATAGAAGACGACTCTGATCAACGTATTTATTTTTTCGGCATTTGTGTAAATAGCAAGTTAACAGGAAGATTACTACCTGGTGCAGCCGTCAGTATAATTTCGACTTTTTGCTCATAGTCACCTGTGCGGTAGAGTACCGCTTGCTCATTTGGAGCACTAACTTGACCTTTAGAATAGATCGCAGTTATATCTCCGTTAACCATTGCATAACCAGAATACTTTCCTCCACGCGGATTAAAAGAGATCAATGTATTTGGTGCTACACGATCAAGTGTGATTTTGTATAACACACCAAAATTACCTGAGTTAGAAGCTTCTACACCGAGCATCGGGTCCATACCTGCTAGGTTTGGATCATCTTGATTATCCCCGAGAGCAAGACGCATAGAAGTCGCTCCTACCGGTTCCGAATAGCGAATAACGCGGGTGGAATTAGGGTACGTACCTCGGTTATGAACACCATCGCGATCCAGAATAGGAAGTTTCTCAAGCACAGTTAACGGATCGAGTTTCTCATCAATCATGATTACATCGTATTGAATTGGAAAGTCACTGTTCATATCAGAAAATAACGAGATAACGCCGCCCTGTTTCATGACAGACTTACTTAGTTCCGTCATGACAAGTTTGCTTTCGCCTGGAGCAAGTGTTATTGATGAACGTTTACTTCCATCTTGCATGGACTCAAAGTATCGTTCAACAGACGATTTACCAGCAGCCGTTGCAATGGGGCTTGGCCCTGCAAATCCAAGGTTTTCTGTTTTAATCGTTGCTGCTGTGAAGTTCGTATTGGTTGCAACTACGTACATCTTCACATTCTTACCTGTATTGTTCACATGGTGAATCATGAAGCGCGTGTTACCAACTGCCGTTTCTTGGTATACAATCCCTTCCGAATTCACGGTTTCTGGGCTATTACTCCGGATCAGAGTGCTTGGTTCATCGCTAAATGTATACGGAACTTTAGACCAAGTTGGAACCGCTGAACCATCAAACACGAATTTCTCACCGGCTGGCAAGAACATGCGATTGAATTCATCTTGTGAATAGAGCGTCTCACTTGTTACAACAATTGTTTTTTCGAAAGTAGCGGTTTGTCCGCTATCGTCAGTCACCGTCAGGCTGATATTTTTAGGACCTGGTGTGAAGAACGCATAAGCACTGTTATTCCAGTCATGTTTTACAATTTTACCGTCATCCGTACTTTGATCCGTGATCGTAATGAGTTCACCCATTTTGTACTCTTCTTTATCCGTTGTAAACATAGCTACTGGAGGAAGATTAGGCTGCTTAACTTCAATGGTCACTGTATAAGGATCGCTCCAAGTACCATTTGAATCCTGAACAGAATAGGAAACATCATACTTTCCAGCAGATGCAAACACTTCCTGTTTTCCTTCCCAGCGCTCGTCAACAATAGATAGCCCTTGCGGTGAAGAGGAATCTGTACTGTATGTAACTACCGTTTGTCCCGCCATAATCTCACCCGGCTGAATCGTGAACGTAGCAACAGGTTTGGTTGCCAGATTCATAATGACTTTCTTACCTATATTATCGACTTTATATTTAATATCCAGGGCTGCTGTAATTGCAGTCAGAGGAACCATAAACGTATTTTTCGTCTGATAGGAAGTACCTTTCATCGTTTTCGTCACACCGTTTACCGTGTATTTACTGCTGTCTGTCTTGAACCGTAGTTCATTCACACCGCTGACGATAACTGTTTCCTTCGTTTTTTTATCATAACTTACTTTATACCCTACACGGTCCACTAGAGCACGAATCGGAACATAGGATACTCCTTTTTTAACTTGCATAGGCTGAGGCGCATTGTACGTGACTCCACCTTGTTCCATCTTTGTACTGTTAAAATAAAGAACCAAATCCGTTGGTGTTGCAGTTTTAGCCGCGTTAGTCGCTGGTTTTGATTCCGCAGACTCTTCGCTTGGTGCTGTCTTCACATTAGGTGTGGCTGTTACTTCGCCGGTAACTTCATCCGTTTTTTCATTCGTTACAGTTGTCTCATTTGTTGATTTAGTAACACCTGTTGCTGTTTCTGCTGATGGTGCAGGTTCTTTTTCTTCAGAGATCGTAGCGGCTTTCGATGTTTTTGAATCTGTCGTTGCTGCTGATTCTGCTTCCGCTTGTTTTTCCGTTTCTTGTTTCGTTACACGTGTTTGTGGTGCGCTTTGTACTTCTTCTGCTGTGTTTTTCTCTCCGTACACTTCCTGAGCAACGACCTGCTGAGCAGTAGAAGTAGCCACTTCCTGTGCGCTCACCGGGACTGCTGTTGCCACTTGGGACAAAGCTAGAACGGTCAGCATAGATAATTTCTTCAGTTTCATGCTTAGACTCCTTTTGATTCTATTTTCTATTCTCTTCGAATTCGTCTACTATTAGACGCTTAATCCTTGAAAAAGTTTCTAATTAATTGGGATAAAACTATAATAAGCGATAAAATGTTCCAAATAGTGAGATAATTTCTCTTTTTTCCGCAAGGATTACACTAAAAAACCCCTTAATGAGATTGGCTCATCAAGGGGTTATGTTTACATCATAATCCTAAACGTATTCTTTTTTCTTGATCCGGATCTTGAATCAATTCAATATCTGAATTGAAGATAATCGTTTCTCTATCTTTTGTGGAGTAAGGAGCCCAATGGTAATCTCCCGGATTAGGAACCTCCCCTTTAGCAAATGTAATCCATGCGTCTTGCATCCTAGAAGCAAGTTGCTGCATCGAATCACTCAGCGTAATTCCCATCGAGGTAAAAAACTGCAAATTATGAAATACAAAAGCGATTTCACCTCCATGAATCGCTTTATTTAATAGCGGATGACCTTCAAGAGTCCAATCGAAGCGGTACATAAACACCGGTGCATACTTAGACTGAGCTGTAGCGAATTCAACTGAGGAACGCCAAAAGAAAAGATCTGTCATAAGCTGTGCCTGTCCATCTGTTGTTTTCGGATACTGGGAGGCAATTTTATGCCCATCAGGTACACCTGTCATCATTTCCATCGCTCGCACAATATCACCATCATTCATAATCTCTGTTTCCGGACGAATAAATAGCGCTCCTTCGTCAAGATTCGTTCCAATAAGAAGTCGAACGTCACGGGCATCTCCATCTTTAATTGCTTGAATAGGTGATTTTGGAAGGGTTGATTGGTCCACCACGGGCTGGAATAACAAGGCAAGACCTGCACCTGTTTGCTCTTTAAAACGTTCTCCTGCTGCAAGGATTTGTTCAGCAGGCATAGTTTTCAGTTTATGAACCTCGTCAGAACGAATTCCGAGCATCTGCAGCATTCCAGCTGTAACCTGGGCAGCTTGTTCTGCTGGTATATGCTGAGAAGCCCCGCTTTGCATAATCGCCTGTTGGAAGAGCCCTTTTGCTTTTGGCATCGCCATAAGAGCAGCAATACTCATACTTCCTGCCGATTCACCAAACACAGTCACTGCGCTGGGATCTCCTCCAAAACATTCTATATTCTCTTGCACCCATTCCAAGGCCGCAATTTGATCAAGCAGTCCCGCGTTCGAAATAAATGATTCACCAAGCGGTGATAAGTGCATAAATCCAAAAGGTCCCAGTCGATAATTCATTGTGACAACAATTACTTCGCCGCGTTTCACAAATTGGGTTGCATCGTAGAACGAGGTACTGCCTGACCCGCTAACGAATGCACCTCCGTGAATCCATACCATGACCGGAAGTTTACTTTTGGTTGCATGCTCTGGAGCCCACACATTCAGATAAAGACAGTCTTCAGATTCTTTCGGCTCATACCCTGGAGTCTGAAATAACCCTCCTTCTGTTCTTGGCTGAATACATTCAGGTCCAAATTGATCCGCTTCCTTAACACCTTCCCAGGAAACAGGCGGCTCGGGAGCTTCAAAACGCAGTTCATTCACAGGCGGTCTCGCATAAGGGATTCCCTTCCATACGGCTACTCCATTTATGTTCTGTCCCTTTAACGCACCATATCTTGTATCTACTTGCAACTCTCTCATCTCGTATCCTTCCTTCCTTCCTGATGTCCACTTCTTCAAACGTCTGCCCCATCTTGTATTCCTCCCACTATGCCTACATTCTCAATTATTACATGCTTCTATATTCGGGTGTTTTCTTTAACTGATCAAAAAAATGATGCTGGGCTTCTCGATAACTCTTCATATCCCTTCCCTCATAGGAAGCTTTCAGTTCATCGTATTGATCTCGGTATCCTTCATTAATCAACAATACATCACGAAATTTATGAAACACATCATGTTTGGTATGACATACCGTTAGCTGAACACCTAATGGCAGGATTGTCTCTTTTGTATAAAAGGAACGAAAAGAAGCCGTTTGTTCTCCTTTTTCATCAGCCGGGTATAAAGATTCTAGCACCCGAACTGCCTCATCAAAGTCTTCTTGCTTTACTCGAACCTGAATATCGACATCTCCTTTTGTCAGGGTGCCGGGAATTGCTGAGCTTCCTACATGATGAATATCTGCATGTGCAAGAAGTTCCTTTAGCTTTTTACTTTCCTGCCAAAATAGTTCTGTCGCCTGGTCATTATATTTATTTCTTGCGAAAGATACGGTTTCCATACAGTTTCCTCTCCTTATGTATAGAGTAGGGATGAGTGACCATCCATTTAAACCAAAGTGCTATCTTTCAAACATTCGAAATCAGAATGAAAACTCCTTCCGGATTGGTAAATAAAACGTTATTCATCTATAATTTAGTGAGATGTAGCATTAGATTAACAAAGGAGTGATTGATTTACATGTTGCAAAAACTAAAAAAGATAGATTCCACAATCATTTGGATCCTTTGTTTTTTCATGCTCGCCAGCATTCTTTTAATACATAGCGGGATTCAATATAGCCCAGAAAAATTTGCCGGGTCCGAAATGAAAATGGTGATTTATTACCTGCTTAGTTTTGCAGCTTTACTTGTGACTGCATTATTTCACTACAAACTCATATTGAAATATTATTGGTATATCTACGGAGCAGGCATATTGTTGCTTATATACGTCTCGTTTTTCGGCAAGGTCATCAACGGCTCCAGGGGCTGGATCTCTATCCCTCATTTATTTAATGTGCAACCCGCCGAAGTCTTTAAAATTGTACTGATCATTACGCTTGGCGGTATCTTAATGAAACAGAACAAGAAACTCACCTTCTGGAGAAATATCATCCCCCTTTCACTTGTCACACTTCTTCCATTTGCATTAGTCATGAAAACAAATGATATGGGAAATGCACTTAGCTATCTTGTCATCTTAATCGGTATGTTGTGGATTGGGGACATTAAGAACAGACATGCACTTATCATACTTCTGCTCATCGCCGTTCTTTCGGTTGGTGGTATTAAGTCATATATTACATTTCATGATCAAATCACTACCTACCTTTCTAATACGGAAAAAGGGCACTGGCTCGATCGAATCGATCCGTGGCTTTTGCCTGAAGAAGCAGGCAAAGATGCTTCTTACCATACAAGAAATGCGAAAATCGCGATTGCCTCGGGCGGATTATTGGGAAAGGGATATAAGCAAGGAACGATGGTCCAGACAGGTTATGTTCCGTATACCTATTCAGATTCAATTATCGTCGTTGCTGCGGAAGAGTTTGGATTTCTGGGTGTATCTCTTTTATTATTTCTCTATTTCATACTTATTTACCGGCTCATCTATATCGCGCTGGAATGTAAAAATAAAGCGGGTCCTATTCTGATCGTTGGTATTGTTGCTATGTTCATCTATCAAATTTTTGAGAACGTTGGAATGTTTATTGGACTCATGCCTTTAACGGGGATTACTTTACCTTTTCTTAGCTTTGGAGGTTCTTCTCTACTCATTAATATGCTCTGCATCGGTGTAGTACTGAGTATCAAAGTAAATGACGAAGTAATAGATGATATCTTACCAAGTACGGAGAGCTTACAGCTAAATAAAAGAACCGTCTTATAAGGCGGTTCTTTTTTCTTACAAGTTTTCGTTATATTCATGAAGACGATATTGATTTGCCAACTGATTCAAGAAAATAGATACTTGCTTTGGGATGTTTCTCCTGTTCGGCTGTACCCACCCTACGTAAGAAGAAACCGAAGTTGGGATCGTAAGTGGTAAGACTACAATATCACTGCTGGACATATAAGCATGTTTACCAAACGACAAATCAAATCCAATCGTAATTGCCACATTTTCTCGAACCAATTTGGAAATGACCGAAGTCTGATTCGTGGAAAATAACAGTTGACCCTTCCCATAATCCCGCTGAAGATCTTCGTAAAATTTCAGCAGCAGATCGTCTTTATATAAAACAATCTGATGTTTCAGAATCTCCTCCGGTGTAATCGAATCCTGTAAGGCAAGGGAAGACCGCTTGCTAACCCCAACGACCATTTCTTGCCGGATCAGCTTACCGAATAATAAGGATTTATGCTGATTTTTCAGCTCTTCTTCAAATATAATTAGTCCCACATCAAAACGTCTTTCATTCATTTCATGAATAATATCATTCGTGCTCATCTCACATAATTCAAGCGTAACTCCAGGAAATTTCTTCTTAAAATCAATAATAGCATCGGTATAGATCAGTGTCGGAAGCGGAATGGTCGCAATTCTAAGGATCCCTGTAAGCTGTTCTGGTTGAACCTCAGCCTCTTTTTTTAGTTCATCAAATGCTTCAAGTACCTTATATGCTTTGGATAAAATACGTTTTCCATCTTCTGTAGGGATAGCACCTGCTCGCGATCTTTTAAATAAAGGAAATCCTAGTTCATTTTCCAGACTCGTAATCGCCTGACTAACCGCAGATAGCGTAACATTACATGATTCTGATGCCTTTGTGAGAGATCCTGTTCTGGCAGTCTCTGTTATATACAAGAGTTGATCAAAGTTCATCGGTCTGCTGTCTCTCCTTTAGTTAACCTATTCTTAACTATAGTTAAAATACTTTAAATATGTTTAATAACAAATCAAGTATATACTGAACGTAAGTCAAACAAAAGCAATGATTCATATCACAAATAAGTAGTTTACATAGGAGGACTTTATCATGAGTAATGAAAAAAGAGTTGCTGTTATTACAGGAGGAGCAAGTGGAATTGGTCGCGAAACAAGCCTTATTTTTGCAGGAAAAGGTGACCGAGTTATTGTTGCAGATTATAATGAAGCAGGCGGTAAAGAAACCGTTGCTTTGATCGAGAAAAATGGCGGCGAAGCTGCTTTTATTCAAGTTGATGTATCTAATTATGAAAGTGTAGAAGCGCTTGTGGAGCAAACCGTACAACAATACGGCCGCATTGATGTCATGTTCAATAATGCGGGAATTGGCCTGCCTACCCCTGTTGCTGCTCTTGACTGGGATACCTACCATCGCGTCATTAATGTGAACCAACACGGAGTAGCACACGGAATCTTTGCTGCTAGTAAAAAAATGAGAGAACTTGGTACCAAAGGGGTTATTATTAATACGGCTTCGGTATTTGGATTCCTTGCATCGCCAGGATCTTTCGCTTATCACGCTACCAAAGGTGCTGTCATTATGATGAGTAAATCGGCTGCATTAGAACTTGCGCAGTATGATATTCGTGTTGTTGCGGTTGCTCCGGGTGTGGTAGACACTCCTATTATTCAAGGATACAAAGATCTAGGTATGGCGGATGAGATGGCTCATAAAGTTATGGGCGGCAAACTGACTCAACCGGAAGCCGTTGCTAAAACTGTATATCTTGTATCTCTAGAAGAAGCGGAAGCGATTAACGGCAGTGTAGTTATGGCTGACCAAGGTTATGCTTCCTTTAAATAGCGTTTAGCGTTATAACTGATTAAAGCAACTAAAGGTATTATGAAATTGATTCAACATATTGAATTAATCAAAAAAAGATGACCTCAGTTCATTCCGAGAGTCATCTTTTTTGATCGTTATTTTGATCATAATGTGATGAAGTATATTTATTGTTACTGTTCCACCAGGTCTTCCTCAAGCTCCATCTGATCCAAGATCACTGCGTTAATACTATTAAGATAAGCGATCGCACTGGCCTTGATGATGTCCGTATCCATCGCACGCCCTGTGTATGTCTTTCCATCACAGGAGATCTGCAAATGCACCCGCCCAACCGCCTCTTTCCCCCTAGATATACTATTTATTTTGTAATGGATCAGCTGAACATCAAGATCCGTTAACGTTTTAATGACACTATAAAGCGCATCAATCGGCCCGTCCCCGATGGAGCTTCCTCTGAGGACATCATCTCCCTTTTTCAGTTCTATACTGGCCGTGGGATACTGATCATTCGTGACCACTTGAAAGGATGCCAGTTCATATAAGTGTCCTCTTGACTGTGGCTGGTTTAAATGTTCGGTTACCAGATAAAACACATCATGGTCGTATACTTCTTTTTTGGCATCGGCCAGGGTAATGAATTTTTCAAATAACATTTCAAATTCTTCTGTACTCGAAACGCTGAACCCCATACGTTCCACTGCATTTTTAAATGCATGCCGTCCCGATCTTGCCGTAAGGATGAGCTCCATTTTTTCTCCGCCCACTTCTTCAGGTGACATGATCTCATATACATTTTTATCTTTGAGCAAACCATCCTGATGAATTCCAGAGGAGTGAGCAAAAGCATTATCACCCGTGATTGCCTTATTCACTTGAACATCCAGCCCCGTTAAATGCGTCAGCAACCGAGATGTCTGCAAAATTTCTTTCGTTTGAATTCGGGTCGTACAGCCGTAAAAATTCTCTCTTACCTTTAGTCCCATGACGACTTCTTCAAGAGAGGTATTCCCTGCACGCTCGCCAAGTCCATTAATGGTACACTCTACTTTTTCTGCCCCATTCTTAATGGCACTCAGTGTATTTGCCGTCGCCATTCCCAAATCATTATGGCAATGAACACTCAGTATCACTTTATCGTTTAGAGTCTTAAGGCGCTCATTAATTCTTCTTACTAAGTCACCAAACTCTTCTGGAACGGCGTATCCAACGGTATCTGGAACGTTAATAATCGTCGCCCCCGCTTTCACTACTGCCTCAATCGTTCTCCACAAATATTCGAAATCAGACCGAGAAGCATCCTCCGTCGAATACTGAACCTCGGGAAGCAGCGTCTTCGCATATTTCACCGCATCTACTCCCATCTGCATGACGGCATCCTCTGATCGGGCGAATTTCTTCTCCAGATGTATATTAGATGTTCCAAGCACAATATGAATGAACGGATTCTGCGCGAGCTTAATACTTTCATAAACGGCATCAATATCACTTTTCACCGCTCTTGCGAGAGCCGTTATTGAGATTTGATCTCCTACTTTCTTCGCGATTTGTTGAACCGCATGAAAATCCCCTTGAGAAGAAGCTGGAAAACCGGCCTCAATCATATCTACATTTAACCGCTTCAGCTGTTGTGCAAATTCAATTTTCTGCAAGGTGTTTAGTTTTGCTCCAGGAACTTGTTCTCCATCTCTCAGGGTCGTATCCAGTACCAATACATTGCGATTTGTCATGTAAACTTCCTCCTCAAGGAAAATAAGAATGTAATCCATTTTATGTGAACACGAGGCTTGCTAAACCCGGAATTTAGCAAACAAAAAACCCCGTCTCTGCTATAGAGACGAGGTTAACCCGCGGTACCACTCTAATTCGTTTCTTACCCCTACAGATGTACGGATAGGAAACAATCTTTGTTCGATGGCTAAGACCATCTATCCTTGTAACGGCGGAACCCGGCGAACCCTACTATATTCAGGCAGCTGTTCATAGACGAGTTCAAAGTGGTCCCTGCTGCCGTATTCACACCTGCCAACGGCTCTCTGAAAGAGTTCCTCACTTCTACTATTTCTAATCAGCACATTTGATTTTTCAATTGGTTAAATGGAAGTATATTGGTATTTATTTCCTTTGTCAACCTTGAATTACTACAGCAGGTTCTAATGTCATCCCATCAGGCTTTTGCTGCTCTGCCGCTTCTGCTTTTCGTAAATACTTCTGACCCCGCCACCTCACATAAGACAAAATTCCTCTTAAATACTCATCCACAATCATGCAAGAATAGATACCGATGAGTCCAAAACCAAGATGAATCCCAAGTACATATGACATTCCTGTAGCAATGATCCACATGGACCCGAGCGAGATATACATGGTGAATCTCGTATCACCTATCGCATTAAGTGAATTACCAAGCGCCATATTCAGCATTTTACCCGGCTGAAGAATGAGGTTCATCCCGAGCAAGGATGCACCAATCGCGATAATCGTCTGATCATCCGTAAAGAGTCCGAGAAGCTGTCTTCCAAACAGATAAAGAATCAACGCATTTACAACCACATAGATCGCCCCGACACCCAGTGCACGGTAGGCACTCCGGTAAGCCTCGCGGACTCGGCCAGCTCCAAAGAGATGGGCAATTTGAATCTGCGCTGCCATTGCAATCGATGACCCAAGCAGAAAACAGAACGATTCAAGCGTATTCATATATGTCCGTGCCGTAAGTTCTGCCGCACCAAGTGTAGCAATGTAGGAGTAAATAATAAGCTGAGAAAACACCCAGCAAGACATATTGACGCCAAGCGGCCATCCAATCTTCAGTATTTCACCGAATAAAGGCCGGTTAAATACGGTTAGTTCCCGCCACTTGATCCGGTATTCAAAGGACCGTAAGAACATTAGGAGAAGCAAAATGACAGCGAGCAAACGACTCGCAACGGTAGAAATAGCTACGCCCGTCAAGCCCCACTGTGGAAATCCAAACGCTCCAAAGATGAAGGCATAATTCAAAAACACATGAATCACATTCATCCCAAGTGCGACATACATGGGTCCTTTCGTATTCCCTGTATTCCGTATGACAGTGCTCATTGTGGCCATCATTGCAATCAAGATCATGCCTCCGCCAACAATCGAGATATAGATACCTGCCAGCGGCAGTAAATGCTCCGGTAATTGTAATGCCATTGCAATTCTTTGCGGAGATGCAACAAGGATTACACTGCATACCGCTCCAAGGATAGTTGTTACCGTGAACGCCATGATTCCAATCACCCGGGCATCCATCTTTTTATGCGATCCCAACTTCTGAGCAATCAGTATTCCTGCTCCGCTGGCCACCGTTGTGAACAGAACCGTCATCGCTTGAAACAGTTGATTTGAGAATCCAACGACGGCTACTGCGTCATCCGAAATACGACTGACCATTAATGTATCTACCGCTCCAAGCAAAAATTGCAGAAACAGCTCAATAAAAATAGGCCAAGCCAGCACCCACAGGGTGAATTTTTTGGTATCCATATCTAGTATTCCAACCTCCGATGAGAAAGTGGCGCTATAAGTAAAATGACGAATACAGCGCGTTAACTTTTCAAATTATAGTTGGTATAATGGATTTATAATATCATTTTATGAACTCATACTTATAAATTTGAAACCTCAATTCGATTTGAAAGGTTATACATATGACAACATTACATTTTACGGTCCCGCCTCTTCCGGAGTACATCATAAGCGGTCTGTGTGAGGCACCTTATGCAGGCAAACAGCCTAATCGAAAAAATTTCGGCATTTTCGATCTGCTTGTTGTCGTCAGCGGTCAACTTGATGTGATGGAGAACGGCGAACCGTACCAAGTTGAATCTGGAATGTATCTTATTCTACGACCGGATGCTCATCATTATGGGACGAAGGATTGTTCTGCGGATACAACCTACTACTGGCTGCATTTTAAGACGAGCGGAGAATGGGGCATCGACAAGTCACAGATGTTTCAAAAAGAGGATGCAATTGAGCTGCAGTTTATGATTCCCAACTATTTCACGATTGAAATTCCTCAGTTTGGTCGCTTAACGCAAATGCAGCGTACGGTAGAATTATTAGATACGCTCACAGGACTTGTACAAAACGGACATCAGACAAGAGCACTGTGGAATCAACAAGTTCTTTTTCAAGAACTGATTCAGCTGCTTGCCGCAACAGGCGTACATCCTTCCGCTTCTCCTTCTTTAGCCTGTGCTGAGAAAGCAGCCAGTTATTTGCGGTCACACTACCGCGATGAATTCAAAGCTCATACTATGGGTCTGAACATTAATTTCCATCCGGTATATATTGCTCGCTGTATGCAAAAAGAATATGGCTGTTCTCCAGTAGAGTACTTACAGCGGTACCGAATTGAACAGGCCAAGCTTTTACTGGTTCAAACCGATTACAGTATCAGCCGTGTAGCAGAAGAAGTCGGATTTAATCAAGCTGCTTATTTCACTTCTTGCTTTACCAAGCAGGAAAACGTCTCTCCGCGAAGATACCGCCAGCAGTTTTTTATGGATTAAAAAAACGCAAGCCTCCTTGTTCTTAAGGGGTTGCGTTTTTCTCTTGTCATTTTGCTTATTCTCGTTCCAGTTCAATCGTATTTAAACTTGCATATACATGCGCCACAAAACCTTCCGATGGTTCACCTACTGGAATTATGATGTTAAAAACGAAATCACTTCCGTCTAGTTCTTTCACAATATATTGATGTAACGTTCCGCTTCTTTCTTCCTTTGCAGTTAGAAAGAGGCTGGCGTCTTTCATTGCTTCAGGTCTCTTCTCTTCAGATACGACCTCTACCTCTCCATACTCAGCAAGGGCCCGCGTTCCTTTCTCCTCCTGTTCCTGGAGCTGAATATCAGCAGGCAGTTTCTCGATTTGGACCGCATAATTCGGATCAACGTCCATCGTGAGCAGCCCCGTTTCCGGATTGAACGTGAAAATATCAAAAACATAAAGGGAATAACCATCCGCAGCAGAGATGATACTCGCTTCTTTCTGTTCGGTCATCCCCTCTAGCGTAAGTGTTAGCTCTTGTGTAGCGGGACGACTTTCGGAATTGTCATCATCTTCGTTAGGTACCGTTCCAACGCTTGTCCCTGTTTTTATAATCTCGATAAGTACCAGCTGCTTCAGTGTATCTTCTCCTTCAATCGGCTTTTCTTCATATTTTAAAGAAACGGTATCATTCTCCTGAAGAATAGAGATCTCTTCCATCAGTGATTCGCCAAATTGATAAGCTTGCGGTTCCCCATTCTCAAGAATGACTTCAATGGTATGCGAATCAGCGAGTCCTGTAAATGTTCCCCTGGCTTCCTTTACAATCACTTCAGGTTCATTGGGTTGATTATTTTCCTGATCGGTTCCAGGTTCTGTTGATGGTCCGCTTGCTCCATTCTGCCCGCAAGCTGCCAGTGTAAGTACCAAGATGGTAATGAGCACAGCGGTACGCTTTTTCATCTTTTTTCTCATCAGAACACCTCCTTATCTTATGTAAACGCTTTGAACCCTACATGAGTTACGTAAGATTCACCTTATTTTCATAAAGAGAACCATTTCCGTTTTTATCCTTTCCTTTTTACTCCTCGGACAGCTATAATATCAAAGGGCCAAACATCCTACGTTTGGAGGTACAGAAATGAATTTACGTAAAACAACGAAGCGTTCGCTGACCGAACAGATTGTAGACCAATTGGAACAATTAATTGAAACGGGAGAATGGCCTCTCGGATCAAAGATTCCCCCTGAACCCGAACTGATGGGTCAATTAGAGGTTAGCCGAAATACGCTTAGAGAAGCGATTAAGGCCTTAACCCATGCGGGACTTTTGAAAACGAGGCAAGGCGATGGAACCTATGTTTCTGCATCTAGTTCTCTTGGTCCCGTATTACAGAAAAGAGTGAACAAAACGGATTATATACAATCTCTCGAAGTACGCCACGCTTTGGAGCGAGAAGCGGCCTATCTCGCAGCGAATAACCGAACCGAGTCCGACATAGAACAAATCAGGCTATGTTTTCAGTGTCAGAATGAAGCGATACAGAATGGACAATATGAAGATTTTGCGGATTGGGATGTAGCGTTTCATAAGGCTATTGTTGCAGCAAGCAAGAATGGTCTTCTAATGGACCTCTACGAACATATTACGGATGCACTCAAAGAGATGGTTACTAAAATCACCGCAAAGACAGGCGATGCCTACTACTGTAAAGACACGCATGAACAGCTGTTAAACGCAATTGTAGAACAAGATCAGGTACGAGCAGTAGATGCTGTCCATCATTACATCGAAGAATCTAAACAACATTTTATACAACTTGGAGGCAGCATGAATGAAATCAATTGAAAAATCCGCTGTAACGCAGCGGCAATGGAGAATAAGCGAAAGCTTTATTCTTGTAGTAGCCCTTCTTTTAGTAGGAGCAAATTTACGTGCTCCCATTACTTCCATCGGACCATTGCTTGGTTCTATTAAAGAAAGTACAGGGATATCTAACACATTAGCCGGTATGATTACCACTGTACCCTTACTTGCTTTTGCTGTACTTTCCCCATTCGCTTCAAAACTTTCACGCCGATTCGGCATGGAACGGGTTATTTTTTGTGCCTTGTTATTCATTGCGCTTGGGGCCATAGGACGCACCTTATTTGGCGCTGGATCCCTTTTTGCAGGTACGATACTCGTTGGACTTGGCATCGCCGTATGTAATGTTCTCTTACCGAGTCTGGTGAAGCAGGAATTCCCGAATAAAGTAGGAGTTATGACTGGTGCCTATACACTGTCAATGAATATATGCGGTGCTCTCGCTTCTGGAATCAGCATCCCGCTTGCTGTGCAGCTTGGAATCGGCTGGAAAGGTGCTCTTGCTTGCTGGGTCATCCTTACCGTTCTTGCCCTTGCGACCTGGCTGCCTCGGATGAGATCGGCCCGGCTAAGTGCAGCCACCTCAGCTTCTTACCAATCTCATGTGAACATGTGGAAGTCACCGCTTGCTTGGCAGATCACCTTCTTCATGGGACTGCAATCTTTTATTTTTTATAATATTGTATCCTGGCTGCCAGAGATCCTTATGGACCGCGGCATGGTAGCGGACACGGCCGGGTGGATGTTATCACTCACCCAATTTTCGATGATGCCATTTACTTTTCTGGTTCCGATCTTGGCTAGCCGAATGAAAAGCCAAACTCCACTTGTGTACGTAACTTTCTCGCTCTATACGGTAGGAATTTTAGGTTTGATTTTCGGAAGTACCACCCTTGTTCCTCTCTGGGTTTCCCTGATTGGAATTGCCGGTTCCTTCTCTTTTGGTCTCGTGATGATGTTTTTCAATCTACGTACAAAAACAGCAGGAGAAGCAGCCGAATTATCAGGTATGGCGCAGTCCATTGGTTATCTTATGGCAGCTGTCGGTCCCATGATGTTTGGTTACCTGCATGATCTGACTGCAAGCTGGACAATTCCGCTGTTCTTATTATTTGGAGCAAGTATCTTAATTTTCATCTGCGGGCTTGGAGCAGCAAAAAACAGATTTATAAGTGAATCAAATTCATAAATTGATTACTTATAAATCATAATTTTATGTATGTATAGAAAGAGGGTCTTCCTGTATTCAGGAAAGACCCTCTTTTTTTCTAAAATGAGCTTAGTAACGATCCCAAAAACGCTGTTTTGCCATGGCTTCGGTAAATACTTTTGCGAAAACTTTTGCAGAATGGTCAGTAACTACGCCTGGTTTACCGACGATGCCGAGTTCCTTGAGCAACTTCTCGCCTAATGGTGAACTTCCAATCGGTTTAAAATGATTATAAGATTCCACAATAAATGCCCTCGCCCGGTTATTAAAATACGGATCAGCATTCTCACTTCCTACTAGGTAAAGACCATCATAGAGTACAGGAGATGTCGTTAAAAAACTTTCATTGACTACCCACTGGTCTCCCTTATCATCACGAATCATGCCATTTCTGACACTGATGATCACTGGTTTCAATCCATTTTCAATTAACATTTCTAATACTTCTCTTGTTTCTTCACCTGCAAACCCTTCATCAACGAGCACACCTACTTTTAAGGTATTCGGAAGATAACGTGTGTTCATCATACTCAGTGCGGGGCTCGATTCAGTCACTGTAGATTCGGGAACGTCTGCCGGTTGTAAAGTTAAATTCTCCCCCACGCGTGTAGCCAGTACCCGATCAATATGAGCAAGCATGTTCACCAGTTTTTGCCGAATTTCGATCGAGTTCACTTTTCCAAGTTCAAAAGAGTAAGCGTCAATAATATGGTGTTTTTCTACGGGACTCATACTGTTCCAAAACAATTTAGCTTGTGAGAAATGATCATCAAAACTAGGGGCTGTCGCTCTTACTTTATACCCGTGTACTAATGATGGGTACGTTACAAATCCGCCTTTTGTTCCAGGGACCGTGTAGGGTGTATTATTCGCGAGTGAATTGTTATGATAGGCTACTTTCCCTTGATCAATTATATACCTGGCATTGCCATCTCTTTGGTTATTATGAAAAGGACAAACCGGTCTATTAATCGGAAGTTGCTGATAATTCGTCCCAACCCGATAAATTTGTGTATCTGTGTAGGAGAACAATCTGCCTTGTAATAAGGGATCGTTCGTAAAATCAATTCCGCGGACGATATTTCCTGGGTGTAAAGCAACTTGCTCCGTTTCTGCAAAAACATTATCTACATTTCGATTAAGTGTCATCTTCCCGATTTTACGTACCGGAACGAGCTCCTCAGGCCACAATTTTGTAGCGTCAAGGATATCAAAGGTGAATTTATACTCATCTTCTTCTTCAATGATCTGAATGCCTAGTTCCCATTCTGGATAGTTGCCTGCTTCAATATTCTCCCACAAGTCTCTACGATGGAAGTCTGGGTCTACACCCCCAATCTTTTGAGCCTCATCCCATAGAAGAGAATGAAGACCCAGCAGCGGTTTCCAGTGAAATTTTACAAATCGTGATTTTCCATGTTTGTTAACGAGCCGAAACGTATGTACTCCAAACCCTTCGATCATGCGAAAACTGCGAGGAATCGTCCGATCCGACATGATCCAGAGCGTCATCGCTGCCGACTCTTGGTTGGAAGTAACAAAATCCCAAAAGGTATCATGCGCTGTCTGCCCTTGCGGTATTTCATTATCTGGTTCTGGTTTCACTGCGTGAATCAGATCCGGAAATTTGATACTATCCTGAATAAAAAAGATCGGAATATTATTGCCTACCAGATCAAAATTTCCTTCTTCCGTGTAAAACTTAGTTGCAAAACCGCGCACATCACGGTCTGTTTCATTCGCTCCTCTTGATCCTGCAACTTGTGAAAACCTTAGAAAAACGGGTGTTTTTAAGTTGGGATCTTGCAGAAAATGGGCCATTGTTAATTCCTCTTGAGATTCATATACCTGAAAAATACCATGTGCTCCGTATCCCCGGGCATGGACAACACGTTCGGGAATTCGCTCACGGTCAAAATGAGCAAGCTTCTCTCGAAATAAAAAATCTTCAAGCAGGGTAGGTCCGCGGTCTCCAGCTTTTAGCGAATTTTCATCATCTGAAATCTTAACCCCTTCATTTGAAGTGAGTGGTTTATCAATATTATCGCGTGTAAAAGATTTCAGTTGTTCTGTTTTTTTATTTTCATTTTTACTCTGCTCGTTCATGTTATCACCTCATCATTATACTTACGATGACGGTAACAGATTCATTACTCAAGCTTCGATTTCCATCCACTTCCTTCTTTGCTTAACCAAAATAAAAAGACGAAGACTGCCGTCTCCGTCTTTAAGGTATTCTTTAATGGTCCTGATTTCTTTTAGACGAACAATCCAACAACCGTAGCCGTCAGGATGGAAACAAAGGTAGCTGCAAGCAGCATTTTAAGTCCAAAAGTGGCAACTACTTTGGCTTTTTCCCCATTTAACGCCTGAATGGAACCCGAGATGATCCCAATAGAACTAAAGTTAGCAAAAGAAACCAGGAACGAAGACACGATCGCTACCGTTTTTGCGGATAGCCCCGGAATCAAAGGTTGAAACTCCAACATAGCTACAAATTCGTTAGTTGCGAGCTTCGTTCCCATAATGGCGCCTGCAGTTGTAATTTCATTCGATGGAACCCCCATGATAAATGCGATCGGGCTAAAGATATATCCTAAAAGTTGGGTGAACGAAAGACCGATCACTGCTACTAATAAGCCGTCTACGAGTGCGATGAGACCTACATACGCAACTAGCATCGCTGCTACGATCAGTGCTATTCTTCCTCCATCGAGCGCTCCGGCTGATATTGCTTCAAATAAAGATTTAGAATTTGAGGCATCTTTAATATTAATTACTTCTTCTTCTGCTTCCTTCGTTGGTGCCATAAAGGTCGTAATAATGAGCCCGGATAGTGCATTAAGTAGCATCGCGACCAGCACGTACTGAGGAGGAATCATTGTCATATAAGCCCCCATGATCGAAGCAGAGACACTCGCCATCGCCACGGTCGATACAACAAATAACTTATTCCGATTCATTTTATCGAGATGGGATTTAATCGCAAGAAACGCCTCGGACTGGCCAAAGAAAATACTATTCACACTGTTAAAAGTAACTACTTTTGATAATCCAGTAATCCTAGCCAGGCCACCACCTATGTACTTGATTGCTATCGGCAATATTCGAATATAGGTAAGAATGGATAGCAGTGTGGACGTGAAAATGATCAGCAGAAGAACATTAAAGAAAAAGATGCTGCCGTCTGCCGGGACTAAATCGCCCAGAATAAAGCGAATTCCTTCATGTCCATACATAAGTACATGGGAAACTCCATTCGAAATGGCTTCAACAATCGTATTCCCAAATGTCGTTTTGAACATGATTAAGGTCACTACCAATTGAACTACAAACAGGACAATAATCGCCCTGAAATTGATATTCTTTTTATCGTTGCTCAGTAAATAACATACACCAAGCAGCAAGAGTATTCCTACAATACCAATGAAAACTGACATGAATATCAAGCCCCTTTTGATCAAAGTATTATCACCATTTGGTAATGGCGCCTAAGTACAACCATTTCACGATTACATAGTGTATGGTGATCTAATTGGGGCTTGTTTATTCTATTTTTTATACGATATCAAGTGGAACCTTATTCATAGGTGCCGGAAAAGCCTCATCCAGTTGTTTAAGATCTTCCGCTGACAACATTACTTCATATACGAATGCATTTTCCTTAACATGCTTTTCACTCGAAGATTTAGGCAGGGAAAGGACATTACCGGAGCGGAGTGTCCAGGCTAATAGTAATTGATATGGACTAATGCCGTGTTTTTCGGCTACTTTTATCACCGTCTCGTGCTGCACTAACTCTTTTCTAAGACTTCCTCCTTGAGCTAGAGGTGAATAAGCCATGATTGGCATCTGATGTTTTTCTTGCCACGGTAATAAATCAACTTCAATCCCTCTCGATCCCAGGTGATACAGCACCTGATTTACCATGCATCGATCTCCTTTATCTAGCTGTATTAATTCTTCCATATCGTCCTTATCCAGATTCGATACACCCCAGCGGTCAATCTTTCCTTCCTCGACGAGTCGCTGCATTCCTTGGATGGTTTCTGCGAGCGGAATATCGCCTCTCCAGTGCAATAGATAAAGATCCAGGTGATCTGTTTTTAGTCTTCTAAGGCTTTGTTCACAGCTTGTAATGATTCGGTTTTTTCCTGCATTATGAGGGTATACTTTAGATACAAGAAAAACTTCATCTCTGATCCCGTGAATCGCTTCACCTACCAGTTCCTCTGATAAACCTTCACCATACATCTCGGCGGTGTCAATCACTTTCATCCCGAGTTCTACACCCAGCCGGAGTGCTGCTATTTCCTCCATTCGTTTACTTGGGTCATCTCCAATACGCCATGTTCCTTGTCCAATCGCCGGAAGCTGCGTTCCATCTGGAAGTGTAACGGTGGGTTGTTTAATCATATTCTTCATCCCTTCTTTATTCACTATTGTGATGTGTTCATTTGCCTTTCTTGGGTTCGGGGTATAAGATAATTTGTTGAATAGCTTGGTTTACTGTACATTAACCTTAAATTTGTGCGTTATATCCTTCTATTTCAAAGTTTTAACAATAAAGAAAGGTATGAACTCTTATGATCCACATTTTAGTTGCTGATGATGACGTACATATCCGGGAACTGGTCCATTTTTATCTATCTGCAGAAGGATATACCGTATACGAAGCGGCTAATGGAACGATAGCTTCCTCGCTTTTATCCACGGAACAAATTCATCTCGCTGTCGTAGACATTATGATGCCTGGCAAAGATGGGTATGAGCTGGTTGAGGAAATTCGCAAGTATTATGATATCCCTGTCATTTTGCTGACTGCGAAGGATCAACTGATTGATAAGGAAAAAGGTTATGCGCTAGGAACGGATGATTATGTAACCAAACCTTTTGAGCCAAAAGAACTTATTTTTCGTATCAAAGCACTGTTACGACGTTACCGAATGGTTAATTCTCAAAAAATCACACTCGGAAGAACGATCATTGATCGAGACAGCTATGAAGTGTACTGTGATGATCAATTATTAATGCTTCCCATGAAAGAATTCGAGTTATTATCCCAGCTCGCTAGCTACCCAGACCGAATCTATTCCAGAGAAGAGTTAATTCATCTCGTATGGGGAGCCGACTTCAAGGGAGATGATCGTACAGTTGATGTTCATATTAAACGTCTTAGAGAGCGATTCCAACATCGAAGCGATGATTTCGTTATAAAAACAATTCGCGGTATTGGGTATAAACTGGAGGTCTGCTCACGGTGAAAACACTGTATCTTCGTATTGTACTTACGACTGCCTTGGTAATGCTGCTCAGCAGTCTGCTGGCTTTTGTCATCTCTAATATGTACTACCAGTATAATTTGAAGCCTTATAACGATGAAAAGATGACAGACATGACAAACGATATTATTCAATTTTATAAAGAGAACCCGGAAGTGAGCTTACCTGCTTATCTTAACAGCATTGGAGATTTAGGGTATCAAATCTATCTAGCCGACTCACCGGATCAAGGAACTTTTTATGGCGGAGATTTTCGTAAGAAAAATTTAGATTCAGACCTTATTCGCCAGGTGCTCGGTGGACAAGTATATCACGGCATTGCCGATTTTCCTGCAAAACTATTTATTACTGGTTTTTTTGATAATTCACTCGGCAACTCGATTGGGATGCCTATTACCGTTAACGGGGAGACGCACGCTCTTTTTGTTCGCCCTAATGTAGAGCTTCAGTTCGGGGAATTGCGCATTTTCTTTGCCTTACTTCTCGTTCTGACGACACTAATCAGTATCATACTTGTCTTTATCAGCACGAGATATATTGTGAAGCCCGTCACTCGCTTAACGGAAGCAACCAAACAAATTGCCAAAGGCAATTATCATATTAAGTTAAATGCTCGAAGACGAGATGAGATCGGTAAGCTGGCTAATCATTTTTCACAGATGGCAAAAAGCTTAGAACAACTCGAATCCATGCGGCAAGAGTTTGTCTCTAACGTTTCTCATGAAATCCAATCCCCCCTTACTTCAATCCAAGGATTCTCTGAGCGCTTGAAATCAAATCAGTTAACAGAAGAGGAACGGTTGCATTACCTTGATGTTATTTCATCCGAGAGCCGAAGACTATCTCAATTAAGTAAACAACTGCTCACTCTAGCCTCACTGGATAAAGAGGAATCCATCATTGATAAGCAGCTTTATTCTGCCAAAGATCAGATTAAACAGGTTGTGTATATGCTGGAATGGAACTGGCGGGAAAAAGAAATTGCTTTAGATCTACAGCTCTCTTCCGCAGAGGTCTATGCGGATCCAAAATGGATGCATCAAGTATGGGTTAATCTAATTACAAACAGTATTAAGTTCACTGATCCCGGAGGAACCATTCGAATTCGGCTTGAAGAGAAAAATAACCATCATTTGATCGAAATTGAAGACACCGGCATAGGGATCAAGGAAGAAGACCTCCCTTACATCTTCAATCGATTCTATAAAACCGATAAAGTTCGAAATCGCAGCGAAGGCAGCAGTGGTCTTGGACTCGCGATTGTAAAACGAATTATTGATATGCACGATGGACAGATTACGGTTCATAGTGAACTAGGAAAAGGCACATGCATTCAAATATGGATCCCGATCTCCTCCCCTGAGTGAAAACCTGGGGAGGTTTTTTTATATATTCCAATTTTTATATGTTCCATTTGTAATATGCTGTTCATCCTCCGTTCATATTTCAACCTGATACTTAAGCAGTGGGTGAGAAATTAAAAATATAGAAAAGCTTAAGGAATGGGGTTGAAACGTATGTTTTTAGCTTTACGTGAAATGAAACACGCCAAATTACGCTATCTGCTGATCGGTCTCATTATGGTTCTCATTGCATGGCTCGTCTTGTTCGTTACGGGTCTTGCCAAGGGTCTCAGTAATGACAACGTATCGTCGCTGCAAAATATGGACGCAGATTACATTGTTATGCAGAATGAATCCGAACTCAAAATAAATCGCTCTGTATTACCAAGTGAAACACTAGATCAAGTTAGGAGCATCACAGGGGATGAAGGGGCTACCCCCCTCGGTCTGCAGATGAGTACGTTAATCAAAGAAGGGACAAGCACCAAGATTGATGCTTCCTTTTTTGCCATTGATAAGGACAGCTTTATTGCTCCGACCGTTGTAGAGGGTTCAATGATCGACAATAAAGCGGCAGACGAAGTGGTCGCTGATATTTCACTGAAAGAGGAAGGATTTGCGGTTGGCGACCGAATCCAAGATCAATCCTCAGGGAAGTCGTTCACCATTATCGGTTTTACGGAAGGACAATCCTACAGCCATACTCCAGTTCTTCACATGAATATGGCAGGATGGTTTGCACTTCATGATGCGGATCCGGATAGTGAGATTTACCATTTTAACGCGATCGCTTTAAAAACAACAGATGCCGTTGCTGACGAAGTCAGTCAGATCAGTGATATTGAAGTCATCGCTAAAGATGACACGTTAGCTGGAATTCCTGGGTATAAAGAAGAAAGCGGCTCACTTCTCATGATGATTGCCTTCTTATTTGTCATTGCTGCCTTTGTTCTGGCCGTATTCTTCTACGTGATTACCATTCAAAAGATGAATCAATTCGGTGTACTCAAAGCCATCGGTGCAAAAAACAGTTACCTGGTACGTAATGTGATGTCCCAAATTTTAATAATAACGATTGCCAGTCTCGCCTTGAGTATCCTGCTAACTTATGGTGTCGCAGCTATACTTCCGGCAAGTATGCCATTTGACCTCAGTCCATCATTGGTTGCTCTTTGTTCGATTCTGTTTATCGTAGTATCTATCCTTGGTTCTCTACTGTCCGTGTACCGAGTTGCTAAAATTGATGCGATCGAAGCTATAGGGAGGGCTGCTTAATGAACACAGCAAATCTTAAATTACAACTAGAAAATATTACAAAAACATTTGGTGACGGTGACTCTTCTATTAAAGTACTGAAGAATGTAACCTTGAATGTAAAAGCCGGTGAATTTGTTGCCCTAGTCGGTCCATCCGGTTCCGGGAAAAGCACCTTTCTCTCCGTTGCTGGCGCACTGCTTGCGCCTTCCAGCGGACGTATAGTCATTGGCGGACAAGACCTGAGTCAATTCTCAGAGAAGCAAATGAATGAAATACGTCTTGATAAAATCGGATTTGTATTTCAATCGGCCAACCTGATCCCTTATTTGACAGTGAAGGATCAACTCCTTTTAATTGCTGAACTTTCTGGTAAAAAAGGAAAACAAGCAAACCAGAAAGCCGATGAGATGTTAAGTAGACTTGGGCTAAGTCACCGCGCCCATGCTTATCCGGAAAACCTCTCGGGCGGTGAACGTCAGCGTGTTGCTATCGCTAGAGCCTGGATGAATGATCCAGAAATTCTGCTGGCCGATGAACCAACAGCAAGTCTTGACTCAGAACGAGGCCGGGCCGTCGTGGAAATGCTCTCACAAGAAGTAAAAGAAAGAAACAAAGCGGCAATCATGGTTACACATGATACCCGGATGCTCGATCTCTGTGATCGGGTCGTATATATGGAAGATGGAGTGCTCACGGAACAGCCTGTATTCCAGCATTAAATAATGAAAAGCAGCAGCCTTACTAATAAGGTCGCTGCTTTTTTAATATCTACTCCTCAACTTCCTTAGGTGTCTGCTCGAACATTCGATGCCTGTTCGCACATTCGATTATTGGATGTTATCCGTGTAAAATAATAAGGAAAGGTATGACACTTCTCATGAAGGGATTTTTCCTATGAATATAGATTATAGTTATAAACAACCTAAAACTTTACTAAATAAGGGGACTGGCTTCCTGGCCGGATACTCCCATTCTCTTAACCCATATACGGGCTGTACTTTTGGCTGTTCCTATTGTTACGTTCGTAAAATGCCCGTTTCTTTATTTCGAGGAAAAGAATGGGGAACTTGGTTGGACATTAAGAAAGACAGTGCAGCATTGCTGCACAAAGAGCTATTAAGAGAAAAGAAAAAGGGTCCGGTTACAATCTTTATGTCTTCAAGTACGGACCCCTATCAACCTGCCGAATACAAAGAAGAAATTACTCGTTCTTTGCTTGAAGTTA
This sequence comes from Paenibacillus gallinarum, assembly GCF_014836635.1. GTDB lineage: Bacteria > Bacillota > Bacilli > Paenibacillales > Paenibacillaceae > Paenibacillus > Paenibacillus gallinarum. Next base: position 225,204 of record NZ_JACSQL010000003.1, on the reverse strand, counting down.
TGGCAGAGGTTCAGCCCGATTTTCTGCTGGTACAAACCCGAAGTCCGCTCGTAAAAAGAGATATTGATCTTCTACAAAAACTGGGTAATCGGGTCCGGGTAAGTATGACTGTGGAAACCGATCTTGATGAGATTCGCACCCATTTCTCTCCCTCTGCCCCACCTATTTCGGCTCGTATACAAACACTTCGCAAACTGCGCGAAGCAGGAATCCCTACACAAGTTGCCATCGCACCCGTACTGCCTAGCAGTGAAGCATTTCCCGAACTTCTTCGTCCTGTCGTAGATTTAGTTTGCATTGATGATTTTTTCATGGGAGATGGAGCCCATGGCAGACGAACACAGCAGCTTGGTATACAGGATAAATACGAAGAACTAGGTTACAGTGATTGGTATCATCCGGAAGCATATCAAGTGGTGGCTCGCCGGATGCGTGAACTTTATCCTGAACAACAGGTCCGAATTAGTCAGGAAGGGTTTGCTCCTTTCTAATCTGCTAGAGATGATATTTCTAGCCAGATGTATAGAAGAATTCTATACATCTATGAATAAAGACCATGAGAAGTATATCTTCTCATGGTCTTCGTCTTTCTATAGATATTCAGTTGACATCAGTAATAATCAGACAGACTCATTCAATTCCGCTTCACTAGACTGAGCGCGCTCCGATCCCATGAGGAACACGATAACTACAGCAATCGCAATCGGGATAATGGCGATCTGGAATACATGTGTAATGGAATCCGACATCGCTTGCGTAATTTTGCTTAGAACCTCAGGTGGAATTTTTGCACGACCCTGAGGAGTAAAGATTTCTCTCGTATCCATATCTCCGGCAAAACCACCGCTCGCTCCGCCAAAGGCCTCCGTTAGACGTTTGGTAAAGGTATGCGTCTGCAGTGTACCAAAGATGGTTAAGCCCACGGTCATCCCGAATGAACGAAGGAACGAATTCGTCGAGTTTGCCGTTCCGCGGAAGCGCGAAGGAAGTTTATTGATGGAAGCCGTTGGCAACAGTGAGAAGGAGAACCCAACACCAAAACCAGCAATAAACATGTATAGCGTTAAGATTATTCTTGAAGTTTCGGGTGTCATCGTCGATAGTAAAATCATGCCTGCTAGGAAACTGAATACAGACAAGATCATCAGCGAACGAAAACGGATTTTCGTCTGTGTAAGCCCACTAATCATACTACCAATCACCGTTCCGATGACCATTGGCATCAGTACAATACCTGCGTTAGTTGCAGAACCGCCGTATACGGCTTGCACAAAGATCGGTATATACACCGAAAGAATGATAAATGTTCCACCATAAATAAAGCCAAGTGCTTGTGATGTTGCAAACAAACGCTTTTTAAACATCCAGAATGGAATGATCGGTTCCTCTGCTTTTGTCTCAACAAATATGAAGATGATAAAAGATAAAGCTGCGATTACAAGCAAGGAGATAATTAAAGCAGAATCCCATGCATATTTGCCACCGCCGAGCTCCAGTGCAAACATAAGGCATACGATTGCCAAAACAAGTGTAAATGCCCCTGCCCAGTCAATTTTTTGTTTTTGATGTTCCAGTGTTTCTTTATAATATTTAGCAATAAAGAAGATCGATAACGCACCAATCGGAAGATTCACATAGAAAATCCAGTGCCAACTTAAGGCATCTGTCAAAAAGGCACCTAATAGTGGACCTACTACACTCGATAATCCAAATACTGCACCTAACAAGCCGGTCATTTTGCCTCGTTTTTCAACGGGAAACAGATCAAAGATAATGGTAAATGCGATAGGCATAAGAGCCCCGCCGCCAATCCCTTGGATGACCCGAAATGCGATAAGCTGTCCCATCGTTTGAGACAATCCACAAAGGGCGGAACCAATAATAAACACGGTTAATCCAAATAAGAAAAACCGCTTTCTTCCATACATGTCAGACAGTTTACCGTAAATCGGCATACCTGCCATCATTGCCACCATATAAGCGGCAGTTACCCAAATAAACTGGTCAAAGTTACCCAAATCGCCTACAATGGTTCCCATTGCCGTTGCAACAATGGTGTTGTCGATAGCAGAAGCAAAAATCCCGAGCAAAAGTCCGACAGTTACAAACGTGGCAGCTCGATTCTTATTCATTTTCTCATCTCCAATTAATATAGCTGGATCAATTTCACAACTCATAAAACGATATTGTGAGTTTGATTCACCTATTAAATTATATTGCAATAAACATAAAAAATTATTAGATTATTTTTTATCTTCGCTCTCTTCCTCGTCCTGTAATTCGCTTAGCTGATTTTCAAGCCAAGAGATCTCTGAGCTGACGAAGTGAGCCCGGTGATGTAACGTCCTTTGGATGCTTTTTCGCTCCTTCTCACTCGTCACAGGAATTTTCTTCACAATCTGCATTCCGAGATCGTAATGTTCTTGAAGATAACCTAGATACTCGCGATAATCCTCGTAAACCTGTTCCTGCTGCTCCTTGGAAACATGATGAAGATTTGCAAATTTGATATCAAAATAATCTTTTGTATCCGAATTGTATGTAGTTTTCTCGTCCATTAATCGAAAAAACTGCTCTTTACCCGCTTCTGTAATACAATAAACCTTCCTGTTACCATCTTTCCCTGACATTTGAATGAACTTCTCTTTTTCAAGTCTTTGAATAAGCGGATACAGCACTCCCCAACTAACTTGTCTTACCGGACCTATAATTCTGGACAGGATATGATGAAGTAGGTATCCATGCATGGGCCTATCCATTAGCTCTCCCAGAACAAATAGTTCATACAAAATTCATACCCTCCTTTTCTTATTTTGGAGTACATTTCCGTTCAAATATATCGTGATGATATAAGACAATATTATAATATATCGCTGTGATATAAAAATCAACATCATAATAAATAAAAAAACCGTCTGTTTTTATAAACAGACGATCTTTAACTTATTGTTTAAGAAGGATACCCAGTTTCAATATTTCCTCTTGATTCGGAGCTTCTTGTATACTCATAATCTTTTCTTTAACTTTATCTGTGTTTTTTAAAGTTTGATCATTTCCTATTTTCTCTTGTATGAGAAATGCTAAATTGAAGCTTATTTTCATATCAGAGTAATACGATAAAGTATCAATTATCGAAGCAGAATTTAAAAGAGAAGTATTCGGAATTTTACCCTCTTCTAGTTGAGAAGCAAAGAAAGTAAGCTCACTACTTAGTCTTTGATTGAGATTTGTCTGGTATAACTGTTGTTCATTTTTATGGGACTGATAGAGAAAAATATTCAAAAATAATGATCCAATAAGTAATACCAATAAAACTGGAATGTATTTTGTTTTTTTCATATAGATCCTTCTTTTATCACTTGATTTGGTTATGATTATGATTATGATTATGAATATTTAAACAGACGGCACATGTATATAAACCAATTAAAACTTACGAACTTACACTGTTCGCTGTATTCTCAGGAATAGCAGCTAGCTGATGAAGTATTTTCTGACTGGAGTCGTTTAGGCCAATCAAGGTAACTTCATTATGATTCTCTGCATATTTAAGTCTGATTTTATCAATTGCTCCTACAGCCGAATCATCCCAAATGTGCGAATCCGAAAAATCAATGACGATATGCTGTTCTTGAACAGACGTATCGAACGCTTTTTCAAAACTTTGTGTTGAAGCAAAGAACAACTGTCCTTTTACATAAAACACTTGTTTATTCTCTTTCTTCTCACTTGTTACGGTAAGTTTAGAAACCTTGGCAACAAAGAAGATGGAACTCAGTATGACTCCTGCAATCACACCTTTAGATAAATCATGAGTTGCTACCACGATGATAACGGTCATAAGCATGACAAATGCGTCTCCTCGTGGAGCTTTTCTCAAATAACGAAAGGAAGTCCACTCAAAAGTGCCCACACATACCATGATCATAATTCCCGCTAATACCGGCATGGGCATAAGGACAACAAAATCTCCAAGAACTAGAATAAGGAACATTAAGAAAAGTCCAGCTACGAGGGTAGACAACCTGCTTCTGCCCCCTGATTTTACATTAATGACCGATTGACCGATCATCGCACACCCTGCCATACCGCCAAAGAATCCGTTGATGAAGTTCGCGATGCCTTGTCCTCTTGCTTCTCTATTCTTATCACTCTCTGTATCTGTCATGTCATCAATGATAGAAGAAGTCAGCAGTGACTCTAGTAAACCTACCAGTGCCAGTGCAAAAGAATAAGGTAAAATGATCTGCAGCGTATTTAGCGTCAGAGGTACATTAGGAAGCAATAAATTGGGAAGAGTTTTCGTAATTGTGCCCATATCCCCGACCGTCTGAAGATGTACACCCGCTACAGTAGAAACTATCGTAAGGACAACAATCGCAATCAGAGGTGCCGGAATCGCTTTTACATATCTTGGAACGAAGATTAGTATGAGTAATGTAATCCCTAGAAAAACAAATGTCATTACTGATTTCCCTAAAAAGTAAGGGACCTGCGCCATAAAGATAAGAATAGCCAGGGAATTGACAAAACCGATCATAACCGCCCTCGGTATAAATTTCATTAGACGAGCAACCTTGAAGGTACCTAACAGAAACTGAATAATACCGGTTAATATCGTAGCCGCAATCATATACTCAATCCCGTGATCTCTTACAAGCGGGGCGAGCACGAGCGCCATAGCTCCTGTTGCCGCTGAAATCATAGCCGGCCTTCCTCCTGCAAACGAAATAATGATCGCGATACAAAAAGATGCATAAAGTCCAACCATCGGACTTACACCTGCAATCAGGGAAAATGCAATTGCTTCTGGAATCAGAGCTAGCGCAACAACCATACCGGATAATATATCCGCCCTTACATTAAAAAACCAGTTACGTTTTAACCGTTCAACCAACTTTACTCCACACCTTTTCACTGTGATATAAATCATGTAGTATTTTTCCATGAGTGTATCACGAATCGTTCCTAAATGGAACCTTTTTGATACTGCGAAGTATGTTATGATAATGAGTAAAAGTATAGTTTAGGAGAAAAACCTATGCGTATCGGATATATGAGACCCTATCAGGATGACGAGAATTTGAACATGCAGACTGATGCTCTGGATCAATTGTCCTGTGATAAAATAGTTATAGAAGAACATGCATCCGCTAAAAGAAGAAATGAACTCGAACAATTAATGAATGAACTCAGCAAAGGAGATATCGTCGTTGTATACAAATTGTTTGCCCTGGCCGATTCGACCAGGCATCTTGTAGAACTACTTCAAAAACTGGAAGAGAAACAAGCACATCTCTGCTCTCTTACCGAAGGGATCGATACAAGTAAATCCGAAGGATATCCTTTTCCCGAGATCGTTAAACATTTAGTGGATTTTCAAAGTGATGTCATTAGTGAGAAGACGAAAAAAGGACTTTATGAAGCAAAACAAAAAGGCAATCACCCAGGACGGCCTCGTAAAGCAGATGATAATGTAAAAAGAGCAATCGTTATGTATCAAAGCAATCAGTATAGTCTCGCCCAAATTCGAGAGGAAACAGGAATCAGCAAATCGACGCTGTATCGTTATTTGGACTCTGAGAATTAGTGATTTCCTATTCGCAAGTAGAAAAGAGCGTTTCCGCCATGGTATTTGGCAGAAACGCTCTTTTTTCAATTCGTTATAATACGTGATTAATCAATGCTACTTATTTATCTCTTATGCCGTGTTCACGCTTCATTCTATTTCGTAATTCGGAACGATCCCGTACTCAGTGCAACCAGTTCATGGTCACAATCTACAATTCGTGATTCGGTCGTTAGTGATCGTCCGGTTTCATGAACTATTTTTGCGGTAACGGTAAGCAGTCCTTTCTTCGCCGGTTTAACGAAATGCACATTCAGGTTACTGGTTACCGAAGCTTCTCCGGGACGCCTTATCATCACTGCAATCCCCATTGCGTTATCCATCAGCGAAGAAAGAACACCCCCATGAACAATTCCCATGAGATTCAAATGGTGCAGCTTCGTATCAAGCGTAACCACCACTTCATCAGTTTGAATGGCTGTAAGCTCACAGCCAAGGTATCCCCAAAAAGTGGGTTCTGCCGCCTTCGTCAAAGACTCTATATACTGCTTTCCTTCCATGCTCTCCATCTAAAAGTGCCTCCTTCTCTATCCGATAAGCCACCATATTTTCAACCTGCCGGAGTTTCTTCCTCTTCCTCAAGTAATTTACGGCGCAATACTTTACCTACAAGGGTCTTCGGAAGTGATTCACGGAATACATAGTGTCTAGGCACTTTATAAGCTGCAAGCTGGGAACGACAGAACATTTCGATATCTTTTGGATCAGGCGTCTTTCCATCCTTAAGGACAATATAGGCTTTCACTGTTTCACCGCGGTACGCGTCTTTTATCCCTATTACGACAGCCTCTTTTACTGCGGGATGTTCGTAAAGAACTTCTTCTATTTCACGCGGATAAATATTGAAACCGCTTGCAATAATCATATCCTTTTTCCGGTCAATGATCGAAAAATAGCCTTCCTCATCCATGGTTGCCATGTCACCGGTAAATAACCAGCCATTTCGAATCGTATCAAAAGTATCTTCTGGCCTATTCCAATATCCCTTCATCACCTGCGGTCCTTTGACAATGAGTTCCCCTACTTCCCCGGGCAGAACTTCTTCACCTGTAACTGGATTCACCACTTTCGCTTCGGTGTCAGGAACCGGAATTCCAATCGTTCCTATCTTTCTTCTCCCCCATATCGGGTTTACATGCGTTACTGGCGAAGCTTCCGTAAGTCCGTAACCTTCGATTAATTTCCCTTTTGTCAGCTCCTCAAAACGATCTTGCACTTCAAGCGGAAGCGCAGATGAGCCGCTGATACAGGCATTAATCGAGGATAAGTCGTACTCTTTTATCTTAGGATGATTAATAAGGGCAATATACATCGTCGGTGCTCCTGGAAAAAGGGTTGGTTTTTTCTTATCGATGATTTTGAGAAGGGAATTCAGATCGAATTTAGGTATGAGGATTAGCATCCCTGCACGGTAGACCCCTTGGCTGAGAAGCGTAGTAAGCCCAAACACATGAAAACAAGGCAGTACAGCTAAATATCGTTCTTTGCCATTCTCCACCTGATAACACCAATTGGCGGATTGGATGGTATTGGCAATGAGATTCGTGTGGGTTAACATGACCCCTTTAGGGACACCTGTCGTCCCGCCGGTGTACTGTAACAATGCTAGTTCATGATCTGCATTCACCTTTTCGCAACAAGGAGCATCGTCCGCTGAAGCAAGAAGTGCTGTAAATGAATGTACGGAACGGCTGTATTCGATTTGCGGCAACGGTCCTTGTTTTTTGGCGACGAATGGATACAATATTTTTTTGATAAAAGGCAAGTAATCGGGGATCGCCGTAACAATCGTATGCTCAATCATCGTCTCCTCAGCAACATTCTGAACTTTTGAATAAAATTGATCCAGGGTAATCATGATCTTCGCTCCTGAATCCTGCAATTGATATGCCAGCTCCCGCTCTACATAGAGCGGATTCGTCATTACAACAATGCCTCCTGCAAGGAGGGTCCCATAATATGCAATCACAACCTGCGGGCAATTGGGCAGCATAATAGCCACCCGATCCCCCTTCTTAAGTCCTTTACTTTTCAGCGCGTTTGCCATACGGTAAGCAGACTCTAGGAGCTTTTTATAACGAATGGTCTTTCCCATAAAATACATGGCCGGCCGGTTCGGATACTGTTGTGAAGAGCTGATCAGAAACTGCGCCAGATTCTGTTTAGGATAATCGAAACTAGGGGCCACTTCGGTCGGGTAATACGGAAGCCAGGGCTTTGCATTCATCGAATATCAATCCTTTCCTCTCGGAATGCTTCCTGCTGACCTACTCCTCATCCAAAACCATTTTATATCTAGCAAAGATAATGCGCAGTTTATACGGTATAACGTTCGTTTGTTACCACCCTAGCAGCAATGCTGCGTTTCAGTGCTACCTTGTCTACCGGACTTAATTTTGTTAGCTTCTTCAGCACAGATAACTGCATACGGAGCATATCACCGGATTCAAGAGAGGTGAGTGTTTCCTTGGCGGTAGCTTCCGCTCTTTGCAGGGCTTCATAAGCATACACTTTGGTCATCTCCACCATGTTCATGGCTTTTTCTTCTGATACGCGGGCTAGTTGTTTCTTCGTACGAAGCAGCGCACTTTCCAGTGCAAACACATCAATTAAAATATCCGCTAGATTAGACAAAGTCTCTTGTTCTTTCTCTAGGCTGGTACCTAGTTTCTGCACGGCAAAGCCGCCTGTGAGCAGGAATATTTTCTTCACCATATCCAGAATGTGTTCCTCTTGTCCGAGCACCCCTTCATATTCCTGTGCCGGAACCATTTGCAGCAGTTCACCTTGCAGATCTTGTGCTTTTTGCAGAAGGGCGATTTCCCCTTTCAACGCTTTTTTCACTAAGGTACCTGGTATTAGGAGGCGATTAATCTCATTCGTTCCTTCAAAAATTCGATTAATACGGGAATCTCGGTAGATTCGTTCAATTTTATATTCCTGAATGTATCCATACCCTCCATGAATCTGGACTCCTTCATCTGCAATAAAATCGAGACCTTCTGAAGAAAACACCTTATTGATCGAGCACTCAATGGCATAATCCGAAATTGCGTTTGCTGAGTGAACACCTGCATCAGGATGATTGTAATCAATGTCTGCGAGAGCTTCATCCAACAGCCCCGCTGTACGATACACCATACTTTCCATCACAAAAGTAATAATATTCATTTCAGCCAGTTTTTTACGTATGAGTGGGAAGCTCGAGATCGGGGTTTCAAATTGTTTGCGCGTATTCGCATACTTGGCACTGAGTTCTATCGATTCTTTCGACGCACCCACGGTACCTGCCGCCAGTTTATACCGACCGATGTTAAGAATATTAAAAGCGATCCGGTGACCTTTTCCAATTTCTCCGAGTAAATTTTCTTTGGGGACTTTCACATCTTCAAAAAAGAGCGGACGTGTAGAGGAACTTTTGATTCCCATTTTCTTTTCCTCCGGCCCGATCGTAAATCCTTCCATCTCTTTCTCTACAATAAAAGCAGTAAAATGCTCTCCCTCCACCTTCGCATAGACAATGAAAATATCGGCAAATCCCGCATTCGTGATATATAATTTGGATCCATTTAAAATATAGTACTCTCCGTCCTCCGAGAGACGAGCTGTTGTTTTCGCAGCCAGGGCATCTGAACCAGATGTTGGCTCGGTCAGACAGTAAGCAGCAATTTTCGCTCCGCTTGCTAAGTCGGGTAAATATTTATGCTTCTGCTCCGCTGTACCAAAGTAAACGATGGGCAGCGTCCCGATTCCGACATGAGCACCAAAGGATAGGGCAAACCCTGAACTTTTGGAAAAATACTCGGTAATGATTGTTGAGCTTACTTTATCTAGACCAATTCCTCCAAAAATCTCAGGAACATCTGCTCCAAGAAGTCCAAGCTCTCCCGCTTTTTGAAGCAGCTCTACGGTCAGGTCATAATTTAATTTCTCTAGTTCCTCATCTCTAGGAATGACTTCGCCATCAATAAAATCGCGAACCGTTTCTCCAATCATGCGGTGTTCTTCGGTAAAATCCTCGGGGGTTACGATGCGATTAATATCTACGTTATCGATGATAAAACTTCCGCCTTTGATTTTTGGTTCTTTGGTTTGGTTGTCAGTCATGGGTTATTCTCCTTCCAGGAGGGAATTTGTGGTGGATCAGATCGGTCTAGCATCGTTGGGTGGTGCTTCGAATGCGGATTGGCCGAGCATCGTTGGGTGGTGCTTCGAATGCGGATCGGCTGAGCATCGTTGAACGTTGCTTCGAATGCGGATCGGCTGAGCATCGTTAAGCGGTGCTTCGAATGCGGATCATCCTTACGATCGCTGTTGAATCTGGATTTCTTGATGGAATGGGGTAAGGTTGAAATCCAGATTCAAAGGCGAGCGCTTCGCTTCTTCAGGACGATTCCGCTTTCTACGCAAGCAGGGTTGGGTACCGCCTAAAAGACATACTGCTCCTACACAAATTTGGTGTAGGCAGGGGCGAGTTTCAAGGTTTCTCTTCTTGAAACTGCCTTGGTAAAGTGAACTACTTAGTGCGAGTTCAAGTGCAAGTGCGAGTACGAGTGTGAGTGTAAGTGCGAGTAAGAGTATGAGTAATGAGGTAATAAGAATCAGCTTGGGCTTCGTTCCGCTTCCATTTTTGCTTTCGGCCTCGACTTAAAACCTCGACGTCGGCTCATCGCATCCTTAATACCCCATACTGAACTGTTTCTGTGGGTGGACTTCAAACACCCCTGCGGCTCCCATCCCTCCGCCGATACACATACTTACTACACCGTATCCTCCTCCCCGCCTAGCCAGTTCGGAGATCAAGCTGACTGTAAGTTTAGCACCTGTACAACCTAGAGGGTGACCCAGGGCAATCGCCCCTCCGTTCACATTCACCTTGTTTTCATCGAGTTCCAAGGCTCGAATGATATGAAGGCATTGCGATGCAAAAGCTTCATTTATTTCAAAGAGATTTACATCGTCTTTTTCGATTCCAGCCATTTTTAGTGCTTTGGGAATCGCTTCGACGGGACCTACTCCCATCACCTCCGGCTCTACCCCGGCAAGGGCAAATGAACGAAAAGTAGCAAGCGGTGTAAGCCCAAGTTCCTGCGCTTTTTCCCGGCTCATCACTGCAACAGCTGCAGCTCCGTCACTGGTCTGAGAAGCATTGCCTGCGGTTACGGTACCTTTGATGGAAAATGCAGGTCTGAGACGACCGAGTCCTTCCATTGAAGTATCTTTGCGTACACCTTCATCGGTATCAAAAGTGAAGGTACGGCTGCGCACTCTCCCCTGTTCGTCTACTGAAGTGGCGGCTACAGTGACAGGTACGATTTCTTCTCGGAATCTACCGGAAGCAATGGCTACTGCTGCTTTGCGGTGACTTCCTACGGCAAAGGCATCCTGCGCTTCGCGATCCACACCGAATCTTCGTGCAACCTCTTCTGCCGTATGCCCCATACCCATGTACACTTCCGGCATATCTTCCACAATCCGGTGATGAGGAGCAGGTTTGAACCCGGTCATGGGAACATGACTCATGCTCTCCACACCGCCAGCAATGATGACATCTGCGTGCCCAAGCATAATACGCTCTGCAGCAAAAGAAATGGCTTGTAAGCCAGATGAACAGAAGCGATTGACCGTCAGCGCAGGAACTGTAACCGGGTACCCTGCATATAGCGAAATAATCCTTGCTACATTTAAACCTTGCTCACCCTCAGGCATTGCACAACCAAGGATGATATCGTCCACGTCTTCTTTTTGCAGTCCGGGTGCACGGTCAATAACGGCTTCGAGTACCGCTTTTCCTAGATCTTCTACTCTCGTCTGTGCGAAACTCCCCTTCTTCGCTTTCCCGATCGCAGTACGAGCCAGCGATACAATCACGGCTTCTCTCATGATTTTCACCTCATCTTTTGGATTAAAAGACTAGTTGAATCAATTTCATAACTCATCAAAATGATGAATTTGATTCAGTTACGTAGCGGTTTGCCTTTGGATAACATGTGCTGCATACGTTGCTGTGTTTTCACTTCTCCAAGTAGACTGAGGAAAGCTTCCCGTTCCAGATCAAGCAAATATTGTTCACTAACCACTGTTCCTGGAGCTACATCTCCTCCGGTCAGAATATGTGCTAATTTCTTCGCAATCAAATAATCATGATCACTAATATACCCGCTGTTTTTTAATCCAAGTGCTCCCACTTGCAGGACCGCGCGGCCATCTCTTCCCGCTACTCTTGCTTTAGCAGGTATTTTTGGTTGGTAACCTGCTCGCTCCATTTCAAGCACCGCTTGTTTTGCTTCGTATATACGGAAATCTTGATTCATAACGACACTGTCATGACTACGACCATACATACGCAGCGCTTCATGACCACTCGTTGATGTTTTTGCCATTGCGATCATTTCAAAAATACGGTTTAACTCAGGCTGAAGATCTGAATCTGGGCTTGGATAACGGTCACTTGTCATAAGTGCTAGTTCTTTACAACCGCCTCCCGCAGGAATGAGTCCTACACCTGTCTCGACCAAACCAAAGTAAGATTCTGCGGAGAAAATAATGCGATCTGCTGGAAGGCAAGCCTCCACACCGCCGCCTAGTGTCATTCGGTGAGGTGCTGCCACAACCGGTTTTTCAAGACCTTTTAATTTCATCATACTGCCTTGGAATAAACGGATGATATCATCCACTTCATCCCAGTCCCCACTTTGGGCTTCCATCAGCATGAGCATCAGATTGGCGCCCACACAGAAGTTACGTCCTTCATTCGCAATAACAAGTCCGCGATAATTATTTCTCACTTCCTCGGCACTTTGCTGGATCATGACTAGAATATCTGCACCAATGGCATTGTTCGGCGAAGTAAACTCCAGACAAGCGACGTCATCTCCAAGATCAATCAGGTTCGCACCCGAGTTTTGGCGAATGATCTTGTTCTGTGCCTTTAAGCTTTGAAGTGAGATCCGTTCTGGCTGTGTTTCGACTTCTTTGTAAGCTCCTTTATAGAAGTGGAGTACAGCTCCATCTTTTTGCTCATAGAAAGACTTGTTACCCGCGGCGATCCACTCTTTGACCCAAGTTGGTACGACAAGACCTTCTGCTTCCATCCGCTGTACGGATTCGGGTAATCCAATCAGATCCCAAGTTTCAAATGGTCCAAGTTCCCAATTAAAACCCCATTTCATTGCATTATCGATATCTTCAATGGAATCCGCGATTTCTCCTAATTTTTCAGCAGAATAAATCAGTACTTGTTTAAGCACATTCCAAGCGAGTTCCGAATAACGGTCATTGGTGGCAAGGAATGCTTTTATTTTCTTCTTTGAACCTTTTACCGCTTTTGCAGCTTCGATGGAAGCAGATCTAATTTTTGCGCTTGGATTATAGTCCATCGTGGACAGATCAAGTGAGAGTATTTTGCTCCCTTGCTCCCCTTTCACTTTCTTATAGAAACCTTGGCCGCCCTTTTCTCCAATCCAACCTTTTGCTACCAATTCATTTAGGACATCAGGTACAGCGAAAATGTCTTTCTCAGGTCCGTCTGGAACGCTGTCGTATACATTCTGAGCAACATGAACAAACGTATCGATTCCCACAAGATCCAGGGTTCGGAAGGTCGCGCTTTTCGGCCTGCCAAGAACAGGACCCGTAGCTGCATCTACCTCTTCTACGGTATAGTTGTTCTCTTTCATTTCATGTAAAGTAACGAGCAGTCCATACGTGCCAATACGATTGGATATAAAATTAGGTGTATCTTTTGCAAGCACAACCCCTTTGCCAAGCCTTCTTGAACAGAAGTCCGCCATAAATGCTGTGATCTGCGGATCGGTATCAAATCCAGGAATGATCTCGAGCAGCTTCATATGTCTAGGAGGGTTAAAGAAATGAGTTCCAATAAAATTCCTGCGGAAATTTTCGTTGCAGTCCTCCACCATCGCATTAACCGAGATTCCCGAAGTGTTGGTACTTACGATCGTTCCTTCTTTTACCACTCCTTCAATCTGTTTTAGAATGGATTTCTTTATGTCGAGCTTTTCCGTCACCACTTCGATAATCCAGTCCACATCTTTTAGTAGATGGAAATGATCTTCTGTATTCCCCGGTGTAATTCGCTCTATAAAATCTGCCGCATAAAGCGGAGCCGAACTGGATTTAGGAAGAGCTGCAATTGCTTTTGCCGCCAGTTTATTTCTAAACTTAGGATCCGCAAGGCTTAACCCTGCTTTTTCATCCTCTGGGCTTAACGATCTCGGAACAACATCAAGCAATAAACAAGGAATGCCTGCATTGGCCAGATGGGCTGCAATCCCCGACCCCATGACACCGGACCCTATAACGGCGGCTTTTGAAATCGTCCTAGAAGCAGTTTTGTGAGCCGTATCTTTTGCTAACGTTTTATTCATTTAACTACGACCTCCCGTTCGTGGGTTTCTTTCCTTCCAAATACAGACACTTCTAAAATCTCAGCGATATCCCGAGTTTTCACTTGCTCTTCTACTTCTTGCAGCTTCGTACCATCTTCCAGCATCGTCAGGCAGTAAGGACAAGCGGAACTAATCATCGTCGGCGATACCGCAAGTGCTTGCTCTGTTCGAGCTAAATTCACTCGTTTTCCTTCATCCTCTTCCATCCACATTTGCCCGCCACCGGCACCACAGCACATTCCGTTTTCACGAGTTCGCTCCATCTCTAGCAACGTTACCCCCGGGATAGCTCGAAGCACATCACGCGGCTGGTCATAAACATCGTTGTACCGACCAAGATAACAGGAATCGTGATACGTAATTTTTTCTTCAACCGTATGTTTCGGAGTGAGTCTTCCTTCTTTCACAAGTTGGTCTAGGAGCTGCGTGTGGTGTAGTACTTCAGCCTTTAGTCCAAAATCAGGGTATTCATTCTTGAAGATGTTGAAGGTGTGCGGGCAAGCGGTGACGATTTTATGGGCACCATATTTTTTAAAAATCTCGATATTCTCTGCACAGAGTTGCTGGAATAGGAATTCGTTACCCATCCGGCGCGGTGTGTCGCCTGAATTTTTTTCTTCGTTACCCAAAATGGCGAAGTTCACGCCCGCTTCATTCATTAAGCGGACAAACGCACGTGTTATTTTGCGACTGCGATTATCATAGGAACCCATCGAACCTACAAAAAATAAATATTCGAATGCCGGATTCTCTTTCACGGTCGGGATCTCAAGATGAAGCGTATCTTCCGGATCGATTTCCTTCACCCATTTACTGCGTTCAGCCCGGCTGATACCCCATGGGTTACCTTGACGCTCAATGTTCTGCATCGCTCTTTGTCCTTCTTGCGGCACACTGCCTTCCATAAGAACAAGATGTCTGCGCAGATCAACAATTTTGTCTACGTGTTCATTGGATACTGGGCACTGATCTTCGCAATTACGACAAGTCGTACAAGCCCATATTTCTTCTTCTGTCATCACTCCGCCAATAAGCTGAACATCCTTGACATTCACACCTTCCACCTGATGCCATGCTTTCTTCTGAGCTGCCATCGTAGGACGAATATCAGTGATACCTTCTCCCTTCCACTGCGTGAGTTCATGATCTGTACTGCTCATGGAATAAACTCCAGAGTATCCAAATACGCCAGCGGGTACCCAAGGGGATTTGGAAGTGAGTAGAGCTCCTTTTTCCGTCAAATGATCCCTCAGTTTCACGATCATGTGCATTGGAGACAGCATCTTTCCCGTACTCGAAGCAGGACATACATTCGTACAGCGTCCACATTCAACGCATGCATAGAAATCAAGCATTTGTTTTTGAGTGAAATCTTCAATTTTACCTACACCGTAGGATTCAGCTTCTTCATCTTCGAGATCTAATGTGGTTAATTTCCCTGGGGCATCTGTTCTGCGAAATAAAATATTGATAGGGGCTGTAATAAGATGAAAGTGTTTCGATTGGGGAACATATAGCAGGAATGACAGCAAGATTAGGAGATGCAGCCACCAACATACGTAGTATAGTGCGTTTATTGCCATGTCAGGCATCCAGCTTACAGCAGCCGCAAGACTTGATGAGATCGGAGCTAGTGAAGATGATGCCACGCCTTCTCTTACTCTTTCGAATGCCACGGTAAATAGTACAGATATCATAAGCGTAGTAATAAAGATGACGACAATACTAGGTTTAAACCCACGTTTTAATCGGTCCAGCTTCTCCCCATATCTGCGGTATGCCGCGTATGCGATTGCCAGAAGAATGAGAACTACCGTAACCTCTTGCATGAGAATAAATCCTTCATAACCTGGAATCGGAAGCTGATGACCACTTAGGCCTTTCCAGATAATATCCAGTGCGCCAAACTGCAAAATAATAAAACCGTAAAAGACAACAAAGTGCATAATACCGCTTCTTGGATCTTTAAAAAGTTTCGTTTGACCAAATACCTGAACGGCAAAGGTGCGTAATCGTTCGTTCACATCTCGCCTGAGGTCAGCCGGCTTTCCTAAACGAATGTACAGATACCGATGATACACGACTCTTAGGAACAGATATACCGCTAGACCGGTAACGAGGAAAAAGAGCAGCGCATTCCCGATTTGCAAGATCATCCTCATCAGCCCCTTGTATCTTCATTCTTTACCTAGAATCCTTCTCTTTATCGTCTTTGGACAGCGTGTCACTCCCTTCTTTATTTCTCACCAAGCCAAGATCAGGGAAGTGTTTGTATGAAGCGCTTTCATCTAATGTATAAAAAAGAGACCTCCATACTCCGTTTGACTGTAATACAACATGGATTCGTCAAATAACGTGAATGATGAACGTCTCTATTCTCTATAAAGTAGATGTAATTGCTGCATATTTAATATTTGTTAACCCATCGTTGACAATGATAAGAACGTATTCTATGATGATCAAAAGAAACTGAATGAGTATTCATTCATAAATTTAATTGTAGTCTAACATCGGGGTGACGATATGACAAGTAAAAAAACAGAAAAATATCATTTAATTCTTCAGGGCGCCCTCAAGGTATTTGCTGAAAACGGCTATCACCGTTCGCAAGTTTCCAAGATTGCCAAGGCAGCCGGCGTAGCGGATGGAACGATTTATTTGTATTTCAAAAGAAAGGAGGACATACTCATTCATCTGTTCCAAGAGAAGCTTGGAGAACTGGTAAATAAGTTTCATGAAAGCGTAGCTGAAACGAATGATGCATGTGAAGCGCTGCGAATGATATGCACCATTCATTACACGGAACTTGAGAATAATCCAGAGCTTGCTTATGTGACTCAGATTGAAATGCGGCAAAGTGAACTGGAACTGCGAAAAGAAATAGGAATTACGCTGAAGCCATACATCGAGCTTATCGAGAATATTGTTCAACAAGGGATCGACAATGGACAGTTTCGGGCGAACCTCAATGTAAAACTTGTGCGAAATTTAATTTTCGGTTCCATGGACGAAGTCGTTACTTCTTGGCTTCTTTCCGGTCAAAAGTACTCCTTACGTGATCAAGTGGATGAAACACTTCAGTTTTTTATTCACGGCGTTTCCAAGTAGAGAGGTTCTACATCTCTACTATTCACATATAAAAAACTCACAAGCATTCATTTTGAAGGGAGAGCGTAAACGATGAAAATTGTAGTGCTCATGAAACAAACATTTGATACAGAGGAAAAAATCGTAGTGAAGCAAGGTACGATTGTGGAAGATGGAGTCAAGTTTGTCATTAACCCTTATGATGAATATGCAGTGGAGGAAGCCGTCAAGCTTCGTGATGAGTTTGGTGGCAGCGTAACCCTCGTATCCCTCGGTCCCAGTCGAACCGCAGAAGCGCTACGCACTGCCCTTGCAATGGGTGCCGATGAAGCAGTCCTCATCTCGGATGATCGAATTCCGGATGATGAGTGTGCTGTCTCCAAAGTTCTATATACCTATCTATCCAAAGAAAATCCGGACCTCATTCTTGGCGGTAATTTCTCGGTCGATCGCGGATCAGGCCAAGTGGCGATTCGGCTTGCGAAGTTGCTTAATATCCCCCATACCGCTTCCATTACTAAACTTACGATAAACGGTACGACCGCGGAAGTTCACCGTGATGCAGAAGGAGATCTTGAAATACTTACCCTCCCTTTACCAGCCCTATTCACCGCTCAACAAGGACTAAATGAACCCCGATATCCTTCCCTGCCCGGCATTATGAAGGCGAAGAAAAAACCATTCAAAACCTATACACTTGAAGATCTGGACCTTACGGAAGATGATGTGAAGCCAGCGACAAAACAAACCGAACTCACGCTCCCCCCAGAACGAAGTGCTGGGCAAATTCTAAAAGGTGAACCTGCCGAAGCGGTATCTGAACTTGTTTCCTTACTGCGAACGAAGTCTAAAGTGATCTAACTTTTGAATGCGTTTTCAATTGTGATGTTTCTATAACTGTATGGCAAGTAGAATGTCCTACATGCAATTTTTTTGAGAACCATGATCCCCTGCTTGATTTATTCTATATTGCCCGGGAGGTTAAGCTAATGAGCAAAACGATATTCATTTACGCTGAAAGCCGTGAAGGTAAGTTACGTCAAGTTGCTAAGGAGACGTTAGGTGCAGCTCAGATCATTGCGAAGGAAGGGGATACCATCTGCGCTTTTGTTGCTGGATCCCAGATTACAGAAGCGGTATCTGCGATCCTTCCTTACGGAGCAGATCAGGTTGTCGCCATGGAACATGCAGACCTTACGCACTATAATCCCGATGCTTACTTTGCTGCAATTAAGGTTGCATTGGATCAGACTAAACCAGATATCGTACTTTTGGGTCATACCGCCATTGGACGGGATCTTGCCCCGCAAGTAGCAGCCTATTTACGAGCAGGTCAAATTTCTGACGTAACCGAAATAGATAATGAAGATGGGGAAGCAATTTTCACTCGTCCTCTTTATGCAGGCAAAGCATTTGAGAAACGTGTATTCGAATCCACTCCTGCTGTCGTTACCATTCGTCCTAACAATATTAAACCTGCGGAATTAAGTGAGACTGCTGCTCCATCAAGTGTAATAGATATCGCTTATCCCGCCCCTTCCCTACGTACCGTGATTAAAGATGTCGTGAGCAAAGCTACAGGAAAAATAGATCTGACGGAAGCCAAAGTGGTGATCTCTGGAGGCCGCGGTGTCAAGAGTGAAGAAGGATTCAAACCACTCGAAGAACTTGCGGATTTGCTAGGGGGTGCTGTCGGTGCTTCCCGTGGAGCTTGTGATGCAGGATATTGTGATTACTCTCTTCAAATCGGTCAGACCGGTAAAGTCGTTACTCCTGAAATCTATATCGCCTGCGGCATAAGCGGAGCCATCCAGCATTTGGCGGGCATGAGTCAATCCAAGGTCATTATTGCCATTAATAAAGATCCAGAAGCACCGATTTTTAAAGTTGCAGACTATGGTATTGTTGGCGATTTATTTGAAGTGGTACCGCTTCTCACCGAAGAATTCCGTAAAGTGCTTGTATAATGGGTTGATGTTGGTATTATGAAATTGATTTGATTGTAAAATAAAAAAACTACCTTTAGCTCTCATCCATAATGGATGCTTGCAGAGGTAGTTTTTCTTTTATTGATATTTTCTTTTTTTGATAAAAGTTTTGTGTCTTCCCTATATTAGGATTGAACTGCATCGAGCCATGCTTTACTAATCAGTGCATGGCCTGCCGCTGTTGGGTGTACTCCATCTTCGGCCCAGAAAGCCGGATCGAGTTGCGTGCTTTTTGAAGCAAATAAACCATCTAGAGGAATATAATATGTTTTAAATTCACGAGCTAACTGGCGAATCGCATGGATTTTTGGATCAAGGTCTGCTCTCCATTCTCTCTGCCCTGCCGGAACAGGAAGAACAAATGGTTCGATGAGGACCAGTTTTGCATTTGTTTTTTCCTTGGTTTGAACAATCAAATCACGATATGTACGATAGAAATCTTCGGGTGAAGTAAATTCACCTTGATCATAATAACGCCAAGTGTCATTAATACCGATATAGATCGACACCCAATCAGGCTGATGAGCGATACAGTCCTCTTCCCATCGTTGCTGCAGATCCGTAATTCGGTTGCCGTTAATACCCCGATTTAAAAACCTCATATTTAGCTCAGGATATTGTTTCCCAACTTCAGCTGCTGTCAGCAGCGCATATCCACTGCCAAGGCTCCAATTGTTACTATAATCTCGACCACAATCAGTAATACTGTCTCCTATAAAAAGAACAGTCTCTCCCTGTTGAAACGGATGGCTCACGGTTTACTTCCCCTCTCCAATTACCTGATATATACGTTCATTTCCATTCCTTATGATAACGCTATCAGTTCAAATTGGAAATAGGCTTTCGTAAAATTTCATAACAAAAATAGTTATTATGATAAAAAGCATGACATACCTAACCTAACAAAACCAAACAAAATTACAGTTTTCCATTTTATTTAGTTATATCAATTTCAAGCACGATTGGACAATGATCACTACCGAGAACTTGACTATCGATTGATGCGTCTATTAATTGGGGAGCAATTCTCTCCGATGCTAGAAAATAATCAATACGCCAGCCGATATTCCGCTCTCGAACCTTCGCCATATAAGACCACCAGCTATATACATCGGTCTGATCAGGATAAAAATAACGGAATGTATCTACAAATCCGGCTGCAAGCAGTCTTGTCATCTTCTCCCGTTCCTCATCTGTAAATCCGGAATTGCCCCGATTACTCTTCGCATTCTTGATATCTATTTCTTGGTGTGCGACATTAAGGTCACCACAGATTATCACAGGTTTTTTCTGATCCAGGCCCGTAATATACTCTCGAAATTGTTCTTCCCACTCCAGCCGCAGAGCTAGTCTCGATAGATCTCTCCGAGCATTCGGTGTATACACGTTCACCAGATAGAAAGACTCAAATTCTAAAGTGATCATTCGGCCTTCCACGTCTGGGTCTTCTTCACTCATTCCATACTGGACGGACAATGGTTTAATACGAATAAATACCGCAGTGCCCGAATATCCTTTTTTCTCGGCATAACTCCAGTAATCCTGATACCCTTCCCCCAGCTCCAGCTCAATCTGTCCTTCTTGCAGTTTTGTTTCTTGAAGACAGAAAATATCTGCATCCATTAGATGAAAATAATCCATAAACCCTTTTTTCACACAAGCTCTAAGCCCATTTACGTTCCAAGATACCAGTTTCATGTCTCTCTCCTTGATGTCTATACTTTCTTTACATTCTAGTAAATAAAAAGACCGTAGGCAAACTAGCAAGGCTAGCATACCTACAGTCAGCCCCCGCTAAAAGGAGGTTTCTTAACAAACAAGAAGCTTATATATGTTTATTTCCTTTTAGTCATTTATCTCTTATAAGACAATTAACTTTAATGGGCTATTCTGCGGTGGTGCAGATTGTTTCCATAGCTTCGTTGTTATAGCAACGATATCTTGACCTTTTTTTATTTCTGCTAATTTCTCTTTTTCATCCTTAAGTATAAGGATCTCTTGTGTATCGTAGTCTTTTATCTTTACAGATAATTGGTTTTCATTCTTACTAGGAACAATATCTAGCACCACTGCCCGTATGGTCTCGATATTTTCTTTTTCATATTCTTGGTTTTCATCCAAGAAGCTTTCTATAAAAGTTTCCTTTTGAGTTTCAATCTTCTTCTCACTAAGATGATCTTTTGTTTTATATTCATTCTCTTCGGAACCCTCTACCTTGTTAATGGGGTTCACTGTTAACCCTTTGCCGCCCTCAACCTCTTGGGGTGAGCATGCTGCTAAGAAAACCAGAACCATAGTTAAGATCAAACTTATAAGAACCTTTTTCATCTTTTTCACCTCTCGCTAATACAGACGAGAAAAGCCTTAATAAAGGTTGCAGTACTCTGTTATCCTTCTCCTTATTCGATCAAAAAGAAATCCCTTGTGAATATCCTCTAACAACAAAAAACTCACTCCTTGTATAGTTACACCCCATACAAAAAGTGAGTTTAAATCAGATCCCATTCTCAAAAACGTACATCCATATATTTCAACAGAGCGACCCAATACATACCATCGCAGATTGATTAATACGGTGAATCACTAATTTATGTTCTTAGTGTAGACGATCCACCTTTATAAAAAATATAAAAGTTTAATATTCGAACTTCATTACGTTAAAATATAGTAAATGTGTAGTTCTTTAACATATAATTATTTTTGTTAACGTGGATATAACACGGGATGCGGTGCAGAAGTGATATATAGGTATGTTCGTACATTATTATGTATATTTTAATGGTTTAGTTATCTACTAAAGAAAGCTGTGTACTACCTACACTATCTAACTAAGCCAACAGTTTATAAAGTCACAAATTGAGGAGAGTCTAAATGTTTTATAAGATTGGAGAAAGTGATAGTAATATTTTTGTCAGTTGTCAATTTTGCCATACTGAAATTATCTTTAATCAGAATATCTGTAGAAAAAGGGGAATCTATTATACTATTGCAGAAAAAATGATATGTCCTAAATGCGGAGAAAAGTCAAACCGTATTATAGATGATCCAAAAATAAGAGCAGCTATGGAAAGTAACAAAAAAGAGCTAGCTTTAAAAGAGAAAGAGCTTGAAGAAGCTAAGGCTTCGAAAGAAAAAAAGCTTGAAGAAGCTAGGGTCTTAAAAGAAAAAGAACTAGGAAAATCTAAAGCTCTAGAATTAACGAAAATATTGAATAAAAAAATAATAGAATCTGAAGCTTCAACTCTTCTTACTGACAGTGAAATGAAATTGATACTTAACAATTTTATCAATATATTGGATATAAATTTTTTGAATATAACAAGTTTCGTTGTATTTGAAAGATTGATTATTAAACATACTAATATTGGAGAATTGTCATTGCTCTGTAGTGACCCATATTTAAATCATTATCTTACTTACAATAGTATTTATGAAGGAATGGAAGATTATCTGAGTATAACTTTGATTGAGAATGAGTTTAATGAAAAATTTATGAGATTAGTCAAACTTATCATAAAAAAATATATGATGCTCAATGAAGATATTGCAATTTTTGTAACTTGGAAGATCCTAAGACAGTTTCTAAACGAATACTATCATGATTTACTATTAATGGAGTTTGAAGATAGATTTAATAATAATGGTACTGAATTATCGTTGGAAGAATACCTCTCCTTTTATGTTGAAAATGATTCTATCAATGTAAATTTTAATACAGGAGTATTAACTCATTTTTTAATTCATAAAGGTATTACATATAGTCAAAATTTTATAAAAGAATATGAAGTTGTTGTTAACCTAGTTTTAAAATCTATAGAAAATAAGAAAAATGACAGTTTTGAAAGAGCATTACTAAAAAACAATCTAATATCATCTATTACTACTTATTCTATAGATGATATTGATCTTATGACAGGCTACGAATTCGAACAATTTGTATCAGACCTATTTAAAAAAATGGGGTACACTACTCAATTAACTAAAGCTTCAGGGGATCAAGGAATTGATGTTATTGCAGCCCGTCAGGGAAGGAAAATTGGTATCCAAGCAAAATGTTATTCTAATTTGGTTACCAATAAGGCAATACAAGAAGTTTCAGCTGGAATAGTTCACTACAAATTGGATAAAGGAATTGTTGTTACAAATAGTCATTTCACTAATTCCGCAAGAGAATTGGCATTGTCAAATAGAATAATTTTGTGGGATAGAAACATGTTGAAGGAGAAAATTAAAGAATTCTACTAGTAGTTCCTATCTAAAATATTCAAATTTATGATACGTAAAGCAACAGTTTACTTGATGCAAATGACACTGCTTTCCTAATGAACTAAGTGTCATTGTATACCATTTGTATCTTTCACTAAAAAAACTCACTCCTTGTATAGTTACATCCCATACAAAAAGTGAGTTTAAATCAGATCCCATTCTCAAAAACGTACATCACCGTAAATATCAACAGAGCGACCTAATACATACCATCGCTGACTGATAACTACGGTGAATCACGAATTGATATCCATGGCAGACAAAACGTGAAGACTTTAAAACGTCGAGGTTAAAGGAAGTTTTCCTATTCTTCGTCGAACTCCACGTTGTGGTACACCTGCTGCACATCTTCCAGATCTTCAAGCACATCGATCAGTTTCTCGAACTGAGCAAGTGCATCGCCTTCTAGAGATACGAAGGTTTGTGGAAGCATTGTAAGCTCGGCTACCGTAAATTCGGAAATGCCTGCATTTTTGAAAGCATCTTGTACGGCGTGGAATTGATCTGGTTCAGCATACACGATAACAGAATCATCTTCTTCGATAATGTCACGCACATCAAGATCTGCTTCCATCAGCAGTTCAAGCACGTCATCCGCTGTTTTTCCTTCCACACCGATAACGGCTGTTGAATCAAACATGTAGTTTACGGAACCACTTACACCAAGGTTTCCTCCGTTTTTACTGAAAGTGGAACGTACTTCAGAAGCAGTACGATTCACGTTGTTCGTGAGGGCATCCACAATAACCATGGAACCGTTAGGTCCAAAACCTTCATAACGAAGTTCGTCAAAGTTTTCTTCGGAACCGCCTTTTGCTTTTTCCAGTGCGCGGTCGATGATTGCTTTTGGTACGTTATAAGTTTTGGCACGCTCAAGTACTACTTTCAGTGCACGGTTCGACTCAGGATCAGGTTCACCTTGGCGAGCAACTACATATATTTCACGTCCAAATTTGGCATAGATTCGGCTAGTACTAGCGTCCTTATTTGCCTTTTTCTCTTTGATGTTATTCCATTTACGACCCATAATATATCGCTCTCTTTCACTTAGAATCAGGCTCAATCCTTTCTATTATAGCTTTTATGGAATGAGTTGAAAAGTTTACACGTCACATTTCTTGTAAGCGATACATGAACGACATAAGGACAAATTCTATTTTATTTTAATATTGATATCTGCTTTGGCAAATCCTGGGTATTCCTTCACCTTAAAAGACAAAGGCTGTTTATATTCCCTTTTGGGTATAGAGAACGTCATTTCGTGGCTCTCCGTGCCGAGTCCCGTCCACATTAACAATTTAGCGTCGTTCATTGGATATTCTTTACCCGCAGCATCTGTGAATGTGTTATCTTCATTGAAAAATTGTACATAAGGATTGAAATATGGATATTCCGTCTGGTCATAAATTCCTTCTGTACTGATGCTTACTTGAATTCCGTCTCCTGTTTCCTCTACCTTATCTAAGACAATGTGTGGGTTAGGTGTGTGTATGGTCTCTACCGTCTCTATATTAAATGTAAATACTTGATCTCGTTTATTCAAAAAGAATCCTTTTGCTTCTAAAGTCAACGAGTCCGTTTGACTAAAATAAGGACTTTCAAAGTAATAAGTTCGCTCTCCTGTTGCTAAGTCACCCTGTACGGTCTCCATTCTTCTTTTGTAATCGGTATTATCATTTAATCTTAAATCAACTAGATCATTGATCTGCATTGTATTATTGGGGTCTGCTGTGACATGTACTTTTGCTTGAAGAGGCGTAATCGTTACTTGATCAATGTTCACTTTCTGACCATCTACTTCCATCTGCTTATCGACTGGAATGACCTCTCTCATACCCGCAAAACGTTCTTTATCCACGGTAAATGGAATTTCATAATGATGACCAATCATATTCACTTTCAGAATTAACCGTTCCGGCATCGTTTGACCGTCTAACAATCGAAAATCAAGTTTTTCATAAGTATCAACTGCTTCCTCAATCTCTTTAGGAAGAACGCTTAGTCGTTGCTCGCTGATCTTTTCTCCTTTTCCATTCGTCAATTCAAAAGCCATATAATCATTCGCTTTCCCTTCCCTCACTTCTGGACCCTTCAGAGAATAGAGAATGAGAATCCGGTCTTCATCCGCAAGTATACTTCCCACCGTAAACACGGTATCTTCCGATCTATCTGAGATTCCCACTTCTTGTAGAAAATCATGTTCCCATGCTTTTGCAAATAAGCTGTCATACCGAATGAGATCTACGAATTTATTCAAACCCGGCATGTCCCGAACTGTGGAAGCAAAGGCGGGTGAAACTCGGATACTCGCAACGAATATCATAAAAACACTCATCATAGCTGCGGCTGCTACAAAAATAGATCTCCTTTTTCTCACATCCCCATCCGTTTTCTTTCCTTGTGACAATCCCTTACGGATTGCATGATCAAGTTCGAAGTCAGATACCATCGTCATCCGCTGATCATGAAATTGTTTGTTTAGCTCAAAAGAATTCTCCCATTTCTTATCTTGTTTTTCAGACATATTTTCTCACCTTCCTGTCCTCAGTCCATGGGCTCTCTTTCACTTCCTGATCCTCTTCTTCCAACATTTCTGTTCTCATTTGCTTCAGTCCCTTATGAAGCCAGGTTCGGATCGTCCCTTCCGGCTTGTCCATAAGTTCAGCGATATCTGGAATGGTAAGATCACGGTAATATTTCAGTACGATGACCATCCGATATTTCGGTTGCAGTTTTCTAATCCGTTTTTCCATATCTAATTTGTGATCGGAATCTACACTTTGCGGAGCAAGTACTGCATCATATCCCAGATGATCCGCAGCCGTAGGCACCTCTCTACGTTTCTTCTTCTGTTCATCCATACATACGCGTAGTAAAATTCGAATGACCCATGTTGTAAAATATTCGGGTTGCTTCAGTGATTTCCGTTTTGCCCATACTTTGCTCACCGTTTCTTGGACCACGTCTAGCGCATCCTGCTGATTGAGCATATAGGAATAGGCAATGCCGTATAATTTATGCTTGTCTACACTCATTCGCTCTAAGAATGCTTCTTCATCTCCTTGTTTTGCTTTCACAGCCAGTTCAATTAAATCCACTCATTCCCTCCTCCTTTCCATCCGTTATAATTTCCTCTATTTGTTAATTAGACTGACGTACAGTCCATTTGGTTTTTGTTCACGCCAAAAATAAAAAGAGCCACAAGAACAAACTGTGACTCTCCTACAAAAATATTAGTTATTTTGAATTTGTTAGATCGAGCAAAACCTTCACTTTTTCTTTCACAAAACCAGGATACTCATGGACTTCAAAAGTCAGCGGCTGCTCGTAATCTTCTTTCGGGATCGAATAATGGGACATTTGTTCTGACTTGCTTTCCCCTAGATGACTGTATTCAGTCTCATTGTCGCTCAGTATTTTATATTCGGTATCCTGTGCATCTGTAAAAACAGCGTTTCTATCTAGTAAGCTAAACATTCTAGAATGTTTCGGAACTGGATTATCTATATCTTTTGCAAGGATACTAATTTGTATTTGATCTTCCTTCACAATGACTTCAGAGAGGGATATCTGATCGCTTGGAGCTAGTAAGGTCTCTTTCGTATCTGTATTTATCACTAATTTCTTATTCCTATCCGAGATATAACCCCCCTCTGATATCAGATATACAGGTGAATCTTCGAAATAGGTACTATGAAATTGAGTGGTATAACCCCCTGTTAGATTCAAATCACCGTATCCCCCTCGGTCGGTATATCTTTTCTCCTTCTCATTCATCAGCGATAAGGAAATCAAATCGTTAATTTGTCTTGTATTCATCGAATCAGCTACTAATGTTACATAGGAAGCAAGCGGAGTAATAATCGCTTCATGTACAGTCAATTGTTGACCACCAATAGAAAAGTTTTGATCTATTCGGTGCGTTTTTTTCATGTTCGCATAATGCTTTTGATCGTTTGGAATTGTGAAATTAAACTGTTTATCATCTATCTTAATGGTTAAGATCAACGTCTCCGGGATATTCCCTTCTAAACCTGCTTCAACATTATATATACGAGCATCTGTCAGGATCTTATCTTTATTCTTCTTATCATCGCTTCTTGCTGGGATATATCCGTAACTACTTAATGGAACTTGATTCCCAGCTGTGATTTCTACTTGAGTAAATAAACTATTCCCGCTTTCAATATTAGGTTCCGTAAACGTGTACAAAATAACAGCTTTTTTCTCATCAGCTATGAGGCCATCTACCGTTATTGAATAATCTCCGTCTGTATCTGTGATATGTAGATCTTGCAATAAATCATGTTTCACCGCGTTATAGAGCGTTTGATCAGCTCGTATCAGTTCCAAATAGCTTAATTTCCCTGATAACTTTTCCATTAAGATTCTATCCTCTTCTGATACTCCATTCCTCTCCAGTACGAGAATGACCAAAAGAAAGACAAGGGTGAACCCAGTGATATAAAACAATCGTTTTGACCATCTATTTCGAGGTTTCTTGCTGTTCCGAGGTAATTTCTCGGTATCTAATTCCGGAAGTTGACTTTTAGAAGAGTCATTCGATACTTTTTTCATCATTTGTGCTACATTTTGTTCTTCCACTTCGTCTTTCATATGTGCTTCCCGCCATTTCTTTAGTTATTGCTAAACCATACACATAGTTAACGTCTAAAAAGCCATAAAGTTAGCTAAATAGAAAAAAGAAAGAGGAACATCCATGCCACTCACCTTTGCTCATCCAGCCGCTGTACTTCCTTTCGTTCGAAACAAAACTTATCTTCATTTTCCCGCACTTGTTCTTGGGAGTATGGCACCCGACTTCGAGTATTTCCTGCGAGGTAGACCTTCCGGCGAAATCGGCCATACGATAAATGGATTCATGACGCTGAACCTTTTCCTCGTTATCCTAACTTATCTAGTATATCGGTATATTGTATATCCTCCTTTATTCAGCAATCTCCCTTCCGATGTGCAGGGTATCCTCACTTCACCTTCGAAGTCAGAACATCTACGGAAGCCAAGGGTGATTCGGGTCCTTGTTTTTGTATATTCCGCTTGGCTCGGCATGGCAACCCATGTGATCTGGGACTCGTTTACACACCAAGGAGGATTTATGGTCTTAAGGTGGAGTCTCTTACAAGAAACCTTATCCATTTCCACGTATGACCTTCCCGTTTATAAAATATTGCAGCATGGCAGTACTTTGTTTGGTTTAACCATTATATTTCTCTTCTCTCTGAGCCGTTTATGGATGCATCGAAACGAAGTAACGATCTCTGGCTATTCATTGGATTTCAATTCAGGGAAATGGAGGTACTGGTTATCTCTCGGGGTTCTGATGATTGTAATATTCGTGTTATGGATGGTGATGGATCCGTTATCCTTATCTGAATATGGAGTCCTTGTCGTGCGAGTGATTGACTCCGTCATTCTCGGCTTCCTGTTCATATCACTTGCTTATCTTTTCTGGCAGCCTTTCTCATTTCGAAGTAGACAATAATTCACATGAAAAATAAAGAAAAAAGCCGTAAGACAGATGGATCTGAGAGAACCAGTCCATGAATCTTACGGCTTTCTATTATGCTCTTGTAAATTATTTAGATATTAGATCCTGAATTTCTTCCTTGCTCAATGCTTGATTATAAATGCTGACCTCATCTAAACTTCCATTGAAGTAGGGATCAGCTGCAAATCTGCTTTTACCCAGGTAAGCTTCGTTAGCAAGCAAGTCTTTCGGGTTATACGTCATTTCTTTATTCGTAGCAACTGGCTGTCCATTCACGTACATGGTACCGGTATTTCCCTCAAACGTTACGGCTACATGCGTCCATTCGTTCTGAGGAAGTTTCGCTTGCGAGAGCAAACTTTGATCAACTCCGTTATGAATCGTGAACTGTAGTGCCCCTGTATGCTGAGAAGGAGTCAGGAACATATGCTTTCCAAGTCCATTTCCAAAATCAAAGATACGCTGCCAGTCTCCTCCACCATTCCAATTCACCCATGCAGCAAATGTGAAATCTTGAGCATCGGTAACGAGTCCTGGTACCTGCACATAACCATCTTTCCCGTTAAACTGAAGGGCAGCTCCTTTTTTACCTGATGTTAGTTGCGTTGCGCCTCCTTGAAGCACTCCGTTTAGTCCATTTACAGATTGATCACTTACTTTCGTTCCTTGTACATCGTCAAAATTATAATTCGCAATGACGGGCCCTGTAAGTTCGGGCAGAACGGTCACGTTGAACGTTTTTGTGCCTACGACTTTTCCTTTTTGTATCTTTGCGACAAGTTGAACCGTAGCTTGACCCTTACCAGCTGCAGGTCTTTTCACTACCCCTGTATTAGAAACAACTTCTTTATTAGACGAAGTCCAGCTGATTGTGCTGTCTTCACTAGCTTTAATGGGTAACACAAGATTTTGGTATACGGCGGTCGTATCGCCGATCGACAAATCTTTTTTCACAGCAGCTACCACATCTTTGTCTTTCCGTTCTTCTGTACGACTGCCCCATAGAGCAACCCCTTGATTCGAAAGCGCAGTAAACGTCATAACCGTCTGTTCTTTGGATGAATCCCACTCTCTGGAGAAGACGCCTTTATACTGTGCACCATCCACAATCACTACCGCTTCCCCATTTTTCCCAAGACTCCAGGTACCCTTTACATCACCCGTAATCTTACCTTTCTTGTCAAACACCGCTTTTAACGGAGTTTTGATCGCATTCGTAATCTCTTTACCATGATTGATGATTTGGTAGGTGCCTTGAACATCATTTGCATTGATATTCTTCTTAAATTCCTGATCCGTATAACGATAAGGTGCTACCACAGGCCAGCCGTCTGCATTCATATACATCTCGTGTACACGGATTTCATGCCCCTCGCCTTGATTCGGGAAACGACTATGGAAGATTAAAAATGATTTCCCTGTCTTTTCATCGTAATAAGCAGAGTTATGACCCGGAGATACATAACCTAAACCGGAACCTGATCCAGGGTCACCAATTTCTCTCGTGAACTGAAAGTTCCCCATTAGTTTCACGCCGAAAGGCTCAATGGAACGATCATCAAAGAGCGGCAGAGATGGATCTGCTTTGACCTGAGTCATATCATTTCCTTCTGCATCAAGGTAAGGACCATCCGGGTTCTTGGAACGAACAACTCTCATATTATATCCGCCAACAGAGTCAAGTCCGCCATAAGATAAGTACATGTAATAATAATCGGTCTCTGGATGATACAAAATATAAGGTCCTTCAATACGGCTGTGATTACCGCCGATTAATTTCTCCCCATATCCTTGATCAGGCAAGATCTTGCCTGTCTTTGGATCCATTTCAAGAATGAAAATTCCGCCTGAATAGGATCCGTATACCATCCACAGCTTCCCATTCTTATCGTAGAATACATCAGGATCGACTACATTTGGATGCTTTGTAGCATCATAAATCGTGCCATCTTCTGAGATCTCATCCCACATACCTGACTTCAGCAGAATACCTTCGTCCTTATAAGGACCTTCGATATTGTCTGCTACAGCTACGCCGAGCGCAGATCTCGGAGAGTCTCCTTTACAAGCATTGTAGTACATATAAAAACGTCCATCTTCGAGTTGAATGACATCCGCTGCCCACAGCGTATCACTCTGTGCCCAGGCGAGAGCTTCTTTGAGTTCTTCCGTAACATTCGGAATGAGCTTATTGCCGTCTTTTACACCGGAATCAATCAAGTTCCAACTCATCAGATCTGTAGATTTTGCAGCGGCAAGGTGGGAACCAAATACATAAAACGTGTTGTCTACTTTAATCAAGGACGGATCATGAACAGAAGCTTCTTGAAAAACAGGACTTGTCTGCTCATTTGCCCCCTTCGCTTCACTAACAGAAATTGCTCCTGTAGAACCAAAGACGCTAAACAAAACCGTCAAGGTTGTCGTGAGCAGTGCTGCTTTCTTACTTCGCTTGAATAATGGATACAACGTTACCCTCTCCTTTTCATGTATTCGCAGATGAAACGCTTACAGAATTGATATGCTTAATAATTATGTAAATCTATTTAGCTGTTTGTTAAATAATAGCATTGATGATGTATTCTTTCAATATAAAAATGGAAACCCTTACAAATTATATATTCTTCTTTTCATCAAGAAAACAAGAGATGTATGGTCCGTTTGTATTCATCTATTTTTAAACTAAAAAAAACGACAGTTTCGGAACAAACTGCAGTAATAATACGCAGAATCGTTCCGAAAGCAGCCGTTTTATTAATTAGAAGTTGCTACTCTTCATGTTCAATACTAAACACATCTAACAGTTTTCCATCCACATCATAAGCCTGATACGTCAGCGTATTATCTCGAATTGTGATTCCAGCAAACATTTGTTTGTTATTTTGGAAATGAATTTTGTGGTAGAATTGATCCTCTTTTTTCTCATTGAATTTAGGACCGCTTGCATTGGCAACCACATATACGGTTCCTTCGTGATTACGAACCAGATCAGACCCATCTCCCGTAATCTCTCCTTGTTTAAGCGGATAAGATCTCGAATACTCATGATTGTGGCCTTGAAGAACTAAATCTACCTCATATTCATCAAAAATTTCCGCCCAGTCCTGGATTTTCTTATACGTGTTTCCACCATATACTGGACGATGCATCGCTACAATTTTCCACTCTTTATCTGTACTTGCCAAATCTTCTTTCAGCCATTCTGTCTGCTGCTTGATACTCCCTTCGGTATTGAGTACAGCGATATGTGCACTGCCATAATCAAAGGAGTAGTTGGTTTCTGTTCCCGTTAATTTGGATGCACCGTTATCTGGCGTATGGAAGTAAGAAGCAAATCGTTCAAACTTATCATCCATCACATCGTTATTACCGATGACAGGCACGATGGGGATACGGCTAATCCAGGAAGTACTTTCTTCTAGAAAATAGTTCCACGCATCATCTGAACCCGCATCTTCCACAAAGTCTCCCGCATGAACGACAAACGAAGCACTTGGAAACGTCTCAAAGGCTTTATCCATTGTATTTTTCCAAAGTTCAAAATCACTTTGCGTCTCACCTTGCGAATCCGTAGCATAAATAAAGGAGAAATCCTCCTCTTCTGGAGCGGTTTCAAAAGTAAGTACATCACTCCATCCTTCCTCTGATCCGTCTCCTACTCGGTATTGATATACGGTTCCCGGTGTTAGCCCGGTTGCCTCTACTTTATGAACTCCGACCGTTGCCCCGTTATCCAGTACAAGTGACGTCGTTGTTCCTTCGAAATTCAAGATTTGATCCCCTTCAAAAGAGGTGTCCTTCCCTTTTACAATCTGAAGTTTTGCAGACAAGTTCGGATTATCCGTTTGCCAAGTAAACGCACGGCTAGTCGTAGAATCTTCGCTTATCGTACTTATTACGACCGGATTTGCATTAGTATCTGAATCCCCTTTGGAGTACCACTGCATACCTAGCACCGCCGCAACAATGACTACAGCAAATATGATAATCCACATTGTATCCTTTCGGTTCATCTCCTTCCTCCATTCCATAACGTAACTTAAAGTCTGATGTGGTAACTGCAGCTGTTTGCTAAGATACACCGGAATGAAACTAGAAGTCAAACGAACATTTTCCTAATTCATTACGTAGTTTTATGGGTACGATGTAAAATTCATCCGTTTTTAAGGTTCCGTTCAAATTCAGTTCACACACTTTTATTATACTTTCATTTATTTCGTTTAGTTTGAAGCGGCAATTCACCTTGAAGAAGGGATCTGCCGAAAGTTTTAAAGTATAAAGATAAGGTGGTGCTCTTTTGTGAAAAACAAATATTCTATTCTCCTTCTATACTTTTGCTCCATCTGTCTGATTCTGGCCCTTTGTCTATTCGGCAACTCGTCGTCTTCATTCGTTGCTGCAGCAGCTGTTACCGCTCCTACTTCTGAGAATGCAAACACTCCTGAACAGACAATGCCGTCTGTCACTCCAGATGGTGCCCAAGGCAACCAGGTACCCGGCCAAGACCGAGGATTTGGTGGAGGATTTCCTGGAGGAGGTGCTGAAAGAGGCATGGGATTTCCACCAGGTGGTGGAGGAGAAGGTTTTCCTTCCTTTAATCAACAAAATACACAGCAAGGATCAATGACCGATTTCATATCTTCTGTAGTATCTATCCTCTTCCTTCTATTAGCTTCCGCATTTGTACATCTATATAAACGGAAACGTCTTTAATCTTCATAATCAAAAACTTGTGAGACTGTCTACCCTTGTGGTCGGCCGTCTTTTTTTATGTGCTTCATTTGACAATCATTAACTTTGTTCATTCTTTTTGTAATCAGAATGTAAAATTCATCTATTTTTAAGGTTCAGTTCAAATACAGTTCACACAGTCCAAGTAAGATGGGTCTCAAGCCGAAAACAATCAGATTCCAGTTAGCAGAGTAACTTGTGGAATCTACCCTAGAAAGAGAGGTGTAATTATGCTCACCCCAGCTCATGTGCAGCTGAGTAAACCTGTAAAGTACCGCAATGAACTTAAGTTTCTTATCAATCAGCATCAGTATACGATTCTGCGGCAAAGACTTAGAAACATTGTAAAGTACGATGAGAATGTAGGAGATACCGGAGAGTATCACATTCGAAGTTTGTACTTTGATGATATGGACAACCGTGCTCTTCACGAAAAACTTGGTGGTGTTCGCGATCGGGCTAAATACCGGATTCGAATCTACAATGTGGAAGACAAGGTCATTCATTTTGAGAAGAAAGTAAAAAAAGGGGATCTCATCGCAAAACAAAAAGTATCCCTGACAAGAGAAATGTATGAATCCATAGTCGCTGGTGATTACGAAGTACTGAATGTTCCTGAAAAACCGCTGATGTACGAAATTTATCATGAAATGCGGGACCGGATGTTACGTCCAAAAGTCATTGTTGATTATGTAAGAGAACCATTTGTTTGTCACCATGGCAATGTAAGGATTACGTTTGATAAGGACCTTCGAACCGGTCTTCACTCTCTTGATATGTTCAACAAAGATTTACATCCTGTAAGGGCAATCGATGAAAACCTAATGATTCTGGAAGTGAAATTTGATGAGTACATTCCGGAATACATACGGATTGCATTACAGCTTGAAGGTTTAAACCGGCAATCAGCTTCAAAGTATGTGATATGTCGTAAATTTTTAAAGTATAACACTTGGGAGGATTATTAAGATGTCAGCAACAGCTTCTACGACGGCAGCAGCCACACAAGCTACTACCGACACTACAAATTTTACAGATATCATCAAAAATTCGGTGATGGAAAACTTCTCATCCGATATTAGTATTTCCAAAATTATTATCAGTTTAGCGGTCGCTTTTCTGATTGGTCTCTTCATTTTCACACTTTATAAGCGTGTATTTAGTGGAGTACTTTACTCCAAAAGCTTTAATGTTTCTCTAATTGGGATGACAATGGTTACGGCGATGGTCATCATTGCGATTAACTCCAACCTCGTATTGTCTCTTGGTATGGTTGGTGCGCTGTCCATCGTTCGTTTTAGAACACCGATTAAAGACCCGACTGATCTAATTTTCTTGTTCTGGGCTGCGGCAGCGGGGATTGTCTCTGGTGCAGGATTCTTTACACTTGCAGCACTCGGTTCCGCTATTATCGGTTTGATTCTCTTCTTCTTTATTAAACGGACATCTCTTGATACTCCTTACCTTCTTGTCGTGAACTGCGAAAGCGATGCTACGGAAAAACAAATTCACGAACAACTGGGCAGCATCGTAAAACGTTACAATGTAAAACAAAAAACGGTGACTGCAGGCAATATTGAAGTAACCTTCGAAGTTCGTTTGAAAGATAGCGAAGGCAGCTTTGTTAACGAACTTACTGGAATTCAAGGTGTTAAAAATGCGGTACTTATCAGCTATAACGGTGATTATGTATCCTAAAGATAAGGTGGTGCTCTAGATGAAGAACAAATTTACTAGTCTTCTTCTATGCTTCTGCTCCATCTGTCTGATTCTGGCCGGCTGCCAATTTGGCAGCTCGTCTTCTTCTACAGAAACAGCTGTATCCAAAGAAACACAGAAAATAGAAGAAACCGTTTTTCCAAAGGATAAAGTGGTCGATGTAAAAATAACGATCGATGAAGATGAATTTCAAGACATGCTAGACAACGCCAGTGCGGAAGAATATAAGCCCGCCATTGTAGAATATAACGGTGTTAAACTTGAAAATGTCGGTATTCGCACGAAGGGGAATTTAAGTCTTCGCTCTGTTGTTCAAATGGAAGACTCAAATCGCTACAGCTTCAAGCTTTCCTTTGATGAATACGTGAATCAGACACTCGAAGGCATTAGCAAAATCAACTTAAACAATAACTATAGTGATGCGACCAGCATGCGAGAATTTTTGACCTATGAATTGGCAGAATTGATGGGTCTTCCTACCCCTGAATATTCTTTCGTTAACATCTACATTAATGATGAATTATGGGGATTTTATCTTGCTGTTGAACAGATCGATGAATCTTATCTGGAGCGGAACTTCGGTAGCTCCTATGGCTCACTATACAAAGGTGTAATGACCGGTCAAGGTAGTGATTTAACTTGGCTCGGTGATGATCCGGATCTCTATACTGGTCTTGAAGTGAAGTCGGAAAAATCAGATGGCGATGCACTGATCGCTATGCTGAATGAACTCAATAATGGTTCTGACTACGAGAAGTATATCGATATAGAGGATGCATTAGGATATATTGCCCTGAACGTTCTGACGAATAACACAGATAGTTATCTTGGATCGAATAAACAAAACTACTATTTGTATGAAGAAGATGGAGTCTTCTCTATACTTCCTTGGGACTACAATATGGCTTTTGGGGGCTTAGGTAGAAATAGCCTGTATATCGATGAGCCAACGCAAGGAGCTTTGGATGAACGTCCACTCATTGCAAAACTGCTTGCTGTAGATGAGTATAAAGAGCAGTATCATCAGATGCTGTCAGAAGCGATTGGTGGATACCTTGCTAATGATACCTTTACTGCACGAGTACAAGAAGTGAAGTCGATGATTGCGGAATATGTAAAAGCAGACCCGAACGCTTTTTATACCTATGATGAATTTGAAAAAGGAGTTACGAGTCTGATCTCCACCAATGCATCGCAAGTCAAAGATATTTCGGAACAGCTTGATGGTACCTCTCCTTCTTCCGGCGACGGCTCCGGTAGTGGATTCGACATGGGTGGAATCATGGGAGGAAAAGGCGGTGCCGGTGGCGCTGCTCCTGGTGGTAATACTGGAGATGCAGCTGGCGCTCCTGGCGGCGCTGCTCCTGATGGTAATGCTGGCGCTCCTGGTGACGCTGCTACCGGTGGTAATACTGGCGGTGCAACTGCTGATGATGAAGCAGCAGCGGATGGTGCTTCTATTAGCAAACAGAATGAGAATGTGCAAACAGCACCTGATACCGCAAACAACGTTGTTCAGAATGCAAGCGAAAATGGGGCTACAACGGAACAATCTAATACAGCAAACCAGCCACCTGCTGGAGAAATTCCATCAGACAAAACTACCCAAAATGGTGGGCAGAGTAATACAACTACTGCTACTGATGGAGCTCAGCCAGACGCACAAGTTGAAGAAGGAGATGGTATGACACCTCCTGATGGCTTCGGTGGCGGTATGGGTGAAGCACCAGATGGTTTTGGCGGCGGTATGGAACGTCCTGAAGGTGGCATGATGGGAGGTGGTGGATTCCCTGGTGCTGGTAAAGATCAACAGAGTATGCAACAAGGGACTACACAAGATTTAATTTGGGTTGCCGTATCTCTAATCATAGTCATACTCGCTTGTCTTTTCGTCACTTTCTACAAACGTAAACGACTCTAGTAGTAAAAATGCCAAGCTACGTTACGATTTTAACGTGAAATGTTACCGTGAAAATGAAATGACAACAACTCCAAAAAAGACTGTTCACCTTTCGGTGAGCAGTCTTTTTGTAAGTTTAACAATTAAAAAACAGACGACCATACCTTTACCGCCGTTATGGTAATCAAAAGGACAAGAGCATATCTTAAATACTTCACGTCCATTTTTGAACCTACCAAAGAACCGACAGGAGACCCTGCGATACTCCCAATAACCGTGAAAAGGATCGGAAGAATCGGAATATCTCCCCCACTTATTTTACCGATCACTCCGCCAATTGCCGAGACAAAGACAATCGATAAAGAAGTCGCAATCGTAATTCGAACCGGTATTCGAAGCACTTTCATCATAATGGGAATAAGAATAAATCCTCCTCCAGCTCCAACAATGCCCGAGACCACACCTACAACAAAAGCAAGCGAACTCGCCAAAAATCGGTGGAATGTAATTTCCTCTACCTTTTGCATCTCTTCTTTGCCTCTTGCAGGGAATAACATAAGAATTACGGCAAGCACCGCAAGGATTCCATAGATGATGTTAATCGTTTGCTCCTCGAAGCGAGAAGACCACAATCCTCCTAGCAGACTACCTATTAATATACTGGTACCCATCCAAGCAGCTAAAGAGTAATGAATTAACCTCGTTTTTGTTTTTCGAGACTGCAGTCTATACCCAATGATTCCAGAAAGGGATGAGAAAAACACCTGGAATATACTAATAGCAGCTACTTCATGGGCTGTAAATCCACCCACACCGAGAAGCGGCGGGATAAATAAAAGAAGCGGATAATTGATAATGGCACCGCCAATTCCAAGCAAACCTGAAAAAAACGAACCGATGAATCCGAGCAGGATCATAAGCAGTATAAACATAAGATGTTCCCTCCTCTCGCTCATAACACAATTAATTAATTTGCCCAACCTACATGACTATACAAATTTGAAAAGGCAAGTTATAATAATCCCAACTAAATGAATAGGAATAAAGGTGATACTTATGACCGGTATGAACCGTCTTTTTCGCCAGCATTGTCCCAAATGCAAGCAGCCTTTATCCAGCAAGTTAACTCTACTACATGTAACCAAATCCTGTGCAGAGTGCGAATATAAAGAAGAATTTTATCCTGCTCTAGGAATAAGAGTTACGTACGAAGAACATTCTTCTTATCCTGCGGACTGCAACAAGAATAAGCGGAAATAAACTTTTATCTTTTCTTCCTTTGCTATTCCATCCTCCATTATGACATAAAACTGTATTTTCTTGTACAGAAGTTGGTATAGTGAGATAAGAAGATGGCTATAGATAAAGGAGTTTTAGACATGACACAGTACTTACACCAAGAAACGGAACCTAGACCCATTTACGTCTATGATACTTCTGAAGTTTACGGAGAAAAAGGAAGATTTCGTGTGCTTGAATTCGGTAATGATGCAATTCAGGGAATCCTGGATCTAAATCAGCCGGAGCGAATCCTGTTTGAATATCCTAGAGCGCTTCTGCATTTAATGGAGGTCAACAACCCCTCTTACGAAGATGTATTTTTGATTGGACATGGAATCGGCACCTTATCCTCTGCTTTGCGTGACAAATATGTAGTCATTTCAGAAATTGACCAGAAAGTATCAGACTTAAGTAAAGAATACTTCGGCTACGATGGTCCCCCCGTTCTCATTGAGGATGGATATACATTACTAAAACAGATGACGAGTGGCCGTTTTGATTATATCGTTGTGGATGCTTTCCATGAAGATGGTATTCCTGAGCAACTGACAACGATGGCTTTTTTTGAAACGGCTTGCGATAAACTAAGTGAGGATGGAACCCTTTTGATGAACATTATCGGAAGAGGACCTCAGGATCCTTATGTACAGTCCTTTTACCGGTCTCTTTCCTCTCTTTTTCCTGTCGTTGATCTTTTTTCTCTATATGCGGGAGGTTTAGGAAGATCGAAGAATATGATCATCGCTGCTGGTTATCATCCTTTGCGGTATCAGCAAAAATCAATGGCTCATTTTCGTAAAATAAAATCACCTCAAATATCTGGTCGATAGGGATGGATTAAGAGTTTATAACTACTATACGAGCAAACAAACCGCCGCTTCTTCTCACGCCGGTTTGTTTGTTTTGTTTTCCCTTGTTAGATCTGACTTAAATCAAGAGTATACGTATTTACCATGTTGTTTGATTTATTTTTATAATGAAAAGTCATAACTCCATCAATGATACTGTCAAAAAAGATAATGTGATCCCGTACCATTTCATTATTTCGATCAAATCCTGCCTGTTCTAAATACTCTCTTTCACTTTCGGGAAGCGTGATGAGTTCATGAACATATGCCGCATTATCAGACTGTACATTATAAACAATAAGATGTTGCGAAGAATACTCCCGTAAGATCAGCATGCGCTGATTATAATGCTCTACCATGTAGATTTCATCTTTTTGCATAATGTCTGTTAGGTTATATAAGGCAACTACTTTACCATTCTTATCTAAGAATCTCGCCTGCTTCCCGTTGGTCAACAGCACATTTCCATGTGACTTATGAAGTGTTGTATCCTCGTAATATCCTTGGAATGAGAAGCTGTCTTCATCAAGCACTTTTCCATTTTTAACGAGTACTTGTCCTGTATTTCTACTGGTACCTGCCATGCCAAAACTTTCTTCCATCCGTAAATAATACGTACCTGCTGCGATCTTTTCCACTTCAAACTCTCTCATCGTTTTAAACCTCTTACTAACTTGACCGATTTTTGTTCCTATCTGATTAGTTTTAGCCTGGAATAACTCTCCTGTAGTCAGTTTGATCCAATAGGTCATTTGATCTGCAGTCCCTTTCGCATAGGTTCTGGGGATAAGAATCGTCTTTAGAGTACGATCCCAGGTCACTTTCTGTTTGACCGAAGAAGCAACAAACTGTAATGGAACATAAATTTTGCCTTTTTCCATTTGAAGAGGTACATCAAGCAACACTTTTTTCTTATCTACGTATGCTGTTTTGCTTCCAAGTGTCAGCTTGATTTCCTTATTAACACCATATAAAGTAGCTGACTTCGTCTTCTGGTTCCAGGAAACATTCAGACTTAGATAGTTACTAATCTCTCGAATAGGCAGCAAAATCCGGCCTTGCTGTATAATGATCGGGTCCTCAAGCTTTGAATATTGCTCTGCTGTCTCTACTCCTGCCTGGACATACACTTTTGAACTCTTAGCGTCAGCAACATTTACATGTGAGAAAGATATTCCTGCCATCAGCATACTGGTGAACAGCAATACGACGTTCATTATCCTTTTCTTCAATATAGACATACGATTCCTCCTGTTAGCGGGTTCCCTCATGTTAATTACGTCCTCCTATACAGTGTAATAACACAAGTTGAATCAATTCCATAACTTATGTAATCGATTCTTATATAACTAATTACTATAAATTAAGGTAAAATGAAACATTTTTCGGCTATGAATTATATCTTCTAACTCTCTTAACACGTACACTTGTACTAATATAAACAGGCTGTATTCGTTTGCAAAAAACGCAAAAAGCCTGATTTCTCAGGCTTTCATTGTAATTGTAGTATTGTAATTCTTTTATTTTCATTTCGTCATTTCATTGTCAGTTGCTTCGTCATAAACACACTGTATGGATCTTCCACATAATCGGCAAAAGGTTCGCAATACTCGAA
Organism: Paenibacillus gallinarum; assembly: GCF_014836635.1. Taxonomy (GTDB): domain Bacteria; phylum Bacillota; class Bacilli; order Paenibacillales; family Paenibacillaceae; genus Paenibacillus; species Paenibacillus gallinarum. Next base: position 184,220 of record NZ_JACSQL010000003.1, on the reverse strand, counting down.
TCCTAATTTTGTGTATAAACTTATTGCCGGTTTAAAGCTATCTAACGTACCTGTCTCCAAGCTGACCTGATGGTAACCTCTTCTTTGTGCTTCTTCTAACATATGTTCAAGGATTCGCTTGGCGACTCCTTTTCGGGTATGTAGGGGAGCGGTGCGCATTGATTTAATCTCTCCGTGCGTGGGATCAAGTTCTTTCATTGCCCCGCAGCCAAGCAGTTCCTTACCTTCCCATGCCGTCCAAAAGATAATCTCTGGCTTTCTTAATCGCTCCAAGTCCAGCGCATGCATACTATCTTCGGGAGACTGTGACAACATCTCTTTATAATGTTCCTCAATTAACGTAATGATCTCTGGCCCGGTTAGATCATCGATTCTGATGTCCATGATGTTTACGCTCCTATTCATGTTTTATTTATCCGATATCTTCTATAATCTGCTATATTTTAGAAGTTGATTATATATTATACGGTTTAGAGATTTCACGTCTACGTGTATGTAAGATCTAATTATCTGTAGTAAGGCAATTTTATAAGAATTACAAACTCATAACACCGGCATACCAATAAATGATAAACAGAAGAGGAGCAATAACTACAAGAACAAGCCCTCCAAACATCATTTTCACATATCTTGTTCTGTCCATTCCTGCACGAAGTTCCCATATCGCTAGCGTAATATAATACAAGCCCAGCATCACCAGCATAAGAGGTACAATAATTAACAATAGTAAAAAACCAGCAACCATAACACACCCTCCTTTTTGCTAAAAACTATTTTTCTTTCATAGGTTAACGCATGAATTCATTTAAAGCTAAGATGAAATAAGAAGAAAAAGCTCTCCTGCTAGTCAGGAAAGCTTTTAACTAACGTCTTATTTTATCAAATCTGGAACGATTTCCAAAACTCACCCTCTTTATAGATAAGTCCCTTGATCTCATCAAATGGAATCGTAAATGTAGGAAAACCTGCAGCATAGGGTCCAATTTCATAAGGAGCGAAATATAGATGAAGAGCATTGTCAGATACATAGAACGGCTGATTGGGTTTAATCCCTTGGTAACTCTCGGAAAATACATAGGAATACGCAGGATCGTCTGTGATTATCTTTCTAATCCGTTTACTCAGTTCTTTCACATAATCCGCACCTGCTTTAAAAAAATCTCTCAACATAAATATACGACCGGTTACAAGATGAATCAGCGCGTGTATTTTTGTTGGTAAGCCATGTGCCGCTCCTATGGTATAGTGATAACCGTTTAGTTCAATGACAACAAGATCCTTTTTATAATAAATAACATCATAATCCCCTGTGAAAGTCTCTTCTTTCTCCTTATTTAGAGGGATCTTCTTCACTTCTGCCAGCTGCTTCATTCGGATATTCACTCTTTGTTCGCTAATTACATCAGGCATTCCTTCTATTACTGGATAATAAACGAGGTAATTTTGATTTGGCTTATATTTCTCTTCCTTAACCTGGTACGTTCCATTAAGCGAAATCATCTTATTCGGCTCCCAGATGACATCTCCCGCACGGTTCACATAGAATAGTCTTTGATCAATGGACGCTTGGATCACATCGTCTTCTTTGACTGTTAATGTACCGCTACCTTCTATATGTGGATACCCTGGAGCTGGAGTTCCACTTCGGTCTATAAAATAGGTCTGTTCGTGATCATTCACAGAAGCAAGACCATCTATAAACTCGGATACATCAGAGAATGAAAAATCAGTCAGCAGTGTACCTGATCGATCGGCTATTGCGTAAAACGGTAAACTTAACGGATGTTTTGAATCTGCTGTTCGTCCAACAGCCCAGCGATCTTCTCCTAGATCACGGATATCCTGATACTCCGCAGGAATGATGTACACTCCTTGCTTATCGATTACTCCATAGCCTGGCTTATAGTCTTCTGATGTGTTTACGATAGCCTGCCCCTGATGAAATCCGGTTGCCCCTGTAAAGGAAGGGGGAATAATAGCAGTTCCCCTCTCATCCATGTATCCAAAAGTTCCACTTGCTGTCTCCTTAAATACAAGTAACCCATCACTATAGTTTCCTACATAGTAATAGGGATATGTAGCCAGCCTCTCTCCTATTTCGTTAATTAACGCATATTCATAATCCTTGATTTTCACAATCGCCTTCTGCTGATGATAGTCGCTTGCTTCTTCATATTGTGCAGGAATGACCTCTTTCCCCTCGGAATCAAGATATCCATACTGTATAACACTACTTCCTGCGCTACTTGTTGTCTCCATAGAATAAACAGACCGATTCCCAGCCGAATTAGAGATAAAAGGATAGGTTTGCTCTGTAACTTTCTTCCCTTCTTCGTTTAACATTGCAAAGTGATATTCATCCTCAGATACGATTGCCCGTTGCTCTACGTAAGGAGATATCGATGTATACATAGGTTCTACTAGATACCCGCCTGAGAGCTGGATCAACCCGTATTTTCTTTTTTGAGCTACAACAGCAAGTCCATTTTTCTGAAAATCTCTTGCTTCGCTATATTGTAGCGGAATTACAGATTCACCCTCTTCGTTTATATATCCCCACTTTGTACCATCGGTCGTTTTCTCCGCTACGAGGAATAGAGATATTCCTCGCTTGTTCACAGTAGATGTTGCCGTTGGTTCCATGATTTGTTCTTCCATGATTCGTTCTTCTATAATCTGTTCTTCCGTAATCTGCCCACCCATATGTTTGTAAATATTCTCAATCTTTGATTGTAACTGCTGAATCTCTTTACGAGAAGGATAAGGATTTTGGAACAACAGATTCTTATGAATTGATTGCAGCGCAGCAGGCAACATTCCCGCACGGTACTGAGCATCCGCCAGATAATACCAATACAATGGATAATTCGGATGTTCTTCCGTTTTTCGCTCGTAATATCGAACTACATTCACAAAATAATAAGGATATACATCCCATGCGGGTACGAACTTTCCTTCCCTGAAGCGGAGTATTTCAACACGGTAAGCCTCCCCCGTATCATGTATCCAAAGTGCAATGTCACTCGTCTGATTTCCACCGGATATTCCGGGTATGTTTAATATTTCAATGGAACTATAAGATAAATCTTCCGGCGCTGCATCGATGAAATTGCCATCTTCCCATTTATAGATGGACAGTTTAGAGCGAACGGCTCCGATCTGCCAGCCAATCAGTAAACTCTTCCTATCGTTATGTAAGATAGGCCCACTTATCATAAGCGTAAGACCATACCCGTGGCCTTTTAATCTCGCAGCGACCTTCCATTCCTGATCAGTAAAAACAAGCACCATCAGATATAACTCTTCATATACCTTGTAAACGACAGAAATCTCAGGAATTTCATCTCCTGTTAGATCCCCTATATAAATTGCCTGACGAGGCAATGGTCCTTCTATGTTTATGACCGTTGCAGTACTAGGCAGATGGGACAAAACAAGCTGAGTTATCTGGGCTTCATGATGATTAGACATAAATGCAGGCCTCCTTTTTACAACAGTATCCATCCTCATCGTATTGTTATAAAAAGATAAATATACCGTTCTTTCTTTTAAATTATGGAATAACCTAATGTGGACGACATATATTTACGTGAAGGAGGCTTGAAGATGATTATATCGATTAGCGTTGCTGCAAGTGCTATTGCTTTTATTGTATTAGTCTATTATGTAGTACGAGTTCTCGTGAAAGGGATGAGCACGCTTAGCGAGACGAACAAAACATTATCCGAAGTCAGAAATGCGATTCATGGGCTGACTCAGGAATCAACCAAGTTAATTCAGACAGCGAATGTAATCACCTCCGATGTAAAAGGTAAGATTCGTTCCGTTGAACCTATCTTTAATTCTGCGCAAGATGTGGGAGAGGCCATTCACAGCGTGACGAAAACGGTCAAGCAAGCTTCAGAAGCTATTGGTGACGTCATTCATCCGACAGCAGAACAAGATACTAGGAAGCCAGTTAAAATCAAATTCAAGTAGAATTTTGAACGGTAAAGAAAAGGGGTGAATCATGCCAACCATCCTGGTTCAACTAGCATATCTTGTTATTTTCATTTGGTCGGTTGTAATGATTGTTCAAGACATTCAGCTTTCCCGAAAATCCTGGATGAATATTTTACTGCATATTGCCGTAGCCATCGTGTCGCTTAATTGGTTTTTGCAATCGATCGGATATCGATTATAAATGCTTCCATATAAATAAGAGGAACCCCGAATATGAATCGAGGTTCCTCTTATTTACTATAATATAATTTCACTTACACCCGTGTTTTGTTAGCCTCTTCTTTTATCTTCTGATATCGTCTGAGATCAGCTTTCTTGACGGGAAGCGGTTCTTTTCTAATCAGTTTTGTCATTGCGACAATAAGTAGTAACAATAACACCGTAAATGGTAAAGCAGCGATTAAGGAAGCGGTCTGCAGAGCTTCAAGCCCCCCTGAGTATAACAGCACTCCGGCAATGGCAGCCATTAGAGTACCCCACACGAGTTTACCAATACTTGACGGATTTAAACTACCACCGCTTGTCATACTTGCGAGAATATACGTTGCAGAGTCCGCAGACGTTACTAAGAACGTAAGAATGAGCAGGATCGCTAATACAGACATAACTCCGGCAAACGGCAATTGATCAAACATTTGGAACAAAGCAACAGTGACATCTTCATTTACTGCTGCAGCGATTCCCGTATTTTCATGGAGATCAAACCATAGCGCCGTACCGCCAAATGCAGCAATCCATAAACATGAAATCAGCGTCGGAATAATCGTCACACCAACGATAAATTCCCTGATTGTTCTTCCTTTCGATACTCTTGCTATAAAAGCGCCAACGTAAGGTGACCATGCAATTGCCCATGCCCAGTAGAATATCGTCCATTCTCCTACCCAAGTTCCTTCTGAATAAGGTTGAAGCCGCAAACTATACTGAACAAAATTCGTTATGTAATCCCCGATCGCTAATGTAAATGACTCGAGTATAAAGACGGTTGGACCCATTGTAAATACGAATAGCAAAAATGCTATCGCAATAATTAAATTAAAGTTACTCAAGATGCGGATTCCTTTATCAAGTCCTGTCATCGTAGAGATCATATAGCATACGAAAATAATAAATAGCATCAACAGTTGAATCATGATGTTGTTTCCTACACCAGAAACCTGTTCTAGTCCTCCACTCATTTGAAGAACACCAAGCCCTATGGAAGTGGCAACCCCCATCACTGTTGCAATAACTGCTAAAATATCAATCGCATTTTTAACCGTTGTTTTCTTCCCTGTAACAGGTTCTAAAGCGGTGGATACTAAACCATCCCTTTTTTTACGGAATTGAAGAAAAGCAATAACGAGTCCTACTAGTGCAAACACAGCCCATTGGCTAATACCCCAATGAAAGAAGGAATATCCCATCGCAACTCGTGCCGCTTCCGTTGTTCCGGCTTCCACACCTGCAAACGGAGTGTCAAAGAAGTGGCTCATCGGTTCTGCTACTCCCCAGAATACAAGTCCAACGCCGAATCCAGCGGAGAATAACATACCTAACCACGTAAAAAACGAGTAATCTGGTTTTTCTTTTTCTCCTCCAAGGCGAATTGAACCATATTTACTGGCCGCTAGCCACATGAGAAATACAATAATTACGACCAGTGACAATAGATAAAACCAACCAAAGTTTTCCTTTGAAAAGTTAAATAAATAATCTGCGGTATTTCCGAAAGCTTGAGGTATGATTGCCCCCGTCAAAGCAATAATCGCAACGATTATTGCAGAAATTGAAAATACCTTATTCTTAAATAATTCGCCAATCACAGACTCACCTCTACTATTTTAGTAATAACTCTTTTTAGATTAGTTAATTACACCAAAATGATAGATCTTAATCAGGAAATCAGCGTATTATTCCAATAAAAGAGAATACCATAAGAAAAGAATGATAAATAAAATAGGCAATAGACCGCCGATCACCATGGCAACATAAGGAGTTGGGGATTTCATATATTGTATAAACTCCTTTTTTTTGGTTGTCAGAAAAACTTGTCGCTGAATTCCATTCACAATCTTCTTGCTGTCTGCTGGACTAAACCCGGAGATGTGTGTCCACATATCCATATATTCCTGTTTACTTTTTTCTAATAATTCATCCGCCAATGGTTCTTCTTTCAAATGGTCGGCCTCTGAACTTATGATATTTGACATGGAATCGCCGCCTTTGTCACTGAATTTACTATATTATTATAAAAACGCGAAAAAACAGAAAAAGTTTGGATGTTCTAATGAGAAACGTAAAACAAAAAACGACCAAACAGTAATCCTCTGGCCGTTTTCTAGATGAATTGTTTTACCGCTAATATAAAAGATTTTGGATTCTCTCTCAGTGTATAGGGATACACACCTTGCTGCGTATGTATATATAACATGCCATGACCACTGCCCATGGAGCGGTAGGATAAATCAAATACTTTTTCGATTGGAAACTCACGATACGCAGAAACAATTTTATCCGGATATAACTTTAGGAGACGCTGATGTTCTATGATCTCCATGTCCAAGGAATGGATCTTTCGCTCCATTTTATAATAAGGCTGTATCGCTATTGGGTTGCTCATTCTCCATGTTCCTTTCCCTGAATATACTTTATCGTAACATCTATCCTCTTAGTACGGTACCCTATCCTTCATTATATGAACCTCTACCTGATGACGGAACCCACTTTACATGATAGTCTGTAGATAGATTGCAGCCCGTATACCTTCCCCCATGTTATAAGGTTAGATTAATCCCAAAAGGAGTGACTTATTATGCATCCTTTCACACCTGATCTATTAAAAGACAAAGTCATCATTATTACCGGCGGTGGAACCGGTCTCGGTCTTGCTATGAGCGAAATGTTTGCTGAACTAGGGGCAAAACTCGCTTGGTGCGGAAGACGATTTGAAGTACTCGAACAATCAGCTCGTAATTTCACAGCCAAAGGAGTTGAAGTCTTCTACCAAAGTTGTGATGTACGAGATGCAGCACAAGTAGCGTCTTTTGTGGAAGCGGTTACTGCTCATTATGGTCATATTGATATCCTTGTTAATAATGCTGCAGGGAACTTTATTAGTCCTACGGAGAAGTTATCTCCGCGGGCCGTAGATGCCGTTTTGAATATTGTGTTACATGGTACCTTTTACATGACACTAGAAGTCGGAAAAAGATGGATTGAGCGTAAAGAAACCGGAACGATGCTGAATATCGTAACTACTTACGCATCTAGCGGCAGCGGGTCGGGGTATGTCGTTCCTTCTGCTGCGGCCAAAGCGGGGGTACTTGCTCTTACACGTTCACTTGCAGTCGAATGGGCTCCTTACGGTATTCGTCAAGTTGCTATTGCGCCTGGTCCATTTCCAACCGAGGGAGCTGGGTCCAGATTAACGCCAACTCCCGGACTCGAACAGAAATTAATTGACAGAGTACCTTTAAAACGTGCCGGAAACAAAGAAGAACTCGGTGCGCTTGCTGCTTTTCTCATTTCCGATTACGCAGGTTATATTAACGGGGAAGTCGTCACTATTGACGGCGGGGAGTGGCTTCAGGGCGCGGGACAGTTTAATGGGCTAGTAGAACTCACCGAAGAGGAATGGAATGCTCTCTCTAAAACAACTCGAAAAGGATAATACAAAGATGCCTTCTCTGATAACGAGAAAGGCATCTCTTTATGATTGGAAACACCATGCTTTAATCTGTGTACAGTTGTCCATTAAATGATTCGGGACCTACACGAATCGTTCCAAGCAAGTTCGAACTTACTTACATAATTGAGATAATGTCGCACCGGTTACTTCTACAAGCTGGCTTGTCGTTATTTCCAGTTGGAATCCTACTTTTCCTGCACTAATTATGATTTTATCAAGATCTTTGGCTTGCTCATCAATAAATACAGGATAACGTTTCTTCATACCAATCGGAGAACATCCCCCTCGAATGTAACCTGTCACTTCTAGTAGGTCTTTGACAGCAATAAGTTCGATTTTCTTTTCTTTTGCGGATTTCGCTGCTTTTTTAAGATCTAATTCACACTGAACAGGAATTACAAATACATAATATCCTTTGCTGTTACTGCCTTGAGCCACTAAGGTTTTATAGACAAGTTCTGGAGACTTTCCTACTTTGCGCGCCACAGATAGACCATCAATGTCTCCATCGTCAACGGAATAAGTCAGCATGTCATAGGAAACCTTCTGCTTATCCAGCATACGCATCGCATTTGTCTTTTCTTGCTTCATTTCATAGCCTGCCTTTCTTGATTGTTAATGACGTCAATTCTATTCTAATCATCGCTTGTATGTATGAAAAGTGTAGCTCACTATGCAGAGCGTGAAAACTTATGGAAGTGAATAATCATAAAAAAAGAGCCGCAAATCTGCGGCTCTCCTTATCAATCACCATAACAAACTGATTGTTAGTAGGTTAAATAAAGCTAATGGGAGAATAACATTGGGATTGGGTCCATGCCCTGGAGGACCCCAACCAGGTCCTGGACCATGACCATGACCATGGCCGTGACCGTGGCCACCCCCACCCGGTCCATATCCGCCTGGATAAAATCCACGCTGATCTTCGACTTGCAAAAACACATAATGTTCATCTACATTCACGACGATACCCTCAATTGATTCTCCATCTATGGTAAGTACTTTCACCTTGTGATTAACCAATTGCTTGCAAGCGTGTTTTGCATGCTCTTTATGTTTTTTCAAGTGATCTGCGAGCTGATGCTCACATTGATACATTAATTGATGTCCGCGATATGCCACTCTCTATTCCTCCTTCATAAATCATCCTGCTCACAATGTATGCAGCTGACTCATAAAGGGTGTTTGCCTATAGAAAGAAGATGCGTTAATACATCAAAAAATATTTTTTAAGGATTCGTGGACCACATACCCGCCGATTTAATGAAGATTCTCGAATTCAGTTTCAACTGAGATACCATGTATTCAGCCAAGTCTTCAGGCTGCATTACTTTATCTGGATTGCCATCAGTCAGGTTCAGATCTACTGCCATATCTGTGGCCACTGTGCTTGGCGTAAGCGCAGTTACACGAATATTGTGTTTCCTAACTTCGAGCATTAAAGATTCCGTTAATGCCAGAACTCCTGCTTTCGAAGCACTGTACGCACTTGTTACAGGTGCTCCTTTTTGGCCTGCTGTAGAAGAGATATTAATAATATCGCCTGATTTACGCTCAATCATTTGCGGTAGAACAGCTCTGGTTGTATAGTAAACGCCCATCAAGTTAACTTGGATAATTTGTTCCCAATCCTTCGGATCAAGTTCCATGAAATTACCAAATTTCGAGATACCTGCATTGTTAATCAGGATATCAATAGGTCCGAGTTCCTGACTGACATGTTCTACTGCTTTTGTAATGGACTCAAGATCGGATACATCCGCTGTTGCGATCGATACTTTGACACCGTAGGGTTGTAGTTCTTCTGCCACTTTGTCCAAGTGACTTTTATTCCGTGCGATGAGGCCTACGTGAATGCCTTCTTTTGCAAATTCAATAGCGGTTGCTCGTCCAATGCCGCGTCCTGCACCCGTAATTAGGGCGACTTTCCCTGTAAGGTTTTGCATAGTCTCCACTCCTTTTAAATAAACTGATACACTCGTATTATACTTTTTTACTTCCTGATTTTCCAAACTTTACGTGACAAGTATGCCATTAATTATGCAGTCAGATGTTTGGAGAAGACTAGAATAACTGTGTGGAATATAAAAACGATAGCCCCCGATTGAGAGCTACCGCCATATAATATACTTATATTCGATTATACTTGAACTGTTTTTTTCCAATCTGCAGCAAATTTCTCCATTCCTTGATCCGTTAACGGATGTTTGGACAGTTGTTCAATGACAGAGAAAGGAATGGTAGCAATATGCGCACCCGCCATAGCTACTCGTGTTACGTGGTCTGGATGACGAACGGATGCTGCAATAATTTGTGCATCCAAATTATGAATTTGGAACAATTCTGCAATTTTGGATACAAGCAGTACGCCATCTTCTGAAATATCATCCAAACGACCAAGGAATGGGGATACATAGGTTGCACCCGCACGTGCAGCTAAGAGTGCCTGATTAACTGTGAAAATCAAGGTTACATTGGTTTTTACACCTTTTTTAGTCAGATAACGGCATGCTTCTAAACCAGCAAGTGTCATCGGAAGTTTAATCGTAATATTTTTATCATTATTATTGATTTTAATAAGTTCATTAGCTTGTGCAATCATGTCTTCCGCTGTCTCTGCATCAGGTGTTACTTCTGCCGATACAGATTCAACTTCTGGTACTTCACGTAAAATCTCCTCGATACGATCTTCAAATTTCACGCCTTCTTTAGCAACCAGAGAGGGATTTGTCGTAACTCCAGACAACACTCCAATTTTGTAAGCCTTTTTGATGTCTTCCAGATTAGCTGTGTCAATAAAGAATTTCATCGATATTACCTCCGTTTATTGGGTATGATTTGTAGGCTTCAAATTTATCGTAAACGTGTTGTATACGTTCCTTCTATTGAAGCACAGGGCTTTTTGTTGCTAGACTAAGATCTTCTTCTATTATTTCAGTTCTGTGTTCCTCTTCTTGATCGAACCACCAATGATATCCATCCTGCTCAAGCAGTTCATCCGAAGCAGAAGGTCCGTTAGTTCCCGCAGCATATATATGCAGAGGTACAAGGTTCTCATTGTATGCTTCTAAAATCGGCTGAACCCATTGCCATGACAACTCCACTTCTTCCCAGTGTGCAAAGAACGTAGAGTCTCCATGTAACGCATCACCGATTAAATTCTCATAAGCTTCCGGTAAATTTGCTTGGCTCTCGTGAAAATCAATATACATCGGTTTGATCTTCTCTTTATTCAGAGGATCTCTTGTATTCAGATGTAGCGAAATTCTTTCGTCTGGACTGATTTCAAATACAAGAAGATTTGGCTTTTTATTTTCCTCATTTGTGCCGCCGGATTTTTTCAGTGGCTCTTTGAACTCGATCACAATACGCGTCGATTTCTCTTTCATTCTCTTACCGGTACGGATATAAAAAGGAACCCCGCGCCAGAAGTAATCATCAATTTTTAGCTTCGCTGCGATAAATGTATCATTACTAGAGTCTTCAGGAATGTTGGGTTCCGAAGTATAGCCTACGACTGGATTCCCATCAATCGCTCCTGCCCCATATTGCCCACGGACAACATGCGATTTAACATCTTCTTTATGCAGCTGTTCCAAAGAATTCATGACGATTTTCTTCTTCTTCCGAACATCGTCATTCGTTGTATTATTCGGAGAGTGAGTCGTCAGCATCATGAGCAGTTGCAGCATATGATTCTGGAACATATCCCTTACTGCTCCCGCTTGATCATAATAACCAGCACGTTCTTCCACACCTACAGTCTCATTGGACGTAATTTGAATATTTGCAATATAGCGATTGTCCCATAATGCTTTAAAGACAGGATTGTTATTTTGCAGCACTTCCAGTTTCTGAACCATCGGTTTGCCAAGATAATGATCGATCCGGAAAATTTCTTCTTCCGTAAAAGCAATCGACAAACTTTCATTTAACTCTCGTGCGGACGCTAAATCATGTCCAAACGGTTTCTCGATCACCAGGCGCTTCCAACCGCTTGCTCTTCCGAGTCCGCTTTCCTGAATATTAGCTGCAATCGTTCCGAAAAATTGAGGTCCTACCGACAAATAAAACATCCGATTCGACTTCGTTTGAATTTCTTGCTCCTGTTGTTCAATTTCTTGCAGCAATGTTTTGTAATCTTCTTTATGACCAACATCGAGAACACGATAGCGGAATGCACCCATGAATTTTTGAAGATTTTCTTGATCTATCACTTTACGCCGGGAAAACATCCGTAGAGATTTCTCAACATTGGCCTGAAAATCAGGATCGGAAAGTTCTCTTCTTCCAAGACCGAATACAGAGAACGATTCGGGTAATTTTTGATCAATAAATAAATTATATAAAGCAGGGTAGATTTTTCTTTTGGCTAAATCCCCTGTGGCTCCAAACAATACAAATGTAATTGCTTCCATTCGTTTTTCTCCTCTCAGTTGTTGCCAGTTAGTTAAATCTGGTATTTCAACCTTTAATCCACTATAATACGAATCACACCTATACAGGTAATTAATATATTTCACAGGAGCTATAGATGACGTCTATGATCAATCACGAATTATACAAAGTATTTTATTGGGCAGCGAAGACAGGAAGCCTGTCTAGTGCAGCCAAAGTGCTGTTTATTACTCAGCCAAGTGTGAGTCACGCGATCAAACAACTGGAAGAAAGCCTTGGCGTCACCTTGTTTTACCGTAATTCCAAAGGCGTTTCTTTAACACAAGAAGGTTCAACTCTCTATTCCTATATAGAACAGTCTCATATTTTAATTTCGCTCGCAGAAGAAAAAATGGCTGCACTTAAAAAATTGGATAGCGGTGAGCTGCGGATCGGCGGAAGCGATTCCTTATTCAAACATTACATGCTTCCTTATCTAGAGAGCTACCATCAGAAATATCCCGGTATTAAGCTTCATCTTAATCATGGGACAACACCAGAAACGATTGCTTTCTTGAAGGAAGGTAAAATTGATCTAGGTGTCGTTCGTATGCCGATCGTCGATCCACAAATTGAGGTAATGGGTGGAATTCAGTTGCAGGACTGCTTTGTAGCGGGAGCTCGTTATGCTGAACTTAAGGATCGCGTCTTATCACTCGAACACCTGCTTGAGTACCCAATCATCTTATTTTCGCGCAACAGCCGGGTACGGATGGCTATCACAGAGCTTTTTCAGAGCTACGGCCATCAAATTAAACCTGAAATCGAGGTAGGCAGTGTAGATTTATTAATTGAACTTGCACGAAAAGGTCTCGGAATCTCTTATGTAACGAAAGAATTTATTTCGAAGGAACTAGAAGAAGGCTCTCTTTTTGAGATTCAACTTGATATCCAAATGCCACCATCTCAAGTAGGCCTTATGATCATGCGTAATATGCCGCTCTCCACGGCAGCAAGCAAGTTTATAGAACTCGTAAATTAATCCCATTAAATAAATGAGCATTTTCAAGAAAAGAAAAGAGCATTCATCGCCTGATCTGTCAGGTTACGAATGCTCTCTTTTTATAATGTACCTCACTAAATAATTTATCACCTGAATCAATTTCATAACTCATTAAAACAATAAATTTGTAACTATATATACTCCTGATTAAAGCAACTAAAGGTATTATGAAATTGATTCACCTGAATTAATATAAGTTCGTAGACTTACAACCGCAAATGACATATTGACCTGAGATTTGAGCCCCTCTATAACACCACGTATTTCCGCTGTTAGGATTTACGTACTGACTCACACAATCCATACATTTCGCTCTTACCCCTACCGGATCACTGGTATACCACCAGCCGGATGGATGAGGACATAAACCTTTACATCCATTCAATGAATTGTTCGTTGTGCAAGTAACATACGTGGAGGGGCAAGATCCATCAGCACCGCATCCACTGCAAAATTGTCCATGTGGGGGTGAGCAAGCTCCTGATAAAAAAGAGATTTTAGCCATATCTTCTCTTGGATTAATTAATATCTTAGCGAGCATGAAAGCAATCTGCTCAGAAATCCGGTTCAGCCAGGTTTTACGTGTCCATTTTCGAGTGATGCGGCTGATCGAATCTTGTGTTTGCTCGTCTTTATTTATGGGTTTACGCCACATCCAATTCCCCCTTACAACTAGGAAACCTTCGTCGATTTAATATAACTTTCCAGTTGTTCCCGGCTGTTGACAAGTCCTTTATGTCTAATGACACCCTGCGAATCGATTGCATAAGCATAAGGGGTCACTTGAACATCCAGCTGATGAGCAAATTCTGAACTTACTAGAACTACCTCATCTTCGTACTCAATTTGATGAGCGTAATCCTCGGCAAGTTCTGCCGATGAGAATAACATAAGAATAGGCTTTACCTGATGCTCCTTCGTCATCAGCTGAAAATCAGGCAGGATTTCGGCACATTCTCTGCATGTTGGCGAACCAAATAACATCAGAGCAGGTCTTCCCTTCAGTTCCTCCGTAGACCACTGCCTGCCATCTAGATGGGTAGTTGTAGCCGCCGGAAGCCTCTCGCCAACAGGAATACCTGACTGATTCACTCCTCTCGCTGTCCCCATAATCATGATGCCGAGTTGTCTGAACAATATTAGATTGAGGATGACTAGCGGAACAACTAGCAGCCATAAAATCGCATAGGATATCCAGAAGAATGTAGACATGAGAAAACACCTTCTACTTCGTTATTTTTTCATAATAGGTAGCGGCTATAGCGCGATAAGCACGAATCGCATAGATGGCATCCGGCACTCCGACCACACAAACCAGAGCAAATATCATACATAAAAGTTCCATCATGAGCCCTTCCAGTGATAAAGAAAATTGTAATTCCCTAGTCTGCAGCCAGCGATGCATGAACATCCAGAGAGAGAGGCCCGCTAGAATCCCATTACCCGTTGCAAGCCGGTAGCTTAGCTTAGAAGCAATTTGTGAACCAAAACAACCGCAAACGACCCTTCCATTACGCTGTAAATAATAGATGACACCGATCCCTTGAGTAAGATAAAGAATAGACAAACTAAGTAATCCCATAGCGGATGATATTGTAAAAAGGATAGTGACCGAGATAAACTGCATTACGATTAATAATAGATGCATATGGGAATTACCTGGGAAATGATGCGGATCACGAAAGATTTTGCTCCATATATAGCTGACTATAGAAAAGAGCATTGGAAGTGTTAGTAACATAGCTGTAAGATCATACATGATCATCAGGTCTCCTTCGATCTTGGACTAGTTCATGAAGATAAGAATGATGGAACCTACAAGTAGCATGTAGGAAGCTGTTAACCTCATGGCAGTCAGCGCAGTGTATCTGAACACTCTTTTCTCCAGCATCTGATAGACGACCGACCTGATAAAAGGAAGACTGAACACCGTCCCTCGAACGATTCCAAAACAAAAACCGGCTACCATACTTAGCCACCAGGGAGCAGAAAACAAAGAGATTAGGACGTAACAATGAAATAATACGCCTGCTTGCAAAGTAATAAAGCCCATCCCCAGAATATTTCCCCATAGCGCCGCTGTACGGTATCCTGCATCTTTGATCCATGCAGACGGTACGATAAAGTTACCGGAAGGCAACAGCCCTGCTTTGTTCCATAGTTCAAGTCCTATAAAGAGAAGAAATATGATGATAATAATAGGCTTATAATACAAATCCAGCTGAATTCCTTTCAGTAAAAGGTTTGCTCCGCCGATGAGCAGTCCTGTTAACACTCCGCCCAGTATACTAAAAAAAATATAGACTACTGCATACTTCATTTTGCTGACCTTTGTACTCTCCAGACTTCCCAGCACATTTAGTCCACATGTCGTATCAACACTTGCGATGGCAGCCGCCACAGCAAAAACAAATAATAAGAAGGACAACAACTTCTCATCTCCCCTTATTTCACATGGTTAATTACTTCCCTTACTCATCGTATGAGTTATGGAATGAAATTAGCCTTAAATCAAAAAAACAAAGCAAGGAAGAAACAAAAAGTCTCTTCATATGCTTTGTTTTTGGTAATACGCTTGCAATAGGTTTGTAATAAGTTCTTTTACAGAGGTAAGTGATTATTTTTCTCTTGTACAGCCGATTTCCCTTTCCTCAGCCAAAATGACATCGCTGACGATACGAGAAACAGGAACGCCATACCTCCAAACATCACTTTGGTTCCCAGAGCATCTGCCAGTATACCTGAGCCACTTCTTCCCATCGGTGCAATAAGCCCGCTGACAGTGTAATTCACACCATAGACTCTTCCAAGACGATCATCTGGAGTGTTAGACTGCAAATTCGTGTGGAAGGCAGATCCGGTTAGACCAAAGGAAATCCCTGCGATAAAAATAAGGAAGACAATCCACAGTTCCACCTGAACGAATATCAGGCAGCCGAAACCGATAGCCTGTAGTAAATACCCGATCCCAAGTAGCTGAAACGTACTGAATCGTAGATATGATACAACTGCATATCCTACTAACTGTCCCAACGCAAGTGAAGAATAAATAATTCCAATGACGGCAGACTGACGCTCAGCGGATAATAATAAATCTTGATCTAGAAATAAGGGTAGAAGTACAAAAAAGGGGGAATACGCTAGTAAGGACAAGCAGCTAATGATAAACAATTGTCGAATACGTTTGGTTTGATAGACAAATTTAAAACCTTCCAGTGCCTCTGTAAAAACAGAAGTTTGCTTCGTTTCGGTCTTAGGTACTTGCGGTATATGTAGGAAACATGCAGCGAGAGAGGCGAATAAGAAGGAAGCCGCATTGATCAGCAGAACGATCTCAATCGGTAACAAAACAAGAAGAATGGCAGCAGCAGCGGGCCCAGCAATATAGCCAAGACTATCTGTCATTCCGATGGTTGCGTTCGCTGTTGTGAGTTCATCTTTAGTCACAAACCTGGGAATTAAGGCATTGACAATAGGCTCGAAAAATTGGGTAGCCGCACCAAGTAAGAAGGAGAGGATCGTTAAACTTGCCACATTCAGGGTTCCTGAATAAGGCAGTACAGCCATCGTAATAACAACACCGCTACATATAAGACTCGAACTAACGAGCAGCATTTTACGATTCCACCGATCCGATGCTACGCCAGATAGGGATCCAAACAGAAAGCTAGAAAATGCAAAAGCGGCCAGTACAATTCCTGTTCCTGCTCCGGATCGTGTAATCCCGTAGGCAAGCGCAATGACGGCAACAGAATATACTCCATCTCCAAGACGAGAGATCAGCATACCGGCAAATGCCCAGAACATATTCCGATTTTTACTCAGCAATGTGAGGTGAGGTATATTCATCATTCTTGGTCAATCCCTCCTGTCCCCATTCTTAAAACAAAAAGAGTTATAATGTGATCCCATTCAACAGGAGATGTGCTTTATACATGTCAGTCGTATTAGGTAATTCGTCTTTTTTAGCCCAGCTTTCGGATGACCATACTTCGCCTTGAATAAATGCTTTTGGACAGTGAATGAAACATTCTTCTACTTCCACCACAACGGCAAGTCCTGTCGTTGTCCCGTCCCATTCCTGACTTTGAATAAAATCCTCATTCTGAGTGATGATAGCCTTTCCATTGATGCGAAGCACTTCATTTAGACCTGGAATGATAAAGACCATGCCTACTTGCGGATTTTCAATGATATTTAATAAAGAATCTGCTCTCTTATTTCCGGAACGATCTGGAAAGGCAATATGCTTCTGATCAAGCACTTTGACAAATCCAGGCTTTCCTCCTCTCGGAGAAACATCCATCTGTGTTTTTGCATTCGCTGTACCTAGAAAGAATAAGGAAGACAATTGCAAATACTTTTTGATATGTTCGTCCACAACATCCACAGATTTTCTGATGATCGCTTCCCGAGGCTCTTCAATCTTCATACGAAGTTGTTCTTTCGAACTGACCCTATCTTTCATCCATAAATCATTTATCATCTCAACATGCTCCTTTCTATTATTGCGATCACTTTAACTAAATAGAGTATATCTTTCTTTCCCATTGATTGACAATCAGCTGAACTCTTTACTATAGTAATCTGATATAAAAAAGCACTTTATTACTTGAAAGGAAGAAATCATCATGAGCTTACCTCTGCTTCCTCAAACCCGAACAGCTAGCGAGGATTCGTTTGTACAGGGTGTCAAAGACTGTATCCCCACTTTGCTAGGATACATGAGCATCGGATTCGCTTTTGGAATCGTAGGCATCTCCTCTAATCTAAGCATTCTTGAAGTCGCATTATTGTCTATCCTCGTCTATGCGGGATCAGCACAGTTCATTATCTGCGCTCTTCTTGTTACAAGTACGCCAGCTTCAGCCATCATTTTCACCACATTTATTGTTAATTTGAGGCACTTTCTACTTAGTCTGACCGTCGCACCTTATTTGACCCGTTACTCGCTGCCGCAAAACATAGGTTTTGGAGCATTATTAACGGATGAAACATTTGGTGTTGCCGCAAGCCGGATCGCTGGACAGGGTAAACTGAATAATCGCTGGATGAACGGTTTAAATATTACAGCGTATCTATGCTGGATAGCCGCTTGTACGCTAGGAGCCGTGTCGGGCCAGTGGATATCCAATCCTGAAGCGCTCGGACTTGATTTTGCTTTAGTAGCTATGTTTGCTGCTTTATTAGTATTGCAGTTACAATCCACTCCAAAAAATAAACTTACACACCGCTTGTCCCTTGTTCTATATATGATCATTTCCATGATTATTCTCTCTTCCCTGCTTCCATCACACGTGGCCGTACTGATCTCGACGATCGTTGTGGCAACCATCGGGGTGGTGACAGATCGATGACGATAAGTACGAATATGATTTGGCTGATTCTAGGATGTATGCTCGTTACCTTGCTTCCACGCATCATTCCTTTTATTTTTGTTCGCAGTGTACAGATGCCTGAGGTCGTCCTAAAATGGCTTTCTTATATCCCTGTATGCATTCTGACAGCGCTTGTTACTGAAAGTATGCTGCAAGATACGGGCAGCCTGCTTCGTTTTGACTGGTATGTGGTGATTGCACTGATTCCATCCGTCATTACAGCCGTATGGACAAAAAGTCTCTCTCTCACCGTCATTATTGGTGTTGCCTGCATGGCTTTACTCCGTTTCATGATGTAATACATAATCTATAATCAAAGGAATGGTTACATTTACATAAACCGTGTGTAAAATAAGAATAACATTTCGTTCAGGAGGGAAAGACATGTTGCACAAAATAGAGCTGAATACATCCAAAAGAGATGAAATGAGAGATATTACGCGGGACGTACAATCTTATGTACGTAAAAGTGGGATTTCAGACGGCTTAGCAGTCATCTATACCCCGCATACAACTGCTGGGATTACCATTAATGAAAATGCTGATCCTGATGTGAAGCATGATGTACTGATGAGACTGGATGAAGTCTATCCTTGGAACCATCCGAAATATCGTCACGCCGAAGGCAATACTGCCTCCCATCTGAAAGCAATAACGACAGGAACATCTCAGACGGTTATTATACAGAATGGGGAACTACTGCTAGGAAGATGGCAAGGGATCTATTTTTGTGAATTTGATGGACCACGTACCCGGGATTGTTATATTAAGATCATGGAAGGTTAACGTTGTTACATACAAAAGGCAGTGAGGTCACCTCACTGCCTTTCTCTTTTTTTAAATAGAATCAATTCTATTAATACCCTCATAACAAACTACATTAATCCGAATAAAGTTGTCCATTAAATGTCTCCGGTCCTACACGTATAGTCCCGAGTAAATTCGAGATGACATAAGCGGAATAAGTCAACTGAGGGGTGACTGGCGGATTAAAGTCTGTTGCAGTAAAGTTAATAATCTGTGGAGCTAATAGGCTGAGGTCAAATGTTGAAGTTGCAGAATATACGATGGGATCTGTCGGAGCTGTCCCTCTCACAATTCTTATCGTAATACCTGCTAAAGCAAGCGGAACCTGTACGGAAATCGTCCCACTGAATACCACACGCGGATTTGGTCCTACACCAGCTGTTAGCAGTCCAATTTGACCAAATAACTGCGGGGTATTAAGCAGAAGAATGGGGATTGATATCGAGTTTGATGTCGAAGCATTCTGAGAAGTTCTAGAATCTATAAATTGGCTCATACATTCTCTACCTCCTATTTCTAGTGATAGAGTATCATATGCTTGGCCCCGCTATTTGGAATAAGCGGTTTTACTAATTATCTAAAACTATTGAAGACGCTTGTAATACAACCAAGTTCGGATGGTGAAAGATCCAAAAATGAAAACGACCCAAATATTGAGCAGAGACTGAACTATTTGAGATAAATCAAAATTTTGAATATGTAGTAACTGACTGTATTCATTTCCTCATGAATATAGGGAGAAATATCTAATGTATCGAATAAAAACCAATCTTGAGATAACCCTTAATTTCAACTGGATTACCATTAATATTCATTTTCCCACTAATCACTCCAACAAGGATAGCTCGGTCATGGCCTTGAATCGTAAACTTCCGGTGAAGCATTGTGCCACACTTAACATCACATATCCTGATTTAGTTGAAAAATATAGTCCCCATATAATCAATCTTCAGTTGTGATATTATTTTCTTGGCAATCATATGGTATATATGTTAATAGGGTTAAAAAAGAACACTACCCTATAAATGAGGTAATGTTCTTTATGATTTAAAGTTTTTTTGATGATTAGTTATAGTATTAAAATATTAAGAAATTTCCTCACGTTCTTCTTCAACTTCTACTGAATCAGGAAAGATATTAAGTCTCATACTAATTGTACTTTTAGGTTTATATCCCTCATTAGGCACAAAACCACATTTTTCATAAAAATTTGTTACCCAAGTATGGTGTTCCACATCTGCATCCACAGTAATAAATCTACATGCGATAGATTCGTTTACTTCAGCAGCTATACCCTTAGATAATTCAATCATAAGAGTACCAATATTTTTATAGTTAGTTGAGTAGTTTTTATCTACTGCCAGTTTTGCAATTTTCATTGAAGGATAACTAGGGAAATAAGCACTATCGTCAAAATAACTAATTTTCTCGTCTTGTTTCAATTTTATGGAATCTGAAATAAGAGACATATAAGCGACGACATCAGAATTTGATTTGCTAATTAATAAATATGTACGGGATATATTTAATTCTTGATGACTTAATGCCCGATTGGTTAGGAAGATTTTGTATTCTTCGATGGTACACTCGAAATCTTCCAATCTATACCCGTTTGTTAATTCCACTAAACTAAAATCATCTATATAATCTAAGATGTCTAGCTTCATCTCTTCATTCTTCTTAATAGATCTTGAGCCTTTTTACTACGTTCAATGGAAGCAGCTGAAGGCTTTTTCAATACTTCTTTAAGAAATTCTTGAGCATACGTACCAGTTAATTCCGGCGTTTGTTGAATTGGTTTTACCGCCATCTTCCTTTCACCCCTCTTTTTCATCAGTCTCATCATCTCCTATACTAAGATAAGAAAATGTATATGAGAAAGATTGTCTTAATAGACTTTAAAATAGACAAATATTAACATTTTATTGTTAACGTTTAGTTATTAACACTTCATTGTTTATTTAGTATATACCACAATTTACCTGTTGTGAATAGAATTTCTCTAAAATATAGGTATATATTCTTATAATCTCGTATATAATAATAGATTCTCCTAAAAAACACCCTAACCAAAGTGGTCAAGACCCCATTTAATGGACATTAAAAAACACCTAGTCTGTAAACTGGTGTCGGTACTATACCGGCGTCAGTTTATTTAGTGTGCGCTGCGACCGTCTTCGGTTGTAAAATCGTATGTATTTTTCAATTCGACTTTGTGCCTCTGCTAGATTTCGGATATGATAAGGATAAAACCCTTCCGTTTTGAGATACGAGAAGAAGCTCTCTATGGAGGCATTGTCGTAACATTTTCCTCCGCGAGACATGGTGATTCGGGCATCAACCTTTGGCAGCATGTCATAGTACAGATGAGACGTGTATGGAGCTCCGCGGTCACTATGAATGACCACGCCCGTCACGTCTTTTCGTTTGCGAAAAGCGGAACGTACGCCTAACGAGCTCTTTGTCTGGATGCTCACCGGATTTCGTACGCTAGTGTTAAGAAGCTGGACAATGACTTCTGTTGAATTTTATCGAACCCTATCTTGTACAACCTTTTTCTCTGTTCCCCTTGCTGAAATATAAAATATCGAGTTAACCGATTTATTTCTACTAATTCATGCCCTCTCTCCGACATGGATGAAAGCAATTCTCTGTTTTCTTAACATCATAACTCCATAAGGGCTTACATAATTTTATTTTCACGACAGATTGTAATATGAGATGCGACACTCCTTCAAAATAAAAAATGGCCCATGGCCGGATTCGTGTAGAATAGAGTCATCACTCCACGATCAGTCGGGAACTCAAGAAAAGTCAGAGTCTGAATGATTATCAAGCGGTGTAAGGATCTTCGCCAAGCTCAGAAACCTAGAGGGAAGTGGACTGTGACACTTGGGAAAGAAATTGAGCAGCGACTTCATGAAACCAGGTCTCCTGAGCAAATCTCTATGCGTTATGGTCTGAAAGAACAGCCCATGGTTTCGTTCAAAACGATCTATCGCTGGCTTTATGAAGGGCGTTTGATTCGTTACACCGTTCTGCAATTAAGACACAAAGGTAAGAGACAAAAACTCCAAGAAAGACGAGGTCGCTTCCTTGTAGGCACTTCTATCAAACAACGGCCTAAAGAGATTCGTTCCGAGAAAGCTTTGGGCACTGCGAACTGGACACGGTCGTCTCCAGCCGAGGAAAAAGCAAGGCTTGTGTCGTTACATGTATCGAGCGAAAAACAAGGCTGTATACTGCTATTAAAATGCCAGATCGCACTTCATTATCCATGGAAATCGCTATTGGTGTAGTTGCTGCACAGTAGCCTGCGCGAACCTTCCAAACAGCTACTGTTGACCGTGGTAGGGAGTTCGCATGTTTTCGTGAACTGGAAGAGTCACACGGTATGAAGGTGTATTTTTCAGATCCTTATTCCTCATGGCAACGAGGCTCCAAAGAGAATGGAAACGGGCTCCTTCGAGAGTTCTTCCCAAAAGGGAAGGACTTTGCAGAGGTGACCGAGGAAGAATTAGAGCATGCCCTCCAACTCATTAAAAACAGACCAAGGAAATGTTTAGGATGGAAAACAGCTCACGAATCATTTGAAGAAAAAGTGTCGCACTTGGATTGACAATCCGTCTCACCAAAGAACCTCCTGTATTTCTGCGCGTTATCGTGCAACTCTTCAAGTCTGCGGATCTCAGCAGTGATTAACGTCCTCCCTAGTTCAGTCACTTCATAAACTGTCTTTCTTTCCTCATCGGCAAATACCGTTATAATTCCATCTTTCTGCATTTTTGTTAACGTTCCATATACCGTTCCCGAACCTAAGCGAATTCTTGAATTTGATATGTCTTCTACATGTTTCACAATTCCATACCCATGCCTTGGCTCTGCTAAGGAGAGCAGAATATAAAATGCCGTTTCTGACATAGGCAGATACTTTTTCAATGTTTTTTCGATAACCAGACTGCTTTCCTCCTTTTACTTGTACCCATACAGCTAAACAGAAATGACTATGTCGTACTGTGATTGTATCACGTCGTGACATATTATGGATAAAAGTTACAATTATATATATACTTTGAATTTCGTATATTGTTTCAAAATAATCCATGAGAGAACTTCTTTGCACATACCAAAAAGGCTGCTGATTATAATCAATCAGCAGCCTTCTCGTTATTAGGATATTTCGTTCAACTTACGCTTGGACTGAAGAAGCTTACCTATAAGCTCTTCCATTTCCTTATCTGGCAATGCGTCTGCAAGTGCTTTTTGAAACGTAAGTGTCGCCTTATTTACTTTATCTTGACCGATCTCTGTCAGCGCCGTATATACACTTCTGCGATCTTCTACACAAGCATGCCGTGCAAGCGCCCCGCATCCTTTGTTCTCAAAGCGAGCTACGAGTCGCGACATAGCCGACTGGCTGAGTCCCACCATGGATTCAAGCTGCTGCAATCGCAACTTCTTCATGGGTGCTTCCGATAGAAATAAAAGCATATAGTACTCATTCAAAGATAAATCGTGTTTTTCTTGTAACTGTTGTTCTAGTGTATTCTCGATATTCGTTATCATTTGAGTTAGCGACTGCCAGTTCGAGATCAAGTCATTCATAAGATTTGATTCCATATTGTAATTTCCCTTCAGGATAATAAATGAACCCATGTAACGACAAAACAATCAATAACTGTAGTATATCAAACATTGAGAATGAACACGAGCTACAATGCGTTCGCTGCTTATTTCAAGCGGAATCCCATTTTGTACTGCTCAGGAAGTTCTATTTCTTTTCTTAACTGCTCTGCCGCATTTAAAGTCCAGTACGGGTTCTTAAGCATAGCACGACCTACAGCAACAAGATCTGCATCTTCGTTACCAATAACCGCATTCGCAAGCGCAGCATCATCCAATCTGCCTACAGCAATGACAGGGATATCAACATTTTGTTTGATCGCTCTTGCTAAAGGAACCTGATATGCAACATGCGTGCCCGGACGTCCCGCTGCTGTAATCTGACCCTCGCCGCCCGCACTTACATGAATCATATCTACTCCAGCTTCTTTATAAGCTTTGCTGAACTCAATACTATCTTCAATACGATAGCCGCCTTCAACAAATTCGGTTCCTGAAATACGCATGATCAGCGGCATACTCTCCGGCATTTCACTTTTCACTGCACGAATGACTTCAACCGCAAATTTATTACGATCCTGTCCGTATTCATCCGTTCTTTTATTCGTGATCGGTGATTGGAACTGATGAATAAGATATCCATGCGCTCCATGAAGTTCAATTGTGTCAAATCCAGCCTGCACAGCACGGCGTGCCGCAAGACGGAATTTCTCTACCATTCCTTTTACTTCTTCTGTTGTTAGTTCTCTTGGTGTTTTCCAGCCCTCATCAAAAGCGATAGGTGAAGGAGCGACAGGTGGATTCGCATCCTCCGCTTTACGTCCTGCATGAGCAATTTGAATGCCGATTTTTGAACCGTAGTGATGTACATCTTCCACAATTTTAGCTAGTGGAGCAATCTGTTCATCGGACCATAGTCCAAGGTCATAATCACTGATTCGTCCATCCGGCTCTACATCTGTCATCTCAACGATAATAAGACCCGTACCGCCAATTGCACGGCTAATATAGTGAGTATGATGCCAGTCGTTTGCTATTCCATCTTTTTTGGTAACTGAATATTGACACATCGGAGGCATAACCACCCGGTTTTTAAGATCTAATCCTTTGATCTGATACGAACTAAATAAATCCAACATATATACTCTCTCCTTTTTTACATTTCAGGTATGAAGCATTGCGTTCCAGCAAACAGCTTACATTCAAATTAATTAATGTATGCACATGCATGAATATTACTACATCCTTTTTTCAAAGTCAATAATTACGAATCTAACCCCTACGTTAATAAACGAATTCATTACGAAATGAATCATGATTGGATAAAAAAAGAGCTATAAAACGTCCCTCAGCAGGCACCATTTTTATAGCCCTCAATACACCTAATTTTCTGCATTCTACTACAATGCAGTTTGTCCTATTCTGCGAAATAAGCAGCAGACTTTAATAAATTAACAACCAAAGATATAGACCAAGCAGTGTGATAAATAAAGTAGGAATCGTGATGAGAATACCTGTCTTGAAATAGGTTCCCCACGAGATACGGATTCCTTTTGCAGAGAGAACATGCAGCCATAAAAGTGTCGCAAGAGAACCAATCGGCGTTATCTTTGGACCGAGATCGGATCCAATGACATTCGCATAGATCAATGCCTCTTTTATCGTTCCCGTTACTTCGGCTGCATCGATCGCAAGTGCATTGATCATAATCGTAGGCAGATTGTTCATAACCGACGAAAGGATCGCAGCAATAAAGCCCATTCCCATCGTAGCTGCAAAGAGTCCTTCTTGCACAATAACCTCTATCACCTGTGCCAAGATATCGGTTAATCCTGCATTCTTAAGTCCATAAACAACGACATACATTCCAATGGAGAAGAACACGATGTTCCAAGGAGCACCTTTTACGACTTCTTTTACTGGAACGACTTCGCTTTTTCTTGCTGCAATTAAGAATACCATCGCAATAAGAATGGCTATAAAGGAGACAGGTATACCGATAAACTCACTTGTGAAATAGCCGATCAACAGAAAAGTGAGAACAATCCATGAGATTCGGAACAATTTCAGATCCGCTATGGCTTCGGAAGGATTCCGGAGATGCGTAGAGTCATAATGCTTTGGAATGCTTTTACGGAAAAATAGATAGAGAACACCGATACTTGCAGCTAATGAGAACAGATTAGGAATGATCATTCGACCGGCATATTCAGCAAAGCCTATTCCAAAAAAGTCTGCAGACACAATGTTCACAAGGTTGCTCACAACAAGCGGAAGTGATGTCGTATCCGCAATAAATCCACTCGCGATAATAAACGGAAAGATCTTCTTCTCATCAAAATGTAAAGCACGAACCATAGCAAGAACGATCGGCGTCAAAATAAGTGCTGCCCCGTCGTTAGCAAAAAAAGCAGACACCATCGCGCCAAGCAAACTGATGTAAATAAACATGCGAACGCCATTACCATTAGCGGCTCTTGCCATGTGTAAAGCAGCCCATTCAAAGAATCCGATCCGGTCGAGTATTAACGAAATGAGAATGATCGCTATAAACGCCAGTGTCGCATTCCATACGATCTGGGTCACATCCCACACATCATGAAAATCAACCACTCCTGCGAGCAAAGCAATAACAGCTCCCCCGCAGGCAGACCAGCCAATCGATAGATTTCGAGGCTGCCATATTACCAAAATCAGCGTTACGATAAAAATAATAATAGGTATAAATACCGAGTCCACCTTACGCCCCCCGCTTACAAATTCATGTTGTATATACTTCTACAAATTAACTCTGTGAGATCATTATTATATAGGAATATACTTATATATTACAGAGAATATATTATACTTTTGAACCACATTCGGATCGTTGTTCGCTGATGCCTTTCTCACGGAGTAATACACTCCCACTTGGAAGTTGTTCAAGTACGGCAGAAATATAAGGCTTATCCTCAATAAATAAAGAGTAATAAATCCATTGACCACGTCTTTCCTCTTTAACAATGCCGAGAGATTTTAACTTCCGCAGATGTTGACTTATAGCTGGCTGGGACATCTCAAAAATATCAACGAATTCACATACACACCATTCCCGTTCTTGTAGGAGTAACAGCATCAACAATCTTGTTTTATCACCAAGCAACTTTAGACGATCAGCAGTTAAGTTTAGTTCCTCTATATTCATATCTTCATTCCCTCCTTGCCCTATTAGAATGAGAATCCGAAACTACTAGACTTGCAATTATGATTAATCATATACAAACCTTCATAACATGACAACTACGTTAGGAATGGAATACCCTATTACAAAATACATTGAAAAGAAGTGAACGTGTTAACCAAAATCAGAATAAAGTATTAAAAAAGAAAGACAGCCTTTACGTTACTTCTTCGGGATCTTAATCAGGAATTTATTCAAGTCTTGAGGAGGTTGGCATGGTTATGAAAAATCCAAATACCCCTGTATCTATTTTGACTGTCCCCTTTGATCTTGGAGCGAGTCAACGAGGAACCCGCCAAGGACCAGAAGCCATTCTGAAGGCCGGACTTGTAAACAAACTGCATGCGCTCCAAATGAAACACACGCTCCAAGAAATCCACTTCCCCCCTTTTATAGAAGAAAGTAATTCAAGTTCCCCACTATTAAAACATCTAAACGAGAATATAATGGTCCATTCCAAACTTGCTGACGAGGTATACCGTTTATCTAAACATGGAGCTTTCCCCCTTATCCTTGGAGGAGATCACAGTATTGCCATTGGAACGATCAGCGGACTTAGAAAACATCATCAGAGTCTAGGTATCATCTGGATGGATGCACATTCGGATTTAAACACGCCACTTACTACCCCTTCTGGTAATATTCACGGCATGTCTTTAGCTGTCAATCTAGGGATGGGAGATCCAAAGCTTACATCCATTGGTGGCATGAAATCGTCCATCAATCCCAAAAATGTCGTTATCGTAGGGGCAAGATCAATCGATTATGGAGAGCGAGAATTCATCCGTAGAGAAGGCATTACTTGCTATACGATGCATGATATTGACAAGCTTGGTATGGCGTATGTCATGCAAGAAGCCATTCGTATCTCTTCATCTGGAACAGATGGTGTCCATCTTTCCTTTGATATTGATAGTATGGATCCGCAGATTGCTCCGGCGACAGGTACTCCGGTTCCTGGAGGGCTTAGTTACCGGGAAGCACACCTTGCTATGGAAATGCTCTACGAATCCAGCATTCTTACTTCAGCTGAAATCGTAGAAAACAACCCGATGTTTGACGATGGTGAGCGGTCTTCAGAGCTCCTGGTCGGTCTTATTGGATCACTTCTTGGTGAACGTATACTCTAGGCATAAAAAAGAACAGCTTTCCTAATCAGGAAGCTGTCCTTTTTCATTCTTTATTTTATGCGGGATTAGGATCTTTTGTTTTCTTCGATTTTGAACCAGGAAGTGATATTGCTTCCGTATTTTCGGTTCCTTGATCTACTGGATACATTTTACGGAATAAAAGTGTCTGGAAAATAAGGAAAGTACCGCCTGCCATCCAGTATAGTGGGATTGCTGCAGGTGCACTCATTGAGAAGAATGCCATCATGATCGGTGAAATGTAGCCCATGATCGCCATTTGTTTCTTCTGTTCTACCGGCATTCCTTGCATAGATATACGAGATTGAAGCAAGTAAATAGCAGCTACAATGAGTGCCAGTATCATATCTGGTTCCCCAAGTTTAAACCATAAAAACGAGTGACTGCTCATGTCCGGCATGAGCCGAATCGCAGTATATACCCCCGAAAGAATTGGCAGTTGAATTAATATAGGCAGACAGCCAATATTAAGTGGATTAAACTGATGTTTTTTATAAAGTTCCATCATTTCTTGCTGCATTTTCTGCTGACTGGCTGTGTCTTTCTTGTTCTCATAGCTTTTTTTCAGCGCATCGAGTTCGGGCTGCATTGCCTTCATTACACGTTTCATTTTCTGCTGTGATTTCGATTGACGCATCATGAGCGGAAATAATAACAGCCGAACGATGAGTGTCAGCGCAATAATGGCTAACCCATAACTACCGTTAAACCATCCCGCCAAATGCTGTGTGATATAAGAAATCGGAAAGACAATATAGTGATTAAAGAACCCTGGTGTTGTACTGCTGATTTCACTCACATTAGAGCTACAACCCGAAAGTAAAAATACCGCTAGTAAACTTGCTAGTATAGCGTAAATCCGCACCGTCCGTTTTTGAATAGGAAAGAATCCTTTTGCTTTTTCCATGTATATCCTCCTCGTTATTGTGTTTTGCATTATTCAATAACGAGGAGTGATACTTATCAGAATCATCATCAGGTGATATTTTATATCTTCGAAGGAACAAAATGACGGATGTTACATAAAAGTCGGCATCCGATGGCATCGGTTCTGGAACGTATTCAGGCCATACGGCTTCGCCTTGTACACCAAGTCTACGAAGTTCACCTGAAAGATGTAGCAATGAAATACAAGTAACAGTAAAAATCAGACCGATCGATACTAAATATGGAATAAAACCATGGAGTTCTTGAAGCTCAAACCATAACAAAAGGATTCACCTCCTTTAACTACTATTATTATATCCTTTTTTCAGATGAATAATGGTATTAATTTCACCAATTTTATAACAATAGACATATAAATGTGTCAATTTCATTATACCTTTTAAAGAATTATGATAATAATATGTGTAAAAACCAAAAAAGCAGACACCCCTCTGCTTTGACCCTCAGGAGTTCTCTGCTTTTTACGATTGTATTCATTTTTTTTATGATGTGAATCTCTCTACAATCTATATTCCGCTTACTTCTATTCCGGGTATGATCTCTATTTTTTTATCTATACCGGGATGGTCTTTCTACAGTAGGTTCTAAATTTCTATACAGTTGGTTTCTCCCTTTAACTTTACATGTGTACCATACGAAGGAATTGCTGTGTTTCTCCTGCTCCATCGTTTACTTCTGCATCAAACATTCCTTGGTCAGCCCAGCAAGCTCTGCACTCCTCTTCTGTAGTACAAAATGTTGCATCTTCACAGGTATAACAGTACATGAGTAAGTTCCGGGTTACTTGGTCATTTTCGATTGCTTTCATTTCTCTCATCTCCTTGTTTTATCTCTTGAATTCAATTTAACATGAGAAACGTGATATGTTTGTGATTATTTTCACAATATTAAAAATATCACTGTGTTTTTTTGATTTATAAGTGAGACCTCCCGTTATGGATGAATAACAGAAGGTCTTTTCTTTATTAACAAGCCTTACGAATTCGGAATCTTCATTGTTTGATCAGAAGCTTTTCCCGTCATGGGTCCGATATGAAAAGTAAGGGTATCCCCTTTACGTTCGGTAAACCTAATTTGATCCCCAAAAAACGGAATATCGTTGATTTCAGCATATTCTTGATCTGCTTTACCCAGCAATTTTTTATAAAGCAAAGTCCGTTCTCCTGTAGCACGATCAATATAGGTTAGCAATCCTTTTTTATTCGGACGAATAAGCAGATACTCTTTGTCAACCGCTTCTACGAAGTATGTATCATCTTCGCCTCCGAGTGTTTTCAAATCATATGTTTGAGATATTTTCCCTGTTCCATCTTCAAGTATCCGTAAAGTATACCCATCCGTAAGGACGATCTCCTTCTTATCAACAGACAGAACTGTATTTTCTTCAAAACGATTGAAATACTTCACATAGCTCTGCCGGATGACTGCCCCATTCATAATGACAACGGTAAAAGTCTGCTTATTCAGCATAGGCTCCCCATAATAATCAAAGATATTCAAGATAACTAGTCCTTGTGCTGTTTTCGTAAATTGATACACGGGCTGATTATATATTTCTTTTTTAAAATCATAAAGTTGGTTTTTCTTCCCCTTTGCATTGGTTGTAAAAAGTTTGCCCTCCTGGCTAATCTCGTACCGTAGTCCACCATAAACACTGGAATCATTCCCCGAATATATTCCCGTAGCGGACAACCTTTTTGCCAAGCGGTCATATGTCAGTCCTTCTCCCTGCAGTGCGGAAACAAGAAAAGAAGCGGGCATGTATATCTCTTGTCCATTCTTAAAAGGAGCCGCTGACATCGTAATTCCCTTGCCATTAACTACTGCCTGCTTACTGTTTAGTCTAACCGCTAAATTCATGGAAGGACTGAGGACAGTAACTCTTTTTCCAGATTGATCTAAAGTAGCGGATAATGAAAGATCCTTACTGATCTGCAGAAGCGGCAAATAAGAAACCCCTTGCTTAATTACTGCTTTTCCTTCAATAACACTCCCTGAATCTAATACTAGTTCATAGGAAGGACTTGAAGCAGCTGCTCCTTGCACTGGCTGTGATGTGAATAATATACTTGCTGCAATAACAGCTGTCCCTATCTTAAGAACATGTAATCTCTTCATCTACCCTTCTCTCCCTTCATTCTCTGTAACTGTACTCATTCATAGAATATATAACGTTGTTATATGAAGTTTGTTTCATGGGATTGGAAAATAAAATAGACTATGCATCTTGTAATATAAATGCATAGTCTATTCATCCCAGCAGTACAAGTAACAATCTTAACCGATTAAATCAATGTTATTAAACGTGTCCTTCCCATTCCTTAAAGAATTGATCTAGATATTGTTCCATAAATTGATGCCTTTTTTCAGCAAGTTCAATTCCATGTTTTGTGTTCATTAAGTCCTTGAGCTTTAGAAGTTTTTCATAGAAATGATTAATTGCTGTATTTTTGCCTGTACGATACTGTTCCTGTGTCATTTCTTCTCTAGGTTTTACCTCTGGGTCATAGATTAAATGCCCTTTGGAACCAGCATATACAAAAGCTCTAGCCACAGAAATCGCACCAATCGCATCCAGCCGATCTGCATCTTGAACAACCTTGCCTTCAAGTGTACGCATAGGCGGATTATGCCCGCCGTTATAGGACATGTTCCCAATGATCTCAAGTACATGCGATCGATCTGTATCGGATACATGATGTTCTTTAAGCCATGTATCTACCTTAGATATCCCCGCTTCTTTGGAAGGATTCAGTTTCTCGTCCGCGATATCGTGCAAATAAGCAGCCAGTTTGCAGATATAAAGGTTCGCTCCTTCTGCGATCGCAATTTTCTCCGCTGTCTGAACAACGCGGTAAATGTGCCAATAATCGTGCCCCGTACCTTCTCCGCTAAGTTCTTGCTTTACATACGCTTCTGCTGCTTCAAGCAGAGCTTCTTCCTGTTTTGTAAGTACCAATTGATTCATCATATCTCCTGCTCTATACTTTATTTGACTGAAAACTGTGCTGATATATGCTCGGATATCGCTTGCTGCGCTCTATATTCTGCCATATTAAACGAAGGCCATGCTCTCTCCTGCCCTGCAAGTTCCTGATAAAGGCCTTTCAAATGATCATTCATTTGTGGATACTCGTCACTGAATTCGATCAAGATCGGAACGGCGTCTACAGAAAGAGAAGTTAAAAAATGTTCGTCTAGCGCTCCCGTAAGATGATATCTCTCAATATTTTTCGCCGCAATATAAGAATCCATCCCTGCATAGTTCACTGTTACATAAGCGATCAGTCCAAGAATAATATAACATTTCGCCAGCGGTATTCGCTTGTTATGAATCCATAGTCCCGCAATGATCATCAGTACAGCAAGAAACAGCATAAAGACATGAACTAGAAAGCGGATGTGTGTAAACCCATACGCTTCTTCATACATATGGAGTCTGGAGTAAGCGGAATACAAAATAATTAGTGAAGAAAGTACAAGTAGATACGTCATGAAATGATTGATTCGCCTTACTATAGGGCTACTCTCTGCGGTATGCAAAAGCACCGTCATCAGTATAGTGAAATTAAGTAGAGCCACAAGCATTAGTTCAGCAAACCCTTTTCGGGCATAATCCGCATAAGTGATTCCCTCCGGCAGCGCTCCCTCCCAAGCTCCAAATAGATAAGAGAACTGAAGCACAATAAAGATAATATATACGATATTAATGAGCACAAGGACCGTAGCAGCAATGACTGGATCAATTAACATCGTCCTCGTCTCAATCTCTTCATTTTTAGAATTGCGCTCATTTTGTGATTGTAACGGGACGTTTACAGAGGAAATGGAGCCTTGCTCTGTATCATCAGGATCAACTTCCTTAGAAAAGGATTTCATAATCTGTTCTTTCTGCGATTCCGGCTTAACAAAACCAGTCACATAACCAAAAAACAGCAGTGTAAAGATAAATACCCATGTCAGACGAAAAAAGCCTTCACTGTAGGTGATCTGATTAAGCCAGTTCGGAATGGATCCTAAAAAGGCTTCAAATAAACCATCTGCGGATGAAAGTAACGTGATGACTAAAACGAGCAGCGGTGCTGAAATGGCCAGACCTATAACTATTTTGAGAACCGTTTTCTTAGTACCATCAGCCATCTTCTCTGATACAGAAGAAATGACACACGAAAATGCGGTAGGAAAATGTCTGAAATTTCTAGGTAATACATGAAGAAGAGTGTCGTAAATAATCCCTTTCTGGAACCAGTCTCTCGTCTGATATCCCATCCACATGGTAAGGTGAATCGCAATAAGAATTGGGAGGACAAAAAAATTAAGCAAATGAAAGAAAAATTGATCAAAAAGAACATAGGAAAATGACAACATGACAATGACCAAAGAAAGTAATGCGTTGAATTTGGTGTATGGGATAAGACGATCGCCCGCAAACATTAACATAAACCCATAAAAAAAGAGCACAAAAATGGGAACTGAAATACCAGGTATGTGTCCATAAAATAAATACTGATGAAGGATTGCTAGTATACACGCAGCAAACAACGTCACCAGATTCCTTATGGGAGACCTCCAGATTGGCAATGCAAGATTCATACGATACAACCTCCGAAGTGAAATTGGTTTATACCTTTTATCTTAGGTGATAAAATAAGAAAATAAATAGAAAGATAATCTCTAGAATTTTCGTATTTTATAAACGGAAGTGTAGCGTAATGAAATTACATTCACAATTTTTGCGATTACATGGTTATTACGGAGCTGAACCTTCCGTGCAAATTACTCTGGATGAACTTGCGCTGACCCTTGAATGCACACATCGAAATGCCCTCAACATTATTCGTAAAATGGAAGCAAATGGCTGGATCGAATGGCGAGCACAAAGAGGACGGGGTAAACGTTCAGAATTATTTTTCCGGGTCGAACCTGAAGAAATTGCGGCGCTTACGATGATAAAAGCGATCGATCGCCATGAAATGAAGAAAGTGATGGATGATATTAAAACGTATACAAACTCTACTCGACTACCTGAACGTTTACAGGGTTGGCTGATGAGTTATTTTGGACACCATTCAAAGCGGAATGGCGTGGGTGAACAGTGGGATATTTTGCGTCTTCCCTTACGCCAGCAGATTCACGAGCTTGATCCGCTTCGAATCAACCTGCTCGCTGAATCGTTTGTATCAGGTCATGTATTTGATGGTTTACTCACCTCAGATCCAGAAACAGGAGCAATTCTGCCCCATCTCGCACATGATTACGAGGTAAGTGATGACCGAAAAGTATGGACCTTTTATTTGAGAAAGGATGTAAGATTTCATCACGGAAAGACACTTCATGCCGAAGATGTTCTTTATACATTTAATAGACTAAAGAGATGTAATCAACCCTTGCTATACCATTTTGTGATTCAATCCATTGCTTCGGTGACTGCGATCTCCAGTCGGTGTGTTGAATTTACTTTGCATCAAGCTAACGAGTATTTCCCTTCTTTTTTATGTACCACCAGGGCTGCCATCGTTCCTTCAGATCAGGATCTAGAACAGCAAGACCCGTCTCAAAATTCATCTACAATATACGGTACTGGACCATTCCGAATAACCGAGCATAATTCAAGTATGTGTATCCTGGAAGCTTTTCCAGACTACTTCAAAACGAGACCGCATCTTGACGTGGTAGAGATCATTCAAGTCCCTTGGCATATACAAGATCAAGATTCAGAATTAGCGGAAACTTCTAATCCTTTGTTTCCTGTTCTGCTTGGGGGAAGTTCTACTAACTATACAGGGGTTACACAGGCTCTAAGCCAATCCCTTGTACGTAAGCTGGTTACTTGTAATACCGAAAAAGACGGGCCTCTTCAGGATCCAAAGATTCGAAAAGAAGTACTGTCGAGTATAAGTTTGTCTGATACAGAACATGCGCTTGAAGCTTTAAATAGGTCTAGGGATAATCATGAGGACTCCGGTGTCCCCCTTATACTCGCTACCATTCCTCAGTACCGAAAAGATGCCGCTATCATTGCTTATCAGCTTGAAAAAAACGGATATAACTGCAATGTCAAGATTGTACCGGTCGAATTGTTTAAAGGACCTGTTCGTATGGAAGCCGATCTGATTCTCTTTTCGCTCCTGCTTGATCAAGACGAATCACTCCGTAGACATGATCTTTATTTGACAATATCTTCTCATGTAGGACAGGATCTTCAGAAGACGATTCTGACGAGATTACTAGAAATCGAACATACAAAGAATCCGAGTAACCGTCTCACCAAATTAATCAATCTGGAACTTATGCTCATGGAAGAAAGCATCCTTCATATCCTATATGACAAACCATTCGAAACAGTAGTATTGCCCGGTGTCCGTGGGATAAAGCTAGGAAGTCAGGGATGGATTGATCTCCGGCATGTTTGGTTCCCTGCTTCCATACGATAGAGTAAACTCCCTTGTTATATGTAGCTTTAGGGCAAGAAGCTTTAAGGGAAGTTTACTCTACTCGCTATCCTGTATGAAACGATCTCTGATGGAGGTAAGTAAATGGTGTGGGTAACACTCGGAACTGCTTTATTTAGTGCGTTTCATATGAAGATGCTCATTTGGTCTGTAATTGCGATTTTTGTAACTGTAACTGTGCCTTTAATTAGTATCTTAAACAGCATCGGAAGAGCGGAAGGACATAATGAATTGGAACACTTATTTAATCAGTTGCTGCAAGGTTCCACCTGGTCTATCTATGTAAGTATAGGATACTTATATTTACTTATATGGTGGGTCTTGTTCTTCAGTAGAAACAAAAAGCGGAATAATAACAAAGCTACGTTACATACCTAACGACACTCCATTTCAATCAGCAGCTAGATCATTACTTAACGGAGATATAAATATCGACTTGGCCATTCATTGGATCGACTGAACGCAGATCATACAACTCAAAATCAGACTGAAATGCCCGCTCGTTATATTTAGACCATTCCCATATCTCCTGCCAAGTCTCAACAACAACTTCTTGTACCGGACCTATACGCGTCGTAAACACAACATATTTGGACTCAGGAACTACCCATTCTTCTAATCCGGAAGGGACAGCTTGTCCTTCTATAATCTCTGTTCCCAGCGCAATGGTATAGGGACCGGTCTCATCTGATTCATACTTCGTATATAAGGCAATAATTGATGAATTTATTTTGTTTGGTATACGTTCTAGTACATTGTTTGCATAAAAATTAGACCAAAGTGAAGGAATTACCCCTTCTCCCTTTAATTCAGCTTGATTACTTGTCACCGCTCCCATACCCAAGAAACGAAATTCACGATGACGGATGACCTCATTCTTACTTAGTAGACTAGACATAAATATTAGCGCCTCCTAGATTACGGTCTGATAGGAAATTTATAGATCAAAAAATCCCTTTTCTCATTATAGAACAAATGTTCCCATAACACAAACATCAAATTTCCGTTCTTCATCTCTTCCCACATCGCTGAACACATCCCGTTATCTATTTCATTCGATACAAAATAACTCATTTTATTTTCCGAATAATCTCCGATATTCGGTTGGAGTCATCCCTTCATGTTCCAGAAACCGACGATTAAAATAACTGGCGCTTGGATATCCTGTTTCAGAAGCGATCTGACCGATTGTTCTTTCTGTATGTTCCAACAATGCTTGCTTCGCCATTTGAATACGGCACTGCGTTATAAAATCCATCGGCGTCATTTGCATCGCTTTTTTAAATAATTTACAAAAATAATGGACACTGACCCCTGCTTCTTCCGCCCAATGTTCCAATATGAACGGACTTGCAGCTTCTTTTTGAATTTTAGGCAGCAGTTTCGTAATTCGGTCCGTAGAACGTCCGGTTCTGCTCTTCGTATGCGCTTCTGCTTGGTGGACAAACTCTGTAATTACGGCATAGGTTAGTGTAGATAGAATGGTCGGGTTCAGCATTTTATGATTCTCCGCTTCGGTAAGCAGATCCAAATGCGCTTTCTTCCACCCTTCTGGCTGACGGAGCGTCCAGATCCGGTGATCCTGAAACCCACGTCCAAGCATATAGTCAGTTAAACTGCTACTTCCATAAAAATGGACCCATCTGATATCCCAAGGTTCACTTGTACTACTGTAGTACCTCTGTTCCTGTAAAGGAAAATACAAAAAGGCGTCACCTTCCTCAAGTTCGTATACAGCCCCCTCCATCTCCACATAACCTTTGCCAGCTGCTACAAAATGAATGTTAAAATTGTTAAGGGCCCCTTTCTCACGGGTTACCGAATGTTTGGGGGTATTGCTAAACATGCCGACAGACTCAGGGTAACAAAAAAATCGCTGATCCGTTATCGTAACTAAGTGACTTTGGCGTTCCATCGCTGGTCTCCCTTATAAAGACAATATTGTGTTAATAAACTGCAAAATATTATCATTTTAAATTTGAATAGAATTCAATACAATGACAATATCATGATAATAATATATCAGAAGGTAGGTAAAAACATGAATCAAACGTTACGTTGGGGCATTCTTGGAACAGCCAGTATTGCGAAAAGATCGGTAATTCCGGGAATTCGCGGGTCCATCAGAAATGAAGTTGTGGCAATAGCAAGCCGAAATCAAGAAAAAGCAGATGAGGCGGCAAAAGAGTTACATATCGAAAACGCTTTTGGAAGTTATGAAGCATTACTCGCCAGCGATGATATTGATGCAGTATATATCCCGCTACCGAATCATCTTCATCTTGAATGGACCTTACGTGCGGCAGAAGCCGGTAAACATATTTTATGCGAAAAGCCAATTGCACTGAATTCAGCGGAAGCTGAGAAAATGGTGGAGGCATGTCAGAAAGCTGGAGTTCATCTTGCTGAAGCATTCATGTATCGGCATCATCCTAGGTATCAAATGATTCAAGATGCTATTCAATCTGGAGAGATTGGAGAACTGCGCGGAATTCATGCGAACTTCACTTTTAATAGTGCCGCTAACACTGAAAATATTCGCTATCATAAAGATTGGGGCGGTGGTTCCCTCTACGATGTAGGCTGCTACCCGATCAGCGTAGCAAGACTTCTCATCGGTCAAGAACCGGAGGCGGTAACCGCGCAAGCATTGTTCTCAGAGAAGCATGGCGGAGTAGACATGATGACCTCGGGTTTCGTTGAATTCCCGAATTCCATTTCTCTCATCTTTGACTGCGGAATGTGGGCTGCTTTCCGGAATGAGATGGAAGTGCTCGGCACAGATGGCGTACTTAAAGTCCCTTCTGCTTTTGCGAGTGATCCAGA
Organism: Paenibacillus gallinarum; assembly: GCF_014836635.1. Classification (GTDB taxonomy): domain Bacteria; phylum Bacillota; class Bacilli; order Paenibacillales; family Paenibacillaceae; genus Paenibacillus; species Paenibacillus gallinarum. The sequence goes on along the minus strand of NZ_JACSQL010000003.1, from coordinate 145,706 downwards.
CACCGATTCATCCTTCTCGATCACAGGAAAACTCGGTAATCGAGTGGTAGAAGTCCCCCGCGTAAATCATTATTCCTTAATGGCTGATGATTTTGCTGATGTTGTGCTGGATGGAAGCAAGCCTAAGTTTGATCCACAAGATGCTGTTCTTAACATGAAAGTATTAGAATCTGCCCTGCGCTCAGCCGAGCAACGGAAACGAATCGAACTATAAGGAGGAACAGTCCATGGAAAAAATAACGATTGAAGGTTCTCGTAAGCCTGTCTCTCGACTCATTAAAGGAACGGACTATTTCCGTCATGACAACTACGATCAGGTCGTAACCAACTTGAATGCTTTCCTTGCGATTGGTGGAAATACCATTGATACTGCTCATATTTATTGCGGAGGACAAAGTGAAGAAGTTATCGGCAGGTACCTGAAAGAAATGAATAATCGTGACGAGATCGTTATTTTTACCAAAGGTGCTCATCCAGATCGTACGGGAGCAAGAGTTCATAAAGCAGCAATCGACCACGACCTGTCTGTAAGTCTAGAACGGCTTGGGACAGATCATATTGAACTATACGGCCTGCACCGGGATGATCCCTCTGTTCCTGTTGAGCATATTATCGAAGCGCTCAACGAACATATCGAAGCGGGGCGGATCGGGGCTGCTGGTGCGTCAAATTGGACCTGGGAACGGATTCAGGAAGCGAATCACTATGCGAAGACAAATGGGCTGCAAGGATTTACCTTTAGCAGTCCTAATCTTAGTCTAGCCAAAGCCAAAGAACCTTTTTGGCACGGCTGTGTTTCCGTTGACGAAGCGACAAGCAAGTTCCATGAACAAACCCAGATCCCCGTTCTCTCTTGGTCTTCCCAAGCACGTGGATTTTTCACAGGTCGGTATACGCCTGAAATTACAGACAATGAAGATTTGGTGCGTGTGTTCTACAATGACGATAACTGGGAACGACTTCGCAGAGCCGAGGAGCTGGCTAAGAAAAAAGGAGTCACTACCATCCAGATTGCTCTTGCCTATGTACTGAGTCAAGCTTATCCAACCTGTGCCCTGATTGGTGCTCAGAATCCAGCAGAACTTGCGTCCTGCCAAAAAGGTGCTGAGATACAGCTTACACGAGATGAAGTAGAGTGGCTTGATCTTTCCGCGAACTCTATTCATCAATAAACTCGTCATCCATTGCATTTCATGACTGAGTACACTAAACTGAACAGTAAATTTGTTGAAACTGATATTTTTCTACGAATGCCAGCAATCATTAAAGGAGAGCTTTCGATGAAGACAGAAAAAGAAAAGATGCTCGCAGGAGAACTGTACTTAGCATGGGACGCTGAATTGACACAAGATCGTGAGCAGGCAAGACGTCTTACAAGGATCTATAATCAATCGACTGAAAATGATCCAGAACATCGGGCCGAAATTATGAAAAAACTGCTCGGAACCGTTGGTGAACATTTCTATATTGAACCTACATTCCGCTGTGACTACGGCTATAATATCCATGTAGGTGATCATTTCTATGCAAACTTCGACTGTGTCATTCTTGATGTATGCGAAGTAACCATAGGGAAATATTGCTTGCTTGGTCCAGGAGTTCATATTTATACAGCAACGCATCCGCTTGATCCGATTTCCAGATGTGACCGAGGTGAGGAATATGGCGCACCCGTCACGATTGGAGATAAAGTATGGATTGGGGGACGCGCCATCATTAACCCAGGCGTTACGATTGGTAACAATGTAGTTGTGGCTTCGGGTTCAGTTGTAACCAAAGATGTACCGGATAACGTAGTTGTTGGCGGAAATCCAGCACGAATTTTGAAAAAAATTGAGGTAAGTCAACAAGCGATCTAGAATCTGTATTTTACCTTGAATAAAATAGAACGACCAAAAGACCCTTCAATCCATTGAGGGGTCTTTTCTCATCTTACCTGAATAAGCAGGAATTACTTCTTCTCTTCGTTGCAGAATTCGAACAATACGTGCCCGGTTGTAACGTAAGGACAGAATGCAGGGTACATTGGCTGCTAATGCATACACCACCATCCCCCATGCTATAGCCGGCATATTCCATAAAAAGAACAACGGTACCGGCATAATGGATACATAATGACACCATTCTCCTCTATGGGCCTCTCTTTGGTATATGTGAAGATATGCAGTATCTCTTCGCTGGATCCGCTGCTTTCTGAAATCCTGTCCTATCCATACCGCTCCATCGGGCAATCTATTCTTCCATCGTTTAATATGCAGAACACGATCATAGAATGAAAGTTCTTTGCTAGAAGCCGTTAAACGCAGTCCATCAAACCACCGATCCGGCAAAACAGTGAACAAATAGGAAATGCTAAAATGAAGGATAAACCATGCCGCAATATTAGCCACTATCGTAATTGGTCCTGACCACTCCCATATTTGCACCTGCCTGCTCCTTTCACATATGAATCGTTTTCTTAGTTTAAGCTCCATCCCTACTATTCAAACACTAAAGCTCAATTTCACGATCTTTCCATTTCACTTTTTTCTTCACAAACGTCATTAAGATAGATCGAATAAACAAGACAAGAAAGAGTAATAGCGGTAATGGATAGAAACTCCACACCCACGAGCGGAAACTCCCTACTCTTCTGAGTAACACTGCTATTTCTAATGCATAGAGAACATATATGACTGTTCCAAATAGAAAGTCCTCATTATAGAAGCTATCTATCAAAAGAAAGAAGGACGAAATCATGCCCATGATCCAAAGGATTACTGGCAGTAGACGACGAAACCGAGTGGCAGCTGCACCGGATGCCATACTTTTACTCCACCCTCGCCATAAGGAGCTCCAACCCTCAGGATACATCCGAAAATACAAGACCGATATTCCTATATAATTTCGCACTTGATATCCTAATCTCGCAAAACATTTCCCAAGTGAATGATGATCAAGTATTTCTCCTTTTACCAGCTCGTGGCCTCCGCTTTCCTTATACGCATCTCTGCTACAGACAATACAAGGACCAAAAGCGCCTGTTCCATCTTTCCCACTGCCGATTGAGGCCGGGATAATGACATTAAAAAATGCGGACCACTGTTCATAAGGACGCATCATCTGATGATAAGGCTGAACAGACAAGAGCCCCTCTGTATAACGAGAAAGTAAGGTCTCGATTCCATTTGGATTCAAAGTGATATCTGCATCCAGAAATATAAAAATATCACCTTTCGCCACTTTAGCCCCTTTTGCACAGGCATGGTTTTTACCAAGCCAGCCCTGCGGCAGTTCACCTGGGTCCACTACCTTTGCTCCAAATGAGGCCGCTATTTCTGCTGTTCGATCTACAGAGCCGTCATCAACAACGATAACTTCAGCAGGCAAAGCGGTTTGTTCCTGTATTGAACGTAGTAACGAGATAAGGTTCCCCTCCTCGTTCCGAGCTGGAATAATAATACTCACAGAAGGGAGCTGATCGACTTTTCTCTTCTCCCCCCTATCCCTTTGATTATGTTTTGTTTGCTGAATCAGAGGCTTCATCCCACTTAACATAATCCAGCCGGAAATCCATCCTGCAATAATCCATACATAGGTCACTTATAAGACCTCTTTTCTTTGGATGAGTTGTAAACTTGGTTTAATCTCTCAAAAAAACGGAAAAGATGGAACTTGAAATCAAATATTAGCAACATTATGAACCTGAGCTGATGTCATTTATACAATTAACATGCATTTACAGCTTTTGTGTATTAATAACAATGAACCAGTTACATGGTGATATAGAAAGGGTGCAATCCTTATGAGTAAAAAAGTAGTAGTCATTGGTGGCGGTCTTGGCGGTCTATCCTGTGCCATGCGTCTAGCAGCAGACGGATATGATGTTGAGGTTCTTGAGAAGAATGAACGAGCCGGCGGTAAACTAAATATCCGTTCTGGAAAAGGCTATTCCTTTGACACCGGGCCCTCCATTCTAACCATGCCTTGGGTTCTTGAACAACTGTTCCAAAGTACAGGAAGAAGACTGGAAGACTATATGAAGCTTGTTCGCGTAGAACCGCAATGGAGAACTTTTTTCGAAGATGGCGTATCTATTGATGTTACAAGTGATCTACCGCAAATGATATCTAATATCGAGGATGTTTCTGAAGAAGATGCAAAAGGTTTTCTGAAATATTTACAGTACTGCCAGAAGCTTTATGATCTCAATAGAAGCAGCATTTACAGTAAGAGTTTATCAGGACTTGATGAGCTTCGTGCCATGCATACGGTAAAAGAATTGCTCGCAATGGACCCGCTTCGCACCATGTCTCAGAGTACTTCAAAATACGTAAAAGACAAACATTTGCGTCAACTATTTAATTTTTTCATTATGTATATCGGGTCCTCTCCCTATCACGCGCCTGCCGTACTTTCACAGCTTGTGTATGTTCAGCTCGGACTCGGGATCTATTATGTTGAAGGCGGAATGTATAATATCGCAAGAGGAATGCTGCGCGTTCTTGATGAACAAGGAGTTCCCGTAAGAACGAATGCAAAAGTCGCCCGTATTAATACCAAAGGTCAAACTGCAACAGGGGTAACACTCGAAGATGGCACAGTCATCGATGCGGATCTCGTTGTATCCAACCTAGAGGCTATCCCTACTTATTACTCCCTGCTGAAAGATCAGAATGGAGCGATCAGTACAGCGAAGAAATTAAACAAGTATGCACCAACCGTTTCTGGGCTTGTGTTGCTCCTTGGTGTGGACAAAACTTATGAGCAGCTACTACATCACAATTTCTTCTTCTCAAATAATCCCGAAAAAGAATTCCATGACATATTTAACAAAGGAATTCCGTCTGATGATCCAACCGTATATATTGGTGTGTCCAGTAAATCGGATGCGTCGCAGGCTCCGTCAGGCAAGGAAAATTTATTTGTTTTAACTCATGTTCCGCCGCTTAAATCGGGCAAGAGCTGGCAGGCTTATAAAGAAGAGTACCGTGAACTGGTGCTGAACAAACTGGAACGAATGGGACTTACGGGTATACGTGATCATATTGAATATGAGTACACTTTTATTCCAGATGACCTTCAAAATTTATACGGATCAAACGGCGGTTCGATCTATGGTGTAGCCACAGACCGTAAAATGAACGGCGGATTTAAAATACCAAGTCAAAGTGAGCTAATGAACAACCTTTACTTCGTTGGAGGTTCTACACATCCAGGAGGCGGAGTACCCATGGTAACCCTCTCTGGGCAGCTGACTGCCGATCTAATCAAAGAGAAAGAAAACACCAAGAAAGCCGTGAAACCCCTCAAAGTGAAAAAGTCAGTATAAACAGATCACCTATCCGATATCAAAGTGCATGGTTCTATGAAAATTAGGATCATGTGCTTTTTTTGCATGTCTAAGAAAAGTTCCTGAATCTTAAAAAATGGGGATGTGCGGAGCATTCTTTGATCAACCTGCATATGGTGTGAGATAAATATACCTGAAGCGGAGGCCACTGAATGAATAAGGACCCCATTTTAAAATCACCGAACCTTAATCTAAGCGCGGATTCAAACAAGACAATCAACTACAAGCGAGATGCAAATAATTATATTACACAAGTTTTTGAGGAGCAGCTCCCCGCTATCAAGACTGGTTTTTTCAATGTCCATATGAATAAAGGGTTTATTGTACAGCCACACTGGCATACCAATGTAAATGAACTCGTCTTTGTGATCAGTGGTGAAGTTGTAACTTCCGTATTTGACCCCTATACTCAGAAACTCAAATCCTATCGGATAAAGCCCGGCCAAGTATCCATGTTGCCGCTCGGTTGGTTTCACTGGATTGTAGCTATGAAAGACGACACTCATTTTCTTACCATCTTTGATGAAGCAACGCCGGATATTGTATACGGTTCAGACTTCCTACGTTTTACTCCAAAAGAAATTATGAGTCTTGCTTATTGTGTTGATGAAGAAAAATATGCCGCTGCCGTCGCACCTATACAGGAATCTATCATTTTAGGGCCACCGCTCGGATGTAAGAAACGAAATGACTCTACAGAGCCATCATCTGAAACCAGGACTCCACCGCATCCCTCGCATCCATATTCTCTTCCGCAAAGTCCGATCCCGTCTCCTCAAGGATATTCTTCAGACGGCTATGGCTGGAACCAGGCCCATCCTTTTAATTACTACTATCCGCAGGAAAATTATCGTCCTCATAAAACATACTGATTTTGGAAACCCCACCGCTCTGATGTATTATTTATAAGGGCGGGGGAGTTCCTACATAGCAGAGATATACCAGTAGGGGATGATAATGAAGATGAATCAGAATAAATATGATGATCCATCTTGCATGGATATTTCTCAGCGTATGCTGGGACAAGCCCATACGATGACGAACGATTCAGCGATCCAATACGAGCAAGTTACCATAAGATGCAGAAGGATCATACAGTGGGACCTAAAAAAGATGCCGCCTGCAAAATGCAGACAGCATCTCCTTCAAGTTACCTAGCTTTTCTTGTAATGCCCTTTACAAAGGGTTGAGTTTAGAGTTTAGAGTTTAGAGTCTAGAGTTTAGAATTCAAAAGCAGTCTTTTTTTTCATTCTACGAATATTTACATAATGCGGGTCGTCATCCGGTTGTTGCTTCGCTCTCTGCAGGTTTGAAGGTGTAACCGTTAATAGGTCTTGTGAGACCTAGGTTGTCACGCAGCGTGTTACCTTCATATTTCGTACGGAATAAACCTCGCCGCTGCAGCTCAGGTACGACCAGATCAACAAAGTCCTCCAGTCCTCCTGGTAAATATGGCGGCATGATATTAAAACCGTCTGCTGCACCGTTCTCAAACCATTCTTGCAGCTGATCAGAAATGGACTCTGGCGTCCCGAGAATTTCACGATGTCCGCGTGCCCCCGCGATATGTTGATACAACTTCCGAATGCTCAGTCCCTCACGGTCTGCCAAACTTTTCAACAATTGGAACCGACTCTTCCCCCCGTTTATTTGTTCAAGCTCAGGTAACTCGGGCAGCGGACCATCCACAGGGTATGGACTTAGATCAAAGCTAATGAGCCCAGATAACAGGGCAACACCCGCCTCCACAGGAATAAGTTCCTCAAAACGTGCTTTTTTCTCCTGAGCTTCTTCCTCTGTTCTTCCAATGATAGGGAATACACCCGGCATTATTTTGAGATCAGATGGTCTTCTACCATATCTGGAAAGGCGACCTTTCACATCACTATAAAAAGTCTGTGCCTCTTCTAATGTCTGCCAAGCCGTGAAAATGACTTCGGCTGTACGTGCAGCAAGTTCCTTACCAGGTTCTGAAGCTCCCGCTTGGATGATGACAGGATGTCCTTGAGGTGGACGTGCCACATTTAGCGGTCCTTGAACAGAGAACCATTTACCCTCATGATCCGTCCTGTGAATCTTTGTCCGATCCGCAAACTTTGCCTCTTCCTTATTTGCAACCAGGGCATCATCCTCCCAGCTATCCCATAGCTGCTTGACCACATCAACGAATTCCTCAGCACGTTCGTATCGCAGTTCATGCAGAAGGTGTTTCTCACGACTAAAATTGCGAGCCTCAGCCTCTGTATTAGAGGTAACCACATTCCATGCCGATCGTCCGCCGCTGATATAATCCAGTGAAGCAAATTTACGGGCGACATGAAAGGGTTCATTGTATGTGGTTGAAACCGTGGCAGCAAGGCCAATATTCTCTGTATCTGCAGCAAGGGCAGATAACAGCGTCAGCGGCTCAAGCCGTACCTGAACCGTTTGCTCCAGCGCAAGCGGGAATCGCTCATGCACTGCATATCCATCTGCGAGGAAAACCATATCAAATTTACCCCGCTCCGCCGTTTTTGCCACTTGTCTGTAAAATCCATAATCGAGTACTCCTCTAGCGTTGCTATCTTCGTATCTCCATGATGCCACATGATGCCCGGGAATCATCATAAATGCGCCAAGGTGCATTTTGTCTGTACGTGCCATATTACTTCCTCCTCTTAATATAAAATGAATTTAGAATTAAGTTGTCTTCCAACCAGAGAAGCGTCTTTCAAGTAGCACAAGCCCCTGATTAATGGCAAGCCCTAGTGCGGAGATCGTTAGAATACCGGCATACATCTCAGGAATTTGAAAATTGTACTGAGTGTAATTAATCAAATAACCAAGCCCTGCTTTGGCACCTACCATTTCAGCTGCAATAAGTACGAGAATCGAGGAAGCCCCTGCAAGCCGAATACCGGTAAAGATCGAAGGCAATGTAGCTGGCAAAATAACTTTGATGAATAACTTGATGGGGGCGAGTCCAAGCGAACGAGCCGATTTAACAAGTAACGGATCGACATTTCTCACCCCATTTACGGTATTTAGAAGAATAGGCCAGGTACATGCGAATAACACAATTGAAATCTTCGATGTTTCTCCAATTCCAAGGATCAGAATAAAGACCGGTAACAAAGCAAGTGCCGCTGTATTACGGAACAGCTCTAACACTGGACTTAAAATGACGGCAACCGGCTTGTAATAACCGATCACGAGTCCAATAGGAATAGAAAATAGGATAGCTAACAACAGCCCGCTAATACTGTGTACGATGCTTGCCTGAAAGTTCTCAAGCAGTGCACCGGATAGAACAAGTTCCCACCATGCCGCAAGAACTTTGGATAATGGCGGTAAGAAGGTCGCATCTACCAGAGCAAGCCTTGGGGCGAGCTCCCATACGAAAGCAAGCGCAACGATGGCAACAGAACCTCTGATGCTGTTAAATACAGCCGTCTTCACTCGAGTCGAAGTATCCTGGATATTGGGCTTCCTACTTCTTACCTCGGTCCTCAATGTACCTGCCTCGCTACCTGTAACCACTTCCACAGGTGCAGCAGGATGCGCTGCACGCACAACAATCGATTTGTTCATGCTCATACACAGCAACACCTTTCATATTTTTGTTTTATTGTAAGTTAACTGCTACTTAACTTTTGCCTTATCGCTCTCTACCGAAGTTCCATTGCTACGGTCAAAAGCTTGTGATCGCTGTACTTCCTCTCTAAGCTCGCTCCAAATCTCGTGCCGGAGCTTGCCAAATTCGGCCCCTGAACGTATATCTTCTTCCTCTGTACGAGAACCAAGTGGAATATCAATAACTCGCTTGATTCTTCCCGGTCTAGCTGTCATCACAGCCACTCGTTGCCCCAGATATACTGCTTCATCAATGCCGTGCGTAATAAAAATAATGGTCTTGCCTGTCTGTTCCCATATCCGTAGCAATTCGTCTTGTAACGATTCCCTGGTCTGAGCATCCAGTGCTGCAAAAGGTTCATCCATTAGTAGCATCTCGGGATCAAAGGCAAGACTACGAGCAATGGCTACTCGCTGCTTCATCCCACCAGAAAGTTCATGTGGATAACGATTTTCAAATCCAGACAAGCCAACTAGGGATAGATAATGACGTGCTCGTTCCTTCCTTTCCTTCGCGCGAATTCCTTTCGCTTCAAGTCCAAACTCAATATTGGCTTCGGCGGTGCGCCATGGAAATAATGCATACTGTTGAAACACAATACCTCGGTCCAGTCCAGGACCTGTTATCGGCTTTCCATCCAACAAAATCTGACCAGAAGTAGGCTTAGACAATCCAGCAAGTAAATCAAGCAAGGTAGACTTTCCACAACCACTTGGACCTACGATTGCCATAAATTCTCCTGGATGTACCTCCAAGTTAATGCGATCTACCGCAGTGAATTCCGAGACTCCCTTACCTTCTCGAACGGAAAAACGTTTGGTTACATCCTCAAAGCTAATTTTGGAATTAGAATTCGTTCTTCCGTTGTTAGATGCAATATTATGATTATCTTCACTCATCGCTGCGATGCTCCTTTCTTTATGGCTGCTGTTTTATTTTTTTATCATCGTCCTTAAAAGGATTGAACTCGTTTGTAAATAAATCATCAAATTTTACGTTTCCAGCTTTATCATCGCCACTGCTCTCTAGCCATTTTCTCCAAATTTCAAACTCCTCTTCACGGATTGTACCTCCTTTACCTGCAATACCTGATGATTTCCAGTACTGCAGATTGGCCCCATCCTCCTGTCGGCCGCGTTTGTTAATGATATCTTTATACCGATTGATGACCGTCTCTCTCGGCTGAGTTCGAGCCCATTCAATAGCTTTCGCCGTTGCCTCTACAAATTTACTTACGGTGTTTGGATTTTCTTTAATAAATTGCTTCGTAAAAACAATCGTGCCAGCGCTTTGAGTTCCGAACAACTCGTAATCGCTGAACAGCTGACGAATCCCGCCCCGATCTAGAGCCCGGTCCCTTAGAATTCCGCCCAAGACTGCCACATCAATCTGATTAGCACGCAGGGATTGTTCCGTATTTACTGGAGGTAGGGCGACAAGCGTCACCTGCTTGATTTCTTCCTCTGTCAATCCTCCCCTAAGCAAATATTCTTTCAGTACAAATTCCGCATGTGCGCCGAGTGTATTCATTCCTACCTTCTTGCCGATCAGGTCTTTAGCGCTTTTGATTGGACTTCCCTCCAGTACGTAATATCCGTTGAAGGTTAACTCATCCATGCCGTAATAGCTAATTACCGACTTAATCGGTGCACCTGCAGAGATGAGTTTAATTATCGCTCCATTAAAAGCTCCTCCAAAATCAGATTGCCCTGTAGCTGCTGTTTGAATATCCTGCGGTCCACTGGTCGTATTGCCAATCCATTTGAGTTTAATAGGAGCCAAATATCCGAGATCCTCTGCAAGCTCGGGATAGGTAACAGCTCCCGTTGAGCCTTGATAACGCAGTTCGAGTGTTTCGATTCCTCCCTCTTTATCAGAGGATTCAGAAGCATCTTTACTCTCATTGGTGCAACCTGCTGTCAGCAGTGCCGCCGATATCACCGCGATGAGGACATGAGACGCCCTGCCTCTCATTCGTTTTCTCTTTTCTCCTCTTCGAGTGGTTGAATAACCTCTGCTTTCTAACTGAACCATCTCCCGGCCTCCCTTGTCATTCTATCTTTTACACTTTGATCCTAAGGTTTTGTCTACTTGATACAACAAAAAAAGACGCAAGCGGCAGAATATATCCCTTTCTGCTGCAGTGCGTCTCCGGTAAAACCGGTCAACCTTACAATTCCCATATATTTACTGTGATTTATGATTTGAATCATAACAGAGTCTTCTTATTTCGTCAACAAGTTGTTTCCTTTTTATTTTTTATTACTAGGGGGTTTTGTTATTCTTTAGATTTCTGCCTATAGGTAGCAATTATAGCCATTCTGGGGACTATCCAAATGGAGAAGGCCGTCGTTGCTATAGCCAGTGAAATTCCATAAATTCCTGTCTGGACACTGAGACCAAAGGCTGCGGATAACAGAAAAGCTGGGAAACTATATAATGTACGAACCGCCAGAACAGCCGCTGACTGATGTTGGACTTCCGTATATGGTAGTACTTTCAGATAATCAGAATTTGAAAAAATGTGCCATCTTATAAATAACCAATAAGCAATCATAAATAGAATAAGCACAAACACGATACATTTGATGTATATAGGAGGAAGCCAGATTGCCGGTATTCCAATGAACGAAATCTGCATGTACATAAGCAGAGTTTCTTTCTTTCTTAAAAAAGCCTTGATTCCGGCATTGGCTAGTCTTTTCTCCGGTTGCCCCTTATATAATCGCTGTGATTTGGTGAACAGCCACGTTTTACTGGTGCTTTTTGTAGGTTTCTCCGTAGCTTGCGACAATAATTTCCCCGTAAGCCCCATCTTGGTTGTATTATCTTCTTCGACATCTCTCATAAAGGTCCCAGTCATACGGATCCTTCTTCGTACTAGCCATAGAAGTAGGGCGGCCAGCAGGGTGATAAGGGGGATTCCAGCTACAGATAATAAGAAGGCATGGTTTAGTGTCGATATAATGATTAGTAAAATCGCCGCTACATCAGGGAGTAGTGATCGAAACTTTCCTTTCCATCCACTATTGCTCACACTAACGATTCTTCCCGCTAAACCACTTACACATGACAATACTGCGATATAAATAAAAAATATGATCCAATCCTCAAGAAAAAATTCAAAATTCCTCACCATAAAAGGAAGGACGAGTACGGACAATAAACATCCTTTACCTATGTTCATTAAAGAACTTACGAGCACACCACGAAACATAATTTTCTTCATCCACGTCTGTTGTTGCCTGAGAAACAACACATCCGCATCTTCTAAAAAGAGCAACAACTTACCTGAGAATAAGAACCAGATCAAGATAGCAAACAAAGAAAGGGGAATCGACTCTGACCAAACGGGAAGTGGGTCTGTCCAGAAGTCAATATAAATACCTCCTCCAATCAACAAACCGGGTATGAGGATATATAGCATCACGATCCAGTCTACAACTGTAGCGAGTGCCTTTCTTTGCTGTTCGATATAGGTACGAAACCTACGACAAAATATCATTTGCGGTGTTATCTGCACCATGACATCACTCTCCTCCCTCTTCCTGCTCATGCTAAAAGAGTGAAACAGTCAAATAGTGAAGCATTCGGCTGCCCGGCAGCCAACCTTATATCTTCAAGGGTACCTCTGGAAGCAATCTTTCCCTTTGACATCAGTATAAAAGAATCACATATCCGCTCTGCGGTATCCAGCACATGCGTACACATGAGAATGCCTGCACCACGTTTTCTTTCCCTATCAAGCAGCTCAAGAAAATCCTTAGTAGCCCTTGGATCCAGCCCGATAAAAGGTTCATCTACGATATACACATCAGGTCTCGATAAGAATCCAATCATTAACATCATCTTCTGTTTCATCCCTTTGGAAAAACCTCCAGGTAGTTTGTCTCTTACTGCTGTCATGTCGAACTGTTCCAGCAGCAAATTAGCCTGTATCTCAAATTGCTGATCTTCCATACCAAAAGCAGCAGCGGCAAGATCTAAATGTTCCCAAAGTGTTAAATCTTCATAGTAAACTGGACTTTCTGGTACATATGCATATCTCGGCGGATCACCTGAGATCGTTACACTCGCTTTGCATTCTTTGAGTAAGCCTAGAATGGCTTTAATAGTCGTACTTTTTCCAGCCCCATTAGGGCCAATAAGACCGAGCAGTTCTCCTGGCATAACTTCAAATTCAATATCCTGAATGGTAGCTGATCCCGTTTCGTATCCCGCTTCCTCAATATGTACTTTCAAAACAGCCTCTTGCTGTGCTGAATAGGTAGACATAGGCATCATTCACTGCTCCTTTTGCAGATTTACTCATTAAAAAATAGTACGTATGAGCAAGCATATCGTTGCATCAGATAATTAAACATAGTCTGCCGGATACCCACCGATGATTGGATCAAAAGACCTTTAAAAAAAGCACTAAAAAAGGATGACTGCCAGCAGTGGCAATCATCCCGTAACATACAATCAAAAATTATTATTTAGTTAAGATGTACACGAAGGACGGTTTCAGACATAGCTGTTACGGAACCCGCATTTTCCAAAGGCTCCACACTCTTAATTGCATCCACTCCGTCAGGAATTAGAACAGGCGTAATCACAGGGTAACCTGCTGCTTCGATTGCTTTGATATCGAACTCAATTAGAAGTTGACCTGCTTTTACTTCATCACCCGTACTTACATGAGCTTTAAATCCCTCTCCTTTGAGAGATACGGTGTTAACACCAATATGAATGAGAACTTGCGCTCCTGAAGCGTGCTCTAAAATAACAGCATGTTTACTTTTTTCAATTAAATGAGCAACTTTACCGTCAAAAGGAGCTACCACTTTTCCTTCGGTTGGTTCAATTGCAATTCCCTCTCCCATTGCTTTTTGTGCAAATGCCGGATCGGGAACCTGTTCTAAAGGAACGACCTTACCTGTCAAAGGTGCCATCACTTCAAGAAGTTCGAGTTTTGCCTGTGTCTTGCCTTTTAACCATTTAAACATACAATCTCCTCCAGTGTATCTATCCAAGTCTATTTATATTGTGCAATATTATTATATACTACTATGCTTTTTCTTGCATTTATAACGAATAGTAGAGCCGTTCACCTTATACTATATGCAGGATCCTATTCACCCAGCGGTTCATACTTTATTTCGTCAGCTTGATATTTATGATCTTTATATTGATACGTCACGATGAGATCCCCAGCGGGAGATGTATTTGTATAGTTCGCACTTGCTCGCATCATTAGTTTCCCGTCAGTTACCATGTATCTCTCCCATGCGCCAAAACCAAGACCGTCATTCAAACTCATTTCGCTCGCATACGGATCTTTAATCACTTGAGTGATTGGCTCTTTGTACCCTTTGATCTGAAGGCTAATCTGTATTTGATTCTTATCTGCCTTAATCGTAGATTTTTCTATATTTTCTTCTATTATCTTTTTAAGCGAATCGACCTTTTCCTCTTTCAGGGTTACTGGATTCCATACTTTAATTTCTTGATTGAATAGTCCCGTACCATACCCCAGCGTGTTCACGACAATAATTTCTTTGTGGCCGTCTCCAGAAATGTCTTCCGTAATCAATTCAGGTTTATAATTCCATCCCCACATTCCTTTCCAATCGGGAAAGGAGTAGGTTTTTCCTGAGACTTTTAGCTTCATCCCTTCGATATAATCATATTTCCCTATTTTCATGGGAAGCAGAGTAATATTTGGCTCTCCCTCAGGATGCATTTTATAGTAATTGGCTGTAGTGAACGTTGCTGCAACATCGTCCTCGGATAAGGTTACTTTTGCTCCGGACATCTCTGCCAATAAAGTGGCTGGGACAAAGATATTGCCATTGCGCAGTTCAGCTTGTGTTTTAAGTCGAACCGGGTTAGCGCTTGTCTGAACTATCTTTTCTCCAGCGGTGATTATATACTTTTTCCCTTGTGATTTGACCTCTGCTCTTTTATGGACGTTGTCCCAGGTTAGCTCCACTTTCGCTAATTCATGGATCATTCTTAAAGGAAGAATATATACATCATTCTGAATTGCAGCTTTAGATCCGTAGGAAGAACTTTTATCATCTATGGAAACCTCTTTTTGCATTTCTCTTGCATCTGCCAATGATGCGGTAGCATAAGAGCCAGCAACAACCGAGAAGATAAATAAACCAGATACAATATGATTCCAACATTTTTTCATAAGAAGAACCCTTCTTTCTAATCCCATTGTATTCTTTCTATACATTAAACACTTAGGAAGATAAATAGTTGGAATTCACCCGTTTTTTTGAAGTATGTTCATCATTTTGTAACCAACTTCATACTACACATGGGAAAAATTTAAATATAATAGGAGCTTGGGTAGAGTGTGTTCTCACTGTCAGAATGGAGGTTAATCTTGATGGAACTTGCTCAACTATCCTATTTTATTAAAGTTGCCGAACTGGAACATGTGACCCGTGCAGCTGAAGAATTACATATGGCACAGCCCGCATTAACCAAAGCAATTCGTCAGCTGGAAAAAGAATTGAATACCCCTTTGTTTGATCGACTGGGAAAATATATACGTCTAAATGAGAACGGAAGAATTTTTTTGAAATATGCGACAGAAGCTTTACAGCTGCTGGAGGAAGGTAAAAAACAGTTGCAAGATACAACCGATGGCAAAAAAGGTTCTGTTCAGCTGGCAATAGACGTACATACTCAAGATGTTCCAGAACTTATTATGAAGTTTAAGGAGAACTTTCCGGAGTTTAATGTAGCGATTGTGCCCTATGTGGAGGGAAGCTATCATCATGACCTGTGCTTGACTAGTATGCCGATCTTACCGCAAACCATGGAAAGGGTTTGTTTGTACAATGAGGAACTCCTTCTAGCCCTGCCGGATTCTCACCCGCTTGCCAGCTTAGAGACGATTCATCTGCAAGCGGTTAGGCACGAATCTTTTATTATGGCCCCTGCTTCTAGCAGTCTACGTGTCATTACCGACCGTTGTTTCGCAATGGCTGGCATACAGCCCTCTATCGCACTAGAGAGCGAAGATCCGATCCTTGTAGAACGTATGGTTGCTGCAGGACAGTTACTTGCGATCGTCCCTTCCAAATCATGGACATCGTCTGCTTACTCGGGTATCGTGCTGCGCCGTATTGTGAATGCCGGCAGTTCAAGAACGGTATCGCTATGCTGGATGAAAGGACATTATTTATCTTGTGCTGCGGAGAGGTTTAAAGAACTAGCTATACAATATTATAAAGAAAAACCCACAGTTTCGGTCTAAGACCTTCCACTGAGGGTTTTGTTCTAGGATTTTGAGATTCCAAGTAGAACCGCAGAAATAATAATAAGGATAATTCCGATGGAAATAAAAACGAGTTGTCGTTTTGTCTTATGTTCTTTTAATATAAAGATCCCGCCTAGTGTAGCTACTACTACACTCATTTGAGAAAGGGTAAAACTTGTAGCCACCCCGACCTTATCTTGCGAAATAAACAAGAACATATTCCCCGCTGCCCAAATTAGGCCCGGTAAAATATTTTTAAGTGCATAAGTGTTAAATGGTTTGTGTTTTGCCGTAAGGACTACACCACCAATCACCATCCCGATCCCCTGCGGAAGCAGTACATCCCAACCATCTACTCCAAATAAACGAACGATAACCACATAGACAAGATAACCAAAGGTAGATACAAGTAATATAAAAATACCTTTTTTTAAGTTTCCTTTACCGTCGTCTTTTTCGTTCTTTCCTTTAATGGATGTAAAAATGACCCCGGTAACAATAAGTACGAGTGCAATGATTCCTAACGTGACCGATTTCCCTGAATTCCATTCGTTAAAGATAAAGGCCCCGAATAACGTTGTCGCCACCAGCTGCATACCGGTAGATATAGGCAATGTTTTGGAGACACCCATCACATCAATTGTTTTCAGCTGTCCCCCTTGTCCCAGAACCCAGAAGAACCCGGAAATGAGACCAATGATTATTGTCTTCATATCCAGATGAACCGGATCATATATGTATAATCCTATTGAAAATAGCAACGCACCTAACGTAGTTCCAAGCGTTTGGGTGTAGGGTCCTCCCCCAATTTTGACATTAACCAGAACAAGACTCCCCCAGAAAATAGCGGGTAAGAGTGCGTAAAAAATATCCATGCTTCAATCCTTCTCTCTCTATAAATATCGAAGACATGTCATTACAATCCATAAAAATATATGTAATTATGAATATATAGACATACTCAATATTATGTAAACAAATTTATTGATTTTGAATTAAAAAATAGAGAGTTTTTTTAATTCCATTTATCACCAATGAATTTTCAAAAAAAAAGAAAACCGCATTTTCTAATAATAAGAAAATGTAGTCTTTCTTTTGCTTACGATATACTTACAAGATTCATGCTCACAATAACAAAACAGATCATCATTAACGTAACAGAAGATAAGACTCCCGACATGGATCCTTTTCCGAGTCTAATTTGTATAACAACCATCGCTGCCATCATAATCGCAAGATAAAAAGCTCCAACTGCTCCAAGCAAAAGATTCCAGCTACCAATAAAGAGCAAGATAGCCCCCAGCATTTCTAAGATTCCCATCACATAACTAAACCACTTCGGTAAGCCGAAACTTGTATATTTGGCGGCCACCTCTTTGGACATAAACTTACTCATCCCTAGCAACAAAAACGCGATGCCTGTTCCCACCTGTAGCACTGTTGTCATTGTAGATCTCCTTTGCGTTCATAATGATGTAGGAGTAGTATCCATGGGCTTTAATCAAGTTATGCGATGGAACATCTAATATGTATAGAAGGAACTCGGAAAATCCCGAAATTCCTTCTCTCAATTACAAAACTTCCCATCGGTGCTGATTCTTTTCTAATTTTGGATGCGTAAATTTAGGATCATCAATGAGAATCAATCTAATCTTAGTGATCCAGTCATCAAAAAAAGGATAAGAAGCAAAACAGTTCGCATATTCGCTTGACAGCATCAGAAAAAAAGGACCTTTGTACTTCTCGGTTACATGTCGTAGTGCCGCTTCCATTGGCGTATATTTTTTTCTTTTGCCTTCCCAATTCTCCACGGTAATCATGCTATCATTCTGTTCTCTTTTCCATTCATGCAAACGGTCTTCTCTCTTGTAAAATGGAAGCACTGGGTGATTCGTCATCCGTTTTACTGTCGCTTCATGAAGTGGATAGAGAATGAACTTTGTGAATTTACGTTCCTTTACTGTATGGTATGCCTCAGATAACTGTATATCTGTTATTTTCTCAAAATCATCATAATAGATCAGTGATCCTTTATACATTTCCTTCGGCGGTTCATAACCAAAAGGTACTGCGTGTACTTCTCTTGCCATTAATCATTTCTCCCTTCTATCTCTATTTACTATCCGTTCTAATAAGTAACCATTCTATAAGTATGGATCACCGCTCTGCATATTACTCGTATCTTTATCTTGTCCTTGGTGTACCGCACCATATGCATTAGCCAAGCGAAACAAAAGCCGAATCAATAAGAACATGAAAAACACGTATAAGATTGCAAATATCGTCATAACAACTTCCCATTCTTGTTCCAAATTGATAATAAAAGGATAGAAAAATTGCTGAAGTACAAGTAAACCAATGAATGCTTTGCGTCTAGTTATGAATGCCTCTTCCAGCGATGGATCACTCATTTGTTGCCATATCGATAATTGCCCAAGTGAAGTAAACAGCAGTATGATCATCAGTAAATCGACTAAGGAGAACACCTGCCCATAGACAATGGAGGACAGAGATATGTCCGGGGACCATAGCCCCACATTTTTATTCGGAAACCAATCGGTTATAAAAGATTCGATTAAAAAAAGTAACGTAATCCATTTCACTTTCTGAAATAGAGCAGACTCCGCTTCTAAGGAAGAAAGCGAGTATAAAATGAGTATATACCCTAACAAGTCATTAAAAATATCAAACCCCATGATATTAATATCCAATATAAGCAAGGTAAATCCCCATGCCAATCGGCGAAGTGCTTTTTCACTGATGTGCTGAATTGAGAGGTTGGTCATTTCACTGCACCCCCATCTCGCACAATCTTTTTAATTTCATCCGATGAATAATAAAAATGGTTGCTTGTCAGAAGATCGTAAACGATTTTGGAACCGTCTGGCAATCTAAAATGAACTAAAATTCCTACGGAATAAGAGATAAACCCATCTTTCGCGAGTCTCGGTTCTATAGACGCATACTGAAAATGGATGCTATCGCCTTTTTTAATTTGTTTAGGGTATGTAACTTGATCATATGGTTTGCCATACACACGAAGCTGGAATAAATCTTTTAGTTTATCGGTATGACTTAATTCAATTTTCTCAAGTACTGCATCTGAGTTCATCTCAAACACTTCATATCCCGAACCGTCAGAAGAAGATCCCCCGTGAATCAAGGCTAAATCCTGAGATTTCTCTGGATTGGCACGGAAGATAAGTTCACCGATCGGAACCTGTTCCGAGGTGCCATCATCATAATTTACAGTTATGGTGTTTACGATGAGTTCATTACTTTGATCAGGCAAATACTCCAGATCTTTTTCGGTAAATTTAAAATGCATTTGGTAGGACAACTGATATTTATAACGTCCTCTTTCATTTTTTGAATATGATTCTTTATTGAATTCTTCGATCAAGATAGACTGCACTTTCTTCCCCGGTCCTTTGTTCTCCATAAAATCAATTTCCATCAAGTTTGTTCCATTGAAAATCGTTGTCGTCAAATAGTGAGTAGGAAAAACCGGTTTTTTAAGTTGCATACGGTTGTAATACCCAATGTTTCCCGCCCATAAGATTAGCAAAATAAATAATAACCCTAATCCTATAAATGTAGTCTTACGCTTCTTTGATGAATGGATCAGTTCTTTGTACTTCAATCGTGTTCTTCCTTCCTTCTCGTCGCATAATATTTTGTTACGTCATCCTCTGATCTGCTCGGCCGCTTTTGCCATTCGGTACAGTACTCGTACGAAAAGGATATAAAGGATAACCGAAAGCAGCACAGGAACAATGACAAAAACGAGCTTATCCTCAACTAGATTAAGAAAAAATGGATAGATGAGCATTTTAAGCATCAGACAACCTATCAGCCATAAGCATCTTTTTTGCATCGACTGTTTTAGTAAACCCGATCTTATATAGTACCATAAAGGAAGATCACAAAGACCTTTGTATATGAAATATAGGAGTATAATCATGAATAACTCTAAGCCTTGCGTATAGATATGGTTTGCAACCGAGATGGTTTGAAATGTTTCAGCAGTACTTACTGACGGCATGAAATCCTTAGGCAAGGATAGGATGGATAGCAAAAGAGCAAGCCATGATACAACATGAAAAACAGATGTTTTTTCGCTTAATACCACAGCAGCCCGATAAATCAAGAAATATCCTATAAAATCAGCAAATATATCAAATGAATAGAAATTAATATGAAAGTTAACTTTAATGATTATGAAAATAAAGCCGATCCCCATTCTCCTAAGGGGTGTCGTGACCTTTGTACGCAATAAATACTCCAATCCATTCACCTCTCTTGTATATAGGACCTCACTTGCTCTTCTGAGAAATAAACAGAACTCTCATTAATCGCTATTGCTTCTACCCTGATTGAACCATCTTCCCGTTTAAAATGAAGCTGAACCACGGGGTTATATACCCTCATTGATCCTTCACCCTTCATCGGAAGATTCCACTTGTAGCTAATTCGAATGGGGTCATTTTCGTTCAGTTTCCATTCCTGTAGATCGGAATAGTCCGTATCATTCACCATAAGCTGAAGAACCGGTTCGATATCAGACTGATTTAGAGACACGTGTTCAAGGATTGCGGGTTCTTTCATCCGAAGAGCCGTAAGTCCGCTGCCATCAGGAAAACCGCCGCTTGACGTAGTAAGGACAATGGAATCTTCATCTGACTGATCAAAAGTCTCAATACGAATTTCACCGATCGGGATTCGTTCAGACTCAATCCCTTGATACACCACTTCCATTTCATGAATTACAAGTTCCTGCTGTTCATTTTGCTCATCTTCTTCTCTTAGTGGCTTATAGTAAAGGACCTTTAGTACATGGTGTGTATATTCCTTCACTTCTTCGATTCGGTAGCTGGAATAAGGCAGCTCATCAAACTTGATATATATGACCCTGTTATCACCCGTTTTATTCTCCAGATAATAAATTGGAATTTCTTCTTGGTTTACATCGTAACTGCCCAAATGCGTGAGAAACAAAGGTTTATCGAGTCTTGCCCCGAAGTAATACCATACATTCCCTGCCCAACTCATGATTAACAGTAATAAAAATCCAATGAATACTGTCCTTGCAGTTAGCCATTTCGGCGTATTCATCTGTACCCACCTCATTTCAAGACATTATTTTACCACTAATTAGCAAATGAGAGGAGATAAGTGTTGTAATTCCTAATAACTACAAAAAAAGGGGGATCAAATTGAGTTCAATTTGATCCCCCTTTTCATATTGCATTCTACTCTGCCATATAGGATTCAGTAAGTACTATTGCATACTCATTTATTTTCCCTTTACAGTTGCCGTTCCTGTAACAAATTCCGTCTCGCTAAGTACTGAAGATGCTGTACTATTCGCTGTCTGTCCTGCCACTCTTTTCACAAACAAAGCAAGGACGAAACCGAGACAAGCGAGAATCAGTCCAATCTTAAATGCGTCCATTACACCCGCAGTCATTGCTGCATTCAATTCAGCCGTTCCAGGATTCGCTATGCCGCTTAGCGCTTTCTTCTCCCCATTCTGCATAATCGAGATGAAGATTGCTGCTCCCAGAGCACCTGACGTTTGCTGCAGCGTAGTCAGAACTGCTGTCCCATGCGGATATAACTCGGCAGGAAGGGCATTCAGTCCATTGGCTTGTGCAGGCATCATAATCATGGCAATAGATATCATTAAGAAAGTTTGAAGAACGGCCACAAGCCAAGCAGACTGTAAAGGCAGCAATAAGAAACAAGTAATTGTAACAATCATAATCAACATCCCAGGCAGAAGAAGCACCCGTGGTCCATATTTATCGAATAATTTCCCCATGATTGGCGACATGAGTCCGTTCAGAAGTCCGCCAGGCAACATGACAAGTCCGGTCATCAAAGTACTATAAAGCATCACTTGCTGCAAATAAAGAGGTAAAACGAGCATCATAGCAAACATGGTCATCATTACGATGATGGATAATACAACAGCAACAGAAAACATCGGATAGATAAATACCTTCATATCCATAACAGGTACAGTCAACTTCATCTGCCTCCACACAAAGAGACCAAGAGATATAGCACCAATCGCGATAATAAAGATCACATAACTCTGAATCGCTGTGCTGCCGCCTTCCCCCATACTTCCAAATCCGAATACAATCCCTCCAAAACCAATCGTAGAAAGAATAACGGAGAACACATCCAGTTTCGGTCTGCTTGTACTGGTAACATTTCGCAACTTCATAAATCCGAAGATCAGCGTTAAGGCAACGATCGGAGCTACCAAAATAAATAACCAGCGCCATGATAAATGCTGCAGGATAAAACCGGATAATGTCGGTCCAATTGCGGGTGCAAACATAAGAACAAGTCCAATCAGTCCCATTGCAGCTCCTCTGCGCTCCATAGGAATGACAGCCAAGATAATATTCATCATCAGTGGAATCAGCACAGCCGTACCGACGGCTTGAATCACCCTTCCTAAGAGAAGAATACCGAAGCTTGAACTGATTGCGGCAAGGACTGTCCCGATCAGGAATAAGGCCATTGCAGATAGATAAAGTTGTCTTGTTGTAAACCGCTGAACTAAATACGCAGATACGGGGATCAGTATACCGATGACAAGCATATAGCTAGTCGAAAGCCACTGTGCCAGGTGAGGTTCAATACTCAGGTCACCCATGATTTGAAATAAAGCTACATTCAGCAACGTCTCGTTAAGAATAGCTACAAAGGCACCCGACAATAAAACAGCAAGTAGCAACCCGGTTTTCGGAAAGTCGGCA
This sequence comes from Paenibacillus gallinarum, assembly GCF_014836635.1. Taxonomy (GTDB): domain Bacteria; phylum Bacillota; class Bacilli; order Paenibacillales; family Paenibacillaceae; genus Paenibacillus; species Paenibacillus gallinarum. Next base: position 122,724 of record NZ_JACSQL010000003.1, on the reverse strand, counting down.
CTCTTATTTACGTTGTTATCTGCCGAATCATTCAGTGAATTTGTATTCAATTTTTCTCCTCCATCCAATTCTATCTATATATATGTAAATCCGTTACCCTTCTTTTTTTGAAGATGAGGTATACGGACAATGTAAGGAGTAAGTATCGTTACTTATTGTGATTTATTGCACTTTTACAACATACCACATCCTAGTTTCTTCTGCATCCGTATTTCTTTTCTATATCTGTTTTTTATTGATTATATTTATAAATCATTCTCCTATCATTTTTTATGTTTTTTCACCTCATATTGCATAGCTCTTCCTCCCACTATGGATAAGGGTTTGTGCCCTTTTTTAACTCTCTGTTATGGATTTTAAGCATGTTAAAGTGTGATTTTTGTCATACACTTCGAGTATATCTTGTAGGTATGATACTCAAATAGATCAATATATAGTGTGTACCGCATTACTAAAACATATAAATCATCCAAAACAAACAACACATAACAGAAAACGGAATTAGAAGGAGATCATTCATATGGCAAAATTAGAAGCATTCATACCTAACCCTAAACAAGCAGATGAACTCACAGATATTATGGACCAAATCTTAGGCAGTAAGGACACCGATCTGCTTAGAGAAAATGCAAATTTGAATGGAGACTCTTTCAGTGGAAAGATGAGTAAAATCGGATCTGAAACTGCGAAAAAACATGTCATGAAGCATGTCCTTCCCAAACAGGTTGCTCAAGCTATAACAGAGGGCGAACTTTATGTTCACGATCTTGATCAATATGCGCTCGGTACAACGAACTGCATCTTTATTCCTTTTGATCGGCTTCTAGAACGCGGATTTAATACAGGAAATGGTTCTGTTCGAACCCCTCAATCGATCATGTCAGCGATGTCACTTGTCGCTATTATTTTTCAGTCCCAGCAAAACAGTCAATTTGGCGGTGTTTCTGCCAACAAAATCGATTGGGACCTGGCTCCTTATGTAGCACGTTCCTTTAGAAAGCACTTCCGAAAAGGAAAACAATTATTTGAAGAAACAGCAGAACTAGATCAGGAACATATCCATATGAATAGTGAACTCGCACAAACGACTTGTCCGAAAGCCTACGCTTTTGCCATGAATGAAACCATTCAAGAGACCCAACAAGCGGCTGAATCCCTTATTCACAACCTAAATACGATGAGCAGCCGGGCAGGCGGTCAAATTCCGTTTACGTCCTTAAACTATGGATTATGCACGTCTGCTGAAGGAAGACTTGTATCCAATGCGCTTCTTGATGCTACAATCGCAGGACTCGGCCATGGAGAAACACCTGTGTTCCCTCAACATATTTTCCAGTGTAAACAAGGGATTAACCAAGCTCCAGGTGAACCTAACTATGATATTTTTGTAAAAGCGCTCGAATGTTCCAGCCGGAGATTATATCCGAACTTCGTAAATGTCGATGCTACATTTAATTTGCCGTTCTATCGTGAAAATGAACCTGATACCATTATTGCTACCATGGGTTGCCGCACGCGTACGATCGCTGACCGGTTTGGCCGCAACCGTCAAAGCGGAAAAGGAAATCTCTCTTTTAATACGGTTAACCTTGTGAAGCTTGGCATTGAACATGGGATTGCGCTGCGTAAACGGACAGAACCCGATATGAAAGAATTCTACAAGAATTTACACCGTGTAATGGAGATCGCTTTAGAAGGGCTGCTGCATAGATACGCTATTCAATCTGTTCAACCTGCAAAAGCCTCTGACTTTATGATGCGGGAAGGTGTCTGGGAAGGTGGCGAACATCTGAATCCTGATGAACCCGTAGCAGCCCTACTGAAGCATGGAACATTGTCGATTGGATTTATTGGACTTGCTGAATGTATGAAAGCATTATATGGAAAACATCATGCGGAAGACGAAATATCCTACAAAGAAGCAGTTCATATTATTGAAACCATGCGGAAATTCTGTGACAAAAAAGGGGATGAATACAATCTGAATATTACCCTGTTTGCTACTCCAGCAGAAGGCTTGTCAGGAAAATTCACCGTTTTGGATCGAAATAAATACGGAATTCTACCTGAAATTAATGATCGTGATTACTATACGAACTCTTTCCATGTTCCTGTGTACTATTCGATTTCGGCCGCGAAGAAAATTCAGCTGGAAGCACCATTCCATGAACTATGCAATGCAGGAGCGATCTCTTATGTAGAACTGGATGGAAATGCCCGTAATAATCAGGATGCATTCCGCCGAATTGTACAATATGCGCTGTCTCAAAATATCGGATATTTCTCAGTCAACCACCCATTAGATCGCTGTCCTTCCTGCGGCTATGAAGGTGTCATTGGTACAGAATGTCCAAGCTGTGGAATAAATGAAAATGACATTCATTTTAGCCGACTTCGCAGAGTAACTGGATATTTAACTGGAGATTACACAGTTCGTTTCAATTCAGCTAAACAAGCGGAAGTCAGAGACCGGGTTAAACATCTATGATCCCTTTACACATCTGCGGTTATATTCCAGAATCTATTAATGAAGGTGCGGGTCTTCGGGCTGTTGTTTTTATAAGTGGCTGTAAGCATGCATGTCCTGGCTGTTTTAATCCATCTTCCTGGAATTTCAGGGCAGGTAAACCTTTCACGGAAGAAGAACAACTGCGCATTATCCAGGAAATTGCGGACAACCCATTGCTTGATGGGCTGACCTTATGCGGGGGAGATCCTTTCTTCTCCGCCCCTGCATGTACAGCTTTTGTTCGGAAGTATAAAGAGCTTTGTCCAGAAAAAACCCTTTGGGCTTATACCGGTTTTGTCTATGAAAAGCTGCTGGAGGATCCAGACATGCGGTCGCTTGCTGAGCTTTGTGATGTCATCATCGATGGTCCTTTCCAAATGGAATTGAAAGATACCACGCTTCTTTTCCGCGGAAGCCGAAATCAGCGAATTATTGATGTACAAGCATCGTTATCCCAAGACACGGTGATTACTTTATAATTCTTATAGAAACATCCGGCGACATGGTCTACGTTCATGAACCGGATGTTTTTCGTTTTTCACGATAGGTAAAGTAGGAGTATGGTCTCGATCAAATGGAACAAGAAACCTCTCATTTCTTATGTGAATTTTTCATGTGTTGTAATTTTGTAATAGATAGGTATTTATTTCTTCGTTAGTCATGGTGTTATAGATTCCTCCCAGAATGGTTCGCCATAAGGTGTGGTTATCTTGAAACATGTTTGCTACCTCTGGGATGAGCAGTGTACAGACGTTCGGCAGTTGATAATCAATCTGAACTATATCCGATACCTGCGCGTGATTTACTACTAGTAATTTATAATCACCTACCACGAGGTCATCTAGAACTTGTAACAACTCTTCCGTTTCATATGAAGTGGCTTCGGTTCGTAAAAAAAAGATTCGCTTACCACTCTGCATAAGCTGCAAAAACCGGTTTGCTCTATAGTCTAGTTTTTGCTTCAAGCCTGAATAGCTTTCAAGGATATCGGGATCGTTATCTTCCATCGGAAAATCATGAACAGAATACAGATCATAGGCAGCGTCCCGAATGACATAACAACCTGAATCAGAACTTGCCCCGTGATACCTGAGATTATCTCTTAGCATGACATGACGGAATCGATCACGTAGCAGCGCACTCACCCCTGATAAATGAGGGGACATCATCCAGTCGATGACTCCAGCTATATTTCGGATTTTACTGTGATTCAGCTGGCTTGCAGGAAGACAGTTATGGCCCAGACTACAGAGGACATCATACCCACCCTTTAATTCATGCAGTTCCATTTACTTTGCCTCCTTTCAGCCAGGGTATACCCTATTAGATTACGAAAAGCTCCGCTGTGCCTGTGCGATTGGACTCTTCTTATCAAAAACACTCTCTATAGACCTAAGGATTATTTGTTTCACTCTTCTTCTCCTGCGGTAATGATACATAATTACGGAATACTTGGCTCAAACTAACCATAACGGAAAGGGTGAACCTATCATGAGTGAAGACAAAACAGACCGCGGTGCCGGTTTTGATTCTATTGTCGAACCGGATCCGAGATTCGATCAGATCGATTGGACCAAAAACTCTGATTCAATAACGATTGCTAATCTTACCGAAGATGAACAGGGGATAACGGATGAGGATAAGGATGAAGAAGAAAAGCGATAATCAGGAAGCGCAGAATATGTGGCTTTCATCCACTTACCGTCGTAATTATTCTGCGCTTTCGAATCCAAAAAAAAGAGAGAAATCTACGGATGAGTAGGTTTCTCTCTTTTTGTATATAACCGACCGCCGGATTACGCGCTCAGCGGTTAACTCTCTTTTGTTCCATTACTTTTTTTAATCGGCCAGGATAATCGGTAATGATGCCATCAATTCCTTTTTCTATTAACTTGTTCATCACACTCTCTTCATTTACCGTCCAAGCATATATCTGCAAGCCTTCATTTTGTACAGATCTGAAGTCTGCCTCTTCTAAGTGGATGAAATATGGGTGCAGAGAAAAAGCATTTACTCCTGCAGTATTCGGTAATAACTCAGGGTGAGCGAAATTTTGAGCATATAGTAGGCCCGTTTTCACTTTCGAATTCAATTTTTCCAAAGTGCGTAAGCTGTCAAAATGAAAAGAAGATACGACGACATTGTCATACAGGACATACTCTTCTAGCAGCGCAACCAATTTTTCTTCCACCCCTTCGGAAGTCCCGCCCTTAATTTCAACATTAATCATCAGATGACGGGGAGCAAGCTCAAATACTTCCCTTAAAGTAGGGATCGATTCTCCTTGGTAGGAGGAATCAAACCACGATCCGGCATCCAGCTGCTGAAGTTCTGCCATCGTCATCTCTTTTACATACCCGTTACCATTCGTAGTACGACGGACGGTGTCATCATGAATAACCATGATTTCTCCATCTTGGGATAGATGAATATCAAGTTCAAAGGCATCACAGCCCTGCTGCAAAGCAAGTTCAAAAGCAGCTATTGTATTCTCTGGAGCTTCCCCTTTTGCCCCTCGATGGGCAATAATCAGCGGTTTTTTCATAAAATCTGCACCTTCCTCACAAGATAGAAGAAATAAGATTTCAAAGTATTCTAGTCTGTAATCTAGTTTAGTATACGATGCTCTTATTCCCCTATCACCCGTATCATGTAAAATCTATATTAAATCATGACGAAACGGCATTCCGCCTTGCGCTCCGAATTTGGTTACCGATATAGAAGCCGCTAGATTAGCAAAGGAGATACTATCTTTTATTGACTTTCCTTCTGCCAGCGCCACTGCAAATGCCGCATTAAAAGTATCGCCTGCACCCGTTGTATCTACAGCTTCCACGATAAAAGCAGGGACCACTACCTCTTGTTCGCCGTCATAATAACGAACTCCCTTCTTTCCTTCGGTTACGATAAGTTTATTCGGATATTTACGTAATGAATCCTCTACATTCTCTTCCTCAAACATCATCTGTGCTTCATGTTCATTTGGTGTAATATAGGCAGCATCTTCAATGAGTTGCTGACTTATTTTCCTTGCTGGCGCCGGATTGAGGACAAGGGGGACACCTGCTTCTTTACATATTTCTGCTACATGTTCAACCGTCTCTTCCGGTATCTCTTGCTGAATAAGTACGATATCCGAGGTGCGAATCACTTCAGCGGCTTGATCGATATAAGCAGGGGTCACTTCATTATTAGCTGCTTTTACTACGATAATGCTGTTATCCCCTTCAGCCAAAATGATATGTGCTGTCCCGCTCTCCATCTCGGCTACCGGCTGAACATAGTTGACGTTTACATGATTTTGCTTAAAATTGTCCAAAATGGCTTTTCCATACGTGTCTTCACCAACACGTCCTACCATGTAAACCTCGGCTCCAAGTCTCGCAGCAGCCACAGCCTGATTAGCTCCCTTTCCTCCAGGTACCGCTTGAAAAGATTCACCAAGTACCGTTTCACCTGCGCTAGGACGTTTACTTGACGTGACTACAAGATCCATTGAAGAACTTCCAATCACCGTTACTTTTGGCTTTTTATATGTACTCATTGTTAGAATTCCCGCCTTCATTTGAGATTTACTTTTCATTTTCTATATGTTTACATTTAATAAAATGGTATTATTTACTATATATTACGATAAGGAGTGGTCACTATCATGCAAAATATAGGTATAACAGGATTGATTTTGCTCATTGCAGCTCTTGTCTTTGTTATCTGGTTGATACGAAAAATTATACATAGATGAGGAAGAGCTACTCTATATATGATAAAAGGACTGTACCTATCAGGCAACAGTCCTTTTATCTATTCTTTTCCGCAGATCTATTAGATAAGGTCACTTTGTGTCAAATTACTGTTATATTTCCGTAATACATATACATTCCGCAATTAAATGAATAGGAACCGGGATCAAGCGTGGTATCCACAGTGTAGTAGTTATCACCTTTTTCCAAATATTTCAGCATATCCAAATCTTTAGACACAACATCCGTAATGCATGTGAGGGAGGTATCTTTTCTAAAATTAATTTTGGTCGGTACTCCTTGTTTTACCTCAATCTTATCGGGATAGAAACCGTCCGATTTGACCTGAACCGTAATCACTTCATAGCCTTCCAGTTCTTCTTCTGCCTGCCCGTTCCCTCCAGCAGACGGCATAATTTCCTTTCCGCTAAACATAAACAAAGCCCCTGCCATGAGGATTACAGCCACCACTCCAATTGCGGCAAAAGGCCACCATTTCGGCAATTTTTTATTCATAATCAATCGTTCCTCTCGAAAAACAATATTCATGATGTCCCATACTCATTATAATGATAAATCAATGATTCTATAACTGAAATGACCCTTTAGAGCTACTTTACACCTATTTTGTTCCATAAAATCTTACTATTCTGTGACGCTCCCTTTCAACTAAAGTCATGCACATGAAAAATAGCCCGCTAACTGATCAGTTAATGGGCTGACTTTACTCTTGCATGTTCAATATAAAATAGGATTGTTATTCACGATGGAGACAAGTTCATTCCCCGTTTTGTGCTGAGTGGCTTTCATCAATTCTCAATAAACTATCCTCCTCAACCTTTTATTTATCAAGATGCCGCTCGTAAATGTACCAAGAACATAGCCGCGCTAGCGGGAAAAGTAACAAGACCACATTCAAGAGCCAGACTCTTGAACCCCCTATGTTTTCTTTAGGAATAAATAAAAGAATCATTCCAAAAAGGAAGGCAAAACCAGAAGTCCAGCTAAATGCTGCACCATTTACTGGGCTCCCGTCTAGAAAAATCGATTGGCAGCCTTTTAAGGCTTCTGAATAACATGAGGTATGATAGGCAGATAACGAAAAAAAAGAGAGGTTCACCAAGAGATCATACCGAGATTCAATCTCAGCATTACAATGTACACAATAAATGTGCTGATGATGTGATGCGGACAAGCAGATCCCTCCTGAAATTCTATTTTCTAACATTATACTATAACGAATTATTATTCCCATGTATGTTAATCAATTTCATAACTCATTAAAACGATAAATTCGTAACTAAAGGTATTATGAAATAGATTCATGTAACTAAAATCAAAAAAAGCACCTGTTTGGCTCTTTGCCAACAGCGTGCTCCAACAGCGTGCTCCAACAGCTACATACCTTAGTTTAACTACATTATTTCACTCGTAGAACCTGGCCTACATGAATTGCAAAGTTATTATCCAGTTTATTCCATTCTTTGATCTGCTGTATTGTACTTCCATATTTCAAGCTTAAAGCATATACTGTATCACCATTAACAACCGTGTGCTGAACAGTTGTAATCTTCTTTGTTAGATTGAAATTTTTGACGAGACCATTCACATGTCCCCGAGCAACTGAATCAAGATGTGAAGCTGATTTAAGCAGTGCTGCGTCGCTGTTTGAATCTATAAATCCATTCTCCGTCAAGATGGCAGGCATACGAGATTCCCTTAGTACATGAAAGTTTGCCGTTTTTCGCCCTCGATCGGTAAGTGTATTTAACTTTAAAATTTCATTGTGCATATTACTCTGATAGTTTGCAGCGCGAGTGCTAGATCCCGGATATACGAAATCCTCATAACCTGTACCCCCGCCAGCATTAATGTGTATAGATAAAAAATAATCGGCTCCCCACGTATTTGCTGCATTGGTACGCTGTGTCAGAGTCACCGTTTCATCCTTCATCCGGCTCATTAAAATAGATACGTTACTATATTCTGCGAGCAATATGGAACGAACCCGAGTAGCGATCGCCAGTGTTAGATCTTTTTCTTTCAGACCATACCCTAACGCTCCTGAATCGGATCCTCCGTGACCAGGGTCAATAAATATTTTAACCATGATTTATCACCTCCCTTATATTATATGATTGGTTCTATTACTTGCTTGGACGAAAAACTCAGGAAACAACAAAAACTCTACCAATCCGAAGATCGATAGAGTTCTTATTCTGTTCTTATTTTCTTTTTGTCGGTATGACTAGATACACAATAAATCCAATGACACAAACAATCGGGATTAACGTAATCAAGATATTTTCCCATAAAATATGCACTATTTCACCTCATAACGATATCAGAATCATGTGGTAAATTATAACATATTAATAATGGGGAAGATACCTAGGTCCCATGTTTCGTAGGGTTACTTTCTATCATTATTCAATGATTATGTAGAAAGATAATTATACTTCCACCTGTTCAGTCGTTTTCACAAGATACATAGATACTTCGGTATCTAGCAAATATTCTGGTTTCTCCTGAGTTCGTTTGTTCCGGTGACCCTCAATGTGAGCAGGGCTCTTCTCCCAAGTCTTCCATGCTTCCTCTGATTCCCAGCGAACCATGACGATAACTTCTTCCGTTTCTTCCCCTTTTTTACGGTTTTTCTTCACCATCACCGATCGATCAATAAAGCCTGGAATCTCGGACATCGGTCCGCCTGGTTTGCCGAAACGCTCCACGATCTTCTCACTGAAACCTTCTTTTACCGTAATTTTACGAAGTTGGACTAACAAGATATAAACACCCTCTCTAATATCATTACCTATATCACTATACTAGACGATAATGATTATCAGTGTCAACGCATGGATACCATACCCACCTATTTATTCCACCCAGTCTGTTTCTCCTTCTTCGTAAAAACCTGTCATCTCGTCAGCCATGTTCTGGATATCTTCAGAATGAATGATGGTGATACCATACCCATCTTCTTGCTGCTTTTTGAGTGCTTTTTCCTTTACAAATTTAGGACTTCCTGGGCCTGTCTCTTCATCATACACAAGCAGTAAATGATCCGTTTTCCGGAATAACAGTTCGTCTCTCGCAGCAAACTGCCAAGGGCCGATATAAGGCTGTTTACTCACCACACCATAATAGTCCACATTCCGTTTAATTTCTTCATAGTACGTTTTCTTATCCTCCGACCAATTCGCTTCCGGGTCAGCAAAGGCCGAAATAATGGATAATTTGAGCTGCGGATACTCCTTTTTTAATTCAATGACAACTTCACAAGCCCATAGATCAATTCCAATTTGTCCGGGTGTGATAACCCACTCAATTCCATCCTCAATCAACGAAACAAGTTTGGAACGAAGAGCCTGCTTTATAAAAGGAATGCCTGGATGTTTTTGGTTGAAAATACCGAGCTCATGAGCCCGATATCCAGTTACTAATAAGTTTTTCATAAAATAAAGCCACCTGCCGTCTTTCTGACTGTTCTTGATGTTACTATCGTACCACATTCTACTTCTTTGTTGCTTCTACCCTATTCTTATCTGAAGATGTCCTTGCCGTTTTACTTATATTTTATTTACGATCAAAAGTTCCGTTTTTTTCGTATCATACGTATGCTCAATGCTTTCCTCCGAAATCACTTTTAGTTTCAGCAGTGCAGCAATTTTGGCATGATCTGCTTTTGAAATTAGCTTCCATACGTCTGCATCAGGGAGTGCTTTATATAATTTATCATCATCATATTCTTTTTTGGATTGGCCTACGAGTTTTGCAGTATAGTCTCCTGCATCGATCAGATTCACTCCCTCCTCTTTCATCACCAGGATAATCTCATCCCGAAGTACGGACAGTTCTTCATCTATCGCTTTCTTTCGCTGCTTCAATTCAAAATAACGATGTAGTAATAATTCCATTCCCTATCACGCTCCTTTATGAACATATGTATGCGGATGGTAAGGAAAAGATGGCTTACTTACAAAAATAAAAGGACAAGCTGGGCAGGTAATAAATTATTATATCTATCTTTTCTTTTGCTATCTTTATTTTTGCTGTGCTAAGATAGGCCTAACTTTAGGAACGGAGGGATACCGGAATGATTATAAATTGGATTCGAGTAAGATTCACTTTTGCCCCTACTAACTAAATAGGCAAAGACTCTGTCTACTGTGTGCGGACAGAGGACTCGGATTCGATCTAATTTATTTGGGTATTCAATTATTATTCTTGTGGGATTCGGCCATTAAGGCAGGCTGGCCTCTATGGGAAAGCGATTTAACCTCTCCATATTTTTAGCGGCTGGATATCTTTACGATCTGGTCAGAATATGGCTTTGTAGAATCTGTCGCTTTTTGAACCTACTTCTTCTATGTCCGCCGAGTTCTCATGCGTAACACAGGCAGCAGTCCGCCTGTGTTTTTTTGATGTTCAAACCTAAGGAGGACAACCAAATGGAACAAATAATCAAAGAAAAAGCAATTATTGCGGGTCTTGAGCGCAAGGGACAGGAAGATTTTAATTATTCTATGGAGGAGCTCGCAAATCTGGCTGACGCATGTCATATATCCGTGGAGGCTGTTATTACACAAAAAGCGGAGCGAGTACATCCTTCCTTATATCTAGGTACGGGTAAAATTGAAGAACTGGCGAGGCTCCTGGATACACTAGAGGTGGACATTGTTATTTTTAACGACGAACTTTCCCCCTCCCAAGTTCGTAATTTGGAGAAAAGACTAGATGCATCTGTTCTGGATCGAACGACATTAATTTTGAATATATTTGCCGAACGTGCAAGATCGAGAGAATCCCAGCTGCAGGTAGAACTAGCCAGACTACAATATGTGTTGCCCCGTTTATCTGGTATTAGTTCTTCGTCAGGCAGACAACGAGGCGGTGTTGGTACCAAGAATAGAGGCTCTGGTGAAACAAAGCTAGAACTGTCTCAGCGCCGCATAGAGGATAAGATTACCGAACTTGGCCGGGAACTTGAACTGCTTATCTCACAACGTGAAACCCAGCGAAGACGTCGGCAAAAAACAGAAATTCCGGTAGTTAGCCTTGTAGGGTACACCAACACGGGTAAATCAAGTCTTATGAATGCTCTATTACAGAAGCATCATGCTTCCGAGGATAAAGCTGTTTTTGCAAAAGATATGCTGTTTGCTACCTTACAAACATCCGTTAGAAAGCTCGAACTTGCAGATCGAAAAAGTTTCCTTCTCACCGATACCGTCGGATTTGTCAGTAAGCTGCCCCATCATTTGGTCAAAGCTTTCCGTTCGACCTTGGAAGAGGTGCTGGATTCAGATCTGCTAATTCATGTCGTAGATAGTGCTAATCCTGATGCGGAGCAGCTCATTGAGGTCACCAATACAACACTTCGAGAGCTCGGAGCAGACGAAATCCCTGTTATTTATGCCTATAACAAAACGGATCTTCGAATGCTTCCACTTGAATCTAAAGAACTTCGGCAGCCTGCTGTTCTCGTTTCAGCCAAGACCGGGGCCGGTCTTGAGGAAATAGAGCAAGCGATCCGTGATGCTATCTTTGGCCACTATAAAGAAGTCGAAGTCACCATTCCTTATGGTGAAGATCAATTCGTCTCTTATCTACATGAACATGCGTATGTAAAATCAACCCGTTATGAGGAAGACGGTACAAAACTTACCGTTGAAGCTTCTCCGGCCATGATCCAGAAATGGTCCCAACTGCTTGATAGGCCTACCTCCTAATAGATAAGCTTACAAAAAACCTCCTGCCATAACTCGGCAGGAGGTTTTGACATGCTATAAAAATCTTTTTAAACAATCTTATTTTACAGGATAAGTCCAAAAATATTCCGTCTCCAAACGTTTCTGAAACTGTTTGTCTTTCAGCAGAGAATCCCCCGACAAAATGCGGAACTGTGAGCTGTGAGCCTGAATGGACTGAACTTTATTGAGCTTGAAATTCCGAATATCGTAAGATACATCCGGCTCGCCGAGTGCTTCTTTATGACCATTCGAGAAAGCAACACACTGAATGGCTGGACGTCTGTCTTCTTCCAGTGCTTCCACAACACGCACCACAGCAGCTCCTGTAGCATCATGATCTGGGTGTACGCTATACCCCGGATAGAACGTAAAGATGATCGACGGATTCAGCTCCTCAATCAGTGCTGATATCGCACCATCCAAAAGATCGCGATCTTCAAATTCAATCGTTTTATCGTGGAAGCCAAGCATTCTTAGATCTTGAATGCCGATCGCACGGCAAGACTGCTTGAGCTCTTCCTTGCGAATCGCTGGTAGTGTAATACGGTTAGCAACGGGCGGGTTCCCCATATTTCGAGCCATCTCACCGAGTGTGAGACATGCATAAGTAACCACTGCCCCTTCTTCATTAATCAATTTAGCAAGTGTTCCTGACATACCAAATGATTCATCATCCGGATGCGGTAATACGACTAGAATACGTTTTTGTTCCATAAAGAACCCCTCTTTCTAAAACAATGTTCTGCTGAGCAGCAAAGATACAATGAGGCGCCCTTCTGCGTCATGACCTGCAAGCAGTACACGTCCTTCTTCATTTTCTTCCCAGTGGGTAAGTCCTTCCGTGTATACCCATCCATCATTAATCTTTAAACCAACACGATAGTAAGTATCCCCCTCAATCGTGCCTCTTGAATATCGAACCGGTATATTCTTAATAAAGTTCGAAGCAGGATGCTTCGAGCTATCATTATGGGCTGCATAAGCTCCCATTGTAAGTTCCATATGAAGATATAAGTCTTCGTTTGCATATCGGTCCAGCTGTTCTTGTACCAATGCCTTATTAATTAACTGCATGATGATACCTCCGGTAACTTCTACGAATCTATCATACCTTGTTAGGTATAATGGGTGGTTTCTATCAAATCGTGGTGCACACTACATATAGCAGTATATCTCAAAAAACAGGGAAAACAAAATCAATCTGCGTATTTTTAATGACGGTTCGTTTCATACCTGTCAAATCGGTATATATAGCTGTATCTAAAGATGAAACAAAGGGATGATCTGATACGTAATAGGATTAAACCATTTATAATCATAAGGAGGCTTTTCATTTATGTCTTTTTTTAACAAAATGCTTGCAAAGGTAGGCATCGGTTCTGCTGAGATTGACACTTTACTTGAGAAAGTATCTTATGTACCCGGTGAAACAGTGAAAGGTGTCGTTCGCATTCAAGGAGGCCACGTGGATCAAGAAATTGAACGCATTTACATTCAGCTGATGACCCGCTATATAAGAGAACAAAACGATCGAAAATCGGAATACAAACATACACTAGCCTGCTTTGATGTCTCGGATCGCCTGCTTCTACGCAGTGGAGAAAAGATAGAGATTCCTTTTAGTTTTCCGCTTCCTCTTGAGACCCCTGTTACTTATGGCGGACAGCCCGTGTGGTTAAGTACAGGCCTTGATATTGAAATGGCCATTGATCCAACAGATCATGATGCGATTAAAGTGGAGCCTCACTTCTATATGGATGCTGTTTTTGAAGCAGTTGAATATTTAGGATTCCATTTCAAATCCTCTACTTGTGAACATGCTACAAAGCTGGGACGCGGAGTTCCTTTCGTACAAGAATTTGAATACTATCCAAGTTCCCGGTTCGCTGGGCGCGTTCATGAGCTGGAACTGATGATGAACCTGGATGAAGAAGGTATTCATGTGCTTGTAGAGGTTGACCGGAGAGCACGAGGCCTCATGGGATTTTTTGAACAAGCTTTTGATCTGGATGAACGTCATATTCGTCTTTACTTCGATCATGCTGACATTGCTCAAGGTGCTTCCCACATCGCTGAACAGATTGAACGCGTGATTGAGGAACAAACTCGCCTCTAACTAAAATACGATATACAAAAAAAACGCTAGTGTCTGCTCTAATATAGAGAGATACTAGCGTTTTTTAATTTAGATAGACTGAACGTTTGTTTATTTATAATAGGACACTTACAAGCACGATCGACCCAATGATTCCACCGAAAATAATCCAGGCCAGTGGTCTTGCATGGTTAATCGTCCACCCATACCCCATTCTCTTTTCTACAAATAACGAAGGATCCTGAGGATTAAAATAAAACATCCCGAGCTTCCAGTTCTGATCATCGTCTCGCGGAGGTTTTGAAGAAGGTGCCACAGGCGACTTGACTCTGCTTCCTCCCTGACCCGTCGTGACATATAAAATACCTGTACCGGCTAAGATAAGAACAACGACTGAAATGCTGACAGTAGCTAATATCACTGGATCTACTGGATATAACATTTGGAATTGCATAAAGCTAAACAGCAAGAGTAGCATGAGAGAAGCAAATAAATTAAAGACCGAATTCCGTAGCCGAAAGATTCGATTTTTCTCCAAAGACACTTCTGGATGCTCCGTATCTACTTGTTGTTTACTTCGATAAATGACCGTATTGATAAACATAAACAGCAGTGTCATCATGATCTGCATAACGACTGGCATAAATACAGTACCGAGCGTCTTGTCTTTGATCGTTGTTGGATTTCCCTGGAAATCATATTGCATCACAATTTTGTCAGGAAACAGATCGTAATTCACCAGTGTGAAAATAAAAGTCACTATAATCAGGACCACATGAATCAAATACCACTTTTTAGAGATCACCAGTTTTTGTTTACGGAAGTTCATATCAATCGTTAACTTCGCTTGGGGAATTTTCATATCCGTTAAACGTTCCGCTTTATACTTTTTCATTTTCTTATGAAAGTAAATCATGGTTATAAACTGAGTCACAATACTTATGAGTACATAGATCATGATCCACATGGCCGAAACATTAGCAGAATCCGAACTCCTAACCGTCATTGCCATGGCGAATACAGCAAGAATAGATTGAATTACAAAATTGCTAACCGCATACCCTTTACGCATCCTTTTCAAATCAGCACTATGGAATACTTTTTCACTCACCGTAATCCCAAAACTTTCTGTCTGCCTTGTGAAATAAGGGATGAATGACGTAAGAAATACCATCGGTAAAAACAACGTAATCAGCAAGACAAAATAAATACCCGACATGCCTATCACTCCTTTTTATTATCCGCTTTATTCACGGGCGGCTCAATCTCTTGATATATACGCTCCATCATTTCCTTCATTTCTTCCAGGGTAACCCCTCTTAAAATGGCCTCAGCAATCAGCGGTCTAATCTGTGCATTTTGTTTATCACTAAATTCCTTATTGGCCTCTGGCATACCGTTTGGATTCACAACGACACCTTTCTGGCGATGAATATGGATATAATCCTCTTGCTTAAGAAGCTGATAAGCTTTGTTCACTGTGTGCAAATTAATGCCGATATCCGATGCCAGGCTCCGTACAGAAGGTAACGCTTCTCCAGGCTTTAGACTGCCGCTGGCGATTCCCTCAATAATCTGATTCGTCAGCTGAGTGTAGATGGGTATATCTGATTGCATATCAAGTTCAATGATCATGAACGGTTTGCACCTCCATTTCTCTTCATGTATCTGTTATATTTGTAGTATAACAGATATATAATATATATGTAAATAAACAAATGACTGTTCATGTTGTGAGAGAATTGTTGATTTTATCTTTTCTGAATTACAAAAAAACGCTGAATCAGCCTAACGGCATCCAGCGCTTTTCATTAAATATTTATATTGATAGGATTCGACTACCCTCTCTACGTCAATGGGGAGAAGTCATCTGTAAGTTGAATACACCTCATACCTGCTGGTTTGCCATCTGGCATTCCTGGAATTGAAGAGGTAATGGAGATCACGATACAACATGCACCACAGCCTGTCCTGCATTCCATTATGCATCACCACCTCATTAAATGAAGCTTACCAATACAAGTGTAGGCAAACGTGATCTTTATATTACTTCCTCCATTTCCCACTTCACACGATACCGATGGAGTTGCCCTGGTGCTCCTTTAAAAAGAAGCTGTTTCTCTTGAATAAGTGAACGCAGGCGATACTCTAAAAAATCTTTGCGAAGAGAGTAACCTTCTCTTTTTCTTACTACTTCACTTACTACTTTAGAAGCAGGTACATACTGATCTGGATATAAAGAAGACTGTTCTATGATTACATTCCGCAGATCTTGATCCAGTGCATCTTCTGAACATAATTTTACATGGTCATTCTCCCATATCCGAAAAAGAGCAGGATCGTTTGAAATCTGCTCCCAGTCTAATACAAAAGCATTTATCTCTTCTTGTGTAAGTAAATTGAATTCATCCATTTTATGTAGAAACGGAGTATAATCAGAAGCTTTCAATTGTGCCAAATTCACGGGATTCGTATGAACATTACCTACAATGTTTGATTCCTTCTGGATCGGATTCACAAGCTTCATATTCATCTTTCGATCTCTAAGGAGCGAAAGTACAAACCTAATACCAATTTGATCGTGTGCATGATTCCCATGCCATAGAGTTACATTCGTCTCCTCTGACAGTGATTGAATCGTCTCTACTACTCTTCCCGTCTGATGATCTGGATTATAGGTATACAATGGCTCATAATTAGACAACCGAGCGGATAGCCAGCGAGTCCGTTGTTTTTCTCCTTCTTCTAGATGAAGCTGCTTTAGCGGTCCATAAGCAAACCAGTCATTAAATGAAATCACTTTATGGTTATGTCTTATCTCTGCCTTGTGAAGAGCCGCTTTCAAAATTCCTTGTTCTTCCATCCCAAACATGATATGTACATGCTGATTGGTCAAGGGCTGTCCACCTCTTTTTCAATTCATTTTGTCGGTTTGATATAAAAGCGATAGAGAGCAGTAGGTGCTCCTATAAAATCAAGTCTTCTCTTACCAATGAGTTCTCGGATTCGGTATTCAAAGAACATATCACTCGTTAACTCAGGATAATGATCCATTAACATTCCTGCGAAATATCCTGCTTTGATATAGTCTCCTTTCTTGTAGTCATCATCGATGGTATCTATACTGTTATAAATCTCATTAATTACGCTCATGATTCGTTCATCATAAGCATCGATCGGCAGAAACTGAAATTCGCCCTGCCGCCAAATCCGAAGTTTCTCTTCTCTTCTTGAAAACTGAAGCCATTCTTCTACATATTCTTTTTTCTCTTTATCTGATAGCAAATAAGGAATCCCATGCAGGATAAGTGACACTACTTTCTTAGAGTCCATCTGTCCGAATGCCACTACCCTTTCATCTTCTTCCCCTTCTGCAGATCTCTTTCCCTTATTATCTTGACTCTCTAACATATGAGACGAATCTACCGCATTGATCACTCTTACTTCTGCCTGTACGTCTCGTAGAATATATAGCATGAGTCTCAGAAAAATCTGCTCATGAGCCGTGTTTCCAATCCAGATTGTAATTACTTTATCAGCAGGAATTTGCTCCAGAACAGGCTGAATGGAAGAAATATAATTATGGCGGTGGAAAAGGAAATAATAGTGACCCAGCTCGTTTGTTAGCCACCTCATTCTTTCCATTTCCTCTTGACGTCCCACCAGATCCGAGAGAGGTCCAATAGAGAGATTATCCTCTATACTAAACACCACATAATTTCGAGGTACTCCTGCTTCAGATAAAGAAACTTTGAGCAGTCCTTCAGCTGACGAACTGGGTACAATATGAATATGTTCGGGAGCCCCTTCTTCCGAAAAAGAATGAATCTGCGATTTCACAAGTGCATCATTCCACTCACTGGTTATTTTCGCAGCAAGCATAGTACGATGGGTTCCGTCTTCATCTTGCTCTGTTTTACACGCTTGCAATACAAATTGTACAAATCGCTCCAGTTCATCCGGCTTCATTAACCCAACCTCATTTGCAAATTGATCTTTCACCCTACTCTCCCCTTTTGGCGCACAGTTCTAGATGGAACCTCTAATTGACATTACGCTATTTATCTATAATAGCTACGCTATGGACGCTTCTTTTTCCTTCTTCATAAGCAAAAAAGCTCATATATGATCAAATTACAGCAGGTTTCTTCCATATAAGCGATTTCTTTTCTGTAGAAAGTTCTGCTTCGAGACCCAGCGGGATTGCAATGTTTGGAGAACAATGTCCAATATCAAAACCTGTCAGCGCAGGCCGATCTGCTTTTTTCAAATAGTGAGTCAAAACTTCCTCACAAGTAAATGAAGATTTATTCGTATCCGGCACACACTCATGAAAATTCCCAACAATAATGCCTGAAGCCTCCGTCAGTTTTCCTGCTTGCAGTAATTGCCCCAGCATTCGGTCAATTCGGTATGGCTCTTCCCTAATCTCTTCGATGAGCAGAAGTTTATTTCGAGTATCTATTTCATAAGGTGTACCCAGACTGGATACGATGAGCGACAAGTTCCCGCCAACAACGACTCCGCTTGCTGTCCCCTCCACAATGGAAGTCAGTGTAGAAATCTCTTCGGTATACTCCATCACTATGGGCGAGAACAATTGTTGGAATCCCGCTAGCGTAAGAGGATGAAGCGGACTATCGTTTAAGGATGACAGCATCGGACCATGAAAAGTAATGAGTCCCGTATTCTTATATATCGCCTGATGTAAAAAGGTGATGTCACTGAACCCCCAGAAAATTTTAGGGTTAAGCTTAATGCTATCATAATCAAGTAAATCCGCAATTCGCGCTGTCCCATATCCTCCGCGTGCACAAATGATGGCCTTAATCTCCGGATTCTGAAACATATCGTTTAATTCCTTGGCCCTTTCCTCATCCGTTCCTGCTAAGTAACCATACTGACGAAATATACTTTGACCGATCTCCACTCTAAGACCCATTCCAGTAAAATATGCTGTGGCCCTTAGCATTTCCACTGGATCTGCATAACTGGCTAGTGCGGTAATTCCTATCAGATCTCCCGGACTAAGTTTCGCTGGATAGACAATATCCATATTCCTCATCCTCTCGCAACCTTGACTTTCCTTCTTTTCCAGTTCTTAATAGAAAATACAGGAGGCTTCTACATGACACTTTGGCGCAATATCAAAGCAGAGATTACAAGCTGGCCTCGTAATATCCAGCTTTTTTTCCTTGCCAATATACTTTATCAGATGGGTGGTGGGATGTTTTCCGTTCTGTATAATCTGTACATTCAAGATCTCGGATTTGATGTCTCGATGAACGGCAGGGTTATTAGTATTCAGTCTATTGCTACTGCACTCCTATTTATTCCCATCGGACTGATGGGAGACAAGATGAGCCGTAAACCTATTCTCGTTATAGGGGCGTTGTGTAGTGGAATGACGTTTATGGGACGCTCTTTTGTGGAAGGTGAAACCAGTATCCTCTTTCTTGCTGCTTCTTCTGGTATATTTGCTTCCTTCTTTCAAGTACTAGCTATTCCTTTCCTTGCAGCCAATGTAACGAAAAACAATAGACTAAGATTGTTCAGTATTCATGCCTCGCTTGTACTTGCAGCACAAGTCATCGGAAGTCTTGGCGGAGGCATTCTCGCGGATGTACTGAAATCAGCAGGAATGAGCAGTGTATCAAGCCTACAGTATGTTCTTCTCATTGGCGGAATGGCTACTGTTTTAGGAACGTTACCTTTATTTTTTGTTAGAGAATCAGCTATACATAATAAACAGCTTGCCCTACTTCCTAAACAGCTTGATCTTGACTCCGCACAAATAGAAATACATAATCAAAAATCTTCTGCTTCCGATTGGAAATTCATCCGTCTGTTTTTCTTTACCCAACTGTTAATCGGAACAGGTTCAGGTCTTGTCGTCCCTTACTTAAACCTTTACTTTACCGACAGATTTGATATCAGCCTTAGTCTGATGAGTATCCTGATCTCGCTTGGGCAAATCATGACCATCGTATCGATGATGATTGGTCCTTCGCTCGCAAACAAAGTCGGACCGGTTAAAGCAGTCGTTATATTTCAAATTCTTTCTCTTCCGTTTCTTTTATTCACAGGATACACCTATTCACTTGTTATGGCGTCCGTGACTTTCCTGTTTAGACAAGCTTTAATGAATGCAGCAAATCCTATTTTTTCTTCCCTATTAATTGATCATGTGTCTGAAAAAAGGAGAGGTATTGCCAATTCTCTCATGCAGACCGCTTTTATGACAGGGTGGGCTACGATGGGTCCTGTTCAATCTTATCTTGTGACCACCTTCGGCAGCTATCAAGGATATGCTATTACTTTCACGATTACAGGTCTCCTCTATGTGACGGCTTCTGCTTTCTTCTATCTTATGTTACGTGATAAACGTAAATCGATACCGTATAAGGCTTCGTTAAACCAAGGTGCGGCTGAGTAAAATAAACGAAAACACCAGCATATAAAAAAGCAATGGCCAGGACTTCTACCTTTCGAGAAGCCTTGTCATTGCTTTTTCTTTTATCATTTACCGCTGAGGAAACTCAGTATTCATATAACGATAGGCGACTGCCAGCCGATCAGCAATGTGATTTACGACTTTTTTATCTCTCATATAACTCGTGTGACAGAATGGATTCCAAGAAGTCAGTAAGTTTCCGACATTAATACTTACATCGGCTTTAACAGCCTTCTCATAAGCGGGATCAATCTCACGTAGAGGATAACCTAATATATCATCTTTGTCATAAAAGTTAACCCATTCTCCTTCAAGGCCAGGATATAAATCTTTTCCTTCTAATGCAGGAATCCGAATCGGTTTACTAAAATCACGATAGCGAAGGCTCCAGAGAGGCAATGTAGTCCCGAGTGAATAAAAATGAGTCAGTGTTTCCCCCCGCTCCAACGGAGAAGAGGTATCAATAACTCCTGGAGAGTGTCTTGAAATAAACTGCAGATCATAGAAAAAATTACTAGCAATCACGGTGCCTAAACTATGGGAAACAACGAAAAGGGGAGCCGTATTACCTATACGCTGGGATAAACAGTGGAGTGCATTACTTATGGATTGATGGACCGCATCGTAATTATGTCCGTTCGTATCTACAGGTTGATAAGCAACAGCATCGGCTAGATAATACAGTAAGTATCGTCTAAGCTTTTTGTATCGCAGTTTTTTATTTACAACCAGGTCACGATAAATCCGATCCTCATGATCACCGAAAACATCTCCCCAGTACACAGGTTCAATATCAATGTAAGGTTTGGAAGAAGATACATTCATCATACCGGCAAAGGCATGATCTAGTTTTTTTATGAACTTGAATGCAAACTCCTTATTCTGGAGGCCGAGACCATGAATAACGATAACCCCAATCTTTTGCATCTCGCTTCACTCCTTCCCATCTTTAAAATATAAAGATAAGGCTAATGACTTGATAGCATAGCAGATGTACTGGGTATTTACGGTTCCCCTCGATTATATACAATATGGATAAATAAGGTAAATGCCTCAAGTCCTTATTTTTCAAACTCATTTAGATGTTTAAAAGCGCAATCGTCCCTGTTACTGTCAGCGTACTCAGAAGTGTCGAAAAAAAGACCGTCTGAGATGAAAATTCCGGTTCATTGTCGAACTGAACAGCCAGAATCATGCTGCTGAGCGACGTCGGTACAGAGGATGATACGATAAGCGCTTTTGCAACCAGCCCATCGATACCAAGAAGCAGCACTGTGAGTGCCGCTAATAGAGGGCCCCCAATAAGTCTCATAGCGACGGAGATGGCTACACTCAGACTCCCCTTTTTTGCAAACGTCCATTTCATAGCTCCCAGCTGCACACCAAGTGTTAGAAGGGCCATCCCGATAAAGGCAGCATACAAATAATTAAGCGGGATTTGAATCGTACTTGGGAGCTCAACACCGAGTAAACGGAGTGAAAATGCGAGTGGGATCGCATAAATAACAGGTTGGCCGGCAATGGTTCGCCAGATTCTTTTTCTATTCACCTGATGTGCATTCACGCTGTAGATTCCATAGGTATTGGGTAAAAACGACTGCAGCATCAGGATAATCACCTGAACTCCGAGTGTTAAAGGATTACCCGAAAAAGCAAGCTCATTAATAGGGAGTCCATAGTTAGCACTATTGGCAAACAATACGCTGTTCCTCATCGCCGCCGGCATACCGCCTTCGAGTCTGAGGAGTTTAATAACAAGGGAACAAAGGACATATTGCATGAGCATAAACAGAACAAAAAAGCCCATTACTTGTCCAAACAATGACATCGAAATATCCGTTGTGTACAGGAGATTAAAAACAACGGCAGGTGATAAAATATAAAAATTGATATTTGATAGTGTCTTGATATCGAGTCCTCTCGTTCGCTGGACGATGAATCCAATCGTCATGACTAAAAAAAGAGGGATTACGTTATTAAGCAGGATCGAGAAAAACAAATTCATAACTGAAAAAACCTCCAGATGGAAGACCTAAGAATGGGGAAAGAAAGATAATAGTAAAATATGAAACGCAATCATTTTTTTAAGCGTATAGATTGGGTGATGGTTAAAAAGTGGTAACGAAAGGGTGTACACGATATGTTAAGGAAGCTTATTGATAAATTTCTTCGATCTACTGGCCGTAGTAAAGGGAAAAGGTATTATAGCAGCTCAGCAAAGAAATATTCTAGACGGTTCAGTAGCTCTCACCGCGCACCTAGATACCGCGGATCTTCCTCTGATCAAAAATATAAACATGGAAAACAAGGACATGGTTATTATAAGAGTAGAAAATATAGTTCAAGCTAAAAATCATCACACGCCCTCTATTAAAGAGGGATTTTTTTATGTGAAAATCATCGCTTCTAACGCTGTTATCAGTTCATCAGATCGATGAAACGGCTGTTCATTTTCAAGAAGACGCTCAATAATAAGTTTCACATCTGCACTAAGACGAAGTTCCTCCTGCCAGCTCTGCTCCGTATGAGGAGTATGAGGATTCATCTCCATTTCCATTTCCGCCACTTCATACGTGGAATAAAGCATAAATAACATAAAGTGACCGATATCATACAGATCCGCTTGTTCGTTTGCTACCTTTCCCGTACTGCTTCTACGCTGAGCGGAAAGCCTCGCAAAAAAAGAAGATTTAGGTAACAACGGAGCTGTTCCTATTTTACGTGCCAGACCAAAATCAATCAGCAGCAATCTTCCACCATGAAAAAGAACATTAGGAATACGTAGATCGAGATGGACGTAACCTTGTTTATGAACATATTTCACGAGATGAAGCAGCTGAAGTGTAATGAGAACCGTTTGTTTTTCATCATACTTTATTCCCTGTCCAAAGATCAGATCTTCCAGCGTATCCCCTTCCATATAGGACATGACAAGATAACTTCTTCCCTTCTCTTTAAAAAAATCGATAAAAGCGGGGATATCCGGATGCTGAAGCTCACTAATGATCTCTGCTTCTTGAAATAGAAGCTTCACTGCGTAGTCACCTTTGCTAGGTCTTGCTTGTTTCACGGCTACCTCTTTACCTGTTGTATAATCTAGACACTTATATGTAATCCCGTAACTTCCTTCACCAAGAATCTCTTGCACTTCGTAACGCTGTCCTAAGCAGGCCCCTTTCTCACGAGGATCGTCACGCCAAGCAGAAATGAAAGAATGAATGGTTGAATAAAGACGTAGCAATAAATTACCTCCTCAAGGTAAACTGGCTCTCTTAAAGAGAATTTCCTATCCATCATTATAGCATGCTTGTAAATGTATCCTTGACCTCTTATGTATAAACATTCTAAAATGGTACCACCTTCAATTATTATTTATAATACATAGAACGGGAGTGGCTTATTGGAACTCGATTTCGTTTTGCTACTAGTCGCATGTTCGATCCTCTTATCATTTTTATTCCACCGTATGGATATCAAAAGGAACACGAAGAAAGACATGAACAAAACGGTATTCGGTAGGATTTTCATTATTTCGATTGTTATCGTTGTTTCCGGTTTCATAGTAGGAGCATGGAATGGGCTTTATATTTCTGCAATTGGAGTTCACCTGCTCATTCCTTCGATTTCTGCGATATTAATGAATCTAATTCTGAAAAAATACTCGAAAAAGAAGTCATAAATAGGTTCTCAAACCTAAAAAAGCCGGCACGCAAACCTTATCTAAGGCATGCATGCTGGCTTTTTTAGAATAACGATAAAGTGTTTTCTCTTCTTGCAAAATCAACAAATTGAAATTTATCCAAACGATGCCTGGATTCTGAATATTGAAACAGCGTTGTATCTTCGAGATGGACATAGCCGCGAACGACTACGACATGTGTATCTTCACCAATATCCATATACTCGTGGTCCATGCTTGTCGCATGTTCAACCGAAATCACTTTTTTAGCATAGCTGATTTTAAGATTCAGTTCTTTTTCCAAATACTCATATATGGACTGCCCTGTAATATCCTTAGACAGATGAGGAACAATCGAAGCCAGTAAGAAATCAATATCCAGTATAATTCGTTCCCCGTCTATCTCCCTGGCTCGAACGACCCTCCATACTTTTGTATCCGCAGATACCTGAAGTTGCTTCGAAATAAACTCCCCAGCCTCAGTACATTCCGTAACATACACAAGGGTATTACTCAGCTTACCCATCCGTTCTGACATTTCTTTATAACTGACCAGCCCGCTCACTGGGAAATTATAACGATCTCTTTCGAGAACGAATGAGCCTTTTCCTTTAACTTTATGAATATAACCATTCTGAGCAAGTAAGTTTAAGCCTTTGCGCACCGTTTCTCGCGTAATTTCATAATGTTGTGCCAATTCATGTTCAGAGGGCAGCTTACTGCCTGGTGCAAGAATTCCTGAGTCGATCTTTTCCGCGAAATCTTTATACAGAGTTACAAAAATATTATTCATCATCATATCACCAATCGTATTGTATCACGTTTTTATGAAAATGATTACAACTCAGATGACGCATTACTTACTTTAGTCAAAGGTTACCTTGAGGAGCGGAGCGGACGATTCAATAATGCCGCTTGCTAATTCTTCAATAATTGGAGACGGCTCCTGTCCATCCGGAATAATAATCGGTGTAATAATAGGCAACCCGGCTTTTTCTATCGCTTCCTTATCGAACTCAAGTAATAATTGTCCCTCACTTACACTCATACCTGATTCGACATGTGTAGTAAATCCATTTCCTTTAAGTGAGACGGTATCAATTCCCACATGGATTAACACTTGGAACCCTTCCGTATCACTTAAGATCATCGCGTGTTTCGTCTTGGTCACATGTTCTACCGTTCCTTTAAATGGAGCGTAAACCTTACCTTCCGCTGGAATAATGGCAACCCCATCGCCCATCTGTTTCTGTGCAAAAGCAGGGTCAGGTACTTCAGATAACGGAACTACCTTACCACTGAGTGGAGCAGCAATCGTCATTTCGCTTCTTTTTTGTGTATTGGAGTTTACAGCATTCTGTTCAACATCCAATTTATTTTCAGCACGAACATCCATAGCTTCACCTGTTGCTGCTTGCTCATTGTCCACAACCACACCAGATGGAGCGTTTTCAGATTTCAGCTGTTCCCTCGGCATACGCAGTTTTCCATACAGCAGCGTCCCCGTAAAAGAAACCACAATAACGATTAACATACCAAGGAAGAAGATACCCCATTGATTAGGGAAGATCGAAAGAAATCCGGGAATACCGCCTACTCCGATCGAAGAAGCAAGTACATTATTCATGGCCAGTAGTACTCCGGCAATACCAGAACCGATCATACCGAAAATAAATGGGTAACGATAACGAATGTTAACTCCGAAGATTGCAGGTTCCGTTACACCAAGAAAAGCGGATACGGATGAAGTTACAGCAAGTCCTTTTGCTTTTTGATCTTTTAGAATAAACATCATCGCCAGGGCAGCTGCACCTTGAGCAATATTAGATAGAGCAAGCATCGGCCATAGGAATGTTCCACCTTGACTTCCAATCAGCTGAATATCTACAGCCAAAAACGTGTGATGGAACCCCGTAATAACAAGCAATGCATACAAACCACCATAGATTAATCCGCCAAGTGCAGAGAAAGAATCAAAAATACTAACCAGACCATTTGTAATTACATTTCCGATGGAAAATGTAACAGGACCAACGACTGTAAAGGCCAAGAAACCCGTTACCAGCAGGGCTACAGGTGCCACCACGAGTAGTTTAATCGAATCGCGTACTCTTTTATTCAAGAAACCTTCAATTTTAGCCAAAATATAAGCGGAAACAAGAACCGGAAGAACTTGCCCTTGATAACCGATTTTCTCCACTTCAAATCCAAATAGATTCCATACCGGAACCGTTCCTTCGAGTGTTGCATCTGCATAATTGTAGGCACTTAATAGTTCAGGATTAACCAAGATCAGACCCAGTACAATCCCTAGAAGCGGACTTCCGCCAAATTGTTTAACAGCTGACCAACCGATCAGTACGGGCAGGAATGAGAAAGCTGTACTTGCGATTAGATTAATGATCGAAGCTACGTCTGCCCACTGCGGATACACTTCAATGAGAGATTGTCCTTCATAAAAAATATCAGGACCAGCCAATATATTGTTTAACCCGAGAAGCAAACCTGCCATAACGATCGCTGGAAGGATCGGGATAAAAATATCCGCAAGCATTTTAATTGCACGCTGGAGCGGATTTTGTTTCTTACTAGCAAGTGTCTTCACATCATCTTTCGATGCTCTGGACCCGCCCGTAAGTTTCATCATTTCATCATAGACCTGATCTACGAGACCAGGACCGATGATTACTTGGAATTGACCTTGTGAAGAGAAGTGCCCTTTTACTAGGGCATTCTCTTCCAAAGCTTGCGCATCTACCTTGCTCTCATCTGCGAGTGCAAAGCGAAGTCTAGTCACACAGTGGGTAGCTGCTTCAATATTTTCTTTACCACCCACAGCTTGAACGATTCGTTCCACCTGTTTTTGATCTATTTTAGACATAGCGTTTGTTCTCCCTTATTTATTAGTAGAATCTCCAGCATTCGAAATTAACCACATATGGGATGCATAAGGTGATAATTCAACGCTTGATGTCAGCTTCTTATCGTCTGCCGTATTTGACAGGAGGAGTGTTGCATCCTTTTCCATAAGATGCTTCTCTACAAACGTTTCTGGCAATTCAAATTGAACCGTCTTGTCACTAAAATTCGAAATCACAACCAGTGTCTCTTCTTCATTCATTCTTGCGTAAGCGAAAACTTCAGGATGAGCATTGTCAAGACGAGTAAACGTGCCGTCTGTAATCACCTTAACTTCTTTACGGAGCTGAATAAGCTTGCGGTAATGATGATAGATAGAATCTGGCTCTTCTACTTGCTGTTTCGCATTGATTTCTTTATAACGTTCATCGATCTTAATCCAAGGCGTTCCGCTCGTGAATCCTGCCTGATCGCTGTCATCCCATAGCATAGGAATCCGCGAATTATCCCGTGAGCGTACTTTTACAATATGGGATGCTTCCTCCGGCGTTTTACCGCGATCAATCAGAATTTGATACATATTAAGCGACTCAATATCCCGGAATTCCGAAATATCATTCCATACCGGATCTGGCATTCCGATCTCTTCTCCCTGATAAATGTACGGTGTACCCTGCATACCATGGAGAGTTGTCGCTAACATTTTAGCGCTCTCGTTCCGGTATTCACCATCATTCGTAAATCGAGTAAGAGCTCTCGGCTGATCATGGTTGTTCCAGAATAATGCATTCCATCCGCCGCCTTGCTGCATACCGATTTGCCAATGCGAGAATACACTTTTTAATTCTTCAAAGTCGTACGGCTTCAGTTCCCATTTCTGACCATTCGGATAATCAACTTTCAAATGATGAAAATTAAATGTCATCGAGAACTCATTCTCTTCTGGATTCGAATATCGAATACACTGTTCGAGTGTTGTCGAAGACATCTCTCCGACCGTTACAATATTATAAGGCCTAAATACCTTCTCATTCAGTTCCTTAATGTACTCGTGTACTCGTGGACCATCTGTATAAAATTTGCGTCCATCTCCCGGAGCCACAGAACCATCGTCATCAGGGAAGCGTTGGTCTTTGGATATCAGATTAATGACATCCATTCTGAAACCGCTTACCCCTTTCTCAGCCCAGAACGTCAATATGTCAATGACTTCCTGTCTTACTTTTTCATTCTCCCAGTTTAGGTCAGCTTGCGTCTTGTCAAATAGAGTCAAGTAATACTGCTTCGTACCTTCATCATATTGCCATGCAGGTCCGCCAAATTTAGATTGCCAGTTGTTAGGTGGTCCACCATTTGGTGCTGGGTCTTTCCATATATAGTAATCTCGGTAAGGATTATCACGTGAGGAACGTGCTTCCTTAAACCACTGATGTTCAGTTGAGGAATGATTAACAACGATATCGATCATGAGATGCATATCTCTTTTTTTCATTTCGCGAATTAACTCGTCCATATCTTCCAT
Source organism: Paenibacillus gallinarum (assembly GCF_014836635.1). Lineage (GTDB taxonomy): Bacteria > Bacillota > Bacilli > Paenibacillales > Paenibacillaceae > Paenibacillus > Paenibacillus gallinarum. Next base: position 94,110 of record NZ_JACSQL010000003.1, on the reverse strand, counting down.
CGTACCAAAAGCAGGGTCAATACTGTAATAATCTGCAACATCGTAACCGTTATCATTTTGCGGCGATACATACACAGGTTGCAGCCAAACCATATCAATTCCAAGACCTTTAATATAATCTAACTTCTTAATTAAACCTCGAATATCTCCTGTTCCCTTACCGGTAGTATCACAAAAGCTCTTCGGATATACCTGATAAATGGCCCCGGTCTTCCACCATTCAGAAGAAGTGTTCTTATTTAGTACATTCACTTGAATAACTCCTCCTTATATTTAATTTTAAACTTGTATATACAGGTTGTTATGGTTTCATAATAAACCTGTATATACATGTTGTCAATACACTTTTAAACGATATACCATGAATTTAAACAATAAAAGCCCAAGTATAAGCATCCTGATGGAAAGGAATCATCACTTTCGATTCTCTTTCTGATCATAAGGTACTTTATACTTGAGCTGTTTTTCATCCTCTATATATAGAAACTTAGTCTATGATTAAAATTCACCGAGTTCAACAATGACCGTAAGATTCTGCATTATTTTATAAAGCGTATTGGCACTTAACAAGCCTAGTATTAGCTTACTAATGTGGGAACTCTTAAATAAATTGAGCACCCAGTGACACCACGAAATTTCTTCTTTATTTAAAAAATGACTTCTGCACAGAAGAATATACTTACCAAATTGCTTCGATGTAGTCGATATCTGTTCTTCATTTGCTTTCTCTATTTCAGTCACTTGCAAAGATACTTGTTGGTTTAATTTTACCAATCGATCTTCTATCAATTTTTTAGCGCTTTCCTCATCCTTAAGCCAAATTGCATATACTTTAATCAGAAAATCATCTCGAACAATTTGATTGCTGGCCGGTTCCTTGATCCAAGATTCTAAAGTTATTCTTCCTTTTTCAGTTATCGAATATATTTTTTTGTTAGGCTTCCCGATTTGTTCGATATGTTCATAGGACAGTAAACCTTTCTGTTCCATTTTGGTGAGAAGAGGATAAATCTGGCTGTGTTTCGCTGGCCATAACATATCCAGACAAGAAGCCAATTCATATCCTGAGCTAGGCCTTTTACTTAATACGCTCAAAATCGCATAACCAAGAGTATTCATATTCCTCATTCCTTATATTAATTAAGTGGTAAAAATTTATCCAAGATCCCAGTTTATCTTGAACTACATTTTATTGTAACCTGTTTTTCATTAAAAAACCCTGCAACCATTTATGATTGCAGGGTTTTGTGAGCTTTAATATTTTCTTAAAAATGAAGGTGAGCTGTTAAAAAGCTCTTGACTAATTACACGATGACACTCGGTTTGAATTCTTTCTATCGTCTGCGTAGAATTAGCTAAGATACGAATCAAGATCCCTGTGACTGGCAATAGCGATAATCCAATATTATATTCTTTTGTATCTTCGTGTATTGCGTGATATAGCCGGTCAAGAAGTTCATTATCCGCTTGGTCTCCAATCAACATCATGGAACCTAGGTGCGTAAATCCTTCCATATAACCAAGAGAAGCAATATTTTGTGAAGAAGGATTTAATTTAATATGATCATATAAGGCTAACTCGTCATCAATATAGACCTCTGTCATTAATTGAAGCAGATCATAACTAAACTGGGCTCCTTCTGGAGACCACCCCGAAGTAATGATATCCGAATATAGAAAAGTAGAACCTTTCTCCATTCGCACCACTGTTTTTTGAACATACTTAGCATCCTGATAACCAATAAGCGGATCTGTAATATATTCAAGATAACTGCCCTTTTTAAGAATAAATTCGGTCTCCTGATAGGCAGGTGTATTCGGAGTTTTATATATTTTAGTAGCTGACTGCGTAGTTAATGTCATCCGAGCTTGTTCCGCCAGCGATACTTTCATCTGATAGCGGTCACCGTCTAGATATCCACCGCCTGGATTCAGAATGTAATAACATGGCTGTCCAGATTGATCATGATAAATCGGACGCATTACTTTGAAAGCACCTTGGAAATACACATTTTTTGCGACAGTTTTTCCGTGTCTTTCTTCCGCATCTAATCGCAGAATCCCTGTCCAGTCTTCCATTCTATTCTAATCCCTTTAAGAATGCATTGTTTTTAATCCAGTCAATTACTTCGTTAAGACCTTTATTATCCTTCAGGTTTGTGAACACGAATGGTTTGTTTCCGCGGAAAACCTTAGTATCGGATTCCATAACTTCAAGGCTTGCGCCAACATAAGGTGCCAAATCTGTTTTGTTAATAATGAACAAATCAGATTTAATCATCCCTTGTCCACCTTTACGCGGAATTTTTTCACCTTGTGCTACGTCGATGATGTAGATGGAGAAGTCAACCAGTTCAGGGCTGAATGTAGCGGCTAGGTTATCTCCACCGCTTTCTACGAAAATCAACTCAACATCAGGATGTTTTTCTTTCAGTTCATCAATGGCAGCGAAGTTCATAGAAGCATCTTCACGGATTGCCGTATGCGGACATCCACCTGTTTCAACACCGATAATACGATCAGCTGGAAGAACTCCATTTTGCATCAAAAATTTAGCATCTTCCTTGGTATAGATGTCGTTTGTTACGACCGCCATACTAATTTCGCCTTCCAGATGACGAGTCAATTTCTCAACTAGCATCGTTTTACCTGCTCCAACAGGTCCGCCAACTCCGATTTTAATAGGTTCCATTATTTAAACACTTCTTTCTTTGATAAGATTTATGACATAAAAATACGAATATTTACACGTTCATGCTTCATTTGTGATAACTCAAGACCCGGTGAAATAATCCCGAAATCATCTTCATCCATCAATAAAATTTTCTCCGTTGCCTCTATCAAATCACCTTGAAATTGCTGTATGACTTTTTGACCAGCAGTCTGGCCTAAAGGAATCGCACGCACAGCATTTTGAACAAGACTTGATAGAATCGAATACAAATAATATAAAATGGTTGTTGATTTAGAAACGCCGAGATGATGCCCGATCATCGTAAAGACGATAGCTGGGTGTCCGAAGCATTTCTTCGCTTTGATCTGCTCCCGATACTCATTAAGGACCGGCACTTCATACAATGACCCAACCAGATTCAACATACGATCGCCCATTTTTTTCGTGCCTTCTCTTGTCTCACGCGGCAAGTTTTGTACAGACAGCATTCGATCCATTTTCCATACAGCTTCCAAGTTTTCTTCCTGTAAAGCATCGTACACCATACGAGAAGCAAGCCCATCCGTATGGACAAGCTGCTCATATAAATACACATTCAACCATTCAGAGAAAGTTTCTTGGTTATGCACAAGATCTTCCTGAATATAACTTTCCAGACCGTAGGAATGACTGAACGCCCCTGTTGGAAAATTGGAATCACAGAGTTGAAATAAGGAAAGCGTGTTCTTATCCATGACTGTGGCCGATATGACGGAATGCTTGTTTTACTTTTCTTTCTTCCCGCTCATAAGGAATCTCCAGTTGATTCAATAATTCCTCAACAAGATAATCATACTGAACAAGCATCTCATCACCTTCAAATTGAGCGGGAAGATGGCGATTTCCTAATTGATGGGCAATGGTCCCCATTTCATTTAGGCTGCGCGGACGAATGACGATGAGATCATCGGAAGTAACATCAATCATAATAATGTTTTTATCATCCATATAAAGAATATCACCAGCGATCAGGTCACGTTGTTCTTTCAAGCGAATGCCAATTTCTTTACCGTGATCTGTTTTGACACGTTGGATTCGTTTTACGAGATCAGAGCTGTCAAGATACACCTTCTCAATATGGTGTTTCTCTATTTCTTCTTTGGATAGGTTTTCTATATTCGTTACAATTTTTTCAATAATCAATGTTTTCTCACCTCAGAATAAGAAATAGCGCTGGCCCATCGACACACGGTCAACAGGTTCACATGTAATTAATTCTCCATTTACTCTTACCTCGTACGTTTGCGGGTCAACCGTAATCTCTGGCGTTTCGGAATTCAGCTTCATATCTTTCTTCGTTAAATTCCGGATGCCGTGTACAGGCAGAATAATTTTTTCCAGTCCTAATTTTTCATGAACCTTCAAATCGTAAGCAGATTGTGAAATAAAGGTTGCAGATGTACTGGAAAGTGCTTTTCCATACTGTGCATACATCGGACGATAAATGACCGGCTGCGGTGTAGGAATCGAAGCATTTGCGTCACCCATCAAACTTTGAACAACCATACCATTTTTGATGATCATCTCCGGTTTTACACCAAAGAAGGCTGGAGACCAAATAACAAGATCCGCCATTTTCCCTACTTCAATAGAACCTACATACTCTGATATACCATGGGTAATCGCAGGGTTAATGGTATATTTAGCAACAAATCGTTTTGCACGGTTATTGTCCGACATGGCGCTGTCGCCTTGAAGCGAACCCCGTTGTTTTTTCATTTTATCAGCCGTCTGCCATGTCCGAAGGATAACTTCGCCAATTCGGCCCATTGCTTGCGCATCCGAGCTAACCATACTGAATACACCCATGTCTTGCAAGATATCTTCAGCAGCAATCGTTTCACGGCGAATCCGGGAATCTGCAAAAGCAAGATCCTCAGGGATCGAAGGGTTCAAATGGTGACATACCATAAGCATATCTAGATGTTCGTCAATGGTATTAATTGTATAAGGTAATGTCGGATTCGTAGATGATGGTAGGACATTCATGTAGCTGGCCGACTTGATCAAATCGGGAGCATGACCTCCGCCTGCACCTTCCGTGTGATACATGTGAATAACGCGGTCTTTAATCGCTGCCATCGTGTTCTCCATGAATCCACCTTCGTTTAAGGTATCCGCATGAACAGCAACTTGGACATCATATTTATCTGCAACCGTCAGTGCGTTATCAAGCGCGGATGCAGTAGCACCCCAGTCCTCATGAACTTTCAGACCAATCGCTCCTGCGCGTACTTGTTCTGCTAGAGGCTCTTCCGCTGCAGCTTGTCCTTTACCAGTGAAACCAACATTGATAGGCATTCCCTCTGCTGCTTCGAGCATACGATGGATGTTCCATTCCCCAGGAGTGACCGTCGTTGCTTTTGAACCTGCAGCAGGTCCCGTTCCTCCACCAATCAGTGTAGTCAGACCAGATGATAATGCAGTTTCGATCTGTGCAGGGTTAATAAAGTGAACATGCGTGTCAATTCCCCCCGCTGTAACGATCATTCCTTCACCGGCAATAATCTCGGTAGAAGCTCCGATCACGATGTCTACATTATCCATGACTAATGGATTCCCTGCATTCCCGATCCCGGAAATTTTCCCGTCTCTGATCCCGATATCTGCTTTATAAATACCAGTGTAATCCAGAATAATTGCATTGGTAATGACAACGTCAGGGATTCCTTCTCCACGTGTTACAAGCGGATGCTGACCCATTCCATCACGAATCACTTTACCGCCGCCAAATACGACCTCGTCACCATACGAAGTATAATCTTTTTCAATCTGAATAATTAATTCCGTATCGGCCAGTCGGATCGAATCTCCTGTTGTTGGTCCATACATTTGAGAATATTGAGTTCTTGGCATACGAAAACTCATTATTTACACCCACTTTCCAATGATCCATCCGTTTTATTATTAAATCCGTACACTCGGCGTTCTCCGCCATAAGGAACCACTTCTACTATTTTTTCGTCCCCTGGTTCAAAACGAACAGCAGCACCTGCGGGAATGTTCAAGTGCATACCAAAACCTTCTTCACGATTGAACTCAAGTGCATCATTTACTTCAAAAAAATGAAAATGAGATCCAACTTGAACAGGACGGTCTCCTGTATTTTTTACTTTGATTTTGGAAGGTGTTTTATCAACGTTACAGATAATCTCTTCATCATTCAGAAAAATTTGGCCCGGTATCATCTCTGTATTCCTCCTATCAATTCGTACTTAGCGAATTGGACTGTGTATTGTTACCAATTTTGTGCCGTCAGGAAAAGTAGCTTCCACTTGAATATCGTGAATCATCTCTGGAATGCCTTCCATTACATCTTCACGCGACAAAATAGTTGCTCCAAACTCCATTAGTTCAGCAACTGTTTTCCCATCACGTGCACCTTCGAGTACTTCATAAGTGATGTAAGCGATGGCTTCCGGATGATTTAATTTGAGTCCCCGTTCTTTTCTTCGTTTGGCAAGATCCGCAGCAACAACAATTAATAGTTTGTCAATCTCACGCGGCAATAAATGCATAGTTCAGCCTCCACATATCCAACATTATTTTTAAAAAAGTTGTCGAAAACCCTGTAGGTTAGGACCTTATCAAAGAGAATATACCTCTCTTATTCAAGATTAAGATTGCTAACCTAGTATTCTTATTATATCATAATTTATATATACCACAAATTGCATATACTTATTATACACGAAATTCGACACAATATGGCAAATTTTTCACCACCCTTTCCCAGCTACTCACATAACAAGGTTAAAAGGAGACTACAATGCATTTAGATATTCAGAAGTCAGTTTATAAGGAAACGATTTCTCCGCTAATTTCTGCTGTTTTCAAAGGAGTATCCCAAGTTATATTTATTGAAAATGCATTTACAGGACTCCTTATTACCATTGCAATTATGTTTTCTTCTCTATCGCTTGGTATCATTGCCTTACTATCTTCTCTCATTGCTGTGTTGATTGGGAGACTCGGAGGAGCGAATCGAACGCTCATAAACCAAGGACTGCTCGGATATAACTCCGTGTTAGCAGGCATAGCCATATCTCTCAATCTACAAGGAGGTACTCGTTTTGTTATTGCGATGGCTGGAGCTGTCGTTGCCGCTCTATTTACTGTCGCGATGATGAAATTGATGGAGCATCTGAGCATACCTGTACTTACGTTTCCTTACATTATTATGACTTGGTTTCTACTGCTTGCTTCCTATCGTCTTGGTGTGTTCCGGTTGAATCCTAACCTTACTCCTCAGGATCTGTCTCATCTCAATCTCCATTTTGAGGGTACTATGAATTGGATAGAGGGAACGGTCTCCGGTGTTGGACAAGTTTTTTTCCAAGACACCTTTTGGTCAGGAATTTTGATTTTAATAGGGATATTTTGGGCTGGGTGGAAGCTTGGACTTTATGCTGTCCTTGGTTCCGTTGTTGCAATGTTAACCGCCTACTGGCTAGGGGCAGAAGTCTCGATGCTCAATTCAGGACTTTATGGATTTAATGCTGTATTAACGATGTTAGCTGTTGGGGTTGTTTTTGATGCAAAAAGCCGTTTCGCACCCATAACCGGTATTATTGCAGCTATTGTATCCGTACCTGTTACCGCAAGTGTAACCACTTGGATGATGCCGTACGGCCTTCCAACTCTGACGATGCCTTTTGTTCTATCCACATGGCTATTTCTTGCCGCAAGAAAAGCACTTCCTAACATTTAGTAATCGGGTATTCATAGTCTAATAGAACACCTCAATCATATCCCCTTAGAAGATCAGCATATAATGAGAGATTAGGAGAAACCTAACCTCTCTTCTGCTACCTGAGGGGATTTTTTGTATATCTAAGAGTTTCGTTCATATTTGATATACCCAATTATGGCCTAACCTCCCGCCCCCTGATATTTATTAACGCTTAGCATCCATAAACGGTAACCTAAGACATAACAAACCGGACCCATTAGAGGTACAAACCACATTGCCCAAGATGACAAAAGTGCTGTTCCTTTTGAAAGTAAAAATGCGGCCGGATAAAAATTGATGAATGCGAATGGAACCAAAAAAGTCAAAAGTACTTGTATGAACGTACCGAATACAGGAAGCGGGTAAGATATGAATTCTTTAAATTTAAAGAACAGGGTGAATAAGAAGCCCGTCCTGACCCATATAAAAGACATCGCTCCGATCACCGACATAAATCCCGCCTGAATCATAGCTCCACCGATAATGCACAGGAATAGATACATGAACTCATACCAGGACAAATATAAATTCAATTCATATAGCGCCCAGATCAGTACAGACCCTGAAATAGCTACATGAGCAAGATAACCTAAGTTAAATCCCCTACAAACTATATATAGATAAGGGTTTACTGGTTTAATAAGTATCGAGTCAAATGTTCCGTTCTTTACTTGATTCTCAAGGTCTCGCATTTGAACAAAAGAAAAGGAAGCTCCTAATGCATAAGTGAACAAACCAAGACTATATAAAAGTGCTATTTCTGGCCAAGTCCAACCAGCTAAAGTGTCGAATTTTCTAATAAACAGCCAGATGATAAGATAATCGCCTATGTAATTAATAATTTGTGCAATCACAGCCAGTATAAAATCTCCACGGTATTCCATTCTTTCTTTTGTTAGCAAAAAGACTAATTTCCCGAATAACCTCATTGTCATTTATATCAGCCTTTCTAACTTTATCCACCTTGAACAACTAATCGTTTGATCGCTTTATTCCATAACCAACATACAAGAAGAGTTAACCCTGCAATCCATGCAAGTCCGGTAATAAGGAAACTACCCATTTCTTGACCTGTGAGTGTTCCCAAATAGATTGCTGCGGGAAAATACCCCAGATACAAGAAAGGTAAAATCTTTGTAATGGGTAGCCATGATTCAGGAAAAAACCATAATGGTAAAAAGGAACCTGAAAAGATAGTGATGAGTCCTCCCATCATCCAATTCAATGCGAAATGATTCATTAACCAAAAGGCTAGTAAGGATATGAGGTAACCTAATAAAAACGAAATAGTAAGCGCCAAACCTAAAGCAAACAAAAATCCTAGAAAATGTATTGCAGAAGCCGGGGGAAGAAAACCAAAGAAAAACCAAGCAATGAATAAAGAGGGTATCGAAGTAAATATCAATTGATAAAATGAATTTCCTAGTCCCTCGGATAATAGATAAAGAGGATAGGAAATTGGCTTTATTAGTTCTGTGGCAATGGATCCTGATTTAAGGCTATTATCCACTTTTTCGCTAATTCCATTTAGCAATACGGCACTAAGAAGAGTATTTATTATGCTATATGTAATCATCTGCTCTACACCTATACCGTTAATCTCTCCATTGCCCAATACAGCCTTCCAAATTTCCGTCAAAATAAGAATCGCAACAAAATTCCCAAACAATCGTAACCACACTTCAGAACGATATGATAATTGATTCGAGAATGTTTTCATCCCAAACATGATATACGTTTTCAATAATACTCCTCCCATCTTGTCTAGTTCGCTTGCTCTTCCTCTAGCTTTTTATAAAGTTTCCGAATCACTGAATCTATGTCTACACTTTCGATAGAAGCATCTTCCACAGAATATTTGGCAGCTATCTGACTGACACAATCAAATACTGTCCTATCTTTTTGCTCAAATAAATACGCTTTTCTTAAACCTTCATCTTCAATTAACTTTAATTCAGGTAATTCAATTGATCCTGGCTCTTCCCTAAAATAGATAATCACCTTTCTTTGATCCCCTAACTTCTTTCGAAGGTTTTCAACAGACCCGTCGTACACCATGTTCCCTTTGCTTACAACAATCATTCTATGGCAAATTTCCTCAATATCTTTCATATCATGAGTAGTCAAAATAATAGAGACTTTCTTCTCCCGATTGATTGTTTTAAGAAATTGCCTAATCTGTTCTTTAGCAACTACATCAAGCCCAATCGTCGGTTCATCTAAAAATAAAATTTTGGGTTCATGTAACAAAGCCATGGCAATTTCAACTCTCATTCTCTGACCTAGACTTAATTGTCTAACTGGTTTTTCAATGAAAGAAGATAAAGATAAGAGCTCTGTGTAATAGTTTACATTTGCTTTATATGTAGATTCAGAAAGCTTATAAATGTGCTTATGTAGATCAAACGAATCTTGGACAGGTAAATCCCACCACAATTGACTTCTTTGTCCGAAAACAACACCAATATGTTGAGAGTTTTGTCTCCTTGCTTTATGAGGGGTAGATCCTAAAACTTTTAATTCCCCTGAAGTAGGGACCAATATTCCCGTCATCATCTTGATCATCGTCGATTTTCCCGCACCGTTTGGTCCTAAGTATCCGACAGCCTCACCTTCTTTAATAGAAAATGAGATATTACGAACAGCTACTTCTTCCACATACTTCCGAGTCACCAAACTCCTTAAAGAACCAAGTAATCCCGGGAACCTTTTGTATTGTCGATATACCTTTGTGATTCCGCTCACATGAATAACACTCATAAACAATACCTCTTTCATGTTATTTTCAATTAAAATATTCAATTAAAACAAAGTGAACCGGTTACTTTTTAGTTCCGGTTCACTTTATTTACATATCTACTCCCATACCTTCTGCTTCTGTTCAATCTGCTCAGGTTTCTTACCTTCTACGGCAAGCAAATACATCTTCATTCCCGTTGCTTTTTGTGCAGCCCATGTACGATAAGAAACTGCTGCTTCAACTCGTTCCTCTTCCGTAAGATAACCATCGGATACCAATTGTTTACCACGGCTTTCTGCTACTTCGGCCCAAATCGCGATTCTGTTCTCAAAATCGAGATCTCCTCTTGACGTTTTTTCATGCTGTTCATACTCTATTACATTCTTAAGCCCTTCCTCTTCAAAACAGGAAACCAACTGATCCGCTATTTCATTTGACATACCGCTGTCCTGCCTCCACTTCAAAAATGCGGAATAAAAGTGCAAAAATGCTTCCGGCGGTGCAGGAGACCATTCTATTTTTTCATGATTATAATCCAGAACAAGCAACGTACCGCCTGGTTTTACAGCACCGACCATTTGCTCTAGCGCTTTTTGTGGTTCCGACAGCCACTGCAGGACACGCGCGGCAGTAATGACATCATATGTATTTTCATAAGGCAAATTGTATATATCAGCTACTTCGAAATCTAGATTCGTCAGGTTAACTGAATGTTCTTTCGCTTCTTGTATCAAACGTTCGCTTACATCGATTCCGGTGACCTTCCCATCTGATCCTACCCTTTCAGCGATCCCTCGGGTAATAGCTCCGCTGGCACAACCTACATCAAGAACAGACATGCCCGCTTGCAGCAGTGCTGCAAGTCTTCGGTTTGATGCTTCTAGCGATCGCTGATTGACAATAACGGAAGTCCCTGCCGGCATTGAAGCCCGATTACGTGATATATGATTCATACTCATTCCTTCTTTCCATAAGTTATTCCTTATTGTAATGGAAATTAATTGCTTTTCATATAAAAATATAGAAAAAACCTTGAGATCCTTCTGTATGCACAGAATGTGAACTCAAGGTTCCTATTTACACTTACGATTGTATTTTGCTGAACTGTTCTAGCATGGCTTCGAGTGCTTCAAGTTCATCTTTTCCTTTTGCGGACAGGCGAAGACGGGTTCCAGGTATAATCGGTTGAAAGATCATCCCGAGCAAGCTTTTCACATCTATGATATGTTCGTGCTCATCTTTATCTACATAGGAGAGGACAATCTGAGATATAAATCGGGAAGCCAAGTTCGAGATTTGAATTAATTCAAACCGATCAATATTTGAATCAACTGTGAATTCATGAACTCTCACATTCGCCACTTCCTTTTCGAATCTACTTTATGTTATTGCTCACATGTTTTCGTAAATCTATTCTAATTCAAATTCACGAAATGGTAAATATTGCTTTTTATCCAATCATGTTAAGGTCGTCCGCATTAACCTTGTAAACTGGAAATGAATACATTATGGATGTGAATATTGTCAACGGGCTTGCCTAATGCAGCTGTCATCAGTACAAAAGCAACGTCTTGTTTTGGATACATCCAAACCATACATCCACCCATCCCATTATGACCATAAATTTCACGCTCTATAAATCCTTTATGACGGATTGGAGTCTTCCATACGAAACCATAATCAGAATCGACCTCTTCAATATGTAGCGTTTGAGGTGTGATCATTTGTTTGAAGGTGGCAGGCTTAATTAAGAAGTTACCTTCTTTGGTCTCCGTTTGTCTTAACATGGATTTAGCAAAAAGCAGCAAGTCGTCTGCTGTGCTGAATAGACCACCAAATGGAATCTTAGCTGCAACGAATGAATCCATATGACTTGCCATCGCTTCCGCTCCAGCTATAGGTGCCACTCTCGATTGATCCTGATGAATCCCGCCAAATCCAGTATCTTTCATTCCAAGCGGTTCAAAAATATGTTTATTCAGATATTCTTCATACGTTATGCCGCTTAGCCGTTCTATAATCTCAGCCAGCACGGTAAATGCCGCATTGTTATAGCTGACTTCCTGCCCGAGAGCAGACTCTAAGTGACTCTCCGCAAGTGCAGTATATAGATGAGGATGAAGTAAGCCATCCGGAGCATGTTTACCCTGAGCGCACTCCATCAAATAACGTTGATCGAGTCCACCTGTATGAGTAAGCAGATGCCATAACGCAAGCTTATCTTTCCCGTGTTCCGCAAAATCCGGTAGAATTTTGCTTACTAATTGTCCTGGATGAAGTAAGCCCTTCTCCCAGAGCTGCATAATGGCAAGTCCAATCATCGGCTTTGTTATAGAGAATACAGGAAATATCGTCTTACTGTTTATTTCTCTTCCATCTTCATAAGTGCCATAGGAGCGAAGATCCAGAATCTCATCGCGATTCGTAATGCCAAATACAGCGGAAGGCCATTTCTTATTGATTACATTTTGCTCTATAAAATGATAGATAGGATCGAATCCAGAAGATGAATAATTCACTAGCAAAACCCTCCAAGTCATATGTCTATTCTTTACTATGGTAACATGTAAATTGCTAGGTTACAAAACAAAACCGTTTCGCTCCTTGTCAGGAATGAAACGGTTTTTTCTCTTATTTTACGGTTTGTATAACACGTTCAAGCAGTACACTTACTTCGGCACGGCTGGCCTTTTCCCCTGGTTTAAACGTCGTTGCTGTCTTGCCTTGAATCAGCTTGTTTCCATATAGATAAATGATGTCTTCTTTTGCCCAATGGGACGGAATATCAGTGAATGGATTCTTATTGTCACTCGTCATTCCTTTACCACTGTTCTTTAATTGTCTGGCTAAAATAGCAGCAAGCTCCGCTCTTGTAATCGGTGCATTTGGATTAAAATGGAGCCCTCCTTGTTTATCTTCTCTACCTTGAATCAGTCCATATGCTCCTGCCGTTTCCACATAGTCATAGTACCAGTCTGAGGTTTTGACATCTGAAAAAGTAGGAGTTGTCTGCTGTTTCATATCAAGCCCGAGTACCACTACAGCTGATTTGGCAAATTCAGCTCTTGTCATATCTCGAAGCGGTTCAAAATTCCCTTCATTTGTGCCTTGCAGAACCTCGCTTGCCGCAAGCGTTATAATCGAATCCTCTGCCCACTTTAGTTTCGTTATTGCTCCTTGATCTTTAAAGCCTGCGAGTGTTTGGGATGAGGTAGCCTGACTTATTTTTTTGACAGGCACGTCTCCTACCGTTTGTATCTTTTCACTCACTTTATCCGGTACAGTACCGCTTTTACGAATCGTAATCGTCGGCTCACTCGTTTGGTGCTTCATGTTTAGACCTGGGTTGTTCGGCTGAATAATAATAGACTTGGCTTGTTTTAATGTGACTGTTCCTGCTTCTAATGCACGAAATGAAATCGTTCCTACTTTTCCATATCCGGTAAAAAGTTTAGCATCCTGTGAAGTGATCACTTCTGAAATCTGAACGCTTCCCGCCGAATCAATTTTATTAACAAGACTCATAGGATTGCTTGTTTTCTTAAAGACCTGCGGAGATAGTTTCTTAGTACCTGAATCTGGTGCTAGAAGTGCTGCGTCATAATCCATATGAATCTCGTACCCTTGAACATGGCTGTAGTCACCGGTAAATCCTTGCAGCCATATAGCAACCTCAATCGTATCCCCCACCTTAGCCTCATATACCGAAGGTACCAGACGAACAATCGGCAGATTAGCATCGGTAACCTTATTCGTATTCTTCACGTCTGAAGCTGCTGATAGTGAACCCGCTGGAATAACGCAGAACAATATCCCCATTGCAGCTGTGAAAGCGATCCATTTGTTCTTTGTCTTCAATATATTCATTCTCCCGCATCCCCTGTCGTCTTCAATATGTATGAAGAGAGGACGTCAATTCCATCCTCTCTTCAGTGAAACCTACCCTAGCAAGTCTACTTCATTACTCGATTTCATAATTGTTAATAATGTAGGATATATCCAGTAGATCAACATTATTATCACGATTTAAATCAGCGGCTGAAGTTTTTGCATTCGGCCAGCTTGCTCCTTTTACAGCGCCAAACACCTTAGCTGCAAGCTGCAGATCAACGAGATTTACATGACCATCCTGATTCAGATCCCCTGCCGTAAGTGGTCCAAAGTTCACAGATTCATTGCCATCCACGGTTACTGAACTCGATTCAGAGATGTGACCTGGCACAACCACACGAACGGTATAGGTTCCTTTTGGTACTTCAATGGTATACGTACCATCCGCACTTACCACACCTGAACCCGCTACTTGTCCATTTGCACTTCGTGCTTCCACAACGACTTTGTGAACACCGTCCGCACCTTGGTACCAAGTATCACTGTAATTCACATCTTGGAAGGCCTCTGCATCAATGCTGCCTGTTATCTTAAATTGATCCGGATCAGGGGTTGGAGTCGAAGTCACTTTAACCGTACCACTCGAAACTTTCCCAAGTGTGATATCTTCTGATTCACTATTTAAGACACGTACATTGGACAGAGAGAACGTGAAATCTCCTGTTTCTGGACTGGAAAAATGAAATGAGGCAAGTGCTCCTTTACCAGAATATCCATCCGGGATCCCGGCAAGAGAAATGACAAAGTCCGTTTTTGCTTTTCCGTCACCAAGATCTACCGTTCCCTCTTTAATAATCGGAGACACTCCCGGATTCACTTCTTCTTGATAAGTAGCGAGCGCCACGCTTGGGGTTACCGAACCCTTCACGAGGTCTTTATCGTACGTTAAGCTGAATTGAGCAGAATAAAGATCTTTTGTGTCGGTAAAATCAATATCTACATTGAACGTTTCATTGACAGATACTTGTTTTTTAGAGAGGTTTGCCGAAAGTGAGATTGCACCTGGTGTAGGTTCTTCCGGCTCTTCTTCGCCATCTGAATTATATTTCACTACATGAGCAGGCTCTGAGTAACCATTACCAACAAAATCGTATACGTAGATATGATATTGATTTTCCCCTTTCGTTACAGGTACTTCGATGGTAAACTTTCCGTCTGGATCAATCGTACCTGGAACATATTCCTTTTTGCCGTCTACTTCGTATACCGCATCTACGGCAAGACCCGAATAATTTCCAAGAAGTTCAATCACAAGATCATCTTTAATTTGTCCTGTAATCACTCCAGTGTTATCTTTCACTTGGATCGCAGGATCATGAAGAGAACTGACAGGGGCTTCTTTATCGATAACAAAATCATACGAAGCATCCTTTACAATTTCTAATTTCTTGTCATCATTGCCTACATAAGGAGCTAGAACGTAAACATCTGAATCAAGCGCAAACTCCGTTTTATAATTTGATACGATGCCATCCCAACCGGTTAAGTTATAATCTCCTGGTTTTAAACCCGTTTGAACCTCAGCGACAACACCAATCCATTCCCCTGTGTAAGCATCAAATACATCAAGTGAGAAATAGTTATTCGCCACATTTACCGAGAAATGAGCATCCGCTGTATCAACGAGATCATCTCCATTTGGAGAGAAGAACTGCGGAATAAGTTCAAGATCAGATACGATATCAATCTTCTTCGGTTCACCGACATATACATATACAGGAATCTTGAGCTGATGACCCGAAGTTTCGGTCAAAATCACTTCTCCATCATAATTTCCATTGGGTGTGTCTGCATTCATCGTAAGGCTTACCGTAAATTCCGTATCTCCTCCTGCAGAAACTTTTACAGAAGACTCGCTTGCCGTAAGCGTACCTGGAGCAGCTCCATACCACTCGGTTGTAATGGTGTAAGCCGAACTCTCAGACACAATATCACTGACCTTAATGGTTTTCGTTGCTGTTTCTCCCCCTGCGAGAATTCCATAAGAAAGGAGACCTGTTTCATACGGTGTAGCAGTGTCCGATTTTACTGCCGTCGTTTCTTCTTCCACAAGGGCTACTGCCTTGGCTTTCAGCGTACTTGTTAGATCAATTCGACCTGCCCCTTGCTCGTTATGGGTGTAACGGTTTCCTTTTAGATCACTAATCTTCAGCGCATTATTCGTCATCAGTCCCTTGATCTCATAAGGGTTCAGGGATGCATCTTTATCAAGTAAAAGTGCTGCAGCTCCCGCAATATGCGGCGCAGCCATACTTGTACCTTGCAGATCGGCATATGCATCCGTATAATCTCCGCCATATGCTGGAACGGAAGAACGAATACCTACCCCTGGAGCCGAAATATCCGGCTTAATGCCGTATTTAGGAAGGCCAGGTCCTCTTGAACTGAAGTCGCCCATCAAATCCTGCTTCATTTCCACACCAAAATTGATTTTGTAACCTGCATTCGCATCTATTTTGGTTTTAAGCGCAGTACCATCTTCTAAAGAAATACTTAAAGTAGGAATGTAATCTCCTGGCTCACCTAAGGTACCCCCAAAATTACCGGGTGCATTGTTATAAATAATAGCCACTGCTGCTCCTGCAGCCTGCGCATTTAGTGATTTTTCGGTGAAGGAGATTGTCCCTCTCTGAATGAGTGCCACTTTGCCTGTCAGATCTTTACCTGCAAAATCCTCCGTTCTTCCAAGCCCGGCAGCAACAACTTCTATCGGCTTATCTTGAAGGGATGAAAGATCAGGCGAGAAAGTCATCAAACTGCCGAAAGTTTTAATAAGACCCTCTGCCTCAATTGTTGGAACATTAAGAGGCGGTGTAGAAGCTCCTACAGAAATAGGAATCTCTGCTGATCCTGGTGAACCGAGCGTATAACCATCTGGACCGTCGTTACCATTCGCAACAACAGCTACGACTCCTGCTAGAGCTGCATTATTAAGAGCGACGGAAGAAGGATCGTATTCATTGTTAATCGCACTGCCAAGCGAGAGATTAATGACATCGAGTTCATCTTGCACGGAACGCTCAATCGCTGCGATAACTCCTGATGTGGCACCAGAACCGCCTGGTCCAAGAACACGATATGCATATAGATCAGCACCATAGGCAACGCCGCGTACCCACCCCGTACTGCCATCTGGCTCCAGCGGATTTCCGCGTCCGGCTATCGTTCCCGCAACGTGTGTACCATGTTCCGTTGCTGCTTCCGGATCGTTTGGATCAGGCCGCGTTTCATATGGATCATTATCGTTATCGATAAAGTCATATCCACCTTTGTAGGCATCTTTCAAACTCGGATGATCATAGTCAATTCCAGTATCCAGAACACCTACTTTAATTCCAGAACCATCATAGCCGGTATCCCAGAACATTTCCGAACCGATAAAGGGAGCACTGTCATCCATATTCGGCGTTACACTACTCATTGGTGTTGCTAACATTTCTGCATCGGGATAAATCGCCTTAACACCAGGAAGACCTAGTAAAGAATCCAATTGATCTGCAGTAATATCAAGTGCGTAACCGTTAAATACATCTGTGTAATTTGTTTTGAGTTTTGCATTCAGTTTCGCAGCCGCAGCAGCAAATGTGGTTTGCTGACTCTTAATGATACTTCGCTGATTGACTCCTGATTTACTTACTCCTTGTTCACGATTTGCTTCTTCTACAACCACTGGGTTTTCGGTTAGTTCGACAATTACACTGATGAGAGCCGTACTGTCAGAGGCAGGAACATAGTTTTGAGGCGCTATATCACCACTCTTTTTATCATTGTTAGCAGAAGCCGAGGAGTCCACTTTCTGAATAGATGAGTTTGCTTTCATACCACCGTTCTTGTTTTTCATCGCTTCTATTTTCTTACCTACGTTCAGATTTTTAGATGTGACCGAAGATAATTTGCTTGAATCGACTTGAAACGCCTCGGAATGAAATTTTCTAGCTTCAGCACCAGAGACGACAGCAGGGAAAAGAGCGGATATAAAAAGGGCAGAAACGACGGATAACGACATCACTTTACGCAATATAGGCTTAGACTGCATGGTATTCCTCCTTGTTCAATTCTTTCAAAACTATTTTAATTTAACACCGGTAAAAACTTTGTAGAATTCCCTGCTCTACCTCTTTAATGATAGATTTCTTATCATTTTCATGTTTTCTCTATAAAAATATAGTCATATTGATGTAGAAATCTATCAATCGGTTCTAGTATAGGTCAGATAACATCACAAAAAATTAATCATCCAACGGTTGAAATATGTATATTCTATTGTTATTTTGTCTTCATAAGTCATTATTTTGCCTAGTATTTTAAAAGATAGGAATCTAGAGCTAGAGCCTTCATCATAGATCCCGATTTAGTTAGACCTAGTGTCTTGCATATCGTTTACACTTCTTTTTTCATTACCGAGAAAACTATCCGTACCAAGAACTAGATCTCTTGTTTACATAGATAAAAAGGCCTGAACCACAGTATATTATCACCAGGGTTCAGACCTCACCTTACGCTATGAATCTTCCTATGGGGGAGCTTATTCGACAATCCTATGGGTATCTTTTAGTCCCAGCGTTCATCTAATTTATCAGCATAAAAAGCAATCGCTCGTTTGTATTTCTGTATACCGGCATTAGCCGAATGTTCGGCAATTTCCTGCAAGAGCAATTTCATCGCTTGCTTATGTTCTTTGAGATTATACTGAACCATTGCCATAAAAACTTGGAATTCCCGTCTCTCAGGAAACTCAAATATGGCGGTCTCAAAAATCTTTTCCGATGCCTCATACTGTCCAAGCGTTCGATATGTACTGCCTAGTCCAAGCAATGCTCCCGCTCTGTCTTCCTTGGATAGTTCGCCTGAAAGAGCAGCTTCATAGTAAGGCACTGCTTCTTTTTCGAGCCCTAACGTATCGTACGTCCAGGCAAGCTGATAATGTAACTGTGCAGAATCGATCAGGAGTTTCCCATCACGTAAAAGTTCTTCAAGCGTAAGCAGTTCCTCAAGTGCCATTTCGTTTTGTCCACTCTCTCTTAACTGAACTACCTGTGTTAAACAATCCATAGGTTCTCTTCTCCTACTCTCTTCTATTGCTTTCCTATTATATTATCAGCTAACAATATTACTTCAGTAGTAATGTTTAATTTAGAATCATTTAGTCCCAGCTGAAAGCTCAACAAGAAAAAGAGACACACACTTGTGTCCCTTTCTTTTATATCAGTTCATTTAGGGCGCTGAATTTGCCGCCTGACTCTGTCTCTTACGAATGGAATGAACCCCCATAATCACTGCGATCAGTTCATAGCTGTCTATTTCGGAAGAGTTATTTTGCAGGCGATAGGCTCCTGAACTGAAAAAACCAGAGATTTTCTCAAATCCAGCTACCACCTCTCCTTGCTCATCCACTATCGTAAAATCTCTAGAGAATGCGGGTGAGGTAATCGTAAATATTCCTCTCGATCCTGCCTGATACTCAAACTTCTTCTCTAGAAAACTTATTCTGGATCGAACGATCCCGATCGTATCTCCTTGCGGGTCAAGTACATTCCATTTATTAGAGAACACTCTGAATTTACCTGAATAGATCAGATTACGTGAAGAATCATAGATATCCAGCGAAGACCCGAAGGCACTTTTCAAATCGATGTGGCCCAGCTCACTACCTGAAGCATCCATAATTTCAGATGTCCCTGAACTAAAAAAGCGATCCCTGAAAAAGAGTTCCATATACGCTTCCCCCTTATCTCAATCGTTATGAGAATTCATACCTTTGGGTCTAAAGAATTCAATCATCTTAATAAAGTTCACGTCATACACCTTCTCTACATCCTGCAAAGTATACAGTCTGCCATCCATCTCTTTGAGGGCAAAAACATAATCATGTCTTACGATATCCATCGCTTGTTTTCCGACATACTCTCCTTCGTAAGCCGCAAGCTGTTCATTCTCACTTTTGTTAAAATTCAGTATTTCTCGGAAAGAGGCTTCTACAAATGCATTGACTACTGTAAGTATATTCCCCTCTAACTGAATGGCGCGGTATAAATTACCACGTTCATCCTCAATTAGATCCTTGTTTATTTCAATATTCATGGTATCCCTCATTTCATTTCTCATATCCCTATTGTATCAGGTTATAAAGACAAAGAAATGCCTTACAGACATTTATCCAGCCTGTAAGACATTTCTTTGAAGGTGCTCTGACTGCTTCACAGATTATCGAAATTAGGACGCTAAACATAAATCCCCCTAGGGTTGCAGGGCTAATCCATTCTTCTTGAAGTATTGCTGAACAACAAAACTCATGATCTCACTTGGTTGTTCTTTCGAAAATTCGGACTGATCAGCAAACAACATTCCATAAGGTTCTTCAGAAGTATATGGCTCCCATTGCGGCAATTCCTCTCCCGTAGAATCGAGTCCATTCGGATCTCCGGTTCGGATGAAGTTGGCCCAATAATTACACATTTGGCGAGCCAGATCGTAATGTTTACCGACAAACGGTCTCCAGCATTTAGCAAGTGTCTCAAAGAAAAACCAGAGATCCACAGAGTGGAAGGTACCTGGGTTATCCCAACCTGGTATTTCTGCATCAAAATTGTAATAGTACATAGGGGGGCCGGATTCTATATTGGTATTAGCATGCGCCGCAATACGTATTGCATATTCAATACTGCTTACGGCTGCTATATTCTTAATCTCTTCTATATTGGACGACTGAGCATTACAAAGCTCCAAAAAGGTGTCAGCATCGTTGCCAAACATATGCATGGCCATCTTTTTGAAGTCTTCTAGTGAATCGACATTCGGAATACTAAAAAACTCGGATGACGTGTGACCAAACATGGTTGGAACCATCAGGCGCTTGTTTTGAAGAAACAATTCAAGCGAGTTACCTACGCAAAAGGTGTGATCTACGACGCTCCCCCAAAATTTACCGTATTCCACTGCCTTGTCTCGGAGATAAACGGAGTCTAACTCCCGTGCTTCATCAAGCGAAGATACGCCAAGATATTCAAAAAATTTCACGCCCTCCTGCTCTGCTTCCGGCAGGTGACTCAAAAATCTCGGCATGGCAGGCCCTGGGTATAGCTCAGTAAAGATCCCGCTTTGAATAATCGCCCTCTGAAAGAGCCCTTCATTCTGCGGAGAGGTAAGTTGGCTCATCACACTTGCGCCGCCGGCAGACTGTCCTCCTATAGTGATGTTCTCAGGGTCGCCGCCGAAAGCCGCTATATTGCGCTTGACCCATCTTGTAGCTGCTTGCTGATCGAGATTTCCGAAATTAGCGGGTGCTTCCGGTGCCTCCAAAGTGATTTCCGGATGTGCTAGAAAACCAAACACATTTAGCCGATAGTTAATGGTGACTACCACGATGCCACGTCTTGCTATCCGTTCACCGTCGAATTCCATTTCAGCTGTATGGCCTACCTGTAGCCCGCCGCCAAAATACCAAACATATACTGGAAGCTTTTCATCGGTCTGATTGGCAGGCGTCCATACATTGAGATAGAGGCAGTCTTCATTCATGACAATGTCGGGTTCCACTGCCCACTCCCGCGTATAAATATTGTTCTCGTCAATCTCTTGTCTCACCTGCATTGAAATTGGCGCAAATTCATAAGCTTTGAGTACACCTTCCCAGTCTTTTAGGGGCTGAGGAGCACGCCACCTATTTTCTCCTACAGGTGGAGCTGCGAAGGGCACCCCTTTAAAACTAGTAATTCGTGGATCAGCCGCAGGCAACCCTTGAACCCATCCTTGCTCAACCTTCACTTTTCTAAGCATATCCATTGTTCTCCTTTATGCAGCCGATTTTTTAAAAATATCATTCATTAATAATGAACAGCCAAGGTCTATGATAGAAAGCGGTTTCAAAAATTCGAATTTCATCTTTATCCTTTTTAATCCTGCTCCTTCCCACCTCTCTATAAGTTACTGTTTGCCATTTGAGATACTTTTGTTATGTTAGTAAAATTGTAGAATATTAACCTAATTAAAACAATGATATATGTAAAAATATTAATTGATAAATACGACTCTAAAGTCATAAAAATAGTCATACAAAAACCCCCACTATAAGTGTAGAAGTGGAGGCTGTTTTTGCTATTTAAAGATTGCATTTTTATAAACTTCGGACTGCAGAATCTTTATGACTTAGTCACACCAAGTTCAGACAACCGTGTTGATTTCACCAGATAAAAGGGAAGGCTCGGAAATAATTGACCGATGATTGGAAAAATCTGATTTGCTTTCGAAAAAGCAATCTTTTGTATCCTTCTGGCTCTGCGCAGTAAATCGGAAAACTCCCGATTCGCTTCCAAGGTGTAATTGCTCTCCCACTCCAAATAAGTCAGCTTCCCTTTTAGATACTGGTCTGTAGCAATCGAACAGATCATCGAAGAACGAAGTGCAATCGACATTCCATCTCCACAGAGCGGCGGAATCATGAGCATAGCATCACCTATATGCGGAAAGAAAGACCAGGGTTCCGGTTCTTCGGATAATCTTACAGGGGATATAGATACCTGAGTACCTTGTACTGGCGTTCCCTTCGATAACCGGTCTGATAACCGAGAATTCGTAGAGGCTGCTTCGCTTAGAATCTCTTCGATCGATTTACCGCTGCGCTGCACCATATCAAAAGATAATAATGCGGCTATGTTAACTACACCCTCATTAACAGGTGAAATCCCCACATATCCCCCATCGCAAAAATACAGTTCCACCTCATCTGCTGCTTGTATCCCTGTATAGTGTGACTTCACGCCAACGAACACTTCCAGATCCCTTCGTTCTGCCTCCTGATCCGTTGGAACCCCTCGAGGCTTTCGAATACCGTAAGCTCCGATGACTGCTTTAGCATGATAAGTTTCCTTCGTTTGTCCTTGCTTTGTCTCTATAAGATAAGTGTGATCTTCTTGTTGCTGAACATTTGTAACCATCGTCTTTGTCTTGATATGAACACCGTGTTCCAACGCTTTTTTATGAAGCATAAGGTCAAGTTCATACCTGCTGATGCCCCATGCCTCACCTGGCAGACGCGCTTCCATCTCTTTGCCACTCGGCAAAATAATCCTGGCTTGTTTCATCGTTGTCGGTTTAACCCCATGCTCTAGTGGATTCACTCCAAGATAAGCCAGCATCTCCTTGGTCTCCGGAGACATAAATTCGCCGCATGTTTTATGTCTTGGGAATGCTTGCCGATCCATGAGCAGAACCTGATGCCCTTTTTCAGCAAGCTGAATGGCAGCCGCGCTTCCCCCAATACCGGCTCCCATAATAACCACATCTATCACGTTATCCATCTTCTCAATCCCCTCCCCTCTTCTTCTGTTTTCACTCTCTAGGTATGACGACTGCATAGCGGAATAAAGGTTTCCATGAATAGGTCATCGTCTTATGATTTAGTTTTGATTTCAGGTCGCTCCAGTCTTTGTGTGTAAATCCTTTGGCGACAGAAAGCGGACCATCGTGCCGAATATACCTGTTCCGGGAAATGATTCGTGTCGTTAACCATACTGCCGTGTAAGGTACCGGATGCCTGTGAATATCGTTAATAACCACTCCATATCTGGAAGACTTCAACATGTGACTCACGATTTCAACGAGCTCCTGTCCCTCGAAATGATGTACGAACTGAGAACCCGTAACGATATCTGCATATCCTTCCGGCAGTGACTTTACATCAGCCCTAATCACATTTACACGCTTTTCATCCCGAAAATAAAACCGTGCTTCTTCGCAGGCTTCTTCCGTCAGATCGACAAGGGTAATCTTCATCTCAATACCCCGGCTGTCTGCCCATTTAAGAAGTTTGCGATTGACGTCTCCTGATCCGGCACCGACATCAAGCAGTGTCAGCTCACCGGGTCTACCCATCTCAGTCCATAACTTCTCCACTCCATAACATGTAGGACCTGCTGCTCCAAAAATCTTGTTCAATCTTCGCAAATGTTTGAGTGCTTCGCTCAGTTCTTCTCCACCGAGGGAGAAATCATCCATAAGCTCATCTTCTTTTGCTCTTGTTGAAAGATTTCTAAAGATAGACATGGGAAGGCTCCGTTTCAGCTGCTTGATAGGCAGGGACATAAGTGAACTGCATCAGTTCTGCGGTAATTCCAGGACCAAATGCCATCGCAATCCCCTTCGTTTTTTCCTGATTCTGATCTCTCATATCCTGACGCATGGCAGCAAGTACAAACATAATCGTGACAGATGACAGATTCCCTGCGTTCTTAAGAATATCCCTACTGTATTTTGTCTGATCATCACGAAGTCCAAGTACATTTTGTACAGAATCGACAATTCCTTTCCCGCCCGGATGGATTGCCCATAATTCAGGATGCTTGTCCCCTCCTAACAATAGTTCTAGTTCCGGAGCAAGATATTCACCTAATAGTTTTGGAATTCGTGGAGAAAGGTAGAGATCAAATCCCACATTGCCCACTTCCCACGTCATATCTTCCGTTGAATCGGGTAGCAGAACGGAGTACCCTTTTCCAAGTTCGAGATAGGAACGATGATTTCTGTCAGCTTCTCCAATCACGCACCCAGAGGCCCCGTCTCCAAAGAAAGAAGCTGCAAATAATGCCTCTCGATCCATAGCAGGCTGAAAATGTAAACTACTCAGTTCTACACAAACAACGAGGACTTTTGATCCCGGAGAGCCATGAACTACATCTCTTGCCATCTGGATCGCTTTAAGACCCGCTGCGCATCCTTGGAAAATCAATGGAAGCCGGTTCACGCGTGGTGATAAACCAAGCTTTTTCATTAACATCACATCAAGCCCAGGAAGAAACTGTCCCGTACAGCTCACTGTAATAAGATGCGTAATTTCACTTTTATCTACGCCGCTATCAAGTAATGCTGCCTCCGCAGCCGTAAGCCCAAGGGGGACAGATTCCCTTTTATATGTATTCATTCGTTCTTCCGTAGTAGGCACCCCAGATAAATCATTTGATGGCAAATATCTGCACTCTGCTGAAGATTTTTTTGTGAATTCCGGCTCACATGTATAGCGCATCTCTACTCCGCATGACCTAAATATCCTTCGTGCAAACCGAGCCAGGTCGGGCCGATCCTGCAGGGAAGAGGTGATCAGTTCGGATATATCTGCTTGCGGGATGGAATGTGAAGGCAGTGCGGTACCCATGCCTAAAATAGAAATGCCAGTGAATTGTGAATTTTGTGTCATATATTTACCTCCTTATTAAATTAAACGGATATCTTCCGGTCGTTCGGTCGTTAACCCTATGGTATTAACTATCTTTATTCACCTCTTTCGATAAGTATGATGTTATCTAAAATGACTTAACACGAATTTCAACCCACTTTTATAATTATGTACCCTTAACAAATCAGTTGAAATCAATAAAAAATAAAGAGTTACTACATTGAACTCCTTTTATAATGGTTGACAGTGAACAAAAGATCTTTTTACAAAAAAAGGGGACCCTCAATGGGACCCCTTTTTGATGATGTAGTTTTTTTTGCAACAATAAACTATATGATTAGTTAATTTATTTTAGAAAAATATTAATTTAGGTAGAACTAGGCTTAGCATTCACAATCGATTCAAGCTGTCTCGAAATGGTGACCCTTTCATATTTCAATTGCCAGATTTGTTCTGTTACTTTTTTCTTTACTTTCAAATCTGTCTCTTCTTTTAATTGTTTAAAAAGTTCAAGTAATTCATCATTAAGTGCATCGAATCGAACCCATAGATCGCTCCGGGCAGGCAACTCTTCTTGCTGAACAGATTTCGCTGCACAACTACGGATTTGCTCCATAATCGACTGTCTCCATGCTTCGTCCTTCATTTGGGTTGCATAATTCAAGAGGTCTAAATAATCATCCATTTGTAAAGACTTCGTTTGATTTTGTATGTTCATAGTCAACCTGCATCTCCTTCGCTCTCTTTTACCGAGTATTATACTAGGTATTATAAGATTTACAACACTTTTTTATGTTTTCTGATGTTTTTCTACGGTTGCCCTACATTTCATAAGAGTACTTAATAATAAAAGGGAGATAAAAAAAGCCCGCTTTGCAGACGCAAGGGGCTAGTGTAAGGATGATTACTGGTCAAGCGTATATAAAGGAAGGTCCGCAGGAAGCGGTTTTGGACTTTCGCATGTACTTTCCATCGTATAATGTTTGCCTTCGCTTGATGCATCATGAAATGCCCACATCGCTTCCAGTACATGGTACGCTAGTTCACCGCTTGCTCTATGGCTGCGCCCACTACGAATGGCGTAAGCCATATCTGCAGGTCCAATTCCCCGCGTATTTCGGTCATATCCAGGGATAAGCGGAACCTCCGTCCACTCTGATTCTCCCACCCCTCTCCATTTTACTGGACCACCAAAGGTATTCGGGTCAGGAACGAGAAGTGTTCCCTTAGTACCGTGAATCTCCATGTTTGGAAGCGTACTTCCGCCAAAGATATCAAAACTTGTAATCATACTCGCTACTGCTCCACCCTGAAATCTGATAAGACCCGTGACATGTGTGGGAATTTCGACCTTAACCTTCTGCCCACGTTTCTTTTCACTAGTAATCTCCCGTTCTTCAAGCGCGGCACTTGTCATACCTGTAACGCTTGCAATCGGGCCAAGCAGCTGAATCAGGGCAGTTAAATAATAAGGTCCCATATCAAACATCGGACCTCCGCCTGCCGCATAATAGAATTCGGGATCGGGATGCCAATGTTCATGTCCACGGCTCATCATAAAAGCAGCTGCACTAACTGGAGTCCCAATACGTCCTTCTTCAATCGTTTTCAGAGCGGTCTGAATTCCTGTTCCAAAGAAAGTTTCTGGTGCACACCCCACCAGTAAACCAAGCTCAGCCGCGCGGTCTAGTACTTGTTTACCTTCTTCCCGAGTCACGGCCAGCGGTTTTTCCACGTAGACATGTTTCCCCGCCTCAAGCGCCTCTAAACACACACTCGCATGGACTGCAGGAATCGTCAGGTTGATAACAAGCTCAATCTCAGGGTCGGCTAACAATTCAGGAACCGTAAGCGCTCTAGGAATCTGATACGCTGCTGCTTGTTCCTTGGCTCGATCCAAATCAAGATCAGCACAGGCGACAAGTTCCAGGATTTCAAACTTACTGCAATTCTCCATATAAATTCCGCTTATTTTACCGCAGCCAATAATACCTACCTTCACTTTTTCCAAGCGTAAAATCTCCCTTCACCAAGTTCATATTCTTTTACAGCTGGTTATCGGCCATGCCTGTATAAGCACTCGCGGCAGTATTTCTTGAATCGACTAATGTCTTTCCTTCAGCGGCCCATAAGAGACCGCGAGTCATGATCTCTCTGACAGAAGGCTGCTCCATAATATCCGCATGATGACCTAGCGAATTATAGAACACCCGGCCTTGCCCCCATCTTTTCGTCCATACTACGGGCATATCGACAGCACCATTTGCACTGTGCGGCCCCTCTACTTGCGGGAATCTGGTCGTAGCAAGAACCTCTACTGCTGGATCAACATGAAGATAATACTGTTCACTTTTCACCTGAAAATTGTCTATCCCTGCAAGCAGTGGGCTTGAACTGTTCTTGATCTCCACCATATACTCGACTCCGTCATTGCCTGGATGTGCTACCCATTGCCCGCCCGTCATAAACTGCCAATCCACATTCGTTCGGAAGGAATCGCACATTCCTCCATGACACCCAGCAAGACCTACTCCGCCAATGACTGCGGCTGACACATTCTCCACATATTTCTGTTCAATCGTGCCCATTGTCCACATCGGTACAATCAGATCCAGTTCGCGAAGTTTTTCTACGTCGGCATAAGCATCCAGTGTATTTGCCCGTTCTACTTCAAAACCAGCCTCGGTAAGCCACTCATCAAATAAAGCCGATACCAGCTCAGGTTCATGACCATTCCATCCACCCCATACAATTAGTGCTTTTTTCATTGGTTTATGTCCTCCATTTCAGTAAGTTCAACCCATCGACGTTCCTGTACTGACTTCTCCACTGCTTCTAATACGGCCTGACAAGCTACTCCATCTGAAAAATTAGGAACCGGCTGGCGATCTTCTTCGATTGCATTCATAAACTCTACCATCTCGTGAGTAAACGTCTGATCGAACCCAATTGGATGTCCTGCAGGCCACCATGCCTCTGCGTATTTGTGAGCCCCATCTGTTGCGAGTACCCGGCGGAAACCTTGTACATCTTCCTCATCACTTGTAAAATAAACTTCCAACTCATTCATCCGTTCAAAATCAAATCTGACACTGCCTTTACTGCCATTCACCTCAAAAGAGTTCGTGCTGCGATGACCAGCGGCAAACCTCGTTGCCTCAAAGCTGCCAATGGTACCGTTTTCAAATCTAGCTAAAAACAGCGTCGCATCATCAACAGTGACAGGCCCTTTTTCCGTATCCGCATTTCCTTTTGTAGCCGTAAGCCCAGTCATTGCCGATGCAATTGGACGCTCTTTGATAAAGGTCTCGCTCATACCGACGACTTCCTTAAACTCCCCTACCAAAAAACGAGCCATATCGATGAGATGAGCGCCAAGATCCCCATGCGAACCGGAACCTGCGATCTCTTTTTGCAAACGCCATACCAGCGGAAACTCAGGGTCCAAGATCCAGTCTTGCAAAAAGGTCGCACGAAAATGATAGATTTTACCGAGTCTTCCGCTTTCAATCAGATCCTTAGCAAGTTGTACCGCAGGTGAAAAACGATAATTAAAACCAATCATATGCTTAATCCCTGCTACTTCTGCCGCAGCTTGCATCTCACGAGAATCGGCAAGTGAAAGCGCTAATGGTTTTTCACAAAAAATATGTTTGCCCGCTTTTGCAGCAGCAAGTGCAATCTCTTTATGTGCGTTGCTTGGTGCATTGATATCGATAAGATCAATATCTTCACGCTGTACGAGTTCTTTCCAATCCGTCACACTTTCCTGCCAACCAAATTGCTCTTTCGCTTCTCTTACAGCCGCTTCATCCCGTCCGCATATGACGGCCATCTCTGGTTTTTTTACTTTTGGGAAGAACATAGGAACACTTCGGTAGGCATTACTGTGCGCCTTTCCCATAAATTTATATCCTACCATTCCAACACGAACTGAACTCATACCTACATCCTCCTCGTTAGTTATTCTCATCGGTATTCCCTCTAGAAGAAGCCCGAACAATAAGCTCAGCTTGCAACAATTCTCTTACCGGATCGTCAAACCATTTACGGAAGAGCTCCGCATCATTACCTATTTGGAGCAATTTATTAGCTGCGATCGTTCCCATTTCATAAAAAGGAACGCTTACACTGCTAAGCGGAGGCACGGTAATTTCAGCTGCATCCGAATCATCATATGCGACAATTTTCGGGTATTTCTCTTCAGGGATTTGCCATTCCCTGAACTTTTGTAACACACCGATTGCCATACGGTCGTTTGAAACAAACAAGCCGTCCATCTTTGGAAGCAGTTCCATCATTTTCTCTGCTGCCTCATATCCGCTTCGGCGGCTAAAATTACCTTCGAACAAATAACTTGAATCGAGATGAAGATCTCCTTCGGCCAAAGCCTTTTGATAACCTGACAGACGATCTGCACTGTTGGAATACGTTAAAGGTCCATTTAAAAATCCAATATGTTTGCATCCTTGCTCAATCAAGTGTGTGACAGCCTGCCTGCTGCCTTCCTCATGATCCACATCAACTTCAGGAAATGATTCTCCCTTAAAATGCTGGTTCACCACAAGAAAAGGATGTTTAGCATCTTTTAATTTGCGTATGGCTTCCCGCTCACCCGGCTCATCCCTAGAGCCCAGAATAATAAGAGCATCTACCTTCTGAGCCAGAAAAAAAGATTCATATTCCTGCGGTTCCTGCTCACTTCGAAATAACAGAAGCAGATCATAACCTTGCTCACGAACGGCACTACCGATCCCACTTAGCATTTCTGAGAAATAATAGCTTGAGAATAAGCGTGCTTTGGGGATATACGGCAGAATGACACCAAGATTACCACTTCGATTTCTTGCAAAACTGCGTGCAAGCGCACTCGGCACATACCCTAGTTTCTCTGCTGCATGAAGTACCTTGGAGCGAGTTTCTTCTTTCATGGGACCAACCCCATTCAAGACTCTGGATACGGTAGCTTCCGACACCCCGGCAAATTCGGCAACTTCCTTTCGTGTAGCGATAAGATATCCACTCATTTCCATTTAATGTACGCGCGTACATTTTCTCATGTCTTTCCATTACTGTCAATAATAAAAGTGAAAAAGATGCCGGAAAAGCGTGTCTTATAACACCACTGTTTCAAGCATCTTAATGACTAATCCTAATGATTAAACTCTACATTTCATTTATCTATTTATGTATATGGTGATTGTCCTGATCTATGAAAGAGGTTTCCTCTATTTACCCATTTCGCGGAGCCCATAACATGACTGCTACACCTGCCAGACATAACAATGCACCGATCCAGTCGTATACATCGGGCGTCTTTTTATCAATCCCCCAGCCCCAAAGTACAGCCATAATAACAAATACGCCCCCATAGGCTGCGTAAACTCTCCCAAATGAAGGGAACTGCTGCAGTGTTGGAATAATCCCATATAAGACAAGAACCAGACTACCCACAATACCATACCAATATGGTCTTCCCTCGCGAAGCCATAACCAGACTAAATATCCACCTCCGATTTCCGCAAGTCCTGCAATCATGAATATAAATATAGATATCATCATATCTTACTTTCTCCTTTTGCCAGCCTGGTGTTGTTTCAACGTTAGTGATTATAGCAGAATTAGCCATGGTAACGAGACGAAAAAGGTAGCCGATTATTACATTAATGTTCCAAATATAAGAAAAACCCTGCTCCACTTGAATGAGTAAGGTTCCTATTTATATGATGTACGCTGTCGCCTCGTCTATCTCTCTAATGTTCAGGTAAATAATCCGTGGTGAACACCGTCTTCACATCCATCTCTTGATCGAGAAGACCGATTTCTATAAGTTGCTTCATCAGTTCCCTCCAGCGCTCCTCCGTCATGTAGCCAACTCCATGTTCTTCTGCATCATAACCATACACATATTCCCGCTGAGCTTCTTCACCAAATGCGATTTCATCTTCGGACAAGTTTGTGTTCACTTCATTTATTTTTTTGTTGATTTTTTCATGATTTTCTTTGTAATCATTCCAGCCTTCCACCGTCCCGCCAATAAAAGCTTTCACGGTTTCTGGA
The DNA here is from genome assembly GCF_014836635.1 of Paenibacillus gallinarum. Taxonomy (GTDB): domain Bacteria; phylum Bacillota; class Bacilli; order Paenibacillales; family Paenibacillaceae; genus Paenibacillus; species Paenibacillus gallinarum. The sequence goes on along the minus strand of NZ_JACSQL010000003.1, from coordinate 62,807 downwards.
TTTTCTTTCAGGTACTTCTCTGTCGTATAAATAACGGCCGCATACGGTTTATAGTCAGAATCAGCAATTAATTTCGTCTTCACTTTCACTCCTTGTTTCTCAACAACATAAGGCTCTCCATTAACGAAAGATTGACTGGCAGACTGTGGATCTTCAATAAAATTACCGTGTTGTCCGGTATACGCTACTTCTTTGACGGTATCCAGTTTATATTTATGTTTGAGAAATTCCCAATAAGGCTGACCTTGTTGGATAAATACCGTCCGTCCATTCAAATCTCCAAAATCAGTAATACCTGATTCTTCATGGTACATCAGTGCTTGTGGACTAATCTGGAACGTAGTAGCCAGGGCTACAATGGGAATTCCTTCTTTACGAGCAAGCAAAATTTGGTCCGCATGCGCTACCCCAAACTCCGCTTTTCCAGAAGCTACAATCTGAATAGAAGATACCTGCGGACCACCAGGTTCAATGGTTACATCTAGATTCTTGGCATCATAGATACCCTCTTCTTGCGCTGCGTAAAAACCACCGTGTTCCGATTTAGCAAACCAGTTGAGCACTACTTTCACTGGTGTTTTCGTTGTTTGCTCTGGGGTACCTGAGGCATCATCAGGGTTCTCTGAGCTGGTTCCTCCTCCTCCGCAGGCAGTTAAAGCTATACTCAAAACAATCAATAACGCTCCAATCCTAACCGACTTTTTACTGCGTTCCCCTGATTTCTTCATCCCCATCACTCTCCGCTTCCCCTATTTTTCTTCCTTCTTCTCTATTTAAAAGAGTCTAATTCTTCTTAAGAAGGGATGTGCATTCAGGCTTTCGCCTTACTGCTGTTCCAAAAGCCTTCATGTACGGCAGCAATCTCATCTGCAAGTTCGGGAAAAGGTCCAATGACCTCAATTCTCTTCTGACCTCTTGCGAAAATTTCTCGGCAGGGCAGATCAAAGGTTGGATTCTGCGGATCATCCCCAGTAAGTGTAAGGAGTTCCTTCTCGGATATCCCATATACCACTCTGCCGAGATTGCCCCAATACATGGCACCCGCACACATCGCGCAAGGTTCTGCCGTCGTATATAAGGTGCAATTCCATAAAAAGTCCGGACTATATGTATGCGATGCCCTTTCCATTAAAGCCGTCTCTGCATGACCTGTGCAGCGATGTTCTGTGATCTCCACATTGCCTTGCTCCATTAAAATGTGGCCGTCTTTGTCAACCAACAAAGCACCAAACGGCGTGTTCCCGCTTTCGCGAGCCATCCGTGAAATTTCAATCGCTCTTTGTAAAAAAGTAAGGTGTTCTTTCTGATTTTCTTGACTCCCCATGTTCATCGCTCCTTGTCTCTCTGCTATAGTTCGATTTTAGCTATATCCATTTTCTGCGTCAATTAATCTAACACACATTCGGTATCATGAATAAGAAGCACTACACTTTTTGTGAAAATAGACATAAGAGTTATCCTTTTTCTATGAGTATAAGATAATTCCCCTATGTTACTTAACATATAATGTCAACAAATAATGTCAACAAATAATGTCAACAAAAAAGAACATTACACAGTGTAATATAAATAACTTATTATAAATTGATTTTGACATTCTAAATGCGTTATATTGGATTATATTTACATATATAGATGGTGAGGTGGTTTCGTAGTGAAATTCATCATTTCATTTAGTTTGGTAGTCATGAGCATGGTCGCCGAGCTGTGGACAGGATGTTTCCGTAAAAAAACGGACTTTTACGATCGGTACGCTACTACCCGCACGAAAGTAGGCTACGTGTTTTTTCTCATCTCTGCACTGAGTGCAGTTACACTCATTACCTTCTGGATCACTACACAAATCGAAAAATAAGATATCATGATCATCATTTACATTTGGATTTCACATAAACGATAAAGCCCCGTCTCCTTATGGATTCGGGGCTTGTTTATTCTTTTTGGATCATTTTCATCTATTCTCTTTTCTGTTCTCGTTTATTCATGTTCAGCTCTGGACGCAGCTGCCGCTTGCTGTACCGCACGGATGATCCCGCTATAACCGGTACAGCGACAAAGATTGCCACAAAGTGCCTTTTCAATCTGCTCCGTAGATGGATTAGGATGCTGTTCGAGTAACTTGGTCGTACATAGAATCATTCCGGGTGTACAATAACCACACTGAAATCCGCCTTCATCAATAAAAGCTTGCTGAACCGGATGCAGATCCGTCTCGTTAGAAGGAGCAAGCCCTTCAATGGTTTGAATCTCCTGCCCGGCACATTGATAAGCCATGAGTAGACAGGAATTCACCGGTTCCCCACCAAGTAATATCATACAAGCCCCACATCTGCCGATTTCACAGGAGATTTTAGTACCCGTCAGTAATAAACGATCTCTCAGAATCGTCACCATCCGCTCCGTCGCAGGCACCTCCATCTTCACCTGCTTCCCGTTAATTGTGGCATTCCAATTCATATATGCTGTGTCCCCTGTCATGGATTAACCCCTTCTTTCCATTCAAAATGCAGCGGAGCAGCAAGCCGTTCTCTATTAATCGGCAATTTATTCAGCCAAATCCCCGTTGCTTGGTGAATCGCCGATACAATGGCCGGAGCGAGCGCCACAGAACCGATCTCACCGATCCCTCTAGGTCCAAAAGGATCATTTTCAGGCAAATTCTCGATTGCTTCCACCGTGATTTTTTGCTGCATATCCTGAAAGGTAGGAATTAAATAGGTATCCAGATTGGTCGTTACATACATGCTATGATCCATTATCGCATCCTCCATTAAGGTGAAGCCGAGTGCCATCCCGCTTCCTCCCTCAATCTGGCCTATATAACCCATTGGATTCATGACAGGACCCGCAGCAACGATATGTTTAATCTCTTCTACTTTAACCTGGCCTGTCAGCGTGTTGACTTCCACTTCCGCAATTACCGCCGCATAGGTATAGAGAAAATGTCCGCCCATCACTTCATCCGGCGTTGTTGGATACTGAAACTTTGTATCAAAGGTGAGGTCGTCTTCAATCGCCAGGTTCGCAATTTCCAAGTAAGATAACACTTTCATCTCTTGTTCATTTGAATCGGAATCACTGCTTCTGTGCCAAATCCCACCCGCTCCTGTAACTAACTCAGATGCAGGTAGCCCGGTTGCCTTCGCTGAGAGTTCTATTAATGTGTCGTTAAATGGGATTTTCAACCGCTGTAAAGCCATCCAAGCCATCGTTGTGGACCGTGATGCGGTACTTGAACCACCGTGCGGAACCCGGTCTGTATCTCCAATTACAATCTCTATATCTGCCGGGGTGCACCGAAAAATATCGCATAACATAATCTCCAGCGTAGCCACAAGTCCTTGCCCGAACTCTTCATAACTAAAAGCAACTTCGATTTTACCTGAAGCATTCAGTTTTAGTCTTCCCCCGGCAGGGTCTGGAATCCCGTAACCAAGGCCAGCACCATGCATCGCAAGAGAAGCTCCTATTCCTTTTTTAATCCAAGGCGATGCTGAAGAGTGAGACAGTGATTCTGATGAAAAATCAATTGAAGGGACAGCCTCTGTTCCTTTTGTATCCATTTGTCTAATCCTTTTCTTCCACAGTTCAGAATGATCTACAGCTTCCCATACTTCGCTCAGACCATTTGTGGCAAGGATCTGCTGCCCAAGCGGTCCTGGATCTGTGCTGCTCCGCAAATTACGCCGCCGAATCTCCCAGGAATCTATTCCAAGTAACGCCGCGGCCCGGTCCATTTGTCCCTCCATCGCAAAGATCGCCTGATTGCCTCCAAATCCACGGAATTCTCCAGAAACGCCATTATTCGTATAGACAGACAACCCTTCTACATCCACACTCGGAATTTGATACGGCCCCATCGAATGCTCTGTTGCAAAATTAAGTACAGGCGCTCCGAGTGTCGCATAAGCTCCTGTATCAGACAAAATGCGGACAAGATGGGAAGTCATCATCCCTTCTCTAGTAAAACCCGTCTCCATCTCTATTTTCATTGGATGGCGCTTGAGTCCGGCACGCACCGATTCCTTACGGGAATTATGAAATTTAACCGGACGTCCTGTCTTCAACGCCAAAAGTGAACCATATGGCTGAACATTCAGTTCATCCTTCCCGCCGAAGGAACCGCCGATCGGGCTTGATACGACACGAATAGACTCTTCAGGCATATTCAGAATGCGTGATAACTGCATCCGGTCTTTATACCCGTGCTGTGTCGGCGCATAAACGGTCAATCTACCGCTGTCTTCCGGGACAAATAAACCACCTTCTGTCTCCATATAAGTGTGCATTTGCCGCGGCGTATAATACACTTCTTTGATAATGAAGTCGCTTTTTTGAAGATCAGTCTTTGCATCGCCCCGCTTTACCTCCGTTCGGTGCAGTATATTTCCGGCGGGATGCAAAGAAGGCGCCCCTTCTTTAAGCGCAGCCTCTGGAGAACTTAGAGGAGACAGCTCTTCATATTCAACACGAATCAGATGAAGTGCCTGTTCTGCAATCTCAGGCGTATCCGCAGCAACCGCGGCAATCGCATCACCCGTATACCTTACGAAATCCTCACAAAATACGGGTTGATCCGGAATCGCAATGCCAAATCCATTCAGTCCCGGCACATCCTTGTGAGTAAGTACCTGATGAACACCTGGTAACGCCTCTGCTTCAGCTGTATCAATACTCCTAATTCGGGCATACGGATAATCGCTTCGTTTTACCCGGCCGTAAAGCATACCTGATAGCGACTTATCTGTCAGATACTGCAGTGTACCCGTTACTTTTTCTCTTCCGTCTGGACGTCTGTGCCACTTACCCCCACTGGTCTCTTTGTTTAGCAGCATATTCCCCATCCCTTTCTCTATGAATGCGGTTATACGGAGTACCTTGCGAATCTCATACTCTTCCATAATTCCGAGGCAAATAAACCGGCAGCCGCTTGTTTACGGTAAGTATCGGTAGCAAACACATCGCTAATCGTGACAAACTCATCTTGTACTTGCTTCATTAGTTCAGACAAAGGAAGTCTACTCACAGGAAACTGTCGAATCCATTTTTCAGTTTGAAAGAGCCTCATCGCCGTTCCTGAACCCCCTCCTGCCGCCATAGCTAGTGAAGACCACTCTCCTTGAGCGTTCAAAGTTCCATGAAAGGCGATCGTGACCAGCGCAGGTGTAAAAGCTTCTCTTCTTCCGATTTTTTTGAAAAATGAGACGGTGTGGCTCTCCTCCTCGGGTTTGGGTTCAGGCAGTGGAATCCAGATTTCAGTGAGAAAATGGTCCGCACTTCGCTGTCCCCTGCGCCATTCTTCCAGCCATTCCGTTAGTTTCTTCTCTGTAAGACCCGTGTCTGTCATCCATCGTAAACTTGCCTCATATACGAGCAGCACAGGAATGGAATCTCCCACTCCCGATACGATATTACCGCCAAGCGTAGCCAGGTTTCGGATTGATGGTGCGGATATCACGTCAATAGCCTGACTTAGTAAAGGAAAATGAGTTTGAATCCTCTCGAAGGCCGCACAGGCATTCAGCCTCATTAATGCACCGATACGTAATCCTTCCTCTTCTGTAGTACACGCATTCAGCTCTCGTATATTCGCAAGACTAATCAGATGCTTTGGCACAGGTGCCGTTCCCATTTCCCACTGGGTTCGTAATAAGGTGGTCCCTGCCGCCCACTGATAATGAGGCGATACATTATCCGCGATCTTTCTCGCTTCTTCCATACTTTCCGGTTGCCATAACTCGGGATACATGATTCGTTCAGGTCCTGTTCCCATATTCACACCCCTTACTTCCCACCTAAGCTATAACAACCTATTCGTTCATTTATATACTCCTTGAAAAATTCAAGAGAAATCGATTTCCTTACACGAATCCATCAGCTCACCAAGGTAAAGTAATGCATCAGGCGTGTCTGCATCATAGAAAACTTCTTTTTCAAATGAGATTTGTTCTCCTAAATAAGCTGGGTTTCGAATGATCGATCTAGCCCCTGTATCTCCTTCGAGCTTAGAAATTACAGAATAGACCTTGCTTGATAGAAGCAGCGGCGGTTTAACTACATCCCCATCTTTCGCTGAGACATAGTGAAGTTCAGGTGCTAATGAGTATACAGATAGCAGAGCATTGATGTGTTCGGTCTGAACCAGCGGCTGATCCGCTAATAAAATCAGAACACAGTCCGCCCCCCTATCTACCGCTTCATTCATTCCGCAGCGAAGAGAATGGCTCATTCCAAGCTTTGAATCCGTACATCTAGTAATGATTAGCCTGTCATTCAGCGGGTTTACGAGCCAGCAAAGCGGATCGTCTGCTCTGACGACCAAGATCACTAAGTCAAGACTAGAATGGAGTGCCGCATTAACCGCATAGGAGCCGAGGGGAGCACCGCTCAGCGCAAGATTTATTTTATCCTTACCCATGCGCCGACTTTGGCCCGCCGCGAGCACAATTCCTGCTGTCCGCATCGCTGTACGCCTCCTTCGCATAATCATGAACTGCTGTTTTATTACGTTTGACAGCAATGAGTTCAGCGGCAATCGAAATCGCTATTTCTTCAGGACCTTCCGATCCTATGGTAAGTCCAACAGGTGTATGCAAATGAGGGAATGGAGCCAGACCTTCAAGAAGTCTAGAGGTTCTGATTCGGGAGCCTAAAATACCGAGATATCGGTAAGAGGAATGTTGTAATTGTTCGAGTAATGCTCGTTCCTTGGGGAATTGATGACTCATGAGGAGAAGATAATCCTGCTCCTTGATCTGAAAAGCGCGTAAGATTTCCTCAGGAAAGCCAACAAGAAGCGCAGCATTTGGAAATCGATTTTCTGTGCATAAGGCTTCCCGCCAATCAGCCACAGTGACACGAAATCCTATGCTTGCCACAAGTTTAACGAGGGGAATGGAATCATCACCCGCCCCTAGGATGAGAAGTCTTGGTTTAGGGTGATAAGTATGGGAGTATAACACTTCGGTTGAATCTTCTTCGGTACGAAATGGGTTTTCACCCTTCTCAATATAATGAAGAACATCCTGCTTCCGCTCGTTCCACATACGGTGGATGGTAACAGAATGCCCTTGATCCAGATATAGTTTCATCTGAGTTAACTTCCATTTCAGATCCCCTACTACAGGCTCCAACAAAATATGAAGCAACCCGCCGCAACCGATATTTTCACCCCAAGATAAATCATCTTCAGGTCTCATATCGTACAAGACCAGCTGAGGTTTACCAGACCGTCTCACTTCTTCCGCTCTTAAAGCCAGATCCGTTTCAATACAGCCCGGGCTAAGACTTCCTATCATTCCGCCATCTTCCGTAAAGAGCATGGAAACCCCTTGCTTGCGGTATGCATGACCTTCTACATAAACAGCAGTAGCCAAAACGAGTTGGCTTCTTTCATTCAAAGCTGCTTCGCAAATATCATGCATCTCCATTCGAGTTCCCCCTTTCTCTTCTTAGCTTTAAACCTGACATAGATAACCAATGTGGAAAAACGAGCGGCAAATGCTGCCCTACGATGGATAAAAGAAGGTTTTTCCGACTTTTTAGGAGACTTCGTTTATTCGGTTCACCATTCTTTCAATACTACGATCTGCTTCTCTCAGTACGATGGAACGATCAATCGTTCGCATTACCCGCTGATCTAACACCAGTTCCCCATCAATGATGACAGTATCCACATTGCTTCTTGTTGCCGAATAGACAACCCTTGAATAAACATCCACATCGTAAGATGGATAGGTATGAAAATCATCCAGATCCAGCAGAATCACATCTGCTTTCTTACCTATCTCAAGGCTTCCTATCTCCTTTGCCATACCGAGCACCTCCGCACCGCCCATCGTCGCCATTCGAAGTACCGTCCTGGCATCCATAGCCGTTGGTCCGTGCGGTATTTTATGCATGAGAGCGGTGAGTCTCATTTCCTGAAACATATCCAGATTGTTGTTACAAGATGCGCCATCCGCACCAATGCCGACATGAATTTGCCGGTTAAGTAAATCTGGTATTTCCGCGATTCCCGAGGATAACTTCATATTTGAACCTGGGCAGTGTGTCACTTTTACACCGCGTAGACGAATAATCTCTTTTTCTTCTTCACTAAGCCATACACAGTGGGCAAGAATCAGCCTCGGCGTAGCCAGACCAATGTGATCCAGATAAACCACATTCCGCATGCCGCGCTCATTTTCAACAAGCTCGATCTCTCCTCGATTCTCCGAAGCATGAGTGTGTACTTTCACATGATATTGTGCCGATAAATCCCGCACTTCGGTAAGCAGCTGTTCTGTACAGGAAACAACAAACCTAGGACAGAAAGCGTACTGAATTCTTCCACCGCCAAAACCATTCCATTTTTCAAGTAAATCAACACTTTGCTGAATGGAATCTGCCGTAGTTTCCTGTAAAGGAAGCGGCACTTCATCTCCATGATCCATCATGACTTTTCCCGAAACCACACGCATACCACTTTGTGCCATTGCCTGAAAAGCAGCGTCCGTGTAATGAACCGTCTCCATATCAAGAATGGTCGTTGTACCGCTCGCGATCAGTTCTCCGAGCCCCAGAAGCGCAGAGTAATAGACAGATTCCTCATCATGAGCTGCTTCAAGAGGCCAGATCCGCTTACGCAGCCAATCCATGAGTTCCAGATCATCTGCACGTCCCCGAAAAAGAGTCTGGCATAAATGAATATGAGTCTGTATAAAACCAGGAAGCAGCGCTTTGCCTCTGCCATCAATAACCCGATCAGCAGCTACCTGGATGTCCTCCCCTATTTCTTTTATCTTGTTCCCTTCTATGAGTAAATCGCCTATAAATACATCTTCATTTCCATTCATCGTCACGATTTGTGCACCTTTGATCAGTAGTGTACTCATCTTTTAGGAACCTCCCCAGACTGCAACCTTATCCGTATCGATGTCACCAGCCTATCGCTGCGCCGTCCCCACGAGGATCCGCCGCTCCGCTAAGTAATCCATTCGGTCCTATAAGAATCCCTTGCGCTTGCCCCATTAAGTCATCCCATTCGCTAAGCGGAATCACTTCATGCCCCATGGCCTGGAGCCCTTCTATAACCTCTATTCCGAATCGCTGCTCAAGTTTCAATTCATCTCCTTCCACATCCCAGGTTCGCCCATATACCCAGCGAGGAAGTGAAATCGCTTCTTGAATCGTATAGCCATAGTCCAGCACAGCGGTCAGAATGGACAACTGCGTCTGAGGCTGCCCTTCCCCGCCCTGCGTACCCAGGAGTAGATAAGGTTTCCCATCTTTTAGTACCATGCCTGGCATCAATGTGTGAAAGGTTCGTTTGCGCGGTTCGAGTACATTCGGGGAATCTGGATCAAGTGAAAAAAAGGAGCCCCTATTTTGAAGGATAATCCCCGTGTTTTCAGGGACATAAGCGGAGCCGAAATCATAATATAGGCTTTGAATAAAAGAAACGGCATTCCCTTCCCGATCTACGACAGCCGCATAAGCGGTATCCTGACCCATCGCTTGGGATAGGAAGGGCTGTGCTTTTTCAGGAGAGTCCGCAATCTCCTCCCATAACTGTTTCGCATAGGGTTTAGATAACAAATCACCGATTGGAATTTCACGAAATTCAGGGTCAGTCAAGTAACGATCACGGTCCCGAAATGATTTTTTAATCACTTCTGTCATGAGGTGATAATACGGAGCTGATAGACGATCTATAGAAGCTACATTTGTATTTTCCAGCATATTCAGCATCATGAGCACAGAGTAGCCTTGAGAATTCGGGGGCATTTGGTATACCTCATACTCACGATAATCTACCTTTAACGGAGTAACCCATTCTCCTGTATGATTTTCGAAATCTTCTTTTTGCAGAAATCCACCATCTTGAATAACGGCGTTGGTTATTGTTTCTGCTAAGATTCCTTTATAAAAGGCTTCCTTTCCACCGCTTTGCAGAATCCGCAGGGAATTCGCTAGATCAAGCTGAATAAAGAGATCCCCTTCGGCGAGAAGCTTTCCATTTCGGATATAAACGCTGGATAATCCTTTATCCGCCCGAATATACGCTTCGTCCCGAAGCATCCAGGTATGCACATTACGAGAGATCGGGCACCCTTTTTCCGCATATTGAATAGCTGAATCAAATAACTTCTCCCAAGGCAGGCATCCATATTTCTGCGATATTTCCCACCAGGCATCTACCACACCAGGCACGGTCACTGCACTTAGGACACCTCTCCTTGGGATCGAAGTCATGTTCATTTGCTCAAACAACTCTCTCGTAAGCGAAGCAGGTGAGCGCCCTGTTCCGTTATATCCGGAAAGCTCGCTTGACTTGGCATCATACATTAGAAAAAAAGCATCCCCTCCAGGTCCAGTCATATGAGGGTACACAACACCTAGTGTAATACTAACCGCTATAGAAGCATCATAGGCATTTCCGCCTTGCGCTAAGATCCTAGCACCTGCACTTGTAGATAAATAGTGGGGGGAAGTGATCATCACTTCTGTTCCGATTGGCATTTGATTCAGCATGATACTTCCTCCTTGCTGCTTTCTGCATATACCAAAAGCGCTGCTTGCACCGCTTCTCCGGCAGGAAGTTTATGCCCTTCGTGAATAAGTACCGCTTCTAGCGCACCTAGCACGTGCAGTACATTTTTACGACTGCAGCTATACCCCATGGTTCCAATTCTCCAGATCTTCCCTTTCAGCGGTCCAAATGAACTGGCGATTTCAATCCCAAAATCATGAAGCAGTTTATTTCGTACAAGCTCTCCATCGATCCCGTCCGGGATATTTATACACGTCACACAAGGAAGTTTACTGTCCTCATTTCCATATAACAAAAGACCCATTCCTTTAATTCCCTGCACAAGTGCCTTTCCATTCAGTTCATGTCTTGCGAAGCGGTCTTCAAGTCCCTCTTGAAGTAAAATACGCAGCCCTTCATGCAGACCATACAGCATAGATGTTGCCTCTGTATGGTGGTTCAGCCTAGCTGAGCTCCAGTAATCCTGAATCTGACTTAGATCAAAATAATTACTTCGGATGGGTACTAAAGATGGCTCATTATCCAAACTTGCCGGATCTCGTAGTCCGCGTTCGATTTGTTTTCGAGATTGAAGCTTTGTTTCGATCCGCTCATTATAAGTAATCGGCGCCATGCCGGATGGAACGGAGATGCATTTTTGTGTGCCGCCGATCACCGCATCAATATTCCACGCATCCGTCTTGACAGGTACACCGCCAATCGTAGCGACCGCATCAACCACAAACAGAATATCCAGTTGCCTGCATGTCTTGCCAATCTCAGCTAGTGGCTGCATCTGACCTGTAGACGTTTCCCCGTGCACCAAGGCAACAATATCCGGCTTATGAGTATGAATCGCTTCTATCACGATCTGCGGATCAAAAACATTTCCCCACTCCGTTTCCATAAATACAACTTCCGCACCGGAACGCTGAGCGATTTCAACAAGCAAATGTCCAAACCTTCCGAAAATAGGTACCAGCACTTTATCACCAGGCTGGATGATACTGACGAGAACGGCTTCAATCCCGGATCTAGAAGTTCCATCTACAGGAAAGCTCCACTCATTAGAGGTTTGAAATACGTCTCTGAGCATCTCCATCGTTTCATTCATCAGCATCGTAAATTCAGGATCAAACTGTCCTAATATAGGAAATGACATGGCCCGAAGCACACGTGGGTCAACTTCCACCGGCCCAGGTGTCATGATGGTTCGAAGTGATGGATTTAGCTCTTTATATTTATTCATCTGTCTTCCCCCTGTAGCCATATTGGTACAGCATTTCTACAAGTACTCTGAACCCTCGATTGATCTCTTCCTCTGAGGTGAATTCCTCAGGATGATGACTCAGACCCTTCTGACTAGGTACAAATATCATTGCTGCCTTGCATACCTCCGCAAAAATCTGAGCGTCATGGCCTGCGCCACTCGGCATTTTACGGTAAGAGAAATCAAGTACTTCACAAGCATTCTGAATCCGCTCTATCCATCGTTCATCCATAGCCACAGGGTCTACCGACAAATGCTCCTGCCACTCTGCATGCAATTGATTTCGCACCGCCGATTCGGATATGATCAGAAGCGCCTCCTGTATAAAACGATTCATAATCCCTTTGTCTGTGTGCCGGATATCCAAAGTGAATATCACTTTTCCCGGAACGACATTAACCGCCCCAGGCAGGAGCTCCATCGTACCGACAGTAGCTACCAGCGGGTCACCATAAGAAAGCGCAAGCTCATGGATTCGAATAATCATCTCGGTTGTACCGATAAGCGCATCTTTTCGGTAATTCATAGGGGTTGTTCCGGCATGATTGGCTTCACCGGTGATCATCACATCAAGACGTTTCTGTCCAACGATATCGGTAACGATACCGATGGATGTCCCCGTTCTTTCAAGCACGGCCCCCTGTTCAATATGAAGTTCCAGATATCCATCCGGCTCGAAGGGTCTCACGGGGTAAGATGAAATCGGTCCGAATCCACAGATTTCAGCCGCTTCCAGCATACTAACCCCTTCCGTATCTTTCAGATCGCCTGCAACATCCCAGTCGCTTAATGATGTGACACTTCTCGACCCCCAAAAAGCAAACGGAAATCGACTTCCTTCTTCCTCACATAAGGACACCGCTGCAAGTGATCGAACCGGAGGCCCATAAACTTCATTCAGATACAGAAGAGCAACCATCCCCGCTGCAACACCGAGTGCACCATCGAACTTGCCTCCCGAAATCACGGTATCGATATGCGACCCTGTAAACAATGGCTTATGGCGACTGTTCTTGTCTGTACCTTCGAGCAAGGCGTATAAATTCCCGGATTGATCAAAGGAAGTGACAAGGCCTTTTCCCTGCATAACATGTTGAAGATGCTGCTGCGCCTTCAGCCAAGAAGAGGAATACAATAACCTTGTCATTCCACCTTCCTCGCTTTTCCCAATATTCGAAAGTTCCTCTAGCAATTCATGAAGTAGATGACAAGAAGCTGCAAATGCTGCCTTTCTGTCTGCTTCGGTACTTTTGACCGGGGAAGGTTCAGACATAAATATCGCCCTCTTCCGCGGCCACTTTAGACGGCACGGAAGGAATAAACCGGCCCTGTCTTTGATTGGTCAGTCCGTGCAAGTCGTCATAAATTTGAATCCCCCTGCTAAAAGTCGCCTTGATCTTGCAGGAAAATGTACGATCCATATAAGGTGATATAGGATGCCGATATCTGATTTCTTCCTCTGTCAGCGTATACGATTCGTTCAACCTTACAATTGCAAAATCAGCATCTTTGCCTAGCGCGATCTCTCCTTTACATGAATCCAGTCCAAAACGTCTGGCCGGTCCTGCTGCGAGTAAAGAAGCGAGCAGCGGAAGTGGTGCATTCCGCTTCAAGTGAGCTTCTTCAAGCATCAAGAGCAAAGTACTCTGTGCTCCAGCAATCCCTCCCCAAACCTGAAAGAAATTGTCCGTATCTTTCATGGAGGGAGGGCACGGGGAATGGTCGGATGCGATCATATCAATACTGCCAGACAGAAGAGTCTCCCATAATAGATCCTGTTCCTGCTTACTACGAAGAGGAGGTGCACATTTAAAAGCGGCACCCTTGCTTACAACATCCTCCTCTGTCAGCACCAAGTAATGAGGACAAGTCTCTACCGTAACATCAAGACCACTGCGCTTCGCTTCTGTAATAAGCTCTACAGACCTAGCCGTGCTGATATGAACAAAATGAAGTCTACATCCTGTTTCTCTGGCGTACATGAGGGCGCGAGTTACAGCCTCCGCTTCCGCTTCCGGTGGCCGGGAAGCCAAATAATCTTCCGCCCCTACTCTTCCATTGGAGATTCGTGCAAAAGCAAGTGCATCTGTCATTTCATTGCTCTCGGCATGAAGGGCAAGCACCCCGCCAAGACTCGCAATCACAGACATTCCGCGAATCAGTGCCTTATCATCCGTTCTAGTAAAAATCTCATCTCCTTCTCCGCCAGGTTCAGACATAAATGCTTTAAAGCCTGCTGCACCTGCGCGGGCGAGAAAACTGAGTTCCGCTTCATTTGCCTTAACAAGCCCACCCCAAAAAGCATAATCCACGTAGCTTTTTCCGTCGGCAGCTGACAGCTTGCATTCCCAGCCATGCCTCGTGGTCGTCGGTGGAACACCGTTCAGCGGCATATCAATATATGTAGTTATTCCGCCTGCAGCAAGTGCGGCAGAACCGGTCTCAAATCCTTCCCACTCTGCTAATCCAGGTTCATTAAAATGAACATGTGCATCGACCACACCCGGAAATACAAGCTGATCTTCAGCAGAGTATAGGATAGCAGCTTCATCTGCATCTAACTCAGGAGCGATCGCAGTAATAACACCATCCTGAATGCCGATGTCCACTTTTTCCACACCATGGGGTAAAACAACACAGCCACCTTGGATGATGACTTCAAATTTTTTCGGCATCAGGAGCTCTCCTTCTACAATAAGATGACCTGCGTACTTGCTATTACGTTCCCCGGTACGTACTGTATCCCCCTGGTGCAACAAGTAAGGGAACGTGATAATGCTCATCAATGCTAGTGATCTTACATCGGAGTGGAATTACATCCCAGATGGTATGTATTCCACTTTCCATTAGAAAAGTCTCAAAGTACGCTTTGGCATGGAAACGAAGTTCATAAACCCCTTCGCTCAGCTCATCTTCGAGAAAAGGAGGATCCAAGCGTCCATCTGCATTCGTGAAACGGGTAGCAAGCAGAACAACCTGCTCTACTCCCTGCTTTTCCAGAACCTTGTAAAGTTCAACCTTCATCTCACTTCCCGGTATCCCTCGGCTCGTATCCAGCACATGCGTCGTGAGTTTTCCGCCCATCCTAGACCCTGCCTGCTTGCTGTGCTTCATTTCGCTGTGCTGCTGTAAGATCTTCCCTTGTCATGGAGAAACCTTGAAAACCATAGGGTGGACGCGGCTCTGTAAAAACAGATCCTGGACCTTCTGCTACTGTCAGGGCAATCGTTTCCCAGGTACGGTTATTGGATTCAAAAGATACCTCTGCCAGCTGGCTGAAGTTTTGAAGCATTCGTAGTCCGATGTGGTAGATGAGAGACTGAATGGAAGGAGAATTATTTTCGTGGAAAACAGTAGCTGCAATATCACGTATTTGTTCTGCATCAACATAGTTACCGCGGGTGTCATCAAGAGCGTCTTCTATTTCTGTGTATTTCCAATGAATGTTCAAAAAGATGAACAATGGCCGGTCAGAAGTCTCCGGAAGTGTCGTATATTCATCCCTTACAAAACCGGAAAAGCTGCTGCCTTTCACTTTAATTAATCTAAGATTCATTACACCACTTTGATGCTCTGCCACAATTATGCTATCCCCTTCCCGTTCAAGGACAAATGTAGCGCTCGCACTTTCGTTGTGAGAATACTTAAACACAAGATCACTTGCAGCGATTCCATTGGTATTTCCGACCCCAATCTCTTCAAAAGGAACCTGCTCTGCTGACATTCGCACCCCTGTCATTTGCGGGTAGGTTTCAAGGAAAGAACGACTTGCGTATTCTAGAAAACCTTCCACCGTAGCTCCTGTATAATCAGCCGCATGGCGTAAAATAAAATTTTTCATAGAGTCTGTTGCCACAATTAGCGAATTGTCCCCTTCTGTAAAAGAAGTAATAAATTGCTCTCCTTTGACAGCTACCTTGATATTCATACCGAACAGGACATTTCCTCTCCCGCTAAAAGAAGATTCAGGAATCACCTTCACACCCGTCAGCGGTTTGGCATAGGAACGAAATACCCATACATCCCCTTTTCCGTAGTACATCGTTCTCTCTTTCGCTGCTTCGTAAGTCATTCATACCCTCTCCTCTGTCATGTTTTGTTCCATCCAAGACGTAAGACGATACCAACTAATCAGATAAACCTCTTCCAGCGCGGTTCGGAATTCTTCTTCCGGAGTATGCTCTAAGCGCTCCTTCAAGGCTTTCCCGATTTCTTCGGGTGTTTTACCCTTAACCGCAATGATAAAAGGAAATCCAAACTTTCCTTTATACCTGTCGTTGTCTCTCGAAAGTTCTTGTTGCTCTGCAGCAGGCAGCGTACCTAGTCCCGCTCCTTTTTGTTCGTTTACAGAATGCTCACTCATGGTAAGACGCGAGCCAAGATCCGGGTGATGACAAAGCAGTGTCATTTTCTTATCGTCATCTGATTGTTCCACTACTTTGATCATGAACGCATGCATTTGCTCCAAAGAATCAAAAGGCCGTTTGTGGTAAGTTGCTTCAGCAATCCATGATGAATGTTCAAAAAGATCACCAAATGAAGCGATATACCTATCCTTAGTGAAAGAATTTATGTCTTCTAATGTTAGGTTCAGTGAATAACACCTCCTAATCTGCTTTTATATTTACATTTTATGTTATACGGATTTGAAGTGACAATGTTTTGCACACATATTTGTTATATAAACTAACATGTAATATTTGTTTTGTGTTTTGTGCACGTATCCTATTTCGCGAAGTGTGGTTTAGGGATGGATTCATTAGATTCATGAGCCTGTAAATAGTTCCGAAAGGTAAATACAAGTTTGAGTTTGAGAAGATCATTCGATTTTTTGAGGTCCATTTGCAGGAGAGTACTGATTTTATCCATACGGTAAGTGATTGTGTTACGGTGTACAAACAATTGTTTTGCTGCTTCATTAATAAGTCCATCATTTTCGATAAATGCTTCGAGCGTATTCATTAAAATTTGACTTGGATCTCCGCCCTCCATCTGTAAAGGCTCCAGTACTTTATTGCAGTAATTTTCCATCACAGATTCAGGGACATGACTAAAAAGATAAGCGAATTCAAGTGTTTCAAACTGAAGGGCAACTTCTTTCATTCCAAAGCGAGCAGCAAGTGCGCGGGTATCCAGGCATTCTTGATAAGCTTCACGAAGTGACTTAGGTTCATATTTCATTTTACTGATCCAAAATCTAGGCATGGAACCGCCTGCCGTTTTACCGGGCTCAATGATATCTTCAAACCGACTGAGAAGAAAACGAGACAATTCTTCGCCATAATCTTTTCCGGCAGGACAGGTATAGATCGAGAGAATGCCTCCGTTTATTTTGATATGTGAAGAGTTTGTCAGCTGCATCATCGGGTTATATTGCAGTTCTCGATGAATCTGCTTCAGCAGTTTTCCATCAGCAAATATCTCGGGTTCCACCGTTGTCAGCACACATTGATAATTTCCTTGAAACAGCTGTATTCCATATCCTTCTGAACGTCTCACGAGTTCATCCCCGTTTATCTTCCGTTCCAGATACTGTTTCATCACAAGGCACATCTCATCTTGCAGGGTTGGATTCATATGTTCCCGGTATGTCATATCCATATCATAAGCAAGAACTTCCGCTGCTTGCTGAAATAGCTCTTCTTCCTCTTTTAGAGCGTAAGCCCCATCTGTATATATAAGTAAAAAGCCGAAATCTTCATCCTTTTGCGTGATTGGAACACGATAGCAACTGCCATGATCCCATTTCACTCTCTGAAACATCGGTTTATATGGCCATCCCTGCTGTACATTCAGATCCTTCGTCTCTTCACTCGCAAATAATAAATGCCCCCTCGAACCGATCACAGCAATGGGGTGACCTATAATACTAACCAATTTAGCAAACACATCTTTTTTATGATCCTGATTAAGGGCGAATTGCATTAATTTTTTCTGTTTCTCCACCACAGTTTGCAGTGTTTTGGTATTCCGTTCATATTCAGCCTTAAACAAGGCGTTCATTTGGTCAGAAAACGTAAATTGAAAGGGTAATTCGATCAAGGGGAGTCCGAGGCGATTCGCTTCTTCAACAATTTGATTAGGTATGTGCTCCCAGAATCTGCCGAGCTTAATACCGAGGCCCGCGCATCCTCGTTCATGTAACTTCCGAAGGAGCATGACTGCATCATCTTCACTGTCTTTCATAACAAAGGCGGTCGTAAATAACAGTTCGCCAGATTTAATCCATTCCGCAATATCGGGAGCGTCCATTACATTAACTGATTTAATAATTCTTGTGGTCCCCTGTGCTCCCGCGACCAATTTAGCTTCAGAGAGAGGGTAGATACCTAAGGCTTCATTAACAGTAAGCTGCATGCAAGACACCCTTTCTATACCTAACATCTAATGTGAAGTTATCTGCTTATTTATTAATTATTATAAAGTCTACAGCGATATATGGAATAGAGGAGTCGGATTATTCTTTGCATTTATGTTCTACTGCTCATTTTTTATGCTAGCTAACCAACACCACACCTTTCAGATTAGAGAAAGATCTTGATTTCTTAATTCTTTATACTAGAAATAAGCACACCTTCGAACCCAGCAGGCTCTAGAAGGTGTGCTTAAAATTAAATTCGCTATAGCTACTTTAAGTCATGCTCTACTCTCAAATTTTCTTTACTTATTGACTGTGAATCTCTAAACAAATGAAACAAGCTAAACCATTTCAAACTGACTATTATATAAATTAGCGTAAAATCCATTCCGCTCGAGAAGTTGTTCATGTGTTCCTGTTTCTAAAATAGTACCGTCCTTCATTACGAGTATTATATCTGCATTTTTAATCGTCGATAGTCGATGAGCTATCACAAATGAAGTTTTTCCTTTCATTAACGTATCCATCGCTTGTTGGATGAGCATTTCGGTGCGAGTATCCACAGAACTTGTCGCCTCATCCAAGATCAATAATGGTGCATTTGCAACGATCGCTCTTGCAATCGTAATTAATTGTTTTTGACCAACAGATAACGTAATTTTTTCATCTAATACCGTATCATAACCTTTTGGCATGGTTTGTATCATATGATGAATACCTACTGCTTTTGCCGCTGTTTCAATTTCTTCTTGTGAAACATTCTGTTTAGCATAAGCTATATTGTCACGAATCGAGCCTTCAAACAGCCATGTGTCTTGAAGTACCATACAAAACTGATCGTGCACTTGCTCACGCGTCATTTCTTGAATGGAAATGCCATCAATTTTAATTGTTCCCTTATTCACTTCATAAAATCGCATTAGCAAGTTCACAAGGGTTGTCTTACCTGCACCAGTTGGGCCAACAATCGCTATTTTTTGACCAGCTTTCACATCTAAAGAGAAATCGTGAATTATAGTATTTTCATCATACCCAAATGAAACATGCTCAAATGATACATTTCCTTTAATAGCAGGTAGGTTAAGATTTTTATCAGATTCATCTTCTAATTCATTTTGTTCTAAAAACTCAAATACCCGTTCACTTGCAGCTGCAGTCGATTGTAAACTTGTAACTGCTTGTGCAATTTGAGCTAATGGCTGTGTAAACAATCGAACATAAATCATAAATGCAACAATAATACCAATAGTAATTGAGCCGTTTGTAACTAAGATTGCTCCTACCACACAAATAGCGACATAACCAAAATTTCCGATGAACTGCATAATTGGCATCATTAAGCCCGACAAAAATTGTGACATCCAAGCATTATGGAATAACTCATCGTTCACCCCATGAAATTTCTCCTTCGCTTTATTCTCCCCATTATATGCTTTCACAATTTGGTGACCTGTATAAATTTCTTCTATATGACCATTCAATTCACCCAGTTGTTTTTGTTGGCCATCAAAATATTTTTGCGAATTTTTCATGATAAAAGCCATCAAACCAAAACCGATTAATGATGACAAAATACCTGTAATGGCCATAATCCAATTCGTATAAAACATCATGCATAACACACCGACAAATGTAACAATCGATGTGACAAGCTGACCGAAACTGTTATTTAATGTCTGACCAATCGTATCCACATCATTAGTCACACGACTTAAGATGTTTCCGATACTTGTTTGATCATAATATTTTAACGATAAACGGTTCATTTTGACTGCCAAATCTGAACGCATTTTTTTTGTGATACGTTGTGTCACAGTCGCCATTATAAAGCCTTGCACGTAACTAAATAAAAAGCTTAATCCATAAAATACACATAGTAATAGACCTATCTTTTGAACAGCCTCTAAATCAATGCTTGTAAATAACCCCTTTTGAATGGTATCGGTTAATTGACTTAATAAATCGGGACCATAAACGGTAAAAGCAGTACTAATTATGGCTAATATTAAGGCGATTACAATAAATGGGGTAAATCCTTTACTATATACAACGAGTTTTTTTATTGTTTTCTGAAAATCATTTGCCTTCTCAGTTGAACCCATTGAAGGAGGACCGAACGAAGGTTCAACACTATTGGGTTTCTCGTTTACATCTATCTGCTGTTGATTACGCATGTTCCAGTTCCTCCTTTGATAGTTGTGAATACGCTATTTCTTGATATGTTTCACAATTCACCATCAATTCATCATGTGTACCATTACCAACAATTCTCCCTTGATCGAATACTAAAATTCGATCTGCTTCTTTAATCGTACCAATACGTTGTGCCACAATGAATGTAATTGCATCATTCGTTGTTTCTTTTAACGCTGAACGTAATTTTCTATCCGTCTCATAATCAAGTGCTGAGAACGAATCGTCAAAGAGATAGATAGAAGGCTTTTTATAAATGGCACGTGCAATTGATAAACGTTGTTTTTGTCCACCAGATACGTTTTTACCACCTTGTGCAATCATTGCATCGTAGGAATTCTCCATCTTTTCTACAAATTCTGTTCCTTGAGCAATCGATATCACTTCTTGTAACCACATTGAACGATCTTCTTTGGAACCATACATTACATTTGATTTTACAGTTCCTCTGAATAAAAAAGCAGATTGTGAAACATAACCAATCGCATCACGCAATGCTTTCTGATTAAATTTCTTTATATTTTGACCATTAATTAAAACTTCCCCTTCTGTCACATCAAAAAAACGAGGGATGAGCTGAATAGCCGTTGTCTTCCCACTACCGGTAGAACCAATCAGTGCAATGGTTTCACCTTTTTTCGCTGTAAACTGTAAATTTGTTAATACATTTTGTTCACTGTTTGGATATCTGAATGAAACATTGTTAAATTGAATTTCTTCTATACTACCTTCGATTGCATGCTCTCCATCATTAATGGTTGAGCTTGTGTTTAATACTTCTAAAATACGTTTAGCTGACACCTGTGCTCTTGGAAGCATGATAAAAATCATACTTACCATCATGAATGCCATAATAACTTGCATCGCATAAGAAGAAAAGACAACCATATTTGAAAACAGGGGTAGTTTATCCACAGCATTGGCATTTTGAATTAAATATGCTCCAATCCAATAAATCGCAACGCTCAAGCCAGACATAAGAAGCATCATTGAAGGACTAATTAAGGCCATTATTCTGTTCACAAATAAATTTGTACTTGTTACTTCTGTATTTGCCTTTTCAAATTTACGCAATTGATAATCTTCTGCGTTATACGCACGAATCACACGTAGTCCCGTTAAATTTTCACGTGTTATCCGGTTTAAATTGTCTGTTAAGGTTTGAATCACTTTAAATTTAGGAATGGCCACTAGTACTAATATAAGTATTAATGTCACTAGTAATAAGAGTACAACTCCTGTAGCAGCTGTCCATTCTAAGTTCTTATTGTATATTTTAATGATTGCCCAAACCGCTAAAATCGGGGCTTTAATAATCACTTGTAAGCCCATTGCGACAATCATTTGAATTTGGGTAATGTCATTTGTGGAACGTGTAATTAAACTTGGCGTTGAAAAATGATTCATTTCTGCAAGCGAAAATGAAATCGTTTTATCAAAGACCATACCACGAATTCGCTTTGCTAAACCTGCAGCAATTCTAGCAGCAAAACAACCAACAATTATAGCTGCAACCATACTTATCACTGCGCATAATAGCATCATCAAACCAGGATGCCATAAATCTGAAACCGTCGTGCCCTCTGTCTGAATGAGTAACGTAACCTCAGCCATATAATCCGGTAACTTTAAATCTAGCCATACTTGCATAATAATAAAAACTAAACTAACGCCAACAAAAAGCCATTCTCTTCTCGTTAAATGCCTTAAGATTTTTAACATATGCTCTCCTTTTCCTTCTAGTGTAAGATATTTTTGTGATAAAAAAAGCAGTCTAATAACTGCTCTAAGGAGTGATAAATTTTTTCAACAGCTGAACAAAATTTTCAGCTTCCTCGATACTTAACTTTTCTAGATTTTTTGTGAAATGAGCAAGGGCTTCTTTCTTTTTTCTTTGTGATATTTCTTTTCCGAGTGCTGTTATATAAACCAACACTTTGCGGCCATCAGACGGATCTGTTCTCCTTTCTATATACATCTTTTTTTCTAATGTTTTTAGTGCTGCTGCAATTCGGCCCGTCGTCAATTTCAAATTCTTACTTAGCTCTCCAGCTGACACACCGTCTTTCAAATGAACCAAATAAACTAAAATCCCCATCTCTCCTCTAGAAAATTCCATAAGATCAGGAGGGGGTGGCATGGGTCCTTCTTTTACCGTCACCATAAAATCTAAAAACTCTTCTGCTAATTCTTGATAATTCAATTTTATCACCTGATTTCAGAATGATTTTATCTTACACTAGAAGATAAATGGTTGCAAGTTTTTCGAATTAGATCTTTTCAATATGGATTACAGTTTTGATGTATGTACAAATTAAATCCAACTGACTTCCTATCAGTTGGATTTAATTCACTTGACTACACTTTTTAAACAGTAAAATGTTATTAAAGTAATTTGGTCATTATAAGATCTATTTGTTCTTCATCACCCATATAGAAAGAATGAGCTCCTGTTTGAACAAACCCCATTTTTTTATAGAAGGAAATGGCGTTCTCATTTTTTTCCCAAACGCCTAACCAGACTTTATCTTTGTTCTGTTCTTTTGCTATTTCGATCGCTTTATTTATGAGGAATTTACCTAGCCCCTGTTTATGGAATTTTTTTCTCACATAAATCCTTTCAACTTCTAGTGAATCATTTCCCATCGTTTCAGATTGAGCATCATTCGTGTTTAACTTTAAATACCCTGCGATATCCTCATTCAAATAGAGAAAATAGAATTCCGAAAATTCATTTACTAATTCTTCTTCTATTTGTTTCAAATTAAATGCTCTATCTAAATAGGTTTTCATATTTTCAGAAGAATTCTGATCCTCAAATGTATCTTTAAATGTTTCCACACTTATTTCCCGAAGTATTTCTAGATCTTCAATTGTACATTTTCTTGTGTTTATGGTTGTCATTTTATTTCCTCCTAGCAGTCTGTTAATACTCTCTCTTGTTGCCTTTTTTAACGAACTCCCAATCTTTTTCTACATTTTCCCTGACTCTCTGCAGTAAATTGTATATCGTCTCTACTTCATTTTCGGAAAACCCAGATAGTGCAACCTTATTGGAATAATCGTTTTCTCTTATGATAAAAGGATAAATATTTTTCCCTTTCTCCGTAGGAAATAGTTTCTTTATTTTCTTGTTATGATTGTCTTCTTTCTTTTCAATAAAGCCATTGATTTCTAATTTCTTTATAGCGCGTGAAGCTGTTGTTCGATCTACTTTTATCATCTCAGCTACCTTTTCTTGGATGATTCCTGGGTTTTCACATATACGCACAAGATATAGATATTGACCTTTTGTAAGGTCATACTCTTTAAATTCTATATTGCTTATTGAATCTAAAGCTCTTGCGATCATTCCTATTTCACGAAGAATTCCCTTCATATTTAGCTCCTTAGCTTATATTTTGTTGTATTTGCAACAAAAATAAATATATATTAATTTAACTCAACTTTATTGCATTTGCAACATAAACAAGAATGCAAATGAGTAAATGAAAATATATTTTTAATCCCTGTATAGCTGTGCCTGGTGTTATTGGATTCTCACCATCGCAGCTAATTTTGAAATCATATGAATTCGGTATAGAAACCTAGTGCATTTGTATCAGACTGAATTTGATATATACCTCATGATACCTGACAGCAAACATTAAAAAACTGACCAAAAAATCGGTCAGTTTGTTCAAGTATTAACTTAATTATTTTAACTAAAAAACGCAAGTCGATACTGTAGGATTCGCTTCAAACTTAGCATCACGTTAATATATAGTACAGTTTTCCGCTTTGAGTGTTACTCCGTTCCGTGAATTTCCTGTTGTATTGTAGAATTGCTCGTTTAGAAGTGCATTCTGCTTCCCTATTTACTCCGTTTTGGTGAATTCCGTACTTGGCTTAGACGCTCTCCGTATTTAAAGACAAGAATTCCTCCTATAATCACGAGAACTCCAATCAATTTATTCATCGTAAATTCAATTTTCTCTAGTCCAAAAAAACCAAGCGAATCCCATAATAGCGCAAAACTTAACTGAGAGGTGAGCACAATAGATGTCGAAAACGTAGGCCCGAGTAACTTGATGCCCTGCATCAAACTAAATACCACACCTACCCCGATGGCTCCGCTGATCCAATACCATCCCTTCATGTTCTCCAAATGATATCCACCCGTTCCTTCAACCAGTAAACTTATCGCAAGAGAAGCGATTGCCCCAAGTCCAAGTACTATGGTCGTTGTAAGCCAGGAACCTGTATGCTCACCCATTTTACTGTTAAAAACAACCTGCATCGCTACAAACGAGCCTGCTATCAAAGCTATAATAATACCTAGTGTCATATAATAAAAGGTCCTTTCAAAGTCTAATTACATTACAACTCAAATCAATTTCATAACTCATTAAAACGATAAAAAGGTATTATGAAATTGATTCACTTAAGAATAATAACTCCCAAAATCATCATCGCAATCCCAAGCAGCTGCGGAATGGTAATTTTCCGCTTCATTACCCCAAACCAACCATTGATGTCTATTAGATAAGTGAGACTAAGCTGGGCAATTAGCAAGGTAGATATCGTGAGGGTTACACCGATTTTTTGGATCGCAGTCACTTCACTAAAAATAATGATTGCTCCCATCAGGCCACCCGTTATGTATAAAGGATTCACCTTTTTGATTGCACCGAAATTTCTTTCACGCACAAGCAGCATAATGATTAATGCAATCACAAACCCGGTAGTTTGTGTGATGGCAGCAGCCTGCCACGTTCCCATGTCTTCACTAATTTGGGTGTTCGCTATTCCTTGCAATGTAATACATGCCCCACCCAAAATGGCAAATAAAATTCCTTTCAATTTCCGTACTCCCTTCTGTCCAAAAGATACGCTTCAGCATGTCTAATCATACAGGCTCGCTATGAAAAAAGGCAACCCAATAAGAAAAGGACCAGAAACCGATAAGGTTTCTAGTCCTTTATTAATGTACAAAGCCTGATCTGTACATTTCCTTGCTTTTATTCATGGTTATGCTTTTGGAGCAATCATTTTCGATGGATCAACATACTCTGCGAACTGTTCTTCTGTCAAAAGCCCCGACGCAAGTGCCGCTTCTTTTAATGTCAGACCATTCTTATGTGCATGTTTTGCAATCTTCGCTGCATTCTCATAACCGATATGCGGATTGAGTGCGGTAACTAGCATGAGGGAATTATCCAAGTTCTGCTTAATTGCCTCTCTATTCGGCTCAATACCAACGGCACATTTGTCATTAAATGCGCGAATCGAGTCTGCAAGCAACTGCACTGATTGTAAGAAATTATAGATAATAACGGGTTTAAACACATTCAATTCGAAGTTACCTTGGCTTGCCGCAAAACCTATAGAAGCGTCATTTCCCATCACTTGTGCAACGACCATAGTAAGTGCTTCACTCTGTGTAGGATTTACCTTTCCTGGCATAATGGAGCTTCCCGGCTCGTTCTCAGGTATTGAAATTTCCCCCAGACCACTGCGAGGTCCACTTGCCAGCCAGCGTACGTCATTTGCAATCTTCATCAGATCGGCAGCGAGTGCTTTGACGGCACCATGGGTATAGACCACTTCATCATGACTTGTGAGGGCATGGAATTTGTTCTCAGCAGAAGTAAAGTTTTTGCCTGTCGCTTTACTAATCTCTTCAGCTGTCATCTCGCCGAACTTAGGATGAGCATTAATTCCCGTACCTACTGCAGTTCCTCCAATAGCAAGCTCTTTCATCGACTCCACACTAGCTGCAATCATGCGCTCGCTTTTGGCAAGCATCGCTTCCCAGCCGCTGATTTCCTGCCCAAGTGTAATCGGGGTTGCATCTTGCAGATGGGTACGCCCTATTTTAATGATATCCATAAATTCTTCTGATTTCTGATGAAGTGTTCCTTTTAGCAATTGAATAGCCGGCAGCAGTTCATCTTCCACTGCAATAACACCTGCTACATGAAGTGCTGTAGGGAATGTATCATTAGAGCTTTGTGACATATTCACGTGATCATTCGGATGAAGGCGTTCTTCCTTACCTTGTTCAGCAAGCCACTGATTACCGAGATTTGCAATCACTTCGTTTGTGTTCATATTGGACTGCGTACCGCTTCCAGTCTGCCATACAACAAGCGGGAAATGATCATCTACTCGTCCAGACAAAATTTCATCGGCTGCATAAACAATGGCTGCTGCTTTATCCTCTGAGAGTTTGCCAAGCTGAAGATTGCTTTTGGCAGCACTCTTTTTCAATATCGCAAACGCACGAATGACTTCAAGCGGCATTTTTTCTTGACCAATTGGAAAATTCTCTTTACTGCGCTGTGTTTGCGCACCCCATAACCGATCAGCGGGAACCTTCATCTCACCTAGCGTATCTTTCTCAATGCGGAAATCCATTTGCAATTCCTCCTTCACCGAATCTTATGGGTTCATAAGTTATTTTTATGAAGAAAAGCTTGATTAGCCAATCATCTTTGCTGCCCGGCTAACTATAGTGATCTGTTTACCACATACAACCGACTAGCTTGTTCAAAAACAGTGCCTGGTTCTAGTGCTATAAGCCCGATTTCCTCGTTTGATTTTCCAGTTACATTCGGTGCATTTACGAGATTCATCTGTGGTTCTGGACAGAAAAACTGATTGCTCGCATTGTTGTTCCAGATCATCC
Organism: Paenibacillus gallinarum; assembly: GCF_014836635.1. Taxonomy (GTDB): domain Bacteria; phylum Bacillota; class Bacilli; order Paenibacillales; family Paenibacillaceae; genus Paenibacillus; species Paenibacillus gallinarum. The sequence goes on along the minus strand of NZ_JACSQL010000003.1, from coordinate 35,803 downwards.
AGTGCTTGTATGAAGTACCTACGTCATAAACAAGGGTATCTCCTGTTTTTGTGTTCGTAAGTTCCATGTAGTTACGTCCATTCTGAGGCTCAGAAGTATAGTGATTATCCATCGCTTCAAAATAAGGATTCACTCCTTCTGTCTTTAAGAGTTCTTCCTCTTTAGATAAAGGCTGTATGTTGCCTGTTGGCAAACTTCGACCATTCAGCTCATAACGCTGACCAATCGTCGCTTTGACTTTATAGTCAGCAGCCTCGCTTGTTTCATCAAATGGCGCCTTAATTGCCGTGTGAAATGCTAGTAAATTAGGCATGGATTCCTTACCTTCATTTATAATGGTAACTTGTTGCTGAAGTCCTAGCCCACTGAGTGTATAACGAAGACGGATCGTATATTCAAACGGGAGATACTTATAAAATTCATGTCCTTCTCGTACGATCTGTTCTACAACAACAAAGCTCTCCTGCTCATTTGCACCAAAACTTACGACCTGCCACGGTATGTAGTGCATAAATCCATGCAGATGATTGCCTGTTGCTTCTTCATTAATTGGCAAATGATATACCTTGCCGTTCCAAGGAAACTTACCATCCTCGAATCGGTTCGGCGGAAAGAGTACAGGAATCCCGAATACTCCTGGGTTCTCTTTTAATTCCTCCGCGTGATCTTCACCCGGTTCTCTCAGATAACTATGACCTCGCTCTACATCACGAAAAGAAACTAGATTCCCCCCGATTTCCGGGATCATCTTAGCTTCATAAGGGCCTGACTTCAAAATAATAGCAGCAAAACTACCGTATGTTCCTTCATATGCCGTATGCGTATCTTGTACCATCGTTTCTTCAACGCCTCCTATATGTAGCGCTTTCATATCTAGTATGAAGCAATGTTATTCTCTTGACGAATATATCATGTTCTACAAAAAAATTCTATCATAGAGCCTTCATAGGAACAATTAATAGAGAAGGCTTCGCATATAGAAATCCAATTAAGCACTCCTCCTGAGAAGTGCTTAATTGGTTATTACCCATGAAGAATATTATGAAGCAAGTTCTGCGACTTTTTCTGGAGTAATTGCCCCTTTATAAATCTGCAGTTCATCAATCATGCCTTTGAAAGGAGTATCCCACCAGTTTGTACCTAGACTGAAGGTTCCCTTATTATCTGTAAAAATATCGGGGAATCCTTTGCCCGTATACTTCGCTACTCCATCAACATATACGGTAACGGCATCACCATTCACCGTAAATGCATAGTGAGTCCACTTTTGAAGCGGTGTTTTTACATCTGCTATGGCATCGTACCACGCTTCACCTGACCACAACATCGCGTTGTTTTTTGCTCCGTCATGTCCCATCGGGAGCATACTAATCCAGTTTTTATTCGACTGTGCTCCGAAGAACACGGGAGTGTAAGGCTTCAATTTATCTGCATATACCCACATTGTAACGGAATAGCTGTCACTTGAAATGAGCCCGCTCGGAAGAAGTATCCCTGACTTCCCGTCAAATGCGGCTGCTTTCCCTTTTACCCCATCTTTATATGAGATTGTTCCACCATCTGGGTTACCAATTTTTTCTCCGATGACCGTTCCGGTTCCAAAGTCGCCTTTGGTATCGGTTAACTTGTCCTCAAAAGAGAATTCAGCGGAGAGTTCAGCTTCGCCTTGTTCCTCTTTTGGTAAGTCCTCAGCTAGTTTTGCAGCCACTTCCGCAGTAATAGCAACATTGTAGATACGGAGTTCATCCAACATTCCTTTGTATGCTGTATCCCAGAAGTTAACACCTAAACTGAATACCCCATCTTTGGTCGTAAACACATCCGGGAAACCTGAGCCTGAGTAAGCTTCTTTTCCACCCACAAATACTTTTACAAATCCGTTATCAACAGAGAATGCAATATGTTGCCACTGATTCGTACGAATTCTTGATCCGATGGATGCATTATACCAATTCTCACCAGACCATAGTGTTGTCGTATTATCTCCTGCTTGCGGTACAAAGCTGATCCAACTCTTGTTTGATCCACCAAAGAAAGTCGGAGTATACTGTGTGATCTGCGAAGGCTTCAGCCACATGGATACAGAATACTCTTTCCCTTCAATTAAACCATTCGGAAGCTTGATACCCGATTTTCCGTCAAATATAGCTCCGTTTCCTACGACACCCTTATCAAAAGTAATTGTACCACCTGTGTTATCGATGCGATCTCCCGTTATCGATCCATCACCAAAAGAACCGACTGAAGCGGATAGATCATTTTCAAAAGAATACTGCGCAATTAGACCATATGAAGCGTCAACCGGTGCTACTACAATATCAAATGTTTTCGTCACTACGGCGTTGCCCTTCGAGATGGTTGCCGTAAGTGTTGCCGTTACATTCTGCTCACCGACCTCTGGAGGGTTCACTTCTCCTGTCTCAGACACAACGCTTGAATCAGACGTCTTCCAAGAGATTTGAGTGTTGCGCGCTCCCTTTACAGGAAGTGCAAGATTTGAAGAAACATTGGATGTATTACCTAATGTAAGCGCCTGCTCCACATCCTTTACAACCTCTTGATCTGTTTTCTCAGGCTGTCCAATACCCCAGATCGTTTCTCCCGCACTTGAAATGGCCGTAAATGTCATCGTTTCCTTCTGCAAAGTTTCGTCCCATTGTTTCACGAAAACTCCATCATATGTGACTTCATCTACAGTAAGTTCTGCATAAAAATCATCCTTCAATTTCCAAGATCCAGTTACTTCTCCAGATATCGTTTGATTTTCATTCAGACTAATATCAACTGAATTTGTAATATCTCCGGAATAGGCTAAACCGTGATTCACAAATTTGTATTCGCCTGAGATATCTTTTGTATTCAATTTCGAAAGCGTCTCGCCCGCATAGCGATTAGCAGCTACTACCGGCCAACCATCCTTATTCCTATACATTTGGTGAACACGAAGCTCGTGTGCTTCTCCTTTTTGCGGGAAGCGAGCATGGAAGAACAAGAATTGTTTACCTGTCTCTTCATCATAATATACCGAGTTATGACCAGCAGATACGTAACCATAACCTGTACCTGTTCCCGGATCACCAATCTCTCTCTTGAAGAGGAAGTTACCGATCATCTTAATGCCATAAGTTTCATTTTCCGCGCCACTTGGCAATACTGCATTTTTCCCTTCAGCATCCACATACGGACCGTCTGGATTCTTCGATCTGAACTGTCTCATGTTGTATCCACCGTCAGCCCCAAGCCAGCCGTAAGTAACCGTCAAGAAATAGTATCCCGTCTCTTCATCATAGACAATAAACGGACCTTCTCCGGATTTTGTATAACCGCCGGCAATTTTCGTACCAAAATAACGATCAATGATTCGTCCATCCTCAGTTATTCCATCTTCTCCTGGATAAATCGCTTTCCCCGTTTGCGGGTCCAGTTCGAGTAAGAAAATACCGCCTGACCAAGAACCATAGGTCATCCACAGCTTACCGTCTGTATCATAAAATAAGGTGGAATCAATCGCGTTAGGATACACGCTGTTATTGAATGATCCGTCTGCTTTAAACCATTGTTCATTTGGACCGCTCAAAAGCTTCTCGTCAACCAATGTTTTGATATTGGTATTTGTCCATTTTTTATTGACTTGACTATCTGTATCTTTAGCATCGTTTTTAGTGAATCCTGAGTAAACAATCGTGTCTACATATTCATAAGGTCCTTCGATGTTTTGAGATACCGCATAACCAATCGCGGAACGGATATAGGTGGATGATGCACTGTAGTACATCATATAGGCACCCTTTGTATTGTCCTTATTGATGTAATTTTCGTTCCAGAACACGTCCGGTGCCCAAACGGAAAAACCGCCTTTACTATCTGAGTCATTTTCACCAGCCCAAGCGAATGAGCCCTTCAAATTTTCTGAAAGATTTCCAAACAGAACATTGTTAGGGGTTGTATATCCATTCGTGAACGTTGTCCAGTTCATCAGATCAGTCGATTTAGCTGCCTCAATATGAGACCCAAACACATAATATTCTTTTCCGTCTTTAATGATCGAAGGATCATGGACCGATACATTCTTGAATGTAGGTGCAGGAGATTGATCCGGATCTGTTGATGGGTCTGTTGATGGATTTGGTGATGGATTTGGTACGGAAGGTTGACTTGGAACTCCTGCTTCCGGTATAGATGTTACGTTGTCCTTACGTATAATTCGATCGTCCGTCGTTTTGATTACCCCTTTACCCGTCACCGTGATCATTAGATTTCCGTCGATCACAACTTCATTGATAACTGCACCTTCTTCTACATGAAGCTCCGTCTGCTGATTCAATATCAGCTTTTGGATCACTCCTTTTACTAGTTTCACCTGTGGATGATTTGATGATCTTACTTCGACCGTCCCAAATTCACCATTCAAATGAACAGTTCCACCACTAGCGACAATAACATCACCTTTGACTGTGACTTGATCTAGTACTACTTCACCCTCTTCAATACCTTGCGTCAGAACTATATTTCCTTCAATTGTTGAATTATTCAGTGTAACTCCTGAGTGGTTAATAAGTACATTTCTTGCTGTTACGCCGGAGTATGTACCTTCTTTGTTAAGAATTTCTCCTGAAATATTTTTTAGCAATACCAAAGCTTCCGCTCTCGTAATGGATTTAGCAGGTCTAAAGGTTTGATCAGGATATCCAGTAATATAGCCTGAATTCAACAGGGTTTTGACTGCAGATTTACTCCAATCTGGAAGCCCTCTCAAATCAGTAAGCTGCGAACTATTACTTTCTTCAGGTGATAATTCGAACACATTTCTAAGCATTACAGCAGCTTCTTGTCGTGATACAAGCTCATCAGGACGAATTGTGCCATCCGTATATCCTTTCACATACCCAACGGCAACCGCTTTCATTATATCGTTGTAATAAGAGTTATCAGCAGATAGATCTGAGAAAGCATCGCTGCCAGATACCTCGACAAAGTTAAATGTACGATTAATAAGAGTTATTAATTCTGCTCTTGTTATGGCTTGATTCGGCTTGTATACGCCATTTCCGTAACCTTGAATGATTCCATTCTGAATCCAGGATTCAAGTGATTCCTCCGCCCAGTGACCGCTTACATCTGTCTTCGTTCGGGATGTATCCGAGCTGTCTGCATAGATACTAGTAGGTACAAGCAAAGCAAATACGAGAATCATAGCTACATATTTCGAAAAAGTTTTTTTCACATTAAAGTCCTCCCTATAAGGTATGACAAGCATGTTTCTCTTTATTTTGTAAACGAATACAACAATCCAGCCTCAGAATGGCTTCTTCCTTATCCACCACCTATACCGACCATAAACCACGCCCCATTAATCGCATTGTTAATACATATCCTAACTAGTTAACATTTGTATTCTAACTTCATTTACCAAATTTCGTCAATGCTACAATATATTAAACGAAAATGAGGAACACACTATCTACCAATAGAAGCTAACAAATATATGAATTATTTTACTTGTCTATTAATTCTTAACTCTATATACTATATAATCTGGATTATATTTCTATAAAAGGAAGGTGAATACGATGTTACGTAATGGATCACCAGAAGAAGCAGGAATGTCTGCATCAAAAATAGCTTACGCTACTACCTATGCGAAGCAGATGGTTGACAACAACATTACCCCTGCCGAGGTCATATTTGTCGCAAGAAAAGGGATCATTGTCTCTCACCAAGCGTTCGGAACTCTCACACCCGCTGCCGATTCGCCACCGTTAACTGCTAATGCTTTATTTCCCTTGTGCTCGATTACTAAAGTGTTCACTGCTACTTGTATTATGATACTCGTTGAACGAGGGCTCATCGGACTTAATCGACCGGTGATTGACTACATACCCGAATTTCAAGGACTTGGAAAAGAAAATGTGCGAATTCATCACCTGCTTACTCACACTTCTGGAATGAATGCAGAAGACATCTATACTTACGCGAGAGGGGATGGATCAACGATCGATATCCCTCCGTGCGAAGAATCAGAAGAACCTTATTTCCATGAGTACCTCCATATGAGATACGGCGCTCCTTTATCCAGCAAGCCGGGTGAAATTATGTCTTACCTTGGATTTGGATATGATCTACTTGGAGACATCATACGCAGAGTCAGCGGAATCTCCTATCCAGACTTCGTTAAGCAAGAACTATTTGAGCCGCTTGGGATGAATGATTCTTATTTCAAAGTCCCCCACACGGAACGTCATCGTATTGTGAAACGATCACCCGAAGACCCTTGTGCTGAGTGGCTCGAAACAGACGAGATGATAGAATCGGTCTCCCCTTCAGCTGGTATCTATAGCAGTGCCATGGACCTTGCTGTCTTTGCTCAGATGTTTCTCAATAAAGGTACGTATGGAGATCAGCGGATCCTTTCTCCCATTTCCATAAAAGAAATGACAAAAAATCATATTCCAGGGGTCTCCTCCGTCTACAGAGATGAAACCTTTCCAGAAGCAAGCTGGGGATATGGCTGGAGTATTAATGGAAGTAAAAAAGATGGCGGAGATTTATTTTCGCAGCAGGCATACTCTCACTGGGGAGCAGCCGGTGTATTTGTCGCAGTTGATCCGGTATATGATATTATATTGATTCATTTTACGATCGAACGAGATTTGGAGAAGCCTTTTAAAAATATGTATACAGACCATTTTAACAATGTTTTCCTCGCTGCCATTGAACAATTTTAATTTCATCACAACAAAAATAAAGATATCCCGGATTATAGGATATCTTTATTCGTCATTTCATGATCTATTAGACGTATTTCCCTTGTCTCGGTAGGGCAAGCCGGTCAAAGTCCCGAGCAAGACGATCCAATTGACCTCTAAGTTCTGTACTTGCCATCATATGACCATGTCCCGTAATGGCAAGCTCTGGCTTAAGATCAGCAAGCGTCTGAACAGAAGTTTTAGCAGCATCCCAGTCCGTAGTGAAATACATTGGAGGTCCATGGAGTTCTTTATCCTGGAAAATAACATGCCAGAGCGATTCTTGCTGAACGGTGATGAACGCATCACCTGCAATGAGTGTCCCATCCTTCTCCCGGTATAAAGAGATATGACCTGGGGAATGACCCGGTGTAGCAATCCATCGCCAATCTGGGGCGTACGGTACACTATGATCAGAAGGAAGCGCATCAACCCGATCATCCAGATGAATCGCTTCGTTAGGAAAAATAAAGGATGTACGAGCTAGTAATCCTCCGCCAACCGTAGGGTCCGCTGGAGGATAATCCGTTAGACCTGTTAGATAAGGCAATTCTAAAGTATGCGCAAATACAGGTGTTCCCCAATGCTGCTCTAGCTCAATTACATTACCCACATGATCAAAGTGTCCATGGGTTAACACAATCGCTAAAGGCGGTCCATCAAAACGTTCTTCCGCAATTTCAATAATATCTTTCGCGAAGCCCGGCATCCCTGTATCGACTAGAATCCATTGTCTAGAACCAGGGGTTCCGACAAAAAGGACATTAACAAACAATGTTCGCAGACACAATAAATCGGGCGCAACCTCTTCTAGAGCCATCTTGCCTTCCGTTATCAGATTATCAGATGCCATGCGACGGATACCTCCCATTCTTATTGGAATGCCCCCTATGTGCAATCAATCATCTGTAGAATTCCCAAGTTCCCAGAAAATATGTGCTTTCGTAAGAAAAACTCACCCTACTATCTATAGTCGGCATGTCACAGAAATAGAACAACCATTCATTAAGAACAAGCTTTATCACTTTTCGTTCGCTTTATTCAGGAATAGAATCAATCGCAGCGTCTAGAAGATCGTTATATAAATCATCATCTTCTTCAAGCCTTGCATCCAGTTGTAGGAATTCTTCCTCTACTCCCGGTTCAGCCGCGAAATGCAGGCTATAATCCCAATCCTTGCCGTTCTTACTGAAGAAGGAGATCTCATACTCAGTCTTGCTCTCCCCGATCGTAAATACCGTGTTTCCTAACCAATGTTTCTCTTCATCCCTGTGCATAGATGCTCTAATTATGTTATAACTCACGTTTTTCTCTCCTTATAATCCTGATTTCTTTTTTTGATTTCTTTTTTTGAAAACCAATTGCAATAGTTCATTTTTACCACTTATATTGTACAATAATAAAATAGCTTTGCGAAAGAGTCTGGATTCACTCATCCGGGCATGCTAATCACATCGCTTTTTTTAACCAAAGGTAGATAAATATATCATAGCGTGTGAAATGGAGGAATTTTACAATGTCTGATTTTGCTCAAAAACTAAAAGCTTACGCTGAACTCACCATTAAAGTCGGGGTAAATATCCAACCTGGACAAGCGCTTATTGTTCATGCTCCTGTTGAAGCAAGGGAATTTGTACGTCTTATCGTGAAAGAAGCATACGATACTGGCGCTAGTTTTATTAAAGTTCAATGGAACGATGAACAGATCACTCGTATGCAGTATGACCTAGCTTCCGATGAAATATTTGAAAAAGAGCCAAAATGGTATGCCGGCGAGATGACTGAAATGGTGGAAGAAGGGGCTGCTGTCCTACATATTCTATCCGAAAATCCCGATTTACTTAAAGGTGTGAATCAAAATCGAATTGTTGCTGCCCAAAAAGCTCGCGGCAAAGCGATGGCCAAATATCGTGCATATCAGCAAGCTGATAAATTCAGCTGGTGTCTGATTGCTGTTCCTTCTCCAGAATGGGCTGCCAAAGTATTCCCGGATGCCCCAGAACAAGAACAAGTATCTCTGCTTTGGGAAGCTATCTTTAAGACGGTACGTATTGGTGAAGCCGATCCTGTAGCTGCATGGCAGAAGCATATTACTACACTTGAGAACAAATCAAAAGTGCTTAATGAGAAGAAATATAAAAAATTGCATTACATCGCACCTGGCACAGACCTTACGATTGAGCTTCCTGAAGGACACTTATGGGCCCAAGGAGACAGTATCAATGAAAAGGGACATACGTTTGTAGCGAACATGCCTACGGAAGAAGTATTTACCGCACCGCTGAAGACAGGTGTTAATGGGACAGTTAGCAGTACCAAACCTCTCAGCTACGGCGGAAATCTAATTGATAAATTCTCACTTACATTCGAGAATGGACGGATTATCAAGGTGACTGCTGAAGAAGGCTTAGAAGCCCTGCAAAATCTCGTTGATATTGATGAAGGCTCTCATTATTTGGGTGAAGTAGCACTTGTTCCTCATCAATCCCCAATCTCCGATACTAATATTCTGTTCTATAATACGCTATTTGACGAAAATGCCTCTAACCACTTGGCTATTGGAAGCGCCTATGCCTTTAACCTCGAAGGCGGCAAAAACATGAACCAAGAACAGCTGGCAGCAGCTGGACTCAACACAAGTCTAACACATGTTGACTTTATGATTGGTTCTGCTGAAATGGATATCTACGGAATTACCGCTGACGGCACAAAAGAACCGATCTTCCTTAAAGGAAATTGGGCATTCTAATTCAGCCTGATGTAGATTTTCATAATCAAAATATACTCTATTAAAAAGGTTGCCTGCGGTCTATTATTTAGATCCAAGGCAACCTTTATTTTTCATACTATGATTAGGGCTTAAGAATAACTTTCAGACAGTTCTCTTCTTTTTCCGAAAACACTTCATATCCACGCTCTGCATCTTCCAGATTCATCCGATGCGTGATAATATCGGTCGGATCGATCTTTCCTGTTTTAATTTGCTGGTAAATTTCCGGAATAAAGTGAATCACAGGAGCCTGTCCTGTACGCAGCTGGATATTACGTTCAAATAGATGTCCTAACGGGAACATATTATAATTAGCACCGTACACCCCGATTAACTGAATGGTACCGAACTTCCTAACCACTTCCGTTGCCGTTCGGAATGCACCTAAAGAACCTCCCTGAAGCATAAGAGCTGTTTCCACTTTTTCGGCAACCGTTCGTTTTGCATCCATTCCTACACAATCAATAACTACATCAGCACCACCATGTGTAATTTCCTTCATGTAACCTTCAAAGCCTTTGATCTCTTCGAAATTAAAAGTTTCTACATGGTTTGTCCGTTTCGCATGTTCTAAGCGATAGTTAATATGATCTACAGCGATAACCCGCTTAGCACCTGCCTGCCAAGCAAATTTTTGGGTGAACAGACCAACGGGACCACAACCTAATACGATTACTGTATCTCCCGGCTTAACCCCTGCATTTTTCACACCCCAGTACGCTGTCGGTAAAATATCCGAGAGGAAGAGCAACTTCTCATCTTCCATCTCTGCATCTTCCGGAATCACAAAAGGCATAAAGTCTCCATAAGGGACACGTAACAGTTCTGCCTGTCCACCTTGGTAACCGCCATAGGAATCCGAATAACCTAGCAAGCCACCGGTATCTTTAGCCTCGTTTGAATAATCACACTGACTTTCCATCTCATGTTTGCAAAAATAACATTCTCCACAAGAAACGTTAAAAGGAATAATTACCCGATCTCCCTTTTTCACATGTGTCACATCACTTGATACTTCCTCTACAATTCCCATTGGTTCGTGACCAATAACGTAGTCTTTGTGCATACCGGGAATAAGTCCATTATAAATATGAAGATCAGAGCCGCAGATCGCTGTTGATGTGACTCTAACTAGAATATCTTTGTCGCCCTGCAAAGTAGGATCTGCCACTTCCTTTACCTTCACTTTTTTCTTTCCTTGATAAGTTAGTGCCTTCACTTACTTCACGCTCCTTTAGCCTAATAGAGATTGCAATAACTCCTTGTGCTTATATAGTAACCATCACAGCTGAAACTAAACGAAAAATCGAAGTTCACGACATTTCAGTTCTTTATTTAAGAGGTTTTCACATAAACATGGAACAATGAGTTTGAAAAGCTATGAGTAAGAAGTTTAAATTTATGGAGAATAATCTCAATTTATAGTAAAATAATGGAATACTTGTTTGACAATAGAGAGATGTACTAGAGAGGGGATAATCATGTCTACCCGGATCCAACTGCTGTTGGCTGCGGACTATAATGATCTTGGCGAATCCCTACAGAGAGAGATCTACTATGAGTTCTATCAGATGATGTACGGATTTATCGTATACATTGTGAAGGATCGCTCTGCAGCTGAAGACATTATCCAGGAAGCATTCATCAAAATCATCAAAAACAAACCCGAATTCGAGAACGAAATCAAATTAAAAGCTTGGCTGAAAGTAGTAACTAAAAATACAGCAATAAATTATTTAAGAAAAAATAAAAAATATCGTAACCTTTTGGATGCTGACAGTGTTTTCTTAGATGTAGAGACCGTACAACAAAACTCTGTATCCATCGAATCGATGGTAGAGACCAAACTGATGCAGGAATCCATAGAGCGCTATATGGAGACGCTGAAACCAGAGTACAGATCTCTCATTGAGCTTCGCTGGAAAGAAGGACTTAGTTATCGTGAGATGGCTGAACTTCTTGATCTGCGGGAAGATGTAATCAAGCAACGTCTTTTCAGAGCCAGAGAAGCAATTAAGAAACTCCTGTATAGAGAGTGGGGTGCGGCTAATGAGCAGCGAAAAGTTCGGTAATAAGTCTGCTGACGATTCAAATAACATCTATGACAGGGAATTTGAAGATGTTTTTGACCTTGCTTTCGAAAATGCCGCTGCTGCCTCCACCACGGTAGATAAAGAGAGTATGGAGGCATCCTGGAATAACATGCAGAGTGAGCTACAGAAGATCCGCAAACGAAAACGCAGGTCAAAACGATGGCAGCTTGGAGGAGTTGTTGCAGCTTCCATTATGCTTGGTGCAACGATTTTTAGTGTTCCTGCAGGACTTCAAGCTAACACGCTTTTTGTTGAAAAGTTGGAGAAGATTGGTGACGACTTTATACTAAGTTTCACGGGTAAGGAAAAAGAAGAGGCCAATACAGGAGCCTTAACATCTCCTCCCCCCGAAACTTCTACTCCTCCCCCAATCGTGGAAGGAACGGGACTGCCAATCGGCACAACGATTGAGAAACACGATCTAGAACGAGTCACGGTCCCGAGAGAAACTGCTTTGGACGGAGCTACTTTTGTCTACCGTGATTTCGAGGTTCCATTTACTCCCGATCGGAAAGAGTACCAGCTTTTAATAGATCAGAATAACCCGATTGACCCTGATCATATCTATCATTCAGAAGAATTGACGCTTGAATATTACAAAGGTAATGAAAATCCACTGACGATTGAAATGTATCAAAGGTTCAAAGAAAACGATGATACATCCTTCCACATCGGCATTAATGGAGAACCGGAAGAAATCACGCTTGAGGATGGAACTACTGCTGTATTCTATGACGTCTCTTTATCTGAATACGATCACCTAGCTTATCGGAACAATCTTGTATTTATCATTATTACAGGTACCCTTGGAAGAGAAGATTTAATTGCCACTGCGAATGCAATCCAAGCTAATAATCGTTTTGAACTGAAGCCTTAGTCATACGTCACTATTCAAAAAAAGCCCAGTACATGTACTGAGCTTCTTTCTTTTTTCACTATGTAGAATTGCAAATGCCAAGTAAAAAGTTATTTTAACAGACGTGATGGACTTGTGTATGTTGCTTTTTCAATATCTGAACCTACTCTCACTGTATGTGTGGATACCACCCGATAGTAATAACCAGCACTTGCTGCAAAACTTTCATTAAGACTCACTGTCTTTGATGTGTTTTTAGAAGAAGTTTTACTTGTAACTGCAACCCATTCTTCCCCTGTCCAGCGCTGTATGGCAGCGTCGATTCCAATAAAATCCGCAGTAACGGATGCCCCCGTATTACCAAAAACAGAACCTTTCCCACCACTGGAATACGAAACATCACTGGTATAAGCACTCAGATACTTATAAGTAGCTTTGACCTGGGTCGTATCTTCTGATGGCGGTTTTGTAGTCAGTGCACCTTCTTCTTTTACCGGATCGGCGCTAGCGGCACCAGCAAACCCTAAAGATAGTACCAACACAAGCAAACATAGAGCATGAAGTTTGGTAACGCATACATACTTTTTCATTGATCTCCCTGCCTCACTTTAATTTAAACGCGGTGATTATCACGTTTCATTAATATAACGCAGTTGGCGTGGTTTATGTTTCAAATAAAGTAAAATATTTACATAAAAAGACCATCTCCATTAGGAAACGGTCTGCTTAGGTTTTCTTATTTTATTATATCTGAGGTATCGGCTTACTGCTACACTAGATGGCAAGCCACATGATGCCCCTGCTCAATTTCTCTAAATAGCGGTATTTCAGAAGAACAACGTTCCACTGCAAAAGGACAACGAGTGTGAAACTTGCAGCCGGAAGGTGGATTCATGGGAGATGGGATATCTCCTTTCAGTACAATTCTTTCTCTCTTAAGCTTAGGTATGGGAATAGGTACTGCGGACAACAAAGCCTTTGTATAAGGATGTAGTGGGCGAAGAAATAGATCATCCCTAGTTCCCATCTCCACCATGGAGCCGAGATACATCACTCCGATGCGATCACACAAATGTTCAACAACACTTAGATCATGAGAGATGAATAGATAGGTGAGGCCTCTTGAGACTTGCAATTTTTTAAATAAATTAATGATCTGTGCCTGAATAGAAACATCAAGAGCAGATACCGGTTCGTCCGCTATAATCAGTTCTGGGTTTAGGGCAAGGGCTCTCGCAATTCCGATCCGCTGACGCTGTCCCCCGGAAAATTCATGCGGAAATCGATCATAATGATAAGCAGATAAACCACACGAAGTTAACACCTCAGTAACTACTTCACGAATTTTATCTTTAGGTACAAGCTTATGATCTAAGAGAGCTTCACCAATGGCATCTCCCACTCGGATCCTTGGATTTAGAGAGCTATAAGGATCTTGGAAGATAAGCTGCATTTTGGGTCTAAGCTGTCTTAACTCTTGCGGTGATAGAGCATACAGGTCTTTTCCTTGAAACCGAATCTCTCCTGCCGTCTTGTCATGAAGTCGTAAAATGGTGCGTCCCACCGTACTTTTTCCGCTCCCAGACTCACCTACAAGACCAAAAGTTTCTCCTTGATACAAAGTGATATTTATATCGTCAACTGCTTTTACATATCCTATCGTTCGGCCCATCAGACCTTTTTTCACTGGAAAATACTTTTTCAGCGACTTCACTTCCAGTAATGCTTCAGACACGAGCAGCCACCTCCTCGTATAACCAGCATGCCGTTTTTTGTAGTGGAGCTACTTCTTTCAGTTCCGGTTCATTCGTTCTGCAGATCGGCATGCAGTGTTCACAGCGATCACTGAAATAACAGGATTCCGTAAGGGTTAGCGGATTCGGAACTTGTCCTGGTATAGAGTAAAGTTCATCCTGCCGTTGATTAATAACCGGCTTAGACTTAAGAAGTCCTTGTGTATAAGGGTGTTTGGGAGAACGGAAAAGTTCAACCACTTCGCCCTCTTCCACTACTTTGCCGGAATACATAACAACAACGTAGTCTGCCATTTCGGCAACTACACCCAAATCATGCGTAATCATCAGAATCGACATATTAGAATCTTCTTTGATTTTACGGAGCATTTCGAGAATTTGGGCTTGAATGGTAACATCAAGAGCTGTTGTCGGCTCATCAGCAATGAGGAGTTTGGGATTACATGAGATCGCGATTGCAATCATAACACGCTGCAGCATTCCTCCGCTCAGTTCATGCGGATAAGAGTCTGCAATTTGCTCAGATCGAGAAATCCCAACTTCTTTCAAGAGTTCAATCGCTCTTTTTTTAGCTGCTTCTTTTTTCATTCTTTTATGAATGATAAGCGGCTCCATAATCTGTTCACCGATCTTCATAACGGGATTTAAACTCGACATCGGTTCTTGAAAAATCATCGTAATGTCATTTCCACGAATCGTTCGAAATTCATTTTTGTCCATCTTCAGCAGATCTTGATCTATAAAATTAATTTCTCCACTGACAACCTTGCCCCCAGGTTCCTCAATCAAACCCATGATGGACATGGCAGTTACGCTTTTACCGCATCCCGATTCTCCAACAATACATACGGTTTGTCCCTTAGGTACCGTAATACTCACATCATCCACTGCTTTGACGGGTCCTTCATCTGTGTAAAAATGTGTCTTCAGGTGATTAATTTGTAGTAACGATTCCATTTGGTGTTCACCTACCTCTTCTGTTTGGGATCAAGCACATCGCGTAAACCGTCCCCAAATATGTTAATGGCAATGACTGTAATAAAAATAGAGAATCCAGGCGGCATCCAAAGCCATGGATGCTGTTGAAAATCAATTAAGTTATTCGCAGCATCAATCATATTGCCCCATGTTGGCGTCGGCGGCATTACACCTAATCCAAAAAAGCTCAGCACCGATTCACTTAGAATCGCACCGCCGATACTTAAGGTTGCCATAACAATAAGAAGCGGATATATATTCGGCAATAGATGATGGAACAGTTTTTTTCGATCCCTGAGTCCGAGGACAGTCGCGGCATGCATAAATTCTCTTTCTCGTAAGCTGAGCATCTGTCCCCGCACCATTCTGGCGAGTCCCGGCCAATTGACGAGTCCAAGCATCAGCATAACCACGTACATTCGGTAATCTGGAGGCACTTTCCATTCTGATAAGAGCGCACCGACGATAAATAGCAGCGGAAGGCTCGGAATCGTTAGCAGCAAATCTGCAATTCTCATAATGAGCTGATCTACAACACCTCTATAATATCCAGCTACTGCTCCAAGCGTCGCTCCAATTAGAACAGATAACATCATGGAGGCTAGCCCTACTGTCAGGGAAATACGCCCTGCTTGCATCACTCTAGTAAGTACATCTCGTCCTAAGTTATCTGTTCCAAGCCAGTGTTTTGCATTCGGCGCTTTCTTCATCTCCAGCATATTGATTTTGTTATCTGCGTAAGGAGAGAATAGCGGACCTAAGAAGCAGATAAGAAACATCAGGATCACCACAACCAGACCGAAAATCGCCAGTTTGTTACGTAATAGTTTTCGAACGGATTGGCGCCATAAAGATGATCTATACTCTACTCCAGGCCCTCTACTTGTTTTTGTAGCTCCGCTAATTGATGACATTCGATCCACCCCTTAATCCAACTTGACACGCGGATCTGCGAGTCGATACAGCAGGTCCGACAACAAGGTGCCAAGGACAGTTAAAATCGCGATAAATACAGTAAAACTCATCAGCAGAGGATAATCACGCAAAGAAAAAGATGACATATAAAGCTGTCCTATACCCGGCCAGTTAAAGATCTTTTCAATAATTAACGATCCGCCAAATAGTCCGGGAAGCTCAAAACCGATGAGAGTAATTGCCGGAAGCAGAGCATTTCGGAGGGCATGTGTAAATAGCACTTTACGTTCAGTAAGCCCTTTAGCTCTCGCTGTTCGGATATAATCCTGTTTGATTACATCAATCATGTTACTGCGGATATATCTTGTGAGTGAGCCGATTCCAAGTAGTGTCATGACAACTACAGGCAGTGCCATATGCTCAATCACTTCTTTGGCATAAGCAAGACCGGTTGCATTACTACCCGTTGTTGTCATTCCGCCTGGCGGAAGCCATTTCAGGTCAACGGCAAACATCTTGATTAAATAAAGTCCAATAAAAAAGGACGGAATGGACATCGCTGCAAAAATAATCAGCATGACCACGGTATCAAACCAAGAATACTGTTTGTAAGCGGAAATGACTCCAATCACAACGGCAATGAGCCATGTGAGAAAAGTCGACACGGCGGCAAGTAGAAATGAATTCCAAATATATTCATTAAAAAGAGTTAACACGGGTTTTTGTTGTGCTAGCGAATAACCAAAGTCCCCTTGTAGTGCGTTTTTAATCCAAATGACGTAGCGATCGAGTAGCGGTTTATCAAGTCCATATAACTCCCGCAGCTCTGCTTTACGTTCTGGGCTTAGCTTGATATTACTCGACACATAATCTCCTGGCGTAAGAGCATATAGACTGAAAATAAGAAATGACGCAGCTAGCAAAATAACAAGTATGTAGGTGAGTCTTTTGACAAGGTAAGTGCTCATGTTATGCTCCTTATCTGTTAAGCTTACGTCCGCCTAAGGGTCTAGGTCGGACATAAGCTAACTTTTTGTTTCTCTAACGCAATGCTATTGTTCTATTTTCCATTCAGGTAGTGATTGGGCAATGCCACGGTATGGGCTAATACTTACGTTCTTCAATCTACCATTGTTGGCGTATACCGATTTTCTGTAGGATGTAAAAATAACTGGCAATTCATCATTCAGAATTTGATACAATTCTTGATACACTGCTTTACGTTCTTCCGTATCTACCGTGGCAAGACCTTTTGCATATAACTCTTTTACTTTCGGGTTATCGTAGCCAGGCAAAGAGCCATCGATAAATTGATTAACGCCATCGGAAGGATCCGTTAGCATCGGCGTTGAGAATGAGGCCATATCATAATCTTTGCTTTCTACTTTTGATACTAAAGCGTTAAAGTCTGCAAATACTTCGGGTTGAAAATCAATGCCGATTTCGGCGAAATTCTCTTTTGCTACTGCGATAAAAATATCCGTTGCCGGACTTTTGAAACCAAGATAGTGAATGGATAATTTTTTGCCGTCTTTCTCACGAATCCCATCTCCGCCTACGGTCCAGCCTGCTGCATCAAGAAGTTCCTTCGCTTTTTCTGGATTATACTCGTAAGGGTTAATCCCTTCCTCGGTATAAGACCATGAGATCGGAGCTGCCGGGATGTTAGCTACTTCACCTGCTCCTTGATTGGCATCTACATAAATAGCTTGGCGATTTAATCCGTGAGTAATAGCCTGGCGCACTTCTTTTTGTTTCATCTGTTCATTCTCAAGATTCAATTGGAAGTATCCATAAGTGCTTGGTGTATAAGGCAGGATATCGACATACCCGAGACCTTTTAATTTATCGATGTTTTCCTGTGTTGCTGTATAAGAAGCAAGATCCACTTCGCCTGTTTCTAGGAATTGCCATGTATCGCCCTGAGAAGTTTTATAGATAAAACGTTCTACACTTGGTTTTCCTTTCAGATAATGTTCATTTGCTGTGAAACGAACCTCTTGTCCTGGCAGGAATTTCTCTAATATGTAGGGTCCATTACCCAGCGGAGCAGCATGTAGTTTTTGTAAATAAGTCAATTCGCCAAATTTATAATCTTTACCGTAATAAGCTTTAGATAGTACATTACCGCCGAGATTTAGAAGAGCAGTTGCATTGGGTTCCTCAAGCGTTACAGAAATCGTATAAGGATCGATTATGTTAATGCCTTCGATGCTGTCTGCCTTGCCCTCTTTGTAAGCAAGACCGCCTTTCACTTTCATCAGTGTAATATCGGTATCGCCATCGTAAGCTTTGTCATGCAGAAGCGTCCAAGTAAATGCAACATCTTCCGAAGTGAGAGGTGATCCATCACTGAACGTACCTTTTTCAGGTAAATGGAATGTATATGTTAATCCGTCTTCAGAAACATCATAACTTTCTGCATAATCTGCTATAGGGAGTCCCTCAGCATCCGAAGTAATAAGAGATGTGTACAAAAGGGAAGCAACGTTACCGTCATAACCGCTTTGTGAGAAATAAGGGGTGAACGATCCGCTTGGATCGGTGAGTCCCACAATAACCGTGTCTGTTCTTTGCACAGCCGTTTGAGGTAATTTGCTGAGATCAGATGCAGGTACCTTTTCAGTTAACAGATTCGTTGCTGCAGGAGTTTCACCTGACGGAGCATTCACCGATGTACCTGTGCCGGTATCGGCAGGTGAAGCACCCTCTCCTGAACATGCAGATAACACAAGCGAGCTAGCAAGCAATAACGAGGAAGCATAGGCGATCCTTTTTCTCATAAAACATCTCTCCGTCTCTTTATTTTTTTTAGTACGCCCTTACAAAACACAAAAGTAATAATTCCGATAAACCAGGTATGTTTTTATTGATTAGTCATTATTATAGAAACGAATTGCAGTTCTGTAAATAGAGAACCAGTTATTTTTATGGGTTTTTTTCAACTTTTTATCTTTTTATGAAAAATAAAACCATCAAACCCCTTATCACACAAGGAATTTGATGGTTTTTAATTTTTTCAACCTTCTATGTAATGTAATAAACTTCGTTCCACCTGACGCAGCGCATGTGATCTAATACTGTATTCAATCAGATTCTCTCCGTCAAAATGAGCATACAAGAGTCCACTGCTGCGCAGTTTGGAAATATGATCATGCGTAATTCCCTTCGAAAGCTCTAAATGCCTGACAATTTCAATAAAGGATCGAGGTCCTTGGTGCAGATATTTAAGTATTTTCAGACGATTTTTTTCCCCCAGACTACGAATCACTCGCAAATCATGCGGAGGAATAACGGCATCATCCCCAAGGTAAATAGGTGCTGCATAGTGACAGACAATTGTATTTCCATAATGCCAAAAAATATGGAGCGGCTGAAAATGGTACTGCGGAATGAGCACAATTCGAATAAGACCCTCCGTCCTGCCAAACACGAGTCCTCGGGTCGTTTCATCGAGTAATGAATCCGCCGATTTATACTCTTTTTCAGCAAGTCGAACTGCATATTCTGCTTGAAGGGCTTTACACACCTCAGGACTAAGCTGTTTGAAATATTGTTCATTCCATTCGTAAAATAGTTCCTTATATCTCTCCCTAAACCTGTTCATTTCAAATTCAGGAATTTCAAAATTCCAATCTTTGCAGAGAGAAATGAACTGGTCAAGCAGATCTTTGTCTGATGTGTTTTCTAAAAAGGTTATGTAATCTTCGGCAGTATATATATCTTCTCGTTCTAACAACAGATAGGCGTACTTCCACTCGTCGTCCATTTGCCATTCGTGCAGTAAAGAACTGTACTCTGTAGTCAGCATGCTTTGAGTCTGCTTGACCCAACTAAGTGAGAGTTCAATCTTTTTATGTGATTTGCGACAAATAAAAGTATGAAGACTGTTCATAAACTCATATACCGGTTTAAACCGAAAGGTAATATCATAACTCATTGCTCCACACTCCTTCGTACCCTATATTATAACGTTCGAAGGAAGTAATGGAATAGTTGGCGATTTATAAGATTTCTTTATATAAAACAGCTGAGTTACGTACCCGTTTGTTCATTTGTATCCTGCTTAGGGGACAAAAGTATTCTAGAAATTCGTAAGTGTTCCATCTCTTCTATCACATATCGAAAGCCCGCTTTGATAATATATTCTCCTTTTTGAGGAGAGGAAGATTCTAACTCAGAGAACAGCCATCCCCCAATCGTATCGTACTGAATATCCTCCAAGCACAGATCAAAATGCTGATTTAAATCTTCAATTAACATTAACCCATCAATAGAATAGACATCTTCACCCAAATATTCCACAAGCGGCCGTTCATTGTCGAACTCATCCTGAATTTCACCAACAATTTCTTCGACGATATCTTCTAAGGTTACGAGTCCAGAGGTACCGCCATACTCATCAATTACAATAGAAATTTGCGTCTTGGATTCCTTCATTTGTTTCAGTAAAAGGTCAATCGAAGTGGATTCCGGGATACTCAAAATAGGTCTGATTGTCCTTATATAATCCTCCATTCCTGACATAAATAAATCTTTGATATGAACAAATCCAATGATATGATCCTTATCTCCTCTACATACTGGATAGCGAGTACGCATCTCTATGCTTGCCGTCTTCAGATTTTCATGAACACTCCATTCTGTATTGAGGCATATCATTTCTGTACGCGGAATCATGATTTCCTTTGCTGTCCTTGAAGAGAATTCCAGAAGATTTTGGCTGAGTAACGCACTTTCCTTATGATCCGATTTAGAAATACTTACAGAAGAGGATTGCTTATTTTTACGTCTTCTTAACCACAGTTTTGAAATACTACTGCCGCAAACCATATATACAATAACAACGAGAACAACTAATACAGCAGTAAAGATGCGCGATCTACTTTCTACAGCTATCATTCCGGCTGCAATCAACGGTAAAATAGTACCTGCTCTGCATAAATATACATAGAACTGAAGATGTGCTCGCAAATGCAGTCCCACCTTATCAAATGTAGACAGAACCGTATTATCCATGGATCTGATCGGTTCTGGGTCTGAGGCAAGAAGTATCAACTGGTTCTGAAAAAAACTAAATATGGCACTAATCAGCGCAAGTACTGCCATAATCATGAATAGCTCTATTGCCGGTAAAGGATCAGCCAAATGATTGTCCTATCCACCGTAAAAGTACAGTGAATAGGTTCACCTCCTTTTAACCTTCTTTGTCTGTCTTGACTTGATAATATATATGATGTCTGAAACAAAATAAGTGCTATAAAAAACCGCTGGGTACACAAAAAAGTTTGATGTGTAGCCCCAGCGGCTTATTACTGCATTATGTGTTTTAGTAAGGGTTCATGAGCACAACGTTCATAAACCTAAGTTTTACCGCCGAGCACTAGGCGGCGCATATGGATATTCATAATTCAAAGGCTCGTCGAACGTAGCATAGTCAAAGTTCACCATCAAAATAATCGTACGTTGACCCGTATTTGGATCACTTATGATAATATGATCACGTCCTGCTGCTTCCAGAACTCCTTTAAAGATCTTTGCATTCCACTCCCTGTTTCCTTCATAAGTGGCGTAAAAAGTTCCAATCTTTCCGAGATTCAACCTAAGAATATTCTCGATGAAAGATTGTTCGGTAAAAGGTAGAGTCTGTTGAATAACGGCCCCCCCTGGAGTCATCACACTCCCACTGCTCACTTCTGGAGGAACAATGGTTGTATTTGGCATCATAGGCATCATTGGCATCGAAGGCATTCCCATATTTCTCGGATCATATCCAGGTCCTCCATTTCCAATCTTATATGTGACCGGTTGGTAAGGCTGGTTAAACATAATTAAAAACCTCCCTGATTTTAAATAGATACTCTGTTCAAAAAACTAATAAACAGCAGGACAATCCTCTCCTGAAGGACTAAAGAAACAATGTGCTCGGTATCTCCCTGTATTGGCTTGATTGTACCAAGTCGGCGGACAATCCCCTGAAGGTCTAAAGAACCAGAGTGCGTTACTGGCCGGCCATATTTTTTCCCCGTTAATGACCCGCTGAGCGAGCCTGATCTCTGATTCCCTTGCCGCCTGATAGAAATAGCCCTTTTGGGTTGCTTCAAAACCCCCGGGATTCTGGAATACCATATCACTCACAGAGCGGATATTACGAAAATCCAAACATCCTCCGAGTACGCGATTGACCCCTACATTTCCTACAAGAAGCATCCCTGTATCCCCGTCTTCTTCCGCTTCCGCACGCATAAGTCTCGCCAGTAATTTCACATCTTCGGAATTCGCTTTAATCACTGCCAATGGAAGTCTTCCTCCTTCCTGTACTCAGGTGTTCTCATGGCTATACTTTATATCTTATTGTGCATTCGCCCAGATCGTGACAATTTATTTCAATTATTTTTTAAAATAAAAAAAGAATCTTGGGTTTCTTTTCACAAGAGC
Organism: Paenibacillus gallinarum; assembly: GCF_014836635.1. Lineage (GTDB taxonomy): Bacteria > Bacillota > Bacilli > Paenibacillales > Paenibacillaceae > Paenibacillus > Paenibacillus gallinarum. The sequence continues at coordinate 13,253 of NZ_JACSQL010000003.1, read as the reverse complement.
CCAACATTCTTCTTATTTTTCACTCATTTTTTATTGCGATGATTACGAAAATAGCGAGACACATAATAACCTACAACGAGAAAAACAAGCAAGACAACGACACTAGTTATTACAAGGATCGGATCATACGTGTCTTCACCTGAAGATAGAGGACCGAAACTCGTCCTAGGCTCATCCTCTGCATGTAACATATGCTTGCCTTCAATAAAGTTAATCAGATACATAGACTCCTCCGAGATTATATCTTTTTTTCCAGTTTAACAAATCTCTAATTGGAAATATATAACGGAAAGGAAAGGAACGTATGAAAAAAGAGCAAACTAAAAGTTTCTTTAGCCCGCTCTTCTCATCTCTATATGAGATTATTAAATAATTCTTTAAGGTTTCGCATTAATCCAATAATCGTAAGAATGAATTACATATCCCTGATAAGCATTATGTTCCGCAAGCAGACCTGGCAACTTCGCTAGTTCTGATTCCATATAAGCTTCGCCTTCTTCATAAAAAGTAATATGATTTCCTTCATGACTTTCTTTCATTTCAACCGAAATCAGCAGCGGCTTGCCTAATTGATCAGCAATTTCCATTTCTTGAGCAACAACGGTTGCAATTCCGTTAGATCCTTCTGCTGTATCTCGGAAAGCCATAAGTGAGATATGATCCAATGTACGAATCATCCATTCCGTTACACTCATATTTTTTCCTGGTAACTCATGACGATCGAGCCATACAGCTAAATCAGCACTTGTTTTGAGATCGGAATCTTTTTTGGTCTCACGAGCGAAATACTCCATATTAGATGCCCACTCTTTAAGCACACGTTCTCGGTTATTATCCCATTCCGAGTTAGTATAAGGCTCAATATCTAAGTGAATGCCATGGAATTTTTCTTCCTCTGCTGCACGTAGGTTATATTGTTTCACATAATTAATGAGCCTCGTTAAACGTGATCTGTTTTCTTCAAGTCCCCAACTTGGATGACCGCCCATCGCATGAACTTCAATTCCCATTGCTGCAGCTTGACCCACAAAATTGCGATACAGCGCATAAGGCTGGTCAAGATCAAGTCTTACATATAGAAAATTCACCTTTTTCTCTTGCAAGAACTCGAGCACTCGTTCACTTTCATTAATTATCTGTTCTGCTTTCCATATATAAGTTCCGCGAATGGAGTCAGCCGGAAGCTCTGGTTCTGGTGATGGTTCTGGTGTAGGTTCTGGGTCCGGCGTTGGTTCTGGATCTGGTGTCGGCTCTGGATTCACTGTATCTTGAGTCATTTGACTCCAATATACATAATCATGAATGGCAACACCGGCAAAACTTGAATAGCCTGCAAAGGATGATGTCACTTCCTGGAGAGCTTCTTCCATCTTCTCTTTCGTCTTCCCAGCAAATGAGGTGAATTCTTCTCCCGGCATTGGTTTCGCATTAACTCCAACAATGATCTTTGCAGAATAATTGCTTGACCATTCCATCTCTTCTTGAATAACTTGAAGGATGCCGCCCACTCCACTCGCTTTATCACGATAAGCCATTAAAGCGATTTGATCAAACCTACTCATGAACCACTGAATCAGCGGTTCCTTTGATTCTGGATTATAGTAGTGATCATACCAAAAAGGAAGATCTATAGCTGAATCCAGGCTAGGTTCTTGCTCAATGACAGACAGGAACTTTTCAATATTCGCAAGATAAGACCGAGTGACCTCATCGCTATCTATCTCCCACTCCCCTAGAACATAGGGCTCTATGTCCAGATGAATTCCACTAAACTTCTCATTTTCTTCTGAGTCTCTATTAAAGTCAACAACCCAGTTAGCAAAACGCAATAACGGAACATCTCCGCCTTCCGCAGCCCACTTTGGGTGACCTCCCAGCGCATCCACTTTTATTCCATTCTCATGCGCACGAAGGATAAAGCGTTGGTATACTGCGGCAGGTTGCTCCATATCAATTCGTAAATAAATATGATTAATCCGATGATTATCCGCGTAATCTAATATATCTTGGCCGCCATCTTGAATAGATTCAGCTTGCCAAAGCCACATTGCCCGAGTAGTTTCTTTTGAGGTATCGAAAGCTGTCAAACACATTACACTAGCAAGAAGTACAACCCACAAGAGCATGCGGGAAAGTTTCCCGTACATATCTTCCCTCCACTTCTTTTCTCTTTTTTTAAGCCAACGCTATTATAGCAGTGAGAGAGAGCAAAAAAAATGAGCCCTCGTGCTCATGTTGGGCTCAGCTTGAAATATTATACAATTATGATACGAGTCCTAGATTAGGGCTGATATATCATTTTTCGTGACATTCCACCATCGATAACTAGATTCTCTGCTGTTATAAAATCGTTCTCAGGATCGGTCAAATATAAGCAGGCACGTGCGATATCTGAAGGTTTTCCCACTCTTCCGCTCGGATGTTGTGTATGATCCTCTGGGCGCAGTTGTTCATATTCACCAGTCTCAATCCATCCCGGACTGATACTATTGACCCGGATGTGTTCAGCTGACAAGGATAGAGCCATCGCATGGCTAAGCGAAATAATAGCTCCCTTAGAAGCCGCATAAGCTTCTGAATTTGGCTCTGACATGGTAGCCCGGGTAGAAGAAATATTGACTACAGAGCCACCATTTTTGTTGTTTTTCATGTATTTTGCTGCGATCCTTGTCCCAAGAAAACAGCTACGGACATTTGTGTTCATCACATCATCCCATTCATCTACAGTTAGTTCATAAGGTGATTTCCAAATCCCGTATCCTGCATTATTAATTAGAACATCAATCTGCCCATATTCAGTTACAGTAGCTTCCATTAATGCTAAAATTGCTTCTTCCGACCTAACGTCACAGTGGACAAACATCGCCTCGTATCCATCTTGACGTAATGATGCCGCCGCCGCTGCTCCCTTCTCCTCATGGCGATCCGCAAGGACGACTTTTGCTCCTTGCATTGCATAAGCACCTGCCACTTCTTTACCAATCCCGCTACCAGCTCCCGTTACGATCACTACCCTATTTTCAAATCTCATTTTCTCATCACCCTTCCCTTTTGAATTCCTTTCCTACTCATTACCCTAGTTCTACTTAGTTACTCTATTCATTTTGAATAAACATCAAAAAAAGCCGCCCTTGTCAGGGACGACCTATACATTATTATGGCAAGAGATTGAACGAAAAACTTCACTCATGCATCAGCCCCGTATCTTTCCCTAAGACCCGTGAACCGGCTCCGCATATACTTTAGCAAGACGTTCAAAGCCTATGTAACGCGTTCCCTGAAAAGTGAGTCTTCCTTCATCTCCTTCAGAACATAGACCATACTCTGTACCGGCGACTTTAAATTCCAATCGATCGCCACTCTCTACTTCAAACGTGACATAATACATTGTTCTCGTATGGTTGCCTTCACTCTGATTCGTCTGCTGCTGTACAGAAATACGTCTACCTGTAATTCGAGATTGCACCGTGAGGACAGGCTGTTTTTTGTTTTTACCCCACTGAAGTGCTTCTTTTCCAATGGAAATAGCAATGATACCGAGAATCACGACAAACACTACAGGGAATACCGTTCCGAAAAAATCAAACATCCAGAAAGATTCAAATCCCATGCCGTCTCCTCCCGTCCAAGTTCTGGCTTTTGACAAACCGTCATTCTCTTCAAGTATATGCCACTATGGAAAAGAACTTGTCATCTCTTTTGCAGAATAGTTCAAAAGTATTTTGTTATAACACTTCCCAGTTCAATCCACCATCCGTCGTTTGCATCAATATTGATTTCTTCTCAATTGCATTTTCAAGTAAGATCCATCCGACTTTTGTCGTAACGAACTGCATTTTCACAACCTCAGGGTATTTATCCAGTAAATCAGACAGATTCTTGCTCTCTGCAAGTTTAGTCCAAGTCTTTCCTTGATCTGCGGTCTGGTATACCGTTTTCCCTAGTAACATCCATCCTATATGATCAGAAACAAAAGTAGGATATAACCGTTTATCTGTCACGACTTCTGCAGGCAACTCAAATTGAACATGATTCCATGTATCGCCGCTGTCATCTGTGAACAATCCGCTGTACTTAACCTGGTCTCCTTCAGAACACCCTAGCGGTAAGTAAAGTTTATGATGATTTACGCTTAATGACTCCATTTCACCAATTGTAAACGAAGAGCAATCCGTATGTAGTGATGAAGTACGATTAAAAAATGACTTATCCACGCTCCAAGTTTCACCGTCATCTTTAGTTACGTACATTTTTGGTGTTCCCAGCTCTAGTACAGGTACAAAACCTTTCCCCATGTCTGTGAACATCATGCCCATCGTATAACCTTGCAATGAAATCGCATCATTTGTAGCTTGAATTGGAATATTTGTTGATGTCTGGGTCCAGTTAACTCCGCCATCTGTCGTCGTATATAATGTTTTTTGTTCTTTTAATGTTCCCACACTCTCACTTGTCATGAGATAACCATGTGTACTGGAATTAAAATGAAGGGCTGTCACTGCTTCCGATTCTTCGAGAGAGGCGATCTTCCAGCTCTCCCCGCTATCCTCTGTACGAAGAACAACATTATTGGTTCCATCCGTTCCCGAACGAACAATCCATCCATGTTCTCCATCTAAAAAGAAAATGTCTTTTCCGTAAACGGGGTTAGATGAAAATTTCACATTGGCTGATGGTGAAATATTAACCCAGGTTTCTCCGTTATCTCGCGTATAATAAAGTCTTAATTCATTACGAGTAACGCCCCAAGCAAGACCACCATAACCATGGATTAATTGAAAATCAGTCAATCTGGTTTGAATTTGATATTTATTACTATCCGGTACTTCATAATATTCTGGTTCTACTAATGTAAGGGTTTGTCCTGTCTCTACAGGCTCTTCTTTCATGATCGGCTGCACTTGTTCTGACTCTTTAGAACTGCAGGCTGCAAGCAGTAATATAAACATACATGCTAATGACCATACTATTGCTCTATGCATGTTATCACCTTTTCTACCATAGCGTTTTCTCTAAGTTAGTCATTATAGCATAATTTGTTTTGAATGAGAGTCAAAACTGTTACTTGTCTAACTCATTAAAACGATAAATTTGTAACTATATATAGATATATAGAGCCATTATGATCTATATATCCTCCTGATTAAAGCAACTAAAGGTATTATGAAATTGATTCGTCTGTGATAAATAAAAAAACTTCCGGCAACTAGCCGAAAGTTCTTAAAATCAGTATTATATTTTATCTAGAAAAAATGGTTTATTTAGGATCTTCTTTACCAAGCTCACTATGCGAGTATCCGTAGAATAAATAAATAAGAAGTCCTACGATCATCCAAAGAATGAATCCCATCCAAGTCCAAATGTCTAATTGGAACATGAGTAAAAAACAACAGCCAGCACTTAACAAAGGAAGGAATGGAACCCAGGGAACCGTAAAACCTCGCTTAAGATCCGGTCTTGCTTTACGTAATCCGATTACCCCTAGAGATACGATAGCAAAAGCGAATAATGCACCCATATTTGTCAGACTTGCCAGTTTATCAAGTGGAAGGAATCCGCATAACAAGGCGATTACCAACCCAACCATCCATGTACTTCGAACGGGAGTCTGACTCTTTTCATCTACTTTTGACAAGAATTTAGGAAGCAGCCCATCACGAGAAATCGCGAATAAAAGTCTTGTTTGACTGTATAAAAGCACAAGTAAAACGGTTGTAATCCCAGCAATAGCCCCAAGAGATATGAGTCCTGCTGCAAAATCTTGCTCAACGAACCGCAGTGCAAAAGCTACCGGATCAGCTACACTGAGTTCAGTATAAGGTACCATGCCTGTCAGGACTACAACAACAATGACATAGAGTATCGTACACACTAAAAGAGAAGCTATAATACCGATTGGCAGATCTCGCTGTGGGTTTTTAACCTCTTCAGCTGCGGTTGCTACTGCATCGAAACCAATATAGGCAAAAAACACAAGTGCAGCACCGCTCAGAATCCCTGAATATCCGAATGGAATAAACGGTGTCCAGTTATCCGGTTTCACGTAAAAAGCTCCTACGACCACAAAGATGAGAATGACAGCAATTTTAACAAACACCATAAACGCATTAAATCTAGCCGTTTCTTTCGCACCTCTCGTTAATAGTAAACAAATCAGCAAAATAATAATAACAGCCGGTAAATCCACAATTTGTCCTGAGGCAGCATTAAATGCTCCAGACAATGCAGCAGGCAAATGGATATTAAAACCAGCTAATAGTCCTTGCACATAGGCAGACCACCCACTCGCAACAGAAGCAGCTGCTAAGCCGTACTCGAGTACAAGAGCCCACCCCATTAACCAGCCAAATACTTCACCAAAAGCGGCGTAACTGTATGCATAGGCACTGCCGGATATCGTTACCGTAGAAGCTAGTTCAGAATAACAAAGTGCTGCTAGAATACATACCAGGGCAGCAACAACAAATGAAATAACGAGTGCCGGACCGGCATTATCTGCGGCAGCAGTCCCAGTAACGACAAAGACACCCGTTCCGATAATCGCCCCTATTCCAAGGACGGTCAGATCAAAAGGGCCCAGCGTTTTCTTTAGATTGTTATCCGTTTTTTGATTTGGATCAAAATGTTTCTTACGTAATAAATCCATAAAGTCACTCCTAGATGTAAGTTGCCCTACTATTCTGTAGTTTCATAGCAATGCTGTTTTATTATCTAAATATGGATTGACTCTGTCAATGAATATTTAAAGGATTAATCAAATTATCATACTTCACTTACTCAATCTCCCATTTCCACTAGTATTACGCTATTTTCGGCATAAAAAAGACCCTATATAGGCCTATTAAAAGGTACATATCAATGCACAAAATTATCAATTCCTGTGTACAATGAAATTCAGGATGATGTAAGCTGATTATACGCACCGATTTGATAAGCATCTAAGTTATTTCAATAGTAGGTATTAGTAAAAATAAGCGTCTATAAAAAAACACTTGCTGTGATAGCGCTTCCTGTATTATGATAACACCTACAGAGTTACAACAACTCATTTACTTACTAAAATATATCAACTAATTGAATAATGGATCTTCGGGGTAGGGTGAAATTCCCAACCGGCGGTGACGCTTTTAAGCGAAGCCCGCGACTCAATTTTCTTACTATAGAAGATTGACTGACTTGGTGTAATTCCAAGGCCGACGGTACAGTCCGGATGAGAGAAGATCAAATATCGCAACGTGCCGTGTTATTTCGCATGTTTGTTTGATCAACCCCTATTGTTTTTGGCGTGCAAATGCTGAAATGATAGGGGTTTTGTTAACTGAAGATACCATTTTCAAATTTCGATGGAGGAGTTTGATGATGGAAAACACTACCCACGCAAAAAGAAATTCAAGTTCGACTGGTTTTTGGCTGGTTGCCCTTGGGGCAGCTTTATGGGGAATAAGTCCCCTGTTTCGTATCAACTTGTTAGAACATCTGACTTCGATGCAAGTTGTTCTGGTAGAACATTTACTCGTATGTCTTGTCGCCGGTCCAATCCTTTGGAAAAATCGTCACGAATTGAAACACTTGAAGCTTAAGCACTACCTTGCCATGTTATTTATTTCATGGGGTGGATCTGCGCTTGCGTCTGTTATCTTCACGATGGCGCTGACAAACGGTGACTTAAATGCAGTAATCTTGCTGCAAAAAATGCAACCTATCTTTGCTATTCTTTTAGCAAAATTGATTTTAAAAGAAACATTGCCGCAAAAATTCGGTGCATTGTTTATCGTTGCGATCATTGGTACGTATCTCCTTACCTTTGGATTTCACTTACCCTTTGGCGGAGGAACCGAATGGCTCAAAATCGGCAGTCTTTTGTCACTCTTAGCAGCTGCTCTATGGGGCGGATCTACAGTGATGGGCCGTCTGCTCCTTGGTCAGATCCAGTATAGTACCGTTACTTCAATCCGGTATGTATTCGCAATTCCTTTACTTGTTGGTATGACATGGATCGAAGGTGGGGTAACCAACCTTCCTCAAGCGGGTCCTGCACTTACCAGTATTATTATAAATCTTCTAGCGCAAGCTTTGCTGCCAGGACTTCTAAGTCTGCTTCTGTACTATAAAGGTTTATCATCAACGAAAGCATCGATGGCTACACTCGCCGAACTCAGTTTTCCGATGACAGGTATCATTGTAAACTGGCTTGCTTTTGGTGAAATGATTACACTAGCCCAGCTCGTAGGTTTTATCTTTATATGGTCCGTTCTCTTTATCCTAACGCGCCAGCAACAGACGAATCAGAACCAACTTTCTATAAACTAATAAAGGTTCGATCCTGCCATGTCTTTTAGACATGGCTTTTTATGTAAGAGATAACGACAATGCTCTTGCTTATGTTAGAATCATAAGCAGAAAGGATGATTGACATGAAAAACAAGTACACTACCTATGATGCCGTAGGACTTGCTCAGCTCATCAGAGACCGGGAAACTTCACCTGCCGAGTTAGTTCAAGCTGCTATAGAGCAAGTAGAAAAGCAAAATACAAAAGTAAATGCCGTAGTACATACAAGATATGAACAAGCTTTGAAAGAAGCTGAACAGGTAAGCATTATGGAGCAGCCTTTTGCAGGCGTTCCTATTTTGTTAAAAGATATTTCTCAAGCCATTGCCGGTGAACCTCTCACCTCTGGTTCTAAGCTGTTTAAAGAGCATAAGCCTTTATATGATTCTCATTTCGTTGCCAAGTTAAGAAAAGCTGGCTTTATTCCGATCGGGCATACCAATACACCGGAATTTGGCCTCAAAAATATTACCGAACCAAAGCTGCATGGACCCGCTCGGAATCCATGGAACATCATGCACTCCCCTGGCGGTTCTAGCGGAGGTTCCGCAGCGGCCGTTGCGTCTGGAATGGTTCCGATCGCAGGAGCTAGTGATGGCGGAGGATCCATTCGTATCCCTGCATCATTTAGTGGACTCTTCGGACTTAAACCGACTCGAGGACGTACACCAGTTGGCCCTGGCGTCGGTAGACAATGGCAAGGAGCTTCCATTGATTTTGCTTTATCAAAGACGGTCAGAGACAGTGCGGCTCTTCTCGATGTACTCCAAGTGATTCAGAATGAAGCTGCTTTTCAAGTACCGCTTTATCCGGGACGTTATCTCGAAGATATGTATGGGCCGCTTAAACGTAAATACCGAATTGCATATACTACCACTTCACCTGTTGGTACACCCGTGAGTGAAGATGCTATAGAAGCGGTACACAAACTGGTTCGTTTCTTAGAATCCGAAGGACATGCAGTAGAAGAAAAACTGAGCCCTGTAAATGGTGTCCGTCTGATGGAGAACTATTACATGATGAACAGCGGTGAAATGGCAGCTATGGTTCTCGGAATGGAACGTGGGCTTGGCAGATCCATTACTGCGGAAGATATCGAAATCGAAGGTTGGGTTCTGCTTGAAGCAGGCCGTAAGTTATCTGCTGCCGAATTTGTGCACAGTTTAGCGGAATGGGATGTAGCTGCTGCTCAGATGAGTACGATTTATGATCGTTACGATTTTTACATTACACCAACTAATGCCTATCCAGCACCGCTTGTGGGGGAACTTACGCCCGGACCTGAACAGATCCAGCACTTGCTTTCCGTGAGCGATTTATCAAAAACTAAACAACAGGAACTTATATATGAAATGTTCCTTCCAAGCTTGACCTATACTCCGTTTACACAATTAGCTAATCTTACAGGTAATCCAGCGATGAGTCTCCCTATCCATCTGACAGAGTCAGGACTTCCCGTTGGTGTTCAGGTGATGGCTGCCAAGGGGCACGAGAATGAGTTATTTACCTTAGCTTCCTTACTTGAAAATTCATCGCTTTGGGTTGATCTCATGGACAATCCCATGTTGAAAAATGAATAGGAAGTGACAAATGGATATCTGGTCTGTGCATCTCTGTCCAATATTAGATTCGGGTAAAGACTGGATGCGTATCATACCCTTAATGAACTCTCAGATGCAAGCAAAGATTCAGAAGTTTCGTCAACCTGAAGATCAGCTGCGCACCCTTTGCGGTGAACTCCTTCTGCAAGCATATGCTTTAGAACAGTGGGGAATTTCCCCCTCTTCTCTTATCAAAACGTATAATGCCTATGGGAAACCGGAACTTGCAGAGTATCGTTCATGTCACTATAACATCTCTCATTCTGGAGATTGGGTCGTAGCTGCTTTTGATAACCAGCCGGTTGGTATCGATATTGAGACTACCGCTAATCCCATAGAGATCTCTATTGCAGAGCGCTTCTTTTCACCTGCTGAAGTCAGCCTGCTTCGAGAACAATACGAGGAACAACAGCAATCTCTTTTTTACGATCTGTGGACGCTAAAAGAAAGTTATATTAAAGCAGAAGGTGCAGGGCTCTCGATTCCGCTTGATTCATTCTCATTTGAATTTCAGGAGCATCATAAAGTAGAGTTCTATCGTTCGGGTAAACCAGATACCAGCTGGTATTTTAAGCAATATAGGATTGACCCCGGGTATGCTCTTGCCGTATGTGGGCGCGAGTCAAACTTTCCCGAACAAGTTGAAACTGTTCGTTGGGATAAACTGATTTCAATTATTTAAAAATAGTAAGCGCATCAGCATGATTAAAAAGATAGGCGTAGTGCAAGGAGCTTAACCCCTGCACTACGCCTATTTAAATTACACATACGTTGTTTACGTTTATGTATACGTCTACGTATGTGTTGATATTGGTGTACTATACCAGTCTCCTTATTTCGTCTCACAGCTATGTTTAACGATATCTGTTACTGATCACTTAAAATCAATTGAAAATTATTAATAAATCCATCCTCAGATATAAAAACTGGCGTGTATTCTTTAGATTCGAAATCATAATAATAGATACCTCTTTTATCATTTAAAACCGATGTAACATATAGACCTTTTCCATCAACTGAAAAACTTGCTCCGTCTACTTGCATTCTTTCAGGTGGTAATATGAACTCTTCTAACTCATGTGAACTAGCATTGATGGATACAGCTTTAGATTTTTCTTCTGAATTATATTCTTTGTCATAAATAGCAATTATCTTATTATCTATCCTATTTACCATCAGAATTCTTATCCAAGCATGCTCTGAAAAGAGCTGCTGTGTATCCGTAAATTTAAAATCGGTTTCATAGATAGAAAACAAAGGCATAGAATATTTATTTTCATCGGAGACAAACTGTTTTTCGATAACCTCCCGATCTTGACTATAAGAAAAAGCAGAAATATATATTTTTTCTGTATCTGGATTTATGGTTATCGTTTCAACGTTGGTATCTTCATCTCCCCAGTATGAAATAACACCGCTCTGTTTATCCAACATTCCTAAACGTAATACCCTGTTTGAAGAAGCAATAAAAAAGACTTTTTCCTTAGTAGGTATGATTTGATTCACAGCACGTAAATTGGTTGTTAACTTCGTTTCTTCTTTTGTCTCTATATTATAACTAAATATTTGATCATGCTTGTTATCATCGGTCTTAGTATAATAAACAACTTTATCATTAGAACTGAAAACGCCTAGTGGATACTGTGCTGTATATGGGAAATTAAATATTTCTGCTAGTTCTTTTGTTTTAGGAGTGTATTGGTAGATGGAGGTTGTCATTTCATCTGTATCAGGCTGAATATATGTCGTACGTGTTATTGAGATATAATCATCATTCTGTTCTATAAGACCATTTTTGTTATTACAGCCAACTAGTAAAAGTATAAAAACTAAAGTAAGTAGTAAACCTTTTGCTAAAAACAATTTATTTTTCATAAGGTACTTAGCCTAGAACTAACACATTTTCCTAAATTCATCGCAGACACTCTTTTCTATGTAATTTTTTTCATATAAATATAGTATATTACTTTTAATGCTTAAACAACAGTTTTTTAAGCAAAAAGCAAGCTTTGAGAAATAGTTATTTTGCGCCCCATTTCCTTAGCTTGCTTTTTATTTAGTTATTAATTTAATGTATTCTTTTGTGCCAGTTCTTTAGCATTTAGTTTTTTTATAACTTTATTTTTTTTCGTGTCGAAAGAATATCTATATAACTTAAATTGGTCAGAAGGGTATTCACTTGCATAATCAATAAATAATCCTTTTTTATCCCAAAGTATAAATGCAGTAGAAATCGTTCTTATTTCTCTTGGTACATAAGTAAAGGTATTATAAAACACATTATATATTGCTATTCTACTTAATGAGGGATCTCCATACGAAAAGGCAAGTTTTTGACCATTAGGAGACCATTGGTAGGCAGTCACTGTTTCAACTGCTTTCGAACTTTTCACAATACTATTAATCAGTTTGTAAGAGCCATTTGTGAGATTAACGACATATAAACTGTTGTAGCTAAGATTCCCTGCTTGTAGCGCAAGAAATTTTTTGGTTGGGGATATGGAGATTGAATTAATGGTATCAAACTCATCTGTGAAATTTATAGTATAGTTTTGAGTCCCATTTATGATCTCTACAGAATCTATCAGGGTGTCAGATGGAGGAGTAGCTGACTTTTTCTTAGTAGCTATTACACTTACGTTATCCTGTTCAAATACAATCTTGTTTTTTGTTTCTTTTTTGCTAGGCTTTTCTTTCGTTATGAAATAGGAAAAGTTATTATCTGTTACCATTTGTGCTTTGGCTTCATTGCTAAAGTATTGACTGAATTGAAAAACAGGAGAAACTAATGTGAAAGCTAAGATTATTTTGAATATTTTTTTCATTATTAAACCTCCCAATAAAGTCACCTTTACATCTTAGTATAATACAAGGGAAATTATTTTCAAAATAATGGAATTATTTCTAAGTTGGAACGATTAAGTTAAACCACCTGCGTTTATAAATGCACTTATGATTGCACAGCATCCAAACAAGATGAACCACCACGCCCATTTGTTCTTCTTTCTCTTTTGCTTACTGATCAGCAGACCCACGATTCCCGTAACCAATATAATTACCGCTAAACTTGTTCCTACAATAAAGCCCGCTATCTCTCCTTATCCCCCTTCAATGTTTCCTTAATGAAAACTCTCCCCCTCTAACCTCAGCGCTATAGTTCCTCCTTGCTTGTAAATAGGTATATAATTTCCCCTCCGAAATTAAAGGAAAATCACTTTTGAAATTGCCTGAAACCTTTTTGAACGACAGATTGTAATATGAAGTGCGACACCTTGCTCAAAAAATAAAAATGGCCCATGGCCTGATTCGTGTAGAATAGAG
>NZ_JACSQL010000039.1 GCF_014836635.1 Paenibacillus gallinarum | reverse complement strand
CCCTCCAGCGCCGATGGTACTTGGACCGCAGGGTCCTGGGAGAGTAGGACGTCGCCAAGCAATAGATAAAGACACTGTCATTAGGCAGTGTCTTTTTTGTTGTGTCGTTTCTTAAAGTTAAACACCAAATTTACTAAGGTGACATGTATAGAATGCCATTTAACCGCGTGATGACCATAACTTATGTTCACTAATGATGGATTAATATTCATATTTTTTTTGTATAAGGCTTAGTATAATTAATTCTTATATTTTCAAGTGATTTTCTATGATTTATTTCTTCTCTGACTGAACCTTAACATGGTCAGAGCCGAGAACTATTGTATAGAGTTATAGAGTGAGTCCCTGAAATTAATACAATAGAATCTTGAATATTGTCTATCTTAACTTTTGACTATAGAAGGGATCGGGGAGATGTGTTCAGGATATATAGTATGGCGTTAAAACGACATGATTATTGTGTTTTACATGTAGTAAGGTGAAGAGAGACTAGAATTAGAATGGAATAAAAACGTAAAGATTCACAGATGATAGAAACACTCTAATACTGAAATAGCTTAGATGCTCGTTCAGAACATAAATAGTAGTGGAAAGTTTCAGGGAATAATGAATACTTTTCAAGGAGATACAGTCCTTACTTTGATTCATTATGGAAGTAATGACTTTTACACGGTTTACTCTACATTTAAAAACAGTTAGGTATAATTGATTAAGTTTGTTAAAATCTCAAATCAGAGGAGCTAGATCGATAGGGAGACTGGTTACCTTGTAGAGTAAGTATTTATACTGATTATCAAACTATTATTAAATATATTGAAGAAGCCAAAATTTAATCAATATCAATATAGTAGGTATGCAACTCATTTCTATGTTTCTCATTTCAATGTTTAAATAATAATAATAATCCCCTTAAAGTAGACACTCAAAAAAAGTCTCATTTTATTATGAGCTATCGAGAGAGGACTTGAAGGGGATATTTTTATGGGTGTAAAAGATTAAGTCATTCAATCATTTGCGGAGAAGTTTAAGTTAAAAGAAATTCAATGGCACATCGATGGAACGAAGAATTATCTAGCTGGAGCGCAAAAGGAGATTGTGAAGCTGTATACAATTCTTAAAAAATCGGTGGAAAAATATTAATGAGATGAGGAGTTGTCCAATACCCGAAAAGTATTTAGAGGTCTCCAAAAACGCCTTCACAAAACATTCTCAATAATATAGAGTCATGCTGTTTATTATATCCTGTTAACTCTATGTCAAATACTACGTAACAGATCTGAAGGAGAATGGTATTGTTTTATAGGTCAGTAACTAATAAAACAAGTGGTTTTTCTATCTATTAAAGGAGCATCTTAGATAATAGTAAAGTCACGATTTCATTGAGAAACAAAATAAGCTACACAGCGTTAGAAGAAGGAAGTACAGATCCAGTTAATACAGTTGGCGGTCAGCGGAATAAAGCAAAGCTGAAAAGTAGCTCTAGATTGTAAATCAAGTAGTCAAAGAAAACATGTGGGCAAATACTTTACTCATGTATTTCGGTTACTTTCGGGTGTGAGGACTCAGCAGGAAGCAGGTTACTTTGTCAATAAAGAAAGGGCAAGGTGTTTAACTCCAAATTTGTCTATTAATTTTGTTTTCAAAAGAAGCAAATCTTCATGTTATACCATTGGTAGTCAAGCCAATCTGAATCAAACGTAAATTTCTTGCTACTGCCCTGGGAGAAAGGTTCGAAAATCACCAATACCCCTGAGGTCCGAAATTTAAGAACAGTTTAATAATGAGATTATAACTTGGCATATCTCTAGATGTATTAGTAGGGAAACACGATCAATGCAGAAAACAAAAAACATGGATTAGAAGTAGTACTCTACTCGAATTAGGAATTGTAATAGTTCTCTCAGGGATACAACATATGTTTAAAGAAATCTGCACTAAAGGAAATCACTCTCGCTGAGCAGCCTGCCTAGATAATACATATGTATTGAAGAGGATGTTCAAACCTGTATAGATGGTATGTCTACTGTGGTCATTAATTTATATATGTACCATAAGCAGCAGGATTAAATCCTAAGTGTATCTGAAGAGCTTTCCTAATGAATCAGTAATCATACTGGCAACTAAAGATCAAAAAAATTCGAGAGAGATAGCTTCATAAGCTTAAAAAATGTTATAAAAAACCTATGAATTCGCTTTGAAATAAAAGACTGAACTAAAGAAAGTCATAGAATCAGTTTGTATGCTGCAATGAGAAATCCATTAATTATATTACAATCGTATTAGCTTATATTAAAGAGTGGATTTGGAATTCTGTAACATGTGTATCTATATACGTAACTTGATGTCCGTTATGGAGTTTGGCCATACGCAGCTAAGTTAATTAAGTGTCATCTAAAAATTGATTAGAGAATCGAATATAATTCATTACTAAAGATTTCTGTTAATTATGTCTGCATTACTTGAATAGAAAGAGTGTTGATATATAGAAGAGAGAAAATAGAGAGTATAGAAGTAATTGTTTCTTTGTTTTTTGCGCTGCGAGTTAATTTCAAGAAGTTCCTTTACATTGAGTAAATAATAGAATTAAATTAAGATATTAAAATCTAATAAATTTCAATAAAAGTCTTGCATTATTTCTATCAGCATGGTATATTCTAATTCCGGCCAAGAAGTTAGCCAGTAAGCAACACACTGAATAACAAGCTTCATAAATGAAGTTGAAAAACTTCGAAAAAAAAGCTTGCATTTCTAAACCGGACATGATATGATATAAAAGTTGACAGCGAAAGTTGTTAACGAGATTGATCT
>NZ_JACSQL010000038.1 GCF_014836635.1 Paenibacillus gallinarum | reverse complement strand
GAATGGCTTAAGCAAGACATACGGTATCATAATAGTTTTTTATTTTTGAGGGCCTTGGTTCAACTAACGAAAAAACGATAGTACAAGAGAACAAGTAAGCAACCGAACAACAGACTGGTTGCTTTTTCTTTAAGCTATTCGGGCAGTTCATTTCCAGCATGTGGTATAATGATTTTCGATTAAAAACCGACAGGAATAGAAAGTCTTTGCAATTGTCCTTTTCATATTAATGTCTTGAATTTTGGAGGGGTGCTCTTGAAAAAAGAAAACATCTTATTGCCAACCTCGATTATTATTCTCGGAGGATGCTTGATTTTATCAGCTTGGGTAGTATCAGATGGGTTAAAAAGCCAAGAACATTTAGAAATCTCTAAGTACCACTACTCAAACAAAAGCACTAATGACTTCTGATGAAGCAGCACAATACATGGGAATTTCCTTAGAAGCTTTTAATTATCTAATTAGGAGTCAAACTGAGTTAAAATCAGGAAGTAGCAACGTCTACGACACATATAGGTTCATTCCATTTATCGATATAGATAATCAAAAATATTTTAACGAAGTCGAGATTGATAAATGAATTGAATACAATATGCTTAATAAATATTAAATAATGTCTATTTCGGTTTGGACATACGGGCAACTGAAAAGAAGTAGAGACTTAGAAGAGGCTATGTATAGATTAAGCTAGTTTGATGATATATAACGATGTTCAACTAACGAGAAAACGTTAGTTGAAAACAAAAGGGAACAGATTGTCAGTTGGCAATTGCTCCCTTTTTGCTAACCGGAAGTTTAGTTAAATAATGATGTAGAAGTTTTATGTAGTACGTAGTACGTTATTTTTTGAAACTTATATTATTTACAATTAGTACGATGGAAAAACAGGCAGCCTGTTCAGCTAACGGGAAGTAATGTAAAGCAAATATGTGTCTAAATAAGGTAAAACACGCCAGGGAGGTAAGTTGCATATGTCGGAAGATTTTTATTGCGAAGAGGTATTAAGTGGTCGAACACCTGTACAAAAGGTATTGGAAACCGATAATGTACTTGCTTTTCATCATACTCGTCCATTTTATCCAGTACATATTGTGACAATTCCAAAAAGACATATTCCATCACTTATAACTTTAGAAGAAGGGGATAATGCCCTGCTAATTGAACTTATGGATATTGTTAAGAAGGTAGCATCCCAAGTGGTTTCAGAACATGGAGCTTGTAAAATGATAACAAATTTAGGGGAATACCAAGATTCGAAGCATCTTCATTTCCATATAATTTTCGGTAAACCCTTGATTAAGAGCTGATTAAACTAACGATAAAACGTTAGTTGAACACAGCAGGGAGCAGCTTGCAGTTGGCAGCTGCTCCCTTAGGGTATGTGTGAACTGCTAATGGAAGGATAGTGAATTATCCTTCGAGAATATATGATGCAATGAAGTTAAGTAGAGATTCCCTGGAGGTAATATAATGTTGAACAAAGAAACTGTAGTAAAACAACTTGAGCAAGTAGGATTAGGCCAATATGGACATGCCATTGCAAACTGGGCTTTTCCTACAGCTCAACTTTTTCTTGAACCTGTATCTGACATTATGATTCCTATTGGAGGAAGCAAGGTAGGAGGTAATCCTGATCTTCCTGATGATATAGAATGGCCATTATGGAAAGACTATGATATGACTTTTATTGCTCAAATTAACTTGGCAGATTGTCCAGTAAATATTTCTCTTCCTAAGAGTGGGTTGCTGTCTTTTTTCTATGCTGTAAAACCTATGTATGAGGACGATGATTTTTATAATGATCCTCACACATGTCGAGTGATCTACATAGATTCAGAGCGCCTCTCGAAAATTTCACGAAGAAATATTTCTAATAATTTAAATGATTCAGAAATAATGAAGCCGAACAAGATTTTATATGAAGCGGGTCTATCTGTACCAACTGCTGAGTCAGCTTATTTGGAAAGTTTGGGGTTAGGTTGGAATGGTAACAGAGATCATTTAGATAAGTATTGGGAATCATTTTTACCGCATTGGTCAAAGGAAGGGTACGTAAATAGACTTATGGGTCATCCTGATCAAATTCAAGGTGATATGCAAGTCAGTTGTGAAATAGCCGTTGGTCCGTACGGCTGGGATGATCTGAATAATTCGGATATTCATGAGAAGGTTGTTAATTCTGCATTAAAGTGGCGTTTACTACTACAAATTGATTCGGAAGAAGAAAAAACCGGAATTATGTGGGGAGATGTTGGAAGGATTTATTTTTGGGTTCATGAGGATGATCTTACTGATTTATGCTTTGAGAGAGTAGTTTGTGAAATGCAGTGTGGCTAAACTAAACGTTAGTAGAAAACAGCAGGGAGCAGCTTGCCAGTTGGCAACTGCTCCCTTTTAATTATGCAAACCGGCAGGATAGTTGAATTTAATATGTAACTCATTTTTATATTTTTACGTTGTTTAAAATGAGTTACTGTTTTATAGCTAAGGAAAGAGTGGAAATTAAAATTCTTTAAGGGGAGGGTAATAATGAAATATTTTACCAAAGAATGGTATGAACTGTGTTCAAAGACAACTTTACATCTCGCTTTAGAGGAAGAAAAGCAAGCTGAAGTATTTTCAGAAGGATATTTTCAACAACTGTATAACGCAGGATTAGAAAGTTGGCTTGATCTACAAGAAGAAGTTGCTTCTTTAATGAAAAAAAACGAATCAATGAATGCAAATGATAATAATGAAGCTTCCTTTAATAAAGAGAAGGAAATTGAAAAATTTTATGATATTTTTATTTATAATCAAGAGCAGCTTAAAAAGAAATTACCAGATTCAATATTAAAACAGATAGCCGATTTAAGAGTTTTCACTTTAGATAAAGCAACTAAAACAGTAATAAACGCTGTAGCTAAATTTTGCAAGGAAAATGAAAGGTCTGTAACCACAACAGGTGAATGTTATATAAGATATTTGGAGAAATCATCTAACATACTTGATCAAGAAATTATTGAGAATTTTAGATTTCATGATTGTATGATTACTAAGTCAGTTCAGAAAGATACATCCATAACATTATTTCTTGATAACTCAGGTGGATTTACAGATATAGATGAAGTTGCTTTTAATAATTTTACTATAATAAAGCAAGAGGGTTCATTAGATGATTCATGGTGGTTATATGAGGAATTATATAGGGTCGATGATAAATATGAGTTTCATGTCCTTCTACAAGATAACAAGAGGTGTTTAATTGATTTCATTTTTTCAGCTGATCAAGTTACTTTCAAAAGAAATAAAGTTGGCAACTGCTCCCTTTTTGCTAACCCAGCAGAATAGTGCAATAAGTTATTGCGATAATCGCCGTTGTATGATATCAAGTGTTATTGTTAGTCAATTGGTTTTATAATTAATTTCAAGCGAGGTGACAACAAATGTGGAAGAGCAGTTTTATATCTGGTCTGGGACTGATTGCAT
>NZ_JACSQL010000037.1 GCF_014836635.1 Paenibacillus gallinarum | reverse complement strand
ATAGAAAGCAATGAAAAGCCAAATAAACGAGCTTTTATGGAATACTGCTTTTTCAAAAGGTCCCGAAATGTTTTTTTTAATGTTATGCAAACTCCTGTCTACAGATACATTTGATATGTCATGAGACGAACAGAATCGCGCTCTGTAGTGGTTTTTGAAAAATTTAAGTATTAAGTTAACAGAAAAATATAAAACTCGTCCTACAGCCATTTGAGAGGTCCTAGATCGGCTTGCACCAAAAAATGCATGAAACATTACCATATCGGGGGTGTATCGAATGGATCGGACTTATACAACAAAGGACATCGCAGAAATGTTAGGTGTTGAGGCCGTTACGATACGGAAGTATTGTCAAGCGCTAGAACGTACTGGATATGTTATAAACCGAAGTAATGGAAAGGATCGGGTTTATACGGATCAAGACGCTATGACTCTTAAGTATTTGCAAACGATACGGAATAGATCGGGTATATCGGTTGAAGCGGCTTGTATTGCAGTTCAGGCAAAGAAAATGGCCGTTACGGAGGATGAAAGTGTGATCGATAATATCGGTGAAGCCGGGGCATTGAGTCGATACGCTAAACAATACGATATTCTTACATCAAAGGTTGACGCACAAGCAGAACAGATCGGCCAACTTATTGAATTAAATCAAGCGTTGATCGAACGTTTAGATAGCAGAGAAGAATACGAACGTAAGAGAGATTATCAAGTAACAGAGATGTTAACGGCAATACGTGAACAGAAAGAAGCCACTAGACAATTAGCAGCAGTTAAGGAACCCAAAACATTCATACAGCGAATACTTAGGAAATGATCGATCAGTATACGAAAAATAAATAATATTTTTACCTTTGGCAAACTCAGAAGGGGACGACTTTCAGTCTCTTTTTAGCAGATGAAAGGGATTGAAATATGAATATTAATAATTATCAAGAGATTAAACCTATAAAGTATACTGGAATATTCGATTTTTTGAAGAAATATAAAGAAATCTATTTTATTGCCCCGATCGTCGTGTATGCTGTTGGCTTTTTATATACTCAAGGATCATTCAGTTCCCTAAATGGACAAGGCTTTATTAATGATGGACTTTATCCAGTGATTCCGTTAAATCACGAAATTTACTTGTTTAGAGGATTATATGTTTTATTCGGATTGATAGCACCGGTTCTAGTGGTAACTTTGATGCTTAATATTTTGATGCTTAATAATACTAAGCATGCCCAAAGAAAATTTAAGATACATCTTAAAATCCCACATCTTAAAAGCCCAGTAAAAGTTGCATTCTTTACGCATTCCACTGTAATATTTCTCAACTCTATTCTTCGACAGTACCATGTGCCAATTAACGATATGCATATACTTTTCTATTTTTCCCTATTAACTTTAATCCATTATGCAATCATTAAATCTTTAGTGGAGAATTACAAATACAAGAATCTTGAAAATGAATTCAGAGTAAAACTAATGTTTTGTTTAATGCTTATCTTGATTACACTATTAGTTTCGATTTATCAAACTGGATATTACACTCAGCAATATAAATTACAAGCGTATTTGAATGGACAGCCTACTAAAATTGTTGAAATTTTAACAACGGAAGGTATGATTGAGTCCTATATGCTTATGGATATGAACAAAGATACATTCATAGGAATCAATAAGGACAAGGAAATGGTAATTTATCCAATTAAAGAATTAAAATCAATAGAAATAACTGATTAATTATACAAAATTGAAGAAGGTCAAATAAAAAAAACAGCCATTAGAGGGGCTGTTTTTTTTATTTGGCTCTTAAGCTGCGATTAAAAATCGTTGCTGATCGGGTGTTGGTTTTTAATGTCACGCTAGCGTGCCAAAAGGCATTTTTTGGTGTCACGCTAGTGTGCCAAAAATGAAATTCTTTGTACCCATGAAAACATTAGGCTTTGCCTAATACCACACTGAAAGTGGGGTCAGTTTTCCCTTATGCTCTTTCTATCTTTAAATGGAATTTCACTCAATCTCAGGTGTTCTTGCAAGAA
Organism: Paenibacillus gallinarum; assembly: GCF_014836635.1. Classification (GTDB taxonomy): domain Bacteria; phylum Bacillota; class Bacilli; order Paenibacillales; family Paenibacillaceae; genus Paenibacillus; species Paenibacillus gallinarum. The sequence continues at coordinate 1,526 of NZ_JACSQL010000037.1, read as the reverse complement.
CACTTTAAGAACACTTTATAAATGGATTTTGTTATTAGAAAAAAACATTCACTATGGAATAAAACTGAAATTTTTCTATGAAATTTTCTTTGAATGACACCAGTAGCTTATAACAACTTCACGAGAGTGCCCATTTATACCCCTGCTTCGCAGGGAATGGGTTTAGGAGTGCAGAGGGTGAAACCCTTTGCTTATACCTTGGTGTTATCTTTTTTTGAAAATGTTTTAATATATTCCCTTTTAACCATTCTGCCGATCTGGCAGGGGAGAAGTTTAGATCACAACGATTTGAGTAGAAAAATGGTACTTCTCTTGTCAATAGCTACACTTAATTAACATTAACGAGAAACAGGCTGGATATTAGGATGCTTTTTTTAAACAAATCCTTTATATCGAGATATGATTATTCCACGTCATTACTGGATTTATTCGTATTTTTGTTAGTTTACTAGCTTCATAGTATCATGCTAAAATCTTCTAAACGAGAAAAAAGCGCCCTATGCTTTGGTCGGCTAGGCGCTTCTTCTCTATACACAAGGGGCATAGTCTGCCCTTATTTAGTTACCCCTATTATAATAGGCGGTAACATGAATAGGCAAGACTATCTGCTCCTTAAATTTAAGGAGGCTATTTTTATGAAAACAGACCGTAAATCAAGTACCAATACCATTATTCGAACAAGTAAACGTGAAAACCCTTATGTGATGATAGATAAGTACGGTTTAAACGATGAACGCTTATCCTGGAAAGCCAAAGGATTGTTAGCTTACCTTCTCTCTAAACCAGACGACTGGCAGGTATATGAATCAGACCTTATTAAACGTGCAACTGATGGACGAGATTCGGTTAGAACAGGTTTGCGTGAATTAGAGAAATTCGGCTATTTATCAAGACGCCAGATCCGTGGAGAAAACGGAAGTTTCGGACACGTGGAATATATTATTTATGAACGTCCTGTAACAGAAGATCTTCCCGATGACGGAAAATCCGTCGACGGTAAAAAACCGATGACGGAAAATCCGTCGACGGATTTTCCGTCGACGGAAAATCCACTACTACTAAATAATGATTTAAATAATAATGATTTAAATAATGATTGTTTGATTGAAGCAGCAACAGAGATTGCTGTCTCAGAATTAAATTCAGAATCTTTTAATAATGAGATTCATAAAGCATTAAGCACATACTTGCCTGAATCGATTTACTTAGAGGGAATACCTGCAGGATCCGCTTATGTAGAAGAGATATTTCTTATGTTACAAGAACAGTTTCCAAACCAGTTAGACCCAGAAGTTATACGCATTGCTGCTGATCGATACTTTGATCGTACTGCTTATCTGGCTCCAGATGCACCAAACGGTGTAAAGATGAAGATTGACGTTCGCAATCCAATAGGGTTATTTAACAAAGTGTATTCTGAAGCAATACAGCTTTATAAAATTAAAGCCAATAGAAAGCAATGAAAAGCCAAATAAACGAGCTTTTATGGAATACTGCTTTTTCAAAAGGTCCCGAAATGTTTTTTT
>NZ_JACSQL010000036.1 GCF_014836635.1 Paenibacillus gallinarum | reverse complement strand
ACCTGCCGGTTTGCATGACTAAAAGGGAGCAGCTGCCAACTGGCAAACTGCTCCCTGCTGTTTTCAACTAACGTTTTTTCGTTTTATTAGGGAAGATACGAAATGATGATTAATTATTATCTTGTCTAGCTTTAACCAATCGCGGTTGTTTCATGGAAGCAAATCGCAAAGAGAAGATCCGCAGTTGAACGAGTAAATGCATACCTGAAAGAGTTCTTTCAATTAAATAACCTAAGACACCGAACAGGAGCAAAAGCGAGGCTGCACTTTATCCTCGCAACACTAGTTTACAACAGCATGAAGCTAGTCGTGGATCGTGTGAACAAACAATAAAGAGCGAAAGCCTCATAAAATTTAAAATGTATTACGATTGCATTGGAGTAGTCTGCAATTCTTTAAGTCAATGCATTATGAAATTGATTCAATTATATTAATATTAAAACCAATATATGGATTGACTTATTAATTAACTATATGTATTATAGGTACTCTTTGGTAATAATCCAATGAAAAGTAAGGGGCCCATTACTGATTCTTGAAAATTATTACTAGTTATATTAAATGGGGGAAATGAATAATGAAAAGAAAAAAAACATTAGGAGCATTAATAAGCCTTGGTCTAATAGCTGGATTAGTATTGATGGTTAATACTGGGTATAGTCAGGATAAAGAATTTAAAATGGATAATGGCGGTAATATTAGTATGAATGTTACTGAAAATTATTCAGATGTTTTACCAATCGAGCTCAAAACACAAGAAGAGGAACAAGTTATTGAAGAAAAGGCTGGTATTCAAGAATTCAGTTTTTCTAATGAAAAAAGGAACGCTCAAAGTAAGAAGAGCTTATCTTTAAATATAGATCTAACACCTACAGGTGATTTTTATAAGGTCAATGGTAGCGGATCATTAGAAATGGATGGAGTGAAGAACAAAATTGAACTGATTGGGTCTACTATATCCAAAGTTAAGCTAAAATCAGGGGATACATACGTATTCGGTCCACTAGATGCAATTATGACAAAAGAAAATGAAGAAACAGAGGAAATAATAATCGGTCTTGGCTCAATTGTGGAGACTGGACAAAGATACTTCTCCTTAACTCTTGGTAACTTTGGTGAAGGAATCTCGTATTTAATTTTTGGTGACACTAGTTTCTTAACCGAAGAGATTGCAGATATTACAACGGAATATGCAGGGGGCTAAAAGAATGAGAAAAAAATTAATATTAAGTATGTTAGCAGCTTCATTTTTATTTTCTTCAACGTTGATATCATCTAGTGAGAAGGTATACGCTGCTGAAACAATATTGCCAGGGTTTGACTATTATTATAAAGGAAGCTCCTACGCTAATTTATATATGAAAGGCTCAAGTAATGATAATTCTAATAAGACTGCCGATAGTACTGTAGTTATGAGTGCCAAAGCACTCTATCAACCTGAGCGTGGTATAGGCTATGAATCAATTACAGCATGGTCTAGACTCAGTACTATAAACAATATTTATAGCGGTTTATCATATTCAGATGCTAAAGTTAATCAAATAGATGTTAAATTTAGGGTTCAAAATTTAGGTATTCCTTTTGATATATACTCAACTGATCCAAAAGAGGAATTAACTGAGCATAAAGTTAATCCTTACCTTGAAGGGTCTTTAAGTTCCCTAGTTAATGTTCTAGCATATAAGTATCCGATAACCTCAGCTGTTTATACTCCTTTTCAAATGGTTCTAAATAACATTAATGTTAAAAAAGGGACTAATCTTACAGGAAGTGGGGGTACTGTCCAAACAGTGCAATTCTTGCTTCCTGATTCTTCAAAAGCCGACTTACCTATTTCAATTTCTTATAAAGAAGCTGATTATAAAACAAGGAAAGGGGGGGGACTTGAAAGAGGCGTTACAGTTAAATTCATATATGATATGCCTAAAAATTATCAAAACATAATTGTTGTTCCTCAAGCCAAGGTTAAATATTCTGTAGTCATGGTTGCTGGTAATGCGGCTCCAGTCACTTTATATGGTTGGACAAACACTGCCTATGTTGAACATACTGTTAACTCAAAGTGAGGAAAATTTATGATGAGAAGAACTTCTAGTATCAAGGTTGTTTTGGTAATTTCATTAATTCTCAATGTAATTATTGGAGTTCTATTATATAATAGCTACCTCATAAATAAGGATAAAATTGTGGGTGATTCATTAGAATACAGTAGGTTTATAAACCGTCTTGAGAGGTATGTATACTACCTCGACCAAGCAGGTAAACAAACTACATCTAACGAAATAATGAACTCTTTAATAAATGCAGACAAAAGATTGAATCTAGCTGAAAAATCACTAGACAAGTTCAATAATTCTATGTCTGCAACAGATTTAATCGCTAGTAGGATCACTTTGATAATTGAGGATATTGATGAAGCGAATTTTAGATTGTTATCTCAGTATGCATTATACAATAATGGAGAAGAGAAAATCGCAGATATAAAGAAATCTATAGATAGATTACTAGATGCGATACCTAAGGAATATTCAATCGAGAAAAAAAGTGAATTCATTAAAAAAATTAATAATCTTAGTTATTGAATTTATATTTCTTCAAAAACCACCGACTTATATGTTTGGTGGTTTTTGAATTTTCAAACTAAAATAAAAGATATTAGTTTGAAATTGTAATTATAATAAAGTAGGGACATAGGGTTAATCACCCGGGTTGTCCCTGCTAACCCGATCATTGCAGGACTCGGTAGCGCTAAAGGAATGCTTTGTGCCGTAGACGTCTAGTGAAGTTTAAGCTAGGTTATTATCGTCAAAAGCGCTACGCGGGGAATGCAGGTAAGATCACTGCAATTTTATTATGGCCTTCATGGTATAGGCAGGTTCGATTCCTGTCAAGGTCTTAGAGGTGATGAATAAATGAATTGTAAACATAGTTGGGGACGTTCTGGACATATTAATGATCTTATATGTACATATGCAAAATATATAGATATGGATAACTGATAAGAAATGTATGCGATAAAAAGAAAGCGAAAAAAACAGCCATTAGATTGAGAAATGGGCTGTTTGTCAGTGATTTTTAACTGTGTGTCAAACTAAATCTATTGAAGGAGTATTCGTTGGCGAGATGATCATCATCTAATCCTAATGTACTTGCTGATATTGGATTATGTTTTAATATGTCTTTTGCAACTGCTTTTGGAATCACTATTTTGTGCATTATTTTCTGCTTGTTACCTGCGTTTTTAACATATTTAATTATATCTATAATGTTACTTGAAAAAATAAAGAGACCGTTTTGTAGTTGAAGTCTTTCATTACTTGCTGAAACGTAACCGGGGCTAATTGCAACGGGGCTTTGCATTTGATGAAAGGATACATATTGTTTTAAATATTCCATGTAATCACCATCCGGAGAGACCGCATAATTTCCATTTATACTATATTTGTTGAATTTAGCTGGATCTAACAACCTTAAGCAGGGATCGTCTTTACTATCCTGATCAGCAGCCTGACAAGCAAAAAACAAGGCTGAGTCTAAACTTGTAGTCCAATCGAGAAATCTTGACGCTAATCCGTAATGTTGGGCAAAATAAGGTATATCCCAGCCAGATAGTCGATGGATTACGCAGCCATCTGGATGAGTGACTGTGCCATTTTCAAAAAGTTTGTCATATGTCCACATTTCATATTTTTTAGCAATAGATAAATGATTACGTGAAAGTTTTACAGTTAGAGTAACAACATTTTTAAATTATAACATTGAATCCGCTATCTTCTGGATTTCCTGATCATCAAGTGGCCTTCCTGTAAAATCAGTAATTATATACTGTATTCCTGAGTC
>NZ_JACSQL010000035.1 GCF_014836635.1 Paenibacillus gallinarum | reverse complement strand
AAGAAGATAAGTAAGAGGGAGTTGGCTGGTAGGACGGATGGATAAGCAGCGATAGTAGAAATAGAAAACAAAAAAAAACCTCACCGATCCATAATAGGACCAGTGAGGGTAAAGGAGAAATAAGGAAGAATACCTCTACTGTATTAGAGGCAGTAAAAGAATAAAGAAACAAAGATTAACTTCGTCACTCATTCACTACGTTCATTCGTGCATATTCTAAATATTTAATTATTATTTTTTATTCCTCTAGCACAGTTTATAGTTAGTATTTATTTAGTTAGTTATATGGTGTGGAACTTTAGTTCCGCACTATGTTTTATTCTTTTTATTATCTTTATTATCTTTATCTTTTACACTATATAGTTTGTGAGACCCCCCCATTTTACAGTGTGTTTCTAAAATTTTTTATTAGAAATTTATTACAAAACGCTAAAACCCTTATGGCTGTAGGGTTTATTACGTTCATAATTTAGACACATTTTAGAAATCAAGTGTACTGTGAACCTGAGAAGTTTTTAAGTTTGAGGTAAGAGGGGTGGATTTACGTTGTTAATCCCTGTTCTAGGGATTTTAACTTACTAAAGTAATACCATCTAGGATTATAAACTGACGTTAAAGGTATCTCGTGAGGGTGACCTAAATTTTCAGCGTTTTCTAGGCATAGAGAGGTTAATTTAATTGTTCAATCTTGTGCGGTTTTACGGCTTGCGTGCCTGTTTTACATAACGGCCCCATAAACTTTTTTTGCACAAACTCAGGGGTACCAAGGTTTTTAGCTATAGGTAATCCTAGAAGCCTATATAACAAATGCACAATGGCACTTAGCAGGTGGATCTATAGGATGTATGAAATTTAGTTGTATAAAATTTAATTGATTAAAAAAAAGGCTAACACCGTTATAGTGTCGCCTCGTATTCCTTCACTTTTTTATAGAATGTAGCTTTTTTCATATTTATAGCGTCCATAAAAGCCACCGCTGTTATCCTGCCGGATTTCCACTCCTTGTACAGTGTATCCCATTCTTTTGGTAGTTCTAAAATTGGTCTACCTAAATGTTTTCCTTTAGCCTTAGCTACAGCGATCCCCTCGGCTTGGCGTTGTAAAATCGTTTCTCTTTCCTGTTGGGCTATAGAAGTATAAACCTCAATGATTATATTGTTAATCATATCTATGACCCATTCTTGTCCCTCTGGTACGTCCTGCATTGTGGTAGGCAGATCAATTATTTTTACTCTGATTCCTTCTTTTTTGAAGTATTCTAAATAGCCCTTAATTAGTTCCTTATTTCGTCCCAGACGGTCTATAGACTTGATATAAAGAGTGTCACCGCTTCTCATTGCTTTAAGCATGTTCTGAAAGCCCTCACGGTCCATATCCTTCCCGCTTGCCTTATCGCTGTATATGTATTTCTCGTCCTTTACATACGGCTTTAAAGCCTCATACTGTCTATCTAATCTCTGTTCCAGACTCGACACACGAATATATCCAAAATTGATTCCCATTGATTAAAACCACCCTGTCTTTTTTCTGATAGTCTTAATATACACAAACCGTACATAAAGGTCAATTATTTTATAGACGTACATAAAGGTCGATTTTATTTATATATAGACGTTGATTAGGGCTGTTTATATACCGTCTATAATGGTGTACCTTTATGGACTAAAAATAAATTCGATGGTAAATGTCGCATTTTAGAGTTTTTACTGCGGATATATAGTATAGGGCATTCGGTCCACGTTCCAATTTTACCGTATGCAAATAAGTAAAGAAGGGAGAACGTGGTCCAGATGGTCGATGGTCCTTGTTAAAGCTTTAACTGTGTATTTGTTTATAAGGTGGGGGGTTACATCTGTACCATTAGATAGAGGTATAGGTAGAACCCGATACCGATTTATAAAAATTTTTAAAAAACTTGTATTTGCATATAAGAAAACATGAAAAAAATTGATATTCCTTATAAGGAGGTAAAGGAGTTTCTTTATTTTCTTGAAATCTAAGTGTTGCATCATAATATGAAAGGGTGATTTTTAATGGATTTAATGACGTTAAAAATGGTTTTGGTTGTATTTGGGGCTATGTTTCTTTTAATGACACAGTTTTTTTTGGTCACAGCTTTTTATGGGGTTATTTCTTCTTGTAATGCCGTCAGTTCCATTTTAAGTTCTTCTTCCTGCCGATCTAGTTCCTCAGCTTTAGCCCTATATTCAGAAATCACTTCTTTGGTTTCTACAAACAAGTCTTTTATCTCCATTCCTTTATGCCTCCAGTAGTGTAATAAATAAGTTCTTCACTTCTATCTTTTGGGTTTAGCTGCGTTATGATTTTTAAGATCAACAGCAATGCAATAGTAGCCATTATTTGTAGCCTCTTTGAGACTTCATTTCTAAAAGTTTACGGATACTAACTAACTCAATATTAGAAACTCTTAGACGCCTACAAGCTTCTTTAAATCGTTCTTTGTACAGGGGTGAAAACTCTATTTGTCCGTTTTCTAGCCGTGAAATAACGGTATGATCTACACCCATAAATTCCTCGAATTGTTTTAATGTTTTATTCCGTAAAAAACGCACCTGTCTAATATAGCGATAGTCCACACTATCAAGTTGGTTATACGGTAATCTCTCCATTCCTATTCCCCTTCTCGTATGAAATAAAATTGCACATGTAATAAAAAAAAGGTTGTGGCATAAAGCCAAACCCCTTAAACTTCCTTCACTATATAAGTCCATTAAACCCCCTCTGGAAACAGGTAGTTATCGAAATTTATTTTATTTATTTTCATATAATTGCTAGCAAAGGTGATAGTATTAAATAAGGTGAAAACAGTGTTAGCTTAGAAAGCAATAAACTAATAGAAGGGGTGTTATTATGGACAACAATTTACTAGTAAAAGACATGATTAAGGCTATTGAAAACAAGGAAATAAAAGTAGCTGAATTAGCTATCAAGTATGGATCTTCTGACAGGACAATCCAGACCAAAATTAAGAAGTTAGGATTTGAATGGGACAGTAAAGAGGCTAGATATAACTTTGTTGGAAGCGATAAAAGTGTATTTGATTTAGCTGTTTCAGAAGTATTCAAAAAAACGATTACTAACGATAGTAATAATATAAACAAAATTATTAGTAAAAAAGAGATTGAAAAGGCTAATAATCAAGTAGCTAGTAGCATTCAAGAAAATAGTAAAATAACCCCCGAAAAAGAAAAGGATATTGCTAGCAAAAAAACAAGCAAAAACAAAGTTAAAAATACCAGTGGTAATAATGGCGATAACATAGATAGATTGCTATCAGGAAAGAAAGTAAAAAAAGTTTATAAAGGATTTTATTTAGATAGTGATGTGCTATCAATTATTGATAGTGTCGATAGTGGAATTAAAAGTGAGTTGGTTAACGAGTGCTTACGGAAGGTCTTTAAAGAAAAAGGGTTGTTATAAAGGGTTCTAAGGGGGTTTACAGGCGTTTTTATGGGTGGTCCTAAGTTTTATAAAGGCAAATAGAAAACACCCGTTAAAATTGATTTTAGACGGGTCTAAAGGGCTTCTCTTTTTCTGGACGCATACGGGATTAGAGGTCCCGACAGCCTGGGTGGGATCTGTAGAAAAAACCTTATTACGACATATCGTAATAAACTTTATAAATTAAATTGCCTATTAAATTTTTTGTTGCTTCAAGAGATTCATAGAGTTAATATAATGAGTAACTGAATACTTGAACGGAACACAAAAAAGCCACTTTCTCAGCCTATACAGGATTGCCGTCCCGTATGGCTTCAACGAAAGTGACTTATTGTAAACCTAGTGTCATCACCACTAAGTTAATTTTTAATCCTGCACACAACAGGATTATTTTAGATAAACCCATTATAAACATTAAGTCCATGAGATTCAACTAGTAAATGCTAGGATCTTATACATAATCGGACCGGTTTAAAAGGCGTTATCTCTTTAACTTGGTGATAGGGTACAGGTTAAGAGATGCGTCTTTTTTGTTGTCTGTTCCTTGAGGTTGCCGATTAACTCAAGTAAATAAAATCGTCAGGTTATGTCTTAGCCACCGCAATAACTAAGACGCCCCTCACTAGAATCCTGTTCTTCTGGTGAGGGTAGGTGAGAACTACCTTAAAGGTTCGGAAGGTTATCGTTAGCATTACGGTGCTAGGGAACACATTCAGTTAGCTATTATAGGGGCGATATTATAAGAGGCTGACCAAAGTAAGTGGAATGTGTGTAGTGAAAGCTACTGAGTGAACAGGGTCTATACATACGGATACATGCCGACAACTAAGGGCAAGCCACTAGACACTTATCTCTCCTATTCTGTCAGATTAGTTTTTTTTATAATCTCTCAGAGTAGGGGATAAGTCTGTCTGCCAGCCGTTTCATACCTCTTCCACAAGCAAATTAACCCCTTAAAATCTTGTCAAGAAAAGTTTGCTGAAATACGTAAAGTTGCTTTAGAAAGATAACTGAGATAATAAAAATCAGTAAGAGAACTTAGCTACAGAAGGCTAGAGAGATACAAGAAGTAAGAGAAAAAACAGAAGAAACAAAGAAGATAAGTAAGAGGGAGTTGGCTGGTAGGACGGATGGATAAGCAGCGATAGTAGAAATAGAAAACAAAAAAAA
>NZ_JACSQL010000034.1 GCF_014836635.1 Paenibacillus gallinarum | reverse complement strand
AAAACCATTTAACCGCAAACTGAAGCAACTCGGCATGTTGGGAAGCCATTCAAGACGTGGGAACTGCCTAGACAATGCCTGCATAGAATCTTTCTTTTCTCATTTAAAGACCGAGAAAATTTATTTGAATGAAGCAACAAGCAAGGCGGAGGTGGAACAACTAGTGAGCGAGTATATTTTGTTTTATAACCAGGATCGATTCCAGAAAAAATTAAACAACCGTTCCCCGATGGAATACCGGGAAACGGTTGCTGCGTAAAGATGTCTTTTTTGTTGTGTCTACTTGACAGGGTTATGACCAAAGCTACCCCCACATCATTAAACATGGGAGCATTACTTGAAGGCGTTTTGATTTGTCTCACGTTATGAGGTTAGAGTATTTATCTCACCTTTTCAGATTTAATTGTAAACGACACGATCAATAACAAAGCAGAGAAGCCAATTAAATATGACAATTCAAAAATGGCACCGTTTAAACCTTTACCGTACAACACAGTTTCCCCTGCTTGTAAAAACCAAGTTGTCGGCACAAAATCGCCAATTCGCTGCATAAAGTCTGGCATGATTTCTCTAGGCCAAAAACATCCACCAAGCATCAGCATCGGGATATTGACCAAAGCTGTTAGCGAACTCGTCATTAGTGCGTTTTTTGAAAATCTGCTGATTGCAACGCCAATGGCTACGCAAGCAAGAGCAAACGCAAGACAAGCTGTGATGACTTCCAGTTGTTGAGTCAGCGTTGATCCATAGGATATATCGACTAATTTGGGTAACAAACTGATTAACACGACGACCTGAATCGCTGCAACTAGAAAGCTTGCTATCATATGTTGTGAAAAATAACGGGAGCGTGTCAGCGGTGTTGCCGTGATCCGATCATAGACTCCGGTTAGCTTATCCTCCAGAATCAAGCTTGTGGAGAAGGTAATCAAGAACAACATACCAAACGCGATATAACCCAGGGACGTAACTGCCGTGTTTACGTCTTTTTCAGAAATACCAGTAGAAAAGCTCTTATATTCAGCAGTAAATGCATTCTTTTTATAAGCTTCCATCCCCATATAGAATGCATCTTCATTCCCGTTTGCAGCTGCCGCAATTTGTTTCGCTGAAGATATATAACTCGATACGTATACTTGAACGGGTCTCGCCACATTAGAAGCCTCAAGGGCATAGCTCAGAGCAGAAACATCTTTTCCTTCGAGTATCTCTGCAGTAAATCCGGCTGGAAAAGTAAAAGCACTGTCTAGTTTTTTGTTTACAATCAAGCCTTTCACATCATCACTAGGGGTTAGTAATGTTACATTGTATTTCTCCTGCATATCCGATATAAGATCCACTATGAATGGGGATGAATCCTGGTCCAGTATGCCTACATTATATTTCACATCTTTGGTTACAGTCGAAATCAAAAACATATTTAGCAGGATCGGAATCACAAGCATAAATAAGATGTTTATTGGTTTTCGAAATATCCGTTTTATGCTGTTGAATAAGATCGTCATGCTCTCTTCCTCCTTGAAACCACAATGCTGATCACCGCAAATAACAACGTGATAGCCAGCATCTGTCCAATATTTACAAAAGCAGAACCTAGCTCGTCGTTATATACAACATTGAATATCGCTGATTTTGCATAATAGCTTGGGGAAATTGCTGCGATAGCTCCAAAATCAATAATAATAAACCCGCCAATAAGAAAGGTTGATCCAAGAGTCACAATATTGGCAAGGGTGTCGGCTTTTACGGAATCCTTTAGGATAATGGTCAATAGGCCACCGAGTGTCGTGGTTAATAAAGAGAACACAAACACGATCAAAACGATGACACTAAAGTTATTTCCCCAATCCACATCATATACATATTTGGTAAACAGGATCATCACCATGCCCTGTAAGAAGGTAACTAAGGAAAGACCTATCGTTTTGCCTAGATACTGCTCAAGAGGTTTAATCGGTGAAAGCTTGAGCCGATCACCCAATGTACCCAAATAGTCCTCTCCCATTCCTGCAGCACCATATTCCTGACCACGCATCAGAAACATTAGTAGCATTGCAATAGCGTAATATCCCATGGCTGTCGCCGATTTGGAATCGGTTAGAGGCTCTTCTTTCAAGCTGGTATCCGAATTCACTTGGTCGATTTGCGTATTGCCCGACATGGTGGCGACTACGCCTGCGGTATTCAACCCATTAATCAGACTATCCACGACATTCCGCACAACCGTTGTATCTACACCGGAAGATTTGGCCAGGTATACTTCAACTGTTTTGCTTGATCCATCCGCTTCCCCTTGGTTTGAAAATCCTTCAGGAATATAGATAAACGCATCTGCCTCTTCATTATTTAGGATCTCTTGTCCCTCATCAAGAGAAAGTACTTGATCGAACTCTGCCAGTGAGCTAATATCTTCCGCACCGATCATAGAGCTAATGAACACTTCGCCAAGTTGACCAGAATCTTCATTGCTATAAATGACCCTTACTTTATCCAGAGAGGTGACATTAAATTGGTCTTTAAACGCAGTACCTAATATTAAAATAATTAACAAAAAACTGAGCAATCTAATGAAAATCGGTTTAGGGTCAATCAAGATCCGCTTTGCCGAATAAAAAATTTGAGTGAGTATATTCATCGTTTCATCACCGTCCCGGATTAGTCTCTCAGTTTTTTACCAGTCAACTGTAAGAATACCGTCTCCAAATTCGGTTTTTCCAGTGTCATGGACTTAATTTTAAATTCTTTCCGAATCAGATTTTCCATTATCCCCGTAAGAAACCGTTCATCTTTTTCCAAGTGAATGTCGAGTACTCCGTTTATGTTGTTGCAGGCGGTGACGCCTTCCGACTCTTTAATCACTGAAACAGCTGCGTCCGTATTCGATGCAAGCTCCAGACTTAAGCGATTTCCCGTTGAAATGGAATCAATCAGCTCATCTATACTTCCGAGTGCGATCACTTTTCCAAAATCCATAATGGCGACTCGTTCGCAGATGGCCTCGATCTCTTCCATGTAATGTGTTGTATAGATGATGGTCATCCCATTTTGGTTCATAATTTTAATTGATTCCAGTATATTGTTACGTGATTGGGGATCTACTCCGACCGTTGGTTCATCCATAAAAAGAATACGCGGCTTATGTACAATCGCACAAGCGATGTTTAGACGTCTCTTCATACCACCCGAAAAAGTCTTAGCAATACCTTTTCTTCTATCCCATAATCCAGTAAACTCAAGTGCTTCCTGGACGGATGTATGCAGCTCTTTGCCCCGAAGTCCATACAACTTACCCCAATACGTTACATTATCAATGGCGCTTAAGGTTTCAAAAAAAGCCAAGTCCTGCGGTACATACCCGACAGATCGTTTGATTTCTCTTGCATGCTTGGAAAAATCCTTACCAAACATTTTCACTGTGCCATTGTTTATTTTTAATAAGCCCAGCAACGTGTTCATCGTTGTTGATTTGCCTGCACCGTTGGGTCCCAGCAGTCCAAATATTTCACCTTCATGAATACTCAGATCAACACCGTCTACAGCTGTGTAATCTTTGTACCTTTTTACAAGACCCGTTACTTCTATGATCATCTTAATTTCCTCCTCAAACATTTCAGTACGTGATTGATGATATCTGAAGCGATAAAGAACATGCGCGAGTACCCCACTAGTAATAGATGGGGACACTCGCGCATTTACAATTTTCATATGAATTTCTTTAATCTGTAATAAGAGATTGAAGAAATTCGATATCTTCTTAGCATTATGTAACTATCCTTAGAGCCATTTTTGATTATGTTCATGCTGTAGCATTATAACACAAGAATGTACAGAAGATAGAACTCGATGTGAATCAACATAAACAACCTTATCCCCGTATGGTAATACGGAGATAAGGTTACTTCGTTCCACATTATTTTAAACCATTATTTAACAAGAATATAGCGACATTAGATATTTGTTATATACAAAAACTTTTCAAGTAAACTATTTATTCTGTCGCCCTAATCATTTTTACATTCACTTTAGTAATCATAGTCTCTGAAGTGTAAATTAACTCTATAGTTAGAAAGCTGACGTTCATCTTAAATCATGCATGCCCTTGTTTACTGATACTGACCACATGCATTTTGTTAAGAAAGCAGCCTTCTATTTATGCCCTCAAATTGTTATGTTGCCTCCACACGCTGGAGCATAAAATGTACTGCTCTATTCTTGCTAAATTTATTGTAGTATATCAGAATATATTTCTTATATTATAAACCTAAAGATTTAAGGTGATTTTCCTTTACAACTGTCCTATTTTAGAGTAGAAGGTAATTTTTTTCTTTATAGGGATGTGAATTTGGTGGATATGTGCGAAGTGGTTAAGTACGGTTGTAGTTTACTATTACGAAACATTCATATAGTGTGTTTTTCATACAAAAGTATAAAAAGAACCCCAAGCCTATTAGATCCGTTCAGAGGCTTGGGGTTCTTTTTATACTTTTTCTATCTTGTCGTTGTATACAAGGATTAATCCTTAAATACAGGTCTATGCTCATTTGGAACTTCAATAACAGTCACCTCTTCAAAGGAATCAACTATTTCAGCTTCCTCTCTTTTAGGTGTGTATTGGTATCTAGCCTGAAAAAGAACAACCCAAATAGTTCAATACTTACTCTCTTGTAAAAGCAAAAAAAATAAAAACCCCTTCGCTTTGGCGAAGAGGTTTACTAATGAAGCGGGTGATGGGAATCGAACCCACGCTATCAGCTTGGAAGGCTGAAGTTCTACCATTGAACTACACCCGCGTA
>NZ_JACSQL010000033.1 GCF_014836635.1 Paenibacillus gallinarum | reverse complement strand
ACTTTTCTAGAAAGAAAATAGAAAAACCCCGAATGGTAGTCACTTTTTAAGTGTCTACCATTCGGGGTTCAGTTCAGTCTTGGACAGAGGACGTTTTTTTATTTTGTCGTTTTTTTTCTAGGAACAGAATCATATGCCTATTGAAAGTCGCTATTATAGGAGATAAGAGTATGAGTTCGTGTCCCGTGTCGATGAAAAGAATTAGTACCGATTACGGAAATGGACAAGAATATGTTCCCATTATCGATTGGGCTACAAGTAACTAATCGGTCTTCGACCGTGAATTCATTAAGCTAACGGGCAGTCCTCATATCTAAATTCCATGTTATGGTAATATTGAGTTGGATTTATGAAAAGTTTACAAGGGAGTGTAAGCAAAACGGTTGAAGAAACGTTCATCTTTCTAGCGTGTATAATATGTTTTCGTTAAGAATGGATGAATGTAAATAATACATATGGAGGTAATTAAGATTGAGCATTCATTACTATCTCAGTTGGTTTAATAATTTTTTTCCAGAGAAGCTAGTCCATTGTTTGCATGAGGATATACAAGACAGAAAATCGCTTGTTATGATTAGCGCTAAACCGTCTGGTTACACAGGTGAGCAAATTAACATTGATGATGTTTCAGAATGTACATGGTTAAATCAGGCTAACATTATTTTTGATGAATATCATTTCATTGATTACCGCATGCAGAAGGAAGATGCCCAGCAATTCATTCAAAACGCTTCTGTCATTTTTTTATGCGGTGGAGATCCTGTTTTGCAAAACGATTTTTTGGCGGATTATGAATTATCAAATGTTATTAAGGACAGCAATGCCGTTATAATAGGTGCCAGCGCCGGTGCGATAAACATGGCTGCAAAATGGTTATGCTTGAAAAGCACTGGCAATGAAGTTGAAACAAGTACTATTTATGATGGTATTGGTTTTGATCATTTTGCCTATGAATCTCATTCTAAACGCGACTACGCTACGTTTGTTCAAGGCTACCTGTTCCCCTTGTCTGAAGAGACTGATGTTTATGCGGCAGAACAGGAGAGTGCAATGCGTGTAAAGGATGGCAAAATAGAAATAATGGGGCCTGTATATTTAATTTCCCATTCAAAGATTCAGAAATTGGTTGAGACGCTCTAATTAGGGTGAGTGGCTGTGACCTAACAGAATTAATTCCTTCTGATGTATCAAGGCTATCAGCAAATCATCCAAGGTCTCCTCTCTATGATTGGAATACTGTTTTTATCCCCAGGACTTATTGTTGGGCAGAAATGATAAATTTTTAAGACAACCTTCAATGGCGGTCAGACTATGCTCGGGAGATATTAGATGCTCATTTTATTGAATTAACGGAAACATTAGTTGTATACAGGATAGAGCAGTCTGCCGGTCGCAGTTGCTCTATTTTTTGTTAAGCTAACCGGCAGGATAATGCAACGTTAGTTGAACACAGCAGGGAGCAGCTTGCAGTTGGCAGTTGCTCCCTTAGGGTATGTGTGAACTGCTAAGGAAGGATAGTAAATTATCCTTCGAGAATATATGATGCAATGAAGTTAATAGAGATTCCCTGGAGGTAATATAATGTTGAACAAAGAAACTGTAGTAAAACAACTTGAACAAGTAGGATTAGGTCAATATGGACATGCCATTGCAAACTGGGCTTTTCCTACAGCTCAACTTTTTCTTAAACCTGTATCTGACATTATGATTCCTATTGGAGGAAGCAAGGTAGGAGGTAATCCTGATCTTCCTGATGATATAGAATGGCCATTATGGAAAGATTATGATATGACTTTTATTGCTCAAATTAACTTGGCAGATTGTCCAGTAGATATTTCTCTTCCTAAAAGTGGGTTGCTGTCTTTTTTCTATGCTGTAAAAGCTATGTATGAGGACGATGACTTTTATAATGATCCTCACACATGTCGAGTAATCTACATCGATTCAGACCGCCTCTCGAAAATTTCACGAAGAAATATTCCTAATAATTCAATTGATTCAGAAATAATGAAGCCGAACAAGATTTTATATGAAACGAGTCTATCTGTACCAACTGCTGAGTCAGCTTATTTGAAAAGTTTGGGGTTAGACTGGAATGGTAACAGAGATGATTATGATAAGTATTGGAAATCATTTTTACCGCATTGGTCAAAGGAAGGGTACGTAAACAGACTTATGGGTCATCCTGATCAAATGCAAGGCGATATGCAAGTCGGTTGTGAAATAGCCGTTGGTCCGTACAGCTGGGATGATCTGAATAATTCGGATATTCGTGAGAAGGTTGTTAATTCCGCATTAAAATGGCGTTTACTACTACAAATTGATTCCGAAGAAGAAAAAACCGGAATTATGTGGGGAGATGTTGGAAGGATTTATTTTTGGGTTCATGAGGATGATCTTACTGATTCATGCTTTGAGAGAGTAGTTTGTGAAATGCAGTGTGGCTAAACTAACGGTAAAACGATAGTAGGAAACAGCAGGGAGCAGCTTGCCAGTTGGCAACTGCTCCCTTTTAATTATCAAACCGGCAGTAGGGCAGCATTAGTTGAATGAGAGTTCTTAATGATATGTCTCATGAGCCAGTAAATTTATAGTGTTAGATCTACTTTATTACCTCTGCCACTAGTACAGTTAAAAAAAGAAAAAAGCACAATCCTTCCGGCTAAGAGAAGAAAGCGCTAGGGCAACAAATACACTATTTGCTGCTCTTATAACAGTTGCACTATTTCATACCCACTTGCGCTCTACATTCTTTGTATCTGTTTATGTATAAGTAATAGATAATAAAAATTATATATTATACAATCTAATATTTTTATGGAAAATTTTTATGCTTAATATCTGTTCCAGTCATTCCAAGTTGTTCAATTTTATTTTCATCTTCATCAACTATTTCATAATAATAAATAGTATCGGGTGTATCTGAGAATACAACTAAAACTTGATATCCTATTGCTGTTTTATCTTTATCCTTTGGTTTTCTTTTTGAATTAACACTTAATATATCACTCTCCGAATACCCTTTCTCCTCAATTAAGTAATCTTTGACCTTTTCCTCAGTATAGGCAACAATCTCTGGATCACTCTTCGGTGGAGTGTTAAGAAGGTGAAAAACATAGAACACAAAACCAATTACAAGAATTAAAAGCCCTAGAACAACTCCGCCACCAATCATCATTATTTTCTTCAAAAAAATTCTCCTTTATCTAAAATCATTTAATATATATTAACAAATCGCTTCTAATAAAAGTATAATAAAACTAGCAATAAATAGAATATTATTACATAAAAAAGATAGAAAGTTATTTATCTCAGAAGGATAGCCCGTTAACTGTGTTTTTTTGTGAATTATTATAAAATAATATTGTGCTAATATAAATTTACAGAAGCTGACTATAATGGACTAACAATACTCTTATCTTCGTTCAACTAACGGTAAAACAATAGTTGAATACAGTAGGGAGCAGCTTGCCATGAACCTGAACCCTATTAAGTAGACAGTTATAAAAAAAGGATGTGCCGCTATTCTACCGATCTTTAGATCTTTTACACTTGATGTATAAACGTGAGAAAGTCCTCCGTCCTGATCATTGTTTCTATTACCAAAGTACACGTAATCATGTGCTACTGACCAAATAGTACTGTTTTGAGATCCTTGATACCACCAAATTAAAGGATCACCCCACGAGGTAAAGTTAGTGCAGTTGGTTACAAACTGTCTGAAGCAAAAATAAGTGATGACTAGCATTCGTTGCACTTCCCAGGCAAGGTCATCCGAAAAAGATTTTACTAACATTAGGTAGCCTGACTCAGTTAAAAGAATTAATCCATTAAGTGCCCTTTGAAGAACTCACAAGCTCCTCTAATTGCATATATACAGGTTTCTTGAATATAGTCATATAGGCTCATTAATACCTTATTATTCGACAAATTTATACATAGTAGATCACGTATATCCTCCTATTTTATTAATTTTTTCTTTCTGTTACCATTATTAATATTAATATTTCAATTATTTGAACATTGTTTATTAAAAAAGGAAGAGAAAGCAGGGATTAATTTTGTTAATTAGTAAAACGATCAAAAGAGTAACAGTTTTGGCTTCAGCTTCCCTAATTTGTGCATCATTACTTGGTAATTCAACTACTTTTGCAAGTGAAAAGTTGTCTATTGAAGAAAAAAGGTCAGCAGTACATCAAGCATACGGTTTATCTGAAGATTGGGTAAATGATCTAATTGACGAAGATCTACAGTATTATTATGATGGTATTTCCGAACTAGTTACTTCTTCAGTTGATGAAAATTACTTCAAACTAGAAGAGGTCTATGATTATACTTTAGCAACTCCAGATAACGGATATAGTCCACTTCAAATTGTAGACACAAATGTATCTGAAGTTTCCAAACAGGAAGCAATGGAACAATCTAATAATAAAGATAATGGAATTACTACCATGGGAGCATCTACGACCACAACTAGTTGGCTTAAACTTGAGACAAGCAATGAGAAATATTCTACATCTCAAGGCGGTGCTTCTGCTCGGTTCGAATGGCTTAAGACACCAACACAAAAACAGAAAGATGTCCTTGCTCTTGGAACAAATAGTAACATGAGTGTTATACCCGGAACAGCATCAAATGTATTTAAATATACTTATTTAGATCAAATTAATCCCAGCAAAGTAATCCAAAAAACCAATAATCCAGTAGCCTTTCAAAGCGTTCTAGGTTATGCGTATGAGATGCAACTTCCACAAGTTAATGATGGAAACAGCCCTTCTCATCCCGATTATGCAAGAAACATAATAGGTTACATGAAGTATAGATATACTCCAAATGTATCGACATTGACAAAGGCAGATATCTATGCTAAATACGGTCATAATATTACAATTCTAAACTCCTCATTAAGTGTAGACATAAAAGGAACTGCTGGTATAAGTATTGGTCCAGCAAGCAAAACAATGGAAGTTTACAATCACAATCAAATTTCTTGGTAAAGAAGGATTTTAATTGAAAAAAAAAGCATATATTCCTCTATTGATACTTCTTATTGGATCTCTATTCTTTAATATATTTTTATATCAATCCCATAACGCTAAACAGGATTTATTTCAGCAAAACCTCAACCAGAGATTATTAAGTGAGCTTTCTTTCTTTTCTTCGAAACTTGAAGAAGGCAAAGTCCCTAACACTTCTGTTCTCAGTTCTGCTTCAAGAATTGATATCTTATCGTATTACTCTGATTTAGAAGTGAATACCAGTTTAGCAGAAATTATTGCAGAAAAAATTGATAATAATCAACCTTTGAAAAACGTAGGAAAAGTACAAGAGAAAATCATTGATATACAAGATGATCCGGATCAAGAAAAAATATTGGAACTAAACAATTTTCTTAAAAAATAAGACCCCTAGGGGTCTTATTTTCAGATTGTAGACAAAAGGCATTCTGAATGCCTTTTGTCTACAATCTGAGAAGGTCTATCGACCTTCTTTTTATATTAGGATCAAAGTTCATTTTGATTTTTTTAGAGTAGTTGTGTACAGCAGGGAGCAGCTTGCCATTTGGCAACTGCTCCCTTTTATTAGGACAGCCTATGTGTTTCTTGTATTTTAACTGAATTCTAGATGTAAATTTCTGCATTGTGATTGGAGGTTATTATCCTATATAGTTAATGCTTCCATCCTGCCTAGCGAAACCATAAATAACAACATTCAAGATTATCAGGCACATATGATCGTTTAAGATCCTACAAAATCCATCGGATATTTCTTATGCTTAATTAGCTATATGAGGAGGTGAAATTTATGAGAGAAAAAATAAATT
>NZ_JACSQL010000032.1 GCF_014836635.1 Paenibacillus gallinarum | reverse complement strand
CAATTTCTGCCCCTAAGGCTAACGCTACCGCAGGATTTGCTTGTGCTTTTGGTTGAGGTATAACAGTTGTATAAAAAAGCACCGTAAAAATAAGTAAAACAATTAAAACTTTTCGAAATGATAATACAGATCCTGAAACAACCATATTCCCCCCCCTTAATAAAAAAAGGAGCCCGAGAGTATCTCCCAGGCTCCCTGATCAGGACAATTATTTTGCGATCATATTAAACAATTTACGTCCATATTTCCAAGCGAGAATTACAGCCATTACCCCAACTGCCGAAGCCGCAACCGCACCAATTACTGTTAATACTGTAGTTGTCATAGTTGCAAATGTACTCGTCACAGATGATACGTCCGTTGCTGTTGACGCAAACGCAGAAGATGCCATCATCATCAAAGCCATTCCTAACATTGCAGATACAGACCATTTACTTTTCAAAGCCATAATTGAATCTTTCACTTACCTTACACCCCCGAATAATTTGAATAAATCTATGGCAGAACCAATTCCGAGACCAAAAATCATTACCGCCCCGAATATGGATAAACCCGTAAGGAGACCTTGCATAATTACATCCGTTATCATTTTGTAGATCGCCACCCTTGGAAAAATGCCATGATAACCATCCCACCAATTAAGAGCGAAAGCAGACTAACAATCCAAACATTAACGTCATAAATATCCTGATTTTGTTTCGTTAACAATAAAAATTGTTCATCAGATAAAGAAACAGTTTGTTCGCTTGTATTCGTTGTTACAGGAACTTCTTGTATAGGTTCTTTCACTACTGGTTCAACTGGTGATTCAATCACTTGTTCTTCTCCAGTTGGTTTTACTTCCTCTTGATCGGGCATCATATCCCCCTTAACTTCTTACGAATTTTCTTGTAAGACTTGTAAACAGGGATACCGAGGAAAATAATCCACACCCACCAATTGAGATTTCTTACAGCTAACAAAAGCGATTCCCACAGTAAACGAAAATCTAAAATCATACTAAATTTAAACTAGCCAATTCCATTCTTGGTGTCCCATTTTGAATGCCCATTTCAAAAGTTGCAATTACTTCATCTTTAAACTTCATTTTTGATGTATCAATTACTTGATCTTGACGCAAAAAGAATTTTGCATTCTCAAGTGTTGACGGATCGTGAAGCTCGATCATTGTAAACGGCTTTTCTGATTTCTTTCCTGTACCTGAAAAAGATTCTTTAAACACCATTACTTTTTCCATTTGGTTTTTCCCCCAATTTTTTTGTTCGTATGTATGGAAACATATATTCGTCCGACAAGTTCATTATAAAAAAAAGTGGACTGGTTGTCCACTACTTTTTTACCAATTTATTTCTTTTTCCCCAAAAATTCTAGGACTGCTTGCTCAATTATTTGAGTCTTAGTGCCTAATTTCTCAATTTCTTTGATCATCCAGTTAGGCAGCCGAACACTTATTTTTTCTCTATAGTCCTGTTCTTCACTGCGCTTATTCGGAATATTGTCCCCCTTCTTTCAAAAAAGTGACCTCCCCAAAAGGAAGTCACTTTTCAAATTTAGCCAATCAGTCTGTTTTCATTTGTTCCGATTTTGTTTATAATAAGTTTTATATATCCCACGGCGAAGGGATGCTCATTGGTCATGTTCAGGCTGATGGGCTTTTTCTATTTTATGAGTTCTAATTGTTCTGAATAAATCTCTATCACGCAATTCATTTTTCATTCTTTCTTTTTCTTCTTTCTCTTTTTCTTGAAGGAACTTAGATTCTGAAGCAAGTCTCTTCTGTTCTTCGCTCATTCTCAAAAGTCCATCGTCCAAGAGATCAATTATCATTTTCGTATCTCCACCACTGGCAGTGAATAAAGTTGCTAATGATGGCGCAACCTGTTTATCTACCCATTGTTTTATTGTATCAATAGTACGATCAGGAGCAATCATAGTTAATTTCAAAGGTTCAACATCCCCTAAAAAATCATCCCACCACTTGCATGTCTTCCATCTACTTTTATTTGTCTCATTTGGATTTTTAACCTTGAAACTCAAATAATTTTTAAGTATGCCGGACATTACTTCCCCGAAATTCTCATTGTTAAGTATGTACAAAGCTAATGCTTGCGCTCTGTCACGTCTACACTGAATTTCCGTCCGATTCCATGCGGTCAAATCTTCTTCCAACTCTTTTCCCTTTTCCAGTCTTTCAAAATCTTTTTCGTAAATTCGTATTTGCATATCGGATTGTTCACGTCCGAAATACAAAGTTTCCCCAATTCCTTTTCCATCATCAATCATAAAAGATTCTACTCGTTTACCTTTTTTAAACTTTGATTGCACACAACCATCTTTAATTTTACGATACAATCCGTTCAAGGTAAAATAAGGTTTTTCATCACCGTAACAAATATCATCTATCGCCCCATCAATCCTAGTAAAATTTCCGTCATTTTCAAAACAAGACATCATGAATTCTTTCCAATTTTTCTTGTTTAAGACTTCATATTCACGGCAACCTTGTCCAGTTATTTGGATGTGAATACCCATATCTGATTTACCATCATACAGGATAGAAATATGACCGCACGCTTTGTGGGAACGGTATCCATATATGGATGATGACATGTCCTTAAATTCTGATTCTTCGATACCTAAAATCTCGTAAATTTTCTGTAGATTCTGTACATTTTTGAAAGTGACTTGAACCCAGTCCACACAAGCCCTCAAGACGTGTTGGGATGTATTTTGCACCCCCCTGTTAGAAGGATGGGGTGCTACCTGCGTTTGCTCCATTTTACCACCTATTTTCTACTGGAAATTTTGCTATACCCTGCCGGATCGGCAGTATTGTTTAAAGGGTAATTTGAAATGATTTTTAAATGAATAACACCAAGGTATAAGCAAAGGGCAAGCCCTCTGCACTCCCAAATCTATCATTTATAATTTTGAGATTTATGCAGCTGCCTAAAATAATCTGCAACCGAACTGGCATGACCTCTTTTTACTATTTCTTCGATTCGCTCCCACTCCTGTTCAGGCAAAGTTATTTTTACTGGTTTGCCAATTCCAATGGATGGTCTGCCCATCTTGGACTCCTCCATATCTATCAACCACCTTCTACTAAAAGTTACCTTTAGTATAACATTTGGTAACCTAAAGTCAATCTATAAAAATATTAAATTTAACGCTATAGCAAATATAGCAGTCACAAATAAAAAAATATTTTCTATCATTTGTCTTCTGCTCCCTTTTGGAAATCTAGCATTTTTTCTATAGCTTGTTTATCGGCAAATTTATAGGCAAGTAAAATCAAATTGCTAGGAGACTTGTTATATTTTTGAGATAAATAATTCAACTCTTTTTCTATGTGATCGGGTAGGTATACATTTATTCTTTTCTTCATGCTTGTTTACCCGAAACCTCATGACTGACAGCAACTTGGGTCCCCCCTACGGGCTCCCCACCCAAGTCACCATCATTCATGAGATCAGGACGACAATTCCCAAAGGAAACATTAAAATCATATTTCGATAGATCAATCAAAGCATCCACATTTTTTAAACTTCCAAAAAGTTGATGCGTATCATATAGTTTTGAAAAACTTTTTACAAAAATTGTACTACCTGATTTTAAACGCTGTCTTGATTGCTTCCAGTAAGTAATATGCATAAACACAGTAAAGGGAAGAAGATTAAAAGGAAAAATTGAATTTGCCTTTCTATGTACCACCTTGTACTCAACACAAGATAATATTGTTCTATTAATTTCTTTTTCATCTTGCATAATTAACATGAAATCATAACCCAATTTACGAGACTGTTTAAAAAAATCTTTCCAAGTTTTTTGTGCTGGTGAAGTTGATTGATCAGGCGGAAAAACTCCACCTGCTTCATCCAACACAACCAAACATAAATTTGTAAATTCATTAAATTTATATTTTTCAGATAAATGCAGAAATACACCGACACCTGATTCATCTTCTAAAAAATTATCAGGAAGAAATAAAAAACGGTCGGCATATCCCATCCTAATCATACGTTCAGTAAAATTTAGAGGAAAATTAGCAATTACATATAAACCTTTTTTTAAATGCGCAAAAATATCTTCTAATGCGTGATAAGACTTTCCCGACCCGATCGGCCCTATATATTGACTAATCATAGTAAAAACCTCCATGCTAAATATCCTGCAAGCATCCATAGACTAAGTGCAGCCAAACACAAAAAAGAAATAATTTTGTCTTGTCTCATATACCTCCACCTTAATCCCTTGCAATCTTAATCCAACGAGCAACAACCCGTATTCCGTAATAGGTAACAATTGCAACTAAGAGTAATGCCAAATGCGCCATCATAGTAGGAAAAGGAATAATCCAAGTAATATAACCTAGATTAATCGAGCCAGGCGGTGAGGAAGGTTTTAAAAAAGGAGAATCAGGAAAAAAAGATACCACCCAACCTAAAGCAGTACCTACACCCACTAGAAAATAATTAACTAAACTCACAAAAAAATTAGCCAACAACTTCGCCCCCTATTCAGGCAAGAATCTTCGAATTGATAAGATAACCCCAAGATCAAACGCAATAATTAAAAACCATCTCGCAATAACCGCTAGAGTATCGAACATAGCAAAATCTAAATCAAACTTCATTTTCATTTGTGTGCCAAAAACATTCATAGTTTTATCAATTTTTATATTCGGAGTCTGTGCGGATACATCAAATATTGCTAACTGCCTTTGTATATCCCAAGGTATAGAAAAAGGAAATTTTTGAGTTAACATATCACCTGTCATTTTTAATGGACCAAAATCCAATTTATTTGTGGCAGTATCCCCCCAATCCAAAGGCGGATTCTCTATGCCTGGGATAGTTCCCCCACCAACCGCCTCGCCTGTTTTAATATCTGTTTGTACCCCACCGATCGGAACGGTAACAGTTGCAACCCCGTCCTTAGTAGTTACTTTCGGTACTGGAAAGTCAAAAACAACATCCGATAACGGAACACTTATACCGGTAGTTGGATTAATCCAAACTTGATCTGCAGGATTCCAAGTCAAAGTTTTAGTTTTATCTGTTCTTAAACGTGCCATGATATCACTTCCAAGCGGAGCAGGAAGCGATTTCGCTTTCGGATTCATAACCAAATCTTCAATTATTTTATCTGACTTTGTTCTCATATTTGGTATTTCTGCTGTAGGAACAATAGTCATAAGCCCCGGAAAAACTTCCGCCGCTAACCATTTATACTGAATTGCAACTGACATTTTCGAAGTAATAGCTGGATTGGTTACAGTCGCAAGTGTTTTAGGATAAGTCCCAGAAGAAGTATTGTTATAGGTAATTGTTAAAGTTTGATCATTGTTTGAAAAACCCCAACTAAGCCAAAAACGATAACTAGCATCAGCATTTGCAGAACTTATTTGATCACCATTCCAAAAGTAAAAAGTATTACCAGTACTAGGAACCACATTAGTACTTTGGGTATAAGCATCCTTCACTTTTATGAGGTCTTGAAAACCATCAACCATTTTAATAACTTTAGGTGTCGCAAAAACTACAGAATCTTTTATTGTGTTCATCGTATAAGTGTAACTATCTTGAGCAAGCGTCATAACTTTATCACCTGCGGCAACCGCTGTTGTCCAACTTTTTTTCACGCTAGAAACTATTGCTTCTTGTGTACCAGTCCAAACTCTCTTGGCATGTTCATTAACTTCGTTGCTGTACTCTGCATAGCCAAAAAGAGCAGCTAGGCCCCCTACCGTTAAAGCCACCCCTACATATGCACCTACACCAATTTCTGCCCCTAAGGCTAACGCTACCGCAGGATTTGCTTGTGCTTTTGGTTGAGGTATAACAGTTGTATAAAAA
>NZ_JACSQL010000031.1 GCF_014836635.1 Paenibacillus gallinarum | reverse complement strand
TTGATAACTTTCTCTTCAGTTTGATCAATGTTCACCCATTCGTTATGTCCTGATACGTTTATCATCACCATTAATACGAGTACTATGTAGTTAAACACTCTTGTTCCTCCTTAATAAAAGATCCATGTTTTTATTAAGGTTACCTGAGCAAAACTTATTATTCATCGAGATAAAGTTTCGTACGTTTCTTCACGCTAATCTGCCGGTTAGCTTAGTGGAAAAATCATCCGAAATATCGAGCGAATGTCTCCTATTAGAATCCCTTTTTCTGTTTTTATATTTTGGGATTAATGATTTCTGATATCTCACAATCCTAACCTGAAAAGCCATATTTTTAACGTCAAAAGCCACATGAAAATAAAAAGAACCGATACTATAGTTTTTCTACTCTATATTCCCGCTATAAATAGAACCTTGAAATAATATCCAAGGTTCTCTGTTAAAAGTCGATATACAGAGGAGGATAAATGATGTTGGTCAGTCCTTCTTATATTGACCCATTTCTTCCTTTCACGTCCAGCTAATTGACTCCACAGCAGACGTTAAATCCTCCATACCAGGTGTCGTATAGATCATTGTCATCTGAATATTAGGTGTCCCATCTTTCTTAAAGTGTCCCATTAACATAGCCACTTGCTGCAAGTCATTACCAGCACTAATCAAATCGTGACCAAAAGTATGCCTTAAGGCATGACAAGTCAAGTGATCAATTCTTGTACGGCTTCTATAATTCTCAATCATATGCTGTACACCGCGAACAGATAATTGCTTCGATCTCTGTGAAACAAAAACATACGGACTCGTATCATCTCGATCATCAAAGTAACTCTGCAATGCAGAACGAACTTCATTGTTTAGCGGTACTTCCCGGTCTTTATCTCCCTTTCCTCGAACATATGCGCTGCCGGACCTTACACTCATTATTACCTCTTTTTTCTGAAGATCACAGAGTTCATGAACTCGAAGGCCCGCCCGAAGCATGAGAAGCACAATTGCATAATCCCGTTTGCTATTTTGCCCGCGCACCTCCCTCAGTAATGCATTCTGTTCATTTCGAGTAAGCCACTTTGGCGACCGTCTAGCTGCCGGCGGTTTTTTAATTGGACCCACCGGATTATCTTGGATAAGTCCCTGATCGGCAAAAAAACGAAAAATCGCATTTAAATGAACAAACGTAAGTTGCATCGTGCTCGGCTTGGCAGGCTGCCCTCCTCTTCCTCCGGAAAGCAGCATATACCGTTTGTAATCCGCTATATCTTTTTGTGTGGCTGTCCCGGCATCAGACAGATCCGGATCAGTTCCTTTAATCCAATTCTCAAACTTGTTCCACGTAGATAAATAATTTAATATGGTCCGCTCGGATACTCCTGACTTACGTAGATGATTTTCAAATAATCCGAACATAGTAGACATGTGCATTTTACTCCTTATCCAAGTCAAATTTGTCTTATTATTATGATTCTTGACGTTTTGTCCGGAGTAGAACAGCTTGTTGATATACTTGAAAAAGATCATCCCCCCAAGTACCTAGCGCATCACATAAGTTGAACTCATTAGAACTGTTAAACAAATTTTGAGCTAGTTGAACGATCTTACGATATCCACTAGAGAGGTAACCATAAGCTTGGGATTCCAACTCTTCTCCATTCTCATCAAGTTCATAAATACGATCAATAACTACCCTTTTTTCTTTAGTCCAAAAATCTTCTTCTACTATTTCTTTTTCTTCAAACTTATACATCCAATCAAACGGTCGTTCACCAAATTTCCCGTTGACCTTATTATAAATTTCCGGAAGTGCTAATACATAACAAGCTGATTTGTACTCCGAATCTTGTTCGGCTTTATAAAATTCAACAAGCATCTCAAAATTATTTTTATGTTCATCTGTTACAAAATACATTTCAATTCACTCTCCTTATGTATTGGTAATATTTACTTACAACCATTCTTCGATTCGATCACCGTTGACTATTTCGGCTCCTTCATTTCGCTTCTATAGAAGATGACAAGTTTATTTGCGCTTAGCAAACGGTAGAATCAGGGTTTGCTACATTTATTTTAACACAACTCGTCATCTTTTGTATAGAGAAGATGACGAGTGTAGTTTTATATCTTCTAGCCTTAACTATAGAAAAAGAACCTTGGCAGCATTGATACCAAAGTTCTTAAAATATGGAGCAACTAAAACGTTAAAAAAATTTTCTTACATATTATATATTCAATCCCTTTAGCGTAACGAAGGATTCAATGCTTATTGCCGTACTTTCTTACCAACAGCAAGTGCTAGCTCCAACCAACGTCCTTCATCGTACATAATAAAATCCTTCTGGCCATCGTAATATCAGAATTATCCAGCATCCTAAAACAAATGCGTATGCATAGCACTTAGAGAAGTCTAATCCTCAATTCTTTTTGAAAGGAAGCTGACACCAATATAATATTGGAATCAGCTGCATCTTAGGAATATTTTCTATGTCAATTCTAAGGGACTCCATTATTCAATGATTGTTTTATTTTACCGTATCTGAAGGTCAGCTATTCACATAATTCAGCTTTTTATGGTGTAGTTCATATACATGCTGGCAATGGCTTGATACGGAATCATCATGGGTAACAATAATAAGTGTCATTCCTTTATGATGTAGCTCATCAAATATTGTCAAAATGGACTCCTCTGTTTTTTCATCCAATGAACCTGTTGGTTCATCTGCAAGAAGTATAGATGGTTCTTTTACAATAGCACGGGCAATCGCGACTCGCTGGCGTTCGCCACCTGATAGTGTCAAAATATTTCTTTTCATTGTATGTTGAATTTCCAAATCGCACATTACTTCTTCAACTCTACTTTTTATCTCTTTCTTAGGCATTCTAATGTATTGTAAAGGAAGCGCAATATTATCAAAAACATTTCTATCATCGAGTAAATGAAAATTTTGTGTTACAAAAGCAACATTCTTTCTACGATATTCTGCCCTTTCATTTGCAGTAAGTTTTGAGATATTAGTACCATCAAACATCATTTCTCCTTCTTCAAAAGAAATCAACCCTCCTAAGATATTTAATAATGTCGACTTACCGCAACCACTCTTACCCTTAATAGCAATTGATTCACCTTTAAAGACCTTAAGATTTAAATTTTCTAATATTTTCTCACGATTTTTTCCATTTTTAAAACTTTTATTTATTCTTGAGAGTTCAAGTAACATACTATTATATTCCACCTTCATCTTCATTGTTTATATAATCTGTCATTGGGTTTAATAGAAGCTTACGAGCAGGCATGATACAAATTATTATACTCATAGTTATGCAAAGGATTAACAATATAAATTGCGTTTTCATTTCTCCGATATTTAGTATTTTATCAAGAATTATGAAATTAGTTAAATATGCAGCGAGTAGAATAGTACTAATCTCTATCCATAACATCTTTACTATTCTCCATTTCGTTGCACCATTTAGATAATGTATTGCAAATGAGGATAATCTCCTCTTTTGTTGTAATAATAAAATTATAATGATAACTATTAAATTTAATAAAAAGGTAGAAACAAATATTGACTGGATCAATATTCTATTTTCTTGCAATACTATCATTAATCCTCTGTATTTTTGAAAATGGGGATTTAAACCTATAAAAGAATAACCTCCGAAAGAAGAATTTTTAGAAATTGCCTCCACTCTTTGCATCATAATTTGGTTTTGGGATGGACTATTGTCCGTTACGATATATCCATTAACCATAGCGAAATAGCTTATTTGTTGGAATAATTCATCAGTTTCAGATGTTGGATCCCCGTAATCTCTATATGGGAGAATTATGTATTTGTCAAGGTAAAACTCTGTATTCTCGTTAAAAAAAAGCTTGCTATTCTCCTTTAGAAATCCAATTATTTTTACAGTAAAAGTTTTTCTGTAAAAATTTATAGTTATTTCATCTCCAATACTATATACATTTTGATAAGCGGAACCCAGCAAAACAGGCAATACAGTATTATCTTTAAATTCATTTTCACTCCATATGGTTCCTTTTTCTACAGTCAACCCGAAATAATCCAATGTCTGTTTGTTCATTTGAAACGATTTTACAGCTGTATATGGTGTTCCATCTATGATTTTCTGATACTTTTTACTCCCCTGCTCATAACCTTCAATAAATTCTTCAGGTATCCCCGTATCTTTTAGTAAAATATGATGATTAAACATTGCTAAATATTGAAAATCATTTGTATTGTTAAGCTGATTGTAATATGTTTTTAAGCGATTTAAATAATCAGATTGACTAACAAAGTTCGCATATTCATCACCATCATAATAACCATCAAGCAACTGATAAATAGCTTTTCCTTCATAAATCTTATGAAGACTGTTACTTTCATAATCCAACTCTCCTTCAAACGCTATAAATGTTCCCAAAATAACAAAGAACAACGTAAGTTGGAGATACAGAGTCAAGCTTAAAAATTTATGTTTTTTAAAATAAAACTTAAGTTCCCTAACAGTCACTTTGTAACTACACCTCGATTAGAATTATTTGACCATAAAAATATACCTATAAAGGTCCAGGCACTAAAAAGGAAAAGAATTATTATCAATATCATTTGCTTAAATGAGATAGTAGATTCAAATCCAAAAATTAAAAATATACTGACAGTTAATGCTCCAGAAACAACTACATTCAACAAAATTTTTAGGAACAAATGGATATTTATTCTGTTTTTTGGAATACCTAATAAAAATAAAACATATATTGTTTTCTTCTCTTTTTCATACCAATATCTTATGAAGGTTATGATACTGATCAACATAAGAAGATAAAACTCGAAAATTAATAATTTATAGATATATGGGATATTAGCTGTTCTAGATAGACCTTTTTGTGCGCTTTTAATAAGAGAAATGGTTGGATCTTTCTCAATAAGATTATTGGTTATATCTGTAACAATCGACTTATTATCACTATCTATAATAATTTTAGTGTTATCATCTTTGTGATTTTTAATGGGATTATTAAGCAAAATAAGATAATCTATTGAACTTGCGAATGAAGCTCCCATTATACCACTCACTTCATAGTTTTCTCCTTCAAAAGAGATGTACTTTTTACCTTTAATTTCCTCAATATATTTTTGCATTTCTTTCCCAACAACTGCTTTATTTTCAACATCATTTTTCGTAAAGAAACTACCCGATAATATGGGAGGAGACCAGTTTCCTTTATTTTCAAGCAGCAAACGATATGAATTGTTATATTCTAAAAAAACTCTATAATTTGATTTTGAAATTTGTTTTATTAATTCACTATTATCCCTCTTAGTGATTAAAACCGCATGGTGATTAGTGTATAACTCATTAGATAATTCGTGGTATTCTTCTTGTTTGCCTGTATAGGTTAAGAAACAATAACATAGTGAATATAGGCAAATGAAAATGAAGATAAATGCGATATCTTTTCTTCTGATTGTGAACATTTACTTTCCTCATTTCACAGTAATAAAGGTAGAGGCCACTTCACAGTAGCCTCTATTTTCTGAAACATATGGATTTAATACGTCTTGTATAAATTTTAATACTGATTATCAGCCTTTAAGAGAACACTTTCCACTACTAACTCACACTAAGTAGCTAGGCAGAAATTATATAACTAAAGTTATTAATGTCCCCAATATGTTCTAGCTTCCGGGTTTTCTCCGAAAGGAGTGTACCATGGGGACGTCGCTGTAGTGCCATTTTCTCCCCACTGTCTACCACTTGTCGTTTTAACGGTACCATTGGGTGTTTCCATTTGAGCCGTTGTATAATGGTAAACACCGACCCATACAGTATCTCCTTTCGCTGCATACCTCCATGTTGGATCTCCACCAGAGTTAGTATTATCTTTTAAACGTTTTCCAACGTGTGAATCAGGTGTGCTAGACGCTAGAGTACTTATACCATCTTCGGATTGTGAATTAACATAGTAACCCCCAGATTCACTCCAACCTCCAGAAGCATGTTCTGACGTAGCAGAAGCAAAACTAGGAATTGCACCTACTAAAAGTGAAAGACTTAACACAGAAGTACCTAGAATCGTTTTGATGCTTTTTTTCATTTTTTAAACCTCCAATATATTTATTTTATAACATAATTTACCTACAAAACCTAGATTACATTAATACACATTATATTAAAATAGAAACAAAGTCCTTACTTTTGTCGAAGTATACTTAAAATTAATGTCGAAGTTTAGCTACAAGAGTAAGAAATCACTAGATTGTTAAGCTCGATACGACCAATTAAATGAAATTCCTCGTTACTTTGACTTTTTTTGAAATTATTCAACAAAAAAAATTCCTTTTTGTTCATAGGTGAGGCTGAGTCTGGGAGCGAAAACGATCTGATAAATAGGGGTATCAATCTAAAATTAGATCTCCTACTCGTAGGCGATCACGGATCAAACTCATCAACCCGCCAGGCATTCCTAAATGCCGTTGATCCTACGTAAGCTCGTGTAATAGTTAGCCGACCTTATATACTCACTTGTTGAGTCTTGAGCTTTTTGGACACTGTTGGATAGTTTTAAAAAACCGATTAAAGTAAGAATTAATGAAATGACAATTAGACCAAATCGTTTTATATTACTCATTTTTCCTCCCCATTCCTTATTAAATTGAATAACAGTGATCTCTATTTATGAGAATAATCCTTTACCACTTAACGTTAATTTTATTATTAAATTTACGAATAATTCTTCATTCAACTAAACTGCCCGTTAGAATTCCTGTAAAACGAAAAATTTGGAGTTTGAATAAAAAAGAGCGCCTCTGTACGATGGGAGTACGCAAC
>NZ_JACSQL010000030.1 GCF_014836635.1 Paenibacillus gallinarum | reverse complement strand
TTGATAACTTTCTCTTCAGTTTGATCAATGTTCACCCATTCGTTATGTCCTGATACGTTTATCATCACCATTAATACAAGTACTATGTAGTTAAACACTCTTGTTCCTCCTTAATAAAAGATCTATGTTTTTATTAAGGTTACCTGAGCAAGACTTATTATTCATCGAGATAAAGTTTCGTACATTACGTCACGCTATCCCTACTCTGCTGGTTTGCAAATAAAAGAGAGCAGTTGCCAAGTGGTAAGCTGCTCCCTGCTGTGTTCATCTAACGTTTTCTCGTTAGTTTTAAAGAACGTTATAGAAATTTAATTTTCTACATACAACCGCATAAATTCATCAGCAAATTTCCTTACAAAGTCTCTATCAAGTGCAGTTGCTAAGGTTTCGTCGTTTTCTCTTGCATTTTTACTCCAATTATATGAACCATGCATCACAAACTCAAAATCGATTATACAAAACTTGTCATGAAGTCTATTTGACAGATATTTGCCCTTTAACGGAATCTTTTTCACTTCAAAATTACTTTCTAATTTGTGCAATATGTGTTTATTGGAATCTTCATCTGAAGTAATTATTCTTACATTAACCCCAGCATTTTTCCTTAGTAGCAACTCTTCAAATATTTCATTATCGGTAAACCATGCTACTGCAATCCATATCGAATATTTCGCATTTCTAATACCCTGAATTATTGTCTCTTTTATCTCATCAAAATATACAGCATGTTCTGTGGTCTCATCTTCCGCTAGATCAACAGGTTTTGGTTTAATATTTAATCCGTAAAAGTCATATTCGGCCGTTTCTATATATACTAAAGATGCTATTGCTTCTAATTGGCTCTTGAAAGTTCGTGCTACCTTTAATAATGGCACGGGTACTCTTAAATCAACATACTCTTTGTATTGATAAGACTTTCGCGTAAAGTCACTTGTTTTAAGGTAAGTTATCATGGAATTTCTTAATATCCCAAGTAGCTCATCTTTATTCTTATAGTCATCGTACTTAACTGTTTCAAACATAGTCTTCAAAAACTGCTTCTCGTCCATGTTGTTCCTCCATTTGTCTTACCCAGCCATAATTATTCCATTTTAACACATATAATTAAACATAACTGCCAGTTTGCATAACTAAAAGGGAGCAGTTGCCCACTGGCTTCCTTCATTATCTCTATTCACTTGCTATTCATAACGTAAGTTCCCTATAGTCTCCTATATTAATTTATTTTTCTATTCGATATATTTCATATCTGTATTTCTTCCATTTCAGCTCAAGTTCGTTCCAATCAATAATTATCCATGGATTAAAAAAAGTTTGTCCATTTTTATTGAAGAATAAATTTTGGCTAATATGATAAGATGCGTGTTGAATTATTCCTTCCTCATTCACCCAAACTACAACATCGCCATTTTGTATGTCCTCTATTTTTGCATTAAAATAATTGGCTCTTTTTAGTCCTTCAAAAAATGTTCTGGGATGAACCCACTCATTAATAATCCATTCTTGTTTAGTTAAAGCAAATAATGTGGCGGACAAGCAATTTCCACCTGCTTGTGCAGGAAAGGTATTTGCATACTTCTGTAAATGTAATGGAGTCTGTTCAGGCAATTCATAACAGGTCCAATCATCCCATTGTTTTGCGTATACTTTTAATAAATTCTCTTTAGTTTCATAAGGAATTCTTCTCCACATTTTACTTTGTAAAACTATGTACTCTCTTTCGCTATCTTTCACCAGATATTCCTCCGGAAAGAAAAAACTATCAGTGCATAGTGATAGTGGTAAGATTAACCCCCTATTTATCTGTAGCTGAATATTACTTATCTGTTTTTGTATATCTTTTGATTGGTGTGACAACCAATCTGACTCGGCTACTACAATGTACTGCACTTCCTTAGATATATTCCAATACTCAAAACTATTTACAAGTTGAATTACCGTATACGAAGAGTGATTAAAGAACTCTTTCTTTGGAATAACTAATACTCTATTAAGGTATCTTTCTAAGTTCCTTAGATCTTCTTCTCTAAGAAATAATAAATCTTTTTCTGGTACATATATATCCATCCAAATTCTAATCAGTTCCTTAGATGGTTCAATCATAATTCCCATGGTATGTCCCCCCTATCTAAATATACATTTACTAATCTGCCGTTTAACTCAAAGAAAAAGCAGCCAAATTTTCATCGGCTTAGTACAGAAAATCTTTACAATTTCTTCTTCCATCCACGGAGCTTGATGTAATAGTAGGTCGGTATGACTGCACACAATATTATTAGGAATGCCATAAGTAATTTCATATGCTTAACCCTCCAATTGGTGATATTCCGAACTAAATACAACAATAATTATATACTAAAACAGTAAAGTATCCCAACTTTTGTTATCCGACTATCCTGCCGAATCGCATAATAAAAGGGAGCAGCTGCTAACTGGCAAGCTGCTCCCTGCTGTGTTCAACTAACGTTTTACCGTTAGTTCAATGAGCGATTCATTCTTTTGATAGAGTAATTTTTTTTAGGATTACCGCAGTACAGACAGATATAACACTAGCTAAATATAGAAGAGCATATGCTATAGCAGCATAATATGTCAGTTCAGCTTCAATATCCGAGCTTGTAAGAACAAAAATAATGGCAAAGCCAACAATAAAAACGACCATACCCAATAGAATATTTTTAATAACTTCTTTCATTCTTTTACCTCCTAGGTTTATACCAGTTCCTAGATACCCTATCCCTAACGGAACAGCTAATCGACCATTTATTGATCTAAAGTTTTTTTACCGCTAGTCCTACAATCATTATCGCTAAAATAGCCTAGCCATTATTTCTCTAGCTTGCTTTAAATATATTAAGTTAAGAATTAAGGATTATGTATACTTTTCCCATATATTTTGCCCATCTTTAGCAATGAATTCACGAAGCCAGTTTAAAAAATTACACTTAAGAGACATACTTTCAGCAATACAACTAGTTTCATTACAAACGGAGATTGTGTCGTTGTCCAAATTCAAAACTATGTTATCACCTAGAATCCTAGCTATCCTAACTTGATTGGTGTAATGCTCATCAATTTGTGGTCTTAGATCAATCACTTCGTGACTACTATAAATATAATTTTCACCTTCATAAAATGGATGCTCAAACAATCTACAACCATTGTGGAGAAGTAAAAATTCTTTGTAGGAGTCAGGGAGCCTCTTATTAAGTACCTCCTCAAGAATATCAATATCGTGTTGTGATGCACCTTTATTGAGGATATTTTTAACTTTCCAAGTTTGATTGTTACCTATAGTAATTTCTATAAACCCTTCAGTATCCGTTCTCCTCTCTAGTTCATCAAATATATCTTCAACCATGATATTCTCCTCCCCTATATAACAAAAATAGCCAGTTAAACTGGCTATTCTTAATATAATCTATTAATAGTAGTAAAAGAAATGCTTTTTCATTAGTTGAACAATATTACTACTCTCCTGTAGCTTAATTACGAAGGCAATCGATCAATGCGATTAGTTCCCTTTATAATTAATTATCAGTAAGAAGATTTCACTCATGCCCGTTATCCTCTTTTCTTAAATATTGGAATACTTAATGCAGCTTCTTCATCCATTATCGGTTTTGGTTTTTCAGCTAGTTTTGCAGAAGGTGATGCTGAAGACAAATTAAATTTCGGATCATCACCTAATAACTCTTTGCGGATAATATCACGTAAAATCATGCCTCTAACACCTTTAGGAAGTCGCTGAATAGCTTCCCATAGTTCACTTTCTTCCGCCTCAGGGAAATATATCGTTATTTTTTGTTTTGTTGCCATTAGCTTATTGTGCTCCTAGCGTACATATCATACCCGAGCACCTGCAAATCTTGCGGTGATTCAGGGAATAATGTCTTTCTTAAACTATTTTCTTTTAATTGGTTTTCCATCCGTTCAGAAGAACCGCCGAGGAACACCACTTTATCAATCAAATGTCCTCTATCAATATATTTCCACTTAATGTCAGACCAAATATTTCTCGCCTGCTTATCTAGCACATGTAGCACTTCTTCATCTTCTGCAAAGTATAGTTTCTCTTCTTGCGAATTTTTATTGATAATGGTTACGCCATGATCCAGTGCAGAATCAACATCATACTTCGTGTAATTCTTAACACCTCTAGTACGTCTGTTAATGATCTTGCCTATTTCATCATAAGCCGAACCAATACCCAAACTTGGATGTGTGTCAGCTAGTTCATTAAATACATTTCCTTTTTGCATATATACATAGTTCACAGTTTGGAAGCCAACATCTGCTACAAGAACATTTTCTTTTTTCAAAGTTGGATTTGAAGAAAGTAAATACAAATTAGCTGCGTAACCCTGTGGCATAACGATTACATCGTCAATAGATATCTTGAATTTTGATCCTCTGAACTCAATATCAAATTCTTTATCAGAGAATAGATCTACCAGTAAAGGAGCTTCGTCCTCCATAGTTTGAATAGGCAGACCGGTTACTATGTCAGTTTTAAGATCCTCACCCGATGCCTGCACAGCTAAGGGGTAAAGGAACAATATCTTATACTCTAAATCCTCAACCCTGTTACGTGTACTTGATGCAGGCACCACATTTAAGTGCACAAATTCATGTTTACCAATTATGTACTCTACGCCGTCTACGATTATGGTATCCAGCTCGCTTCTTGAGTCTAGCGCCCCTAGTGGAATTTCTGTAACGAGGGCCTGCCGCTTTAGCACCTGCTGTTCGCTATCCGTCCATTTAACATACCCAAAACCTATATCAACTGACTTTTTCATTTTCTCCTCCTTATGTATAGATATGTATCTATACTTTTGGTTTCATATTGAATTATATCAGTTATATCTTTGAATATACAGCTAAAAATTCTAATTTTTACCTTATTTAGAGTTTTAACACTGTCAAAAGTATAGTTATGTATCGTTACGTATCTATACCATGTTGTACGCTGCTGATTAACCGCTTATATAATCAAACTAGGCCGCATTAGGACTATTAACATAAGCCTCTTTTACTTCCCTTTCTTTAAAGCTAAACTACGTATACTGGTATTCAATAAGGGAAAATAGTCGGGGGTCATCAAACAAGAAATATTTCAAGAGGCTCAGACAATAACATAGAGACTTATCGTAACGATCTGCAGGGAACAATTGTTTTCATCTTGGACGCAACTAAATATTAAATCATCCACTAGTGAAGGGGGAGTATACTGCAGTAACGAAACAGGGAGAAAAACAGTCAAAGAGCAGATCCCATATAAAAAAAGAAATCTCTAACAACACGTAGGGACAACGAAGATATAACATGTGAAAAATAATAGGAGGTCTATTCTATGAAAGGAATCGTTAATCGATTTGAAGGAGAATAAATAATTGAAATAATTAATGACATAAAAAGACATCGAGATTTATTATAGATACATCGTTAAAGTGGATGTTGTTGTTAACTTTAAGAGATAGAAACCCAACCGATTTGAAACAAAACGGCTTTAGCAAAGAATCAATCAACTCATGGAAAACGTCTGGAAAAATGGAAACAAGGAACTTACATATAATATTCTTAAATCATAGGAGCAGACTTGAAACCCTTGACTGCTCCTATTTTATCTTTATTAGACAAGATAAGTATTCTTAATTTTACAAATTCTTAAAGTATAAATCTAAAGCTTCATTAAGAATACGTGTCTTTGTACCTCGTCCACCCTCAATACTAAGCTCATCTAGGATCTTTTTTATATCGTTCTTGAACCATACAGTCTCTCTCGTGTATAATTCATCGAATTTTTCCTTTTTCTTAACTGTCCCTTTATTTTTGCTTTTACTTAAAAGTTCTCTCGCTGTGTTAGTAGTATCAATAAGTTCTGAATGGACTGCATTGCTTACTGGTCTTCTAATTTTATTTTTAAGCTGTTCCATTTTTGAATCAGACACGATTAATCAGCTCCTCTACAAATAAGCGATACTGTTTTAAACCAGCTTTTAATTCAGGGTTATTTGTAAATCCATTGATTGACAATCTCCCAATAGCAGCAGTTCGGGTCATAATCGTTTCAAAACAAAGATCCTCATATTCCTCTTCTACAAGCTCAATCAAAGCCTTATTATCTGTTCTTCTAGAATCAATTAAGGAGCGAAGAATACCAGCTATCTTTAAATTTTCGTTTGCGAGTTCCTGAACGTGAACGCAGGTTTCTAGAAACCTACCTAAAGCTGAATAACAAAATTTACTCGCTTCAAACATAGCCACTACTGCATCAGAAGCAGCTAATGCATTGATTGTTTGATCCCCTAAAGCTGGAGGTGTATCAATAATAATATAATCATAATCATCTTGAACACTTTCTAGAGTTTGCTTTAAAACGAGAGACCTATTACCTCTATAGGACCCATACAGCCAAGATGGGAAACGAGCTAGATGGTCTTCAGCACTTAAAAGATCAAGACGATCAGTTACTTTATGTATATATTTGCGAGCGTCTTGTTCTTGTAAAGCTTCAAAAACAGTTCTTTGATGGAAAACGTATATATCCTCTTGTGTCAATAATTCGGTCAAGTTCCCTTGCGAATCTAAATCAACAGCCAATACTTTCTTTCCGTATTCCGCACTTAGTATATGAGCAACTATACCAGAAGTTGTTGTTTTACTTGATCCACCTTTTTGAATGCCAAAAGAAATAACAGTTGCCACTAAATAGCCTCCCTATTTATTAAAAATTTCTGATATAAGTATAACACAATACATACGTGTACGTACACGTATACGTACACGTATGTATTAAGATTTATAGACCTTCCCACACTACATATTATTATCTACAGAATTTCATCGAATCTTTGATTCCTTCCCTCTAATTTAATTTACTTATGTTACAGCAGGAGAATAAACGGAAATACAGATTCTTATGATTCTAAAAAAGGTATTTCATGAAGAACGAGTTATATATAGCGCAACAAGAGAATGAGGGATTTGCTGAAGTAGCCTTGAATTATATGAATCTATATTAACGCATTAAAAACCAGCTTAAGTTAGCAATGAAAAAAAATAACAATCTAATTTCTACGGTAACGGACAATAAGCAAAGAGGACACTTTAAAGAAGGGGCTTAATATGTAATGAATGGGTGGCAATAAACAAAATCGCCCAATTTATTATTAGTAAATTACTTGAAGATGAATTATCAGCCACTTCTAAGACCAGCTTTCATCAGACTAATTTATTACAGAAAGCGTTTGGCTTGTCTTTTGTATTTTCTAATAGAGCGATTAAGGGCTGAAACATGGGTTCATCATAGAAACTCTGACCGAAGATTCATGAGCATTATATGGGTCTTTTCCCCTGTTTTTTTCTTTGAATTGATGTAAAATTTAGAATTATCCAATATAATAAATTTTGTTTTATTAACCGAGAGGAACTATCATCATGAATAACATTAACGTAGAAATTACAGTAGTCGGTGAATATTCAACATATGAACAGCTTTATGCTGAGGCTGAGAAACTACCTAAAACAATACGTCTGCAATGGATCAAGGCTTTAAAAATAGTTAAGAAGAATCTCTATAATGAGAAGATTTATTTTCTTTCATCAGCTGCTTTTAGTGGTACCACAATGGGCTATTTGTTTATTACGGACACAAAGGCAATATTAGCTGAAATAAGGCCTTTTGGAAAAATAAGACCTCATGAGATAAAGTATTCAGATTACTCAGAAATCGATCATGATATTCTCAAAGCATTAGGTATGACGGCATCTTCAATTGAATTTAAAAAAAGAGGATTTCTGAGAAGTAAGAAAATTAGAATTACTCATATTCCTCTAAATCAATTTGAAAATATTTTTAAATTCATTAAAAGGCATTTTAGTTAAAGTTTATACAATGATGAATAATCAACCCTTAATACGACTTTAGAGGACTTCCCCCTCTGAAACTTTATTAATTTTTTATGGTAGAGGGTTGCATCGTCAAAGTGATTGTCTATCCGGATTGAATAAAAGGGATATTTCTAGGTAGCATAGGATTTATTTCTTGTATGAAAGATTAGTCCTAAAAGTGCGTTCTCAATTTTGCTAAGAACACCCTTTTCTCCCTCCTTCTGGCTCAATAATGCTATTTAACAGGTTATCCATAATTTTTATCGGATGGTAACTAGTTCTATTGCGTGAAATGTTTTCAATAATCCAAGCCTTTCGTGTCCAATAACGATAATCTTTAGCACCTTCATCTTGTCCGGACTTGAATTTCCAAGATTGCAATCTGCTCCTTTATTAACCACTCGGAACAGATTGTATTTGCAGTTAAACGCCGTGATATAGAAAGAGCTGCAGGGCGAAAAAGGGAAAAGGAGTAATACCTTTTATATGATAATACTGGTCCAGGAAGAGCGGACCCCCTGATGTAAGGGAATGACCGATCTCTGACGGTACAAGAAGCCCTCCTATAGCACCTTTAAGGTAACCTATGATGATAATTATGCATCGACGTAAATCTAGTTAATGATTTCAAACAGAAAGCTTAAATAGATCCTGGATTAATAAAATTACCCAAAAGACGAAAAATCCAATATCCATACCACACTTTGTTAAAGAAGACGGAAATTTTCAACGTCCTAGAATTTTACAAATACGCAAAGTTGATGGTAACGGCTTAAGATCGGAGTGATAGAGTACGGGTCGAAGTCACTTTTAATGAAAAAAAACATGCAGATATCCTAGAAGCCATGAAGCAATATGGTAGCCAAGCTGGTTTCCTCAAATTTGCTGCTGTTTACTTCTTAAATGCAACAAAAAACGAAGGTTCTACTACTGCTGCTCCAGCCCCTAAACAAAGCACTCAGCAGCCTGCTATAGAAGCTACAACTGCCAAACCAGCAACAGAAAAACGCCGAAAACTCCCTCCAGGTATTGGAGGACAAGCATTTACTTCTCGTATGAAGGATTAGTTCTAGATACGAACAACGGAGGAATATTATGCTACTAAGCCAAGTGGAAAAGAAAACGATTGAATCGCTTCATACAGGAGAGAGTTATACGTTCGGTGGAGTCACAACTGGTAAAAATAAGCGCTATGAAGTACAAAAAGTTAGTGATGTTGAATATAAAGTTGCGGTTTATGACCTGTTGATTCGTTTAGATGCCGATTATGTCAAAACCCCAAAAGAAGTCATTGATTTTATAGAAACAAATTAATTAGTAAGTTTTATGGAAAAGACAGTCTGTCTAGCACTAGTTTGATAGAGATGATCAAGGACCTATAACTATTCATATAAGGGTGTTCTCATCTTGCCGAGAACACCCTTTTTAAGTTACTTAAATTCAAATGATGTAATTATTTTAAGTTACTTAAATTAAAACACAATACTTTATTTTAAGTTACCTATTTTCTTTCCAAGGAGAAACATTGTTAGAACGCAGGACAGATGCTAATATGATGTTGTTGAGACACCCTTAACTAAACAAAATTTACATATATAGGATTTCGGGAACAATTTCATATGATTATAATATTTAAAAATCGTACAAAATTTAATGTTGGAAGGAGTCACTATAGTGGGGATTAATGAGGCGATAACAACAAGAGTCCGTCTTCTTTGCAAAGAAAAAGGTTGGACAATAAACGAATTGATTAGACGATCCAATGTAAAACAATCGACAGTAGCAGAGATTAT
>NZ_JACSQL010000002.1 GCF_014836635.1 Paenibacillus gallinarum | reverse complement strand
CAAGGAAATGTTTAGGTTGGAAAACAGCTCACGAATCATTTGAAGAAGAAGTGTCGCACTTGGATTGACAATCC
Organism: Paenibacillus gallinarum; assembly: GCF_014836635.1. Lineage (GTDB taxonomy): Bacteria > Bacillota > Bacilli > Paenibacillales > Paenibacillaceae > Paenibacillus > Paenibacillus gallinarum. Next base: position 849,505 of record NZ_JACSQL010000002.1, on the reverse strand, counting down.
GTCGAACTTAAAAACAAAGCCGTCATTTTCAGGAATAGAGATGATAACCTTTGCACCCGTTCCTACAGAACATATTCTTTCGGGAACAATGCCGGATCGAATCACCATCCCTCTTCCCTTGTTAGAAGAATTTATGACTGAGAAATCACCTAACAGTTCCAGTTTGGATGAAGTTGAATTGATATGCAGCTTATCAACGATTAACTTCTCTCCAGTAACACTAGAACCCACAATGCCTAGATTCAATTCCTGAATATTCCCTGATAGCTCCGCTTTCCCGGAGGTGATTTGGCACTTACAATTCATAGCACTCACTTCTTTGAAATACACCCTACCGCCAACCGTTGTTAAGTTCACCGAGTTCCATACTTTTCCAGGGAGATATACTTCCAGTATTGTACGGTGAAATTGAACTCCAATCCTTATCGTTTCTTTTCTACCATCAACAATCCGCAGCTCATCAGACCTGATGTCAGTATTGAAAAGCCTGCTCTCAGGAAATTTGTTGCTGGCTTTTTGAACAATCCGAATATCGTCTAGCTCCGTAGTAAATATAAAGACTTGATCTGAGAGCCAATCTATCACTACATTCATGATTGAATCTTTGATTGTTATGTCTTTTTGAATAATTAATTCTCTTATGAACGTCATCCGATCCCTCCTCAATCATGGTACTAGGAGCTATTCATCCGAACAGTAGCCTCCAATATCCGAATGACGTTCCGTAATTTTATGAAGCAATTGATCGCTGACAATATCTGCGCCCAAAACCCTCATCATGTGTTGTAAAAAATGTAATCGATTCACTGTTTCTTCATGCCCCCGTCCAAACAATAGTGGGTTAATCCAGATATTCACGAGTAACATAAAGACCTCAGCACACTCTATTGGAAAATCCGTGGTGATGGATCCATCCTCTTTTCCCTCCATCATGATCCTTGCAATAATCGGGGCATCTTTTTTCACGCCTTCCTGAATACCTGTAACTACAAATTACGGGTTCTTAATCTGTGTACTCAGTACTCCGTCCATGGAATGGGCGTCTGGATCAGCTACAATTTGTTCTAAAATCATGACTAATTTCTCGCGGGCATTTGAGGCTTGTGTATTTTGAATTAGATCATCTAGCATTTGTGCAGCATAACTGAATTGTTTGTTCATCACCGCATCAAGAATGTCTTCTTTAGATTTGAAATGATGATAAATAGCTCCTTTGGACATTCCAAGTTCATCAATTATATCTTGTATGCTTGTTTTCTCGAATCCTTTTTCCGTAAACAGTTTGGATGAGACTGCAAGGATTTGCTCCAATGTCTGTTCTGGATATTTATTTCTAGCCATATTAGCCTCCCTCTTTTTAATACCGACCGTTGGTATCTATAATAAAATACGAACCATATAATGTAAATAAAAGTAAAAATAAACATAAAAAAGAACTGTACCTATACAGCTCTTTTACTTTCTTTTAATAAACTCAGGAGTCGAATATAACTAGGTTATATATTTTAATTTGGTTATCCTTTTCGCCCTTGTACTTAACTGTGATGAATCCTACAAATAAATAAACTTTTTTTCATTTGATGTGTTTGTATTACAACAAGTGATTTTTGAAATCTATATATTATTAAAATAAAACTAAGGAGCTATCAAAATGATTAGAAAATTATGCTTAGCATTATTGCTCTTAAGCTTCACGAATGTCACATTTTCAGCACCGAGTTCAGCAGCTACCAAGATCATAAAAACAAAAATCGAAGTTTCAAAGACATTCTTGGATCACAATATCGCTAGGCCTCAAAGTGATGGAAGCTTTCATAATGGTTTGTTACTATCCGAACAATCAGATGGAACTCTAATATACAACAACACTAAAGGAAATAAAGCTTTTCATCTCCCAGATAATGTCAAACTGATGAGTGATTTTTACGAACAACGAGCTTTGGTACAAAATAAAGAAACAAAACTCTATGGCTATATTAATACAAAGGGGAAATTAGCGATTCCTTGTCAGTTTACCGAAGCTGGCTATTTTTCTGAGGGCGTATCTCATGTAACCTTAGCAAATACGAATCAACAGGAACTTATAGACAGAACAGGAAAAATCATCTCTCATTTCCTAAAAAAATATGATTCCGATTTTTATTTTAGCAATGGTCTTGCTATGGTAACTGATCCGAAAAGTAATAAAAATGGATTCATTAATACACTCGGTGAATTGACAATTCCTTTTGATTACACCTATGCTCGAGGGTTTTCCGAAGGTTTCTCCCTTGTTCAAAATAATAAAGGACAGTACGGGTATATTGATACTTCTGGTAAAGTTATTATTCCTTTTCAATATAAATCAGGTGGTAGTTTCTCTGAAGGATTAGCATCCGTGCAGAACAACAAAGGTAAATGGGGATTTATTAATAAGAAGGGTAAGGTCATCATCCCTTTTCGATATGACAATGCAAGTGATTTTAGCGAGGGACTAGCGGTCGTATACAACTCAAGTGGTAAAGTCGGGTTTATTAATAAAAAAGGGAAGTTGGTCATTGGTTACCAAGAATACAACAACGCATCTAATTTCAAAGAAGGAATCGCTTTAGTGGGAATCGGAACAAACTCAGATGGTAAGTTCGGTTATATTGATCGTTATGGCAACTTATTAACTAAACTTGAGTATAGAGCAGAATCTTCTTCCTTTAATGGAGGGTACGCTATAGCTGTTACATCCCCAAGTAAGTCGGTTATTCTTAAAAAACGGATAATTACTAAATGAACTAGAGAATGCTCTGGATACCAGCAAGAATATGATCAGAAAGATGAAAAATACATCACAAGTATCTCATGGTAACGTGTCTTCAACAGGAACAGATTCAAAGAGCACCTTAAGAGGTTAATCTTTCCCGTTTAAGGTGCTCTTGTTACTAATGAAATCCAAAATCCGCGATGCTGAAGGCTGCGCATATTTTCAGATTTTCTTTTCATTTCCAAGAAAATGAGGTTCTAATTTTTTCTCTAATAAACCATCCTCTGTTCGCGATACTTGATAGGCAAATGCATTCCGTCTAGAGCTTACTACTTTATACAGATCCGTTCCTATGTAATGAAGCGCTGTCCCATTATCCGCAGCTACACCCTGTTTCAGTTCTCCTGCCTCCACTAACTTGCGATAAGCCGGTTTATAAGTATACTCTCCGCTATCCATATCATCATAATGCGGGCTATGACTTCCTGGAAGTAACCCAAGACAACGAATAGAGGAGTAACCTTCCTGATTGGAGTCTGTAATTCCTTCTTCGTACCAACAGAGAGATCCCGCACTAAGACCTGCAAGGACAATACCTTGTTTCCAAGCGGTTGTGAGAATCTGATCAAGCCCCAACTCTTTCCATAAAGCAAGTAAATTTTTAGTACTCCCTCCGCCTACATAGATAATATCTTTGTCCAGAACAAAATCCTCCAGATTCTGGTTTGGCGGAGAGGATAAGGATAAATGGGATGGGATACAGCAATGTTGATCAAAAGCAGCATAGAATCTCTTCACATACCCCTCTGCGTCTCCGCTGGCCGTAGGCAGAAAACATACTTTTGGCTTATCAGAAATAGATTGGTCTAAAATATATTTATCTAGCAGCAGATTATCAGGTTCCATGGAGAAACCTCCACCGCCCATTGCAATGATCTGAGATGTCATCTATGTAGCCTCCTTTACTATATGATTAACCTTGTGCTTGTCCTGATGTTCGAGCCTGACATGAGCTAATAGTAAAAACGGAATGCCGCATACTGTCATGAGTACTATTGGGATAAATATGTATAGCGACTGCTCTGCTGTAAAATGAGTAAGTAACGCTCCGCCAATCAGTGGTGCTAATACATTTCCTAAATTATTGAACCCCATCATTCCGAAATATGTGCCCTTGAGCTCGGGTTTTGCAATACGATCCACCAATAAGTCCATTAAAGTGAACATCAACACTTCACCAATGGTAAATATAACGACACCAGCTAACATTGCCCACCAAGAATCCCACATTCCGAACAATATAAAACTTCCTGCAACGAAAACATTACCTACCATAAGTGACACAGCAGGAGGCAGTTTACGGAACGTTCGAACAAGAGGATATTGAACGATTAGAACGACTACGGCATTCAATGACAGCATGTAAGTAAACATCTGCGCTCCGTCTTCAAATTGTGGGCTGAGTTCAAGGTACTGTGCTAATGTGGAACTGAAATGCCCAAATCCAAGTACACAAAACATAGAACCGATAAGTACATAGATGAAAGTTCGATCCCTGCTTGTAACGGTAAACGCCTCTCTTAAAGATACCTTGGATCCACCGTCCTCGGATGGTAACTTCACTTGCTCAGATTGTAATGCAAATTGAATGATAAGTACGATTCCATACAAAATATAAACTGCGCCAGCAATGAGAAAAGGAACTCCCGATTCAGCTGAACCCATCTGTAATCCAATCAGCGGTCCAATGACAACACCGAGATTAATCGCAGCATACCGCAGATTAAATACGAGGAGTTTATTTTCCGGTTTTGTAATATCAGATAACATGGCTCTTGATGTAGGTTCAAAAACAGCACGGCATAAACCGTTTAACGCATTCATTACAAAAAACATCCAAATTTGATTTGCTTCTGCAAATCCGATAAACACAATTGCCCAGCTGAAAATAGAAAAAATAAGTACTTTTCTTCGTCCGATTCGATCAGATATGTATCCTCCATAGAAACTGGCAAACACGCCGATCAGTGAACTTACAGCGACCACCATACCGGTTTCAACTGGTGAAGCCCCCATTGTCTTAATTAAATAAATCGATAAAAAAGGGATACTCATCGAGGTTGCCATTCTACCGAAAATCGTGCCGATGATGATTGTCCAAGCAAGCGGGTGAATCTCTTTTAAATGTTTATTCATGCTGCCTCCTGTGTCTTTGAAACGTACGGTTACTCGCTATATGCAATTCTCGAAAATAATACATATCATTCCAGATATTTAAACAGGTGTCAATAAATATTACCGTTTTGATTTTTCCTCTGCTTTTAAACCTGAATTAGACGCAAAAATATTGTGATTCATGTGAAATGGACTTTATATTGGTCATTCACTAATGTGAATTTTTCGTATGTTTAATTTTTATGATGTTATCTTATATCAACAAAAAAAGACTCTCTTCAACAGCCTATCTGTCAAAGAAAATCTCCTTATTTTGCACTAATCTTTAGGTTACAAAATGTTGACTTGGGTTGCCCGATTCTGGATGGAATTTCTCCCGAAACTGCCCATTGGTATAACCACCAATCACTTTACGCCAGAAGGCTTGGGCTACCATATTCGTCCTAACCTGTGAAACCTTCCATTCCCCTTGAAAGCGGCTGAATAGTTCATTTGCTGCCCAAGTTCCTACTCCGCTGCGGCGATATTTTTGCATGACAAAAAACTCAGTCATATAAAAGTCGCCATCCTTTTTACCAGAAAGCTTGTCCACAAGTGCAAAACCTGCGGGAGAAGAGCCATTTTTAATGAGAAAAGGATACTTGTCCGTATGACTCCAGTAATCATCAAGATTCGGATAGTCAGGAAAAACACCATAACGATCAACATCAATATCAAGATACTTCGTAAAATCATATAGATAAAATTGCATAAGATGACGAATCACTTGCTTTTGTTCACGTGGTACCATAATGAGGCTTAGTTCCATATCATATCACCTCTATTTTCTTCATATAAAATAACTATAAAGCTTTGCCTTGAGCCGAGCAAGTCATAACCCTAGCGAATGTGGTAAAATAAGGACACTTGTTCTTACTCCTAAAGAAGACAATAGAAATATAAGGGGCGTACGAAATATGAATATTCAAAAAGAAACCGATCGTCGTAGACTTGATGAACGTGTAGTCACCATGCCCTGGTATGTTCAGCAATTCATTGATTACAAACTACCAGACCTATCTCCATCCACGCTGCTGGAGTATGTTCGAGATTATGATATGTTCTTCACTTGGTTAAGGGCTGAAGGCCTGTCTGAAGCCGAATCAAATACAGGAGTGACTTTAAAGGAACTCGAGATGCTGCGCATGGAAAGTATTACGGGATATCGTATTTATCTGACGACCAAAAGAGAAGGAGCAAACTCTCGGATTACCATATCCCGTAAATTATCTTCACTCCGGTCTTTATTCCACTATTTGAGTCAAATTGCCGAAGATGAAGAATTTTACCCTCTTCTAAAACGAAATATTATGGCTAAAGTCGAAATCAAACGAGTTCACAAACCAAAAGATACTGCTGCAAAGCTGAAAGGCAAAATACTAGAGGAAGATGAACTTCTTGAGTTCATCGGATATATTTTAGAAGGTTATGCGAAGGATATGGAAAAAAATAAACAAGCTCTATATTCCCATGAGATGAACAAAGAACGTGATGCTTGTATTGCTAGTTTAATTCTGAATTCAGGACTTCGTGTATCAGAGATCGTAAATCTGAACATTGATGATCTTGATTTGAATAATAAAGTCCTCTACGTATACCGAAAAGGAAATAACGATGAGACATTTAAGAATCCGGTCTATTACCGGGAGCAGGCTAAAGATGATCTCTTTAAATACATGGAGCTTCGCACACTCCGTTATCGTACTCCCAAAAAAGAAAAAGCACTTTTTGTCACGGTCCCCAATGGTCAAAAAGAAGGGAAGCGCATGACAAAACGTGCTATTCAAGCGATGATTATCAAGTATGCAAAAGGCTTTGGCAAGCCGTACTTAACGGTCCACAAATTACGACATTCTTTTGCCACCGATTATTATCTGCAAAATGATATTTATAAAACGAAGGAACAACTCGGACATGCCTCTACGGAAACAACCGAGGTTTACGCTCACCTCACGGATAAAACGATGTCGGAAGCGATTGAGCGAAGAGTTGATTAAACTTTTCTACCCTCACTTGATACTTTTTCATATATCGTATTTAAGGCTGCCCTTTCGGGCAGCTTTTATTATTCTCATTACAATTCGGTATTACAGATACTCCTGCATGCCCTATTCGAGCATCATCTGCCAAGCTTTAAGATTTCCACAGCATCTCCCGCTTGTAACCCTTTCTTATCCGGAGGAATGATAATAAGACAATCACTGTCTTTAATCGTTACCATAACACTTGATTCATCTACTTTGGCAGGAAAAGCAAATACTTGTCCATTCTTCACTTCCAATTTTCCCCGAACAAAACGCGTGAAGTTGTTCACTTTGCTATAATCCGCACCTAAAACTGCAGTCCATCTCGCTAAATAAGGTTGTTCAGAAGCTTGCATTCCTTGCAGCGCAGGTCGTACAAAAAGTTCAAATCCAACAAAGCAAGCTCCCGGATTACCCGATAGGGCAAAAAGCAGTTTATTCTGAATATACGCAGCAGTCGTTACACTTCCTGGCCGCATTGTTACTTTGTTAAATAACATTTCCGTGCCATCCTGACGAACTAGATCGCCCATAATATCATAATCTCCTACGGATACACCACCCGTAGTGATGACCACATCATAGGTTGATAAAGCCTCCTGCAACTTTTGCTCAGCCAGCTTCAGATCATCCACAATTGCTCCAAGCAAGTGGGGTTCTCCCCCCGCTTCTTTTACCTGAGACTGAAGCATGTAGCTGTTGCTGTTACGTATTTTTCCTGGCTCTAGTTCTTCTTCAATCCCAAGCAGTTCAGTCCCTGTTGCAAAAATCCCCACTTGAGGTTTTCTAAAAACAGACAGTTGATGAATACCAAACGTCGCGAGAACCGAGATTTCTCCTGCGGTCAACAGGGTTCCTTTTTTAACCAGCAAATCCCCTTCTGACACTTCAAAGCCAACCGGCGTAACGTTTGCTCCCTGTGATGTTGGACGCTTAAATACGACATATGGTCTTCCTTCCACCTCGCACTGTTCTGTCGCTTCCAGCATAACAACGGCATCTGCTCCTAACGGAACCTCAGCACCTGTCATAATACGCGCTGCAGTTCCTTCTACAATCTCCTTCTGTGAGGAATATCCGCAGGGAATTTCATCAATGATCGCTAGCTGAACCTTTTGATCGCTGCTAGCGATACTAAGATCTGCGCTTCGGACAGCATATCCATCCATACCCGATCTTCTAAAGAACGGATAGGGATGCGGTGCAATAACATCTTGCGCAATAATTCGATCATGCGCATCCTCTAGCCTTACCTGTTCTGTATCTATTAACTTTACCTTATTTGCTATAAGCTGCTGCGCAGCTTCTACCTGAATGGCTTTTCGGTTGAATTTCGGATTTGTTTTATAGTTACTCATAAGGTTTTCTCCTTGTTCTTATCTGACTTTGAATAAAGTGTATCTCCATCTCTTCCTCGTTGCAAGAGAGGAAGTGGTGAGTACATCCCTCTTCCTATTTGATTAATCAAGCTATGCATGCATATTGTATGCTTTTTTATCTCACGCTACGAAAGGAGGTGAAGGCTATGCCATCTCAGAATGAAAAACATACCTGTGCTCTCTGCAAAAGAAAAGTTCCTGTTACGACCGTGCATCATCTCACTCCTCGGGAAGAAGGCGGAAAAGACAAGCCTACAGCAGATCTATGTATTCCATGCCATAAACAGATTCATAATTTATTTACCAATCGAGAGTTAGTCGTATTAGGACTGACTACGATTGAAGCGCTTCTACAAGCACCAAAGATTGCCTCCTACGTGAAATGGATACGTAAACAGCCAGCTACCGTCATTCCTAAATCTAAGAAATCTAGACATGTTCGTAAAGCAAGATAATAAAACACAAAACCCGGACACTGTAAGGTCCGGGTTACTACATTCTTCTATCTTCGCCTAGATATTCGGCCTGAACCAATCTTCGTCTTCGGTCTCGAGCTTTTCTTTGGTGAGCTGAAAATGCTCGATCCACTGCTTTTTCCTCTTTCAATCTTCCCTTTGGTCGACGAGCTTGAAGAAGAAGTGTCCCGATTAAGAATACTGCCGTTGTCCGATTTTTTCGTGTTCGCTGATTCTCCAAGCCCCCTGCGAATAATGGACCCACTGCGTTTCGTAGTTAGCGGGGGGGCAATTTTTTTATCATTGTCTGTCGCTGTCCGGTATTGCCCCTGAGTCGGTGTATATGTCTTAGAAGAAGTGTATCCCCTGTAATTTCCCGATCCTCGCATTACATCAAAGATGCTGTCCAGAATAGAAGCAGTAATATATCCCTGTAAGAAAGAAGAACTATAATTACGCTGAACATATTCTTTAGAATCAACCTCGATCAGTGTATCTTCCGGCTGATCCGGATCTTGCTGTAGATGGTACAGCTCATTCGGATACACGAGGAACATTCGCTCTGTATCAACGGGAGACACTTCATCCGGAGTTCGATCTTCCATTAGTTCGTCGGCTACTTCTGGAACAGTAAGATTCTCCGCACGGTATACATAGGAAGTCGAATTACCACTGCTGTTCACCGATTCAAGCGGGTACGTATCTTTCACAGCAGGTGCTCCGCAGCCTGATAACAATGAGACAAATAAACTGAGGACCAGTGTGATTTTTAAGATGTGCCAAAAACGCTTGTTCATGAATAACCTCTCCTAGGTTGCCCGAATTACTTTAACATCTGCCGGGAGGATATCTTCTCCTTCATATAGCATAAATCGACCGTTCTGCCATTCGATGCGCAGGAGATGATTATCATCCGACTGAAACTGCCATACATGTTGTTCCCCATTTTGAGAAAATGGTGTCTTCCCTACTGTCATTACATGTCCCGCATATTGTTCCTCTAAATGATATTCTCTGTCATCCAGTTCGATCGTTGTCGGTACTTCTTCTGGATGATCCAGTCGTCCATCTATAGGAGTATATAATGCATAGATGAGGCGTTCCCTTTCCTCAATATATAAATATGCAATTGTATTCCCGTCTTTCAGTGTAAGCAGAGCCGCATTTCGTCCTCGGTTCTGGACTTTACCCGTCACTTCATAAGTAACAAGCGAAACCTCGCATATATCACCCGGATTCAGCTGTAACATACTTTTCTCCGGAGCAGAAGGTTTTGGTTTTGATAATAAATTCGTTACTCTTTTCCATATACTCATCATTCATCGAACTCCTATTTCTAGTTGGAATAACTCGGTTATAGAGAGGCTGAAATAATCAGCGCCCCTACTAAGTGAAGTGTACCTGAGAACAGCCCGTATCCAATCTTTCCCTTCTGCATTCCCCCGTCAATATCAAAAGCGGCAAAGCGGCGAATCAAGGTGTGCACAACCCCTTCGATCACGAGCAGAATAATAAAAGATACGACGGATACAATGAGTGCATCTCCTAGATGATAAGATACGGAAATAGACGAGGATAAGATATACCCCTGAGCAAACAGCTTCATAATTAGTCTTGTAGTAACCGCCATGTTGCCCGCTTTTACTTCTGTAAAGTCTTTGTACTTCGTAAATAATGAATCAACATACATGAGAATAAACAGCAGTACTGCTCCTGAACCTGTCCATACCAGCATGCGTACGATATCCATAAATTCCATTAGATATAACATCCTCCAATAGTGTCAGATTGCTCCCTCATGAAAAACGAAGGAGAAACTGCGTCGTTTCCCCTCCGTCACATGGAATAAAGCTGATATAATTCACTTTATTCATTGTTTATCATAGTCATGATTGTTATTTATTCTCGTACTGTTTCAGCAATGCTGCCAGTTCGTCTTCTACTTCCTTGTCTTTTCCCATGTTTTCAAATTCTTCATCAAGTGATTTTTCTTTGCTGTTCATTTCGTTACTTGCTTCTGCATGTGCTTCCGCTTGAAGCATTTTTTCTTCCATACGCTTCATACCAGATGCGGCCGTATCGGAACCAAAACCACTCATTGCTTTATTGATTTCCGTCTGAGCTTTGGCTGCATTATAACGAGCTACCAGTGTTTCTCTCTTGTTCTTCATTTCCGTCAGCTGTTTACGCATTTGCTCCAGTTTGGAACGGAGGTTGTCTGCAGAAGCTTTATTTTGATCAAAACTTGTTTTGTATTCCGTAAGTTTTGCTTCTGCATTTTTCTTTTCTTCAAGAGCACGACGAGCAAGATCAATATTCTGTGCTTTAGCTGCCGTATGCGCTTGTTCTTCTCTTTTCTTCACCAGCGCTTCCTGCTCTTCATATAAAGCTTTAAATTTCTTCTCAATGGCGATTTGTGCAGCTACCGCTTTCTCCGCATCTTCCAAATCCTTCTGCATGTCACGGATATATTGATCGGTCATTTTAATTGGATCTTCCGCTTTATCAATCAGAGCATTAATATTGGACATGGTCAAATCACGAAATCTTTTAAATAGAGACATTATAAAATTCCTCCCGTATATGTTTTCTTTTACTTAATATACTCATTTGCTTGGTAATGAATCACTACTTATGCATCTAATTACCTTATACGGTTCAGTAATTCATGAAGTTTCATTTATTTAATAAATGGGGCTAAACAGAAGACTACAGTATCTGATATAAGAATAATTTTGTTACGTCTAGGCAATAACATACGAATACCCGTGATGTACTGTTCGATTGTTTTTCGTAACGATAAATCACAAATATAAGGAGTTATGCTTACATGAAACGCATCATTTGTTCTTTTCTTGCATTTACTTTATTATTTAGTATCCTCCTGTTATGTTTCTCGCAAACCGCTACGGCATACGTGCTGGATCGTACATACATTTACGCTCCGGAGGATAGTATAAACATAGAAGATCCTTTTTTTCAGCAGGATTCAATTACGAAAGAACCCTCTCCTGTAAAAGAGCCGCAGAAGGAAGTAGATGAGAAATCAAAACTCACACTTGGCCAGCTTCGAAAAAAATATAAGAGTACATTCGTTACGAATGGACCTAATGTAAAAAGGATTGCCTTAACATTTGATGATGTACCCGACCCAAGATTCACCCCGCAAATATTAGATGTTTTGAAAGAGTACGGGGTAAAAGCAACTTTTTTTGTGAACGGTCAAAGAGTACTTAATCATCCTGAACTTGCTAAACGAATTCATGATGAAGGTCATGTTATTGGTAATCACAGTTTTACTCATCCGGATTTCAATAAAATTTCAATGTCTGCTTTTATTTCAGAGATTAAAAAAACGGAGCAAGCCATTCTTCCAATCACAGGATATATCCCAAAAACAATTCGTCCGCCATACGGTGAAATCACAGAAGAACAGCTCATATGGGCGGCTGAGCACAAGTACCGAATTGTAAATTGGAATGTAGATTCTTTAGATTGGAAAGGACTAAACAAAGAGCAAGTGTTAGCGAACATACTCTCTGGTACTCGACCTGGTGCGATCGTGCTTCAGCATGGCGGTGGTGGATATGGATCGAAACTTCAAGGGACAATTGAAGCTTTGCCTGAAGTCATTAAAGCTTTGAAAAATCAAGGATACGAATTGGTCACGGTGCCTGAGCTGCTAGGCATTGAAAAATCAAAATAAAAAGGCACCTGTGTAATTGAATCAAATACACAGGTGCCTTTACTTTTATAAAGTTTATTCAATTATATAGAGTTTGACATCTTGGATACCAAACTTCGCAACGGAACTTTTACTTCCTGGGATAAAGATATCAATCTTGTTACCTTTAATAGCTCCGCCGATATCGGTAGCTGTCGCAACAAAAGCTTGATCTGGCAGGTTATCGTGAGAATGACCTGTAACCAGAACCTTTGTTCCTAGTGGAATGACGGATGGATCAACAGCAATTGTACCTAATTCCAGCGGGTTACCGAAATAGTCAACGGCTCCATATCCGCCATTTTCTGCGGGGTCAGAAGAATATGCAGTAGCTTTTACATTCAGAGTTTCGCTGTAATTAAATGTTTTACCCCACGCTTCTACCACTTTATTGCTGCTGTCTACACTCAGGCTTGCTGTCACTGCATTATTACTAGAAGAACTCTCTGAACTCTTTGTTGGAAGAGTCAATTTTAATCCTTCGTAAATATTATATGGTGAAATGTTTTTATTTGCGTTCATCAAAGTCTCTAAGTCAATGTCGTATCTTTGAGATAGTTTATAAAATGTATCTCCCTCTTTAGCTACATACACTTGCTCTGCATGAGCAGGAACACTTTGTGCCATTAAAGTAACACCTAGCAAAGCAGCTGCTAGTGTAGAAGTTTTTTTGAAACGTTTAAACATAATTTCCTCCTATAGCTAGCTTCTTCATAGAAGCTTCTCTAGTTGTTTTGTCGTAAGATGTAGCTAATATATCACAATTTTGTAACCTGTGCGTATGTAATAGTTACCATTTTGTTATTAATTCGAATTAAATATACAAAAAAAGCACTCTTTGCATGAATAAAATTCATGCAAAGAGTGCTTTTACATACCTAATCTATTAATTAATTATAGTACTTTACTTAAAAAATCTTGAGTACGAGGATGTTGCGGGTTACCAAATACTTCGTCTGGAGTACCCTCTTCTACGATTTTACCGCCATCCATAAATACAATACGGTCTCCCACTTCTCGGGCAAATCCCATTTCATGAGTAACAATAACCATGGTCATTCCGCCTTCGGCGAGTTTTTTCATAACATCAAGTACTTCCCCAACCATTTCTGGATCCAGTGCTGATGTTGGTTCATCAAACAACATTACATGCGGCTGCATCGCAAGCGCTCTTGCGATGGCGATCCGTTGTTTTTGTCCGCCAGAAAGCTGATTCGGATATATATCTTTCTTATCAGCTAAACCTACCGTCCTCAGCAGATCATCGGCGATGGCATTTGCTTCTTCAGCAGATATATTTTTTACGATAGTAGGAGCAAGTGTAATGTTCTGACCTACCGTTTTATGTGGAAAAAGATTAAAGTGCTGGAACACCATCCCCATTTTCTCACGAGTTGAATTGATATCGTGTTTCGGGTCCGTAATCGATGCACCTTCAAATAAAATTTCGCCATCTGTCGGTACTTCCAGCAGATTGATGCAGCGTAAAAAGGTACTTTTCCCTGAACCGGATGGGCCAATGACAACAACCACTTCGCCCTTCGCAATCTCAATGTCGATGCCTTTAAGAATATCTAGTTTTCCAAATGATTTATGCAAATTTTTAACGCTTATCACTAGCACTCAACTTCCTTTCAAATAGACTTAGCAGCTTGGAAAGCATGAAGGTTAGAACGAAATAAATAGCTGCTGCGATGATGTAAGGACTTAGACCTGCATAAGTGATATTTCTAATCGAGTTAGCTTGGTACATAATGTCAGCCATACCGATAATCGAAATGATGGATGATTCTTTAATAATGGTAATAAATTCGTTACCGATCGCAGGCAGAACGGATTTTAAGGCTTGAGGAAGAATGATGTGACGAAGTGCAGCACTCCGTTTCATTCCAAGTGAACGTGCAGCTTCCATCTGCCCCTTATCCACTCCTTGAATTCCTGCTCTAAATATCTCGGCCAAATAAGCTGAACTGTTGATCGAAAGGGTGATAACCCCCGATTGCAGCGGAGATAGATTAAGACCAAATACGAGTGCGAGCCCATAATGCATAATCATTAACTGCACCAGCATTGGTGTACCGCGTAACACTTCTACGTATGCCGTACCGATCCATCTGAATACTCTGAATGCGGACATACGCATTAAAGTAATAATTAAGCCAATCAGAAAACCAAAGATAACGCCAAGTGCAGATAATAACAGGGTATAACCAATACCCTTCGCATAATAATGACGGAATTCATAAGCAATCGTAAATATATTGCGGTCTTTTTGGTTACCTGATGCGAGCAGGCTCGCTTCTTCTACCATTTTCTCAATTCCATTATCAACTTTTAGTTCTGCAATTGTAGCATTAATGACTTCTAATAATTCTGTATTCCCTTTAGCAACCCCAATTGCTGCTGCCGAGTCCGTTTCTGCAGGACTTGCACTAGCAATCACAATTTTATTGTTTAGATAACCTTTTGCAACCGTATCTTCAACAATAATTGCATTAACACGCTCTGTCTCGAGTTGAAGAACAAGATCACCCATTTTATCAAGCGATACTAGCTTCGCATTATTAATTCCTTGAGCAATCTCTTCCTGGATAGAACCTTTTTGAATCCCGATTGTTTCTCCTTCAAGATCCGTCATTGACTGGTACTTATCGGAATCCTCACTGCGAACTAAGATCACCTGACTTGCTTTGTAGTAATGATCAGAGAAATCGATACTTTGTCTACGATCTTCCGTAGGCGTCATTCCCGATATGACAAGGTCAACTCGGCCGCTCTGAAGGGCAGGCAGCAAACTATCAAATCCCATATCTTCGATTACAAGTTCTGCGCCCATTTTTTCAGCAATGGCTTTTGCTATTTCAATGTCAAAACCGACAATCTGGTCTTGTCCATCAATCGTTTTATGAAATTCATAAGGCGGAAAATCAGCACTCGTCCCTAGAACCAGCGTTTCCTTGCTGTTTACATTGTCGGCTGCATAAACGGTAGCCATTCCGGCTGGAAGCAACAAGACAATACACATTAATAACATAAGTATACGAACTGTTTTTTTCAACTTCTGTCTCTCCTTAGCTGAAGCTAGATCATTTTTATAAGATTGAACTATTATAAGTGAAAATGTATGATTATGCAACGGGTTTTCTTTCTATTTTCATAGTTTTCCATTGATTCACCTGAATTACAAGACGTTTCTAAAAGCCAGTGCTATAATGTATATACGATTTTTAAATATACATCGATGAATCGACAAATCATAATCAAAGGGAGAGTCTTATGAACAAACAAATGATAAATGACACCATTGATCATTATAGTTCCCGGTTTAAAGAAATATCATTATATATCGGTGCGAATCCTGAGCTCGGAAATGAAGAATTTCTTGCCAGCAAGCGCCTGAAAGAAGAACTGATTTATCATGGTTTCGAAGTGGAAGCACCTGTGCTAGGTCTAGATACTGCATTTATTGGTACCTATACATCCACTAAACCTGGCCCGAAAGTTGCTTTGTTATGTGAATATGATGCTCTTCCAGAAATCGGACATGCTTGCGGGCATCACTTGATCTGCATGATGGGTTTAGGTGCAGCGGTTGGTCTAAAATCTGTTATTGATACGATTGGCGGCTCGATTAAAGTATTTGGTACCCCAGCAGAAGAAACAAAAGGGGCGAAAGTTCCTATGGCTGCAGCCGGACTATTTGATGATTGCGATTTTGCAATGATGACTCACCCGTACTATGCTTTTGAAAAGTCAGGAAAATCACTTGCGATCGACGCTGTTCAATTTGAATTTTTCGGTAAATCATCCCATGCTGCGGCTACTCCTCACGAGGGGATTAATGCACTAGATGCCGTGATCCAAACATTTAATGGAATCAATGCCTTCCGTCAACAAGTGAAAAGCACAGTTCGGATCCACGGTGTCATCAACCATGGCGGAGAGGCAGCAAATATCATTCCTGATTATGCTTCTGCTCAATTTTATGTTCGTGCAGCTACACGTAAAGAACTTGATGTACTGACGAAACGTGTTATACAAATTGCAGAAGGTTCTGCTCTACAAACAGGCTGCACACTTAAAACTTCCAATTATGAAACTTCGTATGATGAGATGTATACAAATGAAACCTTGTCTGACGTATTCTCATCAAACCTTGTAGAACTCGGTATCGATGAAAAAGAGATTGTCACAGGAGACGATCATGGCTCAATGGATATGGGTAATGTCTCACTACGTGTTCCTGCCATCCATCCATACATCAAAATCATTAATGAAAAACATGCGCTGCATTCCATAGAATTTAGGGACCTTGCCATGAAAGAACAGGCTCTTGACGCTATGATTCTAGGTGCAAAAGCATTAGCAGGTACCGCTTATGATGTCATATCACAGCCGGATCTCCTGGCTTCTATTCAAGATGAATTTCGAAGCAATGCATAATACGTAGTCGTAAATTCTATTGGAATGAAAATAGAAATAAGCAGAAGAAGGGTCCTCTTGCCATAATGGCAAAAGGACCCTTCTTTATTTTCCATACTTTATTCCGTTATTTGTTCGTAAATATCTAAATATTCTCTTGCAGAAACTTCCCAGCTATAATCACCGCTCATGGCGTTATTCATAATCTTCTTCCACTGTTCAGCTTGGCTGTAGAATGACTCTGCTCGCCGAATCGTATAGAGCATGTCATGAGCATTAAAGTTGGTAAACGTAAATCCGGTTCCTTCACCAGTGAATTCATTATAAGCTTGGACCGTATCATTCAGTCCGCCCGTCTCCCTCACAATGGGAATACTTCCGTATTGCAAAGCTAATAATTGGCTTATCCCGCAAGGTTCAAAACTAGAAGGCATCAGGAACATATCACTTCCTGCATAGAATCTTCTCGATAATCCCTCATTGAAACGAATTTGGGCCGACATTTTTAGAGGATGGCGTTTCTCCGCTTCACGGAACCAATGTTCAAATTCACCTTCTCCTGTTCCCAGAAGAATAAACTGCACATCATCATAATATAATAATTCATCAAGTACTCTGGTTACGAGGTCAAGACCTTTTGATTCCACAAGGCGAGTCACCATTGCGATCACAGGAACTTCTGGTTTGACAGGTAATCCGAGTTCTTTTTGAAGCGCAATTTTGTTTTCTACTTTTTTCTCGAGCTGCTGCATATCATAGGTTATAGCCAGTTGATCATCAGTCGCAGGATTATAACTATCTGTGTCTATACCGTTAACGATGCCTGTCAATTTACCTTCAATGGAACGAAGGAGGCCATCCAAACCATATCCATAATGAGATGTTTTGATCTCTTCTGCATAGGTTGGGCTAACGGTAGTGACATGATCAGAGTAAACTAATCCAGCTTTCATGAAATTCAGGTTTCCATAATATTCTACACCTTCTGTGGTGAAGTACCGGCTATCCAGTGCAAGCAGATCGCTGTGTACTTCATAGGGGAATATCCCTTGGTATAGCAGGTTATGAATGGTGAATACCGTCTTCATGGACTGATAAGCTGCCATATGATCAAAATGCGCCTTCTTCAGCAAAGGAATCATGGCAGAATGCCAGTCATGACAGTGGATTACATCCGGATTAAAATTCAAGAAAGGAATGATTTCAAGAACAGCCCGGTTAAAGAAAGCAAATCGTTCACCGTCATCGTTATAACCATAAATCCCGTCTCTTCCAAAGTAGTACTCATTATCAATAAAATAAAATGTTACGCCTTGATGAACCAGTTGTTCAACGCCGCAATACTGCTTGCGCCAGCCTACATTTACTTCTGTCACTTCAACAGGCTCCATTTGTTCTTTATACCGGTCAGGGATATTTTTGTACTTGGGTAAGATTACCCGCACATCTACTCCCTCTTTAATGAGTGCCTGGGGCAGAGCACCAATCACATCGGCAAGTCCTCCTGTTTTTATAAATGGATGACCCTCTGCTGCGACATATAATACATTCATTACTTGCTTCCTCCTTATTATGCCTTACTTAATTGGATGTACTTCCTTCTATAAGGACGGTTCACCATCTTTTATTTTTTTTGTTTGTCTTTTAGGTTTCTTTGTCTCGGTGGATTCTGCTTTTTTTCTATTTCCCTGTTTTGAAGAAGTATTCAAGACTGGATCATCCTTTACTGAAGCACGTTTGCTTCTGGGTGTCTTCTTGAATATAACGATACTAAGAGGTGGCAAGGTAACCTCAATACTATTCGGCTGTCCATGATAGCTGATCTTTTCGGTGCGCACTTCTTCATTTAGAAGACCTTGTCCGCCAAAATCAACATGGTCACTATTTAACACTTCTGTATATGAACCAGAACGATGTACTCCTACTCTATAGTGATAACGGGATACAGGTTGCAGATTAATAAGTACGATTAGGGAGTCACCTGGTTTTTTTCCTTTTCTTACATAAGAAAGTACGCTTTGAGAGCGATCATCTGCCGAAATCCATTCAAATCCTTCGGTACTATGATCTAATTCCCACAATCCTTTTTCTTGTAAATAAAACTCATTTAATGTTTTGGAGAAATGGAGAAGCTTTCGGTGACTTTCATAGTCAAGCAAAAACCAATCTAAAGGTTCTTCATCCTTCCACTCAATAAACTGACCAAACTCCCCACCCATAAAGAACAGTTTTTTCCCTGGGGAAGTAATAAAATAACCTAACAAAGCACGTAAGCCCGCAAATTTCTGTTCGTAATCTCCCGGCATTTTATTAAGGAGTGATTTCTTGCCATGCACTACTTCATCATGTGACAGCGGCAGCAAATGGTTCTCATTATAGGCATATACCGTAGGGAAAGTTAATAAATTATGTCTGCTAGGGCGCTCAGAAAAATCCGTTTCAAAATATTCAAGCGTATCATTCATCCATCCCATGTTCCACTTGTAATTAAAGCCGAGTCCACCCGCATATACAGGACTTGTTACTTGAGACCATGAACTGGATTCTTCCGCCATCATTAAAGCTGCGGGGTAATAATGAAAGATCGTTTCATTTAATTGTTTAATAAAATCGATGGCTTCCACATTTTCATTCGTACCCTTTTCGTTCAGACGATATTGGCCTTCTGCTTTCTCAAAGTCCAACTTCAGCATACTTGTTACTGCATCAATACGCAGACCATCGATATGGTACATATCCATCCAGTAAAGCGCATTAGATATAAGGAACGAGCGAACCTCCGGTTTGGAATAATCAAAACTCAGTGTTCCCCAACCAGGTTTTTCCGCCTTAAGCGGATCTGCATACTCAAACAATGGTGTTCCATCAAACATCCGAAGTCCATGGGCATCTTTAGCGAAATGTGCAGGTACCCAATCCAAAATAACACCGATACCCGCCTGATGCAGCTGATCAATCAGATACATAAAATCATGAGGCGTCCCATATCGGCTTGTCGGAGCGTAATAGCCCGTATTTTGATATCCCCATGACAAATCGTATGGATGTTCAGTTATTGGCATAAACTCTACATGAGTGTAGGACATTTCTTTCAGATAAGGGATTAATAACTCAGGCATTTCAGCATATGTATAGAACTCCCCTGTCTCTTTTTGTTTCCATGTCCCAAAATGCATCTCATAGATATGAAGCGGTTTTTGATACACCTCTTTTTGCTTACGTCTCCAGGAAGCATCCTTCCATTTATAACCTTCAATCTTAGAGGTAATGGAAGCTGTGTTTGGTCTCACTTCTGCGTGGAAAGCATAAGGATCCGCTCTCAGCAGAGATTCATTATTAGAGGTAAGAATATGATATTTGTAAAATGTTCCTTCATCGATGTCAGGGAAAAAACGACTCCAAAGCCCAGAATCGGGTATCTTATATAATACATCCGCTTCTCCTAGACCGTGATAACCGTTGCGATCAAGAGCAAGGCCAACTTTTGAAGCATTCGGTGCCCAGACTGTGAAACGATAGCCTGATACTCCGTCTTCCTGAACTGGATGAGCTCCGAGAAAATGATAACTAAAATGTGAAGTTCCTTCGTGAAACAAGTAAATATCTTCCGAAGAAATAAATGTTTTCGGTACATTGTTTTCGATCAAAGAGATCACCTTCTTTTTAAAATAGAATAAACACTACAAAAACATTATTACCCCATTTTCTCCATTATGAAAATGAAAAATAGCTAACGGAAAATATAAATTTAATTTTAGCTTTTTTCAGAAAATGATGATTCATCTACGTCGGGCTCCGTTTAATAACATATCACGGAAACATACTATGGGAGGGAAATACAAATGGCTAAAAAAGAATGCATCGCCATGTTATTGGCAGGAGGAGAAGGGAAACGTCTGGCTCCACTGACATCTAAAATCGCAAAACCAGCTGTTCACTTCGGCGGTAATTATCGAATCATTGATTTTCCTCTCAGTAACTGCGTAAATTCAGGTATTGACACTGTGGGAGTCTTGACACAGTATGAGGCAGAATCTTTGCATACACATATCGGTAAAGGTGAACCTTGGAAATTAAATACGACTAAAGATAAGGGAGTTACACTTCTTCCTTCTTGGAATACAGGTTCAGATGAGTACTGCGGAACGGCAGATGCTATCTATAAAAATATAGAATATATCGATGCACAAGATCCAGAGAACGTCCTTATTTTGTCTGGTGACCATATTTATCAAATGGATTATCGTGAAATTCTGAAGTATCATGAGGAAAAACAAGCATTAGCTACCATTGCAGTAATGGAAGTACCTTGGAATGAAGCTCATCGCTTTGGAGTATTGAATACCAATGAAGACATGCGTGTGACTGAGTTTGTTGAAAAACCGGCACAACCAGAGAGCAACTTGGCTTCTATGGGTATCTATGTGTTTAACTGGAAGCACCTTAGAAAACATTTGATTAAGGATGCCGCTTCTACGGAGTCTAGTCATGACTTTGGCAAGGATATCATTCCTTCCATGCTGAAGGGTGAAGATCCGCTTTATGTATATAACTTTGAAGGATATTGGAAAGACGTTGGTACAGTGCAATCCTTATGGGATGCCCATATGGATGTATTAAACGGAGTGAACTTGACGAAAGAAGAACTTCAGGCATGGCCTATGTATTCACGTCAAGGACGTACAAAATTTACGGCTCATAGACAAAAAGCAACTCTATCCAGAAATTCAATGGTCCATGATAATTGTTACATGGAAGGAAATTCTGATCATTCTGTTGTCTTCTACGGTGTTGAAATTGGTAAAGGTTCCACGATCAAAGAAAGTGTAATCATGCCTAATGCTCGTATTGGACGTAATGTTACTATTGACCGCGCCATCATTGGTGAAGGAGCTATCATTAGAGATGGGGCTGTAATTAAAGGCAGTCTAGACGAAATCGTTGTCATTGGTCCAGGAGAAACTGTCGTAGCCAAACCTTCTGTTCGAACAAATCGTCTACTCAAAGAAGTTTACGAAAAAGCAGGTCAACTTCGAGCTACTTCGAGCTAAAAAAAATGATTATCTTCATCATACCATCTTTGAACAAAAAGAGCATCCCCTGATTGGGATGCTCTTTTTGTGATGTACAGCGCCTTTTGTACCTTTATCTTTGATATAAATTAACCTTTCGATCACCCATATCTGTCACACCTTGATGTATGAATCCGAGTCCTTGATAAAATTCATTTAGTTTCGAACTATGTGTTATACAATCCAGACGTAATCCCTTTTTTCCTGCAGCGAGAACAATTTCTTCTGCTGCATCAATCATCCAGCTGCTTAGTCCCCGTTTTCGATAAGCTCTGCCCACGGTCAATCGATGAAGATAACCGTATGCCTCATCATTGAGCGCCCCCCAATAAGCAGGATCATCTCCTTGCAAGGTGAATAATCCGGCTGGAGACTCATTCAAGTACGCAACATAAACATCACGAACATCAAAATATTTGTGAATAGAATCTAATGTAAACAGATCCGGTGTCCAATGTTTAAGCTCATTATCAACCATCCACTCTGCCGCTTCAACAAGCAGCGCTCTAATATCTTCCGATTGATCAGGCGTCGCTTGTACCAGTCTAATGATCCCATCTGGCTCTTTTCTTGTTTTTACTACTTTCAGGTCTTGAATCATTAACCTCTACCTCTTCCCTTTAGACTACCCCAGGATCTATATCCGATTCAAAGTGTTCTTCCTGGGTTAAAGCAGGGAGTTTTACTGTCACCGTAGTTCCATTTCCAAGTTCACTTTCCATCAGGAGCGAACCGCCATGAAGCTCGATAAGTTGCTGACTAATGGCTAGACCCAGCCCTGTTCCACCATGTTGATGATCAACTTGATAGAATCGATCTTTTACACGCTCCAGATGTTCTTCACTGATCCCGATTCCAGTATCTTGAACAATGACAACTACCTGGTCTTGCTCACGTTTTATCGTAATATCGATCCATGTATTCATGTGCGAAAATTTAATTGCGTTGTCAATGACATTAAGAAATACTTGTTTTAAACGGTTGCCATCACCAATAATTAAATAATCTTCTTCTTCTGCACTGAGTCTAAGTTTTATTTGTTTTTGTTCTGCTTTAGCCCATACATTCAGCATGATTTCTTGCAAAACTTCACGAACACTAACCGTGTCTTTGACCATCTTCATCTCATTTTGTTGCAATTTAGAGAAATCAAGCAGTTCTTCAACAAGCCCAATGAGACGATTGGTTTCTTTTGAGATTATTTTAAGACCCATTTTTGTTTCTTCCGGATCATAGCCGCCTGATTCGAGTGTCTCGTTCCATCCCTTAATACTTGTCAGTGGAGTTCGAAGTTCGTGAGAAATGGATGAAATGAAATCATCCTTCACCTGATTGCTGCGCACAATTTCCTCAGCCATATAATTCAAAGTAGAAGAAAGTTCACCAATCTCATATTTATAATCTCCTTCAATTCGTACATCAAACCGGCCTTTTGCCATCTCTGCCGAGGCGGCTGTAATGATATTGATCGGTCTTACAATGGAATTCGCAAGTCCAATACTAATTGTAAAGACAAGCACAAGTACCCCAACAACGATCAGTCCTGACCATACTAAAATATCTACTAGAGCATCATTCACTCGTTCCATGCTTGTTACATACCGAGCTATATATACATTATCGTTACCGTAATCTATTTTGGTGGATACTGCCATAACAGACTCACCTGTGATCACGTCTTTTCCAATCCAACGTCCCGTACTGCCTTTGAGAGCCTGTGGTACATCACTTGTCTGGACTACCCGATCCGATTCAAAACCAGAGGAAAGAGCGAGAACTCTCCCTTCCGTATCCAGGATTTCAAGCGATGTATTTTCAAGTTTAAGATAGTACATCAGATTGGATATGAACGAACTCTCGTTACTGCTGTCTATAAATGATGAATTGTAATATCTGATTACATTTTTAGAGTTAGACTCAATGTAGTTATATATACTATCGTAGTAGTACTTCTGCATCGCAACCAGAAAGATGGATTCAATCAAAAGCAGCGCAAGCAGAACAAGAATAAAATACTGCAGCACAATTTGCCTGCGAATGCCTTTCATCATTAAGCTCTACCTTTCCACTTGTAGCCATGCCCCCAAACCGTTTGGAGAAATTCCGGTTCAGAAGGGTTGCCTTCAATTTTTTGACGAAGTCGTCTTATGTTTACATCTACAATTTTAGGATCACCCATGTACTCTTTACCCCAGACATGATCCAGCAGTACATCCCGGCTTAAAGGCGTGTTTTCTTTTTCAAGGAAGAATTGGACTAAAGAAAACTCAGTCGGTGTTAGTTCAATGGCTTGCCCATTTCTCTTAAACTGCTTGGAGATTAGGTCGAGTGAGAATGGACCTGATTCAAATGTCACTTTGGCCGCTGTTTCCCGGTGTACATTCACTCGGCGCAATAAAGACTGTATACGTGCAATGAGCTCCGTAGGACTAAATGGTTTACTTACATGATCGTCAGCCCCAACAGATAAAGCATATACCTTATCCTGCTCCTGAACTTTTGCTGTTAAAAAGATAATCCCGATTCGTTCATTGGTTTCACGAATACGGCGGCACACTTCAAACCCGTCAATCCCGGGTACCATAACGTCAAGCAGCGCAATATCAATATCATTTACGGCATTAATAATTTTCATTGCCTCCATACCATCCGCCGCTTCCAGGACGTCAAATCCATTTCTTTTCAAATTAAGCACGATAAAACTGCGGATAGACTCCTCATCTTCCATAATCAGTACTTTACTCATTCTATAATCATTCCTTCCTGTTCCGGATCTGTAAGCAAATTATTACTTGGTGTGTTTTGACCGGCTTGTTTTGGCAATCTATATCCTATTACCTGGTTACTAGAACGAACGATTTGTTTCCATTCATCTTTTACCCGTTCCCAACTGTCGAGTGAGAAAAACTGTATTTCAGCAACCGTTTCATCGGTATCTGCCAATTTAAAACGCAAGTATTTATCTTTGACTGATTTCGTATCCAGTGTAACATTTCCATATTGTTCAGGCTTTAAGTTGAAATAAAAACGATCTTGATCATCTCGGTATTGCTGCATTATAAAGGTTAGACCCTCTTCACCATTCCATTGATAAAAGGAATAGAAATACAATTTTTCACTATCTACAAAATGTTCCCAGCCAGGCGGTTCTTCAAGCAAACCAAATTCTACAATACCATCGTTGTTGATATCTTCACTTAATATCCGTCTAGGTTTAAACGTAATATCTGTTCCTTTAAAAGCCTCAACCAATTGATTATCTTCCATATAGATTAAATCAGAATAGGAATTCGAAGCATCTAGAGCGATATCCAGAATAATCCCTGTCTTGTTTTTCGATATCTTTCCTGCTGATACATTATAGAAATCCCGCATTTTCGTATCAATCGTCATTTTGTCGAGCACTTCAAAACTTCCATCATTATATTGATATACCGTTATTGTCCCTTGTCCTGTCGTTGGTAAAATATTCATGATTGTGAGATCATGAATACCATCGCCATTTAAATCCATAGGGTTACGAAATTCATCCATAATTACATATTTTGAATAGGGCATCTCCAAAATTTTCTGCAGAGTACCACCTTTATAAGTGTAGGAAACGAGCCAGTTTTGTGCATTTTGTTCTACCCCGCTTGAGAATCCAGCCATGATTTCGAGTCCTTCATCGCCTGTAATCTCTTGCAAACGAAAGGAATTAAGGACTGAACCTATTCCATCAAAGGTCAATTTCTTGACCCATGTATCTCCCTGCTTCTCAAGCAGCATGCCTCGGATTTTGACCTCTGGATCATCAGGTTGATCATAAAAAACGACCGCCTCCATGATGCCATCATTATTTAAATCTTTTTGAATAATCTTATTTGACATCTCTCTGGGCTGAGTAATCGTAGAACCTTCAGGAAGTTCCCCTTGAATGACACTAAGTAGATTTTCTCGTTCTGTCGTCATTTGCGGAGTCTTCATAAGCGATTTCGGATCATTAAAGGAATCCAGTCCATTACCGCAGCCACTAATCAAAAATATAGAAAGCAGCATAGCACCCAGAAAGAAAAGTTTATGTGAATTTCTTATGATTTGCACCAGATCACTCTTCTCATTCATTAAATCTTGTTTTTCTCATGTAATGTAAGTCGTCTTCCGCGAATATCAAACGCGAGCCTTCCTTCAGAAAGCCCCCATATTCGAGTTGCATAACGTTCTGCAAGTTCGATAGGCAGCACTGCAATCACAGTCATATGCTCTTCCTCGCATAGCTGCTTGAAATTTTCAAGTACACTATCTGCTGATTTCGGATCAAGTCCGATAACAGGTTCATCGGCTAGAATCACTTTCGCTCCGTGGGTTAGAGCCCTGGCAACAGCAACACGCTGACGCTCACCGCCGCTAAGTTGTCCAGCTTTCATATGGGCTTTGTCCAGCAGCCCGACACTCTCTATCACATCCATAGCACCCATGTAATCATCAGATCGAACCATACCTGTCAGCATTCGCCACCAAGGTGTTTGTCCTGATCTTCCGATGAGTACATTTTTGAGAACCGTTTTATTCGTAAATAATTCTGGATTTTGCTCTAAATAAGCCCACTCACGTTTAATTTGTTTTTTACCAGCATAGCCAGCTTTGAAAATATCTGTACCATGCACGGTAAATTTTCCACGGTCCCAACTTTCTTTAAGAGCCAACAATCGTAGCAAAGTGCTTTTACCGCTTCCGCTTCCACCGACAATGCCAATAAACTCGCCTTGCTGCATATCAAAGCTAATTTCTTTCAACACGGGAATCTTATCTGAACCAACGGCCTTTGCCAATTGCTCTACTCTGATCATTTACGTTTATATCTCCTCTTATCCGTAGAATGTATATCTTTAGTTTATTGGAAATAGAGTAGATTTTCCATGCGAACAAGTGTTCTCTCGTTATGAATTGTTCTGCTTAAAGAAAAACCCGGCAATTCCAAACAAGAGATAACATGCACCCAGCAGCCAGAACATGCCACCCGGAGCACCAAGTCCAAGCATAATTCCTCCGAGATTAGGTCCGAGAATACTCCCTATATTAAACTGAAACGAAGCCACAACGTTTGCAGCCGGCAATACATTTTTAGGTAATATATCAGCTGCATAAGCAAGGCCCAGAGAAAAGAACGAACCAACAAGCCCGCCAGCTACCGTTAATAGTAATAAGGTTGGCCAAAATTGCGTGCCCGCCGATGGAATAAGCATAAATAAAAATCCGCCTAAGACTCCCGAGATCATAAGAATTCGTTTTCTTCCAAACCGGTCACTTAAAGCTCCCAGTGGTAATTGAAGAAGCAGCCCCCCGATCCCTACAAAAGGAAGTAATGTGGAGATATCACTCTCGCTAAATCCGATACGAAGACCATAGATAGGGAAGTTACTGTTCATGCCCGCTTCCATATACCCATATAAGAATGCTGGAATGAGTGCATACCAAGCTAAAATAAAACTACGGCGGTATCTCCCCGCTCCGCTTCCTTCATTCATTATTTTCTCAGGCCGGGTATCCGGTAATTTCAAAGCAAATAATAGAACGATCAACATTAAGAAAAAAAGAATAGCAAACGGTACAACCTGTCCATATCCTAGGAGCTTAATTCCTAGGGGCCCTATACTAAATCCAATTCCATAAGACATTCCGTATATAGAAATGTTTCTGCCCCGGGAAGCTGCCGGAGTGACAAGCAGTACCCATAACTGAGTTGAATAATGGAGGGCGCTGTCTCCGATCCCAACCAAAAGTCGTAATAAGAACCAGAGTCTTAGATCAGGAATGAGTGGAAACAACATGAGCGGAATCATAACGATAATAAGACCAGAAACGATCAGTTTCTTAAAACCTACCGCTCCTAAGATACGCTCAGCTACCAGTGTCATTGCAAAAGAACCTATGTACATGACTGCGGCATTCAATCCGTTTATGCTTGAAGAGACACCCATCTGCTCTATAAAAATAGAGAGAACAGGTAAAAGCAAACCTTGACTTAGTCCAGCTACAATAATAATTGCAATGAGAATACTAAAATGCGCCTTTGAACCTTCCTGTCGTATTGCCCCAGCTGCCTTACTCAAAACATTCTTTCCCCCCTATGCTCGCATGACAAAATAAAAAATCGCCATTTCTGACGACCTGTAACTATCTTCTATTATATGCTTATTCATTCAAAAACGGGTTACAAAGTATTCAACATTATAGTGGACAACACAGCTAAACACAAGCGATAATGGAATGAATACTTACTTTTTGTATAGTAAGCTTATACCTGTGATAGGAGGTCTGTTCATACAGATGGGTTATCAGGTGAAAATAGACGTTACTCCCATATACGAGCTGCTGAATAGCTTTATGGTTTATGTAACTAGAAGATGGGTTCAGAGCCTCGATATCGGGCCTGAATGGATTGACAACGTAGATAGCACACTAACGGAAGAAGTTCGTGAGTCATTGAAAGAAGCTTCTAGCTGGCCCTTTAGCGATTATGACGTTTTGTATGCCTGGACTGCACTACGAGAGACAACGAGTGAAGTTGAACCCTTTCTTAATGAACTCGGCTTAAAGCCTGCTGAACAGCTGTGGAAACAGGTTCATCCTATCCTTCCGGATGTAACTCTTGCAGAAACATTACGCATTCGTGATGACTACATACCTTTACTTAAAATATGGGATGAGCATTATTTTCAACATCTGAATCCCGAACATCGAAAATTAATTGAAGAAGACAGTTCAGAAAAAGAACTCCTTCTTACTAAAATGAGCCCGGACCAATTGATTGATTATGCCACTTCTGGGTTAATGGTCGAGGAGATGCCTGATCTTCAAAAAATCATACTTTTCCCTACTGTTCATAATCGGCCTATTAATATGTATTGTTTTTATAAAGGTATGTTATTAATTCAATACCCTGTAGATGTGCCTGAACAACGGGAGGACGAGCCCCCTATCAGTTTACTTCGTCTGACCGAAGCGATTTCAAGTCCCGAACGGCTCCAGCTCTTACGATATATCTCCAATAAGCCCAAATCCTTAAGACAAATTTCAGAGGAACTTGGACAAACAGAAGACACACTCAGACCTCATCTAATGTCACTTCGAGTGTCCGGTCTCCTGCAAACACATCTGGGTCAAGAACAAAGTGAGAAGTACTGTTTGCGTCCTGATGGATTATCGGAACTGAACATGTATTTGGAATCTTATATCAGGTTATGACATCGACATCACTAGAGAAATAAGGAGTGAGATTCTATGAAATCTAATGTAAAACAACAAATCATATTTGACCTTGATGACACGCTCATTCATTGTAACAAGTATTTTAACCTTACACTCGGAGCATTCCTCGAACTAATGCAAGAATGGTTCTGTGATTACCAAATTACGGTAGAGGATATTCGGAATAAGCAGATGGAGATTGATGTGTCCGGGGTTGCAATATTTGGTTTTGCAAGTCAGCATTTCCCTCAGTCATTAATTGACACCTACGTCTATTTTTCTAAAAAAGTAAATCGTCCAATAAACACGAATGAACAAGCACAACTCCAAAAGCTGGGAATGAGTGTGTATGATCAGGAGATTGAAGCTTATCCAGGTATGGTTGAAACTTTAGAGTGTCTCGTTGATCAAGGCCATACGCTTCACCTTTATACTGGCGGCGAGCAAATGATTCAACAACGAAAAATTGATCAGATGAAGCTCGGGGAATATTTTGAAGATCGAATTTATATTACTCGCCACAAAAACATCGAAGCTTTCGAAAAAATTGTAAGTGAAGGGCAAATGGATCGTAAAAATACGTGGATGATCGGGAACTCCCTTCGCACAGATATTGAACCTGCTCTCACGGCAGGTGTTCATGCTATATACATCGAGCAAGATATGGAGTGGAAGTATAATCTGATCGAATTAAATAAGCCAGAGAACTATTCCCTTTATACGATTAAAGACCTTACTCATGTACCGAAGATTATATCGGAGTATATTAAGCAACAAACTCATTTATAATGAAAAAGAAGGGCTGCCATGGAATCCCACCAAGGTCAGTCCTTCTTTTTATCATTGTATACTTACTCTTGCGGTTCAAGTGATAACTTGCCGGTCACCGGATCATTCAGTGTAATTTTCGCCTTGGTTACAGTTCCCCTGCTATCTTTAAAAGATAAAACCTGCGTTTTCCCCTTATTCAGTAAAGATTCTAGCATTTTTTGGGAGATTTGTTTTCCAGCGTATTCTTTCCATATGACAAAACCGCATCCTTGCTTGAAATGGCTGCATCCATATCCTTTACGTCCTTCAATAATCTGCCCTCCGCATCCTAAGCGAGGACAAGAGCCCAGTGCGGTACGCACGTTTGTAGCAGTTCCTGTACGGTTTGTACTGGTTGTTGCTACTGATCCATTCGCAGTACGAGTACCGGGGCTTGTACTATGTTGAGAGCGAGGCTGCCCAGCTGGTGTGCTCGCCCGATTCTTCGTCCGAGTTCCCGCTGCCTTCTTCCCTTTACTAGATGTATCCTCATCACCAAACGCATCTTTTGGAGCTGGTTTCTGAACCCGAACTTTTTCAATAATTGATATCGTAAATCGCTTCACGTTCTCCATAAATTTATCTTGTGCAGCTTCTCCTTTAGAGATCTGACTCAGTCTGCGTTCCCATTGTCCGGTCATTTCCGGAGAAGCTAACAAATCGACACCTGCACTTCGAATGAGTTCGATGGCCATTTTCCCTTTTTGAGTAACCAGCATCTTCTTGCCTTGCATCGTAATATAACCGACTTGCTTAAGCCGTTCAATCGTAGCCGCTCGCGTTGCTGGTGTTCCGAGGCCCGCATCTTTCATGGCATCTCGAAGCTCCTCATTCTCTATCTGCTTACCCGCACTTTCCATTGCCCTTAGCAAGGTACCTTCTGTATAACTTTTAGGCGGATTCGTCTGTTTCTCCTTCATCTCACTCTTTGTGCACTGAACAGGCAGATCGGGGTTAACCTGAAAAGGAACCGAAATTAGTTCTTCGGGTTCTTCCTCTTCCCCACCCTTTTTTATCTTGCGTTTTTTCGCCTGATTGTCTTCTGGAGGCTGCACCACTTTCCAACCTAAAGAAAGCAGTTCTTTGACGTTCGTCTTAAATGTATGACCTTCCACTTCGGTATATACGGTATGCAGTTTATATTCTGCAGGCGGATAAAAGTGTGATAAGAACCGGCGCACAACCAAATCATAGATCTGTCCTTCATCTTTGCTAAGTGTTCCTGGCTTCTTCAGCGTTGGCAAAATCGCATGGTGATCTTCCACTCTCTGCGGATTGCATACACTTTTATTTCCCTTGTGTACAAGGGAAGGATTTGCTTTCTCTGCTAAATCGGCATAAGGTGTATGTTTTAACAACTGCAGTGTTTTTTGCATACCATCTATATTCTGTTCCGTAACATAGTTTGAATTGGTTCTTGGATAAGAAATGACTTTATGTTTTTCATATAAGGCTTGTGCTATATCGAGTGTTTTCTTCGCTGGATATCCAAATTTCGCATTCGCTTCTCTTTGTAATAGAGTCAGATCATACAATTTATAAGGATACTCTTTCGAATTTTTCACATCATATTTTGCGATTTTCCCTGTTTTGCCCTTTACTTTATCCGCAATCTCTTGCGCTTTCTCAGCAGAAGTTAATCGCTCACCTTGCCATATACCCTGATAATCTGTAGATTCCTGCTCAAATAAAGCGGACACCTCGAAATAAGTCAGAGAATCGAAAGCTTCTATCTCTTTTTCCCGGTCATAGATTAGAGCAAGTACAGGGGTTTGTACTCTTCCTACGGAAAGAAGTGTATTATGTCTTGTCGTAAATGCTCTGGATGCATTCATGCCAATCAGCCAGTCCGCTTCACTGCGTGCTCGTGCAGCTTCTGTTAAATGTTCAAATTCCGAAGCATCATGTAACTGTTCGAACCCTTTTTTAATACTCTCAGGAGTCAAATCCGAAATCCATAATCGTTTGACAGGTTGACTCAGCTTCAATTGTTGCTGGATCAGATCAAAAATGTACTGTCCTTCTCTCCCCGCATCACAAGCATTAATAATCAGATCTGCTTTGCGCGAAAGCTCTCCAATGGTTTTCAGTTGGTCTTTTGTTCTTGGATTAGGTGTAATCTTGAATCGGTCTGGAATGATCGGTAAATCATCAATACTCCACCGTTTATATTTATTATCATAAGCTTCTGGCTGTGCAAGCCCCAGTAGATGACCAATAGCCCAAGTTATAATATATTTTTCGCCTTCAAGATACGTACGATTGTTTTTGGCACGCGGTTCAACGACCGCCGCTATAGTGCGTCCCATATCAGGTTTTTCCGCGATAATCAGCGTTTTCATGCGTCCGTTCCTCCCTGTAGCCCTAGCGAAGCGAAAAGGAGCTCCCCTCAAGTAATGACGGAAGCTCCTTGCTTCTAAGTAGACCTCATTATAACAGAAAAATTGTGGTTTCGTAAGTTCTACCACGCAGTAGCTGGATTCAGCCATTCTTTTAAATCGATAGTAATAAAAAAGAGTCTCTTAGAAAAGTGAACTTCTCTAAGAGACTCTCTATATTTTATTTTTAACTATATAAGTGCAATCACAATTTTTTTCTTATACAAGAACGGTGGATCCCATCAAATATTTATCCACTTCCCGAGCCGCTTCGCGTCCTTCATTAATTGCCCATACAACGAGGCTTTGACCACGTCTCATATCGCCAGCTGCAAATACTTTATCTACATTTGTGTTGTATTTGCCATAACGCGCTTTCAC
The DNA here is from genome assembly GCF_014836635.1 of Paenibacillus gallinarum. Lineage (GTDB taxonomy): Bacteria > Bacillota > Bacilli > Paenibacillales > Paenibacillaceae > Paenibacillus > Paenibacillus gallinarum. The sequence goes on along the minus strand of NZ_JACSQL010000002.1, from coordinate 816,682 downwards.
ATTTGAACGGCGATCTGTTTCAAGACCCAGTTGCTGAGGAATCGTTTGCTCTGGTCCATCAAAACCGATCGCGATGAGTGCGATATCTGCTTCAAATACTTTTTCGGTTCCTTCGATCGGTCTATAGATTTTGCGACCGGTCTCATCGACAATCCGCTGAATTTGAATTGTATGAAGTTCCTTTAGATTTCCATCCTCGTCACCTACAAATTTTGTGGTCATGATCGAGAATTCACGAGGGTCATTTCCAAAAAGTGCTTTTGCTTCTTCCTGAGCATAATCGAGTGTATATACATTCGGGAATTGCGGCCAAGGGTTCATGAGGGGATCGCGTTCCAATGGTGCTTTTTCATGCGTACCAAATTGAGTTACACTTTTTGCCCCATGACGCAGCGAAGTTGCAACACAGTCAGAACCGGTATCTCCTCCGCCAATGACGATCACTTTTTTGCCTTCTGCCGAAATGTAATTTCCATCTTCAAGTCCTGTATCCAGCAAGCTTTTGATCGTTCCATTCAGAAAATCCATAGCATAGTGAACTCCGTTCAGCTGACTGCCTTCAATGTTAAATTCACGAGGTTTTGTTGCTCCGCCGCAAAGGACAACTGCATCATACTGATTAACCAGTTCTTCCGATGAAATATCTTTACCGATCTCTGTATTCGTTACAAAGGTAATTCCTTCTGCTGCAAGCAGATCTACTCGGCGCTGGACTACTCCTTTGTCCAGTTTCATGCTAGGAATACCGTACGTTAGCAGACCGCCGATACGGTCAGCACGCTCATAGACAGTGACATTATGACCTGCTTTGTTGAGTTGTGCGGCAGCTGCGAGTCCAGCCGGCCCAGAGCCTACTATAGCGATTCGTTTATCTGTACGCTTTTCAGGAGGATTCGGAACTACCCATCCTTCCTCAAAACCTTTTTCAATAATTGCTTCTTCAATCGTCTTGATCGTAACCGGCTGGCTGATGAGGCCAACTGTACATGAACCTTCGCAAGGAGCTGGGCAAACGCGGCCTGTAAATTCAGGGAAATTGTTCGTTTTATGCAACCTGTCAAGTGCTTCTCTCCAAAGTCCACGATACACCAAATTGTTCCACTCCGGAATTAAGTTATGAACCGGACAACCGGATGTTCCGCCGATCATATCGATCCCGGCATGACAATAGGGAGTTCCACAATCCATACAGCGGGCACCTTGAGTTCTAAGCTCTTCCTCTGACATATGTTTATGAAACTCTTCCCAATCTTTAATACGATCCTCTGGCCGTCTATCCGCCGGAAGTTGTCTTTTGTACTCCATAAATCCAGTTGGTGTAGACATGTTACGTTCCCCCATCCATTTTCATCTGCCCAACATTATCGAGCTATTCATGCTGAAATCCGAACAATAGCACTATAGTTGACAGTTCATGTATAATTTTTCGATTATTGTATCACAAAAATAAAAATTTGTACTTTAAGTAATACAACATTCGAGTGCATTCACACTAGAGACCCATCATAAATGGCTTGAGTATTCCTGCAAGTGCTGACATTTCAACTATATTAGCATTCAGAATCACAGATATTAAATGGATTTTGAGAATAATAATTTGTATTATTCTGCATTTCGTTCACATAACATGATAGATAGTTTTTATAATGGTAAACACAAAATAAAATGGGTGTTTTGTACCTCTACAAGGCTAAGAACCTTAAAAGGCCAAGATTAAGAACGTCTATCATAAAATTGAAAGGTATATTCATATGGATTTTTCTCATCTTTTTCCCCAGGGATCTCTTCAACCAGCTTCCATTGTTCCAAATCCACATCATCCATAAAAGTGTCTCCGTCGAAAGTCTCATTAATTTTGGTAACGATCAATCGATCAGCATAAGGCATAAAAGCGGTATATACGGTTGCTCCTCCGATGATAAATAGTGGCTGTTCTTTCGCCATCTCTATCCCTTCCTCAACGGAATGGATCACATCAGCCCCATCAAAGGTTTGTTCTTTACGAGTGAGGATCACATTCTTGCGGTTAGGAAGCGGTTTACCGTTAAAGGATTCCCATGTTTTTCGTCCCATGATGACGGTATGTCCTGTTGTTTGTTCCTTAAAAAAAGCCATATCCTTAGGAAGTCGCCAAGGCATGCCGTTATTTTTTCCGATTACTCCGTTTTTGCTCATGGCCCAGATCATGCTTATGCTCATTAGCTCACCTCCATAAATAATAGAATTATACAGAAACCGGTGCTTTAATCGTCGGATGATACTTATAATCTACAAATTCGAAATCTTCATATTTATAATCAAAAATAGACTCCGGCTTCCGGTGGATTACGAGTTTAGGAAGATCATATGGTTCGCGGGATAAAAGTGTCTCTACCTGCTCCAAGTGGTTCATATAAATGTGCACATCTCCACCGGACCAAACAAAGTCACCCGGCTCTAAACCACACTGCTGAGCTACCATATGAGTTAATAAAGCATAGCTTGCAATATTAAAAGGCAACCCTAGGAATGTATCTACGGAACGCATCGTTAGCATACAGGACAACTTTCCTCCTGCTACATAAAACTGAAATACAAAATGACATGGAGGCAATTTCATGTTATCGATTTCTGCCACATTCCACGCGCTTACAATATGACGCCGTGAATCCGGGTTATTTTTAATGGAATCAATAACATTCGAGATTTGATCGATAAATGTGCCCTCAGGTGTTTTCCACGTTCTCCACTGAGAACCATAGACCGGTCCCAAATCACCGTTCTCATCTGCCCATTCATCCCAAATACGCACACCATTCTCTTTAAGATATCTTATATTCGTCTCACCGCTTAAGAACCATAACAGTTCATGAACGACTGATTTTAAATGAATACGCTTCGTTGTCACGAGCGGAAATCCTTTTGATAGGTCAAATCTCATTTGACGGCCAAATACAGAAATCGTTCCTGTACCGGTACGATCTTCTTTTTTAACACCATTCTCCATAATATCTTGAAGTAGTTCCTGATAGTCTTTCACTTTAAGACAAACCCCTTTCCTTTATAACCTTGTTCCTTTAAAACATAATGATTACTTCTTCATATTATCACAATTTTCCCACGTGAACGCGTGAACCACTTTCGTTTCAGCAAAAAAAAGAGGCAAAGAAGACGAATGACCGCCTCTTGCCTCCAAAGCAAACTATGCTGTTTAAATGAATTACTTAAACTCGTAAGAGATTAGCGAACCATTGTGTGGATTGGATGTCCCAAAACCACTTCGGATGCTTCTGCCACGATTTCACCAAGTGTTGGATGCGCATGAATTGTCAATGCGATATCTTCAAGGGTAGCACCCATTTCGATAGCAAGACCAATTTCAGCGATCAAGTTAGAAGCTTCCAGACCAACGATTTGTCCGCCCAGTACGATTCCTGTGTCTTCTTCAGCAACAAGCTTCACGAAACCTTCAGGATGTCCAAGGGAAACGGCACGACCGTTACCTGCGTAAGAGAATTTACCGGATTTAACTTTATATCCTTTTTCTTTCGCTTCTTTTTCAGTGTAACCAACGCTGGAGCATTCAGGATCTGTAAATACTACCGCTGGCATTACTTTGTAATCCACTACGGAAGGCATTCCAGCAATCGCTTCAGCTGCTACTTTACCTTCGTAAGAAGCTTTATGTGCAAGTGCAAGACCTGCTACGATATCACCAATTGCGAAGATGTGTTTGTGGTTTGTGCGGCCTTGGTTATCAACTTTAACAAAACCACGCTCGTCAGTTTCAACACCGATCAGGTCAAGACCAAGCTCACCATCTGTGTTAGGACGACGTCCAACCGTTACAAGCAGGTATTCTGCAGTAACTTCTTTGCTTTCGCCGTTAACGCTATATTTAACAGTTACATCTTTATCTGTTTGCTCAGCAGATTCTGCTTTTGCGTTTGTTACGATTTCGATGCCTGTTTTCTTCATGTTTTTCGCAACTAGCGAAGTCATGTCTTTATCAAATCCAGGAAGAACAGTATCCATACCTTCGATAATGGTTACTTTGGTTCCGAATTTGGAGTACATTTGACCAAGCTCAGCACCGATATAGCCGCCGCCGATAACGATCATGCTAGCTGGTACTTCTTGCAGGTTCAAAGCTTCTGTAGAAGACAGAATGCGTCCGCCAAATGGGAAAGGTTTCAGTTCAATTGGACGGGAACCTGTAGCAATAATTGCATTTTTGAAACGGTAACGCGGAGATTCATGATCGTTGAATACACGCGCTTCGTTTTCATTAATGAACATGCACTCACCGTTGAATACTTCAACTTTGTTGCCTTTAAGAAGAGCGCTAACGCCGCCAGTCATCTTTTTAACAACACCGTTTTTGAATTCTTGAGTTTTTGCAAAGTCCACTTTTACGTTTTCTGCAGTTACGCCGAATTGATCAGCGTGTTTTGCATTCTCGAAAGCATGAGCTGCTGAGATCAATGCTTTGGAAGGAATACAACCACGGTTCAAACAAACACCGCCGAGTTCTGATTTATCAACGATCAAAACTTGTTGACCAAGCTGAGCCGCACGAATTGCTGCTACATAACCACCAGGGCCTGCACCAATGACTAGAGTGTCAATATCGAGAGAAGCGTCGCCTACTACCATATTATTATACCTCCATTACCAGCAACTCGGGATTAGCGAGAAGGGATTTAATATAGTTCATAAAGTTTTGTGCTGTAGCACCATCGATGATACGGTGGTCAAAGCTTAGAGACAGAGCCATTACTGGAGCTGCTACTACTTCACCATCTCTAATGATTGCTTTTTCACTAATACGTCCAGTTCCGAGGATAGCAACTTCTGGGAAGTTGATGATCGGAGTGAAGAACATACCGCCTGCAGAACCGATGTTAGAGATAGAAATTGTGCTGCCTTTCATTTCGTTAGCAGACAATTTACCCTCACGACCACGTGCAGCTAGATCACGGATGCTATCAGCAATCATCCAGATGCTCTTACGATCTGCATCATGAATTACTGGAACAATAAGTCCGTTGTCTGTATCTGTAGCGATACCGATGTTGTAGTATTTTTTGTATACAATTTCATTAGATTGCTCATCGATCATTGCGTTCATTACAGGGAACTCACGAGTTGCTGCAACGAGTGCTTTCACGATAAATGGCAAGTAAGTTACTTTTGTACCTTTTTTCTCAGCGATCGGTTTCATGCGAGTACGGAATGCAACAAGTTCAGTTACATCAACTTCGTCCATGATTGTAACGTGAGGTGCTGTGTAAGCAGATTTAACCATTGCGTTAGAAATAGCTTTACGGATTCCTTTGAATGGAACACGCTCTTCTTCTGCACGAGTGCTAACGCCAGCGCTTGCTGCAGGAGCACTTGCTGGTGCAGTTTCTTCTTTGGCAGGAGCTGCTGCTGCTTTACCGCCGCCATTTTTGAATGCTTCTACATCTTCTTTCGTTACTTTACCGTTGTTGCCAGTTCCCGTAACTTCAGAGATATCCACACCTTGCTCACGAGCAAATTTACGAACGCTAGGAGTTGCCAAAACTTCTTTGCTAGAAGCTGTGGAAACACCTTTTTCTCCGCCTTCTTTTGCTTCACTTGGGCTGCTGCTAGCAGGGGAATCTGTAGTGTCGGCTCCACCTTGTGCTGCATTTGCTTCTTGAGAAGCTTCTTCTTCGTCTTGCTCAGGAATTTCGCCTTCAGCATCAATTACCGCTACAATTGCGCCAACGTTAAAGATGTCTCCGTCTTTAGCGAATACTTCTGTAACTGTACCGTTAACAGGGCAAGGTACTTCTACGACTGCCTTGTCGTTTTGAACTTCCATGATGATATCGTCGTCAGTAACTTTATCACCTGGTTTGATGTGCATTTTGATGATTTCGCCTTCGTGAAGACCTTCCCCAAGTTCAGGGAATTTATAATTAAATTTAGCCACTTGTATTACCTCCCTAGTTTAAATCCCTAATTAAAATTCGAGTACTTTGTTCACAGCTGCAATGATGCGATTAGGTGTAGGAAGCCAAGCGTCTTCGATTTGCGCAAATGGATATATTGTATCTGGACCCGCAACACGAAGAACAGGAGCTTCCAAGTGTAGAATTGCTTTTTCATTGATTTGTGCAATGACTTCAGCAGCTACGCCAGAACTCTTTTGTGCTTCTTGAACCACGATTGCGCGGTTTGTTTTCTTCACAGATGCCAAGATCGTATCGATATCGATTGGGCTAATTGTACGCAGATCGATAACTTCTACTTTAATACCTTTTGTTTTTTCCAGTTCTTCTGCAGCTTTCACAGAAGTGTGAACCATCATACCGTAAGTAATGATCGTTACATCAGAACCTTCGCGTACAACATTTGCTTTACCAAGTTCAACCACATAATCTTCTTCAGGTACTTCAGCACGGAACGCATGGTAAAGGTTCAAATGCTCCATAAAGAATACAGGATCGTTATCACGAATAGATGCGATCAAAAGACCTTTTGCATCATAAGGGTTAGAAGGGACTACTACTTTAATACCCGGAGTTTGCGTTAGCAAACCTTCCAGAGAATCTGTGTGAAGTTCAGCTGCTTTTACGCCGCCGCCAAAAGGTGTACGGAACACGATTGGGGAGTTGTAACGACCGCCTGAACGGAAACGCATACGTGCAGCTTGAACCGCAATTTGGTCAAGTGCCTCAAAGATAAATCCTACAAATTGAATTTCAGCAACAGGACGGAAACCTGTAACACCAAGACCTACTGCAAGACCGCCGATCGCAGACTCAGCAAGCGGTGTATCGAATACACGCTCTTCGCCAAATTCTTTTTGAAGACCTTCAGTCGCACGGAATACACCGCCAACATTACCCACGTCTTCACCGAAAACCAGGACATTCGGGTCGCGTTTGAGCTCTACGCGCATTGCATCGCGAATCGCTTCTTTCATGTTCATTTGTGCCATTGCTTCATTTCCTCCTTAAACATTTAACAGTTCCTATGACCACCCAGCGACCTTTGTCAGCTTGATATGTACAAGCAGTTACAAGGATCAGGGTTCAGCCACAAATTCTGTGGCAAACACTTCTATAAAAAGCCTTTACCGAATTTCGAAATTATTCGAAATCTGCTTTTTGTTCTTCCATATGTTTTGGTGTGTGTTCGAACATACTGTCGATCAGACCAGAGATTGTCATTTTTTCTGTTTTCTCAGCGCGTTTGATTTCTTCGTTCACTTTCGCTTTCGCTTCATCTTTCACGCGAGCTGTATCTTCTTCAGTCCAAAGACCTTTTTTCTCAAGGTACTTAGCAAGACGATTGATTGGATCTTTTTCATTCCATTCGCCTTCTTCGTCTTTTGTACGATATTTAGAAGCATCGTCAGACAAGGAGTGTGGACGGTAACGATATGTCAAAGCTTCGATCAAAGTTGCGCCTTCTCCGTTGCGAGCACGTTCAGCAGCTTCTCTAACAGCGGCGATTACTGCGAAAACGTCCATTCCATCAACTTGAATGCCTTTGATACCTGCAGCAACTGCTTTATGTGCGATAGACAGAGCAGCTGTTTGTTTCGCGAAAGGTGTTGTAATGGCATAACCATTGTTTTGTACAAAGAAAATAACCGGCAGTTTGAAACGGCCTGCATAGTTAAGACCTTCGTAGAAGTCACCTTCAGAAGAACCGCCATCACCTGTATAAGTGATTGCAACATTCTTTTGGTTTTTCAATTTGAAGCCCATTGCAATACCCATTGCGTGCAGAATTTGTGCACCAATGATGATTTGCGGCATCATTACGTTTACGCCTTCTGGAATTTGTCCACCGTGTTGGTGTCCGCGGGAATACAAGAATGCTTGATAAAGTGGAAGTCCGTGCCATACGAGTTGCGGAATATCACGGTAACCCGGTACTACATAGTCTTCTTTCTCAAGTGCAAACTCACTACCGATCATGGAAGCTTCTTGACCAGATACTGGTGCGTAGAATCCAAGACGTCCTTGGCGGCCCAGGTTAACTGCGCGATCATCCCAAGTACGCGTAAATACCATACGGTACATAATTTCTTTCAATTGATCATCGGAAAGCTCTGGCATCATCTCTTTATTAACGATTTCACCGTCTGGAGACAATACAGTAAGAGCTTCTACTTCCTCTGTATATACTTCGTAAGGAACCTTGCTCATTTTTTTCTTCACCTCAACAAAAAATTTGAATATCAAGTTCCGCTGTTATAGAATTATTATACACCTGTCTTGGTACATACGTCAAAGATAAACGTTGATTTTTTTAACTTCAGTCTTTTTTTGTTTGTATAACAGGTGATACAAAATGGTATAACAGCTTCATGCTAAAACCATTGCTTGTACAACGTAAGCACTTACGTTTAATCTTATCTTATTGTTAAGATGATTGCAAAAACAGACGAAAAAGGTGACCAATCATGACGGATTCTCGCTATTTAAAAAGAACGATTTTAAAAGAAGAAATGTTCAGTCAATTTTTGAATGAAACACGTAATCTTCGCATTTATCTCCCGCCTGGTTACAATGAATTATTAAGTTATCCTGTCGTTTACTGTCAAGACGGCGAAGAGTTTTTTAACTTCGGTCGGATCGCTACAACGGCTAACCGTCTTATACTCGATGAAGGCATTGAACCTTTTATTATCGTCGGCGTCGAAGTTAATGTGAAAGTTAGAACGCAGGAATACGCTCCCTTTGGCAACCTGTTTGATAAGTACACTTCTGCTTTTGCAGAAGAGGTTATTCCTTTTATCGAAGCAAAATATCCTGTTCGCCGCTCTAAAGACGAACGTATTCTGGCTGGCGATTCGCTTGGTGGAAGTGTATCGCTGCACTTGGCCTTGATGTATCCAGACCTATTTAGCAAAGTCATCAGTATGTCTGGTGCTTTTTATGAAGAATCCCAAGACATTTACGCGAAAGCAACCGACTTGTCCTCACTTGAAGTTTGGATGATTGTCGGACTCCAAGAAAGAGATTTCGAAGCCGATACAGGCGTATATGACTTTGTAGACCTCAACCGAAAAACTCGCAAACTTCTAGAAGATCGCGGTGCTGCGGTAACTTATGCTGAAAAAGACGGTAAGCATCAATGGGGTTTCTGGCAAAATGAATTGCCGGATGCATTGATGCACTTCCTCAATAAAGGTTGATTACAGGTATAACAACTCATATCGACCTAATGATATCGCTTTCATTAAAATTATAATATTAGCCGGCTCACAGAGCCGGCTTTTTTATGCTAATTTTCTTCTATAATTTGCTTCAACAATACTTCCGTCCCAAGATCAATAAGCCGGTACACTTCATCGAAATTGCCCGTGTAATAAGGATCCGGTACTTCTCTAACCTGCTCATCAGGAAGCAGATCCATAAACTTAATAATCTTGGCATTTTCCGCGCCCCGTAGTTTGCGAAGATTGAGTTCGTTTGAATCATCCATACAGATAATATAATCAAAATTAACAAAGTCTTCTTCTATCACTTGTCTCGCGGTCATCCCTTCATAAGTGATGCCTTTGGAAGTTAGTAATGAGCTTGTTCCTTCGTGAGGAGGTTTACCGATATGCCAATCCCCGTGCCTGCAGAATCCACTACTATTTTACCATCCAAATGACGAGCTGCAATTTTATGCCGCAGTACCGCCTCCGCCATAGGCGACCTGCATATGTTACCTAAACAAACAAACAAAACGTGTATCATATCTCTCTCCTCCCCTTACAAACTTTTCGTTTGATGGTTGTTAGCACCAGCCTCTAATATCACTTCTTCACTTGGTCTTAGAGATCTTCTAGGCAACTTCCATTTATAGTGCACAGATAGCATTCTCAGCATAACAACTACTGTAAAAAGAATGAGCAGACTCGTTGTACTGTTCGTCATACCCAGACCAATAAGAAGTCCCGCCATGATTGCCCACACCGCATAAATTTCATCTCTTAAGACCATCGGTTTCCGTCCTGCGAGCAAATCTCTAATAATACCTCCGCCAATACCAGTCAGAACCCCTGCCACTATAACCGCGCTGATCGGGTGATTCATTTTTGTAGCATAAAGCGCACCCTGAATAGCAAAAGCAGATAACCCAATGGCATCAAAAAACATCTCTGTTTTTTTCCAATGACCAATCCACGGAATAGGCAGCACAAAAGCAATCGCAATAGAAATAAGTGCAAGCATAATTAAGGTGCCCTGACTCCAGAGCGTTGTAACAGGAACTCCGATAAGAACGTTCCGGATTACCCCCCCGCCAAAGGCCGTCACCAATCCGAGTACCACAATTCCTAAGATATCGTAATCTTCCTCCATGGCAACAAAAGCTCCCGACATCGCAAAAGCAATCGTTCCTATAATACTGAACACTTCAAAAACACTCATATCCACTGCGGCTTCTAACCTCACCTTATAAGTCATTTTATTAACACACTTTTTACATTGTAGAAGACTTTCGGCAGATTGTGCAACAAGAAAATGTCATATATACTCAAGGGTAGTAATGAACTCACATTCAAGAAGGTGTCAGAATGACTACAAAAAGAGTAATTATTTTTACAGGAGGCTCACTCGAAGAAACTGATATCAAAGAAATACAGCCGGGAGATACTGTCATAGGTGCTGATTATGGTGCATGGTTTCTAGTCCAGCATGGAATTACACCGGATCTCTCTGCAGGGGACTTTGATTCAGTTACAGAAGACCAGCTTCGTAAAATACAGCAAAACAGCAAACAATTTGTTAGTTGTGACCCGATTAACAAGAATTTATCTGATACTGAATTGGCTTTAGAATATGCAATTAAAATGAAACCTCAAGAAATTATTATTTACGGTGCAATCGGAACAAGAATGGATCATACGCTTGCTAATATTCAGATTATGTCTAAGGTACTGAGACGTGAAATTTCATGTTCTATCCGAAATCAACATAACCGTATATCACTAATCGATTCGGTTTATATCGTTCAGTGTAATGATTTTCCTTATGTATCACTCATCCCTCTGTCGAATGAGGTTACCGGAATTACGCTCGAAGGATTTATGTATCCACTTCATGATGCCGTACTCTCTATTGGTGAATCTCTTGGGATCAGTAATCGGCTGCTACATGAAACAGGAACAATAACCATAAAAGAAGGTTTACTCCTGGTTATTGAGAGTAGAGATGAGTAATGACAGAACAAAAAACCATTCACTTCATTCGTGAATGGTTTTTTTATGAATGATTTTTATAAGAATTAGCCGAAATAGCGATGATACAACGTTTTTGCTGCTGCCTTATCTTTTGTACCGTGTACGAGAACCCGCCCGTCTTTAAAAATAACCATTCGCTGTGCATCAAGTTGAAAAGAAATTAAGAAAGGATTAACTTCTACCTTGCCTTGATTCAGTCTGCGAAGGCGCTCTGCAACCTGCTCCAGATCCCACTCTAATTTACGAGCAGGTCGTATTTGTACCGTATCCCGGCCGCACAACACCTCAGACCTATCGTTATTAGCGGCATTTAAATAAGGATACTGGCGTTTCGCTCCGCAAGAAAGACATGCTGGATTCTTAGCTCGATCTACACCAATCGATGTATATTCATTACGCCACATATCAAAAGATAATAACTTTTTACGCATAGCATCAACATTCCCACTCAGCCATTTAAAGGCTTCCATTGTCTGATTAGCCGTTACCATCTGTACTGTCTGAGGTAAGATCCCCGCAGTATCACATGTATCCCCGCCAAGCGGAACTTCCCCTAGCAGACAATTTAGACACGGCGTCTTGCCGGGAATAAAAGTATAAGTAATTCCGTAACTGCCAACACAGCCTCCATAAATCCATGGAGTGCCATATTTCACAGCCAGGTCGTTAATAATGAGTCTTGTATCAAAATTATCAGTCGCATCCATAACTAAGTCTGCAGCCTCGATCAATTCATCTAGTTCATCAATCCCTGCATCCATAACATGAATATCAATGGTAATTTCAGAGTTAATCGCCTGCAGCCGTTTCTGGGCGGCCACCGCTTTTGGAAGCCTCTGCTTTACGTCATCTTCATTATACAGCTGCTGTCTTTGCAGATTAGACCACTCCACATAATCGCGGTCCACGATCGTAAGATGACCTACGCCTCCTCTTGCGAGCGTCTCTGCGATCCCTGTGCCTAGTGCACCCGCACCGATAATAAGCACATGACTGTCCATTAATTTCTTCTGTCCTTCGGCTCCAAACGGAGCAAAAAGCTCCTGCCTTGAGTATCGTTCATGATGCTGAGCTTCTATCTTTTCTTCGTTTTTATGAGTAGAAGAAACTTCTTTGTTCAATTTTCAAACATCCCTTCCAGCGGACTACTTGCTGCAGCATACCGTTTCACGGGAATCATCCCGGACTCGTATGCTTTCCTTCCTGCCCAGACTGCATATTTCATTGCTTCTGCCATCACGATCGGATTTCCTGCGCCAGATACTGCTGAATTTAGAAGCACCGCATCTGCACCTAGTTCCATGGCATACGCTGCATCGCGAGGTGAACGTATTCCTGCGTCAATGATAACAGGGACAGCCGCTTGTTCTATAATGAATTCGAGTGCTCTTGGGTTGTTAATGCCTTGTCCAGAACCGATTGGTGACGCTCCAGGCATAAGCGCATGAACACCCATCCTTTCAAGTCTTTTTGCAAGAATGACATCATCCGATATATACGGAAGGACGATAAAGCCTTCCGCAAGCAAGATTTCACATGCTTTTACCGTTTCTAATGGGTCAGGAAGAAGTGTTCGTTCATCCTGGGTGACTTCAACCTTTATCATATCACATAGACCTGAAGCTTTCGCGAGCCTTGCAATTCGTATAGCTTCCTCGGCGGTTTTTGCACCAGCGGTATTAGGCAATAATGTATACTTCATGAGATCGAGCTGATCTAGAAAATGAGGTTCATTTTTCTTATCTAAATTGAGTCTGCGTACTGCAAACGTAAGAATCTCTGTTTCTGAAATTTCAACCGCCTTTCCTTGTACATCCAGATTCTCAAATTTACCTGTTCCGAGCAATAGCCGAGAATGAAAATTATATTTACTTATCGTTAACATCATTATCCCCCTCCTACGAAATGTACAATTTCGATATGGTCTCCATCTTTTAGCAATGTGCTATAATGCATATCTTTCGTCAAAATTTGTTCGTTACATTCAATGACAACGGTCTTTACACCAAGGTCTAGTGACTCCAGCAAATCTGTGACAGTGAACTGATCCTCTTCTATTTGAATGTACTGTCCATTTACTCTTAGTTTCAATGAATTCCCCTCCTCTCCTTTATAATCCGGCTTGCTGAAAAGGACCTAATACCGATCTCATCTTCCGTTTCTCCAGATAACAAGCGGCTTATCGTCTCTCCTGTAACTGCACTAAGTAAAATCCCATTCCGATAATGACCTACAGCAAGATACAAGCCTTGAACTTCAGAATAAGCGCCTATGTAAGGTAATCCATCTACTGTTTGTGGCCTTAGGCCTGCCCATGTGCGCAGAAAAGAGGCTTCTCTTATATCAGGAATCCAACCTGTTGCTTTATGTAAAAGGGTATTCAGGGCAGAGGCACTTACCTTATTATCATTTCCGTAAGGAATACTCGTGGCACCGATCCAAATTTCTTGATCTGGTTTTGGAACAATGTAAACATCAGGAGTATAGATCGTATAATGCAAGGTTTCGCTATTCATTGATAGAGCTACCATCTCGCCTTTTACAGGATAGGTATTCAGTTCAATACCGATGGACCCCAAGAATGCATCACTGCCAAGTCCTGTCGCAACCACTACTTTATCTGCTCTATAAATACCTTGATTCGTCTCTACTCCAGTAACACGTCCATTTTCGAGTAACAGCCTTGAAACGGAACATTGATCGATAAAAGCAGCTCCTTTCTTTTGTGCACCTTTGATATAGGCTTTGATTAACTCGGCTGGTAACAGTTGATGTTCCTCTGGATAAAATAAAGCACCTCCTGCTTTCCCCGTGATGCACGGGATTTCACCTTGGAGTTTGCTCTTGTCCCATAAGTATTCCTGCTTTGCGGGGTCTATGATTTTAGAGAATTTTTCATACTTATCTTCCAAAAAAGGAACAACAAAACCATAATCATTCATGGCTACATTGACTTCACTGTGTAGCTTTAAATCATCAATTAATGGTCCCATAAGCTGCTGGCTGCGCTTCGCCCATTTCCTAAGCTCCTCTGAAGAAAAATGTTCAAGCCCTGCTGCAAGCATACCCGCTGCATGACCAGAAGCTCCATCTGCCTGACGAGCACCTTCGAGCTGCATTACATCCATTCCATCACATGACAAGTAGTAAGCTATAGCGGATCCGATGACACCGCCTCCAATAACAAGCACTTCCGAATTTCGTTTCTTTTCCTGATTGAATCTGTTTAAAGTCAACTACCTTCCCCTCCATCCCCTGCTACTTGATATCCCCATACTTATCTAATTCTTTTCTATATCTATGGACAGCTTCCAGCGGATCTTCCGAATGTAATACTCCTGAGATTACGGCAATCCCACTTGCACCCGCCCACATCAGTTCTTCAACCCGCGAAGGTGTAATTCCACCAATAGCGATAACAGGCAGGTTAATCACTTCACAAATCTCCTGAAGCGAAGAAAGTGTTTTTGGGGGCATGCCAGGTTTACTATGAGAAGGGTACATATGCCCGTGAAAAATATAATCTACTCCCTCTTGTTCAGCTATCTTCGCTTCTTCCAGTGAATGGACAGAGACACCAAGTCTGATAGGTCGTTCAGTTGAAACTGCAGCCCCATCTTCTTTTTTGTACAACGTAGTTTTCAAAGCCAGGCTTATTTCTTGCACTCCCACATGAAGAGCTCCTGTTTTGTAGGCAAGCGCAAGTTCCTTGTGACGGTTCAGGGTCAACTTATTCATAGGGATCTTTAGCTCTAGCAATCGGTGTATGATCTTCTCCATTTCTTCGTAAGCACTCTCCTTCTTCCGAAGGTGTAATGAAGTGATATACGGCCAAATCTCCGCAAAACGGCTTGGTTCTAAATCTTGATTCATCTGCGGAGAGGAAATCACATGAAATTCAATCGATTTTCTAGGCAAGCAAATCCCCCTTCCAAACTCAACTGTGAGACCATACCGAACGCTTTCATCTAGCAGTTTACAATTGGTATGAATCTGTCCTAGCTGATAACTCATTTGTATTGAACGCAAAAAAGCCACTCCTCGTAAGGAGTGGCTTGGTTAGGCGAAATTGAAAATGAGTATTCACTAAAGCGATATAAAGCAAGAAGGAAGGAATTCCTCTCCCTTTCACATCAACTTAGCCATATACTTTGTTCAATACGTCAAAACTCATACTAGCACAAGTCTGCTAGCCCACTTCCCTACGCTGGTTCTAACCAGATCAGGTTCAAAGGGTCCGGAATATATCCATCTCAGCCGACAAGCGGCCCCCCTAGTGATTCGTCGTTATAAAGTTACGTTCAGGTGCTCATTCTAACACAGATGAGAAAATTTGTAAAAAAAACCTCACTAGCATAAAACTATGCTTCTTGAGACCATTCCTCCACATTCCAAATCTTGGTTACCCAATCTTCATAGAAGTCAGGTTCGTGAGATACAAGGATTACAGTACCTTTAAATTCTTTTAGCGCACGTTTCAACTCTTCTTTAGCCACGACGTCTAAGTGATTCGTAGGCTCATCAAATAGAATCCAGTTCGTTTCGCGCATCATTAATTTACATAGCCGTACTTTAGCCTGTTCTCCACCACTCAGCATATTTAGAGGTCTTGTGATGTGTTCATTTTTAAGACCGCAGCGAGCAAGGTGTGCACGTACTTCATGCTGATTCAGATGGGAAAACTCGTTCCATACATCATCGATCGGTGTGATTTTCTCAGGACGAACTTCCTGTTCAAAATAAGATGGGAACAAAAAGTCACCAAGGTAAGTTTTACCGCTATATGCGGGAATTTTACCGAGAATTGTCTTAAGCAGCGTTGATTTACCTACACCATTACAGCCGACAATAGCAATTTTTTCCCCACGCTCAATCGTCATCGTCATCTTCGGAAGGAGTGGGCGGTCATAACCAATTTCAAAATCGATTCCTTCAAATACGGTTTTACCGCTGGCTCTAGCTTCTTTAAATCCGAAAATAGGCTTCGCAGCTTCTTCTGGGCGATCAATTCGTTCCAGACGATCCAGTTGTTTCTCACGGCTCTTCGCTCGGCCTGACGTAG
Source organism: Paenibacillus gallinarum (assembly GCF_014836635.1). Taxonomy (GTDB): domain Bacteria; phylum Bacillota; class Bacilli; order Paenibacillales; family Paenibacillaceae; genus Paenibacillus; species Paenibacillus gallinarum. The sequence continues at coordinate 800,420 of NZ_JACSQL010000002.1, read as the reverse complement.
AATATCTCGCTTTATTACGTTGAATAAAGTCTTCCTGCTTCTTGATGAATTCCTGTTGTTTCTCATAAGCATCAATATGCTGGTTTTTGTTCATATCCGCCATATCAAGGAATTTTTCGTAATTTGCCGTATAGCGTGTAAGCTTCGCAAATTCCAAATGGTAGATCACATTAACAACCTTGTTCATAAATTCCGTATCATGTGAAATAAGCATGAACGCGTACGGATAATCATTCAAATAACGGGTAAGCCATTCAATATGCTCTACATCCAAATAGTTAGTAGGCTCATCTAAGAGTAGAACATTAGGTTTCTCAAGCAGCAATTTTGCGAGGAGTACCTTCGTACGTTGTCCTCCACTAAGTGCAGATACATCCCGATCAAGTCCAATAGCAGACAAACCAAGTCCATTCGCCATTTCTTCCACTTTTACATCAATGAGGTAGAAATCTCCGATTTCCAGCTGCTCCTGAATTTCTCCCATTTCCTCAAGCAATTGCTCAAGTTCCTCAGGCGAGGCATCACTCATTCGTTCTGTGATTTCCAACATTTCTTTTTCAAGTTCAAGCAAAGGTAAAAATGCATCCTTCAAGACATCACGAATTGTTTTTCCCGGAGTTAGTTTCGTATGTTGGTCTAAGTAACCGTAACGAACTTTTGGTGTCCACTCCACTTTTCCGCTGTCTTTCAGCAGTTTGCCCGTTAAAATATTCATGAGTGTCGATTTGCCGACCCCATTCGCTCCTACAATCCCAACACGCTCTCCTGCAAGCAGGCGGAAGGAAACATTCTTAAATAAAGTACGATCTCCAAAATTGTGACTTACATTTTCAACAGTCAATAAACTCATATCGTGCGATTGGCTCCTATCTGTAAGGCAGTATGCCTATATTATCTTGTTCATATTTCACTCTAATATGATATATTAGCACAAGACAGAGCTCTACCGAAACAAGGAGTTTTAATAAGCCATAAACTTCTTGTTATTATATTTGAGAAAAAAACTAGAAACTACCTTGTCCTTCATAACAAGTTCGCTCATAGTAACCAGAGGCGGCCGCTTCTTTCGCATTATTGAACCTTTCTACTGGCCTATAAGGAAACTCACAACCGCTTTTATAGTAATATTTAGAACCTGTCGATTCATCGATCGCACCGATGATCACATCTTTTTTCACTAATCTTCCACTTCCAAAAGCATAATTATTGTAATACTGATCACCAACAGGGATTCCCTGAATAAAAGCCATGACTCCCACATCATCAATCGTGTTGTACCACTCTTCTTGTGGAATGATAGGAAGTGTAAACTGATATACATTCCCATTACGAAGTATATGGTCATTATGATATGAAATGGCGCTCGCAAGATGATCTTGAATTGTGCTGACTATGACTTGTCTTCTTACATTTTCAAATCCTTCTGCATCTTGTAATAAAGGTATAGAGGTTAGCAATTGCAGCTCATTCCGGTAACCCTCTATCCACTGATCCGTGCCTTGAGCATATACGTGTACATAATCATCCAGTGTAAATCGAAATAGGTTGCCATCGTCATCTTCATATACATACAATTTCTTCTCCGTCCATAAATGCTCTTCTGCCTCATTTCCGGAAATATCCGTGTAAGCTGTTGAACGATAAAGATAGAACCCGTCATAATCGATAACGACAAGAGCCGGCAGGTAGGTAAGAAAAGCTTGCTGCGCAGGAAGGTCATTCTCAAGTCCAAAATTGATTGAAATGGTCTGCATGAATCGATCGAGTAGAAGATCTTTATCCACCTTAAGCAGCTTGACTGAATCATAACTTGCTTCAAGTGATGGGTCCTCGTTTTGATGCATCATTTGACTTGCATCTTGTACCGCAGTCTGAATCGACTGGTTATATTTCTGCTCTAACCTCATTACCATCAAGTCATCCGTCCCATGTAGAGAAAAAACCCAGAAGAAAGGAAACATGATAATCACAAAAAGAATGGAATAATCAGTAATCCTCATTTAGCACCATACCCCCATAATTGGCGGTTACCCTGTTCACGGATTTAGCTCCAAAATGAAGCCACTCCTGAAAAATAACGCCTGGTGTGCGGTTTGTATTCTGTACTTCGACTCGAAAAGAATCCCCGCTTGTCAAAAAGTACTTTCGGCTAGGATCATCAGTTGAAACGAGATTGTCCGGATATAAAACAGGCATAATTTGCTCATTATAGTAGCCATCCATAACCGCATCAAACTCGCCTGTAAAACCCATCTGATTGGCGGGGTCATCATACGCCGGGACATATTTTTTATGAAGATGTTCGATTTGGGTGTTATATGTATTTCCGGTTAAAGATAATTCCTGTTGAAACTGATTATACATCGTCGGAGTGATATATCCTTTTGTTCTTACTGCATCAACAAAGCTAGTGACCGTATTATATACGGTCAGCTGAGAAAGCTCATCTTGTCTGTTTGCGGCCTCTGCCGCAGGATATATATATAACAGAATTACAGCAAGCAGTGCGGCAAGCATTTTTGAAAGACTGTCTACCAAGGAGCAATTCCCTCCTTCCAAAAAGAGATTTGCTTAAGAACCCCTGTTGAATCTCTTTGGTATTCTATAAGGTAACTTGAATTTATTTCGATTGTTGCTTCCTCTAGATCTAGACCATTCACTTTTATTTTGTAGGATTCATAGGATCTTCTGTTCTCCGTACTCTTGGCTTCATTGATAAGTGCATGTACATATCCCCCTGCAACTAATTCCGTCACGGGTGATACACTCACACTTTGGAGTCTTCCATCTTCTATTGCATGATGATTACGTCTCTCTTCAGCAGCTTCTTCCATACTGGATAGTAGAGAAAGTGTGAAAATGCAGGCGGCAAGACAAAGGCTAACGACTGCACTTAAAAACAGGATGTCTCGTGTATGTTCTCCCAGCTTGCTCGCCCCTTTTCATCTAATTATGATTGTGTAAATAGGAGTCCACGTACCACGTTGGAACTATCCTTCACCACAGTAGCTTTAAATCTTCCGCTTGGATTTACGTACTCGCTTTTACGTTCATTTAATGTATTTTCAACGGCACCTAATGTTGCCCCCTCAGGTGCTACTACTTCGCCATATGCGGAAGACTCTGTTGTTACATTAAGAGGATATCCATACCATTGTCCTGCTGCATTTTTACCTGTTTTAATGTAAATACCGAACTGGTCTTTTCCTTTGAATTTACGCAGTGCATTCGTTACTTGAGATCCGCTAATCGTCGTTCCGTCATAAACGGTAAATGAAGTTTGTGATAATTCAGTCTGAATATCAGCAAAGTTATTTTGAGCTGTCTTGGTTGCCTCCTGAGCAGAAATAAAGAGAATGACGACAATCGTTATCAAGGCAATGGTAAGAAAAATACCTGCTGCCACTTTTAATGCGGAAGATGCGTTATTCATTTTTACTGCCTCCGAGTTCTCATTTATATTTTTTGAATTTGTTCATAATAAACATTCATTTGCGTAAAACTGACCACGATGAGCGGGAGCACCAGATAAAGAAAGATTAGAGCATACATCGGTGTAAAACCAATGATACGGCCCCATTCTGCTTTCGTCTCGATCGTCTTCGCATATTCTTGTCTTCTCTGTTCAAAATAAAAGGACATCTGATGATCCAAATCATCGAATGCTTCCTTTATTGTGATCGTACCGAGCGCCAGTATAAGCTTGTCTGCCACCCTTTGAAACTCAGGTAAAGTTATTTCTTCCTTTAATTGTTCCAGCGCTTCTTCAGGGCCATGTTCATAGTGAAGAAGACATTTTTGTAGCGGAGTTTTGAAGATTACCGCGAAACGATTCAGCCATTCGAGTATCTCTTCAACCGACATTCGGTCCATATCTCGAAGAATCGAAATTACAGTCTGATACTGATATACTTCATGTCTCATATCCATTCTGCGAAAGCGCCTTTCGGTGTAGAGCAGCAATAAGGGAAGATGGTAACCTATGTAAGCTATGAACAGACAAGACAACAGTTCCCACCAATGAAAAACTTCATGATTCCACGCCTGGAGCTTCTCTGTAATTCGATGTGCTGAAGTATTTATATCTTCATGAAGCAACTTTTTATCTGAGTGACGATGCAAAGAATTCTCAATCTGTTCGTAGGTGCTGCTTGCACTCATGTTCAAATCTTTCATTACTTTCTGGTCGAGAGTTATCCACCAAAGTGAGGTTTCCTTCTCCGCTTGCGGTAATTCTCCAAATACAGTAGCATTCACAACAGGCTGATTTGAGATATGATCTCTTTCAATATGATGCAAGATACCGACACTGCTTACGGCAAAAATAAAACATCCGATAAAGTAGGTAATTCTTCTCACTTCAAACCATTCCAATTTGAGATGGGTATTCGTATCACGAAGAAGCTTAACAAGAGATGCATAGGACCGAGTGCCCGTTTTCGGACCAAAAGCCGATGCTAATTGCCGCATCCATTTCCACTCATACAATCGCTTTTCCCATATCCTCTTCCTGTCGTCAGCCCGATAACCCGTCTCTTGCGTCCGCTGAATCTGTTGTAATAATGCATAGGATCCGATGATAATGATGTAAATAGACAACAGAATAATAAATCCAAGTTTGCTTTCATAAAATTCATTCATCGTAGGAAAACTGTTTCTTGCCCATTCCTCTATGGGTTTTGTGAAAAAGACCGGAGCAAGACTAATCACATTAAGACCTTTTAATAAATAATCCAGCTTTGCAAGTCGTAATATTTCCAAATGGATTTCCTGAGTTAAACTGCCAATTCCCTTGAGATAGATGGAATCTTGCCTTGCCTCCTGATCTCCGAACTCCATTACCATATAAGAAATTCCAGCAAATGCTTTTAGAAATCGATTAGGGGCTGTTTCATAATAACGTTCCAAAGCTTCATCTGGATGAACAGATGTTAGCGCAGCATAGATGTGCATCGCATGTCTCGCAGCTTCTCCTTGAGACACTTCGGCTGCTTCGTATAACGCTTCTTCCACCATGCCATGTTGATGGTATCTATGCCTGACTTCTGCAAATAACTCTACCATCTCAGACAAAAGTTTACGTTCTTGTCTAGCGACCGCCATATCTAGAAATAGACTGTTAACTACAATACCTACCAGCAAAACCAACATGAAGAAATGCAAGCCAGGCTGAATTGTCATGAGAACTATACCTGAAACAAGGAAGGTAGCCCATATCAGAAAAGTCTGTTTCATCGTCTCTATACGCAGTAAATATTCACTCATTCCATATTGGTAACTTAATTTTTTACGGACAAGTTGAATATAATTGGCGACACCAGGGATTTTAGCTGCATAAGAATACGACTGAACGAGAAAAGCTTTCACTACAGCGCTGAGATTTTTTGGACTGCTAATTTTTTGGTTATCCATCCTATGAGCTGAAAAATTCTGCTTACGATTCATAAGCTGTATGAAAACGTAAATGATGAGCAGACCTAAGATGGATACAGTCAGAATAAGAAACAGCACTTGTTTAAGAGACATGGCTTCTCCCCCAATACGATGCTGCAAACTTTTCGAACTTCGTAGCATCCTCCGAGCTCATCTGTGAGATCATTTCCTGCTGATTAATTGATGAAATCGGAGAGACCATATGATACATGCCAGCACGATACTCCACGATATTCCGATAGGTAAAAGCTTCTCCACCTGAGCGAGATGATGCTAGATCTGGGACACATTCGGTAATCCGCTCAATATATCTTCCTCCATCCGCATCTTTTTTCAGATGAATATCAAAATTAAGCACACTTGCCACCTGTTCCTCCGCAATATGTTCATGTCTAAACATTCCTACTTTAAGAAGTGAATTTCTCAAAGAAAAAATTAAATCAGGAAACGTTTTGGCATGGTGTGTAAACACGGTAAATAGACTGGCCACCTGTGACATTTGAATCATCCAAGCCGCCACTTCATCACTTGCTACCTCCCCGAGAATATTAACCGTTCCATCGGTCTTTTTTTGCAGATCCAGCCCTTGTTGGCCTGAAATATGATCTGTCTCTCGGAAGCTCAAAATATTACGTTTGCTGTACAGCTTTCGTAAATGAAGTTCAAAGGCCATTTCCTGTACACGAAGGGTATGATATGGATAAATATGCTCAATCATCGCCATTAACAAGGTCGTTTTTCCGGAGCCCTGCGCACCAGTGATCGATGTAATTCTGCAGCCTTTCATAAGATAACGAATGAGTTCAATAACCATATCTGAGTTAGCGCCCGTTATTAATTTCGGCAATGTCGCACTCGGTAAATCGAACTTTCGAACAAAAAATGCCCACGATTCCGAAAAAGGCGGTCTAACGACAACTACCCTTGAACCGTCCTTCATCTCATTCACCTTATATCCTTTGGATTCTGATAACTGACCCGGATGATTGTACTTGTATATATTCTGACATACCCTTTTCAGCTCACGTTCTGAACCAAAAGATAAAAATGATAAATGGATCGTCTTCCCTCTATAAAAAATCCATACACTTTCTGTACTGCGGCTAACTTCTGATTCTATTTCATAATCATGATCTTCCTTAAGAATATGAAATGGCATATCTGGAATTGGATTCATCTCATGTCCTAATATTCCGCTCACCCCAGCACTTACCCCGTCAATCTGCTGATCCCGAATATCATCAACAACCGAGAATCCTTTATAATGCTGATAAACCCGTTGTACGAGAATATTAACTTTGTCTAAAAAATGCAGTTCGCGATATTCACACTCAAAAATATACATAATGTCTTTCGAAGTAATTTCGTAGTATCCACCTGAGTCTGATTCAGACTGCCTTCTGAGTTCTGCCAAATCATATGTATCAATGAGCTTTGATAATGCTTCTACTCCAAATTGCTGCTGGTAAATATAAAATATAATCTCGAATTGGTCCTGTATACTTAACTCATCAAGACGATCAAATGGGATGGCTTCATTAATATTACGTTCTGTCAGTCCATAACTATGAATAAGTACATCGGTAATTAATTTCTTAACATAATGTTTATCACTCATGCTACCCGATATACAGTCTTTCAGAGCTCTTCTCATCTCAGCTCTTTGATTTATTTTCCGCTTATATTCCTCTTCGTGCAGCCCTGCATCTGCCAATTGGCTATGACTTAACTCATGTAACGCCTGTTTCACATACTCTGTTACATGCTGTAATGTTGCTTCTTCTTCCTTCCCTTTTTTAGGGATGGACTCTATGATTTTTCGGTTATTTCTTAACTTGATGAATAAGAGAAGAATACAACTGGCAGACAATATGAGCAGAAGGAAAATATTCATTTCGACTTCCCTCCCAGCTGTTATGCTCCTCTTTCGAGCTGTTTTAGAATACTGCGCAAACCGGCACTTTCCATAATCATTTTGGATAATTCACGAATGCTCGCAGCGAGTTCTCCCATTTCCCCGCTCTTCTTATCCATATTTATCGTCTGATGAATGTAAGTACCGATATCTCTTCGATTCCATGCATCTCTATACGGTGAGCAATATGGAATAGGTAAGATTGGATCTCTATAACCAAAACGACGTTTAATATTGGCTGGAGTACAATTGGAGTCACGATCATATAAGCCGAGTGAAATTATAATCTTCTTCTGTTCCCATTCTTCCTTCCACTTCGTGTTTGTGAAGAATTGTTCTACTTCTCGCATATTCTGATTCAGATTGACAACCACAACATCACTATCTTTCATGATATCTCTCTCCCAACTTTCTCCACTTCCTGCATCCAGTAATATCAGATCATACGCCGCATTCGTAATTTTAAAAATAGAAGATATCTGCTTCATGCTAAGATCCATCTCTCCCGTAAACGGAAGTCTATATTTTCCTGGAAGTAAATCCAGCTGGTTCCTCAGAAGAGGTACCGTACAATCTCTAAACTTTTCTTTTGTCAAACTTCCACTCGAATACAAACGAAACATGGCATCCCAACCGGTTGTTGATAACTGATCCAAAACAAAGTCAGTGTTTGTTTCACGAATTGGCATCCCTAACTCGCAGCTTTCTCCTGCATAATCCATATGCATGACAAGGGTACGTAAACGCTCAGATAATCCAATCATATAAGCTACTGATATCATGTTTGATGTGGTGCCACTACGCTGGTATGGACTCCAAAAAGTAACAATACTCATGCTCTCTTCCTTTCTGTAAGGGATATGGCTTTTTTCGACTCCACATAGGTCCATCCGGTAAGGAGTTCAAGCAATAACGTAAGTGATTTCTTATATTGCCTTGATAAAGGCTTCACACGAATTTTTTTGATATGTTCATTTTCAATTTGCAGCGCCATATCCATCTCATTCCAATAGATCGAAACAGATGTTTCATGAAAATGTATAGGAATGTCATTGTAAAATCCCCATGCATACTGATCTATTGTCGTATCAATATTCTGAGTCCAAAGTTTGTAGAAGTTCGGTAACTCTTCGACTTGCAGTTTCTCTTGAAGTTTATAAATCCATTCTTTGCCTCTCTCAAGATGCTGACGACGATACGTACTAACCCATAGTCTTGCTGCCGCTGATATCCACTCTTCTTTTGATAAAAAATCTAATTTTTCGACATCAACAAGAATAAAATCATAATGGGTTATATCCTCATCCACACTAGATAAGTAATCCACCATTCGCTTATAACTTGTAAACCCGCAAGCTACATCAAATCCTTCAAACTCAGTAATCCACTCAGGTAAAAAGATCGGATCAATGCTATACCTATAGCGTTCATATTCGGTTCCATCAACAAGCAGTACTTTAAAACCCATGTTCGCTAGGATCTTACTAAGATATAATGTTACGTCTGTTTTGCTTGCCAAACCTGCAAATATCCATGTTTTCATTGGTTAGCCCTTCACCCTTCACTTAAGGATTTGACGTCCCTGGCTGTGATAAAATTTGATTTTGTTCCGCTAACGGACCATAAACTTCTTTGGAATTTTCGGGTCCTTCAGACGCAGATTCTTTCCATATTACTGCTCCGCTCGAACCTTCAGAACTTGTCCGGTTCATATCTTGATCTGTGTGCCATGATTCTCCCGAAGAGCTTATACCTCCGCCTCGCGAAGTCAGAAGATCCTGTTCAATTGATTCTGAAACTACGTTTGTCTGGGAGGAAGCAAGAGCACTCTCTAGTGTCCCTCTCAAGTGTTTTGCTAGAGCCTGTTCCGCGTGTTCTACTATATTTGGATTTACCTCGATTAGTTGCAGTACCTTTTCGTTAGCTGGATATGTAGGAATAGCTCTTTCTTGAAATTCTGGCTCTACATAACTTAGTGAATAGAGAGATGCTTTATGTAAGTAGGCATCAACCATTGCGCTCGACAAGGTCAGTATTTCTTCCTCCGTCAATGTGATCCACATGGTAGGACCGTTTAGTTTCTCTACCTTTTTTTTTGATAAAACAATATAATCTTGACCTGTAGGAAACTGAATACGAACATCGACCATTTCTCCCGCTGTTAATACAGATGGCAGTTTAATGACTGAAATCTCACGATTTCTTAGGTCAGCTGGAGTAGGCTCGTCCTGATACAACATGGCTTCGGTAATGACTGTTCCTGTTTGCAGTTCTATTTTTGCTACTGTACCTCTTATATCCTCCAGGTCATCCATTAGATTCGCTGGCGACTGGTCTGCAGAGATCTGGATAGCTTTCACATCCGAATTCTGAATTAACGTACCTGGCTTCACATCTCGAGCAGCAACATAACCTTTCTTGCTATTTTTCTGTTCACCCTTTAACTGCTGTGTAAGCTCGCCTAGCTTTATCTCATACTGTGCTTCTTGCTTATTCTTCTTCACATTGTCAGCATAAAAATCGTAGAACATATAACTTCCGAGTAGAAGACTAGCAGCTCCTGCACCTGCAAGACCGGCATAGATCATTTTTTTGCTCTGTCGTCTAAGTTTTGACACAAGTGAACTCCTATCTACACCCTTTACTTTGAGTGCTGTTTCCTAATTTCTTTTTTTGAAAAAGAAGCTTCTCTTCTTTATCGCTGGAGGAACAATATCCTTAAGTATGTCTGATAAAACTTCATCTACCTCATCTTCTTGATCAAATGGGTCTATTTGTAGTGGCAAACTGTATACATGTTTTGAGTTCAAGTTTTTTCTCAATCTCACTACCGTGTTTTTTCCGGCGAGAGGAACAACATAATTCCACTTTGCTTTAACAGTTGAATCATAACTTCGTGAGAACAAATAAATATCTGACTGCTTCCACTCTGCGGCCCCTCCAACCACAATCGGCACATCACTTCGCTGTAGCTCTTCCATGGAATAGGGATGACGTTCACATCCTAGATCCAAAACAATATATTGATAATTGCTATTTAAAAGCTGGAGAATCTCTTTCTTGCTTGTTCTGCGAAAATAATGAACTCCTGTTATTTCAAACATCCGTCGTTCTTCTGTCACGCCATCTTCTCCATGAGCAATCGAATCTATTCTCGAAAAAGCAGTCGCTCGCTGAGAAAATTCAATAATGGCTACCTTGCATTTCAATCTAGCCAGATAATGAGCAATGGCTATGGAAGTATGAGTAACGCCCACGCCAGGTCCTGTACCTATAACAGAGACAACACAAGTTCCGTGTGGGAACACCGCTCCTTGTTCTTGTATTCCAGGTAACGAGCGATGTGATAATTTGAACATCTCTTCTCTAAGCTCTTCTACTGACTGATATCGGCTCCCTGGATCAGACCGAAGCAGTTTCCTGATGATCGGAATATAAGGACGAAATGCCTCATGCCGTAGCAGTTGCTCTACGCCCGGTATCCATTCGCTGTGTGCTCCCCGGGTTATCAAATATAAGAATAATGCCCCAAGGCTATACAAATCGGACCTTACATCCGTCTGACCAGTGCCATACTGTTCGGGTGAAGCAAATCCGATGGTTCCGAGTTTCACTGTATCCTGCTGATGATTCTCCTTATAATTTCGAGCAATCCCAAAATCGATAAGTCGAAGTTCTTCTGCTCCAGTGATCATGATGTTTCCCGGCTTCAAATCACGATATATGATGGCCGGTGAACGGTGGTGCAAGTAATCAAGAACTTCCATTACCTCTTGGATCATCAGAATGATCTTGTCAAAAGGCAGTATAAAATCATGTTTGCTAAGATATTCAGTAAGGGTTACCCCCTGAATGTAATCCATCACTAGATAGGTATATCCTTCAGCATCGGGTTCAAAAAAATCAACAATCTGTGGTAAACGAGGGTGCTGAAGTTCAATCAGCATCTCGGCTTCTGTAACTACATTCCCTTGATATCCTGGATGCGCTAGGCTTTCTTTGATCGCCCATTTCTTTCCGGGAAGCCTTAAATCTTCTGCCATATATACATGACTCATTCCACCAGAACCGATACTCCTAACAATCTGGTATCTCCCTCCGAGGATAGAACCTCTTTCTAAACGCGAAGGAAACCGCATGATTACCTCCTTATGCACATAAAAAAAGAGAAAGCCCCCTATTGCTGAATTTGCAATCGTTACTTGCAAATTCACACAACAGGGATGCTTTCCCTCGTTTTTCGTACTGGTTAATTTTGGATTCATTATATGACAGGAATGAACCAAATGTAAAGAACTTTTTTATATGTTCTTTTATATGGCGAAAGAAATTTGTCTATATAGTCATCTTCTTTTCCACGATTAATATTTAATCATATACAACGTGATCTCATCCCGATTATGAAAAAGCTGCTTAGCATGCTGAATTTGCATTCGAGAATCTTCAAACATACTGGTTACTTCCTTAATCAACGCCATCGGTTTTTTGTGCATTAGCTTTACAGTTACGACAGCAGTACCGCCAGGTCTTAAACTGTAAAGTAAATCGGTAACTAATCTCGCCATCAGTTTGGGACTCCAGCTCATATCACATACGAGAAGATCAAATTCATTTTCCTTGAATTTTACATCTCCCGCATTTTTAGATACATATTTAAGCCTAGGATTCTTAAGAAGAACTGGATTCATTTTGGCAGGATCAACTGCGGTAACCTCAAGCCCTCTTTCTAGCAAAAAGGAAGTCCATCCCCCTGGTGCTGCACCGATATCGACTGCTCGATGAAAAGATGAAAAAGGAATTCCTAAGGTTTTTTCAGCTTCAAGCAGTTTGAATTTAGCTCTTGAAATCTGCCCATCTTCCTTTTGAAAGCGAACAGCTCCTCCATTCCAGTCCGAAAGATTATCTTCTGCACGAGATACACCTGCATACAAACGTTCCTCTGTAAGATATACAGATACGATAAGGTCCGCATCCTGCACTACGTGCTGCGCAGGGAGAAGTTCAATGCCATTTAAGATATGCTGTTTAAATGCACCGGAAGTTCCTTCGTAATTGCTCCGTTCTGTTTTTCTTACCTGCAGACTGAATGTGCCTTCTTGCAGTGCACTATGATTCAGTAAAAACCGAAATAACTGATCATACGCATGGTCTTGATCGTCCATCCCCACTTCAAAGTGGATAGGGAACAAATGTCTTAGAAAAATGGGAGGCGTTTGATACAGCAATTCTGCAACTTCTCCCTGGGATGTTGGCAAAGTAGCTAAAAACACTTCACCAGATACAAGCATTGTACTTTTTACAGTTCCAAACATTCTCCGAAGTTCTTCTTGTGCATAAGGAGCAAATCCATGGTTTGCTGTACATATAAAACGGGTTGTGATTCCTTCTGCCGTCTGTTCTTGATTACTCAATTCTTATTAACCTCCACTGCATACTCGTATCCAAGGGCGTTCATGAAACCAATCCAGCTCCACAGAAATTCCGTACGTTTCCATTATTGTTTCTTTTGTTAATACTTCTTTTTTAGGACCAGCCGCAGCTACCTTCCCATCTTTTATAAGCGCAATATGAGTAAATAAGGGCATAATCTCTTCAATATGATGCGTTACATACACAACAGCAATATCTTGTTTTCTTAAATTATCTATCGCGAGCAACATATTCTCCCGTTCATACAGATCTAAACCAGCGCAGGGCTCGTCCATAATCAGCAATTTGGGATGGGCCATAAGCGACCTGGCTAGGAGCACCTTTTTACGTTCCCCTTGTGATAGTGTCCCAAAAGGCTGTTGTGCTAGATGGGAAAATCCGATATCCGCAAGTTTGGCATGCGCTTCTTCTTTCACTTCATCCGGGATGTGCTGATAGAAACGCAAAAAAGCGTAAGCTCCGGTAGCGACTACTTCCCACACTGGATCTTTTAACGCCAGCTTTTCTATTAATGTTTGACTAATGTAGCCGATTTCTTTACGGACTTCACGGACGTCACATTCTCCATAGGTATATCCCAGTACGTTCACTTTCCCTTTAGATGGGAACAAATAGCCCATCATCATTTCAAGAATCGTCGTTTTTCCGCTTCCGTTTCTTCCTAAAATGACCCAATTTTCATCTTTGCCCATTTGAATGTTTACATCATCAAGAATAAGCTTGTCACCGCGCTGAAGTGATACATTTTGCATCCCAATCATGAAGAAATCACCCTCCTGATTTGATTCAACAAATGCTGAGCCGATTCCATTTTATAAATGTGAGTCGGAAGTTGCTTCTCTCCGCTAAACAATAGTAAAGCGGGTACACTCGTAATCTGATATTGCTGAACCACGTTCTGGATATCTGCTATATTTGCTTCATACAGGATCCCTTCTGGCAAGAGATACTCTGCCACTTCAAGCATTCGTATACCCGCCTGACAAGTGCCGCATAAAGGAGTATACACATACAGAGCAAAGGCTTTCCCTTCCCATGCCATTCGTAAAATTTCATTTTGCGAAATAGGTTTCATTGTTTGGTTCTCGATGCTTGCGCAATTTGTTCAAGTAGCTCCTGCGGCATAGGGCCATTATGAACTTCGGTACGATCCGGCTTATTCATGTATAGTAATTCATACATTGCTCTTCGTCCAGCATCACTTGAAGTATGCAAATAAATTGCATTGGGATACATCTGCTTATTCACGATAAACGAAGCAATATCAAGACCCGTCGGATTTCCATAACCTAGATCAAAATCCAACGATAAAATATTTACATCGTATTCAATAAGAAGCAGCTTACACTCTTCTACATCCCTTGCAAGTGTAAATCCAGGTGGACATGTTCGATAATCATCCAGAAATAAGTTCATTCTTCCCCACCTTTCTAAAACAGCTTTCAAGTTATCCAAGTTCGAATTAACTCAATGTCTTCCTGATGAGTTCCATCTTCACCTGTTTCAGTTTCCAGTACCCATATAGAGCCCTTCACGTCTTTTTGCTGTAACAGCCAGGCTAGCCCGTTCTCCCCTATATATCCTTTACCCACTCGTTCATGGCGGTCTTTATTAGAACGATATCCATACTTTGAATCATTTACATGAATGGCAATAAGCGCATCAAAATAGCCCAGACTTCGTCCTTTTTCAATCAGTTCTGAATCTTCTGAACCATTCCATAGACCGCTCGCATAGGCATGACACGTATCAAAACAAAAACCAATCGAGTCAGCGTATCGGGACAAATTTCGTATTTGCACCATTTCTTCGATAGTCGTACCCATGGGGCCATGATCCCCTGCTTGATTTTCGATTAAAATCTTGGATTCGCCTTTCCAGCCTGTTAGGACATCTTCTAAAAACTGAATAATATGACGATACCCAACAAGCGGATCACTCATCTTTGCATGCCCAAAATGAACGACAACACCCGCTGAACCACAAGCTTCCGCAATGTGCAGATCATTTTGTAAGGAAGCTACCATCCCTTGGTAATGACGATCTCCTTTGCTATGACCCAGAGCGGGATTCGTAGGATAGGGAGAGTGAGCGATAGATCGAAGCCCATATTTAATACAGAAAGCTTTGCAACGCATTGCTTCTGTCATATCAAAATTTTTCACACGAAGTCCTCGAGGATTTTTCGGAAAGTACTGAAAAGCATTGGCTCCCATATCAAATGCTCTTTGAGCTGCTTTCGAATAACCCCCGCGAGTACTTACATGACTACCTATATATAAGTTAGGGTTCAATGCTGACATACGGGGCAGAAGAATGCTTTCTTCCCGGTAATCTCCACTTTATTAATGATCCCCTCGTTACATCTCGTGCAGGTCTCTCCCTCTCGGTCGTAGACACGGCACTGCTCATCATACTTTCCTGTCAATTCGTCACCTGCATACAGCGGCATTTCCATATAACCCCCGCCTGCAGTCGCTTCGCGCAGAACAGATTGGATCGCATGATAGAGTCTTGATAAAGCATCCTCGTTAAGAAGAACATCTTGTATTTTCGTATCAGGTCTTAGACTGGCAGCATAGGCGATTTCATCGGAATAACAGTTCCCAATTCCAGCAATGACACGCTGATTCACAAGTGTTGTTTTTATCGTACCTCTTCTACCTTTTAAACGGTCTTTGAACTTTTCTAACGTAAAACGATAGTCAAGAGGTTCTGGTCCAAGATCCTTCATGAGCTCATCCGTTTCTTTAGCACTCAATAAGTGAAGATAACCGAGTCTCAGGCCGATAAAATAAAGAACGACTTCACCAAATTCTATTTCCACTTGGGTTGACCGTTTCGGACGCTCTTGTTCTGTTCCGATATAAAGTATGCCTCCCAGCATGAGATGCAGTACTAATCTTTTACCCGTACTCATATGAAAAATCAAATGTTTGCCCCTACGCTCGATATAAACAATCCGCTCATTTACAAGTTCTTTTTCAAAAACTTCTGGAGTTACATTTATTGATTTTTCACGACTAATGGTAACGTTCGTAATGGATTGATCCAGTAATCGTTCAGATAATAACTTTCGGTAGTTCTCCATCTCCGGTAATTCCGGCATATGAACCTCTTCCTTCCCTTGATGCTATATAAATAGTTTATTCTATGTTCTTGTTAGATGGTGGTTATCAATTCATGAAGATTTTTATGAATTTCATTTGGTTTAATGCCGGTCGCACGCATGTGAGTCTCTAGATTCGCTTCCGTCGTAACTCCGGTTAGTACAAGAATAGAACGACATCCAGCCGCTTCTCCAGCAGCAATATCAGTTCGCATATTGTCTCCAATAACCGCAACCTCGCTAGCAGGAAGACCAAGACGATCAATGGCATGCTTCATAAGAATGCTGGATGGTTTTCCGATTACCACGGGTTTCACACCCGATGCGGCTTCAATTGCCGCTCCCAGAGTTCCTGCGCCCGGTGTCAGTCCATCGTCTGCTGGCAGCTGTAGATCAGGGTTAGTTAAAATGAATTTTGCCCCTCCCATAATCCAACGAAGCGCTTTTGTCAGCTTTTCATATGTAAATTCACGGTCAATACCCTGAATTACGTACTCTGGTGATTCTTCGGTAATATGAAGTCCTGCGGAGATTAGTGCTTTCTCCAGTCCATCTTCACCGATAAATGCAACTTTGGCACCAGGTGATTCAGAAGCCACATATTCAGCCGCTGCCACCGCAGATGTACACACTTCTTCTCCGGCCGCTTCTATTCCAAGAGATCTTAGATGCTCTGCTACTCCTTCTGGTGTTCTCGATGAATTATTCGTTACATATAGGTAAGGTATGTTGGAACTTTTTAAATGCTGAATTAGCAAATCCGCTCCATCAATACGATGTTTTCCGTGATAGATTGTTCCGTCTAAGTCTAACAAGTAAGCTTTAGGTGAATTCATAGCTGTAGTACTCCTTTCAAAAGACAAGTTCATATTCTTATATAAATAAGCATTATGCCCATCGTACAATCTTTTTAAGAGGATTGCAAAGCAGAAATAACACACAATTTGCACGTCTTATTTTTCAAGTGATACTTGTTTCCAAGTCTTATAAAATCAGATTTGGATTAACTCATGTTCCATAGCAAGTCTTGTGTTCGGAAAAACAGACTGTGCCTCCAAAAGCAAGGGTTCGAGATGTTCTGCATCTTTGTATCTTGAGCTAAAGTGAGTCAAAATCAGTCTACCTGCACCCGCCTCTTTTGCCGCTTCAGCAGCTTGAAGGGCCGTACTATGATAATATTCGTGAGCTGTAGAAGCAAGTTCATGCAAGAAGGTAGCTTCATGGACAATAACATCAGCACCTGCCGATAAAGGCACCACATTTGGGGTAGGTCTCGTATCGCCTAGAATTGTAATGACTTTACCCGGTTTCGGTGAGCCAAGTACGTCTGCTGGATGAACGATAACACCATCTTCAAGTTCGATGCTTTCGCCGCGTTTTAATCTTCCAAATAGAGGACCCGGTTTGAGCCCATGCACGGCAAGTTTTGAAGGATCAATGCTTCCAGGGCGATCTTTTTCCATGATTCGGTAGCCGTAACTATCAATCCGATGTTCAAGTAGCGCCGACTCTACTACAAACATATCATCTTCAAAAATAATGCCACCCTGATGTTCCACAATGTTCAGCTCATAATTCACACGAGACTGACTTAACTCCAGCGAAGTCTCCACGTATTTACGAATTCCAGGGGGGCCATATATCGTAAGCGGTGTTACACCGCCTTGGTAAGCCCTGCTTGACAATAAGCCAGGCAAACCAAAGATATGATCGCCGTGTAAATGAGTAATAAAGATTTTTTCAAGCTTACTAAGTTTAAGGGGTGATTTCAAAAATTGATGTTGCGTGCCTTCCCCGCAGTCAAACAGCCACATCGACCGGCGTTCCTCCATTAGCCGCAGTGCAATCGAAGTTACGTTACGCTGCAGCGACGGTACTCCTGCATTTGTTCCTAAAAAATATAATTCCATAATATTACACCTCATCTTACTCTATGAATGATAAAAATCCCCCGATTTAGGATCGGAGGATTCCTTACTTTGTTCTACATTTTCACGCTTTTTCCACGTTAAAATATTGCGCCTCCGGATGGCTGAACACCATCGCTGAAACCGAAGCTTCCGGTTCCATCATAAATCCTTCGGTCAGTTCTACCCCGATATCTTCCGGATGCATTAGTTCAAACAGAGGACCTTGATCTTCAAGATCAGGACAAGCCGGATAACCAAACGATACCCTGATTCCTTGATACCTGGCCCCTAGACGCTGTTTCATCGTCATTTCAGGAGGATCTGAGAATCCCCAAGTATCCCGCATCATATGATGAATGCGTTCTGCAAGTCCTTCTGCCACTTCTAATGCAATCGACTGCAGAGCATGAAATCTCAAGTAATCGCCTTTTTCTTTCCAAACCTGAGCGAGTTCCGAAATTCCATGTCCTGCTGTGACCACGAGAAAACCGACATAATCCATTGTACCGGATTCTACGGGTTTCAGAAAGTCCGAGAGACACAAATGTGGTTCGACCTTTTGACGAGGAAACTCAAACGTGTGTAATACTTTGGTATGATCTTCGGGATCGTATATGATAATTTCGTTTCCTTTAGACTGAGCTGGGAAAAATCGATACATTGCATTCGCTTTAATAATTCCATCTCTTACAGCAAGGTCCATAATTTCATCAACCGTTTGCTTCAGCTGAACCGCCTTGGGGTCGCCAGCTGCTAGCAATTGTTCTACATTCCCTTTAAGCCCTAAATGATGACCCAGCAACATCTGCATGTTCACATAAGGAAGAATATGTCCTATTGGGTAATTACGAAGCGTGTGTCTTACAAGATCTGGCGGCTGATATACAGGAGCATCAACTGAAATCTTGGAACGTTCAACCCGAGTAAGTTTAGGAAGAGAAATCACTTTATCGGCTGCATTTGCCTCCGCTTCTTGTTCCCGTTCCATCTCCATAACCATCACTTCTCTGCTCACCGGATCCATTAATTTGTTCGCAATATCAAGACCATCCATCGCATCTTTAGCATAAAGAACCATCCCATTATACTCGGGTCTGATCCGGGTTCTCGTGAACTTGCGTGTAAGCGCAGCGCCCCCAACCATAATAGGTACGTCAATGCCCGCATTACGTAAATCCTGTGCAGTCATTACCATTTGTTGAGCAGATTTTACGAGCAATCCGGACAGACCAATCGCATCCACTTTCTCTTCACGGAAAGATTCGATAATTCGTTCCGGTGGTACTTTTATACCCAAATTCACAATCTGGTAACCGTTATTGGCTAGAATGATCTCTACTAGATTTTTGCCAATGTCATGTACATCACCTTTTACAGTGGCGAGCATGATTTTTCCTTTTACAGAAGTTTCGTTCTTCTGCATAAATTGTTCTAGGTACGATACAGAGGCTTTCATCACTTCTGCGCTCTGGAGCACTTCAGCAACAATCAGCTCATTATTATTAAACAGTCTTCCGACTTCTTCCATCCCTTTCATTAAAGGGCCATTAATAATCTGAAGCGGGCTGTATTTCGCTCTCGCGAGTTCCAAATCGGGTATAAGGCCTTCTTTACTGCCTTCAACTACATAGGTCGCAAGACGTTCTTCAAGGGAAAGATTCGAGATTTTTTCTTTTTTCTCTACTTTTTTATTACGAAAGGCTGCTACAAAAGCAGCTAACGTCTCGTCACTGGTCCGGTAGATTAAATCTTCTGCCAGTTTTCTATCTTCTGGCGTAATCGAAGCATAACGTTCTACCTTCTCAGTGTTTACAATCGCATAATCGAGACCCGCCTTTGTACATTCGTATAAAAATACAGAGTTCAGGACTTCTCTACCCGCTTCCGGCAGACCAAAAGAAACATTACTAACACCCAAAATCGTATGTGTTTCAGGCAATGCTTCCTTGATCAGACGGATTCCTTCAATCGTCTCTCCTGCAGAACCGATATACTGTTCGTCTCCTGTACCAACGGGGAAAACAAGGGTATCAAAAATAATGTCTTCAGGACGCAGATGATATTTATTGACTAAAAGATCGTACGAACGCTTCGCTACTTCAAGCTTATCTTCACGGGTAATCGCCTGACCCCGCTCATCTATTGTACCTACAACGACCGCTCCGCCATATTTACGAAGAATAGGTGTCACTTTTTCAAACTTTTCTTCACCATCTTCTAAATTAATAGAGTTGATAATAGCTTTACCCTGAGAATACTGTAAAGAGAGATCAATCACATCAGCATCGGTTGTATCAATCATTAATGGAACTTTCACTTTTTTCACAACCAACTCTAAAAACTTCCGCATATCCTCTGTCTCATCACGGTCAGGATCTTGTACACAGATATCAACGACCTGGGCTCCATTTTTAACTTGGGCGCGAGCGACTTCAGAAGCTTCTTCATACTTACCTTCGACAATGAGTCGTTTAAATTTACGTGACCCCAGCACATTCGTCCTCTCCCCTACCATATAAGGGCGATTGTCTTGTTCGATATAAACAGGATCAATCCCGGAGATTGCCGGAGGGTGTGTACCCGTTAGCGGACGAGGTTCAATCAGATCCAGCTTGTCCTTTAATGCACGGATATGTTGCGGAGTTGTTCCGCAGCATCCTCCGGCAATATTAAGCCATCCCTGCTCCGCAAAGGCAGCGATTTTCACAGCTAAAGAATCAGGGGATTCATGGTAGTGACCATTCTCATCTGGCAGACCGGCATTTGGATAACAACTAACGGCAACGCTTGACATGGCAGAAAGTGTACGAATGTGATCTCTCATGAATTCTGGGCCTGTCGCACAGTTAAGTCCAATCGATATTGGACTCAGATGTTCTAACGAGACATAAAAAGATTCTATATTTTGACCTGCCAATGTCGTACCCATGGGTTCAATGGTACCCGATATCATAATAGGCAGTGTTATATTACGAGCTTCAAAAGCATTACGAATTCCTATACTACCCGCTTTTACATTCAATGTATCTTGACATGTTTCAAGGAGAAGCGCATCAACGCCTCCATCAATCAAAGCTAGAGTCTGTTCTTCATAACTCTCAATTAGTTCATCAAATGTAACTCCACCTGTTACAGATAACGTCTTAGTTGTAGGACCCATGGCTCCGATGACATAACGAGGGGACTCCGGAGTACTATATTTATCTACAGCTGCTCTTGCAAGCTTTGCAGCAACCAGATTGATTTCTCTCGCCTTATCTTGTATATCATATTCAGCCAAAACAACAGAAGTTGCACCAAAGGTGTTTGTTTCAATAAGATCCGCACCCGCTTCTAGGTAACGTTCATGTATTGTTTGGATAATTTCAGGTCTTGTGAGCACTAGCATTTCATTGCATCCATCCAGTTCCTCCCCGCCAAAATCTTCAGCAGTCAGGTCTTCCTGTTGAATCATGGTACCCATAGCACCATCTAAGATTAATATTCGCTTCTGTAATGCTTCTTGCAAACTGATTTTATTCACCCTTATACCTCCCGCCAAACGTTACGTCTAAGTTTAGCAGAAAAGGAATTTTTATGAAAGAATATTTAAATTACAAAGAACCTCGTCATAACAATGTTTTCAGGATAATAATGAGGATAACTGACTAAAAGTCAATCGACAAAAAGGAGAATATTCGCTATAATAGCAATTAAACCAAGTGGAAAAGAGGGAAAGTAAATGGCAGAAATCTTAATTCGAAACACGAACGAAAGAATCACAGGCGAAGATAATGTTCGTTCCTTCCTCAATCAATATGAAGTGCTTTTTGAAAAATGGGATGCTTCTAAACTTCCAGTTGAACTTCAAAATAACTTCGTATTAAATGATGAAGAAAAACAACAAATTCTGGATGTTTACGATACCGAAATTAAAGATTTGGCTGCCCGCCGAGGTTATCAAATCTGGGATATCATCACTCTGTCAGAAGCTACTCCTGATCTGGAAGAGAAGCTTGCTAAGTTTGAAGAAATTCACACGCATGCAGAAGATGAGATTCGTGCAATCGTTTCTGGTAAAGGGATCTTTATCATTAAAGGTGACGAACAAACAGGCTACTTTAACGTAGAGCTTGAGCCAGGTGATGTCATTTCTGTTCCTGAAAACACGCCTCACTTCTTTACACTTATGGATAACAAACAAATTATTGCTGTTCGATTATTTATTGAGCAGAATGGCTGGGTTGCAGACCCGTACCCAGATCCTAGCTTTATCAAGGCCTAATTCATATGATAAGTAAATATACCACCCTGAGAGATCAGTCACAGGGTGGTTTTTTTATGGCTATTTTTCAGTAACTTCTACTTGTTTCGATGGCATAGAATGCATCCCTCTCGCTGTTACATGAGAAGTTACTTTATATATTCCTTCAACCGGAAACTGATAAACTGCGGTATACTTTCCCTCCCCTTCGTATGTCGTCGCCACTTCCAGTCCTATACTGCCTTCTAAAGAAATTTCAAATGTTACATCGTCTGCATCATCTATGTATTCATTTTGCTGAGTAACAACGGCTTCCAATTGTACACGGTCAGAGACTGCAATGGCCTCCCCTTCAGGAACAACGAGTTCTACCTTTATTGGTTCAGGCAATTCCATCTCGGTGAATTCATTTCCTTCCTTTTGACATCCGCTTAATAACATAAGAAAGATCATCGTAGAACATAGGAATACAATTAATCGTCTCATCTTTATAAATCCTCTCTTCTATTTGTATAAAGATAAAAGAAAACCGCTTCTGTTTTATTCAAACAGCCAAGCGGTTCATGGAAGTAAAATCTAAAGTTGTTCTTTTATGATAATAGTTCGTAAATTTCAGTAAGATGTTTAATTTCAACATCAGGTTGAAAGGATTGATCGTTTGTTTTTTCATTACGGTTAATCCACACTGCTTTAATTCCTGCGGAAAGCGCACCCTTAATATCAGTAGTCAGCTTGTCCCCTACCATTAGTGCTTCCTCAGCAGACACATCAAGCTGTGATAAGGCATGCTGGAATATCGAAGCATCGGGCTTTCCTTTACCAAACTTCCCAGAAATAACGATGTGATCGAAATAAGGTACCAAGTCAGGAACACCGTCGAGCTTCTCTTGCTGTAAAGAAGGACATCCATTGGTGAGAAGCAGCAGCTTCACTTTACCTTGCAGCTCTGTGAGAACTTCGAGAGTCTCATCATACATATAAGGACGAGATCTTCTCTCTTTACCAAATTTATCAGCTAACTCCGCACCAAGTTCGCTATCATTCACACCAAGTGCCGCAAGTCCGTTCGTCCAAGCATCTTTACGATATCCCGGTACTAATTGTTCGAGCTTTCTGAACTCCGGCTGTTCTCCAGCATTAAAATTCGCCCATAGTCCCTCAAAGGGATTGATGCCAATCATTTTCGTAAATGGATATGTTTCATAAGATTCATACAGCTTTCTAGCTTCGTTTCTTACCGATACTTCAAGTTCATGAGGATCTACACCGCATTTTTTTGAGGCATAGAGACATGTTTCGTAGAAAGCTTCTTCTACACTCTTTTCATCCCATAGCAGGGTATCATCCAAGTCGAACATCACTGCTTTAATTGACATCTTGTTCTCTCCCCTTGAGTACATCGATTTATTTAGCTTCTTTAAGAGCTTTCTTATCCTCTACTGGAATCTGATGTGTCTGTGCAAAGGAAATTAATCTTTCGCCCATTGCGTCGGTATCATACAAATTAAGCAAACGACTGAAAGCCCAGTTACTGCCTTTAGCGTTGTGTTCAATAATAATAGAACCTTTATCTACCACAATGCGTTTGATGTCTTCTGCACCAAGTGAACGTTCTCTACTCAGCTTAATGGTCTTGATCCGTTTCTTACCTACTTTAAGATAAGGACGACGGAAGAAATACATCAGTGCTAGTCCCATATAAAGTACAAATACAACCCAATCAAATCCAGCCACGCCGCCTTTTGTAAGACCACTAAGTGTTAAGAACATAAAGGCTAGTACAACGAGTACGAAAGGAAAGATAAACGCTCTTCCTTTGAAAATATCTTCATTTTCCATTCCGGAACCAAGGACGGGTTGTCCCTTTTTTTTGCGATTTTTATTTACTTTGTGTTGATTCCTTTTGACTGCTCTTTCAAATGAACTTGCCATGTAAATCCCCCTTTAAAATCTGTACAATGCAGTTATTATATCATGGTAGTTATTTACTAACTCTCCACTCATAACTATGATTAAACCTATACTTTTCTCGTGGGAATAAAAGTAGTTTTAGCATAATGGAATCCTCTTCCTTCATCTAAATTGCTCCCTTAAAAAAAGCACAATCCCCTTAACTTTGCCATGTAAATAAAGGGTTGTCAAGGTATATACCTGTATGGTCAGACCTCCTTATGTAAACAACAAAAAAAGGACACAATTGTAAATTGCGCCCTTGCCGGTCATGCATAAAAAAACGATATAGACAGCATTCATGAATTGTAAATTCAAAGAAAACTTCATTAAACTTTATTAATAGAAAAAATGCTGAAATATAAAAAGTATCTTCTCTTACTCTACATGAGGTAAATTTAATACTTGTCCTGTTTGAATATCACTCGTTTCCATCACATTCAGCTGTTTGATTCGTTCAACATATTCCCTAGTATCCATGCGTTGTGGTTTATGATCCAAAGCAATCGACCATAAAGAATCTCCTGTAGATACAACAAACTCTTGATAGGAAACAATTTTACTTGCATTAGTAAAAATCGTCATAAACCCGGTCAGACATAAAAAAGCAACACTAAGAATAATGACCAGCCGAACCAAAAAGCGTCTATTATTATAAATCAATTGATGAAGTAACTTACCAAGTAGAATATGATCCTTAACTCCTTCAGTATTGCTATAGATACTGTTGTATGTACTGTATTTTAGCATATATATCGTCCTCCAAACGTTTGTTCTCATTTCTATATTGATCACTATAACACGAACATGTGTTTTGGACAATAACTTTTTAGAACAATTGTTCGTTCTATTTTAGAACTAACGTTTGTACGAACGGAGGTTCTATGCTATAATTTTCCCAAACGTTATTAAGTGGAGTTGATACGGTATGTCGAAGGTGTCCAGCAGGCAATTAGCAATCTTGGAGTTTATACGAAATGAAGTTCGATTAAAAGGATATCCACCGTCCGTAAGAGAGATTGGTGAAGCTGTCGGACTCGCGTCCAGCTCCACTGTTCACGGACACTTGGATCGTTTGGAGAAAAAAGGTTTAATTCGAAGAGACCCTACAAAACCTCGTGCGATTGAACTGTTGAGTCATGATGAGTTAGATGAGACAAGCCAATTTGCTCAGACGGTTGTCAGAGTTCCTGTAGTTGGTAAAGTAACCGCAGGTATTCCTATTACTGCAACAGAAAATATTGAAGACTATTTCCCTTTACCTATGCAATATGTTGGTGAAGAGAAAGTGTTCATGTTGAATGTAGTAGGCGATAGTATGATTGAAGCAGGTATTGTCAATGGGGATTATGTCATTGTTCGTCAGCAACAAACGGCTAACAATGGGGAAATCGTCGTAGCTATGACGGAAGATGATGAAGCTACAGTGAAAACGTTCTATAAAGAAAAAGATCATGTACGTCTTCAGCCTGAGAATCCTACATATGAACCTCTCCGGCTTACAAAAGTAACGATACTAGGTAAAGTTATTGGTCTTTTCCGTGATTTTCATTAATTGATTTTTTATAGTTAAATATAAATAAATTACTGCACTTATATTTTTTAAAGCAGAGATCTTACAGCTCAGATCTCTGCTTTTCACGTTTTACTCCACTACTAATCATTAGGATCAACTTATCTCACATTGATAAGTCCTTTTTCCCATTCAATCCTTAATTCATTTCCAAATTCCCTTACTTCAGTATCTATCACATTCAGTTGGCAGTCTATTCTGGAATCATATAATCTTAATCGATATGTATCTTTCTCTTTCCGCTTTTTCCACTCCAATCCATAAAGGTGATTCTCAAAAGACATATATAAATTATTTAGTATAAAGTCATTTAACATATCCAGCGGAAAACCAGATGTTACTTCAATGTAATCTCTAATGGTGAGATTCGTCCAACCAAAAACGAAATCATATACTTTTTTATAATTTTTATAATACTTAAAATTTAGCTGACAACCTTCAAATTCACCTGGAATACACTTAACAAAAGAAAATTCAACATAAGTACCATCGCTAGATGTATCTCGTAAAATCGCCAATTTCATTCCCCTTTAGTTTAAATTCATTTGGTCCTTTGTTTGTGTATGAAATGTACTCAATTAACAACAAGGATTTTGGTTTGTATCCAATTATTAAAAACCCTCTTGCCCGTCTAATTAATTCCGAAATACATAGATTCATCAGCTCTAATCGTAAAGTAATCATCGTTCTAACCCATTGCTGTTAACAACACGGCTATTGTATTAAACACACCGTGAACAAATCATACCAGGCACGACCGATCCCGTGCGTTCGTAGGCCCATGCAAACACAATTCCACTAATAAAATTCACGGGCATTGCATTTATAGTAGGAAAATACGCAAAAGTAAAGATAAGCGAGCTAATCACAATCGCCCAAATCATATTAACACGAGTCCGCAGCCACCGATAAATAAATCCACAATAAAATATTTCCTCATAGATTGGTGACACGATCCCTGCCGAAACAATACCAATTAATATAGTGAAAATTGTGATGTTTTCTTGCAGACTCTCTGTTTTGCTGTTGTCTACCGTATTTCCAAATAAACTCGTCAGATAAGCTGTCATCACACTGGATACAATGAGCACTAGTATCCGACGAAGTACAATCCTCCAACCATTTTTTTGCTGGAAACCTCTTCACTCCTACATCTGCCCATGGCCGATTTTTCGGTCGTAAAGCAACAAAATGTAGCCCTAACAAAAGTTTAATCGCGATGGTAAGCCATGTAAGTGTTCCTGAATAAAGTGTATTCTCTAACCATTTCTCAAACAATTACTGCAACGCGTATTTAATAACAAACATTACGAATACAAATTCAAGCGCGAATAAAGCAACTACCTCACACCATGTCCATAGATCCACTTTCTTCCACATTTCTCTTCTTGTTATTCTTACTCCCTCAATCCTCTGTGATATAATTCAATGATATTAGGTGACGTTACGTCACCTGCAAGCTTTTTGGGGAGAAAAGAAAACTACATGAATAGATAGACTACAAGACAAGTATCCAAACAGCGGAACATCTCCGTAAGGACGCTGCGTTAATATGATCAAATCGGCCTCTTAACACCGAGTTATATGGAAAATAACGGACGTCGTTATTAATCAGAAGAAGATTTATTTACTCTCGAAAAGATAACGCTACTCAAATCGCTATCACTACCACTGGAAGACATTCAAAATGTAATAAACAAACTATCTTTTCGCCATATACTAGTCCCTCATCATAATCATCTACAAGAGCTGCCACTACTCTTCAAAGTAGTATTTCTAACACTACGTCTATGATCAACATGATAGACCTGGAAGGAACACTTTCCTGGGACCAGGTTTCTCATCTGGGGCCTATAACGTACAGCCTATTTCTAAACAATGGGTCGATTACTTCAACGATGACGAAAGTGAATTTCTACAAAGTGCACTAACCAATCCAAGTAGTAAGATCCAGACTACTCAGCAATATATTTCTTTACTACGCCGGATTGAGCGGTGTATACAACAATCTGTCCCAGCTGAATCTGAGAAAGGCTGTAACATTGCCTGCGAGTTAACAAAGCTATCACACGAAACCTTTAATGGAGACGAAAAATTGAAGGAGACATTTTGGGAAGTCATGAAGCTGCCTACATTAAAGTCAGGACTATATCACATACCTGAAGTAGTGTTGAACTTTGTAGAAAATTGCATAGCTTGCGTTCTAGAAAAAGAGAAGGAACAGAAATAGTAGAAAAAATATAAAGACTACAGAACTTTGGGGTCATTCTGTGGGCACTAATGGCAATAGACATTTCTCCAAAAAAATCCCTTGACGCTTAGAGGCACCAAGGGTTTCAAGTTTTAGTACAGTGTCAAACATTGATCGCGTTCACATTGATGTACTTGCGTTCTGTGTATAACCCAAAACATCAAAGGGCTTTTTAAATGTTATTTTATATACGTTTATTCGATATTGTGTTACTTCACCCTTCATAATCTTTTATAGTTTTCAGATTTTTGCAGGTGATTTTTTTAGGATATTGTGGGTGATTATAATTCAATAAATCACTAACATTCTCTTTTATAATAAAACATCGTACTGGAAATAAGCACTACTAAAATAAAATTCTTCGTTTTGGCTTTAACGAACCCTATGGTAATCTGGCTCTCACTTCTAATTCTAAACTTTTCCATGATTCGACTGTACATCCATCCTTCTTCTACTCGCAAACAGACAGCCTCTATCTTCTTTTCTTCACTATATCGATTAAAATTTCAACCTTTCTTCGCTGGCATAACAAAAATCCCCTTCGGTTCTCCAGTGTTTGAGTTCATTGTAACATCTTCTCATTTTCCACTGTCTACCATGAGGGGATAATACCATTAAGTCATTTTATCATTTCATTTTTTCTTTGTATGCCTCAATAAGGAACACGATATTCGTTGCACATAAATGTAAGGCATAAGCGACTAGGTATCTTGGAATTTTGACGCTCTTTTCACCTTGACCGTGTCCGGTATTCTGGTTCCTAATTGTTGCAAGTCCTTCTAACGTCGTCTTTAACGAATTGAGCTGAGTTTGAAGATTAGAAGGGATAAGTTCCTTTTCAAACAACCCAGAAATTAAAGGACTTGCTGTTTGTTTTGATGGCAAGTTCCATCCTTTTTTTATAAAAATAGTTTTCATGGTGCTTTCAAATGCCTTCAATGCTTCAGTCACAGATTCTTTATCATTACCCTTTTTGAAATGTTGGTGAGCCTTCATAAACTCCTCTGAAGCTCCTTCAAATCCTTCTCCAAAAAGTAGGTTGACAGCAGGTTCAACAGCCTCATGATAAATATATTCAGAATCTACACGAACTATATTCTGATTAATATACTGATAACCAAGGCCATGTTCCTGGAACCTTTTATTGAGTTCCTCAATTGCGTCCTCTGGACTTTGAATTATTTCTTTATTTACCCAATTTCTGTGGTCATCCCTTACAACTATGTCTATCACTCTGAAAGATATTTCAATGATATCAAGAACTCTTTCAACTGAGTCTTCGTCTAGTAGAAAATTGAAACAATAATCGCGTGAATTATGTCCTTTTGTGCTTAAAGAAAAAACCCCGTACTCCTTACATAGTACTTTGTGAATAAAATCCCAAGTTTCATTTGAAGCTTCATTTTGGTAATAAGCACCATTTGCATATTTACCAATCGCGTCTCGTAAAATATGAATTATTTGTACCCTTAACGTGTGAGGTAGTTCGTCATGCTTAAATATAGCCTGTTGATTTTCTTTATTTCTTTTAGAGAAGATATTAAAAATCCCCAATGTTAGTCTCATCACCTTTTTTATGAAATTATACCACTCATTCATATTTTATAACCAGATATTAAATAACCCAACAAGCAACTAAACATTTCACTTATGTGGTGACTTTCTAGTAACAAATTTTTATATTTAATATTTCACATTTCATTGCTTCAATTACTAATTTTACGGAGATAGCAGTGTCAATACCTTTGAACTTCATTACGCTGCGGGAGCACCACTCGGGGACTTTCAAAATATCATTGTCTTTTAAATCTTTAAGCCATATCAACACTCCAACTCCATCCCGTACTTAGAATTCGGCTTATCTATTGGCTGTTTTGGTATGTCTGTTTCTCTTTCCCATCCCTCATAATTAAAATTCTTTCAAGACTCTACTTCTCTTCCCATGCTATGTAATTATCATTTTCCACTTGTATTTGTTCTTATATCAATGACAAAAAAAGTGTAAAACTCAATAAGCTCACTAATAAAAAAACAGCAGCGACCTAGTGCAAATTAAAATATACTAGTTACTACTGGTTATTATCACTTGATCCTAACTTACTACGAACAACTAGAAAACTGTTAAATGATTGTTTAAAATACCGAATTTTCGTTAACCATATAAAACCCAAATATCTCTTTTTGAGGCGCTCTTTGTACAAGTTCTTCTTTGTTCTTTTATAGCTATATTTAAATGTTTCAAAATTGGCTGTTGTATAGGTAATAACCAATTCAAGATTCGTCGAGAAGGTAGACTTGCTACAATAAACTGTTTGTGGCAGATATAATGTGGTTTTGTGCTCCCACACCGGCATAATAAACATCTCATCAACTTTTTCACCCTCTTTACTACCATATACAGTTCTGATTTTTACATTAATCATATTATTTTCAGTTACATTCTTCAAAACTAAAAACTGAAGAGGTGATCTAGTTCTTGCTCCTTTATAAAAATCTAAAGCTTCGTTCGTTATGTTTTTTCCGTTAGAACCTAGAAGTATTCTTCCATTACCATGATTCTCACTAACTTTATTCTCAAAAGGGTAATCAAATGTGTATTCTGCGTAATCAAGTATCACTCTTTTGGGTATATTCATTGCTTTCCGTTCTTTGAATGATGTAAACAATGAAGTAAGAATAAATGTAAGCACTGCCGTGATAAGTGGAACGACCACAGTCATATACTGAATAGTAGTGGGCACTGCATTTGTTGTAAGTGTATTCAAATAATTAACCTCGCTTTTTTATGATCTCATTATGGATGAGAGAGTCTGAAATGATATGTAATATATTCTGCTTTGATAAAATCAATATAACAGTATTAGATTATATTGTAAATTCGAGGGTGTAAAGTGAAGTTTGGATTGAGAAAACCAAGTTATAGGAAGCATATCAGCGCAAGAATAAGCATTAAAAGTCAGCTTATACATAGCCTACAGCTGTAAATGCCAAAGGAGATGGGATCAATCACTAACTCCATAACAAGATTTATAACAAGACTACATTGGATATATTTAAGCTGATAAAAAGGTATTCCGTTAAAGCTAATGAATTGAATTTATTTTTATGTATAGATGGTGGCAGTTTTTTGCCGAAATCAACCTTGCTCATGCATTTTCGAGAATATTTAATAAAGCTGAATTACCAAGTATACCTCCCCATTGATTAAGGCATACTCACGCTTTATTACTTTTACAAACAGGTGCTGAGAAGAACGACTTGGCCATGGAAGTATCAGTATCACTTCAGATATCTATGCTCACGTATCAAAGAAAATAGAAAAAGACTCAATTGAAAAGTATGAGAATACACAAACTTTGTGGGTATTTCTGGGGTGACCACCCACAATTAACTTCCCAGTTGTCCTCTCCCCGAAAAAGAAAAACCCTTGGCGCTTAGAGCGCCAAAGGTTACAAGTTTTAGTATAGCGTCAAATATTGATCGCGTTCCCATTGATGTACTTGAGTTCTATACATATCCCACTCGATTTCTTTCAATTCATAGAAATGAGCAAGTGCGTGTTCGCCTAGTGCATCCGTAATCACTTCACTACGGATCAGTTCATGTAATGCTTCTTTCAGGTCAGCTGGCAAGGAAGGAATACCTTCTTCAATGCGCTCTTCTTCTGACATGATATAGATATTACGGTCAATTGGAGCCGGCAATGTCAATTCACGTTTGATACCGTCAAGGCCTGCTTTCAGCATAACTGCAAGTGCAAGGTAAGGATTTGCTGCTGGATCCGGGTTACGAACCTCAACACGAGTACTGAGACCACGTGATGCTGGAATACGGATCATCGGGCTACGGTTACTTGCTGACCATGCTACGTAACAAGGTGCTTCATATCCAGGAACCAAACGTTTGTAAGAGTTCACGGTTGGATTCGTGATCGCTGCCATAGCGCGAGCATGTTTCAGAATACCTGCCATGTAATGGCGAGCTTCTTTACTCAGACCAAGTTCGTCAGACTCATCATAGAATGTATTTACATTACCTTTAAATAAGGACTGGTGACAGTGCATCCCTGATCCGTTCATACCAAATAGTGGTTTCGGCATAAAGGTTGCATGCAGACCGTGCTGACGAGCAATTGTTTTTACTACGAGTTTAAAAGTTTGAATCTCATCCGCTGCTTTGATAGCTTCTTCATATTTGAAATCAATCTCATGTTGTCCTGGAGCTACTTCATGGTGAGAAGCTTCAACCTCAAAGCCCATCTCTTCCAAGGTAAGTACGATCTCACGACGGCAATTTTCACCAAGATCCATTGGAGCAAGGTCAAAATAACCACCTTGGTCGTTGAGTTCAGTTGTCGGATTACCGTTCGCATCCGTACGGAATAAAAAGAATTCAGGTTCAGGTCCCACGTTCATGGAAGTGTAGCCCATTTCTTCTGCTTCTTTAAGTACACGTTTTAAAATACCACGCGGGTCTCCTGCAAATGGAGTACCATCTGGCATATATACATCACAGATAAGACGTGCAACACGG
Source organism: Paenibacillus gallinarum (assembly GCF_014836635.1). Taxonomy (GTDB): domain Bacteria; phylum Bacillota; class Bacilli; order Paenibacillales; family Paenibacillaceae; genus Paenibacillus; species Paenibacillus gallinarum. The sequence goes on along the minus strand of NZ_JACSQL010000002.1, from coordinate 768,073 downwards.
TTCTCAGCAACCCATGGGAATACGACCCAAGTGTCTAGATCCGGGTACAAGTACATATCGGATTCTTCGATACGAACATAACCTTCAATGGAAGATCCATCAAACATCATCTTATTATCCAATGCTTTTTGTAACTGACTCACTGGAATTTCAACATTCTTGATCGTACCGAGCAGATCAGTAAATTGTAAACGGATAAAGCGTACATTTTCTTCTTTTGCAATACGAATAATGTCCTCTTTAGTAAAACTCACAAAATCCTCTCCCTTTTCTTCATATAAGTATCAGCTTCAATGAGTGCATGCAGGACAGCCGATCCGTTTTCTAAAGCAATAACACGATTGCTATTGCTTTAGAAAATGTTGGTTCCCCATTCATTGTCACAGGCGCACTTCCACATGTCAAGAAAGTGAACCTGAAGTCCTATTTCAACTTATCACCTAAGTTTCGGCTTAAGAAACTTACTTTTTGTTAAAGAAGCGTGACAACTCACCTTGAATTAAAGAAACCTGCCCTGGACGTTTACCAGCAACCAGCTGTTGCTTAAGCATCCGGTGCAACTGAGAATCCGATAGCTCTCTTCGTTTCACTTCGGTGTCAGGAGTAATAACCGTTGCTTCCTCTGATTCTTTTGTTACCGGGTTCATTACTTGCTTAATCCCCGCAATATTAACCCCTTTTTCAATTAAAGCTTTAATCTCAAGCAATCGTTCTACATCATTAAAAGAGAAAAGACGTTGATTTCCTGATGTACGCGCTGGGACGATTAAATTATGCTGCTCATAATAACGAATTTGCCTTGCAGAAAGATCCGTAAGTTTCATAACGATTCCAATAGGAAATAAGGCCATATTTCTGCGGATTTCATCACCCATGTCGTTCATCTACCTTCCAAGTATACTATATACCATCATTGTACATTTATATGATATGAAGTGTCAATGATATGTAAGGAAAACTCACAGTAAATTACGGTCCTTCATTGTTTGCAGTGCCATAAGAACGCCATATTTCACATGGGAGTAAGTAAGACCGCCTTGCATATATCCTATGTAAGGTTCTCTAATCGGTGCATCTGCTGAAAGTTCAAGGCTTCCACCTTGAATAAAAGTTCCTGCTGCCATGATCACTGGATGCTCATACCCTGGCATGTCCCAAGGTTCTGGTACCACATGACTATCGATTGCCGAAGCTTTCTGAATCCCTTGTACAAAAGCAATAAGATGGTCTGGGCCATCAAAAGAAACAGCCTGAATGAGATCGGTCCGCATCTCATGCCATGCAGGTTTTGTGACAAAACCAACCGCTTCAAACATAGCCGCAGCAAATATACTTCCCTTGATTGCTTGTCCGACCGTGGAAGGAGCTAAATACAAACCTTGATAAATCCCTCTTGTAGTCCCAAGCATGGCTCCAACTTCTCCGCCGATTCCTGGTGCAGTAAGCCGGTATGCAGCAAGCTGAACATACTTTTCTTTTCCGCAAATATAACCACCGGTTTCGGCAATACCACCGCCCGGATTTTTAATCAGAGAACCTGCAATTAGATCAGCGCCTACTTCTGTAGGTTCCTTCTCTTCCGTAAATTCCCCATAACAATTATCAACAAACACAATGACGTCTTCTTTTAACGCCTTCACTTTCTGAACCATCTCTTCAATCTGCGCCACCGTAAAAGATGATCTCCAGTCATAGCCCCTAGAACGCTGAATACCGATCACTTTTGTACGTTCATTGATAGCTTCTTTCACTGCGCTCCAATCAATCAAACCCTCAGCGGTGAGTGCAGTCTCCTGATACGTAATTCCAAAATCATGTAATGAACCTGTGCCATCCCCAGCTTTTCCTATGACTTTATGTAACGTATCATACGGCGTGCCTGTAATATATAGCAGTTCATCTCCTGGACGAAGTACTCCATAAAGCGCGGTAGCAATGGTATGTGTCCCCGAGGCAAAATGCGGCCGCACTAATGCTGCTTCTGCCCCAAAAACTTCAGCATAAACTTCATCCAGCACTTCACGTCCGCGATCATTGTAAGCATACCCAGTGGAACCTGCAAAATGATAATCACTTACTTGCTTCTTCTGAAAAGCTTCAATGACTTTCCACTGATTTTTGTCGATAATACGGTCGACTTCTCTGAGTCTACCTTCAATCTTCTCTTCAATCTCTTGTCCTAAGCGAACAATTTCTTCTGAAAAAACGGCCTTCATGTTCTTCTTCTCTCCTCATGCGTACAAATCTGACATGATATGCACTTTAGTTGTTATATCGTTACCGGTAAAATCACGTCAAATGATTAAACTTCAATAAAATCTTTCAGCAAATATCCGTGCTTCTCATATTCCCCTTGCTGAACTTGTACTTCATATATAACATCACTTTCATCATATTCAGTATTAATTACATCACCCACACGGTAAATAACAGAAGTAATATCTCCTCTTTCTGCAGGTATGCGGAACTTAACCGTATCTCCTGCCAGTTCCTCTTGAATCATCTCGCGAATGCTGAGTAAATCAGCTTCATCAAAGGCACTGATCTTCTTATACCCTTTACCTGATGGCAACATTTGTAGCTGTTCGGGTGTACATGCATCTTTTTTATTAAATAGAACAATCTGCGGTTTATCCGCCGCTCCTAGTTCCTCAAGGATCTTATGAACGACTTTCATCTGATCTTCTCTCATCTCGGATGATGCATCCACTACATGGAGGATAAGATCTGCTTCATTCACTTCTTCAAGCGTAGCGCGGAATGCAGCGACTAAATCATGCGGTAAATTTTGAATAAAACCAACCGTATCAGTTAGAACAATTTCCTTGCCGCTGGGAAGTTCCATCGTACGAGAAGTAGGATCAAGTGTAGCAAACAATTGATTCTCAATGTATACATCTGCTGCAGTCAGCTGCTTTAGTAGGGTTGATTTTCCCGCGTTCGTATAACCAACAAGAGCAACCTGTATAACTCCGCTCTTTTTGCGGCGCTCTCTGTACAGTTTACGATGACGTGTCACTTCTTCCAGTTGACGTTTCAAATCGCTGATTCGATTACGAATATGTCTACGATCTGTTTCAAGCTTGCTTTCCCCCGGTCCACGGGTTCCGATTCCGCCGCCTAGACGTGATAAATTCTTGCCATGACCGGACAAGCGCGGAAGTAAATAAGAGTGCTGTGCGAGTTCAACTTGTATAATTCCTTCTCTTGTATTTGCTCTTTGAGCAAAAATATCAAGGATGAGCTGAGTACGGTCAATGATTTTGAGATCGAGGCTTGATTCCAGGTTCCGTACTTGAGCACCCGAGAGATCCTGATCAAAAATAGCCGTAGTCGCCCCCAGTTCATCCGCAACGAGTCTAAGTTCTTCTACTTTTCCCTTTCCGATAAACCATTTGGTATCCGCTCTTTCCTTATTCTGCGAAATTACACTAAGTACTTCAACCCCTGCTGTCTCTGCCAGTTTAACAAGTTCCTCCAGAGAATATTCTGGGTTAATTCCACTTCGTTTCACTTGATCAGTCACTAGACTGACCAAAATTGCTTTATCTTTTATATCCATATTTGTTTCATGCGTGGTGTTTGCCATCATGTTTGCCCCTTATTTTTCATATCGTTTGCTTGTATCATTGTTTTTTTATTTATTTCGTCTCAAGTTTTAAATCCTCTGTTCGCAAAGTCATCAGCTCTAGCTTTCCCGGGCTTCCTGTCGAATATTGATTTAAGAGCCGGACCGCCTGATGACGAATCGACTTTTCAATAATATTCCGAACATATCTTGCGTTACTGAATGCTTGAGAGGTATCATTCTTTTCATCTAGCAAATGTTGTTTTAATTTGAGTATGGACTGCGGCATTAAAATATAATCCCGTTCTTTCGCCATAAGTTCTGATATTTGGATCAATTGATCAATGGAGTAGTCAGGAAACTCAATCTGAATGGGAAAGCGAGAAGGTAAACCAGGATTGGTCTGCATAAAAAAATCGATTTCCTCTGAGTATCCGGCAAGGATGAGAATAAATTGATTTTTGTGATCTTCCATTGCCTTTACTAATGTATCGATCGCCTCTTTACCAAAATCTTTCTCTCCGCCGCGAGCCAGACTATAGGCTTCATCAATAAATAAAATACCACCAAGTGATTTTTTTACGAGATCCCGCGTTTTTTGAGCTGTATGTCCAATATATTCACCCACAAGATCGGCACGTTCTACCTCAATCAAATGTCCTTTGGTAAGAACGCCCATCTTCTGAAAAAGTTTTGCAACAATCCGTGCTACCGTTGTTTTACCTGTACCCGGATTTCCTTTAAAAACCATGTGGTAGACATGAGAGCCGCTCACAAGACCAGCTTGGGCCCTCATCTGTGCAATTTGCAAAAACGCATAGATTTCAAACACAAAATCTTTTATACTTTCAAGTCCCACAAGTTCGTCTAACTCTTTTTGAATATCCTGATACATAGCGAATTGAGGATTATCCTTGATCTGAGTCTGCGGCGTATCGGCCTCTGCTGCTGAGCCGCCCTGTACACTATACAAATCCGTGTGATTACGAAGTACCACATTAATTTGCCGGGAAGGTCTACCTTCCTGACCCCCTCCAGCTGCCATCGCTCTTCCATTCATCAAACGCTCACCTCTACTCTTCAGGGGCTTAACTTCCTCTACTTAAGGTATTCTAGCGGAGCGAATGTTATTAGAAGTTTTGCGAAGTAGGTTGTTAGAAAGAGAGCACAATTTGATCCATCTTCCACTTGGAATAAGCAAGAGTTTCTCTTATTTGGCTAGGCCAAAATGGCATGGCGACGGATTCAGCTAGTGAAATCATTGGTTTATCATAATCAAGGAAGGCAGCAATTTCAAGCGATCTCATACCATGAAAATCATGAGTAATAATCACCGAAGAACGGAGCCCATATTCATTCATGATACGTTTGCTGTATAGTAAATTCTCGTAAGTACTCGTAGCTTCATTCTCTAAAAGAATATACTTAGGATCTACTCCCTGACGAACAAGGTATTGCTGCATCCCTTCAGCTTCCGTGTATCTATGCTCAGAACTATCAAGCCCTCCGCTCACGATGAAATAAGTAAAAGTCCCTTTTTCATATAACATCAGCGCATGGTCCAATCGTTCCTGCAAACCAGGACTCGGTACATCCCCCCAAAGCGAGGCTCCAAGTACAATTCCGACATCTACCTTTTGTCCACTTATATTCGATTCGCTTGGCGTAAGGATTCTCCACTGGGTATACCCGATCCACAGTAAAAAGAGAACTGCCAACAAGAGGATTGACTTAAAAAATCGCTTTCTAGCTTTCGTGGCGTAGATAACATCTTTTAATCTTTGTCTCTTTCTTATCTTCTCTATCTTCATGTCTACTCCTTAAAGTCACCATTTTCAAATAGATTCGCCCGATCTTCCAGGGACATTTTGAAATAAGGAAAGGAATGAGCATCGATCGTCTGAAGAAGATACTGAGCCGTTCTCGTCGATAGTTCATAATCTGCTGTTGTGATATGGCCTTTCTCCAGTGCATCATCCAGTTCATCTTCGTCCAGTAAAAATACTTCTCCATCTTTGAGGACAATCACATCGAGATATAAATCATCAAACCAAGGTACTCCTTGATCCGTAATCCCCTGATTACGACATGTATCAATGTACCATTCAACAATTTGGTCCTCATCATCAAACATAGCTGTTACAACATAATGTTCATCTTTTGGAAAATACTGAAGCCAAGAGTAACCTTTATCTGCAGTACAAAATGTATATCCACCATACGTCTTCCACAACGGTTCCTTCAAATCATGAATCGTATAAAGGGATAAATAGCCTGTGAATTCTTCGCTCTCCACATATCGGCAAGCAAATTGCCGATTGGTAATTCTTCGCCAATTGGCACGATCTCCGAATTTTCTCTTCATCCTCATCCCTCTTCATTCATTACTCACATCCAAATAGGATGTCTTTCATTTTGATGAAGTAATCCATTCACTACATCCAAGTTCTTAATTCGCACTTTTCGTATCTCAATCAAGAACGATCTACAAGGTATTTACAGCTTACCATATTTAAGATATACACTCAAAGTGGCTTCCGATAGAACAGAAAGAAGCCAGCAGGTTTCATCACCTGCTGGCTTCTTTTGAGTTAAAATCATTCATTTAGGGTGTAGTTTCATCTTGTTTGTTTGTATCTACTTGAGGAGTGGTGGCTCCATTAGTAGAAGGAGGGGTCTCGCTAGCAGGAGGAACCGTTTCCTCTGGAGGGGTTGTTTCATTTTCTCCACCAGATCCGCTGTTTTCACCCCGATCAGGGGTTTCCGTTTCACCGCCGCCACTTACATTTCCTCCATTGTTTCCATTATTATTTCCGTTGCCATTGCCGTTACCATTACCATTTCCTGCGTTAGATCCATTATCAGATCCATTACCGGTACCATTTTCATTGCCATTACCGTTATTTGCACCATTATCGATTCCATTCTGGTCTTCGCCAGAATTTTCATCTTCCTCATCAGGAATGGTTTCTGGCTGCTCTGGCTCTTCTGGTATTACCTCTTCCGCTTCAATAAAGAGGGTAACTGTATTCGACGGAGCAGAGTCTTCTCCATTCTCTGGGTTAATGGCTGTTACATAGTATTCATAGGTGAGTCCAGGTAATGCTCCCGTATCGGTTGCACTTGTGTCTGAGATTCCATCCTGGATACGAGTAAATGAACCTTCTGAAGATTCTTTACGGTATACGCGGTACTTCTCACCTTCCGTTGATGATCCTTTCCAGCTTAGAGATACCGCTTTTTGGTTTACATCATACGAAGCACTCAGACCGCTGACGGATACATCTACTTTCGGTTCTTCTACCGGAGGAGCCTCAGGAGTGTCAGGAATTTCATTCTTTGGTGTAAAGAATTCTTTCCGCTCTACCCCTTCCAGTGCCTTTTCCATAACTGTACTGAAGAAGGTAGCAGCAAGTTTACTGCTGTTTTTCAGCATGTGCTCTGCATCTGGATTATCATACCCCATCCATACGGCTGCGGTATATTCCGGTGTATAACCAACAAACCATACATCACGGTTTGCACTGTTTCCAGGAATACCGCTTTGTGTCGTACCTGTCTTACCAGCCACTGGACGGCTCAGTTTAGCACTTGTACCTGTACCGCTGTTTACTACTTCTTGCATCATTTCAGTCATCTGATAAGCTGTTTCTTCGCTCATCACTTGTTCTTTATCATCTTTATGCTCATAAATCGTTTTGCCATCACTATTTACGATCTTCGTAATTGCATAGGCTTCCTGGTATTGACCGCGATTGGCAAATGCACTGTAGGCTGCAGCCATTTCGAGTGTATTCGTCCCTTTATTCAGACCACCGAGCGCCATCGAAAGGTTACGATCATCTTCCGTCATCGTAATACCAAGTTTTTTAGCAAAGTCGTAGCCAGTACCTACACCAATTTGGTTAAGCAACCAAACTGCAGGGATATTCTCTGATTTTGTAATCGCATCTGCCATTCCAATGGTACTGGAGTATCCGTGTAAGTTCTTCGGACAGTAATTACCAAAACATTGCTGTGCATTACTCAAACTAGAGTTTTTCGTAAACTTCCCTGTTTCTAGGGCTGGTGCATAAGATGCAATCGGTTTAAATGCCGATCCCGGCTGACGATAACTGCTTGTTGCTCGGTTGAAGCCTTGACGCTGATAATCGCGTCCTCCTTGAAGAGCAACGATACTTCCTGTCTCATGATCCATAATGACCATAGAACCTTGGACTTTCTCATCATCAGGACTATCTTCAAACAGATTATCGTTTTTGAAAGCTTCTTCGACTGCTTCCTGAGCCTGCGTACTCATCGCCGTATAAATTTGATATCCGCCAATATTCAAATCATCGGTAGTTTTGCCTGTTACCTCTTCGGCTTCTTTCAGAACATAGTCCACATACGAATCATATTTACGTTCTTCTTTTGGTCTTTCGTATGTGTATTCAACTTCCTTCGCTTCTTCCATCTCTTCCTTCGTGATATATCCTTGATCATACATCAGATCAAGAACTACACCGCGGCGTGCTTTGGAATCAATTGGGTTCCCTGAAGGGTTATAAGCAGACGGCCCTTTTGGAATCGCAGCGAGTGTCGCAACTTCCCATAGTTCCAGTTCATTTAGATCCTCTTTACCAAAATAAAACTGCGAAGCTGCTTTAATTCCATACTCCTGATATCCGAACCACACACGGTTCAGATACATGGTAAGGATCTCGTCTTTGGTATATTTCCGCTCTATGGCTAGTGCGATAGACACTTCTGTAGCTTTACGGAAGAAAGTTTTATCCCGAGTCAAGAATACGTTTTTAGCTAACTGTTGGGAAATTGTACTGCCCCCTTCAACTAATGAACGAGCCATAACGTCCTTTACCGCAGCACGGGCAATGGACCAAAGGTCTACACCCTTGTGTTCATAAAATCTGCGGTCCTCTGTAGCAACAAATGCATCTTTTACGAGTTGCGGAATTTCATCTTCTTCAGCTGGTTCCCAATTTTCTATCGAAAGCTCACTAATCTCGTTTCCTTGTGAGTCATAAACTTTCGATGTTTCGTTCACGGTCATCTTATCCAGATTCGCAGATAGAATGCGTTCTCCACTAACCATAATGAACAAGTATCCAGCCAGTGCAATGAATATGGCAAAAGCTGCTGTGAAAAATAAAGTCCAACCTACGCGTTTACGTGTGATTTTTTTCTTCTTAGATCCGGCTTTCTTATCGCTTGGTTTCTTTTTATTATTCTTATTGTTGCGATTGCCGGATCTGGACAGTGTATCGTTTGACATGATACCTCCCTAACTCCTTTTTGGTACGCATGATGAATGCTACCTTATGTCTTTTTCTTTAGTATTTGTAGAAACATGGAAAAATACCGCAGGAAGTAAAAGAACAACCTTTACAGGTTGCTCCGCCAATTCCTTATCACTATTAACGATTACTTTTTAAGAAAGTTTCATTCTTTATTCTTCATTGTTTCCATTTTGCATTAGTGAAATGTTGCGCTGAGGTGTAAAAGTGGATATGGCATGCTTATAGATCATTTGCTGGCGTCCGTCACTATCGACAACTATCGTATAATTATCAAATGCCTTTACAGTACCTCGAATTTGAAAACCGTTGACTAGAAATATGGTTGCTGGAATGTTTTCTTTCCGCATTTGATTCAAGAACGTATCCTGGATGTTGATGGACTTGGTCATTTAGCCGTACCCCCAATAATTCTATTAGATTGTTTTGAAGATGATGTTACTTCAAATTCAGCTTTTCAGCTATTATATCACGTATCATTGCGAAACTCGTAGAAAAATTTGCAGTATCCGTCATATCCACCCAATGAATATCTTTCATATGTCTGAACCAGGATAGCTGTCGTTTGGCGAATCGACGCGTATCCCTCTTCAGTTCACTTACTGCTGTTTCTAGCGGAACTTCTCCTCGAAGATAAGAAGCAATCTCTTTGTATCCGAGACCTTGCATAGAAATGCAACCTGGTCCTACACCCCGATCTAACAGCGAAGCTACTTCCTGTACTAAACCTTCTTCCATCATCTCATCAATACGGTCTTCAATACGTTTATATAGCATTTGTCTATCCATTGTCAAACCGACGATAAATAGATCATACGGAGATTCCTTTTTTTGTGCCGCAAGCTGATCGGATTGTCTCATGCCTGTCATATGATAAATTTCAAGCGCTCTAATCACACGTCTTACATCATTAGGGTGTAATCGATCGGCACTCGGAGGATCAATTCCTCTTAACTTCTCATGGAGTTTCTCAGGCCCGTGCACATCCGCATAATCAAATTGTTCCTTACGGAAATCTTCATCAGATCCCACTTCCGAGAACTGAAAGTTATAACATACGGATTCCACATAAAGTCCTGTGCCTCCTACGATAAAAGGCAACTTTCCTCTCGCATGAATATCTTCGATCAAATGACGGCAGTTCTCTTGAAATTCTGCTACCGAATAAGGATAGTCGGGTTCATGAATATCAATTAGATGATGAGGAATCCCATTCATTTCTTCTGGTTTAATCTTCGCTGTTCCGATATCCATCTGCCGATATACCTGCATAGAATCACCTGAAATGATCTCGGCGTTAAAAGTTTTGGCTAGTTCTATACTCATTTTTGTCTTTCCCACCGCTGTAGGGCCTACAAGGACAAGCAGCTTGGGCTTATTGCTCATTGTCAAGTTCAATCACTCCGTACACTATTTTCGACCTCGAACGATCGGGTTCACGAAACCCAAGTCTTGTAAATTCGTCGCTTCCGGCTTTTTCTTTCATTACGATCCGCTTTCTTGCGACTCTGCGGGCCTCTATTATACTCTCTATCTGCAGCGCAGCATCATTTGCGAATGGACGAAGCGGCTTTATTCCGCTCGAATCCAGCATCGGCTGACGAAACATAGGATCGAAATAAATAACGTCAACGCTATTGTCTTCCATCTGTTTGAGCAAACTCAGGTGATCACTATGTTTTAGTTCAATCGATCTTAATGCCTCATTTACCTCAGGCTTGCCTGTACGGTAGTACTTCATTCCTTCGAGTAATAATGTGTATAAGGAATGCGAGCTTTCACAAGCAATAACGTGACCGCTTTTTCCAACAGCTACTGCAAAAACCAGGGCATCCGTACCTAATCCGGCTGTGCAATCAAGCACGGTATCTCCTTCCTTGATGTCGCCTGCCGTGAGCATCGGATCACTTTCCCCCCGTAAAATACGCTTCGCTCTGACATACCCCATACTCGGGTGAAAAGAAAGCTCTGGTTCGTTTTGACGGCTAAGACGTGCTCCTTCCTTTACGACCACAACAATCTCATCATCCTTGTACTCTTCTGCAAGCCGGGCTAGAGAAGTTTTATTTCGCGGGACATATAAAGATCCAGTGGCTTCAGCCAGAACCATCGCTCGTTTCACTAGATCCCCATTTTTTGTTTCCCCAGTTGTAATTAACATAATTTCTCCGTTCCTTATTCCAATTTACATAACTCTTTTAAACATTTTTTCTAAATCATACGTTGAAAAGGAAACGACAATGGGTCTTCCATGTGGACATGTGTATGGCTGCTTACACGCAGCGAGTCTTTCAAGCAAGACCTCGGCCTCTTTTTCAGTCAATTTCTGATTTGCCTTAATAGATGCCTTACATGAACACATAATAGAAGATGCTTCCCGCAATTTCGATAAGTCAATGGACCTTTCCGATAACACCCATTCTGCCATTTCTAGAATAATCGATTCTTCACTTCCTTTTGGGAACCAGTAAGGGTAGGAAGTAACACGAAAAGTCTGTCCTCCAAAATGCTCCAGATATACACCCGCTTTCTCAAACCATGGAAGCTTCGTTTTCAGCTGTTCTGTTTCTGAAGGAGTAAACTCCAGGGTGATTGGAAGCAACAGCTCCTGAGACGCTTCTACTGGATTACCAAACTGCTTGTAATAAAACTCATAATTTATTCGTTCATGAGCCGCATGCTGATCAATCAAATAAAGACCGCTATCATTTTGCGCAATCAAATACGTTCCATGATGCTGACCAATCAGAGAAAGTTCTGGAAACTCAGGAAGCTCTGGTCTCTCTGAAGAATGATGATAGGGATCGGCTGGTTTATTGCTTTTGGATGCAGCGATATCACGATAATAATCTTTAAAAGACTTATTGAGCTGAGATTGTTTTATTGGTTGACGCTCATTTCTCACTTCTGAAGAAGCTTCTGAATAATTAAAGGGTGAAAGACTCTCCTGCTTTCCATCCGGCTGAATGTAGTCTTCATCAAGATCATCTTTCAAACCTTTAGAAGGAAGTATCTGATCCTTAGCTCGAACCTGCCCATCATAATGAACCTCTCTCTCTCTCACTTCAGAAGCAGGTAACTCTTTTTCTTCAGAAATAGGTAACTGCTTCGCAAAAGAGCCAGAGAACTGCTTGGTTTCCGCACGATCTTCAATCTTACCTCTTGGAAAATGGAATTGTTCCTGTACAGTTGATGTACTGCCTGGCTTACCAATCGTTTGCTTGACCACCTGCGGTATTAACACTTCTTGCCGCAAGGCAGCATGTACAATCTCCTCTACAAAAGCGTAAAGTTCAGCTTCTTTACTAAATCGCACTTCGAGCTTAGCGGGATGCACGTTCACATCAACCAGCGAGGGATGCATCTCAAGCTGTAGTACGGCCAGCGGGAACCGATTAATAGGCAATAGTGTATGATACGCCTTAAGCAGCGCTTGATTTAGTCCATAGTTTCTAATATATCTTCCGTTTATAATCGTTGATATTCCGTTACGGTTGGCTCTCGTAAAATCGGGCCGACTCACAAATCCGCTAATCTTATAATCCAGGTTTTCCCCGTTTACCGGCAGCATCGTTTTGGCCGCAGAAGTTCCATATATGGCAGCAATCACCTGCACCAAATCTCCGTTCCCAATCGTTTGGAGCAACATATTCCCATTATGTCTTAAGGTAAATGCGATATGGGGATGCGACAATGCCATTCGGTATATCGCATCTGAGATATGACCGAGCTCAGTCTGAATCGTCTTCATATACTTCAGTCTTGCTGGTGTATTATAGAACAGCTCTTCCACCGTAAAATCAGTACCTTGAGAAGCGGTGATATCTTCATGGCGGATTAATTTACCGCCTTCAATTACAATCTCTCTTCCCCGCCCGTCGTCCTTATTCGAGCTGACAAGACGAACTTTAGACACGGCAGCAATACTCGGAAGTGCTTCTCCTCGAAATCCTAAACTCGTAATTTCAAACAGATCTCTGCCATTTTCGATTTTACTTGTTGCGTGACGGTAAAAGGCGGTTTCCATATCATCGGGATCTATGCCGCCGCCGTTATCCGTGACACGAATCGTTTGAAGTCCCCCTTCATATACAGAGACATCAATTCGAGTACTGCCTGCATCGATCGAATTCTCTACAAGCTCCTTTACTACAGAAGCGGGTCTTTCTACCACCTCACCTGCAGCAATCTGGTTTGCAATATGTTCATCCAGGACATGAATTTTAGCCACCTTTTAACCCTCCCTTTACTTCAAACTATATTTTGAATTATAGATCGTTTACTTTCTTTTTTAGTTCATTGACAAACTGCATCGCTTCCAGCGGGGTCATATTCATTAAATCCGCTGTTTTTAGTTTTTTAATAATCTGCTTCACAGCTGGATCTATCTCTGCGTGAGCTGCTTTTTTCTTTGGCTGAATGTCTTCTTCATCAAAAATCGAAAGTTGAACTACTTCTGTATCCTGCGCACTCTCTTCAGCCTTCTCGAATACCTTTGACTCCATAACATATTCATCTGCCTTGAGTCCCTGCATATCGGAACTTAGACCAGAATACGTGTTATCCTCAGAAGCTGCAGCGCTTTGTTCTCTACCAGTAGCAGACTCTACCTGTGCATTCTTCTCATGATCATGCTTGTCCATCGTACCCATCGTCTCATGAATGAGGCCATTTGCTCGCTCGATAATAGAACCAGGCAGACCTGCAAGTCTAGCTACATAAATACCGTAACTGCTGCTCGCAGCCCCCGGGATTAATTTACGCAGAAACTGAACTTCATCTTCTTTCTCCTGGACTGCCATCGAGTAGTTGCGAAGAGAAGATAGACTTTCCTCCAGATGAGACAGCTCATGGAAGTGAGTCGATACAAGCGCCTTACAGCCGATATGATCATGTACATATTCAATCACAGCCTGAGCTATGGCCATCCCTTCACTTGTAGAGGTACCCCGACCAAGCTCATCAATAATAATCAAACTCCGGGGTGTTGCTTTTTCTGTCATGATCTGAATATCTGCCATTTCAACCATGAATGTACTTTGACCTCCAATGAGATCATCACCTGCGCCAATTCTTGTGAAAATCCGGTCCATAATCGGAACTTCTGCCTGCGCAGCAGGTACAAAAGAACCCATTTGCGCCAAAATCGAAATCAGAGCAACCTGCCGCATATAAGTGCTTTTCCCTGCCATATTAGGTCCAGTGATTAGCAAGATACGCGGATCTTCTTGTTCCATCAAGGTATCATTAGCCATAAACGAACCATCTCGCATGACGGATTCTACAACCGGGTGTCTACCTTGCTTAATCTTCATATCAAATGCATCCGTAATAACAGGCTTTACAAAACCTCGTTCGGCACTCACCGTAGCAAGGGATTGATAGACATCAATCTCTGCGACTTGCTCTGCAAGACGCTGAAGTCTTTTTATTTCACCTGCGAGCTTATCCCGAAGTTCAATGAATAAAGAATATTCGAGTCCCATCATTTTTTCCTCGGCTTCAAGAATAAGAGTCTCCTTCTCCTTCAGCTCGGGAGTGATATAACGTTCTGCATTGGCCAGCGTTTGTTTTCGCTCATACCGTCCTTCTGGCAAGGACGCTACGTTTGATTTTGTCACTTCAATATAATAACCGAATACTTTGTTGTATCCGATTTTAAGAGAACGAATGCCTGTAGCTTCACGCTCTCTGGCTTCAAGCTCAGCAATCCATCGTTTCCCGTTCACACTTGCATAACGCAGTTCATCGAGATGTTCATGATATCCTTCTCGAATCATTCCGCCGTCCCGTACGGAAACTGGCGGCTCGTCCACAATCGCTTCCTCGATCAGTTCCTTAAGGTCGGAGCAGTGATCTAAGGAACTTGCAATCTTCTGCAATGTTTCAGATGGAGAGTTCAGGCATAACTCGATTAAAGCAGGAACCCTTGCAAGTGATACTTTGAGTGCATTCATGTCCCGACCGTTCGCATTCCCAAATGCAATCCGTCCGACAAGGCGTTCCAGATCATAGATTTCTTGCAACTGCTCCCGAATATCCTGACGTAAGATAAACTGATGATACAGCTTGTCTACCGCGTCCAGACGCTCTTCAATTTTATTCTTTTGCAAAAGAGGTTTATCAATCCAGCGGCGGAGCATTCTTGCGCCCATAGATGTCTCCGTCTTATCGATGAGAGACAGAAGGGAACCTTTCTTCGACCGATCGCGCACCGTTTCTACAAGTTCTAGATTTCTCCTAGTAAAAGGATCAAGGATCATATAGTTATCAGGTTCATAAGTCGATACTTCTGTAAGCTGACCAAGAGAACGTCTTTGCGTCTCATGAAGATATGAGAATAAAGTTGCCAGACAGTGCTGACGTTCTTCACCGAGTCTAGCCCATACGGTTTCTCCAAACTGCTCAATCACAAGGTCGGCTTTATTCTTTTCATAATCCGTAAAGGTAACCGGACGATTCCCCGTCATCAGTTCACTCTTCACCGTATGGATAAGAGCTGTGTCACCAAGGATTTCTGACGGTTCGTAAATCCCGATTTCATCTTTTAACCACTTCTCCGAATAAAGGGCTGATGTTAAATAGAGTTCGCCCGTAGACAGATCACATGCGGAAATGGCAATCATCCCATTCTTTTGGGTAAGACAGACCATATAGTTATTGCTTTTATCGCCAAGCGTTTTGCCTTCCATGACCGTTCCTGGAGTAATGACACGCACAATTTCCCTGCGGACCATGCCTTTTGTTGTTGCTGCATCTTCCATCTGTTCACAGATGGCCACTTTATATCCTTTTTCAATTAAACGATGAATGTAGTTATCAGCCGAGTGATAAGGCACTCCGCACATCGGTATTTTTTCGCCGCCTCCACCTTCTCGGCCGGTAAGTGTAATTTCTAGTTCTTTCGCGGCAAGTGTTGCATCTTCAAAAAACATTTCATAAAAATCGCCTAAACGAAAAAAAAGAAACGCATCCTGCGCTTGTTCTTTAACTTTCAAATATTGCTGAATCATCGGCGTATATTGTGCCATGATATTTATCCACTCCTGCTACACGTTGTAAAGCTTTCATATCTTTTTTCTAAGATACGGCTTTCTATCGTTCAGATCTCTATTATAACAAAAAGACTAAGCATGTCATGGCTCTAGCGGAATATTCCACATAGGCCGGATATCTCTGGTTTCATCCCACGTCTTTCCTTCGTATAAGGCAGACACTAGCGGGTTGATATATTTATGAAATTTGCGGTATTCAGGAAGGAGAATCATTTCTTGCAAAAGGGGCTCCATAACAGAACGTAGTAAAACCCGGTCCCCTTCATAAAAGGCTGCATGGATCTCTGGCTGATCCAGCGGCCGCAAGTTTAGTCTACGGTACTGAGAAACAATAAGTCCTGCCATAGCCACGACCCCTTTTGCAATCATGGGAGAGACTAGAAAGCTCGGCAGCGTTCGATATTCAAATCCTCCGTATGGCTGAACTCGAAAATCTCCCAGGTATCCATAACGCGGCCGTCTTCCGGCACTTCTCGGATCCTCCAGGATAGCAACAGGCAGCGCTAAATAATTGTCGAGAGCCCGCAAGAGTTCAAAGCTAAGCACCACCCGGCTAAAATGTACATGTCCCCCAAGAGGAATCCCTTTTACAGGCATCCCTCCTGCACACCAGATTAAAGAACGATCGGTAATAAGGGAAGAAGCCGTACGAAACGCATGCATTAGGTGGGTCATGAGTTCTCTTGGTTCAGCACTCGGACTTGGACGGAGTTCGGCTACAGGATAAACCCTTCTTCCACCCCGGGTAATAGAGTCACATCCCGCTTCTCCCTGACGATCCAAGAACTGAGAGGCAGGAACCATAGATCTGTCTTCACGTAATAGTAAAAACTCGGGGTCCATGCCAAGTACCGGCACGATACCCGCTTCTACTTCTGCTTCCAAAGCGAATTCTGTTTCCCCTATTGCTTGTTCGTACATCTGACGAATATCATCACTTATGAGCCAAGGGTAATCGTTGACACGCGTAATGACAGCACCTTTTTCCGATGATTCCAATACAATCTCTGCGTGCACTAAATTCAGCGCATATGCTGCCTTTACGGCGGCACGTTCAATTCTTTTATAACGGGACGTTTCTTCTATTCTCAGTAGGGACGTCTCTTTCACTTGCTTTATTCCTGTGTATACTACCTTCCGAACACGCAATGCTTTCAGCTGACTAACTAGCACTTCATAATATACTTTAAAATGATTTTCTTGCTCTCTATGTATAGAGAGGGTGGAACCGAGACCCGAACGTTTTAGTCTTGCAGATCGTTCTGCTACAGACATCTGCTCATATAAAGGCAAATTCCGGATTACTGCCATCCCGCTTCCACCCTTCTCCTTTAGGCTAAAAAAAATAAAAAAAGGAGGGCTGCCGCCCTCTACGCCGAAGAGTTCGGCGCATATGATGCACTATACAGATCGAAAAAGAAACTACAGTTCATCATCCAGTGAATCTGGATCAAGTTCATCGAAATCTGCTTCGACTGTACCAAAATCATAATCTTTGTCATCGTCCCCACAGCCATGAGGACTAACAAGTACATTGACTTTGGTTTCGGCAATCAGTTCGACAGCAAATTCGCGTTCCACCCGAATAAGTACACTTTCCCCATTTGAAGATACACTTGCTTCTACGCAGCTCGGCTCCTGTGTAGACTCTGCAGAAACCTCTACTGTAGAAGCACGGTGTTTCGGATCAAGGTACGACAGTGGAACATTCTCTACATAAGATACTGTTTCTTTAGCAACGTCGGTTTGAGAGTTTTGGTCATATGAATACCAAATATTGATATCGTAAGTACCAATCACTTCAATTCCGTCACCAGCCGCAACCGCCTCGTACTCGTGATTTATAATCCATGCACCTAAAATACTGGTAGGATTATGTGGCGGAGTCACAGTATGTGTTACGGTAGAGAACTTACGACCTTTGCCGCAGATCGCTTTCGTTATAATCTCTCTACATTGTTGTTTATGACCTAATGACATCTTTGAACCTCCTCCATACAATCATTCCATTTATATGTATGCAGGACATGGGCATTTGTTGATTGATTAAGTCACTTATTTTTTCTATTAATAAAAGATTTATGAAATAAAAGCTATTCTCCTTTAGCTGACACGGGAAAAGGAGCTTTATCTTTTTTCGCAATTTTTAAATATAATCCAAGTTCTCTGCAGAGCTGTCTAATCGCTGAACGAAGTTCAAATTCCTCCCTTGTGGTTGGGAGATCCATTACGCGAAACTGTTCTTCCATTTCTTGCAGCAGTTTTTCGGTACGTCCCGTATAGAACTCGGTATGAACATCAGCGCTTAGCTGATCAAATAACTCAGCTACCATCTCGGCATGTGTCATCGTTGTGTATACTTGTGATATTAGATGCATCATATGCTGAATAGAATCTAGCTGCGTCTTTCGCATGTAAAAATAAACCGTCCATTCTTCGTTTGGATGAATAACCTGATTTTCGAGATACATTTTAGAAGCTGCAATTCCGCTTGATATCACTTTTTCTGCTTCAATAATCTCTTTCCCACCCCAAACATAAGAAGGATCCTTTAAGGTGTTAGCAAATTCCTTGAAAATCACAGAAAATAATGCGTCAATGTCGTGTCTTATGTTTAACAGTTTATTATCCGGTTTCGGCATGTAAGCCATATTCACAACCATAGCCGAACCCAGACCGATAATAAGCATCAGAATCTGAACTCCGATGACCTCAAAACTAATCTCCCCTCCGTTAAATACCCGAAATACCACAACGGAGCCGGTAACGATTCCTTCTTTAAACCCTGCTCGTACAATCGCAGGAAAAGCAGTCAGTATATATGCTGCCAGCACCCAGTAGTGAAATCCAAATACGGCAAACAGAACAGATGCAAAAAGAAGCCCGACTACCGACGCGAAAAATCGTGCCGAAATGGTTTTCAGGCTTCTTTTGCGAGTTACGTCCACTCCAAGTATAGCGAGTAGACCTGCCGAGGTCGGACTATGCAAGCCCGCCGCATCAGCAATCAGAACAGCCATAAGAGCTGCAATAGCTGTTTTAATAACGCGAAACCCCATGTATGATATCTCTCCTCTATCTCTATCGGTAATCAAGGTTCTATTCGAATGCAGACAACCTTGTTATTACCCAAACGGATCGTAGGTATTTATCGTACATGATTTTTGTTAGCCGAACAATGTAACTTATTCGGGTGACGCTAAATGTACATATTTCCGAGTCTTTTTTACATTTTTTTGATCTATTGTGCTATAGTTCACGCCCTCCCATCAGTTTGCGTTCAAGCCAGGCTACAAGTTGATACATCATCGTAGCAACAACGGCGATGACGATAAGACTCGACATGACGAGCGTAAAGTTAAATACCTGAAAACCATAAATAATGAGATATCCAAGTCCTTCCTTCGCAACAAGAAATTCTCCGACGATAACCCCGATCCAAGCAAGCCCCACATTCACTTTTAAAGTAGAGACAATCGCCGGAAACGAAGCAGGAAAAATAACTTTTCGAAAGATTTGCTTGCGGTTTGCTCCAAAAGTACGAACAACCTTCACATAATTCGGATCTACTTCATTAAAGCTGTTATATACAACGAGCGTTGTAATAATGACAGTAATGGAAATGGTGGTCATGATGATCGCGGTAAAGCCAGCACCAAACATGACGATAAAGATGGGCCCGAGGGCTACTTTGGGCATACTATTAAATACAACGAGGTATGGATCAAGAACCTTAGACAAGAAAGGGGACCACCAGATCAAGATGGCAATGAGCGTTCCTAGAATGGTTCCAAGCAGAAACCCAACCACCGTCTCAAATACAGTAACGGATAAGTGACTCCAAATTTCACCGCTGGCTACATCCTTACCAAGCTGTCCAAAGATTTTAGAAGGATAACTGAAAAGTAGCACATCAATCCATTTCATTCTTCCAGCGATTTCCCACGATAGAAACATGATAATGAGAATACCAATCTGGGTAAGACTGACTTTTCGGCGCAAGGATTTTCGTTTGCGATTGTACTGACCATGAATTTGCCCAAGCCAGTCCTGCCCTTGAGATGGATCCAAACCTTCTTGCTCCTTCATCTGTTATCCTCCTTTCCATCTGTGTCTTCCAGTTCTCTCCATATCTCATTAAATAGTTCATTGAATCCTGCCTGTTCCCGCGCATAAAAAGGCTGCGCCTTTCGAATTTCATCCGGAATTAGGAATGTTCTGCGAATTCTCCCCGGATTTTTATCGAGTACAATCACTTTATCACTTACAGCAATCGCTTCAGATAAATCATGTGTTACCAGGATAGCCGTCTTTCCCTGCTCTCGGAGTATGTCAGAGATCAGATCTTCAAGTTGAAGTTTCGTTTGATAGTCTAATGCTGAGAAGGGTTCATCCAGCAGGAGCAGGTCAGGGTTCGTTGCCAACGTTCGCACAAGCGCTACCCGCTGGCGCATCCCCCCTGATAAGGAAGAAGGGTAGAGGTTTTCTGTCCCTGCGAGGCCCATATTTGCGAGCATCTCGCTTGTTTTTTGCGCAGAATCTTTCGTAAGCTGTCCTGTAATTTCAAGACCAATGAGTATATTCTCCATAATGGTCCGCCACAGGTACAAATAATCCTGTTGCAGCATATATCCAACCTTGGGGGAGGGGAACTTGATCACATCTCCAGATAACCTGACTTCTCCTTTCGTAGGAAAAAGGAGTCCGGCAATCATAGAGAGTATCGTTGTTTTACCGCAGCCGCTTGGACCGACTAGACTAATGAACTCGCCTTGCTCTACTTCTAAATGAAGTGATTCAATCGCGAGTTTCGCTTCTCTTTCGGTCACATAGACATGGGTAATATCCTTCATCTCTATTAAAGTCATTCACTCACTTCCTTTGATAAAAAAGCTTCATTTGGAGGAGATAACATCATTTGCAAAATCGTTATTCACAATGGCAGAAGCGGGAACTTCCTCTTTCAGCTCTCCTGCATTTTTCATAACTGCAAGCAAGTTATTCCATTCTTCCTCATCAATGATTGGGTCAGTGGCATAAGTTCCTTGTGCTTTATAGCGCTCTATACTGCTCGTAACTATCGATGGATCCGCATCTTTAAAATAAGGCATGATCACTTCCGCAATTTCTTCGGATGAGTGCTCATTCACCCAGGTCTGTGCTTTATGAAGTCCTCTAGTGAATTTGGTTACCGTCTCTTGGTTCGCTTTTATATAGCTTTGCTTTGTCATAAATACCGTATAAGGCAAATGTCCGCTCTCCACCCCGAAGGAAGCCACTACTTTCCCTCTACCTTCCTTTTCAAAGATGGATGCCTGCGGTTCAAAGAGCTGCACATAATCTCCGGTTCCCGAAGCAAAGGCAGCTGCAATGTTTGCAAAATCGATATTTTGAATCAGCGTCAAATCCTGGTGAGGATTGATCCCTTTTTTACCTAGGGCAAACTCTCCCGCCATCTGCGGCATCCCGCCTTTTCTTTGACCGAGGAATTCACTATCTTTAAGCTGTGACCAGTCAAAGTCACCTTGTTGATCTCTTGCGAATAAAAAGGTTCCATCGGTTTGAGTTACTTGAGCAAAATTGATGACAGGGTCTTCTGCTCCCTGCTGATATACATAGATCGACGTTTCCGCTCCCACCAAGGCTATATCAATGGACCCTGCCAAAAGAGCAGCCATTGTCTTATCTCCACCAGCGGTCGTTTGAATCTCTACATCAAGTCCTTCTTCTTTAAAAAAACCTTTAGCGACAGCTACATATTCCGGTGCATAAAATACGGAACGAGTAACCTCCCCTACCCTTACCTTTACATCTCCGCTGCTTTTTCCATCCGTACACCCGCTTAGAACGACACTTAACAGGAGAACCGGCAACACAAGCAGCTTCCACCATCCTTTTCCTTTCATCTTAGAACCCTCCCCTAAGTAAGCAATGCAATTTATGAGTATAGGTATGCAATAAACTTACAAATGGTTAATGAATTCGGAGAGATCATCGCGCCCGTTTCCATATATTTTACATAGTAATGTAAAAAAAGCTGACAGATCATAATGACCGTCAACTTTGTCTTCTATTTTTTGAAAGCGAAGTGAATCTTGAGTCATGAAATTGATTCAAGTATATTTCTCTCTATCTAAGCTCTATAAAGAATAGATCTCTTTATATTTACTCTCTAAATAATCTGCAAGATAATCCGGATTCAGTTCTTCTCCCGTAATTGCGAGAATAAGTTCAGAAGGTTTCCGCGATTTACCGTACTGGTATACTTTCTCAGTAAGCCATTCTTTAATCGGAGAAAGATTTCCTTCTCGAAGATAACGATCAAATTCAGGCATTTCTTTTCTCATCGTGTTAACGATCTGTGCAGCATACATATTCCCCAGTGAATACGACGCAAAATAACCAAAATCTCCGCTCGACCAGTGTACATCCTGTAAGACACCCAATCCATCGTGAGGAGGTGTCACACCGAGGTATTGTTTATATTTTTCATTCCATACGGCAGGAAGGTCTGAAACAGGTAAATTCTCGTTAAATAGCATCTTTTCTATTTCATAACGGATAATGATATGCAAGTTGTAAGTTAATTCGTCTGCTTCAATACGTATCAGTGAACTCTCTACTTTATTAATTGCACGGTAGAAAGATTCGGCAGACACATCTTTTAGCTGCTCTGGGAAGTACGACTGTAATACCGGATAGTAGCGCTCCCAAAAAGGAAGACTACGGCCAATCATATTTTCCCACAGTCTCGATTGAGATTCATGAATTCCCATAGAAGTTCCTTCTGCAAGAAGGGTCCCTGCAAGTTTCGGATCGATATTTTGTTCATATAGCGCATGTCCGCCTTCATGAAGTGAGCTGAATACGGCGCTTGCCACATCTTTTTCATAATAATGCGTGGTAATACGCACATCCCCTGGATTAAGTCCTGTAGCGAATGGATGTACGCTTTCATCGAGTCTTCCGGCTTCAAAGTCATAGCCCATTTCCCCCAGAAGATAGCGGCTAAATTCTTCTTGTTTCTTGATATCAAAAGATTGATCCAAAAAGGAAGTATCCGGTTTATGTACGGAATTTTTGATTTTTTCTTGCAGGGGAACAAGACGTGCTTTCAATCTGCTAAATACTTCATCGAGTTTTGCTACCGTGAGATCCGGTTCAAACATATCAAGCAGCGTATCGTAGCGTGTATCTTTCACGCCATAATAATCTATGAATTCTCTCTTCATTTCTACAATTTGGGATAAGTAAGGTTCAAAGGCAGAAAAATCCCCGCTTTCTTTTGCACTCTCCCACTGCACTTGTGATTTAGGCGCAAGCACGCTAAAAGCTTGGAATTTATCCGGCGGGACGGACTGCATACGATCCATCTCCAGCTTAAGGTCCTCCACCAAACGCTGATCTTGCTCTTGAAGCTGCACAAATACATCTTCGTTCGTTAAATAAGTGATGAGTTCTTTCATTTCATCTGAGATCGAAATTTTGAATGCTTCCGTTGCGAGCATACCAATGGTCTCAGAACGTGTATCTACGCCCTTACGCGGAGCACCCGTAGCTAAATCCCAATCAAGCAATCCGATAGCCTCATAATAACTTTTTATTTTGCGATTCATATTCAAAAAAACTTCGAATTTGGATTGAATATTGTGATCCATATCAATGCACCTCATTTACAATATAATCTCTTCCTATTGATCATACTTTTTGTAAGTCGTATAATCAACTTTACAGAGTAGATTACTCATCTTGTTATATAGGAGGGAACGAGTGACTATGAAAATCAAAGTAAACAAGGCTGCAGAAGAGCTACTCAAGGAAAAGCTTGGTGACAAGCCTGGTGTCATTCGTTTGTTTTACGACACGGAAGGCTGCGGTTGTGTAGTAAGTGGCGTTCCTGCATTCCATATTGTTTCAAACCCTGAAGTTTTGGATATTACAATTATGAGCAATGTCCCGGAGCTCACCTTTATTCTTGACGGCTCAAAGGCTGTTTTTTTTGAGGAAGAACTTATTTTATCAACAGACCCTGGTGATCGTTCTTTGAGACTATCCAGTAACGGACAACATTATGGTATGTATCTGTTTCCAAAGGATACTCGTCTACAAGAAACTCAGGACTAATTAGTTAAACCTTATTACTAGCTAGTAAATACCAAGGAGGATGTAACATGGACAACATCAAGGATATTCTGGAACATAACAAGCAGTTTGTAGAAAACCGGGACTATGAGGCTTACATATCAGATAAGTTTCCTCAAAAGAAAATGATGATCGTTACATGCATGGATACACGACTCGTTGAACTTCTTCCGAAAGCTATGAATTTCCGTAACGGAGACGTTAAAATCATTAAAACAGCAGGTGCTGTTATTTCTCATCCATTCGGTAGTGCAATGCGCAGTATTCTTGTTGGCTTGTACGAGCTTGGCGCAAAAGAGGTTATTGTCGTTGGGCATCATGAATGCGGAATGGCTGCACTTAATAGTGATGATATGATTCATCACATGATGGAAAGAGGAATCCCCGATACGGTTCTTAACACGATTGAACATTCCGGGATCAATCTAAAAAACTGGCTCCGCGGATTTAATAACGTACAAGAAGGATTGATGGAAACGGTAGAAATGATTCGTAACCACCCTCTCCTTCCTTCCGATGTACCGGTTCACGGTATGATTATTGATCCAAAAACGGGCGCACTGGATCTATTAGTCGACGGAACTAAAAATCTTGCAGTCAAATCTTAATATATAGAGAAACAAGACCCTAAATTATGCTTTGTAATTTAGGGTCTTGTTTTTTTATTACATTTTCGTGACATAACTTATACAATCTTCTGGTGGAAACCGGAAGAACGGTTGTCAAACCATACAGTATTAGTGTACACTTTTATTCATATTATAGTTATAGAAAACGCTTAATTTCATGTTTGATGTAGCTATAACTTAGTAAAGGAGACATGTCCACTTGAACATACTGTCCTATGGTTTGCTCGGGTTACTCACACGTGACGAATCTTCCGGCTATGATCTTATGCTAAGAATTCAGCCTCACTGGCAAGCAAAGCATAGTCAAATTTATCCTATTCTTTCCCGAATGGAAAATGAAGGACTGCTGTCGGCTCGCTGGGTTGAACAAACAGACAAACCGGATAAAAAAATGTACCGTGTCACAGACAAAGGTATTCAGAAATTACTGGACTGGATGTACACTCCCGTGTCCACCCCTGCTTTAAGGGATGAACTCAATCTGCGTATGATCTGCTTCCAAGTCACGAATCCCATTGTGATGAAGCGATGGGTCGATGAACGCAGAGATTGGTTTGAATCTCGGCTTGCATATTATGAAGCATTGCTTGCCAATTTACCTGAAGAAGCAGAACAGCCAGGCAGCCCATATTTTGGGGAATACATTGTAAATACGAAAGGAACCATGACTGCAAAAACCGGTATTCAATGGTGCCATTGGGTTAATGGCCTCATGAATAATCATTATCAAGAACGCGAAGCAACCCGTACACATTAATGATCGCAAAAAAAATGAAACCAATGATTTTCTCAAACGTAAATAATCTATGTCACAAAAATCACATTCCAGGAGGGTTTTTCACTCATATGAAAAAATGGTTCAGCACGAAACGTATATTAATGGTGATGATGGCTTTTACACTGATTTTCTCTACTCTCGCAATTCCGGATCATGCCGATGCACGCCGCGGTGGATTTAAGTCAGGTACCAAGTCCTATCAAAGCAATCCTAGCCGTTCTAATAACAGTACGAACTCAACTACAAAAAGCAATGCTACAAATAACTCTGCAAATACGGCAGCCAAGAAGCCAGGATTTTTCGGCGGTGGATCTTTAATGAAAGGTCTGATGATTGGTGGTCTTGCTGGGATGCTGTTCGGAGGTCTTTTTGGTAACATGGGATTCCTCGGCGATCTGCTCGGTCTTGCAATTAACCTCCTAGCAATTTATGTAATTGTTATGCTTGGAGTAGGTATCTATAGATCTATCAAGAAACGTCGCCTGGAGAATGAAAGATCAGGTAATAACAACGGCGGAAACGGACGGTATTAAGAAATATGGTTATTACAATGGATGAGATCGTGAATGCAATATGCATCCACACTGCAGAACGTAAACAAATTAACCCAACAGATGTTCAAGTCGAACTTAGCTGGGATGAAGATACCGGATACAGTGCAGAGGTATGGGCTCAAGGTCGCAGCCAGTTCATCGTTGAAGCGAATATGATTGAAGCTATCCTGCGTTACGTTCACCAGGAATATAATATTCGTGCTTATCGTGAAGATGTTACCCTTGAACTTGATGAAGAAATTACGGCTACGATCCGTACTTAATCTCTACAATTTAGTATAATCTAGGTATACAGAAGAAAAGGCGGTCTTAGTGTCATGACAATGACGCTGGACCGCCTTTTTATTTTACGAATAAAAAAACTATTCCCACCAGCTTAGAGAGAAAGCTGGTGGGAATAGTTAAAGTTCTTGTGTAAGTAAATGTATTTATGTATGTTTATTTATTATCTACCAGTGTACTCAGATCCATGATCAGCTAGATCCAACTGGATTGGAGTGTAACTAAAAGTTACTACTACTAGTCCCAGCAGGAGTGCTACGGAAAGAACGGCTTTTTTCATCTGATAAGTCTCCTCTCATAATGATATCGTTTAATATATCATAACACATCTTTAATTGTGAGACACTACCAAATTTTCTAATAACTTCAAATAATGATATTGCCTTTTTAAAATATTTATCATTACCCAACTGATCCGCTGCAAAAAGAATATGCAGAGTTAGATCGATCGCAAGAGAGTGCTCTTGTCTTTTGTGTCTATATAAAGCTAGCTGATACTGATAAGCCAAGTAATGCGCTGCCTTAACCTTCTCTTTGTAGTGGGTATAGTCTTTTATGTGTTGCTTTAACTGATTAATCTCAGAATCCACATCGTAATTGAATTGATTCGCAGAGCGAAGGATATTTATTAATCCTTGTAGCGCTTGTTCGGGAGTTTTAACTAAAAACTCAACATACTCAGGTATTCTTTCTTGTTTACCATCTAATACATCAATTTGTAATGTATTTGCTGAAGCAAAAAACTTGAAGTCTTCTATTATAAACTTTCCTGTTTCAGTAGAATCATTAAGCCAATCAAGATTCGCATAAAATGATATGTACTCTCTCGATTTGTTGAGTTCACCCAATTTCTGATAGGACAGACTTTTCATCAATGAACTATAACCAAAATAATAAATAATATGTTGTTTAAACTCATGAGAAGTGGACTCCGTTTCAACGAGTTCTTGGTGAATTTCTTTTGCTAAACTCATCAGTTCATCTGAGAACGAAAGAACTTCTTCCCAATTCTCTAATGTATAGTTGATCTGGATCAACTTAACCAATGTGTCTAAGTCGAGAGATTCGCTATAAGGATAATGTTCATGCATTATTTTCCCTCCCCACTATTTAATATCATATATTTACTTTATTTTACATTACATAAAACATCAGGTCAATTAAATGTAATACTATTGATTTTAATAGACATTGTTGGCGTATTTCACTTTTAAATACGAGATAAATGTTGCCGTTTTCTTTTCTAAGATTATAATTAAAATCATATACATCCCTGTCACAGATAAGAGAGGAGACATTCAGTGCTACCACAAAGTTATGACTTTGCTTTTACACAAGCTGCGATAGGTATGGCTCTCATTTCATTAGAAGGAACCATTCTAAATGCAAATCCAGCACTTTATGATCTCTTAGGATACACACCGCCTGAAATCAGTTCATCTCCCCTTCACTTCATTGAAGACGACATTATCATTAAAATCATTCAAGTGGGACGATCTCTTCAATCCGACCATCGAAATACCAATTCTCAACCGTTCGAACAAGAATATAATCATCCTTTGGGACAGAAGATTTCTCTTCACATCCATGTTTCTATGGTTTTGGATAACAATAAAGTCCCTCTACATTATTTGGCTCAATTTGAAAATAGCACGAAGATAAAATATATCGAGAAGCAGCTACAAGAAGTAAAGTCCGCTTTACATGAGAATGAAAACTTTCTTCAACAAATGTTAGAAGAACTTTCTCTTACTGTGCTGATTACGAAACATGGCATTATTAAGTATGTGAATCCCGCTGGATTGCAATTGATTTATGCTGATAGTTTGGATGAAGTACTCGGGAAAAGTACAGATCAATTTGTAGATACATCAAGTCACAATACTCTATTGGAACGTAGGGAAAAGTATCATAATAACAAGGAATTAGGATCTGTTCACTATCTAATCCGATGCTTAAATGGACATAAGAAATATGTTGAAGGATTTTCATTACAGATTACCTTCAAAGGTCAAGATGCCGTCATCGGAATTTTCAAAGATATCACAAAACAAGAAGCAGAAAAAGAACGCACGATGCAGTCCGAAAAACTATCTACTGCCGGCCAACTCGCTGCAGGAATTGCCCATGAAATCCGTAATCCACTTACGGCGATCAATGGATTTATGAAACTGCTCCGCTCCTCTAAGGACAAGTCGGATCAATATATTACAATTATAGAATCCGAGTTGAAACGTATTGAATTTATCGTGAATGAACTGCTCGTCTTATCCAAGCCTCAAAGGAATCATACCAGTACACCACTAAATGTAATCTCTTTATTAGATCAAGTAATTATATTAATGAATGGACAGGCTTCTCTTCGGAACATCCAGATTCTTACACAATATCCCGACAAACAATTCGTTATCATTATGGGTGTGGCGAATCAACTGAAGCAAGTATTCATTAATTTACTTAAAAACGCACTAGAGGCGATGAATCATGGAGGAACTATTCATGTTTATCTCCAAATAAAAGATAACGAAGTCCAAATCAGCGTTCAGGATCAAGGATACGGCATGACTGAAGATCAGATCAAAGCTTTGGGAGAGCCTTTTTATACAACGAAAGATACAGGGACTGGTCTTGGATTTATGATTACACAAAATATTATTCATAATCATGGCGGAGTAATTACAGTAGACAGCATTCCTGAGCAAGGTACCACGTTTACCGTATCTCTTCCGCAGATCGTGATTGCAGATAGAGCAGATCTATAATCCATAAAGTAAGAAATAATTATGATTCTGCGCTTGCTCACATAAAAGAACTGTCTCAAGGAGTCCATGTAGACTTAACGAGACAGTTTTTCTTTTATCTATTCCAGCTCTCTTTTCGAAGGCTATCTATCTTACATATAAAAGTATCAACATATCGCCCAATCTTACCTATTACGTCAAGGACAAGGTACTTTTAAAACCTCTTCATCGTACAGTATCCTAACAGCAGATAGATGTCCGTCTATCTTCCTAGTCGAGGCGCAAGAGGTGAAAGCAATGCCAATAAAAAATGGTAATCAGTATATCGAGCGAATAGATCAACAGAATTTAAACCTATGGTATCAAGGAAAAAGAATCACGGAACCTTACTCGCAGCACCCTTTGTTCAGCGGACTCATGAAAACACAGGCTGCTTTATACGATTTACAGTGTGATCCTGAGTATCAGGATGAAATGACTTATCCCTCCCCATTAACGGGAGAACCTGTCGGGCTTTCCTTCCTCCCCCCTGCTCATCCAGATGATATCAAAAGAAGAAAACGCATGATGGACCATTGGTCTGCCAAACATCATGGTTTTTTGGGGCGTTCTCCAGACTACATGAATACAGCTCTGATGTCTTTGTATACGGCAGCTGATATTTTAGAAGAGCATAACCCTGCTTATGCGATGAACCTTCGAAATTACTATGCCTACTGTAGGGAAAATGATATCACTTTGTCTCACGCCTTTATTCAGCCATTTGCTAGTAAAGTGTCAGGACAAGTGGATTCGCTCGAGGATTCGATTACAGCTAAAGTCATTGAAATAAATGAAGAAGGTTTTATGATCAGCGGTGCCTTCATGATGGCAACACAAGGCGTTACTTGTGATGAGATGCTCGTATTTCCTACACCAACATTGTATCCTCTTGATGATGAAAATCCATATGCCTTTGCTTTTGCCATCCCCAATGACTTGAAGGGTATAACCTTTATCTGCCGAGAAAGTAATGCCTCCAAGTCTCTCTATAACCATCCGCTCAGCGCAAGATATGAAGAGATGGATACACTTGTTATCTTCGACCGTGTACTCATTCCACATGACCGAATGTTCTATTACGGCGATGAAAATGTCGGTTACCGTTTATTCAGTGATGGAAATTTCCATACTCATATCGGGCATCAAATTGTATCTCGGTATATAGCAAAAACTGAATTTTTCCTCGGACTTGTAGAATCGCTGGCACAAGAACAAAATGTGAGCTTTGATGCTAATATCATCGGCCAGACAGCTAAGATTATGACGATGCTCGAAACTTTTAAAGCTCTTAGAATTGCAGCAGAAGAAGGCGCAAAGCAAAATAAATATGGTTATTATGTTCCAGCATCAAGTCCTCTTCTTGCATCCAGCATTCTATTTCCGTCATTCTATTTAGAAATGGTGGATATGATTCAGCGGCTAGGCTCCAGTGGTATTATTATGATTCCTTATGAAGAAGATCTCTCCTCAGAAGTTGGAAGCTATGTGAATCAGTATTTACACGGTCTGGAGTCCACTTCTAAAGATCGTATCGCTCTATTCAGACTGGTATGGGAACTTGGAGCTGGCTCATTCGGGGGACGGCAAAGTCAGTTTGAGCGCTTCTTCTTCGGTAATGCTCAAACCGTGAATTTCCGGATGTTTAACAGTTACGATAACCATGAAGATTACCAACAGTTGATTCATGACTTCTTAGGTATAGAAAAGAAGGAAACAGATAACGAAGAAGACCAATGATTTGAAGTGAATGGTTATAGAACTTATAGAACCAAAGAAATAGATTCCATCGTCCTCCCCTCAGAACTACAGAGCGGGGATGCAAGCTTTATATAATCCAATGCAAAAAAATAATCTTCCTCGTTAGGCACATAGGTCTCTTTCTTCCCTTCCATCAGACAATCTACTTCAATACAATACGGAAGTTCCCCAAAAGCATGAACACAGAAAACCGTAGCCAGATGTTGATAAGCCTTAATAACCTCAGGGTGATAAGAGACCATGTACTTATGTATGGTTAATTGTGTAGCAGCATTCCTATCAAGTTGCCATGCGGCTTGAAATATAACAGATAAGTCCATTTGTAGCTCCGGAACAAAAATGCTCAGCTCTTCAAAGAGCAGAGTCGGATATAGAAACTCTGCTCTTTGGGATAACACTCGGGTAAGTTCATCCGTAACCTGGGATTTCACATGCCAATAATGGTCAGCAGAATCAAAATCAGAGATTTGCCTTGGCCAGCGTCTTTCAAGTAAATACGGAATAGGCACTTCTCTACGAACCTCGGGAAGAAGCGTATAATACTGATTCACAGCGTGACTAACCGCATACTGTACACGATGTCTCCAAACATACTTCTCAGGTATCTTATCTTCCTTTCTGATCCGGTTCCATGACTTCTCAGACCATAACATCTCTTCTAATTGATAGTCATTCAAAATCCTGTTCACCCTACCATCAGGAGCATGTACCATTCTGTACTTCCTCCTTCATCATACTAGCTAAACGATACGCAAAACGCGCTCCGAATGCGCGGCAATCGTTTTTTTCTTCATCTAAAGGACTATATTCGATCTTCAAAGACGACTCCATGATCACTGCGCCTCGTTCCTTAACCTTCGCCTCTGCGGTATCAACTGCTCCGCAGAATAAATCATATGAAGTATCCCCACTCCCAAAGAGAGAAACGGGGTACCCTGTGAGGTCCACTTCATCAAGTTCCTCATAGAAATCTAAGAATTCATCTGGTAAATCCCCGTCTCCCCACGTGTATAATCCAATCAGTGACCCGTCATAATTCAGCACTTCATCTGCCCTGCACTCTTCAGCTGTCTTCAGTACTGCTGTATGGCTTTGTTTTTTTATTCCTTCCGCAATTAATTCTGCAATTTCCTCTGTGTTTCCCGTTAAACTTGCATATACTATCAAGATGTTAGCCATAGCTATATCCCTCGCTTTATCATGTTATTGCCTCATCATATTTGATAATGATTATCATTGTCAATATATTAATTCTGTTTCCTTTATCGCCTTTGTAGATGCAAAAAAATACGCCTTCTAGAGTGAAGACGTATTTTCATATTTGGTTTCTTTACTTTTCTATGTAAGTCGAAAGGTTATTATTTTGTTTGTTCCACAGCTATACTCTTTCAGCGGAAAGTTTTTGTTCTTTCGTTAGCAACGGTTCAAATTCATATACCCATACTCCGTTATCAGCGACTTTTATTTTTACGAGTCCTTTTATACGCAATTCATCTAAAACCTGCTCAGCTGTTTTCTGATCCATCTCTGTATACAATACAATTTCAGAGATCGTAAGCATCTGGTCATGCTCCATAGCAAGCCGTAAGAGTTGCTTTTCCATCCTCCTATTTTTGGTTTTCTTCATACGAGATTGTTCATATAATCCCATACTGAGGGGAAGTACGCCAAAGATCAGAAATCCGAAATCAAGACCTGAATGGTATACGATAAAGGAATAGATATATAGTACAATCGAAAACAAACCTAGACTTATGAGCGTCCATAAAATCCATACTTTGCTGTTACCCATGGCTCTCCTCCTTCTTCCTATATCATAAGTTTACCCAAAAAAAGCGAATCAGACCAATCCTTAAAGTGAATTTGTCTTGTTTTTTCCGCAGTATTCCGGGGAATACTGGCATGAAAACATAGAATTGTTGTACAATAGTATCTAAATGTTAAAAACGAAGGATGGATTAATTACATGTACGCAGCTCAAGATTGGAAAGACTATGAAGTTATTGATACTGGCGGCGGAGAGAAATTGGAACGCTGGGGAGATATCATCCTTAGAAGACCCGATCCGCAAATTATTTGGCCTCTAAAAAAAGAGACAGGTGCATGGCGCGATGTGCATGGCCATTATCATCGCAGCTCCTCCGGCGGAGGAAACTGGGATATGAAAAAACCGATTCCAGACCGTTGGACGATTTCTTACGATCAGCTTAAATTTTATATTAAACCTACGAGTTTTAAACATACAGGTTTGTTTCCAGAACAAGCAGCCAACTGGCGCTGGATGATGGACAAGATTCAAAATGCAGGAAGACCTATTTCTGTGCTGAACCTGTTTGCTTATACAGGTGGAGCTACTGTTGCTTCTGCCTATGCAGGAGCAAGTGTCGTTCACGTAGATGCTGCAAAAGGCATGGTACAGTGGGCTAAAGAAAACGTTCAGCTTTCCGGCCTTGCAGATCGCCCTGTTCGATTCATAACAGATGACGTATTTAAGTTTGTACAACGTGAACAGCGCCGTGGAAACCGTTATGATGCGATTATTATGGATCCTCCATCCTATGGACGTGGTCCAAACGGTGAAACTTGGAAGCTGGAACAGAATCTCTATCCATTCCTTGAATCTTGCACAGAAATTTTGTCGGATAACCCATTGTTTATGCTGATTAACTCTTATACAACGGGAATCTCTCCTACGGTTCTATCCAACATGCTGAACATGACAATGACGGATAAGTATGGCGGTAAAATATCAGCAGGTGAGATCGGTCTTCCGATTACGAAATCTGGTATGACACTGCCGTGCGGTATACTGGGACGCTGGGAATCATAAATGATGGTACATGGGCGTAATTTACCTCCTCTCACCATTCTTTACGAGGACAATCACCTATTAGGTGTCGAGAAAATCGTTAATGTCCCTACACAGGCAGATGTATCGGGTGATATGGACATGCTGAATCTGCTAAAAGAAGATATAAAAATCAGGTTTAACAAACCAGGTAATGTTTACCTTGGACTTGTTCACCGATTGGACAGACCTGTTGGAGGTGCTATGATTTTTGCAAAAACCTCTAAAGCGGCTTCCCGACTTTCTGATGCAGTTCGTACCAGAAAATTTGATAAGACCTACGTAGCTGTCGTTCATGGTCATCCTCCTGCCCGTCAAGGCAGGCTTGAACATACCTTACTCAAGGATGAGAAGACAAATATCGTTACGGCTGTTCCTAAAGGAACACCTGGCGGTAAAGATGCTGTGCTTGACTATTATGTATTAGGTCAAAATGATCATTTCAGCTTAATTCAAGTCGTTCTTCATACAGGGAGATCTCATCAAATTAGAGTTCAATGTAAAGAAATGGGCTGTCCTTTATATGGAGATCAAAAGTATGGCTCCACTGTAAATAAGCCCGGGCAGCAACTCTCTTTATGGTCTTGTTCTGTTGGTTTTCCTCATCCAGTATCGAAAGAATATGTGCAGCTTATCTCTATTCCACCAAGAGAATACCCTTGGAATGAATGGCAAGAAAGTATATATCAAAGTGCTGCACGTCAGCCTTTTGTCTAACAATACAAAAAGTAGCAACAAAAAAACCGCTCTGCTAAGCAGAACGGTTTTTTTGTTAGCTAACAACTCAATTGGATTGGCTTGCGCTAACTTCCGATTTAACAGAAGGAGCACCGGCAGCGTCCTTCGGAACCGATTTTTTGATAAAGAAGGCAAAGACTAAAGCCACAACCGTAAGAATCGTAGCAATAATAAAGGCAAAGTTAATACCATGAATGCTGGCATCCTTCATTAATTTAGCTGCAGCTGCTGCATCATTCGTATTTACATCCGTATGATCAATAACGTATTGTTTAAGCGAACTGCTATAAAGGGTTACGAAAACCGCTGTACCAATTGCACCAAATACGGTACGCATCGTATTCAACATTACCGTACCATGTGCATTTAACTTTTGCGGTATATCATTAAGCGCAGCCGTCTGAATTGGCATCATCAGGAGTGACATACCGAACATACGGAATGTATACATCAGAATCAGGTGATTATAGGAAGTATCCATTGTTAATTTACTGAATTCGTATGTGGTTACTACAGTAATCACCAAGCCAATAATACTCAGCCATTTCGCGCCGAATTTATCAAATAATCCACCTGTAATCGGGGACATAATTCCCATTACAATCGCACCTGGCAACATGAGAAGACCAGAATCTAATGCACTGATCCCGCGTGTGGTTTGAAGATAAATAGGAAGCAAAATCATACCAGAGAACATCGCCATATTAACTACAACTAGAATTAAGGTATTCAGCGAATACATTCTGTTCTTAAAGACACGGAACTCTAGCAACGGAGTTTCGAGTTTGAACTGTCTCAAAATAAATATAAGCAGTGCAATTGTTCCAACAACAAGACAGGAAACCACAATCGGATCTCCCCAACCGCTTGAACCCGCATCACTGAATCCGTACAGTAAACCACCAAACCCAATCGTTGATAAAATAACGGATGGGATATCTAGCTTAGGATTGCTTATAGGCGTTACATTTTTAACAAAACGCATACCGACAAGTATAGAAATCACAGCAATCGGCAAAATGATCCAGAACAAAGTTCTCCAATCATAATTTTCTACAACATAACCTGAAAGCGTAGGACCAATAGCAGGAGCCAAAATCATGGCAACCCCAATCATCCCCATTGCTTTACCACGTTGTTCAATTGGAAAAATGTTAAGAACAACAACAGAAAGTAAAGGCATGATTATAGCAGCACCCGCTGCTTGAATGACACGCCCCGTCATCAGAATAGCAAACGTAGGACTTATTCCACATAACAGTGTACCGATCGTAAATAGACTCATACCCGAAATAAAAATTTGTCTGGTAGTAAATTTAGCCATCAGGTAAGCAGTTACCGGCATTAATACACCATTAACGAGCATAAACCCGGTAGACAACCATTGTACAGTTGTTTCTGTAATATCCAAACTTCCCATAATACTTGGCAGGGCAACGTTAAGCAATGTTTGGTTCAAGAATGCAACAAACGCACCCAGCAGCATTGCAAGTAGAATAGGACCTTTCTTTACATCTCCAGCTTGAGAAGGCTGGTTCACAGCAATACTACTCATAAAAACGAATCATCTCTCTTTCTCCATCTTTTGAATCATTAATGAATGAATGCGTAAAAGGTTTTCTATATCTTCCTTTGGTAAATCCATCATTGGAGCTACCCGCTTCATAAACAATTGATACATTTTTTCTTGGATTTCTTTGCCTTTTTCAGTTACATGAAGCTCGAGTGACCTTCTATCCTGTAAACATCTTTCCCTCACAACCAACTCAGCTTTAACCAAACGATCTATGACTCCACTCATCGTACTGTTTCCCATATGACAAAGTTCAGCGAGTTCTGAAAGACCAATATTCGGATGATCAATCAGAATAGATAATACGAGGAGTTGAATCCTGGTTACTTCGATCTCACCATTACCCTCATCAACCCAAAAGTTACGATGAAACGTCTGTGATACTTGGCGGAAAGAATTGAAAATACGGTACATCTCATCATAAGCCATCATTATATTCACCCTAAATAGTTATTATATATAATATTTCGTATACGAAATATAAGGGTTACAAAGTAATATTATAACCCGATATTGAAAATAGTCAACTATTTTCATATGTAATTACTTTCTTAATTAAATATATACATAAATAAAACCAGAAATATATTATATTTCTGGTTTAAGACCTTTTTATTTAAGAAGACTGTTTGGTTGTTGCCATTTGTGTTGTGATTTTTGATAAAAGGTACACCAGCAATTGCTGATTATGAGATGATATCTTACTTAATGTCTGATCTATGAATTCTTCTCTAATTGTCATCCCTCGTATCGCTTCGAGCCTTCCTTTTTCACTTAGCGTTATCCACACAACCCGGCGATCACGATCATCTCTTCTTCGTTCTATTAACTCATGTTTCTCCATTCGATCAAGCAGCATCGTAACTGCTGCAGGTGTAGTAGCTAAGTAAGGCGTAAATTCAGAAGGTTTCATTGTTGGGTGTTCCAGCAAAAGTTCCAGTACAGTAAGCTGGGCTTCGGTCAACACAGGAGCCAGTTCCTGTTCCATATGTGATTTATAGTCCTTCGTTAGTCTGGACCACAATTTAACAAATTCGGAAGAATGCATTCATTTCCTCCCCTTTCAATGGATTAGGCCAAAATGTACACAATGAACTTTGATTTACATGGTCTACTATTCACCAGCTGAATTATCTTGTTAGATGAACATTTCGATGTTTTTAGTAAGAATCCTGCCCCATTTTTGGCACTCGACCCTTATCGACGAAGGTTCTTAATCTTCCCAAAAAAGCATCAAAAAAAGTCCTCCATGCCGTATTTTGGCATGTGGAGGACTTGTTATGACATCTATTTTAGATCACTCTGACAAATGTAGAATTTTCACAATCAAATCTGCTTTTTCTGCGGCTACAATCGATTTACCAACGCTTTTCTTGTCGGATATCGGTGCAGACTCTGTTGTGAATGGAAGTGTCTTTCCTTGTTCCGTCCAAGCTAGTAATGATTTAGGCTCTTTCACATGATAAGCGGCAACGATTCGGGTTCCATTGGATCTTACTCTTTTACCTTCTTTGAATTCAAAGGTAATGACTCCCTTACCTCCACGGGTTTGCAGAGGATAATCAAGCAGCAATGAACGCTTAGCATACCCAAGTTCCGTGATGGTGAAAACTTCACCCTCATCTTCGTCAACCCATAATGCAGCGATTACTTCATCATCATCTTTTAACTGAATGCCTTTGACTCCGCCAGATACACGGCCCATAGAATTCACTTCACTTTCCAAGAAGCGTATGCTCATTCCATTTTTCGTCACAAGCAGAAGATGTCTATTACCTGTACTTAATTGTACTTGAATGATTTCATCCCCAGCCGCTACTTTACAAGCAGCTACAGCGGAAGAACGTTTTGTCGCATATTCCTTAAGTTCGGTACGTTTTACTTGACCGCGTCTGGTTACAAACACGAGACTAGATCCTTCTTGTTCAAAATTACGAACAGGAATCACACTAATTACTTTATCTTCTTTCGATAAAGGAATCACATTTACGATGGCGGTACCAGGTTCCTTCCACTTAAATTCTGGAATTTGATGGACAGGAAGCAAGAAGTATTGTCCCCGCTGTGTGAAAACAAGCAAGTTATCAAGTGTATTGACATCAAGAATTGAGGTAATCAGATCACCATCTTTGACACCAGAACTTGTGCGTTCTGCTCCTGATCTAGTAAATGACAACATACTCGTTCGTTTGATATATCCGTCATTTGACAAGGTCACCAGCACATCTTCTGAGTTCACCAGTACTTCAAGATTCACTTTCAGCTCTTCTACCTGATCTTGAATTGCTGATCGACGATCTATACCGTATTTATCGCGTATTTCCTTCAGTTCCTTACGTATAATACCAATCAATTTACGGTCGCTCTCCAAAATACTACGTAATTCTTTCACTTTTTTCTGGATTTCATCCAGCTCTTTTTGAAGTGTTGTAATTTCAAGATTTGTTAATCGGTATAATTGCAAGGTTAGAATGGAATCCGCTTGTCTTTCAGAGAATCCAAACATCCATTCCAGATTGTTTTGTGCATCTTGACGATTCTTGGAGGCTTTAATTGCCGCAATCACTTCATCAAGGATATTCAGAGCCTTTACCAATCCTTCAAGGACATGTGCTCTGTCTTCTGCTTTTTCCAAATCGTATTTGGTACGATAGGTTACCACTTCGCGTTGATGCTTAATGTAAGCTTCCAATATTGGTTTCAAACCAAGTTGATGCGGCGCTTTATTAACAATCGCCACCATGTTGAAATTATAAGTGACCTGTAGATCTGTCTTTTTGAACAGATAAGCTAAAATACCTTGTGCATCTGCATCTTTTTTAAGTTCAACGACAATTCGCAAACCTTCTCGGCCGCTCTCATCCCGTACTTCTGCAATTCCCTCGACTTTTTTCTCTAAGCGGATTGTCTCCATCGCGGTAACAAGACGTGATTTCACGACTTGATACGGGATTTCCGTAATCACAATTTGCTGTTTACCGCCGCGAAGATTCTCGATGTCTGTCTTAGAACGAATATAGATACGACCTTTTCCGGTACGATACGCATCCAGGATTCCTTCGCCGCCCATAATAATGCCGCCTGTCGGAAAATCCGGACCTTTAATGAAAGTCATGATCTCATCAAGCTCAATCGAAGGTTTCTCCATCACCGCAATACAAGCATCAATGACTTCTCTTAAATTGTGAGTAGGAATCTCGGTCGCAAAACCTGATGAGATCCCGCTCGCCCCATTAACCAACAAGTTTGGATAGCGGGAAGGAAGCACCACGGGTTCCTTCGCCGTATTATCGAAATTGTCTTTAAAAAGAACGGTGCGCTTCTCAATATCACGCAAGATCTCCATGGCAATGGGTGATAACCTTGCTTCCGTATAACGCATCGCTGCAGCCGGGTCATCATCTTGTGAACCCCAGTTACCGTGACCGTCAACGAGCACATGGCCCATTTTCCATGGCTGTGCCATACGTACCATACCATCATAGATGGAGGAATCACCATGGGGATGATAATTCCCCATTACATCCCCTACCGTTTTGGCAGATTTCCGATACGGTTTGTCAGGCGTATTATGAGAATCATACATCGCATACAAAATACGTCTTTGTACAGGTTTTAGCCCATCACGTACATCAGGGATGGCTCTATCTTGAATTATATATTTAGAATACCGGCCAAAGCGATCACCAACGACTTCTTCTAAAAATGCCGGCAAAAATTGTTCTGGTAAACTCATTCAAAGCACCTTCTATTCTTCGTACTCTGTAAAATCAACATTCTCTACAATCCAGCGTTTACGCGGATCTACTTTGTCACCCATCAGGGTGGATACTCTTTTTTCTGCTTTTGCTGCATCTTCGATCTGCACTTGTAATAAAGTTCTGGACTCTGGATTCATTGTCGTTTCCCACAATTGATCCGGATTCATTTCACCCAGCCCTTTATATCTTTGCAGTTCGAAACCTTTTCCAAATTCTTTTAAATAATCTTGAAGTTGCTCATCGGTCCATGCGTACCTTGAGGTCTGCTGCTTACCGGATTTACGAGAAATTTTATAAAGCGGCGGCTGAGCAATATATACTTTGCCTGCATCAATGAGCGGTTTCATGTAACGATAGAAAAATGTAAGTAAAAGGACCTGAATATGCGCTCCATCTGTATCTGCATCCGTCATAATAATAATTTTGGAATAATTACTGTCTTCTACGGCAAACTCAGTTCCAATTCCTGCACCAATCGCTGCCGTAATGGCACGATATTCTTCATTTTTCATGATATCGGCAAGCTTCGCTTTTTCCGGATTCATTGGTTTCCCTTTAAGTGGCAGTATCGCCTGGATCTTCGAATCCCTACCCTGTTTGGCGGAACCACCGGCAGAGTCTCCCTCAACGATAAACAGTTCGTTTTTCGTAAAATCTTTGGATTGGGCTGGTGTCAGCTTGCCTCCAAGATTGGTACTTTCACTGCGTTTCTTACCCGTACGCATATCATCTCTTGCCTTACGAGCAGCCTCACGAGCTCTTGAAGCCTGAACCGCTTTTCTAATTAATGTTTGTGCAATTTGCGGATTTTCTTCCAAGAAACGCTGTAAGTTCTCGGTCACGACTTGATCTACCGTACTACGAGCTGATGCGCTACCAAGCTGGTCTTTGGTCTGTCCTACAAATTCGACTTCAGACATTTTTACGCTGATAACCGCCATCATACCTTCTCTTAGATCATTTCCTTCGAGATTTTTATCTTTTTCTTTAATCATACTTGTTCGACGGGCATAATCATTCATCACCCGTGTGTACGCTGTTTTGAATCCCGTTTCGTGCGTACCTCCACCTCTAGTAGGAATGGAGTTTACAAACGAGGCGATCGTTTCGGTATATCCGGCATTATATTGAATAGCAATCTCGACTTCGATGTCATCCTTTTCCGCGTTGAAATGGATTACTTCGTTTAGGACGTCTTTGCCTTCATTCAAATATTCAACGAACTGCTTTGCTCCACCTTCGTAATAGAATTCATCCGTTTTCCCGGAACGATCATCTTTCAGTACGATCCGCAAACCTGAATTCAGAAAAGCAATCTCCTGAAGACGCTCCGACAACGTATCATAGCTGAGAGCAATCCCGTTTTTGAATACCCTGCTATCGGGTTTAAATGTAACTTTCGTTCCGGTACGATTCGTATTTCCAAGCACTTCAAGCCCCGTTACCGGTTCACCAACATGCTCTTTGCCCTTTTTGTCTACCCAATATTCAAAGCGCATCCGGTGAATTTTACCTTCACGATAAATCTCTACTTCAAGCCATTCAGACAAAGCATTGGTAACCGATGCTCCTACTCCGTGCAAGCCACCTGATTTTTTATATCCGCCACCGCCGAATTTACCGCCAGCATGGAGAATCGTATATACGACCTGCGGAGTAGGTACTCCTGTCTTGTGCATCCCTGTCGGAATACCGCGTCCATTATCATAAACGGTAACTGAACCATCTTTATGTAGCGATATTTCAATTTTGTTACAATACTTAGCTAAATGTTCATCGACCGCATTGTCGACAATCTCCCATACTAAATGGTGCAAGCCTGAAGTACTTGTGCTACCAATATACATCCCTGGTCTTTTCCGTACTGCAACAAGTCCTTCCAGCACCTGAATATCATCAGCGCCATAACCGGCTTCTATATCTTTGCCGGAAACTCCAGCAGATAGATCCATTTCCTGGGCCATAAATGCTCCCCCTCTTATGCCTTCACTCATTTATGAATGATCACACTTTTAGAATATTAATATATTTCACATTACAAGCGGATCTTTTCTATAGAAATCCTTAACTTAATGAAAATCTATAGACAAATTTTGGAAACCTATTCTGTTTTTACCTTAAAACTTCGAAAAATGCAAACAGATGTTTTCTTATCCTTGTCCATTTTAATTCAAGATATCCCGTTTCGTAAAGACAAGGAATGAAACAACCAGTGCAATTAGTCCCCAGACGGAAAGAACTCCAAGTGAAAATACGAAAGTCATCCCCTCAATCGGCGGTAAAGTACCTGACAGGTAACCGGTGAGACCAAGATTCACCATGAATAAATATTTGGCTGTGCTCCACGATGAAGCCATATTCGTTAAGATACTCCCTGCAATCAGTGCAGCCATCATGATGACTATACTTGCAGAAGTACTCCTTACTAGAGTAGACACCATAAAAGACAGGATCGCTACGATGATACTGACAAACCATAAGAGCCCAGACTGCATCAGTAAATATTTCCACTGCGGCACCGTATGCACTTTTGACATATCCACATCCGAACCATTGATTTGAAAACCGGTAAAGATGGGCATCGTAAATCCTTTATATCCAAAAAAGAGTCCTGCTATAAGATAGCATATAACAAATACAGCAAGAACAAGAAGAGAAACGAATAAAAATAAGGTAAGGAGTTTACTCAACAAAATCTTCCACCTTCGGACTGGTCTCGTTAGCAACATTTTAATCGTGCCCGATGTCCTCTCACCAGATACAAGATCTGAAGCCATTGCAACCACAAGCAAAGGAATAAACAAGTTAATGGAATTGTTCATAAACTCTCTTGTAAACGTAACCCCGCTAGGCTCATTGGGATTGAGATCATGTTCGAGATAATACTGAAGCTGCTGAATATAAATCCTGCGATATTTCTTCCATTCCTCTGGTACTCGGTCACTTCCGAGTGAATTCTGATTATCCGTGATCGCTTGCTGCATTTCAAGTCGCCAGTCATTTCCAAACTTTTCGCGCTTTGATTCAGACTCTTTCATCTGAGCATAGGTAAACATCGGCGTTAATACAAGCAAAACGAGTATAATCACATAAAATCTTTTTTTCTTGATCATTTTAATGGTCTCGTTCTTCACCAAAGGCAAGAGACTATTCAATAGATTCACCTTCTGTCATTCGTAAAAATAACTGTTCAAGTGTAGGATGTACTCTTTGTACTCCCTCCACTTTCACCCCCGCAATGACCATGGTTTTCACCATTTGTGATACGAGTTCCTCCGGCATCTCTGTAATGATCGCATTCGGTCCAAGATTCGCGATCAATGTATCATCTAACATGGATGTATCTCGCAGTCTCTTAATCCGCGGATGATTCGTTAACCAGCGTGATCCCTCATCAAATGGTGTTACATGCCAAACCGTGATATTACTATGGTCTCCAATAAGTTCATCGACTTTACCTACAGTGAGCACTTCACCATTATTAATGATAGCCACTCGATCACACAGAAGCTGGATCTCACTAAGCAAATGACTGCTGACAAGAACAGCTAAACCTTCCTCTGCCAGTTTTTTAATAAAAGCTCTCAGTTCCTTTATCCCTTTCGGATCAAGACCATTGGTTGGTTCATCTAATATAAGTAATTTTGGATTTCCAAGAAGCGCCTGTGCGATACCTAAACGTTGACGCATCCCCAAAGAGTATGTGCTCACTTTATCATGTATTCGCTGACCCAGTCCCACAATCTTCGTAACTTCATAGATCCGTTCCTCCGTAACGTCCGGAAGCATTCGTGCAAAGTGTTCCAAATTCTCAAACCCTGTTAGATAATTATACATCTCCGGGTTTTCGACAATAGATCCTACATACCTTAGTGCTTGCTCGGGTTTTTGATGTACAGGGTATCCGCACACCTCCACAACCCCTTCTGTCGGTTTAATTAAATCAACAAGCATCCGGATTGTGGTTGTCTTCCCAGCTCCATTCGGTCCTAAAAAT
This sequence comes from Paenibacillus gallinarum, assembly GCF_014836635.1. Taxonomy (GTDB): domain Bacteria; phylum Bacillota; class Bacilli; order Paenibacillales; family Paenibacillaceae; genus Paenibacillus; species Paenibacillus gallinarum. The sequence continues at coordinate 724,310 of NZ_JACSQL010000002.1, read as the reverse complement.
CCGAAGATTTCGCCAGCGTGCACTTCAAAAGTAACATCTTTAATAATCCACTTGCGCCGTATCTTTTTTTTCAGATGCTTCACAGACAATACGATTTCTTGTGACAGATATTCACTCATCGCCCATCTCCACCTTTTTTCCATGTTGATCAGTGATGCCAAGTACCTCTACAATTCGCTCTGCCATCTCTTCATAACCCTGTGCATTCGGATGAAAATGGTCACTGGCAAGCAGCTGTGGCACATTGTTCTCAAACAGGTCAAATGTGGATGCAAGAGCCATCTGATCATACGTATTAATCAGCTCAAGTACTTTACTATTCCATGCGGTTACTACAGCATTCCCAACTTGTTTTAGATCTTGCAAATCACTGAATGGATTATATAAACCAACATAAACAATCTCGGCGTTAGGATTAATCTCAGCTATCTTTTTCAACACTTCTTCGAGCGATCCTGAGGCTTTCGGCAAAAGCTTATATAGTGCAGCAGTGTCCGGAATATTGATATCCGCTCCTTGATTGACTTGAGCGCCTTGAAACAGATCATTCGCACCGATGGAGAGTAGAATAAGATTAGATTGTTCTAGTGTATATTTCACACCTGCTTCATCTAGTTGAGGAAGAAGTTTCTCGGCAGTAAGTCCATTAATCGCTAAATTCGCTGTAACTCTAACTTCTTTTCCATCTTCTTTAAGCATACTGACAACCCTGCGAACAAACCCCTTTCCTTCATCATCTCCTGTGCCTTTAGCAAGCGAGTCACCAATAGCAGCAATTTTAATTTCTTTGGATTGTTCTATAGGGGAAGTGATTGCCGTCTCTTTCTGTTCAGATATAAAAGCAGTGTCACCTGACGGGTTCACTATATCCTGAACTGCCATAATAAAGCCATAAATAAGTATGATCGTCATAATGATGGATAAGGTACTTACAGTGATCCAAATTTTGCTCGATGACTTCACAAAAACATTCCCTTCGCACTGTATTTACTTACAGTAAACATAAAACTTCCCGTCCTTATTTGCAAATCAATGCAGCCTTCTCTTCTTTACTATCTGCCAAAAACGAAAAAAAAGACCTCCAACAATAGTGGAGATCTCAAAATAACTACAAAATAGTATGGCACCTAAAAAAATATGGCATCTTGCATGTAAAGGTAAATCATAAGGTTATGATATTAATCAAAGGTTAAAAATGTATTATTTCCCGACAAAAGCTTGTACCCAGTAGCCGTTAACATAGCCTACACCGATCAGCGTGAAATTCTCATTCATGATATTTGCTTTGTGACCTGGGCTGTTCATCCAAGCTTTTACCACTTCTGCAGGCGTTTTTTGCCCTTTGGCAATGTTCTCACCTGCATATTTATAAGTAATTCCAAACTTCTTCATCATATCAAATGGAGATCCATAAGTTGGAGACGTATGACTGAAATAGTTGTTATCATTCATATCTTGCGCTTTGGCTACTGCCATTTTTGTAAGATTCGTGTGAATAACAAGCGGTTTGAGGCCAGCCTTCGCACGTTCTTTATTTACTAGTGACACCACTTCTTTTGCATACGCGGATACGACAGAAGAACTGCTTTGATTTTGGCTTGTGCTATTGTTGCCCGTACTGCTGTTTGAATTATTATTGTTTGAGTTTGAGCCAGATTGCGGTTTTTGTACGGTTCCGCCTGTGGAACCATTTTGCTGCAGCCACAGCTTAATATATCCACTATAGCTTTGACCTTTCTGGGAAGACAAGGAATTAGCGGAAGCAAGCCCTGCTCCAGGAATCAACATTCCAGCTGCGAGTACAGCGGAAAGACCTCCTGCAATAATTGTTTTCTTAAGAACGTTCTTTTTCAAAATACTTCAACTCCCAAATTAATTATTACAATTTTGTAACTGGTATGTTTAGGATTATATCAGTACTTTCTTAGTTTGTTAACCCGTAAATTATGGAAATAGTTAAAAAGTCGTAACTTTTTGAGAGTATAGAATCAGAATCGTTTTGTAATAAAAAATACAGAAATATATTCCAAATTAAACGATGATGTAATAAAAAAGAAAGACATAACAAAACAACCTAATGGCAAAAAAGCCATTAGGTTGTTCATTATTTTTATTATGAATATATTAAAAATGGAGTCTGTCTCGTATATATAGATTACAGCGACTTGCTGAACCGATACCCATGTTTGATAAAACCGATATGCTCGTAAAATGGATATGAGGACTTATGTTGTTCCCGATTGCCTTCGATAATAAGCAATTTTTCGCTTCCATGTTCACGTGCCCAACTTTCAGCCAGCTCCAGTAGTCTACGCCCAATTCCTTCACCTCGGTGTGAATGACGGACAATAAGGGAAGTAATTTGTGTCGCTTGATTACGGCTTGCATGAGACTGAATACATTGCAAACCTAGTAAACCAACTACTTCATTTTCTACTTCCGCTACCAACATACAAGCTCTCTCGCTCGTTTGACTCATCTGGATGCGTTCCCTCATGACTCCAGGGGTGGCTGGATATCTGACCTCATGCATCAGACTCGTCACCGCATCCACATCGTGCAGTTCACACGCTCGAATCGTCAGTACTGGGGCCTCTACATTACTTAACATGGTTAACCTCCACTTTCAACATATTTGCGGCTTGTTTTGCCGTATCTCGTGCACTCTCAACATTGGGTGATGCACTTAATGCTACTGCCATTCTTCTTCCTACTTTAGTCTCAGGTTTTCCGAATAAACGAACCTGAGTCCTTGGTAAAGATAGTGCTTCTGACACCCCAAGAATTTTGTAGGATGCTGTCTCTAAATCTGCTTTTAGTGTAGCAGAAGCTCCTGGTGTTAACAACTCCACTCCGGTAACTGGAAAACCAAGAATTGCCCTTACATGGAGTGCGAATTCAGATAGGTCCTGCGTAACCATGGTTACCATTCCGGTATCATGGGGACGTGGAGAAACCTCACTAAATACAACTCCATCCTTCGTCAGAAAAAGTTCAACCCCAAATAAACCGTAACCTCCAAGTTTATCTGTAATCCTCTTTGCGATTTCTTTTGCTTCATTCAGCTGCTCTTCGCTCATCGGATGCGGTTGCCAAGATTCTATATAATCCCCATCCTTTTGGATATGTCCAATAGGTGGGCAGAATACCGTTCCAGATACAGAACGGACAGTCAGCAGGGTAATTTCACTTTCAAATTCAACAAATGCTTCAACAATGACACGAGTCGTTTTCGCTCTAGCACCATCCAAGGCAGCATTCCAACTAGATTCAGCATCCTCATAGGTACGGCATACACTTTGACCTTTACCGGAGGAACTCATCAGCGGTTTTACTACACAAGGAGTTCCTAGTTCACGAACTGCAGCTTGCAGAGTTTCCAGACTATCTGCAAATCGATAAGCAGCTGTAGCAATACCAAGTTCCTCTGCTGCAAGGCGCCGGATTCCTTCCCGGTCCATCGTCAGCTTGGTTGCTTTAGCGGTTGGAACTACACAAAATCCTTCTTCTTCAAGCTGAACTAGTGCATCGGTTGCAATTGCTTCAATCTCAGGAACGATTACATCGGGTTGCTCTTTCCGGATGATCTCTTGTAACAATTCTCCATCCAGCATATTAATACAGTATGACCTATGGGCGATTTGCATCGCAGGAGCATTATCGTAGCGATCGACCGCAATGGTCTCAACACCAAGTCTTTGGGCTTCGATAATGACTTCTTTTCCTAACTCTCCGCTGCCAAGCAGCAGCAACTTTTTGGCTTCAGCCGAAAAAGGAGCACCCCACATTCTCTCCCATCCCCCTATGTGAGAAATCTACTACATTTCTCTATTTTCGGGGTTATTGCGGCAGAATGCAAGAGTGCTCGACTTTTTTCTTGTGAATATTACAAGGATTTTCGTTTTCTAACGAACAAAATTTACAAAAATCTGAATTGAGCTTCAATCAATCCGTTATAAATTCCTTTTTGCTGGATGAGTTGTTGATGATTTCCTTGTTCTTTAATTTCACCATGATCCAGCACGATAATATTATCTGCATTCCGGATCGTCGAAAGACGGTGAGCGACCATAAATGAAGTTCTACCTTTTAGAAGCACTTTCAGTGCTTCTTGTATTTTCAGTTCTGTCTCCGTATCAATGCTCGCGGTTGCTTCATCAAGGATTAAGATCCTCGGATCTGCCAGCAAGGCTCTCGCAAATGACAGCAGCTGACGTTGGCCCATGGACAATACATTTCCCCGCTCTTCCACTTCTGTCTCGTATCCGCCGGGAAGTTTCACTATAAATTCATGAGCATTAACTGCTTTCGCGGCTGCTTCTACCTCTTCATCGGTCGCATCCAGGCGCCCAAATCTAATATTATCCCGTATTGTACCGGAGAAAATAAAGGTGTCCTGAAGCACAATACCGATTTGACTTCGCAGACTGCGAATCGTCACATCCCTGATATCATAGCCATCAATCGTCAGCTTGCCATCGGTCACATCGTAAAATCTGCTAAGCAGGTTAATAATGGTACTTTTACCGGAACCGGTATGGCCAACCAGCGCAATAGACTGCCCTGCTTTGACGTCAAGATCAATCCCTTTTAGCGCCTGACGTCCTTTTTCATATTCAAAAACAATATGCTCGAATTTAATATCGCCCTTGATTGACGGAATCGGAACCGCATTTGGCTTATCGGCAATGCCAGGTTCTTCATCCATAAATTCAAAAATACGTTCTGAAGATGCCATGGCAACAAGAAGCTGATTATACATCTGACCTAATCGGTTAATCGGATCCCAAAAGTTTCCGACATAGTTAGCAAAAGCGACAAGAAGACCAATGGTGAGTTCACCTGATTGGATAAGAAACGCCCCGTACCAGAATAAGATTAAGGAACCTACCCCGCCTGTAATTTCGATCAGCGGTCCGAATGCTTGGTTCATTGTCGAAGCTCTATTCCAGGATTTACGGCTCGTCGCATTCATTTGGTCAAAGAACTTCATGTTCTCATCTTCTTGTGTGTAAGCTTGAGTAACACGAATCCCTTGAATGGATTCATTAAGATGTGAATTAATCCGTGAATTTTTCATACGTACATCTTGCCAGGCCCGCCTGATTCGAACTCTCAGTTTCGTCGATATAAGGAACATTACCGGTACCGTTAGTATCACTGCGAGCCCCAGCTTCCAGTTAATAAAGAGCAAAATGATCATAATCCCAACGAGCTGTACGCAGTCAATCATCAGGTTAACCACCCCGTTGGTGAACAAATCCTGTAATGAGTTGATGTCGTTGGTTATTCGAACCATAACAGAACCGGCAGGTCTTTTATCAAAAAAGGAAAATGATAATTTCTGTATATGTTTAAACAAATCAGTTCTAAGGTCGTAAATAACCCGCTGTCCTATAATATTCGTATATTTAATTCGGTAAGTAGCCGCTGCCCACTGAATAATATATAGGAGCAAAATCCCCCCTGCAATCCAGTATAGCAGTCTGAGACTCGGCGATCCTTCAGCCGGTGCGATCGCTTTATCGATGGCAAGACTGGTCAGATAAGGTACGGTCAATTTTGTTATTGTTCCAAGTATCATCATAACAATAATGATCGGCAGTAACTGTTTTGCATAAGGTTTCATATAAGCGAACAACCGAGTGAACTCTCCCCAGTTAAACGGCTTTTCTATCACCTCGTCATCTTGATAGACAAATCGTTCCTGGTTTTTATTTTCCTTCGTACCTGGAATCTTCTTGCTTGCTGCTGTATCTGCACTCATGAGTTCACCTGCTTTCCGGGTGCCCGCTGCTCACGAGCGATATGATCCGCATACTGAATATGATAGACATCTTGGTATTGACCAGGAACTTTAATCAGTTCGTCATGCGTCCCCCGCTGAACTACGTGACCTTCGTTAAGCACCAATATTTCATCCGCATGTCTTAAAGAGGAAATCCGATGGGCGATAATAAATGTTGTTCTTCCTCGCATAACTTCCTGGAACCCCGACTGAATCTCATGTTCTGTCTCCATATCAACTGCGCTCGTCGCATCATCAAGAATGAGGATTTTAGGATTCTTGAGCAGTGCTCTCGCGATCGCAATTCTCTGCTTCTGACCACCAGATAAGCCCATTCCCCGCTCACCGACAATCGTGTCGTACCCAAGTGGCATTTCCATGATGAAATCATGGGCTTTTGCAAGTTTAGAAGCGCGGATGATCTCCTCCATAGATACGTCTTTTAAACCATATGAAATATTATTACGAATACTGGATGAGAACAGGAATGTCTCTTGGAACACGGCCGCAATCTGGCTGCGTAAGGCTCGAATATTGATATCATTAATCTCCATGCCGTCAATTTTGATCGAACCTGAATTAATGTTATAGGCGCGCATTAACAGCTGAATAATCGTTGATTTACCCGATCCTGTGCCTCCCAGAAAACCAATAACCGTTCCCGGTGGTGCATCCAGATTAATATCTGTAACGGCTGCTATTTTGTTTCCGTAAGCAAAGGTCACATGTTCAAAAGAAACATGCCCCTTAACCTGCTCGGGCGCAAGAATAATAGAATCCTCTGTATCCTGAACATCAATAGGCTGATTAAGTAACTCCAGTACGCGTTCACCGGAGGCTTTGGACTGTGTATAGTTATTGATATGGAAGCCAATATTCCACATCGGTCCGATTATGTACCAAATTAAACTAAAGAAAGCAACAAGTTCGCCTAATGATAATTCTTTTTGTATGACTAATCTGCCGCCAACAACAAGAAGTAATATAACACTCATCGAAGCCAGAAGTTCCATGATCGGGAAAAACTTAGCCCATAATGATGATGCAAAAATCTGATTCGACTTATAGCGTTCATTCCGAATTGAGAACTTATCTACCTCATGGGGTTCACGAGCAAACGATTTAACGGTACGCACTCCGGTTACATTTTCTTGAACCGCTGTCGTAAGTGAGCTCATCGCCAGCCGCATTTCTTGGAAAGCAGGGTGGATTTGTGTTTCAAATTTTAGAGCAACCATCACAAGGATCGGCATGAAGATCATTGTAAATAAGGTCAGCTGCCAATTAATTGAGAACATCATAATCGACCCAAACAGAACCATGAGAACCATATTTAAAATCTGAGCAAAACCGAACCCGATAAAGTTACGTATCGCTTCCAGGTCACCGGTTAGCCGTGACATCAGGTCCCCTGTCTTAGCCGTATCATAATAGCGGAAAGACAAAAACTGTAATTTTTCGTAACATGCATTACGTAAACGATAAGCAAGATAGTTACCAAGCCTAGCGCCAAAAAAGCCATGCAAGAACTGCAATGATGATTTTAAAATGACCACTCCGAGTACGGTTAGGGCAAGCATGGGAACGCCTTCAAAATTACGAGGCGTTATCATATCATCAATGAGTACCCTCAGTAGATTCGGGTATATAAGCCCGAGTGCAGTCGCTAAGGCCAAGCAAAGTATTGATAAAAACAACAAATTACGTTTGGACCAGAAGAAGCTCTGCAGCTGCCTGAGAACATCCATGTTTCTCCTCCTTCAAAATATTTACTTTTTTACGAACATTAATGAAGTTTATCACCGCATTACCACCTCGGCAAAGCGAGAATCAACTCATATTTGGCCTTCTTTTCGTATGATTGGGCAATAACAGGAAATAATCCCCATCTCTCAATTAAATGGTCAGCTATCCTCTCCTATTCAGGGTCATCTGCGCAAAAAAACACCCCCGCTACGAAAAAAGCATAGGAAGGGTGTTTTTTGTACTCTTAAATATGTGATTCCTGTTCGAGTGAAGATAATTTTTGGGCAAGCAGGACTAACTTTTCTGAATCATCTGCCAAATCAAGGGCTGCGACTAGTCCAGATATATTCTCTTTCCACTGCTCACTGAGATCCAGGGAAACCTCATGAAACGATGTCCGAATAAGTGATTGATAGTAATCCATAAGCAGAGACTCGTTCTGCTGTAACTGTTTACTGATGAATTGTTTAAGCTCTGGCTCAAGGACTTGCTGTAACTCTTTTCTGCCGTTGCTTTCAAAAAAGGATTTTGGGTTCTTGAAGTATTTCCAAAACAGTTTAAATTCAATACTCTCCTGTTCTTCCCCCGTCCGCAGAGACGGAGTTTCCCACCCCTTCGATAAACTGACCGACAGAGAGGTGCCTGATGTCAGCCCACTGAGTTCGTTTACCGTCTCCTCTGCGGCTACAGTAACCAGCTGTTTCCCTTTGTTCTCCAGCCTGATGGAAGTTGCAAGCAGCTCTTGCTGCATTTCAAGATTCAGCATTCGAAGCAGTTCCCGGCCTGAAGAGATAAATATGGCTTTTAAGTCACCTGCATCTTCTCTAAGTACAGAGGGGTGGAATGCTTCAGACATAAACTCTGAAATGCGGTAACCAATACGCTGACCCGTATGGAAAATTAATTCCTGAGTCTCCTGAGCGATCTCGTAATCTTTTGATTGATTTGCCAGTAGTTGAAGAAGCTGCTCCCCCTGTGTAAGTGCCTTTTCTAGTTCTACTTTACGATGTTCTCTCGCTTCAGCTCCCTGACGCGCATCTTGAACCCACTGTTCTACTCTTTTGCGGGCAATTAGAATATCATTATTTGCTTCAAGCAGAGCAATATCTAGTAATTCTTCTCCTGCAAATGTGCTGAACGCTTGTTCAAACTCCGTGAAACCTGACTCAGCAAGTTTGTCTTCGTTCCCCGTTTGCTTGGCATCAAGGGCTTGCAGACTAGAAACTGCATAAAGATGGGGGGACCTCACCCCGTTTTGTTGTAGTTTCTCGCTGACATGATCTTTAACCAGTTCTAATTCTTCGGAAGAAGCTGCGAGATCCGCTGCATTGATCACAAAAAACATATTATCAAGGGACTTCGTGTCCTTAACCCGGCCCAGTTGATTCAGGAACTGCCTGTCTCCCTGAGAAAAAGCATGGTTGTAATACGTTATAAACACTAGAGCATCCGCATTCTTCATATAGTTAAATGTAACTCCGGTATGTCTTGCGTTAATTGAGTCAGCTCCTGGTGTATCAACGATGATGATCCCTTGATTTGTTAGATCACAGCTGTAATACAAATCAATCGACTCTACAAAGCAAGATCTCGATTCTTCAGCAACATAAGCCCGGTATTCATCCATATTCACTACAAAAGATTGTCCCAGCTTAGACAAAGCATTATCATATCCACGGGCTGCAGCTTTCAAAAAGCTGTAATGTGGACGGCCCGCCGGATGTACTTGCTGCGGAGTCAGCCCACCCACGGCCGCCCTCCATGTCTTCTCTTCTGGAACACCAAGACCAAGAAGATTAAATGAAAACGACAGATCTGCCCAGATGCTGTCTTTGGATTTCATCGTCACTTGTGCTGTCCGGTGCGTCATGCCTTCTGGCGGCGCCATAATCCGGTTTATTGCCGCTGTGGTTGGATGCGGCGATACCGGCAAGACTGCTTCGCCAAGCAAAGCACTGGCGAATGATGATTTTCCGGCGCTGAATGCACCAAACAGCGCCAAAGTGAATGTTCCGCCGGCAAAGGATGCCGCGCGTGTATTCAGTCCCCGTACCGCCGAGTTCATAGCGGAATAGGGGGCTAGATGGGCTGCGGCCTCGCGTAGTCTTGTTGCAGCTGCAGACAGTCGCTCATACCGGCGAGCGGTAAGAGCCGGACGCTCCTTGCGCACAGTAAGGGAGCTCGTATGCTCGGGTGCAGCAACATTACGATCTACACCGGTGCCGGGTAGGACTGCTGATGTTTCCACCGGAGCAGTCTTGTGACTGACCTCTGGTAATAGATCCGAGGTCAATGTTGTCATTGCCGGGAGCATCACACGCACCGCCGCTGCCGTATCCTGAATATGCTGCTCCAACTGGGATAACTGATCAGCAACCTTATTTTTCACATCCAGCTGTTTTCTTTGTTCCTCCAAAGCCACAAGGACAGATGCATTTTTCTCAGATAGCTCATGAAGCAGAGCATCTGCCAATTCAAGAGCGGATCTCCGGTAGGATGCAATTAGGTCTGCCCGCAGATCTTTACAATAATTGAGTACATATTCCCCCGTGATCTGCGTATCAGGTGCTTTACGTTTAGTAATCAGTTCTACCTCAGGAGTGTACAAATTTGCTTCTAATTTCTCGTTCCACTCTTCATTCCATAATCCATGGGACTGCCCTAACCCTCTTAACAGACTCCGAAGATGGAAGGCAATTTGCCCGTCCGCTTGTCTCGTGAGGAGATCCCAAAATTGCTGCAGGCGTGTCTCTTTTTCTTGCTCCGTCTTCCCTGAGCTAAATAAAAAGCCAACTTTGAATCCCGGGCGTCTGCTTTCTAGATAACTCTCGGCAGCTGATCTTACGTCTGCAGGCGTGATATTGGCTGAAGACAGCAACTGATCTGCCTCAGTTCGAAAATGTTTTCTTTCTTCAGCAGTCATTTCCTTTATCTGCGCGATTTCTTGATTAAAACGCGAGGTCTCGGAAGCCAGTCTTACCGCACCTTCTTCTCCTCCAAGCTCATTCAGCATTTGTACTTTCCTATCCTCATGTTTTGCTTCCCAGTTCTTGACAAATTCTTCTCCTACATGACGTGTAGACGAGGCAATACTGTGCTGGATAAGGTCTGATCGGAGATCAGGAATGGTTTTAACCAGTTGAACTAGTTCATTCCACTGGTTGTATGGATGTGTCTTTTGTTTCAACGTCGTGAATAAGAGACCCGCATAGGTAACTTCCCACGCAGCAAATACTTCCTCTACAGCACTTCGGTACGCTGAAAAGCTAAGCTCTTGTTCACGGTGTTTATCAATCTGGGTTACGACTAGATAAAGAGGTTTCCCCCAATCGGACAAGCTTTTTGCAAAAGATAAATTATTCTCCGATTGTACATGGTTATAATCCATCACATAGAAAACAGCATCAGCCAGATGTAAAGCTGAATCCGTTGCTTTCTTGTGAGCATCGTCAGTCGAGTCTACACCAGGTGTATCCAGTAAAACAGCATGCTCTTGCAGAAGGGGAACCTCATCCCACACCTCGATATAAGAGTACTGTTCACCATTCTTACAATACTCATCTAATTCTTCAGGCATTGCTACGATGGGACTTATTTCGTCGGAAGAGAACTCTCGTTCACCTTCTTGCTGCGTTTGGTATATTTTAGCTAACTTTTGTCCATTTCGAATAGCCACTACATTGGCACTCGTAGGTACAGGACTTGCTGGGAGTACTTTTTTACCGCATAGACTATTAATCAGACTTGATTTTCCGGCTGAAAAATGACCACAAAAGGCAATCGTCACTTCATCTACGGCCGCTTTCTGAAGTAAATCTTCCATGGCAGATGATGCTGTCTTGTCCTCGTGCTGAATAAAAAACTGTTGCAGTTCTTGTAAACGCTCTCGCATTTCTTCATTCTGTCTGCTCCTGTGTGTCAGCATGTCCTAGTCAGGCTCCTTCTCAACTTTTCTTTTCAACCAAATATGTACATTTTATCACTCAGAACTGGAGATTTGAACCTAATTTCGCAAAATCTTTCAGAATAAAATAAAACCGACTCCCTCGCTCGATAAGAAAGATCACTTTCTTATCGAAACGCGGGACTCGGTTGATCGCTGAATAATCTATTTCTGAAATATTCAGCCTATTTATAGTTTTACAAATTCTTTATTGAACTGCATTCTCAAGCGTAGGAAGCAAGATTTCAAATACTTGTCCATGCTGCAGGATCGTAATGTTTCTTAACTTATCTTTCATTACAACCACTTCAGTTTTTTGAGACATACGCTCAAGATAATGTTCAGGAACATCGCCGGAATGGCTTACTGTAATTCCTTCGATTTCTTTTTCTTCATTTTCGCTCATTTCAGTTGCGACTACTTCTTCAAAAATATCAGAAAAAGCGTCAAATTTGTCTGTGTACACGGAAATGCATTTCATTTTTCTCATCCTCTACTATTCGTTTACTATTTTCTCTTGGTTAAAGCAGATGATCCTCGTTCCTTATCTTTCCTGATTTGGGACGTTTTCATACGCTTTTTCCCTTCACGACAGACGTCCAGAAGCGGACAGACCTGACATTTAGGTGACTGTGCCTTACAATGATATCGGCCAAAAAAGATGAGTCTGTGATGGGTAATCGTCCATTCATCCATGGGTACTCTTTTCATCAGCTTTTTCTCCACTTCAAGAACGGAATCTTTCCATCCCGCAAGACCCAATCGTTTCGACACACGCTCTACGTGGGTATCCACTGCAATTGCCGGAACTCCAAAAGCGTTGGAGACTACCACATTTGCAGTTTTTCGCCCTACTCCTGGTAGTTGAACCAGGCGATCGTGTTCACTTGGCACTTCTCCTTCATACTGCTCTATCAAAATACGGCACATATTCTGTATATGCTTCGCCTTGTTGCGATACAAACCGATTCTTCTGATATCTTGTTCCAATTCTTCTAGAGGAACAGCAATATAATCTTCAGGAGTTTTATATTTTTGGAACAGGTCCACTGTCACTTTATTTACCGTTTCATCCGTACATTGTGCCGACAACAAAACCGCGATGGTAAGTTCAAACGCGTTGCTGTGCTTTAGTTCACAATGTGCATCGGGAAACATGTTTGCGATGGTATCAAGAATGTGACGTACTATCGTTGCATTCAATGATGAGCTTACCCCCTACAAAAAAAACGTCTTGATACGGCTAGTCCGTATCAAGACGGTCATTCTTCTTCTTACTGCTTAAAGAAATGACTACGGTTTGGAAATCTCAACTACTACGTTATTGAGCAGATACAATACAATATTATCATTATCTTTGAGAGATTGCACGCTCAAAGTACTATCACCTTGATGAATGTAAACATTCGGTGACAATTGATAGCGATAGTTAGTGTCTGTCGTAGAAGTGCGTTTTACTTGTAGTTCATTGGTAGACGCACTATATGTCCAAAACGCTTTTGATACAGGTGAAAGCACATGAAATACTGGAGTTCCATCTGCATCTTGGGTAAAGATGACATGATCAGCCGTAGTAAGCGAACCAAGCGTGGTAGACGTGCTGCCATTCTTGACTACTTTAACCTTACTCGTATTCACAGATTCACTTGAACCCGAAGCGGTCTTATAAGTTACTATATTTCCACTAATGCTGCTAATTTCGCCCCATGTTTGTTTTACAACTTGGATGGACTGCGGCGTATTGCCATCAAAAGATACATTGATAAGCGAACCTAATTTTAGATCAGCTGGTTTCATAGCTGCTCCATTATCGCCTGTAATAGATAGTTTGTCTACATAAATTTGGCTTGTAGCTCCATCTTTTTTCACCTCAGCACGGTAGGTAGACAAATTCAGTGATTGCAGTTCAAATTGCACTGCAGATTTCACATATATTTTACTAATAACGTCCTGATTTGCACCTAGCATAGCTGTAATCTTATCGCCTGCTTTTACATCAGACAAGGAAGCACTGCTCTTTCCATATAACTCAACAGAAGGAGTCGTTTGGTAAGGCAAAGTGATGCTTTCTCCATTCGTCTGAAGCAGTTTCACGTTCTTGGAACTTGTACTCAGTTCCGTAACTGTTCCTTCATACTTGTAAACGATCGACAAAGATAAAGCGCGTGTCCCAATCGTATTAAGGTTCACTTTACGGCCTTCTGTCAGATAAGATTCAATACCCGCCAGCGTCGGAGATGTGGCGTTATACTCGAGTTTTGTTTTTTCATCAAGTGTAAACACCTGAGGTTTCTTGTTGGCGTCGAGTACGGTAAGTAGTTTCGTTTTATTGTTATAAGAAACAACCGTAGCCAAATTCACCCGTTCCATCTGACGATTCAGTACTTCAATTTTAGTAACCTCTTCATTACTATTCAGCGTGATTTCTACCACGTCACCTGCTTTGCCATCTGCCAGCAGATCACTGATGATCGGCTGCTCTATTCCACTAATTACAATCTGAGGATTTGAGGCCAAGAGCTTCACTTCTAGCGAGCCGCCATCTCTCATATAGGTAATAGTCGAATGATTAGCACCAAGCTCATACAGTGTACCTCGAACCGTACGTTCTACACCTGCTGTAATTTCAATCGATTGAGCAATACTGTCTTTGATTGTATACTTCACTGCTGTTCCTATTTTCAACTCAGATAAAGCTACAATCTCATTTTGATATCTAATCACACTAATTCCATCTTGAATTTTGAGTACATCGATAGTCCCTGAGTCGTTCACTACGGTAACTGTTTTAGATGTTGGATCAACAGATTGAACTTTACCCGTAGCTGTCTTATTTACTACGCCTGATTTCACACGAACAGCAACTGGATTTTTTTGTGTAGTAAATGTTTCTCTCTGAATCTCTATAACACTTCCTGCAGTTAAGTCTGCAGCTTTAATGGCATTACCATTTTGATCGTAAAATACGGTTTTATCTGTGAATGTGTATTCTTGATACGTATCTCCGGCAAATAACCATAGTTTGTTTCCAGACAGACGTTCAAAGCTGCCTTCTACGGATTCCGTCTTCGGTGTATTATCTAAGCTCTCTACATAAGTAGCCGTTTGGTTTTTACCGGCTACCATGACTTCGCTGTATAATGCAATGTCAGCCGCAGTAATCTTCAGCTCAGAAGCACTCGTAAAGAAAGGCGTATTTGCATTTCTTGTGAATGTTACATATGTACTGCCGGTGTACAAGGTTATTTTGCTGTCTGTCAGTTCGGTTATGTATCCCTTGTGTTGTCCTGCATAAGAATAATCTTTGTAGCCCCCGCCACGACTAAAGAACGTCGCTAACTGAGCACGAGTTACATTTCCCTGTGGATTGAATTTATTCCCTGATATTCCCTGGGCAATATTCAAATCAACTGCTACACTTACGTAGCCTTTCACACCATCCGATATTTTGTCATTATCCGCAAAATCGGTAGGCGCATTTCCGGCTGCCTTCGCTTCTGCTTCTTTATCGATGGCTCTAATTAACAACTTTGTAATCCATTCACGAGAAGCTTTTTTCTCTCCCCATGTCCCTTTATCAATCTTTACTTTTGCTTCTTCCTTCTCATCAACTAGATCGAGATCAAATGCCAATGAAACATAGGATTTAAAATAATTGCTTGTTGAAATCCCTGCTGGAAGTTTTGCTTTATCAGCGGCAGGAAGTTCTGATTCTCTATTCACAAATCGAATGGCCATCGTAATCGCTTCTTGCTGGGTTACTGCATCACCTGGTCTAAACAATCCGTTGTTACCTAGAAGAATATTTTGAGATGCTAATTTGTAAATATGCTTCTCTGCCCAATACCCGCTCTTCACATCACTGAACATACCTGTTGCCGCTTTAGCCGTAACAGAAACGGGAGCTGTTTCAGCTCCCGCTACTCCTGCGTAGGCACTAAGCGCCATCAGGCTGGCGAGCATGGCAGATACCATTTTTTTAGAAGGAATGGAATTGATATTGCTAGGTTTGAAAGTCAAAATAATTTCTCCTCTCTTATATGCACATCAAATCTTTTGCCATGTCGGCAGCCGGACAAACGATTGTCCTGCTCCCTATTCTTTTGTCATGGGGTGTTCAAGTTCAACATGTCCCATCAAGCTTTCTTTCTGTTCACCATCGACGAGTAGTTCAAGGGATGTAACTTCATCAAACTGGAAGAAAGTTTGTTTAAGAGCATCAAGTGCAAATTGTTCTCCACCGGAACCGAGATTAGCAGTAGCTGGAATTTTAAGATCAAGGGTAATCTTTCCACCATCCACTTCGAGTTTATTAATTGTAATCTCTTCGGACCAAAGCGGAATCAATTCCTCACTATCACTTTTCTGTAATGCTTTGAAAGCTCCCTCATATTTACTCCAGTCCGTTTTAAAGGTGATTTCACCTTTTGTTTCTTTTAATTCCAACTGTTCGGGGTCTGTGTAATATAGTGTGATCGTTTCTTGCTTAGTCTCTTCAGAAGGAGCTGTTGCCCCCCCGTTCGCTTGTCCCTCCGTTGTACCTCCAGTAACAGGAGTACCCTCTGGATCCCCGTTTGTCACATCATCACTTGGTTCTGTATTAATGGGATCTTCAGTCGGTTGTAAATTATCTGCTGGAATATCCGATTCTCCTGCACCGCTGCCTTGCTGCTCGGATGGAGCTGCCGTAGGTTTGTCGGCTCCACAAGCCGTTACTACCAAGAGCATTGCTGCAAGAAGAGTGATCATCCACCACTTTTTATTGTTCATTAGTCAAATCCCCCTTCACTTCTCTTATTTCACGTTTAAGTATTCCTTCATGCCTTTAACAACACCTTCAGCAACTCGGTTCTGGAATGTTTCATTAAAGAGAGCAGCTTCGTCATTTTTGTTGGATAGGAATCCAACCTCTAGCAAAATAGCGGGCATTGTTGTATCACGGATAACTGCAAAGTTCCCTGTTTTTACTCCGCGGTCTTTTAGTCCAGCGGCCTGTACCATATATTTATGGACTGTGCTCGCAAGTGATTTACTGTTCGCACGGTAGTAAAAGGTTTCAGAACCTGTAGCAGAAGCCGGTCCACTGTTCGCATGAATAGAAAGGAAAAGATCTGCTTTCGCTTTATTCGCTAGACTAACACGTTCAGATAGTTTAAGGAATGTGTCATCATCCCGAGTCATAACGACTTTAATAGCTGACTCTTTTTTCAATAGTTGTTCAATTTTCAGTGCAAGGGATAGATTAAAATCCTTTTCTCTCTTGCCTGTTACACCAATAGCACCTGGATCTTGATCCCCATGACCTGCATCAATGACCACCGTTTTCTTCACAGTTGGAGTCGGCGTTGTTGCCCCTCCGCTTGTGTTAAACGTTACGGTAATGAGACCTGCTGAGGTTGTTGACAGCTTGTATGTCATGGCTTTACTCAGATCCACAACAACACGAACAGTCGATGGACTCTCACTAAAGAGGGAGTATCTTACTTTATCCACACCTGGATAGCCATCAACAATGATCTGCCCTGCTGTACTTTTCGTCAGGTCAAGCGCTTGCGTCCCTTCAAAAAGGCTGCTGAATTCCGAATGAGGAATATCAACGACAATTCGATTCGGCGAAGTCATTGCGAAGGCAGAAGGTACAGCTCCTCCGCTTGTTGCGATCATAAGTTTACTGTCTGAAAAGCTGATCCCATTCACCTGGGTTAAATCGGATTCGTTACCTGCAGCAGGTGGCTGAATCGTTTCACCGCCAGATCCGCTATGTTGAGATACAAGATATACGGATTTGGTTTGGTTGTTCCAACTCACCTTCATTCCCATTGCCTCTGCAATGAAACGAATCGGAACAAGCGTCGTCCCTTTTTTAATAATCGGAGCCATATCGAGACTTATTTTGGAACCGTCAACGGTGGCAGTTTTTTTTCCTACTACCATTTTTATTACTTTTTCATCTTGAATTATAGTAACCGTCTTCGTCTTCTGTTCCCAACCGACGCTGTATCCTAGTTTCTCTGAGACGACACGAATAGGTATCATGACTTTGTTACTGATGAGCTCAGCACTTGCACCAGAAGATAAACTTACCTGACTACCATCGAGATAAATCTTGATGTTGGCGGCTGCTTGTCCATATCCAGGAAATATCCATACAAAACAGAGCAACGCGACCAAAATTTTTAACTTTTTCATCCTTCACCCTTCCAATTCTGTATTATTTCGCTCTAGTAAACATTTGCTAATAAATTAGCTAAATTTACTAATAACTTAATAATAGACGAGAGAAACGTGTGAAAGTTGCGAATTATTACCTCTTTATTTGAAATAATTAGGGAAAACATCCAGTCTTACTGTAACATTTTAGCATATTTTTTAACATTTTCCGATAAAAATATTAAAATTGTCTTTTGTTAGTTGCACTTTTAATAGAGAATAATTGAAATTGATTCCAGTTCACGAAAAATAAAAAAAGATCTGAGGATCACATGGACCATCAGATCTTTTCTCTATTTTGAAATTTAGCCGAATAAAATGGAAGAGTGCTTATTTTCATACTCCGAAATTGCATCAGCATGCTGTAAAGTCAAACCGATATCATCAAGCCCTTGCAAAAGGAACTGTCTGCGGTGCTCATCAAGGTCAAAGTGAATCTCTAATCCGTAGGCATCCGTAATCGTTTTATTCTCTAAATCAATGTTTAACTGATAGCCATCATGCTGACTTGTACGCTGAAACAGATCTTCAACTTGTTCTTCAGACAATTTGATCGGAAGAATTCCATTTTTGAAACAGTTGTTATAGAAGATATCTGCATAAGAAGGAGCAATGACTGAGCGAAATCCAAAGTCCATGATAGCCCACGGCGCATGTTCACGAGAAGAACCACATCCAAAGTTAGCTCTAGATAGGAGAACTGAAGCTCCCTTGAATTCCGGTTGATTCAAAGTAAATGAAGTGATCTCATTCCCTTCTTGATCAAATCTCCATTCGTAAAATAGAAATTGTCCAAATCCTGTACGTTCAATTCGTTTCAAAAACTGTTTTGGGATAATCGCATCTGTATCCACGTTTACCCGGTCAACGGGTGCTACAATACCTGATAATTTTGTAAAAGCCTCCATGTTAAATAGCTCCTCTCCGCGTTAGTTCGCAACTTCTGATTTCAGTTTCCAATCCCTAACATCTACAAAACGCCCTTTAATAGCTGCTGCTGCTGCCATTGCTGGCGATACCAAATGAGTCCGTCCGCCTCGACCTTGGCGACCTTCAAAGTTACGGTTAGATGTGGAAGCACACCGTTGTCCTGGTTGAAGCACATCTGGATTCATAGCAAGACACATACTGCATCCCGCTTCACGCCACTCAAAACCAGCTTCTATAAATACTTTATCCAGTCCTTCTTCTTCTGCCTGGATTTTCACTCGTCCTGAACCTGGTACAACAATTGCGGTAACACGATCAGATACTTTATATCCTTTCGCGATATCGGCTGCTGCCCGAAGGTCTTCGATCCGTCCATTTGTACAGGATCCAATAAATACGTAATCAATCTCAATATCAGCCATCGGTGTTCCTGGGATAAGTCCCATATATTCAATTGCTTTTTCAGCAGCTTTACGTTCATTTTCCGTCGGAAGTTCAGCTGGAACTGGAACACGAGAGGAAATATCTGTTCCCATACCTGGGCTTGTTCCCCAGGTTACTTGTGGAATAAGTGACTCTACATCAAACTCCAGAACCGTATCAAATTCTGCTCCTTCGTCCGTTGTAAGTTCATCCCATCTAAGTTTAGCAGCTTCAAAATCCGTGTCTTTCGGTACATACTGACGACCTTTAAGATAATTATAAGTCGTTTCATCTGGAGCGATCATCCCTGCTCTTGCTCCGCCTTCGATCGACATGTTACATACAGTCATGCGTTCTTCCATGCTGAGGGAACGAATCGATTCCCCTGTATACTCGATAACGTAGCCTGTAGCAAAATCAGTACCGTATTTAGCGATAACACCCAGAATCATATCTTTAGCAGTTACGCCTGCTTTACGCTGGCCGACAAAGCGAACTTCCATTGTTTTTGCTTTTGCTTGCTGTAAACATTGGGTTGCTAGTACGTGTTCTACTTCACTTGTTCCAATACCAAAGGCAAGTGCACCAAATGCACCATGTGTGGAAGTGTGACTGTCACCGCATACAATTGTTTTTCCAGGATGAGTTAATCCAAGTTCTGGGCCCATTACGTGAACGACCCCTTGATCAAGAGTATCAAGGTCATACAGCTTAACGCCAAATTCACGACAGTTTGCAGAGAGGGTGTCGATCTGCTGTTTTGAGATCGGATCTGTAATATTATAACGATCTTTCGTCGGTACATTATGATCCATCGTAGCAAAAGTAAGCTCAGGACGGCGAACCTTTCGTCCGCTGAGACGCAGTCCCTCAAATGCTTGCGGAGAGGTAACTTCATGAACAAGGTGCAGATCAATATAGAGAATGCTTGGCTTTCCTTCTTCTTGTGTAATCACATGGTTATCCCAAATTTTTTCGAACATCGTCTTTTTGCTCATTTTTTTCACCTCAGCTAAATTTTCGTTCTCTATTTAGAAAGACATCACATGTCGCTTCTATTAATGAACTCAATATAGCATGAGAAACACATATTGTTCCAAGATATAAAAACTATAGAACTGATAGGATTATCCTATAGACTATTTCGTGGTGCCATGCACAAATTCCATAGGTTAAGTGAAAAGTGCATCTTATAGAACTTTGCACCATCACTTAACCTTGGTATTCATAAATTTGCTCCACTCCACTAATTTATAGCTGTAAAATCAACGTTTGATAATTCATCGGTTTGCGGGTTAAATCGGACTGTGACCTCAACAGTGAATTCCTGATTTTCTTTTTTTATTAGTAGACGAAATTTCTCTTCTGCTATAGATTCCGAAATAACCGTTCTTCCGATGTGAGCATAATCCTTCACAGGAGCACCATACTTGGTCTCAGCTTTCTTTACAGCAATCACACCCCACTTCGCATAAGCAGGCTCAGCATGAGCAGTAGGCATCGTATATTGAACCCATATACTGGAAGGAAGTAGAATGAGCAGAAGTGAGCCTGCAGCAAGGCTTCGCTTTATTTTACTAGTAAGTGAATTTTTCAACGATTAAGCATCTCCTTCTTTTATTCTCTATATATAGAGATCTAGGGTCCTCCTCATTATTCAACAATGGCTAGTACGCTATGCACTTATTGTTCTTTTCAATAAATTAGATATCTCATTAAAGGAAAAACCTATATACTAAAAGTAGAATATTCCTAGTATAGTATTTTCTTATAAACATGAGGTGAACCATTATGGAACTCAGACAATTACAATATGCCCTTCAAATTGCAGCAGAGAAAAACTTTTCAAGGGCTGCTGAAAAACTTCATATTGCTCAGCCCTCGCTAAGTCAGCAGTTATCTAAGCTTGAGAAAGAACTGGGGGTTTTACTTTTCCAGCGCAACACAAGTTCTGTTGAACTAACTCATGCGGGTGCTTCTTTTGTATCGAAAGCAAGTGACATTCTTGATGCCGTTGAACTTCTTAAGCAAGAAATGTCGGATATCTCTCAGCTTCGTAAAGGAAAGGTCATTGTTGGAAGTATGCCGATCACAGGCTCCCATCTTTTGCCGCATGTACTTCCTACTTTTCGTGAAAATTATCCCGATATCGAAATCACCTTGCTAGAGGACTCTTCTATGAACCTAGAAAAATTAACAGCGAGCGGCAAAAGTGATCTCAGCTTGTTATCACTTCCTCTTCAAGAGCCTTCTCTATCTTACATCGAGATTGGCGAAGAACGGATTGATTTAGCCGTTCCCAAAGATCATCCCCTTGCACTCCGTAATCCAGCATCTTCGTCTCCAGTGAAGTTAGAAGAACTTGCGGGAGAGTCTTTTGTCGTACTAAAAAAAGGCCAGGGATTTCGTAAACTGACCTTTGACTTGTGCCAAGCAGCAGGCTTTGAACCTAAAGTGGTGTTCGAGAGTAATAACATGGAAACTGTACAATCACTTGTGGCTACAGGTATGGGAATCACCCTTGTTCCAAGGTTTATCGCAAGGACGCCGCGAAGTGAATTTGTCCCCGTTTATCTGCCGATTGAAGCTGCGCCGAGTCGCACACTCGTTATTGCTTACCGTAAAGGACGCTATCTATCCGGAGCTGCGGAAGCTTTTATAGAGACCTTTCGAACAACAATTGAAGAAATGTCTACCGAATGGCAAAAATAAACACAAAAACAGCCCGGATGATCCGGGCTGTTCTGCTGTCTTTTTACAGTAATTACTCACTACTTCAAAAAGGACGAAATCTAATTTGTACGCTTACGCTTTAATGTTTTACATATTTGTTAGGTTCATGCATTGGAATCCAGCCTGTTTGACTTACCTGTCTCCAGTCTCGGTCAGACTCTGGGGGGAGATAAATCTCCATCCCTGCTTTCTAGGAAAGGTCTTTCTCTATCATCCCTCACATACTTGTGAACTTGTCGCCTGAGTTTCTCTTCCAAATGGTTAGCCTTACGGTTTTCCATGGTGATCATCTCCTTTTGGTGACGGGATATTATCTATTAACCTTCTACCCAGGAAACGAAACAATTTAATTATATTTTTTATTTCCGCTGAAAATAAAGGTTTGGTCTACGATCTTCAAAGACCGGAATTCTTCCCCGTACTTCGTCTACCAGCGCCGGATCAATCATACCCGTAAGAATCTCTTCTTGGTCTCCACCCTCCATCACGATTTCCCCCCACGGGTCAATGATCATGGAATGACCAAAAAAGGTGGTATCTTTACTTACACCAACACGATTGCAGGATACCACATACATCTGATTCTCAATTGCTCTGGCCATAAGTAAAGTACGCCAGTGATGTAAACGTGGATGCGGCCATTCCGCCGGCACAAATAACACCTTCGCCCCAGCTAAGGCAAGCGTTCTTCCAAGTTCAGGGAAACGGATGTCATAGCAAATCGAAGCTCCGGCAGTCCAGTTACCGTCAAAACTGAAAGTAATCGGTTCTTCTCCGGATGCAAGGTATTTCTCTTCATCCATGAGCCTAAATAAGTGCATTTTTGCATAACGTGCCACTTCTTTTCCTTCTCTATTAAATACGTACATACTGTTATAAATCTTTTCATCCACGATTTCAGAAATAGAACCTGCTACAATATTCACTTTATAACGAGCAGCATATTCTTGCAGCCACTCTCGTTCCATTTTCCCATGTTGATCTGCCAGTTCATGAATCTCTGTAAGTGCATATCCCGTGTTCCACATCTCAGGCAGTACAATGATATCCGTATTCGGACCCTTCTCCATCGCCTGCTGAATAAGCTCCTGCATATGCTTACGGTTAACATCTGGCTTTCCAATCTGAATATCACTCTGAAGTAATACAATCTGAACGGATGAATTATTCGCTTCTTCTGACACGTTACTAATCTCACTATTTAGATTCGTCATCATCTTATTCTCCTTTTACACTTCAACCAGATTCATATAAAATAAGTTCATCCTATCATAGACGTTTTCTTCCAAATCACACAAGTCTTTATAAGCGAATTCCATCTATACAGCTAGGATAAATCATGATAGATTTATATTACTTTTTACTATGATGAAACCGGAGTGATGAAATGAACTCTTCTCATGTTCAGCCTGCGAAGTCCAGATTTACGATCGAACCTGCTGAGATTATGAACCATCTGCCTACTCAGTTTTTTGCTACGCTTGTTCAAAATGTAAACCGTGAGATCATGGCAGGACATGATGTCATTAATCTAGGACAAGGAAATCCAGATACACCTACTCCGAAGCATATCGTATCTTCCTTGCAAGAAGCAGCGGACAATCCGCTTTATCATAAATATTCTCCATTTAGCGGCTTTCCTTTTCTAAAAGAAGCGATTGCTCACCGCTATAAAGAGGATTATGGTGTTGAGCTCGATCCTGAAACAGAAGTAGCCATTTTGTTTGGCGGAAAAACAGGACTTGTAGAACTTCCTCAAGTTCTATTGAATCCAGGGGATGTGTGTCTCGTGCCCGACCCAGGTTATCCTGATTACTGGTCCGGAGTCGCTCTTGCCAAGGCAGAAATGTCATTTATGCCGCTACTTGCGTCCAATGATTTCTTACCTGATTACAGTGCGATTTCAGAGCGAGATGCCAATAAAGCAAAACTGATGTTTCTCAATTATCCGAATAACCCGACAGCTGCCATTGCTCCAAGCTCCTTCTATGAAGATACGGTAGAATTTGCGACTAAGAATGGTATTGTTGTTGCAAGTGACTTTGCTTATGGCGCTATTGGTTTTGACGGCCATCGTCCTATCAGTTTTTTAGAGACACCAGGCGCCAAAGAAGTAGGCGTTGAATTCTACACTTTGTCCAAAACCTATAATATGGCAGGATGGAGAGTTGGTTTTGCTCTCGGAAATGCAGAGATTATTAAACTTATTAATCAGCTACAAGACCATATGTATGTAAGCTTATTCGGAGGCATTCAGGTAGCTGCGCAGACGGCACTGACTTCTTCTCAGCAGTGTGTTACTGAGCTTGTCGGCCGCTATGAATCTCGGCGAAATGCTCTATTTAGTGAACTCGAAAATATCGGGTACAATGCTAAAAAACCAGGCGGTTCCTTCTTTAGCTGGCTTCCTGTGCCTAAAGGGTATACATCTGCTTCGTTCGCTGATCTTCTGCTTCGAGAGGCAAAAGTAGCAGTAGCACCGGGTATCGGTTTTGGACAGCATGGTGAGGGATATGTCCGTGTAGGACTGCTTAGTGATGAAGATAGACTGCGGGAAGCAGCGAGACGAATCGGAAAGCTTGGGTTGTTTCAGTAATACTACAAGATCTGCGCTTATTTCTCTTTGCAACGGTCTATCTTCCATGGTATCCTATCAGTAATTTAAAATTATAAACGTGTTGACGGGACCAGTAAGAAATCCCTTCGTGTCAAAGAGAGTGAATTCCGCCCGGCTGAAAGAATTTACCACGAACATTTCCGAAACCTACCCCTGAGCGGCCTAATAAGAAAACAGGACGTTTCCCTTAACGTTATAAGGTCTACGAGTTGGATGATCTAGATCATCAACAAAGGTGGTACCGCGGAAGATTTAACTTTCGTCCTTTGCATTACAAGGACGAAAGTTTTTTTATTTTGTCTAAAGGAACCACTTTCATGCTATCTGACGTTGCATCAATGAAGAGTATATTTATTTTCAAATTCATTAAATAAATTATGAAATTCATTCAATTAAAAAGGAAGTGAATACAGGCGTGTCTTCTCGCATTGTTATTAAAATTGGAAGCAGTTCTTTAACCACGGACACAGGCTCATTACATAAAGAAGCCGTTGCATTCTTCGCAGCTGAGATAGCTGCACTTCACGCTGAAGGTCATGAAGTTCTACTTGTCACTTCTGGAGCAGTTGCTGCTGGATTTGGTCACATTGGATACACATCGCGGCCCAAGCTGCTTCATGAAAAGCAAGCGGCTGCGGCTGTAGGGCAGGCTCTTCTTATGCAAGCATATCAACAAGCTTTTGCGGGACATGAAATCAAGACGGCACAAATCTTACTGACACGAACAGATTTCCTAAACCGCAAACGGATGGGAAATGCCATCATGACGATTGATGAGCTATTAAAACAGCGAGTGATCCCTATCATTAACGAGAATGATACGGTATCTGTTGACGAGCTGAAATTCGGCGATAACGATATGCTGTCAGCGCTTGTGGCTGGATTTATTAAAGCGAGTAAGCTCCTCATTTTAACGGATACCGATGGTCTATATACTGCAGATCCCCGGAAACAGGCCGATGCAGTCAAGTATGACCGAATCGATGAAATTACAGAGGAGATCTATGCAATTGCTGGCGGAAGCGGTTCTGCCGTCGGTACAGGTGGTATGCGTTCCAAAGTTGATGCAGCCAAGGTTGCTACTAGAGGCGGAGTACCTGTCTTTGTAGGACGTGTCCTTACGCAAGGAGATTTGAAAGCAGCTTTTTATGATAGAGGAAAAGGTACCTATTTTGATACACGCCTTCATTCTCTGCCTCGTAAAAAACAATGGCTTGGATTCATGTCATCCCCACTCGGCTCTGTACAGGTCGATCTAGGAGCAGAAAAAGCACTTCTTCACGACGGTCACAGCCTGCTCCCTGTAGGGGTGCAAGAAGTCCAAGGTCATTTCCAAGCCGGTGATGTCATCGAGGTTATTAATGTGACAGGTGATGTCATCGGTCGTGGTATTGTAAATTACGATGAAGAACAACTGCGCATGATTAGAGGTCTTTCAAGTCAGGAAGTTCTCAAAAAACTCGAAGGAAACATGAGTCGTTTGGAAGTAGTTCATCGTGATGAATGGATTACACTGAAATAACGGATGAATGTTCCCATAGACTCTATTCTACTTAAAATTAAGTAAGACTAACTTAAATTAACTAAAGGAGTGAATTTCAATGAGTGAAGTACAAACGAAAGCATTACTGGCTAAAGAAACGACTGCATTACTAGCAAGTCTATCCTCTGAGGTTAAAAACGCAGCCCTTCTTGTTATGGCAGATGCACTGATTCAGGAGCAGTCCTCTATTATTGAAGCGAACAAGCTCGATCTTGCACGCGGTCAGGAGAATGGAACTCCTGCTGCTATGCTTGATCGGCTCAGCCTGAATGAAGAACGAATTCACACGATTGCTGAAGGACTTCGGCAGATCGCTGAGCTGAATGATCCTATTGGAGACATTCTTGAAGTCATTCATCGCCCTAATGGTCTACGCATTGAAAAGGAACGCGTACCGCTTGGACTGATCGGAATCATCTACGAAGCTAGACCCAATGTTACGGTAGATGCAATTGGACTAAGTCTCAAGACGGGAAATGCTGTTGTGCTCCGCGGTGGTTCCTCTGCCTTGTCATCAAACCAAAAGATCGTAGAGGTATTAAAACAGGCGCTGAACTCTACTCCGGTTCCATCTGAAGCTATCCAGCTGATTGAAGATTCAAATCGTGCTTCAGTAAATGAAATGTTAAAATGCAAAGGTCTGCTCGATGTCATTATTCCTCGAGGCGGCGCCTCTCTCATTCAAAATGTGGTTGAAAATGCGACGGTTCCTGTTATTGAAACGGGTGCTGGAATCTGCCATACCTATATTGCTGCGGACGCTGATGAGCAAATGGCTACCGATATTGCTCTTAATGCAAAAGTACAACGTCCATCGGTATGCAACTCGATGGAGACACTTTTAATCCATAAGGACTATGGAAATGAGAAAATAATAAAGCTTGCGGAAGCATTTAAAAACTCTTCTGTTGAACTTCGCGGTTGTTCCGCTTTTGTTAAACTCGTTCCATGGGCTATATCCGCTACCTCGACTGATTACAGTACGGAATATAACGATTATGTACTTAATGTCCGGATCGTTAATGATCTAGAGGAAGCACTGGGTCATATTGCACAGTATAGTACGATGCATTCTGAGTGTATTGTCACTGAGGACCAAACTATTGCTGCAAAATTCATGCAACAGGTAGATGCTGCAGCCGTCTATCACAATGCATCAACACGTTTTACGGACGGTTTTGAATTTGGTTATGGTGCAGAAATCGGAATTAGCACGCAAAAACTGCATGCACGTGGACCTATGGGACTCCCTGCACTTACCTCAACCAAATATCGTATTTATGGAACGGGACAAATCAGACAGTAAAATAATGAATCAGGAGGAATGACATCTATGAGCGAAATTCGTACACTCATTCAAAAAAAAGTTGCTTTTTACGGAGCCGGGTCCATGGCCGAAGCGATAGCAAGAGGGCTCATTTCAAAAGGTGTGCTTTCTCCTACGTCCATCACCATGATGAACCGCAGCAATAAAGAACGCCTTCAGGAACTAGAAAATAAATATGGAGTTATTACGGTACGTGAAACGGCTGCCAAAGAAGATGTGCTCCAAACGACCGATGTCATCGTCCTCTCGATGAAACCCAAAGATGCAGCGGAAGCCCTCCGTTATCTAGGACCGCTTCTATCCCCAGGGCAACTCGTGGTGTCAGTTATAGCCGGGATGACCATTGAAACAATCCAGACGCTTCTTGGCAAAAAACATCCGGTTGTCCGCACGATGCCTAATACGTCCAGTACGATTGGTCTCGGTGCAACTGGTATTGCTTTTTCAGAAGAAGTGAGTAGCGAAGAGAAAAAGGTAGTCCGTACCTTATTTGAGGCGGTTGGCATTGTCACCATAGTCGATGAATCTACTATTGAAACCTTAACCGGAGTCTCAGGAAGCGGGCCCGCCTACATATATTACATGATGGAAGCCTTGATCGAAGCAGGTGTGAAGGGCGGACTTACTTCGGAGCAAGCTCGCGAACTAACCGTACAGACAGTTCTTGGTGCGGCCCAAATGGTGCAGCAAACCGGTGAAAGTCCACAAGACTTACGCAAAAAAGTAACTTCCCCTAATGGATCAACCGAGGCGGCTATTGGTGTGTTAGCTAAAGGGAATTTTAAAGAGACTGTCATTGCTGCTGTGGATCGCTGTGCAGAGCGTTCCCGCGAAATGGGCAATGCCTTGAAGGAGGAAATCAATTGAGCTATTGTACAGCAACGTACCGGATTTACGATGATAAAGCGAATTTCCACAAAAAAGCAGAGTCCATTGCCATCGGTATGACTGTGGGAAGCTGGACGGAATTACCGGAAGCAAAGAGAGAGAAAATGAAACAACACTTAGGACAAGTGCTTGACGTACAAGTACATGAACCTGAAAACGCACAAGCCGGAGAACGCTACGGAGATGTAACGATTGCATATCCTGATATTAATTTCAGCAAAGATATCCCGGCACTGCTCGTTACGGTGTTTGGAAAAATATCAATGGACGGCAAAATTAAGCTCATGCAGCTCGGTGTCTCCGATGCTTTTGCCTCACATTTCCCTGGTCCAAAGTTTGGTATACAAGGCGTACGGGATCTTCTAGGTGTACCGAATCGCCCCTTGCTAATGAGTATTTTTAAATCAGTTATCGGTCTCAATGCTTCAGAACTGCGCGAACAGTTCTTGCGCCAGGCACTTGGCGGTGTGGATTTAATTAAAGATGATGAAATTCTATTCGAGAATGAACTGACTCCAATTGAAAAAAGAGTAGAAGTATGTATTCGGGCTGCGGAAGAAGCGAGTAAAGAAACAGGCAAAAAGTTATTGTATGCAACGAATCTCACTGGTCCGACTTCCCGTCTGCATGAGCAAGCTCGAAAAGCGATTGACGCAGGTGCTAACGCTCTTCTCTTTAATGTATTATCTTACGGTTATGACGTCCTGCACGAACTGAGTAAAGATCCAGAAATTTCGGTACCGATTATGGCTCACCCAGCGCTTGCCGGTGCTTATTATCCTTCTCCTTATCACGGTATCTCTGCTTCCGTCCTGCTTGGGCAGCTCATGCGTCTTGCGGGTGCTGACCTCGTTCTCTTCCCTTCGCCTTACGGTTCAGTAACAATGCCGCGAGAAGAAAATATGGGAATTAAAGAGCAGCTGTTAACTTCAGCACTGTCAGTAAAACAAAGTATGCCTGTACCGTCAGCGGGAATTCATCCTGGGCTTGTTCCACTGATCTTACAAGATTTCGGTACAGACGTTATTGTAAATGCTGGTGGCGGAATTCACGGTCATCCGATGGGGACAGAAGCCGGAGGACGTGCATTTGTACAAGCTATTGAAGCAGCACAGCAAGGGGTTTCTCTTTCGGATTATGCTTTAGCCCATCCTGAGCTTGCAAGTGCCCTGCAGCTTTGGGGAGGAGAAAAATAGTGAGTAAAAAAACAGTCTTATTCTGCGATTTTGACGGAACGATTACGCTATCCGATAATATCGTAGCCATCATGAAGCATTTTCAGCCTGCCGGTTATGAGCCGATTATGAAAGATATAGTCGATCAGAAAATTTCATTACAGCAAGGGGTAAGCGCAATGTTCGCTCTTATTCCTTCTGAGCAAAAAAATGAAGTGATCGAGTTCGTTCTTGGACAAGCAGGAATTAGGGATGGCTTTGCCGAGTTCCTGAGCTATGTACGTAACGAAGGTATCGAGTTTTATGTAACGAGCGGCGGAATGGATTTCTTTATTGATCCTCTGCTTGCTCCGTTTGGGATTCCAAAGGATCATGTTTATTGTAACCGTGCTGATTTTACGGGAGATCATATTCAGATCCTGTGGCCTCATCCTTGTAAAGCCCCCTGCACGAATGATTGTGGAATGTGTAAAGCAACCATTATGCGTACATTCGATCCAAATTCCTATGAACGTATACTCATCGGTGACAGTCTCACAGACTTCCAAGGTGCTAAAATTGCTGATCTAGTCTATTCCCGTTCGATCTTGACGAAGAAATGTGAAGAACTGCAGGTTCCTCATGTTCCATTTACTACTTTCTTCGATATATTAGAGGACTTACAATTGAAACGTGCTCAGGAGGCAATGAAATGACTTTTTCAGATATCACCACAGAAGAAAAAAACCGTGTTCTCTCCGAACTAGCCGATGTAAAAGATGATTTTGCAAAAAGAGGTTGGTTTCCCGGTACAAGTGGAAATCTTTCCATGCGTGTTGGAGGTTTTGATGCTGAGCAGTTTCATTTTGCAGTTACCGCAAGCGGTAAAGATAAAGCAGCCCGCACGCCGGAAGACTTCCTCTTTGTAGATAAGGATGGAAAAGCTTGCGAAGCGACCAACTTAAAACCTAGTGCGGAGACATTAATCCACTGCGAAATTTATCGCTTGACTGGTTGCGGAGCTGTTTTTCATGTACATACCGTGTTCAATAACCTGATCAGTGAATATTACGGTGACCAAGGTCATGTACCGATTCAAGGCATTGAACTCATTAAAGCTTTTAACATCTGGGAGGAAAATGCCACTATTGAGGTGCCTGTTCTTCCTAACTATGCACATATCCCTTCTATTGCCGAGCTAGTACCTGGCGTACTTCAGAAGAACGTTCCTGGAATTTTGCTTCGGAATCACGGCATTTATGTGTGGGGAAAGAATGCGTTTGAAGCTAGAAAGCATCTGGAAGCATTTGAATTCTTATTTGAAGTAATGTACCGCGGACTTTTACTTAAAAAATAAACAATAAAACCGTAGAACACCTAGTCGGCGTTCCTACGGTTTTTTATCATCGACCCAAGTCTACAACCCTTTATCTTGATAAGAGGATAGATCCATATCACGTTCAAGTTCTCTAAGCAGTCTATCTCCTTCATCTTCTTTCTGTTTTGGAGAAAATAACAATTTCAGCCCGCCCCCGATCAAGAGAAGTGATACAACAAGGGTATTCATGTAAGATTGAAGACTGTAAAAGACTTGTAAAGACTCAAAGCGGCTCTCAAGCTCTGGGATTACGAGTCTCAGCAAAATATAGTACACACCAAGGAATAACAAAGCTGCACCGATCCATCGCTGATAGCGAGTCCACGCTTCGACCACCGGTTTATCGTATAAGGGTTCCCTGCCATATTTGCTCGCCTGCTGAAGCCCATCAAAGAAACTATAGAACCAAATGACCGGTATCAGAAAGAGGAAGAGCGATAAATTCAGCAAGTCCAAAATGTAGATACTCCCTAAAAATATCACCATAAGCTGAAGTCCTCTTTTTTGAAGCCCTAAATACATCTGACCTGCCCCAGGGAAAGCAGCAAGTAACGTCGCGATTACCTTACTCCGTTTACCATGACTACGGCCGTGTTCCAACTGTTCAAACAATGTCTTATCCTCAAGAATTTCACCCGCTTGCTTACGATGCACATGCTGAACCGCATCAAACATACAGTACAGCCACATCACCGGCAGTAGAAGTAAAAATAAAAGGATGACTTCTTCCCCCGAAATAACCGCCACGAATAACAGCATAATCGAGAGCCCGAAGAATCCGATTAGAAAAGAAAGCCCGCGTTGCAACAGTCCCATGTGCAAATGTCCGAGCCCAGGTACAAACGACAAGAGAATGGTAAAGAATCGTTCACTTTCTTTCCCTTTTCCTTGATTTGGATACACATATCCTTTATGCGGCGGAAAAGCAAAAGGAGGTTCCACCCCAGGTCCTTGATCATGAGAACTATCATAGAAAGATTGGTTAGGGGCTAAGTTTGGATCTAGTGCTGGACCAGATTGTCCGTACGGATCAGTATTAGGAATATATCCAGGATAACCTGAGGGATATGCCGGAATCTCAGGTTCACGAAGCAGTTTAATTACGATATCAAACATACTGATAAACCAAAAAAATACTGCTACTAGTACTAATAACATAGCAAACTCTTCTTCATTTCCTACTAGGAATAAGAAAGCCAATCCAATTATCGCAAAAAACAAAAATCCATAAATAAATCCTTTTACCCGGCTCTTATAGTAATAATGTCCGAGTCCCGGCACAAAGTTAAGTAAAAAGGCAAGCAGTTTACTTCTGTCTTGCTGCATATTCATCGCATTGTCTTCCTTTCTTAAAACGAATGTAAATCTATTCATTACGGTTTAGGCTTTAGCGTATCTAGCCAGCCTGTGGCCTTTTTTACCATAATCTCACTATATGGGGGTGTGGCTTGGGTCTCGGTCTTGTATATATTTCCAGGGGCTAACCGGTCAAATACACCTGTAGATATAAAGATCACAGTGATCGAAGCAGCTACCGTATAGTGAATCATTTTATGACTGAGAAGATGCTGCCACGAAAGGCTGCCTGATTTCTTCTTCCTTTCTTCTCTCCTCACAGCAGAATCAACTTGTTTCATGATCCGCTTGGTAAATGCCGTTTGACTTTGGATGTCCGGGAAAGTAAACATCTCGTTGTTGTTTTGATGAGCCAAACCTTCATATTGATTCAATAACTGAAGAGACATCAGATAGGAGGCGAGCGCTTCTTCATCAGTAAGGAGCTGTTGTTCTATCTCTTCTCTCTCCGCTTGGGTAAGTGTCCCTTTGATATAAGCCGTAAAGCGGTCCTTATTTTGGTTATTCACGCCAATCTTCCTCCTTCCAATGTTGCCTTATCCATATTCTCGCTCGGTATAACCTGGATTCTACGGTTTTCACAGCAATACTGCATTCCTCCGCTATCTGCTCATAATTGTTTTCTTTTAGGTAATAAAGAATGATAATATCACGATACTTGAGAGGAAGCATTCTGATTTTTTTCAGCAGTTCTTGTTTCTTTTCTTTCTTAAGCAATTGATACACCGTATCCGCATGCCGGTCAGGTATATGTATTACATCGTTCTCATGTCCCGCTTCGGTTACCACTCTTCGGCTCACTTTTCTCTTCATATCAATCGCTTTATTCAGTGCAATTCGTGTAATCCAAGTCTTAAACCCTTCCGATCGGTACTGGGGGAGAGATTTAAAGATTTGAACGAAAGCTTCCTGTGCAGCATCCTCAGCATCTTGAACATGATGAAGAACAGAATACGTAACTTGAAAAATATGTTTACTGTATTGATTAATAAGTTCCGGGTATTTCGCATGGTCTCCTTGAACAATATCTTCAATCAATCTTGCTTCATCAATGGTCTCTCTCCTCCTTCCCCATATTAATAGACGTATAAACGAAGTGCATCCCTGCAAGTTTTATATAAAATAATAAAATTTCCTGAATTCGATCAATCTTTTATTCTTATTATCGCGAAAAGAGCAAAAAAAGGCACCCCTTAAAGGAGTGCCTTACATTACTTATATGATTAACGTCCACCACTACGGAAACGGGCGGCGTATGCTTTTACATCCTCGGTTGTCTTAACCCTATTGCGGCTCCATTCCAGTAATATACGATCAATATATCTGAAATGAACTTTCCCAGCAAACACAGCTTCCTTCAGAGCAAGCAATATCAACTCTTCAGGGTATCGATCCTGATCGATCCAGCCGGAGATTGTTTCATATTCCATGGGAGAAAGAGGTCTGCCGAACTCATTCTCAAAAACCCGAAACATGTTACGTTCTTCGACTTCCTCCATCGTTTGTCTTGAATACTGCTGATAAGGTAATGCTGCTGATTTTCGAGCAACAGCTGGAGAAGATGATTCTTCCTGAAGACATTCCGCAAGTTTTACATATAATCCAAGCACATTATAGCGCTCATATTGTATGCCACTCGCTTCATCCAAATCCTCGTCTATACTAACAAAACCATCTCTCATCAGCCTTTGCAAGCCACGAGCAACCTGTTCCGGCGGTATGTTCATGCGAACTGCCAATTCCTCCAGCGTTGGAAAATCATTTCCTTCCAGCTGTTGAAATGATATCAGATGTTGAATTAGAAGCATTTCTCCATCTGACAAACCAAGCCGGGTGTAATAACGGAGCAGTGCATAAGGGAGCTGAACGCTCCCCATAGACATCCCGTAAGCAATACCTTTCACCCATGTACCCTCACCTGGTTCGCTCATTTACATACCTCCTATGGTCCTTACGGATAAAGACGATACAGTGTGCGTGGGAATGGGATCGTTTCACGTACATGATCAAGTCCGCAAATCCAAGCTACTGTACGTTCAAGTCCAAGACCAAATCCGGAATGAGGAACAGATCCATAAGTGCGAAGATCCAAGTACCACTGATAAGCTTCACGGGAAAGATTATGTTCTTCAAAACGCTCTTCCATCAGTTTCGGATCGTCAATACGCTGGGACCCGCCGATAATTTCGCCGTATCCTTCCGGAGCGATCATGTCTGCACACAATACCACTTCTGGACGGTTCGGATCTGGTTTCATATAGAAAGCTTTAATTCCTGCTGGATAGTGAGTAATGAATACAGGTTTGTCGTATTTTTCGGCAATCGCTGTTTCATGAGGAGCACCAAAATCTTCACCCCATGGAATATCAAAACCTTCTCCTTGCAGGAATGTAATTGCCTCATCATACGTAATACGCGGGAATGGAGCTTTGATATTCTCAAGTTTGGAGATATCACGGCCGATGCTTTCCAGCTCTTTACGGCAGTTTTTCACTACCGATTGTACTACGTGTGAAATGAATTGTTCCTGAATACGCAAGCTTTCTTCATGATCCACAAATGCCATTTCCGGTTCAATCATCCAGAACTCAATCAAGTGACGGCGAGTTTTGGATTTCTCTGCACGGAAAGTAGGACCAAAGGAATACACTTTACCAAGAGCCATTGCAGCTGCTTCCATATAAAGCTGGCCGCTTTGTGTCAGGTATGCATCCTCATCAAAGTATTTGATGTGGAACAGGTTGGTTGTTCCTTCCGCAGAAGAAGGTGTCAGGATTGGAGGATCTACAATCGTAAATCCATTCGTATCAAAATACTCCTGAACTGCACGAATAATTTCCGCACGGATCACCATAATTGCACGCTGTTTGTTCGAACGAAGCCACAAGTGGCGATGATCCATCAAGAAATCAACACCGTGTTCTTTCGGCGTAATTGGATAATTTTCAGTTAAATGAATAATTTCAATTCCTGTTACCGTAAGTTCATATCCAGACTGGCTGCGCGGCTCTTCACGAACCACTCCTGTTACATAAAGTGAACTTTCTTGAGTAAGACTTTTGGCGTCGTTCCAAATTTCTTCAGAAACTTCACTCTTCACTACAACTCCCTGGATATAGCCTGTACCGTCGCGAAGCTGTAAAAATTGAATTTTACCGCTGGAGCGCTTGTTATTGATCCAAGCACCGATCGTTACTGTCTCTCCA
Source organism: Paenibacillus gallinarum (assembly GCF_014836635.1). GTDB lineage: Bacteria > Bacillota > Bacilli > Paenibacillales > Paenibacillaceae > Paenibacillus > Paenibacillus gallinarum. The sequence continues at coordinate 689,068 of NZ_JACSQL010000002.1, read as the reverse complement.
ACATGCCTGCTGACATTGCGAATGTCACTTTTCGTGCTCATTCCGATCTCTCCCTGCTTATAATATTAATTATTGAGTTGCTCCTACAATACGATGTGTATCGCGTGCAATCACAAGTTCTTCATTCGTTGGAATCACGAGAACCTCTACTTTGGAATTTGCTGTAGAGATACGGCGTGGTTCACCAGAACGGATTTTATTCAGTTCTTCGTCTACTTCAACACCAAGATAAGTCAGTTGCTCCAGAACACGCTGACGAAGTACAACGGAATTCTCTCCAACCCCTGCTGTAAAGACGATCACATCAACACCATTCATCGCTGCAGCATAGGAACCAATGTATTTACGAAGACGATACTCGTACATATTGAAAGCAAGTGTAGAGTTAGCTTCACCTTTCTCCATTCCTTCTGTAATCTCACGCATGTCACTGCTGATGCCGGAGATGGCAAGCAATCCACTATGTTTGTTCAACATGGAATTTACTTCGTTAATCGTAAGATCTTCCTTGTTCATTACATATGGAACGATTGCTGGATCGAGGTCACCACTGCGTGTTCCCATCATCAAACCTTCAAGAGGTGTCATTCCCATGGAAGTATCAACAGAAACTCCATTCTTAATAGCCGTTAAACTCCCCCCGTTACCTACGTGACAAGTAATAATCTTCAAGTCTTCGATCGGACGATCAAGGAATTCAGCAGCTGCTTTACTTACAAAATCATGGGAAGTACCGTGTGCACCATAACGACGTACTTTGTACTTGTTATAAAGAACACGTGGAATAGCATACAGGTATGCGTGTTCAGGCATCGTTTGATGGAATGCAGTATCAAATACCACAACCTGCGGAATACCCGGCATATTTAGCTCTGCTGCGTTAATTCCCATCATCGCAGCTGGGTTATGAAGCGGTGCAAGATCGATCAGACGACGGATCTCAGCTTTTACTTCGTCCGTTACGAGTGCCGATTCTTTAAAAGCTTCCCCGCCGTGCACTACGCGGTGACCTACTGCTTGAATTTCTGAAATTGAACTCATTACACCGTGAACTTCATGAGTCAATTTGTCCAGCACTTTACGAATAGCAGTTGTGTGCTCAAGAATTTCGCTAACTTCTGTAATTTCTTCTTTACCTGTTGGTTTGTGATTCAAAATTGAAGAATCCATACCAATCCGTTCTACAAGTCCTTTTGCAAGAACAGATTCATTCGTCATGTCATACACTTGGTATTTCAGAGAAGAACTCCCTGAGTTGATAACTAAAATTTTCATACTCGGTCACCATCCTTGTCGTACTTGAAGAAGCCCTCTCCTGTTTTTACGCCGAGTTGTCCAGCGCGAACCATTTTTTTCAAAACAGTAGATGGTCTATACTTCAGTTCACCAAACTCGCGGAACATACCCTCAAGTGCTGCATGAACAGAATCAAGTCCGAAACGATCCGCCATTTCAAGCGGCCCATGTTGGAATTTGTAACCAATACGTACCGCTTCATCGATATCTTCTGCAGAAGCAACTCCCTCTTCAAGCAGATGAAGAGCTTCGTTAATGTGAAGGCAGATCAGACGAGAAGTAACAAATCCAGGGGACTCATAAACCATGATGCCTTTTTTGCCGAGCACTTCTTCTACAAACTGTTTTGTTGCCTCAAACGTTTCATCAGAAGTTTTAAGACCGCGAATAATTTCAACCATATCAATGCTGGAAACCGGATGTGTCCAGTGTAGTCCAATCATACGTTCAGGCGAATTAATGGAACCTGCAAGCTCAGTTAAGCTAAGAGTAGAAGTATTACTAGTCAGAATAATATCTTTACCAATTGCTTCTTCCAGTTTTCTAAAGAGAACTTTTTTCTCTTCCAGATCTTCCGTAATGGTCTCTATGATCAAATCACAAACAGAAAGTTCCTCATAACTTGTCGTTTTATGGATTCTTGACAAGATCAATTTCTTCTCTGCTTGGGTGATAGCCCATTTCTCTAATTTCTTATCAAGTCCTGTTTCAATCATTTCTACTGAATGATCTAATTTCTCAGGGGTTTGTTCTACGAGCAAGACGTCGAGGCCTTTGGCTGCAAGCATTTCTGCTATACCTTGGCCCATTGTACCTCCGCCGATAACTCCTATTTTTTTAAACAACATGGTTACTGCTCCATCCCTTTCTTGGTCTCTAGTAATATTTTGTATTTTTCTTTGTCGAAAAATACATTTTATGACCCAACATCTAATAATATCTTAGCACGAAACAAAAGTAAAAAAAAATAACCAGCATCATAGATTATGCTGGCAATAATGTACTTTCTTTGAATAATTTGCGAAATTCATCACCAGATAACACTTCTTCTTTAAGCAGGATGCTTAATGATTGATCAAAGATAGGACCGTGATCGATCAACAGCTGTTTTGTACGGGAGAAAAGGTCATTTAATATAGCTGAGTTTTCTTTCATCATTTCGGTCTGTGAGACCATCTCAAGATGCACAATCCCGAGTTCCGTAAGTCCAGAGCTGATCATTGTTTTAACAATATCTAACGCTTGCTCAAAATCATTTCTCGAACCCGTACTACGGCCCCCGTAGTAAATCTCTTCTGCTGCTGCACCGCCTAGCGCAATCATAATTTGAGCTTCTAAAAACTCTTTAGTGTATAAGTATTGTTCTTCTTGCGGGTTATGTCTTACATACCCTAGTGCTTGTCCACGCGGACTTAAGGCAACCTGGCCAACACTATTCGGACGTACGGCTTCTGCCGCAATCGCATGTCCTAATTCGTGTACTGCTACCCGTCTTTTCTCGTCTTCATTTGATTCTCTATCTGTTTTTTCACCCATCATCACCTTATCGATAGCCATGGATAGATGTTTTTGCGAAATATACTGACTATCATCCCGCATCGCATAAATCGCTGCTTCGTTCATTAAACTTTCCAGTTGCGCACCAGAGAAGCCATAGGACTCTTCCGCAATTTTGTCCATGTTAATGTTTTTATCAAGCGGCTTATTTTTGGCATGCAGTTCAAGAATATGTCTGCGTCCTTTTTTATCCGGCAAGTCCACCTGTATATGTCTATCAAAACGTCCTGGACGAAGTAGCGCACTGTCGAGCATTTCTTTACGATTGGTTGCAGCAATAATTAAAATGCGCGGTGCGTCGGATGTGTAGATTCCATCCATTTCTGTCAGAAGCTGATTCAGGGTCTGATCGTATTCACGTTGTTGCCCGCCTTCTCGCTTCCCGCCAATAACATCGATTTCATCAATAAAAATGATTGCATTTTCTTTATTTTCCTTGGCTGCTCGCGTTCTCGCATCACGGAACAACTCCCGAACACGACCCGCACCCACACCTACATACATTTCTACAAATTCACTGCCCGATGTAGCAATAAACACGGAATTCGTGTAATGTGCAGCTGCTTTGGCCATGAGTGTTTTACCTGTTCCCGGAGGGCCGGTTAACAAAATTCCTTTCAAGGGACGGATACCAAATTTCTGTATTTCCTCATGTCTGATTAGAAAATCAAGTGCCTCTCTAAGCTCCTGTTTCGCACTATCTTGACCGCCTATTTCCTCAAAAGTGAGCTTCGGCGGACCTGCCTTTTTTCGCTTTCTTTCACTGCTTGCACCGACGGTCAGGCCGCCGCGCATCTGCATGAGAAGAAAAACACCTCCAACAAGAAGCCCCATAAGCAATAAAGGAACTACATTAACCCCAATATAGACGAGAAACAAAAAAATGACGGGCGTTGCGCCAATCAAGATTTCTTTGGTCCATTTAGGCATTTGGCCATACCCCCATCGTTGCCGACTGTCTCGGCAAAATAATAAACTTGCTTGCCTCTCCATCTGATAGACTCACGTACACATTTTGATCATCCATATCGTAATCTACTTGTATGCTGCCATCACTCATTTTCTGCAGTTCTTCTGGAATCTGAGTATATTGTCTAGTTTCCATTGCTTCTGCTACCGTAAACAAGGCGCTTGACCAAAATTCATCGAGTTCCTCTGTAGAATGATTTTTTACGTCAAGTTTTAGTTTTTTCCCTTTAATATACTGACTTCCATCTGTATGAATAAGCTCAACTAGACCCCTCAGATTCGTTTGAGGCTCCAAATCAAGATTCAAATTCACTTCCTTTGGGGTAATATCTATTTGAACATTGTTGACACCTTCATATGCTGAAACCAATTTTTCAATAGGTTTAAACATGGCCACCTGACGGTACACAAACCAACCGCCAAACAGCAGTGTTGCAGTAACGAACAAAGATACTGCTATTGGAATGGGACGTAATTTCAAGTGACAACCTCCCTTATTTTTCGTCTTTTTACTGTAAATAAAATCTATAAATATAGCATAACATACTGTAAGCATGAAATCTAAACTATGAAATATTTTCTATCTTACTAATAATAAAAACCCCGATGAACTTGATTAAGTTCATTCGGGGTTTATTTGTTATATCAACTTTTGCTAATTAATCAGGCAATTGATATCCATTACCTATTTCGGTTCCATCACTAAATTGATAGAATCGATACACATATTTGCCCTCTTGCTTATAAAAGAGCTGCCATACATACGTTTTATTGTAGTAACTTGGCTGCAAATGAATAATCTCAATATTGCCTAACTCTGAAGCGATTTTGGCGTACATTTCATCTTCAGAAATACTATTATCAATGAGTTCGGTATGAACACTATTTTCTCCAGTAATTGGCTTACGATCTAATCCGAACTGGACCCAGACCATAATCGGCTTATTCTCGTTGTTGAGTCCTTCTATCGTCCAATAAATCGAATCTTCTCCCCAAACCGACTTTTGTGTTTTTGTAACGGACGTAAGCTGCGCCTGTTGCTCTGCAATCGACACCGCCAGGTCTCTTTCCGCCCACTGATCTTTCATTACGTAAACATAAAATTGATAAATCCCAAATAAGATTAGTAATACCGTAAGAATACTAATGTATATCCATTTTTTTCGATTTCTCCTCAAGGCGGGACTCCCTTCTCACCCTTCGTCCGTTAGCGGGCTTTCAGTCCTTTAAATGCAGATTCTGCTTCTCGTTTAATACGTTCTTCATCTAAAGTAAGAGCTTCTCCATCTTTTAACAACTGTTTGCCATCTACCCATACATGTTTGACGTCTTTAGCACTTGCAGAGTATACAACATGAGAGATCAAATCTGAATACGGCAAAAAGTGCGCCTGATCTAAATCAATCGCTACAAAATCTGCTTTCTTGCCTACTGCAAGCGTCCCCGTATCCTCAACGTAGATCGATTTTGCTCCATATTCTGTTCCCATACGAAGAGCTTCTGTCGCTGGAACAGCCGTTGGGTCACCAGAGACTCCTTTATGAATAAGAGCAGCTAGACGCATTTCTTCAAACATGTCCAGATTATTATTGCTCGCAGGTCCATCCGTTGCTAACGATACAACAACCCCAGCCTTTAGTAGATCCGGAACTCGAGCTACACCGCTGGCAAGTTTCAAGTTACTTCCTGGATTGTGCGCTACAGCAACATTATATTTAGCAAGAATCTCAATTTCTTCATCAGTTAAATGAACAGCATGCGCCACGAGGGATGGACGTGAGAAAAAGCCCAATTTTTCTAAATGAGCAACCGGACGGAGTCCATAATCCTTCACATTCTGCTCTACTTCTGCCTTGGTTTCAGACATGTGCGTATGGAGCGGTAGGTCCAAATCATGTGCTGCCTGAACAAATTTTTCAATAAACTCAGGGCCACAGGTGTACGGTGCGTGAGGAGACAGCATCGTGGTAATTCTGCCACTCGCTTGTCCGTTCCATTCCTTAGCAAAAGAAGTCGCTTCCGCAAGTTTAGAAGCTCGCAGTTCATCTGAACCAAATCCAATAACACCGCGCATCAGGCTTGCACGTATACCCGACTCCTCTACTACCTTAGCTACTTGATTCATTTGATCGTACATATCAAGAAAAGCGGTTGTACCCCCTTTAATCATCTCAAGGATTGACAAGGACGCTCCCCAGTATACATCGTCTGCTGTGAATTTCTCTTCCATTGGCCACATCTTCTCTTGAAGCCAAATTTGAAGTGCGAGATCATCCCCATAACCTCTCAGAAGTGACATTGCAGCATGACCGTGTGTATTGATCAGACCGGGAATAAAGAGTAGATTTTTCCCGTCAAAAGCTGTTGTTTCTTCTTCACCCTCAGGGAGTTTCTCGCCTATGTAGGAAATCTTATCATTCTCTACAAGCATATAACCTTTAACAATTCGCCATTCTGGGTCACTAACTGCAAATTGTCCATTCTTAATAAGCCATTTATGACTTGTCATCTTCTGTTTCTTCCTTTCCTTCTTCGCTCTCAAGATAATAAGCAAGGCTTAATAGATCGGTTGTGAAATCAGCCGTGTGAATCCGAATATGCGGCGGAGCTTTGATAATAATAGGCGCAAAATTAAGTATAGCCTCTATACCTGCTTCAACCATGCAATCCGCTACACGCTGAGCTTCAAAATCAGGTACCGTAATGATTCCGATCCGAATATTACGTTCCTTCACTGTATTCTGTAACTCTTCCATTGGCTGAACTGTAAGTGTATTAATCATCGTTCCAATCTTTTTATCATACGAGTCAAATACAGCAACAATCTTCATATTGTCTTTTACATAGCGGTTATAGTTAGACAAGGCTTGTCCGAGATTACCTGCCCCCACGAGAGCAACATTAATGACTTGATCAATTTTGAGAATTTGGCGGATTTTATCAATAAGATAAGCGACATCATATCCGATTCCCTTCCGTCCAAAATCACCAAAATAAGCTAAATCCTTGCGGATTTGTGCTGGATTCAGATCCAGTTTAAGTCCGAGTTCTTGAGATGATACCGTTGTAACTTCTCTTTTGTACAGCTCCTGCAAATAACGCAGATAAACGGGCAGCCGGCGAACGACTGCCTCTGAAATTTTATCCGACTTCATTGTGAACTCCCCCTTACATCAAAAACAATTTCTTATCTCAGTATGTTTCTTTATTCATTTCATGTTCCGTCAGCCATTCACTAATTCTTGGAACCATCTTCTCCGTAACCATATGTTCCATTTTTGGACCTGGCAGGGAATACAAAAAGTACTTTCCGTAATAAGATTCAATAACCCTTGTATCGTAAACAATAACGATCCCTCTGTCATTTGCTGTGCGAACAAGCCGTCCAAACCCTTGTTTGAACCGGATCACTGCCTGCGGAACAGAAAGTTTCATAAAAGGATTTTTCTTTTCTTTTTCCAAAAGTTCACTTTTCGCTTCCACCACTGGATGGCTAGGCGGCTGGAAAGGTAGCCGCACGATCGCAAGGCACGTTAAAGCTTCACCTGGAATATCTACGCCTTCCCAGAAGCTGCTTGTTCCGAGCAAAACAGAAGCCTTAGCCTCTTGGAACCGGCGTGTAAGTTTGGTTCGGCTGCCTGTATCTACCCCTTGTCCAAGCACAGTGATGTCACTTGCTGCAAGTGCTTCTTTTAGAGGTTCATGGACTTGTCTGAGCATACGATAAGACGTAAACAACACTAACATTCTACCTTTGGTTGCCTTCGCTGTCTCTGCAAGTGAAGTCACAAGCATACTTACAAAGTGATCATCCCCTACACTTCCTTTTACGCTTGGAAAATCCCGCGGAATGACGAGAAGTGCCTGATCCCGATAATTGAATGGTGATGGGAGTAAGGACGTCATCAGTCTGCCCTTTTCCTGCGCTTCCGATAGTCCTAGTTGATCGATCATAAACTGAAACGACTTGTCTACAGATAAGGTAGCAGAGGTCAAAATCACACTGTGTTTTTTATCGAAAAATAGTTCCTTCAAATGTGAACTTACATCGACAGGGACTGCGTACAGCTGAAGAGACTTACTTCTAAACTGACCGCTTGCTTCAAGCCAGTATACGGTGCCTGTATCGTCAAGCCGCATAAAGAGTCTGAGATTATCCCTCTGCTCTGCTAAGTCTCTGACAAGACCCGTAATATCCGTAATCAGACTATCTGATGCATAATCGTCTAATTCTTCTCTCACTTCTCCAAGCAGCTTATCTGCTTTGCGTACCATTTCGCCTACTGTGACATAAAACTGATTTTCATGTTTTGAGATTTTGTCCCATGCTTTTGGCTTAGCCTGCGGCTTTAGCCTTAGTGAAAACTGTCCAGAATCTCCTGGTGCAGCATCCATTCTCTCTGGTAACAGCCTAAATAACATATCACTCAGCGTATCCCATTCTTCCTTCGCTTCCAGGGCAAATGGAAACAACTCGTCAATAGCTGAAGTCCATTCCACGTATTTCTCATGTCCTGACTGATTGATCTGTTGACGAAGTGCAGGAAATTGCCCGTTACGGCTATCCTTAAACAGTCTTGTTAGCGTATGGACCACTGAGAAATATTTCATATGCATCCCTAGATGTTTACCAGCTACGTCTTCTAGATGATGAGCCTCATCGATAACTAGATAGTCATAACTTGGAAGCAGTTGATGGCTAGCTTTCACATCCGTAAACAGTTTGGAGTGATTTGTAATCACAACATCTGCAATCCCCGCTTCATGACGTGCACGATGGTAGAAACATTTTTTAAACCACGGACAGCTCCGTCCTAAACAGGATTCAGACTCACTTTGCACGGTCTCCCAGAAATCTGTTCCCCGGTGGCTTAAGTTTAGTTCTTCATCATCTCCGGTTTCTGTTTGCGTGAGCCAGACGAGCATCTGAGCAGCAGTAAACACATCTTCTTTGGGTGTAGCAAATTCTTTATTATTCAGCTTCTGTTCAAACTTACGCAGACAAAGATAATGTCCACGACCCTTGAAGATCGCAGCTTTAAAAGGAAAAGGAACGACTTTCGTTAACAGAGGCAGATCACGCTCTCGCAATTGTTCCTGCAGGTTTATAGTGTGTGTACTTACCGTAACCTTGGTCTCCTGCTTTACGCTTTGGTAAATAGAAGGCAACAAATATCCAAGTGATTTACCTGTTCCTGTTCCCGCCTCAATTAATAAATGCTTGTCTTCATAAAGTGCTTTGTTAACTTCATCAAACATCATATTCTGCGCTTCTCTTTGTTCATAGTTGGGAAGTTTTTCTTTTAAATTCTGCTGAATCTTCTCCATGTACTCGCTAAACGATTCATTCTCCAAAGGATTCGGTGCACGTTCGTCCCGTGGCGGAGCAATCGTAGACCAATCATCAATGGCAAGCGCAAGTTGCCTATAGTATTTCTGGCTGTCCAGATCCTGAATCGGCTCGCTTTCCTTCTCTGCCAGCAGTCCATCCAAAAACCAGCCGAAATCACTTTCCTCTGCAGGAAAAAGATCTGTAAGGCGCTGCAGTGTAATTAAAGGTAAGCCTCTCAGTTCTTCGATGCTTTTAAGAAATACATGGGCGGTCGCCAGTGCATCACTATCCGCTTGGTGCGGTCTGTCATGTTCAAATCCAAATTCAGATGAAACATAACCTAGCTGGTAAGAGGAAAGCGAAGGAAAACAAATTTTCAAAAAGTCCATCGTATCCAAAATACGGCCTGTAAATGGCAGGTATCCGCATCGATCTAACGCATTTTGCAAAAAGTAAAAATCAAATGCTACATTATGACCAACCAATACAACGTCATTTAGCAATGGAACAAGTTCCATCATCATTTCTTCAAGATGAGGTGCATCTTTGACATCGTCGTCCGAAATTCCAGTAAGTCCAGTTATAAAAGGTGGAATGGGAACGCCGGGATTGACATAAGAGCTATATGTCTCTTTTATACTTAAATCATGATCTATTATGGTAAGTCCAACCTGGGTGATTTCACCGTCAGACTGGGTACCTGTTGTCTCAAAATCAAGCACAGCAAATTTCATTACAATTAAACGTTCCCTTCATCCAGTCTCTTTAGTAGCATAGCAAAAAAAAAGACATTTGAACATTAGACACAAAAAAAGACGATGCCAAATAAAGAGACATCGCCTTTTTGATGCACTGCATTTTGATGCTTCTCTAGGAGAGAGCAAGCAATTGGGTTCCATAATGGAGTTTTCCGCTATTTGATCTGCACGCTTCCAGATTGTACAGCGGCTCTTGCAAACTTGGATCAAGCTTTAGAGAAAGTGCAAAACAGGAAAGAGCTTTCTCGAGATCCGTATGTTTGGCATGGATACAGCCAAGTGCATTATATGCCAGCGCTTTTAACCTAGGCTGATCGCTGTTCAGCAAAATTCGATTCAGTTCCTTTGCGGCGACATGTGTTTCTTCTAAATGAAGATACGACACAGCTAAATACAGACGAGACATTAAACTTTCCGGGTACAATTCAACGACTCTGTTAAATTCTTCAGCCGCGTGGCTATACATGAGAAGCTTGAAATAACCCTGTCCTTTGACAAAAGATTGGAGCTTAAGTTCTGGAATCATGGCGAAGGGATCAGTCCCGCGGAACAAACCGCTTTCCCGTATTCGAGCCATCTTTTCTTCAAATGACATCCATTCATCCATAATTCCATCACTCATCTGTTTTAGCAAATTCCACTTTCGTAACATCTCTTGTTTCTTAACGGCAGGTGCAACAGAATAATACTTCTCAATCTCATCGAGCGCATCATTCATTTCGGCGAATAAATGTTGGAACATGGCTTGCATCCCACCCTCGGTAAAATGGATTAGTGCAGTAACCTAATCACATTTTCTGCGTAAAGGGCAGTTTTCATTCCTTATTCCCATGGATTACATGATCGTGGCGTGAACTTCCTGTTGAACGGTTTGAACCGGTTTGTTCGCATCATTAACAAATACGACAGTCGGCTTATGACTTGCCATCTCAGCTGCATCCATCATCGCATAAGAGATAATGATAACGGTATCTCCCGGCTGCACGAGACGTGCTGCTGCTCCATTGAGACAGATCGTTCCCGAACCGCGCGGGCCAGGGATAACATAAGTCTCTAGTCTTGCTCCATTGTTGTTATTCACAATCTGTACTTTCTCATTCTCAAAAATATCCGCTGCTTCCATTAGATCGCGATCAATGGTAATACTTCCTACATAATTCAAATTCGCTTCCGTTACGGTTGCACGATGTATTTTCGATTTCATTAAAGTTCTAAACATGCGAGAACACCTTCACTTTCTGTAAACGATGATTATCGATCAGACGAGTTTTGCCGAACTTTACGGCTAATGCCACAATCACATCCTCTAGATCATTAAGCTGCTGCTTCTCACCTAGAGGTTGTAAACCGGGAAATGTCAAAATCTCCACATAGTCAATTACCGCAGCTGGTGATTTTTTAATCTCCGCAGTAACCAGACTGCGAAGCTCACCGATGGTGATATCAGTACGTTCTCTACTTGCTTTCTCAGCAAGGGAAAGCGAACGTGACAAGCAGAGAGCCTGTGTACGCTCCTCGCTGCTTAAATAGACGTTACGGGAGCTTAGGGCAAGCCCATCGTTCTCTCTCATGATTGGGCAAGGAACAATCGTTACAGGCATATTCAAATCAGTAACCATTTGCGTCAGCACTGCAACTTGTTGAGCGTCTTTCATGCCAAAAAATGCGTAATCGGGCTGTACTATATTGAAAAGTTTGGCGACAACGGTTGTTACCCCGTCAAAGTGACCTGGGCGAGAAGCACCGCATAGGCGTTCTGTCAGACCAGAGACTTGGATCGTCGTCTTCGTTGGCTGAGGATACATTTCTTTGACTGTAGGAATAAATACAATATCTACTCCTTCTTTTTCAGCTACTGCAAGATCTCTCTTCTCATCTCGCGGGTAACTTTCGAAGTCCTCATTCGGACCAAACTGAATCGGATTCACAAAAATACTTAGTACCACAATATCGGTTTTATTTCTTGCTTGTTTCATCAAACTGGCGTGACCTTCATGCAGAAAACCCATTGTAGGCACAAATCCAACCGTAACTTCCGGTTTGGAAATTTGCTTCTTCATTGCTGCGATCTGAGATCTTAGTTCCTGAATACCACGTACGGTAATCATCTTAGTTGTCCACCTTTGCTTTACGATTTCCGTACAGCGATTCAACGACACCGTCTTCTGCAGTAAATACATGCTCCTCAGCCGGGAAAGATTTCTCTTTTACTTCTTTTACGTAATTTGCAATACTTTCACGAATGAGGGAACCTACATCACTGTACGTTTTAACAAAACGTTTCGGAATATAAGGAGAAGCATACTGAACAATATCATGGAACACAAGAACTTGCCCATCACACCCTCGTCCTGCACCAATACCAATCGTCGGAATGCTAAGTTCACGAGAGATTGCTTCCGCTACTTCTTCGGTTACCAGTTCCAGTACAACTGCAAAAGCACCCGCTTTTTCTAAAGCCTTGGCGTCTTCGAGCAATCGTCTTGCATCTTGTGCGTCTTTTCCTTGTACTCGGAATCCACCAATTTGATTCACAGACTGAGGCGTGAGTCCAATGTGTCCGAGAACAGGAACACCTGAGGAAACAATGGTACGAACCGTGTCCGCAATCTCAGCTCCACCCTCCAGTTTCACGGCATGGGCATGCCCTTCCTGCATTAATCTGCGAACACCGCGCAAGCTTTCGTCAATACTGCCGTGATACGTCATAAAAGGCATATCGGCAACAATAAACGTATGCTCAGCTCCACGTGCAACAGAGCGGCTATGGTAAACCATATCATCGAGTGTTACAGGAATTGTCGAGTTATATCCAAGCACAACGTTACCAAGTGAATCTCCTACAAGAATCATATCTACTCCCGCTTCCTCAGCAAGCAACGCGGAAGGATAGTCGTAAGCAGTCACCATTGTGATCGGTTCTTTATTTTCTTTCATTTTTTTCATTTTAACAATATTAAGTGGTTTTTTAACTGCAGCCATTTCGATGTGGCTCCCTTCTGTTTCTGATATCGACCGTAAGTCTAGAATGTTGAAAAAATGTGAAATGTCCTACGGATTCTCATCAGCTGGGCCCCGGAGGTTTAGATGATGAACACAAAAAAAACCTTTTAGTTGTCACTAAAAAGGTCCCAAAAGTCAAAAAAGAGTCACTTAACGATCGTCCCTTCTGTCTCGGTCCTCTTCGGCTCAGAGCAGAATCCAACAAACCTATAAAATAATAATTTTTAAAGCAGACTAACTTATTGAGTGCAGTTCAAATTGCATTAATTTAATACCGCCTCAAGAAGAAAGTATACCAAAAAAAGATCAAATGTCTATGCCCCGGAATAATTAATCTAAAGCATACAGGATGAACCATTCTTTCATTGGTGAAGAAGTCATAAAATATCTACTCATGTTTATTCGGCCTCTTGTCCTTATTGTATTATCTCCACTTCACCCGAAAAAATAGTAGAATTCTTTCCTTCCTCCGTCAAAACCATAAGTCCTCCGCTGTCGGATAAACCGATTGCCGTTCCTTCGATTACCTGGTTCAACGTTACAGAACGCACTTGTTTCCCTATAGAAGCCGATAAGGCTTCCCACTCTTTCAAGATCGGAGCAAATCCTTCATTCTCATACTGCAAATATCTCGCTTCGAGTTGATTCATTACTTCACCGATCAGTCTTGAGCGGGATACAGAAGTTCCCGATTCTATTTTCAAGGAAGTAGCAATACTTCGCAGATCTTCCGGATAATCTAGTTCAGACAAATTAACATCGATGCCAATCCCAGCGATACAATACCTTACCTTGTTATCTTCGGTAGCTGCTTCGAGAAGAATACCGCACACTTTACGGCCGTTCACCAAAATATCATTTGGCCATTTGAGCCCAGCTTCCACTCCCGTAACTTTTCGGATCGCACTGCATACCGCTACGCCTGTTAACAACGTTAACTGAGGCATAAATCTAACCGGCAGTTCCGGACGTAAAACAAGACTCATCCAGATGCCTTTTCCAGCAGGAGAGAACCAGTTGCGTCCAAGACGCCCTCGCCCATTGGTCTGCATATCCGAAATCACCAGAGTTCCTGCTTCAGCTCCTTCTTCTGCAAGCTTGATTGCTTCGATCTGCGTAGAGGAAGTCGATTCCAAAAGATGAAGCCTGCTTCCAAAAACGGCTGTGTTTATATTTTGCATAAGATCCTTATGCTCATATTGATCTGGTTTGTACAATAAACGATATCCTTTACGAGACACCGCTTCAAATTCATAACCGAGCTCTCGCAGTTGGTTAATTTGCTTCCATACCGCTGCTCTGCTGATGGATAATCGGTTACTGATTTCTTCCCCGGAAAGAAAATCATTTGATTTTTCATCAAATAAATCGAGCAACAATTTAAACTTCATCTTCAATCACCTTCTTCGCTGCATCTATTAGAGAATCATGGTCATTAGGGATCTGTCCAAGTGCTACTTCATGTAAAAGTCTCTTCATGGTTAAACCGAGCCAAGGCCCGCCCTTGCGCCCTGTGACTCTCATCAAGTCAGCACCTCCGAGTGCCAGATCTTTTACATGATATACATTCATTTCCGTAGTCCAATCTTCCGCTTTCTGAAGAAGCAAAGGACAAAGATTGTTATACGCAGAAGAGAATAGTACCTCTTCTATTGCTATTTTCCTATTAATCAAAATCCAGTCTTGAGCCGCTTCTCTTCCAAACCGGAGGACAAGAGGTATCCAGTCTGCACGCAGCAAATTGAAAAGTTCTGTTTTCTCCATCTGCTCCATGTTTAAGGCGAGTTCCTCAAATAAACTCATAACATGCTCATGAAAGGCTAACATATTTGTTATTCGATCACGTGTTTCACCTGAAAATGTCCATTCACGAAGTAAAGTATTGGCATCAGGAGAACCTATTTGAAGTAACAACAGCATCATTTCATATCGATAAACTGCATGCTGCGGAAGTTCATCCAAGTATCCGGTAAGGTTTCGATCCAATGAAGTCAAACGTATTGGCGCCTTCACATATTCTAAGATGCGGCTGTCCATCAGAAGCTGAACACCTTTAGAAGGAAAAGGACCTGCCATCATTTTATCCATCTCCGTACGAACTCGTTCCATAGCTATATATGCGAGTTTGTCACGCTGGCCAATCATCCCCAACCACGTGTCTGTTTCCAGTTCAAAATTAAAAACCGAAGCAAAACGAACGCCTCTCATGATGCGAAGGGCGTCTTCTTCAAATCTTTCTTCTGCGATCCCGACACACTTAACAAGGCCTTGCTTAATATCTTCTTGACCGTGAAAGGGATCAAGCAAATCGCCCTTAACATTACGGGCTATCGCATTCATCGTAAAGTCTCTTCGTTTCAGATCATCTTCTACTCGATCCACAAAATGAACTTCGGTCGGGCGGCGAAAATCTTCATAACCGCTCTCGGTACGAAAAGTCGTTACTTCATAATGATATCCATCACTTCGCACCGTAACCGTCCCATGCTGAAGCCCGGTAGGAATGGAGTCCGGAAAAAGAGCAATAACCTGTTCAGGCGTTGCCGAAGTCGTAATGTCCATGTCCGTAACCGTTCTATGCATAAGCTCGTCCCGCACACATCCACCAACAAAAAAGGCATCGTAACCATGGTCGTTTAGTTTTTGTAGTACTTGTTCTCCACCAGCGGCCATCGCTGGAAGCGTATAATTCCAGTTCTTCATTCCTACTTACTCCTTTTACCGAACCTCATCCACACAGTTTTTTTATAAAATTGATGCCGGTTTCTGTGTGAGTACCCGATCATAAATTCGTTCATACTGCTCCGTTATTTTATCAATATTAAAGTTAACGCTTGCTCTTTCAAGACAAGCCTTTTTGAATTTATTCATAAGTTCACCATCCGTAAGCAAGCGGACAGCATCTTTTGCCATTTGTTCTGTATCTCCAATCGGGGATAACATCCCTGTTTGACCGTGTAATACAAGTTCAGGAATTCCGCCCGCCGTAGATCCGATCGTTGGTACACCGCAAGCCATTGCTTCAAGAGCAACAAGCCCAAAGCTTTCCTTTTCGGATGGAAGCAACAATAGATCAGCCATCGAAATCACTTGAGCTACATCATCTTGTTTTCCGAGAAAGAGAACCTTTTCAGATAGACCGAGTTCCTGGATTTTACATTGGATTTTAGGTAAGTCGGGTCCTTCACCAACGAGTATGAGCTTCGCGGGAAGCTCTCGCTGAACTCTTGCAAACACATCAATGACATCCAGGGTTCGCTTCACTGGACGGAAGTTAGAAATATGCATGAGTACCTTCTCTTGATCACTCACATAATCTCTCCGTAGGGACAAGACTTCTCTAGGATAATACACTTTTTCATCCACAAAATTATACGTAAGATCAATATCCCGCGTAATATCAAGCAGTTCATTTGTCTCCCTGATTAAATCGTTTGAGACAGCCGTTACTGCATCGCTTTTGTTAATAGCCAGCTGAATCAAGTCTTTGAGCGATTCATCCTGTGCAAGTACTGTAATATCGGTTCCATGCAGGGTTGTCACTACTTTTAAATCATCCGGTACCATTTGTTTAGCCAAGTAGGCACATACCGCATGAGGTACCGCATAATGTACATGAAGCAGATCAAGCTGCTGTGCTTTTGCTACTTGAGCCATTTTGGTGGCTAAAGATAAGTCATAAGGAGGGTAGCGAAAGACATAATAATCGTTCACTTCCACCTCATGATAAAATATATTTTTTTGGAATTGTCCAAGTCGAAAAGGTATACTGTTCGCAATAAAATGAACTTGATGCCCTCTTTCGGCGAGCCTTTTTCCAAGCTCAGTTGCTACGACACCCGAACCGCCTAGAGACGGATAACAGGTAATCCCGATTTTTAAGTTTTTACCCGCTTGACTCAAAGAAGGGCCTCCTTTTACATAAGAATAGAGATTTTTCCGTATTACACTTCGGAATGGGTACCGTCGGTACCTGGTTTATATTTATGTACAAGCTGACGCCATGCGAAATCTCCACGATCGAGTGCCTTTACCAAAATTTCAGCCGTAGCTACATTAGTGGCAAGTGGAATTCCTTGGACATCACATAGGCGAAGTAACGCATTGATATCCGGTTCATGCGGCTGTGCCATTAATGGATCGCGCAGGAAAATGATTAAGTCCATCTCATTTTGAGCAACTAAAGCACCAATCTGCTGGTCACCGCCAAGCGGGCCTGACATGAAGCGATGAATTTCTAAATTCGTTTCTGACATAATACGTTTTCCAGTTGTCCCCGTTGAATAAAGCTGGTGTCCAACAAATACGTGTTCATATGCTGTTACAAAGTTAACCATTTCATCCTTTTTACGGTCATGAGCAATAAAAGCAATTTTTAACATATCTGTTCTCTCCCTGTGTCTATAAATTGAGGCTTTTTGCAAAACAACTAGTCTATAAAATGATCAAATCCATAAATCATCCCAGTGTACTCCATTACTTTTTGAATCCCGATCTTAACGCCTGGCATATAACCAGCACGCTCATAGGAGTCGTGTCTAATCTTCAGCGTTTGTCCAAAGTCACCAAAAATAACTTCTTGCTGCGCAAAGACGCCCGGAAGTCTAACACTATGAATACGGAAACCATTATAGTACCCGCCGCGTGATCCCTCTATTGTTTCTTCTTCTTTTGGATTTCCTTGGCGTATTTCTTTACGATTCTCTGCGATCATCTCTGCTGTTTTTACAGCTGTTCCTGATGGTGCGTCAAGTTTCTGATCTCCGTGATATTCAATAATTTCGAGGTTTGGCATATACTTTGCTGCTTGCGCTGCAAATTTCATCATCAGAATAGCTCCAATTGAAAAATTTGGTGCGATTAAGCCGCCAATCCCTTGTTTTTCACATTGCTTGTCCAGTTCCTTAATCTGTTCGGTCGTAAAACCTGTTGTCCCCATTACAGGTCTAACCCCATGAGAAATGGCCAGGGAGGTATGCTCATAAGCATACTGAGGCGTTGTGAAATCAACCATGACATCAGCATCGGTCTGACTCAGCGCTTTTTCAAGCTGATCCATAACGATGATCCCGCAAGGTTCAAGTCCTACCAGTTTGCCGGCATCCGTACCTGCTTCAGAGCGGTTCACTGCAGCAACAAGTTCTAATTCCTCATCCTGAAGCACAAGTTTAACAACCTCGCGCCCCATGCGTCCCCCTGCACCTACAACAATAACTTTAATTTTATCAGCCAAAACGAACACTCCTTAGATTAACTAGGTTGATGGTTTCTGGAAATATATTCTCATCCGTTTATTAAAATCGTGCAACAGATCTGTTAATTGTTCATTTTGCGGTTCCATTGCGATTGCTTCCTTTAATACAGCAATAGCCAGTATATAATCATTCATCTCGGCATAAGCAACTGCGAGCCATACATACGCTTCTGTATGAAGTGGATCCAGCGTGATCGCCTGTTTTAATTGCTCCAGTGCCTTTTCGTAATTCTTCTTCGGATCTGCATTTCCCGACTCAATGAGAACACGAGACATGGCAGTCAGCTTTTTGGACTGGAGACGGTTAATGTGGATGAGATATTCGATATGCCCCGGTGCCATCTCAGCTGCTTTGTTCGCATGAACAAAAGCCAGATCAAGCTTTCCGTTACGAGCATACGTAATTGAACAGCGATAATGAATTTCCGGATTATTTGGTTCTTCTGCGATCGCAGTTTCAAACCAGTAAACAGCCCGTTCAAAGTCATTATGAAATATGGCTTTATACGCTTCTTGAATGTAGTGGTCAGCATTCACGTTAGCTTGCACCTCCCGTATCGTCGGTCAGTACAGCATATGTAAGAATGGCCTAATCGGTGTCCTTTTTCGTCCAGCGATCCTTATCCCGCGTATTAAATTTGTGCATCACTTTATCATGAGCTTCGGTTAGATCAATTCCAAGCGAATTGGCAAAACAAATGGTAATAAACAAAATATCTCCAAGCTCCAATTCAATGGAATTATCCGCTTCCGTTGCTTTTTTAGGTTTCTCTCCATACTCGTGGTTGACTTCACGAGCAAGTTCCCCGACTTCTTCCGTCATTCGAGCGAGCATCGTCAGCGGACTGAAATAACCTTCTTTGAATTGGGAGATATAATCGTCCACTTCTTTTTGCATTTCTAATAAAGTTTTTTCCATGTGAGCATACTCCTTACTAACCAATGTTTACAACTCACTTCATCCATATGTTAACGTATTGAGAAAGTGAAAACAAATCATTTTTTAAACATCCCATCAAAAAGGCATACTACATTTGAGCATCCAGGCAAATCTAATACTAGTGAGGGATTCATTCAAATGAATAAGATTACAGAGCAACTTAAGATCATTGTACCAATCCTTTTGGGCACCGCCATTTTTGCGTTCGGTCTCCTGTATTTTATTATTCCCAATCAATTGATGGAAGGCGGAGTCACAGGGATTACCGTGCTTCTAAATTATGCTTTTGGTATTTCACCTTCCATTTCTACTCTCATTATTAATATCCCGCTGTTTCTGCTCGGATGGAAAGTTTTTGGCGGAAGGCAAATCATTTATACCGGTGTCGGAATTGTCGCTCTAACCATTTTCCTCACTTTATTCGAACGATTAATTGATGCAGGCTATATCGTTCCTTTGCAAACAGAACATGATCTTTTGCTTGCCGCATTGTATGCGGGCGTTACCATTGGTCTTGGTCTAGGAATTGTGTTCCGCGCAGGGGGGACAACCGGGGGTTCTGATATCATCGCCAGAATTCTGTCAAAAAAAACGGGGCTCAGTATCGGACGAGTTATGCTCGCTATTGATATTGTTATTATTGGGTCTTCCCTTATTTACATACCTCTTGAAAAAATCCTCTATACGCTCATAGCCGTATTTATTGGCTCCAAGGTCATTGACTTCATTCAAGAAGGGGCATACGCTGCAAAAGCCTTTACGATTATTAGTGATTATGGGCCTGAAATTGCAGATAAAATAACCATACAGATGGAACGTGGGGTTACGCTTATTCCAGCGATTGGTGCCTACTCAAAAAAGGCAAAGCATGTTGTGTACTCTGTTGTTTCTAGACAAGAAATTAGAGAACTCCATCAGATTATAAAATCCATTGATCCGAAAGCATTCCTCATTATTAATGAGGTGCATGATGTCCATGGAGAAGGCTTCAAAGAAGGAGAAAAATAGCCCGGGAACCCGGACTATTTTTCTTTTTTTATTTTATTAGACTAGAAATAAGATTGATGATTCCCCCTGTACTTACGGTAACCGACATACGCAAGCACCGCCACAATCGCAGAACCAAGGAATAAATTGGCTGCCCAAGGTTCCGGCCCTGCGGCAAATGGAACAAAAGCGGTTGCGTCCTTCTCCTTACCAAACAAAGCATTCGCAAATTCATCCCCCTGCTTCACCGCATCAAGAATGTCTTGTCCTTTTGCTCCGTTACTCATGGTAAGTCCCTTCAGATAAGACATCCAGGAATCAAATCTTTCAATCTCATAAGGCGGTCTCCGAATGATCGCTGCAGGACGAATCGTTTCATAGTGACTTTCCAGTTCTGAATAAGCTGCAGTGATATCTGTTCCTGGTTCATTCATTACTTTTTGTTCAATAGATGATAAGTCTTCTTTCATAATCTTGTAGTATTGAAGCCATAACGGTTTATCCGGATGAGCTAAACTATCCACTGCCAGTCTAAGTTTCGCAGACGCATGCTGTAAAGAGTCCGATGCAGCCTGCACACTGGCTGTAGCTTCTTTTACTTCCACAATCGTCTCTGTGAGGGCATGCATCCCTTCTACTGTAGTTAACCCATCAAACGAGAACCGCTCTACTTGCCTCGTTAAATCCCCTATATCTTCACGTACCGCAGAAAGATTATAGTCGAGCGCATTTCGATATAAGGAGGTTGCGATCTGATTGAGTTGTTCAGCATTGTTTAAAAGGCTTGGACTCGCTTCATCCGAATTTTCCGCATATGCGGTGTTCTGCAAGAAAATCTGACTCAGTAGTGTACAACATAGAAGACCAACCATTAGTAAGGAAGAACGCTTTTTTCCAAAAAACAAGGACATCCCCTCCTACTGTATCGTATGAAGAGAGAGGTCCACCTAGAACTATAACCGTTTCGCCTGCTTTAAGGCGAGCCAACCTGCTATAAAACTAAGAATCGTCAGCGTAAAAGTAAAGGTACGAACTCCGCCAACGTAATCATTAAGCTCATAAGGAAGATATGGATAGATTTCGAATGTGTAATCCATGACATCATTTAACAGGGTCCACCCTGCTGCTATTATCAGACTAACCATACCAAACCCAAAAAAGCGAACATAGAGAAGTGCCTCTACTGCCATCGCTAAGTGCGAAGCGATCAGCATGAAATCCTGCCAGATCACGTCTCCTCCAAATGACCAGCCAGCTACAATCATACTAACGGCCCATACTCCATATTTGATCGATGTGACGACAGCTAAACCCTGAATCACATGACCTACTTTCTTAAGCCAAGGCAATGATGGCGGGTATAACAAAAATAATAGGGACAGCGTAAAGAATAAACTAGCAGTAGGACTATCCGGTACAAACACAAGGAGAGCTGCCGGGTAATTTTGAAGTGTGTAAGCAAGCTGATTATCATACCATATGTATCCATAAACTGTGCCTAGCAAATTACACCAAAATAAGAGCCATAAAAAACCGCGGTTCATCAACACAGAGCGGCTCCAGAAAAAAGATAGGGATAACACGTACCGTACATCCTCCTTTATCATGTGATATTCACTTTAATAGAATAACGGAGTTCTCTCTAAAAAGGGCCTGACTGCTCATAGAAGCAGTCAGGCCCTTTTTCGGTAACCCGTATTCTAATATTACTCTGCCGATTTCTGGGAAGCAAGCCAGTCTGCTAGAGTGTCAATATCTTTCTCAGTTAGACCTTGTGCAATATTCTGATCATATTGAGGTCCCATATTTCCAATACCATCATGGATGATGCCGAGAAGCTCTTCCTTGCTATGAGCATCGCCAATACCTCGAAGTGAAGGGCCCGCTTGCCCTTTCAGATCCGCAGCATGGCAGGATACGCAGGTAGCTTTTTTGTAAATATCAGCACCTACTCCGTCCGGATCTACAATGGCTACTTCTTCTGTAGTAGGCGCCATTGAAGTTGGAAGCCCTGCATTATGTTTCTCATGCGCTTCTTTCTCGCGTGTGATATGTTCTGGCTCTTGACCGGATTTTGCAAGCTCATGTTTGTAATGAGTCCATGCAACATTGGTCAGATAGAAAACCGAAGCAATGGATAACAGCATAAGCGTTGATGCAATGGGCCTCTTATAGAAACGGCGTTCTTTCCCCGTATCTAGAAAAGGTGCAAGAAGCAAAGCTCCAAATGCTACACCTGAAACACCGAGGGTACCAAGTACAACATAATCACCAGAAGCATAAGGGTATTTCAGATACTGATATAAGAATAAAAAGTACCAGTCAGGCATCGGTATTACCGATGCACCAGGATCAGCAGGATATCCAAGAGGCGCTGGTTCCGAAATCGTAAGTACCAGAAAGCCAACAAGAACAACGACCCCTACCATCCATTCTTTTAAGAGGAAGTTTGGTATAAAAGCCTCTGATTTTCCCGGATAAGCGGTATAGTCAGGCGGTGTAACAAATCCCATACCCTTACGTACCCTGGAATCTCCAACAAAAACAACTTTTTCGTCTGATTTTTTCCCGTGTGCCATAGGCGTTTCCTCCCTTCTATTATAGTGGTCCGGAGATACCTTGTCGGCGGATCATAATAAAATGGCCTACAAGTAAAATAAGCAGAACAGCAGGAAGGAAGAACACGTGAAGGGCAAAGAATCTCGTTAATGTCTCAGCTCCAACAATCGTACCGCCTTGTAAAAGTTCTTTGATAATAGGTCCCAAATAAGGAACCGTATTCGCGATCTCGAGTGTTACTTTGGTCGCAAAGTAAGCTTTGTTATCCCAAGGCAGCAGATAACCGGTTAATCCTAGTCCAAGCATAACGAAAAAGATTAACATTCCTACGACCCAGTTCATCTCACGTGGGGCTTTATAGGATCCTGTGAAAAACACCCGCATCGTATGTAAAAACATCATCACTATGACCAAGCTGGCTCCCCAGTGGTGCATTCCCCGTACAATCTGGCCAAAAGCAACTTGGGTTTGCAAAAATTCTACACTAGCATAAGCATTAATAATATCGGGTACGTAATACATCGTTAGGAACATTCCCGATAGAATCTGAATTACCGTGATGAAGAATGTAAGTCCGCCAAAGCAATATACAAACGCTGAAAAGTGATGGGCCGGATTTACGTGTTCAGGAACTTCATGGTCAGCAACGTCACGCCAAATAGGAGTGATATCCAGACGTTCGTCGACCCAGTTGTAAATATTTTTAAACATCTACTCACGCCTTCCTATTGGACTCTCTGATTCGGAATGATTTCCCCAAGGTAAATCCATCCATCTTCTTCCTTGACGGTGTACTCATCAAGCGGTTTGGAAGCTACAGCTAACTGTTTCCCCTCTTGTGTATAGTGTGCACCATGACAAGGGCAGAAATATTGATTTGGCAGCTCAGCATTGTTATTGTAACCAACCAAACATCCAAGATGCTTACATATCGGTGACAATGCATAGATGGTGCCGTCTTCCCCTTTGCGAATCCATGCAATTAGTGAAGAATTGTTAGTGTACCAACCATCTTGTTGCTTCAGTTCAAAATGGAATTCCTGAGGCTCCGAAGTCACTTCGCTCACTTCAACTACCTTCACAAAAGCGCCTTCATCTTTCTTTTGCAATATCGGATCCACACCAAATCGAACCATAGGCAAACCGACACCTGCAACCATATATGCTGTAGCCCCACCCAAAGTGTACGTCAGAAACTGTCTGCGAGACATCTCTTTCCGCTTGGGTGGCTTAGGCACATTATGCTCACTGTCATTGTGTTTGCTCATCCTCTTCCGACCCCCTTTTTCATCCAAATATTTCATTCTTCTCTTAAAATATTCCACAAATTACTATGACATACATTATCATATAGTAGCCTACAAGGACCGTCAAGAATTTGTCACATATTTTCAAACAGGGAATGGAAGCGTTACAATGAAAATGTTGGTAATTTGTCACATAATCCCTATGAAATGGATTAAATCCACATTTGATAGATTTGACTCTGGATATCCTTTTTGAATTCGTTTACATTAACGTGGCTTAATTCATCCTTATCCTTCCTCGAGGAAAGTGCAGATAAAGACAACACTAGATCTGCCTCAGGAAGTTCAGCTTGAACCAATGCCTCGTCAGCGGTCATCACAATGACATATTTGAAACCGCCCGCTTTTAGATGTGAGCATAACTCATTCAACTGCTGCAATTGCGAAGCTTGGCTATAATGAACCGCAGGATAGGTAACTATTCGCCCCTTGAAAGGAATTTCAACATAATCCAGAAAATCTCTCAGCCTTTCAAGCACACTTACCGTTTCGTAGGGGGACTCCTGTCCCGTAAGGGCGGTGTATGGTAAGAGACATGTATCTAGGTAAGGCTGTAAATCCACCCAATCTTCTGATGTAATCTCGCTGAATTTCAAGACCCTGCCTCCTCTTTATGTATTACTTCCATTATAATGTTCGAAACCATAACTGGAAAGAGTTTCTATAGAATCACAAAAAACCCTTCTCTTTTTTCAGAGAAGGGTTTTTCTTTTAACGAAGAATAGTCTTACGAAATAATTAATCTCAGTTCATCCGTCAGGCTGCGGAAAGCCACTTCATCCCCCGATGCCAGTGCTTTGTCAATCTCATCATACAATTGTTCACTTCGATGTTTGCGTAATGCCGCGTCCCAGACCATTTCTGCAGCCAGTCCTAACATGACCTCGTAAGTAACTTTCATTTTATCCATAGGATGCACCTCCAACCAATTGTTATATTTTCAGGCTAAGCTAAGTTATTTTTACAGGTTAACGGGATGTATATTGAACCGCATTGCAGGTTACCGTTAACCGGCTTCCCCAGGGTGTCATTCTAACAACCTGTCCCTTTTCCTCATGCTCTCCGATCCGAACCATTCCTAGATGCATCATCATTTGAAGTATTCGCTGTTTAAGAACAGCCTCATTCGTATCGTAATAGAAGGGATGAATGATCTCACCCATGCTTTCCAGCAAGGAGGAAACTGTAACCCATTCCTTCGCACACTCCCCAATCCAATACACAACAGAAGCAAGACTCGGAATGGCTCCTTTATAAAGTCTTAACCAATAGCGAAAAATCTGCATCAACTCTTCGTCTGATGACTTTTCAAAAACCTGAGTGCCTTCATCGGTAATAGCAAGAATCCCATTGTTTTCTGCTATATACCGCTGATGAGTCGCATAATCATACAGTAGAGCTAACCGATCAGGGTATTCTTTATAGCTTCTCCCATATCCAAAACGCCATCCTGCTTTTCCTACCAACGGTTCTTTTACATGTAGAAAATCCAGGAGCTGTTGTTGCGTCCTCTTATACATAAATCCTTCCTGATTCAGAGGGATTTCATACTGATCAGTGAATTTAATCAGCAATTTCATATCTTCGAACATTAAATGATGTTCTTCACGATAGACAGAAGGTTCAGAGACAACCTCAGCAAGCTGTATAAATTTTGAACGTATTACGCCCACAAATTTCGTTTTTAAATCTTGGGGAACACGATACAAATATTTGGTTTGCTGTGTTGAACCGTTAAATAACCAACCTCGTTTCGTAAACTGAACAACAATATCTCGAAAATACGTAGCAGGACGTTCTCCCTTGGGTTCCATTGCTTGCTTTGCAAGGGCCGTAAGTTCTTCTATGCTGTAATTTACCCTTCCATCAAACAGTAGCGCATTTAGAAAGCTAAGCTGACCCTCTGGAAGTTCATGAACCACTTCTTCAACAAAGGAAGAATTACCAAGAGTAACTAAAATACTCTGAATTAATTCATGTTTGGAATGGGTGTTGGTGCTACATTCATAATGGTTTGCAATGCGGTTCAGCTGACCAATGTCAGCATACGTGAGTAGATCCGCTAAATTCATTGTCCCATCGCCTCGCCGTTTTACTACCATTATGGGAATTATTGAAACATTTATTCCTTTACGGCAAAAAAAATAACCCGAATCTGCATTCGGGTTATTTGCGCAGCTATTATTTTTTTGATTTTTCAAACGAAGGGTCTATTAAATGCTTAGTACAGTTATAAAGCAATGGATTCCATTTTTCTTCTTCGTTCTCTAGTATGGTAAGAGACAAGTTTCCAATTCTCTCGGTATATCGATCTTCATACAGTGCTTTGTATAACTGTGCAAGCAGAGCCCCGTGAGAAACGACGAGAATATGCTGATGAGGATGTATCTGCGCCAATTCATTAATAAATGTAAGAGCCCTTACTCGCATATCAGGTTCTTTTTCCTGCCCTAAGTCTAATAAATTCCAGTCTACTCCCCATTTTGCTTCTCGTTCTTCTTGCGTTAGACCTTCCGCCTGACCAAAAGATCTTTCCTGAAGACGTTCATCAGGCGGAAGCATAGGAACATTAATGATACGGCTTATGATTTCTCCTGTTTCCTGTGCGCGAGACAATCCGCTCGTTATAATATAATCCCATTCATAGGGTTCAGTAAGAAGACGTTCTCCAAGCAACTTTGCCTGCAGTCTGCCTTCATCATTCAGAGGAATGTCGCTGCGTCCTTGAATTCGTCCAGCTACATTCCAATCTGTAAGTCCGTGACGTATTAGACCAATTCTCATTTCAAGATATGCCTCCTTCTCTTTTTGTTATTTTGTAATGTGATGCATTCTGCGTAAAGAGAATAGAGCCATCCCCAAAGCTAGCAGGGATAAGAACAT
Organism: Paenibacillus gallinarum; assembly: GCF_014836635.1. Lineage (GTDB taxonomy): Bacteria > Bacillota > Bacilli > Paenibacillales > Paenibacillaceae > Paenibacillus > Paenibacillus gallinarum. The sequence goes on along the minus strand of NZ_JACSQL010000002.1, from coordinate 662,223 downwards.
CCAGTACTGAGGGTAAGCTGGGATCCCTGCTACAAAAGGTTCAATAATTCCAGAAGCTCCCTTTGGATCATGGTAAGACAAGCTGAAAGCCGGTGCACTATTCGCTACTCCGGTAGGAACAATCCCAGCATCGTTATTCATGCTTGCATCGCCGCCGTTAGAACTTACCTTCCATACCATCAGCACAATGCTGCTCAACAATACGGCTAAACAAGCAGAAATCCAGATGGAGAAGCGATTGGCCGTCGTTTTCGTCCATTTATAGGGTTTGATATCCGTTCTTTGAATATGCGGATGATCGCTGTATATCTTGTCCATTACCTTACCGTGCATAGATTGAAGCGATTTTTCGGGAACGGGATCTGAAGTCTCGGGAATCAGATCGTATAATTCTTCCCACCTGCTATATTCAAAGGCACACTCTGGGCATTCTTTTATATGGTTATTCAGTTCAACTCGTACCGGATGATGTGCGGACAAATCCCAAACTTGTGTCATGCACTCCTGGGCTTCGTTGCAATTCATTGACTCTTCATCCCTTCATATTCCTCATAGATCGGTTCAAAGAAATACGAATGCAACTGATTCTTGACGCTCATCCGTGCACGAAACAATAAAGATTTGACGGAACTCACGGTCTGCCCTAAAATATCCGAAATTTCCTGATATTCGAGCTGATCATATTCTCTGAGAATAAGAGCCGTTCGCTGCTTATCAGGCAAATTATTAATTGCTTCACGCACTTTAATGACACGTTCATTTCTCAGCATCGCTTGTTCAGGAGCTGTATCCAAAGAAGCAACAGGAATAACTCCACTTTCTTCAAGCGGAATATTACTTCCTCGATGTTTTCGAAGTTCGCTAAGAACCGTATTTCTAGCAATAGTATACACCCAGGTCGAGAAAGATGCATCAATCTCGCGAAAGGAATTCAAACTTCGGTAAGCTTTATAAAATGTTTCTGATACTAAATCTTCTGACATATGTTCAAGTCCAGAACTGCGAAGCATGTGATAGACAAAAGCATACATCTTTCTTTCATATCGTCCCATGAGCTCAGAATATAGCTCCACATTTCCTGCTTTTATTTCTTTAATCAACTCTGAATCATCCATTAGGTCTAAGCTCCTCCTTGCAGTTCCATAGTGCCCAGGTATATAAAAATGCCTGTAACAACACTTTTTAGAGCGGGAACCCATTATTATGATTGAATATAATTACAGAAATGTAATTTTTCTTATGAGGTTGTAAATAGCTAACTAGTTCTTACTCTCTTGCTTGTAAACCCTTATGTAGTAACACTTTCCTAATCATTCCTATAATTCCAAGGAACATTATACCATATAATCAACCAAAGTTTCCCTTTTAATTTATGAAAAATTTGTTATTTATTTTACGTCTATGATACTTTAAGACTACGTGGACCGATTTGATCTAGTCATGTAAGCAAAAAAATAGGCCGCGAATTTATCGCAACCCATTATTCAAAATCTGTGTTATTAAAATTTCATGATTGAAAATTATTTGTTTTTATTAGAAAAAATATAGACAGTCATTGCTATGAAAGAAATACAGAACAATATTTCAACTTTCTCAAAAATTGAGGATGCACTGAAAGCAAAGATTGAAAGAAATTCAATATCGTTATTCATACCACCAAATGTAGCATGATTAAGAAGTAGTATACTTAATAGTACACTAGTAATTAACACTACAAAAGAGACTTTTCTGAGAATATCCTCTCCCTCTCTCATTATAAAGAGTATGGAGAATAAAAGACAAATAAACATTATAAATAGTAACATTGCTATACCTTCTCTTTTGTGAATTATCTTCGCTGCCTGCTATTCATCTTTCAGAACGACATTATTGGATAGCAGTGAAGGCTCTTATCCAATAACTTTTAGTTTTGTAAATCTTTATTTATCATATGATGTAGTTTCTTTATTACTTTTTCTTTTGTATCTTCATCCATTTTTCCTAATCCATAGATTTCAGAAAACCATAGACCATCAGCGGCTAGTCTCACAATAGTTGAATCAATTACATCGCCGCCATCATTAGATATTCCATTGGTAATTACACGATACATTTCCTGCATTCGATCAAGCAAAGAAGGATTATAATGCATTGCTGCAACAGATGCTGCTGCTAAGCCGCTTACTAACGCTTTATCATTGATTATTACGTTTAAGTACGCTCTTATCCACTTTCCTTGCTCATTCGATTTACTTGTAATCGATGTAAGTTCATCAATAAATTGTTCTGTGTACTCGATGATCATTCCTTCAATTAAAGCTTCTTTGTTACGGAAGTGATGCAATAAGCCACCTTTACTAATCCCAGTTTTATTTGCAACGGCCTCTAAGGTTAATTTGTCCATCCCTAAATTCTCGACAATATATGAAGCAGAAGCTAATATCTCTCCTCGTTTGGAATTACTTCTCATAAGGCACTCCTTTCTTTTATTTAGAAGATTCTTGAACTGTCCCAGATGCATTGGATGTATTTAAAATAACTACACCACCAATGATGAGAAGAAGTCCGACACCCGTTAAAATACCAAAAGGATCGTTCCAAAGCAAAACCCCTATCAGCGCAGTTAAAGCCGTTCCTACTCCTGACCAAACCGCGTAGGCTAAGCTTAAAGGAATTGTCTTTAAACTTAATGATAAAAAATAGAATGCAAGTCCCATACCAATTATTAATCCTAGAGCAGGTAATAAATTGCTAAACCCATCTGATAATTTTAGCATTGTTGTACCAAAAATCTCACCCAGAATCGCTATTGTTAAATAAATATATCCATTTCTCATGTACTTATCTCCTTTAATTAGTCTGCTGCTAGTTTCATTACAACTACACCAATAATGATCAACAATATTCCTATCATTTTTCTTGTATTTACTTTCTCCTTATATACCAAGACCCCAACTAATACAGTAAGTGCAGTACCTACTCCAGACCATATTGCATAAGCAGTACCTAATGGGATTGTTTTTAAGGCTAATGATAATCCGTAGAACGCTGCACCCATTCCCACTATTAATCCAAGAGTTGGGTACAGTTTTTTAAATCCATTAGATAATTTCATCATTGAACTTCCGAATACTTCTGCAATAATGGCAAGTGCAAGAATTAAATATGCGTTCATTTCCAAACCTCCATATGTGTGTTTATAACCCCTTATCTTATTCTTTCCTTTAATGAAGCAATACAATTACCAAACGAGTTAAGTATACCGTCTGGACGGTTTATTTGTAAAGTTAAATATCTCATTCAAAAAAAGACAAAAAAAGAGCTGTGAACAAAGTTCACAGCTTGCTGCAATGATATGCAACTCAGTTATTGGATAGGAGTGGAGAGAAACCATACTGTACTTTTATTATATGTATCCGTTTTCATTTTGTCAACCATAATTATACATTTATTTATTATCTTGCATATTTACTTAAATAAAGCGATTTTATAAATGAAGCTAAGAGAGTTTTCCCATCTCTCTTAGCTTCGTACGGTATAACCCAAATGGGTAAGGAGTTCAATTGCTCGCTCCATATCATCTTCCTGCCGAAAGGACAATCTGAGAATGCCTGGTACATCTTCTCTGCTCTCAATGATCTGCATGTTACTCAGATTGATCCGAGCCGTCCCCAGTTCCGTAGCAATCCTGCCAATAATCCCTGGGGTATCCGGAACATCAATATATATGTCAAATAAAGCATTGATGATTCCTTTTCTTCGCTCCGGTAATTGGTCTCGAAAAGAACCGGCTTCACGAAAAGCAGCTTCAATCGCTTCCCCATTACTTTCCTCCAGCACTTGAGTAAACTGGCCTACTTGCTTATTCCAGTCCCGAAGAAGTCGCAGTAATACTTCACGATTGCTAAGTAAAATATCACGCCATACTACCGGGTCGCTCGACGCAATACGAGTAATATCACGGAAACCTCCGGCTGCAAGCAGCTGATATAAAGGTTCATTTTGGTTATAACTGCTGATCTGATTGACTAAGGCTACCGCAATTATATGAGGCAAGTGACTAATAGCGCCCACGATATCATCGTGATGCTCAGGTTCTACCCTAATGACTTGTGCTCTAGTATAAGACAGCAGATTATGAAGCTTATTATAAACGTCTTCTTCCATCTCCGGCTGAGGTGTAAGAACATAATATGCATTTTCGAATAGCAGCGGTGAAGCCGCCTCTACTCCAGAACGTTCCGAACCCGCCATGGGATGCCCGCCAATAAAAAACACATCTCGAAAATCGAGTGTCTTCGCAGCTGCTGTAATCGAGGCTTTCGTGCTGCCTACATCCGTAATAATACAGCCTTTCTTTAGCGGGAGCTTATTTAGTTCCTGAAGATAATAATTCAGCATGCCTACCGGTACACTTAAAAAAATGAAATCCGCATCCAGTGCCGCCTCTTCAATGGATAAGGTCACATGATCAAGTACACCGCTCTTTAGATATCTTTCATGAATTTTCGGTTCATGCGCATAACCAACTACTTCTATTCCCGGCTTCCCTTTAAAACAAAGGGCGAGAGACCCTCCGATGAGTCCCACGCCAAAGATTGCAATTTTGCAGTTTATTCCTTCTGTTCTCATTCCGAGTCCACTATACTTCCGAGCGTTCAGGGGTAAGCGCATGCTCTAGAGCTTTGATGAACGCTTGATTCTGTTCTGGTGTACCTACAGATACCCGGATGTAGTCAGGATAAACCTGGAACCCAGAACGAATAATGATCCCTTGTCGCAGTAAGATATCAAACATCTCGGCAGCCGGTCTGCCAATTTGTACAAGTATAAAATTACCTTGTGAAGGGAAATAGTGAAGACCTAAACGATCAAATTCGTTTTGCAGATAAGTAACCCCTTCACGGTTCTTATCATGGCAAGCTTTTACAAAGTCTTGGTCCTTAAGGGCCGCACGAGCAGCAACCTGCCCAAATCTTGTTGTATTGAATGGTTCTCTGACTTGATTAATTAGTGAGATTACTTCGGAACTCGCGATACCGTAACCTATCCGCAATGAAGCGAGTCCGTAGATTTTGGAGAACGTTCGCAATATCACAAGGTTATTGTATCTCTCCATCATAGGAATCGTCTCAGGATAGGATTCATCCGTAACATATTCATAATAAGCTTCATCAAGAACGACCATCACATCGGAAGGAACACGATCCATAAAGGAAATAAGCTCTTTCTCGGTGATAATAGTACCGGTTGGATTATTCGGATTACATACCCATATTATTTTTGTTTTGGAAGACACTTTCGATAACATACCTTCCAGATCATGTGTACCGTTAACAAGCGGAACTTCGATACTTACAGCACCTTCAATGTCTGCATTACTCTTATATACTGAAAAAGTTTGATCCGCCATGATGGTCTCGTCACCTTGAATAAGAAAAGCTCTAGCAATCAAGGCAATGATTTCATCCGAACCTGCGCCAAAAATAATTTGATCATTTTGAACGCCCAGATGTACGGCCAAATCGGCTGTAAGTTCTCCTGCAGAACCATCCGGATAAATACTCAGATTTGCAAGTTCTGCCTGAATTGCATTCCCCACAAGCTTCGAACTGCCATAAGGATTTTCATTCGATGCAAGCTTAATCACTTCACTGAGTCCCAGCTCTTTTTTCACTTCTTCAACGGGCTTTCCTGGTTTATATACGGGTAAATTACCAATAGTAGACTTATGTTTCATAAACAAGCCCTCCCTTGTGGATAATGAAAAAATCTCCAAAATTATACTTTTAATTGTGCCACAAACTGACGTATTTGCAAAAGTCCTTCTTCCTTCGTATCTGGTTTTGATAGCAAAGGAATCGTATTCTCGATCTCTCTAACAATGGCACTGCCTACGATAACCCCGTCACAAATTTCAGAAAAATGTTCTACCTGTTCACGGCTGGATATCCCAAAGCCAACAGCAACGGGAAGAGTTGTATATGATTTTACCGTTGTAATAAATTCATCTACTTCTTGGTGGAATGCAGCTCTCTCCCCTGTTACACCAAGTGATGATACACAGTAAATAAATCCTCTTGCGCTCGAGACGATCTTCTTTATTCTTTCCTTCGATGTCGGCGCAACTAAGGGAATAAGATGAATATTGGCACGATCCGCATACTCACGAATCTGTGCAGATTCTTCAATCGGAAGATCCGGAATGATCATACCGCTAATATCATGCTCTACTAACAAGTCGAAGAAAAGTTCCAGACCTGTCTGAAGCACGGGATTGTAGTATGTAAAGAGTACAAATGGCAGCTTCACTCCCGCTGCACGTGCACGTTTAGCTGTCTCCATACATGTACGAATCGTAATCTGCTGTTTTAGTGCTCGTTCAGAAGCACGCTGAATGACGGGTCCATCTGCAAGTGGGTCAGAATAAGGTACGCCTAGTTCAATCACATCAGCCCCTGCCTTTTCGAGTTCACAAATGATCTCAACAGTCGTGCTCAGATCTGGATCGCCCACTGTTATAAAAGGAATAAGTGCTGTTTTGCCGCTCATCTGTAGGGTTTGGAAGGTCTCATCCATCCGGTTTAAACGGATACTCATGCGAGTCCACCTCCCGTATATTTCATAATGGATTCCACATCTTTGTCTCCCCGGCCTGATAGACAGATGATAATGATCTGATCTTTCTTCATGGTTGGAGCTAGTTTCACAACTTCTGCAACCGCATGTGCGGATTCAAGTGCAGGAATAATTCCTTCAATTCTGCTGAGTAGCTGTAGTGCGTCCAGCGCTTCTTGATCTGTTATAGGAACATACTGAGCACGCTTAATGTCCTTCAGATAGGAATGTTCGGGACCTACACCCGGATAATCAAGTCCAGCTGAGATCGAGTGAGCCTCTTGAACTTGCCCATACTCATCTTGAAGTAAATAACTCATTGAACCTTGGAACACCCCTTGTGTTCCCTTGCTCATCGTTGCAGCGTGGAATTCCGTATCCACCCCTTTACCAGCAGCCTCACAGCCGATCAACTGCACTTCTTCATCTTCAACAAAAGGATAAAACATACCGATCGCATTACTTCCGCCGCCAACAGGTGCAACTACAACATCCGGAAGTCTGCCTTCGCTATCCAGGATCTGACGACGGGTCTCATCACCAATCACACGCTGAAAGTTACGGACCATGAGCGGATACGGGTGAGGTCCGACTGCAGAACCTAATATATAGAACGTATCTTCCACGTTACTCACCCAGTATCTTAAGGCCTCGTTGCCCGCATCTTTCAGCGTGCGAGAACCTGACGTAACCGGAATGACTTCCGCTCCGAGTAAGTTCATACGGAACACATTCAGCTGCTGCCGTTTTGTATCTTCTTCTCCCATGAATACTTTACACTCAAGACCTAACAGCGCTGCAACAGTAGCAGTAGCTACTCCGTGCTGTCCTGCTCCTGTCTCCGCGATGACTTTCTTTTTGCCCATCCGTTTTGCAAGAAGCCCCTGCGCGAGTGCATTATTAATTTTATGAGCGCCAGTGTGATTCAAATCTTCTCGCTTCAAATAAATTTTTGGACCACCCAAATGATGACTAAGGTGTTCAGCGTAATAGAGAGGTGTTTCTCTCCCTGAATATTGTTTTAACAAATAACGGAGTTCCTCATTAAATTCATCATCTTCGGAAAAACGTTTGAATTCTTCTTCCAGTTCAATCAGGGCATTCATTAATGTCTCAGGTACATAACGTCCTCCAAAAGGTCCAAAACGACCATATACATCCGGTACCAGTGTCATGCCTTCTTCACCCTTTCCACAAAAGCTATCATTTTATTTATGTCTTTGATTCCATTTGTCTCTACACCGCTGGATACATCAACACCACCCGGTGCATACCCATTCACAAGTTCATGTACGTTATCAGGTTCTAACCCTCCCGCTACAAAGAGCGGAATTTGCATTTTCCTAGCCCATAACTGATAGGGAATGCTTCGTTCCCAGGAAAAAGTCCGGCCAGAACCGCCCCCGTATACAGGATCAAAGGTATCTATAAGAACGGCATCTATTACTCCTTCATAGGAAGCGAGACTTCTATCTATATCTTCAGCCGCCTGGTTAGGATCGTTATTCAAAGAAAACACTTTGAATACATTCACACCAAACTTAGCTTTTAGTTCTCGGCATAATGCTGGAGATTCATCACCATGCAGCTGAATTACATCCAGCGATACTTGACGAAGAATTTCTTCAATCTCCTCCACTCTAGGATTTACGAATACCCCAACAGATCTTGGTAATGGACGCATTTCCCATTCTGACAACACATTCACTAGGTCTGCTGCTTGTGCTGCAGTCACCTTACGCTTTGATCTTGCAAAAACAAATCCAATAAAATCGACAGTTAAGTGTTTCATAGATTTTAGCACTTCAACGTCCTGAAGTCCACATATTTTTACAAGCGGCTTCTCGTTCACTTTAGAAATAGACATCATTTTAGTTCCTCGTTCCCATCATCTCAAGCACAGCTTCACCAACATTTTCGTTACGCATAAACTGTTCTCCGACCAAAATTCCTTTTGCCCCTGTTGTTTTTAAAAACTCAACATCCGCCTTGGTTCTTATGCCGCTTTCGCTAATTAAGGTGATGCCCGCAGGAACCTGCTGTGATAGAAGTGCGGTTGTATTCAGATCCGTTTCAAAGCTTTTTAGATTCCGATTATTAATTCCAATAAGGGTGGCAACATTCAGATCAAGTACCTGTCTAAGTTCATGCTCATCATGCACTTCGACCAGAACGTCAAGACCAAGGTCTTTAGCGTACTGATGATAGGCTCCCATCTGCTCTTGTGTTAGTATGCTGGCAATAAGTAAGATTGCATCTGCACCGATCAAACGTGCTTCCGCAATCTGAAGCTCACTAATAATAAAATCTTTACGAAGTAAGGGAACATTCACTGCATTTCTAATCTCTGTTAAATAGGCCGCCTGGCCTTGAAAGTACAATTCGTCTGTCAAAACGGATATACAATCCGTTCCTGCCTCTTCATATGCTTTGGCAATCCGCACGGGATCAAAATCAGGGCGAATCAGTCCTTTGGAAGGGGATGCTTTCTTCACTTCTGCAATAAGTCCCATCCCGCAACTGTGCGACCTCGATAAAGCCTGCTCAAACCCTTTCGTATTCGGCATTTGTGCAATCTTTCTTTCTGCTGCAGTAAGATCAAAACTTTGCTTAAGCTTTGCTACTTCTTCTATTTTGGTGGCTACAATGCGATCAAGATACGTACTCATGGTCATACTCCCCCGTTTTCTGAATAAGTTGTGTCAGCTTTGCATAGGCTTTGCCGGAATCAATAGCACTCTTCGCCATATGAACGCCTTCGGACAAACTTCCCGCATGGCCGGTTACATAGATTGAAGCACCGCTGTTCGCAAGTACGATATCACGGTAAGGGCTAATTTCACCCGATAAGACACTTTTTATAATTTCTGCATTCTCAGCCGCATTGCCTCCAAGCACACTAGTTAGCGGATGTACACGAAGGCCAAGGTCGTTAGGATGAATGTCATACGTATGAACGGCTCCATCCTTCAGTTCAGAAACCTTTGTTCTGTCTGAAATACTGATCTCATCAAGACCGTCATAACTTGCTACAACGAGTGCTCTTTTGAGACCAAGTCTTCCTAGTACCTCAGCAATAATCTCTGTCTTGTTGATATCATATAGCCCTAATACCTGCCGATCCGCTCCAGCCGGATTTGTAAGCGGACCAAGCATATTAAATACGGTACGAAAACCTAATTCTTTACGCGGCGCTGCGGCATACTTCATCGAAGGATGATAAAGCTGGGCAAATAAGAAACAAATATTAATTTCATCTAAACAGGCCTTAGCTTGAGTATTGTTCAGGTGAATATTTACGCCTAACGCTTCGAGTACATCCGCACTACCTGCTTTACTGCTTGCGGAACGATTGCCGTGTTTAGCTACCCGTACCGATACGGAGGAGGCAATGATCGCTGAAGCTGTGGAAATATTAAACTTACTGATACCAGAGCCTCCGGTACCGCAAGTATCCAGCAAATTTTCCTGGTCCGTAATCATCTTATTAGCAGAACTTCGCATAGCCTGAGCAAAACCTGTAATCTCATCCACGGTTTCGCCCTTCATGCGAAGTGCTGTTAACAATCCGCCGATCTGTGAGGATGTCGCTTCTCCGTTCATGATACTAGACATGACAAGCCTTGCCTCTTCCTGTGACAGATGATTTCCACCTAATATCTTATTTAGTCCCTGCTGGATGGCAGTTACGCTGCTTAGCATATTCATGTTTTCTCCTCCTCCTTATCCTTTAAAATTCGATGACATACAAATGTAGTCTTGGTTAGCATACGCTGGAGCTGATGGCTGTACGGGAAACATCGCTTCTGCGTAACGAATGGCGGTCAGCAAAGCTTTTGCCTTATTTACGGTTTCTTCATATTCTTTTTCCGGTACCGAGTCCCAAACAATCCCCGCCCCTGCTTGCACGTAAGCTTTACCTTCTTTGAAAATAATGGTACGGATCGTTATGCAAGTATCCATATTTCCTGTAAAACCGAGATACCCAATTGCGCCGGCATAAGCCCCTCTCGCTTCACGTTCTAGTTCAGCTATAATCTCCATGGCTCTCAGTTTAGGTGCCCCAGATACCGTGCCTGCCGGCAGACATGACAGAAATGCATCAAAGAAATCACGATCTTCTCTAAGTGTGCCGGAGACATTTGATACCATGTGCATGACATGCGAATATTTCTCAATTTCCATATACGAGTCACACTTGACACTGCCAAATTCACTAACTTTTCCAATATCGTTACGACCAAGATCCACTAACATAAGATGTTCAGAACGTTCCTTCTCATCCGTAAGTAAATCTTGTGCTAATTCAGCATCCTGTGCTTCTGTCAGTCCTCGTGGCCTAGTTCCGGCAATCGGTCTTGTCTGCACGCGGCCTCCGTCCACTTTTACAAGCGGTTCAGGTGAAGTGCCGACGATGATCTCTTCCTCCATTTTCAGATAATACATATAAGGAGAAGGATTTAGTGTTCGAAGTACACGGTATACTTGAAGCGGCGATACTTCCGTCTCAATATGAAAACGCTGGGATAATACGACTTGAAAAATGTCGCCGGCCCGAATATATTCCTTTGCCTTCTCCGTATTTTCGAGAAACTTTTCTTTGGTCAGGTTTGAATGAACCGTCCCCAGCTCCACTCCGTTTGGAATCGATAGACGATTCGCATTCTCCGAAGGTCCTTCTTCTGCCAGCTGGCCTGCGAGCTGTTCCAGCCGATCTGTCACTCTTTGATAAGTTTCAAGAATATCTTGATCCAGATCTCCAGGATTCACATGTACATTGCCAACAAGCAGGATCTGCTGCTTCACATGATCAAAGACGATAATTTCATCACAGAACATAAACTGAATATCTTCCATTTGAAGATCATCCACTTGATGTTTCGGAAGTTTTTCATAATATTGAAGCAAGTCATATCCAAAGAATCCGATAGCTCCACCTGTAAAGGGAGGCAAATCTTTTATTTTTGGACTGCGGTATTGCCTCAGCAGTGCCTTCAATTCTTCAATCGGTTTTCCTTTCATTTGTGATTTTTGACCTTTATGCGTAAGTGTTAACACACCATTTTTCCCTGCTATCGATAAAAAAGGGGCTGTGCCAATAAAAGAATATCTAGCCCACTGGCTGCCTCCTTCCACACTTTCCAGTAAAAATGCATATTCCTCATTTGCAAATCGGCTAAACAATCGAATAGGTGTCTCCATATCGGCTAAAATCCGTTTTACAACAGGAATCAGATTATATTCTGTTGCTAATTTTAATACTTGTTGTGCTTCGCTATTCATCTTAAAACACTCCTTTTAATTATAATGGGCAGAGTGTAGATGGATGGAAGTAGTGGTATGCTCACGCAAAAAAACCTCTACGAGAACGTAGAGGTTCATAAAAACAATAATAAAGTTAAGTGTAAACAGCATGATCCGATCATGGAGGTTTTCTATCTATGTACAAAGAAAGAGTCTTATCCTAAGATACTTGATCGAAGGAAGCATATGAACTCTTATCCGCAGCATCCATATTTCTATAAATATGGCCCATGCTGTGATTCATAAGTACACGATATTGCTAAAATCCATGTTCATCTCTCCATATTGGTCCATACACTAAAGTATGAATCAATGGTTGTTCCTCACTCTTTATGCTACCCATATGCGCTACCGCACATAAGCCATAAATCATAGGAACTCGTCTCAGCTCTGCTATACTCTACTCAATTAAAGTTTTATCTAAACTCTAAACTCTTCTCATCTCTGCTAACAATCACTATACATTACATCTACAGGTTTTGGCAAGGAGCCATTTTCACCTATGTATTTGATGATTCTGCTAAATCCGGCCGTAAAGCCTTAGCCCCATTCAGATATACGTGAACCATTTCCTTTTGCGTTTTGTCTGTATTCACATGAATCATGAATCGAATACACTTCTCCAGCGATCCCTTGACAGGTACCTCCTGGGAACACATGAGGGGAACAAGCTCCCATCCCTGTAATTCACGAATAGACTTAGCTGGAAATGCAGCATCAAGATCCTTAGTCAGCGTAATCCATACGCTGCATATCGCCTCAGGATCAAGCGAATTCTTCTGGACGATTTCTTTTAGAAGTTTGCTCGTTTCATTCACAATATCTGCTTCCGTATTGCTCACAACCGTTGTTGCACCGCGAATTCCTCTTGTGTACATCCGATCTCACACCTCCTTCTTGAGTTCCTCAAGCACCAGGCGAACATCCTCGGCCCGCACATCTTTGGCAATGGTGACCTCACCAATCGCTGTTGGAATGATAAAGATCATATGACCTTCTCTGAATTTCTTGTCATGCATCATCGCAGACATAATATCCTCAGTACTCAGATGCTCAGGGAGAGAAGTCGGTAGTCCAATCGCCTTAAGCATCCGTTTTGTATCTTCATGTAGCGAAGCATCTGCTCCCCTCATGACACCAAGCTTAGCTGATCCAACCATCCCGATGGAGATTGCTTCTCCGTGAAGGAATTCACCATAACCAGCAATGGCTTCAATTGCGTGACCAATGGTATGACCAAGATTCAGGATAGCGCGAATTCCGTTTTCTTGTTCATCCTGAGAAACAATCTCTGCCTTGATCGCACAACCTTTGAGTAATCCATACGCTAAGGCATCCTTATCAAGAGCTAATAACTGATCTGCATTCTCCTCGCACCAATGGGCAAAATCTGCATCTCTAATCAGTCCATGCTTTACCATTTCTGCAAGTCCTGCTGATACCTCACGACTCGGTAGTGTCAATAGGGTGTCTACATCATAAAGGACTAGCTCCGGCTGATGAAAAGCACCGATCATGTTTTTAGCGAGTGGATGATTAATTGCCACTTTTCCGCCCACACTGCTGTCATGAGCTAAGATTGTTGTTGGGATTTGCACAAATTTGATTCCACGCATATAAGTAGCGGCTACAAATCCAGCTAAATCGCCAACGACTCCGCCTCCAAGGGCAAGAATAGCCGAGCTGCGATCCAGCTTTGCTTCAATTGCACTTGTCATCATCTCTTCATAAACCTTCAGCGACTTAGAAGTTTCACCGCTCGGTACCACAGCAGATGCTACTGCATAACCGGCGGTTTCCAGAGAAGTGAGAAGTGTATCAAGATAATGAGGAGCAACTTTCTCATCTGTAATGACAAGCAATGGACTTTTTATACTGATTCCATGCTTCTGAACATAATCTCCTGCGGTTTCAAGAAGACCACTGCCAATATAGATAGGGTACGATCGTTCTCCTAGATCAACCTTTAACTCCCTCATCATTAGTAACGCTCCAATTGTGCATTATAATTATCAAGGTTGGCCCGGATCTCCTCTATAGAATCTCCACCGAATTTTTCTAAGAACGCTTTAGCTACCTCAAAAGCAACCACATGTTCCATTACAACGCTCGCAGCAGGTACAGCGCAAGCATCCGAACGTTCGACCTGAGCGGTAAATGGCTCTTTTGTATCAATGTCTACACTTTGCAGCGGTTTGTAAAGCGTCGGAATCGGCTTCATAACGCCGCGTACAATAATTGGCATGCCATTCGTTACCCCGCCTTCAAATCCGCCAAGGCGATTCGTAGCACGGTGGTACCCTTTCTCTTCCGTATACAGAATTTCATCATGAACCTGGGAACCAGGAATCGTGCCTGCTTCGAACCCAATTCCAATCTCTACACCTTTAAATGCATTAATTGACATGACCCCTTGGGCAATACGTCCATCTAGCTTCCGGTCATATTGAACGTAACTTCCAAGACCAACGGGAACTCCTTCTACAATACATTCTACGATTCCGCCGATTGAATCGCCTTCTTGCTTAATCTGATCAATGTAAGCTTCCATCTTTTTCTCTGTTGCTTCATCCGTAACGCGAACCGATGAGGCTTCTGTACGAGCACGAAGTTCTTCCAGCGGAATATCTTCATAAGGAGCCTCAATCTCTCCGATCCGAAGCACTCTGCCGGCAACCTCTATTCCAAACTCCGAGAGTAGTTGACGTGCAAGCGCGCCCACAGCAACACGTACCGTTGTTTCTCTTGCACTAGAACGTTCTAGTACATTACGGAGATCTTTCAAATTATATTTAAGTCCGCCATTCAAATCTGCGTGACCTGGACGTGGACGATGCACTCTGCGTTTCTCTTCATCATTGCCTTCGATCGGTTCAATGTTCATAATATTACGCCAATGCGTCCAGTCTTTATTCTCAACAACGAGCGCCACTGGTGCACCGGTTGTATATCCGTGACGAATTCCACCTACAAACTCAGCGGTATCTTTCTCAATTTGCATACGACGTCCTCGGCCATATCCCTTTTGACGGCGATGGAGCTGGAAATTCAGTTCCTCAAAATCCACCTTCATATTGCTCGGAAGACCTTCAACGATTGCGGTTAATTGGGGTCCGTGCGTTTCCCCTGCGGTTAAATAACGAAGACTCATAATACGTTCCCCCTTTATACTGTTAAGCTTTAAACTGCTAAAATCCTTAATCTTTGATCATTATAGTATAGCATGTTATCTTTGACAAGAAATGTTCTCATTCATAAAAAAACACGCAGATTCAAATTTATGAATCTGCGTGTTTTTTTATCGTTGACTTTTACTTACTTCCCATCAGACTGGTTTGCCTTGATCCCTTGGTGTTTTGCAGATTAATATCAGGCTTTATGCTGCCAAGGACCTGTCTCATTTGAGAAGGATCGAGTCCAAGAATCTGTGCACATTCCAAAATGCTAATCGTTCCCTGCCGGTAGGCAGTAATTACAACTCGCTTATCCATAACGTTCGCCTCCAGATCTATCCATCCTATCTGATTGCTACAGTATGAGACATTCTAGCTGTTTTTTATGCATTTATTTTTTACGATAGAAAAATGTCTCTGCTCCTTCAAGGCCGTACTCTCCCGGTGAGAAAATTTGTTCCGTACTTCCCACAAATAAAATCCCGCCAGGACGAAGTGCATTTGCAAATTTCTGATAAAGCACATGCTTCGCTTCTTCTGTAAAATAGATCATCACATTTCGGCACACAATCAAATCAAACCCGTCCTCAAAGGAATCCATTAGCAAGTTTTGTTTACTAAAATGGACAGCTGCCGCAAGTTTAGGATCGATTTTATAATGCAATCCCTCAGGTATGAAGTATTTTTTGACTACCTGCTCAGGAACTTCCTTTAAGGAACGTTCCAAATATGTACCTTGCTGTGCCCTCGCCAAAGCCCCATCATCAATGTCAGTGGCTATAATTTTACTACTTGAAAGCAAACCAGCCGTATCAAGAATCATTGCCAGTGTATAAGGCTCTTCTCCCGTAGAACAAGCAGCACTCCATACTTTAAGCGGAAGATGGGAAGTAAGGGAAGGAAGCAATGTGTTTTGCAGTACTTCCCACCGATTCCGATTCCTCCAAAATTCAGACACATTAATCGTCATTCGATCTAGAAAATCTAGAAAAAGTGCTTTATTCTGTTCCATCCCTTCAAAAAAAGCGGCAAAAGAATCGTACCCATGTCTTAACCTAAGGGTAGTCAACCGCCGCTTCATTTGAGCTTCTTTATACTGAGCAAGATCAATTCCAGTAGCTGTCTTGATCTTATGAATAAACAGAACATAGTCATCCTGTTCCGTACCTTTTTCAAGCAGTGACATTTGATTCCTTCCTTCTTACGGAAAGATCACTCGTTTATGTCCAGGCAGCAATCGTTTTACTGTAAGATACCAGTTCAGCCTCATTAAAGAAGTTAGAAAGCTCACGAGCTGCACTTTCAGGAGAATCAGCACCATGAATTAGATTATGCGGAGTAACTGCCGCAAAATCCCCGCGAATCGTTCCAGGGAGCGCCTCTTTCACTTTGGTTTTCCCAATGACCACCCGAGCAAGTTCAATCACATCTTCGCCTTCCCATACCATGGCAAAGACCGGGCCTGAAGTAATAAAGGACACGAGTTCATCAAAGAAAGGCTTGCCTTCATGCTCCGCATAATGACGTTTTGCTTGTTCTTCAGTCATCTGTACGAATTTACCTGCAACCAGTTTAAAACCCTTATCTTCAAAGCGACTTACAATTCGTCCGATTAGTCCACGTTGTACGCCATCTGGTTTCACCATCAAAAAAGTACGTTCCATGTGTATTCTCCTCCAGGCTTAGTTATGAATGCACTGCTTTGGTAAGCTTTCGACTTAGTGAGAACATCTTCCTGCCTGATTAATATGAACGTTTTACGACAAAGTGAGCGATATCCCGCAAATTTTTCTTTGTCTTGATGTCAGGAAGTCCTTCCAAGGCATCAAGAGCTTTATTCATATATCGGTCAGCAAGCTCCTCCGCTTTAGTCATTCCCGCACTCTCTTTAATCATACCCACTGCAGCACGAACACTACCCATATCATTCCCATCACGAATGTTAGCAATCAGCTGCAACAAATCGGGTCTAATCTTCTCATCCTGTAACGCATAAATGACGGGTATTGTAATGTTACCTTGAAGCATATCACTTCCCGGCGGTTTACCAAGCTGTTTCTCTGTTCCTCTAAGGTCCAGCAGGTCATCCTGAATTTGAAATGCCATCCCCACATTGTAACCATAGCTGTATAAGCGTCTACAAATATCACTGGAAGCTCCCGCAGCCACGGCTCCAAGTTGGCAACTGATCGCAATCAGTAAAGCCGTCTTCCGGCGAATGCGAAGTAAGTAATTTCGAATGCTCTGATCCGTATTGAAGAAATCCCGGATTTGTTCCATTTCACCAATGGTCATCTGAACCATCGCTTTTGCCATGGTCTGATGAATCAGCGGATTCGGAAGTTCCGTAATCATGAGCATTGCTCTTGCATAAATGTAATCTCCTGTGTACATCGCAATTCGATTATCCCATTTGGATTTCACAGTCAATTGTCCGCGACGCGTCTTCGCGTTATCAATCACATCATCATGTACAAGAGAAGAAGAATGAATGAGTTCTAGCGGAACAGCGATATGTTTGAGCACTTCAATATCATAGGTTCCGAATTTACCGCCCAGCAAAACAAAGACGGGACGCAGCCTTTTTCCGCCCGCTTTCAGCAAGTGTAAAGAAGTCTCATCAAGTAGCTTCTGATCCGTTTCCACACTTTTATACAATTCTTTCTCGATGTACTTCATATCTTTTTTTAGTTCAGTCAAAATATCCAGTAGTTTCATTCCGTCACCCGTATCAGCTTATTCTCATTCCAGAGATCCAGCCGGACCTCATGCTCCATGAGACCAAGCTCATGTGCATAACGGAAATACAGTTGCAGACCCTGCAACTCATTTTCACCAAAATCGTAACATAAATTCGTAAAATAATCATACCAATAAGATTTCGTTCCTCCGATTTTTTGTATCGCTTCATCTATAACCGGAGTAAGTTCTTGCAAAATCTTTGCTTTACTTGATATAAAAGCATCTGAGATCTCATGAATCACTTCACTATGACAGTTTGCATAATCGGATGAAACAGCCCATACCGCAAAAGTCATACTTTGGTTCGTGAAATGAAACCATCTCTCGCCCAGATCATACACATAATAGCCATGATCTGTCCAAGATGCCTGTATCGCAGAATCGCCAATCAATAAAGCTGCATCTGCATGCTCCATCATAGAGGGCAGATCCGGTTCCAGCGAAATATACGCTGGACTCAATTTGTAAAACTTCGTCAGTAGTATTTTCAATAAATTCACAGAAGTAGCCGACGTATTTGTCAGAGCGATTGTTCCACTACCTAGATCTTCTATTTTCTTTTTACTAAAAAGTAAAATCGATTTCACTTCGCCTTTACTGCTGACCGATATATCTGGCAACACCATTAGACGTTTTGATTCCATACCATAAGCAAAAGAAGACATCGCACTCAGATCAAGTGTACCTTCATGTATTCTTTGATTTAGTACAGCGGGGACTTCTGTGACCATCTCGACTGGATGGGTAAGTTTCTTGGGATCAAAGTAATGAAAGATAGGCCAAGCATTGGTATAACTAATCTTACCGAGAACGGTTTTGTTGTGTGTATTCAAGTTGTCTCCCCCCATCTCGTAAACAGTTCATGCTCTATATGAAGAGTATCTAGTACTTTCCCAACAAGGAAATTAATTAAATCATCCATCGTTTTGGGATGGTAATAAAAGGCCGGCATCGCAGGAATCATTTTGACTCCAAGGCGAGAGAGCTTCAACATATTTTCGAGATGTATCGCATGAAGCGGCGTCTCTCTCGGAACCAAAACTAAAGAACGGCCCTCTTTCATCATTACATCTGCCGCGCGAGCCATCAGATTATCCGAGGCTCCGTGAGCAATGGCTGATAAGGTACCCATGGAACATGGCATAATGATCATCCCGTCCATTAAAAATGACCCGCTTGCGATCGAAGCCCCGATGTCATTTACGGGATGATAAACAAGAGAACCGGGACGGCTCCCGAACTTCTCGTTCAAAATCCCTTCCCGGTCCGTAACGTTCCAGCCTAGTTCTTCTTTTATGACACGCCAGCCTGCATTTGATACGACAAGGTGCACTTCATAGGCCTGATCAAGTAAAGTTTCAATCAGCCGTATTCCGTATATACTGCCGCTTGCCCCTGTAATACCTACGGCAAGTCTTTTCAACCGATTTGCTGTCAAGTTAAAACACCACCACATCAATCAAAGTAAAGACAAAGATTACAATGCTGACTACACTGTTCAGAGTAAAGAAAGCTGTCTGTAAACGACTTAGATCACTCGGTGTCACAATGTAATGCTCATAAACGAGCAGCGCACAAGAGATCAAGATTCCTACTGCATAAATCCAGCTTAAACCTGTAATAAAGAATAAGCCAATAAATCCAACTGCGGTAATGAGGTGAAATACTTTTGCAATAGTCAATGCCCCAGCGATACCAAAACGCGAAGGAATGGAGTACACGCCTTCTTCTCTATCAAATTCAATATCCTGGCACGCATAAATAATATCAAAACCAGCTGTCCAAAAAGCGGCAGCTACAAAAAGCACAAGACTGCTCAGGTTAATTTCACCTGTTACTGCGACCCATCCGCCAAGCGGAGCAAGGGCAATAGTAAAACCTAGTACGATATGGCAAGCCCATGT
Organism: Paenibacillus gallinarum; assembly: GCF_014836635.1. Lineage (GTDB taxonomy): Bacteria > Bacillota > Bacilli > Paenibacillales > Paenibacillaceae > Paenibacillus > Paenibacillus gallinarum. The sequence continues at coordinate 642,503 of NZ_JACSQL010000002.1, read as the reverse complement.
AAACCGTTTTGTATAAGAGTAAATAACGAGCATAAATACAGCAATCGGAAGAAGTTTTACCGAAAGCGGATTAAGCTGTGATGCTGCCCAAAATAATAAAATAAAAGAGATAATTACAAAAATAACAACTTCACTAATTCTGAGAAGCCCTGCTGGAATGGCTCGTCCAGCCGTTCTAGGGTTCTTCGCGTCAATCACACGGTCTATCATCCGATTGAGTCCGAAAGCGGCGCTGCGCGCACCAATCATAGCGAGCAGTACCCAGCCAATCTGAGCCCAACTCGGTAGATGGCCATTTATTTCTGTCGATCCAAGCACAGCACCCATAAATGCAAAAGGCAATGCAAACAGCGTGTGCTCAATTTTAATCATTTCTAGAAATATACCAATTTTCTTAAACATGCTGACTCTCCTTGATCCCGATATGTAATGCTGCTATTCCGCCCGTCAAGGCAAAGGAAGTGACGTTTTGTAAGCCGGTCTCTTTGAAAATCTGTTCGAGTTCCGCTCTTCCAGGAAACATCATAAGGGAGTCAGGTAACCATTTGTACTGTTCATAACGCTTCGCTAACAGCTTGGCAATAAAAGGGAGCATATTTCTGAAATAAAAATAATACAAACCTTTAAACGGCTGCCAGGTAGGTTTGGAAAGTTCCAGACAGACGACCTTCCCTCCTGGTTTTACTACACGTTGCATTTCGTTTAATACTTGTTTGATATCCGGCACATTACGAAGACCGAAGCCAATCGTTACGTAATCAAAGCTATTATCTTCATAAGGCAAACTCATCGCATTACCTTGAACCAGCGTAATCTGCTGTTTACGGCCTAGTTTTTCAACTTTACGCTGACCTACTTCCAGCATATTGCTGCTAAAATCAAGTCCTTCGATGTGACCCGTTTCACTTGCTTCTGCAAGTGCGAGCGTCCAGTCACATGTACCACAGCAGACATCGAGTGCTGTTTGTCCAGGCTGTACATTCATTTTTTTCATTGTAAATTTGCGCCAGGCCTTATGCCGTCTAAAGCTAAGCGTGTCATTCATTACATCATACTTACCAGCAATACTCTGAAAAACCGAATGGACGTACTGTTCCTTCGGCTTGTTCCCCCCATGCTGCATGTATAAATACCACCTTTATTCACTTTTCATTATCGAACAATAAACTTATGCACTCGCCCTATATAAGAAATAGGGTTCTAAGAGGGTCTTTAGTTCTTCACAAAGCACATGATCGTGCACATGATTCTCTAATAAACCTTGAACCGAAAGTACGGACTGATCTATCTTCTTCGTCAGCACTTCGATTGTTTTATGCTTACTAATCAGTTCATTCCACTCGGACGGCGTAACCATCCCTTTTGCCAAGGTAGAGCGTACATCCGAAGTTTCATTCTCATAAACATGTAAATAAGCGAATCTTGATTTTGAACGTTCAACATCGTTTGCAAGTTCTCGTTCTTCAACAAGCGTATCCAAAAGACTAATCGACGTTAGAAGCCGGTCATATAGCTCAGCTTGCTCTTCCGAAATTATGTTCTGAAAAGAAAGAAACAGCTGCTTCTTCAGCTGTACCGATTCTTGCACATATTCTTCGGAGGAAACCTTTTGTTTCTTCATTCGGTCATAAAGGCTCATTTTCCGTTCATTTAATCGGCAGATCCCATCACTTAACGATGCAATAACCGATATATGACCGGCTTGCGCTAGCAATTGATAAAACCGCGAACTAAAAAAATCGCCTCCAAGCACTTTTAACTGACGAGAACGCATATCCTGCTCTCCAAGATTTTCTTCCTGAACATCAATCATTTCATGCGTATCTAGTCCCATTTGTACAAGTGCTGTAACTAAGGAAAAGAGTTCGCTGTCCTCAACTGAATGTCTCTGCCCTTGGTTCAAAAACGTGTAAAGCAATTGTACACGGCTATTAGGAAACGTCGGCAAATCCGTATGCCGCTGTATCATATCATAATCCGTATATTTTTTTGCAAGATTTGCTACGCGGTATGAAATCATTATAAATCCTCCGAGCGTTCATTCAAAAATATTCAATCATCTTCGTCACAATCTTATCTATTATAACATATGTTTCTTATGCCCGCACAGGCATCAATAACCGTTTTCAGAGGAAATAAACTGCTCACGCCACAGATTTGTCTCTGTCATATGAAACCTTTGAATCAGTTCATCAGGCAATGCCCAATTTTTCCATTCTCTTAACTTCATCAACGCTTCTCTATTCCATTCCGTGCGTTTTATATCTGCAGAGAGAAGTAAATGCCTCTTCCCTGCCCATTCATCTTCCGCAAGCACGCGGAGCATAAGCTGATTTACGTTGTTCGTTCGTTCCATCGAAAAGGATGCGATACTAGCAATATCTATATAAATGTCGGAAGGTATGATGGAGTTCCCTGTTGCTTTAAGGTCCAGAGTCAGCACATTTTCACTCCATTTCACTTTACTGATCGGCGTATGTAAAGAAAGATCATGTAAAGCGTCAACCAAATTTTTATCAGTTAGTGTTAATTGTTCATTTGCCGAAAGGACTTCTTTTGATTCTTCTGCTATCCACTTCGCACTTTGCCCCGTAACAAACGTGGACAAAAGCACCACTGCACCAAGTGACATGACGAGAACAAGGGGTAATACTCTTCTTTTTTTCAATAGATAGACCTCCTGTCCTTCTTAGTGTAAACATCAAACAGAAGGCCCATACTCTATTGTACAACGAAAAAAACAGGCTATGCCTGCTTTTTAAAATGAAGATGGGATTCTGATATCCCGTTCTTCTTATTAATCTGATTCAATAACACCGTGTTTTGTCATGACTTCTGCTTTGCCGCGAATTTTAATAGCAGAGGTATGATCTGTAAATTGTGCGATGAGAACTTCACCCTGATCGAGCTTCTCCGTATGGTGGAACCGGGTATCATGACCTCGTGTCAAACCAATGACATGAACACCGTTTTCTTTTGCCTTGATCACGATATAATCTCCGTTGTTGATCGGACCTTCCATGAACTTCACCCCTTCCTAATAAAAAGAAAAAAGCCGTGAACGAATTCACGGACTTTTCGATTACATAAGAGTATGTAGAAATCTTATTTGATTCCGTCTTTGAGCGCTTTACCTGGTTTAAAAGCAGGAATTTTGCTCGCTGGAATTTCGATTTCCTCACCTGTTTGCGGGTTACGTCCTTTACGTGCAGAACGCTCGCGTACTTCAAAGTTACCAAAACCAACGAGTTGTACTTTGTCACCTTTTTGCAATGCTTCAGAAATAGCTTCAAAAACGGCATCAACCGCTTTAGTCACATCTTTCTTAGGCAATTCAGTAGATTCAGCTACTTGTGTGATCAGATCAGATTTATTCAAGTCAATTCACCTCCTGAGATTATTATCTAAGTGTTATACTTTGTTCCCATTTCATCACAAAATATACATAAGATATACCTATTCCCAATGATATTGTTCATAGGTTCAAACTTTCTCCGCATGAGACCCAATTCTTCTTTTGTTACTTCAAGAGAATCTATATCCTCAAGCGGAACAAGGTTTATAGTAATACAGTCAGAACACAATTTCAAGTAGAATCACCGTTCTTGGGTCAAAATTGATAAAAAGTCACACTACTATTTGCTTATTTCCCCTATTTTGGTAGCGAGCTAAGATACACAAAATAACCGAAAGGGAGATACCCTTACGGTTATTTTGGTGGTAAATCTATGGGCCAGGCCATGAATTACAATATGATTGCTATAAGTCCGCCAGAACCTTCGTTAATAATTCGTCCAAGAGTCTCTTGGAGTTTATACCTTGCATTATCCGGCATCATGGCGATTTTACCTTGAATACCTTCCCTTACAATGGAATGCAGGGAACGACCAAACATATCTGAATCCCATACTTTGATTGGATCATTCTCGAAATCCTGCATGAGATATCGGACCAGTTCCTCACTCTGTTTCTCTGTACCAATGATCGGTGCAAATTCAGACTCTACATCGACACGAATCATGTGGATCGATGGTGCTGTCGCTTTCAGTCTAACTCCAAATCTTGTTCCTTGACGGATAAGCTCAGGTTCATCCAAAGCCATTTCAGCCAGCGATGGAGCAGCAATTCCGTAACCTGTTGTTTTGACCATTTCTAGTGCTTCTGCAAAACGGTCATATTCTTTTTTAGCGTGGGAGAAATCCTGCATCAATTGCAAGAGATGATCCTTACCTCTGATCTCAATTCCCACTACTTCATATAAAATTTGATCATAAAGCTCATCTGGTGCATAGAGATCAATCTCCGCAACACCTTGCCCCATATTCATTCCACTCAGTCCTGCTCTTTCAATAAACTCATATTCCATGAACTGAGACACCACGTGATCCACATCTCTTAATCTGCGAATATCTTTTACCGTATCCCGAACCGAGTTCTCGTAACTTGCACGCAGCCAGTGATTTTCATTCAGCACCATAACCCAGCTTGGTAAATTTACATTTACCTCGTGAACCGGGAATTCATATAATACCTCTCGAAGTACACCTGTAACATCCTCTTCTGTCATTGTTGCAGCACTTAACGTCATGACAGGTACATCATATTTTTCAGCAAGTTCAGCACGAAGTTGCAATGCTTCTTCGCCCTTAGGCTTTGTTGAGTTTATGATGAGAACAAAAGGTTTACCTACTTCTTTCAGTTCAGCGATGACTCTTTCTTCGGATTCCACATAGGATTCACGTGCAATCTCCGCAATCGTACCATCTGTCGTAACCACTACACCGAGTGTAGAATGTTCCTGAATGACTTTTCGTGTCCCAATCTCTGCTGCTTCTTGAAAAGGAATAGGTTCTTCAAACCACGGTGTAGAAATCATGCGAGGGCCATTTTCATCTTCATAACCTTTGGCTCCTTCAACCGCATATCCTACACAATCCACAAGACGAACATTAACGTCAAGGCCATCGGCTACTTTAATCTGTACGGCACTGTTAGGAACAAATTTAGGTTCGGTGGTCATAATTGTTTTTCCAGCTGCACTTTGCGGAAGTTCATCGATTGCCCTTACTCTGTCTGCCTCGTTAGTAATGTTAGGTAAAACAATGGTTTCCATAAATCGTTTGATAAATGTTGATTTTCCTGTGCGAACTGCACCGACTACTCCGAGATAAATGTCTCCACCGGTTCGCTCAGCAATGTCTTTGAAAATGTCTACTTTTTCCAAATGAAATCCCCTCCTAAACATACTCCGAAGGAAAAATGCTAAAGAGCATCCGCTTCGTTTTCAATCAGAAGACGTTAATCCCTGCAACGGTAGAGCAGTTATAACGATTGCCCGGAAGTCGTCCGCCGCCGACATATCACATTCTGATGAAAGAAAGATGAGCGGCGTAACTCGTACATGCTTTTGGACTAGTATCATAGTATGTACATGACCTGCGCAGTATGACGTCTTTTCTATTTTTTTTGGTGGTTAATCTTGAAGCACTCTCTTTTTTAAGAAGATTTACTATCTTCAAAGACCATCCACACTAAATATATGAATGCTAGCTATCAATTATGACGAATGGGACTCTAATATATAAAAAAACCGCCCCTCAAAGGGACGGTATCAATGCTAGACCATGATTACGGAAGGGTAAGAACAGCAATAGGTTGACCATTACTCCACGCATAAGGAAGTGATTTTACAGGCACAAAATGAGACTCTTCCGTTAGGTATTTCCTTAAATCTTCAGATACTTCCGGCTTTATTTCTTTTCGATCAATGAGCTGCATAATGTCAAAAGCATAATCTGCATAAACCGTTCCTTCAGCGTCTATGATGTAAGGGAGTATTTCACCAGAGTACACACTTGCCAAATCTTCAATCCGGTTTCCCGAACTTTGGATGGCTTCTGTATCCACTAGATGAATGTTTGGATAAACTTCTTCCTTCGCTGGCCATGTTCCGTGAGAGGCATAATAAGAATCAACTAGACGCTGAACTAGAGTTACTTTTTGAACGGTTATGAGATCCATTACTTTGACTATCGGATCGACTTCTTCATTTTGAACGAGAAAATACGCACTTCCGCCTTTCTCAAAGGCCGTTTTTGGAATATCATCAACATATCCCTCTCGTTCAAGTTTGCTCAAATCAATTCGAAACTTCTCATATTTAGGGACTTCTGGCCCAGCAGTAATAATCGGCAAAATACCGTTAGATTCCTGAAAGGCATTCATTGCATTCTGAACCCTCGAGACACTCCCATCATAATTCGTAGCCCACGCGTCTTTGTTACTATCACCTGAAGTGTGCAGACAGCCCGTCAGTAATAACATGAGCGCAGCCATAGCAGCACATAGGAAAACACGTTGTTTTCTTACGATTCCATACACGTTCCTCATAAATTAAGCCCATCCTTTATTAGAATCTAGCTATCATTTTCAGGAATCTTACCACAGGGTATCTTCTTCCGCTTGTCTTTCGAGCTGTTTACGAATCGCTGCTTTTAGCTTGTCCTCAGGTACTTGAACTGTGACCGAGTCCTGAACTGTAGCCTGACAAGCTAGACGTGTCCCCTGATCGAGCCATGTGCCCAGCTTGTTACGTTCAGCTCCCCCTGGTTTACTCAGATGACATTCTTCTCCCTCTGGTACGTCGACTTTGCACATCATACATCCAGCCTTGCCTCCACATCTTGTAGGGATGGTTATCCCCGCTAAACGACTTGCTTGAAGCAAGGTAACTCCCCGCTTCACTTCAACCTGTTTGCCACTTGGTAAAAATGTTACCTTCATTCACTTGTCCCCCTGCCTGTCCGTACATTCTAGCTGTATCAGAGCTGACCCTGTTCTCGTAGTGAATCGTCATTTACTCCAAGTACATCCTCCAAATGCTCCAGATGTGCTACTGACCACACATTACGGCGAATCAGATCTTTTAATAAAGGGATATGAGCTTCTATATTCTCATTCATTTTCTTAGCTATAAGATCATATCGATCTGCCCGCTCACGAAGGATATTAAACATGAGCTCATGACTCAGCGGTGTCATAAAAATGGAGTGATGCGTACCCGGAATTTTATATTTCTGAGCATAAGGAATTAAAAAAGCAATATCTGTTCGATAAAGTGAGTCTGATGTACAAATTTCAAACCCTCCGGATAATTCTAAAGATGCTTCACCGATCTGATAATGACTGAGCAAAGAAGTATAGGTACCGCTTCGATCAAGACGCTGCTCATCGACTGAATATGAACTGATCTCTTTATGTAATGGTTTGGCGATTTCAAAATCAGCATACACATCAATATCATTTGGTGGGTCCGTTAGCTCTACTCCCTGCAACAGAAGGCTGCAGCTTCCTCCTAACAGCCATTTGTATTGCTTCGGGTTCCATGCCATACCTAAGACGTTTAAAGCTGTATCAAGCACTTATCATGACTCCAATCGTATAATGAATTCAGACTTCCTTGTTATAATTACATGATGGATACTAGACCACTAAGAAGCCCGACCAACATAATTATAAAAGCAAGCAGAGATAAAACTCCTTTTATTATACCCTTTGTCTTCGCACGTGCAAAAGTAATCAAGAAGACAGACAATCCCATAATTAGAACAGCGATAATCGAAAGCCACATCTTGTCCATTGCATCCATGTTCCATCCTCCAATACATCTATAGATCCCAGGAAATAATGAATTACCCATCTTTTCTCAGATATAGTGATTATAACATGAAAAACTTGCTCATTCCTCTTTGTAAAAAGAAAAAAGAACAAAGATTATAGGCAGAAGCCCATCTTTGTTCTTCATTACAAGAAAGAGGTAAAACACCTCTTTCTCAACAGATCTATTATTTCTTTTTCATCATCATTTTCATGATTGCTTCCATGTTACTCGGATTCATTCCGCTTTTCTTGATCGCATTGACGATTTCCTGAATCGTTTCTTCACTAACAGGTATTTTTGCCATTGCAGAGACTTGCTTGATCAGCGTTCTCAGCTGATCCTCATTTTGTAAAGTAGAAGGTTTCACCGTACTAGCGAGCTTCTTCACTGCGCCTTCCGAGATCTTCTTCCCCGTCTTTTTATTAATTGCATTTAGAGCATCTTTAGAAATATTGTCAGCCATTTATTCCCCTCCTTAAGACAAAAACTCAACATATTATATGAGCTGTCTTATCGAAGGGTGATGGAAACGGGAGAAATGAGAAAAGAGCCCATTAATCTAAGTGTGCCACTGCTCCCACGTCTCGAGTTTCATGACTTCCATCTCTGTCTTAGGATCGCGGCCCATCAGCGCTTCTACCGCAGTACGGCTGTCTTTGCCTGTGAAAAGCACTTTATAGAGCTGATCAGCGATCGGCATTTGGACATTATACTTTTGAGATATCGCATGAGCTGCTTCTGTAGTACGAATTCCTTCCACAACCATACCCATGGCATCTAATACTTCTTGCAGCGGTTTGCCTTGTCCAAGCGCATATCCAGCACGCCAGTTACGGCTATGCTTGCTTGTTGCGGTCACGACTAAATCCCCTACGCCAGCGAGTCCCGAAAAGGTAAGCGGGTTAGCCCCCATCTCAACTCCAATACGAGAAATCTCCGCAAGACCGCGGGTTATGATCGCTGCTTTGGCATTATCGCCAAATCCAAGACCGTCCGACATTCCTGCACCTAAAGCAATGATATTCTTAAACGCACCTGCTAGTTCAACCCCAAGTAAATCTCGATTGGTGTATACTCGAAAGTTCACATTCATGAACAAATCTCTAGCACGATTAGCAAGTTCATCATTTAAAGATGCCACCACGGTTGTAGTCGGTTTTTTCTGAACGACTTCTTCCGCATGACTCGGACCTGAAAGCACTACAATATCTCCTTCAGGACAGCCGAGTTCCTCCGAAATGACAACAGACATTCTTTTTAGAGTGGCCGTTTCGAATCCTTTCGTCGCATGTACAATAAGTGTGCCTTTTTTGTAAAAAGGCTTCAGCTGTTGTACCACGGAACGCATCGCTGATGAAGGAGCTACTATAATAATAGCCTGACTGTCATCTACCGCTTCTTTCATATCACTTGTAGCCATAATCCGTTCGGATAAGATAATACCGGGTAAGTATCGAGCATTCGTATGCTGTTGATTGATCTCAGCGGCTTGCTCGTTACTTCGTGTCCACATGTACACATCATGGCCATTGTCTGCAAGAACACTTGCCAGTGCAGTCCCCCAGCTTCCAGCTACCAGTAACGTTACTTTGTTAGACAACCCGTTTACCCCCTTTTGATGAACGAGATCCCAGCTTATTTTCTTCCCCACGCATCAGTTTCATGATATTCGTCCGATGCCTCCAGAAGGCAAGTATACAAATAATGAGACTACACCAAAATAAAGGCCATGGATAAAGAAGGATAAATAAGAACAAGGGTGTTAGGAATACAAAAATTAAAGAACCTAAGGAAACGTATCTTGTGATTACAATACACATAATCGCTATAATGCCCGCATATAAAGCTGGCAAGAAACAAAGGGTTGCAAGTACGCCAATGGCGGTTGCAATCCCCTTCCCTCCACGAAAACGGAAAAATACGGGCCAGTTATGACCAATAATGGCAGCGACTCCACACAGAGCTGGAACCCACTGTGAATCACCGCCAAGCGATTTGCCGATCCATATCGCTGCGACCCCTTTTGCAACGTCAAGTACAAGCACAAGAATAGCCGGTCCTTTTCCAAGGACACGTAATGTATTCGTTGCGCCTGCATTGCCGCTTCCATGATCCCGTATATCTATGCCTTTTGTTAGTTTACCAAACAAAAAGCTAAAGCTTACGGAACCTAGAAGATAGCTGATGATTATAGCCATGATAGCATAAATCACATTGTTTCTCCCCTAACCTTCGTCGGACTTACGCCGAGTAAATATACGAATAGGTGTACCTTCAAAATTGAAAGCAGCACGTATTTTATTCTCAAGGTATCGCTCATAAGAGAAGTGCATCAGTTCTGGATCATTTACAAAAACGACAATTGTAGGAGGCTTCACTGCTACTTGAGTTACATAGTTAATACGCAGTCGTCTTCCTTTGTCTGTTGGAGGTGGATTAATAGCCACTGCATCAGATACAACATCGTTAAGTAAATGGGTCTGAACACGCATTACATGCTGCTGTGATACATGCTGTACTACAGGAAGCAATTTTTGTAAGCGCTGTTTAGTTTTAGCAGAAAGGAACACAATCGGTGCATAGGTCATGAACAGGAAATGATCCCGAATGTTCTTTTCGAATTCACGCATGGTTTTGTCGTCTTTATCTACAACGTCCCATTTGTTCACCACGAATAAGGAAGCTTTACCTGCTTCATAAGCGTAACCAGCAATATGCTTGTCCTGATCAATGATTCCCTCTTCGCCATTAATGACAATCAGTACTACATCAGCACGTTCAATCGCACGCATCGCGCGCATTACGCTGTATTTCTCAGTCGTTTCATACACCTTACCACGTTTTCTCATACCTGCCGTGTCAATAAGGACATAACGCTGACCATCTTTTTCAAACGGAGTATCAATCGCATCTCTTGTTGTTCCCGCAATATCACTTACGATAACGCGCTCTTCTCCAAGGATTGCATTGACAAGCGATGATTTCCCTACATTTGGTCGTCCGATGAGAGCAACTCTGATTACATCTTCATCGTACCCATCTTCCTCGAGTTCAGGGAGATTAGTAACAATTGCATCAAGCAAGTCACCAATTCCTGTACCATGGCTTCCGGAGATGCCAATAGGATCACCAAACCCAAAAGAATAGAATTCATAAATGAGGTCGCTTCGACCCATATTGTCTACTTTATTAACTGCAACGATAATCGGTTTACCCGATCGGTACAGAATTTGAGCTACCTCTTCATCAGCTTGTGTAACTCCCGTCATCGCATCACACATAAATACGATAACATCAGCTTCTTCAATAGCGAGTTCTGCTTGCATACGGATGGATCTCAGAATGATATCTTCACCATCAATTTCGATTCCTCCCGTATCAATAATACTGAAAGGTTTACCGTTCCATTCCGCCACACCATACAAACGGTCACGCGTAATTCCCGGTTTATCTTCCACAATGGCCAACCGGTCGCCGATGATCCGGTTAAAAATTGTTGATTTCCCTACATTCGGACGTCCGACTATAGCCACAACGGGTCTTGCCATAAAATACACTCCTCCTGTCACTTCTTACGCTTCATCATAGCAAAAAAAAGATAATTAAGCTAATGCTTTCCTTATCCAAAAAACAGGTTCTAACAACAATCGGCGAACCCCGAAGGGTCCGCCAATCGTGATTAGCAACCTGTTTGTTGCCTGTATGAAGATAAGCTTAACGCGACTTCATTATTTGAATTTACTTAATTTATCACCGAAAAGGTCGCCAAGTGTAACGCTTAGTCCTTCGTTGCTCATGGAAACGTTAGGGTTGTCGATTACTTCACGTGGTGCATGTGATTTTCTGGATTTTTCAGCACGAGGCGCTGCATCAGCAGGAGCTTCTTCTGTTTCTTTGATGCTCAGGCTTGCACGTTGCTCAGCAGAGTTCAGTTCCAGAATTTTCACTTGAACTTCTTGTCCTTCTTTCAGTACTTCATGCGGAGTACCGATGTGTTTGTGAGAAATCTGGGAAATGTGAACCAGACCTTCTACACCTGGAGCGATTTCTACGAAAGCACCAAATTGAACCAGACGTTTTACTACACCTGTTACGATATCGCCAGTTTTAAACTGCTCAGTAGCAGTTTCCCAAGGACCTGGTTGTGCTGCTTTAATACTTAGGCTGATTTTTCCTTTTTCAGGATCAACTTTCAGTACTTTAACATTCACTTTTTCGCCTTCGGAAAGAACGTCAGATGGTTTATCCACATGGCTCCAAGCAATCTCGGATACGTGAACAAGACCGTCAACGCCGCCTACATCAACAAAAGCACCAAATTGAGTCAGGCGCTGTACAGTACCTTCAATTTGTTGTCCTTCTGTAAGTTCAGCAATCACTTTTTGTTTGTTAACTTCATGTTCTGCATCCAGAACATCTTTTTGAGAAAGGATTACTTTGTTTGCTTCACGATCGAGTTCTTTTACTTTTACGCGAAGTGTTTTGCCTTTGTAATCACTGAAATCTTCAACAAAATGACGCTCAACCATAGAAGCAGGAATGAATCCACGGATGCCAACGTCAGCTACTACGCCGCCTTTAACGACATCAGAAACAACAACTTCAAATACTTCACCAGACTCTTGGTATTTAACAAGTTGTTCCCAAGCATTTTCGCTGTCGATTGCACGTTTAGAAAGAACAAGTTTCTCTTTCTCGTCATCGATGCTAACTACTTTACATTCCACTTCTTGGCCAACTTCTACTGCTTCGCTGATATTATCCACTTGTACAGAGGAAAGTTCGCGAACTGGAATTACACCGTCATATTTATATCCAATACTTACATAAGCTTGGTTATCTTCCAATTTGACAATGGTTCCTTTTACAGTATCGCCTTTTTTTAATGATACGAATGAATCCAATTCATCTTGGGTTGCTGCTTCTGTTACTTCTTGATTTTTAGTTTCTTCCGACATAATCAATACCCTCCTCAATTCAAAAACCCCATTTATTTAAACCTGCCGTAGCAGAGTTCAAAACATTAACCTGGTAATGCTTAGCTTACCATAAAATATGGTGTGTCATTCATTGGCATTATGGCTTCGATGGTACACCAGTTCTCGCCATTTCATCAATCTTAGACATAATTTTTTCCGTTGCCCGTTCAAGTGACTCTCCTGAAGGATCATCTCTGAATTCATCCAGATTAACGGGTTCACCGTAAACAATTTTCATTTTTCTGAAAGGCTTGTATTCACCGATTACAGCAGCAGGTACTACAGCAGCTCCGCTTCGCAGTGCAAAACTTGCAGCTCCCTTTTTTCCCATACCACCATCATTATGGCGACTGCCTTGCGGAAAAATCCCCAAGACTTCTCCACCCCGAAGAATGTTAAGCGCTGTTTTGATTGATTCCTTGCTCACACCGCCCCGTTTTACAGGGAACGCTCCGAGTTCTCTTAAGATCGGACCAAGCACCGGAACTTCAAACAATTCGCTTTTTGCCATAAATCGAATCTTGCGGTGAATCTTAATTCCAAGAGTTGGCGGGTCAAAGTTACTAATGTGATTGCAACACATTACCACGCCGCCTTCGCGGGGAATATTCTCTCTCCCAATGGCCTCTAAACGAAATAAAACAGTGTAAATTACGTTTAACAGAAACCGACCAATTGAATAAATCATAATCCAACCTCTCCCCTGACTTCCATACAGCGCGTTACAATGTGTTCAACAACCTCATCAATACTCATTGATGTGGTATCAAGAACGATGGCATCTTCTGCTTGACGCAGCGGCGAAACTTCACGTTCCTGATCCAGCTTGTCCCGAGCCGCAATCTCTCTTTCGAGCTGATCAAGTGTTACCTCTTCAGTCTTATCGAGTTCCTTGAATCGGCGAAGTGCACGTTCCCTAACGCTTGCGGTCATAAAAATTTTCACTTCTGCATCTGGTAAAACCGTCGTTCCGATGTCTCTTCCATCCATAACAACGCCCTTGCGAAGTGCCATCTTTCTCTGCATTTCAACAAGGTGATGACGCAAATCTTCAATTTGCGAATATAAGGATACTACTCCAGTAACTTCTCTCGAACGGATCGGCCCTGATACATCTTCCCCATTAAGGAATACCTTCTGCCCGCCATCAGCTGGTATTAGTTCAATATCCAGTCTTCTAACGTGCGTAAGTACGGTATCTACCTCTTCCGGTTTAATCTCATGGCGAAGCATATAATAGGTTACAGCACGATACATAGCGCCTGTATCCACGTACACATAAGACAGTTTGCTCGCCACGCGTCTAGCAACGGTACTTTTCCCCGCTCCTGCGGGACCGTCAATAGCCACATTCATTTTCCCGTTCTCTGCTGTATTCTGGCCTGTCAACGGGGCATTCCTCCTCAAACTTAAGCCTCAAGAAAAAAGCAGGCATTGCCTGCGACGAGAAAATTATACCACACAACCAGCACTGATGCAAAAAGGGTCACTCTTTATCCAGCATATGTGAAGGTTGGAAAGAAGCAGGCAAGGGTGTGCCCTCAAGCCGAAACACTCCCGACATATAAGGTGCTGTGTATCTGTTATGAAGCAAAATCTGAAAAACGAGAAGTAACAGAAAAAGACATAGCAGCAATTTCTTTAATCTGCGTTCAACCTGAATACTGAACTTCATAAATAAAGCTTCATATCTGCGGGCTTCCTCACCTGACTGCTTCATTCTCATCTCTCCTGCAGAACAATTTTGTTCATTGTGCCCTGAGAAATAAATAATCATTCACTAATGAATAATTCCGTATTAATTCATTTATCTTCCTCTAAAATCAAGTTGGCGTTCAAAACAGTACTTTATTATTTTTTGACGCTCCATGTCAGAGATTTGTGTAAATTCAAGCATGGCTTTCTGTCGGCCACTTTCCAGGGTAATACATCGAACCACGACTCCTTCAAAAGGAACATGTTCCAGTTCTCCATTCTTATAAGGAAGCAACAGCCAACAAGAAAGAGTCTGTCCTTCTTTCACTTCATTTTTTGCGTCTCCTAAAAAAGAGATACCTCCTCCGCCCACATCATCAGTAAAGGTTAGAAACCGGGTAAAATCGTGTTTAAACTTAACAGCCAGTTCTAATTCGGATTGGACTCTTAAAAAATTGCGCCGCTGTATTTGAAAAATTTCTTCTGCAGATGGCTTGCGAAACTTCACCATTCTTATTACATCTTCTTTGAAACCAGTCACGTATGTATTAAAGTAATGCTTTACTCCACCTTCTGTTAGAAAGTAAATTGACAACTCATCGCCCATATGAAGTTTCTTCAGCTGGCCGCTTCCTTCACGAATCGGAACTTCCATATAGATATCATCTTCATCTGTTTCGGCAATTCTTGAACGAAATTCGTAATTCGCTTCTTTCTCACCTTCTGAGGGTAACTGTATGAACAACACATCATTTACTTTCGGATACAAACCTCATTCACTCCCTGTCTATAGTCGCACATCCATGAAATATAACAGGAATATTATACCATGCGTTTGTGAAATTACATTCAGAAAAATGCAAAAAGAAAAAGCTTCCCCAAAGGAGAAGCTTTCCATCTACATTTTGGATCCTGCGGTTGGTGCAGGGATTTCTTCTACTGCTTCTTCAACACCAGTCTCTGTATTAATGTAAATCCGGTACATGGTATCGTTAATTTTCCCGCCAAATTGATAGCATAGCACTTCTTCACTAAATTCATTTTTAATTAACGCTTTCCGCGTAAAGGATACTTTAAAATCAGGATTCAGCTGTGCTCTCGCATCTTTCAGCTTAATTTTCGGCTCCGCGAATACACGGTCATCCTTATGCTCGTTAAGGAATTCAGATGCTTGGATCCCAATTACCTCTCCGTTATCCAGACCTACACGGACCGTGATTTTTTCAGGATAAACGAGCACATCATCATGTTCTCTTACATAAGTGAAGTTACCTAGATTATCATATTCATTGTAAGCAACAGCTTTCATATCACGATATCCTTTGTGCTCAAGGAAACGATCGGCTTTAGACATTGCTGTATCTCGATTCACTTGTTTTGGACCTACTTCTCTTTCATCGTTATATGAAATCAGCAGGCCGCCATCCACCGTAAAATCCATACGAATCAAATGACCGTCTGGTGCAGTAAGGTTTGCGGTATAGGACCTGTAATCTGTTCCTTTCCCGTTCTGAATAACCTGAATTTCGGGATTGTCTATATCTGTGAACTTTTGTGCTTTTCGTTTAATGTCTTCCGTAGTAACCGGTACTCCGCCTAGTTTACGGACAGCGCGCTGCTCATAAAGACTCGAAACGGATGGTCCCCAATCCATAGGTGGGTAGTTACCGACTTTTTGATCTACCGCTCGAAGACCGTCTACAATTACATTTCGTTGCTGCTTATTTCCTTGAGCGGTTAAAGCTGCCTCTGCGTCACCCCACTTCAGGTTGTCAGAGAGTACAGATAACTGTACTTGATCCAAATCTTTATTGATTTCAGCTGAATTCTTGTACAACGTTCTAAGATTCTCTTTTTCTTGAGCTGTTAACGGTTTCTCATGAAGATCTCTTAGCGATGTTTGATACGCAAATTTAGAGATGCGAGACAAAAGCTCTTCTGTTTTGTTAACGGGAAGCGATGTGAGTGGAAGATCATTAAGTTCACTCTGTGCTTGACTCGCGAGCATCCATACATTCATAAGCCCTTTTTTATGCATTCCATCTGATGCACTGCTAACCGCAAGCGTATTCCCTAGCTCTGAATGGATCCGGTCCATGTGGTACGAGAGATCATGAAATGATCGTTGATATTGATTTTCTGACTTTAAAGCAACTGCATTACGTTGTTGATATTGTTGATACCCCCAGATCAAAGAACCAATGAGCAGTATTGATACAATTGGGAATAACACCGAGCTTAACCTTCTATACATCTTGTGTTGCTCCTTTCTTCAGGTACGATGACCTTATTGTGACAAGAAGAAAGGAAGGTTATACATGAATGATCGCAAAATTAGAAGCTTTCTTCCTCAATATCAAACATGTCCCTATTATCACAGAGACACTGCTTGAATCCTGTTTCAATTCTTCCCCGTTCTTTTTTACCGCGCAAGACAAACCTTTCGCCGCATTGTTTGCAGCGAATCTTCACTTTTACTCTCATGATTCAAACCCTCACTCCCTGGTTGATTTTGGTCATAAACACAAAAAAAACACTTATCTCTAATAGGCAGAAAATACTGCCAACTAGAAACAAGTGTATCCAAATCAATTACAGGTTAACCTCTTCCTCACGTTTCACGAAACGAAATGGAGAACGATTGTTAGCACGGTAAACTTTCCCCATACCTCCATACCAAAGTATGAGCATAACAGGTACGATAAACCAATACCAAGCCTGTTCCACACCGAGAATCAGATCGTAAAGTCCGTGCCAGAAAATCGGAAGAAGAATCGACATGACAAGAAACTTGCGCTGCAAGTTCTTTTTGTCGCTAAATTTAGCCCTGCCCATATAATATCCCATAATAACACCAAACATCGCATGACCCGAAACAGGGAGTAACGCTCTATAAAGCATGAAACTCATTGAAGCATTTCCTGCCCATGCATATAATAAATTCTCCACTGTAGCAAAACCAAGCGAGATGGCTACCGCATATAATATTCCGTCATAGGGCTCATCAAATTCAGTGTGATGATAAATAACGAAAAATAAAACAAGCCATTTGAGTATTTCCTCAATCCCAGCAGAAACTACGGATGCATGCAAAAATGGTTGATTTCCCAGATCTCCGAGAAAGAGCATCAACCCTCGTTGCAGGAACATAACTGGAAATACAATAAGTAGTCCGAAAAAAAACATTCGAATAACCATATGGAGAGGTTCGGCATCGTAACGGTCTTTGAGATAAAAATACGTAAGCAGGGAAAGCCCCGGCGCAATTGCTGCCGTCAAGACCGAGAACAAAAGCACCGAACATCCCTCCAACTTAATGGTTTCACATACTTACTCATTAAAATTTAAGAATCATGACGTTTGAAGTGGTCACAAATCGTTCCGATTGCATTTTCTGCCATAACGAGCTTGCCATATTCTCCGAGTACGGCACTGGTAACAGAACTTCCCTCGCCAAATTCAGCAAGAAGGGCAATGAGCGCTCCGTGCTGTTCAGTGTCGACTTCGTCCGGTTCAAGATGCAAGAACCATTTGTCCTTATAATGATACAAACGTCCAGCTTCCGTTACTTTAGCTTTCAGCATGTGGGCTGCCTCAATCAACACTTCAAAATCCTTAAATACATACATCACAGAATCACTCTGCTCGAGTGTTACTTCCATTTCGTATATTTCGTCTGCTATATCATCTTCGTGTAATGCACCATATCGTTCACGATCATATTTGCCTCTTGTGACAATAACGACCATTCCTTGAGCTGGTAACGCGAAGACCTCAACGGCCAATGGGCCAGTAGCATCAAATCCAAGTTCGCTGTAGGCCTGGTCCATCATTTCCGTAAACAGTTCATGAACTTTAGGTTCTTCCTGCCACATATCTTCTTTCTGGATACCACGCTCGCTTAAATCATCAAAAGTCAGGAAAATCCGTATCTTGTCATTGCTTAAGCGTTCTATTTTCATACAGGATCTCCCCTTTATTAAGCATGTGTTATAAACAGATTATGTTGTATTCTGTGAGTATGTGCTCAAAATGGATTATGTAAGTATGTTATCATTTTATACCCACAAATGCACGTAATAAAAACGATAAAAAAGAATCATTTACAGTCCATTAAGGATCTGCAAATGATTCTTTCTTCAAATCCTTATTTCATTACAACCCAGGAATCGCTGTATGAGATTCCGCCAGTACTTTTTCTACTTCTTTTTTCACGTCCGGATTCGAACGAATAAAAGATTTAATCAAATCTAAATTTTCGGCTTTTTGTTCTGGTGTCGATAATTTATTTGCCGAAGATTTAGAATTTGATCCCGCATTCGTTGTGTTCTCATCTGTCAATGCTTTACTCAGCATGCTATCCATTCCAGGAAAGGTTATGTCCATCACCTTTTCTTTGGCATCATGCAGATATTTTTTCGCTTGTTTTGCCGTAGGCATACTTCCTTTTTGAGAAAGGACAGAACAAGCTACAGCACCAACAGTTAAGCCCATTAGAAACGAAGAAGTTCTCATTGATAAACCTCCTTGTATGATAGGATGCATTCCTTATTATTCACGTAAATAAGAAAAGTCATGCGTGAGTCATACAAGAAAGTTTCAGGTGGACCGTATTTCGTGATAGATCTAGGATTGCTAAGGAACCAATGTATTCAGTGGAGGAGCTCCTATAATCCCCCAATATACTAGAAATCCAGTTAGAAAAATAAAAATGCAAATAAGTGAGTTGATGAACCACTTGCTGAGTCTTACTCTTCGAGATGGAAACAGTTCTGCCCTTGTGGGAAGTGTTTCTGCTTCTTGAATGCGACCGCTTGCTTCCTTATTTTGCTTTTGTTTTTGTTCAGCCTGGAGTTTGCGCTGCATTCTCGATAACTCAGGAACGGGCTGAGTTTTTCTCACTGGCTTTTTGTATACTGGCTTATTCGCAACTGTTTTATTTTTTGGTTTACTATCCTCGGCGATCTTATCAAATGACTTAGAAGGTTTTATTTCTTTTCCCTCTTTACGACGACCATGATGACCATACTTTTGTGATCTACTTAGTTGTTGGTTCATGTTTCCCTCCGAAAACGAATGGCGAGTCCGGATATTAAATCAATTAGAAAATGACACAGTATGGGAGCCCATAACGTTCCGGATTGCTCATAAATATATCCTAAGCCGTAACTGGATACAAAAACCCAGCCTGTAGGAAGCCAATGATTCAAATATCTAAAATGAATTAAAGCAAAAATGATACTTGTCCAATAAGGACCAATGGAATGCTGAATGGCACCTCTAAATAGAAGCTCTTCGCAAACGGACACAACGGCAGCAATGATTATGATATGCCATATAGGTCTTTTGCGAAATAACATACGGTTAATACCGCCATCGTCCATACTATCTTCAGGCATAACCGCGGATAACAAGAAATCAACTACGAGCATGAGTGCAGCTAGTCCAAGGCCATACATTACAAATTGCCAGCCTTGGGGTAAACTCAGTAGCTCCAGCGGATTTCTCTTTTGAAAAAGAATCCAGACAATACCTATAATTAATGTTAATGCTTGTGTTAAATAAAGGTTGATAAGAAGAAGGCGATCCGTCAGCTGATGAGGCTCAATTTTTTGAAATTTTAATTTCTTCCACTGTTGTTTTTTCATTCTCGCCTATTCTTACTCCTATTCTGTAAATGATGTCTCTATCTTTGTTGTAAATAAAGGGAATATTTAAATGATATCCAAAATACTTAAGAGATTCAAGAACCTTCGATATATGTAGGGAAAATTTAGGAGGTGGATTTGGGTTTTCTTCCTCTTTTTAGTAGATACAACTATTGACATGGTGATGTTACACATGATACATTATGAAAAAATTGTTATTCAACAATATCTAAACAGCGATGACGGAGAAAAGAACTGTACCGATTGTTCAGAGAACTGATGGTTGGTGAGAATCAGTAATCATACAGTATTCTTTAGCGCTCCCGAGTTACTATATCGAATCTAAAGTAGATATAGTCGCGTGATTCACGTTATGAATCTGGTCTATTGTAGACCATTAAGGCCGTTGCTCTTCCAAGAGCGATAGCGAATTAGGGTGGCACCACGACAACTCTCGTCCCTTACTACGGTAGTAGTATGCGGATTGAGAGTTTTTTTGCGTTCATCCCTTCAGGTTTTAGGAACGGTTTATTTTGTTACAAGGCCGCACTATGCCACTTCAACGCATTAATTTTTTACCGAGTTTAAGGAAATGGCTTAGCTTTATACGTGAATGCCGCTTCTTATTCTATACATGTTGTTCAAAATCAAGGAGGACGATGATCAATGTTAAAAGTTTTGGTATCTGATCCAATCAGCGATTTGGGAATTCAGCAACTTATGGATGCTGAGGATGTTGTAGTCGACAAGAAGACGGGTCTTTCGGAAGATGAACTTATTCAAATTATTGGAGATTATGATGCACTTCTTGTACGTAGTCAAACCCGTGTAACGCCTGCCATTATGAAAGCTGGCACACGCCTCAAAGTTGTTGGTCGTGCCGGAGTTGGTGTTGACAATATCAATCTCGAAGCAGCTACTGAAAGAGGTATTATCGTTATTAACGCACCAGACGGTAATACAATTACAACTTGTGAACATACATTTGCGATGATGATGGCTCTAGCGAGACATATTCCTCAGGCTTATGCTAAGACGATAAACGGTACATGGGACCGCAAGACGTTCCTGGGCGTAGAACTTCGCAACAAGACACTTGGTGTCCTTGGTATGGGTAGAATCGGCAGTGAAGTAGCAAAAAGAGCCAAAGCGTTTGGTATGAACATTCTCGGCTACGATCCATTCTTAACTAAAGAACGTGCCGAAAAAATGGGTGTCACTCTTGCTTCCGTTGACGACATTATTCGTAATGCGGATTTCATGACGGTTCACACACCACTGACTCCAGAAACAAAACACATGATTGCTCGGCCACAATTCGAAGTCATGAAAAAAGGCATGAGAATCATCAACTGTGCACGTGGCGGAATTATTGATGAGATGGCCCTAATTGAGGCTATTGATGAAGGGATCGTAGCAGGTGCTGCCTTTGACGTATTTGAAAGTGAACCTCCTGCAGCGGATCATCCATTCTTAAGTCATGCGAATATTATCGTTACCCCTCACCTTGGTGCATCCACAGTGGAAGCACAAGAGAACGTAGCGATTGACGTGTCTGAGCAAGTGCTTCATATCTTACGGAACGAACCTTTTAAAAATGCGGTTAATATGCCTCCCGTGGCTCCAAGTGTTATGAATATTATTCAACCTTATTTCAAACTTGGCGAAACCCTAGGAAGCTTCGCAGCACAGATGGCAAATGAAGCAATCCAGGAAATTCATATTGACTACTCTGGCGACTTGTCGGAAGTTGATACCCAGCAGCTGACTCGTTATGTTCTGAAAGGCATACTTGAAAGACATCTTGGCAGTGAAGCTAATATCGTAAACTCCCTGCATTTAGCAAAAATCCGTGAAATCAACGTGGTCGTATCTCAAGCTCCACGTACAAAAGGTTTCACCAACTTGATTACCGTGACGCTTAAAAACCAACATGAGCAAGAAAGACGTATTGCAGGAACACTTCTCGCTGGATATGGTGAACGTATTGTAAGACTCGATCATTTCCCAGTAGACTTTGCTCCTGAAGATCACCAAATTTTCATCTCTCATAACGATAAACCAGGGATTATCGGCCGGGTAGGTACACTTCTTGGTGAAAATGATGTCAATATTGCCTCCATGCAAGTAGGACGTAAGATTATCGGCGGTGCTGCTATTATGATTCTGACTGTAGATAAAGAAGTACCAAAAGAAGTGCTCCAAAAACTTATTGAATTGCCTGAACTGAATACAGCACAAGAAATTGTACTTCAAAAATAATTATTAAACGTAAAAAAGCTGGCCTTTGTGGCTAGCTTTTTTTGTTTCGTTTTACTAAGAGATCTATCTTTCCCTACCCACTCTAACGCACCAAAATTGTTCCACGTTGAACAAGATTAATCGGTACTGTTCAACAAAAAAAGCACCCTCAGTAAGGTGCTTTTTCGTAGAAAAGATCAAGTAAGCTTTGATTTATCCGATTTGTGTTGTTTTATAGGAAGTAGAACCGTAAACTCTGTACCTTTCCCATGAGTACTGTCTACTTCGATTGTCCCTTTGTGCGCATCAATGATGTGCTTAACAATGGCAAGCCCAAGACCAGTCCCACGGCCTACGTCACGAACTCTCGCTTTATCTGCCTTATAGAACCTTTCAAAGATAAAAGGTAGATCTTCCCTAGGAATTCCTTTACCTTCGTCTTGAATACGAATCTCCAGTTCATCCTCATTTTTCATAGAAGTGATAATATAAATATGTTTCCCTGATGGAGTGTGTCTGAATGCATTATCAAGTAAGTTGGTAAATACCTGTTCCAGCTTGTCCTCGTCGGCAGCTTCTAGTATCAAAGGTCCATCTTGATGCTTATACTCTAAGAGTAAACCCTGATCTTTAGCAGCCACACTAAACTTGCGGTATACACGATCAAGCAACTGGTTCACATCCACTCTGTCGAGGGTGACATCAATATGCCCTGCTTCCATCCGAGCAAGATCCAGCAGATCCTTAACTAATCTGCCCATCCGCAGGGACTCATCATGAATAACTTGTATGAGTTCTTCGCTTTCTTTTGGAGAAGCCGCCATCCCATCAAGCAGCGCCTCACTATACCCTTGAATCATCGATAATGGGGTTCTGATCTCATGAGAAATGTTGGCTATAAAATCACTGCGCATCTTCTCTAGGTGTGCTTCCTCCGTCACATCCCTCAGGACAGCTACTGCCCCTCGGTTCCCTGGTTCTGTATGCAAAGGAGCCATCTGTACGGACCATACACTCTGTTTCACATGTACTTCTGCACTTTGGTCTTCCCCATGGCTTACAACTGCTTTAAACAATGGTCTCAGCGGTTCAGGGACATCATTACCGGCATCCTCGTTCTGTTCCTGAGGAGAGTATCTCACATCGATCTTGTTCCATTCAATCCCTTGCCAAGCTGACATTAATTTCGTTCCTTGCGGGTTCGTAGAAATGATCTTCCCTTCACTATCAAAAGAGACAACCGCATCCCTCATACTGCGTAGGACACTTGCGACACGTTCTTTCTCATGGTTCAAGTTCCGAATGGTATCTTCTAGTTCTCCCGCCATATGATTAAAAGTACTTGCAAGCTCACCGATCTCATCGCTTGTAACAAGAGAGAGTCTCGTATCATAATTCCCTTTACGAATCTCATTTGTCGCTTGGATCAGCTTCTGCATCGGTTGTGTTATTTTACTTAGAAGAAAGAGTGCAAAAAAAGTAGTTAAACTAAATCCAACAATACAGACAAGCACAAACATCTTTTTAATTTCCCCGGACTCATCAGCCGAGAAATTGATATCAATATATGGGAGTAGAAATACTCCCAATGTCATGAGGATACAGGCAACTAATAATATGATGGTGTACCACAGCTTGCCAACTAGTGATTTCCAGAACTTCACTACTTCGGAACCTCCAGTTTATATCCAACTCCCCATACCGTTGTAATCATCGAGGCCGCTTCTGGAGAAACTTTATTCAACTTCTCACGTAGACGTTTCACATGAGTATCTACCGTACGTAAGTCACCAAAAAACTCATAATTCCACACGTCTTTGAGTAAATCTTCCCTGGAGAAGACCTTGTCCGGCGACACAGCGAGATAATGCAATAGCTCGTACTCTTTTGGAGTAAGACTTACTTCCTCCCCATTTGCTGTAACCCGATGAGCATCATGCTCAATAAGTAAGTGAGGAAAAACTATATTATTGCTTGAATTGCTTTCTTTAGATAGATAAGCGGTTGCAGAAGCTCTACGTAAGATAGCTTTAACTCGGTAGATTACTTCACGAGGGCTGAAAGGCTTAACTACATAATCATCTGCTCCAACTTCAAAACCCTGTACGCGATTGATCTCTTCCCCTTTGGCTGTAAGCATCAGCACAGGAGTTGATTTCACTTGACGCAGCCTAGTACATACTTCAATACCATCCATACCCGGCAACATTACGTCCAGCAAGATCAAGCCATAATCTTCTGATGTCGCTTTACTGAGTGCGGATTCACCATCCTCCGCCTCGTCGATGTCATAGCCTTCTTTTTCCAGATACATCTTCAACAAACGCCGAATCCTTTCTTCATCATCGACGACCAGTATCCGGTTCTCATGATCTGCCATTCGTACGATTCGCCTCACTTTCTTAAACCAGTTCTCATAGTATGCTCTATTTGAATAAAAACATAAACTTCATTTCCAGTTATTCTGTTCCAGCATAGGAATGAAGTCCAGCGATAATCAAGTTCACGCCAACCAGTGTAAACATCACGATCAGGAAGCCCAGTACAGCAAGCCATGCGGAATTACGTCCCTGCCAACCTTTAGACAAACGCAGATGCAAATAAGCACTGTAATAGAGCCAAGTAATAAGTGCCCATACTTCCTTGGGATCCCATCCCCAAAACCGTCCCCAGGCGATCTCTGCCCAAATCATGGCAAATATAAGTGCACCTAAGGTGAAGATGGGAAACCCTATCGCAATTGCACGGTAACTGATTTCATCCAAATCATCAGGATCAATATCTGCCAGATAGGGACTCAACGCCCGGCTAAGTGGTTTCCTAATGATTAATCGAAGCACCCCATATAACAACAGACCCGAAATAACAGACCATACCACTGTATTCAGTTTGCGACCTGCATTTACACCATTCATCCATGAAGGTGCTTCAAATAAAGGTTCTTTCATTCCAAGGAATGAAGTATAGCTTTCTGTATCACTATTGTGTGGTGCTACAAGAGGCGGCATGTGATAAATGACTTTCTCTATTTTACTATTATTTGTCCCCCCGGTGTCAACGTCAGTCACCTGCTGTTGAACAAATACCGCTTCGTATCCGCTTGCACGAAAGGCAAATACGGTACCTATAAATCCTATAACAATAATAATAACAACTAACGTAAATTCAAGCCACTTTTGCTGTCTTTTATCCACTTTCGCAGAACTATCAAATTTAACAGTTCGAAGTAAATACATCAGACCTGCTGCAAAGCCCACTGCAAAGAAAGATTCACCAAGAGCAGCAAGCGTGACGTGGATATTCAGCCAAATCGATTTCAGGGATGGAACTAGAGGTTGTACCTCCTGTGGAAAGACAGCTGCATATGCCATTAGTATAATTGTAATAGGCAATGCAAAGAGTCCGAGAAGTGATGTCTTATATATCATGTAAAGTATAGCAAAAGCAACAATGACCATCATAGACAAGAAGGTCATAAATTCATACATATTAGATACCGGAATATGTCCTGACCCTGCCCATCTAGTAAAAAAATAAACGAGCTGTGATCCTAGACCGATTAAAGTGAGGACCAACCCAAATCTTCCCCATTTTTTAACATGGGCTTCTGGCTCTCGATTACTGAACTTACGACCCATAACGGCGATTGCATGTACGATAAAAGCTCCACAATATAAGAAAAAGGCAATCATAAATGCATTACTGCTTACGTTAAGCATGTTCACGCTTTATTCCCTCCGTTGTCCAGTGACTTTTCATCCACTATTAGATTACCTTTTTTCAACACATCAGCCACTTCTCGCCTAAGACCTATCCAGTTTTTATTGGTATGGGCACCTAAGGTCAGAGTTCCATGGTCAATACGTATCCAAATTCTGCGATGCTGCCAATAAAAACCCATGATAAGACCAAGCATAACAATCGCGGCTCCCAGCCAAACAAACGGCATGGCTTTATCTACACGAATATTAAGATAAGTAGTGGAATTTATGATGTCGACATTATCCATACCATTCACATCAAGCCTAAGCGGCATAATTCCTTCACTTAGTCTTTCATTAATCAAATCCTGCTGAAAACGTTCCTTATCTATTTCCTTAGGGAAATAAAGATACTTCACCCCATCTGCTGGCAGATCCTTGCCTGTAACTGTAAATAAAAAGGCAGGCGCATTGGGACTCGGAGTTTTGGATACCGGTTCTCCCCGGTCATTTAAGCCAAAATCCATAAATTTGCTAGTAAGTTTCAAATGATAAGGTCCAGCTTCATACTCAAGCTGTGGATTGTTCATACTAAGCTCAATCGTTCCATAAGATTCGCCCGTTTCCGTATCTATCACTTCTGGCGATACAGCTCTGAGAATAGGCGTCAAATCATAATCATACTGGTATGCTTTGAGTCCTTTGTAATCTAATGGGTCATTCACTTGAATAAAATGATGATCTACTTGTTTCAGCTGCGGCTCTTTCGATAGATCTGTACAATCGGCTGTACATTCATACAGCTTAGCTTCTGTCTCAAACAGCTTAGGAACAATTCTTCCTACATTCTTAAACTCTTCCGGCGTTTCTTCCTCACTGTAATATTCCACCCGAAAATTTACATTTTCGAGATAAAACGTAGTATCCGGTAAATTCACAATTTCACCTTGCGGAAAAGCAACATGCTTGTCCATATGCAGGCCAGGCAGTCCTCTTGCCAATACCGCCAGCAAGAAGATAATCAGTCCAATATGTATAACATAGGGACCCCACCGGCTAAAACGATACTTTTCTGCGAGCAGTGCAGATTCGTCTGTTTTTACACGGTATCCTTTTTTCTTGAGTGGGGTAACCGCTTTCGCAATCCACTCTTTTGCTTGCTCTTCAGGCATTTCTGTCTGGTAGGTAATTCTTTGTCTTGTTAGGAACTGCATATGTTTAGGAATACGTTGCTTGTTGAGTGCCTTGTAAAGAGGTAACACCCGATCTATGCTGCAAATAACAAGGGAAGCACCGATCATAACGAGCAGTAAAATAAACCACCAGGATTCGTATGTATGTGAAAGTCCTAATATGTAATAGATGTTTCCTGGTAGACCATACGTTTCTTTGTAGTAGACAGAAGGATCTAGATTAACAAAAGCATTCTCCTGAGGATAAATCGTTCCAAGCATGGCTCCAACCAAAGTAAAGACGATCAGATAGATCGCCACTTTAACAGATGAAAAGAAATTCCACACTCGGTCAATCGCATTTGGATTACTTCGCTGTGAACGCCTCGCCCTGCCGTCATAACGCATTTCAAGCAGTTCAGTGGACACAAGATCTTTTTCGTCTTGCGGTTTACCGCAGGCTTCACACAATACGGTACCCACTGGATTCTGGTGGCCGCATTCACACTTTGTGTTTTGAATCATGGTGACGTTAACCTCCTATTCCCTCAATTTGAATTGACTAGCTGCTTGATTTTGTACTCCAACGTGTCCAAATTCAGCTGACCTTCAAATTTCTCGGAGATTTTTCCGTCTTTAGATACAAAAAAAGTAGAAGGCATCGGTGAAATACCAAACTCACCCGTCACTTTTCTTCCCTTGTCATACATAATTGGAAAATCTACACCGACTCCGCGAACAAACTGATCCACCGTCATCTGATCTTCCCCTACATTTACGCCGATGAATACCACGCCCTGCTCTTTCCATTTGTCCCATTGTTTCTGCAAGGCGGGCATTTCATCGACACATGGCTCGCACCAAGTCCCCCAAAAATTGATAACCATGACTTTATCCTTGTATTCTGCAAGGGTATGAACTTTACCATCCATTCCAAGCAGTTCAAAATCAGGCACACGATCACCGACACCGGGTTTTTCATCCGAACCAAAAACAGACGAGCCAATGGCGTAGGCACCCAAGATGACAATGAATATCAAAATAATAACCTGAACGGTTCTTTTTGATTTCCCCATCGTTAATGCGCTCCTTTTATGACAATTATGTCCAATTATCCAGCCTATGGATAATTATAACGAAAAATGTCACAAAACTTCGTCTGTTTTTTGAAAATTATGTGTCCTTACGGATTTATTTTTTGCTACTCTTCTCTGCTGCGGATTGAGCAGATTGCATCAAGTTATTGATTTCTTCTTTCGTCAAGTGGCGATATAATCCCCGTTTTAAGTTTTGAAGGAGAAGTCCGCCAAAAGATATCCGTTTCAGTCTGGTTACCGGATGATTGATTGCTTCGAACATACGTCGAACCTGACGGTTACGACCTTCATGAATCGTAATACTAATGACCGCTTCTTTCTTGTCGGTATCTACATCCTTATACTCAACTTCTGCAGGATGTGTCATTCCATCGTCCAGCATAATCCCTTTTCTCAGCTGATCCAGTGCAGTTCCGTGCGGAACTCCTTTTACTGTAGCCAGATAAGTCTTAGGTACGTGATGTTTTGGATGCGTTAGCAGATGTGCAAATTCACCATCATTCGTTAGCAAAAGCAGTCCTTCGGTATCATAGTCCAGTCTTCCTACCGGATAGACTCTTTCTTTGATCCCTTTCAGATAGTCTGACACAATTTTTCTGCCTTCTGGGTCAGAAGCACTTGTGATGACTCCTTTTGGTTTATTCAGCATGACATAAATTTTCTTCTCACTACGAATCGGTCTACCGTTTACCGTAATGATATCCTCATCGGGATTTGCTTTCGTACCAAGCTCGGTCACTACTTCTCCGTTGACTTCAACCTTACCGGACAAAATAAGCTCTTCGCTTTTACGTCTGGAAGCAATCCCTGCTTGTGCAATAATTTTTTGTAATCTCTCCATATTCAATAAGTCACCTCAGGAATTAATGATACCCATCAAAAGGAGAAATAACAAGGTTATGAAAAGGAAATAACCCTCAGAGCACTCTCCAAGGGCTTGATGTCAGCGTAAACGGGGTTTAACCAAATACAAGAAGACATATAAAAATAGCTGCTACAAAACCGACAAGATCAGAAAAAAGACCTACTTTAAGTGCATATCTGCCGTTTCTAATACCGACAGCCCCAAAATAAACAGTAAGCACATATAGCGTCGTATCTGTGCTTCCTTGCACCGTTGAAGCGATTCTTCCGATCATGGAGTCTGGACCATATGTCCCAATTAAATCTGTTGTAAAAGCAAGAGAACCCGTCCCTGTCAGCGGCCGAAGTATACCGAGAGGTAATATTTCAGAAGGAACCCCCATCCACTGAAACAAGGGAGTAAAGAAACTCATAAAGAAATCTAGTGCCCCCGAAGCGCGAAATACGCTGATTGCCACCATCATAGCCACGAGTTGAGGAATGATAGAAATCGCAGTTCCAAAGCCTTCCTTAGCTCCTTCTACAAAGGATTCATAAACAAGGACCTTACGATAATAGGCATATAATGGAACAAAAGCGATAATGATCGGAATGGCCCATGTAGAGATTAGGTTAATAAAAGATAACATGTGCTCACCCTTTCACACTGGTTTCCGCCTGCGGTGGATGTTTTCTATTTATTTTGCGTTCAGGTGTCCTCGGCAATCTACTTCGGTAAAACCGATCCAAAATAATGGCTGCCGCTGTTGCAAAGGCAGTAGCAACAAGGGTAGTTCCCACAATTTCAGCGGGATTGGCAGAATTATAATTCAGCCGGATCGCAATCAGTGTGGTCGGGATCAGCGTAATGCTCGCTGTGTTTAAAGCTAGCAATGTGCACATCGCAGGACTTGCTACTTGTTTATCCGGATTCAGTTCCTGAAGCTGCTGCATTGCTTTAATCCCCATTGGAGTAGCCGCATTTCCAAGCCCAAGTAAGTTGGCACTCATATTCGAGAGAATATATCCCATGGCAGGATGATTTTTAGGAACATCAGGAAATAAATAACCAACAACGGGTCCTAAAAGTTTGGCGATCTTAGACAGCAGACCGGCATCTTCCGCCATCTTCATCATTCCCATCCAGAAGACAAGAACACTAATGAGTCCAAAACAAACGGTTACGCCGGTAGCCGCACCATCAAAAGCTGACTGAGTAACCACTTCAATGTTCCCTTTTGCCGCTGCGAAACAAAATCCTATCACTATCATGGCAAGCCAAATGACGTTGATCATCGTGAACCCCTCCCGCTTCGGATTCCTTTATTCTCTTGTGAATATTTGGCCGAGGACTTCTCGGATCGAACTTAAAAATGTACTCTTATGGACCAGATTATAAGAGAAGACGGAAGTTTCGGCTGAAGTATCTTTCGGAATAAAGCTTCCCTTTTTATACACAGGGATATGACCGATTTTCACTCCATTCAGCAAAAATTCTACCCGTCCTTTAAGTCCAAAGTCTGCATCCTTATCCACAATTTTTTTAGCTTCTTCCAGTTGCTGATCATAAAGAATCAGCTTTGTTTTGATATTCTCCGCTTCGGATACTAGTAAAGGATATTTAAATGAGTTACCCGTGACATATTGATATTTTTGTATCGACTGACCTTTTTTTGCGAGATCAACAAGTGGATAGTGCTCAAATCCATAGTTCAACATTTTAGCGTGATCGTTCCAGTCATCCCCGTCATTTAAAGTTACCGCTGCGAGTTGTTGCCCTTCGCGAGTTGCAGAACTTACAAGACACCGAAATGCCATCTTGGTGTACCCGGTTTTTACTCCGTCAGCTCCTTCATAAAGCCGTAGCATTTTGTTTTTATTCAGCCAATTATAATCCCAGGTTTCATTCGGATTGGGTGCTTTTTTCTGCTGCGTACCAACAATGCTTTTGAAATCCGCATTATGAAGTGCGTACGCGGTTAGCTTGGCCATATCATTGGCTGTAGAATAGTGACCTTCGGCATCAAGCCCGTGGGGGTTCTTAAACTGAGTGTGGCTGAGCCCGATTTCCTCAGCTTTCAGATTCATTAAGTGGACGAAGCCTTCCTCTGATCCTCCAACGTGTTCCGCAATAGCGGTTGCCGCGTCATTTCCTGAGCGGAGCATAAGTCCATACAACATATTCTCCAGAGACATTTTCTCTCCTAATTTCAAATACAAAGAGGAGCCTTCCTTGCCAGCTGCATTCTTACTTACGGTTACCATGCTTTTCAAGTCCGTTTTTTCTACTGCAACTAGAGCTGTCATGATTTTAGTTAGACTTGCAATTCTCATTTCCTTATCTCCGTCTTTGCTGTACAGAATGCGCCCAGAACTCACATCAATGAGCGAAGCCGTCTCTGCATTTGTATGAAGTGCTGGGGGTTCCTTATGGTCTGGTTTATGATCGGCATAAGCAGTAAGAGGTGATAACATAAGTGTTACTACTAGCGGCAACACACTACATTTTTTCAATAGTTTCATAAGTTCTCCTCCGGGTCCTTTGCAGAATCTTGTACTATACTATGTCCTTGTCCATCGAAGTATGTCCTCGTTAGGACAATCTGCTTGTCGTTACCAAAAACAAATTCCCTTCCATCACAAGACTGGAAGGGAATTTGTTATTCATTGCTACTGGGAAGAAGATGTAGTCGTTGTTGTGTTTGTTTGATTATTTTTTAAAAGTTGCTGCATTTGATCCATTAATTTAGGCGCTTGATCAATAATCTTCTCGAACAGATGTGTATTGTTATCTAGAGGGACAATTTTAACTCCATCTTTTCCTACGACGAGAAAGGCAATTGGATGTATGGATACACCGCCCCCGCTACCACCGCCAAAAGGAACTGATGATGATGAATGTGCGCCACTGCGGTCATACTGCTGTTCTGTATCTAGATGAAAATCACTGCCTCCTGCAGCAAAACCAAAACCAACACGGCTGATCGGTAAAATAACGGTACCGTCCGGTGTTTCTACTGCATCGCCTACAATGGTATTTACATCAACCATCGCTTTAATATTTTCCATGGCTGTTTTCATTAGACCTTGAATCGGATGATCTGACATAGAATACATACCTCCTGCTTATCAATAGTTTGACATAATATAGGTTTCCCAACTTTCCGTCTTGCTATGTGTAAATTGAAGAAAAAAGATTCCTGCTATTCTCTACTAGCTTAACTCACGGCGCCAAGCCCAAATTCCGCCATGCGCATTCACGATACCGCGGCTAATGGTACGGAAGATTTTCATCAACCTGAAAAATCGAATATAAGCCCGAAACTCTAGAAGGGTATCGAGAGTCCACTGTTCTTCCCAGATCGCATTCACTTTTAGGTCAGGTCCATCTGTAAATTTCACTTTGTACGACAGCCAACCGAGCATGGTATTTTTAATTCCCCATAACAAACCAGTCAGTATAGAAGTGGTTACCACATCCTCTGTGCCAAGCCTGGTTTGCCAAGTGAACTTCGTTATGCGGAGCATCGAAAAGTCATTTGTCTCCCATATACGGAGTCCATAAGCGCTTTTCACAAAGTCCTTGATTTGATAATTGAATCCTCTTTTGCCTCGCTTATTTGTGGAAGGAGCATCTTGAGATCCATCCTTACCCTTTTTTTCTGATAATTTCTCTGTTACAACTTGAGCGAGCTGTCTCTTCAACTCTTCAAAACGCTCAGCTGGAAGTTCGTAATGAAAACGGACAGCACCGTATATCAACTTCACCCGAAATTCCATTTCTGCTTGGGTGTCTCGCGTCTTTATACTAGCTTCAATATGTATATTGGATAACAAGACCAAGATGAGGAGTAGAATAATAACAGCTAAAAATATCAATCCAATCCAAATCCACACACGGTTTCCTCCTGTTTTATAAGTCTCTGCTTACTTGCGTGCATACATTAGTCTAGTATGTTCATAAAAATTGGAAAGCATTCTGCTACTGAACAAAAAGAAACCGATACTCTATAAAAGAGCATCGGTTTCTCATTTTAACTATTTTGTTGGTTGTCTTCCTCCAGCATATTCTGTTCAAGCTTAGTGAACAAAAGCTGTGATTCTTCTTCTTGCGGATCAGCTTCCTCAAATAAATTAGGTTCTGGCAGATCCTTGATTGTTCCAAGACCAAAATAATCAAGGAATGCTTTCGTTGTCCCATAGAGAATCGGTCTGCCAATGGCTTCCGCTCTTCCTACTTCGTGTATCAAATCTTTGTTAACCAGCGTATGAATCGCTCGTTCCGATTTGACTCCACGAATTTCTTCGATCTCAATTCTTGTGATCGGTTGACGATAAGCAATGATTGACAGCGTTTCAAGTGCTGCCTGGGAAAGAGAAGAACGTGACGGCGAATAGGCTAGTTTTTCAAAATACGGAGCATGATCAGGAAGTGTACCCATTTGAAAATTGCCGGCAATCTTCAGAATTTGTAGACCTCTCTGCTGTTCTGTGTATTCTTGTCTTAGCTCCTCGAGGGCACCAGCCACGATATCTTGAGACTCGTTAACGATTTCCGAGAGCTGCTTGACGCCCAGCCCTTCCTCTCCCGCTAAAAACAAAAGTCCCTCAATAATCGATTTCAATGTTCGCAAGTCCATCGATCTGTTTTTCCCCTCTCCATTCCATCACGATATCTTCAAACAATCGTTCCTGGTAACATACAATTTTTTTCATTTTCATCAACTCCAAAATCGCTAAAAACGTTACTACAATTTCTTGACGAATCATTTCTTCATGAAACAGCTTGGAAAAAAGCATCTTCCCGCCATATCCTTTGGCCTGAAGTGCTCCTGCCACATCACGAATCCGATCTTTGACCGATATTTCATCCCGTTTAATTTTAGCCACGGCTGGCTGCCTAGAAGATCTGCTCAGCGCTTTTTGAAAAGCCGCTATTAAATCCGAGGTATGCAGTCCCTGTACCGGATTACTTGGTTCTACTTGAACATATGGAGTCAAGTCTTCCGGTTCCTTTGAGAAAATCAAGCTTCTCTCCGATTCCCTCTCATGCAGATGACGGGCAATTCCTTTGAATTTACGGTATTCCATGAGTCGCTGTACAAGTTCTGCACGAGGATCATACATTTCCTCTTCCATGTAGTCATCATAGATTTCATAATCCGCAAACACTGGTGGTTTGGGAAGAAGTATTTTGGATTTAATCGCAAGCAAGGTTGCCGCCATGACAAGAAATTCACTTGTAATATCAAGTTCTAGTTCCTGCATGGAATGAATGTAGTCCATATATTGATCTGTAATATGACTGATCGGAATATCTTGGATGTCAATTTCATGTTTGTCAATCAAGTGC
The DNA here is from genome assembly GCF_014836635.1 of Paenibacillus gallinarum. Lineage (GTDB taxonomy): Bacteria > Bacillota > Bacilli > Paenibacillales > Paenibacillaceae > Paenibacillus > Paenibacillus gallinarum. The sequence continues at coordinate 608,114 of NZ_JACSQL010000002.1, read as the reverse complement.
AATAAAAGGTCCAAAGGTCCTTCAAACGTTTCAAGCTTATAGGTTACAACCGTCAATGGACGCATCCTCCCGCTACAGTTACAAAATACAAGAACCCTGCCCCCGCATCTTTTGTATTGTAACAAAAGATGCGAGTACAGGGCACTACATTAAATAAGCACTATTTTAGCTGTTTCGTCAAGTTTGCCATTTCAATCGCAGCTACTGCAGCGTCCCAACCTTTGTTACCTGCCTTGGTTCCAGAACGCTCAATCGCTTGTTCTATGTTCTCTGTTGAAACCAGTCCGAAGATGGTAGGAACTCCAGTTTTCAGGTTAATTGCCGCAACCCCCTTAGACATTTCATTACATACATAATCATAGTGGGTTGTTGAACCTCGGATGACGGTAGCCAGCGTGACAACTGCGTCATATTTGCCGCTCTCCGCCATTTTTTGTGCTACAAGCGGAATTTCAAAAGCACCAGGAACCCATGCCACATCGACTTCATCATCTTTTACTCCGTGGCGTTTGAAAGCATCGAGTGAAGCGGATAATAACTTACTTGTTAAAAATTCGTTAAACCGTGCTACCACGACTCCATATCGTAATCCCTCAGATACTAAGTTTCCCTCAAAAACATTTGCCATAATCTACATCTCCCTTTCGTGTCGTTTACAACTTTTTATTCTCGTTCTGTTCAATATCATCAAACGTTAACATATGACCGAGCTTTGCCTGCTTCGTATGGAGATAGGAAGTATTTTCTACGTTCTCTGCAATTTGAATGGAAACACGTTCCACAACTTCGAGTCCGTATCCTTCCAGACCTTTGATTTTACGCGGGTTATTGGTAAGGAGCCTAATTTTACTAATTCCAAGGTCTTTTAGAATTTGAGCGCCTATGCCGTAATCCCTTAGATCGGCTGGAAAACCAAGTTTTAAGTTTGCATCAACGGTATCGAGTCCCTGTTCCTGAAGCTTATAAGCTTTTAATTTATTAATAAGTCCAATTCCTCGTCCTTCTTGTCTCATATAGAGTAGAACGCCGCTTCCATTGTCGTGAATTTGCCGAAGAGCTGCTTCAAATTGTGGACCACAGTCACATCTGTGAGAGTGGAAAACATCGCCTGTCAGACATTCGGAGTGGACACGCACCAGTACAGGTTCATCTGTATTTAGCTCCCCTTTGACAAGGGCGATATGCTCTTTGTTATCTACTTCATTGGTATAGGCGATGGCCTGGAACACTCCAAAATCGGTAGGCATCCGAACGCTAACTTCCCTTGTTACGAGTCTTTCTTGCGAGTTGCGATAAGCAATCATATCTTTAATAGTAATCAGTTTTAGATCATGTTTTTCAGCCATTTCAAATAGATCAGGCAGACGTGCCATCGATCCATCTTCTTTGATAATTTCACATATCACACCAGCTGGATAAGCACCGCTCATTCGCGCAAGATCTACAGCGGCTTCCGTGTGTCCAGCTCGTCTTAATACCCCGCCTTTTTTCGCAATTAAAGGAAACATGTGCCCTGGTTTTCTGAAATCTTCCCCTACAGCCTCAGGGTCAATAAGCGACTTCACCGTCATTGAACGTTCTTGCGCTGAAATTCCTGTCGTTGTCAGCTTATGATCTACAGATACCGTAAAGGCTGTACCATGAAAATCTGTATTATGCTGAACCATTGGTTTTAAATCCAACTCATTTGCTCGTTCTTGTGTAATCGGAACACATACAAGGCCACGGCCCTCAGTAATCATAAAATTAATGACTTCTGGCGTAGCAAGTTCGGCTAGGGCAACAAAGTCCCCTTCATTCTCACGGTCTTCATCATCAACGACGATAACGACCTTTCCTTTTTGTAGATCCTGAATTGCTTCTTCTACTGTATGAAAATGAAATGTATTTTCCATCGTGATTACCTGCTTTCACTTGATAGTCTTGTAATGATGTATGAACTTTTTAATTTATGAAAAACCATGATTGCTTAAAAACTCATAACTGAGTGCAGCAGATTGACCCTTCTGTGAGGATCCGTTATTTTGATGAAATCCGAGTAAATGGTTCACATATTTTCCGATGACATCACATTCAATATTGACAAGATCACCCGTATTTCGATAAGCCAGCACCGTCTGATCTAACGTATGCGGAATGATAGAGACTGTAAAAGCACTTCCCGTAACATCCACAACGGTTAAGCTGATTCCTTCCACAGTGATTGATCCTTTGGGAATGATATAGCGAAAGACTTCTGTACTCACCGGAGCGATTTCAAATACAACCGCATTTTGGTCTCTTTTAATAGAAGTAATATGGGCTGTACCATCAACATGACCTTGCACAATGTGTCCCCCAAATCGACCTTGTGCAGACATGGCCCTTTCGAGGTTAACCGGACTTCCATTTGCCAGTAATTTCAGATTCGTATGTCTATAAGTCTCAGGCATCACATCGACTAGAAATCCGGAAGCTTCGATCGACGTAGCGGTCAGACATACTCCATTTACAGCTACACTGTCACCAATGTTTAGGTCCTCCGTTACTCGCTTGGCTGAAATACCAAGCACCATCGCTTCTCCCTTCCGGCCTATACTCCGTATTTTTCCTACTTCTTCAACTAAGCCGGTAAACAAGATACATCACTCCTTATCTACTTTCCGCCAGACGGGCACACCTGAAATACGGATATTATCATCCAGCATCTCTACCTCAAGATTCCTCAGCGTAATCGCTTCACTCATGCGTTCTACTCCTTCAAAACGGAAGCTGCCGAGATTGTTATATCCACCGACAATTTTGGGAGCCATGAACATAACGAGCCGATCCACCAGCTTATTCTCAAGCATAGCTCCGTTTAATGTACCTCCACCTTCCAGCAGGATAGAACCAATTTCAAGTTCACTAAGTTTACGAAGTGCAGTCAAGAGATCAACCCTTGGTCCTGTACCACAGCGAATGACCTGAACACCTTGTTTTTCAAAATAATCAGCGTGTTCCTTATCCGCTCCCTCCGTTGTAATCAGAATGGTGGGTGCAAGGCCGTCTTTCACTACTTTCGCGGCCCTAGGGGTTCGAAGCTGTGAATCAATAATGATCCGCACTGGATTCACTCCATCCACATCTAACCGGGTTGTTAACTCGGGATTGTCTGCTATTACTGTCCCTACCCCGACCATAATTCCTTGATGGCGATGCCGGAGCAAGTGAACATTCTCTCTCGCTTTTTCATTCGAAATCCACTTACTATCTCCGCTTTTGGCAGCTATTTTCCCATCTAGAGTGGAAGCAGTTTTGAGCGTTACAAAAGGAAGTCCTGTCGTAATATACTTAAAAAACTTTTCGTTAAGATATCTCGCACGATCTTGAAGCAATCCCACCTCTACTTCAATTCCTTGCTCCCGAAGCATAGAGATTCCTTTACCCGCAACCTCATGATTCGGATCCTCGCAAGCAACGATCACTTTTTTTACCTTGGCTCTGATCAGCTTTTCACTGCATGGAGGTGTTTTGCCGTAATGAGAGCAAGGTTCTAAGGTAACGTAAACGGTACTTCCCTCCGCTTCCGTTCCAGCCATCTCAAGAGCATGTACTTCCGCATGGCCCTTACCTCTTTGCAGATGAGTACCGAGCCCAACCATTCGGCCGTTTTTGACAATAACACAACCTACAACCGGATTAATTCCTGTCTGCCCCTGTGCCCTTTCTGCCATTTCGAGTGCAAGTGTCATGTAGAATTCATCATTCATTACATCCATACTTATCACCTCATTTCACTGCGAATCTTACATACAATAGAAAACAAAAAAGACCCTCAACCGATAAAATAATATCGGACGGGGGCCCTGAGAGAACAACGAATAAAAGCCTAACAAATCAAAATCGCTAATAAGCAGCTCTTCATTATAGGTATGCCAAATAAATGGGCATAACAAATAGAAAAACTTCTGCTAACTCAACTGATTTGAAAGCCAGTATATAAACAGATAACGTCTATGTACTTTCTATTCCTTCTCTCATCCAGACTATACTGTCGGTTCCGGAGTTTCACCAGATCCACCGTAAGCATACGCTTAACGGGTCACGGACTTAGACTGATCCAAATTACAATTACGTACCATGGAGGTCATCACCGCCGGTAGGGAATTTCGCCCTGCCCCGAAGGAAAATCGATATAAAATTGTAAAAAGCTTAATGAAATAGTAGCACCCTATTCTACAAAAATCAACAGGATCTATAAATAATTCAACCCATAAATAAAAAAACACCCCTGATCAGGGGTGTTTACGGGTTAGATCCTATTCAACATCAAATACTTTAACCTCTACCATCTTGTCCCCATTTTTCATGTTAAGGGCTGTTTCAAGACCTGAAGTTACTTTACCAAATACAGTGTGAACACCATCTAAATGTGGTTGTGGTTCATGTACAATGAAAAACTGACTGGAGCCAGTATCTCTACCTGCATGAGCCATAGACAGAGAACCTGCCTCATGTTTATGAGGATTTCCTGCAGTCTCACATTTGATCGTAGTTCCACTACCTCCCATACCAGTACCTGTAGGGTCTCCACCTTGACTAACAAAACCTGGGATTACTCTGTGGAAGATAACTCCATCATAAAATCCTTCATTAGCCAATTTCTCGAAGTTTGCTACTGTGTTAGGAGCTTCATTTGGGTAAAATTCAAGTTCCATTTTTTCCCCGTTTTCCATAACAATATATCCTTTTTTAGCCATTGTAATTCCTCCTACAAAATAAATTGCCTCCAATAGCATACTATGAGTAAACACTGTAAAGCAACTTTGATAGTCCATATATTAAAAAAGAAAGAGCGTTGCAAAGACAGGTTTAAAGTTGTTTTACATCACATCTCCAGTGAAAGGCATTTTAGGCATGTTGATAAAGTGATAATCCGCAACTGCCTCAGCAGATTCCAGGTAAGCATGACAACTTTGGCTAATCATCAAATTAACAATACCTGATTTTTCATGAATAATAATAACAGGCTTACCTTTAGCAATTGCATATCCAATCTCAAAGGCTGTACCACTGTCCACATGTCCATGTCTTGCCCCATGTAGCTCAGTCTCTCCTTCATAGTCAATCACTGCTACTACAACATCAGCCCAATCAACATGCTTAACATCATTACGGTAAACTGCATCTGCCCACTCTGCTGTATACATGGTTAGATGTGTTAGCTGTTCAAGTCTTGGAGAGAAAAATTCTCCTACATAAGGATTATTCTCCAGTGCTTTCTCCACTCTCTGCACTCTGTCTACTTGCTCCTCACTAAAAAACGGACTAGCAAGGTATACTTTAACCTTATTCATTTCTTGTTTCGTCATCATTATCAATCTCCTCTGTTATAGTCATTATTTTAGTTTGTTATTATACCCAAATCAATACCATTGTGGCAGGTACATAAAAACAGAAAAAGAGAGCTTTTCAGCTCTCTCTAATCTGCTGTCTATGTTAAAACGTGATCTACCTGAACTATGAATTCACCGTTTGCTTATTCATACGTGCGGGAATCAGATCATTCCGAACGATATCTTCGTGACTCTCTCTACGAACAACCAAATCGCTTTGTCCATCCTGTACAAAGACAACAGCGGGTCGGCGAATCCTGTTATAATTGCTTGCCATTGAATAGTTATAGGCCCCCGTACAAGCTACAGCTAAGAGGTCCCCTGTCTCAACTTTTGGCAGCGCCAAATCCCATATCAGCATATCTCCACTCTCACAAGCTTTCCCTGCAATGGATACTGTCTCAGCTACGGGTTCGTTCGCACGGTTAGCAAGCATAGCTTCATACTGGGATTCATATAATGCAGGACGAGGGTTATCTGACATTCCGCCATCGACAGCAACATATTTACGAACACCAGGAATATCTTTACTTGTACCTACTGTATACAGTGTAGTTCCTGCTTCCCCGACAAGACTGCGACCTGGTTCAACCCAGATCTCAGGGAGTTCTTCACCAATACCCGCAAAATGTTTTTTCACACCATCCGTTATCGCTTTAACGTATTGTGATACTTCAAGAGGTGTATCTCCTTCTACATAACGAATCCCAAATCCACCGCCAAGATTCACTACCTGGAATGTAAGCCCGAGCTTCTCTTTTACTTCTCTAGCAAACGCAGCGACACGCTCTACTGCCATCTGGAAACCTTCCACCTCAAAAATCTGCGAACCAATATGAGAATGTACTCCAAGGAGCTGTAATTGAGACTGCTTACTTGCCACTTCAATGGCTTCGAAAGCAGATCCATTACCGATATCAAATCCAAATTTTGAATCCGTTTGTCCTGTAGAAATATATTCATGTGTATGTGCTTCAACACCAGGAGTGATTCGGAGCAAAATTTTCACGGTTTGATTCTTCTCTGCTGCCATGGCTTGCAAGAGATGAATCTCAGTAAAGTTATCTACCACAAAACAACCAATCTTTGCATCCAGTGCCATTTCAATTTCGTCAGGTGTTTTATTGTTTCCATGGAAATGAATACGTTCTACAGGGAAACCCGCTTGCATTGCGGTATAAAGTTCTCCATCTGAAACCACATCCAGGGAAAGACCTTCCTGTTCCACAAGAGTGCACATTGCTTTTACACTGAAAGCTTTGCTTGCATAGGCTACTTGAAAGGTGAGTCCTGATGCTTTGAATGCATCCATATATTCTCTTGCACGCTGACGAATCAATTGCTCATCTACGATGTATAGCGGTGTTCCATATTCTTTTTTTAGTTCAACCGTATCGCAGCCACCGATTTCAAGATGACCTAAAGCATTAATTTTGCTAGTACCGTGTAAATACATTATTGGCAATTCCTCGCTTTTCCTGGAATGATTCCATCTAATTTTACATCAGTATAGCAGAATTTGGCTTTACGTATATATGGATTAATCGGCACATCATTTGTATTTTAATTCACTCTGCTCAACCTTACTTTTTCTTCACCGGTTGCCGTGTATTATCTCGCGGCTTATTGAATGATGGTCTCTTTTTAGATGTGAGCAGCGGCGAACGTATAAATGTTTCCATCATAGCCTTTGCATTAAAAGGTATAAATGGCCACAGATACGCTGAATTATAAGAACGATGGAGGACAAGCATCAAAATAATGACCGTTGTCCCTATAATGAGTCCCGGAACTTTGAATGCAGCAACGAGAACAAGTAAAATCAGCCTGATCATTCGGTTTGCAAGACCGAGTTCATAACTTGGTGTAGCAAACATCCCTATAGCTGCAACTGCCATGTAAAGTAGGACTTCATTAACAAAAAGACCTGTTTTCACCGCTACGTCTCCAATGAGAATTGCAGCAATCAGCCCCATCGCTGAGGCTAGCGGAGTAGGAGTATGTACAGCTGCCATCCGCATCAGATCGATCCCTAGTTCAACAATCAAAAATTGCATAATGATCGGCAGTTTCACATTTTCTTGGGGACCAATAAACTCCATTCCCTCTGGTTTCAAACTGGGCTCAATAACAAATAACATCCATAGAGGAAGCAAGAATAAAGAAGCAAAGATCCCTAAAAAACGAACTAACCGCAAATAGGTTCCCATAAATGGAGTTTGTCTGTTCTCTTCGGCGTGCTGACATAGATCAAAGTAGGTCGTAGGCATAATCATAACGCTCGGAGATGTATCTACGAAAACGACAACCCTGCCCTCCAGCAAGTGAGAAGATACCGTATCAGGCCGTTCCGAGTATCGAACTAAGGGATAGGGATTCCATCCTTTATTAATAATGGCTTCTTCTAGCTGTTTATCTGCTAGCGGAATACCGTCAATGTCTACCTTTTCAATCTTTTTACGAATACTGTCTACCTGAACTTTATCAACAATGTCATCAATGTAGGCAATACATACATCTGTTTTCGTCCTGCGACCAACTTGGAGCAGTTCTAGCTTGAGTCCTGGGTCACGCAGTCTCCTGCGGACGAGAGCAATGTTAGTAAGAAGCGTTTCTGTAAATCCATCTCTTGATCCGCGGACCACTTTTTCTAGTGACGGTTCCTCGGGATTACGAGCCGGATAACTTCGAGTATCGATGACGAGTGCTGTTTCTTCCCCCTCAATAAAGAATGCACTCATTCCGCTCATAACCTGAATAAAGATTTTACTAAGCTCTGTATATTTTGTTACTTGGATATGAGGAATGTAATACTCAAAAAAATCTTCTGCTGCATCCACGTTCATTCCTCTTGGATTGACATAGGATAACCTCTCTAATATTTCCGTTAGAACAACGTCTTTTGAAAGACCTGTAACGAATAATAATCCCGTATGTCTTCCGCCGAAAGTCATCTCCCGGAAGTTAATATCAAAACTTTCTCCAAGTCCCATGACATACTTAAACGTTTCCTTGAGCTTATCAAATTCAGGAAGCACTGTATCTTTGCCCTGCCAGTAAATAACGGACTCCTCGATCGAATCTGACTGTTCACTGTGCTTTTTCTCTTTAAGTTCGGCTTCTCTCATTTTTTCTTTTTCTTTTTCTTTTTCTTTCTCCGGCATAATCAGGTCCTCCTTTATTTATCAAAGACAAACCAATCAAATAATGAACCTGCTACTTTTCCAAAAACCATAGCCATGAGTAATCCGAATAGGTACGGTTTCATTCCCAGCCTTTTCGCTAATACAGGAAGTACATTGAGCACTTCGGTTAATGCAGCTGCAAGCAGACCAATAAATACACCGCATAGTAACCCCACAAAAATAGCTGCAATCGGCAATAATTTTATTTTCAAATGCCAAAAATCAGCTACCGTTCCGATCAGAGAGCCAGATATCATTGCAACTTCATATGCATGCGCCTTGTCGTATGAACGAGTCAACTGTGCGAGCCGCGGAATAATATCCAGAACGATAAACAGGGCAATTACACCACTCCCGACCGCAATACCACTGGCGACACCAATAAACATAATTATGACGCCATCAAGTACAGTCATGGCGAATCCCTGCCGCTAAAGTTATCTGCGCTGATCGAGGATTTAATTCGTTCGTATTCCTCACTGATCGCGAATTGATCTACATTCTGTTGGTATAGATACATTTCCACTTCAAGCGGGGTAGGCTCATCGTTCCACTTTTTCTTGAATAAGTGGTTAAAAAACACAGCCATACCAAAGCCGATCCCGATGGAGTAAGCAATCTGAAACATATAAGGATTCTCATCCCTATATCCAGTAAGCATCTCAACAACACGAACATGAACCTCTTTCATATTGACGTCCGCGTGAAAATTCATAATCGTCAGTGCTGATCCAAAAAACAGCAAAAGCCATACCAAGATGAAAAGAGATTTGGAAGGCGGCCGCTCATGGGGCAGCAATTCTACTAAGGTATGACTGCTCCCAAGCGTCTCCACCTGAGCCCTCGGAACAACTTGTTTAATCCGCGCAATAAGAGGAAGCACATCGATAAGTAACAATGTCCCATCCTTCTTTTCCGTATGCACCAGAACGGTTTCCCGTAATTTATTTTCATACTCTGGCGGATCACTCAAAATATTAGCAACATGCTTAATTTGGAGTGTACTACCCATTTTTATTTTAATTCGGCTGTGCAGCCGAACGTACACTACAGGAGTGGATGTTTCATTCATCCTGACGTCACTCCTTATACTGCGAAATTAGACATAGTATGGAGATTTAGGCTCTTATTTATTCCATCAATCAGGAATGTAATTCGGTTCATAGAAAATCACACAGCAAAAAGACCCATCCTAGACATAGGATAGGGTCTTATCTAATTTACTTATTATCGTTGTTACACGAATTACTTATTTGCTTACGTACACAAATCCAGTATCTTCTTGCGCCAGTTTACTGCGCAATCTGATCACGAATGACCTGAAGGATTTTCTTCTCTAATCTGGATACTTGCACTTGAGAAATACCGAGTCTTGTGGCTACTTCGGACTGGGTCTGATCTCGATAATATCTGAGGTACACAATTAAGCGTTCTCGCTCTGACAAGTTCCCAATCGCTTCGTTCAGCGCAAGTTTATCAAACCAGCGCTCCTGAGATTCGTCAGCAATCTGATCCATTAAGGTAATCGGATCCCCATCGTTCTCAAATACCGTCTCATGAATGGAAGTCGGAGGCTTGTTTGCCTCCTGAGCAAAAACTACTTCCTCAGGTGTAATCCCCAAGGCCTCTGCTACTTCCTTAATTGTCGGCAACCGGTCTAAATATTTAGAGAGCTCGTCTTTCTTCTTACGAACTTTGTTCGCTGTCTCCTTAAGTGACCGGCTTACCTTGATTGTTCCGTCATCTCTTAGGAACCTTTGAATTTCACCAATGATCATTGGCACTGCATACGTAGAGAACTTGACGTCGTAGCTGAGATCAAATTTATCTACTGATTTCAGCAGCCCGATGCAGCCGATCTGAAACAGATCCTCAGGCTCGTATCCACGGTTCATAAACCGCTGTACGACGGACCACACAAGACGTATGTTACAATTGACAAGCGTGTCTCTAGCCACATTGTCCCCGCTTTGGGAGAGAGCAATGAGGCGTTTGACTTCCGCATCTTCTAGATACGTGTGTGTTTTATGTTTCGTTTCTGCTTCCATAGGTCCAACCCCTAATTATACAGTGCTTTCTTGGATTCTATTCTCTTCTTCATGAGGATTGAAGTCCCGCGTCCAAGCTCGCTTGACACTTCAAATTCGTCCATGAAGTTTTCCATAATCGTAAAGCCCATACCCGAACGTTCCAACTCCGGTTTAGAAGTATAAAGCGGCTGCTTCGCCATTTCGAGATCTTCTATTCCGTGTCCGTTATCTTCAATAACCAGGGTAATGGTATCGTTAAGAATCTCAGCCTTAATCGTAACCACACCGCTTTCATCACTGTGATAACCATGGATAATACTATTGGTTACCGCTTCCGATACCACTGTCTTCAGATCACTCAGTTCATCCATCGTTGGATCAAGTTGTGAAATAAAGGCAGCAACTGCCACACGAGCAAAAGATTCATTTTCCGACTTTGCAGAGAACTGCAAGTTCATAAAATTCGATTGTCCTGATTTCATGAAACTACCTCCAGACCCGAGAGGGCACTTCCCTCATTATCAAAAACCGGCATTATTTTGAACAAGCCCGACATATCAAGCAAACGGTGAACCGCTGGATTAGCGCCCGAAATCACCATTTTCCCGCCTTTATGATGGATCAGTTTATAGCGTCCTAGAATTACACCGAGACCCGAACTGTCCATAAACTGAAGATCTTTTAAACTAAGTACGAGATGCTTGCACTGTTGCTTCTGAATCGCTTCATCCATCTGCATACGAACGCCATCTGCCGTGTGATGATCTAGCTCTCCTGTAAGCCGGACAATGAGTACCCCGCGATCGTGCTCCATGTTCACTTGCAAATTCATGCTTGCTCACTCTCCTCCCTGTCATAGCCAACCATTTCTACATCTGTAAAATGGATTCCTGCCCCCCGACAAAACTAGAAGAAAACTCTCATGAATCTACAAAAGTATTTTTTTTAGCGAAAAAGATCAGAGGTAGTCCGTTTAAACAGTTTCCAGAAACCTGCTTTTTCCACATCTACCGCTGCTTTAATCTCAAATTCTTTCAAAACTTTATTATCTTGTGAAACGATCAATTTTCCTAAAACCTGACCTTTGGCAATAGGAGCTTTAATCTCTGCTGGAATGGTCAATTGCTGAGTCGTTTCATCCGATGCTCCCCTTTTCATAAGGACGCTGTAAGGTGTGTCGGCAATGATTTCAATCTCTTTGATGTTCCCTTTTTCTATCTGCACTTTGCCTATAACGTCACCTTTTTTATAGATGGTTTTCATCATATACTGAGAAAATGCGTAATCCAGCATGTTAGAAACTTCACTGTTTCTTGTTTTTGTATTCGGTTCGCCAAGTACCACCGCTACCACCCGCATGCCGTCTTTTACAGCGGTCGCAGACAAACAGAATTTAGCTTCTGATGTATAACCTGTCTTGAGACCATCGGCCCCCGGATAGAATCGTACTAATTTATTTGTATTTACCAGCCAAAATGGTTTTTCGGAATCTTTACGTAAGTGATCTTGATAGGCTCCTGTATATTTCGTAACGTCTTTATGTTTCAACAATTCCCTGCTCATGATCGCAATATCATGTGCAGATGAATAGTGATTATCGACGGGAAGCCCGTTACAGTTAGCAAAATTGGTGTCGTTCATCCCAAGTTCCTTAGCACGTTTATTCATCATTTCAACAAATGCAGCTTCCGTCCCTGCCAACTTCTCTGCCATGGCCACGGAGGCATCATTACCTGAAGCCATAGCGATTCCTTTGAGCATATCATCTACCGTCATTTCTTCTCCGGCTTCAAGAAAGATTTGTGACCCGCCCATCGATGCAGCATATTCACTTGTACGAACTTTATCGGTCCATTTTAATTTCCCAGAATCAATCGCTTCAACAACCAATAACATCGTCATGATTTTGGTAATACTCGCTGGAGGAAGTTTCTCATGTCCATTTTTTTCATAGATAATGGTCCCTGTGTCTGCGTCAAGCAGCACTGCCGATACTGCATTTTCTGCAAGTTCAACGGGAGGTATTACATTATTTTGTTTCTTAATCGGCTCCTCGGCTGTTGCGGTACCTGGAACAATAATGGCGCATGTCAACAAAAGAGCGGTTAGTAATTTTAATCTTTTCTTCATAAGTACCCGTATCCTCCTCTTCGGTCTATCCCTGAGTTAACTGATGTGTGGCGTCATACTGCTATACATTCTCGTCACATTGAATGGAAATTATTCCAATATTCAAGATAATTATGACCTCTTTATTGAAGCGGGCTTCATTGGAGGTTAGTATGGGGTAATATCAAGTGACTTATCTTGTTACATAGAATGTGGCAAAATTCTAGACTCATCTTTGTTATCACATGGAGGAATGGAAAAATGAAAGAACACCAGCATACACAAGATCATAAAAATAATCATTCCCATCGTCATGGAGACCACCAGCACCAACATCACCAACATGACCACGGACATTCTCATGGCGGCGGTGGAGGTCATACTCACATCCATACAAATAATAAAAAGGCGCTCTTCCTTTCCTTTTTACTGATTACGGCATTTATGATTGTCGAAGTCATCGGCGGTCTGTATACGGGCAGTTTGGCTCTTCTTGCAGACGCAGGACATATGCTTAGCGATGCGATCGCAATGGGACTTGCCTTATTTGCATTTAAAATCGGAGAAAAAGCTGCCAACTCATCCAAAACATATGGCTATAAACGCTTTGAGATCTTGGCTGCTTTTCTAAATGGCTTAACCTTGCTGATCATTTCCATTACGATTGTATGGGAAGCAGTTCAGCGATTCTCTGCTCCGCCGGAAGTAGCCAGTAGCGGTATGTTAGCTGTAGCGGTCATCGGTCTGATCATCAATATTGTTGTAGCTTTTATTCTAATGTCGGGTGGCGATGTGAAAGGAAATTTGAATTTACGAGGTGCTTTCCTGCATGTCATAGGCGATCTGCTTGGCTCGATTGGAGCCATTATAGCCGGTCTGCTCATTCTGTTTTTTGGATGGTCTATTGCTGACCCAATCGCAAGCTTAATCGTTGCCGTTCTGATTTTAATCAGCGGGTACCGAATTACTAAAGACGCTGTTCATGTTCTGATGGAAGGAAAACCTGATTTTATTAACCTTGACGATGTTCGTGAAGAACTTTTAAGACTCCCTTCGGTTCTAGGCCTTCATGACCTTCATAGCTGGTCTATTACTTCTGACTTTCCGGCCCTTACCGTACATTTAGTAGTCTCTGGAGAGGCGAACCGAGATGAACTGCTGATCGAAGTAAAATCATTGCTAGAACAAAAGTTTCATATCTCCCACTCCACGATTCAAATGGAAAGTGAAAAACTGCCCTTAGAAAAGCCTTGTAATTAAAAACGAAACAAAAAAGAAGCAGATATCCTTTTACGGACTTCTGCTTCTTTTTGTTTCTTATAGCGATCTATATGGCCTTACAGAAGCTATACAAATCGCTCTACGCCATGTTTTGTAACAAGTGCATAAATTAATGGTTGTTTAGGTACGGCAGCATCTGTAATGCTGTAAGCCTGTTTCAGCTTACTCTCCGCCTCCTGCACCTTAGATTCACTCGCTTCATTGATGTGCATAACGGCAAGAGTATCTCCTGCTTTTACTTCATCGCTGACTTTCTTTACAAGGGTAACGCCGACTCCATAATCTATAACAGATTCCTTTGTCTCGCGCCCTGCACCGAGCAGCATAGCTGCAATACCGATCGCTTCTGCTTCGATACTCGCCACATAACCACTTGTATCTGCTTTTACCTCGAGTGTGCGACTCGCTCCAGGAAGTTTGCTTAGATCTTCTATTTGTCCTACATCTCCATGCTGAGCAGCAACCATTTGTTTCAATTTATCAAAAGCCGCTCCGCTTCTCAGCAGTTCTTCAAGCACAACACGTGCTTCTTCTACGGTCTTTGCTTTTCCGCCCAGTACCAACATATGTGATGCCAAAATAAGACTGACTTCCTGAAGATCTTCCGGTCCGTTTCCTTGTAAGGTTTCAACTGCTTCCTTGATCTCCAGCGCATTACCAATGCCAAAACCAAGCGGCTGATCCATATCGCTGATTACAGCAACCGTATCACGACCAACATGAGTTCCGATATCAACCATCGCTTCTGCAAGACGAATCGAATCATCCAGTGTTTTCATAAAAGCTCCACTGCCTGTCTTCACGTCCAGTACAATCGCATCAGCGCCTGCGGCAATCTTCTTGCTCATGACTGAACTTGCAATCAGTGGAATGGAGTTAACCGTCGAGGTGACATCCCGGAGAGCGTATAACTTTTTGTCTGCGGGGGCCATATTTCCACTCTGACCAATAACAGCTGCTCCCACTTCATTCACTTGACTCAGAAACTCGTCTCTAGTGAGCTCAATGGTAAAGCCTGAGATCGACTCTAACTTGTCTAGGGTACCACCGGTATGACCTAATCCCCGGCCTGACATCTTAGCTACAGGAACACCTGCCGCGGCAACAAGCGGAGCAAGTACAATCGTTGTTTTGTCTCCTACTCCCCCCGTAGAATGTTTGTCTACTTTGATGCCCTGAATCGGGGATAGATCCACTTGATCTCCTGACTTCGCCATTTCCATCGTAAGATGACCTGTCTCTTGTGCCGTCATCCCCTGGAAATAAACTGCCATAGCCCAAGCAGACATCTGATAATCCGGTATTTCACCGCGGCTGTAACCCTGGATTAGAAACGTAATTTCTTCTGCTGACAACTCATGTCCATCGCGCTTCTTCTGTATTATATCGACAGCTCTCATATGCTTGACCACACCTTATTACCGTATTTAATAAAAGCTCAATGAACCGTTACTTACACTTCACGAACGAAAGCACGTACAAGACCGATAAATTTCGGTTTGGTACGATTTGCGACAGCAACTACTTGTTCATGAGTTAGTGGTTCAAGTTCTTCTCCAATTGCCATATCCGTAATACAGGAAATGCCCAGTACACGTAAACCCGCATGTCTTGCCGCAATCACTTCACCTACGGTAGACATCCCAATTGCATCTCCGCCAAGAAGAGCAAACATGGTTGATTCTTTTGGTGTTGAATACGTAGGGCCACTGATGCCGCAGTATACCCCTTCCTGCAGTTCCAAATGCGTACCGTCCTCACCTTTAATTTCTTTCGAAAGTTTTTTGGCGAGAGCACGATATTCTGGATCATAGGCAGCAGACATATCAGGGAATCGAACACCAAGTTTCGAATCATTGGGACCAATCAAGGGATTCGCTCCCGTCATATTGAGGTGATCTGTAATTAACATTAGATCTCCTGCTCTAAATCCACGATTCATACCGCCTGCTGCATTCGTCAGCATCAGCGTTTCTACACCGATCTGTGCCATCACATAAACAGGAAGAACAACAGTGCGCATATCATAACCTTCATAGTAATGAAAACGCCCTTGCATAATCACCACATCTTTACCTTCAAGCTGTCCAATAACAAACCGGCCCGCATGTCCTGCAACGGTCGATTCAGGAAAATGAGGAACTTCGTTATACGGAATATAGACTGCATCTTCAATCTGGTCACCCAAGTCACCGAGACCGGAACCTAAAACCAGGCCTATCTTAGGAGCATACTTGCCTAATTTTTGCTTGATATAAGCTGCAGCTTCTTCAATGCGAGCACCGTAATCTTTTGTCAGATCACTTGTAGTTTGAGACATATATGTCATTCCCCTTTAGTCAAAATTATGTTGCTATGATCCGTATCATATCTACATTTGTGGAATAAGTGACATGACCAGGTTCAAGAATTTTTCTTTTACCATTTCAGCTGTTTCCATGACTTCTTCATGAGATAACGGCTGCTCAAGAATACCTGCAGCCATATTTGTAATGCAAGAGATACCGAGCACTTCAATTCCTGCATGACGAGCTACAATGACTTCAGCCACCGTAGACATTCCTACTGCATCCGCGCCTAGTGTCCGTAACATAACGATTTCAGCCGGTGTCTCATAGTTAGGACCAAGAAGACCAGCATATACGCCTTCCTTCATCGCAAAACCTTGTTTCTCCGCCGTTTCTTTCGCAAGCTTACGGAGTCTAAGGCTATACGCTTCAGACATATCTGGGAAACGCACACCAAAATCATCATGATTGGGTCCGATCAGCGGATTGCGGCCTGTCATATTAAGATGATCTGATATAATCATCAGATCTCCAGGCGTATAAGACGTGTTAACGCCTCCTGCTGCGTTCGTTACAAGCATCTTTTGAACACCGATCGCTTTCATAACACGTACCGGAAACGCGGTTACTTCAGGACCATAACCTTCATACATATGGAAACGGCCTTTCATCATCACTACAGGACGCCCCTGAATGGTTCCAATCAATAATTCCCCAACATGACCTTCTACAGTAGAAGCCGGAAAATGAGGAATCTCTTCATAAGGAATTGCGATGGCATCTTCAATCAGTTCAGCAAGAATGCCGAGTCCTGAGCCAAGAATAAGCCCGATTTCAGGAATAATGTTCGTTTTTGATTGGATATAAGTTGCTGCTTCCCCTACGCTGTTCTGCGCTAGCTGTGTCATAAACTTGGTTGTCCCCCTTAAATAAGTTCCCTTAAAAAACTCTCCCCGTGCAGTGGAGCTGTAGTACCAAAATTATCAGCAATCGTCGCACCGAGATCGGAATACGTATCTCTTACGCCAATGCTTTTTCCTGGTGTTTGTAAAGACGGGCTGTAGATCAGCACCGGTACATACTCTCTCGTATGATCCGTCCCCGCATGTACAGGATCATTACCGTGGTCAGCAGAGATGATCAGCAGATCATCAGGACCGATGCGCTCCATAATCTCTGGCAAAGCCTTATCAAACACTTCAAGAGCACCTGCATAGCCTTCCGGGTCTCTACGGTGACCGTACAAGGAATCAAAGTCTACTAAATTGGTAAACAAAAGTCCGTTAAAATCCTTGCCTAGTTGCTCAATGGTTAGTTCAATGCCATGTTCATTGCTCTTAGACGGATAAGATGCGGTTACCCCTTCTCCATCGAAAATGTCATTAATCTTTCCTACTGCGATCACATCATAGCCCGAGGTTTGCAGAGAGTTCATTACTGTTGGCTCTGGCGGTTTTACTGCGTAATCGTGCCGGTTAGGCGTTCTTTTGAAAGAACCTGGTTGTCCTATATAAGGACGGGCAATTACACGTCCTACAGAATGTTCAGGAGCTAGCGTAAGTTTACGAGCAATCCTACAAGCTTTAAATAACTCCTCTACCGGAATAATGTCTTCATGCGCAGCAATTTGGAATACACTGTCTGCGGATGTGTATACGATCCAAGAGCCTGTCTTCATTTGCTCTTCACCGTACTCTTCAAGCACTTCGGTACCGGAAGCCGGTTTATTACAGAGGACCTTACGGCCTGTCTGTTTTTCGAATTCAGTAATTAAATCTTGCGGGAAGCCGGCAGGATATGTATTAAATGGAGTTTCAATTTTGAGCCCCATTAGTTCCCAGTGTCCCGTCATTGTATCTTTACCTGCAGATACTTCTTTCATCTTTCCATAGTATCCTGCAGGTGCTTCAGCAGGAGACAGAGGCGGAATAGAAGCAATATTTCCAAGCCCTAATTTTTGCATGTTAGGAAGCTTTGTACCCGGAACACGTTCCAAAATATGACCTAGTGTATGAGCACCTGCATCACCAAACTCAGGAGCATCTGGTTGTTCTCCAATTCCTACACTATCCAGCACAATGAAACAAATACGTTTAAAGCGTGATTCTCTGTTCGTCATGATGTATTGCCCCTTCCCTGGTTCAAAAATTTATCTGAATATACATATGGTGTTGGAAATCCATCAGGCACGGGGATGATAATGATCATAGACATCTTTCATATTACGTTTGACCACTTGATTGTAAATTTGAGTAGTCGAGATATCGGCATGCCCCATCATTTCCTGCACTGATCTTAAATCAGCACCATTCTCTAGCAAATGGGCAGCAAAAGAATGTCTAAGCGTATGCGGTGTGATTCCTTCGCCAGCGAGACCCGCTTCTTCTGCGTACTTTTTTATCATTTTCCATATGCCTTGCCGTGTTAACCGGCTTCCATTCGTATTTACAAACAAAGCTTGTTCATCGATATGTTCCCTTAATAGTTTGCTGCGAGCAGACTCCAGATATTCAGTCGTTGCCCTGGCCGCTATCCCCGTCACAGGTATTACCCTTTCTTTCGCACTGTCTCTTCCCGTCCGAACATACTTGAGCTGGGTATTCAGGTCTTCTACATTTAGATGAACAAGCTCTGAAACTTTAATTCCCGTCGCATATAAAAGCTCTAGCATGGCCTTGTCCCTAAGGCCAGAAGGCACAGAAGGATCTGGGATACTGAGAAGCCTGTCCACTTCTGAAATGGAAAGGATTTTGGGCGGGTTTTTCTCTGTTTTAGGTGAATCCAGATGATAGGTCGGATCTTTTGAAACCAAGCCTTTAAACATAAGATAATGAAAAAAAGAACGAAGGGAAACGACATTTCGCGCAATGGTTGAAGCCGCCTTCCCTTCTTTTTTAAGATAGGATAAATACAGTACAATATGTGTACGTGTAATCTCAGACGCTTCCACATCCGCATCCATATGCTGTTCTCTATTCATATACCCAATAAACTGTTCAATATCACGTTTGTACGACTCAAGCGTACTGACAGAAGACCCTTTATCCTCCTGCAAATAATCCATGTAGGGCTGCACATACTTCCTCATCGTTTTCCTTACAGCTCCTTACCTTTGAATTTTTATGTTAACAAGTCCACACTTCTATTCACCATACCAATAGAAAAAACGAAGACGATTCATTAAGTTTGTTTTCTCGGCTGCAAGCTGAATTCCTTCTTCGGGATGAAATACTTTCAGTGCATTACCCTCAGGGATCTTGTAATGATCCACAGGAGTGATCCAGTTTGAGAATAAATCGAACACATTATAAAACATATAAACAAGGGCAGCAAATATGATAAACAAACGAACCATGCGAAGCCATTTGCGAAGTGAAAATACCATGAGTTTCTTCCGCCTTTCCTAAAGTTATAATGTCGCCCTATGAAGGGTTTGGGTAGTATTCCCCGATGACAATTCGGCTATGATTCAGCCTATGAAACTGTCAACCCGACTATGACCACCTTTAGGCTGGCGAAAAGAGGAAGTTATCGAATTCATTCTATATTTTACAAGTCATTACCTCTACGTGTACATGCTAAAAAAGCTCCCCCGAACTTGACTCGGTGAGAGCTTGCTCATGCTTGTCTTTATATCAGTTCTTCGGTTTCTGATCGTTCTTGTCCTTGCAACGATGACAGATTCCTTGAAAATCAAGTCTGTGATCTAGAACCGTAAAATTAAACTCACGCTCTAATCTTTCTTCAAGCGGCCCAAGCCAATCTTCTCGTATTTCGTCCATACTGCCGCATTGAACGCATATCAAATGGTGATGATGGTGCTTGCTTGTGTCACCGCGCAAATCATAGCGGGCTACTCCGTCACCAAAATTAATCTTCTCAACGACATGCAGCTCACTGAGCAGTTCCAGGGTTCGATATACGGTTGCAAGACCGATTTCGGGAGCTTTTTCCTTAACCAACATGAACACATCTTCTGCACTCAAATGGTCTTCTTCATTTTCTAGCAAGACTCGAACTGTCGCTTCCCGTTGGGGCGTTAGTTTGTAGCCTTGAGATTGTAACTGTTGTTTTATCTTGTCGATCCGTGCTTCCATATTATCCCTCCCCCTCGGAAATCACTGCATCGTGTACGTAAACCCACTTGTTTATTATAGGGTCACTTACGAAATAAAGTCAACAGTATCAGGGTTTTAAGAGAGATTGGGTCCTAGGTTTAAACCTTAATAAATAATGGGGTTACCCACTGCATTAACACAGGAGTCACAAAGGTCTCAAAGGAAGAGATTCCGACCATAAGCAAGGCCATTGCCAGGGTTAAAGTAATGTAACTGGTAAGTGGTCTTTTTAGACTTTGGTTTCGCTGCATAAAAAACCGGCTGCGTATCATATGAAGTGAAAAGGTAATTGCGGCCACACTGCTAATCATCAGGACAGGAATTAAAAATAGATTATGAGGAGCAATAGACAGCAAAGCGAGCAGCAACCCTTTCCAGGAATACTGAGCAACCAAATATCCAACAGAAAAACCGATCAGCACCCCTTTTAGAAAGTCCAAAACTAAAATACCTGGAAGACCGATGACAGATAAGCCAAGAATGAAAATAAGTCCAATCCACTTCAAATGAAGCATGGTAATGTCAAAAAAAGAATGAGCTTCATCTACATTTCCTTGATGCATACTTACAAAAAAATTATCCAAATAACCCGCAAGATCCTGCTGCTGATCCAGGGTTAGTGCTCCTACCATTAATGCACCGAAAATAACCCCGACCAGAAATAATACAGCAACAAAAATATAAAGTGGAGTTTGGTCTCTAAATGTATGTTTGAGAAATGGCATGGCGAGAGGTCGTCCCCTTTCTGGTTACATACCCTACTCTATGAATTTCTCTCTCATTCTATGACCCGAACCTGAATTCATGTTCTCGAAACTTTGCCGTAGGTTCCTCCGCCGCCAGAGTTCAGCAGCAGTTCACCGCTTCTGGCCATAATAATGTACCTCGCAAGTTCATCTCCAACAACATTACGTAAATCGTCTTCTTCCGTACGATGCAGGATTGCCATTTCACTTCCGAAAGCTTCAAGTAATAAACGTAGTTTCACTTTGCCAAGCCCCGGAATAAATTCCAGTGGTACTTGGTATTGATAAGCAGGCCGCCCAGGTGGAATATAAGACTTGTCACGATCCGCAATTGTTAAAATTCGATCAAGTACACCTTGAATCAATTTGGTGCTTCCACAATAAGGGCATCGCTCTCCAGTGACCTTGGCTTCATCGAGAATACTGTTACATGCTGCGCAGTAAGTACGGTGATATTTACCAAGCAGCGGATTCAAGCCATAATTCGCTTCAATCCGGCGGCCGTCTTTATTTTGTAAAGCATAACAAAACTCATCAAATGAAGGCTCTGACAACCGAAGACTATTGTACTCTCTCCCGATTTTACCAAGGGAATGCGCATCCGAATTCGTCAAAAAAGGAATGTTGTCCAGTTCGCTAATATAACCTGCCATTTCTGAATCCGCACTAAGTCCAAGTTCGATGGCTGATATGTCAGCTACATCTAGAATTTCCTCCATCCGGTATACACTGCTTCCATAAATACCTTTATGGGGTGTAAACACATGAGCAGGGATAAACAGTCCACCACGGCGTATAATTTCCCTTTGAAGTTCTTGTACAGGGACATACACTCGCTGCGAACTAAGATTCACATTTTTCATAAAAGGGGTAATCCAGGCCGTAAAGGACTCTATATCCGATAACGTTCTAAAGTAAGCAAGAAAATGGAATTCCTTTCGTCCAGGTTCCCTCACTTCAAGCTCTGTCCCGAGTAAAATCACCGTATTCTGATACGCGATGCCTCCGCCCGGTATTTCTCTCATCTCACCAGATTCAAGTGCTTCTCTAATATCACGCTGTACCACAGGAGCGTGGGCATCAATAATACCGATAAGTTCGATTCCTTTGCGGGTTGCCGCTTCTTTAGCAATGTTAAGAAAAGTTAAATCCCGGCTGCCGCTTATTTTCACCGCTTCTCCTCTGTTTGTTCTGCCAATATGAATATGGAGATCTGCATAGAACGTACGAAGCGATGGAGCACTTTCAGAAACTTGCTGATTCATTTTACAGCTTCCCTGTCAGCTGATATAAGTGCCATGCGTAGACTGCAAGAATCGTCTTGGCATCGCTGATCCGTCCTTCTTTAATCAGTAAATAAGCTTCATCCAAAGTGATCTCCGATACTTCGAGAAACTCATCTTCATCTAGTTCCATCTCGCCTGCCTCGAGCTCTTCAGCCATGTATAGATAGATAACCTCATCAGCAAAACCAGGGGAGGTGTAAAAAGCAGGGAGTGGAACAAGGGATTTAGCGCGGAACCCCGTTTCTTCTCTGAGTTCTCTTTTTGCTGCTTCCTCAGGGTCTTCGCCTGGGTCCAGCTTACCTGCCGGAATTTCTAGCTCGGTTCTTCCTAATGCCTGTCTATACTGATCCACAACCAGCATACGATCTCCTCGAACTGCCAGAACAGCAACCGCACCCGGGTGTCTTATAATTTCTCTTTTACCAGTCTGTCCATTCGGTAAGGTTACGGTATCCAAGTGAAGAGAAACCACTTTCCCCTCAAATATAGACTCTGTGGATACGGTTGTTTCCACTAATGCCGGATTCGAATCCGGATGCTTAAGTTTTGGATGCTTTTGACGAACAATAGATTCCTTCATAGTTAAACCTCCTCATAAATGTAAGCAAACAATAAGTATTAAATTAGACTTCATGGGCATACGGTGTATTATACGACTTTATTTAGGAGTGAGCTCTGATGAAAAGCTATAAAACCCATGAATCTCTATATATGACCGGACAGGCACACCAGATTATGAATACGCTTAGACATTGGTTGTCAGATTACGGTCCAGATATGCAGGTCATCGACCTCATTCGAAAGTCTCATAACGTATTACCCTTAATTCGAAATAGTAAATAAAAAAACGGGTTTCAATTTTTCATTTGCAAAAAAGGTCTGGTGCGAACTCATGCCCAGACCTTCTTATATGCTGTTTTTTATATTACGATTTTGCAGATTCTTTCACGATCGATACAACGACACGCGCCGCATCTACCAGACTGCTTACTTTGATTCGCTCATTTGTCGTATGAATATCTTCATACCCGAGAGCAAGGTTCACCGTCGGAATGCCAAAACCATTGAATATATTCGCATCGCTTCCGCCGCCGGAAGGGAATGTTTTTGGTGTTAGACCCGCACTTGTGATCGCGCGTGCTGCGAGTTTCACAACCTCATCTTCGTCCGTTAATTTAAAAGCAGGATAAGCGATATCACTTTCAAATTCAGCTTTTGCCCCATACTGCTCGCAAGTAGACTGCAGTGCATTTCTCATGTGATCAACTTGATTTTCCACTTTACTTTGAACAATACTCCGTGCTTCAGCCAAAATTTCAGCATAGTCACAAACGACGTTCAGTGGACCTGCTCCGGAGAAACTTCCAATGTTCGCTGTTGTTTCGTGGTCAACACGTCCCAGTTTCATAGCCGCAATTGCTTTGGCAGCGACTTGAATGGCGCTGATTCCATCTTCCGGATTCACGCCAGCATGAGCCGATTTACCCGTAATTTTCATTGTAATTTGCGCTCTCGCTGGAGCCGCAACACAGATTCCACCAACTTCACCGTTAGAATCAAGTGCAAACCCGAATTCTGCGTCAATATCCTCTGCCTTCATCGCTCTTGCCCCAATTAGTCCCGATTCTTCACCTACAGTAATTACAAACTGAATCTGACCATGAGGAATGTTATTCTCCTCTATTACACGGATGGCTTCAAAAAGAGCAGCGATACCTGCTTTGTCATCCGCACCTAAAATCGTTGTACCATCACTACGAATAAATCCATCTTCAGAGATCTGAGGTTTGATTCCTTCGCCTGGAGCGACGGTATCCATATGACAAGTAAAGAACAGTTTTGGAGCCTGATCCGCACCTTGTGCTTTCCATGTGACAATCAAGTTGCCTGCGCCGTGTCCTGTTTCTTCTTTTGTATCATCTTCCTTGACTTCGAGTCCAAGCTCCGTAAACTTTGTTTTAAGTACTTCAGAAATTTGCTGTTCATATTGGGTTACACTATCGATCTTAACAAGATCCATAAATTCCTTTGTTATCCGTTCTTGATTAATCATGGTTATCATCCCTTCTAGTTAGACTTTTCACTATGCTATGGATACGTTACAATAGATTATAATTATGGTATAAAAGGAGCTTACTGATGCAACAGAAAAAATGGTTTAAAGTTGTAATCTATCTGATGTTAATTGCGATGATTGCCTCAACGTTGTTAATTGTTATTGAACCACTGCTCTTTGGATAAGCAGATTTGACGAAATGAATAGGACAAGCTTGGCCCTCTCTATGCTTCTCTCTTTAGAAGAACTGAGAGGGCATTTTCATTTCTACTGTGATTTCACACGTATACTTTTGCGGCCCAGATTGGATCAAAACCAAATTGTTTTGCAAAAATAGGGACCAGTTCCTGTGCTACCTGTTCCGGAGTGTGAACAAGCCCTGTACAATCTTCCAAAGTGGTTACCCCAAACTCTTCGATTCCGCAAGGGACAATCCCACCAAATCCTTCGCTCTGCAATCCTGATTTGATATTAAATGCAAATCCGTGACTCGTAATAAAGTCTCTTCGCTGCGAAGTACTGCGATTAAACTTAATGCCTATGGCACAAATTTTGAAGTTCCCTACCCATACTCCTGTATACTGCTCTTTGCGGCCTGCTTCAATACCATAGGAGCGTAAATACGTAATAATTACTTCTTCCACATTCCTTAAATGAGCATGTAAGTCAATTTCTTTACCTCGGCCCAAAAACATGATGGGGTATGCAACTAGCTGACCGGGTCCGTGATAGGTAATGTCACCGCCTCGATCGATCTGATAGACTGAAATGCCTTTTTTCTTCCGATCTTCCTCACTAATCAGCAGATGTTCCGGATGTCGCTGCGTACCGATTGTATATGTAGGTGGATGCTGCAAAAGCAGCAGGTGTTCCTGCTGCTCTCCGGCATCGATGTCATGGACCAATTTTTTCTGTAGATCCCATGCTTCACCGTAATCCATCATATCGGTATAGCTTACAACAAGCGGTCTATTCATAAGAATATACCTCCCCATGATTAACTCACCACATACCACAGATGTTTTAGTATAGCTTCGTGTCTAAAGAATAACTTTCTAAATTCTCTTTTACTCGTTGCAGGAATCTTCCTGAGATGACACCGTCCAAAATACGATGATCCAAGGACAAACATAAATTAGCCATTGACCTTACGGCGATCATGTCATTAATAACGACCGGCTTTTTCACAATAGATTCAAACGTAAGAATAGCCGCTTGTGGATAGTTAATAATAGGATAAGACAAAATAGAACCAAACGAACCCGTATTATTTACGGTGAATGTTCCTCCTTGCATATCATCCAGCTTCAATGTACCTTCTCTAGTTCTTCTCGCAAGATCTTCAATCTCATGAGCGAGTCCAGCAATATTTTTGGTGTCTGCTCGCTGAATAACGGGAGTCATGACCGAATCTTCTGTTCCTACCGCTAAAGAAATATTAATGTCACGTTTTACGATGATTTTATCAACAGCCCATACCGAGTTCATGATCGGATAATCTTTGATCGCATTAACCACTGCTTTTAAAAGGAAAGCTAAATAAGTTAAATTAATCCCTTCTTTACGCTTAAACTCATCTTTCAGTTTATTACGTAAAGTAACGAGATTCGTCACATCCACTTCGATCATCGTCCAAGCATGCGGTATCTCCGATACACTCTGACGCATATTTCTAGCGATCGCATTACGAACCGGCGTAATATCGATGTACTGCTCTGCTCTTCCTTGTGTATATCCATCGACTTCAATCTTCGGCAATTTTGGTGTCTCTGATAAATGAATGCCAGAATGACGAACAGAAATAGACGGGTCCATCGATAAATTCTGTGGTTCAGAAGACGTATGACGCGGTGTTTGTTTACGTTCTTCCTGCACTAGTCCCGACGTTTGCTGCTGTGTATTTCCGCCTTCTACATAACGAAGTACATCTTTACGCGTAATTCGGCCATTCATTCCTGTTCCTGGCACTTGACTAAGATCAATACCATGCTCCGCTGCAAGACTCTGAACGGCTGGTGAATATCGATTGCGCATGGAACCTTCCATAGCACTCGCTGTAACCGCCTTTTGAGCGATATGATCTGAAGTACTTGTGTCAGAAGTTTCTCCCACAATTCCGGTTCCTGCTGCAGCATGGACTTCCATACGACAGATCAGCTCACCTACTCCAACCGTTTGACCTTCTTCTGCCGTAAGTTCACCCATAATTCCTTCTACCGTAGAAGGAATCTCTGCATTTACTTTATCCGTAATCACTTCACAGATAGGTTCATATTGGTCTACCCGATCTCCCGGTTTTTTTAGCCACTTGGCGATCGTCGCAGATACGAGTGATTCCGCAAGTTGCGGCATAACCACTTCAATCAACTTCTTTTGTCCTGCCATGTTTGTCACTCCAATTCTTCAACCTCATACCTGAGGAGACCTATTCATTAATACATTGCAAGCTTAAGCATTGCATCTTTCACTTTATCTTTACTTAGCATATAAAATCTTTCCATTGGCGGACTGATTGGCATTGCAGGCACATCAGGACCGCAAAGACGTTCAATCGGAGCATCCAGATCAAACAGACATTCTTCATTAATAATTGCAGATACTTCTGCACCTACTCCGCCTGTTTTGTTATCTTCATGGATGATAAGGACTTTTCCCGTTTGTTTTGCAGCAGCGATAATCGCTTCTTTATCCAGTGGTTGCAGTGTACGCAGATCAAGAACATGCGAAGTTATTCCTTGTTCTTTTTCCAGTTCCTCAGCGGCTTGCATTACAAAATGCAGCGGCTGTGAATAAGCGATCACTGTAATATCGTCACCTTCACGAAGTAAGTTAGCCTTGCCAATCGGTACGATGTAATCCTCTTCAGGCACTTCTTCCTTCGAGAGACGATACATTTTTTTATTTTCAAAGAAAAGTACTGGGTCTGGATCACGCACTGCTGCTTTGAGAAGCCCCTTCGCATCATATGCGGTGTAAGGTGCTACAATTTTAAGCCCCGGGGTTCCAAAGAAAATGGATTCCGGACACTGAGAATGGTATAGACCACCAAAAATACCGCCGCCGATTGGCGCACGAATAACAACAGGGCAACTCCAATCATTGTTCGATCTGTATCTAATTTTAGCAGCTTCACTAATGATTTGATTGGTTGCTGGAAGCATGAAATCAGAATATTGCATCTCCGCAATCGGCTTCATTCCATACATGGCAGCACCAATAGCTACCCCTGCAATAGCCGACTCCGATAAAGGTGTATCCATCACGCGCATTTCACCAAACTGATCCATAAGTCCTTTGGTTGTAGTGAATACGCCGCCTTTCACCCCTACGTCTTCGCCAAGCACAAATACGGTCTCATCGCGCTCCATTTCTTCTTTCATCGCGAGTCTAATCGCATCAATATACTCCATTTCAGCCATTATTGTTTCCCTCCTGACTCATCATCGGCATACACATGCAGCAGGGTATCTTCCGGCTTCGGAAATGGAGCATTGTCTGCATATTCCGTCGCTTCTTTCAGTTCCATACTAAGCTGTGCAGCCAGATCTGCATCTCGCTCTTCATCCCATAAACCACAGTCAATCAAGTATTGTTTCATTTTGGCAAGGCCGTCTTTTTTCCAGTTCTCTTCTACTTCTTCTTTTGTTCGATAAGCGAGATCATTATCTGAAGTTGAATGTGGAGACAACCGGTACATCATCGCCTCAATTAGTGTCGGACCTTCTCCCGCTACGGCACGTTCGCGTGCTTCTTTTACAGCAGCGTACACAGCAAGAGCATCATTACCATCTACACGGATTCCCGGGAAGCCATATCCCAAAGCACGATCACTTACTTTTCCGCTAAGCTGTTTGTGAACAGGCACAGAGATGGCATACTGATTATTTTCAACCATGATAATAACTGGAAGTTTATGAACGCCCGCAAAGTTACTTCCTTCATGGAAGTCCCCCTGATTACTCGAACCTTCGCCAAAAGTAACGAAAGATACAAAATCTTTCTTTTGCATTTTCGCTGCAAGTGCAAAGCCGACTGCATGAGGTACCTGCGTAGTTACAGGACTTGAACCTGTTACAATGCGAAGTCGTTTGCTTCCAAAATGACCAGGCATTTGGCGCCCTCCACTATTCGGGTCTTCTGCTTTCGCAAAAGCGGACAGCATGAGTTCACGCGGCGTCATTCCTACGGCCATAACAAATCCATAATCTCGATAATAAGGCAGGAAATAATCCTTTTCACGATCAAGCGCAAAAGCAGCAGCTACCTGAGCTGTCTCTTGACCGATACCGGAAACGTGGAAATTGATTTTTCCCGCTCTTTGTAAAAGCATACAGCGTTCATCAAATTTACGGGCCAGGAGCATATATTTGTACATATCAATAACCTGACCATCAGATAGACCAAGCTCATTATGTTTGTACTGTTTAGAAGTCATATTATTTAAGTTCAAAACTAGCGAACCCTCCTTTTAGAGTAGCTCAAGCGTCTTAGGTATTGTTGTCTTGTCTTATAACCTGGTACTAAGACTTGGCTTAAGCTCATTATACTCGTTTTATTTGCAAAAAGAAAAGAGATAAACCACATTCATGATAAGTGTCATGTTTCATATCCACTTACTAGATAACGGGTAAAGCAGGCATTTACATTCCGATTGCATTACCGTCTACGGCAAGCATTGCTTCTCCCATAATCTCCGATAAAGAGGGATGAGGATGCACAAGCTGTCCTATTTCCCAAGGAGTTGCATCTAATAGCTGAGCAAGCGCTGCTTCACTGATCAGATCTGTAACATGAGTTCCAATCATATGAACTCCCAAAATATCATTGGTGTCCTCATCCGCAATTACTTTCACAAAGCCTTCTTGATGTCCGTGTACCAAGGCTTTGCCAATCGCTTGAAAAGGAAACTTCCCAATCTTCACCTTATAACCAAGTTCTCTAGCTTGCTTTTCTGTATATCCAACACTCGCTGCTTCAGGTCTAGAATAGATGGCTCTTGGAATAAATTGATCCGGAGTCGCATGTACGGTTTCGCCTGACATATGATGTACGGCACGGATTCCTTCATGGGAAGCAACATGGGCAAGCTGGAGGCCTCCGATACAATCGCCGATCGCATAAATATGAGGAACAGCGGTCTGTAACTGCTTATTCACCTCAATGAATCCATTTGATAATTTTATATCCGTGTTCTCAATGCCAATATTCTCGACATTTGCTACTCGACCGACCGAGATTAATATTTTCGAAGCGGATAAAGTTTCGCTTCCCGCACTCGACTGTATATCAATCGAAAGTGAATCACCATGGTCTATATATGTATCCGTCATGACCTGGGAACCTGTTCTTACCTCTACTCCTCGTTTGACAAGCAATCGTTTCATTTCAGCAGCAATCTCTTGATCTTCTTGGGGAAGAATGTGATCTGCTGCCTCAACAAGAGTCACTTTTACATTAAAATCAGATAGCATGGATGCCCATTCTACTCCAATAACTCCGCCGCCAACAATAATGATGGAATCCGGCAGGTCGTCCATTCGAAGAGCCTCGTCGCTTGTCATAATCTTATCGCCTTCAGGTTCGAGTCCAGGCAGCGTTCTAGGACGAGTTCCTGTAGCAATAATCAGATTTGCCGACACTACATTTTCCATCTCTCCATTATCAAGTTCTACAGCAAGAGCTCCGCTTTTTGGAGAAAAAATCGAAGGACCAATGACTCTTCCTTTTCCATGCAAAACGGTGATCTTATTTTTACGCATCAAATACTGAACACCCTGATGGAGCTGCTCAACGATGGCTTCTTTTCTTTCTTGAACTTTAGGGAATACTAACGTCGCCCCCGAAGTTTCAATACCGTAACTTACGCTATCTTTAATATCTGCATATACTTCTGCACTTCGAAGCAGTGCCTTGCTTGGAATACAACCGCGGTGAAGACACGTTCCGCCAAGTTTATCTTTTTCTACAATAACGACAGATTTACCTAATTGCGCAGCCCGGATCGCAGCCACATAGCCACCTGTTCCCCCGCCCAAGATTGCAACATCACATTCTATTGCCATAAAAAATCATTCCCCCAATTCTTCCACGTTGTTATTAATTTATGTTCTATTGTACTCTCACTTCTCTGGAATCACAAAACAAGCCCATCTAATAGACAGTAACTAGAAGACAAGGTATCATATAGAAATACTACATGCGTATGAGAAGGGGTTTTTGCACGATGAAGCTTATGCTTTCCCGCTTTCTTGCCATTGTCATCCTCGTTATTCCTGGTCTTGGAGCCATGAAAGGTTTTTTAATGATCAAAGATTCGTTGTTTCATTATTATGCTGCTCATGGTGATGATCTTGTAACCGTCCCGCGCTTTGAATGGCTTCACTTCAGCTTAGGCATTCTTCTATTCGCCACGTGCATGGCTTTCCTTGGCGGCTGGATTCTGTTTCGTGATCGAAAACGTAATTATGTCGGACCTCGTTTCAAACAAAAACCAGATATGGATGCATAGCCAGACGCCCCTTATGAGAAACTTTACCTTTACGGCTGGATTCAATATAATGTTACTCTTATATATCTTTTTCGAAGATAGGGGCTTCTGACCATGATTTCATTTTTACTTACACTCAAACGATTACTCAAAGGATTATTCCATGGTTTTAAAGATAAGAGATTTCTTGCTCTTTTAACCTTGACCTTAGCTACCCTGCTCTCAGGAACTCTTTTTTATTCCAGTGTAGAGAATATGAGTTATATTGATGCACTCTACTTTTCTGCAGTTACTTTAACAACCATCGGTCATCCTACGCTCGCTCCAGTTACGACTTTTGGCAAATTGTTTACGATCATTTACATGTTTGCAGGGATTGGTATTACGATTGCCATGATCGCTAGAATTACACTCGGGATCGTTTTTCCGGAAAAGTTAAGCGATGAAAGACCTAAAGAAGCAGTATCTGTAGACCAATTTGAACAATAATAAATCTTATGCCTTCTTAACAATTAAGAAGGCTTTTTATTTTCTGCTTATTCATACAGGGCATCTCTAAGTTTCGTTGACATTCTCGAATCCCCTGTTGCTTTTTGCAATATTTGTTTTTTCAACCGTTGATTCTGTGCTTGTACAGCGGAGAATTCAGCTAGTAAATCAGATATGAATTTTTCTGCATCTGGACTAAGTGTTCCCTTTTCTTGCAGTAACTCAAACTTCTTTTGCCAAGCACTATATTTTTCATCATTATTCATCATTATCACCTCATCATTATCAACCATATCATGTTAGAAGAAATTGTGCATAATTTTACACTCCATGATCTAACAAAATAGTGGCTTCTGTGCTTTTATTTATGTTACTCTATAATGGCTCTTTTGGGGAAACCAAAAGTTTTAGAGCGGATTGTGCTAAAGAGAGGAAGATATCGCTGTGTCAAAAGGTCGTATTACTGTTATTACCGGACCCATGTTCAGTGAAAAATCAGGGGAACTGATCAGACGCTGTCAAAAATTAATGAAATATGGACGCCGGAAGGTCGTTGCCTATAAACCTGTTGAAGATGACCGATTTGAAATCGACGAAATCGTTAGTCGGATCGGTTACAAATTACCTGCAATCCCCATTCCAAAACAACTTACTCCGCAAATTGTGGAACAAATTCTTGAACAAACAAAAGATGCAGATGTTGTTGCTTTCGATGAAGTACAGTTCTTCAGCAGAGAAATTATGGATATTGCCGAAGAACTCGCTTATTGCGGGAAACACGTCATCGTCGATGGTTTAAATATGGATTACCGCGGTAAAGAATTCGGTTTTGTTGGCGGTTTGCTTGCCATGTCCGATGATATTGAAAAACTATCTGCCTTCTGCGCTGTATGCGGAAGCCCTGATGCAGCATTTACCCAGCGTATCGTCAATGGGGAGCCGGTCACCCTAGGTCCTGTCGTTATGATCGGAGACTCAGAGGCATACGAACCAAGATGCCGCAAATGTTTTGTTCCTCCTCACAAAGTGAAATGTGATTAAGGAAATTAAATAAAGGAGTGTCCGGTATACACCCGGCACTCCTTTATTTTTCAGCTGTCGACAAAGCGGTAGCTGTGCACATCATTCTATTCATTATTGTTCCCGTGTAACAAAATACTTATTAGTCATATAGTAAGCATCACCGCGGGATGTCTCTACCATTCCTTTTTTCGGGTCCAAGAATACAATTTCCTTGCACTTGGTGCAATACCACTTTGTTCGTTTATACGGAGACTCGGTAACATAAGCAGTTCCACATTTGCAATCAATTTTCATTAAAATTTCATTGGCACGATATGCGGTTGATAGACGATCCATATTATCTTGTTGTTGAACAGGCACGATTACATTCTGATAGTCAGAGAACTGATTTTGAACTTTAAAGTCAGAGACAAGTGAAGGATTTAATCCAAAGAATTCTTTACCGATCTCTGCAATAAACTTCGTATCGTTCCTGTAACAATGGATCCATTCCTGAATCTGTTTATTGGACAATGGAACTGTCCCCTTAACACCACTGTTCAGTGTGTATGTCATAATATATAGTGTGTCGTCTTGTTTGCTTGAGTACATTAGAAACCTCCTTATTCTCTGCTAATGTACTACAACTCTTTAACGAAAGCAAAGGCTATTCGCATGTAATTATCACCAAAAGTGGGACTTGTCGTAAACTATGGATTTTGGTTATATTCTAAGCATCTGATTACTTTTATTATTAACTTCACATTCTTTGCATAAACCTGTAATTTTTCCAGAAGGACTTGCATAAAAATGAAGTCTTTTATACTTATTGCATTTTTCACACTTCTGGACTTTTTTCATCGTCTTATTTTGATTCATTTTGCGATAATGATCCAAATAGACCACATTGGAAGTTTTTTCTGCTTTACCTATGCGAAATCGTTTATAAGTCAACCAAATAAAGAATAAAGCTACAATACCTATGATCGCTAACCATAACATAGGTCTCTTCCCCTTTCATCATTCCCGAAAAAGCGCCTACCTTCTCTTCCGGTAAGCGCATTTTTTTATAAGGTTCGAAGGGCTTTGTCCATACGTGTTAACAGACCAATTCCAATTCATCATTAGGATACTTTATTTTCGATCCGCAACTTATCTGCAACCATAGCAATAAACTCACTATTTGTAGGTTTTGATTTGCTGATGTTAATCGTGTATCCAAACAAATGACTGATCGAATCGATATTACCCCGAGTCCAAGCAACTTCAATAGCATGGCGAATCGCACGTTCAACCCTTGATGGAGTTGTTTTGAACTTCTCCGCGATGGCCGGATATAATGTTTTGGTAATAGCTCCGAGTATTTCGATGTTGTTGTATACCATAGTGATCGCTTCACGCAGATATTGGTACCCCTTAATATGGGCAGGTACACCAATTTCGTGAATAATGGAAGTAATACTTGCATCCAAATTTCTTGATTTTCCGATAGGTACAACATTTGATTTGTGGGAGGAGGATATCATTTGAGAACCATTACTTGCGATTGCTTGTGCACCAAATAGCTGCCTTACTCGATTTGCAAGGACTTCCATATCAAACGGCTTCAAAATATAATAAGAAGCTCCTAACTGTACAGCACGCTGAGTTATATTCTCTTGGCCAAAAGCAGTCAACATGATGACCTTGGGCTGTGGAGACAAATTCATTTCACGCAAGCGTTCAAGCACCCCTAGACCGTCAAGATGAGGCATGATGATATCAAGAATTAATACGTCTGGTACAGATTTTGCTTCTTGAATGATCTGAAGTACCTCCTCACCGTTATAAGCGATGCCTGTTACTTCCATGTCCTCTTGATTAGATATATATTCAGCTAGTAAATTAGTGAACTCCCGGTTATCATCAGCCAATAATATTTCAATATTTTGCAAATGTTTTTCCTCCCTTAGACAATTGTTGATTCTCATTCCCTTACAGCTTAAGATTTTCGACATAGAAAAGGAAAATCCTTCTGTCGAAAAATATTTTCTTTATTTTTTTTAGCCATTGATTTATAATATTGTATTTTATTTCATTTTATGATTTTCTTCTTATGTATTCGACAAAAAATCTTAAGGCTAACTCGCCTTAAGATTCATTGTTTGCTTATTAGGGATTACTACGCCAGCATCTTCTAACATCCATTCAATGAAACATCCATAACCCGATTTAGGATCATTCACAAAAACATGGGTTACAGCTCCAATAAGTTTGCCATTCTGGATAATTGGGCTGCCGCTCATACCCTGCACAATACCACCGGTCTTATCAATGAGACGTTTATCGGTAATTCGAATAACAAGTCCTTTTGTAGCTGCATTTTCTTGAGGTGAGACATGAACGACATCAACCGTGAATCGTTCCACTTTTTGTCCTTCAAGAACCGTTAAAATTTCAGCAGGTCCTTCTTTCACTTCATGTGCAAATGCGACAGGAATTGGCTTTTGATATAAACTGTGTTCTGGATTAACAGGCATTTTTCCAAAAATTCCAAAGGGAGTATTTCTTTCGATATTTCCAAGGATTCTGCTTTCTTTAGTAAAAATAGCTCGTTTCTCACCCGGATCGCCAGATTCGCTCTTTGCGATGGAAGTAACATTAGACTGAACAATCTCGCCACTGCCAACCACAATTGGCGTTTGCGTATTCATGTCAGTGATCACATGGCCTAAAGCTCCATACACTCCTTGATCTGGTGCGTAGAAAGTTAAAGTACCCACACCCGCGGCTGAGTCCCGGATGTAAAGGCCAAGACGCCAAACCTGATCTTCTTCATCAAAAACAGGAGTTAACTTTGTCTTGATGACCTTCCCTTGGCGAGATAAGGTAATATCAATGGGTTTCTTCATCTTTCCTGATTCAAGAACGGTATCAGCAACAGCATTCACTCCCGTGATCGCCTCGCCATTCATATGAGTCAATAAGTCACCCAGTTTGATTCCTGCCTCTTCCCCTGGTGATACAGGATCCTTACTCTTAACGTGTACCTGGTGATGTCCTACAACCAGAATACCAGCTGACTTTACCTTAACTCCAATCGTTTGTCCCCCAGGTACTACCTTTAAATCAGGTACGACAACCACATCTGTCGTTTTAAGCGGGATTTTACCAAACAACTTCCATGTAAGTTTCGTCGTTCCCTCTTGTTGAGGGTTCAGATGAATGGAATGTTGCCTGGAAGAAACCGAAAGTTTAGAGGAGGTTTCTGTCTTTACTTGCAGTACCTCTGATTGATCAGAGACGGTCGCATCCACAGGCGCAGATACTTCGAGGTGTGTCTCCCGTCCAGCTAATAAACGAAGCTCATTTGGCAATGAGGCATAACTAAACACGGGCAATAGGGTCTGTCCGAACAGACAGATAGATAAGACAACAATAAGTCCAATAAGTTTCTTTCCAAGGTTAAGCTTCAAGTGGCTGTCACACTCCCTTTGCTTCGTTCGCTTGACGAAAGGTGGTCGCCAATTGCGTAACTATAACATAACCTTGGACTTGGTCTTTTATTACTGTCAATCATTGCTCCGTAAGTACTTCAGCCCCTTTTTTGGCTTCCGCAAGTTTAAGCATTTCTTGTGCATGATGTCTTGTTTTTTCTGTAATTTCAACACCGCCAAGCATTCTTGCAAGTTCCATAATTCGTCCCTCTTCAGAAAGTTCTTCGACCTGTGTCATTGTCCGTTCATCGTGCACTTTTTTCTCAATTAGATATTGATGATCTGCCATACAAGCCACTTGTGGTAAATGTGTAATTGAAAAGACCTGACAAGTGGAGGATAGAAGAAATAATTTTTCTGCAATGGATTGAGCTGCTCTTCCGCTTACTCCGGTATCGACTTCATCAAAGATCAATACAGGGATTTGATCATGTCTAGCAAAAATGCTTTTTAGGGCAAGCATAATCCGCGACATCTCACCACCCGAAGCGATCTTGCCTAGGGGCCTAAGGGGTTCACCGGGATTTGCCGATATCAGAAATTCTACACTGTCAATTCCTTGTTTCGTAATCCGAATCCGCTGGCCATTCCATTCCACTCCGCGAGGGTCTTCTACAACAGAAATCTGAGCCTTCATGGATGTTCGTTCCATCTGTAGATCCTTTAGTTCTCGTTCCACTTTTTCTGATAATTCTTCTGCACATTTCTTACGAGCTAGACTCATTTTTTCTGCTGTGATGAGTAATTCTGCCAAGTAACGATCACGTTCGGCGAGTAATTTTTCCATGCGCTCATCTTTATTTTCAAGTTGATCCGTTTCCCGTTCGATTTGGGCATAATATTTGAGAATAGCTTCCACATTGTCTCCATATTTACGCTTTAGACCGGTAATCATATTCAGTCGTTCTTCCACTTCACCAAGTCTCGCTGGGTTAAATTCAATATCATCACGATACCCGCGAAGCTGAAAAGCAGCATCTTCTAATTGATAAAAAGCAGACTGAAGCTGTTCTAAAATAGGTTTAATCCCTCTTTGATCATATCCGCTTATGTCTTCAAGCTTAGAGATCGCGTAACTAACCGCCTCTAGCCCCTGAGAACCTTGGAGAATATCATAAGCTCCTGCAACGGAATCCATCATTTTTTCGCTATGGGATAGTTTGACCTTTTCTTCATGCAGTAATTCATCCTCACCCGGTACAAGGTTAGCGGCAGCAATTTCTTCTAACTGAAACCGGTACATATCAAGTAATTGATATGCTTTTTGGCTTGACTCTTGAAGCTGACGAACTTCTTTTTCTACTTTCACAAATGCTTTATATTGCTCTGTATATTTCAGCTTTATCGGACCAATGATACTTTCTCCATATGTATCGAGCAGACCTAAGTGCTTCTCTGCCCGCAATAAACTTTGGTGTTCATGTTGTCCATGGATATTAATAAGCTGTTCTCCAACCTCACGTAACATGGTCAAGTTAACTAGTTGTCCATTGATTCGAGATACACTTTTCCCCGTGGAAATGAGTTCTCGACGTATAATCAAATGCTCGTCTGGTTTAGCCTGGATACCAAGCCCCGCTAATGTCTGCCATACGGGGTGAGATCCTGGAAGTTCAAACATCGCTTCCATTTCCGCTTTATCACAGCCATATCGTATGAGATCAGCTGATCCTCTGCCTCCAGCAATAAGACCAAGTGCATCTATAATAATTGATTTACCTGCGCCCGTTTCCCCGGTAAGTACATGAAATCCCGCATGGAAATGGACATCCACAGCTTCAACAACTGCTAAATTGCGAATAGATAGTGTAGAAAGCACAGCATTGCACCTCCGATGATCACGTAAATTACGTGTAATTACATCCCCAAAAAAAAACCTTAGGGAACGTCCGTTTGCTTTTTTCATCTTCGTTTATACTTTACACTATTTTCTTCGAAAAAGAAACGTATGTTCGCTCACTTTTTTATTATATTTTACGAAATGTATCCCATGATTTGATTAATGAATGACTTACTGTTTTCTTCGGTTCGGCAAATCACAAGGATGGTATCATCACCGCTGATTGTTCCCATAATTTCCGGCCATTCAATGTTATCAAGGAGCGCTGCTACGGAATTTGCTGTACCTGGAAGGAACTTCATAACCACAAGATTCGTAGTGTGATCGATACTAAGAAAATTATCGACTAAAGCCCGTTTTAATTTTTGTCCCGGGTTATACCTTTGATCTGTCGGTAAAGAGTATTTATACCTGCCATCTTCTGTAGGCACCTTTATAAGAAGAAGTTCTTTAATATCTCTTGAGACGGTAGCTTGCGTTACCTGATATCCAGACTTACGCAGTGCTTCCACCAACTCGTCCTGTGTTTCGATATCATTTTGACTGATGATTTCGCGAATTTTAATATGTCGTTGCCCTTTCATACATGCCTCCAATTGTCGTGCAATTATTATTCATTTTTACTCATCGCCTGGATCATACAAATAATCATCTTCATCCAGTAATGATATACGCTTGACTGTATCTTCATCTGTATCCACATAAAGAAGACCATCACAAGTTGGATAGAGCAAAAGATACAGAAGCATTCGATCTCTAATCCCTGACCCAGTCCATTCAACAGGCATCCGGCTTCGGGATGTTTTTACGATATAAACCTCGTCTTCCTTCTCGGCTACATAATCAATAAATAATCTGCTGTAGAGCGTATTTTGATTCACCTGAAAAGAGAGCGGAACCTTTAATTTCCCACCAATAACTTCATATCCTTCTCTCTCTAAAATACGAAGAGCCGGATGTTCCTGAATTTCTTCGTTTAACACAAGATCAGGCATATGTTCAGGCGCAGGGTCTTGAAGCCATTTACGTACACCATATAATATCCAGATCAACACGGTTAAACCAAAAAATACGATAACCACTTTGTCATATTGACCTTCCATGCAACCACCTCTACAGAAAATATTCGTGAACTTAAGTTCAATTTCCTGTAGTGGATAGCCGGTGAGTATCCCTTTTCAGTAAAAGAAACTCATCCGAAGATGAGTTTCAGGTAAATGTATTCGATGCTTGTTTCACGATAGACTGAATCAAAGCATCTGTATCTATGGATGATTCTGTCCTCATCTCAGGAGGATTTAATCTCCAGTGTGCAAGAAACTCAATATTTCCTTCGCCTCCTGTAATTGGAGAGAAGGTGAGATCTTGGAGTTCAAGGCCGAGTTCCTTCCCATATGCAATAATGGAATGCAGCACTTCTGCATGCACTTTAGGCTCTCGTATAACACCTGTTTTAGGAACCTTCTCACGGCCAGCCTCAAACTGAGGCTTGATCAGCGCAGCAATATCTGCGGGTTGCTTAAGCAGATTCAGCAGCGGAGGAAGAATGATTTTTAAGGAAATAAAAGATACATCAATACTCGCTACATCAGGTACAGGTCCTGCAAGATCTTCAGGAGTTACATATCTGAAATTGGTTCTTTCCATCACCGTTACGCGCGGATCATTACGTAATGACCAGTCCAGCTGATTATAACCTACGTCAATTGCATACACATGAGCAGCGCCGTGCTGCAGAGCACAATCGGTGAATCCGCCAGTGGACGAACCAATATCGAGCATCGTTCTTCCTTCCATGTTCAGATGGAAGTGTTTGATCGCTTTTTCCAGCTTCAAACCTCCGCGGCCCACATAAGGATGTACTGCACCTTTTACCTTTAAAACGGACTCTCTAGGAACTTTCATTCCTGGCTTCTCAATCCGTTCTTCATCAGCCAGAACAAGCCCCGCCATAATGGCGGCTTTTGCTTTTTCACGGCTTGCATAAAACCCTTGTTCTACCAATAATATATCAATTCGTTCTTTAGGGACTGACATGAGTTTCTCCTGTTCCAAAATATTTAAGTGATGGGCTCAGGAAGGCAGACTTGTTTTTGGAAGATCATAAGCATATTGCAACTTTAGCTTGCGCATTTCCTCACACACTGATTCTGCCGTAAGACCGACCTCTTCCCGTTGTTCCTTCACACTGCCGTGTTCAACAAACAAATCTGGAATCCCCATAAGATGAACTTTTGCTTCATACATTCCTTTTTCAGAGAAAAATTCAAGTATGCTGCTTCCGAGACTGCCTGCTTCACAAGCTTCTTCAAGTACAATCATCTTCGTATCATTCTGAGCAAGCTCCATTAAGAGTTCATGATCCAGTGGTTTGAAGAATCGGGCATTAATTACACTTACCTGCATACCATCGCGTTTCAGCATTTCTGCAGCTTCTTCCGCCACCTGGATCATTGGGCCAGCAGAAATAATGCTGTATTTCTCACCTTGTCTTAGTGTCTCCCAGGAACCAATTGGAATCGTCTTCAGTTCCTGATCCATCGGAACACCGACAACATTGAGCCTAGGATAGCGGTAAGCAATCGGTCCATCATTATATTCGAGTGCCGTCTTCATCATATGTCTAAGTTCATTCTCATCCTTAGGCATCATGATCACAATATTTGGAATATGACGCATGAACGCCACATCATAGACACCTTGGTGAGTTTCCCCATCAGGTCCTACGAAACCTGCACGGTCAATAGCAAACATGACATTAGCATTATGCCGGCAGATATCATGTACGATTTGATCATATGCTCTTTGCATGAAGGTTGAATAAACAGCAAATACGGGTTTAAGACCTTCCATAGCAAGTGATGCACACATTGTTGCCGCATGCTGTTCTGCAATTCCTACATCGACCATCCGGTCAGGAAACTCTTTACTAAATGGAATGAGGCCTGAACCACCCGGCATAGCAGGAGTGACAGCAACAATTCGATCATCCTGTTTTGCAAGTTCAATTAAGGTTTGACCAAATATATCGGTATACATCGGATTTCCCACTGATTTCAGTACTTGTCCTGATTCAATCTTATACGGGGAAATACCATGCCATTTAACAGAATCGGCTTCTGCCGGTTTATAACCTTTACCTTTGGTTGTTACTGCATGAACAAGAACCGGACCATTTACATTATCTGCTTGTTTAAATGTTTCAATCAGTTTCGGCAAATCATGACCATCAACAGGTCCAAGATAAGTAAAACCAAGTTCTTCAAAAAGAACACCTGGTACCATCATATATTTAAAACTGTCTTTCAGCCATCCAGCGGATTTAGCTAATCTTCCGCCAATAGCAGGAATTTTATTTAATAAATATTCGACTTCATCTTTAGCTTTCAAATAATGACGATCCGAACGAATTTTACTCAAATAATTATGCATAGCCCCGACATTAGGTGCAATAGACATTTCATTATCATTTAGAATAACCATCATTTTTTTCTGTTCATGACCGATGTGATTCAGTGCTTCAAAAGCCATACCGCCTGTTAATGCGCCGTCACCAATAATCGCAATGACCTTGTTGTCTTCGCCTTTTAGATCCCGGGCATAAGCCATCCCCATGGCAGCTGACAGTGAAGTACTGCTGTGACCGGCTTCCCAGACGTCATGCTCACTTTCATTTCGTTTCACAAATCCAGACATTCCCTTATATTTGCGAAGCGTATCAAAGCGGTCCATACGCCCTGTAAGTACCTTATGAACATAAGATTGATGACCAACATCATATATCATTTTATCTTTTGGACTGTTATAGCAGTAATGCAGGGCAACCGTGAGCTCTACCACTCCCAAATTCGGCGCCAGATGCCCCCCTGTGTACGATAGCTTCTCAATGAGAAATTGACGTATTTCTTCAGATAGAGAGACTAGTTCATCCACAGACAATGATTTCAGATCGTTAGGTTCCTTAATTTGTGGAAGCAGCACGTGAAATCCCCGCTTTCCTTCATAAATTTTTGATAAGTATCTCCAAACATAGTCCCCATTATATCACATCACAACCTAAATCATAAATTTCGTCATTTTCCGATCATGATTTTAGGCGGTTTTCAGATTAATGATCCCGTTTCATGAGATAATCTGCTATTTCAAATAGACGTGCTGGGTCAGGAATTTCCCCTTGAATAAGTGCATCCTTAGCCGATTGTGTAAGGCGTTTCACTTCAGCTACAGATTCTTCCATCCCAATAAAGTAAGGATAAGTTACCTTCTGCTGGGCAACATCACTCTGTGTTTTCTTTCCAAGTTTCTGTTCATCACCGATCAGATCAAGAATATCGTCCTGTATCTGAAAAGCAAGCCCCAAATCTCGTCCAAAAATACGTAAAGCTTGAAGTTGTTCTTCGTTTGCTCCCGCGATACGACCTCCCGCTACAAGCGAAAAAATCATTAAATCTCCTGTTTTGTGAAGATGGATATATTCTAGTTGAGACATAGAGGTCATTCCTTGCTCACCTTCCATATCCGCAACCTGACCGCCGACCATTCCGCGTGCACCCGCATATTCAGATAAATCTTCAACGATATCAAGCAAACGATCCGCAGGGATGCCATACTTTCTACCAGATTGAATAATACTGTAAAAAGCATGCGTTAACAGCGCATCTCCAGCGAGAATTGCCATAGCTTCTCCGTACACTTTATGATTCGTGAGTCTTCCTCTGCGATAATCATCATTATCCATAGCCGGAAGATCATCATGGATAAGTGAATAGGTATGCACCATCTCTACGGCAGCCGCTACCGGTAATGCCGCTTTACGATCTACTCCAAAGGCTTCTGTAGCTGCAAGCACGAGGACAGGGCGTAGTCTTTTTCCGCCCGCCATAAGCGAGTACATCATCGATTCTTTTAAATGAGTTGGTACATCCCAATTCGCCGGTATAACATGTTCAAGTTCATTCATGAGTATGTCAGCGATGTTCTGGATATAGAGCTCTACAGAAGGTCTCGTCACAGAGAGACACCGCCCTCTTCTTCCATGCCTCCAAATGCTTGTTTGCGGTAAGCTCCATCTTCTTCTACTATAATCTCAATTTTGCGTTCTACTTGCTCAAGCTTATGATTACAGAGCTGAGACAGCTTCATTCCACGTTGGAATAGCTCGATCGCTTGTTCCAAAGGAACATCCCCTCGTTCGAGCTGGTTAACCACTAATTCGAGTTCAGCCATCGCTGCTTCAAAACTGAGTTCCGCTTCATTTGTCATCCTTATTATCCTCCTTTATTTCCCACACTTGACAGGAGAGTCCGCCATCACTCAGCTTGATCTTAATTACATCACCTGGTAATACATCGTTGGTTGATTTCACAAGCTGTTTTTCGTCCTCATTATAGACAAGGCTATAGCCTCTCGACATTACCTTCAAAGGACTTAATGCGTCCAGATGCCTAAGATTTGATCCTAGCTTCTGACGTGTTTCTTTTATTTGAATTCGCATTGCAGCTTCGAGCTGTCTCCGGTTTTGTATAACCTGCTTCTGAGCTGCGGCAACTTGATCTGATGGATTAAATCTGGACAAAGAGATCTTCATCCGTTCTTGTTTTTCACGTGCAAAACGCAGCTTAGAATCTGTAGATCGCGAAAGTCTCATGGTCAGCTGATCTAATCGCTCTGTGTGCTGAATTAGAGAACGGCTTGGGTTCACTAACACAGATGAACGGGATAACTGATT
This sequence comes from Paenibacillus gallinarum, assembly GCF_014836635.1. GTDB lineage: Bacteria > Bacillota > Bacilli > Paenibacillales > Paenibacillaceae > Paenibacillus > Paenibacillus gallinarum. Next base: position 564,636 of record NZ_JACSQL010000002.1, on the reverse strand, counting down.
CAGGCGTTCCCTTCCATGTCTTGCTCTCGTCATCAAACTTTGCTTCAATCTGCGCTTCATAACGTCAACTTGGTCCTTCAGTTCCAATTGGTGCGGAACGGCAAGTTCTGCCGCCGCTGTTGGGGTAGCTGCACGAACATCTGCGGCAAAATCAGCAATTGTAAAATCGGTTTCATGACCTACCGCTGAGATGACAGGAATTTCAGACTCCGTAATCGCTCTTGCGACGATCTCCTCATTAAACGCCCACAGTTCCTCTAAAGAGCCGCCTCCGCGGCCTACAATAACCACATCTGCCTCTTCCATTTGATTCACCGCGCGAAGCGCTCTTACGATCGATGCCGCAGCAGCCTTACCTTGTACAACCACAGGATATAAAATAACCTCAGCAAGTGGATAGCGGCGAGTGATGGTGGTAATAATATCTCTCACTGCTGCACCAGTCGGTGAGGTGATTACGCCAATCGTTTTTGGATATCGTGGCAAAGGACGTTTGCGCTGCGCAGCAAACAGGCCTTCTTGTTCTAGTTTCTTTTTTAATTGTTCATAAGCCAAATACAGACTGCCGATACCGTCAGGCTGCATTTGGGTTGCATAAAATTGATATTGTCCATCTCGTTCAAATACGGTGATATTTCCTTGAGCGATGACTCTCGCTCCTTCCTTCGGAATGAAGGGAAGACGCCGATTATGTGTTGCAAACATAATCGACTTAATTCGGCTTCCTTCATCTTTCAGGGTAAAGTACATATGACCGCTCGAATGATGCGTAAAATTCGATATTTCCCCGCGGATCCATACACTAGACAACAGGTTATCTGAATCCATCTTCATTCGAATATAACGATTGATATCTTTTATAGAGTAAATCCGCTGTTCTGCCATCAGAACACCCCTTTTTAATTCAGACCATGAGCACGTTTTGCGGAAAGCAGCGTATTTTGCATGAGCATCGTAATTGTCATCGGTCCCACTCCACCAGGAACAGGGGTAATCGCACCCGATATTTCTTTTGCACTTTCAAAATCAACATCGCCTGCAAGTTTTCCAGTCTCTAGACGATTCATGCCTACGTCGATGACAACTGCGCCTTCTTTAATATAACTTGCGTCAATGAAGTTAGCACGGCCAATTGCTACAACAAGGATATCTGCTTGCTTTGCAAGCTCCTGCATATTCGCTGTACGTGAATGACACATGGTCACTGTAGCATTTTCGCGTTGTAGAAGCAGAGATACCGGTTTACCTACAATGTTACTGCGACCAATAACAACGGCATGTTTCCCGCTAATTTCTAGCCCGGTACGCTTGATAAGTTCAATAACTCCTGCCGGTGTACAAGGAAGCAAACTGTCGTCTCCAATCACTAAATTACCAACATTTATAGGATGGAATCCATCTACATCTTTGTCCACGGAAATTGCATTTATCACTTTCTTCTCGTCAATATGCCCCGGTAGAGGCAATTGCACCAAAATTCCATTAATACTCATCTGACGGTTCAAACGATCAACTAGTGCAAGAAGCTCTTCTTCAGACGTATCTGCAGAAAGGCGGTGTACTTCAGAATAGAAACCAAGATCATGACACGCTTTTTCCTTATTGCGTACATAAACTTGTGAAGCTGGGTCTTCTCCAACAAGAACTACAGCAAGCCCTGGAACAACGCCCTGTTCTTTCAGCTGTGTCACTTCTTCTGTTATTCCTCTACGAATTTCTTCAGATACTTGTTTTCCGCTAATAATCGTTGCCGTCATGTCTCTTCTCTCCCTTGATTTGACTAGAGGTTTGATTTCAAAGTATCAATATCCTGAATCATTTTTCCAAGTACACCATTAACGAACTTACCGGATTCCACTGTACCAAAATGTTTGGACAACTCGATCGCCTCGTTAACAGATACTTTTGCAGGTACATCTTCACGATACAACATCTCATAAGCTGCCAATCTCAAAATTTGACGATCGACTCTGGATAGACGGCTTACTTGCCAGCCTTTCAGATAATCGACAAGAAGTTTGTCGAGTGCATCTTTAGTTTCCCATACCCCGCGAACATGCTCAAGTACGTATGCACGCATTGCATCTTCACTCTTAACTTCAACTTCCCCTTCATTCTCTTCCGCTGCTTCCTGAAAGAGCATATTTACTGCTTGCTCAGCCTCCACAGCGTTCATTTCCATTGAATACAGACTTTGTACTACAAATTCCCTCGCCAAACGTCTTTTCATTTCCTGCCTCCTGCTTCTTTCTCATATACATAACCTATTATCCTTATTCTTCACACAAAAAAAACCTATGGCATGCTGATTTTTTCCCAAAAATGGACATGAAGAAACTGCAGCTCTTTTTGGCAAAAATAGCATATCACAGGTCTTATTTGAATGGACGCCAGCGTTCAGATAGATACCCCATCCAGTTTCTCCAAGGAAAAACAAGGGGTAATCTCTCATCACTTCTTCTGCCAAGCGTATATCCGATAAACACCACGAGTGCAAAGAACAACATATCCCAAAAACCAAACATCAAATAAACAATACCGAAAAATAATCCTCCGGCAATTCCAGTAATCCGACCTCTATGACTCTCCCAGATTTCTTTCCACGGCATCCGTGAGTCACCTCTATTCTACTCGGCTCTTATAGTTCGGTGATTGCACAAGATTAGCAATATATACCGATACATGAGATACCGGGATTCCTGTAATTTCTTGTACATAGTCATGAATTGCTTTCTGTAATTCTGTTGTCAGCTGCGGAATCGAACTTTCTCCGTCAACGATCGCACGAATTGTAATCTCAAGACCCGCTTCCGTAACATGGATACGAGACTTTACATCACGAACACTTCGGAATTTAGATGAAGCCTTCAGACAAAGATTTTCAATCGTTTCCATCGAAATCTGGACATCGCCATACTCCGTCCGCTGATCAACAGATGGCAGCGAACCTTGGTCTCTGCGAACAGAAATATAGAAGAACCGCATACTAAGTAAAAACAGAACAGCGGCAACCGAAATAACAATAATAGTCGTCATTTCATTATACTGACTCGGAACAATATCAGGAGTAAGACCGCTTAAAAGGAGGATTATCAGTACAGATATAATGCCAACACTTAAACTGTAGATAAACAGCAAAAGCCTGTCCAGTATTTTAGCCACGAACAGAATAACCTCCTCAATCAACAAATAAAAAAAGCTTTACATCCAGTCAAAAAGGAAGGACTAAACCCCTGGTGCGATCACCGGGGGTTTAGGTCAATTATTTTATTTCACACGCTGTGGAGTCAGCTCAGTCTGGTCATCCATACGTTCAGCCGTTTTGAACTGAACATCATGTACCTGCACATTGACTTCCACAACAGTTAAACCTGTCATGTTTTCAATGGAGCGTTTCACATTTTGTTGGATGGAAGAAGCTACATCAGGAATACGATTTCCATATTCGATGATAACAGAAACGTCAACTGCAGCCTCGCGTTGACCAACCTCGACTTTTACACCCTTGGACAAATTTTTACGACCAAGCAGTTCAGCAAAGCCACCAGCGAATCCACCGCTCATTCCTGCTACACCGCTGACTTCAACGGTTGCAAGACCTGCGATTACTTCAATCACTTCTGGCGCAATCTGAATTTCACCAATCTCTGTTCTTTCGAATTCCGTCGGCAATGTGCTCATGATATCAACACACCTCTCAAAGTTTAAGTTTCCTCACGTCCACAAGAAGACACGCGTACTTATTATTCATACTATAGCATTCGCTGGACATTATGACAAACAAGCTTATTATGACATTTAAATCTCGTTTTCTTCCAAAAATTTAATATCAAAATCACCTTTGCCAAACACCGGATGCTCAAGCAATCTCATATGGAATGGGATCGTAGTAGGAATACCTTCTACCGCAAACTCAGAAAGCGCACGTCTCATTTTGTTAATCGCTTCATCCCGTGTAGGAGCCCATACAATTAGTTTTGCAATCATAGAGTCATAATATGGCGGGATGTTATAACCTTGGTACGCAGCACTGTCTACTCTTACGCCTGGGCCTCCAGGAGGCAAATAGAAATTGATTTTACCTGGAGCAGGCATAAAATTACGGCTAGGATCTTCTGCATTAATTCGGCATTCAATAGACCAACCGTTAATCACGATGTCTTCCTGGGTAAAGGACAACGGATTCCCTTCAATTACAGAAATCATTTCTTTGATCAGATCGACGCCTGTAACCATTTCTGTAACAGGATGTTCTACCTGAATTCTGGTATTCATTTCCATGAAGTAAAAATCCCCGTCTGGGCTAAGCAAAAATTCAAGAGTTCCCGCTCCAGAATAGTTTACAGCCAGTGCAGCACGTACTGCAGCATCTCCCATACTTTGACGCGTTTCTTCGCTTAGGATCGGACACGGTGCTTCTTCAATCAGCTTTTGTCTTCTGCGCTGAATGGAGCAGTCTCTTTCCCCTAAATGAACCGCATTACCATGCTTGTCTGCAATGATCTGAATCTCTACGTGTTTCATACCTGTTAAGAATTTTTCGAGATAAACGCCGGCATTTCCGAAAGCTTTTTGTGCTTCCTGCTGAGCCGCTGTAATTTGTTTGACAAGAGATTCCTCATCCTCTGCGATGCGAATCCCTTTACCTCCACCGCCTGCGGTAGCTTTAATAATAATAGGATAGCCGATATCGCGGGCAATCATAACTGCTTGGTCTAAATCTTCAACCAGTCCATCAGATCCCGGAATAACAGGTACTCCTGCATCTCTCATCGTTTGTTTTGCAACCGCTTTGTCTCCCATTTTGGTAATAGCCTCTGCTGATGGGCCAATAAACGAAATATTGCAAGACTCACAAATTTCTGCAAAATCAGCATTCTCAGCTAAAAAACCATAGCCAGGGTGAATTGCATCACATTCTGTTAGGGTTGCAACACTCATAATATTTGTAATATTAAGATAACTCTCTTTTGAAAGAACAGGTCCGATGCAATACGCCTCATCTGCAAGACGTACATGCAGCGCATCTCGGTCTGCCTCTGAATAGACAGCTACCGTTGAGATGCCAAGTTCTTTACAGGCACGAATAATCCGAACGGCAATCTCACCGCGGTTAGCAATCAATATTTTTTGAAAATTCATTTATATATCCTCCTTTGGAGCTTTACTCTAATGAAACCGTACTACAGAGTGGTTCACCAATAGGAGATTACTCCGATTTAACCAAGAACAAAGGTTGACCGTATTCAACGAGTTGACCATTTTGTACGAGGATCTCAACGATCTCGCCTTTAACGTCAGCTTCAATCTCGTTCATGAGTTTCATTGCTTCTACAATACATACGGTTGTTTTCTCCGTCACTTTGCTGCCTGGACTTACAAAGGCTGCTGCTTCTGGCGACGGTGAGGAATAAAATGTACCCACCATAGGCGAAACAATCTTATGTAAATTTGACTCCGTCTTCTCCGGTGATTCCTGAACAGGCGCTGCTTGATTTCCAGGCATGTTGCTTGCAGGTGTATAATTTGGCTGCATCATCTGAGTTGCAGGCGGATATGTACTTACGTTTACTGGTGCTTGTACATATTCAGTCGGACCTGGCTTGCGTATTGTCAGTTTGGAACCTTCGTTTTCAATCTCAACCTCTTGTACAGAAGTTTCATCAATCAGCTTTATTAATTCTTTAATTTCATTTAATTTAAACATGAATTATAGTTCACTCCTTCGGCATACTGCCATCTTCACTCGGACAGTGATAACGTTATGTATTATATCACAATCATTAAAAATGGAAAGAGCCCGGAAACGTTGTCCCGAGGCTCTTCCCTAAAAGTGAGCACGCTGTTTATTCTTTTACATACTGTACTCGAACTTTATCTTGTGTTACATCAAGCTCATTAATGACCATATCAACGATGGTAACCGCATCTTTCGCTTCCAGTTTTTCGCTGATCACGACCACTTTATATTGATCGTTATCTTCTTCTACAATTGCATTTGTATATTGCTGAGAAAGTTGCTCTTCAATCCCCGTAATTTTTGAATTCTTCTCTTCTAGTATACGCAATTGCTCCACTGCTTTTGCATTCTCTTCTGGTGTTTTACTGTTGTCGCCTGCTGTTGCAAGCAGTTCACTTTCTATTCTTGAATTCTCAGCGGTACGCTCCCATTGATAATTTTCAAATATGTTAGCAGCAGAAGCGGACGTGTTTTGAGCTTCCATTTCTTTCAATACTTCTTCATCTGTCTTTGCCGCATCCGTTTTTTCTGAGGTTACTTCTTCTTCTTTGACTGCATCAGGAGCAACCGGAGCACCGGTCTCATCCGTTTGTTCCCCTGTTACCAGACCTTCTGTAACAACTTCGTTTACAACAAGTCCATCCAGCGGATTCGTTGCGGAAGCTTCCTGTGCATCGCTAGGCGTACCTTTGATTTGCTGTGTTTCTGCTACCTGGCTAGATGTCCCCGTATCTTCTGTGAATAGATAGTAAGCAGAAAGTACGACCATTAGACTCAGCATGGACACGAGCCATATCGTTTGTCTTTTGTTAGTCATTGTTTTATTCCTCCCAAAATGATTTAAGTTTTTAAATCTCCCACCTAAAGGTAAGGTGCATACATCTACTCTTGTTTCCTTGGTACAACCGATATTCGATAGGATTCGACGTTTAATCCTTTTTCGACAGCTTCTGTAATGAGATCTTTAACAATTTTATTCTCTGCCCCTTTTGCAACGACGAGTACACCGCGGATTTGAGGTTTAATCTTCTTGGTAATGATGGGAGTTTGGTCTCCTGAAATATCATAGGTTACAATTTCCCCATCTCTTGTGTACTGAGTTATACTGCGTTTCCCACCATTTGCGTCTGTTTCCTCTGTATTTTGCTGTGTATCCTGCCGGTTTCTCTCGACCACAATCTCCTCTGTAGAATCAATGGTAACCATGACATCCACCGTTCCAACGCCTACAATTTGTTCGAGTATCCCTTTAATTTTGGATTCAAAAGCGTGCTCGGTGGTATCAAAAGGAGTCATCTCACCTTCCGTAGAACCAAAAGCAGATTGTACACTATTGTCCAGCGGCGGTTCTCTCCCCACGTTTTCTGTATCAATCTCTTTCACATTAATGAATGAACTAATGATGATAATAGCCACACCGATTAAGCCTACAATAATTAACCACCGAAAGGTTTGCGTTCGTTTCGTTGATCCTTCTTCAGAAGATCCTATCCATTTATTCAAACTGTTTCTCAGTTTCCCCATTTCAGCTGCTCCTTTCGGTTTATTAGGTTTACAGTTCCCCGCTGCTCTCAGGCTTCAAAATAAAGATATGTTTGGCATCGACCTTCCACTGTCCTTCAATCAAAGAAGTGATTTGATCTGCTTCTGTTCCTGTCATAACAGAGACTGCCTCTTCTCCTGAATCATATTGCTTCTCTTCAGGTGCATCCTCTTCTTTTGCAGGATCAGATATTTGGACTGAAATGGGATTCTGATCCACAGGAGTAATTTCAATGGGTCCATTTTCTAGGTTCCTCGTTAACTGTCTATCTTTATTACTTTGTCCCATCGTGACTTTCACACGGGTGATGGAGGTTAGTTCAGCACTTTTCTCCGTTTTTTTCTCGGTTCCGAGGATAACGCTGACCGATTCAACCGGAAGCTCCGTTTCTCGTTCGATCTGCTCTTTGATTTGATTTGCTACTTCTTTAGCCGCCCATTCCTTAGCCTTTAGATCTTGTTGCTTATGGAGCTTTTCCCCTTCATCTAGGATGTCGTCTAGCGTCATCGCCTGTATCTGTGCCCCATCTTTAGTCCAGTCTCTAAGCGCTTCTTTAAGTCTTGCATCGGGTTCACTGCTTAGTAGATTGATTAAAGGGGTGATTAACGTCAGCAAAATAAGTAAACTCAGTACAAGCTTGACATACCGCTCCATGGAGCGATTCGGAAGCAGCATATCCACAAAGGTAGCCAGTAAAACGACCAGTATGAGTTCTCGTAACCATCCGCTCAGCCATTCCACTGCATCCACCTCCGTGCTGTACGTTTTTACATCCTCTTCGTATTAGGACCTCTGACCGAAGGGTACCTGTGATTCGTCATTTTCTTCATTTGGATCACCTCAACATTACTGTCATATTTCCAGCTGTCAGCATGATCGTTATCGCAAGAAAGAACATAAGACTGACCGCTGCAAGCGCTGCGAAGACATAGATAAGACTTTTGCCAATCGCCTGCAGACATCCTACGATCGGTGTATCGCCGAGGGGCTGCATTAAGGCTGCCGCGAGATTATATATAAAAGCGAGAGTCAAAATTTTTAGAGCTGGGAATGCACACAAGAACAAAATAATAATGACTCCCGCTAGTCCAATCGAATTTTTAACTAGCAGCGATGCCGTAATAACGGTATCGGTTGCATCTGCGAGAACTTTGCCGACGACGGGAACAAAATTGCCTGATACATACTTTGCTGCCCGAATCGTAACTCCATCTGTAACCGAGCTTGTAGCCCCTTGCACAGAGATAACGCCTAGAAAAATGGTTAGTACGACTCCAAGCACTCCAATTCCAATCAGTCTAAGCAGGTTTGCAAGCTGAGTCAGCTTATACTTGTCCGTTAAAGAACTGACTAAATGCAGAACGGCTGAAAAGAACAAGAGCGGAAATACGATCTTATAGATCAGTACGCCGATCGTGTGAATCATGAATACGATAAGCGGATGTGTGACACTGACAGTAACGATGTTCCCCATAGATGCAAGTAAGGCAAACAGCAGGGGAATCATAGCGAGCATAAAATCAATCATGCGATCGATCGCATCTTCGGCATAACCAATAGCGACACTGAAGCTGTTAATCGAAATTACGATAATCACCATATAACAAATGGCGTAAGCCACTTTACTGATCGTACTTTTTTCGAAGGCAGTCTGAAGTGTTTCCAGAATCATACTCAAGATGTTTAGCATAATGATCGTAACGAGAAGTTTTGCATTAAAGAGAACTTCATGTAACAAATACTGACCTATCGCTCCAAACATATTTTTGATACTTAGTCCTTCTCCGCCGGGCATCAGCATGTCCATAAAAGAGGGCAACTTGCCTTCAGGGAAAAATCCTCCGTATTCATCAATGAGAGACTGCCAGTACCGTTCCACCTGCTCTGTCGGTAGCTGTTCAACTTGCTTGTTTGCCCAGTCGGTTACAGGGGAGTCCGCAAAAACCTGGTTTGCAAGTGCAAAGAAAAAACACAACATCAGTGTGACAATCACAATCTGATTGCGGGAACCACTGGAATTTTTCATCACATCTTACTTCCTCCACCTCTTTATACCGGCAGCAGCTTCAGCACTGTTTCGATAATAATGCTGATAATGGGTACAGCCAGTACCAGAATCAGCACTTTGCCGGCAAGTTCAATTTTGGATGCAATGCTGTCTTGTCCCGCATCCCGTACAATTTGTGCGCCAAACTCTGCGATGTAGGCAATACCGATGATTTTCAGTATTGTTTTTAGATGGATCTCATCCATTCCCGAGGATTGGGCCATCCTCTCGAGTACCTGAAGCACAGCACCAATTTTGCCGATAACAAACATGAAGATTAGGATCCCTGCTGTCGTTGCAATCAGAAACGCAAACAGCGGCTTTTGTTCTTTGACTATCAGAATCAGGATGGTCGCTATGAGTCCAAGTCCTACGATTTGAATGATTTCCATTTCTAATCACCTGTTTAGATAAGGCTCTATTTAATGAAAAAGGAAAATAGATTTAATCTCCTGCAGCAAGTTGTCGAGCATTCGTATCACCATGAATAAGACCACCACAAAGCCAATTAACGTTACCCAGTGCGCCATATCTTCTTTTCCCATTTGCTTTAGTACCGTATGAATCATGGCGATAATAATGCCGATACCTGCGATTTGAAAAATCGCATTCACTTCTAAATTCATCTACTCTGGCACCTCACTATAAGATCAGGATGACGATCAGCGCCCCGACCAGAAGACCAAGACTGCGGCTCATCTTTTCATACTTCAGTTGATCCTCCCGCGCCGTGATTTCTTCATGATTTAATTGCTGGATGGCAAGCGTAATGTGTTTATTTTGTTCCTCTCTGTCGCTTGTCCCAAGACTTAAACTCAGCTGAAGTATCACGTCTTTCTCTGGTTGTTTCATAGCTGTCTGGCTCCAGTATTTGTCTATCGCATAGTGAAAGCTTTCGTTAGCCGAATGCCCTTTGGGAGAGTTCATATGCTCTGCAGTCGCTATGAAAAGACGTCCAAGTGGTTTACTCGCTTGCGATCCTATCTTTTGCAGGGCATCGGCAAGCGGACTATAACTATAATTAATTTCCGTCAGCAGACGCTGGAAGATAAGAACAAGCTCTCTAATCTGCTTGGGTCTGGAAGCAAAAAGATTGGCTTGATACATGCCTAGAAGAGTTCCTGAAAGCAGGATCATCAGAGCACCTATCAGTTTAAGCATGAGCACCACCTACGTTCGTAATGCCTTGCTGCTGTATGGTTCTGTTTTTATTATCTGCCAGTTTGTACGTCACTTTTTTACCGAAGCGATCAATCATAACGTACAGCTGAAACAATTCTTCCTGAATTAGATCCTTAATAAATGGACGTCTGCTCAGATCAGCCATATCCCTGGCATGTGCGCTCGCAATGACGGAAATACCGGCATTCAGTGCTTCTTTTATCGCTTCTGCATCTTCTTCTCTGCCGATCTCATCTACAATCAGTACTTCGGGTGACATGGATCTCAGCAGCATCATCATCCCTTCTGCTTTCGGACAAGCATCCATCACGTCTGTTCTTGGTCCAACATCGAAGGTAGGAACGCCTTTATAACTCCCGGCAATTTCGGAACGTTCGTCCACAATACTCACTTTAAAACTTCTTCTTTTCTCGCTTCCATGACTGATTTGTCTGGCTATATCTCGAAGCAGTGTCGTTTTCCCTTGCTGCGGAGAAGAAACAATGAGCGTATGTTTGATTCGAGAAGTTCGGTGGTCTACAAGATGTGGAATAATCTGATCCGCTGCGCCGTTTATCTCCTTGGCTATTCGAACATTAAATCCGCTAATATCTCGTAAATGTTCTACTTTTCCGTTTTTAAGTACCGTTCTTCCAGCAAGTCCAATTCGATGACCACCTGGGATCGTTATGAAACCTTTGCGAAGTTCTTCTTCCATGGTGTACAGCGAATGATTACTAATTACTTCAAGAAATCGGTGAGTATCCTCCCTAGATGGACAATACGCTTCTGACTGTATTTTTGAGGGCATAGAAAGCCGGGTTACAAAATAATGCTCTCCATTTGTGTTAATTTCGAGAGGCCTTCCCTCACGAATCCGAACTTCCTCTAACGATTCTAGAAGTGGTCTAGGAAGATGCATCAGCAGTATTTTTAGCGACTCAGGAAACAACTCAAGCCATTTCATTATCCGGCACCCCCATTCCCTAGATGATCAGGGCTTTTTCCAAGGCCCTTTCCGGGGGCCCGTTTTTGTTGGTCATACCCCATATTTATGCCTGTACACGTTTTTTATGACGGGAATCTATCATTTTTTTAAAATACCAATTAAGAGACAAGTAACTCCCATAAATACCCACGCCAATTTACCAATAGAAAGCTTGTCTGCCATCCCTACCAAACCAATGGTTGTCGTTAAGATAAGGATCATCGGGCCAACAAATGCAAGGGCGGAATTCACGGCAAGTGCTTTCTCGACCTGATTAAACCTCAGCATAAGCAGGGCAGCAATCAATTCAGCAGATCCTGAAAAAATACGTAAAATAGCCATCGACAATACATATTTGTCCAATGTAGAGTTCCTCCCTGAAGCAAGTTGTCTTAGAACATATGCCAAAACTAGTCTATTTATATCCACAGAAAAAAAAGAGGTAGGCACCTGCCCTTCTCCTGTTGCATATAGTAAGAATAGATAGGTTGAATCATGTAGAGAAACAGTGCAAAAACAAGTTAGGGAGGTACACCTATGCGTATCGATGTTGTTGCCAGTGCCAGTGAAATACGCACAGAAGATGTGATTCACCGCAGCGCAGTGGTTATCGATGTATTCCGAACAACGAGTACCATTGTTACTGCACTAGCACAAGGAGCAATCTGCATTACGCCCGTAGAAACGGTGCCACAAGCCAAACAACTTGGGCTTGAAGGTATGTTTCTAGGCGGCGAACGATTCTGTAAGAAAATAGCTGGATTTGATGCGGGGAACTCACCTTTGGAATATACAAAAGAATTAGTAGAAGGACGAAAAGGAATTATGACCACTACCAGCGGTACTAGAGCTTTAATTAAAGCAGGAAAAGCTTCCTATATATTCACAGCAGCTTTTTTGAACGCAAAAGCTTGTGCAGAGGTGCTAACAGAGGTTGATCTGGATATCGCTATTTTATGTGCGGGTCAACAGGACAGGTTAACTATGGAGGATGCACTTTGCGCTGGAATGCTCATTCAATATATAAAACAATCAGCTGTGCAGCCTGTGCGTCTTAATGATTTAGGATTGGTTGTCCATCAAGCCTATCTTGGCTGTGAGTCAGACCTTAGAGATAAGCTGAAAGAGAGCAGTGAGGCGAAGAGATTAACGAAACAGGGACATGAAAAAGATGTAGATTATTGCTTAACAAAGAATGCTTTTACAATTGTTCCTTTTATGGAAGATCATCTTTTAATCCCATGGAAATCACAAGAGCAAAAATTAGTTTAAGATAAAAAAGAGGCTTACACGTTATTTGTCGTGTAAGCCTCTTTTTTGATGTAATACCTTAATTATCTTCGATCTTGTGGTCCACCTACAAAAGCTTGAACTTCTGCATCGAGGTTATAAGCTGTATGGAGCGCACGAATAACTTCATTCAGCTTTGTACCTTCAACCACACAAGAAACTTTAATCTCTGATGTGCTTACCATTTTGATATTGACACCTTGGCTTGAAATGACATCAAACATTTGAGCAGCAACCCCTGGATGGCTGACCATGCCTGCACCAACAATTGATATTTTCACAAGTCCATCCTCTGACGTTATTTCACGAAAAGGTAGAATGCTTTCCATTCCTTGAATGACATCAATAGCACGCTGTCTATCATCTAAATTAACAGTAAAGGAGAAGTCCGCTTTGCCATCACTGATACCGCTTTGTACGATAATATCAACATCGATTTGTTCTTTTGCTAACGCACCAAACATACCTGCAAGCACGCCCGGAATATCTTCAACTCCCAAAATACTGATACGCGCTACATTTTTATCGTAGGCAATACCGCTTACCACTACGCCTTGTTCCAATGCTGCTTCCTCCTTCACTACCGTTCCTTCATTATAAGTAAAGCTGGATCGAACCACTAAAGGTACTTTCGAATGTTTCGCATATTCGACTGCACGCGGGTGCAATACAGCTGTACCTAGGTGAGCAAGTTCCAGCATTTCATCATACGAGATTTCACTCAGTTTTCGAGCAACCTTGACGATTCGCGGGTCAGTAGAATAAACCCCGTCAACATCTGTATATATTTCGCAAGCGTCGGCTTTGATCGCAGCTGCAAGTGCAACTGCTGTCGTATCAGACCCGCCGCGTCCGAGTGTCGTAATTTCTCCCTCTTCGGATATACCTTGGAATCCGGCAACGATTACAATTTTACCTTCTTTCAAGGATCGTAATACTCGTTCTGGCTGTATATCCGTAATTCGTGCTTTTCCATGAACTGGCTCAGTCCGGAATCCCGCTTGCCATCCTGTATAGGAGACGGTTTCACGTCCTAAGCTCTGGATTGCCATTGATAATAAAGCAATCGAAATTTGCTCACCCGTTGTGAGCAGCATATCCATTTCCCGTGCAGGAAGCTTATCGTTTAATATTTTTGCCTGGTCAATGAGTTCGTCTGTTGTATCCCCCATAGCGGAGACGACAACGACACATTGATGTCCTTCATCTTGTTTCTGGGCTACGCGTTTTGCTACTCGCTGCATTCGTTCCGTATCACCTACGGAACTTCCTCCGAATTTCATTACAAACAAAGACAAACTAAACTCACTCCCTACCCTTACAAGTATAAAACATCATTATATATAGGCGATAAGCTGGCTTACACTTACCTTACTTTTAAACAGTATAATACGAAATTTGGAAACTGGTAACCCTTTTTTACTGTAAATCACTGAAGAAGTCTCTATAAGCTCCTCTATTCTCCTCAAAACACAACAAAGTCCCCTGCTGATTAGCAGAGGACTTTGTATATGAACGTATCTCTAGAAAAGAACGTCGTCTTTATTATGCGCGGGAACTGTATTTACCTTCACGAGTATCAATGATCAGAACATCGCCTTCATTAATGAACAAAGGCACTTGTACATTCAGACCTGTTTCTACTTTTGCATTTTTAGTAGCACCTGTTGCTGTGTTTCCTTTAATTCCTGGCTCTGTCTCAATAACTTTCAATTCTACAGAGTTCGGCAGGTTAATTCCAAGAATTTCACCTTTGTAGCTGATAATGTTTACATTCATGTTTTCTTTAAGGAAGTTAAGTTCCCATTTCAATTGATCACTAGTGAGTGTGAATTGATCGTAAGTTTCGTTATCCATAAAAGTATGCTCATCTGCACTTGCATACAGATAAGAAACACCACGGTTGTCGATTTGTGCACGACCGATCGTTTCACCAGCACGGAATGTTTTTTCTACTGTGTTACCATTACGAAGGTTTTTAAGCTTAGAACGAACAAATGCTGCTCCTTTACCTGGCTTTACGTGTTGGAAATCAAGAACTGTAAAAATGTCACCGTCAACTTCAACGGTCAAACCTGTTTTAAAATCATTAACTGAAATCACTAAAAAACCCCTCCTAATTATAATTACAACGTTATTAATTCTTTCTTTGAATGCGTCAAAATAGAAATTCCAGATTCAGTCATTACGACATCATCTTCAATTCGAACGCCTCCAATGTCAGCAAGGTAGATACCTGGCTCTACGGTAACGACCATTCCTGGTTCGAGAATATCATCACTATGTTTGGATAAACGAGGTGACTCATGAACTTCCATACCGAGGCCATGTCCCGTGCTGTGACCAAAATGGTCGCCATATCCATATTTCGTAATTATGTCTCTTGCGAGCGCATCTGCTTCCCGTCCTGTCATACCCGGCTTCAAATGTTCCAAAGTATGTAATTGAGCTTCAAGTACGATATCGTAAATCTCAAGCAATTTGGCTGCTGGTGTCCCCACAGTAATTGTACGTGTCAAGTCTGAACAGTAACCATCTAAAAGTGCACCAAAATCAAAAGTGATAAAATCACCTTTCTCAATTACCTTATTGCTGGCAACGCCGTGGGGCATTGCTGAACGGATCCCAGAAGCTACAATCGTATCAAAGGAAGAAGATGTTGCGCCATGCTTGCGCATAAAGAATTCAAGTTCAAGGTCTGCTTCGCGTTCTGTCATGCCAGGTTTTACAACTGTCAGGATATGAGCAAAAGCAGCATCCGCCAAATCAGCAGCACGCTGCATGATCGCAATCTCGTTCTCATCTTTATATAACCGAAGTTTTTCAACAAGTCCGCTCACCGGAACCAGTTTCACAGGTTTCAGTTGATCTGTGTACGCCTCATACGTTGCGAACGTAATCAAATCCTTCTCAAATCCCAGTGACTGAATTCCTTCTTCACTCAGTAATTCTTTTACTGTTTCCATCGGTTTCGCAGCATGTTCAAGAACAGTAAATTCTTTAGCTTGTTGCGGAGCCTGTGTCATATAACGAAAATCAGTAAGCAAATACGCCTTTTGGAGCGTTACGAGTACGTAACCTGCTGAACCAGTGAAGCCGGTAATATACCGTCTGTTAATCGGGCTCGTCACCAAAATAGCTTCCAGTCCTTGTTCTTTCATAGCCTTACGTAGTTTCAACACGCGGTTGTTCTCCATGATTATACCTTCTTTCTTCGCCTTCAAGCCAGTTCCTTATCACACTCTCTTCATGAATCTCCAGATCGTATATCATGGCCTGTAGATCAGATGTAAAGCTGTAGAATGAATCCAGCAAATAGGGCTATGGTTTCTGGTGCCATCATAACGTGCGCAAAAAACGATGGTACGTTCATGAAAGTCTGCAGTACGTGTAGCTCACAAACCGAAATACCGCTTTATCCTTGTGTACTACCTTCCCTGCCGATAACCATTTGCTATTTTAACACAATGAGCGCGGGATTGAGAAGTTTTTTTGATTGCAGCCTTATACCATTTCTGGCTCTCGTTTCCGTTCGTTGGTATACTCGACAGCTATAGAATAACCAATAAACAATCCCCACAATAAAAACAAACAAAATTCTGCATAGATCGTGTCCCACGTCACCTCTGTAATTGGTTTCACCATACCGAAGATTGGACCGGGCCATATGAAAATGAGAAACCACCAGACGATACCGTATAGTAATCCAGGAATTGGACCTCTTAGTTTACGCAAAGTAAATATGTAAAGTAAGGTGGCAAGGATCGAAAATCCGATAAAAAATGCCCACCCTAGCCATTGCCCGGGTGCCGAATAAATAAAAGAGTGTTTGAAAAAAGGTTCCGCAATAAATCCGGTCGGAATCACTGTAAAATGAAAAATATAGAAAACCCACTGAATTCCTCCCCAAAATAATCCGGCAAAAAATCCAATTTCCAAACCGAAAAGCAGCGGGTTTGTTCGTTTTATTCTTTTCTGCTGATGGTTCACTCCAAATCGTCTCCTTATTATTAAAATATCATCATGTAAATTCATGCTATAGCATGTAGTATGTGCAAATTCCAAATCGTTACTCAAAACTAGAAATTGCTGGCTAAAAAAGATACAATAGAGGTAATGAAGAGAATAGGAAGGTGAAACTTTTGCCTCAAGAATCAAAACCAGTAGCTTACGGCGGCCAAGCAGTCATAGAAGGCGTAATGTTTGGCGGGAAGCATGTAAATGTTACAGCAGTAAGACGAAAAAACCAGGAAATCGCTTTTTTAGAAGTCCCAAAACAAGATAAATCCTGGGTTAAAAAACTAAGAAAAATCCCTTTTTTACGCGGGATTGTTAGTCTAATTGACTCGAGTGCCAAAGGAACCAAGCATTTAAACTTTTCTGCTGATGCTTATGCAGACGATGAACTGACAGAAGAAGAACGACAAGAACAGAAGGATAGTGAAAATTCTGGCTGGAGCCTGTCCATGGTCATTGGAGTAGCCGCTGTCGGTGTACTGTCCTTTGTATTTGGCAAAGTCGTTCTCACCGCTGTGCCTGTATTTATCGAAGATTTTTTATTTGGTAACACAGGGTTAAGTAAATTTAGTCACACCTTTATTGAAGGTATTATTAAAATATTGCTAGTATTTTTATACTTGTATGTCATATCGCTTACACCGACGATTAAGAGACTGTTCCAATATCATGGAGCAGAGCATAAAGTAATCAGTGCTTATGAAGCAGGGGTAGAGCTAACGCCTGCAAATGTACAAAAGTTCAGCCGTCTTCACTATCGCTGTGGCAGCAGTTTTCTTGTTCTAAGTGTTATTGTTGGGGTACTGGTCTATTCTTTATTCTCCATCCCTTTCCCATATGATAATGTGTGGGAACGTGTAGGTCAGCGTCTGATGCTCTTACCGGTCGTGCTAGGGTTGTCTTTCGAAGTTCTAAAGTTTACGAACGCAGTTCGTGATGTTCCTGTCCTCCGTTATCTTGGATACCCTGGTCTGTGGCTTCAGCTGCTAACTACAAAAGAACCTACAGATGATCAGGTAGAGGTGTCTATTGCTTCCTTCAATCGGATGCGTGAACTTGATGCAGAACTCGAGAATGCTACTGTAAACGTATCTTATGCAAGCGGAAATCTGGATCCTGTGAAAGGATGAGATGGAAGATGTTGAAACACGGTGTTATTTTCTTTTCGGTTATGGCTTTAGCCATTTTTCAGTTCATTGTATTTGCAGCGAGCGGTGCCTGGAATCAACTCATACTTCCTATCATTCTAGTCGGTTTGATGTTGTGGTTTTATCTGAAGCCACCAGCTGGTTATGCTAACAGCAGGAAGAAATACCCGAAAGTCAAACCGTCTGCTGCAACAATGGCAAAGCTTGGTCAATCCAAAAATGGAGCAAAATCAACGACAACAAAAAAAAGAAAAGATTACCCATTCCACGTAATCGAAGGAAATAAGAGAGATAAAGATGATCCTGATCTTCCTAAATACCATTAAAGATCACAAAGAACCCCGCAGACCTTAATCTACGGGGTTCTTTTGTATACTTTTATAATTATAATTATAAGGAATAAATTCCGATCTATCTCATTTTTTATTTCGTATAGTATGAGGTTAACGCTTGAATTAATCCAAGCGGATTTTTGGTGAGATACTGACTACTGAAAAATATAGATCCTGTGATATCATCATACTGTTCATTGTATTTCAGCTGATTGATGATCTCTTGTGATGTCTGCCAGCCAACTTCTGCAGTTCCCAGCTTATAAGGAGAATGACCGATAATAAGATCAACGTCTGTTCCCTTCACTTCGTTAGCCCACCAATCTACCAGCACATCGTATCTGGCAGCAGTAAACGACATACTCCAATAGATCTGCGGAGCCACATAATCGATCCAGCCTTCTTTTATCCATGTTCTAACATCAGCATACATATCGTCATACGCGGCACTTGCTTTGGTATTAGACCCTGTAGGATCTTTCGCTATGTTTCTCCATACACCAAAAGGACTGATACCGTACTCTACTGACGGCTTAGACTGTTTAACGCTTTGTCCTAAACTTTGAACAAAACGATTGATGTTATCTCTTCTCCAGTCATCTATATTCTTGAATTTGCCGGCGTTATATTGCTTATAAGCAACATTGTCATTAAACGTCGTGTTTGATGGGTAGAAGTAATCGTCAAGATGAACTCCATCAATATCATAGTTATTTACCACTTCTATAATTGTATCAATGATATGTTGTCTTGCCTCTGGGATACCTGGGTTAATATACATTTGGTTTTTAGCGGTTACGATCCATTCCGGGTGCTGTTTTATGACATGGTTTGCTGCTAGCGTACTTGTGTTCGTTGTGGTATTTGCACGAAACGGATTAAACCAAGCATGGAATTCCATTCCTCGTTTATGTACTTCCTCAACCATGAACGCAACGGGATCATATCCTGGATCCAGCCCTTGTGTCCCGGTCAGTACTTTATTCCATGGAACCAGAGCCGATGGATATATAGCATCGGATGCTCCGCGAAGCTGCACATATACGCTGTTAATCCCCATAGACTCAAGAGAATCTAATTCTTTGATAAAATCTTGCTTTTGTTTTTCGATATTTTTAGTAGAGCCCGTTTTAGGCCAGTCTCCATTAATCGTAGATATCCAGGCCCCTCTTATTTCCGAACTTGGTTCACCTGGCACAATGGGAATCTCAGGGTCTGCAGGCCATAAATTTGTTGTAGTCAGTTTAATCGTTTTAGCCGATTGATTCCAAGTCACTTGTAAGCCTAGATGCTCGCTTACAAACCGTAAAGGAACCATAACTCGGCCTCTAATAATTTCTACTGATGTTGTTAAATTTACGGACTTCCCATCAACAATCCCGGTTGTCTTACCATTCGTTAAGGAAATAGAAGTATATAGCCCTTGAATGTTTACAGTTCTCGTAGATTGATTCCATTTAGTTGAAGCGCCGATCCCCTCACTGATTACTCGCAGCGGAACCATCGTTACATTATCTTTCGGTTTCAAATAAGGGGCTACATCCGTCTTAAGCTGACTTCCATCCAAATAAATCGTAATTTCACTCGAACTTGCCGCCGAGATATTCGGGGCTCCTTGCAGTACAAGTAATACAACCAGTAACAAAGCAAGGCACTCTTTAACTTTCCTCATAAAACGTTGTCCTCCAAACATATAAATTTAGAAAAATAACCCATTTGTTATAGTTATAGACGTTTTTATATGCTGAAAGTTGCGACTGAATAGAAAAACACCATCCTATGTAACTAGAATGGTGTTTTTTCTTTAAGATTCGTTTGTTAGTTCCTTATGGACGTTTCGAAGATCCTGCAGCCTTGCATCATCACGGCGGAAGTACTCCACGAGAGTCTCAATACAAGTTATGGAATCCCAACTAAGGTGATGCTCAATCCCTTCCACGTCTCTGTATATATTCTCGTCCTGTACCCCGATAATGGTCAAAAACTCTTCAAGCAGCTCATGGCGATCCATCAGTCTTTTTCCGATTTTTTTACCTTTTGGGGTAAGGATCAGTCCTCGATACTTCTCATAGATTAAATACTCATCTTTATCCAGCTTCTGTATCATTTTCGTTACTGAGGATGGATGTACTTCGAGTCCTTCCGCAATATCGGATACACGCGCATACCCTTTTTCATCGATCAACTTATAAATTCGCTCCAAATAATCTTCCATACTGGGCGTTGGCATGTGCCTAACCTCATTTCATTAATGAACTAGCGTCCTTGCGGCCGAGTAAGTTTGCTCTTGTTATGATACATGTTATCCAATGTGATTTGCAAGTCCTGAAGAGCATAGCATCCCGTTTAATTCGTAATGTTTCCATGCTTAAGAATAAGGTTGTCAAGGCAAAATACATAGTGAATTACAATGTGAGAGGAGCTTTTTCATGCCGACTCTAGTCTTAGAAAGACCTGAACGCAAAGTTAGGCCCACTAAAGCTTTTGTCCCTGATCTTGTTTATTTTGAACCCAGTTCGCTCGATTATCCAAAAGGACAACGTATTCTGGAATGGGTAAAAGAAAAAAACATCGAATATCATATGACTACTTCCCATAACCGAATCACGAATTTGCCTGGAGAAACGGATTTAGAGAAGTATCGGATCGCCAAGCGAACACTCGTGGTCGGAATCCGCAGAACATTAAAATTTGATCAATCCAAGCCATCGGCAGAATACGCAATCCCCATCTCTACTGGCTGTATGGGCCATTGTCATTATTGTTACTTACAAACCACACTCGGGGCAAAACCCTATGTCCGCGTGTATGTGAATACCGGTGATATTCTTCAAGCAGCGAAGGATTATATTGAAGAACGCAAGCCAGAGATAACTCGGTTTGAAGCTGCCTGTACCTCAGATCCTGTAGGTCTAGAGCATATTACAGGGAACTTAGCCGACCTGATTACCTTTATGGCTGATGAAGAGTTCGGCAGATTGCGATTTGTAACCAAATACCATCATGTAGAACCTCTGCTTTCCTTGAAGCACAATGGAAATACTCGCATTCGGTTTAGCGTTAACGCAGATTATGTCATTAAAAACTTTGAGCCTGCTACCTCTCGTTTCGAGGAAAGAATCGAAGCTGCCGGAAAAATTGCACATGCGGGCTATCCATTAGGGTTTATTATCGCCCCCATTATATGGCATGAGGGTTGGGAAGAAGGATACGGCGATCTTTTAAAACGATTAGCGAAAACCCTGCCTAAAGATGCTACCAAAGATTTAACCTTTGAAATGATTCAGCATCGTTTCACGAAAACAGCTAAAAATTTAATTGAACAACGTTATCCAAAATCCAAGCTGGAAATGGATATTGCCAAACGGGAAACTAAATGGGGCAAATATGGGCAGTATAAATATGTGTATCCAAAAGATCAACAACAAGCGTTACGCGAATTTATTACGGAACGGATTTTCGAATATTTCCCTGAATCAAGAATCGAATATTTCACGTAAGCACTTTTCATTTATATATAATAAAAAGGTGCTTTCCTATACTCCGTCAAAACTGACGGCTATAGGGAAGCACCTCTTTAAATTCAAACGCAATGATTCTAAATTATCATCCAATCAGGAGTAATTCGCTGCAGCCAAATCGTAATCTGGGTCATTCGATCAGTAAAGAGTAAAATTCCCATCAGGATCATAATACTGCCTCCGACTTTCATTAAAACACCAGAGTACTTCGTAATCCATCTTGTCGTACCTACAAAGAAAGCAAGAACGAAAAATGGGACTGCAAATCCTGCCGTATAACCTGTAATCAAACCGATCCAAGCGCCTGGCTCCGTTGCTGCCATAGCGATAATTGCGGTAAGTATTGGCCCGATGCAAGGAGACCAACCGGCAGAGAACCCAATACCAAAAATAAAAGATCCGAGATATCCCGCCGGTTTCCACTTCATCTCCATCTTACGTTCCCTCATTAGAAACTGAGGCTGAAAAAGCCCAATTAACATGAGTCCCATGACGATGATGAGTACAGCCGATAACATTCGAATCAAATCTTTATACTCATGAAAAAACTCTCCAAACACTCCTGCTCCAAACCCCAAAGTATAGAACACAACGGAAAAACCTAGGATAAAAGCAAGGGTGTGACTTAAGGTTCGTAAACGGATTTCTCTCTTATTTTGCTCATTCTTCAGCTGCTGTATAGACAAACCGGTTATGTAAGACAAATACGAAGGATACAGCGGCAAGCTGCATGGGGACAGAAACGAAGCTATACCTGCCCCAAAAGCAAGCCACACGTTTACATCAGGCATTAAGGAACGCCTCCTCATGAGTTAGGGATTCGAACAAGCAAATCTTAAGCCCGAATCCCTTTTTTCCCAAGCATAATGACGATAAGCAATCCAATCAGCAATAATACAATGGTTGCTCCTGGTGCCAGATTCCATATCCCTGCGATGACAAGCCCTGCTATTACGGCAATCTCTGAGATGATAACCGATAAAATAATGGATGTCCGGAAACTTTTTGCTAGGAGCAAACTAATCGCTACCGGAATCGTTAATAAAGCAGATACGAGCAGCGCCCCAACAATTTTAATGGCTGTACTGATAACCAGTGCCGTCATAATAGTAAGCAGCATATTTAGAATTTTCACAGGAAGGCCCGTAACGGCTGCTGCATCCTCTTCAAAGCTGAGCAGAAAAAATTCCTTGTGAAATAAAGCGACCACCAAGATGACTATTGCAGTAACAACACCCACAACCATTAGATCCGTACGATCTAGTGTGTAAATGCTGCCGAATAAATAACTCATCACATCCGCGTTATAACCCCTGCCTAATGTGAAAAACAAGGAAGCCAGTGCTACCCCGCCTGACATAATAATCGCAATAGATAATTCCGCATAACTCTTATAAGCTTTTCGTAATTTCTCAATTCCAAACGATGCAATTACAGCGAAGACCAGTCCTGCCGCAATTGGATACACCCCGATCAGGAAACCAAAAGCCACACCTGCAATCGTAACGTGAGACAATGTATCCCCAATCATGGAGAGTCTACGCAATACTAAGAACAAACCAATCAGCGGTGCGGTGACTCCGATAAGAATCCCCCCGACTAGTGCCCGCTGAAAAAAATCACTCGTTAAAATTTCCAATCTTCACGACTCCTTTGACCCCTATAACACCGAATGTTGCAAATCTGTCTGAACACAGTTCTCCAGATCATGGGAATGACGAACGTAAAAATTGATTTTACCGTTCACCTGCTGAGGTTCGTTTCCAAGGTATCCTTTGATCATCTCAATATCATGCGATACCATCAGGAATGTCATATGATGATGTTTATGCATGTGAGTAATCAGTTCAAAGAAACTTGCCTGTGTCTCAGCATCAATACCTACCGTAGGTTCATCTAAAATCAGCAGGTCAGGATGATTGATCAGCGCCCGGGCCAAGAATGCACGCTGCTGCTGGCCTCCGGATAGCTGTCCTATTCTTTTATCCGCCAAATCCTGGATCCGCATCACTTCAAGAGCATCATCACATTGCTGCTTATGCTTTTTCGTCATTTTACGGAGAATATGTTTGTTATTATAAAGCCCGGAAAGAACAACTTCCCGAACCGTTGCTGGAAAGAGCGGATTAAAAGCGTTCTTTTGCGGTACATATCCGATCCGTTCCCAGTCCTTAAATTTAGCGATGGGTTGACCGAACAACCGAATCTCTCCATCACCTGGAGGTAACAATCCGACCAGCATGCGCATGAGCGTCGTTTTTCCCGCTCCGTTTGATCCAATGACGCCAACAAAATCTCTTTCCTTCACCGTAAGGTTCAGATTTTCGATGACCTGCTGCTCACCGTATGAAAAACAGAGATTCTTTATTTCAAGAACCGGATCATGACATAAATTAATAGCTTTTTGCATGGTCTTCCTTCCTTCTTCTTAAGCTAACCTTGATAAAGTTATCAAGTATGATCACATTCTATTGTAAAGCTGTTACGAGATTTTGCAAATTTTTCTCCATCAGGGTAAAGTAATTATCTCCATTCTCCAATTGTTCTTGTGTAAGTCCCTCTACCGGGTTAAGAACCATCGTTTCTACACCAGCCTCAGATGCAAGGGTCTTGGCTAGTTTATCAGAGACTAACTCTTCAAAGAAAATGTAGCGGATTCCTTCTTCCTTCACCAGATTAGCAAGTTTCACAATATCTTGACCTGTTGGTTCTGCATCAGGTGAAAGACCCATAATTGAGTGCTGTGTCAATCCATAATCACGTGCTAAATATCCAAATGCCTGGTGAGAGACCACAATTTCTTTTTGCGATACGTTAGAAAGTTGTTCTGTAAATTTCGCATCGAGATCTACCAGTTGCTGTTTAAGTTCACCATAGCGCTCTTCATAGCCCGCTTTATGTTCTGGGTCCGCTTCAACAAGACTGTTTTTGATGTTCTCTGCCATAACAAGCGCTGACTTCGGACTTACCCAAGTATGAGGATCAATGGAACCATGATTATGTCCATCGTCTTCTTGAACTTCACTTTCATGCGCATGATCGTCGTGTTCTTCGCCTTCATGAGCATGATCATCGTGCGCTTCATCTTCATGTGTATGGTCTTCCTCTTCCGAATCGATAAGATTAATGCCTGTACTCACTTCCACTGCTTTAACATTGGAGTCTTTATCTAAACCTTTTAGAAAATTAGGAACCCATGCTTCAAGCCCTGCACCATTATATAAGAACAAACCAGCTTTGGATGTATTTACGATATCTTGACTTCGCGGTGTCCAGTCATGTGGTTCAACACCCGTTGGCAGCAGATTAATCACATTAACATCATCTCCGCCAATCGCCTTTGTAAACTCATAAATCGGATAAAAACTAGTGACTACATTAAATTTGTCCTCTGAAATTTTTCCTTGTGAAGAATCACTCGAATTGCTTCCGCATGCGGATATAATCAGCATCATGATACTGCATAAGGTAATGGTCATAAAAACCCGTGACCTTCTTGCTGAATTCGTAAGTCTGTTTTTCATTTCATCCACTCCATATTTACATTGTTTTATTCTATATTTAATCGTAATCGTAACGATTACTACTAAATAGTAGTATAGGTATCCGCCTTTTGGATGTCAATACTTTTTCAAATGGAAAAAAGCGCCCCCGAAAGGACGCCTTATCCGCATATCGTATTCTGAAATGACATATGTCCTTCATCCTACGAGTATGCTCTTTTTTATATGTTTATAAGCCTGTATAAAAAACTTACTTCACAATAGCCCCGTTCGGCAAATTATCTGGAACGGTAGCAAGGGTCAGCTGATCCCCATGAGACGCAGCCAAAATCATCCCTTGTGATAATTCACCCCGAAGTTTTACTGGTTTTAGGTTCGTTACACATATTACCTTACGGCCAACCATTTCCTCAGGAGTATAGAACTTAGCAATACCAGATACAACCTGGCGTTGTTCGTAACCAAGATCAAGTTGCAGTTTCAGCAGTTTATCCGCTTTTTTGACCGGCTCACAAGCAATAACTTGTGCTACGCGAAGTTCTACTTTAGCAAAATCCTCAATTCCAATCTCAGGTAAACCTTCCGGTGCAGGAACTTCCTTGGCTTCAGTTTCTTTCGCAGCTTCTGGTTTGGATCCACCTGACATCGCATTCGCGATATACGCTACTTCCTGCTCTACATCCAGTCTAGGGAAAATCGGCTCTCCTTTACGAAGCTCATTGCCTTCCGAGATAAGTCCTGCTTGTTTTGTGCTGTCCCAAGCAGTCAGTTCGCCCTCTTCAATATTGAGTTGCTCCCAAATTTTACGCGGTGCTTGCGTTAAGAACGGCTGCAGTAAAATGGACGCCACGCGAAGAGATTCTACAAGGTGAGCCATAACGGAAGCCAGCTCTTCTCTTTTCGCTTCATCTTTCGCCAGAACCCAAGGCTGAGTCTCATCGATATATTTATTGCAACGGCTAATAAATTGTCCAATAGAAGTAAGCGCTACGGAGAATTCTAAATTCTCCATGGCTTCTTCTACTTTTTGTACCGTCGTAAGTGCCAATTCTTCCAATGATGCATCAAATGGCGTCACTCCTGAGCGGTATCCCGGCGTTTTTCCATCGAAATATTTATGAACCATCGCTACAGTTCGATTCAATAGGTTACCTAGATCGTTCGCCAAATCGGAGTTTACACGTTCTACAAAACTTTCAGGCGTGAAGGTACCATCTGAACCAAATGGAACTTCGCGAAGCAGATAGTAACGCAAGGAATCCAGGCCATAACGATCGATCAAAGTAACGGGATCTACTACATTCCCTTTAGATTTGGACATTTTACCGTCTTTCATAAGCAGCCAGCCATGAGCAAAGACTTTCTTCGGCAATGGAAGATCCAGAGCCATCAGCATAATCGGCCAATAAATCGTATGGAAGCGTACAATCTCCTTACTCATGAGATGAACATCAGCAGGCCAGAATTTATCATAGAGTGCTGTATCATCGGTACCATATCCGAGTGCAGTAATATAGTTAAGCAGCGCATCAATCCACACATATATAACGTGTTTCGGATCGCTTTTCACTTTTACTCCCCAATCATAACTTGTACGAGAGACAGCCAAATCTTCAAGACCTGGTTTGATAAAGTTGTTTATCATCTCATTTTTACGAGACTTCGGCTGAATGAATTCTGGATTTTGTTCGTAAAACGCTAAAAGACGATCTGCATATTTGCTCATTTTGAAGAAATAGCATTCTTCTTTTACAAGTTCTACAGGATGTCCACTATCTGGGCTTTTTCCCCCAATGATATTACCTTGATCATCTTTGACTGTATCCACGAGTTGGGTTTCTGTGTAATACGTTTCATCAGGAATACTGTACCATCCTTCATATTCCCCTTTATAAATATCACCTTGCGCTACCAAACGTTCAAATACATCTTGAACAACCTTTGTATGTCTTTTTTCACTTGTACGGATAAAGTCATCGTTAGAAATATCGAGTTTCTTCCATAGATCCTGGATACCTGCAACAATTTCGTCTACGAATTCAATCGGCGTTTTACCCGCTGCTTGTGCTTTTTGTTCAATTTTTTGTCCATGTTCATCCGTACCTGTCAAATAACGTACGTCGTAACCTCTTAGTCTTTTGTACCTTGAAATCGCATCCCCTGCTACCGTTGTGTAAGCATGCCCAATGTGAAGTTTATCACTTGGGTAGTAGATTGGCGTTGTGATGTAAAATGTTTTTTTCTCCGTCATTATTATACCTCCAGTAAAATAATTGTTGCCCTGTCATTCTGCGAAAATACCAGAAGACAATACAAAAAGACCCTCATCCCATATGGGACGAGAGTCTGTTATTCTCACGTGGTACCACCCAAATTCCCTGGATCCTCACGGATCACAGGCTCAACCGGTTATGTTGTGTTCATCAACCGGACCCATTAACGCTGGAACACGCCACTCCCTTACCTCTTCCTTTGTATATAGAAGACGGCTCGAAAGTGGTTCCTCCAGGACCATTTTCCAGTGATCCACAGACCGGTTTGCAGCTTCCCCGGCTCTCTGTACTGCAGATGGTAACTGTACTTATCCCTTCATAAGAAACATATGAATTTATCAAAATAATACTAAACGAACGCAATCCATGTCAAGGTTATCACATGCCTTTAAGCCTATGATGTGGAAGAATTCTAACTTCCTTTTTTTGGTGGAACCAAATCCACGCCCCCCGGATGTAACGGATGACATTTCATAATTCGTTTAGCGGAGAGCAATGAACCTTTTACCGCACCATGAACTTCGATCGCTTCTAGTGCATAAGCCGAACAAGTCGGATAAAATCGGCAGCTCGGTGGTTTCAGTGGTGATATAAATTTCCGGTAAAATGTAACGGGTGCTTTTGCAATCGTACGAGTAACCTTCATCTTTACTGACCCTTTGAAGAAGCTTGATTCTG
Organism: Paenibacillus gallinarum; assembly: GCF_014836635.1. GTDB lineage: Bacteria > Bacillota > Bacilli > Paenibacillales > Paenibacillaceae > Paenibacillus > Paenibacillus gallinarum. The sequence continues at coordinate 536,395 of NZ_JACSQL010000002.1, read as the reverse complement.
ATCTGTCTTAGGCGATACTTTGCCAGATGATTGACAGTCTTTACAATAACCAAAGATTTCAAACTTATGCTCCACCACTTGGAATTGATCTGGCGTATCCGTAAGCTGCATTGGACAAAACTCAATAGGAAGCGTCTTTTGACACTGAAGGCAGATCAGATGATGATGATGATGTCCCGAGCTGCAAGAAGCCTTGAATTTCACTCCATCCTCAAAGATGACCTGTTCAAGCACACCTAGTTCCTGCATGACTCTAAGATTTCGATAAACCGTATCAAAACTGAGCCCGCTGTATGTCCGGCCCATATATTCGTATACATCCTTTGGTGACAAATAACCTTCTGTTTCAGCAAAAAGTCTAGCGAGCGTCTTACGTTGATCCGTAATACGAAGTCCTTGGCTAGACATGGCTTCGATAATCTGATTCGTTGACAGCATGACTTTTACCCTCCCGTCATACCAAATCTGTCTATATATCTATAATGCCTGAAATGAAGTACCGCGTCAACGAACATAGAATTACCTTTTGTCGCTACATAAAACAGGACTCTTTATGAATTAATGAGTCCTGTTCCATCCTGCTATTCTGTTAATGCTTAATTTTTGCTTGGTAAAGGTGCAATCAGCAAGTTAACGGGAAGGCTGCTTGCCGGTGCTGCTGTGAGTAAAATTTCTACCTTACGTTCATATTCTCCCGTACGATATAATACGGCCTGTTCATTAGGAGCTCTAACCGCGCCATCTGAATAAAGAGGAGTTATCTCTCCATTTACCATGGCGTAACCCGTATACGTGCCTCCTCTTGGATTAAAGGAGATCAAAGTATTAGGTGCGACACGCTCCAGCGTTATTTTATAGAGGACCCCAAAGTTACCAGAGTTAGAAGCTTCCACACCGATCATCGGGTCCATTCCCGTTAGATTCGGGTCATCCTTATTATCCCCTATCACGAGTCGTTCTGGCTTTTCTCCAAGTCGGTCGCTGTAAGTAATCTCCCGAGTGGCATTTGGATAGGTACCCCGATTATGCACTCCATCCCGATCAAGAATAGGAAGTCTATAAAGTACCTTCAGCGGATTTAGATTTTCGTCAATAATAACAACGTTATATTCAATCGGATAATCACTATACACATCGGATAGTAAAGAAACGATCTCATGCTGCTTCATGCTTGTTTTGCTCATATCCGTCAGGATTAGCTTGCTTTCCCCTGGTTTTAATGTAGTCGTTGTACGTTTTGAATCATCCTGAATCGTGGTAAAGTAACGCTCAACCGCTTTTTTTCCTGCTGCTTGTGCAATGTTCGTAGGTCCAGCAAATCCCAGATTCTCTGTACGAAGGGTTGCTGTTGCAGAGTTTTTGTTTGTCGCTACAACGTACATTTTCACTCTTTTACCCGTATTATTCATATGATGAATTAAGAAACGTGTGTTACCTACCGCGGTATCTTTGTATACGATACCTTCCTTATACACCGTTTCCGGGCTGTTACTACGAAGTAACGTGCTCGGATGATCCGTATACGAATAATTCACTTTTGCCCACGTAGGTACAACAGATCCGTCAAAGGAGAACTTTTCACCGATGGGCGTAAATAACTGATTAAATTCGGTTACCGAATAGAGTGTTTCATTCGTAATGATAATCGTTTTTTGGTAGGTATTTGTTAATCCTTTATTATCCTTCACTGTCAGGCTGATTGTTTTTGGACCTGGCGTAAAAAAGGCAAGTGCATTATTATTCCATTCTGTTTTCACAATGGCTTCATCATCTGAACTTTGATCTGTGTACGTAATGAGTTCGCCCATTTTATATTCTTCTTTATCCGTTACAAACAAAGCTACCGGCGGCTGATTAGGACGCAGGACATTGACCGTAATTGAATAAGGATCACTCCAAGAACCACTAGAGTCTTGTACATAGTATTTGATCGTATATTTCCCTGGAGCATCAAATACGTCTTTGTTCCCTTCCCAACGTTCATTTATGATGGACAGGCCTTTTGGAGAAAACCCATCTGCCTTGTATGTAACAGCTTGTCCTGCATACACTTCAGAAGGTGATATGCTGAAGCTCGCAATTGGTTTTGTAGATAAATTCATAACGATGCTTTTATTAACTACACTATACTTGATCCCTAGTGCTCCTGTGATCGCTGTTAGAGGCACCATAAAGGTATTTTGAGTCTGATAGGAGGTTCCTTTCATCGTTTTCGAAACTCCGTTGACCTTGTATTTATTACTGTTCGTTTTAAACTTCAGTTCATTATCACCTTGAATGATACTCGTTTCTTTTGTGGTGTTGTTATATGAAACCCGGAATCCGACCCGATCAACCAAGGCGCGAATCGGTACATAAGATACACCGTTTTTCACTTGCATCGGTTGCGGCGCATAATAAGTCACACCGTCTTGGACCATTTTTTTACTATTATAATAGAGGATCAACTGACTGCTGCTGCTAAGCGGCTGTACCTCTGGAACTTCTGGAGCTTCGGGAACCACTGGATTTTCTTCTGTCTGAACAGGAGTCTTATGATCCTCTGAATTTGATGTAACATCTTCTACAGTACCCGTAACCGTTCCTCCTGTGATAACAGTAGCTTCCTCTGTAGTGGCTTCTGGAGTTCCATTAATGGTGTCTTCTTTTTGTTCTGTTACACCAGATACATCCGTTTTTCCTTCCACTTTCACTTCTTCGTTAGCTGTTTCTTCAAGCTGTGATTCTTCCTGAACAATCGTACTTGAAACAGGTTCATTCGTGGCCATTTCTGCGCTTGCTGTGTATGCTGGTACCACTTGTGAGAATAGAGCTAATATGGTGAGCAACGTTAATTTCTTGAATTTCATTCTCCGACTCCCTCTGTATCTATTTTGTATAAATTCCTTATCATGTCATTGTATTAGACGCACCTAGTCCTGAAAAGTTGCTCTCTACTTTACGAGAAACAACAAAAAACAGCATCCTTTGACAGTTATTCGGCATCAAAGAAATGCTGTTATACGCTTTCAGAAAATGTTTCTTTGTCAGTACGTAAACTAACCAGCAGAAATTTGGGGAAGCAGCAGGTAGTCTCACCCCTTTGTTATGGAAGAAATCTACTAAAGATGAGGTTTTGAAGTGGACGGATAAAATCTTCGAATAACAAAAAAAAGAGATCTCCCTACGCTAATTCGTAGAAAGATCTCTCTTATAACATATCTAACGTTTATTAGTAAGAAAATTGAAGGTTCTGTGATTCCATACGTCCTTCTTCAATGAGTCGGTATGCACGATCCACTTCTTCCTGTGTAGGAGATGGTACTCCTTCTAGCGGGTATTCCTTACCTAGAAGTTCCCATTTATAAATACCCATTTGGTGATAAGGCAGAATTTCGAACTTTTCGACGCCTTTCAGTGTCCCGATAAATCGTCCTAAGTTACGCAAATCTTCTTCATCATCATGAATACCAGGTACATATACATGTCTAATCCACATTTTCTTACCATGATCCGATAACCAGCGAGCTGTCTCCAGCATCCGTTCATTGGATTTTCCAGTTAATACTTTATGCTTTTCATCATTGATATGCTTTAAATCAAGAAGAACCAAGTCCGTTGCCTCAATTAGTTCTTCTATGCGGTTCATATCATTGAATCCGTTACTATCCAGTGTGGTATGAAGACCCCAACGTTTTTTCACTTCTTGGAAAAGTCTTGCTACAAATCCTGCTTGAAGCGTTGGTTCTCCACCAGAGACTGTCAGACCGCCACCAGAACTTTTGTAGTAATTCAAGTAAGGCTCAATTTCACTTAGAACTTCTTCCAGTGTCATCGTCTTTCCACCGTCAAGTGCCCAAGTATCAGGGTTATGGCAATACTGACATTTGAGATGGCAACCTTGCATAAAGAGCACAAAGCGGATGCCTGGCCCATCGACAGTGCCGAAAGTTTCCAATGAATGAATATGTCCTTTTATCATCATTTCATCATCCTTCCACGCACCCGCTTGTGCGTACTTTTCTAGTTACTTACATGCTGCCGTGGAACGTACGGTTAATAACATCAAGTTGTTGTTCTTTCGTCAGTTTGATGAAGTTAACCGCATAACCGGATACACGAACTGTAAGCTGCGGATAATCTTCTGGGTGTTCCATTGCGTCAATCAATTGTTCGCGGTTAAATACGTTAACGTTCAAGTGATGCGCTCCACTTCCAAAATAACCGTCCATCATGGAAGTTAGGTTTGTTTTTTGGTTGTCTTCTTCTTTACCCAGCGCTTTTGGAACAATAGAGAACGTATTAGAGATTCCATCTAAGCTATGCTCATATGGCAGTTTTGCTACTGAGCTAAGACTTGCAAGTGCACCTTTTTTATCACGTCCATGCATTGGGTTCGCACCTGGTGCAAATGGTTCGCCTGCTTTACGTCCATCTGGCGTAGTTCCTGTTTTCTTACCATATACAACGTTAGAAGTAATGGTAAGAATGGATTGTGTAGGTACTGCATTGCGATAAGCTTTGTGTTTACGAATCATGGTCATGAACGATTCAACCAGCTCAACAGCGATTTGGTCTACACGATCATCATTGTTACCATAGCAAGGGAAGTCGCCTTCGATTTCAAAATCAACAGCAATACCGCGCTCGTCACGGATTGGACGAACCTTAGCGTATTTAATTGCGCTCAGGGAGTCAGCAGCAACCGAAAGTCCAGCAATACCGCAAGCCATCGTGCGCAGAACGTCGCGATCATGCAGCGCCATTTCAATACGCTCGTAGCTGTATTTATCATGCATATAGTGAATCACATTCAGTGTGTTCATGTAGAGTTTAGCGAGCCATTCCATCATTGGTTTGAAGCGTTTCATAACTTCGTCATAGTTCAATACTTCAGATGTAATTGCAGGGTACTCAGGTCCAACTTGCATACCCAGTTTTTCATCAACACCACCGTTGATTGCGTACAGAAGTGCTTTTGCTAAGTTTGCACGTGCGCCAAAGAATTGCATTTGTTTACCAATACGCATTGCGGATACGCAGCATGCAATACCATAGTCGTCACCGTAGATTGGACGCATCAGATCGTCATTTTCATATTGAATGGAACTTGTTTCAATGGAAACTTTCGCACAATATTTTTTAAACCCTTCTGGCAGTTGTTCAGACCAAAGTACAGTTAAGTTTGGCTCTGGAGCTGCACCAAGGTTATACAAAGTATGAAGGAAGCGGAAGCTGTTTTTCGTTACACGAGTTCTTCCGTCCATGCCCATACCACCGATGGATTCAGTAACCCATGTTGGGTCTCCACTGAACAGCTCGTTGTAATCTGGTGTACGCAGGAATTTAACAATTCTGAGTTTCATTACAAAATGGTCTACAAGCTCTTGAGCTTCTTGCTCAGTTAGTGTTCCTTCTTCCAGGTCACGTTCAATGTAGATATCAAGGAAGGAAGATACACGTCCAAGAGACATTGCTGCACCATTTTGTTCTTTAATTGCTGCAAGGTAAGCGAAGTATACCCATTGGAAAGCTTCTTTCGCATTACGTGCTGGGCCAGAGATATCGAAACCGTGCATTTCACCCAGTTGTTTCAGTTCTTGCAAAGCACGAATTTGTTCTGAAAGTTCTTCACGAAGACGGATGATATCTTCATCAATCACATCAACTTCGAGTTCATTCAGTTCTCTCTTTTTATCTTTAATCAGGAAATCCACACCGTAAAGTGCTGCTCTGCGGTAGTCACCAATGATACGACCGCGGCCATAAGCATCTGGCAAACCTGTGATAATCCCTGCTTTACGAGCATTTCTCATTTCTTGGGTATAAGCGTCAAATACCCCTTGGTTATGCGTTTTACGGATGGTCGTAAACATATCAATAATTTCTTGCGGAAGTTCAAAGCCATATGCTTTACAAGCGTCTACCATCATGCGAATGCCGCCGAAAGGTTGGATAGAACGTTTGAATGGAGCATCTGTTTGTACCCCTACAATTTGTTCTTTCTCTTTATCAAGATAACCTGGTTTGTGAGAAACAATAGTAGAAGGTGTATTTACATCTACATCGAGAACTCCACCATTTTCTCTTTCTTTTTTGGTAAGATCCATTACGATCTCCCAAAGTGCTTTTGTATTTTCAGTTGCCCCTGCTAGGAAACTTTCATTTCCTTCATAAGGTTTCAAGTTTTTTTGTAGAAAGTCATTTACATTTACTTCTTTTGTCCATTTGCCTTTTTGAAAGCTTCTCCAACCGGTTTGTACACTTTGCACTTCTTTTTCGGTTACCGCCATGGTAATCCCTCCAATAATTTATGGTTTAATCTGGACTCATTGAGAGGACAAGGCGTGAAGGAAGGGCCTGGTCCGAACAAAATCCATGAAATCTGTACTCCTACTAACTGTGAAACTGTTATAACAGCTGCCTAACTATGTGACTATTTTCACTTCCAAGCTTGTTATAACCCCTTCTCTTCACTTTTCAAGGGAAGCGACTATTTCATGGAACTGCTTTACACCTTGAATTATAGAACATATCTCACACCTACTCTGTGATAAAAATCACATGGTTTAAACTGTTATTCTATTTTTATTTCTCTGTTATAGTCGGTCGGTAGATCGGTAAGCGTCATTAATTCATCTCCTTCCTCCCTTTTATAAAAAAACCGAGCTAACCAGGATTATTCCCTCTCAGCTCGGCTATTTTTACCATTTCTTATTTATCAAAATTACCATAGAAAGCGTTACGGTACACATCAGCCAGTTCTGTTACTAGAGGTAACTTCGGATTAGCGGTTGTACATTGATCTTCGAATGCGCGATCCGCCAAGTAATCCACACGCGATTCGAAATCTTTAGCATCAAAACCAAGCGCTTGGAAAGACTCAGGAATACCGAGTTTTCTGTTTAGATCACGAATAGCTTGAATCAAGCTGTTTACCCCTTCTTCTGTTGTGCTTGCAGGCAGTCCCAGAATTCTTGCAATTTCAGCATAACGCTGATCCGCTATAAAGTGCGAGTATTTAGGGAAAGATGCAAATTTCGTTGGTTTCTTCGCATTATAACGAATAACATGTGGTAACAAGATTGCATTCGTGCGTCCATGAGCAGTGTGATATTGTCCTCCCCATTTATGAGCAAGGGAATGGTTGATTCCAAGGAATGCATTCGCAAACGCCATACCTGCAATAGTCGATGCATTATGCATTTTTTCTCTAGCCAATTTATCCCCAGTGAGTGCAGATGCTTCGAGATATTCAAATACAAGCTGAATTGCTTTAATTGCAAGGCCATCTGTATAGTCATTGGCCATTACTGATACATATGCTTCAATCGCATGAGTAAGTACATCCATTCCTGTATCAGCAACTGCAGTTCTAGGCAAACTATATACGAACTCCGGATCTACAATTGCTACATCAGGCGTAAGCTCATAATCAGCCAGTGGATATTTCGTGTTGCCATTGTTCTTATCCGTAATAACAGCAAACGAAGTTACTTCAGAACCCGTACCCGAAGTGGTTGGGATTGCAACAAATTGTGCTTTTTGTCCTAAACGCGGATATTTGTAAATCCGTTTACGGATATCCATGAATTTTTGTTTCAAGTTGTGGAAACTTGTATCTGGGTACTCGTAGAACAGCCACATTGCTTTGGCAGCATCCATTGGCGAACCACCGCCAAGAGCAATAATACAGTCAGGTTGGAATTGTTTCATAAGTTCCGTACCGCGTTCTACCGTTGTTGTCGATGGATCTGGCTCTACATCAGAGAACACTTCAATGGCAACAGGTACACGGCGCTGACGAAGGTAATGTTCCACTTTTTCCACATAGCCCAGTTTTACCATCATTGGATCAGTTACGATAAGAATACGGGAGATATCCGGCATTTTGGCAAGATACTGAGTAGCGCCTTTTTCAAAGTATACTTTGTTCGGAACTTTAAACCATTGCATATTCACCGTTCTACGCGCCACCCTTTTTACGTTAATTAGATTGACTGCTGTCACATTAGAAGAAGTCGAGTTACGACCATACGATCCACAGCCGAGTGTAAGGGAAGGAATATTAGAATTATAAATATCACCAATTGCACCATGCGTTGATGGCGAATTTACCAGAATACGGCATGTTGGCAAGCGGTCTGCAAAACGATTAATCACATCATCATTATTGGAATGAATAACCGATGAGTGTCCCATTCCGCCAAAAGCAACGATTTCAGCTGCACGCTCAATCCCTTGATCAGCTGTTTTTACTTTGTAACAAGCAAGTACTGGGCTGAGTTTTTCTGCAGAAAGCGGGAATTTCGGTCCAACACCATCAATTTCTGCGATCAGGATTTTTGTTCCTTCTGGAACATGAATTCCGCACATTTGAGCGATCTTCACTGCGGATTGTCCTACAATTTTTGGATTAACAGCGCATTTTTCAGCGATAATTGTACCTGCTGTAAGTTTTGCTATTTCGTCTTTCGTTACAAAATAACATCCATTGTCAATTAGCAATTTTTTAGCTTCATTATAAATTGGTTCTTCAATAATAACTGCTTGCTCAGATGCACAAATCATTCCATGATCAAAAGATTTTGATAGGATTAGATCATTCACCGCTTGTTTCAAGTCAGCTGTTTTTTCGATGAAGCAAGGAACATTACCAGGTCCTACGCCAAGTGCAGGTTTACCACAGCTGTATGCAGCTTTTACCATAGCTCCTCCGCCTGTAGCAAGAATCAGCGCAATGTCAGGATGATTCATAAGTTCATTCGTCTTCTCCATGGTAGGTTCATCAATCCACTGGATACAGTCTGCTGGTGCACCTTCTTTAATCGCTGCATCTCTTAGGATTCGTGCAGCCTCACGGCTCGAATTTTGCGCGGAAGGATGGAAACCAAACACGATTGGGTTACGAGTCTTAATCGCAATCAGTGCTTTAAACATTGTTGTTGAGGTTGGATTCGTTACGGGTGTGATCCCCATGATCACGCCAACAGGTTCAGCGATTTTTTGGCAGTTTTCATATTCGTTGTCCTCAATGACACCAACTGTCTTATCATATTTGATTCCGTTGTAGACATATTCTGTAGCGAAAATATTTTTAATAATTTTATCTTCATAAACACCGCGACCAGTTTCTTCTACCGCCATCTTAGCTAAAGGCATGTGTTGATCCAGCCCAGCAAGTGCCATAGCCTGAACAATTCGGTCAATTGCAGCTTGATCAAGTTTCATAAAAGATTCGAGAGCTTTTTTTCCTTTTAGTACGATTTCATTAATGTAATCCTTGGCAGTTACTTCCTTTGTTACTTCTTCTTTATTAACAGCCATGTGATTCATCCTCCTACCAAAATGTCTATATATTTTGTTTCTCTCTTTTCTACGAGATCATCGTATCATAACAAAAACATTAAGTTTGTGATTATTTTCACATAATATGTGAATGTGTTCACAAAGTTTCAGGCTTTATCTGCCAGTAGTGAAATGAATCACAAAGTTTAGAATTTCGTCACAGTTTCCCTCTCTACAAGGCCCAAAAATCATATTCATAAGTATATACTTGAGGTATTCAAAGACTTAAATCACATTAACAAATTACTCTTCTCATGTTAAGGAACTTATTTACGATAAAAGCTAGGGGGAATCAACATGACTTATATCAATGTATTAGAGAAGACTGAAGGAAATACCAACTGTTTTTCCAAGGAAAATTTGAACCGCCTTTTTGACTCCATGAAAGATCGAACTTTCCCCCAAGGGTCTCATCTTTTCTGGGAAGGAGATACAGCAGATAAACTCTTCTATATAAAGAAGGGTCGGATCAAAGTCACTAAATCAACAGATGAAGGAAAAGAACTCATCATGTACATCCATCAGGATGGAGATATGACAGGTCATGCAGACCCCTTCTTTTCAAGTCGACACAGCTTCTCTGCAGAAGTGCTTGAGGAAAGTGAAGTTGGTATTATAGAAACGGCTGATCTTGAATTGTTAATTGGTTTATACGGTGACTTTGCAATTGACTTTATGAAATGGATGGGAATTTATCACCGTATAACACAGACTAAATTCCGTGATCTTATGATGTATGGTAAGCAAGGAGCTCTATGTTCTACATTGATTCGCCTCGGCAATACGTACGGTGAGCAACAAGCCGATGGAAGTATCCGCATTAGTAGGAAATTGACACATACTGACCTCTCTAACATGATTGGAGCTACCAGAGAAAGCGTAAACCGAATGCTCGGGGAGCTTCGAAAAAAAGGTTCTCTTGCTTATGAAGGTGGCTACATTATCATTAAAGAACTAAATTCTCTTCGTGAAATTTGCAGATGTGAACAATGCCCCATCGAAATCTGCCGTATTTAGAATAGAAAGAAGCCGGTTCCTCTGGGAGGAATCGGCTTCTTTAATTTTCACTCATTCTTTACACGATTCTGTGTTTTACTAGATTTTCTCTACAATTTCAACCCATACTTCATCGCCTGGATCTAAAACCATATCAAGTCCATGTTCAGCAAGTTCCTTGTTATTCACCTTCATAATCCATCTCTCTGAAATCCGAGGAGTATAACCATCTATAGATTGAAGATGCTTCTTATTATCGGACAACTGCACATAATCTGTACTCATTAGCAGATCTCTAACCGTGAGCGTAGGATCATACAACCTGGCCATTGTTAATCGTAATTCTGGATTATTCGATCCACCACTTAACTCCAGAGTAACACCTGAACCACCTGTTTGACTCATATCTATAGGTGTAGCAGGTACTACAGACAGTTTCAGTGAATCTTTGTCTTTTATGGATTGTCCCCACATATCAGCACTGATTTCTTTGTTGTTTTTCTCTACCTTCCACTGTAACGTATCATCAAGTACAGTAGATCCGACCGAAATAATCTGATTTGACTCCTTCGATAGACTCGCTACACGATCAAGCGCTTCGTAAACCGTCATACCTTCATCATAACGTAAATGCAAGGATTGATTCATAGACGGTATAAAAGATCCACCTTCCACAATCATGTTCACCTCACCTGGTGTTCCTTCCTCGGCTCCACCTACGTCTTCATTCCATGTACTGCAACCCGAAATCAACATAACGAGCATGAGCAGAATGATAGATGGGAATGTAATTGGATTTCGCACTTTCATGCTAACACCACCTTACTTTTTTTGGCCTCAGTCTATGAGCAATTGTGTGGTTCATTTGATGATCGCTAAAATTTGACAATATCCGTCAATCACATAACTCTAGCATACTATTATCTATGCCCTGAGATCAACTAATGACAAAAAAAGCCCTATCAAGGGCTCACATTTTTAAATGAAATTATTCTACTGCCGCTTGCATAATGATCCGCGTTCCAGACCTATTCTTTATGTAAGGTTCAAGCCCCTTAAACTGCCGATCTGATATATAAACTCCCGTCGTTAACCACTCCTCTATCATTCCAGATTTACCGGAATAAACAAGCGAAGAAGTACGTAAATTCTCCTGATAAATGGGAATAGACAGATTTCGTTTACGATACGCTTTACCACAAGTACGTAAAGGTCTCTCTGAAAAATAAGTAGGCACAAAATAAGCTGCTATAATATCAAGTTCCTCTTCTGAATAAAAGCTATCTTCCCCGAGGAAAGGATGTAACAGCCTTATTTCTTCATATTGTGACCAAATAAATCAGTGCTTGTAAACATAGACTAATAAGCGGAGCCATTGTAGAGGGATTCTTTGTGCTTTCTAGCGTATACTCACTCCCAATAAACTTCCATCCCTTTGTTGTATATATCCATTTTTGAAAATAAGTACGTGGAACCTGCTGTAAAGCGGTTGGGTAACTGAGGTCTAATGAAAAATAATAGTGTTTAGCCATAGTGGCTGCTCTGTCATAGATCGACTGAACTTGTAAGGATGCACGTTCGAGCACGTCAACTTCGTGTTTTAGGTAACCCACTTTACGGGACACAAACATTTTATTCATGTGATCAGCCTCCCTACGCCATAATTAGCTTCTTCGAAATTATACTCGAAAATTCGCCTAGAGGTGCATGGACTACTTCTATTGAAAAAAAACTCCTTATTTTCGGTTTAGGAAAATAAAGAGTCTTAGGAGCAAAACTTATTGTACTGTGCTTTGTCTTACTTCAAATCATTCTTTGTACTAGTCAATCCATTCTTCAGCCCAGTTTTGAATCTGGGACATGACTGGATTTAATGCCTTTCCCTTCTCTGTAAGTTCATATTCAATACGAACTGGAGTCTCAGGATAAACATGACGTGTTAGTATACCTTCTGCTTCTAAATCTTTCATTCGTTCAGATAGCATTTTGTCACTCATCTGTGGAATTAGATTGGAAATATCTTTAAACCGTTTAGGCCCGTCTAACAATGTTTTAATAATTAGTCCGTTCCATCTTTTACCTAAAAAAGAAAAAGCGGTTTCGAACCTTGGACACATCTTAAGATGTGGATTTTCCATTATTTTCACCTCTTTAGAAATTCCATGAAAAAACAACTTACTATAAGTTAGTATATTTCATATTAACATATTTTAACCCGAAAGAAAACGAAATATTAAAAATAGATAGAAAAGAACCTATTACAATTATTACCTAATATGGAATAGGATGACTCTTTTCGAAGTGATCAATAAAAAGGACCGTCCTAAGACGGCCCTCCACCCGTGGCGCTACAAAGCTTATGATCGTATCCCGCGTCTCCAAATAGTGTCTATATAGTTTAGTTAAACACTGCTGGATCGGGTAAGGAATACGTTCAACATCGTACTACTGTATTAAACAAGAATATCTCCTAACGGTCTTACTGGTTCGCTGTAACCATACACAGGTTTAGTGTGCGGAGTAGGATAAGCCCATCTGATGGAATTGCTGATGACCTTCATCACTTGCGGATTGTAATAGGTTGGATATGTCTCATGACCCGGACGGAAGTAAAAGATTTTACCTTCGCCCCGCTTAAAAGTACATCCACTTCTAAATACTTCGCCACCTGCAAAGTTACTCAGGAAAATAAGTTCATCTGGCGTTGGAATATCAAAAAACTCACCATACATTTCTTCATGTTCCAGTAGGATATGACTTTCAATTCCTTCTGCAATCGGATGATTAGGATTCACACACCAAATAATTTCTTGTTCTTTTGCTTCCCGCCACTTGAGATCGCAAGATGTTCCCATCAAGGCTTTAAAAGGCTTAGAGAAATGACCCGAATGAAGTACGATAAAACCCATGCCGTCTAATACCCGTTTCACTACCTTACTTACAACCTGATCATTTACTCGATCATGTGCCATGTGTCCCCACCAGATAAGTACATCTGTCGTATTTAGGACTTCATCGGATAATCCATGATCAGGTTGATCAAGCGTAGCCGTGCGAATGGCGTATCCCTCACTCGCTAGACCATCAGCAAGCACTTTATGAATCCCTTCCGGATAAACTTCTTTAGCCTCATCATGAATTTTCTCATGGACAAATTCATTCCAAATCGTGACGTTAACCATGTTTATTGCCCCCTAAAATATTTACACCCACCACATATCGCCAATAGGCTCTTCAATTAGAACCTGTTTGAGATTGTGGACGGCTTTTGAGAAACCTTCTTCAATAGACATTAAGCCATCTTCATGCTCAATGCTGACAACATAATCGTAACCTACAAGTCTAAGGGCACTTATGATATCTGCCCACGTTTTTATATCATGACCGTATCCAACCGTACGGAACTGCCAAGCACGAGTCTGCATATTCGTATAAGACTGCATATCAGTCAGACCATACATATTTACGTTTACTGGATCTATTGTTGTATCTTTCGCATGGAAATGGTGAATCGCGCCCTCGCGTCCAAGAATCTTGATCGCCTCTACAGGATCAATTCCTTGCCACCACATGTGAGACGGATCAAGGTTTGCTCCGATCGCTTCTCCGGCTGCTTCACGCAAACGCAGCAAAGTCGCTGGTGTGTGTACTGAAAATCCGCCATGCAGTTCTAAACCAACTTTAACATCATGATCGGATGCGAATTTTCCCCATTCCGTCCAGTAAGGTATCAGTTTGTTCTCCCACTGCCATTTCAATACTTCTTGGAAATCATTTGGCCAAGGAGCTACAGGCCAGTTCGGATATTTAGCATCTTCATGATCACCCGGTAATCCAGAGAAGGTGTTGACGACGGGTACTTCGAGTTTTTCAGCAAGTTTTACCGAATTCACAAAATCATCATGAAATTTCTTAGCGATATCTTTTTGAGGATGAAGCGGATTTCCATGACAGCTTAGTGCACTGATGGTTAAACCGCGAGATTCAACGGCCTTTTTAAATTCTTTTAATTTCGTCTCGTTCTCTAGAAGTTCTGCTGGTTTACAATGTGCATCCCCTGGGTTTCCGCCTGTGCCGATTTCAATTGCACCGAGTCCCTGAGAAGCGATATAGTCGAGTGCTTCTTCCAATTTTCTGTCACCAAATAGTACAGCGAATACGCCTAATTTCATAATAAATTCCCTCCTAGTTCTATGTTAAGTAGGTTTTAAGCCGGGTATAGAAAACCCGAAGCGAGCTTGTAACTTGATTCTTACCTGCTTACTTCGGGCTCTACTTTCTATTACCCAATAATTAATTGCATTTATGTTCGTTTGTATTAGTCGAAATACACTGCTTTACCTGTACGTGCAGATTCGTAAATGGCTTCAAGTATTTGAGTAACAACCAGTGCCTGCTCTGGTTTTACCAGCGGTTCTTTGTCCTCAGTAACAGCTTCGATCCACATTCTTGCTTCACGATCCGACTCTGTTTCACTTGAACCTTCGAAGAAAGCAACTCCACCTGCGTTAAGGTTAATATTTTGATCATATAATCTGCTTAGTTTCTCTCCATTCAAACGAAGACCATTTTTCATATCCGCTCCGCCTTCTGTACCCGCCAGAAGGGTTTGAGCTTCACCTTGTTCTACGATATTTAGTGCCCAGCTTGCTTCCACCTGAATTGTTGCTCCGTTCTCCATGGTTACAAAACCAAAGGCAGAATCTTCTACTTTAAATTCTTCTGGATCCCAAGGACCAAAGTCATTCGCCGCATTTTCACGGTTACTTAGTTTATGGAACACAGATCCCATCACACTCTTCGGCTTATAGTTATCCATCAACCACAAAGTTAAGTCGAGTGCATGTGTACCAATATCAATCAGCGGCCCGCCGCCTTGTTTCTCTTCATCCAGGAATACTCCCCAAGTAGGAACGCCGCGGCGGCGAAGAGCGATCGCTTTACCATAGTAAATATCCCCTAGATCTCCTTCTTCTATGAGTTGTTTCAGATACAAACTATCATTACGGAAACGGTTTTGATAGGCGATCGACAGCTTTTTGCCCGTACGTTTTGCGGCATCAATCATTTCTTGTGCTTGTTCTGTCGTTTTCGCCATTGGCTTTTCACACATGACGTGTTTATCTGCTTCAAGTGCTGCTACGGTAATAACCGAGTGAGAATCGTTAGGTGTACAAACATGAACAATATCAATAGATTGATCTTTTAATAGTTCTTTATAATCTGTATATACTTTGGCACCCTCTACACCAAACTTTTCAGCGGCTTCCTCTGCACGAGATTTTTCAATGTCACAGAATGCAATCATTTCTGCATTTTTCTGTTTAGATAGAGCTGGCATGTGTTTACCGTTTGCAATACCTCCGCAACCGATAATGGCTACTTTTACTGTTTTAGACATTTACTTTTCCTCCGTTATTCACATATTGTTTGATCCAATTTAGGCTGGTTTCAATGCTTTGTAAGGGGGGATTCGTACAAAGGTCCTGCTCAACAACAATCCACTCTACCCCTGCTTTATCAGCTGCATCACCTACTGCTGCTATATCTACTTCACCTTGACCAAGCTCGACAGTTAGCGGACTTCCATCTATACGTTTTAGATCTTTCCAGTGAACAATCGGCAGTCGTCCTTCATATGCAGCGATATATTCGACTGGATCGTAACCAGCATAGTGTATCCAGCAAGTATCAAGCTCAGCTAACACCTCTTCAGGGAGTGTAGAGAATAACGTATCCAGTGCTGTTTTTCCATTAATTTTCTCAGTCAGTTCAAAATCATGATTATGATATAAAAGCACCATATCGTGTTGTTTCAATTTATTACTAATCTCCTTGAGATTCGCAAAGATTGAACTCCAGTCGCTGCGCTGTTCTTCAGATAAATGAGGTACGATAATGTTGCGATTTCCGATCGCTTTGTGATAAGAAACCACTTGATCAAAATCGTTTACCAAACTATCGTACTGTACATGCGTACCTACCATTTCGAGACCAAACTCATCAAGAAATGACTTAACTTCTTCCGCTGAGTGTCCATAAAAATGATGGAACTCCACTCCTTGATATCCGAGTTCTGCAACTTTGGCTAACGTTCCTTTGAAATCTTGTTCCAATAAATCACGTAGTGTGTACAATTGAAGCCCGAGTTTTAACATTAGGAGCCACCTCTGCTGATTGGATTAGTTATTACATAAGCTATGAAACGATCTCATTTACAAAGTTTAGTTTCATTACTTGCTGATCCACTTTAGATTCTGGCAAAGCACTTTCTAAAAGGACATGTCTTCCTTCCAAGGAAGAGCGCTCAAAAGCATGCATTGCTTCAAGAATATGATAACCAAGCTGCCCGCTTGCTTCGGCAGGTGTCTGACTATGAATGGCTTCTACCATTTGATTCAGTCCTGCTCCGCGCTCATTTTGCTCACTCACGAACACAGGTTCGAGCGTTACCCATTCCGCTGATCCATATTTTCTTAGTTTGACTTCTCCATTAAAAAAGTTCGGGTCTGGAACTTGCAGTGTACCTTCCGTACCATGAATTTCAATCAATGGCAGATTAGATCCCGCAGGAATATCAAAGCTCGCTATCATGGTTCCTATAACTCCATTCATGAAATCAATGGTTCCTGCTAAATGCGTCGGAGTCTGTACCTGAAGCTTCTGCCCTTGTTTTGGCCCAGAACCGATAACACGATCTGGAATCTGAATTCCTGTAGAAGCGCTAATCCTTCTAATCGGCCCAAGCAATTTGACGAGTGCCGTTAAATAGTACGGTCCCATATCAAGCATCGGTCCACCGCCGTAAGCGTAGAAAAATTCTGGATCCGGATGCCAGGATTCAGGTCCGCCTCCCATAAAAAATGCAGTAGCGGATACCGGGGTGCCGATCAGACCGTTTTGAATAGCTTGAATCGAAGTCTGAATACCAGAACCCATAAATGTATCCGGAGCACATCCAACATAGAGCCCCTTTTCTTCCGCAAGTTCTATTACCTTACGACCGTCTTCAAGTGAGATCGCAAAAGGCTTCTCGCCATAAACATGCTTTCCCCCTTGCAGAGCCGCAATATTGGTTAAGGCATGACTGCCGGGTACCGTCAAATTTAAAATCAATTCAATTTCGTTATTATTCAGCATCTCATCTACTGTGTAAACGTTTTCTATACTAAATTCAGCTGCCCTCGCCTCGGCGCGTTCCATGATCAGATCCGCTAACGCCACGACTTCAATTACAGGGCTATTCTTCAGGTTGGTAAGGTAGATGCTGCTGATATTACCACACCCGATGATGCCTGCTTTCATTTTTTTCACTTCCACGAGTTGTGTCACTCCTCTGACGTAAGTAGCCTTTGGAAAAATATAACTCATTAAATCCTGGTTCTATAGTATTCGATTTCGTTTTAAATTAAAATGAAGTATATGATAAAAACATGAACAATCTGGTCATAATTTTTATTCAAGGAGATCTCGTATATGTCAGTCGATCAAATCTGCCAGGTTCTTACAGCAGGCTTCTCATTTCACCGTAAACCTTACTATTTTTCACAGCCAGAAGGAGTTAAGAATTATTTATTACGATTGCAAACGGATGGTCGCTGCCGTGCAAAAGTTAATGGTAAACTAACGTATATTGAATCAGGGGATCTTCTTTTATATCATCCTACCGAACCATATGAATTAAAAATCGACAATGAAGAGAATAAATTAGGAGATGTCCTCGTAGAAAGTGGGGATTATCACATTTTTTTTAGCGGGCAGTGGGTTGATGAATGGTGGAATAAAAAAAGGCGTCCGACGCTGATTAAGGTTGATTTAACGGAAAACTTACTTACTTTATTCCGTCAAATCGTACTTGAACAGCGGCGGATCGCCAATCCTTACCCGGAAATCCCAAGTTACTATATGCGTATCTTGTGTCTTGAAATCGATCGACTTCTCTCAGAGCAGCCTACATCTACACAGAACGGGTATCTTGCCTTTCAGATAAAAAATTATATTGTGGAAAACGCCTCTACTCTCTTCAAACTAGAAGATGTAGCATCCAGTGTAGGGATTAGTGTCTCTAGAGCCGTTCACTTATTTAAAGAAGCTTTTGATACCAGCATTATGCAGTACACAATGGATGTTCGGCTGAATATGGCCCGGGAACGCATTATATTTAGTCCCATGCCGCTTGAACATATTGCCGAATCCTGCGGATTTAACAGCTATACTTATTTCCACCGGGTATTTCGCTCAAAATATGGTATGGCTCCTAGAGAGTTTCGCACCATACACCGGGAACAACTACTTTAATTTTTCTGTTTGTTCTTCTGGTTTGCAATAACCTCAGTTACCACCATCGCAAGATCTTCATTACCATATAAAGATAAGACACCGAGGAGTGTATCATCAGGAATTTCTCCTGCTTCTTCCTTAGGAACAACAAGACTTAGCACATGTTGGAGTCTCTCGTTATGTTTTTGATCAGGATACGCTTGTTGATACAACTCTTCGGGGTTTAGTCCGTTGTTTACACACCACTGTGCAAACACCAGAATCATCATATCTTCATCTTGTCTGTAGCTTTCAATAATTTGTTCTTCTCTTGTTTTATGATCCATATAAAATTCCTCCTGTATTTACTTCCATAATATGAAGTTACGCTTTGCTTAGTATTTGTTCTGCCAGTTCATGACTTGCCAGTACATGCGCAGCATGCAGTTCGCACTGTTCTGGCTCTTTACCTATATGATCCAGAAAATGCTGTACTGCAAAAGTGAACCCTCTTCGATCAAGAATGGAATCCCAACTTCCAAACGTTCGAATGCTTTCACCGAAATTGGGTTCCCATCTTCTCGCAGTTTCCATCTGTTCAACCACGATCGAACGATTATGCCCGTGCAGTTCTACTCTCTCAAGATCAGTTCCTGCCAAGCGGTGAGTAGATATCGTTCCGAAATTTTCTTTTTTCTCACCAAAACGGATATGACCATAACCTTGCAGCAGACTGCCGCTTGAATTCATATGAAGTCCGTGCGATATCCATTCAACATCTTCACCACTAAGCCACAATAAAGTATCGATCATATGAATAAAATCATCATATACGGTTATCCGAGCAGAATCCGTACTTTGTTTACTACGGTGTTTGCTTAGAGACATATTTTCGATACTTCCCTTTTCAGCGATCCAATCCCTTGCCTCTCTATAGAGGGGCGCAAATCTTCGGTTAAAGCCTACAGCCAAAAGAACATTCATGGATTCCGCAAAAGCAACCATTTCTATTGATTCATTCAAATGATAGGATAAAGGCTTGTCTACGTAAACAGCAATTCCTTGTTCAATACAAGCCATAACGATCTCAAAATGCGATTCAGTAGAACTATGTATAAACACAGCATCCAGTTCCCAACTGAGCAGTTCCTTCATTGAAGATGTCCCTTTCGGGATCCGGTACAGATGCATTGCTTCTTGAACTTTGGTAAAGGATCGATTCATCACACCTACAATTTCAACACTCGGATGTACTGATAATATAGGCAGATATACTTTCCTTGCAATATCACCTAGCCCAATGACGGCAACCTTGATTCGTTTCGAAGCACTCATCCCGTATCCCTCACTTCATCTTTATTCTGCAACTAGTGTATCAAGCAAGCAAAAAACAATCAAAACGCATCTAATATCAAATCAGATTATCCATTCACCCTTCGTTAGACTATAATGGAGATCATACTACCTGTAAGGAATGATTTGGTTTGAAAAAATGGCTTCTTTTTTGTTTGTTGTATATTCCTTTACTCGGGGTATTGTTTATTTATCGTAATGAGATTATGGATTGGTCACAAACTAACGCATCATATACAAATCTCACAATCCTTACCACCGTTTTTGCCATATTCCCCGTCCTGCCGTTTAAGCTCATCATCGCTTTATTAGGTTATGCATTCGGTCCTGTTATGGGAGGCATTGTAAGCTGGCTGGGTACCATGATTTCGTCCCTCATTACGTACGGTGTATTCCGCTGGCTACTCAGAGATACAGGCGACAGTTATTTAAAACAGATTCCAGGAGTAAAAGGCCTGACGATCATGATGCAGCAGCAAACATTCAGCGCTGTACTTCTGGCAAGAATGATTCCGATCATTCCCCAAATGGCAGTGAATGTTTATGCGGGTACGGCTGCTCTCCCTTTCTGGAGTTGTATGATTGCTTCAGGACTTGGAAGATTGCCGAGTATCGCCCTATATGCGTATGCGGGTAAAAATGCTACAGAACATCCGCTTGCCACGCTTACGATTTTTATCATTTATCTCCTGCTTCTGATCCTTGCGTTTGTGTCGTACCGAATAAGGTTAAAGCAAATACAAGAGGTCGATTCGTAACCAAAGATTGGTTTACCGGCCAAGTTTGGGATATAATACATCTACGCAAAACCTTAAGTTCGATTATCTCATCAAGATTGGAGTGAATTATATTATGGAACCATTATATACAGAAAAAGCAACATTCGCCGGAGGATGTTTTTGGTGCATGGTGTCACCTTTTGAAGAGCTTCCAGGCATCCTTCAAGTAAAATCAGGTTACACAGGCGGTCACACAGAAAATCCAACCTACGAGGAAGTATGTTCGGATACAACCGGTCATGTAGAAGCTGTACAAATCACTTTTGATCCGAAAGTATTCCCTTATGAAAAATTATTGACCCTGTTCTGGCAACAAATTGATCCTACGGATGCAGGCGGACAATTCCATGATCGCGGTACTTCCTACCAAACTGCTATTTTCTATCATACAGAAGAACAGAAAGTAAAAGCAGAAGCTTCGAAGCAAGATCTTGAGGCAAGCGGACGTTTTGATAAACCGATCTTCACTCCCATTCTTCCGGCGTCTACATTCTATGAAGCTGAAGAACATCATCAAGATTATCATAAAAAGAATCCTGCTCATTACAAACGCTATCGCAAAGGCTCAGGACGTGAAGACTTCATTGAGCAGCACTGGTCTTCCAAAAAGAAACAAGATAACCTGAGAGAACGCCTGACCCCTATTCAGTATGAAGTAACACAAAACAGTGCAACAGAACCTCCTTTCCAAAACGAGTATTGGGATCACGAGGGTGACGGCATATACGTTGATATCGTGTCGGGTGAGCCGCTCTTTAGCTCACAAGATAAATATGATGCGGGCTGCGGCTGGCCAAGCTTTACTCGTCCCTTACGCAGCTACAGTGTCAAAGAAAAAACGGATCTCAGTCACTTTATGATTCGTACAGAGGTAAGAAGCCGGGAATCAGACTCCCATCTTGGTCATGTATTTGATGATGGTCCTGGTGAGAATGGATTACGGTATTGCATTAACTCTGCAGCACTTCGTTTTGTACCGAAAGAGGATATGGAAAAAGAAGGATATGGCGAATATCTTTCTCTTTTCAAAGATTAATATTCACATCTAATAAAAGCGCACACTCCTTGATTATGGAGTGTGCGCTTTTTGATTTATAGAAAACCGACAATCCAGCTGATCCATAAAGCAAAAGGAATCAAAAGAAATTGAGCTACCATCGTTCCAGCAAGCCGTGAAACCAACATGGAACCATAAATTTTATTCATATGGGCAACGGGAACCTCTCCGCGTAACGTTCGGTCACTTAAAAGAGCCAATTTCGGATCAATCAACATGGCAAGAAGAATGGTTGCGATCCCATTGATTAGCCCAGTTGACTGTGAGGCCGTTACCGCTTGTTCAGGATTCATATAAGCAGCATATAGAGTAGCAAGTACACCACAAGTATAGATCGCAGTTACGATCATATTAAGCAACATTAGTCTGCGGGGGACTCTCCCTGTCATCAGCTGTTTAAACATGGATAAGCGCGCCAGACAAACATAAGTCCATGCATTCTTCATTTTTGTAAGATGAAATAATGACTTCACCATTGCCGGAATCGATCCTGCCTTCTCTAAATGAACAACCATTCTAGCTGACCAGCGTACAGTTGTTGGAAATAAAAGAATGGCGATCATCGTGCCAACCGCAGCAGCCAGAATAATGATATGTAATCCCATCTGAATGGAACCTCCACCACTTTCTCTAGCGGAATCAATCATAGAACCGAGCAGCGGGCCTTGAGCCATATTAGAAGTGCGGGATAATAATAGCAGCATGCCGGACAATGAGATCGCTATTGTTATTCTTCGTGTCCTCATTCCACCGAGCCGCAGTGCATAAGACATACTGTCTGCTGCATGTATAATCATCGTAAACAAAAACGGCAATGCCAATTGATAGATCATCTATGGTTACTCCTTTGCCTTGTCCAAGTAGTTCAGAAGTCCAGTTCATTTCTCTTCTGTTTTTGTTACCTGTGAAAAGGGTAATTCATTACAACGTAATATTAAGATTCTAAATAAATTCCGATTACAGGAGGAACCCATATGCCTTGGAATAAAAAAGATTATCTCCCATCCATGAAAAACCTAGAACCCCGTGTACGCAATAAAGCGATTGAAATTGCCAACGCCCTGCTCGGCGAAGGATATGAAGAAGGACGATCGATAGCTATTGCTACCGCACAAGCAGAAGAATGGAATGAGAATCACCCTGAAGGAGAAACGAAAAAGCATGATAAAATCGATCATTCATCTCCAAAAAAAGCAGATTCGTCAGCTCACGCTGGTGAACACCGAAATATCCATGTTGTACCTCGCGAGGACGGATGGGCTGTTAAAAAAGAAGGAATAGAGAAACCCGAACATATCTATGATGTGAAAGATGAAGCTGTAAAAGCGGCGAAGGATATTGTTTCATCCAAAAACATTCGTCTCATCATCCATGACAAGCAAGGTAAGATCCAAACATCAAAAATGTACAACTAAGCCTCGCTTCTTGCAATCGCAAGCTTTGCTGCACCCATGATTCCCGCTCTATTTCCAAGCCTAGCTGGAAGTATAGGCACATCCGGATGATTCGCAAAACCATCCATTGTAAACTTTCGAACAAAGGTACGAATCGGTTCGAATAAAATATCCCCCTGTTCTGTTACAGCACCACCAACGATAACAGCCGGCGGATTAAAATGATGGATCAGATTGGACAGGCCGACTGCAATATATTCTGTATATTGCAGTATGAGGTCTTGTGCTTTTTTATTACCTGTTCTCACTTCATCAAATATCAGTCTGGGATGTTCAGCCCAGGCTTTTCCCCCTGCTTCAGCTGCTTGCCTTTTCAGTGCAGTGACTGATGCATATTGTTCCCAACATCCTGCTGATCCGCATGTACAGGGTACACCTTTCATTTGAATCACTTGGTGTCCATAGGCTCCTGCAAAGCCACTTCTTCCTCGGTAAGGAAGTCCGTTCAAGATCAAACATCCCCCAATACCTGTCCCAAGACTTACGCATAGGAAGTGATCCAGATCTTTTCCTGCACCTTGCCACAGTTCCCCTAATGCAAGCATATTGACATCGTTATCCACATAAACGGAGATCCCGATTCTCTTTTCTATTTCTGCTCGCAGCGGAGTTCCTTTCCAATCGGGTAAATTGGCTGTAGCGCTTCCGATCTCTCCCTGCAAGTTAATAAACCCTGCGGTTCCTATTCCAAGAGCAAGGATATGCAGATTACTATATGACGCCTCTTCCAAACAATTTGTAGCTATCTCCTCTATTTTGTTTAGTAAGGCTTCCTTGCCATTTTCCGAGTATGTAGGAAGGGTACGGTCAACAATCAATTCACCCTTAAGAGTAACTACCCCCGCCTTTATGTTCGTTCCTCCAATGTCTATACCGATAACTGCCTGCTGCATTCAAGATACCCTCCTCCAAATGTAGAAAGATCTTTTGCATTACAGTATACCTTTTTATGGTTAATATGAGTATGTTTTACTTCTCGTAGTTTGTAATAATGCAGCTATGCTGAAATAAAACGTTCCAAAATCCTACATCGCTTTAAAATAAAATTATACAATAAAAGGAAAAAAAGCCGTCACATATCGCTATGTTACGGCTTTTTTGTACTTTGATATGAGCTCATTGCATGATTCAATGTATCCAGTGCTTCTTGATACTGTAATTGATCCTTATCATTCTGTGCCAGCTTCTTACGCATCGTTAGTTCATCTTGAAACTGTGCTACAAGATCAGATATTTGAGCATTAGGCTGAGGTTGAGCTGAATTAGGTAACGCTCTGCTCCCGGTTTGGACCGTCAATTCACCTTTACTGTCCACCTGCCCTATAAAAACATGCTTGAGGGGAAGCTGTAAAGCTTTCAGTTGCTTCTGAACCCAGCTTTCATTAAATCCTGTATCCTTCAGAGACTCAGGCAGAATACGTCCATCAATAATAATGGTTTTAGGCTCTTGTTCTTTCATTAATCGATAACCAAGTGCATCTGCGGTGAGTGGTTGGAATTCTTTTTTGAGCATCACATTAATTTCACCGCTTTGCTCCATAATAGCAAACTCTACATCCGCTACTCGGAAAACATCCTTCTTACGCAGCTGTTCTAAAAATTCATCAACCGTTAGTTTTTCTTTGCGTAAATTATCAGCAATTAGTGCACCATTTTCTACGAGGATCGTTGACTTTCCATCAACTATATCTCGGAACTTTTTGTTTTTCATAGTGAAATACTCAGCTCCGACAGACACTACAATCCATACTGCCAAAGCTACAAATCCCAAGTACCAGGTGCTGTCCAAGTCCAGTGAGATATATCCAACCAAGTTACCGAGTGTAATCCCTGTAATGTACTCAAACAGAGAAAGTTGGGATATTTGGCGCTTACCCAATATTTTTGTGATTATAAAAAGCGCAGTGACCGCTAAAAGTGTTCGAAGTGCAACTTCAATCCAATCAGGCATATAACTATACCTCCAGCTTATTTCTATAAGAAAGTAACGAAAGGTAAGGCTATAAGCTACACAGCCTCTAAACCTTTCGTTACTAAGTCCTATTTATTTGCTTTAAATCCTACACTTGTACAATTTTAATTAGATTCGTTGTGCCCGAAATCCCGATCGGTACCCCTGCAGAGAGAACTACGGTATCTCCAGATGAGATAAATCCTTTGGTAGCCGCATTCCGCGTAATCGATTCAAACATCTCATCCGTCGAGTTTACTTTTTCCCCAAGGTACGGGAAAACTCCAGAGAAGAGACATATTTGAGACAGCACTTTTTCATTAGAAGTAATCGCCAAGATCGGAGCTTTTGGACGATATTTTGATATGACTTTTGCCGTAAACCCACTTCCGGTGGAAGCAATGATCACTTTAGCATTCAATTCAAGTGAAGCACTTACGGCACTTTGACTGATCACTTCTGTAATGTTAGTTGCATGTTGTTCCCGTTTTTTGAAGAAATTATCACGGTAATCAATTAAGGATTCTGCTCTTTGGGCAACAGCTGCCATAGTCTTAACTGATTCGAGCGGGTATTTACCGGCTGCCGATTCACCGGATAACATGACAACGTCAGCACCCTGAAGTACCGCGTTCGATACATCACTTACTTCTGCCCGAGTTGGACGTGGATTGACCTGCATTGAATCCAGCATATGAGTAGCTACAATCACCGGTTTACCTGCCAGATTACATTGCTTGATAATATCAATCTGCATCATAGGGACGTCTTCAATCGGAACTTCAACTCCGAGATCACCACGAGCAATCATCACTCCATCAGAGGCTTCAATGATCTCTTTAATATTGTCAACGCCTTCTTGGTTTTCAATCTTGGAATAGATCTGAACATGTTCTGCCTGGTTTTTTTTCAGTATGGCACGGATCTCTTCCACATCTGCTGCTTTACGTACAAATGACGCTGCAATCATCTCAATCTTATTTTCGAGACCAAAAGCGATATGTTTTTTATCACGCTCAGTTACTCCTGGAAGCGTTGTTTTGATACCAGGCAGATTCACCCCTTTTCTAGGCTTAAGAACGCCTCCGTTTAAAATTTGGCAATATATTTCCGTACCCTCTACCTTCTTTACATTTAAGGCAACGAGTCCATCATCAATGAGAATGGTATCTCCCGGATTTACGACCTCATTCATTTCCGCGTAATTGACGCCGATCCGGTGAACTTCTCCTAAAATTTCTTCCGTCGTCAAGATCAGCTCTTTCCCTGTTTCCAAAGTGACGGAAGCCTCTTTTAATTTACCAATCCGTATTTCAGGACCTTTAATATCCAGCATAATAGGTACAAAAGTTCCAAGATCCTTTGCAGCTGTTCTAACGCGCTCCATACGATTCACATGCTCTTCCAGCTCTCCGTGAGCCATGTTTAACCGAGCAACGGTCATTCCTGACTGTATCATCTGTTTCAGTAAGTCGATGGAATCACAAGCAGGTCCCATTGTACATATGATTTTTGTTTTCAACATTTTACTTCTCCTCACAATGTTTTGATTATCATGCAATTCATGATCATAAGCATCCTATTCATACCAAGTATGTGTACTCCTTGAGTAAATCATGTAAAAACAAACTTCCTTTTATTGTGTATGCACATAATAAAAAACCGGCAGAAAGGTAAATAACCTTCATGCCGGTAAATAGTATTCACTACCATGTTTTCACAACAATTTTACGAATGCTTTCACTTGAAAGATGATATTTCTGAACAAGTTCAGGTACGGTCCATCCCTTAGTATAATGAAGAGTGATTTCTGCGTTACGCTGAGCCAGCTCTTTGCGGGCTCCGCTTTTTTCACCCCATCTTGCTCGTTCTTCAGTAGCTTTAGGTATATAGATCAGATCACCTTGAATATATTTTTGAATCTCTTTTAACAGACTAGGGGGAAGCGCTTCTCTTCCATTTTTGTACCTCACGATAAAGGTCCTCCTCGAATACGGATATTGTTGATCTCAAACTTTGTTTCCATGCGCTATATAAATTTTGCATGCTTACGCCTCCTTTCGATTAGTTGGTTTTAGAATCCACTGCGAACTATGCCGCTTAAAACAAAAAAAACCTTGGATCTGTTCTGCTCCAAAGGTAGTTCATTACGTATAAACATATGTGTAGTGCTGCTTTGACTTGACTCAGAAGTTAAAATATTCTGTTCAAATCCGAGTAACTCAGCTGCATTACAGATGATCATTCATCTATGACACCTTGGTTTTTTCGTATGAAATTGTGGTATTTGAACGTACTGATATGTCAACATGTGGCTTCCTCCTCTCTTTGTTTTTAGATATGTAATCGATATCGAATCAATTGGACCATTTCCATCTATAGATCGTCCTGATTAAAGCAACAAAAGGTATTATGAAATTGATTCAATCTACATTTATTATAATTTTGGAAGTTCGGATATACAACCATTATATTTTATAATTCCCTTATTTTTCAAATCAGATGGTTATAAAGAGAGGAGAGACACATGTCCTCCCCTCTTATCAATGCTTCTTTCGCCTAAGCGAAAGTCACCTCACGGTTTTTGATCAAATGGATCATCTCCTTTCAGAAAGAATTCGTCGGCCCGACAACCACATTATAACTCCCTTCTGCACAGAAGAGACAGTGAAAGAAACGTTATAATTAATCTTTACCTGAGTGATCTTATATTGACTCAAGGCACCGTGTTTAGCACAACTTCATGATCATTGTTATATGTAATTTTATAGGCAATAACACCAGGCAGTAACTTGCTCATTTCTTCTTCCGTCAGCTGACTCGTATCAAGTAGAATATCTCCATTTACATGAAGACTCTCTTTTTTCTTTAGAACACGATCATATATAAGAATTTGTTTCTCTGGGTGAATTAACAGGTTAGATGTATCAACTGAAAGAATCGGTTCTATCGAATGAATGGTTAGAGACTGATTGGCATGATTCTCCACTGTCCCTGAATAAGACAAAGTCACTTCACGCTGAGGTTGATCAGGAATAGATTCTCCAAATCCGCTTATGAGGAGTAGCTTATCATTCACATGATCAGCCCCTGTAATTTGTATCATTTTAGTTATTAAGATAAAAATTCCAACGACCATTAATACCACTCCGCCTAACGTTCTCTTGTTAGATAGCATAGTGCTCACAGTCCCCCACCTCCCATATTCCCCAATATTTTCATATTATTGAAGTTACACTATCTTAACCAGCTTTCGCAACGAAAAAACGCCTGGATTACTCCAGACGCTAGTCTTCATTTCTATTTACTTGTAGCCCTTTAACTAGGAACCTCCTGTACTTGATGGATACCCTTTTACTCCCGTTAAGCTCCGCTGGCTATTCGTAAGAATCGCCTTTGCAGGTTTGGGGGCAGGCTGTACAACCTGTACGTTGGATGAAATTTTCACTTTATTTCGTATTGCTTGTTTATATGGTACGCTCGGCACTGTTTCTGTTTTAGGATGAGACTGAATAGACCCTTGTGTAATCAAAGTAATCAATTTTCCTGATATCCATACGGCAAGTATGGTATATAAGGTCTCTTTCAGCGGCATAAAAGCAAGAGATACGATTAAAACCACTGCGTCCATCAAAAAGAATACAGTACCTATCTTAAACCGGCTCCGCTGACTTATGATTACCGCTAGAATATCGTCTCCACCGGTCGCACTGCCGCTTCGAATAACGAGTCCTGCACCAATCCCCGTTAAAATACCGGAGAAAATGGCTGCAGCAAGCAAGCTTCCATGCAAGTCAATGACAAGCGGAGAATATCTCTCGCACCATTCATAAAACAAGGAGAATGATATAGCTCCTAATAATGCTTTGTACATATATTTACGTCCCATCAGATACCAAGCAATCAAAATAATCGGCAGATCAAGCAGTAAAGAAGTGAGCGCAGCT
The DNA here is from genome assembly GCF_014836635.1 of Paenibacillus gallinarum. Lineage (GTDB taxonomy): Bacteria > Bacillota > Bacilli > Paenibacillales > Paenibacillaceae > Paenibacillus > Paenibacillus gallinarum. The sequence continues at coordinate 507,272 of NZ_JACSQL010000002.1, read as the reverse complement.
GGCCATCCAGCTATATAACTTCCAAGCAGGGCAAGCCCAACAAATCCACCTTCTGATAAATGATTGACATAATTAATATGATAAAACGCAAATGCCATCAGCATTGTTCCTAACATCATCATACCTGTGCTTTTCAAAAAAGCAGGCAGTGCAGGAACTTTATTACCATACCTCTCAGTTTCTTTCTTTAGTTGTTGCTCTATTTTCCTCATACAGATTCCCTCGCATTATTTGTAGTATGGTCGATAGACCGTACCTATGCGGGAGGTGCACTATTGAGGAATTCATCCTTCGGATTTTCATTTAAACCTCTCCTTACGCATAAGTACCGTCTTCATTCTTGGGTGACTTGTTCTACTTTACGTAAGGGAAGCTAAGTATAGGAGGAATCGTTGCGTTTCCAAATCGTCCTTTGGGGCTCTGTCCTTCGGGGACTCATGGTATCCAGATCCTTTCTTGTTTAACCATATATTTTGCTCGCACGAGCAGTTCTTATACATATGATTACCCTTATTATAACATGCTTTAAACATAGAGAAAAAGTGTAAAACACCTGTCCCTTATAATTTATGTGGCACATCCTGCGTTTAGGAACGGCATATTGTCGAAAAATTAATGATTTTTTATTTTGTTAAACAAGATGTCAAATTTCTCTTTCATAAGATACAAGGTTTCATTCATATATTGATCTATGAAATTTGTAGCATATTTTCTTTATCTTCATGTTGCTTCAGACACAGGGAACTAGTACTAATGACTCGTTCTTTGCCATGTGATGTTTTTGGGTTCGTCAAAAAAGGGTAAATGGTATAATATAGAAAAAGATCTAAATTAAAACTGAATCCCGTTAAGCGAGGCGGAGCGGACTATGATGACTAAGAAGCCTAGAGCGTTCATTGGATGTTCTCTTGAAGCGAAGCCTATAGCCGCAGCGGTGCATGAAAACCTAAGATATGCGGCTGAAGTGACTCCTTGGTATACCGGTGTATTTAATCCGGGGAATTATACGATTGAGGATCTAGAGAAGGAAGTACAAAATAATGACTTCGCCATTTTTATTTTCCATCCAGATGACGTCGCGAAAATTCGTGGCAAAGTGGTAGCAACGGTACGGGATAACACACTATTCGAAATGGGTCTTTTTATGAGCAAGTTGGGTAGAAAACGCATATTCTTTATATTACCAGAGCATGTAAAGGAACTCGAAGATACAGCACAAGTGGAAGGTATGCGAATGCCCTCCGATCTTCTTGGGCTCGGGTCATTACATTATGAAATTCGCTCAGATGGCAAATGGGCTCCTGCCGTGGCAGTAGCCTGTAATAAAATTACAGAAGTTATGGAAATGCTAGGCCCATGGACTGACCTTTCGGTTCAAAAGGAAATAAACAAAGTCCGCCAAGAAGAAGACAGTAAACGAATCCAACTGCTCAAGCTGCTTCGTTTCTTTCGCGAACTGCTACGCTCCCGTAAGGCAGATGACCAGATGCTTCACCGAATGAGTGATACGCTGAGAACCACATTTGTTTCCCGTCCCCATTTTCTTGTACGAGGAACTACCGTTCATCGGACGACAGAATCCGGATATCTTCAGCAAGTGGCAGGAAATGTGGGAGAGATTGGACGGAAATATTCACTGGATGTGAACGATGGAAAATCTCCGGATGATCCAAGCCGGATCCTTACCGTAGATGCTTTTAAGGAGAATAAAATCAAGGTCAACCTATATGACGATTATCTTGAGAAAGAGTATATGCTGTGCTATCCTGTAGCAAGTAATTATGTATTCACCGTGCATCTTGTAGGACATCTCGAGGCAGGTGACGAGTTATTTCAGCAGATTGACCATGATAATCGCCAATTATTCAGTGCTATTCATGACCTGTTAGGAGGAGAAATGGGATGAAACCGATCAGACAAAGGCTCACAAAGAAAAGAGGAGCCCCCAAGGTGCGTCTGAGCGCTACCCCGGATTCCACCGGACCTGCACCCGCAAGTGACAACGGCGACCTTTTTAAAAAACCAGAACAACCTATTACTACGTTAGGTCCGTCACTAAAGGGCAAAGAGCGTCCGTACAAGGTCATTTTGGAAAAAGAAGCTCTCTACGACAAACCGCAATATATGGCTTAAGTATGAACCCTCTTCATATCACATCTAAACTAGACTAGGACGGCTCACTCTTCTAATGGGTGATGCCCGTCCTTTTTTCTTATGTATCCATCTATTTGTCGCACTTGTTTATTCCATCGGTGCCACAAGCTCCGCCTCCCCCCCTAGATTATCCACTTGCCAAAAAGCATAATGAGATCTTATATTGGATAGTATAGAACAGGAACATATGTTCTGTAAATCGCAAATAACAAATTTCTTGCATTATTCTACCCATAGCTAGGAAGTGAAAAGGATGACGGTGCCACCCACCCCTCCCGCTCCCTCTGAAGCGGATCATTTACTGATCAAAAAGTATCTCATCTACACATTAATGCTAGATGTCCTGGAACAGGATATTGATATGATGAGGCAGGTTTCTCTGCATATGCCTGAGGTATACATACTGCGTCTTTCCAAGCTTCAATCCGAGGTTACAGTGTCCCTGACCAATCTTCGTTCAGACATGCGCACCCGCGGGATCCGGGTATATGAAGAGTCGAAACAAAAGGAAGGTATTGAAGCACTTTATTTATGCAGAGGATATCGGCGGCGCCTATTTCTTCTATGGACCTTTGCTAAAACAGAGGTAAAAAAAGAAATCAGTTTTTTTCTTGGGCTAAACTTGACCGAAGATTGAAATAGCGGCTGATTACATATCATTACACTTTATAGAATTTCATGTCATAATAATAGGAACATTGATAATAAAGGGGATTATAGGCATGAATTCTAGGCAGACATCACCCTCGCAACCTATGAATCGGTTAGTTGCTCAGCATGTTACAGATCTCATCGGAGATACGCCGGCTGTAAAGTTACAGCGTATCTCAAGTTCCGAACATGCTGAAGTTTATGTAAAGCTCGAGTATTTTAACCCCAGTGGAAGTGTGAAAGACCGCGCTGCCTTCAATCTGATCAGACAAGCAGAGCTTGACGGACTACTTCTGCCTGGTTCAACCATTATTGAACCCACGAGTGGAAATACGGGGATTGGTCTAGCCATGAATGCGGCAGCCAAAGGATACAAAGCCATCCTTGTCATGCCCGATAATATGAGTAAGGAACGCATTCAGATACTAAAGGCATATGGAGCAGATGTAGTGCTCACTCCCGCTTCAGAACGGATGCCCGGCGCGATTCGTAAAGCAAATGAGCTAAAAGAAAGCATCCCTCACAGCTTTATCCCGCAGCAATTTGAGAACAGTGCAAACCCAGATGCGCACCGGACTACGACTGCACTTGAAATACTCTCCCAAATGGAAGGAAGACTCGATGCCTTTGTGGCCACTTCTGGTACAGGAGGAACGATTACTGGAACAGGTGAGGTACTTCGTGAACACCTTCCGAGTATAAATATTTATGCGGTAGAACCTGCAGGTTCTCCGGTACTATCCGGCGGTAAACCAGGTCCCCATCAGTTAGTTGGAACAAGTCCCGGTTTTATTCCTCCGATCGTGAATACAGACGTTTGGAATGAAATCATCCAGGTGAAGGATGAGGAGGCTCTGCATACGATGCGGCAACTTGCCTCAGAGGAAGGATTACTGCTCGGTCCATCTTCAGGAGCATCGGTGTGGGCTGCCTTACAAATCGCAAAACGTCTAGGACCTGGGCATAAAGTGCTTTGTATCGCTCCAGATACGGGCGAAAGATATTTAAGTATGGGCTTGTTCTAAGGTTTCGTCTGTATATATCATGACCATCACAAAAATAAGAATATAAAAAGACCTGTTAGGACCGCTTCAAGTCTACTTTATGACTTGAACTGGGTACATAACAGGTCTTTTTCACGTTGCTTCTATCTTATTTCAAAATACAAACTACAGTGATTCTACTGAGAGTTTAGCTCCGGGTGGCAAGACGGCTTCCACTCGCTCTCTCACATTTGAATTAAGCAGAATTTCCGCATCTAGAATAGCAGCAATCCCTTGATCTGTTGAAGAACGAATGAGTCTGCCTAATCCTTGGCGCAGACGAAGCAGCATGTATGGCAGGTCTACTTCTTCATATGCTGAATCAGCAGCTTCCCGTTTAGCCATAAATACAGGATCCTCCGGCGGATAAGGAAGTGACCAAATAATAACATTGGACAACGAAGGTCCAGGTACATCCAGTCCTTCCCATAGACTAGCCGCACAAAGTACGCTTTCCTCGGTATTTTGGAATTCCGCAATCAAACTGCTGATCTCTCGGTCTCCTTCATAAAGCATCTTATAGGATGCAAAGTAAGGATGATGGGAAGCTGCTTGTTTAAATTCACGAAGTTCATTCATGGTTTTAAACAACAATAAAGCTCGTCCATCGGTACGCTTGATCAGTTTTGCAGCCATCGCCAGTTTCTTCGCTGCAGCAACTTCCATTCGCATATCACCTTCTCCAAGGAGTTCACTTGGGGCGATCAGTTTCATCTGCTTCTCGTAATCGTATGGAGAATTTACAGAGAAAGATAAATAATCACTGATACCAAGGCTGCTTGCTACATAATCAAATGATCCATCGACAGAAAGGGTTGCTGAAGAAAATACGATCGGCATTTGTAGTCCAAATACCCGTTCCTCTAATACTTCTTTGACCGTTTGCGGCATAATGGCAAGCGTTGCTGCCCCGTCCTCATTTTCTTCTGCCCAGCAAATATAATGATCCGGATCGCGGAACAGATGGAGTGCCGTTTGAATCATTTCCAAATGTTCTTCAACAATACGCAGCTTATATTCATCTAGTGTATGAAGTCCACTTTCAAATACAAGCTCTTCATCAATCGCTTCAATCGTACTCTTCCAGCGATTCAGTTCACTAAGCAATTTATCATCAATTCGGACGCGTTTCCGTTCGGAACCAGGTATGGCCGTACTTTGTTCTGCAACCAGTTCAAAGACAAGCTGGCTCTGATCAATAGAATCCTCAATCCGCAGTGCGAGTGTCTCCCGAATCTCTCCATCCAACAACCGAGTAACAATCTCTTCATAAGCACTATGTTTTAGCTTATAACTAAGGGCATGTTGTGCAGCAGATTCAAGTAAATGTCCTTCGTCGAATACGACCGAACTATGTTCAGGAAGCAGAGGAAGCTGACCCTCTCTTTTTCTTCCTTCATAGGTCCATACATGCTCCATGTAATAATCGTGGGAACAAATAATAATATCTGTTGCCTTGCGGTAATAGTCACGAGACAGTGTCATGCCGCAGCGATGTCTTTTATCACATACAAAACAATCTTGAAAAGAATCCCAGTTGATCTTATTCCACTGTTCATCATTTAGATTTGGATATTCCTTACGATCTCCATAAGGGTAAAAAGATTGCATGGTGCCCGGTGAATGGACAAAATCAGGAAGTGTTTCGTATACGTCTTCAATGACAGCTGCATCTTCATCCTGAAGACGAACACTGTCTATTTTTTTGAGACAGAGGTATTGATCCGGAGATTTCCCAAGCCGTGCATCAATCTGCAAGTCCAAATAACGGGCAAGCTTAGCAATATCTCCTTCTTGCTTAACAAGCTGCTCAATGAGTGACTCATCTGCACAGGCAATGACTGCGGGCCTCCGTGTATACCTTGCATAGTTAACTGCATACAGCAGATACACAAGTGTTTTTCCGGTACCTACTCCTGCTTCAGCAAAAATGGTTTTCTTATTGGCATAGGCTCTTTCCAGTTGGTAAGCCATAAATATTTGTTCATCACGGATATCAAATCCATGTTCAGGTAATACATCATAAAAAACGTCCGCTACCCAATCGCCGACCTGCTTGACGAATGGTTCTGACGGATCATAGGAGAAAGGATATCGCTCCATGGTTACGCCTCCAACACTATCAAATTCTTATTAGGCAAACTCCAATTATCTCACGAACAAAAATTTTTAGCAACCACCCTTTCTTGCCATATCCCCCCCTTTTTTTCTCTTGTCTAATGCATAAAAAGCCGAGGGTAACGCCATTCTAAATTCAGAAGACTTATAAGAATCCACCTTTAGCAAAAAGAAATGAGGTGTATATCATGACTTCCTGGATCATTCGTTCCGAACTTCCTTCTGATTTCCATGCGATTGCGGAACTGCATGCCCTAGCTTTTGCCTATAACTTTGGTATGGGAGAAACCGCTCTTGTCAGTGCCCTTCGTACACGGAAAACTTTCGATTCCGAACTCTCCCTAATCTGCATAAAGAACGATCAAGTCATCGGTCATATTCTGTTTACCCCGCAAGAAGTACAAATAGAAGGAAACAAGGTGAAAAATCTAATCCTGGCTCCTTTATCCGTTCATCCTGATTATCAAAAGCTTGGTATTGGTTCTGCTTTAATTACAGAAGGATTACACCGTGCTCAGCAGAAGGGATATGAATTATCTACTGTACTGGGCCACCCGCATTTCTATAGACGATTTGGCTTCAGAAGCAACGCATGGATGGACGAAAAAGTAAAAATCCCGCTCGAAACGATCTTTGTAACAGAATCAGAACCCTTCCTTCGGGAGCGGCGTGTAGAGTCTAGTGATCTTCCTAAACTATATGACATGTGGGAAACCACTTATGGGCATTCCTCTTTTTCAATCCTTCCGGGACATTCACTGCTCGACTGGATTAGCCCGTCTAACACTATACGCGCATCCTCCATTTTGATCGGCGAAGATCTAGCAGGTTATATACGCTATAGCGAGAGAGACCCGAATTCTATTACCATGTTTATTGCGCGTGACAGAGAAGCTTTTGTCTATATTACATATTATTTAAAGGGGAAGCTAAACCCGCTTCAGAACACCCATCTGCTTCTTCCTATTTCTTCTTTATCTCCGCTTCTTAGGCAGCTGGATTGGGTTTATGATGTTACACAGAAAACATATGCCGAATATATGGTCTCCGTACTGAATGGACCGTCACGTCCTAGGTTACTTTCCTACTTTAAAGACATTCATAAAGGGACTAGAACAAGAGGATATCTGATCTGGCCAACTGAATTTGATCTTTGTTAAAACGGCGTGTGTGTGAAAGGCGGGTTCTTTTTGGCAGACGAAAAAAACCGGTTATTAAAGCCAGGCTTTTTTTATGCTTCTATATATAGCACATTTACATTCTCAGCATGATCTTCCCTGTCTCCGAAAGATCGTATCCAGAAATCATATTCAGCTCATGACGGAATGTATCCGAACGAAGGATATCAAGCACCGCTTGAATGAGTACCGTATTCTCCGGTAGATCTAGCAAGACAAGATCATAACGTTCTTTAATAAGCGGAATAAATTCAACTCCTGCTACAACTGAAGCTGCTTTCATAGACCCTACCCCAACATCTGCTTCACCAGAGGCAACTTTTGCCGCTACAGCGAAATGACTAGTTTCTTCATACTCATATCCTTGGATTAGCCTCCTGTCCAAACCATGGATACGAAGTTGTTCATCTACAAGAACTCTAGCCCCTGCCCCTTTCTCGCGGTTTACGAATCGAAGACCCGGCTTAGTAAGATCAGGCCATCCCTGTAATTGATGCGGATTGCCTGGCGCTACATATAACCCAGCCCACCGGCTCATCAGGTTTACAACAAGATAAGAAGAACCAACTAGCAGCTTACGAATATAGGGAACGTTGTATTCTCCTGTATCCCCATCAAGCAAATGAGTGCTAACGATATCCGATTTCCCTTGATACATAGAAATAAGACTGTCCAGACTCCCCACATAGGAACGCAGTGGTCTTAGAAACGGTGAACGTTTCTCCAAATGACTCGCCAGAATATCCAGACTCAAGTCTTGACCCGTAATAACCACTTGTCTTACTCCGCTATTCTGAGAGGCTACATGCAATTCCCGTTTCCCCGTATCATGAGCTGGCTTTGCAACAAAATCTTTGGAAGCCTGTTTGTAAGCCTCCAGATCCGCATGGTCTATTCGCATTTGTTTGCCGACTTTATAGGCGGGTAACTTTCCTTTTTTTATCAAATCATATACGGTCAGTTTGGATATTTTTAAAAGCTTCGCTATTTCCTCTGTTGTATAAGATATATTATCTTTCACTTGCGATACCCCCAAAGGCAAATCTATATCCGCATTGTATCATAATCTCTTTTTGTTGAAATTGATTCAGTATTGTCATCTCATCTATTCATAATATAATTAATTATAACTAAATATAATCAATTATAACGTTAGGATGATATTATGATCAAAATGAATAAGGTTAGTTATGTTTGTTTATGTTTTCTCTTCATGATGTTTCTAGCAGCATGCGGAAGTACAAGTAATACACCGGATTCTACGTCTACAGAGCAAGAATCGCAGCAATCTACTTCAGAATCATCCTCTACACACGCTGAGGTCACTGAGCTTACCATTTCAGCTGCAGCGAGCTTAACGGATGCGCTGGAAGAAATACAGCCGATTTTCGAGGCGAATCATCCGGAAATCCAGCTTACTTTTAATTTTGGCAGTTCCGGCGCGCTGCAGCAGCAAATTGAACAAGGTGCTCCCGTTGATCTCTTTCTGTCAGCTGCGGAGAAGAATATGCAGGCACTGATTGACAACAATCAGATCTTGGAAGGATACTCTGAAACTTTGCTGACGAATCAGCTGGTGCTTGTGTCCGCAAATGACAGTAAGATTGATATAACATCTGAGGCCGATTTAACAAAGCCGGAAGTAAAAGTAGTGGCCATCGGTATTCCAGAGAGCGTGCCTGCCGGTAGTTATGCCAAAGAAGCCCTTGAAGGACTTGGATTATACGATAAACTGCTTCCGAAGGTTATACAGGCCAAGGATGTCCGTCAAGTATTACAGTACGTTGAAACTGGTAATGCTGACGCAGGTTTCGTATATATAACAGATGCTGTTCTTTCTAAAGTAAATATTGTACATAGGGTTGATTCAGAGCTTTACGCACCTATCCATTATCCAATGGGCATTACTCATGCAAGTAAACACACCGAGGAGGCCAAAGTATTCTATGAATTCCTCAAATCTGATGAGGCCAAGACCGTATTTCAGAAGTACGGATTTAAAGGTCTTTAGATGGAAATGCCTATGATTGACTGGAGTTTATTCTGGGCGCCCGTACGATTGTCACTGATTGTTGCATTGCTCTCAAGCATGGTAACGATCATTGTAGGAAGCTTACTCGCAAAATGGATGTCCAGAAAAACATTCCGCGGTAAACTTTTTCTCGAGACTGCATTCATGCTTCCCATTGTGCTGCCCCCTACCGTCGTTGGATTTTTGTTACTTGTTCTTTTTGGCAGAAACAGCTTCGTTGGTTCAGTAATAGAGCGTATATTTGATGCCCCACTTCTATTCACATGGTGGGCAGCCGTTATTGCTTCGATTGTTGTTTCTTTTCCTCTTGTCTATCAGACGATGAAAGTTGGATTTTCGTCCGTCGATCAAGAGCTTGAAGCAGCTGGACGTTCCATCGGTGCAAATGAATGGCAAGTCTTTCGCTATATTACACTTCCTCTTGTATGGCCTTCTCTTATGACCGCCTATATACTTGGATTCGCCCGTTCGCTGGGAGAGTTTGGGGCTACACTTATGATTGCAGGTAATATACCTGGCAAAACGCAGACTGTACCCACTGCTATATATATTGCTGTAGACAGCGGTAATACAAGCATGGCTTGGGTGTGGACGATCTCTATTATTGTTATTTCTTTCCTCCTTTTACTAATAACAGGACGTAATAAGACGACATAAAATGATAACATCTTTGTAATGATCAGCCCAACAACCCGTTAATTCTAAAAATACGGGTTGTTTTTTGGCATATTCTTACCAATGAACTAGAAAATAAAGGGTTTTATATGAAATAATAGATAAATATTTTGTAATAAAAATAGAGAAATTAATAATTTAGGTTACAATATTGTAACTAAATAAGGTGTTTCAATCCTTTAGTTTAGTGATAAAATACCCTTTTTAAAGGAACTCAACCCCTCTACATAAGTATATAACTAAGTATTTTGCCAAGTTTTAGTGTGTTAAAGATGAAACTATGGTTACAATATTGTAACATTCAATGCTTATTTTATTATATATTAGTTACAGTTGATTAATATTAATAAAGCCGAATCTACTACATAGTACGGGGGACGATTTACATACTTGGGGTGAATGGATGAAAGATCCTAGAGTACCTTCTACTCAAACCCGTCAACTAACCTCGGAGGCTAATGGAGGAATAAATAATAATGATGAAATTTGGTAAATGTATGTTGTTAACTACTCTGCTTGGAGCAGGCTTAGTACTCGGAAATTCGCAAGTGGATGCTTCTTCTTCAGGTTCAAATAGTGTAAATGTACAGCTTAATGATAGTCTTGTTAATTTTGAAGATGCTTCTCCTTTTCTAGATAATAACGATAGAACGCAAGTCCCATTACGTAAACTTGCAGAAGAAATGAATTATACCGTAAGTTCTTCTAAATCAGGTTCAACTACAACGGTTACTATTAAAAAAAATGGAACCACGATTAAAATTAAAACGGGTTCTACAACAGCAACAGTCAATGGAAAAAGTGTAAGCCTAGATACTCAAGTATTTATTCGCAGTAACCGTACATACGTTCCACTTCGTTTTGTATCCGAAGCCATGGGAAGTGAAGTTATTTGGAAAAAGAGCTATTCTCTTGTTATGGTAAGTACTACAGGTAAAACATATAGCCCGATTCTTGTAGGGAATGATCATGTAAAAGGAACAAGTATTGTTCAAGAAGCTACAAAATATATAGGTACACCTTATGTATATGGAGGTTCTACTCCAAGCGGATTTGACTGCTCTGGTTTCGTGAAATATGTTTTTGAGAAACACAATGTATCCCTTCCGCGTACAGCAGCTTCCATGTATAACACAGGAACTTCTGTATCAAAGAGTAATCTGAAGCAAGGCGATCTTGTTTTCTTTAATACAACAGGTTCTGTCTCTCATGTCGGCATTTACGTTGGAAACAATAGTTTCATTTCTGCCACTACTTCCAGTGGTATTAAAATCGACAGCTTGAGTAACACTTACTGGGGTCCTAAATATGTAGGAGCAAAAAGTGTACTCTAATATTATAGATTAGTATCAAAAGAAGACATTCACTCCGCGTTTTGGAGATGAATGTCTTCTTTTTGTCTTGTAGGATTTCTTACGGTGACTTTGGGTTATAGCGTGAGCAGGTTCAGATCTTTTACACGTAGTTTACTTGATGTCGGGTAGAGAACTTGGACTGATAACCAAGCCCACTGATGCCAAGCCGAGAAAAATGAACGACAGGCCATACGTAGAATGTTCACCAATGTCTACGTCAGTGTGGTTCACGAGTATATTGATTTGATGGAGTATATTGTCCATCGGGTACAGGAATGTACCATAGTGCCGCACAAGGGCTCAGAACTGAGGTTTGTTGTTGTCTAATCATCCACGTTCACCTACTTTTCATATGATGCATTAATTATAGGCAAAAAAAAGGTACAGCCCCTCAACTGTTTTTGAGGAGCCGTACCTTTTTTTTATAAGAGGACTTTTACGCGGCCTCGTTTAAGAACATCTTTTTTGACTTCTTTATTATAAATTCCTATTTTGTGAAAACATGATTCCCTATTGTTTTTATAATAGGACGTGCTTTACTCCAAGCAGATGTGGCAATCTTCGGATTATAATAATAGAGAGCTCCCCCTGTTGGATCTTCACCATTCAGCGCACGCTTTGCTGCTACATAAGCAGATGAGTTAGGAGTGAGGTTATACTGGCCGTCATCTACCGCAGTAAACTGTCTAGGATGAAGGATAACATCTTTTATAGAACTTGGGAACTGATTAGACTGGACCCGGTTAAGGATGACAGCAGCTACCGCTACCTGTCCTTTTAATGATTCGCCCCTCGCTTCACCATTTACGGCTTTAGCCAAAGCGTTCAGTGTAGTTCCAGCGGCAGGCACCTTAGTCTTCAAAGCGGCTATCGTTCGTTTGCCTGCCTTTCCGTCTACAGCAAGGCCACTCCGCTTCTGGAAGGTTTGAACTGCCTTCTCTGTTTGTGATCCATAGTATCCGGTTACTCCAGCAGACAAGTAGCCTAACGTTCTGAGTCTCTCTTGCAACTCTACAACTTCAGAGTGCTGAGTTCCTTTTTGAAGAAGCATTGCACTGGCCGGGGAAGCCGCTCCTACTGTACCTATTGCTATCGATCCGCTTAAAAGTAAACCTGCTGTGAATGTTTTCCATTTTTTGTTGTTATTTAATTTGTTCATATATCCTATGACAACCTCCAGATTCGTGATGTAAGTTCAATAGTGGGATCTGGCTTTGCCGATCCTGAAAAAAAAGCCGGGAGAAAGGGAATTGTTCCTGCTTTCTCCCGGCGAAGTGTTTTTCAAGTACACTCATTCTTACAAATTCAATATTTATTTTGCAAAAGATTTATTTTGTGAAAACATGATTACCAAGTCTTTGTGTAACTGGCCTAGAATTCATCCAAGAAGAAGAGGTATACTTCGGATTATAGAAGTACAGAGCACCTTTAGAAGGATCATATCCTGTCAAAGCTCTGCGAGCTGCCTCATAAGCACCAGCCGTTGGCACACTTAGTTTGCCATCCGCTGCAGGTGAGAATTGTCCTTTTTGAAAAATCACGTTCGTAATAGCGTTCGGAAACGCCGGGTTCTGAACACGATTTAGAATGACAGCACCTACTGCAACTTGTCCAGTAAATGATTCTCCGCCAGCTTCATCTTGAATAATACCTGCCAGATGTTTTAACACTTTGTTATTAATCGGCGCTTTGGCTTTCAGTTTGGCTTCTGTCTTGGGACCAACCTTTCCATCGACAGCTAAGTTGTTCACCCTCTGGAATTTCTTCACAGCTGCAACCGTTTTGTCACCATAGTAACCGCTGATGCCAGCCCAGAAATATTTTATTTTATTCAGTCTTTCTTGGACCTCAACTACTTCGGAACTTCTACTACCCTTCTGTAGTGTCGCAGCACTAGCTGTTGATGATGCACCCAATATGGAAAGAGCACAGGCACATGTTAAGATAAGTGTGGGTATTTTTTTCATTAGTCTTACATATCCTCCGTTTCATTCGTGATAAGACGTACTACATAAAAAAATCTCATCACTGAATTTGGCGGCGCTAAAAGTAACACCTAATGTGTACTATAACATAAGTTACAATTTTGTTACATCTGCCGATGGACCTAATCTACAAGTTCCGTTCCTTTTGTTTCCTTACCTAGTACCAATACCGCTGCTGCGCCAACTAATACCGTAACAAAGAATAAGGTGAATATTGTACTAAAAGGAACCCCTTTTTGGACCAAAAGACCTACAAGAAGCGGTGCAATAACGCCTCCGATTCGGCCAACGGACGCGGATAACCCCACCCCAGTAGAACGTGTTCTCAGCGGATATAACTCCGGTGTGTAAGCATACATGCCTCCCCATGCCCCCAGATTAAAGAAAGAAAGTGACATTCCTGCAATAATTAAGGATAATTCCGAGCTGGCATTTCCAAACCAGAGCGCACTAAATCCTGTCATCACTAAATATACGACAAGTACAAATTTTCTCCCGAATTTCTCAATAAAGTAAGCGGCAGTAAAATAACCAGGCAGCTGCGCGAGTGTCATAATAAGTACATACTGAAAACTTTTGACAAGTTCATATCCTTTTGACGTCATGACACTTGGCAACCATAAAAACATGCCATAGTAAGAAAATACAACCGTAAACCATAAGATCCATAACATCAGTGTGGTCTTCCGATGTTCTATGGACCAAACCGATTTAAATTTTTCTCTAAAGGAAATTTTTTTGAGTTCCTTTTTCTTGTTAAAATCAGGTGGATCCTGGATAGCTTTCCGTAAGTACAGCGCGTAAAAAGCCGGTAGTGCACCGATTAGAAAAGCTACACGCCATCCATACTCGGGGATGATGAAATAAGAAATAAGAGCCGAAATAATCCAGCCTGCAGCCCAAAAGCTTTCAAGCAGAACAACGGCTCGTCCTCTTTCCTTAGCAGGTACCGATTCTGATACCAGCGTAGAAGCGACCGGAAGTTCTCCTCCAAGACCAATCCCTGCGACAAAACGAATAAGGCAAAGGAACACATACCCTGTAGCTAAAGCCGAAAACCCACTTGCTACCGAGAAGATAAGCAGCGTCCACATTAAAACCGCTTTTCTTCCATACTTATCAGCGAGCGTTCCTGCGAGGGCAGCTCCAACGACCATACCAATGGAAGTTGAACTTGTGATCAGCCCTACTTCACCTGGACTGAGGAGCCATTCCTTCGCCAGAGCAGCTACGATAAAGGACATCATACCTACTTCCATGGCATCAAACATCCAGCTCAGCCCGGCGCTAAAGAGCAGCTTACGTTGTTTCGGATTCTGTAAAACTTCGAGTTTACTCATCGTAATACTTTTGCTCCCTTATGTAATGTATTTGAAGTGGAACCCACCATCTTATTTATAATGATTTAAGACAGCCTGTCAACAAAAAAAGAGAACAGTCTGCTTATCTAAGTAAGCATACCGTTCTCTTTTTCTACTATCTCTTATTTCCGCAAACAAGATTAAGGATTGACTATTTATTTTCTTTACGAGCAAGAGATACATCATCCTTCATTTTCTCATACCATACTTCATAATGATGTACCGCAAGTCCAGCAAAAGAATGATGTTTCGTGCCAAGTTCAGCCGCTACTTCCATCTCTGATTCCATATTCGTAACTGCTTTTCGGTAAAAGGTTAGATGTTCGCCTTCTTCGGTATGACCGAGCTCGGCGCCGATCCATACCTCCTTGTCCAGCTCATCTGCTTCAGCAAGTTCTTCCTTGGAGAGATCGTACATCTGCTGACCGCTGTCTCGATAAGCCATGATGGCAATCGCGTCAAATTGATCAATCATCCACCGACTAAGTGTTCCCTCACCATCTGGACTTTCTCGCTTATCAAGCCAAAAAGGAACCGCTGCGCTCATATAGAGATTGCCTTCAGACCCTGCCTGAATCCATTCCTCTATATTCGCGCTCCATTCTGCAATGACTGCTTGCTCCTCTTGTTCCCATCGCCGCAACTGATACGGCTCGACATCGAACTGCACGCCTGCAAACTGCTCCTCTGGTGCTGCTTCCTGGTTAAATTTCTTTACCCATTCTACCCATACCGTGCCTTCTTCTCGTTTTTCTGTATAAGCCCAGTCTGCATGACCATTGAGTGCATGGACTGAAATGTCGTGAGCTTGTGCTTCCGCATTAAAATGTCGATATGCTTCATCAGACACGCTGTCTTTCGTTTGCAGAAAAACAGTATTCACCTTTTGCTCTGCTAAGAACATCACAATTTCATCTGTACGCTCTTCAATGATCGAAGCATCCCATAGCCATGTCGCTTTATTTTCATTCACCCCAGGTGATTTCAGCATGAAATACAGGATAAGTAAAAGGACAAAGATGATTACCAAACTGCCTCCTTTTACCCATGCCGGCCATGTATTCCATACATATCCTCCTTTACTTGATGGCTTTTGCACGGTGCTCGCCGTATTCTTCTTAAGCAAATACCGCTTCTTCCTGCAATGTTACGGGATGCTGTACAGAATGGCCTATTTTATAGATGTGCGGTAATGGATATTCTTTGAATGCATTACGAGTGTCGAGTATAGGTACGCCCAGCGATGCGATCTCATCATACTCCAGATCTTTATGGTTCGTAATTAAAACGATGCAGTCATATCCTTTGAAGTTAGCTGGGTTATACTCCACGCTCGAAACCGTTTCTCCATGTTTATCGCGGAAAGTATCTGCATACGGATCAAAGTACTCTACATTGGCACCCGCTTCTTTAAAGAGCTCGTAAACTTCAAGAGCAGGAGATTCACGAAGATCCGCAATGTTTGGTTTGTATGCCATACCCAGCAGCAAAATGTTGGATTTACGAATTGATTTCGCATATTCATTCAGAATCGTTGCTGTTTTGTTCATTACGTAGTACGGCATATTATCATTAGTGGATTGAGCAAGTTCAATAAATTGACTGTAGAATCTAAATCCTTTCGCTTTCCAGGATAAGTACATCGGATCCAGCGGAATGCAGTGTCCACCGATACCTGGGCCCGGATAGAATGGCATAAAGCCAAATGGTTTTGTCGCAGCTGCGTCAATTACTTCCCAAATATCAATCCCCATGCGGTCACACATCATTGCCATTTCATTCACAAACGCAATATTTACACTGCGGAACGTGTTTTCAAGTAGCTTGGACATTTCCGCAATTTTTGGATTAGATACAGGAACTACCGTCTCTACATACTGGCTATACAGAGCTGCTCCGAGTTTCAAGCATTCTTCCGTAGTACCGCCAATTACTTTTGGTGTATTGAAAGTAGTATATCTGCCGTTTGACGGATCCACACGTTCTGGTGAGAAGCAGAGGAAATAATCTTCTCCCACTTTTTTACCAATAGCCTCAAGTTCTTGTTCAATCAATTCTTCCGTTGTACCAGGATAAGTTGTGCTCTCAAGCGTAATGAGCATACCTTCCTTCATGTGCAATTTAATTTGGTCTACTACAGTTACAATGTATGATGTATCCGGATCCTGGTTTTCACTGAGTGGTGTTGGCACACAGATACTCAGTGCATCGATCACACGCAGCATGCTGTAATCTGTTGTCGGCTGAAAGCGTCCGCTTTGCATTACCGTTTTCAGGTCTTCCGAAGAAATATCATGAATATAGGACTCGCCTTGATAAATACTCTCCACTTTGGATGGGTCTAAATCGATACCGATTACCGTAAATCCTTGCTTTACCATTTCTACTGCGAGCGGCAGGCCAACATATCCTAATCCTACTACACCCAACACGGCTTTCTTGCTTTCAATTGCGTTCATCAAAGTATGGAATTGCTCTTTCACAGTACTTCACCCTCCAAATGGAATTTTAGGTAAGCAGGCTGCATCATTTAAATACAATGATACACAGCTCACTTTCGTTTTATGTGTTAAATCAGGACTACCTTATCAGTTTGAAATCTACTATTTTACAAGCTACGATTACTGTAATATCTATGGTTTCTATTGAAAACAGCGACGAATACGGGCATCGAGTTCCACAGGAGAAAAAGGTTTGGTTACATAATCTTCTACGCCTTTTTCAAAACACTGTGTGATGGTCTGCTCTACTCGCTGGTCTGTCAAAACAATTACTTTTGGCTGCTGTTTTAGATCCAGGTTTTGGATCTGATGGATAAAGGGAACTCCACTCATGCCGTACAAATTAAGTTCGGTCAAAATAAGATCCGGTTCCACTTTTACAGCCATATCAAGGGCACTAAGTCCATCCACTGCTTCATAAATGTCATATCCTTGCAAAGCAAGGCGGATTTGAAGAAATTCTCTTGTTGATTGTTCTTGATCTACAATAAGAATCTTCCCTGGCCGTACCGCTGTTTCGTTTGGTGTATATAATTTGATATCTGCATCCGTACTGAGTCTTGCAGATTCAGCCATACTTTTCAGCATGTGTTTGCTTGCTTTCCCCATTTCAGGGAAACTTGCGATCGTCAGACGCGCATCTACACCGGGCAACATTTGCATCAGGCTCTGTTTGATTAACAGTGCCTGATAGTGTGTGCGATTGAGTGACATAAAGGGAAGGAAGACCGCAATCGTATTTGTCTGCGTATCTTTCCAGACCTGATATTCAGTCTCGCAGGTTCTCGTGAGAATATCCTGCAACTCCGCATCCGGTTGCTGGTCCCTATCCATGCAGTGGACAAACACAACGCCGCTGTTTTCGTTAGCCATTCCTTTCAGTTGCTCATCCAGAATGTCATATACACTGTCCTTCATCTGGCGCTCAAGAGTTACTGTATTTGCCATAAGTCTCATCTCCACCTTTCAACATTTCACTTTCACCTTACTTAAGCAGCCTCTTCGGCTTTTGGTTCTTCCCAGCTCTGTCTTGTCATCGTTCCCCAGGAGTTATTCTTTCGCATAAACTGGATATGCCCTTGTACTCTCCAAAGGACGCCAAGCTGATGGTACCCTACAAACTTAAGAGCAGAAAAAGCTAACATTTTTACAAGATCAGACGGTTTCGGATAACGGCGAAAAGCAATCTCTTCGAGAATCAGGGCTCCTACACTCAGCAGATAACCGCTCAAGAAATTAAGGAGACCAAAAATCACGAGAACAGGCCATGCCGTCATATCCAGCATAACGTAACCTACTAAAGCCAGAAGCCCAGTAATCCGGAAATAAGGGTTCAATGCCTCAAAAAAGATGTTGTATGGCATCGTGAGCATTCCCATTGTTTTATACTTGGGTCTGAACATCATATTTCCGTTCTCCAGCATATTTTTCAGGTTTCCCCGACCCCAGCGTTTACGTTGGTTCGAAATAATCTGGTACGTATCTGGAGCTTGAGTCCAGCAGACTGCCTCTGGACAGAATGCAATACGATATTTTTTCTTGTTTTCTAGCATGTAACGATGAAGCTTGATAATGATGTTCATGTCTTCTCCGGGATATCCATCACGATATCCACCTACTGCAATAACGGCCTCTTTTTTAAATACTCCGAAAGCACCTGAAACGATAATCAGCCCATTTAGTGAACTCCAGCCAATTCGTCCGCCAAGGAATGCTTTTAAGTATTCAATGGATTGAAACATCGGCCAAATTTTACGCGGAAGTGACACATCTTTTACAGCGCCATTTTCGATTTTGCAGCCATTTGCAATACGCACATCTCCGCCGATCGCAACTGTCTCTTCTGGATTCTCCAGATACATACGAGCCATGCGAATAAGTGCATCCTTCTCAAGTAGAGAATCTGCATCAATCGATGAGATCAGAGGAAAATGCGAGAAATTGATTCCGGCATTCAGTGAATCAGCTTTACCACCATTATTCTTGTCAATGAGGTAAAGAAAAGGATAATCCGGATTATGATATACACCGCGAACCTGCTCACACCTGATAGTTCCACGGAAGATCGGATTTTGAACGGGAAGAAGTCCAAATTCTTTAATGAGTACTTGGATCGTCTTGTCTGTAGAACCATCATTGACGACAATGACCTCATATGCCGGGTAATTGAGTGTCATCAGACATTTTACATTTTCTATAATCGTCAATTCTTCGTTATACGCAGGAACCAAAAGCGATATAGGAGGAACGACATCCGATCCCGCTAAGCTTTTAAAGCTGGAATACTCTGCTCGGCGGCGAATCGTAAATATATCTTTGTAAGAAAAACATAAAATTCCGAAATATAAGACAGTAACGAAAATAACGTAATAAATGATAACCATTCCATAGCCAAGCAATATATCTTTAAGCAGTGAAATCCCCTCCAATAACTTCTGACATACGGCGAGTTTGTTTTTCTTTTGGTGAAGCTCCGAAATAACGTTGATAGATTAGTTTTTTCTTGTTCAGCGTCATCATTTTTTCAACTTCTTCTTGACCGTCAGCCGTAGCCATCGCACGCTCTGTATAGGCAAGAGCTGCTTCTCTAGCCATACCGCTTGCCGTAGCCGCTGTTTCACACAGCACTTCAAAACCGCGCACACCAAGTCCCGCAAGACTTTCTGCACTTTGATTACGCACAAGCATATCTACATCGCTTAGTCCTTTTTGTAACAGCTGAATACTGTCTTCCGTGTGGATGGATCCAAGAGCGTTTGCCATTGCCGTTCTAACCTCAGGATTTGAATCTCGCATTAATTCTTTCATCGTTTGATCCTTGAGTACAGGACCTCTGCTTAGATAAAGTTTAATCGCATCTGTACGTATTGTTTCATCCTTGGATCGGAACAAACGGATGACAGCCGGCATCACTTCTGGAGATGCATACGCATAGGAAGCGACAAGTCCCACTTTCACATCATTATAGTGATCTGATTCAAGCAGTTCTTGTAACAGATTACTCGGTGTAAGACTCGTTTCCATCAGAATATCAGCAGCGAGTTCATAAACTGGTTTTCCTTTATCAAGGAGATATCTGAGCATCTCTTTCAGTTCAGCAGGCCGTTCTGCGCACTTCGCCACCGCTCTGGCGTATATGACTGCATGTGCTACCTTTTTTTCTTCTTTTAGCACTTGCAGCAAGGCTGTCGTTGCTTCGGAACCTCGTATTCCGCCTAGCCTGTAAGCAGCTTCTATTGTTTTGCTACCGGAGATGCTGTCCAGCTGTTTCATTTGCTTCGCTATCAAACCAGATTCCCTTGCTATGTCGCGAAGTTTCGCAGCATGTTCTCCCTTAATCTGATCATGGATGACGATCAAACGATCCATAATGACTTCCTCTTCAATTTTTGTTAATTTTCCTGGTGGAAGTTGAAGTTTCTCATTCCCCGTCAAGTTTGCTTGAACATAAACGAAGTAATCCTTGTGTTTATTTGCATACTCTTCTTTCTTGCGTTCTTTTGAATTGTGGGTTGTTTTCATCGTTATGAGCAAACCAATCCCCACTGCAATGAGTCCTGCGCACAAATAAAGGAAAATGTACGCTAGGGCCAAATTAGAAAACATGGATAAGTATCCTCCTTTATTTTTCTTGCGTTTGTAATTCTGAGTACGTTTCTTTCATGAGATCATAGCTCTTTTTGAAACGTTCACTATAATTCACAGTTTCCCATGGGTCCCATGAATAAGCTTGAATGTCTTGTATATTAAATGTATCTTCTGTGCCGCCAGGCCAAGATACGTTACCGCTGTTAAGATCAGTCAGCCAAGGAATCAGCCGTATTCCTTCCGTTGTTACCGTCTGAAATTCTTTATTTTCTGTTAACGGACTGTAATCAATGACCTGCAGTGAACTCGGATCTCCAAAACCAAGCAGCATCCATGGAATACGGACTTCTATTTCCTTTCCTTCGTACTGCCAAAGGGTTAGTGAATCGTAATCAGCAGCATCGGGATTCGTTGTCCCCCGGTTTAACAGGCCTACAACTTCATCCATATAAGGATGGGCGTATTTGGTATCAGGCGGACTCATCATCAGACTGATGGCCAGCTTCCAAGGAACAAATGACGGTGTAGCCTTTGTCTGCTCCTCCAGCATCCAGTACCCTTGCGGTCCATATAACCGCTGGTTAAAGTCATAGCTTTTCGCGATCGCTACTTCCGATTCCTTATCCTTGCCTATTGTAATCAGCGTTTCCAGATCCCCGCCTTCCAGTGTTTTACCTGGGAGGGCTTCAAGCGGCTGATTGCCGCCAGGAAGCGTATCTGTACCGAGATTCAACTTCGTCTTGGACGGATCAAATGGTTCATCAAGCGTAATCCCCATATATAGGTAAGCTTCATCATGAGTTAATTGAATACTCTCAATACCTTCTGTGTTGCCCTGCCAAAGCTGAATTTGTTCAGCCGGAAGCTTGGACCACTCATCCAGTTTTCCATCGATATACAGCTGGTTTTGTTTACCTGCTTCCATGGCGAGAATGCCAAACATTTTCTCATTCGTGAGTACGTTCAGCCAGTAAGCTTTACGATCTGCAGGAATTTCAAGCGGCATTGTATTCCACGTTTTCTTAAACCACTCATCCTGCCACATGAAGAGAACAGCTCCGGCATATCCTTCATCAAAAATGTCCTTGGTTAGCGACTGGTTAATCTCGCCTTGCTGCTGCTCATTATGACCGCCTTGATCTTTTCCTCCGGGACCATAATGAGATATTCCGAGAGAAGACGGAACTCCGTATTCTGTAATCATTATAGGTAGATCGGGAAACTCGGATTTAAGCTTACGTAAGTACGCTTTGTACGTGTTGTATTCCCCTTGTTCATCTTTTATCGTCTGCAGCGTTTTGTCTGTACGGAAGAAGTCTGGATAATAAGGATAGACGTGATAGGCTGCAAAATAACCGCCTTGCCAATTCACGGGTTCAATATGTCTCGCATCTACGCTTACCAAATCTTCTTCAAATAGAGGCTCGCCTGGATGTTCAAGCACATCGGTCGTGACCCAGTTGGTAAAAGTTAAAGGGTGTTCCCATCCGTATTTCTGCTCTTCCTTCGCTACTTCATCCAGCAGCTCAGCAAGCCAGTTCTCGAATGGGCTTGCCTCTTTTGTACCAGAAATGTGTTCTCCCTCGTAACGAGGATGATCCGAATACTTGTTATTTGTGTCCTCTACCATCTGCGGGTCCCACTCGGTCCCCAGATGCCATGCTAGCAAGTACTGGCCCACATTCACCTTGTACTTACCACTTGATTCTCCATTCACATGCGGGATATCCGCATCTCCATAGACTGCTGATACTGCTTTTTTTATTTCTGCTTTAAATTTTTCTTCAATTCCTTCAGCAAAAGCGTCCCTTTGCTCAATCAACTGTTCTTCTGGTGACCAGATTCCTTGCATGAAGTACAGCGGATGTTCCTTGCCTTTGTTATATTCTGCAAGCGCTGAATAAAATACGGGCTGATGAACCGTATAGATTCGGATTACATTTGCGCCCATATCTTCAATCTCTTGAAACCATCTAAGATAATCTTCTCTTACAAGCGGAAATTCACCTGGATAATGACCTGGTTTCGTTGAACCCAGGTTAACACCCTTCACAAACAGTTCCTGCCATTTTCCTTCCTGGCTGTATTGTAAGAACTGATTGCCTTCGGTTTTGAATTTCATTTTCGTTCCGTCTTCTGCTGTAAAAGTGTTTTGCGCTGGTTTCATGTACGAGTATAAAGCCCATCCTCCGCCGCCAAAAATAAGAATGCCAATTAAGATGCCTAAGGCAAATCGTTTTCTCTGTCGTCTGCTCATGGTTCCTGGTTCGCTCCACTTCTAAAAATCATTCTTAGTCATCGTAAGGCAAAAACGATAATTGCAATGCCTCCCTTATTTTACAGATCGCCTGCAATGCAGAATCGGATTCTGTCGTTTGGCGAATGTCTGTAACTTCTCTATTAACTATATCGCCAAGCTTTCCCTTTTGTAACTAGGCAAATGGAAGGAAAGATAGATTGGATAATATTGCCCAGTTTCAAAACTATTATCCTGGGTTTAGGGTCCGACCATCCTAAAAACCCAATTTTCTTTTACTACTCTGTCTACACCAAAGCAATACCTGAATTCCTCTTCAATAATCAAGAAAAAGCCTTACTCATCAGTAGTTACAGCCCTATTCTCCTTCCCTCCTGTCTATATAATGTAACGCATGTAATAACCTAAAGTTGTTCTTTGTTTACAAATTTAACCATAGTTATTACAAAATTGATACTATAGTCCGATATCTAAAACGTGAAAAGCCTTGATATACCAGCATTCTTGAAATATCAAACTTTTGAAAAGAACCGTATGGTCCTGTATCCAGGACAAATTTATTTAATATTCCTTTACATTCTGCTTATAATTCCCTCATTTCTGACTCCCTGGTCTCAAATCTCTCGCTCTTTATGTTAAAAACCGAGTCCTTTTTCCTAATTTCTAATACTTTCTGAGCATTTCAGGAAATTTCATCTCTTTTCAAAAAAATTCCGGTTGCTGTATGTATATTTCTCCGTTATTCTTATAAAATAAGAACATGTGTTCTGTAATAGAGCGAATGAAGAGGAGAGGAGTATGGTCTTATGGAGCGAAAAAAACGTGTGATCATGCTGGCTGACTGTCAGTCCTTTTATGCCAGTGTGGAGAAGTCAGCCCATCCCGAGTATACAAATCGCCCCCTTGTCGTTGCTGGTGATCCCGCTCGCAGGTCCGGAATTATTCTTGCAGCCTGTCCACTGGCCAAGACCTACGGAATTACAACAGCTGAGCGATTGTCAGATGCAATCGCCAAATGCCCGGATGTTGTTGTAGTGAAACCTCGAATGGCAGAATACATCCGGGTTTCTCTCCATATTACAAGTATTTTTCAATCCTATACGGATCTTGTGGAGCCCTACAGTATTGATGAACAATTTCTCGATGTAACGGGCAGTCTAAGGCTATTCGGTACACCAGAAGAAATCGCCCGCCAGATCCAGCAGCAAGTTTGGCTTGAAACCGGAGTGCGGGTACGGATCGGAATCAGCGATACCAAGGTCGTGAGCAAGATGGCCTGTGATTTGTTTGCTAAGAAAAATAAGACAGGGATCTATATTATTCCGAAGGAAGATATAGCTGAGAAACTATGGTCCATGCCTATTCGAGACATGTTTATGGTCGGGTCGAGAATGGCTCATCATTTTTATAAGATGGGTATTCATACGATTGGGGATTTAGCACGCACTCCTCTCCCTCGTCTGCGTGACCGTTGGGGTGTCAATGGCGAAGTCTTATGGCGTATCGCGAACGGAATAGATGATTCGCCTGTAAGACCCAGCACTTTTATGCAGCAACAAAAAGGAATCGGTCATCAAATGACCCTTCCGAGAGACTACACTACATGGTCAGAGATTCGTGTTGTCCTGTTGGAACTAGCTGAACTTGTTGCAAGGCGGGCCCGGGAGAAAGGACTTATGGGCCATGTTGTATCTGTCGGCTGCCGAGGAATTGATTTTGACAGACCCACCGGGTTTTCCAGACAAATGAAAATAAAGGAACCCACGCAAATTACCGTAGAAGTTTATAAAGCAGCCAGTGAGTTATTCCAGCGCTACTGGGATGGCCAGCCCGTAAGAAGAGTGGGTGTATCTCTTACAGAGCTGATCCCCGACACGGAGTATCAATTAACCTGGTTCGATAACCGGGAACAACAACGGGAACTTGATAAAGTAACCGATGCGATCAAACGTAAGTTTGGAGACACTGCTATTATTCGTGCTTCTTCTCTTGAGCATGCAGGTCAGATACATGATCGTTCCCGCAAAATTGGAGGTCACTATCGATGAGTAAAAAATTACAGCAAAACGGATTATTTGAATCCTCGCGAATGATGCTTCCCGAACATCGTGAAGCTTATGTACAACATCAGCAAAAATTAGCTCCCAGGTCCCGGCCGATCCTTGATCCTCAAGCGTTCGAGGAAATGTCACGTCTACTTGCCGAGTCACTGATGTTAAAAGAGCCTGTGACGATCGTCTTGTTCGATGAGTGGGAAGATGTCCATCTTACCGGAACCGTTGTCAAATTTGATCAGGCAGGAAGAACGATTCGTATACAGGACCTGGCCGGACTCCATGATGTTCGAATGAGACATATTATTGATGTTTATGCTAACTAACCTGCTGCATCTTCAAAACAGGTTTTCTAAGGAGTCATACGTTATACTGATACAAAAACGGAAGGTGTGCTAACTTTGTGCGGAAGATTCACCCTTGGTGTCACGATGGAAGAATTGATGCTTCGTTATATGCTTGATGATATTCCAGAATATATAGATTACCGCCCCCGCTATAATATTGCGCCAACCCAGCAGGTTGTTGCGGTTATACATGATGGTACAAGACGAAGAGCGGGTACACTCCGCTGGGGACTGATCCCTCACTGGGCAAAAGATATCAGCATCGGCAGTAAATTAATCAATGCTCGCAGCGAGACTCTTCTCGAGAAACCTGCCTTTCGTGAGTCCTTTCTTCGTAAACGCTGCCTTATACCAGCCGATGGTTTCTATGAATGGCAAAAGCAGGAGAATGGAAAAAAGGTACCCTTTCGACTCACAATGGAAGACAAAGGTATTTTTAGTTTCGCAGGATTATATGACATATGGATAAACCCGGAAGGGCAAAAAGTAAGCAGCTGCACCATCATTACCACAAGGCCCAATTCTCTTATGTCTCCGATTCATGATCGGATGCCTGTTGTCATCCCTGCGGGACAGGAAGATCGGTGGCTGAATCGATCGGCTCAGCGCCCAGAAGAGATATCTCCACTGCTTGTCCCCTATCCTGCGAGTCAGATGCAGGCTTATCCGGTGTCCGCTGCCGTGGGCAAGGTAGCGAATGACAGCATCGAGCTGATCTCACCGGTATAACAAAAACGAACGTAGCCTAGATTAAATTCAAACGATAACTACAAAAAAAGAGGTGCTGAATGAGTTCAGCACCTCTTTTTTGTAGTTTTTTCCGCACAAAATGCAAGACATCATTTCAGATCAACAGTTTAAACGGATCAACTAGCACCCTATTCAGCGAAACATTCCCCATAGTTTAATAAGATGCAAGGTATTGTTCGGATCTATTTTTTGGTCAACAACAAATTTGACAAAACGCTCCTCATCCGCCGGCGAAAACTTCTCATTCAATATAGCAGCAGACGATTTTACCAGTCGTCTTACTTTGGCACTATTCTGAAGATCCGATTTTGTAACTCCATCAACTAGCAATTTAACTCGTTCCTTCGCTGCCGGATTTTTCATTTTTGTCTTGATGCGCTCCACCAGCTGCGGACTAATGCCATATTTTTGATAGCTCAAAGAACGTTACACCTCCCGCATATTGTAGTCCCTCACTACTATATGCGAGTAGTGCACGTCCACTTGACCTCTATTTTATAAACATTCTTAATCCATGATATCGCCTTGGAAAATTTGTTCCTTTTGCAAGAAACCTCGCAGCGCCTCGTATCCAGGGGAAGTCCAGAATGATTCACTAGATACGAGTGAAGCTGCATCATCACGGGCTACCTCAAGCACTTCAAAATCACTGACCATGTCTGCAATTTTAAAATCAGGCATACCACTTTGCTTCGTTCCAAAGAAATCCCCTGGTCCCCGCAAATCCAGATCCCGTCGTGAAACTTCAAATCCATCTTCCGTTTCTGTCATAACCTTCATTCGCTCTTGGCCTATCTCTGACTTGGGATCTGCAATAAGTATGCAATACGATGCATGAGAACCCCTTCCCACACGTCCGCGCAGCTGATGAAGCTGAGAGAGCCCGAATCGCTCTGCATCCATAATAATCATCAGCGTTGCATTAGGTACATCGACTCCCACCTCAACTACGGTAGTGGATACGAGCATCTGGGTCTTATTCTCATAGAAAAGCCGCATCGACTCTTCTTTCTCTGAGGGTGTCATTCGCCCGTGCAAAAGACCTACCTGATACTGAGGAAGAGCTTGCTGCATCGCTACATGCAGATCAATCGCGTTCTGGACGTCGAGCTTCTCTGATTCCTCAATGAGAGGACAGATCAGGTACGCTTGACGACCTTGACTCAGTTCTCGAGTAATAAAACCGATGACCCGATCCATCATATCGTGCTTCACCCAGTAAGTAGAGATTGGGATTCTTCCTTTAGGACGTTCTGAGATGGTTGACACATCAATATCTCCAAAGGCCGTGATGGCAAGTGTTCTCGGAATCGGTGTAGCTGTCATCGTAAGAACATCCGGATTGTATCCTTTACGGCGCAGTACACTGCGCTGATTGACCCCAAACCTATGCTGTTCATCCGTAACAACTAGGCCAATATCTCGGAAAAACACATCATCCTGAATAAGAGCATGCGTACCTACAATCACGTCGATAAGACCCATTTGCAATCCCGCTAAAATCTCTTTTCGTTTACGGCCGGGTGTGCTTCCTGTAAGCAGAGCCACTTGAATATCAAAAGGAGTAAATAGCTTTTCAAGCGAACGCATATGCTGTTCTGCCAGTATTTCAGTCGGTACCATTAATGCCCCCTGAAATCCTGAACGTACCGCAGCGAACAAAGCGATAGCAGCAATGACCGTTTTGCCTGAACCAACATCTCCTTGAAGCAAACGGTTCATGCAGTGCGGAGAGCGCATATCATGCAATATTTCCAGCTCTACTCGTTTCTGAGCATCCGTAAGCTCAAAAGGTAAACTGCGAACAAACTCTCGAATGGTGCTATTGGGAACGGTATGTACGACTCCATCACTTTTCCCTCGATTTATAGCACGAAAAGCCTGCATTTTTAGTTGAAATAAAAAGAGTTCCTCGTATACCATACGTCTACGTGCCTCTTGACCTGACTGCGGATCACCAGGTTGATGAATCAGTGCGATAGCCCGTTTACGAGGCATGAGGTTATATTTACTAAGCAGTTCAGCAGGAAGCAGTTCCGGTACAAGGTCACCAAATTGCTGAAGGGCTTGGTTAATGGTCTTCCGCAGCCAATTCTGCGTCATTTTCCCACCTATAGAATAGACAGGCTGCACAGAGCCGGTACGTACTGCACCTTTGTCTGGAAATTCGGACTCCGAGACGGTAAGCTGCATTCGTTTCTGATCCCATTTTCCCGTCAGTGTAATTTCCCGATTAGGCGTTAGCTGATCTTTCAGAAAATGACGATTAAACCATGTCGCTGAGAACATAAAATCTTCTGCCATCATCCGGCAAGTAAGTCTCGACTTGCGACCATATCGCTGCAATACAGGTACACCCATGATTTTCGCCTGAACCGTTACCCGATCCCCATCTTTCACCTCTGTTAAAGAACGCAAACGGTAATCCTCATAACGGAAAGGATAATACTCAAGCAAATCTTTCACAGTATAAATGCCAAAGGCGTGAAGCTCTTCTTCTTTAAGAGCACTCACGCCGCTAACTTGCTTCACCGATGTTTCTTCTAACAACATAAAGCATCCCTCATTTTATGCCGGCCATACAAAAACAGCAATCGTTCCAAAACCTACGTGGGTGCCAACAACAGCACCAATGTTCGGATAAACCACTTCACCGAGTTCAAACCGGGTTTGGATCAGTGAGATAAAGGCTTCAGCCGAGGCAGGATTGGCTGTATGACCGACAGCAATATTAATTCGTTTTCCCGCAAAATCTTGTTCAAACATTTGAATGATGCGTTCCATTGCTTTTTTCTGGCCTCTAATCTTCTCGACAGCATAGATAATTCCCTCATCATCTATCGATAGAACAGGCTTAATATTTAGCAAGGTACCCAACACAGCAGAAGCTTTTCCGATTCGTCCGCCTTTTTGCAAATATTCTAAGGTATCCACTAAGAAATACAGCTTACGCTGCTGATGAAGCCTAAGTACAGCGGCTTCAATCTCTTGCGCATTCTTTCCCGCCTGTGCCAGCTGTGCCGCATGTACAACGAGCAGCCCGTATCCATAGCTGGCAGATTTAGAATCAATAACCGTAATCTCTGCCGTCTGCTCATCTTCAAGCATCGATTTACCAAGCAGTGCAGATTGATACGTTCCGCTCATACCTGAAGATAAGTGGATCGAAACAATCTGACTGCCTGGATGCTCATTCAAAATTTGGCTATACACATTCATAAACTCAACTGGCGAAGGCTGAGAAGTAGAAGGAAGTACCTTAGCATTCCCAAGTTTCTCATAAAATGTAGCCGGACTGAGTTCAATCCCATCAAGATAAGTTTCCTGATCAAATACGACTCGAAGCGGAACCACATGAATCTGATATTTAGCAACAAGTTCATCAGGAATATCCGCAGTACTATCCGTAACAATGAAAACTTGGCTCATGAAAAAGGACCCCCTTATTTATGATCAAGCTTCAACCGAGAAGAGATAGGCATAGATTGGCTGACCGCCTTCGTGTACTTCAATCTCAGCATTTGGATATTCAGCAGTAAGCCATGATGCTAGACGCTCTGTATCTGCCTCATCGGCTTCTTCACCTGACAGTATTGTAATTACTTCATCACCGCTCTCAATCATCTTGCTCAGCAGCTGCTCACAAGTAGGAACGAGACCTTCCTCGGTAGCCACAATTTTGGAATCATGAATACCAATAAAGTGTCCTGCTTTAATCTCAAGATCATCGAATACCGTGTCTCTTACCGCATAGGTGACTTGACCAGAACGAACATGAGCAATAGCTTCTAACATGTTCTCTTCATTGGATTCTGCACTTTCATCTTCCTGGAAAGCAAAAGCAGCGGAAATCCCTTGCGGAATCGTCTTGCTTGGAATGACGGTAACAAGACGCTCTCCTTCTAGCAAATCTCTTGCCTGTTTAGCAGCAAGAACAATGTTTGAGTTATTCGGCAGAATAAATACATGTTCTGCGTCGATGGAATGAATGGCTTTCACAAAATCTTCTGTACTCGGATTCATGGTTTGTCCACCGGATAGAACAATATCTACTCCAAGACTTTTGAATACCTCTTCGATCCCTTGGCCAGAAGAAACAGCAATAAAGCCAAATGGAGCAATTTCATCTGCCGGCGGTATTGACAGTTCTGGAGTAATCTCTTGTTCCAACGGAATATCCGCAAAGAGCCCTGGCTCTGTAGCAGCATCCATACCAGCTGTCAATAAATCACGGTGCTGTTCTCGCATGTTAAGGATATGAATTTGTGTTATTTCTCCGTATTGAAGCGCTAAGTTGAGTACATCACCTGGTGTCTTGGAGTGAACATGTACTTTAATGACTTCATCATCTGAGATAATAATGATTGAATCTCCATTTACTGACAACGCTTTCCTGAAATATTCCTCATCGAATGGCGTTCCCTGTGCATCACCTAACTGACGGTTAATGAAAAATTCCATATCGTAAAGGAACTCAATATCCTCAGTCTCCAGTCTAGCTTGCGCTGTGTTAGGAAGTTCACGATGAGCCGAAGGTGCCGTTGGCATCGTTTTTGCAGCAGGAGCCGGTGGAGTCATTTCCTTAGCAGGTTGAACTTTAGAATCTGTTTCGGCAGTTCCGCCTAATAAGTACTCCATAAATCCTTCATAAATATATACAAGTCCTTTTCCGCCGGAATCAACAACACCTACCTGTTTAAGTACAGGAAGCATTTCCGGTGTTAAGGCAAGAGTTTCATTTGCTTTTTTTAATACTTCACTCATAAGTTCAGTAACGTCATTGGTTCGACGAGCATAATAAGTCGCATGCTTTGCCGCTTCCTTGGCAACCGTGAGGATTGTACCTTCTACTGGTTTTACTACAGCCTTATATGCGGTATCCACACCGCTTTGAAGGGCAGCAGCAAATTGAATCGTATTCAGCTCCTCGTATGGAGCAGCGTAACGACTGAAGCCACGGAACAACTGCGACAAAATCACACCCGAGTTCCCCCGTGCGCCCATCAGCAGGCCTTTCGATAAAATCCCTGCACAGCTTCCGATGGAACTAGAGCTGTTTCTTTTAAGTTCAGCCACTCCGGCACTCATTGTCAAATTCATATTTGTACCCGTATCTCCGTCTGGAACAGGAAATACATTGAGGGAATTGACGTGTTCAGCATGCTTATGCAATTGATCCGCTCCGGCTAAAACCATCGCGTAGAAATCTGTTCCATTTAAAGAACGTTTACTCAAGTGAGAATTCCCCTTCCTAGCTTGATGCGGGAGCTTGCTCTAAGAAGGCTGGTGCCTTCGAGAAAAGCTCTAACATCCGTTGTTCCGCTGAGTAGTGACTCAAGCGACAGCGGTCTTTCCGCAGTATTATGGACTATACCTCATTGTACTATAATCATGAAGAGAAATAAATAAAGTTTTTGTTTATGTTGACTAAGCTTTTTCTTATGTGATATTATATTTAAGTATTGTTTTATGCAGGTGTATTGGATTAAGTATGGCCAAATTTGGTCTGAAGTACAACCATTGACCTTGCGGATAACGGTTACTTTCAGAATAGGAGGTGTAATCTATGTCTCGCAAATGTTATGTGACAGGTAAAAAACCGGGTAGCGGTAACCATGTTTCTCACGCTAACAACCGTAACCGCCGTTCCTGGGGCGTAAACGTTCAAAAAGTTCGCATTCTGGTGGACGGTAAGCCAAAACGCGTTTATGTTAGCACCCGTGCTCTGAAAGCCGGTAAAGTAACTCGCGTATAATCTTAGCTACGTCTATAGAATACAAAGACAAAAAGCACCTCGCCTTCTGACTAGGTGCTTTTTTCATGTCTGGATTTCCGGCGACCCTTCCTATGCCAGCTCTTCTCAGCGTAAAATGGACACACTTCAAGCCGATTTTATTTCTGGAACGTGTTTAGGATCGCTTTTACAAAACCTCCTAAAAACTTTGGAAGCTTAAACGTGTAGAATTTCATACTTAACCCTCCCCATCATCCTCATGCGCTCCACCTTTTATCGTACCAGAAGCCTTCCTATTCGCTTTAGATCTCAAACCAGGATTATACGAAAAAGGCTACATGAGAATCGCGCTCATGTAACCATATTTATGCAGAATATTCTCTTGCTATGCCACAAGCTTTGCTTAAACCTGCGGCGGATTCATTTTGATAAAAGTATATGCCGACCATAATAAGATAAATAGTAAGTAATATACCGCAGTAAAAATAACAAAAGTAATGCGAATCCCTTTTCGCTCAAACTTACGAAAAAACCAAATCACAAGAATAACACCAAGAAGCGATACGACTGCATTAATAGGAGAAGGGAGTAATGCAAAGGAACCTAATAAAGTTCCCGTAACTAGACTAATAAGCGAAGTCCACATTGCTTCTTTAAAGGTCATTTTTATCCTCCGAGGCTTTGACGTATCTCAGTAATCGCTTCTGCACGATCTTCTCTTCCAAATACAGCACTGCCAGCAACGAGTACGTCTGCTCCTGCCTCCACTACAAGTGGTGCCGTCTCCTTCGTAATTCCTCCATCTACTTCAATATGAACATCAGCACGTCCTCTTTCACGTAACGAGCTGCGAATTTCGCGGATTTTACGTATTGTGCCTGGAATAAATGCTTGTCCTCCAAAACCAGGGTTCACGGTCATAACCAGCACCATATCTACGTCATCCAGAACTTCTTGTACATGAGCTGCAGGAGTGCCTGGGTTGAGCGCTACGCCTGCCATAATGCCATGTTCCTTAATCATATGAATTACACGGTGCAGATGAACACAGGCCTCCGCATGTACCGTAATCATACCTGCTCCTGCTTTTACAAAGTCTTCAATATAAAGTTCTGGATTTTCAATCATTAAATGTACATCCAGCAGGAGACTTGTATGTGGTTTAATCGCTTTTACAATCGGTGGTCCAAGCGTAATATTAGGAACAAAATGTCCGTCCATAACATCAACGTGGATCCAATCCGCACCAGAAGCTTCTGCTTCTGCTACTTCAGCTCCAAGGCGTGCAAAATCTGAGGATAGGATAGATGGTGCGATTTTAATTGTCATAGTTAGTACCTCCGCTTCTTGTCCTTCATTTCTTCTAAAAATTGAACGTAATGATGATATCTGCTTTCAGCAATCAGGCCATCTGCTTTGGCACGAATCACTTCACAGCCTGGTTCATGCGTATGTGTACACCCTCTGAATTTACATCCGCCTGAGTATTCACGGAACTCACGGAAACACTCTCCGAGCTCTTCCACACCAATCTCAAGGAAATCCAGCTGACTAAAGCCTGGGGTATCAGCAACGAATCCACCGTTATCGAGTGGGATCAGCTCCACATGACGTGTGGTATGTTTCCCCCGGCCAAGTTTCATGCTGATTTCGTTTGTTTCAAGAGTAAGTCCCGGCATCATTGCATTTAACAGCGATGATTTCCCTACACCGGATTGTCCTGAAAATACACTGATTTCACCAGCAAGATGTTCCTTCAGCTCGTTAAAACCAAGACCTTCCCTAGAACTTGTACGAATGACCTCGTAGCCGATTTTCTTATAGATTTGAATAATTTCTTTATATTTTTGTTCACTTTTTTCATCCACCAAGTCACTCTTCGTCAGACATATGATAGCATCCAGACCCGCTTGCTCAATGTGTACCAAAAATTTATCAAGCAGCTGAACATTCATTTCTGGTTCTTTTAATGAAAATACAAGTACGGCAAGACGAGCATTTGCCATTGGCGGCCGGATCAATTCTGTCTTTCTGGGCAAAACTTCAGTAACCGTTCCTTCTCCATTTTCGGTAAGAACATACTTTACTCGGTCGCCTACCAGCGGGGAGATGCCTCTATTTTTGAAGACCCCTCGCCCCCGGCATTGAACGGAGGATTCCGAATCGATCGGAGCTCCATCCTCCCCAAGTGGCTTAACATAATAATATCCGCTTAATGCTTTAATAATAACTCCATCGAGCATGAATCCACCGTCCTTTAGACATTTAATATTGCTACGGAATATAAGAACAGGCGCCTATTCGGCGCCTGAAATGAAGAGTGTATACTCATATTTCATCAATCACTCATCACCATCCTCATTATCGGATGGATCTTCATCTCCCTGACCGTTACCTTGATCATCGTTCTTATCGTTTCCGTTCTCTCCATTATTACCCTTATTGTCATTCTTCTCACTATTGTTCTCTTTACCATTATCATTACCGTTACCATTACCGTTATTATGATTAGCCGTAGTATCTTTTTCTGGCTCTTTTGCAGGGGTACCCGGTCCTTCATCTCCTCCTCCGCCTTCTTCCGGCTCAGAATTCGATTTGATCTCAGGGATCTCTACATTGCCGTTCTTGGCGTCAAAGTATCCTACCTTGTAAGTATCGTCTAATATTCCATCACGATGAACGGTTACATATCCATCACGGTTCGGAGCAAGCACGAGTGGAACAGAGAAGGTTTGTACTTTATTAATCGTTTTGGTGCCCCATTCTTGGTTTTCTCCTCGAGCATCCGTGTATACAATTCGAATCTTATTGTTCGTTCCCTCTTCGCTAGGAGCAATAGGGAATGTGAACGTATATTCAATCGTTTCCGGCGAATACCCGGTACTTACATAGATTGTAATCTCTGTACCTGGCGCAATGGAAGATCCCGCATCAACGGGCCACTGCTGTGTAACTTTACCTTTTTCCACTTGAAAACTTGATTCTTCTTTGACTTCAGCAAGTTTCAAGTTGTTATCCTTAATCAGTTTTTCAGCTTCAGAACGCGATTTATTAATCAGATCAGGCATCAATATTAGTTCTGGGCCTTTACTGACGGTAAGAACAATTTCAGCTGTATCTGGATCAAATTCGGCCCCTGGCGCAATCGACTGACTTATGACCGTCCCTACAACCTCATCGCTGAAACTTTCTTCTTTTTTGATCTGATTATCATTTTTTATATTAAGAGCCAGTAATTTTTGAACAGCGTCTTCGTAATTTTCTCCCGTTACATCGACCATTTGTTCCTGTGGTTTTTCAGCACCAACGGTCAGATCAATTAAGGAACCTTTTTTAACAAGACTGCCTTCTGGTTTACTCTGTTCAAATACAATTCCAGGATCGACTCCCTCTTTGTATTTTTCAGATACTTCATCGACTTCAAGTCCACTTTCCGTAAGAAGCTTTCTCGCCGCATCTTCGTCCAAAGAAATGACATTAGGAACAGGTACATTTGGAACAACAAGTACTTTCTCTACATAAAAGACGACTCCGGCAAGGGCTACAAGGACAATGAGAGTTAATGTTACCCAAAAAGTTGCCCTTTTCTTCGATTTCTTATTTGGCTTCGCTTTCTGATCTGCGCGCTCCGGATCTATCCCCGCTGCATCTGTATTAACAGCAGTATACTGTTCTGGTTTGATAGCAGGAATGACTCGCGTTTGATCGATATCAAACTCATCGTCAAACATCATCTTCGGTTCCTCGAGCCGATCAGGAAACAAACAAGTCTCAAGATCTGTCTGCATCTCCAGAGCCGATTGATATCGCTCATTTGGATCTTTACGCATCGATTTGAGAATAATATTTTCAACACTTTGCGGAATCAGCGGATTCAAAAGTCTCGGTTCCTCAAAATCTTCTTGAAGATGTTTGAGGGCAACGCTGATGGGACTTTCCCCTAAGAAAGGAAGCTGCCCTGTGAGCATTTGATATAGAACAATACCAAGCGAGTATAGATCTGATTTTTCACCAGTTACTACCCCTTTAGCATGTTCAGGTGAGAAATAATGAACCGAACCAACAACCGAACCGGTTTGTGTTATTGTCGTAGAAGTTACAGCTCGAGCGATCCCAAAGTCTGTCACTTTTACTCGGCCGTTTCTGCCAATCAAAATATTATGCGGCTTAATGTCGCGATGAATAATCTGGTTATGATGTGCATGATCCAGTGCATCCGCAATCTGACAAGCAATTCTTACCGCTTCCTCAACCTGCAGTGGCGCACGTTCTTTAATAATTTCGTTTAAGTTCTGTCCTTCAATATATTCCATTACGATGTAATGAATTTCGTCTTCTTGACCCACATCGTAAATACTGACTACATTGGGATGAGATAAAGAAGCAGCCGATTGAGCTTCTCTACGAAAACGTCTAATAAATTCTTCATCATGTACAAACTGTTGGCGAAGAACTTTAATTGCAACATTACGGTTCAGCAAAATATCTTGAGCCTTGTATACTAAGGCCATGCCGCCCCCGCCAATGCGTTCTATTACTTCATAACGACCGCCAAGCTGGTGTCCAATCATATGTTACCCCCCTGTTCCTTGCCGCTAGCTACCGCTTCGGGCATCTCAAAAAGGGCAACCGTTATATTATCATCCCCGCCAGCAAGTAGTGCCAGTTGAAGCAGTCTTTCCGCCCGTTCAGACAGTAGAAGATCTGCTTGTCCGACAATCGTAAGGATCTGTTCACTGCTGACCATATTACTTAATCCGTCACTGCAAAGCATCAGTACATCTCCTGGTTCCATGTGGACGGAGTAGAGATCTACATCTACTTCCTCATCTGTACCAAGCGCTCTCGTGACGACATTTTTAAGTGGATGAACTTGAACTTCTTCTTCACTGATCTGACCGTTTTTAAACAGCTCATTTACAAGAGTATGATCCTCCGTCAGCTGCACTATTTTACGATCTGATATAAGATAAGCTCTGCTATCTCCAATATGGCCTATAACCCCTGCCGAATCGCTCATCAGAACAGCAACAACAGTGGTTCCCATATTATGGAATTTTTCATTTTCTGCAGCCTGACGAAAAATTACCTCATTCGCATGCAGAATTGCATCACTGAGCGCAGCTGACAGTGTCGATAAAGGCAGTTCAGTCTCAAGCCCGGACAGGTCCTGTGAGACGGTTTCTACAGCGAGACGACTCGCTGTATCCCCAGCCAGATGACCTCCCATGCCATCCGCTACAATACCAAGAATATAACCTTGATCTAATTGGCGGACCCAGGCTGAATCTTCATTCACGGAACGAACCCGCCCTACGTGGCTGACATGTACTGTATTCATCACCTTCATCACTCACCTCATGCTTCCATGTGCTTAGCCCGCAGCTGTCCGCATGCTGCCGCTATATCGTGTCCTTGCTCTCGACGAATTGTTACATTAATTCCTTGATCAGCAAGGATTTTTTGGAACTGGAATATGTCTTTACGAGCAGTTCTTACGTATTTTCTTTCCGGTACATGGTTAACCGGAATCAGGTTTACGTGACATATCATGTCTTTAATTACACTTGCGAGTTCCTCTGCATGTTCAGGCTGGTCATTAACCCCACCGATAAGCGCGTATTCAAAAGTAATTCGGCGTCCTGTTTTTGCTTGATAATAACGCAAAGATTCCATTACATCATCAAAAGGAAAACGGCGGTTAACCGGCATGAGTTTGGAGCGTAATTTATCATTTGGCGCATGAATGGAAATCGCGAGATTAATCTGCGTGTCTTCATCCGCGAATTGATAAATATTAGGAACAATACCACTTGTAGAGACAGTAATATGACGTTGTCCGATATTTAGTCCTTTTTCATGAATCATCGTTCTAAGGAATTTCATCGTCTCATCATAGTTCTCAAACGGTTCACCTGTACCCATAATAACGATACTGCTTACACGTTCGCCGCGCTCATCCAAAATTTGCTGAGAACGAACTACCTGAGCAATAATTTCACCTGCAGTAAGGTTACGTTTCAGTCCCCCGAGTGTGGATGCACAGAAAGTACAACCTACACGGCATCCAACCTGCGTAGTTACACAAACACTATTTCCATAATTATGTTTCATGATTACTGTTTCAATTGCGTGATCATCATGGAGTCCGAATAGGAACTTAACGGTTCCATCTTTAGACTCAAATTTAGTAATTTCACGCAGCGTAACAAACTGGAACTGATCATTAAGTTTTTCACGCAGTGCTTTCGAAAGATTCGTCATCTCTGCGAAGTCATTTACACGTTTAACATAGATCCAATCGTATATTTGCGCAGCACGGAATTTAGGTTCACCATTCTCTTGAGCCCACGCTTCTAGCTCTTCGAGCGTGTAATCATATATAAAAGGCTTAGTCATTATTTTCAACACCTGTTCTTTCTTAAATAAAGTATCGTAAAGCAAAACATTGTCATCTTATCATTCTACCCATTTTAACATATAATCCCGCATTCATCCATGAAAGCTGATGTTACAGCCTGTCACACGTGAATATGATTTGCCACTTACCAAGCTTCTTAAAAGCAACAAGAAGCCGCCTAAACCTTACGGTTTACAGCGGCAATCATTTATCTATGGTATAAAATCTTATAAAGCTTAGCAGACATCAGGTAAGGATACAACATCCTTTTTTTCTACATGAGCTATACAAGACGTTTTAATCTGGCGATATAAAAACCATCACTGTTAAAGTTCTGAGGAAGAATCTGAATTCCATATCCCTCTTCAGTAACACAGGCTTTGACCTCTTCGTTCATGCTCTCCGCAGGTCCCACCGCTGCATAATCAGGGTGTGTTGATAGAAACTCACAGACAACTTGGTCATTTTCTTTAGGCTCCGTAGTACAAGTGCTATAGACTAATATACCACCTGGCTTAAGAAGCTTGGACACCCGGCTGAGAAGTTCGCTCTGCAAACTGCTAATCGATTCAACATCCTCCGGCGATTTCGCCCAGCGAAGATCCGGTTTGCGCCGAATGACTCCGAAGCCTGTACAAGGAGCATCAAGCAAAATCCGGTCAAAAGAAGCCACCGGATAATTCTCATCCAGATCCAAAGCATCGTGACATACCGTTTCAATACTTCCGAGGCCTAGCCGATCTGCTTGATCCTGAATTAATTTCACCTTATGAGGATGAATGTCGTTCGCAATAATAGAACCTTGGTCCTGCATCTTCTCACCTATGTGAGAGGTTTTGCCTCCCGGTGCAGCGCAGCAATCCAGCACAGTCATTCCGGGTTTTGGTTCTACCGCCTCGGCCACAAGCATTGAACTTTCGTCCTGTACAGACAACATACCATCTTTATACCAAGAGGTAAGTGCCATGTTACCGCCACTTGATACAATAATTCCGTCTTTGCTGATCATGGACGGCACTACGATATGACCCGCTTCTTCCATCTCTTGCATTAATTTGTCGCGGGAAATCATGGTCGTATTGACACGAACACTGACTGGCGGCGCTTCGTTATTGGCACGGCACATTGCTTCGGCTGTATGCTCTCCGTACTGGGCGACCCATCGTTTCACCAACCATTCTGGGTGTGAGTGTGTCAGGGCAATACGTTTGACTGCTGGTAAATCTTCTGGAACTTTTAACTGATCAAGATTCCGAAGCATGTTACGCAGCACCCCATTCACCATACCTGAAATGCCTTGATGACCTTTGCGTTTCGCAATGTTTACTGCTTCACTGACTGCTGCGTGATCAGGAATCCGGTCAAGGTATAAAATTTGATACAGACTAAGACGGAGCAAATTCCGAACCCAAGGGGTTAGTTTTTTTAAACCTTTCGCAACATAGGACTCCAGGAAATAGTCTAATGTGTTACGCCGTGCTATCGTTCCGTATACAAGTTCAGTAGCAAGACCTGCATCAGCAGGACTTAGATTTGCGCCTTTTAATACCTGATTCAAGAGCAGATTACTGTATGCTCCTTCTTCTTCCACTGCGGTCAAAATGTTCATCGCAGCTTCACGACTCGTTATATTCCGTTTCTTAGGTGCAGAAGGAGCCGACTGTTTCTTACCTACCTTATGCTGCTCAGATGACTTCACTTCAACACCGTCCCTATTTTGAGAGATCCGCCGCGAGCGAAATCAGAAGCTTGCATCGCTTTTTTACCTGCAGGCTGTACTTCGCGAAGCCATAACGAACCATCTGAAGTCTTCACTTCGATACCAAGGTTAGATAAGGAAAGTACGGTTCCCGCTTCGACTTCTTTTTGTCCGCTCGATGCATTTTTATACTCTTCCGGCAACGCCAAAGGATTTACCGCCGACCACACTTTAAATACCTGCTCGTCCCACAGGGTAAAAGCCCCTGAATAAGGAACAAGACCACGAATTTGGTCGTAAATCTCTCTTGCAGAACGCGCCCAATCAATCTTCTCATCTTCTCTTGTCAAGTTCTTCGCGTAAGTCGCTTCCTCATCATTTTGCGGAATAGCCTTTACTTTACCGCTGATTAGATTAGGCATTTCGCGGAGAAGCAGATCAGATCCCGCTTCGCTCAGCTTGGCAAACATCGTACCTGACGTATCTTCGTCCGTAATCGGAACTTCCACTTTGGAGATCATATCCCCCGTGTCGAGACCTTCCGCCATATACATCAGCGTAACTCCTGTAACCTTTTCCCCGTTAATAATCGAACGCTGGATTGGAGCTCCGCCGCGATATTTTGGCAATAGAGAACCATGAACATTAACACATCCGTACTTCGGCATGTCCAGAACAGCTTTAGGCAAAATCTGACCGAAAGCAGCCGTCACAATCAGATCCGGCTCCCACTTTGCAAGTTCTGCCACCGATTCTTCATCACGAAGACGGCGAGGCTGAAACACAGGAATCCCATGTTTCAGCGCAGCCTCTTTTAC
This sequence comes from Paenibacillus gallinarum, assembly GCF_014836635.1. GTDB lineage: Bacteria > Bacillota > Bacilli > Paenibacillales > Paenibacillaceae > Paenibacillus > Paenibacillus gallinarum. The sequence goes on along the minus strand of NZ_JACSQL010000002.1, from coordinate 466,572 downwards.
AGGAGTTGGGGTTAATATTTTTTTGCGTCCTTGCGGTTTATCAGGCTGAGTTACTACGAGTTTTACGGAATACCCTTCCGCCAGCAACTTTTCAAGTGCAGGCACTGCAAAATCAGGTGTTCCCATAAAAACAATATTCATATCCTTACCCCCTGTTGCTACGATTCGGCAAATCTGCTCCGATTTCATATATTTTTTCAGCAAGATCTGTGAACAGAACTCCGTTTAAATGATCGATTTCATGTTGGAAAGCACGTGCAAGCAGACCGCTTCCTGTAATCGTAATTTCTTTGCCTTCACGATCCAGTCCTTTTACCGTTACCGTCTCTGCACGGCGTACATCTCCGTTATAACCAGGAATACTCAGACAACCTTCGGGACCAAATTGCTCTCCTTCTTTGGATACGATCTCCGGATTAATCATCTTAATTAGACCGTGATCATCTCCTGTATCAATAACGATGAGTCGTTTCAAAATTCCTACTTGCGGAGCAGCAAGACCTACCCCTTCAGCGTCATACATTGTATCGGCCATATCATCCAGCAGTTTTTGAACGTTTGGCGTGATTTTAGTAACTTCTTTCGCAACTTTACGCAAAACATCATCAGGTTCTTTTACAATTAATCGAATTGACATCTTTATGGACACCATCCTATACGCTTATAAGTTATGTTTTATTCTATGATCAAACCGCTTGGCTTACATCAGCATTTGCGGGTCAACATCTATACTAATCAGTAAATCTTTTCCTTGAAAATCTTGTTCCATATGACGAGCGATGTCACGAACAAGTCCGATAGCATCTATATCACCACGCCATTTTACCATACATTGAAATCTGTATCTATTTTTCAGTCTCGCCATCGGAGAGGCTACCGGTCCAAGCACATCCAAAGCGTCTGCGCTGAATTTATCCAGACTCCCAAGCAGCCCTCGCTTCTGAGCCTGTTCCTTGAGCATTCTAGTATAGTTCTCGGCAGCTCGCACAAGCAGTGGAATCTGTTCATGTGAGAATGTGACGAGGATCAGACGGCAATAAGGAGGATATTGCAAAATCTTGCGATGCTTTAATTCTTCCCTAATAAAATGGTTGAAATCATGTTTGCTTGCATGAATGATAGAATAATGTTCTGGCGTGTATGACTGAACAAATACTTCCCCAGGCAGTTGATGCCTGCCTGCTCGGCCTGCGACTTGAGTCAGCAATTGGAATGTTTTCTCCGCAGCGCGAAAATCAGGTAAATTCAACGCCGAGTCGGCCGTAATTACACCGACGAGAGTTACATCTGGAAAATCAAGCCCTTTTGCTACCATCTGCGTACCAAGCAAAATATCGGCTTTCTTCTCCCGAAATGCTTTCAGCAGTTTTTCGTGAGATCCTTTTTCTGTTGTTGTATCTACATCCATACGGATCACACGAACGCCAGGGAACAACTTCGCCAGTTCTTCTTCTACCCGCTGCGTACCGGTTCCAAAGTAACGGATATGTTCACTCCCGCAGTCAGGACAAACCTCTGGGACCACTTCAGCATATCCGCAATAGTGACACCTCATATTATTTGACCGCTGATGATAAGTTAACGAAATATCACATTCAGGACAGGTTGCTACATACCCACAGCTACGGCACATTACAAAGGTAGAATAACCTCTTCGATTCAATAGCAATACCGTCTGTTCACCCTTTTCAATACGCTCGGCAATCCCTTTGTGTAGAGCCCGGCTGAACATGGAACGGTTGCCATCTTTGAGTTCTTCTCTCATATCTACAATGTGAACAACAGGCAGTTCATTACCCAGCGCACGCGTAGGCATCTCGAGCAGAACCGGAGCAAATTCATCATTACTTTGGGATTTTGCAGCGTAATAACTTTCCATTGAAGGAGTTGCTGAGCCAAGAATAACGACAGCTCCATGCTGACGAGCACGTTCAACCGCTACATCTCTTGCGTGATACTTCGGCGTTTCTTCTTGTTTATAAGAAGTCTCGTGTTCTTCATCAATGATAATGAGACCAAGTTGTTCAAAAGGGGCAAATACTGCGGAGCGAGCTCCAACGGCTACTTTTGCCTTACCTTCACGAATTTTACGCCATTCATCGTATCTTTCTCCGCCAGAGAGTCTGCTGTGCATAACAGCCACCTGATCACCAAAACGCCCCTTAAATCGCTCTACCATCTGAGGGGTGAGTGATATTTCCGGGACGAGGACGATCGCCTGGCGATCTTGCTCAATCGCCCGCTGTATTGTCTGTAAATACACTTCTGTTTTTCCGCTTCCGGTTACTCCATGCAAAAGGAATACACCTTGTTTGCGCTCGTCCAATTTCTCCACAATCTTATGATATACAGCCTGCTGTTCCAAAGTTAGGGATAGCGGCTGGGTAGGTGTGAAGTGGCGGCCCTTATAGGGATCACGAAACACTTCGACATCTTCAAGTACAATAAGGCCTTTATCCTCTAGACCCTTCACCGTACCCGCAGAGACCTGTAAGCCAGAGAGTACTTCTTTTAATGCCATGGGTAGAAAAGAGCTCATCTCCACCAAATAAGAAAGCACTTCTTTTTGTCGTTTTCCCTTTGCCGGAAAATCGGCAAGAGCAGCTTCTGCTTCTTCTAATGAGACAGCGAGGTCAATAGATCGCAATGTTTTTTTCTGCAGCTTATCCTTAATCGACTGGTTCTCTTGAAGCACACCCGTAAGAAGCAGTTCCTTAATAAGGTCAGCGTCTTCAGGATAACGTTTACCTAAATGATCTAATGTTACTTGTTCCTTACTTCGAACATATCGAATAATTTCATTTTTCACTTTGAATTCTTCATTATCTTCGGGCAGATCAAATAATACGTTGTCCGTCTTGTCTGTAAGCCTAGGTACAGATGAATCCTTATCCTTATTAGGATCTGCGGCGGATTGTTCCTGTGCCTCACTGTTGACAGAGATATAACGCTTAGCCTTTCCTTTTAGAGCCGTCGGGATCATTGCCTGCAGCGTAAGAATTCGATTGGAAGCATATCGCTTGCTCATCCATCCTGCGAGTTCAATGAGATCAGGTGAAAGCGGAGGTACAAGATCAAGTAATTCTCCAATTGGCTTCAACTTGAAAGTAGTGTTTGTATGATCCGCGATCGAGATTACAAACCCTTGAACTGTTCGATGGCCAAAAGGGACTCCCACCCTGCTTCCTACTTCGACCCAGCCTAAGAGGGATTCCGGAATGAGATAATCGAATTCGCGGTCAGTATCCTTGGCTGGTACATCCACGATTACTTTCGCAATCTTCAAGGGTTTACTCCCTCCCCTCCATTTGCGAAATTGCAATTTGAAATACTTGTCTTGCCACTTCGTCTTTTGATATTACGGCTAATTCTTTAACTAATCCATGTTTGTCATAGATTTCAACCGCATTGGTATCCGTTCCAAATCCTGCTCCTGGTTTCGTTACATCATTAGCAACGATAAGATCCGCATTTTTTCGTTCTAATTTTCCTTTTGCATGGAATTCAACATCATTTGTCTCCGCTGCAAATCCAATCAGGTATTGATGTGTTTTTTCTTTACCAAGTGATTCTAAAATATCTATAGTTTTGACGAGAGACAGCGTAAATGTATCGTCTTTTTTCTTAATTTTTTGTTTCGCAGCTTCCGCAGGTCTGTAATCTGCCACAGCTGCAGCTTTGACCATAATATCCGTTTTAGGCCATAGTTTATGGACAGCCTCATACATTTCCTGAGCTGACTGCACTTTCACTACTTCCACATCTGCCGGATAGGGAACTTGCATATTGGCGGCAACAAGTGTAACCTCCGCCCCCATGTCTTTCGCAGCGGCCGCAAAGGCCACTCCCATTTTCCCAGAGGAATCATTCGTTATATATCTAACAGGGTCAATCCGCTCGATAGTTCCACCTGCGGTAACGACGACTTTTTTCCCTGCCAAGCATCCTTTTTGAGAACGATGTTCAAAGAAAGTTTCTAAAGCAGCTACGATGGTTTCCGGTTCTTCGAGCCTTCCTTTTCCTACATAGCCACAGGCAAGCTGACCTACACCAGGTTCAATAAAATGAACACCTCTGGAATGAAGGGTATTCATATTCGCAATAACCGCAGGATGTTCATACATATGGACATTCATAGCAGGAGCGATAATCACAGGAGCTGTCGTTGCAAGGAGTGTTGTCGTCAGCATATCATCGGCAAGACCATGTGCCATTTTGGCAATGGTATTCGCTGTAGCCGGTGCAACAAGCACAAGATCCGCTGTATCTGCTAAATTGATATGAGAGACAACCGAAGCATCTCGCTCATCAAATGTATCGGTATAAACCGGATTTCGTGACAATGATTGCAGGGTAAGTTCCGTGATAAACTTTTTAGCAGATTCCGTCATGATCACATGTACCTCTGCACCTTTTTGCACGAGCTTGCTTGTCAGTGCTGCTGCTTTATATGCTGCAATGCCTCCTGTTACTCCAAGCACGATTTTTTTACCCTTCAACATATGCGCTCCCCCTGTTCTTATCATAGATTTATGGCAATAAGCACTCTTTTATCTTTCGTTAACAGAGTAAAAAAAGAAGTAGAAAGAAAGAAAAAAATAACAACCTTCCGGTTGTCACTTTTATCAGGGTGTTACCTATTTAGTAATTCAGTAAAGATAAAAAGAATAGAATTATGCTTCATTTTCTTCTTTTTCGTCAGTACCTGGCTCTACTTTAATGATGTCGTTATAAATCTCTTCGAGGGCAACGCCCACTTGTTTATGAGATTTAGGACTTCTAAGTTCGGATTTTTCACCTTCACGAAGCTGTCTAGCACGTCTGGATGCAGCAACTACAAGAGAATACTTACTGTCGACTTTGTTCACCATTTCATCAATAGATGGATATAACAATACGAACACCTCATTCAATTCTATTTTTTCGCTACTTTACAATGTTCGGCGATGATAATGGATTCTATTCGCTTACACGCCAAATCAATTTCATCATTCACCACAGCATAATCATATTTTTCTAAAAGACTGATCTCTTCAGCAGCGACGGTCATCCGGTGATCAATCGTTGCTTGATTCTCCGTACCGCGACCTTGAATACGGTCTTTCAGTTCATCGAGCGAAGGAGGCAGTAAAAATACGAAAATTCCTTCTGGGAACTTTTCTTTTACTTTAAGTGCTCCTTGCACCTCAATCTCCAGAATAATATCTTTGCCTGATTCAAGCGTCTGTTCTACAAAATCACGCGGTGTACCATAGTAATTACCCACATATTCCGCATGTTCTAGTAGTTCATCTTTTTCAATCATATCAAGAAATTGTTCACGGCTTTTGAAAAAATAGTTCACTCCGTTTTCTTCGCCAAGTCTTGGCTGGCGTGTCGTTGCCGACACGGAGTACGTCAAATTAGGAACTCGTTTACGCAAAGCAGTACATACGGTTCCTTTTCCTACACCCGATGGGCCAGATAATACAATAAGTAATCCCTTAGACATATTACACTCCATTTTATTCGTCGTTGTCATCGTCTTTAGAAGATAGACGATGGGCAACCGTCTCCGGTTGCACTGCGGACAAGATCACATGATCACTGTCAGTAATAATTACAGCACGTGTTCTGCGTCCATATGTAGCATCAATAAGCATATGACGATCTCGTGCTTCCTGGATAATTCTTTTGATAGGCGCTGATTCAGGGCTAACAATAGATATGATACGATTCGCTGAAACGATATTACCAAATCCTATGTTAATGAGTTTAATCGCCATATTCAGGTTCGTCCCCCTATAACTTTTGATCCTTCTCGCAAAGCATTGTTGTTATTTGGCAGCAAGCTTACCTTCACTCTAGACTACTCTAGATTTGCAGCCTGTTCCCTAATTTTCTCAAGCTCGGCCTTCATGTCCATCACGAGATTAACTAAGGTCAGGTGATGAGCTTTCGTACCGATGGTGTTCACTTCACGATTCATTTCCTGAATCAAGAAATCAAGCTTGCGACCTACAGGGTCAGGACTGGTCAGTAATTGCCTGCACTGCGTAAGATGACTAGAGAGACGAGTCAGTTCCTCATCTATGTTAGATCGGTCCGCAAAAATCGCAATCTCCATACCAAATTTATGTTCATCAAAAGGTCCATCTGAAATTTCGGCCAATCGCTGCCTCAGTTTATTTCGATATTCGATCACTACATGAGGTGCAAGTTGAACCATCTTTTCATGACAGGCTTGTAAACTTGAAATCCGGGTCTCTACATCTTTCGCAAGGTGACTTCCTTCACGAGCTCGCATTTCCACCAGCTCCTCAAGGGCATGAGTTATCCCCTCTTGCAGCGCAGTGTCCCAAGCTTCATCTTCTGTTGCCACTCGGAGAGTCGCTTCCTCCGGTTTCAGAAGCACACCAGGAAGCGAAAGGACATCTGAGATTTCCATGTTCCCTCTCATTCCATAACGAAGCTCAAGTTCTTTTGCTGCTTCTAGGTAAGAAGCTACTACCTGTTCGTTAAGGACCGGGTTCAGATGACTCTCCACTGAAAGTTCCTTCGTTATAAATACGTCAATCCGTCCACGCCTAAGCTTGCGCTGTATGATTTTACGAAGTCCATCTTCGTAGCGTGTCCACTCTCGTGGCATTCGGAATACCACTTCGCAATATCTGTGGTTCACAGACTTCATTTCAAACAATACATTATAGCCGCCATAGCTGAGCGAATATTGACCGTATCCGGTCATGCTGAATGACATCGGCATCACATCCATTACACTATTGTATCGGATTATAGTGGTTGAAACAAGTATGAACATTGCGCTTTATCCCCGTTTAATTCCTACCATTATTGCCTAAAAAAGGGCTTCCTAGTAGAATAAATTAAAACTTCTTCATAAAAATGATGCTGAACTTAATAAGGAGACCATCTCATGAAAACAGAACTTCAACTTATTGTTCGTCCAACAGAAATCGATGTAAATGGCCATGTCAATAATGCAAAATATTTAGAGTATCTCGAATGGGGAAGAGAAGAATGGTACGAAGCCGCAGATCTCCCCTATAACAAGCTGCTCCAAGAAGAATTCCAAACCGTTACCGTTAATATTAATATTAACTATCGTAAGGAATGTGTTCAGAATGAAAGGCTCACGGTCATTACAGAACCAGAAAAAGCCGGAAATTCAAGTTATGTACTAAGACAAACGATTGTAAGCGAGACAGATATTATCTGTGCAGACGCGGCAGTTACTAGCGTAACGATAGATCCATCTAGTCGAAAAAGCAAACCTCTGCCCGAGATGCTGCGAAAACTCTTTCCGGCATAGTAAAAAAGGTGCCTTTGCTGCTGAAATCATTCTCGCAGCAAGGCACCTTTCTGATCAATTCATAATAAAATTTAATTTATAATTGCTGGCGATCCTTTTTTCTCCATGATGTGACTCGACTTTTCCCATACAAACTTCGTCAGCTCTTCGCTCATACCATAGAACATAAACGGTGTCATAATATAGATTCCATTGAAATGCTCCATGGCAACTTCTATCAATTCCTTGGCGATCGCAGTTCCCATCGCTCTGCCTTCTTCACCTTCAAGCCCTGCCATCCGCTCTCTTACCGCGTCCGATAACAGAATGCCTGGAACCTCGTTATGCAGATATTCGGCATTCCGGCCACTCGCAAGTGGCATGATCCCAATGAAGATCGGAATTTCAAGATGCTTGGTCGCTTCCTTAAGCGCAATAATCAAATCTTTATCGTACACAGGCTGGGTCATGATGTAATCCGCACCTGCCGCTATTTTTTTCTCCAAACGCTGAACTGCCTTCTCTAAATATTTCACATTCGGATTAAAAGCAGCACCCACTACGAAATCTGCTTTTTGTTTCAGCGGCTTACCGGAAAAGGCAATTCCGTCATTCAGCTGTTTGATCATTCGAATAATTTCAAAAGAAGTCATATCATATACCGAGCTTGCCCCGGGTAAATCACCAAACCTAGCCGGATCGCCGGTTACTGCCAGTACGTGATCAATGCCTAATGCATCAAACCCCATCAGATGGGACTGGGTTCCAATTAAGTTTCGATCCCTGCAGGCAATATGGATCAAAGGCCTCATTCCTGTCTGTTCCTTCACGAGGTATCCTAGTGCCATATTACTCATACGGGTAACCGCTAGTGAGTTATCAGCCAGTGTCAGCGCATCAACCCCTGCTTCTTTTAGACATTTAGCACCTTTCAGGAACTTTTCAATATCTAGATCCCTAGGCGGGTCAAGTTCCACAATAACGGTATGGCGTTCTTTTACCAGATCCACGATGGTAGGTTCTGTACGTGTTTTTTCATATTGATCCGTGGATGCAAATGAACTTCTAATTTCATCATGTGTAAATAATGCCTCTTCATCGAGAGGCGGGAGTAGAGCTGGCTTATACGCTGCAAGTGCTTCAGCTATTGCCTTAATGTGCTCAGGGGTTGTACCGCAGCAGCCGCCAATAATGCGGGCGTTGAGATCAGCAAAACGAACAGCTGTCTGTCCAAAATATTCAGCTGAAGCACCAAAGCGAACTTCACCATCAATATAGTCAGCAATCCCTGCGTTTGGATATACGGACATAGGAATACCAATTGTAGATACCGTTTCCATAGCACGCATGATGGCATTTGGACCTGAGCGGCAGTTAAATCCAATCACATCTGCTCCTTCTCCGTGTAAGATCGAGAAGGCTTGAGGCATGGTATAACCATCGAGTGTTCTTCCAATATCGTCAATGGCAAACTGGCAGATGACAGGAAGTTCCGATTGTTTTCTTATACTCCGGAGTGCGATCAAAAGTTCTTCTACATCATAAAAGGTTTCGAGCATGATCCCATCAACGCCCTCATCGATCAGCGCGGTAACTTGCTCCTCAAAGTAATACCCCAGCTTATTTTTTGAAATATCAGAACGTTTACCCGCTCTAATCGAACCCACCGCTCCAACTACATATCCTTTTCCATTCAAAGCTTCCTTGGCAATGCGAACTCCCGCCCGGTTAATGTCCACCACTTTGTCTTCCAGACCGAATTTGGAAAGTTTATCGTAATTCGCCGAATACGTATTGGTCTCAATCAGTTGTGCACCCGCATCGATATACTTCATATGTACATCATGAATGACATCGGATGATTCTAGATTCAGTTCCTCATAGGAGATTCCGACAGGAAAACCCTTTTGATATAAATAAGTACCTATCGCCCCATCGCCAATCAGGATTTCCTTTTGCAACGCCCCACGTAGATCCACCCTCATTCTCCTCCTGTGACATTTCCTATATTTCACACTAATGTAACATAAAAACATAAAAAGAGGGAACAAGTATGTTCCCTCTTTTTGTCAAATCTCATTTTCAATTATCTTTCCGGTGAATACGAATGCTGCTGGCCCTGTCATATAAACATGATTATCTTCTTCATTCCATTCAATGAAGAGATCCCCGCCCTTCAGACGAACCCAAGCCGCCCTTTCCGTAAGCCCGTTCAGTACAGAAGATACAAGCGTTGCACAAGCTCCTGTCCCGCATGCCAGCGTAGGACCTGCCCCGCGTTCCCATACTCTCATGTCAATATGCTCTCTGTCTTTTACTGTAGCAAATTCAACATTTATTTTTTTGGGGAAGAAGGGATGTGCTTCAAGTTTCGGCCCCCAGGTGGCCAGGTCGAAATTCACTGCATCCTTCACATAAATAACACAGTGCGGATTCCCCATAGATACGGCGGTAAACCGGAAACTGCTATCTCCTGCTTCAATCGGCTGATTGACTACAGGAGTCTCATCTATTGTAGTAGGTATCTTGAGACCGTCCAGTACTGGCGCACCCATATCTACTCTAACTTTACTTACCTTCCCATCCTCTACCGTCAATCTCACAGGTTGTACGCCGGCGCCAATCGTCTGAATCGTAATATTCTCACGATCAATATGACCATGGTCATATACATATTTCGCTACACACCGGATCGCATTACCGCATTGTTCCGCTTCCGTACCGTCTGAATTAATGATTCTCATCTGAAAATCAGCCTTCTCCGAAGGTAAAATATATACCAACCCATCGGCACCGATTCCAAAAAAACGATTGCACCATTTGATTGCTAGTTCTGCAGCATGAGAAGGCAGCTCTTTCTCGCTATATATCACAATAAAATCGTTGCCAAGTCCGTGCATTTTCGTAAATTCCATAATAAGGTTCCACTCCTTTGGGCTCTAAACGGCTCCGATGTAATCATCGTCTACAATCAGGTAATCAATACCTGAACGAGTGACTTTTCAGGTTAGCATATCGTAAGGAGTGGAGGAATTGTATTGATTTTATGCTGAAAATTTTGTACTTTTCGGTGTGTACCCGCTCGTAGCCAGCCTGCGCCGATTTTTTCGGCCTCCCCATACGCTTCCTGCACCAAGCAAGAATGTTGGTATTCCTGCAGCGACGATAACAAGAGCCCATTCTCTCAAATCAAGCGCCGTAGTCTTGAAAATCGGTTGGAGCTGAGGTGTATACATGACACCTAATAACAGAACTACAGAGGAAATAACGGCAAGCACCAAGTATTTGTTCTGCAGCGGGTTTCGGTGAAAGATTGATCTTGAACTTCGGCAGTCAAATACATGAATGAGCTGAGCCATAACCAGTGTTGCAAAAGCCACGGACTGCGCCTTCACCAGATGAGCAGGATTATGCGGATCTATGCGAAGCGTGATCCAGAATGCAGCAAGTGTACATAATCCAATCAGCACACCGCGGCTGATGATTTTCCAGCCCAGTCTACGGGCAAAAATATTCTCCTTCGCCGAACGCGGCTTATGTTCCATCAGATCCTTCTCCGCCTGATCGACACCGAGCGCCATGGCAGGGAGCCCATCGGTAACCAAGTTCACCCAAAGAATCTGTATCGGTAGAAGCGGAAGCGGAAGACCTGCCATCATCGCAAAAAACATCGTTAAGATCTCTCCTACATTTGATGCGAGCAGATAACGTATAAACTTCCGGATATTCTCGTAGATGTTCCGGCCTTCTTCAATCGCTGCTACGATCGTAGAGAAGTTATCATCACTCAAAATGAGTGCCGAAGCTTCCTTTGTAACATCAGTTCCTGTAATCCCCATCGCAATCCCAATATCTGCAGCCTTAATTGCTGGCGCATCATTCACACCATCACCGGTCATTGCGACAACATGCCCTTTTCGTTGTAGTGATTTAACAATACGAAGCTTATGTTCCGGTGATACTCTCGCATACACATAGATCTGATCTACTTCTTTATCAAGGTCTTCATCACTGAATTGAGACAACTGCTGTCCTGTCATCACTTTCCCGCCGCGAGGCAGAATACCGAGCTGATGCGCAATTGCTTCTGCGGTAAGCGAGTGATCACCTGTAATCATGACCGTCTTGATTCCTGCTCTTCTACAAGTTGCAATCGCATCTCTTGCTTCTTTGCGCGGTGGATCGATCATACCAGCAAGTCCGACAAATACAAGTTGGCTTTCTGCCTTACACTCATCCTCTACCTGTTCTTCCGGTCTTACTTCACGATAGGCCATTCCCAGCACTCGAAGTGCAGAACTCGCCATCCGCTCATTAGCCTGAACCACTTGTTGCCGGATCGCTGAGGTAAATGGAATTACTTTGTCATCCCATAAAATATAGGCACATTCCTTAATAAGTACATCTGGTGCGCCTTTTGTAAAAATAAGTCTGCCTCCCTGATGTTTCATCAGTACGGACATCAGTTTTCGTTCGGAATCAAATGGAAACTCCTCAACTCGTTCATACAGCCCAGATAAGCTTTGAGGCGACATTCCAAGCTTAGAGGCCAAGGTGACCAGCGCCCCCTCTGTAGGATCGCCCTTTAATATCCATTCTGTTTCCTCATTGCTTTTTTTATTACGTGTTTCCTGAACGGAAACTTCTTCAATAAGTGCGTTGTTGCATAAACTGCTGACTTGAAGGAGTCTACGCAAGGATTGATCATTCTTCAGATCTATTACATGATCTCGAAGCGTAATATGACCTACTGGTTTATAGCCTTCTCCTGTTACTTTGAGCTGCCTTCCACCCTGCCACACATCCGTTACTGTCATTTTGTTCTGAGTTAAGGTTCCTGTCTTGTCTGAACATATGACAGAAGCCGAACCAAGCGTTTCTACCGAGGGAAGCTTACGAACAATTGCTTTACGTTTGATCATCCGCTGTACACCAAGCGCAAGTGCGATGGTAACTATAGCAGGTAATCCCTCTGGTATCGCGGCAACCGCAAGACTGACACCCGCAAGGAACATACCGACCGCAGGCTGTCCATGTAAAATCCCGGCTACGACCACGAGTACCGTAAGCACCAGGGATACGATGATTAGAATCTTTCCGAGTTGTTCCAGACGGTGCTGAAGCGGCGTTTCTTGTGCTTCTGTATTCTGTATGAGGTCTGCGATTTTCCCCATTTCGGTATCCATCCCCGTACGAATGACGATCCCTTTTGCGGTCCCCCTCGTAACCATGGTTCCCATGAAGCCAACATTCTTGAGGTCTCCGAGCGGAAGATCATCCTGCTCAATGATTTTGCTGTGTTTATTCACAGGCACAGACTCGCCGGTCAAAGCGGATTCTTCCACATCACAGTTACTTGTCATGATAAACCGGATATCCGCCGGTACACGGTCTCCACTTTCCAGAAGAATAATATCGCCGGGAACAAGGTTTTTTGCCGGAATCTGTTCTACTTTTCCATCCCTCAGCACTTTTGAGGTAGGAGCTGATAATTTTTTTAGTGCGCTTAGGGAACGTTCTGCTTTAAATTCCTGAACAAATCCAAGAATCCCATTTAATAAAATGATAGCAATGATCGTTATCGCATCCAGGTATTCACCCAGCAATCCGGATACCAGCGTAGCTCCTACCAAGACAAGCACCATAAAATCTTTGAATTGATTTAGAAAAAGGGTGATTGGAGAAATACCTTTTCCTTCTGACAGCTCATTTGCTCCTGTCTTCTTCTGTCTGTCTGCTGCCTCATCCTTGGTTAGACCTAGCTGCGGCTCCACATTTAATTCTGACTTCAGTTCGTCTGCACCCATCTGATGCCACTTCTTCTGTTCCATATTCCAAGGTTCCCCTCCCGCTCTTTAGTCCTGTGCCTGTCCAGCTTTTCTCACACTTGTGTGCATGCATCAGTCAAAATGCCAAGCTGTCTAATGCCGGACAAACTTCTAAAACTACTGTATTCGGACAAGGACAGAAATATCACACAAAGAGGGCTCTTAAGTTTTTGTTCAAACTATGGCATGATAGATAGAGAAGAAATTTTACACAAGCGCAACATGAAAATAAAACCAACCTGATACAAGATAGGAGAACATAGATTATGGCATTAGACGGAATTGTCGTTCGTTCTATCGTACATGAGCTTCAAGTGCTCATTGGCGGACGGATGAGTAAAATACATCAACCTAACAGTCGCGATATTGTGATTAGTCTACGAGCAGGGCGTGAGAATGCCAAGTTACTCATCTCAGCTAGTCCCACTTATCCGCGTGTTCAATTCACAAAGCAAACGTTTGTGAATCCAACAGAAGCACCTATGTTCTGTATGCTGCTTCGCAAACACTGCGAAGGCGCTATTATTGAGAAAATTAGCCAAGTCGGTATGGAGAGAATTATTCATATTGATGTTCGGCAGCGGGACGAAATCGGAGATGTTTCAACGAAGAAGATTATTGTTGAACTGATGGGCAGACACAGCAATGTGATCTTAGTAGATCCTTCCACAGGAAATATCCTCGATGGAATTCATCATGTGACACCTGCGATCAGCAGTTACCGTGTCATTATGCCTGGATTCTCATACATGGAACCTCCGCAGCAAAATAAGGAGAACCCGCTCACCGCAAATGTTTCTTCCTTCGCTTCATATGAGAGCTATGAAGGAAGTGTATCGAAATGGCTGGTAGAAACTTTTAGCGGACTCAGCCCTTTGTCTGCGGAAGAGATTGCATTCCGCGGCAACCAGAGCGACCCAGAAGCGATGCGGGACAAAGAACAACTATGGAACGGTTTTTCCGAAGTGATGAACCTGGTATCCGGTAACGAGTTCACTCCCGTCATTGCGACAAATGCAAAAGAAAAGATGGTCTTCTCTGCAATTCCTCTCACTCATCTGAAGGAGAGTCAATCTTATGATTCGATTAGTGAATGTATGGAAGCTTACTATGGGGAAAAGGCGGAACGGGACGTTGTCAAACAGAAAGTCAGTGACCTCCTTCGATTCCTGCAAAATGAACGTAATAAAAATATTAAGAAACTAGATCATCTGAATGCGGACCTTGCAGAAGCGGATGATGCGGATCAGTACCGAATTTACGGTGAACTGCTGTTTTCTTCTCTTCATGCCATTCAGAAAGGAGATAAAGAAGCGGTTCTTACGAACTTCTATGATGAAAATCAAGCTGAAGTACGCATCCCGCTTGACCCGCTTCTGACTCCATCCGATAACGCTCAGCGTTATTTTAAGAAATACAATAAATACAAAAACAGCCTGCAGATCATTGAGGAACAACTGATCAAAACACGCGAAGAAATCATGTACATGGACAACTTATTACAGCAGCTGGCTTCTGCATCGATAAACGATGTCGAAGAGATTCGGGAAGAACTGGTCTCTGAAGGGTATCTTCGGGACCGTAATAAAAAAGGAAATAAAAAAAAGAAAAAGAAGAATCAACTTCCTTCTCTGCAAGTGTTCACGTCTTCCGATGGTACCGAAATCTATGTAGGCAAAAATAACCTGCAAAATGAATACTTGACGAATCGTCTAGCCAATTCTAATGATACATGGCTTCATACAAAAGACATCCCGGGCTCACACGTTGTCATTCGCTCTAGCTCCTTCTCTGAGCAGACCTTGGAAGAAGCAGCAATGATTGCGGCTTATTACAGCCAGGCCAAAGAGTCAAGCAGTGTGCCTGTGGATTATACGACCATCCGTCATGTAAAAAAACCTAGCGGTGCAAAACCCGGCTTTGTGATTTACGATAATCAAAAAACGCTGTTTGTTACACCGAGCGAAGATCTGATTAAAAGGCTGCCTAGCCACATTAAGAACTGATCTTAAACCTAAAAATAGTAAATCAAAAAGCAGCGTTCCCTATACGATAGAGAACGCTGCTTTTTACGACGGCAGAGATAAATTAGCTAGTCTAGTTTGTCTCTGCCGTTTTTTTATTCTCTCGATCTTGCCCCATGTAGTTGACTCAGTACAGAAGCATCTACGGTCACGCTGCCGAGATCCCCGTGGAATACAACTCCCTGCCTCGCCCCATGAAAATCAGAACCGCCAGTTACAATCAGGTTGTACTGCTTAGCCATAGCAAGGTATCGCTTTTCCTCTTCTAGGCCATGGTCTGAATGGTAAACTTCAATGCCCGCCGGATGACCATGTTCTATTATTTTTCGAACGAGTTCATCGTCGCCATAAAGCCCAGGATGGGCAAGCACCGGCGTTCCGCCTGCAGCTCTAATCCAGGCAAATGCATCTTCTGGTGTCACCCGCGGAACACTGACGAATCCCGGTTTACCTTCTGCTAAATAAAGATCGAAAGCTTCCCGCATGTTACTTACATATCCTTTCGCTACAAGCGTATCCGCAATATGCGGACGCCCAACTGTCTCATCCTTTTCCAGCGGTCGTCCCATCTCCCGAATTACGTCTTCCATAGAAATTACGAGCCCAAGCTCATTTAACTTCTCCAGAATGAGGATGTTCCGTTCCTCACGGGTTCTGCGTAGGGTCTCTAGTCTATTAAGAAATTCAGGATCCTTTATATCCACATAGTACCCAAGCACATGGATTTCTTTTTCCTCAAGTCTAGTACTGATCTCTACACCAGGTACAACCACGATCCCATATTTTTCACCCGCTGCGAGCGCTTCTTCTACTCCTGCAACCGTATCGTGATCTGTAATCGCAACAGCTGTAAGACCTTTGTTATACGCAATGCGAACATTCTCGGTAGACGGCTGCATTCCGTCCGATGCCTGACTATGCGTATGAAGATCACATTTTCCATTCAAAAGTTCTACATTAACTGCTTCTCTTTCCGATTTATTCATACGAATCCCTCCTTACCAATGCCTTGCACATGCTTTATACAATATACACAGATTCTAAAAAACAAATCCTATGATGTGCTTTGTCCTACCCTGCCGATCACGTCTAAGTCCTGAGCATACTTTTTCAGATAATTTAAAAAAGTAACGGCCGAGATGGGTAACATGGAAGACTTCGAATATACCTCATAAAATTCCCTGGAGAATGTGATATCTTTTAAATCGAGCACTTTTACAAGACCCAGCGCTACTTCATGCTTCACAGAATAAGGTGAAATAATCGTAATTCCAACGCCCGCTTCCACCGCAGATTTAATAGCCCCCGTACTGCCTAGTTCCATGACGGTATTTAGACTCGATGGTTCAATCCCTTTTTCCTTCATCGCATCCTCCATCACTTGTCTCGTTCCCGACCCTTTTTCTCTTACGATAAATGGATACTCCAGGATATCTTCAAGCTTTACCTCTTGCCGAAGAACGAGTGGATGCTGTGCAGGAACAATCAGCTTCAATTCATCATGCATGCCTGGCTCTACAATAAGATCTGGATGAGACAGCGGTGCCTCAATCATGCCAAAGTTCAGCTGATTTTTCATGATTCCTTCAACAATCTGCGTTGTATTCATTACATTCATCACGATCGAGATATCGGGATACTTTTTGCCAAAAGGGCCTAGCAGCCCAGGCAATACATACTCACCGATGGTCAGACTCGCTCCAATTAATAAACGTCCCTGCAGCCTGTCTGTATAGGTGGCTACTGCTTCATCCGTTTCACGAAATAACTCCATACTTCTCAGTGCGTAAGGAAGCAAAGCTTGTCCTGCTTCAGAAAGTTCTATTTTTTTAGTAGAACGATGTATTAATTTGGTTCCAAAATAATCTTCAAGTGATTGAATTTGCATGGTAACCGCAGGCTGTGTCATATGTAGAGCTTGAGCTGCTGCCGAAAAACTTCCCTTTTCCGCAACCGTATAAAATATATGTAATTGGTGAAAATTCATCGATACGATCCCCCCTGGCCTTCCTCATATTGTAACCGATTTATACAAAAAAAAGTGTGCAGCTTCTGCACACCTTATCTTCACTACATTTACAAAAAGTACTGCTTATCTACGTTTACGGCTGTTCTTGACCAGTGTCATACGCCTAGAATGACGTAACCAGGAATAATAAGTTTTGAGATCTCGAAGTTCCATCGTCTCCGACATTCTTCCGAGAAACGTTACAATAATCATTTTGTGAAGGGGATTACCCGTAATATCATATTCACCAGGTAGCTCCGCGAATTCCGCAACCACGACAAGATCGCCATCAATTAAATATACATCTTGTTCATTTCGATAGTAAGGTGAGATCCTGTTCTGTTTGAGGCATTCCCACAACCATGCTGCAATGTTCTCAAAATCATTATTATCTTGTCTGACTCGGTCAACATATCGAAGTTTCGCATGGTTCGTTATGACAATGTCAGCCACTTTTTTATCACCTAGAGCTACAAAAAAAGGTTCATAGGTGCTCCAACGTTGCATTAACTTGTCACGCATGGGATATCACTCTCCACAAGATAGGTCTTTCTATCTACATATTTATCCAATATATTACATCATAAGTCCTGGAATCTCAAGTTGAAAATTAAGATCCTGTCTCAGAAAATCCTAAATCCTGTAATTTTAAATGATTTGGCTAAGTCACTAGCACTATTTATCCATGCTCATATAAAATAACAGGAGCGGCCAAAGGTGGGCCGCTCCAATCTATAACCTATTCAAAAAGTCAGCATATACCTTGTATCAATACTAACCGATACCGCCATAAAAGTTGGTCTTATCTGGAATATCTTTACTATACTCCGTCTTAATTTCATTGCGATAAGATCGTTCTATTTTACGTACATAAGAGAGTTTACGCACGTTCTTCATTGTATCTTCCGCACGTTCAGCATTCACATACATAACAACATAATGCATTTTTTTAGAAATATAGTGTACGGTTCCATACTTGTCTAGATTGCGCGCAGCCTTTACATCACTTACCCATATGATATATCCTGTTCGTTCCGCAAACATGCGAATTTCACCTCTTTTGTAGGATTTGCATCTCTTTCTATCTATTGCAAAATCCTCTTACCAGAATTCAATTCTGGTAAGCGATTCTATACATATTAACCTCCGCAGCCGCAGCTTCCACCGCCGCCGCATCCACCTTTTGGTGAATGGTTATTACTTGGTACTTTAATTGTGCTTGATACGGAGAAAGCAATCGTTTCAGACATTTGATGGAGTAGGCTATCGAGCTGTTGCTCCGCTTCTTTAAAACGAATCACTTCTTCGAAAGTGTCCAGTTTGTCTTCTACTGCCTTCACTTCATCTTTGGCACTATGGAAGTTTGGATGGAAATGGCCGAAACGCTGTGTTTCTGCAAACAATTCCTTCTTATCTTCGAGCTTACGTACCCACTCTTGTATTTCTGGATTCGATTGAACCCGCTCTTTCCAATATAAATAATCTGAAACCAACGTGGATTCGTTGATCATATCGCCCAGTTCATAGGCGTAAGTCAACACTTGGGCCATATCGACCGTGTTAAGTTCAGATACGCTCATGAAATTCATCCCGATCTATAATAAAGTTCCACTTCCTTAAAAAATATGAAAAGCGGACTATAACCTATCATAACATACCCGATTGTTCATAAGAAGAGTTTTGTTCCTAAACCCTCTCAGGATTTTACTTAATTTGGTAAAATAAGGGTGAGTTTTGTCCATTCAGCAGGTACAAGTGTACACCTCTCAGCTACTACTCTGTTCGGTCCAGGGAGCAGCCAACCATTTACAGCCCATGGTTCGCCTTTTCCGATCGATTCAGGAATGAACTCCTGCCTGTCTCCCTTCATCTCCACTCCCATTCGTGTACGCCAGTTGATGGCCTGCTGTACCAACTGTTTGGCTGTGGATGGATGGTACTCTCTCCATTCACTTACCCACATCTTTGGTACCTCTGTTATGTCTGGCATAATCGAGGCCTCATCCCGGTCCTCATTCACCACTTCATAGTAATGAAGATTACGGCCAGTATATACAAATCCCTGCCTTCCTTCTTCATTAAAATGAATAAATGGATTCTCTTCTACTGATGACAGCGTGACCTCGTCCTCTATCGAAACAGCCGGATATCTCCGTTCTTCTGTATCGATTCCTTTAACTGCCTTCGCTGGGGTGAGTCCCATCATCGTTAGTCGCTTTCGTACTTCTGTCACTTTGTCACGCTCCAGTATGAAATGCAGCGGTCCAATCCTTTGTAAAGACTCATTCCAGGATGGATATGACTCAATTTTATCTGCGTCCTGCTTATTTTCTGTGCTTAGCAGCATGACTTGTGAAAAAGAAGTTCTTCCGAGTTCACTTCCCCATTGTTTCAGTGCCAAGAGAACATTCTCAGGAATCGATCCTTGTGCATACCGAGTCAGCCATGTAAGTACCAAGGAGGGAGTAATGCTCACTTCAGCACCTTCATTTAGACGCTCGCGCGTTAGTTTATAGATCGTCATATGATCTCGTACCGCAAGCTCAGCACAGCCTTCTAACAGCCACCTTATAGAATAAGGCGCATCAGGAGGAACAATCACTTCAAAATCGGGCTGTACATAGATAGCTGGCTCTGTATAATGCTTTGAATCTTCCAAGTCATAATTGATAGGATTCGTCCAACGGAAGTATAAAGCCTCGTCCGAAGCCGTAGACATTCCTGTATCTCCATAACCGAACGCAGCAAGCAGCGTGACCCATCCTTTTGCATAACTTTTGAATTCAGCAAGATCTTGTTCATTAACAATACTGACCTGCACAAATCGCTGACAGATCTGATCCATGCTCAGCCACTTCCCAGCATCTTTCCGGCTAAATAGGGTCAACAGATAGCGGAAATGCTGCAACCCAGCCTCTCCTGCACTATAGCGCTCCATCATTGCGTTATAGATATTCCTCTCCATCTGTTGTCTATTTAACTGCACCCAGCGGCTTACGTAAGATTCATCCAGCCCGATTTCCGCCTCGTATTTCTTGGCAAGTCCGAGAGTAAATACCACATCAAGCAGCACGGCTACCTGCACAGGATAAAGCTCTGGATGGGCATACGATAATTTCAATGCCTCAAAGTCCGTACTTCTTAATACCGTCAAATTTTCAATTTTGGAAACCGCTTTTTTATGTATCGTCCCTTTTGCTGTCAGCGGAACACCGTGGATCGCAATGTAAGACAGCAGGTGAAGTATCTCCCCCGCAATATTAGGTCTTGCTTCCATAGCAACTTGTATGTTTCCAGACGAGCTGTAGGGAATTTCTTCATGGAGTAAGGGCAGTACATACTTCTCTGTCAAAAAGGGATGATGCCGGGAAGGGATAAAGTAGATATGTTCTCCCCATGTTTTTTTAGCAGCATCAATAAGGCCCTTCTTGCGCAAACCAAATAATGCGATATCCAGTTCAAGTCCGCTCATTTTCCCAGCAAATAACCCTGTAAGTCTCTCCATCTGAAACGGATTCCCGCCAAACTCTAAAAAAGTTATTTCTAGAAATTGAGCTTCATTCGCTGACCATTCTACATCTTCTAATGATGTTATCGTTTCTTCATTCTTCAACCGGAGGCAACCTCCTTCTCGCCTGTTACGTGATATTCATATCCCTGTTCAATTAAAAAGAGTTGTCTTTTCAGAGCAAAATCCTGTTCTCTTGAATTTTCCGAAACCAGCGTATAAAAATAAGCACGGTTATCTCCTTCTTTGGGCCGCAAGATGCGTCCTAGCCGCTGAGCTTCTTCCTGACGTGAACCGAAACTGCCCGAAACTTCAATTGCTAGCGCAGCATCCGGCAGATCAACAGCAAAATTGGCTACTTTCGACACGACTAACACCGTAATTTCTTTTTCACGAAAAGCAATATACAGTCTGGAACGCTCCTGTTCACTTGTTGCTCCTGTAATGAGCGGAACACCGAGTTCTTTTGCCATTGCCTTTAATTGCCCAACATATTGCCCAATAATGAGAGCAGGGACTTTCGGATGTAGAGCAAGCAACCTTTTTACCACATTAATCTTGGCTGGATTCTCTGCTGCTAATCGGAACTTTTGTCTGCTCTCCGCGTACATATAGGCTTCCTTAAGTTCATCGGACATGGGAACACGTACCTCGTTGCAATTCACCTCCGCAATCCAGCCCTCCTGTTCGAGCTCCTTCCAGGGCAATTCATAACGCTTAGGTCCAATGAGTGAAAATACATCCTCCTCCCGGCCGTCTTCTCTAACAAGCGTTGCTGTAAGCCCGAGTCTTCTGGTCGCTTGGATATCCGCGGTTGCTCTGAACACCGGAGCAGGTAAAAGATGAACCTCATCATAAATAATCAGTCCCCAGCTACGTTCTCCGAACAACTTCATATGCGTAAACTCGCTTTCCTTCGATTTACGATGTGTCATAATTTGATAGGTTGCCACCGTCACTGGCTTGACTGCCTTACTATGACCAGAGTATTCACCAATCGATGCGGACGGAATCGTTGTCTTCTGTTCAATCTCACGAATCCATTGTCTTACAGAAGTCGTATTCGATGTGAGAATGAGCACTTCCGTCTGTAGTCGTTCCATAACCGCCATTCCAATAATCGTCTTCCCCGCTCCACAAGGCAGCACAAGGATCCCGCTTCCACCAAACCCATCTTTCCCTTCAAAGGCAGTCGCTGCTTCTCTCTGGTAATCTCGGAGTTCAAAAGGTTTGTTATTTAAAGAACTATCCGGGTTCCTCCACTGAAAAGAAAGCGGGCTTCCGTGTTTATATCCTGCCAGATCCATTACCGGGTAACCGAGCCTCGTAAGATCTTGCTTCAACAGCCCTCGGTACTTGCCGAGCACTTTCAGTTCGGTATCCGATAATCTGCTTAACTCGTAAGCAGTCAGTGATGGATGTGCTAGAATTTCTCCGAGCAAGTCCGTATCTTCACTAACCAGCCGAAAATCTTCTGAACGCTCATCCGCTTGCAGGGACAACTTACCGTATTTCTCAATAAGCTCCCTGATCTCTTGAGTAAGCGATGCGGGTACATTCCAGCGGGACACTGATTCTAATCTGCTAAGAATATCATCAGCGGAATAACCTAAGGCAGCGGCGCTCCATAATGTAAGCGGCGTTATTTTGTATGTATGAAATGCAGGAGGGCTCTTGATCAGCTCAGCAAAAGGAAGAATGAGTTCTCTCGCTTTTTCGGACTGAGGATGGGCCGTCTCCAGCAAAATGGTAAAGTCACGCTGTACAATACATGCATGATGTGAGTTCATAGGTGTTTACCTCCTTTATATCCAGTATTTCCTTTCAAGCGTACGTTTATATCCATCATGGATCTCTCATCTAACCTAAAATACAAAGAAAAAAGTTCATCTATCACCCATCAGGCGAAAATGAACTTTTTCTTGTTTATCATAGTATACAGGACTCTCGGCTCGTTCCCAAATATTAATGAGAAGGTTCAGAAATGTCGGTAAGTGCACTGCCGGCATTATTCTGATACGAAGACGCCGTTGCGATATCACCCAGGGACAAGATACCCACGAGTTCTCCATTATCAACGACAGGCAGTCTACGAACTTGATGCGCTGCCATCATTTTTGCTGCCTCATCAATAGAAGCTGTGGAATTCACTGTATGCACATCCGCAGTCATTACTTCACTTACTTTCGTAGAACCCGGATTTTTTGAGGCAATTCCGCGCAGAACAAGATCACGGTCCGTTACAACCCCTACTAGTTTACGATGATCTTTTGTTTCTACAATCGGAATAAACCCCGTATCATGTTCTTTCATATTCAGTGCAACATCATATACATGCTTGTCCAGTGACACCGGAACAATATTCGTGGACATCACATCAGAAACATTTTTACTCATTAGACGCCTACTCCTCATCTATAAGATCTCTAACAACACCTGGATTCATGCTCTTATGTTAGAGTACCCAAATAAACAAGTCGCATTCGTTTTCTCTCATGAACTGATAACATTACATCCTATCGTATTCTTTTAGGTAATCTTTCGTTATCTGAATAAATAGTTTCATGGCATCGAGCATTGCACTTTCATCAAAATCAAACCTCGGATGATGATGCGGATATACTGCATTTAATTGCTCATTCCCCGCACCGACAAACATGAAACAGCCTGGCTTCTCTTTCAAATAATAGGCAAAATCTTCAGCAGGCATCATCTTCGGCGATACGATTGCCCGCTCTGCACCGAACTCTTCAGAAACCATTTTAAAGAATCGTTCTGCTTCCTTCTCATCATTGATGACAGGCGGATAACCCATAATGTATTTGATCTCCGCCTCTGCGCCGTACGCGGCAGCGATCTGATTCGTTAATGTATGTATACGTTCTTTTATAATATATCTAGTTTCTTCATCAAAAGTGCGGACAGTTCCACTCAATTTATATGTTTCGGCAATCACATTCTGAGCAGCTCCTGCCTGAATCGTTCCAATGGTCAGCACAGCTGGCTGAAGCGGATCGACCGAACGACTCACTACACTTTGCATCTGCAGCACAAGAGCAGATCCGGCAACAATACTATCAATACTCGTATGAGGTACGCCGCCATGTCCTCCTTTACCTGTCAGCTGGATATAGAAGTCATCAGCACCAGCCATCATTGCCCCAGGAGTGCTGGCATACGTACGGACAGGCATCGGAGACCATAAATGAATGCCGTAAATCACATCTACCTCTTCCAAAGCTCCGCTAGCAATCACCTTAACTGCCCCTCCCGGAAGAAGTTCTTCTGCGGGTTGAAACAAAAACCTGATCTCTCCAATAAACTCATCTATATGTTCACTCATATAACCGGCCGTTGCCAGCAGCGCTGATGTATGCCCATCGTGTCCGCAGGCATGCATTACCCCATCGACTTGTGATTTATAGGGAACTGACTTTTCATCTTGAATAGGCAGTGCATCCATATCTGCTCTGAGCATCACTACAGGTCCAGGCCGTCCTGAACGCAGTATTCCAATAACACCGTGTCCTCCTACATTTGTAATGACTTCAAGGCCAAATGAATCTAAATGTTCACTGATAAACTTTGATGTTTCGGATTCCTGAAAAGAAAGTTCCGGGTGCTGGTGAAGATGACGTCTCCACTCTATCATCTTGCCGAGCCATTCTTCATAGGTATGCTCTATTCTCACGCTCTCCACCCCTTCAAATGATTTCTTAATTAATTGTAGCAGAATTTATACGCAAACGATATGAAATGGAAGGTTATGGAAAGCTTGCACATGCTGAGGAAACATACTAATATGAAACTAGAAATGTAAGGGAGATTTTTATATAAGGAGGTATGGTCGTCAATGATATTTGAAAACACAGGCCTGGACGGTTTAAAAAGTGATCTGGCGTACATGGACGAAAGTGCCGAGAAAGTCGGATTTATTCGTTGGCAGTGGGAATATTACCGCGCTACATACGACTACAAAATTGAGGACAACAAGACAAAAAGCGAATATTTCTTACGCATTAATACACGGGCAATCGAGGGCAAACTAGAAAAACCAGACACCATTCTTTCGGTAGAAGCTGTTTATATCGGAAGAGCAACATTCCCCCATGGACTAGAGTATGAGAGCGAAATTCCTTCTCCTGTTCTGAATGTAGCTAATGAGAAAATTAAAGAACTCAAGGAACTGCTTGAAGCTTAGGCACTATGAATTCTATGAAAAAAAACACAGCTAGGCCTCAGAGAAAAGGTTTGCCTGATTATCAGCTACTGATCCTCACCTTGCTGCTTACCGGTTTCGGACTGGTTATGGTTTACAGCTCGAGTTCCAGCATTGCCCTCATGTCTGAAAAACTCAACTTTGACGCACTTCACTACACGAAAAGACAAGCGGTATATGCCATACTCGGCGTTATAGGCATGTTCGTTGCTATGAATATCCCTTTTGCAAAATACAAGCAATTATATAAACCCTTATTTTTTATTACCATTCTGATGCTCGTTGCCGTTCTATTCGTCGGAGTAGAAATCAACAACGCTAGAAGTTGGTTTAATCTTGGAATTGGAACTTTACAGCCTTCCGAAATTGCCAAAATATCGATTATTCTGTATTTAGCTGCTCTTATTACTAAAAAAGGCGAGCGTTTCCGAGATCTCAAAACAGGATATATTCCGGTAATGATTATTGTCGGTTTCGTTGCCGGACTCATCATGCTGCAACCTGACTTTGGTTCTACCTTTATCCTCGTTGCAACCTGCGGCCTCATTATTTATGCAGGCGGAGCAAGTATGAAGCACATCATGGGATCCATCGGACTGCTTATTCTTGGCGCGGCAATCGTCATGGGTGCTGGTTATCTTGTGGATTTGATGTCCGGAAATGTATCGGGAAGTTCATACAGTTATAAGCTGGCACGGTTTCAATCTTTTCTCGATCCGTTTCATGATAAGACTGGAGATTCTTGGAATCTGGTGAACTCACTTACAGCCATTGGCACAGGCGGCTTTACAGGTACAGGGATTGGTCAAGGAGTAATTAAGCTCCACTATCTACCTAATGCATTTAATGACTTTATCTTTGCTGTCATCGGCGAAGAACTCGGATTCATCGGCGCTTCCATTTTCCTCATCATTTATGTTTATTTTATCTGGCGGGGGTTTACGATTGCACTTCGCTGCAAGGACATCTTCGGGACACTCGTTGGCGTCGGGATTATGGGGCTTATTGCCATTCAGGCTTTCATCAATATCGGCGGAGTTACTCAAACGATCCCCGTTACAGGGGTAACACTTCCTTTTATCAGTTTTGGGGGAACCTCTCTGCTTGTAACGATGACAAGTATCGGGATTATGCTTAGTATTTCCCGGGAAAACAATTTGGAAATAACTCAGGAGACGGTTAAATCTGTTCGAACTGTAACTGAAGAACGACCATCCCCTGCTCTTGTCACGCGGAATTCACAAAAACGACGTAGCTCACGATCAAAGTAATAAAAGAAGGACAGTTTCGGTAAATACCGAGACTGTCCTTCTTTATGCGGCTTTTATGCCATCCATTATGATAGGTAAGATCAAAATTGTAAGATAAGATATTCATCTTATTGTTCGTCGCCCCGGAAGGAAACACCTTCTACCTTCACATTCACTTCAACAACTCGAAGACCGGTCATACTTTCCACTGCCTCACGTACATTCTGCTGAAGCATCCGAGATACTTCGTGAATAGGTGTCTCGTAAAGAACAATAATGCGGAGATCAATGGCTGTTTCCGTTGTCCCTACTTCTACAGTGACACCCTTTTGCACATTTTTTCCGCTGAGGCGTTTGGCCCAGCCTTCAGACAAACCTCCGGACATTGCTGCAATCCCCGGAGTTTCTAACGCTGCAAGGCCAGCAATTTTTGCTACAACATCATTGGATATCCGGATGTCGCCTGTTTCGATTTTTAGCTGTTCTGACATGCCATATCCTCCTTTGCTTCTTTATAAGATATTTTAATGCCTTTGCCCCCCAAATTGCAAATAAAAGTGCCATCTGACTACTTAGGCAATGAAATCAATTTTTAGAATTCAGCGATATATCAAATGTTTCATAATAAATGTTTCATAATACATGTGAAAGGGGGAATATAGTTATGAATTATGATCCAACTTTGTCTTGAAGGTTAAACACTAGAAAAAGGAGATTACATATGAGTAAAGTTAGAACCTCGTTACTGATCATCACATTTTTACTAAGTGCGGTTTCCCATTACCTTCATTTTGATCCACTTATTCAGTTTGTCCTATCTGCCATCGCGGTAGTCTTTGTAGCTGGATTTCTCGGAAAAGCTACAGAAAATGTAGCTCACTATGCAGGGGAACGACTAGGTGGATTTCTCAATGCCACTTTTGGAAATGCAGCCGAACTTATTATTGCTATCTTTCTCGTTAAAGAAGGCCTTTATGACATGGTAAAAGCAAGTTTGACCGGTTCTATTATCGGGAATTTACTGCTTGTGCTTGGTCTTAGTATTTTTCTCGGAGGCACCAAATTTAAGGTTCAGAATTTCAACCAATCCCTTGCGGGAATGAACGGCTCTCTTATGATTGTTGCCGTAATCGCGCTGTTTGTCCCGGCTGTATTTTTTAACACCCATACGATTACTGTCCCTCAAACCGAGACCTTGAGCCTCATCGTAGCTGGTATTCTCATTGTTGCCTATATTGCTTGGATCATTTTCTCGATGATTACACATAAAGACATCCTTGCAGAGAACGTTGCTGAAGGAGAAGCTCATGAGGAGCCTGCCTGGTCTAAGAAAAAATCGATTGCTTATCTTGTACTCGCTACAGTGATGGTTGCTTTTGTCAGTGAATGGCTTGTTGGAACGCTCGAAACACTGACTGTTCGATTTGGCCTAAGTGAAGTCTTTGTAGGTGCCTTCCTTGTAGCAATTGTAGGAAACGCAGCTGAGCACAGTGCAGCCGTCCTGCTCGCTATGAAAAATAAAATAGGAGCAGCTGTTGAGATCGCAGTAGGCAGCAGTTTGCAAATTGCGTTGTTTGTTGCACCCGTACTCGTCTTCACTAGTTTCTTTTTTGGAAACACAATGGATATCGTATTTACAACGATTGAGCTTGTAGCCATTGGCGTTGCCGTCTTTATCTCCAAATCGATTATTCAAGATGGATCAACCAACTGGTACGAGGGGCTTCTTCTTATCGCTGTCTATGCTATTCTTGGTGTATCGTTCTTCTTGATTTAAACTTATATACAAAAAAAGCATGCATCTCTAATCTGCATGCTTCTATGAAAAGATGCCAGGAGCCTACTCCTGGTTTCCTTTTTTATTAAGTGCTTCGTACAGGACAGCAAGATTACGTTCGAGGTTGTTTACCAGCTGTTTACCTGTATCGACTGGAAGAAGACCTGCACGAACTGCAAAATCAACTTCTTTTGAAAATCCGAACACTTGCGTATCCAGTACTTCCTCATAGAGAGGGCAATAACGGGTTGCCAGATTCTCCATCTGAACTTGAATCAGTTTTTCTATTTTATATGCATCTTCTTCAAGAAGACGAATTGCTTTGGAATTAAGTTGTTCTTGCAGATCTGATGAAGTCATGCACTCTTCCCCCCTACGTCCAGAATCTTGTACGACAATCTAATCTTAATATTAGACGAAAATCGTTCTCAATACAAGAAGCATCTAAAAAAAGCATCTTTGCCAAATATGGCAAAGATGCTTTTACTGCTGTATCGCTGTTATTCTTTAGCGAGCGAAACAGTAAGTCCGTGTTTTTCAAATACTTCAGATAACTCTTTTTTTGCTTCATCCGCATCTGGTCCATGAACATGCAGTTCATAGTTTTTGCCGCCAACAAGTGTGGTAAACAGTCCCAGAATGCTTTTCACATCAATGTACTTTGTGTCAGAGTGGAGTACGATGGAAGAAGCGAATTTACTGGCCGTTTGCGCAATCTCCACTACTGCCGCATTATTATTCGACATAGGAATCCCTCCGTCTAGTGTAAGAATATTCTATTCTATATAACCACTAACAATATACATTGAATCCGCTTTCTTAGCAACTATATTTTCCATTTACTTGCTAGCGTAATTTGTTTTAAACCAAGTTTTCCGGATTTAGTCCTTGCAGTTCCGGAATGACGAAAATACCATCTTTGCGAATAAGAACATCATCAAAATAAATCTCCCCACCACCGTACTCCGGACGCTGAATAAGTACCAGATCCCAGTGAATGGATGACGTGTTTCCGTTATCTGTCACATCATATGCCTGCCCTGGCGTAAAATGAAGACTTCCTGCAATCTTTTCATCAAACAAGATATCTTTCATTGGGTGCAGAATGTGCGGATTAAATCCAATAGCAAATTCACCGATATAACGTGCACCCTCATCTGTGTCCAAAATTTCATTGAGTCGTTTCGTATCATTACTTGTAGCTTCTACAATTTTACCGTTCTCAAAACGGAACTTGATATTCTCAAATGTAATCCCATTGTATAACGTAGGTGTGTTGTAGCTGATTGTCCCATTTACAGAATCACGAACGGGCGCACTATATACTTCCCCATCTGGAATGTTTTTCTCTCCAGCACATTTCTCTGCTCCAATGGATTTAATGGAGAAATGAAGATCAGTTCCCGGGCTAACAATGCGGACTTTATCGGTTTTACGCATCAGCTCAGCCAGTGGATCTTGTGCTTTGTCCATTTTGGCATAGTCTAAATTACATACCTTGAAATAAAAATCTTCAAACGCTTCTGTACTTGTGTTGGCAAGCTGCGCCATACTTGCATTCGGATAACGAAGCACTACCCACTTCGTACGCTTCACGCGTTCTTCGCTATGTACAGGATGAGAATAAAGTGCATTGTACATTTTCATTTTTTCTTCAGGCACATCAGAGAGGTCATTCGCATTTTCTCCAGCGCGAATTCCGATGTATCCATCCATAAGTTCCATACGCTTTAAGTCAATCTCTGCCCATGTTTTCAGCTGTGCTTCTGTTGCACCAATCAGCATGGAACGGAGTACCGTTTTATCTGTCAGCTGGACAAACGCATTACCGCCGGCTTTACCGATTTCTTCAATAATTGCATTCAGCAGGTCGCGTTCTGAGCCGATCATCTCCACGAGAACATTTTCTCCTGGTTGTACATTCACAGAGTATCCAACCAAATTTTGAGCGAGTTTTTGAATTCTTGGATCTTTCATCGTTATATGTTGCCTCCTTCATGTAGTAAAACTTCTATCGTTGTCTAACATTTCCATTGTATCACGCAGTTTGTCTGATGGGATACTTCATGTCAGCACAGAGTTACTTGTAATGATCAAAATATACATCCGTCACAAGAAGCTCCTTAGCAGTTCCTTCTTCTTTTTGGTAACGAATCTCACTTTCAGAAGACAACCTCAGGGGAAGATTTGTTTTTTTATCAATGAGCAGATGATATACGAGTGTAGCTTGTGCCTTTGTCAGATAATCATCCAGCTGACTTTTCTGCTGTTCATACAGGGTATTCAGCTCCTTCAGGCATTCATTGCGTTTATCATTAGGCACAGAACTCGTGAGGGCAGGAAGTTCACTCTGAAGTTCCTGCATTTCCTCTTCAAGCTGATTACTTAGGTACATTACTGCTTCTTCACTATCAAGTTCGATTCTGATCATTTGTTTCCCTCGCGGGACACCATACTCGGCACGAAACGTTTTGTTTTTTATTTGTTCAATAGCTTCTAATTGAGCTAACGGGTTCCAGCGTACTATCGCTGGTTTTGTTCCGTCTAAAGACTCTACTTTCCATTCTTTGTTTACCCTTTTCAAAGTAAGTGATCTTGTTTTAGTGTCTGTACTGCTGGGAGATAACTGACTTTCAATAACAACCTTATTATGATTCGTGAGCGTTCCTGAATATTGATATTCAGTATCAAATAATCCATGATCATCCGTTCGAATGGCCGCTTTTCCTCGAAATTCCAACTCTTCTTTGCCAGCTAACCCTGTTAATGCACGTTGAAAGATTTCTTTTGGGTCCTCCTGATACCTATAAGCACACCCAGTTCCTCCGAACAAAACAGCGGCGCATAGGATTACTATCAAGAAACGATATAATGAACTATACATATCAACCCAACCTTTCACCTCATTTTTTGTTAGGTTTTCCTCTGTGTACTCCTTGTATCCATAAAAAAGAGCGTCCTCCTTTTTAAAGGAAGCGCTCTTTATCTATACATATTTTTATTCTCAATACATACCCGATTTCTACCGCTGTTTTTAGCTTCATATAAAGCCATATCTGCACGATAGAACAGTGATTCAACACTGACTTGATCATCAAGCCAGCACCATTCCCCAATTCCGCAGGATACCGTAATCGATGGAGAAGTTCGCCTTGAAATTTGTACCCGGATGTTCTCTGCAATAAAGAACGCTTGCTGCGCACTGACCTGAGGTAAATAAATGGCCATCTCTTCCCCGCCCCATCTTGCACATAGGTCATCTGGACCTCCACTTTCGCGAATGACGTCACTTACCTGGGTGAGTACTTGGTCACCGATCTGATGACCATAAGAATCATTTACTTGCTTGAAATCATCAAGGTCAATGACGATCAGTGAACCACAAAAGTCACTGCTCTGTCTTTCTTCTATCATTCGGTCCACATAATGCCTTACGTATAAACCGGTTAATGCGTCTACTGTTGCCAGTCTCTTTACTTCTGCATGAAGAGTGGCATTCGTAACAGCAAGTCCAATATGAACACCCAGCATGTCCATGAAACGAAAGTTATCGTAAGAGAAAAACTGTTTATTCTGATGTGTTACTAAAATGGCGCCTTCAACCTGTCCGTTTATTCGTAGAGGTACGGCCATCATAGACTTAGAGTTTGTTATATCCATTAAAATAGAGCGTGGACCGCTATGTTTCTCATAGTCAAAAATGATAATAGGTTCTCCCGTACGATATACTTCTCCGCTGATCCCGTAGAGCGAGTACTTCTCTTGTCCTAACGAAGGCAGTGTCGAATTCAGAACACGGAACTGCTGATCTTCCGGATCAAGTTTAAGGATACAGCAAGCTTTTGCCTTAAAAATGCGCATTAGCTGCTGCACAGCATATTCATAAATATCGGCTAGCTGCAAACTCTGATTTATTTTTTTGGTTAACTCGTCTATCATCCGAAGTTCTTGAATGAGTGTATTCGATTGCTGATGCATCTTGGCATTCTCGTAAGCTGTTCCAGCCGTATCAGCCATCATTACTATTAGCTGGATATCAACATCCTCTATCAATTCACTGGGAGTTTCAATATGGAATACGCCGTATGTCCCCTGCTTCCCTCTAAAAGGAATCCCAAATTCGTATTCTTCTAGCCCAAGCGGCTGAGAAATCATTCTTTCTTCAGTATAAGCCATAGCACATACCGGATTATATTGCCCTTGTAAATACAGCGGTTTGATCCGCGGATCTTCTGTAATTCCATCTTGTGACATGTACAGTGTCAGACGAGCTGCCGGGAACAGAAAAGCTACGCTGTCAAATACCTCTTCCAAAACGGTCTGAACATCCATTCGATCGTGCATACGCTGTACAATTTGAAATAGAATGGAACGTCGTCTATTTTCTTTTTCTGTTGTTTTATGAATGTCCAGCAAATTGGAAAGGAAACGGTGCTCAAAATGACGATAAAAGCTAGACTGATAAAAAAGTTTTGCAGCTTCCAATACTTCGAGGATACCCTCTCTTATTCCCGGCACAGCTACGCACAAAACACCAAGCTGTTTTCCTTCAACACGTGTCTTCAGCGGGATTGTATATAAATAGTAATGCTCGTATTCTGAACGTGTGGATTGTTTTGGATAAAGTTTAATATCTGCATCTTCTTGCTCAAGTACTTGGAATACAGCTTCTTTTATAGGAGAGAAAAGTTCTCCGTTTTTAGCCACACATAATTTATTACTGTTCCACAATGAAAACACCGAATGCTTTAAAGAAGGGATACACTGAACTTCATGATTCCATTCTTTAAAAGCCTCACGGAGCAAACGATCATTATATGCAGAATCAAAAGTGCTAACATCAAGATGATTCAACCATTCATCCTTTTCATTCCGATAACCTTGTTCTTCATGCAAAAGAGGAGGCGTGAAAGTTTGAATGCCCCGATCGGAATTCTTCGAGTTACGTGCATTATAGAAAGTCGTATGTAATTGTTCTGTCATATAGGCGCTCCTTTGCACCTTTGGTGACCAGCAAGTTACAGGTCACAACCAAAAGGCATGGTCGATTCATATCACATGGATCTATTGAGATAATTATATGTTCTTACTTTTTAATATTAAAGTATTTGATGGTTTAAAATTAAGATACAATCTATATTACTCTCTTTACTGGCACTTTGCATCTTTTTTAAAGAAAACAGTACTATATTTTTAGGTCTAATTACCTATCGACAAAAACAGACGAAATTCTACTTTTGTCATTCTCTTGACTTTGTGCTCTAATTTAATATAATATATATTGTTGAACAAGACTGTTATGGTCTTAAATTTGGGCGTAACGTTGTGTCACCCTCACAGCTCTTTGTTGCTGATTGAACAGCGGCTGAACTTTTCAATCGGTTGTATGCCTCACTAATAGGTAATACGAAACAAAAAGCGGCGCAAATAGAGCCCCATCTGATAATTTATAATAAAAGGAGTTACTCTAAACATGGCACGTTACACTGGTCCTAAATTTAAAATAAGTCGCCGTCTCGGCATCTCTCTCAGCGGTACAGGTAAAGAATTGGCAAAACGCCCTTTCCCTCCTGGTCAACATGGTCCTAACCAACGGAGAAAAATCAGCAACTACGGTATGCAACTTCAAGAAAAGCAAAAATTGCGCCACATGTACGGTTTGGGTGAAAAGCAGTTCCGTACTTTGTTTGCTAAAGCACAAAAAATGCAAGGTATCGCTGGTGAGAACTTCATGTTCCTACTAGAATGCCGTCTTGACAACTTGGTTTACCGTCTTGGTTTTGCTAACTCCCGTGCAGGAGCACGTCAATTGGTATCTCACGGACACATTACTGTTAACGGTAAAAAAGTAGATATCGCGTCTTACGCTGTAAACATCGGTGATGTAATTGGACTTCGTGAAAAATCTCGCAATCTTTCTTCTGTAAAAGAAGCGATTGCTAACCGTTCACATCTTCCTGCTTACGTTGAGTATAACGAAGCAGCTCTTGAAGGCAGATTTATCCGTCTTCCAGAACGCGCTGAGCTTTCTCAAGATATCGACGAGAAACAAATCGTCGAGTTCTACAACCGTTAAGATCTGAGTCAAGCTTTAAATCCCCTGCGCTTTATGCCAGGGGATTTACTATATGAAAAAAAGCTACAGATGAGAACAAAAAAACACCCGAATCCGTTTGAATGGTTCGGGTGTTTTTATTTCACTTTTTTATAAGGATCAACCATTTATATAGCAGCTGGCAAAGCAAGATTCCTACTGTATTAGGCTTGCTCATTTATGTTAATGCTATACCATAAATCAACAGAATTGCCCTCAAATAGGGTCTTACAAGTACATAATCCGAGCAAGGATGTCAATTTCCGATCCTTACCACCATTTGCGGGGATTCAAATGGCTTAATTTATGCTATAATAATGCCTGTTAAAAGGAGGAAAGCATTTGATGGTTGATGATCAGAATAAAAAACCTGAAGAGAAGCCTTCCCGCAATCGTTTTTTTCGCAGGCTGGGTAGCTTTGTGAAGTGGGCTTTCATATTAGGCATCATGGGTGTTCTATTTGCAGGTGGTGCACTAACAGGCTACATAGCTTCTATTGTAAAAGACGAACCCGTTCGATCAAGAGCTGAAATTGAGCAAGCGATAGGGGAAAATGCACTGACGGGCTTTGCTTATTTCGCTGACGGGTCTCCCATAGGTCAGTTTCGGACCGAGGAGGATCGGCGAATCGTAGAATTTGAGGACATTCCTCAAAAGGTAATAGATGCTGTGGTATCGATTGAAGACGATTCATTCTACGAGCATAAAGGTGTCGACATAACAGGAACACTTCGTGCAGTAAAGGAACGTATACTAAACGAACCCGTACAAACGGGAGGAAGTACCCTCACTCAGCAGTTAGCTAGAAGAGTATTCCTTAATCTGGACAAAACAGAGGACCGAAAAGTAAAAGAGATCTTATTGTCCCTTCGATTGGAAAGATTTCTAACGAAAGATGAAATTATAACAGCCTATCTAAATAAGGTTCCTTTCGGAAATGGATCAAGTGGATATAATGTTTATGGCATTAAAGCTGCTGCCAAGGGGATTTTTAATATTAACGATCTCAATGATTTAAACATTGCGCAAGCTGCCTATTTAGCAGGCCTTCCGCAACTTCCCTCTTCTTATTCTGCTTTTAACGGAAAAGGGGATTTCAACGAGAAGAACTTTAATAATGCTCTAGAGCGACAAGAACGTGTTCTTGGACGAATGCTTGCCCTTGGTAAGATTACACAAAGTGAATACGATGAGGCAATTGCCTTTGATATCAAGTCTTCGCTTGCACCAAAAGTAGCCAAAGCGTATAACACCTATCCTTATCTGATGCTTGAAACAGAGCGTCAAGCTGCCAAGGTTCTGATGGAAGTACTTTATCCAGAAGCTTCGGAAAACGGTGGAACAACCGCTGAACAGTTGGAAGAGGCTCAGATTCAGCTGCGCACCGGAGGTTACCGGGTATATACGACAATTAACAAAACTGTCTACAAAACGATGCGCTCGATCGCTGAAGATGACAGTAATTTCTCTGCCTATGATGAAAACAAAGGTCTTGAACAAACGGCATCGATGATGATTGATCATAAAACCGGGAAAATCCTCGGTATGATTGAAGGCCGTGATTTTAACGTAGAGAATATGAACTATGCTACTCAGATGGTGAGACAACCCGGTTCGGCAATGAAGCCGATTGCAGCGTACCTTCCTGCCTTAGAAGAAGGTCTAATTCAGCCGGCATCTATTATTGATGACTCACCGATCATTTTGAAAGACGGCAGCAAAGGATTCCACATTCCTAAAAACAGTAATGGAAGATACAGTGGGCTTGTTACCGCAAGATATGCACTTAATCAGTCTCTTAACGTTCCTGCTCTGAAATTATTTAATGAAGAAGTCGGAATGGAGAAAGCTTGGGATTTCGCCAAAAGTCTCGGAATCACTACACTTACTGAAGATGATTATGCGAACGCAACAACAGGTGTGCTCGGAGGTCTAAGTCATGGTGTAACCGTAGAAGAATTAACGAATGCTTATGGTGCAATTGCTAACAATGGTGTATTCCATGATGCCTACATGATTGAAAAAATCGTGGATTACAAAGGTAACATTGTATACAGTCACAAAGCAGAGCCTAAGCAAGTTTTCTCTGAACAAACGGCTTATCTTATGACAGACATGCTTCGTACTGCGATCTCAGACGGAACAGGAAAAGTCGTAAGAGATAACTTTAATAAATATGGCGACATTGCTATCGCAGGTAAAACAGGAACAACTCAAAATTACGGCGATGTATGGTTCGAAGGTTACACACCTGATGTTACACTCGGCGTATGGGTTGGTTACAAGACACAAGCGAACACACTGGAGACGAAAGCTCAGAAGGAACGTGCTCGTAAGCTGTGGGCTAAGATCATGAACGAAGTTTCCGAACAGGAACCTGATTTGTTTACAACCAAATCATTTACGAAGCCGGATGGTATTACAACGAAGACCGTGTCCGCTTATAGCGGTAAACTTCCTACTTC
The DNA here is from genome assembly GCF_014836635.1 of Paenibacillus gallinarum. Classification (GTDB taxonomy): domain Bacteria; phylum Bacillota; class Bacilli; order Paenibacillales; family Paenibacillaceae; genus Paenibacillus; species Paenibacillus gallinarum. Next base: position 430,111 of record NZ_JACSQL010000002.1, on the reverse strand, counting down.
GGCTACGGATAAATTTGTGACCGATCTATTCAATACCAAATATGTACCAACCGAATATGATGATGCGGTAGGCAAAGCTAAGTACATCACTTATAACGGGGTAAATTACATTCCAAGAGATGAAACACCTTCGGATATGCTTAAAGAACAAACCGTGGTGAAAAGAAAGCGTGCAATCTCCGATCTCATTAAGGATTTGCAAGCTGCATTCAAGAAAATGAGTTCACATGAACCGCTTTCCTATTATTTGCCTACGGACGCGGATGACGACATGCCTACAGAAGTCGACCCACGCCGGGACGATGGCAGCGCTCCTGACGCCCCAGGGAACGTCAGAATAAGCGTAAGCAATGATAATGCGGTAATTACCTTTAACCCAAGTTCAGCAAGTGACGTGGTTGGTTACAGGCTATACCGAAGCACAAACGGCGGTCCATTCCAGAATCAAGGCAAAGTTGTACTTGCAGGTAATCAAGCAACCTTTACTTCCTATGCAGGCGGTGGTGCTCAGTTTTACATCGTAGCTGTGGATGTAGCAGGAAAAGAGTCAGCGCCGAGTTCTGTAGTCGGCAGTACGGCCCCTGCTCCACCGCAAGAAGAAACATCAGATGAAGGTGTTATTGAAGTTCCTGGTGAAGTGGTAGAGCCGGATGATAATACTGGGGAAGAAAATAATACAGAGCCATCAACTGCTGCAGTTCCTTCTGCTCCAAGCGGAGTGACTGCTACGGTTACGGATCAAGGTATTACAATCTCCTGGGCTGCACAAGAAGGGGTATCGAGCTTCCATGTATACTACAGTGAAACGGGTCAGGAACCGTTTAATGAAGTAGGTACAGCAAGCTTTACTTCCTTTAAATATAACAATGCAGAAGCTACTGGAGCCTTTCGGGTAACGGCTGTCAATGCAGCGGGTGAATCAGCCCCTTCTGCTGCGGTTAGTGTAAGTCGATAAGATTGACCGATAATAAAACAAAAGCCGAGCATACAGGGTCTCCCCTGTGCTCGGCTTTTGTTTTAGATCTATAAAATAGTCATGTTACCATAATAAGAGCCATCTGCGATAAGGCAGATGGCTCTTTTGACTTTGTTAATGAACTACTTGCTAGTCTTCTATCGTTGAAAGATCGCCTGTCGGTAAATCCAGTTCCCATGCTTTCAGTACCCTGCGCATGATCTTACCTGATCTTGTCTTAGGCAATTTCTCTTTAAATTCAATTTCCCGAGGCGCAGCGTGTGCAGATAAGCCCTCTTTTACAAATCGATAGATCTCATCTTTCAGCTCTTGTGAAGGCTCATATCCTTCTCTCAGCGCTACAAACGCTTTAATGATTTCCCCTCTTACAAGATCCGGTTTACCGATTACACCCGCTTCTGCAACCGCATGATGCTCAAGCAGCTTACTCTCTACTTCAAAGGGACCGATACGCTCACCAGAAGAGTTGATCACATCGTCTATTCGCCCTTGAAACCAGAAGTATCCTTCATCATCCATATAGGCAGAATCCCCTGAAATATACCAGCCCGGTATTCTGAAATATTCCTCATACTTGGCATCATTATTCCAAATCTTTCTCATCATGGACGGCCAAGGTGTTTTTATGGCTAGATTGCCCATCGAGAATGGCGGCAGTTCTTCGCCCTGGTCATTAATAATAGCAGCTTCGATTCCCGGTACGGGCTTACCCATTGAGCCTGGTTTGATGTCCATTCCCGGATAGTTACAGATTAGCTGACCGCCTGTTTCTGTCATCCACCAAGTATCATGAATCCGCTGCTGATAGGCTTTTGTTCCCCAGCGGACCACTTCTGGATTGAGCGGCTCTCCTACCGATAACACATGACGGAGTGTCGATAGATCAAACTGTTCAATGACATCCTCTCCTGCTCCCATGAGCATCCGGAAAGCAGTAGGCGCGCTATACCATACGGTTACTTTATTCTTAACAATCGTTTGATACCAGTCCTGTGGACTAAAACGTCCCCCGCGGATCACATTCGTAACTCCGTTCAACCAGGGAGCAAAAATTCCATAAGAGGTACCTGTTACCCAGCCTGGATCCGCTGTACACCAATAAATATCGTCTTCTCTTAAATCAAGAACTACCTTACCTGTATAGTAATGCTGAAGCATGGCTTTGTGTACATGATATACCCCTTTAGGTCTACCCGTAGAACCCGAGGTGTAATGAATGAGCATTCCATCTTCCAGCGTGAGCCATTCCGGTTCTAGTGAATCTGAAGCTGCTGCCATCTCTGCATCATAGTCAACAAGTCCTTCTTCTTGCTGTGTGCCTCCACCTATAACAAAAATATGTTTTAAAAGCGGTAATTCTTCACGTTTAATTCGCGGCAACAATTCTGGAGTTGTGACTAAGGCGACAGCTCCGCTGTCTTCCAAACGGTCTTTTACCGCTGTTTCCATAAATGCTTCAAAAAGTGGGCCTACAATTCCTCCCACCTTAAGTATACCGAGTAGACTAAGGTAAAGTTCTGGACTTCTTGGCATAAAAATAAAGACACGATCGCCTTTAGAGATGCCGTATTTACGCAGCACATTCCCAAATCGATTAGAACCTTCGCTCAGATCCAGAAAGCTATACTTCTCATCTCTATGAGCATCACTGTACAAAAGTGCGGTTTTCGCACCTCGTCCTTCTTCGACGTGACGATCAATTGCTTCATAGGCCATATTGACCTTGCCTGTCTCATTCCATGTAAAATGCTTTTTTACCTCTTCCCAACTAAACTGAGCGCGAGCCTGATCGTAATCTCCGAGATTACTTCGTTCTGCGACAGTCGCGATGACTTCGTTCTGCATTTGACCCATTGTCTACTCGAGCCTCCCCTAAGCTACATCTTCACAATGTACAAGTTCGTTAGCGCTTACAAAACATCGAATTCATTACCATCTACGTTTATACCATGGGAACAGCTATTCAATTGTGAATAATTTTTGTCTGGATTATTATAGCATAAATTTCATTTTTATCACTATCCCTTTTCATTTTTTTGTATATTTGCTATAAGTAGGGTATGACAAGTCAAAGGAGCACGAAAAACTGATGGAACATATCAAACAGCACAATGTCCACTCCTTTCAAAGGAACGGCAGGGAGATTGTTGTTGAAGGCCCAGTCCCTTCTTCCCTTTTACAGAGTTATCATATGCACCCGGATCTTGACGCTTTTCGAAGACCGAATGAACAACATGAAGCCCTGGTTGAAATTTCAGCGCTGGCTGAAGGGAGAATTATTCTTGCCCGTGAGGGCCAAACGATCATTGGATATGTTACTTTTCATTATCCTGATGAAATGGAGCGTTGGTCTGAAGGAAGTATGAAAGATTTAATTGAACTTGGTGCCATTGAAGTTGCAGACGAATTTCGTTCTTACGGTATTGGAAAAATGTTAATTAGTACTGCTTTTGAGCAAGAGCAGATGGAGAATTATATCGTATTCACTACAGAATATTATTGGCATTGGGATCTGAAGGGAAGCGGACTGTCGGTTTGGGATTACCGAAAAATGATGGAGAAACTGATGAAAATCGTTGATATGGAGTGGTATGCGACAGATGATCCTGAGATCTGTGCACATCCTGCTAACTGTCTCATGGTTCGTATCGGAAAAAATGTGCCTCTCTCTTCAAAAGAGCAATTCGATAAAGTGCGATTTAGGCATCGTTATATGTATTAGATTAAAGAAAAAGACAGGAACCCCAGAGTTAATCCGGGATGTTCTTGTCTTTTCATTATTACAAAGGTTTACATACTTAACCAAGCTGAAGCAATATCGATTCCACAATTTTATGAGATTGATGGGATGCCTTCACTGTAAATTCAGCAAAATTGACATGTGCGGACCCGTCTGCTTTGTCAGACATACCACGCAGAATAACAAAAGGTACATTATTCATGTAACACACCTGTGCTACTGCTGCACCTTCCATCTCCACACATGCGCCCTCCAATTCTTCATAGAGCCATTTTACGGATTCTTTACTTGCGATAAACTGGTCGCCCGAGAGTACAATTCCTTTACGCAGCGGTATAGCGAGCTGTTCACATGCTTTCTCTGCCAGACTAATCAGTCCGGAATCAGCCGGAAACGCAGATACTTCCTGATAAGGAATTTCCCCGCGCTTAAATCCTAGAGGAGTTACATCCATATCATGCTGAATACATGTCGTAGATACGACAATATTACCGATATCAAGTTCAGGGTGAACTGCCCCAGCCACCCCAGTAAAAATAACTTTAGAGATCCCAAACTTCTCAATCAGCATTTGTGTTGTGATCGCTGCATTTACTTTACCTACTCCAGACTTACAAACCACAACATGTTGTCCGTAAATATCCCCTTCTGCGTAATGGATGCCTGCATATGTATGCTGGTTTACATTCTCCATGCCTGCCAGAAGAAGTTCAATCTCTTCTTTCATAGCTCCTATGAGCCCTATTGTAGCTGTCATAGATGTTATCCCCTTTGCTTGATTAATCGGCAAAAAAAGCCCCGATTATCGGAGCTTTTTCTATTCCATATTTTACACGTGACTAACAGACAAACGCAAGATCGTTTCGTGCGGTAATATAACACGCGGATTTTCTACGTTTTCTTTCTTCATCAGTTTCGTAAGCAGTCGCATGGCTACTGCACCTAGATCGTACATTGGCTGCGCTACTGTAGTGAGCTGTGGACGAACCATAGAAGCCATACGAATGTTATCTACACTAATAATAGAGAAATCATCTGGGACTTTAAGTCCTTCGTCCTGAATACTATGAATAGCACCGATTGCCATTTCATCCGTTGCACAGAAAATAGCAGTTGGTTTTTTCTTAAGACCTAAGAAATATTTCATAGCTTCGACACCAGACTCATAACGGTAGTTCCCGATGCGTACTAAATCTTCTTGATATTCAATCCCCGCAGTTTCGAGCGCACGCTTGTACCCTTGGAATCTTGCATAACCATTCGCAGGATCTTGCAGCGTTCCACTAATCATAGCAATCTCACGGTGCCCATGACGAACAAGTGTACTTACCGCATCAAAAGCTGCAGTTTCATGATCAATATCAACCGAAGGATAGGTTCCTTTTTCGTCACTAGTTGCACAAAGAACAATTGGGACCGCAGAAGTTTGGAAGGCTTGGATATGTTCATCCGTAACCGTTCCACCCATGAAAAGAAGCCCATCTACTTGTTTTTCAAGCAGCGTGTTAATAACACGAATTTCTTTTTCCTTCTTCTTATCGGCATTACACAAAATAATGTTGTAATGATACATATTAGCGATGTCTTCAATTCCCCGAGCAATCTCGGCAAAAATTGAGTTCGAAATATCTGGAATTACGACTCCGACTGTCGTTGTTTTTTTACTAGCAAGCCCTCTTGCTACTGCGTTCGGGCGATAGCCGAGTTGCTCAATTGCTTCATATACCTTTTTTCGTGTCTGAGGTTTAACATTTGGATTATTGTTGACTACCCGAGAAACCGTTGCCATTGAAACACCGGCTTCGCGCGCTACGTCATAAATCGTTACCGTCACATTCCTTCTCTCCATTTGCAATAAATTTTCAGTTCATTTTCAATTAAAAATATGATACGACATAAGATTGCAACATGCAATGAATGGGCTTTAAGACTCGCTTAAAACCGCACTTAAGCCACTTGAAGTGATTTGGGAATGGGAAGTATGCCATACAGGTGTGCCGTTTTTCACAAGGATAACCTGTGGAGACTCATGCTTGACACCCAAACGATCTGCAGCTTCTAGTGAAATACTGCGATCTTCGACGACATAAATGATACTATAGTTTACTTTATCTGCGGGACTATCTTGCAAATATGCTAATACTTCTTTATACGCATGCGCGCTAATAGGACAGCGGGTGCTATGTTTAAATAACAGAAGCGGTGCTTCCGAAGATAATGCGATACCGTCATTTAATTGCTCTATAGAATTCATTCTTGTCAACGTTTTCATAACATATACATCCCCTTTCATAAGTTCAGCAGCTAGTGGATCGTACAAAGAAAATGATGATGATGAGAATGGTAAGGGATTCCATGCGAATACATGAAAAATCGCTTCGTGTCTTGTTTTCATTCTTTTCAGAAAATTTTACACTAACAATATAGTAACAAAAAACTACGAGAAATGCTAATTTTCAATCCATTACAAGGTGATTTTTTATCCTGCTTCCGAAAAATGCTCTTCAAATTGGAACTGTGACAGTTGCTCGAGTCTCCGCTGTGTATCTCTCATCCAACTTTCATCGTTCATCTGAAGGGCACATTGATACACATCAAGAAGTAAATTAATACGCTCCTCTTTGAAAGCTTCAACTATATCCCCAATCTTTTCCGAGTCCATCTCCACATTCCTTTTATATAGGTCACTGAACAAACTAGCTACTTCATCTATATCCGAAAAAAACACAACTTGATACGGATCATTTAAAGACAGCTCGATCGCTTCAAGATACTCGGTTAAATGAGCTTTAACGGGTTTAAGTACTTCATAAGTGGAACAGGACATACATGAAAAAATCGGTACATTTTTAACTTCTATCTTTTTAGCAAAAATTACGGTACGAATCTCAAGATTCATCGGTTGATTGCAATCGCACCATCTGGGCATAGGATCACCGCCTGTAACATTGTCTACATGCAAGGTTCGTGTTTCTTCTACAATAAATCTTCGACTCCTTTGTCATAAATCCTGCTGTTACAGGCACCCGAACTATTTCCAATCTCATTTCATATATCTATGCTAAAAGTCATGATGGAGTTATGATCCTGTTCAAAAGTTAGCAATTTTGGCAATCTGAGCTGCTCTCCGTTACACTAGGAGTAAGAAACAAAAAAGGAGTGAATGAATAACTTGAGACTGACTGGAAAAAAAGTAATTGCGCTCGTTGATGAAGAATTTGAAGATTTGGAGCTATGGTATCCCGTACATCGTGTACGTGAAGAAGGGGCCGAGGTTCATCTTGCCGGTGAAGTAAAGGGTAAGGTGTACGTAGGTAAATACGGGGTTCCTGCTACAGCGGAATTCAGCTTTGAGGAACTAAACAGTACAGATTATGACGGTATTCTCGTTCCAGGAGGCTGGGCGCCGGACAAGCTGCGTAGATATCCCAAAGTGATTGCACTGATTCAGGAAATGAATGCAGAAAAGAAAGTGATCGGACAAATATGTCATGCGGGGTGGGTACTCATATCCGCCAAAATTCTGCAAGGGGTTACCGTTACTTCGACACCAGGTATTCGCGATGATATGGAAAATGCGGGTGCGATCTGGAAAGATGAAGCAGTCGTTACCGACGGACATATTGTGTCTGCACGCCGTCCTCCCGATCTTCCGCCTTACGGAAAAGCTTTCTGTGATCTTCTTGCAGAAAGATCATAAGATACTTTATAAGAACGAGTGAGCAGATTTCTACTCACTTCGTCTTTCTTTTCATCACAAAAAAATAAAAAGGACGGATTCCGCCGTAATCTGCTTACGGCGATATCCATCCTTTTTATACATAAACATAAAGAACAGTTTCATCTCTCTGTATTTTCTTCAATGAACTCTTCTAACTTCGCTTCAATGTCTTGACTTCTTGACATCGAAATACAAGATTTAGCCACTTCCTTTGCCTCTTCCGCATTCGTATTTAGTAGTCTATGTTTCACTCGAAGTAATGATTGCGGAGACATGCTAAGATTATGAATTCCAAGCTCAATCCAGATTGGTACTGCTCTCTCGTCCCCAGCCAGTTCTCCGCAAACACTGATATCAATTCCGGCCGTATGAGCAGCATCAGCGGTCATCTTCAGCATGCGCAAGATCGATGGATGAAACGGATGATATAGATGAGCGATCTGTTCATTCATCCGGTCGACAGCAAGTACATATTGTACAAGATCGTTCGTACCGATACTGAAGAAGTCCACTTCTGCTGCTAGAAGATCCGCCATAACAACGGCAGCAGGCACTTCAATCATAATACCGATCTGGATATCCTTATCATAATTGATACCCTGCCGATCAAGATCACCCATTGCCTCATGCAATACCTGATTCGCTTCCCGAATTTCATCGATTGAGGAAATCATGGGATACATAATTTTCACTTTCCCATGGACGCTGGCTCTCAGAATGGCCGTCAATTGAACTTTAAATAGATCTTTCAGATCTAAACTAATTCGAATCGCACGATACCCAAGGAAGGGATTGTCCTCCTCTGCCAGCGGAAAATAGTCGAGCTGTTTATCTCCGCCGATATCAAGAGTCCGAATGACAACCGACTGACCTCCTGCTCTCTCAACAACATGACGATATACCTCATATTGTTCTTCGATTGTAGGAAAGGTCGCCCGATCCATGTATAGGAACTCAGTACGGAATAATCCGACCCCTTTTGCGCCGTGGCGAAGGGCCATCTCCAGCTCTTTTGTTGAACTAATATTAGCAGCAAGATTCATTAAGGTGCCATCTTTAGTTACTGCGTCAACTTCAGCAAGTACCTGGAGTTGTTCTTTTTTGCGAAGCTGCTGGTTACGAATGCGTGTGTACTTCTCCATCATCTTCTCGCTCGGATTCACATAGACAGTGCCTTCATCTCCATTGATAATGAGCGTATCTCCCGTTTGCACTGGAAGATTCACGCTATTCTCAAGTCCTGATACCATAGGGATGCCAAGTGCTCTTGCCATAATGGCAGAATGAGACGTCTTACCCCCGATTAGAGTCACGATACCAAGTACATAATTAGGATTTAAATGAGCAAGTTGCGAAGGAGATAGTTCTTTGGCAACTAGGATATACGGCTGCGTGTCTGAAGGGAGCGTAATTTCTGGAGCCCCCAGCAGATGTTTTAACAACCGATTGCCTACATCTTTTATATCTAAAGCACGTTCTTTCATATATTCATCATCAAGCAAATCAAACATCGTCACAAAATGATCGATTGCTTCTTTCACCGCAACTTCTGCTGCCTTGTATTGGCGTTCAATAATCCCTTGAATTTCGCTCATAAATACAGGGTCTTCCAGTATAGCTAAATGGGCATCGAAGATACTGGATTCCTCCGGCCCAACCACTTCATTAAATTCCTGCTTTATTATCTCAATCTCATTACGAGATGTTCTGATGCCTTCATACAGCCGTTCAAATTCTTTGGCCAGGTCAACGACGTCCATTTTTTGGTCTGGTAAATCCCATTCCCAGCTGGGAAGGACAAATGCCTTGCCTATTGCGACGCCTGCCGCTCCTGAGATGCCTTGTATCATGCTTCTACCCCTCCAACATTCCTATCTTCATGTAGTACAACAGACATTACCGATGCCTGGCCTTTTCTAACATGTTTAAATGGAGCATAGCTCCATGATTTCACTCGGTCGGGATTTGTAATCACCATCGGTGTAACTAACGAAGGAGCGTCCTTCCTTAGTCCATCCAGATCGAATTTAATCAATAGCTGACCAGCCTCCACGACATCTCCTTCTTTTACTGCGGCTTCAAAGCAACCTTTGAGTTGTGAAGTGTCAATTCCAATATGAAGCAATACTTCTAGTCCTTCCGGTGTTTGGATCCCAATGGCGTGCATCGTTGGATACAGGTGCATAATGGTGCCGTATACGGGCGAAAGAAGTTCTCCATTCTCCGGCACAAAAGCGACCCCGTCCCCTACAAGCTTACCGGCAAATATTTTATCCGGCACATCCTCGATTGGCAACATTTTTCCCTGAACCGGCGCACTGAATAATACTTGCGGTAAATCACGCTCAAGCAGCTTGGCAATCTCTTCACGTATAAGCTCAGAATAAGTACCGAATACGACCTGTACATTTCCTCCTCCAAGCTTGATGAGACCAGCAGAACCAAGTGCCTTCATTGCACTCACATCAATTAGACGATCATTATGAACGGTAATTCTGAGCCTGGTAATACACGCTTCTACCTGAACGATATTACGCTTCCCGCCCAGTGCCTCCAATATAAGTGGAGCTTGATAAGGGATACTGCCCACCCAATCTTCGAGGACTGAACCTTCTTCACGCCCTGGAGTAGGAATACGGAATGTACGGATCGCCCAGCGAAATAAGTAATAATAGATTAAGCCGTATACAATCCCTATCGGAATGAGAAGTAACCCGTTCTCGGACAAATGGAAATTCAGTATGTAATCAATCGCACCCGCAGAATAAGAGAATCCATGGCGTATTTCTAATAAGTAGCTGATCCATAAAGCAAGTCCTGACATAACCGCATGAACGATGAACAGGTAAGGCGCAGCAAACAAAAAGGCAAATTCAATCTGTTCTGAGACCCCTGTCAAAAAGCACACCAGAGCTGACGTAATGAACGTCTTGTAAACTTTCGGTTTTAAATCTTCTCTAGCCTCCTGGATAATCGCAAGTGCTATCGCTGGAATGGCGAACATCATAATAGGAAACAGACCTGACATGAAATAACCTGCTGTTGGGTCTCCTGCAAAAAAACGTGGCAAGTCTCCTGTAACAACCTCACCGCCTGTAGTCTCATAGGAACCAAGCTGGAACCAGAACACATTATTCAGCAAATGATGAAGTCCAAAAGCAACCAGGACCCGGTACAAAATGCCATATAAAAAGAGTCCGAATCCTCCCAGTTGATATTCCATGGAAGCAATCATGTCGAGTAAAGATTGGATGATGGGGGCAATACCCAGCATCAAGCAGGAGAATAATGCTGCGATGAGTCCTACAATCAGTAAAACAAAACGAGATCCTCCAAAGAATTGCAAAATTTCAGGTAGTCGTATACTTTTAAATCGATTATGAGTAATCCCAGCGATGGCGCCAAGAATAATACCGATGAGTGAAGCAGGCTGAACGCTTCCATCTCCGAAATGACTTACCACCTGATCGTAGATAATCATCCCCGACAGGGCAGCAAGACCGGCTTGACCCGCCTGATTAGATAAACCAAGCGCCACACCCACCGCAAATAAATACGGCAAAAAATAAAACAGGCTTTGACCTGCTACTGTAGCGATTCCGCTTACGCTTTCAAATCCCCAAGAATCCCATGGCAAACTGCCTACACTCAGCAATATCGCTGCTGCAGGTAAGACCATCGTCGGGAGCATCACAGCTCTGCCGAGCTGCTGTAAGGAACCGAGCCAATTCATGGCACCCTCTCCTTTCTAATCTAGATGGTAAGCGTTCCATGTCTTTTTGTCAAAATGAATCCTGTACATCTTTTTCGAAAGTAAAAAGGCCCCTCATAAAGGGACCTTTCTATCATCATTTATCTTTGCTCTTTGCCAAGTAAAATGGAATCTTCCACTTTAATGCATCGATCCATGATGACCGTCATGCCATGCTCTTCACCAATCTGAGCTGCTTCATCACTGACAACACCGAGTTGTAACCACAGTACATTAGCTTTGATCTCGGCTGCCTCTTTTGCCACTTCACCGCAGTATTCACTACGGCGGAATACATTTACGATATCAACAGGCTCAGGAATGTCCGCAAGTTTCGCATAACATTTCTCTCCTAGAATTTCATCTGCTCTAGGATTCACTGGAATAATTCGGTACCCCCTGCTTTGCATAGCTTGTGAGACCATGTAGGAAGTTCGATCCGGTTTATCTGATAGACCGACAACTGCAATATTTCCAGCGGAACGAAGAAGTTCTTTGATCTCATCCCGTGACGGGTTTTCAAATGTCATATTCATCAGCACCTTTCTAACTTTACTATACCCATTCTACGTTGGCGCCAAGCGCCTGTAAATGATCGAAATATCCAGGATAGGATTTTGCAACGTGATGAGCATCTTTAATACGCAGCGGCTCTTTGGAACGGAGGCCCACAATCGTAAGTGCCATAATGACACGATGATCATAATGAGCGTTGATTTCAACGCCGCCTTCTACCCCTTCAGGCCGTCCGTGGACAATAATCTCCGCTTGTCTTTCTTCGACTCTTGCGCCAGCCTTGGAGAGTTCGTGCAAATAATCAGTGATTCGATCACATTCTTTATATCTTAAATTCTCCACATTATAAAAACGCGAAGTGCCTTCCGCAAAAACAGCTGCTGCAACCATAGCAAGTACCGCATCCGTAGCTGCATCTCCATCAAATTCAACAGCCGTAAGTTTCCCGTTTCCTTGAACATGAACGATATTATCTTCATGGGTGAGCGGAACATTCATCATTTTCAGCACATCAATAATAGCACGTTCACCCTGTTTACTTTTCTCCATTAACCGCGTAACCGTTACATCTGATTTTGTCACCGCAGCCGCTGCTAAAATCGCTGCTGATCCGGGATAATCTCCTTGAACCGTATAATTTGCCGGTTGATATTTTTGAGAACCAGGAACCTTAAAGGACATATAGTCATCACTTGCATGAATAACGATACCGGCTTGTTCTAACACTTCAAGTGTTTGCCCGATAACGACTTTCGATTTCAGATCATGAAGGACTTCAATGGTACTATCCTGCGGGAGAAGCGGTGTCAGAAAGAGCAAAGCACTCAGATACTGAGAACTTACAGAACCCGATACTCGAATAACTCCGCCTTGCGGTTGACCGCCACGAATGGTGATCGGCAGTCTTCCCTCCTGATGATCTACTTCGGCTCCAAGCTGCTCCAGTGCATCAATCAAATCTTGATGAGGCCTTTTACCAAGAGATTCCGGATATGTATTAACAAATGTAATTTCCTCTCCAAGCGCGGCAATTCCCATCAGAAACCGCAGAACTGCTCCTGCATTTCCTACATTCAGTTCACCTGTGGGACGAGGTGTAGAGCCAAACCCAGTAATGGTTATTTTTTCATCGTCTTCTACAAGAACAGCACCTAAATCCTGAATACAGCGGCGCATCGCATCGCTGTCCTCACTGTGAGCAGGATAATAGATTGTGCTCGTTCCTTCTGCTAATGCAGCAACAAGCAAATAACGCGTTGTGTAATTTTTCGAAGATAAAGCGTCAATCGTTCCAGATAAGGAAGGGGTGTTATTTACGATAACGTCCATAGTTATAACTCCTTTTTATATATAATCAGCTGCGGTTTAACACTCGGGAACAACCTTCGTAATGAAATTGACAGTCCCCTCTTCCCTTCGGTATCATGGTATAGTTATCCATAAGAACATGTCCATTCGGATTACACCAATATATTAGTAACCATAGAAAAGAGGATGACTCATGAATCAAATACTCGAGATTACACCTGCTGAACTTAAGGCTCGTCTACAGTCAGGAGAAGCTATTCAAATGATTGATGTCCGTGAAGATGAAGAAGTTGCTGCTGGTATGATTCCAGGAGCAAAACATATTCCACTTGGACAAATTCCTGATCGTCTTGATGAAATCGAGAAAACGCAGGAAACGATTTTGATCTGCCGCAGCGGTTATCGCAGCGAGAGAGCTTGCGAATATCTAACAGAGCTGGGATATCCAAGCTGTGTGAACCTGGTTGGCGGCATGCTTGCCTGGACTTAATTAAGAGAAGATGGAACGGGTAGGCAGTGCCTGCCCTCTTTCTTTTTAAGATCATACTACAATGTATCTGAAAAGCACAACAGCTTAGACGCGGTAAAGCGTTAAAATATGATGAACAACTTCTTCCGGACTAAGCTCCGAAGTATCGATCGTAACATCTGCAAAAGAATATGCATCTTTACGTTCTTCCATTATATTCTTTATACGTTCCTCTACATTGCCTTTAAGCAGCGGTCTATCACCACTAGACGACACACGTGAAATAATCGACTCTGGACTCGCTGTCAAAGCGATAACCCAACCTGCATCCTTCATTATCTTCTGGTTTTCTGTTCGAAGTACACATCCCCCACCCGTAGAAACGACTTGAGAAGAGTCTTTGAGAATTCTACATAAGGTATCACTCTCCACTTGGCGAAAGTATCGTTCTCCCTTTTCTTGAAATAAGACAGGGATCGGACAGCCTTCTTGCGCTTCTATTTCCGTATCAATATCTATGCGCGTGTATCCAAGTTCTTGTGCCAGTATGCTGGATACTGTTGTCTTACCTGTACCCATCATTCCAATAAGAATGATATTATCAGCTTCCTTGCTCACTGCCTTGCCACCCCTTCATTATGAGACCCAGTTAGTACCACTTTTTTATTCTACTAAACATAACATAGAAAAAAAGATCCGCCAAGAAGCATATCGGGACATCCTTTTACGTATGGATGATAGAGGATAAAAGCAGAGATATCTGTAAGGAGTGTGAAGATAATGGATGATTTAGCTTATCTGCCCGTACTGAAACTACCTAAGGTTCCTAGCAGAATCACACGTATCTTTGAACCAGGTTATGTGATATGCAGAGATGACGTACTGCTCGTACTGCATTATGTACAACAAAAAGTGGCTTTGGAAGACCCACTTCTCATGGATCTACCAAAACCACGTCTTATTACTAATTTTCAATATTTTAGTGAAGCTGCCATGCTGCTATTGGGTGAACACACTTCCCACTCAACACAAGAAAGACTCCGGACCTGCCTGCACGAGGCACTCTATGGTCTTCGCGGAGAAATGCAGCAAAGCAGCATGAATTACAGTGTATCTTAAAGCTGGTCTTATTTGCCCATCCAGTTGTGGTGGAATGTTCCTTCTTTGTCCACACGTTTAAACGTATGTGCACCGAAGTAGTCGCGCTGTGCTTGAAGCAGATTCGCTGGAAGGCGTTCTGTACGATAGCTGTCATAGTAAGAAAGAGCACTGGAGAATCCAGGTACCGGAACTCCTTTTTCTACAGCAACAGAAATCACTTTACGCCATGCATCTTGGTAAGATTCCACAACATTTTTGAAGTATGGATCCAGAAGCAAGTTTTTCAGTTCTGCATCTTTATCATAAGCTTCTTTGATGTTTTGCAAGAATTGGGAACGAATGATACATCCTCCGCGGAAGATCATTGCAATGTTTCCATATTTCAAATTCCAACCATACTCGTCGGAAGCTGCACGCATTTGAGCAAAACCTTGTGCATAAGATACGATTTTACTTGCGAACAATGCTTTACGAACATTCTCGATAAATTCTTGTTTATCACCGGAGAATGGCTCTGTTTTTGGACCGCTGAGCACTTTACTAGCTGCAATACGCTCTTCTTTCATCGCAGATAAGAAGCGGGAGAATACGGATTCAGTAATCATAGACAATGGTACGCCGAGATCAAGCGCACTTTGGCTAGTCCATTTTCCTGTACCTTTTTGTCCAGCAGCATCGAGGATCACATCTACCATTGGTTTGCCTGTTTCTTCATCATATTTGGAGAAGATATCAGCCGTAATTTCGATCAGGTAGCTGTCAAGCTCGCCCTTGTTCCATTCGGAGAAGAGTTCGTGGAATTCTTCTGCAGTAAGACCAAGTACATCTTTCATCAAATGGTATGCTTCGCCAATCAGCTGCATATCACCGTATTCAATACCGTTGTGTACCATTTTTACATAATGTCCAGCACCATCAGGACCGATATATGTTGTGCAAGGCTCTCCATCTACTTGAGCCGCGATCGAAGTTAAGATTGGTTTTACAAGTTCATAAGCACTTTCCTGACCTCCAGGCATAATTGCCGGGCCTTTCAGTGCGCCTTCTTCACCACCGGATACACCAGCACCAATGAAGCGGAAACCTTGCTCTTCCAGTTCTTTGCTGCGGCGAACAGTATCAGGGAAGTAAGCATTACCGCCATCGATAATAATGTCGCCTTTATCTAGATGAGGAATGAGCTGTTGAATCGTTGCATCTGTAGCTGGTCCTGCTTGTACCATAATAAGAATCTTACGTGGAGATTCAAGAGATTGTACAAACTCTTCAATAGAAAAGAAACCTTCTAGATTTTTGCCTTCTGCTTCTTTCAGAAGATCATGTGTTTTTTCTGGAGAACGGTTAAATACAGACACCGTAAACCCCTTGCTTTCAATATTCAGGGCTAAATTCTTGCCCATTACGGCTAGACCGATAACGCCAATTTGTTGTTTAGTCAATATATTCTCCATCCTTTGCTACGTTATTTTGATGTATCTTATGTTACTAGAGCTGTCCGATAATGAACTTGTCCATAAGCAGACAATTATCATCCCTTAGAAAATTATGTAAGCAAAAGAAGGACGCCCTAACAATAATCCTATTCTAACGCTTTTGCAAAAGGAAGTGAACCCCCCGCTAAAGTGTAAACAAGGATAAAACACCTCTTTTCATGAGGTGTTCATCAAATACTCATATAAATAATAGTATGGTTCATACGGCTGTTTACCATTCAAGCATGAACATTCGATTCTGCATTTGCTTTAAATAGTTGCGGCAAGACTCCGCCTTAGCCTCGTCTCCATTATGGATTGCAGCATGAAGCCGTTCGAGTTCATCATCCACTTCCATCTTTAACAGCAGCAATCTCATTTCCCCTTCTTGCGAAGAGAACATTTCCTCCATCTCTTCCATTGTAGGGGTCGGCCCTTTCTGATAGATCACCCTTTGTTTGAATCCCGACACTTCCACCAGACGTATAACCTCGCCGAACAAAATATTTTCTATAACGATGATGTGATCTTTAAACCTGCGGACAACCGCATGGCCTCGAGTATCTCCGATGAGTTTCTCTATGAACTCGGCAAGTTTCGCATCTTTAATAATATAATCACCAATCAACTTGTATTCGCCCGTACGCATGAGTTGAAATTTCAGTTTAACCAATTTACGACCCGTTCTCACGGAAAGAATGAACAGGCTTTCATCTTCACTCCAATACAGCGAATATCCTTCCTGAATTAAGTCTTTGATGAGCTGTTGGATATGCCGACGGTTAAACCGGAGCTCTAGATTGCAGTATTCCACTTCATAGCTCTTGTTCACGGCACTTCCTCCTCCATGCCGGATGATTGATCCGGAGTCTTATTATGTGACTTTCCGCCATGGCCCCTATGATCTACGTTCCACCATAAGTCGGCTTACCCTATTTTATACGACACGTAAGGTAAGGGTACGTAGTTATAAGTCCATTTTTCTTAAGACACGAAATCTTCATTAACAATACAGATAAGGGACAGGCTTTAGAGAAGTGCGAATAGAGTTACCTGTGTTATAATGAGTCCCATATTGTTTTGTATCCTATTATATTGGCAAGTGATAAGGTTCATGCTTATATAAATAAAACTTGTCCATCACAACACATAAGGAGGAAGTTAACCTGATGACTACACTAAAATACCCTTCATTTACATCCGCAGATTTTGATGTCTTTGATATACCCGGGCTCGAACCCCGAATGGAATTATTGATTGAGAGAATCCGTCCAAAACTGAACGAGATTGGTGCAGAATCCGCGCCATTTCTAAGCGATTTAGTTGGAGAAGAAATGTTTGTTCATGTGGCCAAGCATGCTAGACGTACCGTGAATCCGCCAAATGATACTTGGGTAGCGATCGCTAATAACAAACGTGGTTACAAAGCATATCCTCATTTTCAAGTAGGAATGTTTGGTACTCATGTATTTGTTATTTTTGCCGTTATTTACGAAAGCAATAATAAGGAAATCTTCGCTGAAGCATTAGAGAGACAGCTTGACGATGTTATGGAACATATTCCAGGGCACTTCTACTGGTCTACAGATCATATGAATCCAGAAGGAACCCTTCATAAAGATATCTCGAAAGCAGATTTCAAAAAAATAGCTGAACGATTAAAAACCGTGAAAAAATCAGAAATTTTATGCGGCCTGCGTATTGAACAGGATGATCCGCTTCTTCTGGACGGAGAAGCCTTTGGGAAGAAGGCTCAAGAAGTATTTACTCAGCTTGCGCCCCTGTATAAAATGGCTTTTTAAATGAAGTGAGATTCATCACAAAAAATTCGTTACAATCTTTATCCATTTTGCTATACTCATTTAGGTTTTATTATTTCTAATAGAGAAAGGTTGTGACAGAATCCATGGATCACCGTCGTACGCCGCTTTTTACAGCGCTTAGAACACACGCGGCTAACAATCCGGTACAGTTTCACATCCCTGGTCACAAAAAAGGACTTGGAACAGACTCTGAATTCCGCGAATTTATAGGGGATAATGCCCTTTCCATAGATTTAATTAACATCGCGCCGCTTGATGATTTGCATCAACCGACGGGTGTCATTGAAGAAGCTCAAATACTTGCAGCTGATGCTTTTGGTGCGGACTATACGTACTTTAGTGTGCAAGGGACAAGCAGTGCCATTATGACCATGATTCTGTCTGTATGTGGACCAGGTGATAAAATCATCGTACCGCGTAACGTACACAAATCGATTATGTCTGCTATTATCTTTTCGGGAGCTAAGCCTGTATTCGTCTCTCCAGTGAGTGATGAAAATTTAGGTATTGATCACGGTATTACGGTGGGTTCGGTTCAGCGTGCTTTAGAGCGTCACCCCGATGCCAAGGCCGTGCTTGTTATTAACCCTACGTATTTCGGTGTATGTGCGAATCTTAAAGAAATTGTAGATCTTGCGCATAGTTACCAAGTACCTGTACTTGTTGATGAAGCGCACGGAGTCCTTATCCATTTTCACGAGGATCTTCCGATGTCAGCCATGGAAGCAGGAGCCGACATGGCGGCAACCAGTGTTCATAAGCTCGGCGGTTCGATGACACAAAGTTCAGTACTCAACCTAAACACCAAAAATGGATTTGTAAATCCACAGCGAGTTCAAACGATCATCAGTATGCTGACGACGACTTCAACTTCTTATATATTGCTCTCTTCGCTGGATACATCCAGACGTAACCTTGCGCTGAATGGACATTCCATGGCTCAAAAAGCCATTGATCTTGCAGAGTATGCAAGACGTTCGATTAACGATATCGAAGGATTGTATTGTTTTGGGGAAGAAATACTTGGAGGAGAAGCAACCTATAGCTATGATCCAACCAAAGTAACGGTTCATGTACGCCATCTTGGTTTGACGGGATACGATACAGAGAACTGGCTGCGTGAACACTATAATATTGAAGTCGAGATGAGCGATATGTATAACATCCTCTGTCTCATTACACCAGGAGACAATGATGTAACGGTAAATACGCTGCTTGATGCACTTCGTGAATTGTCCAAAACTTATTATAATGTCAACACAGCTAACGATTTAATTGTCAAAATCCCAGAAATCCCTCAGCTCATGCTTACACCGCGCGAGGCATTTTACGGAGATACAGAAGTCATTCCTTTTGAAGAATCTGCTGGACGTATTATTGCTGAATTCATTTATGTATATCCTCCTGGTATTCCGATCCTGCTTCCGGGAGAAGTTATTTCTCAGGAAAACATTAATTATATTACGGAACACGTCGAAGTTGGATTACCGGTAAAAGGTCCTGAAGACCGTTATATTAAGAATGTAAAAGTAATTGTAGAAGCAGATCCAATCTTCTAACTTACATTGATATACGATTCATAAATGAGAAGGACCTGCTTAGCTGACAAGCTGAGCGGGTCCTTTTTTTTCAAAACATCCACTGTGTGCATGGTAATAAAAAAAGGGAAGCCCCTGTTATCCAGAGACTTCCCTTGCTTCATTTTGCTCTTATTGCTGTTCTTCAACCATTTTGTTAAATGCAGCTTCTACACGATTCCACTCATCTTCATCTTCAATTTGATAAAGACTCACTTCATCGCCCTCTTCTTCAAAACGAAGAATGAGGCCATCTTCTTCCGGATTGTTGCGCTCAACAAATACCGCATATTCCTTATTGTCTACATCAAAAGTTTGTACCAGAATCATTTCAATCTCTTTACCGTTCTCATCTTCAAAGATAAGCACCTGAGGTTCGTGGTCGTGGTCGTGGTTGCAGTTCTCATCATGTACATGGTTATGATCGCTCATTCATCTATACCTCATTTCATTTATACTTGTATTGTATTCACACTCATATAAGTAATCATACCGAAATATCGTAACACTATTAGAGGATAAAATCAATTCAGCCAATTTACGAATCTAGTGCTGTAATCACTTTTTCGGATACAAGAAAGAATGAATTCCCTCCTGCCGGCTTCATGTAGAACCCTACTTTATATTTCCCTTTTTTCTTGAAATCATATGTGAAATCATTCGTTTTGAACCAAAAATTATCGTTTGATCCGCTTCCCATCTTCTCCGTTTGAATATTTTTTGTGTTTCCGGAAGGATCCGTGATGGCAACTTTGACTTCTGAAATGTTTCCATCCAAACTATCAACTTGACTAAGCACGTGAAATTTCAGCTTTCCTACATTAACATTTCCAAAAACAGTATCACCTTTAAACAGTGTTATATGTACATTAGGCTTAATAACTGTTACCTTCTTGCTAGTTGCATCCCAGGATGCAAGACCACTAAGTTCACGCACAGGAGCATAGGTTGTCCCATTAATATAATAACCGCCACCATTGACATCATTGCCATTGACTACGACACGAATTTTTTCTGTAATTGAATCTGCAAATAACATAGATCCACTGCCTACAAGAGAAAAGACAAGTACCAAGGCAAGTGTTCTTCTCCATTTCATTGTTCCATATTACCTCCCCCATAAGATTGTATATATATTTATACTTCATCCAGCAAGACAAGTTGCGGCAAAAAGTCGTTTTTTTCTCTTTTTCTAAAATTTATAACAACCGCATTATCTCTCAGATCTCATGAGTAAGAATGCGGTTGTTAATGTTTATCCTTTTGGTTTCGTTAAGATACAAGGTACACCTTTACCTACAGCGCCTGGCTCTCGCATACGTGCAGCATAGGCCATTCCTATGTCGCATGGCGTCTTACACACCTCACAGACTTCAGAAGTAACTATTCTCATCCCACCGCGAACTTTCTCCTTTTTTGCCACTACTTTTTTTCCTTTGCCCTTTACCATGGCCCTATTCCCCGCTTCCCTTGTCATGCGAGAAAACTGATCTGTCATCCGAACTCTCGCCTAGGTAATGCATTGTATGGGGATTCGTATAAGAAGGTGCTAGTGAGGAGGAAATTTGTTAGAGGTCTTATCTACGCAAAAAAGGAGCCCCAAAGGGCCCCTCTTTCATATCGTACCGGATCTCCGGTTATTGGTTAGTTTTTATTCAAAAATCGGTAATTGATCTAGGTTGTTGCTTGGATCTCCGTCAGCATCACCGCGAATTCGGAGTGATCCTCCTTTTGCCTTAAATACGTTGGCTCCCGCAATCGTTCCAGACTCAACCTCGTTCAATGCCTGGTTATAATCAAGAACACGACCTGCCGAAGTTTTAAATGCGGTTAAATCGCCATCTCCATTTTTCTGAACAGCGACAAAGTGCTCGCGCGTGTTATTTTCCATTAGAACAACACTCCTTTTTGCACTGTATTTGGTGTTTACCTGTACCGAGTACGAAGATAGGCTCTTGCTCGGCAAATATAGTGTGTCCCAAAAAAGAATGCTCTATGTAAACGAAATGAAGTTATAACGCTTTTTGCATCCGTACATGTAATATACCGGCATCATAAAACGGCTCGTCCGATATCACTTCATAGCCCAGTTTAGCGTAAAACCCTTCAGCTTGGCACTGTGCATCAAGGATGGAGTACGCAAGACCAAGCTCTCTTGCACGCTCTTCTAGAGCCATAATTAATACACGACCATAACCATGAACACGGTAGTCTTTAAGAACAGCTACGCGTTGGAGTTTCGCTGTATCCTTCTTATAATAAATGAGACGTCCTGTCGCCACCATCTGCTGTCCATCCTGTATAAGAATATGATGCGCATCGGGAGAAATGACGTCATATTGGTCAATTTCTTCTTCTAAAGGAACGTTTTGTTCCTTTACAAACACCTCTTTACGAATGTGCAGCCCCTGTTCTAATTGTTCCTCAGTGGTTACATTAATAATTTCAGCTGGCATTGATATCCCCCTCTGCTTTAGCTCTTCGATGCTCTAGACCCATAAAACTCACGCTATTATACAACAATACAGCAGAAATAAGCCAGCCCGAAGGAACGGACTGACTTATTGTATCTTAGACGACGGCAAGCTTCATTAAGGCGTTAGTATTTCCTCATCGGTAGAAGAATAAACATCATCCCTTATCGAAGGAGAGTACACATCATCAATGATAGGCAGCTCCGATTCAGGATCAATCATCTCTTGTAGCATTATTGTTTCTTCTGATGGCTCTAAAGTACATCCTGATATGTTTAGTAGCAATAGTGCAATTGTGCAGCTTGCCATGAACGTGTCGTATAACTTTTTCATAGGATGGCAATCCTCCAGATGATCATTCTTCCTTTTAGGATGTGTCATTTCAGTAGAATTTAAACATACAAACTTCTGATTGACAGTGTAAAATAAGCCTGATAATATAAGATTATTCTTTAAACTAAACTTGATCTGTTAGCTCAGCTGGGAGAGCACTATCTTGACAGGGTAGGGGTCAGTGGTTCGAGCCCACTACAGATCATAATCAAAACGCCTTGAGGCTCTAAGCTTCAAGGCGTTTTCAATATATTTCCGTATGTAAATTAAATTTGTTTTGGGGGAGAATTGGGGGAGAACGAAAAAATCACTTTAGTTTCTTACCGAGTTCAATTCCCTCTTCAATTGCCAGAGGGTATACGAATTCGGTATCCACTCTGGTCTTTAAAAGAAATATATTTTCAATGCGATCAGTAATTCCAGAGAGGTTAGGATTCGTACTTTTAACCTCATTTAATAACTTGGTTAGCTCCGAATAAACTTCCTCAGATTTTTCGTCACATTGTTCTATCACCTCTTCTGTTCTTTTCGTAATAGCAATATTCATCCATTTGCTAATAACTTCTTCTTTATGATTCATACATTTACTCCCTTCGACTAATAAACACTCCCAAGAACCGTGTTTACCGAAAAGTAAGAAGCGTGATATAATTATCCCTTGAGTATTTCCAATAAAAGGAGTATAGACATTGAAAATCTCCCGAGGGAGATGTAATCTAAATAAACTCATACAAGCAAAAGGGTTAACACAAGCAGAATATGCTCGTCGTGTTGGACGATCCAAGCAGATGATATCCTACTTTTGTAATGGACAAAGAGTTATGCAACCAGAGGATATTTATAGTGCTCAGCTGCTATTGGATTGCACGATAGAGGAATTGTATGAATTTAAGTTAGATTAAGCGGTTAATTTTTCCGCTTCTCCCATCGGATATATGTCAACTATTAGTTGACGTTTTGGAAATGAAATATGCAATTACTCGTATATTACGGATACCCCTTGGACATTTTAATTTCATAGTCGCAATGAAAAAAACGTATCACATTAGAGAACAACTGTTCTTAGTATATGACTTATTTTCTTTATTTTCAACAATTTCCCAATAAAATCAAAGACAAGAACAGACAAATTCTTCTAACAACTAAAGTGAATCACCCACTTATTATTTCTTTACAAATCGACCAATCATCTGTTCAATATCATCTTGATATATTCGGAAGGGACGCTTATCAATTTCGTACCCTCCTGATCCAACCCCAATAATCCATACAGGTGGAAAGATTTTCTTTTGTGGTATCTGCCAAGCTTCGTTTTGCCAATCTCCTGATAGATAGTACTTTTCATAACGATTCATTTTATCCTGCATTTGCGGTTTAGTATATTTACTGCGCTGTATTTCCACGTAAAATGGAGTGTTTTTCCAAACCATAAATGCATCAGGTTCGGGCATTCCTTTACCGCCTAACTTGGGTTCTACGCGGAATATGCGTGGCTTCTCGATCCGAAACACATCCCTGTAAAACTCCGATATCGAGAGGAAATGTCCGATCTTTTGCGAGTCTGATTTTACTTTACGTTCAGCGCAGTAATACACGTATTTCCTTCGCTCTGTTGAACATTTGATATAACCATCCCGGCGCAATCTTTTAAGTGTAGAGTTTGCGTGAATCACTGGATGTTTGGTGTGGGAAAAGTACATTTCTGCAACATCTTCTCCAGTTAAAAAACGAAACTCATGCAGACTGTTGATGATCTCTTTGTCTCTAGTTCTCATATTCAAGCACTCCAAATATGTTTTCTTCTTCATCTATCGGTTCGCTTTCTTCCTCCACATCGTACTCGTTATTCCTTAGATCAATGACGTTCTCCGCTGTGGTTTCCTGCCACCTATGAGGTTCTAGCATTGCTTTGGCATCGGTAAGGGCTAACAAAGGAGCCTGGGCAAATTTAAGACCATCCATCGAAAATACGAACCTTCCTTTTTCTTTATTCAAAATTTCTGATGCTTCGCCACTGTCAATTGCTATTCGGCTGTTAACTGCACTACTGGCACGAAACGCCATTCTAACGGTTAAATTATTCTTCAGTATCCCGTCCATAACTGTACTGTCGGCACGTTGAAGAGAGAGGATAAGAAACACTCCTAACGCTCTACCCACGGACGATATTTCTTCAAGCATGCTCATAATGTCCTTTTCTTTTTTCAGTAAAACAAATTCGTCAATCGCCACTAATGTATACTTTGGCCTGATCGCTTTAGGTAGATCATCAATGTGTGCAAGACCGTGTTTATTTAAGAGGTCAGAGGTTCGGTTCATTTTCTTTACGACTTTTAACAGCAGCGTTTCAAGGTCATTTGGTTTGATTACAACCTCTTTGGCGATGCCTTTAAATATGTGAAACTCAGTTCGCTTTAAATCGGCACAGTACAGCTCCACACGGTCTTTGCATTGAGTAAGCAGCGTTGTGAGGATAGACCGAAGTTGAATGGATTTACCACTCCCTGTTTCGCCTGTAATAAGTAAGTGGGGATTCTCTACCATGTTGTAAACCACTAATCCTGATTGTGTATTTCCTACAACGATAGGGAGGGGAATGTCTTTCGCACCTTCTGCAATTTTCTCCTGATCGTAATCAAACATTTTGACTTCCTCGTTATAAGCTTTAATGAAAAATCTTCGCTTATCCTTCGACAAATCAAACTCGAGTTCCGAACCAAAAGCCTGATAAAACAAATCCTTCTTTTTGTAAATTTCATCCGGCATAAGTCCGATAGGCAATACAAAACTTATTTCAGTGCGGTTCAGGTAAATCCTTATATCCTTTCTAGAGAATGATGGATATTTCTTTATTACTCTGCCTTTGTATCCTTGGATGCTCATATAAAGGTTTCCCATACGTATGACGCTGTTTAGCTTTCTCATGGCTATATTCACCGGTAGGGTCGTATAAGCCGCGTAAGCACCGCCAAGACTCCCCACAACCCCTGCCGCTTTCCAAATGCTCAAACCTTCAATCATCATCGCGCAGCCCTCCCAAGACTTTCAAACTCACTCCGCCCTGCGTCGCTCCTTTGAAACAAATCATTTTTTTGGCTCTATATCAATGGTTTTGGCTTGTATTAAACATTTCTTAATACACGTTTACTCAAATATTTAATTAAATGATTACTTAAACATTTACCAAGATACATGTACACCGAGATACCGGCCCGCCATTTTAAAGAAATCCTTCCAGGTGGCGAAGGCAATGAGGAAATAACAAAGGTTTGCGCCGATCTTCACCATGATTACATTTCCTGCATTACCGCTAAACTCAAGTTTACGCTCAATCATGTGGGCCACAACACCAATGGCAGCTATACCCGCGAAAGGAATAATAAAGTTCATTTGGATCACTCCTTTATAAAAATACGTCTATACAGTTAATTATTTTTTCAACCATCCATTCCGGTAATTCGGTGAAATTACGCTGAGAAAAGTTGTATACTTCTTTCTTGTTTAGATGAATTGACACATACTCGTAACCCTCATTTTTCGTCTTGCAGATCACCTCATACCCAAACACCGCAATCCTTCGCCACATTCCAAAACACTCCTACAAAATAAAGTCTTTAAAAGCGTCTATAATCGCATGTGATTCATCAAGTTCTTTCATCCGACCCTTTAGCGCGCTCATGATTTCGCCATACGTGCGATCACTAATATAAATGTAATCTCCTAGCACTGTGGATTTTCCGTGATACGCGTTTGTTATGATCGTTTTCACCTTCTCTAATGCTCCCAGGCTCTTTGCTGATTTAATCAAACTCAATAGGATTCCCATGGCTACCGACTCCATTTCACAACACGGATTTTAGGAGGTTTATTGTTCATGATCTTGTATCCGACCCATGAACCAATTACGTAATAACGGTATGCAGGACATAAAAAGTAAACAGCAACAGCAGAAACAGCCAGCAGCGTTTTTGCCTTTTCCATCGTTACCACTCCTTATAAAATAATGTCTTTGATAATCCCGATAATCTCATTTGCGTTGAGCTGTTCAAGTGCGTTCGATGCATCAATCTTTCCGGCAGCTTCGCCAATTTTCATGGCAATCTTTTTAATGATGTATCCCATACAATCCCCCTCCTTTTAGATCCAACCCTCAACACTGAATTCCTCCGAACGTTTAACCTCTGGCAGCTGAATAGTAATGCTGCTACCTTCCATATCTCTCTGGATCAGTCGCTTAATATATCCGGACGAATTAGGCTTACACGATACTTGCTCATGCCAGAATCTTTGTTCCGGATCGAGTAGGTTAAAAGCTACTTGGATGATCTTGATTTGCTTAGCCACCGTATACCCTCCTTGCAATCATCAGGAGCCCCCTGACGTTTGTAGTAAACGGATCAGGATCTAGGAGCACTGCCATTGGAAAGAGCTGTTGGATAAACGGTAGAACCTCATTAGCTCCGCCTCCAGTTACATAAACCGTATCGTTCTTATCCCATTTACGAGCGATTGCCCTTGCAGCAATTTGCCGTCCAAAAGATCGCGGATCCAGCTTACTCTTACTCTCCATACCTTCAGGCAGCGTAAAACTGCTCTTATTGATAAACTGCCGGTCCGTGATCGTGGCGAAGTTCACGCTACCACTTCCTATATCAATGATTCTTATAGTTCCGACTGCAGGAGCTACCAAAAGCCCAGAAGCAGCTCCTTCAGGTCCAACCTCACAGTTCTTGATTACAATGACTTTTCGTTTTCCATTCACAGTCAGATCATGGCTACCAATGTACATTTTCTTAATAGCCTGTTTTTCAGTTTCGGTGTGAGTATCAATCGGTTGGCCAACAAGTATTTGATGCTCGTTACCGGATCCGTACTGGTGCAGTGCTATGAGTGATCTAAGCTTTGCATCAAAGTGAGCTTTGCTTTCGTCTTTCCGACTTTCTACATACTCTGACTCCCGGAGCGCAAGACTGCCGGCGAAACCAGTAAGTCCTTCATACTCCCATTCAAAGTCAAATTCCCCAGAGCTTTTTAGGTTACGGTCCAGATCATTAATCCCGATTGCTGATGGAAACATCACTGGCTTAGGTAAACGACTGTCAAAGTACTTCGTATTACGTCCACCTGGATCGATTGCGCTTATCATAAACATCACTCTCCTGCTGTCTGGTTATATATCCAGATACGTAACCAGGGTGCCTTGATCCGGTTTGGTTATGTATCTAGTTCTATAACTATGGCGAACGGCTTGGTCATGTTGCACGGTTTTTGAATATTTTTTTCATAGATTGTCCACACTTCCTATTAAGGAGTGTGAGAGAAATGTATGGATTAGGTAAAAAACGGAGTGAATTCGGGGTTTATTGCGATAGAAATGGTATTAAACAATTATGGCTTGCTAAGGAATCAAAAGTTAGCCGTAATACAATTTCAGAATTATGTGACGGGGCAAAGTTAATTCAACCTCAGGAACAAACCATTCTGAAGATTATATCCGCATTAAGAAAACATGGATATAATGTGAAGGCCAGTGATTTTTGGGCATAAGAAATCCCTAGCCTTTAATTGACTAGGGATAGATCATGTTATTCTTTTACAAATCTGAGTTCAGTGATAACAGCTTCTGCGGATCCTTCCACCCATTCCTTCGATACATCTTTAGCCTGATAGTATATCCCAGTATCCATCTTCCAAGAGTAATTTGCTTTCAGAGGATCATTATCAAAAATGCCGGAAGGGTTTATTGGAGTAAGGGAAGCTTCTGCGATAGTACTTCCAGACTTATCTTTGAAATAAACAGTGACTGTTAGATATTCAACGTCTTTTTTACCTTTGTTTTTCAAATCGAATGTATACCCTGCCACCTTATTACCGTACAATATGTCCTCATGCCATTTCGTTTCAAGATTATTTATTTCAACAAAGTTCTCGGCATATTCTTTTTCAACTGGATTTGAAATTGCAGATTCAGATACTGTCTCAGCGGCATTACCATTTGAATTGTTTTCTCTGTATAAATCTAATTGGTCGGTTAAATCTTTATTTTGTTGTTGAAACTCAGCAGCAGTCTTTTTTACTTTTTCTAAATCAGCGCTTACAGTTTTGTAGTCACTTTTTAATTTTTCTAACTCCTGCTTAGCAGAAGTAAGTTCGTCTTTCGATGTACAAGCCGTTAGTAAACTTAAAATAAGAAGTGAAACGAAAATGAAAGATACTTTATAATTCTTGTTCAAAAGACCCACTCTCCCAATTGTTTATGAGTACATTGTACCAAATACAGGCAATATATGGGAGTAAGTGGTCAAATAGAAGCTGAAATTATATCTTTTAGCTTAATCCACTGCCAGTCATCTTCGAATACAACAAGCTTTACCTCTCTTAGATATGAGTTTATAGATGTAACTACACCAACTACTCTTTGATCTTCAATCGGATCAAAGAGTGTAAGTACAACTGGTACCCGCTTATTAAACGACTCTACAAGTAAATACTCAATTTGTTGAATTTCCTGATCATCTAAAACAGGTTTCGTTCGCGCCTTTTTTGACTCTTCCCTCCTGATCCACGCTTCCCTATGTTCCGGCAGCACCATTCGAGAAGACTCAAATAAACCATTACCTCGTAGTTTCTTTGCCATAATTAGTACTCCGTCCAGTAATCAATAGTTCCGTGAGGAGATGTATAGACTCTTGGCCTATTACTTTCATCTTCCCATTCTTTAAGTAAGACAATATCTTGGAGAGTCGATTTATCTTCCCAGGCTATAAATTCCTCTGATTCAAGAAGAAGCAGTGCTTCTTTTATACGACTAGAACTCTGTCCTGTTTTAATCTCTAGTTCACGTATAGTTGGTGTCCGTCCACGTTGGCTTATGTAGTTATACAAGATTCTATGCACTTTCCGCTCATAGTCAGGTAACACATTTATCACACTCCTATAAGAACATTTGTTTGTATAGTATAACCAAACATGCGTTCTTATATCAATAACAATAATAGGATTTAAGTATTTGGTAATTTTTAGAAGGAGAATGATAGCATTTTGTCGAATTAGACCACATAAACGCGAAAGAAGGAAGGGTATTACATGAAACATATAAAATATTCAAAGCGCCACATGGAGTTGCTGTCCTCAGATATTCATCTATACACAGCAAAAATGGACAAGACGCCGATTGTGATATTCATTGATCAGGAACTCGTTGGAAGTGGTGTGATCGAGGGGATCACAGAGACTACTGTTAAAGTGAAGGATGAGCATTACATGCGTGGAGTTTGCGAGTTTAGATATGCAGGGTAAATAAAAAAGGCAGCTATAATAGGGCTGCCCTTTTTTACAACTTCTTCTAACTTGTTCTTTTTACACATCTGCCTCAGCAAGCCCCAGGAAATCTTCCAACAGAACTTGAAGTTCAACTTTCTTAATTTCAGATATCGGTCCCTTACATGTTGCTAGATCTTTCTTTAGAATAGGCTGCATTAATTTTATCTGCAATAAACTTTTATCTTTTACATTGTCTGTATTAGGAAGCAACTCTAGATCAAATTCTTTAGCTAGTTCGACCACATGAGACAAGGGAGAGACTGTTACAATAGGGCACAAAGGATGGTAATTTTCTACGTTGTTTGAAGTTATAACTACCCATCTTTCTGAATGTAATTTTCTTGTATTTGTGCCGTCTGCTTGTGGGATGGTAATAAGCTCATCCGATAAAATCCATACATCACCAAAATTAAATTTTCTATCATCAAAGAGAGCTCTCTTACCTGCATAACGTTGGGTTATCGCCAAGGTATGCCCTCCTTCTTACGTCCTCGTAATTATTAAACTGCTCTATCATATGTTTGTAATATTCTTCATCGGACGTTGACGGAAGTGTTCTTGATCTTAATCTATCACGAGCTTCTTTTTTTTGTTGGCGAGTGGACTTGAAGACCGGTTCATTTTGGTCCATGTTCAACACCCTTCCATTAATTTTTTCCCCTATTCTAGCCTCTTCTTGAAGAATAATTCTCATGGGTGGTGTATCGTATGCAAAATCAATCACACCTTGATAAGGTTCTTTACCCAAACGATCAATTATAAAACAAGCAACCATTTCAGCTTCTTCGGGTAGATCATGACAATACTTCAAATTGGAAAAATCAGTCAGTTTATGCTGATATGTTGTTTTTCCAAAGTAATTAAGTGTCTCCGATATAAGTAAGACACCTTCCGCTTCCAATGATAAAGTAGCATCAATTACCGCTTGATCATTCGGTCCATAATGATATCGGATGAATTGAGTTTCAGTAAATTGTTCCTTCTTCATTTGAAAATAATAATACTCAAATGAATATACGTACTTCATCAAATCTGTTCTACCAAGTATTCTCGGTGAGTTTTTCATAAAGTATACAAGAAGATTCTTTAGATTTTCCATTATTCTATGTACCTCCTCAACACACTAGCACAAATCTAAAAAGTTTCTGATGAAGTCTTATTCTTTAAGTACTAATAATTTTTGCTTTAATATAAGTTTTCGACTAAACATCGTTATTTTCCTCCTTTTTCCTTATAAAATAAAAAAAGACCCCCACCAGTCTAAAATAGTGGGGGTGCATTTTACTTTTGTTGGTTATTGTTTAGTAACCTCGAAACTACAACGGCCATCTCTTCGCGAGTGATTGGAGCACCTGGACGTTTCCCATCAAAATAACCCTCCTTGGTCATCTCTTCCCACACTGTTTTTGCCCATGGGCTTACTACATTGATATCTCTTTCATTTGCCACTTTTGCTACCTTCTTCTTCTTAAGACCAAAGTATTTAGCCACTCCGATCACATGTCCATTAATAAGTGCTTCGATCACCTTATCGTTTTTGAGCCGATTAGCATCAGCTGCAACATCAATAAAAAGATTCTCGGTCAATACGGCCGGCATCTTACTTTCACGGACCATATGCAAATTACCTGTCTTTTGTTTGCGATCAATCACATTAAACGGATTTAGTTCAGCCATTATAGCAGTGTGCAATGCCTCCTGAAGCTCTTTTGACTTTGCACTAGCATTTGTATGCCGGAAGCTTTCAAACCCACCAGAACCCCCACCGGCATTGCAATGAACAGAAATAAGAGCGTCCACACCTGCTGCATTAGCTTTATTTGTCCGCTCTTTCAGTTCTAAGAATATGTCTGTGTTACGAGTTAATGTTACTTTGACGCCCTCATATTCATCCTCAAGCTTCTTTTTAATCCCTTTAGAGATAATGAGCGCAATATCTTTTTCCTTTAACCCGTTCCCAGCTGCCCCTCCGTCTTTTCCTCCATGCCCCGGGTCTATCTCAAGTTTAATCATTTCTGATCAACTCCCTGTTTAGTCTGTTGAAACAGTTGATTTCCATAAACAGCAAAGGCACCAGCTAATACGCCTTGAATAAGAGCATCAGGACCCCAACCAAGCATCCATACAGTTAGGATCACTGCGAATAAAGTCACTCCATATACAATAGTCCAGTTAGGTACTTTCGGTGTTTGTTTTAGGATAAAGCCCACTACCCAACACAATGCCACAACTACAATAAGCCTTGGATCAATAAGTTCATAAATAGCGTTCCATTCCAATTCCATCAACTCTCCTCTACTTGTTTATCAAATTTTCTCAATTTAATAAAAAGATCATATCGCTTGGTAAATGTTAAAATCGCCAGTATAAATAAACCCAGTGTTGTACCGGCTTGAGCAATAGTCCAGGTGTACGTTTCGATTGTTATTGCCGTAGTATCTCCAGCAGCACTTCCAACACGGATCCATACTGCAGTAACCATTTTTATCGTGTAAGCACATAAAAAAAAGAGCATCGCCAACATAAATAGGCTGACAGCTCCTTTAGCAAATCGCTCTTTGAAATAAGATGCATGCGCTATGATGATATACAACGAACACACAATGGATACAAGATACTCTGTGATAAGTACATAATCAATAATTCTCATCGGTCATTGTTCCCCCTTTCAACGACCAAATAAGGAAAGAAATGATTCCTCTTTATCTCTTTTTGAAACTCTTCTGATGCATTTATATAGCGCGTTACCGTTATTTTTTCACTGCGTGTCCTTTTTTCTAGGCGCTCCTCGATCTCGCGCTGACGTTTGAATAATCGATTCCACACGGTTTTAACCTCCCCTGCTCGCGCCTTCATCTTTTTTGAGCCTTCGTATCATGTCGGTTTGAGTTTCTAGGAAGGCTCTACGCTCTTCTTCCATAATTAATTGCATTCGATCTCTGTCTTCCTCGGAGCGGTCTAGATATATTCTCGGCACAATTCGTCCTGTCATAAGCCAATACAATATGGTGATGATAACTGTTGTAAACACAATGGCAAGTATGATGGAGACTCCATACTTATCAACAAGTTGCGCCCATTCAGCGACTTCTTGCGATGTTACTCCCCCAGTTAGCTGAAACAAAATGGACCCTCCCCTTTCTCTCTACTTACAAATAAAAGACACACTCTCCTGAAGTGTGCCCTAAATCAATTTTTCTTCAACCAAATCACGAAGTGTAGTGCCTGTCTCGTCTACAACCACATGTGGGATGCTTTCAAGCGATCGTACATTTTTCTTGATTAAGGATACATATATAGGGACCATAGATAGCATGTTATTCACCCCCTCCCTTTAATGCTGCAAGTTCTTCCTGGAGTTGCAGCATTTGTTCGTATAGATCAGATAATGCCTGCTGAGTAGTTGTGCTTTCGATTTGTGCAATCATTAGTTGTTCATAAGCATCTGCTAACGCTTGCTGTACTTGTGTTAGTTCTGTTTGGGTTGAGACTAATCGAGTTTCGGTTGATTCCAATTTTATATAGTCGTAATACAACTCACCTGTTTCTATATTGATACGGAGTGCGGCCGTCATGCCAGGAAGCTGTACATAAACTGGATCGAGTGACTCCGATTCAATGCCCCCGGTGATTGATTCTGGGATGGCTCCGACGAAGATTCCTGTTACATTGCCAACACCCTCAGTGTAAGGCTCATACGTGATATATCGTTTCATTACATTTCTCCTTTACATTGATTTGAACGGAATATTTAAGTGCCGAGTCATCATAGTCATGTTTATGTTGTTCAACGGACTTGTTATCACGTAACGCAGGCTTGTGGTTCCGTTTCTATTAAACCCTGCGGGCATAGGGGAGTTATATCGAGATAGTCCATCGACATTCTCATTAAGCCCGTGGGCTAGAATCAATCTTGATAAACCTTCTTCCAAATCTATTGAAAGAGAAAGTATATACATAGTGATTTCGTTAATCACTTCGTTGCCATAACTCTCTTTCATGAGGTTCCAAACTCTGCCCGCATCATCTAACAAGCATAATTGTATCCACAAAGAGTTGTTAGTGTTTGTCCTTGCCGACCAATAAATCGAACTAGAGAACGATGAGTAACTCTGAGCTGATGCTGTGATCAGTTTTGTTCCTCCCACAAATGTCGCTATAGTAGGCCCGACAACTCCGCTTTGACTTGCTGCTATGGGCCAGGTTTCTTCGCTACCTACATTCCTTGTTATGATTTGACTGGCATATCTTCCTTGCTGAATACTTCTTATACCGTTATCCAATTCCACGAATGTGGGTGTACTTCCGGCTTGAGAGACTGTACCGCCCTTTTCAGTGATGATCGTCCCTTTTAACATAGCCTTACCATCACCTACAGATTGCTTTAAACTCGTGTAAGTACCTCCATCCGCAAAAGTAAATTCTCCATTGACTCTTAACGCACCTGAAATCGTTCCGCCTGTTTTAGGTAAGCTTGCATTCTTTGCATTCGTCTCAGCTTCTAACGCTTTCGCATTTACATAACTCGGTGTAGCAAAACCTTGATTCTGTACAGAAGCTATAAACGCATCCCATTGTTGTTGAAAAGTAGCTGTGTCAACTTTAATTAATGAGTTCATCAGTCCGCATACACTCTGATTCAATCGTTCATCTGTAATGTTTGCAGGTAGTATAATTGTGGAATTAGCCTTAACTCTTACTTGCGCTATACTCAAATCGAATACATCACCTGATCTAACAATATTCGGTGCCACTGGATTTGCTGATGGTGTTCCTTGTACAACCAATGCTCTAATGCGTTTTACAGTAATGGAAGTGTCTAGTCTTAATATAATACGGTCAATCCTATCCTGTGTTGTTGCCGGTTGAATTGGTAAAACCAAAGGTGAATCATAAATACTGTACCTATAACCTTTAATCCAAGCTATACCTGTTGAGATACTTACGTTTGCATCTGTTCCCGTAGCGCTCACGTTTAGATTTAACCCGCCATTAAGTACACCATTTGTGATCAATGTACCAAAGTATTCAGCCCATTCACGGGCTGGGTATTCACGCGGATCATCCTCGGTATGATCGAAAAAACCTGATTTTTCTGGCAAATCTACCCACTCCTTTTTACATCTATTCTAAGATTTTTTACAAACTGGGTAATCGTAGGAATTTCATCACCCAAAGCAATTTCAATCCTGGAGGCAGGCTCGTATATCTCTTTAACTTCTGTAATCCGGCTGTTCATAGTTAAACTCCATTTTGGGTCTTGGGTCGTTACAATGTCTCCAAGGTCCCAATCCCTTTCAAAAATAAAACTGCCGGTATTAAGCATCATTCCATTAAATGTTCGAATTATTTTATGGTCAGAAAGCTTTTGATTTCCTAATTCAACGAGTTCAGCTGCATCTGCAGCACTCGAGCAATCTATAAATACTTCTCTGCGATTAAACCCAGTTCCGGTACCTACAGAAAGTACCAGGCGGTCCTCATCTTCACCTTTGCCCCCAGCATAACCAACATTCTTATAGTTATTGTCTGAATCTACATAAGACTGTGACTCGATGTTGTCATACTCCCTGGAGAAGATAACCCTTGGCCCATCTTGATCAACGCTTAAATTCCGTCCCTGGATAAC
This sequence comes from Paenibacillus gallinarum, assembly GCF_014836635.1. Taxonomy (GTDB): domain Bacteria; phylum Bacillota; class Bacilli; order Paenibacillales; family Paenibacillaceae; genus Paenibacillus; species Paenibacillus gallinarum. The sequence continues at coordinate 394,898 of NZ_JACSQL010000002.1, read as the reverse complement.
ATCAAAAATGGCCTTCTTTTCTTTTGTGGATAGATCAAACCGCCATCCAATGTCACAAAACTCTGCAATTTCTTGTGTTATCTTATTTAACGGTTCATACCTGGTTTGCCATGGTGTTTCCCGGCCACGCCCCATATTAGGTGCATTCTTTACAAAAGGAATCTTACGATTAGCGTCAACCGGATTAATCATATGGTTATTTATATAGTGTTTCAGCACTGTCTCTGCTGGGCCCCGGACCCGATCATAAGAGTCCGTAACAGTTACTCTCCTATCCAGAACACCGCCTAGAGTGGGGCCTTTTATTACAAGGACGTCTATTCCTTTAGCGTCTTGTTCGATCTGTCGAGATTGGATAATGCCGTTTTTATGAGCTTGGTTATTTATGAGAATGAAATTGTCTTTCTGTAACTTATCTACATGCGCTTTATCAAGAGAAATGTGCATCTCAAATTCCCCAGCTCGGTAGAAACGCTGGGTAAACTGTAAGCTCTCATAATTATCTATTTCCGCAAGAAGATTAAAGGCAACATCAAAAATCCGAATCGAAGGCTTTTTCATTCATCACCCTCCTATATAGCGGTTATACCAATAGACCGTTACCGTTGCTACCGACCTATCGCCCTCACGATCGCTATTGTATCTCAAGATGTTCTGACCAATATTCAACTGAAAAAACGTGCTATCTAAGTCAATCCAATGGAACACATTCGTTCTAGATCCATCTGAATTCATGACTTCAACACGTTTTTGACCAAAAGCAGTATTAATAACCAGTACATCATTTTCTGACAAATCATAGTTCACTTTGATAAACTCGCCGGTAGTCTCATTCGTGATGATTGGATTCAGCGCTGGACCTCTATAATGAATCTCTACAGGCGTTTCCACATCCCCACTGTTTGTGAAGGTACCTCTGTATGCGCTGTATGCAAACGTTGTAGGCAAGCGCAGAGGAAATGTCATTCCTCCCGATTCAAAACGCAATACCTTTGAGGTTTTGTTTTCGTCTGTAAAGTATGGATCCGGACAAATAAAATTCAATACGAAAGACTGATTATGCGTGAAACGTTCTTGGAATGTTGGGCTGCCCTCGATTACTGCACCGATTGCATAACTCTGAGCATCATTACTGTAAACCAGTCTCCCTAATCCCAGTTTAGGGTTTAAGATCCGCAGAATATTACGCCGCTGCTGGTACATCTCTTGCATGGTTTTGGGGATGATGTAGCCTGTTATTATTATGGGTCGTTCGGATAACCTAATGGAATCAAATGAGGATCCATCTTGATATGGCGATTTAGTTGAAAGCATATCTCCAGGAGGACCATCAACCCCTTCGATCTTATTTAAAATAAAAGGCGGCGAGTTGCCGAATACCAGGCTCTCACCGCGCGAATTAACATATGTGACCCTCTGCAAAACGCCACCTCCTATACTGGTGATAGAGCTTGTGCAACTCTTTGACTTGCTCTTGATACATCGCTTGGCGATGTGACAGGGGAATTGAAGTTATTTGTTACCCTTACGACTGTTCCAGCAACCTCTGTGACCTTCCCACTGGTTTGGGTTGTTCCGGAAGAAGGCTTACTGTTAACAGTTGAAGCTGATGCTACGACCGCAAGAGCCGCATTTCTTGCAGCGTCAATTTGGCTATTCACCTGGGCAATGAGTGTACTGATTTTAGATACTTTTTCTGCAAAGGCATCGTACATTTTCTCACCAAGGGTTTGACCAGTGATAGCATAGGAGTCACCGAATTTTTCAAGAAGCTTAATGATCTCCTTCTGCTGATTTTGGACAATCATCTTCTCGGCTTCGGCTTGAATATTCTTCGATTCCAGGAGTTTATCGTAATGTGCCTGCGTATCAAGTAACTGCTGGTTTAAAACATTTTTTTGTTGCTCATAAACTGCATTGATACTGGCTACTTCGGATTCATAATTCGCTTGCATGACTTCTTTTTTCCATGCCAAATTATCTTTGATCAGCTGCGCTTCTTCTGCCATCTTATCTTTCAGCGACTGTTGCTCAGCTTTCAAAGAATCTTTTGTATCCTGCAGTTGTTCCTGCCGGTGCCGTTCATTCTGATCAGCAATCACTTTGTTCAGTTCTTTTTCTAACTGCGCTTTATTCTGATCATCATGTTCATACTCAATCATAGCTGTAAGTTTGGAAATCTTTTTCGCATCATCTGCATCGAGTTCTTCACGGCTCTTCTGCTTTTCCGCCTGATCCATTGCTTCCAGTTGAGCCTGTATAGCTTCAATCTGAGCATTGTATACACTGTTGATTCGTTCTATCTCTTGATCGGCAGCCTTTTGTGCAGCTGCTACCCGAGCATCATAAACAGTTTTAATCGACTCCAGTTGATTGTTCTTCCAAGTGTCATTTGCGCTGATTGATTCTTTGATGCGGTCTTCATTGATTCGTTTTTCCTCTTGGTACTGTGCTTTAAGAGCATCCTGTACCCCTTTGGAAAGATTGTTCACACTGTCAATTCGCGCTTTCTTCTCTTCTTCAAGGAGTTTCTTGACCTCCTCGTTATACTCTCGTTGTAACAATAATCTTTCGTTCTTCTGTTTTCTTATTTCTTCTGTAATTTCACGTTCGATTTCTTTCTTTTCCGCTGCTGAGTACCTGTTATCCTTAAGAACCTTTTGCAGATAATTATTGTTCAGGTACATTTGGTCATTAATCAGCTTATCCTCAAGCTTATACCGTTGTTCTGCAGTGAGCTCTTCACGAGCCAAACGATCTTCATAGGCAGCCTGAAGTTGTTGGGATACATACTCAGTTGTTGATTTACGAAGTTCTTTCTCAGCCTCAACTTTTCGCTTTGTCGCCTCATAGATCATGTCATCAATACGTTCACGTTCCTCGGCTGAATCAGCATATTTACTGCGGATACGTTTCAATCGGTTAATCTCATCATTTTCGGAGAGCTTGCCCATATCCTTGGCTCTTTCGTAATCCTTCAAAGCAGAATCAAGCGACTTATCACCCAAAGCTTTTTTGACATCATATATGCGTTCTTCTATCTCCATCCGTTCATCTGCTGTTTTAACGTGTTTTGACTTTATGGCTTCGAGTGTGCTTAATTCACTTGCGAGAGTGAGTTGATCAAGATGTTTTTTATGTTCGAGTTGTTTATAAGCCTCATCAAGACCTTTGTTTTCATATGCCTTCGTCGCCCCACTTGACGATGATTTCTTACCTGTACTTTTCTTCTTGGTAGCAGCCGGCACTTTAGGCACGCCCGCTCCCTTACCAAAATCAATTTGCGAAGCACTACCTGTGCTGATTTTTGGAACAGCTGACAGTTTAAAGTCTGTAGGCTTCATATCCACGAGAGACTGAAGCGCCGCCGCTTCCCCTCTTAGTCTTTCTAGTTGAGCATTCATTCCTGCCAAAGCTGATTCAGCTAACCCGCTTGCTCCAGTAATTTTATTTATGGATTCTGCTACTGCTATGGCAGCTTGTTGTTTCACGACCGCGGTATTTTTTTCCTGCAGGGCCTCTTGAGCCTTCATTTGTATATTAGCCCATTCAAGTTCGATTTCTCTTTCTTTGACCAAAATAAGACCTTCAATTGCCTTTACATTTATACCGGTTGCAGTAACAAATTGGGGAAACTGATTTATTAATTCATTTTGGGCCAGGGTCCATTGATCAGAGCCTTTTGCAGCACTTTGGTATGTCTTTATTAATCCTGAAATGCTGTTAACTTCTTGCTTTCTAACCGCGATTTTTCTCGCTTGATCATTTATCTCTGTCGTAGTTAATCTTTGGGCATCATGGATTGCTCCAGATAAAATGTTATAAGCATTTTTCAATTCTTTCATGGATCGTGTTGCTATTTTCCCGTTTTCATCAATGAATTCCAATGTAATACCGAATTCATCAGCAGTTTTTTGAAGATCTTTAAGGCTGATATTTAGATCTTCTGCAGCTCCATCTAAAGCGCCTATGTTGTTCCCCATTTTGGCACTGTCGGAAGAGGAAGCCACCTCAATTAACTTTTCATATGACTCAATCAATTCATTGATTTTTTGAATTTTTTCTTCTGTTGCAGCAATTTCACTTCGATCAATTCCGTTACGCTGTACAGCTTGTAATTCTTCTTGCGCTTGCTTTAACTCCTCAGCGGCTTGCTTTGACTCTCTAATAGCATTTGTGACCAACGCAAACCCTGCCGCCGCCGCAGTTAACGCTAACGCAATAGGGTTAGTTGCTATGAATCGGAGCGCGACTCCTAACCCTTGGACAAGGGGAATTAAAGAAGCTATCCCTGTCATCATCTGACCAACTAGAATTAATGCCGGTCCTAATATTGCTGCAAAGGCAGTGATTCCAATAATTGTTGTCTGAGTTGAAGAATCTAATGCGGCGAAACTCTCAGCTCCCTTTTGTAACGCATCGAATAAAGGTTGAGCTGCTTCCAGAGCTGCCAATAATGCAGGAACCAAAGAACCACCCAACGTAATTGCCGTATAAGTCAGGTTATTCTTTAATATCTGTAACTGAGAAGCAGATATTTCATATTTGGCATTTGCCTCGTTCGTTAATGCTGTGTTTTCTTCCCATGCCTTGGACCCTTGTTCAAGACTTGTCCTGAACAAATCACCAGCACCAGATGCACGCAGTAAAGCATCACGTACTTGTACCTCTGAAAGTTTCATAGCATCCAGTACAGCAAAGGTGTTCTCCCCTGCTTTGGACATGCGACCTAGCCCTTCTATAAATGTTACAAGCGCACCAGCTGCATCGTTCTTAAACTGCTCCTTAAATTGATCAGCAGTCATCCCAGCAACCATTGAGAAGTTATTTAATTGGGCCCCGCCTGTTTGAACAGCCTGTGCCATATCAACCATGACTCGAGAAAAAGCAGATCCACCCATCTCTGCCTGAATACCAACTGATGATAACGCTCCAGCAAAAGATACGATTTGATCTTCTGTCATGCCGATTTGATTCCCGGCACCGGCAAGTCGTAAAGCCATATCCGTTATTTCGCTTTCCGTAGCAGCCAATGTATTACCAAGGGCTACAATTGTAGAAGCGAGTCGATCAAAGTTATCTTGTGGCATTTGGGTAATATTGGCTAATCGAGCCAAGGCTGTGGCTGCTTGATCGCTGCTCATATTCGTCGCAACGCCTACATCAGCCATAATTCGGGTAAAGTCCATCAGTGCTTCATTCTTAATACCTAGCTGTCCAGCGCTCTCTGCAATCGCAGCAATAGCGGTTGCTGCTGTCGGTATTTCTCTAGACATGTCAAGAATACCTTGTTCAAAGTCAGCAAGCTCTTCTTCGGTAGCATCCACAGTCTTTTTCACTCCGGCGAAAGCGGTTTCGAAGTCTATGGAAGCCTTTGTTGATGCTGCTCCAACCCCAACAAGCGGAGCAGTAATCATAAGAGACATTGCTTGTCCAGCTTGCGACATGTTTTGTCCAATGGTCTCAAACTTCTTTTGAATGCTGTCCAGATTAGATGAAAGCTTGTTCCAAACCGTAGTCTGCGACTCTACTTTCTTTTCCATGGAGCTGAGCTCGTTACCCATTTTGTTGTACGCTGTAATGGCTTTGTTTAGCTTGACCTCAAGATTCTGAGTTTCCCTGGCATCAAGACCTTTTGCTTTGGCCAGTTCTTCATGCTTCTGTTTAAGCTGATCAATACGCTGTTGCTGTATCTTCATCTGAGCGTTAAGAGCATCTGTTTTGACTTTTAATTGTCCCTCAGCATCACCGAATCCCTCAAGTTTTGTGGAAGCCGCTTCAAATGTGGTTTGAACCAATTTCATTTGCCGGTCTAACGCGGCTATTGATTTATTAACACCTGAGTCCTCGAGGCTTAACCTCGTGACTAGGTTAGCAACCTCCATTGATTCTTCGGCCATTCCCCCTCACCTCCCGTCATATGTACTGATCTATAAATGCTGTAGATTGTGGTGTAACCTGCTTGCTATCTTCCTTAGTCCAACCGTTGAATTTCGAATGAACTTCATATAAGGCGAAAAACCTTCTTGGAGTGCAACGCCAAAAAACCGTTTCATCCATGCCTAGGAGAACGGTTCCGATATAATAAAACCAATCCCAGTCCCACCCACTATCTTCATTGGTTGCTGCGGAGGACTGGGTATCTAGTTTTTTGGGTCAGGCAGATTTACACTCAAAGCTTCCATGATCTTATTGACCATATCTAACAGCACTTCAGGATCGGCACCTGAAAGCATGCTACCGACTTGCTTTTCAGTTAAAAATTCGTCTTCATGAACTAATCCAGCCCAAAGCCATGTCCGAATTGCTTTAAGCTTTTTAGAAGTAATTGCTTCTATAGCTTTTCGCTGAGTACCATACTTCTCTTCCAGTTCGATCATTGCGTTTAAGTCGTAAATTAAATTTCTTGGTTTATCTAAATTAACCGGCAATTTAACAACGCGAATGTTATTACTCATCAATGAATCCCCCTCATTTTATTGAAATAAAAAACACCCTAACCCTTGTTGCGAGTTAAGGTGTTGACTGTATTACTCAGCAAAACCTTTTACGATAAGTTTTGCCGTTGATGGTGTAGGAGCGGTGTTTTCGATACGCAACTTGTAACCGGCCGGTATTGAGTAGGAAACTACATCGCCAACATTAGCGACAGACACAGCTTGCATACCGCCAGTCTTACGGAAACCTTCAAACACTTTCTTTTTACCGGACGGTCCGACTAAATAGCTGGTGAAAGTAGCAGTTGCTGTCCCATCGGATTCAAATTCTAGTGTGATGTACTTGGAGGTTGTAGCGGTATATTCAACTCCCCCTGCTACACTGACACCATTTAATAGCGTTACCGTCTCCACTGGACCAGGCTGCGGTTCGACCAACATAGCGTTGTTTCGTCCACCTACAACGGAGAATTCATCCTTATCAATATCGTACATTTGCGGTGCTACTAATCCACCGCTTGCCGTTTTCAACGGTTTATTACCTGGTGTTATTGCTGGCATCTTGGATACACCTCCATTTAATTTAATGCGGCCCCTCTGCTCTAGTTAGTGATGACCGGTTGCCAAGGAGACAAAAAGGCCGTTAGGGCTTTGGGATTGTTGGATCATAAACCGCAGAGAACCATGCAGCAGCTACTTCTTCACTGGCAGTTGCAGAACCAGTATCAAGACGATATCTCCAGTTGCCGTCATAAATCCGCTTCAAGAACGTTGCTGTAATCGTTGGTGTTTGGAATTCAGGTGTATCCCCTTGAGTAGCACCTTCTTCTGCCGGCAAACTGAATTTACCTTTCAGAAGCCATGTTAAACGAGACGTATTAGCACTTGTTGTTCTGCGGAAACCAATAGCTACTTCCGGTGCCTGATCTTCTGCATTATCAATAACGACTCCATCTGCATTTACGGACAGGCCAAGCAATTCAACCTGCACGTCAAACGGTATATCAGCAACGTTTAGTTCAACTGCAATTTCACCCAGTGCGTTCGCTGTTACGATCGGACCATTATCTGCATAAAGAGTAGCTGTGTTTACTGTTGGTGTAACATTAGCGGTGATTGCAGGAGCAATCTTTTTCGGTGTTCCATACGTTACACCTGTTTCGTCATCTTTTGTTAATACAGCGTAGTACAGGTCTTTTAAACCTACGGGCACCGCAATCTTTTTGTTTTCTGGCATCCCTCTAACCTCCTAATAGTTGTGTTGTTTTATATCTCAGGACCTTGTGATAAGTCCTTGTTGCATTTTCAAATTGATCCGCTGCGCCTGAACGATAAAAACCCAAAGACTCCATAACCCTGTTGGCATGGAGTGCAATTGGACTCGTATTTGATTTAGACCAAACATCAACCTGAAAGTGGATCTCACTTTTCAAGGCAATGTTGTCCGCGAAGCTCTTATCAAAATTGGTTAACTCAAAAAAGGTAATGTACGGATCTGCTACGGCTTCGGGAGAAGTTTCGGGATAAACCTTTACCTTTCCTGATGTGTCCTTTCCTAGAACAGAAGCTAGTCCAGGATCAGATCGCAAAGCGGTAAGTATTTCTTGTTTTAAATCAATCAACCTTCACTCAACCCCTTCTTCATTTCAGAGGCCATAAACTGAGCTACACGATCCTTATTCTCATGAAATGATGGATAGATAAATGGTCTTGGATTCATTTTCTTTGTGCCAAATTCGAGAAAGTGAGTCCTCCATCCAGTCTTTTTACCAGGACCGATAAGAACAAACTTCATGCCATCTGCACTACGGACCCCACTTACTTTGATGTTGTCTTGAATATGCAAATGCCTCGCATCACTTCTAATAACGGTTTCTCGTTGAGCTTGTGCGAATATTTCTCCCCCAGCTCTTAACGAAGAATTCTCCAATCGGCTCCTAGCTGCTTCCATCTTCAAACGGATTCGAGCCATCATTGCTTCACTACCATCGAGATCTACGCCAGTTTTTTTTCTACCCATTCTGTAACACCTCTGTCGTCATCAAATGGGTTTCTGTTCGGTCTCCATACACATCGTCCAGTACAGCAGTGATGTTATATATGCGCCCTTCACAGACAAGTCTCATATCAGGTGTAATTCCCGATCTATAACGAATTTCAAATCGAACCGTGTTCTCAGCTTGGGCAGCCGCTGCCGCAAAGAATTCTCTACCCCTAATCGGCTTTCTGGATGCATAAATACTAATTACTTCTTCCCATTCACCAGCACCAGGAGTAGGATAACCGCTATTATCTTCACCAGTAACCTTCTTTTGAAGGGTAATCCGTTTATTCAGCTTCGCCGGGTTCATCGGAATCACTCACATCATCAGTTTTGTTTTCATTTTTACCCTTGCGTCCTCGAGGCTTGCGTTCTTTCTTCTCATCCTCTTTGCCGGTTGCTTCTTTTTCTTGCTCTGGAGGTTCGAGGACTGGACCAATGAAACCTTGACTCAAAAGTAGATCAGCACGTTCTTGATCGTGTGGAGTGTGATCTTCACCTGGTTTACAATGACGATCGTTATCGTAACGGTCCAAGAAATCCTTCAGTACTGTATATGTCTTCATGTTCATTCCTCCCCTATGATTTAAGTTGCCAAATGATACTTTCAAATGCTTTGTTGAATTCTTGCATCTTTACAGCTGGATTCCGGTTTTCGTAGTTCATCGCTGTATGGAGCATAACCGCAAGTTTATATTTGGCACTGGCTTTTTCCGTTACCGGCACGCCTGCATCTGCCAAATATTCTTCTGCTGCATTCATAAGAAGAGTGAGGATAACATCATCCTCACTCCCATCAATTCGCAGATATTTTTTTAAAAGTTCTAAATCCTCCATGGATTATCCACCCCCGGCAGGATCCGTTATCGTGACAGTACAAGTTGCTTTCTTAGATGTGTCTGTTTTACTTTCAGCTGTTATGGTCACCGTGCCAGCTTTGACAGCTATCACTTTCCCATTAGTATCAACCGTTGCAGTAGCAGCATCGCCTGTTTTCCAGTTTACTTGTTGCTGTGCAGTTGACGGAGCAATCGTAGCTGTTAATGTGCGATTACCGCCAGTAGTGAGTGCTAATGTAGAAGAACTTAACGTTACACCGGTTGGCGCAGAATATGGTGTTTTTACAACTAACGCAGCAGATAATATACTTTCCCCTGCTTCATTCAAAGCTGATACTTGATAGGAATATGACTTGTTCGGTATAAGGCCGGATTCCGTAACGTTCGTAGTTGTTAAACCTTCTCTAACTTTTTGGCCATCTCGATACAAATTGTATGTTGTCGCGATGATCACCGCCCCCTTTAAGTATCCCAGTCTAATCTGACAGACTTATCAGTTAGACTGGATGATCTTAAGTTTTGGGGCTGATTAGGGTGTAGCAACTACTTTTGCAATACGGAATGCGGATTTGAGTAAGATTTGCATATCAAACCAAGCAGTCAAGACAAACAGGTACTCACCCTTGTCTACGTCCTTGTCAGAATCGTAAACCATATCAATATCATAGTTGAACTGAGCGTAATTAAAGTCGCCCACGATCGGTTTGACAGCCGAGTCACTAAAGATAACAGGTTTGCCAAGTACTGTTTCTGGAGGCGCTGTATACAAGGCTGCATTTCCATTAGCCAATGTCTCAATGATGTCGGAGTATGCGGAGTAGGTCATCATGATCTTGGCATTTTCACGGTAATCCTCATGAAGTGTTGCGATTGCTGCTTTAATTGCTTTATACGTATCTGCTCCAGTTACCTCAGTAATGGCATTAGCCGTGCTATAGAAGCTCATGTGTTCTTCACCAGTTTTTGGAGAAGCAGTCAGAGCAACTTTCTTTTCCTTGGCAGCAAGTCCGGAACGTAATGCATTCTCAACGTAAGCAGTAAGGGCAAGGTCCGATCCATGCAGCACAGTATCTGAGATACGAGCCTTAACTTTGAACTTATTTCTTCCAAAAGTAACTTTGTCACCCGTAAGTTTAATTTCTTTGGCTGTTTGCTCGTCAGTGATGAAATCATCATCATCCAAAGTGTAAGAGATCTTTGGTACTTCAAGACCAGTAATGTTCGTCATTTTGATAAGCCCCCGTAATGGGTTCGTTGTGAGAGGCTCTGAGATGAGTTCGTTACTCATATTTGTTGGCATGAATTTAGATCCACCAGAAGCATGATTTGCTGGAATGGCTGCAAGCAGGTTTCTTGCTTCCTCAGACATTTGCTTACCAAGAACAATAGAGCGAATCATATCTGCCTTGGCAGCAACCATACGTTGTTCATCCCCTGTTTTCCCACTAAGTGGATTCCGCTGCTTGTCCTGCATTTCAAGTTTTGACCGCGCTTCTTTTTCCATTGTGTCTATTTCTTCTTTAAGCAGATCAAATCTTTCTTCTGTTTCTTTTTGTTGCACTTTCAAATTACGCAGCTCTTCGATTTTAAAGGAAGGATCTCCTGATTTAGAACGAATCTCTTCACTTACAGAGCGAAGTTCAGCGCCCAATTCAGCGAGATTTTGTTTCATTTGGTAGATAGTCGGCATTAAGATGCACCTCTTCTTTTTATTTTAATTTTTTTTGAATTCTATTTGCTTCAGCAAGAATTGCATTACGTTCTTCTTGCTCGGTATCAACATTTGGTTTATTGGTTCCGTTAGGAGCAAGGCTACGGACCTCGGCGCTGGTTTGACTATAAGCCGGAATAGGGGTAAGGGTGATTTCACTTAGTTCAGCTTTATTGATCGTTCTGAACCATTCTCCATCTCGTTCTTCCCAATCTTGGTCAACAATTCGGAATCCAAAGCTACAGCCTTTTATAAGACCGCTTCGAACATCTTCCAGCATGTCTTTTCCAAGAGAGGTTTGATTAGGAACAAGATCAAAATAAAGCCCGGTGTCCCTATCCTCTAAGGTAAGGTTGGCTCCAGTTCTTCCAATGACCTGATTCCAGTTATGGTTTTTAAGAGCGAAAATATCATGGCCATCTGAAAGAGTATCGCGAAACGCATTCTTGGCGATTCTTTCATGGAACTTATCGCCCCACATGTCTCTTATTTCAGTGAATTCTTCATAAACAGCAGCAAACCCGGTGATTTTATTAGCTCCATCACCCTTCGATCTTTCTTCTAGATCCCTCACCACTATTGTTCTTACTTCGTTATTATTCTGATCCAGCACCGTCTGCGGTTTTAGACTCATCTGTTTTACTCACCCCCTTTCCCGTTCTCTGATTAAGCGGCATATCGATCGGATAGAGATCCCCACTTATGAGAAGCACGTTTCCACCTTCTTCAGGAGGCAACTCTTCCCAAGCCCTGACCTCGTTTGGTTTGAAAATGCCTGATCGGATCATTTTGAAATAGAACTCTGCACGAGTTTTGATATCTCCACGCAAAAGAGCGTTCACGTTGAACTTAAAACTCAGTCCACGTAAACGCTCTGTTTCGGTAAGTAATTTTCTATTAAATTCTTGCTCATACTGTCGCACAATAGGGATTAACGTGTTTTGTACGTAATCCATCGCTTGTTGTTCCATGCTCGAATAGCTGGTGCCGCTTATCTCCCCCAACATCTGTACAGGAAGATTATATACGGTTGCTACTCTTGATCTTGTTATCTTTTCAACTTCGAATACCTTCGTATCCATAAATTCACGTTTAATCGGCTCTATTTCCATCCCTTGTTCCTGGATGAGTACACCGCCGTTATCCTTATAGAAATTACGAAAGTTTTCCAGTATTGCTATCTTTCTTTTTTCGTCAAGATGGCCAGCCATTTTTAAAAGGAATGAAGCGGCGATCCGGGTATCCATTTGATCTAAACTGAATTCCCTAACCTTCCCATCAAAGTCCACTGTATTTCTCAATACATCGATAGGGCTGATCCCTTTGTAACCAGTTGTATGAATATGTTTAACGTGGATGATATCCATGTTGTGAACATAATATCGTCCCTTATCACCGTCTATCTCGTACCAGAGTTCTTGTGTATCTTCCTCAATTACTGGATTAACTCTTGTAGGATCTAAGATTATAAGGGCCTTTAACTGAGCTTTTGCATCATACTGTTTCATTGCATATCCATTACCATTACTGTCTCGATGAACCTCTAGTGTTCGAATAAAGTCAAAGCTAGTCATGTTTGGATTAGGCGCATTAGCAATAAGATCAGATATAGGAGTGTACACTGGAGTGAAATCTTTATATAACTTCAGCGGAAGACCACCCATTGAGTTAGAAAGCCTCGATATAGCTGAAAATATCGTTTCATTTGTAGCTAATGTTTGACTTGTCTTAGTTGCAAATATGTTTCTCGGTGAAAACCATCGTTTGAAATCGTAGCCCACACCACTGTATGATCGCTTTTCATCTTTACCTATTAAGCTAGAGACTCTTCTCCAAAATCCCAAATTCTCACCTCCCTAGCAGGTTGCTGATCGATATGAACTCGACGTTGCCTGAAGGCTGTGCAACAAGCAGCTTCTTCATTACTTCTGTATGAGCATTCAAAAAGGCCGCAAAACCGTCTATTTTACGGTAGCGACCTATCTTTGATGGCAACTTATTTCGATTTCTATCTTCAACCATCTTCACGTTGTTAACATACCAGCGGAATAATCGATTGTTGTTAAAGATGACATTTCCATCAATAAAGCGTTCCTTCACATCATCAACCGCTGGACCTAAAGTGAGATGCCCTTGTCGAACAACCTCTGTCTTAAATCCGTAGTTATTTAAGGACTCCACCAAGCCGAACGCCTTAGCTGGGTCATACGTTATCAATTCAATAATATACTTCTTTGATTGCTCTACAAACCATTCGTATACAAGCTCTTTACGAATGTATTCCTCATGAACGATGGTCAAAAGCCCCATCTCTTCATATTCCCTAAAAGGAAGCTTCTCGTTGTCTAAAGTAACTTTCTTAATCGGTACCCAGGTATGAGATAGTACGAAAACCTCTCCAGTCTCAATAATCGGGAATTCCAAACAAGCACTTGTAAAGTCTTCAGAATCAGATAAGTCGAATCCCCCGATACAAGGAATATGCCTAAAGTCTTCCGGATCCCGCTCTTTATCGTTCTTTTTAAGAGTAGCAAAATCCAAGAATGACTCATCTGCATTATCAACAAAGATATTGAACTGTTTTGTGATAAAGTCTGATCTCTCAGCTGGTGTACGCTTGTCCTTTTCCCAGTCTTCTCGAAGTGTAGGAAGATGTAAAGAAACACCCATGCTCGGATTCGCCTTAATCCATAGATCTGGACGGTCAAATTCTTCATCCGAATCCAACTCAGCCATGAAGTAAAATGTTCTTTCGTCTTCATTCGCTCCCTCAAGAACGTCAGCTGCCTGTTCATAATAGTTAATCAGTGGACCATCTAACTGATAGCCTGCTGTTGTTATGTACAGTATTAGCGGCTGCTTCCGAGCTCCCCGAGACTTTTTAATAACGTTGATGAGCTTATAATCCTTAAATTCATGGATCTCATCAAATACCCCAAGGTGAGTGTTTAGACCATCAAGTTTTTTACTATCACTGGCCCGAGCTTCTATCTTGGATTTTGTCTTGTTGTATTTTATGGAATCCCTCAAAGCAACAAAGTTTTTCCTCAGTGTTGGTGAAGCTTCCACCATCGCCTTTGATTCATCGAATAAGAGTTTAGCCTGATCCTTAGCATTAGAAAGTAGGTATACCCTTGCTCCTGATTCCCCATCTTGCGATACCGCATAGTTAGATACACCAGAAATCATTGTTGTTTTACCATTTTTCCGGCCGATAAAGATGAGCCCTTCACGGAATCGTCTTATTCCAGTATCTTTATGGACCCACCCGAACAAGGACCCGATACAAAAATGTTGCCATGGTTGGAACACTAATTGATCGAAATCACCCTGTGATGGCTTACAAAACTTTTCGATGAACCGGATTGGTTTATGTCCAGTATCCTCTATAAAGACCCATGGGAAGTGTTTTGTACCCTGTTTTTCGAGGTCTTTTAGATGCCTTTTTGCAGCTAAAACGACCTTTTTGCTAGCAATTATTTGCCCATTTATGACCTTTTTTGCGTATTCTGTGGTTAAAAGCCGATCTGAAGGAGCAAACAAAATATGACCTGCTGCAACCTGTTCACCCTTCCAACCGCTGTACCATTCTTCAAAATCTACGGCATTAATAGTCGTTGAAATCATCGTCTTCATCATCTTCGCCAGCTATCTTTTTTCGCTGTGCCGGCGTTAGACCAAGTGACTTTAGCAGGTTGTTCAAAGTCTGGACAGTCTTAGTCAATTCAATGGAAAGAGGGTTTTTTACCAGGTTCGTTGCCCCGATTTTATTTGTGTGTTCCTGCATCAAAGGATTCTTATCAATCTCCTTTTTTAGCCTTCGGTAAAACGCATGAGTTTCAACATAAAGTTGAATAATTTGATCGTCAGATTCTTGATAAGAATCACTTAAATATTCTTTGATTTTTTTTGCAGTCGGTACCGCCATCCCCTGTTACCCCCCTTTCATGAAAATTTTCCCCGCGGTGTGAACGAAGGGCACACGCCGGTCCTAGAGCCACTTGCTTTTTATCTTCGAAGGGAGGGGGGGATGTCTCAAAATTTTTTCTTCCCCCAACACAAATAAACCGCTAGACGATTGCCCTGTTCGTCTTCGGCTTATGGATCCTTACCTTCGATTGTTTTACTTCCTTTTTACGACTTCCTTTCTCGGGATGTTCTTTGTTGTGGCATGATTCGCAGATGGACTCAAGGTTATCTTCTTCAAGTCCTTTGTCCCAGTTGTCTAACAGTGGTTCAATGTGATGGACTATGTTAGCAATGGTTAGTCTGTCTTTCTTAAAGCATTCCTGACATAAGTAATTGTCACGCTGTAGAATGATTAACCTAACCTTCTGCCATGCTGCACTCCTATAGAATGCTCTTGCTTCTGGATTTCTTTTATATTTATCATACGCTTTGTTACTTAACATTTTGTTATCGTTGCTCATTGTATTGAGTCCTTAGTACTTCCATCTTCTCTTTGATCAGTGTCTTGATCTCTTCTTCCTTCTTTATAGCAGCAGCTTGTCCATCAGGTACTAGTATCCCCCTGTGTACTTGGCGAATCTGCTCCTGTAGATCCCTGATCTCTGGGTCTGTATAGAAGACAATATACTCATGCTTGCAATGTTCACACTCGAAGTATGTCTTCTCTACTTTATCGCTAATGTCTACTGTTATGAATCCATTGATATTGAATTCTAATTGACATCCTTTATTACAAATTGCCTTCATTAAATCCCCTCCACTAAACACAAGAGACTCTTATACTTTTCTTAAAAAGATCGTGCCCGTAAGAAACATCCAGATAGGTCGTATCGCTAGGTATTGTAAATAAGGATGTGAAGTAATAGTCATCAGCACTCGCTTCAGTTACTGTCACCTCAGTTTTCTCACCATTGTTATCTGTCACCAAAACCTGACCAGTCTCAATTTTATTTGAGTCAAAGTTTAGAGGAGCTCTTAATCTTATGCCTATCGTACTCCCCGGTGATACAGAAGAACTCACTTCTGTCGTGAACGTTTTATCAAACACCTTCAACTCTACATCTTGAGCTGCTGAGTATGCTAGAGAAGCATTCCAAGCTGTATTAAAGGCGATCCAACCCTCGGTATAACCTGCGTCTGCGTTAGGGTCAAAAGGGTACGCACTCTCTTTAGGCGCTCCGTCAAGGACTCCCTTAACTGCCATCAACATACCCGCGCCACCCTCGAAAAACTCAGGCCAACCAACGTCAACTCCCTCTATTTCTTTAGGACCGTCATAACTGTAATGTCTGCCCATTGGATTCCGTCCGAACACGTTGTCAATTTGGGAAATGGCGATCTCGTGTAGACGATTATTAACACTGGTGTTCTTAATTACTCGCAAGGCAGCATAAGCAGAAGCCATGAACCCTGCAACGTTACCCGGCTCATTATAACTGTTCAGCCCGCCTGTCCATTGATCTAATGCCCCACCATCGTTAGGATCAGCGTACTTTCGCAAATCCCACAGATTTCTTGAACGCTTAATCATTGTGTCAGCCCATACTTCGATCTTTTTTCGGATGCCCGCCGGCGCTTTGTTTGGATATTTTTCTAGAAAGTATGCCAATCCTGTGATGGTTGCATGTTCGCTCATACGCTGTCCTTTTGTATACCTCGGATCGTTAAGATCAATCTTATTAATCAACCAATCTGCATTGTTATATGCAGCATCAAAGAACTGCTGATAGTTTGCAATCCCATCCCTCTTCGCTACTTCATACATGAGCAGATTCGGCTGGATTGAGTATCCTGGCGGTTTTTCTCCTTTGATACCACCTATGACTTTCTGAGTGTGAAACAAGTTGTTACTCTTTAGTCCCGTATCATCGTACCATTGCAGATCACAAATTGGGTTCGACCATTCTTTCAGGGTATAATCCCGAATTTTCAGATAAAATTCACGGCTCACATATTTGCTGATAAACGGATACAAATATAAGAAGTGAGCTAATTGAGCTTTTGTTAAGGCGTGGTGACTGTGCCCTTTGTTGACTGCTAGGTCGTAGTACCGCAACGCTCCGAACTTCATGAGCCATATGATATCGGGTTCGTTTTGCACACGTAGCTCAGGATACTCGCAAGTGCTTAAATTGGATATGCCATAAGGCATTCGCTCATATGCGCTTGGATTAGCCATGTATTGTAACGCTAATGTGTTTAATTCAAAAGAGAACTGATGGCTGTCTCTCCAACCAATGGAGTTTCTGCCCAGTAAAAATGTATCGCTTCGTGACTCATCCATAAACCGCAAAGCAGGTCCAATGGATACTCTTTGCATCCAGTACTTACCTATGTTGAAATTTGTTGACTTTGAACCCTCACATGCAACGTAATAAGCACCTTCTGTGTTAAATGTTGAAAAGTCAGCAATGTTTCCTGTAACTGACCCTGTAAAAACAATACTGTCATCCGCTGATTTATTCACCGTGAACGCAGTTCCATCAGCAACGTTTGTTATAGTTGCGCGTTTCGGTTTACCTGTATCAAATCCACTTTGGTTCGTTAAAACAACTACGGAATCAGTGTCTGTGGTCGGCGGTTGGATCGTGATAGGGTCGGCTGCATTCGCTGTCGAAACATACTTGATGGCACTTGTTCGATTAATAGAATAACTAACCGTCAAAGAAACGACAATTGCTGTATCAGCTATTGCACTGACTGTGCAAACCTTAACCCATTTATCTGCATTGTTTTTTTGGTCGATAGTCTTAACCCATGAACCATTTAACGTTTTTATTGTGTATTTTGCCGCATCTGTATTAGATGTGCTCGCCGGATACCATACGTATATTTCATAGTTGCTCGTTTCAGGCGCGTATCCACTCCACTTCGCTACATCCCCCATAGTACTGGAATATCTAGAAGGGACTGCATTATACCCTGCAAGTCCACTGACTGCCCAAGTACCGATTTCAGAATATGCTACGTCACCAACGTTAATTATTGTCTCACTCATACTATTGGCTCCACTAAGAATCTATGCGCTCGTGCCGTTCCAGTAGGCGTCCCGGTTTTGCTGAGTCGTATGCCGACCTTTGTGTTTCTCATCAATGTAACGTCGCCCGCAGTAAAAGTATAATTAATAAACAATCTTCCGTTGATATACACGCGACATATGTTATCAGCAGAGAAAATCTTGATCTCATATTCTTCATTATCGGCAACTGCAGAAGGTGAAGAGGATGTGTTTAAGTAACTGATAGTCCCCCCGACACTCCGCATCAATTGAACCTCTGTTTTAGAAATTCGGGCCATATGAAAATTTTGGGCATCTGCGGCATGGAATATTAAATTGAAATGCCTTTGATTTGTTCCTAATAATTGCCCACTAAAAATACAGGATACAACCAAATCTGACCTGCCGCAGTCCATCAACAACAAGTCTCCACTTGTGTCTGTAACACTGTATAGCTTATTTTCAATTATCCCATGTGTTCCGGTTACGGAATCCCATGAAAAGCCAAGATCTGCATTGCCTACAGTTGTTGTACTATTAGCTCGTTTAGCCGAATCATAAACTATGGGCTTAAGCAGGGTTATTGGTTCGCTAGCGGTGAATAAAATATCATCTCCACTCGACTTTTTTACTAAATATGTTCCTGCTCCGAGATTTTGAGGGATAGTTACCGCTGGATTTCTATACCGCGACATAAGATACACCTTCTCCACTTAACGATGCGTCAATCCAGATCAGATTTGTATTTGTTACCTCGAAGTCATACGACGCACCAGGCTTAAGCTTTACGCCATACACTGTCGATGACACGTCTGATCCGCCTGCGTAGATATAACCTACATTTGTGTCCTTGGCGATCACAGTTACTATTCGGCTTGGAAAAGCTGGAAGTTGTACCTTACTCCCGGCAGTCACTACGTTTTGTACAGCTCCTTTTACATTAGACCCACTTGAGGATGTTCCTCCTCCAGAACTCAAAGAAGTTATTCCCGAAGGTTGCGAAGACTGTGCCTTACCTTTAATTGTGACATTACCGCCTGCGATAGCACTAACTCGCGCCCGGAAAGAAAACCCTGCTGGAACTTCAACTTTCCAAATTTCCGGCGCTGTGTTGCTGCCACCGATGGTTTGGGTACCAAACTTAGTTGGCTCCAATATATTGAATGCGGTATGTGGCATGTAAACCCCACTTGGGCCTGCTAACTCAAATACGATCGTGCGACTCGCACTTGTTCCGACAACCTCAAAGGTTAGTGTGCAATTCCCATCTACTGCTACAAAATCATTACCGTTACCTACTGTTGTGATTGCATTTTGTAGAGTCACATCGCTAACCGAATTCTTAATTGTCACAAAAGAAGCGCCGTTCTCCCCTTGAGAATACTCGTATTCATCTGTCTTAGAGTTGAAATGTTGTGGTGCTAATTGATTGTTTGCTGCTTTCTTTAATGCTTTATTTACTGCTGGCATAATAATCATCCTCCTGATATTAGGTTAGTTCGTCTTTTTCTATGACCCTACATAATCCGCATTTTTCTCCCCCCTCTCCATAATAAAAAAAAGCACCCATTCGAGGCGCTTCTTTTTTATCGATTTTAATTAGGATGTTTTTCATTCCTTACAAATGTAATTATGTTTTGATTAATTCCTGACACTGCCTGTGGAGTAACCGAATGAAGTTCCCATCCATCAAGGTAATTCTTGTTTAAGAATTGTTGGAAATCAGCTGCATCTCCAATAAATCCATATGCTTCAACTTTATATTGTTGTTTTACCATCGACATATCCCCCCTCACTTTGTTTGATTCTACGGAAGGGGTCCAACTCCTTTAAAAGAGGCGCGTGAAAAACAAGCCAGCTTACGCCAGCTTCTCTACTTGATATAGAAATTTCACAAACACCGGATCTCTAAGCTTTCCAGCTCTAGTCCAGTTCCTTATCTTTACCTGAGCTCCTATAATCGGTTCTAGATAAACATAATCATCTGTTTCTCCGGTCTTCAACTTACTGCTGATCTTGTATAACTCTTGCTTTGCTTTGGGGGATACACCGAATCTTATCATCCCTGCAGGTTTAACTTCACCGTCCGGCTGCTTTACTCCAGCTATCCATCCAAACTCACTTTTGCGATATCCCATAATAATGACATCTACGTAAGTCCAGTTAATCACTTTTAGCCAGTCAGCAGATCGTCTCCCTACATAGGTACTATCCAATCGCTTCGCAACCATGCCTTCCATCTGAGTAAGTTCCATTTGTTTGAATAAGGATTCTCCTGCTCCTTGTACATACGGAGTCTTTCCCATCCTTGGATTGTTGAAGGGGATCTCCTGCAGCAGAGCCTTTCGTTCATGTAGTGGAAGCTTACGAGTATCCTGTCCATCATAGTGAAGGATATCGAATACAACGTAAGTAACCGGTAAAGTCCGTGTGTATAGATTGATCTTATCTTCTTTCCTCGCTAGGAATCTCTTCATAATAAGTTCGAAGTCTACCCTTCCTGTCTCTGGATCCACACATGCTATCTCTCCATCTAAAACAATGTCCTTATCAAATGGATTCTCTAGAAGTTCTGGATACTGTCTTAGGCATTCTGTACGGTGCCTTGTATATAATTTGGTCTTTCCTGCCTGGTTCGAATAAATCAAGCGGTGACCGTCAATCTTTGGTTCAAATATATATTGATTGTCTGAGAAAGGCGATTGTGCCGTTTCCAATAACATCGGATTAATGAACATAAAAACACCTCAGAATCAATTATACCGTTTAGTTTCGACTAGATCTGAGGTAAGTCATGGAAGCCTCCTATATAAAATTAAAAAAGCACCCAAGCCTGTGTTATAGACTGGATGCGTACCGTATTGGATGCTTTTGTAGTTCTATATTAATATTCCACTCAATCATTCTTTAAATCAGGTCTAATAGCTAGAAGGTAATCTCGAACTGCCAAAATCAAACGATTCATATCGCTGGTTTTCTTTCCATGATTAGGATATTCATAGATATATCTCCACTCTGTAAAAGCTCTATCCACTGCACTTAATAAATCATCGAAGTTCCTATCTAAAAATTCTTGCCGGTTTGGATCGCTACTTTTAGTACTTCTATAACGCGACCTTATTGCTGCTTGATCTTCTTCGGGCAGTGAATTATAAAGGTCAATAATATTATGCAATCTCTTTATTTCATTATTCCGAATATAATTAAGACATTTTAAATAAAGCTCTATGGAGAATACTCCGTTTACCATTTCAGGGATTCCTATACTCAGATCAAGTTCCTTTCCCTCTAAAGATTCACCGATATCCTTCGTAAGTTCACTACTAATAAGATTTGTCGCACGAAAAAACAATTCAGCTTGTTGAAAAATAAAATACTCTTTCGACTTCTCCAATTTCGATCACTCCTCATGCAATAAATTCAACTTTAGAGTGATCATTCCTGCAAAGCTTTTCAAGTAGTTTTATATCCCGACATTATTGACGCTGCCGGCTGCGCTCTCGATCCATCCCTTAACCGCTGAGATCACGGCTCATTTTGAGGAGGCTTTGCAGGAACGGAGTATAAAGGTTATCAAGAAAATTTTATCTTTTCCCTCTTGGAATCGAACCAAGGTCTTCCTTTCGGTACTCTACCATTGAGTTAAGGGAATATGTTATGCGGCCGCCGCTACGCTAAGTAATTCGGTCGTCTCGATGGCCTTCGGCAAAGAAAAAACACCCCGAAGGGTGTTACATTAAACTTTCATCTATTTCCGCCATTATTTTTTTAATTCCTTCTATAGCGGCTTTGTCACTATCAATCGACTTATTAAGTTCCTCTTCAGTGATCCACCCTTGAACGTGACCATAATTTTTTAATTCAGCTTTCGTTTGTTCAAGGCCCGCGATTCTGGCCTCAAATTGGGCAATATTCGATAAGCAAACCTGCTTTTCTAAAGCAGCATTAGTCAATTTATTATTCACGCTTTCACCCCCCTCCCACAAAATCATTCGCTAGGAGAAGAGTTTATTCCTGTTTTTTGCCTTTCTTCCAACAGTTGGGCATCATGCATACTTGCTTAGTGCCTTCCCATCTGCCATATACGCAACCTTTACATTTCTTTGGTTGCTCATAATGTATCTCGTCACTGTAATAACTTAGAGGCATTGTTATATCCCCTTCCAAAATAAAAAAAGCCGCTGAATTATCAGCGACCAATATACCTCGTCTATCCTATTTTTTAGGTAACGATTTCCAAACATTTTCAAGCCAACTATCTAGCTTGTTTCCTTTATCTCCATCATAAGTATCATATTCAACCGGTTTAGTTTGTTTGAATTTCTCTTTAAATTCAGAAAAATCATGGCCTTCCGGTAAACTGTTTTTAATTTTTGCGAGATTTTTATTAATATCCTTAATTAGATTTCCACTCTTTTTCTTCGGCAACTTTACATTCTCACCAAAAGACTGGAGCCCTAAAAAAGCAGCATGCTTCACACTATATACATCATCACTGTTCATACGGCGCCATAAAATATCTTTTGACTCTTGACACTTCCATTTGCTCAATTCTTTTACCGCTTCAAGTCTAGTCCTCCAACTTGATCGATTGTTCGCATCATTTTTTAATTCTTCGTAATTGTTAGGTTTTCCCTCTGTGTATTTGTTATTCATACAACAATTTATCCTCCTAATAAACTATTTACTAGGAACAATTTACCATTAAATACAGTGCTTATAAAGACCTTGACAGGATTCGAACCTGCCTATACCATGAAGGCCATAATAAAAAAGTAGGGCATCAAACCCCACCTCACACCATACCCTTGACGATTAACGTCTAAGGAAGTAATCTTACCTTCCCACAGCATGGCCGAGTACCTACTGTGATAAGGGTTTGTAGGAGCACCCGGGTTGTTAGCCCTATGCTCCTACTTTAGAACGGTATTTGTGTCACTTTAGTCCCGTGTTAGTCTCACTTTAGTGTCAAAAAAAAGAAGCCACTCGTAAGTGGCATCAAACTCTAAAAAATGTTTACCATCATGTTAATTCCGTGAAAAGCTCCGTATTATCGTGAATGTTTCCAATGATTTCAGCCCATTCGTTGATTTCGCTAAGATCTAATGATTCACACACATACTTACCATTGATGAACTCCACTATTTTCTTACCGTGTTTTTTGTGTTGCAGGATATCGCCTTCGCAAATCTCTACATTGTTCTGATCAACTAATCCAGTGTATTGTCCAACGGTGTTAGGATCTACTAAGTGATCCGTGAAATACTGAAGTCTTGTGCTTCCCTGCGGATCAAAAGTTGGGACAATAATAAAATGTTCCTCAGATAAGTCTTTGTGGCCATAATATCCTATAATCCATTCAAAAGTATCTTTTCTTTTTCCTCGAAACTTGATTTCTCGCATGACCATTCCTCCAAAAATGAATTTACCTCCGAAATTCTTTCAGTTCTATATAGAGTACACCAGACAATTTCAAACAATTTGCAATCGTTCTTATTCCAGCATCTATACGTCTGTTTATTGTTGATATGCTGGTGTTTGATACATATTTAGCGATAGTGTATTTATGTTTCCCTACTGTTATATATCTATGGGTAAGTATTTTGTTTACTTCCTCATCCATTATAAGTTTAAATGCCGTGTCAATTTCAGGCAATAACCTTTTTGCATATTCTAACAATGCTCTTTCTTCCGAACTCAGAATCAGTTTTTCTGAATAAATTTGGAGATTCCGATGCATTAGACGGTAATTTTCGAGATGCTCTTTTGCTTGTTGGATGTCACGCTTATTAGCCTTTGGGAACAATTCCATTTGTAACACCGCCTCCATTCTCCATCCCCCCGCTTATAAAATATCGAATAAGTCCAGCTGCCCTTCATTACCTACCTGACTGGCATCTTGTATGAGACCTTCTTCTAACCACTTTGCTGGTGCTTCATAAAGCTTGTCTTGCCATATGGGTTCTCCTGATCTTGTATGAGCTGGGTTCTTTGCCTCAGCTTTCTTACTCCAAACCCAATATGTTTTCGCTTTTACCATCTCGTTGTTAGATGACATATTGACTCACTCCTTACCGCCAACCGCTTCTCTTAATATCGCTTCAATCTCTCCAACATTTTGAGGACCACAACCCCATGTCCACTCCAATGCTTCTTTAATTGCCTTTTCCAGTCTGTCTGCACGTTCTTTCTCGGCTTTCTGCGCCTCTCTCATAGCTTTATATTTATCATGTAAAGATTTGTACTCACCACTGGTTACACAGTCACCTGCAAGCCCCTTGTAAGCTAATTCAGCTATGATCGCACGTTCTTTCTCTTCAACATATTTTTGGAGCCAGTATTTCATTGCTTCAATTGGCTCTTTGTGATCATCCAACCCTAAACGGTTATAAGCTATTAAGGCTTGTTCGCAATCATCCATATCCTGCTGCCAGTCTCTATTCATCCTTTACTACCTCCAACCTATCATAACCGGACTCTCTTCCACACTTAGGACAGAAAAAGAAAGCATCTTTTGCATTTGGTTCTTCAATCAGAGTAATATCGTCTCCGCCAAAAAATATTCTCGTTGCATGATTCCACGCATCTCCACTAGATGATTCATTGCATTTTCCACATTTATAGCTTGTATCTCCCAGCTTAATGGTGGGTACTGGCGGTAAAGTATTGACTAAGTAAAAGTCAGGCTGCACTCCATCATCTATCACATACCATTTTGCTTGCTCGAATAAAGAACTACAGTTCATCGATGTAAGGTGTGTGCCGATCAATTTTAAAAACTTATTTAACGCCATAGGTTGTCTAAGATCCACGCCGTACTTGTTAATGCTGTTACTTAACAACCAACACTCACACTTTATATCGCCATCACATTTCAGCATTATTTCAAATGGCACTTCTCGCCACTTCACATCTATAAGGTGATCTTGTTTACTCATTCCCTGACCCTCCTAGAGCAGCATATTGCTCATGTAACGATCCAGCTATATCCTCACCTGCTATTCCTTCCTCGTCCAAGGGTTTAACCTCAAATGGTGACATGCCGCCGCTATATCCGTCCAAGAGTGTTAAAATGCTGAATGCTACTCCATCACATTTCTCAAGATCAGTTTTGTCAGAAAGATTTGCCCAATACTCCACAATTCCATGCTTTATATGTTCTAGAAACTCTTTTGTTATCTCTTGTTTACTCATGGTCTACCTCCCCAGGAAGGTTTAATAGGTGTTTATGATCGTATATGTTGCCTAGCTTTCTTGTTCCCTCTGCCCAACAATATCTCCGATCAAAATCAATAAATTCCGAAAACCATAGGTATCCATCGGGCAAAGTATCGGCAACAAACATATAGCCACTGCCGCAATATTGTACTTTACAAGTGTGCTTATGCCAGTCATACTCAAGCTCGGCAATATCTCCGTCATATAACTCTTCCTGCTCATCAGTATCGTCATGTACTCCGGTGTATTGACCTACTGATTCTGGGTCGACTTGGTACGTACCGTTAGCTGTGTACAACCAGTATTCCTTGCCACCATCTGTTAGTTCGACTACGTGGACACCCAACCCATGCACCCATTGATCATCGCCCACAAGAGGCTCTATGCTTATACCACGGAATTTGTATTCTCTCATTCCCTTTCATCCTCCCCTTTAGCTGGTTCCAGGGCCTGATGAATAATTTCAAATGCACGGCTTATAGCGTTCTCAGGTTCTCCCCATTGCAATGCTTTTTGTGTTTCTTCCAGCGCCTTACGTAGTCGATTATTTTCCTCACGAAGTTTGCTTTCTTCTGAAGCTATAACTCTGCGAGAAACAATTTGTCCGTTGATGACTTTGCTTTCTATATTCTTCATCCCTGTTATCTCTCCCTTACTTGGATTATGGATCTATACGGCCTCCGGCTGTCGCCTAAGTATTGCGGTCGATTCGGAGGCCTTCGTCCATTGATTTAAGCTGATGCTTTCTCCGATTCTTCAATAATTCTAAAAAACTCACTAGCCTTCATTTCCACGAAGCCTTCTGGCGCTTTTCCGTCTGCTGGGTCAATCGAACAAAACAACTTGCCATCTTGCTCGAATAATCGAGTTTTATAGCTACCTCCGCCAAATGATCTGAAATATATAATGGGCATCGGTCTCCGTTTAACTTCTAAACCAGCATCTTTCAAAGCCTTGACCCAAGCCTTTCCAACCTTAGAAGTCGTTCTGAACTTCCTCAAACCATTCATTGGAGTGCATAGCACTGAACCAAACATTTCGTTATCTTTTTCAGTCGGAACAATGTAAACCTCTCTGTCGGTAACATAATATTCTTTAGATTCAACTCCAACTTGATCCTTAAACTCCTTGTATACTTCATTGACTTGATCAGCATTTTCTTTGTAATCAAACCAGTCTTTATGCAAGCTGCATTCTTCAGTTACTGTGTAGTATTTTTCCATCGTATTAGCTCCTTAGTTTTGGTTTTTGCGGCACAGCCGCCATCGTCTCGACCGAATCCGCTTAACGTAGTGGCGGCCGTATAGAGGGTTTAGCTGGCATCAAAGTACATTTCAAAATCTTTGCCACAACCATCATCATCTTCATCACAATGAAGAGTGTATGTCTCTCCACATTCGTTTTTATCTTCTTCAAGCCACTCTTGGCCGCAATATGGACATTTCACATTAGTTGAAAGAATAGTTACTTCGGTGTCTGAGTATGTCCTATGAATCCTCTTCATCTGTCTATCTCCCCTCCCAGGGAAAGAGGCTATGCCTCAGACCCTAACATAATCAATATCTTCAACTGATATGAAAATCTCTGCATACTCTTCAGGACTTATAATCTGTGTCATGCCTCTTGGCGTAATTTCGTCCTCAACTTCTATTTCTGTTCCAGGAGCAATTTCGATCCCCATAAACATGTGTTTCAATGGTTTGTTTACCGTCGCCTTCATCTGTTATCTCTCCTTTAAGGCTGTATAGCCTGTTAATTAGCAGATCAATTCAAGCTGGCCGTTTGGAAGTGATCTCAAGTCATTCGGCTGCTCAATGAAATCTTCTGCCAGCAATACTTCAAAGATTGCTTCTAGAACTGGTACAACAATGCTGTTACCTGCTAACGCATATAATGTGGCGTTTCTTAAACCCTTTTTCATTGGAAACTCATTCAACATCAGATCAAAATCATCATCATCAA
Organism: Paenibacillus gallinarum; assembly: GCF_014836635.1. Lineage (GTDB taxonomy): Bacteria > Bacillota > Bacilli > Paenibacillales > Paenibacillaceae > Paenibacillus > Paenibacillus gallinarum. The sequence goes on along the minus strand of NZ_JACSQL010000002.1, from coordinate 367,723 downwards.
AGCCCATTAAGCGCCAAACTTCTCTTTCCGTTAGATACCGGTATTCCGGTTTATCAGCAGCTCTGATGATTCCTGCATTCGGGCATCTGTCTTGCCTTTCAGTAATCGTCCAACAAAATTCATCAATTACACCTAGTCGCCTTTTATATGAATCAGTTGGCTTAACTGGATTAAACTCTTCAATTTTATTCAGCATCGATGGAACATTTATTAAGTAGCGCGGATCCGTCACATTATTTTCAAGGAATTCCTCAATCGATCTCATCTTTCTTTTTCTTAATTTATTAAAATCGAATGGATTTCCATCTAAGGTTGATACGCAAAAGACCCTTTCCCTTGCTTGAGGGATACCGAACTCTCTTGCGTCAAGAACCTGAAAGCTGTTTGTATAGCCCATGTTAGAAAGATTTAATAAATAATCATTAAAAGATCCTACCGCTTGCTTTTCGAGTACCCCGACAACGTTCTCCCAAATAACCGCTCTTGGTTTCCACTCTCCCATGGTTCTGACGATCTTAACAGTTTCGTGCATTAAGGAACTTCTCGTTCCGCTGCCTTCCTCTGCTCCACGCTTTTTATTTTCCTTGGCTGTGTGAGAGGAATATTGGGCTACTGAGTTATCCTGACAAGGGCTACCATGCACCAAAATATCAGGTTTAAGGTTCCAACCAACAATGTTTTGTGGTTTGTGCCTGTGATCATACAGAGCGTTATAAGCCCTTACTCTATTTTCTTTGATCTCTACATAATCAATTGCTTTATGATCAACACCTAGATTGATCAGGGCTTTCCTTGGTGCCCCGATCCCCCCAAACAGTTCAAGTATTTTAATCAAGGTAATCAGACCGCCTTTACTATCTCAATTCCGATATCCTTGCAATTTGTACTTCGACATTCATTGCAACCCGGTTCTTCCAGATCATCTTCTACATAAAACTTCCGGCCACAATCCTCACATTCATGCTTGATCCAATATTCCATGGTCGTTCCTCCTTTAAGAAGTTGTGACTCGCAATTTATAATCCAATCCATACTCTTTATTGATCTGATTTAGATAGATTTCATACTCAGCCAGTGCCAATTTCATCGCATCATCGTTTGGGATAGTGTTGAAATTTACCTTTGTACCTTTGCTGTTAGGTTTTAGCCATTTCTTAGGTTGCATCCGGTCGTTAATCATGCCGAGCCAGATCCGCGCTTTCGCTTGTGCATACGTCTTGCCATCGACTTTATGTGTAAGGTTCTTAAAACTCATTTGACCACCGACTACTTGAAGATTGCTTAGCTCTTCTTTTTTATCACTCATTGTTTATCTCTCCCTTATTAGGCTTTATCTGAGAAAGAGGTCGAAACCTCAATCATCCCATGCAAATTCCCGAGCTTCTTCGTACAACTTTCCTTTGGGTACAAAATTAAATCCATACATCCGAAAGAAATCATCATTAGTGACTCGGAACCATGTACAAGCTAGATCCCATTTCCAATATCCGTTGTATTTCCCATATTTCCTCCGGTTGGCCGCTTCCAAAAACTCTTTTCGTTGTTGTTTCTCATATCTTTGTGTTTCTTGGAATGGATTGAATAGATTAAGATTCAAAGTCCAGCACTCCTTTTAGGCTGTATCTTAATAGCCGGTCGATTGACGTTCATGATTGACTTGATTCTTTGCAAGATAGGCTTCTTCGATTTGTTCCCATGTAAAGCCGAGCATTTCACCAAGACCCCCGAACAACATGACAATTCTCAAGTAATTTGAACCAAGTTGCTCCCAGCATCCGAATTTCCCAACAAGCGCAAATATCTTAGTGAATTGTTTAGTTACCGTTTCATATTTAAAAGTGTATATATTGCGATTAAGAGCTGGTACGCTGTCGAGGTAATCTAAACTAATCCCAATTGATAAAATGAAGTGTAAGCAGTCGATGTATTCTTCAAGGAGCGGGTTTGATTTTCGATAACCTTTTCCCATACAATGCGGACATTTTTCATTAGAAATTGTTAGTTTCTTACGTGTATCCTTTGTTATCACATAGCCCTCATAGCATTTTTTACACTCGGTGTGTTTTGATGTCCGCGGCTCCCATTCAACACTCCAGAACTTGAATCCTCGCCACTCGTTTGCACATTCGCCAAGTTCAACTTGAAGAGCCAGTATCTTTTGTGGCAACATATCCTGTCCTTCTAATCCTTTTTCCTTTACAATCCGCTCATCTAGTACCCGTTGCATTTCAAATAACTTACTGATATTCATACTGTCTCCCCCAATTCAACTGGTTTCACATAAAACGTCTTCCCGCCGATCTCTACATAAGAATCACTTTCTAACTTGTATATGGCCGCTTCCGTTGGGCTCATATTTAACATCATTTCTTCTGGAGTTCGGTATTGTCCGATAGCAGCTGATTCGATTGTTACTTCCTCGATTCCATCCCATTCAATCCGGATTTGTTCTGCCTTCTTCAGGACCTGTTCGATCATTGGCCGGCTAATACGTTGATGACAGCTCATAGCCTGTTCCATATGTGTAATGCCCAGCCCATAGGCCTGTGTTTGCTGACCATTTAAATAATTGAAAAAGTTTTCTACTGATAAAGATTTAACTCGCTGAAACAACCTGCTTTTTTCTCTTGAATCCAATTTAAATCCCCCTATTTAAGAACTGGTGTTTGGTTAAAAGGCAGTACGGTATCCTGGAAAGCATCAATTGCTTCCTTTGTGAACCATATATTGTCGATTACCTTGAGATAATCTACCGGAACTCTACCACTCGAAACTTCATATGCGTGAACGTCGAAGTCTTCAATTCGAATACTTTTTCTGCCACCTTTTTTAGAGGATTCTACATAGCTTTTAAGCGTTAGGAAAGGAAGGAGGTATATTTTCCGCTGTTGTCTAAAATCGACCATAAGAAAGGCGATTCCGCCAGCCTGATGACATTTCTTTAGGTAATCGTACTGATGGCTGTGAAGATTTGATAAATCAAAACGCAGTTTTTCATTTGTTGACTTAGCTTCGAACATAACCGCTCTACCCTCATATACTCCGTCATAGTCAACAGTTGACGACTTTTCAAAATAACCTTCAGTAACTTTACCGTAAGTTTTTCTAATCACTTTGACTGGAGTAGGTCGCTTGTTTATGACCGCGATTCCTTTTGATTCATACATTTGGTTGGAATAGTCCAGTAATCTTTCAAAGGCCATACCGCGATTAGCTGTACTCATTTCTGCAACACCTCTGTTCCGATTAATCCTCCAGGTCGATTGCCAATACATCCTTTCTTAGCCCGATCAATGATTAAAATGACAACCTCGTCCGGATCACGCTTCATTTCAGTTGCGATAGAATGCACTTCTACACCTTTGTTCCACATTATTTCGACTTGTTTGATTTCTTTCTCATTCCATGTGAAGTCCATTTCCTCACAAGCAAGATAGATGTTATTACGTTGTTTAAAGAAGTGTTCATTTCTTGCAAATTGTCTTATTTGGACCACCGTTGTTCCTCCCCCTTTGCATTAGTTCCTTAGTTGCTTCTATACGAATGTCATAATCCAAGAGTTCATCCGCAGCAATCTCTTCAAGTTCAGCAACCGATAAGTTGTTTAGCACGGCTTTTCCGCTCCTTGGATAGAATGATTTTTTCATACTCTTCATCAGAAAGACCCGCGTATAGATCCCAGTCGCCGTTTTGTTGTAACTCATTAACTTTATCCCTGATTTCCTTAACTCTACGTGTGAAGTGGAAGGCCATTCCTCCTAAACCATCAACGTGAAGATACTTCACCAAGTACACCAGGTCCTGAAGTTTCCACTCTCGGGGGACTGGGGCTTTTCTTTCTTGTTGTTTCTCCCATGCTTGTTCCTCTATACCTTTTTGAAGGAACAGATCAAAGTTCTTTTCCATAAGATCGTAATCATCAATTGCTTTGAAATTAGCTTTTCTTTCCCCCGGTGGAATAGTGGCTGCTGCTTCCATAGACCAATTACTCTTATAGACTCGATTACGGAACGTGTGATAACCGATACCATTTTTAAGTGCCTGTTCTTGCCATTGTTTAAATTGACTTGTTGTTTTACCCATTTAGGTTACACCTCACATTTTTCGTTTTTTGGCTTCCTCTTCTCGACGATCAGGACCGATCATCTCTATCAAAATGGCTTGTCCGACAATTCGACTGGCAATTTTAGCCCCGTTCACAGGCAATCTGTTTCGGATACGGCCTGTAGCATAGTTACTCGTCATGATTGTTATTTTCCCTTTCTTCTGACGCTCATCTAAGATGCTATACAATTTACCCTCTGCCCAATCTTTGTAAGGAGCGGTGAACAAGTCGTCTATCAGCAGAACCGGTACATTGTAGTAACGATCCAGGGCCTCTGTTTCCGATTCTTCGCTACCTCGGCTATACGTTGACTTGATATCCAAGTACAATGCTTCCTCTGTCACGTATAGACCTGGAATACGTCTATGGGATAAGGCGTTTGCTATACAATCCAGAAGAAATGATTTACCAGTACCATAAGCGGTAATCTTAGGATCCGTGACTGCTTCTTCTTCGGCTCTAACCTCATCCCCAAAAATGTATATCCAAGTACCCTGCTCTAAGTTTGAGTCGATATTTTTAATGAATTCCATCACTTCGGTAAAGTGTGCTCGATTATAATCGTCAATGATTGCATTTCTGAAGGTGTGCTGCTTCTGTTTAAAAGTAAATGATGAGGTTGCATCAAACTTGAGGAACTGTCTTTCTCTAACGCATGAACATAACTCTAGGCTTACAACTTGTCGGGGGATCGGGTAAGATTCATCTTCGACCCACCGAAAAGTATTTATGGTTCCGGTATAATCGCATTTACTACAGCCTTCATTCGAAGCTGTTAATGAGTTCGGCTGTTGCTGCGACTTCTGCGTTACCTGGACTTCCGAGGAAGAGTTCTTCGTTTCGGCTCGCATTCTTTCGATCCTTTGGAGTGTTTCTTTGAGTGCCTTTCCTAAACTCTCCACGTCCACCGCCTCCCGTATTCATTCTGGTTAAGATCGCTTTATAATGTTTTCGAAGATTATCAGGGCTGAAAATAATTGTTCGGTAGAAAGTATCTGATAAGGCGAACTTCACAACCTCTCCGATCTCATCATCTTTCACCTTGTCTCTTTCGAACATCAACCTGAAAGTGTTAGCCCATTTCTGCAAGTTAGGTGTTTTGATTAAATGAGAGGTTCCTGCTTCAACAGCATTCTGATAAGCAAGTTCATGAAACCTTTTAGCTAGTCGATAATTTATATCGTCCTCCGAATAAGTCCTTAGACTTTTCGGTGAAGAAGGATCTTTCTCTTCTTCTTTATCATTCTTTTCATTCTCATCATTCTTTACATTCTTGTTTGTGGTCATTTGTTGGTCATTTGATGGTCTTTTGTTGGTCATTTGTTGGTCATTTTCATGGTCGCTCTGTTGGTCATCACACTGGTAAACCCCCCAGTTATCAATACTTACAATGCTGTATTTGTTGGTCTTTTTGATGGTCAGAAAACCGCCTGATTCTAATGTTTCGAGCCAACGAAAAACTGTTTTTTCTCCTTGTACTTTTTCTTTGGGTTTAAGCCCTTGGTTATATAATTCAGTGATATCAAACCTACCGGTAACAAACTCTCCAGGCATTAAATGAACTGTCCTCTTACCAACAATTTGATCACGTTCTTTGTGAGTCGCTTCTGTCAGACAAATGATCCATAAACGGAACAACTTGTGATCATTGAATATTGAACTTTCTTTTATTTTTCTATGCAGCTTTATCCAGCCTTTACCGGCCATGTCACCACCTACTTAGTCCACCATTGCCGGCCTTCGCCGGTTGTGTAGTATTCAATCAGATCCGCACGCTTCTGGAGCTTCCATTCCTTGCCCTCTGCTGTTTCATCAGCCCACTGATGACAAGTACCTGTTTCTGTCTTAGGACCGCAGAGAAGAGCTATATTCCAAGGTTGACCGCCTTCACCATACTGGCTTGCGTTAATCAAATGAGCTCGTTCGAAACGAACTCTCGGTATGCTGCACCCACAATGCTCACAGACTGTGTAGCCTTCAATGCTAAGTTCGGATGCTCTCCGTTTTACTTCTTCACTGCATTTATCCGTTATTGCCGTATGACGCCCTCTCTTGGGCTTGTTGCGACGGTGTTGGACCTTTGGTGCTGGTCTAAAATCAAACATCCGGTCCGCCTCCTATATATGTGTTTAGATCGACACGCAGCCTAAGACGCAATTCGTGTAAATGCTCTGTCATAGAAGCAAACTCATTACGCCATAGATGCATGGATTCATATGCTTCTGCTTCCACAACTCTTAGATTAAGTACTGCCAGCTCAGCAGCGTTTGTTTTATCCCCCTTAAGGGCATCGCGCTTGGCTTCGGCATACACTCGTTTTCTAAGATTGTAGATCCGCTTGTAATCGCCATCTTTGTGCGCTGACACTCGGCCCATAAGCATATGAGCCTTAGTCAGATACTGTATCTTCTTTACAATACCGCCAGGGTTATCGTCATCGTATTCCTTAGCAATAGCCCTATACTGTTTGATTTCTTTGATATACGCTGCTGTCTGGTCCTCCATAGAGACACCGCCTTAAAACGGTAGATCGTCGTCTGAGATATCTATTGGCTTTCCATCACCAGAGAAAGGGTCTTTATTGCTTGGCTCACTAGGAGGGGGACTGCTTTGATTTCTGTTATTGCCGCTCTCCAAAAAGCGCACGTTATCCGCAATGATCTCTGTTACGTAAACACGTTTGCCATCATTGTTTTCGTAGTTCCTTATCTGGATTCTGCCTTCAACCGCCGTAAGTCTGCCTTTACGTAAGTAATTCGCGCATGTCTCAGCAAGTTGTCTCCATGTCACAACTGGTAGGAAATCAGCTTCTCTTTCTCCACCTTGAGTAGTAAAAGGACGGTCCACAGCTAAAGTAAATTGTGTTACCGCTACCCCAGCAGGGGTATATCTCAACTCCGGATCCTTAGTTAAACGTCCGATTAGAATAACTCGATTAAGCAAATGTGTTTCCCCCTTATATTTGAATGCTTGTCCATAAAATGGAGGCATATTTACATTTGTGATGAATATTGATATATTAGTCCCTAATTAAATTGTTTTTTTGAGAGTGAATGGCTTCAGCTGCCCCACAGCTGGAGTCGTTTTTCGTTTCTCTTAACTTGCGACGCGCCCTGTCATATTCATTGCGCTGAGCTTCATTATCAAAGGTGAACTTTGGTCTCGGTCCAGATAAGTTTAGTTTCCCACCTACCTGTTCCAGTGCAATAAGGTCTTCCTCTTTATCGCTGGCTTTGATTCTTACCTGGAGCTGCATGTTTGTTCCTCCCCCATCTCAATGGTTATGGCTCCGATCGATTCAGCCCAACATCTCATGTTGCAATAGATACCGTCTGATCCGACCTTAATTACTTGTTGACCCTCGTAGATAGCTTCTTGGCATTTCTCGTTGTCACAGCAATTCACTTTGCGTAATATTTTTTGTTTCTTGATCCTCCGCACCTCCGCTCTTAGAAACGCGATGTTTCTTGGGTCTTTCTCCAACTCCATCTTGCGATACAGTTCATTCAAATCATTTCGCGCTTTCCTACGAGTTTGACTTACCATGAGATCAGTTCCTTTCTTTAAGGGATATACAGAAGGGAAACCATATGTTAAACAGCAACCATGCCGCTAAAAGGCACCACATTGTTTACCTTCACCCTTTCAAAGTTAGCTTCTTGAATTTGATTCTCGTATTTCAATAGTTCCAGCCGATCGTTGTATTTGAGAAACTGCCGCCGTGCATGTACTGCGATATTGTGGTAACAGTCTGCTTTCATCCGCTCCTCAAGTTGTTGAAAAAACAAGCAAATATTTCTTAATTGTTGAAGATCAAGATTCATTGTTATATCTCCTTTGTAGGAAATTTGTCCCTTCCTGTTGAATTATCGAATTAGGAAGGAGGTCAATGCTTTGACAAAAACCGAAGTTAAAAATGCTCTTGATAATTCAAAACAAGTCCTAATGTACGAGCTTGAAGCAAGTCTTGAAAATTCTTCGTTCACTGATGAACAGAAAGAAGATTTGCGCTTCATGTTCAAACAGGTTTGGTACACCTTTAATGAATTCTCCAATGTTATAGAAAATTTGGACAAATGACTTTCTAGTGAGCCAAGTTGCAGCTTGGTTCACTTTTTTATTACTTGAAGTTCTGCTCCTTTAGTAAGTCGGTTCTTAGCTTCTGTCCATACCAGTGATTCAAGTTTCCCGCGTTCCGAGTAGTAACCCTCTCTGAGTAAGTCTTGAGCTTCTTTGTAAGTTTCCGATTTAGCGATTACGCTCTGGACAACTTCATTAACAGCCTTATCGAATTGTTCTAACAACCTTTTTATTTGAACCACAGCAGAGTCATTTTCTTCGGTATCTACCGGTTTGGATTTTTCGTAATTCTCTTTAAGAACCGCAAGAGGAGTGTTCTTTATATATCTCTCCGAGTAAACATAATTAGCACCTAAGCAATACTTCATTGGTTCTTCAAACTCTTTCATTCCTACTTCGTTCATCCAATCTAACTTTTCTTGCGATAGCTCGTTACTCATGTTTCTTCATTCCTCCTAAATTAGTTGTTAAATAAAACATCTCATCAAAAAGCTCGACTGAATGCCTTCCCTCCTATCCAGCTCGTCTTACTGGTCGCCATGCTTCTACATAGTTCAGTACTGCTTGAAGATCCTGACGTAAAACATCTTTGTAACTCGGTACTTCCCAGCGGTCCTTAATTTCCTTGTAGAGCTGACGGAATAATTCTCCTCGCTCATCTTTGTCTGGTTCGATGGAACAAACCTTTTTACTTACCGCTTGCTGTAGTCTCCGTTGTTGTCCACTGTCTAAAGTGATTTGAGTTTCAAGCTTACGGCCAATCGTTTCTAACTTGCTTTCGATCTGGGGTAGCTTGTCCATCACATCTGCTGTTTGTCTTAAGGCTATTGCGATAGCTGCGTTAGAATCCAACACTGGAACCTGATTCCTAAGTTCTTCACGCATCCGTTTAAATTCATTAATGTACATTTCTTTGAATTGAGCAGCTTCCTTTCCTGTGTAACCCATTGCAAGAAACGAAAATCCATCTTGAGTAATAATGTATTTCTGTTGTGTTCTATTCCTAGGATCTGTATATTCAATGAGTCCAAAATTGGACTCAATAAATTCTTCGCTACATTCCAAATATCTAATATCCCGAAGAACGTGTTTATGTTCCTTTCCAAAAACCTCCGCTACGGTCAAACTATCAGTTACTGTTCGTCCGTTTTCGATAAATACCAAATTGTTCATACTACCACCGTTCCTTTCTTTGTGTAGTTCACTTCTTCTTGTTCCTTTCTCCATTTGTCGATGCTCAAGGAACTAAATAAATACTTCTTTTTCCTAGAATTAGCAGCCCCTACTTTTAAATGTGGAATTGAACCATCCGCACACATTTTATAGATAGTATCCTTTGAAACTCCTATATATCGAGCGACTTCCTCAGGATCCATCGTTATATCCTTTTGAGTGACTAATTTGGAATTAAGACTTTCAATAATTTGAGGTAGTAATTTCTCAGCAACTCTTTCTACAACAGCTTCTAAAAAATCCGAACCGACCTTAGACTGGATCATTTAGACACCACCTTTGTTTTATTTGATAATTAAATTATCAATTAGAATAAAAAAATATGGTAATTAACTTACATTTTATTGACGATAATATGATTATCATTTATAATCATCACAGATAATTAAATTATCGCTTAGGGCATAGTTAAAGAACCCGCACATTATCAAAGTAATCCGGAAATAAATCTTCAATCGGTTTATTAAAGTAAGTTGAGAATTTGAACATCAAATCCCTGCCAGGAGTACAGAGTCCATTCTCAATCTTCCTAACGTAAACAGTTGAAATATTAAGATCAGAAGCAACTTTAGACTGAGTGCCTTTTGATTTGCGGCAAGTTTGAAATATTTCTCTTCTTGCACTCTTCATTCAAGTGTCACCTCCTTTTGTTACTTCTGATTCTAATTGATAATTTAATTATCGTCAACCCATATTTTGATAATTTATTTATCTTTTTTTATTTTTGTCAGGAGGCAGTATTAGTGATAACAATTGGCGAAAGATTAACTCAGTTAAGAAACAAAAAGAATCTCACCCAGGACCAAATGTCCGATGCGCTCAATGTTAAAAGAGCTAGGTACAACGCTTGGGAAAACAACATTTCCAAACCTGACATAGATATGATTAGAAAACTGGCAGCTTACCACAAAGTAACTACTGATTACTTACTTCTAGGGGAAGTCAATTCTGACAATGTCATACCTGAGTGGGCAACATCCAAAGATAAACGGGATTTTAAAAAAATGCTTGAAGAAGATTCAGAAATTATGTTTGATGGAGTACCGATTACAGAAGACGACAAAGAAAAAATAATAAGAGTGATGGAAGCAATGTTTTGGGATGCCAAAAAGAAAAACAAAAGAAAATCTATCGATAAGTAAAGACACCTGGGGGTCACTTCGCATGGACACGGTTGTTTCAAATTTGATTAAAAAGCATAAAACTAACGATCCGTTTGTGATTGCTAAAAACCTGAACATTACTATTGTGTTTGAAGATCTAGGCGAAAGGACCAGAGGTTTTTACTATCGGAAACTCAGACGAAGATATATATGTATACATCGTGATCTGTCTGATGAATGGAAAAGATTTGTTTGTGCACACGAACTCGCACATGATAGGTTGCATAAAGGAGTCAGTCGTTTTTGTATAGACGAGAATTCTTTTTTCTCACCTGGCAAATTCGAGAGGCAAGCAAATGAATTTGCAGTATTATTGCTTTTGAAGAACGAAAAATTAGAGCCAGAGGAATCAATTTACGATTTTCTAAAACGAAATAATATCCCCGTTGAAATGACAGAATATTTGAAAACATATAACAACGCTTTGATAAAATAAGGAGTGTTTTATCTATGGGATATATAGAAAAACGAGGTAACAATAAATGGAGATTAGTTGTTGTAACTGGGTACAACCCTGATAATACTCAAATTAGGGAACGAAAAAACATTACAATTGATGATCCAGAGATATTGAAGTCAACAAAAAAAATAGAGAAGTATCTGCAAAGGGAACTAGTGTCTTTCGAAAACTTAGTTTTCTCCGGTAATTACTCAACACCCGAAAAAATGTTGTTCTCACAGTTCATTGATGAGTGGCGAGAAAAATATGCTGCTGATGCTCTATCTCCATCTACATTGAGCGTCTATGAAAATCATATTAAAGCAAGAATTTTACCTTACTTTGGTCACATGAGAATTGATCAAATTAAACCTCTCCATCTCTTAAGTTTTATAAAAGAACTGGAGAAAAACGGAGCTCGCAAGGATGGATTAGACAAACCATTAGATGTCGGTACCGTTAATTATATTTATCGAGTATTAAAAAATATTTTTACACGCGCAACCGAATGGAAGGTTCTTACTGATAATCCTATGGATGGAGTAGCTAAACCTAAAGAGAAAAAAGCTAAAGAAAAACTCATGGAAAAGAAAAGTAATCCACAATTCTACGATGAAGCAGAAGCGCAAATAGTTGTGAATGCACTATATAAGGAATCAAGAAAATGGAGGTTATTGATCTTTGGATCTATGTTTGGCGGCTTTCGAAGAGGGGAGCTCCTTGCTCTTGAATGGCATAATGTAAATTTTACAGAGCAAACACTTACCGTCGAGAATAACATTCCAATTACAATAAAGGGATCAGCAATAGAAAAAAGCCCTAAATCAATCGCCTCTTACCGATCAGTGGACATGCCCACATGGTATATGGATGAGATGAAAAAATACCATGATGAATGGTTGCGCGAAAAAGAAAAATTGGGGACGAAATGGACTGGAGAAGACAGAATGTTTGTTTTCCATAATGGAACAGGTTCCCCATATTATTATCAGCACCCCTATAAGTGGTGGAAGAGATTTTGCAAAAGACACGACATTAGGTTTATAAAATTCCATGGACTAAGACATAGTTCAGGTACACTACTTCTCGAAGATGAAGATGAGAACAATTTTGATTCAATACTGAAAGCAATCCAAGAAAGACTTGGCCACTCTCGATTATCAACAACTGCAGATATCTATGTTCACTTAACTAAAAAAGTGAAAAAGAAAACAGCAGGTAAGTATGATAAATTTGCTCCACAGTTCGATAATCCCCCGGGGGAGGAATTCGGGGGAGAATTGGGGGAGAAAACAAAACTAAGGCTCATTAAATAATCGTTTTACACCTGACAACAATTCTAAAAAACATTGATTTAATGGCTTTTGAAGGGTATCACCTGTTTATAACTGACGTACGCATTTACTTTGACAGGGTAGGGGTCAGTGGTTCGAGCCCACTACAGATCATACTTTTTAATAATGATATTACTTTCACAAAAAAAACCATGAAGCAGTAATTGTTTCATGGTTTTTTTATATGAAAAAGCATCTGTTTAACTCCCCCTGCTCGTTCCAGCTCCATTCGTAACAGAATCATCTTCGTCTTCTCGTAAAACACAGGATACCTTTTGCTTGACCATACTGTAAAGACAACCTTTATGTAAGGACTTCCTTCTGTCTTTCTGCAAACTTCTCTAGTATCATCAAAAAAACTTCCATAACATTGCAACCCTATTTATTCATATTAAGCTTTTTATAACGGCATACTATTCCTGTAGGAAAATGAAATTTATACAGGGGAGTGATCTATTCAATGGGTATTCTCAGTGGGAATCCTAAAGAAGAACCAATGCATTTTGGAGAGATTTTTAGCACTTGGCAAAGTGCTTTGACAGCTAGAGGAGCTGTATCTTGCTATCAAGCTTTTCTTAATCATGCAGGAGATAAAGAACTTAAAAAAGTATTAGAGGATTTAATTGATCAAGCCAGATTAGAAATGAAGGAATGTGACCAACTTCTAGTGAAAAACGGGATTCCTACCGCCCCCATTTTACCGGAAAGACCACAGGTAAAACTCGAAGATATTCCTCCAGGTGCAAGATTTACCGATCCAGAGATCGCCGCCAAAATCGCTGCTGATAATTCCATTGGACTGGTTGCATGCAGCCAAGCAATTGGACAATCGATTAGAGAAGATATAGGTGCTCTATTCGCGAAGTATCATGTAACGAAAACAGCTTTCGGTGTACGTATACTCGAATTAACGAAGAAAAAAGGCTGGCTGATCCCTCCGCCGCTTCAATATAAACGTCCTGATGATGCTGTTGTAGAATAGTCTTTTATGTAAGAAGCTTTAACTTCATGATGTAACTAAGACTGTAGATAACTAGCCTAGACTAGTGCCTACAGTCTTTTTTATTTTTAATCTATGGGAAGAGTATAAAAAAAGCCGAACAGTTAGTCTTCTTCCTCCTTCAATGCTGCATTCGCTCGTTCAATTTGCTGGAGCACCGCATTTTGAAATTTCAACTCTTTTATGATTACTTCATATTCTTCGTTCAGCGATTTTACGGTTTCATTAGATTCATTCAGATAATTGTGTTTGATAAAATCGACCTGTGCTTCATCATCAGTAAATTTGTTCATCGCACTGCTCATAATGTAGTCCTTATATTCCGCTTTTTTAATTCGTTGTTCCAGTTTTTCGGCTTCCTGTTCCAGATATTCAACACGGCTGCTAATTTCTCTTTCCCATACTTCTAAGTCTTCTTGTTCCACTCTTATTCATCCTTCCCTTTCATTCATCCATCTTGCTATGTATATATAAACCAAAACGTACGGTCAAATCACGGTTTCCACAAAAAAAAGAAGAGCACCCGTTTTTAGCCGGTGCCCTCTTTCTATTGCTTAGTAAAGAATTGTTTTAGAAATGATAACCAACAGGATGAAAAGAACAAGGATTGCTCCAATTGAAGTCCATCCACCGCCGTATCCTCCACCGTAACCATATCCGTATCCAGATACTTCGCTCATTGTCGTCTCCTCCTTATCACTAAGGTATGAGATAATATATGATCAAAGCCGGAATGTGGCAGGGCAGAAGTCTATTTTGGTTCTAAAACTTTCTCCAGATCATGTCCTTCGTTATTTCGCGTGTTGTGGTTTGCCTTCATGCTTCTCTCGGCGCATACCAGCTAAACCGAGCAGACCGAGCAATCCAAGCCAGCCCCAGTTGCCATTGTTGTCGTCTGCAGAATTTGCATTTACACTATTTGTACCGTACGTTCCTGTACCTGTACCATATCCATTGTAGCCGTTTGTGTTATTCATGTTGTCATTCAGGTTACGGGTACGAGACATGTTGGAGTATCCACCCGGAAGAGAATCATTGTAGCTTTTTGAATCATAGTGGCCCTTCGTCTCATTACCCTGATTCGTTGTAGAATTAGTTTTCATGTGACTGCTTTCAGCCATAGCTGGGACTGCAATAACCATAGAGATACTTGCTGCTGCGAGCATGGTTGCCATTTTCTTTTTCATAACAGTCATACACCTCCATATAAGTTTTGGTTGCGATTATAGATTCCCCTTCAGCAAAAAAACTTATTCGACAAAGCTACTGGAGGATAAAGGTGGCACAAAAAAAAACTCACCGTTTGCAGCCGGTGAGTTTTTCGTATATACCGTATTTAAAGGGGGGGAATACTGTTATTATCATAAAACCCCATCCTTAAAATAAGATGATAACAACCTAAAAATAACATTAAAAGTGCACAATTACCGATGGCCACGCCGGGACCGAACGACAAAGGTATAAAGCTCTTTCTCAAATTTCTCTCCATCTTCCAGCTCTACATAAGTTTGATCATGGGATATAATGACAGCCCGATAAGCAATCAGTTTGGGCCCTTTCCAAATGGTAACTGCCGATCTGAAATAAATGGCATTATCAAATTGGAGTGGTTGTCTCATAATATAACCTACCGAGTGTAAAGATGAACGTGCTTTCCTTTTCCCACGTCCGTGCGCATCCTCAGGAAGAGCGTGAATTCTTGCAATCTGAGCAAAAGGAATCTTGATCCGCTTAGCACCCACAACCACTAATTGAGCTTCGTCATCCCATTTGAGCAGTATTCCTTGTACAGGGTCTTTGCGACCATCCATTCGGTCTACGATAACCCTGCGACCAATCCAGTGTTGCATCATTCACCCTCCTTTCTAACCTTCTGGAATTACCCAATCGACGGGCTTCATCCCTTTTGATTCTAGAAACTGATTTGCTTTTGAAAAAGGTCTGCTTCCTATAAAACCATGCCGAGCAGCAAGCGGGCTAGGATGCGAAGATTCAATCACCAAATGACGAGAACGATCAATAAAGGCTCCTTTTTTCTGAGCATGATTTCCCCAGAGCATAAATACAGCCGGCTGATTGCGCTCATTTATTTTTCCAATGACAGCATCTGTGAATTGTTCCCATCCGAGACCCTTATGCGAATTAGGCTGACCTTCTCGTACGGTTAGTACATTATTTAATAATAATACCCCTTCTTTTGCCCAATGTTTGAGTGAACCATGGGAAGGAATCGTTATTCCTAGATCCGCATGTAATTCTTTATATATATTCCGTAACGAAGGAGGAATCTTCACCCCTTTTTTAACAGAAAAACTCAGTCCTTCTGCCTGACCTTGTCCATGATAAGGATCTTGTCCAAGGATAACCACTCGGGTATTGGAATAAGAAGTAAACTTTAATGCATTGAAAATTTCCTCTTTTGGTGGAAATACATGCTCCGTTTTATATTCTACAGTAAGTGCGGTGCGAAGCTCTTGTATATATTCCTTGTTCATCTCATCTTGTAAAATAGAATCCCAGTCATTATTGAACATGGAGTATCTTCCTTTCGCAGTAAGAATAAATGGAAACTTGTAAAAAAATAAGCTGGTCTCCACTAAGGAGCCAGCTCATTCATATAAGATGCCGAGGACCGGGATCGAACCGGTACGGTAGTCACCTACCGCAGGATTTTAAGTCCTGTGCGTCTGCCAATTCCGCCACCCCGGCATATATAGCGCTTATCTTGCGCATATACACCGATTTTTTGAGTTATCGAAGTGCTAATATACTTCAAAAATCCTGCGAAATTTATTATAACATGCTTATTAATAATATACAACACTTTTCTAAAAAAATATTCATCATACTAAAACCTACGAATTCGCAACTCTAAAATAATTAGATTAAACAAAAAAAACTCCCTACCGTTAATAGAATCAGAAAGAGAATAGCTACTATGGGCTGAGCAGCCATAAACAAGTACAATACTTTCTGCTTATCTTTTGTCCGATATACAAAGACATTAATAAGATAGAAGAAAAAGACCACAATAGGCAGCATGACAAGGAATATCGCCAGCAAACCGGCTCCAGGACTCTGCACCACCGTATCGAGCCCGCTTATCATGATAAGAACAGGGTCTAACAGAATAATTGCCATGATATATAAAAGTAAGGTTCCAGATATAAATCGTATTTTAGATACTTGTTCATGCGTTCTTTTCAATATAACGTGAAGGAGCAGCATAGTGACAACGGCGTAGTATATGAAAATGAGGCCAAACGTCTTCATATCATCACTATTGCCGTTGCCCGAAAAATATAATTCAATTAAAATCCCCATACCACTCTCTCTTTATATCAGATTTTTAGCTTATCTCTTACGGATCGATCAACCAAACCGCTCTGTTTTATACCATTTGGATTTCCGCTTAAACACTTTATCCAGCAAAATGGAGAAGAATGCTTTAAGGGAAATAATAAGAAATAGCTGTGCATACGTAAAGTAAGAAATACAAGCAAGCACAAAATTCCGTGTGTTACTTTGCCCATAGTCTGTAGCGAGCGCCAAGTTAATTTGAAGTACATACAAATAATACATCAGTGCCCATGCAATCATTAAGAAGATATACACATCAGAGGAGAACTGAAACGGCATGACGACGTCCATCCCAAACAAAAATAAGACCTGATACACCACATTAATAACAAAAAGAATATCGGATACAAGGATCGCAAGTAAAAACCAAAAATAACTGGTTCCATAATAAAGGATCTGAACTTTAACCCGCCAGCTGGACGACGGTTTAAAAAGTTCGAGAATATGATCCATCACAACACTGTAATTTCCTTTAGCCCATCGTTCGCGCTGTTTCATGTAAACTCGTAAATCTTCAGGCTCTTGTTGATATGCTTCTGCCTGTGGTGCCAGCGCTATGAGCTGACCTCGTGATAAAATATCAAAAGATATTGCTGTGTCTTCGGTAATTGCGTCTTCATCCCAACCGCCGATTTCACGAATCAATTCTGTTTTTATAATAAAATTGGTTCCTGGAATGGTACCGAGCTTAAATAACTCCCACATTCCTGTGTGATAAATTCGCTGCGCAGTGACAAGTTCGAGATTTATACATCTAGACAGAAAGTTCTGAGCTCTGTTCCGAGCCTTATTACGACCAAATACTGCTCCATAGGTTTCCGGATCCTCTAATGCTTTATCGACCAAAAACAAGAGTGCATTGCGCTCTGGAGCCGCATCTGCATCATAAATACAAATCCACTCCCCTTTAGCATGCGAAAGTGCATCATTTAGAGCTCCCGATTTTCCTCCCGTACCCTTTCTCTCCATAATCATAAAATCCCTTGACTGATAATCGGGATGATTTCTAAGATCATAGAGCTTCTTAGCCGTGTTATCTGTACAGTTGTCCGCTATTACAATGACTTGTAGTTTATCATGCGGATAATTCATTCTTAAAATATGTTCAACCGTCATTTGAATAACTAACTCTTCATTATGGGCGGGAACCATCACCGTAACTTTTGGAGCCTGTTCTGAAATGGAAGGAATGACGAGCTCTTTCTTACTTTGTCGTATTATAAAACGCTGTGCGCCAATCATCATAAGAATAGATATAAAGACCGAAATCCAGATACTAATTATCGCTGGAATGAGCAAAAAATCACCCACTGATTTTCCTCCGGTTATACTTATTCGTCGTTTTTCTGCGCAAGATCAGCGTATTAATCGTAATAAAGAAAATAGCAACTCCGAAAACGATACTTATAAAGATGCACAATGGGACAAACCAGCTGTTATAAGACATATTCATCACCATTCTTTCTATAGAATTAACAAATTAGATATACTCACCTATCAAATCAGTTTCCGCATTCCGTTCCAAAGCAGCAATCACTGCTTCAAAATCTTCATAATCGTTAAATTGATCTTTTGAGAAAACAAGTGCTCCGGAGCGAATAATGAGATTAAGCTCCTTATCTTTTCGGCTGAGAAGTTTAACATCCATGAGCGCATTTTTAATTCGCTCGGTTAGCGATCTTAAGTGTTCTTTCTTTGTAAGAGGGAAGATAACAATAAATCGTCCTTTACCCACATAGAACTTATAATCTTCATATCTTATATGCGTTTGTATTGTGTCTGATAGTTCTAAGAGCAGTTCTGCATATCCCCCTGAACCAAGGGTTTCACGAACTAAAGGCAGGAATTCAATCTTAAATATCGCAATACAAAAATGATATTGATCTGAATATCGATTCGCTAGATTTGTCTGTTTTATCAGCGTATCCTTGAAAGCCTCTGTGTTTCCCAACGATGTATCAACATCCACCTCTGGATTTCGTAAACGCAGGTCTTCGATTCGCTTGGCTAGTTGTTTCTGCTGTATTAATCCCTCTCGAATAACGGATGCTACTACCATGCTTCCTGGAATCCATAGAAAAGACTGCAAGGTGATCCAATTCGCATCTGCTAGCGTTACCAGCCATACAAAATAAGCTACCATAAAGACGAAGACACATACCGCCGTAATGCCTCCCGAAACCAAAAAACCAAGTAACAAAGCAATCAGCGACAGGCTACTAACAAGAAGTTCCATTGTTGTAAAACCTTGTTCCTGAGAAACATGCATAAAAATTCCGACTTGCTGTAATATCAAAAGAAGTATTAGCAAGGTATAACCAAATGCTGCTTTGTAACGAACGAATAGATTCATCATTTTCTTCAACACCATTTAATATATTTTCATATTAACGCAATTGTTGCAGACATAAATTTAAAAAACAACAAATTTCTACAAGATTATATCATTCCAATTCGAATTTATACAATAAAAGATATCTGGAAGTAAGCAATGAAAAAACGCCCACTAAAATAGTGGACGTTAAAAAATTCTTCGTTCATGCACTTTTACTATTAGATTACGTTAATTACCAATCCGAACTGCCTTATAGACTAGTCCGTTATTTTCCACAAGGACTACTTCACTCGCATCCGCTTTTTTAAGCTGATAAATAGCAGCACCTTTTTTCAAATAATTACTTTGTCCATCCGCACGATCCAGCTTTTCATAGGTTTGTCCCTGTTCTAAATTACCTACTTCTTCGTCTGTTAGTGTGGAAGACACTTCACCTAGTTTTTTTCCTTTTAACTTATCAGGAAGGTTTTCTTCGGTAAGAATTTTGAATGTACCTCCGTCAGCCCATACAAGAAAAGGATAGGCAGAGATTTGCTCATTCGCTTCATTGTTGGATTCCGCACTAGCTAAATCTTCTTTCACAACTTTTTCTTCTCCAACCTCATCATTTACTTTTTCTTCTTTTACTACATCATCATTTACTTTCTCTTCTTCTACAGCCTCATCACTAGTTTCTTCGATAGCCTTATCGTTCGTTTCTTCTACTTGATTTTCTTGAGGATTCGTCTTATTAGTACTTGAAGTATCCTGCACCTCATTTGTTCCACAAGCAGCAATCATCAGCATAAAACTCAAAACAGCAGTCATTTTAAATAATTTAAAAGTATTCATTCTATCTTCCCTTCATGTTGTTTGTTAGTATCGATCGTAATTAAGGGTTCATACCATTGAAAATTATGTAGTTTGGACCCTTGCACTTAAGAAGATGACATTTTGGCTATTATTCCTCTTTGTAACTTTTCTTTTTACTTATTAAATGAATCCACCAAGCCATCCCGCCAATACCAAGTGCTATTATAACCGCCAAGAAAATAATATACCACCCGTGTATATTCATCCATCCTTACCTCCTCTTCGTTTCTTATAACCATCTATATCCTATTCTTAAACTTTCTTCTCTTTTGTAAACTATACGCAAAACATTTATTCTGACCCTTGTTTAGAAATAATGAAAGCGGTTTAATTTAAATTAAGATTCTTTTTTGGATATTTGTAGAAATATGGAACTAGTTCTGTTAGACTACTTGTAGAGACGAAAAGTAAACTGCATGTGTACAAAGTATCTTTTTTTAGATGCACGAAGACCTGTATTATGTACTTATTACGATCTGCATAGGAGAATAGGCTTATGAACAAAGAAGCGGCGATTGCCATCAAACGAAATCAAGAAATCATAGTGAAAAGTAAAAATGGGGAAACGATCTCGGGCTTTCCGGTGGAAACCGACCACCCTTCTCGTCTTATCCTTCGTACAACATTTGGACCTGTGTGGATTCCGTATGAGGAAGTAGAACAGGTCACGAGAATTCTAAGCATAAAAAGATCTAAAAAAACCTTTCAAACTTGTACTCGCTAATCTAAATGCAATTATTTGAACGAAATCATAGGATAAAGTCGGGAGGTTACTCTTCCGGCTTTATTTATTTGTATACATTTATTAAGATTAAAAACTAGGAAATCTCTGAATATCCTATAGATACTGATGGATATGTTAAGCAAATGACAGGAATCAAATAAGTAAAGTTAGGGAGGGTACACTCGTAATGAATAATATCCCGAAACTGCTCATCTTAGCAGGCATCGCACTCATTGCAGCAGGTGTCATTTGGATGTTTGTAGGTAGATTTATTTCGATTGGACGACTACCAGGTGATATTCATGTGGAGAAAGGGAATTTCACATTCTATTTTCCAGTGATTACATGTATCGTAATCAGCGTACTTCTTAGTGTCATATCCTGGATTGTTCGTTATTTCATGAAATGACACTTAGATCACCTCTAGTATAGAGTCCAGTAGTCGAGCCCATTTCCACTTGTAATCGGCCGAATACTCGGTGCAAGATGATTGCTTTCCTCTAGCGGTTCCCAACCCTCAATAATAAGAATTCCACGAGTACTCGACTTATCTTTCCATACAATAAACTGATTCCTCTCCAGTTCCGCAAGTGCCTCACGAATTTGAGTCCATGATTTTCCCGTCTTTATTTCTAATTCTGAGATCGCAGGCATTCGGCCACGCTGCCCACTAAAATTAACTAAAATCCGTAATAGTTTACGCTCAAAATCAGGTAACATCCTCTTCAACTCCTTAGGCTGTTCTTGCTGCCGTTCTTACAGGCCGATAAGCCAGCACGTTCTCTTCATTAAATGTACGAGGCCCACCTGTAAAAAGACATATCGAATAAATATTCCCATTACGAATTTGGTGAATCTCGATATTCCGCTGGCTTACCTTCCCATGGCGATCTAAATATACAATTTCCACTTGTCTGCCAATATATTTACGTGGCATATGTTTCACCTCACCAGAACACTTGTTTGCATTTATTATATAAGAACAAATGTTCCTTTGCAATCTCCTTATTTTACATAAAAATACCCGCCATTCTTCCGTTATTGAAGATTAGGCGGGCTTTATTTATATTCCTTTTACTTTGGGGCTGATTCGTAATAGCTAGTAAAAACTAAAGTAGCAGTCAAAATAGGATCTGCCATACTGCCCGACTCGCTTCGGTGCTGTAAAGCAAATGAATCCACCTTCATGAGTCTCGGAAGGGATTCCAATTCTTTCATCCAGCTTTCAATCTGTGATAAGGTGCCCTCCAGATCTGCATTCATCTTTATTTCGTGAATATGAGGATACATCGTCTCTTCTTCATTAAGCATAAGATGGAGTTCATTAGATTGGGTAAGATTGAAATCAATCGCTTTGAGCGTAGCTTCCGATCGTGCGTTAACAGCACGGATATCTAATATCAACTGATCTGCCATGTCATTTTGCGGTAATGCATCCCATTCTGGATCTATGGAATTCTGTCCTTCCACATTTCCTTTCATCTCGTCAAGCTTGTTTTGCAGCAGCTGCTTCTCTCCTTCGAGCTGAACCAGTTCCTGACCCTGTTCGTCCAACTTGTCGATGGTCGGTGAAAGACCTAACCAATAAAAAGCAAATACGAGAACAAAACCAAGAAGTAAAGCAAGTACGATGACAGATCTATACTTATTTATCCGCTCCATCACCGATCACCTCCTCCTGATCTTCCGGCATCGATCCACCTGCTACTGACTCTTCAGATGGTTGTACTTCTCTGTCTAAAGAAACTTGATATACGGCAGTGTACTGCCCGTTTTCTTGAGCTGCATCTGAAAGGTTCGTTTGACGTCTAGCCAGGTTAGCAATCATTGCGTCCTTAACGAAAGACATCTCTCTTAGTGAACTCAGATATTCAGAAGCCTGTTCCATCTGCGGTGTATATAACGTGATTTCCATAGCCGAACCATATGTATATCCAACATTTCTAAGTAACGCACCCTGCGGCAGATGATGCTCAAGTTCTTTTAGCATGGATACCGGACTATCTCGATACTCCCTTATCTCCTGGATCACTTCTTTACGGTCTAATGGACTAAGACCCGATACATTTACTAACCGAAGCTCATCCTCTATACTTTGTCTCTGCTCTTGAAGTGTTGTGATCCGCTGCTCCTGATTACTTATTTCCCCTTTATTCACGATATAAAAACTTCCGGTAGCTGCTACTCCTATAATCCAGACCCCGACTAAAATCATAGCGACGTAAGGAAAGTAAAGTGCTTCTTTATCTTCTCGCGGAAAAATATTAATGTTATAACTTCCGATCGGTTTAAGGGCAGCACCTGCTGCTAATCGATACTCATTATAATCTGCATCCACAGGTAACTGTGTGCCCGTCCGAAGGAATGCTTCTTCTGTAACAAGAATCTCTGGAAGAGAAGTACTCAGCTCAAAAGTTAATGTTTGTCTTAATTGATCCTGCCCTGTTACGATGATTTCCTCAATACGTGCTTCGCCATCATGAAGACTGTATTGATAAAAATTAAGCATACGAGCAATTTCAGCAGAAATCTCATCTAGTTTTAAGGAGGATATTTCTCCCCCGTCTTCAGCCAGATCATATAGACTCAAAGTACGCATGAATACCAAGTGACCTTTTCGAAACATGTATACATCTAAATAGGAAGCCTCTAGCTGAATGAGCATTGTCTCTCCAAACTCTCTAGTCGTGCCGAAGGTAATCAGCCGGGAGAGTGCTGTCCCCGAAATTTCTACGCCAGCCACTTTTAATCCCGCTTCCTCCACCACATCTACATACATTTGAATCACTTCACGCGGCGTTGCAAAAACAAGGATTTCCGTCTCTTCATCTCCGGTACTCGTTACCATAGAATCATAGACCGGATGTTCAAAAGGCAGATGCAAGCCGGTTTCCACTTCTAATTGAATGAATTGTTGTAGCTGTTTCCCATTCGTGATTGGCACAGAGAGTTTACGAATCACCATCTGTGAAGGCGGAACAGACAAGAAAACTTCTGTCCCTTTTAGCTTCTCATTTGTAACTGCTGTTTTTAGTTGTGTATATAGAGTGTCACGATCCCGAATTTGATTCTCTTCCATGACACCCGGTTCTAAAGGAAGAAAAAAATGTTTCTCAATGTCCTTTGTTTTTTTCGCAAGACGGACATAGCGAATTCCGGATTGTTCAATGGAAAGACCGGTTAATTTCTGCGTTCTGCCCAGCATAGTTGCATCCTCCTATAAGATAAGTGAAAGGTATCCCTGAATGATCTCGGAACCATAGCCATAAGAGATTAAGGTCCCGATCATCAGCCATGGACCAAAAGGTATGGGTTGCTTGCGCGATACTCGCCCGATCAGCATCATCCCTCCTCCAATGACCGTTCCTAGTAAACAGGCAATCAGAAAAGCAAGGATCAGCTCGGGAACCCCAAGGACGAATCCGCATATCGCAAATAATTTCACATCCCCCATCCCCATTCCGCCCCGTAGAGCGAATAGCAGGATGATTCCCCCTCCAAGCAAACCGCTAAGTACATGCTCCCACCAAGGCTGAGTAGGAAAAAGTAAAACCCCCAGTAATAGTAACGGCGCAAAGAAAAGCAAAACTTTGTTCGGAATTCTCATATATTTGAGATCAGATAGACTAACAATGACAGTCAGACTAACAAGCAGAAGGCCGATCATTCCCTCAGACGTAACCCCAAAACGCAAGATGATCCATAAATAAAGTAAACCCGTAAGTGCTTCTCCCGCTGGATATAAGAGAGATAAGGAATCACCACAATATCTACATTTCCCACGAGAAATGAGATAACTGACAACAGGGATAAGATCAACTGCTGATAGTTTTGTTCCGCAATTACCGCAGCAAGAAGGCGGATTGATGATTGATTTTCCGACAGGTACCCGGAGTGCAACTACATTAAAAAACGAGCCTAATACGAGACCAAGAACTGATACGTATATCACAATAAAAAGGGTCATGGGAATCGGTTCACTTTCGCATTAAATTTGAAACAGGAACCAGGGATGTTGCCCGTGGTTCCTGTAGGATGTTGAGGTTGGAGTTAATTATCTATTAAATATATATCTAGAATCTACTATTCTGTCTCGTTTCCAATAATTTCAGGAGCATTAATCAGACCATTATCTCTCCCATGAGGAGGCTCAGAAAGCGTAACACTATTTAGTGCACCATCAGCGTCAAAAAGGACAATGGTCGTATCTCCAACGAGTGGCACCTTAGAACTAGGAAGAACTATTCCATTTTCAATGTATCCATTTGTTTGTAGATCTTGTAATCGAACTTCAGCATCAACGAATACCCCATCCTCTTCTCCTATAACATACAATCTTGCCGCATCATAAATTTGACGTGCAGTAGCAATATCACCATCTTCCTTCGAGTTATCAATCACATTACCAATAAGCGGAATAGCAATAACCGCGATAATAGCCAAAATAACAATAACAGCGAGCAACTCAATCAACGTAAAACCTTTCTCATCTGCGAGTCTTGCTTTTCTTGCTTTCAGTGCTTGTGTTAACATGGTAAATCCCCTTTCACACTCTTATTATTTGTTATATAAAATCTACATATTGCCGTAGATACTGAACATCGGCAGCATAATTGACGCTACAATAATACCAACAACACCCGCTAAAAAAGCGATAAGCAGGGGTTCCAGCAAAGACTTCATCCGATCGACTGTATTCTCTATATCCATCTCGTAAAAATCAGCTACCTTTTCTAGCATTTGATCTAGTGACCCTGTCTCTTCTCCAATCGCAATCATCTGCGTAACGAGTGGCGGGAATACCCACGCTTTCTTTAACGGTTCAGATAAAGGCTTCCCTTGACGAAGTGAATCCCCTGCGCTGTGAATGTATTTACCGATGACTTTATTCCCTGAAATATCTTCAACAATAGCCAAAGCCTGCAGCACAGGCACGGAACTTGCATACAAGGAAGCAAACGTTCTTGTGAACTGAGCAATGGAACCTTTTTGATTCAACTTACCGAATACAGGCACCTTCAATTTGAGGTAATCCAGCAGATAAGCCCCTCGCTCGGTACGCTTACATACCTGGTAAAGTATAATCATCAGCAGAACACCCAGTAACCAGAAGTACCACTGACGCTGTATGCTGTTACTGAGCATAAGAACCATCTGTGTAATGATCGGAAGCTCCGCATCCATGGACTCGAACATCGTGACAAACTGAGGAACAATCGCCCACAGTAAATATACAACGGCTGCAATCGCCATAATCCCCACTGTAAGTGGATAGGTGAGTGCAGATTTGATCTTTTCGGTTGTACTGTGCTGTTTCTCGTAATAGAGTGCAAGCCGATCAAGCGTTCCTTCTAAATCACCTGCTTCTTCACCCGCCCGAATCATACTGACAAATAAAGGTGGGAATATCCGCTTGTGATCCTGCACTGCTTGAGAAAACGATATCCCTCTCAGCAGACTCGAATTTACATCAAACAATGCTTTTTTCAGCGGTTTGCTCTCCGTCTGTTCCGTAAGAATCTGATTGGCATCAACAATAGATACACCCGCCCGAATCAAAGTGGCAAATTGTCTGCAATAGATAATGAAATGAATCGGCTTTACCGGATTTCCAATGTAAATATCCATTTGTAAAATGGTTTGCTTCGTTTCCTCTAGCGAGAATACCGTCACATCTCGTTTACGAAGTTCTTCCATTGCCGTCTTTTTATCTGCAGCACCCAGTTTGCCGCGGATCTGTTTCCCACGGTTTGTCTTGATTACATATTCAAATTGTTTCATCCAGAACTCACCTCTGCCATATATGACCTTGCACTCGAAGCAAGTACTTGTCCCTCTTTCACAAGATCACGTACAGCCATTTCCATCGTCTGCATGCCAAATGCTTTTGACGTTTGCATCACACTTTTAATCTGATGCGTTTTGTCACTGCGAATGAGATTGGCTACGGCAGGCGTATTAATCATCACTTCAGCAGCACATACTCGGCCTTTCCCCTCCGCTTTTGGAAACAGACGCTGTGATATGACAGCAACGAGAACAGATGATAATTGTGCACGAATCTGGGCTTGCTGGTGTCCTGGAAAAGCATCCATGATCCGATCAATCGTCTGCGGTGCATCTGTGGTATGAAGTGTTGAAAGAACCAAATGTCCTGTTTCTGCCGCGGTAACCGCTGCGGTGATTGTCTCTAAATCTCTCATTTCTCCTACTAAAATAACGTCAGGATCTTGACGAAGCGCTGCTCTTAGACCACTCGCAAAGCTCAACGTATCCGTTCCTACTTCTCTCTGTTCCACAAGACTTGATCCTTTGGTATGTATGTACTCGATCGGATCTTCCAGCGTAATAATATGCTTACGTTCATTGCGATTAATATAATCGATAATGGAAGCCAGCGTAGAAGATTTACCGCTTCCAGCTCTCCCTGTTACTAGAATGAGACCTTGTGATTTTTCAGCCACCGTGCGCACCACCGAGGGTAAACCCAGTTCATCCAGCCCTTTTACTTGTGAAGAAATGAGGCGAGCGGCAATACTAACTTCACCACGCTGTTTATAAACATTGATGCGAAACCGGTGTCCATCTTCGAGAGAATAAGCAAAATCCAGTTCTCCCCGTTCTTGAAATTCTTCATATCCTTTCGTGCCAAGAAGGAATTCTGCCATTCCCCATGCCTCTTCTGAAGAAATAAACTCACCTTCCACGGGTTTCAGCAATCCATCAATACGCAGGATAGGTGGGGAATCAAGCGATATATGAAGATCAGAGGCACCCGATTCATAAGCTAGTCTGAGCAGATGGATGATACTATGATTGTGCATTTCCCTTGTTCCTCCTAGCTATGTGAAACAGACTCTCTCATGATCTCCTGAATCGTCGTAATTCCACTTCCTACTTTCATAAGGCCGTCCGTCATCAAGTGAACAAGCCCTTTCTGCTGAGCCATGTAGCGCACTTCTTCTACCGATGCGGAGGAAGCAATCAGGGAAGCAAGCGCATCATCAATTTTCAGAACTTCATGAATCGCTACACGCCCACGATAACCGGTATTATTACAGTATCCACAACCTTTACCTGCATATAATTGACCTGTTTTAATCCCGTGATTTTGCAGAATAATCGATTCCTGCACAGAAGGAACATACACTTCTTTACATTCAGTACAGATCTTTCGAACAAGGCGCTGAGCGACAACCCCTAGCAAGGAAGAAGCAATAAGATAAGGTTCAGTTCCCATATCTCGAAGCCGCATGATGGTACTTATCGCATCGTTTGTATGAAGCGTTGATAATACAAGATGCCCGGTTAACGAGGCCCTAACTGCAATCTCTGCTGTCTCCGTATCCCGAATTTCACCGACCATAACGACATTTGGATCTTGTCTCAGAATGGAACGAAGACCCGCAGCAAAAGTAAGTCCAACCCCTGAATTCACATTCACCTGATTAATTCCTTCAAGCTGATATTCCACGGGGTCCTCAATAGTAATGATGTTGACGTCTTCTTTGTTCAGATGATTCAAAGCGGAATAAAGAGTCGTTGTCTTCCCGCTTCCTGTCGGTCCTGTAATAAGGAGAATACCGTATGGACGTTCAATCATCTGTCTGAATAACTCACTATTCTTCTCACTAAACCCGAGTTGATCAAGGGATTCTACACCTGATGATTGGTCCAAAAGACGAAGCACAATCTTCTCGCCATGCATCGTCGGAAGTGTGGAAACCCGAATATCGATCATTCGATAATCCAGCTGTATTTTCATCCGCCCATCTTGAGGTAATCTTCGCTCCGCTATATTAAGCTCTGCCATGATTTTAATTCTCGCCGTAATATATCCTTGCATCTGTTTTGGAACCTGACGTTCTGTTCGCAGTGTCCCATCAATACGGTATCTGATTGCTAAATAATCTTCACTCGGGTCCATATGAATATCCGAGGCTTTTAACTGCACAGCTTGCTGTATCATTTGATTGACGAGTCTGACAATGGGAGAAGCTTCGTCCGTTATCTCTGTTTCTTGAAACTCTTCCTGAGTGGGAAGTTCCACCATCATCTGACTCATGGAGTCGCGAAGTCCATAATGCCTCGCAATCGCTCGCTGCAAATCATCCCGTGTTGAAATAGCGGGTTCAATTCGAAATCCCGTCGTCATCCGCAAATCTTCAATTGCGAAATAGTCGAGTGGATCGACCATAGCCACCATAAGCTTCCCGCCTTCTTTCATAAAAGGCAGCACTTGATGACGTTTAGCCATACTTTCGGGAATAATCTGAGTGATTGCAGGATCAATATGATATTTAAATAGACTGACATGAGGGATACCTAGCTGGAATTCCAATACTTCGATCAGCTGCTGTTCTGTAATGTAACCATGAGAGATAAGTAAATCCCCAAGTTTCATTTTTAGATCCCGCTGCTTTACAAGCGCTTCTTGTAATTGTTGCTGTGAGATAATTCCGTTCTCGACCAGCAAATCCCCCAGCCTTTTTTTAATAACGGTCATAACAGATCACCTCGAGTACCCTGGCTATAATTCTGAATAACAATGAAAACAATCACTTGGCTGTAGAAACAAGTCTAATTACTCACTCGATTCCAAATACATTTCTCTATTACACCAAAATAATAATACTTTAAACCTACTAATATATTGATTAGATATGTATTTTGTCCTAGAATGATATATATCATATTTTGGGAATATTTACAATGTAGAAATTCCTGAAACAATGTATTTAGAAACATCATATTTGAGTTTACAACGATTAATAAATAAACATGGGGATGAAGAAATAATGAATTATTCCTATGATGCATCAGTCTTTTTCCAATGAAGAGAGGGGAGTTCATGATTATGAAGGAATATATTCAGAAGAATAAAATACTCGGACTATTTATATTAATATTATTTATCGCTTGTTTTTTCACCATGCAAATCAAGGACTTTTTTACTACAGCAGAAGCGAATTCATCCGCCTACAAAATCCGACTACTCGAAATAACGGATTCTGGTACAACTGACCTATCTTCTCTTCAAAAAGATAAACTAGGGATCACTGTGGAAACAATGAGCATGAAAAAATTCGTATCTCTACGAAATGAACTTGATGGTTTATACGATGCAATTTATATTGGCTCCGGGGTGTATAGCACCAAACCTGTGCAAGGGAATGACCATAATACAAAAACAGTGATGAACGATATAACCAAATTGAAGGCAAAGGAAATAATAGATAACTATATTAATAGAGGATTATATGTTTTTTTACATACGCAACCCTTTGATGAGCAACAAGGGGGAAAACCAGGGAATCTGTATAACTATTTTAATTCATACCGATCCACGGCCGCTCAGCCTAATGTTATATTTGTAGACAATGCCTCGTCCGTACAGTTACTAACAGAACTTAATGAAGGTAGCTCACCTTATTTATCAAAACTTAAACAGAGACCCCGGCTACAGATAACGAATAAAGACTCCATTATTGATTACGTAGTGAACCCCGGTCACATTTATAACATTGGTGATGAACTGAGTTTTGAGTTTGAAGTGTCCAATCGGCAAGATTTTGCAAAGCGGCCCATAACTGCAAATCTATATTTAACTGTTGATAAGTCTTCAAAGCTAAGCAAAGAACAGATCGTAGCAACTACCACATTAAAAACAGGTCCAACCGGGAAAATCGCTTACAAACTTCCTAAGACTTATTCTGGTCTGCTCTACTGGAAAATCGAAATTATAGATCAGCTGAATCCCAATCAGCTCAAAGATTATGATACAGGTACCATCCGGTTTCGCGGTAAAAAGACCCAGGTATCCATTCTACAGGTCCTTCCTGCAAAAGAATCCGTCCGGACGAGCAGTCTGTTATATACAGAAAATATGAATCAAAGCTTTTTGAAAAACGAAGATTATGAACTGAGTATCCAAACGAAAACAATAACCGAGTTCAACGAGTATATAAAAGCAAATTACAATTCCAAACAAGGGTATGGATTAAACGGAATATATGACATGCTGATCTTTGGATTTGCTGACATCTATAATACGAAAGCAGATATCAGTTCATTAGCAGCGGATGGTGTTGTAGAATTTGGCGAAAAAACAAAACAAAGCATTATGTTTACACACGACACGATCTATGCAAGTACAGCAGAGTGGATAAGCAAATTCCAGAAGATGACGGGACAAATAAAGCCGGAGACAAATTTAGGTCTTAGGGGTCCAGAAAAATCCAATACCGTTGCTGCGGTAAACAGCGGGCTGCTAACAGATTATCCATTCCAACTGGATAAGACAAATAATATAGGTGAGCCATTATACCGCGTAGCTACTACGCATAACCAGTATTTTACACTTGATCTTGAAGATGACTCTGTTGTGCCTTGGTACAATATTTCAGGAGGCAGCCGAGATACAAGTGACAGTTGGAATCATTACTATACCTATTCCAAAGGAAATATCACCTACTCAGGTACAGGACATATTTTCCAGAGTAACCTCTCTGCTCAGTTTCCAGTCTGGGAACAAAAATTGTTTGTAAATACCATGTACCGTGCTTTTGCAGGGGCAAACCATGCTCCTGAAATTACGATTCTATCGCCAGAGAATAATAGCAGCAGACCATCGTATCAGAAGGATTTTACAGTTAGTTTTACGGTGGACGACTGGGACTTTAAAGATCGAAATATAATGACCAGCATCCAGTTTAAAGCGGATGGCATTGCCTTACCTAATATGTCAGTGGGAAATAAATCCGTTACCACAGGACAGACAATTACACAGACGTTCAAGAACCCGCTCCCCGAGGGAGGAAAACTGGAGATCGAAATTACAGCCGAGGATAAACAAGGAGCAAAAGCTGTTCAATCCCTTGTATTAAACTTTGAGAAAAAATCAGTAATGCTCGAAACAACCCGGCATCTTTCTGATCATGTCATTAACAATGAACTTAAGAAAAATGAACCTGTGAGCATTACCTATCAAATTACACCCAAATCCATTCCATACAGTGAGGTGGATAAAGGCATACAAGACATAAATAATTTGGTTTTATCCAATCTTGAGTATACAGAAACGTTCCCTGCTCAGCTGAACATCGATAATACACCTGATGGTGCAATAACGGTTGGGGACATATCTTCGGGTTATCAGCTTCGTTTACCACTTGGAGATATTTTCTATGAATTCAAAGAGCAGAACGGAGTTAAGATGTATGTTCCAAAGACTCAGGAACCCATAACTTATACCATAACAGTCAGACCTCTAAGCAAAGGGGTGTATTTACTGGATCAGTCCCAACTGGAATATGATGATCTTCGTGCAGCAGTACAGTTAGAAGAGGAACAAATAGATGGGCAACAAAAATACAGGGATATATCTGAGCTTTTCCCAGACATGGGTCCTTTATCACCGTTTGGACTTCCGGCTGATCTTTCCTTGTATGCATTAAATGATGTTCAAAACTCTGGATTCACTTTCCATGGGAGGGTTATTACAGGCGGAAGCATCACCTTGTACAACTTTAATGTAGGTGAAATGTTGAGGACGGAAACGAATGCTCCTTCCCCCACCTATTCGATTGTTGCCGGAAAAGAA
Organism: Paenibacillus gallinarum; assembly: GCF_014836635.1. Classification (GTDB taxonomy): domain Bacteria; phylum Bacillota; class Bacilli; order Paenibacillales; family Paenibacillaceae; genus Paenibacillus; species Paenibacillus gallinarum. The sequence continues at coordinate 335,496 of NZ_JACSQL010000002.1, read as the reverse complement.
TTAAAGTTGGGTGATGGAGAATTCCATGGGAGAGCAGCCTACGGTACTAAGCTGACTACACGTGATTACCATCTTTCAAAAGTTGTCCGTGAACCTAATTTATACGCAGATAATCTCAATCGAAGCCTTCTCTCTTTATCAGAACAACTTTCACAGCTTCCAGCTACAGCTGAGCCTGTGATCACGAATCAAGATCAAAATGGTTGTCAACTCATATTGGATGGGAAAAATGATGCCGTAAATATTTTTCATGTAACAGAGAAAATGCTAGCTTCATCCAGTTCCACTTGTATCTATGCTCCTGCTGGTTCTACTGTGATCGTGAATGTGGACGGTGCATCAGCATCCATGAGCGGTGGACTCACCCTTAGGGATGTGGATTCAAATCACGTACTGTATAATTTTTATAACGCTTCTTCGGTTTCTACAACGGGAATTAAAATATACGGTTCAATTCTGGCCCCAAAAGCCAATTATGATCTAAAAGGTAATGTTATCGGTACCGTAATCGTCCGAAATATGGAACCCGGCGGAGGTTTCTTGATCCAGTCTAGCCCGTTTCAAGGCGACATTGATCTGCCTCCAACCGAACCAGGTCCATCAGATCCATCAGTTCCACCAGATCTACCAGAACCATCAGAGCCATCAGAGCCATCAGAGCCATCCGCGCCCATTTCACGCGTTACTTCTTTGTTCCCGACATTGTTACTCAAAGCTGTAGTCAAAGTAGAGAAAATTGAGGCCGAAGGTACAACGATTCTAGTTGGTACGGAGCATAAGATCACGCCAACTGTACTTCCAGAAGATGCGGATAATAAAATGTTGCAATGGAGAAGTCTGAACCCTGATATAGCTGCAGTATCTAATGAAGGAGTGGTTCGTGGTCTGAAGGGCGGGATCGCAAAACTAGAAGTTTCTGCAATAGACGGAAGCGAGGTTACTTCAATCGTGACTATCAAGGTTATCAACCGAAGCTTAACCATTTTGGGACCTGCTACAGCAAAAACACAAGAAACACTCTCGCTTGAAGCGATCTATATCACAGCTAGCGAAAATGTAACCGGGTATCGGTGGGAGGTAAAAACCGCTAACGGACAGAGTCATTCCGATCAGGTTGCCTTGCATCCAAATCTAAATGACCCAAGTAAAATCGATATCTTGGCGATTAAGAAGGGAACTGTCACCGTCGTGGTCACTGCTTTGACAGATCGGGCTCCAAACGGTTCTCTATCAAGCGAACACACGATCACAATCAGCGAGCCGATCAAGGAGATTTTCATAGATGGACCAAGCCAAGTAATGGTTGGAGATCCAATAACCCTACATGCTGGTACCATCCCCTATAACCCGGATGTAAAGCATTTTATATGGTACTTAACCGGAGATGGTAAAACATACGCTACGCTAACCCCTTCAGAGAATGGAAGAAGTGCAGTACTAACGGGAGTTAAATCAAAGGATAAGGTTGAAGTAAAACTCTCACTAAGTGATGACGAAGGATCTCCTCCATTAACCGCTGTTAAATGGGTGAGCATTGATCCGAGGCTCGAAGGTCTGCATTTATCAGATACGACACTTGATATTGGGGGTTCTGAAAATTTGTTACTGAATAAACTTACACCTTTCCCAGTTGATTTTGATCCCTACCTGCTAAAAGATAGACTCACTTGGTCCAGCAGTGCTCCTTCTGTTGTTTCGATAAATGATATGGGTATTGTCACTGGAATAAAAAGAGGCGCTGCGACTATTACGGTTACTTACAACAGCCCCCAAGCCGGACAGAGTAAAGTTACAGCCAAAGGCACCGTAAAAGTTAACGCAAAGATCAGCGATGATCGATACTAGACCAAAACAAATAACCTGTGCAGGGAGAACCACATTCACACCCTGCACGGGTTATTTTTTCGCTTAATTACAAATATATTAATTCAATTTGATTGCCCCCACTTGGACACTCATCTGATTAACCCTTGGAAGACCCTCCTGCTGCTGCCTGTACACCTCCTCATTATACCTAGCCGAGAACCGAACCAAATCGGTCCCTGGCGTAATTTGAATGGCCCCATTTCCAGCAAATGTCTCTCCACGCACTGCATTGACCGTAAGATCTCCTTTGGCAAAGAAGCCGCCGCTTAAAGAAAGGATCGAACCTACCCCATAGAGCTCTGCTGTTGAATCAGTATAGAAGAAAGCCTGTATTACTTCCGTATTACTCTGAAAAGCATCCAGCCGGTTAATAAGTACCGCACCTTCTGACATCACTACCCCAGAACCACTGATCGCAGCATCTTCCACAAGAGTAGCATATCCCTCTCCTCCTGATGGACCTAAAACGAATATGGTTGAATCAAGCTGGACATTACCTCTAATCTGCAATTTTCCTGTAACCAATATATTTGCCTGAATCACTATAGGCGTGTCCTTGTAATTATTAATGGTGAAATCTCCGTCTACAACAAACCACTTACCACTCTTAGACCCGTATTCAATTCCTGTTAGCTCCACACCATCATAGGTTAGATCGCCACGGTAGATAAAAGACTTCTCCGGTTTTGTAAAACGTTCGATTTGGCTCCTGTAATAAGCCCAGGCATTCTGGTCTTCCGGTTTATCTGATTGTTCAGGAACATTCGGTTTTATCGGGATTTGATCTGGCGCATCATAAAATACAGGATAATTTCGTAGAAACTCGCCTAACGTACGATTACTCATGTGATTTCTAATAAGTGATCTGTCAATTGCTGAGTCTTTTAAAGACTCTATAACTTTATCTATAAAGGACTCTCTTACGTTCAACTGTACAAACTTGCGATGATTTCGAACACGCAGTTGTTTCTCCGGGATAATGAATTCACTACTCGATTCTTCGCCAAGCCATTCTTCGGCGCTTTTCGTAGAGTCGTTCAAAGTGTATAAGACTTGTCTAAGTGATTGAATATGCGCTTCTCCATCCAGCTGAAGAGGAGACGAGAACAACGTATGTACATTCTTCGACTGATAATAGTATTTCGCCTTATCCCCGATCCTCAGTTTATTCCCTGCATAAATATTCCCCTGGATATAAGGAGAACCATTAATAGTTAAATCGCTTTCTGAACCTAATGTGTATTTCAAAAAGTCAGGATAGGTATCAAAAATGACTTCTTGCGTGAGTTCACGCTGAACTCCATTTACCTCTGCTTCAACGGTTAGCGTAACATTATAGGCCGCTGCCTGTTGTTTATAACTTATTTTTTTATAATCCAGTTGAAGCAGCTTACCTGTTGCATTTGTCAGCTCTGTACTCGTTATAAGGTCCTTATAGGCTCCTTGCTCTAAACCAGATAGATAGAGGTCTACCTCGTGTTCTAATTCTTCTTGAGTACCATCTATACTTTTAGTGACAATGGATTGCAGGTTTGAGGTCATACCAGCGATGACTTCTTCCAGTGTTTTTTCGGCAAGATGCAAGCTTTGTACATCATTCTCCCGAGTCTCTGCCCGCTGAGCACCTCCGACTGCGGCACTTAATACAGCAGCCCCAAGGATGGTAAGCAAGAGGGCAATAAACATAACGAGCACAAGCGCAGAACCGTGTTCCGCAGCAGAAGCCTTTACCGCTATTTTCTTTACCCGCACTGAAAAAATCCGAGCTATTTTATTAAAATTAAACATGTGCTTGTTCTCCTAAAATCCGAATTTACTCTCTAGTTCAAGCGAATACTCACGATCATTATCCTGTCTTTGAAGTACAAGTTTGATATAGATAAGTCCAGTCTCACAGTAAGCATCGTTCTGACAAAGCCTTTCATCTGCCGTTTTTGCCACAATGATGGACTGATCAAGTGCGGCTTGTATCGAAGTAGTAGCTGTGCTAGATATGTATTCTTCCTCTTCAGCTAAAGCTGTTGTAGATATAAATTCTCCTATCACTAGAGCTCCTTCTCGGATGGCTATTTCTCGATGTTCCGGTTTACCTGCTTGTTCTCTGCTAAGAACGATACCTTCCTTACTATTTTCGATAGATTCTGGAGCAAAGGTATATAGTTCCGTCATAATGGACGACATGATGAGATCACCCTCATCCCGCAGTGCATTCTCTATAGTTATGCGGTTGTACTCACGAAATCCAGAGAACGTAATAACCGAGATTAGTCCAACAAGGATTGTAAAAATCGTAATAGACGCGATTAATTCAACAAGGGTAAAACCCGCATCCTGATGCAGGTTATCTTCTGATTTTTTCATCTGTAATATAACCCTCCACTACGGCTTCGCTTCTATGTCCCCTTGGTCCACCAGGCCCAATAACGGTAACTTTCACTGGCAGTAAATAACCGGCTGATGATTCACGGTCTTGCGCAGAATCTATACCACTGTTGACTTCCAAGCTTTTAAGTTTAGTACCATCCTGTAATTGCTGATGAAGCTTCGACTGATACGAAATAACAAGCTCATACTGCACATTATTCACCTTCGGATTAAGTACCTCTGGAAGAGAGTGAGCATTCATGAATAAAGAATCATACTTACACTCCGTTACCTGGGTGCAGGAACTCCCTTTTATTATCGGCGATACTTCTTTATCTGCTTTGAAGTATTCTTCCATCTTCGTAAAATCCTGCTTTTCCAAATAAACCAACGCATTCCGTGCTAAATTCACCATGACTGTCTTGTTCTGATTCGATTTGGCATAGGAATGTGCGTTCATAAAATAGGAGACAACGACTAGAGAAACAATAGATAAAATAATGGTGGCTGCAAGTACTTCCACCAATGTGAATCCCTCTTCTTTCTGGATTTGTACTTTCAAGGACGAATATCCCTCACGATCTTTAGCAATCTTTCTTGAATCTAGATATATATTCGATATATAGGTCTAAACTCCTGCTACTAAAGACATATTTCAATAGAATCATTTGCACTGTATTAAAATAAAAATGAAAAAACCCTCTTGCATTTCTGCAAGAGGGTTTTTTCTTCATAATGGGCCCTGAGGGACTCGAACCCCCGACCAATCGGTTATGAGCCGACCGCTCTAACCAACTGAGCTAAGGGCCCTGATCATTTCAATTACACATCTAGTAATTGTTGATGAAGCGCTGTAGGTACTTCAATTGCGGGGGCAGGATTTGAACCTGCGACCTTCGGGTTATGAGCCCGACGAGCTACCGAGCTGCTCCACCCCGCGTCATTAGTTAATCAAAACAGCGACCTCTAATAATATACACGATATGCAATAGAAATGTCAAGGCCTTTTTACGGAATAAATCGAACGCCATATTTGCCTTTACGAGATTGATATACTTCAACCTGCTTAGGATCGTCATGACCGTAAATCCATCCGTCTTGCTCCATCCGTTTAGCCAGACATCCTGCCTGGAACTTTGAAACATATAGTCTAGCATAATAGATCCAGTTCAATCGAGTCATCTTCCTTTAACTCTACTCTATTTTAAAGCTGCTTTAGCAGGATACCCTTCTTTCATATGAAATAACCCCCTCTCTATAAAAAAACTCTGAGCAGCAGCCAAATCGCTGTTACTCAGAGTTACAGATCAAATATTCAAACACATATTATCAATAATACGTTTCTTGCCCATCTATGACGGTTCCGTAAAATCTGCAATGGCCAACAACACGATCGCAATCAAGGAAACGAGACCAAAAAGGAATAACAAAATTAATACAACCCACAATAGCCAAACCAGCAATTTCCGAACCCATTTCATGATAAGCATGATAAGTAATCTCTCCTAGATGCTCCCTATTGCAATTTATCTTCAAAAGAGGCTTTAGGATCTTTTTGAAGTTTAAGCAACATTTCGTCCCCTTCTTTTTGCCATTCTGCCAGTGCTTCTTTTGGTGTCTTTTTGTTATCCAGTACTTGTTTAAAATATTTCTGTCCTACTTGATCGACTTGCCACAGATTCGGCATTTTTTGATACAGCTGGTACTGATTCATATTCATCGGTGGAATTGGCTTTAGTGCATAGAATGCACCGATATTATAATCCAAACCTTCTTTTGGCTTAATATAACTCTTCCGAGACACAAGTTCGTAACTGCTTCTGGCTCTTATCTTTGCCCATTCTTCACCGTTTAGGAATTTAATAAATTCCCATGCATCATCTGAATTCTGGGCGCTGCTGTTAATGGCCATTAAATTGCTGAGATAGACATTGCCGCCAACACCAGGTTTCTCTTGATGCACGGGCGGAGTCACGACATCCCATTCAACAGGATTAAATTTCTCGTTCTTCTCTGCATACTTATTGTCATTGATCAGACGGGTTACATAACCATAATCAGCGATGACCATCGCGGCACGGCCTTCCATAAACAAGTTGCCTTGGAATGGATTAAACACCTCAGGTGCCCCTGAGTTATTGTTCATCGCATCTTGCCCCGCCAGAACTTTGTCACGAGCTAGCTTAGAAATAGTAGACCATACTTTTTCCCATGAATCATTATCCACCGTCATCTTCTCTGCCTTTTCGTCATAAGTACGCAATTGAAGAGGGGCTGCATAGGTCTGCGCATCATAGAACGCATCACTTCCCCATTGATTTAAGGATATGCCATAAATTTGGTCTTTCCCTTCTCCACTCGTAACACGGCGCGCTTTGTCAAAAATGTCATCCCACGTTGATCCATCAACCGGCGGTTCTACGCCTGCTTTTTGAAAGATTGCCTTGTTATAAAATAAAGCAGAAGAAGAGAATGTCGGAGTTAACGCATAGATACTGTTATCACCTATGTCTTTAATTCCGTCTAGTACTGTCGGTACAATATCACTTGTATCAAATTTATCTTCGGCAATGAGAGGATCTAGCTGCTTGAGCATATTTTCCTGGATCAAAGACCTCATAGTACTTACATCGCCAATAATAACGTCCACTGGATTATCCCCGGTCAGCATCTTCTTCACTGATTCAAGTTGATCCGGCTGTTCAGGTTGTTCCTTTTGGGTGTAATCATAGTACTGATACTCGCTCTGATCAATGGCAGGTACAATCTCAATCGTTATATTATCGTTTAGCACTTCAAACACATCCGTATACTGCTGACGGAAGTAGGAATCATCATTACTTCCATATAGCGTCCCCACTCGCAATACCCGCTCTTGCTCCTGTGATGGTTCAGCTGCTGTACAGCCCGCAATCGCCGGTGCAACCAGTGTCATACAAGTAAGCAATGTCACAACAGGACGAGCTAACAAAGACCTCTTTTTCATTAGATAATCTCCCTCTCTATGGTTACTTCGGCTGCGTAATGACGATGCGCTCCCCATCAAATTCGAGCGTAGCCCGCTCATCGATGGATAGTGCCTCTAAGTATTCTCTTGGTACCTGAAGTCTTCCAGCACGATCAATGATAACAAACGCCTCATGCACTTCTTTACTGCCTGGAACGCGTTCCGTATCGAGACTATCATTTCGTTTCACAAACTCAGTACTCGTCAGTCCATCCCGAATAGCAACAATCCGGTCCACTTTATTCGCGAGCTCTAGATCATGTGTAACAATGACAATACTAATTCCGAGTTCCCGATTCATTTTGCGAAAAATATCCATAATACGGTCACTAGTCTCGCTGTCTACCGAGCCGGTAGGTTCATCCGCAAGCAGCAACTTTGGCTTATTAGATAAGGAGATCGCGATCGCGACCCTCTGCTGTTCCCCGCCAGATAGTTGATAAAGTCTTGAATGCATGCGATCTTTAAGACCTACCCACTCCAGCAGCTGTTTGGCATATCCGCGATCATATTTACCGCCAAGCATCATCGGTGTCTCCACATTCTCGAGCGCTGTCATATATGGAAGTAAGTTGCGACCGTTATTCTGCCATATAAATCCGACGGTATGACGTTTATATTCGACGAGCTGAGGTTCTGTCATCTTGAGCAGATCCCAATCACCAACGACAGCAGTTCCTGCAGACGGGCGATCTAGCCCGCCTAAAATATTTAGAAGCGTAGATTTCCCACTTCCGCTGTTCCCAATGATCGCCATCATTTCTCCGTCCTCAACCGTGAGGTTGAGTCCTTGGAGGGCAACCACTTCGACTTCACTTGATTTATAAATTTTGACCAGACCTTCACAGTGGATCATCTTACCGCTCCTCTCCCATTTTGACGGCTTGATGCACCTTCAGTCTCCGGATTTGCCACAGCAGCATTCCTGCACCAATCAGCAGCATTACAAGCGTCACTGCATACAACTGAAGCGTGTCACTTTGTTCAAAAACAATCCGAAATGGAGGTACTTGCTGTTTTACATTATCTGTAGTCTGGAGGAAGGGTAAAAATAACCTGCTTGCGAGTTCACCGATCCCAATTCCAAGTACAATCGATAATCCTGCGGTAAAAATCTGTTCCAGTAACAACATCCCGCTGAGCTGTGCGCGAGGCAGACCCATTGCGCGAAGTACCCCGAACTGAACAACACGTCCAGATAAGTTAAAGAACCAATACAGCACATATCCAATAAGTGAGATCAAGATGGATACCAGAAATCCGAGACTGAGGATACCAAATACCCCTCCCCTTGAAGGATGCTTGCCTTCAGCGACGAGTTCAGTTCGCACATCTTTTACAGAAGACAGCTCGATACTATCTCGCCCAAGCCGCTCAATAAGCGGTGCAACCAGCGCATCAGGTTCCATTTTGAGCCACACTTCGTATGGAGTCATAGGAACTTGATCGTAGATATAATCCAGATTGGTTATAAAAAAGGGCGTCTCATCCGGGTACTGAGCTGGCCAGTACGGCAGAATGCCAAAAACAACAAAATCCATCATCTGTTCCTGCAAGGCAATCGATAGTACATCTCCACTTTCCAGCTGATATTTCTCAGCAAACCCAGACGGAATGATGACTGCTCCCTCATAATGACCCAGCAGGTCAAGATATTTATTGGGATGCGCGGGGAACAAATCATTACGGAACCAGGCAACCTCGGCAAAATCAACGTTATCGATGCCCACTACCATCCCTTGGCCTGCCGATTTACCTGATATGACTACATTTCCCTTGGTCTGCAATACTCTAGCAGCATGTTCTACACCAGGTAGCTGGCGAAAAACTTCAAAAGGTGGTTCAGAATATATTATTTTACTTGGAGCAGGCGAACCCGAACCGCCGCCTCCAGCTCCACCGCCAGGGTTCCCCCCGCCTCCAGCACCTGGGTTACCTCCTCCTGTACCTGGTGATCCAGAACCTCCTCCGTTACCTGCATTTCCGCCTGTGCTCGGTAACATCTCTGCGGTTCCTTCCCATACCGTCTGCATCACTACATCCGTTCCATACCGATACAGAGTACGTTCAGTTGAATTCAGGTCAATTGTCCTCGCAGCAGATGCATTATATACACCAAGACCCAAAGTAAGTACGAGCAAGATCATGAGCGGGTAATAAGAAGAAGAAGAGCGAGAAAGCTGTGTTAGCGTAAGGTAGATAGGTACCGGAAAGATTTTACGTCCCATCCAGCTGAAGAACCTGAGAATCCAAGGAAAGATACGTAAGAAGAATAATCCTGCTGCAAAAATGAATAGTGCAGGGACAAAGAATAAAAATGGTTGTACTTGAAGCTGATCAGTGGTCATCCCGGTTTGAAACGTCAGCATCTGCCTTTCATAGAACAGATAGTAACCGTAACCAGCAAGGCCTAGCAATAAAATATCCATATACCAACGCTGCCAAAAAGGTTTTCTATCACTTCTTGCTTGCCTGCGTTTGGCATCAACAATCGTCGATCTGGCATACCCCATCGCGGGAATTACAGAAGCGATAATCGAAGCAAGTACAGCAACGACACCGAGTAGAATTGCATCTTGTGTGATTCCGATTGGGATCGATTTACGATCAACAAAGGACAGAAACCCACTTGCTGAGCCGATGCTTTTCGCCATAAACCAGCCGAGAAAAGGTCCTGCAACCATCGCAATTGCTCCTAGGACAATGCCCTCCAGTAAATATAGAATGACGATCTGTCTGGCAGAAGCCCCGCGGCTGCGAAGAACGGCGATATCACTTTCCTGCTTTTGCAGAGACTGTCTAGCATTCATCACGATAAAATAAAACACCATCGCAATCATCGGCACCGCTAGTGTAAAAAGCATCGTTTGAAGCTGTAAGCTTTGTTTTCGAAAATTAGCAAGTAAATCTCCGAAAGAAATATCCACTTTTGTGTCCTTTAGCTTCTGATAAAGTTCAATATCAAGACGCTCGAGTGTACTGCTTAAGGAAGGAAGCTGACTCGTTTTAATCTGACTAAGATCAAAAACGTAGTACCACTTTGATGTTTGTATAGGCACGTTTTGATCTGCAAGAAGATACGTATCAAATAAGCCAGGGTCTACATAAAATCCATTCATCATTCCTTCAAAACCCTGAACCCAGTATGGATCAGCTGTATCATCCGGTGTAAATGCACCAACAATCTTGACTCGAAGAGTAAGATCTAGACCGCTGTATACGGGATACTCCATGATGTCTCCCACATGCAGATCATTTCGGTACATTCCTTCCTCCAGCATGACGGCTTCAATAAGATCACCCTGAGCCTGATTTCCGGGAAGCACGCCTTGATTCATCGTGACATGATTTTTGAGATCATTCATTGACCCTAGTGTCATGGTACGAATTCGGCTTGCATCTACTTTTTCCGGATCTTCTGGGCTGACTTCTGTACTTCGAATGGATCTGATATTAACATACGTATTGTAATCAAATCCGATCTTTGCAGGAATATCCTGCTGAATGAATCGATCTACATCCTCAAGTGCCCTTAGATCCGTTTTGGTCCCGCCGGGAGCTTGATAACTCATGAGCAATGAACCGGCTGGCATACCGCTGCTTTCATCCTCAAGGGAATCCGCAACAACTCGCTTTAGTGCACCATCAGCATACATAGGAATACTCACCGTGAAGCCAACGGCCACAATAAGACCAATCAAGGTACTTAATGTCAGCCAGCGTGTATTCCACATTTTGCGAGACAATAATCGTAACAGGGGGATACCTTTCATTACCTTCCAACCACCTTCTGCCCTGGTGTAAGCCCTTTGAGAATCTCCACATCGGTGGATGTCTGCTGACCTGCTTCTACATCCACTTCTCGTTTACTCCCATCTGCTTCTACCACTTGGACATACGTTCTTGAACCAATAGAGCGAAGAGCAGAAATCGGAATCAGTACAGCATCCTCTTTGCGCTTCGTTACAACACTCACCGTTAGCGGTGTACCTCTGTTTAGTCCCTTAGGCCATTTATCCATCTCAACAATAACATATGTATCTAGCGACTCTTGTGCAGGAGGTGTACCTTCCCCTCCATTATTTCCTCCATTCGAATCCGATCCCAGATTCACCGGCATCACTTTAATCGTACCCTGATGCACACCTGCTCCGTTAATATCCACCTCAGCCTTCATACCTGCAGCAATAACCTCCAGGTCTTGCTTCGCAAAGGTGGCTGCAACAACCAGATTAGCTGTATCCGCAATGATAGCAATCGGATCATATGCCTTTACCGCTGCTCCCTTTTCAACTTCAACGCTAAGTACAGTACCGCTAAAAGGGGAGCCAAGTGTAGACTTACCGACTTGTTCCTCAAGATCTGAAAGTTCCTGTCTTTGCTCTTCAAAAGTAATGACCGCTTCTTCGTACTCCACAGGATCCATTTCCTCTTTTTTACGAAGGGTCTCTTTCATTTGCACTTCGGATTTGCGGATCTGCAATTTCTTTTGACGAATTTGTTTATTCAGCTCTTCTACATCGAGCACCGCAATTTGCTGTCCTGCCTTTACCTTATCCCCGGGCTTCACATAGAGTTCCTTCACATGCATGCCATCGAGTGTAAAATACGCCTTCTCCTCTCGCTGACTCATCAGCTTGCCAGAACCCGACACTTTCGTCTCAATGGTTTCGGTTCTCACTTCATATTCCGGTTTTTTGGAGATCGTCGGCGGTGTAATCGGCGGAAGCACTTCCTCTTCTGGCTCAGCTGGAAGTAAGGAACATCCGGTCAATGACAGGCTGAGTGTTCCGATCAAAATATACTGGGTCCATCGTTTACCCGCCATAGGCAGGTGCTTTTTATGTAATAAATTTGCCGTCCACCATCTCGTAAACATGGTCTGCAACCTCCAAAATCGTAGGATCATGTGTCGTCATACAGATGCTGACCTCTTCTGTCGCAATAATATTCCGAAATACTGCCATAATCTGAGCTCCCATTTTGGAATCCAGTTCAGCAGTCGGTTCATCAGCCAACAGCAGCTTAGGTCTGTGAGCAATCGCTTTTGCAATGGCAACACGTTGTTGTTCCCCGCCTGACAGTTCAAAGGGTCTATGCTTCGCTCGTTTCGTAAGACCTACCATTTCAAGACAGTAAGCGACACGCTGGTTCCATTCCCCCTTAGGAACACCTGCCATACGAAGTGACAGCTCTACATTCTCCCAAGCAGACAACAGGGGCATGAGGGCATACGCCTGGAAGATAAAACCAATCTCCTGCCTTCTCATCCGGGTCCGAGCAGCATCTCCTGCTTCATGAAAAGCTCTTCCGTCAAAATAAATCTCCCCGCTCGTCGGCTGGTCCAGTCCTCCAAGCATATTAAGAAGGGTTGTCTTTCCTGAGCCTGAGCGACCTTTCAGCATAACGAGCTGCTGGGGCTGCACTTCCATATTAATTCCTTTCAGTACATGAATGGCCCTTCCGCCTGTTTCAAAACTACGGTGTACCTCTTGTACCTGGAGAACAGGACCTTTAGGGATTACTTCTTGATCTGCTTCTTGTTCTTTTTCTTGTACTACCTCTTGTTCTACTTCTTGTGTCAATTCCGGCTCATCTTCTATATGAACCTGCTCCTCTTGAGCAATCCTCTCTGTCTCATCCACTGTTGAATTATGTTGTTCTCTGGCTTTTCGAAAGGGTATTCGAATCACTAGCTCCCCCCCTGTATCAATAAGGAAATTAATATACTTTACTTACAAATATTTCTATCTCGCATTATAAACGACATGAATACGGAAGAAGTTACAACCTTTTAAAGATATTTTTTATTTGAGATATAAAAATAGACCATCCCTTAGTGGTTGGTCCCTATTACTACTATCATCTATTTATATCAACCTAATATTTGATATTTTTTTACATTTTTATATATGAATATGTATAATAGATAGATTCTGTTTATATTTACGTAAGTATGATCAAGAAAGGATGAGTCTTATGAAAGCCCGAACAAATAGTAATCCTTGGATGAAAAAAGCTTGGCAACTCCTCATTTATTGTATTTTATTGGTATCTGGTATTCTGTTCTCTTCGTATTTTATAATTCGAAATTATGAATTGCGAGATTGGCTTGATTTGTATACTTTAATCATCGAAAATTCTATGCTGATCATATTCCCTGTTGTTGCCGTGCTCGTTTATGTTGCACCTTTTTCCAGTGAAGTAAATCATCGTTTTCTTGTATATACTCGTATGCGAAGAGATATAAATGAGACGATTCGCAGAAGATGGATTACTAACTTTATACTAACTACCCTATTCTTATTTTTCGTCATGTTTTCCATTTTCTTGATTACACGTTATGTTGAGCCATCACTTGGAATTGCAAACTATAACTTGGAAGGCTACGGACTCTCCCAAGAAACTGTGGCAGAAGACCGATATACTCGGGACACTTTCTCCCGGCTTCTTCGTTACGGAGATATGTTCTATGGATTTTTCTATTCCTTATGGGTGGCTATTAATGGTGCATTGTATGCTTCTATCGCTTTTTTTCTAGTCCTGCTGCTCAAAAATCGTTTCTTAGCGTTCTCTTTCCCGTTTGTCTTATATGTAGTCGGAACCTTCACTTTTTACTCGCTGAAATTAGATAAATATACCTTCATCCATTCCATCTTTCCGTTCAATCGGATTCAAAATAGCATAGGATATGCCTTCATTCCGTTTTTCGTTATTGTCTGTATCAATATTCTATTATTCATTCTGCTCCGTAGGAGCCTTAAAACAGCAGGTAATTTAACATGAAATATGCATCCAGATTATTTCAGGGATTTTTCGGAAAAGAGTGGATCTTCCTTTCCATCCTGTTGTTTATTTTTAGCATGAGCCAGCGAAGGAGTATCGTTCAATCGTCTCAGCAGCTTCATCAGCAATTAAATCAATGGGATATTGTCATCGGTATATTCGGGAGTCCATTCACACTTATTTATTTACTGCTTCCGTTTCTAATGATAAAGTCCATCCTGCTGATTCAAGAATTATGGAATACTTCCTATTTCAGTCGGCTTCACAGTTGGCGAAAATGGATGCTTTATAGTTTTAAACTGTACTTTACATCCGTCATGGGAAGCATCCTGCTGTTTCTCATGATTTCTTTCATTTTTACTCTAGGGTTTCCGTGGAACTCCACTTGGAGTACATTCAGCAGCAGCGATTATACTACGTTTAATGCTGTGAGTGTACATGCTCAAGAATCAGGGCTAACTCCCATTCTGTTTATTTTGTTACAAATGGGCCTGCTGGTTTTCTTTTTTCAATGTATGCATCTGCTCCTAATTACGCTGTATATGTTTGTACCCAAACTTATATATATGGGAATGGCAATTTTCATTTTTATTGTCTATTCGATGGCATCATTTCGTTATATGACTAATCCATACCTTATTACGCTTGATTACATGTCTTTACCGTATTCCTCAGGGTCGATGGGTTCACCTATTACTGGATTTGTATTGTTATTCCTATTGATGGGTTTATTAGTATTGATCGTCCCTATATTACGAAGCAAGCGCTTTAGCTCTATAAAAGCATGGTTAAAAGGCAACTATCCTATCATCATCTATGGCGTGCTTATCTTATTCGGAATCATAACCACACTTTTGAGAATGAAAGATACAATTCATACAGTATGGGATGCCCTGTACCTGAGTTTCTTTGGAGTAGATCTAGATCGTAGATTTAGTTTAGTCACTTACTTGTTTTATATTATTACTTTCTATGGATTCGTTTATTTCTTCCAGGTCTATATCATTGATTATTTAACAGGCAGATTTTATTACATGGCTATTCGCTACAAATCGATATTCCATTGGTTCTCACGTGTCATTATAAAGTTTGCTTTTACAGCGTTTGTATTTCTTATCATGCTACTCTTCGTAACCACCGTGCTCAGTCTTGTGTTTAATAAAAGTCTTGCTCCGATGATGAACGTACTCGAAGGAGTGACGCTCCCTCAGATTCTATATCATTTTCTGATTAATGGATGGCTGCAGCTCATGAACGGGATGATGATTGTTCTGATCTGCGCATGGATTTTGCCCGAAGGATCGTGGAATGTCATCGTGATAGGAGCAATGGTGCTATTTACCCTTCCTACCTTTAATATTGGGACTTTTCTGCCTCTTGGTCTTAATAGTATGGGGTATGTGACTGCGGACTGGAGTAATACGCTGCGAATCTCAGCTTTGCTGCTCACTTATCTAATCATCGAGATTAGTATA
The DNA here is from genome assembly GCF_014836635.1 of Paenibacillus gallinarum. Classification (GTDB taxonomy): domain Bacteria; phylum Bacillota; class Bacilli; order Paenibacillales; family Paenibacillaceae; genus Paenibacillus; species Paenibacillus gallinarum. Next base: position 319,998 of record NZ_JACSQL010000002.1, on the reverse strand, counting down.
ATGTTAATTCTTTTTAGAAAAAAGGATATCGCTTTTCATTAATTACGGTGAGAAAATGGAGGGTATTACGATGAATATTATAGAACTTGTGAATGTCAGCAAATCATACAAAGGGAACCTATTATTTAATCAAGTCAATGCGACTTTTGAACAAGGGAAAATATATGGTATCACTGGAGCCAACGGATCAGGTAAATCTGTGTTATTTAAATGTATATGCGGCTTTATTCATCCAGATCAAGGAGAAGTAAAAATTCACCCGAATTACATGGACAATGGCGGACAATTCCCACGTAATTTTGGCATTATTATTGATCGTCCTGGATATATGGGCAATAAAACGGGCTTTGAAAATTTACAGCGCTGGGCTGAAATCCAAAATAAAATTACGGATCAAGATATAAAAGACGTGATGCGCCTCGTCGGACTTGATCCAGACACAAAACAAAAAATGAGAAATTACTCGCTTGGCATGAAACAAAAGATTGCGATTGCCCAAGCCATTATGGAGAATCAGAAAGTCTTATTACTAGACGAACCGTTTAATGCACTTGATAGTGATAGCGTGGACAACATACGTCAGTTACTCCTTCGTTTTAGACAAGAAGGAAAAACTGTTTTGCTCACAAGTCATAATCAGGAAGACATTAATCTGCTATGCGATGAAGTTTACCGGATTGATAATCAGAAGCTGTCTCATGTAAAAAGTCAGGTTACTGTTTGAGTATAGTTATCTTCACATAAAAAGAGAGTGTCCCATAATAGGAACACTCTCTTTTTGTATACATTTTAAAACTTTTATACACCAAACGCCGCAGGGTTCTCTCTCCAAGAACGAAGAAGAGCGATATCTTCCTCCGCAATCGCTCCTTCACGAAGCGCTACATCAAGAAGTGCAGAATAGTTAGACAAGGTTTGAAGTGCAATTCCTGCTTCCTCAAAGCCATTCACTGCACGATCCAGCTGGTAGCTGAAGATCGCAAGTACAGCCAGAACCTCAGCGCCGGATTGCTGAACTGCTTGCGCAGCTTTGATGGAACTTCCACCTGTTGAGATAAGATCCTCAATGACAATCACTTTTTGACCTTCTTTAACAAGTCCTTCGATCTGATTCTCTTTGCCATGTCCTTTCGCTTTATCGCGAATATAGATCATAGGCAGGCCTAGTTTCTGAGCAACAAAAGCTGCATGAGGAATACCTGCTGTTGCCGTTCCTGCAATCACTTCTGTTTCCGGATACTGCTCACGGATGATAGAGGCGAAGGATTCAGCAATGAGATCACGGATTTCCGGATAAGACATGGTCAGACGATTGTCGCAATAGATGGGAGATTTAATACCGGAAGTCCAAGTAAAAGGATCATTTGGGCGTAAAGCTACAGCCTTAATACTTAGTAGAGCGGATGCTATTTTTTCTGCGATTGTCGTGGTTGTCATGCGTTCATCATCTCCTCAATAATTTGTTCTGCTGCTGCTCTTGGATCAGTTGCTGCCGTAATCGGTCTTCCGACAACAATAAACTGAGTTCCGCCTGCAATGGCTTCTTGCGGTGTAGTTACTCGGGACTGATCACCTGCTGCACTGCCGCGTGGTCTAATTCCCGGGGTTACCGTAATAAAATTGGTTCCACACGCTTCGTGAATACTTCCCGCTTCCAGGGGAGATGCCACAACTCCATTCAGTCCTGCTTCCTTAGCAAGCTGTGCATACCTTACAACGGTATCCTGAACTTGTCCAGGGATACCGATCTCATCATTCATCGTCTGCTGATCTGTGCTCGTCAGCTGCGTCACCGCAATAATGGTAGGAAGTAGTATACCTTCCTCTTCTGCTGCCTGCTTTGCTCCTTCGAGCGCAGCACGCATCATAGCAGCGCCGCCTCCGGCATGCACGTTAAACATATCTACACCCAGCCTAGTTACACTGTGGGAGCCTCCGCGAACCGTGTTAGGAATATCATGCATTTTCACATCCAGGAATACTGAATATCCTTTTTCTTTGAGTTCGCTAACAAATTCAGGTCCTGCTGTGTAAAACAGCTGCATCCCTACTTTCATGTAGCAAGGAATCCCGTTCAGTTTCTCTACCAGCTCTCTTGCTGCGTTTGCGTTAGGATAATCCAGAGCAACCATCAAGCGTCCAGCCATTTGTTTATATTCAGGTGTCATGTGTCATGCTCCTTCACTAACGTAATTTCGTTCCTATCCGTGATAAAGGACATCAAGTCCAGCCCAAAAATTATGGGCTGACCGATGTCCTACTGTAAAGTTCACTTGAGTCTATGCGTAATTAGCGGCTAAAAGTCGGCATGGATTCCGAGGAGAAGTTAATCGTCTCCAGCATTTGCAGGAGTGCACGAACTGTATCCAAGGAAGTCATACATACCACACCGTTCTCTACCGCTTCACGGCGGATCCGGAATCCATCACGTTGCGGCGTTTTACCCTTAGTCAGTGTATTAAAGACAAAGTTTGCTTCGCCCGTACGGATCATATCGAGAATGTTTGGCGTACCTTCGCTAAGCTTATTCACGGTTTGGACAGGGATACCTGCTTCCTCAAGGGCTGCTGCTGTACCGCCTGTAGCGATAATTTTATAACCCAGTTTAAAGAATCCGCCAAGCAGTGAAACTGCCTCGTCTTTATCCTTATCAGCTACCGTTGCAATGATTGCGCCGGAAGAAGGAATCTTCATTCCTGCACCAATCAATCCTTTATAGAGTGCCTTAGCATACTGAACATCACGGCCCATTACTTCACCGGTTGATTTCATCTCAGGACCAAGCGTAGGTTCTACTCGGCGGAGTTTCGCAAAAGAGAACACCGGCACTTTTACCGATACATGCTCGCTTTCTGGCCACAGTCCATCTACATAACCTTGATCAGCTAGCTTTTTACCAAGGATGGCTTGTGTTGCTAGGTTAGCCATTGGAATGCCTGTTACTTTGCTCAGGAATGGTACCGTTCTAGAAGATCTAGGATTCACTTCAATCACGTACACATCATCTTTGTAGATAACGAACTGGATATTTACAAGTCCAATGGTATTCAGTTCTTTTGCAATATTGATCGTGATGTTAACGACTTTTTCTTTCAAATGTGCTTCCAGATGCTGCGGAGGGTATACTGCAATTGAGTCACCGGAGTGGACCCCTGCGCGTTCGATGTGCTCCATAATCCCTGGAATCAGTACGGTTTCTCCATCACAGATTGCATCTACTTCTACCTCTTTACCAAGCATATAGCGGTCAATCAGTACCGGATGGTCAGGATTGATTTTCACCGCTTGTTCCATATAGCTCAGCAGTTCACTGTCAGAGTAGACGATTTCCATTGCACGTCCCCCAAGGACATACGAAGGACGAACCAGTACAGGGTAGCCTATACTTTGTGCAGTGACTACTGCATCATCTACAGTCGTTACTGTTTTGCCAAGAGGCTGTGCAATATCAAGTCTGGAGAGAAGCGCTTCGAATTTCTTACGATCTTCTGCTTCATCAATGCTGGCAAGATCTGTTCCCAGAATTTTAACGCCTGCCGCTGCAAGCGGTGCAGCCAGGTTAATTGCCGTCTGACCACCGAACTGTACAATGACACCGATCGGTTTCTCTTGTTCAATCACGTTCATTACATCTTCAAAGAACAAAGGCTCAAAGTAGAGACGATCTGATGTATTGAAGTCCGTAGATACTGTCTCCGGGTTATTGTTAATAATAACGGCTTCGTACCCAGCATTCTGAATCGCCCATACCGCATGTACGGTAGAGTAGTCGAACTCAATTCCTTGTCCGATACGAATTGGACCCGAACCCAGTACCACGATTTTCTCTTTTGCAGATGGAATGACTTCATTCTCTGTTTCATAACTAGAGTAGTAATAAGGTGTGATCGCTTCAAATTCAGCCGCACATGTATCTACCATTTTGTATACAGGGCGCAGCTGCATTCTTTCACGCATCTCGCGAACTTCCTTCTCTGTTGTGAATGCTTCACCCGGCTGTCCCTCAGCGCGAATTTCTGCAATCGAACGGTCTGTGAAGCCCAACCGTTTTGCTTGGTAGAGCATTTCTTTGCTCAGTTCTTTTTCGGAACGTATCTGATCTTCGAATTTGATAATTCCTTCGATTTTATCAAGGAACCACCAATCAATTTTGGTAAGATCCTGAATCTCTTGCAGAGTGTAACCGCGGCGGAATGCTTCCGCTACGAGGAACATACGCTCATCGTCCGGTTTGATAAGACGTGTTCTCAGCACTTCGTCTTCAAGCTGAGCCGCATCTTTCAAATGAATACGGTGTGCTCCGATTTCAAGTGAGCGAACTGCTTTGTGAATTGATTCTTCAAAAGTACGGCCAATGGCCATTACTTCGCCCGTTGCTTTCATCTGTGTACCCAGTTTACGGTTTGCAGATACAAATTTATCAAATGGCCAGCGCGGAATCTTGCTTACGATATAATCCAGTGTCGGCTCGAAGAATGCATAAGTTTGGCCCGTTACCGGGTTAATAATTTCGTCAAGTGTGTAGCCCATTGCTATTTTAGCTGCCATCTTCGCAATTGGATAACCTGTTGCTTTGGATGCAAGAGCTGAAGAGCGGCTTACACGTGGATTTACTTCAATTACATAGTACTGGAAGCTTTGTGGATCCAGAGCAAACTGAACGTTACAACCACCTTCGATATTAAGAGCGCGGATGATTTTGATTGATGCTGTACGCAGCATCTGGTACTCACGATCTGACAGCGTCTGGCTCGGTGCCACAACGATACTGTCTCCCGTATGTACACCCACTGGGTCAAAGTTCTCCATGTTACATACAACGATACAGTTGTCATTCGCATCGCGCATAACTTCATATTCTACTTCTTTCATACCGGCAATACTTTTCTCAACCAAACATTGTCCAATTGGGCTATAGCGGAGTCCGGAAGCAACGATCTCACGAAGTTCTTCTTCGGTTGCACAAATTCCGCCGCCTGTTCCGCCGAGGGTATAAGCAGGACGGACAATAATTGGATAACCAATCTCATTAGCAAAATCGATAGCTTCATTAAGCGTCGTTACGATTACACTCTCAGGAACCGGCTGTTCTAGTTCACGCATCAGATCACGGAACAAGTCACGGTCTTCTGCTTTTTCGATGGAAGTTAGCTGTGTACCCAGAAGTTTTACATTTTCGCTTTCTAGCACTCCAGCGCGCGCCAATTCAACCGCCATATTAAGACCCGTTTGACCGCCAAGCGTTGGAAGCAGTCCATCTGGACGCTCCTGACGAATGATTTGTGTTACAAAATCAAGTGTAATCGGCTCGATATATACTTTGTCAGCCATATTGCTGTCTGTCATGATCGTTGCAGGGTTACTATTGATGAGAACAACTTCCACGCCTTCTTCTTTAAGTGCTTGACATGCTTGCGTTCCTGCATAATCAAACTCTGCTGCCTGACCGATTACGATCGGACCGGAGCCAATAACAAGAATTTTCTTGAGGTCTGTATTTTTCGGCATGTTAACGTGCTCCCTTCACTGCTGCGGCAAGTACGGCTTGGCGCGCTTTTTTCGGATGGTTAAGTTTGTGCTCACGAATCATATCAATAAAGCGGTCGAACAAGTAGGAATTATCTTCAGGTCCTGGTGCTGCCTCTGGATGATATTGTACGGTAAATACCGGATATTCCTTATGTTTTAATCCTTCAATGGATTTATCATTGTTGTTGATATGTGTAACGACCAGGTCCGTTCCTTTAATTGACTCCTCGTTAACGGTATATCCATGGTTCTGAGATGTAATATAGCATCGACCTGTTTCTAGATCTTTGACCGGATGGTTACCTCCGCGGTGACCGAATTTTAGTCTCTCTGTATCCGCACCGGCTGCCAGTGCAAACAGTTGGTGACCAAGGCAGATACCGAAGATTGGATATTCACCAAGCAATTCGGAAATCATATCTACTGCATAAGGAACATCTTTGGGGTCCCCAGGACCGTTGGACAGCTGAATGCCGTCCGGATTCAGTTTTCGAATTTCATCAGCTGTTGTGTCGTGCGGTACCACTACAACGTCACAGCCACGTTTATTCAGTTCGCGCAAGATACCTGTTTTCGCCCCGTAGTCTACAACTACGATCCGCTCTCCCGTACCCGGGCTGCTGTATACGTGTTTGGTTGAAGTCAGAGGCACCTGATTGCGAAGTTCATCAATCGTCGTATCTTTCATCATTTCCAGAAGTTCCTCAACCGGCTTCGAACCTGTTGTAAGAATCCCTTTCATTGTTCCGTGATGACGAATGCGGCGCGTCAACATCCGTGTATCAATATCGCTGATTCCTAAGATTCCATACTCTTTCAAAAGATCATCAACACTACATTCTGCACGCCAGTTACTTGGTACTGGTTCATGGCGGCGAGTGACAAAGCCATGTACATAAGGACGAATGGATTCAAAATCATCACGTGTGATCCCGTAGTTTCCGATCAGCGGATAAGTCATCGTTACGATTTGCCCGCAGTAAGAAGGATCAGACAGCACCTCTTGGTAGCCTGTGATACCTGTATTAAAAACGACTTCACCTGTTGTTTCTCCTTCTGCCCCGAAAGCTCTTCCGGTGAACAATGTGCCGTCTTCTAGTAACAATCTTGCTTGTGCCTGCATCCAATTTCACTCCTTAATGTTGTCTTGCCTCAATTTTGGTTTTATCAATAAGCTTCTATATAAAAGTTCAATAAACCGTTGTTAGTCGTAATCTTTTATTGCTTAGCTTAACGTTGGATCAGTATATACCTTTTTCCCGTCTACAAAAGTCATTACAGGCCAGCCAGTAAGTTCCCATCCTGTAAATGGTGTATTACGTCCTTTTGTAGCAAACTCGGTTGGGTCAACAGCGCGCTCAGTAGTAAGGTCAATGACCGTGATATCCGCTGGTGCTCCTTCTTCCAAACGCCCCGTATCCAGGCGGAATACCCGTGCCGGTTCAGTCGTCATTTTCTCTACCAGGAAGGAAAGACTCCATTTTCCTGTTGCCACAAACTTTGTATAGAGCAGTGGGAATGCTGTTTCAAAACCAACAATACCAAATGGTGCAAGCTCCATTCCTTTTGCTTTCTCTTCTTCGCTATGCGGTGCATGATCTGTAACGATGATATCGATTGTTCCGTCCTCAAGCCCTTCGATACATGCTTCTACATCACGACGTGAGCGCAGCGGAGGGTTCATTTTCCAGTTCGCATCCAGACCCGGAATGTCTTCATCTGCCAAAATCAGATGGTGAGGACAAACCTCAGCTGTTACTTTAATACCGATCTTTTTAGCTTCACGGATGAGTCGAACTGATTGCTCTGTACTCACATGACAGACATGATAATGTACGCCCGTTGCTTCAGCGAGTAGAATATCGCGTCCAACGTGGATGGCTTCTGACTCATTCGGGATGCCTTTCAGACCATGTTTCTCAGCAAAAGCGCCTTCTGCTACGCAAGCACCTTCCACCAAGGAATTGTCCTCACAGTGAGCAATCACAGGCATATCCATCGCTGCCGCTTTCTTCATTGCATCTTTCATCATTTGAGCGCTTTGTACACCAACACCGTCGTCGGTAAATCCGATCGCACCCGCTGCTTTAAGTGCATCAAAATCCGTCAGCTCGCGACCAAGTTCATTTATCGTAATCGCTGCGTAAGGAAGTACTTTGGCAAGTCCTGCTTCTTTTGCTTTATTAAGTACGAGCTCTACTGTCTCCGGATCGTCCGTTACTGGTCTTGTATTCGGCATACAAGCAATCGTTGTAAATCCACCTTTTACAGCAGAACGGCTGCCGGACTCAATTGTTTCTTTATGTTCAAATCCTGGTTCTCTTAAATGTACGTGCATATCAATAAGACCCGAGACTACTAATTTACCTTCTACATCAATCTCTTCTATGTTTACATCGCTAGGGTTCGTTCCATTATCAAAGGTTAATACAAACCCTTCCTCTGCATCGTATATACTTAAAATCTTTCCTTCGGAAATGAGAATGTTCTTTTGTTCGAGTGCCCCTGCTTTATTTAATACACTTGCATTTTTAATCATTTGTAACATGTATATATCCTCCGCTCCGGTACCGTTTTATCGTAACAACGGACATTATGTTTAAATTGTATGTTTTGACTGTTGCAAGGGTTATCAAATGCCTATATTTTTTTATAATCTTTTACTATAGAATCAAAGCTCTTTCCATAACTGCCATGCGGATCGGAACCCCATTCGACATTTGCGGGAAAATTCGGGATGCCGGACTTTCTACAACCGCATCGTCAATCTCTACATTTCGGTTAACCGGAGCAGGATGCATGATGATCGTTTTTGGACTCAGTTTAGCAGCTCGCTCTTCTGTGAGTCCGTATTTCTCGCGATATTCATCCGCTTTCATATCAATTCCTTTGTCGTGACGTTCTAACTGGACACGCAGCATCATCACAACGTCAGCCTTTAAAGCTTCATCAAGAGTGATATAAGGAGCAAGCGCTGCAAGCTCAGGAGCTTGCATACTTTCTGGTGCGCAGAAACTGACTTTTGCTCCGAATTTTTGCAGTGCGTATAGATTTGAACGTGCTACTCTACTATGCTTGATGTCCCCAATGATGGATACGTTCAGGCCGCGAAGCTCGCTGAAGGTTTGTCGCATCGTGTAGAGATCAAGAAGTGCTTGTGTTGGATGTTCATTATTCCCGTCCCCTGCATTAATAAGAGGCACTTTCACCTTCTCAGCAAGCACTTGCAGCATACCATGTGGTTTTAAGCGAATCACACCTGCATCGATTCCCATAGATTCGAGTGTGCGTACTGTATCATAGATGGATTCACCTTTTTCGACGCTTGACGCTGCAGCCGCAAAGTTTAGCACTTCAGCTCCCAGTCTTTTCTCTGCCATTTCGAATGAAAAACGAGTTCGTGTGCTGTTCTCAAAAAACATGTTAGCTACAAATTTAGAAGCTAGAATGGGATTCAGCTTCTCAGCCTGTGCATCGAAGTAGGCTGCCCGGTTCAGAATGGATTCGATTTCACTTGCGCTTAGATCCTTTAGACCGAGCAAACTACGTTCTTTAATACTTTTTGCTGTTACCGTCATCCTTCTTCCCTCCGGTTCTGAATGGTGACTTGATCTACGCCGTCAACTTCTTTCAGAGCTACATCGATGAGTTCCGAACGAGAGGAAGGTATGTTTTTACCAATAAAATCGGGCCTTATCGGAAGCTCCCGGTGACCTCGATCTGCCAGTACAGCAAGCTGTATCATTTCCGGACGTCCACTATCCATTAAAGCGTCCATTGCTGCTCTTATGGTTCGGCCTGTGTATAATACATCATCAAACAAAATTACTTTTTTATTGTGAGTTACTTCTTTTAACTGCTTTTGAATTACTTCGTTTTTCTTATTACCTTCAGTACTCCGATCATCCCGATAAGGAGTAACATCCAGATCGATACAAGGAACTTTCTTTCCTTCAATCTCTTCGATCTTCACTGCAATTCGTTCAGCAAGGTAAACTCCTCTAGTCCGAATTCCAACAAGAATACAGTCATCAATTCCTTTGTTCTTTTCTAAAATTTCATGTGCAATCCGTGTTAGTGCCCTGCGGATTCCAATCTCATCCATAATGACATGTGCTTCATTACTCATGTGCTTTACGAACCTCCCCTGGATTTCCCTTTTTACCAGTGGTCCCGTGAAGAGATAAAAAAAAGACTCCCTGCCGTAAAATCTTGGCAAGGAGTCTTATAACCGCGGCAGGCGTACGCCGGGTCATTAAGCTCTACATGGACATCCGACACAAAAGCCGCAGCTTCGCTCGGGTCCAATCACGTTACCTTGCCAGTCTCACGGGACTGATTTAAAGGTGCTATTCATGTATTTGTCTGAATGTTAATCTCTCAGGATTAATCCAGTTTCAAACAAATCTTCATTGACATGAATTATGACAGATAGCTTATCCTCTGTCAACACCTGGATAAATATAAAGGGTTTATAGCACATAGTTTTATACATTCCACACCTATCATTATGCAGTTTAATTGCTCTTATTTTTATAATTATACGTTAATTATGTATAAATATCCATCTTTTTTATCTATTCTCAAAAAAATAAGAACCTGACAACTTCAGGTCCTTATCTAAATTTATATTCTGTTCATATATATTGTCAGTTCTTAATTTAATTAGTGATCGTCTTTCGCCAATCTTTTAAAGAGAATAGTAACTCCAGTGAACCCCAAGACCATAATCAACGCAACCATTGCAATAAACGCCATTAGTAACGTCCCCCTCTTTATTTTATAGCCTTATTGTAGCTTGAAATTTTTCCTTTTGTCGCCCTAACTTTGACAATATTGTGAAATGTATCACATGTGTTTCTTTACAATTAATCCGCTGTAGATAGCTGTTCAAAAGGAAAAAGGACATAACCTAAAAGGTTACATCCTTTTCATTAACCGAATTCATAGAATGAGTATTAAAACTCAAACTCTACGTCGCTTAAGCGGCGTTTGATTTCTTCAATCACACGTCTCTCCTCAGCTTCGCCTTTGGCTTCAAACGTAACGGAGAAGCGAACAAAGTTACCTGCATCATCCCAAGGTACAGTGGAGATTAACTTCTCGCGAATTAGGAATTGGGAGAAGTCTTCCCCTGATTCGAAACGACGTCCGCCTTTGATCCCTTTAGGAGCTTCCACATATAAGAAGAAAGAACCTTTAGGCTTCTCCGCTCTGAATCCAAGCTCGTTAAGAGCTTCCACCAGCATGTCGTGACGACGAGAATATTTCTCTGCAATCTTTTCTGTGATTTCAGGATGAGACAATCCATACGCTGCCGCTTTTTGAATCGCTATAAACTGACCCGAATCATTGTTATCCTTTACATCGCTGAATGCTTTCACAATAAGAGGGTTACCCGCAACAAAGCCAATACGCCATCCTGTCATGTTGTAGGATTTGGACAGGGAGTGAAGCTCAACGCCCACATCCTTCGCTCCGGGCACGGATAAGAAACTCAGCGGCTTCAGACCATCATACGTAAGCGCAGCATAAGGAGCATCATGTACAATGATAACGTTGTATTTTTTAGCCCATTCTACAACCTCAGTAAAAAATTCTGTAGTCGCACTTGCCCCTGTTGGGTTATTCGGATAATTCAAATAAAGCAGCTTCGCTCGGTGAGCTACTTCCTCTGGAATGGATGCTAAATCCGGCAAGAAGTTGTTTTCTTTGGTGAGCTGTACGTTGTACACTTCTCCGCCCAAATATTTGGTGTGAGTTCCGAGAACAGGGTAACCAGGTACAGTCAGGATCGCAACATCCCCTGGATTAATAAATACAGATGGTATCATAGCTAGCGCTGGTTTGGAACCGATGGAATGTACCACTTCGGATACAGGATCAATCCCTTCTACCCCAAACACTTCTTCTAAGTATTTAGCGGCAGCTTCTTTAAATTCAGGAATTCCGTTATCCGCGTAACCACGATTTTCGGCCTTTGCAGCTTCTTCAGCAAGCCTCGCAACAATCCCTGCGTCTGCCATCTCATCTGGTTCACCAACCCCAAGGTCAATGAGTTCAATATTTGGGAAGTCCTTTTTTGCTGCTTGTTTTGCTCGTTTTATTTTTTCGAATTTATAAATGTTTGTGTCTTTACCATAGTTCGCACCGCCGATTCGATCGGCAAAACTTGTTTGAATGAAAGTTTCTTGATATTTATTAGTACTCATATCGCGTATCTTCATCTCCTTGTGTAACGAATATCTCCATGTATAAATATGAAGGATTCTGTTCGTTAAAACCATGGACTATACATCCGATCATTTGCACTATCATTTTATGCTGAGTGACGCTTATAACACTATATACCCAATATTATACGTTTTAAGCTTTTCATTTAGTTTGCACGAAAGCACCATTAATTATGAATGAAGCACAAAAAAAAGAGCGCCGCTTAAAGCGACACTCTTAATGAACTGGTTTTAAACTTAAAGTTAAAAATTAACTACCTGCTTCGCAAAGAAGCAAGCACATCTTCCATATCTTGCGGCAAAGGAGCGGTAAACTCCATCTGTTCCCCTGTATCCGGGTGCACAAAACCAAGCGTTTGCGCATGAAGTGCTTGGCCATTCATTTTTATCCCTTTATTCCGGCCATACATTGGATCACCAACCAGAGGATGACCAATAAACTTCATGTGTACTCTGATCTGATGTGTACGGCCTGTCTCCAGCTTCAATTCAAGCAGTGTATAGTCGCCAAGACGTTCTAATACAGTAAAATGTGTTATCGCTTCTTTGCTATTGCGATCTGTTACGGTAAACATTTTACGGTCATTTGTGTCTCGACCAATAGGAGCATCCACGGTTCCCTGATCATGCTGTACATGACCATGTACCAGCGCGATATAACGGCGATTCACACTATGCTCTTTCAGCTGAGCAGCAAGTGAGGCATGCGCCTTGTCATTCTTAGCAGCCATGAGAAGACCCGATGTATCTTTATCAATCCGGTGAACAATTCCGGGACGAAGTTCGCCGTTAATACCGGACAAATCTTTACAATGATACATAAGTGCATTCACCAGAGTTCCTGAAGTATGACCAGGCGCCGGGTGTACAACAAGTCCTCTTTGTTTGTTCACTACAATGACGCTTGCATCTTCATATACCACATTTAGCGGGATATTTTCAGGAATGATTTCTACTGCTGTCGGCTCTGGAACGATAACCGTAATGCGGTCTCCTTCACTGAGCTTATAGTTCGATTTTACTTTTGCGCCGTTTACGGTAACATGACCGTCTGCAATCCACAATTGAACCTGAGAACGGGAAACGTCATCCATGCTTTCCGTAATATATTTATCAATTCGTTCCTTTGCATAATCAGCAGTGACGGTCCACTCCTGGATGTCTTGAGCCGATTCTTGTTCGGACCGATCTGTCATCTTTATTCCTTCCCTTCTTGTTGACCTTCACGTCGCTTTTCTCTTCTTGTTTCAAGTAGTGTGTCCAAGATAATAAGAGCTACACCCACTACAATCGCAGAATCGGCAACGTTAAAGATCGGAAACGTATAGCTTCCAAAATTAAATTTAAAGAAATCAACGACTTCACCCATTAGCAGGCGATCCAAAAAGTTACCAATAGCTCCAGCAAGAACTAGCGATAAAGCCAGTGGGAGCAATTTATCCGGCTGGGATTTAATTTTTTGGATATACCAAACGAGTGCGATTACCACAATAATGGTTACTACAATAAAAAACCAACGCTGATCTTGGAGAATACCGAATGCCGCTCCTCGGTTACGGTGAGAAGTAATATAGAAAAAGTCTCCGATCACCGAAATTTCTTGGCCCAAATCCATATTGGTTTTGACGAGCCATTTAGTTCCTTGATCCACTAGGAAAATAATGAAAGCAATAACGTAATAGATCACTGTGTTTTTGTCACTCCGTTCTTGTCTTTTACCATTCGATGGGTAATGCCTTATTTATTGTAGCACACCCGCTGGAACAGCGTCTATTTGAAGTGATAGAGAGAGTTCACTCCCGATTATGCAAAATACACCTTCTCTAAAACCTTTGCTTTTTGAGCACTCTATACAGACACCAGACAGTCCAATTTTATTACTACACAAGTCAGTAACATGTAAAGGAGCATTCATGCCCATGACGCATCTTAGCAAGCAAGAAATGAAAGGTTTGCACAAGCAGCTTCTTGAGCGAAAACAAGATATTGAACACCGTGACAAAACCAATGATCACTATGGCCTTAGCGGTTCCATGCGTTATGAAGTAGGAGAACTTTCCACGATTGATAATCATCCAGGTGATGTAGGTACTGAAATGTTCGAACGAGCAAAAGACATTTCCTTAAACGAACATGATGAATTTATGCTTGAACGCATCGATTCTGCCTTAGCCCTTATGGAAAAAGGTGACTACGGCACATGTGCCGTATGTAGTAAACCGATTCCTTATGAACGGCTAGAAGCTGTACCCTATACCATTTATTGTAGAGAACATGCCCCCGAAACGGTCGTTTCTAATGATCGTCCGGTGGAAGAAGAGTTCCTTACCCCTCCATTTGGCAGAACAAGTCTAGACGAAAAGGATACTCAGAATGGCTTTGACGGCGAAGATGCCTGGCAAATCGTTGAGAGCTGGGGTAACTCCAATACGCCCGCTCTTGCTGAAAGCAATAATGTTGATGATTACAATGCGATGTACATTGAAGCATCCGAAGAAATTGATGGATGCGTGGAAGCTTACGAAAGCTTTCTAGCAACTGATATCTATGGTGAAAATGTTTATGTTTTACGTAATAATCAGTATCGTAAATACCTTGAGGATGACGAAGGAATGAACATCCTCGCACCTGATGTCATTCCAGATGATGAATAGCTAAGGCTACACTGATGATATTACAACGTATCAAGTTCTAATTGTCTTTGAACAATACGCACAATATCTGCAATGTAGTCTCCAACAATAGGTAGATTTAACGCTCCCAGCATCTGAAGGAGATATATGATTGTTGCTGCAAAAAAGGTAAAACCAATCGCTATTCCGACTCCTCTTGCCGTACCTGAAAGAATATTAAGCCAGATGAGTCGCGCCGGTCTATACAAGAGCTGTGTATAATCCGCAATCCGTGACTTCTCCAGGCTCATAGCTAATTTTTGTAACAACCCGTGCATCTCATCAATTTGCTCTTCAAGTTCTTTTATTTCATCCGATGCTTTCTGATTTGTGGTCATCGCTAATGGTCTTATCCTTTCCTTCATAGGATTAAAAAAAAGCGGAAACGAGCCAGGGGAAAATTATATTTTCCCTCAGGCTCGTTTTTTGCATATCGTTCTTTATGCTATTATATCCGCTTTAAAACCGAATTAGCCTCTACCGTTTTAATATCTTACGAGATTTTAACACCAATCGTTTTAGATCCCGCTTCTACTTTTTCCATATCCTCCGCAGTACCAAAGGAAACATCGGTTACGAGCACATTTTCACGAAGTACATCTTCAAATGCTTCAATCGCCGCTTTCAGCTCATCATCAACGTCAAGCATAAGATTTACTCGTTTTTCAATCGGAAGATCCAGTTTCTTTCTTGTATCCTGAACGGCACGAACGACCTCGCGAACCAAACCTTCTTGCTCAAGTTCTGGTGTGATCTCCGTGTTCAGCGCAACAGTCAGACCATAGCCCGATGCTGCAGCAAATCCTTCTTTTGCTTTTTTCTCGATCAGAAGCTCCTCACTAGTAACGTGAAGTTCAGTTCCTTCTGGTGAGACAATGTTGAATTCTCCAGATTCTACAACCGAACGAGTTTCGTCAGCGGTCATGCCTTTGAAATGGTTTTGCAGGAAGCCTACATTTTTACCGTACTTTTTACCTGCTACTTTCAGATTGAGTTTCAATGAGAAATCAACAAAGCCGCTGTCGCTTGTTTCTACTTCAATTGTTTTCACATTGATCTCTTCTTTGATGATCTCTTCATATCCTGGCAGATCGAAATCTTGGTGTAGAGATACAATTAGAGCTGACAATGGCTGACGTGTCTTGATTCCTGTCTCATTACGAACGTTCCGCGCAAGTTCAACAATATTACGTGCTGTCTCCATATCTTGCTCGAGCTTTTCGTCAATGAGAGATTCATTGGCAACCGGATAATCAGCCAAGTGAACGCTACCTTCACCGCCAAGGTTTCCGTATACATCTTCAGCCAACATCGGTGTAAATGGAGCCATTACTTTGGACAAAGTAAGCAGCACTTCTGTCAGCGTACCATAAGCAGCCAGTTTGTCTGCGCTTAGACCACTTCCCCAGAAACGATCACGGGAACGGCGGATATACCAGTTACTCAGCTCATCAACGAATACTTCGATCGATTTCGCAGCATTCAGGAAGTCATTCACTTCAAGTCCTTTACGAACTTTTGCGATGAGCGAGTTCAGACGTGATAGCACCCAGCGATCCAGCTTGTTCTCAGAACCGTTAAACGGATGCTCTTTTGGATCATAACCATCAATATCTGCATACAGCGCAAGGAACGCATGTGTATTTACGATTGTGTCGATCACTTTCGATTTTGCTTCGCCTACGATCCCTTTGGAGAAACGTTTACTGTTCCAAGGCGCACTGTCTGCAAGGAGAGCCCAGCGGAATGCATCTGTACCATATTCATTAATGATTTCCCATGGATCGATTACATTCCCTTTAGATTTGGACATTTTTTGTCCATTCTCATCTAGGATATGACCTGTTGCCATGACCGCTTTATAAGGCGCTTTTCCGGTGAATAAAGTAGATACCGCAAGCAAGCTGTAGAACCAGCCACGAGTCTGGTCAATCCCTTCACAGATCATGTCCGCAGGAAACTGCTGTTCAAAAGTTTCTTTATTCTCAAAAGGATAGTGATGCTGTGCAAATGGCATTGAACCACTGTCAAACCATACATCAATCACTTCAGAAGTTCTTTCCATTACCCCATTTTCACAGTGTGTACAGTGTACTTTCACTTCATCTACATATGGCTTATGAAGTTCCAGATCCGCACTTACCTCACCTACCGCATGTTTACGAAGTTCTTCATGACTATGCGGTGAAAATTGTCCGCCGCAGTCCTGACATACCCATACGTTCAGTGGAGTACCCCAGTAGCGGTTACGGCTGATGTTCCAGTCAACGAGATCTTCAAGGAACTTACCGAAACGTCCTTCACGAACATGACCAGGATACCACTCTACGGTATTGTTATTGGCAATCAGTTGATCTTTTACAGCCGTTGTTTCGATGAACCAGCTGTCCATTGCATAATAGAGAAGCGGAGATTTACAACGCCAGCAGAACGGATAGCTGTGCTCGATTTTTTCTTTGCTGTAAAGCGTACCTTGTTCGGACAAGTACTTCACGATGTCAAGGTCGCAATCTTTTACAAAACGTCCTGCAAAATCAGTAACTTCCTCTGTGTACTTCCCTTCGGAATTTACTACACTTACAAAGCTGATTCCATTCTCACGGCAAGTTTTGTAGTCATCTTCCCCGTGAGCAGGAGCCATATGAACGATACCTGTACCGCTAGCATCGGTTACAAAGCTTGCTCCAACCACCACGTTTGTTTTTTCAGCTTTGATATAATTAAACGGCGGTGTATAAGTAAGACCCACCAGCTCCGAACCTTTCAGCGTAGAAAGAACTTCATAATCGCCTTTCATCACTTTTTCCACCAAGTTTTTCGCCACGATGTATGTGCCGTCTTCTTGCTTCACTCGTGCATATTCCATGTCTGGATTTACAGCGAGTGCCACGTGAGAAGGAAGCGTCCAAGGTGTTGTTGTCCAAGCCAAAATGTATTCATCACGATCATTAAGTTTGAATTTAGCTGTTGCACTGAGATCCTTAACATCCTCATAACCTTGAGCTACTTCATGAGAACTAAGCGTTGTCTGACAGCAAGGGCAGTATGGACTAACACGATGTCCGCGGTAAAGAAGTCCTTTGTCATGGATCGTTGCAAGAATATTCCACACACTTTCGATGTATTTGTTATCGAGTGTAACGTATGGATGATCCAAATCCGTCCAATAACCGATCGCTTCGGTTAGTTCGCGCCATTTGTGTTCGTACTCAAACACGCTGTCTTTACACTTCTTGATAAAAGCTTCTACGCCGTAATTCTCAATTTCATGTTTACCGTTGATGCCGAGCTGTTTCTCAACACCAAGCTCTACCGGAAGGCCGTGGGTATCCCATCCTGCTTTACGAACAACACGGTACCCGTTCATCGTTTGATAGCGTCCTACAAAATCTTTAATAACGCGGCCCAGCACGTGCCCGATATGCGGAGCACCGTTCGCTGTAGGAGGTCCTTCATAAAAAACGTAGTTAGGCTTACCTTCACGATTCTCAATTGATTTTTTGAATGTATCTTCTGCATTCCATTTACTGAGGATTCGCTGCTCGCGAGCGCGAGCTTTTTCTTTGACATCGACTCGTTTCATCTTCAAACTCCCTTTCTTTTATGGCGCATTACTATATTTAGAAAATAAAAAAAGCCTCATCCCCAAAAGGGACGAGACTGTTCTCGCGTTACCACCCTAGTTCCATCTCTAGTCTGCCCACTCTAATCATTCAATGATTATCAAGGTCAACACATAGAGACAGCGCTCTAATCCTTATGAAGCTTCCATAAGGAGCCGATATAACGTTCGGCTTACGGTATCAGCTTATTCGTATCCGCATGTACAATAGTAGTATGCAGATCCTTTCGGCTTCACTTCTCCGGGAGGATATTCGGTCATGACCTGTTCATTGGCTTGCACCGACCGCCAACTCTCTGAGAACAATCTTCATAACGTACTGATTCCCATCATCAAAATCAAATATGAAATTCATATAAGAATATTTATAGCCTCTTTTATAAAAAAAGTCAACCGGATCAATAGCCTACAAATGGTTCATGATCCCCTCATATCTTTATCATATCCAAATAAATGAATATTAATAAATTTCTTTCACTTCACGTTCACGTTCACGTTCACGCTCACGAACCTCATATTCTCGGTTCTCCAGCGCTTCCCATCCATCCTGTGTCAACAATTCAAGCTGTGCTTCCACCAGTGTACGGAAACGTGCTCGATAGATCGAAGCCTGTTTCTTCAGTTCTTCTACTTCCATCGAAATCTTGCGAGACTTCGACAGAGCTTCGTTTATGATGCGGTCTGCATTCTTCTCCGCTTCCTTCACGATAAGCTGTGCTTCTTTCTTCGAATTATTCTTCACTTCATCTGCAGCTTCTTGAGCGACGATAATCGTCTTACTTAGCGTCTCCTCAATGTTTGAGAAATGATCCAGCCTCTCCTGCACGGACAGCAGCTGGTTATTAAGTTCCTTATTCTCGCGGATCACAGCCTCATAATCTTTGATGACTTGATCCAGGAATTCGTTAACCTCATCCTCATCATACCCACGAATTCTGCGAGAGAACTCTTTATTATGTATGTCCAGCGGTGTAAGCGGCATACTGTCCACCTCCTATAATATTAACCTCCGAAAAAGGAGATTTATGACAAAAATTAATGGTGATCCTTCTGCGGTCTTAAAGGAGCAGAAGACTTACGGAATAGTAATATTCAACCATTGTATATCAACTTGTAGTTTATATCGGCAAATTTCTACGTTGTCATAATGCCTAGACCTATATCTTTTCGACAAGAAGAGCAGAAATCCTGCAACATACTTAGACAAATTTGCCGACTTTGACTCGATAACGGCCTTTTTTAGTAACCCCATCTATCTCCAGTAATTTAAAACGTCCTAGTCCTTGAACAGAAATTACGTCTCCTGCCCGCAGAGCTTTAGACGGATCTTCTACTACTCGGAAGTTCACTTTACAGCGACCTGCCTTGATGGGGATAAGAATTTTACTGCGACTGAGCCTGTACACATCACTTGCAATCCCGTCCAGACGCAAAGAAGCTACCGTCAGATCCATCATCTGAAGTGATACATCACTCGTCCGAAGTTGATCGATCGGCAGAATATCTGTAAATACATTCATACGATGAACCTGATGCAGATGTATCGATAAATAATCCGCAACTTCTTTGGCTACTACCGTATGACAACCATCATCAAGCACATGAATGTCTCCAATCTTACCCCTTTTTAGGCCAAGACTCAAGAGTGCACCCATATAATCCCCGTGGTCGAGCTGTAGTAATTTTTGGTCTGCTGAGGTAATGGATAGCACAGCTAGTTCCATGCTCTCCTCTTCTAGATAAGCATAATCCGGAGCTACCAGTGCACGTTTACGCTCAGCAGATTCTGAACCTCCATCCAGATGTATTTGCACATCATTTCGGCGATTCATAATTGATTCCAAAATATAAGCCTGGCGAGGATCGAGAAAGTCCGTTAGTTTCATCTCATGAAACTGTCCCGCACGTTCGACCCACTCCCAGGCTTTGTCTACAAAATCCCGTTCATCGGGGTGAAAATGATCGTAAACTTCTGTTTTCATTTCAAGATCACCCTGCTTTGCATATCATACTTACTATTTACCCTAATGACATTAGTACAATCTACGTAAATATGTTAGTAAGAATCGCGACGAGTCCAGTTGCTGCATAACGCAGAGCAATAATCGCAATGATTGGAGAAATATCAATCATACCGAAGATCGGCGGGATAAAACGCCGGAAAGGAGCTAGATATGGCTCTACAATTTTGCCAATAATTTCTCCGAATTTACTCTCACGCGCATTAGGCAACCAAGACATTAAGATATAAATAATAATCAGCCAGTAGTAAATTTCTACTAAAGCTCCGATTGCTTGAACTACCATCTCCAAAAACAATTCACCTCATTCTGCCGTAATCTGCTTCGCTCTCACTTTCAGCCAAAATCTCCGCAATCGTTCCTTGAATTTCCACCGTATCTGGTGTGCATAAGAAAATATTACCGCCTATTTTGGAAATACCCCCACCCAGTGCATATACCGTTCCGCTTAAGAAATCGATAATCCGCAGTGCTTGATCCTTACGGACACGTTGAAGATTGATCACAACTGTGCGATGAGCACGAATATGATCCGCAATTTCTTGAGCTTCATCATAACTGCGTGGTTCGTAGAGAACGACTTTTACATTTTTTTGGGAATGGATACTCACCACATTATTTCCCTTCTGATTTCTACGTTTATCGAAGTTCGGGGTTTCAACTTCTTGTTCCTGTTCATCATTACGTGTATTATTTACTTGTTCGCGCTCAATAATCTCTTCTTCTTCTTGCAAACCAAAAAAATTCATGAATTTATTCATTACACTCATCTCCTTAGTCCTCCTCTTTTCCTACAAGAACACTTCCCAGTCTTACCCAGGTAGCCCCTTCTTCAACAGCAACTTCATAATCATTAGACATTCCCATCGACAAATGGGTCAGCGGCTGATTCGTTAAAGCTTGTCTGTTCAAATCATCCCTTAGTTCACGAAGTCCGCGAAATACAGGGCGAGTACGTTCTGCATCTTCCTCAAAAGGAGCCATTGTCATTAGTCCGGTAATATGAACATGAGGAAATTCACGAATTTGCTTGAGTAAAGGTACGACTTCTTCCGGCTGAAGACCATATTTTGATTCTTCTCCAGATATATTCACCTGAAGCATGCACTCCACTTGAATTTCGTTCTGTGCTGCCTTTTTCTCAATCTCTTTTGCAAGAGAAAGACGGTCAAGTGAATGAATGTATGCGAATTTGCCAATGACATCTTTAACCTTATTGGTCTGCAAATGACCTATGAAATGCCATATTCCTCGTTCATGCAGTGCATTCCATTTGTCTTCCGCGTTTTGCCAGCGATTCTCACCAATATGTATAAGTCCGTGATCCAGCACTTTACTTGTCATCGCAGTCGATACATATTTAGTGACGGCAATTACACCGACCTCTTCTCTATTTCGTCCGCTTCGTTTGCATGCGGCCGTTATACGCTCATCAACATGCTGAATTCTCTCCTCTAATTGCAAGGAGGTCACCTCTCTTCCAGTCCGATCCAGCTTGCCATACGACCCGTAATCCCGTTTTCCTTACGATAACTGAAGAACAATTCAGGATGGCAGCTTGTACACCATGAAGTAATTTCGATATGTTCCGGCAATATTCCTGCTTTTATCATAATGTGTCGATTCACTTCTTTCAAGTCAAGCATACTTTTTCCACCTGAAACTGGTTTATGGCAAGCTTCATAAGTCAAGCCTTTATGTTTGTCATTACCCTCTGAAACCTCATACCAAACCTTCACCTTATTCATCACATAGTCGTCTACCTCATAGCAGCAGCTACCTATAGACGGGCCAATTGCTGTCCTAATGTCTTGACGTTCACACCCATAATACTCTTCCATTCGTGTAATCATTCGCTCCGCAATCCCGGCAACGGTGCCTTTCCAGCCCGCATGAGCAAGTCCTACAACTTCTTTCACCGGATCGAAGAAATACAAAGGTACACAATCGGCATAAAAGGAAGTTAACAAAATACCTCTTACGTTGGTAAGTAGTCCGTCCGTTTCCTGAAAAGCAGATTCGCGATCTAGGAACCCTCTGCCCTTATCTCGCTCGGTTACAATAGCGACCTCATTCTTATGCACTTGTTCTCCGCAAGTCCATGATTCTGGCTTCATACCGATTTCCTTAGCGATCCGCGTTCGGTTCTCGATAACATCCTGCGGATGATCCCCCACATGAAAAGCACAATTTAAACTGCTGTAAGGCGCTTTCCCTACTCCGCCCAAACGGCTAGTATAACCAACTTTGAGTCCTATACCTGCCTCATAGCTTTTCCAAGGTTCTATTTCAAACAATCCCGGGTTCCCAGCTGCGGAGTGGTTCAAGCTGGGAGAACCTGAGGATGCTGTCTTTTTGAATACAAACGGCTCCATGAAAGTAAAATTCACCTCATCTTTTTTTACAGTGTAACAAAAATACAGCTAAATTGCTCATTCACCTTTGCTCAAAAGCAAGTCTACACCTTTTTCGCTCCTATTTTCAAAAACTGCGCCGCTGTTCTTCCCGACTTCGTTCCCATCGTTCTGAAGTTGGCTGCTCTCCATCACCCGAATGCTCCTTGATCTCATCCATCTTAACAAGAACCACATCTGAACCGATTTTGACAATATTACGCCATGGAATGATGAGGTCTGCTCCGCCCCCGAATAGACCCATAAACCGGCTGTAACTTGGAACAACGATTGCATCAATTCGCCCATTCCTAAGGTCAAGTTCCAGATCACTAATCTGACCAAGTCTTTTCCCATCGATAATGTTAATCACGTCTTTGGTTTGAAAATCCGAAATTTTCATCGCTCTTACCGTTAAATCTCCTGAACTCATTTCTTATCACATCCCGCTATTTTTGCTTATAAATTACTATATGATCCATTCGCCTAATATGTACTTATTTTTGAGATCGTTTCAATAAGCTTCGAAAACTCATGTAAAAAAAGATAAAACCTTTATTTCTGCCTAAGGCAAAAATAAAGGTTTAGGAATTTAGTTCAGTATGCAATTTACCAAATACATTGCATTTTCCTTGTACTGCTTCAATACTAGGTCTTCACATGTTTTTGCATTTGCTGGATCGCTGACTTCTCTAGACGAGACACTTGAGCCTGAGAAATACCGATCTCATCTGCTACTTCCATTTGCGTTTTTCCTTCAAAGAATCGCATGGACAGTATCATTTTTTCTCGCTGACCGAGCCTGTGCATCGCTTCCCTAAGTGCAATTTCTTCAATCCAGGTAACATCCTTATTCCTATCATCACTGATCTGATCCATTACATAGATTGGATCTCCACCGTCATGGTAGATCGGTTCAAACAAGGACACAGGATCTTGTATCGCATCTAGTGCAAACACAACATCTTCTTTTGGAACGCCCAGCACCTCAGAAATCTCGAAAACAGTAGGTTCCCTCGAATTGAGATTGGTTAGTGCATCCCTGACTTGCAGTGCTTTGTATGCAATGTCTCTCAGAGATCTAGATACACGAATCGGATTGTTATCACGAAGGTATCTGCGAATCTCACCGATAATCATCGGTACCGCATACGTGGAGAATTTTACATTTTGAGACAAATCAAAGTTGTCGATGGCTTTCATCAAACCAATACAACCGACCTGAAACAAATCGTCAACGAATTCTCCCCGGTTATTGAAACGCTGAATGACACTGAGTACTAATCGCAGATTGCCATTCACCAATTTCTCTCTAGCTGAGCGCTCATTATTTTGCTGTAGATTTGTAAATAACTCACGCATCTCTACGTTGGTTAGGACCGGCAGTTTCGCGGTATCCACGCCACAAATCTCGACTTTATTACGAGTCATCGTGATTTACCTCCCAAGGAGAAACATTAATGTACATTATCTCCCTGAGCGGTGTTTTTATTCCAAAAACAAAACCTTACCAGTTATAACCAAGACTTGATTTTACACCATTTTATTGAACTCCTTGCGCAGCCGCTTAATGATCCTTTTTTCGAGCCGAGAAATATATGACTGGGAAATGCCGAGCATGTCCGCAACATCTTTTTGTGTCTTTTCTTCTCCATCTTGAAGTCCAAATCTTAGCTCCATGATCATGCGCTCTCGATCTGTCAGCTTGTCTAATGCTTTATGCAATAGTTTCCGATCCACTTGCTCTTCAATATTTCGATAGATCGTATCATTCTCGGTACCAAGTACATCAGAAAGCAGCAACTCATTTCCGTCCCAGTCGATATTCAGTGGTTCATCGAATGACACTTCAGACCGGATCTTACTGTTACGCCGCAAGTACATTAATATTTCATTCTCGATACACCGGGATGCATAGGTTGCAAGCTTAATTTTTTTCTCTGGGTCAAACGTGTTCACTGCCTTAATTAGACCAATTGCTCCAATGGAGATTAAATCTTCAATGTTAATGCCGGTATTCTCGAATTTGCGAGCAATGTAAACGACAAGCCGGATGTTTCGTTCAATCAGCATAGCCCGGATCGCAGGATCACCTGTCTGCAATTTTTGCAGTAAAAACTCTTCCTCTTCTCTTGTCAGCGGCGGGGGCAGTGCTTCACTTCCACCAATATAATAAATCTCTTCGCTTTTGAGTCCAAATAAAAATAGGAATCTGTAATATTGCAGCTGTACGGCAAGTTTCCATTTGACGAGCATGTACGCTTCCTCCTATACCACGTTCAGCGGCTTTTCTGTTTGACCGGCCGTTGTTTTGACTACAGCAGGTTCTTGCACATATTCCGGGTGAATAATGGCCTGATACTTCCCTTCCGAGGATAACTTCCCTCCATCGAGTCCGATCAGGGTACGTTTTGGTGTATAGCAAGTCCCGTTCATCATTACTTTTACCGAGTCTGGTTTAAGTGCAAGCATAAACGACGTTCCCTTGTTGATCCCCCGGTAGGGTATCAGCCTGAGACGATCCTGCCAGATGAACTCCTCATCCAGCTCCATAATTAACGTATCTGCCGAAACTTCTGAGATTCTCCCTTTCCAGGAAGGGGGGAGATAGTTCTCCCACAAGGAAGCTTCCATCACGGTTACCGGAGTCCGTGTAAGTGGATCCGTAAGCTGATTCCCCGTATCGACGAGCCCCGTACAAGTTACTTCCACTCCCCCTATCTCGACGATAATGTCTCCAAAATAAACAGACATTTGCTCCGTTTTTCTTTTGCTTGACTGCACTCCTTTAAAAATAAGCAGAACCGCAAAAAAAGTAATAAACATAAACCAAAAGCCAACCTGAAGTTCAAAAGACACTCCGCCTGTCGTCGTAAATAAAATACCATTAAATAAATCAGCTGAACTCTGTAGCAAATAATGAACGCCAAGTATGCCGCCCGCTGCCACAAAATTAACAACATAAAACGTCCCTATGGTTCTCGCAAATGCTTGTAAACTATGGAATCCAAATGCGGTCCAGATCATAAACAGGGATAATGTGAATTTAATTAAGAAGGTGTACAAAAAAGTTAGTTCCGGAACAAACATCATTACTACGTACATAGCTCCGATGATCGAAGAAATAATCATTCTCCACCATTTCGGCTTTTTCTTTTGCATCCAAGCGGTAAGGAACAGCAGCACCCAGTCAATAAGCAGGTTCGTTAGAAAAATCAAGTCGATATATACAACCAGGTCCTCTCACCTGCCTTACGTAAATCATGAATACATTCAGTATAAGGAGAAGATATCTCAAAGTCTGTCTAAACGTGGGAAGTAATTGGTACTTTTTTTGTCGTAAAAGAAAATAAAAAAGACTGTAGACAAACTAGTTTTAGGCTAGTTTGTCTACAGTCTGACAGCATTCTAAAGGACTGCTGTTCGTTATTCATAGAAAGTCTATTATTCGTTATGATTGCCGCCATTATTTCTTGAGCGATTACGTAAGAAAGTTGGAATATCAAGTTGATCCGAACCCGGTCCATTACTGAACGGTTTCAGGTTCGATGGACGACTCTCTTGCGGTTCAGCAGATTGAACCGGCTTGCGAGTAGGCTGCGGGCTAGGATCCGGCTTATTCTCGAATCCTGTCGCAATAACCGTAACTTTGATTTCCTCTTTCAGGTTTTCGTCGATGATCGCACCAAAGATCATATTTACTTCCGGATCGGAAGCAGAAGTCACAATCTCGGCTGCTTCATTCACTTCATACAAGGACAGGTTAGAACCGCCTGTAATGTTCATGATCACACCGCGTGCTCCTTCAATCGAAGTCTCAAGAAGCGGACTCATAATTGCTTTGCGTGCAGCTTCTGCAGCACGATTCTCTCCAGTGGCCATACCGATACCCATGAGTGCAGAACCGCGTTCTGTCATAATGGTCTTAACATCGGCAAAGTCAAGGTTGATTAGACCCGGAACTGCGATCAAGTCAGAGATACCTTGTACTGCTTGGCGAAGAACATTATCTGCTTCGCGGAAAGCTTCAAGCATCGGAGTCTTTTTGTCTACGATCTCAAGCAAACGATCATTTGGAATAACAATCAGTGTATCTACTTTTTCTTTGAGAGCTTCAATACCGTGCTCTGCTTGATTGGAACGTTTACGTCCTTCGAATGTAAATGGACGTGTAACCACACCAACCGTTAACGCACCGCACTCTTTAGCGATTTCAGCGATAACAGGAGCAGCACCTGTTCCTGTACCTCCGCCCATACCAGCAGTAACGAACACCATGTCCGCACCTTTTAAGGTATTCGCAATCAGATCACGAGACTCCTCTGCAGCTTTTTTACCTACTTCTGGATTGGCACCAGCGCCAAGTCCTCTTGTAAGTTTATCACCGATTTGAAGCTTGTGTTCTGAGCGGGCTAAATGTAGTGCTTGAGCATCCGTATTCACCGTAATGAATTCGACTCCTTGCACACCATTCTCAATCATTCGGTTAACAGCATTGCTTCCGCCGCCACCGACACCTATTACTTTTATCTGAGCCAAGCTCTCCATATCGAAATCAAATTCCAACATACTTTTCCATCTCCCCCTCATGTGTGCATGGATGGCTCGTCCACGTTCCGAAAATGAATCCAGACCATTTCATATATCGACGAACAATACCATTTCGTAAAGATCACTCGAAAACGAATCGTTCAAGGATCTATGAAATGGATTCAGACATGCTATATCAATTCACTGAACATATTTTTTATGCGTTCGAAAAACCCCGGTTTTTGTTCTTCTTCCGGAGCCGGATTCGGCTTAACTCGATTGGTTGGTTTCTTGTTATTGCTTCCGCCACCGGGATTATTATTCGCTGGTCTTATTTTGATACCGCGAATGACGTTATGCAAAATCCCCACACCGCTCGTATAGCCTGGATCCCTTACACCGATATAATCCGGCACTGCGATTCTAACTGAAGCAGCAAGTTCGTGTCTAGCAACCTGTAACACACCTGGCATCGCTACAGTACCGCCTGTTAGTATATAACCTCCAGGTAGCTCTGTATAACCCAGTCGCTTCACTTCTTGATGAATTAATTGGAAGATTTCCTGCACACGAGGTTCTATGATCGCTGCCAAATCTTCCTGAGTAAATTCTTTATCCACGTTACTGCCAATACGCGTTACTTTGAATACTACATCACTAGCTGCATCATCCAGCCAAGCACAACCATACTTAAGCTTGACCTTCTCAGCTTGCTCTGTCAAGGTTCGCAGTCCGTAAGCAATATCGTTAGTAACAAACTCACCACCAATTGGAAGTGTCGAAGTTGCAACCATGGATCCTTCTTCAAACACAGCAATTGTGGTCATTCCTGCACCGATATCAACCAGTACAGAACCCATTCCTTTTTCATCTTTGGATAAGGACAAAAGCCCTGCTCCAAGAGACATGAGCACCAGATCTTTAACTTTCAGTCCTGATTTCTCAACGCAGCGCAACAAGTTATGTATGGCAGTCTTCGCCCCTGTAATGATCGTCGCTTCTACTTCAAGCCTAACACCGATCATACCGCGAGGATCCTGAATTCCTTCAAGACCATCTACTACATACTGCCTTGCCACTACATCTATGATCTCACGTTCCGGCGGGATCGCGATGACTTCTGCTGCTTTCAACACCCGTTCCATGTCTTCTTCACCGATCTCGCGGTCCTCATTTGATACTGCCACAACACCGTGACTTGTCATAAGCCCGATATGATTTCCAGAGATCCCGACATAAACTTCGGATATTTGAATACCGACCATACGTTCCGCGTGATCTACTGCATTGCGGATAGATTGTACAGTCTGGTCAATGTCTACAATTGCACCTTTACGAATTCCTTCTGAGTCGGCAGATCCAACTCCAATAATATTAAAGGTTCCATTATTAATTTCCCCAATAATAGCCCGAACTTTGGATGTACCGATGTCCAAACTAACAATGATGTCATTGTTGCTCAAGTCTGTGGCACCTCCTGACTCCGATTAATATACGTTCTTTTAAACAAACACTCTCTACATATTCAACACGTTTAAGGCTTTCCCTCTTTTTTCAACAAATTTTTTGGGTGCCTTCATATGGAGATAAGAAGCTCATACCAACTGCCTTTACTCAGGTTGAAATGAGACATGTCTCCTAATTGTCTCTAAGTTTGTTCACGAGTTTAACCGTCACAAACGATTCTAGTCAAATTTTAAAGAAAAAAGAAGGAAATAAAAGCAAGATGCATATAGTGTAAAGTGTAACATTTTTTTATACGATCAGAAAGTGCTATCTTCACATGTCCATTGTTTTCCATTATAATTGCAAAAATTTAGGTTATTCACCTGTCTCTAATTCCTCATCTTCCGCTGTGTCTGGAATAAAAGGTTCATAGGCATCTGCTTCAAGCATGGTGATTATCCCTGGCTTTTCCGTTTCAATCACTTGATTCAAGTAGCTTACCTTCTCTTCTAATAAAGAAACCGTAGTAATGACTTCAAACTGTGATTTCGTGTAGATTTTAATCCGATCTGGAAACGATGGGGTAGGCGATGGCATAATTTCGGAAATATCTGTAGTGAGTTCATTAGGTATGTTTTTAAGTACCTCAGATAACTCTGTCTTTAGCGGATCGCTATCCTCCCAATGTGTCAAAATCGGTTTTTCTACTGCCATTCCGCTACCAGGAAGCGTAACACTCACTCCACTGGATAAAATTGCATGAAGCTGTCCGTCTGCAGCCAGTTCGTAAGCTACTGGATCGTATTCTTTAATGTGAATTACTATTGTACCTGGGAACTGCTTGTCCACTGTTGCCTCAGATACAGAAGCAATCTCTTCCAACTTCTTCTCTATATCACTGCCATTATCACTAAAAAACGGATTACCCACTTGAAGGCCGCTCTTTGCTAAAATCTCATCTTTAGTAGTAAACACATTCCCATCAATCTGAACCTGAGAAATTTTGCTAACTGGTGATCTGAAAAATATGGCAGCAAGTATAGCAATGAATAAAAGGATTAAGATCGTGATCAATTTACGGCTTGTTTTACGTTTTGGCATGCTCTCTTTTTTGAGAGCGGGCAATTGATTTTTTGGCATAAATCTCCGCTCCATAAAAGCCCTATTGTCCCCTCAAAAAGAGGGGACTTTCAAGGCAAGTTTGTGCTTAAAATGAAACTGATTGGAATATATATAAGCATAGTTATTCTCACTGACCAGGATGATAACAATTACGGTGCAACAAAACTCACCGGCTGACGTTCCACAGAAGCCCCGAGTGATTGAAACAACTGCTCAATCCGATCATAACCCCGATCAATATGATGCACTTGTTCAACGACTGTTCTTCCTTGTGCGGCAAGCCCTGCAATAACAAGTGCAGCACCAGCGCGTAAATCTGTTGCTTCTACTGTGGCTCCATAAAGCCGTGGAACACCACGTATAAAAGCTGCGTTCATATCGACAGAAATATCAGCACCCATTACATTCAGTTCATCAACATGCTTAAATCTTGCTTCGAAGACGGTCTCTTTCATAACACTAAATCCATCTGCCAAACTGAGTAACACCATAACCTGAGACTGAAGATCTGTAGGAAACGAAGGGTATGGTGAAGTAACAATACGATCAACCGCTTTAGGTCGCCCCAAACAGCTTACGTTTATTATATCATTGCATACACTTGTTTGAACACCGGCGCGCTTCAGTACATGGATAAGAGAATTTAAGTGTGCAGGATTGCAGTGAGTAAGTGTGACATTTCCCCTTGTTGCAGCAGCTGCAATCAGAACCGTTCCTGCCACAATCCGGTCCGGTATAATCTCATAGGTACATGAGGTTAAACGTTCGACTCCATGAATCGTAATCGTACTTGTGCCCGCCCCGATAATGTTTGCACCCATCGCGTTCAGGAAATTTTGAAGATCCTGAATTTCGGGTTCTCTTGCTGCATTCGTAATCGTTGTCGTCCCTTTGGCTGTCGCAGCAGCCATCATAATATTCTCCGTAGCTCCAACACTTGGAAAATCAAGTTGTACATCTGCACCAATAAGTTTCTTAGCACGGCAGGTAATCTGAGAATCTTTCTCCTCAATAACCGCACCCAGCGCCTCGAGCCCCCTCAAATGCAGATCTATCTTTCTTTCTCCAATTGCACATCCTCCAGGCTGATAGATGGACACTTCTCCAAATCTTGCAAGCAAAGGACCCATTAAAAAAATAGAGGAGCGCATCTTGCTCATTAAGTCTTCCGGTACTCTTGCAGAACTGACTAAGGAAGTATCAATCGTTACTTTCCCTAAGTCATGCTTTGCACCACATCCGAGCCGTTCTAAAATGTGCAACATCACCTCAATGTCGAGCAAATGAGGTACATTATGGAGCTGCGTGTTTCCTTCTGCAAGTAAACTTGCTGCCATGATAGGCAAAGCAGCATTTTTAGCTCCATGGATACGTATGGATCCTGATAGGGGTTTCCCGCCTTCAATCACCAATTTGTCCAAGTGTATCACCTCCGAGTTTACCCGTTCACCCTAGTTCTTGATCGCTTCGACCTGGCTTATACCGTCCATTTCATCGCCTGATCGATAAGCGTCCACAAGGTAGAACGTCCTCTGCTGTTCCTTTCCAGGATGCGCATCACCGCGATATTGGCGCTGCTTCGCAATTCCTTTCAAGTCAGTTCAGCGGATAATAGTATTGTTTGTGACACACCCGGACAATTACTTCGTCCAAAAGGTGAATGTCACAATTGATAAGGTATCTTATGTAAAGAGTACCTTGTGTGTGACAATCGCCTAGGACAGTTTTACGTTACCTGGAGACTTTTATATTTCATTATTATTTTGTCGCAATACGTTTCATTTCAGCTACTAATACGGAGGCAGAATCCGGTTTTCCCAGACGTTTGGAAGCTTCCATCATGGAACGCTGAACTTTTTCGTCTTTCATTACCTCTTCAATATTTTGGAATAAGGTAATACCCGTAAGATCCTTCTCAAGCAGCATCCGAGCCGCTCCCGCTTTTTCAAGCGTTCTTGCATTCGCTTCTTGATGGTTATTGGTTACATTCGGAGAAGGAATGAGAATAGCAGGAATTCCAAGCGATGTAATCTCCGCAAGAAAAGAAGCGCCGGCCCGGTTAACGATTAACGAGGTAGCTGCGAGAACCTCAGGCATGTTATGCACGTATGGGAGAACATGTAGTTGACTTGGAATATGTCCCAAACGTTCTTTTATTGCCTGAAGCGTTGATTCATAATAGCCGTCTCCTGTTACGTATACCACATGAACTTCGCCTAAGTTCTTCAGCTGCTCAGCCATTTCGATCATTGCATCATTGATTGCTTTGGCTCCTCTGCTACCGCCTACTACTAGCACCACTTTGCTTCCTTTCGGAATACCTAGCGATGCAAATCCACGCTCTGGGTTTGCATGTTGTACCGTAGTAGCACGGGGATTACCGGTGTAGATGGTGTTCTTAGCTGAAGAGAAGGCTTTCTCAGCCCCTTCAAAGCTAACAGCCACCGTATCGACATACCGACTCAAAAACTTGTTAGTGAGCCCAGGAATCGCATTTTGTTCATGTATAATGGTTGGGATACCTAGTTTTGCTGCAGCATACACAACAGGACCGCATACATAACCGCCAGTACCTACCACTACATCCGGTTTAAATTCCTTCAGCATTTTTCTGGATTCCTTTACAGCTTCAAGAAAACGAAGGATCGTTTTCACATTATCAAACGATAGTTTTCTTTTAAAACCAGATATTTCAATCGATTTAAAAGGGATGTTCTCTTGTGGAACAAGTTTGCTTTCCAGCCCCTTTTTACCTCCGATATATAAAAATTCCGCCGTTTTATCTTCTGATTCTAATTGTCTTGCGACAGCAACAGCCGGATAAATATGTCCGCCTGTCCCGCCGCCAGTAAGTACAACGCGCATGAATACCGTCACCTCGCATAACGTGATAAATTAAGTAAAATTCCAAGTGCTGTAAGCATCAGCGTCAGAGATGAACCTCCATAACTGATCAATGGGAGCGTGATCCCCGTAACAGGCATCAGCCCAATAACAACTCCAATATTAATGATTACCTGAACAGCAACCATTCCCACAATTCCTACCCCAAGCAGACTTCCAAAAGCATCCGGAATCGTCATCGCAACTCGCATCCCTCTCCATACCAGCATCAAAAAGAGTACAAGTACGATGAGGCCGCCTATAAACCCAAGTTCTTCGGCTAGAATAGAAAAAATAAAGTCCGTTTGCGGTTCCGGAACATAACTATATTTCTGTCGGCTCATTCCAAGACCCAGCCCTCCCAGTCCCCCCGGACCGATCGCGTATAGGGATTGGAGAATTTGATAACCAGAACCTAACGGATCTGACCAGGGATCAAGAAAAGCGGTGATCCGTTGCAGACGATAAGGTGCTGCTGCGATAAGGCCAGCAAAACCCACTAATCCACCCAAACCAAGAAACAGCAAATGTTTCATTCTTGCCCCCGCCGTAAAAATAATCAGCATAGAAGCTCCCATCATTACCGTGCCGGTTCCAAGGTCTGGTTGAAGCATAATAAGACCAAATGCGGTTCCCATTAAAGCAAGCGGCGGCAATAAACCCGATGTAAAATTTTTGATTGCAGCCGGGTCTTTACTGAGCCATTTGGCCAGAAATAAGATCATCCCGAGCTTCATAAACTCGGAGGGCTGAATACCGAACGAACTGATTCCGAGCCAACTTCTCGCTCCGCCGCGAACAACGCCGACTCCGGGAATCAATACGATAATAAGCATGATAAAACAAAAAATAAGGATATACTTTGCATAATTGCGCCAAATCCGATAATCCACATTTGCAGTAAAAAACATGGCAGCTAGCCCCAGCCCCGCAAATAACAACTGCCTCTTTACAAAATAGAAAGAGTCGCCGTATTGACGGAAAGCCAGGACGGAACCCGCACTGTATACCATTACAAGACCGATGGCAAGTAAAGATACAATGCAGATGATCAGCCAAAAATCGGGCGCCGGACGGGTCTGTTTCATTGGAGGCCACCTCTTACATATGTAGTAGGGGCTTATCCAACCCCCCTACTTACAGGTTATGCACCGCCTCTTTAAAAATGCGTCCACGCTCTTCATAGGAAGAATACATATCCCAACTTGCACATCCAGGGGATAGTAGAACCACATCTCCAGGTACAGCTATCGAAGCGGCAATCGAAACCGCCTTTCTTAGTGTATCAGCGGCATCTACCTCATTATCGACAACCTGGATTTCCTTTAATCCGGCAAGTTTCGCAACTTCCGCCAATTTGTCTTTTGTTTGACCCAGCAAAACGACAGCTCTTACTTTTTCACTGAAAACAGCAAGTAAATCCATATAATCTGACCCTCGGTCAAGTCCACCTGCAATAAGGACAATAGGTTCCTTAAACGAGGTAAGTGCCATCGTCGTTGCTTTTGAATTTGTTGCCTTTGAATTGTTATAGTATGCCGTTTCATTATGGGTAAGAACGTACTCGAGTCGATGTTCTACTCCTCTAAAAGAAGAAAGCGGTCCATGAAGTACATCAGGTGATGCTCCAGCAGCAATAGCTATGGCGCAAGATGCAAGTGCATTATCTACATTGAATCGACCTGGAATTGCAATCTTATCCACAGATATAATCGGATGAACCTTGCCTTCCTTATCTCGATAAACAATGGTTCTATTGATATCATCCTCTACATTTGCTACATAAGGAGGATCAGCATAAACACCGGTTTGGAGAGCCTCTGTCATCGAAAAAGGAATCAATTCCCCTTTAATATAAGGTACGAGCTGTCTGCATACGGGATCATCCCAGTTTAGAACAGCCTTGTCTTCTTCCGTCTGATTAAGAAAGAGTTTTGCTTTTGAAGCAACGTAATCTTCCATTCCTCCATGGTAATCGAGATGAGTCTCAGATACATTGAGCAGACAGCTGATAGCTGGTTTGAAGTCTGTCGTCCCTTTTAGCTGAAAACTACTAAGTTCAACGACCATAATATCCTTCTCTGTAGCTGCGGTAGCCGCCTCTGAAAGAGGTGTTCCAATGTTACCGGCAACAATCGGTGATAAACCGGCTGCATCAAGCATCATTCCCACCCAAGTGGTCGTAGTTGTCTTTCCATTTGAACCGGTAATACCGATGATCGGTGCCTTGCACAAGTGATAAGCTACTTCTACCTCAGTGACTACTTCAATACCAAGCTCGATTGCCTTCTGAATCGGTGCCACTTTGTAAGGGATACCCGGATTCTTCACGAGCAAAGCAACATCTTCGTGAATGAGGTCATCTGGGTGACCTCCGCATAGAACAGAAATTCCCAAAGCCTCCAATTCGGATGCTTCGGGACACTGTTCTCTCTCTTTTTGGTCATTGACCGTCACATGAGCTCCAGCTTGATGGAGCACTTTAGCAACTTGAACGCCGCTCTTGGCTAGGCCAAGGACCACGACGTTCTTTCCTTTGTAATTCTCCGGATGATTCATAATTACAACCCCTTGTAGATGAAGAGTCCGAGTCCTGCAAGCAGCAGTCCTACGGCCCAAAACGTGATAACAACACGCCATTCAGACCACCCAGACAATTCGAAATGATGGTGAATCGGGCTCATTTTAAATACCCGTTTGCCTCTTGTTTTAAAAGAAATAACCTGGATTACAACGGACAACATTTCCACAACGAAAACACCGCCGATAACTAAAAATAGTAGTTCTGTCTTCGTGACAATGGCAATAGCTCCAATCGCACCGCCAATGGCCAGTGAACCTGTATCTCCCATAAACACTTTGGCAGGATGCGCATTGTATACTAGAAAACCAAGTACTGCACCGATCATTGCAGCTGCACATACCGCAGCAGGAAGTGAAGTTGCCTGCATTGCCACAATCGCAAATGCACCAAAGGCGATTGCACTTACTCCAGAGAGCAGTCCGTCAAGTCCATCTGTAAAGTTTACTGCATTACTAATAGCAAGCATCATGATGACGATAAACGGATAGTAGAACCAGCCGCCAAAATCAAATCCAAAGTCCGTACCTGGCACGGAAATCTCTGTACTATGTCCGTTTTGAATGAGCAAGAAAGACATAATTCCAGCGAAAATCAATTGACCAATGAGTTTTTGCCTCGCTGTTAAACCAAGCGATCTTTTAGCGACAATTTTGATATAATCATCAAGAAATCCAATCAGACCAAACCCTAAAGTAGCCACGAGCAGAACATAAAAATCTGTGTTTTTAACAGGAGCAAACTTTAGAAATGCAAGTGTAAAAGCCAAGACGATGACTACTCCACCCATCGTAGGCGTTCCTGATTTTTTAAGATGGCTTTTCGGACCATCCTCTCTGACCTGCTGTCCAAACTTCATTCTTCTTAAAAGTGGAATAAGTAAAGGGGCTGCAATCACTGCAAGAATAAAAGATACCCCGATTGTTAAGAGCATTAATTGAAAATCCATGAAAACACCTCTCTAGTTAACTTCAGATCTGTAATGGTTCCGTAATTAAGGCATTCGCCACATCTTCCAGCTTCATTCCCCGGGATGCTTTTACAAGCACTACGTCCTTAGAATTCATTGTATCCTTAAGGTGGGAAATTAAAGCATCCTTATCTTCAAAAGCGAACACTGCTTCAGCAGGCATGTGCTGCCGTGCGGCTTTGGCAATGTAAGAAGACAAGGGACCATATGTGAAAACCAGATCAAGCTTATCAGGTGTCAAATATTGTCCAATCTCTTCATGAAGTTCTTCCTCTCTCGGTCCAAGCTCAAGCATATCGCCGAGTACTGCCACTTTGCGAGAATATCCAGAAAGACCAGCAAGAGCATCAATCGCAGCTTTCATCGCTGTAGGACTCGCATTATAAGCATCATTAAGTACCGTAATCCCACTCGTACCTTTTAGGACCTCAATTCGCATCCCTGTTAGTTTTATCTCAGAAAGACCTTTTTTCATATTTTCGTAGGACACGCCATAATGTCTTGCAACAGCAAGTGCGGCGAGTGCATTCACCACGTTATGTGCACCAATCAGTGGAATAGATAACGCTTCTTCCCCCGATCGTACCGAAGTAAATACCATTCCTTCAGGGTGATTCATCATTCCCGTAGGGAAATCATCATTCGTATGATTCATACCAAAAGTAAACCGTTTAAATTCCATCGGTTTTTTGGTCGCAGGTTCTGCAAGAACACGATCTGCTAAAGGATCATCACCGTTATATATCAGAAGTCCGCCATTTTTGAGTCCTGCCATAATCTCCAGCTTAGCCCGAGCAATTTCTTCTCTTGAACCCAGCTGTAACAGATGCGCTTCTCCAATATTCGTAATAACGGCTACATCTGGACAAGCAATTTGCGTTAGACGTTCTATTTCCTGACGCCCGCTCATCCCCATTTCCAAAATCGCAATTTCCGCATCTTCAGGCATACTTAGAATCGTTAACGGCAGACCGATATGGTTGTTAAAGTTCCCTTGTGTCTTATGTACCTTAAAGGTAGTAGATAAAAGGGAGTACACCATATCTTTTGTCGTTGTTTTACCGTTGCTGCCCGTAATTGCAACTACAGAAGCACCGCTCTCTTTGAGATAGGCAGCTCCGATCTCCTGAAGTGCCGTTAGCGTGTCATCAACGAGGATGACTGCACCTTCAGGTGCATCTCCATGGTCTCTTTGCCACAGTGTCCCTGCAGCTCCCGAAGCCAGGCAGGCAGACGCATATTCATGCCCATCAAAATGCTCCCCTGTCAGCGGAACAAATAATTGTCCCGCTGATGGTTTGCGTGAGTCCGTGTATACTCCTTCGATGAGCGTTTCACGGTCACTTTCTCTTACAAGGGTGCCGCTGCACATATGTGCTATTTGACCTAACGTTCTTTTTATCACTTTGTTATTCCCCTTATCGCTTCTTTCGCCACGAGACGATCGTCAAAATCTGTTTTTACAGTTCCGATAATCTGGTAAGTCTCGTGACCTTTGCCCGCTATCAATACTACATCGCCTGGGCTTGCCAGTTCAATAGCACGTTTAATGGCTGCCTTACGGTCAACAATCAACTCATATTTTTCGGATGGAACACCATCTGCAACTAATCCCTGCTTGATATCTTCAAGAATGGCATCCGGATCTTCTGTCCGAGGATTATCAGAAGTAACAAACACTCTATCACTGTATTTAGCAGCGATTTGACCCATGATTGGACGTTTTGTGCGATCACGATCTCCACCGCATCCGAAGACACAGAATACTTCTTTTTCAGCAAATTCGTTGACTGTACGCAGTACATTCTCGAGTCCATCCGGTGTATGAGCATAGTCTACGATCACTGCAAACGGCTGACCTTCGTTCACCGCTTCTACCCTGCCATCAACACCTGGAATGGCTTCAAGGCTACGCTTGATCGAATCAAGCTCAATCCCTTCAAGCAGAGCTGCAGTAATCGCTGCGAGCGCGTTATACACATTAAACTTACCCACCATACGAAGCTCTACATCCACACTTCCTTTAAAGGAATCTACGTGGAAGGAAGTGCCTCGTGCTGTAATTTTAATATTTGAAGCCCGCACGTCAGCATCAGCATCGATTCCGTATGTAATCACTTCAGCTGAAGTAGAATCCGCAAAATAAGCCGACGCTGCATCATCTGCATTAAGAACCGCATACTTGCGTTTATGAAGGTCCCCATCAAATTCGTTGCCTAATCTAGCAAAAAGTAGGGATTTCGCACCTCGGTACTCCTCCATCGTGTGATGATAGTCCAGGTGATCCTGAGTGAGGTTCGTAAACACCGCAGTGCGGAATTCGGTTCCTTTTACGCGCCCTTGCTGCAACGCATGAGAAGAAACTTCCATGACACAGTTTTTCACGCCTGCCTCAACCATATGATAAAGACTACGCTGCAAATCAAGAGCTTCTGGTGTTGTTCCTGACATCGGGAACGTTTGACCGGCATAACGCATTTGAATCGTTCCAATAAGGCCAGTCTCTGATTCAGCATCATTCAATATTTGTTCAATCAGATAAGTTGTCGTTGTTTTTCCGTTTGTACCTGTAACGCCGATCAGGTTCAGCTTCTGACTCGGGTGACCAAAAAAACAATCCGAGAATACAGCCATTGCAAATCGACAGCTACTTACAATTAGTTGAGGTACATCGAGTTCAAGTTTACGCTCCACGACAAGTGCAACTGCACCGAGGGCCACTGCTTTGTCAGCATACTCATGACCATCTACGGTGTGACCAGGTAGACATATAAACATATCCCCTTCTTGAACTTGTCTTGAATCGGTTTGAATTCCTTTGATTTCTGTGTTTCCATTGCCGGAGAGTTCACATACTGCCAGCAGGGAAGCAAATTGTTTTAACTGCACATGTATTCCTTCTTTCCATAAAATAAGACGTCATCCTTACCTATTGTATCCGTTACTTGCCAGTATGGTCCATAGATAGATGAGTAAAAACGTTAAGGCTCTTCTTTTTCATTTTCTGCCTTTGTCTTCTCTTCGCTCTGATGCGCATCTTCCGGTTCACTACCCATGTAGATTCGAATGGTCGAACCGCGTTCCACCCGTGCACCTGGTTTTGGAGCTTGACTCACTACTGTTTTTCCAGACCCAGATTTCGACAGCATGAAGTTCATATTAAGATCTTCATAAAGGTCCTGCACTGTCGCCCCTGTAAGATCAGGAACAGTAACGATCGGTGTTTCGCCATATTTGTATTCCTTAGCAATCTGATCACTCCGAGCCGGTATCTGCAAATAGTGAAGCGAATCTTCCAGTATATTCTGTACGATTGGCGCGGCAACAACGCCTCCAAATTGAATTCCTTTCGGATTATCAACCGCCGTATATACTACAATCTGCGGATCATCTGCTGGAGCAAACCCGATAAAGGAAACAATGTGTTCCGTCGACGAGTATCTTCCATTAATTACTTTTTGTGCCGTACCCGTCTTTCCGCCTACTCGGTACCCATCAATAAATGCCGGGCGGCCTGTTCCTTTAGCCACTACACTTTCGAGAGCTTCTCGAACCTGCTTCGATGTTTCTTCAGATATGACTTGCCTAACCAATTCAGGCTTGGTCTCTTCTACTATTTTACCTGTCACCGGATCAACCCAGGCCTTGGCTACAAATGGTTTGTACAGTTTCCCACCGTTAATGGCGGCAGAGACGGCCGTAATCTGCTGGATAGGAGTAACAGATACCCCTTGACCAAAAGCAGTCGTAGCAAGCTCTACAGGTCCTACCTGTGAAAGTTTAAATAAGATCCCGGAGGCTTCCCCACTAAGGTCAATGCCTGTTTTGGAGCCGAAACCGAAGTTTTTAATATACTTGAAAAGCGACTCTTTGCCAAGTTTTTGACCTAGTGCAACAAATCCTGGATTGCAGGAGTTTTCCACAACTTGTAAAAAACTCTGGCTACCATGGCCGCCTTTCTTCCAGCACCGAAGTCTAGCTCCACCGACTTCAACAAAGCCCGGATCGAAAAAGCGATCATTCTTGAGATCGACTTTCTTTTCTTCGAGAGCAGCAGCGAGCGTAATAATCTTGAAGGTGGAACCCGGCTCATACGTCATCCATACCGGTAAATTCCGATTATATATATCAGCGTCATATTCCTGATAACTACCCGGTTCATAACCTGGGCGGCTCGCCATTCCCAGTACTTCGCCTGTTTTCGGGTTCATCGCAATAGCAAGAGCCGAATTAGCTTGAAATTTGACCATAGCTTGATCAAGTTCACGTTCTATAATAGATTGGATCGGTTGGTCAATCGTAAGTTTAAGGTTTAGTCCATCTTGAGGAGCTTGATAAGTCTCGCTTGATCCCGGCATTAATCTGCCTGCGGCATCAGAGAGATAGGCAATACCTCCACCAATTCCGTTCAGATTATCGTCATACGTTTTTTCAACACCGGTCAATCCCTGATTATCAATTCCGGTAAACCCAAGAATATGACCTGCAAGATCCCCAAAAGGATAATAACGTTTATTGTCTTCAGCTACAACAATGCCCGGAAGCTCTAAATCACGAATCTGCTGTGCTTTCTCCATCGTAATTTTGCGGCCCCCGGGCTTTATCTGTACTATTCTTTCTTTCTTCGAGATGATACCCAGTACTTTTTCCTTCGTCATACCTAGTAAGGGCGCTAAAGCCGTAGCAGTCTGCTCCTTGTCCTTAATCTGTACAGGAATAGCCATCACGGATGGCGTTGTAATATTGTAAGCAAGAGAAATCCCGTTCCGATCAAGGATTTGTCCTCTTTTTGCTGTGTACGGAATTTCTCTTCGCCACAAATTCTCCGCTTCTTCCGATAATTGTGGTCCTTTAACAAATTGCACATAAGCTAAACGTACGACTAGTGCTGTAAATAAAATAAGAAGTATCAGCATGCACCATAGCAAACGGCGACGAAGCATCACACTGGACACTTTGGCCATATTCATCTCCCCCCGACTTGTCTCCTTCATTCACAATAGCATTCATCATTATGAATATTCAGGACAATCAGAGAATAGAACAAGCCTTTAGTTATCACCGCGTTCTTCGGCTGTAGTACCTTCTAGTTCATTAATATCAGCAGGTTCGGTTACCGTTGTTTCTGCAGATTTTTGATCTTCGGTATTGGCTTCGGTATTGTTTACATCCTCTGCCTCTTCAGAAGAAAGTACATCTTCCCCTGTTTCCCCAGTAACGGTTTCTTTCGCCGGTTTTAGTGTAAGGACAACCGTTCGTTGTTCTCCGGACACTTCTACCTTTTGTTCCGATACGAAGCCTTCACCCTCGACTTTAACTCCTACTTTGAGCAGAGTCAGTACTTCGAGGGCATCCCGCAGGGATTCACCGGTCAGATCCGGCACTTCCATCGTATCACTGTCTTCCGTTAACAAATACACTCGTTGTCCAGGCTGTAAAGCAGTACCCGATTCTGGATATTGCTTGACGACTTCACTTCCCTTACCAAGCGTTTCATAAGCAATCCCTTGGTCAAGGAGCAGTGATCTTGCTTCTTTGCCTGATTTCCCAGTCAGATCCGGTGCTTTTTTACTTACCACTTTTGATTCGTCGGTATCATCCGCAGATGCTGTTTCTTTTGGTACACCCAGATACGTAAGAGATTTTGACATAATCTCCTTAAATACCGGAGCAGCTGCTGTTCCTCCACCTACCGTAGGGTCATTCGGCTGGTCAATCACGACGATCATCGCAATCTTAGGATTATCCGCAGGTGCGTAGCCGATAAAAGATACAACTGCCTTCGTATGATCATATTTTCCGTCAATGTACTTAATTGCTGTTCCTGTTTTACCCGCTACACGATAACCATCAATATAAGCACGTCTTCCAGATCCCTTTTCCTGATCAGCAACCACTTGTTCAAGATAGCCGCTGACCGTTTTTGATGTGGTCTCGGAAATGGCTTGTCTCACGACTTCAGGTTCCACTTTTTCTACTTCACCCGTGTTCGGATCTGTAATCTCCTTGACCAGATGCGGAACCATTAATTTGCCGCCATTAGCGATAGCAGAAACGGCTGCCACCTGCTGAAGAGGGGTAACCTGTACAAGCCCGTGGCCATATGAAGCCGCAGCAATATCTGCGGCGTAATGCAGTTCACGGATCGGAGAAGCAGATTCATTAGGTAAATCAATACCTGTTTTTACGCCAAACCCAAACTTATCAATATAGCTACGCAGCTTTTCTCCGCCAAGCATTTTATATCCAAGATTTACGAATGCAACGTTACTGGAACGTTTGACACCGTCGAGATATGTTATTGTCCCCCAATTGCGGCTTACGTCACTAATTGTGCGACCTCCCACCGTAATACTTCCAGATTCATAGGTAGCATTCGGATTAAACAGTTTTTCTTCTACCGCTCCTGCAAGGGTAACAATCTTAAAGGTAGACCCCGGTTCGTATATGGACTGTATGGCGTGATTAAAAAAGTCTTCTTGTTCCGATTCCCAGTACGTGTTCGGATTATAATTCGGCATATTTGCCATTCCTAAAATTTCCATCGTATTTGGATCTGCTGCGATAACAGTCATACTGATCGGATCATACTGATCCACCGCTTTTTTCATCGCTTCTTCAATATAGAACTGGATCGTATCATCAAGGGTTAGAGTCAAATTCTTACCATTAATGGCAGGGGTATAGTCTACCGTTGAATTATTAATCTCTACACCTTTCCTGTCAGCCTGGTACACCATTTTGCCATCTTGTCCTTTTAACTTTTCATCATAATACAGTTCCAAGCCATAGACGGGGTCATCTTCTTTATTCAGGTAGCCAAGGACATGAGACGCCAAATTATTTTCAGGATAAAACCGTTTGGATTCTTCCGTCAGAATAATCGCATCTTTGGCTCCATACTCTTTGTCCAATTTTTCTCTAAATTCTTCAACTTGATCCTTGAGTTCTTGGCTAATCTTGTACCCTTCGCTTCGAACTTCCCGATGAACACGTAACTCACCTTTATCTGTTGTTGAAGTTATATCCTCTCGCAGACCAGCCTCATCTTTGCCGAGCAAATTATGGAGCCCCTTCACAACCTCATCTTCAATCTCTTTTTCAGCGATGAGTTTAGGATTAACTGCCACCGTATAAGCAGGGGCATCTTTAGCAAGAATATCTCCATTACGATCGGTGATCGTTCCCCGCTTGGCATTGATCGTCTTCGTACGATCGATAAGTTCCAAAGCATGCTCTTTCCATGTATTCGCATCAACTACTTGAATCCAAAATACTTTCCCAATAAGTACAAGAAAAAAGAGGGTGATGATCCCTCCAATAAGTAACGTGCGAAGTTTTATTCTTTTTCCTGTGTTCCCCATAATCAAACCTCACATTCACTCGTCAGCATTGTCCTTCCTTACGGAGTCCCGGTCGTTACTGACGTTCTTTGAACTCGGATTGCCTCTTGATCGGCAGATGGCTCAATGTAACCCAGCTCCCGCGCTTTCGCCACAATATCGCTTTCCAGTTTTTCTTTCTGAACTTCGATTACAGCCATTTCTTTGTTAGACTTTTCAATACTCTGGTTTGCCGTGTGCATCTGCTTGTTCAGATCGTAAATATTTGCATATCTGCCCACCA
The DNA here is from genome assembly GCF_014836635.1 of Paenibacillus gallinarum. Taxonomy (GTDB): domain Bacteria; phylum Bacillota; class Bacilli; order Paenibacillales; family Paenibacillaceae; genus Paenibacillus; species Paenibacillus gallinarum. The sequence continues at coordinate 276,370 of NZ_JACSQL010000002.1, read as the reverse complement.
AAACACTCGCGATCGCTATACATACGATGACAGTCATCAGATACAAGAACTTCTCTCTTGCAGGCAGACCTGTTCTTCGAGTAACGACTTTCGTCGTTTCTTTATAGCGATTAGGTTTCAGCTGTTCAGCATTTGCTCTCTCTTTCATTGCCAGATTGCCACGTGTATAGGCCATAGTCGACTCTCCTTACGTTTCAATAGGTTACAGTTTCTCCGCTACACGCAGCTTTGCTGAACGCGCTCTGGGGTTTTGCGACAGTTCTGCTTCTGTGGGTACCATTGGCTTACGATTCACGAGTCGTAGCGTTCCTTTACCTCCGCAGACACATAACGGGAAGTCAGTTGGGCATGTGCATTTTTCTAAATAACTGCTAAAAATCTGTTTGCATATCCTGTCTTCCAAGGAATGAAACGTAATAACAGATACTCTGCCTCCAGGCTTAAGACAACGCACAGCCTGATGTAAAGCTTCCTCAAATGCACCGAGCTCATCATTCACGGCAATTCGAAGTGCTTGAAAGCTTCGTTTGGCAGGATGACCGCCCGTTCTCCGGGCAGCCGCCGGAATACCTTCTTTTATGATATCGACCAATTCGCCTGTAGTTTCAATAGGTGCAGACTTTCTTTTTTCAACTATTACCCGCGCAATGCGTCTTGAAAACTTTTCTTCGCCATAAACATACAAAATCCGAGCAATTTCTTCTTCGCTCCACTCATTAATGATGTCTTTTGCCGTCAAAAGAGCAGATTGATCCATTCGCATATCAAGTGGTGCGTCATGGTTATAACTAAATCCGCGTTCTCCTTCATCGAACTGGGGTGATGACACACCTAGATCGTACAAAATACCGTCCACTTGTGGTATCCCGTCTTGCATAGGCACGCCCTGCGCAGTTAGCACTTCGGTCAAATCCCGAAAGTTAGTCTTTACGAGTGTAATGTTAGTATCAAACTCCGCTAGCTTACTCTTGGCATGATCAAGAGCCCAGTCGTCCTGGTCAAGGGCAATGAGTCTTCCCTCTGGACCCAGTTTTGAAGCGATGACCGAGCTATGACCCGCACCGCCTAACGTGCAGTCCACGTAAATCCCGTCCTGTTTGATGTTAAGTCCTTCGGTTGCTTCTTCTTTAAGTACGGTAATGTGGTGAAACACTTGCTTGTCCTCCAGACATTGTTTTGATTTACAGATTTGTCTACTTCTTATCTGCACAATTATGTGATTTCTTGTTGATTTCCTTACTGCCTTTGTTAAAATTCAAAATTGAAATCGACCAGCTTTTCGGCAATATCATTAAACGTTTCTTCAGATTGGCTGTAATATTGTTCCCAAATGCCTTTGCTCCAGATCTCCACCCGATTCGAAACACCAAGAACCACACATTCCTTGTCCATCTTGGCGTAATCTCGCAAGTTGGGCGGTAAATTTACCCTGCCCTGTTTGTCGAGTTCGCATTCTGTTGCTCCTGAGAAAAAAAAGCGTGTAAATGCACGAGCATCGGATTTCATCAGCGGAAGAGCTTTAAGTTTCTGTTCCATGATCACCCATTCTTCCATCGGGTACACAAACAGACACTGGTCTAAGCCTCGAGTGATCACAAAGCTAGGTCCAAGAGGTTCGCGGAATTTAGCCGGAATAATGATTCGGCCTTTATCGTCAATGCTATGTTGGAACTCCCCCATAAACATTGTCCACCACTCCTCACCCTAGACTCTCCACTTTGCTCCACTTTCCACCACTTAAGCATAATAGATTCGCTTGTAAAAATCAAAACCCTTCTAGCTTGCTATGAAACTTTTTGGAAAAGCTGTAAAGAGACTACCTTGACGCACAAAAAAAGTGATGTGTTCCGCCTTATTCAGGCTTCCACATCACTCTTCTCTACTCAGAAATAATTATGCATTCCAGCTATCGAGATAAACTTTTTGTTTCTCTGTCAATGTATCAAGGACAATCCCTAGGCTATCCAGTTTATACCTTGCAACTTTCTCATCGATCTCATAAGGGACTTTAATGACAGAACGATCAAGCGTTTCATGATTTTCTCTTACATAACGAAGTCCGAGTGCCTGTAGCGCAAATGTAGTATCCATAATCTCTGCTGGATGCCCATCTGCTGCTGCCAGGTTAACTAGACGTCCTTCAGCAAGAAGATACATTCTTCTGCCATCTGCAAAGCGGTATTCTTCGATATTTTTACGGACCGTGCGGATGGAAACAGCACGTTTAGCAAGTTCAGGTTTGTTCACTTCCACATCAAAGTGACCTGCATTCGCCAAAACCGCTCCGTCTTTCATCACATCATAGTGTTCACCTGTGATGACATCCTTGTTACCCGTAACGGTTATAAAGAAGTTACCGAGTTTTGCAGCTTCGATCATCGGCATAACTTGGAATCCATCCATGTGAGCCTCAACCGCTTTAATCGGGTCTACTTCGGTTACGATCACATTCGCTCCGAGCCCTTTTGCACGCATAGCCACACCTTTACCGCACCAACCATAACCCACGACCACCACTGTACTGCCTGCTACGACAAGATTCGTTGTCCGAATAATGCCATCAAATGCAGATTGTCCTGTGCCATAACGGTTGTCGAAAAGATATTTACAGTAAGCGTCATTAACCGCGACCATCGGAAGTTTCAGCACTCCCTCTTTTTCGAGGGCTTTTAACTTAATAATTCCCGTTGTCGTTTCTTCTGCCCCGCCCCGTATCGTTTCAAGCAGCTCAGGTCTCTCCGAATGAAGGATTGTAACCAAATCCCCGCCATCATCAATGATGAAATCAGGTTTTGTTTCCAACGCATTAATAATCAACTGCTTATATTCAGCAGGGTCAGGATTGTATTTAGCAAATACCGTGATCCCATCCTCAACGAGGGCTGCACATACATCATCTTGTGTGGATAGTGGGTTACTGCCTGTAATGGTTACATTCGCCCCACCCGCTTGAATGACTTTCGCAAGATAAGCTGTTTTTGCTTCAAGATGAAGGCAAATCGTAATATTTAGGCCTTTAAAAGGCAAATCTGCCTCAAACTCTTTGCGCACCCGGTTAAGAACCGGCATGTGAGCTTCTACCCAATCAATTTTGAGATGTCCTTCTGGAGCAAGCCCCATATCTGCAACAATACTATTTCTCAGTGCTTCCGTAGTCATCCTTGTTCCTCCAATTATATATACAGAATATGATGATGGCCGCTAAGATCAGCAGGAATATTCATGAGATCCGTAAGCCAGCGTGTACCATAGCGATTTAAATAGCCGTAAACGTTATAGACTCTCTCTTGCGGACGTTTCATTGGGAATAATGTCAGGTCTAGTGTATCCCATTGTTTCACTGAAGCATCATGTCTCTGTGCGATGGCCTGTTTTGTTCTCAGCTGCATATAAGAAATCTGTTCTTCAATCTTGCTGCTGTTAGTAACGCCAAGCCGACCAAGCCCAGGCTCAATCTGATTTAGCTGCTCCAGTACAGGAGCGTACAGTTTATGGAATGAAGTTTTCAGTAATTCAAATTGTTCATTCATGTTAAATTCATCTAGAGTGCTGAGCCAAGTGTCCTTTTTGTCATCAAAAGCATACTGAATATCATGAAAACTTAAATCATATTTATCCATTAGTTTTTGAATATGTTGATCCAAGATCGTAAAAGACATCCTTGGTTGCAAAATCGGCATTCTTAACCCAAAACGATGAAAAGCTTCTTTTGCCAAAGCCCAGTAAGCAATCTCTGCATGACCAAGAACTGTGGATAACACAGGGAACAAAGAATCCTGCATCAGCGGCCTTGTCAGAACATTGTTGCTAAAACGCTCCGGATGTTGCTTTAATATATCAATGAGTTCCGTTTTGGTAAAAGAAACATATCCTCTACGATCAATAAACTTCCCGTTTTCTTTATGTAGCAGCAACCTGGAACCTTCATGGATATAAAATAAATTAGCACAGTCTGCAGTTACCTCAGCCTGCATACCAAATCCACTGGTTACTACACGCCCTGCGGATTCATGATAACATCGTTCCAAAGAATCGTTATCTTCAATCATCCGTTCAAAAATAGGAACTTCAAGTTTGCGCAGCTCCGGATCTGCCGAATCTAGCATAACCAGTCCATAAGAACCGAACAACTGACCCATCATTTTAGCGAATACATCACTTAAACTAAGGTTATCATCCTGAATCGCTGCCTTGATATCAGAAATGAGGCCCGGCTTATACTCGGTGTCAGGAAGCAGCTCTTCAAGCTTATGTATCGCCTGGAGCCAGTTTTCCCGCTCTACGCTGACTTCACTGACAGATGCTCTTCCATCATACCGACCCGGCATTCTTACCTTAGCGATATTCAGATCAGCTGTCATCATGTAAGTATGATCAACTTCATCCCAGTCATGATCTTCTCCTGCGATCCAGAAGACAGGAATGACAGGACGATTTAACTTCTTCTCTGCTTCCTCTGCAGCCTTAATGATCGTTGCCGCCTTATAAATAACAAGTAAGGATCCAGTGAAGAGTCCGCTTTGTTGTCCGCCCGAAATAACAAGCGCATTTGGCTGTGCCAAACGCTCGATAGATTCCATTACTGCGGGATGTGAATTTAGTCTTCTATTATATGAACGCAAAAAACGTACGATATCTTGGCGATCCACCCGTGTATCTTCGGTTCGATCCAGCCATTCAGCACGCGCTGCGTAGCTTCCCGCATCACGAAAATCATATTCGTACAAATGATGTATGGCCTCATCGTAACGTAAATAATGTTCCGCGAGTGGTGATCCACTACGAAGCGCCTCAGGAATTACATTCATGAGGTCAACCTCCCTATTCATTTAAAGCCTTACTCGATTGTACCGAATGCTTAAGTTTCCGTCAAAGTAATAATCAGAACGATACTTCAACTATACATGGAGTATTCCTTGGTAAAGGGCTGAACATTCAGCTTTTCCACTCCAAACGAAAGAAGCCGCCGATGATTTCATCGATGGCTTCTTCTGATCATAAATTAAGCATATGGTTCAGCTACAAAATGACCTTTTGATACTTCAATAAGTTTAGCATTATCGAGGTTGTATGCACTTTTTGCACCCTGTCCCTCTTTACCGTTACTAATTGGACCCGCATCATCTTCTGGCATAATGATACGCTTTTTGTTCGCTTCAATATCTGGATCCGGAATCGGAATCGCAGATAACAACATTTTGGTATATGGATGAATTGGATTTGCATAAAGCTCATCGCTCTCAGCTAGTTCTACCATTTTACCCATATACATAACAGCAACCCGGTCACTGATATGCTTAACCATAGAAAGGTCATGAGCAATGAAAAGATATGTTAGACCGAGACGACCCTGAAGTTCTTTGAGCAAGTTAACCACCTGAGCCTGAATCGATACATCCAGTGCAGAGATGGGCTCATCACAAATAATGAACTTTGGATTTACAGCCAGTGCACGAGCGATACCGATCCGCTGACGCTGACCACCCGAGAATTCATGAGGATAACGGTTGGCATGATCCGCGTTCAGACCAACCAGATCAAGCAATTCCTCAATCCGTTTCTTACGTTCCTTGCTGCTTCCTGCCATATTGTGAATATCAAGCGCTTCTCCAACAATGTCAGCCACGGTAAACCGCGGATTGAGGGATGCATAAGGATCTTGGAAAATCATCTGCATGTCTCTGCGCATTGCTTTCATTTTATTCGGAGGTAATTTGTAAATATCCGTTCCGTTAAATCTTACACTTCCTGCAGTTGGCTCATACAAACGAAGAATGGTACGACCAGCTGTTGATTTACCACAGCCAGACTCCCCTACCATGCCCAGAGTCTCTCCTTCACGAATGTTAAAGTTTAGGTTATCTACCGCTTTAAGCGTGCGATTATTTCCTACATTAAAATACTTCTTTAGACCTTCTACTTCAATCAAGTTGTTACTCATCATGAGGAATGTACCTCCTTCGCCATAGGATGATGTTCCCAGCAACGAGCCGAGTGCGTATCACTGAATACAGTAGCCGCTGGGTCCACTTTTTGACAAATGCTCATTGCACTATCGCAGCGAGCTGCAAACGGGCAGCCAACCGGCGGTTTGATCAGATCCGGCGGAGTACCCACGATAGGAATGAGAGGCTCATCCTTCTTCTGATCCAAACGAGGCATGGAGCGCATGAGTCCTCTTGTATATGGATGCTGCGGATTTTTGAATATTTCATATTTGGTTCCCGTTTCTACCACTTCACCTGCATACATAACGATAACACGGTCCGCAATTCCGGCTACAACACCAAGGTCATGCGTAATCAAAATGATCGATGTACCCAGCTTATCCTGCATATCTTTCATTACATCCATAATTTGGGCTTGGATCGTTACATCAAGAGCCGTAGTCGGTTCATCTGCAATAAGAAGAGCTGGTTTACAGGCAAGGGCGATGGCAATCATCGCACGTTGACGCATACCGCCAGAGAACTCATGCGGATACTGATTAAATCTAGCTTCCGCATTCTTGATTCCTACCATCTTCAGCATCGCGATAGCTTCTTTTTTCGCTTTTTCTTTAGACATCTTTTGATGCTTAATCAGAACTTCAGTAATTTGATGTCCAATTTTTATCGTTGGATTCAGTGAAGTCATTGGATCTTGGAAGATCATTCCGATATCTTTACCGCGGATTGCTTCCATTTGTCTATTTGTCTTCTTGAGCAAGTTCTGCCCTTGAAAGATAATTTCACCTTTATTAATGATAGACGGTGGAGACGGAATCAAACGCATAATGGTTTGAGCTGTTACACTTTTACCACTACCTGATTCACCTACGATCGCAACTGTCTCCCCTTTGCCGATCTCGAAGTTCATGCCGCGAACGGCTTTCACCTCTCCGTCTCTCACTTTAAAAGAAACGTTAAGATCTTTAACCTGTAACAACGAATCCATTACATCCACCTCCTATTTTTTCAGTTTTGGATCAAGTGCATCACGAAGACCATCACCAAACAAGTTGAACGCAAGCATAATCAAACTGATTAGACCTGCTGGGAACAACATCCGCCAAGGATAGTACATCCATCCAGTCAGTGCATTCTCAATCATAGAACCAAGAGAAGCTTTAGGGGCTTGTACACCAAGACCCAAGAAACTTAGGAATGCTTCACTAAAGATGGCACTTGGTACAGACAGCGTAAGCGTGACAATAATAGGACCTACTGCGTTTGGCAATAAGTGTTTGAAAATAAGTCTAGAGGAATTTGCACCCATCGACTTAGAAGCCAAGACGAACTCCCGATTCTTCAGCTGCATAATCTCACCGCGTACAATCCAGGACATATTAATCCAGCCCGTGATACATAAGGCTAATATAATCGTACCTATACTTGGTTCAAATACGACAAGTAGTAGAATCGTTACTAGCAGGTAAGGGATCGAATATAAGATTTCAGAGAATTTGTTCATGAGTTCGCCGACACGTCCGCCGTAGAAACCCATGATACCGCCGTAAATTACACCGATCGCAAGGTCAATAAAAGCGGCTGCAAAACCAATAAGCAGTGAAATCCGCGCTCCAGACCAGGTACGTACCCACATGTCGCGTCCGAGATCATCCGTTCCAAACCAAAATTCAGAAGATGGCGGTTGGTTGGTTTTCATAAGATCTTGTGTATCGTATTCATACCCCGAAAATATCGGAGCTAAGATAGCCATAATTATAATGGTAATGAGGACGACTAGGCTGCCCATGGCAAGCTTGTTCTTCAGAAGGCGTTCCCAAGCATCTCGCATGGCAGAGACACTTTGTCTTTGAATGACTTCTGCCTGCTTCTCGTCTACCCCGATTTTTCTAAAATCTTCGGGTGTAAGCTGCATATTATTTGGATCGATATGAGATTGATTTGCAGACATTACCTAGCCCTCCTTCCCGTTGGATAATTTGATACGCGGATCAATGATGACATAAGCGATATCTGTAATAAAGCGCGCTACCATCAAGATAAGTCCGTAGAAAATAGTAATTCCCATAATCATCGTATAGTCACGAGTTGTAATACTTTCAACGAATACTTTTCCGATACCGCCGATACCGAATACACGTTCAATGACAACCGATCCTGTAATAATATTGGCCGTCATCGGTCCAACATAAGTCACGACCGGAAGGATTGCGTTACGAATAATATGTCTAAACATAATCGTAATACTGTTAAGACCTTTCGCCTTCGCAGTTTTCACATAATCCGCATGAAGCACTTCGAGCATACTCGAACGTGTCAACCTGGCGATAAACGCAATCGGCTGAGCAGACAGCGCTGCTACCGGAAGAACATAGTCAAGTGGGCCATTAAGCCCCATTACTTTGAATAAGCCAGCCTCTTGAGCTAGATAAAATTGCAGGAGGGATGCAAGTACGAAACTCGGTACCGCTATACCCAGTACGGCTAATATCATCGCTACATTATCAATAATCTTGCGATGATTCATAGCTGCAATCATTCCTAGAAAAATACCAACAATGACAGCAACTACGATCGCAACGGCTCCGAGTTTAAGAGAAACAGCAAATGTGTCGCCAATGATATTACCTACATCCTGATTAAGTTTTTTCATTGAAACACCTAAATCACCTGTGACAATATCACTAAGATACTTTATATATTGTTCGAAAACCGGCTTATCAAGCCCATATTGCTCCATCAGTCTAGCTTCAATCTCAGGTGATACATTTTTTTCCCCCATGAATGGGTTACCCGGAATCGCCTTCATTAAGAAAAACGTTGCGGAGATGAGGATAAATAATGATATCAGCATAAAGACAAGCCTATTGATCACGTATCTTACCATGACCTTGAACACCTCCCGCATAGATTAACAGCTGTAAATTGCTAGTGTATAAGAACAAGAATAGCAAGGTAATTCTTATTCTTTGCAAAAATTACTTAATTATGGAAATTAGTAGAACAAATAAAAAATCGGGATATATAAGGGGTTACCCACATATATATCCCGAAATAACTATACTGTTACATGATTACTTGCTCTCAAGATAAGCTCTGGTGAAATCAATCGCTCCGCTAAAGTCAAGGCTCACACCTTTAAGATTAGGTTTAGTCAATGACACATTCGTATAATAGTACACCGGTGCAATAACCATATCATCTTGAATCAAGATTTTCTCAGCTTGTGCGAAGTACTCATTACGTTTAGCTAGATCTTTTTCCCCTGCCGCTTTCTCAATCAAAGCATCATATTCAGGATTCGCATAACCAGAATCATTATTACCGTTACCTGTTGTCCAAATATCCATGAATGTCATTGGATCATTATAGTCAGCAGACCAACCTGCACGCGAGATTTGATAGTTAAGATTGTTACGAGTTTCTAGGAATACGCCCCACTCTTGGTTTTGTGTAGCTACTTCCACACCAAGAACCGTTTTCCACATATTCGCAGCAGCTACAGCCAATTTTTGGTGAGCTTCACTCGAGTTATAGATCAAAGTGATCTTAGGAAGAGTCGTGTATCCTTCTTCTTTCATACCTTCTTCTAGCAATTTCTTCGCTTCATCTGCATTCTCTTGGAAGTATTCTGCATCTTTTACTTCCTCACGGAATTGTGCTGATTCACCTTTGATACCTGGTGGTACAAAACCGTAAGCAGGAATTTGCCCGCCAAGGGTTACATTATCAACAATGGGTTGACGAGAAAGTGCCATTGCAAATGCTTTACGGATTTTTGCGTTTTGGAACGGCTCAGCCGTTGTATTAAACATATAATAGTAAGTAGTTGCAATACCAGTAGAATGGAATTCCTCTGGCAATTCTTTACTTACGCCTGGGATTTGGTCAGTAGGGATTTCGCCGTTAGGATGTCCAGCATAATCAAGTTCTCCGCTTCTATAAGAGGAAAGCTCAGTTGCACCGCTAGGCGTCAAAGACATATCGATTTTTGAAAGTTTGATATTATCTTTATCCCAATATTGTTCGTTCTTTGTTACCTCAATTTTTTGTCCTGTTGTCCACTGGGTAAGCGTGAATGCACCGTTAGTGATCATCGAATCTTTGTTAGTTGCCCATTTATCATTGTCTTCTACCGATTGGTGAACCGGATAGTAAGTATAGAATGAAGTCAGACCCAAGAAATAAGGAGTCGGATCTTTAAGAGTAACTTTCAAAGTATGCTCGTCCACAGCTTTAACGCCGACTTGGGAGAAATCTGTGATTTCGCCAGCATTGTATTCCTCTGCACCGCTAATGTAGTAAAGTTGATAGGAATACGGAGGCGCTGGGGAGGTTGCAGGATCAAGTACGCGTTTCCAAGCAAACACAAAATCATTTGCTGTTACTGCGTCGCCATTGCTCCATTTAGCATCTTCACGAAGTTTGAACTTGTAGATCAGTCCATCTTCGGAAATTTCCCAATCTTCAGCTACACCTGCAATTACGTTGCCTTCAGAATCCGTACGAACAAGGCCTTCATACATCGTTTTCAAAACGGTGTTTGTTTGGCTGTCTTGCGCTTGAGCAGGGTCAAAAGTTGGTGGTTCAGCGCTCAAGTTAATTCTCAAAACCTGTTCTGTTGGTGTGGAAGAACCATCACCTTGACTGCTATCATTGCTATTATCTGAACCGCACGCTGCAAGTACGGTACCAAATGCAAGAACAAGCGTCAAAAGGACTAGCAAACTTTTCCTCTTCATCTAGCATTTCCCCCTAAAAATGTGGTATATGTTTATAGATTATACAACCAGTGGTCAAAAAAATCTATATAACTTTTTCTTCTTCTACATATTTTTTCAAATTTCGACTCTTTCGACACATAACACACACAATCTGTGTCAGATTTTCTTACATTAAAGCTATTATGTAACTGAATAATCCAAAGGCCATAAGAACTAGGTAACTGAACCCCATCAAAACAAAAGCCATGCGCCAAACGACCCTGAACATACGCTTATAATCGATCTTTCCTTTTAATCTAGTTTGGGCACTTCCGATCAGACCGAGAGCAATAAGTAACAAGATTAGAATCAAATAGAATCCAAATCCTGTGTCAAATGTATTATTAAATAGAGCCGCAACCGCAGCAATAAGAAAGATCGTAGTTACGTCCATTGCGGTTAGAAGGGCAACTTTCTTTTGCTTCTTATAATAAAGAACGAGGAAATACACAATGAGAAACGGAAAAAAAGGGAGCATGCTTAGCACGCTCAGGAAAGATTCGATTGTATTCAAATTTCACACTTCCTCCTCTATTAACATCCCTTGAACTATTTTATATACAAGCTCATGTCCAGGAGTAGCTACCCCTGCCTCCTTTGCCATATCGATAATACTACCGTTAATTGCATCGATCTCTGTTGCTTTACCATTCACAACATCTGTACACATCGAAGACCGATTACTTGCGGTTGAACGACACACTTGAATCACTTGTTCCCATAAGTCTGCTTCATAAGGAATAGACAGCGCATCATACACAAGTGCCGCTTCTATATATAACTGTTTCATCGCCTGCAATCGATAGGAACTATGTAATAACTCACCATTTGTAATTCTCCAAATCGAAGTCAGCGGATTGATAATTGCGTTGATCATCAGTTTTCGGTAAACCAGCTTATCGATTTCATTCGACGATTTCGTGGTAAATCCTGCTTTCGACAACGCTTCAATAAAATACATCATTACATTTACTGCTTTCGTTTGATCTTCTTCGCAAGACTGTAGGAGTGTTTCCCCATAACCAGCTCGAATAACTTCATGCTTGCTTGTTCTTTTCGCCCCTTCTGTAGTTACCGCTGCAAACACATAGGCTTTAGGTAAGGCCGAAGCAATTTTGCGAGTATGTCCTGTCCCATTTTGAAAACAATAGATAGGTATATCAACATCAGCACTCGTCAGCATCTCAATCACATCGTTGATCGCTCCTTGCTTTGTCATGATCATCATTAAATCCCCCGGCTGGCCCTCCCATATCTCTTTAAATCGGTTTATAACATAAATCTGCAGATTAGAGACTTGTACTTTAGATGTATGTCCCTTGGGGTCCGTTATGTGTATTCCATTCTTCCCAAGTTCACTCGCTTGTTCCTCCGTTCTCACCCATAAACGTATCAACTCACCTGAAGCTGCAAGCCGGCCTCCATATAGCAATCCAAGTGCCCCTGCACCAATTACATCAATGATCAAAACAAATCCCACTCCCATTTCAAATAATTTATCTAATATGATAACAGAAAGAATAAGATGACAAAAACCCGTTTACCGCATAAAAGCGATAATACGGGTCTTAGATACAGGCTTAATCTGAGTATTAATCAATACGTTCGAGATTGCCGTTCGCATCCATTTTGAACCGGGACTTTTCTTCCTCTTCTTCCGAAAGAAATGCTAGTCTTCTTGCCCGATCCATAATCTGAATGAGCGCCTTGTAATCATCGTTCACTACACGGTAGTCGGTCTGAACTTCATTTACTTGTTTAAACAATCGTTCATTCTCAAATTTCAATTCGTGTAACTCTTCTTCTTTCTCTCGAAGTTCTTTCTCCAAGAGTTTCAAATGTCTAGCATTTTCGTGAACCATACCTTTCCATTGTCTCAGAAACCGGATTACCGCATCAATAGATAACGTTTCTTCTGAGAATGCTTCTGAACGATATACCATTTCCTCCGTGTCTGTTACAGAAAGGGCTGCAACCTGCGGCTGTACTGAAGATTGTCTTTTTGAATAACTTCTTTTTTGACGCTGAGCCTTTGCGATTCCGATAGCTTCATCATACTTTTTGCGTACGAAACTATTCCAGCGAAAACCACAAGCAGCAGAAGTCCTTCCAATCTTATCCCCTACTTCTTCAAAAGCAGCCAGCTGAGTACTTCCTTCACGAATATGGCGAAGCGTCACATCAGCCAGAATCAAATCATCCTCTGCACTCCAAGCATCTTGTCTCACAGCAGTCATGCTATAAACCTCCTAACTTGCATCCATTATCACAACCTCACCCCAGCATAAAAGCTGCGGTGTAAGCCGGTTATAAAAGCAGCTTTAATCATTCTTATGCCCTTCATAGAGTTCATAGAATCTATTTCATATTAAAATGTATTTCCAATTTCGAGCATTGTCATACACAAAAAGATTTCGCTTTCAAATTCAATTTTTATTTACAGGTTTTTCCTTAAAGGCTATAATGTTACTTAGTATACATTTGATCGTATTATTAGAAAGGGGGTTGCTATCGTGGCGCGCATGTTTCGTGTGCTTGGTTTTTTCACTCTAACGATTGGACTTATGGCTTTTGCCGCAAATATGCTAGAAATGGCCTTTCTTTTCTTCTTTCAAACCGTCTTTTTTGTTGCACTTGGCTATTTGAAATTCACCGAGAGAACGTACATCCTGTTATTCTGGGCTTACATGATTGTTAGTTTTTCCGGTTTCAGCTATTGGACTGTATTTATAATGAGCAATCCTCTATAGAGATCATAATAAAGAACGGTTTGGCTGTTACTGCCAAACCGTTCTTTATTTATTCTTTTTTTCATATTATGTTTTAACAAGGTACAAGCTTGCGTTGGGAGGAGAATAGATTGCGACACCGGTTACACACTAAGATCATATGGTTTACCATTTTCTTTCTTCTTATGGCGAACTCTGCCTCTTATGTCCATGCTGAACTTTCTATAGAAGAAGGTAACCTGAATATACTCCAGAACAGTCTCTCGATCGTCGAGATTGATCATGAAATTAAACGCACCGAAGATAAGCAAGAAGAACTCCAGCAAAAGCAGCGGTCGCTAGAAACAGAACTCAAACAACACAAGGAGGAAATGGTCGGTCACGAAGAGCGAGCAGGTTCTATCGTTAGATCCTATTATATGGGTGAGCGTGCTCAGTTCCTCCGTATTCTTTTGAATTCGGATTCTTTTCGGTCACTTCAGATCGTAGCCGGTTATTATGAGATGATTATATTGGGTGATCAAGAAACACTACGTGCCTATCATAAAAGATACAATGAATTAACAGCTACCTCTGCAGAATTGGATCAAAGTGCCTATGAACTTGAGCAGTTAAAACAAAATCTGATCTATCAGAGAGAACGAGTGTTAGCCCTTGAGGAAGAAGTGGAAAAAGGACTCACCTCGAGTGATCAAAGAGAACTGATGGAGAAGTTGATTGTAGAACTGACTTCATATTGGAATAACGTCGGAGTTCATGAAGTACATCAATATTTCAATGCGCTGGCTGTGGCAATGGAAAATCTCCCCTCCTACGTGCAGAAAGAACCTGGCATTCTCTCTATGAATGGCGGCACTTATACGATTTCAATTACCGAAGCGCAGTTAAATGATTTTTTAAGATCAGAGAATGAAATTTTTCAAGATTTTTCGTTTGAGTTCAGTGATGATTACATTATTGCATCTGGAAAACGTGACGACCTCGAACTCGCGGTTTACGGTCACTACTCCGTGATTGATGAACCAGAGAACGGCATTCTCTTCCATGTTGATAAACTCATCTTTAACCAGTTCGAACTCCCTGATACGACACGTACGATGCTTGAGCAAGAATTCGACCTTGGATTTTACCCTCAGAAATTAATGTCCTTCATTAAGGCGACCGGCGTATCAACCAGAGAACAAACACTTGAAGTAACGATGGAACTTTCACTCAAATAGCATGTGTCTATTAAGAACTCATAAAACTGCTATCTTAAATCTGTTATTAATCGCTTGAGATGGAGCTCATATTCTTCTAAAGAAAGCTGCCCATGCACAAATTGCTCAATCGTTTCCGCTGCTGCCCCAGACTTTTCAGGATCAGATAAAACATGATCTTCATCCTGAAGTAACGATTCGTCCATACTTTCTTCTAAAGCTTGCAGCGGGATCGCATTAGTTATATCAGACAGATCAGGATCCGTATACAGAGTGGAATATACCGGAAGCTTGCCTGAGAGAGTAAACCAGGTTTTTGCTGACTTTGGCGATGTGAGTTTCGTAAGAAACTCTACTGTTGCTTCTTTTTGCGTTGATTTAGGAGAGATAATAAAACTACGTCCTTTTACAGCAAGTGACTGAGATGTCACATCATTATTAATGTAGGAAGAAAGTTCTTCTCTATGAACAGGAATGAGTTCTGATAGAGTAATGATTCCTGCTTGAAAGTCTGCTCTGACGGATGAGAGATTGTACCTCTCTGTTTTTATATAAGGAAACAGAGATTGTATATCTCGAACCTTCTGTAACCCATCCTCTTCTTGTTCATCATTTAACTGAAACACGTGCGAAACTTCTGAATAAATACCCAGGAAGGTAAGCCAAGAAGCATAGGCTACGGGATCTTCCCCATTGAAATAAAAAGGCTTATTCAGCCTTTCTCCCCACTCCGTAAGACGAGATATCCACTCATCCCTTGTACTAGTTGATTGCAGCGGCTCCTTACTTGTTTCTTCGTTACGATACTCCGCATACACATAGGGATCTATATCCATAGGAATAGACCACAGGTACCCGTTCCACTCTCCAGCTCGAAGCACAGAATCAAAAGAATCACCAGCAGCTATATTTCCATCCCCACCCGTCATCGGCCGAGCATATCCTTTTTTTGCGTACCATTTTATATACCGATTATCAATAAGTAAAGTATCCGGGCTTTCCCCCATCATGAATGTTTCCTTAAACGCTGAATAAAAATCGGCTGATTCTATATTTGTTATACTAATTTCCATGTCTATCTCTTTTGCTATATTCATAGCAAAACTCTGAAATATTTTGTATTCCTCATCGTCCATCGATACCAGAACAGATAGAGGTTTATTTTTATGCGTAGTCTCCGGAGCAGGAACCGAGAATATATCTGTTACATCGTCTCTCTCTTCTTTTGTTTGATCTTGAACGAGATCAAGACTCGGTGAAAGTATAGTTAGTGACAATAACAATACAACAAACAGAATCCAATGATTTCTCCGTTTCAAGGCTCTTACTCCTCCCGCATAACTATAGCTTCCCATTTACCAACTATTGTAACAAATTAGTAGGCCTGTTGTCCTACTTCCTTTATGTTTTTAATCTTTTCTTTTCTTTTTTCATACAAAAAGAACCGGTTCTTATGCCGGTTCTCCGATTTTAGAATCACAAGCCCTTTTCCCGGGAAATAAATAGGCCTTATTCTCCTATAATAAATCAGCTGCTAACTGCGCAAGCTTGGATCGTTCTCCTTTTTCAAGCATGATATGTCCGCTAATCCCTTCCTGACGGAAACGTTCCACAATATAAGTGAGTCCATTACTTGATGAATCCAGATAAGGATGGTCGATCTGTTCCGGATCTCCCATGAGAATAATTTTACTACCTTCCCCTACTCGCGAGACAATGGTTTTCACTTCATGTCTGGACAAATTCTGAGCTTCATCGATAATAATAAATTGTCCTGGTATCGACCTTCCTCGAATATAAGTTAAGGCTTCTACTTGAATACTGCCAAGCCCCATCAAAATTTTATCAATATCACCTGATTTTTTCGTATCAAATAAAAATTCGAGATTATCATAAATAGGCTGCATCCAAGGACGGAGCTTCTCATCCTTCTCGCCAGGAAGATAACCTATGTCTTTCCCCATCGGTACGACCGGTCTTGCAATCAGAAGTTTTTTATATTTATGATCATCTTCCACTCTGAGCAGTCCTGCTGCTAAAGCGAGCAACGTTTTACCTGTTCCGGCCTTTCCGGTAATCGTAACCAGCGGGATCTCATCATTTAATAAAAGTTCAAGAGCCATCCGTTGCTGTGCATTCCTCGCTACAATTCCCCACACGGGATCGTTACTTAAATACAGTGGCTCCATCTTTGTTCCCTCTTGATTCACTTTTAGTAAGGCTGATTTCCCCGTACCCATCTCATCCTTAAGAATAACAAATTCATGCGGGTATAAAGCATAGGGCAGCTGTAAAGGCTTAATAGGAAGAAAGCGATACGTATAGAACTCATCAATGACGGAAGGATGAACTTTAATTGTAGAATATCCAGGATATAATTCACTAGGATCTGCCGTACGATCTGATAGATAATCTTGCGTATATAAACCAAGCACATCCGCTTTAATTCGGACAAGCACATCTTTACTCACTAGAACAACCTGATCCGCTTCCTCCTTTTCTTGCTCTTCGAGGTGATAGTTCAGCGCCACAGCCAAAATACGATTATCATTCGTTACTTCTCCGAACATTTCCTGCACTCGAACAAAACTGCGATGATTTAGTTCCACCTTTAATCTGCCGCCGTCTGGCAATGGTACCCCGCTGTGCAGATGCCCCAGCTCCCTTAAGCCGTCTAATAAACGCGATACATATCTTGCATTGCGTCCAATCTCGTCCGCATTTCGTTTCTTCGAGTCAATTTCCTCTAAGACAACTGCTGGAATGACGACCTCATGCTCATCAAAAGCATAAATGGCGCCTGGGTCATGAAGCAGCACATTCGTATCCAATACAAAAATTTTTTTCATTGGTATCCCCTCCAAGGCGGCGTCTTTTAAGCACAGTTAGGCAAGCTTTGTAGCAGCGGTAAGGACAATCTCGCATCCCATATTTAAATGTATTCGTTAAGGAGCAAATAATTGTTCATTTTCCTGAAAATATCCTGAGATAAATCAATTTATTTATGAAATGCATTAAATTGAGCCAAAATAAATACCCAGTGAATTGGATTCACTGGGTTTCTGAAGCCTCGCTTCCCTCTATTCACTAGAAGTGGAGTTAACAGAGACGTGTTCTCCTGCAAGTTCCTGTGCGAGTGCTTCTTTGGCTTTAGTTAATTCATTTTGATTAATATATACATAAGGGCTGTTCCAAGTTCCTGTCACCGGCACAAAATTCACGTTATCCTTTGACATATCCCAGTAGGCCGAGATGAAATTTTTCACTTGATCACTTTCTACCGTAGTCGTGATGTTATCACTTACTGCTCCGACCACTTTTCCAATCTTCACTACACCACCAAGTGATTTCATCTGATCCATCATCGATTGTAACACTTCGTTTTGACGCTGATTACGAGAGAAGTCATCAGAAGCTGGCGTCTTAGGATCACAATTCGATTTACGATAACGGACATAATCAAGTGCTTGATCTCCACCCAGATGCTGCGGGCCTTTTTTGATATTAATGTCTGTGCCATCAGCTGTATCTTTGTAGCACATATTCTGCGATGCATTTACGTCAACACCGCCAAGTGCATCTACTGCGTCTGAGAAAGCCTGAAAGTTCAGAACCGTCACATAATCAATATCAAGGTCTAAGTATTTGCTGAGCATTACACGCATTTCTTCTTCTGCGGATATTCCTGATTCTTTTTCTGCAGCTTTAAATCTTGGATAATAGGCATTAAGCTTACGCTGTGAATAACCATCAAGCTGAATCAGTGTATCCCTCGGCAAAGACACTAGCGTAGCTGAATCTGTTGCTGGATTCATCGAAGCCACCATAACGACGTCGGTAAGATGCGTATTCGTCTTTTCGCGATAGTCTGTACCCAGAATCAACATCGTCAGCGGTTTTACTTTAGCTGAATTCTCAGCAGCAACGGGTGAATCCGTCCCTGTATTTATTACATTATTATAAATCATATATAAATAGCCACAACCTGCCACCACACCGAGAATTACAAGGATCATAATCAATTTCATTAATTTACGAAAAGGACTCTTCCTTTTCTTCTTTTGAGGTTGGTCTTGTTTCATGTTAGAAGGCGGCTTCTTATCTCCCTGATTTCGAGGAGGAAGTCCATTTGAACCCATACTCATTCTCTCAACACCTTTACCTGTTTCTATCTTCTGACTTCTACTTATATTAACGCTTTTTATCGGTTTATATCAAATCCATAGAAATAAATACCTTTAAATAAGGAGAAGACCGCTCAAAGAGCGGCCTTCTCCAGTTAAATTTATGAAATAAGTTTTGGGTATGCACCTTATAACTCTTCCGAATTATAACTTACCTGTCTGTCCAGCCGCTTGTGTCTTTTTCTTCTGACGTCCTTCGACGAAATAACGAATTCGAACGAGTAGCATCAGTCCCACAGCAACAAGTAAGCATTGTATAATTGGCAGTTTGTCAATTTGGAAAATAAGAAGCATGAAAGCACCTATGGCCATAAAAATGTACAGTAATATCTCTTTTGGTAACGACAATTTTTGCTGTGGACGAAATACCTTATTGTAGACATACGTGATCAGTACAAAAATCACCACATAACTTATGATCGGGTGTGACGCTAACCATGCTTGCATGGCGAGTCAACTCCTTCCTTAGGTTCATGCTCTCTTTTCCTTATCTTAACTGAAGACGATTAAGAGTTAGTTAACTTTTGCCGTCTTACGTTGTTTCTCTGCACGTTCGCGCTCACTCTTATTAAGAATTTTTTTACGAAGACGAACAGATTTTGGAGTAATCTCACAATATTCGTCATCATTCAAGTATTCAAGAGCTTGCTCAAGAGAGAAAATAACTGGAGTCTTCATTTTAACTGTATCGTCTTTAGATGCAGAACGAACGTTAGTCAATTGTTTTTCCTTACAAATGTTCACGACGATGTCGTTGTCACGGTTGTGCTCGCCAACGATCATACCTTCGTATACTTCAGTTCCTGGCTCAAGGAATAACGATCCGCGATCCTCTACTCCAATCATACCGTAGAAAGTAGATACTCCGTTCTCACTGGATACGAGTACGCCTTGGTGACGACCACCAACTTGACCGCCCACGAGAGGACCATAGCTGTCAAATGCATTATTCATTACACCATAACCACGAGTAAGGGTTAGGAAGTTTGTACGGTAACCAATGAGTCCACGTGCTGGAATCAGGAATTCAAGACGAACTTGACCGTTTCCGGAGTTCACCATGTTCACCATTTCCGCTTTACGTGATCCAAGGCTTTCCATAACAGCTCCCATGCTGTCTTCAGGAATATCAATCAGAAGACGCTCGATCGGTTCCATTTTCTTACCATCAATTTCTTTGATGATAACTTCTGGTTTGGATACCGCAAGTTCATATCCTTCACGACGCATGTTCTCGATCAAGATACTAAGGTGAAGTTCACCACGACCTGAAACGATATATGCATCCGGGCTGTCTGTTTCTTCAACACGAAGACTCACGTCTGTTTCAAGCTCTTTGAAGAGACGGTCACGAAGTCTACGGGAAGTAACCCATTTACCTTCACGGCCAGCAAAAGGACTTGTATTTACGAGGAACGTCATTTGAAGTGTAGGCTCGTCAATTTTCAGAACTGGCAAAGCTTCAGGGTTATTCGGATCAGCAATGGTTTCACCGATGTTGATATCTTTAATACCAGCAATAGCAACGATGTCGCCTGCGCCAGCTTCGGCTACTTCTATACGTTTCAATCCTTGGAAACCAAACAATTTCTCAATACGAGCAGACTTCATACCACCATCACGAAGCATTACCGTAACAGGTTGTCCTTGTTTGATTACACCACGGTTCACACGTCCGATAGCGATACGACCAAGGTATTCGTTGTAGTCCATCAAAGTAACGAGGAATTGAAGAGGTTCTTCCACACTTTCGGTTGGATGCGGGATGTGTTCTACGATTGTTTCGTACAGAGTCATCATGTTATCGTCTTGTTTTTCAGGGTCAAGACTGGATGTACCATTCAAAGCAGAAGCATATACCACTGGGAAGTCAAGCTGTTCGTCACTAGCACCTAGTTCGATAAACAGATCAAGTACTTCATCAATAACTTCAGCTGGACGTGCAGCCGGACGGTCAATCTTATTAACAACTACGATCGGAGTAAGATTGTGCTCAAGCGCTTTACGAAGTACAAACTTCGTTTGTGGCATACATCCCTCGTAAGCATCAACAACGAGAAGTACACCATCAACCATTTTCATAATCCGTTCTACTTCGCCGCCAAAGTCGGCGTGTCCTGGAGTATCCACAATGTTGATGAGGAAATCTTTATAGTTGATTGCTGTATTTTTAGCTAGGATGGTAATTCCGCGTTCGCGTTCTAGATCGTTAGAGTCCATCGCGCGTTCTTGTACAGCCTCGTGATCACGGTATGTTCCTGATTGTTGAAGCAATTTGTCGACTAGAGTCGTTTTCCCGTGGTCAACGTGGGCAATAATCGCAATATTGCGAATGTTTTTTCTTACATGCATGGTTTGTATCCATATCCTTTCCAAAATCAAGTCTATTTGTAAATAAAAACGGAATGCTCAAAAAAGAAGCACCGGATTGTCCGAGCTATATCCACTTATATCCCTTATATTATAGACTAATTCCACCAAAAATCAAGTCTATTATTATCGAAATCTGCGATTTGGTTTAGGTCTGCCAAAAATGAGCCAAATGCCTGCGAAGATTAAAATGGCCGCAAATAGATAGATGAATCCGGTCGTAAGAAGAGTTATAAATAAAAGTACGATCGAAACAGCAAGCACTATAATCGAAGTGGAATATATGGTTGCCGGTCTTGGGTACTCAAATAAGGCGTACTCGAAAAGTCCCAGGGCGATACCAAAGATAAAAACCGGCCAGAGATAAGCAAGAAGATGCCATCCGGTCAGATTACAGATAAGAAACAAAATTCCATAAACCGTAAATACTCCAGCTGGAATCAATACAACTGTACTTGTTTTTCTTAAAAAGTAATACAGATGCAGTAAAATACCAGGTATCAATAGAACAAGCGGCCAAAAGTTTCGGCCAATATAACCAAATACACCAAGTTTACCTAGCAAAATAACAAGACCGGCTACCACGATGAATATGCCGATAGCACGCTCATTTTTTCCTCTCACGATCCCTTCACCTCATCCATCAAAATTGATATATATGTTGTTTCTTATTACCTTAAATAGGCTTATCCTGACATCCAAAAATATAAAGGACTGAGCATCCGATCTATGTATAGTTTATCCTATGTTTTTACAAAAAACTACTCTGTCAGCTAATTCCATTCTTCAAAGATAAAAGTAGGTTTCTCTATGTTCATCGCACATCCAAAGCAAACAAAAACCGGCAATTTCTGCCGGTACTTTTCCTATAAAATATTGGTAGTAAGGAAATACTAAACACGATAATGTGTTAATTTACGGAAAACACCGCTAACCATAATACATACAGCCGCGAAGACAGGAATCAGCCCCTGATATCCGGACAGATATTCCTGCAGCCAGATGCCTAGTTTAGGATCGCGAAGCAGCATCTCTCCTGCCGTATACGCTAAGATTGCAGAACCTGCAAATACGAGAATCGGATATTTTTGCAATAAAGTTACGATAATTCCGCTCCCCCATACGACGATAGGTATACTTATCGCAATTCCTATGACGATCAAAGCGAGGTCTCCGTCTGCGATTGCCGCGATCGCTAAAACATTGTCAAGACTCATCACAAAATCCGCAACAAGAATCGTTTGAATGGCACTCCACAGTGTCGAGGACTCACGGACATTCACCTCTCCTGTATCTTCGAGTAGCAGCTTGAATGCGATATAAAGAAGCATCAGTCCACCTGCAGCTTGAATGTACGGAATTTCGAGAATAAGCACAGCAACAAAGGTTAGGATACATCTTAATAAGACTGCTCCAAATGCGCCCCACCATACAGCTTGTCTTCTTCTAGGTTCCGGCAGATTACGACTTGCTAGTGCAATAACAACTGCATTATCTCCGCTAAGCACAAGATTGATCATAAGTATTTGTGCCAGCAACCATAGCTCGTTCATACGTTACGAACACCCCCATACATTAGATGTATGTTCACATTGCCAAGCCTATGCTTGACGATGTTCAGGCAGAGGAATATAATGAATTCCGATTTATACCAAGCAGAGTGTTTTAATAAAAGGAGTGACCTACATGAATTTCAGCGAGTTTTTAGTCAGCTTGCTGCAGGTTGTATTCATCGACCTTATATTAGCCGGCGATAATGCAATCGTCATCGGACTCGCTGCCCGAAATTTGCCTCAGGAAACTCAAAAAAAAGCGATTATATATGGCACCGGCGGTGCTGTCTTGATTCGGATTGCAGCTACAGTTGTCGTACTCTGGCTGTTGCAGATTCCTTGGCTGTTACTTGTAGGAGGCATGCTTCTTATCTGGATCGCTTATAAACTGCTCGCGGATCAAGGGGACGAGCATACTGAAGTAAAAGCAGGAGTTTCTTTATGGACAGCAGTAAAAACGATCGTTATTGCCGACGCAGCTATGGGTATTGATAATGTCATCGCTGTGGCAGGTGCGGCAGAACAACATTTACTTCTCGTTGTGCTAGGATTGTTAATTAGTGTGCCGATTATTGTTTGGGGAAGTACGCTGTTTATTAAGCTCATCAACCGTTTTCCGTGGATTATTTTCCTTGGTGCTGGGGTCCTTGGTTATACAGCTTCCAACATGATTACAGAAGAGAGAATGCTTGAACCCTTCTTTACTGCACATCCTGTAGTACGTATTCTATTCATTGTGTTTGTCATTGCAGGTGTACTCTTCGCAGGCTATCGTAAACAAAAAAATGCGAAGCACGGTCAGCAGCATTCTTATTCATAGTAACCATAACAATAAAAAAGAGCTGTTTCTATACATCCGGTGATGTTAGAGACAGCTCTTTTTACTATGATAATTACAACCAATCCTCATCAATAGCGCTGGATTCGAGCTCCTTGCCGTCCCCAAGCATGATCGTTTCCGTATTAGCTACGGCTTGTTCTAATAATTCAGATAAATGATCAATGGATGCTTCTAACTTCTCTACAATCCGAAGATTTGGATTGGTTGCTGGAGATTTAGGAACAAATAAAGTACAGCAGTCCTCATATGGCAAAATGGATAAATCATAGGTTCCAATTTCCTCTGCTATTTTTACAATTTCCATCTTGTCCATCATAACAAGCGGCCGCAGAAGAGGTAGATCCGTTGCTCTTCCGATGACATTCATACTGCCAAGCGTCTGACTCGCAACCTGACCGAGACTATCCCCGCTTACAATAGCAAGGGCTCCTTCACGTTCTGCCAGCATGGTTGCAATACGGAGCATGGAACGCCGCATTAAAGTAATGATCAGATTGTCTTGCCCCAATTGGGTAAACGAAGTTTGCACCTCTGTAAAAGGAACCAGATGCAGCTTGATTTCCCCCGAATATCCAGCCAGCACTCTAGCAAGGTCAATGACTTTGTCCTTGGCTTTTTGGCTAGTAAAAGGAAAACTGAAGAAATGAACAAGTTCCAGTTCCAATCCCCTTTTCATGGAAGACCAGGCTGCTACAGGCGAATCAATTCCTCCTGATAACAACATCATTGCCTTGCCATTCGTCCCTCTTGGAAAACCTCCTACAGCAGAAAAAGATTCAAAAAAGAGGTACGTTCCTGTATCCCTGATTTCAATTTTTAGTTCAATATCCGGTTTTCTCACATCTACTTTAAGTTCCTGGAACCTACGCAGCAAAGGTGACCCTACCAGATGATTCATTTCATGAGAGGAGTGTTCAAAACCTTTCCATACACGTCTGGCATTCACTTTAAATGTAGTGCCCGGGGCAGGTCGCATCTCCTCCATGAATTCAAGTGAAGTTTCTACGATTTCATCCAATTCTGAGGCTGTTACCTTGACAGGACTGATCGAAACTAGTCCAAAAATCTTTCGTAAATCCTCTATTACAGCCAGATAGTCGTGTCCCCCAAGCCCGACGTACATACGCCCATATTCTTCTACAATTGTTGCTCCCGGGTATGCCGTAAGCTTAGATTCCACATGACTTTTCATTGATTTTTCAAAACGTCTGCGGTTTTTACCTTTTAACGTAAACTCCCCAAAACGAAGTAGTAGCATATCGTATTTCATGGTTTAGCGGTTCCACCCTTCAAAATTAGCCAGTCTTTTCTTCATTTCCCGTAGTGCGTGTATTAATTGATCGATATGTTCATCATTATGAACATCTCCGAGACTAATGCGTATACCCGAACGCGCAGCTTCTTCTGATTTTCCCATCGCCAGCAGTACTCTGCTCGGTTCTGTATATTTGGAGGAACAAGCTGACTGAGTTGAAACAACCACACCTAGTTGCTCGAGTGTATGCAGTATTACCTCTGCTTTCATACCAGGATAAGAAAAATGCACAATATGTGGTGCACCTTCCGGAGAGCTGTTCAGTTCCCATTCGGGATAACGACGAATTTCCTCCATCAAGCGATCTCTGAGCGGGATAAGGCGAGCATAAAGATCAGATCTATTTTCTTCTGCTAAACGAATGGCTTTCGTCATACCAGCGATCAGCGGAATATTCTCTGTTCCGGCCCGAACTCCCCCTTCCTGAGAACCACCTGACATCAGTGGAGCAAGTTCGAGACCTGTTCTAACATAGAGAAGTCCCGCACCTTTTGGTCCACGTATTTTATGGGCAGATATACTATATAAATCAATCCCGGAGTGTACAAGATCTACCTTTATTTTGCCAAAAGCTTGAACTCCATCTACATGAAAAATAACCTTTGGATGTTCTTTCTTAAGTTTGCGCCCAATCTCAGCAACGGGATGAATTGCACCCGTTTCATTATTCACATGCATTATGCTTACCAAAATAGTATCTTTTCTTACTGCATGAAGTACATCTTCCTCATTCACCCGGCCTTTGGAATCCACCGGTAGATAAGTGATATCATACCCCATTCGCTCCAAAAACCGAAAACTTTCATATACAGAGGCATGCTCTGTTTTCGTTGTTATCATATGTTTACCACGAGAATGATAACGCAGGGCAACCCCTTTTATCGCCATATTATTACTTTCTGTAGCTCCCGAGGTAAAAATAATTTCAGATGCTTTGGTACCCAGTGTTTTCGCGCAGACTTCACGTGATTTGTTGAGCAATTTTTCAGCATTTTCTCCATATCCGTGAATAGAGGAAGCATTCGCATAATGTCGATTCATCACTTCACTGACTGTCGTGATCACATCAGGATATGGCGGAGTTGATGCTGCATAATCAAAATAAAGCAATGGTTTCACCTCCTTAAGCACAATGTCTTTCATCATATTTAAAAAGCAAAAAGACCAATGAAAGAAAGGTCGGTTTCCATGACCTTCTCATATGATCTTCTTCGCAGATCTATACAGTTATAAAATAATCAGACAGTGTATTTCGCCTGGGCCTGTTCTATTTTAGTAATATAGCGCTGCGTTTCAAGCGGTAAACGGCTCATTACCGTCATCAGTTCCTCATCGGTGTCGACACCCAAGCGTCCGACTCTGCCTGGACCTGCATTATAAGCAGCAAGAGCCAGCTTCTCCTCACCGTTAAAACGCTGAAGCTGATAAGATAAATATCGTGTGCCTGCATCTATACTTTGGGCCGGGTCAAAAGCATTCGTAACCCCTAACCCTGCCGCGGTACCATCCATAAGCTGCATAAGCCCTTTTGCCCCAGCACTAGATACCACATTTGGATTAAAGGAAGATTCCGTATCAATAACCGCTTTGATCAAAGACTCAGATACGCCGTATTTTAGACTCGCCTGCTTAATTAATGCATCGTAGTCTGTGGAGATCCCTTCATGGGCTGTGGATACAGTATCCGAAGAAGTTCCAGGGGCTGCACTTACATTACTCAGCTCCTCTGTTACTGTTCCGTTTCCAAGATGCATCCATAAAAGTCCATCCTCGCGATTCGAAATCGTTCTTGAACTGGACTGCTCTGGACTCTGCCCTACTTGTCCCAATACTTGTTCAAAAGATGCAGTATGATTGCTGTCATTTGAAACTGAATTCGACGACTGAGAAGGTGAAGATAAGTCATACCAAAGGGTATTCCTCACCGGATCAATATGCATGTATAAATGGCCTCCCATTTGTTTTGTCCACGCTCTATTGTACACGCTATGAACTAGAAGTGCCAAGACCTGTTTTTGCTGTGTGAATATAGAATCACAAAAACAGGCAACCCTAAAATACAGAGATGCCTGCCAATACATTTTCTACTGATAGTAAGTGAACATGACAAGAAAGGAGTAACTTAGCAGAGCGGCGATCCCGATGCCTACAGCCCATCCTCCAACCGTTCGTCTTCCCTCTTTAAAAGCATAGTAACCAAGGACAATTCCGATGGTACCAAGCACAAAAGACCATACAAATAATGAGATAAATGATACGGCAAGTCCAAGGTATCCGATTCGATAGGATGCGAGACTCTCTGACTCGGTCCCCTCTTCATTACTTTCCAGTTTTTTGTCATGTCTTTTTTGAACGGAAAGCGGAGAGGTTAATTCAGCTGCATATTCTTCATGTTGTTCAGCCACATGTTGATGCTCTTTGCGCGGATAGTCAACTCGTTCTCTAACCGGCTTCGAATCGTATTTTTTTGAAGTCGTCATAATGAAGGCACCTCCGAAGCAAAAAAGCTTGACAGGGTAAAGCTACTTTTCAAATAAGCCGTGGTACACAAATCCAATAATTAATGTTTAGGTTTAAAAGTATGGCAACAAGTCGCAGAAGAAGTAGAAGCTACATCTTTGTGATCGGAGTCAAAGGTTTCACCTGCATATTCTTCTTTCAGGTGCTTTGTTGCATAAGCATCAATATTGATCATAATTAAATCTGCTTTGCAAAAATTTTCTTCACCCCAATACGAACAGTTAGATACGCTGCATCTTACAATTGGTTTATCACTCATTGTTATCACCTCTTTACTATCGTTCCCCTTTCTAAAGTGGTTATGCACAGCCCTATATTCCTTCTTTATTATGAAAAAATAAAAAAAGCCGCACACGGCGGCTTCATTGTATCTATACAATTTTTACGTAAACACTAGGCGTGATTGCGCTGATTTTGCATTCTTCGTTGTGTCAGATAATCACTTTCATAATAATTGAGATCATCTCTAAGCTCTTCATAAGTTTTTGTTATTTCCATAATAATGTCACGTGCTGAGCGAACGGGTTTTAGACGGAAACGAATTGCATCTTGTCCTGTATAAGCATAACGTCCATCTTCCGAATAGCACTCATTTCTCGGATAAAAGAAGCTGTTCACACTTTGATGGTACAAATGGTAAAGTGCTTTTTCGGCGAAATCAACGTCAAAATTTGCACGTCGTAGAACAGTCCCCAGTTTCTCATAAGAAACCTCAGAAAAAACTAACAAATGGCGTAAGTCAGAAAGAAATCCTTGGTAAAATAGTACGGTTTCCTCATCTTGATCAGCAGACAGCTGAGCAAGTGAATTTTCATTCAGAAACGTTTCCAACTTTTCTATTGCAGGTTTCAATTTCTCTCGTGCGGATTCACATAACTTCTGCACATTGGCTGACATAAAGGTAGTTCCCCCTTAAAGAAATAAGTCCTTATAGACCTCTTGTACATTGATCTGCATTTTGAATCAGACTGTTACCAGTAATTCTCAGCTACTATCCTATCATAAAATAATAACAAGCGGTACTTAAATAAAACGGGTGGATGAAGTTTTTGAATTTCCGAGTCGTGTCCGTATAAAATAGGCTTTTCCTCCTCAGGCTAAAGAGACCTGATCCCACTTAAAATAGCAGGAGGAATTTAGTTTACATGACGAAAAATAAATGGATTTACTTGGCTCTTATTTTAGCCGCTTCTGTCTTAGTTATTACCCTGCTCTTACCTTCTCAAAATAAGAACAACACAGCCGAATCGCCTGCTCCAAAACAAGAACAGCAGCTTAAACAGCAATATAAATCTCAGGATATTCAGACGACGGAGCGTTTATCACGAATGGATGCCGAGCAGCATTTGCAGAATATGCTAAAAGAACTAAAACTTGCGGACGAAGCAGAAATTACTTCCTACATCGATAAGCTCCAGTCCTCACATCATCAGCTGCATACACTGATTTGGATGAATCTTAAGGATGGAACGTCTACATCTTATTCATTACAGAAAAACAAGCAAAAACCTGTTCTCGAAAAAAATCAGCAGCTGATGTCCAGTATTAAATCGGCTAAACAAGCATTACGTAAGCATAAGTCTTATGAATCTAATTCTATGCTGCTCGGAGAAGAGAAATACTTTGTTGTCGGTCAGCCTGCTCTAGATGGTAAGCATGCCGTTGTTGCAGTGATGAGCCAGCATATCCTTAACGATGTAGAAGAACATCAGCGACGCAACTTGCGTATGATCCCCTATCCAAAAGAAGGAAAATATAACGTGAACTCCGTACTTCCTGGATCTTTAAAAGGAGTTACGGTAAAAACAGGACATGACAACCAGAATGCAAGTCATTACTATGAGAATGAAATTGTAATTCGCTTCAAAGAAGACCTCTCAACAGACAAAATGGAACAGATTAAGAAAGAAATTAAACTTGACCATGTTCATAAAATGGGTGAAACCTATGTATTCAAATCAAAAGATAAAGACTACGAAGCTTTAGCGTCGTACTTTAAGAAGAATTGGGATCCTATGTATACAGAGCCTCACTATCTGTATCTAACTAACGAATCATCTGATGATAACTTACGTGCAGGCAACATTCCGAACGATTTACTCTTCTCCAGATATCAATGGAACCTCCCTGCCACAGAAACCAATAAAGGCTGGTCTTTGTCCAAAGGTAGCGATAATGTTACCATTGCCGTCGTTGATACGGGAGTAGATCTTGATCATCCTGACCTGGAAGGGCAGTTTGTGGAAGGCTTTAATGTCGTTAACCCAGCAGAGAAACCATATGATGATGTAGGACATGGAACGCATGTCGCTGGTATCATCTCTGCCAAAGTGAATAACAATGAAGGTGTGGCAGGAATGACCTGGTACAACAAAGTGATGCCGGTCAAAGTACTCGACTCATCCGGGTCTGGGACAACTTATGCGGTAGCTGAAGGAATCATATGGGCTACAGATCATGGGGCAAAGGTCATTAACATGAGCCTCGGAAATTATGCCGATGCTGAATTTTTACATGACGCAATCAAATACGCCTATGATCGCGATGTCGTTCTTATTGCAGCAACCGGTAATGATAATACGGAACGCCCTGGTTATCCGGCAGCCTATCCTGAAGTTTTTGCGGTATCTGCAACAGATGCGGCAATGAGACGAGCTGATTTTTCTAATTACGGAGATTATATTGACGTAGTGGCACCAGGAGCAAGCATCGCCAGCACTTATCCTGGAAATCAGTATGCTGCCCTGTCTGGTACATCAATGGCAAGCCCCCATGTGGCTGCTCTGGCTGGACTAATTCGCTCCGTTAATCCCGATCTCAGTAATGAAGAGGTGATGGATTTAATGCGTTCAAGCGTTATCGATCTTGGAGATTCGGGATATGATAAATATTTTGGCTACGGACAAATTGATGTATATAAAGCACTCGAAAAAGCAGGAGCGAATATGAAGAAAGACAGTCCTCTTCAATTCTGGCCGCAAAACTTACGAAACAAAATGGAAGATACAGTAAAAAAATATGTAAAATAGCTTCACTAAAATATAAAAAAAGAGCAGACGAGGTAGCCTAAGCCTCTGGTCTGCTCTTTTTCATCCGTACTATCTACGGCGATTTGGACCGCAGCAACCGCCACCGAGGTTACCCATTTGTCCTTCTTGATCACTTTCAACTACAGCCCATTCATGTTTTGGAACAGGAATTACATGATGTTTGTTTATGATCTCTACAGGGTGAATAATCGGTTGAATCGCTTTATGATAGTGATTTTTCACAACATGAACAGGTTCACAAACAATTGGCTTCAGGATTGGACAATGCTTTTTCATATGATGATGACCTTGATAATTCATAACTCAACAACTCCTTTTCTTGTGATAATATAATCTATTCGAAATCGTCTTATCGGATTGGATGTTTGTCTCCTAATGACAAAAATATATGTAAAAAATAAAAAAACGGCAGAATGTCATCCTTTTGAGGATCGACACTGCCGTTTGTATTTACATTGAAAATGTTAACTGTTGTCAGTTAGGAAAGTTTTCCGTAAGCCGGGTTCTGTACTCTTCGTGGTATCACGGGAACTACCCTCCCACTTCAAGCGACAATCATCTATCTAGGCCATTCATTGCTGAACAGCTCAAGCGACCAACCTAGACACGCCTCGGGCTAAGGCCGTCACAAGTGACTGTGTCTCTTTAGGTCTTGCTCCAGATGGGGTTTACCAGGAACGAAGTCACCAGCGTTCCTCGGGGTCTCTTACACCTCGGTTCCATCCTTGCCTGTGCTGGCGATAAACCAGCCATCGGCGGTCCATTTCTGTGGCACTATCCTTCAACTCGCGCTGACTGGACGTTATCCAGCATCCTGCCCTATGGAGCCCGGACTTTCCTCTCGTGGCAACAAGGCCACCAGCGATTGTCTGTTAAACTTTCCAAAACAACATTACATATTATACTCGGAACTCTTGCTTCATACAAGTACAATTCCTGGGATTTATCTGTTTACACAAATTGAAATGGTTCTGTGTTTATTTCGGAAGCATGTACTTTCGTTTCATATCGATTTTGTTCAAGTTTAGAACGCAGCCATTTGGCTGTATTTGGCTTCATGATTTTCTCAATATTATGTCCTGGATCAATAATCGCAATCCCTGCCATCAAAGCATCTTGAGCAGTATGGTAGTCGATGTCCCCCGTTACAATTACGTCCGCACCTTTGAACAGGGCAGGATTTACATACCTGCTTCCTGAACCTCCAAGCACGGCTGCTTTTTTCACAGTACGGTTCAAATCACCAACAACACGAACTGTTTTGACATCGAACTGTTCTTTCACTGTATCTACGAGTGTCTGCAGTGAGACAGGTTCAGCCAATTTCCCTACTCTACCCAGACCAAGCGATCGACCTTTCAGGTCCATGTGATAGAGATCATAAGCTACCTCCTCGTAAGGATGTGCTTTTAGCATAGCCTGAACGACTTTGCTCTTTACAGACCCAGGAACGATCGTTTCGATCCGCACCTCTTCTACACGCTCCATTTGACCTTCTGAGCCAATAAAAGGCTTAGTTCCTGCTCCAGGTACAAAAGTTCCTACACCGTCTATATTGAAGCTGCAGTGGCTGTAATCACCGATAGCACCGGCTCCTGCTCCAAGAATGGCCTGCAATACTTTCTCATGATGAGTCTTTGGTACAAATACCACCAGTTTATATAAGTTTTCTGTATGCAAATCCTCGAGGGGAGATCCATTTTGGATTCCGATGGCTTCTGCCATCCAATCATTAATTCCGCCTTCTGCGACATCTAGGTTCGTGTGACTAATGTATACTGCAATATCATGCTTAATCAGCTTTTCATACAACTTCCCCATCGGAGAATCGGTTTGAAGCGATTTTAATGGCCGAAATATAATGGCATGATGGGCAATAATTAAATCAGCCTGAATACGAATGGCTTCATCGATAACCTCTTCTGTGACATCGAGAGCAACAAGAACATTCTTGATTTCTTTCTGGAGAGTTCCTAGCTGAAGACCAATTCGGTCATCAGGGACAGCCAAGTGTTTGGGTGCCAGCTGTTCCATATATGAAATTACTGTTTGTCCTTTTGCATACATAACAGAACCTCCTCAATCCGTTTCAATCTATTTTGAATCTCTTCGGCTTTTTCTTTTGCAGCAGGTAGATCCGAGTTAGATAAGGATTTCAATACATATTTTAGCTTGTCCATTTCCCAGTGCCATTTTTTTATAAAGACAGGGCCTCCTTGCTCTACTAAAAAAGGACCCATGGCAATTAGCTCTTCCTTGCTCAGTTCCATTTCATTATTCCCAGTACCGATTAATTTCGGTTCGTAGATCTCATCATTGGCAATATGTGAAAAATAAGCGGGAACTGCAGCAATGACTTCATAAATCTTCCCATCTTCTTCAATGATTCGTTCTGCTTCAACGACAAAATCATGCTCATATAACCATTTACGGAGTATATCTTCTCCAACATTAGGCTGCAGAATAAGCCGAGTGACGCCTTCCAGCCTATGAATGCCCCGGTCTAAGATAGCGGCAATCAGCGCTCCTCCCATACCCGCAATCGTAACCGTATCTACTTCGCCTGGTTCGATGACATCAAGGCCATCTCCTCTGCGTACTTCAATTTTTGCTGAGAGTCCCGCACTTGCCACTTGTTTCTTTGCAGCTTCAAATGGACCTTCGTTCAGTTCGCCGGCAATCGCCTTCACAGCTTGCCCGCTGCGAACACAAGCTACCGGCAGAAGAGCATGATCTGAACCGATATCAGCAAGGATCCGTCCCGGATCCATTAGATCATGTAATAGTTGCAATCTTTTTGACAATTTCACTTCACAACACCATCCAGTATTTACTTGGTTTACAGTCCAAGAGGACCTACGCAGTAATGCATTCTCATTTGCAATCAGACAAAAAAAGAGATAAAATAATGTTTATTAGCAAATTCAATACATTAGTTCCAAAAACAAGAAAACTTGTTCGTGTTAATTATAAATAAAGAGGACCTCCTGCCACATCACACAGCAGAAGGCCCACTATTTCAACTATTCAAGAAAATCTTTCAGGCGTTTGCTGCGACTTGGATGGCGTAGCTTACGCAATGCTTTTGCTTCAATCTGACGAATCCGCTCACGTGTAACGCCAAACACTTTACCTACTTCTTCAAGTGTTCTTGTACGTCCATCATCAAGACCAAAACGCAAGCGAAGCACATTCTCTTCACGCTCAGTCAGCGTATCCAGCACATCTTCCAGTTGCTCTTTAAGGAGTTCATAAGCTGCTGCATCTGCAGGAGCAAGTGCTTCCTGATCCTCGATAAAGTCTCCCAAATGAGAATCATCTTCCTCACCAATCGGAGTTTCCAGTGAAACTGGCTCTTGTGCAATCTTCGTAATTTCTCTTACTTTTTCTACACTCAAATCCATTTCAGCTGCAATCTCTTCCGGTGTTGGTTCGCGTCCCAATTCTTGAAGGAGCTGACGAGATACACGAATCAATTTATTGATGGTCTCTACCATATGCACCGGAATACGAATGGTACGAGCCTGGTCAGCAATTGCACGGGTGATCGCCTGGCGAATCCACCAAGTTGCATACGTACTAAATTTAAAACCTTTATTATGGTCAAACTTCTCAACCGCTTTGATCAATCCCATGTTTCCTTCTTGAATTAGATCGAGGAAAAGCATACCACGACCAACATAACGCTTCGCAATACTTACAACGAGTCGTAAGTTAGCTTCTGCTAGACGACGTTTTGCTTCTTCGTCTCCATTCATAATACGCTTAGCGAGTTCAACCTCGTCATCTGCGGATAGAAGTGGGACACGGCCGATTTCTTTCAAATACATACGCACCGGGTCATTAATCTTGATACCTGGAGGTAAGCTTAAATCATCATCAAAACGAAAATCATCACTATCATTGTTTTCGGAGTCTTCACTTGGACGAAGTGGGTTCTCCTCATCATTTTCATTCACTACATCGATTCCCAAATCACTGAGTTGTTCATAAAACTCATCCATTTGTTCAGGATCTTGATCAAATGGAGAAAGCTTCTCCATGATCTCTTTATAGTTTAGTGACGCCCTCTTTTTACCTTGTTCAATCAGTTGGTCTTTTACTTGATCCAGCGTCAATTCTGTTTCTAGTTCAGTATGCTGATCATTCGCCATATTCCGACTCCCTCCTCCCTAGAAACATGCTATGCTAAAAACAATCACTGTCTCTCTAGGGTTATAATCTCACTTGCAATTTGTGCTGCGCGCAAAAAATCTCCGGATCGTTCGGCAGCAATCATTTCTTCTTTCTTTTGATCAATCTGCCTAAGCACAGGGTATTTAAGCACCTCTCGTATACAATCATCCAGGGCACTCTGATCCCACTGACCAGGAGCATCCATCATAATGATCGAGCTCACTGTTTTTTCTAACCGGTCATCCTGAAGGGATAGCATGAACAGCCCTGTATCCGGTGCTTTTCCTTGTGCGTAATAAGCATATAGATAAGCAGCAATTGCTGCATGATCGTTAATGTTAAAAGCCTCGCCAAGATGCTCATTGACGTACCTTGCAGCTTCCTCGTCTTGAAGCATCCAGGATAGAAGCCTTCTCTCGGCCGCATGATAGGCAGGAAGAAGATTAGGTGTAGGAATCTGCCTATTTTGTTGCCTACCATTATTCCACCTATTATCGATATTATCCCCATGATGCTCGTTTTTTTGTATTTGTTGTCTTTCGAGGTTGCATTCTTGCTTTAAAGTCTCGAAATCAACATCTACTTCAGATGAAAGTTCCCGAAGATATACTTCCCTTTCTGTCGGTGAAGACAGGGGAGCTATCAGTTTGATGGCTTCTCGCGAGTAAGCAATCCGACCACCTTCTTCTAGCAGTATATGGTTTTTCTTCAGGTTTATAAGCTTAAATTTTATCGGAGACACTGCACCATCAATAATTTGATGAGTAAAGCGGTCACCGCCATGCTTTCGAATGAATTCATCCGGATCAATTCCATCAGTTAAAAGCGCAATCTTTACTACAAGACCAGCGGATTCCAAGATGGGCAAGTTTTTTAGTGCAGCAGCTTGTCCGGCTTTATCACCGTCATAACAAATAATTACCTCATCACTGAGTGATTTAAGCATTCGTGCTTGGTTTTCTGTTAATGCGGTTCCCATTCCAGCGACACCATTAAGAATATCATGCTCCCACGCCGAGATTACGTCACCGTATCCTTCAAACAAAATCGTCTGCCCTTTCTTACGAATGGAAGACTTCGCATTATACATGTTATAGAGGACACGACTTTTATTAAATAATCTCGTTTCGGGTGAGTTTAGATATTTGGGCTGGCCATCTCCCATGATCCGTCCCGCAAAAGCAATGACCTTGCCACTACTGCTCTTAATAGGAAAAATAATACGATCTCGAAAACGGTCTACATATCCCCCGCCTTCATGTCGAGAAGAAATAAGTCCACCCTTCTCCATTTCAGGAAGTGAGAAAGAACGTTTCTCAAGAAATTGAACCAGTGTATTCCATCCTGCAGGAGCATAGCCAATCTGAAAATGATCAATTGCCTTATCGTTCATACCCCGACCACGCAAATATTCTATCGCTGCTTTTCCGTACTCCGTATTTTTGAGTAGATAATGGTATAATTTCGCAGTAAGTTCGTTCGCCTGCAGCAGACGCTCCGTTTCCGGATTGTGGTGTGCAACATCACGTCCATGCCAATCCCCTAGAGGGATATGAGTTTCTTCTGCCATCGATTTTACAGCCTCGGGGAAGGTTAATCCTTCGATTTCCATCCTAAATTTGATGGCATTTCCACCCTTGCCGCAACCGTAGCAATAGAAAATTTGGCGTTCTGGTGTAACCGTAAACGAAGGGGTATTCTCTGAATGAAACGGGCAAAGTCCCTTCATGTATTTGCCCTGCTTGGTCAGATGTACAAATTTACTTACCGTGTCTACGATATCATGTTGTTGAAGAACTGATTCGATAACACTTTCCGGTATGTTACCCTGTCCGGCACTCATCCTAACCACCTTCATCTCTTAACACGTAAATATAATTCGCTAAACTCACACAAACTCCTGCAAATCTTTCAAAAGTTTTGTCAGTTTATGTTGAAATGTCCTTCGATCCTCATCTGTCAGTGGCTTCGGACCTTTCCCATAATGACCTCTTTTTCTTGCTTTTGCATGAGTATGTCTAGAATCAAGCAGAAAATCGATGTCTTGATTATCAATTATTTTACCTCGAAAAGTAATAACACTGCAGTTCTTAGCAAGAGCCAGTGCAGCAAGTCCATAATCTTGAGTTACAACCACATCATGAGCACGTATATGATTCGCAATGTAAAGGTCGGCACTCTGATCGCTGCGATCCACTTGGATTACCGTTACCCCTTCTGCTGCCTCTAATCGATGATCAAATGAAGATACCATTAGCACATGCATGTCAAACCTAGGAGCTGTTTCTGCAATTTCACGTTTTACGGGGCAAGCGTCGCCATCGACTACAATTCGCCTTTGCATATCCATCACCCGTCTCATTTTAAAATTATGTCCGGGATATTATTATATACGCCTGAGACCATCCTAATTCCTGCCCAGGCATCAAATACGGCAAACAAAGAAAATAACACAGGACAGCGATATACGCTGTCCATTAATATATCCTTTGTTTCTCTTTATTTTATTTTGGCGATCTCAAAGTCCAGTATAGACCCCGCTCATTATTACCAAACCAACTTGGAGAAATCAGCGAACGATTTCAAGTCTTGATCGATAGAAGCGAGTAAGCCTAAGCGATTAGCACGGACAGCTTCGTCTTCTGCCATAACCATGACAGAATCAAAGAATTCGGTGATAGGCTCTTTCCAGGAGCTAGCCAAACTTAGGGCCTTTTCCGCATCATGACGAGCAATAGCTTCTTGGTAAGCAAGAGAAGTAGCCTTCCATGCATCATATAGTTTACGCTCTCCAGCCTCCACAAATACCTCTTCACTAACCGAAGCATTAGAAGCTTTAGCCGCCAGATTACCTACACGATTAAAGGAGTCCACTGTTGTCTTGAAATCATTTTCAGAGACCACAGCATTCATCAAAGCAGCTCCGCGGCGCGTAACGGATACGATATCATTGTACTGAGCACTAATCACTGCATCCACTACGTCATAACGCATCGTTTCAGATAAGAGTTTTTTGACCCGTAAACCAAAGAACTCTTGTAAATCTTTACGTATTTCATCAGCCGGACGTTTCATAACTCTCATGCTTTCATGAACGCCGATTCCAATTTCGAAAATATCATCCAATGTTACTGGCAGTTCATGCTCATAAGCAATCTGTACGATACCAGCTGCTTGACGACGTAGAGCATAAGGGTCTTGTGAACCCGTTGGAATAATACCGATAGAGAAACATCCTACGATCGTATCTATCTTATCAGCAATACTTACGATAGATCCAATCATCGATGCTGGAACATTGTCGGAAGCTGATCTTGGTTGATAATGTTCAAAGATCGCTCTAGCTACCTCAGCACGTTCCCCTGCTTTCAAAGCGTAATCTTCACCCATAACACCCTGCAATTCAGGGAACTCATATACCATCTGTGTCACAAGATCAAACTTACAAATATCAGCTGCACGGCTGACCGATTCAACCTGATCTGCTGGGATATTCAGCTTCGCTGCAAGCGCATCTGAAATTTTGCGAATACGACGAACCTTATCTCCAACCGTACCCATTTCTTCTTGGAAAACGATACTTTCAAGTTTGGATACTGCATCTTTAATTTGCAATTTTTGATCTTCTTCGTAAAAGAATTTCGCATCCGACAAACGTGCACGAAGGACTTTCTCATTCCCTTTTGCAATCACATCAAGCGATTCTTTTCCGCCGTTACGTACAGTGACGAAATATGGCAACAGTGTACCTTTGTCGTCAAACACAGGGAAATAACGTTGATGTTCACGCATAGAAGTAATCAGTACATCCTGCGGAATATGAAGGAATGAAGATTCAAACGTTCCGTATAACACCGTTGGAGTCTCAACCAGGAACAAAATTTCTTCGAGCAAATCTTCTTTAACACCAATTGTCCAGTTTTTCTCTTTAGCTAGCTCTTCGATTTGTTCCACAATCATCGCACGACGCTCTTCAATATTGACAATTACATGCTCCGAACGTAATGCTTCAACATAAGCAGAAGGCTCTTTTATCTCGATTTCTTTTCCTAGGAAACGGTGTCCTCGCGTAATATTGCCTGAAGTTACACCCGCAACTTCTATAGAGACAACATCCGTCCCAAAAAGCGCGACCATCCAGCGGATCGGACGAACGAATTTGAAATCATAGGAAGCCCAGCGCATAAACTTAGGGAATGTCATGGCATGTAAGATTTGCAACAAACCTTCTGCAATGACTTCAGAAGTTTCCGTACCTTTGCTGCTTTTCGTTGCGTAGATATATTCTACTCCGCCAAGTTCTTTAAACGTAAACTGCTCTGGAGAAACACCCTGGCTTCTCGCAAAACCAAGTGCCGCTTTGCTCCAATTTCCGTTTTCATCAACTGCAATTTTGCGTGACGGTCCTTTTACTTCTTCTTCAATATCCTCTTGCTTTTCAGCAACGTCTTTAATAATGACAGCCAAACGGCGTGGTGTCGCATAAGCTTCTACAGCACCATGGTTTACCCGGATACTGCTCAGCCATTTCTCCATACGGTCCTGAAGCTGCTCAATCGCTCCGCGCACAAATCTTGCAGGCACTTCTTCCAGACCAATCTCAAATAGTAGATCTTTAGACATGATCCGCACCTCCTTGCTTAATCAATGGGAATCCGAGCTTCTCGCGCTCCGCTAGATACGTTGCAGCGACTTGACGCGCGAGATTACGTACTCTCGTAATATAGCCCGTCCGTTCCGTTACACTAATCGCTCCACGCGCATCTAGAAGGTTAAACGTATGAGAGCATTTGAGCACATAATCATAAGCTGGGAATACCAGATCCTGATCCATTGCCTTTTTTGCCTCTTCTTCATACATGTTAAAGAGCGTGAATAACATACGAACATCAGAAACTTCAAACGTATATTTAGAATGTTCCACTTCCGGTTGATGGAATACGTCTCCATATTTCACATCACCTACCCATTCCAGATCAAATACATTGTCTTTGTCCTGGATATAGGATGCTAGACGCTCCAT
This sequence comes from Paenibacillus gallinarum, assembly GCF_014836635.1. Classification (GTDB taxonomy): domain Bacteria; phylum Bacillota; class Bacilli; order Paenibacillales; family Paenibacillaceae; genus Paenibacillus; species Paenibacillus gallinarum. The sequence goes on along the minus strand of NZ_JACSQL010000002.1, from coordinate 236,699 downwards.
TCCATAAGTGATCTCCACAGAAACAGGATTTGTTTCAATTCCGCCTACTTGTTGGAAATAAGTGAACTGTGTAATTTCCATACCATCAAGCCATACTTCCCAGCCAAGACCTGCACAACCAAGAGAAGGATTCTCCCAGTTATCTTCTACGAAACGGATATCATGCTTATTCGCATCGATACCGAGCGCTTTGAGGCTGTCCAGATATAGTTCCTGAATATTGTCAGGGGAAGGTTTAATAATGACTTGAAACTGATGATGTTGATACAAACGGTTCGGGTTCTCTCCGTATCTTCCATCCGAAGGACGTCTTGACGGCTCTACATAAGCTACTTTCCAAGGTTCAGGTCCAATCGAACGAAGGAAAGTCATTGGGTTCATTGTACCTGCGCCCTTTTCCGTATCATATGGCTGTACAATAATGCATTCTTGGCCTGCCCAGAACTCTTGCAGCGTTAAAATCATTTGCTGAAAATTCATATACTTCTCTCCTTTTTCATCAGCTGTAGGACAGCAAAAAACCCCCGCCCTACGCCTGTTATACAGACGTAGGGACGAGAGTTAATCCCGCGGTTCCACCCTACTTGATTACCCTCAAAACTCAGGAGGAGCTTCTAAAGTAATCCACTTTTCCGTATCATGTTCTGCTCACGAGTGCCTTTTCTTGAACAAAACCTGCCGGACTCTCACCTGCACCGACTCGCTAGTTAAGGTTTGTCTGTTCAGTACTTTCTCGATCAACGCATGTCTCAAAGAGACTATTATGATTCATAATAACTTAGTGATAATGCGCTTGTCAAGAAAACATCCAGAAAGCCATTTATAAGTCTAGAATTTATAAACCGTATTTCTCCATCTGATCAAGAAAATGACGAGATTTTAGTTTTAAGGCTAATTGCTGATCCATAAAAGCACGCATGATCACCTTAATTTCAGCCTTTGTCTCTTCACGTACAGAGATATTGCCAAGACGCTGTAAATCCAGCGCTGAAAATAAACGTAACAACTTTAGAGCCCTTGGGGTTATATTCATAGCCGGTGGATCAAAGTGTTTACACGCACGGCATAGAACGCCTCCAAGACCCGGACTAATGAAATATTCTTCATCCGGTCTCTCCCGTCCGCAGGAAATACAAGCTTGGAGCTCAGGTGCATATCCAGCGGATTGTAATATTTTCATTTCATAAAGATGAATAATAATAGCCGGATCTTTATCTTCTTGAAGGGCCCCGAGGCATGCCTTTAATTGTTTGAACCAAAAGGTCCCTGTTTCATCATCCTGCAGCACCCGATCCAATAACTCACAAGCATAAGAGGCAAATGCTGCCTTTATAATATCCTCACGCAGTAGATGGTGAGATTCAATTATTTCGCCTTGATTTAAGGTACCAAGTCCCTGATTACGAAAAAAAACATATTCCCCATACGTAAACGGCTGTGTCAGGGCAGCATGACGGCTTTTTGCCTTTTTAGCTCCACGAACAAGAACTCCTACTTTACCTCCACTTTCGGTGCAAAGCGTAATAATCTTGTTCCCTTCGCCGTAGTCCATACTGCGGATGACGATCCCTTCCACCCTGTATAGCATGTTTCGTCCCCCACAAGCCACTCCTGCCGTACCTTACTAAGATTCGATCTGAATCGCATCTAAAGGCTCAACCTCCCCTTCAGCTTCGATTCCTACCTCATCTAGGACAGATGCACAAGCTTCTTTGTACAGCAAGTAAGCATCAACATCTCCAGTCTTTGCAAAATACGTCCACGAAAAATCTCGCATAAGTATTCATCCTCTCTTGTGGAAATGACTTGATAAGCATCTAAGAGATAGGATGTACAAGGGAGTTCTTTCTATGCGCAAAATAACACTGGAAGTGTACGGCAGAAAAGGCATTTCTCAAATATTCAAACTATTTACGCGTCTCGATGAAAACCTAAATCACGGAGAACTCGGTCTTGATTTCGCCAGTCTTTTTTCACTTTTACCCAAAGTTCCAAAAATATTTTAGACCCGAGGAGTCTTTCAATATCGTGACGAGCTCGCTTCCCTACTTCTTTAAGAAGAGCACCTTGTTTACCGATAATAATTCCTTTTTGGGAATCACGTTCCACATAAATCACTGCAGATACATACACTGTCCCATTTTCTTGTGCACGCATTTCTTCAATGGTAACAGCAATGGAGTGAGGCACTTCCTCACGCGTCATATGCAGAATTTTTTCCCGCACGAGCTCAGCAATAACAAACTGCTCCGGATGATCTGTAATTTGATCTTCAGGATAATACTGAGGACCCGCCGGCAAATACTTTTTAACTTGATCTAAAAGTGTATTTACGTTATTGCCATGTTTAGCTGATATAGGAACGATCTCGGCAAATTCATGCAGCTTTCTGTATTGTTCGATTAAAGGTAATAGAGCTTCTGGCTCGATTTGATCGATTTTGTTCAACACAAGGATTACAGGTGTTTTTACATCTTTCAACTGTTCGGCAATAAAGCGGTCACCGCCGCCCATTCCTTCCGCAGCATCGACCAAAAATAGAACCGCTTCTACTTCTCGAAGCGTATTAAGTGCCGTCATATTCATGAAATCGCCCAGTTTAGATTGACGTTTATGAATACCTGGTGTATCTAGAAAAACGATTTGCATATTGTCAGCGGTGTATACCCCATGAATTTTATTTCTCGTTGTTTGCGGTTTATCGGACATAATGGCAATTTTCTGCCCGATGACTTGATTCATTAAAGTGGATTTACCCACATTCGGTCTACCGATAATGGCTACAAAACCGGATTTAAATTCTTTTTTTGACATATTTCCTCCAAATTAGGGCTGAGCCCTGTACATTGATTTTATACTTTCGCAAGATCTTGAGGTCCGAATGCCCCTGGCAGTAGATCGGAGACGGTTGTTTCCACAATGTCACCTTTCAGATTTCCTAAGTAAACAGGCATATCTGGTTCACACAATTCAAACATCACCTGACGACATATACCACAAGGAGAGATAGGACCTTCTGTATCTCCTACGATAGCTATTGCTTTAAATTTTCTAGGCTTATGGCCGCTCGCGATTGCACTAAACACAGCCGTCCGCTCTGCGCAGTTACTTGGACCGTAAGCTGCATTTTCAATATTACAACCATGATAGATATGGCCATCTTCCCCAACCAGTGCAGCACCCACTCCAAAGTGAGAGTATGGGATATAAGCTTTCTTACGAGCTTCAATAGCTTCTTTCATCAAACTTTGCTTATCCATATATCTTACCTCTTTCTAGAACGAAATGTTATTTATTTTAGAAAGCCCATGTAATCAGCGGCTCCCAAAAAACAAACATTGCAATAATCACGGCAAAAACCGCCGCCAGCAGCACAGCTCCAGCAGCGGTATCTTTAGCGGATTTTGCGAGCAAGTGAAACTCAGGGGAGGCAAGGTCTACGACCCGTTCAACAGCGGTATTAAGCAGCTCTGTTATCATCACACCAGCAATAGCCACACAGATGAACATCCAGTCCACCCGCGAAATATGAAAAAATAGGCCCGCAACAACAGCAAGGAGAGCACACCCCGCATGAACACGCAGATTTCGCTGCGTTAGAAAACTTTCAATTAAGCCCTCCATTGCGTTACGAAATACATCACCCCATGAGCGCTTCTTCATTATCGACTGAGCCCCACCTCAGCAAGAACTGTTTCCTGTTTTCCCATCATTTCAGCTTCACTAGCTTCGTCCTGATGATCATATCCTAACAAATGGAGAAAACCATGCACAAACAAAAATCCGATCTCACGATCAATAGAATGACCGTATTCTTTGCTTTGAGCAATCGCAGTCTCCACCGAAATAATAATATCTCCAAGGATTTCAGGAAGATCTATAGCTTCATTCTCACCAAGATCATAAATAATATCCAGTTCTTCATCAATTGATTCATTCATGGCAAAAGAAAGTACATCGGTAGGACGATCGATTCCCCGATACTCCTTATTCAGTTCATGAATCTCTTGATCTGTTACAAAAGTGAGGGCGACCTCACCATCTGTAATCTTCTCCATCTCGGCAGCTTTTTCAAGCAACCTTTCCAAAGTCCCAATCAATTCTTCCGTGATCTCAACAACCTCTTGGTTATTATTCCATACGAGTTGCACACTCATTTTCGTATGCTCCTTATCTGTATACTCTATAGTTAATCATAATAAGCTGTTAAGTCTAAAGCAATGGCTACCCGCTCTCACTTAACTTTTTGGTTTCTTTATCTCTTCCGGATATTCAATTCGAGAATGGAAAATGCCCATTACCGCTTCTTTTAACGTCTTCGACACAATATCGAGTTCACGCATGGTCAAATCACAATCATTCAGCTGATGATCATCGAGCCTGCTTTTTATAATCTTCTCAATCATCGTTTCCACCTGTTCTACCGTCGGTTTCCGTAAGGAACGAACTGCGGCTTCCACGCTGTCTGCAATCCCTACGATAGCTGCTTCTTTGGACTGAGCTTTAGGACCTGGATATCTAAAATCTTCTTCGGTAAAATCAGGTTCTACTCCCGCCTCTTCTGCCTGCTTCATCGCCTTTTGATAGAAAAAGTGCAAGAAGGTTGTTCCGTGATGTTGCTCTGCAATATCACGAATCCGCTTGGGAAGTTTATAATCTTTTTGCATCTCCACGCCATCTCTTGCATGAGCGATAATAATGGACTTACTAAGCTTGGGATCCAGTGTATCATGTGGATTTTCCATATTGTTCTGATTCTCGATAAAATAAATCGGACGTTTTGTTTTTCCGATATCGTGGTAATAGGAACCCACTCTGCATAAGAGGCCATCTGCACCGATCGCTTCAGCAGCCGCCTCAGACAAGTTACCTACCATCACACTATGATGATAAGTTCCCGGTGTTTCTGTAAGCAGTTTACGTAATAGCGGGTGATTCGGATTCGACAACTCTACAAGCTTCAAAGCGGATAAAATTCCAAAAGTAGATTCAAAGAACGGCATAAGACCAATGGCAAGAATCGCCATCAGAATTCCACCGGCAAAAGCAAAACCTACTCCGTATAGCGCATTGGTACGATCCCAATCTCCATCTCCCAGGATCGAAAGCATGAAGACCACAAGCGAACCAATCAAAGACACCATAATGCCGCTTTTGAGCAAAGTAGAACGCTGGCTAGCCTTGTCCGTAGCAAAAATAGCAACAAAGCTGACAATGACAGTAAACAATCCAAAATTGAAGTCAAAATTTTCGTTTTGCTGCGTATTTAGTATAATGCTGGCTACAATCCCAAAAATAATAGCAGAGATATAGGCCAAAGGTATATCGAGCAGCAGGGTAATTAACATGACTCCAATCCCTACCGGAGCCAAGTATCCGACGAATACTCTACCATCTGTCTGAAGAAAAGCAACTAAATGCATACTGCCTATCGTAATCACAAATACACATAACAGCATGAGCAGCTGCGCATTGTTATATTTGAACTCCGGATTACTCATTTGCTTCATGTACATGAGTATGCCTAACGACAGAAACAGCGACAGTAACAATAAACCAAACTGCGGCCAATAATTTACTTCATCACGCAAAAGTTTATTATCTGAAAGCAGCTTGTACACTTCTTCAGTAATAATCTCCCCTTTGGCTACAAGCGTTTCCCCTTCTTCGATGTAAACAGGCGGCGTATTCTCCCGCGCCTTCGCTTTGGCTTCTTTTGTCGCCTCTTCATCGTAGAATTTATTTGATGTAATAACAAATCGGGTAAGTTCCTGAACCACCTCACGAGAAGTACGGTCATTAAGCGAGCTTGTATTGACCATTTCCGCTACTTTTGCACGTGGAATAGATGCATCTGTAATCTGGTCCACCATAAGCCGAGAGACAAGCTCTCTTGCCACAGGTTTCATCTCTTTAATCTGATCTGAAGACAGTCTGGCAATTTTGATATAGGTCTCTTCTGGAATACGGTAAGACTGTCCTTCGGTTACTTTACGAATCTCTTCGAGCAGTGGCTCGGAATAAATACCGGAACTTCGATTATTGTTAATAAAATTCGTTACGGAGTCCCTTAGTCGCTGCGGAATTTCTTGTTTATAAATTTCAATCTTGTCGTCACTTGAGATATCGTCCTGATTTAAACGGTCAATACGGTCAAGTATGGATGTAATTAAACTTTCATTACGTAAGGAGACATATTGATAGATCGGCTGAACACTTTCAGCCGCCTGTTCCTGTGCCAGCGCGCGTGCTTGGTTATCTTGAATCTGCATCGGCGCCTTAATTTCTTTTTCACTACGTGTTCCCTGCTGAATATCATAACGCTCAGGCAACAGGCTCGGAGACAAACTAACATAGAACAGAATGAGCATAAACAAAAACAGAAGATAGCGGGCTCCCCTGCTATTCTTCCATCCCATTTTCTTATTCTGAAAAGACTTGTCTTTAGACAATTCCTTAGGGGTCACCTGAACAATCCCTTTCTATTCTTGATTTTCTGCGGCTCGGTCGTAAGCGGTGATGATTTTCTGCACAAGGGTGTGCCTTACCACGTCAGTTTCAGCAAAGTAAACAAATCCAATCTCTTCTACACTGGAAAGAATCGATTTCGCTTCTATCAGTCCTGATTTCTTTCCTCTAGGCAAGTCGATTTGCGTTACATCACCGGTGATTACCATTTTGGAACCAAAACCCAAACGGGTCAAAAACATTTTCATCTGTTCCGGTGTGGTATTCTGCGCTTCATCCAAAATAATAAAAGAATCATCCAATGTACGGCCACGCATATACGCCAGTGGTGCAATTTCTATCAGGCCGCGTTCAAGTGCTTTAGCCGTTTGATCAGGACCCATTACATCATATAGCGCATCATATAGCGGACGCAGATAAGGATCGACCTTTTCCTGAAGATCACCTGGCAGAAACCCGAGGTTCTCTCCTGCTTCGACTGCAGGCCGGGTTAATACAATTCTCTTCACAGAGCCTTCTTTTAACGCAGCTACAGCGAGAACAACAGCAAGATAGGTTTTCCCTGTACCCGCAGGTCCAATTCCAAAGACGATATCCCGTTTCTTGATGGTCGTAACATAATGCTTCTGCCCAATCGTCTTCACACGAATCGGTTTACCACGAAAGGTAGTTGTAATTTCGCCTTTAAATAAGTCAAGCAGCTGATCGGCTCTGAAATCTTTGGCAAGTTCGGTTGCGTACTGGATATCTCTTTCGGAAAGAATGTATCCATTACGAATTAATTGCAATAATACTTCAAATAGCTGTTCCATTTTCTCAACTTCATTTCCGTCGCCCCGAATGGTGATTTCGGCTTCACGTGAATCAATCGTCACTGGAATTTCGGACTCCATGAGTTTAAGAAAAGTGTCCTGCGGTCCAAATAGAGATTGTCCTTCACCTGCGTTCTGAAGAGAGATGCGTATGCTGCGATTATGTTCTGTCAAATAACCTCATTCTCCTTGATCTTCAACTTGGTTATAAACGAGCGGTAATTCCACCGCGATACTTTCTTCTACTTCGAAAAGCACTTTCATATAAACTTTACCATTCTCTTTCTTCTCATGCAAAATTTTTTCGCTGATAATCTTAGTACCTTTACCGTTTTTCGCTAAAATATCATTTCTGGCTGCTTGAAGGCCTTGCTCTTTCACAAACTCTTCACCAAGAGACTGCTCTTTATACAACGTTTCACGGTCAATTTCAGTCATCCAGCCCACTGAAAGTTTAAAAGAGCGCCATTTCAGCGGGTCCACTTCGGTAATTGTCTCAAATTTGCTGTATGGAGTATCTCCATAGCCCCAGAACTGGACCGCTCGATTTCCGAGCACAAGGAAGCGGCGTTCTTTGGACTCTCCTGTATAAGTGATCTGCTTTTGCAACAAAGGTACTTCAATATTATATTCATGCCAAACAAGCCCCTTTACTTCCCCTTTGGCTACGACATTCTGTGTGTTCTCTTCGTCCCCAAGAATACCTGATATAAGTACAGCGCCCTTCTTAACCCGCATATCTTTCTGAACTACGGGTCTGCCTTGTTCTGCATAAATTTCAGTGATCACAGCATCCGTCTTGCTGATCAGATGTCTTGGACTCATTAGTGGTTTCTTCTCTGGTTCATCCGCTTCAACGACCTGGATCGTAACTTTGGTTCCTTCCCGGAGTACACCGATCCATGAAGCTGCAGGGAGCTGCTTCACCATGTCCTTGGCCAGCTCGTCCTGTTCCGGAAGCCGAAATGATAATTGAAAAGGATATAACCCTTCTTTACGAGCTACTTCCAGAATTTCTTCTTCTGGTATTTTTATATTCCCTTCTACTTCTACGTCCCATATTAGTGCAGACATGGAAAACAGTAAGACGAAGAATAAAATGGCGCCCGTTACAAACAATTTCCGTTTTAGTAGTCTTGCCGTGAAAAAAGGGAGCCCAATACGCTGTTTTACACGCACTCGGCAGCCTGTCCGTTTCAAAAGCGGGCGAAGCTCAAAGAAATCGTTCACCAGAATATTCATACTGGCACTGCGATTACCTATTGCTTTAATCTCCCATACATTCAGACCATGCTTCGCCATTTCATTAATCATGGCTTCGATGTCGCCCCCGAGAAGTACAATATGAACAGTTCCCCTAATATTGGCCAAGCTCGGTGTTTTCACTTGACATCCTCCGTTCCGATATACTGAATATTTTTAATATGGCCTTCTACCGCTACTTCTTCAGGCATAATATTCCGAATGACAAGCTCTGCACCACTTACCTCGAGTCGTCCCACAGACAGGTCGAGCACAAGTTTATCTTCGGAGAAATGTACAACACCGCGGTGGTTCTCTATGTATAATTGCTTACTTCCGATCAGGGTTAGCCTCGGCATGTCAAAAAGAACATCCTGCGGCAAATCGAGTACTTCGCTGGTCCATTTGCGCAAATTGCGACTGATCCGGGTCATTGAGCTGGTCTTCCCCCTTCCTGTACTCTAAACCATATGCAGGAAATCGTTGCTTTATGAGGGATTCCATGACAAAAAGCCGCCTTTCTCCATTAAGAGAAAAGGCGGCTCATTAGTTAATCAAATATTAATACTTATTGCGAGAATGATAAGGACGTTTTGCCCGCGGCGGTCCTAATACTTCTGCCCAAATAATCCCTTTGCGAATATCGGATGGGTCAGCAAATAACTTTTCCTGTTCATCCGGCTTTTGAGAAGATTGTGCCCTAGAAGCTGCCGCACGCCGTGCGACTCTTGCCGCTTTTTCAGACTCATCTTTTATTCTTTCTAATCGTAGTCTCTCTACTTCAAATGTTCTACGTTGTTGCTCCATTACATCATGCTGAGATAATTCTTCATCTGGAGAATTATCTGCAGCGTTAGCGGAGTATGGAGACTGAGAGAGGGTAGCAGGAGTATCATAAGGATTGCGATACTCTTCCTCAGGAGATTCCATAGGACCTTCAGGAAGTGTAGACTCTCTAGAAGGCGGTCTTCCCGATGTGCCATTCCCTCTCGATTTATTCGCTTTATTCAAAAACGAAATGAGCGCAAAGCCAATGACAAATACGAAGTAAATATTACTGCCTAACCATTCCAGAAGGTTCATCTATTTCACCACCTTATCTGTTTTGGTTATGATCATCCTGGTTTTTCTTGCTTTCTTCCGGCTTCGCAATGGCACCACGCATCTCTGTATCTGCCTCGATATTGCGATAATTCATATAATCCATGATTCCAAGTTGTCCGTTTCGGAAAGCTTCTGCCATCGCGAGCGGCACATCAGATTCTGCTTCTACAACGCGAGCTCTCATCTCAATAACACGTGCCTTCATCTCTTGCTCTTGAGCAACCGCCATCGCGCGTCGTTCTTCTGCTTTTGCCTGAGCAATTCGTTTGTCTGCTTCAGCCTGTTCCGTCTGCAGATCAGCCCCGATATTTTTACCAACACTAACATCGGCAATATCGATAGAGAGAATCTCAAATGCAGTACCTGCATCTAGACCTTTCTCAAGTACGGTACGCGAAATTCGGTCCGGATGCTCTAGAACATCTTTATGGGAGTTAGAAGCACCGTTCGTACTTACAATCCCTTCCCCTACACGGGCAATAATCGTTTCTTCACCCGCACCACCGACGAGGCGATCAATATTAGCACGAACCGTTACACGTGCTTTAACTTTTACTTCAATCCCGTCTTTTGCTACCGCAGAGACGACTGGAGTCTCAATTACTCGCGGATTAACACTCATTTGAACAGCCTGAAGCACATCACGACCTGCAAGGTCAATCGCTGCAGCACGTTCAAATTCAAGTGGAATGTTCGCACGCTGTGCAGCAATCAGGGAGTTAACCACTCGGTCTACGTTACCTCCTGCAAGATAGTGACTTTCCAGTTGGTTAATGTTAAGACCAAGTCCTGCTTTTGTAGCTTTAATGAGCGGATTTACAATCCGACTAGGAACAACTCGACGTAGTCTCATAGCTACAAGGGTAATAATGCTTAATTTAACACCGGACGCAAGCGCCGAAATCCAGAGCATTACAGGGAAAAAGCTAAAGAACACACTTAATATGATGACCGCAACAACGGCAATTAACAAAATAGCTACCCAACCTGATTCAAATACCATGTAATAAATTCCTCCAACAAATTGTTTTTTTAAAACTAGATCATCATTATTTAACAGTTATTTAACGCCGTTAAATTCTCTTTCACTTTGTTTCTTCACCACAACACGCGAACCTTCCACCTTGTAGACATAAATAGGTTCGTTTGCAAGAATATAATCACCTTCTGTAATCACATCTACACGCTCTGTCCCAATGACAGCCGTACCCGATGGACGAAGTGGAGTCGCACTGACACCTTCCATTCCAATCAGGTCTTCTCTTGTTCTAACCGAAGAATATCCTCTGTCAGCAGTCATGTTATCACTCAGGATAAAACGATTCCATATCCCTTTCTCCTTGAACACGATGGAGACAATGATCACAAGAGCAATCGCAGCGGCCGTTGCAATTCCCAAGGAGACAAGAGCTGTACTTGTATCGTATGCGGCTCTTACGACCCCTGTAATAAGACTCGCAGAACCTAGCACACCCAGAATACCAAAGCTCGGAACAAATAGTTCAGAGACAAGGAGTGCAATCCCGATGATAAACAGGAACCACGTTTCCGATCCGCCAATACCCGCCACATAACTTCCACCGAAATAAAGGACAAAGCTCAAGAAACCAACAATACCTGGCACTCCAAATCCAGGAACAAATAGCTCAATCAATATTCCAGCGATCCCAATGAATAACAGAATCGTTGATACAACAGGATGAGTGAGGAAACTCGAAAGCTTCTCAAATGCCGTCTGTTCCATCGTATAGATATTATCCGTTGAATAATTCAGCCATGTAGCTACTTCAGCAGGTGATGTGACAATTTTGTCAGCGTAACCAACTTCAAGCGCTTCCTTCGCTGTCAGAGAGATAACCTGACCTTTTTCTTTAGTCTTATTGATTTCAGGCATTTCAACAACCATATTAAGATCCGTCATTCCGCCTGCGATCTCTTTTTTACGATCATTCTTTTCAGCTGCCGCCTGCATGTTTGACTTCCATGTAGCTACTAGCTTGGGATCATCAATATAATTATTTCTCCCATCTACCAGAGCTGCTGCACCAATCGTACTCGCTGGAGACATCGCAATATAATCAGAGACCAAAGCAATATAACTACCTGCTGAAGCGGCATCTCCGTTAATATAAGCTACTGTAGGAATTTTGCTTGCCTGAATCATATCTCCAATTTCTTTTGTCGTTGCGACAAGTCCGCCAGGCGTATTGATCTGGAGAATAATCAGGCCTGCTTGCATTTCTTCCGCTTCCTTGAACCCACGTTCCATGAATTTTTGAAGCCCGCGTTCAATTGGTTGATCCACAGGAATGACATATACTGCACCATCTTTCACAGCAGCCTGAACCCCCTGTGGTTGAACAAAAGCAGAGACGAGAGTAACAAAGAAAGCGATTAAAATAATAACCGGAAACTTCCAATTTTTGATTTTATTCATTAATTGTTATACCTCCCTTCTATATCATCCTATAATACCCACCACATAATGTATATTACGTATGTAATCAATTTACGTTTCAAAAAAGAAAAACACTCCCTGAATCAGGGAGTGTTTACGGTTATGTTATTGCAGAAATTGTTGAACTGCTTGGCTCACCAGCTTGCCATCCGCTTTGCCTTTTACTTTCGGCATCAGGGCTGACATGACTTTCCCCATCTCGGCTTTCGAAGAAGCACCGGTTTCCTGGATGGTCTGCTGTACAATGACTTTAATTTCTTCTTCGCTAAGCTGTGCGGGAAGGTACTGACTGATTATATCAATTTCCGCCTTGGCATTCTCCGCAAGTTCTGTGCGACCCGCTTTATCAAATTCTTGGAGGGCATCTTTGCGCTGTTTGATTTCACGACTGAGGATATCAAGCACTTCGTTGTCATCCAAAGGTCTTTTCAAATCTATCTCAAGATTCTTAATCGTCGAACGAACCAATCGAATGGTGGAGAGTTTGAACTTGTCCTTACTCTTCATCGCTTGCTTCATATCTTCGTTCAATCGTTCGCTAAGATTCATGTTGTTATAATCCTCCTAAAACTTTCTCTTACGAGCAGCCTCGGACTTTTTCTTACGCTTTACGCTTGGCTTTTCATAATGCTTACGTTTCTTCACCTCAGCCAAAACACCATCTTTAGCGATGGAGCGTTTAAAGCGACGAAGTGCAGCATCAATAGTCTCGTTTTTACGAACTTTAGTTTCAGACACCAGTTTTCCCTCCCTCCGACCAGACCGTCCAAGAGCATATAACACGGTTCATCAAACTTAATTATAGGTGAAAATTCGTTAGCGTGTCAACCTATATACCAATATCGTTTAAAAACAAGGATTTTATGCGCTTTATCTACGAAATTAACTGTGTGAATTGGAAATTCCAGTGAGTGCGCCAAGGCGCGCTCCGCCTAGCACATGGTAGTGAAGATGATGGACGGTTTGTTCTCCATCTTTCCCGCAATTATTAATCAATCGGTACCCAGATTCTGCAATTCCAAGCTGATTAGCAGCTTCCTGTGCAGCCTTATGGATCTCAGCAATGAGACCAAAATCTTCTCCCGCAACTTCATTCATGGAAGCAATATGCTTCTTCGGAATAACCAAAACATGCACCGGAGCAGCCGGCTGTATATCATGAAATACAACCACATGTTCATTCTCGAGTACCTTATTAGAAGGAATGCTACCCTCTACAATTTTGCAAAATAAACAATCCATTTTCATTCCTCCTTTTTTATTAAATCAAAGTATGTACAATGATTTTATCATAACGGATTATAAAACCATTCGCCAGTTGAAGAGGAACAAAAAAACGCCCCTTTTCAAAAAGAAAAGAGGCGTCTCTACGAATGTATTTATAATAAAGGCAATAGAGTTAACGCTGTTATACCAATAAGTGGTAGTAACAAACGTCTAAATCTTCGTCTGCCTGGATAATATCCGCCGCCATGATACGGATAACCTCCATGCCCACCGTATCCTCCATGCCCGCCAAATCCCCCCATAGGCAGAAAAGCGCGTGTATCCCCGCATGGTGAAGGAAGACATCCACAAGATACACCTTGATGGGCATACATAGAAGTTTGCATTGGAGCAAACATCTCATTCATATACTCACTTCCTACGGGGATGGCGAGACTTAGATATTCTTCATCCATATTTTCAATAATACCATCATGCATAGAACCATCTTCCATCCATACACATACATAGCGATGCATATGATCATGACACATTTTTTTCACTTCTGTTTTTTCCATTTCCTTGTTCCTCCTCGGCTTCTGGGCTGATACCCTATGTTATTCACTGCAAGAATAAGTGCCACAGAGTTAAGAAGATTTTTTCTTCTCGCCTTTGAAGGAATTTCGAAGTGAAAGTGTGTGATCAAGAAAATAAGGATAAACTAATTTATAATTGTTCCATCATGACTTTTGAACCTCCGCCTGCATCTTCAGCCGGTACGACCACCAGTTTTCTGGCAAGTCGTGCTCTAAGTTCAGGTACATGACTAATCACACCGACTGCAAGCTGATCATTATGGAGTTTTTCGAGTGAAGTGATCACCGTATCAAGCAGTTCTGGGTCAAGGGTTCCGAACCCTTCATCAAGGAAGAAGAACTGAAGAGGATATTGACCACGCAGCTGGATTTGTGCTGACAATGCAAGTGCAAGTGACAAGGAAGTCAGGAACGTCTCACCGCCGGACAAGGTAGATACCGGTCTTTTCACACCACCGTTTGCATCATCCACAATGACAAAACCGCCGCCGGAATCCACCTCCAGCGCATAACGCTGTTTCGTTAAGTAACGAAGACGAGAAGATGCGGTTCTGCTTACCTGCATTAATTGTTCTTCCGCAATATATTCGACAAACGTATTACCTCGGAATACGGATTGTAGCTTGGATAACTGTTCAGCATACAAAGCGAGTTCACTGCGTTTTTCATCTAGTTCCATCCAGCGTTCATGACGGCGCGATATGTCTTCCAGATCTCGCTCCGCTCTTGCTTTTATCCGCATCGCCTCTTCATCTTGTGCTTTCAGCGTTCGCAGCTGCTGACTTGTATTCTCCCACTCTTCCTCTGTAATGATTACTCCCTGAAGCTTCTCATCCAAATCTCTTAGACGGAGTTCCACTTCTTTTTGTTTGTTGCGATATTCTGTTACCCTATATTCTGCTTTGGCAACAGCCTCCGGTTCCATGTACGCATTTCGCACATCGTCATCGGAATCAAAAGGAGACTTCGTCCGCTCCGCTTCATAACGTGAAGTGATCGTAGTAAGCTGATCTTTCGCAGATTCAAGCGATTGTTTAGCTAAACCGACTTGCTGTAAAGCGTTCTGCTTCTTCTCTTCAGCCTCTTTCATAGCCAGTTTTGCTGCTCTTGTCTCTTCCCGAATCTGACTCAGTAACTGTGTTACTGCTTTTAGCAAATCTTCTGCCCGTTCTTCTCCTACCCAGGAACGAAGTCGGTTCCATTTCTCTTGTAGCAGTTCCTGTTTGCCAGCGTGTTCTGTATCCAGCTGGGTACGGCGCTTATCAATGAGCGACAACTGTTGCTGCATATCTGCAATCACACTTGCTTTTTCTTCTAGGAAAATAACGCTCTTCTGGAGTCTTTCCTTCAAATCTTCGGCAAGTGTATCTCGTTCTTGGAGCGACTCGTATTTTGCTGTCGCCTCCTCCGGTGTTATGCCGGGCAGCTCCTCGGCCCAGCTTGCGCGCAGCGCCGCCACCTCAGCCTGGTGCGCATGAACGCGCGCCTTGGCTTCCGCGTGCTGTTTAGCGCACGCGTCAAAGTTCGCGGCAGCCAGCATTTGGCGCTGCCGCACTTCCGCTGCACGCGCGGTAAGGTGCGCAGCATCCTCGCGTAGCGGGGCTATGGAGGCGGCGAGGTGCCCTGCCGCCTCTTCGAGGGACCGGGTGGCTTCCGCGTAAGCGCGCACCCGGTCCTCAGCAGGCACGCCAGGCGAAGCGGCAAAGCCTGTGCTCTTCGCAGGCGCGGCTTCCGCCTGCGAGAGTGCCGCTGCCTGCGGCTCGGCACTTTGGCCGTGCTGCGCAAGATCAGCGCGCAGCTCATGCAGCTGCTGGCGGAAGCCAAGCCGCAGCTCAGCAAGCTCGGCGCGCAGGCTGGTGAGCTGTGCAAGATCTTCCTCACTTGCTGTACTTGGCGAGTGAGCATGCCCTTGCGGATTCGGGTGATGCACCGAACCGCATACCGGACATGACTTCCCGTCGCTAAGTTCTGCAGCAAGTCGTGCAGATAATCGCTGCAGTTCTTCTTCCTTCAGTAGGGCACGAAGGCGTTCCTCTTCCTGATTCATGGAGGCGATCGCATCTTGTGCATGGATGTCCATCCGAACAAGCTCTGCTTCGGCCGTTTTCAGTTTATTTCCTAGCTGTTGCTGCGCAGCAAGCAGTTCGGAAGCTTCCTTCTCGGCTGAGTGACGCTGCTGATTTGCTTGCTCAGACTCTGCCTGTATTTTCTGTTCCGTGAGCTGAAATTCTTTCAGCTTGTCCAGTGCGGTATCCAGCCGATGCTTCCGCTGAACGGCATCCAGCAGCACACGTCTTTCCCCAGACTTCACTTCACAGCCAGACAGCTGCTCCTGCAGGTCTTTCCGTCGATTGGTCGCCCTCACATGAAGATCTTGTTCTTTGAGCAAAAGCTCATGTGTGCTCTGATACTGTTTTGCTTCTGCCTCACACTCTTTAGCAAGCTTTTGCACCTCACTTACAAGCCGATCCGTCTCTTTCTCCAGTTCCCGCGCTTGTTCCAGTTGTTCAAGACGCACAAGCAGCTTAGGTTCTTCTTCTGCTAGAATCTGTTCCTTTTCTTGTTCAAGCAGAGCACACTCACGAGATATCTTCTCTCTCTGTGCGAGCTGTACTTCGGCAGATTCAGCAGCTAGACGTCTTCTTGTCAGTTCTTCTTTTGCTCTATTCTGTTCCTCAAGCATGGGAATCAAAGAACTTGCACGAGCAGATCGTTCCATCTGCTGTTCTAATTGGCTGACTTCATCCTGCTGTTGTAACATCTCTTCCAGCTGTCCGCTAAACTTGGTACGCTCCACAATCAGCTCTCTCGTCTTCGCCATTCCTTCAGCTAGAACTGCCACCTGATCAAGTAGTTCACGTATCTGCTTCGCTTCCTTCTCGGCTTGCTTAAGCTGAAGCTCAGCTTCTTTTAAAGCTTCTTTACTTGCCAGACCCAGTCCCTGCTGCTCTGCTTCCAAAGCTTTTAAGGTACTATCATTCTCTTTTACTTTGCGGCTGAGCTTAATTGCCAGCTGATCCCCATATTTCTCTAGATGAAATAGACGCTGCAACATCTGTCTGCGTTCTGTGCCTTTTAGAGATAGAAATTCGGCAAACTTCCCTTGCGGCAAGACGACTGCCCTTGTGAAATCATCCATTTTCAGGCCAATCATATCCTCAACCGCACGATTTACCTCGGCAAGTTTATCAGCAAGTACTTGCTCTCCTTCTTCCGTTACTGCAATAAAACGGCTTACCGAGTTACTGACAGAGACATCTCCGGTCCGCTTAAAGCGGCGTTCAACGCGATAAGTCTGCACTCCTTGTTCGGACTGGAGTTCGAAAGTGAAAGATACAAACAATGTATCCTCCGCCTGATTCATAATTCCCTGCGTACCATTCACAGCTCTTTCCACTTTACCGTACATCGCAAGCGTAATCGCATCAAGAATGGTTGATTTTCCGCTGCCGGTTGGTCCGAAAATTCCAAACAGACCCGTTTCCGTCAGCGTCCTGAAATCAATTTCTTGTACTTCCCGATAACTTTGAAGTCCAGACAATTTAAGTTTGATCGGTCTCATTCAGAGTCACTCCCTTCCCCTGCATGGCCGTCATCTTCATTAACTAGCTCCAAAAACAACTTCACCAGCTGGTCATCCGGAACCGCCCCGCCTGTCTGCCGTTGATAGAATCTTCGAAAAACTTCATGTACCGGAAGTTCAGACCTTACTTCATTCATCTCGGAAGTGATCGTTTCTGGATAAACCGGCCGGATATGAATAATTCCTTCCCTGCTTTTACGAAGTTTCTGAATCTCAGCAATCGACATCGCTTCTTCCAGGGATATCTCCAGATCAATGTAAGCTGTCTTGTCCCGTTCTTCCTCAAGCCAGCGGTATACTTCGGCGAGACCCCCGCGGGCTTTCCAGCGTACTAAAGGTCTGCCGCTGCTTAGATACACTTCATTAGCTATAGCCGGCTGTCCAGGTGCTACATCAACCATCACTACTGATTTCGTCTGACCTGCTTCTGAAAAGCTATAGGATAAAGGAGATCCGCTATAACGAATCATCCCCTCGCCTTTCACATGTTGGGGCCTGTGAAGATGTCCAAGCGCCGTATATTGCGCTCCAATAGACAAGGCAGAAGGATCCACTGTATAAGCGCCGCCGACTTGAATCGGTCTTTCTGAGTCACTCTCAAGTCCCCCAAGCACATAAATATGACCCATAGACAGGTTTACTGTATCCGGCTGAAAACTGTTCCCTAAATGTCTCATGAGCTGCCCCACTCGTTCACTATAGGCAAGCCGCATTCCCTGCTCTTCTCCATCCTCCGTGAACAATTCATTAAGCCTGGATTCGGAGGGATAAGGAAGGGCTGCAATTTTAGCGATTTCTCCGGTTCTTTGGGCATGAATCGTAATAATATCGGAAGTGGGTAATCCGACCAGTGTAATTCCCCGTCCATTTACGAGTGGGGATACCGAAGCCACCCGTTCAGGCTGATCATGGTTTCCTGCAATAACGACGAGCGGTCTGCCTCCAGAGGTCAGTCTAGCAACAGCATCATAGAAGAGCTGCTCAGCAGCAGCTGGAGGATTGACCGAATCATATACATCCCCTGCCATGAGTATAGCGTCTGCTTTTTCCTCATCTGCAAGTCGAACCAGCTCGTCTACAAATTGTTCCTGCTCTTTCAACCGACTGCGCCCTTCCAGTGTTTTTCCGAAATGCCAATCTCCCGTGTGCAATATTCGCATTTGTTAATTACTCCTTTGTGCCCTCATTTTCCTAGAGCTTTACTGCCGTATCTGCATCAAAAAAATAAAGCCATTTTTCATCTATCTCATAACCTAAAATGTCTCGTAAAGCTCTTGCATAAAGATCAAGCTGAAACTCATAGCCCTTTGCAAGAGTGTCGATTCCGCCCCGATGCTCAAGTACTCTATCGGTTTTGTAATCTAGCAAAATTCGTTTGCCGCCCACTTCAAATAGACAGTCTACAATCCCTTGAATGAGTACTGTCTCTCCGCCGAGGATACTCGAGTCCATCCGATTCTCTTTTTCTGTAGACGAATTATGATGGAAATCAAGCAAAGTCTCATCTGCAGGAAGCCCGTAGCTAAACGGCATTTCTCTTCTCACCCAGCCCGTCTTCTCTGCTTCTACCAAAGCCATACCCGGTTCACTTTCGAAAAAACGTACAATCTGAACCGGATCAATCGCTTCTGCCTGATAAGGAAGCAAGATATGACGCTCTACCAAACTAGCAATGACTGCCTGAGCCGTGCTGACTGTTAATCCTTCAGCGGGTACATGCTGCATTAGGGTATGATATACCGTTCCGCGCTCCGCCCCCGTTAACCTGGATTCTTCCATAAACTTCGGTCTGCGCAAATGTAAAGTAAACTCTTCATTTACAGCCAGTTTTCCCTGTTCCTCATGAAGAACCTTTTCTTCTACTAAACCAAGCGGCGGATGCTCCTGCATCGCAAGGAGCGCCTTCATTTCAGTCACGGATGTGCTTGCTGCTGTATGTGCACTAGCCGTATATGGATAGGTCCAGCTAAGCACCTCATCAATCTTCATTTTATTACTTTCGGATTCTTCAGAAATGACCGTCTCAACAGGTGATAGATTCAAAAGCGCACGCGTGACCTGCTGCCGATCTTCATTTATTTCATCCGCCGCTTCGTTCATAGAAGCATCTAGGTAAGAAGATACGGATTCTGCAGACAATACGGAAATACGCCATCTCGAATCATCTTGTACAAACAAATCCGGCTGCCCTAAATCTCTGCCGATTTCTTCATCTCCAATTCCTGCAAGCGCACGCAGATGCCAAGCATCTGGATGCCTGAACAGAGCGGGGCCGATCCAATCCATATAACTGCGTCCTGAAGCCAGCAGTGTTTCTGGAAGCAGAAGCGCCTGATGATTTTTAATCTGAGACCAGTTCATCGCTTTTTGAACAGCATCTTTTACCGTGCCAATAAGAATCATTTTTTCCTTAGGACGTGTCAATGCAACGTAGAGCACACGCATTTCTTCAGCTAATAACTCCGCATGAGCACGTCTACGGATGGCAAGACTTGCGAGCGTAGGATAGCTGACTCTATTCTCTTCATCCACAAACCTTGGACCAAATCCAAGCTCTTTATGCATCATAAATGGTGCATTCAAATCTTGTTGATTAAACATTTTGGACATGCCCGCGACAAAGACGATGGGGAATTCTAGTCCCTTACTCCGGTGAATAGTCATAATGCGGACCGATCCTTCTGTATCCGCTGCTATACCCACCGCGCCCAAGTCTCCTCCGTTGTCCTTGAGTCTTGAAATAAAAGTAAGAAAACGGAATAATCCACGATTCGCTGTGGAATTCTCATATTGTTTTGCACGATCGTAGAGAGCTTTCAAATTACGGCTGCGCTGCACTCCGCCCGGCAGACCGCTGACCCAATCCAAGTAACCGGTATCCCGGTATATACGCCAGATTAATTCGCTCAAACTACCGCTTCTCGCCTCATGTCTCCACTCTTCTAGAAAATCAGAAAATGCAGTTAATTTGCGAAGCAGATTTGTTTTGAACTGTAAAGAATCGGACTTACTCTCTTCTATATGAACATCGTTCCTTGGATCGCCCAGAGTTTCTACCACTTCAAGTGCTGCGCTAGCTTCCTTCATCCCGAGTTCAAGAGCCATCTGTGCCTCTAATTGCTCTATATCATCAGCTTTATTACTGGATATATGCCCGCTGCTGTTAAACTCACCTATTTCTTTCTCCAAATTTGCTATGGTGTTCTGCATGGCGTCATAAAAAGAAAGCCGTTTACCTGCAAGCCGAATGACAGCGAGTTCCTCTTCATCTAGACCTACAATCGGAGAACGAAGTACAGACGCGAGCGGTATATCCTGCTGAGGATTATCCACGACTTGCAGTAAGGAAAGCATAATTTCAATTTCAGTGGCCTGGAAAAACCCTTTGTTTTGATCTCCGATCACCGGGATACCTTCCCGCTTCAGTTGTTCCATAATAAGCGGAGTCCACAGCTGTGCAGAGCGCAGCAGAATGACGATATCGCCATATCTTGCAGGTCTCATCTCTTTCGTGTTCTTATCATAGACAGGAAGCAGATTTCCGGTATTGCCAACCATCTCATGAATGCGGGCAGCAATGACCCTTGCCTCGAGCTCTGCTGTCTCCATCTCAAGTTGTTCTATAACTTCACTCGCAGCTCCATCTTCCCCCGCATTCTCAGGCTGTTCCGGTGCTTCCGAACCGGCCCGGTCAATCATGATAAGTTCGGGTGTGTATCGTCCGTCCTCTGGTAAATCAGGAAAAGAGGCTCCTAATGATAAAGCGGCTGCATCATCATATTCAATTTCAGCCACGCCTACATTCATGATCTGTCTGAATAGCATATTTACGGCACTTACAACTTCAAGCCGGCTGCGGAAATTCCGTGCCAGATCAATCCGGAGACCATCACCTTCGCCCTCCGTATCATAACGGCGATACTTATCCAGGAAGAGTCCTGGTTCGGCTAGACGGAAACGATAAATACTCTGTTTGACATCCCCCACCATGAACCGGTTTCCGGGTTCTTTGCGTGAGATCAAGCTAACGATATCTTCCTGAACTGTATTTGTATCTTGATATTCATCAAGTAACACTTCATCAAATTGTTGCTGATACTCTAGTGCTGCATCTGATGGAATCGTCTGTTCTGGCGTAGAGTCAGCACCTCTTAAAATTTGGAGCGCATAATGCTCTAAATCACTGAAATCGACCACACCTCTTGCTTTCTTCTCCTCCGTAAATACACTAGCAAATTGATTCACGACAGAAGCCAGCTCCTCCATAAGAGGTGCTGCTTTATTCATTTCATCAAAGAACTGTTCCGGTGTACGACCAAATAAAGCCGTTTTCAGTTCCATAACGGTCTTTTTGGCGGCTTCTCTCCGCTCTTTTGCTCTCTCTTGAAGACCAGGATCAGCCTGTCCCTTACGGACCGCCTTCAGCTTACCGAACTCAGATTGATGAAAAACATCGTATAGTTCATCCCAAGTACCATTTTTCACCCTAGAAAGCAGTTCGTGCACCATTTCAAGATCACTATTGAACGTCTCTGCGTAAGCTGCAGGACCCTCCGGTTCTTTGGCGATACGCAGTGCCTGCTCAAGTAAAAGGACCGCGCCGCCCAGAGCGAGTTCCGCGTCACGCATAATGCTTTTCACCCAAGTGGACTGACCCAGCTCCTCCACTGAATTCACACGGAAAGAAGCTGCCATTTCTTCAAGCCAATAAGATGGCCATGAATGACTCCGCGAGAAATCGTACAACTTCTGCACAAGCCGGTACATTGCATCATCACTGCGCTCACCGCTGAACCAATCCACGAGCCGGCGGAAGGTACTTCCTTCGCCTTCTTCATTGTATTTTTGTTCAAACAGATCCATCAGTAGTTCTTGACGCATAAGCTCTGCTTCATATTCATTTAGAATACGAAACCCTGGGTCCAGCGGAATCTGTTGATAATATCTGCGAATAATCTCCATACAGAATGAATGAAGGGTTGTGATCGAAGCTCGGCCGAGAAGACTGAGCTGACGGCGCAGATGTTCGTTCTCCGGCTGTTCTTCAAGTGCTGTTTCCAGTGCCTCCCGGATCCTCTCACGCATCTCGGAAGCTGCTGCCTTGGTAAACGTAGCTACGAGCAGACGGTCTACACTAAATCCCGCATCCTCATTTGATATCTTACGAATGATACGCTCGACAAGCACTGCCGTTTTCCCTGAGCCGGCAGCTGCAGCCACCAGCATGTCCTCTCCGGAAGAAGAGATAGCTTTCCACTGATCATCACTCCAAAAGCTTCCTTCCGGTTTAGGTATACTTCTCATTCTTCTTCTCCCCCTTCATGCTGAAATAGATCCCATGCCTGCTGTTTAGCAGGCTTCCGAATCAGATGATATTCGTTCCCAGGCAGACCCTCGTCAAACTGACACACGGATTTGAATGGACAAAATGTACATGCTGTTTCCTGCTGCATTCGAAAAGGTTCAATCCCAACCTCACCTTCGGTAATTCTTGATCCGATTTCTTGAATTGTATTTCGTACAGAGCCCCGCAGCATGCCCCACTGCTCTTCGGTTGCTACGGAAGCACTGCTGTAGAATCCTCCATCCGCCTTAACGGCCACAGGTAAAATAGATGAGTATCCTTTATCCAGCGTGTTGTCCATCTTCGCCACCACATCACGGTCGGCAAGCAGCAGCCCTTTCATTTTGAATCGTTTCAAAAGCTCTTGTTCTGCCTGCTCTTGTGCCATCGCATTGGCTGAAGTCAAAAGAGGGTTATGCACATGGAAATAAAGTACTCCTGCAGGATGAGCTTCCGTTCCGATCCACTCTTCGGCATAAGTTAACAGCACATCAAGATACGTAAGCATCTGGAGCGATAATCCGTAGAATACTTCATGGAGTTTTAGATCCGTTTGACTGGATTTATAATCAATCACTCGAAGTAGAATATCTCCGTGTTCTCCTTCTGCTACATCCACACGGTCAATCCGCCCCACAATCTCCATGACAACCCCATTTGCCAATTCAAATGTAAGCGGAGGCAGCGATTTATCTGGTCCAAAATCGAGTTCGAGTGCCAGCGGCTCAAAGTTTCCGCGTTTCGACTGCTCCCCTAAAATAATCGAAGCACGGCTGACAATGTTTTTCAGCTTCCGAAAGATGTATCCATACCGAGCTGAACTCAGTAAAATCTCGCCTTGCAACTGAGGTGCAAGTACATCTACTGTTGCTTCTGCCTCCTGTACACATTCCTCTTTGGTCAGTGCGCCCCAATTCCGATTTTGCTCTTTAAGCCGGCTTGCCATCTTGCTCAGCGCCGCATGGAACAACTGTCCGATATCAGGTGCTTTCAGGCGATAGACCTGACGCTCTTTCAGCTTCAGTCCATGTGAAGCAAAGTGAGAAAATGGACACATTGCAAAGCGTTCCATACGAGAAACACTGGTCTTCAGCTTGTTACCATATAGCTTTCTGCTGGTAGCCTTGGTCAGAGATCTCGTCCGGTTCTCATAAAAAACAGATCCAAGCATTCGTTCAAGTCGTATCTGCTTGTCCGGCTGATGTAGGCACCAATTATATACATCCCACCAAACAGCTGGGATTGCCTGGCCCCTGCGCCATTCTCGAAGCTGGCTGATCAGATGAGCCATTGTCTTATCTGGATGTGTTATATATTGCTCATGTTCTTCCCATGGATCACTTGATGCCGGTTCGTCCAGCAATGTCTTCTCTTTTAGCTCCGGAAACATACGTTTCAAATAACGTATCATTTCAGAAGGATGAAGCGCCTTACCGTCCTCATCACTTTGAGGATAACTTATCCATAATTTATGGCTTGGCTGAGTAAAAGCACTGTAAATTAGAAAACGTTCATCCTGCATTTTCCGGTTTAAATCCGGGCCAAGCTGCATTCCATATTCGGTAAGGGCTGCCCGTTCGGTTTCCGTAAGGACTCCATCCTCCGTTTGTATTTGCGGAAGCACACCATCGATTGCTCCAAGGATGAAAATATGACTGACGTTTCCTGTGCGGGATCTGTCCATAGAACCAACGAGAACTTGATCCAAAGCAGGCGGAACTAAACCGAGTTTCAGCTCTGACAAGCCTGTTTCCAAAATGCCTGCAAAAAGTTCTGCATCCATTTTTTCGTCGCCCATCATTTCTACGACTTGATCCAAAAGTTCAAGCACCGCTCCCCACATCCCGCGGTGTTCACGTGCTTTTTCCGGCTTACCTGTCTTGAGCGCCTCATGACTTCGTGCATCAAGCTTATTTGCAATTTCCGCATCATCCAAAAGCAAAAATAAAGCCGAACAGAACTCTTTTGCTGTTTTTGCTTTTTTGACTCTTTTCTCAAAAGCAAACAGCGGAGAAGTGATCACCTCTCGGCACCTCTCAAGCATCTGAACCGTTTCACGGCTTGCCTCTTCACGCTGAGCCTCTGCCCCTTCTTCTTCTTCCAAAGATAAACTTGGGGCTGCTCTCCACGGTTTCCCATCCGTCCATCGATATCCCGAGATCCCGCTCGCAAGCACATAATTCTCGAGTATGTCCATATGATAACGACTGACTGAGCCATCCAAAGGAAGAAGCAGATCGGTCTTGACCGCGCGGAATACATCCTCATACCGCCAGCGATGCCGCACAATGTCCATTGCTGATCTCAGGAATTCTGCTAGTGGATGATGAAGTTCATCTCTGCGCTTATCGAGAAAATAAGGGATATCGTAATCTTGGAAGAGAGGGGATATTATATTTTCATACGCTTCTATATTTCTAACGAGGACTGCGATATCCCGGTAACGGACGTTCTCTTCACGTACAAGTCGCCCTATCTCTCTTAGCATACCTTCCACTTCAACTCGGCTGCTCACAGCACTGCGAATCTCAATTCCGCCGTCATCCTTGCCTGCTGGCATCACTCTTCGCTTCTCAAATCCAGACTCCAGATGAGCCAGTGCAGAAGAAGCAAAACGTGGAGATTTCTCCGGTGCAAGTACCGTCGTATGAGTGGATTCACCAAGCTCAGATGCTATCCCATTCAGCTTGATATAAGCAGAAGCCGACTGATAGAACAAATTTAACTCTTGCGGTTGTTCCCCTTCCCCATAAGGACGGTCCAGTGTTAAGGCAATGGTTACGGATCTAGCATGAATAATAAGCTGCCGAATCACCGCAAGTTCCTGCGGAGTAAAACTGCGAAACCCATCAATCCATATATCTGCCTCTTTCACATAATCCGACTCAGGAAGCTGACCAGCAAGTCTCACGAGCGTATCCTCTTCGTCCATATGAAAACGAGATACTTCTGCTTCAAAATCACGATAGATGGCAGCAATATCATGCATTTTATGACGTAAAATTGTTCCTGCTCCCGGAAGCTGTTCTGCATTTTCAAGCTCTTCTTTGATGGCCCGTTCCGGTTCTCCATAGCGTTTCAGTTCGGCAAACAGATTGTTCAAATGCCCTACAAACCCCATCTGACCACCTGATGCGGAGAAAATTTTCAGCTCATCTTTGCGACGTTGTACAATTTTGTACAGCAACATTTTTTTACCTTCTGAACCAACGGGAATCAGTGCTGAACCGCTCGTTTCCTGCATGACTCGGTAACTAAGTCTTCGAAAATCGAGTACCTGAGCCCGGACTGAACCTTTTATCTCCCCAGAGCGAATCAGCGTTGTCTCCGTCTGAAAGGAGGCTTGTTCTGGAACAATCAAAATGATTGGTTTCCCTCCAGGATTCTGACGAAGTTCTTCCGTGATCTCCTTGATGATCGAACTGCTTTTTCCAGTACCTGCACGGCCTATAAGGATATGAAGAGGCAATGGTCACCCCTCGCTTTCTCTCATTTTTTAAGTATAAAATATCAATTGTTGATCATTGAACTATCTATAAATATCTATGAAAATATCTATGAAAACAGGAGAATATCTCTCGATATGCTCTCTTAACATTCTGTCCTTCAGTATACCATACCTCTGCGAATAGGAACATGCGTTTGGTAATAGAAGCCAATGAAGCAGGCTCCATACAAAAAAGCACCTGCTACTCTTAAAATGAAGAGTAAACAGATGCTTTTTTCTAATCTAACCTCTTGCGGCAGATTCTTATTTATTATTTTGAACGCACTTCAAAGATGGCAAATTTCAGATAATGACCTTCTTCTACGCCTAAAATTTGTGGATGATCTTTACCTGCTGCGCGCCATTCGAGCAGACGCAAAATTTTACCCGCATCTGCAGCTGCATCTTGAATGGTTTCAAGAAACAGATCAGGACGCATATGATAAGAACAACTTGCGGTGACTAGATATCCGCCTTCGTTAACAAGCTTCATCCCATGCAGGTTAATATCCTTGTAGCCACGAACAGCTCCTTTTACTGCGCCCCGTGTTTTCGCAAAAGCTGGAGGATCGAGAATAACAACATCAAAAGTTCGTCCGCCTCCTGCGGTCATTGCTTTGGAAGTGTCGACTTTTTTATCGGCTTTCGCACGTTCCGCACGTTCTTCAAGCCCTTTTACTTGATTTCTCAAATACTGGAACGCATCGTCCACAACGAATTCAACACGGTCTTCAAAGCCATTCAGCTTCACATTCTCACGTGCACTTTCAATTGCATGCTCCGATATATCAAGACAAGTCACTTGTTTCGCTCCATATTTACAAGCATTCAGCGTAAAGCTGCCTGTATGTGAGAAACACTCGAGAACCGTAGCTCCGTCCCAATAAGGGAAGGTGACTTCTTTTCCACTTTTATTAACAGGTACCTTCGTTAGTTCCCCATCTTTTTCTACTTCTTGCAAGGCAATTCCGCTTCGATGACCCCAGCCCTTCATCAGCGGCTGAATGGCAGCTCTATTTTCGCGTTGATCAAAGAAATAACCTGTCTTCTGTCCTTGCTCGATGTCGACTTTGATAAGCAGTCCATTCTCGGTTACAGTTACATGCCGAGGACATTCCCCGTAGAGCAGCCCTTTAACTTGCTCCAAACCTTCCAGCTCTCTAACACCCACATCGCTGCGCTCGTAAATCCCTTTTGGCTTCACTACTTCCACCAAAGCTTCTACGATTACGTCACGGCACTGATCCATAGCGAGCGTCAGCAGCTGCACAACAAGTACATCTCCAAACCGATCAACCGTGAGACCTGGTACAAAATCAGCTTCGCCATAAATCAAGCGATATGCATCGCCACCTGTTACAAAACGTTCCCGGTGCTGTAATGCCTGCTCAAATCTACTTACAAAAAAGGCTTTGTCCATCGCTGTAATGGGTTCATAAGACACTACCCTCACTGTGATTTGTGAAGCCGGATTATAATAACCGGTAGCAAGATAACGGCCCTGATGATTCTTCACTTCCACCAGTTCGCCTGGCTGAGGCTCGCCTTCTACCGACTCTATTTCATTTTTAAATATCCAGGGATGTCCCTGTTCAATACGTTTCTTACGGCTTTTCGTAAGGACTACAGATGCCAAAATACGTACAACTCCTTTTATCAATCAAAACTAGATCTCATGGGATGTCCCCTGCTTGTCATGGTCGTCCCTTTTTGCACATAAGATGGAAAAAGAGACAAGTCGTGCGAGAGAAGGTGCATAACCCCCTATGATTAGATCTGTTGTGTTTCCACTCATTTATGGTCTTATCCTGTTCTTCGCAGGTATGAAACTAATGGAAGCCTCCCTCCACAAGGCAGGCGGACGTTCTCTTGCCACTTCTTTGGAACGGGCTACTTCCACTCCCCTTAAGGGTATGCTGTTCAGTACAGGCATTACGGCTGTGCTTCAAAGCAGTACAGCCGTCACGGTGCTGACCATTGGTTTAGTTAACGCAAGACTCCTTAGTTATGCAAGAACACTTAGCATTATTCTTGGCAGTAATATTGGTACCTGTATTACCACAGAACTGCTAAGTCTCCAGATTGGAAAGTACGCTTTACCGATGTTGCTTTTCTTTTTAGGAGCATGGGCTATAACCGTCATGCTAGGAGAAACAAAGGCGGGTAGCCGCGTTTCTGCTTCGATATGGAACATCCAGTACGTGCTTCTTGCAGGGGCAGGTTTTTCTCTTGTTATGCTAGGTATATTCATCATGCAAAAAGTAGGCCCCGCCTTGGAACAAGGAGGGCTTTTCCCTTGGTTTATTCACCAAGCGAGTCACAGCGTTTGGTGGGGCGTGATCGCGGGGGCATGTCTTACCGCCATTGTACACAGCAGTGCGGCAGTGATCGGCATGGCCATTGGACTTGCCAGCTCTGGTGTACTTCCGCCGGAAGTGGGAATCGCGATTGTACTCGGTTCCAATGTCGGAACCTGTGTTACAGCAGTCATGGCCGCAGCCGGAGGAAGCAGAGCCGGTCATTTTGTCGCTTGGTCACACGTCCTATTGAATGTGTCAGGAGCGTTGCTGTTTATTCCGCTGATTCACTGGCTTTATGAAGCAGCTGCTTATTTCACCAGTGAACCCGGTGCACAGATTGCACATGCCCAAACCATTTTTAATATCGTATGTTCCCTGCTCGCCCTACCGCTCTGTTATCTTAAAATATGGGATCGTTTAGAGCAAAGATAAACGCACCTGGAATTACTTTTGCATGGAAATCACTTCGCATTAAAATATACAGTCTACTTTACTTCAATACCAAGCTTTTGCAATGCCTGCTTCAAAATTTTATCATTGTTATCATAGCCATTTTGCTTTTGCTTTTCCCAAGCTTCCAGCGGTTTATACCATGCTACACCTTTAATTTCTTCAACCTGTGGCTGCAAATCTCCACTTAATGCTTCTACGAGATAATAGTGAACTTCTTTATCTACGGTTCCAAGTGAAGAATGTTCATACGTATACTTAATGACATCGACGGGTTCAATGATTTTGCCGATCATTCCTGTTTCTTCCTGAATTTCACGCAGTGCGGTTTCTTCAATCGTTTCTCCTGGCTCCATTTTACCTTTTGCAAGAGAAATTTTTGCATATCTGTCTACGATCAATTGGATTTCAAGACCTTCTTCTGAATTTCGGTATACGACTCCACCCGCTGAAATTTCTTTTGCCGCCATAATGTCGATTCTCCTCTCTTTGGACAAACAAGGATTTCAACAACCTAGGGATCGAGGTGATTCCTCTTCCTTAGCAGTGAAATCCTTGCCATCTTTTTTATATTATAATCTTAGCTTGGTTTTCCATCACACGTACAAGTTGTCCTTCGCTTGCGTCCACACCAGCCTTCGTCATTTTGACACGGCACAGCTGACCTACTAATTCTTCGGAACCGTCAAACTCCATTTGGATGTAGTTATCGCTATATCCATGCAGTCTGCCGCTGACTCTGCCTTCTTTTGCGTTTCCTTCCGGAATGACTTCCAGCACATCGCCCACAAATTTCTGAGCGTAAGCCAGCTTCATGGAGTCAGATAACTGCAAAAGTTCCTGGACGCGTGCATTCTTCACTTCTTCATCTACTTGATCTTCCATGCGCGCTGCCGGAGTACCTGTCCGTTTGGAATAAGGGAACACATGCATTTCCGAGAAATTGATAGCTTTCATGAGTTCGTATCCATTTCTGTACATCTCATCTGTTTCCCCAGGGAATCCTACGATCACATCCGTAGTAATTCCTACATCCGGCATTGCTTCACGAATACGTAGCATTTTATTATAGAACTGTTCTGTCGTATACTTACGGCGCATCCGTTTCAGGACGTTATCATCCCCCGCTTGGAGCGGAATATGAAAATGGCGACACATTTTGGATGAGCGGTTTAGTACATCGAGCATACGATCGTCAATTTGGCTAGCCTCAATGGAACTGATCCGAATACGTTCTAGACCATCTACACGGTCTAAATCCCATAGCAGGCTCGACAAGTCATAATTGTCCAAATCATCGCCATAACCGCCTGTATGAATACCGGTTAATACAATCTCTTTGTATCCGGCTTCTACGAGCTGATGAGCCTGCGTAATAATACTCTGAGAATCACGGCTGCGAGATAGCCCTCTTGCCCATGGGATAATGCAGAACGTACAGAAATTGTTGCATCCATCTTGAATTTTCAAAAACGCCCGGGTACGGTCTGCAAAATCAGGTACGTCCATTTCTTCAAACACACGTGTCTTCATAATATTCCGTACCGCATTAACCGGCTCACGAGTTTGCTTGATTTGGTTGACGTACGGGATGATTTTATCCCGGTCCTGGTTACCTACAACAAGGTCTACTCCGGGAATATCCATAATCTCAGCTGGTGAAGTTTGTGCATAGCAACCTGTTACTGCAATAATAGCATTAGGATTACGGCGAACAGCACGGCGAATAATCTGCCGACTCTTTTTGTCGCCTGTGTTCGTAACCGTACAAGTGTTAATCAGATAGACATCGGCTGTCTGAGAATCAAAATCTACTTGCTCGTATCCTGCATCTTTAAATTGTTGCCAAATGGCTTCAGTATCATAAAAGTTAACTTTACAACCCAAGGTGTAAAACGCCACGGATGGCATAATTACATTCCTCCCATTTCCTCAGTTTCATATAAGATACATGTTAAAGCCAGCATCCCGGCCGTTTCTGCACGCAAAATTCGTTTACCTAGTCCAACTGAATTTGCTCCCGCTGCTTCCGCTGCTTCTGACTCCCCTGTAGTAAACCCACCTTCTGGACCCACGATCACAAGAACACGGGGATCTATACTTGGATCTGCTTTCAGTTTGTCAGCAAACGGCTTCACCACATCGCGCAGCTGCAATCCTTGTTCTTTTTCATAACAATAACATACGAGATCATAGTCTTCAAAAGAAGCCAAAAGTTCTTTCCATGACTTTGATTCCGTAATTTCCGGAACTTTGTTGCGATGGCTTTGCTCGGCTGCTTCTTTGGCAATCTTCCGCCAACGTTCCAGACGTTTGCCTTCTTTCTTGGCATCATACTGCACGATGGTTCGCTCCGAGACGAAAGGAATAAATACGGCAGCTCCAATTTCAGTGCATTTCTGGATAACAAGTTCCATCTTGTCCCCTTTAGGCAAGCTTTGGGCGATGGTTACCGAAACTTTAGGTTCATGGTCCATAGGCAGCCACTCTATTATAGACACCGTTACATGTGAAGCTTCGATCTCCGAAATTTCAGCCAGCGCTTCCCGGGAAACTCCGTCGCTTACGATCAGCTTATCCCCCGTCTTGCCGCGCATCACCTTCGTAATATGTCTTGCATCGTCGCCAGTAATGGTTGCTTTATGTTCTTCTAGCTGATTTGGTTCAATAAAATAACGCTGCATGGACTATGATCACCTATCTTTTCATATCAATGGTTTAGATTAAATTACAGTGCCTGTCATGAAAATGACCACATTACATGTTACAACTTTTCATGCCTTCTGACTAGACTTAAAAGACTGGCAGCAGTGACTTCCGAGCTGTTTGCTCTTCCATCTTGCTACCGCTTCATTTCTAAAATCAAGCAAAAATCGTCATGATCATATGTGCAATCCCCACATACCAACTCATTGACAACTCATATAGCGGAGTAATGGTGTAACGGTTTAGCGGGGTAATGACGAGAATCAGGAAAATCAACATAGACCATTGTTCCAATTTGTGCAGACTCATTCGCGCAGAAGGAGACACAAGTTCCTCAACAATTCGGTATCCGTCAAGCGGAGGAAGCGGAATTAAGTTAAAGAAAAACAAGAAAAAGTTCGTTACATTAAAAATGGAGAAAAAAGTAGAAAGTGCAAAAACAATTCTTTGATTCTCAATGGATTCCATAACTCCAAACTGAACAAGGAGTGCATAAGTAATCGTACCGAGAACAGCTAGAAGCAAGTTGCTCAGAGGTCCAGCCGCTGACACAACCACACTCATCATGCGGCGTTTCTCAAAGTTATCCCGATTTACCGGGATGGGACGTGCCCATCCAAATCCGGCAATAACGAGCAATAGCAGTCCAAAAAGATCGAAATGAACTGCTGGATTGAGCGTCATACGTCCGAGTAATCTTGCTGTTGGATCTCCGAATTTATTTGCAAAATACGCATGAGAAAACTCATGGACCGTAAATGCAATAATAATCGTCAGAATAAAGAAAGGAAGACGATCCAGGTCATAGAAGAAAAACTGATTAAGAAAGTCCATTCTTTATTTCCTCGACACAAAAGCAAGCCAATCATCTTCACGATGAATATCTATGATGTCGAAACCGGCTTCTTTCAGTGCTTTCTCTACAATTTCTTCTTTGTTTTTCCAGATACCAGAAGCGATGTATAAACCGCCTGGTTTCAAGCCCTGATACACATCTCCGACAAAGAGCAAGATTACTTCAGCCAGAATGTTAGCAACGACCACATCAACAGGCATACTTACTCCAAGTTCATTATCCTGTTTGTCCAGTATGGACAGCAGGTCACTTTCATAGACTGTAATGTCACGTTCTAATCCGTTTAGGCGGGTGTTTTCTTCGGCACTTTGCACGGCAACCGGATCGAGATCAAGCGCTAGCACATGTTTTGCTCCGAGTTTAACCGCACCAATTGCCAGAATCCCAGATCCCGTTCCTACGTCAATAATCTCTTCTCCGCCTTGGAGATATTGCTCAAGCGCACGCAGACACAGAGAAGTCGTTGGATGTGATCCTGTTCCAAAAGCCATTCCTGGGTCAATCTCGATAATTTTCTCATCAGGGCTTGCAGGTACGTATTCCTCCCACGTAGGCTTAATAACTAAACGATCGGATACTTTCAGTGGTTTGAAAAATTGTTTCCACGCATTCGCCCAGCTGTCTTCATCTACTTGCTGTACCGAGATATCTGCCTTTCCAGCATCAATCCCAAACTCCCGCAGTTCTTCGATGCGAGGACGAATTGTGTTCGTTACTTCCGTCATATCCACTGTATCTGCAAAATATCCTTTAATCTCAGCTTCCCCTTCAGGAATATCGTTCAACGGTTGATCATACAGTTCTCCATACTCCGTTGATCTCTTTTTGTTCAGTGTCCCTGATTCTTCAATGGATACACCGCCTGCACCCGCTTCGTGCAGAAAATTGGAGATCATCTCCACTGCTTCTTCCGTAGTATGTATTGTTATTTCATTCCATATCATAAGTTTATTATTTCCTCCCCTATCTTCATCTTTCCCATTGTACTATATATCCTGCAAAGAGCACAAAGACTCTATGTTCATAACGTTCACAGTTATGTCCAGGTGCTTATCAAATTATAGCAGCACATAAAAAAGCACCGGCTTTGGCCGGCGCTTGCGCTTCTTCTATTCCTGTTTAAATCTAAAATCATGTAAATCTTTCGTTTGACGACGGTCCGCTGCCGCACTGCGGTTCAAAGCTTCAATATCTTCCATATCCGCTTCTATACTGCTGAATTCCACATCTTCAACCTTCGAGGATTGTAGTTCTTTTATTTTTTCTGTTTTTGTCATCACTTTATCAATCCGTTTATTATGTGACATTCTATCTTCCTCCTTATAGTGAATTGTTGTATTAAATAAAGCCACCGGACTGCTCGATAATGGCAAGTGCCTCATGATGGGAAGATTCGTCAACAACCACAGTTAACAGAATATCTTTTCCTGTAGGACCGCCTCCGCCTCCATCACTCATTCCGCTCGCTGTAACGTCGGCAGCAGCAAGAACTCCTGCATCTTTTGTAAACGTGCCATCCTGGGTCACAGAAGCCAAACTGCTCATGGTACTTGTCAAAATCGGATCATTGCTGCCTCCACCCGCATATCTGCTGAAACGATCGATTGACATGTGTTCCACTTTTAAGCCTTGAAGCTTTGCAGCAACGTTCTGAGCTTGTTCAGGGGTATTGAAGTAAGCGAGAATATTTTTTTCTGTCACGTCAGTACACCGCCTTTTTTCATCTCATAAGGAATCCAATGATCTTGTAAAGTTCAAGATTAGAATACCGCATAACCTGTTTTTTTATACGCAAAAAAGACTGCTCATTCTTAAGATGAACAGTCTTTTGTCTGCCTATTAGTCTCCACGAAACGCACGTTTTACACGATCAAAGAAAGATTGCTCATTCTCATGCGTTTGTTCTCCGTTCAGCGCAGCAAATTCACGAAGCAAATCTTTTTGTTCTTCGCTTAGTTTGCTTGGAGTAACAACGACAACTTTTACATGCTGATCTCCTTGGCCGCTTCCGCGAAGATGTGGAACACCTTTTCCTTTAAGTCGGAAATAAGTTCCGGTCTGCGTTCCTGCCGGGATTTTCAGTTTCACTTTTTCTCGCAAGGTCGGAATTTCAATCTCATCACCAAGTGCTGCTTGCGCAAACGTCAGTGGAATTTCACAGTAGATATCATTTCCTTCTCTTTCGAAGAAGTCATGTGATTTCACACGAATTACGATATATAGATCGCCCGCAGGACCTCCGCGTAATCCGCCTTCACCTTCACCGCTCATACGCAGCTGTGCACCATCATCCACACCTGCTGGAATTTTAACGTGAATCTTGCGTTGTTTACGAACTTTACCGCTTCCTTGGCAAGTCGTACATTTTTCCTTAATTGTTTTCCCAGAACCTCCGCAGTTGGAGCAAGCACGGCGATTGACCATGCGTCCAAATGGAGTATTCTGAACAACCTCTTCTTGACCGCTGCCATGACATACGGAACAAGTTTCTGGTTTCGTTCCAGGTTTTGCGCCGGAACCATGACATGTATCGCAGCTCTCTGTCCGTGGGATCGTAATATCGGATTCTTTACCGAATATCGCTTCCTTGAACTCAATAGTCATCGTGTACTGAAGATCATTGCCTCGCTGCGGTGCATTTGGATCTCTACGTCCGCCGCCTCCGCCGCCAAAGAACATATCGAAAATGTCGCCGAAACCACCAAAATCTTGAGCTCCGCCAAAGCCGCCCATCCCTTGATTCGGATCGACATGACCATATTGATCGTATGTTGCACGCTTCTGTCCGTCACTAAGAACGTCATAAGCTTCTTTTACTTCCTTAAATTTCGTTTCCGCATCGGCTGCCTTGTTCACATCCGGGTGATATTGACGGGCCAGCTTACGGTATGCTTTTTTAATTTCATCTTCACCAGCGTTTTTACTAACGCCTAGTACCTCATAGTAGTCACGCTTATCAGCCACTCTTCCACCCCCATACCTTTTACAAACATAACTATAAACATAACGTATATACGTGACAAAAGGAAGAATCAAAGCACGAAATTACTCCGGCTTTGACCTTCCCATGCTTGTCACTTGTAAGGCATATGATCGTTTTTACAAACGATTATTTATTTTTTATCCTCATCTACAACTTCATAGTCAGCATCAACGACATTATCGCGTCCGCCTGCATTTTGCTCGGCGCCTGCGCCTGCACCTGCACCTTGTGCTTCAGCTGCTTGCTGAGCTTGCTCATACAGTTTTACAGAAAGTTGCTGAACGATTTCAGTAAGTTCCTCTGTAGCTGCTTTGATTTCTTCAGCGTTATCGGACTCAAGCGTTTTTTGCAGTTTTTCTTTCGCTGCATTTGCTTTCTCTACTTCGCCTGCATCTGCTTTTTCGCCGAGGTCTTTGATTGTTTTATCTACAGAGTAGATTAATTGGTCAGCCGTATTTTTCACTTCAACAAGTTCTCTGCGTTTTTTATCTTCTTCTGCATGAAGTTCAGCGTCTTTCATCATTTGTTCAACTTCTGCATCTGTCAAACCGCTGGAAGATGTGATTGTGATTTTTTGTGTTTTATTTGTACCTTTGTCTGTAGCAGATACGTTAACAATACCGTTCGCATCGATGTCAAAAGTAACTTCGATTTGAGGTACACCGCGTGGTGCTGGAGGAATATCTCCAAGCGTAAAGCGTCCGAGTGTTTTGTTACCCGCTGCCATTTCGCGTTCCCCTTGAAGTACGTGGATTTCAACGCTTGGTTGGTTATCCGCGTAAGTAGAGAACACTTGGGATTTACTAGTTGGGATCGTTGTGTTACGTTCGATCATCTTCGTAAATACACCGCCTGCAGTTTCGATACCCAGGGACAATGGAGTTACGTCAAGAAGAACGACGTCTTTTACGTCACCAGTAAGTACGCCGGCTTGTACTGCTGCACCAAGAGCAACTACTTCATCTGGGTTAACCCCTTTATGAGGATCTTTACCAGTCAGTCTCTTAATTGCTTCTTGTACTGCTGGGATACGAGTCGATCCACCAACAAGTACAATTTTGTCGATATCGTTAGCTGTCATACCTGCATCACTCAGAGCTTGACGAGTTGGGCCGAGTGTACGCTCTACCAGGTTCGCAGAAATTTCTTCGAATTTCGCACGAGTCAAGTTCATTTCCAAGTGTTGTGGCACGCCGTCTGCTACGGTAATAAACGGAAGGGAAATTGTTGTTGTCAGTACGCCGGACAACTCTTTTTTCGCTTTTTCCGCTGCGTCTTTCAGACGTTGTACAGCTGCTTTATCTTTGCTCAGATCAATACCTTGATCTTTTTTGAATTCACTTACCATGTAATCAATGATCACTTGGTCAAAATCGTCACCGCCAAGGCTGTTGTCGCCGCTGGTTGCTTTTACTTCGAAGAATCCATCACCAAGTTCAAGGATGGATACGTCAAACGTACCACCGCCAAGGTCATATACAAGGATCGTTTGATCTTCGGATTTTTCAAGACCGTAAGCAAGTGCTGCAGCTGTTGGCTCGTTGACAATACGAAGAACTTCAAGACCTGCAATTTTACCAGCATCTTTTGTTGCTTGACGTTGACCGTCATTAAAGTAAGCTGGAACTGTGATAACCGCTTGGGTTACCGGTTGGCCAAGATAAGCCTCTGCATCAGATTTCAGTTTTTGCAAGATCATTGCTGAAATTTCTTGTGCGGAGTAATCTTTTCCATCAATTGTTTCTTTATGGCTCGTACCCATATGACGTTTGATAGAGCTGATCGTACGATCAGGGTTTGTGATTGCTTGACGTTTTGCAGTTTCACCTACAACACGTTCACCATCTTTTTTAAAACCTACTACGGAAGGGGTAGTACGTCCGCCTTCTGGGTTAGGGATGACTACAGCTTCGCCGCCTTCCATAACCGCTACGCAAGAGTTTGTGGTTCCAAGGTCAATACCAATAACTTTAGACATGGATAATATCCTCCTTCTGTATGTGCAGGCTTTTTAGGCCCTTTTATTCAATGTATATCATTCGTAGAAATTCAGTGACTTACCCCGAATTATTTATTGGAAATCTATATAAATATTTAAAACGTTGAACACGTTTATAACATTTAAGTAATACATGTAAGACATTCAAAATGTTAAAACATTAAAG
Source organism: Paenibacillus gallinarum (assembly GCF_014836635.1). GTDB lineage: Bacteria > Bacillota > Bacilli > Paenibacillales > Paenibacillaceae > Paenibacillus > Paenibacillus gallinarum. The sequence goes on along the minus strand of NZ_JACSQL010000002.1, from coordinate 198,939 downwards.
ATTAAAAACATTTAGAACATTTAGAACACAACATTAAAAAGATTAAAAACATTCAAACACAGAGTATAAACATTTCATGCAGTCTTTTCGACTGGCACCGAAATGTTCATACAAGTTTTTTGTCAATCAATTATTTCGCCATTCTTTCGAATGGCAAGGATAATTGATTTTACATACTTACTTTAACCATCGCAGGGCGAAGTACTTTATCTTTAATCATGTAGCCTTTTTGTACTTCTTCCACTACGAATCCTTCTTCATACTCATCACTTTCAACCTGCATGATCGCTTGGTGGAATTCCGGATTAAACGGCTGACCCACCGTGTTCATAACAGTAAGACCCTCCGCTCCGAGGACACCCTCCAGCTGTCGGAAGATCATGTTTACTCCTTTAATAAAGGAGTCCGTATCTGTATTAGAATCAGCAGTGCTCATCGCACGTTCAAAGTTATCAATGACAGGTACAAGTTCAGTGATCAGCTTCGTCGTAGCATACTTCGCTAGGTCTTCCTTCTCCTTTTGAGTACGGCGACGGAAGTTATCGAAATCAGCTTGTGTACGTAAGTAACGTTTCTCGTTCTCTTCAGCAAGTGCTTTGAATTTAGCAGCTTCAGGATCAAGTACCTCTGCTTCAGTTCCCTCCTGTGCTGATTCAGCAGAATCATTCACCGGGTTTTGTTCCTCTGCAGCTTGATCAGCTTCATTCACTACGTTTTCTTGCGGAGTGTTTTCTTCATTGTCTACAAATGTTTGTTCATCTTTCAAGATGTTCACCTCCTTAAAATAGGAATAAGTCCACTACTCTGATAACGCGGTCCTCTATTCATTCCACATTAGAGCGATACAGACCTGCGTTAGTCCATAGATTTCATTATTAATCGAATCTTGTCTATTCTAAACACAACCTATATTTAAAAGAAGACAAGATTTAGAATTACCAATTGGCTATTTCTCATCACAATTATTTAAAACGATGCGTTAACACGGCAGTCAGATCTTTAGATAACACATTAAGAATACTGATCACTTTCGCATATTCCATACGAGTTGGGCCCAAGATTCCAATGGTTCCAAGTGCCTCACCTTCTACAGAATAAGTAGCTGTAATCAGACTGCAGTTTGAAAAAGCCTCGTGCTTATTCTCGGTACCAATTCGAACCTGTACACCTGTCGTGCCCATCTTAGGTGTCATCATCTTCAGCATGGTCGGAGTCTCTTCCAGAAGATCAAAGATATCTTTTACTTTCTCCACATCTCTAAACTCCGGCTGATTGAGCATGTTCGTTGTGCCGCTAAGATAAAGACGATGTTCAGATTCTCCATCGAGTGCCGAGTCAAGCAAGTGCATAAACCCTTCATAATGGGAGATGTGTTTCTCCATCTCTTTTGCAATCTCGGTGTGAAGTCTAGCTTTCAATTTATATAAAGGTACTCCCACCAGTTTGCTGTTCAGCAAATTCACTACCCGCTCCATTTCCGATAATGGAATGCCAGGAGGAAGACTTACTGTCTTATTCTCCACTTGGCCTGTGCTGGTTACGATAATCGCCACTGCTAAATTCTCACCCAACGGTAACAGCTGGAAATGACGAAGCGAGGTATGAAACACCTCTGGACCGAGCAGGATCGAAGTATAACTGGTCATATGGGATAGGATGGTCGAAGCGTGCTGTATCACTTGTTCCATCGCATTTAATTTTTCAGCGAAAAAAGATTTGAGCTGTTGAAGCTCAGAGGGCTCCGTTTCATTCCAGGGAACCAAATGGTCAACATAATAACGATATCCTTTATGTGAAGGAATGCGGCCGGCAGATGTATGCGGCTGTTCCAAAAATCCCATTTCCTCCAGGTCAGACATTTCGTTACGGATTGTTGCCGGACTAAATCCAACATCGCCCCTTTTTGAAATGCTACGGGATCCCACGGGTTCCGCCGAACGGATATAATCGTCAACAATAGCATTAAGTATCAGTCGTTGTCGCTCGGTTAACATACGTGTGCCCCTCCCTAAATTAAATGTGGTATTCTTCATCGTTAGCACTCAACTCTAGCGAGTGCTAATCAGTAATACAAAAATACCAAACAGACCTGAACGTTGTCAAGTCGGTTTGGTCTTTTAAGATATCCTAACTCACACCTATTCCAGCACTGATTGCAAAAATAGTGATAAACACAAGCAGACCAAGTGTAAGCCATTTTTTATTCCACTTTTCTAGGATCATTGATAATAAGATGAAAAAGAAAAAAATAGCACTGCCGATCAGACCAATATATGCAAGCATCTGCATAGAGCGTTATCTCCTTTTCAGACGGTAATAGTAAACATACCCTCCTACTATATCAGCCGTTCATGAGGCGTCTGTTACATTTATCACAATTCATACTTAAACCAAATGTAGGCTTTGGATGCATAATAGCCGCGAAGGAGATCAGAATAAAAACTCTTCTTTATCCTCCGCAGCTAATTGATCTGCTTCTATTCACTTAATATTTTTAATACGGCAATTTCGTCACAGCAACTTTGCTTACTGCAGTGAACACAATCCGTCCATACTTTTTCCGGGAAAATCTCTTTACTTACAATAGCGAAACCATTCTTTTCGAAAAAAGATACCTCATACGTAAGAGCCATGATTTTCGGTATTTGAAGTTCTCTGGCTTCCTCTACGAGTTTGTCTAACAGCAAGGAACCAATCCCTTGGCCTTTGTGACCCTCTGAGATTCCAAGCGATCTGACTTCCACCAGATCATTCCCCAATTGGCATAAAGAGCCGCATCCAACGACGTTACCATCGACTTCGGCCACAACAAAAAGATCAATCTGCCTCTCGAGCACATCTCGCGAGCGGGGAAGCATAATTCCTCTCTCTGCATAGCCTTTAATCATCAGGAATAACGAATCAACATCTTGGGGCGACGCTTTTCTGCATACCGCAGTCATGATTTTCTCTCCTCCTATGTATGATGCCATCAATATTTGTATAAATATACATCATGACGCATAGAAGTTCAAGATATTATTTAACGGTTATCGCACCTATGAATTCCGCAAACACTTCATTCCCGTACAGGACTCCCTGGCTACTTAAGCGATACATGTCACCTTCAGCTTCCAAGAGCCCTGCATGCAACATTTTATGCAGTGGTTTGGCAAATATGTCTTCCATCTTCACATTAAATTGCTGTTCAAACCGTGTACTTGAGACACCCTCTAGCATACGAAGGCCTACCATCAAGAAATCTTCCATTGCTTCTTCTTTAGTGATAGTGAAGGTTTCAAGGCGCGGCAGTCCTTTTTCGGTCGCTTCATTGTAAGGATTAACCCCACGAACATTCATATGGCGTTGTCTATGAACGTATCCATGAGCTCCTGCTCCTAGACCATAATAATCTTCATTTCTCCAATACGTGATATTATGACGGCTTTCTTTGCCTGGCTTAGCAAAGTTACTAATCTCATATTGATTGTATCCCGCTTCCTTCATGCGTTCCATTAACAATAGATACATTTGAAGTTCATTATCTTCACTTGGCAGCGGCAGCTGATTCTTTTGGAACATGGTGTGGAAGAGTGTATTCTCTTCTACTTTAAGTCCATAGATTGAATAATGCGGAAGATCAAGTTCAAGCGCCCGTGTAATGCTGTCAGAAAGCATCTCCACCGTCTGATTCGGCAAACCAAACATTAAATCGATAGAAAGGTTAGTCAGACCGGTTTTTCGTGCATTTTCAAGACTACGATATACATCATCTATATTATGAATGCGGCCAATCCCTGTTAACAGTTCATTTTGGAAAGCTTGTACTCCAAAACTAACCCGGTTTACTCCGCCTTCTTTCATTACCGCCATTTTCTCTAGATCCGTCGTACCTGGATTTGCTTCCATTGAGAATTCAATGTCTTCTGACCAGTTAGGAAAATAAGTACGAACCGTTTTCAAAAAATAAGCCATTTCATCCGGTTTTAGTACAGTAGGTGTACCTCCCCCGACAAAAATCGTTTTAATCTCACCCGGAGGCGTTTGTGTTACTGTATATTCCATCTCCCGCTCGAGCGCTTCTAAATATTTCATAACCGGCTGATCTTTCAGAACATACGAGTTGAAGTCACAGTAGAAACATTTATTGGTGCAAAAAGGAATATGAATATACACCGCTTGAGGTGCGGATTGTTGCCCAGCTAGCTTCTCATGAGTCATGCGGGTATACCCCCTTATATTTATACATCGTGTAAGGAATCATTGTATCGTTATTATAGAAAAAAGGAAAGCCAGAATGGCTTTCCTTTTCGAATGCTTAACATGAAAAGAGAACTAAATTCTTAAATATTCATTCATCTTTTATGCACACTCTTCGTGGTGCACTAAATGAATCAATCGTTCAATCAACCATTCATGCACACTTTTCGTGATGCACCAAATGGTTGATTGTAGTTTGAAAAATGTCGTCTTAAAAAATTTGATGATTAATCATCAATTTTTAAGACTGCCATAAACGCTTCCTGCGGAACCTCAACATTACCAACCTGCTTCATCCGCTTTTTACCTTCTTTTTGCTTCTCAAGCAGTTTCCGTTTACGTGAGATGTCACCGCCGTAACATTTTGACAGCACGTTTTTACGCATCGCCTTAATCGTCTCCCGCGCTACTACTTTCGTACCTACGGAAGCCTGAATTGGCACCTCAAACATTTGACGTGGAATAAGTCCGCGCAGCTTCTCACAAATGATCCGGCCGCGTTGATATGCACGTTCACGGTGAACGATAAAGGACAGAGCATCAACTTGCTCTCCGTTCAGCAAAATATCCATCTTCACTAGGTTCGACACGCGATACCCGCAAACTTCGTAATCGTAGGACGCATATCCCTTTGTGCTTGATTTCAACTGATCAAAGAAATCATATACAATTTCCGCAAGCGGAATCTCATACGTAATCGTTACACGGTTTGCATCGAGATACTCCATGTTGACGTATTCCCCACGTTTGTTCTGACAAAGTTCCATAACCGTACCTACATAATCATTCGGTACAATAATATCTGCCTTTACATATGGTTCCTCGACATGATCAATTCGTCCAATTTCCGGATAATTGGATGGGTTATCAATCTCGATCACTTCACCATTCGTCAGCTTAATACGGTAAATAACGCTTGGTGCTGTCGTAATGAGTGGAATGTTGAATTCTCGTTCAATCCGCTCCTGAATAACATCCATATGAAGCAGTCCCAAAAATCCACAACGGAAACCAAATCCAAGTGCGCTGGATGTTTCCGGTTCAAAGCTGAGGGATGCATCATTAAGTTGCAGCTTCTCTAATGCTTCACGTAGATCATTATAGTCCGATGTCTCAATTGGGTAGAGACCGCAGTATACCATCGGATTGATTTTACGATATCCTGGCAATGGTTCTGGTGCAGGGTTCTTCGCGTCCGTAATCGTATCCCCGACACGCGTATCCCCAACATGCTTAATTCCTGCTACAACAAAACCTACATCTCCAACGTTCAGCTCGTCCACAATTGTCATACGCGGCATAAATGAACCAACTTCAATGACTTCAAAAGTCTTATTCGTTGCCATCATCTTGATCTTCGAACCCGCTTTAATCTTCCCGTCCACGACGCGAATATATACGATAACCCCTTTATAAGGATCATAGTGCGAGTCGAAAATAAGTGCCTTCAGTGGTTTGTCTGTATCACCAGTAGGTGCGGGAACTCCCTTAACAACTTGCTCGAGAATCTCCTTGATCCCAATTCCTGCTTTCGCAGAAGCGAGGACCGCTTCACTTGTGTCCAAACCAATTACTTCTTCAATCTCCTGTTTAACCCTCTCAGGGTCTGCACTTGGAAGATCAATCTTGTTAATAACCGGAAGGATCTCAAGGTTATTATCAAGTGCCAAATACACATTTGCCAGCGTCTGAGCTTCAATGCCCTGAGCCGCATCCACAACAAGTAATGCTCCTTCACAAGCAGCAAGACTTCTCGATACCTCATACGTAAAATCGACGTGTCCTGGTGTATCAATCAGGTTAAGAAGATATTCTTCACCGTCATCCGCTTTGTAAGTAAGTCGCACTGCTTGCAGTTTAATGGTAATTCCGCGTTCCCGTTCCAGATCCATCTGGTCAAGTACCTGCTCCTGCATTTCACGCGAAGTAAGTGCACCCGTGTACTCCAGAATACGGTCAGCCAAAGTAGATTTACCATGGTCTATATGTGCAATAATACTAAAGTTTCTAATTTTTCGTTGTCTTGCTTGAATGTCTGTCATGCCTTACCCCCACAAACAGCCTAATGTCAATCATCTCATTATAGCAGTAAGCGGTACAGCCTTCAATAAGAGGAGAGCCAAAGTTGTTCTTATCAGGAAAATCTCCTGTTTTTTCCACGATTATCTAATCCGTTACACCGTTAAATAGCGAAACCACCCAGCGAATCCCGCTTTGGGAAGCTTGCTGCAAGAGTCCGGCCGTCTTCTCGGCAAATCGATCGACTGCTGGTTCTTTTCCCGGCTCGGTCACGAGTACCTCTCTCGGGGTAATGATCTGTGGTCTAGTCTGTACTATTACCGGTTCTTCCTCTAATAATACAGTTTCCTGCTGCATTGCTGGCCTTGTTAAATCCCCGGCTGACGGCAATTCTGTCCCTCGCTTATCCAGGGTACCAAGACCTGATCCTGCGATCTGCATTCCAAGCAGTATTCCAAATATGATAAGTACCATAAACATGAATAATCTTTTTGCAAAAGAGGTCATTCTCTTTCCTCCGTCCATGAATTCGTGGTCTAGCCCTTATTTGAACTGCTCGGATTCTGATCCGTGCTTGCTTTATCAATCTTCTGATCTTCCATATATACTTCTGCGATAATGTCTGCTAGCGCTTCTGATGTACGTTTAAGCTCTGCATCGGTATTATCAATACCGCCAATCTCAATCAAAATACTGTTCTCGGACAAGGACTGGTTATATTCACCGTTGTTTCCTCCTCCGCCATTCTTACCCCATACCCCTCTTGAAAGGCCTGGGTACAATTTTTCCATTTTTTTATGAATTTTCGCTGCATAAGCTTCGTTTTTTTCCCAATTGGGATTATCATGACCGATGATGAAAAAGACTTTGGCATAGCTCTTTCCGTTGATCGTTGCTGTTGATTTATCGTGCCGAGAAGAATCCCGGTGAATATCGATGAGATACGTAAGATCATCGTTCGCGGCCATTGCTGATTTAACTGTTTCTCTTGAATATTTATAAGAATAATTCCAGTTATAATCTTTTTTTGTAGTTACATAATCTTCTGTCTCATGGACAACACCAATCCCTTGTGACTCCAGAGCTTTCGCAAGATAACTTCCTGGCAGGAACACATTTGCACTTGCTTTCGGGGAGGAAGGGTTGTTGCTCTTCGTTCCCAGCAGTGGATTATAAGCTTCATGCGGGTGAGTATGATAGATGAGAACCGTTTTCTTTTTTGCTTCGGCAGGGCTCTGATTTTCCGTAACCTTACCTGGTACTTCTGTGCCAGGATTGGTGTTACTAGGAGCCGGTGACTCACCTGGATCAGGATTAGGTTCAGGATCAGGTTCTGCTTGGCCTGGTGTTTCCCCGCTTGACTCAGCAACGTACCCAGGATCAGGTTGATAGTCTTGCGGAGCCTCTGCCTTCTCGTTGCCTGATCCAATACGCAGCAGTACCGGTTCGTTAGTCCCCATACCTGGAACCTGACTTGCAATAAGGCTTTTTGGATTCAGTGGATCTACACCTGTTAGCATTTCAAACACAAAAGAAGTGATTTGCTCCCCCGTTATTTCGGATTGCTGCTTGCCCTGAGCAAGATGAGGTAGTTCCATTCCGAGCATATCCATGAAAATCCCGCTTGATATCGAGCCTGCAAAACCTTTCATAGACGATATGGAAGAGGTACTCAGTTTTCTCTCCGCCATCCCCCCAAGACCCAACACGACAAAAAATAAAGCGGAAACCATTATAAGTAGCATGAGTGCTTTCCCTGTTGCTAACATCTTAAGAACGCCAGCTCTCCATTTTGCCACATTCCATGTTTGTATTTTATTCACTTGAACTTGTCCACCTCCGTAAGCACTTCAGCCGAAAGTAACGTCTATGCTTTTCGTTATGAGCGTATGAGATTCAACCCATCGTTCTTGCAAATCTCTCATACTTCAAAACTATGAACCGGAGGAAACAAGTAGAACTAAAAATAATAGAAACAAAAAAGAAGACCGATAGATTCGGTCTTCTGATTCGGTCTTCTTGCCATCATTTGTTAGTGTGTATAAGAAGCTACGTTACTAAGATCTACGGCTTCATGAAGTGCCGCATTTAGTCCGCTTGCAATAATATTCGCGATATCTTCAATAAAATCATCGATCTCTTTTGGTGTGACAATCAGATCATGTCCAAGCGGCTCAAGCACCTCTTTTACTAGACCCAGTCGCTCCTGTTCACTTATATCATTAAGTACACCAAGAATTTGACTACCGGAGTTTGTTTCTTTGGCAAAATGAGCCTTCATTAGCTCGAACGTCGTATTCACGATAGTCGAAGCGTAACAAACCGTTGGTACACCAATGGCTATACATGGGACACCCAAAATTTCCTTTGTGATTCCTTTTCGTTTGTTACCAATTCCAGATCCGGGATGTATGCCAATGTCCGCCACCTGAATCGTCGTATTGATACGTTCAAGCGATCGGGAAGCAAGAGAGTCAATCGCGATGATCAGATCGGGTCTCGTTCGTTCCACGATTCCTTGCACCGTCTCGCTTGTCTCGATCCCGGTCAGGCCAAGCACCCCCGGAGCAATCGCACTTACATTTCGGTACCCTGGGGAAACCTGGTCTGGCATGAGTTCGAAATATTGACGAGTAACCATCGTATTTTCAACAACCAGCGGACCCAGTGAATCCGGGGTAACATTCCAGTTACCTAACCCAACAATCAGCACCTTAGCTGATTTTGATATTCCAATTTTCGCAATAAAATCTTCCATTTCTTTTGTGAAAGTAGCCGTTACTTTTTCCTGAAGTGTCGTATCTCCATTACGAAGTTTGGGAACTTCCAGTGTGACGTAGTGTCCAACGATACGTCCGATTCGATTCGAACCTTCTTCATTCAGTACATCTAGTCTGGTAACTTTGATATCTCCAAACTGCTCTACTTCTTCCTCTACGCCCGGAATGGGGGAACGATCATGCATTTGAGCCAGTTCTCTAGCTTCAACTGCTAAATCAGTACGTACTCCATATTTTTGCAAATCCAGTGTCATTTGGTTATGATCCTCCCTCAAAATACAGATATCTTGTAGTTTGTGACAACGGCCTTTAATTATTCAAATGTTTTTCCAATTTTGTTTTGTAGACTTGTCTTATGTTATCCTTGCTTTTTAAGGGGTCTCGTGCTAGAATATTTTAAGTTGTGAAAGGTTTGTATTTCATAAGTATTGCCTTAACAGGAGGTGAATGTAATGCCAAACATCAAATCCGCTGTAAAACGCGTGAAAACAAATGATAAACGTCGTGCTTTGAACGCTTCCCAGAAGTCTGCTCTTCGCACTTCCGTTAAAGCTGCTGACCAAGCTCTGGCTACTAACGAAGTTGAAACAGCTAAAGCTGCGATTCAAGCTGCTTCCAGAAGCCTGGACAAAGCTGTAACTAAAGGTCTTGTTCATAAAAATGCTGCAGCTCGTAAGAAATCCCGCTTGGCCAAAAAATTGAACGCTCTTACAAACGCGTAAGCAGCGCTTTCCATAACGACTAGGCAAAAAACCTGAACAGCTCTGCTGATCAGGTTTTTTTAGTTGTTTTAATAGTATATCCTCCATCATCGAGAAATATTTATTCTTTCTCTCCCCTTAAAGCTGTCCGAACCTGGCATAATCAACTAAAAAACAGCGCCGAAGAGACGCTGTTTCTATCTGTCTAGTATTTTTTCAAGCTGAAAAAAGTAGGGGTTGAATAGATACTATTCAGTCGACTTACGAATTGCTTCCAAGTCTCAGTAAAAATAACTCCAAGCCAAGCACTTTATCAATAGCTCCCGTTTTCATCTGATAATCAAGATCAGCAAGGGACTTCAAAATGAGGCGAAGCCGGTCTGCCGGGAATTTCTTTGACTGTTCGCCTGCTATTTTCACCGCATAGGGATGCAGCCCAAGTTGACTTGCAATTTGCTGTTGTGAATAGCTTTGTGCCCCCAGCTCTTTCACTTGCAAAATAATCCGGAATTGTCTTGAAATCAGGGCGGCAATTTTGATGGGTTCTTCTTTTTGCTTCAGGAGTTCATAGAAGATGTCCAGAGCCTTTCCTAATCTAAGATTCGCAATATCTTCGACCATGGCAAAAATATTTTGTTCCGTATTTCGAGCGACCAGATCCTCTACATTTAACTTAGACAAAGTTCCTCCCTCACCCGCATACAAACAAAGTTTGTCCACTTCGGCTGACAATGTCTGCAGGCTTGTACCTGCACGCTGAATGAGAGTCTCCGCTGCTTCCTGTCCCATCGTTACCTTACGGCTGGCTGCTTGCTTCACTAGCCAACTCGTCAGTTCTTCTCCATGCATCGGTCCAAAAGAGAGCACGGTCGCTTTACTTTTCGTCGTTTTCACGATTTTTTTACGTTCGTCCAGCTTCTCTCCCTGTACCAGGAAAACAAGAATGCTGTAATCGACAGGATTATCAAGATAGGTAATTAATGTCTCCATCTTGTGCTCTATTTTCGTATCTTTTCCCGCCGTAAATAAATTCTGATCCCGAACAAAGATTAACTTGCGGGGAACAAGAAAGGGAACCGTCTCTGCTTCTTCAATGATTTGTTCAATCGGGGTTTCTGCCGTATCATATGAAGCCATCGCAAAATCACGATGCTCTTCTTCTATAAGCTGTTCCTTAAGTACATCGGTAAACTGTTTAATACTGTATTTTTCAGTTCCGTACAACAAGTATACGCTAGCCGGCTCTCCCTTTCGAATCGCTTTAACGGCCGTCTTTACGTCCATTCACGTACACACCTCCATCCCTTCTATCCTATCAGAAATCCAAGAAACAACAAAGGGACCTGTTCTGCTAATTTCAAGCAGAACCAGGTCCCCATGTCTACGCATCTATATAAACGAAGGTCCGAAAAATGGCTCTAGATACCATTCGGCCCGCGGTCATACGACGCCTTTCTTAAAAACTCCGTATAAGGAGTTACCTTATACATATTCATATCAGGTGTTTATGGTGCCTGAATGATGACTCTATTTTCATGATGATTATCATTTTTGCTATTGTCTATTCGTATTAGATTATTATTCAGAAGCTACCTCTTGTTGTCGGTGGATTGTGTTTCAGTTTGCGAAGAAGGATTGGTGGTGCTCTTGTCTTCTATCTTTTCGTCTGTTTTTTGATCTTCCTTCGTAACGGCATAACTATGTTTCGTCGTTTTTCCGTCCAGTTCTACTTCATAATGATAGGTCAAACTATCATCTGACCAGCTACCTTTTACGAAAGTAGATTGAATCTCAATCTCTTGCAAAAGTGTTCTTTGGTCTTTCTTTGTCCCGTCCAGACGATACACACTCAATTTGCTGTCTTTATAACCTACCAAGTAAAGTCCATCGGGGGAAAGCCATTTCGGCGAGACCGAAGTAGCTAGACTCGGGAAATTTTCATCCAGCGAGAGCATACTTATGCTTGAAGTATCATCACTGCTGAGCGGCTCTTCACTCTCTGTGCTGGTAACACTTGTATCAGGAACCAGTACCTTATCTGTTTCTGTTGGAGTTTTTTGTGAAGCAGGATCTTGTTTAGGGTTATTTCCTTTGCTGTCCGTTTTTGGACTCTCATCTTTCTTGTTAGAAGTACCTGGAGAAACCGAATTGTTTGGTGAAGGTGCAGATTTATCATTATTTTTATCTAATGAAGAATTCGGTACTGTTCCCTTATCAGATGATGGAGCCTCTATTGGCGCAGCGGGTTCAGGAGAAACAGACTTGGATTTATCAGGATCAGAAGTGATTGACCTGGATCCATCCTGATTTACTGGCTCACTAGCGGGTGCCGGCTGCGCTGCGTCCACATTCGGATTTGCTTGCGAATTCGCTTCAGGAGTCATCTCAGCATTAGGTTGCTCTAGTCCCGGCTTCTCATCAACAGGTTGAGGAGAGATCATATTTTCTTCTTCCTGAACTCCCCCGCCACTTCCCGTTACTGTGCTCGGTCCGAGCTCATTTAAGCTGTAATTCTTATCAATCTCCGCCTGATTTAATTCTTGCGGCTGATGTTGATATACAGCAACACCAAGAACTACAGCTGCCGCTGCTGTACCCATAAGTATTCGTCCCAATCGGGTCTTCCTAAAACTTCTTGAAGCATTTCCTGTATGCACAGACAGAGGTATCATATTATCCTCTTTTTTCATTTCTTGAATGGTGCTGCCTTGCTCCTTACGACCTCGATCTATCTCATCAAGCTGTGGCATAATTCGATCTACCAAGCTGAACGGAGGAGATACATCCGGCAATTTTTCGAGATCGTGAGATAGTTTTTGAAGAATTTGAAACTTTTCAGAGCAGCTTTCGCATGTTTTTATATGTGCTAATAACTCTTCTTTCTCTTTATCATTCAGATCATGATCAATATATCGGTGCATACGCTCTACCACCTCTTGGCATCTCATCTACGTTACACCACCTTTCTGATACTCCTGTAATAGATTTTGCAATTGCTGTCTAGCCCTAAATAAATAAGATTTTACCGTATTCAGTGGCAGATCCAAACAATCTGCAATTTCGTTGTAAGAGAGTTCTTGCAAATACCTGAGTACAATAACCGTGCGATGATGCTCTGGAAGTTGGCTGATCGCCTCTTGTACATCTTGTGAAACGTAAGTAAGCATCACTTCATGTTCTACATCTTGACGACCCTCAAATATCATCTCATGTTCATCAATCGAAACCGTAGGCTTTGTTCTTCTGAATTTATCTATACAAATATTTGTTACTATACGCTGTACCCACGTTTTAAACTGTGCTTTTTCTTCGTACGAGTTGATCTTGGTATATATTCTGATAAGTGCTTCTTGTGCAGCGTCTAGTGCATCTTGTTCATTATTTAAAATATAATAAGCAGTTTTGTAGACGTGCTGTTCTATATCTCTCAATAGGGTAATTAAAGCGTCGCGATCGCCTGATTGAGCGGCTCTGATGAGTCCCTGCTCTACCACAAAGGATCCCCCTCTCCTTGTATCTTTACTGACGTGCCACAATATAAAATTGTTGCAACATTATGCCAAATTTATACGTTTTATTATCATGCTAAGGATCATATGTAATTTTAACCAAAAATAAGGTAATTGAAGTAAAAGCTTCCTATAGGATATCAAATATATAGGTCTTCGTCATTAAAATTCCCAGTTAACTATTTGTACTAATGGTTTTAAAAGGTATATAAAGCTAAATACTAGTTTATTCACTTAAGACACAAAAAAGCCGACTTCTTTTACAGAGAAAGAGAAACCAATGTAAAAGTGGGTCCGCGTGTAAGTATTTTCTTATTTCATTGTCTGACCATTCCTATGCAGCCGAGACTAGGATCGAATTCATAAAATTGAAATTAAAGAGAAAAATCTCCACTTTTTTATATCGGCATAATGCCGCTTAATTTGTAGAGGAAACAAATATTTTTTACAAAATAAAAAAAGCCTCCTGAGAAACAGAACTTCTCCGAGGCTTAAATCTATGAAAAGTAGATGATATTCACTTGAATCAATAGTGTAAGCAGTGAATTTAATGTTCGTTACTGCCCTCACGTAGGAGGCCATATACCTCCAAATTGCTATACTCCGCTATAAATGGTGCCATCTGCCGAAATCCGATTTTGCCGCCTCCTAGTAATGGACCGTAAGTAACGCCGTCGTCCTCCCACGTAAATATTGGCAGATCATTAACAGCAAATGTGATCTTGGAACCCTGTTTAACCACAAGCATCCGGTACGGCCCATCACTGTCAAGCACGGAAGGAATAGGGTCGGCACCTTGTGCAACGAGGTGGAATCCATAGCTTTTACGCAAATTGCACGTATGAAATCTACGTTCCTCCTGCCACATTCTACGAAAATAACTAACATGCAAAGCGTTCATTGCACCATGATGGTACTGATCGTATTCGCCAGTTCGTACAGGAAGGGAAGGATCAAATAGATCTTTGTCTCCTTCGCCCGAAGCAGAGAAAAACAAAATGGCAAGTCCCGGCTCCCGAATCGGCCAAAAATCCCAAGCCACTGCTACATCGGCCGGAAACTCTTTCTCACACCAGAATACCAGGTTCGCCTTTTGCCCTTCTTTGTGGTCCCTTACGCTCTCCAGTCTCATTCGTTTCATTGGAAAGGTAACAGCTCCTTCACCTTCCATCCGAAATGATTTCACTTCTTCAGGGGATGCCAGGCGATTCTCATAAATGAGGCTCCATTCCTTTGGAATTAATACGCTCATCTTATTCCCTCACTCCTTAAGCACTGTATGATCTTCCTTTTCAGGTTCGGGGTATCTCCGGTAAATGCTCCGCTATAAGGGCTAGACTAATTATCGTGTTGAGTGACCACTGAGCGGCTTCGTTCGTGTTAATCCAATCGATTTCTTCAAGCGGCCCAACATGCACAACCTGCACTGCTTCCTCCTGCAATTGAACACGAGTATAGGAGTTGTCCAGCAAAATGGACCATGCATGCTCAGCGGTGGACCTGTCCTGCTTGTAGTACGCGCCAAAAGCAGCCATCGCAATGCTAAGTACGGGATGTGCAAAACGATTCGTACTAACCTCACCAAAGGTGATGGTATCTTTCTGTTCCTGTGACATGTTGTAGTAGACGCCGAATTCAGCCATCATTTGTTCCCACATCGGATCTTTCAGCAAGTCAGCCAATTCGAACCATACCTGCGGTGCTCCCATACAAATCATCAAATGGCGACCCCAATTGTCGTCGCCCATCGGTGTTAAACGGGCCGTGTTCGGATCGTATCCATAAGTAGGTCCAGAGATCAGACCGTACCTTGCTGCTTTGATGCTATCAATGCCAGTAAGGATTTTGTCTCGATAAGCGGTATCCTCATAACGCTCCCATCTCGTCATCCAGTTGGAACTGAATGCTGCCCAATCCGGGCCCACCCGGATATGTGTTGGATGCTCGTCCTTCGGAAAATAAGCACGCATTGGGTCGAGATGGACCGTTGTATAATCTGAATCCTTAACTTCGTCCATGATATCACCAATCCGTTCATCAGCCGTCAAATAATAGTAATACCGGTGGAGTCCCGCCATCCCAATGCGTGCTTCCTTGCAGCCACATCCCCAGTGGACCACGTTATGACGAGAACCAAGACCTGCATACTCTCCAAAATGATAAACATCGACCTCGCTTGTATGCCTAGTCATCGCTTCGGCGAGACGAAACAGATCTTCTCTTCCGGAACGTAGAAAGAGAACCCACAACCACATATTCGGCACAAGCTCCGTATTCTGCCAGGCACAACCTCCCAGATCGTAATTCCATACATGGCGGACAGGATCGTAGCTGTGCATGAAATCCCCATAATCCCAAAAGCCATACCAGCCCCGTTGCTGAACTTCCCGCTGATAGAATGCCGCAACACCATCCAGTTGATCCTCCAAATAAGCTTTTGAAGGGGAGCTTCGATCAGGAAGACTCCATATACCGAAAGCACGCACTTCATGCAAATAGGCAGGCTCACATACAAGCAGCGAAGGAGATTGAAGTTCAGCTGTCATCTTTTCCAGCAGTTCTGTCCCGGGTGTTTTGGAAACGCACCACAACATCAACTCACTCGTATTACCAATCCCATAAGGAGTTGCTCTTAGCTCTTCAGCTCCTTCATAGGAAGATTCAACATGTGTTTCCGTATCATAATGACGCAGATCCATAGCAGGTGCATCTGGTGACCAAAACCAAACGGTAAAAGAAGCCTGATCCCGTGACGTATGAGTAAGTTCCAGTCCTGCCGGGCACTTTTGCCAAAAATTCCGCAGGCCTGCTACAATTCCACCGCCTTCACTCCCAATAAAGCCGAGTCCACCGGAATGCCGCCCGTCTACTGCCTTTAGCCAGCAACACTCCTCTTTTGTCCGCTTCGAGATCCTATAATGTTCGGCACTGTCTTGCACGAGCTTAAAATCATCCCATGTAGCAGAGTCATGCAGTAAGCCTATAAAATAAGCATCCTCTTCAGGATGAAAATACACATTTTCACCCTTCGTTTGTTTTTCAAACAGCTCACGATATTTCCCTTGGGTACGCCTTGTATGCAGCGTCTTAGGTGATTCGCTGAAATAACCGCTGTCGCCCGCAAACCGGACATGGCGGTTATATAACGGTCCTCTCATCGGAACGGAAAAAGCAATACCGACTCCTTTGATGTAGTCTTCATTGGGATCTCCATCATAGAGCAATGTATGGACGATACGAATCGTTTCCTGCCCAGCATAGAAATAAAGACGAATGGTAAAGGGCAGCCATTCAAGATCTCCTGACGTGCTGCGATGCTTGCCATCTAGTTTGACGACAGCCCGGATGGGACCATCCTGTTCCACGACGGTTTTACTGATAATGCTATGAAACTTCTCTTCACGAACAACCCTCACGCCTGCGGCTTCCGATGATATCAATTCCTTGATGCAGACTAGCTCCCCATGACTGCACAGTTCAATCCCGCTGCGGATAATGGACTGAATCAGAGTGGAACCTTGTCTAGCAACCTCGCATTTGATGATCCCCGTATCAATGACGAAGGAAGTATCCGTCTCTTCCACGGTAATCTTATGAGCTGATTCAGTAGTCTCGCCCTTGGCAATCGTATAGCTGCTGCTACCTTCCGTGTCACAGCCGGTTCCCACTACAGCTGCATGTGCAGTCCATTTGACGCTGCGATCCGGCCAATAGGCCGTTGCCCAGCTTTGCACCGGCACCTCGATCCCTTTGCTATCCCGGAGCGATATTGGCTCTTCCCGGGTAAGCTCGCCTTCCCTCCATGGAATTCCCCATGTCACGCCGACCGGCATCTTCGCCGGCTCCTTCAGCCAACGAAGACTAACGGGTTTTTGTAAATTCAATCATGCTCGCCTCCTTTCTCTCTCTATTTAATTCACTATTCTAGTTCAACTATCCTTTTACAGAGCCTACCATAGCCCCTTTGGCAAAGTGCTTCTGCAAAAACGGATAAACGATAATAATAGGAATGCTGGCAATCATAACCGAAGCCATCTTAAGCATCTGGCTCGGAGGAGGCTGCACATAACCGCTAGTACTGCCAAGATCCGTATAGTTCCCGCTCAGCAGCATACTTTGCAGCAGCACCTGGATCGGCCATTTTGCCGAATCATTCAAATATATGAGTGCTAGAAAATATTGATTCCAGAATCCAACCGCATAAAATAACCCGAACGCCGCCAGCGCTGGCAACGACAACGGAATAATAATGTACAGCCAGGTGCGGATATCTCCGCAGCCGTCGATGAAAGAAGATTCCGCAAGTTCGTCCGGGATGCTGTCAAAAAAGTTTTTCATCAACAGCACATTCCATCCATTAGCAAGCGCCGGGATAATAAGTGCCCACAAACTGTCTATTAGATTGAGCTCGCGAATGAGCATATACTGCGGGATAATGCCTGGGCTAAATAATATAGTCAATAAAATAACTAGCATAATTGGCTTTCTTCCTACGAAATGTTTCTTCGACAGGGCATAAGCGAGAGAAGAGGATACAATCAGGGCGAGTACCGTACCGACCGCGGCTAAAAATATGCTATTTCCAATGGAACGAGCAAAGGCTGGCGTAGAAATCAAATAATGATAAGCATCGAAAGACCAGTCGGTCGGAAACAAGATAAGCTTCTGCTGCACATACTCAGCCGGATCGGTAACCGATACAACAGCTACATAATAAAACGGCAACAACATAAGCAGACCAACCAATCCCAACAATACACCGTTTGTGATACGAAATAGACGATCCCCCATCTAGGCACTCCTTTCCTAAAATACACCTTCTTCGCCAAATTTCTTTGCAATTCGGTTCGCGGCAACGACGAGGATTACGCCAACAACCGATTTGAACAACCCAGCTGCTGTACTGTAGCTAAACTGGCCCTGCTGGATTCCTGTACGATATACGTACGTATCGAACACCTCAGCCACTTCCGCTACAGCTCCGTTATACATAAGGAAGATTTGCTCGAAGCCTACATCCATCATGTCTCCAAGACGTAAAATGAACAAAATAACAATGACACCGCGAATGCCCGGCAGCGTTACATGCCACATTTTCCGAAAACGGCCTGCGCCGTCGATATTTGCTGCTTCATAGATTGCAGGGTTCACACTAGCCATTGCCGCGAGAAACACAATCGTTCCCCAACCCGCTTCCTTCCATATGGATTGCAGTGTAATGTTGATCCAGAACAGATCTGGATCAGTTAGAAAATCGATTCGCGGCCTGCCTGTAAGAACAAGCAATTCGTTGATCAGCCCATCCCCTTTTCCAAGCAACAAGAAAGTAAGTGCAGCAATAATAACCCAAGACAAGAAGTGCGGCAGGTATATGACTGTCTGTATCACTCGTTTGTACGCGATACTGCGCAGCTCATTTAGCATCAGTGACAGCAGTATCGGCAATGGAAAGAAGAAGACAAGACTGAGCATATTGATGGCAAGCGTGTTGCGGAACAGCTGCATGAAGTCATCTCGCGAGAAAAAATGTTCAAAATGTTTGAGCCCTACCCACGGACTGTTCCAAAACCCCGCGTAAGGAGAAAAATCCTGGAAGGAAATCAGAACACCCCACATCGGCATGATCTTAAATACAAAGAAAAATAATATTCCTGGAAGAGCGAGCAAATATAGCGAACGGCTGCGCCTAAACCTGCCTGAAAGCTTAGTCCACTTCATCAAGGAAAACTTTTGTTTGCGTTCTCCTGCTGCGCGCTCCTTCTGCGAGTTCTGTTTTCTATAAGCAAGACTGCGCGTATGTATCGGCTTCA
Organism: Paenibacillus gallinarum; assembly: GCF_014836635.1. Lineage (GTDB taxonomy): Bacteria > Bacillota > Bacilli > Paenibacillales > Paenibacillaceae > Paenibacillus > Paenibacillus gallinarum. The sequence goes on along the minus strand of NZ_JACSQL010000002.1, from coordinate 179,881 downwards.
TCTCCATCCCCCTCCTGACTCATAAGAAAACTTGGGCTATTTGCCCAAGCGCGTCTTATAAGCCTCCGTCATTTCCTCTATCATTTTAATGACTTCTGGGTCTGTACTTGTCTCCTCTACAAAATCATCCCATGCGGAAATCGGTTCCTTGCCGAGAATAATTTTGCTTTTCAAGTCCTGAATTTTCTTGTCCAGCTCAGGCAGAAGCAAATCACCTGTCGGGGAATACAGCCCAATAGCAATATCTCCCACACTTGTTGCTACTCGATCCTGCTCCACCTTTTTGAAAAGTTCATTGGCTTTCTTTTCATCTGCGGTTGGAGCAGCCGTATCCCAATCTCCTTCAATAACATTGACGATCTGGTTAAAATCGCCGCCATTGTCCTTTTTCAGCTTTTCCTTGTCTACGACCTTCTTGCCATCCACCAACTGATAATGGACTCCCTCGATGCCGTGTTTTTGGATATCAAATACTTCTGGATTCATCCAAGTATCAACAAGCTTTAAAATGCGCTTCATTTTCGCTTCGGGTACCGTTTTGGGAATGGATAAAATGCCATTGAAACCAGAGCCTTTCGGATTATATCCGTTAATAGATGTTAATGGATAAAAGTCGGATATTTGGAAGTCTGGATCCACTTCTTTCAGCTGATCAGCGTATTGATGAACCGTACCCGCTTTATCAACCACGATGCCAGCTTTACCGCTGCGGAACAAGTCACGTGTATCATTCAGTTTCAGCGATAACAAATCCTCAGGAAGCAGCTTTTCTTGATATGCCTTCGCTAAATATTCGAGTGACTCACGTACCTCTGGCAGAAAAGCCGTATACTGCATCTCGTTTCCTTCCCACTTCCAATGCCCGTTTACTCCTGTGAAAGAATATTCCACTGTTCCAAGCACAGGACTGATATTGCCTGCATATCCAACATCACTTGCATTAATGTACGCAGCAAGTGCGACTGTGTCCTTTTGTCCATTGCCATCTGGATCTTGTTCTACGAAAGCTTTCATTACCTCATAGAGTTCTTCCGTCGTCGTCGGTAGCGGCAGCCCTACCTTGTCGAGCCAATCTTTGCGGATAATGAAGAAGGAATCGCCGGTTTCGGGACGCGGACGCGGTATGCCGTAGTTACCTCCATCTTCCATCTTGGTGAGTTCCCACGCCCCTTCTGGGATACCGTTACTAAGGTTTGGATAGTCCTTTATATATGGGGCAATATCCCATAGAGCGCCTTGCCTTGCCAATGACCTGAAGGTACTAGAAAATGGATTGTTAATCATCGTAAGTTCAGGAAGCTTACCAGAGGCTAGTGTAATGTTCAGCTTATCAGCATAAGCATTGTTCGATACCCACTGGATCGTAAGCTTGGAATTCGTCGCTTTCTCGATCGCAAGTTTAATGACATTGTCATCCGCGGCTGGCGGCGTATTTGGCGTAATAGACATGATGCTGACTTCCAGCGGAGATGTATCCTCTGCCGCTTCGCCGGTCTTTCCTTCTGCTTGTGTGGACGTATTCGTCTCCGTTTTGAGCACTTGGTTCGAGTTACCACAAGCAGCGGTAAGGAACAGTAGAAAAGCCGCTAAGGAAAGCTTTATTACAGAAAGCCATTTATGTTGATTAGTGAGTCTTTGGTTCATCGTTTATCCAATCCTCTCTTGTCCTCATTGGGGAATTTATTCGTTATGTTCATCAACTTCTAGACGAATGGCATCATACAAAATACTTGTATAAATATCTCCTGTCCGGTTGCCCTGCTCGTCATAAACATTTCGTGCATGCTGCAGGGTGATGACATTCTCCCCTTCTTGCAATAATGAAGCATCAAAGGTGATTTTGAATTCACGATAAAAACCATGAACTGCACTTCGGGGCATAGAGGAATCACTTTTCGGTCCCGGCAGGGGATCCAGATTAACAATCTCCGTACCGTTCAGCTTCGCGTTCAGTGAACCGTTGCGAGAGCCTGCAATTCCAAAAGTTAAAACTGCCGTACCTTCGTAGGACTGCTGCTCGTTGAATCGAATCTTCCATACAGCCGGTGAGGGATCAAACGCTGTCTTTAACTGAGCTGGTTCACCCGGTGTAGCATTAACAGGATGCGCATAATTCCAGTCTGTCTGCTCGTCGCTTTCTCCGATTACAAAATTAACGCCGTCAGGAAATTGAAGAGGATAGTTCAGCCAAGATCCCCACTGATGGTAGTCAGCACCGTTACGGAATTCGCCCGATGAACGGTCTGGCGTGCCGATCTGCCACAGCTGCTTGCCATGTGTTTCCGGATTCCATTCCAGCGTAGACAGCTTTGTCGTCTTGTTCTTTGCTACCGTCACTCCGTCTAACCGGTATTCTCCGAAATAACCATTAACAAAGGAATACAGCGTATAACTGCCTGCCCGCACATCCGAAAGCGTGAACTTGCCTTGCTTATCCGTGCGGACATAGTAATTGTAATTCAGGTTCTGGTCCTGAAAGTCAGGTGAGGGATCCGCTAAAATGACCCATGAATTTGCGGCAGCCTTTCCATTGACTTTTAACTTACCGGTTACTTCGCCGCGGCTCTTCGCATCATACAGCGGATTATCTAGCCAAGCGTAAGGCCATTTTTTAGATTCGATGGCTGCTTTCTTTTTGGCATCTTTCCATAAGCCGCTCAATCCGTCCCCTTCGTTAACGTATAAAAAAGAAGGGCCATATATTTTTTGCCATCCTGCATAAGGAATTACGTTAGAACGGCCATAATGAGATTCGTGCTCATGCCAAAGCAGAATAGGAGTCGTTTCGGTCTGATGCAACGAATTACGCTGAATAGTAGGTCCGCCATCTACAAAATCATTGCTCGGCCTAATAATAGACAAGCCTGTTTGATCGCCGTAAAGACCGCTAACATTAAGATCTCCGACATACTGGATATGGTTATATTTGGTGTACACCTCGCCATTTGGAAGCTTAACCGTAGCGTCCATAACCTCCTCGCCAGCAACCATCTCTTCCGGGGTAGGGAGCAGTCCTTGACGCTCATCGTCTACCGCATATTGCGTGAAAATATGGGGGTCTGCCCGAAAGGCATATCTACCTTGCCCAATCGATACGCCGCCCGGTACATCCTCGGGATACCCAACTACCGTATAGAAATAAAGTCCTGACTCACCTTTGGATAGAACAAAGTGAAGTTCCCAATCAAAAGGCAGTACCGCTGGATCAGATAACGTTAGCCCCACATCGATATGATCCTTATCCGATGCAGTCAGCTCGTACTGCAGTTCAGTAGTCGGACCGAACTTTTTGTTCACTCCGTTCACTGCATAATTTAAAATATAATAACCGCTGCCGCCATTACCAAGAAGGTTTGGACCTCCCTTATGTGTCAAAGACTGAACAACACCGCTGCTTTTATGAATGATTACGTTAACGATGCCATTGTCCAGCGTAAGAGTCTCCCCATTATCCGTTACCGTCGGTGATGCCTCGTGTTTGTTGGAATGCTTCTTGGTGTCCTGTTCATTCCCTGTCAGGGATTCGGCGAATGCCGGAAATAGCGGAGTACTCCAGAGTAATACTACGAGTGCGAGCACAGTTCCGGATCGCAACGCCTTTTGCCAAACCTTCTTTTTGTTCATATAAACTCCCTCCAAGTCATCTTTTGTTTGATATAAAAAAGCCTCACTCCCAATCAGCGTCCGGCGATCCGGTCCGAATCTGTATGGGACTGTTGTCTCTTCTATGATATTTTTCTCGTTTTAACCTGCTTGCGATATCCGCCCGGAGTTTGACCGAGCATTCGGTTGAATAATCGCGAGAAGAAAGAACTGTCCTTGAAGCCGACGGCTGTTGCAATATCCTCTATACTTAAATCCGTTTCTTTCAGCATCTGCTTGGCCCTTTCTATACGAATGGCATGAAGCAGTTCTGTTACGCTCTTGCCCATCTCCAGTTTTAAGACCCGGTGGATGTGGCGAGAACTTAGATTGAACCTGTGTGATAGGGTTGTAAGTGTCACCTTACTGCAGTAATGCAGTTCCAAGTATCCTTTAATTCGCTTGGCCAGCAACCAATGCCCTGATGTGCTTGCAACCTCTTCCTGCTCCGAGGTTTCACCTGTCCATACACGGTGGATACGCGAAAGCTTAATGAGCAGTTCTGTCAGCTTACTAAACAGAATGGTATCGGAGCCAGGTTCCCGAAGCTTCGCTTCCAGAACCATATCTTCCAACACCTTGAAAATGACCGATGACTGCTCGGCAGTTAGATTCATGGCGCGCGGAAAATTGGCAGACGATTTGAAGAAAGGAGCCAAGTAAGATAGATTGGCTAGTGAAGGGTCGGGATGCTGTTTGCGAAACAGCTCTTCGATCCGGTCTTTTAGGAAAATGCAGTTAATGATATCGATGCTAGCTCCTTCGCTCATGATGTATACATGACTCTCACCAGAGTGGATAACATAGAAATCACCCGATCGAATATCATATTGGGTCCCATCTATGCGATGCTTGCCTTCCCCTTGTACGACATACACCATTTCCACATATTCATGACAGTGTTCGTCGATCGTATTATCTGGTCCATGAGAGGAGGGATGCACCCCAATGCCCGCTCCGTTCTTCGCGCTGCCATTGAAAGTTTTGATTTCCATTCTGCCTGCCTCCTATATTGGTTACTTATAATACTAATTAAACTCATCGACTTGGTATGGATTTAATATATACTAATTTTTCCAGAATGAACATGTTCAATTCTGCCTGATTTCCGGTCTATTGTGCCATTTCCTTAAATCAAGTTCTTTTGGTAGTTACGAGCGTAAAATCAATTGTAGACTGTCAATTAAATCAGGAAATAAAATTTGTGAGTTAAAGTGATAAATTCCAAGAAATAAACTAAGTTTTAATTGAATATATAAAGCTTAGTGGAAGTCTCTCAAGGAGAAAGATTTGTTTCGGTATTATAAAAAAGCAAAAAAACGTGTGTTACCACACGTATTAGCCAAGAAGTTCACATGTGAATTTCTGTATTGTGATTGGTATGATCTGATTTTTCTGAGACAGCAAATATTAGATGACATTCACTTATCTAAACAGTGTCAGTAGTTATTTAATGTTCGTTACTGTCCTCACGTATGAGGCCATATACCTCTAAGTGTGTTGCGGAAAAGCTGCATGAAGTTATCTCGCGAGGAAAAATGTTGAAAATGTTTGAGCCCTACCCACGGACTGTTCCAAAACCCGGTGTAAGGCAGAAAATCCTGGAAATCCGAACCCCATAGATATACCTATTTGAGTAACCTATAGGGCTCAAATGAAATAGTTCTTGCTCTAGAGCCACTTACTAGTTGGATGTATGATAATTCCTATATACTTTATAATTAATTGGAAGAATGAATAATTATTCCTTTCATAGCTTGGTCTATCAATTCATTAATGAAATTTGTATCTATGCTTTCCTTGTAAACCATCAGTTTAAAATATATGGGTCCAAATAATAAATCTAAGACTATATCCATATTAATATTTGGCTGTAATAATCCCTTTTCAATGCCAACACTCAGAATCCTTTTTGCTTCCAATCTTCTGGGGTGCAAAAAGTGTAAATGAAATTCTTTAGAAATACTTTCATTTTCTATGATAATTAATAATAAAGCTCTTCCTATAGTACTATCAAGAATATGCGAAAGTTCTTGCATTTGTTGGCGCAGATTCTCTACTACTGATTGATCTGGATCAAACTCAAATTTTGATTGTGAGACTTCTAAAAACAAACTTAATAAAATCATCTCTTTATTTTTCCACCATCGATAGATCGTTGCTTTACTAACTCCTGCCTCTTTAGCAATTCCCTCAATAGTTAGATTTGTAAAACCTTTCGTTTCTAATAGGTCCTTTACTGAATTTAATATAGCTAATTTAGAGGACTCACTTCTAGGTCGCCCAACAAAACGTTTTTTTTCATTATTTGGTTCCATTTTTAAACTCCTAACATGTTTTAAATTTCCTGAAGTTGAAATCATGTAAATAATACATAGTCTATTCAGTTTCGCTTTTTACCATATATTTTTACAACCTCTGTTTCCTCAAGCTCTTCCAAATTCAAGATATACAGCTATTGTGATGCGTACCGGAAAGGTGCACTTTTATTTTTAATTTGATTGTATTATTTACTCTTTCCCCACTATACCTGAATTGATTATAAACGGGTTTTAACTAGATAGACATAGAAAAACCCCAAGTAAGGGAATGTTTATGGTTTCCATTACTTGGGGTCAGTTCAATTCAAAAAAATTAATGAATCATAGTAAAAAATAATTAAGCCTTCGCTAAATTTTAAATGTTTCCCTTGAACATAGAGTAGAAGATAAACACCTTAATTATTTAAATCCATCTCTTTTTCATAAATAGATAATTCTAATAAAAAGATTCGATTTCTTAGAGTGGCCATGCTCCTGTTGGTACACCGTTCTGAGAAAAAATATAGTCTCGGGAACTATTTGCTCGTTTACGTAGGTCCTCCAAGTCAATATTCAACATTTTCCCATTCCGTTTCACAGGTTTGCCCCCAATAAAGACGGAATCTACATTACTAGTATTAGCAGATACAACGGCTCCTATTGGGTCATTTATAGGGAACATATTTAAGTCAGTAGTGCGAATCATAATCAAATCTGCTTCCTTGCCAGGTGTCAACGTGCCCGTTTTATTTTCTAACCCTAAAGCACGAGCGCCATCGATTGTTGCAAACTCCAAAACATCTAGTGCAGATAATCCAAGTTTACCGGGCATCTTTCCTTTTGAATGCATTTCCAGATTCATTTTAGCACGTGTAGCTTGCAATGCGAATTTGATCTGAGCAAACATATCTCCACCAGTAGACGTAACAACATCCACTCCTAAAGCTGGTCTTCCTCCATTCTTAATGAATTGTGTAGTAGCAGGATCTCCATGGCCCATCATCATCTCAATTTCCGGTGTAGCAGAGATAGATGCTCCAGATTCGGCTACTAGTTTATACTCGTTTTCACTGAGGTAATTGGCATGGACAAAATTGAGATCTGGTCCTAACAATCCAGCTTGGCTTAATTTTTCAATGAATTTGGCATCTTTGCCCCATATTCCAATACCAATATGCATACTTGCTATACAATCCAATTCACGAGCCATTTGAATATCATGCTCAGTTGTTTCCCATGCGCTGAATTCCGGACCCCGAATGGCTAATCCCATTGTAATCAATTGATTATTAGAAGAAAAATATTGTTTTTTCACACGTCTAGCGTCTTCTGGATGCTTATCTAAGCTATTATGATCCCAAAACCCACCACTCCCTGGGACACCGTAAGCAAAGACACCTCTGATCCCTGAGTCTTGTAAGCCTCTAATCAATTCATCAGCATGATTAGGGGATTCAATTAATGAATAATCTACAATGGTTGTAACACCAGCATCAATTGCCTCAAGAGTCCCGATTAGATTTGCAATATAAGCATCTTCTGGACGCAGCTTACTTCCTATATTTCCAAAGTACATGTTTCCTAAATAAGTTTCAAGAGACCAATCAGATCCTACATTACGAACTAATGACTCCCAAGTATGACGATGAGTATCAATCAATCCCGGCATAATAATCATATTAGAGGCATCAATAATCTCACAATCCGATAGATTGATTTCTGGTTGAATGGCAATAATTTTACTACCTTCAATCAATATATCCGCTTGCTTAAAGTTCCCTAATTTTTTATCAAGAGTTAAAACACATCCATTTTTAATCAAAACTTTTTTATTCATAGTCTTATCTCCTTTTAATTCTGTATTTTAAAAACGGGTAATAATAACTGTCCGCTATAAATGTTAAAAGTTAGAAATACAAATTGCTTGGAATTAGTTTATATTCATTCGCCTCCTTTAGTACGGTAACTTTTTTCTGCTTATATAAAAGCAACCCCTAATTAATGGATAAAGATTAGTCAAACTACTACAAAACGAAACGTTTCGTTTTGTAATTTGATTATATTAGATAATATTTTAAATCACAAAACATTTGTTCTTTTATTTGGTAATTTACCCCAAAGGATCTTCGAGAAAAATATAATACCTGCCATTAATTAATTTTTCACGTCCTGCATTCTTCACAGCATAAAAAAACCAGTCATCATCCCGCGCAATGATGACTGGTTTGCTTAATAACCTAACGATTAAGAATTACAATCTCAATAAAAAGATGATAAATGAGAGTATAGCTATGGCAAAGGCAGGAATGGCAGAAGAAAGGGGCTCTTTAATCCTAAGATGTAATAATCCACCTACTATCAATGTTATTGTTAACCATATACCACCGAATAGTGCGAGTTTATGAGCCCAAATACCAACTATCATACAAATTGCCCCAATAAGCTGAACGAATCCAGTTACAAATCGAAACCAATTTGGTAATTTGAGATGTTGAAAGTTTTCCTTTGCCTTATCTGCACCAATGAGGGCTGATAACCCTAGAAAGGCAAACATAATCCCTAAAATTATTTGTAAGATTACCGATAAAATATTCATTTATTTATTCCCCATTCTTAATTGATTCTAATTAAAATCCCCTCAATAACTTGGTTAATTACTTGATTATGAAATTTTCATCGAGTGACTCTTTATACTAAATTGCTACCCCTTTTTCAATTCCAGTCTTCCAGATTTTTTGTGCCTTAAGTCTTCTTTCTGCCAAACATTTGTGATAAAATTCTTCATTGTTTATTGGTTTCATTTAGACATCTCCTTAATAAAGTAATTTCGATACGAACCGTTTTGTATTTAAATATATCGAAGATAGCACATTTTTACAAGTTAGTCTTTTGATTGTTGGATGACTTGTACTCTGTTTAAAAGAAGTAGGTATTCGTGTTGAAACATCAAATTGGAACAGTCCTTGCATTTGAAGACGGTGTAAATCCTCTCCATAATCCCCCTCAAAAAAATCCCTCGCCGTACCCGCCACTGCACATGTTACAATCGTGACAGGACCGACAGAAATTTACACAGAAGCAATCAATGTAGTAGAACTAAGACGAATGATGATTACATGGATTACTATAGCAACACAAGAGAGCAATGGACATTAAAAAAGATGACTCCGGCAGCATACCGAGTCATCTCATTGCCGCTGCTTAAAAAGCGGCACATCCTTTTTATAAAACAGTCTACTTTATAAAATTCAGTTCAGTTTTGGGAAATTAGGACTCATCATGGCCAGGCTTTGACTCTTCAGGATGAACACCGTCATGATTATAAAAATCAATAATAGATCTTGCCATCTGAATTACTTGTTCTTTTAGCTGGAGAGGCTGTATAACTCGAATCTGATTACCAAATCCTAAAATAAATGACTTTGCTTCCTCTTCGGTATCGAAGTTTAGCTTAACCGAAATCCATGATCCCTCTTGTTTCTTCAGATCTGCTATTTTTACAAACCGTCCTGTAAACTTGAGTCTTGCTAGAATATCAGGAGAAACTTCCACTTGAGCCTCATAACTCGGCAAACTACGAATGAATTGCTGTTTTGATTCTTGCCAGTAACTAGCTAACTGAAAACCATCTGGTCTTTCAAACGGCTCGTCTAGCTTTTCAGCAGAAATAACCCTGGATGCTCTATAGTTTCTTATTTCTCCTTCGGAAGCGGCAACTACATACCACGTATTCCCTTTGGCTACTAGACCCAAAGGTTCCACAATGCGTGTAACCAATGTTCCATCAGCCCGTTCATATTCGATCTTTATTTTATGTTGATCCCATACCGCTTGATGCAGTAACTCAAACACTTGAATCACTTCAATAGAGGGACGCCAGGCAGTAGAATCAATATGCAGCCGATTCGTAACATCTTTCACCTCACTGTGAAGATTCTTTGGAATGCTGGCGATAAGTTTTTCCCTGGCTTCTGTCCAGTCTTGTAAATAGCCGAGATCCTTTAGAAGCTGCTGAGAAGGAGATAGAAATAGAGACATGATTTCTTCTTTTTTCAATCCCGTAAGACGAGTTCGATAATTCTCCATCAGCTGCCAGCCTCCATACTTTCCTCGCCTAGCTACAACAGGAATCCCTGCCACACTTAAAGCTTCCATATCCCGATGTATTGTCCGTTCTGTCACTTCCAATTGTTGAGCCAATTCCTTCGTAGTCAATCTCTCTTGGCTCTGTAATAACAAAAGAATTCGAATCAATCGATCTGCCCGCAAAGTATATCACCCTTACTTTTTATATAAAAGAAATGATCTCTTCTCTTCTTAATATGACAATAGATGTCTACATTCATGAGTATACTATACTCAATACCGAATAGGAGCTGAAGCTATATGAAACCATTAGAGGGAAAAGTTGCACTCGTTGCAGGTGGAACCCGCGGAGCAGGTCGAGGAATTGCCATGGAACTAGGTGCGGCTGGCGCAACCGTATATATAACAGGTCGAACAACCAGAAAGCAAATTTCAGAATATGGTCGTCCGGAAACGATTGAAGAGACTGCGGAATTAGTAACTGAACTTGGGGGGATCGGTATCCCGGTGCAAGTGGATCATTTAGTCCCCGAACAAGTAGCATCTTTAATAGAGAAAATAGAAAAAGAACAGGGAAAACTCGATATCCTGGTAAACGATATATGGGGCGGAGAATACTTGATGGAGTGGGATACACCGGTGTGGCAGCACTCTCTGGATAAAGGCTTACGCATGCTTCGTCTTGGAGTAGAAACACACTTAATTACGAGCCACTATGCCTTGAAATTGCTTATTCAAAATAAGGGCGGGCTTGTGGTAGAAATCACCGATGGGACGGATGATTATAATGCGGATCGCTATCGACTGTCTCTATTTTATGATCTGACAAAGCAATCTGCCATTCGAATGGCAAAATCGCTTGCTCACGAACTCGCACCTCATGAATGTACAGCTCTTGCTATTACACCAGGCTGGATGCGTTCAGAAATCATGCTTGAAGTATTTGGTGTCACCGAGGAGAACTGGAGAGATGGCACGAAAAAAGACCCGCACTTTATCATCTCTGAATCTCCGCGTTATATTGGAAGAACGGTTGCAGCGGTAGCCATGGATGAGAAGAAACATGAACTAAACGGCAGCTCCTGTTCTAGCGGAGAGCTGGCAAAGAGATATCATTTTACAGATATAGATGGATCACAGCCAGACTGCTTCCGCTATCTACAAGAAGTACAAGAAGCGGGAAAACCAGCAAACGCTGAAGGATATCGTTAATTTTAATGTAAATCTATTCATACTAAGAAAGAAGGAACCCCGGCCGAAGAATGACCTCGTGCTGGGGCTTTTGAATACTCGTTCTATTTCTCACTGCCTAAAATCCTCCTCGTCTGGATCTCTCCATCCTAAACCTGAGTCCAAATTACTGCTATAATATCCAAATATTATTTGTCTTACTTCCTGTTTTTGCTAAAATAAAGTAAGACTCTTCATTCATTTGATATTGAAAACGGAGGTCAGCATCCATGACGACAAATAACCTAAGAGCTAATAGACCAAGCGGAAAGATTGTTGGGGCTATATTCACTGCCATTTTATTAACTATTGTTACAGGACTTTATCGGTATGTGCCTGTGGATGAAAGATTGGCAGATGTACACTATTATTCTTTTGGTTACACATTTACGATAACACTACTCATTAACCTTGCTATTTTCCTTTTTTTAATCATGCCACTCTCTATATTGGTGGACGGATTGCTCATGTACAGAAGAAGAAATAACAAGTATTTTATCTTACTTTTAACTTTCGAATATTGTCTTTTAGGCTTAATAGGCGGGGTTATTTTTTCGGCATTCATTCTGAATTTCGATACTTTCACTGCTCAAACTATTTACATCACTGTAGGTTCACTTGTGTTCTTAGCCTTCCAGTTGATATGTAATAGAATTTTCCCCACTACAAGAAGAAAGTAAAGCCAAGAGTGAATTTTCGTTTTAACTCAGAACATTCAATAACTCTTTCAACCCTTACCTCTTCTCTTTATTGCTTTTGGTCGCTGATCCACTCTTGTCTTTGCCTATTTCTCACTGCCTAAAATCCTCCTCGTCTGGATCTCTCCATCCCGAACCCGAATTTGGATCTCTCCCATCGTATCCGTCCTAAAAATTTCACTTCCGTGGTCTTGCAACCTCTCTGTGACAATCGGGTGAGGATGACCATACGTATTATTTACTCCTGCCGAAATAACGGAAAGACGAGGCTGAAAGTAGTTCAGCCATTCTTCCGTCGTTGAAGATTTGCTCCCATGATGAGCAACTTTTAGTACATCGATCGGAACCATTTTACCGTTATTAGATTGGTTTTTATCAGCTGAGTTTTTTATTCTATCCAAAATATCAAGCTCTGCAGCGCTGTCTACATCGCCTGTAAACAGAAAAGACACCTCCTCCATCTCCATCAAAAATACAACAGACACATGGTTTTGCTCTTCGAGAACAGGCAGTGCGGATATTTCTCCCGTATCGTCAGGCGATGTATGAAGAACATTCTCCTCAGGAGCGATAAAAGAAAGAGTGGTCTCAGCATCAGGACGATATTCCATACCATCAGAAACTTCATACATCGTCACTTTTTGTTCCAATACCGTTTGTATGAGTTCTTGATAAAAAGGTTTCTCCGTTATCGTCCCATTACTTATGAATTTGGACACGGGTATATTTTCAAATACGGCTTGCAGTCCTCCGGCATGATCCTGATCCGCATGGCTTAGAATGACCGCATCGAGTTTGTGAACTCCTCGCTTTTTAAGCAGTGGCACGAGTAGTGATTTGCCTACTTCATATGGATCTCTTCGCTGTTTCCAGCTAGCCTGCTGTCCAAACTGAATGGTGCCTCCACCATCTACGAGAATATGCTTGCCTGTAGGAGTAGTAATTAACATACTATCCCCTTGACCTACATCAATGAATGCAACCGTTCCTTCCCCTTTGCGATAGGGGCCTTGATAACTAATTGATAGACCTGCTAACAAAACAATAAATAAGATAATCACCATAATTCTCTTTAAAAAAGTAAAAGGTTCCCGTGCATAGTATCCTGCGCCTTGGACTGAAAATAGACTATCCAGTTCCGGCCAAGCGGATGAAATCTGTACGGCTTGAAATACCTGTTGCAGACGGGTGCCACCGCTAAGTAATCCATGTTTTTTCTCGTTATTCAGCACAGGGACAAATCCATTGGCAAAAGAAAAAGTGTGACTCATCCTCTTTTCACCTGGCTGTACCGATTGTAACAGTGGCGTGAGTGGAACCGTATCCTCTGAACTCAAAGGGAGCGGCTGTTTGCTTATTTTCCATTCCTTGAGCAGTCGTAATAGGTAATATAGCAATAAATAATAACTCAGGACGATTATAAAGTGAGGTTTAGCCCAAATAAGTACAAACTGATCAAAGGTATTTAGCCAGGTTACAAAATCAAAAGTCCGTTGATTCAGCCAAGAGACGACCCATACGATCGGTTTCACTGCAGGTTCCCATATGTAAACAAGCAACAGCACAAGTGCGCCGAGCGGAAGAATAAGAAAACTAATAAAGCTGACAAGCAGGAAATTGGCGCCAAATGATAAAAGGGAAAACTGATTGAAATAAAACACCGTCATCGGAAAAGATAACAACTGAGCCGCAATGGTAATGACAGCCGTTCCCGACAGCCACTTGGGCCAAGAATGAAAGTGAGGCTGAAGTAACGGAACAAAAATCATGAGACCCGCTGTCACTAAAAATGATAGCTGAAAACTGACATTTACCAGCATATACGGATCCATCCACAACATGAGAAGAGCAGTGAGACAAAGAATATTGAGTCCATCTTTCATCAGACCCTGCCTCGTCATGTACAGCCCCATCATGGACATTATACCTGCTCTCACTACAGAGGGAGATGAACCCGACAACAACACATAGAATGGGATCAGCAGAAAAGTCACAACAAGTGCCGTCTCCTTACTGAGCCGAAGCACAGATAATAATAGCAGTAGTCCCGAAACGTAAATTGCTACATGCATTCCAGATATAGCGAGAATATGGGTAAGCCCGAGTTTAGAAAAATCCCCGTACGTATCTGGATCAATCTCATCACCAATACCGATAACAAGACCTTTCATGTATCCCGCATGAGGTTCTTCAAACATGAATTCCATTTGGCTTCCAAGTTCTTTTCGCGCTGAGTCACTCAGTCGGAGTACGATATATTTACTAAACCACGTTTCAAGAGGCTGATGAGCAATCCCTTCCGCACCTTTTCCTTTGAGCAACCAGTGAATATGAAGACGCTGTAGATACTGTCCATAGTCAAAACTCCCAAAATTTCTCGCCGTCCCGGGAATTTCCAAGGTACCTGTAAATTGGATCTGATCCCCTCGTTTCCATCCTTCTGCTGTCTCTTGTTCTCCTTCTTCCAGCAGCTTAATCTGAACTTGCACCTTCTCATTAATTTCAGAGAATGTATCTTCCACTTCCTCATCACCTGAGCCTAGCGGGCGGACACCCTGAAGTGAAAGTACAAATTGTGCCCGGTCTCCGTCAACTTTGACCTTAGAGGCAATCGTCCCCTCCACCTCTACTGACATCCCGACTATTTCAGCAGGTATCACGTTAAGCGCCATCGGCAGTTTGCTCACGTTACGTATTTCTGTCCACTCCATATAACAAGAAGACACAAGAACAGCCAGCAGTAAAACTAGCGAATATACTCCTTGTATTCGTTGTAAATAGAGGAACATACCAAGCAGCAATAAGACTCCGAGGAGTATCCATATCAGGGACCATCCATTATAGAGATAAGCTGCCGAACTCCCCATAATCCAGCATACACAAAATAAGGCAAGCGGCCTCCCTTTCAAAGTCCTTTTCCTCCCCAAAAAGAAAGGAAGAACCCTATAAAGAGCCAGCTTTGACACTGTTCTTCATAAGGTTCTTCCTTATTATTTTCGATCCTTATATTCTATTGTTGATTGTACAATTTCTAATCAGAAACGGTCATCATTGTCTCTTTTGGAGGTTCATACGTGTTAAGTGAACGGAAGGTAATCCCTTTTTGCTCCATCATTTGACGCACTTTAGATGTATCTTTCGGATAGGGCCGGTGGTATACAATCTCGACGATTCCGCTGTTCGCAAGCATATTGGCGCAAGTCCAGCAAGGTTCATCTGTTACATAAACACTGGAACCTTCCCGGTCCGCACGATCAGTAAACAGCAGCAAATTTTGCTCTGCATGAATCGTGCGCACACAGCGCTGTTTCTTGATCATTTCTTCCTTGCCATCTTTAATGATTAATTCGTACTCTTCCGAAATCATACATCCTGCTTCTAGACAGTCCGGCACACCCATAGGCGCTCCATTATATGCGGTTCCAAGCAACTTCTTACCCTGAACGAGAACTGCACCTACATGTCTGCGCGAACACCGGGAACGAGTAGATACCATATAAGCAATATCCATGAAGTACGTATCCCAGTCTTTTCTTACCCCCGTATTCATCCTTCTCCACTTCTCCTTACCTATAAGTTTAAATGATTGCAATGTAAACATTCAGAAGGTCTCACTAAAATAACAATCTAATTTATCAAAACATAGGGTGACATTTTCTCAAGCATCTTCATCCCTATCCCCTTAACCTTTGTCAGATCACTCGGTTTGATAAAGGGGCCGTGTTCTGTACGATAATCGATAATCGCTTGTGCTTTCTTCTCTCCAATACCAGGTAAATCCATTAGCTCTTCAAGTGAAGCTGTATTCACGGCTATTTTGCCATCTGTATTTGCTGCAGATTGAGTACTCTGAGCAGCTTGCTCTTCTATAGGAGCAGTTTCCGCAGGCACTACTGTTTCCTCTGCGGCAGGTTTCGCAGCGACTTCAGCAGATACTGCCTTTTCTTTCTCTACTGTAGGAACTACCGGAAGTATTTCCGGTAAAGTATCCTTGCCCGAATCCGCTGGGCTCTCCTCTTGCTGCGTCTCTATTGCCGGTTCACTCACAGATATAGCTGCCCTATCATTAATAGCAGTCCATTCCACAGGAGCTGGATCACT
Source organism: Paenibacillus gallinarum (assembly GCF_014836635.1). Lineage (GTDB taxonomy): Bacteria > Bacillota > Bacilli > Paenibacillales > Paenibacillaceae > Paenibacillus > Paenibacillus gallinarum. The sequence goes on along the minus strand of NZ_JACSQL010000002.1, from coordinate 163,824 downwards.
CTTTCCTCCGAACAAGATCAAACCACTCCCAAGAAAAGCCCCAATCGTTAACAGCACTGTCGCTTTCTTCACCGTATTCAAAACCTCCCAAACGATTATCATACTCACGTAAAACTTATCGTCATGTCGTCCAAGTCTTGATGCATACATTAAGAAGAACGTACCCGCGCCAGTACCGTAAAGCAAGAAAGGGGGAACCTCAAGATGTTGAAGGTCGGATTTATAGGAACCGGCAGCATGGGAAGTTTACTCATTAACGCCTTCCTTGCTTCCGGAGCACTTGACGCGTATCAAATTACTGCAAGTAATCGAACCCGTGGAAAAGTCGTAAGCCTAGCTTCTCTGCATCCAGGTCTTTATCCAGCAGAAACAAATCGTGAAACCGTCGAAAGAAGCAACATTGTATTTCTTTGTATCAAACCGCATGAATTTAAAGAAGTCATCGAATATATTAAACCTGTCGTTACTCCTGATCAGATCATTATCTCGATTACGAGTCCTGTTCAAATTAGACACTTGGAATCCGTTTTGCCATGTAAAATCACGAAAATCATTCCGAGTATTACTCACTTAACCGGCAGCGGTGCTTCCTTATGTATTCATGGAAATCGAATGAATGATGAAGACAAAAAACGGGTTGAAATGCTATTCAGCTACATCAGCAGACCGATTCGCGTAGAAGAAACCTATACTCGAATTAGTTCTGATTTTAGCAGCTGCGGACCTGCCTTTGTTGCCTTTTTTCTGGAACAATGGATTGACGCAGCAGTACGCAAGACGGGAATCACTTCAGATGAAGCTACTCGTCTTGCGAGTGAAATGCTGCTTGGTACAGGTAAATTACTAGCAGAAGGAGCTGTGACTCCGTCACAGCTCCAAGAACGTGTTGCCGTACCCGGCGGTATAACCGCCAAAGCCTTGAACCTGCTTGATTCAAGCCTCGCGGGTGTATTTGATCAGCTCATCCAGGTCACGCACGCGAAGTACGAAAAAGACCTAGAAGCGCTAGATGCTGAATTTGGTGCAGGTGAGATTAACCGGCAACAATATTAACCAGTTTGCCTGGTACTGCAATCACCTTACGGATGGTTTTGCCTTCTAGTGCTTCCTTGATCGCAGGAATCTCTAAGCTGAACGCTTCAAGACCTTTTGCATCAAGATCAGCTGCAACGCTTGCGCGCTGTACGATTTTACCGTTAATTTGAATTACAATTTCTACTTCTGCATCAACGGTAAGTGACTCATCATACTGCGGCCAGGATACATAGCTGATGCTATCTTCGTGACCAAGACGCGACCACAACTCTTCTGCGATATGCGGAGCAAGAGGAGCAAGCAGTTGTACAAAGTTCTCCATTGCTTCGCGCGGCAGACGGTCTGCTTTGTAAGCATCATTGATGAAGATCATCAGCTGACTGATCGCTGTGTTAAAGCGCAAATGCTCGAGATCATCGGTAACTTTCTTAATTGTTTTGTGCCATGTGCGTTTGAATTCGTCATCTCCGCCATCGCCAATTTTCTCATTAAGCGTACCATCTTCATTAATAAACAAACGCCACACACGTGCTAGGAAACGATAAGCTCCTTCTACGCCATTCTCGTTCCAAGGTTTGGTTGCCTCAAGCGGCCCCATAAACATTTCGTAAATCCGCAGTGTATCTGCACCGTATTTCTCCACAATCTCATCTGGATTAATTACGTTGCCGCGGGACTTACTCATTTTCTCATTATTGGTTCCAAGAATCATTCCTTGGTTTACGAGTTTATGGAATGGTTCTTTGGTATCAACGATACCTAGATCATACAGAACTTTATGCCAGAAACGTGCATAGAGCAAGTGAAGTACCGCATGTTCTGCCCCGCCAATATACAGATCAACTGGCAGCCATTCACGTTGTTTCTCTTTGGATACAAGTTCTTTATCATTGTGCGGATCAATAAAGCGCAGGTAGTACCAACAGCTTCCAGCCCATTGTGGCATGGTATTGGTCTCACGGCGCGCCTTCATTCCTGTTTCTGGATCGATTGTGTTCACCCAGTCCGTTGCATTAGCAAGCGGAGATTCTCCCGTACCAGACGGCTTGATCTCATCCATCTCTGGAAGCACAAGCGGAAGTTCACTTTCAGGTACAGTTTTCATCGTACCGTCTTCCAGATGCAGAATTGGAATAGGCTCACCCCAATAACGCTGACGGCTAAAGAGCCAGTCACGAAGTCTATACGTTACTTTTCCTTCGCCTTTACCATTCTCTTCAAGCCATGCGATTGCTTTAGCAATGGCTTCTTCATTCTCAAGTCCATCCAGCATACCGGAATTTACGTGTGGGCCATCACCAGTGTAGGCTTCTTTTTCCACATCTCCACCCGATACCACTTCGATGATTTCAAGTCCAAATTGTTTTGCAAATTCCCAGTCACGTGAATCATGAGCAGGCACTGCCATAATCGCACCTGTTCCGTAACCAGCAAGAACATAATCCGCAATCCATACCGGCACTTTTGCACCACTGATCGGATTAATCGCATACGCACCAGTGAATACACCTGTTTTTTCTTTCGCAAGATCCGTACGCTCAAGGTCAGTCTTACGTGCCGCTTGATCTTGATATGCTTTCACCGCTGCCTGTTGCTCCGGTTTCGTGATCTTCTCCACCAGTTCGTGTTCAGGAGCAAGAACTGCATAAGTTGCACCGAACAAAGTGTCTGGGCGTGTCGTAAATACTTTCAGCTGTTCTTCATGTCCTTCCAGCTCAAAAGTCACTTCCGCACCTTTGGAGCGTCCGATCCAGTTACGCTGCATATCTTTAATGCTCTCTGCCCAGTCCAGTTCATCCAGATCATCAAGGAGACGGTCTGCGTATTCGGTGATTTTCAGTACCCATTGACGCATTGGTTTACGTACGACAGGGAAGCCTCCACGCTCACTTTTCCCATCAATTACTTCTTCGTTTGCAAGAACCGTTCCAAGCTCTTCACACCAGTTCACCGGAACTTCAGATACATATGCAAGACCACGTTTGTACAGCTGGATAAAGATCCACTGTGTCCACTTATAGTAGTCAGGATCTGTCGTGCTGATCTCACGATCCCAGTCATATGAAAATCCAAGTGATTTAATCTGACGGCGGAAGTTATTTACATTCTTCACCGTTATATCACGAGGATGTTCTCCTGTATCAATCGCATGCTGTTCTGCCGGAAGTCCAAAAGCATCCCAACCCATCGGATGAAGAACGTTATACCCGCGCATTCTTTTGTAGCGTGATACGATATCAGTCGCTGTATATCCTTCTGGATGTCCTACATGGAGACCTGCTCCTGAAGGATAAGGGAACATATCAAGGGCATAAAACTTCGGTTTGTCTGCCTCTTCCCCTGTTTTAAATGTTTTGTTAGCATCCCAATATTGTTGCCATTTCGGCTCAATGGATTGCGGTTGATAGCCGTGCTTCGGCTGTTCTTTCTGACTCACTGTCCATCCTCCTCGTCATATAAAACGTTAGAACCGGATTACGCCTTGAGCATGTCATACCATGCCAAAACGTATCACGGACCAACAAAAAAACCTCCGCATCCCATAGCGTGTCATCGCTAGGGACGAGAGGTTAGATTCCCGTGGTACCACCCTAGTTAGCGGACATACGTGCTTCGCTGTCCACTCCCTTAAGCACCCTGTAACGGTGGTGAACCGATGAGGCTTACCCTATAAATATAGCCTGACCTCATATCTCCAAGGCGAGTTCATATAACCATGGCAACCAGCTTGCACCACCCGCTGGCTCTCTGTTATGCATAGGTTCTATTACTATTCCTCTTCATCGAAAACATTTTAAGTTTAATCGCAATCATTATACAAGACAGTAACAGATAAAGTCAAATAACGCTGTAAACCCCTGTCATCCCTTTTGTTATTAAGCAGAAAATAATCACTTGTAAAAGGAATCTGCTGATTCTCTTATTTTATAGAACTTTGTCATCTATAGAATTAAGATATTCTTCAATACTCGTAATTACAGAAGTTACACACCCGTCTTTAAACGGAGAAATAAGACCTGCCTCTTCCACCAGTTTAGTAAAGGATAAACTTCCTCCTAATTTGCACAAGTGCAAATAGTTTGTCCAAGCTGCTTGATAATCCTCTCTGGACTGCTTCCAGAACTGGAACGCACAGATTTGAGCCAATGTGTAATCGATATAATAGAATGGAGATTTGTAAATGTGAGCTTGTTTTTGCCAGAATCCGCCTTGATCGAAATAGTGATTGCTCTCGTAATTACGATGCGGCAGATATCTACGCTCAATCTCACGCCAAGCCTGTTCTCGCTGAGCCGGAGTTGCTTCTGGATTACTATAAACATAATGTTGGAACTCATCCACTGAAACACCATAAGGAATAAATAGAAGAGCACTCGACAAATGATCAAATTTATACTTTTCCACTTCATTTTCAAAAAATAGATTCATCCACGGCCAGGTAAAGAACTCCATACTCATGGAATGAATTTCAGCCGCTTCATATGTAGGACATAAATATTCAGGCACTTCATAATTTCGGCTTTGGTACACCTGAAAAGCGTGACCAGCCTCGTGCGTAAGGACATCAATATCATCCGAAGTCCCATTGAAATTGGAGAAAATAAAAGGCGACTTGTAATCATAAATAAAGGTACAGTAACCGCCGCTTTCTTTCCCTTTCTTACTTACTAGATCCATCAGCTCGTGATCCAGCATGTAATTGAAAAACTCGCTCATTTCCGGGGCTAGTTCGTCGTACATTTTTTTGCCATTTTGTACGATCCATTCCGGATCTCCCTTGGGCGCTGCATTCCCTGATGGGAATACGATATTCTCATCGTAATAGTAAAGCTCATCAACCCCGACACGCTGGCGTTGACGCTCTTTCAGTTTCGTAGCTATCGGAACAATTTCCTCTAGTACTTGTTTACGAAAGTTCGCCACCATATCAGCATTATAGTCCGTTCGATTCATTCGGGCATAACCCATCTCAACAAAGCTCGGAAATCCGAGTTTCTTCGCCATCTTGGTTCTTACCTTCACCAGTTCATCGTAAATCCGGTCGAGCTGCTCTTCATGTTCACTCAAAAAAGCAGTTCGTGCTTCTTCCGCACGTTTACGCATGTTTCGATCTGTAGACCGCATGAAAGGAGCAAGCTGCGATAAGGTACGTTCTTCCCCTTCAAAAAAAATCTTAGCCGAAGCAATCAGCTTCGAGTATTCGGTAGTCAGTTTATTCTCTTGTTGCAAGTCACTGATAATGTCCGGACTGAATGTTTTGATCGTAAGTTCTGCGATCTGAAATAACTGTTCACCGTATTTCTTCTCCAACTCGGCTCTAAAAGGGGAACTAACAAGCGCCTCGTAAAATTCAGTCGTATACTTCTGGAAAACAGGCGATGTTTCATCGAAAAAATCCTGCTCTGCCTTATAAAATTCATCGTTAGTATCTACGGAATGACGAATCGACACCAGTGTTTCCTGTGTGGATAAAGCCCCGCGGAGTTTGTTAATCGCCGCCATGGCTACATCCTGTTCATCTGCATTTTTTGCTTCGCGGAACGTGGCGAGCAGCCCATTAAACGTCTCTTCAAATCGCGCCACATCCGGCCGTTCATAAGCATATTCACTAAATCTCATTTACTGAACACCTGCCTTTTATCTACATTTTCTATCCATTATATCCCAAATGGTTTCTCGGTTCTATGTATAGTTCCCATATAATTGAATTATGGTCAAAAAAAAGCACCTTTCTCTTGGAATCAAGAAAAGATGCTTTGTAATCTACTTTTTAACGGCTACAAAAAATAAACGTGATGTATTCTCATTCGCTGGTTCCCATTCAAAATCCCCATAAATATTCACATCATGGAAACCTGCTTCAAACAGTTGTCGTTTCATCCATTCCGGATCATATGCTCTCTGATTATGAACTTCTTCAAAACGGTGATATACATCGGGTCCGCTTCCCTCTGCCCGCGTAAAAATGCTTAAATGGTGTTCAATTTCATAACTGGAACGATCTAAATCACAAGTCCAGATATATGAAATCGATTTTTCATCTAACACAAAAGGCTGCTCTTCCTCATAACGAATAAAAGTGCTCGGATGATGTACATCAAACAGGAACGTGCCACCTGGCTTGAGTCCTTGATACGTTTGGCGGAACGTGCGGATAATATCCTCTTCTTTTAGCAAATAATTAATACTGTCACAGAAAGAAATTACGGTATCAACGGGTTCCGGCAGTTCCCAGTAACGCATATCCTGGTGAATCCAGCGGATCGTTCCTTCACGAAAGAAACGATTACCTTGCGGAGTTTCTTCAAGCTTTTGCCGTGCTACGGACAGCATATCAGCGGAAAGATCAATTCCCGTTACTTCAAATCCTGATTTAACTAAAGGAATCGTCAGAGAACCGGTACCACAGCCGAGTTCAACAACACTTACAGGTATTCCATGCTTCTCCCAAGCAATTCTAGCAAATCGAATCCATTCGGGGTAAGGCATGTCTTCCATCAGTTCATCATATACGTAAGCAAATTTGCGATAGGACATAGGGAACACCTCCTGAGAAAACTTGATGTTAACAATAAGGTTGAAAATAAAGTGAAAGTGTGGGCAGGATTCTGCTGTTCGCGCGATTCCTGCTTTATGGCTCCAGTGGATGGATGGTTCTTACGAGCGCTGTTGTTTTCGGATTTCCAGATTGTATAAAACCAGCCAAGGTAGAAATCCGATAACAAAGGCGCCCGCTTCGCTTCGATAGAACCATTCCATCCACTTCCGCCTCCTACTTTACTTCCACTTTGCTTTCAAAAATATGGTTGCCCCTAAGTTTAGAGGGGCAACTGGGTGAGTTCCTGCAGCTTTACTGGCAGGAACTTGTGAGTCAAAGAAATAAACAGCATGATTTGGACACTATGCTTCGCTTCTCTCCAATCATGTACTTCTTTAAAGACAAAACCTATCATGATTTAGACGCTACGCTTCGCTTCTCTCCAATCATGAACTTCTTTAAAGACAAAACCTATCATGATTGGACACTACGCTTCGCTTCTCTCGAATCATGAAAGATTAAACATCCTTTCATGAAAAGCAAAGAGCCCTTAAAGGGCTCGTTCACTCCATTACAACATAAGGTTGCTTTGTTATTCTTCAGACGCTTCTTCTTTTTTAACAAGATACGTCCAGTTTTCATCCTGAGTCACGAGGCCATCTTTCATAAGCTTGCCCATGGCACGCTTGAAAGCAGACTTACTGATTCCGAATTTGCTTTTTATAATATCCGGCGGTGTTTGGTCAGAATAAGGCATTGCCCCGTTTGGTCGTTCCTTAATAAATTCAAGGATACGGTCAGCGTCTTCATTACGTCCGATTTCCTTACGTTGAGTCATAGAAAGGTTAACTCTTCCATCCTCACGAACAAGGGTTACACGAACGCTTACTTTCTCTCCAAGTCTCAGCATACGAGTTCGCTCGGAAGAGTGAATCATCCCAATTGCACCAAAACCTAATACCCCGCCGTCTACAAGCACAAAAGTACCCATCTGTAGCGGTTTATACACCGTTGCTTCTACCCATTCATTCATCCAGGTCGTCGGTGCATGGAACGTCAAAGGATCAAGTTCTCTTTCCCCTGCAAGTTTTGCGCGCAGGCGTCCTTGCCGGTCATGCTCCATAATGACAAAGACCTCATCTCCAACTTGCGGATGAAGTTCCCTCATTTCGGGAAGCTCGCGAATCGGCAACAACAGCTGGCGTCCAAGTCCCATTTCAAGAAAACAACCCAGTCTTGGATGTACGTCAGCTACTACCAGCTTCGCCATTTCTCCCAAGGTGAGGTAAGGTTTTTTCATTGTTGCTGCTGGACGATCATCGGTATCGAAAAATAGAAAAACTTCCACTTCTTCTCCGACTTTAATATCTCGCGTCAGCTCTGAATAGTGCAGCAATACATCTTCACTGCCTGTTGATAAAAAATATCCATACGGGGATACTTCCCGGGATACCGGGAGTGTAACTACCGTTCCTGCTACTAAACTCATACTTTATTCACCACTTTGGCATCTGACCAAAGTCTTTCAATATTATAATATTCCCGCTCATCGCGGTGGAACACGTGTACCACCACATCGCCAAGATCCATCAATACCCAGCGTGCAGAATTCATTCCTTCAAGTCCTTTTATCTGGACTCCCGATTCTTGCACCCGTTTACGGATTTCTGTAGCGATGGCTTGTACCTGTGTATCTGAATTCCCGTGACAAATAACAAAATAATCAGCAACAAGAGAAACCCCTTGAAGATCAAGGGCTACAATGTTCATCGCTTTTTTATCATCTGCTGCCTCTACTGCAATCTGAAGTAATTCTTTGGATGAAATACTCATGAATCAACCTCCGATTTTGAATGTATTGGATTTACCCATTAGCTTGATTTGCTCGATTAAATCATTACGAGTAAAAATGGTTAAAGGATAGATGACTTTTCTCTGAGAAACAAGATGTGTAATTGTACCATCGAATCCGGCCAAAAGAGCCTCTTCGAGGCTATGCTCTGCAAGTTCCCGTATCCGGTCCACTCCAGGAAAATCTCGTCCCGGCTCCATATAATCCGCAAGACACACTACTTTATCTAGAAGACTCATTCCTACACGTCCGGAAGTATGCCATTTAATTGCGCTCAGAACTTCAGGATCTGTCACTTTATAGTCATGTTCCGCTACAAATGCACCTACTTCTGAATGCCACAACTGTTTATCATGAAGAAGAAGATCTTGATTCAAGTTATTCTCCCGAATGATCTTTTCCATCTCTTTGACAGGCCAGTACTTCGCTACATCATGCAAAATAGCAGCAAGATCCGCTTTGACCGGATCTGCTCCGAATCGTTCAGCAAGCACTACCGCTGTTTGCATGACACCTTCTGTATGTTTCCAGCGCTGAGGAGGCATCTGCTCGGAGACGGCTTTTATTAATTCATCTCGATTCAGACTCATATAATCCGCTCCTTGTAATATACGTAAGGACCGAGTCAGGTACCATGAACCGCACCGATTTGCCGCCTGCTAGGCGTCTTCTGATCGCAGTTGAAGAAATTTCAACCAGTGGCATCTCTGCAAGAAGCACACGGCTTTGCAAAAATTCCGGAAGATCATCCAAATGCAGATCAAATCCAGGTCGACCTACACCGATAAAGGTAATCTGCTGGACAAGTTCTTCAATCCGCTCCCATTTCGGCAAATAATTCACCATATCCGCACCAATAATAAAATAAAAATCAGTATTCGGATATTCTTTATGCAGGAGCTGGATCGTATCGATGGTGTAGGATACACCTCCGCGAACGACTTCAATATCAAGCGTTGAATAATCTTGATAACCCTCCGTCGCAAGTCTGGTCATATCCAGCCTTTGCTCGCCTGATGCGCCTGCTGCTTGTTTATGCGGTGGAATATGAGAAGGCATAAACCACACCTCATCAAGCTTATAAGCATCCTTTACCGTCTCTGCTGCAAGCAAATGCCCCATATGAATAGGGTCGAACGTACCGCCCATGATACCTACCTTCATACGGCCTACTCCTTTTACATCACATAATCAATACTTTGTTTATTTTCGTGGCAATTCAATCTGCTTGTTATCGCGAGACTCTTTATATAGAGTAATTGTATTTCCAAGAATTTGAACAAGTTCGCTACCTGTACGCTCTGCCAGTTCAGCTGCTACTTCTTTTTTATCATCCAGGTTATTGCTCAAGATGGAAATTTTCATGAGTTCGCGTTTTTCAATTGCTTCTTCAATATGACGGAACAGGTGTTCATTTGTACCGCCTTTACCAATTTGGAAGACAGGATCCAAGTGATGTGCCTGTGAACGTAAAAATCTTTTTTGTTTACCCGTTAACATTGTATTAACCCCTTATAATATGCATTTTCTGTTGGAATCTGCATTCCTCTTATGTTTGTCCATTCGTATGACAGAATATGAGGAATACAGACTATCATAATTAAAAACTTTCTAGTACTGCTTTTCTCATGGCGTGAACAGGTGCAGGAATACCAAACCAATGTTCAAAAGCAATTGCCCCTTGGTATACAAACATACCAAGTCCACCGTGAATGATACATTTCTTTTCTTTTGCTATGGAAAGCAGCTTTGTCTCCAGCGGATTGTATATAAGATCGCTTACTACAATCCCTTCTGGCAAAGCGTCTGGATCGATAGGAGTTTCATGCAGGTTAGGATGCATCCCTACCGAAGTGGTATTAATTACAATATCTGCATGTAAAAGTGCTTGATGTGCCTCCGATATAGGTAGTCCTTGGACATGGCCCATCGCTTTGAAATCGGTAGCCATCATCTCGGCACGTTCAATGGTTCGATTAAGGATGATGATCGAACCCGGGTTTTCCAGAAGCAGTGCATACACAATTCCCCGGGCAGCACCGCCAGCACCAATCACGACAATATGTTTCCCCTCCAGTGAAGAGACGGCTTCTTCTTTGAGTGATCTGACATAACCAGCTCCATCTGTGTTATATCCGATCAACCTGCCCTCTTCATGAATCACGGTATTGACCGCGCCTGTAAGCTTCGCACTGTCATCCAGCTCATCCATATAAGACATGATCTCTACTTTATGGGGAATCGTCACGTTTACGCCGCGAAATCCCATTGACTTTATTCCTTTAACAGCTGCATCAAGGCCCTCCGGTTTCACATGCAAGGGGACATAATCCCCATGCAAACCTGTTTCATAAAGTGCTGCTTGATGCATAGCCGGAGACTTACTGTGTGCAATCGGGTCACCCATCACCCCAAGGAGTGTATACCCACTAGGCTTAAGTCCTTGTACTTTGTTTGACATCCTGTCTCCCCCTATGAACTCCCATGTTCAGATAGAGCCAATCAAATTAAATTAAGGAAGGACGAACCATAACACGAACTCCGCGCGGTGCATGTACTGCAACGAGAGCTCCTTCCTGTCCATTCACTTTAATCCAGCCAAGACCGGATATGAAGACATCATTTCGACTTCCTTTTTTAATGCGGAAATCATGACGTGTCCATTCTGGAATATCTTCCATATCCTCGCGAGATGGAGGGGACAATAGCTCGCCTGCATGATCTTTATAAAGTTCATCTGCACGCTCCAGTTTGGTCCGGTGGATCTTAATTGCGTTGTTGATATAACAAGTGAAAGACTGACGCTCTCCTTCGATAAAATCAAATCGTGCCAGTCCGCCAAAGAACAGAGTTTGTCCGCTGTTCAGCTGATAGACAGCTGGTTTAAGCGGCTTATCCGGCATAATTGCAGATAAGTCTTTGCGCGATACAATCTCGCTATAACGCCATGGATACACGATACCTGGCGTATCAATGATAGATGCTCCATCATCAAGAGGAATATGGACCATATCCAGCGTAGTCCCTGGATATCTTGAAGTTGTAAGTTCCTGGTCTAGATCACTGTAATCGCGAATCAATCGGTTAATGAGTGTTGATTTTCCAACATTCGTCGCACCAACGACATATACATCACGATCTCCACGATGTTCGTTAACGGATTCAAGGAGTCTATCGAAACCTTGGTTTTGTTTAGCACTGCACAACACAATATCTACGGTTCTGAGCCCTTGTGCTTTTGCTTGCATCTGAACCCAGTTGCGAACTTTATTCCAATTCGTTACTTTAGGAAGCAAGTCCGTTTTGTTTACCGCAAGCAATACCGGATTGTTTCCGACAAAACGCTGCAGTGCAGAAATCATACTGCCTTCGAAATCGAACAAATCGACAATATGAATAACGAGTGCATCTTTATCTCCGATTTTACTGAGCAGAGCCAAGAATTCATCCTGATCCACCGTAACGGAAGATGCCTCGCTATAATTTTTAATACGAAAACAACGCTGGCAAATAACAGGATCGCGATCCAGCGCTTTAGTGGGTGTATATCCCGGCAGCTCAGGTTGTTCTGTCTGCAGTAGAATACCGCATCCGCTACATCTTCCTTTTGTGCCGTCATGCATATGATTCATTTTTTCTTTTCCTCCTCAAGCCATAGGCCTTTCCTGCGTAGACGGGATAACGCAATACGTTCGATCCGTCTGTTAAACTTCGTCATAATCCCTTCGTCTGCAATTGCAATAGGCAGCACCAGAACCGTATAAAGTCCTAGTCTGTTTCCTCCAAACACATCCGTAAGCATCTGATCTCCGACTACAATCGTTTGCTCTTCTGTTAATTCCATCATTTTCATCGCTTTGCGAAACGGGGTGTTCGAGGGTTTACGTGCCTCATGTACATACTCAATCTTTAAGGGAGTAGCAAATGTAGACACCCGAGTCAACTTGTTGTTGGAAACAATGACCAGTTTAAACCCAGCATCTCTCACCTTCTCAAACCAAGCGATGAGTTCCGGGGTTGCTTCAGGTGCCTTGGCTCCCACAAGTGTGTTATCAAGATCTGTAATAATTCCGCGATATCCACGTTCATATAGTGCTTCCAAATCAATATCAAACACGGTTTCCACCTGGAGTTTTGGTATTAGCCTTTTAAACAACATGTTCACCTCAATTTCATACGACAAACTATAACATAATCTGTACAGTTAGTAAAAAGGCAAAACGGACACGGGGAAAGCTTACACCCGTGCCGATTTCAGCCTTTTCTTCATTTGTCCTGCTATGTCTTGTACCTCTTGCCAAGCATTCTCCTGCACATGATCCGGGCTATACCTTGCCATTTCAAATTGTCTTAGCAGTTCAGAGAGCTCAGCTGCGACTACAGGAACTTCTTGTTCCCATCTTGCAATTGATTCTCGAAGCGTTTCGTGCTGCTCTCGGCGCAAACCTTTACGCCGAACCATACGAATCCACCGCTCTGTTTCTACGACGACTTTTTGATCCGGTGTTAGCGGCTTACCTAATCTTAATCTGAGAACATAGAAATGCAGCATATATCGATTGCGCCATATAATATATCCTGCCCATAGGATTAATACAGATACAGCTGTCCATCCAATAATCGGACTTACGGTAAAAGCAGCATCCTTTTCATCTGTTATCGGTTCTGGTGTTTCTTCTGGCTGAACCTCTTCTTCTTCCTCAGGTGTTTCCTCTGGATCTGCATCTTCTGCACTGGTAAGGAGCGGCATATTAAAGCCCGGAGTAGCTTCCACCGGAACCCAGCCATATTCCTCTCCAAAATACACTTCAGCCCAAGAGTGAGCATCTGCGTTTGTAACTACGTATGACATGGAAGACATCTCACCGTTGATCTGTGAGAACGCTGCATCCTCAGCAAAGTCAGCCTGACCAGGAGCATAGCCTTTTACCCATCTTGCCGGAATATCTAATGAGCGTGCCATCATGACAAGTGAAGTCGAGAAATAATCACAGTATCCTTCTTTTATTTCAAACAGAAAACTATCTACAAAGTCATTGCTCTGTTTTAACGATAGATCGGGATTGTTTGTGTAACTGAAATTGGTTGTTAGATAGTTTTGCAGTAAACTGACTTTTTCATACGGATATTCTGATGTTGCTGTAATTTCTTTTGCTAACTCAGTAACTCGCTCAGGAAAACGATTAGGAATCTGTAAGTAATCAGAATTAACCTCATCTGTTCCATACAGTTCTTCGTATGTTTTAGCTTTAATCGTATCTACTGGAATTAGCGGCACTTCGGACTGGATCGTATAGGTTTTAGGAAAAGGTGTGTCCCGACTTCCATCCCAGTGAAGCTCAGCTTGTTCACTTTTCCATAATAGCGTATTCGCTTCGCTCTCTCCATCAACCGAGACCACTTCATTAATCGCATACGCGCCGAAAAGAACAGGATACACCTTATCATTAAGCATTGTGACCGATTGGGTTACTTCCTTCGTATTTCCCCGAGTCGCAGCGCCGTCGTTATTAAGTTCACTTCTCAGATCTGCATCATCAAAGGACCGACGTGAAGAAGAAGGTTCCTGCCAACCTGTACCTGAATACTCGTCCCGTGTCTCACCACGCCAGTAACTCCGATCTGTTGTATTTATCGACATAACAGGGGAATAATCATAATTAAACCCGCCGCCGAGCTGATTATCTTCCCTGCTATATCCAGATTCAGAATTAGTAAAATTTCCATTCTCCCCAGTTGAGGAAAAATTCGTTGGTATAATATCTCCTCTATACTTAACCCATGCCGTGTAAGGATCCGTCAAGATAGGAGGTACAATCGGCATATTTACACCGGCAACGATAATCAGTGAGAAGATAACAATAACGTTGGCAACAATTTTAAAAGGATTACGACGTAATCTCTTCCAACCTAAAGGATATTTCACCTGGAATGACCGAAGATGCAGACACACAAGCCAAGCCATACCTGCAAATACAGTCCAAGCTACCTCTTTCCATAGGACAGCAGGTGTGAAAGAATCTAGAATCCCTAGGGCAACAATGTTCAAACCAAGAAACATCAGCACTTTTCTAGCATCCGTTATCAGCCGGATTATACACTCCATCATCACCCACGTACAAATTGCAAACCAGACATAAGGATTCAGGCTAGCAATAAAGGCGGTAAGGTTCTCAGATAAGGTGCCATTTGGTATAAAAATACCGTAATAAGATAATACATAATATAAAATAAATCCGATAAGGATTAATTTAAAAAACATTCGAATACTTGTACGAAATGGGATAACCATCTCACAGATCGCTACACTGATTAATGTTACGGCGACAAGTGCAGTCGTTTGCTGAAACCAGACAGGCTCTGTGTAAGAGACCCATTGCAATCCCATGATGACAATCCATAATAATGCGAATGCGTCATACCAGGAACGTTTTTGCCTGCTTGAAAAGATTCTCATGCATTCCCTCCTCCTAGAACTGAGGGCAGCTCTTGCAAATCAGACACCCTGTACCCTTTCATTCCTCGAGTACGAAGCATTGAGATCCATTCGTTGTTTAACTTTGGTTCGGATTCGCTGATAATTTGAATGTGGCAAGCCGTCATGCCTCGGGAACCTGCAAAACGCAATGTTTCGAGGACCTCTGAATTATGCTCTGCTGAAATCAGAACAAAAAATGCACCTTGCGGAAAGAAACGAATGGACTCCTGCACGCCCGAGAGTAAATTTCCGGTTCCGCTCGAATCCAGATCAACTAGATGATGCATCATTCTATAGCGATCATTCAAGCTATCGGTCGGCTGAAAACAAGTTGTTTTCTCGCTAAGGGTACATAGTCCCATGCCCATTCGCTCCCGGCTTCCGTACTCCAGAAGTGAGGCTGCAGTAGAGACAGCAAGTTCATATTGCTCTGAATTTTTATAGCCAAGTGCTCTAGAATCTAAAATAATCATCGTTTTCGGCACAGACTCGTGTTCAAATTCCTTTGATTTCCATTGCCCTGTTTTAGCTGTAGCATTCCAGTGAATCCGTGATAACCGGTCACCATACACATAATCACGAACGCCATTAATTTGTGTTGTCTCTCGGCGAGACTTCATCATTGCCGTCTGCGGACCAGATAACTTGGAATTCCGATCATACAGCTGCCAGTAAGGGATAAAAACCGTTCTCGGAAGTACCCTGAATGAACCTTGGGCTTGGAATTTCCCTTTATGCTCAATCAGGCCGAAAATATCTTCACTCACGCATTCTGTATCTGTGAAATGATATTTCCCGCGTTCGAGCGGCGGAGTTTGAAAAACAAGCGTACCGTTTCCTCGCATATTTGGAATCAGACTTTCTTCAAATGACCAGGATTCTCCATTATGCCGCTTTAATACTTCTCTAATTACAACATATGGCAATGGAAGTATGCCCGGAATCTGTAAATCCAACCGTACCTGAACTTGATCGCCTGCGTGAAGCAGCTCCGCATGTTCATTTCCCGCAGTTAACTTTCGTTCTCCCCTCGTTCGACCAACCCCGTTAAACTTACCAATCACTAAATATATACTAAGTAAACTGACCATACCAAAAAGCATAATCGATGTTTTGCCGCCCTGAAACAAAACGTAAAGCAGACATGTGATCCATACTAGCAGCACCACCCATAGTCTGGATCTCATAAATTGCCACGGCCTAAACCGCGCCAGTTTCAGCATCTAATATCAGCGCTCCATCGAGACAGGAACTTTTTCGTTTCGAAGCACCTGTGCAAGAACTGTTTCCTGACTGACATTATCAAGTCTAGCTTCTGGTTTCAGTACGATCCGGTGCGAGATCACATAAGGAGCTAGAACCTTCACATCATCAGGAATGACGTAATCTCTTTCATGCAAAAAAGCGTAGCTTTTCACAGCGTTCATAAATGAGATCGCAGCACGCGGACTCGCACCGAGCAGCGCTGCCGGATGTTCCCTTGTACTGCGGACGATACCAAGTAAATAATCGGTAACCGCTTCTTCCATGTACACACTGCGAATTTCATCTTGAATGGATGCGATTTCTTCCATTGTAGTAACCGGAGTAAGTTTGTCTGCCGGTTGTCCCTGCTGATGTTGTTTTAATAGATACTTCTCCGTCTCTGCGTCCGGATAACCGAGACTAAACTTCAGCATAAAACGATCCAGCTGTGCTTCTGGAAGCGTATATGTACCTTCAAAATCAATCGGGTTCTGCGTGGCACAAAGCATAAACGGTTTAGGAAGATCATACGTATCCCCATCTACAGTTACACTGCACTCTTCCATTACTTCAAGCAAAGCAGACTGAGATTTAGTTGTCGCCCGGTTAATTTCATCGGCAAGAAGAATATTCGTCATCACAGGACCAGGTCTAAAGTAGAAGCGTTCATCTCGAGGATGAAATACGGAGACTCCTGTAATGTCACTAGGCAAGATATCTGGATTACACTGAATTCGGCGGTACTCTCCCTTCATCGAACGAGCGAGTGCCTTAATCATTTGTGTTTTTCCTGTTCCAGGAACGTCTTCTATAAGCACATGCCCTCCGGCCAGCAAAGCCGTCAGAAGCAACTTAATTTCAAATGATTTGCCTAATATAGTAGATTCGAGATTCGATTTGACTCTGGATATAGTATGTACTGATTCCTTAGTCACAGGCATTTATTGTATTACCTCCTAATAGGCAGTGGTTTTTCCTTATATTGTACATGAAATAAGTGCGGAAAGTACAATTTGTAACTAGGATTTTATGATGAAAGAATGAATCCTTATTGTTCATTTCATACAAAAATAGGGAAGTGTGGATAGTGTAACTTACATCGGGTAGTGCAATCAAGCTACAAATCTATTAAATGAAAGAAAGATAGAGTTACCTTTCCTATTATAAAATCATAATAAAAAAGAAACCTCATAATTTCTCATAAGATTTCTTTTTTATTAATGCTCGATACATATTACCCTTTCGGTCTGACAAACAAGGCTGCGAGGAAAGAAAAGATAATCGCTGACGAAATACCGGCGCTTGTTACGCTGAACACTCCTGTTATTACGCCCAACCAGCCATCTTTTTCAAGCTCGATCAGCGCGCCATGAACAAGAGAGTTCCCAAAACTTGTGATCGGTACGGATGCGCCTGCACCTGCAAATTTTACAAGCGGGTCATATATACCTAAAGCGTCAGCGACCGCACCAGCAACAACGAGTGTACTCATCGTATGTGCTGGTGTTAGTTTAAGTACATCAAACATCAATTGTCCGATAACACAAATCGCTCCGCCGACTAGAAAAGCCCATAGAAACTGCATTTTAGTTAGCCCCCTCTTTCTCAATCGCGACCGCATGTGCAATACAAGGAATGGTCTCGCCTTGTTGATATGATAAAGGGGATAATAAAGCACCTGTTGCTACGACCAATATTTTGTTTAGCTCCCCTTGCTCCATTCTCTTTAGAAGATGTCCATAAGTTACCGTTGCTGAACACCCGCATCCACTACCGCCGGCAAAGACATACGTTTGTTTCTTGAGGTCATAAATCATTAACCCGCAATCATTAAAGACCGTTTGCTCCATTGGAATTCCTTCTTTTTCGAGCAAATCCTTAGCAATGGGTAGTCCCACCGATGCGAGGTCACCGGTAACCACGAGATCATAGTAGCCTGGTTCAAGTCCTGTATCACGAAAATGAGCAATAATTGTATCTGCGGCTGCAGGTGCCATAGCTGCTCCCATGTTAAAAGGGTCCTTGATTCCGAGGTCCATAACTCGTCCGATTGTCGCACGCGTGACAATTGGGCCTTTGCCTGTACTACTGACAACGGCACACCCAGAGCCAGTCACTGTATTTTGCGCTGTTGGCGGTTTCTGAGCACCATACTCTGTTGGATAACGAAACTGTTTTTCCACTGTGCAGTTATGACTGGATGTACCAGCAAGGACCTTGTCCCCCCCGCCAGAATCTACAATAAGCGCTGCAAGAGCTAAACTCTCCATCGATGTGGAACATGCCCCGAATAATCCTAAATATGGAACCCCTAACTGCCTCGCCGAGAAGGAGCTGCTTATAATCTGGTTCATTAAGTCGCCGCCAACAAAAAACTGCAGATCATTTTTCGATATGCCGGCATTTGCAATAGCCATTTGCGCTGCATGTTCAAAAAGCCTTCTTTCGGCTTTCTCCCATGTCTTTTCACCAAGCTCCAAATTATCGTAAACATAATCGAAGTAGTCTTTTAAAGGACCTTCGCCTTCTTCTGGCCCTACAACACTAGAGGCTCCAATAATTCTCGGTTTGTTCTCAAATTCCCAGCTCTGCTTTCCAACTCGTTTCATAGATGGTAACCCCCAAATCCGAGACAAGCGTAAATAACTCCGATAATAAAGGCAGCGACCACACCGAAGACGATAACCGATCCGGCCAGCTTAAACATGTTTGCACCCACACCTAAAACAAGTCCCTCGGACCGATGTTCAAGTGCAGCGGAACACATGGAATTGGCAAAACCGGTAACCGGTACAGCAGAACCTGCACCTGCAAATTGCGCCAATTTATCGTATACTCCAAAACAAGTCAGAATGACAGATGTCAAAATAAGAACTGCAACCGTAGGGCTAGCAGCATCCTTCTGCGTCATATCAAATCCGGTCATAAAAGCCTGCTGGATACATTGTCCAATCAGACAAATGGTCCCCCCAACAAGAAATGCGCGAATACAGTTTTTTAAAACAGGCCTTGAAGGCTCATGCTTTGATGCAATCTTTTTGTATTCCTTCGTATCGATTGATAGCGAAGAAGATTTCGCGCTTGTTTCCGGAGATTTCTTTTGATCCGAAATAGCTGACACCCCCCTCATAACCCTAAGTAATTTCTCTCACACTTTCGTCGTGCCTGAGATATGTTCATTATGGGTTACACTCACCAATCTTATGTTTGGTAAATCATCCTTCTGGATGGATAATAAAGGGGGGGGGATTCATCTATTGTTATATCGCTGCTCTCCCGTGAATTTATGTTTCATTTATAGAAAAGAACAAAAATAGTTAAAATAATTAAAACGCCGAGCATAATTAATCCTTTTCTAACGTGAGGATCCATATCTCGTCCGCTCCCTTCATCAATTTGGCAGTCTTTCGAGGAACTTTTGCATTCATTATTAGTCTATGCACTAGGCAGTTGTCTTGTGAGCAACACCCAATCTAAGTTATGAATTATCGTCCTAAGGACCCAGGACAGGGAGAGATTACAACATGGACAATCAGGATTTCCAAGTTCATAATAGAGGAATTGAACATTGGTACATAATTAATAAATGACAGGAGAGATGATGATGGAACAGAAAACAAAAGAACTGTTTAAAACGCTAACCGAGTTCCCTTCAGCACCTGGTTTTGAAAGAGAACTTCGTGCCTATGCGAAAAGCTTAATGTCGGAGTATACAAATGAGTTCGTTCAAGACCGTCTTGGCAGCTTATTTGGTGTATTACGCGGCAATGAAGAAGGACCGAAAGTGATGGTCGCTGGACATTTTGATGAAGTAGGATTTATGACCTCGGGTGTTACGGAGACAGGTATGGTTACTTTCCGTCCCATCGGCGGATGGTGGAGCCAGGCTGTGTTATCACAGCGACTGCAAATCATTACACCGAATGGACCGATTACAGGCGTTGTCGGCTCTACTCCTACTCATTTATTGTCTGAAGCACAGCGCAGCAAACCTGTTGAGCTGAGTACCATGTATTTAGATATCGGTGCAGATAACCGCGCGGAAGCAGAATCCTGGGGAATTAAACCGGGTATGCAAATCGTGCCGATCTGTGAGTTCACGCCACTTAAAAACGAGAAAAAAATCATGGCAAAAGCGTGGGATAATCGTTACGGTGTCGGCCTCTCCATAGAACTGCTGGAAGCCTTGCATAAAGAAAAACTTCCCAATATTTTGTATTCTGGTGCAACGGTTCAGGAAGAACTGGGGCTACGCGGAGCACGTACAGCAGCCAATCTTATTCAGCCGGATATCTTCTTTGCGCTCGATTGCAGTGCAGCAAACGATATGACGGGAGATAAGAGTCAATTTGGTCACATCGGCAAAGGTGCGCTTCTACGGATTCTCGATCCGGGTATGCTTACCCATCGCGGTATGGTTGAGTATGTGCAGGATACTGCGGAAACGAATAAAATTAAATACCAATACTTTATTTCTCCAGGCGGCACCGATGCAGGGCAAGTTCATTTGAGCGGAATCGGCGTTCCATCTACGGTGATTGGAATCTGTGCAAGATATATTCATACATCCTCTTCAATTATTCACACCGATGATTATGATGCAGCGAAAGAGCTGATCATCAAGCTCGTTCGTGGACTTGATCGTACGACGATGAACACGATTATTGAAAATTCCTAATCTGTCTGTATAGGCCTAAGATAAAACAAAAAAGGTGTCCTTTTAAGCACAATGCTTAAAGGGGCACCTTTTTTATGGATAAAATCCTTCCCAAGGAAAGATACTTATAGAAATAAGGGTGAAAAGGATAGCCAGGCAATAATAAACGTAACTCCGATAAAGAAAATTTCTACCCAAGCGCCTTGCTTCGAACCCGTACTCATCAGTTTGAATTTAATCTTCCACTTGAACGGTGGAAGTGGGCGAATCCCCCGGCTTGTTAAACTGTCAGCCAAGAGGTGAAGGGAATACGACAATCCTCCAGCAATCCATACTGCATCTCCATATGACTTAGTTGTCCCGTATAGTAAGAACGTCCACACGGCAATTGCATACAAGGTATGGGTCAGTCCCCTATGAGGAACAAGGGTGGCCAAGATCAAAAGACTGCCAACAAGCAGATTCCATGGATGGAATGAGTGACCATATACGATGAGCCCAAGTCCAATAAAGAACATAATCCACTGCCTTAGCGACCTGGAAGGCATAAAAGAAACCGTCGCAATGAGGGCAGCAAGGATCCAGTTCCACGGTGAATGAGCCATCCCATATATACCAACAGCCAGGGCCAGAATAATCAGCGCAATCTGAACAATTCTAAGCAGCCAATTGGGAATTACACGTGTCACAAGTAGTGAGTTTGGTTCATCAATATCCGGCAATATGGAGCTTACGAGAGCAATAGCCACTGCAGGAACCGTGATTGGTATGCCACCCAGCTCTAAAAGGGATAAGGATATCCCTGTTCCAACAATAATATGGGTTCTACCCATCATGGTAATAATACTTCCCTTCTGTAAGATGTATAATTCTGAGGTGTCTGGCGCTTAGAAAGCTGCATTCCATCTGAAATATCTTGACCATTATAGCACGTACGTTCGTATAGGTATACCCAAATTTAACCGTATATGCTCCTCCTTAAACTTTCTTTCCTATGCCATTTATTGGATTTCCTCCCTCGACAAAAAACTCCCATTGAAATTATTCTGGATATGTCATCCAAAATAAATCCAAGAGAGTATTTTATATTACATTCTAATTTATTGAAACTCTAACGGTTAAGCAAATATTTAGCGTTAATAGCATCGTACTCGGTTTTGGTTATCGGTATAACCGTCCCATGGCGAGGACTATTGGGTAAATCGTACTTCGGAGAAATGTTCCATACTCCAGAGTCCAGATCCGTCGTTTCAAGCGGCACATACCCTCTGCCACCAAATTCGTCGACGAACAGGTACCATTTTTCTTCCGTATTGGATTTGAAAACAGTTGGTCCTTCGACTCCTTTAATGCTGCCGACACCTTCTTTAATCATTTGATAATCAGGATCGAATACGGAATCCAATGACTCCTGAAAAATCATTTTACCGTAAGGGGATAAAGACTGGTTATCTCTTTCATCTTTTGTAAATCTATAGATCTTCCCTCTATGAGAAATCATTGTCGTATCGATAATGGAATATCCGAAATCTATATATTCCTGTGCTTCCGTAAAGACATGAAAATCTCGGGTTTTGCTGTACATGATTTTTTGATGAGCATCCCCGGTATGGGTTTCATCGGCAAACAATTTGGAAGCCCAAAATACAATATATTCACCTGTAGTCTCATCGTAAAAAACCTCAGGTGCCCAGGTGTTACCCGCTTCTTCGGGTGAAATCTCTACCATTCTTGGCTCCGACCACTTCACAAGATCGCTTGATTCCCATACCACAATGGAGCGGCTCCCCTGTCTTTGGGCTCGGTCCCAGTTCCAGTCACCGTTTATTTTTAAATCGGTAGCTATCATATAGAATCTGTCACCTTCAGGAGAGCGGATCATAAAAGGATCCCTTACTCCTTTTTCACCCATTGTAGATAGAAGTACCGGCTTCCCGCCATTCAACTCTTTCCAGTGCAGCGGGTCGTTTCCTTCACTAAGTGCAAAATAAACTTGCTCTCCTTCTGGTGTTCCTTCTCCCGTAAAGTAAGAGAAGAGATAACCGGCGTAATCTTCTTGGACAGGTTGCGCTATTACTACCGCGTTAAACACTTTCACTGCAGTGACTCCATTTTTGGAGATCGTTGCTGTGAGTGCTACGGATACATCTCCGTTCCCATTCCTAGGGCGCATCACTTCTCCCGACTCTGTAATCACTTTAGAATTACCCGATTCCCAAATGATCTTCGTTCCATTGTCTCCTATGACAGGCAAATTCAAGTGACCCTTTACGTTATCAATATTGTATACTTGGAGCGCTTCTTTAGCCCATTGAACCGCTTCTTCATCACTTCCGCTATTTCCATTCTCAGCATTCATTTTCGTCGTCACTTCACTTTCCATGTCATCAATTGCTTCGACTGTACCCTCTGCCCCTCCGCCCGTCAGGGTAACAACAGACTTCGCAGGAATCGTTGCTTCAAAAGAATGATCTTCTAGCATAGGAACATCCTCTCCCCGAGCAAGATCATGGCTATCCGACGTAATGTAGGATTCCATCTTCGCGATCGAGTGGTTCTTGTCCACGCCTTCCAGAGAAATGCGAATACGCTTATCCTCTTCGCTATCATTAACAAACACGGCAGTAACCGTCTGTTCACCGGCATGAACGTATGCCGAACCCAGTAAACCGCTACGGGAATTCTCATCCAGGCCCGAAAGCGAGATACGATCTGCCCCTGGGCGTATAAATTTGCTGTAATTACCAAGAGTCCACATGATTTTAGAAGTTAAAATATTTTGCTCGTCGCCCGCCTCTTTAAAATCGGTATAGATCAGCCCATCTTTGTAATCCACCTTGGAAACCGCCGTCCACCACTGCCATGCGGCTGCATTCGCCTCAGTTAAATCAAAGTGAATGGTTCGGGCCACATGCAAAGCGGGAGCCATGCCAAGGTCACGGCCGGGACCGTAATCCCCGAGTATACAATATTCCGTGACCCAATATTTTGCATCGGCATCATACTTTTTCATATTAGCAACCAGTAACTCTCTAAGTTCACCCAACCGATCGTCACCTGGCTTACTGTAATCAGACCAATAGGAATGCGAAGCAATCTTATTGCCAATCGCTTCCTTAAGATCAGGGTCGCCGAGTAAATCCTTAATGTATTCGCGGTATTTGCCTGTTCCAAGACTGTTGGCCCCGCCCGTATATTGCTCCCCACCTGCAAACCTTTGATAATATTCATCATCTAATAACGAGGTGATTTCCACACCGTCTTGTGCGCTGATTTGCACATCTAATCCGCTTTCCTTTATCTGCCGATACAATTCGAGAATAACGCGTTTTAGATCATCATTGTTATAACGATTCCCTTCCTGATGTGCCTGATTCCAATCCCAGGTCGGCTCGTTAATGGGACTTATATATGTAAAGTCGAGACCTTCCTGTCTAAAATGGGCTAAAACATCAATTAAGTATGTTGCAAACTTATCCTCGTAGCCTTCTTTCAAATTCGTGGAGCCAACAGACATATCAGGCTGGGCGTGACCATTCTTTGTCATCCATACCGGAGGACTGTTCACGAACGCGATCAGGGTATCTACCCCGCGCGCCTTGGCAGCCTGCAAAAACCACTGCTGCCCCTGCTGTTTGCTCCAATCGTAATCGTCATCCTCTGACATCTTGAATGCCTCAGCCCGCCGCCACGGATCAGGAATAATCGTCTGGTCCGTTTCTGCCGACCCTGCGCCAATATTAAAACGCCAGGCCGATAACCCGATCCCTTTCTCTCTTGAAAAAAGTAAATCCGCTACGCGATTTTTATTTTCATCTGTCCAATGTTTCCCTATAGGATCCATGGACCACGCGTCGGAAGCACCGAAATTATCAATCGTTTGATATCGTTCCGATCCATCAATCGATACATAGGCGTCCAAAGGCACCGGCTGCTGTATGGGCTCCTCCGCCTCTTTCACCTTATTTGAATTATGAGAACTGCCGGACCCACCTGATGTAATTCCGAAATACAAACCGAGTACTGAAGAAACAGCGACAAGTGTGATGACTATCGTTTTCTTTTTCATCCGCATCTCCTAACCTACTAATCCTGAACGTTCCACACTTTCTACAAAGTGCCTTTGCACGAACAGATATAAAATAATAAGGGGGAATATAGCCATCAAGACGCTGGTATTCATCATCATCGACATGAAAAACGGATCCTGAACGTAGGATGCCGTTGCTGCCTGTTCCCCTCCGCTAAGGTACGTTGCAATTGCATATCCGGAAGATGACATCATCGACGACATGACCTTTGGTTCATTCAAATACATGTTTGTAAAGAAGGAATCGTTCCATTGCCATACGAACGAGAACAACATGACTGTTACCATCGCAGGGACTGCATTGGGTAAAATAACTCTACTAAAAGTTTTAAAGTAGCCCGCTCCGTCGACGTATGCGGCTTCTTCAATCTCCCGTGGAATCCCTTTGAAAAACTGGCGGAAAATATAGACGTATAAGCCCGTCTTCACGCCCATGCCGAGAACTGCAGAAATGATAAATGGCCAGTAGGAGTTGATTAAGTTAGCGGGTTTGCCGCTAATCAGCTCAATTACTCCAAACAGATCAAAATTTTTGAAGTTTAGATAGAGCGGGATCATAATCGTATGGGATGGCACTAAAATTGTGAAAATAACAGCCCCAAATAAAAGACCGCTTCCCTTGAACTTCACTCTCGCAAAACCGTAACCAGCCAGCACGCAAGATATCGTCTGCAGCAACATAACTGCGGAAGAGAGAAAAAACGTATTGAGCAAAACACGCGGATAATTCATCGCTTCGAATACCAGCTTGAAGTTCTCAAGCGTAAACTGCTTAGGCACCCAAATGACGGTGGGATCGTATAAATCGTCCATACTCTTAAACGAAATCGATAACTTCAATAAAATCGGATAGATGATGACAAACGAGATACCAAAAATGAGTACAAATCGGACGAAGATCCATAACCATCTCTTTGTGAATTCAATCCAATAGTCAGGGGATGTTATACGTTGTATTCGCTCTTCTTTCGTCTGCCGCTTTTGCACTACGCTTTCCATCTTCATGTAATCCCTCCTTCAAACCGCTAATCTTGGTAAAATACCTTTCGCGACACGATCAAAGTCGTGACCCACAGTACAAGTGCAATGACGGCAAAATACATCCATGCCATGGCAGCACTGAGACCAAAATCGAAGCTTTTGAATGCTGTATCCACTACTAATCGGCTTGTATCATCACTGATAAAGCTATTGATTATCGTGTATACCAGATTCGTCAGAATCAATGGGCTGATCATGGGGAATGTAATTTTCCAAAAAGCCTCGTAACCAGTAGATCCTTCAATCTTGGCGGCCTCGTATAAGGAGGGAGAGATTGACTGAAGCCCAGCTAGAAAAATTAAAATTTGGACACCTGATTGACTTACAATCTCATAAATCCGGCTGACAGCCCCTGTCAAATACTCTACCAAAGTAACATTGATCCCTGATTCAACGAGCATGATAGTGAGCTCCAGATTTTTCATAAAAGATAAACCGCCTCCGGTCGTATCGTTCGCACTTCGAACGACCGACTGCATCAAATCACCGTTTTCGATGCTGGCAATAATTCCGGATGCGAGTATAACGGGAAGGAAGAAGATTGCCCGAGCAATCACCCGTCCTCTAAACTTCTGATTGAGAAGAACCGCAAAAAATAAACTGAATATAATAACAAGCGGTGTATTAATCGCAATATTCATCACAGATTCCGTCAATACCCTGACATAAGATTCATGTGAAAGCAGAGCCTCTCGATAGTTGGACAAGCCGATAAACTTCAGGCTAAATCCCTCATCCGTAACCTGCAGATTGCTTAAACTGTACCGGAATGAGGACAGCAGCGGAATCATAAACAGGAACAAGAAGCCTGCAAACCACGGAAGTATGAAATAAAGTCCGTAATATCTGTTTTTTTGTTCAAGCGAAAGCTTCCTGAACCTCATCGCTGCGTTTCACCTCCAACCCAATAATCCTTTGCCCCCACTATAATTCCGTTCACGTTCGATTCCATATCGTTATAATTGACGATGATCGTTTTTCCTTTTTCAAACGTAGTTTGAAACACACCTTGGGCAAGCTCTCGATGATCGGTAATCGTTTCGGATTGTACATCATGGAGTACATTGTTAAGTTCGCGATACCTTTGTGCTGCTTCCTCGATCCATAGGCGGTAATCGGCTGAATACAAATGATCAAAATCCGTCATTTTTATCACCGACGAATCAGCAACAAACCACGTGTAATTCATAGCTGAGCCCGTTTCGAGCGCCTTCAAGAAGTTGTACGTAGAATCTTGATCCTCCGCCATATTCCAGGCGGTTCCCGCATAATTTACATATCCGTGAAACACGAGTTGAAAGAAAGGAACGGTTCCATCGGTAATGATAAAGTTGCTGCTTGTCATCGGCGCTTCTACGATATGCTCCGCATAAGGAGCCGCGTAGGCATTCCCGCCCTCAAGCAATATTTCCTCGATGGAGCTGCTTATTCGCTTCAACTGTTCGTCCACTATGCTTTTTGATTCTTCACGATCAATAACGTGGGAACGGTTAAAGTCGGAATTCAGCTTATTACCAAGATCACTCAGCGACAATCCGGTGAGCTGAAGCTTCTCGTAATCGTCTATGAATCCGCTTACCAATTCAGGTAGTGACTTCGGACTGAGTACATAACCAGGTTCGAGGTCGTCTTTTTCTTTGAAATCTGCATAACTGTACGGAAAAACTTTCGCCAGCTTGCCTGTAATAAACCGGGAAGCCTGCGAGTTTTTGAAACCTTCCGATTGCGGAGCCGCTTCAAGAAATGATGCGTCGGGGAACAGCGAGATACCATTCGCATCTGCATAAGTTTTCAGCTTTTTCAACCCTTTGCTTCCTCCAAGCTTCTTGTCGACAGAAATAGATTTCGCAAGATCGTGGTTGATACCGCCGTTGAACCAACCTGTATAACGAAGCTTGATGTTGTCTATTCCCGATTCCAGCATTTGACCTAATACGGATTCGGCCTGATTAAAAGTCGTAAGCGGCTCATAGGCGTTGTAGGGAATGCCTATAAAAAATTTCTTTTTAGGTATACCACCAATAAACTCAGCATAAAACGGAATACTTTCTTCACCTGTCAGCCTAGTTAAACCTGCTTGCTTGATTAAATAATCCCGATAGTGCGCGGCCATACCAGAGTAACTGGCTTCCTCCGCGCCAAGAAAGCCGTAGCGGACGCTAATATCACCTTGGAAAGGCTCTGTTTGAAACTTCTTCACTGTACTAGAACGCCACCCATTCGTCAGTGTGACCTCCTCAAGTTTGCGCAGCGTAAAGCTAGGGGACACCGTGTTATAGACGTTCAGCCTTCCACTTATGTCAGCCTCGACTGAAGCGACTGCATCTCCCTCTTCAATGATACCGACGATTGCCCTGTCTACATATTTCATCCCGAATACAGGCAATCGCGCAGCTTTATCATTCTGTATACGGATCTGCTGACTAATCGCTGAATCGGTTCCATATAACTCTTTACGGAACGGGGCAGCATACGTTTTTTCATTGTTGAAGCGGATCAGTGAACCAGAACCATCCGGAACGAGTGTATAACCTTCATCCTCCAGTCCACTCGCACCAAAGAATGGTAAAAGGGATAGGGTTTGAATTTTCAGCGATTCCGGATATTCGATACCGCCCGACTCGATTGTGACCTTCAAGTCCTCTCCATCAAGCCGATAATGGAGGGGAATCTTAACAGTGAGGTTGTCAGCAGCCGTCACGCCAAACGCAGCGTTATCGATCGCTTTCTGTTCCTCGTTATATCCGGCCTTTTCGAAAGCATCCGTCACCTTTTTTAATCCGACGCCCTTGAGTGAGGAGTCCCTTCTTTCGTATCTCTTCTCTTCCTCATTATGTTTAAAACGTTTTTCAACTTCTCTCTTTTCTCCCGCATCTTCAAGTTTATCTATAATGAGAGTTTGAAATCTTTCCTCGCTAATATATTTAGGGATCGCGTCGATATCGCTTTTAGCTTCTCCCAGCGTATAATCGATGTTCAAGCCGCCTTTTACCTTCTCTAAGACAAATTGTTCATTCTGAACACTATGTGTATAGTTGTCATACTTTAATGAGTTTCCTGCATTGTCCAAATAAGATATTTCGATCTGTACGTTCAGCTTTGCCTTGTTATATCCAGTTGCGATTGAATCGTCCTCGCGATCTTGAGGATTGGAATACCAAATTGCTCCGCTGCGCTTATCTTGAACAGCGATTTCCGTCGTTAACGTGTTGACGTACAAAATCAAAAATTCATTCTCTGCCGCCATTTCCATACCGCTAGCTATACTCGCCGCTTTACCGGAGTCGACACTCGTAGCCGTACCCACGACAGTCTGTTCATCGGCCTGCGCAGATTCGGACACTGTCTCTGTCTTTAATTCAGATTCCGTCCCCGATATAGGTTTCGCGAAATTGGTGCCTTGGGATATTAGCAAACAGCCGATAATGACTGTAGTCAAGATAATCGCAAGTCTTCGCTTCACCGCCTGGCCCCCTTTCTCATGATCGCAATGAAAGTTCCTGATAGATCGTATAAACAAACCCAACAAATTGTTGAATGAGACTGAAGAAAAGAAGCCCTAAAAAGATGATGACACCCATAACCACGACCGTTAAGAACATCGTCATGATCGTTTTGATAACCGTATATTGATGAACCGTCATTGTTCCGATAAACAATAACCACATAAACCAAAGCATAGCCACTGATTCCAGTAAATAATAGAACGGAGACTCCCGCAGTGAAATGACATTGCTAAGCAATAAATTAGGCAGATAGATAAGAATTAAAGGGATCATCGCGTAGCCTGTGGCGATGACAATTTCTTTAAACTTTCCTTCCCCGTCCATCAGTGTCGTGAGCGACCAATTCGCGACGCACCAGAGCAAGAATGGAAGGACAATGTATTTCAACTCGTCTATGCTGTTCAGATCAAGCGGGTAATTAAAGTTGACTACATAGCCGGCATATTGACGTTTCAGTATCATCATAACCGTCACGCATAACAAGATCGTAAGCGCGATTCTGAGCTTCCCTTTATTCTCGTATTTCAGATCCCAAAACCCATCAAAGGGATGAAAAGCAACGTGCAGCGTGTATTTAGCGTCCTTAAGAAACTGCATTCTGTTTCATGCCCCCTTTTCTTACCTTCAGAACTCGGCGCACGGCTATTGCGGCCCCTATGAGTATGATCACCATCGTCATGTAGATCCCAAAATATTCCCGCATATATTCCCTGCGAAACTTCGTTAATGCTTTAGAATAATATTCCCTGTCATTTCCCAGCTTCAGATATTTCATAGCTTCCTTGTATTCTCCTTGACGCAGCATCGACTTGCCGATTCCGACATAAGCCATTTCAAAATTTGCGTCAAGCTTGAGCACCTGTTCCCATAGCTTCGCGGCATCATCGTGCTTCCCTATGCTGTATAATCCATTCGCTTCATTAACCAGGCTTCCGAATTTGGTCACGGTAAATTCCGTAATCATTCCTAGATCTTGATCCAAAACGAAGATACGATTATCGAAACTTTCAATTGCAATCGGTGTTTTGAATGTGCCGAGTTGATTTCCAAGTTGACCGACTACGTACAACAAATTACCGTCCTCGTTGTAAGTAAAAACGCGTCCCCGAGTTGAATCAAGCGTCCGGTACACACCATTACCGCTAACATCAATGTCGATGAAAGCCGATCTTTCTCTACTAAGATCACCTATCGGGCCTAGTTCCCCGTTTATACGAAGCACATCGATGCCCGACGGGTTCAGCCTTTTGACAGGAACTGCAGTTTGCTTATCCGCCGTAGTCGTATAAATAAATCCGTCTGCATCTAAATCCGTATTATTAAATTCAATCGGGACAAAGCGGATCATCTTTTCTCGTTGTTCTTTGGTGGATACTGTTTTCCAGAACAAATCGACAGGATCGAATTGCACTTTATTGGTACCTATAAAACCGGTAAAGCCGCCTTCGTTATCAAACTCAATAATGCCGTCAAAGACGCCTCTCGCAACGACGTAGATACGGCCGGCTTTATCGACAATAACTTTGCGTGGGAAGTATTCGAAATTGTCACTGAGCACCTCCGACTTCGGAGCACCAATTTCTCTGATAAACTTTCCATTTTCGTCTAATACGACTACGCGCCTATTTTCGGTATCCGCTACAAAAACACGGCCTGCTGCGGTAACGAAAATGCCTTCCGGTTTATTAAAGCTGTCCTGTTTGCCATTATTATCGAAACCTTGGATTTGGTCGATCACCTTCCACTCCCTGTTAAGCACTACAATTCGCCCGTTACCGGAATCCAGAACGTACAGTTTACCGTCAGGCGCCGCAAACATATCACTCGGCGTCGTGAATGGTCCAATCCCTAACTCCTGGCCCGTTATCATCCTGGAAGGAAGATAAGCAATCGGCGACTTAACGTCATCTTCCCAATACGAATAAGTATATCCCTCGTACGGCGATGCTTGAGCCGGCTTCGGACTTAGTCCGAATATAATCA
This sequence comes from Paenibacillus gallinarum, assembly GCF_014836635.1. Lineage (GTDB taxonomy): Bacteria > Bacillota > Bacilli > Paenibacillales > Paenibacillaceae > Paenibacillus > Paenibacillus gallinarum. The sequence goes on along the minus strand of NZ_JACSQL010000002.1, from coordinate 132,398 downwards.
TCGCTGCCGCTAGGATCAAAATCGATCGCTTCATTATCAAGCTATACGCCCCCATCGCTTTAGTCCTTCATTCCGGACGAAGCCATCGTGTGAATCACATTGCTTTGTGACAAAATAAACGTTACGATCGGCACCGTCATTATAATTACTGCAACTGCGGCTCCCACCCCTGCGCGGGCAATACCGCCTTGAACGATTTGCCCCATCGCATAGTGCATCGTCTTAAGCTGCTCGCTGTAAATAAAACTGCCTCCATCTGTTCCCCACAGTATTTGCATCATCAGAATGAGTAGTGTCAACCAAGCTGGCTTAACGAGCGGCATGACAATCCGCCAGAAAATACGGTATTCACTAGCTCCGTCAATCTTGGCAGCTTCGAGCAGTGCATCAGGTATTTGCTCCATAAACTGCTTCATCAAATACAAGCCAAGTGGATATGCGAACGCCGGAACAATAACAGCCTGATATGAATCAATCCATCCCAAGACAGACATGATCATATAGTTTGGAATAGCCGTTACATGCGGAGAAAACATCAACGAAAGAACAATAAGCGTAAACAATACTTTATGACCACGGAATTTGATCTTAGCCAGCGGGTAAGCTGCCGCCGAAGCGAGCAGAATATGTCCTGCAGTCCCTACCGCCGTTATAAAGAACGTATTGAAAATATATCTTGAAAATGGGACCCAAGAGCTTTTCATCACTTGAAACAAATCCAGAAAGTTATCGAGTGTCGCATTTCTCACAAACAGCGTAGGCGGGAATACGAACAACTCATCTAGCGGTTTAAATGCATTATTAATGACATAGATCAACGGTAACGCCATAAAAGCACCAAACAAACCAAGTAAAAGGAATAGCAAGAGATCTACTTGCCAGGAGCGGTTCAACTTTTTTTCAAGACGTAGAGAGAGTTTCATCTAGCTATTCCCCCACCCTCTTCAGCAACTTTTGAATAATCAGATTCGAGCCTAGCATCAGTACAAACAGTACGGTAGCAATGGCGGACGCATAACCCATTTCAAAACGAATCGTGCCATAATCGACCAAGTGGGTAACGACCGTATGAGCTCCATACTGCACGCTTGGAAAACCTGCTAAAGCCATTGCGACGTCTGCTACGGCAAGGGAAGCTGTAATCTGGATTACGGCACCAAACATCAATTGAGGCCGCATCGAAGGTAGTGTAATAAACCAAACCTCTTGCCAGCGGTTTTTGATTCCATCTACCGCCCCCGCCTCGTACAGCGTCCGATCAACCGTCTGCAAACCAGCAATAAATGCCAGAAAGCTGGTTCCGAGACTCAGCCATAATTGAACGATAATAATGATCGCGAGCATGTATTTCGTATCTTGAAGCCATAAAATCGGCTCGTAGATCACCCCAATCTTCATCAGCAATCCATTCATAATGCCGTACGAATCACCTGAAAAAATAATTTGCCATATAAAAAATACGTTTCCTGATATCGACGGTGCGAAAAAAACGAGCGTCATAAATGCCCTAACCTTCGGTTTAAGTTCATTAATAAGCCAGGCAAAGACGAAACAGGCAATATAGCTGACCGGTCCCGTAATAACGGCAAAGATCATCGTATTTTTAAGCCCAATCAGGAATACATCATCGTTCCATAACAGCTTGGAATAGTTCTCCCAGCCCACCCAGCTCGGAGACTCCAGCATATTAAAACTCGTAAAACTGAAAAAGATAGATATAACGACCGGAAGCACGGTAAACAACATGAACAACAAAACATAAGGAGCTAGCAGGACGTACGCATGCCGATCCCGTTTTATGTCCTTGACGAATAACTTCCACTTCCCTTGCAACCGGACAGGGCGACCATTCGGCTGCATCATCATCTCGGCAGCTATTTTCGTTTTTGGCAAAAGAGACCCTCCCTAGTCCTGACCATCCAACTTGAACTCGTTACGTTTTTCCATGATTTCATAGTCGATTTCCTGTACATAGTCATAAAGGGCATCGGCCGTGTTTGTACCATTGTTAATCACTTCACGAAGCGCATTGTCCAGATGCCTTCCTGTGAAGTAACCGCCCGGCACTTCTGGTACACCCTTTACCCATTGCCATTGCTCTTCCAGATTCTTATAATCACGAGCCGGCCATGGCAGTTCCTTAAGTGCTTCAATATTGGCTGTTGGATAACGTGCTGCGGCGCCCATCAGTCCTTCCATTTCTCTACCGTATCGTACCTGAGCGTCCTTGCTTACCCACCATTTCATGAACTCCCATGCCGCTTCCTTGTTCTTCGCTCCCTTGAGCATAATGGTAGATGTTCCACTGCTAGCGACATCACGCCGAATTGTTCCATCGGCCTGCTTTAAACCCGGAACCGGAATGAATTCCCATAGCCCTTTAATTTCAGGCGCGGACACGGTCAAATAGTTGTAAAAGGTGTAATCCTGAATCCCAATCGGCATTTCACCAGTACGAAACCGCATTGGAAAATCAAAAATCAAGGGTAGCTTGTAACTCGTATAGAAGTCGGTCCATTTCTTGAAGGCGCTGAGTCCAATCTCCGTATCTAGACCGCTTTTGGCACCGTTGTTGAGGTAAAAGGATCCGTCCATCTGATACAGCATCATTGCAAAAGCACGGTTTGCCTCAAGCACGGGTACACCTGTCGATTGAGCAAGTGGAAGAGCAAAATCCATATGGTTTTTCTGCAGAACTGGGATCAGCGCGTATACATCCTCCCACGTTTGCGGTGGGTCCAAATTCAGCTCCTCCAAAATATCTTTTCGGTAAAAGAGCATATTAAAGATTTGCTGCTCAGGCAAACCAAATACTTCACCCTCAAATTGATAAGGAACTGTTGCACTTTCTCTGAACTGTTTTATAACCGTCTCGTAGTCTGGGAATTTCGTTAAATCCTCCGCTGCATTCCGCATACCAAAATTGACCGGCACATCGTTTCCGACCTGCATACCCACGTCGGGGCCTTCCCCCGCGAGCGATGCACGAAGAAGTACATCCTGATTGACCAACTTCAGATTCACACTAATTCCGCTAAGCGGTGTAAACGTATCATCAATCATTGCTTTCAGCACTTGTGCCTGATCACGCCCGGTTCCGATCCATACCGTTATGGACTCTTCATCTTCGGCCGTGTTTCCGATCGTATTGTAATCTTCAAAAAAGGAAGTGAAAAAGGACGATACCTCGTGTACCATCTTTTTACCAAAAGAAGAATTTGCTTTAGGCAGCTTTTCGTCAGATGATGCAAGAATTAAGTAATCGATTTCAAGCGGCTGTTCTCTAACCTCGAGAAGCCAAGCACCGACGCTGCCTACATTGATTTTGAATTGATTAAGCCTCTTCTGAACGGATTCTGGTTTTGCCGCCAAATCTGCAAGCTGATAAGCTGTTTTGTTCAGGACAGCGGTTTTATCGCTCTTTTCACCCGTTAGACGTACTAACTCTTCCGACACACCATATAAAATGTCGCTTTGTTTCTTAAACACTTCAACCATGTCGGGAATTTGCTTATTTAATTGATAATCTCGGTGAGGATCTGGAACATTACCGGTAATCATCAAGATTTTTCGATACATCGCATTAATTTCGAGGACACTTGCTTCTACTTGGCGAATCAAAGGTGCAACTGCACCTAAACTGACCTCAAATTTCAGCTCATGCTTCCCCTTAGTCAAATAGAATAAATAGGGCTCTTCCTCGTTGCCGAGTACATTCATCTGCCAATCCGAGTCGTAATGAAACGGAATTTGCATCATTTCCTTAAACGGGATTTCTCCATCAATCCATAGTGAGCGTGTAGAGTAAATTCCCCGAAGCAATTCTTGTCTGCTCTTAAGAGCAATTCGGTATAATCCATCCTCCGGTGCTTCAATTTCCCAGGATATCCATTGGCCTGGTAATCTCCAATTATTTCCTCCGATCGTATTCATTCTGATCTTCGACACGTCGTAAGGTTCTGTAGACGGACTGGAACGATCGGGAATGGGATATAAAGTCGGAGAAGATTTGTAAGAAGCACTCTCACCCTGAACTTTAATCAAATGACCGCTTGTCTCTTTATAACCTTTAGAGTCATAGCCCGCCTTCACCTCTTCGTAAGCAGCAGGCATATCATATTGGAACAATTTGATGTAATCGAGTGCCACCGGTTCTCTGGAAGAGACGAATGTCAACGTATGTTTACCTGCCGAGAAATGGAACATATATGGTTCTTCGTAATATCCTTCTGTATCTCTAAGCAGCGATTCTTGCCATATCGGTGATTCGACTTGCCGAGGGCGCAGCTCATTGTTCCTGTTATCTTGTGCGATTTGCTCGCTCTCGTTTTTCCATACCCGGTGAAAAGTAAGGTTTTTAGCACTGGAGAATGGAAGTACTCCGTCAATCAACAATTCCCTTTCGATTGCCGAGCTTTTTCCTTCTATCGGAAAATAACGAACGGCGATATGATATAAGCCCGATTTCGGTACATCAAGTTCCCAGCTAATGGAGCCACTTTCCCCCGTCTTGACGAAATCACCCGCTAGTCCACCTAATTCGTTTACGATTTCAGGTTTCATTTCATTAGCGTTTGTATAGTCCGCTCCTTGGATCACAATCTCGCCACTCGGCCGGTCTTCATTTTTGTACTGCTCCAAATATTGGTCGTAGCTGTTATCCAAAGTAGCTGTCAAAGAGTTCTGGTCGATGAGTGAATCGGCTTCTGTATTTGCTGCGGTTCCAGTACTAGACGCGCTAGACTGAGGTATAGGGAAAACCAATATCGAGATCAGCATAGTGATGAGAATCAGCCATGAGACGGTCATTCTGGAAAAGGCGATTTTCACCTAATATCCCCCTTTTGCAAACTAGCGGAATCTTTATTTTGTCAGCCCGCCGATCTTCATAGCCAGAAAACCGGACAGGCTGCTTTTTTACATATAAGTCTTTTTGAATCTACTCTTTCTTATCTTCAATCTCGCCGCTCAGCACTTTGTCAGCAGCCGCTTGTGCGGGTCCAATCACTTGAGCGACACCCGTTGATGGCGTAATTTCACCTTTAACAAACTTGCCTGTCACGGAGTCGAGTTGATCTTTAACACCTAGGCCGCCGAAGCGTCCGCCAAATACTCGCTGTACCTTGCCATCTTCATTCATCGCATTAGCGATCGAGGTTTCGTCCGGGAGCACATTTTCAAGCGAAAGTTGGCGGTTGGATTCCCAATTATCAAAATCCTGCAGTTCCTCCCAAATTTTCACGATAACTTCTGCATCCTTAACGCCTTTAGGAATGACATAAGAAGCGGTTTGTCCGATCGGATCTGAATAGGATGATGAGCTAGGTGATTTAGGGAAGTAGACATAACCCCATTCATCTTGCATTTTATCTGTCAGACGTCCTTCGATTTCCCATATTCCGCCTGGATACATCGCAATCTTGCCTTCCGCGAAATATTTTGCTGGATCTTCCCAGTCATTTCCTTCATTTTCTTTAATAACTTTGTGAGTGTTGTACAGATCGTATTCGAAGTTAAGAGCTTCTATGGCTTGCGGAGAGTCAAATACTACTTTCTTGGTGGCTTCATCGAAGATACGTCCGCCGTTACTTGCGATCAACAATTCTGAGATAACATAATGTGCTCCAGCCAGACCATGTTGGTCCACTTTACCATCACCATTATTGTCTACAGTCAGTTTCTTCGCAGCATCCAGCATTGTCGTCCAGTTCCAGTTATCCTTATCCATCAATTGTTGAGGATCTTCTAAACCAGCTTCCTTGAAGATGCGTTTATTGTAGAACATGCCCGAGTCATTCGGGTTATACCAGCTTTCAAGTCCGTATACATGCTCGCCGCCAAAACGCATTGAATCAATTACGTCTTGAGCAACGCGCGTATCTTTCAGGTAATCTTCCAATGGCATTAAGAATCCGCCGTTCATCAGTCCCCAGATGAATCCGTCAGGCAGACGAACGATTTCTGCAAATGGATCGTTAGCCATAACAGAAGACGACAGCTTCTCAGAAGTCGACCAATATTCCGTGTTTAGGTATTTAATTTTGACGTTGTATTTCTCTTCTACCTTTTTAATTCTTTCCCGGGCCAGTTCATCCGCTTCCGAATCTCCTGCTGGTGTTGCATCCCACCAATGCGAAATGCGAATCTCTCTGCCTCCCAAATCTGGGGCAGCCGGTTCAGGCTCTTCGGTTGGAGCCTGCGTTACGACTGGAGCCTCGGGTTCCGGAGTCTGAACTTCCGGTGTATCTCCCCCGTTGTTGCCGCTGCATGCAGTCATAATCATCAACACAGCTAATAAAAAAACAATCAACATCGGTTTCAACTGTTTCACGTTAAACCCACTCCCCTTAATGGATGATTAAACGAATGCAAACAAGACGGTTCGGTTAAAAAATTGCTTCTATCCTCCCCCCAAAAACAGTGCATCTTTCGCGTAAATTAGATTATGTAAGGGTTTTCATGAAACCCATTTCATTATATCCTTATTCCATTATTTGGTCAATATTACAATTTGTTTCTTTTTTTCTAACACTCCTCAAATTACATTTCAACATTTTAGTCCGTTCACCAGAATAATAATTATTCAAGTATGGGAATATTTCAGCACGCTAAAAAGCAGCAACCCAACATTTCGGATGCTGCTCTTATAAAAAGAATTTCACTTTTATGAGAGTGCTGTAGAAGACTTATCAACTCCGAAGTCCCGAGCTTTGCCGAATAATAAGCTGCGGCTCGAGCGAGGTAAGCTTCTTCACTTTTTCATTGTTCATCATCGCTTTTAGCACTTTAACTGCCGTTCTGCCCAGCTCATGTGCCTGCTGGGAAACAGTAGTTAGCTCCGGAATAAAATGATGCGCCAACGGAATATCATCAAACCCAACAATAGACATGTCATCTGGAATCGACAAACCCGCCTCTGTTGCTGCCTTAATTGCTCCAATCGCCGTATAATCGTTGACACAGAATACGGCAGTCGGTCTCTCCTCCATCGCCAAGAGCTTCAGCATTTGTCGCTTACCCGAATCAATCGAAAAACTGTCGGGTAGTAACCATTCCTCCCGAACATCGAGTCCCTCATCTTTCATCGTCTTTCGGAATGCCCGTAACTTGATGGAAGTTGTCGTCATATGACTTTCTCCTCCGATAAAGCCGATTTCTCTATGTCCAAGTAGGGTCAAGTGCCGGACTGCAAGAGCAGTCCCTGCTGACTCGTCCGTGACTACCCTAACCAAGTCGGTTTTGCGTAAAGCTCCATTGACTAATACAGTCGGAATGACGCTTGCACACTGCACGAGCTCCTGTACTAGATGCTCTTCGCAGTGTTTTAAATTGATCCTTCCTCCCAAAAATATAATACCGTCCACACGCTTCTCTCGCAGAATACTAAGATATTGCGATTCCTTAGCATAATCGCCGATTGTATTACTAAGCAAGAATGTATGTCCCGACTGCTGCGCCTCTTCTTCCGCTCCGGCGAATACTTCAGGGAAAAAGGGATTGGTAAGATCCGGAACGATTACACCGATAATTCCCGTTTCATTTGTAAGCAGGCTTCTAGCCATCGCATTAGGCTGAAAATTGTGTTTTTGAATGACTTCTTCAATCTTGGCACGAGTAGATCTCTTTACTGGCGCGGTATCGTTTAATACCCGGGATACAGTTGAAACCGATACATTTGCTTCTTTTGCAATATCATATATGGTGACCTGTCTCAAGCCTAACGCTTCCTTCCTGATTTCACGATTAGCCTATTATAAATCCTCTCTAAATTACAATTAAATTAATGTTTTCCAGCTTTGATTCGATTGCACATCATATAAGAAACGTACTGAATCTGGCCGTCTGCCCTCTTCATCAAACAAGATTAACTCATTGCCCGTCTGTTTCAGCCACGCCATTGGAACTTTGTAATCCTCCTGAGGCCCGATTTGCCAATAGCGTCCAAGGTTTTTGCCGTTCAGAAGTATATAACCTTTGCTCATTCCGGTCATACGAAGCTTCAGCTTAGGATTCAAATCCTCTGGAATTGCTGGAAGATCGAATGTGCTGCGATTCCAGGTAGGACCCATTTTACTGGTGCCTGAATCTTCCTCAAACTCCACTGCGTCTTCCATTAAGACTGACGACCAATTTGTTAACTCCCGTGACCTGTTATACGTTAGCAACTCCAACCGATTCACAGGTGTTTTGGATACTGGCATTTCAATCGTATTAGTGCCGCTGATGAGATAGGCAGAAATGTCGACAGCGTGATAGGCAAACCAGTTTTGATAATCTTCCATAAGAACATCCTTGCCGTTAATTCGAAGTCCGCTGTTTAACGCACCTACCAGTATCGCTTGGTCATTCGCCATCAGCTCGAACGTTCGTGTTAACGCAGAAGTAAATGTTCGGGTATGTACCTCATCCAGATGGACAACCTCTTCGCCACTATACCAATCTCTTCGAAGTTCAACGGCCGAGCCGTCCATATAAACGGGACCGAATATCCCCTTCTCTTCCCCCAAGAATGGGGAAAAATTGAGACTACCCATATGCTGTACAAGCAGTTGCAGCTTGTTGTGGCCTTTGGACAGTCGGACAGCAGCCGATGCCGCGCCGACCTGGCGAATCATCGCTTGTTCTTGTCCGTTAACAAACAAACGTGCAGAGTCCTGTATGGCTGAGAAAATAAGAGTGCTTTCTTGATCCTGATCACACTCCACATCATTGCTATATATGAGATAACCAAATTCAAGATCCAGCTCTGCAAATCCACGAGGACGTTCCGTAAGCTCCCCTGATGTAAGCGAAAGAAGATTTACGGTTTTCTGTTTCCATTCCGACAAGCTTGGCGGTACTAGTGGTTTGATCGCATTACCGGAGTTGCTTGTTATTCTGTCCGCACGATCCTGTACATCCTCTTTTTCACGCCCCCAATCCCCTAAAAGGAACGGTTCGCAATCGGATCCGCCGATTACTCCGATAATGTTGCCACCAGCCTCAAAGTCGATGTCCGTCCAGCCGATTGCCCAGCGAATTTCGTCCCCTTGGATCCTCCAGGCTCTATCGGACATAAAACGATTTAACATGAAGACTTCAACTAGCTGCCCGCCCGCCATCAGCCGAATTCGCTGAGGTGTCTGGAAATGAAATACGTCCAAATGTAGTGTTCGGCCATCCTTACTACTTTCATATGGGATATTTCCTACGTTATCGTAATGAAGGTCCTGATCTGCTTCGAATACGATATGTGTACGTCCTCCGTCTTCTCCCGCTAAGATCACAGTTTGGATTTCACCAATCCGGTCGTTTCCGATCACGAACCCGCTGCTTGTGAGCTTTAGACCTGGACAAATTTCAATCCGGTCAAGTATCGGAACGATTTGTCCCGGTTTGATCGACACCTGAAGTGTTCGGTTGTTTTCTAGCGTTACCGAAAACATTCCCTTCTCCTGCTTGATACTCTCGGCAAACCAAAGCTTTTGCCCATTCCATTGCCTACCTTGGAGTTTGATGCCTTCCTCACAACGTGCCTCGCCGTTATCTAATGGCTCCGATTCTAGTAAGATTTCACCCAGTGCCTGCGTGAACAAAGACATCTTTTTGGCCGTTCTATATTTGTCTGTAATGCGTCCGTATTCTGATAAAGGAGCATCATAATCATAGGAGGTCACCATAAAAATATCGCTGCTTCCTACCGTACGCCCTCCGTATCCCCCGAAATTGGTGCCGCCGAAAAACATATAATGACTGATTCCGTCAAAACCTGCACGAATCGCCTCCATGATTCGCTTTTCGTATAAATCGGGCGTTTTCTGCGTAGCCGCTGGCGCTCCCCAATGCTCAAACCACCCCGTCCAAAATTCAGTTACCAGCTTCGGAACATCTGGCTGCTTACGTGTTAACTTCTCATAATGTCCGTCCGCACCTGACCAAAAGTTCGCCCCTTCAATCGTTCCTTCCGCGCCTCCCTCACAGGTGATCAAAGGTACTTCAATTCCCCGCTCCAGCAAAGCATCACGAAGACCGTTCATGTAAGTTATGCCGGGCGCGTCTTCAGCCAGATATCCATATTCATTCTCTACCTGTACGAGAATAACGGAACCGCCTTTCGTCAATTGACGAGAACGAATAACAGGAACAATCTGATCCAAGTAAAGATAAACGTAACGGAGATACGCTTCATTGTCTGTTCTGAACTGAATGTTTTCTTTTGTCTTCAGCCAGTATGGAAAACCACCGAAATCCCATTCCGCACATATAAACGGACCCGGACGCGCAATAACCCACAATCCAAGCTCAGAGCATAAATCAAGAAAAGCCCCACAATCGTTATCGCCGCTAAAGTCCCACTTCCCTTCTTCCTGTTCGTGTACATTCCATGCAAAATAAGTATCGACGCAATTCATTCCTGCAAGCTTCGCCTTAACCAGCACTTCCCGCCATTCTTGCCTCGGCATCCGAAAATAATGAATTGAAGCAATGTTCAGGAATACTCTCTTGCCCCCAATGATAAAACTCTTAGCATCGTAATGAAGCTGTATTTGTTGCTGCGGTTGATTGCTTGATAATGTTTGTAATCCAGAGTCCTCTAACCTATTAGTCATAAATTCCTTACCTTCCTCTCTGAACGCAATAGTCGAATCGCTGATCGAATGCATGGAATTTTCTAAGGATCGTACGCAGCGATAAACGTAATCATTTTAAAACAATCATTTATGAAAGGGGTTTCATTATAGTGATTAAATTATAGAAGAATTTGGTAAATGTTGTCAACATCTATCCTCTCTCCTTAGATTTACTACGTCCTCGTCACTTTTCTTTGTTGCCTTATTCATCAACTGATTGATAATAAAAATAAAATAGACGCCCTATATAGGACGTCTAAGCTATATTCCACTTTACTAAAGTTATTTCACTATTATTGCTTCGCCTTATAAAACTCATGATACAGTTTCATCAGTGCCCTTTTCTCGATACGAGAAACATAGGAACGCGAAATGCCCAATTCCTTCGCAATCTCTCGCTGTGTCCGCTCTTCTCCGCCGGTTACAAGACCAAACCTGCCCACTACCACTTCTTTCTCCCGATCATCGAGTATATCAAGGTTTTGATAGATTTTGCTCTTCTCTATCTTAAGCTGAACCTTCTCCATAACCTCATCCGCTTCGGTACCGAGGATATCTATAAGAGTAATTTCGTTGCCTTCCTTGTCAGTTCCTATCGGATCATGAAGAGAAACGTCTTTTCTTGTCTTCTTCAAGGAGCGGAGATGCATCAGTATCTCATTCTCTATACAACGTGCAGCAAATGTCGCCAGTTTCGTCCCTTTTCCTTGCTGGAAACTCTCAATTGCTTTGATCAGACCGATCGTTCCAATGGAAATCAGGTCTTCTTGATCTTCACCGGTATTATCAAATTTCTTCACAATATGTGCAACCAGCCGTAAATTATGTTCAATAAGCAAATTACGCGAGCGGGCATCGCCTTCCGCCATTTGCTTTAAATGCTTCGCTTCGTCTTTCTCAGACAAAGGCTGAGGAAATGCATTATTTTTAACATAAGACACCAGTAAAGAAAGTTCTTTAATAAATAGTGCAATCGCCGTAAATAATCCAGGCACGGGTGACACCTCCTACAATTTTCGGGACAGTTCTTGGTTTGTCGTCTAATCATTGTATGTAGGCATACACCTATTCGTGCCTGTACGGCGGAAATAGCTAGCTACCGAAAAATCTAAATTTCATCCCAACAACCCTTATTGTACGAATCGGAACCAGCCAAAATCAAAATTGCTTCCAGGCAAGAAGATAAAGGTAACTTTCTGCAGCCCAGTGACTCTCTCTAGCTCAAATACACGTTCCACATATCCTTCGGACTCGGTAAATTCGATAAGTTGATTGTTTGAATCTTCACCATTCTCAAAGCGAACATGAATGGTATTCTTATCTATCTGCGATCTTCCATAAATGACAAGCTTTGAAGCTCCTTCTGCTGCGAAATCCATCTGTTCGAACGTAAGGGAGACATTGTTTCCGATCCCTTCCACTCCTTGTTCAGACAAGGTAAATGTATCCCCGTAAATACGATCACAATCCGTCGCCATATTCATCTCAAAGGCCCGATTCTTCTTCTCAAACGAGAAGCCTTTGATATGCACCTTCTTCTGCAAAACAAAGCAAAGGGACGTGACCTCGCGGAGTCTTTTGGATAATTGATACGTTTCCGCTTGATAGACATTCCACTGGGACTTTTTCTGATACACTACATCGGCCAGCAGTTCACTGCCTTCTTCCTCCGGCATACCTTCCCAAATCTGCAGTTCATAAGGTTCATCATCTAGAGCGAAGATAGGAATCGTAATCAGATCCGATCCATAGGCACCGAAATCGATATTGCGATAGCAGACTTGTGTTTCCCCATCACGGCTTGTCGCTACCCCTCGTTCATTTCCATTGCCAACTTCCCCTTTTACTTCATCGTATAAACCTCCAAAGATAAAGCTGTACGGATCTTTAAAAGCCGTACCCAAACCTGTTGCAGTGAATTCCAACTGGGATATCATTCTGGTCTTCTCCGAGCCATTCTTACTCATGCAGCGTACTCGAAAGCTTCCATCCCCGAGTGCCCTAATCTTCGCTTCTTGGCCAAAGGATTCGATTTGGGCTAGGTTGGACTCAATTCCTGCATCATTTACCACACTCCATATCACATCTGGATACGAAGTGTCCGCAGGGAATAGATTAGCTTTTACCGTCATCTCTTTTATGGATTCATCAAACTGTTGTCCGGAAGGACTCAGCAGTTCGATTTTGCGAAGAGGGATTTCATCCATATTTCCTAGATTAGGCTGCAGCTCTTTGTTTTGCATACTTGCCGAAATCCCTTCTAATACGCTTTCATCTATAGGTAGAGATGTAATCTCCAGCTTCTGACTTTCTAACCCTCTTGAAGAAACCTCAACTTGGATCGCACCTGGCTCTAAAGTTGTCCCAATGATCGCCATAAGTTTACCGCTGAACAATCTTCGGCTTGTGCCCTTGTATGGATCGTAATCTGTACTGTCACCATTGTCTAAGCCTAACAGACGTCCGGCTCCTGTAACCTGCACTTGTACGCGGTTGCTCGCATTTTCTACCGGATTACCATGCTCATCTTCCATCGAAATCTCGACAAAGGCCACATCCGTTCCACTGGCTATAACCGCATTCTGATCCGACTTCAAACCGATTTTGCTTGCATTACCAAAGGATTTTCTCACATCAACAGCAATCACTTGATCTAACTCATCATATGCAATTGCTTTGAGTTCTCCTACTTCATAAGGGATTTTCCACCAGCCTACCAGCTGATCTCCGTGCTCATGATCGATTTCATAAGTTCCTACCGTTTCCCCGTTGAGCTGAAGTTCAATCTTCGGTGCATTTGAGCAGACACGAACATCAATGATTTGACCCGGGTTAAAATCCCAATAGGGGAAAATATGAACCATCGGCTTCTTCTTATAATCCGTCCATGCAGCTTGATAGATATAATAAGCGTCTTTCTTGAAATTAGCCGTATCGATCTGTCCGAAATATGAGTTTTTTGTATGATACGGTGTCGGCTCACCGATATAATCAAACCCTGTCCAAATAAACTGCCCCAGCGAGAACGGCGCATCTCTTTCTGCGATAATGCATGCTTCTGCTGACTTTGCTCCCCAGCTCGTCGTGCTGTTCCCGAGTGCCGAGCACTGTTCATCATCATCATCAAGAATGGATTGTTCGAACGGGAAGTGATAAATCCCACGGCTTTGAACAACCGATGCGGTCTCACTACCGTAAATGATCCAGTCAGGATGCTCTTCGTGATGCTTGTGATAATATTTTTCCGCATAATTATAGCCGGCTAGCTTCACGATATCTGCGCATTTCTGTGCATTTTCCCATGGCATATAGTTCGAGCCAATCGTCACTTTGGCATTTCCTTTGTAATCATGTAGTTGGACTTCTTCCATGAGCATCTTTGTTACTTCTTGCCCTCGCTCATCTGCATGCGTATCATAAATTTCATTTCCGATACTCCACATGAGCAGACTCGGACGATTGCGGTCCCGCGTTACCCAGCTTTTCACATCAATTGGAGCCCATTCCTTGAAAAAACGTGCATAATCATAGCTTGTCTTCGGTCTTTCCCACATATCAAAACCTTCCGAGACAATCAGCATCCCCATCTCATCGGCTAAATCCATAAACTCTACTGCAGGCATATTGTGCGCTGTCCGAATGGCATTAACGCCCATATCCTTCAAAATTTCAAACCGTCTTCGTAGGGCCGTTACATTAAATGCTGCCCCTAATGCGCCCAAGTCATGGTGCTCGCATACCCCATTCAGCTTCATCTTCTTGCCATTTAACTTCAACCCTTGCTGAGGGTCCATGACTAGAGTTCGAAATCCGATGTTCTGAGTGATGCTTTCAACGACCTTCCATTCCTTTTCCGCTATATCGTCAGGCAAGAGACATAATAGTTCTGTTCTCAGCTGATACAAATGTGGCTCATCTGTGCTCCATAGCAAAGGATTCTCGGTATAGAGAACTTGACTTACCTTTGAAACCGCTTGATCTTTTCCGGAAATTATCTCTACACCATTCGTAATCATTTGGTCTTTGTACAGCAATGTATGTAATAGCTGAGTTTCCCCAGCGCTATGTAGATCAGTGTCAATTTCAATACTCCATTTATGCCCTTCTTGATTTGTGTGTATATACACTCCATTTGTCTCGATATAACTGCTTTCTCTTGTCTTAAGCCATACATTGCGATAAATGCCCGCTCCCGAATACCAACGGCTGTTAGGACTTTGATGTACGACTTTCACGAGAATCTCATTCTCCCCTTCAATGAGCGCGTCTGTAATCTCAAATTCAAAGGAGGAGTAGCCATATTTCCATTCTCCAACATACGTATCATTCACATAAATAGTAGAGTCCATATAAACACCATCAAAGCAGATTAACGTGTGTTTCTCTTTCTTCGAGATGGTAAAGCGCTTACGATACCAACCAATACTATTTTCATATAAATCTAATGTGTTATAAATCAGCCAGTCATGAGGGATATCTACCGGCCCAAAATCAAGTTCTGTTCTAGCCGTTGTTTCTAAATCACTCTTACAAAACTCCCAGCCATCGTTAAACAATTTTTTATGATTCACTGTGCATATCTCCCTTTCTTCCACCCTATAATGTGTTCTCGATTAACGCCGAACTAATCAATCACAAGAATTCGTGGAGATGTGGCAGCGATCACTCTTGAGGAAGCCCACGAACCTATTCCTACAGCAATGAATGTAACAGCCGCAAAAGAAAGAATCCCTCCCCAGTGCAAAATCAAAGGAAGCTCCGCAATCCCATAATCTGATAGAATCGTTCCAAGCAAGCTCGGAAGTAAATAAACCCCCAGTAGAATACCGATGATGACTCCCACAGCAGAAAGAACAATCAGCCCTATCGAAATCGATAATCGAAGATCCTGTGAAGATAATCCGATCGATTTATAAATGCCGTAGGTTTTGCTTTCTTTTCGAATGGTCATTCGACTGATACTGTATATGATGATAATCGTTACTCCGGTGAACAACAACCCCATCATGCTCATTGGAAGGAGCAAAGAGGCTACCGCTTGTTTGAATGTGGCATCTAATAACGACTGCATCGTCGCTGCTAACAACGAATTTTCATACCTTCCATTTATTTCACTAACAATTTCATCCGCATCTTGTTCCTGGTTGATATTTACAAATGCAACAATATAATCGCCAAATTGATCGTGCAGGGCATCTGCCATAATTCTTGCGGATACGGACTGGTTTGCAATCGATTGAAAAATACCGCTGACGAGGAAGGATTGTTTGGTTCCTTCGATATAAACCTCGATGACATCCCCTACATCTTTGCCTAACTCCTCTGCAACGCGGATACCGATAGCAATCTCATTCTTCACTTGCGGATTTCTTCCTTTAAGCGTGGTATATCCTACTTCATCATAATTTCCACCCAGTGCCGAAATACTAAAGTTCATAGACTTCCGATCTTCATCATGAGAACCCCCATGCTTTTCTGAAGATACGACACCATTCACGTACCCTTGCCATGTTATATTTTTGATCCTTGGGTCAGAAGACCACATTTGATTAAATGACTCAAGGGAGAAGGTAGAAGAATTTACAACTCGTAAAGAAATATCTGAGGAATCATACCCCCAAGATGCCGATGTCTGCTTAATGTTACTAATGCTGTATAGGAGAACAAATCCCAGAACAAGAACAGCCGTCATAATCGTAGCTAGAAGCGTCATGAGCATAGAAGCCTTCTTGTTTTTTCGTATGTTTTTTAATCCCAGTACAACCAAAAGCGGTGCCTTACCAAATGAGAAGAGTCCTGTTTCTTTCCCCATAAATGGCTTCATCTTCTTGCTATAGTCTATCTCTGACATTCCGTACCGAATCGCCTGCATCGGCTGAATATGACGTGCTTTACTAGCATATAGAAAAACGAAGAGCATGATTAACACACATACGAAGCTACCTGCAACGACAGGAATTAAATAGGCTCCGATCTTCTCTTGTGAATCCGCTAGTTTTAACGATGATAATGAGCTTTCTATGATCACCCTCGATACCCACTGGCTGGCTAATAAGCCTGGAATAATCGACATTACCGAAATAAAAGCATATTGCATTAGATAAATACCAACCATTTTACCTGAAGATAAACCTAATGCTTTTATCACACCAATCGTTCTATAATTCGATAACACATCATCTGAAATGGTGTAACCTATCGTAAATAATGCGACCATTGTCATTACAACGCCTAGAAAAATCATAATAAATCCAATTGCTTTATTCATGATTAAATAAAAAGAAGACATCTGCTCATAACTGATCTTAGTCTCCAAATAGGGAGTACCCAACTCCTGTTCAAACCGCTCCCAGTACCCCGAACTCTGATCATAATCATCATATCGAAGTCCCATCATATATTGTTCTGTGCCCTGCATACCTTGAGTCTGCTGTACATAATCCTCATGGTTCATCCATATCCGTGCTTCTATAGCGAACGGTGCGCCAAATGGCATATCGATGACAAGTGCAGATACTTCCAAGGTGAATGGACGCTCTCCATCGGTGAACTCCAGCCTGTCTCCTACCGTTATCTCATATAGATAAGCGATCGAAGTAGGAATCCAGATCTCCTCTCTTTCTGGAGATACACTCTCCTTCCCTTGCGCAAATAATAACTCATCTACTGCATACGGACGGGTCAGCGTATCCATCATATAGAGAGTGAGATTGGAAAGTTCGGCAGCCCGATCCTCACCCTGTACCGACATGCCCGCTAACATCCGGTAAGGAAGCAAAGGAGAAGTTTCTACCCCTTGCTGCTCTGTCCACCACTGAGCGATCTGCTGCGGATTGTGTAGTTCATCTCGTAGAAGCAGCATCTCATGCGACCCCTGTGTTCTCGTATGCATCTCCGTAAATAAATTTGTAGTACTGGAAATCACATTAATGGAAGTGGTCAAAAGTAACGTTGATAGAAGGATTAATAGACCGATTAGTCCATTATGGATTTTCTTTTTTCTAAGGTTAGCTAGACAAAGAGTGAATACAGCAGCCATACAGCTCACTCCTTCCCTGAGATGCAAGAAAAGATAATCGATTCCCGATCCAAAAGATCACTAGAATCAAATTTACCAAACTCAAGCACATCTGCTACTTTTCCGTCTTGAATCATAATCAGTCGGTCTGCCCGAGCCGCTGCTTTCATATCATGCGTGACCATGACCACCGATTGTCCTCTTCGATTCATTTCCGTTAGAATCTCAAGTACGGCTACCCCCTGATCATAATTGAGACTTCCTGTCGGCTCATCTGCAAAAATGACGTCTGGATTGTTTATCAATGCTCTAGCAATTGCTGCTCGTTGTTGCTGTCCTCCAGAAGTTTGAGACGGCAAACGATGCTGCTGTTCATCAATCCCCATCGCTTTTAGAAGTGAACGCACCGATTCCTTCACATTCTTAGTAGACTGCCCGGCAATATATCCAGGCAAAGCAATATTCTCGAATAACGTAAGATCAGGAACTAAATTTATGCTTTGATAAATATATCCGATCCGGCGGGCTCTAAACTCGGCTAATTGCTTCTCTGTGTAGCGGTCAATTCGTTCCTCTCGAAAATAAACCTCCCCCACAGTTACTGCATCCAAACCACTCAGCAAATAAAGCAGTGTGGACTTCCCTGATCCCGAGTTCCCCATGATGACCGTGAAATCTCCTTCATACACTTCTAAATCTAAATTACGAATCGCATGGAATTGTTCCGTACCTGTTATATATGTTTTACACAGGTTTTTCGCCTGAATCACTGCCTTTTTCAACAATAAAAGCCTCCTCAAGATAACGTATAATCTTTATTGTAGGGAGTATTTATGTATAAATCCTTATCTAAATATGAATGAAATATTACAGCCGTTACGAGTTACCTTACAGGGATGAAGCAATAAAATACCGTTCCTTGATCAGGTACACTTTGAAAAGAAATCGAACCCTGATGTGCTTCTATAATATGTTTACAAATAGAAAGACCGAGCCCCGTCCCAGCGGCCTCTGGTTTCATTCTCGATGTCCCTTTAAAATACCGATCAAAAACAAAAGGCAGATCCTGCGGAAGAATTCCTTTTCCCGTATCTGCTATGGTTATTTTTAGATGTCCATGCTCAAGCACCGTATCCACACGAATCGAATCTCCTGAAGATGTATGTTTTAAAGCATTAGAGATTAGGTTTGTTATCACCTGCTCCAGCCGGTTCGCATCGACATGAATCAGTACATTTGGAATATGCTCGGGCTCTATAAAGACCACCCCAGTAGAACGAACGTAATGCCCGACCGGCTGCAAGATTCTAGTCAATATGTCCTTACTGTATTGTTCGGTAAGCGTGACAGAGATTTGTCCTAGTTCCTGTAAAGCGTGCTGTAGTAAATCTTCTGTTAATCGCGTCATTTTGAGCGCATTGTTATGCATCACTTCTACATATTCCATCACAGAGGTCATATCCCGGCATCCTCCCTCTCTAATCATTTCAATATAGGCGGTAAGGGTAGTAAGAGGGGTCTTCAGTTCATGAGAGATCGTAGAGATTAATTCTTTCTGTGCTTGCTCTTGTTCATCTCTCCGGCGGCTATGATGCATAATTTCCATTCTCATTTGGTCAAACATCGCATAAACCTCACCTATCTCGTCCATCGTTGTGTACTCCATTGTATTTTCGTAGTTCCCTTTTAAAATAGCTTCGGAATACTCTTTCAACTGATGTACTCGTCCTATCATATTGGTTCTTATTTTCTTTGCTAGAAGAAACAGCAGGAAGCATAGAATAAGAAATATCACAGTCATCATAATGAACAAAGAAGCAGGCACAGCATAGGATTTCTGTGTGAAGATCTCACTTTCAGGCATAGTAAAAATTGCATTTCCCACTTGAATATTCGTTGTTTCATCAACGATGGGAAAAGCAATACTATAATTGCCATGGTTCTCTTTTGCATGATATAAATCGTAATGAAGTTCCGTATTTACATCGATGTTCTCACGTGTATTTTCTTCTAAGGTATCGTACAAGATCTTTCCCTCTAGATTCGTATAAAGTAAACTTACTTGCTGATCTTGAGCCATGGACTTGAGGGTTTGCTGTAACTTTAAATCATAAGGAATCTGCTTATGATACTCTGCTATGTATAACCTAAGGGCATTCACTTGGAGCCTGACCTGATTAATAACAGCTTCAGAAGCATTATTTTGCCTGCTATAATGCGTCAGGAGCATACCTGCACCGCATCCCCATAGTAGAATGAGACAAGTCATCCCGGCGATCAGCCATTTCCGCATCCAATCTTTCAAATACATTATGTTCTCCCACCCTGACTCGTCATTCGTTTGTACTAAACTTGTAGCCCACACCCCACACCGTCCGAATATATTCAGGTTTTGAAGGATTCGCTTCCAGTTTTTCACGCAATCTGCGAATGTACACGGTAATCGTATTTTCATCACCATAAGCAGCGTATCCCCAGACGGCATCTAGCAGCTGACTTTTTGTGAACACTTGGTTTTTATTCTTGGATAGAAAAAATAGTAGCTCCAGTTCTTTTGCGGAGAGCGAAATTTCTGTCCCCTCTTTTGTTACTTGGTATGCCTTCTTATCGATACGAATCTTTCCGATATGTAAAATTTGATCATCACTTTGCTGCATTTGCTGTGTGCCTAGCATTTCAACTCTTCGTAGGTTCGATCCAATTCTCGCAAGTAGTTCACGTAAGGAGAACGGTTTTGTCATATAATCATCAGCGCCAAATCCAAGTCCAAGCACTTTATCTGTGTCACTGCCTCGTGCACTTAATATGAGGATCGGCACAGGGTTGTTTGCCCGAATTTGACGACAGAGTTCGATTCCATCTATATCCGGCAGCATGATATCTAGAATAATAAATTCTGGGTTTTCTACTTCTATTGCTTGTAATGCTTCGATCCCGCTATGTGCAACACGAACTTCATAATTATTAAGGACAAGATAATCTTTTATTACCCGAGCAATATCTTGGTCATCTTCTACAATTAGAATCTTTCGATTAGGACTCATCTCTACTCTCCTGAACTTAAATATGTAATACGCACTCATCATAACATATATATCCATTCCATCTAGTAAAAGGAGGACAAAATAAAAAGCATACCCTGCACAGCCCTTCAGCTGTACAGAATATGCTTTATTAATCCATGTCGTTACTTAAACGACATTTAGATGTGTTCTTTGCAGAACGTTTCAAGCACGGTCAGTTCATCTTCTTCAAGATCAAAATCAAGATATTTTTCTGTTACTTTTTCATACAAATCGTACTTAATAATTCCATCTTTAGGCTCGTCCGCTCTATAAATGACGCGAATGTAGATCCCATTCTCAGAGTACAACTCATCATCTTCCTCTGGATCGATTACGATTTGGAACTCATATCTTTTCCCTTCCACAATACCAAAGGGGTCGTTAATTTCCTGTACCTCAAATTCTGTAATTGTTAACATATGTTTTATGTCACCCTTTCTGCCTTATCTTGAAAGATTCATTATAACTGATCTTATGTACTCATACTATCCCTTGAATACTTCTTTGAAACAGATAACTGCGTATTTGCATAAAACTACAGTCTTTTTCGACAATTTCCGATATACTTTACATAGCAATCATTATTAACAGGAGGAGAAGTAACCCATGGCTATCTACCGGTGTAGATCAATTTTAGAACACAGAATGCCCAGGAGAAACAGGGGGGTCTACTTGTGACTGATATTGATCTCACAAAAAAAAGAAATAACCGTTTGGTTTATGTTCTTGCAGCAGCCATAACGGTGAACGAAATGCTTAGTTTTACAATTGGGATCTCACTCCAATTTATACTTCTCGCAATGGGTACCATATTTCTCATTATTGTACCTGTGACACTTATATCCAATCATCCCAAATTCGTTCGAACGATCCCTTACATCAAATATTTTATTACCATTGTTATTGGTATTGCTTTGTTTTTATTAATTAAGATCGACCCTCATATGATTAATATTATGACAATGTATTTTTATGTGGCCATCATGGGCATCTACCAGGATCGAATTATAAATGCACTCACACTGCTCATCACCTTGTTTATCTTAAGTTTTTATTTTTTTACTCAAGGAGATAATATATTTCATTCAACAAATGTCCAAGACCTTCTATTCTATATCATTACTTTTTCTTTGGTATCTGTGGTAAATCTGATGTATGCGCAGTTCAATAACACATTACAGCAAGAGAAAGAACAAGAAAGACAGAGAGCATTAGAAGCCAAAAGCGCAATGGAAACCATGCTTACCAAAATTACAGAATCCGTTCAGTCTGCTAGTCAGTATCAAAATGATCTGCAGGTGGCCACGTACGAAACCAATCAACGATCGATTGAGATCGTGTCTTCTATTGAAAATATCATTGAATCGTTTGAAATGCAGAACAAACAATCTTTGGCACTAGCCAATCAGTTCAATCAGGTTAATGAGCAGATTAACAATCTACTTATCCCCACCCTTTTCATACACAAACAAAATTCTTCCTCCTTAGCTGTAACTGCACCTGTAGAGGAGACTCTTTTAGAGATGAAATCCATGTTACAGGATCTTGGAGCGGCAACAGAAATAACAGTAGACATGACCGAATACAACAAAGGAAGTCTAAATGATGTACTCCATCTGGTCTCTATTCAACAGCAGGAAATCACATCTTTATCTGAAAGTTTTGCCAAACTCGAAAAACAGCTCAGCCGGATGAACCGGAGAAGCCAACTATAATTTAACACCGGCATTCCGTTTTGGAATGTCTTTTCGGCTACCATTTAAAACGATCTATAATCATATCGGCCACATTTTCAGCATCGACCTGAGCTTGAAACCAAGTATGAAAATCACTGGCGATAATATAGTTCCTATGATCGCCAAGCATAAAAACCGCCGAGCTAGAACTCGGCGGTTTCTTCATTCCGTTTATAACAATGAAATAAACGTTATTTTTTCTTTATCATCACGGTTCTTGAATTCGTAAAAGCAGCAAGTCCTGCTCTACCGTGTTCTACACCAATTCCCGACTCTTTATGGCCGCCAAATGGGAAGTCAGGCTGCATCACTTGGGATTCATTAATCCATACCGTTCCTGTTTCAAGACGTGAAGCCACATCATAAGCCAGCTCCAAATCTTTGCCCCATACAGAACCTGCAAGACCATACTTCGTGTTATTGGCACGCTGTACTGCTTCATCAATATCTTGATATTTCAGGAGCGGTACAATGGGACCAAATGGCTCTTCCTGAACTAGACGAGAATCTTCCGGTGGATTATCTACAATAGTAACGGGAATATAGTATCCTTTACCTACAGGGATTTCTCCTTCATAGGCAATCCGGGCACCGCCGTCCTTCGTCTCTTGAATGAGATCTTTTACCTTATCATACTGCATTTTGTTTTGCAGTGGACCCAGTCCCGTCTTCGGATCAGAAGGATCTCCTACCTGAATCGTCTTCGCATAAGCGATCATTTCTTTCAGAACTTCATCATAAATCTTTTCATGAATATAAAGTCGTTTTGCATCCACACACACTTGCCCTGTATTCGCAAAAGTTGCCCAGAACAATCCTTCAGCCACTTGCTTCGGATCTGCATCAGGTAACACAATCGCGGCATCATTTCCACCTAGCTCAAGGGTTGTCCGTTTTAGATTATCTGAGGCGCTCTTCATTACTTTTTTCCCTGTTTCCGTTGAACCCGTGAAAGAGATTTTATCCAATCCTTCATGCGCTGTCATCCAAGGACCCAGATCATCACCACCCGAGATGATATTTAGTACCCCTTTAGGGAATAAATCCTTAACGAGTTCTGCCATACGAAGAGTAGACAGTGGCGTATTAGGTGATGGTTTAACAACCAGTGTATTCCCGGTAAGCAGGGCCGGTGCAATTTTCCAAGCTGCCAAATTCATAGGGAAATTCCAAGGGACAATCGCCCCTACTACACCAAGAGGCACATACTGCAATACCACCTTATGTTCTTCGGAATCCTCCAAGATCTCTTCGTCCAGACGCTGCGATGCGATTGCCCGGTACCACCGGATCGCGTCTTCCATCTCAGCCTGGCTTGCCTGAAGCGGCTTCCCATTCTCATTCATAAGCAGTTCCGTTAATTCTTCTTTGTTCTTCTCCACTACGTCAGCCAATTTCATAAGCAGTTCTGCACGTTCCTCAGTTGGTCTATTAGACCATGCGGGGAATGCTTCCCTAGCTGCTGCAACCGCTCTATCTAAATCCTCACGTGAGGCATCAGGAACTTCAGCGATGACCTCTTCGTTGGAAGGATTAATAACGGGGATGGTTTTCTTCGTCTGAATATATTCGCCGTTAATTAACATGCCTACAGGTTTATTTATTGTAATCGTTTTCATTTTTGGTTCCTCCGTTTCGTTATTACAGTTCCCACACCGGAGCTGTTTTTAAATATTTCTATTTCACTTGCTTTATGTTATGCAGAATAAACTGCTTCACATCTGGCATATCAGCAAAGGTTTTGATACTGTATGTAAATTCTACAGACTTCTCAGCATCCCATGCTTCCACCTTCTCCATAATGCCTTCCTTTAGTTGAAAGCAAATTGCTTCACCATCTACCTCAATTTCCGCAGTATGTGGATCCGCAAGACCGGTGTAAATTCCTTTAGTTTTTATTTTATTAGATTCACTTGTTATGATCTCGTTTTTGTCTTGAATCGTCTCTGTAGTTGTTTCATATATGATCGGCGTTTCATGGGAGTCTGTTGTGTTCATCTCTGCAGCCGCCGCCTGTTCTGCGTTAAAAGTAGCAACAGCTAACATCAATATACTTCCCGTTAACAAAGTCGAATGATGTTTTCGTCTTTTCATAAGTTTATCCTCCCAATCCTGAGTTAAGCTTACTTTTCATTACACGAAAAAAGATGGGTTCAATCATTTTTCCGCAAAGAGGGGGTGCATTTCAAGTTTGTTTTTTTGCTTTTCGGCTTTGTTTTTTATCGGTATAATATGAAAGGTTACAGGTGATTTTTAATATACATCTAGAGACAATACATACATTCGATTGGGAGAATAAGAAATGCAAAGTGAACGACGGTCATTTAGTAAGTATGAACTGCTTTATATTATTGGCATTGTTGCCATATCGTTTTCCTCTATTTTTGTAAGGTGGTCTGAGGCGGAAGTATCTGTCGTTGCCATGTATCGGCTTTTTTTAACGAATCTATTGATGACTCCACTGCTCTATAAGTACCGTCATCAGATTTTTCGTTTGAATAAGAAAGAGTGGCTGACTCTTGCTGCCTCCGGCATTATACTTGGAGTTCACTTTCTATTATGGATGAGTTCCTTACGGCTAACTACCGTCGCAAGTTCCACTGTCATTCTGACACTAGAACCGATTTTCGTGATGCTGGGTTCCATGTGGATCTTTGCTGCCAAACCAAATCGTAAGATGCTCATTGGCATGGGAATGGCTGTAGCCGGTTCAGTCATTATCGGAGCTGGTGATTTTAAGTTGTCAGGGGATGCCCTTAAAGGAGATCTTCTCTCTTTTCTAGGCACGATTGCGGTTGCTATACATATGATTATTGGGCAATATGCGCGGAAGAACATCAGTGCTTTTGTCTATAACTTCTGGGTGTTCCTATTCGCGGGTTCTTCCTTGGCCATGTATAACGCGGGAAACCAGATTCCTTTTACAGGGTACGACGCCCGCGAGTGGGGAATCTTCCTTCTTCTTGCGATTGTACCTACACTGCTCGGCCACTATTTATTTAATTGGCTGCTAAAAGTAATGAATGCAACCACTGTATCCATGTCTGTACTTGGAGAGCCGGTTATTGCTTCTGTCCTCGCTTGGATCATGCTTGGAGAAGCACTCACCTTCCTGCAGCTCATCGCGGGAGTGATTATACTTGCCGGGGTTTGGTTTTTTCTTCGGTATGGCACGGATCCTCTTCATGCAGAGACCATACCGCTGGCAGAAGCAGCAGATCCCTTGAATACGATAAGTCCCGTTCCTCAAACCAAAGGATAATGCGTAAAAATATAATGAATGTGTAGAAGTCATCAAAAGGAGGAAGATGAATGAACTCAATCGTAAGTATGAGATGGGTCCTGGCAAGAATGTATGAACCCGACATCTTTATTGCAGACTGCCGTTTTTCTATGGCAGAGCCTGAAGCAGGAAGAACCGCTTTTCAGCAAGACCATATCCCTGGAGCGGTTTATTTTGATCTTGAGCACAGTTTGTCCTCTCCTCTACAAGATCAGGGACACGGGGGACGCCACCCTTTGCCCGATATTGACAGCCTTGCGCAGCTATTGCGAAAATCAGGCGTAAGTAACGAGACACGTATTGTTGTGTATGATGATCAGGGCGGTGCGATGGCTTCCCGTCTATGGTGGCTGCTGCGCTATATGGGCCACGAAGAAGTGTACCTGATGGATGAAGGATATAGTGCCTGGAAAGCAGCCGAATTTCCGGTTACAGCAGAGGTGCCGGTTCGTATACCTGCTTCTTTTACACCGCACATTCAGCAGAATCTACTCGCAAGCTTAGAAGAAGTTCGAGAAGCTTCCAAACAAGGTTCTTCCCTACTTATTGATTCTCGTGAACATGCACGTTATTTAGGTCTTGAAGAACCGATCGATCATACAGCAGGACATATTCCGGGTGCGATCAACTTATTTTGGAAAGAAAATCTTAAATCAGACGGTACATGGAAATCCCCAGAAGCACTTGCAGATCGTTTCGGCCACCTGCCGAAAGATCAGGAGATCATTGTATACTGCGGTTCAGGCGTCACTGCTTGTCCTAATGTGTTAGCTCTTCGCGCAGCGGGATTTGATAAAGTTAAACTATATGCAGGAAGCTGGAGTGACTGGATCTCCTATCCGGAGAATCCGGTGGCTACTGGAAAAGAGTAACAACGGAGAGACCGTGTTCTAGCGTTCTTTATTATTTGATCCTATAGCGGTCGATCTCCAAGCTACTGAAGAGAGAAAGTTGGATTGCGGAGGTTTGATCTTGCGCTCAAAAAAAGGGGAGCCTTATAGGCTCCCTCTAAGTTAAAGCATCGATTTATTTCACTCGGAATGTGCGGCTTCCGTATTTGCGGACGAGAATAAGCGAAATAAGTAAGTAAACCAGCGTAAGAGTAACCACAATGACAGTAAAAATACCTGCTGGCGCTGGTACGATAATACTAATACCACTTGCGAACGATACCAACATGTTTATAACATGATACAGCGGATTCTTCACATTTAATTCCGTAGCATATGGCTGAAAGATATAATACATAAACAGATGATGGATAGAAAAAAAGATAGACAGAGATAATACGCACACCCACATCATGAGTATCTCTTTACTCAACCCTTCTCCGCTCGCAGCTAACATGATAACTGTTAATACCGTAGCTAGAGTTGTTGCAATTCTTATATTGAGGAGCATTATTTTAATTAGCCGAATCCTATAATGCTCGAAAGATGCAGCTCTAAAGAAGCTATACCGCAGCAAACTGAGATCACAGTTATAGAACATAGCTCTACACATTTTTTCTCCCACGGACAAGAAATACATAGCCAGTACTAAGAAGGGAAAAATAACTCCTTGATCTAGTACTAAAAACTCTTCTCTCTGTGAGAGCATCATAACCACTGCCACTCCCACCGCACCAAATGCACCTATAATGGCCATCCTCTTGTAAACTGGATCATAGATAAGACTTCGATGCCTGGAGAAGAACAACATATTCAGATAGCTGTAGCCTTCCTTTGTTCCGAGCTTCTTCTGATGCTTCTCATCCAAGACATAATCGCTTTCTTTGGATTTCACACTCGTTTTTTGTGCCTCCGACATCATACGCCCAAGATCCAGCAAGGGATCGTCCCTTTTGGTCGCGGCATCGACAGCCCCACTATAATTGGAATAACGGGCAAGTCGGACAGCTGCGAAAACACCTCCAACCACGATGACCAGACAGATTGGCAGGCTCAGCAGAATCGACGAGGTTACCGGTACCCAGCCAATCAGTAGTGGCAGATAAGCAGCTGCATAGCCAAACCCGATAACGATCCAAACCATCACGTTATTTTTTATCAAGACCATACCTGTTTTATCAAATAGCTTAAGATGTAGATATTCCATACCAATCCTCCACAAGGTGACAGATGCCACCAACAAGATCGTCTCTGTGATGGAGGCTCCCAGCAGTGAGGTGAATAGCAACATTGCGGGCATTAAACACACCATAAACGTGACATAACGATAACCAAGAGAAGCCTTCATATATCTTGTAGGAGACTGTCTCATTAGCTTCACAGCTACGTACTTCTCCCTTTTCGGCTCCAATATGGTGGCGCTACTAACCCCTGCGACCACAAAGCTGAGTAGGAAATAAATATGTATAAAATGCTGAAGCTGAACTTCCTCAGAGAGTTCATTACCTAATCCAACTACCGGCAAGTAGATAAGCATCCCTACATAGGCTAGCCTAATTGCAAATCCCCATAGCAGGCTTATAAGAAATACGATAATGGAAATGACCTTTTTCAAGTTTACATTGGCATAGATACTGTCCGTCACAAGCTTGCCGATCACAGGTATCTTCTGGATGTAATAAATGAACAGGTTCGCTGCAGTGGATGTCCGTATGGCAACAAGTGTATTAAGTGTTCTCAGCATAGCTATCAACCTTCAGCAGATTTATAATATTTTGTTCAAATTCTGCACTGTGCAACAACTCTGTGGGTACTGCAGACAATAGTCCATTGTTCAACATGACGAGCTCATCGCATAGATCGGATGCCAACTGCAGAATGTGCGTAGAGAAAACAAGAATATGGTCCTGTTTCATCTCTCTCAACATCTCCTTCATCTCTGATGCCACAATGATGTCAAAAGAGGTGAGCGGTTCATCTAGCAAAATCACCGGTGGTTTCGTTATGAGGAACAGCAGCATTTGCAACTTGTTCTTCATCCCATGGGAGTAACCCTTAATGAGCCTATGCCTATCCTCCTCTGACATACTCATCATCTCAAAATAATCGTCGATGCTTTGATCCATTCGCAGCTTATCACGGTTAATATCCATAAAGAACTTAACGAATTCATAGCCAGTCAGGAACTCAGGCAGAATCGGTAGTGAATAGACATAACCAATATCCTGCTCGCCTAGCTCGCGAACATGTCCATTCTCCTCCAATAACACGTTCCCTCCATCCTTAGCCATCTCTCCGCTCAAACAGTTGAACAATGTCGTTTTCCCTGCGCCGTTGCGGCCGAGCAGCCCGTATATCTTTCCTTTTTCAAAAGTATAAGACGCTCCCTTGAGCACCTTTTTTCCGTCAAATTGTTTAACAATATCTTCTATAATCAGACGCAATTACAAATCCCCCCTTCAACTAAAATAAGATTTGATTTTTATTTCTATACGTAAAGGAGGCAGTGTAGTTTCATTAATACATAGACTTAACAAAGGAAAGGTTCCGTTGTTTTTTATTTTCGGGTATCTGGCAGATGTACTTTGAGGTACTTGTGAGTTTAAGGCTGCCCGAGGGTGTGGGCAAAGTTGACGCTCTGGGCTATTGCGATGGCGTGTGTAATGGTTTTTTTTTGATTTGCAAAATCACTAATTTATCGCAGTGCTGGTACTCGTCGGCATTTTCGTACATTGCTGTATGACATCAGTGCCGCGTAGTGATGGAAGAACCCACGCAGAGAGCGTGGGTTCTTTTTTTAGCATATACAATGTTTTTTCTTGTATAGTCAGCAATGAAGTAGTCGCATTAGCAGCGATTCTTTCATCCGTGTTAATCTACAAATTCTTTGTTCACATTTGCTACAGTCAGAGGTCCATGATGAGCATCGAAGAAATCGATCACCATATCCTGAAGTTTACCCCGGGTTGTCTCTTCAGAAAGTGTAAACTCCAATTGACGAAATAGATACCACGACTCTACTGCATCCTTTTCGAAAGAGGCTATGCCCGTATTGTAATAACCATCACTCGTGCCTGTCGTATAAGTCGCTGTTCCCCCATCTTCCGCTGCTGCGGCTGGCTGATTCCATTCGGTAAATGACAATGGCTCATATATGGTAAACCCTCGCTCATCAGCCCACTCCGCTCGATCAGGAAAGTATGTGCCTATTTTAGTAATCGCACAGCCCTGACAAGACCCAGCCGTGTCGCTATATACCAGCGTTTGCTCTTTATTACCTGGATCAGTCAACGTTACCCCATAAGAACCATTCGCTCCAACGATCGCGGAAGCTTCCCAACCAATAGGTGCAAGCAGCAGATATCCAGAAGCCATGTCTGAACGATAAATCAGTACCGCCTGCAGTTCATCCTTCAACTCAGCTGGAATCTTATAACTTACAGCAGTCGGCGTAAAAATCTGAGAAGGGTCTGACCGAGTACCATCATCCACGCTGAGATCTGCTTTCGCTATTTGTAATGGGAGCTCTACTTCTTCACCATGAGTACTCAGGAATGTGATCACTTCTTCTGTAGAAGCGGTCAATTCAACTTCACTGTTCACTACTGCCTGATGGGGAGAGGTTATTTGTGTTAGAGGCTGCAGACGAGCTGTATCTCCCCAAGCACTATAGATTATATAAATAGTACCGGCTAGTACAGGCAGCATAATAGCAGATATTATCCATTTTTTAAAACCTGACTTTTTCATCATTATTTTACCTCCTCTATTCCTAATATCTTTACTGAATAGACTTGTTTATAACGATAAAAGTTACATCATTTTTTTGGTTTTCTGTATTCATCTTGCAATCAGACAAACACTAGACTGAAGCACGGTCCGACTTCGTTCCTCTCTCATATGTTAGGGAGAAAGGGGTGAGCTTTTCGTTATGAACTATCAAAGTACAACTATTAAAAGCAAATGGACCAAAACAAAGTGGCTTTTAAACAGTACAAAAATTAAAAAGTATATTCCCAAAACCCTGCCCTTTACCTATGATAATTTAAAAATAATGCTTTCTGAGTATTCCACTGTCTACTTCAAACCTACAAGTGGCTCCGGCGGATTTCATATTATACGGATTACAAAAATAGGTGGCAGCTATCAAACGCAGCACAATTCCTTAAAGAAGCGTTTTTCTACCATTGAAGGACTCTATGAATACTTGAAAAAGCGGATGAATGGACGAAATTATATTTTACAAAAAGGGATTAAACTCGCCACGGTGAAAGGTCGGCCCTTTGACATACGTGTCATGGTTCAAAAAACAGATCAAGGCGTGTGGAAAAGCACAGGAATCTTCGTTAAGATCGGCAGACCGAATACCGTCGCAACGAATTATAACCAAGGTGGAGATATCGGATTTTTACCACAAACACTTTCTCAAGCAGGATTCAGTAAAATACAAATAAATAAGGTCGATGAAGAACTCAAAAAACTGGGTGAATCCGTTGGATCTGTATTTAACAAACATAACACTGGATTTCAAGAACTTGGACTGGATGTAGCCTTGGATAAGAGTGGAGATATTTGGATCCTGGAAGTGAATACACGGCCACAATTCTATCCGCTTAAACAAATGAAGGACAAAAGCATGTATTACCGGATTTTATCCTATGCCAAGCAGTATGGAAGAAAGAAATAATTGAGCCGGAAGAACAACTACAGATCTAAGTCTCCTTATGTTTCAGTTATTCACATATTTACAGGCTGAATCTAATTCATTATAATGAGTCTATTAAAAGAGCTGCGCAATTTAGGTTTGCACAAAGCGATTAAAGGATATCCTTTCCTTTAGTCGCTTTTTTTGTGAGTAAACGACAAACGGAGGAATACACACATGAAAAAAAGAATGTATGACATGGTTATGCTCATCGTTGGAGCCTTCATTTTTGCACTTGCCGTCAATTTATTTATTATTCCTAATGACTTCGGAGAAGGCGGCGTTACAGGGATCTCTATTATTCTATTTTATTTATTTGAATGGTCCCCTGCTATTGTAAGTTTGGTTGCAAACAGCATCTTGCTGATTATTGGATATCGACTGCTCGACAAAACAACTACGGTTTATACGATCATTGTAGTCGCATTTAACGCCTTGTTCCTGCATCTCACCGAGCATTGGTATATTGCATCGGATGAACCAGTTATCAATGCGATATTCGCCGGTTTATTCGCTGGAGTCGGTATCGGACTCATTATCAGAGTCGGGGGAACCACAGCAGGAACGACCATTCTCGCCCGGCTTGCCAATAAGTACTGGGACTGGAATATCAGCTATGGCTTACTTTTCTTTGATCTCATTGTAGCCGGATTTTCCGTTTTTGTTATTGGGATCGAAAAAACGATGTTCACGGTTCTCATTCTCTA
Source organism: Paenibacillus gallinarum (assembly GCF_014836635.1). Lineage (GTDB taxonomy): Bacteria > Bacillota > Bacilli > Paenibacillales > Paenibacillaceae > Paenibacillus > Paenibacillus gallinarum. The sequence goes on along the minus strand of NZ_JACSQL010000002.1, from coordinate 100,384 downwards.
CATCGGCACGAAAGCGATGGAATTTATTATCGAAGGTTTGAACCCGAAAAAAGCAGTAACCATCATCTCTCCTCATCACGATCGAATTGCTAAGCAAGTAACCGACATTATGGATCGCGGCGTCACTGTCTTGCGGGGATATGGATATTACACGGGGACAACAAAAGATGTGCTGTATATCGTAATCAATAAACAAGAAGTATCGACCTTGAAAAAAATTGTGAAAGCGGAAGATGTAAATGCATTCGTCACTATTCATGATGTTCGGGATGTATTTGGCGAAGGATTTATCGATATTTCTAAATAGGAGTGTCCTTCATTTAATTGCGTAATCATATTGGGTTTCTCACTATCGTGAAAAATTGTTACAATAGGGTATGAATGTGTGAATATAACTGAAGATTAGAAGCGAAAGCGAGGCCTATCCATTACATGATTATAAAACCGAGAACACGCGGATTCATCTGTACAACTTCCCATCCGGTGGGTTGTGCGCGTCACGTAGAACAGCAAATGGAATATGTAAAATCAAAACCGGCAGTTAAAGGTCCTAAAAACGTCCTCGTTATTGGAGCGTCTACCGGATATGGATTATCATCCCGGATCGTAGCCGCGTTTGGCGCAGGTGCGAATACGATTGGCGTGTATCGCCCAAGCGCAGGAAGTGAAAAACGCACAGCATCTGCAGGCTGGTATAACTCTGCCGCTTTTGAAGCGGCTGCGGAAGAAGCAGGACTTATCTCTTATAGTGTGACAGGCGATGCTTTTACGGAAGAAACGAAGCAAAAAACGGTAGATGTTATTCGTGAAAAACTGGGACAAGTAGATCTTGTCGTATACAGTGTAGCAGCTCCTAGACGTCAAGATCCTGCTACGGGTGAGATGGTTAACTCGGTGCTTAAGCCAATCGGTGAGCCATACACCAATAAAACAGTCAACTTCCATACCGGTGAAGTAACGCCGATCACGATTGATCCCGCAACGGAGGAAGAAGTTCAGCATACGGTTACCGTTATGGGCGGAGATGACTGGCAGCTATGGATTCATGCTCTTAAAGAAGGCGGCGTACTTGCAGAGAACGCAGTGACCATTGCTTACTCCTATATCGGTTCTGACATTACACAAGCGATCTATCGCGAAGGTTCGATCGGACAAGCGAAGGATCATCTTGAGGCAACGGCCCATACCTTAAACGAAACACTTGGAGAAACAGGCGGCCGCGCTTATGTAGCAGTAAGCAAAGCACTTGTAACCCAATCGAGTTCTGCAATTCCTGTCGTTCCGCTGTATGTGTCTGCTCTTTATAAAGTAATGAAAGAAAAAGGACTGCATGAGGGAACGATTGAACAAATGTATCGTTTATTCGCAGATCGTTTGTATCATGCTGAAGGCACGGCAGTGGATGAAAAAGGCCGTATTCGAATTGATGACTGGGAGCTTCAAGAGGATGTTCAAGAAGAAGTTCGCCGTATCTGGGATGAGATTTCTACAGATAATATCAATGAACTTTCTGATCTTGAAGGGTATCGTAAAGAATTCTTCCAATTATTCGGATTTGAAATGGATGGCGTTGATTATGAAGCGGATGTGAATCCGGATGTAAAGATCCCGCAAGCTATTACCGTTTCAGAGTAAAATAATGAATAGCGATCCGATCGACAGTTCTTTTTCTGACGATACGGGTCGCTTTTTATATTAGGCTGTCTTCCTTACGAAGTGACGCATATATTATTAAAACCAGGATAGACAAGGAGGATGAATACAGGGTGCATATCCTCATCGTCAGCCCGGAGCAATTTCCTTTGCCAGGAAGCGGTTCTGTTGAAATTTGTATTCTTGCCATTGCTGAACAGTTATCACATCACCATCAAGTTACGGTAATCAGCCCTCTATTCTCCCATCTAACCGAAGAAACGTGGTGGAACCCACAGCTACGAATTAAACGAGTAAACGCAAAACTCCCCTCTGAATACAGTAAAACGGTGATTAAGACCATCGCTCAGCTGGAACATCCTGTCGATATCATCCAAGTGGATAATCGCCCCAGATCCATGTCGAGAATAAAAGAGGCGTTCCCTTCCATTCCAGTCGTCCTTTTCCTCCATTCGCTAACCTTTATCCCGCAGAATCGCCTTATGACTTCTTCCCTTCAAAAGGCTGACCTTATCGTAACCAATAGTAAGTCGCTAAAACGAGCTGTCCTCTATCGCTTTCCTATACAGGCAACAAAACTCATTCATATTGCTCTCGGCGTTGATCATTATCGCTTCAAACCGTTACATGATGCCGAAAAGCGTGTTTACTATGAGCACTATGGGCTCCCGGTAGATCGATTTCATATCCTTTATGTAGGAAGACTTATTCCCCAGAAAGGGATTTCTACACTCATTCGTGCAATTCACCATTTGAATCCGGCCATCAAATCAAAAACCCATCTAATCATAGCGGGAAAAACAAAAAATAGAACTTACAGGAACACCTTAAGAAAGCTCGCACGAAAACTGCACGTTTCCGTTACTTTTCTTGGTGAAATACCGCATGAGCAAATTCATACGCTATACCCGCTAGCTTCTTGTATGGTATGTCCCTCTCAAAAACACGAGGCCTTTGGGCTCGTCAATATAGAAGCCTTGTCTTGCGGGATCCCCGTGATCGCCTCCAATAATGGAGGGATGAAAGAGATTATTACTGATGGTTATAATGGTTTCTTAGTAACCAATTATAAACAAGCAAAAAGTTTTACTTCTCATCTCTCCCATCTAGCTCAATCAACGGAACTCTCGAGCTTGATGGGGAATAACGGAAGAACAACCGTACTAGAAAGATATGCTTGGCAAGTAACTGCTCAAAAACTGGAATCCGCTTATAGGAGCTTGCTTTGACTCCCATGTACCTGCCCGCTATCAGAGTTGTTCCGATGGAGTGCGGTACATAATAAACACTTCCTTCTCTTCCGCTCCCGGTTTAGTCGCTACTTCCTTCAGTTCAATAATGGCGATATCATGAAAAATAAACTGCACTACCCCTAGGGTCTGTTGCCGAAAGGAATCATAGATCCGGCCAGCACTGCGGCATCCTCGGGGAACCGAAGTTGAATTATTCGCAATATAACCCACTTGTCCATGAGAAGGTAAAACGACCCGGATCGCTTCAGGATCAGACAGATTGTCAGGATCTTTTACAAGGAATACGGGATCACCCACTTTTACTTTTAAAGAACTCGGATAATATTTCATGCCTATAATAGCTGCGTAAATCTTTTTATGCATTGTTCTTCCTCCTTCATCTTCAACACGATCAACATGTAATACTTACTATATCGGTATCGTATATTCGTTCTTTTACACTATTAACTAAAACTTTTGAACTATATGAGATATTTTAATTTAATAAATTGGTCCTAAAGTCACTATTGTGTCCTTAATCTTCCCCTTGTTATTTTTCACTGAAACAGGGAAATTGAGTTCCCAGTCCGATTCACCCTTCATAATTATGCAAAATAATCACCTTTTCCCCATTCTTCTTACGGTGAACACAGAAAAAAGCTCGACCCTAAGGGCCGAGCTTTTTTGCTTTTTATTTGATTACCACTTTGCGTATTATTCTTCAGTCGAACCCTCAGCTGACTCTTCAGAAGCATCTGTGTCTTCTCCTGTATTCGTTTCTGCGGCTCTAAGCACAGTTACAGAAGCAATCAACATATCTTCAGAAGAAACTAAAGTAACCCCTTCCGGCAACTTCAGATCAGATGCGGATAATTTATCCCCGACGTCCATGCCCGAAATATCTGTTTCAATGGAGGCTGGAAGGGCATCTGGCAACCCTTCTACAATCACTTCTGTCTCCTGTGTCTGCAGAACGCCGCCTGTTTTGGTCCCTTTTGCCGTACCTTGAAACTCAATCGGAATGGTTACCTGAATGGATTTATTTTTAGAAATTTGAATAAAGTCAACATGAATCAGTTGATCATTTTTCTTTTGCATATCTTTAATGAGAACCGGTACTTTTTTGCCGTCTTTCAATTGGAGTTCAAATAATTCAGAACGTCCAGTACGAGCTAAACGATTTACGTCTTTCTCGTCTACATGAATGGAAATACTATCAAACGATGGACCATATACGACGCCAGGAACTCGTCCACTTTTTCTGAGAGTTGCAAGTGCTGCGCCCTTGTTCTCTATTCTTTGCTCAGCAGTGAGTTGGGCTGTTTTTCCGTTGGATTTCATTGTAAAACATCCTCCTTCAAAGATCCGTGGTTTCATAATTTGGCCGCTTGGGTCATAATTTACATTACCCAATTATGAGTATACCTAACGCTTTCTTGAATATTTTTTAAAATAATAGATTAGATGTCCTCAACAAAAAAAGAAAAAGGACTGCCGAATAGGCAGCCCCTTCACCACAATTATGCACTGCTTAAACCATGCAGCTTCATTAGTCTTCCCCCTACGGCTACCACAACTTCCCGTGTACCGCTCTTCACTTTGACCTTAATGCGTTCGTTTCCTGGAGTCGAAGGAAGTTCAATGAACAAATCACGATCACCTTCTCGCCTTTCCCATTCATTCAGCCGAATGATATATCCAATACGTTTCATACCTGGAGCAACCTTGACCTGCGCAACCACGCGCCCATCTGAAGTAGGATGGAATGGGATCTTCCCATCATGCATTCCGGTACCCCATACCCAAACGTTCCACCCATCATAATGATGGTCAGGCCTTTCATACTCAATCTCAACCGTCCGGATAAAAAAGGGATGAATCTGTATATTCCATTCCGCTGTAAGTGAACCACACTGCGCCGTAACCACTCCTTTACCAGGACGAATGGCTAGAAGCTTCCCTGTATGATCTATAGATACAATTCTGGGTGTTGTCGTAGCAAGCTGGACAGTTTGGCCGGGAAGGACTTGATTGTACTGATCCCACACGGTTGTTTGTAAACGATAGTTTTGGGTCGCATACATCATTGGTTCTCCCGCAACTTCAATGCGGGCAGGTATCAGATCATCTACGATGATACGGATAGAAGCTTGAACTTTTCCGCACACAGCGGTAATGATTCCTTCACCTAGAGCCGCTCCTATTATTTTTCCTGTTTGACGAACGATAAGCTTCTCATGATCCGAAGATATCCACTGCGGCTGCAGTCCTTCTATAATTTTGTCATGCTGATCTTTAAACACGACCTCAAGCTTCATTTCTTCTTCAATTTGTATAGCTTTTTTAGGAGACCGGATATCCATGGATGTAAGAATCTGAGGTTCCACTCCGCTTTCCTTGTCGTAGAGAACCATCATAGATAGCCGCGGAACAGTCACACTCCCTTGGACAATCTCTAGCACCTCCACTCCAGCAGCATGGTCATTAACGACAACATTCCAGGCGCTGTCCTGAGGTAAATCCACATTACTCTCCTGTTCTTTTCCATTATAAATAATCAAAATCCGGTTCCAGGAGTCCTTAACCTCTGTTCCTTCTAAAAGATAAGCCAGTATTCCATGCCCACAGCTGAGAACCTTTAAATGACGTTCCACTTGTTCTCGGTGCTCCATCTTAAATGCTGTATGCTCTTTACGCAGACGAAGAAGTCCGCAGTAATAGTTAAATACAGGACGAAACCTCGCCTTATTGCTCCAGCGCATTGCATTTACAGCATCCCCGCTGCGATAACTGTTATGGTCACCGTATTTGGATCGAAGCATCTCATCTCCCGCATGAAGGAACGGAATCCCTTGGGAGGTGATCATGATTCCATTCGCAAGAAGCGAGCGTCGTACTGTGTCATTACTGAGCATACTGTCAGGCTCTATAAATCGGTACGGATCCGCCGATTTAACAGCATCTTGAGCCGTATATCCTCCAGAGGGCGATCCATTATGCCACTCGGGAAAGGAGAGCGCATGCCGCATACCTTGGGAAGTGACAATTTTGTCCCACAAGTTAAGATTATCGTGAGCCGTTACGTAATTAATCGTTTCCGAAGGATGGTAGGTGAAATCATGAATGGCTCCTTGAACTCCCTTTAGGACAGCACCTTCAACCCCCCACCAGCCTGTAGCAAAGCCACTGGCGTAACCATCGTTGTCTCCTTTTACAGCAGATCGGTAGTTATCATTAAAAACAGCAAACCCTTTGCCTCTTTGTGCACCTTTTAAGGTTTTATCCCATAGCGGTGAATCTCCACCCGTCCACGGCTCCCCATAGACAAGGATCGTACGATCTATCTCTTGCTGCAGCATATTCGTGATTTCCGTCATCGTCCACACATCAATCAGACCCATAAGATCAAACCGAAAACCATCGATATGATACTCTTCTGCCCAATAACGCACGGAATCTTTAATAAATTTCCGTACCATAGGCCGTTCTGTGGCAATTTCGTTCCCCACACCTGAACCGTTCGTAAGATACCCCTCGCTGTTCGTACGGTAGAAATACCCTGGTACAATCCCTTCAAATGGTCCATCATCAACGCCAAATGTGTGGTTATACACCACGTCCATGATGACGCGGATTCCTTTTCGATGCAGCGCCTGAACCATTTGCTTAAACTCCATAATCCGTGCAGCTGGATCTGTTGGGTCACTCGCATACGACCCTTCCGGAACATTAAAGTTTTGCGGATCATATCCCCAGTTATATTTTCCATCCGCTATGGATGGGTCATGAACGGTCAGCTCATTCACCGTTTTAAAATCAAATACAGGCATGAGATGTACATGTGTAATCCCTAGTTCAACCAGATGATCGATACCGACCAGGTTGCCATCTTGATCGGTCAGGCCTTCCTCTGTAAAAGCACGATACAGACCTTTCTGCTGAAAGAAGGTGTCTTCATCAATCGAAAAATCTCTTACATGCAGTTCATAAATAATCGCATCCGTTGGCCTGATCTGCGGAGGCCGTACATCATCTTCCCAATCTTCGGGATTCGTTTTCTTCATATCTATAATAGCGGTACGCGCTCCCCCTGCAGCCACTGCTTTTGCATATGGGTCCACGGCATAATTTACTGTTCCATCTGAAAAAGAAACCCGGTACATGTAATACTTCCCGCTATAATTTCCTTCCAGTTCCAGAGACCAAGTCCCTTGTTTCCCTGAGTTCATGAGAAAAGTGAGTCCGCCCTCATGGTTATGCACCATACCATACTGATCATATTCCCCGGCATCCTCGTAGAGAACAACCTCTACTTGACTTGCCGTAGGAGCCCACACCTTAAACCTGCAGCTATTGCTCGAATACGTCAGACCCAAATCATTATTTTTATAGTGTAAATCCTGCATACAACTCACCGCCCGTTATTGTAAGATCATTGTTTACGGACCCTGCTCTCGTATTAGTAGGTTTGTGGGTTACACCACAAATACGTTTTCGAACTGTATCATGTGTACCGACAGCAAGGTAATTAGCCTACGCTATAATGCTCGTTCATTCCGTTACTATCAGTAATGCCATTTCATAGAGAAACTATAACTAAATGAACAGAGAATATTACGATACATCGGACTTGAACAAGCACGGAAAACGCTTACACCATGTAGTATATGTCGATATCAGCAAAGGTTGTCGGCTATTTTTCCCAGGGTCAAAAAAAAGGCTCCTATCTATGTTTTAAATGGAATATGAAGACTCCATTCAGCACATTTCCATCCTGTCTATAGATAAAAAACTGCCCGGTAACGCCTTGTTAGTGGCGGATTCGGGCAGTTTTTGTCATCTCTAGTATATGGGAATTGTCTAGCGCCCGGTGATAGATTCATGGATGAACACAGTCTCTACCGCTGGGGTATGGGCAACTACTTCTCCCTTATTATATGAAATCCTAGTTCTCTGACTTCATTTCTGATTCATGCCAAGAGCTGAGTGCCCATTTTGAAAATGCACTAACTAGCAAGAAAAAGGTAATTCCAAGGACAGAAGCAGAGAGTCCGCAAGCAAAAAGATAAGGCGTTTGAAGTCTCGATGAAGCTACAGTAATCGCATAACCAAGTCCACCTTGACCTCCGCCAATACCCGCAATGTATTCACCGACAATAGCGCCGACAACGGAAAGCGTACAAGATATTTTAAGTCCAGCAATAATGTAAGGCAGTGCAGCAGGCAGACGAAGTCTCCACATCACTTGCCAGCGTGAAGCATTGTAAAGTTTGAACAGATTTTGCATGTTGCCTTCGGTAGAGTTCAGACCAATCAGCGTGTTTGAAATCATCGGGAAGAATCCGATTAGAAAAGCGATAATAACAATGGAGTTAACCCCCGCACCAAACCAGATGACAATAATCGGTGCAATCGCAACGACCGGAATCGTCTGTAGGACGATTGCATAAGGATACACCGCTTTTTCAATGATTTTGGAACTGGCGAGCAGTACCGCTCCAGCTACCCCGATCACGATACTTAGTAAAAAACCGAGTACCGATTCATACACTGTTGTAAGTACAGAGGTCAACAGATTACTCCAGTTCTCTGCAGCAGCAAGTACAATATCAGAAGGCTTTGGCAACAGGTAAGGAGCATATCCTAGCATTCGGGTCACCATTTCCCACAGCGCAACTACAACAACAAAAGCAATGGCTGGGGGAATGAATTTTTCTAAGAATTCATGATTCTTCTGAGCTGGAGGAATTGCCAACATCTCGGTAGCAGAGGGGGGTTTTACATTTCCGTTCTGACCGCTTTTCTCATATGTAAGCTTCGGTTGATTCATTGCCATGTCGCGCACGTCCTTTCTTTCTTAGGGCCTTTAATCAAATTTTTCAGGGTAAACTCTTGCTTAGTGGTGCAGTACATCCGAAACTTGACCCACAAGCTGACTAAATTCGGAAGCAGTACGGAAATTCTCATTTCGCGGGAACGGAACAGGAACGGGAATGGTGTCTGCAATCTTACCGGGCCTAGCCGACATCACCACGATAGAGGTGGACAAATAGACGGCTTCAAATACGTTATGTGTAACAAACAATACCGTCATTTTTTTATCTTTTTGCCATATGCCAAGTAGCTCATCTTGCAGGGTCTGCCTTGTCATTTCATCCAGTGCTCCAAAAGGCTCATCCATTAAAAGCAGCTTCGGCTCAGATGCCAGTGCTCTTGCAATAGACACCCGCATCTTCATCCCGCCGGATAGCTGCCTTGGCAAAGCATGGGCATAATCTTGAAGACCGACCATTTCCAGTACATGCATGGCCTTGTCGATTCTCTCCTGCTTGGGTATTTTGCGCAGTTCCATCGGCAGGGTGACATTATCAATTACTTTGCACCAGGGGAGCAGTGTAGCATCCTGAAAGACAAATGAAATATCACTTTGCTTTCTCGCTTCTGACGGGTCCATTCCCATAAGCCGCATCGTTCCTGACGTCGGATCTCCAAGACCAGCAATCAGCCTAAAAATCGTTGATTTACCGCAGCCAGACGGACCTACAAAACTGACAAACTCCCCTTCGGGAATACTGAGATTTACATCTTGGAGTGCAATGGTGCCTGTTTGATAAATTTTACTGATTCCCTCCATTTCTACGAGAGGAGTGGATCTTTTTTTTACAGCTGATGTTACCCCTGATGTGCTAATGATACTGCTCATATGTCATCTCTCCCTTGGTAAGAATTTAATTGGACCATTCTCCTGATTAAAACTAAATGTAGCCATGATTTTAAATTGTTCTGCTGCATTTCTTGCGAAATCAAAGTTCTTCAACTGGTGTAATGGGAGGAAATTACTCACAAGTAAGATGCTTGAATACTTCCGTTAACATCTCTTTTCTCACTACTGTTAAGAACAATGTAATGGGGAAAAGCCTTTGATGTAAACAAAATTCACGCCATTTTGGATATTTACATAAATCGACTCATCCAATTTGTGCTTAAGGCACTTATTAGTGTTATTTCTATGTCAGGTTTTAAGGGGGGATTACGAAAACCAGCACCAGAATTTCGATTTTGTTCAAAAAAAAGGATACCCAACTGATGTCAGGTATCCTTCTCAATTCATTTTATATTTACACGTTGCAGCCGCTTAACGCTCTCTGCAATATCATCTGCCAGGCTGATCGCCGAAATCACCGCTACTCCGTCTGCTCCCGCCTTCAGCACCCTAGCTGCACCCACCGAAGTAATGCCCCCAATCCCTACGATGGGGATATCCATGTCTTGCGCCCTCATGGACTCAATAATCTTTGGTCCCTGCACAGCATGTGCATCCTCCTTGGAACTCGTGGGATAAATCGGTCCGACTCCGATGTAATCAGCACCTTGCTCTTGTGCTATTCTGGCTTCTTCCAACGTATGAGCAGAAACGCCAAGAATCATATCGCCGATTCGTTCTCTTACCTTAGAGGCTTTTTCATCATCTTGCCCAATATGCACACCGTCCGCTCCGATCGCAAGCGCCAAATCCACATCATCATTGACGATGAAGGGAACGCTTTGTTCTTGGCACAGTTGCTGCAAGCGAAGAGCAAGTTCCATCCGTTTCGCTCCACTAATCGATCCAGGTCCCTTCTCCCGAAACTGGAACAGGGTAATACCGCCATTAAGCGCTTCAGTTAACGTGCTCTCCGGCGATCTCTTGCAATTTTGACTACCCATCACAAAATACACTTGGAGTAATTCCTTCATACGGCTGCTAGAAATTCGGGTCACACAATCACTCCTTTATGTTTGGCGTATGCCCAGTGATTCGTAGGACCATGGCCGCTTCCAATACCCAGCGTATCGGTAAGGGCAGCTTGCACGAATTCTCTCGCGATCCATGTTGCTTCTCTCATATCTGTTCCCTTGGCCAATTGCGCCGTAAGTGCTGCTGCGAACGTACAGCCCGTCCCGTGAGAATGAACGGTATCCACTCGTCTTCCCGAAAGCTCTGTGAAAGATGTACCGTCATATAAAATATCCGTTATGATGTCGTTCACCGCATCGTGCCCGCCTTTGATGACCACATTTTCCGCACCCAGATCGTATAATCGTCTCGCCGCTTTCTTCCGATCGGCAACTGTTCGAATCTCCATATTCGTCATGACCTCTGCTTCCGGAATGTTCGGCGTAACGACAAGTGCAAGCGGAAGCAGATGCAAGATAAGAGCTTCCACCGCTTCCGACTTCAGCAGAGAGGTTCCACCTTTGGCAATCATCACGGGATCTATGACCAACTTGTCCACATGGTACCTGCTAATTCTTTCGGCTACCGCTTCAATGATTTCACTGCTGAACAGCATCCCTGTCTTCACGGCATCCGGTCTCAAATCAGAAAATACGGAATCCATCTGCTCTACTACGAAATGGGCAGGCAGGGGATGAACTCCCTGTACCCCAAGAGTATTTTGCGCAGTGACTGCACTAATCGCCGACATCCCAAAGGTATCGAGTTCCTGAAAAGTCTTGAGGTCAGCCTGAATACCGGCTCCGCCTCCGCTGTCTGATCCTGCAATGGTTAATGCTTTTACAACGGTCATCCTAGATCCCCTCCTTGCTGAACAAAGAATGGATATCCAAGATCGTTACATATTCTTCAAAAGAAGAAGGAGTAAGTTTTGATAATTCATCTAGAAAAGCAATCTGAAAACTACCCGGTCCCGCATGTCCTTTGTCCTCTGCTGCCTGTAGCGCTGCGGCTCCGTAAAAGCCAAGACCTGCGGTTCCTGCGTCTAATGTGGAAGGTTCGACAGCCAAAAAAGCTCCGATGACGGAAGTAAGCAAACACCCTGCTCCCGTCACACGCGTTAATAGAGGATGACCCGACTTCACAACATATCCCGCTTCTCCATCCGTAATCACATCTTCTGGCCCCGATACAATGACCGCGGTTCCAAGCGTATGTGCAGCCCGTATGGCTAATTGCGCTCTTTCAAGTGTCTCGGTTTGACCTGCGTCCACCCCTTTAACGGTCATGAATTCACCAATCAGGTGGCTGATCTCCCCTGCATTACCTCGGATCAACGTTACATTCACCTCACGGATAATGCGAAGGGCCGCATCCGTACGATAAGGTGTTGCTCCCGTACCTACTGGATCAAGTAATACAGGGACTCCATAAGCATTGGCAGCTTTGCCCGCCACGATCATGGCGTTTAAAAGTTCCGTCGTTAATGTACCGATATTGAGTACCAGCGCACGAGCATTTTGGACCATATCAGCCACTTCTTCCTCCGCATAGGCCATAACCGGAGATGCGCCAAGTGAAAGCAGACCGTTAGCCGTGAAGTTCGTGACTACCGTATTTGTCATGTTATGAATTAAAGGCTGTTCTTCATGAATGCGGGTAATGAGGGATGGAAGTTTCTTTATACTCAGCAATGTTTCATCAGACCTTTCTTTCTCGAGATAAGGGAGTCTGATCTAATGTCTTTGACGGTGAAAAGATAGATAACTGAGGAATGGGATAAGACCCACATTATAAGAAGAATCATGATTTTTTTGCAGAATGCACAAAAAAACGCATGCGAATGCATGCGTAAATATACATGTTCGCTCCCTACGCTGGCATTATCCATGGCAGGTTCCACCGGTCAACAACAGATTAGTTGTACTCTCAGCTTGCTTCCGCAGGCTCCCGTTCTACGATTTAGTTTTAGAATCTTTTCCAGTTTACACCAAGATATTATCATGGGCAACTAAGGTTTGACATTTCATCTGTAGCCGCATATTATAGTTTATAACTTCTATTCAAAGGAGAGAATTTCATGTCGGGGTATGTTCTTAACTAATCAAATTTCATACTGAGGATTTCTTTTTTTCGTCCCTATAGCGACGTTTATTTTTTGATGCCCTGCTATGGCGACTAGATCATCCTCGTGAAATCAGTTAAGAACAGCGGACAACATAACTCTCCAGTGGGTAGTCACCCTCGGATATTTTTGTGAACGTAAGGCCGTGCTGTTTTTCAGCACGGTTTTTTTGTACCTCCATTACATCTTGAGGGTACCGTTAACAAGAAAGGCCGCGTAGATGAACGGAAATGATTAGGCGAAGGATTTATGCATGCTCTGTAAGCCACAAGCTTATGAAGGCTGCAGACCATTCCTTTCTGCGATCATTTCTACTTATCGTACGCCCCACCTATCTGAGATCTCCCCTCTTTAAAAGGCAGAGCAATGAACGCAATCGTTCATTGCTCTGCCTTTTTCTATTTTTCACAACACTTTAGGAAACGAAAAGGAGCTTATCACATGAATAAGAGCAGTAAACAGCGTCTTGAATTTGAAACGGTAAAAGAACAACTGAAAAGTTATGCAGTATCCTATCTTGGCGAGGCTCATATAGAGCAGCTTGAACCGATCATGAATGTGAAGATCATTCGTCAGAAACTGGCGGAAACAGAAGAAGCTCTAGAGCTGATCCGTTATAGTTCCAGCATTCCACTCCCCTCCCTAACAGGGATGGAAAATATCATGAATCTGCTGGGCACCGGATATCTGTTTACAGAACAAGATTTTATGAACCTGTTGCAGTTTTTAAGAAGTTGTCAGCAACTCCAGAAATATATGATCAGCAAACAAGACATCGCCCCAAGCGTGGCGTCCTATGCGAATTCTATGTATACCTTGGATTCCCTTAGGGAGGAAATAGAAAGATGTATTCATCTGGGACGAATTACGGATCAGGCTAGCAAGGAACTGGCGAAAATCCGCAAACAATCAGCAATTTCTGAAGAACGGCTGAAAAAGAAACTAGACACTTTATTAAACAAGCACCGTTCCATTTTACAAGATCAGTTAGTAGCAAAAAGGGGCGATCGTTATTGCCTTCCTGTTCAAAAAGAGTTTCGCAAACAGCTAAAAGGTACCATCATCGACGAGTCAGCAAGCGGCCAGACTGTATTTATTGAACCCACCGATATTTCGATGCTCCAAATGGAACTGAATATGTACAGAGCACAGGAACAGCGTGAAGAAAGTAAAATTCTCAGTGAACTTACCCAGCTTGCTGACTCTTATAGGTATGAACTGCAAGTGAATACCTATACGGTGGGTCTGTACGATTTTCTATTAGCAAAAGCGCGTTATGCTCTATCCATACAGGCACGATCAGTGGAAATAACGAGTGATGGGAGCATCCATTTACGTGAAGCAAGACATCCTCTTGTTAAAAACATGGTCCCGCTCGATTTCCATATTGGTGATTCTTATCGATCTCTCATTATTACAGGACCCAATACAGGCGGAAAAACGCTTTGTTTAAAAACGATTGGTCTGCTTACGCTAATGGCACAATCGGGTCTGCTTATTCCCGCTGGCGAAGGAAGTAAACTTAGCATGTTTGAACAAATTGCAGTGGATATAGGCGATGGGCAGAGCATTGAACATGCACTGAGTACTTTTTCTGCGCACATTAAGAACATGATTGATATTCTAAGTATAGCGAGTGCATCGACTCTCGTTCTGATTGACGAAATGGCTTCTGGGACAGATCCCGGTGAAGGCACCGGACTATCGATTGCCCTGCTTGAAGAATTGCATAAAAGAAAGGCTGTCGTTGTTGCCACGACTCATTTTACCGAGATCAAAAACTTTGCAGGCAGTACACCCGGTTTTGAAAATGCACGGATGGAATTCGATACAGAATCGCTTAAGCCCCTGTATCAACTAACGATTGGGCAAGCGGGACAGAGCTATGCTTTTGCAATTGCACTGAAACTTGGAATACCGCCTCACATCATTGAACGGTCAAAAGAAATTGCAGCTAAACCGGTCGCAACTGCCTTCCCATTCTCAGCAGCATCTGCTGCGACTTCACCAGTAATAGAGGTGGAAGACTCCTCCCCCGTTCAGCATGATCGCCGCGAGGAGAAACAGAAGAAACAACCGTTAAAAACGGGAGATCGTGTATCGATTCCTTTTATGAAGGAGTCTGGAATTATTATAGAGACGGATGCGAGAGGTCAATGCACCGTGCTCGTAAGAGGCAAACGAATTCAGATCGCTCGTAAAAGATTACAACTTCAAATCTCTGCAGAAGAGCTGTATCCAGAAGAGTATGATCTTGATATTGTATTTGAGTCGAAAGACGTCCGTAAGAAACGGAAATTAATGTCCAAAAAACATGTGCCAGGACTGACCATCGAAAGAAGACCGGAAGATCTGTAAGGTAGAAACTTTATTTTAATTGCGCCATTCTGTTCTGTCACACAGAGCTTCTACGGCATCCCGCAGAAATATGATAAACTATATGAAATTATAATTCAGTAAGAGAGGTTCTATATGGACACACGCTCCATGAATAATCCGCTGATATGCCCTTTATGCCGGAAACCTAATCACTGTGCCTATGCTGCGGGAAGACCTGCTGAGGAGTGCTGGTGCATGAGTCTATCTGTACCCAAAGCACTGCTTGCGCAAATTCCAGACGAACAAAGAGGCAAATCTTGTGTATGCGAAGCCTGTGTAAGAGCGTATAAGGCAGATGCCTGAAGGTAAAAAGCACCCTAAAGAATGGACACTCATAGAAGAATCTCTATTCTTTTAGGGTGTTTTTTTAGATTAGCTATGCAAATTTGCTTATGCCTGGAATACTTTATCCGTAACATGATCAGAGCTTGGGAGCTTCCGGGTCGTCTTATCTAACAACCAATACAAACCAATCGATAACACAGACAGTCCGCTTAAACCAATAATCACTTCACTTCCAAACACTTCTCCTAGAATACCTCCGCATAACGATCCAATGGGCGCTGCAATACCGCTGAGGCTGTAGGATGCAGAGAATACTCTGCCTAATAGATGCTGAGGAATTCCTTTTTGGATATAAGAATTGATCAGAATATTGGTCACTCCGCCGGGAACCCAAGACAAACCGTATATGATCATCATCATCCAGATATTTGGGCTGAGCACACTAAGGGTCCACAATATACCGCTCGCAGAAAACGCAACGGCATAGATAAGACCCATACCGATTCTTTCTAACTTCAAAAAAGGAGCGATCAAGGCTCCAAACATACTCCCCATCGCTTGCGCCATCAGTAAAAGCCCATACAATTCGGGGCCCCCATGTAATTTACTAAACGCAGGTAAAACCACAAACGTTGCTCCCCCGACCAAGTTAATAAGGATCATTCCCCAAAGAAGTCTCGAGAACGATTTACCTAATAGAATGTGGATTCCTTCCCAGAGTTCTGTTTTATAGCGTTGTAATATCACTGATATTTTTTCCTTTTTAACTGGTTGACTCTGTTCGAGTTGCTGCTTATGTTTCGGAATTCGGAGGAAGGAGAATAAAATAGCACTGATTATAAATAGGACGGAATCCAGTAAGTAAATGGAGACAGCTCCGATGATCACGATGAGTACACCGGATACTGCATTACAAAAGGTATCAATCCCCTGACCCGCAAAGGTGAAATAGGAGTTCGCTTTAGTGAGATCTTTTTTACTGACGAATGAAGGTAACGATGACATTTGTGCGGGGTATATGAGTGTGTTGAAGATCGATATAATTGGTGAAATGATAAGAACAAGGACAACATTCAGCTGTCCAAAATAACTTGCTATAGGAATAATCAATAGTAGAAAAGCTTGTATGAGCTGAGTATGGATGAGCAGATGCCGTATCGATATCCGGTCTATGATCGGTCCGCTGAAGAATTGAATAAACCTGGGTATTAGCGAGAGGAAACCAGCGAGCCCCGTATAAAAAGTAGAGCCGCCAAGCTCCGATACCAGCCACATTGCCGCTACGGCATAGATGGAGTCTCCTACATTCGTGACGAGCCTTCCAAAGAACATAAATAGAAAATTCCGATTCAAGAACAGATTCATAGATGGTTCACTCACCCTTTCTTCTCTTGCTTAGGCTCTGTCGATATGATCTTGACTCCAATACTGAATTCTTGTTTATCTTCGTTCCTCTCGGCTGTGGATTTCTCAACCCAACGTTCCAGAAAGGCTCTAAATTCACTCGTCATTTCTTCTTTCTGCGCCCCAGTTAACTCCAACCGGATGCTTAATTTGCTTGCGTCTGCAGACTCATATTGATCACTGAGTACGGGATCAATGATCTCCGCTCCCTCCGTGTTAAACCATTTCGACTTGGATTGATAATATTTTTCGATAACCCCCCCGTTCTTTTTCTCCTCGACAATTTCAAG
This sequence comes from Paenibacillus gallinarum, assembly GCF_014836635.1. Lineage (GTDB taxonomy): Bacteria > Bacillota > Bacilli > Paenibacillales > Paenibacillaceae > Paenibacillus > Paenibacillus gallinarum. The sequence continues at coordinate 83,299 of NZ_JACSQL010000002.1, read as the reverse complement.
CAGACCGCCATCGTACAGTTTTTTGATGTGGTAGTGAATATTCCCGCCGGATTCACCAAGAAGATCAGCGACTTGTTTTGAGGTTTTCGGAGAATCGAGCAGATACTTCATAATTTTTACTCGCAGTGCACTGCTTAATAATTTTGATTGTTGAACGGAAATATTCAGCATTTCCTCATTCATAAATGAGTTCCCCTTTATCAATCTGTTTTTACAGATCATTGATCTGTAAAATTAGATTATCATCTAAAACTGTAATTGTAAACCATATCTTGAATGTTTATATCTCGGCTATATATTAAATTGAAGTTGCTCCTGAAGCTGGACCAACTAAAAAAGACTATTAACCGCTCCCGCCGGTCATAGCCTTAAACATGGTGAAAATACTAATCTTTTAACCTTCCCTCTCTTATCTTCTTCATTGAATTCTGATAAAAAGTAAACGATCTACCTGTAAATCATAGATAAATAACTAGATTCAAAGTCAAATGTATGTTTGGCTAGTCCCTTTTTGCTACAAGTCACATATTAATAAACTACAGATAGACTTGAAGGACCAATGGAGGGGAACAATCTGAAATTGATTCTTCTAATCTATCAAATTTTAAGTAAGAGGAAGGGGAAATAAATAATGAATAAAAAGGGACAAAGTATGAGAGGTTTACTAGGTAAAGTAGTAAAGATTAACCGAGGTGGACCAGAATCATTTGAAGGAACATTAGTAAAGGTAAGTTCGGACTATATGGTTGTTCGTAACAAAGAAGGCTTCATTTATGTGAATGAAGCCCATGTTAAAAGTATAACCGAAGCAGGACATTCCCACCGTGAAAAAGGACCGAAGCAGAAGCTTATCCATTCCAATGATTTTCATGGAGTATTAAAATCTTTACGTCTTAAGCGCGTGCAGATCAATCAGGGTGGACCTGAAAAATTAGAAGGGGTCCTCGTAAGTGTGACTCATAATCGATTGATCATCATCTTGAAAAACAATGAAATAGTTCGTGTTTTCATTCATCATGTTAAAACAATCTCTGTTCATGTGCACGGCCACAATAACGAAAACCATGAAAATAATAACCAATCTAAAGATAATCAATCCAAGGACAACAAGTCGAATGACAATAAATCTAAAGATAACAAATCGAATGACAACCAAACGAGAGGCAACCAATCCGGAGCAAGAAACAGTAACTCCAGAGGCAATCAATCCCGGGGTACTCAAGCCCAAGGAAATCGGAGTGCAAAGAAAACAGCAAAATAAGATAAAGAAATAAGTTCAATCAAACTAAAGGGGGGAATCATCATGTTGATATTTATAGCAATCATTCTAACTGGCGTACCTCTATACTTCATTGTTCTTCCTAAGAGATATCCGCCGTCCGAAGAAACAGCCATACAGCTGACACAAGGAATTCTTCCCTTAGGAGGTGAATCCCAATAGAATGCTTGATTATCAGCTTTGGCTGACCTTTGGTGTATTCATCACTACTGTGATCTTATTAATGTGGCGTCCACGCGGAATGAATGAATCTATTCCAACCTCTTTGGGCGCCCTTCTTCTTATCCTTACTGGAGTAACCAGTTATACCCACATTATTGACATTTTCGGTATCGTCTCAGGGGCTGCCGTAACCATTCTATCGACCATCGTCATGTCTATTATCCTAGATAGTATCGGTTTCTTTCGCTGGATTGCTATCAACATGATCGATAAGGCAAAGGGGTCCGGTATTGCATTATTTTGGCTTATCATTTTACTTTGTTTCCTGATGACCATATTTTTCAACAATGACGGCAGTATATTGATCACAACCCCCATTATCATTCGCATCTGCTCTATACTTCGTTTGAAATTGCATCAAAAGCTTCCTTATCTACTCTCAGGCGCTTTAATTGCAACTGCTTCGAGTGCTCCTATCGGGTTAAGTAATTTAGCAAATCTGATTGCTCTGAAAATGGTGGGACTCGACTTAAACACATACACACTCATGATGTTTGTCCCTTCCATGCTGGGCATTATAAGTATTATGTTATTACTCTATTATTACTTCCACAAAAATATCCCTAAAAAGATTCATCATTTCCCTAACCAGGTCTCTTCTGCAAACTATCATCCATTACAGACACCACCTGATGAAGGCGAAAAGGTGGATTGGTGGTTATTCCGGGTCTGCATCAGCATCGTCGTTTTCATTCGCGGAGGTTTTTTTCTAGCCGAGAGCGTAGGTATCCCTATGGAGATCGTTGCAATCACTGGCGTTGTTCTCTTGTTATCCGTTAGATATTACCGCACTCGTCAAGGACTGCGAGATGTGTTTACACAGACACCTTGGCATATCTTATTGTTTGCATTCAGTATCTATGTAATTGTGGATAGCCTGCATCGAGCTGGTATCACTGAATCGTTAATCGATCTATTAAAGCCGATTGCTGAAATGGGAGATGCTGCTTTGATTGTATCATCCGGCATTTTAATTACCCTTCTATCCAATCTAGTAAATAATTTGCCTTCCGTTATGATTGGAACTTTTGTAGTTACCGATCTCGGCCTAACAGACCATCAACTTCACCTAGCCTATCTTGCTAATATTTTAGGAAGTGATATTGGAGCACTGCTAACACCAATCGGTACCCTGGCAACACTGATCTGGATGTATATATTAAAAACTAACCATATTCGTATCTCTTGGAAACAGTATATGAAAGTCACGTTTATTGTGATACCCATTGGTCTAATCATCAGCCTAGTCTCCCTGTATATTTGGACATTAATTTTGTTTTGAGAGGAGGAAAACCGTGCAGCTGATTACATCTTGGTTAGGTAAACAAGCAGAGTTCGTACTTTCCGGTTGTAAGAATCCGATTCAAGGAGAAATGATCGATATCGGAAATGATATTCTTGTCGTCTATGAAAATAACCGTTATATTTATATTCCGATTCATCATCTGCAGCAGATGAGACTTGCTCCCCATAGAAGTAATATGTCCGTCAACACGCCTCCTGATCCTGCCATTGACCATAGTAAAATTTCTTATCGTAAAATACTAATGAACTCAAGAGGAATCTTTAGTGAAATATCATTAGGCGATCAATCGATCCATGGATACGTCACTGCGATTATGAACGATTACTTTGTATTTTTCTCTCCCCTTCACCACTCGGTTTTTATTTCTGTAAAGCATCTAAAATATATCGTCCCCTATCCGGTAAACACTACTCCATTCTCCCTGAGGCACGAGCACTTTCCTGTACAACCTGCTGCTATATCGCTATCCCGAACACTAGATCAACAGCTTCATAAACTGAAAGGACAACTTGTTACTTTGAATCTTGGAGCTAAACCGTACCGAGCCGGATTACTAAAAAATGTGGAAGGTAATCTGCTCGAATTGGTAGAGGCGGAAGGCACATCCCTGATGATGCACACGGACCATATCCAAGCGATTCATGTGCCTTGATCAGTATAAAATACAAGAAGACCTTACTGAGGATCTGTTCCCAGCAAGGTCTTTCTTCTATATTTTTATTTCTATATATTAAACATGCTCATTCTCAAAAAAACTCTTTCACCTTGAAAATGGAGCTACCTCTTCTCCCACACTAACTCAAGATTTGTTTTATCTGATCCCTGAATATATATTTTATGTAGATCTTTATATTTATTTTTGATGTTGAGATGGAAGTCACCGCTGGATTTATGGAGGCTGAGTAGATTTCCTTGGATCTGTACATAAAGGGCATGATCACGGTAATCTACTTTGTAACCTTTGTACAGGCTGGCACTATCTATAATTCCACCTGTTAAAGATATAGATTGTTCTGATACCTTGCTTTCAGATATATAGATGATTTCTGGATTAATTACATTAAAGTACGGTAACAACATGATTCCAATAATGACGATAAAAAAGCCAATTATCATTCCTATCCTCATCAAGACGCTCTTCAAGAAATATTCACCTCATCCTTTTTGATTAAAGTCTACCCTGCCATTCATGAAGAAGCAATGCTTACATACCTGCTTCACTCGGTTCTATAAAAAAAAACGGTATCCGCATAAAGCGAATACCGTAGTTACTGCAAAAGCAGTTATGAATTTCATTGGAAAATGATAGAGGTCTTGAAAACTATTGTCCGATACTGCGAACAAGTTCAACGACTTGTTCTGCGGTTTGCATATCCAGCGCTTTTGCTGCAAGTTCTTTCATCTCTGCTTGAGACAGCTTAGTTAGCTGACTGCGAGCAGGAAGAATAGAAGTTGCGCTCATGCTGAATTCATCAAGACCGAGGCCGAGAAGAAGCGGAATAGCTGTTGTATCTCCTGCCATCTCACCGCACATTCCCGTCCATTTACCTTCACGATGCGATGCATCAATGACCATTTTGATCAAACGAAGGATGGATGGGTTATATGGTTGATACAAGTAAGATACACGCTCATTCATGCGGTCTGCTGCCATTGTGTACTGAATCAGATCGTTCGTTCCGATACTGAAGAAGTCCACTTCTTTAGCAAATTGATCCGCTAATACCGCAGTTGAAGGAATCTCAACCATGATACCGAGCTCAATCTTATCCGCAACTTCGATACCTTCCTTCACAAGCTTCTCCTTCTCTTCGAGAAGAACTGCTTTTGCTTCACGGAATTCACCCAATGTTGCGATCATCGGGAACATGATTTTTAGGTTCCCATGGACACTTGCCCGCAGCAATGCGCGTAGCTGCGTACGGAAGATATCCTGACGATCCAGACAGAGGCGAATTGCACGGAAGCCAAGGAAAGGATTCATTTCTTTTGGAAGATCAAGGTATGGAAGTTCTTTATCGCCACCGATATCGAGTGTACGAACAACAACGGGTTTGCCTTCCATTTTTTCAAGAACCGTTTTGTATGCATTGTATTGTACATCCTCGGAAGGAAGCTTATCGCGTCCCATATAAAGGAATTCTGTACGATACAAACCTACGCCTTCTCCGCCGTTATCAAGCACACCTGCTACATCATTAGGAGTTCCAATGTTAGCAGCAAGCTCGACATGAACACCATCAACCGTTACAGTCGGCTCATCGCGAAGTTTTCTCCACTCTTCAACCTGAGCAGCATAAGCTGTTTGTTTGGATTTATATTCTTCTACCACGGAATCGTCTGGGTTAACAAGAACTACTCCGTCTAATCCGTCTACGATGATCAGATCGCCGCTCTTAGCTTGTGTAAGAATGTCTTTCGTTCCTACAACAGCAGGAATTTCAAGAGATCTTGCCATAATCGCAGAGTGAGAAGTACGTCCGCCAATGTTCGTTGCAAAACCAAGAACATATTTGCGGTTGAGTTGTGCTGTATCCGAAGGAGTTAAATCTTCAGCAAGAACGATCACTTCTTCATCAATCTCTGCTGGATTCACAACTGTAAGACCAAGCAAGTGACCAAGCACACGTTTGGTAACGTCACGCATATCAGCAGCACGTTCTTGAAGATAAGCACTCTTCATATTTTCAAACATTTGAATAAATGTTGTTGCTGTTTCATCCAAAGCAAACTCAGCGTTTACTTTTTCATCAGCGATTTTGGATTTTACTGGATCAATAAGTTCAGGGTCATCCAAGATCAAAAGATGAGATGCAAAGATCTCAGCTTTTTTCTCCCCAAGTTCCTGTAACGTTTTTTCTTTGATTGCTTCGAGCTCGGCTCTGGATTTCTCCAAAGCCGCCTCTAGTTTAGCAATCTCTGCGTCTACGTCGTTAATCGAGCGTTTCTCTACAGAGTAATCAGGGTGCTCCAAGATAAACGCTCGGGCAATGGCAATACCAGCCGAAGCAGCAATCCCGGAAACATTAGGCATTAATTTCGCCCAACCCTTCGTTAACCATAACATCAGTCAAAGCTTGAAGTGCTTCTGCTTCGCCTTCACCGTTAACGATGATGCTGATTTCATCACCTTTTTCAAGACCAAGGGAAAGTACACCCAAGATGGATTTCAAAGTTACTTTTTTACCTTTTGCTTCTGCGAAAGATTCTGCACCTTTGAATTTGTTAGCTGTGTTTACCAGCGCTGTTGCTGGACGTGCATGGATACCGTCTTCGTCTGTAATTCTGAATGATTGTTGCATATGGATTCATCCCACTTTCTGTTATTTTAGTTTGGATTTCATTTCAACCATAAAATCACGTAATACATATTACCTTTTTTTTAATGGTTGTGAACCTCAAAATTTTTAATGAATTGTGATAATTTTTTCTTCTCCAGCCTTTTGTACACCTGATTTTTCCAACTTAACCACAGAACCTTCAGGCAGATTAGAGAAAATTACCGGGGAAATAATAGATGGTGCATTTGCTTTCACATATTCCACATCTACTTCCATAATTGGTTGACCAGCGGATACGATATCGCCTTCTTCAACCAACACTTTGAATCCTTGTCCTTTAAGTTTAACCGTGTTAACCCCAATATGAACAAGTACTTCTTTTCCACCATCGGACAAAATACCGATTGCGTGCTTACTAGGGAATACATTAAACACTTTTCCGTTAACCGGAGAATGAATCGTATTCTCATGTGGCAGGAAGGCAAAACCATCACCTGTCATTTTCTCAGAGAAAACAGGGTCAGGTACTTGCGTAATGTCCAGAAGTTCACCATTAGCAGGCATTACAATTTGCTCAGGGATAATTGCTTCACCAGACTCACCTTGAGCTTGTTCTACCTCTGGTTCTGGATCAACTTCCGGTGCCGCAGGAGTACGGCCATCCATAATATCTTTCATTTGCGACTTGATTGTGTCTGAACGTGTACCGAAAATAGCTTGTACATTATTACCCACTTCAAGAACACCCGAAGCGCCTAAATCTTTTAGACGATTCTTATCAACTGTCGATTTATCTTTAACTTCAATACGAAGTCTGGTGATACATGCATCCAGGTGTTTAATATTATCCGAACCGCCAAATGCTTTCAAGATTTGATGAGGCAATTCGTCTTTAGAACCTGCACCTGTCGAACCTGTTTCAATGACTTTTTCTTCACGGCCCGGTGTTTTGAGATTGAATTTCGTAATAACAAAACGGAAACCGAAGTAATATATTACCGCAAATACAAGACCCACGACAATAACAAGATACCATGGCGTACGGTTAGGAATAACCCCGAACAAGATGTAGTCAATTAAACCGCCCGAGAAAGTCATCCCGATCTTAACGCCCAGGATTTGCATTACCATAAAGGACAGACCAGCAAATACAGCATGGACTGCAAACAAAAGTGGTGCAACAAACAAGAAAGAGAATTCAAGTGGTTCTGTAATACCTGTTAGAAACGCGGTAAGAGCACCGGATACCATCAGGGAACCAACCACTTTTTTGTTCTCTGGTTTAGCTGTGTGATAGATCGCCAGCGCTGCTGCAGGAAGTCCGAACATCATGAACGGATATTTACCGGTAGTAAACGTACCTGCTGTGAATTCAACTCCATCACGAAGTTGAGCCATAAATATACGCTGGTCACCACGAACCACTTCACCTGCTTGGTTGATATATTCTCCAAATTCAAACCAGAACGGAGAATAGAAAATATGATGAAGACCAAAAGGAATCAATGAGCGTTCGATGGTACCGAAAATGAATGCTGACAATGTCTCGTTCGAACTAATCATGCTCTGAGACACAAAGTTTAGTCCATTTTGAATCGGCGGCCATACGAGCGTAAGAACCAATCCGATTAATAATGAAAACGCAGCAGTAGCAATAGGTACAAAACGCTTACCTGCAAAGAATCCCAAGTACGACGGAAGTTCAATTTTGAAAAACTTATTATACATCGCCGCAGCCAAGACCCCGATTATAATACCGCCAAATACCCCAGTCTGTAAGGTAGGAATACCTAGTACACTAGCATAAGCAGCACCTTGTTGTGATAATACATAATCGTTTACACCCAGTACTGTTCCCATCGTTACATTCATGATGAGATAACCAATAATTGCTGCGAGCCCGGCAACCCCGTCTCCTCCAGCAAGACCTACTGCAACCCCAACGGCAAACAGTAAGGATAAGTTATCAAATACGATTTGCCCTGAGTTCATAAGAACATTGGCAATCACCTGTACCCAGTGTGCTTCAAGGACAGGTACGTACTGCAGAAAGTCTGGATTGACTAACAAGTTACCAATCCCTAGAAGCAAACCGGCTGCCGGCAAGATCGCTACCGGAAGCATGACCGCTTTACCGACACGCTGCAACACGCCGAAAAGCTTTTTGAACATTTTCGTCACTCCTTCTGTAAAATCCACATAGTGTTAATTGAAAACGCAAAAAAAGCATGAGTTAATAGAGTATTCTTGTTCGACCTATGGGTTATCTTGCCCCATTATGGTCTTCATCAATCATACTTTTCTCAACTCATGCCTGATCGTATCAGTAACACGTTGTAAGTATTAAGTTGTTAAGCTTGTCAAGGACTACATAATAGCACCATCTAAAAAAGAGTGCAAGCCTTTTCAACAAAAAAATTCATTTTTTTGATTCCTGTTCTTTTTTTTGTGACAGTCGTTGCAAGTGTAACGCGAGATAGCTGACTTCTGCTGCATACACCGCGTGCTTCATACGTTTTTCCATAACTTTCGTTAATGTCCATGAAAGGGAGTACATCTCTGGATATTCTTTACTTAGGAGAGAATCCAGTTTTTGAACCTCAGCCACTTCTTCTCCGCGCTTAATCCGTTCAATTGCAAACCTTAAATGTGTAACAAGCCTAGAATAATCTAAGGAATGTCTAGGAATTTGATAATCAAGTTTATCTTCCACGATAGATACAAGATCGGCAATTAATTTAGAATGTTGCTGCACTTCGCTTAGGTTCTGATTCGTCATTGCACTGTAGATATGGAGAGCGACGAATCCTACTTCTTCTTCTCCTAAATCTACACCAAGCCGTTCCTTGATCAGATTTATGGCATACGATGCTAAACGGTATTCCACAGGATAAATTTCCTTAGTCTCATACAAAAAAGGATTGTGCAATACAATACCTTGTTCCATCCGTTTCAGTGCAAATGCAATATGATCCGTTAGAGCAATGTGAATATGTTCATTTAGCTTCACATTACTCTCACTTGTTATATATAAAATAATATCGTTTATTGTCTCTATTAGTTTTTCACTCACTCGCGGAATGAGTTGTTTGTACTGCTCTTGTTCTTCCTGATTGGTTAAAATAAACATCTTCTCTACCGTTTGAAGCGGGATGATATCTCCAGACTTGCGATGAAAACCAATCCCCTTACCGATAACAACAACTTCCTCGTGTTCTGGATGGGTTCCAATAATAACGTTATTGTTCAGTACTTTTGCCACTTTCAGGTTCACTTTTGCACCTCTTTTGCCCCATAATTCTTGTAACATCCGCACAGTAAATTCAGATAAGGCATACTGCTAAAAGTAACAAATTATGAGGCAGAGGTCAAATGTAGATCTTTGTAAACAAAGCTAATAAAACAGGTAATTCCTTAGATTGAATCTTTGGTCGCTGCAACTTCAACAGGAATGTTGATTTTTTCTATTGTTGCCGGCTCTTCTTTACTCAGTTTTTTAGTGAAACCTTGGATAAGTTGCTCTACGTCAATGCCGGATACACTCTTAAGCATTTCCGGTGCAGTCGCCATCAGTTCTGTCACATAATTACTTACGCGTGCAGCGCCCTCACCTTTACCCGTATCTACCACGGTTAACTTATCAATAGAAGAAATTGGTTCTGCAATTTTACCGGCAAGTTCAGGCAGCATTTTCACAATAATATCGAGTACCGCTGCTTCTCCAAATTTTTGGAAGGCTTCGGCCAATTTCTCTTTTGCTTCGGCTTCTGCTAAACCGCGTAGACGAATAACTTCTGCATCCGCAGTACCTTTCGCGAGTTCTGCATCCGCCATCGCTTGACCTTCGAGTCTTTTTTGCTCTGATGTTGCCTTTGCTTGAGTTTCGATCGAATACTGAAGTGCTTCTGCTTCACGCATTCTTTTTGTTCTATCAGCTTCCGCTGCCTGTTCAACTGCATAACGATCGGCTTCGGCCTTTTTCTTCACTTCTGCATCGTATTGTTTCTCACGAACCATAATTTCTTTTGCTTGCAAATCAATTTCACGTTCTTTACGTACGAGTTCAACTTTCATTTGCTCTTCAACCATCGTCTGTTTTGCACGTGCTTCTTGTATATGATAAGCCTGATCTGCTTCTGCTTTGGCTGTATCTTGATCTTTCTTAAAGGAAGCGACTTTCAATTCTTTTTCTTTAGCAGCTTCTGCAATGTTCGTATCCCTTAAAAGTTCTGCTTTTTGCCCCTGCTCTTCTGCATTTGCTTTTTGAATTCTCGCATCCCGTACTGCTTCAGCTTCGGCAATTTCAGCATCCCTTTTCACCATAGCAATACGAGGTTTACCAAGAGCATCCAAGTAACCATGTTTGTCACGTACATCTTTAATCGTGAATGACACAATGCTAAGACCCATTTTTTTGAGGTCTCTTGCCGCTACCCCTTGCACTTCTTGAGCAAAACGGTCCCGGTTACGGTACACTTCTTCTACGGTCATCGTACCAAGAATGGCTCGAAGATGTCCTTCAAGCACTTCCTGTGCCTCGCCTCTTAGGGCTTCTACTGGTTTCCCAATGAACTGCTCTGCTGCAGTTGCTACATCTTCAATTGAACTTCCTACTTTGATAATAGCTACACCATCCGCAATAACAGGAACTCCTTGCTCTGTATATACTTCTGGAGTCATTACATCAAGCTTGTGAGATAATAAAGAGATAAATTCGGATTGCTGGAATACCGGCCATATAAACGTACCGCCACCTCGAACAATTTTAATTTTTCGTCCGCTGTCATCATCTGAGATGTATTTGTTCCCTAAAAAAGAACCTGTTACGATCATGGCCTCATCCGGCCCAACTGTTTTGTACCTGGCCCAAAAAGCAATACCTAATACAAGAATCACACCTACAACAATAGCAGGAACTACGAACACATCTGGCATACTCATCTCTCCCTATTCATAATCAATTTTAATAATCCAGTTCAGCCACTTGAAGAACTCCATCAGCGACCTCGACAACAACGACTTGGGTTCCGGCAAGAATAGGTTTGGCTTCAAAACTAGTTGCGGTATGTACCGTATTTCCGCTTACCAGCTTAATCATCACCTCTCCATATCCCTTTTCTGGAACAGGAACTGTAATTTCACCCATCTTGCCTGTCAGCTCTTTTATGGAAAAGCCTGTGGACATCTCACTATTGCGTGCTGGCTTTATGTAGGCAAAAAACACAAGTACGCCGCCTAGCAGTCCAATGAGCAAAGAAAGAAAAAGATGCCCTGCCGTATCAAGCTCTGTGTACTTGGAGAGCATGATTCCCGCTCCACCAAAGATCGTAATCACACTTGCAATGACCGTTGTATTTAAAAAATCAAAACCCGGAAATTCAGCAACACCTTCAAACAAGCCATCCAGCAAATCCCCAAATAAAACGCCGATAACTGCGAAAAGCGCTCCTCCAATCAGACAAGACCAGTATAAAGTTTCCATGTTCCACCCCCTCTCGTCTCCTTAGCACATGTAAATTAATACGTATGAATCAGGAAAATGTTTCAATATTTTGAAACCATGGGAAAGCTAATTAAAAAGCCCTTCGCAGAGTAAACACCTGCAAAGGGCTTTTGGTTATACCTATTATATATACAATTGCTAATTACAATGAAGCTTTGTAGATTGCCACAACATCTTCACGTTGCAGTTTGTTAAAGTTACCGAATGGGCCGAATACCATTGCTTTATCTGCCATTGTATCAATTTGGCTGTCGTCAATATCATAATCAGCTAAGCGGCTTGGCGCTCCAATGGAAGTCCAGAATGCGCGAAGTGCTTCAATTCCTTCAAGGGCAATTTGCTCATCGCTTTTGCCTTCTGGATTCACTTCGAATACATTAATTGCTAAGCGTTTGAATCGAGCTACATCCACATAAAGGTTATGTTTCATCCAGTTCGGGAACAAGATCGCAAGTCCACCGCCATGAGGGATATCATATACCGCAGATACCGCATGCTCGATGTTGTGGGTCGCCCAGTCTCCTGCAAGTCCCATACTTACCATACTGTTTAGAGCCATCGTACCACAGTATAGAATCGTTTCACGCAGTTCGTAATTTTCAAGATCATTGATCAGTTTTGGCGCAGCTTCCATCACCGTGCGAAGTAGCGTCTCACAAAATCCAAGCTGAACCGGAGTGTTTGGATCCAAATGGAAGTAATGCTCCAGTACATGAGACATCATATCAACCATTCCATATACCGTTTGATCTAGAGGTACAGAGTACGTATGTTCCGGATCAAGAATGGAGAATACCGGGAAGACGAATGGGCTTCCCCAGCCCAGTTTTTCCTGAGTATCCTGATTTGTAATAACAGACCCGCTGTTCATTTCTGAACCTGTTGCAGCCATTGTCAGCACTGTTGCGAGTGGCAAAGCATCTTGAGGCATTGCTGTGCGTTTGCAGAAATCCCACATATCTCCATCATACTTCGCGCCTGCTGCGATGGCTTTTGAACAGTCAATTACACTGCCGCCGCCAACAGCAAGAATTAAGTCAATTCCTTTATTTTTACAAATCTCTACTCCTTGATGAACAGTGGACAAGCGCGGGTTTGGTTCCACACCAGACAATTCATGTACTTCTGCCCCAATTTCGTTAAGAAATGAAAGGACCTGATCATAAAGACCGTTACGCTTTATACTTCCTCCGCCATATACAAGCAGAACTTTTTTTCCGTATTTCGGTACTTCTGTTTTTAAAGCTTCTAACTGTCCTTTCCCGAAAATTAGACGGGTTGGATTATAAAATTGAAATGATCTCATCGTGAGAATCGCCTCCAGATTGGTTTAAAAGAATAGCGCCTATATTATAATGACGTTCTCTCATTATAATTGCCAAAGTATAGTAAAACAAATTTATAGACCTTTCAAACGAAAGAATACTAGATTTAAAGTAACATTAGAATAAAGCACACCCTCGATCGAAGGTGTGCTTTATGGTTAGTTTAGTTCTGTAAAACCAACATGTTGTACAAAACGCCGGAATGCGGCTTTACCTGCTTCATCCCGTTTAAATACGCCGGCATGTTCGAGAATCTTAGCAAATTTAATACCCGCTTCTTCTTGAACCTTACCCACTGCTTCCTCCTTGGATAAGGAGGTTCCATATTTATCTGCAAGCTCATCAATCCATACTCTGTGTTTATAAAGGACAGATTGCTCATTGCTTACCGTTTCTTGTCTAAGTTCATGATTTCCTGCTAGCATGTCTGCAATGAGATCAAGTTCTTCTTTTAAACGACCTGGCAAAATAGCTAGTCCCATAACTTCGATTAGGCCGATGTTCTCTTTTTTAAGGTGATGCATCTCTGGATGCGGATGGAAGATTCCGTCTGGATACTCGCTGCTCGTACGGTTATTACGCAGTACTAAATCCATTTCATACTGCCCATCTTCTGTACGGCGAACAATAGGAGTTACCGTGTTATGAGGTATCCGTTCTCCGCTTCCCTCTGTATGTGACAAGATATCAACTGTAGCATCACTGTATTCCTTCCACGCCTCGTAAATTTCATTTCCTGTTTCAAGAAGCGCATCAGGACTTTCGGACGTCAGACGAAGCACAGACATAGGCCATTTCACAAGACTAAGCTTCACTTCTGGAGCTTTTTCACTCGTAAATACAGCTTCCTGTACGGCCTTCTGAATTGGGAATGTATGACGTCCTCCCTGGAAGTGATCGTGCGTTAGAATACTTCCGCCAACGATGGGAAGATCAGCATTGGATCCAATAAAATAATGCGGATACTGATCAACAAACCCCAGCAAACGGCGAAGGGTATCCTTAGTCAGTTTCATCGGTACATGATCATGATGGAACACGATACAGTGTTCGTTGTAATACACATACGGTGAGTACTGGAACAACCATTTTTCTTGATTCATAGTTAACGGAATCGTTCTGAGATTCTGACGAGCTGGATGGTTAATCCGGCCCCGATAGCCTACATTCTCCCGGCATAACTGACATTTTGGATAAACAGGAGGTGGCAAAAGTTTTGCCATTGCAATCTCTTTCGGACTTTTTTCCGGCTTGGATAGATTGATTGTAATCTCCATGTCGCCATACTCTGTAGACTGTTTCCAGTACACATTCTTCTTAACTCGTTCCATCCGAATATAATTAGAATCAATTGACAGTTGGTAGAAACGATCCGTAGCCGCCTGAATTCCTGATTTCGACTCATTCTCACGGAACTCTCGAATTACCTCAGATGGACGGGCCATAAGAAGACCCATGATCTGAGCATCGAGCAAATCACGATAGGTATCCGTATTCTCTGGGATCAGTCCAATCTGGGCACCATAATCAATCAGAATATCGAGAACAGGCTGCGGTCCGGAAAGTTCGGACTTATCTACCTCTCCTGCAAAAGGCTCATCGAATTGAAACAAGCTAAGCAGCTGATTGCGGCTGTAATCTACATCTGCATCTTCTATAAGGGTGTGTCTGTGAGCAAACAATACCAGCCTTTCAATGGCATGAAGCGCTTCTTCTGCAGCTGATAAGGACTGTGAAATTTCTTTAGTTGTTCCTGCACCGGCGTTCATATTCATATCAGACATTGACTTACTCTCCTTTTTTGTTCGTACTATAACCTTCCGGATGAGACTGGTGCCAGCCCCATGCGCTCGCGATCACGTCTTCTAGATTCGTATATTTAGGTTCCCACCCGAGAACAGAACGAGCTTTTGATGAAGAAGCTACAAGGACTGCTGGATCTCCTGCTCTGCGTGGTTCCATGACAACTGGAATTTCAAGGCCTGTCACTTTTTTCGCAGTTTCGATTACTTCTTTAACACTGAATCCTGTGCCGTTTCCTAAGTTGAATACATTGCTTTCTTCGCCCTTGCGAAGATAATCTACAGCCCGCAAATGCGCATCTGCCAGATCGCTCACATGGATGTAGTCACGAATACAAGTACCGTCTTCCGTTTTATAATCATCACCGAAAATAGCAATTTGTTTGCGTTGTCCAAGTGCAGTTTGCAGTACCAACGGGATCAGATGGCTTTCCGGCTGATGATCTTCCCCAATTTTCCCATCCTTATGAGCACCTGCTGCATTAAAGTAACGAAGGGATACATACTTAATGCCGAGTACTTTATCAAACCAAGACATCATGCGTTCCATCATGAGCTTCGTCTCACCATATACATTCGTAGGTTCGGTACGATCTGTTTCTTCAATCGGTACTTTCTCCGGCTCGCCGTAGGTAGCAGCTGTGGAAGAGAATACGATTTTGCTAACCCCTGCGTTATTCATTGCTTCAAGAAGAGTTAATGTACCAAATACGTTATTGTCATAATATTTTGCCGGATTCTGCATGCTTTCACCAACCAGTGAATTCGCTGCAAAATGGATAACTGCTTCAATCTTATTCTCCGCAAACACCTGATCCAAAAATGCTTTGTCTCGCAAGTCGCCTTCGTAAAAAGCTCCACCAAGTATCGCTTCACGGTGCCCTGTCTGTAAGTTATCCACTACGACTACTTCTTCTCCGCGTTCAAGGAGTGCCGCCACCGTATGAGATCCAATATATCCTGCTCCACCTGTAACTAAAATCGCCATTTTTTATTCCTCCCCGTCCCATTCTTTAACTCCATCGCCAACACCACATACATAGAATTCGCCTTCAAGACCTGTACGCTCTTTATAGGCAGTTCCTACTTCCTTAACAAAACGCTCTACATCATCTTCATGTACAAGAGATACCGTACATCCGCCAAATCCTGCACCTGTCATTCTAGCACCGAGTGTTCCTGGAATCTTACGTGCTTCTTCTACCATGACGTCGAGTTCTGTACAGCTTACTTCATACAAATCACGAAGGGAGTCATGAGAAGCGTTCATCAGTTGACCGAATGTCGTAAGGTCGTTCGCACGGAGTGCTTCAACAGAAGCAAGTACACGTGCATTTTCTTCTACAACGTGTCTAGTCCGGTTTTTCAGTACTTGTTCTCCAAGATGTACTTCGAGCTGCTCATATTGTTCTGGCTTCAGCTCAGCAAGATACTCGAGTGACGGTACATGTTCTTTCAGAATGGAAAGAGAACGATCACATTGTTCGCGGCGTTCGTTATATGCGGAATCTACCAATCCCCGGCGTTTGTTCGTGTTACCAATAACGAGCTTGTAAGAGCCGGTTTGGAAAGGAACATGTTTGTATTCCAGCGTATCGCACATTAGCAAAATCGCATGATCTTTTGCCCCGTTTGCAACCGCAAACTGATCCATAATACCGCTGTTTACTCCAACATACTGGTTCTCCGCACGTTGAGAAAGAAGGGAAAGTTCTACCGTATCGATCTTACCGCCTTCCATCGTTAGCAGTGCAAATCCAGTAAGAACTTCTAGCGAAGCGGAAGAAGACAATCCTGCTCCATTCGGAATTTCGCCATGGAATAACAGGTCATATCCTTTTGTTACGGGAGTTCCTGCTTTTTTCAATTCAACCATGACACCCACTGGATAATCGATCCACTCTTCTGTCTTGGAAGCACCAATTTCACCTACTTTAACAGACGCTGTATAAGGAATATTGGTAGAGAAAAAGTGAATTTCGTCATCATCACGCTCGCGAATGAGCAAAGTTGTACCAAATTCAAGTGCTGCTGGCAGTACATAACCGCCGTTATAATCAATATGTTCACCGATCAGATTTACACGTCCCGGAGCATAAAATACACGAATGTCAGAAGAGCTGTTACCGTACTGGTTAATAAAAGAAGCTGTAAGATTTTGCACGTTCACGGGTATATCACCTCTTGTATAAGTTGTTTTGATTTATAGGTTTAGTATACTTGAAAGCGTTACACATGGTAATGTAGTGATGTGTTTTATATATGGACAAATGTGACCTTCAAATAAAACTATACATGGAAAACATTGGTATTCAGGGCGTGTTCACCCTGTTTTTTATGGTATAATCCTTATATCAATAACTAGATAAATCCATAAGGGAGAGCCCATTCCCATGATGCAAAACGAAATTTCATATACGTATTCTATAGCTTCTAATCCAGTTTCTTACGAGAATAGTTCTTTGCACGTTCTGTTTGCAGGAGAAAGTCAAACCAAGCCAAGTCATGCACTTGGGCCTAAAATTTATGATTACTACCTTCTTCATTACATTGAGTCTGGAAAAGGGATCTATAAGACGGAACATCACACCTACCATTTAAAAAAAGGGGATCTGTTTCTTATTCATCCTTCTCAGCTCGTAAGCTATGTATCTGATGAGAAAGAACCTTGGCGTTATCGGTGGATTGCTTTTACAGGGACAGAAGCCGATGAACAAGTACGATATACTGGATTCACATTAGACTTGCCCGTGTCATCTGCAGGAGAACAAGAACAATTCTCGAAGCTCCTCGGATCGATGCAAGAGGCCTTTTACGAGAAAAAAGAGAGTTCTCACCTTACCTCCTTAGGATGCTTGTATCTTGTTTTCGCTCTAGCTAAAGAACGGCTTCTTTTAGAATCGGCATTGCCACTTGTGGATGCAAGAGTCGGAGGAACAGTCAAGCAAATGATCCAGTACATGTCGACGCAGTATGCTCATCCCATCTCTATAGAACAAATGTGTTCCAGTCTTGGGTATAATCGGGCCTACCTCTCTCGTATTTTCAAAAAAGAAACGGGATTCTCTCCTGTAACCTACCTGCTCAAACTAAGAATCGATAAATCAAGACAACTGCTGCGAGAAAGACCCGAGTTATCTGTGGAACAGGTTTCTGCTTCGGTCGGGTTACCGGATGCCCTCTACTTTTCAAGGCAATTTAAGCGTTTTTACAAACAATCACCAACTGCCTATCGAAAGCAGGTGCAAGCGCATCCCGGCGACAAAAATTCATTTCCTTGAACACCCAAAAAATCCTGCCCCGAGATCACACAAGGCAGGATTTTTTATTAATTTATCATGTTCATTCGTCTATATAAGTGCAGTCCTAGGATTCATTGTCTCGAAGAATATTCTCGATTCGTTCTAGCTCTTCTGAAGAAAAATTGAGATTTTGCAGAGCATCAACATTCTCCTTAATCTGACTAGGGCGGCTCGCCCCTATAAGAGCAGAGGTGACTTTTCCACCGCGAAGTACCCACGCAAGAGCAAACTGGGCCAGACTTTGTCCTCTTGATGCTGCAATCTGATTGAGTGCGCGTACTTTGCGCAGCGTCTGAGGAGTGATTTGATTTTCGTTCAAGAATACTGACGAACTTTTTGCTCTTGAATTGTCAGGAATCCCATTCAAATACTTACTCGTAAGAACCCCTTGCTCTAATGGACAAAAAGCAATGCTTCCTACTCCGTTTTCCTCGAGTACATCCTGAAGTCCACTTTCAATCCAGCGATCAAGCATCGAATATCTCGGCTGGTGGATTAATAGCGGAGTGCCCAGTCCATTTAGAATACGAACCGCTTCTTTGGTCTGATCCGCAGAGTAGTTAGAAATTCCAACATATAAGGCTTTTCCCGAACGAACAATATGGTCTAGTGCCTGCATCGTTTCCTCTAGCGGAGTATCTGGATCAAAACGATGAGAGTAAAAAATGTCTACATAATCTAGTCCCATTCGTTTCAGGCTCTGATCAAGGCTTGATATTAAGTATTTACGTGAACCCCATTCCCCATAAGGTCCTGCCCACATGTGATATCCCGCTTTAGTAGAAATCACAAGCTCATCCCGGTAGGGTAATAGATCACTCGCAAGTACTTGGCCAAACATCTCCTCTGCTGATCCAGGAGGAGGTCCATAATTGTTAGCTAAATCAAAATGAGTAATCCCTAAATCAAAAGCGGTGCGAATCATCTCACGACCGTTCTCTACACTATTAATTCCACCAAAGTTGTGCCAGAGTCCAAGTGAGATGGCAGGCAATTTCAATCCTGAGCGTCCCAGACGATTATATGTCATCGTCTCATATCTTGCTTCATTCGCTATATATACCATTATTGTTCATCCTCTCCCTATTCCTCATGCCACACCATTCATTTCTACTGTTTATGATAGACCTTACCTCCATTCTAAGCAAGAAAACGTTTACAATGAGGGCCATAAATATAAGCCTATCTTGAAAATTCAAGACAGGCTCTAGTGTAACCTTTCTCTACAATAGTGCATTTACTTGATCCATCACTTTACCGATCGGATCCGTAATGAGAAGATCTGCTTTGTTATCGTATGGTGTAGGCGTAGCATTTAAGAGTGCGATGTGCTTCCCTTGAAAATACGTCACGAGCTGTGCAGCAGGCTGCACGGTTAGCGAGGTACCGCCAATGATAAGCAAATCCGCATCCGATAAGGCATCAACGGCATGATACAGCGTACCTTGATCGAGCGATTCTCCGTAGAGCACGACATCCGGTTTTACGATACCGCCACATTTTTCACAGTAAGGCACTCCGCTCCCCGATTGCAGGATATAATTCAAATGATAAAATTTAGAGCAATCCATGCAGTAGTTGCGATGAACAGAGCCGTGTAATTCATGCACAATTTTACTCCCTGCTGCTTGATGAAGCCCATCAATATTCTGGGTAATGACAGCCGTCATCTTCCCTTCTTTTTCAAGACGAGCCAGCAGACGGTGTGCTCCACTTGGTATTGCATCCGGGTGCAGCATTTTATTACGGTAGAAATCATAAAAAATATCGGGGTGCAGTTTGAAAAAATCGATACTTAATAGTTCTTCGGGTGAATACGGAGAATGCTGTTCTGTTTGATAAATTCCAGCCGCAGAGCGAAAATCAGGAATACCACTTTCCGTGGAAGTACCTGCGCCGCCAAAAAAAACGATTTTGGAACTTTGCTTTATCCAGGTTGTTAATTGTTCAACGGGTTCCATCATGAAAGTGCACTCCATTCCATAAAAATTCTATTCAAGCGATATTTGCGTAAAATTCGTAATCACTGTATCCGCATCATGTAAATAAAACGGATCATGTGATTGCACTAAGCCAACAGCAAGGGCTGACTCTGCACTCTTAGCCATCTGCATATCTCCATTACTGTCACCAATAACGGCACAATCTTGCGGAGATAAGCCAAGCTTGGCACAGGCAACATGAGCACTTTCCGGATGAGGTTTACTGTTCTTTACCTGATCATATCCGATTATAACATCAAAATAATCTAATATCCCAAGCCATCTTAAATGATGCTCTGCCGTATCCCTTGCATCCGATGTTACAACGCCGAGTCGTATTCCTTTTTCACGGCATTTCATAAGAAAAGGGATTAGACCTGGAGTGGGATGAGCATGCTCCTGCGTAACTTTACTCATCGCCTGCCTGCTGATCATTCGTACATAGGTAATTGCATCATTCCATGGCATTCCTGCTACGTACAGCTGCCAGGCAAGTACTGCCGTAGATTCACTTACAGTTGCAATGGCAAACGGCCCTTGTGCATCGTAACCAATGACTCTACCACTATTGTCATACTGCGTGCCCAGTACCTGATCTCTATGCCCTGTAAAAGAATGTCCTAATGAAGCAAGTTTCCTCTCTAATTGATCTAGTACAAATGTGGCCCATGGCGTCCAAAGCTTATTCAAATCAAGTAGAGTTCCATCTTTATCAAACAAAATCCCTAAAACGTGTGCCTCGGCCTTTTCTGTCTTTAGTAAAACCATCTCCACATCCTCCCCTCTTCTATTCCATAATTAAACAATCATCACCTTATCATACAACATCTTATGCAAAAAAAATTCTGACCGGATACCCGATCAGAATGAAAGTTATAATTTCAATAAAATTACTGCCTTACTTTGTGGATTGTATCTGATCCATCCAAGAAAGAAGAGAATCAGCAGTTAATGTAAGCTGCTCTTCCATCGTGATATCAGCGGTGCCGTCCCCTTTTTGCAGACCATAGTCACCATACTGTGCATGATTTCCTCCAGGTAGATTGTAATAGATTGTATCTTGCGGAAGATAGTCTCTGCCTACCTCTACATTCTCACGATTCACCACATCATCTTTTTCACCAATAATACTGATGACAGAAAGCGATGTATCACTCACATCTCCTTTTTCATCTGCATAAGCACCTAGTAAAAACATACCTACAAGTTCATCCGCATGACTAGCTGCAAACCTTGCAGCCATAGCTCCGCCAAGTGAATGTCCACCAATCACAAACGTTTCTTCAGGATAAGCTTCCATTACTTTACTTGCTGAATTTCCTCCAGCCACCGATAGATTAGCCGGCATTTTCATGACATACACGGGATGACCGCCTTCTGCAAGCAGCTGAGCTAGAGGAGCATAACTTGCTTCTTCAACAAAGGCTCCCTGATAAAAAATCACACTCACACCCTGCGGTTGTTTCGGTTTAAATTCGATCCACTGCTTCTGATCTACCACTTCAACTTGCTCAGTAGACTGCATTGCAGCTTGAGCTCTCTCCAGCGGTTCAAGAGTATTCATGGATAGATAAGTCCACAAACCTCCAATAACAAGCACTACTAATATGATAATGCTCCAAATTGTAATTTTTAATTTTCGATGTTGTTTTGTCTTGTTGCTGTTCAAATCATTCACCTTTTCTTTTCTTATTTCTCGAGGACCGCTTTCCGGTAAACGTCCATATACTCTTCAGCTTTTCGCTTTACGTAAGTCATATCCCCTGTTTTTACTGCTTGCTGTGTCAGATCTGAACCAATCCCTACGGCAACAGCTCCACCCTTAATCCACTCACCAAGATTATCCAAGGATACACCACCGGTAGGCATAAAATTAGCCTGCGGAAGCGGACCTTTCATCGTTTTGATAATGGAAGGATCGTATACACTGCCTGGAAACAGTTTTACTACATCCACACCGAGTTCAAGCGCAGCCTGAACTTCAGCAATCGTCATTACCCCCGGCAACATCGGCACTCGGTATAGATTACATAACCTTACCGTATCCGGATTCAGAGAAGGACCTACAATAAAGGCGGAACCTGCCATAATGGCAGCTCTTGCCGTCTGAGGCTCAAGTACCGTTCCCGCCCCGATAATTGCAAAATGCTCTTCATCTGCTGTATCCCAGCTGTAAGTTTTACTTAGTGTTTCAATAGCCCGCAAAGCACCCGGTACGGTCAAGGTAATCTCTATTACTTTAATCCCTCCCGCAATCGCTTGCTCTGCCATTTCAACGACCTGTTCCGCCGAATCAGCACGCAAGACAGCTACGACACCATGTTCCACGATTTTTTGAATTAACTGCAGTTTTTTCATTGTCTTCACAACTCCTTATATTATGTATGATTTGTTTTACGATTTCAAAAGGTAAATTCTTTAGATGCAGAGATCACAATACTACCTTTCAATATGCCGAATATTGTTCAGGGCAGCATCTACTTGAGCATGTGTCGGTAGTGCTTCCCAGTCTCCTACAGCCTGAATAACCATGCTTCCAATTAAACTACCGAGTTTCGTTGCCTCTAAAGGTGTCTTTCCTTGTAATAAACCAGCGAGGAAACCAGCGCAAAATCCATCTCCCGCCCCTACGGTATCAAGTACCTGCTCTGCTTTGACATAAGGAACTTGATCTATTCTGCCGTCATTCAGCACATAGGTAAGATCGGGGCCGCCTTTTACGATGGACACTGCTTGCAAAGTCGACAACTTCTCGAAAATCCGTTCCGTATTTTCCTCATCATATAAAAGTTTCAATTCATCAAGACCCGGCAGGAAATAATCTGCCTGCTCTGCTAGAGACAGAAGAACAGGTCTAGCCTCATCAATCGTCCATAACTTCATTCTTAAGTTGGGATCAAAACTCACTTTCACATCAGCATCTTTAGCGATCTGGATGGCTTCCTGCACCGTCTTTAAGCTCGATGAACTAATAGCAGCCGTAATCCCAGTGACATGAAGTATTTTGGCTCCAGCAATGTAATCCCTGTCGAGTTCAGACGGTGTCATGTAGCTTGCTGCAGACAACTTCCTATAATAATGTACCGAAGACTTGCCCGGGAGATTCTCTCGAATCATGAGCCCGGTTGCCATATCATCCTTCAGCTTCGCCCGGGATACATCAACTCCCTCCCCGCGAATCGACTTCATGATCATCTGACCTAGAGGATCATTTCCAAGCGATCCACACCATCCGCTGCGATGTCCTAAACGAGCGAGGCCAATGGCTACATTGCTCTCTGCTCCTCCGAAAGATTTATATAAGGTTGCAGCGTACTCTAATCCCCTGGTATCTTGCGCGGTGAACAAGCCCATGCTTTCCCCAAAAGTAACGACTTCGGGTTGAACGGATGTAATTTGCATTTTCCCCATATCCCACCTTTTCATCACAAAAACGTATGCGTTTTTGCTTTAGATAATTTCCGTTTTGGTTCATAAACTTCCATTAAGGTTCATTAACTCCATTGTCAACTGCATTGAAACCGTTGTCAATTATAAAATCGTTAAAATATCATACTTAGTAATACTTTTTTTACAATCATTGGTTTTCCTCGTTTCACTGCAATTCAGCCGTGGTAATTAGATGATAATCAGTAAGTAAATCTTCAATAAGGAGAGAGTCCAAATGCCAAATTCAAAAACCACCCGTCCTAAAATGACTCGTGCAGAAGCCGGGCGTCTTGGCGGGGAAGCCACTTCAAAAAAATTCGATAAATCTTTTTATGAAAATATAGGAAGAAAAGGTGGGATTACGACTTCGGAGAACCATGATGCAGATTTCTATCAGGAAATTGGTAGCAAAGGTGGACAAGCTACAGCCCGCTCCCATGACCGTACTTTCTATCGCGAGATTGGACGTAAAGGAGGCCTTCGTTAAGTCATCTTGTAATCTTAATTTATAAACAATAAAAAATAGTGTTATTAAAAGAGACTTTTTTTCACATGACAAATCATCTGCTTCACATAAAACGAATCTAGCAAATCTTCAGAAGAGAATGCTAGCTCGTAAAGCTGCGGATTCTTGATCACTGGGAAATTTAGGTCTCTTTTCTGTTTTTCTATACCTAAGATCCCTTAATTTTGTAGAAATATGCCGGAAACTGTGATAGACTCATACAAATTATATATTCTATTTACGGTAAAGCCTATTTGCGGTAAAGCGTTACAGAACGAATCGTAATTCAAATCATTTTGATTCTGGGGGGAAACAGTCATCATGGCACCGAAAAAAATGCGTTCAGACATGATTAAAAAAGGTTTCGATAGAGCTCCGCACCGGAGTTTGCTTCGTGCAGCTGGAGTTAAAGAAGAAGATTTTGGGAAACCGTTTATTGCCGTATGTAATTCATATATCGATATCGTACCAGGACATGTACATCTTCAGGAATTCGGTAAAATTGTAAAAGATGCCATTCGTGAAGCAGGCGGCGTTCCTTTTGAATTTAATACCATTGGTGTAGATGATGGCATTGCAATGGGTCACATCGGGATGCGATACTCGCTTCCGAGCCGGGATATTATTGCGGATTCCGTAGAAACCGTTGTATCTGCTCACTGGTTTGACGGTATGGTATGTATTCCTAACTGCGACAAGATTACGCCAGGCATGATGATGGGTGCACTCCGCGTGAACATCCCAACGATTTTCGTCAGCGGTGGACCCATGAAGGCAGGACGCGACAGTAATGGCCGTGCATTATCTCTTACTTCTGTATTTGAAGGAGTAGGTGCTTACCAAGCGGGTAAAATAGATGATCAAAGTCTGCTCGAATTAGAACAATTTGGTTGTCCTACTTGTGGATCTTGTTCCGGTATGTTTACAGCAAACTCGATGAACTGTCTTGCTGAGGCGATGGGACTTGCCCTACCGGGTAACGGTACCATTCTTGCTGTTGCGCCAGAACGTCGTGATTTTGTACGTAAGTCAGCAACTCAATTGATGGAACTGATCAAAATGGATCTGAAACCTCGTGATATCGTAACTCATGAAGCGATTGATAATGCGTTTGCACTGGATATGGCGATGGGTGGTTCCACGAATACGGTACTTCATACGCTTGCTCTTGCTCATGAAGCAGGAATTGACTATCCAATTGACCGTATTAATGAAGTAGCGAATCGAGTACCTCATCTGTCAAAACTGGCACCTGCTTCAGATTATCATATTGAGGATGTTCAGAATGCGGGCGGTGTAAGTGCCGTTCTGAATGAACTTCTCAAAAAACCAGGTGCAATCCATGGGGATTGTATTACCGTAACAGGAAAAACAATTCGTGAAAATGTTGAAGGAGTAGAAATTCAAGATCATAACGTTATTCATGCCTTGGATAATCCTCACTCCGAACGAGGTGGACTAGCTGTTCTCTTTGGTAACCTAGCACCTCAAGGTTCGATCATTAAAGTTGGAGCAGTAGATGCTTCTGTGGGTGGATATCATAAAGGTCCTGCGATCTGCTTTAACTCCCAAGAAGAAGCACTTGAAGGCATTGCGAACGGAAAAGTAACCGAAGGAAACGTAGTAGTTATCCGTTACGAGGGTCCAAAAGGCGGACCGGGTATGCCAGAAATGCTCGCTCCTACCTCCCAGATTGCAGGGATGGGGCTGGGTGCCAAAGTGGGTCTGATTACAGACGGACGTTTCTCGGGCGCATCCAGAGGAATCAGTATCGGACATATTTCCCCTGAAGCTGCAGAAGGCGGACCGATTGCTTTCGTACACGATGGAGATTTGATTGAACTAGATCTGAACAATCGTAAGATTGAACTGCTTATTAGTGAAGAAGAAATGGAACGTCGCCGTGCCGAAGAATGGACGGAGTTTGAACCTAAAGTAAAAACCGGATATTTGGCTCGCTATTCCAAACTTGTAACAAACGCAAGTAACGGCGGCGTTCTAAAAATCTAATATTGCATAAACAAAAGATCCTCCGTTCATTAGAACGGAGGATCTTTTTTATGATATATATTTCTATCAAGCTACCGGCGGCGTTCTGCTTAAATCGGAATTCCCTGTAAGAATTCCCGGTTCCTCTTCTTCATATCTTTCGTCCTTTACTTCTCTTGGAGCAGTTCGCTCAGGCTTATGTACACTCCCGAATCGTTCATAGAGTACATCCATAGGCATGATGATCATTTTGGGTACCATTTGCTGGTTGCCTTCTTTTAAACGTTTCTGCCCTTGCGGATGAATTACACTCATCAAAATTTTGAGATAAATAGAACTGGAAGCAGCAAACCACCCTTTTGGTAAATCTTTGACAAGGAATCCAAATTGCTCTGGCCCTCGGTTAATCATGGTTACACCATACAGGGCTTTTACACCCGCTGCATCCGGATCCTTTGCAATAAGATGAGCTAGATCAGGAAGTTGCTTTTCCATTGTCCGGATCATACGTATAGCTAAATGAACCGATGTCCGTGATGTCGTTCCAAGCTGATATAATTTTTTGTTATCAAAATGAAGTTCAATAATTGCATCGCCTTTTTCAAGAAATTCCCCATCTGTCAATGCTATAGGTTTCCCTTGATAGGGGCGAATTCGATAATGCAAAAAAGGATTCTCTGGGGTAATCGTCTTTAGCTGAGTAACAAGATGAAATACTTTCTCCCAGCCTAACCATAGTTTAACGACTACTTTTTTCATTCCTGTTCTCATCGTTTCCAGCCGATCCTTCCCGAATTGTAGTGTTCTGACTGAATTTGCATTCTTTGATGCATTATGAAGATCAATCATTTCGTCAATGCGGATGCTCTTCAGTCCTTCGTTTCTTGCCATTTCTAAGACTTTTTCCAGCGCGAGAAGCATAATTTGCGGGGCATGTTTGTCAGCTCCTGGTGTCGTTCCGCAATCATGAAGAACCATGACTTCTCCACCCCGAAGTTTTTTCTTCATCCGTTCCGTTAAACGATCCACACCGATACGTTCTTTCCAATCGCCAAACATGCCAGACCAGAGAATAATGCGATGGTGATGCTTTTTTGAAAAATCAAATAAATTGGTAATTCCCCACGGCGGGCGGTAATACTCCGTATGCGACCCTGTTATCTGAAACACAATGGTATCTGTTCGTTCAATTTGCTGGCGGACAAGCTTAGGTGACATCAACCAGTTTGTATAGTGTTTATAATTGTGGATACCAATCAAATGACCTTCGTTATGAATTCGTTTTAGCAGGTCGGGATTACGTTCTGCATGTTCTCCCACTACAAAAAATGTAGCCTTTGCATCGTACCTTTTCAACAAATCCAACAAAAGCGGTGTATAGTATGGATCCGGTCCATCATCAAAGGTAAGTGCATAATCCTTTACGTTTTTCCCTTTTCGAAATACACGAAAACCGAATAACCGGCTGATTAGACTAGGAATAAATGCATAAAAGGATGTAATATAAAAAAGCAAAAGCAGCAAATTTTGCATCATGTAATTCCTCACTTTTCTCGCTTTACTCGCCTGCCAATCCAAACCACACTAATTCCTATTTTATCATATTGTGAATAAAATGAACCTTTGAATTCAAATTTTACGTATACTCTAGAGTAACCCTCATCAAATTAATTAAAGGAGTCGTTGTTATCGTATGCTTCCCCTATATAAAAAGTATTGGCGCACTGCTTTTGATATCGGCCTGATTGCACTCACCGTGTTCTTAATTATGTTTGTCTCAAGCAAGCTGTATCATATTGCAGCACCTGTATTTCTTTCATTTCTGGTTTTTATCATTATTGAGCCACTAGCCAAGTTTCTGCACCGAAAAGGAATAAAAAAAGCAATTGCTTCCGCTATATCTGTTCTGATGTTTCTCGGTATACTGCTCGGTATATTTTTTGGACTTGGTGTAATCATCGTCTCGTCTATCATTCAATTTCAAGAAAATATCCCTTACTATACTGAAATGATTCAAACCCAATTTAATCAGTCTATGACCTTTTTACATACCCAAATCAATGCACTTCCCGCAAGCGTTACGAATCAAATAAATGATTACTTTGAGATCATTACTGCAACCCTGTCAAACTGGGGCAAAACATTTCTTGGTTATATTATTACTATGCTCAGCTCCTTCTCCACATTTATAGGAAATTTCGCAGTTGCCATGATTCTTGCCTTTTTCCTTAGCGTAGAGATTGATATGTGGCGGACTCTTACTAAAAGAAAAGCACCGAATACGATCAAAAAAGCCTATCTGTTTTTAAAAGATCACGTCCTCAGTTCGATCGGTTCTTATTTGAAAGCACAGTTGATTCTCATTTCCATTACCTTTGTACTTGTATATGTAGGACTATTAATTGTGGGAACCGGTAATGCTCTAACGATCGCACTCGTATCCGCATTTTTTGATCTCTTGCCTCTGCTTGGTGTTCCCGTCATCTTTATTCCATGGATTATCTATCTGTTTATAGTAGGTAATACAGGAACAGCCATTGGTCTCATTATTGTATTAGTAGTGACCATGCTGACAAGGCAACTGGCCGAACCTAAAATATCAGGAAATTCAATTGGAGTCACATCTGCCTATTTAATGTTATCCTTCATGCTCATTTCCTTATCTATTTTTGGAATTTCCGGGGTGATCCTATCGCCAATCTTGCTCATCTTAATCAAGGAATTGCTTCAACAAGGATATTTACAGCGGTGGATTCATCTGCCTGAGGATGAGTTCCAATCTTCCCCTTTTGTAGTAGATAAACCAGCTCCTCCTGCGGAGTAATCATCGCCCAGTCCAGACGAAAAACTCTACAGTCATCCATATGGCGACTGTAGAGTTTTTTATTTGTTAGGGCTTAAAATGGAGTCTTCGCAAGCATGTCCATGACTTGTTTAAATAAGGAGGTCGCTTTGTGCTTTGATGAGGGGGTTACATTCTTGATCAGTACAGCGACTGCATATTTGGGGGACTCCACAGGGCCATACCCGATGAACCACTGATGATTTCGCTTCGCCTTATTTTGTATTACCTGTGCTGTACCTGACTTCCCAGCAAGATGCCAAGATGCTTTGTTTAGCGCCTGTCCCGTTCCCTCCTCCACTACCTTCTCCATAAACTCTAACAACTTACTCGCTGTTGACTTATGAATGGCCGGCACATTTTTATCTAACAAGCGCTGATGAGGAATTTCAGCGAGCAGAGATCCATCGGCATAATGAATATGAGAGACAATTCGCGGAGACTGCATCTCCCCCCCATGAAGCAGGGTCACCATAAGATTAGCTGCTTGCAAAGGAGTAACTTGTACATCGCGCTGACCAATTGCCGTCTGTATCCTTGTTCCTTCATCATTAAGCAGAATGCTCTCCTTCGTATTAAAAATCCGACCTTTCTCCTCATGATCGAACAACTCAAAATGATCCTGTCCTAAATAATGGTCCTTTTCAAATCCCACTGTTCTGCCAAGACCAAGCGACTCTGCAGCATCCGCTATCTGTTTAGAGTTTAGACGTGATGCCACTTCTGCAAAAGTAATATTACATGATTTTGCGAAACCTTCTGCAAATGTCAAAGTTCCATGACCTTCTGTTTTCCAGCAGCTCAGACCATATTTTCCATAATGACCAGTACAGTGGAATTTTTCTTCCGGATGTACCACTCCCTGTTCGAGGGCAGCTGCAGCAGTGATTATTTTGAAAATTGATCCGGGTACAGCCGCCTTTAGCGCCTGATTTGCCCATTCATTCTTCTCTAGACTAATCTGCTGCGGATTATAGAAGGGTCTTGATACCATAGCCACTACATCTGCATTTTTGGCATCCAGTACCACAACAGCTCCTTCCGTCACCCCTGCCTCTTCCGTTATTTTCTCTATTTGCTCTTGCAGATCTATATCGATTGTAGTCTCTACATTTAGCGGGTATCTCGGATTGTG
The DNA here is from genome assembly GCF_014836635.1 of Paenibacillus gallinarum. Classification (GTDB taxonomy): domain Bacteria; phylum Bacillota; class Bacilli; order Paenibacillales; family Paenibacillaceae; genus Paenibacillus; species Paenibacillus gallinarum. The sequence goes on along the minus strand of NZ_JACSQL010000002.1, from coordinate 53,397 downwards.
AGGTGCAATTACTCTTGCCCCGAGGGTTCCGTTTAACGGCTGTTTATGCCCGTCTACCATATTTGATACAATGGTTGGCCCAAGACCTTTTAATACCGGTTCTAAGGTCCGCTCGAGTCCGCCTGCTCCTGACTTTACATTAAAAGGATCTTTCACTTCCTGATGAAGTTTACTCTTCGCTGTCTTTTCAGGAAGTTCTGCAAGATATCCGAGCCACTGCATCCCGTTCTCTGAGTCTATATATCTTTTCATATAGGGTAATGCTTTAATCATTCCCATATTTTTCTCTTGAATCGCTTCTACTTCGCCAGATGTGAGGATCCGCGGTTCTCCACTCGCAAGTGCCCACCATTCAGGTGAAGTTAAAGCATTCCATTTCGTCCATAGGGTGTCACGGTTAATCTTTAAGATGTCTGCCATCTCTAACAGCTCACTTCTTTGTTCTTCCGTAATCCGGTCAGGCAGTGGAAATAGGACCGGTACATAAACCATTTTCCCGGTTAAAGACTTGTGATGACGGTCAAGAAATTGCCCACGACCTGGGTCCAAAATAATCCCTTGTTCACGCTGTAATACGGACATTTCTCTCATCGTTCTTCCGGTTTCAAGAACTTCTTGGTTCACCCTAACAAACTGGATATACCCCAGACGAAACATTAATACAGCTAGTAAACCACCCAATAGAAGCACAGTGAAAAATATTCGTCTTTTTCTTAACAGGTCCATACCCTGGTCCTACTTTCGACTTTTTTTGGCTATTATCCCCTTTTTCAACATATTAAAAACCCTGCCTCCTTCACTCAGGAAAACAGGGCTTCAACTTATCGTACTTGCGAATACAGTTTTAGTACCTAAAAACAGATAACGTTGCCTTTAACTCACCGGATACCTTCTCCAATTTCATCGACAATTCGACGAGCTGATAGCCGATACTCTGCTGTTCACTGCTCAGTGATGCGACTTCTTGTGATGTCGCAGAAGATTGTTCGGCAACCGAACTCACATTCATCATCGTTTCGGAAAGTGTGATCTGGGACTGATTCAAGGCTTCGATAGACATGGATGTTTCATCTAATCTTTTCACGAAGATGCCCATCTGATCTTCAACCGTTTGAAAAATCTCCCCTGTATCTTTTACAGCTGTAATCTGATCCTGGAACAGTGGATAAGCCTCAGACAAGGCGGATACGGTTTCATTCATTTCCGTCATAATACGATCCGTCATCCCTGCAACCATATCTATCGATTCCTTTGACTGATCCGCAAGCTGCCGAACTTCACCAGCGACGACCATAAAACCACGACCTGCTGCTCCTGCTCTAGCTGCCTCAATCGTCGCATTCAAAGATAAAATATTTGTCTGTCTAGCGATATTGTGCAGTACGTCTAAAATATTCAGAATAGAGCTTGTACTCTGTTTAAGCTGATCTACTTTATGAACAAGCGAACGAATCATTTCTTCACTTTGTTCTGTTTTGCTAATTAACCCTGTTAAATAGGCACTTCCTTGTTGACTTGCCCCTTCTACTTGCCGTGCTGAACTTCCAAGCTCCTCATTGGTGACCACAACTTTCTGCATCTGCGTAGAGATGAGTTCCGTCATTTCCGAACCTCGCTCTGCTTCACTCGCCAGATTCGTTGCACCTCCTGCGATTTGTTCCGTTGCTACAGCTACTTCCGTAGCAGATGCTGCCGTCTTCTGTGAAGCACTACTTAATTCGGATGCAGTCTGTAATACATCCTGTGCTGTCTGATTCGTTTGCTGAACCAAACGCGTAATCTGCTCCATCATTTGGTTGAAACTCGCAGACAGCTGTCCGATTTCATCTTTTGATTGGTGCGCTGTTCGTACCGTTAAGTCCCCTTTTGCGCCTTGTTGCATCAGATCTTTCAGAATGGATAGAGGTTTAGCAATCATACGTACCATCCACATTCCAATCAACAAAGCGATTACAGTTGCGGCAATCGCAAAAATAATCGTCACGAGCAAGATCTGATTTGCTCCCTTCACCAGTTCGCTTACAGGAATCATCCCAATAATTTTCCATCCAGTAAGTTCAAGTGTAGTATACACAGCGAGCACTTCCTGATGTTTACCATTGATCGTATTCATGGTATCTCTAAAACCGCTTTTCTCTGAGAGATCCTGTAGGAATGTGAGCTGAGTTTGCTTCCCTTCTCGTTCTGCTACGGTTGATCCTATAACAGTACCCTCTTCAGAAATAGCTTGAATGACTCCATTCTCTCCAAAATTAACTTTCTTCAGTTCCTCTTCTAAGGCACTAGCTTTAATCTCAAAAACAATCATAAAAGTGCCGATATTTGCATTAACATCTTTAAATACACGAGCCATACGATATGTACTTTCAGATCCATTTTCTTTTTCTACCGTAGGAAGCCATAACATCCCCCCATTTTTGATAAGGGACATGAACCATTCTTCTTCTCGAAATTTTACTAAGTCACCCGTTCCTGTACTAATTGCCGGAGTATCTGGATTCTCATGAATTAGTGAAATCGATGAAATCGAATTATTCGTAAATTGTAAGTTCGTCAATTGTTCACTGAGCAGCGAACTAGACTCATAAATATCAAAAGCGGACGCGTTGCTTTCATTTAAAGCTTCTAAATTCTTCTGCATGTTTGTATCAAAGAAGATTTGAGTCGACATATCTACATACCGTTCCAAAATAATATTTAATCTCTGCGCCGTCTGTTCCATTGTTTCCTGATTCGCTTCCGCTGCTTTTTCTTTAATTGTGGCTTTGGCTGTCTGATAGGACAAAGTGCCAAGTCCAAATACTACCATCAGAATGGCAATCATAAAAATAAGGAATAATCGAGCTCCTACGTACTCCACCGGATTCAGCCTATTCATTTGTCTCCAAGATAACTTTGTTTGTACTCCCTCCTTATTTGAATGAGCTGATTCTTGCGAATCTAGCTTCTTTCTAAACTTAAAAACTGGTTTCATTCTGTTCACCGCCGTCAATTGTTATCGTTTTCAAGATCAATTAATACCTATTATTTCGGTAAGTGAAGAGCAAAACCTTTGCTTTTAAGGAAAATAATTCAATAGTTTTACCTATTTCAACATAAAAAAGCCCTCATCTTCCGATAGATGAGGGCTTTAGACCTGATTGTATTATTTTTTCTTGCGCATCATGTCAAAGTACGCAACAGGCTGATCGACTTTTATTTTCACCATTTGCAGTGGATGACGGGCGGCATCTAGTAAATTTCCAGCTTCATCATAAATTTCTCCCACTTTTTGCTTGAAGAATGTACCATTCGGACCAAAGAACTCAATCTCGTTTCCGGTTTTAAAATAGTTCCGCTGTTGAATCGTGGCCATTTGTGACTTCTCATCATAATCCATCACAAGACCTGCAAAGTCATAAGGAACTGCTTTTTCTTCCGGTTCGTAGATATGATCTTCATGATCCGGAGTATCGTAGAAAAATCCAGTATTCAGCGGGCGATTGGCTGCTTTTTGAATTTCTTCGAGCCATTCCGGTTTCAGTACATAATTTTCCGGATCAGCCATGTAGGAGTCAATCGCTTGACGATATACATTTACGACCGTTGCCACATAGTGAATGGATTTCATTCGTCCTTCGATTTTGAAGGAATCAATCCCCACATCAATGAGATCCGGTATATTTTCAAGCATGCACAGGTCCTTAGAACCCATCGTAAACGCTTGATCTCCTTCTTCATAAAGCGGAAGCTGATTTACTCCAAGCTCAAAATTCTTCAGTATCTGGGAATCTCTTGTATCTTCTTCCGATACCCATACTTCATTCTCTCTCGCATCTTCAAACAGATCATATTTCCAGCGGCAAGACTGACAGCATCCTCCGCGGTTAGAGTCACGGTCTGTAAAATGGTTAGATAATACGCAGCGTCCCGAAAAAGAGGAACACATTGCGCCATGAATAAATGCCTCTATTTCGATATCTACATGTTCTTTGATCTCCGCGATCTCCTGAAGACTTGCTTCCCGCCCAAGAACAACACGCGGCAGACCTTCTTCTTTCCAGAACTGCACGGCTTGCCAATTGATCGTTGATTGCTGTGTGCTAAGATGTACCTCAAGACCAGGAACGGCACGCTGTGCCACTTCAATAATGGCCGGATCTGCTACGATAATAGCCGAAATCCCTGCTTCATATAACTCTTTAAGATAGGCTTCAATACCTTCTATATCTTCATTATGTGCATAAATGTTTGTTGCAACAAACACTTTTGCCCCATATTTATTAGCGAATTCAACACCTTCGCGCATTTCTTCAAAACTAAAATTGTCCGCATTGGAACGAAGGCCGTACTTTTGTCCTCCGATATATACAGCATCGGCACCATAGTGAATAGCAAACTTCAGTTTTTCTAAATTCCCTGCCGGAGCGAGCAGCTCAGGCTTGTCGAGCCGATAACGTTTGCCCGTATACTTAGGTTTCGTAATCGTGTCCATTCCTTTTACCACCTCATATTAATAAACTTGTTCTTTATAGAAAAATCCAAATGATAGTTCGCGCTCAGGATCCTGCATTTCTCGTACTTCAGCAAGCCAAGATTCATCAAATTCATAGTTTAACGGGTCCACCGTATAAGCATCTATGGCTTTACGATAAGCTTTCACAACCGCTTCATTATATGCTGTACTTTTTAGAATCCCTTCAATTTTAAAAGAATGCACGCCTGCGTTCATTAAAAGGTGGAGATCTTCCATGATACAAATATCTTCAGAACTCATAATGTGGGTACCGTTCACATCTTCATAGATCGGAAACTTCTCATCCCGCCGCTCAGCCTCGATAAGGAAAAGTCCTCTTTGCAGTCCTAAATCGCCCTCTACAGGACGTCCTTGTTGCTGCATGTAACTGGCAACCAGCTGACGTTTGGAATGATAAATGTTCGTCATCCCATGAATCTGTACTTGCGCTTCTACTTCGAGCATAGGTACCATTTCTGTGATCTCATCCATGTTCAGTTCTCTTGCAAGTACCACTCGGGATGCACCTTTACGCCCCCAATAATTCGAAGTACTGTAGTTGGTAGAAGTCATTTCCGCATTCCAGTGAAGCTTGATTTCAGGAGCAATCTCACGCACAGCCCGCAGAACCGATGGATCGTTGAACTCAACTCCGTCAACTCTCGCTTCTTTAAGACCGCGTACATAGTCCGGTATTTCTGGCAAAAGCTCGTTTGTCATAATGTTATTCATCGAAACGTATACCTTGGCATGATGATTCTTAGCAAGCTTAACTGCTTCCTTCGTTTCATCCAAAGTAAAACTGCCGGGTAATCGCATCCCAAAACGATCGTTCCCGATAAGTATTGCATCCGCTCCCGCTGTAAGCAGTACTTCTGCTTCCTGTAAATCACTTGCCGTCACTAGCAATTCATAAGGCCGAGTCAAAAGTCATCCCTCCGTTATTCCGCACTTTCTTTACTTTTTTCTATATTTTTCAAATGTTCTTCATACGTCTTGGCAAAAAGGTGTTCCGAACTTCCATCTTTCTTCGTAACATAAAATAAATAATCGGATGTTTCCGGCGATAATGCAGCCTCAATGGAACTCAGGCTAGGGGCTGCAATCGGCCCTGGGGGCAGTCCGGCGTTTCGGTACGTGTTATATGGACTTTCCACTTCCAGATCTTTATAAAGCAAACGTTCTTTCTGCTTATCCAGCAAATATTGAACGGTCGCATCGATTTGGAGTCTCATATCACTCTCTAACCGGTTATAAATCACACTTGCTACCAAAGGTCGTTCCTCGGGAACAACAACTTCTCTCTCGATCAGTGAAGCCACAGTGAGTAGCTCATGCACCGTGAGACCTCTTGCTTTTAGTTTGGCCTCAAAATCCGGAATAGAATCCAGTTTTTCCTGCATTTCGGTCAGCATACGTATAATAATATCTTCTGCTGTACTTCCTTTTGCAAGTTCATATGTTTCCGGGAATAAGTAGCCTTCGAGCTTAAATAGATAGTCTGTGTTGTCTGGAATTTCAGCTATGATCGGAATATCACTGAATAACTCCGGCTGATTTACAATATCCATGAAAATTTCATTTACTGTCGCACCTTCGGTGTCCAGCTTCTCTGCCATCTGTTTTAGTGTATATCCCTCAGGAATAGTGAATTTCAATGTCTCTGCTTGCTGTACATCTCCATTATTTAAAGAAGTAACGATTTCTTTGTAACTTTGACCAGGAACAAATGCATACGTACCCGCTTTAAAACCCGCGCCTTCATTATTCAGTTTCAAGTATACTTTAAAGAAAAAACTGTTTCGAATGATTCCATTTGCCTCTAGATTATCAGCAATCTGAGAGGTGCCTGTCCCTTTATCAATCGTGAAAATAACGGGTTCTGTTGATGTTGCAACCGGTTTTGTCGATTGCCATACATATACAGCACTGCCGGCAAGAATCACCATAATGATTATAAGGAAAATGAATCGCCTGAAGTATTTTGCTTTCAAAAAAATCACAACCCCTTCACAGCCAAAAAGAGCGGACTTGCTCCGCCCTCTCATCAACCGTATTTTAAGTAAGTATACCAAGAATTCTATAATAACATACAAAGCAGGCACCTCGGTAGAGGTGCCTCCTCGTATTAACCTTGGTCGTCAGGTAATGACCATTCATCATAGAGTTCCGCAATATTTTCCCATTCTTCATCATCTTCAATGGTATGAAGCTCTGGATGACCTTCTGCTGTAATTTCTACACGCAAAAGTTCATATTCTTCATTCTTACTTGTTAAGGATTGCAGTACAGCATAACCCTGTCCTTGCACTTCAAACTCAGCGAGCAGTTTATAAGGAACGGATTTACCATTCGCTTCTTCGAGCTCAACCTCTGTTCCAAATGCTTCTTGCAAGCGAGTCGTAATGATCAGATCCGCTCTTGTAAAAGGAAAATCTGTCATCTATACATTCTCCTCGTCGTCTTCTGAATCTACGAGAGTATTAAAAGTTTCTTCCACAATCGCCCATTCTGCTTCATCTTGAATCATAAACAGCTTGATGTCGTCCCCTTCTTCTTCATAACGGAAAGCGTAGACTTCAGACTCATCTTCATCCTCGCTCACATCGACAGGAACAACCATCATATATTTAGCGTCTGATCCATCTACATCGAAGGTCATGAGCACCTCAAACTCTTCGTCATTACCTTCTTCATCCGTGATATATATGATCTCGCGATCCTCTTCCATACCCATATGAATATCAGTCATAGTAAACTCCCCCTCACCTTGTACTTTTGGCATCTAAATAATTTTGTAATATTAGGCTTGCGGCCATTTTGTCCACAACCTTTTTACGCTTCTTTCGGCTTACGTCGGCATCAACCAGCGTTCGCTCCGCCGAAACGGTGCTGAGCCTTTCATCCCATAGGTGTACGGGCAAGTCCAATGTTTCCCGTAGCGTTTCTGCAAATTCGATGCAGATCTCACCACGAGGACCCACGGTGCCGTTCATGTTTTTGGGTAACCCGACGACGATTTCACTAACCTCGTTCATTTTGACAAGTTCAGTGATTCGTACGATTTCGTCCCCTGCGCGGCGCCGTTCAATAACTTCTAAACCTTGAGCAGTCCAGCCAAAGGCGTCACTAAGAGCAACGCCAATTCTGCGGTCGCCATAATCTAAGCCTAAGATCTTCATTCATTTCTCCTTATTCTTATCGGTGATTGGCCAGATAAGAACGTACTAATTCTTCAATCAGTTCGTCGCGTTCTTTTTTGCGGACCAGACTTCTTGCATTGTTGTGGCGCGGGATATAAGCAGGATCCCCGGAAATAAGATAGCCCACCATTTGATTAATGGGGTTGTAATCTTTTTCTTGAAGGGAGTCATACACTTTAAGAAGAATCTCTTGTGCAGAAGCTTCTTCCACATCGCCTTTCACATTAAATTTAACTGTCTTATCCATGGAGTCCATAACGACACCTCGCTTCTGCATAAATCAAAATTATTCATTTTGGATATGCCGAATTGATTTCTTCTCTATAATAACATATTCTGTCCTCTGTAAATATAGCAGGAAAGTGAGAATATTTTGTTTTTTGCAAACGTTATAAAACCTTATCCCGCAATAATTTGTTCAGCAAGACGAAGTGCTTCATCAAGTTTAGCCGCATCTTTACCGCCAGCTTGAGCCATATCAGGGCGTCCACCGCCTCCGCCTCCGCATACTGCAGCGACTTCTTTCACAATTTTACCGGCATGCAGGCCTTTTTTCACCTGATCTTGTGGGACAATGACAACAAAGTTGACTTTTTCCTCTGCTGCAGCACCAAGAACAATCACCGTATCAGGCAATTTCCCTTTAAGCTCATCTGCAAGAGTACGAAGTGTATCCATTCCCGCTGCTTCAACGCGAGCTGTAAGTACTTTGGTATCTCCATGCTGAACTACTTTATCCGTAAGTTGTCCTGCTTCAATGGAGCTAAGTTTTCCTTGGAGAGATTCATTCTCACGAGTGAGTTCCTTGACTTGAGCATGCATTGCATCAATACGTTTAGGCACATCATTTAGATTCGACTTGAGCGAAGCTGCTGCTTGTTTCAAAAGATCTAACTGACTTTCCATGTATTCATATGCACCGCGTCCTGTCAAAGCCTCGATACGTCTTACGCCAGATCCAATTCCGCTTTCACTAACAAGTTTAAACAAACCGATCTCCGACGTATTATTCACATGACAACCTCCGCACAGTTCAAGGCTGTAATCACCCACCTGTACAACGCGAACAATATCACCGTACTTTTCGCCGAATAGAGCCATAGCACCCATTGCTTTTACTTCGTCAATGGATTTGTATTCGATAACAACCGGAATTTGTCTCCAGATTTGTTCGTTTACTTTACGTTCAATAACAGCCAGTTCTTCTGGTGTAATTCCGCCAAAGTGAGAGAAGTCAAACCGCAAGCGTCCTGGTTCTACAAGAGAACCTGCCTGATTAACATGATCTCCTAACACTTCTTTTAGTGCCTTATGCAGCAAATGTGTTGCTGTATGATTTTTTACAATCGCTTCACGACTGGTTTTATCTACTTCAGCCTTGATAGAATCTCCAACACGAAGTTCCCCAGAATCAATGGTTACCATATGAACATGTTGTCCAAGAGGCGCTTTGAAGAGACCTTTTACATTAGCAAATACACTTTCACCGCGCAAAATACCTTCGTCACTTACTTGACCGCCGCTTTCGGCATAGAAAGGAGTACGGTCTAGAACGATCTGACAAGTATCGCCTTCGCTTACGGAATCCACCATTTCTTCGTCACGAATAATTGCTACGACTTTGGCTTCGGTCACGAGGTCATTATATCCAACAAATTCACTTTTAACCGTAAGCTCCGAGATCGCTCCGCCCTGAATTTTCATACTAGCGTTATCTTGGCGTGCTGAACGTGCACGATTACGTTGTTCTTCCATCGCCTTATCAAAACCTTCGCGGTCAACCGTAAGTCCATGTTCCGCTGCATAATCTTCAGTAAGATCAAATGGGAAACCATAAGTATCGTACAATTTGAAAGCATCACTGCCGCTGATCACATTTTGTCCGTTCGCTTTTGCTTGTCCGCTGATATCAGCGAGAATAGCAAGACCATCGCTTAGCGTTTCATGGAAGCGTTCTTCTTCTGTTTTAATTACTTTCGCGATGAATTCGCGTTTTTCTACAACCTCTGGGTAATAGACGCCCATTACATCAGCAACCTGCTGTGTCAGCTCATACATGAATGGACGATCGAGTCCAAGTACTTTTCCGTAACGTACTGCACGGCGCAGCAATCGGCGGATAACATATCCACGGCCTTCATTAGAAGGAAGTACCCCATCACCAACAGCAAAAGCAACGGTACGAACATGGTCAGCGATGACTTTCAGAGCTACATCTATTTCTACACTGTCGTTATATTTCACACCAGCTAGTTCTGCTGTACGCTGAATAGTGGGCTGGAATAGATCCGTATCAAAGTTAGAATCTACGTTTTGCAAAATAGATGCAAAGCGCTCTAGTCCAGCACCTGTATCAATGTTCTTGTTTGGAAGCGGCGTGTAACTGCCATCTTTGTTATGGTTAAACTGGGAGAATACCAGATTCCATACTTCAAGGTAACGTTCGTTTTCTCCGCCAGGATACAGTTCTGGATCTTCAGGATCATTGCCATACGCTTCTCCGCGGTCATAGAAAATTTCTGTACAAGGACCACAAGGACCTTCACCGATATCCCAAAAATTCTCTTCTAATTTAATGATGCGTTCTGCAGGCAGACCAATTTTTTCATTCCACAGTTTGAAAGCCTCTTCGTCTTCTGGGTACACCGTAACGGACAAACGCTCCGGATCAAATCCGATCCATTTTTTATCAGTCAAAAACTCCCAAGCCCACGTTACTGCTTCTTCTTTGAAATAATCGCCAATGGAGAAGTTCCCCAGCATCTCAAAGAAAGTATGGTGTCTGCGTGTTTTCCCTACATTTTCGATATCGTTGGTACGAATACATTTTTGAGAGTTAGCAATACGCGGATTCTCCGGTTTTACACGGCCGTCAAAGTAAGGCTTAAGCGGCGCCATACCTGCATTGATCCATAATAGTGAGGGATCGTTATGAGGTACAAGCGATGCACTCGGTTCAATTTTATGATTTTTGGTTTTGAAAAACTCGATCCATTTGGAACGGATTTCACTTGCCTTCATGGTCATAACCTCCGGTTTAAATTGTATATTGGATTAGCCGTAAATATGATCTGTCCGCTTATTTAAGCCGCTTCACGCCCAGCTTGTTTTCCGATCGTCGTTGTTTCTGAAATCTCAGATCTAGTTTGGTTCCTACTTTAATCATATCAGAACCAAATACGAACGCTTCGCTTCTTCAAACATGCTGGTCATTACGCTAGGGATAGCGGAAACATATTCCCTGGCTAAAAAATATAAAGATTGAAAAGGTTACTCCCTACAGTAAAAAAACAGGAGTAACAGATTCATAAAAGCGAGCGGAACTTCCCATATAAAAAACAAAAAAACGCCCCTGAATAAATCAGGGACGAGAAGTTCGCGGTACCACCCTGGTTATCGCCATTACATTCTATTGCAAAAGCATGCATAAGCATGTCCTAAGCAAAAGAGTAAAACCGGCGATCGCCTTGTTAGAACCCGATAACGGAGGTCATCCGGCGGCTTTTAACCGCACTCCGAAATTAGCTTTCCGCCGCTTCATTTCAGGACTCTTCCAGCCTGCTATCCATAGAGTACTTATGTACCTTAGATAGTAGGAGTCCATTCTCTGTAGAAACACCCTGACGTACTTGATTTCATCACTGTATTTTACGATATACATATATAACCGATTATATCTTTAGAGCAGAATGGTGTCAATGCAAGCAGGCGAAGCCCCATAAGGATCTTTACTCATCCTATCAAGGACTTTTTGCAGGGGGCATATCTAAGAATAAATAAGCTCTATTTTTAGTCCCCTTGGTTCCCTCGCTACTCAATGGTTTTACGCTTGATATAGTACAAAAAGAAATGCTGGCAAACCACTTTTAACACTGCAAAGACTGGAACAGCCAGAATTAACCCCACAATTCCTGCAAGTTCTCCCCCTACGAGCAGAGCAAAAATAATGGTCAGTGGATGTAAATGAAGCGTTCTCCCCACAACCTGAGGAGAGATCACATTACTTTCGAGAATTTGGCATAGTGTATTTACGACAATGACGAAAATCAACATTTTTACCGATATGGTTGAAGCCATCACTACGGCAGGTGCTGCCCCAAGAAACGGTCCCAAATAAGGGACAATGTTAAACACACTCACCATACTTGCTAGAATAAGTGCATAAGGCATACCAATCACCATATATCCAATATAGGCAAACACACCCACAATAATACACACCAGAAATTGTCCTCTTATATAATTTCCAAGTGCAGTATCAATCTCTTTGAGAAGCATAACAATCGATTTCCGCTGGGTCCGGGGTAAATAAGAAACAACGGCTTTTTCCATCACATCAAAATCTTTAAGCATATAAAAGATTAAGAAAGGTACGATGAAAATATTGAAAATGGTGCTGATGGTAGCCCCGATATTATCCATAAAGACAGAAATGCCGGAAGCCAGCTTATTCTCCATCTGATACATCCAGCCATTGATTCCCACACGAACGCCTGGTGGAATGAGATTACTGTTCATATTATTCAGCAAGCTTTGAGCATGCATATTCAGCTCAGGCAAATGTTCATTCAGTTGCTCCAATTGTTCTATAAACATCGGTATGACATTCATCAAAATGACAGCCAAAGATGTCAGAAATACAGCGTAAATGAGCAGCACAGCGACGGTACGCGGAACTTTACGTCCCCCAAGCATAGATACAATCGGATTCAGAACATATGAAATAATTAATGCCACTAGAAAAGGGGCAAATATGGCTTTCAAAAAACCGTAAATCCCCAGCAGCATAGGACGCAGCAGCCACACAAAATATAGAATGACGAGGGCCAGCAGCACGAGCAGTCCGTAACGGAACAGCTTGTTTTTCGTTAGATGTTCCACATCAAGATTCCTCCTCGGACAGGCTTATCCTTGTAAGTATATGTAGTGAGTGGATAAATTAACCCTGAAGATCGAGGTGAAATCTGCTTGTATCAACTGTAAAAATACAAAAACACTTGTACCGCTCGAAAGTCATCTCAAGCTGCGCAAGTGTTTCTATATAAAAAACAATTGTATTAATTGGAGTCTTCATCCTCCTATGTACCTTACCTACCTCTAAACAGAACTACTAAACCACAACCAAGTCATATATACGACTACGACAAAAGTGTGCCAGACCGTTTATAGAGGAAGTTATTAACAAAGGTTAAGGAGCTATATGCATTCCAGGGTACTCCTGAACGATCTCTTCTCCAAAGAAAAGATCGTCAAGCGAACTCAGTGTACCGTCTTCTTCGACTTGATACACCGACATTTTTTCTCCATTTACATTAAGTTCTATAAAGCATCCCCAACAATAGAATTGATGAGAACCAATTTTACCTATATCTTTTGAATTACAATTTGGACATTTCATTACATTTCCACCTATCCGTTTACAGAATGAATAGCATCTACTAAATGCTGCTCGCTTGCCGTAGGAACTACGACTGTATGTTCACCTATCTTCATTTCATCCGTGCGAGGCAACCATTTTCGACCTTCCATCAGATCCATTACAAATCCATCACTGATTTCGAGTCCTAGTATATTTTTCCCCATTTTTTGGTCAAAATAAACATCGGTAATCCGTCCGAGTTGCAGACCTTCCTGCGTTATCACCGTCATATCCCTGAGTTTATGATGTCCTTTTAAATAATTATATTTTATGTTGTCAGCATCCGTTTTACGGACAGCCTGTTTGTTTCGAATCATCACAGCATCGTTGCCATAAGCAAGGATGTCTTCCCAAGACACCGTTTTGACTTGTTTAGAAAAAAAACCTCTTCCATCCAATTCAATTCCGGTGAGTTGCCAATCTGTTGTTAGAGTAAAATCGCATATTTTGCCGATCTTCTTACCTTCTTCGATATCAAATACGGCAAGTCCAATCATTTCTTGAAGTTTCATGACAGGATTATCCCTTCCATCACCTAAAGTCAATTATGAAACAGTATGTTCACCTTAGTATGCACAAGAAACCATATTAAGATTAACAACTCTTTCATTCGGCTGGTGACAACAGACGCATAATCCCTCCTCTGTCCCTATACAAGGAAACCCTTACGCTCTTTTACGCAAGCGTTTCAGAATGGTTCCAACTTTTTTTGCCGTATATTCCAAATCATTTTTACTATTACCCAAACCAAAGCTAAATCGAATCGCTGAATCCATAACTTCTTTTGGCAAATTCATAGCTTCAAGGACATGAGAGCGTTCAAGAGAACCAGATGTACAGGCTGAGCCGCTTGCCGCAGCAATACCTTCCACATCCAAATTCATCAGCATCGTTTCTGTTTTCACTTCTGGAAAACTGACATTCACAATATGTGATACCGTTTGCTGTGGGTGTCCGTTTACAACGACCGCATTTTCTCCTGCTTCTTTTTGTAGCTCTTCAATAAAAAATTGGCGCAGCGCTGCATCCTGAAGCATCCGTTCCCCCATCGTCTTCTCCAGGAGTTCCATTGCTTTAGCGAAACCGGCGATCCCTGCCATATTTTCTGTACCCGCACGACGCTTGCGTTCCTGTAGCCCGCCATGGGCCATTGGCTCAAGCTTCATTCCTTTACGAACATACAACAGTCCAATCCCTTGAGGTCCGTTGATTTTGTGAGCGGAAAAACTCATCAAATCTACAGGCAGCTGATGCAAATGTATTGGAATAGATCCGAGTGCTTGAACGGCATCCACATGAAAAGGAATGTCGTGAGCTTTTGCAATCTTGCCAATCTCCTCAATGTTTTGGACCGTACCTACTTCATTATTAACATACATGATGCTAATTAAAACCGTATCTGGTCTGATTGCTGCCTCTACGTCAGCAATGTCGATCATTCCATAAGAGTCAACAGGGAGATAAGTAACTTCATATCCTTGCTTCTCAAGTGATGCAAGGGCATGAAGCACAGCATGATGCTCGATTTGACTCGTAATAATATGCTTGCCTTTATCCAGCGCAGCAGCTGCTGTACCAAAAATGGCTAAATTATCACTTTCTGTCCCCCCGGAAGTAAACACAAGTTCGTCCGGAGAAGAGCCCAAATAAGCCGCCATCTTATCCCTAGCTTCACTTACGGAACGCTTTGCGGCACGCCCGAAAGCGTGCACGCTTGATGCGTTACCGAACTGTCCAGTCATTACCTCAAACATTGCAGTGGCAACTTCTGGATGCACAGGAGTAGATGCAGCATGATCCAAGTAGATATTCACTTTCACTTCACCCCGCATTAAATATAGAACATATAGTTATCCGCGTCAGATTTCTCTTTATAAGATATCAGATCTTGTAACGTAGTCGAATCGAGCACATCTGCAATGCTGTTGCGGATGCGGATCCATAAATCACGTTTAGCTGGATCATCTTCTTCCGTGAAATCAACAGGTGAAATCGGTCCTTCAAGTACGCGTATTACATCTCCTGCTGTAATCGTGTAAGGTTCACGAGCTAAAATATATCCGCCGTACGCACCACGAATACTTTTTACGAGTCCCGCATTACGAAGAGGAGCTATGAGTTGCTCTAGATAATGTTCTGAAAGTTGATTTTTCTCTGCAATACTCTTCAGTGAAGTCGGCCCTTCGCCAAAACGACCAGAGAGTTCCATCATAATTGTTAATCCATAACGGCCTTTGGTTGATATTTTCAAAGTAGGTACACCTCATTAATTTATAGTCATTTGTTTGTTATATCAGTAAAAGTCTCTTTGTCTTTTTCTATATTTAACCAATCCACTCTATTCCGATCATAACCCTTTGATAATGGTAACATAAGAACGGTGAATATGGAAAATAAACCTTGACGATAATAGTAAAAATGTCCGTCCTGGAAGGACATAAACACAACTTTTCCATTCTATCGTAAGTTAACCACGAATGTGTTACAATAAAACGCGTAAAAACATTCTAATTAAAGATGGTGATGACGATGTCTAACGACAACAAAAACACCCGCGTCATCGTCGGCATGTCGGGAGGCGTTGATTCCTCCGTCACAGCACTGCTACTCAAAGAGCAGGGTTACGACGTCATCGGTATTTTCATGAAAAACTGGGACGACACCGATGAATTCGGACACTGCACGGCAGAAGATGATGCGGAAGATGTCCGCCGCGTCTGTGAACAACTGGATATCCCTTATTATACAGTTAACTTCGAGAAGGAATATTTTGATAAAGTATTTTCCTATTTCCTCGATGAATATAAGTCCGGACGGACACCGAATCCTGATGTCATGTGCAACCGCGAGATCAAGTTTGGAGAGTTCCTTAACAAAGCGCTTGATCTTGGCGCAGATTATGTGGCAACAGGACATTATGCAAGACTCATTCAAGAAGATGGGAAATACACACTTCTTCGCGGTGTAGACAATAACAAGGACCAAACCTACTTCCTTAATGCCCTCAGTCAAGAACAGCTTTCAAAAGCGATGTTCCCTATCGGGCACCTTCCTAAGCCGGAAGTTCGCCGCTTAGCGGAGCAGGCAGGTTTATATACTGCTAAGAAAAAAGACAGTACAGGCGTATGCTTTATAGGTGAACGCAATTTCAAAGAATTCCTTTCTGGTTATTTGCCAGCAAAATCAGGTGACATGGTTGATATCGAAAGTGGTGAAGTAAAAGGCCGTCACGACGGACTCATGTACTACACCCTCGGACAACGTCAAGGTCTGGGTATCGGTGGTTCCGGTAACGGACAACCTTGGTTTGTAGCTGACAAAGATCTTGAGAAGAACATTCTTTACGTCGTTCAAGGTGATCAGCATCCTAGTCTGTATTCAACAGGACTCATCGCGACAGATGTGAACTGGATTGCTGGCAGCGATCAAACACCGAAGGAACCATTCCATTGCACTGCCAAATTCAGATATCGTCAGCCTGATCAAGGTGTTACTC
This sequence comes from Paenibacillus gallinarum, assembly GCF_014836635.1. Classification (GTDB taxonomy): domain Bacteria; phylum Bacillota; class Bacilli; order Paenibacillales; family Paenibacillaceae; genus Paenibacillus; species Paenibacillus gallinarum. The sequence continues at coordinate 36,784 of NZ_JACSQL010000002.1, read as the reverse complement.
TGACATGGCGTGAAGACGGTACAGTTCATGTTGCTTTTGATCAACAGCAAAAAGCGATTACCCCGGGACAAGCCGTTGTTTTCTATGATGGTGATGTTTGTCTTGGAGGCGGAACGATCGATAAAGTTGAAAAAGTACCATACGAGTCTAACATTCTCGCATAAAACAGAATTCTAAAATAAAAGCCATCCTTCATGTATTACCATGAAGGATGGCTTTTTTCCTGCCTAAATGAAGAATCATTTTTCATTTATGATAAATATCATACTTCCGGGATCGAAGTTGGCGTTGGTTTCGCATACCCTTCCTTATAGGTTGCCTCCATTGCCTCACGAATTTCAAGGAGAGAACTCCCTTCATGCGCCATTTTTGCTGAAGAAACAGCGATATCAAGACAAACATTACATCTTGTACCATGGTCGTCCCATACAACGGCTCCGTCTTCTTCTATCTCCTTAATAAAACAGTTCAAGTTACTTTTATGCCCCGCGCTTTCGCCACAACCGCAATAACAAGGGATAAATTCCAGTACATCTGCATACTGAGCAGACAGTAGATAAATGTTACGCATTTCTTCTGATTGTCCATCAAGAAAAGCAGGAAGATCTTTTTGCGAGTCTGTCCTCTCCTGAATATCTCCGTTTGCTGAGACACTATGATGATGACCGCTATGTTCCTGATTTGAATCCACATTAGTATTCTGAGTCGTTGAGACTGTTTTTGTCCCTGCTTCTCCGTTTCCACATCCCGACAATAAAACGGATAATACCATTACACCTGACAACCATGCCTTATGCTTCATCTGTTCCTCCTTGGAAAATCCTATCCCTTATGAATGAAGATGCCGACAACCCAAATTCCGAACCAGGCAGCAATAAGTCCTAACGTAACGGAACTGATCACATACAAGCAAGCTTTGCGTAACTTATTTGCAGTGATCAGCTGCATCGTTTCATATCCAAATGTGGAGAACGTGGTATACGCTCCGCAAAATCCAACGCCAAGTAAGGCCCACCATAAAGAGGTTAATAGCTCTGCTTTTGATAGACCGAACAATAAACCGAGCAAGAAGGATCCGCTAATATTAATAACCCACGTTCCCAGAGGAAATGGATGCGGTGATTGACCGCCTGCCCTTTTCATAATGTAACGTCCCAGCGTGTACCTCATAATAGCTCCAGCAATCCCGCCCAATCCTGCTAACCAAATCATAAACTATTCTCCTTGGCTAAGCGGCTTAAACTCATCCGTTCCCCTATTTTTATACCGAGGAAGCTCATGAGCAGCCCAATAACGACACTGAGCAAAATATAGCTTACTGCCAGCACTACTTGACGATCTTGGAGCAGCTGAATACTATCTATCGAGAAAGTAGAAAAGGTTGTAAAGGCACCCGTAAAGCCCGTACCGATAAGTAATCTCCATTCAGCAGGAATTCGCCATTTCACAGGGGTTATGGTGAAAAACCACCCTAGAAAAAAACACCCTGCTAGATTGATCATCAGCACCGCTAGTGGAAAATTAGCAGATGCAGGTTCCAGCCACAACTGAACTCCATACCTAAGAACCGTGCCCAGAAACCCACCTGCTCCTACATATATCAGCTCTCTCATAACTCCAAATTTCTCCTCTATACACATTGCTAGGGCTAGAACCAAAACAAAAATATCCTTACGCCCGTCCTATTCATAATTCTATTCAACGTCCTTGATTGCGTATACGTCTACGGTCTTGATTAACTTTAATCTTCGCTTCATTCCCTTGTTCCGATGCTTCATAGAAAACGTAATTGCTGATTTCATTAGGCAAATATTGCTGCTCCACATAATGACCTGGAAAATTATGCGGATATTGATATCCGACATGACCGAGCTTGATTGAACCTTTGTAATGACCATCTCTCAGGTGCAAAGGAACATCGGCTGACTTCAGGTCCTCAATTGCATTCATCGCGCTTGATATGGCCGTATATACTCGGTTAGATTTTGGACTTTCCACAGCAAACAGTATAGCCTGCGCAATATTCAGTTTCGCTTCGGGCCAGCCGTTATTTCGGTAGGCATCCAGTGCAGCAACAGCCTGTACCATTGCATTTGGACTAGCAAGTCCAATATCTTCACTGCTTGCCGCAATCAGTCTGCGAATAAACACCATCGGGTCCATACCAAGTTTCTCTACTGCATATAAAAACCAGAATAAGGCGGCATCACTTGATCCGCGGATGCTTTTATGAAAGGCAGATAAAACGTCATACTGGGTTGACTCGTCCGCTTTTACAATCGGTCGGCGTATCGATTCCTCCGCTACCGCAAGCGTAATATGCACCGTTCCGTCCTGCTGGGGAGGCGTAGTGAGTGCCGCCAGTTCAAGAGCATTGAGTGCTCTTCGAATATCCCCATTCGCCATCGTCGCAATGTGAAGAAGAGCTTCATCATCGGCTGCAAGATCCATGAATCCAAGCCCTTTTTCGGGATCCTTTAGCGCTCTTTTCATCGCTTCCAAAGAATGTTCCTTCGTTAAAGATTCCAGCTGGAACAAAGTCGAGCGGCTGAGGAGGGCCCCATTTACATAGTGAAAAGGATTCTCCGTTGTTGCCCCGATAAAAATAATCGTTCCTTTCTCAACTGCAGGTAGGAGTGCATCCTGCCTTGAGCTGTTAAAACGGTGGACTTCATCCAAAAACAAGATCGTCTTCGTTCCATACATTGCTTTATTATTCTGGGCTTGTTCTATCACTTCGCGAACATCTTTAACCGTTGCATCAACCGCATTAAGACGAACGAAATGTCCCTTTGTATGATGTGAAATAATGTGTGCAAGTGTTGTTTTTCCGCAGCCAGGCGGTCCATACAGAAGAATGGAAGATACCTGGTCTGCTTCAATTGCTCGTCTAAGCAGCTTCCCAGGTCCTACGATATGTTCCTGACCAATATATTCATCTAAGTTCTGTGGCCGCATCCGGTCAGCAAGAAGCCTTGCTTTCGGCTCTGAGTCCTGACTAAACGAGAATAAATCCATGATGCATTCACTTCCTTTACTTACTTAAGAGCTTAACACCCTATCTTCCTCTATCTTCTATGATAACATACTGCCTTCTTGAACTTGTTCTTCTGGCAATACATATACATTCTGAATGGGAACCGAAGGTCCATATTGTTTACGAATCACTTTTCTTGCTTCTATGGCAGTTCTAGCTTTTACAATCGTTTCCTTCGTTTGACCGCCTGCTTCTGTAATAACGACATACCTTTTGGCGCCACATCTCATGAGAACACCTCCATATCAAACTTATTTTTTAACATTCCAGTTCAGCGGCATGAAACCCTTTTTTATATGGTAATATTAGTTAATCCAAACAAAGTAAATGAGGGATTGGTTTATGCAAATTTCAAAATATTATCCCATCACTACAGCCCTATCCATTAATATCATTCTATTAGGTCGTTTTTTTCTATCTTACCACTATGATAAAGAAATCCTCTTGTTAGAATATAGTGTCTGTTTTGTAATAACTGTTACTCTTTTATCTATTTACTTTATGAGAAAATACCGTGACCAAAAAAACGATGTTTTGACAGTTCAGATGGTTGCGTCTGAGATGAGGAATTTTTGGCTAAATTTAGTCATATCCATTTTTGGATTAGCAACAAGTGCTATACAAATTTATTCTACAGTCATCTATCATGACTCGATACCCTTGTTGAGAGAACTTGGATCAAAGTCACAAGAACACATTATTACTGATATCATATTCACCATATTACTCCACTCCTACTTCATTGTAATATGGTTCGTGAATCTTATTCGGCTCTATTTTAACCATCGGGAGCTACAACGTAAAAAGCATCAAGCTATACTGCCCCCACTTCAAGAATCACGAGAGGACGAGTAAAATGACTAAAAAACATTTCAACTTTAGCTCTAAAACAAAAAAGCTGAGGGCGATGCATAGCTCTCATAAATGAGATTATGATTTTCCCTCCAGCTTTTTTTATTAGAGACATCCAATCCAGGCATGAAGCAGCTTATTCGCTTGGCCAGCCGTGTGTTACCACTTCTTTGGCTTCTTGCTCCACATAAACGGGACGCTCACTACCATTCATAAGCCACAACTCGTGGAGTGCACGGGTACATCCTACATACAGTAGTTTCGCATCCCAGGAGCTGTTTCCATAGTGATCCTGATCGGCATCAGCTACAATCACAGCGTCAAATTCAAGCCCTTTTGATAAATACACAGGTAATACAGAGTAACCGCCCTCGTACTGCTTTTTCCCATCATCAATTAAATTCACTTCTACTCCAGAGCTTTTCAGCTCCTCGTATAATTCCCTTGCTTCATGAAGGGTACGAGTCACAATGGAAACCGTTCTGTACTCCTTATCGATTAGATGCTGCATTGCCTTTTGAAGAGCGTTCTTTCTTGAATCCTCTCCATAATCGATAAGTCTGACCCCGTCACCGCTCCGGAACACGGGAACCGCTGTAATGCCGCTTTGTACCCCTTTTTCGAGAATCGTATTCGCAAACTCAATAATCTCCATTGTAGATCGGTAACTTCGAGTAAGCGCAAAGTAATCATTATGTTCTTCGGCAAAAAGCTGGCTTATCTCTTCCCAACGGTGAACTCCCCGGTACGCATGAATTCCTTGTGACAAATCACCAAGAATCGTAAACGAATGGCCCTTCACAAACAGATCCAATAATGCGATCTGAAACGGCGAGAAATCTTGTGCTTCATCGATAACAACATGATCAAAACGCTGTTCGCCAGAAATTTCATTGACGAGTACGTGTAAGTAAACCAATGCAGGAAGGTCCTCTTCTCGCACCACATTTTGCTTGAGATCAGCTGCCGTCGATTTCAATACCGATTGTGGAATCTGCTTCCGAATTTCGTCCGGAATGACACTTCCGCCTTTAGCTACCTTAAATATATGTTTATACAAAGTAAGCGGCTCATATTTGGGCCATTTATTTGCGTATGCTTTTTCTCTTGCTGATGCTTTTTTCTTTCTCTCTTTCTGCACTGCTGCAGAAGGGGCTTTCTTCAGTTCCATCTCGATCCAGCGGTGGATACGGGCCATCACCCGTTCTTTTCGCTTGGCAAGGGGATAAGGTTTATATTCCTCTTCAAACCATTTGATAATCTCTGCACGCGGCAGCACCTTCCCATCCCATGGAGAGAAATCCATATCAGGAACCGAGGTCATCTCCATCTGCTCTATACAGCTACGCAAGATGTCCATGAACTTCATTGAACCCTTAAACCTACCTGGAACTTCATCTGTAATCTCAGGTAGCTCTCCTTCTCTTTCAAACCAATAATCCAGTGTCTCTGTCGTATCTGCAAGCCGTAAATCAAGGTTTAGCACCTGAAGAGCCCAGTCCGAAAATGTACTTTGCTGAATATCCCCGACACCCAGTTCAGGCAATACATTAGAAATATAATCAAGGAACATATTATTGGGTGCAAATATAATCATCTTATCTGCCGATACTTGTTCTTTATACTGATACAGTAAAAAAGCAAGTCTGTGCAAAGCAACGGTAGTCTTACCACTTCCCGCAACCCCTTGTATGATCAGCGCTGTATTCCGTGCTGCCCGAATGATCCGGTCCTGTTCAGCCTGAATCGTAGATACAATGTCACGCAGTTTATTATCTTTATTCTCACCTAGTCGGTAAACGAGAAACTCATCCGATACAGCCGGCTGATCACTATCCCGATTATAGGTATCTGCCACACGTTCTAAAATTTGTTGTCTTATGACGATATTTCGTTTTAGATATACAAGTCCTTCTATGATCCCTTCTGGAGATTCATACTCTGCAGGCCCTTCTCCCCCCGTAAAGGAATAAAAAAGACTTGCTATAGGGGCACGCCAATCGATTACGAGCGGCTGGTCTGTATAATCTTCCCGATCTACACCAACCTTGCCAATGTACAGCGGCTTCATCTTGTTTGTGCCTTGTTCTTCAAAATCAAGACGTCCGAAATAGGGCTCTTTTACAATTTTGGAAAGACGCTGACGGCGCTCTTCTCGGCCTGCTTCAAGCACTTGCTCTGTAAAGTCATGCCCTGTATACACAGGTATAGACTTAAACTTAGCGAGCTGCCGGTCTACTTCCTTCATTGTGTTTTTCAGCCTCTGTTCTTCTTCTTGATAGGCACTTTGAAACGTTTCCTCCATGTTCAGTTACCTCCTAAGAATTGTATTTGCATTCGGACGTTTATCCGTACCGCAAAAGGAGTATCAATATAACACAATTGATGGAAAAAAGCTATTTTGTTTTCCTGCCCCTAAATGCATAAAGAAAGAAGCCTTGCCACTTAAGGCGAAGCTTCCTTATTATCCATTTTACAGCTTATTTAAGTTATGAAATTGATTCACAAGAGTGCATAAATAATAAAGTTGAGTAAAAACAGAGCCGCAATTCCATACATGACTTTAGGTACTTCTTTTGCTTTTCCAGCAGCGATTTTCGCTACGGGGTATGCAATAAAGCCGAAAGCCATCCCATCTACAATACTGTATGTGAACGGAATCATCACCATAATTAAAAATGCCGGAAAAGCTTCCGTGTATTCGGAAAAATTTATATCTTTTACGCTCTGTACCATAAGTCCACCGATCACAATTAGAATTGGAGCAATTGCACTATCGGGAATCAACGTAAGAACAGGAATGAAGAAAAATGTCGCACAGAAAAGTATGGCAGTCGTAAACGATGTCAGTCCGGTTCTTCCCCCAGCAGCGATGCCTGCCGTTGTTTCCGCAGCAGCTACGACAGGACTTGTTCCAAAAATACCGGCAACCACATTCGTAATGGAAAGAGCACGCAGACTCCCAGGGAATGTTTCAGGCCGGCCAATAATACTCGTGTGAGATGCAATCAGTCCAATGTTCTCGAAGACGACAATAAGCAATAGTAAAAATACAGCAATCCAAAAAGATAACTGTACAAGTCCTCCAAATGACAACTCAGCGAAGAGCTGGCCATATTGCTGAAGAGGTTCTGCCGCCGACATCATTTGTGCAGGAAGTTCCGCAGCTCCGAGCAGATAAGCAAGGGCCGTTCCCGATACCATACTAATTAGTAGACCTCCAGGCACATTTCGAACAAATAGAACAAACGCGAGCAGTAAAGTTATACAGGCAGTCAGCACTCCTGGGTCATCAAAATGTCCGATCGTAACAAATGTCGTTTGATGTGCAACCACGATCCCGCTCTTCTGTAGCCCGATAAACGTAAGGAAGAGTCCAATCCCTACTGTAATTCCATGTTGCAGATTGTGCGGTATTGCCTCACTGATCACTTTATATAGACTCGTAAAAGCAACCACGGCAAACAAGATCCCAGTTACGGTAACTACAGCAAGCGCTTCTTGCCAGCTCAAATTCATAGAGTGAACAAGCGTATACGTAAAAAACGCATTAATCCCCATACCCGGAACGACAATAATAGGTGATTTACCGATAAAAGCCATCAGTAAACATCCTGCAATGGAAGTCAGAAGCGTACCTACCATTGCTGCCTGCAGCGGCATTCCCGCATCCGCCAGAATAGAAGCATTAACCATCACAATATACACAATGGCAAAATACGAGATGACTCCCGCGCCTATTTCTTTCTTTACTTCATCCTCCTGCCTCAATCCCAGAGAACGAGCCCAGCCATTTTGTTTCATGTTTATGTTCCTCTTTCCTTTCCCACATTCACCTATAGACATAGAAAAGCGTGAACACCAAGCGTTAAGTGTTCACGCGGATAAATCTAGTTTGTACATAGTTCTCTTACATTACACAGAAATGTCAGCGAGTAGATCACGAATGGCTTCACTGACCATAATAAGTCCAACTACAGGAGGGACATAAGCATTGCTTGCCGGAGGCTGTTTTGCTTTACGGATTTCAGGTGCATTTTCAGGAACAATCTTTTCAGTCACATCTTGACGTGGCTTCATTGGTTGTTCCGTAGAGAAAACGACTTTAACTCCTTTTTTAATCCCTTCCTCTTTACGAAGCTTATTGCGTATTACTCTTGCGATAGGATCCATTGATGTTTTAGAAATATCTGCAATCTCAAACTTGGTTGGATCCATTTTATTCGCTGCGCCCATACTAGAGATCATCGGAATGCCTCTCTTACGGCATTCTTTAATCAGATGGATTTTGTAAATAATCGTATCGGACGCATCCAGGACATAATCCAGATCGTATTTAAAAAGTTCTTCATATGTTTCGTCCGTGTAGAACATATTTAGTGCAATTGCATCACATTCTGGATTGATGAGTTTTACCCGATCTACCATTAGATCCGCCTTTTTCTGACCGATCGTTGTTGTCAGCGCGTGAATTTGACGATTAATATTCGTAATATCCACGACATCTTTATCGATTAGAATAATCCGTCCAACTCCCGATCTTGCCAGTGCTTCGACTGCCATAGAGCCTACGCCCCCGATTCCAAGAACAGCTACTGTGCTGTTCTTCAGTTTGTCGAGGCCTTCTGCTCCGATGGCAAGTTCCGTTCTAGAAAATTGATGTAGCATGGTGACTTTTTGTCCCCCTTACTTAATTCTTTTCTGCTTTGACTTTACGTGCCACTCGGATATGAAGTTGTTCGAGCTGTTTCGCATCCACTTCGGAAGGTGCATTCATGAGCAGATCTGTTGCGCTTGCTGTTTTCGGGAAAGCAATCGTTTCACGCAAGTTTGTGCGCCCTGCAAGAAGCATAACCAAACGGTCAAATCCAAATGCAATCCCGCCGTGTGGTGGTGTACCATATTCAAATGCTTCCATCAGATATCCAAACTTATCATTTGCTTCTTCTGGAGACAAACCAATTGCGTTAAACATTTTCTCTTGGATGTCACGTTTGTAAATACGCATTGAACCGCCGCCCACTTCATAACCATTCAGTACAAGGTCATAAGCTTGAGCGCGAATCTGACCTGGATCTGTGTCGAACAGGTGAAGGTCTTCATCTTTTGGACGTGTGAACGGATGGTGTTCCGCTACATAACGTTTTTCATCCTCATCATATCCAAGGAGAGGGAAGTCTACGACCCAAGCAAACTTAAATTTGTTTTCGTCAATCAGACCTAAGTCGCGGCCAATTTTCAAACGAAGCGCACCAAGTACATCCGCTACGACTTTTTTGTTATCCGCAGAGAATAACAGCAGGTCTCCATCTTCTGCGCCTGTACGTTCTCTAATCGCTTCAATTTCTTCAGGGGACATGAATTTCACGATTGGTCCTTTAAATTCCCCTTCTTTTACTTGAATCCATGCTAGTCCTTTAGCTCCATAACGAGCTGCATAAGGTCCAAGTTCATCGATCTCTTTACGCGTCCAAGTTCCGCAACCTTTCGCGTTCAAGCATTTTACTTCTCCGCCTTTTTCAATAACAGAAGCAAATACTTTCACACCGCTTGTGGACACAATATCATTCATCTCTACAAGTTCTAGACCGAAACGAAGATCTGGTTTATCTGAACCGTATTTTCCGATTGCATCCGCATAAGTAATACGCTGGAAAGGAGTTTCCAGTTCAATTCCTTTTGTTTCACGGAACAATTTAACCATCAATTCTTCCATCATTGGGAGCAAATCATCCTGTTGTAAGAAGGAAGTTTCGATATCGACTTGTGTAAATTCAGGTTGACGGTCCGCACGAAGATCTTCGTCACGGAAACAACGAGCGATTTGGTAGTAACGCTCAAGTCCGCTCACCATTAACAGCTGTTTGTAGATTTGTGGAGATTGTGGAAGAGCGAAGAACTCTCCATCATGTACACGGCTTGGTACCAAATAGTCACGCGCACCTTCTGGTGAACTTTTCGTCAGGATTGGTGTTTCTACTTCAACAAAGTCTTGCGTGTCTAGGAAGTCACGGAATACTTTCGCTGCTTTTGAACGCAGTTTAAGCGTTTTTTGCATTTCAGGACGACGCAAGTCCATATAGCGATATTTTAGTCGCAGAGATTCATCAACTTCAATCCCATCTTCAATGAAGAATGGAGGTGTTTTTGCTGCATTCAGTACTTCGATTTCTGTGATTTGCACTTCAATTTGCCCAGTCGGCAAGTTTGCATTAACTGTTTCTTCGTCACGTTTCACTACGGTTCCTGATACTGCAATAACATACTCGGAACGAACGCGATCTGCGATACTCAGCGCTTCACCAGAATATGCCGGGTTAAATACAACCTGTACAATACCACTGCGGTCACGCAGGTCAATAAAAAGGACGCCTCCCAAGTCACGGCGAGTTTGTACCCATCCGTTCAGTGTAACGGTTTGTCCAATATGTTCGGTCGTAAGCGTACCGCAATAATGACTTCTTTTCATTTGTGATTGCTCCCTTATAGTTATAATGCACCCACCTAAATCCTCCCTGACAGGGAGGACCCCAGAGGGCGCTGCCCTCTGGACACCCGGAACTAGCGAACTGATCTCAGGTAGTGGATGGTAGAAAAAACTTACGTTTGCGGAAGGAGTCGCTGCTTGCCTTGCGTACTTGCTTTGCAAATACGCCGTCGCAGCTTCCATGCGCTAATACGCCTTCGGCGGATATACTGCTTAGCTTCGCTCGAAGCCGATAAGATCTAAAGAGTTTAAACCCTTGTAGCCTTCGGCGTGTTCTACTCCGCTTCGCTTGGAGCAGTAAGGGCGTAGAGCCAGACCTTTAGCCTTCGGCGTATTCTGTCCTGCTTCGCTTGGGGCAGTAAAGGCAAGTGACTTAGGCCCTTAGCCTTCGGCGTGATTTGCTCTGCTTCGCTTAGAGCAGTAAGGGCAAGTGATCTGGACCCTTAGCCTTCGGCGTACTCTACTCTGCTTCGCTTAGAGCAGTAAAGGCAAGTGATTTAGACCCTTAGCCTTCGGCGTGTTCTGCTCTGCTCTGCTTCGCTTAGAGCAGTAAGGGCAAGTGATCTAGACCTTTAGCCTTCGGCGTGTTCTGCTCTGCTTCGCTTAGAGCAGTAAAGGCAAGTGATCTAGACCCTTAGCCTTCGGCGTGTTCTGCTCTGCTTCGCTTGGAGCAGTAAAGGCAGGTGATTTAGACCCTTAGCCTTCGGCGTGTTCTGCTCTGCTTCGCATAGAGCTGTATATTAAGTTGTTGTAACTTCTAACGTAATACGGATTCGATATCTGTTAGTTTTACAACTTGTTGCTCACCGTTTTCCATCGACTTGATCGCAATTTCTCCACGCTCAAGTTCGTCATCACCAAGAATTGCAGTATAACGTGCTTTTAAGCGATCGGCAGATTTCATTTGAGCTTTCATTTTACGTCCCAAATAATCTCGTTCTGCACTGAAACCTGCTTGACGCAGTTTAAAGATTTGTTTTCCTACTTCATGTTCGGCAGCCTCACCTAAAGCTACAAAATAAACATCAAGTGGTTTGACCGCCTGCAAATCTACTCCCTGTTTATCAAGGATAAGTAAGATTCTTTCCAGTCCGATACCAAAACCAATACCTGGCTGATCTGGACCTCCTATACCAGCCACAAGACCGTTATATCGTCCGCCTCCGCCAATGGTATCAATTGCCCCAATTCCTTCGGCTTTGAGTTCAAACGCCGTCATAGTGTAATAATCTAAACCTCTTACTAAACGGTGATTGAGTGTATATGGAATCTCGATTTCATCCAAGAATTGTTGCACTTTTTTGAAATGAGTCATTTCCTCTTCACTAAGACTATCTAAAATAGAAGGTGCATCTGTAAATTTATCCTGATCCACTTTGCAATCCAGCACACGAAGCGGGTTACGCTCCATCCGAGATTGACAATCCTTACACAAGGTATCTTTCATTGGATTAAGGAAGCTAAGCAAAGTCTCACGGTACGCAGCACGGCTCTCTGCATTCCCTACAGAGTTTAGCTCTACGCTAACGCCCTGAAGTCCAAGTTCACGACAGAACTGATATCCAAGCGCAATAACCTCAGCATCAATTGCAGGATCTACAGCTCCGAACACCTCAACACCAAACTGGTGAAATTGACGCTGGCGGCCCGCTTGTGGACGCTCATAACGGAACATAGGTCCGGTGTAATACAATTTGGTTACATCCGGTTCTCCATACAACTTGTTCTCTACATAAGAACGAACGACACCCGCTGTTCCTTCGGGGCGAAGTGTCATACTGCGATCCCCTTTATCCCGGAACGTGTACATTTCTTTCTCTACAATATCCGTTGTTTCTCCTACTCCGCGTTCAAACAAGTTCGTTTGTTCAAAAATAGGAGTACGAATTTCGCGGTAGTTAAACCGTCTGCAGAGATCTCTTGCTTTCTCTTCGACATACTGCCACTTTTCTACGACACCTGGTAACAAATCCTGAGTTCCTGTCGGTTTTTGAAAAGCCATTTTCATCCCTCCACTATATCCTAATCAATCTTTATACAACAAAAAAATCTCCCGCACTGTTTCATTACTGAAACAGGGACGAGAGATTGCTGAATCGCAAGAATCTACCGTGGTACCACCCACATTTCGAAAGATGAACTAGCACACACCCTTTATACAGGCATGAAAAAAACTAGCCATTCATTCGCTTCAACGTGTAACGCTCGTCAGCGCGTAATGGCTACTCATACATATACGAACCCATCTAGGATTCCATATTTCTTTCGCCACTCGTTCTCGAGGAAGTCATTCGTCCGGTCATCATGAGAATCCTTCCAGCCAAAGGGATTCATCTCTAGGCATGTGGGGCACGGAGTACTTGGTCCTGTCATCGAATCATTTATATTATCTATTATTGTTCGATTGTAATGAACCCATACATCAAAGTCAAGCATTTCACATCATAAATTTACACAACAGGTGAGAGATATCCATTTCAAATGACCTGATTGTGCAGACCAAATAAAAAAAGACAGAAAAAAACCTACAAAAACGGTTTGTAGGTTAAAAGTAAAATATATTAAAAAAGGGGGTCATGCTGTTATTATAAACAGCCGATATTAACGAAAGATGTTGTTTATATTACAAGTATGTTACAAATATGAAAACGCTTTAATTATTTTGTCGAGTCCTATACATATCATAACAAAACAAGAGCCCTTCCCCCTGGGGAAAAGCTCTTGTTTTTACTCATTATTAGTTATTCAAATGTTTCTACAAAACCGCCGTTCTGACGAATTTTGTTCACCACATCATTATATTCATCATCTTTCACCTTACAAGAAAGTACATATCGGAGGTCGTCATGATCCGCTGATGATACATCCTCCGCATTTAGAATACCGCCTTCCCGGTTGCCGTTAATATCAGCAGAAGCCACTTCCCCACGATCATCATTTGTAATAACAGGTACTATGGGAACCCCTTGAGCTGATCCTGTACCTGCTACCCCAACTCCTCCAGTTCCACTTGCAGTGCCCGAACCTCCGTTATTCGGTACGAAGGGGAGCAGGATATGTTTTTCCCTTCCTACTCCGGACTCTAATTCACCCACCTCAAGCTGTTCTGTCGCATAGACCTGTAGTGAAGTTCTTGCCCCTTCTGCCTCATTTTCCGTTCTAAAATATGCTTGTATCCTCTTTGACATGACAAACCCTCCTTTAAAGTGATGTATCCAGGTAAAGTGACATATCTAATTATATTGCTTTTAGAATTTCACGAACAAATGCTGGTTCATCTTCCGGTGTACGGGAAGTAATGAAGTTACCATCAACGACTACTTCTTTGTCCACGAATGTAGAGCCCGCATTAACCATGTCGTCTTTCAGCGGTGGATAGGAAGTAATCGTCCGACCGGACAACAGCTCCGCACTCGCTAAAATTTGTGGACCATGGCAGATCGCTGCGATTGGTTTTTTTGATTTATTTACTTCTTTTACAAAATTCAATATGTCTTCATTGCCACGCAGGGCTTCTGGAGAAGAACCGCCTGGAATAACTACACCATCAAAGTCACTTGCTTTAACATCTGCAATTGCTTTGTCAACTTTATATTCTGCTTTCTCTTGTTTCCCTTTAACTGTCTTACCTGCTTCAAGTCCGACAATAACGACTTCGTGTCCTGCTTTTTTCACCTCATCGTAAGGTACCTTCATCTCGGAATCCTCAAATTGGTCTGCTAATAAAAATGCGATTTTACTCATCGATATCGTCTCCTTTCTGGCTAATATGCCTCGAGATGTAATTACCCTGCTATGGGGTGTTTATAACATAAAAGGTAAAAATACTTGATATTGTTCTCTTCATAACGATGCATCAAAAAAAGCGATCCCCCTTGTTTGACTGAGATTAATCAGCCAATCAGGAGGATCGCAATAACTTTTATGGGCGAGGCATATTTTCCCTTGCCGGTTTATCCAATTGTCTTGTTTCAAAAATAGCCGGTAGATTGCTCGATGCCTGCCTGGCAAGGTGCATCGCTTCCGAAACACTACTCGGCAGAAGTAAAGATGAGTAACTCATGTTCGCTTGTTTAAAAGATTGACGCATAATAAAAGCACCTTCTTTTTGACGGATCATTTCGGTTATATCTCCTATTATGTCCGGGTCCTTTTATTATTAGTCAGGGTCTTTTCTTAAACAAACTTCCAAAGCATTCTCACACTTTACTTTCAAGGATCAAGGTAACAGGGCCATCGTTTGTGAGCGACACATCCATCATGGCTCCAAACTTCCCGGTCTCCACTCGCAGCCCTTTTTTTCTTAACTGCTCGTTAAAGTATTCATACAATGGTTCAGCTACATCTGGCTTCGCGGCAGCCATAAAGTTTGGTCTTTTTCCTTTGCGTGTATCTGCGTATAGCGTAAATTGGGATACCGATAAAATAGCCCCTTGTACATCAAGAACACTGTGATTCATTTTACCGGATTCATCTTCAAAAATACGCAGACCCGCAATCTTCTCAGCCAAATAATCTGCATCTTTCTCCTCATCTTCATGAGTAACACCCACAAGAAGCATAAGTCCTTGACCGATTTGGCCGATAATGTCGTTGTCCACCGTAACTTTAGCGCTGCTGCAACGCTGGATAATCACTTTCACTATTTACATACCCCTTACCTTACAGCCTATTGCATAATTCGATGTACGCTATATACGTCCTTCACTCGTTTGATCTTCTCCACAACAGACTGCAGATGATCTGTATTCCGAATGAGAATCGTCATATGCACTTGAGCCAGTTTGTTCTTATCTGTTCTGCCTGTAACAGCGGAAATATTCGTCTTGCTTTCAGAGACAGCCTGAAGCACCTCATTAAGCAAACCATTCCGATCATGTCCTGTTATTTCAATATCGACACTGTAGTTTGCTGTTTCGCTTTCGATTTCCCACTCCACTTCAATCACGCGGGCTGCTTCTTCCTCTTGTCCATCGACAGACGGCAGGTTAGGGCAGTCCGTTCTATGCACAGACACACCTCGTCCGCGCGTAACATAGCCGACAATTTCGTCTCCAGGTACAGGATTACAACATCTGGCAAAGCGTACGAGTAAATTGTCAATTCCCTTCACGCGAACACCATTGGTATGCTGTACTTTGCGTTCAGGTGCTACTTTGATATCTTTCCGTTCCGTAGTTAGTTCCAGAAGATTCGTTTCTTCTTGCTCCTTACGGAGTTTTTCAGTAAGACGTGTAACGATTTGAGATGCTGTAATGCCGCTAAATCCGATCGCACATAACATATCATCAATATCATTAAAAGCAAAACGCTTAGCTACTTCTTGAAGTTTGTCGTCTGTCAGCCACTGAGAAGGTTCAAGACTAAGGCGTTTCATTTCACGCTCTAGGCTCTCTCGGCCTTTTTCAACGTTTTCTTCCCGTTTTTCTTTCTTATACCATTGCTTGATTTTGCTGCGCGCATGAGAAGACTGCGCAATTTTCAGCCAATCTCGGCTCGGACCATAAGAATGCTTGGAAGTCAAAATCTCAACGATATCCCCGGTTTTCAGCTGATAATCCAGCGGAACAATCCGACCGTTCACTTTTGCTCCAATGGTTCGATTACCGACCTCTGTATGGATCCGGTAAGCAAAGTCCAGCGGTACCGATCCTGCCGGAAGCTCAATGACTTCTCCTTTTGGCGTAAAAACAAACACCAGATCAGAGAAGAAATCCATTTTAAGAGATTCAACGAATTCAGAGGCATCTTTTGCTTCATTTTGCAATTCAAGAATTTCCCGGAAGAAAGTGATGCTGTCTTCAAGATTACTCGTTCCGCCTTCTTTGTAAGCCCAGTGCGCAGCAATACCAAATTCAGCAGTACGGTGCATATCCCAAGTACGAATTTGAACCTCCGTAGGCTCACCATTTGGTCCAACAACCGTTGTATGAAGGGACTGGTACATATTCGCTTTTGGCATCGCAATATAATCTTTAAATCTGCCTGGCATCGGCTTCCATAACGTATGGATAATGCCTAAGGTTGCATAACAGTCCTTAATATTATCAACGATAATACGAATAGCAAGCAGATCATAAATCTCATTAAACTGCTTGTTCTTTGTCGTCATTTTCTTATAAACACTGTAGATATGTTTGGGTCTTCCTGAAAGATCCGCTTGAATCCCCATTTCTCCCAATTTCTCATTGATTCGGTCAATAACGTTATCAATATAGAGCTCACGCTCTGCCCGTTTCTTATGCATCAGGTTTGCAATCCGGTAATATTGCTGCGGGTTCAGATATCTCAAAGCGATATCTTCCATCTCCCATTTAATCGCAGAAATACCTAACCGATTAGCAATAGGACAGAAAATTTCCAATGTCTCATATGAAATACGACGTTGGCTTTCTTCTGACTGATATTTAAGAGTACGCATATTATGAAGACGATCCGCTAGTTTAATCACAATAACACGGATATCTTGCGCCATGGCGATAAACATCTTACGATAGTTCTCGTTTTGCTGTTCTTCCTTCGAACGGAACTTAATTCGTTCCAGCTTAGTTAATCCATCGACTAGCATGGCACACGTCTCGCCAAATTTCTTTCTGATTTCATCCAGAGGAACTGTAGTATCTTCTACAACATCATGAAGCAGGGCAGCAATAATTGATATGCTGTCCATCTGCATATTCACCACGATGTCTGCCACCGCCAGCGGATGCAATATATACGGTTCACCTGATTTGCGCGTCTGTCCGTGATGGGCTTCTTCAGCAAAGTCATAAGCCTCACGGATCAGGATAAGCTCAGGTTCTTTTATATAGGCTCCAGCCTTCTCCAGTAATTGCTCTATGCCCATCTAGATTTGTCCGATTCCTTTCTATAATAAAATGGAACCCGCTGATCTTACGTCTACACAGGTTCCCCGAAAAAGTGATTTTATAATATTATGACGCTTACCTGCTTCTACGTCAACCATCGCCAGTAGATGACATAATCTGAGGGTTATCTCCATTTCTCAATATTCCTTTCCTTTATGTCTGATCCAACATACCCGTTTTTCCGCAAAAAATTACATTGAAAAATGACGGAAATCTGTATATCCTAGTAAAGATTGTTGGAGATTACGACTTTTACAGCAAGACATGAAAATTGAATAAGGAGTGGACTCATTTTGCAACGCGAAATACAAGTTAATGAAAAACTACCATTAGGAAAAGGTTTTTTACTCAGCATGCAACATTTGTTCGCTATGTTTGGAAGTACTGTTCTTGTTCCTAATCTTTTCGGTGTAGATCCCGGGATGATTCTGTTAATGAATGGTTTAGGAACACTTCTATACATATTTATATGTAAAGGGAAGATTCCTGCCTATCTTGGATCAAGTTTTGCATTTATTGCGCCTGTAACTATGGTAATAGATAATAATCCGAGTAATGGATACTCAATGGCACTGGCTGCTTTTATTATTACCGGTATTATCTTCTGTCTCGTAGCACTTATTGTTAAGTTTGTTGGGACAAGATGGCTTGACGTACTCTTCCCACCCGCTGTAATGGGTGCTGTTGTTGCCCTGATTGGACTAGAGATTGTCCCTGTTGCCGCAGGAATGGCAGGACTGATTAATTCAAACCCGGCAACCAATCCGAATTGGGCTCCTGATGCTACCACAATTACACTCTCTATGGTAACTCTCGGTGTAACCGTACTAGGTGCACTCTTGTTCCGCGGGTTTGCTAAAATCATTCATATTTTGATTGGGATCGTTACAGGTTATGCACTAGCCTTTTTCATGGGCGAAGTTGATATTCACTCTATTACAAATGTGGACCTTATAACTGCACCAACGATTACTACACCTTCATGGGATATTGGCGTGATTGTTACCATTGTACCTGTGGCACTTGTTGTTATTGTCGAACACATTGGTCATCTACTCGTTACAGGCAGTATTGTTGGAAAAGATTTATCGAAAGACCCCGGGCTTCATCGCTCTCTACTAGGTAACGGAATCTCAACCATCATTTCTGGTTTTGTCGGATCTACACCGAACACAACATACGGTGAGAATATTGGTGTTATGGCACTTACAAAAGTGTATTCCATTTTTGTTATTGGCGGTGCGGCGATTATTGCTGTTATATTGTCATTCTCAGGTACGTTTACAGCGGTAGTCGCTAATATACCTGATGCAGTCATGGGCGGCGTATCACTTTTGCTCTTCGGGATTATAGCCGCATCTGGTTTCCGTATTTTTGTAGAGCAAAAAGTAGACTTTTCTAAAACAAGTAATATGATACTTACTACCTTAGTATTTGTAACAGGCCTCAGTGGTGCAACACTTACCATTGGTACGGTTGAACTAAAAGGGATGGCACTAGCAACGATAGTGGGTATGATTGCAAGCCTTCTGTTCGGTCTGTTCCATAAACTTGGTTGGATTGAAGAATCAGTTAAAAAAAATAATCACTAAGACCAAAAAAGGTATCCTCCGTGTGGAGGATACCTTTTTTAAAACCTAAAAACCAGATTACAAGTTTTCAGGATATTTCCCGGGAAACCTGTCACCTAGAAATCTAAAATTTCAGTTTGAGAATTATTATTGCTTACAAACTTAGTATTTCATTAAAGAATATACATTGATGTCCGTCAATTTATTTCTGCCTTTAAGGTCTTCTAGCTCGATCAAGAAAGCAGCACCTACCACCTTGCCTCCAAGTTGTTCTACAAGGCTTACGGATGTTGCAATTGTGCCTCCTGTTGCGAGCAGGTCATCAGCGATCAGCACATTTTGTCCTTTTTCAATCGCATCTGAATGCATTGCAAGCTTGTCTTTTCCGTACTCTAGGTCATATCCAAGTTCAATAGTCTCACCTGGAAGCTTTCCGCTTTTACGAATCGGAGCAAAACCAACACCTAGTGCATAAGCAAGCGGTGCACCTACTACAAATCCACGTGCTTCTGGACCCGCAATAACATCAATTTTCAGATCAGAAACCATTTCTTTCATTTCATCTATAGCTTTGCGATACATCTCGCCGTCTTTCAGTAGGGTTGTAATGTCCTTAAAACTGATTCCTGGTTGTGGAAAGTCAGGTATAACCCGAATGTACTCTTTAAAATCCAAAATAATCTCCTCCTAATTTAAATGAGCTAGGATGCACCCTTTGTCTGAGATTTCATCCATTGCATCAGTTGGGGCGCTGCCAAATCAAACATGGCTTTCTCCATTTCAGCCAGCTGCTCAATAGCCTGGTAGTTCCTGGAATCCGTCAAACTCTGCTTCGGCGGATTTGTCACAAAGGTCAATGTACCTGAATGACGTTTGATAAACGACAACTCTTCAAACACGTCCATGACTTTTGACATCATTCTTACAGAATATCCACATTGTCGGCTTAAAGCCTCAATCATCTCTTTTTCAGGCACAGCTTCCTGTCCCCATTTCGAAATAAGGACATATATACGTTTAAAGTCATCACGACTCGGTCGTTGTAATCTTTGTTTAGGCTCAACCGTACGGTGAAGAAGAATGACATTATTCGCTTTCACAATCATGCTTTGCATGGCTGTCCATTGCTCTGCAGTTTCAGGGATGTCCAGCACAAACAGACTTTCCAGATGCTTATCGCCAATTTTTTTGGCCGAATCGTTCCACGGAACGATCCCAACCTTCCTATCATATACCCAAACTGCCTTTTCATACAAATGGTTTTCGATAGCAAATAAGTTTTTCTCTTGAACAAGAACTGCAATCTTTCCAGCATTAGGAATTATTCTATGAGATAGGTCTTTTAGAATGGTATTCATTTCCTCAAGAGGTTCTCTGCATCCACGGTAATCAAACACCTGACGTGTTTTCACTCGGATATCTTCCATCATGAATTGAGGTTTTCTAGACCCATTCCATTCATTAATTTGAAGCGTCCCCATCACATCGATTACAGATCCCTCTGGGATATAGTCAGCAAGTTTGCCTTTTCCAAAAGAAATAGCATCCAGCATTTTCCCGTCCTGTTCAATCGTTAATTTTAAATGAGTTAAATCTTTTCCCATTTTCCGGCTTGCCATCAGTTTAGCATCGCGAATAATAAATTTAGGAGTAGGATTATTCATACCAAAAGGCTGCAATTGTTCCATTTCTTCAATTACATTCAGCGGTACTTCGGATATACGGCACTCTCCGTCTGTTTCTGTAACAGGAATAAAATGCTCGGGTTTCATTACTTGGCCGGCATACTCATTCAGTTTACGCTCCAGCAGCTCCAGTTTATCCCGATGAAGCGTCATTCCTGCCGCAGCCGGATGTCCTCCATAATGATCCATGATGTCTTTACAAGCAGTCAAAGCTTCATACATATCAAGTCCAGGAGTGGACCTAGCCGAACCTTTGCATTTTCCTGTGGCAGGATCAATCCCCAAGATCAGTGTAGGACGATAATATCTCTCAAGCACTTTTGAAGCGACGATACCCACTACGCCTAGATTCCAGCCCTCACCAGCTACAACGATAACATCAGGAACTTTACCATCCACTTTTTTTTGCTCCAGTATCTCAAAAGCTTCCTGCGTCATTTGTTCTACCACCTGCTGCCGCTCACGATTAAGCAGATCTAGTTCCTCCGCAAGATGCGCAGCTTCATCAGGGTCTTCCGTTGTTAACAAAGAAACTGCTCTGCCTGCATGGGCAAGTCTACCACTCGCATTAATACGAGGGGCAAGAGCAAAGGCAACATTCGTTGAATTAACAGTAGACATGTCCACTCCGCTGATTTCTAACAGGGCTCGAATTCCGGGGAATGAGGTGTTTCTCATTTCTTCGATGCCTCTTTGAACAATAACCCGATTCTCCTCTATAAGCGGCATGAGGTCAGCGACGGTCCCGATCGTTGCGATTTCCATCCAGGCACGAGGTACACTTCCTAGAAGCGCTTCTGCCAATTTCATTGCAACACCAACCCCGGCAAGCCCTTTAAAAGGATAAGGACAGTCCTTCTGTTTAGGATTAATTAAGGCGTATGCTTCAGGAAGAACTTCAGGCGGCTCATGGTGATCCGTAACAATGACATCTATTCCGAGTGTTTTAGCGTAAGCAATCTGTTCGACGGCACTAATTCCTGTATCTACGGTAATGACTAAGGTAACTCCTTGTTGGTGCGCCCAATCCAGTGCATGATTATGAAGACCGTATCCTTCATTGGCTCGATGAGGAATATAGATATCGTACGAGGCTGACAACTCTCTCATAAGATAAATCATAAGCGAAGTACTGGATACTCCATCGGCATCATAATCACCATAAATAAGGATATGTTCTCCTTGTTCAAGAGCTTCACGGATACGTGGAACAGCTTGGTCCATTCCTTTCATAAGGTACGGATCATGAAGCACCTCATCAGAAGGACGCAAAAACTGCTCTGCTGTTGATTTGCTATCGATACCTCGGTTTAGCAATAATCTTGACATCAAATGAGAAGTGGATAATTCCTCTGATAAGCCGTTTATCTGCTCATCTGTAATCTTAGGCTCGTTCCAATGATATTGAGAATAAAGCACTCATTAATCACCTTTCTTTCTAGCAAAAAAACAAAACTCAGATAATCCTGAGTTTTCATTTTACATTCTTATTGTAGTAATGTGTTTGTCTCTCTTTCGGCAAGCTCACAATTACTTTTATATGGGTATTCTGATTGGTAGGGAACGACTTTCAGCTGAACTCTAGATACTTGTTCAAAACGTCCCATTAGTAGTACTTTCGATCTTTCCGCTACTTCTTGTGCTTCTGCTACGGTCATTCGCGGATTGACGGTTATTGTTAAATCAATATGGATTCCTTCTTCACGTTCATAGGCACAAATATGCTCCACGGTAACAATACCATGAACACGCTGAACTGTCTGCATGTAATCATAGGTATCTAAATAAGATTCCTCTTTTTGCCGAGGTATGTGACCTGTTATAAGCAGATAGCTTCTCCAGATCACGATTCCTGAAGTTACAAGAGCAGCGATAGGATCAGCATAAAGAAGATAGAAATAATCAAATGATTTACCAATCATAGACAAAATAATTCCAGTAAGTACCAATAAGGAAGTATAAAATGCGTATCTGTGCTGTTCAAAATAATGCTTCATAATCGAACGTTCAGCGTCTTTATATGTATGGCGCCATTCATACTGAAACCAAATTTCAGCAAAAGTGAAAGCGATAACTGCTGCAATTAATGCACTGATATGCGGGGGCTCCGGATCTGCCTTAATCATGACTTGGACAGAAGATATGGCAAGTTGAAGCCCTCCTAATAGAACCATCAGCGGAACAATGAGTGCTATGAATTGGCCAACTTTCTTCCTTTTCTCTGAAGATTCTGTGGGCGATCCTTTACCGTTCCATACTTGATATTGTCGTGTAAAAAGAGAACCTGCTTCGCCTGCGGAATATAGAGCATCGCTTAATAATGCTTTATTTCCCGAAGCAATACCAACGCTTCCCTTAATAATTGTTAAAACTGTATTCTTACAAACTTCCATCCAGAACATTACATGTATTGCTCGGTGTTGTTTGGTGGTCATCCGTGTTCCCCCTCTACACGTAAGACAGTTATATTAGAAAACCGCGCCTATAGTCATAAGACGCGGTTTTCGGTAATCCTTGAGTAAGTTATGGAGTCGTCTTAGAAGGATTATTGTGATTTGGTTTTTGTTTGCCTTTAAGTACTGCCCATAATGGACTTGCGATAAAGATGGATGAGTAAGCCCCAAATACAAGGCCGATGACCATCGCAAGTGAGAACATCCGAATGGACTCTCCGCCAAGCAGGAACAGGAACAACGATGCAATGAATACAGTAACTGTTGTGTACAGAGAACGAGTCATCGTTTGTGAAATACTGCGATTTACGACTTCGTTTAAATCTGTACGTGTCTTAATTTTAGAGAAACGCAAGTTTTCACGTATACGGTCAAATACTACAATGGTGTCATTAATCGAGAACCCGACAATGGTAAGTACTGCCGTTATAAAGGTTAGATCCACTTCCCACCGGAATAGTGAGAAAATACTAATGACAACAAACGCATCATGTAGTAATGCCACAATGGCAGCAACCGCAAATCTCCATTCAAAACGGATCGTTACGTAGATCATGATACCCAAGCTTGCAAGTAGAACAGCATAAATTGCATTTCTACCCAGCTCTTTCGCCATTTCTGGATCAACTGTGTTCACTTCAAAGGAAGCCTCAGGATCGATTTTCTCGTTAAAGGACGCTTTTAAGCTGCTTTCTTGTTCTTCATTAAGTACAGAAGGAAAACGAATATTAACTCGGTCACTTCCTGCAGAGATCTGAGGTTCATCCGCTGCGAGTCCGATTTCTTCAAGGACCGGCTCAATCTCTTCTTTCGTTACTGATTTGCTTGCTGTAATATCCACGTTCGAACCTGATCGGAAATCCACTCCGTAGTTAAGTCCAAAGACCGCCAGACTTAAAATACCAAGCAGTGTAATAATAATAGAAAAGGTATAGAAATACTTACTGATTTTAATATAATCAAAATCCCAATTAAAGCGCACGAATTTCACTCTCCTTCACTCCGAAGTAACTAGGCTTCTTGATGAGATTTGCTTTCACAAGCAGGTTCAATAAGAAGCGGGAGAAGAAGACATTCGTGAGGATACTTGTCACAATATCAATAATTAGAACGATGGCGAATCCTCTTACAGACCCGGTTCCTAACCAGAACATAACGGATGCGGCAATAATCGTTGTAATATTAGAATCCATGACCGTACGGAACGAAATTCTCTCACCTGATTTCACAGCAGACAGGATACTTTTCCCGCTGCGAAGTTCTTCCTTAATCCGTTCGTAAGTAATAATATTGGCATCGACTGCCATCCCAATACCTAGAATGAAGGCCGCTATACCCGGAAGAGTCAGAACAAAATCACCGAGATAGAAAATAGCGAGTACAAGCCAAGTATGTGTGATGAGCGCAAAACTTGCTACGAGTCCTGGAATACGATACAAACTAATCATAAAGACTAGAATAAAGATGGAAGCAATAATCCCTGCTTTTATCGTTTGCTCAAGTGATAATTGACCTAGACTAGCCCCAACGCTCTGGGAATATTTCTCTGTCAGTTTAAGAGGCAATGCTCCTAAGTTAATCGTATCACGAAGCTCATTTGCTTCTTCTCTTGTATAACTGCCTGAGATTTGTGCTTTACCATCGGTTAATGTTTGTTTAACCTCAGGAGCGGACAACAATTCATCATCAAGATATATAGCCAGTGCTTTACCTTGGAGACGTTTTGTAATTTCAGCAAATTTATCTTTGTCTTTCACCTGAATATCGACCATCGGTTGGTTCAGAGAGTCATAAACGACGGATGCGCCGTTCTCAACAAATTCATTACCACGAAGCTCGATTTTGCTGTATGTTCCGGGCTCATCATCTTCTGTCGCACTCCGAAATGTCAGTTCGGCAGGTTCTTTCATTTTACTCCGGACCTCTACCTCATCCGTAACGCCTGCAAGCCTTAAACGAATGCGGTTCGTACCCTCTGTAGTTACTTCGGGTTCACTTGTACCTAGTGCATTCGCACGTTGTTCCAAGCTTTTTGCAGTTTGTGTAAGTGATTCTCTGGTGATTGCTTGTCCAGCTTCGAGCGGCTGTGCTTCATATAGAATCTCAAAGCCTCCCTTAAGATCGAGGCCCAAACGTATATCTTTGAGCAGCCCCGGACTTGTATAGGCCATTAAGCCGACCGTTACAAGCACGACCAGAATGAAACTGACTATTCTCTTCATGCCGTCCATAGTTCCCCCTTCATTCTCAATATTCCCATTATAGCGATGCAGGAAATCTCAGTCAATTTTCATTAAAAAAGTCCTCTTCCTTAGAAAGAGGAGCCTCGGTATGCAGATACTGTCATAAAGTTCATAAAACTGGTAGCTTTCAGCGACAAAATATCATTAACCAGTTGATGGAGTGGGGGGATTCCTTGTTTTTCATATTTGCGGCTGACGCAATTCCAAACATCCTTACTTGTTACATATTGATATCCCACTAATTGAAGTTCTTCTGCCTTACTGCAGCATAAGAGCTCAATTGCATTTTCCAACTCGTGGGCGTCCATTTCTTCAATAAATGATTCCATGGCGTTAAATCACTCCTTTTGTGCTCCTGCTTACCTATTCGACATCTTCCTACAGTATTCCTGCCTAGCTGAACGAGCATCTCCCTGGTGAATTAAGGGAAATCATCTGATTGTTAACTAACAGTCATGAGATGGGACAGGTTCGGCATATTCATGAAGTAGAACTAGTACCATATGTCAAAACCTATTATGTACTAACCCATGGGGAAGAGGGATTAACACTTATGAAAAAACAAACGTTCATCCAGGGGACTATGATTTTGCTAGCAGCCGGCATCATTAATCGGATCCTGGGATTCATACCCCGAATCGTCTTACCACGGGTCATTGGTGCGGAAGGCGTTGGCTTATATCAGCAAGGATACCCCTTTTTCATCGTTATCGTAACACTCATTACAGGTGGAATTCCGCTAGCCATTGCTAAGCTTGTAGCTGAGGCTGAATCCCATGGAGACGTAAAAGCGTCAGAGAAAATCTTAAAAACAAGTCTGTTCTTTACTTTGACTGCTGGTGCCGTCTTTACAGCGTTATGCCTCCTATTTGCTCCTTTTGTAACGAGCCGAATTCTCACAGATGAAAGGGTTTATTACACATTTGTTAGTATGACGCCCATGATCTTAATTGTCGCCGTCTCATCCGTATACAGGGGCTATTTTCAAGGAAAACAAAATATGATTCCGTCTGCGAGTTCCTCCATTGCTGAAACACTCATGCGTATTTTGTGCGTACTATGGTTCTCCTATCTTCTGTTACCAAAAGGAATCGAATTTGCGGCAGCGGGAGCCATGCTCGGTGCAGTAGCAGGAGAGCTTATCGGCATGTTTGTTTTACTTTGGCAGCATGAACGCAATAGAAAAGCTGGGATATTGGTGCCCGCACCTATTCCGCAGCCCAACAAGACTAAGATGGAAAGTAAATCTATATTCAAACGAATCATGTCTATTTCAATTCCTGTTACAGCGGGACGTTTGGTTGGCTCCATCTCATATCTTCTCGAAACGATTGTCACAGCACAAAGTCTTGCTCTCGCCGGATTCACAAAAGCAATGGCAACAGCACAGTACGGGGCGATGCAGGGTATGGTAATTCCTTTGCTTCTTTTACCAGGTGCACTCACTTCTTCACTTGCTACGTCTTTGGTTCCTTCTCTGTCTGAAGCTGCTGCCCGAAAAGATTACAAAACAATTCATAAAAGAATGCACCAATCTCTACGTTTAGCGCTAGTGACCGGGGGACCGTTTGCAGTCATTATGTATGTCCTCGCAGAACCGCTGTGCCTGCTTCTTTACAATAATAGTTCCATTGCAAATATGCTGAGGACGATGTCTCCCTTTGCTCTATTTATTTACACTCAAGCTCCCTTGCAAGCGGCTCTACAAGCTTTAGATCGTCCTGGAAAGGCGCTGTTCAATACAATGCTGGGCGCCATCATTAAGATCAGTCTTATCCTTTATCTTGCCTCAAAACCCGAATACGGTATTTATGGCGCCATTATAGCCATCTGTATTAATGCCCTTATTGTAACTCTGCTGCATGGGAGAAGTCTAAAGCAGCTCCTTGGGTTTCGTTTTCGCTGGCTTGATGCTCTAAAAGTGGGAACAGGAATGATCATAATGGCTGCCGTTGTTCAATATTTATTTCATCATCTCCCTTGGCCGAGTATATTGTTCCTTCAGTTTCTTGCTTCTAGCTTTATAGGTCTGCTTCTCTATTTATCGGTTATGGCAGCTTGTCGCTTAATTGATCTTCATGATTTATCTCGTGTTCCTATTCTAGGCGCTTGGATTCGTCGTAAATAAATGAATTACGGTTTTTTCTTTACGTTAACGTACAGCTCTCCTTTGTGGTCAATAGAACATAAAAATACATCCTTAAAATCTTTGACTCCTTTTTCTTGAATCTGATTTTTGAGCCAGAAACGATTTTTCTCAATTAACTCCAAATTAGCATCTTGTACTTTCCCGTCCATAATCAGCGGTAATGGCAGAGCTCCATAACGTATATTTTGCATTGCCTTTATATGTTCCTTACTCTCATCATTACTTTTAATGTCTTCTTTTGATTTCAAATCGCTCTCATTTGCTGCGGATCCTGAGTCCCCTGAGTTGCCAGACAACGGAGCATTGTTTTCCTTTTTAAAGGTGGTGAGTTTGCCTGTCGTCTCCAGGATCGCGAATTGTAAATCATCAACATTATCAATACTTTGCTCTCTGAGCTGCTGCATTAGATCATCTAAATTATAACGTTGCTTTCTCATCTCTTCTCTTTGCAATTCACCGTTAGAGACCAGGATGACCGGTTTACCATCCAGAGCGAGTCGAAACCAGCGGCTTTTAAGTCCGATCAGAGCGATACCCACTTGCAGAACAACGAGAACAATAATAGGAACGATTCCTTCATAAATCGGTCTTTTTATATCTTCAATAGCAAACACCGCAATTTCAGCGAGCATAATGGATATTACCAGATCAAAAACAGATAATTTTCCAATTTCTCTCTTACCCATCAGTCGAATGGCGAATGCAGCTATAAAATACATGAGAATTGTCCTACCAATATGTAACATGATGTGATCCATCTTTTAATTTATCCTCCCCGCATTGTGAGTCGTATTGATTCGTTCCATAACAGTTCATAGGTTGACCGAACATGGAAAAGTCATGCCCATTAATTAATGGAAAATCAGTTCATATCATGGATAGCTTGACCATACAATGTATTAATGAGTACCGAATGATTAAGGGAGGTCACCTTCATGCAATTTGTTCGCCGTTTGTTTTCTGTACGAATTAATAGTCCTCTGCTCTCTGGTTTAAATGCTGCTTTCATCTGGATGTTTATCGGTGCATTCGTTCTATCGCTTTTTCTTTGGCTTACCGGTATGCGTGAGCAGGATTTATCATTCTACACTTACGTAGTACATGCTGTTTCAATACTAATAGGGGGCTTTATATCAGGCAAAAGATCAAACGAACGCGGATGGTATCACGGTGGAATTATGGGAGCGGTATACGGACTTCTAATCCTCCTCATTGGTTTTCTTGCTCTGGATTCCTCCTTACAACTGAAAGATGTTCTGCAATGGGGGGCTGCATTTATTTTAGGAGCAATCGGCGGTATTTTTGGAGTGAATGTAGAAAAATCCTAAAACATCATGATCTAGAATAAAAAAAGACTGCAGGCACACCAGTTTAAGCTAGTGTGCCTGCAGTCTGAGAGGGCTCCTAAACAGGAGTCCTCTTTTTACTTATGCTTTATCTTCAACGCTCTCTCTAGGAGATACGGCACTAATACTGCTACGGTTAAATGTCAGTTTAGTGACATCGTTTACACGCAGTACAACAGTATCGTCCATTACCTCTGTGATCGTACCATGAAGGCCGCCAATCGTTACTACTTTGTCTCCCTTTTTCAAGGAATTCAATAAGTTTCGATGTTCTTTTTGTCTTTTTTGCTGTGGTCTAATGAGCAGGAAGTAAAACACTGCGAACATAAGTACCATCATAATGATTAGCTGCAAACCACCACCAGCTGCATTTGTTGTTGCTGTGAAATTCAACATTTTATTCCCCCCTTTCAAGAATTGGTTATAAGTAGTTTACTTAGAACCCTTTGTCATTATCATGCAATCCATATTGATCAAAAAATTCATCCCGGAAATCAAGCAACCGGTCATCCATAATAGCTTGACGTACTTTCTTCATCAAGTCTAACAAGAAATGAAGATTATGGTACGTAGTAAGCCTTAGACCAAATGTTTCATCAGCCTTGATCAAGTGACGAAGATAAGCCCTTGAATAATTCCGACATGTGTAGCAATCGCACTCAGGATCAAGTGGACCAAAATCACGGGCGTATTTCGCGTTACGAACAACGAGTCTACCCTGACTTGTCATCGTTGTCCCATTCCGGGCAATACGAGTTGGAAGCACACAGTCAAACATATCTATACCGCGAATTGCACCTTCAATCAATGCGTCTGGTGAACCTACCCCCATTAAATAACGAGGTTTGTTACTAGGCAGCAAAGGTACAGTGTAATCCAGCACATCGTACATTAAATGTTTGGGTTCTCCCACACTAAGTCCACCAATAGCATACCCCGGGAAATCCATGGAAGTCAAATCCCGAGCGCTCTGTTTCCGTAAATCTTCATGCATTCCGCCTTGAACGATTGCAAACAATCCCTGATCATTTGGCCGCGCATGACTTTCAAGACAACGCTCAGCCCAGCGGCTTGTTCTCTCGAGCGATTTTTTAACATATTCATAGTCTGCCGGATATGGCGGACACTCATCAAATGCCATCATAATATCAGAACCTAGTGAGTTTTGAATATCCATGGCTACCTCAGGGGAAAGGAACAATTTATCTCCATTCAAATGAGAGCGGAAGTGCACGCCTTCCTCTGTTATTTTTCTCATTTCACTGAGGGAAAATACCTGAAAACCACCGCTATCTGTCAAAATAGGACGATCCCAGTTCATAAATTTGTGAAGTCCACCTGCTTCACGAACAATATCGTGTCCTGGTCTAAGAAACAAATGATAGGTATTGCTCAGAATAATCTGCGCTTCCATTTCTTTGAGTTCTTCCGGACTCATCGTTTTCACCGTTGCTTGTGTGCCTACTGGCATAAAAATAGGAGTCTCAATTACTCCGTGCGGAGTATGAACGCGTCCAAGACGTGCTCCTGATTGTTTACAAGTTTTAATGTGTTCATAGGTTATCGCTGCTGACATTTTTCTCTCATCCTCTATCTGAATAAATAAACATCGAATCTCCAAAACTAAAGAAACGATATTGTTGTTTCACTGCCTCATTATAAGCTTCCATAATTTGCTCTCTGCCTGCAAGGGCACTGACCAGCATCACAAGAGTAGACTTGGGAAGATGGAAATTAGTAATGAGTGCATCCACTACTTTGAACGTATACCCTGGATATATAAAAATATCCGTCCAGCCACTGCTTGCAGCCAAGTCTTGACCTTCAAATTGATTTCCTACCGTCTCCAAAGTTCGGCAGCTTGTGGTCCCAACAGCAATGACTCTTCCGCCATTCTTCTTGGTATCATTAATTAAATCTGCTGTCTCCTGCGAGATGGAGTAATACTCGGCATGCATAACATGATCTTCTACTACGTCTACTGACATCGGTCTAAACGTTCCAAGTCCTACATGGAGAGTAAGAAAACCAATGCGAACTCCTTTTTGTTTAATTGCCTCAAGCAGTTCAGTAGTAAAATGGAGCCCTGCCGTTGGAGCGGCTGCGGACCCTTCATGTTTCGCGTAAACCGTCTGGTACCGCTCTTTGTCTTCTAATTTTTCTTTAATATACGGAGGCAATGGCATTTGACCAAGCCGGTCCAATATTTCCTGGAAAATACCTTCATAATGGAAACGGATAATCCGTCCCCCCATATCGATCTCTTCTTCAATCGTAGCTGACAACTCGTCTCCAAAACGAATGACAGCCCCTTTTCTCAGTCTTTTCCCTGGCTTAACAAGGGTCTCCCAACGATTGTCGCCAAGATTATGGAGAAGCAGAACTTCTGCTTTAGCTCCTGTATCTTCTTTTACGCCAAACAATCTTGCAGGTATAACTCTTGTATCATTCAGAATCAACGTATCGCCGGGATGAAGATAATTAATGATATCTGAAAATGTATGGTGTTCCATTTCCCCGCTGTCCTTGTTCAGCGTCAGGAGTCTTGATGCAGTTCGATTTTCAAGTGGTGTCTGAGCTATCAAAGATTCAGGTAACTCAAAATCATATAGATCTACATTCATTATGTCGTCATTCCTTAACTATAGTTACGTTCTGATAATAGTGTTTCAAAATAGACTGGTAATCATACCCTTCATCTGCAAGTCCTTTTGCTCCCCACTGAGACAGACCTAGCCCGTGCCCATATCCTTGACCTGTAAACAGAAAAGCTTGGGACTTACTAACTGCTCTTGCCTCGCTGTCTTTGTTCATGACAACCAGGGAGTTTCCAGAATAAGATGTCGTACCGGAAGCTGATACTACAGAAGCTCCAGCTGCCCCAGATTTAGTCACAACCTGTCCATTTGCACCTAGTACAGTATAACTTCCGGTATTCGTAATATCAAACAAAGTACTCGGTAAACTTCCAAAAGCACTACGATATGCATCTCCGTATTTAACACCAAGCACTTGTCCATTCGCTTTCACTTCTACTGCTCTACCAGATGGACCCCGGCTTGTTACTTCCAAGCTAGAAATAGTGGATGGAACGGTCGTTGATATTTTCCCTTGAAGCATCGCTGAAATCTCCGCAGATGTAAACGGTCCACGCATCCAGCTGTACGTACCTGATTCTTTCGTTTTCCCAAGAATAACCGATTCGGTACCTGGATTTAGCTGGGCTACAGGGGAGACACTCGACTGAATGAGAGGAATTTTACGAACATTTGTATTTTTAGCAGTAACCGTAAGTTTAGGTAGTCCCGCTGCAGTCGTTCCTTCCAGCAGTTTTGTATTATCTTCCCGAATATAGCCTGTCTTTCCGTCACTTAGAAGTACATGATACCAATTATGTGTCCCTTCTTGAGCAGACTTATCTCCTGCACTATCTACGCTTGCGAATAGATTCCCGCCACCATTCCACACTTCAGACGGATCCGCTGTTATCCCTCCCGCATTGGAAGAAAAAATAGCCTCAATGACTTTCCCACCGCTTTTAATAACCTCTCCAGCAGTAGCATTTACGGCATTTGTTACATTTTGATGTTCCGATCCGATTCCGTTATAAGCTTGGCTTAACGTTGTATCTACCACATTAGCGATCTTGAATTTATTTCCTTGAAAAAGTGCATAACTCCGCGCAGCAACGGATTGTGCTTTTAAAGATTCTGCTGGCCAAGATGTGTATACTTCAGCTCCAACAACTGAATACAGATACTCTTCAAGTGGTACTTGATTGACAAGAGCGAGTTGCCCGTTATATGCACTTATTTCAAAATCTCCTCGATATGTACGTGCGGAACGCTCCGTTACTTTTATGCCAGTGCTACTCGAGTCCAGCATTAACTTCATATCGGTTCCGCTTACTATATAGTGGTTGGTTACTTCTGGGGAGACCAAATTAAGAGTCACATCTTGCCTAATGATTAAAGCATTCATTCCCGCACTTACCGAACTTAAAGATAGTTGTGGCAATTTTACTTTCACGAGTTTTTCTAACGCAGCTAAAGAAGCATCTGTTGTTTCTTCACCAACCCATACTGCATATTCAGGACTACCGCCTTCCGACTGAATGACTGTAAAGGCATCATAGCCGCCTGCAGTTATCGTATCACGCGTTGTATCCGCATCTTTCTTACTTGCAAATACTCCTGCTTGACTATGCTTGCTGCCTTTTACAACTGGCTTTTGTCCAGCCAAATAAGAAGCAGCTGTCTTCTGTGTTCGTACTGCAGCTGCTTCAGCAAGAGCTGATGTTGAGTAGTTTCCTGTGTAAACTTGATATATTGTTTTTCCGTTTTTAGAAGATTGATAAATGATAGGTTTATCGACTGTTCCCTGCAGTACTTTTGCAGCCCCGGAAGCCGTCTTGAATACATCTGTTTCTAGCACTTTCACACGAAAACCATCGACACTAAAACGAGTTTGTGTCAACGCAGGCAATGATATCCATGATTCATAACCTGATGCCCCATTCATCCCAGCAGTCCAATCTCCATCCGTCTGAAGTGTAACTGCAGGTGTAGTGGATCTATAGGTGCTTCCGAGATCTGCGAACAGTGCGACACGAATGGTGTCATTTATTGCAGCACTAGCTGATGGAAGTGGTCCCCATAAACTACCTGCCAGCAGTACTGCAGCAAGGGTCATCTTAGCTCCCTTTGTCCATAAGGAGCGGACACTTTGAGTGTTTGTTATTCGGTTCATTTATCGTTCTCCTCCCTATTCGTTGATCCAGAAATTCCTGTTCGCTAGTTTTCACCCTGGAGCAACGCACAATACAAAAAAATGTACTGTGTAAGCATCCAGTTATCTATCTGTCGGCATCGGAATTCCTAGATGCTCATAAGCAGCTGGAGTCACCATTCTGCCCCGCGGAGTTCTTTGCAGAAAACCAATTTGCAGGAGATACGGCTCGTACACATCTTCAATCGTTTGACTTTCTTCCCCAATTGTCGCTGCAATTGTATCAAGACCTACTGGCCCTCCGCGGAAGCTTGTGACCATCGATTTCAGCATCTTATAATCTATATCGTCAAGTCCACGCGGATCGATTTGCAGTCTTTTAAGTGCCTCTTCTGCTAGTGACGAAGTAATGATTCCATCTCCTCGTACCATGGCAAAATCCCGAACACGTTTGAGTAGACGGTTTGCAATACGCGGTGTCCCCCTCGACCGAAGGGCAATCTCTTCTGCTGCATCCCCAACAATTTCAATACCAAGTAAATCCGCTGTACGGGAAACGATAAAGGTTAACTCATCCACAGTATAAAACTCAAGCCGGCTGATCACTCCAAATCGATCTCGAAGTGGAGCAGATAATAGACCTGCTCTTGTCGTAGCACCGATCAAAGTAAAAGGTGGGAGGTCTAGACGCACGGAACGCGCACTTGGGCCTTTACCAATCATAATATCGAGTGCAAAATCCTCCATCGCAGGATACAGCACTTCCTCTACAGAACGATTAAGCCTGTGAATTTCATCAATAAACAGGACATCCCCTTCTTGCAGATTGGTCAGCAAAGCTGCAAGATCACCAGGCCGTTCAATCGCCGGTCCAGAAGTAGTTCGCAGGTTCACACCAAGTTCATTCGCAATAATGTTTGACAGCGTGGTTTTACCTAGTCCTGGCGGGCCGTATAAGAGCACATGATCTAGTGCTTCATTTCTCATCTTGGCAGCTTCAATGTATACCTTTAAGTTTTCCTTTACTTGATCCTGTCCAATGTATTCATTCAAATAGCGGGGACGCAAACTCAGCTCCACCGCTTGATCTTCCATCATCAGGTTGGCCGATATGATCCGGTCATCCATACTTATCCCTCTATTCTATTCCTGTTTATCCTGTAAAAAGCATTTTAAGAGCCTTCTTCATAAGTACATCTGCTGTATCTTCTGCGGTTGTATCGTTTTTCATGCGAAGCCATACTTTATCGAGCTCACTGTCTGTATATCCAAGGGCTTTCAGACCTTCTCTAGCCTCGGACCAGTATGAACCGTCGCCTTCATCTGCTACATTAGGAGCAAATAGTCCAGTAGCATATATCGCCCCACCAAAGCCATCCAGCTTGTCTTTTAGATCGAGAATCATACGCTGTGCTGTCTTTTTCCCGATCCCTGGGAGTTTGGTCAAAAAGGTAATATTCTCTTGATGTATCGCCGTAACCAGTTGTTCTGGTGTACCGCCAGTTAAAATCCCAAGGGCAACACGTGGACCAATTCCTGAGACCTCAATGAGTTTCCGAAATAGTTGTTGTTCCTCACGACTTCCAAACCCATAAAGCAGCATCGCATCTTCTCTTACATGGTGATGTGTGTATACTGTAACAACACCTTCTTGCTTAGCAAATATATAAGGATTCGGACAAAAAATCTGATATCCAATTCCCTGCACATCAACTACGACATGATCATTCTCAATGATCACAATCGGTCCTTTGATATAGTCGATCATTTTTTCAAAACCTCATTTATCTTAGAATTTAGCGCGTAAGAATGAGCGTGACAAATGGCTACAGCCAGTGCATCGGCTACGTCATCCGGTTTAGGGATGGTTTGTAACTTAAGATACATTCGGACCATTTCCTGAACTTGTCTCTTCTCTGCTTTACCATAGCCTACGACAGCCTGTTTGACTTGCATCGGTGTATACTCCGCAATAGGTAATCCCCTTTGGATTGCTGCGAGAATCAACACACCCCGTGCCTGACTAACCGACATCGCTGTCGTCACATTTCGATTAAAAAATAGTTTCTCTAATGCCACAGCATCAGGCTTATATTTATCAATTAATTGCAACATAGCCTCATACACATGCAGCAGTCTTTCCTCATCAGGTGTATGTGCCTCTGTCTGTATACATCCATATTGAACGGGAGTGAGTTTACTCCCTGTTTTATCTATAAAACCAAAACCAACAATAGCAATACCCGGGTCAATTCCTAAAAAACGCAAACACATCTCTCCTTAACATACTGCGAACATATGTATCGTTTATTCATTATATCAAATGTTCCAGCCCTATAACGAAAAAGTTTGCGCTTCGACGAAAACTCCGAATATTCCTTGAATTTTTTGTATAAAAAACAAAAAAAGACGGACCCTCATCCGCCTTTTCTCACTATCTATTCTTATCTAATCTACAATATTCCCTACAGGGGCAACCGCGTAATCACCAAAAGTAGAAAGCACACTATTATATTCCTCTATATCCTGAACACGTATACCATTTTGCAGTTGCTCAAGTACACCCGCTGGTAATGAGGTTTCCATCGAACCAACATCAAGTTGAAAAAAAGTACGAATGGCCTTCTCTTCCTTCGGCTTCCCCTCAAAGAGAGTTAGGTTCCCTTCTTTATCCAAACTCATATATGCGTTTTCTTTGCAATGCGGAGATAGGTCATTAACCGTTTCCTGCACTACTAGATCATTTTCCGCCTCAATATAACCAGACCAGCCAGGATGCTGCTTGACTAGAGTGATCATTTCTTCAGGAGTGAAGTTACCCAAGTTTATGGTTTCTGTACCGCAAACATAGTTCTTCTCTAAAAAAACACGGCTCAATTTGTCGTTTGAACGAATCTGTTCCAATAGACTGGCTTGGGCCATGTTGCTGTCTTCAAGGGATGAGTTTTCTTCCATCACTTCAATGCTGCCTGCTGTTAAGAGGGATTGTACCATCTGAGAAATCGGTAAGCCTGCTCCAGCTAGTAATGCAAGTAAAACACATATCGTGAATGTTGTTAGCGTTCGTTTGATTTTTTTCCATCGTTTATTAAAATTAAGAAACTTCAATTGGATCCCCTTCTAACACACTTTTTAGTCTATTGTGACCGAGATCCAATCTTTATATACAAAAAAAGGTTATTGCCTAAGCAATAACCTTTTCATAATCGGGATGACACGATTTGAACATGCGACCCCCTGGACCCAAACCAGGTGCTCTGCCAAGCTGAGCTACATCCCGAAATATATATGCCGGTGAAGGGACTCGAACCCCCACGGTTTCCCTCACGATTTTGAGTCGCGCGCGTCTGCCAATTCCGCCACA
>NZ_JACSQL010000029.1 GCF_014836635.1 Paenibacillus gallinarum | reverse complement strand
ATTTTTCACACTTTGACTAAGGAGAAATCCTGCGAATTCATGAGCCAGAGTGAGTTATTTAAATCATTTCGAGGGAGTTTAATTAGAAAAAGTAACTTCCATTGTTCGGAACGTATATAATATTTATTAATGAAATCCGAACTATCAGATGAGAGGGGGAGTTATATGAAGCTAAAGCTAATTCCATATCTCTTAGTCTTAATAATTATTCTGACAGGATGTTCTAAGGAGTCTACTCTGATTTACTCTGCACCAACCAACGAACAGATTGTAGAATATATCTCAGATAATGAATTAGCTGCTCTTGATAGCATATGGATAAAGGACAGTGCTATTTTATTGCTGAAAAATTCATTAATTACACTTTATTCCGATCAGCATGGAAAGCTACATGATCAAAAATTATCGTGGGCATCAAATGGTAAAGATTTAATAACTATTGGCGATGGAGTGCCATATATTGCAGTTATTATACCTATTGAACTAATGGATAAAGGATCGAAGAATATTGACATAAAGTATTCGGATGGCACAATTGAGTCAAGGGGAATCCATGACAAAAAGGGCTTATTAGTATCAAACATTGGTTCAGCAAGGGTACAAGATATTTCAATTAGTAATTCCTTAGGTGAAGAAATATACAATAAATCCAGATGAGAAAAAGAGCAGATTTGACATATATAGATTCATACTAATGAAGAAACGATAGCTTAAAGAAAAAGCAACCGATTAATAGACCGGTTGCTTTTTCTTTAAGTTATTGGGTAGGTTGTTTTGATTGTTAAGTAGTTGCCTTTTATGCACAGAGATCCTTATAATAGAACAAAAAAAGAGGTGAGTTCTTGCATAATATAGGGGATTTATTAGACAGCTTTATTGATGAATCCGTTTTCGACTTGAATGGAATACAGGTTGTTAATCAGTATCCTAATTTGGTGGACATTGTTGCAAATTATAAGAATGAACTGGTAAGTGCAGATAACAGCCAACAATATCTATTGAACAGCCATCATACCTTTGAAAAGACAATGTATTTTCCCCACTGCAACAGCGAATACACAATAACGTGGGATATAAATAGAGCAAAGTTCTTTATTAATCATATGATACAAATTAAAAGATTGAATGCAGGTGTAAGAAGCGTAGAAGAAGTATACTCTTACATTCAAAAAAATGAAATTGATGAAAGTTATTTGCCTTTTGCCTTAGAGAATAATGAACCTATAATTTTAGTTTGGTTTTCTCCAACTGGCGAAGGACTAATCATTGATGGTAATCATAGAGTTACTGCTAGATATCGGCAGGATCCAA
This sequence comes from Paenibacillus gallinarum, assembly GCF_014836635.1. Classification (GTDB taxonomy): domain Bacteria; phylum Bacillota; class Bacilli; order Paenibacillales; family Paenibacillaceae; genus Paenibacillus; species Paenibacillus gallinarum. Next base: position 8,826 of record NZ_JACSQL010000029.1, on the reverse strand, counting down.
AATCTAAAATCCAAGTTTATGGGACATTCCCACATGTAATACATATTAATTTTATGCCGAATGATTTAAATCGCAAACTCTTTGTTATTCATCATAATATGCAAATGATATTCAACTACATGAAGGGTGACATGACAAAGGATGAACTATTTTCAAAAGAAGGGTTATTCAACGGAACTACAGATTTAAATTGGATGAAAGGTTATTTTACCCCATTGGATAATAAATCTTTGTAATAGTCAACATTCGTAAAGCAATTCTTTTTAATTAGGTGCCCAGGGGCTTGTATGAAAAAGCTATGTTATTACTCTACTATTGATTTCTAGTATAGGAGGACATTCTTATGATAAGAAAATTTGAGTTTGATTTTGAGGGAAGAAAGTTCTCAGGAACGGGTTGGGCAGGAAGCAATGGGCTAATACAAATAGATGAGAAAACGCTAGACTTGGATAGTGAAATATCAAACATATCAAAGGATTGTAAAGATATAGAAGACTACGAAGATTTTATAGATCGGCTGTGTGAGGCTCTTAACCAAACCAAACTGTTCAATGGAGAACTCGACAAACATTTTCTTGATATTTACGTGATAACAATGGATCATCGAATGATAGAATATCCTGACGACGAAGACTACGAAAACCACGAAAACTACGTCTACGGCGAAGATGATTACGACGAAGATACGGAATCCACTGGATAGGCATGTACGGCACATCAGGATATTATAACTACATATGAGCTAAAACACGGGTGCACCTGAATCATGAGGGCACCTTTTTTCTATTTGGTTTGCTTGGTTTAAACCAAGCTTGATTGAAGAGCAGTTATCCGGATCCTGATGGCTTTTAGCTTCTGCAGAGAGGGATAACTCCTGATCAAGTTGAGGTAATTATACGAAGTAAAGAAGACTTCAAGGAAGAGATAAGACATTAGGGCTGATGCTACCAGCTCTAAGGCGGCAAGGTCGGCCACCTAAGACCTGCTACGCACCGATGCGGGGTTACTTGGGCCGATAACTAGAGCGCCTAACCGTGGGAATAGAGCGCCCCGGATAAGGCGCTCTATGTGGACTACGATATAACGAGTCAACAAAAATGAACATTTGTACTCAATTTGTTGAATTGGCGGTACCTCATAAACAAAAGACATAAGTATTGTGTAATTCGCAAGAAGTACATAAATTTATTGACGTTTTGTTTTCAAAAGTGATATGATCCAATAGCAATCGAGATAAAGTAATTCTAAAGAAATACTTTTGTGAAGAGGGCGGGATATGAAACTTGAAGATATCGTAACAGTTAGAATAGGAAGAAATCTTTCTAGAGGAAATGAAAAAAATGATCTAACTCTAGTTACTTATTCTTATGAGGATTTAATGAATGATTTAGATGGCTCTTTCTTAGACTCACAAGCTAGTTCTTATAATGGATATTCAAATAATAAAGAAGATAGTTATTTGAGTAGAATTGGAGACGTTGTTTTCAGCTTTGTTAGTTCCAAAGCTGGGATAGTGAGTGATTTAAATCAAGGGAAGATCTTAAACCAAAACTTTGCGAAGCTCATTATTGAACATGATCAACTGGATAGCAGCTATTTATGTTATGCGCTAAATGAATCTTATTCAATGAAAAAGCAAATGGCCATCTCCATGCAAGGAAGTACGGTACCAAAACTAACACCCGCAATCTTAAAAGAGTTGGAAATTAATTTACCAACGCTTGAGAAACAACGGACAATTGGAAAAGCTTATTTTTGTTTGAGAAAGCGACAAGCTTTGGCAAAAAAGCAAGCGGAACTTGAAGAGCAGTTGTATTTAGAAGTATTGAAACAACTAGACCAATAATAGAAAAAGTGAGGAACACAACATGGCTGGATTAAACTCGAAATTATTTAGTGCCGCAGACAACTTGCGAAGTAAAATGGATGCATCAGAATACAAAAACTACTTATTAGGATTGATCTTTTATAAGTACTTGTCCGATAAGCTTTTAGAAAAAGTGGTTGAAATCGCAGATGAATCGCTAGAAGAATACAACACGCAAGAAAAACAAACCGGTTTGTATAGGGAAGCATTAGCAGATGAAGATATAAAAAGTGACCTGATTGAAACGCTAGTAGACACATTAGGTTATGATATTGAACCAGATTATCTATTCAATGTATTGACGGATCAAGCAAAACAAAACACGTTTCAGTTGAATGACTTAAATAAAGCTTTTATCGATTTGTCTACAAAATATGACCAATTTAATGGATTGTTCGATGATGTCGATTTGAAATCAAAAAAACTGGGCTCAGATGATCAGCAACGAAACATTACTATTACGGAAGTACTGAAGAAACTAAATGATGTTGATGTGCTGGGACATAATGGAGACGTCATCGGTGATGCCTATGAGTTCCTAATTAGCCAATTTGCCTCAGAAGCAGGTAAAAAAGCTGGAGAATTCTATACCCCTCATGAAGTATCTGACATGATGGCTCGTATTGCTGCTATTGGTCAAGAAGACAAGAAACTCTTTAGCGTATTTGATCCAACGATGGGTTCGGGTTCTTTGATGCTGAATATTCGAAACTATATAAACCATCCAGAAAATGTGAAGTATCATGGACAAGAACTAAATACAACGACATTTAATCTAGCGAAGATGAACCTTATCTTACATGGTGTGGATAAAGAAGATATGCGTTTACGTAATGGGGATACACTCAACAAAGATTGGCCGACAGATGAGCCCTATACCTTTGATTCAGTTCTTATGAATCCACCTTACTCAGCTAATTGGTCTTCAGATGATACTTTCTTAGATGATTCACGTTTCAACCGTTACGGGAAATTAGCGCCAAAATCAAAAGCAGACTTCGCTTTTCTCTTACATGGATTCTATCATTTGAAAGATTCAGGAACCATGGCAATCGTATTACCACATGGGGTACTGTTCCGTGGTGCAGCAGAAGGTGTGATTCGTAAGAAACTATTAGAAGATGGTAGTATTGATGCTGTTATAGGTATGCCAGCAAACTTATTCTTTGGGACATCAATTCCAACAACCGTCATCATCTTGAAGAAAAATCGTACTACTCGTGATGTGTTATTTATTGATGCAAGCAATGAGTTTACGAAAGGAAAGAATCAAAATAAACTTTCCAAAGAAGACATTGATAAGATTGTTGCAACGTATAAGAAGCGAGAAGATGTTGAGAAATATGCCCACGTTGCTTCATTTGATGAAATTAAAGAGAATGACTTCAATTTGAACATTCCTAGGTATGTAGATACCTTTGAGGAAGAAGAACCTGTTGATATGGCTGCAATTGGCCGGGAAATTCAAGACATTCGAAAAGAAAAAGCAGAACTAGAATCTAGCCTATATAACATGATTTCTTCGTTACAATTTGATGAAGAAAACGCAGAATGGATCAAGGGTGCATTAGAGGTGTTTAATCGTGAGAAATAGACTTACTCCAAGTATTCGTTTTGCTGGATTTACTGGAAATTGGGAAAAGCGTAAGTTGGGGGAAGGTACAATAAAAATTGGAGACGGACTTCATGGTACTCCTAAATACTCTACTAATGGAAATATTGCATTTATAAACGGGAATAACCTTGTTAATGGAAAAATTATGATAAATAATCAAACAAAATACGTGACTTCTGACCAGCAGTCACAAGATGATAAAAAATTAAATGAAAACACAATTCTGATGTCTATTAATGGAACAATAGGTAATTTAGCTTGGTATAATGGCGAAAAAGTCATGTTGGGAAAAAGTGCAGCTTATATTGAAGTATCATCTTTTGATAAAAAATTTATGTATCAATTACTTCAAACAAGTAATATTAAAAGTTATTTTCTAAATAATTTAACGGGAACTACAATTAAAAATTTAGGATTAAAAACAATAAGAGAAACACCGACCTTTGTCCCAAAAATAAATGAGCAAAAAAGAATTGGCCAGTTCTTCAATCAACTAGACGACATGATCGCTCTTCATCAGCAAGAGCTAACTACCCTCAAACAAACAAAACAAGGATTCTTGCAAAAAATGTTTCCAAAAGAAGGGGAATCCGTGCCGGAAGTTCGTTTCCCAGGTTTTACTGGGACTTGGAAAGAGCACAAATTGGGGGAAATATTAAAAATTAATTCTGGTAGAGATTATAAACATTTACAACTAGGCAATATTCCTGTTTATGGTACTGGCGGATATATGCTTAGTGTTAATGATAAGCTTTCTGATGAAGATGCCATCGGAATTGGTAGAAAAGGAACAATAAATAATCCACAGTTATTAAAAGCCCCTTTTTGGACAGTAGATACGCTCTTTTACATGACTACCAAAGAAAAAAATGATTTGTTATTTTGTTACGCATTAGCAAACAAAATAAATTGGAAAAAATATGATGAGTCAACTGGTGTTCCTAGTTTATCTAAATCTAGCATAGATAATATCTCTGTCAGCATCCCTGTATTGGCAGAACAGCATAAAATCGGAATTTTATTCAAGCTACTCGATGACGCAATTGCTCTTCATGAACGTGAATTAGATGCCTTAAAAGAAACTAAAAAAGCATTCCTACAAAAGATGTTTGTCTAAGCGTATAGAAGAGAGGGAGAAGCATGACAAAGATACTGCATAATGATGAAGCTGAAGTGGAACGTCGACTGATTGAAGTGCTTGGGGAAGGACATAATCAGTGGAATTATCGTCCGGATTTAAAATCAGAAGAAGACCTTTGGAAGAACTTGCGCCAAAAGATTACACAAAATAACTTATCAGAAATTGGGGAACACCCCATTTCTGATAAAGAATTTGACAATATTAAAACCGAGTTACTGTCGAAAACACAGACACCCTTTGATGCTGCTAGATGGCTTAAAGGGGAGAATGGCATTTCTCGTATTACAATTGAACGTGAAGATGTGTCTCTCAGTTCTATGTCGTTAGTGTTGTACTCTAACCAAGACATTGGGGGCGGGATTTCTACATACGAAGTTGTGCATCAGATTGCGAAACAAAAGGTAAACGTTGATGATCGTGATCGCCGATTTGACGTGACACTTTTAATCAACGGGCTTCCCATTGTTCAAATTGAATTAAAACAGGCCACTGCCAAAAAAGGCGTGTTTCAAGCCCTTTATCAAATCAAGAAATACGCAGAAGAAGGGATGTTTAGAAATAACATCTTTTCTACCCTTCAGTTGTTTGTTATTTCTAACGAACATACGACTCGCTATTTTGCCAATGCAATGCCAAAAGACATACATGAGAAATTTGTCTTTAGCTGGCGCACAAAAGATAACCGAAAAGTAGAAAATCTCTATGAGTTTGTGAAACAGGTCTTGAATATTCCAGATGCTCATCGCCTGATTGCAAACTATACGGTTGTAAGTGAGGATCAAGACAACAAAGCCTTAATGGTATTACACCCGTATCAAATTCATGCGATTGAAGCCTTATTTACGTCTGCTATGAAACATGAATCGGGATATGTTTGGCATGCGACGGGTTCAGGAAAAACGTTGACAAGCTTTGTCTCTACGAAGTTATTAGCCCGTAAACCTGGCGTAGATCGTACTATTATGCTGATTGACCGAAAAGACTTGGATAATCAAACGACGACTGAATTCACAAAATTCGCTTCCGAGTTTAATACGGGAATTTCATCTGGTAATGCGAGGTCCAACAGCTTGATCGTTGGCACTGGAAGTGCGAAGGAGCTAAGTAATACGCTGCTGTCTGATGCCAATTCTAATACCGTCATTATCACGACTCGTCAGAAATTAGAAGCAGCCTTGGATTATGCCGAAAAACAAGAGAAAGAAAAGGGTGCTCAGCGCTTTAAGAAACTAGTGGGACAACATATTGTCTTTATCGTGGATGAATGTCACCGTGCGTTAAGTGCTGAAGGAATGGAAGAGATTAAGAAGTTTTTCCCTAACTCTACATGGTTTGGCTTTACAGGCACCCCGATTTTTGATGTAAATAAAAAACAAGCAAAGGGCCGATTAGCTCGTACCACTCGTGATCAGTATGGGGAAGTCTTACACACCTATACCATTAAGAATGCGCTAGATGATGAGTCCGTTCTAGGATTTCAAGTAGAGCACGAAGATACGATTCAATCAGCATGGCTAAATGATCATATTTTTGCTCAACTACGTCAAAATCCAAAACATGCTCATTACAGTGTTGATGAAATCAATATGATTATTGATCAAATGGATGGTATGGAAAAAGAATCCTATCTTGAACCTTCTTTCTTCGAACGTGATGAGCATATTCAGAAAGTTATCCATAAGATCTTTCGACCAGATAATGCTTATATAAAATTTGATTTTAAAAACGGTCGTCCGCAAAAGTCTGCGATTTTAACAACGAGTTCCATTGATATGGCGAAGCGTTATTATCACGCAATCAAGGAAATGGTCAAAGATCCAGAGTGGCTAACGAAAGAATTTGCCGATCATCGGATTCGAACGGGGCGTACAATTGAAGACCCGGATTTTCCGCGGATTGCTATTACCTATTCGGTGCAAGAAAACGAAAATGATTCGAAACAAATCCAAGATGAAATGAAGGACATTATCAAGGATTATAATGCTTATTATGATACAGCTTGGTCGATAGAAGATATTGAACGATATAATGGCGATATAAACAATCGCTTAGCTCGAAAGAAAGCAGAGTTCAAAGTATTTGGAAAACAAATTGACTTAGTTATTGTGGTAGACCGTTTATTGACTGGATTTGATGCACCAACGATTCAAACCTTATTTGTGGATCGGAATCTAAGTTACGCCAATTTGATTCAAGCATTCTCGAGGACGAATCGTACATATCCAGGAAAGGAAAAGGGACTCATTGTGACCTTCCGGAAGCCCTATACAATGGAACAAAATGTTAAGGATGCTACGAAGTTATACTCTGAAGAACAAGAGGAAACGAATCTTGTTTATCCAACTTATGATGAGTCGAAGAAACGATTTAAAAAGGCTCATAAAGTATTATCAACGTTAGTTCCAAATCCAAATGGTATTGACGAGCACTCGCCTTTAGAAACCCGGATTGAATTTGTGAAAGCATTTCAAGAGTTGAACAATGCCTTTGGAGCTTTAGTAACGTATGATAATTACAATGATGATATGGAAGAATCAACAGAACTTCAAGAACAGGTGAAAACCCTAGAAGAGTACGTTGGTATCTACAATACGGTTAAAGGGTCACTCATGGATGAGAGGGACAAAGATGGACCAGGACCAGATTTCTCAGAAATTGAGTTCTATGGAGAAAATTCGATTAAGATCTATGATATTGACTCAGCTTATATTGATCAGTTATTAGGAACGTATTCTGCTAATAATCGAAGTATCCGCGATGAGATTGAAAAAGCACTCCAAAAACTGAAGAAATCAGAAATGGTTAAAGACGTATACCGTGCCATTTTGAATGCTATAGATGCGAAAGAAATAGAAGCAGAAGAAGATATTTTTGTAGTAAAACGCCGATTCTTTACTGATGAACGTAACAGGGTGATTAAGGAATTCGCAAATACTTGGTTTGTGAAGGAAGATGAGCTGCATTTATCTACAATTCAATACGGCATAGGTGCAGACCCTATACCGAATATTGGAGGAATCATCAACAGCAAGCAGTTTGATAAGTACAAAGCCTTACATCCAGATGCAAAACCATTGAAATATGGACCTGAAATGAAACGTCAGTGGCGAAAGACACTAGATGAAATCATTGTGCCGTTGGATGATGAGTTACGCTAGATTATTGGGTCTTAGGAACAGGTAAGTTTATTAACGTTGCAATCTTCTTAATAGAAAACCTTGAATAACATTTCAAGTTTCATTTTATAGCGGGGATATGGAGTAGAAAACCGAATTTATCGATAAGATTGTATTGGTACACTTACATGAAGTTAGGAATATTACACTATAAATGAGTTCTAAAACAATGGCGTTCCTGTATTATTGGGAGCGCCTTTTTTCTGTGCTGGTTGCAACTTATGCTTGGTATAAACCAAGGATGGTGTGAAAGGGAATTCTGCAATCAGGGATGCTTTCAGTTTCTGCAGGAGGATCGATCTTGTTGCAGCTGAGTTGCTTATACCAAGCAAGAAGGCTGACTTCATGAAATAGAGATAAGACATTAGGGCTGATGCTACCAGCTCTAAGGCGGCAAGATCGGCCACCTAAGAGCTGCTACGCACCGCTGCGGGGTTACTTGGGCCGATAACTAGAGCGCCTAACCGGTGTGAAGCATCCCGGATAAGGCGCTCTATGTTCCTGTCCCTCGCTTTACACCCCGCACGGAGCTAAGGACCAAGGGCGCTTTGATGGGAAATCAAGGATGGCATGGCTGCATCATGTCCGCTCCGCGTTGCTTTGCTCCCATCAAGCAGCTCATGCAGAAAAAAAAGCATCATGATTCCGCGTTGCTTCATCATCATGCAAGGGATTACTTAGCATAAACGGAGAAGGAGAGCAGGAAAAGGAGAGAACCGGCATACGCCGGTTCTTTTTTATTGGAAAGATTTTTCTCCCTTTTGCATTCCGCATGGTAACCCGCTGCAAAGCCTACTAAGTTTCCGGAAGGCCGAGCCTCCGGCTTCGCCCCTCAACCTCCCGGAAACCAAGTAGGCGGGCATACGGTCAAGGGGCAACAAAACTTTTTCTTCCTATTTGGAAAAGAAGAAGCGGAAGAAAAACTTTGGTGTGCTGATCCCTTGACCGCCTGCCATTGCACGGGTTCCCAAGCATGCGTCAAAAGGGAAAAAAATTCCCCTTTGGGGAAGCCAGCCATGCGGCAGGC
>NZ_JACSQL010000028.1 GCF_014836635.1 Paenibacillus gallinarum | reverse complement strand
GACTTTTCTAGAAAGAAAATAGAAAAACCCCGAATGGTAGTCACTTTTTAAGTGTCTACCATTCGGGGTTCAGTTCAGCTGTGCCCTGGGCATAGCTTCTTTTTCATATTACTAAAGCAGATTATAGTTCAGCAGACGCCCAAGTTCGGTCTTCTCATCTGGCGTTAAATCGCGCCAAGAGCCTTTCTTCATAGAGCCAAGCTGAATATTCATAATTCGAATCCTTTGTAGATGTTGCACTTCGTAACCAAAAGCACTACACATCCGCCGAATCTGACGATTCTTTCCTTCCGTCAGTATGATGCGGAAGGTACGCTCTGAGATACGTGTAACCGTACATGGAAGAGTTTTCTCTCCGAGAATTTTAACACCAGTAGACATTCCTCTTATGAACGATTCGGTTATCGGCCGATTTACAGTTACAATGTATTCTTTCTCATGTCTGCCTTCGGATCGTAAGATCTTGTTTACTATATCTCCGTCATTCGTTAGCAGGATTAATCCTTCGGAGTCCTTATCTAGTCTGCCAATTGGAAATATTCTTTCCTTATGACCTACAAAATCAACGATATTTCCTTCTATATGCTGTTCGGTAGTACTTGTAATTCCAACCGGCTTGTTAAGGGCAATATAGACTGTATTCTTCTTTTCCTTCAGTGGCTTGCCGTCAACCAGTACCTCATCGCCCTCTTCCGCTTGGCTTCCTAAGACTGCAACGGCCCCATTAATCGTTACTCTCCCACTGTCTACAAGCTTATCTGCTTCCCGGCGAGAGCAATATCCGGTTTCACTTATAAATTTATTTATCCGCAATTGGACCACACACCTTACTTTCATATATTTTATTTATTATTTCTTCTTGCATTTATTTAAATTTCCTTTGATTTAAAGCTGGCATTAGAATTGTAACTGTGGTTCCTTCACCTTGTATACTATCAATCTCCATTGTTCCTTTATGCGCTTGAATGATACGCTGACTTACCATTAGACCTAGACCCGTACCTGATTCTTTACTTGTGAAGAAAGGTTCACCCAGCTTAGGCAGTAAATCCTCAGGAACCCCTTCGCCTTCATCTTGAATTACAATCTCAGCTTTCTGTTCAGAAGTCACTCTAATTCGAATCTTTATTTCCCCACCATCCGGCATCGCTTCCATCGCATTTTTAAGAAGGTTGATAAATACTTGTTTCAACTGATTCTCTCCGCAGTGAACAATGGTGGGAACATCTGCATCCAGTAAGAATTCGATACCAAGCATATGTGCTTGGCTGTCTAGAAGAGAGATAACATCACCCATAATAAAACGGATATCCTTAGGAGTAAAATTAGTAGCCTGCGGCTTAGCTAAAATAAGAAACTCTCCTACAATTAGATTAATTCGATCCAGTTCAGATAACATCAAATCAATATGACGAGGATTCATTTTCTGGGTCTGCTGTTGAAGTTGGATAAAACCTCTCAACGTCGTAAGCGGGTTTCTAATTTCATGAGCAACCCCAGCAGCAAGCTGACCTACGGTTGTAAGCTTCTCAGAGCGACGCAGGAGCTCTTCCATTCGCTTACGACCCGTTATATCTCTTGAAATACTAATATAACCCGTAATTTGCCCCTCATCATCTCTAATAGGCGCTGTACTGACACTAACTTCGATTCGGCTGCCGTCTTTTGCATAACGATAAGATTCATTCGAAGGGATGGTTAGCCCGCTACGCAGCTTCTTACGTTGCTCCTGTTCTTCTTCCATTAATTCTTCAGGAATATTACTAAGGGGCTGACCGATGACTTCTCTACCTAACCAGCCATACATTTGTTCAAAAGCACGATTGACTTGAATGATATTTCCTTTTTCATCCATAATATGAATGGAATCAGCTGTCTGATTGATGACAGACTCCAAATGTTCTTTTACCGCTCTGTTTTCTTCATACATTTGCTTCAATCGGCTTGTATAGTGTCCGAGATTCCGAATCATTGCATTGATACCATTAGATAGTTGTCCAAGTTCATCGTTGCGCTTTAATTTCAGATCATAATTAAAATGACCGTCTCCCACTTCATTCACTTTAGATAGAATGGTCTGTATTGGTTTCGTATAGGCAGAAGCAAACAAATAACTCCCAAAAATGACGATTTCCATCAGTACAAGGGATACCGCAATATGACTCGTTAGCTGCTCTGACATTACACTTTCTATCTCATGGTAATCGGTCACAATACTAATCACATATTTCTGTCCTACAGAGTTCGTAATGGGAATCATATTTTTTAATACTTTTTTACCATCCACTACAGAGGTATAAGACACATTATTTCCGGTTTCAATTGCTTTATTAACTGCTTTTTTATCCCTTTTAATTTCTCCATATCGATATTCCCCAAAAAAAATAGGTTTATTAATATATTTAGGGTAGAGTTCATCTGTTCCATCTTCCGCCATAGTCGGTTGTCCGAACGTAGCAGGATTAATACCAGCAATGGAAAGAATCGATGAACTTACATCTTGGAATTTTTTAATATTCCCTTCCGGGTTGAAAAAGAGAACATAATCCTCTATCTCCTCTGAGTTCATGAATGGATTGATAATATAGTTTCTTTCCCCATCATGATAATAACCCCATATGTTTACATTACCGGGGTCTGATGTTGCATATTCAAATCCATTTGACCAATAATGATCATATTTTATCCCTTGGGGGATAGTCGCTTGATTCTCTGCAAAAAGCTGTTTAAATGCTTTGTACCAAAATGTCATTTTCCTTGTAGACAACCCAAGTTCATTAGGATCTGAGGACTTCGTTACAATAATATCATCTTCCGTTTGAATCATTAGGGAAATAGCAGATACCCCTATCTCTTTACTTAGTTCTTCTAACTGCTCATTCGTTATCTTATCAATATCCGGGTCCAAACTTTTAGCTGCATACTTCGCAGAGAGCCACAAATTTTTGGCCACCTGCTTCTTAACGACATCTGCATTGTCTTGATTCTGCTCCATGGCCAGTGCAATTTGCTTTGCTGCAGACACAATTCGCTTTTCACTATCCTGCAACAAATTTTCCTGGGTCGTGTAATAACTGAGCGCAATGTTGAGTCCAAGTAAAATTAATAACGAGAACGACATCACTAAAGACAATTTAATTTTAATGGACAATCTCCAGCTCACCTCTTGGCTCGTATCCTGGCGAAAAGTGACTATATGTACGACTTTCTAGGGATTTATGTATAAGAACATCATACCTTCTTACAAGTTATTTGAAAAGGAACGACTGCATACGTAATTAGGCAACAGCGGAATAATTGTAGAACGAAATTGATATATCGACAAGTATTGAATAAAATAAAGAAGTCATACACAAAGTTGTTAACAAATCCACAAGCCTTTGGATAATATGTGTACAAGTCTGTGTAAAACTAGATAGTTATCCACAAACTTATACACAACATGTTAACAACCCGAATATTTGTTCGTTGGATAAATGCTCGTTAGAAGGGATGTACTACGTTTATGGGACAGGACCAACCAAAAATTCATACTGAGGATGAATCCTTATATACAGATGAATATTGGATGAATGAGGCTATCAAAGAAGCACGGAAGGCAGAAGCGCTTGGAGAAGTGCCGATCGGTGCGATCATCGTCAAAGATAATCAAATTATCGGAAGAGGGCACAACCTCCGCGAAGTTAATTATGATGCAACTGCTCATGCTGAGATTTTAGCGATCAAAGAAGCAAGTGCTCATTTGCAAGCTTGGCGCCTACTTGGCTGCAAATTATATGTTACACTCGAACCTTGCCCAATGTGCGCAGGGGCTATAGTCCAATCCAGAGTCCCTCACGTCATATTTGGCACAACCGATCCGAAAGCAGGCTGCGCTGGAACGCTTATGAATTTGTTGCAAGAATCTAGATTCAATCATCAAACCGAAGTTACAAGCGGAGTCCTGCAGGAAACCTGCGCTTCCTTACTTACTTCCTTCTTTAGACGTTTAAGACAAAAACATAGCACTAAAGAAGAATCATAAACGACTGCACATGGTATAAGGACTTAGATCCTAGTTAAGTTGAAAAGTAAAAAAAGGCCAACCGAAGAATCCATATCCCTCAGTTAGCCTTTTTTTCTTCTTTACTTAGTAACTGTACGCTTCGCTTAATAATTCCTGGAATTGTTCTATCGTTACAACATCATCCCCCGCAGGGATGCCAATTTGGAATTTTTGAGTTTTATTAATGTCTTTATAGTGTTGAGTGATGGTCATGTCTAAATTCACTGTCTCACTTGTATCTGGATCATTAATGATAACGTCAACGTTTCCTTCTTGGTAAGCTGGAATTCCCTCTTTATTGATGGCAGTATTCATAGTAAACGTATTAATCGTTAAGTGGTTTTTCAGATCTTCGAGATTGGCAGCCATTTCGCTCTCGTCCGTACTGTTTAGTTCTTCCTTCATTTCGGCTATCTGTTCGTCCGTGATTTGGAGCATTTCTTTATATTCCGCTTTACTCATAATATCAATTACTTTAGGCATAACTTTGTTCAATAGAATGGTAATTGCTTCTTTGGCATTCTCATTTGTTACTTGGAACTGAACAAGCTGCTTAGCATCGACATCGTCAGGAACAGAGAACTCTTCTTTTTCAATACTCTTAAAATAGGTGTCCTGATCATATTCGGAAAATACCGCGTCTGTCACTTCATTGGAGAACTGCTGAGATTTAGTTAGATCCATAGTTGCTGGGCTCCATGTTACTCCCTCTTCTTCAGCCAGTTTCTTCATATCGATCTCAATGTATTTATTTACTAGTGTTTCTGGGATTCCAAGCATAGGGATATTAGGCACTTTAATGTACATCTTATCTGTTGTCATAACTACAGGAATGTTGTATGCAACCTCCATATCACCTTTTAGCTTAATACCAATTGTGAACTCGCTTTGCATCGGGTCATTCTGGAACACCCCATCTACACTTAGCTCTGCATCTTTAAGCATGGCAAGGACCATTCCCATTTCAGGAAGTTCATCCGACTGGCTCATGGATAAGTTATTAATCACTACTTTGCTTGTAAGGGCAAACGAAGTCATCTCCGTCGCTTTAGCTGTAGCATCTCTCACTGCTTCCTTTGGTTCTTGCTTAGCTCCACAACCTGCTAGTACGACGATTGCCGCCAGCATCATTGTTAACAAGACTCTTGTATAACTCTTGTTCATGATTGCTCCCCTCTCGTCATTCATCCTTTTCATAAACACCTTTAGAATGATATCTCATTTCTATGATAAGATAAACACTTTTGGTGATATTTGGGCCATAAAATTTATAAAATGATTTGTACAAAGAAAAAGGGTCTCCCTCTTCTGAGGGGGACCCTTCGTAATGATGGATATAAAATTAATTAACCTTCTGGATTATTATGATCTACGTGATTACGGTTCTTGACCTTCTTGGACCCGGAAAGAGGCTCTGGACCAGAGGAATGATCCTTTTTATGTCTTACACCAGCTGGCTGTGCTTCCGGTACAGGAATCGCTTTCGGCTTACTCATTAGATCCTCTCCTTAAGGGTTTGTTAAATGCTGCACCGCTTGTGCACACTCGTGGATATGACGCATATAATCATGCGTTAGCTGCTGAATGGTATCCGTACGTTCATCAACATGCCGTCCATCTTTCTCTACATCCACCAAATCGACTTTGACTTCACGGTTATCTACATATGCGCATTTGAAATCAAAAGAGTACATCTGGTGCCCTGCGGTATCGATATGAATGCGAATGGTGTGCTGATCTGCTTCATCAGGGTTTACCTGTGCCTGGTCACCTTTATTCAGCACATTCGGCAAACTCTCATTCCAAGCATGAACAAGCGCAGTTTGATCGATATTAAAAATTTCACTCATTAGTAACACCTCCACACCTTTTAACGTGTGATTTTCGCCGCTTTTTTATGCATTCTCTGCACTGTTCATTCTTGTCTTCCCGCACCTATCCTTTTGAAGAAAAACCAAAAAAGCCATTCTCCTTAAATAAGGAAAATGGCTTGTCATTTATTTGTTATGGCGGAGAGGGTGGGATTCGAACCCACGTGAGCTTGCACTCTAACGGTTTTCAAGACCGCCCCGTTATGACCGCTTCGGTACCTCTCCAGGATAAAATAATTTTATTAACGTTTCTAAACACTTAACGTTCAACAAAAATTATTTTATCATAGATTGTCCACATATGCAACTATTATTTAAAAAATTATTTTGGGGAAATAACTTCCACGCCACCCATGTAAGGAACGAGCACTTTCGGAATCTTCACACTACCGTCTTCTTGTTGATAATTCTCAAGAATAGCAGCAACTGTTCTTCCTACAGCAAGTCCTGAACCATTCAATGTATGCAAATATTCAGGTTTTGCTTTCGCTTCACGGCGGAAACGAATATTGGCACGTCTTGCTTGGAAATCTTCACAATTTGAGCATGAAGATATTTCACGGTACATCCCGCTCTCAGGCAGCCACACTTCCAGGTCATACGTCTTCGCTGAAGTAAAGCCCATATCTGCAGTACAGAGTGCCATAACTCGATACGGAAGCTCCAGAAGCTCTAAAACGCGTTCTGCATTCTTAGTCATCGATTCAAGTTCGTCATAAGACTGTTCCGGCAACGTGAATTTTAGCATCTCCACTTTATTAAATTGATGCTGGCGAATCAGACCACGGGTATCACGACCTGCTGACCCTGCTTCAGAACGGAAACAAGAGCTATACGCTACAAATTTCTGTGGTAACTGCTCGGCATCAATAATTTCTTCGCGGTGATAGTTCGTCACAGGAACCTCTGCTGTAGGAATCAGGTAATACTCTGTGTCTTTAATTTTGAAGAGATCTTCTTCAAACTTAGGAAGCTGCCCTGTTCCATAGAGGCTGTCTTTGTTAACAATCATCGGAGGAAGAATCTCTTCATACCCATGATGATCACTATGCAAATCCATCATAAAGCTGATTAACGCCCGTTCAAGACGTGCTCCAAGCCCTCTATAGAATGTAAA
Organism: Paenibacillus gallinarum; assembly: GCF_014836635.1. Taxonomy (GTDB): domain Bacteria; phylum Bacillota; class Bacilli; order Paenibacillales; family Paenibacillaceae; genus Paenibacillus; species Paenibacillus gallinarum. The sequence goes on along the minus strand of NZ_JACSQL010000028.1, from coordinate 9,368 downwards.
TCTCGATCCTGTAACCTTAGCTGCTGCTTCAAAATCAAGAATCCCCAGATCTTGCGCTATATCCCAGTGTGCTTTCGGTGTGAAAGTAAATTCACGTGGTTCAGACCAGCGGCGGATCTCTACATTATCATCCTCAGAAGCGCCTACAGGTACACTCTCATGAGGGATATTAGGAATAGCCATCGTCAGTTCATTAATTTTCGCTTCAAGCTCACGGATTTCTTCGTCCATTTGCTTGATATTATCTGACACTTGGCGCATTTCAGCGATTAACTCATCCGCATCTTCTTTATTTTTCTTGCGTTTAGCAACCTCACCAGATACCGTATTTCTCCGATTCTTCAATGTTTCTACTTCTTGAAGAAGTTCACGGCGACGTACATCAAGCTTTGGAAAATCTGCAATTAAATCTACGGATTTACCACGGCGCTTGAGTGCCTCCTCTACTCTGCCAAAATCATTACGCAATATTTTAATATCTAACACGTAAATTTCCCTCCTAAAAAAATAATCTTGACCTGCGACCAGAGAAAAGACTCCACCCTTATACGAGCTTTAGCGGCCTGCATAAGGGAAAGTCTTCAAATATCACGAGAGTCAAGATCGTTATATTGTTATCTTATCTCAAGGATTTCAAGCTGCTTTCCACCATTTTCACGAAATATTGATGCAACCGGTAGTCATCAGTAAGCTCTGGATGAAAAGAAGAAACTAATAGATGACCTTCACGAGCGGTTACAATCTCATCATGATAGGTGGAGAGAACTTCGACACCCTCACCAACAGACTCGATAAGCGGAGCACGAATGAAAACTGCACGCACAGGTTCATCGATGCCGACCACTTCTAAATCTGTTTCAAAGCTCTCACGCTGGCGTCCAAACGCGTTACGAGAAACGGTTATGTTCATTAAGCAAAGATGAGCATCATCTTGCCCAGATATTTGCTTTGCCATAACGATAAGACCTGCACAAGTACCAAAGATAGGTTTTCCCTCTTCAGAGAACTGCCTAATTGCCTCCATAAAACCATACTTACGCATTAGCTTCCCAATCGTAGTGCTCTCCCCGCCTGGAATGATTAAACCATCCAGTTCGTGAAGTTGCTCTACTCTCTTCACTGCTATGCCTTCTGCTCCAGCAAGCTCCGTACTGCGAATATGTTCAGCAACAGCACCTTGTAGTGCTAATACCCCTATTTTCACTCTAGACATCCTTCTCTCTTACCAGCCACGATTCGACATGCGCTCTGCTGGGGACAATGAAGAGATTTCAATCCCTTTCATCGGTGCACCCAAGTTTTTAGAGACTTCCGCAATCAGCTTATAATCAGTGTAATGAGTCGTAGCTTCTACAATGGCACGAGCAAATTTCTCAGGACTATCCGATTTAAAAATACCAGAGCCTACAAATACGCCATCTGCACCAAGATGCATCATCAAAGCAGCATCAGCTGGAGTAGCAACACCACCTGCTGCAAAGTTTACAACAGGAAGTTTCCCGTTCTCATGTACATCAAGCAAAAGATCATAAGCCACACCCAAATTTTTAGCTTCAGCATACAGCTCGTCCTTGGACATATTCTGAACTTTACGGATTTGGCTGTTAATGAAACGCATGTGACGTACCGCTTCAACTATGTTACCTGTTCCTGGTTCACCTTTGGTACGGATCATCGAAGCACCTTCACCGATCCGGCGAAGTGCTTCACCTAAATCTTTGGCTCCGCACACAAACGGTACAGTAAATTCATGTTTATCAATATGGAAAACTTCATCTGCTGGAGTTAATACTTCACTTTCATCAAGGTAGTCAACACCTAAGGATTCGAGCACTTTCGCTTCAACAAAATGACCGATACGAGCCTTCGCCATAACTGGGATTGATACGACTTTCATCACTTCTTCTACAATCGTTGGATCAGCCATACGAGCTACGCCGCCAGCTGCACGAATATCAGATGGTACACGTTCAAGAGCCATAACTGCTGTGGCACCTGCTGCTTCAGCAATTTTAGCCTGTTCTGCATTCATAACGTCCATGATGACGCCGCCTTTTTGCATTTCTGCCATTCCTCTTTTAACGCGTGATGTGCCCGTTTCCATGTTTAAGCCCCCCGTATTATATCTGCAGTTTTTCCAAATCAACGCCCTTTTAAAAGGTAATATCCTATAGAAAAAGACTTGTACCTATCAAAAGTTTCCAATTTGAATTCTAACTTGATATTTTACCGTATGAATCCTGATTATACAACTATTTTACTAAATACAGGTTATTAGAAAGTTGTCCCACAGAACTAAAATAAATACTGCTTTTAATTAGAACAGGTTTTTAATACTATCAAACATGTCACCAAAGAAATCGCCAATCCCACGGAACATAAGACGGAACCATCCAGCCTTTTCAACTTTTTCGGAAGTAACAAGGTTCACTGTTTGTTCCTGCACTTCATCCATACCTTCTACTTTATAGGTGTAGGTGATCGTGCCTGCTTTAGTACCTGCTTCTATTGGAGCTTCAAGCGCTTCACCTTCAAAATTAGTTGTGAATTCAGGTTCAATTGTTTCTGTACCTTTAGGAACGATAAAGTTAACCGCTTCTTCGGTTACAACGGGTACAGTTGATTCTTTACCTTTGGATACAGGTGCTGTTTCTGCACCGGTTACCGTTGTCTTACCTGCAACTACTTGCTTAACTTCAAAGTTATTATAACCGTAGTCGAGTACCTTTTTCGTTTCTGTGAAACGGCCCGGCTCTGTTTCAGCGCCCATTACAACACTGATTAGACGCATTCCGTCACGTTCCGCAGTCCCGGCAAAACAGTAACCTGCAGCTGTTGTATGCCCCGTCTTCATACCGTCAAGGCCTTCATACGCATACTTTTTGAAGTTAGTAATATTTTTGTTCGCTTCAAGCATCCAGTTCCAGTTGATAATTTTATCTTTTCCGCGGAAATCATAAGATTGAAGTGATGTAAATTCAGCAAAGTCAGGATGATCCTGAACAATATATCTAGTCAAAGTAGCGACATCTTTCGCCGTCATTACCGTCTCGCGGTCTTCCTCAGGACGGAATTCTTCCGGCATATCATCACGATTGAGACCGGTTGAGTTAATAAAGTGTGTATCGGTCATCCCCATACGCTGGGCTTCTTCATTCATCAGTTTTACAAACTCTTCTTCAGAATTTGCTACATATTCTGCAAGAGCTACGGTTGCATCGTTCGCAGAGCCAATGGCCATGGCAATATACAGTTCTCTAACAGTATGTTGATCGCCTTCAGCCAAGTAAATACGAGAACCCACACTTTGGGCTGCATTCTTCCCAACCGTTACGATGTCATCCCAAGAAATTTCGCCTTGTTTTACTTTTTCAGTGACAATATACTCGGTCATCATCTTCGTCATACTTGCTGGAGCGTACGCTTGATCTGCATTGACTGACAAGAGAATTTCACCAGTTGATGCTTCCATTAGAACTGCTGACTTTACGTTTAATCCGAGTGTATCTGGCGAAGGTACTTTGGCAGTGGTTGATGTTGCCGCAGCACTTGTCGTTGCAGCCGTTGCTACCTGAGTCACTTGCTCGGCCGATACCGCGGCCGGAATAACCGACATACATAACATATTCATAACCATTAATGTAGCAACGCGTTTCTTAAACTTTGATCTCTCGCTTTGTTCTGAGCGAATTAATGAATGGCTGTATTTCTTTTTCAATGGAATAAATCCTCCTCTAATCTTTCACAATGCCTCTATAGGCAATAATGGCAATCTGTTCGTTTGTAAATGTTGAGCATAGTCGAAATAGTTAACAAGGACCGAAAGAAGAACCCCATTGAATCAGAGAATAACTGATTTATATGTAATGTCTCTACTAAAACAGATAGAGATCATTTTGTTCATGTTTTCATAAGGTTCGTATGTTTGCTTGTATACTTATACAAGTCCTGTTTCATTTTAACACACGATATTCCGCAAAAAAAGACAGGCAAAGTGAATTTCACCTTGCCTGCCTGCTATATGATCAAAAATCATTGTCTTACAATGTATAGTTTGGCGCTTCTTTTGTAATTTGAACATCATGTGGATGGCTTTCGCGAAGTCCTGCACTCGTAATTCGAATAAACTGAGTATCGTTACGAAGTTCATCGATCGTCGCTGTACCGCAATATCCCATACCAGAGCGAAGCCCACCGATCAGCTGATGAATAGTCGCACTAAGTGGACCTTTATAAGCAACGCGTCCTTCAATACCTTCAGGAACAAGTTTCTTATCATCATCTTGGAAGTAACGATCTTTACTACCCATTTTCATTGCGCTGATGGATCCCATACCGCGATATCCTTTAAAGCGGCGACCTTGATAAATTTCAAATTCGCCTGGGCTTTCCTCTGTACCAGCGAGCAGGCTTCCAAGCATAACTGCATGAGCTCCCGCTGCAAGTGCTTTTGTAATTTCACCAGAATACTTGATTCCGCCATCAGCAATGACAGGAATATTGTATTCACGAGCTACATTTGCACAATCATAAACTGCGGTTACTTGAGGTACACCAATACCAGCAACAACACGAGTTGTACAGATGGATCCAGGACCAATACCTACTTTAATAACGGATGCCCCTGCTTCAATCAGATCACGCGTTGCTTCACCCGTAGCGACGTTACCCGCAATGATTGTTAGACTTGGATATAGTTCACGAAGTTTACGAACCGAGTCAAGGATGTTTTTACTGTGACCGTGTGCGGAATCGATCGAGATCAGATCCACACCTGCTTTTACCAATGCTTCTGTACGCTCGTACAAGTCACTGGATACACCAACAGCCGCACCAACAACCAATCTTCCTTGACTGTCTTTTGCAGCATTCGGGAATTGGATTGCTTTTTCAATGTCTTTAATGGTAATAAGACCTTTTAAAGTGTTCGACTCATCAACAAGCGGAAGCTTCTCAATTTTATGTTTTTGTAAGATCTCTTGAGCTTGTACAAGCGTAGTACCTACAGGTGCTGTCACCAGATTCTCACTTGTCATCACTTCGGAGATTTTAATGTCAAAGTTTTTAATAAAACGTAAATCACGGTTGGTTAGAATTCCGACCAATTTCTGTGCTTCATCAACGATTGGCACACCGGAAATGCGATATTTCGCCATAACATTCTCTGCATCAGATACTAAATGATCTTTAGTCAATGAGAAAGGATTCGTAATTACGCCGCTTTCCGAACGTTTTACACGATCTACTTCTTCAGCTTGCTGTTCAACCGGCATATTTTTATGAATGATACCGATACCGCCTTCTCTTGCGATCGCAATCGCCAGAGGTGCTTCTGTAACAGTATCCATCGCAGCACTGATCAGTGGAATATTAAGCTTCACGTTATCACTTAAACGAACAGAAACATCAACTTCCTTGGGAAGTACCTCAGACTTACGGGGTACTAACAAAACATCATCAAATGTTAAACCTTCTTTACCAAACTTATCTCCCCACACTACGATGTTCCTCCTTTTATTATATATAGACTGAAGACCCTTAAATGAAAGCATTTATGGATCTAATGAACATTTTCTGAAAATATATTATTGCAATCTTAGCAAAGGCCCATTTGCACTGTCAAGGAAAAGTAACCTGCTGTGAAAGAGTGTATCGCTGTAGAAAAACAACTGTTTGTCCCTGACGGACATTTCTGGTTAACTGCTTGCTTTCTTAGCTATAGATCTCACGAAATAAAGCCTATACTGGTAAATATAAATTCTCGAATTGCATTAGTTTTGTCCTATTGTCTCCTCTTCTTACTTTTGAATGCTCTTATATGGATTAATTTCTTAGGTAAGATGAGAATCTTTCCTATTTGTACTTTTCATCATTCGGCAGTAGACTACTATATAATAATCTTTTTCCTAGCTAAATTATGAACGGAATGAGGTCGAATACGATGTCGTCTAGTATGATCGATAAGCTACAAATTGAATATCAACGTTTTTCAGCAAAAGAAAAAGAAATTGCCGATTATGTCATGCGTAATCAGGCATCTATTATGAATATAAATATCCGTGATTTGGCTGCAAATACATACACCTCTACCTCGACCATCACACGATTCTGTCGAAAAGTAGGTTGTGCAACTTTCGTTGATTTCAAAATTCTTCTCAATCGTGAGGTTCAGCAGCCTCGTCCGGAAACTCGTTTTTTTCCTAAAACCCAACAAGCCTATAATGACATTATTAATGCTACGGCTGAAATGCTGGATACGGAACAGATTGAACAAGTTGTGACTTTAATAAAGAAATCACGCCGAATCTATGTTTATGGTCTAGGAAGCTCCGGATTATCTGCTCTGGAGTTTAAATACCGTCTAACTCGGATGAATATCATCATTGATGCTGTAACCGATTCACATATGATGATTATGAGTGCTTCTCTGTTAGGACAGGATGATCTAGTGATTGGGATTTCCAATTCTGGAAGAACGATTGAAGTCAGTGATGCACTGGATGCTGCTAAGAAACGCGGAGCCAAAGTGGTTGGCATTACTAATTTTGATCATACTCCTCTTTCGGAGATATCTGATATATGCCTTTTCACCCCTGATATCGATCGCACAGGAGATGTCCACTTTATTAATAGCCAGCTCGCCATCATCTATATCCTGGATGTGATTTCCCTACTCTTACTTGAGGATGGATCTTTATTTGAAGCTCGTCAGAATACACTTAAAGCTTTGTATCATCGGGAATAAAAATCAGGCCAAAGCTTTTTTAGCTTTGGCCTGATCATTTATATCGTAATTCGTTACTTCGTAGCAGGTGCTACTTTACTTATTCCAGAGATCGCAGCAGCGAATCGCTCAGTAATTTGCTGAGGTCGAGTAATTGCTCCTCCTACAACGACACAGTATACTCCTACTTCTAGACAACGGGCTGCCATCTCTGGTGTCATCACATTTCCTTCTGCAACAACGGGTGTATGAACACTAGCGATAATTTCTTTTAGTACTGCAAAATCCTCATCATATAATTTCATGTGGGATGTTTCTTCTGTGTATCCTACTAGCGTAGTAGAGATAAGATCAAAGCCTAGCTTTTCAGCATTTATAGCTTCTTCTGTTGAAGAAATATCCGCCATAAGTAAAACATCTGGATATTTACTGCGGATTTCTTTTACAAATGCCTCTAATGTTTTTCCATCTGGGCGGGCTCTTACAGTTGCATCAACTGCAATGATTTCAGCGCCTACAGCTGCAAGCTCATCTACTTCCTGAATCGTTGGTGTAATAAATACTGGATTCGTTCCATAATTTCTTTTTACAATTCCGATGACCGGCAGATCTACCTGCTGTTTAATCTCCTTGACGTCAGCAGCTGTATTCGCACGTATTCCAATTGCACCACCTTGTTTTGCCGCGATCGCCAATCTCCCCATGATAAATGAGCTATGTAAAGGCTCATGCTCGAGTGCTTGGCATGATACAATAAGTCCACCTTGAATTCCTAACGTATTTAGTTCCATTTTTTCATCACTCCGTTTCCATATATTCTTCAATTTCATTCTTAATAATCGTAACCTGAGGTCCGTATATGACTTGAACACCATTTCCTACTTTAACTACCGCAGTAGCTCCTGTCTCTTTAAGCATTTTCTCATCTACTTTATCCATATCCAGAACAGATACGCGAAGTCTTGTTGCACAGCAATCTACTTCTTTAATATTATCCTTACCGCCAAGTCCGTTAAGAATAGCGATCGAACGTTCATTTCCGGTTTTTGCATTTTCCTTTTTTGGCTTAGCATCTGTAGAAAATTCTACTTTATCAGTGTCTGTCTCGTCTTCCCGGCCCATAGTCTTCAGTTTCAATTTAACTATTAGAACTCGGAACGTGAAGTAGTAAAGGAAGAACCAGACCACCCCGATGATCGGAACAAGTATCCAGTTTGTCTTAGCATTACCTTGCAGTACTCCAAAGAGAATGAAGTCAATTAAGCCACCAGAGAACGTTTGTCCGATTGTAATCTCAAAGATATGTGAAAGCATAAAAGCAAAACCATCAAATATAGCATGAACGACATACAGTACCGGAGCTACAAAAAGAAACGAGAACTCTAAAGGTTCTGTAATTCCTGTAAGAAATGATGTCAAAGCAGCCGATAACATCAATCCGCCAACTACTTTTTTTCGTTCCGGCCGTGCCGTATGATAAATAGCTAAAGCAGCACCGAGTAATCCAAACATCATCGTAATAAAACGTCCGGACATAAATCTTGATGTACCAGAGAAAAATTTCTCTGTTGCTGGGTCACCCAGCTGAGCAAAAAATATATTTTGTGTACCTTCGTAGACTGTACCTGCAACATCTACCGTGCCGCCAAGTCCTGTCTGCCAGAAAGGAAGATAGAATATATGATGCAGACCCAGTGGTCCAAGCATTCTTAACAAAAATCCGTAAAATAAGGTACCAACATATCCTGTTTTATCTACCAGACTGCCAAGTTGAGAAATCCCCAGCTGAACAGTTGGCCATATCAGGAATAATATAATACCGATGAAGATGGCCGCAAAAGAAGAAACAATAGGAATGAACCGAGAGCCCCCAAAGAAACCAAGAAAAGCAGGAAGTTCAATCTTGTTGTACTTATTGTGCAGCATGGAAGTAACCAGTCCAACTATGATCCCTCCTAATACACCCGTCTGAAGCGTTTGTATTCCTAAGACCATTCCTTGCCCGACGGAGGCTAATTGATCTTCTGCTAACTGATCCGTATTAATCAGCATAGCATTAATCGAAGCATTCATTACCAAGTATGCCAGTCCCGCTGCAAGTCCAGCAGTCCCTTTGTCTGCACGAGCCAGACCGACGGCTACCCCAATTGCAAATATAAGAGCGAGGTTATCGAATACAATGCTTCCTGCACTGCTCATAACGGTAAAAATCTGCTGGAGCCATTCCACTTGCAAGAATGGGTAAGTTGCTACTGTATTTGCATTAGATAAAGCACCGCCAATACCTAATAACAAACCAGCTGCAGGTAGAACTGCGATAGGGAGCATAAAAGACTTACCAAACTTTTGAGCTTTCTCGAAGTATTGTTTCACCTGGATGACCACTCCTCAATAATCGTTTTCATGTTCATAATAGTAATGAAAACAGTTTTCGTCAATGATTATTTTAATCGCTTTCATAAAACGAGTCATTCCGCATTGGTTATTATAAACTTTATCTTCATCTATTTTCTTCATGGAAACACAAAAAAAACCGTCGCTGACGTATTGTCAACAACGGTTTTCTATTTGCTTGGCGACGTCCTACTCTCCCAGGACCCTGCGGTCCAAGTACCATCGGCGCTGGAGGGCTTAACGGTCGTGT
>NZ_JACSQL010000027.1 GCF_014836635.1 Paenibacillus gallinarum | reverse complement strand
ACCGAAGTCATCTCATTGCCGCTTAAACAGCAGCGCATCCTTTTTTTAAAACTGTCTACTTAATAGGGTTCAGTTCATCTTTTGAAAAAGTTCCTCTTTTTTTTCAACCTTTTTGTAATAAATTTTGAAATAACACTCGAAAAAGACAACGCTGCTATTACTGCTAATATTATATTAATTCTTTCAACTGCGGTCATGTATTATCCTCTCAATGTAATCAATTAAACCAATCTATTAACGTATATTTATCGCTGAAATGAATGCATTATTCTTTTGAAGACAACCCAACAAGCTGTGAAGGGCAAATCGTTTCGACCACTTTTTCAAAGGTTGTCTTCCAATTCGATGTGATAATACTTCCTATATAACCGTCAGGTCGAATCAGTACCAAGGTATCACAGGTGATACCATAAATCCCTTTCAGTTTTCCATCCTTATCGTGGAGGTAATTGTGCCCATCTTCACCTGTGTTTCCAATGATGAAACGATGCAATTCTGCCCCAACATTAGGCCAATGTAGCTGAGGGAGTACCTTAGTGGCTATTGAGCCGAAAGCTAGAAGAGTGAAGTGTGGTCCTTGGTAGACCTCAAACAAACGCTGTACTCCGTTTTGTCCAGTGCAGGGTGCGTCAGGTGCTCGGTCGCCTACTCTTAACGTCTTGGTACCCGAACCGAGAGTGGAAAGTGGCCCCTCAGAGTAGGTGATACTGAGTTGACGCTCGTCATCACCACGTTTCAGCCCAGAGAAACGGTGTTGATCCATCGCGGCGTACAATTCGCTAGATTTTCCGAGAACTTTTGCCGCAATAGGTTGACGCTCAGCCTCGTAGGTGTCGAGTAAACTGTCAGGTGCCCCCGCGATGACCTGACCAATTTTCCAACCAAGGTTATAGGCGTCTTGTACACCTGTATTGAGACCCTGTGCGCCAGCCGGAGTATGTACGTGACTGGCATCACCTGCAAGGAAGACTCTTCCCGCCCGATAGTGCTCGGCAAGACGGACATTTGGTCGAAATACCGATGTCCAAGTAATGCCATGAAGCCTTAAACCAGTATACGTTCGGAACTGTTCCGCAAGAGAAGCTTCATCTAGTTGAGGCTCCTCACCCGCTTTTAAACGGATCATGATTTGAAAGAGGCTGGTGTGGGGCAGTGGACAAGCTCCAACCGATCTGCCATGCGTACGTGGCCATATATGCCATCTGTTGCGTGATAAACCATCAATGTTTCCGTCAATGATGAGTGTGCGATCAGATCCATCCGTTTCCCCGATGAATCGAATGCCTGCAATCTTGCGGACGACGCTTGATCCTCCGTCAGCTCCAACCAAATACCTGCTGCGTACCCTTTCACCAGTTGAAAGTGTTGCGGTAACCCCATCATCATCCTGCTCTAAGTTTTTAAGCTCAGTGCCAAACTCAATGCGCAACCCTAAACGGCCGAGCAACCGGTGTAAAATAGTGTCAGTACGGTACTGCGGTAGCAACAAAATATTCGGATAAGGTATGTCGGGTGTTGGCACATTGCGTTGTTGCATCCGCCAGGGTAAACGGATTGGTCCAAGATGGATACCCGCGAGAGGATAAGGACCGCCTTCCGCTTGAGCCTCGCCAAGCACGCCGAGGTCTTCAAAGATTTCTTGGGTTCGAGGCTGGATTCCCTTTGCCCTGGATCCCTGAAACGAATGTGCTGCCTTGTCTACCAAGCGAACACGAAGTCCGCGGCGAAGCAGATCTGCAGCGAGCGTAGAGCCGGTTGGACCGGCACCAACGACGAGTACGTCTACATCATATTGTGTATTCAATGAAATATACCTCCCGTGTTTATATGAAATCAGATTATGAGTTTAACTTGTTACAACGGTAATAAAACTTTTTTAGGAAGCGCTGAGCTTTAGATTTGGTATATAACCAACTAAGAAGTAGACCAGCGCTTTGCGAAAATTCGTTCCGTTTTGGACAGATGCTTTTGACGTTGACTGAGAGTCAGTTTCGCCATCCCGGAATAGTTATACCATTTCAGTGAGTGTATCCCCATTTTTCGAAAGGTTCCACGGAAAACGATCTTTGTAATCGGATTTCCAAAAAACCATCGATACATGAATGTTGGTGTAGACATAACAGTCAATAAAGTCACACCCTTTAAACGAGGAAGTAAGCACTTGAATGGGCGTCCTGGTTTAGGTTCCGAATATACAATCCCTTTTGCAAAGACTTTGTCAAAAAAACCCTTCATGAGAGCTGGCATTCCCTCCCACCAAATGGGGAAAATGAAAATGAGGTGATCTGCCTTCAGTAGTCGCTGTTGGTAGTCAGCTATCAAAGGATCAGTTACTTCTTTCTTGCGCCATGAGGCGAGATCAGAGGCGGACATAACGGGATTAAAGCCATCTTTATGTAGATCGATCAGGTCGACGTTATGGCCGCCCGAGAGTAGTCCTTTTATAACAGATGCTAATAAAGCTGCTGAAAAGCTTCTCTTATGGGGAATATTTTCGGAAGCACTACTTCCATAAGGATGATCGAATACGATTAAGAAATTCATGTAAGAAACTCTTCCTTTCTTTTTTTGTTAACTAAAAACATAATTGTTTCTTAGGTAACCATATTACAATTATTGTTTCCTTGTTGTCAATAAAGTTTCTTAGTATACTTAAAACAACCGAAGATGAAAAAAAGGAGAAAATTAATATGAATGAGAATATAGAGCAGAGAATATTGATAACGGAAATAATAGGGAATATTGCTGCTATGCAAAAAAAAATCCAAGCGGAAGGAGAGGATGAAGAGAAAAACTGGATGATAAAGAATGCTTCAGAACCCGCCGTTATTGAATTTCTGAAGGAAGCAACCGTCCAGATGCTTCACGTCTTGGATGCTATTGGCGAGTTAGAGCCGGTGAATGGGATCACGATTTCCAAGCGGTTTGGCATTCCAAGAGGTAGCGTATCCAAAAATACACGACGATTGGTGGAATTAGGCTTTATCAAAACGGAAACGCTGCCTGATAATAAAAAAGAAGTACTATTCCATTTAACATCGTCTGGTCAACAGGTCTTCGAGCTGCATCAACAGCTACATGCTCACATCGATAACAATATAAGGAGCTACCTAGGCCAATACGATCTTGAACAAATACGATTTCTTGCAATGCTGATGAAGGATACGTTGGCAACTTCATGGGTTCAGGCAGAAGCGGATGACGATAAAAACCAGGAAAAATCGCAAATGTCTTCTAACTCATTGTCGGGAGACTTAGAGGAAACAAACGAGATTCTAACGATGCTGCGAAAATTAGATTCGAAGAAATTAAGTAGAGCAAAAGAATTGATTCGCCTTGCTTTTTTTGAGGATTAATGCAAAGGACAAAGCTACCTAACCTCGTTCATGATCAGGACGTAGTGGGTAAAAACATAACACGCATTATGTAAACAAATAAGATCAAAGGACAAGAACATAATCGCTTAAATAGTCGCTAATGGCGGCTTTTTTGTTTTAAAGAATCCAACTACATAAATATCTATTTATAAGTACTTGTTTGTTGTTAACAGGCAACTATATTCCAATATATGTTAATATCATTATGAGTCCATTTTTATTGAAATCGCCATTATAGCAAGTAAACAGTGTTAATCCTAGGGGGAAGCATATGACTATTTATTTTGTGAGACATGGGGCAGACGATGAAGGATATCGCGGAGGTTGGAGTCAAAGAGGACTTAATGTTGAAGGCTATCGGCAATCAGAGAAGTTAGGTTCTTATCTTAAGAATAACCAGAGTACTTATCAAATACATCGTATCGTGAGTAGTGACTTACAGCGGGCACTTGATACAGCGAATGAGATCGCAAAAAATTTGAATTTATCCGTTGAAAGTAACAGCGAGTGGAGAGAAACGAATAATGGTGTAATTGCTGGAATGCCTAACGAAATCGTCAATGAACGATTCCCTGGGCTATATTTCTCGAGTTTACGAATGGAAGAGAGGTACCCTGAAGGTGAGAGTCCTAAGGAGTATTATCTGCGGATTAAAGAAACATTTAAAAGGTTATGTGAGGAGCAATTAACTAACAATCATCTTGAGAACGTATTCATTGTTACTCATGGCGGAGTGATTAATGTCGTCTATCATATTTTAAAAAATCTAGAATGGACAAATAAGAACAAATCATTCCCAGCTTCCAATACAGGCATTCATAAAGTGGAATATTCAAATGGACAGTGGAATGTAACCGTTGAGAATTTTTTGGAGCATTTATAAAGGTGAGTTGGAAAGGAACAGTTCAAATTCGCGAAAGAAGGAGATTACAGGAGTTTGTGTAATAAATATACAACTTACGTTATTAGGAGGACTTTAAATGGCATTCCGACACATATTGTATCGGCTGGCGGAATTGTAGAAGATGGAAATGGAAATATCCTCTTAGTAAAAGCCCATGACGATGGTTGGGTGTATCCGGGTGGGATAACGGAAGTTGGAGAAAATCTGATAGATGGCGTGATTCGTGAAATCAAAGAGGAAAGTGGAATAGACGCCACGGTTAGCTATGTAGTTAGTGTTGTTTCTAATACAGCGATCCATAAATGGTATGACGGTGTGACTGATGTTCCTACGAAGGTTATGTTTGATTTCGTGTGCAAAGCCGTCGGTGGAGAGTTAGCTATTTCTAATGAAACGAGCGATTGCAGATGGGTTCCAAAGGAAAATGTTCTGGATTTCATTACTTTACCTGCCATCCGCATGCGTTATGAAGCTTATTTAAACTTTAACGGCTCTGTAAATTACATGGAGTATGTCACCACGACAACCTCAGAATGTAGTATCAAGCTTCAAAGGCAAGTTTAGTTGTTAAAAAGCATTATCTCCGCTTTTTTATGAATCTTTTACAAATAGAATAGTAGTGCAGTAACAGCATAGAGCAGTTTGCCGGTTGGCAGCAGCTCTATTTTTCGTTAATCTTACGGGTAGTTTCCGTAACAAATCTATTCCATCTTCGTCTAACAAAGTAGAGGGTTTTACGCTAAGGAGTTGAAATAATGAGAGAGTTAATTTTAGGAGTAGCCTTAGTACTTGCCATATGTATACTTAGCGGTTGCAATGCGTCGCCCGAAGCCACTAAGGCGGATTATATTATTTCGAAGGAAGACCAAAGTATCTTAGTAGCGAAGCATATTACACAGAAGGATTCTGAAAGTAAGACCTTTACTGAGTTCAAAAAGAATAATATCGAATTAATCAATTATATTGTCGAGGATACCCAGCTCTATAACGAGCTTGAGATAGGTGAAAAAGTCAATGTAACCCCAAAAACGAATGACAAAGGTGAATATGCTGTAATGCAGTCCGATCCCCCGCAAATTATAGCTGGTCAGATAGAAAGAATTAAGGACTGATAAGACGGTTATGGTGACTAAACAATATGTTATCGTTGTTAAATTAGCGGGCGGATAGTTGTTTGAACGGGGAAAAGGCACGGTAAATTCCGCCCCTGATCTAATTGCAGAGCGTGTTACGGTAATGGCTCAATCTTAGTCAGCTTTGATCCCCAGACAGGATAAGTATCATAACCTATGAAATATTGATTTCCCTCTATCAAAAGACCGCTTACGATTTCAGGAACTTTAATATCGACAGTAGTGATCGAATCTCCAAGTAAAACGTTGATTGAATTGTCTTTTACAGAATTTAGAGTAACAATAGCAGAAATTGTGGTCTTATAAAAGAATAGGTTAGAACAAAATATAAAAACAATTACGATTATACCTAAATAGATCAACTTTGCTTTAAGTGTAGGTGAAGACATTACTCCAGGCCCCATTTCAACACATTGATGTAGGTTATTAAGTTTCGTTTTTTATTGATCGTCTATTTCACTGTTATTTCAAATGCTTCATACATATGATTATTGACTTGTCTACTCCATGCTTCGACTCCAACACCTTCTTGTATTATATCAAAATCGGATTCTGTTCGTTTGACATCACTTGACTGGTGAAAAAACATTGTATTTTTAGTTACTGTTAACACATCTCCGGTGTCGAGTTGGATAGAATAAAGCACTTTATCTCCATTAATTGTGGAATTTTCCTCAACGATTTTTATAATAGTACCTCTGTAATATTCCTGTTGCTTAGATGGAGATGGCCATCCTAGTAAAATATCAGAACTTAAAACATACCAAATACCAAGCGCTAATCCCAGAACAAGACTACCCGATAGTACATACCACTTCTTTTTAGTCTTCAACTTCTTACATCCTTCCTTTAAGTAGTTAAAATATGTAGACGCAATACTAATAATAAAAGTTACAAAGAGAAAACCTGTTTCCAAAATTCTATCAACTCAAGTCGCTTATATAATGAAAATAGAGGGGGAGCGGAATGAGTACTAGATTGAAAGAATTTAAAGGGATATTCATCATTCTTTTAATCTTATTTCTAATTGTTGGAGGAAGTTTAGTATATGATTTCACTAAAAAACCACCCGAACCTTCTATGTATTCTATACGTTTACTAACTCATTCTGATCATGTTGAAAAGGTTGGTCATTTTAACTCGAATCTTATCAACGTATCATCTCCATTTTTATATGGATATTTAATTCGATCGGAAAATGAAGAGCCGTACTTGGTGATTGTTGAAAGAAGTTATGGTAAAGATGAAGAGGTGGACGGCTATTATTTTAAAATGACCAAAATGATAGAAATGAGCTGGGAAGAAAAGGATCGTCTTAAGGGATTGTTAAATCAATATCATGGTAAAAGTATTTTAGGAAAAAATGAAGTTACATTAATAGAAAAATATATCCCAACTGTAAAAATATTTTATAAAATTGATATGGGGGACCATATTATTTGGTCTACTGATTCAATGGATTATTATATTAAAGTTAATAAAGTTGACTATAACCAATACGACTTTTTGAAAACATTTTGAATCTGCTTATATACAATTTTTATAGGAGGCTGTGTTGATGCAGCATCGTAAACTAGGTAATACGGGAGTAGATATTCCGGTTATTGGCCAGGGGACTTGGAAATATGGTGAAGATAGGTGGAAAGAAAAAGATGAAGTAGAGGCACTGCGTTATGGTATTAGAAATGGACTTAATTTAATTGATACTGCTGAAGAATATGGAAATGGAGGAGCTGAGAAAATTGTTGGACAAGCAATTCATGATATCAGAAGCGAGGTATTCCTAGTCACTAAAGTTTCAGCGAATAATTGTTCTTACAAAGGTGTTCTTGGAGCAGCAGAAGCAAGCTTAGAACGCTTAAAAACAGACTACATTGATTTGTATTTACAGCACTGGCCAAGCCAACACTATGAAGTTTCGGAGACGATGGAAGCTATGGCCGAACTAGTTAATAAGGGTATTGTCAGATATATTGGGGTAAGTAACTTTACTATCCAATTAATGCAAGAGGCCCAATACCATCTAGGCAGCATCCCGTTAGTATGTAATCAATTAGCTTACCATTTACACGATAGAAGAATAGAGAAGGATATTTTACCGTTTTCTAAAGACAATGGCATAACAATAATGGGATATTCACCATTTGGTTTTGCACCACATAAATTCGGTATGAGAGGTTTTCCTCAAGTGGATTCACTGGAAAGAAAGATGCTGGATGCCATAGGGAGCAAGTACGGTAAAACAGCATACCAGGTTGCAATAAAATGGATATTAAGGCAGGAACGTATAGTTACAATTCCCAAGGCAGCCAACAAAAAGCATATAGATGATAATTTAAAAGCCCTAGATTGGGAACTAGATAAAGAAGATCTAGAACAGATCGAGAACTACTTTCCTCAATAAATCCATTTGAATTAGTACTTGAGAATTTAATGGGTGAAAAATATTGGTACGAAAGTCCTCGGCGCGCAAGTGCCATTTGTCCATTTTGGTATATGAATGCATGTTAAAAAATAGGGTGCCTACACCAGATGTAGTTTTGAAAATTAAGAACAAGAACTTAATT
Source organism: Paenibacillus gallinarum (assembly GCF_014836635.1). GTDB lineage: Bacteria > Bacillota > Bacilli > Paenibacillales > Paenibacillaceae > Paenibacillus > Paenibacillus gallinarum. The sequence goes on along the minus strand of NZ_JACSQL010000027.1, from coordinate 12,123 downwards.
ACTCAGCAAATTAAATTCATGTTATTGGATTTTCATACTTGGTAAGCTAATTGGGAAAGATACTTTAACAAGTAGAAAAGACGGCAATATGTAGCATAGCCCCATCAAGTAGACACTATAAAAAGATATATATTTTGTTAGCCGGCGGTCTTTTCTGGGTATTCAACCGAGGAGAGATCGCCGGGTTTGTTTTTTTGGACATAAGTAATAGACATAAGTAATATCAGTTAAAAACGGCTGTAGCGATAAATTATTAGAATGGAACAAATAACCATGTGCTTACATATTTACATATCGGAATATTGTGATATGATGATACGTGTAAAAGATATTGAGGTGAAGATATGACAAATATCCAATTTGATCAGGTTGAGTTATTTAAAGCACTATCTAATGAAGCGAGACTGAAAATACTATACTGGTTAAAAGATCCCACAACACATTTTGATACACAGCGACAAGGGATAGAGGAAATGAATGAAGTAGGGGTCTGTGTAAGTCAGATCAGAGATAAGCTGGGAATGAATCAGTCTACAACATCTCAATATTTATCAACTTTACAGCGTGCAGGGTTGGTCGAAGCAACTCGCATCGGAAAGTGGACTTACTATAAACGTAATGAGCAACTCATACATGAGCTAGCAAACTTTATAGGAACGAAACTATAGAAAATAGACAGCACTAATAAATGAAGAGAAAGAGGAAGTAATCATGAAAATTGAAATATGGTCAGATTATGCTTGCCCTTACTGTTATATCGCAAAAGAAAGATTGGAAAAAGCGATGAATGATCTAGGAATCAAAGATCAAGTGAATATTGAAATGAGAAGTTTCGAGTTAGATCCTAATGCGAGTTACAAAGTCGTATCTAGTACAGAAGATCGTTTCGCAAAAAAATATCGTTTATCTAATGCCATGGCGGCTGAAAGAATTAGACAGATTGAACAGTTGGGTAGAGAAGAAGGTATTGATTTTAGATATTCCACAACACAATATACAAACACAATGGATGCTCATCGCTTAACACATTATGCAGAAAAACAAGGGAACAAAACAATTGTAGAAGATTTATTCAAAGCCTATTTCACAGATAATTTAGAGTTAAGTGATAAAAATGTACTGAAAGAAATCGCTGTGAAAAATGGACTAGATGAAAATGAAGTAGAAAAAGTTCTGAATTCCAATGAATTCGAAAGTGATGTACGTAAAGATGAATCGCAGGCATATTCAATGGGAATCCAAGCCGTACCTTTCTTTTTGATTAATGGAAAATTCACTTTGAATGGTGCTCAGAATGTAGAAACATTTAAAATGGCCCTAAAAGAAGCAATCCAAGATGATATTCAAAACAATGATTTATCAGGAATGAGCTGTGGTATCGATGGATGTTATTAATAATCAAAGCATCGTACATCAGATAACAGTAAAAGATGTATTTTCTACAAATGCATTTTTATATATAGATCAAGAAACAAAACATGGATTTTTATTTGATCCCGGTGCTGAAGCCGAAAAAATATTACGTGTGATAAAATCAAATGATTATCATATCGAAAAAATACTATTAACACATGGACATTTTGATCACATAGGTGCAGTCGATAAAATTAGAAATGAATTGAATATTCCTGTTTACATGCACGAACTCGGGCATAAATATGTGCAAAATGCGAGAATGAACTTATCAGCTTTATGCAATCGACATATCATTGTTGATGAAGTGAATTATGTACAGTCAGGTGAAGTATTTGAACTGTCAGCTAATTCAGATTTTAAAGTAACGATGACACATACACCCGGTCATGCTATGGATCAAGTTATGTATTATAATGCCCAGGATAAAGTAGCGTTTGTTGGTGATACCATCTTTAAAGGTAATATTGGATCTACTCAATATGAAGGTGGAAATGAACAGGACCTGATGAAAAGTTTGAATATGATTCTCTCTTTGCCTGATGATGTTGTTTTATATAATGGTCATACGGATAAAACAACGGTTGGTGATGAGAAGAAAAGGTACGGTTTATAAAAATTAAAAGACATATTTTCTGTCGGGTACAGGAAATATGTCTTTTGTTCTTTTTGAAATTCTAAAATTGTTGTTTAGGTGTTTCCTACAAGGTTTTATCAATCACAATAGATAATTTGTAGTTAGCGTAATTGTTTAACTCTAATAAAAATTGGTTTAACGCGTCGTTACTTGGAAACCTGCACTCTAACAGATAGCAAGCTTCACTCTTATCCATCATTCAGCGTATCAACGCTATCTTAATTGATAGTATATATCTAAAAAGTGCATACTTGTTTTGTGATCTATACCACCTATATAATATGCCTGTATTAAGGTAAACGTGGAAGAATGATTACGGAGGATAAATAATAAAATATGCTATCACAACAATATCAAGAACAAATAAAAACATTACTACAGAAAATAAAAGAAGCGGATGCGATTGTGGTTGGTGGCGCTGCTGGGATGTCTGCGGCAAACGGACATAACTGGTATGAGACTAACGAAACTTTCCTCAAACACTTTGGAAAATTCGCTGAAAAATATGGTATTGAAAATATATTTTATGGATTTTATCATCGCTATTCTACAAGTGAAGAACGTTGGGCTTATATTGCTACATTAATTAAGTTTGTAAATGATACCGAAGTGGGTCAAACCTATCTTGATTTATTGCAATTACTTCAAGACAAAGACTATTTCATTGTTACAACGAATCAAGACACACAGTTTTCTAGGGCTTTTCCTGAAGAGAAGGTCTCTCCGATTCAAGGGGATTGGCGATATTTTCAATGTAGTTCCCGTTGTCATGATTATATCTATTTTAATAAAGAACAAGTTGAGAACATGTTTGCAAACATAGAGGGGACCAGAATTCCAACAGAGTTAATTCCAACATGTCCGACGTGCGGAAAAGAAATGGAACCATGGGTGCGCTCTTATGTGTTTCTGGAAGGAAATTCCTACAGAAAAGAATTAATAAAATACAATCAATATCTTATCAAAAACAAAGATAGAAAGATCCTTTTTCTGGAATTAGGCGTTGGAACCATGACCCCGATGTTTATTAAAGAGCCGTTTTGGAATATGACTTACAATTTTCCGAATGCCTACTACATTACAATAAATCCAAAAGATGCGATCGTTCCTCAAGAGATAAAGGAAAAAGGACTTGCCATTAAAGAGGATATTGCGATGGTATTACAAGATGCTGTGATGAGAAAGAAAAGAATGATGACAGTTTCTAAATAAAAAAGTTGGAGTTGATTTAAAATGGCAGTAGAAGCTTTACTAATTGTTGATATGAGTAATGATTTTGTAGCTGATAATGGAACATTAACGGTGGGTAAGCCAGCACAAAAAATAGTGCCTTATATTAGGGACTTGGCAGCAAGTTTTTTAGCAGAGGGGAATGTGGTTGTCGTTTCTATGGATTCACACCAGCAAAATGATCCGCATTTTAAGTTATGGCCCCCACACAACATTGAAGGTACAGAAGGGCAACAATTGTATGGAGATTTATATGATTGGTTTCAAAAGAATCAACATCATGAAAACGTGCTTTATACACCTAAAACAAACTATAATGCATTTTTTAAAACGGATTTAGCTGAAACTCTACGAGGCTTGGGAATAGAAAAGGTCCATATTGTAGGGGTGACGACGGATATTTGCGACTTTTTAACAGTTGCAGGAGCCGACGCAGAAGGATTCAAAACATGCATTCATAAACGAGGAGTAGCAACATTTACGGATCTTGGAGAAACAATGGTCGACCACATGAAACGTTGCTTTCATACGGAGATTATTGAATAGATACGAAACCAATTGGAATGATTCAATCTGATGAAAACAGTAAAGCTAATGGAGAACGTTAGTTTACTAAGAACAAGTAAGCAGCCGATCAAACGACCGGCTGTTTTTTTATGCTAAGGTTAAGTTAATGTAATCAAGTTATTTCAAACTATGGATGAACAATAAAAAACGATTCTTATATATTTTTTGTTTATACGTGGCTTTTTGGCTCCCGCCGGTGTCTAATTAAATGTAAATCAAGAGGAGGTTCTCACCATGTCAGGAGCTCATGACAACACACCTGTTTATCCGGATGAACAGGATCGCATTACAAGTTTCGATCACACGTACGAGCAGTATCGTGAGAGAATACGCAAATATTTCTCACTGAAAGTGAATCCGATGGCTGCAGATGACTTGACACAACAGGTGTTTTTAAAAGCTGTCGAGAACTTTCACCGCTTTAAAGGCAACTCTAATTTGTTCACTTGGATATTTAAGATTGCTCAGAATACAGTGAAGAACGAATATCGCAGGTTATCACGGCAAAAAGAATCACCATTTGATTTTACAGATTATGAATCGCAGTCCATCTCTCTTGAATTTACGAAACATGTGGATATTCGAATTGATATTAGTTCTGCGTTAAGAAAACTGAGTGAGATTGACCAAGAAATTATTGCACTACGTTTTTTTGTAGATTGCACCTTGTCTGAAATATCTAAAATCGTTGGACTACGAGAGAGTGCAGTGAAGAACAGATTATACCGAGCTTTGGAAAAATTAAGAAAAGAATTGAAAGAATGGGGGGACATTGCCATCATGTCTATTCAAGATATGATTTCCATTGTTAATAAGGGTGACAGTCAAGGTACACACGAACGTCTAAATAAGGTACATCAAGACTTATTCGATGAATTAAAGATAAATGTTGAACGAGTGACAAGCAAGTACAATCACCAACCTTCTCAAAAAATCGTTATTGAAATCTATCCTGACCTGCAAGCATTCCATCATGCAGTCGGAGAACCAGGTGCACCCGATTGGTTTATGGGAACGTATGAAGGTCATATTCTGAAAATAGTTTCTCCCCTAAACCCTGGACCTGATCATACCTATGAGTCTATTTTAAAAGGGGTTGTCCATTTATTTACCATGTGGCTAATCGAAGATATTAATCCTTCTGCTCCCAAATGGATCAGACAGGGAATAGGCGGATACGAGGCCAAGCAGATGACCAAAGACTATTTAAAAAGTTCAACGGAAGATGCCATTCGCAATTTGGCGATCCCTTCTTTTGATGATTTAGATAACGATACCTGGGACTTTGAAACGATGAAAGGATTTCAATTTTCTTATATGATGGTGGAATTTGTGATGGATCGGTACGGAATAGATGCTTTAAACAAAGTGATCCGAAATCCTCATGATTTTGAAGGGATTTTTAAGTGTACCAAGCCGGAACTGTATATGCAGTGGGTAGAATATATCAAACAATAATTTTTAGTAACCTTGAGTCTGGTTATGAGCCAGGCTTTTTTGCTGTGTAAAATAAAGAAAATCCCCATTCTCATCCATTAATAAGTATGTAAAATACATAATTCATGATTTTAAATACAATATCTTCACTTTAAACTAAAAAATGCCGATAACCTCTCTGTATGACCAAATATTGATTACAAGGAGATGTTAAAAATGGAAGCAACTACAAAGCTTTATAATGAAGGTAATATTGTTTGGGTAGATCTTGAAGGGTTCGCTAGCCTAGAGATAACAAATCAAAAGGTTGCTGATTTGAAAGCTACTTTAGGTCCCCACATTGCAAATCAAACGATCGTTATTGATTCTACAAATTTAGCTGTATTTAAACAAGAGATTCTACCGGTTTTAGTAGAGTGTTATGAGATCTACTCTAAATTTGGAAGATGCATTATGGTAGAAGCTAAGAAAACAATTGTTAACATTCAGCTTCATAATACGGCTAAAAAAGTAGAAGGGTTTACAGGTCAGTTTGTAAAAACAACAGAAGAAGCTAAAGCAATTCTAGGAATATAAGGAGTGTGTTTTGATTGCCCAGTGTTAGATTAAAACAGATTGCAGTATATCATCCAGAGAACTCATATACGAATGAAGAAGTGGCTTCTTCTTCACCTGATCGAGAAAAACTTATTGGTATGTGGTCTCATTTAGGAAGAGATAAAAGATATCTAGCAGATGAGCAAGAAACCACGGTAACGATGGCAATTGAAGCGGCTAAAAAAGTATTGCAAGCTGCAAATATGAGTGGTGAGCAGTTAGATCTGATAACCATATCGTCTGGTACTCACGAGTACAATATACCTACCGATGCAGCTTTTGTTCATAAAGCAATTGGTGGTAAAGATCGTTGTGCTATCTATGATCAGAACGCGAATTGTGCAGGTATGGTTGTGTCATATGATCAAGTAAGTAGAGCAATGTTACATAATCCAAAAATGAAATACGCCCTTATCGTTGGATCTGAGCAAGTAGGCAACTTCTATAAGCCTGAAAACTTGGTACATATAGGTCTAAGTGGTGATGCTGCATGTGCTATTATTTTAGAAAGAGTAGAAGAAGATGGTTATGGTTTAATTGACTCTTCTTATATTACTCATTCTGAAAGACCAGAAGATTTAGTATTACCTGAGCATGGATTTAAGAATTCAAAAATAATTCAAACAAAGGTGTCTGATTCCTATAAAGTGGATAGCATGTTTGCTAAGGCACCCGCTGTAATAAATGATCTTTTAAAAGATCATGGTCTTACCAAAGAAGGCATTACCCATTATTCAATCTCTCAGGTACTTTCGACAAAGATTGATTACTTAGTAGAAGCATTAGAAGAGGACTCATCAAAGTTCACCTATGTAGGTAACAAATATGCTTATACGGGAACAACAAGTCCATTCCTTGCTCTTTATCATGCAATTGAAGAGGGTAAGCTAAAGCAAGGTGATCACCACATCATGTGGTCGGTTGGTGCAGGGTTTACTTCCTGTGGGTTATTGGCCAGATTATAAAACAAAGTGCAGCAGGTTGTGTTATGTAAAAATCGTTTTCTTACGTTAACGAGCAAATTAATATAGCACAACAAAGAGGCTCTCCGAATCAGTGTGAGCCTCTTTGTTGTACTCCCGTAACAAGTTTCATGTGAAAAATCATTGAATCAATTTCATAACTCACCATTAGTAATCTTTTTACTGAGACGTTCAATAGTTAATAACTTTATTTCATCTAATAACGAGTTAATTCTCTTTTTCACTCCTTCTTCTTAGAGTAAATAACTTCTTATTAACTAATGGATAATAATCCCATTGACAATTGAATAGTTTTCTAAAATAATAGAATGTAATTGAATACTGGTACCTTTAATTCAGTCCAGAGAGGCTGACAAGGGCAGCGGATTTTATAATCACGCGAGAATTAGGGCATAGTCCGTCAGGAGATGCTCTGCATTTTCGCGCGGATTATGATGTGAAAAAGAGGCTACTTGTCAGTTTGAAACTTGACGAGTAGCCTCTTTTTTCTGCTTTTTGGTATCAGGAGACTTTAAGCTGGAGGTATTCTGATGAGTAAACACGATCAAGAGTTTTCATGGCAAGAGGTGCCGAAAACGCACAGAAACAATTTTAGAAAGACGTTTTCAGTGATGTTGGCGTTCACTTTCTTCTCAGCTAGCATGCTGGCAGGGGGAACGCTCGGAGTCAGTTTGACGTTCATGCAGTTCATGGGAATTGTGCTTGGGGGTAACTTGATTCTAGGCATTTATACCGGGGCGTTGGCACATATTGCTGCTAAAACGGGTCTTTCCACGCACTTATTGGCCAAATATTCGTTTGGTGGGAAAGGGTCATACCTGCCTTCGTTCTTGCTTGGCTTTACGCAGGTAGGTTGGTTCGGTGTTGGCGTGGCTATGTTCGCTGTTCCCGTCGCTAAAGCGATGGATTGGAACGTGTATCTGTTGATTTTCATATTTGGTTTAGCAATGACAGCAACAGCCATTTTCGGTATCAAGTCACTTGTTATTCTTGGGTATATTGCGGTTCCCGCTATTGCCATTCTTGGCGGTTACTCCGTATTTGAAGGAGTAAACACGTTGGGCGGTTTTCAAGGCTTGTTAGATTACATGCCAACAGAGTCGATTACCGTGGCAGCGGCATTAACGATTTGTATTGGATCATTCATTAGCGGCGGTACGTTGACGCCAGATTTTGCACGTTTTTCTCAAACATCTAAACAGGCAGTTACTGCTACGGTTATTTCGTTCTTCTTAGGTAACTCGCTTATGTTCCTGTTCGGAGCAGTCGGCGCAATGGCTTATAACCTGGCAGATATCTCAGAGGTTATGTTCCTGCAAGGGTTGATTGTTCCTGCGATCATCGTTCTGGGACTAAATATCTGGACGACGAACGATAACGCTCTTTACGCTTCCGGGCTAGGCTTTGCAAATATCACTAAGATTTCGAAAAAGTTCTTCGTTATTGTTAACGGCATCGTGGGTACCGTATTTGCCATGTGGATGTATAACAACTTTGTCGGTTTTCTGAATGTGCTCGGTGCAGCGATTCCGTCCATCGGGGCCATCATCATCGCAGACTACTTCGTTGTGAAGCGTAGAAATTATAAGCCATTTGCGGAAATGACATTTAAAAATGTAAACTGGGTAGCGATGGTTGCTTGGGCTATCGGCGTAGCCTTTGCTCAGCTGGCCCCAGGAATTACACCACTAAACGCACTAATCGGTACGGCAGCAGCTTACATTGTGTTAATGCTGATCGTTCCTGCGAAAGAATCCAAAGAAATGGGGAATTTAAATGATTATACAGAACGCAAAATTGCGGGGTAAAGAAGGTCTATGGAATATCGTCGTAAAAGACGGGAAGTTTGAAAAAATCACGCAATCTTTGGAAGCAACAACGAATGAGGAAGTAATTGATGTGAGCGGCGCGCTTGTGCTGCCGCCATTCATTGAACCTCATATTCATCTGGATACAACGTTAACTGCAGGTGAGCCAGAATGGAATTTGAGCGGAACATTGTTCGAAGGTATCCAGCGTTGGTCCGAACGTAAGGCATTTCTGACACATGAGGACGTTAAAACACGTTCTAAAACAGCACTGAAATGGCAGATCGCACAAGGCATTCAGCATGTACGGACGCATGTAGACGTGACTGATCCAAGCCTGACTGCAGTTAAAGCGATGCTCGAAGTGAAAGAAGAAATGGCACCATATGTTGACATCCAGCTTGTTGCTTTCCCACAGGAAGGCATTCACTCCTACCCGAACGGCGTAGAACTAATGGAAGAGGCGCTGAAAATGGGCGTTGACGTGGTCGGCGGTATCCCGCACTTCGAATTTACGAGAGAATATGGCGTGGATTCAATGAAGGTTGCGTTTGACCTCGCTGAAAAATATGACCGTCTTATCGACATTCACTGCGATGAAATTGATGACGAACAATCCCGTTTCTTGGAAGTCGTAGCCAAAGAAGCTTACGAACGTGGCCTAGGTTCTCGCACAACAGCAAGCCACACGACGGCGATGGGGTCATACAATGATGCTTACACTTACAAATTGTTTAGACTACTTAAGATGGCGGACCTGAATTTCGTATCCAATCCACTGGTCAACATCCACTTGCAAGGACGCTTCGACACGTATCCGAAAAGAAGAGGACTAACTCGTGTCAAAGAGCTGCAGGAAGCTGGTCTTAATGTGTGCTTCGGTCATGATGATATCTTTGATCCATGGTATCCGCTCGGTACCGGTAACATGCTTCAGGTACTGCACATGGGTATCCATGCTTCGCAGTTGCTCGGTTACGATCAAATCGTGAATTCAATTGATCTTATTACGAAAAATAGCGCAAGAACGCTACATATCGAGGATATGTACGGTATTGAAGAAGGTAAACCTGCGAACTTCATCGTTCTTGAAGCAGAGAATGAATATGAGGCTATCCGTAAACAGGCTGCAGTGCTGTATTCATTCAGAGGCGGCCGCAAAATCGCGGAAACAAAACCTCGGAACACATCAATCATTCTCGAGAACGGTTCGGAGAAAGTCACTTTCAATAAATAATTAAAGGAAGCATGCGATGCATCAAGCATAGCTTGCACATTAACTCAAAACCCCCACTTTGTAGGCAGGGTAAAAAGAGACCGCATACCGCGAACTCTTCCTGCATACAAGAGGGGGGGTTTTGATATATTCAAATTTATGTTATCTGGTAAGTTGTTGGTTAAAACGGCTGATTTAGAAAAATTTCGAGGGGTCTAATAATATCCATAGAATCAAAGCGATGTTTAAACAAGTTACACATATTCCACCTATAAGGTAACCTGTAAATACTCTGTTTCTCTTTTTTTGATAAATGATAAGTGGCACCAAGTAAAGCCATTGATAAAAACCAACAAATACATGATTTAATATAAAAAAACCATCATCTATGATACCAATTAACATCAAGCCATATGCACCAAAATAAAAAACGATTACATAAATAAAACTTAATAAAAAACTCAATAGAAATTTCCTGTTCAACATTCCACAACCTTTCTTACAATTAAGAGAAAATTACATAGTCGATAATTTAGTAAATAGAAAAACTCCTTGTTATTTTGAATACGAAAGACCTGGAAAAACCGTATATTCATCGACGTTGAAAAAGTCTACTTTTTTCATAGTTTCAATTTTCCGATTCGTTATTACAAAATCCCATATTTCTCCTTTTAAAATATCTTCATATAGAATAACTTTCACTCTAACTTTTAAGGAATGAGTTAATTCTTGTGCATCAACAATTTTATAGTCGATAATCGCTGGGTACATTCCACCTATAGGTAACTTATCATAACCTTCCATTGTTACTGATTTAATCAACGCATCATCTCTTTCATCGAAACCAATCATAAATGTTCCAATAATGTTTCTAAGACTTGCCCAACCACTACCAATGAAATCAAGATCCTGTTTCCATATATCTTCTTGAGAAGGTATCGCTTTGTCATTGATCGTAACCGTTTGATTCTTTTGGTTCCAATCTACATTCGCATCTAACGCCTTTGATACCACACTTATAGGCACCATTACTCGGTTATTGACGATCTGAGGAGCTACATCTGAAGTAACTTGTTGACCGTTAACCACGATCTTAATGTTCCCCTTAGCAAAAGCTAAACCAACCACTATGCTAAGAGAAAAAACAACCACAAAAAGTGAGATGAATAGTTTCTTCTTCATTTTTATCGCCTCCATTTGTAAATGTATATAATGAAAGACGTTATAAATTTGATTGAAGTTACATTATTTGGTTTCACCATGCGACAAATCTTATCATTTTATAAATATCCTTTGATTTTGATATTACGTTATGACACAATTTTGGGAGAGATGAAAAATGAAAGATTATCAATTAGGATGGCGATGATTTGATGTGTGCGACACCACATTTTCCCTAAATAAAAGGGTGAATTTACTCTTAGAAAAACGCTGTTCAATATGATATATTATTTATGTCCTCTTAAGAAAGAGACAATTACAATGTGTGTCTGACGCAGTAATTAAGATATTTAATTCATTGTGATTGATGGTTTTTATTACCAGTTGAATATGTTGTTGAAATATGATAAATTATAAATCCGGTCGGAAAACTCCGAAAACTAAACGTCTGTTTCTTGATTCACACTTCGGTGTTGAACCCAAGCAAACGCGAAGAGCAAATGGATTTTCCGAAGATTTTAAGCTGTATGTCCTTTCTAAGGACTGATATTTTGCTGGTGAGTATTCAATGAAGATATTACAGCGCAAAAATCATGTTTGGTGGCGATAGCGGAGGGGTTCCACACGTACCCATCCCGAACACGACCGTTAAGCCCTCCAGCGCCGATGGTACTTGGACCGCAGGGTCCTGGGAGAGTAGGACGCCGCCAAGCGAATAACCTTTTAGGTTATATTTTGTTGAATCATTTATTTAACGATGAGGGGCCATAGCTCAGCTGGGAGAGCGCCTGCCTTGCAAGCAGGAGGTCAGCGGTTCGATCCCGCTTGGCTCCACCAATATTCCCTGATAGCTCAGTTGGTAGAGCACTCGACTGTTAATCGAGTTGTCACAGGTTCGAGTCCTGTTCGGGGAGCCAGCGGCCCGTTGGTCAAGGGGTTAAGACACCTCCCTTTCACGGAGGTAACAGGGGTTCGAATCCCCTACGGGTCACTTTTATGGAGATTTAGCTCAGCTGGGAGAGCATCTGCCTTACAAGCAGAGGGTCGGGGGTTCGATCCCCTCAATCTCCACCA
>NZ_JACSQL010000026.1 GCF_014836635.1 Paenibacillus gallinarum | reverse complement strand
TCACAATCTTTTCTTTTAGTTAATTTCTATAGGAGCCGAATGATTGATTTTATTAGAGATAACTCATTAAGCTAACGGAAAAACGATAGTTCAAGAAGAACAAGTAAGCAATCGATCAACAGATTGGTTGCTTGTTCTTTAAGTTATTGGGCAGGTTAGTTTAACAAAAATCACTTGAATAATTCGATTCTGAATCTGTCCATCTTCTGTTTGAAAAATCTCCACAGAAAAAGCGCCGGCTCACGATGTTATCGTGAAATCGGCGCTTTTTTAATCGATACCAAATATACGTTCAGATGGAGTCTCTATTAGGAAGCCTCATTAATTGATGATATGGATCTGTTTTAACAACTGTTCCAATGGTACCGCTGGATTACACTGATCAACCCTCCGTCCCTGGGCCTACTCAGCCCTATTGGACGCCGCAGGATCCGGCTGTTTACTATTCAGGAAGCACTGTCAATTGCGACGAGCCGTTCGCTCTATGCCATCAGCGATTACTTTGTACAATTGGTGCGGAATGTCGTGTCCCATACCGTCCACCAACATTAGCTCGGCCCCAGGGATGGCAGTAGCCGTGTCTTCGCCACACGCCGGTAGAATCAGGGGATCGTCTACCCCATGAATTACAAGTACTGGTACTTTTATGGTCGCAAGCCGCGGACGACGGTCACCGGCGACAGCCATAGCAGCAATTTGTCGTCCGACACTGCCTGGATCGTAGTCTCGCTGGATTTCCTCCAGAATGAGCGCCCGATAAGAATCCTCTTCAAACGGATAACCGGTGCCGGCGATGCGTTTGGCAAAAGAGAGTTTTTGCGCCAAAAATCCTGCTTCATCCTCAAATGGGTTCGGCGCCGGTTTAGTCATCATCGCCATAATTTCTGGGGAAGTTTGCGGAAGAGCAGGATTACCGGTGCTGGACATAATGGATGTGAGTGATAAAACCCGTTCAGGATACTCACTGGCTATAATCTGGGCGATCATTCCGCCCATCGACCTGCCAACGAAATGTGCTCGGTCAATTGATAGGGCGTCGAGCAGTCCAATAGCGTCTTTGGACATATCATAGAGAGTGTAAGGGATGTCTGGTCGCTGTCCCGACATGAGAGCAGTCGCCAGTGCGTTGAAATCCAGTGTCGGATAATGGCTAAAGTGTGTCGAGCAACCTACGTCGCGATTGTCAAAGCGGATTACACGAAAGCCCTTCGCTGCTAATATCCGACAAAACGAATCCGACCATCGGATCATCTGGGTTCCAAGCCCGGCGATAAGGATAATAGCCTCGTCATTTTCGTTACCGAAACTGTCATAGGCCAAATCGATGTTGTTGACTTTCAGAATGTTCATAATAATGTTCTTCTCCTTTTATTTTATTGTCGGAAGTTCTGTCATAGGTAGAAGGCGTGAATCTTCGATCGCTGCAGTGCGATGCCCTATACCGGCCATGTACTCTTGATGACTTGGAAAAGCAAGAAACGACTGCGCGCTGCTCTGACGGATAATCATGACAAGGTCCCATCTTTCATCTTCGGGCCCGATAAGAAACTCTCCGCCATCGCCAAGAAACATAATTTCACCTCCGCTTTCACGGAGAAATGGGAGGGTGTGATCAATATAGCGGTTGAAAGCTTCGGCACCGCTGATTGGGACCTCCGGTGTTAGTTCAGGATTGGCTGTATAATCGGCAACATCACGAAAACGCATCAGGTTCAACATAACGATGCTGCCCTCAATGCCTCGCTGTATAAACCTCTTGCCAGCGTGTTGTGATGGTTCGATATAGCGAATAGCTTTAAACTCTGTCATAGCGAAGCTCCTTTCGTGGTTTTCTCTTTATTCCAAATTAAATTCTATATGTCTACAGATGCTTTCTTTTATAAGTCCCCTTCAGGGAATGAATTAGAGGCTAATTTTTTGATATGGTTTCTGATATCAGGTGTCCAGTCATCGATGAAGTGGTAAAAACGATCCAAATCACCAGCATACAGTGCACGCAGAGCTTCTTCATATTGATGGAAGTTCCCAGCCATAGCTGTCATAAAGTTATATGTTGCTTCTTGTGCCTCTCGTATCTTACTCTGTTTTCCTCCAGCACGGCGAGCCTCACCAACGAGTTTTCGTAATGTTACCGATGCTCCTCCAGGTTGACTCTTTAACCATTCCCAATCCTGTGGCAATAACGTAACCTCACCGGATACAACCCCCAGCTTAGGTCGACCGACCCGCCGTGTAGGTTGATGATTCATTTCGGTACCTGACAAGTCACCGAACGGTTCTCCTAATCGTAAGAGCACGTCATTTGTCTCCCCACGAAAATCAACATCTATTTGTTTCCCCGTGGTATCGTCAAATATAAGCAGCTGTGCGAGGTCTCCCTCATCCAATGCATCCTTCACTGTAGAAACAACGTGCCGTAACGTACCGCTGGCGACGATTCTCACACCCAGAAATGCTGTACAGTATACATTCGTTTGACTATCTCTCATTTTGTACATCCTCCTTTGAATACCTTAATAATTTTACCCGGATAAAATAAGAAGTCAATATTACCCGGGTAAAATATGATTTATTATTTGTTATGGAGGGGTTAAGTGCAAAAGACACGGTCTAAGAGACACCCCGCTGAGGGCTAGTGTTTGCTTTATGTTGTACATGCAGTGATTTTGTCACAAAACTGAACGTTAGTTGTGCAACTAAAAAAACGACTGTCGCAGCTACCACAATTTAACTAACTGTAAAACGTTAGTTGAAAACAGCAGGGAGCAGCTTGCTAGTTGGTAGCTGCTCCCTTTTAGTTATGCAAACCGGCAGGATAACGCAACTTCCCAGCTATAGAAACGTTAATATAATATCGAGGTGATTAAATGAAAGCTATAAGTAAGTTGCTGTTCCTATGTATGATACCTCTTTTATTGTCTGGTTGCTTACAAAACGCGGAAAGTAATCAACCGACCAATAATTTGGATCTAAGTCCTCCAGTTGAAATTTCAATTGAAGAGGCGGTAGCTGAGATCCCGTTTGATATCAAACAACCGTCAGTCCCTTTCCAAGTTACTCAAAAATCAGCAAGGATTTTAGATGCCAATGGTAAATTTGATGCAGTAGAAATCACGTATGCAAATACCGATGAAGAATTGAACCTGATTATTATGATTACAAACTCAAAGGCTGATACGCGTCCGAATGGGAAAAAAGATCTTAAATTAGAGAACGGTTCGCAAACATGGGACCAAGGAAACGAACATGTAAGTGCCATCTATTGGAGAAATGAGGGTTTAACTTACTCTCTTATTTCAGGAAAAAATAACAATCTTGAACCGTTATACGATTACCAAACATTAATTGAAATAGCAAATACAATAAAATGATTTTGTTAAACTAAATCATTACGGTAACGGTAAAACAGTAGCTGAGAAGGTAGAGAAAGAATAAATAAAGGAGCCATCGAATGATAGCTCCTTTATTTATTAATACACCGTCAATAATATTGTATTGCACTTTTGAAGACTAACAGAAACCTCCACTCTTCGCTTTACCACTACTTGTGATATGGTTCACCGCGCTGTCTGTAACGGCAAGTTTTAGGCTATCCCTTTCGGGGATGGCCTTTCTAAAGCATCTAATGAACATCAAACACCTGAACTCAATAACCCACCGAATTCCTTAAAGTAAGAATGTTTTCCTGAAGGAATGCTTGATTTTTTTCTATTCCTCTATTTTTACACCAAACAACTGCACAGAAAGCATCGTAAAAATCATAAAAGGGTAGCACTTTTTCCAAATCCATTATAGGTCGAATCGATTGATAACCTTCAATGAACGGCATCTTTGTTCTTGGATTGACTTCCCAAATATATCGATTGACTTTTGTGAAATCTATTTCCGACGATCCGCCACGGGCACTCTCGAAATCAATAATGCCAGCAACCTCGTTACCATTGACCAATATATTACCTGGTCTAAAATCCATGTGAACAATGCATGGTCCGTCAGGGTCCGGCAAAGCAGAGAAAACTACATCAAAGTGAAGAATACATCTTTCATACAATTCGGAGTCGAGAATCTCTTTGCATGGCTCTTTCCACTCTTCAAAATTACTTTTGATATATAATCTCCAATTATTTTGATCAAGTAACTTAAAACCATTAGTTACATGGTAACCATACCCAGGAGTTTTAACCTCATGTAACATAGCAAGATACACGCCAATTTGAAAAGAAAGTTTCTCATCAATGTCTCCAGTACAAGGCATACCTTGAATTGCTGAAAGAAGCAATGCACCAGTAGTGCTTTCATCCCCGTACCAAATGTCCATTACCTTAGGAACAGGTATTACACCATGTAATGTCTCAAGCATCTGGAATTCACGAAATAGTTTATCCTTGTTAAATGGAATTTTTACAAAAACATTTTCTCCGGTGGCAAGAGTAAGTTTGTATACATCAGAACTAAATGATTCTGGAACATCTTCAACATTCAAGACGTTCAACTTTAGCTTTTCTATAACTTTTAGAATGGAACTCATATGTTACCTCCTTTTTTGGAGCGGTTCTTCCGATTTGTCTCTCTGAAAACCGAACCTAAACCACAATTGACTGAATAAAGTATCAATACATTGTAGATTTTTATAAGAGACCAAAACCATCAATTGCAAAAGTACATAATTTAATTGAAACGCTACTAGAAAAGAATGAAGATATACAATTCATCGCTGAAAAAGAAGGTGAATTTCTCGGATTTGCAACATTGTATTTTAGTTTTAGTACAACAAAAGCAGATAAGATTACTATAATGAACGATTTATTTGTTTTAGAGAAAGCAAGAGGTACAGAGGTGGCCGAACAACTCTTTAAGTTCTGTGAAACATTTACCAAAGAAAACGGATATGCACATATGTCATGGGTAACTGCATCTGATAATAAACGAGCTCAACGGTTTAATGGGTGGCTCTCTTGGAAACTGGTTGAACTATTCAATATAATCCTAATTCAACTTGACCAGCTTAATCATGTTTGTCAATTTTCCTGCCGTACAAGACAACAAAATTATAATACTTATATAAATAGTCTACATCCGAAAAACCAATCTCTTTCAACCATCCTATCTGACTTTCTAAATTTGCCATTTTATCAAGTTTAGTTCGTTCATACGCAGAAGCAATCTCTTCTCTTGATAGTTCACTGGACTCTACTTTTCTTTTCCAATCGTTTTTATATAATGAATCGAGAAACATTGTGTTACCAAGAATTTGGTCGGCATTTATGAACACCCCACCTTCCTGCAAACTCTGAAAAGTGTTTTTGTATAGCACCTTTTTTTCTTCATCTAGAAGATGATGTATAGAAAGGGCGGACACAATAACATCGAACTTATTCTCATAAACAAAATTTGAATAATCATCGACAATGTATTTTACATTATCCATACCATCAAATCTCGATTTAGCTACTTCTAACATCTTTTCAGAAATATCAATCAAAGTGAGGTTTGCTTTCGGATATTTTTTTAGCATCAAAGATGACAATAATCCCGTACCAGCACCTAGATCTAAAATATTTGGGGTGTCGTTTCCTGTCTCAGCAATTGAAACTGCTATACCATAAAAATCATCAAAACAGGGGATAAGATTCCTACGTTGCTCGTCATACGCATTCGCGACTTGATTAAACTTTAGAACAACATCATTAATTTTGCTGTTACCCACTGCACACACCTCCAATTAATTCCATTACAATACAAATAATATATCAATTCATCTCATTAAAATAATATATAATATCTATACTTCTAATAGGATTTTCCTATAACGATATATTATCGCATGATTAACTAATCAGCAGAATAGTTGTACAACTCAAATGATAAAACAGTTTACAAATCCAATTCAAAATGGTTACAATACTTGAAAATCGTAGGGGGCATAAGTGTGAAAAGAATTGGGTGCTTTCATGCACATTATTCAAATATTGAACACGTTGAAAAAGCTCTGAATATTTTTGATGTAGAATTAATTCATTTTGTAGATCCAGGTCTTGACCGAATAAAAATGGATGCTGATTTCACAAAAGAAATTATTGAAAAGAAAGTTATTGAGACACTTGATTGGATAACAAATTGCCATGTAGATGCTATCTTAATTACATGTACTTTTTTCACTTCAATATTTAAAGAAGAATTTCATTATTATCCGATTCCTATAATAAAAATTGACGAGCCATTGTTCGAAGATATCTGTAAAATGAATCAGCCAATAATAGTTACTTTTACGAATCCGAACACTGTTGATGGAACGATGAATCAATTATTATCCTACTCCAGAATGAAGGGTAAAGAGATTGAAGTTAAGTCTTCCCTTTTGGAGAATACCTTTGATTTAATCATGCAAGGGAAAAAAAATGAGTACATAGAATCTGTCTCAAATGGATTGATAAATATTATTGAGGAAAATCCAAAGAAAAGCGTGGTTGTTGCCCAGCTTTCTATGGTACCAGCCGCACAGTTAACCGAGAAGCAAACAGATATTCCCGTTAGGAACCATCTAGAGTCTCTGTCTAGATATATGAAGGAAGTTTTAGCCCTCGTACCAAAAACTTAGATTGTTAAACTAACTGTAAAACGTTAGTTGAACACAGAAGGGAGTAGCTAGCCAGTTGGCAGCTGCTCCCTTTTTGTTATGCAAACGGCAGGATAGCGTGGAGTGCCTGTTATATTTGAGCAATTGAAGAAAATCATATATCAATTCCTTTCAAGGTTAATTTGATGATAAAATGTTTTTTTGAAATATTGTAATTTATGTATCCAACACTTTGCATTAATGTTTCAGGAAAGGAAGTTGTTATATTATCAATGATTGATACAAAAAAATTTAAGCAATTGTTAAAAGAAACATTCACACGAGAACTAAGAAAACACGGATTCCAAGGCACAGCTGGTAGGTATAGAACCAAACCTAATAATCATTTAATCTATACTGTTAATATTCAGGGTGATAAATATGGTGGGTGTTGTTGTGTTGAACTTGGAGTATACATTGACTTCATCCCAAACACTTTGGGTGTTCACGTCCCTCTCAATAAAGTTTCTCCGTATGATTGTGAATTTCGGTGGAGACTATCAGACCTTAAAAATGAAGACTTATGGTGGAGTTATGGCGAGACGGAAAGCGAAGCTCTAGAGAACATCGGACATATGACAGAAATCTTTTTAGAATACGGTTTGCAATACTTTGAGGAATTCAATAATTTCCCTGAATGTCTCACCAATATTAGTATAAAGGATATAGAACAATGGAATAAAAATGTAAAGCGGTTGGGTAATAAGTATACAAGAGAGAGACTAGCATTAGTGCTTTCTAAAATACATCTGCATATGAACAATAATGAGCAGGCTATTTCTTTTGCAACATGGGCAATTAATCGGATTGGAAAAAAACATGTTGGAAGGGGATTGATTTCTGAGTTTAATGAGATCATTAACAAAGCAACTGCCCAAAGAGGTTGCCATGGTGAGATTATAGATAATTGAACTAACGAGAAAACGATAGTGGAGGGGCTTGAACATAGAAGTTCCTTTTTTCCATGTTAAATCTCATAAGAGGAGTGATTTCATGACCAAATATACTTGTCCATGTTGTGGGTATAAAACTCTTGATGAAGAACCACCTGGAACATATGAGACTTGCGATGTTTGTAATTGGCAAGAGGATGCTGTAATGAATGAAAACCCAGATTATTGGGGCGGTGCGAATGCAGTATGTTTGAGGCAAGCACAAAGAAACTTTATGAAATTTGCGGCTAAGGAAAAGAAATCTTTAGACAACGTAGTTCCAAGAAACGATTACGAACAAGACCCTTCATGGAAACCAGTGTGGGAAAATGAAGTAAACCTAGATGAAGCGAAACTTGCGGAAATACAAATCGACGGTAATGTCATAGATAAAAGGTTTCAGGAGTCAATTAATATTAATGACTTTTTAGACGCATATACTGAGTTTCTTGAAGCAAAGGGATGGGGCTTTGGTGGTGAAATTAAGCAAAGAAGTACCCAGATTGAAAAACCAAAACGTTGATTTGATAAATGCAATGATAGAACGGAAGTTATTCAACTAACTGTAAAACGTTAGTTGAACGACAATAGCGGCAGACTAAGACCTCATTTATCGAGTCTTGGTCTGCCGCTGCTTCTTTTAATGGATCATTCTAAAATTATCATTGACCACTTGTGGTTTTAATTGATTGAAACTAAAATTGTTTTCTACCAATTCTAAAACGCTCTATTTCAACAGCAGAGAAAAAATTATCCTCTCCATATAATATATTGCTTCCAATCTCTTATACGCTATGCATATGCAAGAGGAACTAAAAGGTATATGCAAAAACGCTACCGTGAGAATAATTATACAATGGTCATTATGGCTACGGACAAAGAAACAGATACATCAATGGCAACTGAAAAAATTATGAGAAAAATAATAATGGGGAAAGACCGAAGCTAAATAAAAGCGATTGGTAATAGGAAGGGATCATATTATGGAATTTTACTTCACTGGAGAAATTATGGAGGATGTAGAAAAGGCCTATTCTGAGATCGAGAATATTGTTTTAAAAAAATTAAATACATCACTAAACTCACAGGATTACGGTCCTGGCTTAAAAATATTGGGGATAATTTTTATGATCGCAAGTGATGAGCTTGTTGAAGAGGGTCTTTTTAATGAAAAAATAACTTACTTGAAGAAAGATAAGGACTCTGATATTCGTCTGAGAATTGATCATGCGACTTTTAGGGAAGTTGATCTTGATTCTCAAATAAGGTTACTAGTCGATAATTTGATTAGAGCTGTTAGAGAAATAAAGAAGAAATTTAAAGAGGACTTCGATTCTGAAAGGTTAGCAAAGGATATTGATCGTTTGTTTAACTAAGCTATAATTAATTATGAAATAAAGACAGGTTAAACCACGAGTGGATTTATTTTATGAATGGATTTTCTTTTATAAATTCTAAAAGCTGCTCTTTCAATCAAAATTTTCACAAATCACTGTAGTCCAACTTAGGTTTAATTAGAAAAAGTAAGCAACCGATCAACAGACCGGTTGCCTATTCCTGCACCCTAAACGGAGGGCACCGCGAATTACTTTTTCTTTAATTCCTCTCTAGTGTAGGCATCAGAAATTATCAATTTGCTTATGTGTTCACGCTAGCTTCCTAATCTTCTCTTCTTATTTGATAATTTCATTCACTATAGTTAACTTTCCGTATTATAAATGGACTCCCAGCAGAAACTCCTGTACTATTACCTTTTGATTCTAATTGAATGAGGATGATTTTTTTGGCAAGTGCAGCAGTAGTTTTTGCATCAATTCTTTTACCTATTTTTCTTTATATGTCTTTTTACTTTTTGCTTGATGGGAAACAGCCACAAGCAAGAAGAATATTCATCTCCCTTAGTTTTAGTTTAACAATATGGTCGATGGCAATAATTATGATTGCAAAAAATTAGAAGGTCTATCGACCTTCTTTTTATATTAGGATCAAAGTTTATTTAGATATTTTTAGAGTAGTTGTGTAATTCCCCAGATGACCAAGATACTCAAAGATTGGCGTGTGACCATATTCTTTAACTACAAATACTTGTCCTGTTATAACATCCTTGTATGTATCTCTTATCTTGCACTGGCTGGCTTGGATCAAGTTCTAATATCTCATTCCTCCACTAAAGGAAAATTCTAGTTATTAACATTAAATAAAAATGCCATTATCCCTAAAAGTAAAGGGTCTAATCCAAATATTGATTGAACTAACGGTAAAACGTTAGTTCAAAATAGAGGGAGCAGTTTGCCAGTTGTGGCAGCTGCTCCCTGTTTCGTTACAGCAAAGTTTAGACCACATTTTTATTCTCATGTGGCTTTTGACGTTAAAAATGTGGCTTTTCAGGTTAGGATTGTGAGATATCAGAAATCTGGAAGCAGTCGTTTGTTGGACTAGCTAAGGAGAATATCTGGTTTCCGTCCAAGATATTAGTATCAAGTAGTAAGTATAGAGAAGTAAGTGCCTCAAATCTTAGTTATCCTTCGCATTTAAACTCGCAAACCCCGCGCATAAAATATTCGCCTTTCACCTTTATGCTATCCTCAGTAATCCTCTCGATCACACCTCTTCCATAGAGCTCCTTATTAAGGTATATAAAGATGGGTTTAGCGTCCATCTTCGCCGTGTACAACTGGTCATCGGCAGTCAGCGTCTTCATAGAATGTTTGTTTTGCAATATCATCATGCTCCTTTTGTGAAGTTTATGGGATTATTTAGATATAATAGTGCACTATCCCTGTTTAATTATTTTTACAGTTCTTGTTAATTATATCGTCTGATTAACCGATATTTTTAATAGATGTAAAAATAATACATAAAAGGAGACGGTAAGAAAGATGAAATTGAAAAGAGTAACTGTTTTGCTATCCGCATTCTTATTGCTCAGTAGTTCGGTGGCTTTCGCAGCCAACACGCAAACTGTCAAGGCGACGGTTTCGAATCTCAAGTACACGCTTAACGGGAAAAACTGGACCGCTAAAACCACTGCAAAGCCAGTTGTAATTAACGGCACGACATACTTGCCGATCGGTGTCGTTAAGGAAGCGACGAAAACGAACATTACCGTGGATTCGAAGACTGGCAAGATTAATATTGGGGAGAAGGGCGTAAAGACACCGTTCCAACAAGTAAGTTTTAATTATGATTACTTCAGTAATACAAGAAATAAGAGTTATACAAATATTGAGGGCAAAGAATACAAAGAAGTGCTGTATACAAAATTTTCTGCTTTTGCTCATGATTACTCAACACCGGATAAGAAATATCAAACTTTGCATCTAGATCTATTTGCACCAAAAGAAACGGTCGAAGTAACTGTGTTCGAAGATTTAATTGATGATAGAAGTTTAGGGAATATCTCTGTCGAACCGGGAAAGGTAACTTCATTAGAAGTTAACGTATCGGATGTTAAAAAGATTATGATTAGCCTCAAGAACTTCGATAACGGAGAACATGAATTTGTAATTTTGCCAACCTCATATTACAAATAAAATACATATAATTGAGATCGTTTCTGAGTATAGGGACTGGTTTAATAACGCGTAAAGTCGCTATTTTAGCGGCTTTTTTTAATTGTGATTTCAAAATCCATGGTATATCCAGTTAAGCGTGTAGAGATGAGTAAGGTTTGTAGGGTAGTTCAATCAGTACTCTCCGTTATAGTTTGTGTTAATTAATATCCAATACCAATATATTGAAGGAGAAGGATGATAGAGGTATAGTTAATTAGCATTATACTGTAGAGAGGAAGTGTTACTATTAATATCAAGAAGGTATTTGTGGCTGTTTTATCTCTTGGACTTATTATTGGACCAACGATAGGATCAACTGGCGTAGCAGAAGCAAAAGAGAAAGTAGTTACATATAAAAACTGCACAGAGTTGAATAAGGTATATAAAGGCGGCGTAGCTCGTTCATCATCAACCAAAAATAAAGGTGGAAAAACGAAATATAAACCTCATGTTTCTAAAGCTCTATATGAAGCCAATAAAAAAAGTGATAGGGACAAAGACGGTATAGCTTGTGAAAAATAAGTAGATTGATTAGTAATAGACTCTTCTCGTGTTGAAGGGTCTATTTTATATTGTGGGTTACTTTAAGAAGCGCTATAAAATTCTACTTTTGGACACTTATAAGCGGACATGTCAATTTTTAACTTACCTTTTATTGTGATTTATAGAATAATGACAGGTGCTTAGCATGAAGAAATTTGCGGCAATACGGAAGCTTATGAGTATCCTGTCCATCATAGTGAATACTACGTAAGTAACAGGTAAGGCTCGTGTGTATAGGTTAATCTTATCCTCTTACCTCGCTAGAAATCTCTTCATAACAAGTTCGAAGTCTACCCATCCTGTCTCTGGATCTACACATGCTATCTCACCATTTAAAACAATGTCCTTATTAAATGGATTCTCTAGGAGCTCTGGATACTGTCTTAGGCATTCTGTACGGTGTCTTATATATAACTTGGTTTGAATATATCAAGCGGTGACCGTCTATCTTTGGTTCAATGTCTGAAAACGGTGATTGTGCCGTTTTGGATGCTTTTGTAGTTTTATAGTGGTATTAATGTCTTTTCTATCTAATAAAAATCCGTTTAAGATACACCTCATGTAACTACGACTGAAAAAAGTTGATCAAGTAGATAAATTTCACTAATTAAGTAGATATAAATACACAAAAAAGCCACCAGATATAAAATGGTTTGATGGCTTTTTTTAAATTTGTTCAGTTCTTATTTTTTCGTTTTCGATCTAGAAATAGAAGTATAAAAAATACTACCACAGCAACTAACGAGAAGTAAAAATACTCGATCCAATTCACTTCATTTATTGTACCCATAAAAAGATGATAAAGAGCAACTACGAGTATGCCTACAATAATACAAGCTATAAGTTTCAAAAAATTAAAGCTAAGTTTTCTTTTCATTAACTATTATTTGTACCCGTCCAACCATACCTCACTTGTAATTGGACTTCCTTTCCTATGTTTTGTTCTCCCGCTATCAGAATAGAAGGTGTGAGTCGTTTTCTCAGCAACTTTCATTCTAAACATATTTGGATTTGGTGGAACGACAGTTTTATAATAAACTTTATCAGTATACCATATATCTGGAATTTTATCTTTAACAATTTCGGCAACTAATTCTGTAGTTGAACTAACAACAATTGCACCTGCAAGTCCCAAAGCAGAATAACCCACTAAACCAACTACAATGTTAGTTACGTAAGAAATAGTATATTTTGCAATTTTAGTATTATAGAAAAAATTACCATAATGGTTCCAAGCAGAAATTGGGAGACCAGATGGATTTCTAGTCTCTATGTCTTCGCTGAGGCTAGATTGCTCATTAATAAATTCAAATCCAGCTTGTTGAGGTGTATTATCAATAACTTCTTTTAATGGCTCTTCCCCATTTTGCGGAGTAATTGTAATTTCAGCTTTATATCTTGATACCATATCCATCTCAAAATTCACAAAAAGCTCATACTCACCTTTATCATTTTTCAAGTATATGTCGCTATTAAGTTTTTTGAAATCCGAAGAAGTTTTCTCAATAGCCTTCCATTCTCTTCCACTGCTAGTATATGTATATTCTATTTCAGAATCTCCATAATTACCTTTAACAAAAGATATATTTTCTTTTGGTGAATCAAGCAATTGTTCAATAGAACTAGAATCTAAACTTCTGAGATTAACAATACTAGCACTTTCTACTTGTGAGTTTACTGACCCATAAGCAAAAGATTGTCCAGCGACTGGAATGAGTAAGCTGGCCGCTAAAATTGTAGCTGTGACTTTTTTGTAGTTCATTCTGTTTCCTCCTGGTGTTTTCCTTTTTTTGCGTTATTAATGTTTCACATCCAAATTATTAATTATTATTATTAGTTTTGTAAACCTTTAAGTAGAATTTTAAGCAATTAGACCTAGTAAATGCATATATTCGACAAATTTTTCTTCGTTTTTCCACGTTAATTAAACACAAAAAAACATCATAGGCACTAACTAACTTCGATAGAATATATATAATATATTTACAATATATTCAATTTATTTATCGTTATAATGGTTACCAGTTGATTTCAATTCAGCTTAAAAATATATAGACCCTTTGCAGGATTCGAACCTGCCTATACCATGAAGGCCATAATAAAAGTGCAGTGATCTTACCAGCCGTTGTGACTTTCATTTGTAATCCCCCTAGAAGCCACTCAAAAGGCTGCTGATCAAGAGATAGAGCGAATCAACAGTGTATACAGTGCTCAGATCGAAGCTATACAGGCTCAACTGGAAGCAACTGATCAGGCGGAAAAGCAGAAGAGCCGGGAAGAGCTGGATGCAGATGATGCGAAAAAGATATTCAAGCTTATTGCGATGATCGAGTACGAACATGACGATCAGAATAAAGCTTAGTTAGGAAAAGAACTGAATGTAGTGATTGCTGATCAGAACGAGCGTCATAGACAAGAACAACTACATGCAGCACTGTTGATTTGTGATATAATGGTATAATATATAATTAATGTAATTATTTTGTATCCCCAACCTAAGGGCTTATATGAAAAGGATATGTTATGACTCTACTATTGATTTTTCGTATAGGAGGACATTCTTATGATAAAACAATTTGAGTTTGATTTTGAGGGAAGAAAGTTCTCAGGAAGGGGTTGGGCAGGAAGCAATGGGCTAATAGAAATAGATGAGAAAACGCTAGACTTGGATAGTGAAATATCAAAATTATCATGTAATTGTAATGATATAGAAGACTACGAAGATTTTATAGATCGGCTGTGTGAGGCTCTAAACCAAACTGTTCAAAGGAGAAGTCCACAAACATTTTCTTGATTTTTACGTGATAACAATGGATGATCGAATGGTAGAATATCCTCCTGACGACAAAAAATACGTCTACGACGAAGATGATTACGACGAAGATACAGAATCCACTGGATAGGCATGTACGACACATCTGGATATTATAACTACATATGAGCTAAAACAGGGGTGCACCTGAATCATAGGGTTCCTGCGAAAAATAAGTAGATTGATTAGTAATAGACTCTTCACGTGTTGAAGGGTCTATTTTACATTGTGGGTTACGTTAAGAAGCATTGCAAAATCTACTTTTGGACACTTATAAGCGGCCATGTCAATTTTTAACTTACCTTTTCTTGTGATTTATATAATAATGACAGGTGCAATAAGTTAATTTAAGTATGGGGGATTAGCATGAAGAAATTTGCGGCAATTTTTAGAAAGAATAGTTACTGTGTTTTATTAACGTGTTTAGTATTTCTTATCCTTAGTGGATGCGGATCAACAATAGCAACACCAGAGACACCAGTAGACAATAGCAGCACTACTGCACAGACTACAGATCCAGCAGTAAGTAAGGACGATAACAACTCTTCCATCATTACATCTTCAGATAAAGATTCATCAGAGGCTGAAACAACGAAAGATGAAACGACAAAAGATGAAGAAAAAAAAGAGGAAACAACTACACAAGCAGTCAAACCTTCTACAACCGCCCCTAAAGGTAAACTAACCGTACATTACATAGATGTAGGGCAAGGAGCATCTCAGCTTATACAGACACCAGGTGGTAAAACGATGCTGATCGATGGAGGGAATAATGATGATGAGCAGCGTATGGTTAGCTATCTGAAAAAACAAGGTGTAAAGAAAGTCGATGTTCTCATTGGAACGCATCCAGATGCGGACCATGTTGGAGGACTCGATGCAGTAGTAGATGCTTTTGATATCGGAAAGATCTACATGCCAAAAGTTTCTTCGAACACAAAAACATTTGAATCCTTACTTACTTCAATTCAAAATAAAGGTCTTAAAGTTACGACAGCGAAAGCAGGGGTAACGATCGACTTAGATGATCAGCTTGATGTTAAGATGGTTGCTCCCGTTAAAACGGTTGATGATAAAAATGAAATGAGCGCAGTCATTAAGCTTACTTTTAGCAAAAACTCGTTTCTATTCACGGGAGATGCGGAATCTGGAAGCGAAAGCGATATGATAAATAGCGGTGTGAATTTAAAATCAGATGTGATGCTTGTAGGCCATCATGGATCCAATTCATCGACCAGCCAGTCGTTCCTAAATGCGGTTAATCCTACGTATGCTGTCATTCAAGTAGGTGACAATAGTTATGGCCATCCGGTGGATAACATTTTAAAGAGACTTCACAATAAGAATGTGAAAATTTATCGTAATGATCTGCAGGGAACGATTGTCTTTACGTCCAATGGAACTACCATTAAGCCATCTGTTAGTGAATGGAAGTATACTGCAGCTGCGAAAGATAAAGAAACAAACAGTCAAAAATCAGATACTACATCAATTAAAAAGGAACCTGCAGCAATGACCAATAATAAAGAGACTGCAGTAACAAAGACGGAAACAAACACGAATGTTTATTATAAGAACTGTACGGAAGTAAGAGAAGCTGGGAAGGCACCGCTTTACGAAGGTGATCCGGGTTATAGCACGAAGCTAGATAGAGATAAAGACAGTATCGCTTGTGAAAGATAAGAAGGAGGTAGGTGCATTGAGGGGAATCGTTGATCGGTTTGAAGGTGACTTTGCGGTAATTGAAATTGATGGACAGACACATGATGTTTCGAAGTCCGCCGTTGATGCTTCTGTGAGTGTGGGGGATGTTGTTACTTTGGTAGAGGGTGTATGGAAGCCAGATCATACGGAAACAAAGGATCGTGAGAAGCAAATTAAGAAGCTTATGGATGATGTTTGGGAAGATTGATCGGTAATTTATTTCTACATGTATAGTTTGCTTATAGTAAAAATCCGATTTCGCTTTTAGAAGTCGGGTTTATTTTATTTATCTTACATGATTTCAACTTCTAGCAGCGCTGTTGATTAATGATATAATGGTATAATATATCATTAATGGAATTATTTCATAGTAGTGCCTAAGGGCTTGTATGAAAAGGATATGTTATGACTCTACTATTGATTTTTAGTATAGGAGGACATTCTTATGATAAAACAATTTGAGTTTGATTTTGAGGGAAGAAAGTTCTCAGGAAGGGGTTGGGCAGGAAGCAATGGGCTAATAGAAATAGATGAGAAAACGCTAGACTTGGATAGTGAAATATCAAAATTATCATGTAATTGTAAAGATATAGAAGACTACGAAGATTTTATAGATCGGCTGTGTGAGGCTCTTAATAAAACCAAACTGTTCAATAGAGAAGTCCACAAACATTTTCTTGATATTTACGTGATAACAATGGACGATCGAATGATAGAATATCCTCCTGACGATTACGAAGACTACGTCTACGACGAAGATGATTACGACGAAGATATGGAATCCACTGGATAGGCATGTACGGCACATCTGGATATTATAACTACATATGAGCTAAAACACGGGTGCACCTGAATGATGGGGGCACCTTTTTTTCTATTTGGGTTGCTTGGTTTAAACCAAGCTTGAATGAAAAAGAAGTTATCCGGATCCTGATGGGCTTTTAGCTTCTGCAGGGAGGGATAAATCCTGATCAAGTTGAGGTAATTATACGAAGAAAAGAAGACTTAAAGGAAGAGATAAGACATTAGGGCTGATGCTACCAGCTCTAAGGCGACCATGATGTGCTGATGCTACCAGCTCTAATGTGGCCAAAAACCGCCACATAAAAGCTGATACGCACCGCTGTCGGGTTACTTCAGTCGATAACCAGAACACCTAAACCGGGAAAATCGTTCCGACCAAGGCGCTCTTTGTTCCTGACTGTCGCTTAACACCACGCCACGGAGCAAACACCTTTAAAAGGAGCTATTGGGGCGAGATTTCTGAATAGTTTAAAGTTCAAACTGCTGGTGAATAAAAAAGATATTTTAGTTCTTTGTTTCAACTATTGATTCATTAAAAGATGCCATTAGTTTATGGAACCGAGGCAACCATACATTATATAGAGAGAATAATTCATGCATATTGCTATCTGAAATTATTATGCCTGTAGGATGGCCAGATTCATTACGTGTTTGTCTTATGATTTCTAAAACAGCGTAACTAGCACCAGGATTTTGAAGACCATGTTTTTCGAATGTTTTTTTGTTCGATGTTACATAATTATAAAAGTTCGTTAATCTCATATATGATGTTTTAGATTTTATGACTTTACTCTCATAATCCTTAACGGAATCTCCTGAATTTTTAAGATATGTATGGTATGAATCTGACAAGTTTTTCAGTAATTGCTCTGCCGCACAGCCTAACATGGTTGCTGCAGCTAAATTCATTCCTGCTTTAGCACTATTGCAAGCTTCAATTATGTAAGCACTCTCTATTGGATCTAAAAGTTCTCCAGCTAAAACTAGCAGACTAGAATAAGCTTGCTGACTGTTAACTTCTTTAACTTGATCGGGGGTTCCTTCTTTTTTTAATTTAGGAGTTATGAGTAGATCTTTGAATGCATAATCGGAATTAGCGAGTAACTTACTACAAATCTTTGATAAGCTGTTTTTGAAGGTTGTTATTTTTTTAAAGTTCACAATCGAACATTCAATTACTACAGTTATATCTTTGTTGAATGGGTCCCAAGAAGTATCATAGTAGCGTAAAGATATTTCAGCCGTCCATAATACAAAATGTTGGACACCTATGACAGGAAAAACACTTATAAAAGCAGCAAAGAGTCATGGTTATGAACCAACAAGTCTAATATCTAAGAATAATCAAAAAATATTCTATAATAAGAAGAAAAAAACATATATTAGTCAAGATGTCGGTAGTAATAATGGTATGGGACCGCATAAAAAAAACGGTGTTTGGAAGATGGCTAAATCCCCTGAAAAACTTAATAGTAAAACTACTAGAATGGGAACTTATGATGCAAATATGACAAGAATAGGTGATTAACTTGTACAGATATGAAATTACAAAATATAAACCAAATTTTCGCGATGAAGAATATGAAGACTGGACTGCAATTAGTGATATAGGTAATTCATATGAAGGACAAATATTAACAATTGAGAAATATAAGGAGGTTGAAGACAGTTATATTAAAGCTATCCACTTGGTTATGGAATATCTCGAACTACCATTCTTACTAATTAACAATGTTGTCAGAAGTTTTTCTTATGATACTTTTATGGAAATAAGAAAGGATTGTCGTGAACTCTATACGAAAGAAATCTTGGAAAGATACAGCAGTGCTAAAGATTTAGAGGAGTTAGATAAAGAAAAAGTGGATTCTTTCTGTAGACTGCAATTACGTGAAGATATTGGTGCTACGGTTTATTATCCTAGAAGAATGAAGGTCTATATAGGATATGATTTTCTAATGGGGATCCATACTTCCCAATCAATTGCTTCAATAATACCAAGTATCGAGCGGTTGGGGTTGTTTGTTGAGAAACACTAAGTATATTAAGACCTTGAGGATTTTTTCTTCAAGGTCTTTCTTATTAATGAATATAGTAGATTTTTATAACGAGCTATTTTGCATCCGGTTTTGGATAAAGAAAAGAGTTGAATCAACTGAGGGGTGATTTTAGATTGATTACATAGAAGATAAATGAAAAATTGCGGTCATATAGTAAAGAAAATGCAACGTTCCTACTTATAACAACTCAAGGTAATATCAATAATTGGAAGGTTGTCGAGTATGTAGTGATGAAATGGATGAAAAGAGTGGGGAAGTTACTATTTAGAGAAGGGGTTCGATTCTAGCTGCTGATGCTACCATCTCTAACGTGGCCAAAAACGCCACATAAGAGATGGTACGCACCGCTGTCGGGTTATTCCAGTCGAGAACGAGAGCGCCTAAGCCGGAAAAAACATCCCGTCCAAGGCGCTCTAAGTTCCTGCCTGTCATTTAACACCACGCCACGGAGCCAAAGTCAAAACAGAAGAAAATATAAAAGGAAAGAACCGGCAGCTGCCGGTTCTTTTTATTTTGCTGCGTTTTTACGCCTTTTGCCTTCCGCATGGTAACAGGATCAGAGCGACTAACCTTCCAGGACGCCGAGCCTCTGGCTACGCCCCTCCACCTTCTGGAAGCTAAGACGCTCAGCCATGGTATCAAGGGGCCTAAAACTTTTTTCTTCATCTTAAAGAGCAGCAGATGAAAAAACTTTTAGGCTGAGACCCTTGACCCCACGGCTATGATTCTGTTCCCAAGCTACGCGTCAAAAGGCGAAAAAACGCCCTTTTGGGGCCAGTCCCATGCGGATGGCAAAAGGGGCTAGTGGTAGCCAATCTTGTGAAGCGCTAGAGATACATTATCTAATTTGAACGGAGGAAATACTTATGAATAAAGCATCTGTTTATAGAATCCAATTAATGAAGGTGGGTAAAGTTCCAATAGAAATAGGAAAAGTGACGAGTGTTGAAGATGCACAGCAAGTATGTAGATCCTATTTGCTCCATGAATATGGGGGATGTTTTCCAGACCGTGAAGTATTCGGGGCGGTTTGGCTCAATACAAAAAATTTAATATCTGGTCTTGAAATTGTCTCTATTGGATCACTTAATGCAACTATTGCGCATCCAAGAGAATTATTCAAAAGTGGTATCATTCATAATGCTTCATCGCTTATTGTCTTTCATAATCATCCTTCAGGTGATACAACACCATCTACGGAAGATATAAATGTGACTAAGAGACTTCAAGAAGCAGGAGACATTCTCGGGATTGAACTTCTTGATCACCTTATCCTCGGAGAAACCAACTGGTACAGCATGAAGCAAGCGGGAAGATTTTAAGCCTCTCTCCGTATCAGTAGAAGCGGCTGCGGCTTGCAGCCGCAGCTGGGGAAAATAAAATTATAAAGGAATAAGTTACAAGTGATTATTATATTTGGGTTATTCTCAAGTTATTTTATAGTATAATTAATAGAAATAATATTTCTATTAATTATACTAATTGGGGGGGATAAAGATGTTACATGTGCGAGCGGTTTCAGGGAATGGTGTGGTAACTATTCCAAAAGAAATTAGAGATGAAATGAATATCAAATCTGGGGATCAGGTAGCTTTTATTAAGCTGGATACGGGACAATATATTTTAACTAAACCTGATTCCCTTAAAAGCACTATTATGGTTGATCCTAAGTTAGAATACTTAATGAATGAGAAGAAAAAAGAAAATTAAGCACAAAAAAACCGTGATGCTTTTTGAAAAGAGAATAGCGAAATACCGGATTTTTATAACAGGTTGCAATGTAGCAAAGATCAAACCAAAAAATGTGTGGGTTTTTATTTTTTTAAAAGAATATATTACTTGGACGCCGGACACCTATTGATCATGGCGCTCTAGGTAGCAGGGAAGGTATAGCTTTGGAGCTTATATAATATCATTAAAATTTTGATACCAAAAACGAAGTTTAGTAGACATAATTAGGAGACGGACTATAGTATAAGCCTGTCTTTTTATTTTATACAGAAGAAATGTTTACTTTTCAATTGGTTCCGGATAAAGAGGAACAGCTAACTGTTGGTTTTGCGAACGATATTGAAAGGGAAGACAGCTATAGCTGGGTTTATGACTATAAAGGAAAGTGGATGATGCTAACTTATCATATAGCTACTAAAAAGGTCGCAGTTTCTGAATCCATAACTCGTCAGGTTTCCTGATGAGTTATGCACCATATGGCAAGAACCGGATTTACCGGTTCTACTGATTTTATAGCTTGGATTCCTTCCTTCGGAAGTTGTTGAAAAAATAGAGGAATCTCTATTTTAAAATTGTTTTTATGATATGCTTCAACCATAAACTAGTAAGGTAGTATAAGGACCATATGACTAAGATAAAAGATAATCCTACACCGAAAGGGATTATGGAGAATAAATTGAAAGATTTACAGACTACTATTGAAGAAATGGATGAAAAAAGAGGTAGCCTTTTTATTCGGTGGCTAGATCAACGGAATAGATATCTCCAGCGAGAGCTTACATTTGATCCTGCAAAATTAAAAAGGTATAGAAGAGGAGAAGTGGTCCATATACACTTAGGGTTTAATACGGGATCTGAGCATGGAGGGCCGCATTGGGCGGTTGTGCTAGACGATAATAGAAGATCTAGCCCTACAGCTGTAATTTTGCCTCTTGGTTCACTTAGCAAGGGGAAACCAAGTACGGTATCCCGAATTAGATTAGAGCAGTCAGCAAATTGAGAATTATTAAACCCAAATCTACTCAGGAAGTTGCCTATACTCTAACGAATGATCAGCTGAACTCCATTGATCTTAAGATTTTCGAACTACTATTAAAGAATTCAAAGGCAATATATCCGCACCTTGCTTCGATCATGGAAGCGGCTGGAGGTTCCGAGAGTAATTCGAATTAGGGACATAGAAGTTGACTTTTCTGTTTAAAGTCCCTATAATGTTAATTGTTGGTCCATATGGACGCAACCTTGAAGATTTAAAACAGAGCCCTTAGCGGCATTTAAAGAAGATAATTGATGCTTTACCTCAAAGAGAAAGCCACTCCTTATGGAGTGGCTTTCGTCGTTCTATGGGAAAAATTATTTTCGTATTATGTATCTTCAGATCTTTAAATTAAAAGCCATTCCATTATCATGGGATGGCTTATTTGTTTTTTGTTGAATAAGGCGGATCATATGGGTACCTTTTTCAAAAGCCTACAGACTATATAAAGCTAAACTGGCCCTAAAGGAAAGTTCGCTTAAGCGAGCTTACTGAATGAATGGTTGACACCGCTGCGGGCGGTGCCTTCTGATTATATGGTGGCCGCTTTTCGAGGCCGATCGATGTTTATTCATTGATGATTCTTCTCAAAAGATCGAAAACCAGAAAGACAATGCCGATTCTCCTTTTCCGGTTTAATCGGCTATTCATTAGTAAATCTAAGGTTTTATGGTATAATAGAAGTACATACGTTCCTATAAAAGGATGTACTATCATGCTGTTAGTTGAAGGGAGAGATAGAGATGGCAGGACACAATTTTACACCTGAAGAATGGAATGAGTTAGGGAAAAAAGCTGCAGAAATAGCTCAACAAGAAGCACGTGATCTTGGTCTTCCGTTTAGTTATATGATTGGCGACAAACTGATTTGGGAGTATCCAGACGGACGTAAAACGGAGGTGTGCTTTAATGGAGATGGAACGTTTACAGAGACTCCTTACTCCGGAGAATAGCCCTACAATGACAGTATTTGCAGGTACGAATGGTGCCGGCAAATCACACTTGACGCAGATTCTTGATCACAAAAACAAAGGTATAGAAACAATAGATGCGGATGCTATTGCGCGAGATATGAAGATTTCGAACATAGCAGCTGGTAGGGAAGCAGTGAAGAAGGTAAGAGATTGTATTTCAAGTGGTCGAGACTTTTCAATTGAGACGACTCTGGGTGGTCAAAACGTGTTAAGGCAAATGGAGATGGCCAAGGCTGCGGGTTTTCAAGTGGATCTATATTATGTAGGTTTGAAAAGTGTAGATGTACACTTATCACGTGTCATGCATCGTGTGGCTAAAGGTGGCCATAACATACCTGAAGAGGATATTCGCCGGCGATATGTAACTTCTCAGCAGAACTTACCTAAAGCGATGCGTTTAGCGGATCGTTCGTTTATATTTGATAATACTCAAGTTTATCAGTTACAAGCAGAAATTAACCGAGGAAAGACTATTTATCAGGCTCCGCCAAATGAAATGGAATCCTGGGCGAAGTCAATATTAAAAGAGTGGACAAACATGTTAGGTGATGTGAAGAAAGATCTTGAAACAGATCGAGATCTGTTATCTAGAGAGCTTCAGCATCGCCGCCAGGAACTTAACTCTGCCGAGCAACCTTTACATAACCTTAAGAAATTAGAAAAATTAGAAAATCAGCTTGTAAGCTTGAATAAGACAATAGAGACAAAGCAACCTAAAAATTTAAAGGAGAAATTCACTCATCCTCATAAGAAGGAGCTTACAATTCTTGAGATGAAAAGACAGGTTCTAAATGATGAGATTTTAGAGTTGAAGGCTAAATCTCCATCTCCAAATGAAGTCCAAGGTATCCAACAAAATGTTTCTTCTTTATCTTCTCTAGTTCAAGTCTTAGATCGGGCTGTTAAGGAATCAACTAAGCAGATTACCAGTATTCACAATGATATTCTTAAAAGAGATCTGCATAACACCTTTAGACATACAAATCAGCAGCAAATGGTACAACAAACGGGGCTTGAACTTTAATTGAATAGGATTATTCAAGATCTTCTTTTGAGAAGGTCTTTTTTTGTTTTTGAAGGACAAGGTATAACGGGCTAATGCTAGAGGCTCTAATGCGGCTGAAAACGCCACACAAGAGCCTCTAGCACCGCTGTCGGGTTACACCAGCCGATAACCAGAGCTGCCTAAGCCGGTAGAAACATTCCCGGCTAAAGCACTCTAGGTTCCTGTCTGTAGCTTCACACCACGCCACGGAGCCAAAAACTTTTATAGATTTTGTTAACTATCCTATATAAATAACGGATATTTTTAAATGATGGTAAATTAATGAATTAATGAATTAATGAATTAATGAAGGTAGAAACAAGATGAAGTTGAAAAAAGCAACTATTTTGCTATCCGTGTTTTTATTGTTTGGTAGCTCAGTAGCTTTCGCGGCCAACACACAGACGGTTAAGGCGACGATTTCAAATCTCAAGTACACACTTAACGGGAAAAATTGGGCCGCTAAAACCACTGCAAAGCCAGTTGTAATTAACGGTACGACATACTTGCCAATCGGTGTAGTAAAGGAAGCGACTAAAACGAATATTACCGTGGATTCGAAGACTGGCAAGATTAATATTGGGTAGGATAAACACTGCTGTTATTGGCGGACAAAAACCTTGTACCATTAAAGTCGCTACTTAGCGGCTTTTTTTATTTTGAGGGATCAAGTTCTTATTATGAGACATATACCTAATTTATTTAGTTAGCTTATTAAGCTAACCGGCAGAATAGATTAATAGTAGGAAAAGTTTATTCACTAAATATTATGGAACTTTATTCCATTGAAGGCGTATAAATCAAGATAGATTAAGGAGATCTTAAATAATTTCGAGGAGGATTTTATAATGAGAAGAGGTTTAAAGTGGACTTTATGGAGCACCTCTACATTCGTAATTTCAGGTATAGTTCTAAACTTCTATTTAAACTATTTTACAATTGGATATGCCATGATAGGGGTACTCCTGCTTTTAATTTCAGGATGGGGATATCTTGTTCAAGCAAAGAATGATGTAAATATGGTTATGGACCAAAAGGAGAGAGGATCATACCAAGGAATCATTGAGCAATATACGCGATAGTAGACAACTTAACTAATGGAAGCGATATAACCAGAGTTTTGTCGTAAGACAAGACGGTTGCCGTTATTAAGATGAATAAGGCAAAAAAATGCGGTATATGTCTCGCATACATACTGATCTATAGAGGTTAGTACGTAATTTAAAACCAAAAGCTAATTAAACCAACCATAAAAAGGTGATGCTTATGTGGGTACATCCCTCGAATACTCAAATCAAAATGCTGAAGAAGAAGTTTAACAAGCTTTATACGCAACTATTACCAATTATAAATACATGGGATCCAATTGGTCTCGTTGGTGGTGGAGCACCTGATGATGAATATGACTGCATAACAGTTCAGTTAATTACTTTATTAGAACAAGGGAAAAGTCAAAATGATATTTATGAATTTGTTATTCATGAACTCGATGATCATTTTAGCATGGGAATTGACTCTATACCTAATGATTACAGGGAACAGTTTATAAAAAAACACAAAGAATTCAGCTCCGATTTAATCGATTGGTACATATCTTACAAAGGAAATACAGGCGAAATTGATTAAGCTAATTGTAAAACGTTAGTTGAAAACAGCAGGGAGCAGTTTGCCAGTTGGCAGCTGCTCCCTTTTAGTCATGCAAACCGGCAGGT
>NZ_JACSQL010000025.1 GCF_014836635.1 Paenibacillus gallinarum | reverse complement strand
GGGAGAGTAAGGGTTGTCAAAACCCCTTACTCTTGTTTCTTTACGGCTAGTTATTTAGGTTTCTTGGGCTTCGACCGCTGTGAACGGTCGGAGCCCTTTCCTTTATTTCTAGCCGTAAGCCATTCGATGAATGCCTTCACAACGCCGAGAAACTGTACAATTACTTGTAAGAATGCCGCTATCACGGCAAGCAGGACAATGGTTTCATTTTGCATTTCCTCACCTCCTTTCTGTTTTAAGGTTTTAGGTGTCAAAAGAGATTTTTTAGGACGTTGCCTGCCGCATGGCTGGCTTCCCCAAAGGGGAATTTTTTTCCCTTTTGACGCATGCTTGGGAACCCGTGCAATGGCATACGGTCAAGGGATCAGCACACCAAAGTTTTTCTTCCGCTTCTTCTTTTCCAAATAGGAAGAAAAACTTTTGTTGCCCCTTGACCGTATGCCCGCCTACTTGGTTTCCGGGAGGTTGAGGGGCGAAGCCGGAGGCTCGGCCTCCCGGAAACTTAGTAGGCTTTGCAGCGGGTTACCATGCGGAAGGCAAAAGGGAGAAAAATCTTTCCAATAAAAAAGAACCGGCGTATGCCGGTTCTCCAGAGTGTCGACAAAGTCCGAAAGGACTTTGCGACATAACAATTTTTATGTGGGGAGACTCATCTCAACTGAAAAAAATCGTTTTAAATCGATCTGAGGACCCCATTTTTATTTAAAATTAGACATTCTCGATTCAATAACGAGTTTGTCTACAGTCTGAAGAACCGGCGTATGCCGGTTCTCTCCTTTTCCTGCTCTCCTTCACAGGTGATGCTTAATAATCCCTTGCATGATGATGAAGCGAAGCGGAATCATGATGCTATCTTTTTGCATGAGCTGCTTGATGGGAGCGAAGCAACGCGGAGTGGACATGATGCAGCCATGCCATCCCTGATTTCCCATCTAAACGCCCTTGGTCCTTAAGCTCCGTGCGGGGTGTAAAGCGAGGGACAGGAACATAGAGCGCCTTATCCGGGGCGCTCTAGTTATCGGACCAAGTAACCCCGCAGCGGTGCGTAGCGGCTCTTAGGTGGCCGATCTTGCCGCCTTAGAGCTGGTAGCATCAGCCCTAATGTCTAAATCTCTTCTATTTGACTCTTTTCACCACTTCGTATTAGCACTTCAGTTGTAACAAGATCGATCCTCTTTGCTAAAGCTAAAAGCCCATTTCTCAAGATCGCCCTGTCGGTTATTTGCCACAGGCAAAACTAAGACCAAGACCCATTCCTGCATCGGACTCCCAAATCTAAATGATTATTTCCTCCCAAAAATATCATCTTTATCAGCTAAAGCAGATATAGCATTTCTAGTAATTCTAGCTATTTCATCATTTTTTTCATTTCGAACCACAGAAGATAATAAAAGACATACAACTCTTTCTGGAGATACATCACTTAATCTTTTTATGTGATCTTCAAAAAATTCTTTAGAACCAAATTCAATACTCATTTTTTCTTTCCTCCTTGGATTTAATTTTGCACCTATGGTACTGAATTTGATTAATTTGATCATACACCGCATATAAAACTCTCAAATGGCCGTATAACGCATTTTATGTTTTTCTGTTAATTGGATACTTTGTTTTTCAAAAACCTTTACAGGGTAGGATTCTGCCTCACTATGATTACAGCAAGGCGACTAAATTCTAAGGGTATTAAATTTCCTCTAAGGCTCTCTCCATTTGATCCTCATTGGCTTTCACAGACTCACTATCAACTGCATCTGCACCTCTATAGGTATATTTCGAATTCTGCCAAAAATCAAATGCGAAACTAGGCATTGGTTCATTTTTATCCTCATAACTCGATACAATAACACTAGACTTGAATATATTGGTGAGCATATACTCAGCATCTGTTATGTCTTTTAAATATTCTTTGTTTTTAAATGCACTTATAATTTCATTCTCAAAAGCAGTGAGCTCCTCTTCTGAGGGAATATAATTATTAACTAATTCAAGCTCTACTTGGTCGAATTTCTCTGTTTCACTTTGATCAGAGTTAGCTATTTCTTTAATTTTAGTTCTCCAATCAATAGTTTTAGTTTCCTCTTCAACTTCTGTTCCTGATGGCTCTGCTTCAATTTCATCTTTTGGTGCTGGTTCTACACTTGGCTTATTAACCTCTTCAGATTTAGTTTGAGTATTTGTTGTAGTTGGGACTGTTTTAGTCTCAGCTAATTGCTTTTCTTGGTCTTCCGTTGGAATTAAAAAAAATAAAATTATTAAAATACTCCAAATGATTGCTGCCACTTTTGGCGCTTTACCTAATTTCCTCCAAGAGATAATCACCATAATAAAAGGTATACAAATCCAACCCAAAATTCTTAGAAACTTCATCTCCACTACGCCCCTATGAAATATTTTCCAGACAATTAATTATATAGGAGATTTGGTCCATTGTCGTTGCCTTTTTATACGGATTGATTGTTTACTATAGGTATAATTGGAACTACCTACTTTAGAGTTAATTTTCTTTTATTTTTGTATCAATTGTAAGGCCATCTTTAATTTCAACAAAAAAGCTATTGAGAAAAAAAAGACTGCAGGCAAACTAGTCTAAGCTAGTTTGCCTGCAGTCTGAAGCACCTTAACAGATGCTTTAATTTATCTAATACCCAATAACATTGTAACGTGAAAATACATGTATCCAAACACCAAACTGGTTACGATCATGTAAATCATCTGAAATCGTGAACTCTTAAAACTATTGATAAGACTCCACATAAATATGACGCCTACAAGAAAATAAACTATGTTCATATCCAATTGTGACCCTCCGTTTGTTTATTATTGAACAAAATAAAACTTTCTCATCTATGTTCTCCCAAAGATGTCTTATGTAGAACCGACCAGTAGCTACGAAAACGTAATACTACTAGTTAATAATATTAATGTCTAGTATAAAATATGGAAATATTAATCTGACTTTATAGAAGGTTTAAGTATTCCCTGATTTGTGCAGTTTCTACATTCAAACCTCTTCTTCTAATACATTATCATTCAACAAATGTTCCTTCTTTTTAAAAGGGTAGTTCTATTTGTATAACCACAAGTGGTTTATATAAATAGAACTACATGTGGTTTTTCATAATTCCTCGATGAAAAGAACCGGCGATGCCGGTTATCTCCTTTCCTTGTTCTCCTTCCTTGATTATGCTTAATAATCCCTTGCATGATGATGAAGCAAAGCGGAATCATGATGCTATCTTTTTGCATGAGCTGCTTGATGGGAGCAAAGCAACGCGGAGCGGACATGATGCAGCCATGCCATCCCTGATTTCGCATCAAAGCGCCCTTGGTCCTTAGCTCCGTGCGGGGTGTAAAGCGAGGGACAGGAACATAGAGCGCCTTATCCGGGATGCTTTACCCCGGTTAGGCGCTCTAGTTATCGGCCCAAGTAACCCCGCAGCGGTGCGTATCGGATCTTAGGTGGCCGATCTTGCCGCCTTAGAGCTGGTAGCATCAGCACGAGCGTTCTATCTCCCTTTCACTCTTCTTTACTTAATAAGTACCACCAGCTACCACACAATCGATTACCCTGCAGAAGATAAAAGCCCATTACTCCAAATAATCCTTTTAATTTATCCTTTCATTTGGTTGCAACCAAATGAAAGAAAAAAAGATGCACCCATCATTCAGGTGCACCCACGTTTTGAAACTAATATGTACGATCTTCAACCAGATCAATGCTTTAACTTTCCAAGGGAACGATATATACATCTATTCAAAGTAATTCCTAGTATTGGGTAAATGTATTTTTAGCCGTTTTCCCAATAATATTTGTGCCGATTCCGTCTACCGCTCCTCCGATTATACCGCCTAACACCGGAACAGCTTTGCCTAAATTTATAACGCCTTTTTCCCCAAACTTGGTTAGTAATCTAGCTCCTACTTTTTTGTTTATCGCCTTTATCACTTCGTTTGGAATCTTTCGGTATAGGGTCTGCACCTATGCCATATTGAATTGTAGATAAATGCAGTTCATCTTCCTTCACAAACCAAGTATTTGCAAATTCTTTAATTACCTTATTACATTTCCGCTAAAGCTTAGAATATAAAAAGAAGAGAATTGATTATCTCTTCTTTTTATATTATTTATGGCAACCCTCAGTTAGAAGTTACAAGCTTATTGAATTCATCTACCGCTTTATTGAAATCAGCATTAAACGATTTAGATTTCGAATACTCTGATGGTAAGTTTTCTACAAGCTCATGAATCGCTTTTTTGTAGAGCTGAAATTCCTCAGATTTCCATGTATTACTCTCCTTAAATTGAGCATACATTACGGATCGAATATTGATAATCATTTCATCAAATCTAGGGAGAAGTTCTATGGTATTAAGCTTAGAAAAAAATGAACTATTTTGTTGGAAATGAGTAAGTTTTTCGTCCCAAGCTATCAGGTTATTATAGATATCAAAAACATATCGAGTTGTTTCTTCTTTAGGTGCCTGTTCACTAAGTAGGTTGAAGAGAAAATCGACATCCTTTCCATAGTTGACAAATTGAATGTATTCTTCTGATCTCTTTGTTTTTTCTGTACTACTGTCTAGTAACTGAAAAGTGAATATACCAATTAAAATTATATTCAAGAGAACAGACAGCATTATAATTATATTATATCTTTTCAACTCGTAAACAATCCCCTTTCTAATCAAAAGCTTAGCCCGTTTAGGCAGAATACTAAACTAGCTAAGCTTCTGAAACTATCTATCAAAAATTAATTTAGTTTACAGTATGTTTAACATAAGCATAATTAGTCCATAATTTAATTCCCAGTGGAACTTCAGAATTAACCATATTATATTGAACTCTACCTCTGGAGATGAGGTTAACAGTTTTATTGGTGAATAAAGTCCAATTGAATTCAGCGGTTATACCAGACGTCTTACCATTTACAGCCTCATTAGCATTTTTCCAACTTATAGTATTGGGTAGGTTTAAATTAGCAGGTTTTTTAAATGTCACCCACGCTTCGTCATATGAAGGGCGATATGATGTAGTACCCGAAGTCGTTACTCCATTTGAAAATGCTTGAAGCACTTTTCCAACATATCCAACGCCAGGAACAATATAATCTATTAATTCAAATGAGTATGTAGACATAGTATAGGACTCATTTATTGTCCCAGGTGTCGTTGAAATAATCCTCAAATATTGTCCGTAGCCGTTACTATCCTCAACATTTAATTTTGCTTCGGCCCCATTAAGATAAACTTTATAGAAGTCTTTCCAATGGTTGTTTAATGTATCTAATCTTCCCCATATTTGAATATTAGTATATCCCACTTCCACGCCTTTCCTATTAGAAGTAGCCATTACAACGGTACTCCAATTATTTGCAACAGGATTGTTTTGAAGTTTGTAACTATAAGCATTACCTTGATGCTTAAATTGCAGTCCTTTTCTTTCTTGAATAGTGTTTATTGTATTACTTTCATCAGAAGTAGTAATATTCTCCTCTTGAACTTCATTATCTTCTAATAATATCTTTGTGATTTCATCGTCTTTCAAGAAATCACTATCGCCAAAAGGCAAGACAACTGCTCCATCTTCATATGTACCCATGGTTACGTATGAGAATCTTTCACCGGATTCTACAATTGAAGCAGAACTAATTGTAGTAACCATATTTTTTTCGTTTATATCTTTAATAGTTGTTTCAAAGGTTCCCCAAAGAAGGGTATTTCCAGAACTTAAAGTTGCAGTTTTGGTAGAAGCATCTTCAATTATAAAATCGAATGTATTACCTGCTATTGTCAGGGTTCCTGTTCCACCTTTACCAATATAGAAGTCTCCAGATGGCTTTAACTCTTGATTAATTGACAATGAATTATTGCTACGAGACAAGATAGAAAAGTTCTGGATTCCTATACGCGCTGCAGAATCAATGTTGTCTTCACCGTCAAATCCTGGTGGAATAGCGTTATTATTGTAACTATCAGAGGTTTCAAATATTATTGGATTAACATCATCCACAATCTGAGGACTTGCAACAGCTGTATTAACTACTAAAGATAGGCTAGCTATCGATGCCATTAATACCCTACTGCCCATAATCAGAAATTTTCTTTTGTTTTTTTTCAAAATCTTTTCTCTCCCCTTTAATCAAAATGAAGCACCACATAGAATAATCAAAATAGAAAATTATTCAAAATTTCAATTCTATGAGATTAGCACATTGATATTAATAAAACAATACAAAATTAGGAAAATATTAATTAGTAATTATTCAATATTATAGAATCTAGTCTTAAAATAAAGCTTATACCTAAAAATTCAACGTAAATATTCTATTGATATAGGAACGAATGTTTGATTATAATGATTAAAGCAAACAAAGAACTGAAAATTACGAGCATCGGGTTCATCAACTACTTATCAATAAATCGTTGCCAAGAAGATTGGTCCATCCTCTCGTAATGAAATGACAGCTTGCCTGAACCAAAGTTATAGATTCATGTCGTACACGCCCATCTGTCTCATTGAAAACTCATTATTTGATTTGACGGGTACAAATTTTGCTTTACGACATAAAGGTTAATTTTCATAAATTTTGAGCTGGAATCGAGCTCATGGAGATAGGAATAAAAGCCTATCGCATTAAGGCAAAAGGGAGAAAAATCTTTTCTATAAAAAAGGGAGCGAAGCAACGCGGAGCGGACATGATGCAGCCATGCCATCCCTGATTTCCCATCAAAGCGCCCTTGGTCCTTAAGCTCCGTGCGGGGTGTAAAGCGAGGGACAGGAACGTAGAGCGCCTTATCCGGAAAGC
This sequence comes from Paenibacillus gallinarum, assembly GCF_014836635.1. Classification (GTDB taxonomy): domain Bacteria; phylum Bacillota; class Bacilli; order Paenibacillales; family Paenibacillaceae; genus Paenibacillus; species Paenibacillus gallinarum. The sequence goes on along the minus strand of NZ_JACSQL010000025.1, from coordinate 19,183 downwards.
TTTACACCGGTTAGGCGCTCTAGTTATCGGCCCAAGTAACCCCGCAGCGGTGCGTATCGGATCTTAGGTGGCCGATCTTGCCGCCTTAGAGCTGGTAGCATCAGCCCTAATGTCTAAATCTCTTCTATTTGACTCTTTTCACCACTTCGTATAAGCACCTCAGCTGAAACACAATCCATCCCTCTTTGCTGAAGCTAAAAAGCTCATTTAAGATCCGGGAAACTGCTCTTCACTGAGGCTTGGTTTAAACCAAGCAACCCAAATAAAAAAAGGTGCCCCCATGATTTAGGTGCACCTGTGTACTAGAACTCATCAGCTTTTACGATGGTTGACTATTTAATGATTCATTACCAATGGACTAAAATAACCTTTCATCCAATTTAAATCTTCAGTTCCGTTGAATAACCCTATTTCCCCTGAAAATAGTTCCCTCTTTGTCATATCTCCCTTCATGTAGTTGAATATCATTTGCATATTATGATGAATAACAAAGAGCTTACGATTTAAATCATTCGGCATAAAATCAATATGAGCGTAATGTGAGAATGGCCCATAAACTTGAATTTTAGTTTTTGCATCCTGCCGGTATCTTGCAGCAACTCTATGATTTCCATCAATAATTAGCTTTTGGCTAGTTGGAGAATACCAAACTAAAATGATAGGTTCATTGCTTTTTAAAGCATTAGGTAAATAACTTTCCGTAATTTCATTTTTTTGAATGTAAGGGTATACTTCTTCCACGCTGACTTCGTTTGCTATCAATCTTCTATTTTGTATCATTTGGTTAATAAGGTGACTCGCTCTATTGATATCCCACGTCACTGTGTATTCACCGTTACAGTGGGGAAAGTACATTGTCTTTTCAAACGTATGTTGGCTGTTTAAAAGGTATGGCTGACTATGATCTGCACTTGCCAGTTCATTCTTATAATTTGCAACAATGTCCACCAAATTAGGATACTGATTCACAATCTGTATCCCATTAAATTTAAAAACGGATTCATCAACAAAACTGTCTAATAAATTCCCTAAAGTATGCAAGAAAACACCTCTTTTTTTTCATTATAGGTAACTCAGTACTTAAAAGCCTGCTACTTAACAATGAGCAAACAACATGCTTACTTGTTCTATTGGGAGCTATCGTTACCCGTTACTGAAAAAATTTGATTATACCGAGGGATCTTAATGAAATAGCTGAGGAATTAATTTAGAGACAGGTCTTTTAATCTTAATAGGATTATTCTTGTCCCTCAACATGGTTTGTGTCCAAAACTCCTTTAGACCAGCATATTGATATACCTTTAAGCCTTCATTATTCGACTTATTTCCTTCATCACTTTGTCATATTATCTCATATCTTCCATTTTCATTCAATTATAAGTCTACCAACTAGATAATCAAAATGATAAAAATGAAAGATTAGAAAAAGTAGATGGCCAGTGTGATGTAAAACAAAAACATAGCTTCATTCAGCTTAGGGAATACTAGTTTAATCCAGAGCCTATAACCCTCCTACTTAAGAAGTGAACTTTGGCGTCATTATGAAGATGACAAGCTTTATCCAAGGGTTTAGTCCAAATACCTTGAAATAAAATAAACCCGACTTCTACAAGCGAAATCGGGTTTTTACTATAAGCAAACTATACATGTAGAACTAAATTACCGATCAATCTTCCCAAACATCGTCCATAAGCTTCTTAATTTGCTTCTCACGATCCTTTGTTTCCGTATGATCTGGCTTCCATACTCCCTCTACCAAAGTAACAACATCTCCCGCACTCACAGAAGCATCAACAGCAGACTTAGGAACATCATGTGTCTGTCCATCGATTTCAATTACCGCAAAGTCACCTTCAAACCGATCAACGATTCCCCTCAATGCACCTGCCTCCTTTTTATCTTTCACAAGCTATACCGTCTTTATCTCGATCTAGTTTCGTGCTATAACCTGGATCACCTTCGTAAAGCGGTGCCTTCCCAGCTTCTCTCACTTCGGTACAGTTCTTATAATAAACATTCGTGTTTGTTTCCGTCTTTGTTACTGCAGTGTCTTTATTACTCGTCGTTGCTGCAGGTTCCTTTTTAGTTGATGTAGTATCTGATTTTTGACTGTTTGTTTCTTTATCTTTCGCAGCTGCAGTATACTTCCATTCACTAACAGATGGCTTAATGGTAGTTCCATTGGACGTAAAGACAATCGTTCCCTGCAGATCATTACGATAAATTTTCACATTCTTATTGTGAAGTCTCTTTAAAATGTTATCCACCGGATGGCCATAACTATTGTCACCTACTTGAATGACAGCATACGTAGGATTTACTGCATTTAAAAACGCCTGGCTGGTCGATGAATTGGATCCGTGATGGCCTACTAATAGCACATCTGATTTTAAATTCACACCGCTGTTTATCATATCGCTTTCGCTTCCAGACTCCGCATCTCCCGTAAATAGAAACGAGTTTTTGCTAAAAGCAAGCTTAACAACTGCGCTCATTTCATTTTTATCATCATAGCTTTTAACGGGAGCAACCATCTTAACATCAAGCTGATCATCTAAATCGATCGTTACACCTGCTTTTGCTGTCGTAACTTTAAGACCTTTATTTTGAATTGAGGTAAGTAAGGATTCAAATGTTTTTGTGTTGGAAGACACTTTTGGCATATAGATCTTACCGATATCAAAAGCATCTACTACCGCATCAAGTCCTCCAACATGGTCAGCATCGGGATGCGTTCCAATGAGAACATCGACTCTCGATACACCTTGTTTTTTTAGATAGCTAACCATACGCTGCTCATCATCATTATTTCCTCCATCGATCAGCATCGTTTTACCACCTGGTGTCTGTATAAGCTGAGAAGCACCTTGCCCTACATCTATGTAATGAACGGTTAGTTTACCTGTAGGAGTAGTTGTGGAAGGTTTGGCTGCTTGTGTAGTTGTTTCCTCTTTTTTTTCTTCATCTTTCGTTGTTTCATCTTTTGTTGTTTCTGTCTCTGATGAATCTTTATCTGAAGAAGTACTATTGGAAGAGTTATTATCGTCCTTACTTACTGCTGGATCTGTTGTCTGTGGAATAGTGCTACTATTGTCTACCGGTGTTATTGTTGTTGATCCGCATCCACTAAGGATAAGAAACACTAAACACGTTAGTAAAACAAAGTAACTATTCTTGCTAAAAATCAGATATCGAAGCATTTAAGGCAGAAGAAAAGCGACTAGCAAAGAAACGTAAATATCTTGAGAACAAAAATAATGGACTTAAGTCATACACTCAGAGCGTCCTAGAAGTGAATAAGATTGATAAGGTAAATGCAGGAATGTTTAAAGTAAAACTACAGAAGAATCCTCCATCAATCAATGTTTTAGATAGCAATAAAGTTCCAGATACATATAAGATTGCACAAGAACCTAAGATTGATAGTAAGAAACTGCTGAGTGATGTGAAGAATGGTGTAGTGATTGAAGGAGTAGAGCTTATTACAGATAGGCAACATCTGAGAATTTTGTAAGAAACCAAAGCTAAGTGTTGTGTCAAGAGGGGACAAATTCCAACATACCTTCTTGAGAACGAAAAATTTGAATTAAGAAAAAATAAAGATAAGAGGATAGAAAATATAAAAAGATGATAACTGTATTCTTAACAGTATCATCTTTTTATGAAACTTATATTATGGTACGTATGTAATTTGGGCAGTATCCCTAGCTGATAATACTAACTCCATCGGTGCTAAAGGTTTCCAAGCAAACATTGGTGAAATTGTTGTATCGGCTCCAAAATAATAAGCCTGCCATACAAATTTAGAACAGTAATTTGGATCCAAAACTAAGTATCCACTTAATACATCGTATTCTGCTTTTGGATATTTATCCATGTACCAATTTGCCCATTGAGCTGCAGCTATAGAGGCATTATAGTCATTATGTCTTAATACATAAATTTCGCTATTCTGTTCAAAGAATACTTTCAAAGGTTCTTCTTTAGGGTCAATTCCTACACCTGGGAAATGTGTAATACTTGATCCAGCATTAGTAACTATTGCTGCATGTCCTACCCAATTAGCAGGTTTAGGTCCTCCATTCTTCTTAGCTACCAAGATATCACCTGAACGAGCTACAATTCCATTATAGCTTCCTGCACGAGAGCCACCATTAATATATTCATCTGCAGTGACAACTGCTCCTCTACTTTCTATATCTTTCATTATAGAGTTAAACTGCTGTTCCATCTCTTTAATTTCTTCAGGTGTGTAAAATTGCGAATACATATTATTTTCTTCTTGTGTAAATCCGTAATTACCGATTGGAAGTTCATCTGCAAAACTTTGCGGTGCATAAGAGCCTAACAAAACAATAAACACCATAAATCCAGTTAATAGTTTAATTTTCTTCATATTAATAATTGCTCCTCTACATTGTATTAAATTAGTATATTATATTAATATGAATTTTGGTATACTTTTATTGGAAAAGATTAATATTTTATTAATAAAAAAACTGAAGGGGAAATTTATTTGAAAAAATTAGGATTAATTAGCGCATGGACCATTTTTGGTCTTGTATGCATTGCAATTGGTTTTGTTGTTTTTACTCTGTACTCTCTTAATACTCCACCAAAGAGTGATCCAGAAATTGTCGCATATAACGAGGAAAGAGTAATGAAGTACTTGATTGAGGACAAAGGTTATTCTGAGAGCGATATAGCTAGTATTGAAGCTAAAAAGATGCCGAAATCTTCCGGCTATGAAACCTTTGTTGAATTCTCAGATGAACTTGACAAATTATATGCTTACAAATTAGAAGAAGACGGTGAAATAAAACAGAACGGAAGTACTGGAGGGGCTTATAAGCATAAAGAGTAAATAATAATAAATAAATATTAATCTATCAAAAAGACGTTACTATAACCGGTGCCGTCTTTTTAGTTTGTAAATATGACACTGCTCAATTATTCATTGAATAAAATGCGTGTTTTATGATAATAACGAGTGAGGAAACGGTAGTATAAGGGAGCATAAGTGAGCATTTGGAAGATGTGATTTATCAAAAAAACGATTTGAAATCAAATAGCAATAAAATACATTGATATAGGAACGGATGTTTGGTTATAATAAACAAAGCAAACAAATGTTCTTATAGGAGTGATGCAACATGTTACCTGACTATGAACGGAAAGTGCATAGGATTCTATACAACTACATAAGCCAACGTGGAAGAACTCCAACTATACGGGAGCTGGAGATAAAACAGGACAGAGTACTAGTCGTATAAAAGAAGCGCTACTTCTGCTTGAATCAGAGGAGTTTATATTGTGGGAAGATAAATCTACACTGGAGAATATTATCTTATTAAAAGAGTGGGAAGATGAAAGCAATAGACCAAGAACTTACACATCTCCACATGGAACTATAGATTATTGGACGGAGTATTAATTATGGCGAAAAAACTATTTGATAATGGATTGTTTGAGAGCTCACGTATGATATTGCCTGAACACAGAGATGCCTGGATAAGAATGGCGAACACTAAATTAGCAAGATTTAAACCAACTTTAGACGATCAGGAAATACAACGAATAGAGTATGAAATTGTGCGTTCGTATAATAGAAGAGAAAAAATAAAGCTTGTCTTATTCGATCCATACGAGGATAAAGAAATTACAGGTATAGTAGTTGCTTTAAACACTTATAAACGTGAAATTAAATTTTTAACTGCAGAAGATGATTGGAAATGGATTTATATTAAGGACATTATATCTGCATCAGAAGAATAAAGAGTAGACCATCATTCAGTTGATGGTCTTTTTCTTTTGGAGGCATCTCCAGGCAATTTAGTTATAAAACGTGCATAGCCATTTACATTCTTCACGTAATTCAGAGCATGATAACGAGGTAAATTCATCAAATCTTCTTCAGTGAAAGGATGTAATTCGCTTTTTAATTCATCGAAATTTTTCTTATCGGAACCTGCGATAATAATATAAGATGCATTGGCACTGCGGAGCTCATCTCTCATTATTTTGAGTTGAAGGAGATAATGGCAACTGATGATCGATTTGAGTATAAATTTAGACATTTGAGACAGTTTACTGGTAAGAAACTTTTCAGAATGATTGCACTGATAAAGTTCATCGATAACGATATTTACCTTAACTCTTTTCGATTTATCCTTTATTTGTTCAGCTCTAATCTGTGCTGCCAACCATACTTTCGTGAGAAAGTATAAGACCATAGTGTCCTTTTCTGACTCCACAGTGAACATGTGTTGAGGGAGCTTGATCGTAATCAATTGGTTCTTCTGCATCTCTTCAACAAAATCTATGTTATTGGATGTATCCTTTTTAAGCATTAGTTCTGTGTAGCTATTTCTTTTTAGTACGTTTAGTCGATCAAGAATTCCTATGATTAGATTAGTCTTAGTTCCCTCAACTATATCCTGCTTATTGTAATCATCTAATTCACGTAGATTTTCAATATACTCCTCCAAGAACTCAAGTTGATGCCTTGGAACATTGTGTATGAATCTTCCACGTATTTTGTGATTTTGGAGCACTCCAAACACGTCTTTGATACTTCCATTGTTGATAAAGGCGATTAAACTAGCTGATTCTAAATATCGTTCCATTTTAGGACTTAATCGGCTGTCGTCAGCATTGATCGAATTTATCAAGGTTAATAAGTTAGTGGTTTGACGTTTTGCATTTTCATATTGTTTAAATGGAGTGTCTGAATTACCAGAATTCACTTCGTTATAGCCTAAGCCTTGTAAAGCTTCTATATTGTCACATCTGATTTCTAACACCTTGTCTTTGGGAAAACACTTTGCAACCTCATCACTCATCTGACATGTTTCGATGAAATCAAAAATTATGCAACATTCTCCATTTTCAATAGCATCAACACATAAATTGCTGATTAATGTACTTTTCCCTGCCCTACTGGGTCCTATTAACAATGTGAGGAGATTTCTAAATTCAATATCATTACTAAGGTATGCTTTTTGTGATTTACCTTTGTAAATATTCTCCCCGATACACATTACACCACTCTGTAGATCCTCTGGGACTTCCGTCTCCAAAGATTCCACCCGTTCTATAAAATTATACCTTTCCAAAACATCCCTACCAGCTACACAAAGGAAATTCTGTGCTTCTTCATCTCCTATTAGATTTCGTGTGGTGCCCGTAGAGAATCCCCCATACTTAAATTACTTATTGCACCTGTCATTATTCTATAAATCACAAGAAAAGGTAAGTTAAAAATTGACATGGCCGCTTATAAGTGATTTTGCAACGCTAACCCGCAATATAAAATAGACCCTTCAACATGAGAAGAGTCTATTACTAATCAATCTACTTATTTTTCGCAGGCTATACCGTCTTTGTCTCTATCACTTTTTATATTGGCTTCATATAGAGCTTTAGAAACATGAGGTTTATATTTTGTTTTTCCACCTTTATTTTTGGTTGATGATGAACGAGCTACGCCGCCTTTATACACCTTATTCAGCTCTGTGCAGTTTTTATATGTAACTACTTTTTCTTTTGCTTCTGCTACGCCAGTTGATCCTATCGTTGGTCCAATAATAAGCCCAAGAGATAAAATAGCCACAAATACCTTCTTGATATTAATACTAACACTTCCTTTCTACAGTATAGACTATAACTCTATTGTCCTTTTTCTTCAATATATTGGATATTATTCGGCAAAAACTGTAACGAAGAGTACGGATTGAACTCCCCTACAAACCTTACTCATCTCTACACGCTTAACTGGCTATACCATAAGATTACAATGAAAAAAGCCGCTAAAATAGGACCTTACGCGTTATACACCTATACTAAGAAATGACCTCAATGATTATGTACTTTATTTGTAATATGAGGTTGGCAAAATTACAAATTCATGTTCACCGTTATCGAAGTTCTTGAGGCTAATCATAATCTTTTTAACATCTGTTACGTTAACTTCTAATGATGTTACCTTTCCTGGTTCGACAGAGACATTCCCTAAACTTCTATCATCGATTAAATCTTCGAATACAGTTACTTCGACCGTTTCTTTTGGAGCAAATAGATCTAGATGCAAAGTTTGATATTTCTTATCTGGTGTGGAGTAATCATGAGCAAAAGCAGTAAATTTGGTATACAGCACTTCTTTGTATTCTTTGCCCTCGATATTTGTATGACTCTTATTTCTTGTATTACTGAAGTCATCATAATCAAAACTTACTTGTTGGAACGGTGTCTTTGCGCCCTTCTCCCCGATATTAATCTTGCCAGTCTTCGAATCCACGGTAATGTTTGTTTTCGTCGCTTCCTTTACTACACCAACCGGCAAGTATGTCGTACCGTTAATGACAACTGGCTTTGCAGTGGTTTTAGCGGTCCAGTTTTTCCCATTAAGCGTGTACTTGAGATTCGAAACCGTCGCCTTGACCGTTTGCGTGTTAGCTGCGAAAGCCACCGAACTACTGAGTAATAAAAATGCGGATAGCAAAACAGTTACTCTTTTCAATTTCATCTTTCTTACTGACTCCTTTTATGTATTATTTTTACATCTATTAAAAATATCGGTTAATCAGACGATATAATTAACAAGAAATGTAAAAATAATTAAACAGGGATAGTGCACTATTATGTCTAAATCATCCCAAAAATTTCATAAAAGGAGCACGATGATATTGCAAAACAGACATTCTATGAAGACACTGACTGCGGATGACCAGTTATACACGGCGAAGATGGAGGCTAAACCCATCTTTATATACTTTAATAAGAAGCTCTATGGAAGAGGTGTGATCGAGAGGATTACTGAGGATAGCATAAAAGTGAAGGGCGAATATTATATGCGCGGGGTTTGCGAGTTTAAATGCGAAGGATAACTAAGATTTGAGGCACTTACTTTGAAATACTTACTACTTAATACTAATATCTTGGATGGAAACTAGATATTCTCCTTAGTCCAACAAACGACTGCTTTCAAATTTCTGATATCTTCACAATCCTAACCTGAAAAGACACATTTTTAACGTCAAAAACCACATGAGAATAAAAATGTGGTCTAAACTTTGCTGTAACGAAACAGGTTTAACAGGTCTGTTTTCCCGATAAAACAAAAACGAATCAATCATCACCTTTTCAGGATCAAATCAATTCGCCTCTGTACGATAAACCGCATATATTTTGTTACACTTATGAATATATCAATGTATAGTATTATATTCAATTCCAGGCCTAAACTACACATTAATCCCCAATTATTTTTAACTAATCATAACCCCGTTAGCTTACAGAATGGAGTAGGTGCCCAGTGGCAAACCGCTCCATTCTGTTTTTGAACTAACGTTTTACCGTTAGACTTGGGAGTGAGAATTGCTAAGGCGAAGTTGAGACGTGCGCATATATGGAATGTTATGGGTATTAGGTAAATACCTTTGTTTCCGCATGCCCTTTTACGTCGCCTCGGCTACATGCTTCTCCTATTCTTTCATTTTTCTCAATTTGACTAAGGAGAAATCCTGCGAATTCATGAGCCTGGGTGAGGTAATCAAATCATTTCGAGGGAGCTTAGTACTGTCCCAAATAACAAAACATAATATATTAAACCGTATAATAAAAATCCTCATCTTTTTGTTTTATGATGAGGATTTTTCGTGTTATTGTGTTTTCCAGTAGGGTACTAACCGATATTAATCTTGTCTTTATATTTCTGTGCCCATTCTTTAAACGGGGTTAATTTGATATTATAAGTTTTTAACGAATCAACATCTACATTGTATCCTACTTCGTTATTCCATTCATGGGATCTTGCCCATGCCTATTAATGGATCTAAATACAGCTCCTTCTGATATATTGGCTGCTTCTAACCACTTATTAATAGCATAAACTGGACAGGTATCTGGATTCTCTCCGTATGGTACTAGAGACCTCTTCAAGAATAACGAGTTTCTCTAGAGCGTTATATTTTCCTCTAGACATGAAAAGCTCCCCCTTGCAGAAAGGTTTATTTTTTAACCTGTCTACCGTAGGGGGAGCATATATCAAGACGGCTGCCTTGCTGTATTATTGATCTTTTGAGTTCTGGTATTAAAAAGTGAGAGTGAGAAAAAACTCCAGCTTCTATTCATTCAGATCTATGCTTTTATCCATTATTTTGACTGTACCATCTGAAAGTGACGATTTATACAATTGTTCTTTATATTGGTTTAAGACTAAAGCAATATCGGAAGATTCCTTTAAAAGAACTACTTGATCATTCAGTAACTTTTCGGCTAGGTTTTGCTTTGATAAGAGTTCCTGATAAAGAGGTGGTGCGACTTTTTTCCAGTGCTCATCTTCAGTAACTCCATCAGCAGCAATAAACTTTTTATGAGTTTCCTGTACTTCTATAGGCTGTTGACTTAATAAATCTTTCATTTTTTTGGCTTCCTGTCTTCCTTCATCTAAAGTTGCTGATACCCCCTCTTTCTCAGCTAATTGCAAGAACAACTCTTCTTTAATCATGTGTTCAAGAACTTCGGAATCAGTAAAATTTGATTGGGAAGTACGATTATACTCTTTATAGTTTAAAACATCCGTATTCGTAATTTCTTGGTTCCCGACCTGTACCAATACCTTTTCCTCGGCTTTATTATTAATTTCAGTATTAATTTTGATTCGATTAAGATCTGAAGTAAGAGGATCAATTGCAGAAGATGATAAAGCCCCAAACGTAAAGACACCTGCTAATAAAATTCCTAAAGATACGATCAACTTATTATTCTTTTTCATTTATACTCCTCCTTACCAGTTGAAATTAACCCAAGCCGTGTTATCAAGTTGAAAAGATCCAAATCCTCCATAGAATACAGTAGAACCAGCTGCAGGAGCAGATGTAGAGCTATATGTCTGTCGAGCGTCATTGTATTTACCCGAATATCTAAGTTCAGTATGACCTATATATGCACCTTTTTTCGGTAGGGAGACATTCCCCCCTCTAAGCTCTAACGTTCCTGCTCCCCATGTTGCATTCGGATAAGCTAAAAAGGCATTCTTATGTGTGGAACTAACTAATTCCCTTCTAGTGGCAACCCAGTTCGATCCAGAAGTTGTCGCATTTATTTGAACGTTTGTAGTAACACTAACAGGTGTATAAATACGAGCTCCAGAATCATCAACCATCCACATAGAAATTAAATCTGTATCAGAAGGACTAACTGCTTGAGGACTAACAATAGGATCAGCTAAAGCGACATCATTCCTAATAATAGAATCCCCAATAAACAATGCACCCATCATAGAGGATGCGGCTAAGAGTAGTGCAATTTTTTTCTTCAATAGTTTACCTCCTATTTACTAGATAATTTGGACCCTCTATTTACTTAGACGCTATTATTCCATAAAAGTAGCGAATAAAACAAAAAAAGTAAAAAAAGTATATAATGATCGATTTTAATTAGAACATATATTACAATGTGTTCTCAGGATGCTGTAACCAATTAGCCTATTTCTTATCAATAAATACTTTAGATGAGTACCACTAATTAACAGATTAAAACGAGGGAGTGAGTTAAATGAAAAACAAACGTAGAATGTTAGCAATAGGTATATCCATTTTATTTATATTTATTGTAATTTTTTCAGTGTACTCATTTCAAAATAACACTTCATTTCCCAAATTAGTATCTAAACAAATACAAAAAGAGGATATTAACGAGATCAAGATTTCTCGAATAGCTTATGGCACTTTATATCGTGAAGAAGTAATTATTTCTGAATCGAACGAAATAAGTTCTCTAATAAATAATCTTAACAATATAGAATTATTAGAAAAATATAACGAATATATCCCAAGGACAGAGTACCGCTATGATGTACTGATACAAGTAAATCGGCAGGAAAGGTTTGGAATCACTTTTTTAGATGAGTACAATTTAGAAATATATGATGCCCAAGATTCAAATAATCGACTTAACAGATACGAAATTGAAGATGGTTATAATTTAAATAGACTTGCGGATTATTTTAAATGAAACAAATAATTTAAGTCTAAATCACCAAATAATTCCGATTGGTATAATATAAGAATATATCTAAAAAAGTACCCCCTTAATATATGAACTGCCCCCTGTCAAGTAGACAGTAATTTAAAAACATCATTAAGCAACCTGAGTCCGATATTCATACGGGCTTAGGTTGTTTAATGATGTTGAAAACGATGGTGGTTGTAGAAATGGATGTACCGTTGGACGGCATGCTCTACTTCCTTACTAGTACGAAAAGTGTATAGATTAAAACACTCCGATTTAAAATGACTAAAAAAGTTATCCATACATGCGTTTTCTCATCAATTTCCTTTACTCAACATACTAGCTATCATTCCGTATCTTATAAGACGTTGGTTATATTGGCGAGAGGTATACTGGACCCCCTTGGTCACTATGTAGGAGAATTCCTTCAACTTTTTGTTTTTTTCTTGTCTTTGTGAAGGAGCATTACAAGCTTTAGATCATTTCTTCGACTGATTTGATAAGACATAATTTCGTTATTATACAGGTCCTTTATAGCAGTTGTTCCTTCTTTTCGTTCTCGGTTCCTAGAGGGATCGAGGAATGGTTGATTATGAGGGGAATGCATTATCAGCCCTTAAGTGATGCAAAGCAAGTGAGGATCTTGATAGAGAGGGTTGTATATCAAATTGATTATAGTAATGTTCCATAAACAATCCAAACGATCGACGATCACTTCCACCTGTCCGAGTTCCAGAAACGAAAGATGGCAATCAATTATTTCTGTACCAATCCGAACCAGCCGTGCAGGAAAAGATAATTAATCCCTTTCAACCGTAACAACATTGCTCCCTTGGTTTTTACTGCATTCAATACGCATGAGTTCGTTGTGCAATTCGTCGACTTCTCGAGACAATGTCATAGTTTGAATGTGTGATAATCCAAGCCGCACGTCTCTCTTACCTTCCAATTCAATTTTCACCGTTCTTAAATCTCTCAAGGCAGATGTCCTGTATGGTCTATGCTCGAACATAATCAGATGATTCTCCGCTATGAATCTTAATTACGCTATACTGCCCAGTTTGCATAACAAAAAGGGCAGCTGCCAACTGGTAAGCTGCTCCCTGCTGTGTTCAACTAACTTTTCCGTTAGTTCAATCGGGCATGTTACTCCAGCTTATTAGAAACGTAAATTGCCTCCGATCAAATCTTTGGTCATTGGATTAAAAAACATTTGATTGGTCCCAGTTATGCTTTTCACAGAGTAAGGCGCTTATCCAGCTTTTTTTCCTATTCTCGAGAGTGCGCATCTCTTACTTGCCGGGGTAATAGTCATCCATGAAATCGAAATATCCCGGTGCTCCAATCGAGACGGTCGTAAAATAGAAATATCGCTTCTCGAGCTCCTGATTCTCCTCGCTCATCTCTAGAAAATCCTTGTCTTTTAAGATTTCATCATTCATAACTCCTTCTCTCCAGAAACACAGCTCAAGCTCTTGGATAGCAAAGGAAAATCCCGTACTCGGATCAACATCTCCGACCATTTGATACTCTTTCCTAAACGTATGGATCAAATCCTCCGCCTTGGTCGTAAAGACATCCACGCCTTGAAACAGGCAGGAAATACAGAAGTCCTCCGAGTAGTGCGGATTTAACAGTTGAATGAACTTCACCCTGCCATTTCCATCGTATTCGAAATGTTCGCGCATAAATAGCATCTCGATATAGCTAGGATTACCGGGTAAGCCATCATTAGCTCTCCAATGGTCCAGATTCTGAAAAGTTTGTTCCACCTCTTCCCTGCACATCCCCAGCCGAAAAGGACCGATGCCGACATGCGGCGTTATGATGATTGAATCCACCTGAAAACTCCTTTCAATAATAATTTCCTTCTCCAGTATACAGGTCCCTAACCTAACCTGCTGGTTAGCAAAAAGGGAGCAGTTTCCAAATGTCGTTGCCCTTTAGTTGAATGAAATAGCTGTAAACTTCAGTTGCTTGTTTATCTATTCGGTAATCGGGACAAGTACTTTGTACTGATAAAACAAAAAAACCACTAATTTAGCGGTTTTCGAAATTCATTTTTGTAAGGCTCCAATTATTTTGTTACATCTCTAGGATAAATCAAGACTGTATCGAAATATAATTTCTCTCGAAAATATTCAAACTCATCTTTATCCAAACCTGTATACTTCTCATCTTTTAAATCATTTAAAGTCATATTGTCTTCTCTCCAAAGCTTAAGACCCAGTTGTGGAAAATTGAACAAAGTACCATCTATATAATCAGGGTCCTTTACACACGGAGCGATCTCACTTAATTTTGGCACTAGCTCTTCAACTGTTGTCCTGAAAAGTTCAATATCATATCCACCAAGGACTGCTAAGATATTTCGTCCATTAACTAACTCTATCTCCCTTAACCTGTTTCCGTAATAACTAAAATTATGGTGTATAGATGATGGCAGCTTTTGAGTTATAATTTCCACTTCATCTCTAGTCATACCAAGCTCTAGTTCGCCAATACTTTCTCCAACTTTGATGTCAATATGATACATTATTTACTTTTATTCCTTTCTAGAAGCATAACTGAATGACTCTAATTTATATTATCATATTTCCTTCATATTATTGAACTATCCTGCCCAGTACTTAAAGAAAAAGCAACCAGTCTATTGATCGGTTGCTTACTTTTTCTAGTTCAACTATCGTTTTTCCGTTAGTTGAACGACTTATTAGTTCTTTTTGGAGTTGAAAATTCCACAAATTGAATTTTAAATAGATCTAAATCCGCAATTAAAGACAAAGCGAAACCACTGTTCCATATCTCATCTATCCAATTTTCTTCAAATTTCTCAGGGCTATAGGCAGGTTTGAATTGCGTTAAGGTCTTAAGTATAACAGATGGAGTAATTTTTTTAAAATTGCCCTTACTTAATCTAAATAGTATAAGTAAACAACGAATTGTAATTAATTGGATAGTTAATAGTTAATATTTTACTTGTTAATTATTTCATTTTCATTTACTTTTATAACTTATTAATCTATGGAGGTTAAGTAAATGAAAATGAATTTCAAACAATGGGGAGTAGCTTTGTTGGCAGCTTCAATAGCTTTTACATCAAGTTTAAGTCTCCCCTCTAACTATGTAAAGGCTGAGGAGGGGATGAATAGTCAATTAACCGCACCTGTTATAAAAACGTTTTCGGCTTCTATGATGCAAAAGCCCTCGAAGGGTTCTGAGTTGAAAGAAGAAGAGTTCGAAAAAGAACAAGTTAACTTATATGATATTAAAATTAACCCTGAAGAAATTGTATTATCTGGAGATGTGTCTATAGATGGAGAAAAAACACCTTTTTCTCTTAGTGGTAAACTATATAAGCATCAGATATCTGGAGTTCTAGTTGGAGATTTAAGTGATGAACTAGGAAATTTTAAAGTTGAACGCTTTGAAATTGAGAATAGCGAAATTAAAGCTGGTGTTTTCTTTAATCGAACTCTTCCTGACGAAGCCTTCGCACTTTATATGACGCACGAAGGCTCTAACAAATTTGTAATTATAGAAGAATCTGCATTAGAGATAACTAGCAGTGAAAACCTAGGTAGTATCTATAATGGGGAATTGCAGGTAGCGAGTAACGAATTAATAAGTTGGTTTACTACGTTTGATCCAGAAGAAACGAAAATTGAACAAAGTGGTGAAGAGTCAGTACAAGAGAGAGCAACCCATCAGGTTAAAACTTCGACCTGGTCGTTAGTAAATACCTATACTATAGGTTTTTACATAATCTATACAGACATATCAGCAGTAAAACTATTTGTTTACTTTCCAATTGATACAAACTCATCATTAAACACTGAGTTTAAGATTATTGGAACCAAAATGAAATGGGATAATGGTTTAAGAGACGGGACATGGTATAATTCTAACTGGGAAATTGGAAGCGGACCAAACGGCGGAGTTTTGGAAATGAGGGTAAATGCTAACAAACCACAAGCGATTAAACAAACAGGAATAAGTTATAAGATGATAAAAAAAGGAACACCCCAATTTTCTATAGGTTGGAGCTATTCTTGGTACGGAATTTCTGCTGGAGTGACCTTGAATGGTAACCAGCCAGTAAGTTCAGAAACTTTTAAAAATCATAATGCTGCTGGAGTTTCAAAGGTTGAAAAAGTTAAAAATGCTCATATGCTTCTCGCAGGAGATTATCTAGCAGGTACCTGGGATTTAGATTATTACCCTCATCTTGGAGAAAATAAAGCGGTGAATGCTACTGTTACTCTTAAATTCTCAGCTTATGCAAGAAGTGCTAACAAAAAAGTGTATGGACCGATAGTAGCTTATTCTACTTCTCCAACAAAAATTATATCGAAATAAAAATTAAAAAAGGAAAATCATAATGATTAGAAAATATAAGTGGAGTTTTATTTTTTTTCTAAGTTTAATTGTATTTTTATTTTCATTCTACAATATAAACCAGGTTAACCATGTAAACGACCAAACCGATATGATTATTAATGAGCAGACTCAAATACTTCAGAGTATAAAAGTAGAACTTAACGAATCTACAACCCCAATTTTTCATAGTTATGGAAAAATAAAGGAGGTAGAAGGAATGGGTCGAATATTAACTTCTAGTAACAACAAAATATATCGAAATTACGGAAAAGAATTCTTGAAAATGATAAGGGCATTAGAAGAAACTTTTAACACCTTTACAGATAACAATTTTACTACAAAAAAGGATAGGGAGTTTCTGTCTGATCATATATCATTAGTACTTGAGAATATAAATAAAGATAGCATAGGTATAGCCGATAAGGTATACGCAAGAATTATGAGTGAGACAACAGAATATTATGAAAACTATCAGGAAAATTGAGGAGTAAAATTTTAATTGATAAAGAAGCCTGTGAGAATAGGCTTCTTTTTTTGAGGATAGTACCTTCAGCGAGTAAAGAGTGAATCGAGAGGCATACCGAGAAACAAGGTTTGAAGTGTGATAGAAAAGTATTATCTTAGAAAATTAAGATCATTAAGAATGATATTTAGTTACTAAAGAATCAACAATATCTTTACATACATCTTGATTTTGGATATGGAGCCGATTCATTCAGGGAAGGGAAGATTAGATTGATTAATTGAAGAGTCTAGAAAATACAGATGCCCAGTCCTAGGGATATTGGTTCTTTTTCGCATGTATCCAAACACGTTTAACGAATCTCTGCCAGATCGGTAGAATGGAAAAAGGAGATGAGTAGAAATATACTAAAGATAAATATATTATAGGCAAAGTGTCTCACCATCTGTAGCAGTAGAATTCAACTCAAAATAACACATACGTTTACGTATGTGTATGATGCCGATAGATCTACCTTTGAATGGTAAAAAGGTTTGTGTTTATACTGATATGTATATCTTGTGGTCAAACTGTACTTTGTGCATAGATACATCACGGTGACCCGTATCATAAATTCAAGGTATATTTGTTGCGTTAAACTGCCGGTTAACTTGATGAAAAGCAGCCGATCGCATTGATCGGCTGCTACTTGTGGTATTCAACTAATGTTTTTCCGTTAGCTTAAATCTTGTTTGTGTCAAACCTGCTCTTTTTCTCATCTAGATTTATTGTATATTTCTTCACCTAAGGAATTACTAATTGAAATATCTTGTACCCTTGCCTGACCAATGCTTGATACTAACAAGCCCTTTTTGTCATTGATTCCCCTTGACTCAATTGTGCCATCCGAATACTTTAAGTTAATATTCTTCGATCCTTTATCCAATAGATCATTAGGTATAATAACTGCAATATATGGCACTCCATCGCCAACAGTTATTACATCTTTACTATTTGATGCCCACGATAATTTATGATCATGTAGCTTTCCATGCTGATCGGAATACAGTGTAATTAATGAATTTTTCAGCAATATAATAGCACTGTCCTTTATCCATATGCTATCAAGAGCAGCTAATTCATTATCTGAGACATATTCTACAATCTGTTCGTTGGTTGGTGCAGAGTAAATCAGAGTAGACTCCTTAGAACATCCTGTCATAATAATTATTAAGACTAAGATATATGGAATTAGCTTTAGCTTCATATAACTCCCCTCTCATCTGATGAGTTCGGATCACATCGATAAATATTACATACGTTCCAAACAATGGAACAAACTGCTCCATGCTGTTATTGACCTAACGTTTTTCCGTTAGTTCAATGAGTTTAACAAAAAAAATTCACAAACAATTGAGAGCTAAAGAGATGATTTATCTTTATTTCTATACTCTTTCCAATCCCAATAAGTACCATAAATCTCGTCATGTAGAAAACCATCGTTCTCTTCTTCCTCATTAGGCTCGCGATAATAATCGGTTATTTAGGAAATATTTAGTAAGTAACCTGTAAAATTTCGTGTGATACTTGAACAAAAAAAGAATCCTCGGCTTTTGCTCAAGGAGTCCTTTCCTTTTACTCTATACTATTATTGTCTATCATATCTTCGCTATCAACATTGAATTCCATAGTTTTTCATAAATCACAACTCGTCATCTAAAGAAGGATATGATCAATAGGATTTCTGAATCGAGATCTTTATTTATCCTCTATTAGCTCATCGAATTTTTCAACAAAATTTGATATCTTAGAATCTAATTCTTGATCTGCTTCACCGTCCATATAATAATAGACTATCAAATTACCATTATTCACAAGAAAAGTTTTATACTTAGGATCTTTGAATGATTTTTCTTGTTCCTCTGCTTCTTCTGTATCTTTAAGAAAATATATCGCAAAATTTGCATCTTTATTTAAAAAATAATGATAATAATTTTCCTCCATATTATCCCCGAATGTTACTTTGATTCCTTCATTACTTAACATGTCTCCAACTTTTTTAGGAGATATCTTGTCTCCACAAGCAGTTAATAACAAAATTAAGCAGAAACTTATTGCTAAAGACCATAACTTTTTCATTATTTACTCCTTATTTCTTAATGTGTAAATGATATTGTAAATCTGCAGATGATACTTTAAAATAACAGGTTCCCGGAGGACTTAGATATATATCGTTCCGTTCATCATAAGCATCATAATCCTAAAGTTTTCTCGTTAGCGTAACAGTTTAGGATTATTCGTTCTTATCTTTCATCATAAGTTCTTTGATCTCACGCAATTCCTTTAATA
>NZ_JACSQL010000024.1 GCF_014836635.1 Paenibacillus gallinarum | reverse complement strand
ACATTCGCAGGTCCTTTTCACTAAATTGATTTAAGCTTTCATATAACTTCTCCATGGATATCCTCCTCATTGGACAACATCCATTACAATACCATATATTGGGGCTATCCTGCCTCGTTAACTTAACGGAAAATGGAGCAGCTGCCAACCGGCAAACTGCTCCATACTGTTTTAAACTAACGTTTTTTCGTTAGTTGAATCTCTTTCACTATCTCATGTGTATTAAAATTACAGAATTTTTGTGCTGGACCTAATCCTACATCCCATACGGAGTGCGACCCGGCCTCTATTAAAGATCTCTAATAAATGAAAGAATAACACTTGGAATGTCGAGGTATGACAAACCGTTGCCGGAACAAAGTCCTATTTTGACCATGTGAACCACCACTTTAACCTCATTCTTAGATAGGGACTTCGATCCAAATAAAAAAGTAGCCAAATAAATCTGACCACTTATTTTATAAAACTATCCAATTTTAACCTTCTTACTCATTCTAGATTTTGATATACTAACAAACACATCGGGTATTCACTGGAGGATAGCATGCAAAAAACTACACAAAGTAAAACAAAGAAATTCAGCATTACTTTATTATCTATTTTAATATTGCTGACCTGCTACATAATATTAAATCAAGTACATTCAATAGCTTCTGTCACTCTTAAGTCAGTAAACGAGGATTCGCTAATTGTATCAAGAGGGGATCGTATGAATGATTTAAAAATAAAATCTCCAGAAATTATTACCACACTTTTAGAAGAAGGTAGAGAATACATTGTCACCTATAATACATACCCAATAATAGGATCCTTCTTGAAAAGCATAAATCTTTCACCTTAACAAACTGATATGGTCTGTTTTTCCCCATAAAACAAAAACGAATCAATCATCACCTTTTCAGGATCAAATCAATTCGCCTCTGTACGATAAACCGCATATATTTGTACACTTATGAAGATATCAATGTATAGTCTCACAATCAATTCTAAGCCTAAATACACATTAATTACCAATGATTTTAACTATAACCCCATTAGCTTACAAAAAAGTGGAGCAGCTCGCCCAGCGGTACACTGCTCCATGCTGTTATTGAACTAACGTTTTTTCGTTAGTTTAATAATACTCATAACTAACACGTAAACTTCTGTATAGAAAAGATGACGAGATAGTTTTATATCTACTAGTCCCAACTACAGTAAAAGAACCTTGGCAGTATTGATACCAAAGTTCGTGAAGGATTAGGTATCTAAAAACGTTCATTTTTTCTTGGGTAGTAATATGCTATTCATTATATAGATTCCACTAAAGGGATGTAAATAATAGACATCGTTGAAGACTTCTCTTTTGATTCATCTTGCTGAATAATAAGAAGCTCATATGCGATATTCACATAATCATTCTTTTTAAAATATGGAATATCTATCCTACTATTATAGGTAAAGCTAAGTGGATTGCCTTTTTCTTCAACTTCAATACTTTCCTCTAGTATCTTTTGCTTGGCTAGCTCTTTTGGAACCATTAATTTATACTCGTAAGCGTCAGTAGATTTCTCTTGAGTGAATTTTATCTTAATCTCATATTCGTTTGCTTTTTCCAATGTCTCATAACCATCTAACGCCCATCTGTTTTCTTCGGGTATATTATTCGGTATATTAATATCTTCTAGTATGTACTGACCAACCCTTAAAGTGAAAATAACACTCCCCATTTCATCAAAAAAACGAACTTGATTGAATCTTTCTACATACTCCGGTAGAGAAATAGTAAATTGCCCATTATTATTAATTACCGTATCGCGTAAGACAACGTTATCACTGACTATATTGTTGTCCTGAAGAAGCTCAAGCTTACCAAATTTTTTTTCTGTATAGTTTTGATGAAATGAAAGAGTAATATGTTTTAAATCCACAGCTTCATTATAAAAAAGATAATTTATTTCTTTGATATTGTCTCCTTCTAATTGAACTACACACTCTTCGTTTATTTTTTCTCCAGTATTAACATCACTGCTTTCAGACTGACATCCTACCAATATTAGGGCAGCCACAATAATTGAAACCAAAAAATGCAATATAGTGCGATTATTACATTTTCGTTTAAACATTTCTTCACAACCTCTCTATGTCAGGGAATATACATGTTAATGCTAAAAGAAAGCCCTAGTGACAGGCATTCTCTTAGCATTATTAGTCCCTCACATGATCGAATTATTTAATTCTAGTTTTCTCGTTAGTTCAATGAAGAACTCGGAGTATAGATACTAAATTACTATTTACTTTCTAACATCTATCCCGTATTTTTCTGGATGATTGATGTACTCTTCATAATTAAGTGATCCTTTAAACTCAAATAACTTAGATGTATTGTTGTATTCAAACACCAGTAGTTGTCCACGAATGCCAGAATGCGTTCCGTCATCTTTCACACCAATAATGTTTGAGGAAATTTGGATGAATTCGTTATTACTGCTTACAGTTACATTGGATGGTGGAATAATTGTTGGTTCAACCTTTTGGTTAGGTTTAAAGGCAATGATCAACAAACTTAACAGTATTCCAGTTAATATTATCTTCGTGTAGTTTTCATTCATAATATCCTCCTAAAACGCTTTTTTAAATAGCATATGTTTATATTCACCAAGTACCATAAAACCCCTTGTGAGATGTCTGTTTAATCAACTATCCTGCCCGTTAGCTTAATGGGAAAACCATCCAGTAGAAACAAGCCCAGGCTACAACCAAAGGACATAAAAAAGGTGCGACCAATAATTCAGAAACAACCTTGTTTTAAAGTCTATATGTAGTTGTGATATTCCTGAATTCATATACGTGCAAACAATTCCTATCCAACGAAATTGATTACCAGTCAGTGTCATAGTGAAATTCAACCCCCTTACAAAACGGAAGTCGTGAAATATTCTAGATATCTTCACCCTTATTCTAACCAAGACTTGGGGAAACATGGTATACGTGATAGGATTATCATATAAATAAATTGAAGATAAAATTAAGAATTAGTCCTTAATTAAGTGTTTCTATAATGATTAGGGAAGGTAGGTTTTATTCAACTTTTATCAACTTTTAAAAATATGGAAAGGGTGTATTAAATGCATGATTTAGAGACAGTGACGATCCCTTATCTAATAATGGGATCACAGGTATTACTTGTTGTAATAATCATTTATCTAATATATAAAATGCTCAGGAAAAGAAGGTAATACTTATAACCTTTTGAAGGATCCAAAATGACGATATTTTTATATAGTAAAACTCGGACCGATTTAGAAGCATTTTTGTGACCAGTTATCCATGAACGAAAATAAAAATCGTTTTAAACGGACGTGAGAGACCAGTTTTAGTTTATATATTGAAGAAAACCAACCTTAAGCTGGAATACTTAGAATGTACTTCCCCTATTGTTGATCGGCTGCTTATTTACAAAGTAGCTTCGTACTCCTTCACCTTTTTATAAAAGGTCGGCTTCTTCATATCGATCATATCCATAAATGCTACGGCTGTAATCTTCCCTGACTTCCACTGCTTATACAGTTTACCCCACTCTTCAGGTAATTCTAACTTAGGTCTTCCCAGATGTTTACCTTTAGCTTTAGCAACCGCAATACCTTCAGCTTGACGTTGTAGAAGAGTCTCACGTTCCTGCTGTGCAATGGATGTATAAACCTCGATGATAATATTGTTTATCATATCGATAACCCATTCTTGGCCTTCCGGAACGTCCTGCATAGTCGTCGGTAAATCAATAATCTTTACACGGATACCTTCATCCTTAAAGTATTGTAGATATTGTTTGATCTGTTCCTTGTTTCTTCCTAAACGATCAATGGATTTAATAAAGAGTGTATCGCCTTTACGCATAGCCTTCAGCATATTTTGAAAGCCTTCACGATCCATATCCTTACCTGAAGCCTTATCACTATATATGTATTTATCATTCGTTACATATGGCTTTAACGCTTCATATTGTCTGTCTAGGTGTTGTTCTTTAGTTGACACACGAGTGTACCCAAAATTAATTCCCATTGTATCCGACCACCAATCTATATTTCTTGTTGGTCTTAGTATACTGCATTAGTATATAAAGATAAATTAGTTTATAGACGTTTATAAAGGTTTAAAATTCACGATTTATAGACGCTAAAATACTATTCTATTAAGTGTCTATAATGGTGTACCTTTATAGACTTTAGAGAACCGAGAATTACTTGAGACGGTTTGCCCAATTGCGAGATGTATTCTTCAAAGCTGTTTTTACTTGATGTTACCGAAGAGACCGGCTATTACCATAGACTAGATATATTTTTTTGTACATCAGTTTTGAAATAAAATGGCATCAAAAAAACTGATAAAAGCCTACAGGATGACTTTCCTGTAGGCTTAACCGGTGTAAATAGCGAACAGTTATATGATCAGAATGATGTTGGCGCCTTCTAGAGACACAAATCATTTTAAGTTCTAAAACCTGTTACTCTAAAATCATCACCTGTAATTTCAGAAGAAATCATATCAATAAATTGAAATGAAGACTTGGTAATAAACTCCGATATTAACCATCCGGAATTATTAGAAAGATGCTTTTCAAGTGTATTAGGGTCGTAGCGAGACATTTCGCTTAATCTATGCATTGCAGCAAGAGTTAATGTTAGAGTACTCTTATTGATTATTCCATTGGTTAGCTTATTCTTTTTTAGATACCATAACTTATTAGGACTAAATATATATCGAAGTTTTCTCCTATTGTTTAAGTAATATTTCTTAAAGCTTTCGATACTTTTTGCTGTTGGAGCATTTCTTGGAGCATCCCAATCGAATTTTTTATTTCTACGAAGAACATAAAAATTACTATTATTATAATACTTATCTATACTATACCCTTCTAATTTTGATAAAGCCGATTGTGAAGAATATTGAGACTCAAGTGTTATTTCTAGCCAACCTTCTTTTTGTTCTCTATTGTGTACAAATCTAACATCATCAACTGGAATATATAATTCTGGTTGAGCAGGATACATCTTATTATAAGCTCTATGAATATACTCTAAATTATATAGAATATCCTTCAATGTATAAATTTCCTTTGGCCCCTGAATTGTTTCCTTCAAATAATTGCAAAGGCCTGACAATACACCTCTTGGGTAAATCGTTATTTGCTCATTTTGAATATTGATTCTACCATTAACCCGCTCTCCAGATACACCATGTTGCAGATCATAATTTACCTTTCGAAATGTCAATAATGCTTTTGTTGCATTCAGAAAGCAATAATATGATGTCAATGGTTTCGATAACATATCCAATGTCTGAGTTGCTTTGAAAAAATTTTCTGCTTGATGCCAGTAATTCAATGCTTCAGTATCTTTTTTTTGCTTCAAAAATAACTCGACATATTGCCATGTTGAGTCAGTCAAAACAGTTTTATTAGTAAAGTCAGGATTAATTACTGCTTTTCTGATAGTAATTTCTGAATTTCCTCTCTTAATAGATGGCCTTGCTTGTTTCACTTTAATTTTCTCTTTAACTTCTTTTATGTCTTGAGAATTCTTCTGGATCGATACCCTAAGTCTACTTATTGATTTTCTATCAATATTCATTCATTCTTCAACCTCATTTTATATACATATATATAAACAACATCACTAAAAAACGATTCTTTATATAATTCGTGCCAATTTCCGATAACGTTTTGTGGATTCATGACGTTCATATTCCTTAGATAGCTCTTATCTTAGGAATATGAATGTTGTTGGTGAGCTACTTCTTTGCTTTTGCTACCTATCTTCTTCAACCATGCCCACAGTATGAATGCGTTGTTAACCGATGCCAATCCATCTTTGACTTACTCACAATCTTAAGTTCCATATAAATCTTTAAAAACTCTATGATATATACAGTGAATTTATATTCAACCCTTTAACCAAGGCATTTCTTTTGTTGGCCCATAAATATAATTATTTTCAATCCAATACCTTCCCGAATCACTTGGTCCATAGATGTAATTATTTTGAATCCAATAACGTCCCGAATTCTTGGGTCCGTATATATACCCGCCTTCTATCCAAAATTTTCCCGATTGAATAGGGCCATAAATATAATTATCTTCAATCCAATAACCTGTGTACATTGATTCTCACTCCCCTTTTTTTAGTGATATTAATTATTCCTAGTACATTTCAAGCTCATATAGTTTTCTGTAGTTGCATTGACCTACAATGCATTGGTTTCGGTTAACGTGTTTGTACGAACCCGAGAGGCTTAAAAGAGCGCCAGCGACTGAGTCCGTAGGACTTAGCTTCGCAGGGTTGTCTGCTGAAATCATCTCTCTTGCAGCCCAATGGCCGCACGGACCACAGCGTAGATACTTTCTTATCGGATGTCAATGCCTACTCTGATTAACTAACATTCTTATGAACATATTGATCCGTTAAATAGAGTCTAGCACCTGACTATATAAATCAATATCCATTGCAGGAACGGTACCTAGATTTTGTAATTGAATAAATAATTTTATAAAAAAGAAAATCAAAGACTCTTCCTTAGAGCTAATATCAAATGTACCATCTGATTTCAGGAGAAATGAACCGCTATCCAACGCACATCCGATGTTGAGCTGTTGCCAAGGCGTTAACTCCTCAGTCACTTCCTGAAATGGCTTTCCAAATGGAGGAGTCCACTCAGAGGATGTAGTAATTAGACCAGCAACGATGTCGAAAACTGGTCTTGGTGGATAAATTCCACCAGCATGAATGATAGACACGGACGTACGCTTAAGAGCGCGAACTGATTCTGCCTTTTCAGCCGCATATACTATGTGCTGCTTATTTAGTGTTTGTTTTACTTCAAAGATTGCATAGACGCTTTCAGCTGGTATGTACTTAACACCAGAATGACAAAAAACAAAAGGAGAGTATTGTTGGTCGTAAATGACCAGATCAATCTGATCACTGCGTGTACCAGCATTATCTACAATAAAGGCTGTGTCTACGCAGTAACGATTAGGTAAATAAGTACTTAGAAACTCAATCCAACTTAATTCAACCGCAGCTCCTTTAGTTGGGGCATGTGTAACTTGCTTACGTAGTAAGTTTAGTTTAGCAATCATTTCTTGCTGCATTTCAATAAAAAGTTCTCTCATATTCACTTTATTAGCCATATCACACCTACCATATAATTTTTTCCCAGTATTTTTGAGAACGGCTATCTCTTGCTTTTTTCTGAATAGCTTCTTTCTCGTACCTATATAAATCATCAGAAATAATATTGTTTGAATTCGCAGGGTCAACGACTCTCTTATCAATAAATTCATCCCGCAGATAGTCCAATAGTAATAAAAAGTTGTTTGCGGGAGTGTCTTTGCTTATGCCCTTTAACGCCTCAATAACGGTCAATTCCAAATAAATAGAGGGGAAATCTAGTTTATGTAGTTTACGCCAAATTTTTAGCAAAACTATCTCAGTAGCCCTACCAGAATTTTTCACCATATTAATATGTTCAATTACATTAGTTTGAATCCATGTCTCTCGTTTACTAAGAAAAAGACTGTGATCATTAGTGTTACCAGATCTTTTCTTTGCAGGAACTAGATCGATCTGCTTTCCGTAAATATTTACACCAATAGAAACATTTTGTTTTCGGGCTTTATATCCAGCACTATCAATATAAAAAAATAGTGAATCATATATTTCCTTTAAAGTATTATTTGTTGACGATTTCAACGAAATAAATAAATCAAGGTCTGAGGACATATTTATAGCTGTACCTTTAGCTCTTGACCCTGATAGGTGAATATCGGTAAGACATTCACCTGCCCATTGTGAAATAAATTGTTTTAGCGGATCTATCAGATTATTCTGTGTATAAGAATCAATTGCAGATTGGATATGATATTTATTTACAATCTTAAGCACATATTCGTCCGACGTCATACTTACCTCCAAATTAGAATGTTTTAATAGCCTGAACTACGTATATCATTACATTCATCATGTATTCACAAACCTCAATATCTAGTTAATCATAACTCATATTCAATATATTGTAATTGATTATTCACCAAATTCCTCCTTGCCTACTTTCTTTTGTATACAGGCTCGCTAAAGAAACAAGGGATCATCCAAAGCAACGTGGTAATTGAAAATTGTTACTACACAGCATTAAATTAAAATTAAAAGGCATGAGCTCAGTGGAATACCAAGTTCATACCCAACAATTTGCATAATAATATTGCGACAATGATATTTTCTTTTAGAGCGTTTCTTATCCCCCTACAAACGGTAAAGGATTTACCTTTACACCGTTGATAATGATTTCAAAATGTAGATGGTTCCCGGTGCTACTGCCGGTTGACCCACATCCACCAAGCACAGTTCCTGCAGATACTTGATCACCAGCACGAGCTTTAATGGAAGACAGATGCGCATAGATAGTAACATAGCCGCCCCCATGATCGACACGTACATACTGACCGTAACCTTCACTTGGATTACTTGCATTTTGCCAGCCAGCCATAATCACCTTTCCAGCTTTAGATGCAGGTATCGGTTGTCCATAGGAACAAGCAAAGTCTAAGCCTTCATGTGGTTTTCCTACTTCGCCCGTAACGGGATGGGTACGTGGGCCAAATCCGGATGTAACTTGACCGTTGACCGGACGACTAAACCCAGCCTTACCCGGTTCTGGGATAATAATAGCATCGTATCCTTCTGTCACGTAAAGCGTAGCGTATTTCATTACTTCTGATACATATTCCTGGCTGTGATTGTATTGATATAGTGCTTTTTCAATGTTACCAGAAGCCGCTCCGCTCTTTCCCAAGTAATTTGCTGCGGAAAAGACCGCATCTTCTAAATCCCACATATCCGCTTTTCCATCACCGTTTGCATCTACGCCATATCCACCATACTTAGAGATTAAGTCCAAACTGTTTTTTTCCTCATCACTGAAGTTCCCAGCCCCTGAACCACTACAAGAGCTATGCCCCCAGCCGATAAAAGTACAAGGCATGAACTGCATCGGACCCTCTGCCCCAGCGAACGAAATCATAGGGTCTAACGTAGAGAACCTAGTTTCAATTCGGTGTACTGCCGCCAAGAGGTTCCAAGGAACTCCATATTTTTCTGCGGCCGCCTGATAGATTGGAATATACTCCGCTGGGATCTCAGATTCACCCAAAGAAGATATAATTCCGCTCCCCCATCCACCGCCCCCATAATTACCTTCAGAATCGGAGCTGCTGAACATCATGACCATTAACATAATTGCAAATAAGGATCCAATAAGAAGTATCGGTATTACGGCCAAACCGCCAAATATAGTGAATTTCTTCATGAATTCCACGCCCTTGAACGTACAGCTAAATCATCAATCTTCCATTTACCATCAATCATGTTGACCTTAATGATATAAGCTAACGTACTTGTACTCGTTTGGCCATCCTGATCGGTATGCTCTACCTCAATATCTGCATTCCACCACTGTTCCTCCAGTCCCTCTTTCTGTGGTTCCAGCTCTACATTAAGTACCTTGGTTTGAACGATCGTTAGCGTTCCCCGGCGCTGCTCCTGCTCTAATGCCTTATACAAGTTATCAGTTACATAAGGTAGAGACTTTTTCAAAAACTCATCTGGGTTTTCAATGCTGAACGGTACGTACACCTTCAGAAACTCCGGAATAACCTTTTGGATCTCCGTCTGCGTTTCTTCTGTTGGAGCAGTCACCTCTTCCGCATACTTCTCCGCTTCCTCATTTGGGGAATACTTGCGAACAGATTGCTTCTCCTCGGTGACAGGCTGCTGCTTCTCTTCAGCAGCCTGTTCTTTTTCAATCCGATTTCCTTCAATGATTGACCCAATAAGTAAGGCAATCATACCTAAAGCAATCATCGTCCCAAGCCATTTCATTACTCGTTCCTTCATGTCTCATCGCTCCCTCTATTACGAGGATCTAGCGGTATACTCTGTACACGGTTCTCCTGTTTTCCAGAACGTATAGGTGTGGACTCCTCATGGTTTTCAGCTTGACGATCTACTCCCCTGCTTCCAAGTGATTCTACCCTCTTAGATGTTCGGGTTCGGAATCTCTCCTGCTGAGTACCTGAAGAATGTAGCGGTATACTTTGTACACGGTTTTCCTGCTGCCCTGATCGTATAGGTGTGGGATGCTCTAGGTGTCCTGTTTGGCGATTTTGAAATCCACTTCCAAGTGACTCTATACCCCTGGATGTTCGGAAATTCTCCTGCTGCTGTCTTCTTTGATTACTCCCTTGGCTTTGTTCTGAATGTAGATGTTCTTTGTTAGGAATGACACTAAGAGGTACGGTCTGTGGTGCTTGTCCGCTGTTAACTGTGCTATGAGGTGGCCGCGAGTCTATAGCTTGATCCTCCATCGGCATAGATGAAAACAAGGAAGCATCATAACCTGAATAGTCTTGACGATCTGAAGATCCTTGTCCGCCGGTTAAGGACTCCGATTGATTCCTCAAACTACCATCACCCGTGAAATAATGATTAGGTCTAGTAGTAGCGTCCTCATAATCTGTATTCCCTGATACACCTAAATTTCCGTATAACGGTGTAACGTTCTCAGGAAATTGTCCGCTCGTTGTGCTACGCGAGCTCGCTAAGTCTCCCGTAGCGCTAGTTTTTCCTTTCGTATCGTTTAGAGATACTGTTTGCGGTGCAGTACCTGTATCCCTATCTCTCATGGAGCTTGTGGCAGCTACTTCTGCTCTCGCATCTCCAGTAGACCCAGCCATTACTCCTGCTAGCATACTGGCGCTCATCCCGCTTCCACTAGCTCCTAGTGGTGGTGGATCTCCTAAACTTTCTGATTGTAGCGGAGGAATATCCTCAAAACTGTTATCTGTAAGCGTACTGGAAGCAGCATTTTTATCTGTAGCGTCCAGGCGTTCATTTTCTAGTGCCGCCGCGGAGCTATGATCTCTACCATTTTCCATACTATCTACGGCCGCTACAGCCGCAGCTCCCCCCGCTGGGCCACCCGCCATCATTCCTGCTACTTGAGCAGCTCCACGAGTTGCCTTATATCTAGCCCCATTCATCCGGCGATCGAGCTGTGATGCTTCTATCGCTAGTTGACGTGCAACCTGGTTGCCAGCAAATAATATTCTAATTAAGCGATTACGAATTAAAAAGATAAGCACCAGGATAACAAACTCGATGATGGCAACGGCAATGTATCCGATGCTATCGGTGTTCCCTTCCTGATATACGATCTCAGACATGGTGAATACGATTAGCGCTATAAACGATACACCCAGTTTAAGAATAAGTGGCAAGGCAAGTTCTTCCATATACCTACGGAATACACCGCCACCCGCCGGGAATGCTGCAATGAGTAAATAAAATGGTGCAAGTGCGGCCACGGCCAAAAACCAAAACTGCAGAACAATGATAAGTAGCGCTAGAGCGAATATCGGCAGGGAAGTAATTCCGTTAACTACGGTATACAGTCCAGTAAAAACTAAGCGCTCTGGTACTTGTACGTAAGTCATCATTCCATTTCCTAATTTTTTAACTTCCACCTTTTCTACATATTCCTGCCGCACCTGTCCTGGTGGTGTGCTCAATAACTCATCAACCCGGCTTACTCCTACCTCACTTTCCTTATCTGTGCCATATTGCATATATAAATAGGGACGATGTACAAATAGATCCCACATATTGTTTCCCATGCTTTGCCTTCCACTTGTTGTACCGTCTTCACTAAGACCCGAACCAGCTCCCATGATAATGGCCGAAGCTTCGGTCGTTAGAGAGTTAGCTCCCTTTAGCACCGTAGCATAGTTACTAAAGAACAACAGCGTAACTACCAAGATTAGAAATGTCTTCACCAAGTTTCCAACGGCTTCAATTTGTGCGTTTCTGAATAAATACTGATAAGCGAATAGTAAGCCAATAGAAATTCCAATGATTCCAATTAACTTTCCATACAGTCCCAAACTACTAAAACTCATCGAGGAAATGCCTGTTAAACTTTGCATGACTCCTTCAATACGCTCAATCAGCGTATTTACTACATCAAAATCAAATGCATAATCAAGAACGGTTAACATGGCATTGGTCATGTATAAGTTCATTTTAAATAAGATATTGACCATAAAGTTCATGGCTTCATAAAACTGTGCCATGATTGAATCCTTAACTGCATCCCCTGATATCCAGCTGCCAACCGTTGAAAATGCTTGGGAAAAAACGTTCTCTTCTTCATCTCCGTCTTCTGTTTTTGAAGTAACATCAATTTGGTAATAGGCTGGAGATCCATCGCTGATTACTTCGTGGTCAGTATTAAACAGATTTGACGAAATATTGTTGCTAAAAATTTTATCCGGATCGGCTGCGTTTGCTATTGGCAGTGTACAGCTCACAAAAAAGATAAAAACAAGCAGGCCATATCGAAGCCAGCGTTTCATTCCGATCACTCCCCGCTACCGTCTTTGTGCACAATGATCGCTTCGTCTGGATTCGCATTTCTTAGCATTTCCTCTTCATCGATTTCTCGGATCTTCCACTCATCATCCACTTTACTCATACTTAGTAGATCAGAAAAATACTTTTGGTGATTATCTAAAAAATATCTTACCTTATAAAAAATTTCGCCATCTTCGTTCGGTTCCTCACTGTAACGAAAGATCGAATATTTCTCTCCAAGTTTCTCAAAAGCCCCAGGATTTGTGTGCTCTCCATCTTTCAAAATTTTGTATCTAGGCTGATCGGGTAATAAAATGGTCTTAAATAAATCATCATCAAACTCAACACTAGCTTGAATATAGGTTAGAGCCAAAGCATCCGCTGATTTCACATCAGCAGATGCTTCCGTACTCCCTTGCTTAGAGCATCCGATTAGAAATAAAAACAATATTAGGCTTAAGAAGCTCGCATAAAAGGTAATCCGTTTTGTTTGCATGCTCATACCCCCATTCGTATTTTCTCTTGGCGTTCACGCTCATACTCCCGGTCTTCTTGGGTCGCGGTTGAGCTATCGAAAGCTTCCTCAATCTCTTTGTAAACGGGATGAATCCGGACTGCCGCTGTCCGGCCATAAATATCTTGGAATAGCGCCGTACCTCGGTCCAGACTATTAAGGTATTCTAGGTTGGATGGTGTAACAGGTAGCCCAAAATATCTCAGCATTTCTTCTGCTTCTTCAATTTTTTTTAGAGCAAAGCAAAACTTCATACCCATATTAGATACATCCTCGTCATAGTCCGTCGCGTTTTGTGTCCCTTTAACCAAAGTCGTATTATAGTGACGGCCCATACGAACGATGAAATCCATTTGATTTTTTCCCTCCGACGAATTTTCAATCGTCTTGGACTCATCCTGCATAATAACTTTATGAATCGATCGATCTTGTTCCAGCATGTATTGCTTCGTAAAGGAAGTAATCGAAATCAAAATAGCTTCGGAAATCTTCTCAATAGGTCGCGGCGCTTTGTTACCGCGCGGTAACTTCAAGTTCTGCACCATTAACACTTGCAGTGGTTTGGTGACCTCCAGGACCCGGTAATCTTGGCCCTTTTCACCAAAGAGTAACCCAGCAATCTGAGTGCGCTTCAATGTCTCGAGTGTTTCTACAATCCCCTGAACGGCTTCACGGTTGCGTTCACTCATATCCGCTATGTCAAGTTGTCCTTTGAAGTAATGTAGCACCCCTCCAAGACACGGATCATGCTGATCTCCCTCATGTTCTACGGCTTCACTTAGTCGCGTAAATCCCGGATCTCCCAAATTGAGATCACACAAGAATGAAAGAATGTCTAAAGAAATATCCTTCGCTTCTTGAATAGATACGCTTGTACGAAACGGATCAAGGCACCCTGCGTCCCGCTTATCTGCTCCGAGTGTCCAAACCGAAATAAATTCTGGCGGAATAAACGGTAAGCCCTCTGCCCACCCTTTCCGGTCCCCCTTTGGATCGATAATCAGTGCGCGCGAACCCGTAAGTACACATAGATAGGTGTAGAGATTTGCCCAAAATGATTTCCCTTTCCCGGTCATTCCTGCGATCATCATAGCTAGGGAATCGACCACGTTATTTACACCTTCATATGCTTTTGCCGCTAGGTCCGGCTGAATGAACACAGGACGGTTAAGCTTGAGCGTCTGCCCGATATAAAAACCGCGATTGTCACCGATATTCGTTGTAGCACCAAACATCATCCCGGCCAGTTTCGTAGGTTCCACATACTGAATATAGTCACTATTGATTCGCGGACTTGTCGGAATGAATTCCATAAAGTATGCAATCATTTCTCCATATGGACTCAGCAAATGGATACCAAAAGCTTGCATTTCTCGCTTTAGTTCATCTACCCTGACACGCAGCTGATCTTTGTCTTTCGCAGATACGCGGAAAACAAAACTACATCCATATGCCGGATAGCCAGTATCCGTAAACCTGCTTTCCATCTGGATAGCGCCGCTCTCCGCTTTCTCGGTGTTGAGATCGATGCTGCTATCTCCCTTTTGAGCTTCTTGCCGCTGATCTTCATAGGAGAGCCTTACGTTACTAAGATTTTTAATGATCTGATCGTTCCGAAGCAGGCCCGCTTTGACAGACACAGCAACCGGGAATCGAAGACGATTTTGGATATGGAACATCCATTCAGACCCTGGATGCAGACTATGTGGAGTCATTTTATCGGCAACCAGGTACTGGACGTAACTTTCCTTAATTTCCTCGTCGACCATTTTATAAAGCTTGAGCGTCTTTTGATCGTATTCTTCAATTTCTGCATTTTGCAGCTCATAGAACGATTGCGCCCGCCCGCGGCGAGCTTCATGCTCCTTGCGCTCTCCATCAACACCAAAGACGTCTATACTGGTTTCGTATCCCTTCCGCAGCTTCGTATCGTTAGGCGTAACGCTAAAGTTCTGTTCAATCAGAAAAAGAGTTTCTTCCTTACTCAGCATCCGTACTAGTGAAGACATCGATTGACTAAGCGTTTCTCGCAGTCCTTCAGCCTGATGTTTGTACTGCTCAATATCTACTTTCAATATATCGTTAGGTTCGAGTCCCATTGCACGGTACACGGGTGATTTAAAACCATTGATGAAATCCGATAGTCCAGCAACAAGTGCTAATCCAGTATTACCAACCTTCCTAAACTCATTTTTCTTGGGATCAAGTTGTACCCCAATATAGGTATGATATTCGTTCGTTTCCCGGGAAGCACGTTGATTACTGAGTGTCTGTTTTAGTCTCTCAAAATAATCAATACCATTCTCCTTTAGAGGATAATCCTTTCGCTTAATGTCCTCTATCGTTTCATCTAAAATCCCGTTTACATCCGTAAGGGACGGGATCATAAGAAAGTGGAGATCACTCATATTTTCGACATAATAAGATAGCTGATTATTGTAAGGGTGTATCTTCTGAACATAATCTCTGAAGTCATACCCATAACCTTCGACCTGATAATAAGCCCATACACTTCCATCCCGCCCAAAGGCTAGGTTTCCTTCAATATGTTTGGTTGGGAATTCGGTAAATACCTTCATCAGCTCACCTTCCTTCCTCTAATCTCGCATGGTCATGTATCCTTTGAATTGATAATTGGTGCGTTTCTTCTTTTTTCTCAGCCGATATTCTCTAGTAGAAAGTTGACCGCCAAAACCGTATGATTTTGGACGGTCAAGCTCCATGCCTTTAAAGTACGTGACACGTTTTGATTTACGCATGTGATACAGAAACATACTTCTTGCAAACTTGATAGGTGATCGGTTCTCTGTTCCCACGTCGATGAGGAGATACGTAAGCATGAACGGTGCAGCAATTAAAAGAGAACTCGGAATTATTTTCAGAGGTATATTCAGTACAGGAATGTAATACCAAACAACCATAATGGCGGCGATACCAAAAAAGTAACCGATAGATTTTAATTTGAGAGGACGGCCGACTTTAAAGCCAGCAAACTGATACAGCTTGCGTTCAAACTTCAAAAACTCATTGAGAACAAACATATCTTTCCGCTGCTGCATAAAGAATGCCCCCTTAAGTTATGCCGACCATTTTCGTAGCCCACTCCGAAATATTTCCTAGAACTTCTGGTTTTGCTACAATCGCGTATGCCACCAGCAGCACTAAAAATGTACCAATAGCACCGATAAACTGACGTTTAAAGGCAAGGACAATGGCGAAGAAAATAGCAGCAACCAGGATCAAATTCGCTCCTTGCTCTGATGCCCAGTCTAGCAACCCATCAAAACCAATATTCATGTTGATTCCTCCTATTGTTGGTCTATTTTACTTACAACGTAGCGTCCATCTTTTTGTTTAATATCGAGTCTATAATTGGTTACAAAGCGGTCCTCTGAAACGGGATCTTCCAGTACTACAGTGGCAAAGACAATATAAGTTTCCAAAGTTTCGCTCTGATAAACTTGCGAATTTTTAACGTTCACAAAATTCATGCGCTTATTTAAGCCGCTTGGATGATCTTCGTCTTCAAGCAGATATGCTAACTTGTCGGCAGGATCTGCAGCATAAGAACCAAAAAAGGTATCTAAAAAATTCCGGATATTTTGCTTTACTTCAGATTCTACTACGTCCTGAAGGCCAGTTGTCTGGTTTGTTGCAACAACGGTGGTCTGCGGATTAATGTAGGTGTATTTCGGCAGATCATAGATTCCATAATTCTGAGCATAGGCCACCGGTACAACAAAAAATTTGCTAACTTCTTTAGATTCATATTTTGTGGTTGTCGTTTCCTTTTTCGTCTTTTCGTCTGTAGTCACAACTTCCTTCGGAATACCAATCTTCTGATACACCTTAAGGGTAACGTAAGCCTTGTTATCACCCTTTTCTTCGATATTGGCAATTTCCGAGGATAACAAAACCGAAGTGGTTTTTAGTGAAGTGGGCTCTAAGCCAGCGTGTGGATCAATACCTTCAGCCAGATATGGCGCGAGACGCTTTTGACGCTTGGCCAGTGCTTCGCTTCCTGGCTTCCAAGTAAAATACTCCTTGGCAAAATTCTCGGCGTATTGAACAGCTGTAGTCGTTGTGGCCGGGTTTAGTGTTGGAGTTTGTTCCACAGCTCCTGCGCTCACTTCCTCTTGCTTTGACGGATTCAGCGTGGAGAAGAAAAATACCAGAAACACAAAGCTAAACATGATCCAAAAAACAATCGTTCCAAACTTCCTTGTACGATATCCACGTGGGCGATAGGCTTTGCGTTCTTCTACCTTCGGTTTCTGTAAGACCCGAAAAAACCGTTTACTCTGCTCCATAGCAGACACTTTTTCTTGCCGCGGCGCATCAGCCTCAGCTTTCCGCTTGGCTAAACTTTTCGCCATAGTTACACCTCCTGTATTTAAGCACCGATTCCGGTAAGATCTAGTGCATTACGAACATAGACACGGGCTACATAAGGTGCTCCTTCCTGATCGATGGTCTTCCGGCACAAGAAAACTTCTCCGGTTCCAAGTCCGCGAATATCATCCGGATGTGCCCGGTAGCGCTGTACCATTCGTACCGTTCCCATTTCAGATTCAAACCGCTTTTTCCAAACATTCTTTTCGACCTGACTGGTGATATCTGCATCTTCATAAGTACCGCATGCAGCTGCAAGTACTTCTGCATCTGCCGGATCGTTAACCCGGCCTATCATGTACGTATTACAGTTATTGATGATCTGCCTTGTAAGGACAGGATCAACGGCATCAATATCTGACAACCCTTGTACAGACAACAGGCACTCAAAACCAGCTGATCTACTCTTATTGATAACATCCACCACTTCGTGGCTGACATAAGCTGAAAATTCGTCGTAAACGGACATGATAGATTTCTTGCCTTCTTTTTGGCGGTAATCTACCAAGGTGTTCACTTCCATAATGACGACACGGCCAAGTGTCTTGATATAGTCCTTATACTTGTTACCTGAAATGGAGAATATCGCAACTTCGTTGTTATCTGTAATCGTTTTGAGATCTATGCCGTTCTCTCTTTCTACAAATAAGTGTCCTAGATCCGATTCAATGAGTTCGCCCAGCTGATTACGTAAACTCGTGAGTGTAGTAAAATTGATTCCGGAAGATTCATTATCGTCGTCCTCTTCTTCTAATCCAAAAAAGCGATCCCGATAATAATCGATTTTTCTTCTCAAATCCTCGTTCCACTCTATCTGATACTGAACCTCGGACTCACTTGAATCCTCGGCATCATCATCTTCAAGCCCTTCAAATAGCTCGCTTGCTCTCACTGAAGCTGTTTCTTCTTCTGGTTCTGCTGGAGTAGGTTCGTCTAGTAAATCAATGACTGGAGCATTCTCAGCGTCTTCCTTTGGAGGCTGCTCGGGTAATTCCTCAGGTTCAAGCATAGCTTTAGGCTCATTCGGTTCTAATGCATCTTGGATCCCAAAAAGGGAAGCAAGAGAATCAAAATCCGGATCTGCTGGTAATGTTTCATCATCCTGCAGTTTCGTAGTTTCTTCACTATTCATTTCAGTGGATGGTTGTGGTTTTACTTCCGGTTCCTCTATTTGTGCTGGTTCTAGGGGATTTTCTGGAGGAAGTTCTTGATCTATAACAAGCTTAGCTGGTTTTATTGGTTTGCTAACCTCAACCATCACTTTTGCTCGTTCTGTCTGTTCAGTGAGGAACCGTGCAACTGTAGATTTTGCTGTAAATTGGTATACCGTCTCAAGTTCTATAGGCTGGTTAAAATCTCGAAGCATCCGAAAAACCAGCTGCAGAAATCTGGAACAGTTTGTTTTATAGAAAGGTTCGGACCATTCAAATAAGTTCATGACCTTATCCCGCAGCTGCGTTGGAGATCCATGCCGCAGAAAGTTAAATGAAAGTTCGTCTATGTCTGTAAACATGTGGACTTTGCGCCCATGTTTCTCACACATTTCTTTAAATTCCAGCATGGATTTCAGTTCGCCCTTACCATCCATGAAGATAATAGGCTTGTTTTGGCGTAATGCATTTTCCACGTTCGTTCCGATCAGAACGGTTTTACCACCGCCAGTTGTGGCAACGGCCAATATATGCTGGTTTGGCTCATGCGCTTTCAATGCCACTCGCTCCTGAAACTCGTCGTATCCAATAAAATTTTCTGCTGAGTTGGATTTCCGAAATTGTAGCTGTTTTTTATTTAAGTATTTCTCTCTGTTTAGTCGGAATTTTTGGTATTCACGTTCTTTTTTTCGCTTCCTAAGTCCATCATGCTTCGACTTGATGATTTTACTTCGGTAGTATTCGATAAATGGATGCGCTGCATTGGCTATCAGGATCCCTAAGGACAACGTCCCTAAATAGCTGTAAGCATTAATGGGAAACGGTTTGTTCTGATTCAAGTATTCTTCTGCTAGTGGGGTAACGAA
The DNA here is from genome assembly GCF_014836635.1 of Paenibacillus gallinarum. Classification (GTDB taxonomy): domain Bacteria; phylum Bacillota; class Bacilli; order Paenibacillales; family Paenibacillaceae; genus Paenibacillus; species Paenibacillus gallinarum. The sequence goes on along the minus strand of NZ_JACSQL010000024.1, from coordinate 6,624 downwards.
CGGGATCTCAAGCCAGGACATAAATCCCAGTAAAGCCATCCATTCATTCGTACCATGGATGATAAGTAAACCAAGTACAGCCACTGGCAGGAGTGTGTACAAGATCCATTTCCTTTTGATCCCAAACACGACTCCCACATAAATTAGCGCCGCTGCTATAAGAGCAAATAAAGTAAAACACGCAGCCACTAGCCCGATCACAGCAATTGCTATCTGTCCTACCGTCCTGGCTTCCTCATCGTTTCCTCTGCCTTGTAGTAGTTGATCGTCGTCAGCACTTCGCTGCACATGTTCAGCCCCTTACCTCTTCCGGTAGGGATTTCACGCCGATTTGCTTAAATACATTCACGCCAGCTTCGGTTTCTGCAGAACGGGCTTTATTTGCCCACTCTTTTGCCACTAGAACCTTCGCACGTTCGATAGCGTTACCCACCGTACCGTTAGGAACAAAATACCAAACATCCGTATATTTCCCCTCACGGATCTCTCGTGCATACAAATCAATCTTTTTTTGCAGCCTGGATACCGTTTTTGTATTCAGTTCGGCTTCAACGGCTATCGTGTGATTCGCTAACAGAATGACAAAGTCGGGCAAAGTTTCGCGGATCTCATTCCACTTTTTAAGCATTTCCGCTTTACCTCGATCTTCTAGCAACTCAAAGCGATATTCCCGTTCGGTTTTATAGTCGAATTTTTGATTTTTCAGTTGCGCTTTCAAATGCAAAATTAAATCATTAATGATCAAATCATGCTGCGCTGTATACAACGTTGTATCATTTGCAACTGTAACAGGGTAGTCTAAGAAATCCCTAGCATCACGTTTGGGAAAATAAACGTTTAACGTAAGTGCAAGCTTTTTCTTCCACACCATTCCTGCTTTCTCCAGCTTCCTCAGTCTGCGGTACACATTATGGATACCATCCTCTTGAATGTGGGTTTGGATTTGCTTTGATGTGACAATTCCATGCTTCAAAATGAAGCGTAGAATCTCTAAATCCTTCTCCTTAAAGTCCGTATATTTACTTAACAAAAAAGCGCCCCCCGTTCGTTGTCTAAATCACTCTCCTTCTAACTATACCAAATTTTGCTTAGCAACCCTAAACGTTTCTAGGCAGTAACTAATAGCGTAACTAAAGTCATAAGTTAACCATCATTTTCCAGCCTTGTTAGTCGAAGTTTGTAAGTGAACATTATTAGGTATCTGTCTCCCAAATCAACAATACATGGCGACCTACTTTAATGGGAACACTCAGCAACTAGCTCTCACTTAAAACCATGACTCATACAGCCATTTCATCTACCTATGAGCTGTAGATCCAATAGTGTAACTAAAAACGTAACTAAGGCTATAACTAATCACCAATTATCGCTGTTCATCAAAGACCTAAAAAGTCACGTTTACGAACAGAAAATATATATCCAGGACCTGTGACGACCTGTCACAATCTGCAGTAAATTCGCTACTACCTCGCTGTTATTTCTATACGTAGCACTCACCACAAACAATATAGTACCCCGCAAAAATGTTCTCCACGATCCGCTCTAAAGTAACTCTAACCTCACATTCACATCAATACTCCGCACTAACTTAACTCCCACCTCCACACTAACTCACAACCTCACCTATAACTCCTTCTCTTTCATCTTTTCTCTTTTATCTCTTCATCTTCTATCTCTTCCTTATCACTCATCCCCCCCTCCCTTACTACCTCCTCTACCTCTTTAACTCTTAAATCTTTAAATTCTTAAATCACATTCACTCACCATACTAACTTAGAATCCATCCACCACCCGTGATTCCTGACCCCAACTACGGACGTTGTGTAGGTGGGGTCAGGAATTGCTTTCGGGTGGTGGATGGATTCCGCTCCCCAGTAGCAGTAAGGCATATCGTCAATTATCACTAGTAACTAAGATAGTATAGAGTCGACAGCTTAATTAATGCTATAGTTAATAGCTTTTGTATCGGCTTAGTTACACCTTTAGTATATCAAAGCAGGGCAATAAACTTCCAGTAAAATGTAAAAAATGACCATAAATTGGATACAAGCTCCCAGAAAAACAGACATAAAATAGCACCCGTATGCAACAGAAGAACTAGAGGGAACAAAAACTAGACCATAAGAGGCAGACAACAAGCACGGAAAAAACAAGGCACATCCGATCAAGGAGGATCAGACCCAGGCAGCCAAAAGTGCACATACATGAAACGGCAAACCAACAGGCCGGACCCACCCACCACCGTATCTAGAATAAGTGTATTGGAGTCTGGTACATTTAAACTTTCTGTTTTCAAACTGTTTGTTATAGTAGCAGGGGCTATGTTGTTTTTAGTACGTTCAGCAGCTTCCTCCAAGGCTCCCGAAACAAGACGAATGATCGTCTTCGCTGCCCGTCCTTTACCGGTAACTTCTACGGTGATACGTTCCGATTCCATTAAACTGCGAATTACATGCTGAAAAGACGACAAAGACATGCCCCAATAAGCGGCTAATTTTCGTTGTGAATCTATTATTTCATTTCCAGGCAACACCTTTAGAGATTGGATTATGTCATTTTCCCATTCGTCAAAATGGCTGTTTTTTCGTTCTTCTCTTGGTTTTGCTGGCTCCCAAATAGACCCATATTTAAATGGGATTCCAGATAGCTCGGTGACGAAGGATGCTTTCGGGCCTTTTTTCGCCCCTTCACGGTATGCACTTTTTATTTTTTTATCTATTTGCCAAGATGGCAAAGGACTATCCAAGAGTTCATTCCAAGCATGTAATTTTGAAGCAGCTTCTTCGTCTGAATACCCTTCCACCTTAAAAGCCAGTGCCAAAGTATAAGCTGCCCTATCTCTGGCACCTACCTGTACTCCTTGAAGCAATGCCTGGAAGGCTGGATGCTTTAGTATCCCTCTGCCACTTAAATCAGCGTGTCCAGAAGCCCTAGAATAGCTTGTACGGCTATCTACGTGGTTAATCCAGTACCAGTCATTTAAAGCGTCAAATGAAACAGTAGAATCCGTTTGAAAGATAATGTTATTGTCTGTGGGAATCCGGAAAAATCGTTCAGCACCGATTGCTTGAAGATCAGCACCAATTGCTTCGGCCATAGTACGCTGAAGCAACTGATAATGGCGTACAGCATTAGAGTAAGCCTTACGAGGTTGATCTAAAATAAAGTGCACATGAAATCCACCTGAAGGTGTCCGGACAATAAGGGAAGGTTGCGGCAAACCAGCTGCACCAATGCGATCTAAAAGATCAGGCAAGATTAGCCCTTCATTTTGGCCGTTTTTGGTATCAACGTCCAAAACAACAGCATTTAGCCAGCGAAGGGTTTCCTGAGCGCGCCGATCGTTGCGGTAAAATGTATTTGGGGTGTAGTACGTGTTACTCTCAGATTGCGATGCCAATGTATCATATGACCGGCATGCATTATATGTATGGCAATCTTGGCTGGTATAAATCCAACCAAAATCATATCCCCTGCCAGCACCTGCTTGTTTGTGCTTGCTGGGAACCTCTTGAATTTGCGATCTGAAAAAACGACGTAATATATGGCCTTGCGGCACCTTAGATTGCACTGTAGACATAAGAAAACTCCTATTTCCGCACCACCTGCCTATAAAAAAGGCAATAGGAAAATAAGAGTTTATACTTTACTTTTTTTTCGCAATTAGGGTATAATAGACCTAACAAAAAGGTTAAGTTATTATTGAACCTCAAATAGAGCTTTAAAAAAGTAAAGCACAATCTCCTGTGATTTTATAAAAGAAGTCGGTCGCCAAACGGAAATCTTTTATAAAAAAGTGGTGGTGCTTTATTTTTTTTTGTTTTATATGTAAAACCGATAGTTAATTTATAAGTTAGTAGATGTAGATACGTTCTGTTTCTATCATGATTTTGCCACTATTCTATCATTTTTGCAAGCATTTTTGATTCATATAAATGAGCAAAAGGCGCATTTTCAACGAAATGCGCCTTTTTTTTCATTTATAATATACCGGTATATTACCGGGTATAAACTATTTAAGATTTAAAAAGTGCCGGTATATTACCGGTACTTTTTTCGATGTGTTCTATTGACATACCGCTATATTACCGGTAACATAGCAGGTAGAGCGGTAACTGTACCGTAAAAATACCGGTAATAAAGAGAGGGAGAAAAAAATGACTATTTTCTCGTTAGATCTAGGAAATAAGCAAGTGAAACTAATCTCTGAAAAGACTTTAGAACAGCAACGTGTCGCATCTAGTAAAAAAAAGAAGGGTGAATCTAAAACTCTAGTAGAACGTTTGGGAGCTAAAATACTACCCTCTCACTATCTGGACTATGACGATCTAGGAGATCAGCGCACAGCGCTCCATACTAAAGACAAGCTACATATAAAAAAATACGTATCTAGCAAAGATGCTGAATTCGCCTATGCCTGGGGAACGGATCTGCATTTAGTTCATGCAGAAGAAAAGTTTATTAGTACGATTGGCTTTGAGGATCGCTATTCCCGCCGCGAATTTAAGGTGCTAGCGGACATGTCGATAGCTGAGCTAGCTATTGACTATGAAGAAGCAAGAACAGGCATACTAGAAGTGACCGTAACGACTGGAGTACCAACAGACGATTTTACCGAAGATGCAGTAAAGGCTCTTACGGAAACTTTGTTGGGTGATCATAATATCAAAGTTGACGACATCAGTTTAAATGTTCGTGTCAAAGAAGTTATTGTCAATCCACAGCCAGTCGGAACGGCTTATAATGAAGTGCTAGACATTGATGGGTTTATCGTTGAAGAAAAGGCGAGCCTTTTAGAAGAGCAAGTCGTCGTCGTAGATATCGGCGGTGGTACAATGCTGATTGATACATTAAAAAACATGAATCTAAGCAATCCACGGACTCAAAAACCAAGCGGAGCATACGAACTCTATGATCGAATTGTTAACCTGGTTACTGACTCAGGAATCAAGGGTCTGACCTCTTATGAAGTCGAGATGATCCTTCGCAATTCAGATCCATTAGAAGGATATTTCTTTAAACCAAATAAAAATGAATCCTTTAATATTACACCCTATGTTAATAAAGCCATTACCAAATACACGAGGGATGTACTTAATATAATTAGCACGACTCTAAAAGCTACACTACGGAACGATACAATGCTTTTAACTGGTGGAACGTCAAATCTAATTAACCAAGAGGAAGTTAAAAGCCAATACCCATACGCACAGTTTGTTAAAGATGCAGAAATTGCCAATGCCCTAGGATTTTACAAATACGCAAAATCGATGGTAACGGCTTAAGATCGGAGTGATAAACATTGAGTGATAGAGTACGGGTCGAAGTCACTTTTAATGAAAAAAAGCATGCAGATATCCTAGAAGCCATGAAGCAATATGGTAGCCAAGCTGGTTTCCTCAAATTTGCTGCTATTTACTTCTTAAATGCCACAAAAAATGAAGATGTTACTGCTGCTCCAGCCCCTAAACAAAGCACTCAGCAGCCTGCTATAGAAGCTACAACTGCCAAACCAGCAACAGAAAAACGCCGAAAACTCCCTCCAGGTATTGGAGGACAAGCGTTTACTTCTCGTATGAAAGATTAGCCGAAAAAGGGTGTTCTCCTTGAGAACACCCTTTTAAGTTACTTAAATTCAAATGATGAAATTATTTTAAGTTACTTAAATTAAAACACAATATTTTATTTTAAGTTACCTATTTTATTTCCAAGGAGAAACATTGTTAGAACGCAGGACAGATGCTAATATGATGTTGTTGAGACACCCTTAACTAAAACAAAATTATAAATTTAAAATTTACATACATAGGATTTTAGGATCAATTTTCAAATGATCATAATATTTAAAAGTCATAAAAAATTTAATGTTGGAAGGAGTCACTATAGTGGGGATTAATGAGGCGATAACCACAAGAGTCCGTCTTCTATGCAAAGAAAAAGGTTGGACAATAAACGAATTGATTAGACGATCCAATGTAAAACAATCGACAGTAGCAGAGATTATGTCTGGAAGATCTAAGTATCCAACGATTATTACACTTGTAAAATTAGCAAATGGATTTGGAATCACTCTTTCGGAATTTTTTGATGATGATCTCTTTCTAAATCTAAATGATTATAATTAAAAACAAAAAATCGCTAGGTGAAAAAGTACACCATAGCGATCATTATTAAAAATAAGTAGGTGTTTTCAATTAAATCGCATCAACTAATCAAGAAAGTATAATGTCTTCATATCATCTTATCTATTAAAATATCGTTCCCATATTATCCGATAAAGTAATAATGCTACAACTATTGTGATAACCCGATACAAGAATGTTCCTACAATAAGATTTAATGGCACCATTAAAAAACGCACTCCCTTTTTTTCTACTATTTCCCTGTAAAAAAATATATTAACATAAACCTTCATATATACGAAAGAATCAATTGAATAAAAATATTAAAGTAACTTAAATTCCTGATATTGAAATCTTTTAAGTTACTTAAATTCAAATGCTACAATCCCTTTTAGGTTACTTAAATTTAAATGTTGAAATTGTTCGTAATCTCGCTGCTTTGGAACAATTACTTTGGAGAAAATGTCATTGGTTTTTGATTACTTTCCTCCATTTGCTCAAT
>NZ_JACSQL010000023.1 GCF_014836635.1 Paenibacillus gallinarum | reverse complement strand
GACTATAAACACTTGGAAAAAGTTTCGATATTAAGCCGAAAAATCTGCATCGCGAAGTGAATTAAACTATCCTGCCCGTTAGCTTAATGAGTTAACATGTGAACATCAATTAGATAGATGCCTAATCGGTAATGGGAATATGTTCTTGTCCATTTCGGTAATCGGTACAAGTTCTTGTCCCCCGACAAATCCTCCTGTAAATGATAATGTTTTTGCCCTCCTTTCATATCTGAATCCCCCTATTAAATCATCTATATAACCACCTAAATCAGTTTATTTGATAATGAACTCTTTGAACGCGAAACGAGCCTAAGAAGATTCTAAAGGCCCGTTTTTTCACGATTTTTATAAGAGGCTTTGAAAGTTATAAAGTACTAAACCGTGATCGATATTTGGCGGGAGTGATTCCATGCTCTCGTTTGAATATACGTACAAAATATTTTAAATCCATACCTACCATTCTCGCGAGCTCACCTACAGACAGCTCTGAATGTTCAGATAGAAGCTCTGCCCCTTTGAGCAATCGAAGGCGTTGCAGATAGTGACTGGGATTCACGCCATATATCTCTTTAAACTTAAGTTGAAAATGCTGCTTGGATTAACCGACCGCATCTGCAATATTAGCGAGGCTTAAGTCTTCCATATAATGCTGTTCCATATATTGTACCGAGGCGCGAAGCATTTCTTTGGCGCTCGTGCTGCTTCGATAGTTTTGCATTGGCTTCTCGCTTTGAGTTGTTGTAGCGATGTACGTTAACATACTATATATTTTCGTAGAAGCCGCATGATATGGATCGCTCTCCTCAGGTTCGCTTACACGCCATAGCTCCTTGATATCTGATTCAAGCTGCTGTATCTTTGATTCATTCACTGAGATTGGTTTCATAATTGTAAGTTGTAGTGCGTTAACAAGGGACTCAACAAAGCTTCCCTCGATTCCCATAAATCCTAATAGCCAGGGTTCAGTTGCTGATGGACCATAATCATGAGCGAGCTTGCCTGGCACAAATAAGATATCTCCCCTTTTCATCTTAATGGAAGGCATGTTTTCAAAGTGAAAGGTCCCTGATCCTCCAAAGCAAATCATGCATTGAAATGTTGGATAACCAATAGGCCGATGCATCATGTGCTGGTGATGTAATCCGCAGCTATATAATGACAATGGTAATTCGATCTTGCCTTTATTATGAAAAAGCCTGAACGGTAACATGCTCCTCTTAGATCTCTCCTTCAAAATGAGACAACAATACTGTTCTGAAGTACTGCAATCTGAATGTAGATATATTTTAATCTTAGACTTATATATAATTATAAATCAGTAATTAATGGAAATGAACTAAGGATTGATTACTCCCCATGAAGTGATGAACTTAGTTCATGATTAGTACCCATCGTTAAACAAAACCAGAACCCTCTCAAATGTAGGATTCTGGTTTTTAAATAACATGAACTCATGTTAATAAATCTACGCTGCTTCAAATCTGCTGTATAACTTACTTAACGGTTCTTGCTCTCAAACTCTCTATAGAAATCGTTTCGCATTTCCGATACCGCAAGGTAACATTGCTTTCCATCCAACAACCTTGCTGGTACTCTCCACACATCTCCATAATAATAACTGTCAGCAACGAGTTCTTCATCTACGTAGATTTGTGCAACATCGCCATAGTAATCAATATCTAAGAACCCTTCTGATCCTGTAACGGAGATTTTTTGCCATTTGACTTTTCGCTCCCCGCCTATATGGAGTTGCTCTGTATGTTTCGGTTCAAAAGGAGGCTGTTCTACATCATAGTACGTAATAGCAGGTGCTGCATAAGATTGCTGAATAGACTGTCGATTAAATCTTACACCATTCCAATACCAATATTGGAATTCGCCGTCTTCCACAGAACGAATTTCGCCAGCAACTTTGTACAGGTCACATCCATCACCTACATAAAGCTCCCCATCCAGTCTGCGCAGATAACGTGCCTGATCCCAACTAAGTGTAACAACTGTGGTACCGTTGACCTGAAATGCAGATTCAAACCCCGCCTCAGCTGTTATATTCTGTCCATCACTAAATTGATATTCTGGTGTAATTCCAGGAATTTGCGCAAAGAAGTAGGTATCTCCTTCTCTGCATAGCGGTTGCACTGTGGCATAGTCAAGAACAATACCTGACAACTCCATATGGAACGGCATGAAGAAGCTTACTTCTCCACATACATTAATCGACGGGAATATGACACTACCTGTATCTATTAGAACGTTCCGTACATCTTGTAGCTTAGAAAGCCTTTGATAATGGTTAACAAATACATATCCACTCTTACCATCTGTCCGCATCACATATCGCAATGATGTAGTATCCTCTCTTGAAACTGAATTCTCAGCTTCTACTCTGGTCATCGGTGCAAGTGTCTCCTCAAAATCCTGTGCAAACAAATGAAGGATATTCAGCAGTCTGTACTGCTCTCGAACTTCTCCATACTCCGATAATGCACACTGAAAATCATATGAAAGAATGGGATAATCATTCGGATAACCTGTTGCTTTTGATTCCTGGAAAGTCGACAGCTTGCCAATTTTATTGGTTCCACCATGGTACATGTAGTAGCCAATCAGATTGTTACCATCACCAATCTTTACAAGCGATATGCTGTAAATATCCATACCTTTAATTATTGGTCTGCGGTGATGTGTGACTTGAATACCTCCACCCAATTCGCAAGTTGCAAATGGATATCTTTCATATGGCAATCGCCATTGCCCATCTTCTTCAATTGCTTGAGGAAGGAGATCAGCTCCTATGCCTGTGTCATTTCTCATACCAGTAAAGAAATAATGAGGAGATGGCGGAAGTTGATTTAGGTGATCGTCCCATGGAGCATCACAGTATCCCCCAAATACAGGAAACACCTCATCAACAGGAATTCGAGCTCCCTCAACAGCATTCCATCCAGTTACCGTATATATTGGAGCAATCATGCCGCATTCCACAGCAATTTCTTTTAACGTGGCCAGATGCTCAGCATCATTGGTTAACTCATTCTCCAACTGAACGGCAATGATGTTTCCTCCATCTTTGTAGAAAAGCCCTTGTACCTGATTCGAAATATTCTCATAAAAGATACGTACTTTCTTAAGATATTCTGGATTGTTTTCACGCAGCTTAAATGGTTTCTGGAGCAGCCAGTCTGGAAGTCCGCCGTTCCTGCATTCGCCGTGCGCCCATGGTCCAATCCTTATGACAGCTTCAAGCCCGGCCTTCTCACATTCCAATATAAAAGCCCGGAGATCATTGTCACCTGAGAAGTCGAATACCCCTTCGCTCTCTTCATGATAGATCCAGAACACATAGCTAGATACAAGCGTAATTCCGCCTGCTTTCATTTTACAAAGCTCTTTATACCAGTCACTTCTATTATATCTGGAATAATGAAATTCACCCATGACCGGAATAGAAGGCTTACCATTGCGTGTTATATATAAACTTGTTACATTAATCTTTTCTCCTTCAGGATTTTCCCCTCCAAGATTTAAATGATTTTGCAAAACCTCAGGTTTCTGATATTTTTTAAATTTATACATCACAGTCTCCCTCTCTTAATCTTAATCTTGTCTTATACTGTTGTCATTGTAACGTAGAGGATGATCGGTACGTTAGGATTATCATGATGATAAAATAGTACAAAATGAACAATTTTATGAAAGTAAGTATGTAAACAGAAATGCTCGATAGGTCATAGTGAACGCAAAGGTCTACGTTCGCGGCTGAATTGCAAGGCTGGAAAGAATGGCTGTGGGATTTTTTGAGGCAACATATTCAGTTAAGTGAAACGGAACACTCGGAAGAACCGCATGATCAGAAGTATTTGGACGCATTCTGGGCTGGAGCGATATGGGGGGTGCAAACGAATGGATCAAGCACGGCATGAAGGAATCGCCTAGCGAAATGGAACAAATTTTGCTGGCAAATGTGCAAAACACATTAAAGGTGATTAGATAGTATATGTTAAATCACCTCGCTGGTAGTGGAACTACACCCCCAGTAATAAAGGATATGGGAAGGAATCAATTGCTGCTCATACATGCTTTCAGCCCGTTCTGTCATTTTCGTTAAATTATAATTTCCAAAAGATCCATTTAAGATTAAAAACATAATTGCTAAAAAAATTAGTAAATAGAACTTTCCTGAAACACTAAAATTTCGAATTTTTCCTATCATATTCATTTCTCCCTTTATATAATAAGCCAAAGAAAAAGCCGATTTCTTTTGGAAACCGACTTTTTTTACCTCATTTTTTGTCTTTCTATTAAAGCGTTAGTCCGCCGTCAGCCAGTACAACAGAACCGGTCATATAGCTGGAACTACCAGATGCAAGAAACGAAACCACAGCAGCCAGTTCTTCTGAATCTGCGAATCGACCAATCCGCATATTTGGAAATTCTTCCGGTGTGTATCCTGTTTCCTGGATCTGCTGTGGAACACCTGCAGTAATGGCGGTTGCTACTCCACCAGGACATATTGCATTTACACGAATGCCGCGCTTTACATACTCCAGTGCTCCTGCTTTTGTTAACCCAATTACACCATGCTTACTTGCTGTGTATGCCGCAAGGCTGTGCTCTGCCCGAATCCCCGTAGTAGAGGCTGTATTAATAATGTTTCCGTAGCCCTGTTCACTCATTATTTTTAAAGCATACTTCATTCCTAAAAAAACACCTTTTAAATTCACATCGATAATTTTCTCAAAATGATCTTCTTCAATATCTTCTATTCGGGAAAAGATTTGCAGCACACCCGCATTGTTGAAAAGCACGTCTATTTTTCCATACGTTTTTATTGTTTGATTCAAATAATTTTGTACATCTTCGCTCATAGAAACATCTGCTTGAATAAAAATGCCCTCTCCGCCATTGTCTTGAATCATTTTTAATGTTTCTTTTCCAGCTTCCTGCTGGAAGTCAACAAGGACCACTTTTGCTCCTTTTTCAGCCATCAGTTGTGCACTTGCTCTTCCAATGCCGCTGGCTGCACCTGTAATCACAATCACTTGTCCTTCGTGAATACGTTCTGGATCTGTTTTCTTACGTTCGGCTGATCTATTCGTTTCATTAAGTGCAGGCTCAACTGGCCGGGTCTGATCCAACTCTTTTTGAATCGATGCTAACACTTCTTCAGGAAGATTTACTTGAGGTAGCGCAGCAAACTGAGATAATGTATAATCAGAAGCCAAACTAAATATCGGTTCATTCACAAACTCAGGCATATGCTTTTCCAATACTTCCAAGGTCTGTTTATTTTCCAGCAACGTACCTATTTTAACTTCTGATAAATTAATCATTTTCTCCTCCTAAACTAACACGCTCTAATTTCAATGATGACGGCGGCTTTACGGCTTCGTTAAACCGGCGGAGCAATTCCTCCAGCACCTCTTCGCTCATTTTTCCTTGCGAAAAGGGTATTAACGCACGCAGCGGCAGGTGTTGCATCATTGCCTCTATCATATCCGATGATACTGCATCTGAAGCGCCGGCTTCTGCACTGCCTTCCATCATACTTTGCATCTGTTCCAAAATAACTGCGGTTTTAGGATTGCTCATGAGCTCGCCTAGTGTCGTATTGCGGTGGAAAACCGGAACAACCTCTGCAGTCGATTGGACAAATACTGTATCTTTCAGCACAATATTAGCAGATGATTGTCCAACTAAAAGTTCAAACTCTCCAGATTCTACATACCAATCATTTAAATCTGTATTAAAGTAGGCAAAGCTGCGCTTATCAAGCTCAAAACGGACTGTTTTTTCTTCACCCGGCTGAAGAGCTACTTTCGCAAATCCTTTTAGCTCTTTCTCCGGACGTGAAACGCTTGACTGAGCATCACACACATACAATTGAACAATTTCTTTTCCAAATCGGCTGCCGATGTTCTTCACTTGGAGCTGAACAGTCAATTTCTCTTCATCAGTTATTTCTTTACGATCAACCGCTAAACCTGAATAGCTAAAGCTCGTGTAGCTAAGTCCAAATCCGAATGGGAACAGTGGACTCACTTTTTTGGTATCGTAATACCGGTAGCCAGTGAAAATGCCCTCACGATACTCCACTTGATCGCCTTCTCCGGGGAAAAACAAGTAAGCAGGTGTATCTTCCAGATTTTCAGGGAATGTCTCAGCCAGTTTCCCGCTTGGATTTACGTCGCCAAATAACAAATCAGCGATTGCCCCGCCAGCTGCCTGGCCGCTCAAGTATGCTTCAAGCACTCCTTTCACTTGATGGACCCAAGGCATTTCTACAGCTGACCCATTGCATAGGACAACCACTGTATTTGGCTGCACGGATGCAACAGCTTTAATCAGCTCCTGCTGGTTTTCAGGAATACTCAAATGCTTCCGATCATACCCTTCTGACTCATACCGGTCTGGCAACCCTGAGATAATGACTGCTACATCAGCTGTAGAGGCATGTATCATCGCCTCACGCAACAAGTCTTTTTCTTCAGCCTGATCATGATTCACATCATATCCACGCGCAAAAGTAACGGAGGCATCTTTCCCAGCTGTTTTTACGATTTCTCCATAAATAGAATCCAATTGGGTTGGGTTAATATGCGAGCTGCCTCCTCCTTGATACCGGACATGCTCTGCCATATCTCCAATTACAGCAACATGGCCTGCTTTAGATAAAGGTAAAATCTGATTTTCATTTTTCAAAAGAACCATCGATTCCGTTGCTGCTTCTCTTGCCAGCTGGTGATGCGCTTCTTTATCGTAGGTTACTCCTTCTTTCTGTGACTCCGCAGCTTTAAAGATGACCTTCAATAGCCGCTTAACTGATTCATCCAGGGCATTCTCTGAAAGCTCTCCTTTTTCAATTGCTTCCAAGATACGTTTAGCACCCGAACCAGAGCTGGCTGGCATTTCGAGTTCCATTCCGGCTTCTACACTTTTCTCAGCTTCATTTACAGCTCCCCAATCTGATACAACGATTCCTTCGTGCGCCCATTCTTTCTTCAGAATCTTTGTCAGAAGTTCTTCGTTCTCAGAACAGTATGTTCCATTTACCTTGTTGTAAGCAGACATCACTGTCCACGGCTGCGCTTTTTTCACGGCTATTTCAAAGCCGGTCAAATAGATTTCTCTCAATGTCCGTTCATCTACAACCGCATTCGTTGTCATGCGGCGGTGCTCCTGATTGTTAACAGCAAAATGCTTTAAAGATGTCCCGACTCCTTCACTTTGCACCCCCGTAATATGAGCTGCCGCCATTTCACCCGTTAAATAAGGATCTTCAGAAAAATATTCAAAGTTACGTCCACAAAGCGGTGAACGCTTTATATTAGCTCCAGGACCCAGCAAGATGGAAACTCCTTCCGCCTGACTTTCTTTTCCTAATGCTTGTCCAACTCGATGAATTAAATCGCGATTCCAGGAGCTTGCCATTCCAGCTGCCGTTGGAAAGCATGTAGCCGGAATGCTTTTATTTAAGCCGAGATGGTCTGCTTCACCATCTTGTTTCCGGACACCATGAGGCCCGTCCGCCAGAGCAATCGAGGGAATTCCTAACCGTTCAATTGCTTTCGTGCTCCAGAAATCCGCTCCTGAACACAGTACGGCTTTTTCTTCTAATGTCATGTTTTGAACAATGCTATTTATACCTTTTTTCATATAGAAAACTCCATTTCACACTTTATTTGATGTAAGGAATGGCTTTTAAACGCTTGTCTAGTTCTAAAAGTGACTCTTTTGAAAGAGGATTAGGCAGATGTCGGTTAATAAGACTTAGTGAATAAGGTCTTACACCTTTCACCAACTCCTTGTCTGCAAAAGCAGGAATATACTCAACCAGCAGGTTTCTGCATGCAGGGTAATCCAGCAACGCTCCGAGCATAACCTCACTTGAATACTCCTTTACCTCCTCCGCATCCGGTATTAAGCTTTCTTTGTCTGCTTGAAAATCTCCTAGCACTTTGTGAAGCCAGGAAACACTTAATCCAAACCATTGAGCAAAGTCTTTATCCACAAAAGACTTCACTCCTGAAGAAGACAAGGGCTTGGCTACCGAAAGTCCATGGACGCCCTTCTGGAAAATATGCGATTCAAACGCAATGTTTTGTTCATTTAACGCTTGCATAAAGCGAAGGGTATGTTCAACCGGCACAACTCCATCTTCAAAGGTTGAGAACAAGAAAGTGGGAGGTGTGGAAGAATCCACTTTCCGATCCAATGAAGGAATTGGAAAAGCAAGATTGATTGAATCCAAGATACATGGATAGCCCAACACCAGGGCATTCGGCTTAGTTCCTCCCATTGTTCCTAACGCGGCTGCGAGATGCCCACCAGCAGAAAAGCCAACAACAGCAATCTTATTGGCATCTGTTCCCCACAATTCAGCTTTTTCTCGTATTAGGGCAATGGCTTCTTCTGCATCCTTTAAAGCGGCTTTAAATTCCGAACCTTCTCCTGTTGAATAGCGAAGCACAAATGCATTGAATCCTTCTGCCAAATAAGCCATCGCTACCGGTTCTGCTTCCCGATCAGAGGTACTGTAATATCCGCCTCCTGGAAATACCAACACAGCTGGCCGAGCGTTAACATTGTTGAATTCCGCTGAATTGTCCAATAAATAGGCTGACAACACCACTTCCTTTTTATTATTCAGGCTGATATTTTCAAATCGCATACTATTCACTTCCTACTTTTTTATATCTTATTTAAATTTTATAGATAACGCTTTCAGCTTGTAATTAGATTAATCTTTTAGTATTCAAAGATATATGCACATTTAAATAATTTTGTTGTTAAATATATAAAATTATTTATTTAGGCTTTTCTTTTGTATATGAAAAGTTCATTGTTGTGGATGATAATATAATAGGACTTTCTCAAGTTATTTTTAAAGCATTAAAAAATAGGACCCACATTGTTTTGTTCAGATACGCACTATACTATAAATTGTAAGGCTCAAAAAACCCCTCTTTTGTGTTAATAGAGGGGTTTACCTGTCAACTATCTTTTCGAATTTTCTTCGTTCTAAGGGCTTTTCGTCAACTTTTATTAATTTGCTTTTCTTTCTTCAAGATCTTTTACAATCTGAGGGTATTTTAAATCCAGATCATATTTGCGCAAGAGAAGATAAATAATAACAAAGAAAACGAATGGAAGATAAACCGTCAGAGCCAAAATACTCAATATAGATGAATCTGGTTGTACAGCTAACGTGCCATCATACTGTCCAAAAGCAAGAATCCATCCAATTATGGCAGCTCCAAGACCACTTCCTAATTTTCCTCCAAAGCTATTGCCACTATTAATCATTCCTACCGTTCGTTTACCAAATTTCCATTCCCCATATTCAACTGTATTGTTGATCAATACAATACTCAATGCCATTAAAGGAATCGTAGCAAATGAAGTTACCCCTCCCAAAACGAGTGCTCCCATAAAGCTATACGGCATAAAACACCTTATTAAAGCGGCAACTCCACCCAAGATTAAAGCAATGCGAACTGCTTTGGCAAGGCCAAACTTTTTGGCCATTGGACCCACAGCAACAAACCCTAGTACAACAGGTATAAGACCTGCAGCTCCCATAACACCGATCAGATTTTCGTTACCAAGAATGTATTTTGTGTAGTAAATTCCTGTTGAGGCAGTTAAAACAGACATCATGTTCATCAACAACAAAACAAAAAACATAATGACCCAGTACTTATTTTTAAACAATAGCCCTAGACCTTCTCTTAGTGTTACGGCGTCTTCTTTATCCTGTACCTGCGCTTCAGTAACTTCCTCTTTTGAAGCAAGAAAAGCTAGATATAAACAAATACTTGAAACAACAGCAATCACTGCACCAACGATAACCCAGGCTCTTTGATCTCCTCCTAACAGGTTTGTAATAGGAATTAAAGCAATGGCGACGATCATACCAATGATATATCCAAAAATAGACCGGGTAATTCCCATCTTTCCTCTTTCTTCTGAGCTTCTAGTCCGTAAAGCTACAATACTGTTATAAGGAATAGCAGTAGCCGTATATACAATTCCTGTCGCCAGCACAATCGTTATAAATACATAAATGTTTTGTACTGTTGATGAAGCGCCTTTTGGAACTGTGAACAATAATATAATTGAAAGCAGAGTGGGAATCACCATCCATAACAGCCAAGGACGTGCCTTTCCATATTTCGATTTAGTCTTTTCGAGAAGAATTCCCATAGATATATCTGTAAACGCATCCAATACACGAGCCAATAATAATATAGTACCGACAACTCCAGCAGACATTCCAATTTTATCCGTATAGAAAAAAGTTACCATGCCAACCAGACCGGTAACAGCATTTAATGGAACCTGACCCGCCCCATCTCCTAAATAATGCCGCTTTTTCATAGTTTTCTGGATTCCCTGAGCATCTACCCCGAGATTGGTCCCTTTTCTTGGTCCCTTATTTTCTATAGATTCTTCTATTACATGTTCAGCCTTCAAAATCCCAGTCTCCTTTCGGATAATAAAATTACCGAGCTCCCTCTTCTAATCATTATTAGGGAAGAAAGGTTATACATTCTTCTATAAATCACCAAAGATCTTTTAAGGCGAGAAAAAACGTAGCACATACTATTGAACAAAGGTCGCACTTCTTAAACTTTCTACCCTCCCTTTTTTTCTTGATTTTCACTTTGATAACGCTTTCAACTTAATGTAAGATTAATCTTTTTGCTGAATAAAAAATATGTGTATTTATATATTTTTATAGTAAAATATACCTAATCGCATTATTTTTCTGAAGAATGAGGAGTGGTAATAATGACACAGAACTTAAAAGCTATCTCTAAAATAATCTGTGATGCATATAACGTTCCCATTGTCATTTTAAATAATAAAAACAATCTCATTTCTAGCTATGGAGATCAGGTGAAACATCCTCTTTTTCATTCAATAGAAGAGTTTATACGCCGGCTTATTCAACCTGAAGATCAGCAAAACCTTCCCTTAATTAGAAAAACGAATTATCTAGAGACGTTTATTGTATTTCATTTGTCTTCAATCGAAACGATAATAATAGGACCTTTTTCTTCCTACGAAGTGACCGAAAGCATGGTATATGGTATTAGCGAGGACCTTCAAATATCTTCCGCCTATCAGGAAGAATTGTTCCTTTATTACAGCCAATTAGAGTGGTTAAACCAAAAACGCATTTTGTCTCTTTGCTGCCTTACTTACTATTTAATATGCCAAGAACCGCTTGAAGAAGAATTAGTTAAATCCCAAATGAAGAATTCTGAAAAATCCGAAGCAACCCATTTTGAACAATTGTTACGCAACCGCCGCCTTGATGCTTCTTTTCATATGGATTATGGAGTCGAACAGAAAATCTGGCAATGTGTAAAAGAAGGGGATAAGGAAGAATTGCAGCAGCATTTGGATACGATCAAAATTGAGGGTGTGGGCCTGCTTTCAAAAAAAAGCCACCTACGTAATATTAAAAATCAAACCATTATCTCTATTGCACTTGCAACGAGAGCAGCAATTGACGGCGGGCTTTACCCTGAAATCGCTTATACGATGAGTGATGTTAGCATTCAAAAAGTAGAAGAAACTTCTGAACTACAAAAAGTCGAGTTGATTGGAAATGACTTCTTATTTTCATTAGTTGACCGTATGAATGAAAACAGAGAAAATAATCACTCTAAAGCTGTACAAGTTTGTAAAAACTATATATTCAATCATATTTTCGGGCAAATTTCTATTAAGGATCTGGCAGACATGGTTCATTTGAATCCCGTTTATTTGTCACAGCTTTTTAAAAAAGAAACCAACAAACCGCTTGGAAAATACATTCAAGATGAAAAAATAAAAGAAGCTCAAAAATTACTTATCCATTCTGAACATTCTGTGGCGGACATTTGTATGCTTCTTCAATTCAATGATCAAAGTTACTTTTCAAGCATGTTTAAGAAATATACGGGATTAACACCAAATCAATACCGAAGAAATCCAGCCGTTCGTTAATTCGCTTTCACTCTTCACTCAACTTTTTTTTTAAAAAAACCGCTAATCCAGTAAGAATTAGCGGTTCTTAAAATTGAATCCATTTGCATACTGACCCAACGGATTTGCCTCGTGTATAATCTTTACAATTAGGAAATTAAGAAGGAGTCCCTTTTCTTTCCCGGATACCCGACACATTCAGTGTAACAGAGTCCGCGAAAGAAGAAGCTATGCGGTCAACAGAATGGATCGAGTTTCAAATACCAAATGAAAAGGAATACCGCTTGTACACAACAGTCGGAGCACCGTGTACTTCCATTCAGTTGCGAAGCAGATGCACGTACTATCTTGGCTGAAAACATTCGTGCAATCTACGAGCAATGATTTTATGTGAAAGACTCTGTCACACCGGTCAAAACTTTTTCTCATACTGGACCAGGACGTCTGTAAAATGCACGTGTTGCAGAAGAAATCACAACATAACATACGTTTTGTCTTTTAGCGATTTTGGAAAAAAGCGAATGAAATCACTTTCTCTTAAAACCAGTGTGCAGAAAAAACCAAAAATCATAACTGTAGACTTTTTATATGTAAAACAACAATTTCAAGAGATTGTAAAAGCGAGCATTTCTAATGTACCTTCTCCTTCATACTGAAAGAAAATAGGATGTACATCAGAGTTTATACCAAACTCATTCTCATATACCATCCATTCATTTGAACTAATATTTACTGGAATTTCAGTAAAAAGAGCACCTTCCTCTCCTAGAAGCACCTTAATATTGCCCTTAGCGATCCCACGAACTTGAACAGAGATTTTATTCGCATCAGAAATTTGAAAATACTTGTATCCTACTAAGCAACCATCCTTTATATTAGCAATATATTGTATTGGATGTTCTTTACCATCTACTTCTTCTTGCGTTACATAAGGCCCACTTAATGGGTTGCGTTTTCCATCTATCATTTTATTCATAAGATTGCAGGCAATATAGGCCGGATACTCACCTTTTTCTGTGAGAGGACCACCATTGAGCCCACAACTGGTGCTTTCTGCCTGCAGAATAGTTCCGTCTGATTGAATTGATATAGGCTCGGCCACAGCCTGTCTAGAAAAATACGAGCGGTTTGTATGCCGATGGTTAAACACATAATACCTTCCATTAATACATTCAATACTCCCATGATTATTACCAATTGGATTTACTGCATTGCTTATTGGTCGGTCATTAAGTCCGAGATCACTGGACGAATGTAAACGTCCCCGATATATAAAGTCTCTATCAGGATATTTGCTTGTACAATAATTTAATCCGGTAATATCAGTAGAGAAGTAAATAAAGTAATATAAACCGTTAATTTTACGCATAGAAGAACCCTCAAAAAAATGCGGCTTTGTTCTATCTTCATCTGCAGGCATGATAATTCTAGGTTCTGTCAATAGCGTAAGCATATCTGAATCCAATTCTCGAACAAAAGCCCCAACAACCGGATGTCCAAATTTCTCATTGGTTTTTTGTCCGGAACCGGAATAAATATAAATATGTCCATCATCATCTACCAGCACGGCAGGATCAAATTCGAAATAATCAGACTTATCACTCCCAGCAATATGACCATTGGTATAACGCACGTCCCCGTAGTATTTATATTGACCTGCTGGAGTGTCACATACTGCAACTGAAATAATACTCGAATCAGCTATAGAATAATATAAATAATAACGTCCATCTGGACCTTTTGCTACATCTGGTGCATAAAGATTCCCTGTTCCAATTTTATATGGATGCTGATCTTTCCTATAGATTACCCCTTCATATTTCCAGTCAGACATATCACTTACAGGAGCAGACCAACACACATAATCTTCTTCACAATAATCATTCCCTCCAAAGCGGTCATGACTTCCAAAGATATAGAGTCGGTTATCGAATATATGAGGTTCCGCATCTGGAATATATTCATAACCTGGAAGATAAGGGTTAAATACTTGCTTTTTCATATTAGATTTTACTCCTCTTAATTAAATATTTAGATAGATTTGATTTCTGTTCTGCAAATTATTCAATGAGTGTGATCAGTAAAATGAAACCGCTTCATTTCGCGCCTGTGATAGCAACGACTGCCTGCCATTACACTGGCAGCCCATCACAAAGAAGCAGACGTTGAAACCATGCGAACGAAAGGGAGAGCGCATGTGTTTTTTTCGGCTGGACCCGTTTCCATTGCATTTCAAGTGTTAATTTTTTACATACAGAAAATCAGATCAAAAGTCTTATTCACTATTTGTTAATTTTAATTTAACTGGACCCATCATGCCATAATTCACGGGAACTTTTGAATGATCGTATAGTGAAAGAGCATTATGCAACGTGGTAGCCACTTCCACTTGAATAATATTTTCTCCCTTAAAGAGATACGGTGCAATGTCCACTTTCCAGCTTACTTGATTCAACTGTAGATGCTCTCCGTTCACAATTACTTTTGCAGTGTCCGATGCACAACCAATGTCAAGAATGGCGCGAGAGACATTGTGAGGAATCAGAACTCTCGTTTCATATAATCCAATACCGGCCACTTTCTCAAGTCCATTTATCTCCTTCCAAGGAATCAGGTCATCCAACTGGCATTCATATTTATTTATGACTGTAGATGTGGGTGTTTCTCCTGCTTCCCAGCTGTTTATCGCTAGATGCCATTTGTTTAAAAACATCTCAGTCGTTTCTCTGTAATCGGCTTCTTTCCTGGTCTCCTTAAGTTTGCCTAGTGCAATAAGTTTTGTTTCACCCGGCTCCATTTCCAAATTAAATGTAAATCCAGTACTAGCTAACGAATTGTTTTGCAGAGCTGTAATATCTCCAGACCACAAATCAAGTAAATACGGCTGCCCTTTTCCTTTAACGGTTATAGTTCCAGCAAACTTTTCATCAGTAGATTGATTGTAAAGGAAGTAAAGGTCAGTTGAATCAGTCTGCCTTCTCACACTTGCCACCTGATTGTTTTTTATCGTATCGAAACCCTTTGAAATCGTGAGTTCTCCTAATTCCGCTTTATTGATTACAAATACATTTGAAAAACTTGTCAACTCTTTATAAAGAGAGTTAATCGTTTCGAAATGATTGGCATCTTCATATGAAATGGGTTGCAGCATTTGATCCCCCACCCAAATAATAGGAAGCCCTTCACTCGCCAAATGGATGAATTTTTTCATCACTTCAACATTTACTTTCGGGCCTTCAAGCTGTTTTGTTTCTCGATTCATCAGCTGGCTAACAACCAGCGCTTTGTAAGCAGCCCCTTTAGAATCCAAGACGGGTTCTCCATCTACAATTTCAACAGTGGCATTGTCTAATTGCAGCAATACTGGACTAATATAATCGTAGGTATAACCAGCTTGCTGGAGCGACGAACATTCTACTTCCATCGAATAATTTACTCCATCATATTCGTGACGATAAATAGCCAGATCCACTCTTGGTCTTCCTTGTCTTAAAATAAATTGAAGCCGGCTTATATAATCAGTCATCATTCTGCTATGTTCAAAGATTGGTTGCCGGTTTCCCCATTCATTGGAGTATGCCGTTCCCATCAGTGACAGGCCTGGCCAGTTAAATATGGGTTCTACTGGTCCGGTAACAGAACTTGAGTTATATGACATGCCATGTAAAACAACTTGATTTACCCCTCCAGCAAGAGCTTGATGCATTTTCCATAACAATCCATCGGCACCTGTCCATTGCTGTTCATATGCTTTTCCTTGAACGGCACCTAGTTCATAAGAATAAATAGGTTTGCGTCCCATATGAACAGCTCCTGATAGCAATCGCACAGACTCCGTGTTGTCTTTAAACCCTAGAGATTCTGCTTCGGGTACATCAACACTCATGAGGCTCGAAGTCATGTCAGTCGGTAAGCCGTACGTCTGGTAACGCAATTTCATATTATGGCTATGCGCCCATGATTGCAGGACAGAGATATGCTTTTCATTTATCAAGTCTGTTAATGTTTCGTAGTAATCATGACGTATACTCCGGTTGATGAGCGGCTGTTCAAATTCGTATTCAGAAAACCTGTCCAAATTTCGGTTATCTGTCGTTTGAAACAATCCTCTTATAAATAAGGCCGGTAAATAAGGAGCCAGATCATACCCTCTTCTTTTTTTGAATTCAATCAATAAGTCCGGAGTCCAAAGAATGACCGGTGCTGGTTCAGCATCATACATTCCGCCAAGCATAGTCGCATTCACTTCAAGTGAATCGCAAAATAGGTCCCCACCGTTTTTTTCATATAATTCCCGAATGTATGGGTCACTCAGCAAAGAATTCTCCCAATAGTCTATAACTGCTTTTGTCGCTTCCTCAGACAAATGATCAATAACAGGTGCTTGTGCTGCATCATTCAATTGGGCACTTGTTTGCGCCCAAAACGCAAATAATGTCCATTCGTCATCATCTAGTGCAGTCCATTCTACCGTTTCGTCTTCCTCACTAAACGGCAGAACCTGAATCGAATCAAGCTGATAAGTAGCCACTAGGCCCAGTTGCTTGTCCAACGATTTTTTTGCAACTGAAACAGCTACTAATTTTCTTTTCCGTTCTCGATCAATCGTATCCGGAATTAGCAACTTCCCTTGAAATAGCCTGGTAAAATCCAAACACCCGACATGGAGACCGTGAGCAGCGCGCTCATCATCCTTGTCCATGAGGGCAGGTGTAGCGATTGGCCAGAGCGGTCCCACGGTGAAATCCAGCTTAAAGTTATATTCAATCGCTGTTTCAAGAGCTGCCCTCATACAATCATTCCATTTTTCGGAGCCAAAATAGTAATCGCCATACTGCTCCGGTGCAATATCAGCGCTCGGTATTGGCATAAAGTATAAAACCTCTGCACCCCCGTAGCCAGCTTCAACCAGTGAAATAATTTCTCTTTTTATCTCGTCTTTTTCCATAAATGCCCCTGGAAGCCACCAGCGCATTTTAGGGCGATAGGTTTGATCCGGATTTTTAAACCTTTTTTCAAAATGCATTATTTTACACTTCTTTCTTTTTTATGTTGATTTTCTATATGGGCCTTATAGCTTTGATTCAGTGTATTAATAACCATTTCAAACAATGGTTTTCCTTCAGCCGGCGCATTGGCCAGCATTTCGTTAATAGACATCTGGTAGGCAAATTCAATCATTGGATTGTTGAGTAATTCAGGCATATGTTCATTAAAAATAGCAACAGCCAGAGGTTCATCTAGAATTTCTTTTAATGTAGATTCCATTGAAAACCGGTCTTTTTCTAGTGAGGTATCTGTTGCATACTCATAATGATAAGAGCCTGATCCAACTTCAATCGGCTCATCTTGTTCAGGTAAATAAAGTACTGCGGTTGTATTAGCGGGAATCTCGATATCAATTTGAATCTGTTTATTTTCGCAAGACCATTTACTTTTTATCTCTCCATAAACAGAATCAAAGGATGCATCTACAAATGTAATGCCCTTAACAAATTGCGGCTTAATCAGTATTTTTTTGTATCCGGGTTCCATGGCATTAATACCAGCCAGTCTGCGGTACATCCATTCTCCAATGGAGCCGTACGCATAGTGATTTAATGAGTTCATGCCGGATTCATCGAAGTCTCCATTCGGCAAAATCGAATTCCAGCGTTCCCATATTGTTGTGGCACCTTTTTTAACGGAATACAGCCATGAAGGATAATCTTCTTGCATAAAGATTGTTCCTGCTAAATCATGAAGATTGTTTTCCGTCAGTGTGTGACATAGATAAGGCGTTCCAACAAATCCTGTTGAAAGATGATTTTTATGATTCGCAATATTTGTTTCAAGAGACTGTAAAATCCGTTCCCGGTACTTTTCCTCTGCTAGATCAAAATGAAGAGCTAAAATACACCCTGTTTGTGTCTCACTGACGATCCGGCCGGTAGACGTTATGTACTCCTCATTAAACGCTCGTTTAATTTTTTCATACAATGATCCGTATTGATGCGCATCTTCTTTTTTCTTAAGAATCTCAGCTGTCTTTCTCACAATATTGGCAGAATACGCATAATATGCATTCGCAACTAAATACTTGTCTGTGGCCCCTGTCCGGTCTGCACTTTCTTCTTTATCTAATGCAAGCCAGTCGCCGTATTGAAACCCAGACTGCCATAATCCATTACTATCGCATCGTGCTGAAATAAAATCGACCCAGCCTTTCATGCTTTCATACTGTTCTTCTAATATACGCACATCCCCATATGTTTCGTACAAAACCCACGGGATGATCACAGCAGCATCACTCCATGCAGCTGCTCCTTCCTGCTCACCTAAAATATTCGGGACCACATGAGGCACGCCAAACTCTTCCGATTGTTCAGAAGCCAAGTCTCTCAGCCATTTTGTAAAAAACAAGGCGGTATTCATATTGTATGCCGCTGTTCCAGCAAATACCTGCGCATCTCCTGTCCAGCCCAAGCGCTCATCCCTTTGCGGGCAATCTGTCGGGATGTCGAGAAAATTACCTCTCTGGCTCCATTGAATATTGCTTTGAAGCTGGTTGACAAGTGGGTTGGACGTTATAAATGTCCCTGTCTCTTCCATGTGAGTGTACAGCACACAGGCTGTAAAATGCTCCAGGTTAATATCTTCTATTCCTTCTACACTAATATAGCGGAAGCCATGGAAAGTAAAATGTGGCATTAAAATTTGTTCCTGGCCGTTGCAAATAAAATGGTCATGCGAAATAGCCTGGCGAAGTGTATCCGGATAAAAATTCCCGTCTTTATCTAACACTTCAGCATGCCGAAGTGTAATTTTCTGGCCCGGATTTCCTTTTACCTTGACTTCCACAAAGCCCGTTAAGTTCTGGCCAAAATCGATCACTGTTTCTCCATTAGATGTCACGATAAGCTCTTTTGCAGGTATTTTTTTTGTAATTCGAACCGGTTCACTTTCCTGGGCAACAATTCGCTTCTTATCAAACGAAAAGTGCACAGCACTTCTAACTTCTGCTCCCTCAAAACAAGAATCAATGGTTTCTCCCATATAGATCTCACTGCTTCGAATAGCTCCGGTTGTTACACCCCAGCTCTGGTCTGTTCCGAGGATCTCACTTGTTCCATCTGAGTACGTAATATGAACTTCGGCCAAAGCAGCTGTTCTATCTCCATAGTGATTTGGTGTACAAGTAAATCCGAAAATGCCTTTATACCATCCGTTGCCTACCGTGATTTCGATCTTATTTTGTTTCTCAAGTATTTGATCCGCTTCATATGTCTGATATTGCAGCCGTTTTTTATAATTGGTCCACCCCGGTGCAAAAAAAGTATCTCCTAACTTTTGACCATTAATTTTAATCTCGTAAACTCCCAAAGCTGTTGCAAAAACACGAACCTTTTCTACTTCTTTATCTATTTGAAACTCTTTTGTGAAAATCGGGCACGCTGTTTCTTCTGCTGGGAGATCATGCGAGATCCATTCCGCACTAAAGTTTACGCCCTTTAACAGCCCTGTTTCAAAGCTTCCCTCTGTTATCGCCTCATTACCTTTGTTATCCCAGACTTTTACCTGAATGTCATATAAAGAGCATGCAATAAGCTCTTTCCCTTCGTATTCAATTAAAACGGAAGAACTGCTTTCTTCTCTGCCAGAATCCCACACTACGGATCTCTCTTTAGTTACGATAATTCGATAAGCAGTCTGTAAAACATTCTGATCTTCTGATACCACTTTCCAGGAAAATCTTGGTTTTTTTGTATCGAGTCCAATCGGATTTTTTTGATATTCAATTCGTAGATCTTTTACATTCATCACTTATCAGTCCTTCTTGTTTTAATGGATAGACTTCTATATTTTGATAATAGGCTTTTACTCCATGTTTCTAAAAGTAAATGACTGTCCGATACGATATGTTAGAAAAAACATTATACTCTTGACCATTTATCATAAACTTCTATGCATGAATGACAGCGCCGCCATCCACATTTAGCGTTTGCCCAGTGATGTGCCTTGAATCTTCACTTGCCAGAAACAGCACGGCTGGTGCAATATCTTCATATGGAGCACCAAGTCTTCTTAGCGAGGTTTGCTGGAAGCCTAGTCTTGCCGGATCACGCTCTTCTTCCGGTAGATGATTAAGGTATGCTTGTATGCTGTCTGTGATAGCCCCCGGATTTATTACATTTACATTGATATTATCAGGACCCCATTCGCGGGCAACTACCCTTGAGAGGCCTCGGATTGCTTCTTTAATAGCTGCATAAGCTGCATATCCTTCCTGACCTTGATAAGCAGCTCCTGAACCAAAATTAATTACTTTACCGCCTTTTTCTTTAAAATATGGGTAACACAACTTCATAAAGTTCCATGTTGAAACAAGACCCGTTTGGTAACTTATATCAAGTGTTTCTTTTGTATGATCCAGAAATGAATGAGGCGTTTTAATGGCAATAGCTAAATTCACCAAAATGTCTATCGTCTGATACTGTTCTACCGTAGCAGAAACAAATGCTTCTGACTGGACAAGATCAGAGGCATCGAAAGCGTTTACAAATACGGAAGCACCTTTACTTTTACATAATTCGGCTGTTTCATTAAGGCTTTCTGTATTAATATCACATAAAGAGAGCTTTGCTCCTTCTTCCGCGAAGCGGACAGCAATGTACTTGCCTAACCCCCCGCCTGCTCCTGTAATAACGGCAACTTTTCCAGCTAGTTTTCCCATTTTCACACTCCTTCTCTTCCTAGTAGATGTTTTTAAAACATGAGTAAAGAGTTTATATTACAAATTAATTTTAAACGCTTTCATCTTAGGTTAATATGTTTATTTAAATATTTTTATAAGAATATATATAGTTTCTCCTCTTTTTTTCGAATAATCTTATATACCGTTAGTGTCCAATAGAGGAATAAGACACGTACCGTAGGGTTGTAGAAAATGATAATTAAAAGGCGAGAAATTAGATGGTTTCATTTTTTTCAAAAACGTCAGATATGATGACAACAAAGCAGAGGTGGACTGCTTTAATCGTTCTTGCAGCTAGCTTATTCGTTGTTATGATGGATATGACTATTCTTATTATGGCTTTACCTGACCTTGTGAGAGACTTAAATCCCACTTCTACTGAGCAGTTATGGATTGTGGATATCTATTCACTCATTTTAGCTAGTTTTAATATTCCGATGACTGCTCTAGCCGATAAATTAGTGCATTCAATACCAGTTAGAATCTGTCCGAAAGTAATCATAGATCGACCGAACAGAGATGGTTGCTGCATATTTTGAAAATCTGTTAGATCATTTGATTAACATCAACATGAAAAAATAAACTGAAAATAAACTACAAGCAGAGTAATCCCCCTTCACTTGAAGGGGGATTTTGTGATTGAATGCAGTTCAGTTACGTACAGATGTAACAGAAAGGAATAAGGAAGATGTTCAAAATCCTCGTTGTAGAAGACGACAAAAATACAGCTAAATTAATGAAGATCGCTATTGGGTCTGCAGGATATGAGGTTTCATGGCGGAGAATGGCATGTTGGCTGTTACATACGGATTCTGTGTTTTAATTTAGTGGATCGCACATAAGATGATTTGACACCGTTACTTGTTCTCCATGATAATGCGTCATCAAATATAGTACAGAGAACAAATAGGAGGGGCTCGAACTCTTTTTACTATTCAGTTTTAAGTCCTTATTATGTAACATGCGTAAAATATAACCATTCATACTGGTTGGGGTTTTAGAGCAATGTTTAGTTATGCTATTTGAAAACCACCTTTTTCCCCGTTCATTTCCTTCTGCTTACTCTGCCAGGTTAACAAGAAGATATTAATACTTTACTTCTTTTTGTATGGAACTATCTGTATCTAGATCTGTTTCTGCGTACACGATTACATTATCTTCTACATCTTCAATATAAAAAACAACCTTTGTTTTTTCGTGCTTCTTCCCCGTCACAACATTCACTGTCTCTTCAAAAGGATCATTATCACTCGGAACAGATTTAAACGTATCGACTGATATCAGGCTTTGGTAAGTTGTTGAATATTTATCTATGTATTCAGTAGACCGTATTAATTTTCCATCCTGATCCCAATAGGGTTTACCTATGCTGAACAGTGTAAAATATTTCTTCTTATCCAAAGTGTAATAGAGTTCAGAATTATATCGATCAGGATTAACATCTTTTAAACGAGTAATTAAAAAGTAATCTCCTTTAGGACTCATAGAAACAAAAGAATCCTGAGAATTATAATTGTGGCTAATCACAGCCTCTTCTTTTTTTAATTTATAATCCCCTAAATATACGTCAAATTTATCAATACCTGTTTCCTTGATGTAAACATACCTTTCCGTAGATTCAGACCAAGCAATATCTTTAATATCCTGAGTTGCTTTATACTTTTTCATTTTTTGATTAAAAGTTAATTCTTCATTGTCAGTGGAAGTGGCTTTATTTTCAATCGGGAAGGTAACCGTTGTCTCCGTTAAGGAATTAGTATTTTGATTTGTAGTTGAATCTGAGCAACCGGCTAAGGCCGTAATTAACGTTCTAGCTAAAACCATTTTTTTGAATGTAATCATCATAATAACGTTTCTCCTTTGTTACTTGAAGTTTACATCCATGTACCCTTACTCCGTGATAAATAATCAGTATATAGACCATTTTTATATGACGGCTAGTTATTGCGACGGTGATGATATGTCCCGCTTACAGTTGACTCTTGTCATAAACGAAGAAATAGTTGAGAGAGATGCATTAAGCAAAAACTTTAAAAAAATCATCTTAGAAAGATTCTCCCTCTTTCCTTTACTACTTATAGAACATAGAATTATAACTTTTTCATCGCCGTTTCAATTTGCTTACTGTATTTAGCGTTATGGCTCTTATTTAGATTCTCATGGTGCCAATAGAGCAAAAGAACGTTTTCTGTTCATATATACTGGGTATCTGCATATTATACCTTTCCTTTTGGATGTTAAAATCAACTAGACCTTCTTTTCGAGCTTGCTCCGAATCATATACGTAAATCGATACGGTCTCAGGATAAGCTCCTTTTTCATTTTCATCAGGCTGATTTACAGACCGGAATTCATTTTGAAAATGTATGGGATGAAACATTTACTAAATATGGAAATAATGATAGTTTAGGAGCATTTACATTCGCACATATTAATAATGCAGTCCAAACCTTTATGTCAGGGATGGATACAGGTGATAAGCAACTTCTCGAAATAAGCACTTCCAAGGAAATGGATGTTGACAAACTTTCAGAACAACATTATTCAATGGGACCTACCATGTTATCATCTCAAATCATCGATATGAGAACGATCAAGAAAAATAAACCAGACCAATCACCCGAATATCAAGTTAGAGTCGCTATACAAACGTGGCTAGATGGTCCGACAGTAGATTACTGGGACTTGAATGTAGTAAGGACTCCGACTGTTACTAATAATGAAGGTTTTATAACCACTGAAGGAGGGAAAATGGAATACGTTGTGAAAAAGAAAGTTTTGGTTAAATCTACCTCTGTAGATTCTCATAGTGTTTTTCCAGGATATTCATTTAAATAGTAATACAAAGAGCCCTATAAATTTAGAGGGCTCTTTGTTAATTCAAGCTATTTCTATACCGTTTGGAATTGCAGTTCCTTTGCAACCCACTGATGGAATATACGATTTATTTTTGAGTTCTACTTCTTCATATTGCTGAAACTATTCCTTAGTTCTTATTTATTATTTCAATGCTTGCTGTAAATTTATATCTTCTTCTATATGTTTAGGCGTCCATTTTATATATACATGAGGCTGAATTCCTTTTCCGTGTATGGGGTCTGTTTTTGTTTTCTGCTCAAGTCTTGATATTAGAGAGAATTGTTTGTCCCATCACGGATAGAAGATAGTTACATACTTTAATAGGAATATTTAAAGCGATAACAGAGAGTTAACTGGACATGAAGTGACAGGAGTAAGCAACGAAGTACCAAACCATGTTAATTCGTATATTGTTGGGTTACAAAAAGCCTTCCAAGGCGAATTATCTGCAGTTGAAAAATACCGAAAGATTTGGTTCGGTCTTCCGTACGGCATTTACAAGGATACATTGTATGGTATTATTCTCGATGAGCAAAAATATGCGGCAAAGTATAATAATCTATTGCTACAGAACTTAGCTGCAAATCAGTAATAATTACTTGAACTCTCTTCATAAATACACGGATCTTTATACTAACCGTATGCCTGTCCCCTTCTCTCAGGGGGAAACAAGCAAACTCCTCATATAAGAACATAAGAACTGCAACACGTCGTTCCGAACGTGTTTTTAACAATTCATGATTACGAACATATATTAGTACATATGGAAATAAGGAGGCTCAAAAATTGCCCATTGATAAGTACCTACGAGATATAGAAATTGCCAAGCTAGCTTTTATAGGGAGTTCCATTGCTACATTAGGTGATGGAATCGCTGCGCTAGCTGCCGGATTAGCGTTAGAAGCTTTACAACAGGATTATAAAACCAAAAACAATAGTCGTACCGCTTCTATTAAATCAACTAAGAAACAACTTGATCATTTTATTAACGAGTTAGTTAAGATCAGGAATAATGTTGGTTGACAATTAATAAATCCCCCGGCTCTTCAGCCGGTTTTTTTAATGCGCAGAATCCGTCAAATGAGACATAAAACCTCCACTTATTTTGTTAAACTAATCTGCTGGTTTGCATAACAAAAAGGGAGAAGTTGCCAACTGGCAAGCTGCTCCCTGCTGGGTTCAACTAACGTATTTCCGTTAGTTGAATCACCTACCTATGAAACTTATGATAAAATATGTTAACTGGAAGGAGAGAAAATATTTTGTTTACTTTTATCGGAGTCATAGTATTTGTTTTTGTTGTATCTGTCCCAACATTTAGACTAATAAATACCTGACATCTTACTTTATTCTCTATTGGTGGCAGTAATAATGGTTTTACTTTTCTTAGTGATCAAAATATTTAGACATAAATCCAAAGATTAATAAAATCACTTTCAACCGTACGCCTGATACAAAAACTGCACTTAGCTTTATACTAATAACTGGTCAATTTTTTAGTACTTGGTTAGTACTTGGTCAACGCTATTGATGTTTCAACATGTGATTATTCAACTAAACTGTTCGTTAGCTAAAAGAAAAAGCAACCGGTCTTTTGAGCGGCTACTTAGTTGTTCTTATTGAGCTATCGTTTTACCGTTAGTTGAACTTCTTACAATTAAAATAAAGAGATAAACAGAGGAAAAACAGACCTATAAAGAACATGACTCCACAGCGCTTTTTTTTACTCATAATGTTTAACAGATAACTAAAAAATAAATTTTATTCTAAGTATTCTTATTCTTTGGATCTTACATATATCGCATCAAAAGCTACAATATACTTAATATTATCTGTGACTTTAGAAATATCATTGGTAGCTTCATTCATTTCGTTACCTTCGATGACTTGATCAGTTTTAATGTATACTTTATCATATATATAAATTTTATCAGGATGTTCAGAATCGTACTTTAGTGATTCAGGAAGCGGATCAGTAGTTACATCACCTTGCACACTAATATTAGTAGTCTCAGAATCCGCTTCCGATGTTGTTGTAACGCCTATTGTAACTGCTGCAGCAAGCAGAACTGATGAAGATATTAGCATCAATTCTCTTTTTTTCATATTTTCAATCCCTTTCTATTTCAATTAGAGCTTAGACTAACTTCCTCTTAGTAATAAACAACTAACGATGTACGTTAACTCGATCAATCGATATATTTGTATTAAGTAGACTTGCTTCAGAATATTCCGTAACTGCCTCAGTATCTAATGACTTCGTTAACTAATAGCGGTAGGTATCTCCTATTAATGACTGGATCGTGATGATCGTTTGATATGAACTCTGCCGCTTGACCTGTACTGATAAAACCACTAGATGATAACAGTAATAAGGTTCCTATCAACGATAAAATACGCTTTTCAGAAATTATCTCCTCTTATAAAATAAAACACATTCTTTAGCAAGAAGTTGTTTTTATATTTATGACGTATTGTCAATCTAAGTGCGCCACTTCTTCTTCAAATGATTCGTGATCTGTTTTCCATCCCAACATTTCCTTGGTCGTTGTTAATGAGTTGGAGGGCATGTTCTAATTCTTCCTCAGTCACCTCTACAAAGTCTTTCCCTTTTCGGAAGAATTCTATGAAGAAGCACTTGATCAAAATATGGCTGCTGATAAATACTTTACCTCATAAAGAAAGGCGGATATACATTACAAAATGACGCCAACAGTCCTTCTTTTCATAGTCCTTCACTAAAGACAGATCGTTCTTTCTACTTATGATTTAATAGATTCAAATATTTAGATTTAATAATATTTATATGATGTGTTTCATGTCCTGCGATGATATAAACTATTGCGCGTACGGAAAATGTGTGATCATTAAATTCTCCTACTCTAGTGATAGCCTCTTCAGGAAGATTATCGATTAAACTAGCTGTAGAGTTTCGTACTGCATCATAATCATTTAGTACTTTACTTAGAGGTAAGCTATCATAAGATGACATCTCAGCAAATATATCACGATCATACCCTGGTAATTCTCGTACATCACTACGTGCTATACGTAATATTCTATAGCTGAATAATCTTTCAACGTCAGCTATGTGCCCTATAACTGTTTTTATTGACCATTTATCTGGAGCATATCGAAAGTTAGCATTTTCCTCAGTGAGTTTGTTTAGTATAGATATATTTTCTTCACTTTGTTTTCGTAAAATGCTGATAATATTTCCTTCTGGAACTAAATCTATGTACTTCTTAACTAAAGGCGAATATTCATTCTTACCTGGTCTTATAATCATAATTTTCTCCTTGTGATGGATTTCTTTTATGTTTTTAACCTGTTGATTTCCCATAACGTCTTATTTACGAGTTTTCCATATTTAAGGGTATTCGCGAAGTGAATTATACTATCCTGCCGGTTCGTATTATGAGGTCAACCAGTTCTTTCTGGTTGCCCCTTTTTTCATTAGCTTTAAGAATTAAGGTAGCCGGGTCGAACGTACCTGCTGGTGGGACTTGATCCCGAACGCTATAATGTTCACCCCTACTTGTCATGACCATGATTGAGGCTGGTTGGGACATAGATCCCGTATAACAAGCGATAGTTCTGAACAATCTATAGAGAGTACGCCATCTTTTATTGATTTTCATTCAATCCAATGTCGAAGTATGAAATCTAAACTCGGCCTTGATACAAAAGACAAATAAGTTGAATCGGTTGTTTGAATATAAGCAGCACCGTCCCATTTTTCATCTATAGGAAAGAGAATGGATTTGAATTTAGTTCTTTCTATTTTTTCATCGCCATTATTTATTTGTATGGATATGGGTTCATCATAGACATATTCTACAGCTCCCGATTTTTTCATCTCATTAACATCTTCTGCTGTTAATGGTGAATTCCCTCCTGACATCATATCTCCTTTTTCAAACACAATTAAAGATTGGATCAGATCAAAGGCTTGCGGCTGCTCTAACTTTGTAATCGGACTCTGTTTTTCGATATAGTAAAGATTAATTTTATCTGGAGTCCACTTCTCATTTTCACCATTCGGCATCAAGTACCTTCCAAGTATGAAACCTAAAGCAAGTGCAATGAGTAGCATAATGGGGAAGAATTTATTGATTTTCATTCAGTAATTCACCTCTCTCCCATCTTTTAACGAACCGAAACAATGTTAGCTGTTACCATCTCTTTCTTCTATGAATTCTAAAAACGAATCTTGCAGTTCTCCTTTCGTATCAATAGAAGCGAGCAGTAATTTAGGTTCTAACGAACAATCTTTTAAAGTGGAACTTCCATCAATTACTCCTAGCATGTTTGAAATAGTATCAATCATAGTTATTGGGTCTATTTTTGTTTTCTGCTCCCCCCAATCTTTATACCCTGCTCTGTTAACTAATTGGTACATTCTCAATGTTTTCATTGAAACAACCCCCAATCAATTGATTTGGTTGGGGGTTGTTTTGAATATGGTGTTGTCTGATGGATACGCCGTCTAGGAGACACTAACCTTTCTTTTATGTAAATTCTTGAATACCGAGTATTCCTTATCGGACTTAATATAACTTAATATCTTTTCGGCACATTCTGCTGGATTCATCTCTTCTGTATTTACTTCGAGATCATATTCGTCAAAGCAATATACTTTGCTAAACTGTGAAGCTGCTAGTCCAATCTGTCTATCTCCTCTTGCTTGCTCTCTTCTTATGAGTTCTTCCTTTGAGCATGTTACACCTATAAATAGCGTAGGCCGATCGAAAAATTGATCAAGAAACGCAGTAAACCTTTTGTCATTGTCGATTACGGTATCTGCTATTACATTAAAACCCAATTCTAATAACAATGTAATTGTCGAATGGTACACTGAGAATATGGAATCATCAACGATTTGTGAGACAACTTGATGATCTATTCCTCTTGGAGCTTCATCTGGAAATTTATTATTAACAAAATTATTGTAATTAATAAAAAACTCATCAATTGATAAATGATAAAAATGAATTTCTTTCTGATTTATCAGTTCAGTCGATATGGATGTCTTTCCAGAACTTGAAGTTCCATTTAAGAAAACTAATATCCCTTGCTTCAATGTAATCATCCCTTCAAAATGTAATCACTTCGTATCTTTAGAATAACGTTAAATTTACAAAGTTAACGGAAAGTATTCGAGGAATGATTGAAATTTCCTGCAAGTTAGTTCAACGGCGAACTGCTGAAGAAGCACCGCTCCCTCACTCCCCCCTTGTACCGTTTCTTGTACACTTCAGTTATTGGAACTTTTTACACTCATTTTTTTATCGCTGTTGCTGCAGAGTGGATGTTGGGCAAGGGTGGAACTGCCTGGTATCCCCTGCTGTTTACGGTTATTATCATCATGATATCGATCATAATTGCTGCAAAACTAATTAGAAAAAATCCAATGCATGAAATCTTTCGAGCGGATGCTTTCTATTTGCTAAAACTCGATAATCTAGCGTAACTCATCGTCCAGCGGTATTATAATTTCATCTCGTGTCTTTCTCCACTGACGTTTCATTTCCGGACCATAATATTTCAATAGTTTTGCATCTGAGTGTTCGGCTAAGAATTTATCAAGCTTCGAAGATTCTTTGATTATGATATAGTGTTATGGAAAGAAAATAAATGAAAACGGGGGATGTCCTATGTCCTTTTTAAAAAAGCTATTTAATGTTGATAACGATGAAGAACGTAAGAAATACGAAGATATTGATGAAACCTTGAAAAAGCATCTTCTTTGGTTGTTTGATGCTGATAAAGAGGAAGTCGGTATTATAACAATTTCCGAATACATAACAAACCTGTTTGTTCCAAAAGGTTATAGCGATATGGCAGAGATGAGCTTAGTTGACACACTTAATAAGTTGGCTGAAAAGCATGAATTAGACGAGTGCGATATGATGAAATATCTTACGCACATGTTGAACGAATTAGCTATGTGCTTAGACGTTAAAAAGATATAGCCTAAAAGTAAGCAGGTATTATGCGAGCATTCGAATAAATGGACGATAACATCGATTTGAGTGGACTACCTATTTTGGTGGATCTCTTAAAAACTTGCCGTTACTTGTGATACGGTTCACCATAACGGACATAACGGCGCAATTTATGTTTGCAACGAAATAAAAGCCCACAAGTAAACCCACCGACTACGGCAAGAGCTATCAAGAAATCATTGCAACAAAAAAAGACACTGATATTCTATTCATCAGTGTCTTTTTGCTGATACTTTTTCACCTACATCTTTAAAGTAACTTAATTATCTCTTCTAGCTCATCAACTAATACTTTTGCTAATTCAAAATTAGTATCTTTTAAAGCCAATTCTATTTTCATCTCAACTGACTTTTTCTTCTGTTCAATTTCTAAATAGTTTTCATTAAAATGGCTAGCATAGATCATCTGTTTAAATTCTTGCATACTCATTTTACTAATCTTCTTATCGTCAATGATTAAAACGTAATCCATCCCATTTACAACAGAATAGAAATCATGAGAAATCATGAGAACCGCACCTTTATAGTCTTGGGTGGCTTTCTCCAGTGCGATTTGTGTATAGGTGTCTAAATGGCTTGTCGGTTCATCAAGAAGTAATATGTTTGCTTTACCGGCAGAAACTTTAGCCAATTGAAGCATGTTTTTTTCTCCACCAGATAAAGATCCTATCTTTTGGTTAAGGATTTCACCTTCAAATCCATAGTCTGAAATATACGATCTAATCTCATCATACGTTTTAAACCCAGCATCGATGAATTCATCTAGTATTGTATTGGTATCGTTTAGCATTTCACCTTGAACCTGAGATAAATAAGCTACGGTAACATCCGCATTTATTTCGATTGAATCATGATTATTTTTAAAGATTTCACGAAGTATAGTTGTTTTTCCGGTACCGTTTGGTCCGATAATAGCTACTTTATCTGTAGATTTTATCTCAAAGCTAACATTGTCTAACAACTGCTCATCAAAGGAAACACTATAATTACTGACATTTATAACCGTAGTATCTTCAATCTCATGATCCATATCAAAACGAATATTCGGTTGCTTAATATCAACAAATGGCGCTTTAATTCTACGTGCTTCCAATCTCTCTTGAAATCTAACTCTCGCTTTTAACGCTCTCCCTCTAGATGCTTCAGAGTTATAAGTTGCGATCGCTCTAAGATTATCAATGATGCCATCGTATCTTTCAATTTCTTCTTGTTCTGCGACTGCGATTTCTTGCAACTCCATTTTTGTCTGAAGTAATGAGAAATTATACTCAATATATCGACCATCAAACTCTTGGATCTCTGTGTTTTCAAGGTGTATAATTTTGTTGAAACAATGGTTCAATAGATATCGGTTGTGCGTGACAACTAGCAGCATTCCCTTGTGAGAATTGATAAGATTTTTAAGCGCTCTTAGATTTTCAAAATCCAAAAATACATCTGGTTCATCCATAATCATGAGGTCCGGACGACTAAGCATTTCCTTCATCACTTGAATGAGTTTGAATTCCCCTCCGCTTATGGAGGATATATTAAGATCTTTTAGCTTCATAAGGTTTGCTAGATTCAGCTGCTTATTAATGGTGCTTTCAAAATTATCCCCATCCATCGACTCAAAGGCGTCCAAAGCCGATTGATACTTTTCCAAGAGCGCATCCATATCCGACGTGGTTGCCATTTCAGCATAAATCGATGTGATTTCATTTTGTATCTTAATAAATTCTTCTCCGATATATTCAAAAACGGTCATTTCTTTCGTTTTGTCTACTTGTGAGAACTGACTTACGTACCCGATGCTGCAATCCGGGTCTATCTCTAACTTGCCATCGAACAAATGTCTTTCGGGATCCATCAGTATATCGATCAGTGTACTTTTCCCACTGCCACTTGTTCCTATAAAAGCGCAATGTTGCGCCTCTTCAAGCGTAAACGAAATGTTATTATATAGTTCCTTTTGTGGAAATGAGAAGGATAAGTTTTCAACTTTTATCATCGTGTTACCTTTCTTTACAACTAAAATGTTGGCTATTATTAATAGTATTATCAAACACAGACTTTTAGAGTAACACTGTTTACTACCAAGTACAATTCATTTTTAGTCCTTGCCCTTGCTTAGAAATCCTTTTAATCCATGATTCTTACCTGAATTTCTGTTAGAAACTCTTCATTATTAATCGTATCCCTATTATCAATTTCATATATTTCGAAGGGGTCACCGAGTAACTGATATCCTTTTTCTTTTGCGTAGGATAGAACATCAAATATTCTGTCTGAGCTTTGACGATAGTCGCCTCGATAATAGAGAGAAAGGTATTCTCCTGCAGGAAGAACAAAATCATATTCTGGATCTTCATAATCGAGAATAAAAAACACAGAGTTAAATATGTCTTTATCGCCCTTATATAGGTCCTCAACGGACACGGATGCACCAAAAAGTTGATTACCGAAATCGCGAATTTTGCTCTCATACTTTTTGTGCAGTTTTTTAATAGCAAAATCCATTTCTTCATCCCTGGTGATACGTGTGTCTAAATGCAAGCAAGGTCGTTCCGGAAATGATTTTATCAAGAATTCACCCGTTGTAATTTTCATCGCTGTAGTTAGTACATTTATTCTTTCCTGGATAATGCGTTGTTTAGTCTGAAGACTACGTAACTGTTCACTAACTAGATCTTTTTCTTTATGTAATAAATAAAGAGTATTTTCGATACTTTGATAATCCAAATAATCTTTTATTTGTTGCATCGTAAAATCCAATTGGCGAAGATCGCGGATAATGTTTAACTTGTATAGGTCCTTAAGACCGTAAAGCCTATATCCGTTAGTGTCACGACGAGGTACCAACACACCTATCTTTTCATAATATCGCAAAGAATCTATACCGATTCCATATAACTTTGATATTTCATTAATCTTATAATAATCTTTCAATTGATCTCTACCTCTCAAAATTTCCCACTCATAAAAGCTTGACCCTAGTATTATACCAGGGTTTAGTGTGATTTATACAAGATTGATATCATAAAACACTGTGCAGCTGGAGTGAATGATTTGATACAACAAGAGAAATTTGATCAAGTATTTGACCTTATGAAAATGTCTTTTCCTGAGAGTGAGTATCGTGAATATAAAAATCAAAGAAAGTTACTGTCCGATCGGCGTT
The DNA here is from genome assembly GCF_014836635.1 of Paenibacillus gallinarum. Classification (GTDB taxonomy): domain Bacteria; phylum Bacillota; class Bacilli; order Paenibacillales; family Paenibacillaceae; genus Paenibacillus; species Paenibacillus gallinarum. Next base: position 702 of record NZ_JACSQL010000023.1, on the reverse strand, counting down.
ATCACCTTCTTACAGAAGAGAATAAGCAGGGCGAAGTCATTGCATTTCTTGCAGGATGGGAATTTGATACTTTTAGATACGTAGAGAATATTGCAGTTTCTCCCTCGATACGGGGAGGAGGAATAGGGAAACGATTAATGGAACGATTTATGCGACAGTCTACTTTGCCAATTATCTTGGAAGTTGAGGAGCCACAAGATGATTTGAAGAAAAGAAGAGTTCGATTTTATGAACGTCTTGGATTTTATTTAGGAGATTTCAAATATGTCCAACCACCCCTACGTGAAGGGGTGTTAGTTTTGCCTTTATGCATTATGAGCTATCCAGAGAAACTAACAGAATCGCAGTTTGAATTTGTGAGAAAGGTGCTTTACAGAGAAGTATATAACTTTAACAACTTAAGCACCCAAAGACATTAGCCACCTCCCTTAATCCCTAAGATCCACACTTGCTTTAAAAACATGTAATTAAAAAAAGAGCAGCCGGTATGCAGCCGCTGCTCTTGCCTATTTATTTAATGATGTTATTTTAATCGCAAACCTTACTCCATTTGCTCCATTTCATTTTCTAGATAAATCTTTCAATAGGCTTTCATCCCCAACAAAAAAGGATCTTTGTTAGATACCTGAACTGAACCCTATTAAGTAGACAGTTTTAAAAAAAGGATGCGCTGCTGTTTAAGCGGCAATGAGATGACTTCGG
>NZ_JACSQL010000022.1 GCF_014836635.1 Paenibacillus gallinarum | reverse complement strand
ACCAACAAGTTGAAATTGTATTAATTCACTCATGAGTTTTACTTGCGTAAAACTCCTCGTTGTTCAGTTTTCAAAGACCAAGTTTTTTCGTTAATCGCTTTGTTTCAGCGACCTTTATAATATATCATGTCGGCTACCTTCATGTCAAGAATTTTTTTAATTTTCTTTTTCGCTGATCTCTCAGCTTCAGTTCTAATTAAATTCTCTTTTTTAGGGCCGAGATATAATTTATCATATACGTAGTACTAAAGTCAACTATTAAATAAAGAATATTTTAAACCTAATAAAAGACCTACTCCAGGCAGCCCTAATACCGTCACCGTCCCTATTGTTGTAGGGTTTATAGGTATGTACATATCTCCGGTTAAACCAGAATAGTTAATCACATAAATCCCAAGAGAGGCAAGAACTAAATGAAGGCCAAATGAGGAGATCCAGCCCAGACCGATCTTTTTTCTGAATACAATAATCAATATGAGCAATAAGGAAACCGACAACACTCCCCAGAGAATTATGTCCCTCAATGTGATCCCTCCGCTCTTTTAGCAAGATTATTATAAGGCGTATCATTCACACAATCTTGAGTCGACCCTATAACTCCATAGCTCTTAGCTCTTCTAAGATGCATTTGATATCTTCGCTCTGCTGCCTCAAGAATAAAAATGGCATAATCAATTTGATCTTGCTCTACCGCTTCTTCAAACATACAATGCGCTGCTTTCCACTCTTCATGCGATTTTTTTATATCTTCGAAAATTTCCTTCTGTATCTCCACCCTTTCATTTAACAAGTTCCCACTCTTTAATCCCATAGACTTCATCCAACTAACCATAATGACCCCTCCGCTCAATGTCCTTATATCATTCTTGAAGCAAGAATGTTGGTGAATGAAACAGTTACAACAGTAACTGATACAAGAATGCTCGTCCTTCTCAACAAAGCAATCCTGTAAAAAGCTAGCGTTATTCCATTCATATCGCAGGAGAGATCAACATAGAACCAAAAAAGCTCCCCAAAGGGGAGCTTTTTTATAATTAATCATATTAAGTTCACGGTACATTAATTCAACTGGCGCCGTCCTTCCAACGCCTTCGATAAAGTCACTTCATCTGCATACTCCAAATCGCCGCCCACAGGAAGACCATGAGCAATCCGGCTCACAAAAATCCCAAAAGGCTTAACTAACCTTGAGATATACATCGCTGTAGCCTCTCCCTCAATGTTAGGATTGGTTGCAAGTATCAATTCTTTGACCCGCTCATCACTCAGTCTCATAAGCAGCTCTTTAAGTTTGATATCGTCGGGACCGATTCCCTCCATAGGAGATATCGCCCCTTGAAGTACATGATAGTAACCATCGAATTCTTTTGTCCGTTCCATAGCCACAAGGTCTTTCGAGTCCTGAACTACACAAATGACAGAAGGGTCGCGGGATTTATCTTGGCATATTCGGCAAGGATCTGTATCTGTAATGTTACAGCATACCGAACAGTAATGAAGATTCCTCTTCACACTAACCAGCGCCTTAGCAAAATCGATCACATCGTCTTCATTCATCTTCAATACATGAAAAGCCAGGCGTGCCGCCGTTTTGGGGCCAATGCCAGGTAGACGAGTAAACGCATCTATAAGTTTCGCGATCGGTTCAGGATAATACAAAATTACATTCTCCTTCTAGATCAATTCAATTTAGAACAAGCCAGGGATTTTCATGCCGTTTGTGAATTTACCCATATCTTGGTTAGCCAATTCATCAGCTTTAGTCATTGCATCATTTACTGCTGCCATAACCAGATCTTGCAACATTTCTACGTCTTCTGGATCAACAGCTTCTGGTTTAATTGTGATGGAAGTCAGTTTTTTATGACCATTAACTTCTGCAGTTACTACACCGCCGCCAGAGGTACCTACTACTGTTTTTGTTCCAAGCTCTTCTTGAGCTTTCAGCATTTGTTCCTGCATCTTCTTCACTTGCTTCATCATCTGGTTCATGTTATTCATCGTTCATCATCTCCTAATTGGGTTATATTTGATTTAGAGTTTCATTCTTTAATGATAACCAATTTCTCACCAAAAAGCTCAAGCGCCTCGTCAATCCAAGGCTCCTTTTTTCCATCCACCTGTTCCATTTCAAGTGTAAACTCTTCTTCCTTTTTGAGATCAGAGGAACCCTCAATCGCAGCAAGCCAGTCTTTTTGCAGCATAGTAACAAGCCGAAGCGGTCTTCCAACCATCTGCTCAAGAACACTCTCAATCACTTGTTTGTTCGCTGGTTTCTCTGTCGTTTCACGGTGAATGTTGTTCTTGAAAGCAACAAGAATTGCATCATTTAGAACAGATACAGGTTCTCCATCTACAAACCAGGCGTGAACCGTCACTTTTACTTCTTTCACACGCTGGAGGATTTGACTCCATTTTCTGCTGATTTCAGTGAATTCTGCACTGTCCTTCTCAGCAATATATTGATCCATATGAGGCGGTATTTTGGCTACCCCTGAGGATCTTGGGGCTGAAGGACGATTGGATCGCGCAGGAGCTGCCGAATTTGGATTCGCAGCTGCTATACCGCCATTCTTCAGTGCTTTCTCAAGTTTCTGCTCAAGTTCTGCAATTTGTCGTTTCATTGCAGTTAACTCGGAGGAACTAACCGCTGCGCCCCCTCCTGCCTCAGAAGCAGGCTCACCCGCACCCTTAGGAAGACTACACAATTTTAGAAGCGCTACTTCAAACAATGTCTGCGGCTGTGCCGCATATTTCATCTCGCTTTGATAACGATTCAGTGTATCAATAATATAAAAGAGTTGTTCCCTCGAAAATGCCTCTGCCATTCCTTTAAAAGAGGATGGGTCAAGCACACGATCCGTCATATGTTCCGCATTAGGAACCATTTTGATCAGGAGAAGATCTCGGAAATAATAAAGAAGATTCTCCATACTCTTATCTGCACTTTTTCCTTCTTGCATGAACTGCTCTACCGTCTGTAGCACCTCACCCACTTCTCCCTGTAGAAGAAACTGAGCAAGTTTGCCAAACTGTTCTGCTGGCAAGCCGCCGGTCATATCCAGCGTTTGACTGTAAGTCACTTGTCCTCCTGTAAAGGAAGATACCTGATCAAGAATACTCAGCGCATCCCGCATACCTCCGTCCGAAAGACGGGCAATATACTGAAGCGCCTCTAGCTCGGCAGTAATCTCCTCTTCCTTACAGATCATAGCAAGACGCTCTGTCTGTTCCTCCAGCGAAACTCGGCGAAAATCAAACCGCTGACAGCGAGAGATAATCGTCGCCGGAAGTCTGTGAGGCTCCGTTGTTGCTAAAATAAACATCACGTGCGGCGGCGGTTCTTCAAGCGTTTTAAGAAGTGCATTAAATGCCTCTGTCGTCAGCATGTGTACCTCATCAATGATGTACACTTTATGACGAACCTCCGTTGGAGCATACTTTACTTTTTCGCGAAGATCACGAATTTCTTCAACCCCTCGGTTAGAGGCCGCGTCAATCTCTTGAACATCCATTACTGCTCCAGATGTAATTCGAAGGCACGCTTCACATTCATTGCACGGCTCAGTGCTTGGGCCACGTTCACAGTTAACAGCCTTGGCCAAAATTTTGGCCGCACTTGTCTTCCCTGTTCCTCTTGGACCACTGAATAAATACGCATGCGAAATCCGCTGTTCACGAATGGCATTCTGTAAGGTCTGAATAATATGCTGTTGTCCAACCATGTCTTGAAACGACTGAGGCCGCCAAGCACGGTACAACGCAATATGTTCCACTGTGCTTTACCCTCTTTCCACATGTCTCGTGACCTTTTGTCGTGGCTTCATTATACTATATTCCCTGCTCAATCAAAACTTTAAAAGCAGTTATGTATAAATCAGCCTTTCATTTTGTCTTATAAAAACAAAAAAATCCTTGCAAATATATGCAAAGATGTCCTTTTTTCTCTATATAACATATTTCTTTAGTTGATTTAAAAAATAGAACCGTGCACCTGTTATCGATAATTGCGATCCAAGCGGCACCCCTGCATAACAACTCGGGTTAGGCACCCCTCCGGCACAAGAGTGGTCTTGCTTATGGCTGCTTCCTTCCGGACCTGACCAAGTTCACAAGTACTCATTGCGGAGGACCCAGCCGTCAACATTGCATGCAGAGACCAAACCTCACATCGACAAAACCTCTAACAGGAATTCAACCTCGCTACAGCGGATTGCGAGTTACAGGGCACCGCTACCTCCCCATCTAGCACGGTGAAACAATTATATCGCAAGACATGCATAATTGCAACCGATTGTGACACATCCCATTATTTACTTATCTCCATAAAAACAAAAATGAGGCAAGCGCATAAACGCAAGCCTCATATCAAAATTAGATACCGTATTTTTTCTTAAATCTATCAACACGACCACCAGCATCCAGGAATTTCTGTTTACCAGTGAAGAACGGGTGACATGCGGAGCAAACCTCTACACGCAGTGCTTCTTTAACAGAGCCCGTTTCAAATGTGTTACCACAAGCGCAAGTAGCTGTAGTTATGTGATATTTTGGTTGAATCGCTTCATTCATGACTTTCACCTCTTCTTGCCCTGAACCTCATGCGGATCCAGAGTTATTAAGAACACAGCATTAATTATAGCATGTACATTTTGCAAATGCAATCCTTCAGCCCAGATTTACGTTGTCGCTGAAGCTGTTGTTGTGCGGTTGGATCGGCGCGGTGCACCGTTTCCTGTATTGTTAGTTTGACCTGCTGTATCAAGCGAAGCCAGGAATTCTGTATTCGTCTTGGTATTGCGCAATTTTTTAAGGAAGCCTTCCACAAAATCATGGCTGTCATTCATGTTTTTACGCACAGCCCAAATCGCATCCAGCTCTTCTTTGCTAAGGAGAACTTCCTCACGGCGTGTACCAGAACGACGAATATCGATGGCTGGGAAAATACGACGTTCAGCAAGTTTGCGGTCCAAGTGAAGTTCCATATTGCCCGTACCTTTAAACTCTTCATAAATGATATCATCCATCCGAGATCCTGTATCAATCAGAGCTGTCGCTAAAATAGTTAAGCTTCCGCCCTCTTCTACGTTACGAGCGGAACCGAAGAACCGTTTAGGACGATGGAATGCTGCCGGGTCAATACCACCACTGAGTGTTCGTCCAGAAGGAGGAATCACCAGGTTGTATGCACGCGCAAGACGGGTAATGCTATCTAACAGAATTACAACATCTTTTTTAGCTTCTACTAAACGTAAAGCACGCTCGAGTACAAGTTCAGCTACTTTAATATGATTTTCCGGGAGTTCATCAAAAGTGGATGCTACCACTTCCCCTTTTACAGAACGTTGCATATCCGTTACTTCTTCAGGACGTTCATCAATCAGTAATACAAATAATTCGATTTCCGGATTGTTGGTTGAAATACTGTTTGCTATCTCTTTCAGAAGAAGCGTTTTTCCCGCTTTGGGTGGAGCAACGATAAGACCGCGCTGTCCCAATCCTACGGGAGCAAGCACATCCATAATTCGGGTAGATAAATTCGTTGGGGATGTTTCAAGCGTTAGCTTTTTCTGTGGATATAGAGGAGTTAAGGCTGGAAAATGGAGTCTTTCTGCGGCAAGGTCAGGACTTTGACCATTAACAGCATTGACTTGCAATAGTCCAAAATATCGCTCATTCTCTTTAGGAGTTCGACATTTACCTGATACAAGATCTCCTGTTCTTAAATCAAACTTACGAATTTGTGAAGCAGAAATATAAATATCTTCTTTACTTGGCAAATAGTTTATCGGGCGAAGAAAACCATAACCTTCAGGCAGAATTTCTAGAACACCTTCCATAAACATAAGTCCGCTTTGTTCTGCTTGTGCACGAAGAATAGCGAAAACGAGTTCCTTCTTCTTCAGCTGCCCATAATAAGGGATCTGGTATTTTTTTGCTAACTTGTACAAATCGGTTAGCTTCATTACCTCCAGATCAGAGATTTGTAGATCCATAAAATAACCACCTATTCAATTATTAAGTCCGTTGTAAGGAGAACAGCTGACGGTGCAGCCTTGTATAATAAGCTCATGAATTGCATTCAGATGCTCTTACTCTCCATTGTACGGAAAATACCCTGTATATTGCAAATGATATGTTCCGCGCTTTCATACATTGTAATAAACAAATCTATTAAAATAGGTTTACCCATTTTCACAAGGGATATTCAACCGAAGATATACTTCTTACATAAGTTTTATACCCCTTATGAAAATAAGGATCATTCCTTAGTCATTTTGTCGCCAAACGTCAGCACCAAGCTCTCTCAAGTTGGTAACCAGATGATCATAACCTCGATCGATGAACTCTACTCCGGTAACTTCTGTTATTCCTTCACTTACAGTCAGTCCAGCAATAACTAATGCAGCACCGGCACGTAAATCTGTTGCTTTAACTTTCGCTGCATTAAGTGGATGTCCTTCTATAATTGCAGAGCGTCCCTCGACTCGTATCTTCGCACCCATTCGAGCTAGTTCAGGAACATGCTTGAAACGATTACTATAAACAAAGTCGCTCAGCACACTAACCCCATCTGCCTGCGTCAGTAAACTGGTCATTGGTGATTGCAAGTCAGTTGCGAAGCCCGGATAAACAAGCGCCTTGACGTCAATGCTCTCATACTTCTCTTTTCCAATAACTCGAATGCTCTCATCAAGTTCTTCAATCCCAACACCCATCTCAATCAGCTTCGCTGTTAATGCTTCCAGATGTTTAGGAATGACATTGTCAATAAGAACGTTTCCACGTGTCGCTGCTGCTGCGATCATATAGGTTCCAGCTTGGATACGGTCAGGAATAATAGAATGGCGGCAACCTCGAAGTTCCGACTTGCCTTCAATTCGAATCGTTTCTGTACCTGCTCCCTTAATCGAAGCACCCATTGAATTTAAAAGTGTTGCTACATCTATAATCTCAGGCTCTTTAGCCGCATTTTCAATAATTGTAGAGCCTTTGGCACGAGTGGCCGCAAGCATAATATTAATAGTTGCTCCTACACTAACAACATCCAGATAGATCTTTGCGCCTTTTAATTCCTTGGCATGAAGATGGATGGCTCCATGTTCATTGGTGACAGTAGCACCCAGAGCTTCAAATCCTTTGATATGTTGGTCAATTGGCCGCGGCTCAAAGTTACATCCTCCAGGAAGTCCAATTACCGCTTCCTTAAAACGACCAAGCATCGCACCCATCATATAGTAGGAAGCGCGAAGTTTCTTAACGGGACCATTAGGCATTGGCAGCGAGATAATGTGTGTAGGATCAATTCTCATCTGGTTGCCTTCCCATGAAACATTTGCACCAAGTTCTTCAAGAATTTCGGAATAAACGGCAACATCACTGAGTAAAGGTAAATTATCAAGTATAACTTCTGATTCGGCTAAAATCGCTGCCGGAATCAGTGCAATCGCACTGTTTTTAGCACCGCTGATCGTAACGGTACCTTGTAGTGGACGTCCACCACTAATCATTAATTTTTCCATAAGGTAAAGGGTCCCCCTAGAAATCACTTCTAGCCGAAAAAATAGTTCTAATTGGCAAAGTTAGTATAACATATCCTCATCATGAGTCAAAAATTGTATTAAAAATGGAAACACACCGACTAAGCGGTGTGTTTCCATTAGTAGCTATATTATTTTAAAGAGCAATCTTATGCTTTGTTGCTGGATCCAAACTCACGCATTTTTCCGATAACTGTTTCTTTAATTGCTTCACGTCCTGGTTGAATGAACGTACGAGGATCGTAAGCATCTGGTTTAGCAGCAAGAACTTCGCGAACAACTTTAGCAAATGCGATTTGGTTCTCCGTGTTTACATTGATTTTGGATGTTCCCAAAGAGATTGCTTTTTTGATGTCATGCTCAGGAATACCTGTACCACCATGAAGAACAAGTGGAGTATGAACTGCATTGCGGATTTCTTCCATTTCTTTAAATCCAAGGTTTGGTTCGCCTTTGTAAGGACCGTGTACAGAACCAAGAGCTGGAGCAAGTGTATCGATACCTGTTTCGTTAACGATGCGAACGCAATCGTCAAGTTTCGCGTACATTACTTCACCAACAACATCATCCTCTTGTCCACCAACGATACCAACTTCTGCTTCAACAGAAACACCTTTGGAATGAGCATATTCAACCACTTGTTTTGTGATTTGAACGTTCTCGTCGATTGGATGATGAGATCCGTCAATCATAACGGAAGTGAAACCTGCATCAATTGCTTCTTTACATTTATCGAAGCTGGAACCATGATCTAGGTGAATTGCTACTGGCACGGAAATTTTCATGTCGTGGATAAGACCTTCCACCATTTTTACAACGGTGTAGAATCCGCCCATGTGACGAGCTGCACCTTCAGAAACACCAAGGATTACTGGGGATTTTTCTTGTTCAGCAGCACCCAAAATAGCTTGAGTCCACTCAAGGTTGTTGATGTTAAATTGTCCAACTGCATATTTACCTTCGAGAGCTTTGTTCAACATGTCTGTCATAGATACTAATGGCATGGTTTAAATCCTCCTAAAATAATTGTTTGTCTATGGTTTAAAGCCGACTTCACATACGGAACTTATTATACCACATCCCATGTCAAATACTAAACATAGGTAATAAAAATAGCTGTGCTCTTTTCCACACGGAAAAAACTCACTACAAAAAATCCTGCCCAGGATGACAGGACTTCATACACCTTCCTTGCTATGTGTTTACCCCGCTGAGTTGCATATTAACCGCAATACGCATCTCATCAATATCAAAAGGCTTCGTAAAATGCATAAGAGCACCTAGTTCTGTAGCTTCTTTAATCATATCTAGTTCTCCATATGCCGTCATCATAATCACTTTTATGGAAGGATTCATTTCCTTGATATGTTTAAGAATCTCCAGACCATCCATTCCAGGGATTTTCATATCTAACAGGACAAGATCAGGCGTATGCTTCTCAACGATCTCAAGAGCGACCTTACCGTTAGCTGCTTGATAAGTTGTATACCCTTCACTGTTAAATACCTCCATGAGCAAAATTCGAATTCCATTTTGATCATCGACAATGAGAACCTTTTTATTATTCATCTAAACCTCCTGCGATCTTATCTATCGATTCTACCCGCTCATCATTCTTACCTAAATGACCATTAGGTTATTTATTTAAAGATTCTACCTTTCTCCGATAAATCCTGCTTCTCTTGCTCAAACAAAAAAGACCCCTGGCTGGGGTCTTTTATATCTATATTAATCAAAGGCCCTATCTGGGACCTTGTTCCGATCTCTACAAGTTCTCCGAATGAGTAAGAGATGCTTTCACAAATTCACGGAAAAGAGGGTGCGGACGGTTTGGACGTGAAATGAATTCCGGATGGAATTGAACAGACAAGAACCAAGGATGTTCTGGCAGTTCCACAATTTCTACAAGACGGCCATCTGGTGAAGTACCAGAAATAACAAGACCTGCATTTTCAATCGTTTCACGATATTGGTTGTTAAACTCGTACCGGTGACGATGTCTTTCGTATACCAGTTCATCTTGGTAACATGCTGCTGCAAGAGAACCTTCTTGCAACTTACAAGGATATAGTCCAAGTCGCATCGTACCACCCAAATCTTCAATGTCTTTCTGTTCAGGAAGAAGATCGATTACAGGGAACTCTGTAGAAGGATTGATTTCAGAGCTGTTTGCATCTGTAAGTCCTACGACAGAACGTGCATATTCAATTACAGATACTTGCATTCCAAGGCAAATGCCGAAGAACGGAATTTTATTCTCACGAGCATAACGGATGGCAGATACTTTACCTTCGATACCCCGGTCACCAAAACCACCTGGTACCAAGATACCGCCGATGCCGTGTAGAAGCTCATCTACATTCTCATCTGTAATTTCTTCTGCATTAACCCAGCGAAGTTTAACATCTGCATTTGCAGCAAATCCCGCGTGGGAAAGAGATTCAACAACACTGAGATAGGCATCATGAAGAGCAACATATTTACCAACAATCGCAATCTCCACTGTTCTTTCCAGCTTTTTAATTTGGCTAACGAGTTTTTCCCATTCGCTCATGTCCGGCAAAGGAGTAGTCAGCTTCAAATGATTTACTACGATCTCATCAAGACCCTCTTCACGTAAAATCAAAGGAACATCATATAGGGTACTTGCATCGCGGCATTCCACCACAGCATGAGGATCAATATCACAGAAAAGAGCTAGTTTAGCCTTAACATCTGCAGAAAGCTCTCGCTCCGTACGGCAGACGATAACATTTGGCTGTATTCCGATACTACGCAGTTCTTTTACACTGTGTTGTGTCGGTTTCGTTTTGATTTCGCCAGCAGCTTTAATAAAAGGAATCAAAGTAACATGAATATACATTACATTATCGCGGCCTACGTCACCTTTAAGTTGACGAATAGCTTCGAGATACGGCAGGCTCTCGATATCGCCTACAGTTCCGCCAATTTCAGTAATAACAACGTCTGATCCCGCTTCACGACCTGCACGCAAAACACGTTCCTTAATTTCATTCGTAATATGAGGAATAACTTGAACCGTACCACCCAGATATTCTCCGCGGCGTTCTTTACTAATAACAGATGAATATACCTTACCTGTCGTTACATTGCTGTTCTTGGATAGATTAATATCAATAAAACGCTCATAGTGTCCAAGGTCAAGGTCTGTCTCCGCACCATCATCTGTAACAAACACTTCACCATGCTGATAAGGACTCATTGTTCCTGGGTCAACGTTGATGTATGGATCAAATTTTTGAATAGTTACTTTAAGTCCTCTGTTCTTGAGCAATCTCCCAAGAGATGCAGCCGTAATCCCTTTACCCAGGGAAGAAACAACCCCGCCCGTCACGAAAATATACTTTGTTGTCACTACTAATACCCTCCTATAAAAGTCCGTTAAAATCAGGCGACATTATGATGTTATCCTAACCCATTTTTCAGGTTATCATCGTAAAAAAAGGGAAAATGCAAAAATTGCTTGCAAAAAAACATCCCGCCTCCACGTTCAAGGCGGTCCATTTTTCTTATCTATCAAACTTCCCCTATAAAAAACAAAAAAGCACACCCGAAAAAACGGGGCACTTTTTTATATAAAAACAAGTGTAATTATTGTCGTTCAATCATAAGCCCATGCAATAGTTTACTCGTTTGCATGATCTTTTGTCAAGGATGTTCACAGACTTTATAAGACCAGATTTTAGACTACTTCAACTCTTCTTCATCTTCTGAAGAATCATCGTCGTCTTCTTCCAGGTCATCCTCTTCATCAAGCTCTTCATCACCGATAATTTCTTCTTCCTCATCAGAGTCGTCATCAAAGAGATCTTCATCTTCGTCTTCGTCTTCATCTGGACTGTCGAAATCTTCTTTTTCACTTGCAAATGTGTCTAGTGTATCTTCTTCCTCAACATATTCCTCATCATCATCATCGTCGTCATTGATGATTCTTGGACGTTTCGTACCTGTTACGCCGTCTTCAGACTTATCAATTGGGTACCAACGTTTCAGACCCCAAAGATTGGTTCCTACATAGGCAAAACGACCATCAATATTGATTTCGGTATATAGCTGAGCGATGACATCATTTGCTTCTGTAGCATTCAAACCACGCTGTTTAGCTACCTCTTGCATAAGATCACGGTAGTACATCGGTGTATTGACTGCTTTCAGTACCATAAATGCCAAGTCAACTAACGGCATCTCACGAATTTGCTCTGGATCTAATTTTAATTTGAGTGAGGTACTCACTTGCGGACACTTCCTCTCACACATAATTCACTGACTTTTTTCGTTTCAATAACTTGGATCTATATCTAACATATCCATTAACAAACATAAGTAAAACCTATTTAGCACTAAAATGCAAGTTTTATGTAAGGAGATAATCTTCAAAAACAACTCCGCTTCTTTGAAAGCGAATCCGAAGATAAAAAAGACGGAGGTCCCTCCCCCGCCTTCTGACTGTATCCGCCCTGAAGAAATACTCTTCTACGGGTCCCCGCAAGAGCTGTGAAGCTCTCCATGTATAGTATGAGTATATTTCCATTTTGACACGAACCAAAGGGCCTATTTATCAGAAAAAACAGGCAATTTTCCCATGCGGCTTGGATGTCTTCCTCATAGTATACCTCAAGCATGGCATCCAGAGGGGGACTTCCCAAAATGGACTATTCCACATTTTTAAAAATGATCCATAATGAAATTGGACACACCTCCCGCCCAGCCGGAAGACATCAAATTATTCGTTTTATGAAACCACACCAATACTGGGACTGCCTAGATCAGTTACGCAAAATGAAACCTTCCCTCAGCAAGCTCCAGTATATACGTGCCTCGCATTTAATAAGAGCGCTCATTGTCCCTCTCCCCTCCTCCTCAAGGCTAATTCACTCTCACAGCGAAGTTACTATTGAACAGGACACCCGAATCAAAATCCACTCCGCAGCCGCTCGAATCCCAAAACCAGAAAACAGTCTGGGTGTTCCTTGGGGAGTAAAACAAATCCGAGCGCCTAAAGCATGGTCTACTTCAACGGGACATAAAATTAAAATTGCCGTTATTGATACTGGAGCTGATTACCAACATCCTGATCTTAGACATTCATTAGCCAGAGGAATCAACTTGCTGAATAGGAACATGCTCCCGCTTGATGATAACGGACATGGCACTCATATTGCAGGAACGATTGCAGCAGCCAACAGTATGGAAGGAATTATAGGTGTGGCACCAAGATCCGTTATTTATCCGGTTAAGGCTTTTGACAATCAAGGCTCTGCTTATGTATCGGATATCATTCTAGGGATCGACTGGTGCGTCCGTAATCGAGTAGATATCATTAACATGAGCTTTGGTATGAGAACCAAGAGCAAGGCACTCCTGGATGTCGTTAACAGAGCCACCAAACAAGGTATTGTTATCGTCGCATCTTCAGGAAATGATGGCAAACGAAGAAGCATAGATTATCCAGCAAGATACACTCAAACAATTTCGGTAGGGGCATCAGATGAGAATCGACATATAGCCGATTTCAGCAATCGAGGTCCACATGTAGATATCTATGCACCTGGGAAAAATATAAATTCCTGCTGGGTACAGGGAAAATATCATGAAATGAGCGGAACATCGATGGCAACTTCGCATGTAAGCGGGGCAATCGCCTTACTTATGGCGGAGAGACCCGGTTTATCTCCTGATGAGATCAAGAATCTAATCAGGAAAACGGCAACCCCTTTGCGTTCCCGTAAAGCCACGAGAGGGGCTGAACAAGGCGGAGAACTGCATGCGCTGCGCCTTCTTCGGGAAGGGATGAAACTATGAATCTCATAAACGGCTTAATAGTATCTGACTATGGTAGTTTTATAGGAACTTAAAATCACAAAAACCCTCCCGTTGAAGGGAGGGTTTTACATATTTCATTAGAGATAATTAAAAGTTCTTACATTTTTTCCGGAGCGCTTACGCCTACAAGCTTCAGGGCATTCTTGATTACGGTACGCACTGCACCGAGCAGAGCAAGACGAGCTTGGGTTTGTTCTGCATCATCCGTAATTACTCGTTCAGCTTTGTAATAACTGTGGAACATAGAAGCCAGTTCATATACATAACGAACGATACGGTGTGGTGCATGTCCTTTTGCTGCGGTTGCAATTTCTTCAGGGAACTCACCAAGCTTGCGAAGCAAGTTGTATTCATGTTCTGAAGTCAGCTTGGACATATCAACATCACGCACTGGATAAATCGTTATTCCTTGCTCTTCAGCCTGACGATACACGCTGCATACACGAGCATGCGCATATTGAACATAGAATACTGGGTTCTCATTCGAAGTGGAAATCGCCAAATCCATGTCAAAATCAAGATGAGAATCCATACTGCGCATCGTAAAGAAGTAGCGAATTGCGTCTACTCCCACTTCATCCATTAAATCTTCCATCGTTACAGCTTTACCTGTACGCTTGGACATTTTCACTTTCTCACCGTCTTGGAACAAGCTGACCATTTGAGCAATCAAAACGATCAATTTATCTGGATCATTACCAAGTGCCTCCATGGCTGCTTTCATTCTTGGAATATATCCATGGTGATCGGCGCCCCAAATATTAATCATGGTGTCATATCCGCGAGCATATTTATCACGGTGATAAGCAATGTCTGGAGTCAGATAAGTATAGGTACCATCATTCTTAATAAGCACCCGGTTCTTATCATCGCCATATTTCGTAGTTTCGAGCCAAGTTGCTCCTTCTTCTTCAAAAATCTCATTCCGTTCGCGAAGTTCATCCAGCGCGTTAAGTACTGCACCATTATCATAAAGTGAAGTCTCACTGAACCAATTATCGAAGGACACCCGGAATCGGCCTAGATCACGTTTGATTTTATCGAGTTCTTTCTCTAAACCATAGTCTCTGAAAAATGCTGCACGATCGCTTGGACTCATTTCAAGGAGAGAAGAACCTTTCTCCGCAATTAATTCTTTAGCAAAACCGCGAATATCAGCTCCATGGTATCCGTCTTCTGGCATCTCAACTTCTTGACCTAGCTCTTGAAGATACCGGGCTTCAATAGACTTGCTCAGGTTAAATACCTGGTTACCGGCGTCATTAATATAGTATTCACGAGTAACTTCATAACCTGCAAAATCAAGCACATTACAAAGAGCATCGCCTACTGCTGCTCCGCGAGCATGACCTAAGTGAAGACTTCCTGTTGGATTCGCACTAACAAATTCAACCTGAACTTTACGTCCCTCTCCCAGATTAACCCGACCATAGTCGTCGCCTTGTTCTTGAACAAGTTCAACGATAGGATACAAGTAACTTTTCGTTGAACGAAAATTAATGAATCCTGGTCCAGCGATTTCAGCTGATTCAATCCCTGCTTCTGAAAGATTCAGATGTTCAATGATTTGTTCAGCGATCATGCGAGGATTTTTCTTGGCAATACGAGTAAGCTGCATCGCCGCATTTGTTGCAAGGTCTCCATGATTCTTATCTTTTGGTACTTCGAGTACAATGTTCGGCATTTCTTCCAATGTAACCAGCCCTGCAGATAGTATGGCTTCTTGAATTCCTTTAGTTACCTGCTCGTTAATTAGATCGAGTGGATTGCGTGTCATGATTTTATTGATCCTCCTGAATTTCTATACTAATAGACAATTGTCCTGATTGTTCCTCAAATACATATAAATCATAGCTGAACGAAATCTTCCCCGATAAATTCGACAAGGATAGAGACAGCTCTTTCGTATCGGTAGATAAAGCAAAGGAACTAAAAGGTGAACGATAAAAACCTGGCAGCCTTTTTCCCTGTTCAAATGTTTGCTCTGATTCTACACCACCGTGCCGAATCAGCTTTACACTGTTATCTGTTATCTTCACCGTATTACGAATAGGTTCACTTCCAGGCAGCTGTTCTTCTTCCACATATCGTATATATAAGGCATTGCCTTTCCGTAAAGCTTCACCCACAACCTGCTGATTTACTTTCTCACCATCAGCGACACTGTGAATTTGGAGTTTGACAGGACTCCATACTGACATCATTTTCTTCTCCCATCTATTCATAGGCGTACTTTCTTCATTCATCTTCTATATATTCTATATAGTTTACCGATATTGTTCAAATTTAAATCCTGCCTATAGCTACAAAAAGAACCTGTTTTTTAGTGGAAACAAGGAATTTGTGCCCTGCACGCATAAAAACACCCCTTAAATCCCTGACTACTAAAAATCAGGAAGTTTAAAGGGTGTATTCTTTACGATATTATTTGTGTAACAAATAAATTTTGAAAGTAAGAAGTTTACTTTACAAATCCAAGCAACATTTCACGAAGGAGCTTCGCTGCTACAATCGGAGTCTGCTGTGTAGGATCATAGATTGGAGCCACTTCTACCACGTCGAAACCTACCACATTTACATCTGATCCCGCAATCGCATGGATTGCTTCCAAAAGTTCTTTAGAAGTAATTCCGCCAGCCTCAGCTGTACCCGTTCCCGGTGCTGCAGAAGGATCAAGCACATCAATATCAATGGTAACGTAGACAGGTCGATTACCCATAGAAGGAAGTTCTTTCTTCAACGGCTCGGCCACATCGAACGGATGGAAGTTAATATGCTCACGTGCATACTGGAACTCTTCTCTTGAACCGGAACGGATACCAAACTGATAGATATTCTTTCCACCCATAAGCTCAGCAGCTTTACGAATTGGAGTAGAGTGAGAGAGCGGCTCTCCTTCATACTGATCACGAAGATCAGCATGAGCATCAATATGAATGATCGCAAGATCAGGATATTTTTTATAAGTCGCTTCAATTACCGGCCAAGTCACGAGATGCTCTCCGCCAAGACCCACTGGAATTTTATCATCCGCAAGCAGACCTTCTACATATTCACGAATGACATCAAGACTGCGGCTTGCATTCCCGAAAGGAAGCAGCAAATCTCCCGCATCATAATAATTCATATCTACAATACTTTTATCAAGGTAAGGGCTATACTCCTCAAGTCCAACCGAAGCCTGACGAATATGAGCCGGGCCAAAACGGGAACCTGGGCGGAAGCTTACAGTGTAATCCATAGGCATACCATAAATAACAGCTTTGGCACCCGCATAATCTTCCGAACTGCAGATAAATACGTTACCTGAATAGGCTTGATCAAGCTTCATTTGTAAAAGACCTCCTCTATTTAATCAAATCTTCTACAAATTTAGGCAGCACGAATGCTGCTTTGTGAAGACGCGGTGTATAGTATTTTGTATCAATTTCAGGAATTGAACTCTCATCGACTTCAAGCGGATCATATTTTTTGCTTCCCAAAGTAAATGTCCACAGTCCACTTGGATAGGTTGGGATATTCGCAGCGTACACACGAACAATCGGGAATACTTCCTTCACGTCTTTGTTCACACTTTGAATTAGATCTGCCTTAAACCAAGGATTGTCAGTTTGAGCAACAAAAATTCCATCTTCTTTCAGCGCTTCATAAATTCCTTGATAGAAGCCACGTGTAAAGAGATTCGCTGCAGGACCTACTGGTTCAGTGGAATCTACCATAATAACATCATAAGTATTCTTATGATCATGAATGTGCATGAAACCGTCGTTTACAAGCACTTCAACACGTGGATCTTCTAGCCCACCCGCAATGCTTGGCAAATATTTTTTAGAATACTCAATAACTTTTCCATCGATATCAACCAGAACTGCCTTTTTCACCTGAGGGTGTTTCAGCACTTCACGAATAACTCCACCGTCTCCGCCGCCAACAACAAGAACTTGTTCTGGGTTTGGATGTGTATATAGAACCGGATGCGCAACCATTTCATGATATACGAATTCGTCTTTTTCTGTTGTCATTACCATACCATCAAGTAAGAGCATGTTGCCGAACTCTTCGGTTTTTACCATAGCCAAATCCTGAAAATCTGTTTTCTCACTTACATAAGTCTCTTTAACCTTCATTGTAATACCAAAATTTTCAGTTTGTTTCTCCGTAAACCACAATTCCATCGTTAACTACCTTCTCTCGAATAGAATAAGTGTTCAGCCGTCATATGATCGCCGTAAAATGGCCCTATATAGCAAGGGTTCCCTATGATTTAGGCCAGCTCAGCTGGAGTTCTCCATCGTAAACAGCGTTTACGAAGCGATATGGAAAAGACGTTCCTGGCTCGCACCAGTATGAATTCCGTTTCACTTCTAAATATTGTACTAAACGTTTGTACCTTTAAATGCACTTTTGCATTATACGTTAAATCCGAAATAACTGTAAAGATAATGTGAGCAATATCACTCCGTAACTTTTCATTCGTCTTTTTCATCCACAGCTACTTCTTCTTCCTCTGCTAAAATACGCTTTTTCCCTCGAAGAACAGGGGCTAGTGCATCGTGAACCGTCCCTTTCCAGAGCGGGACGTCTGTACGATAGGCCGCCCGAGCATTAAGATGACCGGCAACAGGAGCAGTCATAAACACAAACAGAATTCCTAAAAGAAGCCTTGCACTTATATACCCGTCGAATACAATGAAAAACAAGAAACTACCAAAAAGGATACATAGAATGCCAAGTGTCGTACTCTTTGTCGCAGCATGTGCACGGAGATAAACATCTGGAAGTCGAATAAGTCCAAAGGCGCTTAGTACACTGATGATGGAACCAAACAGGACTAAGAGCCCGATGAGTATACTAAAGATCGTCATCATTTTCGAGTACGACCCCCCTTTCGATAAATCTTGCAAAAGCAACTGTACTAATGAAAGCCAAGATTCCAATAAGCAAAATAATATCTACATAAGCCTGTGTATGAAGCAGCATGGAGAGAACGGCCACACTTCCTATGAGCTGAATTCCTATCGTGTCGAGTGCAGTAATTCGATCTGCCATAGAAGGACCTTTTAGTATCCGATATAGACAGCCTATTATTGAGATACCTAATAGAAGCAAAGAAATGTTTAGAATAACTTGCAGCATTATCTTGTCACCTCCATTATGGCTTTTTCAAAGGAATCCCGAATGCTTGAAACCATTTCCTCTTCGTCAGACATGTTAAAGGCATGGATATATAAGGTGCGTTTGTTTTTTGAAATTTCCAGCGCAAGCGTTCCCGGTGTTAAGGAGATAAATAGAAATAAAAGCATAATTTCAAAGTCCGAAGTCAGCTCCGTCCGATACTTAAAAGTGCCCGGGGTGATATCCAGCTTAGGTTTCAGTATTGCGCTAATCACCTGAAATGATGAACGAAACAGTTCGACTATAAGCAGTTTCAACAGTTTGATGACAGCCCAGATTCGAACAACATAAAACGGAGTAGGGAAAAAGCGCCGGAAGATTCCAATAATCAAAAGACCAAGCACATATCCGGTCAGGAAACCGGCTCCAGTCCAGGATTGATTCAGAAGCATCCATAAGAAGGCGATGATCAAATTGAGTATCATTTGTCGTGCCATCGATCACCACTCCTTCAGAACGTTATCAATATAAAGATTAGGATCAATTAATACATGTGCTGCTGTAGAGAGCACAGGATAAAGAACTTCAGCAAATATCCCTATTCCGATGATCAGAATAAACAGGAACCCTGACGGAACAAGCAGTCGATTCACAGAAATCTGTATCGTTCCTCCGTGGATCGTCTTATCACTGCCCCAGAATGCATAGATGAACACCCGCAGCACAGAGTACAACATAATAAAACTCGCAATCACAGCAATGCCTGTAAGTCCATAGAGGCCCGCGTCAAGTCCACCTTCAAACAACATCAATTTACCTGGAAATCCACTAAGTGGAGGTACTCCGGCAAGAGCAAGCGCGGTAACAAAGAACATCCAGCCGAGTAACGGATATTTCTTAATCATTCCGCCCATATTGTTCAAATTAGATGTACCCGCAGCAGCAATGAGTGCTCCTCCGAGCAAAAAGAGCAGTGATTTGATAATCATGTCATGTACGAGATAAAACATCAGACCTTCAAGTGCCAGCTTGTTGCCTGCAGCCATACCAAAAGCAACAAATCCAACACCAGCTACGACATTGTAGACAAGTATTTTGTTAACATCTTTATAAGCAATCGCTCCGATAACTCCAAGCAACATCGTCGCTCCTGCCATCCAGCCAATAATGGCATTTGTAAATTCCGAATCATGATAGAAGATTAACGTGAATACTCTTACGATGGCATATAGACCTACTTTGGTCAGCAAACCAGCGAATAAGGCAGTAACAAGAGCCGGCGGCGCTGCGTACGATCCAGATAGCCAGAAAAAGAGAAACAGCCCCGCTTTAATGCTGAAGATCAGCAAAAACAATAAAGCAATGACACCTAAAATCCCATCTTGACCTACTTCAGCTACTCGTACAGACAGATGCGCCATATTAATGGTTCCTGTCACAGAGTACAAATACCCAATAGCTACTACGAGTAAAGACGACGAAACCATATTAATGAGCACATATTTCAGTGACTCTCTAAGCTGACGTTCTGTATTTCCCAATACCAAAAGCGCATAGGAGGAAATCAGCATCAGCTCGAAGCAAACAAACAAATTAAATAGATCACCTGTTAGAAAAGATCCATTTACACCCGCCATTAAAAATTGAAAAAATACATAAAAGTGATGTTTCTCCCGCTCTTCTGTAATGCTGTGAAAAGCATAAAAAGTACAGGAGACCGAAATAACGGAAGACACCAACACTAATAAAGAAGCAAGTGTATCTGCAACAAATACAATGCCGTATGGAGCCGCCCATCCCCCCATATTAAGAAGCTGAAGCCCTGATGTGGACACCGTATAGAATAAAAAAGCGGTGACCAAGAGCGTAACTATTGAACCAATTCCACTGATCAGGCGCTGCATCCGGACTGATTTCATAAAGAAAATGAGCAAGATTCCGGTTAGTACAGGCAAGAAGATGGGAAGAACAACCGCATTATTCATATTTCGGCCCCCTTACTTCTTCCATATCGTCCGTTTTTAACTTCAAATAGGATCGATACGCAAGGACGAAAAAGAATGCCAAAAGTCCAAAGTTAATAACTATGGATGTTAAAATTAATGCCTGTGGCAGCGGATCTACGTAATTCTCGGCCTTCTCTCCTAAAAGGGGAGGTGCTCCCGTCTTTAGACGGGCCATGGTCATCAGGAGTAAATGTACACCATGAGTTAACAAGGAAAGACCCAGTACAAGACGAAGCAAACTCCTTGAAAGAATTAAATACACCCCTATAGCAAACAGAATACCTACGGTAACACTCATAATAATTTCCATAACTAACGGTCCTCCCCGATCTGTAAGATGATCGTCATGGTGACACCCAAGACAGCCATAAACACCCCAGTCTCAAATAGAGTAGCTGTCGTTAATTCCACTTCCCCCAGCAAAGGAATATCGAAATATCCAAATGCCTGACTCATAAATGGTAAGTCAAAGACAAAGGAACCAGCCGCTGTTGCCAAAGAGATTAAGAGCCCCCAGGCGATAACTGTACGATAATCTATGGGTAGAATCCGGCGAAGAGTATCTGTATTAAACGCAATGGCTAAAAGAACTAAAGCGGATGCGGTAACCAGTCCACTAATAAAGCCTCCGCCTGGTTGATGATGTCCTGCAAAGAACAGATAGAGTGCAAAGATAAGGATAATGAACACGATAATTTTGGTACTCATCTGTAGGAACACATCGTTACTGCGAAGTGGAACACTGTTCCAACTCTCCGGATTTGAGTTACTTTTCTCGTCTTCCGTTGAATCTTGCTTCTCCTTTGCGTGTGTATGATGAGAAGATCCTAAGTCTTTTCCATTCAAATTGAGATTAATCATGGAATAAATAGCAAGTGCTGCTACGCCTAAGACCATAATCTCAAGCAATGTATCAAAACCTCTAAAGTCAACCAGCAGTACATTAACAATATTTTTTCCGCCTGCCAGGTTGTAACTTTCTGCGGTATAGAATTCAGATATTGTTTCGAGCTGTGTCGTCCCGCTGGCAGCAAGAGCAATCAGCATGACAATAATACCTACACCAATAGAAATGATCAGATTTACAGATTTATATTTCTTGCTAGATTTTGGCGTAAGTTCAGGAAGATGATAGAAGCACAATAGGAAAAGCGCTACGGATACCGTCTCCACGACCATCTGGGTCAAGGCGAGATCTGGTGCACGGAATAACACAAAGAACAAACTGACCAGATAACCAACCGCTCCTGTCAAAATAACAGCCGATAAGCGATGTTTAGCAAAAGGTATACAGATCGCTGTAACAACGAGCCCTACAAGTAAGATCGTTTCGTACAACATAAAGGAATCATACCCACTGAAATTCCATTCTATATTCGTTGCATGATAGAAACCGTAGCTGATCAACACGATCATAAATACAAAGATATAGATAAGATAGTTCCGAACCGAACCATTCATATAGGTTTGGGTCCAGCGTTTAGAAAATCGATGCAAAGCTCGAAATATAGAATGATAACCCTTGTTGATGGTATAAACAGGGATGTACTCTTCATACACCGTTTTCCAGCGGGGCAATAATTTATAAGAGATAACACCCAGTACAACGACTCCTACCGTCATCCATAATTCTGGAGTAAAGCCATGCCAGAGATACAAATGAACGTCAAATCGTTCCCCTTCAGCGAGGAGTGGAGATAACACGGAAGCCATTGCCGGTTCAATAATTGACGAGGATAAGATGTCAGGATAAATACCGGTGATTAATACCATAGATATAAGAATAAGGGGAGGAATCAACATTCCAATTGGAGCTTCATGCAGCTTTTGGAGTGGAGTATCTGTTTTGTTCTTACCAAGGAAGGTACGAAACACAATAACGAGTGAATAAATAAACGTCATTACACTACCGATCCAGGCAAGTACAGGAAAAATAATCCCCCATGTGCCAAGGCTAAATATAGAAAAATCCGTTACTTCAAGTGTAGCTTTGAAGAACATCTCCTTACTGATAAATCCATTGAATGGCGGCAGGCCGGCCATAGAAAAGGTACCAATCAGCGCAACGGTAAATGTTAGCGGCATGATCGTGATTAACCCGCCCAGTTTCCGGATATCACGTGTACCCGTCTCATGATCTACAATCCCTGCCATCATAAATAGGGAGCCTTTGAACAGAGCATGATTGAACAGATGAAGCAATCCTGCCATTGTAGCTGTGGTATAAAGCAGAGACTCTGAGCCATAACCAAAGTAGAGTGCCGCTGATCCTAGTCCAAACAAAGACATAATTAGCCCCAGCTGCGATACGGTGGAGTAAGCTAAAATTGCCTTTAAATCTGTTTTCTTTATAGCAATCAGTGCACCATACACCATCGATATCGTCCCGACCAAAGATATGATCCAAAACCAAGTTGCTTCTCCGCCAAAAACGGGTGTAAATCTGGCAACAATATAAATTCCTGCTTTGACCATGGTTGCCGAGTGTAAATATGCACTAACAGGTGTTGGCGCCTCCATTGCATCAGGCAGCCAAACATGGAACGGAAACTGCGCTGATTTGGTGAAAGCTCCTATTAAAATTAAAATAAGAGCAGGAACAAACAAATGATGTTCTGCAATATTAGATACAGATGCGATCGTCTCCCGAATACTGTAGGATCCGCTGATCAGATACAGCAAGATAAATCCAGTTAGCATGGCGAATCCACCAAAAACAGTAATCAGGAATGACTTACTCGCGCCGCGGATCGACGCTTCTTTCTTGTGATGAAAAGCGATAAGTAAAAAAGAAGCAATACTTGTAAGTTCCCAGAATCCATACAAAACCATCATATTATCTGAAAGAACGACACCAAGCATGGCACCCATAAACAAGAGCAGATATAGATAGAAACGATGCAAAGCCTGATCCTGTTTCATATAATAGATGGAATATAGTACAACCAATGAGCCAATACCAGTAATAAGCAGCGTTAACAGTAGGCTTAATCCATCCAATAAAATGGTGAAATTAATTCCAAGGGATGGCATCCAATCTATCGATTCATTAATCAAATTCCGGTTACTTATTTGTGGAATCAGGCTAAGAAAGTAGATAAATAAGACAAGCGGGATGGTTAGAACTGCCCAGCCCAAGTGAAAGCTGCGAGACAAACGTTTCATAAAGGCTATCCCAACTCCAGCAAGAATGGGGAGCAGAATGGCCGCATGAATCAAGTACACAAATACACCCCCTATGTAAAGTAAAGAATCGAAAAGTCATAGAGCCGAGTTAGCATGAACTAGACTTTATGTTAACCTTTACCCTAAATACCTATGTAGAGAATCTGTACAAATCGTGAATAATGGATGAATTGTATTCCCATAATGAAATATAAGGCTGTTTTTTAGAAAGGAGACCTATGTGATGCCAGAATCTACAGATCAGTCAAAAATGCAATCCTCTCGCACCAAAAAGATTCTGAAGTGGTTAGCAGGAATAACCGTACTGGGTCTGATATTTGCTGTTGTACTTCTTGTCTATCTATATGCGACTAGTCTTCCTCTTGCAGATAATGACCATAACTCCAGGCTCTTTGATATAGATGGTGAAGTTATTGCCACATTCTCTCCCGAAGGGAAAGATTCAATTCCGGTCAAGTTAGACCAAATCTCACCTGATCTAACCCAGGCTACCATTTCGGTAGAAGATCGAAAGTTCTATTCTCATTTTGGGTTTGATTTAAAAGGAGTGGCTCGTGCCATTCTTGTAAATATAAAAGAGATGAACATGTCCCAAGGGGCTAGTACGATCACACAGCAACTGGCAAGGAACTTGTATCTGTCACATGAAAAAACGTGGTCCCGAAAAATAAAAGAGGCCATATACACGGCACAACTTGAAATGAAGTACACCAAAGATGAAATTTTGCAAATGTATCTTAACGAAATCTACTACGGCCATGGTGCCTATGGTATTGAATCTGCAGCGCAAATGTATTTTGGCAAATCTGCAGCCGATTTAAATTTAGCGGAAAGTGCAATGCTTGCCGGTATTCCAAAAGGACCGACCTATTACTCTCCCTACAACAATATGAAAAAGGCGAAAGATCGGCAAAAAGTTGTGCTAAGTTCAATGGTCACTACCGGATCCATCACGCAAGAGCAGGCTGATGAGGCTTATAATGAAATGCTTGATATCAAGCCGAAAAGTCAGCCGAAGACAAACGAAAAAGCTTCCTATTTCCGAGACTATATTCGAAACGTAGTTGTTAATGATCTGGGGATTGATTCAGCGAAATTGGAACATGGCGGTCTTAACATTTACACTACCCTAGATATGCAAATGCAAGAAGCTGCTGAGGAAATAGTAGCTAGTAGAATGGATAAAGAAAGTGATCTTGAAGTAGGTTTAGTATCCATTGATCCGAGAAATGGATATGTGAAGGCCATGGTCGGAGGAACAGACTACAACTCCAGTCAGTACAATCATGCACTGGCGGATAATAGGCAGCCGGCATCCTCTTTTAAACCGATTATGTACTTGGCTGCCATTTCATCTAAACAGATGACGGCTATTTCACAATTCGATAGTAAACCGACTGTGTTCAAGTACGATAATGATCGTAAAACGTATGAGCCAAAAAACTTTGGCGATAAGTATCTTGGACCCATTGATATGAGAAAAGCGATTGCCGTCTCTGATAATATTTATGCGGTGAGTACTCTTATGCAAATCGGAACGGACCCTATTATTGAAATGGCCAAAAAACTGGGGATTACGAGTTCACTTGATCCCGTTCCATCGCTGGCGCTGGGTACATCGCCTGTCAGTCCTTTTGAGATGGCTTCCGCTTATTCAGTTCTTGCTAATGAGGGACTTCGGAATGCCCCTATAGCCGTGCTGAAAATAACCGACGCAGCTGACCGAATTGTGTACAAAGTGCCAGAACAAACACCTGAACAAGTGGTAGATACTGCTTCTGCTTATGTAGTGACAAGCCTCCTTGAGAGTGTCTTTGATACAGGGGGAACAGCTCATCGGGTAGCAGATAAGATCAAGAGACCGGTTGCTGGAAAAACAGGCACTACCAGTTCAGATGCTTGGCTTGTAGGTTATACGCCAGAATTATCAACAGCGGTATGGGTAGGATATGATAATAATCAGGAGATTACTACAGCTGAAAGCCGAAGAGCCGCTCCTATTTTTGCAGAGTATATGGAAAAAGCGCTCGAAAACGTTCCACCGAAAATATTCCCGGTTCCTGAAGAGGTAGTTAGTGTCTATATCGACCCTTCTACCGGAAAACTTGCTGGAGAAAACTGTGAAAGTCGCAGGCTTGAAGTTTTTGTTCGTGGTACAGAGCCTACGGAATACTGCGATGAACATGAAGCAGAACCGAGTTCAGATGGAGAAGAAGAAATTCAAAATGACCGAGATGATTCTTGGTGGAATCACTTCAAACGTTGGTGGACGAATTAAGGATCAGTCCGCTTCTAGCTATTACAATATAAAGAGGGTTTCGGCTGAATGCCGAAACCCTCTTCTTTTGTTACCATTTAGTTCGTCTCTAGTGCCTGTTTAAGCTCCTCTGGAGCTGCATTCCACCAATCTTCATTATGAGAAATAAGCAGATGCTTTAATGCTGCCTTATCTTCATTTCCCAGCTCATCTAACATGATGCGACGCTTCATTGCATAATCCATTTTGTTTACATGGTCAGCGAGAATCTTCCAACCGCGTTTTGCTTCCGTATCAATCAACATCTCACACGCCGTTGCTCCCGCATACAATTGACCTTCCGCAGTGCGATCTACCGCTACCCATACTAACCACACTTGCCGGCCATTCGGTACATCTGCTTTTTCCGTAGAAAATTTAATGCCGCGTTCTACCTTACTCTTTGCATGCATCGCACCAATATCAATGGTAGCAACGCCTCCATCAATGATGACAGGGGAAACATTGTTCAAATCAATCGAACCTGAACCGAAACCTTTATGCTTACTCTTGCTGTTAACAATATTTAAGGCAATCTGCTTCTTGCCAATTTGACCGTTTTGCTCCATTTTTATGGCCTCCAAAAGTTGATACCAATATTTTAACTAATATTTCTCCGCTTGCAAACATATACATGCCTTAGATGCTTGTCAAGTGGGAGGTATTTAACGTATGACCCCAGTTCGCGCGAAAATGGTTCTATCCTCTGTTCTTGCTATTTGTGTTCTCGGCGGCACACTGCTGCTCAGTTTAAGCCAAGCTCCATCTACGCAATCTGCCCTTGCGCCGATACCGGGCAATATAAATGCCCCAGTGCCTGCGCCCACAGAGGGAATTGTACAGACACCGCTTGCCGAGGTGCTTAGTGACCGAGTAGTTGAATATCACATTGATGTTCAACTAACAGAAGACCATGTCCTTAAAGGCACTTCTACCTTGACATGGACTCATCCGGGTAAAAAAACGGTGAGCGAGCTTTATTTTCATTTGTATCCCAATGCGTTCGCCTCAGATGAGACAACCTTTATGAAAGAATCAGGAGGCAAACTCAGAGGAGATGCGATGCCGAAAGATGGATACGGATCTATGAATCTTACGGAAATTAAAACACCAGACGGTCTCTCTCTCCTCCATCGCATTCAATATGTGCAGCCCGATGACGGAAACATACACGATAAGAGTCTGGTCAAAGTCCGTTTGCCAAAGCCTGTAAAAGGAGGAGAATCCATTACCCTCCACATGTCTTTTGAAGTTGATATGCCTCAAATCTTTGCAAGGATGGGTTCGGCAGATAACTTCGTTATGGCAGGACAGTGGTTTCCCAAACTAAGTGTTTATGAACCAGTCGGAACACGCAACCGAAAGACCGAAGGATGGAATTTACATCAATATCACGGTAATTCCGAATTTTACTCAGACTTTGGGATTTATAGCGTACGCATCGCGGTACCTGATAATTATACCGTAGCAGCAACCGGTTTCCCAACCAAACCTTATTATAAAAAGGACGGCCAGCGTATTTATCAGTTCTATGCTGACGATGTTCATGACTTTGCTTGGGCCGCTTCCCCCGACTTTGTTGTTGTAGAAGAACCGTTCTCCGCACCAAATGTGCCTGGAGTCCGAATTAAGCTTTTTCTAGACCCTGCTCATGCTGATCTTAAAGACCGCTACTTGTATGCAGCCAAATCAGCACTATCTAATTTTAGCAAATGGTACGGTAAGTACCCCTACTCCACATTATCCATCGTAGTACCTCCCAAAGCTGGGAATGGTGCCGGCGGAATGGAGTATCCTACCTTGATTACCGCCTTTGGCGCAGATGATACATCACCTGGCTATGAGCTGGAGCGAACAGTCATTCATGAAATTGGACATCAGTATTTCTATGGCATGATCGCAAGTAATGAATTTGAAGAAGCATGGCTTGATGAGGCCTTTACCTCCTATGCTGAGGATCGCTTAATGGAACAAGAGTATGGTATTTCATCCAACATTCCATTGCAGTCAGGTTATATTACCTCTCCTGCCTCCCTCACACAGGAAGCGTGGAAATATGATTCACAACAGCATTATGCAGAAAATGTATACACCCGCGGAAAGCTCATCTTGCGTGCTATTGAGCAGCAGATCGGCATCAAAAAAATGGACAAAGTAATGTCTACCTATGCCGCTAAGTATCGTTTTAAACATCCGACAACGAAAGATTTTCAGACCGTTGTAGAACAAGTTACCCGCAAGTCATGGGCTACTTTTTTTGATCAATATGTATACAGCAACATGATGGCTGACTTTGCCGTAGACTCGATTTCAATTCAGGATGAAAGCACAGAAACGGAAACGAACTATATCTCAACCGTAAAATTGACTAAGAAAGCAGGAGACTACGCCGAAATTCCAGTGGTATTTGCCTTTAAAGATGGTCATATGATTCGCAAAGAATGGGACGGAAAAGATGCAAATATTATCTACAATCTTACGTATAAGGAACCTATAGAATGGGTCATGGTAGATCCTTCCTACTCGATCGCCATTGAGAATAAACATATAAACAACTATATGAGCGCTGAAGTAGAAGAAGAGATACAGACTCGGTTTAATATCAGCATTACGAAACTGATTGAGACCCTGCTTGGAAGTCTGTCATGGTGAGGTGTAGTCGATGAAAGTCTATATATCAGAAGGATTTAAGTCTATGAGAGAGCATTATTTTGTTGTATTGTTTCTTTTTATATACCAACTGGTCTGGGGAATGTTTCTTTATAAGATTGTTTCTTCTGCTGTGGTGCCTCTGTTGATGCGCTATCCGGATCCTCCACCCCACGAACTCAGCAAGGTGCTATTTTGGATGGAAGGTCAGCTTAGTTTATCGGTAAGCCCGCTAGTTCATCAGTACGCCTGGCTGCTAGTCCTTATGTTCCTCATTCGAATGCTGATGACCCCGCTCATTCGGGCAGGCTTACTTCACAGTCTGCATGAACAAGGGCATACAGCAAAAGGACTGGCTTTCTTTCAAGGCATTAAGCAGCACTGGAAAAAAACATCTCTCTTCTATTTTATAGAGGTCATACTATTACTCATCCCTGCTTACTGGATTGTTCCTGTTATTCTCCCGAATCTTATTACAGCTATTTATAATCTGTCTGTTCTTACCAAAGTTATTCCTTACCTTCTCTTATGGATGATCTACGGCTATGCAATTAAGCAGCTGCTGCTCTACTGTCAGATTGGACTCATTGGGAAACGTAGCGGATCAGTGTCGATATGGATCTGTATCCGGTATGCCGTTCCAGTAGCCTTGGTCTCCCTATTGCTCGGTTTCATTACGCTAGCCATATTTGGCTCATTCACAGCCGTTTCATTCATTTGGACGGGACTTCTAGCTCTAATTCTACAGCAATCGTATCATCTCATTCGGTCCATTATGAATGTGTGGAAAATCAGTGCTCACTTCAGTCTCTGGTATTCAAAAAGTAGCTCTGATAACTCCGGAAGTTAGCATTAGTTACTTCTTAGAAAAAAGATAAGCCTAGCTCATTATCGTATGAGTCAGGCTTATTTTGTATTTTTTCCCTGAAAACGATTGCCAAATTTACACATATTCTGTTACAATAAGCCCAGAACATGTTGTGACAACTTTGTAATCTATTGTAACTAAATTAATCAAGCTGTTATCTTACATAATCATTTGATTGTTTTATGAATTGGAAATACATACGTCTTCACAGGTACATATCATCAGATACGCCAAATTCCTGGTACCTGGGAAGCGGGGGAACCATATTACGGGTGAATTGATCTCGCAACAGAGTGGTCATAGGGGAACCTTCTACCGAATCCTTAAGCTAACCTCGCAGGCATTGGAAGGAGTTATTTTTTTTGAAAAAGACATTAACTGCTGCAGCGCTAAGCCTAGCAATCGCATTATCCATTGGAACAGGGAGTGCATTTGCTGATTCCAAGATGGACAAGGTTATTGAAAGCGTTCAGGGAACAGATTATAAATACGGTGGAACTACACTTAGTGGTTTTGATTGTTCTGGTTTCACGATGTATGTATTCGAGAAGCTTGGGATCGAATTGCCAAGACAATCCGGTTCACAATTCAACATGGGTAAAGAAGTCTCACGTTCTGATATTAGAACGGGCGATCTTGTATTCTTTAACACCAGCGGTAAAGGGGTATCCCATGTAGGTATTTTTGTTGGAGATGGTAAGTTTGCACATGCTTCTTCTTCTAAAGGTGTGACCATCAGTAAGCTTGACGAAAATTACTATGCAAAGCGTTATGTAGGTGCAAAACGAATTATGAGTACAGAGCAGTTTGAAACGGCTACTATTGAGTAGTATTACAATATCATTACCCTAAGAACTCGACCTTGACTACTTTTTCCACAAAAAGTAATCAGGTTCGAGTTTTTTATTTATCCCACACTCCAAAGTGCTTGCCTTGCCTCTCCCCCAGCCTGTAGAGTGTTAGGGAAGACAAATTCTAGGTGAAGGAGTGATCCTATGACACAGGTAAACCCTATTTTCCGAGTCATGCCTATGACTGAAGAGCAAGCGGCGGAGATTAGTACCTGGCAGTACGAACCTCCCTATAATATATATGGCTGGCTGCCTTGGGATCAGATGAAAGCTTTAGAGATTGAGTTTGGAGACCCCGTGCTAAGAGCACAGCAATATTTATCTGTAGTAAGGGATCAAGAGCTACCTGAGCTTTGTGGTTTTGCTCAACTTTTTCCTATGGAAGGAGTCACTCGGCTTGGTTTCGGCATGAGGCCCTCTTTGTGTGGTAAAGGATACGGTCCATCCTTTGTATCTTCTGTTGTACGTGAGGCTCGAAGAAGGAATCCACAACATGTCATTGATTTGGAGGTGCTAACCTGGAATATAAGGGCCATTCGAGCGTACGAAAAATCCGGGTTTGTTATTGATGACACATATGAGCGTTTAACTCCTGAAGGATACCAATTATTCCATTGCATGGTTTATGAAAAGACACGTCCTATTTAGGCATGTTTGCATTTTCTCACTTTTGTTTAAATATTTACCATAAAATACTATGAACCTGAAGCCGGTTACATTATAATGAAATAAGGAATGTACATAGTAGGAGGACACTACAAATGAAGAAATGGATCATGAGCGGTTTGTTTTTCTTCGCTTGCGCTTTTGCCCTCGTGTTAATGTTTACGGTACAAGGAAGAGAACAAGAGATGGCAGAAGAAGCCGGACCCGTTATGCCCCAGGTAACTCTGGACGCTGCAAGTGCTGAGGAAAAAGCTAAAGGAAGCTGTATCTCTTGTCATGGAAACCAGCTTGAAGGAGGAGTAGGTCCTTCCTTGCAAAAAGTTGGTGCTGAATCCAATGCCGAGCAGCTTTATAAAACGATTAGTAAGGGTAAAGGCGGAGGCAAAATGCCTGCTTTTGAAGGGCAACTTTCAGAAGAAGAAATTGCGAACCTTGCTCTTTGGTTATCCGAGAAAAAATGAATGAACAAAACACGCCTTATCATCTCCCTTCAGAGAGACGATAAGGCGTGTTTTCATTACACTTGCATCATTCTGTTGTATGCTTCGTTATATTGCTGAGCCTCTTTAATATCAATAGCAGTGATGCCCCCATCGTCCCAAGAAGTAAGTCGTAATGTAACTACTTTATGGTCGATCGTAATGAAAGGGTGATGATTAAACGCTTCGGAGATTAAACCTACTTCATCCACAAAAGCTATGCCTTTCATAAAGTTGGTGAATATAAATTTTCGAACAATCCACCGACCTTCCTCGTACTCCCAACCTTCGAGTTTATCGAGATGAGCTTCTACTTCCTCTTGCGTAAAGACCATCGTTCAATCTAACCTCCCCTAATCAAAAACGTATCCATATCAGCATGCCCGGTGCCTTTGTAGATACTCTAGCTTGTGGGCTTATATAGTATGCCCTATTGCACAAGCCTATCACTGGAAAATAGGAAGCCGTTCGCTTCCCGAACGGCTTTATTCGTGTTCCATCTTATCACGGAAGGAATGTTAAATCCAGTTGTAACCCGTTTCTCTAAATCAGGGATACAAAGTCCAGTTCATCATCCCCGATAAGAATATTCAGACGGTGGAGTTCTTGATCATGAATAACAACACCGCTGCCCACGCTAATCATTTTCTCAGATCCCAAAGCGAAAAACAGATCCTCTGCAAGTGCTTCATCTACTTCCAAACGATCTTTATCCCCCAGTCGCGCCCATTCTTCTTCCTCCATCTCGAAAAAGATATACCGATCCGGTATTTTTCCAAGAGCCTGAATTAAATCTTGCGAAATATCATTATACTCGCGTCCATGTTTTACGCCCATTTGAATGTTCACTCCATTTCCATATCGTAGTTCTATTATACCGAAAATAAACCTTCATAAAAATGAATCACATGTCGATAAATAAAATAAATGAGCCGGATGTCTCAATGAAAGGATTCAGATTAAATCTCACGGACGAGGTGTATCATGGAAATTTCAACTATTATCGGATTAATCTTGGGAATCGTTGCTCTTGTATTTGGTATGATCCTGAAGGGAGCACCAATTATCAACTTGGTAAATAACCCTGCGGCATACCTTATCATTTTTGGCGGTACCATTGCCACAATATTCATGGCATTTCCCATGTCTGAAGTCAAAAAAATACCGAAGCTGTTCAAGATTGTCTTCACAAAACCTAAACTTATCGACAAAGTTACCCTGATTAGTATGTTTGTCGAGTGGGCTTCCATTACTAGACGAGAAGGTCTACTTGCGTTGGAGTCAAAAGTAGAAGAAATCGATGATGATTTCCTTCGCGGTGGTATGCGAATGATTATTGACGGTAATGATCAAGAATTTGTACGCGACGTACTTATGGAAGATATTCATGCAACCGAAGATCGCCATAAAGTAGGTGCTCTTATTTTCTCACAAGCAGGCATGTATGCTCCAACTCTCGGTGTACTTGGAGCGGTAGTTGGTTTAATAGCAGCTCTGGCTGATCTGAGCGATATGGATAAACTGTCTCATGCCATTGCAGCTGCTTTCATCGCTACCTTGCTCGGTATTTTCTCAGGTTATGTGCTTTGGCATCCCATTGCTAACAAACTGAAGCGTATGTCTAAACTGGAATCAGAGATCAAACTGATGATGGTGGAAGGGCTCCTTTCCATTCAATCAGGTGTTTCTACCATTGCAATTAATCAAAAATTATCTGTATTCCTGACACCGCGCGAACGCGCTGAACTTGCTAAGAAGGAGGGAGGAACAGGTGAAAAAGAGTAATAAACGCCATGAAGAACACGAAGAACATGCAGACGAAAGCTGGCTCTTGCCTTATTCAGATCTCATGACACTCCTATTGGCCTTATTCATCACCTTGTTCTCCATGAGTTCCGTAGATGCTAAGAAGTTTGAAGAGATGTCACAGGCACTTAGCAGTGCCCTTAACGGAGGAACAGGGGTCCTGGAACATTCCTCTTCTTACGACGCGGGCTCCGGGGCTGATCTTGGTAAAAACAAGAGCCCTTCCAGCAATCCAAATACTGCGACAGATGCTGCACTTGCTAAAAAGGAACAAGAAGATCTAGAAAGATTAAAGAAGCAGCTCGATGATTATATTGGCAAAAACGGTCTTACTAATCAGCTTAATACGAAACTCAATCAATCCCAGCTTATGATTACCATCGCTGATAATGCTCTCTTTGCATCAGGAGCTGCGGATGTTAAACCAGAGGCAAAAGTGCTTGCCAAAAATATCTCCCGGATGCTTGAACAATTTCCCTCTTATGATGTCATTGTTACCGGCCATACAGATAATATGCCTATTAGCAATTATAAGTACACAGATAACTGGGATTTGAGCAGTGACCGTGCACTGAACTTTTTAAAAATCGTACTTCAAAATTCTAAATTGGATCCTTCCAAATTCACCCCAAGTGGATATGGTGAATATCATCCAGTGGAGTCGAACGCTACGGCGGAAGGTCGCGCAAAAAACAGAAGAGTTGAAATCTCCATCATTCGTAAATATAACGGTGAAACAAAAACAACGAATGTACAATAAATAAAAGACTCAAAAAAAGAAGCTTGAACTGAACCCTATTAAGTAGACAGTTTTAAAAAAAGGATGCGCTGCTGTTTAAGCGGCAATGAGATGACTTCGGT
>NZ_JACSQL010000021.1 GCF_014836635.1 Paenibacillus gallinarum | reverse complement strand
TCAACTTCATTTACGAAGCTTGTTATTCAGTGTGTTGCTTACTGGCTAACTTCTTGGCCGGAATTAGAATATACCATATTTAATAAAAAATATGCAAGTACTTTTTTTAAAAAAATCAAAACGACTTCTACTCTAGTAATCCAATATGGGTCAGCAGACAATGACACTCCATTCTTGAGATAGATCGACTTTTTCCCAGTTCGTTATTCCCATACTATTAGTATGACGTCAATATTGGGATTTGGGCTGGGATTCTCTCCTCTTAACACATTTGTTAATTAGAATGCCGAAAATCAAACCTTTCGAAATTCAATAGAGAGAGATCTTTGCAAATTGGGATGCAGAGGTAAGAGGTAACTATGCGTTTCGGAGTGAGCCTCTGATCAATAATCAATAATTAATTAAAAAACCCAGCCCTCATTAGGGCTGGGTTTATGTATGGAGGCGAGGGGAGTCGAACCCCTGTCCGAAGATAACGCCACATAGGCTTCTACGGGTGTAGTAACAGATTTAATGTCACCCTAGAGACTCCCCGTTACCGGATTCTCTTCAGGTCAGCCTGGTTGTCTTCTTCAGCTAGCCGCAGGCGGAGACTAGACAGCGTATCCCACTAAAGTTGAGCCCTTATCTCGGTACATGGGCGATACAGAGTAAGAGCACGCTCACAGGTTATTAAGCTGCGAAAGCGTAGTTGTTTTGTTGTTTGCCGTTTAATAGGCTTTAGCGTTGATGAAGCGGACGCGTCCCCACTACCCGCTACCCATGCTCGAACTATCCCCGTCGAATCCATAAACGCCCCCTTAATAAAAAGGGCTTCCTTGGATAGATCGGATCATGATCCTGAGCAAAAGTAGATCTATTCCGCATCCTTTTCCTCCATGGTAAAAGGATGATCAGAAGCAGTAAAAACTTGTCTTCACGAGATCGTATGTTCCTCTCTCGTACGAAACTTAGTATATCACAAAAATATATATAATGCGACAGATGGCAGCCTACATCTTGCAGGTAAACAAGGAGACAGTTACCATATGAAGCTTCATACCATAAACCTTAAATCTTAACGGGCAATCTTCTGCTTCTCGCGCAGTGCACGTTGAATGTCACGCTGTGCATCCCGCTTCGCAGCAGTATCCCGCTTATCATATTGCTTCTTACCTTTACCAAGTCCAAGAAGCAGCTTCGCGTACCCATTCTTGATATAAATCTTGAGTGGTACGATCGAGTATCCATCCTGCTTGGATAATCCAAGGAGTTTATGGATCTGCGCTTTATGCATAAGCAGCTTACGCGTTCTTGTCGGGTCATCCGGATTATTACGGTTCCCTTGCTCAAATGGACTAATGTGCATGTTGTGAATATGAATCTCACCATTACGAATCGTCGCAAAGGCATCTCCTATATTCGCACGACCATTCCGCAGAGATTTAATCTCCGTACCGGTCAACACCATCCCTGCTTCATACGTATCCTCGATAAAGTAGTCATGGGAAGCTTTTTTATTCTGCGCAAGCACTTTACTGTCCGTATTCTTCGCCATGTTCTCACCTCTTCTCAGGATCATTTATTCACTGGACGGTATTGCTAGCTAACTCTATTCCGGTCTTCATTGTAACAAATATACAGACCCAAAATCAAGGTAACAAACCTCTATATGCATTGTACCCCAAACAAGCTTTTTTGAAGCATCGAAATCCTATTATGCAACCTCTACATTCGTCTTCATTCCTCCTCCCTGCTAATTCCTCGTAAAAATAAACCAAGGACCGCAGAGAATTCATTCTGCCGGCCCATCTTTTCTCTTAAAGTCGCTCCTGCTTGTCACACCTATCTCACAGCGAAATACTCTTTCAGCCGAATTTCTTCCTGCTGACGTGAAGAAGCATACGTTCCAAGAATAATCTCCAGCGAATGTCTTCCTTCTTCTCCGGTAATAATCGGCTCTCTCTGCTCACGCACCGCATAACAGAGATCACGGATCTGCTCCCGGTGTCCGTCAGGAATTACTTGAAATAGAGGGAATACAGGAAGCTGAACCTGCTGCCCTTCGATCTCCAGCTGTACAATATCTTCTTCTTCGATGATCAGCGAACCTTTCTCACCGTAGATTTCAATTCGCATTCCTTTGCCTTTGAAGGCAGTTGTAGTAATCTCTAGCACACCCATAGCTCCACTCTCATACTCAAGCATTGTAATAGCCGTATCCTCTACCTCGATGTTCCTAAGTACATTCCGAGCTTTCCCCTGCAATGAGACGACACTCCCAGCAAGCCACTGCAACATATCGACCGTATGAATCCCCTGATTCATCATGGCTCCCCCGCCATCCATTTCCCAGGTTCCCCGCCAGCCGGCGCTGTCGTAATAATCTTGACTGCGATAAATTTTAACGTAAGCAGAACATAAGCTAAGCCTGCCCAGAGCACCCTGTTCAATGAGCTGCTTCGCATATTGTGCTTGGGGAGACATTCTTCTTGGGAAAATAGTGGCCAGCTTCACACCCGCCTCACGGCAAGTCTGAATCATCCGGTCCATTCCTTTTATTTCAATGGCCATCGGCTTCTCACAAAGTACATGCTTCCCTGCCTTCGCGGCACGAATCACTTGCTCGACATGCAGTCCGCTAGGGGTACAGATACATACCGCTTCAATATCCTTCCTTGCAAGCAACTGATCGAGATCGCTGTACGCTGCCGCTCCATATTGTGCTGAGAACCTAGCTGCATGATCGGGCTTGCTATCACATACGGCGATTAGCTCCGCTTCTGGTATTTTGACCATCTCGGCTGCGTGAACTTCTGCAATAATCCCGCAGCCAACAATTCCATACCTTAGTGGTTCCACCTTAGATACCATCTTTATTTTCCCCCTGTCCCATTCATTGTGATCTCACCTTTAGCTAGATCGGGTTTTAAGATTATGATTGCGAGATTCATCTTGAGAACTTCACTCGTTTGGCCTGCTCATCAGCAAGCAAAGTTGCTTTCGTTGCTTTGAGCAAATCTTGATGGGTGAAATCATGCGATTCTCCTCGGACACGTCTCAAAAAATCCTCCGTCAACGTCGCTACGGGTGCTCTTAGTGGAACTTCCACAAGCGCTTGTTCATGGGTCATCATAAGCAGCAATTCTTCCTCAGCCGAAACGACAGGGTCCCCGGCAAGCCGAATCTCTGCACTTCCTTTTGTTCCTGTTACAAAAATGCGGCCGTCGCCCCATGTCCAGCATTTCTCAGGTGCATGCCAGTCAGCATACAGCTGTGCTATCGTTCCTTGATCCATTTCTACTTGTACCGCTGCCGTATCGTAGAACTCGGGGTACTCCGGCAAGATCTGTTTCCCCATCCTACCGCTCACTTCACTTACTTCCTGTCCTGTCAGCCATCTTAGGAGATCAAAATCATGTATGAGC
Source organism: Paenibacillus gallinarum (assembly GCF_014836635.1). GTDB lineage: Bacteria > Bacillota > Bacilli > Paenibacillales > Paenibacillaceae > Paenibacillus > Paenibacillus gallinarum. The sequence goes on along the minus strand of NZ_JACSQL010000021.1, from coordinate 44,790 downwards.
AGGTCAACCATAATCCCGCCGGACTGTTCCTTGCTAAAATGCCAATCGGGCCTGGTATCAGGCCGTAATCGATGTGGTTTTCGCATCGTAATACTGACCACTTGTCCTAGCTCATCCTTACGAATGAGATCATATAGCGTATATAATGCCGGCCGGTATCGCTCAGTTAACAGCATGCCGATCTGAATCTTCCCCCTGCGAGTGATCTGTTCCAGCTGATCTAGCCCTGCCTGGTCTACCACAGCAGGCTTATCCAGCATCAGATGTTTTCCATACCGCTCACAGGCAGCAGCAATTTGAATCTTCTCGTTATTGATAGCAGAACTACCGATATACTTTACGTCTTCATTCGCCAGCAGTTCTTCCACACTATCCGCAAAAGGAAGCTGATACTGCTCCGCTATCTTCCTTGCCAGCGTTTGATCACCTTCATCATATATCCCAGCACAGTGATGCCCGAGTGCCTGCATTTCCTCTATAAAGATAGAAATATGGGGATGCTGACATCCGGCTATAGCAAAGGAACCATGATCACCCTTTCCATCTGTTTCTGTTCTCTTGCTACCAAACGTCATGGGACAATTACCTCCTTCTACCTGCATCTGCATGGGTCCACCATGAGCTAATTTCAGCTATTCAAGTGAACTGCTTCTCTTGCCCTCTCTCAAAGCTTCAATCTGTCTTTCGATCTCAGTCAGATCATAAGCAAGCCGTTCTTTCGGCGGAAAAGGGGCTGCGCACTCCAGTGTGATCCAGCCGGCATACCCGCTCTCCAGAACAGCAGCCAGCATGGGCCGGTGATCTACGGAACCTTCCCCTAGCCTGCACTGCATAAAAGCCTCTATGCCATGCCGAGTCCGATTGCTAAAAGACCCTTCTGCACCTTCTATTGCAATCCGTTTCTCATCTTTTATATGAATATGGCTCAGATGACTTCCAAGCTTACGCACGGACGCTTCCCCATAGTCCACACCCGAAATATACATATTGCCTGCGTCATGGATAAAACCAAGCCCTGATCCACCTGTTAGCTCTAGCAGCCGGAGCGCACTATCTGCATCTTCCACTAAGGTTTGATTGTGAATCTCAATTAGCAGCCGAATTCCGGACTCTTCCGCTTCTGCGATACATTTCCGTAAATAATGAGCCGCTCTCTCATAATGCTGATCCTCTGCCAAGAACGCATTAGGTCCTCCCGGAAAAACCCGAATGCAAGGGACAGACAACACCTCGGCAATCCGAAGCAACTTTCGAAAGTCCTCCAGCGCAGCTTCACATTCTTCATCATTTAGAGTGGAGAAGTGGCCGGTGTATCCTGCCAGTGCCGGGATGCAAAGTCCAAGCCCCGCTGCATAATCTCTTAACTCACTTACCTCTTTCAGGGGTGTATCTAGTCCAAGGTGAGGAGAGCGGCAGGCAATTTCAATCCCATCGAATCCAAGCTCAGCCGTAATTTCCATCGCTTCTCGCAGAGGGTAATCTATCAACGATCCACTAAAAGCAGCCAGTGGTATCCTTCTTGTATATTTAAGCTCATTACTCATCAGCACGCTCACTCCTCTTCTTCCTTAGTGTGAAGCGACATATGATTTCAAGCCTTCTTTTTGGTCTGACGGGTATAACCCCTGCCTACTTAATCCCTGATGCCGAATGATTTTGCACAAAATATTTCTCAGCAAACAAGAAGACAAGCAGGATCGGAAGCAAACTCATCAGTGCCGCAGCAACCATCAACTGCTCATTCCCCACCCATTGTCCTTTCAGCCCCAAGATCCCGATCGGAAGGGTAAACTTCTCACTGGAACTCAGGTAAATGGAAGGAGCGAGAATCTCGTTCCACTTGCTCATAAATGTAAAAATCGCGAGGGTAGCAAGCGAAGGCAAGCTCATTGGCATGTAGATCCGCCAGTAAATCCGCAGCGGGTTGCACCCTTCCATTTTGGCCGATTCCTCATATTCCCCCGGGATCCCGAGAAACGCCTGCCGCATTAAGAAGATGCCAAAAGGCTGAGCAAGCCATTCAATGACCCAAAGTGGGGTTAGTGTATCTAGCATGTTCATGGAGTTAAAGATCATAAAGTGCGGGATAATGATGACCACAGGCGGAATCATCATCGTACCGAGTACAATTAGAAAGAGTATATTTTTCATTGGAAACCGAAGTCTCGCGAACGCATAACCGACTAATGAGCAGGATAACAGCGTCCCAATGACCGAGAGTATAGATACGATAAAGCTGTTCATCGTTTGAGTTCCGAAATCCCCCAGTTTCAGCACTTCAGCATAGTTTGACCACTGAAAGATGTCCGGGAACCAGGTAGGCGGTACGGCTGTATATTCCTTATAGGTCTTTAGAGAATTAAGTATAGCCTTGGCAAATGGGACAAGCATAACGAGCGAACTGATAATAATAGCCAGATATGCAACTGCTTTACGCAGGTTTTTACCGGGCATCCGTATCCACTTCCTTTCTTACAGAAAAACAGGGCCAGCCGCAGTCAATTGTAGTGCACCCACCGGTTCTGCATTTTCATCTGTATGAGTGTGAGGCTGAACAAAATCATAAACAGCACCCAAGCGATCGCCGAGGCATAACCCATATGCATGAAGGAGAATCCTTCTCTATACAAATACAGCATGAGTACAAGACTCGCATTTCGAGGTCCGCCTGCGGAAGAGATATCGCCGGCCCCTGTCATGACGTAGACTTGTTCGAATGCCTGAAACGTAGAGATCGTACTTAGGATAATGACAAGAAACGTGGTAGGTGATATAAGCGGTACCGTAATGGCACGGAATTTACGAAAAGCACCGGCTCCATCCATTTCTGCCGCTTGGTACAGCTCGCCGGGAACACTTTGGAGGCCTGCCAGAAATAGAATCATGATGTACCCGATTCCTTTCCATACGGCAATGATAACGAGCAGGGGAATAACCCATTTTTCGCTGTTCAGCCACTGCTGCGGATCAAAGCCCCATTTTATGAGAAGCGAGTTCGCAATCCCAAAACGGGGGTTAAAGATCGAATCAGCTACATAAAGAATAACCGTCCAGGAAGAGATCACCGGAATAAAGTGAGCCATCCGGAACAATTTTAGTCCCTTCAGCTTCTGATTCAGCATCACAGCAAGAATGAGCGCAAGTACCGTCTGGATCGGCACGAAAAGGATAGCAAAGTAAAGGGTGTTCCATAGGGATTTCCAGAATAAAGGTTCCTGAAATAACTGCTCATAATTCCCTAGTCCAATCCACTTCGGTGGAGTTAACATGTCATACTTTGTGAAGCTGAAATAGAGGGAGACAGCCAGCGGTCCTGCCACGAAGACGAGAAAATGAATCAGATAGGGGGACACCATGAGGAGTCCCCACCTGCCTTCTGATCGCAATAACCTGCTTCGTCCCGCCGCCTGAAACCTCCGCTTTTTCTTCTGTACTTCTGGAGGAGTTTCACTTGGGATCATGGGCGGCTCTCCTTTGTCTGTTTATTACTGATAGAAACCATCCAGCACTTTCTGTATATCTTCATTCGCTTTTTTCAGTGTCTCTTCCACAGGTGTATCACCAAGGAAGGCACGCTCTGCATTTTCGTTAAACTTCGATACCCACTCTTCCCAAACGGCATTCGTATCAAGAGTCCCGGCAAACTCAAAGCTATCAAGGAAAGCCTGACGATTCGCAGGGTTTGCTCCTGAGGTAAGGAATACGTCGGAGTTTGCTACCGACTTTTTCACTGGAACGGCTTCGCCAAGTGCTGCCCACTCTTTTTGCACTTCATCTTCCGTTGCCCAGAATTTCATCCACTCCCATGCCGCCTGTGCCTTAGCTTCATCTGCCTTCGCGCTGATCACCCATGAATTTGCAATAACGGGAGCAAAACGCTTGCCATCTGGACCTGTCGGAAGGAGCGCTACATCATAATTAAGTCCTGCTTCATTGGCTGCCTGAACACGTGCATAAATTCCGATCCGCATCGCAGCAGAGCCGCTTGGGAACACGGCCATCGAGCTTTGGAAACTTTTCAGATCAACCGGATCCGTAAAGATTCCTCTGTTCATACCATCTACGATCCAGTCCATTGCCTGCTTATTTTCTGGGGAATCTACGATGGATTTTGTATTTGTCTCATCCAGAATACCTCCGCCATACGATTTCAGTACGGAGAACCAACCTTCGGTAATACTGAAAAAGGTTAGACCAAACTGGCTTACACTGTTTGCATCAAAACTTGCATCGACAGCTGTCTTTCCACTTGCATCTACCGTCAGTTTTTCCGCGGCAAGCTTCAAATCTTCCCAGGTCCAGCTATCCTCCGGATAACTTACACCTGCTTTATCAAAAAGATCTTTGTTGTAATACAGCACACCAATCTGAATTCCTTGGGGAATTCCCCAGTAGTGACCTTCGGCATCTTTATTAAACTCTAAGCCATAATAATCATCTTTATTCAGATCCTTGTTGATCCACTCCGTCACATCTTTCAGCGTGCCGCGTTCCGCATACTTCATGACAAGTGCTCCGTCTGATAACCACACATCCGGGGCTTTACCCGCCGCAATCTGTGTATCGAGTTTTTGATAGAACTGACCATACGGTGCACTTTGTGTTTTTACAGTAATGTTAGGATGCTTATCCGTAAATGTAGTGATGAGTTCTTTCATCTTGGCGTCACTTTTTCCATCTGAATAATAACCGAGGGTAATCTCGGTTTGTTCCTGCGCTGGTGTATCTGTGCCTGGCTTAGGTTCTGTTGTTCCTCCCGGTGAATTTGCAGTACCACTTCCGCCTTTGCTGCAGCCTGCTGCGAATACTGTCAGCACAAGCAGCATACATACGAGTACAGACATTCCTTTACGCTTGACCATGAAACCGCCCCCCGTTATATTAGATCCATCCCACATCTTATATTGTAAATATTGTAAACTGAAGTGGAATGGTTTTTCGTATTCCAGTTGTCTTTTCCTGCACTGAAGTTTGGCAAGGGAGTGATCAAGCAGTCCATGCTGAAGAATCTAACCATCAACAAAAAACTCATTGCCATTAGCCTATTGTTCGTCTGTCTGCCCGTTTTTCTGCTCGGCACCTATTGGTACAATGCCTCCACGGAAACCATTGAAGAATCAACCATTGCTTCGAACCAGCGGATCGTGACCCAGACCACAGAGTACTTAAACTTGTACATTGCCGGTCTTGAAACCTCCACCTATCCTTCTCTATCGGGCGCAAGCATTCAAAATCTCATTAATAGCCGCAGCCTGTCTCCTTATGCCTATCTGAAATTATCTGAATCAATTGAAAAGGGGATCTTTGCCCAAATGCTATACGGTCGGGATGATGTAGTGGGCATGTCCCTTGTAGCGAAGAATGGTTTTGTTGTTAGTGACTATACCCGCGCTCCAGAACTTCTGAATATGGATCAAATTACGCACCGGAATCGGCTTTTACTAGGGAAAATGGATCAAATGGACGATTTTCATATTGAGGGGATTCGTTATGTAGGTTCTGAGCCCGTCCTTACTGTGACCCGAAAGATTTCGAGCAATCAGAGCTATCTGTTTGAAGGTTTGCTTATTGTCGATCTCCATCTCAGCCAGATTGCAGGCATATGCAAAAATGTCTCTCACCATGAACTTGAAATATGGATTACCGATGCACACAGTGGACAGGTCATTTACCATCCAGACCAGACAAGAATTGGCACTTCACTTACCCCCTCCCTTGTTCATGAACTTACATCCAGCAAGACAGGTTTATTACATGAATATGAAACGGATCTTCAAAATATTTTATTGTATGAGCACTCTTCTCAGACCGACTGGGTTGTTGCTCTAGAACAGCCTAAGGATGCCGTGATTGGTGAGCTACTGGACCTTCGTGCTACGGCAATATATTTTTTTGCATGTATTATGATTGTTACTGTCTTTATCCTAGGGGGATTTTCACTCCAAATTAGCCGTGCTTTGTCGCTGCTAGAGAGGTTAATGAAAAGGGTCCAGACGGGGGACTTTTCGCTGCCCATTACCACAATGACGGAGCGACGCGATGAGATTGGAAAGCTTTTTCGAAGTCACGCCCATATGGTCGGGGAGTTAAAACGACTTGTGAAAGAGGTACAGTCTGCCAAGCTGAAGGAGCGGGAACATGAACTGGCTCAGAAAGAATCTGCTCTGCAGGCCATGCAATCACAGATTAACCCCCATTTTCTATACAACACACTAGAGGTCATTAATAGTCATGCGATCATCGAGAACAATGAGGTCATCAGCAAAATGACCACTTCTCTTGCGGATCTTTTCCGCTACAATTTAAAAAATGCACATCAAATCGTTACTCTCCGAGAGGAGATTGGTCATCTTAGAGCGTATTTGGATATTCAGGCGGCCAGGTACCGCAAACTGAGGATCGATATAGACCTTAATTCATTGGATGAATCAATGCTCCATCACATCTTTCTGATACGTCTGACGCTGCAGCCGCTGGCCGAGAATGCTTTTATTCATGGATATCAGAATCATCGCCTTCCGCCTGCCTATATAGGACTTACCCTGAGCACAGAGGAAGATCGGTATGTTCTTCACATGAAAGACATGGGACATGGAATGAGTGAAGAAAAACGGAAGCAGTTAAACGCCTATTTTCAACAAGCACCCGCTTCTCAGGCTATTGCATCAAATGGTATTGGCCTCGCAAGTGTACACGAGCGAATTCGTCTGTCTTTTGGAGATGCTTACGGGCTGTATATTGCCTCATCTAACCATGAGGGTACGCATATCGAAGTTAGACTTCCACGTCGATTGAAATGATCAAAACTTTTTAGATTCTATTGAGATGAATGCCCAGACGGTCACTGCCTATCCCACCTTTACACTTAGGAGGAGTTTTCATGTATAAAGTAATCATTGCAGATGATGAATACATGATTCATCGCAGTTTGGCGAAGCTGGTAGAGTCCTCGGAATATCCTTTCCGTGTCGTAGGCGAAGCGGAAGATGGAGCGGAAGCACTTTTACTACTGAAAGAGAATCCAGATCTCATCATTACCGACATCTGTATGCCGGGTCTGGACGGTCTTGCTTTCATTGAAAAAGTAAGACAAGTAAGGCCCGATGTTCTCTTTCTTGTCATCTCTGGGTATGGAGAATTTGAGTATGCACAGCGTGCACTGCGATTAGGGGTAGAAGACTTCTTGCTGAAGCCCGTAAGCCCTGATAAGTTTCAGCAGACGCTTACAGCCATCTATCACCGATTAGAGAAACAAAAACGGAAAGTGATGGATTATAGACAGTGGTTCCTAAGTCACGAAGAGCTGCTACTAGAATTAGCTGATTCGATTTGGCGTTTGGATGAAAAAGCTGTAGACGAATTACTTCTTAAGCTCGTTCACCATTACGAAGAAGAGGTCGCGGATGAAATTCCTCTACCCACTTTAAATAACATATTGCATGAGAAAATAACGATGGAACTCACGAATCGCGGGCTCCCTTTTCAAGATTATCCAAACTATAGAGAGTTAACTGCTAATGCAGATGAGAACATCAAGGATACTTCTTCTGTTCTGACCCAGTGTAGAGCTTATACTCAAGTCTTGCTGCATGCGGTGAAGTCATCACGAAATTTCGGCTCTCGGACTCACATCTCCAAAGCGATTACGTATACAAAAGAAAACCTATCCGACAGCACTCTATCTGTTCAGGCCGCAGCTGATATTGCGGGTATGTCGGTCACCTATTTCAGTCGTTTATTTAAAGAAGAGACCGGAACTAGTTATGTGCAGTACCTTACTCGGCTACGTATGGAAAAAGCGAAGCTACTACTTGACGGGCAGCTCCACAGCGCCTCCGAAATATGTGAACGAGTAGGTTACGCCGACTACCCTCATTTCAGTAAAACATTTAAGAAAATCTATGGCATTGCCCCGGCTGATTATAGTAAGCTGCATCGAAGCATTTAGCTTGCTGTCCAACGTAGGGCCTTTTCACATAAAAAAAGCTGACACGAAGATCCTGTTTTAAGGACCTCTGTGCCAGCTTTTTTGATTAACCCATTCTTATAGAGACATCCGCTTATTGTAAGCTGCTCTGTTGTTAAGAAGAGGGGTTATTTTTTCTTCTTACGTACAAATGCGGCCATCCCGTTCTTGTTATCGCCTTTGTTTTTATTTCGTTTCCGCTTGCCAGCTGCGGATTCACCCTCTGCTACTGGTGGATTCACCGTTTGATCACTGGAATTCGGATTGCCGATGAAAATTCCGCTTTGGGTAGTTTTCTTTTTACGGCCTTTGCCTTGCTTATAGCCGCCACGGCTTTCAGAGAGAGATGAACTTGAACTAGAGGACGATCCAGCCGAGCTATATCCACCTTTGCCAGATCCAAATCCAAAGCTTGGACGATCCGATGAACGAGGGTTCGTTTTATTGTCACGTCCACTACGTCCACTACGTCCACTGTCTTTACCACGATTTGCATTACCGCCTGCATTTGCAGTGATATTTTTGGTACCGCGTTTCTCATCCTTGCTTCCTGTCTCTGTACCCCGTCCACGCTGACCTTCCCGGTTGCCGCTGCGGCCTCCACTGCGTCCATCATTACGCTGACCTCCACGGCCCCCGCGTGGACCGCCTTGGCTGCCACTTGGACGTCCTTGACGTGGTTTCATATCTAGCATCTCAAAGTCGATCGTATAATCATCCATATTTACGCGAGCCACACGGATCTCGAGCTCATCACCGATACGGAATACCTTCGACGTGCGCTCTCCAATGAGAGCCATATGCTGATCATCAAAATGATAATAATCATCCGTAAGCATGCTCAGTCTGATCAGACCTTCTACTGTATTCTCCAGTTCAATAAACATCCCGAAGCTGGTTACACTGCTGATCATACCTTCAAATACTTCGCCGACCTTATCAAGCATGAACTCCGCTTTCTTCATTTTCTCTGTGTCACGCTCTGCCTCTACCGCAACACGTTCCCGTTCGGAAGACTGCTGAGCAATATCCTGCATGCGGCTAGCCAAGTATTCCTGACGCTGTTCACTAAGCGCACCGTTGTTCTCAAGCACTTCACGCATTACACGGTGAATGACTAGATCCGGATAACGACGAATTGGCGATGTAAAGTGGCTATAGAAATCAGCCGCAAGGCCAAAGTGTCCAGACATCTCGGAATCGTACTTCGCTTGTTTCATAGACCGGAGCATCATTGTGCTGATCACCGTCTGCTCTTTGGTTCCTTGAATATCTTCAAGAAGCGATTGCAGTGCTCTCGGATGAATTGCATTGCCGCGTCCCTTCACTTGATATCCAAAATTCGAAGCAAAGGCAAGGAAATTTTGCAATTTCTCTTGATCTGGGTCTTCATGAACACGATAGATGAACGGCACTTTTAGCCAGTGGAAATGTTCTGCAACCGTCTCATTGGCAGCGAGCATGAATTCTTCGATGATCTGTTCAGCTACTGTCCGCTCTCTCTTCACGATATCTACCGGCTTACCTTCTTCGTCAACGATAATTTTGCTTTCTTCAAAATCAAAATCAACAGCACCGCGGCGCATCCGCATATTACGAAGCTTCATGGCGATTTCCTTCATCAGTTTGAAGTCGTCTACCAAGTCGCTATAACGTTCAATCAGTTCTGGATCTTCTTCCTCCAGAATTTTATATACATTTTTGTAAGTCATCCGCTCTTTGGTCTTGATAACACTTGTAAATATATCATGATTAACGACCTTCATCTGCTCGTTAAACTCCATAACACAAGACATGGTGAGACGATCCACCTGTGGGTTCAAACTACAGATGCCGTTCGACAAGCGTTTAGGAAGCATCGGAATAACTCGGTCTACTAAGTACACACTGCATCCGCGATTGTAAGCTTCCTGATCAAGCTTTGAATTTTCAGGTACATAATACCCTACGTCTGCAATATGAACGCCGAGCCGGTAATGTCCGTTCGGAAGACGCTCTACGTTTACTGCATCATCCAAGTCTTTTGCATCCTCACCATCAATGGTAACAATGTTCAGACCGCGCAGGTCACGGCGTCCCTGACGAGCAATTTCCTCTTCTGTAATGGACTCAGGCACTTGCTCTGCTTCTGCCATCACTTCTTCAGGGAATCCTTCTGGAAGTTGATGCTTACGGATAACAGATAAAATATCAATACCTGGATCGTCCTTGTGACCGAGGACTTCAATGACTTCGCCCTCTGCCGCTGCACGGCCTTCTGGATAACTTACAATCTTCACAACCACTTTCTGGCCATCTACTGCACCTAGAAAACTTCCGCGAGGAATAAAGATATCCCGATTGATCCGCTTGTCATCTGGGATAACAAAGCCGTATACCTCATGATTTTGGAATACACCCACTACTTGGGTAATGGCACGTTTCACAATGCGAACGACTTCTCCTTCAAGTCGGCCGCCCTCTGGCCCTTTTGAAGTTACACGAACAAGAACGGTATCTCCGTTCATGGAACTTTTTAAATCATTGGCATGGATATAAACATCCGGATGCTCGCGATCTTCAGGAATAAGGAATGCAAACCCTTTGGCATGCGCTTGCAGTCGTCCACGAACCATTTGCATCCGTCCAGGTACACCATAGCGGTTTGCACTGGTAAGTACAATCTTCCCTTCATCTTCTAGATGATTGAGCATTTTAAGAAATTCTTTGAACTCAGCAGCATCTTCAATGTGAAAATGCTGTTCCAGTTCCTGATAAGTCATTGGCTTGTAGGCCGTTTCATGCATGAAATCGAGTAATTGCTGTTCTGTTATCATTAGGTTCACCTCTAGGAAACATAAAAGTAGGTCTTTATGTATAAAATTTAATTCAAAATCGGAAATGACAAGTCAGGTCAAGATGGCTTCATATGTTCCATTTTCCAGGGTCACTGCCATCACTAAGCATTAGTAAAATCTTACCCTAGTATACACCAAATTAATCTAAACTTTCTCATTACCGTAAAACAAGCCCCCGTAAGGGCAATCACAACAAAATCTGTATATTAAAAAGCCTCCGTTCCTCACGGAACGAAGGCTGAGTTAGTTATCTAAGAAATCTTACTGGACTACAGCAACTAAAATGGCAAGAACCATAAATCCGATAGCAAAACCTACCGTAATCCGCTCAAGAACGAGTTCCATACCGCGTGCTTTGGACTTGCCAAATAGATGTTCCGCACCGCCGGAGATGGCACCAGAAAGACCTGCGCTTTTCCCTTGTTGAAGAAGGACAACGACAATAACACCGATGGCAAAAATAACGAGAAGCAATTTCAAAACGAGTTCCATAACTTCCACCTCCTAAAAAAATTGTGCGTATACATCACACGCTGATAAACAGTATTCCTATTGTATCATACAGGAGATGGAATTAGCAATCATTAAACCTTGATATCAATCATACTCCCTGATGTTGGATGGGGAGCCGGTGCAGCTGAATTCAACATTTGCACCATTTGCTGACCGTTCATTTCCGTTTGATTCTTTGCCATTCCCATCACTTGCAGCGAAGCAGCCTGCTGAACAGATGCTTGAGACATAGCCATTGATAATGCTGCAATATCCATTATAATCTTCCTCCTTTCCTTCTTTATCTATATATCGGTTACCGAAATAAAAAAAAAGAGCCGATCCATCAGGATCGGCTCTTTAAGAAATAAGCAGTATGCTTATTATTTTTTCAAGTTGTAGAAAGAGTTCAGGCCGTTGTATTGAGCAAGTTCACCCAGTTGGTCTTCGATACGAAGCAATTGGTTGTATTTTGCGATACGGTCTGTACGGGAAGGTGCACCCGTTTTGATTTGTCCTGCATTTGTTGCAACTGCGATGTCCGCAATTGTGCTGTCTTCGGACTCACCGGAACGGTGGGAGATAACAGCTGTGTAACCTGCACGTTTAGCCATTTCGATTGCATCGAAAGTTTCAGTAAGCGTACCGATTTGGTTAACTTTGATAAGGATGGAGTTACCGATTTTTTCATCGATACCTTTTTTCAGGCGCTCAGTGTTTGTAACGAACAAGTCGTCACCAACGAGTTGGATTTTGTCTCCCAATTTTTCAGTGAGGAGTTTCCAACCTTCCCAGTCATCCTCGGAGCAACCATCTTCAATTGTAACGATTGGATATTTTTCAACCCAAGAAGCAAGAAGGTCTACAAACTCAGCAGAAGTGAAGGATTTACCTTCGCCAGCAAGTGTGTATTTACCATCTTTGTAGAACTCAGTAGAAGCAACGTCCATACCAAGAAGAACGTCTTCACCTGGTTTGTATCCTGCTTTTTCGATAGCTTCCATGATTGCGCCAAGAGCGTCTTCGTTGGAAGTAAAGTTAGGAGCGAAACCACCTTCGTCACCTACAGCTGTGTTCAGTCCTTTAGCTTTCAGAACAGATTTCAAGCTGTGGAAGATTTCAGCACCTGTACGAAGAGCTTCTTTGAAAGAAGGAGCACCTACAGGCAGGATCATGAACTCTTGTACGTCAACGTTGTTGTCGGCATGTTCGCCACCGTTAACGATGTTCATCATAGGAACTGGAAGTTGTTTCGCGTTGAATCCACCAAGGTAAACATACAGTGGCAGGTCAAGAGCGTCAGCAGCAGCACGAGCTACAGCCATAGATACTGCAAGAATTGCGTTCGCACCGAATTTAGCTTTGTTTGGAGTACCATCCAAAGAAATCATCAGTTTGTCGATACCAAGCTGATCAAGAGCATCCATACCGATTACTTCTGGAGCGATTTTTTCGTTTACGTTTTTAACAGCGTTCAGAACGCCTTTACCAAGGTAACGATCTTTGTCGCCATCACGAAGTTCAACTGCTTCGTGAGCTCCAGTGGAAGCACCGGATGGAACGATTGCGCGGCCGATTGCGCCGGATTCAAGATAAACCTCAACTTCTACTGTTGGGTTACCACGGGAGTCAAGGACTTCGCGTGCATATACATCAGAAATAATAGTCATGTGTAATAATCTCCTTTTGTTTCGAATCTATTGTTTGGCTAGCTAGGCCTTATATCTCTTATTAAAACAAAGTCAGGCATACAATTGCAAATAAGTTCTTTTAACAGCCTATTTGCGTCTTGAAATGACGGATTTTCCGGTCATTTCCGCTGGTTGCGGTAGTTCCATCAAGTCAAGAATTGTAGGAGCAATGTCTGCAAGAATTCCACCATCACGAAGCTCTACATTTTCAGAAGTAACGATGAAAGGTACTGGGTTTGTTGTATGTGCCGTAAACGGATTTCCGTTTTCGTCAAATACCATATCTGCATTACCATGGTCAGCAGTGATCAGAACCACGCCGCCTTTTGCAAGTACAGCTTCAACAACACGTCCCATGCACTCATCCGTTGCTTCCACCGCACGAATGGTTGGTTCCAGCATACCGGAGTGTCCTACCATATCAGGGTTTGCAAAGTTCAAAATGATTGCATCGTGTTTGTCTGCTTCAATCTCTTTAACGCAAGCGTCAGCTACTTCATATGCACTCATTTCTGGTTTGAGGTCATAAGTTGCAACCTTAGGAGAGTTGATCAGGATACGAGTTTCACCTGGAAGTTCTACATCACGTCCGCCACTGAAGAAGAACGTTACATGCGGATACTTCTCGGTTTCAGCAATACGCAATTGTTTCTTGTTGTTCTGAACCAGTACTTCACCGAGAGTATTATCAAGGTTCTTCGGTGTGTATGCAACGTATCCATCTACTGTTTCACTGAACAGTGTCAAACATACGAAGTGCAGCCCTTGAGGCCATTTATCACCACGATCGAAACCGCGGAAGTCTTGGTTTGTGAATACTTGAGACAATTGAATAGCACGGTCAGGACGGAAGTTCAAGAAGACTACCGAGTCGCCGCTTTCTACAAGCCCGACTGGATTTCCATCATCTTTTACAATTACCGTTGGTTCTACGAACTCATCATAAACTGATTTTTCGTAAGATTCCTTAACCGCAAGCATCGGATCCGTGTATTTAGGTCCATCTCCGTACACGATTGCACGGTAAGATTTCTCAACACGTTCCCAGCGTTTGTCACGGTCCATTGCGTAATAACGACCTTGAACAGTCGCAATTTTACCAATACCCACTTCCTCGATTTTAGCGTTTAACTCCTCAAGGAATTTAATACCGCTATTCGGGGAAACATCACGACCATCGAGGAAAGCATGGATATAAACTTCGTCCATTTCTTCCTTCTTAGCCAGGTCCAGCATGGCAAACATATGCTTAATGTGACTGTGTACTCCACCGTCAGACAAAAGACCATACAAGTGAAGTTTTTTGCCTGTTTGCTTCGCAGCACGTACAGCATTTACAAGTGTTTCATTGTCAAAAAACTCACCATCACGAATGGATTTAGAAATCCGAGTAAGATCTTGATATACGATACGACCTGCACCGATATTCAAGTGTCCTACTTCTGAGTTCCCCATTTGTCCTTCAGGCAATCCAACCGCTTCTCCACTTGCAGTAAGTGTAGTATGCGGATATTTTGCCATATAGCGATCGTAGTTTGGTTTTTTGGCTTGAGCTACCGCGTTACCTACATCGGTGTTTCGAAGTCCGAAACCGTCCATAATGATCAGTGCTACTGGTTTTGGTGCAGTCATCTTACTTCGCCCCCTGAACGAGCGCGATGTAGGATTCAGGTTGAAGGCTTGCTCCGCCAACAAGTGCCCCATCGATATCGCTTTGACCGAGATATTCGGTTACGTTCTCAGGTTTTACACTGCCGCCGTATTGAATACGAACTGCACTTGCAACCTCTTCATTGTATAGATCTTTAATCACGCCGCGAATGTATGCAATAACTTCGTTTGCATCTTGGGAAGTGGAAGATTTACCTGTTCCAATTGCCCAGATTGGCTCATAAGCTACTACTACTTTTGCTGCTTGATCAGCAGCTAGTCCAGCAAATGCAGCTTCCGTTTGCACTTTACATACATCTTTCGTTTGGTCCGCTTCACGCTCTTCCAGTTTCTCACCCACACATACGATTGGAGTAAGACCATGACGGAATGCAGCATGAACTTTTTTGTTTACTGTTTCATCAGTTTCATTAAAGTACTGACGACGCTCAGAGTGCCCAATTACAACGTAATCTACACCCAGATCTTTCAGCATAACGCCGCTGATTTCACCAGTGAATGCACCATTATCTTCGAAATGAAGGTTTTGAGCACCAATTTTAATGTTTGTTCCTTTTACTGCTTCAACCAAAGCTGGAAGATTGGTGAATGGAGCGCAAATTACGCTTTCTACACCCTCTACTTCAGCTTGCCCTTTTACCGCTTCAATAAACGAAGTGGATTCAGGTACGGTTTTGAACATCTTCCAGTTACCTGCGATGATCGGAGTTCTACTCATATCGTACGCTCCTCCTCTTATATCCAATTATTTTTTATTTATCGTTCAATGCCACAACACCAGGAAGCTCTTTACCTTCCATAAATTCGAGGGAAGCACCGCCACCAGTTGAGATGTGGTTCATTTTTTCAGCAAGATGGAATTTCTCAGCTGCTGCTGCAGAATCTCCTCCACCAATGATTGTGTATCCTTCTGTTGATGCACAAGCTTCTGCTACTTCACGAGTACCGTGAGAGAATGGCTCGATTTCAAAAACACCCATTGGTCCGTTCCATACAACCAGTTTGGAATTTTTAATAACTTCAGCATATTTCGCACGAGTTTTTGGTCCAATATCAATACCTTCCCAATCCGCAGGAATTTGATCAATATCAACTGTTCTCGTTTCTGCATCCGCACTAAATTCCTTCGTGATTACGATATCTTCAGGAAGAAGGAAGTTCTTACCTAGTTTCTTCGCTTTTTCGATAAATCCAAGAGCTACATCCAGTTTGGAATCATCAAGCAAAGACTTACCGATTTCATGACCTTGTGCTTTGAAGAACGTATAAGTGAGACCTCCACCGATAAGTACATTGTCAGCAAGGTTAAGCAAGTTATCGATAACATCGATTTTGTCTTTAACTTTAGATCCGCCAATGATTGCAGTGAAAGGACGTTCTGGTGTAGTTAATGCTTTACCAAGAACATCAAGTTCTTTCTCCATCAAAAGACCCGAAACGGCTGGAAGATGATGAGCAATACCTTCTGTCGATGCATGTGCACGGTGAGCAGCACCAAATGCATCATTTACGAAAAGGTCAGCCAGATCAGCAAATTGTTTTGCTAGTTCTGGATCATTTTTCTCTTCTCCAGGGTAGAAACGGACGTTTTCAAGTACAAGAATATCGCCATTGTTCATTTTTTCGATCTCTGCTTTTACTGCGTCTCCAATAGCTTCGTCTGCTTTAGCAACCGGTTTGCCAAGCAGCTCAGATAGACGGTTAGCCGCAGGTGTCAAGCGAAGGGAATCAACAAATTCACCTTTAGGACGACCCATGTGACTTGCAAGAATTACTTTCGCACCTTTTTCTACCAAGTATTTAATAGTTGGAAGTGTTTCACGGATACGAGTATCGTCAGTAATCTTTCCATCTTCGAGCGGTACATTAAAATCGACACGAACAAACACACGTTTTCCTGTTACTTCTACATCACGTACACTTTTTTTGTTCATCTCCACGTTCCTCCTAAGTGCTATCTAAAAAAGATAGCTGATATCTTATGTGTAGTAACCATTAGGCGAAACCCAATAGTCCATTCATTCAAACAGCAATATAGTGCTTTATATCTCTCTATTTATATAGACCGGTTTCTCCGGTTCTCTGGCATTAAAGATAAAAACCATGATGAAGAGGAGAGACATAAATGTTCTCCTCTTCACCTGGATTCACATCAGGCTTATGAAAGCCCTTGTGTTATACTTACAGACCTTTTTTAGCGATGAAAGCAGCAAGGTCAACTACACGGTTGGAGTAACCCCACTCGTTGTCGTACCAAGATACAACTTTAACCATGTTATCGCCAACTACCATAGTGGACAGGCTGTCGATAGTGGAAGAAGCTGGATCGCTGTTGTAGTCGCTGGATACAAGCGGCTCTTCAGAGAAGTTCATGATTCCTTTAAGTGGACCGTTAGCTGCTTCTTTCAAAGCTGCATTTACTTCATCAACAGTTACGTTTTTACCAAGTTCAACAACCAGGTCTGTTACGGATACGTTCTTAGTAGGAACGCGCATAGCCATACCGTTCAGTTTACCTTTCAGTTGTGGCAATACAAGGCTAACTGCTTTTGCTGCACCAGTTGTAGAAGGAATGATGTTCTCAGCAGCTGCACGAGCACGACGAAGGTCTTTGTGCGGCAGGTCAAGTACTTGTTGGTCGTTAGTGTAAGAGTGAACAGTTGTCATCATACCTTTAACGATACCGAAGGACTCGTCAAGAACTTTAGCGAAAGGCGCCAAGCAGTTTGTAGTACAAGAAGCGTTAGAAATTACAGTGTGGTTAGCTGGGTCATATTGCTCTTCGTTAACACCCATAACGATTGTAATATCTTCGTTTGTAGCTGGAGCAGAGATGATAACTTTTTTAGCTCCGCCTTTAAGGTGAGCTTCTGCTTTTTCTTTCGCTGTGAAGATACCAGTGGATTCAACAACGATTTCAACGCCGTGTTGTCCCCAAGGCAAGTTTTCTGGGTTACGCTCAGCAAATACTTTTACTTCTTTGCCGTTAACGATAAGAGCGCCTTCTTTATGTTCAACAGTTGCATCCAGACGACCATGAGTTGTGTCGTATTTAAGCAAGTGAGCCAAAGTGCTTACGTCAGTCAAATCGTTGATTGCTACGATTTCCACTTCGCTGTTGTTTAGTGCTGCGCGGAATACGTTACGTCCAATACGTCCAAAACCGTTAATACCTACTTTAACCATGAGTAAGTTCCTCCCAAGTTTTGCTAAATTTTTATATATTCAAGACAAATCTAAAATAGATTCATCAAGACAACAAGTTTCAAATCTTTCTTACTTCATTATAAATCCTTAACAATTTCCGTAGCTGCCGCCTCATCAATGACAAGTATATCTTCCTGGCCAAAACGAAGCACGGCCTTTATAGAATCTGCCTTGTATTTACCGCCTGCAATGGCGATGACGACATCCGTCCGAGTAATATCCTCAAGACGCATCCCAAGCGTGAGCATGGTATGAACTACTTTTCCTTTATTATTGAAGTAATAACCAAAGGATTCAGCGACAGCACCTTCATCTCTAATCTCTTCGATCGTCTGAGGTGCAAGCTTCCGTCTTTTAGCCATCTCCATCGCTCCGCCGATTCCATGAATTACGATGCGAGCTTTCCGAATCATACCCAGAATTTCTTGAATGTTAGAGTCTTGAACTAGTGATTCATAGGCATGGTTACTTAACAGATCAGGCACATGAAGCAACCTGTATTCTGCCCCAAGCTTCTTAGCCATAGTCGACGCGATCGTATTCGCTTGAAATTCTACACTTTCACCAAGTCCGCCTCTTGCGGGTACAAACCATACTCCGCGCATAGCAGACGATGGAGTTAAGTATTCAGCGACCGAAGCCGTAGTCGATCCACCTGTAACTGCAACAACATCTCCATCATTCATGACACTCAGCAGGGCTCTAGCTCCTGCACGTCCAAGTGAACGTTTGGCATATTCAGAGTTTTCAGAATCACCGGGAACAACGATAACCTTTTGGAGTCCATACGTTTTCTCGATTAACTCTTCCATCTCCGACAGTCCAAATAATTCATTAGCCATAGGTTCTAACATTGCAAGCAACTGCTCGCCGGACTCGCTTATTCTCATGCCCATACTCTCGATCTCAATCAGTCCTTGTGATTTAAGCAAGTCTGTCTCCGATCTGAGTACACGCTCCGTCATATCCAGAGAGTGGGCAAGCGTTCTTCGTCCGATTACATCCGAAATCATGATTTGGCGCAGAATGGTATATCTCTTCTTCATTACGTCCATGAGATCAGGTAGAAGTTGCTTCTGCACTTCTAAAATCGTTCGCATACTTTCCACTTCCGCAAACTCCTTCATTCCGGCCTCTAATATGGACTAAAATTGTCCCGGGGTTAACTTTTTAAGTCCCACGTTTATTTTACCTAAATCTACCCTAGTATGCAAGTGGTCAAAAGTATATTTTGCAAAGGAGCGATCATTTATTCACTCCATTTACCTATAAATAAAATATTCCTTCTGAACGCACTATTAATGTAGTTTGCACATTCTTATGGAACATCAAACACCTCCACTAAACTTTCTTGCATTTTTAATGGCGATCAGATATAATCATTATTGCTGTCACACTTGTGCGCCCGTGGTCCAACGGATATGACGTAGGCCTCCGGAGCCTGAGATCGAGGTTCGATTCCTCGCGGGCGCGCCATAATTTTTAACAGCTTGTTATACACTTAACCGATGAAACCGAATAGGTTTCTTTTTTTATTGAAATAGTTTGACTTTCTTTGACTTTTTGTTTTGATTTGTTTATGATGTGGTTAATACGGAAACAGTAGATATAGATGCTGTTAAACGTCTAAATATAAACTCTAAACCTAAATTCCTAAGGAGGTTTTTCACGTGAGTTACATTCCTATGGTCGTAGAACAAACCAATCGCGGTGAACGCGCTTATGACATTTATTCCAGACTATTGAAAGATCGGATTATTTTTCTGGGAAGCGACGTAAACGATGTAGTAGCCAATTCTATCATCGCTCAAATGTTGTTCCTCACTGCGGAAGATCCGGAAAAAGATATTCACCTATACATTAACAGCCCAGGCGGTTCCATTACAGCGGGTATGGCGATATATGACACCATGCAATTCATCAAACCAGATGTATCGACAATTTGCATGGGTATGGCAGCTTCTATGGGTGCATTCTTGCTCAATGCCGGTGCAAAAGGGAAACGTTTTGCGCTTCCAAACAGCGAAATCATGATTCACCAACCTTTGGGTGGTGCACAAGGTCAAGCAACAGATATTGAAATTCGTGCTCGCCGCATTCTCAAAATGCGTGACAAGCTCAACAAAATCTTGGCTGAACGTACAGGTCAACCGATTGAGCGTATCGAGAAAGACACAGATCGCGATAACTTCATGACTGCAGAAGAAGCTCAAGCTTACGGACTTGTTGATAAAGTTATTTCTTCAACCCCACCGCAAGGAATTTAATATAGAAATTAATAAAGCCGCAGTCCTCTAAGGACTGCGGCTTTTTATTTATGCCCTGCTAAACTGCTTTTCCCTCAATTAAGATCTAGTTAAGTTGATAATGGACCGTAAGTTCTGTAGTCAATTTAATTTCTCCAGTTTCAACCGACGATGCTTTGTCAGCAGTACTGTTTGCTGTTTCTACTCTCATATCATACATCTGCTCGTAGTAACGAACTGGTTCCGCCACATTCCCTTGACTCACACTCAGAACAACTCCCAAACTGCGTCCTGCAACTTTAGCGATGGCTCCTGCTTTCAAATTCGCATTAGACATCGCTTTTTCAATTACGGCCGTTTCGAAAGCATCTCTATTCTCAATCGAAAACTGAATATTGTCGATCTGATTAACACCCACCTTAGCAGCTGAATCCAGCAGTTCTCCGATCTTATCGAGATTACGATAGCTAATTTTTAGTGAATGTGATGCTGTATATCCTTTTAGTTTCCGTCCTTCTTTTTCGCTATATGTGTAATCAGGCTGTACATAAAACTGATTCGTTTGTATGTCTTTGCTTTCCAGCTTCCACGTCTTTTTAAGTAAGTTGGTTAAGTTTTGCATCTTTTTAGCATTTGCCTTTTGAGCTTCAACTGCTGTTTTTCCTTCTGAATTAATACCAATATAAAGATAGGCGATGTCCGGTTTTACCGAAATTTCACCTTTCCCTACAACAGATACTACATTCTGAATCGCCGAGACTTCCTGTGCTTGCGCTATTCCCGCGAAAGAGATAGTTCCTCCGCCCCCACCAATGAGTAAAGTACCTGCGATGACTGCAGCTGCTACAGGCTTTAACCAAACTGATTTCTTTTTCATTTACGATCCTCCTTCTATATTCAAACATCTTCTAATTCAGACATTACACACTGTTAGACGAAATTGTTTTGCATAAAGTTCCATTTCTACTATTTAATTTATGTATTAATCACAACGAAAAAAAGCCCCAATTGGGGCTTTCCGGTATACACATATGAAAACAATGAAATTTATTGGTTTTCCAATTCTTCCTTGCTTACAAGACTAATCAATGCATTTACTGCCTGTTCAGCGTCTGCGCCTTCAGCACTGATGTGAATTTCAGTACCCGTGCTAATTGCAAGGCTCATAATTCCCATGATACTTTTAGCATTCACTTTTTTGTCGTCTTTTTCCACAAAAATTTCGGATGAATACTTATTCGCTTCTTGAACGAATAGAGCAGCTGGTCTGGCATGAAGACCCGTCTTCAAACGGACTACTACCGGGTGTTTTGTCATGAAAACTTACCCCCTCTATAAAAATCTCTACATCAATACTACATAATTATTAACATTATACCATTATAGCATGAATGAAACTAGAAGAAAAAAAGACTTCTTTATGATAAATCTCACACTATATGAGTTGTCCTTTTTCCACTCTAATTTTCTCTGCCATTTCATCAATTTTGCGAAGTCTATGGTTCACGCCTGATTTGCTGACGGTTCCTTTTAGTAATTCCCCAACTTCCTTCAAATTAATATCTGGATTCGCAAGTCTTACTTCTGCTACTTCACGCAGTTTTTCAGGAAGGGTTTCGAGCCCTACTTCCTTATCGAGGAGCTTAATGTTCTCAATCTGACGCACAGCCGCACCGATCGTTTTGTTCAAGTTCGCCGTCTCACAGTTAACAATTCGGTTCACCGAATTTCGCATATCACGCATAATTCGCACATCTTCGAATTTGAATAAAGCTTGGTGAGCACCGATAATGCTAAGCATCTCAATGATTTTTTCGCCCTCTTTGATGTAGAAAATAAAACCTTTTTTCCGCTCAATACAGCGTGCATTCAGATTAAATTCATTGGCAAGATCGACGAGAGCCTGACAATGCTCTTCATACATAGAGGCGATTTCTAAGTGATAAGAAGACCCTTCCGGGTTATTAACAGAGCCCCCCGCCATAAACGCACCTCGCAAATAGGCCCGTTTGCAGCAGTTTTTATGAATGGCATTTGGATTTATTCCTGGCGTAAAGATAAACCCTTCTGATACAATTTCTAATTCATTCAAAATTTCTTGCACACGAACCGGAATTCTTACGATGTATACATTATTCTTTTTAAGCCGCATTTTCTTACGAACCAACAACTCGGTATGCACCTGAAAGTGTTTTTTGAGCAAAGAATAGATTCGCCTTGCAATCGCGGCATTCTCCGTAGAGACGTCTAAAATAACCTTCTTGTTCGACAGCTGGACCGAGCCTAGCATACGAATGAGTGCAGACAACTCTGCCTTCTCACAGCAAGGCTCGCTTTCGATCAGGGTTAATTCTTTTTTGGTCTGTGCCGCAAAGGACAAAGGATCTCACCTCTTTCGAATCATCCAGTTTTGCACTAGCGTGTAAATATGGTGACTTAATTTATTTGCGTCATGCCGTAAGTAAGTCCGGTACATGACAAGTCGATCTGCAATGCATTCATTTGAGTACTTTAGAATCTCTTCAAGATCAAGCTGTACTGGTTTTGCACCTTTTTCTGCATACATTTCCTGAACTGGTTCAGGAATATCGCCATTGTTCACAATGACGTAATCAAATATTTTATGTCCAATATGGGCATCAATGGCTTTCAAATGGTCACCAACAGAATACCCATCGGTTTCTCCAGGCTGTGTCATCACATTACCAATAAAAATCTTGACTGCCTTAGATGATACGACAGCTTCTGCCAATTTAGGCACAAGAAGGTTTGGTAAAATACTGGTATACAAGCTGCCGGGACCAATAATAATCGCGTCTGCCTGTTCAATTGCCTGAATAGCCTCTGGCAACGGCTCCACGTGATCCGGTTCAAGATAAACTCTCTTAATCCGCCCGCCATGTTCTGGGATCTGGGACTCGCCGGTAACGATCGTACCATCTTCCATCTCGGCGCGGAGCACAACGGCTTCCGCCGCAGCTGGCAACACTTGCCCGCGTACAGCAAAAACACGGCTAATCTCTCTCACCGCTGTTACAAAATCACCTGTTATATCTGTCATTCCAGCCAAAATCAAGTTTCCAAGGCTATGACCGGATAATCCACCATTTCCACTAAAACGATAATTAAGCAATTCTGACATCAACGGCTCTACATCAGCAAGCGCTGTGAGCACATTACGGATGTCACCTGGAGGAGGCATCTGCAGTTCATCCCGCAGCATGCCTGAGCTTCCTCCATCGTCAGCAACCGTAACTATTGCCGTGATATCAAGCGGCTTATTTTTTAACCCCCGCAACATGACAGATAGCCCTGTTCCGCCACCCATAACGACAAGATGCGGACGTTTCATTTGTTCTACAGCCACTTCTACCACTTCACCTTCTATAAGAGGTTGCTCAAGGTACGCAATCCGTTATTCCTTTGAAAATGATGATTTAACGAATGCCGTATGAGCGATCCATACATTGTATGTTGTATCCTACGCAGGTGTCATCCCTAAATAAATAAATCCATTTGATTCATGGCCAAACTCTTTATCCATCTACTTCGTTTAGTGATTTCCGCGATCACGATCTGCATCTCTATGGCTCACTACAACGGATTCAGTCTCACTTGTCCCGAGCATTTTACCTAAATACTCAGCAATTGCAACTGACCGGTGTTTACCGCCTGTACATCCAATGCCAATAATGACCTGGCTTTTGCCTTCTTTCCGATACTGAGGAATAAGGAAATGAAGCATATCAAGCAGTTTTGTTAAAAATGCCTGTGTTTCCGGCCACTTCATTACATATTCATATACATCATTATTCTGCCCTGTATTGGGCCGTAGATGCTCAATATAATGTGGATTTGGCAGAAAACGAACATCAAACACCAAATCAGCATCAATGGGAATACCATATTTGAAACCAAATGAAGTAACATTTACGGACAACATATGGCTCTCTAAATGAGAGAACCTTGAAATAATTTTTTCTTTAAGTTGCGCAGGCTTCATGTTACTAGTATCGAGCACCTGTGTAGCAGAGTTCTTTAGTTCTTCTAACATTTTGCGTTCCAGTCTTATACCATCAAGCGGCATTCCCTCTGGTGCAAGCGGATGTCTCCGCCGACTTTCTTTATATCGCTGCACAAGAACACTGTCTTGAGCATCAAGAAACATAATTTCACAATGAATTGTAAATTGATCCTTAATATAATTCAAAGATTCAGACAGGGCAGTGAAAAACTCTCGCCCTCGCAAATCAATGACAAGCGCTACCTTACCAATCTTACCATTAGATTGGACAATAAGTTCTGCAAACTTAGGAATAAGAACGGGAGGCAAATTATCAACACAGAAAAATCCCAGATCTTCCAAACTTTGAACCGCAATGGTCTTACCTGCACCTGACATCCCTGTAATGATAATAAGGGTTGCTACACCTGCTGGTGATTTTTCACCTTCAAACATGATTTTCCCCCCTATCAATTTCAGTTCGTCTATCTATTGACTACTTTTATTATTATATAAGTTACTTGCTATCTTAGGAACGAATCAATAATCCAGCTGCTCCTACAATACCAGCGTCATTTCCCAAGGTCGCCGGTACAATGGTTACCCCTTTTTGAAGAGGCTCAGGCGTAAGACTTGCAAACACACTGCGCACTTCATCAAACAAAATATCACCAGCTTTGGAAACGCCTCCGCCAATGATAAACATCTCGGGATTTAATACAGCAGCAACTGATGCCAAAGATTTTCCAAGATAATAAGCTGCACGATGAACAATTCGAAGAGCTACCTCATCGCCTGCTTTCGCGGCATCAAACACATCTTTTGCCATAATGGTATCTACGGATTGCAGTGAAGTATGATCTCCACGTTCTACTGCATCATTCGCCATACGTATAATTCCTGTAGCCGAGGAAACCGTTTCAAGGCAACCCATTTTCCCGCATCCACATTGAATCGCTTCTAGATCCGGTACTACATTCGTGTGACCTATCTCGCCAGCCATTCCTGAAAAACCTTGATAAATCTTACCACCAATGATAATTCCGCCGCCGACACCTGTTCCTAGAGTATAGCAGACACAGTTTTCAACTCCATTACCAGAACCAGCCCAAGCTTCTCCAAGAGCCGCAACATTTGCATCATTATCTATCTTAACGAGCTTTCCTAGCCTATCTTCGAGTATCGAACGGATCGGTACATCTTTAAAACCTACGTTAGGCGCGAGTACGATTATTCCCTCTCGCACATTAGTGAATCCGGCTACGCCTGCTCCAACTCCTGCAAGTTGCTCCCAACTGTATGGTGATTCTTCCACAATATGACGAATATATTTCTCGATGTTTGAAATGACAGTATCAACGCCCTTACTCACTTCTGTCGGGCCTTCATATGTATGCAGAAGTGTTCCTTGCTCATTGCAGATCCCAACTTTGATTGCCGTACCGCCTAAATCCACCCCAACGTAGACATTTTCAGACATTGCTAGCAAGCCACCTTTACCATCTGTAATATTTATTCATACGTTATCACTATAATTGAAGGAAGGGGGTCGGTCAAGACGAATACCCTTCCATTTCTCTCAAGTCTCTTTCAATCGAAGTAAGCAAAAAAGCCGTCCGGGACACCTTTTTGTGCCCAGCCAGCTTTTCCTTTTATTGTTCGTTGTTCAATGTTTCGCTCCAGTCATGAGCCATGCTGCCCTCTAGGTACTTCTCGCAGTCCATAGCAGCCATACAACCCGATCCTGCTGCGGTGATAGCTTGGCGATATTTTGTATCCTGCACATCACCACAAGCAAAGACACCAGGGATATTTGTTTCTGTAGTACCTGGATTACAAGCAATGTATCCACCTGCATCCAGCGTGATTTGATTTTGCAAGAAAGCAGTATTCGGTGTATGCCCGATCGCTACAAATACGCCGTCTGCTTCCACTAGTTCATCCTGACCTGTTTCATTATTATGAACTTTCAGACCCTTTACTCCCTGATCGTCAGCAACGACTTCAAGAGGAGAACGATTCAAAGCCCATTTTATTTTTTCGTTTTCTCTCGCACGGTTCTGCATAATTTTAGAAGCCCGTAATTCCTCGCGGCGATGTACGATGGTTACGCTAGAAGCAAATCGCGTCAAGAAGTTCGCCTCTTCCATAGCGGAGTCGCCGCCTCCAACAACAACAATCTTTTTGTTACGGAAAAAGAAACCGTCACAAGTTGCGCAGGTGCTCACACCGCGTCCCACATTTTCTTTTTCGCCTGGGATTCCTAAATATTTAGCAGAAGCCCCCGTTGAAATAATAACGGAATCTGCGGTGAGTTCCTCTTGGCCTTCTACTTTTATGCGGAAAGGACGCTCAGCCAGATCAATGCTTTCTACCCAGCCATTCTTGAACTGAGCTCCAAACCGCTCTGCTTGTTTGCGCATATTGTCCATCAGTTCTGGTCCAAGAATTCCTTCAGGAAATCCAGGGAAATTCTCAACCTCTGTTGTTGTTGTAAGCTGGCCTCCCGGCTCCATGCCTTCAATAACGAGTGGGTTCATGTTAGCCCGTGCCAGATAAATAGCAGAAGTAAGTCCCGCAGGACCTGTACCGATAATAACGGATTTATAGTGAGTCATACATCGTTACCTCCCTTTTACAAAATACAGTTTGATACTACAGCTTTTCCGATAAAGACCCGAACACGGGTTGCAACAAATGTGTAGAATTACATACTAGATCAATTTGCTTAGCGTACCTGCTCACCGTCGAAGCCGAAATGCCATAATGGCCAGCCACTTCCTTATAGGTGACTTCCTTGCCTGCTGATTTAACAGTGAGATATTCGAGTGCAGCAGACCATCCTTCAATGAGGGAGATCGATGGCAATTCAGGAGAGACTTGCTTCAAATAGTCTGCCCATAAATACTGAACTCCCTTGCGTAAAATATCAGGATGCTGATCCATCTTCTCCAAAACTTTGTTTAGGACCGCTTGTTGTTTATCATCCAGCTGCTCGTAGCGGGATGATTCCGCATCTTCACCATTTTGCTTATTCAGTATGGGTAACTCTTTGCCTACCGAACTGGAATCAGCAGAATGCAGAGTGCTATTCTGACTCTTTTCCTTCAAAAGTATCTCCGGTTCCCCAATCTCACGCAGTACGGAAAGAGCGAGTTCTTTGAGCTCTGTAGTCTCGCCCGGTTGTTCCAGAAAATCAGTAAGTGCCTGATATACTTCATAGTCACCAATATGACGCAGAGCACTAATCACTTGGGCTTTACTCGTATCATCACCATGATGAAGCGCCCAGAAGAAAGAAGAACGGATAAGTGGATCGTTCTTAATATCTTCCGGGATACTCGCTCCATATTTTTCCCATAGACGGAATTGTTCCTCAAACGGGAGATGATAGTGGTAACTTACCGTTCCAAAATCTTGATCTTCCTTCCGTGCTGAAAGCCTAGAAATATAAAACTTAGGAACCTCTGATTCAGGATCGAGTGCCTGCACCATTTCCCATAGTCGCTCGGCTTCTTTATATCTCTTCGTATTACATGCTGCCACTGCAGCATAATGAACCAGCGAAGGATCGCTTGCTGTTTCTTTATTTTTAAGTAATCTGCGGAAGTGAGCATATGCTGTCTCATGTTCTCCCAGAATCCCCATAGTCGTTCCCAGTTTAAAGACATGCTCTTGCTCGAAAGGAACTAGAGTCTGTAACTGTTTAATAAGTGCCTCTACCTGTTCTTTATTCCCTTCATTCTGATAGAAAATAGCAAGATTGCATAACCCGTGCAGATTTCCCGGCTCCATTTCTAACAAATCAAAGATGGTATCCTTCGCTCTTGAGAACCTTCCCATATAGTAATAGGCTAAGGCCAGATTATTGCGTGCGGCTGTGAAATCAGGCTGATCTTTTGTAATGCTCTCCAGCATTTCTGCTGCCTGAGCGAATTTCCCTTCTTCCAGCAAGCTGCGAGCATAATCATGCTCAGCGATACCTTCTCTAGCTTTAATTCGCTTCACAGGAGTCTTCCGGCCCAGTTCAAAGAACAAAAGATCTAACATCTCTTCCGCCTCATCTAGAAACTGTCCTTGCTCATCCTCTTCCAAATAAGTAACGATAGCTTCTTCTGCGGCTTCAAACTGCTCCATGTTCGCGTAGTTATTCGCCATATAGAAATAACACTCCATCATGGAGGGATCGACTTCAGTGAGCACATGATTCAAAATTTCATTAGAGCGGGCATAATCCCCCATCTCAGATAGGATGCCTGCCACATTACAATGATTGACCGGATTTTCCGGTTCATATTCAGCTGCTTTACTAAAATATTTTAATGCCTTGTCATAATGATTGCGATCCAGCGAGCGGACAGCTCTTTCAAAGAAAAAAGAAGCGTCCAGTTGAATCGGTACAACATTGACAAGAGAGCGATCAGTCCGCTGCGGTTTGCCCTTCATACGTGCCAAGGCACCTCCTTATATCATACGATTTCATACTCTCCAGTATAACATAATCTGAAGGACTCTTCTCGTGTTGCAGAACTATACAACAGATGAAAAATTTACTTCACCACTCTATAAAAGAGATGTACACATTATATGAGGAACTCACGTGATACTTGGTGTCTCCTACTTATTCATTACCCTTTACGAATCAGCCTACTAACCCTGCCAAGCCAAACGCAAACAAGGCTCTTCGCTGAAGAACCTTGCTGAGTGATCTATTCGTCCTCCTTAAATACCTGCATCCTTGAATAACGTAGCAATAGAACCGCCATCGAGAATAATCCGGATTGCCCTTGCCAGCATAGGAGCAACTGACAAGACGGTGAAACAAGGTGGTCCTGAAGGCGGAAGCTCAATAGAATCCGTGACAATCACTTCCTCAATATGAGGATGAGAAAGTTTTTCCAACGCCGATCCCGAAAAAAGCCCATGTGTCGCACAGACGATCGCTGGATATGCATTTCTTTCTTTAAGCCCTTCAACTACGTTAACAATTGTCGTACCTGTATCAATTAAATCTTCAATAATAATAGGGGTTCTGCCATCAACATCCCCGATTACGTGAGTAATAATAGACTCATTATGGGTTGGACGCTTCTTAATCATGATAGCAAACGGAGAATCCAGCCTGCTTGCCAGTTTCTCTGCCATCGATGCTCTTCCCGCATCAGGCGATACAATGACAGGTTTATCGATGTTTTTGCTTTTAAGATAATCGCTAATTAAGTCCAACGCAGTAAGATGGTCAACTGGGATATTAAAAAATCCCTGAATCGCTGCTGCATGAAGATCAATCGTTACAATCCGGTTTGCCCCTGCGGTGGTGAGTACATCAGCCAGCAACTTTGCTGAAATCGGCTCCCTTGGAGCCGACTTTCTCTCCTGCCTCGCATAACCGTAATAAGGCAGAATGATATTGACCGTTCGGGCAGAGGCACGTTTAGCTGCATCAATCATGACAAGCAGTTCAACTAGTAACTCATTGATCGGTCTTGATAGAGATTGCACAAGAAAAACATCACAATTACGAATCGTTTCCTCATAATGCACGTAAATCTCCCCGCTCTTGAAGCGGGATATCTTGATTTTACCCTGCTCTACCCCTAACTTCTGGCATATATTTTGTACCAGCTGAGGATTGGATGATCCCGAAAAAATACGGAGAGAGTGCTGCATACATGCCTCCTGAAGACCTTATTTTTAATCACTAGTATTTCTTAAAATATTCGGCTCACAACGATCATAGAGTAAACTTTATAGCGAATCGTATATTTTTTCCTTTATTATACTACGCTTATTATAGATTACAACGAAACCATGAAGCGCTTTCTCTCTTTAAAGGTAGCAAGTTCGGTATAACCAATCTCTTTTAAAAGCGTTCTAGCTATATCCACATTCTCTCCTACTTTCACCGGATCATGGGCATCCGAACCGACCGTTACCGGAATCCCCAGCTGATAGGCTTGCTTCAAAATGCGCTCACTAGGGAACATTTCAGCACACGGCTTAGATAAGCCGGAGGCATTCAGCTCAATTGGAATCCCGCAGTCAGCAATCACCTCTAGGGTTTCGAGTTCTAGCGCATACCAAGCATCCCGCTCTTCCCGCTTAGGCTCATATGTAAATCGTTTGATTGCATCAATGTGTCCAAGAAAATCATAAAACCCGCTCTTTGCGGCTTTTTGAACAGCATCGTAATACGTCCGATATACTTCAAGCACATCTTTGCCTTCCCAGTGGTAGACTTGTCTGTAATCAGTAATATCCCATTCTTTCAGGAAATGAACGGATCCAATCACATAGTCAAAAGGATAGGCCGAAATGATCTGTTCGATCTCTTTTTCATAACCTTCAATGTAGTCTCCTTCGAGTCCAACACGCACCTCAATATCATCCTTATACTTGTCTTTCAGATAAAGACATTCCTCGATGTATCTTGGGAGCTCTTCCATAGGCATCGCCATCTCTGAGTAATACTCAGCTGGATTAACGTGGAGCAGAGGCATATGATCTGACAAGCCAATCTGAGTGTATCCGAGCTTGACGGCCTGTTTAACATAAGACTCCAGGTCTCCTACCGCATGTCCGCATCTGGCATGATGGGTATGATAATCGATTAACATGAGTATTCCTCCCTTACACTAATCGCGACGTGGACGCTCGTGACGCAGACTGAGTTCTTTTAATACTTGGTCCAGGGGAAGTTTACGCTCTTGCAACAAAACTAACAAATGATACATTAAGTCACTAACCTCAAGCTTCAGTTCCTCGTTATCTTTGTTCTTTGCTGCAATAATCGTTTCGGATGCTTCTTCACCTATTTTTTTCAGAATCTTGTCGACCCCTTTGTTGAACAGGTACGTGGTATATGCTCCTTCAGGGCGATCTCGTTCACGTTCTGCAATCACCGACTCAAGCTCTGCGAGCACATCAAAGCGATGACTTGTGTATACCGAAGACTCACTCTCTGCTTCCTCTGTATGAACACCATGGATTTCCCGATAGAAACAAGTTGTTTCTCCTGTATGGCATGCCGGACCCTTCGGTTTAACCAAAAATAATAGGGTATCTCCATCACAGTCGTATTTTACAGAGACAATGGATTGTACGTTCCCAGAGGTAGCTCCCTTATGCCACAATTCACTTCTCGAACGTGACCAGAACCAAGTTTCTCCCGTAGTTAATGATTTTTTCAGGGATTCCTGACTCATATAGGCCAGCATCAGAACTGCTCTTGAATCAGCATCTTGGATTACGGCAGGGACGAGACCCTGATCATTCCACCTAATATATTCGGTCACCTGTCCCAGTGATAGCTGATCTTTTAATTGATTGCTCATCGAATCTCCACCCCTTTGGCTTTCAAATGTTGTTTTAGATGAGGAATCGCAATTTCCTTATAGTGAAAAATCGTTGCAGCAAGCCCTGCATCCGCTTTTCCTGCTGTAAACACTTCCTCAAAATCTTCTTCTTTCCCTGCTCCTCCCGAAGCGATCACGGGAATACCTACTGCATCACTAACAGCAGACGTAAGACGAATATCAAAACCATTCTTTGTTCCATCGGCATCCATACTTGTAAGCAGCAGTTCACCTGCTCCGAGCTTCTCTGCCTGCTTCACCCACTCCAGTGCTCTAATTCCGGTAGGCTTACGTCCGCCGTGTGTGTACACTTCCCATTCACCAAATTCATCATTCCATTTGGCATCTACAGCAAGCACGATGCATTGCGAGCCAAACTTGAGCGCACCTTCCTCAATTAAAGATGGATTCAGAACTGCCGCTGTATTGATTCCGATTTTATCAGCACCTGCACGAAGGATTGTCTTCATATCATCAACATGTTTGATGCCCCCGCCTACCGTAAAAGGAATTGCAATCTCACCAGCCGTCTGACGCACAACTTCTACCATTGTCTGTCGTCCTTCTACAGATGCTGATATATCAAGGAATACAATCTCGTCTGCACCTTCACGATCATACAAGGCAGCCAGCTCTACGGGATCTCCCGCATCACGCAGATTTACGAAATTCACACCTTTAACAACTCTGCCGTCCTTTACATCCAGGCAAGGAATAATTCGTTTAGCTAGCATCATCCGACCTCTTCTCAGCTTATTTTCTTTACTTTCTAGCAAAGACTTTATTTAGCCGCGACTTGAATTTATTTCAAATCGGTAACGCCACTATTCTCTACCGTTTCAACCGCCTGTCTTAGGTCAATCGCTCCTGTGTATAATGCCTTACCGATAATTGCTCCGCTTACACCGTCTTCTCGGTGTCTGTGCAGTTTCACAAGATCCTCCATCGTGCTTACACCACCAGAAGCAATGACCTTTTGGCCGCTAGCTGCCGCTAGTGCAACGATAGCCTCCACATTAGGACCTTGCATCATGCCGTCTCTCGAGATATCCGTAAAAATAAAAGTCTGTGCTCCATAAAGGGAAAGTTCTTTTGCAAGGATCTCTGCTTTCACTTCTGATGTTTCGAGCCAGCCACGAGTTGCCACATAACCATCTCTCGCATCGATACCAATGGCCACTTTATCACCATATGTACCAAGCACTTGCTCCGTAAACTGCCGATCCTCAATAGCTGCTGTGCCTAGAATGAGTCTTGCAACGCCCAGATCGAGCAGTTTCTTAACATCCTCTATTCTGCGAATTCCCCCGCCTACCTGAACAGGCACCTGAACCTTTGCTGCGATCTGACCAATGACTTCGATGTTAACCGGCGACCCTGCTTTGGCTCCGTCGAGATCCACTAAATGGATGAAAGATCCGCCTTGATCTTCCCAAGCTTTTGCTGCCTCTACAGGACTGTCATGATACACCGTTTCCTGGTTGTAATCCCCCTGAACAAGACGTACACATTTCCCGCCTCTAATATCAATTGCCGGATAAATCATGAATGCTGTCATTGCATAGGCCCCCTTATAAATGTTCCAGATTAACTACTAGACTCTGCTAGTTTCAAAAAGTTCTTCAACAGCTGCATACCGAGCTCTCCGCTCTTCTCTGGATGAAATTGCATTCCATAAACTGAACCTCTGCCGGCAATCGCTGTAACAGGAAAGCCATAATCCGTTACCGCAAGCAGGTCCTCATCATTCTCAGGTTCGACATGATATGAATGCACAAAATAGACGTGACCTTCCGTCAAATCTTGAAACAGTGGATTATCTCGCTGTATAAACTTAAGCTCATTCCAACCCATATGTGGCACTTTGTATGAGGAACGGTCTTCAAACCTTACTACCCGTCCAGGTAAAATATTTAGTCCTTCATGCTGGCCATGCTCCTCACTGCTGCTAAAAAGAAGCTGCATTCCAAGACAAATGCCAAGAAGCGGAATTTCTTTCTCCTGAACCTCTCTCATCACTTTATCAAGCCCGGCTTCCCTAAGGTGCTGCATAGCATCACCATAAGCTCCTACCCCCGGCAACACCACACCCGATGCTCCCATAATTTCTTCTTTCTTACTCGTTACTTGTGCTTCATAGCCAAGCCGTTCGATCGCCTTGCTTACACTATGAAGATTCCCCATCCCATAGTCGACAATGGCAATGGTCATAGACTACAGCACTCCCTTCGTAGATGGAACTCCCGTAACACGCGGGTCAACGAGTGTTGCTTCATCAAGTGCTCTGCCAAGCGCCTTAAAAATAGCCTCGATCATATGGTGTGTGTTTTGTCCGTAGTGAACAATTACGTGCAGCGTAACACGCGCTTCCAGCGCGAATTTCCACAAGAACTCATGAACAAGCTCAGTCGAGAAGCTTCCTACCTGCTGGGACGGATAATCAGCCCGATATTCAAAGTGAGGCCGGTTACTGATATCAATGACTACTTGTGCCAACGCTTCATCCATAGGAACAAATACACTGGCATAACGTTTGATCCCTTTTTTGTCGCCCAAAGCTTCACGAAGTGTCTGACCAAGACAGATTCCGATATCCTCAACCGTATGATGATCATCAATTTCTATGTCACCTTTCGCCTTTACCTGAAGATCGAATTGTCCATGTTTTGTAAACAAATCAAGCATGTGATTTAGAAAAGGAACGTCCGTCTCGATCTCAGAACGACCACTTCCGTCTACCCCAAAACAAAGCTGAATATCGGTTTCATTGGTTCTCCGGCTGACTTCTGCCCCGCGTCCGTCACCAAGAAATTGCTGTTCACCATTTCCCATCTGGTTCTCCACCCTTCAATCACTCTTCTATATTGAATTGCTATATTAATTCGCCTTAATTTTTGCCTTACCATTTGCCTTACTGAGCGCTAGTCACTCTATTAGAAGTCACATTTTTAGATGCTCTCATCCTTGTTTTTCAAGCATTAACCGGACTTCAATTGCACGAGCATGCCCTTCTAGTCCCTCATGACGAGCAAGCCCAATAATTGCTTCTCCATTGGCTAAAAATGCTTCCTTGCTATAGTAAATCAAGCTCGATTTCTTAGTGAAATCATCAACATCCACGGGCGATGCGTATCTCGCAGTTCCGTTCGTCGGGATAATATGGTTAGGACCTGCAAAATAATCTCCCACAGGCTCCGAGCTGTATGGCCCAAGGAAAATAGCCCCGGCATGCCGGATATAAGATACATAAGTCATCGGCTCTTGGACCATTACTTCAAGATGTTCCGGTGCAAGCTTGTTGACCACTTCAATTCCTTCAAGCACGGAATCAACAACGATAATACTGCCGTGACTATCGATCGAAGCACGAGCTATCTTTTCCCTTGGCAGCTGCTTTAGCTGCTTTTCTACCTCTGCTTGAACTTGTTCCGCCAGCAGTTTGGAAGTAGTGACAAGAATAGCAGAAGCCATCTCATCATGTTCTGCTTGAGACAATAAGTCGGCTGCTACATATTCGGCTCTCGCCGTGTCATCAGCCAGCACGACGATCTCGCTTGGTCCTGCGATACTATCGATATCGACGGCACCGAACACCTCTCGCTTCGCGAGCGCCACATAGATATTGCCCGGTCCACATATCTTGTCGACCTTGCGAATACTTTCTGTGCCGTAAGCCAGCGCCGCTATAGCTTGAGCGCCGCCTACCCGGTACATCTCGCTTACGCCTGCTTCCGCAGCAGCCACGAGAATGTACGGGTTAATCCCTTCACCGCCGCTTGTTGCCGGCGGTGTAACCATAACAATCTCTTCCACACCCGCTACCTGTGCTGGAATAACATTCATGAGTACAGAGGATGGATAAGCTGCTTTCCCACCAGGTACATAGACCCCGACCCGATCAAGCGGTCTAATGATTTGTCCGAGCAAGCTTCCATCGGGTTCAAAATCCATCCATGAATTCCGTTTTTGTTTTTCGTGAAATCTACGGATATTGTTAGCAGCTTCGCGGATATGAGATACAAAAGCGCGATCTACCTTGTCGTAGGCTGCCATCATTTCTTCCTTCGTCACTCTGAGCTTTTCTGGAGTAAGGAGCACGTGGTCATGTTCCGCGGTATACCTGAGAACTGCGGAATCCCCTTCTTTACGAACAGTAGAAACGATTTGACGGACCGATTCATTCTGTTCGTTTGTTCCATAATCCACATTCCGATCCAGACGAAAATCCTGAGCTGCTACAATTTTCATCTCACTCCACTCCCTATCTTTGAGTAATATCTTCTACGAGCAGAAATGCACCTTCATAGATGCTAAAAACCCCATTACATTCCGTTATCATGGTCTTTTATCTAAACTACTTTGACTCTAATAATTTTGTTTGTTTATCATCTTCATTATTAGGCTTAGCCTCTATGGACCTGCATTCCTGCCCTCAGGCAATTACGCCATTACCTTGCCGCTGCATTAATGACTTGTTGTAACGAATCACAAATTCCTTGAATTTGATCATTTTTCATACGATAACTAACTCGGTTGGCAATCAAACGACTTGTAATATCAAACATGCTATCAAGTTCAATAAGACCGTTCTCTTTTAACGTCTGCCCAGTCTCTACCATATCCACAATTCGATCGGCTAGGCCAATTAGCGGCGCAAGTTCAATCGATCCATTTAGTTTAATAACTTCTACTTGTTGCCCCTGCTCACGAAAATATTGCGAAGCCACATTCGGATATTTCGTCGCTACTCTCTGCCTGATGCCCGGCTCCCAATCAGGTAACCCGATGACAGACATACGACATCTGGCGATACCAAGATCGAGCAGTTCGTATACGTCCCGATTTTCTTCCAGAAGCACATCTTTACCCACAATCCCGATATCAGCCGCTCCGTATTCTACGTACGTAGGAACATCAACGGGCTTCGCCATAATGAACTCTAAGGACGCTTCTGGAATAGGAATAACGAGCTTTCTTGTATCATCAATATCCTCGGGAATGTATATGCCTGCTGCGCGGAATAATTGAGACGCTTTTTTATAGATTCGCCCTTTAGGCATCGCTACTTTTAAAATCTCACTCATATGCCTTGCTCCTTTCTTATTTGATGTTACACAACCTATATTGGACTGCTGTATGTGTACACTTTTTCATACTTTCCTTGGAGGGTAGACACTGCACAGTTATTTCCCTGCTCATTTGTATCCACGCCTTGGTGATAACGATCCTCTACTCTTTGCATGAGTCTGGTTACTACGGTCCGGCCTTCCGTTCGAAGCTGCAATGCTTGAGACAAAGCCTCTACTCGGTGTTCCTTCGTATATTCAATAAGTACAGGAAGCGGCTGCTCTGCTCGAATTCCTTGCACTCCATCAATAATGCGGTTTGTCTTTATTGCAAAACCCGTCGCGGGGATGTCTTTACCAAACTGTTTCAGCAACTTGTCATACCTGCCTCCGCTGCATACCGGGAATCCAAGTTCTGATGCATAACCCTCAAACGTCATTCCTGTGTAGTATGAAAAATCGCCAAGCATCGTTAAATCGATCAGTACATGTTCGGATACTCCATAAGCTTCGAGCACTTCCCACACCGCGCAAAGATGTTGCACTGAATTTCGCGCTTCTTCACTTGAGATCAATGATTCAGCACGCTCACCTATTTCTTTTCCGCCCCGCAGACGTAAAATAGACTCAAGTCGTTCTTTTTGCTCTGACGACAAGGACAAACCTTCTATTTTCTCTCGGTAACCTACATAGTCACGCTTAAGTAGTACGGCTTTTAGTTCTTCTTGCAAATCTACTTCCCCTGGAATAATCTCACCGAGTAAACCATTCAAGAAACCGACATGACCCATAGCTATTTTAAAAGAAGCAACTCCAGCTGCCTGAAGCGAACTGATAGCTAGAGCTACAACCTCAGCGTCTGCTTCCGGAGAATCATCACCGACCAGTTCTACACCTGTTTGAAAGAACTCTGCTTCACGTCCTGCTTCTTCTTCAATTGCACGAAATACATTCGCATGGTATGAAAGACGTAAAGGCAACTTCTCGTCCTTTAGCATAGAAGAGACTACTCTCGCAATTGGCGCTGTCATATCCGAACGGAGTACAAGTGTCGTTCCCCGGTTGTTTAACAACTTAAACAGTTTCTGATCAGACGTTGAGCTAGCTACACCAACGGTATCGTAATATTCCATTGAAGGGGTAATAATTTGACGATATCCCCAGCTACTCATACATTCCAGCACTTTATGTTCAATCCGTCTCAGCTTATCTACGACATGAGGAAGGTAATCACGTACACCGGCTGGCTTTTCAAAACCTTTTGGTTTGGTCATTTCTGTTCACCTCTGCATCTATAGTTCCTAACTTTCACACCGGATTTAGCATCCACAATCTTTATTGCATTAAAGTGCTACCAATCTAACAAATTAAAGTATTATTCGGTATCTTACCATGCTTTCCCTTTTATCGTCAATTCTTTGTCTTCTTCTAAACTCCTGTATTTATGCCCATTGATTTGAATAAAAGGGTTATATAACAAAAAAAAGACCGCTCTATTAGCGGTCTTCCATGATTTCTATTCTTTTTGGATGTAAAGAAGAACTCTTAGTGTAATGTATTGCTTCCACTTTCTCGTTGAGAACCGAGTTCTCTCAAAGGATTACCCCCGACAAAAGCCCCTGCAGCCACATTTTTATGAACAACAGAACCTGCGGCTACAACTGCTCCGTCCCCAATGGTTATTCCAGGCAAAATCGTCGTGTTCGCACCAATTAGGACGTTATCGCCAATCCATACATCACCCAGTCGATACTCATGAATGAGATACTCATGTGCCAGAATCGTTGTATTATACCCTATTACCGAATTCGTTCCAACATGGATTCGTTCTGGGAAAAACACATCAACCATCACCATCAGTGCAAATGCCGTATGATCTCCTACTTCCATGCGAAGACGGCTTTTGTAAATCCAGTTTTTCAAAGGTAAGATGGGACAATATCTTGCTAGCTGCACCCAAACGAAGTTACGAACCCCTTTAAAGGGACTGACCGTTCGATATATATGCCATAGTGCATTCTGCTCTTCAACGGGATAACGTTCCAGCTTCCTCACAGTATTTACTACTCCTTCTTGGTCAGAGTAAGAATGTCATGCATATCATGCAAAATATAATCAGGGCCATACTCTCTAAGCTTTGCTTCCCCTTTTAGGGACCAAGCTACACCTGCTGCCTTAACGCCGGCTGCTTTGGCGGACTGAATGTCCACTGGACTATCTCCTACCATTAGCGTCTCCGATGGATTCACCTGAAGCTGCTCTACCGCAGTAAGAACCGGTTCTGGATGCGGCTTTGGATGAGTTACATCTGATACAGTTACGATGGTCTCCATATATTTCAGAAGGTCGAACTGTTCCAATACTCGAAGTGTGCTTGGTCTTATTTTTGTCGTAACTACACCCATACGAATCCCTTGCTCGTGAAGTTTCTTCACTACATCCATCACACCCGGAAAAGGCTTTACCATATCATCATGATGAACGGAGTTGTAGGCACGGTATCCTGTAACATATTCTGCTACATCAGGTTTGCCGGTAAATGCCTGCATTTGTTGCTCAAGTGTGCCTCCCATATGAGGAATAATTTCTTCTCTAGAGAGTGCGCCCGGACCGAGCTCATTTAAAACATGGATAAAAGAACTGATAATCAGCTCATTCGTGTCGATAATCGTGCCATCTAGATCAAATAAAACCGTTTTAATCATTTAACTATTGCTCCTTTATTACTCCTTTTTCTGATCAGTACCAGAACCGATAGAAGATGACTCATCTCTGCGATCTTTTTTTCGTTCTAGTTCTGAAACGTTGTCACTACCACCATCTGTAGGAGTCTTACTGGATACAATCGGGTCCATATAACGTTCTTTTGAAGCGCCTGTTATGCGCCTTACTACAATGAGGATGATAGCGACTATAATAATTAAGATTGATAAAACTTGTGATATACGGAGATTTCCATAAGCAGGGTCTAAATACCCCAGTTCAAAGCCCATAGCTGTCATAGGAGACCATAAAGCATTTACGATGGAAGCAAGCCACTCTGGCCCTTGGAATCCGAGACTATCTGTACGCAGTGCTTCGATAAAAAAGCGACCGATGGAATACCATATGAAATAGGACAGGAATAACTCCCCTGCACGCATAAATTTTTGACGACGTAAAACGAGAAGTAAAATAAGTCCTACGATATTCCAGAGAGATTCATATAAAAATGTTGGGTGATGAAATGTACCCTGAACATTCATTTGGTTCACAATAAAGTCAGGAAGATGCAGTGTATTTCTAAGGAAAGACTCTTCTACAGGTCCGCCGTATGCTTCCTGATTGACGAAGTTCCCCCAGCGACCAATTGCCTGTCCAATAATAAGAGAGGGCGCACAAATATCCACAATACGCCAGAAATTATAACCTTTATGCCTAAAATAGAAAAAAGCACAGATAATAGCACCAATTAGTGCTCCGTAAATGGCAATACCGCCATTCCAGATTTTAAATACATCCCAGAAGTTATCCTTATAGTCATCCCACGTGAATGCTACATAGTAAATTCGTGCTCCGATAATAGCAGAAGGAACACCGAGAAGCAATAAATCCATGAAAAAATCAGAGGGGATTCCAAAACGTTTCCCCTCCTGTATTGCGAGCAGCAGACCGACAATGGCTGCAGACCCCAAGATTAGTCCATACCAATGGACACTGAGCGAACCGATAGAAAATGCAATCGGATCAAGTAATAAGGTACCCATCTACCCACTCCCTGTTTCGTTGATAATATAACCAAAGCTAGTTTGTTACATCCTCTATTAAAAGATTAGACTCTGTTTACGTTCCTCAGTTTAACTTAAAGCTTTAGTCCATATCATCGTTATCTTCAGCAATAGTAGCCGTCAGCTTATTCGTAAATTGCAGCGCAGCATTTACACCCATCCGTTTCAGACGGAAATTCATCGCTGCCACTTCAATGATAACCCCAAGGTTACGACCTGGGCGTACCGGAATGGTAACGAGTGGAACATCTGTATCAATAATTCGAGTCGTCTCTTCATCAAGACCAAGACGGTCATATTGCTTATCCTGCTGCCAAGCTTCTAGGCGGACAACGAGTGTAATTCTTTTATGATTACGGATGGCACCTACTCCAAATAGGGTCATAACATTAATAATTCCGACACCCCGAATTTCGAGCAGATGACGAATGAGTTCTGGTGCTGTCCCGTGTAATTGATTGTCTGATGTTTGACTAATCTCTACCGCATCATCGGCAACAAGACGGTGGCCACGTTTAACAAGCTCCAAAGCAGCCTCACTTTTACCAATTCCACTGCTTCCCGTAATTAATAGACCGATACCATATACGTCGCAAAGAACGCCATGAATCGTAGTTGTTGGAGCCAATTTCCCTTCGAGGAACCCAGTAATACGGCTTGATAGAATTGTCGTAGCCATCGTACTACGCAGTACAGGGAGATCTCTCTCGTTACTGATATCAATTAATTCTTGAGGAACATCAAGTCCACGAGTGACAACAATACAAGGTGTTTCTTCGTGACACAAACCTTCCATGCGTTCCCGACGTTCTTTCTCGGGCAACATCTTAACAAAAGCGAGTTCAGTTCTTCCTAGCAACTGTACCCGTTCTGATGGGTAATATTCAAAATATCCTGCCATCTCCAGGCCAGGTCTGTTCAAATCATCTACAGTGATCGGTCTTTTCAAACCATTTTCACCAGAGACAACTTCCATTTGAAATTCATTAACAAGTTGGGATACTTTTACTTTTTTAGCCATATTGTATCTTCCTTTCGGTACGGCAAATATAACGCGGATTCTAAGAGAAAGTGTTGCCACTATTATGTACAGTTCTCTATCTATATTAACCTGATTGTCATTGTACTCATCGTATCGGAAAATGAAGCCGATTGCAATGTTCGGTAAGGTCTACTTACAGGTAGTACCTATGAAGTTGAAAAGGGGCTGCCTGGCTTTAGAAAAGCCTGACAACCCCTTTTATTGGTGCATTATACTCGTATTAATCTAGAACAAGTACGTTTGCTTCTGTTTCTTTATCAAAGATATGGACTTTGTTCATATCGATTGCCATTTTAACGGTGTTACCATCGCGAGTATTCGAACGTCCATCAACACGTGCGATCGTTACATCATTACCTACACCGCTCAGGTAC
This sequence comes from Paenibacillus gallinarum, assembly GCF_014836635.1. GTDB lineage: Bacteria > Bacillota > Bacilli > Paenibacillales > Paenibacillaceae > Paenibacillus > Paenibacillus gallinarum. The sequence goes on along the minus strand of NZ_JACSQL010000021.1, from coordinate 3,073 downwards.
AAGAGCAATTCGTGACCAAGGTTCTCACTAACATCTACTTTAGCTGTGAAAGCAGTGTGTGGAGAAGCTTCCAAGAATACTGGCTCTTCATGAATATCTTCTGGACGAACACCCAGAATCACTTCTTTGCCAGCATAACCTTTGTTTTTAAGAATTTGTGCTTTACCTTGTGGAATTTCTACATCTAGACCAGCTGCCGCAAAGCGAAGGCTTTCACCTTGTTGCGTCAATTTACCAGTGATAAAGTTCATTGTAGGTGATCCAATGAAACCAGCTACAAACAAGTTTGTAGGATGATTGTACAGTTCTTCCGGTGAAGCTGCTTGTTGAATATATCCGTCTTTCATTACTACGATACGGTCACCCATCGTCATAGCTTCGATTTGGTCATGCGTTACATAGATAACAGTCGTTTCAAGACGTTTAGCGAGCTTAGTAATTTCCGCACGCATTTGTCCACGAAGTTTCGCATCCAAGTTAGAGAGCGGCTCATCCATCAAGAAAACTTGTGGGTTACGAACGATAGCACGTCCCAAAGCTACACGCTGACGTTGACCACCGGAAAGAGCTTTTGGTTTACGATCCAGCAAATGTTCGATATCAAGAATTCTAGCTGCTTCACGAACACTCTTATCGATTTCTTCTTTTTTCACTTTACGAAGTTTCAAACCAAACGCCATATTTTGATAAACGTTCATATGTGGATAAAGAGCGTAAGATTGGAATACCATCGCGATATCACGATCTTTAGGAGCTACGTCATTTACAACGCGATCTCCAATATATAGTTTGCCATCGGAGATTTCCTCAAGGCCAGCGATCATCCGAAGTGTTGTAGATTTACCACAACCGGACGGACCTACCAGAACGAGAAATTCTTTATCTTTAATATCTAAGTTAATATCAACAACTGTCGCTTTATCTGCACCCGGATATTGTTTGTAAATATGTTCTAAGCGTACACCAGCCATGATTATTGCCTCCTCAGCATCATTTCGATTTAATAATGAAAGCGAATACAAACATATAATAATACAATGTAATCGAATTCATTTCCTTCTCTTATAATAACCTGGAAAGCCTAGTGGTGACTATGCACAATTCACACAAAAAAATTAAGAGGTTTTCGTCACTTTGTACATGAAGAGAGTCAACTTAACCAAAACTGCATCTTTAAAGGTCCGCACATCAAGACCTGTTTCTTGCTTTATCTTATCTAAGCGATAAATTAGAGTATTACGGTGAATGTAAAGACGTTTTGCCGTTTCACTAACATTACAGTCCATTTGAAAGAAGGTCTCTAAGGTAGATATCGTCTCATCCTCAAATAGGATCGAAGAGTTACTCATTCCTTTTAGGTAATTCGCTCTCTCTTCCTCAGGTATACTATAGATCAAACGTTCGAAATGGAATTGCCATGGAAAATAAACATGCTCGCCAACTTTAAATTTTTTACCGAGTTCGGTTATTTCTCTAAGAAACGAGATCGTAGGAGGTAAGGAGACAATATTGAACAGAGGTTTAGCTACGGATAGATGAAAGACTCCAACCCACTCATTTGCAATCACCTCATGAAGACCATCCGTAAAGGCAGCAAGCTCTTCTTCAATGGAAAGCTGCATTTTTTGCTGCAGAACCACTTGGTCCATATCCTCATCGGTATTATCCAACACTAAACCTAATTCAGCTAATATAGACCATCTATCTTCTTCTAATGGTACTAAGAGCACCTTTCCATCAAAATAGGATTGGAGTAGTTTATTTAAAGCTTTAAGAGATATTCCAGATTCATGAGCTCCCTCATACGTCAGGTAAAAAGGAATCATTCCTTTGGTAAACTGTTTCTCATACACACTAAGATCTTCAGGGAAAGGAATGGATTTATCCTTATCGAAACTCTCCTGAATCCAGCTTCCCAGCTGTTCTATTGAGTTTACCTCTTTATTTTTTGCAATTTCAGTAGTACCTGAATTTTGATGCAGTGATGAAATAATCCATTCAATGAGTGCTCTTTCAGATGCTTCGACATGCTGGGACGGTGCAGATAATAGCATCTGAATTCCATCTTCTTTGCCTGCTTCTAGGTGAAAATATAATGAATCCCCTTCTTCAAAAGAATGACAGGGTTCATCATTTCTTATAAATGTATGTTTATTAATGGGAACCTCAATTATTCGAAATGGTACGTTAAGAATATCCTGTAGTTTTTGCAACAGTACTTCATAATTCGCCACGATGACCACCACTTTACGACTTTATTGTCTACTCTAATGCCTTCTATTTCTTACACTCATACCAACCCAACAAAAATAGTATAATACAGGAAGTATACCTCTACCAAATTCTTTATGTATCTACTGATAAAATTCATCTACTTTAACGGCTATTTAATGAAGTAAGGAATCCATTCATAAGTTTGTCCTCTTGTTCTTATAGAGGATTCAAAAAATATACAACAAAAAAAGCCACCAGTATGAACTGGTGACTTTCGTATGAGCCATGAAGGGCTCGAACCTTCGACACCCTGATTAAAAGTCAGGTGCTCTACCAACTGAGCTAATGGCTCGTAAAACTGGTGGAGGATGATGGATTCGAACCACCGAACCCGTAAGGGAGCAGATTTACAGTCTGATGCGTTTGGCCGCTTCGCTAATCCTCCGAAATAAAAGGTGGCTCGGGACGGAATCGAACCGCCGACACGAGGATTTTCAGTCCTCTGCTCTACCGACTGAGCTACCGAGCCATACATTGAGTTACATAATAATAAAGTGAAAACAAATCTGATTCTCACTTCTTATAAAATCACTCATCTTCATATTAAATAGTTAAATGGCGGAACTGACGGGATTCGAACCCGCGATCTCCTGCGTGACAGGCAGGCATGTTAGGCCTCTACACCACAGTTCCAGGTATTGCAATTGCGGGGGCAGGATTTGAACCTGCGACCTTCGGGTTATGAGCCCGACGAGCTACCGAGCTGCTCCACCCCGCGATATTTTATATGGTGGAGATTGAGGGGATCGAACCCCCGACCCTCTGCTTGTAAGGCAGATGCTCTCCCAGCTGAGCTAAA
>NZ_JACSQL010000020.1:34266-56026 GCF_014836635.1 Paenibacillus gallinarum | reverse complement strand
ATTTTTCACACTTTGACTAAGGAGAAATCCTGCGAATTCATGAGCCAGAGTGAGTTATTTAAATCATTTCGAGGGAGCTTAATGCTCTGTATGATTTTAAAATTTTTAAAAAATAGAAGCCGTCGCAAAATATTAGATGCGACCGCTTCTATTTTTGTATATCCAATAGGAAACTAGCTGGTAGAATCCTTAAACGAGAAAGTTTAAGTACATCTAGATAGAAGTAAAATCTATATTTTACCATTGAATCTATTATGTTAGGAGGGTTAATTTTTTGGCCCTCCCTTTAAACTTGTCGATGCTTGTAATATGAAAGGGCCAAGTAATATTTATTATCGAATAAAGGAGGGACTAGCCTTTTATATGAAGATTATTCGCTAACGAATAGACAATTTTGTTAATCAGAGTGCGTTCCTCTTCATTTAAATCATCTATGGCTTTTACAAGAGGTAGAATGCTTTTAAGGACTGGATAGATGTTTGTTGAAAGGAGAGTCTGTATGGTTTTGATCTCGCCTTCTGATAACTGATTTAACAGTGCAACAACTTGCCTTTTCTCTGGATTTTCTTCAATTTGTTCAGGAAGCACATAATCAGGCAGTATTTCAAAAAGTGTTACGTTAAGTGCCTTACTAATTTTAATGATGGTTTCTATATTAGTCGGACGTCCATTCTCAATCTGACTAATTGTGCTTTGTGATGTATCTGACAATTGCGCAAGTTCAGTCGAGGACATATTAATCGCTTTCCGGTATTGCTTTATTTTTGCTCCAATGTCTTTATTTAAATGCTCCATAGTGATTTCCACCTAAATGTAGTTATTTACCTAGATCATATCAGAAATAAAGTAAGGAATCTCTTTAGAAAGCCTTTTATTATAATACGAATAAAAATATGTTGATATTTTATTCGTAAACGAATAAAATAAAGTCATAGGAGGTGCACAATATCAATCCGATAAAGGCTAAACGATTGGCAAAGGGGTGGACGCAAACAGAATTGGCCCAAAAATCTGGCGTTCCTCAGCCAACGATTTCCCAAATAGAGAAGGGGACTCGGAAGTATCCGACTCATAAAAGCATCAAAAGAATTGCTAAGGCATTGGAGGTGGGTATAGAAGAGCTTGACGGAGACAGTGAAGCAGCTAATTAACCGAAGATAAGGAGTGTGTCGCATGTCGGAAATTGGTGGTGACGTTTCTACTTTAGTTGTCCGAGCAAGTACTGATTTAACCAAGGAAGCTGCAAAGATGACCAACGAATCAGTGAAACAATTCTTGCTTTATATGATTCAGAAATCAAAAGAACAGTCGGATCGGGCCGGTGAAATCGCGTTGAAGAGGCTCATTAAATCGAATGACGAAATTAAATTGTTTGATTTAGAGCAAAAACAGCTCAGAGCTTTTAGTGAACTTGCAAAAAAATACGAAGTGACATATGCAGTTGTTGAAGATCAAAAGCATTATTCGGTCTTCTATAAACAAAGTGATGAGGCCCGAGTGAAAATGGTGTTGGAGAAGCTACTTGAGCAAGGACTTAATAAAGAAAGCGAAATGACTTCAAGTACTAAGATAAACGAACAGGACAAATCACAAAGTGGCTTAATGGCCGTTCAACAAAAACTTTTTGGAGAGAATAATGAAAATCCTGAACTCAAACTAAGCAGTGGAGAACTTAAGCAGTTAATTAACAAACATGAAAATCAAAAACTGCCTTATGAAGTAGCCGATCCAAATGGAAAAATTGAAATGACATTTGTGATCGATCGTGATGGCTCATATGAGCGTATAGGGCTGAACTTGAATCAATTAGATGAACGAGTTAAACGGATTCTCGAAAATTTAAAAGACAATGAGAAGCATCAATTTGACTTTGGCGATAAAAGTGACCGATTTAGCGCAGAACGTCAAGGTAACGTATTCATATTTAAAGTTGAACAAAGTAAAGAACAAGAACGCGGTACGAAAGATCGAGAAAAGCTAGCTGTAAAGCTAGGAAAAACTGAAACTGAACGTTTCATTCCTAAGGTTACTCCTGAGGAACGTCTAACACTTAATGAAAGAAGGAAAGAAATTACGCCCTTAATGGAAGCCCAAAAACAAGCTCTGCCTGTAAAAAATAAAAATAGGGAGAGAGGGGGGAGATGAACGATCAAGAGAAAAGAAAGAAGCAACTTAGAAATTTTGCATTATTTTGTTACCTCATGTATATCCCACTTGCATACTTCACTTTACACCTTCATCATGTTATCGCAACTTCGGACGAACCAGTGAAAATACACAACATTCAGAAGTTTGGTAAATCAGCGATAGAAAGCATTCAGAACAATATTTTTGTAAAGCCAAGCCAAAAAACATTTCAAATCTTCTTTATTGAATTTATTGGAGTCTCCATTTATGTGTTTTATAAAATCACGATACAGAAGAAATTGATGCCTGGTAAAGAACACGGAACGGCCAAATGGGCGGGAAGTACTGAACGAAACAGTATTAGGCACAAGCAGAAAATGCAAAATCTTATTCTAACAAATACCGAACGATTAAGCCTTGATACAAAGAGGGTGAGGAAAAATCTTAACATCTTAGCTATTGGTGGAGCCGGTACAGGTAAGAGTAGGTTTTTTGTAAAACCGAATATCTTACAGGCTAACACAAGCATGGTTATTACCGATCCTAAAGGCGAATTGCTAAGGGATACAGGATATTCATTAATGAAAAAGGGATACAAAATTAAGGTATTCAATCTAATCGATATGAAGAGCAGTTGCAGATACAATCCCTTTGCTTATATCAAAAAAGAAAGCGATATCTTGAAAGTCATCAATAACCTGATAAAAAACACCAACACCAGTAAGGGTGGAGGCAACGATCCTTTTTGGGAAAAAGCTGAAACAGCTCTGCTACAATCAGTATTCTTGTACATCTTTTATGAGCTTCCTGAATTCGAACATAACTTTAAAACTGTTTTTACGCTGCTTCGGTTGGCAGAAGTAAAGGAGGATGATGAAGAATATAAAAGTGAATTTGATTTTTTATTCGAGAAACTTCGAGATGAAAACCCGAACCATATTGCTGTTAAGCAGTACGACATTTTTAAAATGGCTTCAGGAAAAACCGCTAAGAGTATCTTGATTTCGGCAGGTGTTCGACTCTCACCATTTGGGATTGAGGACGTTGAAAGGTTACTTGCTGAAGACGATCTAGAATTGCATAAGCTAGGCGATGAAAAAACAGTATTGTTCGTCCTCATTCCAGACAGCGATACGACTTTTAATTTCATTATTGCTATGATGTACGCTCAGTTATTTGATTCACTTTATTATCAGGCCGATTTTGTTAACGGAGGTAGCTTGAAATATCACGTTAAGTTTTGGTTAGACGAATTTGCTAATATCGGTCAAATTCCTGAATTCGATAAGCTGATTGCAACTATGCGGAGCAGAAATATTTCTGTATCGGTTATTCTTCAAAATATGACACAGCTCAAAGGCTTATATAAGGATTCTTGGGAAACTATCGTCGGTAACTGTGACACAATTCTTTTCCTTGGCGGCCAAGAACGTTCTACTCTTGAATGGGTTAATAAAGGACTTGGTAAGCAGACAATTGATACCAAGAACACAAGCCAGTCTAGGGGAAGGAATAGCTCGTCGAGCGTCAGTTATGCTAGCCAAGGCCGGGATCTAATGACAATCGATGAGATTTCACAAATGCCGGATAAAAACTGCATCTTGTTTATTCGCGGGTTACGGCCGTTTTACAGCGAGAAATTCAAATTGGAGTCTCATCCGAACTATAAACTGCTGTTTGAAGCGAATAAAAATCATTTATTTGACTCTTCAATGGGAGTGGATAGACTAGCTGATGACCATGAGCTAAATACATTTAACATTCGCACACCTGATCAGAGACTTGAAGAAAGAAAAGAAGAATTGAAGTTGGTCGATATTGAAGGGTTAGAAACTATTGAAGAACGCATGAATGCTTTGCTCTAAAATCACAAAATAATGGGATCCCAAAAGGAGAATGTACAATGAAGAACCTTAAAACCAAGTTATCCAATAAAATTAATATGAAAATTATAATCAAATCGGCTTTCATATCGACTGTCCTGATGCTAACGGCGACGAGCGCTTATGCTTCTAGCGCTACACCTGGAATGGATACTTTCGATGGTGTTATTGATGTAGTAGCAACATGGTTAGGACGGATCGGTCTGGTAGTTGCATTTTTCGGTGCTGTTCAGTTGGCTCTTGGCTTTAAGAATGACGATGCAGATGGGAAAGTTCGTGGTATGAAGACACTAGCTTCCGGGTTCCTCGTATACGGTATTACTCAATCCATGTCCCTATTCCTTCTGTAAGAAGAATAATAAGAGGGGCTATGATATAGCCCTTCTTAATTAACAGGGAGGTGATTTAAAGTTTGGCAGAAAATCCGATTGATAACCTCAAAGAAGACTTTGAAGGATTTACTGATCTAGTTGGCAGTATTACGGACTTAGTGAATCAAGGTCCATCAACATATCCATCTCTATACGCTGTAATCGAGAATATTCATGAAGCTATCCTTCCAGTAGCCTACAGCCTATTAGCTTTATACTTCTTGCTTGATTTGGTGAACAAGTCTATGAATTTTGCCTTTTTTCGATGGGAAACAGTCGTTTCCTGTTTGGTAAAGCTCATTTTCGCAAAATTTGTTATGGAAAGTACCTTTGAACTGCTTGAAGCGATTTTTGGAATATCGGCTTATGTAACGAATCTGGTTGGTGTTGAAGGATCATCGCTGGCTCTATATGACATTAATTGGTCGGCAATGGAAGATGATTATCAAAGTGCGGGATGGTTTCAAAAACAGCTTTATGAATTTAAGCTAATGCCTTTTCAGTGGGCTTTACAAGCTGTGAAAATTGTAATTACACTTGTGATTTTCGGACGATTATTTGAGCTTCTTATCTATACGGCAGTCGCTCCGATACCGATAGCTACTTTTATTCACGATAGCCTTTCTAGTACTGGAAAGAGATTTATTATGGATTATGCTGCTGTTTGTCTACAAGGGATCATTATTATTGTGGGTTGTGTAGTATACGCATCGATCGCTACAGGTTCACTATTTGGCGGATTTACAGGTAGCGGTGGAAATATTGAACTGTGGAAGGGACTGCTTTCAGCGTTAGCTCTGCTTCTTGTAGTAATAAAATCAGGGTCATGGGCGAGAAAATTGACGGGCGCATAAGTGTATACAAAAAAAATTAGCTGAATGGTTCAGAGTCAAACAAGATAATTACTGAACAAAATAATGGATCAGAAAAACTGAATAGAAAAACTGAACAGTGAAACTAAACATTAATAATGAATAGTAAAATCCAGCAACTACTGCCGATTCTCTATCATATATACGAATTTTAGTCAGCGTTGAATACACTCATAGGTCGCCCGTAGCCCTGATCTGCAGATGACTAGCAGAATTATGATTTTAAAATACAGGAGGAAACATGATTGAGATACGAATACCAAAAGAAATTCGGACGTACAAAGAAAAGCTCTTTTTTGGACTGAATTTGCGGCAGTTGATTTGCACCCTTATAGCAATCATTATCAATGTTCCTTTGTATTGGTTTGGAAAAGATTATGTGGGTTCGGATGCAGCTAGTTGGATTGTTATTTTCATTGCAATGCCGCTGTTTATGATAGGCTACTTTAACTACAACGGAATGACGTTTGAGCAGTTTATTAAGTCGGTTATTCAGCAGGAGCTTATCTATCCGCAGAAACGCAAATATATAACTATCAATATGTTCGAACTACTAGTCAGTATCAAGGAGAAGGGGGAACAAGATAGTGCTATCGTTTCTAAAAAAAGAAAAAAACTCAAAGAAGAAGGTTCGCATTCCTAAAACCACTCAGCAATCAATTCCCTATTCTTTTTCATTTGAGGACGGTATTTTACAGCATGGTAAAAATCGTTATTCAAAATCGTTTCGGTTCAAAGACATTAACTATCAAGTTGCCAAGCAGGAAGATCAGGAAGAAGTGTTTGCTAAGTATTGTGATTTCCTTAACTTTTTTGATCATAGTATTGATTTACAGATCACTATTACAAATAAGAACTTTAATAAAGAAGATTTCGAGGAGAAATTAGTTATAAAAAACAGGGATGATGATTTGGGGTCATTCCGATCCGAATATAATTCTATGTTAAAAAAGAAAATTGTTGGGGGCAAAAATGAAATCGAAAAGGATAAATTCATTACTGTATCAACGGAAGCAGGTTCAATTGATGAAGCAAGAAACATATTTCTTCGAATTGAGAGTGAAACCCATAATGTGTTCAAACGCATGGGGAGCGAGATCAAAGGACTGGATTTAACCCAGCGGCTTGAGCTTATACATGATATCTATCGTATGGGGCAAGAGGGACATTTTCGGTATGATCCAGCCGAACATAGGCGAAAAGGAATTATAACAAAGGATTTAGTTGCTCCCGATTCCTTTACGTTTAAGCGCGATCACATGATCGTCGGCGAAAAATATGCACGCGCTGTCTATATTAAGGACTTGCCGACATTTTTAAATGACAAATTTCTAAGCGATATATCTGATTTTAGTTTCAATTTGCTTCTTACCATGAATATTAAATCTGTTGATTCAGTGAAGGCACTACGGATCGTAAAAAAACAGATAACAGGCATGGAAGCGAACAAGATCGAATACCAGAAGCGCAGTTTAAAAAACGGATACCTCGAAGCATTTATACCTCACGAACTGAAACATTCACTTGATGAAGCGAAGGAGCTGCTTGACGACTTAATCAATAAGAATCAAAAAATGTTCCTTACGAACGTTCTTATCGTCCATTTTGCAGATTCGCTTGATGCTTTGAACAAAGACGATAGAGATATAACTAGCATTGCGAACAAGTTCCTTTGTCAGATTGGAACCCTTCACTATCAACAAGAAGATGCTCTGAATTCAGTTATTCCTTATGGGCTCAACTTAATTAAGGCATCTCGAACTCTCACAACTGAAAGTACCGCTATTTTTATGCCATTCACTAACCAAGAACTTTTCCAAGAAAACGGAATGTATTACGGATTGAATGCCGTGTCTCGGAACCTTATCATGTTCAATCGACTTTCATTAAAAAATCCAAATGGATTTATTTTAGGTACACCAGGATCGGGAAAATCTTTTGCAGCAAAGCGTGAGATGGTGAACGTCCTCATGAATACTGATGATGACGTAATAATCATTGACCCTGAACGAGAATATACGAGACTAGTAAATAACTTTAAGGGTGAGGTCATTCATATCTCTGCAGGATCAAAAAACTACATTAACCCACTTGATATGACAATGGACTATGCTGACGAAGATGATCCTCTATTACTCAAATCTGATTTTATTCTTTCCTTATGTGAAGTTATTGTGGGAGGAAGATATGGCCTAACTCCACGTGAAAAATCCATTATAGACCGCTGTTTGAAGCTTACGTATCATGATTACCTACAAACATTCCACCCGAATGATGTTCCTACACTATACGATTTTTATGAAGTACTAAGATCACAGGATGATGATGAAGCAATTCATATTGCTACAGCTCTTGAGCTTTACGTGAAAGGGAACCTTTCCGTATTCTCTAATAAAACCAATATCAACATAAATAATCGATTTGTATGTTTCGACATTAAAGACTTAGGTAAGCAGCTTAAGACGATGGGAATGCTCATTGTTCTAGACCAAGTTTGGAACAGAATTACTCTGAATAGAAGTAAAGGTAAACGAACGTGGATTTATTTAGATGAAATATATCTTCTTTTTGCAAATGAATATTCAGCTAATTTTCTGTTTGAGCTATATAAGCGCGCAAGAAAATGGGGCGGAGTACCAACAGGAATTACACAGAATGTCGAAGATTTACTTAAATCTGAACTTGCACGCCGGATGCTTTCAAACTCGGACTTCCTTATGATGCTAAATCAAGCTCCATCGGATCGTAATGAACTTGCTGATCTATTGAATATTTCTGAGACTCAGTTAAGTTACGTAACTAACTCAGATAGCGGTCAAGGATTACTTTTTGTCGGGAATGCTATTGTTCCATTCAAAGATGAATTCCCACGAAACACACAGCTATACAAGATGATGACCACAAAAGTGGATGAAGTTGGTGTGGGGAATGAGAAACTCGCATGAAGAACAAATATGTGAAGAAAGATTTGAAGAATAAGTTAAAACTGAATCGAACTTACCCAGTTAATGTGAGGCCCTCTGAGCATGTCGGAGGGATTAAAGCAAAAATTAAGGATAACCTATCTAATCGCATAAAAGAGGCCCCTCGAAAGGCTACTAAAAATCTTGTGCGCACTCTTGATCCTTATAGTGAAGAAGAAATACATTCCGGCGTTGAATCAGTATTACAAACAGAAAAAGGAATGAATAAAGTTAAGAAGGGGTATGAGCGAACAAAAGAGTTATCACAATCGGTAAATCGGATAAATGCGAAAGTGAAAGCGATCAAAAGCGGTGGAAGAAATCGACCACTACGCGCATATAGGAAGATAAAGGGGGCAGGTTTAACTCAATCTTCGGGTACTTACGGGACTGCGACGAAAATTAAAACATTGTCTAGTAGATTTGTTCCAAAAAACAAATTTACTTTCTTATCGTCTACTAAAACCGGTATGAAGATAGGAATAACTTCGCCAGTTGCTACTGTTAGGGCTACTGTTCAGAAGATAACAAAAAAAATGACAGCGGCAGCGGTATCTAATCCTAAAGTATGGATCATAGGAGCAATTGTCGGTGCAGTATTTTTTCTACTTATGGCGGTTACTAACAGTTTAAGTGGATCAGCAACTTCGGCTGGATCGTTTTTTATGACAGACAATGAGACTGCTGTTTTGTATAAGGACAAAGTAGATGAACTGAATGAGAATTTTCAACAGCAAATTGAGGATTATATCCATAACAGCCGTTACGATGACGTGAAGATAGAGTATATGAACGATGAAGGAACTCTTCAAATCAATTGGGTTGAGATTTTTGCTCTTGTGGCTGTCAAATTCGAGCAGGACTTAACATTTACAGAGGAACAAGAATCATATATTAGCTATTTATTTGATGAATTTTCTGATATTAGAACAACCACGGAAACTTATTATGAAACAGTATGTTCATCTGTAACTGATCCAAAAACCGGAGATACAACGACAGAATGCAGGGACGAAAGAAGAACTAGGTTGATAGTGAGGGTCTACACTTATGATATGGAGGAAGTATTCACTAAAATCGGGTTTTCAGAAGAACAACAAGAATGGGCACGAAGACTTGTCACTTCAGGAGCAATTGAAGAACAATTTCCGGAATTAGGAGGTTCAAGTGGGCCAGAGGCTCCGGGTGGTTTAACTCCTGAAGAGAGAGCTGAATTAATTGAAAACCTTGGCGGAGATATCGGTGCAGCACGAGCAGTAGTAATTGATACGGCTCTAACGTTAGTTGGAGAAGTTCCTTATTTCTGGGGTGGAAAGAGTCCAGCCGGTTGGAACGATCTCTGGAATACACCTGTTAAAGTAACAGCGCCGGGAAGCGATACAACTGGAACATATCAACCATTCGGGATGGATTGTAGTGGTTTCGTAGATTGGGCTTTTAAAACGGCAGGGCTAGGTAATGTCTTTTCTGCAGGAGGCACTTCTTATCAGTGGACCAAAACGTATTCTATCAGTTGGGGCGAATTAGTCCCCGGTGATTTGGTTTTTAAAAATAAACCAGGTCAGGGCGGAGTGAATCATATTGGTATTTATATTGGACGAGATGAAGGAGGTAATCCCATTTATGTGCATTGTGCAGGTAGTAGTGGTGTTGTTGTAAATGGATACAAAGGCTTTAAGTACCCTCGTAGGCCATTATTATTTCAATAGGAGGGCAGATATTTTAATGCGTATCTTTAGCCTTACAGTACTTTTTATTATTCTTATATCCAGTTATGCAGGTGTTAGAGTACATGCCGAAGAAGTCACTACTACAGCTCCAAAATCAAGCGTTCTACCAAATCCAGACGAAACAGTGATCCCTTTGAGTATTCTTGAACTAAAAGCTGCTGTTCCAGAAAACTTTGATAAAACCATACTTATAAGCATGGTGGCAGCAGATCAAATAAATATAATGGGTAGACTTGATAAGTTAAATAAATATATATCTTCGCAGGAAATTAAGCCCGGAACCTATAAAGTAAGCTTTATCAACATCGTTGGGGAAAACGCTAATGGGTATGAAATAAAACGACCCGAAAAAATTACTATTGAAGAAGGTAAAACCACTCACTATGTCATTCGTATTTCATTAAAGGCTAACTCCAAAGAATCGGAAGTTCCAAGTAATGAAGCTCAAGAAGAAATGGTAGCGGATCTTATGGGGGCGAATGACAAAATAGGCGTGGTAGAGGAGGATCAGGGCGCTAGTAATGAAGAAATTTCAAACATATCCACCCTGAACGTTGATCCACCGTCAGTTGATGTAGCATCTAGTACTTCCTCTACAAAGACTATTGATGATTCCACACTTAACACAATTATTGGTGTTTCAGTACTTTTGGTTGCAGGACTGCTTTTCTTTTTATACAAGCAACTGATCTATAAACATGATTACTATGATTGTTGATAGGATCGACTATAGAAAAGAAAGTGGGAGACAAAATGGATGAGGATAAAAGACTTTTAAAGCTCTTGGAACGTGAAGAAACCTTGATAAAAAAGAAGGAAAAGATTGAAGAGGATTTAAAGAAAATTTCTAAGCAGATTAAAGAACTTGAACACTTACAGAAAGTTAAAACGATTGAGGATACAATACTGGTGTTAGATGGACATGGTATCAATATTAAAGACATCATCAAGGAAATTGAACGGGGGAATTTCGATCATTTGAAGAAACAATTAGAAAACAAAGAAACATCTACCCAAGAAACTAAAGCAGAGATGACATCATAAGTATATATACCAAAGAGTGACCAATTAGTTGGATTGGTCACTCTTTGGTATATATTTTTAGCAAGAAGCAGCTGCAGAATTGGAAGAACGAAGAAAAGAAGAGGAAAAGGCAACCGAACAAGCAGAAATGAAGAAATGATTCTTCTTCAGATTCCGGAAGAAAAAGTCTGATTTTTAATAAAAACGCCACACTTTGTGATTTTTGAGGGCAAGAAAACCCGCGCTGAGCGCGGGTTTTTTGTTTTTTTAAAGGTTCCCATATGTACAGATGAAACTTTTTATGACATTCATGCCGCTCTTAAGAAGAAAATTGGCAACTACCAATAATATAGGGGGAACAATACGTCAGTTAGACCGCAATAAGTAACGTAGTTGAAGGAGGAGGTGAAAACTTTTATGAAATCCATGTCCCTTATTTAGAACAAATTGCAAGTTCAAGGGTGGGTGGTATTAGAGATATTTGTTTTTTAAAAAGGGATTCCATTTATAGAGATGAAACCTCTTATACCTTTATGCAAGAGAATAGGGAACAACACATCAGTTGAACTGCCATAAGTTTAAGTAACAGGAGATTGAGAGGCGGTGGAACTTTCATGGAATTCATGTCCTTTTTTCAGAACAAATTGCAAGTACATAAATAGCTGGTTATAAAATTCATCCGCTGATCTATAAGAAAGAAAGATGAAACAGAATTCATTCTGATCTCTAAATATTGAATGAAAGGAGGTGAAAAGCCAAAATGAATGAAATTATAGCAAGCATTGAAGAATTCTTCCGATTTATGAACGCAAATGGCGAAGGTCTTTACCGGAGTTTACTTATCGGTTTTCAGATTGTCTCGGAAATCAAGAAAAGTCGTAAAGAAAAAAAAGAAGAAGCCGAAAAGAAAAAAACGGCTTCTGTAAACAAAATCAAGACACAAAATGATTAATCAAAACAGTACCTTATGGGTGGCAGCCCATAAGGTACATTCCTGATACTTATTATATATATCCGATTTTAATATCGCGAATACAAAAAACAAACCGATTAAACAATTTTTCTGAATTGTTTAATCGGAAATCGCGTAATGATGCGAATGTTATTTTTTTTTTGTGACGGAAAAGGATTATTGTTAAACTATTGTATTAAAAATATGAGAGATGATAGATGGTTAAGCCAATAGTTGTAATGTTTTAGTTCACCATAATAAACATAGTGATCAGTGGAAGTTATCCCTCCTTTTCTTAGATTTTATCAGATGACTACTCGATTTGAACTTAGACATGTTATACTTTAAACGGTGATAATAATGGGATATAAAGCAAAAACTATACAAATTTTTTTACCAGATGGTTCTCCAAGAAGCATTAAAATTGCTGAGATAACGAGTCGAATTGTAAAAGCAATTCTTATCCCTAGAAATAGGTTGGTTGAAGCTGGCCAACGTGTGGAGACTAAAGGGGTAGGGATTTATTTTCTGTTTGGTCAATCAGAGAATGATGCTAAGCCTTCGGTTTATATTGGTGAAGCTGAGGATTGTTACACACGTCTTAAGCAGCATCATAAGGAAAAGGATTTTTGGGAGATTGCAATTGTAATAACAACAAGTAATAATACATTTACAAAAGCCCATATAAAATATTTAGAGTGGTATTGCTATGAAAAATGTAAAGAAGTAGACCGGTATAAAATGCAACAATCTATACCAACAAAATCGTATGTGCCAGAACATGTTGTGGCAGATCTAATGGACATGTTTGAAACGTTAAAAATTTTGGTATCCACACTTGGTTTTAATATATTTGAGGAAATTCGCGAACAGGGAGAAAACAGTTCTACAAAAAAGGAAGAATTCTTTTACTGTCGAGGAAAAGGAATTGAAGCCACTGGGGAATATACTGATGAGGGATTAGTCGTATTTAAAAAATCTCAAATGTCAGTTCAGATAACACCTAGCATGAAAACATATGTTGATTTAAGAAAAAAATTAATAGACGACAAAGTGGTCATAAAACAAGATACCGTTTACATTTTTCAATCTGACTATGTTTTTAAGTCACCTAGTGCTGCCAGTGCGGTTATACTTGGAAGGCCTTCCAATGGTTGGACTGATTGGAAATCCAAAGATGGGCGAACCTTAGATGAAATCAAGAGAAAAAGCATATGATTTTCATCCATCCCTAAAATAAATCCCGGATATACAAAGAGAGAGATACGAAGCTATGAAGTTTTTAATTAAGTACAAGCTAATCAAAGTACATAATGTTAGTCGATGGGATAGATTCTTAACAGAAAGACAAATACCTGATCAACAGGTATTGGAGATTAAGTTGTTCCATGTATCTGAAAGATATAGAGGGGATTTAAAAGTCAAAATTGATTAGTAATTTCCAAAAAATTGCTGTAGCACATCTACACGCTAAGGTTACTGTACTATTTTACTCAAATTACCCTAAAACTGTTGTACTCGTATCGTAAAAACCCTTGATACTACTGGATATTTTTACTTTCAGGCTTAATTTAGCGATACGACTTTTTTGACCCTTATCGTACAATCTAGGTAATCTATTAAGAGGGAATATTGTTGGAGGGATAATAATGAGTAAAAAGAAGACAAAAAAACCCAGGAAATCAAATAAGCCTACTAGTAAACATATAAGAGACAACCCCACTTTTAAGCAAGTATCTGACTCCATAACTAACATAAGAACTATCAGAGAAGTAATGCCTATATTGGAGCCTTTATTAAATATGTCGGGAATAGATGTTAGTGGAGTTAATAATGGCTTACACAAAGTCGATGATGTAGAAAAAAAATTCGAGGAATTGAAAGGTTTGCCTGATCGCTTCAATAATTTTTTTGTTGATCATGGATGGATTGCTTACGATAATTTGAATAAAGAGATTGCATTGGAAGCTGTAGAGAAAGCTGAAGCTGGGGATTATGCTGGTGCAGAGCAACATTTAGTTGAACATTTCAATGCTGAAACTGTCAGCACACAGCTTTCATTTTTATGCGGATTAAATTCATTCAAGCCACGGATAAGGTTGGCGAATAAAGCTCTAGAAGATTATAAAGAAGAAAGATATCATGCTTGTGTGCCTGTTGTGTTAGCTTTAGCAGATGGCCTTGTTAACGAGCTTAATCCAGATAATAGGGGAATGTTTGCTGGAACTACCGAACTAGATGCCTGGGATTCTATTGCGGCTCATAGCTCTGGATTTGGAAGGCTTTTAATAATCCTGCGTAAAGGTCGTTATAAGACTACTACCGACCAAATCACACTTCCATATAGAAATGGGATTATGCATGGAACCGATCTAGGATATGACAATAAAATAGTTGCTGCTAAAACGTGGGCGATGCTTCTTGCTGTAGGTGAGTGGGCAAAAAAAGTAGAGCGAGGAGAAATTGAAGCTCCTAAAGAAAAACCAAAAGAAACTTGGACTGATACTATTAAAAAAATTCAAGAAGGAGAACAATTTCGAAAAGCAGCTAACGAGTGGAAACCGAGAGAACCTATATCGCTGGACATTGATACATTTGAAGAGAATTCAGCTGAATTTGCTTTAAAAGAGTATTTAACTTTTTGGAGCCAAAAGAATTATGGCAGAATGACTGTTTTACTTCCCTATAATACTTTTGCAACAAATGCTGCTCCAGGTCGGATTCGTAAACATTTCGAGAATAGAATTCTTAAATCATTTAAATTTGAATCAATTAAGGATGTCGGGTTCGCAAGTACAAAAATTAATGTTTGGTTGGAGATAGAGGAATACGGTACAAGTAGAAGTTCTATCCAAGAATTTGTTATGTATCCGCAAGATGCCCAAGGTAATATTGTTGGTAGAAATCAAGATGATTTGAGGTGGGTAAGTAAATTTTGGGATGTCTACTGATAAACAGATGCGTTACACATCATAAAACAATTTACAGGTAAGGGCGATTTATATTGATAAAGTATCTTCACTTTTCCCATCTAAAGTTAAATGTCCTAATATCTGCTGAGTACGATCCTACTGAGAAACACTACAGTTTGACTTTGGATTTAAACCAGGGGGCTCTACTATAAAAGAGTCTGATCAAGCTAAAGCACAACAACTTACGAATTGATGAGCAATTTGAGTAATGATTGAGTTTATTTATAAATACTTCTAAACACACATATAAAGTAAGAGACTTGAAAATTAAACTAAACTGTTTAGTTATAGTATCACTGTATATTAGAAAACCCACTTGTATACATATCGATTTAAATTGTGTCGGATTACATGCTCCAAAAATCATCTTGCTTAATAGAGGGATCAATCTTTCTTAGAGCCTTGATAATTTTTTGCATTGTCCGTCCGCTTGGTATGTGATCCTTATCGTTCGCTAGTTTACTGATAGTATATTTATTTAGCTTAGTTTCCTTTACAATCCACGTTTGTGATATTCCTCGTTTATCTAGCCATTTTCCAAAGGCAGACCGCTCTTTTCCAATTCCAAACATGACCTAATCACCTCTCTATCTTTAGCTTGGTCAAGTTGCAGGAATTTTAGTCAATAAAAAGTGTAAATTTGTACAACCCTATCACGATATACTAATTGTAAGGACTTAAAGCGGTGGAGCGACCGCGGCGTAGACTTCCGAAAGGGGGTGATGCCATGATCGCACTTGTGGCACTACTGGATATCCTCAAATGGATTGCTACCTTACTAAGCCTTGCATTTAGTATTCGAAAGCTTTATCGATGGATTAGACGGAAGATAAACAAGCAAAAACCCACCGCGTAAGGTTGGTCGCCTAACGGTGGGTTTCGCTTAGTTCAATACTTTGCGTGCCGTGGGTTTGGCCACAGCTTTTTGTCCGGGAGTCTTTGCCGTTGCAGCGGCGAAGACTCTTTTTAGTTTATGTCAGAAGTTATTTTCTTTATACTTTAATACTATCAATTGTCCTGTTCTGGTTCAATGTGATGTGCTTTTTTTCTTTGGTCCATGACACCATAAGCCAGATATGAAACGGGATTGCGATGAGTGAATAGATTATGAATGCTAAGCTGAACCACGTCTTATAGGCGAATGAATGAGTCTGTATGACGTTGCAAGTCATGTATAAGATAATGGCCGTACTAAAAACGTACTTGTTGTAAGCCGGATTTTGTTTTGATAAGCGAATAGTCGCTGCATGTATCCATCCAACAAAGCTTAATAGAGCAATTGCCACAATCCATTGCACTTTTACCCACTCTCCCTTTTATTAATTATTATACCCGTAATGTTGCTAGATTTAGACCTGTTAATATGTCCGAAGGTTTTTGAGGACACGACACAAAGAAAAAAGCCGCTCCGTATGGAGTGGATTTTCGTCGTTTCGTAATACTTTAAAAACGAGTAAACCTTTGAGATCTCTTAATTGCATGAATAATATTATCTTCTGAGAGACCTAACTCATCCAGAAGACATATCTCAAGAATATGGGTTATTTTCTCTGTTAAAAAAGCTAACTCGCGTCCATAGATTGCTTTTTTCTCATATCGCTCATCCCAATGAGTAAGATAATTCCGGGTAATTACGACATCTCCAATCATCTTTTCATCAAACTCGAATAATGGTTCAATTAGTCTTCTATGTTTTTCTACTAATATTTGGAGTCTTTGTCTTAATGGCATTTCATTCATATGAGAAAATTTCTGTTTCATCTCTATTACTTCCTCTAGAGACAACTCTTGTTCTAGTACCTTATAAAGTTCTTTTTTTAGAAGTTGGAACCTTTGGGGTTCCATAAATTCTCCTTTACCGTAACGTCTCCTATGGTAAGATTCTAACGCCTGAACCATGTTTAAAAACTTGTTTTCCTTATAAAGATTTTTATTGTAAAGAGTCGAAAAGAAAAGGTTGTATATGGGGTTTAATTGTTCTGATTTTTTGAACCATTCTCTTAACAAATCATTGATATCTTCTTTGATTGAGGATAGTGGGAGCGTCATCTCAATAGCACGTAAAGAATCTCTCTGACTTGCTGCATCATCCATTTTAAATGATACAGGAACTGTTCTAAGAGAATCGGCACCTTGTTCCAATTCATCATTCATAAGAATACCAGCGATCTCTTGAGGAAAAGTAGGATGTCCCATAGCTAGTGTAAGGAAATTTTGGAATATTGACATATATTTAATTAGAAAATCATCAAGAGATAATTTCGATTCAGACTCAAGTGTTATAAAGGAACTGAGATTGATTTCTGTTTTGTATAGTGGCCCTCGTCTAATTCTATTGGAGAATGAAATAAAGAATTTTACTCCATCTATATTGGCTATTTCAAACTCTTTAGGGTG
This sequence comes from Paenibacillus gallinarum, assembly GCF_014836635.1. GTDB lineage: Bacteria > Bacillota > Bacilli > Paenibacillales > Paenibacillaceae > Paenibacillus > Paenibacillus gallinarum. The sequence goes on along the minus strand of NZ_JACSQL010000020.1, from coordinate 38,736 downwards.
TTCAAATGATAAACTAGTTTTTACTGGAGTTGTACCATCAAATTCAGTATCAGTAGAAATTAATAATTGATCTACCCAGTTATCGAAGTGATTAAAAGTAAATTGATATTGTCTGAATCCTATATCTTCTCTATTTCGGAAATGTGTCCCATCAAAGACTATTTTCACGAGATACTTTCCAGTTGGGTATCCACCCTCACTATATGATTCTGTAATTTGTGAGCACCCAAGCAATGTGATCCTTCTTCCACTGGAAGACCTTCCGAGAATGAACTGCCTACTTACTAGCAGTTCATCTGCATCAAAATGACCATTTAGGTTAAGAATTGCAGTGCCGTCTTCGTTATACTCTAACCATCCGCCTATTTCTAACTCTTCATTTTCAAGTACCCACCATTGCCCCTTAATGATATCGCCCATAATAATTCTCCATTCTCTATGTATTATTCACTATGACAAAGTAAGTATCATGCTGCTTACTCTTTGGTATGACTAGCTTATGAAACTATTTGTTACAGGTCAAATATCCATAGTTACAGCTTTAATAGAAGGCTTGAATAGAGTTGTTGCGAAAAACACGCGCAGTCCTGAATGAGCAACAGTATTACTACATTTCTTATAAGGTTGGGAAGTCCGTCACTAAAGTGACAACAAACGTAGATATATCGGCATGAAGACATTATAAAAAAATGAATAATATATGACGAAAAAAGGCTCGCAGCGAGTGCTTCCCGCTAACGAGCCCTATATAACTGGTACTTCCGGATTATTGGTACGATTATAACGGTGATTGCACTGTATATGGAAGACAAATAGTCAAGACGAAAAATTGAAAACCGTAATCAAAACAGGTGTTTTAATCCCCTAGTTCACCGTCCCTAAATCCCAAGCGACCACGGTAAAATCATCCGTGTTCCATTGGGATTCTTTACGGGACTCGCAGGGAAGCAAAAACTTTGGGGCATTGCTCAAACATCATGGCTTTTCTTCGTCTTCGCTAAAGCTCCATCTCCGCAATCCATCATGTTTTATGATGTAATAAGGAACCATGATTTCACTCCGTTTCTCTCTGTTACATCATCGTTCCTAACTGAATTGTATGTAACCGCATAGATGTTGTGGACAGAACCGGCTTAAGCCGGTTCTTTTTTATTTTAGCCGCTTTTTCGCCTTTTGCCTCCGCATGGTAACAAGAGCAACGGCACTAAGAAAAAAATCGCGCCGGGGACCCGACCCAACCCGTTTTTTTCTAAGTGCCGTAGCCGAATCGTCAAGGGGCAAAAAACTTTTTCTTCAATGGATAATTCAAAGCAGAAGAAAAAGTTTTTATGCTTTTCCCTTGACGATCCGTCTATGCTCTCGTTTCCAAGCTCCGCAAGAAAAGGCGAAAAAACGCCCTTTCGGGATACAGTGCCATGCGGTTTCAAAATTCAAAAAAGCTAAATATGAGGTGATTTTATGGAAACCGAGCTTTTAATTCGAATCGAGGAGGAAAGGCAGGAGATGTACAGGCTTACCAGCTTATATGGGATGGTTGGGCCTCAAGTAGTAGAACAGTCACAGCGGCTTGATAGTTTGCTAAATCTATTTCAAAGCATGAAGGAGCAAAAAAGCATATGAGACACATTTTTTCAGGAAAATTTCTGCTGGGGCAAGTCGTAGCAACACCGGGAGTGATGGAAGCAACAACAGAGGAAGAGCGTATTTCAGCTCTTACAAGGCATCTTAACGGCGATTGGGGTGAAGTTAGCCCTGAAGATTGGCAAATCAATAATGAGGCCTTAGAAAGCCGTTCTAGGCTCTTATCAGCTTATACAAATGCGAGCGGAGTGAAATTCTGGATTATCACAGAATATGACCGAAGCGTTACTACCTTTTTACTTCCTGAAGAATATTAAAAGCCGAACTGCTTTAAGGGAGCAATTCGGCTGGGGCGAAGAATTTTGGTACCCCTTCGCCCCTCCATTATATCAGATAAAGGAGAGGGAATATATGAGCGAAAAAATCTATGAGATGGTTACAAATCGGATGATCCAGCTATTAGAACTAGGTGTTGTACCTTGGCGCAGGCCATGGAGAGTGGGCGCTGCGGTAAATTGGAAGAATCAAAAGTCTTACAGGGGTATTAATACGCTTTTACTGGATCCGGGAGAATACGCCACATTTAAGCAGATAAGTGAGTCTGGAGGGAAGGTTAAGAAAGGAGAAAAAGGGCATATCGTTGTTTTCTGGACTTGGTTAGAGAAAGAAAACGAGAAAACCGGGAAAACAGAAAACATTCCATTATTGCGGTACTATACCGTTTTTGAAATTAACAAACAGTGCGAGGGCCTGAATAGCAAGCGAAACAACCAAACATATGAGCATGATCCTATTGAGGAAGCCGAACGAATTTTCCGGTTATATCAGGATGCACCACGCGTTTTTTTCGAATCCGGTAGAGCTTTTTATCAACCTTCAAATGACATTATCAGCGTACCTCCGTTACGCGATTATGTGAATCCGGAAGAATACTATTGCACATTGTTCCATGAACACGTACATAGCACTGGACATAGAAAGCGACTAAATCGCTCAGGTATAACCGAACTAGTTGCATTTGGCGACGAGAGTTACAGCAAAGAGGAACTTATTGCTGAAATAGGCGCGGCTATGCTTTGCGGAGTGGCTGGCATTGATAATAGCACAATAGATAACAGCGCGGCCTATGTGGGCGGCTGGTTACGAAAGCTAAAAAGTGATAAACGGATAATCGTTCAGGCCGCAGGACAAGCGCAAAAAGCAGCCGACTATATATTGGGGATCACATTTGAGGAAGCATAAGGCGGCCCCAAACCGGGGCCCCTTCCCCGGTTTGGGGCAACACATCTAAAAAGCTTTTTATAATTCCTAGAGAAGGAGAGTTTTGTGTGAAATTGAAATCAATAAGATTCGAATCTATATGCAAAGAATTTGCAGGCAAATTATATCCTTTACTTACGGAGGATGATAAGGACTATTTGTTTTATGAAGATGGTGAATTACAGGAGTCTATCTTAATGATTCAAGAATTAGAACATATATGGGAGATAGCTGCAGTCCCTTCACTTAAATTAGCTGAATCTTCCCTTACCGATCGTCAGTATAAGAATCTTTGTAGAAGGTACAATTTTGAAAGTAACCGTGACATTTACGACATTGCTATGGAGAAGGTAGAACAACTTCTTGAAGAACGTCATAAAGATTTTTTAAAAAATAAAAACGACTCTTCTGTTAACTAAAAAAGCTAAACTTGCAAAGGTTTCTCTTTTTTGAGTAAATAGAAAGTCTTTTTAGTAAGATAGGATAACGCGCTGAAATACTAGGCGTTATCCTACTTATCATTGAATCTGAAATATTAAAATGATAGACTAAACTCAACAGAAAAACTGAACAGTTTTATTGAATCAATATATTGAATAGTATAAATGAACAGATAGAAAGGATTGAAATGATGGCGATTGTATATTCAATTTCCGCAAATAAAGGCGGTGTGGGTAAAACCAGTTTTGTTACAAATTTAGCAGCGGCAATAATACAAAAAAATTCAAAATTGCGGGTCTTGATTGTGGATACAGATGCGCAGGGGAATGCTTCTCTAGCTTTTGGAAGGGATCCAAAAAGTTATGCAAATACGATTTATGATGTTTTAGTTGAGGGGAAATCAATTAATGACGTGAAAGTCCAGCTTACAGATCGATTAGATTTGCTACCTTCTAATGTAGATATGGACTTTCTAGATTTTGACGTGCTAACTAACCATGAAAAATATAAAAATCCATTTCATCTTTTAGCTGGTCCTCTGAATGAGGTAAAGGATCAATATGACTATATTTTTATAGATACCCCTCCATCCATGGGGTTAGTTGCAGGAAATGTCCTGGTAGCTGCTGATCGTGTTATTATCCCATTTGTTCCAGAAACCTTCGCAGTATCCGGAATTATACGTGTAATTGATGCAATTACTGATTTCAGGGAGAAGCAAAATCCAAATCTAAAGATTGACGGAGTTGTTGGAATGATGGTGGACTCCCGCACTGTGCTTCATTCCGAAATGTTAGCCAAAGCCAGACAATACTGTGATCGGAATGGCTTTCATATATATGAAACGGTTATTCCAAGATCTATTCGCTTTGCTAGTGCAACTGCATATGAGGGCGTTCCAGCGGTTATGTCAGATGCTAACAATACGATTGTTTCAGCTTATTTTGAATTAATGAAGGAGGTATTAGTACATGGCCAGAAAAAATCGTAAACTTTCTAACTTTGGAATCTTTGATTCGAAATTAAACACAGATAATGAACAACAAAATGTTTCTGTATCAGAAAACACAAATAATGAACAAATAAATGATTCAGAAAAACTGAACAGTAAAAATGAACAACAAAATGTTTCTGTATCAGAAAACACAAATAATGAACAAGTAAATGATTCAGAAAAACTGAACAGTA
>NZ_JACSQL010000020.1:0-34166 GCF_014836635.1 Paenibacillus gallinarum | reverse complement strand
TAAATGATTCAGAAAAACTGAACAGTAAAAATGAACAACAAAATGTTTCTGTATCAGAAAACACAAATAATGAACAAACAAATGATTCAGTAAACCTGAACAGTAAAAATGAATCGAAAAGTATTTCAGTATTAGAAAACAAAACTAATGAACAAGCAAACGATTCAGATAAACTGAACAGTAAAAGTAAATCTAAAAGAGCTTTAGTTCAAGAGGAGAATGATTTCCTAAGTCAATATGAGCTATTAAAGCGTAACCGTAAGCCGAGAGTAGAAGATACACATACGCGCGATACGTATCTTATTCGCAATGATTTGTTGGCACGCTTTAATAAGTTGGCCGAGAAGCAAGAAAAAGGATTTAAAATGAGAATGGTGAACTATCTATTGGAAAAAGAATTGGATAAAATCGAAAAAAGACAAGGCGGAATTCTATGAGGGAGTTCTCACAAGTCGAGGAACTAATAGAACAGTTAGCCAATGAATTTATTAAAATAAATGAACGACATACTGACCCTCTAAAGGCAGAAACAATAAAGCAAGAAGCGTTGGATTCATACAGTGTACTTCTAAACCAACAGATACCAGCTAAAACGTTGTTCATATATGCTAATCAGCATGCTGATTCACTGAAAGCAAAACTTCAAGATGGAGAAGTATCTAATAAAGAATTTATACAAGCTAAAATCGATATTCTTGAAAGATCTCTGCGTATAAAATCGGTTGACTATCTTAAAGAATTAGTACCTTTTAATACAAATATTGCTCAACACGCTTTATTTTCTGCTAAACCAAAGAATGTAGCAAAGCAAGGTGGAATGAGTGTTGATGGTGTTCGTTCTGTGTATATTCGAAGTAAAAGCGGAGATGTACTAACGACTTATGATGCGAGAGTCATGGCTGCGATACAATCTTTATGGTTTAAACAGAGTGGGAACAAGCCTACTGTAGAACTTAAATACGCGGATATTTTAAATGAACTGGGATTAACGGATGGTTCCAGCAATTATAAACGTATTCAAGAATCGTTAATTCGCTTAAAAGACATAGAGGTGACACTAACACAGTATCAACGCTCAAAAAATGCAGAGTATGAAGAGATAGCTTTTACTCGACTTATCGATCAAATTGTATTTCGCCGAAAGGTCAACACGACGGATAACTTTCAGCGTAAATTTGAAATCAAGCTGCCAGAATGGTTAGTAGAAGCTAATCAAAATGGAAGTTTATTTGATATTTCCCTTATTATGATGAATGATCTGAAATCTTATTTAGCGCAGGGAATGTATTGGCTTATTGCTTCCTATTCAGAGGATCATACCGTTAAGTTAGAGCTTTCAACATTGGCAGGACATTTTCATTTTATTGATGATGGGAAACCGATCATGCCGGTCTATAAAATCGTTGAGAGAATTACACAAGCATGTGAAGAACTTAAACAAGTAGGATTTATAGGTGCTTATTCGTTTTCTGGAAAGAAACAAGGATTAACAGATCGTTATTTAACGGTTGAAAAAAATCCTGTTTTTATCAATGTGCCTATTAGGGAAGAGTTACCAGAACAGGTTGTGTTGTGGGAAGATTGAAAGTGTACGGGTTGTAGATGAATCTTTGATACGAAGGATAAATAAGGTAATATTCAAGAAAACTTTTGGAATAAACAGAAGAGAGAGCCAGGTGGCTCTCTCTTCAGACTGTAGACAAACTCGATATTGAATTGAGAATGTTTAATTTTAAATAAAAATGGGGTCCTCAGATCGATTTAAAACGATTTTTTTTAATTGAGATGAGTCTCCCCACATAAAAATCGTTATGTCGCAAAGTCCTTTCGGACTTTGTCGACACTCTGAAGAGAGAGCCAGGTGGCTCTCTCTTTTTAATATAAAAATGACGATATATCTAATGATGAGTGTGACTGAGAAAGTACAATTGTTAATCAGGCTCACAATAAGTTGAAAGGGTTGAGAAGAAATGCATGATCAGTGTCCGGATTGCGAAAGCTTTGAATTAGAAACTGTTGAAAATGGTAGTGGTGCAAATGCTGCTTTGACAATTCCCGAGGAGGGAATATTTGAAGAGGAAAAATATCAAATATGCCGTGTTTGCGGTTGGGAAGGTTGATTTTGAAAGACGACAAAATACTATGATCCAATGGCGATAATAGGGCAAATATACAGAGTTTAGTGTTGGACTCCTATAAATTTTATTTTATTATTGAGAGTTATAAAACATCCGTTTTAGTACGGAAATTATTATAAAACATCCGTTTTAGTACGGAAATGAGTTGAAAAAAAATTTAAATTCTTGAATAGAGAAATGAACAGTGTCTCATTCTGTCGAAACATCCATTTTAGTACGGAAAACGAGTTAAAAACATCCATTTTAGTACGGAAAACGAGTTAAAAACATCCGTTTTAGTACGGAAAATTACAATTGGACCAGTTTGCCATTTTTCGATAAATTATCGTATCATAGTAATAGATTAAAAGATTGATGTAAGTAGAGTAGTTTATACATAAAAAGAAAAGCCCCACCATCTAAACATTAAATGAGTGCCGAAGTTTGCCGACCGAAACATTCATTTAATGAACCATTAGGAGTGAGAGCTTTACTTTATTATTCGTTTTCGTATAGGGATATTATACTCTACCGACGAAAAAAAAGTAAAGTCAAACTCTCTCTTTCCTATTGCCTTTTTTGGTGTGCATGGGATGAAAGGGAGTTTTTTATTCCCCATAATTCCTCTTTTTAGTGTTACAACTCCATTTACATTATCCAACTGAATAAGCGGGCGTTCGAATTACTTTTTAAATGAAGTACTTCGAAGGCTTAATTTCCTATTGTCTTTTTAGGAGATATTTAGTCAAGGTGAGCTTCGCCAGCTCGGTGGGATCAGGAGACCACGATAAAATACCTGCCCAAATCATGTGGCGTGCCGGGTGCTAGTGGTTTGGTGTTGTCGGGGGTTGTCACGTATTGGCCGTGACCACTTGCGCCGTATGCTGGGCGCGAAGTGAAGCTTCATTCTCGTAGTCTGTCTACTTAACCGGGGGCAGACATCCCGGCAAAAACGAAGTGTGGCCCATTATACGATGTGACTCCATCGCGGGCCATGACCGTTCCGAAAAGTACGTGGTAAAAGCTCAATGGAACCTTGCTGGAAACCGTTCAAGGGAGAGCAGACCACGGTTTGAGAAGTTGCTGAAAAAGCTGTAGCGGCGGATTGGTCCATAGGAACCGTAACCAATCCGAGGGCATGACCCTCATAAGTAAGCAAGCCGTATAGTACGGCGTGGCAGAAACAACTCCTGGGAGCCGTTCCCCAATGCGTGACGGCCGAGCCATTCTGTTCATCTTAATCTCTTTAGGCTGTTTTTATTTTTTTTGAAAGCCTATCGGGATAAGGTGAACTGTGTCCACCACGCACGATCCATCATCTTAACTTCAGTTTAGTGTGTCAAGTAGAAAGTTGGTTAAATAATGTTACGTAAACAGTTCACCTTTAATGTAGGGGTGGGTGTGGGGAGGCTGATTTCAATTATAAGCGAGCTTTTAGCTCGCAACTTTTTGTTTTTTTTGAAATTGTGGATATGTATAATTTTTAGTAGCTTTATTCACATGGCTGATGGGGTAATAGATAAAGTTTTAGAGATAACTATTGTGAAAGAATCATATGATGCAAGATTATAATAGTTGCTAATTGAATTTAGTAGACATCTAGATGACCTCTGGCCGCACCTGCGGCCCAACAACTATTAATTACAAGATGGTTATTTGGATAGGGAGTTCGTGGTATAATTAGGATATTTTTAGGAATGGGTGGTGTTTTTTATAGAGGATTTTCTTATTATTGTTACGATCGCAAGCATTTTGTATCCAATGAGGAATATTCTTGGTAGTATAACAAAGTTTTGTATTTTTGGATTAATGGTTTACACAATTTTTTCTGATTATGCTGATAATTGGTTCCAAAAATTCATCTTTTTATCCATTTTAAGTATACCTATTCTTGTTAATTTTATATTTAGATTTTGTAGACATAAATTTTTAAAAATATAATGCAAAACGGTTATGATTATATTGGAGCAAGGGTGTATATGGAAGTTGATGTAGTATGTTAAGGGGACTTATCAGCCATCGTTAGGCTACTTCAAACTAATAATGAACAGCAAATCAGTAATTATGCAGATATTTGAAGTTGGATGAGCTACCACTTGAAGGTTTAAAAGGTATCTGATAAACCAATTCTTTAGGTGGAACGGTTGAATCTATGCAAATGTTAAGAGGATGTTAAATACAATCTACAGCGCTGCAAAGCCCATAATTGAAAGCTTATCTCAATTATCATGACTTACCTTAGGTATACCTATTAAAGCTAGCCTGAGTGCTGGCTTATTTTTTGGAATTTCAATCCTTTCTTTTGGCGTGCGACAGCCGTGCCTTCTTGCGTCCGCTCTACGATATCAGGTCGAGTTCGAACTCGACCTGATATCGTAGAGGACGAAAGACGTATAAGAGAAGAACTTGAAGGACTTCGAATTAATGAGGAGAAGCACGGCTCATATTGGTGGTCCTCCTCTGGCTTTATCGACACTTTGGAAGACTCCGGAGGGTTTATTCCATTATTAAGTTATCACTCATGTTATCGTATTCACTTAGCACACCGTTTTTGAATTTAACTAGTGATAATTCATACATCCAAGTTTCAAAATTCAGGTAACTGCTTATTGCATCAGGTTTTCCCATAACTTGCTCAACCGTTTCCTTGGTATCTCCAATTTCAAAATAGCCTTTCTCCAGATCTGATGGATCGGTTTCCGGTTCTCCTTCTTGAAGATATTCAACTAATGATGGTGCTTCATCTTCTTGATCAACTTCCTCCACTTCAACTGCTGTAGTGTTAATGACATCCTGCTTTTCTCTAATTGCGTCTATCTCATCATATAAAGTTTTTATTGTCTCGTTCTTAATATTCTCCCTTTGTAGACTAATTTCTTTCATAATCTGCTCTTTAAACTCTTCCATTTCTTCCGTAGCTATATTGTAGTCATTTGCATTTGTCCATCCAGTATCTGTTAAAGTTTTGGTTTCACCCGTGATTCTGTTAATCATGACAGGGTATTTTTGCTCCAACTTATCGTACTTGTACATGGTTGGATATACGAAGATACCAAAAGCTACAATGCATAAAGGAATAAGGAATAATAAATACTTCTTGTCTTTCAACACATCCACCCCGTTATAATCCGCATCTGTTACGGTACTTGTCTGAATATGGTAGTAAATAACTATTTTATCCTGAAAATCTCTTTATGGATAGTATTTGTTATATTTCCTGACTGCTACTATACATCGCCTTCTTTTCGTTTTTTTAGATGGAAAATAACACACTGAGATCCAAAAAAATGATTTTAAACATAGTAAGCCTGTCTAGACGAAAAAAATCCATCTAAGATCCGCTACGTATCGCTGCAGGCCGCTCTAGGTTCCTGACTGTTGCTAAAACACCGCGCCACAGAGCCTATGAACTAAGCGAGCAGATGAGTAAAGACATGGGAAGCATCTCCGTTAATGCAATGAAAGGTAAAATCACTCAAGTAAAAGTAAAATGAGATAGGTGAGCCTCTTTTTACTAGTATAATGTTTTTATAAATTTATCCTCGAAGTTTGCAGAGATAATATAAAATAATGTTATAAGGGAAACGACAAACTGCACTAAAAACATAAGGGGTGTACATGATATGAAATCGAAGTTAGCGATGACGGAAGAAGATATTAAAAATAAGTACATAACACCAGCAATTGTCGGTGCAGGATGGGACTTAAAAACTCAGGTTCATTTTGAACATAGTTTTACAGATGGACGCGTAATTGTACGCGGTAATATGACGACGAGAGCAAAACAAAAGCGTGCAGATTATTTATTAATGCATAAAAGTAACTATCCTTTAGCAATTGTCGAAGCAAAAGACAACAAGCATCCAATTGGCGGAGGGATGCAGCAAGCACTTGAATATGCAGAAATACTAGATATTCCATATGCTTATAGCTCAAATGGAGATGCATTTGTGGAGCATAATCGATTAACGGGAGAGGAGCGCACAATTTACTTGCATCAGTTCCCCTCCCATGATGAGTTGTGGCAGCGTTATACAAACGATGCAGGACTGAATGAGCAACAAAAACAACTAATTGATGAACCGTATTACTATAAGCTTGGTGATAAAACACCGCGATACTATCAACGAGTTGCGATTAACCGTGCGATTGATGCGATTGCAAAAGGGCAAGATCGTATTATGCTTGTCATGGCAACTGGTACAGGGAAAACATATACAGCCTTCCAAATTATTTACCGTTTATGGAAAGCAGGCGTTAAGAAACGTGTGTTATTCCTAGCTGACCGTAACATTTTAGTTGATCAAACTATGGTGAATGACTTTAAACCTTTTGAAAAAGTAATGACGAAAGTAGAAAACCGTAAGTTAGATAGTTCATATGAAATCTATTTATCTTTATACCATCAATTAGCAGGTGATGAAGGAAATGAACCGTTCCTTCAATTCCAACCCGATTTTTTCGATTTAATCATTATTGATGAAGCTCATCGTGGTTCAGCGAAAGAGGAGAGTCGCTGGCGTAAAGTATTAGAATATTTTAATGCACCAGGTACAACGCATATTGGGTTGACAGCTACGCCGAAGGAAACAAAAGACACTTCTAATATCACGTATTTTGGTGAACCAGTTTATACTTACAGCTTAAAACAAGGAATTGATGATGGCTTCTTAGCACCTTATAAAGTAATTCGTGTAGGTCTTGACCGTGATTTAGAAGGATATCGCCCAGAAAAAGGAAAGCTTGATATGTTCGGGCAAGAAATTGAAGATCGGGAATATAACACAAAAGATTTTGATAAAAGTATGGTCATTGATGACCGGACAAATATCGTAGCAGGGCGTGTCACCGAGTTTTTAAAGAAAAATGATCGTTTTGCAAAAACAATTATATTCTGTACAGATATTGACCATGCAGAACGTATGCGAAGTGCTCTCGTAAACTTAAATCAAGATCTAGTGAAAGAGAATTCGAAGTACATTATGCGTATTACGGGTGATAATCAAGAAGGAAAAGCACAGCTTGACAATTTTATTGATCGATCAAGTCAGTATCCAACAATCGTTACAACATCCAAACTACTGACCACAGGCGTAGATGCAAAAACATGTAAATTAATTGTGCTCGATTCAAATATTAACTCGATGACAGAGTTTAAGCAGACTATTGGGCGTGGTACGCGATTAGATCCTGAGTATGGCAAAGAATACTTCACAATTATAGATTTCCGAAATGTAAGCCGTCTTTTTGCAGATCCGGAGTTTGATGGAAATCCAGAAGTGATTTTAGAAGTATTAGAAGATGATGAAATGCCAGACGATACATCTTCTGAAGAAGGCTGGGACAATCCAGAAACTGAAGGAGGTTCAGATAGCGGGGACCCGGGAGAAGGTAGTACTGGCCGTGTGAAATATCGTGTAAATGATGTGAATGTGCAAGTTGTCAGTGAGCGTGTGCTTTACTATGACGCCAATGGGAAGCTCATAACAGAGAACTTGATTGATTACACGAAGAAAAATATTCGCAATGAATACGCTACTTTGGAATCTTTTTTACGTAAATGGAATGAGACAGAACAAAAATATGCTATTCTAGATGAGCTGAAAGAACAAGGGGTGTTATTAGAAGCCTTGTTTGAGCAAGAACCGCAGCTTCGTGAGCTAGATGAATTCGATTTAATTTGTCATCTAGCTTTTGATCAGCCACCACTAACCAAAGCAGAACGTGCGAATAACGTGAAAAAACGCGGTTACATTTACGAATATCAAGACGTTGCGCGTGATGTGTTAGAGCTGCTGTTAGATAAGTATATGAACGAAGGGATTCAAGAGATTGATGGTACAGAAATTCTAGAGCTACCAGAATTCCAACGTTTCGGAAGCTCACTTAAAATTGTCAAAGCTTTTGGTGGAAAGAAAGGTTACTTAGCTGCTTTAAAACGTCTTAAAGACGAAATTTATGTTTCATAGGAGAAGGATAACTACATGTCAATTACATCTTTTGTTAAAACACTACAAAATATTATGCGGAATGACGCTGGGGTATCAGGGGATGCCCAGCGTTTAGAGCAAATTGTATGGATTTTATTTTTGAAAGTTTATGCGGCGAAAGAAGAAATGTGGGAACTACATGATGATGATTATGTATCCATTATCCCAGAGGAATGTCGCTGGGAAAACTGGGCTGTCGATAAGAAAGACGGTCAAGCGTTAACAGGTGAAACGTTACTAAACTTTGTGAACAGTTCACTCTTCCCTACATTAAAAGGACTTGAAGTAGATGAATATACACCTGTCAGCAAATCAATTGTAAAGTTTGCATTTGAAGATGCGAATAACTACATGAAAGATGGTGTTTTGCTCCGTCAAGTTATCAATGTGATTGACGCTATTGATTTTACTGATTATACAGAGCGTCATGCATTTAATGAAATTTATGAGCAAATCTTAAAAGACTTACAAGCGCAGCGAGCATCAGGTGAATATTACTCCCCACGTGCGACAACAGATTTCATGGTACAAATGCTAAAGCCACAATTAGGAGAACATGTGGCTGACTTTGCCTGTGGTACTGGCGGTTTCTTAACATCATCACTGAACTACTTAATCAATCAAGTAAAAACGACAGAGGACCGAGAGCTATACAATAATTCGGTTTTCGGTTTTGAGAAAAAAGCGTTTCCGTATCTCTTAGCTATCACGAATTTATTACTTCATGACATTGATAATCCGGTGATTGTGCATGGTAACTCACTTGAGAAAAATGTTCGTGACTATACAGAAAAAGAAAAATTTGAAGTGATTTTGATGAATCCTCCGTACGGTGGTTCAGAGAAGGACAGTATTAAAATTAACTTCCCTCTCGAATTACGAAGCAGCGAAACAGCTGATTTGTTCATTTCGGTCATTATGTATCGCTTAAAGAAAAATGGACGAGCAGGCGTAATTTTACCTGATGGATTCTTATTTGGTGAAGATGGTGCAAAGTTAGCGATTAAAGAGAAGCTTATTAAAGAATTTAACTTACACACGGTCATTCGATTGCCGCATAGTGTATTTGCTCCTTATACATCCATTCATACAAATATGTTGTTCTTTGATAACACAAAACAAACAGAGGAAGTATGGTTTTACCGTCTAGACATGCCAGAAGGATATAAAAACTTCTCGAAAACACGTCCCATTAAACTAGAACATTTCCAGCCTGCAATGGACTGGTGGGAAAACCGTATCGAAATGATTGATGGTAAAGATGAAAAGGCACGTATGTTTACAGCACAAGAAATCATCGACCACAATTATAATCTCGATTTATGCAAATTCCCTCAAGAGGAAGAAGTCATCTTAGAACCAAAAGAACTGATTGAAAACTATATTGCTGAACGTTCAAGGCTGAATCATGAAATAGACAATATTTTAGCCGAAATTCAAGAAATATTAGGTGATGTAGAATGAATGCGAAGCAACTAAAAGATTCCATTTTGCAATATGCCTTGCAGGGGAGTTTATTTAATGATTCAAGAGAGAATGCCATTACTTTATACGAAGCTATAAAAAATTATCAACAAAAACAAATAGAATCAAAGTTGATAAAAAAAGTTAAAGAGGAATACATCGTTGATTTAAAAGAGGTACCATTTGATATTCCTGTTAATTGGAGATGGGTTAAGATCGGGGATATTTTCAATGTAAGAGGCGGGAAAAGAGTACCTCGTGGATATAAACTTTTAACCACAAAAACACCTTACGTTTATCTAAGAGTTGCAGATATGAAAGATGGTAGTATTACATCAAATGACTTACATTATGTAGATGAAGAAGTATATCAGGGTATTAAAAATTATACTATTTCTAGTAATGATTTATATCTAACAATAGCTGGAACAATAGGGAAAGTAGGAATAATACCAGAAGAATTTGATGGTGCTCTTTTAACAGAAAACGCAGTTAAAATTGAAATAAGCCATGTAAATAAACTATTTGTTAAATTATTACTTGAATCACCAATTGTACAAAATCAGTTCCAACAAGCTGTAAATAAGGTTGCACAGCCTAAGTTGTCTATTCGCAATATTAATCAAGTAATGATTCCATTACCACCATTATCTGTGCAATTAGAATTAATTAATAGAATTAGTGAGTTAGAAAGAAAAATAAAATTATATAGTGAATTAAAGTTAGATATCGATTTATTAAATAGTAATTTCCCTATGAATTTAGAGAAATCTATTCTTCAATATGCTATGCAAGGTAGATTGGTTGTGCAAGATCCGAATGATGAGCCAGCACAGCAGTTGATTGAGAAAATACAGTTAGAAAAAGAGAGATTAATTAAAGACAAAGTTATTAAGAAAGAAAAACCTCTGCTACCGATTACAGAAGAGGAGATTCCTTTTGATATTCCGAGTAGTTGGGAGTGGGTGAGGTTGGGTGATATAAGTAAAGTGATTGAGTATGGTACTTCTCAAAAAACATCGGAGTTCGAGCAAAAAGTACCTGTACTTCGTATGAATAATATTGTTAACGGAGAGATTTCTTACGATAAATTAAAATATGTTAATGAAGATATTAAAGATTTACCAAAACTTTATTTGAAGCATCAAGATATATTGTTTAACAGAACAAATAGCTATGAGTTGGTAGGAAAAAGTGCTTGTTATAAAGGCGAAGATAATAGATTTAGCTTTGCATCATATTTAATTCGTGTTGAAATTTTAAAAACTTTTGTATCTCCAATATATATTAATTACTATCTAAATTCATATTTGTGTCGAAAAACGCAAATAGAACCCCATATAATTCAACAGAATGGCCAAGCTAATTTTAACGGTACTAAACTAAAAAATATTATTATTCCATTACCACCCTTAAAAGAACAGAATAGAATTGTCCAACAAATTGAAAAGATGTTACTTGTAAAAAACAAACTTAATAATGCTTTTTAGTTTAATATTTTTAAGAAGCGAAGCAATTCGCTTCTTTTTAGTATCGAAGTAAAAGGAGCATAAAATGAAATTTGAAAAAGGGCAATGAAGTAGCTTGGAATAAATCATTTTATCTGCACCGAAGTTTATATGACCTATTATTCATGCGATCTATAATGAAAAAACGATGAATTTCACTCTCAAAAAAGCCCTGAAAACGGGCTGAATAACGTAATGCTGGTTCCTACTGTTCATTAAAGTTCTGCATTTGGGTCAGGCTCAGCACTAATTGGTTCGAATCCAATCAGGTTTGTATGCTACGTTGTTGCTTCTCTGGTTATCCATTCTGTCATGAGTTAGATTGCATTACACTTCCTAATGAAATTACCATAGAGGAGGGGATGCCTATGACTAACAAGAATGTTTACATAAAACGATAAAGAAATCCCTTACGCTGGCCTAAGTGAAGATCCACCTGGAATTCACATTTTATAGAATAGCGTGCTTTCGTTACTGTAGATATTGATCATAGTTATTTGCAATGAATAATTGTAGGTAATCTGTGAAATTTACTTCTGTCAATTCTTTGGAATGAGTCCATTCAAAGCAACGAATATTCTCGAGAAATGAATAAAACTTATCATCTTTTACAAGATCAATAACCAATTGGTTTTTACTTCTGATTGTGTTCGAAGAACTGTTTGGTTTGTTAATAATGACCGTTCTCATTATTCCCAAGAGTAGATCAGTTAACTCGATACCGATTTCCTGGCCTTTTGGAACTAGCTGGCTTTCTTCGATGATAAATTGTTCTCCGCGATAAATGGATTGTATATTCAGTTGTTCTTTCATGATTTCGTTTAGTTTAAATCCTTCATATTCACTAGACTTCTCGACTTTAATGTCAGCTTCAATAAATAGGTTTTTCCCGTATCTTCTCAACAAACCATATATGATCCGTTCAGGGAACTTAGTATAAATCATTTGTTCAGACATAAATGATCCAAAACCTTTTTTTTCAATAAGGGAGTAGTCATAGTTAATTACAGTAAATTTAATTAATTTGCTGTGTGTTGTAATCAGCGAAATAGCCTCTTTTATGTTTTCTCGTGTAGTAGCATGACCTGAATAATCTTTCCAGTGCAAATTGAGTTCACGATCACGTAGTTTTTGTGATATTTTAGAAAAATAGTCAGTATTGTAAAGAACGGAGGGGATAGACATTCCGCCCATCAAAGTGGGTTTATCTTTTCGTTTACCACTTTCATCAAAGAAAATATTTAGTTTTTCTGTTTTTATTTCTTCTGCCATCTTTGCTTAACCTCACTTATGTTTGACAATAGTATGCTTTTTGTTTATTATATGATTACAACGTAATCATCTCATCCGCGGATGCGAAGATACGTATATAGATTTGCAAGTAGTTCGGTCCCAGTGGCCGCGTGAAAGCATTCGTAACAACAACTACCGATTAGGTGGTTTTTTTGTTTTACAGGCCTTTTTCGACACCCCTTGGACAAACTTTTGCTTTATTTGATTATACTCTTTTTTGATTAATATGTAAGGAAACAAATTTAAAAGTTTTTCGGCGAACCTTGGTATTAAATCTACGGTTCTTTTTGTAACTGGATTTAAGGAGGCATATATCACAACTCGTCATCTTCTCTATACAGAAGATGACGAGTTGTGCTAAAATAGGTATAGCAAACCCTGATTCTACCGTTTGCTAAGCACGAAAAAACTCGTCATCTTCTATAGTGGCGAAATGAAGGAGTCATAAAATGTCTACCATGTTCGGATTATTTAGAGATCAACTACGTCAGTCCGGCGTATCCGAGCGAACCATATCAAATTACATGTCTACTTGGAATAAGTTCGAAAAGTGGATGAAGGAAACTGACCCGGATCTGTATGATGCTGGGACGGCCACGCAAAAAGATATTGCCGATTATAAACGGTATATGCTTCTGTCAGGAGGAAGAGGAGGACAGCCAGCCAAGCCAAGTACCATGCAGCTCACATTTGTGCATTTAAATGCGATTTTCCGTTTCTTTGCGGAACAGGGACTCATCCAAGATAATCCGGTGGGTCCAATCAAAAAACCGCCGGCAGCAAGACGGTCGCCAAAGTGGCTGAGCCGTAATGAACAAAATGCACTACTCAGGGAAGTGCGAGGGCAAAGTAATAAACGGGATTATGCGATTGTGCTACTCATGCTTCGGGCTGGTCTTCGGGTTCATGAACTTTGTGATCTTCTGAAAAATGAGGTGACAATGAGTTTGAGGTCCGGCAGCGTGTATGTTCGAGGAAAAGGCGATAAGGACCGGGAAGTACCGCTGAATAGTGAGGTTCGTTCTGCACTGCAGAGTTATTTTGATGAGCGAGATGATACCAGTCCGTATGTTTTTGTTTCACAGAGATCGAAGCAATTATCTGTTCGTGGTGTACAGCATATGATCGAGAATTATAGAAATCGAACGAGGATTGAACATCTAACGTGTCATGCACTAAGGCATACCTTTGGTCATGATTTAATTAGTGCTGGGAATGATCTGCAGCAAGTGGCTATGTTAATGGGACATTTTAAAGAAGATGGAACACCGAATATTCAGATGACGATGATTTACACGACTCCGGGGATGGAAGATTTAACGTCGGCCGTAGAGTCGATTAGTTGGATTTGAAATGGGAAAGGAATTGAACGAACAATTAATGTGATATTTTATAAAGAGGTAATCTGCCCTGATGGAAAAAATGACTGCTGAACAGATATTAAGAGCAATGGAAGAAATGGATAACGGGGAAAGAATCAAGCTGTTGAAGGTTTTGGCTGTGAAACACTTTGGATTCAGACAACCAACACTAGAAGAGATAAAGAAGCTAAATTATGAAGCGATGTATGGAGACGATGAGGGTTATTGAGGGGAAAGGAGAAATGTGATAACTTCTCCTTTTCCCTTGTTAAAAATGTAGCTATAAGGTAGTTTATCGACCTTTAAACGTAAAATCTAAATGGACAGTTAATTTCAGGATATATAAGAATAGGAGAATATATGAATGATACTAAGCCAAATACAAAAGAAAACAATTCAATCGCTTATTGCAGGAGAGAGTTATACGATCGGTGGAGTTACCATTGGTGAAAGCAAGCGTTATGAAGTAACAAGAGTTAGTGATGTTGAATATAAGGTTGGAGTTTATGACCTTATGATTTGTTTAGATGTTGAATATGTCAAAAGTCCAAAAGAGGTCATTCGGTTTATTGAAACGAATTGAATATTAAGTTGTATAGAAAGGATGGCGAATGATTTTGGATAGAGGAAGTATCAAGGAAATAGCTACGGCTTATCAAATAGCTACTCTTACATATCCAAGCTTCGAAGTTATAGAGCTATTGAAGCCAATTCCGTTTGAACGAGTACTTGAACTGCTTTTAATTATGCGTCAATCACCGCGTCCAGTTAAATCTCCACTGAACTTTCTTAAGAGAGCTATCCAAGAAAATTGGAGTCCTGAAACAATGCCTGAAAAAGTGAATCGCCATATGGAATATCTTGAAGAAAACATTTATGTACGGCAAGGTTACTCTATTGATGAAGCTAGAGAATTAGTACAGAAAAAAAAGCGATAGGACTGATTATTCTAATTAAAAATAGGTTTATGTCAGCTGAGACAAGAGATAAAAAACTTGGTGTAATTTTACGTCATGGTAAAACAAGAAAATCGGAAAATATAAAAAAGGATGATGGAAAATGGAGGAATATTCACTAAATGAAGAGACATTAAAATTCATCTTAAACTTTGAAGTAAGTATGGTTGACGGTGCTGTTTTTACAAATGTTGAATTAGTAGAAAAGTTCAAGCAATCTACCTTTTATCATCAAGAATTTGAAACGTTTTTTCCCACAGCTATTAGTAAAGCGATATGGTTTGCAATTAAACGAAGTGGTAATTGGGATATGAAGAGAGGAGTTTATCAATATCAAAAACGAGAGGATTTATCATCCAACAATTACATTACTGTTCCAGTAGTTGAAGCTAATATTAACATTCCTGTTTTAAATAAAGGGACTTCTTCCTCGGCATTTAACAGAAAAGAATATATACGACATTTAAGCAAGAACTTGTTTGAGGTTCTGATATTAAAAAGAAGAATTCCGGATGACTTTTTACGGAAATATCATCTTAGCTCAAAAGGAATTGGTGATGATCTTTATTTTCTAACGGAAAGCTATTTTAGGCAAAAGGGATTATATAAGGGGAAACATAGTATGTCCGATTATATTACCCCTAACGCTCAGAAAGCCATTAAATCTGGATATGTTGCAAAGAACTTGATTTATGAGCATATGATACCGAAAAATCTTTATATAAAGCAGATTTCAGAAATTACTTTAGCTGGAGAACTAACAGAGTCATTTATCTATGACCTTTTAATTAAGTATTATTTTGTTTGTACCGTTACAAAAGAAGAAGATGAGCGATTGCCTTCTATTAAAATGGATGATGACTGGGATGAAGTAAATCCGTTTTACCGTTATGAAAAGGCAGGAATTCATTTTATTCCTAATAGAAGGGAAAATACGCAGTGAATAAAAAGCGTTTAAAGATTGTTTCGAAAGAGGCTGTGCAGACTTTAGAATTAGATGGATGCGTTACATAGAAGGAAGAGCTAACATATCCAGATCATCTTAATTTGGAGCTAAGTGATTATGTAAACTGGTATAACAATTATCTAATTCTTAGGACATTGGGCTACGTGAGTCCAGTAAACTACAAAATTCTTTGAAAATGTTGTCTGATTTAGTTTTGACAATCCAACTACTTGATGTCCCTATTTAGTTGGAAAATGTTTGCGAGTTATACGAAGCAAGACGTAAGCAATTACTGAATGTTTTGTTAAGTTTATCCCTAGCCCAAATTTGAAGATTTAACTTCCCCGCTGGTCCTGTTATGGATTGGTGAGGGATTTTTTTGTTTTCTATTCTTATTTTCATTCTCGAATCTTTTATCTACTGTTTAACTAGATGCTCTAATTTGTGAAAAAGACATAAGGGAAATATCCAGACTCGTTATATCCGAGATGCTGAATGTAGTCATGACACGAAGTTACATCAGCGCTCACTAATATATCTTTCCACTTTAAACTAAATGATGGAAATGATAAAATGGTGAGCATAAGCTAAAAAATATGGATAGCAAGCATTGGAAGTGTAGCCACACTTCCGGGATTACGCTTGTTAGGGGAATCCCCTAATACCCGTCAAATTTAGGGATATGCCCTAAAACCCTTGGAAAGAAGAAGGTGAACAGTGTTGGCAAAAAAGAGATACCGAGATAAAGAAGTGAAGTTCTTTGTTACAGAAAATGAACTAGAGATGATCGATCAAAAGGCTGCGCTTGTTGAATTGGATCGGAGTAAATATCTAAGGAAAATGGCAATTGAGGGGATTATCATCAAGCGTGATTTTACTCAAGTTGAAGAATTAGTTTATGAGATAAATAAAATCGGTAATAACATTAATCAGGTTGCTCGTCGTGCAAATGAACTGGAACATGTTTCGAGTGATGATCTTAAATATTTACGAAAACAGCTTAATTCGATTTACACTCAGATCGAGAATTTTTACGATGGGGGCTGATATCTATTGCCTTACGTTAAGCAGATTACAATTCGAAATACTTTAAATCGTTCCCTTAAATATATTGTGAACGACAGTAAGACTGATTACGGTTGCTTTGTTACAGGCGTAAATTGTGCCACGCACGATAAGCTTGCTTATAAACAGATGATAGAGAATAAGAGAAAACACAATAAAGAGAAGGGAACATTAGGATTCCATTTCATACAGTCTTTTAAAGAAAATGAAATTGACGATCCATATAAAGCCCATGAAATTGGGCTGAAGTGGGCTGATAAAATGTTCGGGAATAAGTACCAGTTCATCATAAGTACTCATTTGGATAAAGGACATTATCATAATCACGTTATTATTAATTCAGTATCTTTAGACGGAAAGAAGTTTAATGCTTGTAAGCAAAGCCTAAAAGATGCAAGAGATTATTCAGATGAGATCGCTAGAGAATACAATCTAAGTGTCATTCCTTACAACAAGGACTCTGTTCCAAAATCGTATAAGGAGTGGAATGAAGAAAAACGGGGGAATTCATGGAAAGCGCACATAAAAAATGATATCAATACCGTTATAAAGTCATCTAATTCCTTCAATGATTTTATGGAGAAGATGAGGCAACTTGGATATACGATGAAGCACGGACATGTAAAATACATGACATTTAAGGCTCCAGGAATGGAACGATCGGTACGTGGAAAGACATTAGGACCGGAGTTTATAGAAGAACGAATTAAAGAGCGGATTCAGTTTAATGAATTTAATTTTGAAGAATCGAAGCGAAATTATAAGTATCGCTTCGTTGGAAACCGAAGCCAACTTATTGATGCTGCAAGACAATACCGTTATAAACGTGGATCATTGGCTATTAACTTTATGCTTACTATCGCACTTTTGCGTACTATTCGGAATCGTAATAGTACTCAACCAATACGAAAAAATTCAAAGCGTGATTTTAGCATTGATCTTCAAATTTCGAAATTGACAAATCATCTAAAATATATATCTGAACACGATTACAAAAATCGAGAAGACTTGAAACGAGCTGCGGAATCAGCTAGTAAGCAAATTGAGGATATCACCTTGGTTCTGAGAGATGCTTCAGAATTGAGTCGGAAAATGGATATCGTTCTACAAACAATTGAAACCTATAACAAATACAAGCCAATTTCTGAGGAAGTGAAAGACTCTACCATTAAAAGAATGTTATTAAAAAGTAAATACTCTGTTGAATTAGAAACATTCGATAAAGCCGCAAAGCAATTAGGGAAGCTAAGCATTACGGAACAGGATTTCGGTTCTTATTCAGAACGGTACGTTAATCATGGAAAGAAAATGGAGCAGCTTAAATTAAAGTTAGATTCGATAAAAAATGAAATTTCCACACTTACTGAAATTGAAAAGTCGCTGGATCAACGGAATAATTTGCTTCAGGAGATCAGATCAATTAAAGAAAAATCAGAGCGAAAGGAAGAGCATGATCGTTAAATTCCATAGTTTTTCTTCCGCTTAGTGCAAATTTATTGGAAAAGCATTGGAACTTTTGTCGTATTAGACCTAGATTATGTATGGCTCATTAATTGTATATATGGACTCATTAAGTCTCTAACAATCGATGTTACAATATTTGTGACTTAATAGTTCATTTCTAACTGCGGAGGGTGCTTGATTGATAAAACATATTATATTTGATTTTGATGGAACGTTGGTTGAGTCCAGAACGCTTACAGTTGATTTGTTTAATGAGCTTTCAGACAAATACGGATATCAAAGAATGGAATATGAAGAAATAGAGATGTTTTCTAAACTATCTATAATGGAACGAGTTCAAAAATTACACGTTCCTATTTTTAAATTTCCTATGCTTGTTAGAGAGATGAAGCAGCTTTATAAGAGCTATGTTATTGAATTAGGTTTGGTTGAAGGGATTTATGATCTTTTATATAAACTCAAAGACCAGGATTATCAGTTAGGAATTTTATCATCTAATAATGAGGACAATATAACTCATTTTTTAAATTTAAATGATATTCAGATCTTTGATTATGTTTATACTGGAAGCAATCTTTTTGGCAAGGACAAGGCAATAAAAAAGCTAATGAACCATTATAAGCTTCCGAGTAAACAGATTTTATACGTGGGAGATGAATGGCGGGATGTAGAGGCTTGTCAAAAAATCGATATTTCATTTATTGGTGTAGGTTGGGGATTTGATTCAATTGAGTTGCTAGCCAAGGGTAAGCATAAGGCTATCGTGAATAGACCTCATGAGATCTATGAAGTGCTTAGCAGGGGGTAGAAAAACAGCTATGGAATACTTGTTTATTTTACTCTTTATACCTATATCGATTTTATACTATAGAAATTCTAGTGATGAAGTAACACGATGGCTTATATTTTTTATGCTTTGTGCCGCACTCGGTTCATTTTCTCGTATTATTCGGTTACATATAATGCCTGAATTAGATCCTCAACATTTTGGGACCGTTTTAATTTATGTAACTCGGTTTATCTTTTATTTTGCTTCTCACCATGTATTTCATTATTCACTGCTTATGTATGCTATGGTTTACTCATTAGGATCTTATTACAAGTATAAAAAAATGTTTGCTTATATCTTACTGACTCCTCTGATCTCCAGCCTGCTAACCTTACCTCATCATGATTATCCTAATGATCAATTTGATTTACAGCTCGAAACATTAAGCTATTTTACCTGGACTACTGTATATGATGTTATTGCCGCCATATTAATTCTTAATACATGCTTAAGTGAAAACAATAGGAGTCTTAAAGAAGCACGAATTCAAAACGCTCTAATATTAGTTCCCACTATTATTGCAATAATCCTCTTTGTAAATGTACGAAATACATTCCATCCTGATTCGTTTATCAACCAGAGCATAACCATCTTTGTTGTTTATTCTTTTATTATTTTTCTTGTTTTTGCTGTAAAAAATGGAGTATTAGGTGTAAAGATACAGATCAAAAATCACGTATTAACTAGCACAGCTAGGGTCACGGCTAATAGTACAGATATCATTAATCATACTATTAAGGACGAAATGAACAAGATCAGAATGATTATAGATCGTGCTAAGCAGCAATCAGAACACAAAGATGAAATCACTGATGAATTCTCTAAACTGTACTCAGCTACAGATCAAGTTTTAGGATTCATAGACAAGATACGCAATCAGACACAGGAAGTTGAAGTGCAGAAAGAAAACATACTTATAACTGATTTAATTAATTGGGTCTTAGAAGATCTTAGTCCGTTAATTGAAATAAAAGATATATCTATTGCAATGAAGCTTGAATTCACTGGTTTCCTTAATTGTGATCCAGTATACACTCAGGAGGTCTTAAAAAATCTTGTCACTAACTCAATTGAAGCTATAGGTGGAAAGGAAGGGAAAATAACAATCGAGTCTTGTAAAAATAAGCGAAAAACACTTATTACCGTTAAAGATAATGGCTGCGGTATTCCTACTGAGCTTCTTGAACGAGTAAAGGAACCTTTCTTCTCAACCAAAAAGAAAAAAAGTAATTATGGTTTAGGTTTGAATTTTTGTTTGATTGTGATGCAGAAACATAAAGGAAGTCTTGAAATTTTATGCAGTAAAGAGGAGCAAGGAACATCAGTAGTTCTAATATTCCCAAATAGGTGATGAGGAATGAATAAGATTAAGGTATTACTTATAGAGGATGATCCGTTCTGGCAAGAGAGTATCAAAGCATTGATAAACTTACACAAAGATATAGAACTTGTTCAAATCTTATCGACTAAAGATGAAGCTTTAACAGCAAAATTATGTGGTATAGATGTTGTTCTGCTTGATATTGGGCTAACTAGAACAGAGTTAGATGGTATTGAAGTTGCTAAGAGTTATTATGAAAAGGGATATGAGAATATCATTATGTTAACCTCATTTACTGAGCATTATATTATAGCGAAGGCATTTGAACATGGGGCGATGAACTATATAACCAAAAGTTCGTGTGCTGACATCCCACAATACATTCGAGATACCTTTCATCGAAGGATTTTCCTGCATTCAGATGTTTCAAAAATAATGATTAATCAATTTAGAAATGAACGTAAGTTGCGGGTATTAACGCCGACGGAAAGAGAGATATATGATTTAAGAGAAAGAGGAATGAATCGAGCGGAAATTGCCAATTACCTATTCAAATCCGTTGAAACGGTTAAGAAGCAAATCAAAAAAATTCAATGTAAAATCAAGCAGCAGTAGATGAAGTTTAAAAAAGCCGCCCCAAATCAATAGGAATATCCCCAATATTGAAACAGCGACAGTCATAGACGAGAAATAAAGTCTAAATTGTCGCTGTTTTTCGTTAAACTAACGTTTCTTCATTAGTTCAATACCTTGTTACTCTTTTAGATGTCACAATTAATTTAATCTGAATTACAATGTATCTCTTGTACTGGACTTTTATTATCTACTCACCTGTTTTTGCGAACGTTTCGATGCGCTGTCCAATTTCATCGCGTACACGCTGAAATACAGACCATTTTTCTTCGTCCGTTCCTTGAGCTTTTGCTGGATCATCAAATCCCCAATGTTCACGGCGAACACTTGGAGGAGTAATTGGGCACTTATCCGCTGCATCACCGCAAAGAGTGACAACAAGATCAGCAGCGTTCAAAATGGCTGGGTCAATAATATCAGAAGTTTGATTGGAGATATCAATACCCACTTCATTCATCGCTTTCACCGCATTTGGATTTAAGCCGTGTGCTTCAATTCCTGCGCTATATACATTCCACTGGTCACCAAGATATTTTTTAGCCCAACCTTCAGCCATTTGGCTGCGGCAAGAATTTCCTGTGCATAAGAAATAGATCGTTTTTTTACTCATAAATTTTTTTCTCCTTTTAGTAAGACTAAAGCTATTTTTTTATAAAATGAGAAGCCATAGATACAACCCTAGAAGCGTAATAAACAAAGTAGGAATTGTAATGATAACCCCTGTCTTAAAGTAAGTTCCCCATGGTATTTTGATGCCTTTCGTTGAAAGTACATGAAGCCACAAAAGGGTGGCTAATGAACCGATTGGGGTAATTTTAGGCCCTAAGTCAGACCCAATTACGTTTGCGTAAATTAAACCCTCTTGAATAACTCCTGTAGCGTGAGTTGCATCAATGGCAAGCGCATTAATCATCACCGTTGGCATGTTATTCATAATGGAGGAAAGAATTGCTGCAATAAATCCCATACCCATCGTTGCGATAAATAGTCCTTGCTCTGCCAAAGATCCTATCACCTCAGCTAAGAGATCTGTCATACCTGCATTTCGAAGTCCATATACAACAACGTACATTCCGATCGAAAAGAATACGATGTTCCAAGGTGCACCTTTCACCACTTCTTTCGTTTGTACGACTGAGCTCTTTCTTGCCAGCAGTAAGAAGGTAAGTGCAATGATCCCTGCAACAATAGATACCGGAATACCTACAAACTCACTTACAAAGTAGCCAATAACAAGTATAGCTAGGACATACCATGACACTCTAAACATCGCTGGGTCCTTAATTGCCTCAGATGGAGCCTTAAGCTCAGAATCATCAAACTTTTTCGGAATGCTTTTTCTGAAAAATAAGTAAAGGACTAAAATACTTGCTACTAGAGAGAAAAGATTAGGAATGATCATTCGACTAGCATACTCATTGAAGCTAATTCCAAAGAAATCAGCAGATACGATATTGACCAGGTTGCTTACAACGAGCGGAAGTGATGTTGTATCTGCTATAAAACCGCTGGCAATAATAAACGGAAACACTCTTTTTTCATCAAAATTGAGTGCACGCACCATGGCAAGCACGATAGGTGTCAAAATGAGTGCAGCACCGTCATTTGCAAAGAAGGCAGCAACGACAGCGCCAAGTACACTAATGTACACAAACATTCGGATTCCATTTCCTTTTGCTGCTCGGGCCATATGTAGTGCAGCCCATTCAAAGAACCCGATACGATCCAAAATCAGTGAAATTAAGATAATGGCCACAAATGCTAATGTCGCATTCCATACGATTTGAGTAACGTCCCAAACATCTTGGAAACTTACAACTCCAACTAACAAAGCAAGAACAGCACCACCACATGCAGACCAACCAATATTTAAGTTTTTCGGCTGCCAAATAACAAATACCAGTGTTACTAAAAAAATGAGACAAGCTAAGATTGTCAAAACCACTATAACACCTCCAAGTTGACTATCTTCTAATAAACTAAGTAGGATTTGTGCTTATCTGTAAAAAAACCAAAACGCGAAGATATAGTCTTTATCATGAGTCATGAACCGCCTCCTTTATTCAGTGATCATTATATAAGCATATACTTATATAAACAACCCACTTTTTTTATTTTTCCACGCAACAAGAAGACTTTAAATCCCGCTTATTAAGGTCTTTTAGAATTTGCTGAGCACCAGGTAAACTCTCCAGAACTGCCTGAATATACGGTTTGTCTTCGACATGAAGCGAATAATAGATCCACTGACTTCGTCTCGACTCTTTTACAAGATCCAGCGACCTTAATTTCCTAATATGCTGGCTCACCGCCGGCTGAGACATTTCAAAAATATCAACGAACTCACAAACACACCATTCCCGATCTTTTAAAAGCAGTAACATTGTAAGCCTCGTTTTATCTCCTAAAAGTTTTAAACGATCTGCTACGAGAGATAAATCAGATGCAGCTAATACCTCACTCATGATCTTCACCCCTTTCGTACGGTCAATTATTATCTTTTTGCCTCCATCATACATAACATCAATCCATTTATCAAATAATCTTGATGTATTGAAACTAAAGCCTCTCTGTGTTAGGATTTCATTAATCAAAATTATTTGATTTATAAAGGAGTTTATTCCTCATGACAACAGATGTCGCAATGTTGGCTGACTATGAGTCCAAATTTAAAGCCTTAGCTGATCAGAAGAGACTGCTCATTATGAGTGAGCTTTGCCAATATGAAGAAGTTTGCGTTTGCGATTTGGTAGAAAAAATGGATATACCTCAGTCCAAACTCTCCTATCACCTTAAGATCCTTCATGATGCCGGCTTTATACTGAAAGAAACAAGAGGTACCTGGAGTTATTATCGGATAAATGAAAGTGAAGTCAATAAGATCTTATCTCCGGAATTGTGCTGCATCTTCACAAAACCTAATACCAATCAAACGAAGTGTTAATCTAATATGCCCTATAAGGAGGATTCTTATGTATAAATCAGTTATTATTGGGACAGGACCAGCAGGATACACAGCGGCCATTTATTTGGCTCGTGCGAATATGAATCCGCTTGTTATTGAAGGACTTCAGCCTGGAGGCCAGCTAACCACGACTACCGAAATTGAAAACTTCCCAGGATTTCCTGATGGAATTATGGGACCGGAACTTATGGATAACATGCGAAAACAAGCAGAACGTTTTGGCGCTCAGTTCAAATCCGGATTCGTTAGTGAAGTGGACTTTAGCAAACGACCATTTAAAATCAAAATTGAAGGTCAAGATGAGATTGAGGCAGAATCCGTTATTATCTCCACTGGAGCGTCAGCTAGATATCTTGATATTCCTAATGAACAAGAATATGTGGGTCGAGGCGTTAGTACCTGCGCTACTTGCGACGGATTCTTTTTCCGCAATAAGAAAATCATCGTAGTAGGCGGTGGAGACTCTGCTATGGAAGAAGCTAGCTTCTTAACTCGTTTTGCTTCTGAAGTCGTACTAGTCCATCGCCGGGATGAATTAAGAGCATCTAAAATTATGCAAGACCGTGCAAAATCAAATTCAAAAATCACATTTGCTTTAAATCGAACACCGATTGAAGTACTTCCCCAAGACATGGGGATTCGAGGATTAAAGGTCCGTAATAATGAAACCGGACAAGAAGAAATAATCGAAGCTGACGGTTTATTTATAGCTATAGGGCATAATCCAAACATCTCATTTTTAGGTGAGCAGATCACTACCGACCCTCTTGGATACATTGTTGTTAATCCAGGAACGACAGAAACCAATATTCCCGGCGTGTTTGCCTGCGGTGATGTACAAGACTCCAAGTACCGTCAAGCTATTACAGCAGCAGGTTCCGGATGTATGGCTGCCATGGACTGTGAAAGGTTTTTAGAGGGTTCCTCCGTTCATGACTGGAGCGAAACACTGGATCAATAATTTTACTAAGAACTAAGCTCATCAAACTAACTTTGATGAGCTTTTGTTTTATATTAGTAGTATGAATCTAGATGGAGGTTCAAAAAATGAAAATACAAGTCCGCCCAGCGATTGAAAAAGACGCACAAGAAATTATGGAGATTTATAATTACTCCCTCGTCGTAGAGAAAAATGCAACCTTTGAAACAATCCCTAAAACGCTAGAAGATCGAATGGAGTGGATTCAATCACAAGGTGAAAGATTTCCTATCCTCGTAGCAGAACTAAATCATCAGATTATAGGCTGGGCATCCGTATCTAGTTATCGTTCTAGGGAATGTTATCAAGGCATTGGGGAGTTTTCAGTATATGTACATAAAGATTTTAGAAAACAAAATGTAGGTTACACCCTCCTACTCCAGCTATTAAACGTCTCCAAGGAAGCTGGTTACTGGAAACTACTTTCTCGTATTTTCACTTTTAATAAGGGAAGCCGAAAACTGTGCGAACGATGTGGATTCAGAGAAGTCGGTATTTATGAAAAACACGCTAAATTAGAAGATCAGTGGATTGACTGTGTTATTGTAGAGAAAATGATCCCTGAAAATTTAAATTAAGAAAGAATATAAAAAAACAAGGCTCTGCTAATATTGAGCCTTGTTTTTTGTATTAATTAGAGGATGAAGGTGTAGTCTTGCAGCAGCTATCCGAAGAAAGATCTGTATCCTTTTCATCTTTTACTTCTTCGATTTTTATGTTACAACAAGATTGCTTTTCCTCTTTTACCTCTTCAATTTTCACACTGCAGCAATCGTCGTTTTTCTTTGATTTCTTAAACAAGTTAAACATGATTAGATTCACCTCCTTTAAATAATGTAGAATAAGAATCCTGATAACGTAGCCATCGTAATAACAGAAGCTACAAAAGCAACGACCAATCGTTTATGGAAAATGGAATTTAATAATGCTACTTCTGGAATACTTGCTCCAACTGACCCTATCATCAATGCCATCACAGGAGGAAAAGCCATTCCTTTTGCGATCAGTATTTTAGATAATGGGATCATCGTTTCAATACGCACATATAATGGAATTCCAATGACAGCTGCAATTGGAACAAGCCACCACTTATCTCCTCCTAAATATGTGCTAATAAATTCTGTCGGTACCGCTTCATGAATAAATGCTCCAATTGCAGCACCAATAAGAAGATACGGATAAACGGTCTTCATAAGATTTAGCGTTTCTGTGACAGCAGCCTTAAAGCTAAATTTCATCTCACCTTCCTTATATCCAGTCATGTTCACTTTTTTTACTGCTGCTTCAAAACCGAATTTTTCTAGCAACAGTCCAACAAGGGCTGAGAAGATGGCAGTAATAATGGTGTATGTTATAGCGACTTTTATACCAAGCATCGCAGCCATCAGTGTAATAATAGTTGGATCTAATAAAGGAGATGAAAATAAGAACACCATGACAATCCCAAAACGCACTTTTTTATTTAATAGGTTCACGACTACCGGTATGGTAGAACAAGAACAAAATGGTGTAACAAAGGCAAAGACAAGGGCTGCCAATACCCCTAAAAAGGTGTTTTTTCCTGAAAGATATTTGTTGATTTTGTCGTAAGGTATAATACCTTGAAGCAAGTTAACTACAAATGATATACCTACGAAAAGCGCCAATAGTTCAAAGGCGATGATAAAAAATTCGCTAATTATTTCTTTAATCATGTCTACACTCCTATATAGTTGCAAATTGCAAGTATTTATTTGAATTGTATTACCCTAAAGGGGTAGTACAACACTTCGTGGTTTTCTCCATATTTTTGTTCAGTAATTGAATAGAATGTACAACCATCTCTTGTTCTTCTTGACTCATATTCGCGAAAACATCATCCAAATATTGATTCATTTGCCCATCTATATTTTCAGCAACTTCTTTTCCTTCTTCTGTAAGTGATAAAATAAAAATTCTTCGATCCTTTGGATCAGGTGTTTTAGAAACTAAATTTATTTTAATTAACGTTTGTACTTGTCTGCTAAAAGTAGTGATATCTGTTCCTAATGTTTCCGCCACTTGTTGCATAGAGGGCTCATGCTGACGATCAATCTCATATAAAATATGACTTTGAACAAGAGAAATATCGTGGCCACCAGCCTGACAACAGTTTTTATTTAAAAAGCCAAAACGTCGACTAAAGACTTGGAAAAGCTCTCTTAAATTTTGATCCATTATAAATCACCTCTTCCGTAATAAGCTGTTGTGAAATACTTGTAAGTTACAAATGTTAATTATAATATAAATTAATTATTTGCAGTTTGCAAGTATTTTATGTGCGGAATTTTTCAGTTGTATATTTTAAGATCATAGCGTCTAAACCATATATGTTCCTGAAGAACAAGGCTTCCTGTAAGGATAAGAAAGGGTTTGATAATTTTCCACCTACTCTTATCATCTAACATTTAATTAAGAACTTACACGTTAGTAAAAAACAGCTGATCACTTTAATCAGCTGTCTTCTCACTGAACTAATGTTTCCCATCAGTTGAACATATTATTTTATAACATTTATATGGCTTACAATTTTTTGAGCATCATATTTTACCCAACCCAATAAAGCTGAACCCCTAGAACTTTGCCAAGGGAGCCCGACATAATACAACCCTCTAATCGGAGACATGCCTGAATAATGCTTAATTTGACCATGTGAATCAAATGCTCCTTGAATGTCAATCCACTCGTCGTTCCGCTTAAAACCTGTGGCCCATATTATATTTTTCACTTCAATATCAGTTCCATCTTCAAAAATAATTATATCTCTTTTCGCATTCAATGCACGAGGATAGATCTTCACTTTTCCTTTTTTAGCTAGTTTTTTTAATTCATATCCGTATACTTGCTCGGGCTGCTTTTTCAGCCATCTTCCAAATGGACCTTGCGTGCTTGCGCGAAGAAACCCTAGTGTTTCAAAATACCAAAAAATACTTTGATTCAAGATATACAAGGGCTTGAATGAGATATTACGAGCTACCGATATGTAAACGGGTCTAGTTTCCTTTTGATCCTGAGCTATCTCTGTTGCTATTTGTGTACCAGAGTTTCCACCACCGACAACTAGTGTGTTTCCTTCTCTTAATTGGCTTGGATTAAGATATTCAGAAGAGTGCAACTGTGTAACATTTCTTGATATTAGTTTAGAAAATTTCGGGATATTTGGAACCTGGAAAGGACCAGTTGAAACAATAATGTTATGTGCCTCAATAGTACCTTCCGATGTTTCTATTTTAAAAATTTCCCCTTCTTTCCAAAGTCGCTTGGCAGGACATTTTAATTTGATCGGGAGATCGATGTTATTCGCGTAAGACTCAAGATAATCCGCTATCTCATCTTTACTAGGTAGCCCGTTCCTCTCTCCTTCCATTTCCATTCCTGGCAATTCATCATATATCCTGGGTGTAAAAAGGTGTAGAGAGTCGTAACGATGTCGCCATGAATCCCCAATTGAGTTTGCTGCTTCCACAATCAAAAATCTTAAACCGGCCTGTTTGAGATAATAACCAGTAGCCAAACCAGCTTGACCAGCACCTATTACTAATACATCGTACATTTTGTTATCCTCCCTTAACTATTTTCTAACAATCAAATGATCGTTTGATTGAATAATCATAATATGATAAGCTCATAATAATCAAACAATCATTTGATTAATGGAGGGGTACCATGAAAGATAGCTGTGAGATTTATTGTTATGACGAAACAAGAGTACGTAAAGTACAACATGCTCTACAACAACAAAACATTCAGATAATGTCAAAAATGTTTAAGGCTCTCGCAGATGAAACACGATTGAAGATTGTATTTTCTTTATGTGAAGAAGAACTTTGCGTATGTGACGTGGCAAATATTACTGGGTCCTCATTGGCTACTGCATCGCATCATCTGCGAATACTAAAGCAACTTGGTTTAGCAAAATACCGAAAAGAAGGAAAGTTAGTTTTCTATTCATTAGAAGATGATCATGTACGTCAACTAGTTCAATTAGCCTCAATGCATACAAGGAGTTGATGAGTCATGCAACAACATGAGGAAAAAATCAATGAAAAACAAGTTTACCGTGTACAGGGTTTTACTTGTACAAATTGTGCAGGTATGTTTGAGAATAATGTAAAAAATCTTCCTGGCGTATCAGATGCAAAGGTAAACTTTGGTGCAGCCAAAATAACCGTTTATGGAAATGCCACCGTGGAAGAGTTAGAAAAGGCTGGTTCATTTGAAAACTTAAAAATTTCTCCTGAAAGACAAAGAATTATTGAAAAAAAGGAACCTTTTTGGAAAGAAAACTGGAACTTAATTCTTTCTATTTTGTTTATGGCTGCTGGCTATTTTCTCGCTTCTCGCTATGGAGAAGAGGAGTTAATTCCTGCTTTAACATTTAGCGCGGCAATTATTATTGGCGGTTATAATTTATTCAAAAAGGGGATTAAGAATCTATTTCGTTTGCAGTTTGACATGAACACACTCATGACAGTAGCTATAATTGGGGCTGCTGCTATCGGTGAATGGGGCGAAGGTGCAGTCGTTGTAGTCCTCTTTGCAATAAGCGAGACTCTAGAACGCTACTCGATGCAAAAAGCACGTCAATCTATTCGATCCCTTATGAACATTGCGCCTAAAGAAGCTTTAATTCGACGTGGTTCTTCTGAAAAAATGGTGAATGTTGATGATATTCAGGTTGGAGATGTAATGATCGTTAAGCCAGGACAAAAACTGGCTATGGATGGCATTGTCATTAAAGGTACTTCGACGCTGAATCAAGCGGCAATCACGGGCGAATCGGTTCCTGTTACAAAAACTATCGATGATGAAGTATTTGCAGGTACCCTAAATGAAGAAGGCTTACTTGAAATCAGAGTTACCAAACGAGTTGAAGATACTACTATTTCTAAGATTATTCACCTTGTAGAAGAAGCACAAGCCGAACGAGCTCCTTCACAAGCGTTTGTGGACCGTTTCGCTAAGTATTACACACCTGCAATAATGGTGCTCGCCATCGGTATCGCCATCGTCCCACCACTCTTTGGTGCTGACTGGGGAGATTGGATATATCGTGGTTTATCGCTTCTTGTAGTAGGATGTCCTTGTGCTTTGGTTATTTCTACTCCTATTTCAATTGTCACCGCAATCGGCAACGCTGCAAAGAATGGTGTTCTGATCAAAGGTGGTATTCATCTGGAAGAAGCCGGACGCATTTCAGCTGTAGCTTTTGACAAAACTGGCACCTTAACAAAAGGGTTTCCAGAAGTAACAGATATCGCCGTATTTAACGGGCAGAATGAAAGTGAAGTACTTTCGATTGCTGCTTTGATTGAAAAAGGTTCACAACATCCGCTTGCATCTGCAATTGTTCGGAAAGCGGAAAAATTAGGTGCTGACCTATCGCACTCAGTTGATGACTTTCAATCCATTACAGGTAAGGGTGTAAAAGCTTCCATTGGTGGCCAGCTATACTTTATTGGAAGTCCTAAACTATTTGAGGAACTACACTCTAAATCTATAGATACGAAACGCGAGCGAATCAGCACGCTGCAGACTCAAGGGAAAACTGTTATGGTACTAGGCACACAACAAGAAGTAATTGCCTTGATTGCAGTGGCCGACGCGGTACGCGATTCCAGTAAATCGGTTATTGAAGAACTGCATTCTATCGGGGTTAAAAAGACAGTTATGCTTACTGGAGATAACCAAGCAACGGCTAATGCAATTGGAAGCCAGTTGGGCGTAGCCGAAGTCAAAGCAGAGTTGTTACCCCAAGACAAGCTAAATTACATTAAGAAACTTCGGGAAAGCTATTCACACGTAGCAATGGTTGGTGACGGAGTAAATGATGCACCTGCACTTGCCGCTTCTACTGTAGGTATTGCCATGGGCGGCGCAGGTACGGATACTGCACTTGAGACAGCCGATATTGCATTAATGGCTGACGACTTGAGAAAACTCCCCTACACAATTCGTTTAAGCAAGAAAACTCTTGCGATTATCAAACAAAACGTAGCGTTTTCCTTAGGAATTAAGTTGTTAGCATTAGTGCTTATTGTACCTGGATGGCTAACTCTATGGCTTGCAATTCTTGCGGATATGGGAGCAACTTTGATCGTGACTCTAAACAGTTTAAGACTTTTAAAAGTGAAAAAAGAAGATAAGTAGACAAAGAACTGAACTGAACCCTATAAAGTAGACAGTTTTAAAAAAAGGATACGTTCGTATTTAAGCGGCAATGAGATGACTTCGGTATGCTGCCGGAGTCATCCTTTTTAATGTCCATTGCTTTCTTGTGTTGTTATAGTGATCCATGTAATCATCAATCATTTGTTTTAATTCTCCTATATTGGTTGCCTGTTTATAAGGAACTTCGTCTTTCATATGTCCAAAGAAAGATTCCATTGGTGCGTTATCTAAGCAGTTCCCTTTTCGTGACATGGATTGTAGGAATCCCATTCTCTTCACTTGAGACTGGTACTCTGGATGGGTGTAGTGAAATCCTTGATCGGAATGAATCATCGCTTCTGGATGCAATCGATTCCGAGTAAAATCTTCTAACTTCCTTAATGTTCGATAGACAATCTCCATTCGTAAACTCGCTGAGAGTTCATAAGCGACAATTTCTCGTGTCGCCACATCTTTCACACAAGATAAATAAGCCGTTTTGCCACCACCAATTTGTAGGTAGGTGATGTCCGTCAAGAAGACTTTCCCAGGTTCCTTCTGATTAAACTGACGGTTCAAATGGTTTGGTACCTGACGGTGAGCTTCCGTGGCTTTGGTCAATGTTCGGTAAGGGTTCGCTCTTCGTACTTTCGCGAAGAAGTGAAACTTGCGCATTAAACGCAAGATTTTCTTGTGATTCATAGGCTGACCAGCTTTTTCGGCGACTTCCATATACAAACCACGATAGCCGATTTTTCCGTTGAACTGATCATAAATCTCTTTTAGAAAGACGTAATCCTGATAATCAGATTCCTCACGGAGGGCTTGTTTTCCGCTACTTCGAAGCCATTTATAATAGCCGCTCGGACTCACTTTAGCTACTTCACATAAGTAACGGACCATATTCTTCAATTGATACAGCCGAATCGTCTCATTGATGACTTGGTATTTCTCTCGGGCTGTTAACGACGATTCTTCTTCGCCTGCCTTTCCAACTCGTCTAGCTTTTTTAGTAGGGTCAATTCTGCCTCTAACAGACGAATTCGTGCTTCCGCTTGAGCTAATTTCTTCTCAGCAGAGGCATTTTCTTTCTTAGGGCGTCCCTTACTCGCTTTTCCTCGGCGTTCCTCTAAAAAACCATTTTCTCCATAGGTATGGAAGGTTCTACGCCAACGAGCTAAGGCGCTTTGTGCTTTCTTTATACCAATCACCTTCAAATCGAAGCCAGCTTCTGTGAAGATTTCTACGGGTCCTTTACCAGATTGGTTTTGTTTAACCGCCTGTAGTTTGAAGTCAGGGGTATATTGAATCGTGCGGTCGGTCACGATTTTAACGTTTGGATTGGCTTCTAGTTGTCTCTGTTGATGTTCATTAAAGATAATCTTACTCATAAAAAATACTCCGTTCTAAAATTGTAATGTTAGTATAACGGGACTTTTCTAGAAAGAGAATAGAAAAACCCCGAATCGAGTCCACTTTTTTTTAAAGTGTCTACCATTCGGGGTTCAGTTCAAACATTTGAAAGAGTTGTTTTTTTGTAATTAAAGTATTAACCTGCCAAAAATCAGCCGATTGTTAGCGGCTGATTTTTTTAAAACTATTATTTTCCGGTAATTCAATAAAAAATAGATCAGTTTTTGCTATCCTTGATCAAGGTGAACAAGATTTTGAACTGAATGTTACGAAACCAAGGTTTTGAGTAATTCATTCGTTTATCTTTCTTTGTATGCTACAATTTACCTTAAAAAAAGGGGAGCACCATTTTGATTACAAGAGAAAATTTAGAGAACAAACAGATATGGATATACGCTGTAACGTTAATTGTAGGTGGACTAACAGGGGTCTATCTTCCTCAATTTGGTTCTTCACTTGAAGTTGCGATTTCTCCATTCATTGCTATACTGTTATACACTATGTTTGCACAAATTCCTTTTCTTGAATTAAAAAAATCATTGTCAAATGTTAAATTCATAATAGGATTATTGGTGTCAAACTTTATTGTCGTTCCGATCATTGTATGGATTTTAACTATGATATTCCCTCAATCACCTTATGTACTTCTAGGAATTCACTTAGTTTTATTGACTCCTTGTATTGATTACGTGATTGTATTTACTAAGCTTGGACGTGGAAATGAAAAACTTATGCTTGCAGCTACACCGATACTTTTTGTGTTACAAATGATATTACTTCCATTTTATCTATGGTTGTTTATGGGTGAAGATACAGCACAGATCGTAAAGGTTGAACCTTTCCTAGAAGCATTCTTGTTTCTAATTGCACTTCCACTCCTACTTGCAATATTAACTCAAGTATGGGCTAAACGAGGATTGAAAGGAAAAGGTGTTCTTCAGTTCACTACATGGCTTCCGGTGCCTTTCATGGCTTTAGTACTGCTGGTAGTAGTTGCTTCTCAGATAGAAAACGTGGTTAGTGACTTTCAATTGATCTTAGCAGTAGTACCAATTTATCTCTTGTTTCATATCTTTATGCCTATTTTTTCAAAGATGGTAACGAAACTATTTAAACTAGATGTTGGTGCAAGCCGAGCTGTTGTGTTCAGTTCAAGTACAAGAAATTCTTTGGTAGTCTTACCATTGGCTTTATCATTACCCAACGAGTACGCCGTAATAACTGCTGCGGTTATAGTAACCCAAACTATAGTGGAATTAGTTATGGAGTTATTCTATATAAAAATTATTCCATCATTTGTGATAAAGGAAAAGCAACCGGTCTTATGATCGGTTGCTTTTTTTCTTGAACTAACGTTTCTACGTTAGCTTCATACGTTCAATTAAAGGAAGATTTATGACCAGTTCATTCCCAAAAAACCTACCAAAACATATACAAAAGCTATCAGCAGTAGCCAATATAAGATATTAAACGGATTGTCCCTAAGGTTTAGTAGGGCTCTTATCCACTTCAGAGGAGCTCTCATAAATTAAACCTCCTACTTTCTTGCTTTCTTGGCTACAGAAATCGTAAATCGGTTTTAAAAATATATACTCCATTATTGAACTAACGTTTTACCGTTAGAATTCCTGTAAAACGAAAAATTTGGAGTTTGAATAAAAAAGAGCGCCTCTGTACGATGGGAGTACGCAACG
>NZ_JACSQL010000001.1 GCF_014836635.1 Paenibacillus gallinarum | reverse complement strand
TCATCGACTCCGCTCGACTTGCATGTATTAGGCACGCCGCCAGCGTTCGTCCTGAGCCAGGATCAAACTCTCCAATATAGATTTTTCGAGTCAAACACTTCTTGAATAACTTCAAGAAAATATCTAACCTTCAAAATATCGTTGAGAACGATATGCTCATTTAGAAAATGCTGACGAGAACTTAAAGTTCTCTATTCAATTTGTTATGACCAACAAATTGAATTTGTATTAATTCACTCACGAGTTTTACTTGCGTAAAACTCCTCGTTGTTCAGTTTTCAAAGATCAATCTTTCCGGCGTTTTTCGACCGGATTTATAATTTATCATATTTTAATAAATCATTCAACTGGTAATAAAAACCATCATTTAAAAATGAATTAAATATCTTAATTAATGCATCAGATACACATTCTGATAGTCTCTTTCTTAAGAGTACATATTTAATATATCATATTGAACAGCGTTTTTCTAATAGTAAATTATCCCATATGAAATATGGTTAATCAATATCTATTAAAATAGAATTTTAGCTGGTATGACGCAATAATAACTAAGTTAATAGAAATAAAGCTCCACTTCTTTTTATGCATAAAAATTAACGTATATCTCACCATCTGTACAGTTAGAGGATATCATTAATTGATAATTTAAAACCTTAGTTAAATTATCGAAGTGATTGAGATGCACATATCCACGTACGTAGTAAAAAACTTTTGGTCAAGCTATCATCTTCAAATACAAACAGTTCTTTTATTCTTTTGATCACAGCCTTCTGGAAACGGCAATTAAATAGTCTTTCCAATGCTGGATATTCCATAGAAAAGCAAAAAGCGCAGGATCATCCCGCGCTTACTACACTAAGAATATCATTATAGATCTAATCTGTACGTATATGTTTGACCTGTTTTCTTACTATTATATTAAAACGATAAATCCCTTTAACTACTGATCTTATCAAACATAATTATATGGTCCTACTCCATTTCATTATTTTATAGCCTGACTGAAGGGAAGCCAGTCATCGCTACCGGATAGAATGTGAGACACTGTATACTCAGATGCTTCCTCCTCAGTCAGCATCGTAGCCCACGAGACCCGCCCATTTTTACTCCCAGCTCCCGGACCAGCACTATTAAATTCAGCAAATAAAGCAGTAGATTCTGCATCCGTTTTGTTCCAGTTATGCCAGCCCTCCTGTTTCACATGAGCACCCATCCAGCAGTTGAGGAAACACACCTTGGCATGATTTCGCCACGGCCTACCGAGGTATACCGATTGCGGGGGAGCATTGCTCTCCAGCGTACAATCCATGAATACATATCCATAACGGATGTCTTCTGGTGTAGAGGCCGCTGTAATCCAGCCATTCACCTCATTCTCTACTGCTGCAATATTGGATAAACGATTCTTGGCAAAGATTTCACAGCCCTTAAATACAGCTGTAGCCGAGCCGAAAATAAAATCAACATCACCTTCAATATAACAATCCTCATAATACTGACGAAGTTTCCGGCGTTCTGCGCCATCGCGCGGCCCCCCGAAAAAGCTCCGGTCAATCGGCTGCGGCGGGAGCGGTCCGGTGAAGATCGTATCCTGATGCCCGATAAAGCGGCAACTTCGGAAGGCTGCACGGTCCCCATCCACGTATATGGCAAGGGCCTGCCCAACATCCTTGCCGGGACCGGCAGAATTCACGAAAGAGAGTCCCTCTGCTGTGAAATCATCTTCTCCAATGAAGGTCGTATATGAATGGAAAGTATGATACATCTCCCCGTCAGGGAACTTCTTCAACGCATAATCATCATAAGTAATAACCGTTTGTTCAGCTCCCGCACCGATTAGATGAATCTTAGGCTTTTCAATATAAAGCTTCTCATAGTAAACACCTTGCTTAATTCGGATCTCCGACTCATCGCTAGCATTGTCCGGCACCGCGTTAATTGCAGCCTGAATGGTAGAAAAATCACCACTTCCATCCTGAGCCACCGTATAGTGACGAGATGAACAGCCTTTTGACGCCTGCTTATTCATAGCTTCTTCTCCACTTTTATTCAGACCAGATGTGCTTTTGTGTATCTGCATATCTCACCTCTTCTTAGTGTTGCTATTAATCAAACAACTCTCTTATTTATAGAAAAAAGCAAAAGCTGTCCGACTCGCTAACACCCCGAGTGAGGCAACCCTTGTATTCCAACCTTTACTCCAAATGTTGTGTTCTCCGCTTTTAATCTGCCTTTACTTCATTTAGCTGACCTTCATAATAATTCGCGATTTCCACAATTAAAGCACCCATTCGTTCTTTCTCCGGCACGATAATCCGGCTTACCCCTTTATCTTGAAGCGCTTCAGCCGTTACTTTGCCGACAGCAGCAGCCAGCACATCCTGTTCAAAGACGGATTTCAACTCTTCTTCACGTCCATGTTCTTTCGCGTAATCAAATAAATATCCGACTTGAACTCTTGTCGTGAAACAAACGGCATCCACTTCTCGCTGAATCAGTTCATTCATAAGCGATGCAAGCGTCTCCTGCTCAGGAGCATGATAACGATAAGGCAGTACGACCTGAACATCCATGCTGCCCTTGCTTTGGATGAAATGATGTAACTGCGAGGACAACTCGCCATGAAGCTGAATCCACACCTTTTGATCGGTAAAATCAAACACCTCAAGCTTTTCGATCATACTTGCAATCGTTCCATCGTCATCACAGACGACCGGATGAATACCCGATCTCTTTAAATAGGCGTTTGTTTTGTAACCACGGCAAGCGATCTTAGTTTCTTTCAATCTCTTTTCGAATTCAGATACGGCATTAAGCCTCTCCGCAGCTTGAATCATGGCTTCAAATCCAATACCTGTCGTGAAAATAAACCAGTCTGCCCCCTGCCGGGTAAAACGCTTTACATCCTCTTCCACTTCAACCGGATCAGAATCCGTTAATCCCTGAAGTGACCGGACAAGGGGGATTCCACCTCTTCGTTCAATAATCTCAGCCATTTCTTCCGTCTTTTGCGACCCGGCAATGACAATTTTTTTGTTCTGAAGATCTTTACTCATGGAACAGCCCTCCCCCATTCTTAAGTAATCCAACTCGTACCTCGTTTCCGAGAACATGAACCGGATAGGTCAGAACCTGACCCGTATCAGGATCAAGCACCTGACCATCCGTCAGCGAAATTTTCCAGTCACAGATCGGGTCGAACAGGACCTCCCCGGATATAATTCCTTCTGCAATCGTGCCTCCGCGCGGCCCAGGGCTTTTATTCTCAAGTGCACAGATTTGTCCGTCCGTTGTCTTGAATACCGCAATTTCTTCCTTACCCAAGCGCACAACCCGTCCCAATCTCTCCGTGAAATCATCCACATTGCCAATTAGGTAATACGTATATTCGTCTCTATTCAATATCGGTTCCATCTTGCAGCCCCTTCCTATTTCTAGTCCTGTTTCGTGGAGACACTGATCTCTTCAAACATCCGTTCCCTTAAATTTGAATTATTCAGGATTTCACTCCAAGGTTCCTTCACCTGCGCCAGGGCGACCTCCATTCGCTCAGCCAAAGCCCGGCGGTTATCCAGATCATTGACTACAGCTTCGGTGACGGACTCAAGTCCTATCCGTTCGATCCAATCCGAGGTCCGCTCCAAGTATTTGCCTGTCTCCCGGTAGTACTGCATGAACGCGGAGACAATATCCAGAAGTTCTTCATCTGTTCGCACCTTGCACAGCAGTTCTGCAAGTCGGGCTTTAATCCCGCCATTACCGCCAACATAAATTTCCCAAGCCCCCTCATTGCCGACGATCCCAATATCCTTGGTTGATGACTCTGCGCAGTTACGAGGACAGCCGTTTACAGCAAGCTTGAATTTGGCTGGCATATCTAACCGCTCGAATTTCTTCTCGAGCAATATTCCCATTCCCATCGAATCTTTCGTGCCAAATCGGCAGAACTGTGATCCCACGCAGGTCTTCACCGTACGCAGCGCCTTCGCATACGCATAACCGGACGGCATGCCAAGGTCCTTCCAGATCTTCGGCAGGTCCTCCTTTTTGACCCCAAGCAGGTCAAGCCGCTGACCACCCGTTACCTTAACCAGCTTGACGTTGTATTTCACCGCAATATCAGCAATAAGTCTGAGATCGTCTGGTGTGGTTACCCCGCCATACATCCGCGGCACAACGCCAAATGTTCCGTCCTTCTGGATGTTCGCATGCATACGTTCATTCACAAAACGTGAATCCTTTTCGTCCACATGCTCAGCCGGCCAGATCATACCCAGATAGTAGTTCAGCGCAGGTCGACATTTGGAGCAGCCCTCCGGGTTATCCCATTCCAGCGCATACCTTACTTCTTTAGATGTGATCAGTCCCTTTTCTTTAATGGCCGTCACGACTTCATCTCTGCTCAGTGTGGTACAAGAACAGATTGCTTCCTGTTTCGCCGCCGCTGAATCATATTTGTCCCCGAGCACATATTGAAGAATCTGCTCTACAACAGGTCTGCAGCCTCCACAAGAACGCGATGCACTTGTTGCCACCTTGATCTCTTCCACCGTGGTTAATCCTTTTTCGTTAATGGCATCCACAATGTGCTTCTTCGTCACACCATTACAACCGCATACGATTTCCTCATCCGCCAGCTCTGCGGCCGTATTCTCGGTTTCGACCGAGGCATGTCCCACAATCGCATTATGAATGGCTTCTGTCATCACAGTGCCTGTTCGAATCCATTGCTGCAGTCTGGAGGATTCCTTTCCGTCACCGACCAGAACACCGCCGACGATCCGTCCGCCGCGCAGCAGCACTTTTTTGTAAATACGTAACCAGTCATCATGCATCCGCACAATAGACAGCCCTTCTGCATCCATAAACTCACCAGCGGAGAACACGTCTACGCCAGATA
The DNA here is from genome assembly GCF_014836635.1 of Paenibacillus gallinarum. Lineage (GTDB taxonomy): Bacteria > Bacillota > Bacilli > Paenibacillales > Paenibacillaceae > Paenibacillus > Paenibacillus gallinarum. Next base: position 1,024,977 of record NZ_JACSQL010000001.1, on the reverse strand, counting down.
TTTTCAGCTGAGTAGATACCACAGATCCTTCATACGGCTTCGTATCCACTCCGCACAGATACTTCGCAAGAACAGCCCCTTGCTCAAACAGCGGAGCTACGAGCCCATATGTAGTGCCCCGATGCTCGTTACACTCCCCTACCGCATATACATCCGGTGCTGAAGTACGCATATAATCATCCACAAGAATACCGCGATTAACCGAAATACCGCTTTCCTTGGCTAATGCAGTGTTTGGCCTGATCCCCACCGCCATGACTACGAATTCCGCATCCAGCGTCGTTCCGTCGGAAAAACGAAGACCGCTGACCCGGTCATCACCCAGAAACTCCTCGGTCTGTTTGCCGGTAGCAAATTTCAAGCCTTGGCTTTCCAGCTCTGCCTGAAGCATCAGTGAGGCGGTATGATCAAGCTGTCGTTCCATTATCTCCTCAAACAGATGGACCACTGTCACATCCATCCCCAGTTTAAGCAGCCCCTTGGCCGCCTCCAAGCCGAGCAAGCCCCCGCCAATAACAGCAGCCTTCTTGTACTGATCTGCTGCATGCAGCATGTTCTCACAATCTGCGATATCTCGGAAACCTACAATTCCTTCTTTATCCGCTCCTGGAACAGGAAGCATAAACGGGTTGGAACCGGTTGCAATAATAAGTGTGTCATATGGAACCTCTATACCATTGTCTGCCTTCACGATTTTTTGTTCCGTATCAATATGCGTTACTGTCGTTCCCGTATACAGCTCTATTTCGTTCTCTAAATACCAATCCCAGTCGTTCAGAATAATGTCTTCTACTGCTTTACTCTTCTCTAGCACGTACGATAACTGAATACGATTGTAGTTGGGATAAGGCTCGCTCCCAAATACGGTGATCCTGTAGGTGCTGGGCGCCAGTTTTAATATCTGTTCCACCGTGTTGATCCCAGCCATCCCGTTGCCAATTAAGACTAGATGCCGACGTTCTTGTACTTTCACCATGCAGAAACCTCCTCAATATATATTCCTATCCATGCAAAGAGAACTTGTAACCTACTAAACATCATACGTACAATCGAACCAGTTTTAGCAGATTTTCTCTATTTCCATCATAAGAAAGGAGGATTATAAAAGGAACCCCTTATTTTAATTTTTAACTACATAATTCATATTATGGTAAACTGATGTCTCTCCTCCAGCTTGGTATGGAAAAGCAGCTCTGTTAGTTCGAAGCTGTTTTGATTGATTCATCATCTTGTTCTTCTGTCCGTTCGATGAATTCTTTCAATTTGGATGATTGTAACATCGTACAGTTTAAGTTCTTTTTGCATTTGATTTCCCCTTGAAAACCTCATGTTTATGTATCGGACAGTTCATCTTAGGTGAGCATATCTCGTTGGATTCTATCCCTTCAATATATTGATATTGAAAATCATTATCGATATGAATATAAAAAATATAGCCATATCTTTGCTATGACCATATTTCTACTTATATATTATATGTTTAACTACTATTCCTTCTGAACGGCAAACTCCATAAGCCAACAATCCCTATATGTTCCTTCATGCCATTCATGATTTGATAACAATTTCACTTTCCGAAAGCCTACTTTTTCATACACATGTATTGCTCTTTGATTCCACTCTTGCGGGTCCATTATAATGCGGTCAACTCCACATTCTCTAGTCAGATAACGGATCATGAACTCCAGCAATTTCGTACCAATTCCCCGATTCCAGTATGATGCTTCACCAATGAATTGATCCATTCCATAGACAAGTTCCCCCGGATGTATCGCTAATCCAACCTCTTCTGCTTCTTCAGACTTTATTTCATAATACTGGATATATCCAATATCCACTGCATTATACTGAATAATACAAGCGTGAACCTCATCCTTATTCTCATAAAAATGACGCTGAACAAGCTCAGCATCATGAGGACGGTCTCGGCCTTCATAATATTGAAGTACTTCTTGATCTGATAACCATTTTTCGAGAAGTCCTGCATCTTCCGGCCTTAATTTACGAATGACGACAGATAGATTTCCACTTACCGCTATTACAATAGACCTCCTTTTTTATACCTCTTCCCATATAGGTCTTAGACTTCGATCCATGGCTTTTATCAAGTGGTCTAAATTTACTTGAGCTCGTGTTTTGGTTGTTTTTTTAATTCCATACCTCTTGTAAAAAACACAACGCCAATAGCAGCAAAAGTCACATAATTACTTATTTTTGATATCACTGCTTCATCGTCTTCATAGTTAATCCAATACAGCAGGGCAAATGGTGAGATGATCATCAATATCTTCATCGATAACATAAAAATATAATGAAACTTTTGATTTTGCGGATTTCCTACTGTTCTAGCTATTTGGTAACTTACTTTAGAAGAGTCATAGATTGTAATAAATAAGGCGATGATACTGCTATATGCAGTAATCTTTGTACCGATTTGCACCCAAGGAATAAAAGATACAATTGCGATACCAATGTATATTCCCGCAGCTACATAAAAAAGGTTTGTCTTCATTGTCCTGTACAATCTCTTCTTATTCCTTTCTATTTCAATACGACAATCTTCCCTTGTCTGCATTGTAAATTAAACTATTTTAAAGAAAATATGATTTATACCTCTCCCCAGAAAACCTGAGTACCATAATCAAAATAAACTTCGTTATTCTTCTGAGTTCGATCAAATAAAGACTGCAGTTCATGAAGCATTGGTTCATGTTTGGGATGTCCCGGAACCGGACTATACGAAGAGGAAAGAAGTCTGCCTTTTAGCCCTTCGTAATCAAAAATTTGTCTATTCGCAAATTCTTTCAGCTGCAGTGTTCCTTCCTTAAAGAATGAATCAAACTGCTCGGTTGTTATATTCGTATGTTTTACATCTTCATAGTCTGTACCATATTCATGCAAGAGCTGTTCATAACCCGTTAGAAATTCGCTTCCTTCCGTTAGCCTAGAATTCCATATGAGTATTGCTTTGCCTTTCGGCTTTAAAATGCGCTGAAATTCAATTTTTGCGGCCTGTTTATTGAACCAATGAAAAGATTGTGCACAAATGATAGCATCAACGGACTGATCATCGAGTCCGGTTTCTTCAGCCGAACAAGGCTGAGTACGAAAGTTCGGATTATTAGACAGACGTTTTTCAGCCTTTTGACGCATGTCTGCGTTAGGTTCTACAGCAATGACCTTGCTGCCTCTAGCAAGCAATAATTCGGACATAATCCCCGTACCCGCACCAATATCGGCAAGGATACTTTTCTGACTGATCCCGACTGTATCATAGAGGTAATCCACAGCCTCTACCGGATAACTAGGACGGTACTTCACATAGGTATCTACACGCTCTGAGAATCGCTCTTTCGAATCCATCGGTTAGATCACGCTCCCTGCTTGTTTAATACACATATCATAGCTCCATTCTGCCATTATTTGCAAATTTGTGAATAAAAAAAGACAGTACAGGATTAAAATCCGGGCACGGTCTTTTTACAGGTATTTTGCCATACAATATTCATCTATATATTCGCCGTCTATAAAGAGAGAGTGCATTTTCGACCCTTCTATTCTAAATCCAGACTTCTCGTACAAACGTAATGCAGCTGTATTATGTTTCATCACGGTAAGCTCTAGGCGATGCACGCCTTTCTCCTTGCACCAATTCTCCATAGCAGAGAAAAGTTTACTACCGAGTCCCTCACCGGTATATTCCTGTTTAATTCCTATTACTATGTAAGCCGAATGTTTCTTTCTTGCTAGTGATGAACCAACGATCGTGATTTGTCCAACGAGTGTTCCATTCTGCTCGGCAACGATAATGGTAGAGTGACCACTGCCTAGCATAGAAGAAATTGCTTTTCCCTGCATTTCAACCGTTGTTTTTCTCTCCCCGGGTTCAAATAACATAAACTTTGTTTCATCATCCAATTGATTGTTCAATCGTAAGAGTGCTCCTGCATCCTGTGGAGTAATCATTCGAATCAGCATGGGGTATCTACTCCTTCTCTTTCCGAATCCAAAAAAAGACCGTGATTCTACTAACCTACGGTCAGTTTCCATACTTTATCACTATATATAACGGCATGGCATCTGACCGTCTCGTTATATTCCCGGAACACCTAGTTCTTTCACAAAATAAAGAAGCAAATCATCGTTCACTTGCACCGTTTCACCTTCGGAAACTTCCCGATGCTCATACATGACTCCATTTCCGTCAGGAACATATCCCCTTTTACAGTAAATACGCTGTGCTGCACCAAATTCCTTATGTAAACCCATACCAATTCCGATACTATCATATGCGTTGTAAGCGGCAATGCTCTCGAATTCTTCAATCAACTGGTTCCCAATCCCTCTTCGACGAAATTCCGGGAAAATGTTAACATCATTAATTTCTGGAATTCCTTGCGACTTAAAATATAGGTAATCGGATTCAAATTTCAAATGCGCACACCCCGCAAGCTTCCCTCCATCCAAATAGACGAGCAAAGTAACTCGGAGTCCAATTCTATTTTCGTGCAAACACTGTTCATAAAAAGAGTCTGGGCGCACAATTTTATGTTGTTCAAACGCTTTCTTCCAACTTAGAGCCGTTTCTTCTGAATCCAGTCTTTCAATGATCATGGACATAATCAACCTCACATTTATGGAATTTAAGCACTAACATGGTTGAGAACAAGGAAGACGATATAAAAAGATTCACGATTCATAAATTGTTGATAATTATTCATTATATTCCTTTTTCACCTGCGAGGCTATAGAAGATATAGCAATATCGATTATATTTATGCAATGAAACAAACGATAGCTATTAGCTATCGTTTGGGATTGATTTTCTTGACTAGTTAGCACGTATTTCCAAAGGATAACGAGAACTCCAATATTTAAGCACCCATTTTCGGATGTATTTCGCACACTGTTCTGGAGAGTGCTGTGAAGTATCGATTGTTGAAATAGGCGGAGTAAAAGCAGAATCTGCATTTTGAATAAACCAGTTAGCAAGAATAGCATGCTTCTGGATCTGTCCCTCTTCTGCCCCTTTCTCTCGTAAACGTTTTGCACGTACTTCATCATCACAATGCAGATTTATATAGTAGATATGGCTGAATCGATTTTTGATCTCACTTTTTTGCACGGCTTCGGGGGTGATGGTTCCAAATAAAACAGTTCCCCGATCACTTAATGAGATCTGATAAGCAACTTTCAACCAGTGGTCGATCGCATGCTCAGGGTTTAATGCTCCTTCTAAATCCATATCAAACACATCAAATTCTGAAAGCTGACTACGCACATAAGGGATAACAGACGTTTTACCAACACAACTTGCACCAGTTACGATAAATAACGGAGTTTTCGGCATCGTTACATCTCCTCTACTTTAGAAATGATATCGCTTTCGTAAGAATTCTAAGGCATAGAAGCCGCCTTTTTAAAAGATTACCATATCATGTAAAGGATTTAAATATAAGGATTACAAAAATGACAAATTTCTCCTCTTTTTTCTATGGTTATGTGATATTTATCCTACTTTTGTGCATTGCTTTATCCTTCAGACTATTTAATCGGTCCGCAAATATAACGTTTTCTCGCTCATAAAATCGAATGAAATCAGATAACATCTCATGATCACCATATTCAGGATGGTTACGAAACGGAACCCAAAAATGCGCAGGCGGGTTACCCATACCCTGGTTGTCATTCCTCCACGTCATCAGATAAGCAACGTATTTTGCTTTCTCACTTGCGATAAGATGATCATGGAGCAAAGTGAACCAGTCAGGCACCGTATTACCGTCTAATTTGAGCCCATCTTCCGCATTCCAGCGCATACCTACTTCAGTAATGGCCGCTACTTTGGATCTCGCTGTCGCAAGACTAACGACGATCTCGGCATCTTTCACTGTTTTCTTCATCCAATCGCTATCATAAGTCGGTTTGTCATCGTATACGTCAAAGCCCAAGATATCAACATAATCATCTCCAGGATAACGATCGAGGTACTCCTCGCTACTAGCAAAATGTCCATTGGGAGAATAGGCATATAAAAATTGATGCACACCGCAGGTATCCCTTAAGTAATCAATGGTGAAATGCCATAACTTTGTAAACTCTTCCTTCGTCGCTGAGGAAGCCCCCCACCAAAACCAAGAACCTGAATTTTCATGAAAAGGGCGATAAATGATAGGAATAGGTGTCCCTTCTGAGTCAACTGCTCCTTTCGCTGCAAGTGCCGTCTCATCCAGTCGTTGCAAAAACTTAGCATGGTCTTTTCCTCCTGGAAGAATATGCGCTACACAAGGAGTTACATCATAAAAACTATTCCCCGTAGTAAAGTTCGGCATATGATCTTCCAGTGTTATAATCCCGCCTTTTATATGCAAATCTTGAATTAAACTTGTAAGACGCTTGGTATCGCTTGTCATACTAACTCCAAATACCGCTGGATAAGCCCCTACTGAATTATACGTATCTGAATCTCCTAGCGCACTCTGCACTACCCTTTCTGTAGTATCATTTTGGTGACCAAATAGCATGTAATCTCCCGATATATTCATTAAAAAAGAGAATAATGATTTCGTTTCTTCTGTTGCTTGTTCATCTACATACTTTATAAGATTTTGCTGATTTGTATTATCCGACATATACTTATCCCCCCTTCTTCATATAAAACACATGACTTCCAAAATCACCGTGAGGAACGGGGATCGTTAATCCAACGTTCATCAGAAGATCTCCACCATATGTGCCTGTACCTTCGATATCATAGGCAGCTTCGGGGTCAAGTCCTTGCAGTTTGATCAGGCTCGGAAGAGCATATGGCTCCGCCAGCACTTTAAAATAAAACAATATCGCTTCACTTTGATCAGCAGAAACAAACATCCAGCTTGCTTCATTCCCTTCAAACGGACTAAGTAGTCTGAATTGTTCCCCTTGCTGAACTAAACTGCGAAATCTTTTGTACTGTGAAACCTGAGCTCGAACCTCTTCTTTCTCCTCTTCTGAAAACTTGGTCAAATCCAGTTCATATCCAAAATTGCCCGACATCGCTACATTCCCTCTCATCGAGAGTAAAGTAGATCTGCCTAACTGATGATTCGGCACAGCCGAGACGTGAGCTCCAATGGCACTAGCAGGGTATACAAGACTTGTCCCATATTGAATTTTTAATCTTTCTACCGCATCCGTATTATCACTTGTCCATGTTTGCGGCATATAGTAAAGCATCCCCGGATCAAATCTACCACCACCGCTTGCGCAGCTTTCAAAAAGAATGTACGGAAACTTCGTCGTTAGTTTTGCTAGCAGATCATACAATCCGAGTACATACCTATGAGCAATTTCACCCTGATGTTCTGGAGATGCTGCTGCTGATGCGATCTCAGATAGTCCACGGTTCATATCCCATTTGATATAGGAGATCGGTACACTTTCAAAAATATCGCTTAGTGCCTGATAAAGATAATCCCTCACCTCAGGCCGTGACAGATCGAGAACGAGCTGCGTTCTGGCAAGTGTTCTTCTTCTCCCTTCCGCATGGAGACACCAGTCCGGATGACTTCGATATAAATCACTGTCTGGAGATACCATCTCTGGCTCCACCCATAGTCCAAACTGAAGTCCTTTCTGATTAATTTTCTCAGCTAAATCCGTTAATCCATTCGGAAGTTTGTTTCGATCTACGGTCCAATCTCCAAGTGAAGTCGTATCATCATTCCGTTTGCCAAACCAGCCATCATCCAGAACAAATAGTTCAATCCCGAGATCTGCCCCCGCTTTGGCAATATCTTCAATCTTGTCAGCAGTAAAGTTAAAATACGTTGCTTCCCAGTTATTCACGAGGATCGGACGTTCTTTATCACGATACTTGCCTCTGGCAAGTCTAGTTCGGTAAAGCTTGTGGTACGTTCTTGACATCCCCCCATACCCTTCGGAAGAATAAACCATAACCACTTCTGGGGTCTGGAAAGATTCACCTGGTGAAAGCAGCCAATCAAAATCAAACGGATTGATTCCCATTTGAATTCTGACTTTTCGATGAGGGTCTACTTCCGCTGATCCCATGAAATTACCGCTATAAACCATACTAAAACCATAAACTTCTCCTACAGTTTCATTAGTCCCTTTGCTGGCAAGTGCCATGAAAGGATTCAGTTGATGACTGCTCATACCTCGTTTGCTTTCAATCCGTGTACTTCCTGGGCCAAGAGGGCGTTTAACGATATTTGCTTCTCTAGCCCACGCACCGCTTAGATAAACAAAATCATATTCTGATACATTCATATCTACGCTCATGCTGAGCGCACGAAGCAGACGCAGCTTGTCTTTCCCTTTATGTTCATATCGAACCGATCGAATAATGGAATCCATATGATGAAAAACGCTGTAGCTCACATAAACGGATAACCCCGTGTAAAGATCCTTAAGTTCAATCGTAAGTGTCTGGGCTTCTTCATTAGATTCGGTATATACGGCAGGAAGACCACCCAGTGTAGGTTTCCCTTCTGTGATCTCATAGGAAGAATAGACAAGTTCTGTAATCCGTGTTCCATCCGCTAACTGAACTTGATAAGCAGGTTCCCTGAAATCCCCGCTTCCGTACTGCGGATATTCCTGTGGAATGAGGTCTAGATTTTGGTGATTCGGCACGCCTGGTACATGACTTAAATCCTGCTCATGTCTTATTTTCTTTCCCCAATATAAATGGACCAAATAACCATCGACTACTTGCATAAGATAGCTTGTTGTTTTCCCTTGTAAATGGAAACGTAATGATTCTTTCTCTATGTAAATCGGCATTTTTTCTTGCTCCTCTCAAAAATCTCGTATTGTTTAAATGAGTGATGCTAAGGGAAAGCAGGATACTATCCCATTAGCATCAGACTTCTTTTTTCCAGAGGAAAGATCCATAGTCTTCAAACCAACAACTTGGTCTGCTCCTAGACTTTCGTTATTTTTTGAATTTCTTTTTCCAATCAGGAAGTTCATCGAGCGTTATCACGTAAGGACTCTCATATACCTTCACAAGATGTTCCCGTTCATTCTGCAAACCATCGTTGATAAAGTTCCCGTTCCAAGTGACAAACCAGCTCCAATCTGCCCGATAAATCTGTAGTAAATCTGGATCGGGAATAGGTCCATTCTCCGTCAGTGCAACCAGCTTGCGGTCACCAACAAGAGTCTTGAGATTTTCATACCGGTTACTGACCGGACCATAATCTCCTGCGGCCGGATAACTATCAACACTTACAATATCGACATACTCATCGCCGGGATACCATTCTGGATTTTCCGAGTTCCACACCCAAATGAGATTGCTCAATTTGTGTACTTTTGTAAAACGATCATACATAATCCGGTACAGTTCTTTAGCAGGCTCAGGGCCTTTAGCTCCCCACCAGAACCAGCCGCCTTCTGCTTCATGCAGCGGTCTCCAAAGAACAGGTACTTTCGCTTTCTCAAGTCGTTTCAATTCCTTGGCAATAACATCCATATCCCGAATTAAAAGCTTGTAATCTTCTGAGTTTTTGTTAGCTAAGGCATTTTCGAGATCAAAAGTAGTGGCATCCGTATAGAAACCTCTCCACCATTCTTTTCCCGGTTCATCAATCAAATCTTTAGGCGCGTTCCAGTGCCAGGCAAAAGTAACAATTCCGCCCTCTTTATCCCACTGAATGGCATGCTCAACATCAGATGAAGTCGTCCCTCTTTCTACGCGAGAAGGTGAATAATCCATGAGGTCAAGCCCTAAAACGGCAGGTTTCTTACCGATATTTTTTGCAATCCAATTCGCGTCCGCTAAATTTTGTTGGCCTGATAAAATATGATTTCCATATTCAAATTTCAAGTAGTTATAGAGTGCCTTGGCTTCTTTAGAAGCCTTTGAATTAACAAGTTCTTTATTAATGTTATGCGGCGGTGGACTAGATGCTTTTTCTAACCGAATGTTATCGATAAAATACCATCCCCAATTCGATAGAAAGCTAATATGGTTTGTTCCTTCTTGCAGAAGGATTTTACCTGCCTGAACTTGAGTGAATTCTGAGGTTTGTCTTAGTGTCACTTCACCTTGTGGTTTATCATTAATTATGAGTGACGTGTTCTTATCACCATAAGGAGAAGCGTATCCGATCTCGAGAGTATATAGAGCCGTCTCTGGAACAGAAACTTCAAATGTTAGTTTATCTTCAGCTAGATCAAAACCACCTACATATCCAGTACCAGAATACCCCTCGATTTCGGTTAAGACTTCAACACCAGATAAAACCGCATCTTCTGCTTCATAAATAATGGGTGCTGCTGTAAGTTTAGATTCATTAGCCGGAACCAATACGATCATCATGGACAACACAAGGAAAAGAACTAAAGGTTTTCGTTTCATACATTCCCTCCTGAGTACGATTGGATGAATCAGCCTACTTTCAAGTATTGTCATGAAGCGCTTTCAATTAATACCGCAACACCTCCTCTCAAAACTAACTGCATTAGGTACTTATTTTACCGATTACAGGTTTAACTAAAACAAACAAATCAGCAATCATAACAAAACCGATGCTTGTTATCTATAAAAATAACAATTAAAAATAATTATTATATATTGTTATCCTATGTTTCATACAGTTACATAGAAGAGGCAATGTTATTAACACTGATTATAAAGCATGATTAGCCGATTTCCTATCTTTTTTTGAAAATAATTCAACAAATTGATGATTCATACATTTAACAAAACACAATAAATATTGATAATAACAAAATAACAAAATAATAACAAAGAAAAGAAGAAGGGCTGAAGAATTTTCATCTTCAGCCCTTCTATTTTAATTTCATTCCCTTTATTTTTTGAAATAAGGCTTTTTCTAAAAGCGGATTGGCAGACAGATTCATATACGATTGAGGCGGTGTAAAATGATATCCTCCCTTTAGTAACTCTAATGATAAAGGTGAGAATTCCGTAAAAGAAAGGATCGGGATAGCATACCCAGAATTCAGTCCCTTAAAATACTCCTTCAAACTCTCTCCGGTCCCTGGATTCATTTTTTCTGAAATAGATACCAATGTAGATATTTCCTCGTGATCCGGCTTACCAAACTCGATAAAGGCTTTTATTTGTTTGATAGGCGATGAGACATAAATAAAGGCGCCTACGGGTTCATTTATAAATCTTCGGCGAAATTCTATCTTCTTTTGGCCACTTCGTATTTCCTCGTAGGGACCGGGCTGTAGACTTAAAACAATGGTTCTCTGTGGTAAATCAAGTGAAAGGAGCAACTGTTCATGCATGTTCTCATTCATCCCTTTCGTTCTATTACCAAGTTATTTCGGTAATATAGTGACAATCCCTTCTCAAGTTATTTCGGTAATATAGTGACAATCCCTTCTATTGTAATTAGGAAAATTGATTTTATCATCTCACTCGTTTCTGAATAAAAAGAAAAAGAGCCGCCATAAGTAGCAACTCCTCCTCACTTTCATCTTCCTATATAGTTCGAAATCACCCATTTTTGTCGAACAAGGGTTGGATCAAGATCATTTAAAAGGAGCGTCGCATCATCTTCCGATACTTCGAGTGCTTTCTGATGATAAACAGAAGTAATATTAACCGTTCCATCATCATTCTTGTGAAGAAGCCAGCGCTGATTATTGTAGCCAAGATAATGATACAATTGAATTTTATTTTGTCCCGTGTCTAGATCAAGGGCCTGGCCGGCCGTTGTACGAATGGAATAGGAACCCACTTCATCACCTGTTGGCACAAACACCCACTTCTGATCATCAGCTGCCGTGTCAGTCAAAGAAACAACTTCCCCATTTGCTAGGTTTGCGGTATAGATTGATTTCTTACTCACCCTATTAACGAGGCTAGATGTCATTAAGTTCGCAGGTTCTTCTCCGCTTACATTCACGTTCTGATATGATGCATATCCCCCAAATACATTAAGCCCAAAGTGACCTTCCGCAAACGCACCGTCCATAAGATCTATTACTTTCTGTCCGTCCACATGTACTACTATATGCGGTCCGTTCGCTTCAATTTTCACTTTATAGGTTTGACCAGGCTGAATAAAACTTGGAACTTCGGCTAACACCTGACGGTCTTCAAAACGGCCATCAATCTTATAAAACAAACGAATTGATTTCATATTCGGGTCCATATTCAAATAATATCCACTTCGTCCGTCCTCACTTGCCCGGAACAAAATCGACCCTGCTCCACCCGTTTTCCCAAGCATCATATCTGCTTCATAAGTAAAATTCCCTGCTTTTTGCTCAGCAATATAATTGGCGTCGCTAGCGTAATTTCCACGAATTCCATTTTCGCTTACAACCCAAGAAGCTGCTGACAGGTCTTTTTTCCATCCACTTAGATTGGTATAGAATTCACCACCTGAGACTTTAACAAGCACACTTGCTGTAGCCTTCCCATTCGGGGTAGAGACAGTAATGACGGATTCACCCTCTTTTTTTGCTACAATGTTTGCGTTAGATTTATCCACCACGTTTATTTCTACCACATTTTCATTACTAGATATCCACTTCACTGGCTGCGCGCCATTTCCCGGTCCATTTTCCACCATCGCAAGTAGTGTGTCGCTTTCTCCTTTGCTCAGTTCACGATCACTTGTATCCATCATAATCTTGGTTGTTGAATTCGAGTCTTGATTCCATACCGATCCAAGTTGATTTACTTTCAGAGATACAACCTTGACATTATCACCCTTGGTGTAGAAACTCATGCCTCTGCTAGCCGGATCTGGCAAAATGACATCGGAGAAAACAACTTTACCTCCGTTCCCAAACACTTCAACGGAAGATTCGTCAACCAAAATACGTATTTTGACTCGCTGGTTCTCCGGTTGCATCGGCGCTTCATGTAAAGTACTAAAAAGACTGGAGAAATCCGTCACTCCGGAAGCCGAACGGTCCACGAACATTTTGTTCTCACCCGGTTTGTAAGCCACAACCGTCTTCTGATTTCCACTCTCACGAACGTTAAAGCCAAACTCTGTAACCTTACCATTTTCAGGGATTTCTATTTCTGCTTCAATCTCATAGGCTCCCGAGGCAACCCCTTTCAGTAGGTTTTGAGAAGAAGGACTTATATCCTTGTTCGTGACAGAATATAGCGAACTACGCAATGACCCCAATTCTTTAATCGGATTTTGAGCAAGCCTAATTCCATCTTTTGTCGTTACCAAGGAGACTTCTCTAGGGATCGAAAGCTCCCCCTTCCAATTCGTCGTTGGAAAAGCAAACGGATAATCCCAATTTGTCATCCATGCCATCATTACGTTGCGATGATCAGGCATGTTAGAAAACGACATTGATGCGTAAAATTCTTTACCAAAATCCGTTTTGAGCACTTTTCCTTCCGGGTTATCATTTACGAATTTACCATCTGCTGTTAAAGTTCCAACAAAATATTCGGCATCTGAACCGCCCGTTTTTGGATTCGCCCCCGTACTGATCATCAGCACCCATTTATTTTGTGATGTTCCGTCTACTGGTAACTGGAGCAAGTCAGGGCATTCCCATACTCCACCCCGAACGTAATCACCGAAACCCCAACTATCCGTAAGGGTCCAGTCCAATAAATTTGTCGATGTGAAGAATCGAATATGATCTCCACCGGACACAACCATAACCCAGCGATTGTTCTCGTCATCGCGAATTACTTTCGGATCACGGAAATCCCATCCTCCTGGGTCCTCTCCTTTCTTGCCTGGGTTATCGATAACAATCGGCCGATCTTTAGAATATTCCCAAGTACGCCCTCCATCCTTGCTGTATGCGAGGCCTATACGCTGATTTCCATTCGGTCCATCGGGATTGTAGGAAGTGTAATATGCGACGAGTCCTTTTCCTCCAGAATCCCCAAACAATCCGGATGCGTTTGTTAAATCAGCTACAGCAGACCCAGACCAGACATGCCCGTTATCATTCCACGGAAGCGCAATCGGTAACCGCTTCCAGTTCAACATATCTTTACTAACGGAATGCGCCCACGTGCCTCCATCCTGATGGAAGAGGTGATACTCTCCTTCGTAGTAAACAAGTCCATTCGGATCACTGGCTGAGCCACGAATGGGCGTATAATGATACTGAGGACGATATTTTTCAGTATAGTAACTGCTAGCTTCAGTCACATACGTATCCTGAAAGTAAGCGATCCCCTGTTTGACTACAATTCCTACATTTCCTTTTGTATAAGTTTTATCTGTTACATCGATCGCTGCTGGAGTATATCCATCCACGAATACTTGAATTCTGTTTCCCTTCGCTTTGATTTCAACATGATGTTTTGCTCCTTCTTGACTCGGATAAGTCCGCTGCGAATTAGCAATCGTAGTTCCGTTTGCTTTCGTCAAACGTACCTGAACCTGATCTGCTTCCTTCACCAGAGTAGCTTCATATCCGCTTGTTCCATCGGCTGAAGAACGGAATGAAAGAGCTGCGGCGGAATCGGGGCTCAATGAGATATTTCCTTCATACACAAAATCTACAACCTGTTTGTCATAGACTTGCCTAGCCTTACTTTGGTTTATTACTGTTCCTTTCTTACCACGGATATCTGGTTGCCATTGTCCTTTATGTACATTTACTGTACCCAGATTTCCTTTCAAATCGCTCACTAAGATGTTTTGGAACAATGCGGAACCATCCCATACGTGGAGTCCAAGCTTTCCGGAAGAATATGTACGATCCTGAATATCAATCACAGGTTTATACTGATCACCCCAATATACTTTCAGAGAAGAACCCTCTGCCTTTACTTTTAGATGATAGATTTCCCCTGCCTTTACAGAAATTCGGCGCTCTTCTTTTAGTTTGCCTTCTCCACTGCTAGCATCTCTTAAACGGATCATGCCTGCATTAGGCACGATTTGGAGCATATATGAACCCCAGCCATCGTCATTAGAACGGAAGAGTAAAGTTGCATCCGCTTTCATATCTTTGACCATTACATCAGCTTCATAGATAAAATCTTCTGATACCGTTTCGGAAATGGCCATTACATTTTCTTTTGGTTCAGAAGTGAGCAAAATCCCTTCTGACGTATCCTCGAGTTTACCTCTTCCTTTTAATTTCCAGCCTGTCAAATTTGTATTCGATTTGTTAACGCTTTCAATAATAGAAACGCTCTCCTTTACCTGTTTACTTGCCGCTTGATTTGCAAGCGCTGCCCAGCCAGTACCCGGGTTAGCTACATAAACCCCTGTTGAAGTCATAAAAAGTCCCGAAGCCATAAGAAAACATAATGTGGATTTGGATTTATTCTTCATTTTCCTTTACCTCTTTTCTTATCTTCTACTAATCTCTTATTTGAATAAAAAAGAAGGAGGCCAGTATCTTTAACTTCACTGGCCGCCACTCTATATTCATTTATTATTGGGAAGCAATATGATTTTCTCGTGCTGAGAGTCCAAGGGCCAGCGCACCACATAATCCCGCCTGTTGTCCTAGACCTGGTGAAACAATATAATCATCGATGTGTTCCAAAATAGCGCTTGAGCTCACATAACCGTTCAGGTTCTGGAGTACAGCCTGCCGAATGAGCGGAAACAACTGCGACTGTTGCATTACACCGCCACCCAGAATGATTTTCTGAGGAGAGTTTAGTAAAATGGCACCCGTAATCGACTGAGCTATATAAAATGCTTCTATTTCCCATGCCTTGTGATCCACCGGAAGTTCATGGCCCTTCAGCCCCCACCTTGCTTCAATAGCAGGACCCGCGGCCATTCCTTCTAGACAATCCCCATGATAAGGGCATACCCCTGCGAAGTGATCGTCAGGATGGCGCCTCGTAAGGACATGCCCCCCTTCTGGATGAACAAGACCATGAATAAGTTTACCTTCTGAATACACACCAACACCTACACCTGTGCCAACGGTATAATACAAGCAACTGGACAATCCCTTAGCAGCGCCCCACTTAACCTCACCAAATGCTGCCGCGTTGACGTCTGTGTCCCAGCCAAAGGGAACGGAGAATACTCGTTTCAAAGTTCCGAGCATATCGTAATTCCCCCAGCCTGGCTTAGGCGTTGTTGTAACATGACCATAAGTCGGGCTGTCTGGACAGATATCAATCGGACCAAACGATCCAATTCCGATCGCTTCTACTTGCTTGTCTTGAAAATACTGAATCACTTTTGGCAACGTCAGATCCGGATGTTCCGTTGGAAAACTAATTCGATCTTCAATTTGCCCGTTTTCATCCCCGATGCCGCACACAAATTTTGTTCCACCGGCTTCAATAGCTCCTATACGCATATAAAATCAAACCTCCCGCTGGCTACTTCTTGTTTTATCGGAAGAGGGATTTAACTTATAGACATCGACTGAAATGACCAAGTCATCCTCATGATCTGCTAATACTGCAAGACCCGTAGATTCACGCTCAGGGAAAATGAGATCTGTAATAACTGCTTGACCTCCATTACTGAACACTTCAACTGAAGAGCAATCCACAAAAATGTGAAGATCATTTGACTCACCGAGGGCTTCTAATTTTGCAGAATGGTGCCCAAGGAAATGTTCATGGAAATCATGCTGGCCTGAAATCATCCGATCTACATACAATTCTTCCGTCTTTGCATTAATACCGATAACAGTTTGTTTATCTGCCCCTACTCTAACTTTGAAACCAACAGACTTATCTCGAGAAAACACAGATTTGATCTCGTATGATTCCAGATGAAGCTCAGCAAGAGAAGCATTGAGTTCTCTTACAGATATATTCTGTAACGAAAGGACAGGAATTCGGGCCGCTTCCAGCTCTTTTACTGGCTTCTGGACAAGAACGATTCTCCCTCCTCTGGATTCTAGGTAAAGTTCCCTTGCAATGGTCATCGCACCGCGGAAAATTTCTGTTGGCGTTTGATTCGCATACATCCAGTTACTCATCCAACCGATAAAAAGTCGTCTTCCGTCTTTAGCAGGAACATCTGACCAGCTTACACCAGCATAATTATCTCTCCCATAATCAATCCAACGGGTTGAACGAGAATCATCATCCGGCGTGAAAACTTCTCCATCAAACTCACCTGTAAAATACTGAGTTCTTGAACCTTCTACAAAAGCAGGATCAGCACCAATACTCACAAGCATCACCCATTTTAAGTTCGATTTGTCGCCATCAATTGCAAGTGGGAACAAATCCGGGCATTCCCATACACCATCGTGAGAACCGATTCCTTCGCCAAACTCGCTGGCAAACGTCCAATTGATTAAATCTGGAGAATGATACAGACACACCGTTTGTCCACAAGCAATTATCATTACCCATTTACTCGTCTCCTCGTTCCAAAACACTTTCGGATCACGGAAATCAACGAATCTACCATCTTCTAGTACCGGGTTCCCTTCATACTTCGTCCAGCTTCTTCCGTTATCTTTGCTATAAGCTAGACTTTGACGCTGAATGGCTGGTTTACCCTCCGGCATTTCCAAATGATGTGTAAAGATGGCAACGAGCCCTGGCTTATCGCCAAAAAATCCAGTTGTATTGTTCCAATCCACAACAGCACTCCCTGAAAAAATCATTCCCAGTTCATCTGGCGCGAGCGCTATAGGGAGTTCTTCCCAGGTAACAAGATCCTTACTTACCGCATGACCCCAATGCATGGGACCCCAAGTCATCCCGTCTGGATGATGCTGGAAGAACAAATGATATTCTCCTTCAAAATAAACCATACCGTTTGGATCGTTCATCCACTTTTCCTTCGGTGAAAAATGATAGAGACCTCGGTAATTTTGTTTCGCAATCGTCGACATTATCGTTTATCTCCTTTACTCCTATAATTAGGTCCTGAATTCAAGGACCATCTCTCTTTTAATAGAGGAAGGTCGTGCACAGCAGTGTGACTGCTTGAAACACGGCCTTCACCGTTTTATGTTAGACTTATTTATTTTGTTGCTCTATCATAGCCAGTTTGCTTAATTTGAAGCCATTCTTGCAAACCAAGACGATCCAGTTCTTTCAGGTATTCATCCCACTGCGCTTCGATTTTACCGTTTTGGTACCACTCAGTACGCATTCTAAGTACATAGGCGAAGAGGTCTGTTTCTATTGTCGTAATTCGATCAAGCTCTTCAATGGAATTAAATACGCTTGGCATTACATTTTCTGCTTTCATATTTGGTGCCATAATGTTCTTGATAATATCCATTCTGCCTTTTGCATCATCTGGCATGGTTGTATATTTACCATAATAGGAATCAAGTATGGCAAGCGGTCCACCGATACTTGTTTTCTCACGCAGTTCAACAGGAGCTGCACCATCAAGTGGCAAGTGTTTCAGCATACCTTTTGCTTCATCAAATTCGAAGATATTCTGCTGTGCGTCGTCTCCAAAAGTTCCCCAGTTATTCTGTACGGATTGCACTGGATCGTATAGTTGATCAACCCATTTTGCTGTCGTTTCCAAGTTTTTATTGGCACTAGTAACAACCATCTTACCTCTGCTGAGTCCAAGAGCGTTCGTTCTTGTTACGTTAACTTCCCCATCCGGTCCCGCAAGTGGGGGCATGACATCGTAAGTATCGTTTGCTCCCGTAACGTTGGCCTTATCCCAAGAAAAGTATAGTCCATATTTTTGATCCTTCCCTTTTGCAAGGTAAGTACTCCAGTCTTGCGTGTATGCTTCGATGTCTATAAGTCCTTCTTTATATAGTTCATTAATAAATGAAACTGCTTCTTTATAGTCTTCTTGTGCCGCTGTAAAAATCACTTTGCCATCATCGCTTACAACCGCATGGTCAGGATTCTCACCCAATCCGAACGAGCCAAAGAGGAATGCCAGATCTTCTGATCCCGGCTTGTTAATAAAGGACAAAGGAATTTCATCCGCTTTACCGTTGCCATTCGGATCTTTTGTCTTGAACGCAATCAACACTTCTTTTAATTCTTCTGTTGTTTTGGGCATCTCAAGGCCGAGCTTATTAAGCCACTCCACATTGATCCAAGGCATGCTGTCTACAGCCTGGATTCTTTCTTTACCGTTACCCAATTCTTCAATCCAAGGGAATGCATAGATGTTGCCGTCTGGAGCCGTAATCATACTCTTGTATTCAGGAGCCTCTTCCAGCACTTTCTTAAAGTTTGGCATATTGTTCTCAATGAGATCATTCAGCGGAATGATGGCACCGTCTTTTGCAAGTTTGAGCAACTCATAGTCACTGTAATCTGCATTAAAAATAGCATCGGGAAGATCACCGCTGGCTACAGCCAAGTTTCTTTTTTCAACAAATACGTCATTCGTGAAATTCTTCCAATTAATATGAACATTCGTTTTTTCTTCAAGGCGTATATTGATCAGTTTCTCGTTCGGATCAGCTGGTGCAAGTGCGGAGCTTTGCGTAATAAAGTTAACGGTTACTTTACCATTTGGGTCCTGTTCTTTACTCGCCGCGCTCTCTCCTCCACCTCCACATGCAGTCAGGAACATAAGAGAAGCAAGTACAGAAGCGGAAGCTGCTTTCATTGAAACTCTTGTTTTTTTTATTCTTTTCATCTGCTATGACCTCCACAAATTTGGGTATGAGTAACTTATCTTTGTCTATGTGCAAGCCTGTTTCCTATTTAAGGGAACCGACCATGACACCTTTTTCAAAGTACTTCTGAAAGAAAGGATACATAATGATAAGCGGCAAACTAGAAACAACAATGGCAGCATACTTAATAATTTCAGACAATCGTTTCATTTCTGCCATAGCAAGTTGATCACTGATCATGCCCGGATCTACCTGATTCTGAATCAAGATGGAACGCAGTACGAGTTGTAGCGGATGAAGATTGGGATTATCCAAATAGATCATTGCGTCAAAGTAGGAATTCCACTGACCAACAAAGGCATACAGAGCGAGCACAAAAATAATTGGCTTTGAGAGCGGTAATACGATACTGAAAAATATACGCATTTCAGACGCTCCATCCACATTAGCAGCTTCCTTCAGTTCATTCGGTACACCTTTGAAGAATGTTCTGGAGAGAATGATGTTCCATATATTCACCGCCCCCGGAATGATGACAGCCCAAACCGTATCAAGCAAACCAAGGTTCTTAACGAGAAGGTAAGTCGGGATCAGTCCTCCACCAAAAAACATGGTAATGATAAAAAGTGTCATGAAAAACCCTTTTCCTTTTAACCTGTCATCAGACAAGGCGTACCCTGCACAGATCGAGACAAGGACGGTGAGGATAGCAAATGAAACGGAGTATATAACAGCATTTCCAAAACCACGGATCATGGCCGGGTTAGAAAGAATCTTTTGATACCCTTCTATAGACCAGTCTGACAATTTGAAGGACAACCCTTGGCTAAGCAACACCGACGGATCCATAAAGGAAGCGACTACAACATAGACCAAAGGAAGAATGACAATAAGTACGGCAAATGTTAGAAAGATGGCATTCAGCACAAGAATAAAGCGATCGAGTCCGGAATGTTTAATGGGCATGACTAGTTGCTCCTTTCTTAGTAGAGACCATCGCCGTCATTGAGTTTCTTCACGATGAAGTTAACCGTAACGAGCAAGATGACATTAATGAGAGAGTTAAACAATCCTACAGCTGCTGAGTAAGCATAGTCACCGGACTGCAAACCAATTTTGTACACGTAAGTCGGAATGATTTCAGATGTTGGTAAGTTCATTGCCGTCTGCATCAGATAGGCTTTCTCGAATCCAATAGACATGATGCCACCGGCTGCAAGGATGAAAACTATAGCCATTATCGGGCGAATCGTTGGCAGATCAATATGACGGATTCTTTGAAGAAGATTAGCACCATCGAGATTTGCTGCATTATGTAACTCGGGATCGACATTAGCAAGAGCTGCTACATATATAATGGAAGCCCAACCTGCTCCAGTCCAAATATCCGATAGTATGTAGATCCAGCGGAAGTACTCAGGGCGAGACATGAACATAATGGGTTCACCGGTAATCCAGCTAAAGAGTTGATTAATCGGACCTGTTGGAGACAAGAAAATAAATAACATCCCAACCACGACGACGACGGAAATAAAGTTAGGGGCGTATAAGAACAATTGAATGTTCTTTTTGATTCCAGCTCTGCGTACCTGATTCAACATCAAAGCAAGCAAGATCGGAACTGGAAAGCTCAGAATTAAACCAAAGAAACTTAATTGAAGCGTATTCATAAAGATCAGTTCGAAATTGGGAGAAGAAAGAAATTTCTCGAAATTGTAAAGCCCCACCCATTCACTTCCCATTATTCCTTTGATTGGGCTGAAGTCTTTAAAGGCGATGATCGCACCGTACATAGGACCATATTTAAAAATAAGGGTCAGAATTACAGCCGGTGCGAGCAAGATATAAAGAAAGTAATGTTTCTTTATATAGTCAAGCAATGAGCCCTTATGTCTCGGCACCACGGGACTGTGTTTAGCTTCTAATGAGTTATGCAATGCCTTTACCTCCGTTCATCTACAAAGTTTACATTTTGAACAGTACATTGAAGGGCTTTCATTTATGTTTCTGTCCTGATGCATTTACAATTTACCAAACATACCATTATTCGTCAACATATTTTGTAAAAATAATATTGTGCATTTGACAATATATTTTATTCATAAAAATTCTGATTTTTTTACATATTCACAAAAAAAGTGGTTTTAAATGAAATTTCATTGAATAATATATAATTTCAAGATTATATCTATAGATTCAATCTGACATATTCACAATGATAAGTAATCTAAATTGATATATTGCATAAGTTATTTATTGACTTTTGTAAACTAAATTGTGCATTTGTAAACATTATGTTGCTATTTAAAGCAAACTATTATACATTTAAAGGGATTGAAATAATGACAACAAATACACAGTTTGTGGTAAATATAATGAACATGAATATAGAGGTGAAATTACATACATGGCTAGGGAAAAAGTAACCATTCAAGACATAGCAAATGCTTTGGGGATCTCCAGAAATACCGCGTCCAAAGCCTTGAATGGAAGTAGTAATATACCTGATGAAACCAGAAATAAAGTGATAAAAAAAGCGATAGAGCTAAAGTACAAACAATTCGCTTTTATGGAGATAGAAAGTATTTTATCTAAAAACTCCGGTAACATCGCTTTATTAACAGAAAACTTACCTAACACTTCCCACTTTGGTTCAGCACTGATCAGCGGTCTTGAAAAGCGAATCAGCGCGGAGGGATATAACTTATCAATTCACATTGTAAGAGACATTGATCAAGAATCCTTGTCTCTACCCAATAATTTTGATGTCTCCAATGTGGATGGTATTATTTGTATCGAGTTATTCAATTTGGAATATAGCAAGCTGATTACAAGTCTTGATATTCCGACGATTTTCATCGATTGCTCTGCACATATCTGTTACCCTGAATTTCAGGCAGATGTACTGCTAATGGAGAATGAAAATAGTAGTTATCAACTCACCAAAAAGTTAATAGATGGCGGTTACAAAACATTAGGCTTTATCGGGGATTATAACCATTGTAGAAGTTTTAATGAGAGATGGGTTGGCTTTAATCGTGCTCTGACGGAATCAGGAGTTCAGCTTGATCTCTCACAGTGCATTCTTGATGAGGATCGTTTATTCTTTTCAAGCCCGGAGTGGGCAGATGATAGACTGAGGGAAATCAGTGAGTTTCCTTCTGCTTTCGTCTGTGCTAACGATCACATCGCCGTTACCTTTATGAAGTCAATCAAAAATACACTATCTGTTCCTGATGACATCGTTATTTGTGGTTTTGATAATGCTGTAGAATCAAGAATTGTTGAGCCTCAACTTACTACGGTTCATATTTATAGGAATGAAATGGGTGTTAAGGCAGCAGAAATGCTTCTGTCTCGAATTAAAGATCCTAAGCAACCCTATCAGGTCTCCCATATTTATACCAAACCGATCATAAGAGAAAGCACACCAAATATTAGCTGATTTATTTGATAGAAATGCCAAAACCACCCTACTCTCCAAGAGAATAGGGTGGTTTTGGCATTAAAACATTAATTATTTTTGATTAAAGTAGGAAACGACAAACAAAGCAGGTGAATTCCAGTAGATCGTAATCTCGTTGCCTGCGTAACTGTCTTCATGATCAATATAACTTGCTGCAGCGGGTTTCCCTTGTAAAGTACGCTCCATAATCTCATCATTCAGATTTCGATTAGGACCTCCTGCTACCATCCCGGGAACCGGCGCATCTACATCATCTCCTACCGATGGTCGATGATGCGGTTTCATAACGGAATGAGTTCCAAAGCCTGTAACATAAGATAAGTGAAGTGTATTTTGCCCTAACAAATAATGCAAATGTTGAGCAGCCGCTTTTACATACTCCGGTTTTGGAGACCACTCCATTGCGATTAGCAGTAACATCGCCCGGTTCATAAGAACCATATTACTGCCCCACATATAATCTTTTTCTTCTAGAGAGATACCGTATCCATCATTTTCGCAAATACTTAAAAGACGTTCAGCCTCCGAAATCAGTTCTTCCTGTAATGAGTCATATAGAGTTTGATTCTCCTCAGTTTTCCCTTTACGCAAGTAGCTAATTGTGCCGTAACCTCCCACATCTGCCCAGCCTAGCTCACATTTAGGAAAAGACTCGGTACTGTATTCCCGAAAAGCGGAGTGGTATTTCTCCTGATTGGTTGTATGATAAAGTTCGGCAGCAGCCCAATATTTTTCATCAAATAGGCAACCATCTCCATACTCCCCCGTTGTAATATCCGCTGGATTTTTAAAACCTCCTGCTTCTGGGTGCTTCAAAATCCACTCCCAAGCATACTCAGCAGAACGTAGACATTGATCCGCATAGGAAAGATCATATGTACGGTATATCCGGGATGCAAACGCCATGATCGCTGCATAACTTGCTGTCGCAGCAGCAGATATGGGTGAAAAGACCAATTCATCCAGGTCATCTTCTGGCATTATAGATAAACCAGGGAAATGCCTAGTCGTCAGTTTGTGATACACTCCTCCACTTCTTTTGTCTTGCATTTTGAACAAAAAATCAAGCTCGACCTTGCATTCATGCAGCACGTCCGGCATGACTTGATCTGACTCTGGGAGAGGAATAGAATTAACGAAAGCCTTCGGGTACATTTCATAGGCTAGCAGTAAATCAGCCACCGCTTTCGCCCCAGCGACAACATATTTTCCATAATCTCCTGCATCATGCCATCCTCCATTTCCGTCAAGGTATACCCCTTCTTCCCCATGAACTACACCTAACTTTGTATGACAAGATTTATGTCCCCATTCCCCCGCGTACTTCTCATCTAGTGTTTCTCCACAGCGCAAATAGTAAAACGCTTTCAATAATCCATTATGTAATTCACCGTAAGGTCTTTCTTCCAAGGCAAAAGGAGTAGAGCGATTTCCTTCATCATCCACCAAAACATAAGTACCTGGCTTAGCCAGTTCGGAAAAACCGCCTTTTCTCACTTCACTCCCTGAGGATCGATCGAAAGCAGGTTGCGAGGTTTTTCCGCGATACACTATTCTTTTCGTTCCTTCTTCTTCAATATGAAATCCAGATGACTTCTCATTGAAAACGGCTGTTTTCTGCCCGTTTATCGGATATCCAATTTGATTCATCGCTACTGCACATTTTATCTCGTTCATTATATTTTCTCCCTTCGAAAATAAGTTATAACAATTCCCGGCTGTAAAGATCACAGCCGGGAATTGCTCAACCATTATATAATTACTGATTTTGTACTTGTGTTTCCTTAATAAAATCAGACATAGAGCGTACCTTCAGTTCTCCTGGATTTGCAAGTTCAAACGCTTGGTCCCCGCCCTTACGTGCATAGAACGAAACTTCTTTCGTCTCGCCAGGAATGAGGTCAAAGAAATTATCGCTGAAGATTCCTTCTTCATTGCTGTCAAGCCATACTTGTTTTGCTAAAACAGAGGTTTTCAAGTGGAATTTGCTTCCTTCGGAACCCTCTACTTCTGTAATTTCAATTCGAGATTCTGTTAATTTCATATCCTTGAAAGGTACAAAGTAGTGTTTCTGACTATCGATCACTTCGCCCTTACGGACAAGTTCCACAATCATCACAGTACGCTGCTCGTCTTTTCCACTAAGAAGCTGTTCTCTATCCAAAGAAAGGACCAGCCCTGTTGTATTTCCCGCCATACTTACCATATGCGTCTGAGCTTCATGCAGAGTACCGTCAAAATCAGCAAGACGAATGCTGATATTCCCTTCCAGCGGCTGAAGTACATCGGATAGAAGATAAAGATCCACTTTTCCCGGCTTCGTATCATCAATAGAAATCATCTCATCAGCAAAGCTGCGTTTTGCGTAGTAATGCAGCGCTTTCCAATTACCGTAGTAATCCATACCTGCCCAGGAAGCTACAGGCCAAGTGTCATTCATCTGCCAATACAATGTTCCCATCACAAAAGGACGATTTCTTCGGTGTGCTTCTATTGCCATTTTCATAGCATCTGCCTGCAGGACTTGACTCATATACAAAAAGGAAGGGAAATCCTTCGGCTCTGTCATATACATATCCATATACTTTTTAATCAAACGATTCCCATCACCATTCTTCTGGTGAGCCATCATAACTTCCGAAGTTAGTTCCAGATCTGAAGGTTCTGCATATTTTAGTACAGATTTATGCTCAGGAAAGGATTGGAATCCATATTCACTCATGAATCTTCCGAGATGAAGGTTGTAATTCTCAAAAGGCTCTGCGTTATGCCACACACCCCAATAATGTACATCTCCTGTAACTGAACTGTTTGTTGCGTGCTGATTAATGTCATTCGAGATCGATACGATTGGAGATGATGGCCAGTAATCCGCACCCGGTACAAGCCCCTCAATAACTTCAGGAAGCAGATTATGGAAAATGGCTTCATAGTCTGCCCAAATTTTATCGCGTTGTTCTTGGGTGAAGTCTTTCTTCCAGCCCCAGCCACCATTTTCGTTATAATGCGCCCAGGCGGAATCCATCTCATTATTACCACACCAAAGAGCAATACTCGGGTGATTCCGCAGACGTTTAATATTATCTGTAGCTTCATGTCGCACACTGTCTAGAAACGCCTTATCTCCAGGGTACATACTGCATGCAAACATGAAGTCCTGCCACACCAAAATTCCGTATTCATCGCACAGATCATAAAAAACATCCTGTTCGTATATTCCTCCGCCCCAAACGCGGAGCATGTTCATGTTCGCCAGAGCAGCTGACTCAATCTCATGACGATATCTTTCGTAAGTTACCTCTGTTACAAAGCTGTCATTCGGAATATGGTTGGCGCCTTTAGCAAAGACAGGAACTCCATTAAGTTCGAAGTAAAACGATGTTCCATATTCATCTGCTTCTTGTACAAGGCGGATACTGCGAATCCCTGTTTTAATATAGCGCTCTGCTTTCGTGCGACTTCCTTTAGTGTCCAATATTTCAATTTTAAAAGTGTACATATGAGGATCACCGAGACCTCGAGACCACCATAGCTTCGGCGATTCAAGTTCAAAGTTGACATCTACTTTCGATTCCCCAGCAGGGAGATCAACTTCTTTTGTCCATTCTCCGCCATCCGTTTCTATACGAATCACTCTCGAGCCTGCCTGATCAACGTTAACTTCTAATACTGCTGTAAGTGCTGCGACACTTTCGTTAACCTTATTCTGATGAATATAGGCATCTGCAATGTAATCTTCAGACCAAGCTCTTAGCTCAATGTCACGCCATATCCCACTCGTTACGAATCTTGGACCCCAATCCCAACCATAATGATAAGGTGCTTTTCTTGCGAAAATACTCACTCTCTTCTTGCCTAATTCACCTACTTCAGATTGATCATTCGCTGCTGGCAGCTGATATCCGAGTGCTTCTAGTTTCGGTAAATCTTCTTGAATAGGTGAACGAAATACAATACGCAGTTCATTGTTAATCGCTTTCAAATTTGATTTTACATCCACTTCCCATACACGAAACATATTGTCAGCAGATAGGATATGTACACCGTTTAGATAGACATCTGCATAAGTATCTAGTCCATGAAATACGAGATCTACATGTTCCTTCGTAAGGATCTCTTCAGTAACTTGAAACGTGGTTTTATATTCCCAATCTTTCTTATCAACCCATTGAACGAGCTTTTCATTAGTTCCAAAGAATGGATCTTGAATCAGTTCATTTTTAAGCAAGTCTGTATGGACAAAACCGGGAACTTCTGCGTTCTTCCACTCCTGCTCATCACATGCCTTAAAAGTCCAATCTGTATTTAAGACTAAGTTTGTTTCCTGCATGGTTTGAAATCCTCCAATTGTGTTAAATTTCCTTGAAGCGTTTCATGGGAATCTTAGCCAAAGAAGATTTGAAAATCGGACCCTATAAAGATCCAACTTTCTTCACTTCTTTGGCTCAGATGATATCATCCTCTGCTCATTGTCTCATGTTATCGAAAACGTTTCAATTATTTTGTTATCCTAATTTTAGGTTTTTGAATAACTGTTGAAAAAACATTGTTTTGTTTTCTGTTAATTAACCTACTACTCCCGTTCTCTCCACACTTTCGACGAAATAACGTTGTACAAATAGATACAATAAGATGAGAGGGGCAATCGCTAGCAATATTCCAGTATCAACGAGCATCGCTACATGGTTCGGATCTGCTTTAATATCCGTACCAGATAACCCGAGCAACTGCGGAATAATCAAGTTAATCTG
Organism: Paenibacillus gallinarum; assembly: GCF_014836635.1. GTDB lineage: Bacteria > Bacillota > Bacilli > Paenibacillales > Paenibacillaceae > Paenibacillus > Paenibacillus gallinarum. Next base: position 997,272 of record NZ_JACSQL010000001.1, on the reverse strand, counting down.
CGAAGGAAGAGATGAAACTTTTAATGACATCAGATTCGTCTCGCTCATAAACAGCGACGGATAAAAGGTGTCATTGTACGTCCACACAAAAGAGAACAGCATAACGGTGATCATCGGAGGAACCGCATTAGGAAGCATAATTCGTATGAATGTCTTTATTCCTCCTGCACCATCAATCAGAGCAGCCTCTTCGATTTCTTTCGGCATTCCTTTAAAAAACTGACGGAAAATATAGATAAATAGTCCCGCTTTCAGTCCTGTTGCCGTACCTGCTGTAATCATGGATGGCCAGTAGGTGTTAAGTAGATTAACCCCTTCTTTTCCAGTGAAAAGGGAGATCATACCCAAAATATCAAAACTTCGAAAGTGCAAATACATTGGCACCATAAGCGTACTAGAAGGTACAAGAATGGTAAGAATCACCATTCCGAATAAGATTTTGCTGCCTGGAAATTCAAATCTAGCAAACCCGTATCCTGCAAGAGCCGTAGATGCCGTCGTAAGAACCATCATCACAAATACGTATAGGAGCGTATTACCTAGCAGCGGGAAGTAGTTCAACACCTCGGATGCAAGCTTTATGTTATCCAGTGTAAAATGGACAGGAATCATATAGATAGTGGGATTATAAATATCTCCCTTATCTTTAAAGGCTGTCGAGATTTTCATAAGAATCGGGTACAAGATGACAAATGATATACCAATGATGAGCACATAGCGAAAAATAGACCAAAGGGCATCGAGCAATTTATTTTTCGTTCGCTGCATCTTAAATACAACCGCATCACTTCTACCCTGTTTTGTTGCCGTTTCCATGAGCCTCCACCTCCTCATTCGTTATCTAACGTGAACTCAGTTATAATGAACTTTTTTCGAAATTAGGAACCCAATGATGAGAAGCAGTATGCCTACGACAATCGTATATAGCCAGGACATAGAAGCACTCAGCCCAAAGTTTTGTGTTTGGAATGCCGTCGTATAGATCGTTTGCGTGATCGGACTTGTTGTAAAAGAATCAATCACCGTATAAATGACATTCGTTAAAATTAGTGGACTTACCATTGGAAATGTAATCTTCCAAAAAGACTCATAACCGGTAGCACCCTCCATTTTGGCTACTTCATACATCGTAGTAGGTACAGATTGGAGTGCGGCAAGAAAAATAAGGATCTGTACACCTGAGCTGCGGATGATATCGTAAATGCGCATAACAGCATCAACAATATAATCAGTCATGACCAGCGGCATACCTGCTTCTGCGAGCAAATTCACCATTGCCATTGTATTAAACTGAGAAGACGAAAGGCCTGCTTCCTCAGCAGCCGTAGCGTTACCAATCAGATTAATCAAGCCGGCTGCTTCAGCCGAAGCAACGGCTCCTGATGCTAGAATAACAGGTAAAAAGAAAATGGCTCTTGCAAGAGAACGTCCTCTGAACTTCTGATTCAGCAGTACAGCAGAGAAGAGACTGAAGAATAAAATCAGCGGTACATTTACAATCATTTGTAACACGGATTCAGTTAAAATCCGATTATAATTCGCATCAATAAACAGCGCTTCCCGGAAATTATTCCAAGCTGTGAACTTCAGTTCATATCCCCCGGGAACGACACTTAGATCACTCATGCTGAACCGAATCGATTGAATCATCGGCATTAAGAACAGAAAGATAAATCCCACCAGCCAAGGCGATATGAAAAGTAACCCGAGTAAGGATCTCTTTCTGGTTAGTGTGAGTCCCATCCCTTTCATGATTCATCACCGCCTACGAAATAATGCTGAGCTGGGATAGAAACCTTGCCTATGACAACAGGCTTATCGTTATAATTAATCCATAAGTTCGTTCCATTACTGTACTGCATTTCAATCACTCCCGGCTGATGAACTACGCGTTCATCAATATGAACGGTACGAAGAGGAGCTAGAATTTCGTTTACTTCCTGATACATCTTCGTCGCTTCATCTATCCATTCCTCATAATGGGTCGAGTACATCTTGTCATGACGAGTAAATTTAAGTTCTGAAGCAGGTTCTGCGCTCCACAGAAAATGAGGTGCCCTTCCCTGTTCCAAACTTTGTAAGAGCTGTGACTTAACATCCGTATCTGCCGCTAGATTCATAGGTTCACCAGCGTAATCTTTATATCCATGAATTACCATTTGATAAAAAGGTACGGTTACGTCAGTAAGCTGAAAACCACTTGAACCTGAAGGGGTATTAATAATATGTTTGGCAGAGCCAAGCGCGTATATATTCCCTCCAGATACCATTAGATTCGGATATTTTTCCGCCAGGAGCGCTGTTTGCTCTTCTGATATTTGTCTTGCTGTTTCTTTAAAAATGATGCGTTTATTGCGATAATCTGAATGTAGCGCATCTCCTAGATCGCGAAGGGAAAGCCCTTCGATTCCTTTACTTTCGTATTTCTCCATAAATTTAGAAACGACATCCGGCACTTTGGATGGAGACAATAGATAATAACTATCCAGTCTAGTTGACATCCGATTAAGCGCTCTATCATACGGAGATAACAATGCTTCTTCTTTTGTAATAAAACGGGAAGCATCCCTAGATGTACTGAATCCATTTCCTTTTTGATAGACATGTAAGAAAGCAACATCGGGATAAAGACCGCCGCCATTCTTTTGAAGCAAGTCATTAAGCACCTTCAACTCTTTCGTACTCCCTAGTCCCGCTGAACGAAGCTGAGCAGGAACCTTATGCTCAATTCCTTCGCCAAACCATCCAAGATATCGCATCTGTATACTTGAGATACCTTCCTTCTGAAGCGCTTCTGTTATTTGCGCTGCTTCTTCAAAAGTGGTCATAGGTGCAGTTGCGTTATAAGGTACACCCAAGAAAGACTCTCTTTTATCGACAGCACCGAGCACATCAACATAGAAAGGAAGATCTCCCTCTTCTGTTGTCTGCGTCAATTTCCCTTCCTTAACAAGCATCTCCTGATATGTTTTTGCCATGCCAGAATAGTTCGCTTCATCGCCGGATAAGAAGGAGTATTTCACCTGTACATCGCCTGTATATTTGTCATCGGATAGAAGCTGAATCTCTTGGATTTTGCTGCCTGTATAAAGTTCAAGCTCATCTTCACCTCTGACGATAAAACGGCTGTACACATGATTGTAGGAATTTTGTTTTCCACTGATATCAGCAGCAACACTAGCATTCCCATCGCCTTTTTCAATGACTGCAAAAAATGCGCGATCACCGCTTACCAGACCATAAACGGGCATTCGTGCTTTTTCAGCCACCTGACCTCTTGACCGGCTGTTATCATTCGCATCTGCACCATAAAGAGGCTGTACATACTGCTCTTCCTTGGTCTTGCCGTTATCTAAATAGATCAGGCTACCCGTACCATCAGGAACGAGCATATAACCTGTTTCGCCTGCTTTAGCTGCGCCAAAATAAGCAAGTAAATCAATACTTTGAATGCGTTGTCCTTCACTTTCTTCCAACTGACTTAGCGGAACCGTTGCCGTAAGTGTATCGCCTTCAAGACGATATTCAAGCGGAATTTTAAATTTCGCCTTACCTTGCCCATCAGATGCAGCCATTCCATTCTCTTCGTTATCCGCAGCAAGATCTTCTGCTGTATATCCTGCTTCTTCAAAAGCAGCCGTCATTTTTCGGAGTACGAGTGGACGGCTAACTTGAGCATCAGCCCTCTCCAGAATTTCCGGATTGGCTTCCGACACCAGGTATCTGGTCTCCACATATTTCGCAGTTGCTGGACTTAGTTTATCGAGCACTTTCTCTTGCAGACGCTGTTTGCTAATCAATTTTGGAAGAGCATCAATGCCAAGTTCCGTATCTCCGATCGTATATTCAATACGGACGCCGTCCTGAATGCTAAACAATTCGAACTGCTCTTTTTCTATACTAAGTTTATGATTCGTATAAGTATCCTGCACTCCAAGTGTGTTACGGAAAGATATAGACAACTGCGATGACATGACATCTTTTTCAAAAGCAGCCGCGATTGAATCTTCCGCACGCTCTTCGGGATTGGAGTACCATATATCTCCTGATTTTGCGTCTTTAACTGCAATTACCGTAGTCTTCGGATCGATATAAAGACTCAAGGCATCATTCGCGGCAGCCAGCGTCATACCTGGAATCCCTGTACTCTGATCACTCATCGCCCGAAATGGTTCATGTTCTCCTTTTTCTGACGTCACCGACTGAATATAACTTTGCGGTTCAATGCTGGTAATACGCCCGCTTCCGAGCAGAAAAAATACAGAACTCGCAAGCAAAAGGACGCAAGCCAGTATGATATAAGCACTTTTTTTCATGTTCACTAGACTTACGCCTCCTTTATATTCGGAATATCAATTCCCGGTAGATATTAACGATAAACTCGATCATTTGCTGAATTAGACTAAAGACCAGTGTACCTAGAAAAACCATAATTCCCATCGTTACAACGGTTAGCAGCATCGTAAGGATCGTCTTCGCTGGGGTATACTGATGAACTGTCATCGTCCCTACAAACAGCAGATATAAGAACCAGATAATAGCAAAGGTATTAAATAAATAATAAAAAGAGCTTTCTTCTACGGTTAAAAATCGGCTAATGAGAGTCATCGGTAGATAGATCAAGATGATGGGTACAAGAGAGTAAGCAGTGGCCATCACAATTTCTCGGAATTTCCCCTCTCCCTCCATAAGGGTCGTAATCGACCAACCTGCAATGCACCATAGAAAAAAAGGAAGAATAACATATTGAAGTTCAGCTAAACTATTCAGCGTTCTTGGGTCATTGTAGTTAACTAGAAAACCTGCAAATTGCCGCTGAAGGACAAACGTAAGAAACAGAACGAATACAATAATGAGAGCAACTTTGACTTTTCCTTTTCCTTCATATTTCAAATCCCAGAAACCGTCGAATGGATGTACGATCAGATGCAATGGGAACTTAAAAAAGTCCTGCTTCATTTCGCTCTCCCCTCCTTCTGCTCCGTGATCGAACTGCCCGTAAAGCAATAATCAGTACAACTCCGCCGGTAGCTACCGTCAAAAAGGTCCCGAAATGTTCCTGTAGCACTTCTTTCCGATGGCGTTTAAAGGCAACTGAGTAATTTTTACGGTCCATCCCAAGTTTAAAATACTCCATTGCTGCTTTATTCTGCTTATCATACAAAAGTGATTTTCCAATACCGATATAAGCGATATCGTAGTTTGCATTCAGACGCAGAACCTCTCGCCATTTCTCAACTGCTTTTGTGTCATCACCGGCATAATGGTGTGCAACGGCTTCTTGAATTGCAGTTCCATATTCCGTCGGTTTGAAAATGGTAATCGTTTCTTTTCCCTGATCCAATATCAGTTGCTTATTTCCCAGTCGGTCTAATGCTACCGGTGTACGGAACGTACCGACCTGCGTACCGATCCCTCCAAAGATGAATAGAAGATTACCTTCGTCGTTATAGGTGAACACCCGTCCGCGCAGTGCATCAAGTACACTGTACATCCCGTTGCCCCAATACTTGATATCAACGAGTCGGGAGGGACCTCCCGATGCACCTCTTAAGCGGTATACAAGATCTCCTTTGACATCAAAATAACCGTAACGTTTCAGTACATCTTCACCGGAAGGATTCAATCTTTTTACAGGTTCCGTTGATCCTGGATCTACGTTAGTTGCGTACAGAAATCCTTTGCTGCCTATATCAAGATTTGAGAACTCGGTTGGTATATATAATTGCATCTGTTTCTTTTGAGCATCACTTGCAAGGAGCCTCCATATGTAGTCTGTAAAATCACGCCGAACTTTGTTGGTTCCAGAGTATCCGATAAATTCACCATTATTATCAAATTGCAACATTCCTTCATATGCCCCTCTTGCGATGACAAAAACCCGCCCGCCAGCGTCTACTGACAACTTAAGTGGGACGAAGGAAAAGGAAGCTCCCAGTAAATCGGACTGAGGATTTTCAATGATATGAATCAGGTTTCCTTCTGGAGACAAAACAACAACTCGTTTATTTTCCGTATCCGCTACATACAAATTCCCATCTTCGCTTACGACTACCCCGCTCGGGGCTAGAAAAGTATCTTCTTTTGAATCATGCTGGAAGGAGGTGATCACTTTTACCACCTTCCAGTCATCCGTCAAAATCACAATTCGGTTATTTCCCGTATCTGCAATGTAAATCTCCCCCTCGTTTGACACAAAGAGATCTTGAGGTGTAGAAAAACTGCCGATTCCGAGATCTTGCCCTGATATACTTTTCTCTGGCAAATATGCATCTGGAGCAGGTACCGCTTCCTCATAATAATCGTAGGTGTAACTCTCATAAGGAGCCTTTGCAAGTACTGCGGTGCCATGGGAAGCAAGTGCCATGGAACAAACAGCAACACCCAGAATCGTGCGGCTGAGAAGACGTCTATATGCTTGCTTCATTGGTATCCACCCTCCTCATTCCTTCATTCCGGATGTGGCCATTGTTTCAATAATCCGGCTTTGTGAGAAGACAAAAATCGTAATCGGCACACTCATCATCATCAGTGCAACCGCAGCTCCAACCCCAGCTCTTGCGATCCCGCCTTGTACGATATTGGTGGTTGCCGAAGTCAGCGTCTTGAGCTGCTCACTATAAATAAAGCCATTGCCATCCGTTCCCCATAAGATTTGAAATAGTAAAATGATTAAAGTCAGCCAAGCCGGCTTTACGTTAGGCATAACAATCGTCCAGAAAATCCGATATTCCGTTGCCCCATCGATTTTTGCTGCTTCGATTAGTGCATCAGGAATCTGCTCCATGAACTGCTTCATAAGGTACAGCCCTAACGGGTATGAGAAAGCTGGAATAATGACCGCCCAGTAAGTGTCAACCCATCCTAACCAAGACATGATCATGTACGTAGGAATTGCAGTAACTGCAGGAGTAAACATCAGTGATAATACAATGAGCTTAAACGTGAGATTACTGCCTGGGAAACGATGTTTTGCAAGCGGGTAAGCAGCTGCTGATGCTAACAGCACGTGCCCAACAATCCCTACACCCGTGATAAATACCGTATTAAAGATATACCTTGTAAAAGGAACCCATGAGGCACCCAGCAGATTTATTAAGTCTGCAAAGTTATCTAGGGTAGGATTTCTCACGAACAAAGTTGGAGGAAAAATAAAGATTTCATCCAGCGGTTTAAAAGCAGCATTGATTGCATACACCAATGGCAACACCATAAAAGCACCGATCACAGCCAGGAGCAGAAAGAGGAAGAAGCTGCCCCAGAAAGAGCGATTCACTCTTTTATTACGGAACATGCTAAGCGTAAAATTCATCGCTTTACTCACCTACTTTCCTGAGCAATTTTTGAACGATCATGTTAGAACCCACCATTAGCATGAATAGAACGGTAGCAATTGCGGATGCAAAACCCATCTCGAATCGGATGGTACCGAAATCCATTAAGTGAGTAACAATCGTTTCTGCGGCATAGTTGACGCTCGGAAAACCTGCCAGCTGAATGGATACATCGGCTACAGCAAACGAAGAAGTGATTTGAATAACAGCACCAAACATCAGCTGTGGTTTCATCGAAGGCAGCGTAATATACCACAGCTCTTGCCAGCGGTTCTTTATTCCATCCACCGCACCTGCTTCATAGAGCGTCTTATCTACCGTTTGCAGTCCAGCAATAAATGCTAAGAAACCTGTTCCAAGACTTAGCCAAAGCTGCACGAGTATGATAATAGGCATGATATACGCTTCTGTTTTGAGCCACTGAATTGGTTCTAGCAGAATGCCCAGCTTAATGAGCAAACCGTTGATGATTCCGTAACGATCTCCCGAAAAGATCAGGAGCCAAATGAAAAATACGTTACCTGAAATGGAAGGTGCGTAGAAAATCAGGGTCATCAGCGCCCGTAATTTCGGGCTAAGTTCATTAATAATCCATGCAAATATAAAACAAGCTAAGTAACTTACAGGACCTGTAATGGCAGCGAATAAAAATGTATTTTTCAAAGCAATTAGAAAAATATCATCTTCTAGAAACAATCTGGTGTAGTTCTGCCAACCGACAAATTTAGGCATTTCGAGCATGTTGAAATAGGTAAAGCTGATTACGATGGATAAAAGAACAGGCAATACTGTAAACATTAAAAACAGGACCATGTAAGGTGCCATCAGGATATATAAATGTTTATTAATTTTGATCTGATGAAGCTTTTGTTTCCGCCGCTCACGGCGCCGAAGCGACCGTTCCTCTGGAGGGACGCCCCCCACTTTATTTTTAAGTTGTAAATCTGACATGACGTCTCACCCTCCTTTACTCCGGCAGACCGAATTCATTACGTTTTACACGAATCTCATCTTGGATATATTGTACATAGTCCATAAGTGCTTCTCTTGGTTCGATCTTTGCATCAACGGAACGATAGAATGCATTAATGAGATGGCGGCCGGTAAAATATCCACCTGGCACTTCCGGTATTCCTCTGACCCACTCCATCTGCTTTTGCAGATTCTCATAATCTTCGACTGGCCAAGGAAGTTTCTCGAGTGCTGCGATATTCGCCGTTGGATATCTGGCTGCTGCACCCATCAGCCCTTCCATTTCTCTTCCGAATTTGACTTGCGTCTCTTCACTAGTCCACCACTTCATATACTCCCATGCCGCTTGTTTATCTGCTGCATCTTCGAGCATCAGTACCCCGCTTCCACCGCTGGCAACCGTGTGATCAGTAGATCCGTCTGCTTGCACGGTACCAGGAATCATAGTAAATCCCCACATTCCTCGAATTTCCGGAGCAAACACAGTCAGCTGGTTATAGGTAGTGTAATCTGCGATACCAATCGGCATCTCGCCTGTTCTGAATCGGTTCGCAAAGTCGTATTCACGTTCTAATTTGTAATCCGTATAAAATTCAGTCCACTGTTTAAACGCTTCCATTCCAATTTTTGAGTCCAGATTAGATTCCTTGCTTCCATCTCTGTAGAACTCACCGCCACCTTGGAATAAGAGCATGGAATACACGGAATTCGGCGGAACGTTTTCACCAGGATATTGAGGCTGCGTTACCAGCGGTAAGCCAAAGTCCATATGATTTTTATCAAGTACAGTCAAGAGGCTTCCTACTTCTTCCCAAGTTTGCGGTGTTTGAAGACCCAGTTCTTCTAGTACGTCTTTTCGGTAAAATAACATATTAAATGTCTGCGTTTCAGGTAAAGCATACACTCCGTTTTCAAAAGTGTAAGGAACCATGGCACTCTCTCTGAACTGCTGCTTCACTTCATTAAAGTCATCAAACTGAGACAAATCAGCCGCAGCTTTTCTCATGGCATAATTCACAGGAACATCGTTACCCATCTGCATTGCTACATCTGGCCCTTCCCCCGAAAGAGTAGCAGGAAGTAGTGAATTCATCGGCACGAGCTTAAGATTGACTTGTATCCCTGATTCCGGCGTAAACGTTTCGTCAATCATTGATTTAATGGTATTGGCCTGATCACGACCGCTTCCAATCCATACGGTTATCGTCTTATCCGTATTTCCCGTAGCAGCATTACCAATCTGGTCATAATCAATAAAGAAGGAATAGAAGAAGGTTACGATCTCGTGCCAAGTGCGGGCAAACCATCCCATCCCTTTTTCCGGAGCTTTTTTCCCAGGAGAAGTAACATAGATAGCATCAATTTCCAGCGGTTGTTCCCTTGTTTGCTGTAACCAAGTTCCAAGTCCGCCTGTATTGGTTTTATATGCAGATAACCTTCTCGGTATCGTATCCGGATCTTCAATCATTTCATCGAGCTGCAGAGCCATCGTTTTGAGCAGGGCATCTTGATCCCCTTCTTCGTCAGATAACTCACGTAAACGTTTTCCTACTGCTTTTAATCGTTCGCTTTCATTTGCAAAAACATCCAGGATATTAGGTACGCGTTCGCTAAGTCTGTAATCCCGTACTTCATCCGGTGCTGTACCTGTAATCATTAATATTTTTCGGTACATGGCATTTAGTTCAGTTAGACTTTCTTGTACCTCTCTAATCAGTGATGCAAATTCACCCAAACTTACTTCCATTCGAATGACGTTTGTTCCCTTTTTCAAATGATACAAATAAGGATTCTCATCATCCCCCATAACTTGCATCGCATAACTGCTCTTGTAACGGAAGGATACTCTATTCATTTCTTGAAAAGGAATTTCTCCGTTAATCATGATTTTTCGGGTAGAATAGACTCCTCGTGAGAAGTTTTGCTTTGCTTTAAAAGCTAGCTCGTACATGCCTTCCTCGGGCACTTCTACGTTCCATTCAATCCACTGACCGGGGATTCGCCAGTTATACCCCCCTATCGTATTGATTTTAGATACGGACGGGCTATACGGCTGCACTGCCGGTGAGGAACGATCCATTAACGGATAAAGTGTCGGTGAGGATTTAGCTGACGCTTTTTCAGCTTGAAGTTCTATGAACACATCGTCAGGCGTACGCTGCACCTGATCCTTATACTCTGCAGCATATGTAGTATATTCGGGCGGAAGCTCCTCATGTAAAAGTCTGATTTCATTGATCACCATCGGCTCACGCTGAGACGTAAGCGTTAATGTGTGTTCTCCCTCGCTAAAATAAAAAGTGAATGGTTCTTCATAATATCCATTGGAATCTTTAAACAAGGTCGTTTTCCATACTGGTTTTTCCTGCTGTTGAGGCCTAAGATCATTTCCTCGATTATCCTGCTGAGGCTCATCCTTTACATTGCCCCATACTCTGTCCATCTGTATGAAAGCTGCTTCTTGAAAAGGAAGTTCACCATCGATCAGAACACTTCGTTCTATGGCAGAACTTTTCCCTTCGATTGGATAGTAGTTCGTTTCCAGCTGGTACAAACCTGGATCTGCTACTTCAAAAGTCCACGTGACACTGCTTTTTTCTCCGGTTTTTACCGACTTTCCGGTTTTCCCTTCAAAATCAGTAATGATTTCACTGTCTTCCCCATTCAAATCGCTTACCATATCCGCACCTAATACGATTTCGCTTGTAGGGAAAGGTTCCTCTTTATATTTCTCCATATATTCACTGTACAGTTCAGTGCTGGAAAGTTGATATCCATTATCTTCGCTTATTGAAGTCGACGAAGATGACAAATCACCCTTTTCGGTCTCTACATTATCTGTGTTTACTGAAGTAGCAAAGGCCAATTGACTGTTGCCTCCGGCAAATACAAGCGATACACAACCCGCAATAATAATACTTTTCATGATCCATACGCAGACTCTTCTCTGGCCCTTCAATAGTAACTCCCCCCTCTGCTATCTTAGGCAGATGAATCTACGAAAGGGAGCTTAATTTAATAATGCTCCCTTGTTCTCGTAGATTGCTAAACTTCATACTTATTTGGCTGCTCCCAGCTTGTCGATCGAAGCTTGCGCCTGTTGTTTAAATTTCTCCGCCGCAGATGCAACGGAAGCATTATTCACAATCACATCAGCAATAAAATCATTGAATGGATACTCTGGGTAAGCTTCATCCAACCCTACAAGTCCTGTACCTGTAATATGTTCGCGAATAATACGTGTATCATCTTCCGTGGAGTATAAACTCTCCAAATAGTTTTGCGTTGGATATTCTTCCAGTTGAGGAACATCAAATAATTCTTCAAATACTTGATATACCAATTCCGGATCTTTTACGCCTTTCGGAATGAAATATGCATTCAAACCTGTATCCGCATAAGTGACTTCTGGGCTTCCTTGTGGTCCGACTGGATAAGGGACAACCCCAACTTCAAAGTTCAGATCACCGACCATCCACTGTGCTGCATGGAACATCGCAACGTCTCCGTCTTTAAAGGTGTCGCCTTCTTCCCAATTCACTTTGTCTCCCGTCTTCACTTTTACTACATTGTTGCTGTATAAAGATGCCAAAAATTCAATAGCTTCAATTGCTTTTGGATCTGTAAACCCTTCTTTAGCATTCGATTCCCCATTTTCTGGATCGAGAACAGTGTTTCCACCATTCGCTGCAATAAAGTTACGTCCGACTACAGCTGCCCATCCAGAGAATCCATAAGTATCCATTTTCCCATCGTTATTTGTATCTTTTGTTGCTTGTTTCGCTATTTCAAGGAATTTACTCCAGGTCCACTCGCCATTGTCATACAATTGTTGGAGGTCTGGAAGCCCAAGTTTTTCAAATAGGTCACGATTATAATGAATTCCATGACCGCCGTTTCCTTTGACTCCGCCATTGAAGGCGTATAGCTCTCCAAGAAGCGGTGGTGCTGGATTAGCTAGTCGCTGATCTGTGTTTATACTAGAGGTTGGTGCGGTAAATTCAGAAATTTTGAGAAGCTGGCCTTTCAGAATGGTTGGCAAGGCACTTTTGTATTCAAGGAAGGCAATATCGGAGAATGGTTCTCCTGCAAGAACGGATGTAGTAAACTTATCCATGTACTCTTCAAAAGGTACGTTAACGTATTCGATTTTCACATTATACTTTTCTTCTACTTTTTTCTGTTGCTCAACCAATGCTTGCCCTGTAGCATCTGCATCGGTTGGTGTAAGATCCCACCACGCTGACAGCTTGATTGTTCTACCTCCAAGATCAACAGCAGGTGCTTGTGGTTCTTCTGTCTTTTCTGGAGTTTTTTCTTCCACTTCTGGCGGAGTTGGATTTTCTGCTGTTTTTCCTCCGCTACATCCGGCTACAATCACAAAACACGACACCAACAATAAAATTAAAAGCGCTTTCATGTTTTTCAAAGTACATAGCCCCCTTTGTAATGATGACACCTTGTTACAGTATAGCTGTCTGTTATCTAAAAATGATTGCACCTGCAAAATAAGTGGAATCATTTTACAAAACAACAATAACACCACCTTTTGATTTTAGTCAAACAATTTTTTACATAAATAACATTTTGTTATTTTAAAAGTATGTTACTGTCATTTAGGTATCCCTTTGCTATTTTTTTATAATAGGTCATTACAATAAGCTTTGACGGTTACTTGCCTATATTCTATAGGAGTTCAAGTTAATCAGTTATCCTAACTTCAGCTTCATAATGCAAAGCAATTCCCATTTCCAAATCACTGCCTCGTTGTCTTTAATTGTTCACAATTTCTGAATAACAAAATGAATCATAAGATGTTTTTGTTATGGTCAAAAAAGAAAACAGAAAATAAAAGAACCATTAATTCTGGAATTGGCATCCCAAAATTAATGGTTCCCCTTTTTGATAACTAGCCTCTTTTTACTGTCATATATGTATCCCTGAACATGAGATCTGCATGGATAAGAAGTCGTTCCACCGGTAAAGACGGATGATCTACTCTCCATAACAATTGATCCACTGCCCTTCTCCCAAGTAATGACTTATTCACATCGACTGTAGCCAGTAGCGGAAGATCTGTTTCCACATTATCAAAACCCGTTACAGCGCAGTCTTCTGGTACCGACACATCTTGGTTGGATAATTGTTCAAGAACAAACCGTGCTGTTGAATCATTTACACATACAAATACTTCAGGAAGTTGACTTTTTGGAATCTCGCTCACCGCTTGCTGGAGATCCTCAGTTTCTTCGTGAAACAATTTCGTATTCTGTTCCAAAGGAATGTTATGTTCATCAAGAGTCATTCGAAATGCCGTCCATCGTTCTAAAAAGCTAGGTGCATCATAAATATTCCCTACAAACTGAAACTTGCGATAACCTGTTGCAATTAGTTGATTCATCATCTCTCTCATGAGACTTATATTGTCACTAAAAACGGTGTCACAGTGAAATGCCGAATCGGAATGATCCAACATAACTACAGGGATCTGCATACGTTGAAATTCAAGCAGAAGCGCAGAAGATACAGCACCCACCGTAATCACTCCTTGAATCGCATCGGGATTTAGTAACGAGAACACTTTATCCGAAGAAGGTTCAGTTAGAGTCAGAATATCGAATCCCTTCTCATTAAGCCTTGCAGATATGCCTTCGAACATAGGACCCCAATATAAAGAATCTTTGTTTTGATACCTTATATTCGGAAATAGGACCAAGACTGTACCTGTCTGTTTTCGCCAATCAGGGGGTAGCTCTTTCTCCTTTTCTTGTTCTAACGCAACAGCTCTTGAAGCACCGCCAAATCCATTTTTAAAATAACCCAGCTGTCCCGCAGTACGAATGATCTTATCTCTTGTTTGTTCGCTAACTCCAGATTTGCCTGTGAGTGCTCTTGATACAGCGAATTTGGACACACCAACCGTATCTGCGATTTGCTGCATTGTCACTTTTTTTCGCATCTTCTCACCTGTTTTCTATGGTCAAAATGTTCAGATATAGCGACATCTTATCATATTACAAAGTAAGAAGCCTACTTTATGTCTGATAATCTACAATGTACGGCTTGAGTTTTGTGTTATAGTAGCCAATGCTCCACTCTATGGCATGTTTCATCTCATCATAAGTATACCGATGTCTTTGGAGTACCATTTCTCCTTCTTGCATCGCAAGTTCACTGGCAATCGCTCCAGACAGCGATCGTGAATTGATCCTGATAACGTTCTGCCACGAGATTTTGCTCTTCCAGCCACTCGTACAAAGAAAAATATGTCTTCGTAATGATTCTTCATCTGTTTCTTATCGTCTTCTGACCATAGTTAGGCCCAAAAATTATTTCTGAGTGTTTGTCAGAGCTTTCTCCGGCTAATCATAGAGTTCTCCAAGCCATTAAAGACGGGTTACACCTGGAATAATTACTGGATAACTGTCGGAGTTGAATCTACTTTTCTTGGTTCATGTATCATCAAATAGATACAGTATACAAGCAGAATTATAGCGACTCCCCATTGGATCAAGGATGCGGACACTACTGCTGATTTCACATCTTGAAATTCAGCAAACCTGCTAATCAGCCAGATCATAATCATCTCAAGAATGGACTGAATTAAGCTGTACACACTCGTAACTCTACCAATCATAGAGACGGGAATTTCATTCTGGATGTATGTATAATAACCTGTATTCATGAAGGCTTGGAAGAATGACAAGATGACAAATCCCATACCTGCAACGACCAAGTGATGCGAAAAACTGTAGACAACATAACCTGTTGAAAATAGTAACGCACCATAGCCCAGCAATGACATGGTATGCAGTCTATCTACCATACGAGTCTGAATAAATGAACCTAGCAAAAAACTAATTCCGGTGATGCTTAAGAGCATGCTGTACTGTGAATCACTACTGTGAATGACTTGTGTTATAAAAGAAACTTCCAGCGAATCCAAAGCAGCAGCCATAATCATAATCCCATGAAATAGTCCATAGATCATGATTACTTTTACATGTTTTTTACTAAAGTGCCATACGACCCACCAGTCTTTTTTTAGCACCCTCCACTTGTTACTTATATGACCATGACTTTGCTCTCCTTCTTCCTGAGCAAGCGTAGAGGCAGACCCCATACTAGGTAAACCAGTAAGAAGAAGTGCTGACAAGAGAAATGAGATTCCATTTACTATGATCGCAGTTTTACTGCTGGAAATGGCAAACAAACCACCTGCTGCCGCAGGACCAATAACATAAGCACCTGACTGAGTCAAAGAAACCCATGCATTGTATTTCTTACGTAAAGCAGTTGGAATTAAAGAAACGGTGAAGGCGAGTGAAGCCGGTTCGAACAAAGAACTAGCCATACTGATGAGAAATACGAAGATATAAATAAGAGGTAAAGAAGGTAAAAAGGGAACTGCGAGGATCAAAACAGCCCGAAATAGATCAAGCCAAATCATCATATTCCGTGTATTCCACCGATCTACCAAACTTCCGGCAAATCCTGCAGTAATCATCGTAGCAATGGGCCTAAGAATATATAATAGCCCGACCGCTGCTGGGGATTCTGTCATATGAAGAATCATTAAATTAATAGCAATTAGATAGATCCAATCGCCAATATGAGAAATCCCTATACTTGTGAGCAAAAAGTGAGCATGTCTCTTTTTAAATGCATACAAATTCATGGTTACATCCCTCTCTATATAGAGGGCATATGGCTATATACGTTACACCGGATGCCCTGCATTAACTTTGTTCATCATGATCTCCTCCTTTTCTCATTATTCTCTGTCGTTTGCTACTGTTCATAATACATGTAATGTTCATTATTATCTCCCCTAGAAATTTTATCCATTATCATAACGTATTCTGGTTCATATGACAACCTAAAGTTAAGCCCCGCCCAAATTACGGGCAGATTATCAAGTAGCCCAATCTTCTGCCGCCCTCCATACATAAGATGCAGGAGGTTGTTGAGGGGAGGTCAGTTCATATGAGCAATGATCAACGTAGTGGTGGTTTCGATTGTGGTTGTAGTAATTTTGGATATGGCGGAGGATCTAAGTCGTCGATTGGTGCAATTCTAGTACTCTTTATCCTTCTTGTTATTATCGCCAGTGCATTTTGCAGTTACTAAGCAGATGAAAATCGTAAAGAAAACCCCTTAAAATATAAGGGGTCTTCTTTTCTTTCCCTCAAAAATCAGCATGAATCAAATCCATGTTGATCCCAATTGCCGCCCTACTTCCTTCTCCTGCGGCAATGACTAGCTGGGTCGGCGTGATAACAGAATTATCTCCAGCAGCATAGATTCCCCGAATCGAAGTGCGACCGTAACCATCCGTCTGAATGGCTCCTTTGTCATTCAATTGGCAACGTAGTTTGTAGCTAAGATGGCCTGAATGTGACAGCTGTGGAGTAACAAATCCAGCTTCGCAGGAAAGCTTATCTCCATTTGTAAATGCAATGCCTGCTAATTGGCCATCTTTACCAAGCAACTGGTGAATGGGCTGATCTGTTACCTGGATTCCTCGGACTTGTAGCATTCGATATTGATCTGGTGTTACTATGGAGTGTCCATTCGTACATAACACTAATGCTTTACTCCAATGTTGAATGATCTGTGCTGTTGCAAAAGCATTCTTAGATTCCGTAATGAGGACAAGCTTCTTCCCTCTTACTTCATATCCATCACAGTAGGGACAACTGAACAAACTCTGACCATAAAAAGAGTCTAAGCCTCTGATTTGAGGTAATTTTTCCTGAATCCCGCTGCTTAAAAGTAATGTTCTGGCTGTTTCGCGCGTTCCAGTGGAAGACAGCACTTCAAATCCTCCGCGATTATGATGGCGGACATCTATTACTTCTTCCTCTTTCTTTTGTATAGAAGGATACGCACTTAGATCCTTATAAGCTAGTGTTCTGAACTCCGCTGGTGTTACTCCATCCCTGGTTATAAAACCATGAGAATGACGGGCAGGTGCATGTCTTGGTTTTCCATGATCAAATAGGAGGACTTCCCGCATGGATCGTCCAAGGACTAACGCTGCACTCAGTCCTGCGGGTCCTCCCCCGATAATAATACAATCATACATAGTTACACCTCTTTTATCTCGCGATCTCACTAGGCATTATATGCAGTAGGTAATCGTTCTACGTCCTCTATTACTTCATTATTGTTTCATGGATCTTTCAGCTGAGTTTATATTTCCGTACATGTTCAGTTCATATGAACACCGTAAAATAGACTCATGAAATCTTAAATACCACATACATTGAAGGAGAATTGGATTATGAAACGAAAAAAAAGCTCAATCCTTGCGTCTTTGAGCCTAGCGAGTGCGTTACTTCTCACCTTGTTATCAGGCTGCGGATCAACTACAGACGATGCACAGTCGAATCCATCCGCAGTAACAGAAGCGGATACTACCACTTCTGCAAATGCAAACTTAGAAACACAGGGTACCCTGTTATTGGGTAAAGTTAAATCGATCGAAGGAAGTACACTAACCATCTATACTTCTTCTACCCAGCCAAGTGAAGGGAATGGTGGGAACCCTCCAGCAGGTGAAGCTCCACAAGGCGAGGTTCCGCAAGGCGAAGCTCCGCAAGGTGAGGCTCCGCAAGGTGAAGTGCCTGCTGCTGGCTCGGGAACAGGAACCACTCCGCCAAAACAAGGAGAAGCTCCTGAAGGAACAGTACCTGCAATGCCAGCGGATGGAGCTGCACCGCCAAGTATGGACAATCTATTTACGGATGAAACAATGGAAATTACGATTACAGACTCTACTACTATGCCTTCAACCGAACTAGAAGCTGACGACATTGTGAATATTACTCTTGAAGAGGGAACTCAGAATGCAATATCTATACAAGTTCACGAAGGATTCGGAGGACCCCCACAGAACAGCGCTGAAGATCCAACTACGGAGACAGACACACCTTAATAATCTTCCATAACAATGTTTATCCGTCGCCTTAATAACGAGAAGCCCCTTACCTAGTAGGAAGGGGCTTTTCGTTATTGTTTTATATTAACCTTACGTTATAACTTAAGGAATATACTGCTGAACGATTTGAATCACTTCTCCATCTTGAACAGTAACATGATAAGGGAATTGGCTCATATCTAAGTTATCTTTCTGATTGTAGAGAGCGATAAATTTTTCAAGACTGATTTTTTCGTTCCAGTTGATATCAATATCTTCTGGTTGACCTGTACGGTCGTAAATTTGCACCAATACTTCCGCATCAGGAGCAACTTTTAGCTCGTAAGTCGAAGGATCGTCATTAACGATGTAATAACCATCTGGCGCATAGTCGATGCCAGCATTCGGTTCGTTTTTGACGAGAGCTTCATCCGCAGCCTTACCTTCGAACCACTCGATATCATCTGCTTGAATTTCAAGTTGTCCATCTATGTTATTGAAATTTGTTATATAAATGGTTTCTTTGGTCGTATCCGTTATATCTTTATTTTCAGTCTGAACCTCAGGATTAGATGGTTTTGCTAAGACCGTCGATGCCTCGTAATTCAAATTTCCATATGTAAAGGAACCCATAAAAATTACGCTTAATAAACTTATTGCCAGTATTGTTTTTTTCATCTTGCATCTCTCCTCATATTCAGCATGATTCCCCTACTGCAAATCATCTGACTAGTTCCTAGAGTCGAATAAACTGTACAGCCATCAAAAATAGGGTGAATTTTCATTTCTGTGCACTTTTCAGCTCTAGGTATATTATAAACGTTGTAAATGATGAAAGAGTTTCAAAGTTGTTATTAAAAATATAATAAATTTTCATTTTAATGTTTATTCGGTCCCCTAAGGGACCCGCATACAAATGATCCAGATTAATTTTTAACAAACCGCACAAGTATTCTTGCCAGCGTATCTTTCTCATCTGGATCGGCAACATTCCAAAGTTCCTGAAGCAATTTTTCTTCCCGATTACGCGGTTCTTCCTTCGTTGCTAAAATATCCGCTACTTTTTGGGCTACTTCGGATAATTGTTCTTCGTTTAGACCAAGGGATTCACCGAGTGATAAGCGTCTACTTAGATATTGCTTGAAAGCATCAAAACTTTCCAAGATGTCTTCTTTCTGTTCGGCATCCATACGCTGTATCACGTTCTGTACCTGATCAAGCTTCATTTCTCTATCTTTATTAATCATATGTGTTTGTTCTGACATCAGATATCACTCCAATTTCACATTCTACTTTTTTCCATAACTTGTCTTACTTTTTATTAACCTTGTCTCCATCCTTGAAACAGAAAAACAATAAGAAATCACAGCTTCCTGCATTTTTTATTTTACGAAGGGTTTTGTTGATCCAGATTCCACTCAAGACTCCGTCTCCCATGGCAACTGCGGCTTGTTCTGTGAAAAATTACAGTGAAATTGAAAATATCTTACGTGATGAGCTTAGGAGTGTTGCATAAACAAGAATTAGGGGAGTTTCCTCCCCTTATTGCTATTTACTTGTTTCGACCTTCTGAGTAGGCAGCTGGATCACGGGAGTGTTAGATCCACTCACATATGGTAATACGCCATCCCATTTCTTAACGGTTTCGTATTCTACTAGTTCATCCGTTAATGATTGTAGTAGCACTTCATTTGCCTTGGCTTGGCCTTCTGCTTCGATTAACAATTTATCAGCATTACCTTGTGCTTCCACTCTTTTTCTATCTGCTTCTTTCTTAGCAATCTCTAACTCCGTAGTCTTACGTTCAAGTTCTTGAGAAGCTTCTACTCGTTTATCAATAGCTTCTTGTGTTTTGGCATCTGGTTGCGGCACCCCTACCGTTACGTTGGAAACAATGAAACCAAGTTCTGCCACGTCATCAGAGAAACGTTGTTGTACATCGATAGCTGCATCCGATGATTTCTCTCCATAAACATCAATTACTGTAAACTTAGAAATACCTTTACGTGCTGCATCACGGAATCTTGTTTTCAAATAGGTGTCTTCAATTTCTTCGATACTAATCGGGCCAAACTTATTAAAAATCGATGATACCTTATCTGGCTCTACTTGATAGTTGTAAGCAAAATCAATGGTGATACTTTTACCATCGGAAGTTGCAATCTGAATATCCTTGTATTCTACAGTTTGAATACGAATTGGATATTTAGTAACCTTGTCGAATGCCCCTACCAGTTTCCAACCTTGGCTTAGTGTATTATCCTTAACTCCCCCATTCGGTGAATAAACTACGCCAACATAACCGTTTGGAATACGTGTTACAAATAAACTAACCACTAATATAGCAATAATGATTACAACTCCGATCACGATTCCACCAATTTTAAACGTCTTTAGATTCTTCATTCGCATTCTCCTCTTTCGTAAATTGTTTATATTTCTTCGTCACTTTCTCTCCAACTTTATTAAAGACTGGAGTTAACAGCATCCACACTACAAAAGCTAAAATGATGACTAAGATAATCCCGCCAATAAACGGCATATGATCACTTCCTAAATAGACGTTACTTTATATGTATGTATCAAAATGATGACTAACTACATCTGACGCTGTTTTTGATGGTACATCATTAAAAAATAGCAAAAAAAATACCCCTCTATAGGACGTGATGTTCCTACTTGAGGGGTATCGTTTTATTTTTTCATATGATGGAGGGTTTTGTTGATCCAGATGCCACACAAGACTCCATCACCCATGGCAACTGCGGCTTGTTCTGAATGAATACCAAGATCTCCAGCAATCCATAAATTCTCCACTGTGGACATACGTGATCTTGCATCTGCTGCTACATGTTTATTGTCAGCCACTTCTGCTCCAAGTTGTTCAGCAAGCTCAGAATGAACTTTGTTATTTCCAAAAGCAATAAATCCGCGTTCCGCTTCTATTCTTCTTCCATTTTTCAGAATAACAGTGGAAATCATCCCATCTTCTTGTTCTTCTATTTTTTCAATCGGCTCTTCTATATACTCAATATTTTTATCTTTTAGTTTTTGAAGAATTTCATTTGGGATATCCGCCTGCTCATGATTAATGTATGTCAAATCAGGGGTTTTGCTGGAGAGAATACGAGCCATACCCGCACCCGCTGTTCCCGAACCCATAATGATTGTTTTTTTATTCTTAATCTCGTATCCATCGCAATCAGGGCACACATATACGGACATGCCAAGCGTATTTTTTAGACCAGGAAGTTCAGGATGACGATCCGTTAATCCGGTTGCAAGCAGTAGTGTTTTCGCTTTATATTCTGTGCCGTTTTCTCCTGTTAATGTGAAAATCCCCTCTTCTTTGTGTGCCTTAACGACACGATCATGAATGAACTCTATTCCATATGATTCCGCTTGCTGTCTTCCTCTCTTCCTAAGTTCTTGTCCCGATACTCCGTCCGGAAAACCTAATATATTATGATAGCTTCGGCATAAATTTGATCTACCTTCTCCGTAATCAATAACGAGTACCTTATGCTCAGCGTAACGCCCCAGCTGTATAGCCGCTTGAAGTCCAGCAATTCCTCCACCTACAATAATGCAATCTTGTATCATCCTATCCCTACCTTCTTTCTCGTTCTATCTATTTAGTCAAATGATCATCTCCATTATCCTTAAACATTTTGGTTTATTTTAAACGTAGGTGTACGAACAACAAAAAAGAGACCATGTCCTGCATGATCTCTACAAACCCTACTTTTAAAACGATTTAAGATGGACTTACTTTCGGTAATCAGCACGGTACTTTTCTTCTGTCGAAGAATTGCTTTTTGTCGCTTCTTTATCTTTTTCTTCCTGTTGTTCTAAATTAAGATCTTCCATCGGAATAGGATCGACGTGAAGTTCATCCTCAAAACGATCAAAAAGACTTTCTTCCTCCGTCTTATACTGTTCTGGGTGGTCCATTGTGTTGTGGTTACTCTGTTTTTTATGTTCAGGATCTATGTTCTTGTCTGGTTGATTACGATCTGGAACTTGACTCATTACGAATCCCTCCCTTTCCGTTATACTTATTATTCATTACCATAAACTAGTAAATTTCAAACATGAGGGTTATTTCGAGATAAAAAAACACTACAGAATGTAACTCCGCAGTGTTTTCATATTTAATCTTCAAACTGGATTTGTGCTTCAAAAATGATCTTTCCTTCTTCATTTATACCTTTGAACCAGATGGATTGATCTATGAGGTCGGAACGTTCAATTATTCCCTGTTCACCAAGTTTCACTTCTCGGTGATAGGTAATCCGAAAGCGATTCATACGCAGATTCCGAACTTCCTCTGCTCCTAAGCTATCGTAACAGAGATCTGCATACTTGGCATTATTTACATGGCCATTACTGTCCATAAGACTATATGTAGCAATGAATTCATAAGCTTTTCTCATTTCCAACTCTTGCGGAACAGCTACCTTATCGGGAGGTCCCTCTGAAACCTCTCCTTCTACGATCGGAATCTCATATGGAAACGCAGTTGGACGCATAATTTTCCGTTTATTAATATCCACAAGCGTCCAGGCCGAACGAGCATATCCTGCGGCTCCTGAAGATCCTATTAATTCGTAATCTCTTAACCAGACAACTCCCCGGTAACCCTTAGACCACGTGGTCAGTTCCATCTTTTCCTCAAGTACAGGGTGCTGTGTAATTGTTAGATCCATAGTCATCAGCATCCATCCGAAACCGTCTCGCAGCATTTCCGAAATGGTAATCCCAAGCTGCTGTAAATGTCTGTCTGCACCATCTTGCAATCGTTCCAGCAAGGCGGATAGTTTTATTTTCGATTCCGTATCAGCTTGACTAGAACTTACAATGAATGTTTCGATTCCTTTTTCATTCATCATTTCATTCTTGATTTCATTGTTCATTTCATTCACGATTTTATTCACATCCTTTATTCACTTTCAAGTAACACTTTACTCCTTATCGTGAAAGAAAGGCAAATCGTGACTGTCATCGTCGTATAAAAATCGTGAGCTAGAATGAGGGACTTAGTTAACGTAATCGGGATACTTGGCTAGTTCGATAAGCTTCAGGTGTACAGCCTGCTGCCTGCTTAAAAGTACGGCTAAAGTGAGAGATCTGTTTGAAACCTGCTTTGCGGCTGACTTCCGTAACACTGAGATCAGGCTGAAGGCGAAATAACAGTTTGGCTTGATTAATCCGTCTTTGATATAAATACTTGATGATCGTAGTACCGGTTAATTCTTTAAACAGGGCAGCCATATAAGGTTTAGATAAATGAAGTGCACTCGCAATATCGGAAAGATTCATTTCTTCCATATAATGTACTTCGAGATAGGTAATGATCCGCTGCAGATGTTCCTCTTTATCTGATAAAATCCTTCGATGCTTCATCGCCGTTTCAGAGAAATGTGCAGTCATCACAAGAAAATCGCATAACTTAAATACAAAACGATCATAGGACCAATCTTGTTCCTCGTGCTTCAGAAATAACTCATTCATCTGAGTGAAGATCAACTCCACTTCCATTTGCTGTGCTTTAGAGAGATGAATCACTTCGTTGTTTAGTCTTTCAAAAGGTTCAAGGAGCCTTTTTGCTTTCTCAGGCTGTGCATATTCTTCGATTACGGAAGGATAAAAGTGAAGCGTAGTACGGATATACGGTATGACTGGTTCGGGGTGTGCCTGATGCAACGTCATTCCATGCATAAGAATCAAATCTCCTGGTTCAAGTACATGAATTCGATCCCCAATAATATAGTTGCACTTACCCGTGTGAAAATAATAAATTTCATAGTAAGGGTGCGAATGAAATCCATCTCCCGCCTCGATATGTAAGGGTTCACAATTTAAATAATTAAAATTAAGCGGCTCCTTCATCTGCAATGTGTAAGCCAATCGTAAGGTCACTCCTTTAATCGTTACCCTGTTCTTAGGCTCCATTGTAACATGATGCGGTCTGCCGCTGTTATAGTCATTGTCCTGCGATCTTACAATTATTTAGCCAAGGTAAGCTGCTCTGCTTGCTGCTGAGCAATCAGACATAATTCAGCTGCTTTAAAAGCATGATCTTGTGTCATCGCGTTCTCCGTCCGATGTAAGCAATCGAGTATCAATTGACCAAAGAAAGGATACCCTACCTTTCCTTTTACTCCGAAGCGATATTCTCCCTCGTGATTCACAAGATATACTTGATCGCCTTCTTGTTCCCTCGCAATATCCGTATACTTTCTAAGTTCAATATATCCGTCTGTACCGAGAATGGTAGTTCTCCCATCCCCCCAGGTAGACAGACCATCTGGCGTGAACCAGTCCACTCGAAAATAACCGGAAGCTCCGTTATTGCCAACGAGTGAAGTTTCTCCAAAGTCTTCAAGCTCCGGATATGCAAGATGATGTAGATTAACCGCCCGGCTGTACATCACTTTTGCGTCCTGACAGGAGGAAAAACTAAGGAACTGCTCCACCTGATGGCTGCCAATGTCACAAAGAATGCCTCCATATTGCGATTTACGAAAAAACCAATCTGGACGACTAGCTGCATTGAGCCTGTGAGGCCCTGTCCCCATGACCTGAATAACACGACCAATCGCGCCCTGGTCGATAAGCTGCCCTGCATATACCGCACTTTCTACATGAAGACGTTCACTATAATAGACCATATATTTCCGGCCCGTTTCTTTTGTTTTTCTACGAGCAGCTTCTAGCTGATCCAGTGTGGTAAACGGTGTTTTGTCGGTGAAATAATCTTTCCCTGCATCCATTACAGCAAGCCCAAGATCGCTCCTTTCTGAAGGGATGGCCGCTGCTGCCACCATCTTCACTTCGGAATCTTGCAATATTTCTTCCAGCGATCTAGCAACTTTGACTCCGGGATACCGCTCAATGAATGATTTTATTTTCTCAGGGTCTTTGTCGTACACCCATCTCAGTTCTGCCCCCGCCGTAATTAAACTGGAGCACATCCCGTAAATATGTCCATGATCCAAAGCTGCCGCGGCAAATATAAATTCTCCAGGACCACATACCGCCTTCTGCGCTGCACTCTGAGGAGAGTATAACATTCCATCCTTTGCACTCATGAGAATCCTCCTATTCTTCTTTGGACATTTACTCGTGAATCATGGTTTTTAGTTAGATAACTTCATCAAGTTAGAAGGTACCTTTCAGATCAACGGGTTGTGTCTGTTCGTATCCTTCCGACTTGCTAACTTTAGAATGGCGGATTCGATCCTGCAGCTGCTCATAAAATAACTCTTCATCGATAGGAAGTTCCACCCAATCATCAGTCCAAGTAGACAAATACATTGCATTCGATAAGGTAAGCCCGTTAATCCCTTCTTCTCCTGGAGCGATCAGCGGTTTCTGTTCTAGAATAGCATCGATAAAATTTTGAATAATCCCAGGATGTCCTGTCTCGATCCCCGGAGTAGGGATTTTCTTTTGTATATATTCAGGTTTGCCAAAAGCATCCGTGTTTCGTTTGTTAAATTCACTCTCCGGTTCACTTAGCTGCCAGAATGTCATCTCTCCATCTTCGATTACAATCTTCCCGCGGTCGCCTGTGATCTCAAAACGATTCGTACCCGGAGCATCTCCAGTTGTCGTAACAAATACACCGGTAGCTCCGTTTTCGTACTCTACATAAGCCGTAACGTCATCTTCCACTTCTATATCACGGTATTTACCAAAAGAACAAAATGCACGAATTCGCTTCGGCATCATACCGGTTGCCCACTGCCATAAATCCAGTTGATGAGGATCTTGGTTAATCAGCACCCCACCGCCTTCACCAGCCCAGGTAGCACGCCAGCCTCCCGAATTGTAATAACACTGCGAGCGGTACCAGTTCGTAATGATCCAGTTCGTTCGTCTAATCTCTCCCAGTTCACCAGATGAGATCAATTCTTTCAGTTTGATATACAGCGGATTCGTACGCTGATTATACATGATGGAAAATACTTTTCCGCTTTTTGCTGCCGCTTCATTCATCTCACGCACTTGCTTGGTATATACACCCGCAGGTTTCTCAATAAGTACATGAATCTTGCTTTCGAATGCTGCGATCGCCTGTTCCGCATGGTGATAATGTGGTGTTGCCACGATAACAGCATCGATCATACCCGATTGCAGCATCTCAGAAGGTTCACTATAGAATTTGATACCTTCTGGCAGTGTTTGTTCCGCCCATACCCTAGCTGAATCTCTGGCATCACATACAGCACTTAGAACGGCTCCTTCTATCTGACCTTTCCCCAGCGTCAACGCATGTGAAGAGCCCATATTACCGATCCCGATTACGCCAACCCTTACGAATTTCATAGCTATACCTCCGCCCGTATCTCGCCAAGAAGCGCTTTCATATGATGACTGAAATTTTTCAGCATTTCCTCTGAAGAAAGACTTTGACTAAAATCCTCGATCCCTAAATACCCTTTGTAATCTACAGATACCAAGTCTCGGAGCACCTGACTCCACGGCACTATTCCACCAAGCAATGGCGACCAGTTACACTCATACTCCAACTCCACGGAATCAGTAGTACCACTTATTCCTTCTTTCTTTTTCCAGACCGCATTTTTGACATGGACATGTGCAAGATAAGGACCAAGCATCTCAAGACCCATTCTGTAATTCTCAAATCCTTCATGCACCATGTTTCCCGGATCATATAAAACACCCACATGATCGGGATCAAAACGGGACACCAAACGATAAGCGAGCGAAGCACTCGGGGCAATGGTTCCATGGTGTGTTTCGACAAGGGCCTTTACACCATAGGTTCGGGACATTTCCTGAACTTCGGACAAGTACGCATCCGCCCGTTTATACAATTCATGGTAGTTTTCCGTTCTGTTATAAGAAGGAACACCTACTCTCATCATAGAAGCTCCTAGAACACGTGCTGCTTCAAATGCCTGCTCAGTAGAAGCAAGATCTGTTACCGATAAATAAGGTACAAGTGCAATAGAGGTCAGTCCTGCTTGCGCTGTTAAGTTTCGTATATCCAGTATGTTATCGTTCGTTCCAGCTGGATCAATCGACGCGAGATTTCTTCCCCAAAACGAAGGGGTTTCCGCCCGTGCCTCATCTGGAATTCCTTTGTATCTCCATTCAATGCCTTCGATTCCGGCAACAGATGCAGCCTTTACCAGTTCCTTTGGCGTCATATCCGGGGTTGCTACGGTAAATACAGATAACTTCATTTTGAGACCTCCTTCCAAATAAAAGCGTATTCATGTACTATCGTAGCATCACTTTAAAGGCACAGATACGTTACCTCCCCAACAGAAGAACCTCAGATAACGAATAGAGGAAGGTGAACACTCTCATGCAAATAAAATAACGCAAACCCCTCTAGTCCTGCGAATAGGGGGTTTGCGTTATTAGATAATTTTATAGAAAAGTACGTTTTAAGACTTATGATCATAAAAAACATGTTCTGCATGAATGTCGCCATCGATGGTGATCACGCCATGTGAATATTGCTGTTGTCTTCGTTTGTCTGTCGGTGAACCTGGATTAAACAATATACAGTTACCATGCTGTTTTAATAAAGGGATATGAGAATGACCAAAAATAATACAATCTACCTCTTCTCCACTGAATGCAGCTAGCGCATTCGCCTCGGTACTCCCTTTTCCAAGATGTCCATGTACAAGCCCAAAACGCTTTCCTCCTGCTTCTACAATCGTTTGCTCAGGTAGGATGCCCCTTAACATAATAAGGTCCGTATTCCCTGTTACCCCATGAACCTTACCCATAGATAAGAGTTCTTCATAGACTGACATGTCACTCCAGTCACCCGCGTGAAAGATAAGGTCAGAATCTTGAATATCATGAAGCAGCGGAGCTGGCAGTGCCTTGGACATTCTAGGCATATGTGTATCGGATAGAACAGTTATTTTGATCATATTCGTGTCTCCTTCATTAAAAATGAATGGTTACTATGACTTACTTAGTCAAGATATGGATCTCTCGCTTCCGGCCGAGGCATTTTTCCTTTTAATTGACGAATGCTGTATTCGAGCTGCTTCACTACTTCTCCGAGCTGTTTACGATCAATGAGATTTGGATCTGCTTCCGGTTTTGGAGCATTTTTCATACTTCGAATCGTATACTGCTGCTCTTGCCATTTATCCATCAAATCCGAAATATGGGCATAGAAACGTTCATAATCCTTAATGACAAGGTCCAAAAATTCATCAACCTCATCTGGATCATAACCTCTGAGTTTATAATTAAATTGCTTTTCATGGATTGATAGAGCATCCAGTTGAATGCCGAGCTGCTTAAATAATTGTTTTTGCTTATCTAAACGACGCTTCATATGTTCATCCATCATAACGACCCCCATTACATCTTTCCTAAGGAAACCCCTTCCCTCTTCAGACAAAGGTTCCTTCTATTTTATATCATAATTTACGCGATTAAGAAAACGATTCCGTATAAAACCTGGCTTTATGCGCCATAAATTTACTTCTTATCCAAATATCATAGGTTAAAAAGCCAACATTCATAGACTTGGTTGTAATTCAGTAAAACAGGGTAATTAGATGACACAATCGAAATCTTGAAGGGAGACGTCAATTATGACAGCATCACTTACAAAAACAGAATTAAAAACA
The DNA here is from genome assembly GCF_014836635.1 of Paenibacillus gallinarum. Lineage (GTDB taxonomy): Bacteria > Bacillota > Bacilli > Paenibacillales > Paenibacillaceae > Paenibacillus > Paenibacillus gallinarum. The sequence continues at coordinate 968,404 of NZ_JACSQL010000001.1, read as the reverse complement.
TTACAAGAACGACTTCTTGAAGAGAAAGAATCCATTCAGAATCATTTTGATATTAACCGAGAGAGCTCTGAGGACGAGCCCGACTCTCTTAGGGAATCTATAGGAGAATTATCTGCTGTTGATAATCATCCTGCGGACTTAGGTACAGAAACCTTTGAACGCGCACGTGATCTAGCTGTAGATGAGCACCAAAGCAATGAACTCGATCAAATTAATCATGCCCTTGATCAAATAGAAGCAGGCTCTTACGGCAAATGTGAAATATGCGGTAAACCCATCCCCTTTGAAAGACTTGAAGCACTACCGTACACAACACTTTGTGTAGAGGATGCGGCCAAAGTACAGGAAGGAGATCTTAACGATACACGGCCTGTAGAGGAACAAGTCATGACCCCTCCTCCACGCGGTGCAGGAGAAATCAGCCAGCGTAATGCCGGTAAATTTGATAATGCGAGTGCATGGGAAACAGTAGAAGACTTCGGTAACTCTGATTCACCGGCTACTTCAACGAAAAGAGACGTTAAAGATTATGATGATATGTAATCCTTGACCACCATGTGAGAAGAACCTTTCCATTTTTGGAAAGGTTCTTCTTTACTGTTACTAATCGGGGTTACGGACAAAACTAGCAAAGAGATCATAGCTCGCCTTCTCTTTCTCTTTTACTTTCCTTTTGCTGAAATAAGGTTCGCATAATCGGACCATTTCTTGCTGTAAGACTTTTGCTTCTGCCTCTGTCATATACAGCGTACGATTAAACAACTGTACGGAGGAAGCATCCTCGGATGTCCTCTCTACATAGTTGGTTTTATGACGGTCAAATAACTCATTCAGGTGCTGAACATTTTCTCCCTTAACTACTTCTTGTATTTCTGCATTTTCTGTATGTTTCTTTCCGATCTCTATTTCTCCAGAAAAAACGGCGTAATACTTTGCAATAATTCCGTTAATTTCTTTTGTGTTTACTAAGGTTAACAGACCAATCTTCTCTAATTTTTTAACATGATAATGTACTTTGGCAGGAAGTTCTCCGAGTTCATCAGCAATTTCCTTCACCGTAGCCGGCTTACCAAAACGGCGAAATACATGTAAAATCCTCAAACGATAAGGATCGGAATATATCTTAATCTCTTCCGTAGTAGACAAAACTTTTACATCCATGAAAGATCCCACCTTTAATAAGGATTGATGACTATTATAGAGTGTACGGATGCACGGGTCAAAACTACCAAAAACGCCTCTTATGGATATACATACTATCGGAGGCGTTTTCTATAAGATAACTATCATTTTATGGAACAATACTAGAACAGAAGAGTGTTAAAAAACAGGGACCATCGCTGGCAAGGTGACTCGTTCCCTTTTACGAGCAGACTCTAGGCAGGCCTCAATGACCCTTATATTGTGAACTGCATCTTCCGGTCCGAAAGGAAGCGGTTTGCCGTCAAGAACAGCATCTGCAAAGGCCTCAGCTTGAAGTACAAAAGAATTGGACACAGAAACTCGTTCTTCCCGAGTGACATGATCGGTATGAATAATAATTTGCGGAGGAATATCGCTATTTTCCCAACCGAATACTTTTGGAAGTTCAATTCTTCCTTCTGTCCCGAGTATTTCGAATTCTGCTCTCGCACAAGCCCACATACCGCAATCAAATGTCAGTGCGACTTTGTTAGGAAATTCAATAAGTCCCGACGCCATCATATCTACATCATCATGTTCTGGTGAGAATAGAGCGTGTACAGTAACTGCTTCTGGTTCTCCTTCAAGGAACATACGCGCTGCTGAAATAGGATAGACACCGACATCGTAAAGAGAACCCCCACCCATGTCGTTTTTAAAACGAACATTTTCTTTATCATCACAATTATTGTAAGTGAAATTGGCATGAATAGCGCGAACCTCTCCAATTTCTCCGCTCTCAATGATCTCTTTTACGCGCTGGTGTTTAGGATGATATCGATACATGAAAGCTTCTGCAAAAACGACATTTGCTGCCTTACACGCATCAATCATTTGAGTAACCTGTTCTTCGTTCAGTGCTGCAGGCTTCTCACATAATACGTGTTTACCCGCTTTCGCTGCTCGAATCGTCCACTCCATATGCAGATGATTCGGCACTGGAATATACACAGCATCGATCTCTTCATCTGCAAGCAGTGCATCATAGCTTCCATATGCTTTTGGAATATTTAATTCTGCCGCAATGGTTGCTGCCCGGCTCTCATCCCGGCTGGCAATAGCTACGACCTGACCACGTTCCGATTGCTGTAAAGCAGGTATCACTGCATTTATGCCTATCTTCGCAGTGCTTAAAATTCCCCATCTGATCAGCTCACTCATCGCTATTCTCCCTTTCTGTTACAGATGAACCGCTTTTCGTAGATACTAAAAGTTATCTCGCTCTGCTTTATTAAGCATACCAAGACACCTGTCCAAATCGACCTTTACCTGCTTTTTATATAAAGAGGCTTTTTCTTCTCCACCATCCGTAAAGTGATATAATACGATCTCTTGGAAATCGACGCGAGGGTCGCTTCCCTTTAATCGCTTGGTTCGATAGAACACGCCTTCCTGAACCAATTCATGTAAGGCTCGATAAACTTCACTCTGAGGGGGAACATAACCAAACCCTTTGAATTCATCCTTCATGGCTTCCAGCATTTCATAGCCGTAACCTCTATGCTGCTCGACCATGGTAATTAAATAAAGTTTAATAAATGCACGCTGGGATATCATAAAAGCCAACTGATGTCCTCCTCTCATTACAATCAAATAACCATCTTTGTTCCATTATAAACCTCTTTTTATGTCTTGACATCCTTCTATTTTTCCGTATAACCATTTTGTGACAGCAAATATAACATAGTGAATATGAGGGAATCTTATGAAGTTTGATATGAAAAGTAGCTCGAGAGCTCTTTTGAATTTCTTTTGTGAATTTTTCATATATTGAAAATATTGAATAATTTGTGATTTGTTTCAGCAAATCCATTTAAATTCTTCTCTAATTCCTCTCTTTACGTATCATTTATTGTAAAATAAGGAAATCAAATAAGAGGAGTGGTTATTCTGACGACCCGCATTTACTTTTCTGCTCCGCGAATTACGAACATTCAGCAGAATACCATCCAGGAGATGTTATCTCGCTGGGGACTCGGTACTTTACACTCCTACAAGCCGACAGAACACGGAGTTATGAAGCAAACTCTATTTATTCATACCTCAACAGGAGATTATGTATTTAAGGGGAATCCTCTTTACCCAGGGCAATGGAAAGAAGAACAGTATATGATTCAGCAGCTTAAACAACATACAAAAGCACCCGTTCCAGCACCTTATGTTATAGACTCAGCGGAGGACCTTTTCGGCTATTCGTATGTAATCATGCCTCTTCTGCCTGGGGTTCATTATCATGATCTGGATAAACTTGCTCTGTCTGAAGAAGAACATCAAGTGATCCTGTCTAAGCTTGCTGCTGCGCTTCTTGAACTTCACAACTGGAGAACAAAGGAAGCTTCTGAATATGATCCAGAAACGGAAGATCTACGCCCCTTCCATCAGGGTCTCTACTCCTTTTCTAAGGAGCAAATCTTATACTGGCTCGAAGACGCCAAAAAATACTCCCCTATTGAAGATGCAGATATGGACTGGGTTCACGAAAAAATAAGTGCAGCTGAGTCCTCCTTCTGTGATATAGAGATGTATTCGTTTGTTATGGGGGACTACAAGTCAGAAAATATCTTGATTCAGCAAAATGCCGGCGAATGGGAAGTGAGTGGTATTATTGATTTTACGACCGCTTATTTTGGTGATCCACTCGCAGACGTCGTTAAGTTCACCACTCAACTGCTATGGAAGGGGCAGCAAAAAAGAGCTGCTTTCTTTCTCTCTTCTTATCTTCAAAACGCGGATCTTCCGAGTACTCCTTATGATATCTCATCCCGTCTTTCTATCCATTTCTTATACAGTCTGATTCTCAAATGGGGAGAAATTCATGCTACTGGACAGTATGACAACAAAAATCCATTGACCTTTCGGGAATTTGCTTCTCATCATCTAGATATCGTCACGTCAATATACTAAAAAATCCTGGGTACTCGTATATACGCGAGCACTCAGGATCTTTCCTTTGCTATTATGAATTTTTCATCATCTGTTATTTTTCCTTGTTGGGATATGAATGCCCACAGCCCACTTTCCAATCTTTAAATAAGCGATTAACCGTGTTGCACCGAGGGATAATAAAGAAGCGATCAACCAGGTAAATAGCATTTTCCACGGGACATTCCAATTTGGGTATAGGACGGCTTCTATCTTATATGTACCGATTAGCATCAGCGCATGCATAAGGTAAGCACCAAATGACAAATTTCCTATATCAGCAAATAGGCGTGAACATTTTCCTTCAGGTAGTCTCATCGCTATGAAATAAACAACAAATAAGGAGATCACAAGATATAATGCCATGTCAGGTTTCAGTAAAGTGACTCGGTTAAATTGAATATACAGTCCATCTGGGGTAAGAAATTGACCAGAAAGTTCGTATACATAGTAACCCGTAAACAATAGGAAGAGAGGAACGAACAGCATTCTCGATTTCCATACCATGGACTGCCACCAATTCGGATATAATCCCGCAGCAGCGCCAAGCAAAAAGTAAAAGAAAAAATACAAGACATTTCGATCTGCATATACCGTGAGCCACGGAGTAATGAATGGGATATCAGCAACTTCTGCTGTGACTCCAATCTTTCCACGATAGAACATGAGAATAAAATAAATAACACCCATCATCAGCAAAAAGTAGAGTAAGATCGTTTCTCTATATTTATTTCTTAGCAGCAATACACCTTGGCGGATGATCGGAAACAGTAAATAGAGCTGCATAATCATAATGATATACCACAAGTGATAACTGCTTTTTCCAGTCAGCAGCTTCGTGAGGATTCCCCCCAGATCCAATGAACTGAAACCAGCCAGTCCGGCTGTCTGCCACGCATAGAAAAGAATATAAATCAGGGACCATATCAAATAGGGAAGAAAGATATCGGTAATTCTTCGTTTAATAAAAGTACCGCTTGTAAATCGGTCTTCATAGTTATAGAAGAGCACCATGCCCGTTATAAAGAGAAACGCAGGCACTGCAAATTTTGATAACATAAGAAGCACAGACATCATCACACCATCTGTATAGGTAACTTCAGGTACATATGCATAATGAGCTATAGAGTGCTGTAGAACTACGGCGAGGAAAGACATTCCTCGTAACGTTTCGATCGCTGTTATTCTTGGTTTACTTGACACATATCCTCCATGAATTCATACATTTATTATTTTATTTCGTTGTTAAGAATCAATATTTCCTAATAGTAGTGTCGGGAAACGGTCCTTCCGTGCTCATGCTCCACTTGTTTTGTCTGGACGTAAGTAGACTCGAAGAAGTAAGGGTCCAGCCAAAGCCAAAAGTCGCTATGATCTCGGAATGATCTTATTCCCTAGAGTCACGTTGTCGGGAGGCGTAGGAAAAAAGGACTCAAGAATCAATCATACACGAAATCTAACATTGACGATATAACAGATAAAACCTCCCTAGCCAGAAGGCTTGAGAGGTTCGTATTACTGCTTTATTATAAGATTTATTCCTTGTTATCGCATGTTACGATCGATATTGGTTTTGATTGCTTCCTCTTCCGCCCGGTCTCTTGCAACACGATCAGGACCCGGAAGATTATTTTCTTCCTCATAATCACGGTAACGATCTGCATTTAGCGACCGATTATCTCGGAAAATGCCGTGGATTTCACGATCTGTACTTTTTTGATCTACGAGTACAAGGATATTCCCTTCGTCAACATTTCTTTCATATTCCTCAGCTTCATCTTCTGGAATACCCAGACCCACTAATCCGCCAACTAACCCGCCTGCACCTGCACCTACTGCTGCACCGGTTAGAGTAGCTGCTATCGGCCCTGCTGCCAAAATCGGTCCAATTCCTGGAATCGCCAAGGCACCAATTCCTGCGAACAATCCAGCTAGACCACCAAGCACACCGCCCGTAGCTGCACCCGCTGCCACGCCTTCCGGAGCTTTCGTACCCGTCTCCGATTCGATTGCTCTCATATCGTCTTTACTTCGTGTAATCACCGAAATTTCACTGTTGTGATATCCTCGGTCTTGTAACTGTTCAATTGCCCGTGCAGCTTCTTGTTCGGTTTGAAATACCCCTACGACTTTTTTAGTTTTGTTAACCATTATCATTTCCTCCTCATCGAAAAGTAATCTGTGCTTGTTAATTACCCTTCTTTACAAGGTCGAAACAATAAACGCCAAATATAAAATGCTTCTTGTGGGGTTACCCAGGCTATTTCCCTTTCGGTTTAACACGGTTTGTCGCTACTGCCTGTAGTGGATCTTCCGGCCAGTAATGTTTAGGATAACGCCCTTTCAGATCCTTCTTCACCTCGTAATAACCTTCTCGCCAAAAACTGTTCAGATCCGAAGTAACTTGTACAGGTCTTTGCGCAGGGGATAGTAAATGAAGCGTTAGAGGAACACGTCCTTCTCCCAGTCGCGGGCTTTCTGTAAGACCAAACATTTCCTGCAGTCTGACAGCGATATATGGAGCCCCTTGTCCATCATATCTGATAGGAATCTTAGAGCCGCTGGGTACGGTGTAATGGGTAGGAGCTTCCTTCTCAAGTGTCTGTCGTTCTTCCCAGGATAAGCTATCTAAGAGTACGGATGTAATAGATATCTGCTGTAATCCAGCTGCGGAGCGTACCCCTGCCAAGTAAGGCGGGATATGCTTAAGTAGGTATTCAAGAAGAGCAGAATCCGAAAGATCCGGCCAAGCAGGATTTACGCTATGCAGAAATTGCATCCGTTCCACTAACTGATGAGTGGTTTTATTCATAGAAAAGACAGACAATCCTTCTTCTCTTATTCCTGCTAGTAATGCTTGTAAAATATCTTCTTCAGGCGGACTCGGATAAGCCATTTCTTTCAGGATAATCTCTCCACGTTTCTGCCATTTCAAGGATCGCACACTGCGTGTGCTTTTATCCCAGAACACTTTTTCTTGGGTCGTAATGAGTTCTTTTAAATAAGTGTAGATATCCGCAAGTGCAAGTGGAGCGCATGTTCGAATAATCCCATCCGCCCCTTGGTCATCCGCTTCTGCAACAACAATATAAGGAGCAGTGAGGCCGCTCATCGCAGAAGAGGCCCGCACCCCTCGGCCGCTTGCAAGGAAATAGCGGCCATCTTCTCTTCTTTGCCCGATCCGGTCCGGATAGGCAAAGGCAAGCAGTAAGCCGCAGCTTTCCTGCGGAGGTAGAGACTCGCCTTCGGTCTGGCGTGTCTCTACCTCTCTGTACAGCTGGCGGCTCTCTTGGATGAGGCTGCGCAGGGAAGCCTCATCTTGGGAGGCTGCCGAGGCAAAGCCGGCAGCAGAGAGTGTCCGCAGATGTTCGAGCTGCGGACGAAGATCCCATCCCGCCCTCGGGCCCAGTAGGCGGGATGATCCTTGCTGCAATAGCGCGCCGAGCAGACTGGCATCTTTAGCCAGTCCTAGCTTCGCCGCTTGCAGCAGCATGTGTCCAATGCGGGGATGTGTCCCCATCCCCGCTATTTGTTTACCGCGGCTAGTTGCATGGCCGCGGTCATCGAGGCAGCCTAGCTGCTGCAGTAGCGCAGTTGCTGCCTCATAAGCGCCCGCAGGCGGCAGATCAAGCCAGCGTAAATCGTCCGGGTTCTGCACGCCCCACACCGCAAGTTCAAGCGCTACAGGAGCAAGATCTGCAGTGAGAATCTCGGGTCGGTTCTTTTCTGGTTTGGCATCCTGCTCTAATGCACTCCATAAGCGGTAGCATATCCCCTCTGCTGTTCTTCCTGCCCGGCCCTTTCGCTGATCCGCGGAAGCTTTGGAGATTGGAATCGTCACTAATCGACTCATGCCGGAACGTGAAGAAAAGACAGAATCTTTTCTTAAGCCACTGTCTACTACCGCTCCAATCCCTTCAATGGTTAAACTGGATTCCGCAATGGTTGTGGCCAGAATTACTTTTCGCTCCACTGTACCTGGAGTTAAGATTGCACGGTCCTGTTCTTGCTGTGATAAAGCTCCGTAAAGCGGATATACTTTTATATTCGGACCCAAATCCTGTTCTTCTAGCATTCTCATCACGCGGTGAATTTCTTTTGCCCCAGGTAAAAAAGCTAAGACATGCCCTTCTTGCTGACGTAATGCAAGGGGAATAACCTGAGCCATATGCGTCTCCATATCCATATTATGAAGCTTTGGCATATACTTCGTTTCTACTGGAAAGGTTCTTCCCGTACAAGTAATCAGCGCAGCATCACCGAGCAGAGAAGTTACAGGTTCCGCTTCAAGCGTCGCGGACATAACTAGGATTCGCAAGTCATCCCTGAGCACAGATTGACACTCCAGTGCAAGCGCCAAAGCCAAGTCACCATGTAAATTGCGTTCATGGAACTCGTCAAAAATAAGAAGCCCGACCTCTTCGAGTGCCTGATCATGTTGCAGCATTCGCGTTAAGATTCCTTCGGTTACTACTTCAATTCGAGTATCACTGCTTACCTTACTATCCATCCGAACCCGATAGCCTACTGTTTTCCCAACAGGTTCACCTATACTTTTTGCCATTCTCATTGCGGCATTCCTAGCAGCCAGTCTTCGAGGTTCAAGCATGATTATCTTTTTGTGATTCATCCATTCTTCTTCTAATAATGCTAGAGGAACGACGGTTGTCTTCCCAGCCCCGGGCTCTGCAACAAGAACAGCCGAGGTTTTTTGCTTAAGTTTACTTTTTATTTCAGGGATGACTTGATAAATTGGAAGGTCGTGATCTTGATTCCATGTTGTTTTTCGCATTTCAATTCTCTTTTCTCCATGTCTCCATGATTGGTTATGAATATTCAATCTTTCAGTTCTGCACGAATTTGAAATTCTTACTGATATAATGTATATAAAATAACGAAAAAAACCGCCTCCCGCAAGGGAAACGGTTGAGCTATATGATATTTTGATAAATAATATATCACAAGTCTAGGCGATATGCTGCATTAGCTGAGGAGAGACTCCGCTCCATCAATCACAATTTGTGCCCCTGTAATATGCTGCGCAGCATCGGAAGCTAAAAAAGCAACCAGTTCCGCAACTTGATCGGGTGTTCCCGGTCCATGAGAGAGCGGCTGTCTTCCGTCGGGAAATTCCATCTTGATCGAAACTTCACTAAGCTCTTCCGATGTATCCGTACTCTGATCAATATGCGTCGTAATCGCACCCGGGCATATCACATTCACCCGAATTTTAAATTTGGCGAGTTCAAGAGCCGCCATTTTAGCAAAAGCGACTTGCCCTGCCTTTGAGGTACTATACGCTGACATGCCTATATTCGAAAATGTGTAATTCCCATTAATGGAGCTGGTAATGATAATACTTCCACCATTTCTTTTTTTCATATGAGGCAATACGAATTTCACCGTAAAAAATGTGCCTCCTAAGTTTGTGTTTATCGTGTTATGCCAATCCTGAATATCAATATCTTCAATAGGAGCGACAACACCATTAATACCGGCATTCGCAAACACAATATCAATTCCACCAAACTTATCGATCGTATCATTTACTGATTTCTCCACACGATTTGGATCAGATATATCTACATCATAAGAGACCACTTGACCCAAATTCATCTGTTCAATCGATTTTTTCGTTTCTTCCGTACGTTCATCGATCAGGTCAAATAAAGCAATATTAGCCCCTTCTTTCGCTAGCTTTAACGCCGCTGCTTTGCCGATACCAGAGCCTGCCCCCGTAACAATCGCTGTTTTCCCTGAAAAGCGCAATCCATTTTCCGAAGATGATGACATATAAAATCACTCCTTTGAGGTCTCTGATCCAGAGATATATAGAAATTCTCTTAGACAGCCTACCCAAAGGAGTGAATTTTTAACAACTATTTATGATTTCCAGTTCAATTCAATAAAAGCAGCATCATCTTCGAGTCCACCTGTATGCGGCGCATCCATCAACACTTGAATTTCCTCATCAGGTAAATGAATTCCAATCGGATCAAGTTCACCCATTCCATCTGTGTATAAACGAAGTACAACATCTTCTCCAACCGGAAATGTTTGTTCGTACACATGAGGACTTCCTCCAATGGGTCCTTCTGCTGTTGACCACCGTTCTGATGTCCTTCTCGTTTTGTCAAAAGAGTGATCCATCTCTTTCCCGCTGCGGAAAAGCCGAATTCTAGAGTCACCCTGCCAAGCAAGCTGCAAACGACTTCCTTTTTTACCGGTGCCGAGCTTTATTTTTCCGCAGATATACATGGACTGGCTTCCTAATTTTTTCTTCGTTTCAAGCACTTCCTGCAGCATCATTGGAATATTTACATTCTGACTATCTGCGTAGTTACTAAGCTCACGCGAAGCGGGAATGGTAAGGCTCATCAAAAATTGATATAACAATGAAGAAGACCAGTCTTTGGTTTCGTTCATCCATGCGCATAACGCTTCTCCAAGATATCTTGCAGCAAAATCCCCATGATAACTCATGGACACTCCATCACAGAGTACAAAGGTACATACATCACCCTGAATATGAACCGCTGCAAAATCCTGTCCTTTATCGCCATAAGATGCCGTTTCAAAGGATAGACCGTATCCATATCGACAGAGCCAGCGTCCTTTATACGTGGATAAAGACTGGTTCGTATGTTGTGAACTTACATAATGAAAAGTGTCCTCGGAGAAGAGCTGCTTTCCACGATCTGGTACTGACGTTCGCAAAGACTTCAAACCCTTCTCCTCCTTACCTTACCGGCGTAGCTGCTGACATTTGGAATCCAATCGAGACCAATTCTGCGCATGAGCCAGGCAGCATCATTAATGAACCGGGGGATAATAAGTAGTCTGCTTCCATCAACATTTCCCGATAACTCTCAGGAAGAACTGATGACATAGCTCGCAGCTTCTCCCCATGTTCATCCTTTAATTCGGTATCTATTAAAATACCGCCCCATCTTCTCGGCTCTGTAATAGGCGCATCCAGAAGATGATCCGAAATAAATATATTTTCAATTAGAACATTTCCATCCGGCACACTCATATTCATAATTCGTTTTGCAATTGGTTCAGGATCTTCCCCTGTTGCAACCCCATCTGTCATATGACAGATAAGCGGTGCAGGACAATCTTGCATATGAGGCAGCTCGCTTTGCAAAATCTTCTCCGCTTGTAGAAAAGCTTTGGCCGAATCTGAAAACCGCATCGGCGTCAGGTCTGGGAGTGAGCCAATGGCTGCAATCTCGTCAATTCCTTTCACGCCGCCAAGTAAATCATATACATCATCACTGTAAGCCAGAATGGCAATTCGATATCTTGGAGTGAGTCTATTCCCTTTCGTGGAGCGAAAAACCATTTGGCGTATGGCGAGTGACAAAGCATCATACACAATGTCCATCCGTCGACGATTATCCATCATCATATTCATGGAAGCACTAATATCAATTAAATAAATGATTAGTGCAGGCGTACGTTGTGAGGCTTGTATTGTATAATTCATTCTTGTTCCTTCACCTCTAAAATAATTAGAAATAATAAAATGAGGATGGATCAAATATTCGGTAAACGATAACTTCGATTACTGATAAATTTCTTGATATGTTTTACCCGTTGCGATATTTTTCCGACTCCGTTATAGTAACTAGCATCTTTCTCATAGCGCTCCATAAAATCTCTGGCATACGTTCTCGCGTTTTCGATTTTTTTGCCTTTCTGAGCATTGTAAGCCAAATTATAAGAAGCGATGAGCTGAACTACATTTTGAGCACGTTTTTTCTTTAAGGCTGCCGCTTCTTCTGCTTTTTTCTGTGCGGCTTTTTTTTCAGCCGCTTTTTTCTCTGCTGCCTTTTGAGCTGCTAATTTTGCAGCCGCTTCCTTTTGTTTTTGTTCTTCTGCTTGTTTCTGTTTAAGCGCTTGTTTGTCTGCCAAATACTTTTCATACTTAACTTGTTTATCGTATTTCGCTTGTAATTCCGCCTTTTTTGCAGCTTCTTTCTTGGCTTCTACCTTAGCAAGATAAGCTTCATATTTTGCTTGCTTATCGTACTTCGCCTGTAATGCAGCTTTCTCCTGGGCCTCTTTTTTAGCAGCTTCTTCATCTGCTTTCTTTTGAGCAAGTGCCGCAGCTTCTTGTTTCTTCTTTTCTTCCGCAAGCTTGGCAGCTTCGGCAGCCTGCTGAGCCTCCTCTTGTTTCTTTATCTGCTCAGCCTCTTGCAAAAGAAGTGCTTGTTTTGTCTCTGCACGTTCCGCGAGGGTGTGCACCCCAGGAATAGCGATTGCTGAGACAATTACGACAACTGCTGCTGCAATGGTTAGTTTTTTATTACGCTGCCAGAATGGAGGAACTTTTATAGTATCGCCTTCATCCTTTTTGAGATGATCGGCTTCAAGCTGCTGGATCGCAGCACTAATCTCAACGGATAACGCGCTGCCAGATTCTGTTTTGGAAAGAACAGAACGATAAGCATCTATAGCAGGTATAACCTCTCCGCTTTTCTCTAAGTCTCTTGCTTTTTGAATCTCATATTGTATTTCTTCGGATGTCCAAACTTTGCTAGTCAGTTGCTCATTCTGAGCACTAGATTCTGCCGAAAGGTTAGATGGAGTACTCAAGATCTCCTGATCTATCGTATGAATGGCAGATTCTACTTCCAAAGGTTTATTGATAACCGCACCTGCTGTTAATCCTTCATCATCAGTGTCCGCTTGAACTTCATCCTTATCTTCTTCCGGCTGAAGTTCAACATTAGAAAGGGCAATTAACCATTCTCCAAAAGTAGGACAGCTGCTTAGATCCTGACTATTCCATGCTCTGCTGAATAATTCCGAAATTTTGCGACCATATCTTGTTTCTAAAAAGTGCATAAGCTTCATGTATCTCTCACAGCCCGTTTGAAGTTCGCGCTGATCAAAATAACTTTCACCGTAAGTAAGGTCCACGATCTCTTTATCACAGTAACCAAGCATTTCTGCAAGAATCACGGCTCCTGCAAAACGATCTGCATAACTGCTCCATAAACCGCTGTTCACGATACGGTGGGCAGCATATCCAGCTGAACCTGCTAATAAAGCATCGGGTCTGTCCATTTTCGGACTATAAATCTGTTCCACATCAACGAGTTCCACTGCTGCAGAGCCTTCAGGCTGTTCATCTTCGGAAAAAAACGGAATAAGTACATTGGGGGCTGATAGATCACAGTGTGCAATCCCTCTTTGCTCCATAGCAGATCCGATCCCGGCAAAAGAGGCCGCAAGTGTCAGACTTTCACTAGGAGTCAAACGTTTTTTGTCACATATGATATCGAACCAGGTAATCCCGCCGATCCATGGCATAAGCACTGAGTATAGTAGATCCCCATGCTCACTAATTAATTTTCCGTTTCTTTCAGGAGTGAGCACGTCACGATTGCAAACCTGCAAGCCTGACACTTCGCTATACTTTTCCATCTGTTCAGATTGATAGACCATGGCGGGGACACGGAACTTAGGGAAAAACACTTTTAACGCTTTGGATTCATATTCGTTACCGTCGGCAGGAATCAACTTATATACGGTACCTTGTCTTCCCGTCTGTGCATATGCAATGCCAGGGGCAGCCGGATGTTGTCCCACCTGGTAAGTAACCCCATTAATATGGAGCTGATCCCCCGGATTGGGTTGAAAAGACATGAACATCCCTCTCTTTTCGTTGTCGATGCAAGAAAACCGGAAGTTATGTTAACTCCCGGTTTCCAGGTTGATAAAGCTATTGTTTAAATGTAGTGAATCCATTTCCTAACTCATGTAAGTATAATTAAAATCTTGTGACAACAGATTAGCGAGATTGGTCAACGGAACGGAATTTCTGAGCAATCGCGGTAAGTTCTGTACTGATGCTATTCAAGGTTTGAACAAAACTTTGCATTTGTTTGCTTGCTTCCTGAAACTCAGTGAAGAAGCGTTGTTTTGTCATCCCTTCCCATTGACCTTCCATACCATTAATGGATTGAGTCAAACTAGAAACGATCTGTTGACTTTGCTCACCGCTTTGTTTAAATTGATTCGCTACTTGATCCACTTGCTCCGGGGAAATGAGAATGCGACCTGACATAGAATGATATTCCTCCTTATTATTCTTCAAAATTTAGTTAATTCCTGAAAAAATTGTACCAAAATGGCTTTAGAGCTGTCTAAAGTCATTGGTCCTAATTGTAAATAAACCCCATTCAGCAAGAATGAAACTTCCGCAAACAAAGAGTTGGTAAAGGTTTTCCTTACTTATTAGTTCATCTGTAATTCTATATTTACGCAAATGAGAAGCTAATCGCAGCTAATAAAAGTTAAATAGATTCTATTAACCCGCCTTTCCTCCTATAGCTGGGTCCTTAAAAATCCAACCTCTTGGATTTGTTTCAGAAGCTTGGAGGAGCACTCCTATCCCATTTCCATCATCAGAACTAGCCGATTGATGAATTGCCATTAAAGCAGATTTCGGGTTAGATACCGCAAAAGATGTCAGCTCGTTATTTCTTAAAGAAGTAATCTGTTGAGATTGCAGCATGCGCATTGGTGAGACATTAGAATAATCAATATAAGATAAAACGGTATGATAATCTTCGTCTGCACGAGTAAAATCTTCTGCCTTCCGCGACAACTCGGAGCTAAATCTCTCAAGCTCTGTTTCGATATACGAAGCCAGCTGCTTTGATCTCATCCATTCATAAACGATACCTTCATGAACAGCTGTATCTCCCTCGATAGTACTGAGAGCTCTCTCCAAAACAACAATAGTTTGCTGAATTTGCTCCGCCGCGAGCTTCAATTGACTGCTAAGCGTTCGAAGCACATTCGGTTCCACACGAATGCGCATAATGCATCACCTTTCTTCTTGATCTAGAGGCTGATTCAGCCAATCGAAAAGCATTTCCTTAAACTGTTCTTTCGTTGCCGGAGAAGCAACGAGCCAATCCCCTTTTCCCATCGTACTCATACGTAACAACCAATTAACGGAAGGACCAGATATAAACGCAGCAGATTGAGATTCCCACTCCTGTCCGTTCCAGACAAGCAGCTGAAATTCTCCTTCTGTCTGCTTTTCTATAATCGTTTTAGCAAGTGCGTGAGCTCCTTGCCTGTCATGACAATCTTCTGCAAGAGCTTGACTGAGTGAGTCCAATTCCTGGTATTGCTTTATATTCTCATAAAACTTTTTCTTTGAGAACATTAATGCAGGAATATTTTCACTTATTTTCTCTTGACTCCATTTAATTTTATCGACAACAGCTTCACATGCCTGTTCTACGTTACCAAGATCGGATAATTGGTAGGTTACCTGCTCTTCTTGTGTCGGGGTCACTTCCACTACGCGCTCATTTGTGCAGTGCAGGTACCCTTCATAACTACTACCTTTATCTTCATATTGAAAACGGAATGCTCTAGAGGATAATCCTGCAATGGCAACTCTTGAGAACACGGTCGGTGTCATCGTGATATCACTGGAGCCTTCATCTTGAATCAAGTAACCTTTTTGCAACAAGGCTTCCTTAACCTTATCCCATTCCTTAACAATATCTTCTGTTAAATAACCTAGAAAAGGATCATCAATGCCAAGCAATCGGTCAGATCCTAAGATTCCGGCCAGAAAAAACAGTTCTGTTCGTTCCAATGTTACTACCTTCTGTTTGGAATGATGAACCGTCAACATTATGAGCCACCTCCCTTCAAACTACAACATGCCATCGGTCACGAATTTTTCTAATCCATTCAGCACATTCTTTGGTGTTATTCCATGGCAGAGCAGCTTTAATCCTAGAAAACCTTCGTTTTACATAGTACCCTTGGCCCGGCGGAAGGACTTTTAGACCATTCGATGCCGCGCTCGATTCTGAATAAGGTATACGGAAGGAGGATAAATCATTAGGGTCAAGCGTACCAAATAACAATCCACTTTGCGATGCTTTTACATCCGTCACCCAATCAGCCCCAAAGGTTGGAAAGTCGGCAGCTACACCAGACAACACTACATGTACACCCCGGTCTCTTCCCTGTCTTACAATTACACCAAGCTGATCTTTCATTGAGAAATCATTCATCTGTTTTGCTAAAGTATCCGCATCATCAATGAACAAGACAATCTCAGGTCCACAAGTATCAGAAGATAGTTTCATCACTCTCTCATATACCTCTTGGATGAGAGGAGCAAGCTCCTCTTCCCGGGCCGCGTGTTTATAAACATGCGGCAGATCTTTTAGTTGACCTAGTCCGTGCTCTCCATACCTCGTATCAATCGTATACATATTTAACTGTTCAGGCGAATGATGATAGGCAAGAGATAACATCCAAGTCATTAAAAAGCTGGATTTCCCGCCTTCCATGGGACTTGCCACCATAAAGTGCGGTCCTTCTCTAAGGCTAATATGAAATAAGGAAAGATCGTCTGTCATAAGTCCCACAGGGACTTTATAAATAGCCGTTTCCTCTTGTAGTCTGTCCTCTCCAGAAAGAAGCTCCGAGAGCGTTACTACATCAGGCAGCGGTTCGATTTGTGGAACCTCCGGTCCCAAATACTGATTATTGATTTTTTGAATACGCATTTTCAGCTGTTCTGCCCGCTCTGATTCCTCTCTTCCTCTAACAGGAAGAGCTACTTGGAATTCTAGCGGCGGGGTCTGCCCTTTAACAAGGGCTCTGCCTGGCGGATAACCATTCGGCACCCGAGAAGGTCTTCCAACTGCATAATAATAATCACTTGGATCTGCCATTTCAAAAGAAATCGCATTCGAAATATTACTTCTTACTTTTTCAAAAATGTCTGTGATCCGATTCGCAGTAATTACGAATGTAATACCTAGGCTTGCTCCTTCTCTTAGCAGAATCTCAAGTTGTTCATTCTCATCGGGGTAGGAATTGCGGAAAGATAAATATCCATCGATAACAACAAGAACTTGTGGGATTCTTTGTCCCGTTCCTCTGCGGAAAGCAGAGATGGTTTTGACACCTGCATCTGCTATCATCTCTCTTCTTTGCATGAATACTTTGGACAAGTAACGGAATAAACGTTTAATCCGATCATCATCCTCTGCAGTCATTACACCGCCGATCTGAGGTAAATTTTTGAATTCTCTCATCATGCGGCCCATATCAATGACGTATCCATGCCATGGACTGTCGTTATCCTCGGCAAGTGACATCAAGAGAGTTTGAACAAACGTTGTTTTTCCGAGACCCGGCATACCGTAAATCGCATAATGTCCAGAATGAAGTGAGATTCGCAGTGGCACCTGTTTTTGATTCGGCAGATCATCCAGTAATCCTACGACCGGTTCCCATGACATTCCTTCGCCTGCCTCATCCGAGGTCTTTGATCCTTGAGATGTAATCTCATCAAGCTCGATCAGTTCAGGTAAAGGTGGAAGCCAAGGACCCTGTAACCGTTTGATTCCCTGCTTTTCAGCCATCTCTGCAATGTAATCTATAAATACCTGGAGCTGTTTAGAAGAACCCTCTGATTTCATCATCGTTACTCGTTCTCCCGTAAGCAAAGGTTCCCTTTTGCCATTCAGTCTCACTTCCATCAGCGGAAGAGATGAAGCACTATCTTCCTCGCTGGATGTATAAGGTGCTCCGCTCCAAGCAAACTGCATTTCCTCAAATACTTCATCACTACCAACCTGAAAATAGCCGCGTCCGGGCTTTGTAATCCAGGCTGCATTCGGTATTTTTATCATATCCCGGCTATCGCCTTCACTTTGAACTCGCAGACAAATGCGGAATCTTGAGTTACTCCATATTTTATCATCGACGACACCTGCTGGTTTCTGAGTAGCTAGGATTAGATGGACGCCCAAGGTTCTGCCAATCGCAGCAATACTGATTAGTTCATCCATAAATTCAGGCTGTTCTCTCTTCAGCTGAGCAAACTCATCAATAATAATGACGAGATGCGGCAGGGGCTCTGCATGATGAGAACCAAGCCATTTATAATACTCATCTATATGTTGTAAATTTCCTGCATCATTAAGTAGTTTCTGTCTTCGAACAAGCTCTGCTCGCAGTGAAATTTTAGCTCTTTCTATTAATGATTGATCAAGATTCGTAATTGTACCTACCACATGAGGCAAGTTATTGAATGTGTTAGACATTCCTCCGCCTTTATAGTCGATTAGCATAAATGCCAGATCATGCGGATGAAACTCAGAAGCAAGCGAAGCTACAATCGATTGAATAACCTCACTCTTCCCTGAACCTGTTGTTCCTGCGATAAGTCCGTGAGGACCATGGCCTTGTCTCTCTATTTTATCATGTAAATTAATATATACGCGTTTTCCGCCTGCGCGTACTCCCATGGGAACAGGCAGAGTATTCGGATGACGATTTCCAGCCCATCTGGATTCGATATTCAATTGCTCGACTCTCGAAACTTCCAGCATATCAAAAAGCGGAAGCAGCGGCGGAATATCCGAGGCGGATGAACGTTTCAATCGAAGCGGTGCCAAGTGCCTTGCACTAATTTCCGCTTCTTCTCTGGTCATTCGATCAGGAACAAAGGATTGATGTATGACATCTGCCTGCTCCGTTTTTTTGGAGTAACTGCCTTGTTTTTTCCCTGCTTCAACCACAAGCTGACAATGCATAGGCAGGTATTCTTTACGTGAGGCAAGAATGATAGTACATGTAGTGACCGTCTCAGCATCTTCTAGAATGAGGGGAAGTAAAGGTTCCTCTTCAATGATGTCTCTTTCTGACAACAACACCACATAGCAAGGAAGATCGGGACTTTTCTTTCCTCTTTCTTTTCGAGTCATTTTACGGCGGTGAAGTAACGTATATAGATGGTCGGCTAACTGGTGCACTCCGCTGTGCCTGTCAGCCATATACCTTTGATCACGTTCGTCATCCCAAAAATGAGGAAACCATCGCATCCATTCCCATTCATCCGCCTCTTTGTCTTCATAAAAAGCGGCAAGCTTCATTTCATCAGGAGAATGTCTCGTGGTCAGCTGCGTAACAATTACCCGTAGCATAGACAACACATCTTCTCGTTCGCCGACGATTCCTACCACTTTTGATTCATAGATAGGAAGAACAATGGATGCGTCTTTTACCATACGGAAATCTTCTGCCAGTTCATGTGCTGCCTCAATCAGCGGTTCTTTCTCATACCCGTCTTGTCTAGGCGGTACTACAGAAATACGAAACGGAACCTCTCCGGTTCCTGCACGTACTTGTAAGAAATCATCATCCTCAGGAGACCGTTCCCATAGGGAACTGTGTTTGTTCTTAACGATTTGACAGCAAACTTCAGGGTCACCATGAATTTCATGCATTATCTGTACCTGACGGTCGGCTTCCCGTGTAAGCTCATCCCGATGTTTCTGAAGTTCAGATCTATACATCTGATCTCGCTCTTCAATCTTTCGCTTATAGTCCTTCTTATTACCTAAATATACGAAAAATGGAATCGTATAGGTCATCAGCATCATCGACATCATAACCATCTGAATTGTCATATAACTGCTGTTACTGAGTTTCCCTGACTTACTTAAATAGAAATACAAACTAACCGTAACGGCGGTCATTACGATCGGTATAATAATAGAAATGAGAGAAAAGGTCGGTTTATTCGGTTCAACCGGAGGACGTAAAATCTCCACGGTTTCTTTTTTGAGCACTTCTTTCATACGGGGGGAACGCTGGTACAAAATATTCATGAAAGTTCCTCCTCTTGGCTATGTATGAGATCCTGTTTGAAATAAAAGACGTTTGCCAATAACGGGTGCCTCTTTATCTGTTGTAGAGAACGTTTTTTGTAATCGAACATAACTTCCTTCTCGAAGCCCGGTTTCAGACAGCAGCTTCGTATCCGGCAACACAAACCAATGGGAACCTGGAAATTTAGCTTCTACTATATATTGAACATGATCTTGTGGAGGCTCATTAAAAATTCGAACAGCAAGCACTGATTTCACGTATTGAATTGTGCTTTCATCCGGAACTTCTAAGTCAAGCCACTCTGTCCCCTGTCTGCCTTGTACCACTGTGAGAATCATTCCATTCACACCCTTTTTGACTATGTCCATCGTCCTAAATCATATTTCACCTGTATTAATGACTAAGCACATCCTATAATCTATCATATTTTCTTACAGATGATACTTAATTGCAATGTTATGATTTCATTTTTAAAGCTAAATACCTAGTTTCAACACAGGAATCTATTACTATTGACTTACTTATTTCCAATTTTTACCCCTAAAAAGAATATTTATCGACATCATTTTTTAATGTTTCTACAATCGAAATCATTAGTTGCTCACAACCAAATTGTGAACACTTTGCAAACATTGGTGTTCTTTATGTTTACATAAGCTTATTTTAAGGTAATTTTAAGCAACGGAATATAGTATTAGCAATATGAAATAACTCTAGTAATCCAGTTGAGGTGATTTCAATGAGAACATTAATCTTTTTTCAAGACAAAAAAATCCCGGTTTACTTTAACACAGAAAACAAACAACCTGTTCAAAAAACATTAAAACTTCTTAGCAGTGCTTTAGAAACAAAGATTAACCACGGTAAACGTGCATTACAGAAATGTTTAAATACGCTGATTAGTATCGAGATTATTGGTAGTGAGGCTATTTTGCACAGCATCAGTGAGAATGACACACTCGCACTATCCCTTTATTAAGGGGTGGTGCTTTTCTCTGTAGAGAGTTGCCCAAAGAAAAGAGGACCTCTACGATTAGAAGTCCTCAGACAGCACCTTTTCATTAACATACATAATTATATGCAAATACTGATTTACGCCGACTCATCAGCTCCTCCATTTGTTCTGCCATCTCAATTCGAATCATAAACAGCTCTAAAAGATGCTCTTTCGTATGCTCTTCTTCGCAACTATTTAATTTCCTGATTATAAAACGGTCTATGGAGTTGGACATACGTGACAGCCTCCTTCTTCATTTGGTATTTCCCAAGTGACTGCAAGATACGTGATGTTCCGGTACATCAGGATTACCCATATATTTACATCATTGAAACAATTACTCTACGTTTTGCTTTATTTTTATTTCTGTACTTTTAGACGATCTAGATGATCCCATCCATAAGCAATTTCCCCGAGTTTTACACTGCCGATCTCTATCTCTTCACGGCCTTTAGGGACTCCACCAAGTTTTTCATAGAAAAACCGATAGCGATTATCCTCTAGAGCCCACAAATAGGTGGATTTATATCCTTGATCTGTTAGAAAACTTGTGATTGAAGACATGAGTAGTTCTCCAATGCCCTGTCTTTGATATTCTTCGAGTAAATAGATAGCATAGATTTCACTATCAAAAGGCATACTTTCCAGTCGATTGAGTCCTCCACTCACAAAGCCTACAATCTGACCTGCCTCGTTCTCAGCAACAAATATTTTGCTTCCTTCGTTTCCTCCATCTAGCTGCTTTTCCCATAGTAAAGTGCGTTTTGCAACAGATAAGTTATCTAGATACGAATCTGGAACGATTCCTTTATACGTTGTTCTCCAACTGTTCACATGAACTTCAGCAATCTGAACGGCATCTAATTGTATAGCTGAGCGGATTCTCATCTTCTTGTTTCCTTCCTGATCTGAATGGGTGTTTATGTAACCTAAACGAATTAATGTACGAATTCCTCCGCTATTTTCAAGAAATCTTGCTTACTGAGCTTGCTATTCTTCGTGTCATGTATATGATAATAAGCCCCTGACGTTTCATCGATCCATTTGATCACTTGATGGGAGTTGTCTCCTTCATACTTCAAGTAAAGAATCTCTTTTCCATTTACTAGACCTTTTTCGGCAGTCATCCCTTCTTCTTGCTGCACCTCTTGTTTAACACCATCCGTAAAAGAAGCCAGGACCGTCACATAATCCTCTTTATTTTCCCCTCTCCTATAATGTAAGGAAATTGACCTTAACTGTTCAGATTCCAGTGTCTTTATGAATAATTTTTTGTCTGTTTGATCCGCCTTCGCTTCCTCGACCAAAGTAGTCTGAATCTTCCAATATCTCTCATTCGGAGTACCATCTGTATTATATAATTTTGGCATATCTAAATAAATCCCGCCAGATTTAAAAGAATATCCTTCCATAATTGAACTTGGTATATGAGTGATTGGAGAGTTCAGCTTCTCCGCTTCTAGCTCTAAAGTAGGCAGAGTATAGTATTCGATCTGATTTCCTTGAAAACCGAGCAATCCCCCGTCAGGACTAACTTCACTTATCAAATGATTAATCATATCGTCTTTTATGTAGTAAGCAATAGGCTGGCTTGGAAGAACGGAACGTTGCGCTTGACTCATGTATGGAGAAGATAACTTATGTAACAGTTCTACTTTATCAATCCGTTCCAAAGGAGCTGTTGTCTCAAGCAGTATTTTTCCATCCTTTGCACGAAATTGTAAAAATTCAGTAGCAGCATAAGCGGTAAAGGACAGCAGTATTACGATTAGGAAAGCTCCAAAAGCAGAAACGAGAGTCCTAGACGCTCTCTGCCCAGGAAGTACAAATCTTGTTTTTGAGCGGTAGGTAGAAACGGTGCCTTCACTGATTTGATTCATAACCTCAGAACGTACATCAACCTTATAATCTATTCTTTTTTCGTAGGTTCTCAGCTTCTTTTCCAAATGGTCTGAGTGACTTCCCATTCATTTTCCCCCTTGCTTTCCTCTATCCATTTCTTAAGCTTCTGCCTTGATCGACTATACCTCTTCTTCACTGATTCCATTGACTTGTTCACAATAGCAGAAATCTCATTAAAACTTTTATCTTCAAAAATATACAGAATGACGATGTTCCTTTCATCAGCTGATAGTTTATGAAGTGCCTTTTCCAGCGGTTCGCTGAATATCCATTTCTCTAGTTCCTGCTCAGGGCCGTCTGAAAGATATTTCTCACTTCTAAACAAAGGTGCAATCCGGTGTAGTAAACGAACTCTTCTGATGACATTCAGACAGTGATGATAGGCAACCATGTATAACCAAGACTGAAAATGTGCTTCGTCCCGATAGTCTTTCAGATTTTGATATGCTTTTATTAAAATCTCTTGAACAGCATCCTCCGCATCTTGTCGGTTTCCGAGTAATCTCCAGCAATACATAAATATTTTTTGTTGATATATTTCTACAATAAATAGATAAGCTTCGCTATCTCCTTCCCTTACCCGGTTAATTACACGAAGCACTTGATCGTCTGCAGGATGTTCACGGTATTCATCCATATTCCCCCTCCTCTCAAGCTCTACTATTTTCAATCTTATAAAGTTAGAACACATGAGCACCCAAAAAAGGGACAATTTCAAATAAAGAAAGAAAAGCCCGGTTTCATCCCACACAACGTAACAAAGTGACTCCAAGGAATAAGATCATTCCGAGATCATAGTGACTTTTGGCTTTGGCTGGACCCTTACTTCTCCGAGTCTACTACGTCCAGACAAAACAAGCGGAGCATGAGCACGGAAGGAACGTTTCTCAACACTACTATCAGTAACGCTGAGCACAAGTTATCTGTCTTTAGCTCCATTGCCATTTACCCACTATCTTCTTATTCACATAACAAATAAAAGGCAGCTATTTACTAGCCTGCTCTCCTCTTTCTTCTATGACTCGCTGTTTACCCGAAGGACACAGCGACGTCCATTACCCCTACCTCGTGAGGAGGATGCTTTGCCCGGTTTTACCTTACAACGTAACTTCAAGGAATAAGATCATTCCGAGATCATAGCGACTTTTGGCTTTGACTGGACCCTTACTTCTTCGAATCTACTTATGTCCAGACAAAACAAGCGGAGCATGAGCACGGAAGGAACGTTTCCCAACACTACTACAGTAACGCTGAGCACGATATACCCGTTTTCCTACTCCTCCCTACAACGTGACTCCAGGGAATAAGATCATTCCGAGATCATAGCGACTTTTGGCTTTGGCTGGACCCTTACTTCTTCGAATCTACTTTCGTCCAGACAAAAACAAGCGGAGCATGAGCACGGAAGGAACGTTTCCCAACGCAAAACAGTAACGCTGAGCACGGAAGGAACGTTTCCCAACACATATAAAACCACAATTCTCTGAAAAAGGGAATATATGTATAAAAAGAGTTGCATGAGGTTATATAATTGAATATAATGTAACTACCGTATATATACAATATTCAGAAAGGCGGATACATTTATCGCTTTCCATCACACATTGAGGAGGAAAGGAATAATGAAACATGTCTCCATTAAAGGCGTTATTTTTGTCGTAATAGTCGTTCTTTTAAAGGTGTTTCAGGATGCGATACCAAGAATTAACGATCCGACAACGAATATAATAGTATTTTTATTATTTGTAATATTCGTTAGTGTATATGGATTGTCTAAAGTTAGAAAAAGCAGTTCTGTAAAAACAAAGAAGAGGGATTAACATGCAAATAATTCTTGCTAATAGTTCGAAGGAGCCGATTTATGAACAAATCATGAATCAAATTAAATCGTCTATTCTATCAGGTGATTTAAAAGATGGAGCTGCGTTACCTTCTATGCGCCAACTCGCAAAGGATTTACACATTAGTGTAATCACAACAAAACGCGCCTACGAGGAATTGGAAAAGGCAGGCTTTATATATTCCATTGTCGGCAAAGGTTCTTTTGTCGCAGAACAAAATTTAGAAGTTATTCGAGAGCGCAAGCTTACGGCGATCGAGGATCAGCTGAGTGCAGTCATCATGAATAGTAGAGAAATTGGTCTATCTCTCGATGAATTACAACAATTATTGAAGATTTTATATGAGGAGTGAAATGAGTGGAAAATACCGTTGAATTAACAAATGTCTCGAAAAATTTTAAAGGTTTTTCCATTAAAAATATGAATTTGCAGGTGAAACAAGGCTTTGTAACAGGCTTTATCGGCGCAAATGGTGCCGGTAAGTCGACAACGATCAAAATGATCATGAATTTATTAAAACCAGATGATGGGGAAGTTAAGATTTTTGGGTTAGACTACAAGGCACATGAGAAGGCCATTAAGGAGCGCATTGGGTTTGTATACGATGGTAATGTGTTTTTTGAAGGGCTGAACTTAAAAGATATCAAGCGCATTGTTGGTCCTGCTTATAAAAACTGGGATGATGCCTTGTTTTATCAATATCTAGAACAATTCAATTTACCTCTTAATAAAGCGATAAAAACTTTTTCTAAGGGGATGCAAATGAAGGCATCATTGGCGATTGCCCTGTCCCATCATGCAGAGTTGATCATTATGGACGAACCAACAGCAGGCTTAGACCCTATTTTTAGACGAGAGCTGCTGGATCTTTTACAAGAAATAATGATAGATAGTAGTCGCACTCTTTTCTTTTCAACGCATATTACCACAGATTTAGATCGTATCGCAGATTATATTACGTTTATACATAACGGAGAATTAGTATTTAATAAGTCCATTATTGATATCGCTGAAAACTATGCGCTTGTGAAAGGCGGCATGGATTTGTTAGATCGAGACACGGAAAAAGCCTTTGTCCATGTGCATTCTGCCCCAACTGGATTTGAGGCATTAACGGATAACATTAAAGAAGTGAAAAACATATTTGGGGATTCGGTTGTCATAGAAAGAGCTTCTTTGGAAGACATCATGTATTACATGAAAGGAAGTAAAAGCTATGTTTAATTTAATTAGACGTGACGCAATCCTACAGAAAAGACAGTTATTCGTTTTTATGCCTTTTATCTTATTCTTTATCGTGATGAACTCAGATCCAGCATTTATTTTTCTAGTTGCGAGTATCTTTATCCCCTTTAACGCTTATGCCTACGATGAGAAAGCAGAGACGAATATTTTGCTAAATTCTTTGCCGTATACACGTAAGCAAATTATTGCATCCCGCTACCTAGGTGCGATTGTTTATATGGGCTTATCCATTGGAGTTTCAAGTATAGCTTTATTTGTTTTAGATAAACCTTTTACGATTACTGATGTTGCAATTGGCAGTAGCTTGTTCTTAGCATTTGTGGCGCTAACATTCCCTTTATTTTATATATTCAAAGGCAGTATCACAGTAGTTATTCTCATTACATTTATTGTCTTATCAGGCGCCGCGCCGCCTCTTGTAACGTTTTTAGCTGAACAATTACCAACGATTACCGACTTTATCGTCAGCTTATCTACCCCAGCTTTGTATATGGGAGTGGCAAGTGTGATCGTGCTCCTTTACGCGGTCTCATGGAGCATTACAACGGTAATTTACCAACGAAAAGCGTTCTAAATTAGATTTCCGTATTTGTACTTTAATTGTGTATGCATTCCGAGATCATAGCGACTTTTGGCTATGGATAGCCCCTTACTTCTCCGAGTTTACTTACGTCCAGACAAAACAAGCGGAGCATGAGCACGGAAGGAACGTTTTCCAACACTACTATCAGTAACGCTGAGCACGGGTTATCTGTCCTTAGCTCCATCGCCATTTACCCACTATCTTCTTATTCACATAACAAATAAAAGGCAGCTAATTACTAGCCTGCCTCCCTCTTTCTTCTACGACTCGCTGTTTACCCCAGGGAAAAAGCGACGTCCATTACCCCTCCCTCACGTGGAGAGGAAGCTTTACGCTGCTCACCTACAACGTGACACTAGGGAACAAGATCATTCCGAGATCATAGCGACTTTTGGCTTTGGCTGGACCCTTACTTCTTCGAATCTACTTACGTCCAGACAAAACAAGCGGAGCATGAGCACGGAAGGAACGTTTCCCGACGCACTACAGTAACGCTGAGCACAAGTTATCTGTCCTTAGCTCCATTGCCATTTACCCACTATTCTCTTATTCACATAACAAATAAAAGGCAGCTATTTACTAGCCTGCCGCCCCTCTTTCTTCTATGACTCGCTGTTTACCCCAGGGAAACAGCGACGTCCTTTACCCCTCCTCACGTGTGGAGGAAGCTTTGCGCTGCTTCACCCTACAACGTGACTCCAGGGAATAAGATCATTCCGAGATCATAGCGACTTTTGGCTTTGGCTGGACCCTTACTTCTCCGAGTCTACCTACGTCCAGACAAAACAAGCGGAGCATGAGCACGGAAGGAACGTTTCCCGACGCAAAACAGTAACGCAGAGCACGGAAGGAACGTTTCCCGTCACCACTACAGAAACATTGAGCACAAAATAACCACTTACGCCTTAGACATCAGGGACGGATCGTAACTCTAGTGCCCACCGTTACCTTACTAGCAAGATCAAGTACATCTTCGTTATACATGCGGATGCATCCATGAGATACATTATGACCAATTGATGAGGGGTTATTGGTCCCATGAATACCGTAATGTGCTTTCGATAAACCAAGCCAATATGCCCCAAATGGGCCACCAGGATTCGCTTGTCTATTCACAATAGTAAAATCACCAACGGGTGTTTGTGAAACCATCGCTCCAATTGCTACTGGGTATCCCCTTACCACAACATCATTGTCCAACAAATAAAGCATGTGATCACTTTGGTCCACAATGATTCGATAATTTGGCATGTGCAACTCCTCCTGCCCTTATCGTATGCACCTGATTATTTTGAGGCTCCAAAATCCTCCTCTACTTCAGCGCGCCACTCACCTCTTTTTTTACGCCGTGGAGCATTTTTTGTGGATTTACTATTCCTTTTGGAAACTTCCGCTTCTTTCCGCAGTTGATAAGCAATCTCACGCTGCATTTTGTGATAATTCGTTAACCGACTTGCATCCACCGTTCCTGTTTCTATGGCTTCTCTTACAGCACAGCCTTTTTCTCTCCCATGCTGACAGTCATCAAAATAGCATTGTTTCGCCCATTGTTCAATGTCATCAAACGTGCGTGCTATCCCGTCACCATCATCCCAGATCGATAATTCCCTCATACCAGGTGTATCAATGATAACTCCACCATCCGGTAATAGGAATAATTCGCGATGCGTTGTCGTGTGTCTTCCTCTGCTGTCATCGTCACGCACCTCTTGTGTGATTTGTTCCTCCTGACCTGTAAGCCAATTAATAATTGTAGATTTACCAGAACCAGATGATCCGATAAGCGCTACCGTCTGTCCAGGACAGGCATATTGATCAAGAAGGTCTTTACCTATGCCAAGTTTCGCAGATACCGCAATCACGGGGACGCCCGGTGCAATTTCATCTGTCTCTGCAAGCCTAAATGCTACATCATCATTTAAATCACTTTTACTAAGCACAATAACGGGATTTGCCCCGCTGTTCCAAGCTAGAATTAGGTATCTTTCTAACCGTCTTACATTGTAGTCTTTATTTAGTGCACACACGATGAATAAGGTGTTCACATTCGTAGCAATAATTTGTTCTTTCGTCTCATTTCCAGCGGCCTGTCTAGCAATGATACTGCTTCGTTCCAAAACCTCATGCACCTTCACATCATCTTGTGCTCCATGAGAAGTAATCACAATAAAATCGCCGACACCGGGTTTCATTCCACCTGCCTCTTGCCTTTGTCTAAATTTACCGGTAAGAGATGCAAACCGTCTTCCTTCCGCTGTAATAACACCAAACTTCTGACCATAGTCCGCAATGATACGTGCCGGTTCATAAGCTGCTGTAATTGCTTCTTCTTCCACGCTCATCGATTCAATCGTTTTTATCCATTTCTTGTTCCATTCTTCTGCCCAGCCCCACTGTTCTAATCGGTTATTATTCAAAGGTAACCCTCCATTTTCACTTTTCGTTCTTAGGTCATTTTCCACCTCGCCAAACAGACACAAAAAAACCGCAGGAAACAACATCCTGCGGTTCTGCTTTCTTTTCATGTCTATAATCCATGACTAAGAGAACATAAATAGCCGTTCCCCTCTGTCATTATAATATAGCAATAAAAAAAGCATCCTCAGGATCTTCCCCCTGCGGATGCTGAACAGTTATTAATCAAGTGTTACGTTCATAATACAACGTACTACTCATTAATAAACTGTGGTCCGTTTGGGAGACGATGTGTACAAGCAACTAACAAAATCATCATCATATGGTTACTCATAGGTATCGCCTCCTTCATCATTTTTTCCATATGTTACACAAAATACGTTTTTGTGTCAAACTTTATTTTACTTGGTCCCACCGAGTCCACATTTCAACTGGATTCACTTCATAGATTCCATCTTCCCTGTACATAAACTGGTGCATAATAAATTCCCGACGTAAAGTCGCAAAATCTTCATGATACTTCTTAATAAATTCATTAATTTCTTTTTCTTCATATTTTTTACCTTGATCAAGCTGCTCCACCATATGCTGAAGCACAATCAATTTTTTCTTATACTGGGTGGGAATCGATCATTAATCTAATTACAAATTTTTGTAAACCTCCATTCCTGACACCTGTTTACTGGCAATCAAATGGTGAATACGATAGGATAATAATACCTATGTTTATCCATGAAGTATGGAGAGATAATGATTAAAGGAGGAAATAAGGCTTATGAAGAAAGATGTCATTATTATTGGAGGAGGCCCCTGCGGTCTTTCTGCTGCTATTGAATGTAAAAAGCTTGGTCTATCCGCACACATCATTGAAAAATATAATGTCGTTCAGTCGATCTACCTCTATCCAACAAATATGCAATTTTTCAGTACCGCAGAGTTGCTTGAAATCGGAAATGTTCCCTTCAGTTCGCCTAATGACAAACCCTATCGTTATGAAGCACTTGCCTATTACCGTAAAGTTGCTTCGCATTATGATTTAGAAATGTCTTTGTATGAAGAAGCTTATGCCATTGAACCTTCTGCTGAAGGAGGTTTTCATGTCAAAACGAAGAATCGCAAAGATGAAACCACAATATATGAGGCACAACATGTGGTTGTTGCCACGGGATATTTTGATCATCCTAATTACCTCGGTATTCCGGGTGAAGAAATGGATAAGGTAACTCATTACTTCCGGGAAGCTCATCCTTATGCACGTACAAAAGTTACGATCATTGGGGGCAGCAATTCAGCCGTTGATGCCGCTCTAGAGCTTGCCCGAGTGGATGCAAATATTGACATGGTCTACCGTGGAAACAGTATTTCCGAGCATATCAAACCATGGGTACGTCCTATTTTTGAAGGGATGGTAGCTAAAGGGAAAATAAAACTGCATCTTTCTTCACGAGTTACCGAAATTCATGAAAATCATGTAGTGGTTACTCCAAATGAAGGCATTCCTTTCGAGCTTGCCAATGATTTTGTACTTGCCATGACAGGATTTCGACCAGATCGCAAGTTACTCACCTCTATAGGCGTTACCATGTCCGATGATATGGACAAGCCTCTCTTTAACCCGGACACAATGGAGAGCAGTGTTCCTGGAATTTACATAGCGGGCGTTATAGCTTCGGGACGGAATGCCAATGAAGTATTTATCGAGTCTGGAAGATGGCATGGTAAGCTCATCGCGGAACATATTAAATCCAAAGCTGCCGATGCGGTTAAGGAAGGATGAAAACAATGGATGTCACATCCCTATTGCTGTTAGCTTTTGCAGCTCTCGGGATTATCAGCAGTAATACCCCCATTACGATTGCCGTGGTTGTTCTTCTGCTTATCCGGGTAACCGGTATGCAGCAAGCTTTTCCATGGCTCGAGAAGTACGGTCTGACCATTGGTATTATCATACTTACGATTGGCGTCATGGCTCCTCTGGCCAGCGGGAAGATCAGCCTGGATACGCTTGGCTCTTCTTTTCTAAACTGGAGGTCACTCCTTGCCATTGCCATTGGTATGCTAGTAGCATACCTTGGCGGACGCGGCGCCAGCCTGATGAGTGGACAACCTACCGTCGTCGCTGGACTTCTTATCGGAACCGTTCTTGGTGTCGCTCTATTTAAAGGCGTCCCTGTTGGTCCGCTCATTGCTGCGGGTATCTTATCCTTACTGATTGGTAAATCCTAATACTTTATCAAAAGACCATCTCTTTCAAACCAAAGAGATGGTCTTTTGTCTGCCGCCCGTTCTTAAGCTATATAGCTAAAGTGATATATGTTATACTCATATCAATTGACAAAAACAAGAAAATACATCGCAGCAGCAGGAGGATTACCCCAATGCCACGAACACTGGTTACGGAAGCCGTGATGATCGCAATATATGGTCAGTTACTGGCGCCATCAGCGCCTATTGAATATCTGTTACCTTATACCACGGTGGTGGAATTATACGAATTACAATCTAGCCTCGATCCGCTTATGGAATCGAAGCACGAGGATCAGCATGTTAAGAAAAAAATAAGTCAGCTGCTCCAGTACTTTGAAGAACCGCTCAATCAAAAAAAAATACGGAGAACTCTTCAGATCCCTTGGGCGCAAAGCTCACCTATACTGCTCAGTGATCTGGTTTCTATACGTATCGTGAACGCACTCGATACTGCAGTGTTTGGTGAGTTATTTGATCCAATCGAGACAGAACTGCTTATTACCTCTCAGCGTTTTAAGGCTCCGCTTCTGACGGATCAAGTCGAATGGATCTCACGAATCCTTGAAGCAAAGGTTTCTGTTCAAATTTATGATATTGATGATTTTGAATATGCTGTCGAAAATAACGACTTCACGGAATCTTGACTTTTATTTTATTGGTATGCACCACAAAAACAGCCTCCCCTGCTAATACAGGAGAGGCTGTTTTTGTGTACTTATAAACGAGAAAGCATCATACTTGTAACTGGACAAAGTTCTGGAGTTTCCTCTTTTGCAAAAAAGCGCAAGGGTCCTTCTTCTTTGACTGCCCCGTAATCTAGTTCCGAAGAGAGCAGGCCTTGAGCAGAATAAACTGCAATCAGATCATACTCTTCGTCTCCAGTAGCAAACGTTCGCTTCAGTTCAGGACCAGACAGCAGTGATTCGAGCTTCATGCCCTCCGCTCTAAGTCCTGTTTCTTCCCATAACTCACGTAGCGCAGTCTCTTCTAATATCTCGCCAGGCTTCATGCTGCCAAGAGGTATGCACCATAATCCATCGTCAGCACGCTGTTGAAGTAAAATTTTACCCTGTTTGTTCAAGACGACCACTGCAGCTTTTACTGCAATCAAGGATCTTTTCATTACATATTGCCCAAGATCTCCTTTTTTGGAATTCACGAGGACCTCCCTCCTTGTCTATAAGCTACAAGTAATTAAGTGACTTCAACTTGTTTATTCTGTTTCTGTTTCGTATCGGTATAAGATATCATCTTCTGCTTCTACATAGGTTACATCCAAACGATGACCTTTTAAATACCAGTAGTCTTGCTCTTCCATAAAGAAAGTGATGCCTGAAACCTCTGTTCGTTTAATCGGATCTTCGGGTTGTTCTACAGAAATACCGAGTGAGAAGCCCGGATGAAGACCTCCGCCAGAGCTGTACCGAGCAAAAAATCGAATGGCTTCGCCATCTGATATTCCAAGCTCTTTCTTGTACCATTCTGCCGCTGCTTCCGTTACGTGTATGCTCATCGTTATGTCAACTCCTCATCGTTTGTTTTTATATTATCATATTGATTCCCTTCAAGTCATACTTAAGCCGCATGAATGGAGTATAAAATGGAGAACAATTTTTAAAACACCCAGCATTTGTATTTTTATGAAAATGTTTGACATATAATTTGTCAGGTGATAATATTTTTTTCAGACGATTCCTTAGCTAGAATTAATTACCAATACGAGAAAGGGTGATTCCGATGTTTAGAATTATGGATGATTTATTTACAACCAGACAACTGAATACGGAGCAGCCCATCAATAATATTGGAATTCATTCTAATCAGTGAAAATGTATCTCACGACTTTTACACCTACTTTTTTACAACCAATCATTAACGGCTTCTGCTCACGCACGTGACATTTGCTACGTATGAACCTGAATATAGGAAGGCATACCGTTTAGCGAACGGTATGCCTTTTTTTGTGGTTTGTAAGATTGCGCTAGGACCCTGAATCGTATCACAGAACAGATGAACGAAATTGAAATTCATTTTAGAAAGGATGGGATTACCTTGTTCGCAGTACTTAAAAATTTAAGCTGGTATTTTAAACAGGAGCGAAAGCGATATATCGTTGGTTTGATGTTGCTAATTCTGGTCGGCATCGCTGAACTGCTTCCACCAAGACTGATCGGGCATGCCATTGATGAGATTGTCACCGGTTCCATCACCTGGCCCTCACTCACCCGCTATATTTTACTTATTCTTGGTATTATTCTGGTCATCTACTTTATTACATATGTTTGGATGCACAAGCTATTTGGAGGAGCAAACCTCGTCGAAAAATTACTTAGATCAAGGTTTATGGGCCACTTGCTCCGCATGACTCCGCCATTCTTTGAGCGAAATCGTACCGGCGACCTGATGGCAAGAGCTACTAACGACCTACGCTCTGTTGCTCAAACTGCAGGGTTTGGAATGCTCACCTTAACAGACTCGACCGCTTACTTGACGACAGTACTCTTTGCAATGGGGTTTCTGATCAGCTGGAAACTCACGCTTGCTGCAACTCTGCCGCTTCCTTTTATAGCTATAGCCATGATGATCTATGGAAAAAAAGTGCATGAGCGCTACTCTCTTGCGCAAGATGCTTTTGGTGATATGAACGACCAAGTCCTTGAATCCGTGGCAGGTGTTCGTGTCATTCGGGCTTATGTACAAGAACGTCATGATGAAGAACGCTTTAATGGAATTACAGATGATGTATACCGTAAAAATTTAGCTGTAGCTAGAATGGATGCTTTGTTCGAACCTACCATTCGCCTGTTTGTTGGGCTCAGTTATATTATCGGACTTGGCTACGGAATCTACCTTGTTTTTCGAAATGAAATTACATTAGGAGATCTCGTATCCTTCAACATGTATCTTGGAATGATGATCTGGCCGATGTTTGCCATCGGGGAGCTGATTAATGTCATGCAGCGCGGCAGTGCCTCCCTAGACCGTGTGAACGAAACATTACATGTAGTCCCCGATGTGCAAGATCCTGCTGAACCCGTACATGTAAATGCACCTGAACGTATTCAAATGAAAGGCCTGAACTTCCGTTATCCAACTTCTACAGTCCCCAATCTGACTGACATTAATCTTGATATTCATCAAGGGCAGACTCTTGGTGTGGTTGGAAGAACAGGAAGCGGGAAATCAACCTTGCTGAAACAACTTCTTCATGAGTATCCCTCTGGTTCTGGAGAGCTTCTAATTAACGATACCAAGATGGATGACATTTCAAAAGACCAACTTCACAGCTGGATTGGATATGTTCCGCAAGAACAGATTTTGTTCTCGAAAACAGTGCGAGAAAACATTCAGTTTGGTAAACCTCACGCTAATGAAGAAATGATTATGGATGCGATTCGCACCGCGGCGTTTGACGGAGATTTAGGTACGCTTTCCGATGGACTAGAAACGCTCGTTGGTGAAAAAGGAATTGCTTTATCAGGAGGACAAAAACAGCGGGTATCTCTCGCAAGGGCCTTCATCTCAGATCCTGACATACTTATTCTCGATGATGCCTTATCAGCGGTGGATGCACGTACCGAAGCAAAAATTATAACCAATATTCGAAAACAGAGATCCGGCAAAACGACGTTCATCTCTACCCATCGTTTATCTGCGGTAGAACATGCGGACCATATCATCGTTCTAGAACAAGGGAAAATTGTGGAACAAGGTACGCATGAACAACTCCTGAACCAAGATGGTTGGTATAAAGAACAATACGTACGTCAGCAAGTCGAATCTACTCTCACTCGTTAAGGAGGTGCCCTCTATATGAATTATACAAAAAACGTGACTAAACGATTATTTGCCTATGCACTACAATCGAAAGGAACCTTCATTGCTGCACTTATCATGTTATCTATCGGAGTTGCTGCTGATCTGACGGCTCCGTTTATCGCAAAAAACATGATTGATAATCACGTTCTTGCGATCGAAAAACCTTACTTTGAGTCAGAGCCAGGTCAAGACGCTGTTCTATATCAAGATCAATATTACAAACGTTATGACCGCTTTCGTGAAGGAGAAACACAAGGTGAGGAAATTCGTATCTTACAAAGCGGACGCTCTTTTTATCTTATTAATGAACCCGTCACCATAGAAAGCGGGACTCGCACTTATGAAAATGGAGTACTCACGGTGACACGCGGTGAACAAAGCGCAGCTTATCAAGCAACTCCGTTATCTGTAGATGAGCTATTTTCTTTCTATGCTCCAGAGCTTCCAGGTATTTATAAGCTTGTCGGTTTATATTTCATATTTTTACTCATAGCAATTATTATGGATTTTGGGAAAACGTACTGGCTACAATCTTCAGCGAATAAAGTAATCCAAAGGCTCCGTACGGATGTATACGCTCATATTCAAAGGCTTCCTGTTCATTATTTCGATAATTTACCAGCAGGTAAAGTCGTTTCTCGGATCACGAATGATACGGAAGCAGTCAAAGATTTGTTTGTAGCTGTACTCTCGAATTTCTTCTCAGGAATCATCACCATGATTGGGGTTTATGTTGCTCTCTTCATTCTAGATGTAAAGCTAGGGCTCATCTCCCTGTTCGTTGTCCCTTTACTGGTGGTGTGGATGATCCTTTACCGAAAAATTGCAACAAAATATAATACGATCATTCGTTCCAGACTTAGCGAAATTAATGCCATGATTAATGAATCCATTCAAGGAATGTCTATCATTCGCGTATTCCGCCGTCAGAAGAAAACAAACGAGGAGTTCGAAGCGTTAAACGAAGATTACATGAATCATCAGAACAAAATGCTCAATTTAAATGCGTTCACCACCCACAACCTTGTAAACGTACTTCGTAACCTCGCTTTCGCCATTGTTCTTCTCTATTTCGGTGCAGGTTCAATAGATGGATCAAGTCTGATCTCTCTTGGTGTACTTTACGCATTTGTCGACGTACTAAGCCGTTTATTCCAGCCGGTTACAGGCATGGTTAATCAGCTGGCTAACCTGGATTCTTCCATGGTATCAGCAGGGCGTGTTTTTGAACTCATGGACGAGACCGGCGAACAAGTAACGGACAGTTCTATGCCAAGATATCTTGGCAATGTAGAATTTAAAGACGTTTCCTTCGCTTATAACAGAGATTATGTGCTCAAGAATATATCATTTGAAGCGAAACAAGGTGAAACGGTTGCGCTAGTTGGTCATACCGGATCAGGAAAAAGTTCAATTATTAATCTGCTATTTCGTTTTTATGATCCGCAAAAAGGCACGATTACAATTGACGGTCAGGATGTCAAAGATATTCCTAAACAATGGATTAGAGAACATATGGGAATTGTACTACAAGATCCTTATCTTTTTACGGGTACCATTGCTTCAAATGTCAGCTTGAATGATAATAAAATTTCTCGAGATACCATTGAAAAGGCCCTTCGGGATGTGGGTGCGGAACAGTTACTCTCTCATCTTCCGCAAGGTTTTGACGAACCCGTCGTAGAAAAAGGAAGCACCTTATCTGCTGGGCAGCGCCAGTTGATTTCTTTTGCAAGGGCACTAGCTTATGATCCTGCTATCCTGATCTTAGATGAAGCAACCGCCAATATTGATACGGAAACAGAAGCCATTATCCAAAGTGCGCTGGAAGTTTTGAAAAAAGGGAGAACCACTTTTATCATTGCCCATCGTCTCTCTACCATTCGTAGTAGCGATCAGATATTAGTTCTTCACCAAGGGCAGATTGCGGAGCGCGGAAATCATGATGAGCTAATGGCTCTTGGCGGACGATACTATCAGATGTATCAACTTCAACAAGGGAATTTACTGCCTGATTCCACTGTTACAGATCAAGTGAAACAGCCAGCCCTAGCGCAGACATCTGTCCCGCTGTAATCAACAATCATGCACGAACTCACATAAAAAACCCTCTTGCAAAATTGGTTTGCCTAGAGAGCAATCACAATTTTGCAAGAGGGTTTTTATTATTATTTTGAATTCTCATCACCATCAGCCGAATAGCCGTCTTCCCATTCCTCATCGTATAACTCTTGATCCGTCTCCTCTTCGAGTTCAAGCTGATTAATCAGCACTTGTGTGTAATGCAGTAGTTTATACTCCAGCTTCTGCGCCTGATCTTTGAATTCAATAAGCTCATCAATCATCTGAGAACGACCTTCGGGAGTGAAGGTTTCTAATATGCGTTCCTTAAAATAATCATGCACGATATAATTTCGTTTTTTCCATATATTATTTAAAAGAATACTTTCCTCTTCTGAGAAATCAAAATTATGCTGTATTTCATGAACCAGTTGACCTAATGAACTTCCTAATTTTTTGTAATATAAGTTCGTAAGTTCCTCTTCCGGGCTAATCTTTCCTTGCGTCAGCTTCATTAGCACCAGCAAATTGACGAGTTGTTGTTCTAAGGCTTGTGAGTAGTATACCGCCAAACCGTAATAAGAGAACAATTCCTTGGAATGTTCACTATCCAGCAGCCGATGCTCATGCATAAGATGTCTCTCCTTTATACTTTCTTATGCCTATGTTACTAGGAATGTTGTGGTAAAATCAACCAAAATCTGATTTCTTTGGTGAGAGACCACTCTTTTTCTGCACCGGAATGATGATTGTGATACTTGTTCCAATACCAAGCTGACTATAAATGGTTACCCCGTACTCTTCACCAAAAGACAACTGAATCCGTTCATGTACATTACATATTCCATACCCTTTTTGTTTATTTCTATCTTTTTCAAGCAAAGATTGTGCATGCGGAGACTTCATGCCGACTCCATCATCAATGATCTGAAATACAACCTTGTCCTCGAGCTGTTCACCCGTGACCCGGATATAAATTCGATCTCCACACCAGGCATGCTCTAGTGCATTCTCAATAAAAGGCTGTAAAATCAGCTTGATTGTCTAATACCGCAATAGATCAGGATCAATATTAAAATCCACTTCCATACGGTCTCCGTACTTCACCTTCTGAATATCCAGATAAGCCTGCACCTGTTCGAGTTCTTTATAAATAGAAATGATGGTCTTCCCATCATTTAAGGTCAGCCGGTAAAATTTTGCTAAATTCATGACCATTTCATGCTGCTGCTCCACTCTTCCAAACTTCGCTAGCCGACTGATTGAAGAAAGCGTGTTATATAAAAAATGGGGATTAATTTGGGCTTGAAGCGACTCAAGTTCAGCCTGTTTATTTTTCAGGTTGGTTTCATACACTTCCCCAATTAAATGTTCCGTTTGCTCCCCCATTTTATTAAGCGCATCCGCTATTAATGTAAATTCATCGGTTCCTTTATAATGAATTCGTTTATGATAATCCCCCTGCTGAAACATAACAAGTACGGAGATCAGCTTACTGAATCTTTTCGAAATATATCTGGAGAAATAGCTGGCTACCGCACTAATCAATACTACAAACAAAAAGCAGATCAGCAGCGTGATCTGGGTAACTTTCTGTACTCCTTTTCCCAAAATCCCTTGAGGTACATAGGCAGTAATTGTCCAGTCAAGCTCCGGTATCTCCTCATGGATAATCAGTTCACTTGAAGCACTCTCATTACGCTTGGCATGATGACCTTCTGCATTCAGATCACTGGTAGCGTACATTTTTTGGCCATTCTGATCGACAACTTCAATCATACTTCCCGGACCGATTTTATTATAATCCATACTTTCAAACAATTCAGATAGATAGATACTGCCGCGAATAAAACCAATTTCTTTCAAATCAAGAGGATCTAGTGTATTCACCAACCGCCGAAGTAAAGAAATTCGTTCAAACTGTTCATCATCATCCACTTGAGACCATTTCATTGTCTTGCCATACTTCTCAGGCGGGAAACTTCGATACCATTCCTCAAATTGAATTCGATTAATATGATATACATCAAAATATTTATCTTTCACCTTTAGTAAATCTACTGGTCCTGCATCATAATATACTTCGGGTAAGTTCGGATCCCGCAGATAAATAGACAACCATAATTTTTGATTCGTTGATTCAACCGCTTGCCTAAATTTCGGAAGAAGAGTCGTTGATGTTTTCTCGTAACTGATCCAGCCTTCTTCTGAACTCCTAAGACTCAGTGCAAGCGCCTCATCGTAGTAAAGCATATCTGATATTCTTTCGGTATCCCTTAATTTATAGCTGACATTATCCCTCATCTGAGCAAGTGTTCCCTGTAGATTGGTGATGGTTTGTGTCCGCATGGAATCGACCAGAATGGAGTTAGCGGTATATCCCAAGATTACGACCGGGAGGATAATGAAGACGAGATAAGAAATAAATAATTTCCAGCCAAAAGGTAAAAATTTCGCACTCTGATTCATCCGTTTATACATGGAGCCAGCCTCATTCTTTCTTATGCTTTTCTACGATATTCAATAGGAGTCATCCCATATGTTTCTTTGAATTGTCTACTGAAATACGGCATATATCGGTATCCGACGCGATCAGCTACCTCATACACTTTGATTTTTGGATCTTGCAATAAGTCCCGGGCTTTCTCCATACGCAGGGCAATAATATACTCATTATAACTTTTCCCCGTCTGTTCCTTGAAGATCGCTCCTAAGTAATTAGGAGAAAAGCATAGCTCGTCAGCGACCTCGCGGAGAGTCACATTCAGATGTAAATGTTCTTCTATATAATGAATAACCCGCCCGATCACCTTGGCATGTTTCTTTTGCTTGAACCTCGGGTGATTCTCCATGTCGAATAGATTCAATAAATGATCTGTCAACCAGAAGAGAAGTTCACTTTTGGTTTGATGGTTTTTGATCTTCTCTACCTCAAGTTCGTTAAGAGGAATAAAACCAACAGGGTAATTCAATTGAGTACTGACATAATGATCGATACGTATAAGTAAATACAGCACCATAAAATGCAGTTGAGATTTGATGTTTTCGCCACGATCTACTCCAAGCATCTCTTTAAGTTCTTCCTGTACCATAACTCGATCACAAGCAAGCAGACAGGAGACCAAGCAATCCAGTGGTTTATTAAAAATAAGCGCTTTCGCATCCGATGTAATTCGGTATATATCTGTATGTTGTTCACTTTTATGAGCTACGCGTGTTCCAATCAGGTGATACTCGATGGATTTGATCGCTGCCTGACTAAATACCAAGTCCATTTCTTCGCGTAGAAGTTTTTCGTTCAATTCATTCGTTATTTTTTGAAGTGCGGTAATCAGTTCCTGATCATCCATTGGCTTCAGCACATAACTATAGGCTTGTAAGGACAAAGCTTCCTTAACATAAGCGAAGTCTTGGTATCCGCTTACAAATATTATTTTTAAATCTGGACGCAGTTGAAGGGCTTTACGAGCCAGCTCCATTCCAGTCATCCCAGGCATATGTACATCCGTAACTAAAATATCGACATGTTTTGTTTCCATCACTTCCAGAGCTTCGAATCCATTATTCACGGCTCCCGTCACTTCAAGCCCCAATTCTGCCCAAGGGATAAATTGACACATCCCTTCCAGATCTAAAATCTCATCGTCTGCAATGAGTACCTGATACATAGTGTCATTCCCCCTTGTAGAGAATTCACAACGAATAAATGATAAACGCATTGCACCGTTCTAAAAAAAGAGCGGTGCGCGTTTACCATTATTATACTTTACTAAATGAAATGAGCGAGTATGAAATTGAATTATTTCCCAGAAATTTTAGCGATATTGTCTTGCCATTTTTTTGTTTTGAAAGCAAGTAACTTATCATATCCGATAGCTACTGCATTTTCATGGGCTTTATCTAGGATAGATAATACTTCCTCATCACTTTTTGCATAAAGCGCTTTGGCTCTTGCTTCTGTGAAAATTTCATTCAATTGCTGCTGAATAATTCCTTCTTCGGACTCAGGCATCGCCGTAAGGTTGATATATTCTGTCGCATCGAACTGTGTTTTCCAAGTAACTTCGGATTGATATTTTGTCTCCCAGTTTTGCTGATCTGCTGGAAGTGATTGTTCAAACTTCATTTTGGCATTATCAACAAAAACGGTATTTCCATTCCACTGAAGGTTAACCGTTGCATCCATCATTTTGTTGCGTCCTTCCACATCTGTTACATAAGCATCCGTGAATTTCGGAGCTCCATCTTCATCTGTTCCATCCCAGTATTTCCCCTCAGGTCCCCACATAATGACACGTTGACCTTCTGGAGATGTGTACCAGTCAAGAAAAGCAAAGATTTTTTCTGGATCTTTTGCACTTTTCGTAATGACACTTACGTTCCAACCAAGACTGTTATACGTACCCGCCCAGATTTTGTTTTTGTCGAGACCCTCTTTGTGCACAGGCCAGATCATGAAGTAACCATCATTTGGATCCTTTTTCTTCAGCTCAATATCACCCACAGCACCATACTCTGTCGGACTTGCACCTGCTGCTACAGCAACGCGCCCTGTATATACTTTTTCCTTGATTTGGTCTTTTGTTTGAGTAAGTGCATCTTGTGCCATTAATTTTTCACGGAACAATTTGCTTGCATATTGCGTTGATTCTCTAAATACAGGATCAAGGAAAATAGAAGTCAGCTGATTATCTTTTGGTACTCCTCTTTCCTTTACAAAGACGGGAGGATGATCTTCGCCAAAGGAGCCGTAAAGAACATCTAGTCCTTGGCCATCTACCGCAAGATCCGGTTCAAACGGAACAACATTCGGATATTTTGCTTTAATTTGTACAAGGTAGTTATACAAGTCTTCTGTTGTTTCTAGTGCTGGCTCACCAAGCTCCGTGTACATCTTCTTGTTAACTAAGTATCCCGCATTACCATTTGGCTGTGAAGTATACCAATTCGGGAATTGATATAACTTGCCGTCGCTAGAGCGAAGCATATTTAACGTATCTTCTCCAGCCCACTCTTTCAGGTTCGGATATTTATCAAGATAATCATCGAATGGGACAAGCGCTCCCGCCTCACGCAGACGCTCTACATCCGCATTACGGTCCATCCAGATCACATCAGGGAGTTCAGATGCAGCAATCATCGTGTTTAGCTTTTGAGCAGCATTTCCCCCGGAATTAATTGCAGATACATTCACTTTTTTATTGTCTTTGATCCATTTACTTGCTTCGTCGCCGCCCCACTGCGGCATTGTGTACCAATCATAATGACCGTAGAAAGTAAAATTTAAATCTTCTTTCCCCAGTTCAAAAGAAGTTGATTCTACGTTTTCTTTTGGCGGAGTAGGTTCTGCTTCCGGTGTAACAGCTGTTCCCCCATTACTACTTGAACACCCTGCAATCCCGATAGCTGATGCAAGCAGTGCAACTAGCAAGATGCTAGTTCCCTTGTTTCTTTTTTTCCACATCTTTGTAACCCTCCCCTTAATATGTCTGGCAAAACAATCTATGGTCCAAAGTCAAATGAACTTTAACCACCTATTCTTTCAGCGATCCAACCAGCACACCCTTCACAAAATACTTTTGTACAAAAGGATATACGGCAATGATCGGAAGTGTAGCAACCATCATCGTTGCCATAGAAAGCGACTTCGTGGTCACACTTCTCATACGAGACATACGGGCTTGTGCAGCAGAGTCTAGCTGCGACATCTGTTCACTCATGATGTTAGAATTCAGTATCTGTTGAAGCATGGATTGAATAGGCAATAACTTTTCATTGTTAATATAAATACTCGGTAAGAACCATTCATTCCAGTGGAAGATTGCCGTGAATAGCGACAAAGTCGCTATAACAGGACCTGAAAGCGGAAGGACAATGCGGAAAAAAGTTTTAAAATGACCGCATCCATCAATTTGCGCTGACTCAAGCAACCCATCCGGTAATCCACGGAAGAAGGTTCGGAAAATAATCATATTCCATACACTGATCAACGTCGGGATAATGAACACCCAGAAAGAATCCATCAGACCAAGACTTCGTGTTACTAAAAATGAAGGAATCAAACCACCACTGAAGTACATCGTTACGATAAAGAAGACCATATAATATTTCCTGCCGATTAGGTCCTGTTTGGACATCGCAAACGCAAGCATCGCTGTAAATAGAACGGAAAATAAAGTACCGATTAGTGTTCTCATGATCGATATGTAAAATCCATTTAATATCCGGCTGTCTTGGAATACAATGCTGTAGTTCTCGAGTGTCCACTCCCGGGGCCAAAAGGTTATACCTCCGAGAGACGTATCCATCCCTTCATTAAAGGAGACCACCAGCGCATTCCAGAAAGGATAGAATGTAGAGAACCCTAGTAAAATAAGAAGAGTGTAGATGATAAACATCATCAATCGATCATTCAAACTTCGGTGTTTCATCTAGATGTCCCCCTTGTGACATATCTCCTTGTTGCACGATGAATCCTACCATAAGCTGTTCCCCGATCTGCGTGCGATATAGTTAGCTACCGTAAGGAGAGTTACACTGATAACGGCTTTAAAAAGTCCAGCAGCTGTCGCGTAAGAAAAACGCTGATTCTCTATACCAATTCGGTAAACATAGGTGTCAATAACATCGGAAACATCTCGGAGAACCGGGTTTGAACCAAGCAGCAAGATGTCTTCGAAACCTGCATTTAATAAGTTACCAATCGCAAGGATAAAGAAAATAATAATCACGGGCATAATGGAAGGTA
The DNA here is from genome assembly GCF_014836635.1 of Paenibacillus gallinarum. GTDB lineage: Bacteria > Bacillota > Bacilli > Paenibacillales > Paenibacillaceae > Paenibacillus > Paenibacillus gallinarum. The sequence goes on along the minus strand of NZ_JACSQL010000001.1, from coordinate 924,761 downwards.
TCGTAATAAACGAAATTTGTTTTAATCGGCTTGCACCGTCCATCTCCGCCGCTTCATATAGACTTGGGTTAATTCCTGCGATCGCCGCTAAGTATACAATCGAGTTAAAACCAATTTCTTTCCATACATTTGTACTTACAAGAATTGTCCAGAAATATTCAGCTGTCCCAAGGAACCCAATAGGTTCATCAATTACATGCAGGGACTGCAATAAAATATTTAAGCTACCGTTATCCGTTGAGAGGATTGACATTGCAAATCCAGCAACAATAACCCAAGACAGAAAATGAGGTAAATAACTAATGGTCTGAATCACTCGTTTAAATGCCATTTGTTTAACTTCATTTAACATCAGCGCTAGAATAATGGGAGCAGGAAAACCAATGATTAACTTTAACGCACTAATGACGAGCGTATTTCTCATAATGGTCCAGAATTCAGGTGCATTAAAGAACATTTCAAAATGTTTAAATCCTACCCAAGGGCTAGCCCAAAATCCATCAAAGATACTGTAATCCTGAAAGGCCATCAGCACACCGTACATCGGAATATAGCTAAATATGAATACAATGATCAAAGCCGGGATCACCATAAGCTGGAGCTCCCATTGTTTCCATAACCGAACCGCTAGACCTCTTGTTTTTTTGCGCTCCGCCACTCTAGTGTCCGTAGAGATCTGTGACATTGTTCCCCCTCCTCTTGCTTATATTGTAAAACCTTCTTGGAGAGGAAACTATATATGTAATTAACGATATTTGATAAAAATCAATGATAATGTAAGTAATCGTAACACAAAATAACGTTTTTTTATTAAAAATAAATAATTCCAGAAAGATAGCGTTTACATGTATGAACAAAAAAAGATGTAAGCGTTATAACATGACATCTCTTTTTTTGGAAGATAGATAAACATAACATGAACCTAAGATAACAGCGTATACAATTGAATAAATCACCAAACCTAACATAGGCCAAATCGATTCAGGTGTGAGCATTTGTTGAATAAGTGGTAATACCGGAGGTAAAACCCAGCTTATAAATTGGACGGAATCAGGCAGGATTGCTATCAATTGTGTATGCAATACGCCTGCAATGGACCATAAAATAAGGAGATTTAATCCATAATTCAATTGAGGAATCATACTTCGCTGGGTTAGCAGTGCTAAAGACGATCCTAAAATCCCGAGCGTGAAATGCCCGCTGATCGCTGTAACCCATTCATTCACATTTGGAAAACCTTGAAACATCATTGTAATAACCGGATAAAGGATTGCGATAGTTGCTAAAATGAAGGTCACTGCGATAGCAGATAACCATTCCGATAAATAGTATTTCCACCTATGTGGAGAATGGGTAAGTGTAACGGCCCGCTGATCTGGGCTTTCTGCATGATATAAACTTCTTCCTACCCAGCAAGATATAAAAAAGAGAAATATTGCCGTTATACTGTAACTATCAGCAATCGGATTCGGCTTATAGGAATACAATAACATCGTAATGAAAACATATAGAACACAAGGTACAAAATAAGCATTTGATCTCAGATAGGTACGGAGAAGATACGTTATATTAGATAAGATCAACTTTTTCCCTCCTTTCAAAACCGTTTATTTTTCTTCTCTGGTCACGGATTGTATCGATCCGCCTTTTGCTAGGATTTGTGCTAGTAAAATATCGCTATGGCTAGAGTGCATAATGATCGTTATTTCGGGTTCAGCTTCTTTTTTTGACTGTGTACTAAGTTCAATGATGCCTTCAGCGGTAGAAAGGATTTTTGCGTCTGCTTCGGAAAGATTGGTAACTCGAACTAGGGTGGTATCTACGGTTACTATTTCTTCTGGCTGCAGCAATCGTATCAATTTTCCCCTATGCATTTCTACTACGCGATCTGCAAGTTCGCTTACAATTAATTGTTCATGACTAGCGCATACTAAGGTCATCTTTGTTTTCTTATACTCTGATAGTAATTGGATCAAATTCTTTTGAGAATTCCGATCTAATCCAGACAAAGGCTCATCGAGCAGCAAAAGTTCTGGATCCCCTAACAAGCTTTGCATGATATTTACCTTCTGTCTCATCCCCTTCGAATAAGAAGCAATCAGCTCATTTTTATCCTCCATAAGTCCAAATAATTCAAACCATACTCCCGTTTGATACAGAGTTTCCTTTTTACTGAGCCCTTGCATTAATCCCATGGCAAGTAAATAATCTTCTGCTGTAAAATTAGTTACTGGTAAACGATCAATCGCATATCCTGTTCTTCTTATTAATGTCTTTTTAGTGCCTCCAGTTATTTTCCTTAGCACTTTTCCTTCCGTTGGGTAGATTAACCCCGCAAGTAATCGAAGGAGGGTGGTTTTGCCTGATCCATTATCACCCATCAGCACAAGACACTCTCCCTGATTAATTTGCAGAGAAACATCCGAGATCACAACTTTCTCACCATACCTCTTTGATACTTCATCTAATTGAATGACCAAGACCTCTCCTCCTCGCCTGCACGTTTATAGATTACATACGTTCCGGTGTTTTCACTCCAAGCAAGGTGAGGATCTGATGAATCCGTTCACCTGTTACTTGTGCTATATATAGCTTATACTCCAGTTCTTGCGGTTCACCATCCAGAATACGTTCTTGATGATATAAACGATTAAATAACTGAGCCGTATCAATAACATACCTTGCGAGTACAGAAGGTTCTTTTAAACGGATTGCTTTTTCAAGATACTCAGGGTATCTTGAGAGATGTTTTAACAAATGCCAAGCAGCATCACTTATTGATATTTTATCTAACGCTATATAGGACCTTGCATTGCCCTGTGGAAGGATTTCTTGTGCTTTTGTAAGAAGACTTTGAATTCTCGCATACGCATATTGCACATACGGGCCTGTTTCGCCTTCAAAACTAAGCGCCTCTTCGAGTGAAAAATCGACCTCATTTAATCGATGATTTTTGAGATCTCCAAATACAATCGCTCCTATTCCTACCTGTTCAGCTACCTCTTCTGCATTGGGCAGATTCGGATTCTTTAAATTAATAATTTTATGTGCCCGCTGAACGGCTTCGTCAAGAACCTCTTCCAGAAAAACGACTTTCCCCCGTCTTGTGGACATTTTACGCCCTTCAAATTTCATTAAACCAAACGGAACATGGATGCAGTCTTCCGCCCAAGACTCGCCCAACTTGCGAAGAACTGCGAAGACCTGCTGAAAATGAAGCTTTTGCTCCGCACCGACTACATAAAGGATTTCATCTGCGCCCATTACTTCACGGCGATAAAAAGCGGTCGCGAGATCTCTTGTAGGGTAAATCGTCGTTCCATCCTGCTTAATAATAAGACAAGGCGGCATTCCTTCCTCTTCCAGCGGGACAACGAGCGCTTCATCGCTTTCAATGAGAAGACCTGACTCCTGGAGCTTTGTCACAATCCCTGCCGTTTTATCGATATAGAAGCTTTCGCCAAGAACATGGTCAAAGTCTACGCCAAGACGCTTATACATCCGGTCAAATTCCTGCATACTGATCTTAACAAAATAGTTCCATAATCTAGTGGCTTCCTCATCACCTTGTTCTAACTTACGAAACCATTCTCTTGCTTCTTGGCTGAGCGTCTGATCATCCTCTTCTTCATCATGGAACTTTACATATAAATTAAGTGATTCCTTGATGGGCTCTTTCGCCAGCTTAGCGTCATCCCCCCATCTTTTGTAAGCCGCGATTTGTTTACCAAACTGGGTTCCCCAATCTCCAAGGTGATTTACATTTTCTACGCTGTATCCTGCGATTTCGTACATTCGATATAGAGCGGCACCAATAACTGTTGAACGAAGATGGCCTACTCCAAAAGGTTTAGCTATGTTGGGAGAAGACATATCAATGACTACTTTTTTCCCTTCCCCTATAGAAAGCTTCCCAAAGCCTGGTTGACTTAACTGAGCAAATATTGCCTCGGCAGCAGTACTCCGTTGAAAAAAGAAATTGACATATGGACCCGTTGCCACTGCTGTTATTCCGGATTCTTGAATAGAAGCTGCCAGTTCAGCTGCTATGATCGCGGGTGATTTCTTCAGTGATTTAGCCAGCAAAAAACATGGAAAGGCAACATCACCCATTTCAGGTTGGGGTGGCTGTTCTAACATAGACTCTATCTCTTGCGCTGTCATATCTACATGTAAATCTAAAATCCCAGCAATCTTTTTCGTTAACATCCTTCCTACACTCCTTTAAAATTGGATATCAAAAAAAGCCCTCATCTCTGTATATCAGAGACGAGAGCTATTATTCCCGCGGTACCACTCTATGTGAATAGATCAACAATTCGCTTCTGCCAAATACATAACGATTGAGGTGTATCTATTCCCCTTATATGCGGGTAACGTCCGCAATGACCGGATACGCCTACTGCGATTTCGGCATACCATCTCCCAAGTGCGTTTCATACCAGATCCTGCATACCGGCTTCCACCATCCCGGTTCGCTAACAATACGGTGTCCTGGATTACTCTCTTGATCATCGAATGTATAATTTTGTAATATTATACATTTAGTATTTCTAAAGCGCAACTTTCTTTTGGCGAAATATTTTTGGGGTAGAGACTCTGTTTAACTAAATTGTTGATTCTTTGGCAAAGTAAAATGGTCATGATCCGGATGATAATGTTAATTTCACGAAATCTTTGAATGCTTCTTCTTCCTCTATGAATGGATTATGATTCGATTTTTCAAAAACCGTCAATTTGGCATCAGGTATTAATGTTGCTATTTCAATACAATATTCAACTGGACATTGTGCGTCATATTTTCCTGCAAACACATAGGTAGGAATATGTATCTTATTTAATTGATCACGAAGGTCAAAGTCTTTCATTTCTATTTTTCTAAAATAATCAAGACTTCTCCCAATGGTTCGTCCACTGTTCGGACGTGTTAATGCTTGCTTTAATTTTTCCTCAGAATGATACGACATTAAAGCCCATTCGTAGCTTAATTTCTCACGGTCTTCTTGTATTGTATTCGAACTATTAAGCAACTCCATAATTTTAATAATCCGCTGAAAATTTTTATTCTCCGTACAATAAATGCTTTTTGGGTGTCTAGCGTATTCGTTACTTGCAGCGGTACATCCGGCGATTACTTTTATTAGCGAATTGGGTGCTTCAATGGCATATTGTAGTGCAAGCATTCCTCCAGTTGAATGACCTGCAAAAGCCCATTTTTCCAAACCAAACGCTTCTCTAATCGCTTCTAAATCTTTAACCATTTCTTTTAACCTTAATTGACTATCGCTTTCAATTTCAGCTGATTTCCCCGCTCCCCTCACATTAATTAAATACACCTTATATTGTTCAGTAAATGGACTCGCAAACAAACTTCCTCGAACATCAAAAGCCATATAGAAATGTGTGATTGCTAATGGTTCACCTTCTCCGCATACAAAGTACTCAAATCGCCCTCTATCTGTTTCAACACAGTTTTCTTCCCACATGGCATTAACTCCTTTAGAAGTTTCTGTCTTTCTGTACTTTTAAGTTTATCTCATTAACTTCTTTAGAGAAATAAACTTAAAACAGAATAGAGTAATTAAAATGAAAATTAAAAAAAGCAGAACAAGGATGAAACTCCTTCTTCTGCTACTTCTCTTTCCTACTCATATATAAAAGGGAACAACACATCATACGGTCAAGCTCAGTGTTGAGCAGATCTCAGCACAGCGACGGCATGCTTCTACACTGCTTTGGCAATGAATATGTTCGAATTTCTCGCTTTCATTTGCACATTGTTCACAAGCTTTTACTACAAGAGCCAGAATTTCTTGTTCAAATACCGTTCCACGGCTAAGGGCTGCTGCTGCAAAGCTGCAAATTTCGGCTGCTTCTTTATTATACTTCATGCTTTCCCACAGGGAAGCTAGATCATATTCTTTTAAGCTGGATACATAGCATTTATTACACGCATTCATTGCTTCAATACATGCTGCAATTTTGGTTTGCTTGTCGATCTCTAAGTTTGTCATTGTCATTGTGATATACCTCCGCGTATTCGCTATTTGTTCTTCTATTACCCGAAGAACCGATACGCTAATCAATATGCATTGACAATACTTATAATTCGACTTTTTACGTTATATTTTTCATTCCGCCGGTTCTTCATAAGCTTCAAGCTGCCGTAATGACTGCTCTAACTCTGTTTTTGAGAAATGTTCTCCGATAAAAACACCTACATCTTCTAAACGATCACTGCTTCCGAGTTTCGTGAAATCTGTTTCACGATAAGCAAACTGGAACAAAAACCGACTATTGGTATCCGAAAAAGTGACAATTCCTTTTGCACGGTAGATATCTCTTGGTAACTGCTTTAACCACGATTCGAACTGCACACTATTAATCGGTTTTGAGAAATAATGAGTATAAGCCATTACATGATCATGTGAATGAGCATGATCAGATTCTGAACTATTATGACTCTCCTCATATGCGGATGCAGAACGGTGATCGGCAGACACGCCTGGAAGTTCATTCTCTCTTAAGATCGCTGTAGGTGAAGTGGCACCGTAGTTCGTCACATGAATCTCAGCATGTGGGTTCCATCTGCGTAAACACTCCCCCAGCTCCTGACGTTCCTCTTCAGTGACAAGATCGATTTTGTTCAGCAGCAATTGAGAAGCAGCACGAATTTGCTCTTGCATCAATCGAAAAGTTTTACCTTTCTGCTTCCTGTACGTATCTAGTAAGTGAATGCTGTCTACTACAGAGATCAATTCCCTGATTTCAAGTTTCACATATAAAGACGTGTCCGCAATTCCATCTAAAATTTCTACTGGATTTGCAGCCCCCGTTGCTTCAATCACAATCACATCAGGAGAGGAACGTTGTACCAATTCCACAAGCTGCGGAGCAAGGTCACCTCGTACAGAACAGCAAATACATCCACCAAGTATTTCAGCCATGCTTACATCTTTTCCAATGATTTCACCGTCAAGGTTAACCTCCCCCAGCTCATTCATTACAACAGCAGGCGTCATTCCTTTACTTTTCCAATACGCAAGCAGCTTTACTAATAATGTTGTTTTTCCGCTTCCTAAAAATCCAGATAAAATATATACAGGTATTTTCTTATTGTTAGTAGTTTGCTCCGTTGTCATCTTTCCTACTTCCTTCCCATCAGGTGCATTTCATTTTATTCAGCGACTAAATGATTCATGGTATTTAATATGTAGCTGCTTCATTTGTCTTCTAATACCCAACAAATATCCGCTTCGTTTGCGTCTGGTGAAGTAATCGACTAAAGTAGATTCATATCTTGATTTTGGAGGATTGATCTTTATGAATTCTGTCGAAGAGCATAAACAGGAGGCGCCAACTAATGTAAACTGTATGGTCATTACGGTATCCGATACACGTACCAAAGATACAGATACCGGTGGGCAACTCATGCAGGAACTTCTTCTTACAAACGGCTACGCTGTTGTCGATTATATCATTATCCCTGATGAGACGGCTACTATACAGTCCGTCATTCATCAAGCGGTAATGAGAGATGATATCGAGGCAATATTGCTAACAGGGGGTACGGGAATTTCACCGCGTGACAATACGTACGAAGCTGTACACTCTCTGCTCGACAAAGAACTTCCAGGGTTTGGAGAAATATTCCGATACCTAAGTTTTACCGAGGATATCGGCACAGCTGCTATTTTAAGTAGAGCGGTTGGGGGAACAATTGGTTCTAAAGCTGTATTTTCGATGCCCGGATCGAGGGGGGCAGTAAAACTTGCCATCACCCGGATTATTGCTCCAGAATTACGCCATATTATGCGAGAGATATATAAAAACAGTTAACTTATAGAAACACAACAAACAAGGCAAACTGTCGCTATCATCAGTTGCCTTGTTTGTTTAATGGAAGTAGAACCGTAGCTTAACCCATCATAAAGTGTGTCTATATAACAGTCCGTGGCAGTCTTCTTTATTCTATGACAACTTCACAACAGTTCGTCCAACTGCTTTACCATCCAAGATCCGATTTAACGTGGCTGGCAGTTCTTCAAGCGAAATTTCATTTACGACCAGTTGCAGCGCCGATGTGGGTTTCCATTCTTTACCGAGATGTTTCCAAAGCTGAGCACGTCTATCAGCCGGACAATATACAGAATCAATACCGATGAGCTGTACCCCGCGTAAAATAAATGGAATGACACTGGATTCAAACTGATAACCGCCTGTCATACCAGAAAGAGCCACTCCTCCTCCGTATTTCACGGATCCAAGCACACTCTGCAGCATTTTGCCTCCTACAGGATCAACTACCCCTGCATAACGTTCAGCAGACAAAGGACCTTTTCCCGTCTCATAAGCTTCTTCTCGTGTTATTACCTGTGTTGCCCCAAGCTTCTGAAGTAGTTCCTGTTCCTGTTCTTTCTTTCCTGTACTTGCGGTTACTTCAAAACCAAGGGCAGATAATATCGAAATTGCCATACTTCCAACTCCCCCGCTCGCACCAGCTACAAGAACCGGACCGGAATTTTGGTTTATACCTGTACGCAGCAGACTCTCTACTGACATCGCAGCCGTAAATCCTGCTGTACCAATCGCCATTGCTTCTTTGGTTGTTAAACCATCAGGCAGAGGTACAAGCCAATCACCGGGTACTTTCGCATAAGGACTATAACCGCCAAAGTGTTTCACACCCAGTTCATATCCTGTCGCGAGTACCTTATCTCCTTTTTTAAACCTAACATCTGATGACTCAAGAACCGTCCCAGCGAGATCAATCCCTGGAATAACCGGATATCCACGAACGACTTTTCCTTCTTCTATGCTAGCCAGTCCGTCTTTATAATTGACACTAGAGTATTCTACTTGAATCGTAACATCCGCTTCAGGCAAATCGGCTAGTGTAAGCTGTTCCACCCCTGCTCGAAACCCATTGTCATCTTTACGAACCATATATGCTTGAAACGTCTGATCTTTTACTTCGTTCATTTCTCGATCTCTCCTCTTTATCCATGCTTGTATACTTTACATGCTCCCATTGTTACATAACTTGCTACCATTTTCCATAAGTTATATAACAACTCTCTTCATAAAAATTACCCTATATATGAGGTGAGAAACACATAGACACAATTCTACTTTTATGTGCTATAGTCAGTAGTATTTTGACGGGAAATGCCATCTCGTGCGCTTTCCCGAGAAATAATTTTTGAATAATAAAGCAATTATTTCCCGGGTAAATCAGTGAGTATTTCAACAATGAAAAAGGCCGCCTTTCGGCGACCCTTTTTCATGAATTCCTTTACTGTTGAATTCATTAAGACTGAATATAGTCCGAAATCATTTTTTGTTTTAGATTCCAGGCAGCTGGGCTAATGTTCACCCGGTAGATTTCTGGATTTAACTTACGTAAATATTCTGGCCAGAACATACCAATCTGCTCGCGATGATACTCGCGAATTTGTTCTAACGTAGGCAGTTCGTAAACTTTCTTCCCTTCAACAAATATAGGCTCAAGCATAGTCACAACATCGTAATTTTTAATCGTCTTCTTCATGTAAGGATGTACGGGATTAAATAGTTGCAATGGTTCTTTCTGCTTTGGCTGTTCATCGTCGGGATAGCAAATATAATCAGCGATGGCTTTGTTCGTCTTAGGATCTACAAGCCGGTACACTTCTTTTTTACCCGGTGTCGTTACTTTCTCGGGATTCGCAGAGATCTTGATTGTCGGCTGCATGCCCCCTCTCACTTCACGTTCTACTAACTTATAGACGCCGCCAAGTGAAGGTTGATCTGCTGCTGTAATGAGCTGAGTACCCACGCCCCAAGTGTCAATCTGTGCTCCCTGAGCTTTTAGATTGAATATGGTGTGTTCGTCCAAATCATTAGAAGCTACAATTTTAACATATGGAAAACCGGCTTCATCAAGCATTTTTCTTGCCTGAATAGATAGGTAAGCAAGGTCACCACTATCGAGCCGAATAGCATTCATTTTCTTACCTTGGGCTTCCAGTTTCTTTGCCGTCTCAATGGCATGAGGTACACCGCTTCCGAGCGTATCAAAAGTATCGACAAGAAGTGTTACCTGGTCGGGCATTACTTTTGCATAGGCATCAAATGCCTCCTGCTCGCTTTCAAAACTTTGAACCCAAGAATGCGCATGCGTACCTGCTGTTGGAATACCAAACTGCTCACCAGCAAGCATGTTAGATGTCGCATCAAAACCTGCCACATAGGCAGCACGAGCTCCCCATATTGCCGCATCAGCTTCTTGCGCTCTTCTTGTACCAAACTCTAGTAATTTATTGTCGCCGGATACTTGTTTAATTCGAGAAGCCTTGGTAGCGATCAACGTTTGATAGTTCATAAAGTTTAAGATCGCAGTCTCAACAAGCTGAGCTTCCATAATATTTCCTTCGACGCGGACTAGCGGCTCATCTGGAAATACGAGTGCCCCTTCTTTCATTGCATAAATCGTGCCTTGGAAAGTAAACTGCAGCAATTCTTCAAGAAATGCCGGATCATAATTTTCCTCCTGGCTGGATAAATATTTAATGTCCTCCATTGTGAATCTGAGGTTACTAATATAATGTACAATCCGTTCAAGTCCTGCAAAAACGGCGTAACCATTTTTAAAAGGCAACTTGCGGAAATAAGCCTCAAATACGGCCTTGCGTTTGTGAGTTCCGTTCACCCAATGCGCGTACATCATATTAATTTGATATTTATCCGTATGTAATGCCAGGCTTGTGGTTTGCATCTGTCTCATCCTCTCAGGCCTCTAGTGAAGCCGCAAACAATTTCTATTGGTATGATTATCGGGTCTGCTTCGTCACGGTTGCACCTAGACTATTCTTAAAATGTCCCAGTGCCCACACATGACCTTCTGCGTTAAAACTGGCAGTTGCATCCTCGTATACCGTGATGGAAAAACCTTTGTTGTATGCATCAACTGCAGTATGGAGTACACATATATCGGTGCATACCCCAATCAAATGAACCTCGGTAATTCCGCGCTCACGCAGTTTCATCTCAAGATCCGTGCCCGCAAAGGCACTATATCGTGTTTTATCCATAAAATAAATGGATTCTTTATTGTCTTCGTACAATGTGCCGAGTCTGCCGTAAAGTTCTCTCCCCGCTGTATTTCGAATATTATGGGGGGGGAATAACGAAGTTTCCGGATGAAAGTGATCCTTCTCATCATGTAAATCAACGGCCATTACAACATAATCATTATTATGTATAAACTGTTTTGTAATGTCCACGACTCTTTCCTCAATAGCGATTGCGGGTTCCCCAACGGGTAAATTGCCATCCACAAAATCTTTTGTGTAGTCAATGACGATCAAAGCTTTCATCCTTTTCACTCCTCATCTTTTCTTTACGTATAAATGGATAGTCTTGGCCTCAGGTCAGTAAATCGGTAGAGCTGCGCTGGACGTTGGGAATACTGATTCGAGCTAAGCGGATTTCCCTCTTCATCTCTCACTTCTTCAATAATTCCCTTGCGGCTTCTCGTTGAAGTGATTTTACGAATGAAATTGGGTTCCTCAAAATCAGGAACGACACTCTGAATAACCTGATATAATTCACTGAGCGTAAAATGACGAGGCAAAAATTGCCTTGCAATGGTTGTTTGCAGCATCTGCTCTTGTATCCTTCTATAGGCATCTTCTATGATCGTTCGGTGATCGAAGCCAAGTTCCAGCTTATAAAGTGCTTCTTCTATCGTAAATAGCCCTACTTCTTCTGCGTCATCTGTTGCTTGCCTATGTTCAAGCATCCATTCTTCCACAAGAGCAAAAAACGCATGAGAAATAATCCAACCGCGCGGGTCTCTTCCTGGTCGACTATATACCCCAAGATACTCTAGATGTCCGCCATCTACACCGGTCTCTTCCATGAGCTCACGTTTTGCTGCATCGTAAATAGATTCATTTTCTTGACAAAATCCACCTGGCAAAGCCCATTTTCCAGCAAAAGGCCAAGATTTACGTTTAATCAGCATCACCTTGAGTTCCCTAATGGGAAGAGTTTTGGTGACCGTCTTACGCTCACGCTTCGTTAATGTAAACATGACAATGTCTGCTGGTACACCATCAGGTGTCCGATACTTCTTTTTTTGAAGCATTCGATCCGGATCATTATCTCCTGCAAAATGGTTGATTTCCTCGTTCATCTATTATCACCGCTATGATTTCATTTTGATATTTTCATTATGACATCATTATCTTGTTTGTCAACCGTATCCATATGAAGGTAAGCTAATCCTGTTGACTCCTTTATTTCTTAGGAACAACTAAACGGAAAGAAGCTGTAGCCATACAGCCTAACACTCCATCTGCATTTTTCACTTCTGCTCTTGTTGTTAAACTTCTTCCCGCTTCATGAATCACTTCGGCTGTTACCAAAAGTTCCCCTTCATGCATCGGTGCTAAATAATGAACGTTTAGATTTGTAGTAACACAGTTATCTATTTGTTTTCTCGCTACGGCTACCATCCCCATTGTTTGATCCATTAGGGATGATAAAACTCCTCCATGTACGATTCCCATAGAATTCGTATGTTTTTTCTCCGCAATCATAGAAACCGTAACTTTGTTATCTGTAGCTTCAATCAATTTGCAGCCTAGCAGCCCCCAAAAGCGGTCGTCTGCATCTTGTACCATTTGTTCAATTATCTTCATTGTGTAACTCCCCTCATGCTGTTCGTACTTTAGAATACCCTGTATCCTATGCTCTACTCTTATCATCCATTTAATTATACAGAAAAAGAGTACGGAAACATTTCCGCACCCTATACTGTATTAATCACATTGCGATGGAGGTGCATCCGTTCCTGTCTCCACGTTCACTTTCTCGGAGACCGTATCGTGGATGACTGACATCACAAGCTGTAATAAATAGTTTATATCACTCTGGCTTTGTTGGAATTCAGTAACTAGCGGAATGCCATCAATCTCATCCTGTAGTTGCTCGATCTCAGCTTCAATCTTCGCAACCATTTCTTTATTTTGAAAAGACTCAAAAGCTACAATTTCCTTCTGTTTCTTTTTCATCTTTTGGATGAGTCCTTGAATCCGTTCATGTTCTTGAATTTTAGCCTCAGCTTGTTTAAAATGTTGAACTTCTTCGCTCGTACCGATTAAATCAGCGAGCTCCTTGGCCTTATTCATAATATCATCGCGTATAATGAGATCCCGCGTTCGAAATGAAGGCATACCATATTGATTGACTTTCAGTTGATCGCTTTCCATAATGATCGCTCCATTCTGTTAGGTTGACTCATATTGCAATGTATCTCTTGTTGTATATATCAGTTATTTGCCGCTTGTGGTAAAGGGATCCAATCACCCTTAATGTACCAGGATTTAGCATCTTTGATTTCCACTTGTACAAAAGTACCAATTAATTCTTTTGGTCCTTCAAAATGAACAAGTTTGTTTCCACGAGTTCGACCAGACAGTACTTCGTCATTATTCTTGCTTTCTCCTTCTACAAGAACTTCGACTATTTGTCCTTTCATTCGCTCGTGTGCTTCAAAGCTGTATTCTTGAACGGCTTTATTCAAACGCTGGAGACGTTCTTTCTTCACTTCCATCGGAACGTTGTCTTCCATTACGGCAGCCGGCGTTCCTTCACGTGGTGAATAAATATAGGTATATGCAAAGTCAAATCCCACTTCCCGAACGAGTGACAGTGTATCTTCAAACTGTTCATCTGTCTCGCCAGGGAAACCAACAATGATGTCCGTTGTCAGGACAGCACCAGGGATGGTTTGTTTAATTTTGTGTGCAAGCTCAAGATAACGTTCACGAGAATACTTGCGACTCATTTTTTTCAGTACCTCAGTACTTCCCGATTGCACTGGAAGGTGAATATGTTCCACCAGATTTCCGCCTTTGGCAAGTACTTCAATGAGATGATCGTCAAAATCACGCGGATGCGAAGTTGTGAAACGCACTCTTGGAATATCAATTTTGCGAATCTCGTCCATGAGATCACCAAAACCATACTTAATATCCGTAAAGTCTTTACCATACGCATTCACGTTCTGCCCTAGCAGGGTGATCTCTTTAAAACCTTGGCGAGCTAAGTCACGGACTTCCGCAATTACATCTTCAGGCCGGCGGCTACGCTCTTTACCGCGGGTGAATGGAACAATACAGTAGGTGCAGAACTTGTCGCATCCATACATAATGTTAACCCATGCCCGCAAACCTTGACGTTTCTTAGGCATATTTTCAATAATATCGCCTTCTTTGGACCACACTTCAACGACCATTTCTTTGCTAAAGTAAGCTTCTTTGATTAGATAAGGCAGTCTATGAATATTATGTGTTCCAAAAATCATATCGACAAACCCATGCTTCTGCAGGATACGGTTTACTACATTTTCTTCTTGTGACATACATCCACATACACCAAGTAACAAATCCGGTTTCTCCGTCTTCAGATGTTTCAGATGACCTAATTCTCCGAATACTTTGTCTTCGGCATTTTCACGAATTGCACAAGTGTTTAAAAGAATGATATCCGCTTCCTTACGATCTTCGGTCGGCTGATACCCCATCTCTTCCAGCATCCCTTTGATCGTCTCAGAATCATGTTCATTCATCTGGCATCCATAAGTATATACCAGATAATGTTTTCCTTTACCGATCGCTTTTAGTTCCTCAGGAATTGCATTATCATACAATACCTCAATATTCTCTTTCCCCCGTTGTTTCTCGCGTTTGTGATTAGGCTCCGATATAATATTGATTTCACGTCCACGAATCCGGATTTTTTTGCCGAATTCATCCTCAGAGAGTACTTTTGCATCCGAAAAATCAAAATACTTGGAGTAATCCTTTGTATCTTTCGTCATGGTAGATCGGTCACTCCTTACGCTAAATCTATTTCGTATTTCCTATCCATCATCGATCATCAATATCCAACTCAAAAAGGCATTACATCAAATTATATCATGATTCACAGTCCATATCTACCGTACTTCCCCATCATAAACATACAAAAAAAGGGTTGTCCCCTTTGGTTTAAAAAACCCACCGGAACAACCCTTTCTTATTTCGTACTTATAAGGACGGATGTTTAGCCAATAATTTCTGCTACATCACCAGTTTTAGCACCAGCTGCGTTTGCTTCGTCTGTATCGATATGCATATCAAGAGCAAAGGAATCAGATACGCGTGCAATGACATTTTCCAAAACAAGACCACGTTCTCCGCCAAGGCGAACTTTTAACATATCTTTATCTTTAATGCCCCATTTTTCTGCATCAGAAGTATGGAAATGAATGTGTCTTGCAGCTACAATCACGCCTTCTTCCAAAGTTACTTCGCCTGCTGGTCCTTTTAGAGTAACACCAGGTGTACCTTCAATAGATCCTGATTCACGAACTGGAGCTTTTACTCCGATTGCAAAAGAATCGGTACGAGAGATTTCCAATTGGCTTGCCGGACGTGCCGGTCCCAAAATTCTAACTTTATCAAATTGGCCTTTTGGTCCAATAACAGCAACGGTTTCGTTCGCTGCAAATTGTCCAGGTTGGGACAACGGTTTAAATTCAGTCAATTGATATCCAGCTCCAAACAAAGCTTCAACATGTTCTTGGGTTAGATGGATGTGACGTGCAGACACACCTACTGGTACTGTTTTAGTCATTTCAAATAACACTCCTTAATTCTCTGTCTATATATTTGGTCCGTCCTATATTATACCCACATTAAGACCAAATTGAAAAGGCATCCTTCACTTTCAATTCTTTTTATGAATATAAATCAAGGTTTTCCCTTTAAATTTTCACATAGAAATGAAAGCATATTATCATACATAAACTGTCTGACTAATGTCTCGGGATAGTGTTTCTGCAATAGTTCTACAAGATCAGGATACTTACCTGGATGTTCAAGACCTTCTATCCACTGAGGTATACCATCAAAGTCCGATCCAAACATGATATGGTCGGCCCCTCCCAAAGCACAAACGTGATCGATATGTTTTAAGAGATCGGCTTTCGTTACTTTTCCTTCCTTTTTCACAAACCACGGTACAAATGTCATACCGATTCGTCCATTCAGTGTAATGATCGCACGAATCTGATTATCAGTAAGGTTACGAGGATTGGGACAAATTGATTTTACATTGGAATGGGAAGCAATCACCGGTTGTTCTGACATATCTGTAAGCTCCCAAAACCCTGCCTCTGATAAATGTGATACATCTATAATTAGTCCTATATCATTACATTTCTTAATGAGCGCCTTCCCCTTGTTCGTAAAGCCTCCATTTCGTTCTTCCAATATTCCATCTGCTGCCCAGTTCGCATAATTCCACGTGACACCAATAAACCGAACACCCTTTTCATAAATGAGATCTAGATAAGAAAGATTCCCTTCAAGACCATCCACACCTTCAAGTGATAACAAACTCCATATTTGATTCCTTTGCTTCCATTCCTCTTGATAAATAAAATTACGAAGTTCCTCTGCATCTTGTTTCCATCGTAAAGGCCGTAAACCCTCCGTATAGCTCTTTTGCTCGATTAGGCTGTCATATATCTCTAATTGTTTATAGACATGTTCAAATCGCGGTGTACCCAGCCGTTCGGATAAATATATTGCAAATGTTTGAAGTGCTACCTTCCCCTCCTGTAGCCTGCTTATCGTTACGTCTAGTTTAGAATCGTTTAGAAACTCAAGACTCGGTTCCAACTGCATTTTATATAGTACATCACAGTGCATATCAACAACTGGAATATCTAGCTTCATAAAAGAACTCCCTTCACCTTTTTAGCATTACCGCCATAAGAAGCTCATCATGTACTCATTCTTTTTATATGCATGGATACGCAAAAAAGCCCATTTGCAACGAGTGCAAACAGGCTAAGATTACGACTTATTTATCTGGGTTCTACAATCAATTTAATTGCTGTCCGGTCCTCCCCGTCGATTACGATATCCGTAAAGGCAGGGATACAAATAAGATCAACTCCGCTCGGTGCCACAAATCCCCGGGCAATGGCTACTGCTTTTATTGCTTGATTAAGAGCTCCTGCACCAATCGCTTGCAGTTCAGCATTTCCGCGTTCTCTTAGAACACCTGCTAATGCACCTGCGACTGAATTCGGATTGGACTTGGCTGAAACTTTTAATACGTCCATGGTAAGTACCTCCCCTGGGAATAGGATGATGGATTGTTTCCACGACATGGTCCAACATGTGACAAATGCAGCTACTGAACTGAATATCTCGCCCTCTTTGGTGCATGCAATAGTCCGCCCGAATGTTTTTAGCTTGATCTTTTGATTGAACAGACTCTAATAAATGTTATTCGCGAGAATGTAAAAGATTCCTTCTTTTTATCAGGTGCTTGCGTCCTGGCCAAAAGAGGTCTAACGAATCCTTTATTCCATTCGCCACTCATCTTCGACCAACCGGATTTTTTCAATCTTTGTTGCTTTACCCGTGTTTTCATCGATATCAACAATAACCGCGTGGAAATGCCATTTTCCTTCGTCCACATTAAATCGTACTGGCAGACTGGTTAGAAATTTATGAATTACAGCTTCCCGTTCCATACCCAAAATTCCATCTTTCGGTCCTACCATCCCAACATCGGTGATCGCAGCAGTGCCTTCCTCTAATATTCGCTCATCATTGGTTTGCACATGAGTATGCGTACCTACAACAACCGAAGCTCTGCCATCCAAATAATAGGCCATCGCAATTTTCTCGGAAGTTGCCTCCGCATGAAAATCAACGAGAATACATTTATGTTTCTTCTTGAGCTCATCCACCAGTTCATCGGCTTTGCGGAAAGGATCATCTAGCGCCGGTAAAAAGGTCCGGCCTTGTAAATTAACAATAGCCAATTCCTTTCCATTTGCCTTGATTACTGCATGGCCTTTTCCTGGTGTGGAATCTTCCGGAAAATTAGCGGGACGAATCAAGCGAGGTTCATCATCGATAAATTCAAAAATATCACGATTGTCCCAAGTGTGATTCCCCATTGTAATTCCATGAACTCCCCAGTCAAAGAATTGTCTGGCAATGGACTGAGTTATCCCTCGGCCCGATGCTGAATTCTCACCATTTGCAATAATGATATGAGGATTATATTTTGTTTTGAGTAATGGAAGGTTTTCCTTCAATGCTTTCCGACCAACGCTACCAACTATGTCTCCAATAAATAGAACTTTAATGTGTGTTGCCTCCTTTTAACCTATATACGAGAAAATTAATCATCTATGAATGAGAAAAGTGGCCGAAGCTCGGCCACTTTTCTTCGTTTCATTCTTATTTAGCGTATTCTACCGCACGTGTTTCTCGGAGGACCGTTACTTTAATATGTCCTGGATAATCTAGTTCGTTCTCAATCATTTTCGAAATATCGCGTGCTAAGCGGAACGCTTCAGCATCATCGATCTTATCTGGTTGTACCATGACGCGAATTTCACGACCTGCTTGAATCGCGTAAGATTTTTCAACTCCATCAAATGATTCGGAGATCGCTTCGAGTTTTTCCAAGCGTTTAATGTAAGTCTCCAGTGTTTCACGACGTGCTCCCGGTCTTGCCGCGGACAAAGCATCAGCTGCTCCGACCAACATCGCAATAACAGAAGTGGCTTCTTCATCACCATGATGTGATGCAATACTGTTAATAACAACAGGATGTTCTTTATATTTTTTCGCTAATTCCACGCCAATTTCCACGTGTGAACCTTCCACTTCGTGATCCAGCGCTTTACCAATGTCATGCAGTAGACCAGCTCTCTTGGCAAGTACGATATCTTCACCAAGTTCTCCAGCCATTAGCCCTGTCAGGTAAGCAACTTCCATCGAATGCTTCAACACGTTTTGTCCATAGCTGGTACGGAATTTAAGTCGTCCAAGAATTTTGATTAAATCTGGATGTAATCCATGAACTCCTACCTCGAAGGTAGCTTGTTCACCGTACTCACGAATACGTTCATCCACTTCTTTACGAGATTTTTCAACCATCTCTTCAATACGTGCAGGATGGATTCGTCCATCTGCTACTAGTTTTTCCAAGGCGGTTCTTGCAATCTCGCGGCGAATTGGGTCAAAGCCAGAGAGAATAACTGCTTCCGGAGTATCATCAATAATGAGATCAATCCCTGTAAGGGTTTCAAGCGCACGAATGTTACGGCCTTCACGACCGATAATACGTCCTTTCATCTCTTCGTTAGGCAATGTCACGACCGATACTGTAGTCTCGGCAACATGATCAGCTGCACAACGCTGGATAGCCAGTGTAATAATCTCGCGGGATTTCTTATCCGCCTCTTCTTTCGCTTGTTGCTCAATATCCTTAATCATTTGAGCCGTTTCATGACGAACTTCTTGCTCTACATTGGACAGAATGATGCTACGAGCATCTTCCATCGTCAGATTGGAGATTCTTTCAAGCTCCGTTACCTGACTCTTGTAGATTGTTTCAATTTGTTGCTGCGTCTCATCAATTCGCTTCTCTTTGTTGGCCACTTGTTCTTCTTTGCGTTCCAAGGAATCCATTTTTTTATCCAGCGATTCTTCCTTTTGCAACAATCGTCTTTCTTGTCGTTGAATTTCATTTCGACGTTCACGAATGTCTTTTTCAGCTTCGGTACGTACACGATGGACTTCGTCCTTCGCTTCAAGTACCGTTTCTTTCTTCAGTGCTTCTGCATCTTTTCTCGCATTTTCTACGATTTGGACTGCAGCTTCTTCAGCACTGGAAATTTTAGCTTCAGCTAAAGATTTGCGAATAAAATATCCGGCAAGGAACCCAATAATCCCAAAAACTAAAGCGGCAACAACGAGAATTAACCAGGCGATAGCATCCATTCTGTTCACCTCCTCGTTGATTCCTCCAAGGGATTTCTCCTTGGGATATTCATGTTTTGTTTTTTTGCATTTCAAGACTTCACATTTACAAAAAATCCATACAGTGAAAATTCACTGTTTCTTTTTTTGTACACGCCAGGGCATGTACACTCTACCGCCGCAGGACATGGCGGGCTTACACTACAACCTTTATACAAGACTCTACAACAAATGTACTTTTTTGGAAGGAAAAAATACTTTTTTTGTTGTATAGGCTCATGTACATTTTAGTATTCGTGTTAAGATATTGTCAAGAGAATGAACATTTTCGGGACCTCAGTTACCACATTTTACTAAAAATACTCATCAAACTCCTGTTCCTCCTCAGAGTTCTCTCGTACAAGCTCTTCCATAACCTTTCGTGTTACTTCTCCAGAGTACCCTCTTCTCATTAAAAAGGGATAAGTTTTACGTTTCTTTTCATTAAGATCGCCTTTGATCTGATTCCATTTTTTGCGTCCAACCATTAGTGCGCTGTTCCACTCTTCTTCCACACTGATTTCACCAAGAGCTTCCGTAATGTCTTCTTTGGCAATGCCTTTTTGACGAAGCTCTTGACCTACCCACAGTTTTCCCTTGCGATGGTTTGAAATACGCTGTCTAGTCCATTCTTTAGCATATAACGAATCGTCAATGAGTCCCTCTTGCTCAAGTCTTGTTAATATTTCTTCAATAATAGGTAATGTAAACTCTTTTTCTTTTAAATTTTTTGATATTTCAAGCCGCGTTCTTGCTTTTCGTCCGAGAAAACGAAGTCCCTGTACATAAGCACGCTGCCTTTCATCTGCAATTATGATTTCTTCCAACTCATTTTTATGAAAAACGTTCCCTTTTATCATTCGATATTTAATCATCACATCTTCAAGAACGGATAATTCGTATTCACCAAAATAGATGATATACCTGGCATTGCGTCCTTTCATCTTCTCTACACGGGTAATTTCAAGCTTTTGCTCAGGAAAGTGGCTCACGCCTCTTTGCGCTTCTTCATTGTTATCAAACTCTTCGTATTCTCTCAATTTAGCCCGTCCCCCCATACTTGTTCTACTATCGATCGTCTATCAAACATACGCCATAAAACAAAAAAACCGCAGCTAAAAATAAGCCGCGGTTTCTTATCTTTACACTATTGTTCACACAATTGGCAAATACTCTTATTCGATCTCAAACAATTCTTTTTCTTCTTTCTCTTCTTTCGCTTTGTCTGAATCAGAAGGAGCTTCAACAACCGTTGTCAAATTGCTCGCTTCACGAATTTTTTGCTCAATTGTACTAGCAATCGCAACATTTTCTTTCAAGAATTGTTTTGCATTTTCACGGCCTTGACCTAAACGTTCACCGCTGTAAGAATACCAAGCACCACTCTTATCAACAATCCCTTGTTCAGCACCGATATCAATTAGACTTCCTTCTTTGGAAATCCCTTCACCATACATAATGTCGACTTCCGCTTGTTTGAACGGAGGAGCCACTTTATTTTTGACTACTTTAATTCTTGTACGGTTTCCGACAACATCGTTACCCATCTTAATGCTTTCAATCCGTCGTACATCAAGACGAACTGTGGAATAGAACTTCAGTGCGCGTCCACCTGGTGTTGTCTCTGGGTTACCAAACATAACCCCAACTTTTTCACGAAGCTGATTGATAAAGATGGCAATCGTCTTGGACTTACTGATTGCACCAGACAGCTTACGAAGAGCTTGAGACATCAGACGAGCTTGGAGACCTACGTGGGAATCACCCATATCTCCTTCAATCTCTGCCTTAGGCACAAGTGCTGCAACAGAGTCAATAACCACAATATCAACAGCACCACTTCTTACAAGAGCTTCAGCAATTTCAAGACCTTGCTCCCCTGTATCTGGTTGAGAAAGAAGCAATTCATCAATATTTACACCCAGATTACTTGCATATTGCGGGTCAAGCGCATGCTCTGCATCGATAAATGCAGCTTGTCCGCCTGCTCTTTGTACTTCAGCAATAGCATGAAGTGCTACAGTTGTTTTACCTGATGATTCTGGTCCATATATTTCAATAATCCGACCTCTTGGAAAACCGCCGGTTCCTAGTGCAATATCTAAAGCAATCGATCCGCTGGGTACAATTTCTACTTGCATGTGAGTTGATTCACCCAGTTTCATAATTGAACCTTTACCGAATTGTTTCTCTATTTGACGTAGCGCCATATCTAACGCTGCACGACGATCTGACAATAAACTCACATCCTTCTATGTTTATAACTCTATGATACTCTCTTTGGACTCGTTTGCCAAGCATTTTTTGAGAACATACATTCGTTTTTTTGAGAGATCAGGGGCCCACTGATCCTCAGAACATAAAAAAAGGAAGAACCTGAGCAAATATGATTTGCGCCCGGTTCTTCCGATTACTTGTAGTATACTGGTTCAACACAAAAGCGTCAAACATTTATAACTTATTATTATTCATTTTACTTTGTAACTGATCATCTAGTGAAGTTTTTCGTTCTCAACCAGTCGGCGCCACAAACGATACAGAATGGTTTTCGCAGAACGAATTCGAATCGTCTCCCGATTACCGCTCAGTTTTAATTCATGAACTTCGGTCTCCTTGTCTCGTTCAGCTATACCGATATATACAAGACCGACTTCTTTCCGCTCCGAATATCCTGGGCCTGCTACCCCCGTAATAGATAGTCCGTAATCTGAATCTGTAATCATTTGAGCTTGTTCTGCGAGTACTTTCGCTACTTCAGGACTCACGGCCCCAGGAGCATCTTCTCCTTCAAGATAGTGATGCGGCACATTCAGAAGCTTCTCTTTCATTTCATTAGAATAGCATACAAATCCGCCCCGGAGCATGGTTCCGCTGCCTGGAATAGAAGTAAGGAGGGCCATCAACAGTCCTCCTGTGCAACTCTCAGCCGCTGCCAGCGTCTGTTCACGATCTGCCATCATTTCAACGATAACATGTTCTATCGGAATATCATGGCTTGCATACATATGCTCAGGTAAACGCTGCTGAATAAGAAGCTCAAGCTCGTTTAGCTTCACCATGGCTTCCCTTTCGCTTTGAGCCTTCGTTGAGATTCGTACGGTAACTTCTCCTTCACTAGCGTAAGGTGCAATCGTAGGATCAGTTTGACTCGTGATTAAATCTTTCAGCTTGTCCTCCAGCATGGATTCACCGATACCGGCGAACTTAAGCATTTTTGAATATATCGGCATTTCGCCAGCTAGTACATGCTGATACAACCAAGGCAAGACCTGATTTGTAAACATGGGCTTCAGCTCTTTCGGAGGACCCGGAAGAATAATAAAGTGTGTTCCTTCATGACTGATCGCATTCCCAAGTGCTAGTCCCGTTTCATTAAGCAACGGACTTGCTCCTTCTATAATAGTAGCTTGACGTTTATTATTTTCCGTCATCACCGTACCACGTTTAGTGAACATTTTTTCAATTTGATCCAAGGAACGCTGATCCATGAGAAGATTAAGTCCCAGAAGTTCAGCTAAAACATCCTTTGTAATATCATCTTGAGTCGGACCGATTCCGCCTGAAAAAATAACAATATCTGCACGGCTGCGCGCTGTTTCTATCGCTTGTTTCATTCGATTGGCATTATCCCCGACAACCGTCTGAAAGTATACATCAACGCCAATAGCGGCAAGCTCCTTCGATAGGAACTGAGCATTCGTATTCACTATTTGACCAAGTAAAAGTTCTGTACCCACTGCTATAATCTCTGCTTTCATTTAAACTCCTCCAGTCTCCCAGCTTATGTTTCTGATCCCCAAAAGAGCAATAGGATTTACCTATTGCTCTTTTGGGTTGAATTATAAAATTATATTAAACAATTACGCCTAGGTTTAAGCTTAATTTTGACGAAGAAGATGCTTGTTCTTAACAAAATAGTCGATTCCAGAGTACAGAGTCACGATGGTTGCCAGCCAGATGAAAATGACATCCATAGGGATGGATATAAAAGCAAACGGGAAATTATTCAATAATAAAAGGGAAATTGCGATAATTTGAGTTACCGTTTTCACCTTGCCCCAAGAGCTAGCAGCCACAACGGAACCATCCAAGAGAGCTACCTGACGTAATCCTGTTACCGCAAATTCACGGCTAATGATAACAACTGCCATCCATGAGGGTACACTACCCATTTCAACTAAGGAAACCAGCACGGCTGTAATTAAAAGTTTATCTGCAAGAGGATCGAGTAGTTTACCAAGATTGGTAACCAAATTGTGTTTTCGCGCAATGTATCCGTCAATTCCATCTGTACTCGCAGCTACGATAAAAATAATCACAGCAATGAGCTGATTATAAGGAAGAGAATAGTCACCAAACTGGATTGGAGATGGATAGAAATCAAAATCAACTAGCAAAAACATCATCATGACCGGAATCATGAAAATTCTTGCTAATGTGATTCGGTTGGGTAAATTCAAGAAAGACGCCCTCCCCTTTAGATCGTACTTGGAGATTTGCATGGTAGCAAATCCCCTCTATGTCTTTTGTCATTCATGAGATATGTAATGTAAATCTCAACATCTCTATTTAAGCTACTCTTGTATATTAAATAAACATTAATATATGGAGAGCATGAAAACGTACAAGATTTACTCATGAATTCATGTTTTGTTTTACTTCATGTTTGTAAACTGAAGATCAAGAGGCAAATCACTTGAGCGCAGCAATTGTATAATCGCTTGAAGATCATCTCGACTTTTTCCCGTAACCCTGATTTGATCCCCTTGGATTTGGCTCTTGACTTTCAGCTTCGAGTCACGAATCAGAATATTGATTTTTTTAGCGTTATCCTGATCAATTCCTTGTTTAAAACCAAGACGCTGACGCACTGTCCCCATCGAAGCAGGCTCAATTTTGCCATAGTCAAGATTTTTTAGCGGGAGACCTCTTTTGACCATTTTTGATTGTAAAACGTCAATAACTGCGCCTAGTTTATATTCATCATCAGAAACGATAATAAGCGCATCTTTCTCTATTTTAAGACTGCTCTTACTACCTTTAAAATCGTAACGACTCGCAATTTCTTTCTCTGCTTGGGTTACGGCGTTCGTTAGTTCCGCCAAATCTAATTTGGATACAATATCAAATGAACTTTCACTCATGTTATCCACTTCCTTTCATTAATCATGATGCCCTATGTAACATTATATTAGAATAGGGTACATAAATCGAATCTCTTTTCAAAGTCTTGTCAGAAAACCTTACTCGAAAAAACATGTACAGCGACATTTCGCTGTACATGTTAGAGTAGGCAATTACTCGCCAGAATCTGAAGATTCATCTTCGCCTGCAGTATTGCTCTGATCAGAACTTGATCCTTCCACACGCTCTAAACGAATCCGATTCGTCGTCTTGCCATCGGTAACTACTTCACCATTAACGGTAATTTCCGTAGCAGGAGCATAACCAGACTTAATGTACATTCCTTCTGGTCCAAGATCAAAGCTGTAGGTTTGCCCCTCTGCCGTGTTATCTCTGAACAACTTCTCACCACTAGAGTTCTCACCTGCATATACTTCCATCCAGCTAAGACCTGAAGCTTTAATTACAACCTTCACCGGTTCATCGGCACTACCGCCAGCAACGTCAAAGATCGTAATATTACCTGCTTTACCGCTCTGCTTAATCGTCACTGGCTGTTCAGTTGGATCTTCGGCAGGCTCTTCCTCCGTAGGTTCTTCTTCAGCCGGAGTATCTTCTCCATCGCTTGGATCTTGTTGATCTCCACCACCTACATCGGTACCTGGCTCCTCTGTATTCTCGCCCGCAACTCCTTCGTCTTCAGGTGGTGTTGGCGTTTCATTTACGGGTGAGGTAAACTGTTCCGTATCAGGATCACTCGGTATCTCAGCTTGCTTATTACCGTTGTCTCTGACCGCATAAACGTAAATTAGAACTAGAATGAGAGCCAAAAAAGTCCAAGGTAATACAGTAGACAACCATTTGTTATTACGCTCCGATGCCGGACGGCTGGAACGCTTCGTAATAACCGGTTCCATTGTAGCTTCTTGTTCTGAATCAGGAACATCTTTCTTATGACCTTCCAGCAACTCATCAGGATTCAATCCTACCGTTTCAGCGTAGGTTTTAATGAACGCCCGCACATAAAAGCTACCAGGGAGGACTTTATAATCTCCGGATTCGATTGCTTCAAGATACCTTTTTCTAATCTTCGTCATTTCTTGAACATCATCAAGGCTTAGTCCCTTTTGCAGCCGGGCCTCTTTCAACTGCTGACCCAGTTCAGACATGCGAATTCCTCCTCTTTTTTTGTCTTATCCAAGATGTATTTCATTTATAAAAAACACATTTCTTTAAATTATCGCTGCACCTTTACAGATCATCGGTATAATTTGCAGTAAACGTATCATATATAATCTCTTCGTCTGGCGTGCTTCGAAGTTCAATGATAATATCGAAATCATTAAAGTCATACTCAGATTCTTGCACGAAAATATCAGGATGCTCAATTACTTTCGTACTCGGCATGCTCATGATCTCTTGCAGCAAATTATAGTGTTTCTCATTAGAACGAATTGTACTCACGATCCCGTCGACAATAAAAACATTATTTGGGTTCATTTCGTCCTCAGACATTTGACTACGTATGGTTTGGCGCAATAGGGTAGACGATACAAACGTCCATCGTTTCATCGCACATACACTTCCGGCGATAATGGATTCCGTTTTTCCTACACGCGGCATTCCCCGCAGACCAATAACCTGATTTCCTTCCTTCTTAAATACTTCACCCAAAAAGTCAACAAGTAACCCAAGTTCATCCCTAGTAAAACGAAAAGTTTTACGATCATCTGAATCACGATCAATATATCGGCCATGTCTGACCGCGAGTATATCCACAAGTCGTGGCGCACGAAGAGCTGTTACCGTAATGTTATTCACTTTTTTCAACATTTGACCTAAAAGTTGGATCTTCTCATCATCATCTGACTCGATAAGCATCCCTCTTGTTTTTCCTTCAACACCATTAATAGTCAAAATGTTTACTTCAAGCATTCCAAGCATGGAAGCAATATCACCAAGGAGTCCAGGTCTGTTCTTATGTATTTTGTACTCCATATACCATTGTTTGTACTCCATATTAACACCTCTGAAGCTTATTCCTCAATATTCGACATAATCAGTCATTCCCCGAGCAGAAAATGTTTGGATCTGAATCCATCAAACATGGGTCTTACTAATGATATATAAAATAAAAATGAATTACAAGAACCAAGGATGTAACAATTACAGAAAAGCTCCCTTTCGGGAGCTCTTCCGTGCGCCACTATGCGTTTTTCTTAGCCAATTTGACCATGAGCTTAGCAATTGTACGACGCTCTTCCTCATTACCCACGTCCCATAGTTCTTTTAATGCGCGGTTGGATGGGTTTGCCGGATCGACTTTTTCATCAAGAAAATCACCGATTTCGTAAGCAAGTTTGTTAATGACATCTTCGCTAATACCGAGTTTTTCGGCCTGCACTACACGATCACCCAGAAATTTTTTCCATGCATCAAAATTACTGACTACTGTTGACATCATTAAATCCTCCTTAGCATTACTCATGAGATTTAAAGTGAGCAGTAGTTAATATGAGCAAGGTGCGTACTCCTTATACAAGGAATTAATTTACTGTGTTCTAGGTCAGCCAGCCGCCATTCGGCGAAATAATCTGTCCATTAATATAACCAGACTCAGGGAGTGCTAAAAAATATACCAATGAAGAAATTTCATCTGGTTTAGCTAGTCTCCCTGCTGGAATTTCTTGTTCCAACGTTCTCTTTTCCTCTTCGTCAAAAGAACTCATCATATCTGTATCCACGGCACCTGGAGCCACTGCATTCACCGTCACACCAGAGGGAGCCAGTTCTTTGGCCAGCGCTTTCGTAAAGGCATTGATGCCTCCCTTAGTCGCTGAATATAGAACCTCACAAGAGGCCCCTGAAATCCCCCAAATCGATGAGACGTTAATGATTCGGCCATACCGCTGGGAGATCATATCCGGCATAAACATTTGTGTACAGAGGAAAGTGCCTTTCAGATTAACCGCCATGACATGGTCCCATTCTTCTTCCGTCACATCGGACAACAAACCATAATGAGAAATCCCGGCGTTATTTACCAGAATATCAGGAATCATATCATAATCTTTTAATTTTTGGGCCATACGCTCGATTTGTTCTTTGCTGGTTAAATCCGCACTGACGGTCATAATTCTTCCACCAAAATCCATACACTGCCTTGCGACTTCGTTGGCTGCTTCATGAGAGTTCATATAATGAATAACTACATTCATTCCAACAGACGCAAAACGCTTAGCTATGGCAGCTCCAATTCCCCTGCTTGCTCCTGTAACCAGAACCGTTGTATCGAGTATAGGCTTCATAAAGGATCCGGTTTCTCTCTCCATGTTAAGGACTCACCACCAAAGATACGGCCAGCTGATCCCAATTAATATGTTCTCTAAGACGACGATTTACATCTTCAAGTGTAATGGATTCATAAATAGGCAGTACACGGAATAAATCACCGCCGCGGAATTGATAACGAGTAAATTCATGTGCAATACTCTCAGGGGAATTAAGCATACGCAAGTATCCACCCATTTTTTTCTTGCGAGTCCGTTCAAAGTGACTTTGGTCAAACCCTTTTTGCTGCATCGCTTCAACTTCCGTACGAACACGTTCTAACAAAAGATCAGGATCTTTTGTATCTCCGCCCACAGCGGAAAAGCTATACTGAGCTGAACTATTATACTCATGCCCAAAACCATCTGATATTAAATCTTCATCATAAAGTTTCTGATACAATTCAGTACTTGAACCAAACAATAAATCAAGCATCAATCGTGTGGTTAAATCCTCTCGAACCAATTCCTCACCGCTGAGGCCTTTACTTAGTTCCTTAAATCCAAATAAACATTTGGGTAAAGAAACCGCAAGTTTTACTTCCCGGCGTTTCTGACCTACTTCAAGAGGTTCCTCTTCAAATAGACGATCTATTTTTCCTTGCTTCTCATAATTCTTTTGGGCCTGATTGTTACGAATGAGGTCCATGACTTCCCCTGGGTTAACTCCACCGACTACAAAGAGAAGCATGTTGCTCGGATGATAAAACGCATTATAACAATCGTATAGCGTTTCTTTAGTAATCGTGCTGATGGATTCATTCGTACCAGCAATGTCAATCCGCACCGGATGTTTCTGGAACATGGCTTCGATTAATCCAAAATAAACGCGCCAATCCGGATTATCCTGATACATATTAATTTCCTGACCGATAATCCCTTTTTCTTTTTCTACATTTTGATCTGTAAAATAAGGATTTTGCACGAAATTCACAAGTGTCTCGATATTTTCGTTAATATTTTCGGTAGCTGAAAATAAATATACGGTCTGATCAAAACTTGTAAATGCATTCGCAGAAGCACCATGAGATGCAAACTTAGCAAAAATATCGCCTTCAGGCTCTTCAAACATTTTATGTTCCAAAAAATGAGCGATCCCGTCCGGTACTTGCTGCTCCTCCTTACCCTCTACTCGAAAATGGTTGTCTACAGAACCAAACTTCGTAGCAAAGGTAGCATAGGTTTTTTCAAACCCGGGTTTAGGTAGTACATATACAGAAAGACCGTTGTCCATTACTTCATAATACAAAGTTTCTTGTAGATGTTCATATCGTATGCTCTCCACCGGTCATTCCCCCTTCTGATCTCTCAAGAAATAAATGGTATCCAGCTGGAACGTTTCCGCTGCCTTCTGAACATCTTCTTTCGTTAAGGACTCGATTTGCGTAAGCAGTTCCATCGTTGTACGTTCTTTACCTGACAATTGACGGTTGAAATCATAAGAAATCATCTCAAATGCGGAATCTCCGATTTCCTTAAGCAAATTACGAATCATCGCCTTCGTTTGGTTCATCTCCAGGTCAGAGATTTTACCTTCTTTTAAATCGGATAATTGATTTGTTATAATCTCTACCGCTTGCTCGTAATTGGGGATCTCGATTCCTGATTGAATCGTTGCAATACCTTTATGACCGTCATATCTCGAAGAAGCATAGTAAGCAAGACTATGTTTCTCCCTTACGTTAACAAACAGTTTGGAGTGAGGATATCCGCCCAAAATACCATTGTACATTAAGGCAGATGCATACTGGTCGTCTCCATATGTAATGGATGTTCGAAGACCCATATTCAGTTTCCCCTGATTTACATTCAGCTTCTCAACAACGGTTTGTACTTCGCGGTGCTGACGACTACTCACTTCCGTTTTATACTCGAATGAAGTATTGCGATTCAAATGAAAATACTTCTCTACGAGCTCTTCTACTTCTTCGAGTGTGGTGTCTCCTACTACGTATAGGTCCATTCCCGCGTTCTGGAGCCACTGTTCATAAGACCTATAAAGCCCTTCTGGTTCAATTCCCGGAAGATCTTTACGTTCTCCTAAAGGATGAAGACGGTAGGGTTCTCCTTTACACATCTCTTCAATACAGCGCTCTCCTGCGTAACGAATTTTATCGTTTACAATGGACTCTAGTCTTTTCCGAACGGTATCTCGCTCTTGTTGGACATAGGAAGAGCGGAAATGACCGTTTTCTTTCGCAGGGCTTGTAACCACTTCGCCAAGAAAAGCAAAGGACCTGTCAAGCAGTTTATCACTGCTTTGAACAAAGGAGTCATTAATGGTATCCATACGGAACTGGATAATTTGATGATCTCCTCTTTTGTATACGTCAAAACCGAATCCTGCTCCGTATAGCTCTTCTAACTGCTCACGAAACTGGATTGTCTCTGGATATGATGATGTTCCTCTACGCAAAACGAATGGGATCAGTGCTGTACTGGTTACCGTATCTTCTTTAAGCGGCGTGCCCACATACAGAGATATGGCAAACGTCTTAAAGCGTTTGGTAGGCAGCACATGAATGCGAATATGCTGATTGCTGCCGCGTTCGAATCCTGTATTAGTCAAGTTTCAAAACCCCTTTACGACGTCATAATTTTTTTCATTAATTTTCCTAGTATGATTTCATTCTAACTCATTCAAAAGCACAGAAGCAACCGGAGGGAAATCCGCCGATTGCTGTCCATACATTCTTTATTAAGTAATTAGCTGTTGCTTTCCGAAATGCAATAGATCCTTATCCATCCCATTCTATAACTTACATGCAGAATATATGCTGACCAATCGTTTTTACCTGAGGTCTAGACCATATCCATTTAGAAGTTGCTGTTTTCGGGTTGAAGTAGTACAGACATCCTCCTGATGGATCCCATCCATCTAAGGCTTGCATTACGGCTTTCCGCGCTTGCTCATTCGGTTCAAGATAGATCTGTCCATCTGCTACTGCCGTAAACGCACCCGGTTGGAAAATGACACCCGACGGAGTGTTTGGAAACTGTGGTGATTCAACGCGGTTTAATATGACAGCAGCTACTGCTACTTGTCCTTCAAAAGGTTCCCCACGAGCTTCTCCGTAAACAGCATTAGCCATTATTTTAATCTCATTTTCCGTAAGTCCCAGGGAATTGGTACTCCCCATATTGTTATTCCCACTGCTTCCATTGTTACTACTGTTACCTCCCGAGTTAGTACCCGCAGAAGAGTTGCCTCCAGTCGCTTGCCCTGGTCCTGGCTCAGTTGGACGCCAGTCTTTAGTGGCGTTGTACAGTTTAAGTTTTGTCTTTGCACCAACTACACCATCCACTGGGATACCAAATTCCGATTGAAACCACTTAACGGAACCTAGAGTCTTGGGTCCAAAGTGGCTGTCAATCTTACCGTAGTAGTAACCAAGATACTTAAGCCGGCCTTGAAGTTCATATACATCCTGTCCATAGGCACCAGATGTAACCAGGTTTTGACTGAACGTAGGGACTGCTTCGGCATTTTGCTCGATTTTCATTTCTGCCTTTTCTTCATTTGTCATCAGGATCAGACGATATGAAGAAGCCGATAGTAAGATCACGCCGGCGAGGATCCAAAGATTGATTTTTCGCATTGTAGAATCTACCTTTCTTTAATGTTCTCTTGTTGGCTACATTTATTATGTTTAGCAGTTATTGTTCCTATTCACGTTTAGTCATAGTAGAAAACATGTTAAAGAGTGGAAATCGTAAATAGGAACATAAAAAAGGAGCCCCTTTCGCATTGGAAAGGAACTCCTTAGATGTACTATGAACTTATTTTGTTTGCTTGAAATTGTTCCATGGAAATAAGAACTTCTCTCGGTTTACTGCCCTCGTAAGGACCAATAACACCTCTAGCTTCCATAGAATCAATTAATCTTGCAGCACGAGTGTAACCTACCCTCATTCGCCGCTGAAGGAGGGATACGGATGCCTGCTTGGCTTCTATGATGATCTGTACAGCTTGATCATATAGCTCATCTTGAATCTCTTCCGCTTGTTGCATAGTATCATCAATTTCGGGTACAAGCGATTCATCATACTCTGCCTCTGCCTGGTCACGAACATAGCTCACAATATTCTCTACTTCCTGATCGCTTAAAAACGCGCCTTGTACACGAACCGGCTTAGAAGAACCAACTGGCATAAAGAGCATGTCCCCACGACCAAGAAGTTTCTCTGCTCCCCCCATATCGAGTATCGTACGGGAGTCGACTTGTGAAGAAACACCAAAAGCGATTCGGGATGGTATGTTTGCTTTGATTACACCGGTAATAACGTCAACGGACGGTCTTTGAGTTGCAATAATAAGATGAATGCCGGCAGCACGAGCCATCTGAGCAAGTCTTGCTATGGCATCTTCCACGTCATTGGCGGCAACCATCATAAGGTCAGCCAGCTCATCGACAATAACAACGATATAAGGAAGGATGGCAGCAGGATTATCTTTCATCAGATTATTATATCCTTCTACGTTCCGAGTACCTGACTTAGAGAACAGCTCATAACGCTTTTCCATCTCCACAACAATTTTCTTAAGCGCAAGTGAAGCACGTTTCGGGTCAGTCACCACAGGAGCAAGCAGATGTGGGATCCCGTTGTACATATTAAGTTCTACCATCTTAGGATCCACCATCAGAAACTTCACTTCATCGGGCTTCGCTTTATACAAAATGCTCGTGATGATTCCGTTGATACACACGGACTTCCCTGAGCCTGTAGCACCGGCAACAAGTAGATGGGGCATTTTTGCTAAGTTTCCGACTATCGTTTGACCCGAGATATCACGGCCAAATGCGATAGAAAGCTTGGATTCGGCTTCCTGGAAGACCGTTGTTTCCATAACTTCACGCATAGTAACAACAGATACCTCTCCATTTGGCACTTCAATACCAATGGCGGATTTACCTGGAATAGGAGCTTCCATACGAATATCCTTAGCCGCAAGCGCAAGTGCAATATCATCCGTTAAACCGACGACTCGGCTGACCTTAACACCGATATCCGGCTGAATTTCATACCTTGTTACCGCTGGACCACGAACGACTTCAAGTACTTTAGCACGGACACCAAAGCTCTCAAGCGTAGCCTCCAGTTTACGAGCAGTTTGCTTGTAGTCATTCTGATCTCCACCTTTACCGTTGTTACTTGGTCTAGACAACAACTTAAACGGTGGAAGCTTATAAGGTTTAGGCGGTGGAGCCGGTTGCTGAATGGCACCTTCTTCTGATTCTTCTGCTGTTCCGGAATCTACCTTAGATAGGATTCCCGATGATTGGACTGCATCTGAATCAGAACCAGACTCTTCCACTACGTTTGAAGATACAGCAAGGTTCTCTTCTGAAGGATAAGCATCATCCAGATCATCTTCCTCCACTGCATTTTCATTACGTACATTCTCAAAGAAGTCCCGAATAATTGGCGCTGAACTTGCAGCACCTCCCGGTTTCACTTCTGGATCTTTTGGTAAAGAGTTACTGAGCTCCGAGTATCCTTCTGCCCACGGAAGATTCGTATCCGAAGAGGCCGATCCGTAAACCACCTCTTGTCCACCTTCTTGATACTGATCTACATCAGAATCATCATCTACATGCTGCTTTGACTTCGCATTGCCAAACAATTGGAAGAATAGAGGTGCTTTGCGACTAGGGAGATCCTCGGTATACTGATCCTCTTCGTCCTCTTCATCATGGTATGGAATAACTTTTGGTTTGGGTTTCGCCTTATTTTTCGTACCCGTTTTGCGAGTAGTCCCTGATTTAGATGAAGATTTCCATTTCGCAGCAAGGGCGCGTCCTGAACGAAGGACACGAGTTTTGAATATTCGTATTAAGTCTACATAAGATAAACCGGTAATCAACATAAAACTGATAAAGAACATAACAATCATCATTAAATTTGCACCCATATTGCCAAATAACCATAACAATACAGCGTATTCAACTGCTCCGATGTATCCTCCGCTGATATCTCTACCCAGCATGGAAGCATTACTTGTTTCATCAGCTCTTAACAGTTCGGTTTGCAAATCAATATGTATCTGATTCATCACTTCGGATGCATTTAACAGATCCATCGGACCAAGCTTCTGTTCCATAGCTGAGATTGTACTCATTAAGGTCAAAGCAAGGACAAGCAACACCAAGCCGCTTTTTCTAAGATTCCAGCCCGCCGGCCACTTCCGATGAATCATTACCATGAGGCCATAAAATATTCCGATAAGCGGGATTACAAAATAAAACTTGCCCAGTAATAGTCCAAACATCTTGGATAAAGAGCGTCCAACTGTGGCCTCACCAGAGAGGGCAATAACAGACAAGGTAATCAAAATGATTCCATATATCTCGTATTTAAGAACCCCACCAAGGGTTGATTTTCTTTTCTTTTTCTTCTTTCTGGCCAAAAAAGGTCACCTCCAGAAGAATATTATACCATAAGTACATACAACAGCACATATGTTCTTTTTCGGCATTATTTTAAGGTTAACCTTGTTCTATTTTCCCTGAATATAGCGGAATTTCTCTACCAGGAGAGTATGCAGGATCTAAATAGTCGTATAATCCTCCATTTAACATTCTCACGATAATTCCTGTTTTTTCATCTTTCGGCATCACTTGAATTAGACGTCCCGCTACACTCATCTCCATCATAGGCAGCTGTTCTTTCCACATACCTTCCCAAAGCTGTTCCGTAGGCATTACCGTATACATCGTCATTGTGTTAATCCTTTCGGCTCAGACATGTCTTTAGCTGCTTGAATACGGCGATTTAATTCTTTAATTGCGTCTCCAATACCGCCTACCGCATCCATCAGCCCATACTCAACTGCATCAGCGCCTGCAACTGCGGTTCCGATATCACGGTTAAGTTCCCCTGTCTTAAACATCAGCTGCTTAAATTGCTCTTCAGTTATCCGAGAGTGTGAAGTTACAAAACGCACGACTCTTTCCTGCATCTTTTCCATATATTCAAAAGTCTGAGGTACACCAATGAATAATCCATTCATTCGGATGGGATGAATCGTCATGGTAGCACTCTCCGCAATAATCGAATAGCTGCTGCTGACCGCTATAGGAACACCTATACTGTGTCCTCCCCCAATGACCACCGTAACGGTAGGTTTCGTCATCGAAGCTATCATTTCAGCAATCGCCAGCCCCGCTTCCACATCTCCCCCAACTGTATTCAGAATGATGAGAATTCCTTCTATGCGCGGATTTTGCTCTGCAGCTACAAGTTGCGGAATTAAATGCTCATATTTTGTTGTTTTATTTTGTGGCGGTAATATAAGATGTCCTTCGATCTGGCCGATAATCGTCATACAAAAAATGTTTGATTCCCCAGGCGGGACAGGAACAGACGTCGTTCCTAGTTCTTGAATGGTATTTACGACGGGATTGTTTTTGATCTCTTCTTGAGGTGCGATTGGAGTTTCATTGTTCGTTTCTTTTGTTTTATCATTTGATTCTTGCATTAATAAACACGCCCTTCTCTGCCATTGGTAAACAACCATATTTGTTTATTATGGCAGTTAAGGATCTGTTTCTATTCAAAATTATACAAAAAAGCCTCTTCATTCCAACAGGGAACCGTCCAATATTACCTGTTGGTTGAAGAGGCGACTGTGTGCCTTTTTATTAATCTGTTTGTTAAAAAGTATTACACTTCCATAATGATTGGCAAAATCATTGGTCTGCGACGCGTTTGCTCATATAAGAAACGACCCAAAGAGTCTTTT
Source organism: Paenibacillus gallinarum (assembly GCF_014836635.1). GTDB lineage: Bacteria > Bacillota > Bacilli > Paenibacillales > Paenibacillaceae > Paenibacillus > Paenibacillus gallinarum. The sequence goes on along the minus strand of NZ_JACSQL010000001.1, from coordinate 888,696 downwards.
ACATTCGTTTTGAGTGAAGCCCATTCATTGACATTCTCACTCATTAACTTCTGAAGGGTACTTGTCACAATTCGGTTTGCTTCATCTAGCAGACCTTCTGATTCACGAACATATACGAACCCTCTGGAGATGATGTCCGGACCCGAAACAATTTTCCCATCCTGTTTGCTTAGTGTTACAACTACAACCAGAATGCCGTCTTGTGATAAAAGTTTACGATCGCGTAGTACAATGTTACCTACATCACCGACACCAAGACCGTCAATTAATACATTACCGGAAGATACTTTACCTGCTTTACGAGCAGAACCACCTTGAATCTCAACAACTTCACCAATATCGGTAATAAAGATGTTTTCACGTTCTACACCAACAGCTTCTGCAAGCAGAGCATGACGACGTTGCATCCGGAACTCACCATGAATTGGAATAAAGTATTTCGGCTTCATAAGGTTAAGCATAAGTTTAAGTTCTTCTTGGCTTCCGTGACCAGAAACGTGAACGCCGGAGTTAGCTCCGCTGTAATGAACTTCAGCACCGAGGCGGAATAATTCATCAATTGTACGTCCTACGTATTTTTCATTACCTGGAACAGGGGTAGCCGCAATAATAACGGTATCTCCTGGTAAAATATCTACTTTACGATGTGTAGAACGGGCCATACGTGTAAGTGCTGACATTGGTTCCCCTTGGGAACCTGTGCATAGAATAACTACACGGTCAGCTGCCATTTTGCCTACTTCTTCTGGTTCAATGATCATTCCGTCTGGAATTTCCAGGTAACCAAGATCAGAAGCAATATTAACAACATTCACCATACTTCTACCGATCACTGCCACTTTACGACCTGTCACTTCAGCTGCGTTAATGACTTGTTGTACACGATGCACGTTAGAAGCAAAAGTAGCTACAACTACACGTTGACTTGCTTTACGGAAAATATCTTCAAGAACGATACCGACATTCTTCTCAGAAGGAGTAAAACCAGCTTTCTCTGCATTCGTACTATCCGACAAGAGAGCCAATACACCTTTGCTTCCAATTTCAGCCATACGCTGAAGATCTGCAAATTGACCATTGACTGGTGTGTGATCAAACTTGAAGTCTCCGGTATGCACGACTACACCTTCTGGTGTTTCAATACATACGCCAACAGAGTCTGGAATACTGTGATTTGTTCCGAAGAATGAAGCCTTGAGGCTGTTACCAAGCTCGATTACGGAATCTTCATTAATGAGAATACGTTTTGTTTCGCCAAGTAAATTGGCTTCTTTTAGTTTGTTCTCCACTAAGCCAAGTGTAAGCTTTGTTCCATAAACAGGAACATTAAGGTGTTTTAGAACGTAAGGCAAACCGCCGATGTGATCTTCATGACCATGCGTCAGAACGATCCCTCTTACCTTGTCACGATTTTCGGTAAGATAAGAAATATCAGGAATGACAATATCAATGCCGAGCATATCCTCTTCTGGGAATTTAAGACCCGCATCAACGACTACAATGTCATTACCGTACTGAACAACATACATGTTTTTTCCGATTTCACCGACGCCGCCCAATGCGAAAATCATCAATTTATCGTTATTATTTTTCTTAGACAAATGAATCTGAACCTCCTATGGTAGTTGGACGTCGTACCTTATAATAGTTAATATTTGTTATTATTGTTTAAGAAACTTATAGCTTCTCAGCCAAAGTTCCTGCACACTTATCATTAATTAAACATATTTCAAAAATATACCGCACCCAGTCACTTGACATCATTATACATGATTAAAAAGCGAAAAAACAAGTCGAGCATGCTTTGTAAGGTGTAGTTTTCCCGTTTTCTTTAAAAACAATCAAATTGAAATGCAGAAAACAACCTTTTTCCACTTATACTTATGGGTTTTTATTCCTCAAACCAACACAGTGCTGAAACTCTAAATATAAACAAAAATCCCCGAAGCTCTAACGAAGAGTTCGAGGATGCTCTGTTTTTTATAAAATAAGTTAGTCAATCTTAGCAATCAGTTCTGAAATGAACTTAGCTTCTTGTTCAGTAGGTGCAACGAGCGGAAGACGCACCGAGCCCACTTCATAACCCTTAAGTGTTAATGCATATTTTACAGCTACAGGATTCGGCAACGGATGCGGCGCATCAAACAAACCTTTAAATATAGGGAATAACTTCTGATGTAAGGAAGTCGCCTTCTGTACATCTCCGTTCACGTAGGATTCAATCATTTCTTTCATGGATGAACCTATGATATGACTCGCAACACTCACAATACCATAAGCTCCCACAGATAGGGCTGGCAGAGTTGATGAATCATCACCAGAATAGACAGTAAACCCTTCAGGTGCACCCGTAGCAATCAGTGTCACTTGTTCCATGGATGCACATTCTTTTGTAGCTACAATGTTCTCGATTTGCGCAAGGCGAAGTGTCGTTTCTACAGAAAGGCTAGAAACCGTTCTTCCCGGCACATTATACAGCATCACAGGTAAGGAAGTAGACTTCGCTATCGCTTCGAAGTGTCTAAACATTCCTTCTTGATTCGGCTTATTGTAATATGGAACAACCAAAAGAACCCCGTCCACACCCGCTTTTTCTGCCTCTTGCGTAAGCTTGATTGAATGGTGTGTACTGTTGCTGCCCGTACCTGCTATAATTTTGGCTCTCCCAGCAGCATGTTTTACCGCAAAAGAAAACAACTCCACTTTTTCTTGATCCGAAAGGGTTGGTGATTCTCCTGTTGTACCTGATACGACCAGAGCGTCTGATTTTTGTACATCTATTAAATAATCGATGAGCCTGGAGGTTTCTTCCCAATGGATCTCGCCTTCATCATTGAAAGGCGTTACCATGGCCGTTATTAGTCTTCCAAATTCCACGTTTACGTCCTCCTTGAACTTTTGCTGATTATAGATGGAGCTCAAATTTTGTATGCAGAGCACGAACTGCGCCTACCATATCTTCTTTTTTCACTAATACCCAAATCGTTGTGTTCGAATCAGCTGACTGCAAAATGTCAATATTCACGTCAGCGAGCGACTCGACAATACGGGCCATAATTCCTGGAACACCATTAATCCCTCCGCCAATAACCGAAACCTTGGCACAACCGGATAAACTTTTCGGTTTCAGTCCAAGTTCTTGGAGGACACGGATCGCTTTTTCGGAATCATAATCAAATACGGTATATACGGCGCCAGATGGTGAAACATTAATAAAATCAACACTAATTCCATTCTCTGCCATCGCTTTAAAGACCTGAAGCTGTAGTTTGCCTACATTCTCTTCTGCTTCAACCGTAATTTGCGTTATATTGCTTACATGTGCAATACCGGTTACATGACGATCAACAACGCCGGATTGAATATCCCGAACTCCTTCTGGGTGAGTAATAAGCGTTCCTTCACCATCACCAAAAGTAGAGCGAACACGCACCGGAATATGTGACTGCATGGCGATCTCTACGGCACGCGGATGTATAACCTTCGCGCCTTGGTGAGCCATATTACTAATCTCTGCATAACTGACATATAAAAGAGGCTTCGCATCTTCTACAATCCTCGGGTCTGCCGTCAGTACACCTTCGACATCGGTATAAATATCGACCATATCTGCTCGGAGTGCAGCCCCAAGAGCTGTAGCTGATGTGTCACTACCTCCGCGCCCTAATGTAGTAATATCACCTATATCATTAATGCCTTGGAAACCGGCAACAATAACCACTTGATGAGATTTCAGTTCTTCTAAGATCCGATCCGGCTTCACCTCAATGATTCTAGCATTGCCATATTGATGATCGGTAATAATTCCGGCTTGCCCGCCCGTTAGAACGGTAGCAGTGAGTCCTTCACTATGTGCCAAACTAGTTAATGTCGTTGCAGAAATAAATTCACCACAAGAAAGCAGCAAATCCTTCTCTCTTGCAGGCAGAGCATCTCCATTACTGCCAATCCAGTCCAGAAGAGTATCTGTTGCATAAGGTTCGCCTCTGCGTCCCATCGCAGATACCACAACAACAAGTGAATGCCCTGCTTTAATTTCACGCTTCATATGCTGAAGAACACGTTCTCTTGCAGCGGGGGTTGAAAGGGAAGTCCCCCCAAATTTTTGCACTAAAATGCCCATGCACGAATTCCTCCATTTGTGTATCAAGAAGACCTAAGCATAAAGGATGTAGAACAAATGGAATTTAAACCTTCTGCGTTGCTTAAGCGTTCAGATGCGATGATTTTGATTAACTGCATACTTTGCAGTGCTTGTTAGTAATCTGTTCTACGTTCTACATAAATTCATTTTTCAAAAAGACATAATATAAAAAAATGCTATAAAGGATCATATACCTAAAATAGCTTAGTATACTCACCTCGAAAAAAGGCATCTTGCGATACCTCTCATTCGTAAAGTTAACATGTCATTTGCCGCTTTACATAAGTATAGGTTGCATTTGTCTTCCTTCGAGAGCGGCATAAGCTGCTTCGGGAATCAGATGCATTTTAGCGACGAGTGAATTCGGTTTATTCTCTGGATTATCCTGGCCGAACGGAACGAAATAGATATACTTCGCTACAAGTAACTTCGCAATATTCGCTGCGTTTAGTCCTAGCCCATCATTCGTCGAAATAGCAAGAACAACAGGACGTTGATTCCGCATTTGCGATTTTGCAGCCATCAGAACGGGACTATCTGTCATTGCATTTGCTAGTTTACTGGTCGTGTTACCTGTGCAAGGTGCAATAACCAGTACATCTAGCCTCTTCGATGGTCCTAGTGGCTCAGCCTCTACAATCGAAGAAATAATATCATTCCCTGTTATATCTTTCAACTGTTGTTGCCAACTTTGAGAAGTCCCAAACCGAGTATCTGTGGTAAGTACAGTCTGAGATATGATAGGCACAACATCTGCCCCTTCATCCTTAAACCTTTGCACTACCGGCATCACTTCTTCAAAAGTACAATGAGATCCTGTTATTGCATAACCAACCGTTTTACCCTGCCAATTCATTGCTTATTCCCCCGATCATTTTGTTCACCTAGAAGCAGCTTAACAATGGAGTTGGCAATAATAACACCCGCTGTTTTGGGAGCAACAATGCCAGGGAGCCCAGGGGCGAGCAACGCTTGAATACCGCGCTTCTCTGCATACCGAAAATCGGTTCCGCCAGGTGCTGAGGCAAGATCGATAATAAACGATTTCGACTTCATTTTGGACAGGATTTGTGCTGTGATTATCATAGACGGTATCGTATTAAAAATCAAGTCAGCTTGCCCTGCATGCTTCTCTAAATCCCTCGTCAGAAAAGGCTTTAAGCCCATCACTGATGCTCTGGCAATATCCTCTTCACGTCTTACAGCTACCCTCACATCCGCACCCAAACCTTGAAGTGTTTTTGCCATTGTAAAACCAGTACGACCGAGTCCTAATACGAACGCGACCGAGTTATGAATCGTAAAATCTGTTTTCTGAATAGCTAGCATGATTGCGCCCTCTGCTGTCGGAATCGAATTATGAATAGCTACATCGTCGCGATCAAGAAGTTCAATAAGACGAACCTTATTTTGCTTGCAGATTTCTTTTAGATATGGTTTTGCCATACCTGTGAATATCGTACAATGTTCTGGAAGTTCAGCTGCCAGTTTCGCAGTTAAAGTTAACGTTGTCTCGTCGCTAGCATATTTAGCTTGGATGTTTCCGCTGTCGTCACATCCCACCACCGGCAGTATTAAAACGTCAGCTGAAGAAAGAAGCTGCTCAGACAAGGTTTCTTTAACAGCTCCTTCAGGAAAATGCTCTAAAGTATCAAACCCTACTATACTTACAGATGCATCAAGCTCTACGCAGCGATGGATGACCTCAAGCTGACGTGCATCTCCTCCTAAAACGACGATCCGAACTCCGGTCAACATCAGGATGTCACTCCTTTCAAAAGCTGTATGATATCATCCTATGCCTAACAGATAGCCCTGGTGATTGATAAGCATAAAAAAGCTGCCCTCCCATTTCGGAAGAGCAGCTTCATCAATAATATTTCCTTTTATTTCCCTGTGTGACCAAAACCACCGGTACCACGAACCGTTTCAGATAGTTCTTCTACTTCAGTCAAGGTAACCGCAGGTACGACTTGAATCACCATTTGTGCGATGCGTTCATTCCGGCGGATTGTAAAAGGTTCTTGTCCTAAATTCACAAGCAACACCTTCACTTCACCACGATAATCTGCATCAATGGTTCCCGGCGTATTAAGACAGGTAATTCCATGTTTATAAGCTAAGCCGCTTCTTGGGCGAATTTGAGCTTCATAACCGGCTGGTAAAGCCATAGCAAATCCCGTAGGAATCAAACTACGTTCCCCTGGATTTAATGTCTTATCAGCCTCAACAGCGGCATACAGGTCAAAACCTGCTGCTAGTTCAGACATTTGAGCTGGAAGTGAAATATCTTCATTACCAGCTAATCTTTTAATTTGTACGGATACTGACAAACTCGTTCCTCCTCATAGATGCAATTGCTTTATCCGAAGCGCCTACCATAGCCAGTGCATAAGGTACAGCAAACATCCGGTCTAAAACAACATTGATGTCGTCCATTGTTACATTTTCAATTTTTTCAATCATTTGGTCAAGGGTTTGGTGTTTCCCTACCATCAGCTCATTTTTACCATTACGGTTCATTCGGCTGCCTGTACCTTCAAGACTTAAGATGAGGCTGCCTTTGAGCTGTTCTTTTCCTTTACGGAGTTCCTCTTCAGACAAACCATTAACAGCAAGATCTTTTAGAAGTGCAATCGTGAGCTCCATTACCTCTTTTGTCTGCTTAGGGGCTGTTCCTGCATAGATCGTAAACAAGCCGCTATCTGCATGTGCACTGTGATAGGAATAGACAGAATAAGCTAGACCACGTTTCTCTCTTATTTCCTGGAACAATCTCGAACTCATTCCGCCGCCAATCGCATTATTAATGAGTGCCATTGCATATTGCTTGTTGTCGTGAATAGAGCATCCTGGAAAAGCTAAACATATGTGGTTTTGCTCTGTTTTCTTTTTATGAAACAGCTGTTCACCTTTAAATACAGGCTCAGATACTTCCTTCATTTCTCCATGAAGATCAAAAGAGCCAAAATATTTTTCAAGCAGTTCCATAATATGCTCAGCATCGATATTTCCGGCAAGGCTGATCACCGTATTTTCAATCGTATAACGTTCCTTCATAAAATCACGAAGTGTCGTCTGATCCATTGCATTTAGTTTCTCTTCTGTACCGAGAATCGGATAAGCCAATGGATGATCTCCGTAAGCTGCGAGCGAGATTAAATCATGAACCATATCATCCGGCGTATCTTCGTACATGGAGATTTCTTCTAAGATTACATTTTTCTCTTTTGCGAGTTCCTCACTATCAAACTTGGAATGAAAGAACATATCCGACAAGACATCTACCGCAATCGGCAAATGTTCATCAAGAACTTTCGCGTAATAACAAGTGTATTCTTTTGAGGTAAATGCATTCACATTACCGCCGATGGCATCGAATTGTTCTGCTATCGCTTTCGCGTCAAAACGATCCGTGCCTTTAAACAGCATATGTTCTATAAAATGAGATACTCCGTTATTCAGATCATCTTCATTACGTGAACCATTCTTAACCCATATCCCAAAAGAAACCGATCGGCTAGTTGGAATTTCTTCCATGACCACTCTAAGGCCATTCTTAAGTTTCATTTTTTTCACATGCTGGCCTCCCCAAATTTGGTAACTTACTTTTAAGAATCGTATCTTAAAATGACTTTTACTTAAGTTCACAACCAAATATCATAATCCTACCAAAAAAAATGGTCTTACTCAACTTTCGTTTGAAGTCTAGCGGGCGACAACGTCTCACTTACCGTCCCGAGTGTAATTCCTTTTTGGGTAATTCCTTGAATTATTCCTTCAAGAGCGCCTTCAGAAGCAGCCGTTGGGTGCATTAAAATAAGAGATCCTGCCTCCGTCCCTTTTGTGATTTTAGCAACCACACTTTCAGAACTTGGTTTCTTCCAATCTACCGTATCAATCGTCCAGAGCACCGTCTTTAGACCTTGCTCAGCAGCGAGTTTCACTGTTTCCTGATCATAATCTCCGGAAGGGGGAGCAAACCATTTATTATCTATACCAAGTGACTCCTTAAGCAGCTGCTTTGTCTTGCTAATCTCTAGAATGGCTCGTTCCGTGCTCAACCGGCTCATATTAGGATGAGAATACGCATGGTTCTCCAGTTCATGTCCGCGCTTCTTAATCTCCAGTGCTAAGTCTTTATTCTTACTCAGCCAACTTCCATCAAGAAAAAATGTGGCTTTCACTTTATATTTATCGAGTGTATCGAGCATTGGTGTAAGGTATTCATTGCCCCAAGCCACATTAATCATAAAAGAAGCCATCTTTTTCTCCGGGTTGCCTCGGTAAATCGGATGGGGACCGATGTCGTCGAGTGAGACTTTGGGCGGGATCTCTTTCATTACATAGGTAATAGACTCTGATTTTGGAGAAGATAATGCTTTTTGATAAGTAGCTTCTATATCTACTTCTAACCCATTATATCCTGGGATTGCTTTCCAGACGCGATCTAGCTTTGCATCAATCGGTTCTATTTTCAGTTCTGCTGCTTTGAGTGTAATCTGTTTTTTCAGTTCATCCTCTGGCGCAGCATCAACATACATATCAAAAGCATCTTCTGTATGAACCACCCTTTGATGTGTAATAAAACTTGTTACATCCGTTACTTGTCCGATCAAAACGACGGCTGCCGCACTAACAAGCACGGCAGCCCATTTTTTCAAATTCGTTTTCACTGCTTCAGCCCCCCGGTCACGTTTGTCCCATCTTATGTGTACAAGAGGCTGAATATGTATGAAAAAAAGAGCCAGAATAAACTTCTGTCTCTTTTGTAAGTTCTATAATTAAGATTAAGCTTTCGTTTCTGCAGTCAAAGTTGCTTTGCGGGAAAGATTGATGCGTCCTTGTTGGTCGATTTCCGTTACTTTTACTGTAATGGAATCTCCAATAGCTACTACATCTTCCACTTTAGCTACACGTTCTGTAGAAAGTTGGGAAATATGAACAAGTCCTTCTTTGTTAGGAAGTACTTCTACAAAACATCCAAACTTCTCAATACGTTTAACTTTACCTACATAAATTTCACCTACAGCCACTTCACGAACGATGCCTTCAATAATTTCACGAGCCTTATCGTTCATTGTTTGATCGGCAGAAGAGATGAACACACGGCCATCTTGTTCAATATCAATTTTAACACCGGTTTCTTCAATGATCTTGTTAATGATTTTACCGCCTGCTCCAATAACATCACGGATTTTATCCGGGTTAATGTGCATGGTAAGAATTTTCGGTGCATATTGAGATAATGTTTCTCTTGGTTTTTGAATAGCTTCCATCATTTTACCAAGAATATGCATACGTCCTTCTTTTGCTTGACTAAGAGCTTCCGAAAGAATAGCACGATCAATACCATTGATCTTAATATCCATCTGAATTGCAGTAACCCCTTCAGGAGTACCGGCTACTTTAAAGTCCATATCTCCAAGATGATCTTCCATACCTTGAATATCAGTCAGGATCGATACATGATCTCCATCTTTAATCAGACCCATTGCCACGCCAGCTACAGGAGCTTTAATTGGCACCCCAGCATCCATCATTGCAAGTGTAGAAGCACAGATACTAGCCTGAGATGTTGAACCGTTTGATTCAATAACTTCAGAAACAAGACGAATTGTATAAGGGAATTCAGTCTCAGACGGAATCACTTTAGACAATGCTTTTTCACCGAGTGCACCATGACCGATTTCACGACGACCTGGAGGACGAAGCGGTCTTGCTTCACCGACACTGAATGGCGGGAAATTGTAATGATGCATGAAGCGTTTTGTTTCTTCCAGATCAATACCATCTAGAATCTGAACATCACCTAATGCTCCAAGTGTACATACGCTAAGCGCCTGAGTTTGTCCCCGAGTGAACAAGCCGGATCCATGTGTACGTGGCAAGAGGTTTGTATCACAATCGATTGGACGAATTTCAGACAGTGCTCGTCCATCTGGACGCACTTTATCATGCGTGATCAATCTGCGAACTTCTTCTTTAACGATGTCATGAAGAACTTCCTTCACGTCTTTTAACAATTCAGGAGTTTCTATGTATTTATCACCAAAGAAAGCAACCGTTTCATCGTTAATTAGATCAATCGCATCTTGTCTTGCATGCTTCTCTTCAATACGAACTGCTTCAACGAGACGTGCTGCTGCATACTCGCGAACTTCAGCATTAACATCCGCATTAACTGCATGCAATTTGACAGCCATTTTCTCTTTACCAGCAACTTGTACCAATTGTTCGATTACAGCAACGATGTTTCTAATCTCTTCATGACCAAACATAATCGCTTCGAGCATTACTTCTTCTGGTACTTCATTCGCTTCTGCTTCTACCATCATGATCGCATCTTTAGTTCCTGCAACCACTACATAGATATCACTCGCTTCTTGAGCGGCAATATCCGGGTTAATTACAAATTCACCATTAACACGGCCAACAGCTACTCCGCCGATAGGTCCATTAAAAGGAACATCCGAAATACTTAGTGCCGCAGAAGTACCGATCATTGCTGCAATTTCTGGTTCACAGTCTTGATCTACACTCATTACGATATTTTGGATCTGAACATCATTACGGAATCCTTCCGGAAATAAAGGACGAATTGGTCGATCTGTCAGGCGGCTGGCAAGAATAGCTTTCTCGCTCGGTCTACCTTCTCTTTTAATAAATCCACCTGGAATTTTACCTACTGCATATAGTCTTTCCTCGTAGTTAACCGTAAGCGGGAAAAAATCCAAATCTTTAGGTTCATTTGACGCAGTTACGGTACATAAAATAACGGTATCTCCATAGCGTACAGTTACAGCAGCGTTTGCTTGTTTAGCAAGACGTCCTGTTTCTAGAATTAGTGTTCTGCCGCCAAGTTGCATCTCAACACGTTGTTCCATGAGACCCCTCCTTCTATTTACATCATTTGTTATTTTTTATTCACTAGTATGACCTAGTATTGACATATTCACAAAATTTTAGATGGGACTATTCCAGTCCACAAAAAAAAGAAGCCTAAATCTACAAAACAACCCGGCTGCGAGCCCGTCCCTCTATAATAGAGAGACGGGGACAACCAGGCTGTCGTTGTTAGGATATACGAAGATTAACGGCGCAATCCAAGCTTCTCAATCAAAGCACTATAACGTCTAACATCTTTGTTTTTCAAGTAAGCCAAGAGCTTACGACGTTGACCTACCATTTTCAAAAGCCCGCGACGGGAATGGTGATCTTTCTTGTGTGTACGCAAGTGATCCGTCAAAGTCTTGATGTTTTCAGTAAGGATAGCAACTTGCACCTCTGGAGATCCAGTATCGGATTCATGAGTTTTGTGCTCTTCGATCAATTGTTGTTTACGTTCTTGAGTCAAAGCCATCCTGTTCACCTCCTTCATTATAATCGCCTGTAGCCTCGTCGGGGCCGGTGAGAGCCTTCAACTAAAGCTAAGGTTATGGTTGCCTTCCAGCAACGTATCTTAGTATATCATACTTGCCTATTTCATGTAAATCTAAACTTCAATATTTAAGTATTCTAAGATAGATTCGCTAAAATTTGCTTCGCCGTCTCCGAGTCTCTCTGGATCTGGGCAATGAGTTCGTCGATGGACGGAAAGCGTTGTTCAGGTCGTAGAAACTCTACCAATTCCACAGTGAGCTCCTGTCCATATAAATCCCCGCTGTAATCGAGCAAATGAACTTCAAAAGAAGGTTTAATCCGATCTTTGTGAAAAGTAGGTTTAACTCCAATATTCATGACACCAGGAAACTTCTGATTACGATGTGATACCCAAACGGCATATACACCTTTCAGGGGTACAACATAGCTTTCTGATGGCTCTACATTCGCTGTAGGAAATCCAATGGTACGTCCTCTTTTTTCACCGTCGATTACAGTCCCTCTTAGAGAATAATGTCTGCCCAGCATACGCTGAGCTTCCTTTACATCTCCTTCGTGTAAGACAGAACGAATCGAAGTACTGCTCACTTTTTTACCATCCAGTGTAAGCGGAGGAATGGTCACCACGTCCATATGAGGCAATCCGAGTTCACGAAGTCTGTTTTCGTCTCCGGCTCCTTTATGACCAAACCGAAAGTCAAAACCAACCACCGCTACTTTTACTTTGGATTGAATCAAAAACTCAGTTACAAACTGTTCTGGCAGAAGATTAGAAAAGGACTCGTTGAATTCGATAACATATAGAACATCTATACCCATTTTTTCAAGGATTTCTTCTTTATCACGAAGCGGAGTCAGATAACCCTGATAGTCACCTTTACGCATCACTTCTTTTGGATGAGGGTGAAAAGTTAAGACAGCAGCTAGAATCCCCTGTTCCCTGGATCGTTTTATAGCTGACTCAATCACACTTATATGCCCCAAATGCAGCCCATCAAACTGCCCCATCGCAAGTACCTGGGGAACGGCAATCTCTTTACGCACTTCTTCTGTCAGAGGAAATGATAAATTTATTGTTTTCAATCTAATTCACCTGCAATTCCCATGATAATCCTGTTGCCATATCTGTTATTGATCACACTTCAACTCGGTTCCGGTAAAAAAACCTTTTTAGGGGTAATTGTATCTGTTTCCGCATCCCACTGATAAATCCCTAAAAATTGCTCTTCCTTAGAGTAAAGGCGGAACAATCCCTCCTCTTTCAAAGCAGGCTGGACATAAGATGCAGACACTTTTTTACCTTGTAGTACAGAGCGCTCTTGTTCCGACTCAATCGTGTGGGAAGGGAAATTCCAAATCGATTGATCTGTAGGGATTAGATAAGTAGACAACGTGTCATTCTCAACACATTGCTGTATCTCTTCGATCGTCAAACAGCGCCCTGCCGGAATACCAGCAGACATCGTTCTTTCAAGTTTAACCATTGTAGAGGGATATCCTAGTGCCTCTCCAATATCTACACATAAAGTTCGAATATAAGTCCCTTTAGAACACAGTACACGAAAAGAAATTTCAGGCAATCCGTCTACTTCTTCCATTCGTATAAGTTCAAGTTCATGTATGGTTACTTCTCTGCTTTTGCGTTCCACTGTCTTTCCTTCACGGGCAATTTCATAAAGCCTTTTCCCGTTAATCTTTACAGCAGAGTACATGGGAGGAACCTGAGAGATAACCCCATTAAACCGCTGGAGTGCTGCCTCTACTTGTTCATACGTCACTTGAACGTCATCAACTTGTGCTGTTACTTCACCTGTCATGTCTTCTGTATCTGTCGCAATCCCGAGCCGAAGCGTAGCATGATATTCTTTCGGAAGCTCTTGCAAGTACTCTACTACTCTTGTTGCTTTTCCTAAGCAAAGAGGCAGGACACCTGTAACCTGAGGATCCAATGTTCCTGTGTGCCCAATTCTTTTCATTTTCAGAATACCTCTGAGTTTAGCAACTACATCATGGGAGGTAAAGCCTGCCGGTTTCAGTACAGGAAGTACTCCTTCGTAACCACTCATAGCTCTTTTTTCACCCGTTCTACAACTTGTTTTACTGTTTCCATCCATGGACCTTCCACTCTAGCACCGGCAGCACGAACATGCCCACCGCCTCCAAAATCTTTAGCAAGAGCCGCAACATCAACTCTTCCATTAGATCGGAAGCTAGCTTTTACAACATCATCTGAGATGATCTTGAAGAAGATACCTACTTCTACCCCTTGAATATTACGCGGGTAATTGACGATTCCTTCTAAATCATCATTTGCTGCACCGCATTCTTCCATATCCTGAGGCGTTACCACAACCCAAGCTATCTTTCCATCCTCAGTTAATTGAAGAGTAGCCAGCGCTTTAGTAAGAACTTGCAGCTGCGGAAATGTCATCTGCTCCAGTAAAAGCTCAGCTAGTTCAGGTCCGTTAACTCCATGTTTTAATAGGGCAGATGCCATTTCCATTATTTTAGGACTTGTGTTCGAATAACGAAATCCTCCGGTATCTGTAAGAATCCCCGTATATGCGGCTGTAGCCACATCTTTATCCCAAGTTAAACCCATTACTTCAATCAAATCATATAAAATTTCTGCTGTAGCAGCAGCATCATCTTTAATAATATTCACTTTACCATAACCATTATTTGTCGGATGATGATCTATATTCAGGATCTGCTTATCTTCCGCGAACCAATGTTTCACACGTCCTACTCGTTCGTAATCAGCGCAGTCTACACAGATAACATAAGTATAGGGTTTCGACGGTTCAGTCGCAGTTCCGTTTAAAATTTGAGAAGCTCCCCACATATAATGCATTCGTGGCGGTATAGGTCCTTCATTAATCATCGTGAATTTCTTCCCCAGACATGAGAGAAGCCAGCCCACCATTACGGTGGAGCTGACTGCGTCTCCGTCCGGCTGTACATGCGACACGATCAGGAAGTCATCATGCTCCAAAAGAAATTCCTTCCCTTGTTGAAGCGCCTGTTCATAGGTCTGCATTGCCGTCTCCTCTATTCATCTCATTTGGAATCCTTGGTATCAATCTCGGTAAGTATTTTTTCAATACGACTACCGTACTCAATGGATTCATCAATTTTGAATATCAACTCAGGTACATGACGAAATTTAATTCTTTTTCCCAATTCGCTACGCATAAAACCGTTTGCTTTATGGAGAGCTTTCAAAGAATTATTTTTTTGTTCATCGTCTCCAAATACACTGAGGTAAATTTTAGCTTGCGACAGATCGTTTGTTAGATCAACACCCGTTACTGTAACAAAACCGATTCTAGGATCTTTTAGCTCGGTTTGGATTAGCAAGCTAATCTCTTTTTTTATCTGTTCGCTTACACGTCCAGTTCTAATTTTAGCCACTCATGTCACCTCTCTTGCAGTTGACGCTATTTACGTTCTACTGTTTCCATAACGAACGCTTCAATTACGTCGCCTTCTCTAATGTCATTGAAGTTCTCAATAGTAATACCACACTCATAACCTTGAGCAACTTCTTTCACATCATCTTTAAAGCGTTTCAAGGTATCTAGTTTACCTTCGAAAATAACAATACCATCACGGATGATACGAGTTTGTGATGCACGAGTAATCTTACCGGAAGTTACCATACAACCTGCAATGGTTCCCACTTTACTGATTTTGAACGTATTTCTAATCTCAGCATGCCCAATAACATTCTCTTTAAATTCAGGATCAAGCATACCTTTCATCGCTTGTTCAATCTCTTCAATTACGTTGTAAATAACATTGTAGAGTCGAATATCGACTTTTTCGGCATCTGCTGTTGATTTCGCTTGAACTTCAGGACGAACGTTAAATCCAATGACGATGGCATTAGAAGCTGCTGCGAGAATGATATCAGATTCTGTAATCGCACCTGCACCGCTATGAATAATTTTTACACGTACGCCTTCTACTTCAATCTTAGCGAGGGAGCCTTTAAGCGCCTCAACGGTACCTTGAACGTCACCTTTGATGATTACGTTCAGAGCTTTCATCTCGCCATCCTTAATGTGCTGGAACAGATCATCAAGGGTAACTCGAGTTTGCGTACCTAGATCTGATTCACGTTGTGTTATCGCACGTTTGTCTGCGATCGAACGAGCTTTACGCTCATCTTCAAACACGATGAATGGATCTCCCGCAAGTGGTACTTCTTGCAAACCAGTGATTTCAACTGGAGTAGAAGGACCTGCTTCTTTAATCTTACGTCCTTTGTCATTAACCATTGCACGGACACGGCCGAAACAGTTACCTGCAACAAAAGCGTCTCCGACTTTCAAAGTACCATTTTGAACAAGCAAACGCATTACTGGTCCACGGCCTTTATCGAGTTCAGCTTCAATTACTGTACCACGTGCACGTTTGACAGGATTTGCTTTATATTCATTCACTTCTGCTACTAGCAGAATCATTTCAAGAAGTTCTTCGATACCCATTTTTTGTTTCGCAGAAACGTTAACGAAGATGGTATCTCCGCCCCATTCTTCTGGAACAAGTTCATAGTTCGTAAGTTCTTGTTTAACACGATCCGGATCAACGCCCGGTTTATCGATTTTGTTAACCGCTACGATAATTGGAAGATTTGCTGCTTTAGCATGGTTAATTGCTTCAATTGTTTGAGGCATAACACCATCATCAGCTGCAACGACAATAATCGTCATATCCGTTACTTCCGCACCACGAGCACGCATTGCTGTAAATGCTTCGTGACCTGGAGTATCAAGGAACGTGATTTTCTTGTTGTTGATTTCTACTTGATACGCACCGATATGCTGTGTAATACCGCCAGCTTCACCGCTTGTTACGCTAGTAGAACGAATGGTATCAAGAAGTGTTGTTTTACCATGGTCAACGTGACCCATAATGGTTACAACTGGAGGACGAGCTTGCAGATCAGCTGGATCGTCATTTTCTTCCATTGTCTCAAAACGGTCATCTTCTACCGGAATCTTCACTTCTACTTCAACACCAAACTCGCCTGCGAGAAGCAAGATTGTATCAAGGTCTAGTTCCTGATTGATCGTTGCCATAACACCCATCGAGATGAGTTTTTTGATAACTTCAGAAGCATCCTTATGAAGCAGTTTTGCTGCGTCACCAACCGTCATATTACCGCGAACGATAATTTTCTTCGGTGTATTGTCGATTTTCTCACGAGGAGGTTGGTTTTGGTTACGTCCACGGTTGTTCTTACCGCCGCGGTTGTTACCACGATAGTTTCCTCTGCCGTTACCATCTTCAAAACGGCGGCCAGCGCCTGGACGGTTGCTGCTGTTACCGCGGTTTTGATTGCTGTTTCCACCGCGGTTGTTGTTAGCACCTTGAGTGCTACCAGTTGTAGTACTCGTGCGGCCTTGACCCGATGATTGTGCCGGGCGACCTGTAGCGCTACCTTGTTGCGGTCTATTTGTGTTGCTGCCTTGACCAGAAGGTCTGTTCGTATTATTACCTTGGCTAGAAGGTCTATTCGTAGTGCTACCTTGACTAGAAGGTCTATTGCTGCTTGAACTGTTACCTTGTCCAGCTGGTCTGCTGCTGCCGTTGCTGCTTTGGCCAGCGGGTCTATTGCTTCCCGCACTGCTTGGACGATTACCTTGTCCGCTGCTTGATTGACCTACGCTGCCATTCGTTCTGCGGGAATCTTGCCCGCCTTGTCTTTGTGTTCCATTGTTTGTGTTTTGATTTGGTCTATTATTCATACCTACCTGCTTTTCCTGTTGTTTTTTTGGTTGAGAGTCACTTGAAGCATTCTGTACATTGCCTGACTCTTGATTTGTTTTGATTTCGTTCTTCAAATTCGAATTGGCACCTCCTTGAAGAGACGGGTTCGAGCGATTAAGCTTATCATCTTTAATCGCTGATGTTGAAACCGTCTGAGCCGAATTCTGTTCGCGTTTGGAAGCAGCATCTGATTTTATGCTATTAAAAAATTGCTCCACTTTTGCTACAGATCCGTTCTCCATTACGCTCATATGATTGTTCACTGGAATTTCTAATTTTTTAAGAATGGTAATGATTTCCTTGCTACTCATGTTGATTGATTTTGCATATTCATAAACTCGCAGTTTGTCTTTGCTTTCCTGTTTACTCAATATACTCCACCTCCGACATTGTCAAGGCTTGTTTCGAGATCATACTTACAAATCCGGGATCCGTCACCGCCAGCACAATGCGTTCAGGTTTACCCATGGCACTGCCTAGGGAGTCTCGATCAAAACCGATCACGAGAGGAACGTTGTACGATTTGCACTTGTCGCGAAATTTTTTACGTGTATTTTCCGAAGCATTACCCGCAACGATAACTAATTTCGCTTCAGATGACCGGATGGCTTTGAGTACAATCTCATCACCAGAAACAAGCTTGCCTGCTCGCATTGCAAGCCCGATATAAGATAGTGCCTTATTCATTGTCCACTCTTTTCTGTGCTTCTAGAAATTCATCCTCAGCACGAAGAAAATCTTGTGCTAGCTGCTCATAGATCCCAGGAACTACCTGAGCTTTAAGTGCCCGATCCAAAGATCGGTTCTTCTGAGCTAGCCGAAAACAAGCTTCTTTGCCGCATAGATAAGCTCCACGGCCTGATTTTTTACCTGACAAATCAATCAGCACTTCTTCTTCGGGAGTTCTTACAACCCGGATTAGCTGTTTCTTTGGCATCATTTCCTGACACGCTACACATTTTCGCAGCGGTACTTTACGTTGTTTCATCTTGTAGGCCCCCGATCATTCGCCGTTAGTCTACGGTGATGGAATCCTGATGCATTTCTTCAGAAGAATCTTTCTCTCTTCCGTATTCCTGTTCGGCCTGGCTTTCACTCTTGATATCAATTTTCCAACCTGTCAGCTTCGCAGCAAGACGCGCATTCTGCCCTTTGATACCGATCGCAAGAGAAAGTTGATAGTCAGGTACGATAACCCGAGCCATTTTTTCATTCTCAAAAACCTGTACCTCCAGTACTTTGGAAGGACTTAATGCATTGGCAACGTATTCCTCTACAACATCGGAATATTTCACGATATCAATCTTCTCACCGCGCAGTTCACCCACAATGGTCTGCACGCGTATTCCTCTTGGCCCTACGCAGGAACCAACTGGATCTACTTCTTCATTGCGAGAATGTACCGCAATTTTGGAACGGAATCCAGCTTCACGAGCTACCGAGCGAATTTCAACAACACCGTCGAAAATCTCGGGAACTTCTAGTTCAAACAAGCGTTTTAACAGGCCTGGATGCGTACGGGAAAGAATAATTTGAGGACCCTTTGTTGTGTTCTCCACTTTAGTGATATACGCTTTGATACGTTCACCATGGACGAACTTTTCATTAGGCATCAGCTCTGTAAGAGGCAGAACAGCTTCCACTTTGCCAAGGTCGATATAAACGCTGCGAAGATCTTGACGTTGAACCACTCCAGTTACAATGTCTTCTTCTTTGTCTACAAACTTATTATAAATCAGACCGCGTTCTGCTTCACGAATACGTTGGGTAACCACTTGTTTTGCTGTTTGAGCAGCAATACGACCGAAGTCTCTTGGCGTTACTTCAATCTCTGCAATATCTTCGAGCTGGAAGTGAGGATTAATCTCACGTGCAGCAGTCAAAGAAATTTCAGTGCGCGGATCGAGGACCTCTTCCACCACCATTTTCCGGGCATATACTCTTATAACACCGGAATTACGGTTCATATCAACACGAACATTTTGTGCAGCATTAAAATTGCGTTTGTAGCTAGAAATGAGAGCAGCTTCAATCGCTTCAAACAAAACGTCCTTGCTGATCCCCTTATCTCTTTCTAATTCATTCATTGCTTCAATAAAATCCATACTCATGAATGTAAATCCCCCTTTCAAACATCTCATCCATAGCGTAAAACGACGAAATTCTCTTCACTTAGGAAGAGAACCTTGCCGTTACACGCGGAATGAATTTAATTCATAATAGAGTGTAGTTAACACTATAAAACAATAGCCAATCGTGCACTCGCCACTTTTGAATACGGAACCGTATGCTTCTTTTTACCAGAAGCTATTACCATTTCCTCATTTTCAAAAGATAACAACTCACCTTCAAATTCCTTCAGTCCGTCAATCGGCTCATATGTAGTCACATATACGTTTTTCCCAACCGCTTTGACGACGTCAGCAGATTTCTTCAGGGGGCGTTCCGCACCGGGAGATGAAACTTCCAGAAAATAAGCGTCAGGAATTGGATCATTCTTATCGAGCTCAGTGCTTACAAATTCACTGATCTGTCCACAATCATCCAAATCGATGCCGCCTTCTTTATCCACGTAAATACGCAGGAAATAGTTATTGCCTTCCTTTACGTATTCTACATCCACGAGCTCAAAAGCGTGCTCTTCCAGATAAGGCTTAATCATTTCTTCCACGGTAGTTTTGATCTTTGTGCTCAAATACAATAACCTCCAAATTAGGTTAGTGCCGAAGGTAATCGGCGAATTTTCTATATACCAAAGAGTAAAGAGTGGGTTTCCCCACTCTTTAAACAACGGTTTTATCAACATGATTACCATTAAAATTATAACATAGACACTCACTAGTGACAAGTATAGTCACTTGACTAGACTTTTACTCAGGTAATCTGAAAACTAGGGATGGAAATTAAATCTCCCCTCTCCAAATAGCTAAAAGAGAGATAGTTGGTTACTTTCCGGCAGTCCGCGGAAACAACCCATTTGCGTGAGTAACTCCACTGCCGTTTTACTTGCTTTCGATTTCTGCTGGAAATCCTCAATGGATAAAAATTCCCCATAATCTCTGGCTGCAGCAATATTACGTGCCGCATTGTCCCCAATTCCTTGCAAAGCAGAGAACGGAGGAATCAGAGAATCTTGGTCTACGATAAAGCGCGTTGCATCAGAACGATACAAATCAATGGATTTGAAGCTAAAACCGCGCGCAGTCATTTCTAGTGCCATTTCTAGAACAGAGAGCATTGATTTTTCCTTCGTAGAAGCTTGAAAACCAAGCTGTTCAATCTCAATGATTTTGCGGCAGATTGCATCATATCCCTGACAAGCCAGCTCAATATCGAAATCCTCAGCACGGACAGAGAAGTACGTCGCATAATATTCAATTGGATAATACAATTTGAAATACGCGGTTCTTACCGCAGAAATTACATAAGCTGACGCGTGGGCTTTCGGGAACATGTACTGAATTTTGAGACAAGAATCGATATACCACTGCGGTACTTTACAATTCTTCATCTCGTCAATCCATTCCTGACTAAGACCCCGACCTTTACGTACACTCTCTGTAATCTTAAACGCAAGAGCAGCATCCATTCCATGCTTATATATCAGGAACAACATGATATCATCACGACAACCTATAACGGTCTTAATGTCACATGTTCCATTCTTGATCAGTTCCTGTGCATTACCAAGCCATACGCCTGTACCATGAGACAATCCCGAAATCTGTAGCAAATCGGCAAAACTCGAAGGCTGTGATTCAACTAGCATCTGACGTACGAATTTAGTACCCATCTCAGGAACACCATAAGTAGCTACAGGAGTCCGTAACTTCTCAGGTGAAACGCCGAGCGCTTTCGTGGAATTAAACATGCTCATAACTTTAGGGTCGTTCATCGGAATCGTGGTCGGATCTACTCCGGTCAAATCCTGAAGCATTCTCATCATCGTAGGATCATCATGCCCTAGAATATCCAGCTTAAGAAGATTATCTTCAAAAGCATGATAGTCAAAATGAGTTGTTTTCCACTCTGCACTTGTATCATCAGCAGGGTACTGCACAGGTGTAACGTCTTCTACTTCAATATAGTCAGGGACAACAACAATCCCCCCGGGATGCTGACCTGTACTTCTCTTAACCCCTGTACAACCAGATGCCAAGCGATTAAGCTCCGCACCACGCCAAGATTTTTGATGCGATTCTTCATATTTTTTAGCAAATCCAAAAGCTGTCTTCTCAGCTACCGTACCAATGGTTCCTGCTCTAAATACACTTTTCTCACCAAATAAATCTTTTGTATAGAGATGGGCTTTAGGTTGGTATTCCCCTGAGAAGTTAAGGTCAATATCCGGTACTTTATCCCCTTTAAAACCAAGGAAGGTTTCAAAAGGAATATCTTGGCCTTCCCCTTTTAGTAGGGTTCCGCACTTCGGACAATCTTTAACAGGAAGGTCAAAGCCGCTTCGTATGCTTCCATCAAGGAACCACTCGCTATACTTACATTCGTTATTTCCACATATATAGTGCGGTGGCAGCGGATTTACTTCCGATATACCCAAAAATGTTGCTACAACGGACGAACCTACGGAGCCCCGGGAACCAACCAAATAACCATCTTCATTTGATTTTTTTACAAGTTTCTCTGAAATTAGATAGTTGGCCGAGAATCCATATTTAATGATAGGTTCAAGTTCTTTTTCCAGTCGTTTCACAACCACATCAGGTACTTCTTCACCGTAAATACTCTTTGCCGTATCATAACATTTACTTCGAATTTCTTCTTCTGCACCTTCGAGGATCGGAGTAAACAATTCTTTAGGGAATAATTGAATTTCTTCAAAACGATCAGCAAGCTCGCTTGTATTCGTTACGACCACTTCAAATGCTTTTTCCTTACCAAGAAATTCGAACTCTTCGAGCATTTCATTCGTAGTCCGGAAATGGGCATCTGGTTTACGAATATCTTTAAGCGGACTATAACCTGTAATCCCGTGAATCGTAATATCTCGATAAATTTTGTCACGTGGCTCCAAGTAATGTACATTACCTGTTGCTACAACCGGTTTACCGAGTTTCTCCCCGATCTCAACAACCTTGCGAATCGCTGTTTTAATCTCTTCCGGCGTAGCTACAAGCCCTTTATCCACTAGATGCATATACATCGTAATGGGCTGGATTTCTAACACATCATAAAAATGCGCAATTTCCTCGGCTTCTTCCACTGATTTGTTAAGAACTGCCTCAAAAAACTCGCCTTTTTCACAGCCTGACATGATCAGCAGTCCTTCTCGATAATGCACCAGTTTAGACTTCGGAATGGTAGCTACTCGCTTAAAGTGCTCTGTATGAGAAAGTGAAACTAGCTTGTACAAGTTTTTCTTTCCAACCGCATTCAGTGCGTAAATACCGCTGTGAAACGGTCTTGAATTGGACAGATCCATTCCTACGAAATCATTCAAGCGATCTAGCTGCGTAATCCCTTTTATCTGTGCTGCATCATTTAAGAGACCTATCAAAATGCCGGCAAGCGCAATCGTATCATCAATCGCCCTGTGATGATTCTCAAGCGATACTTTATACTTATCTGCTAGTGTATTCAGCCTGTGATTCTTCATGGACGGATGAAGCATCCGAGCAAGTTCAAGTGTATCAAGTACTGGATTCTCAAGCGGAGCCATCCCGAGAGACTTCAAGTTCGCTTGAATAAAACCCATATCAAATCTTGCATTATGAGCGACTAGAATTCCATCGCCAACAAAAGTAATAAAATCTTTCAGTACGGGTTCTATTTCTGGTGCATCTTTTACCATTTCATCATTAATATTCGTCAGTTGCTGAATATTATAAGGAATGCGTTCATGCGGATTTACAAACGTTGCAAATCGATCGACTTCCTTATCTTCAACCATTTTAACCGCCGCAATTTCAATGATTTTGTTCTGGGTTACGGATAGACCTGTAGTCTCTATGTCAAAGACGATGTACGTCGATGTTTTCAAATCAAGTGGCTTTGGTTCCAGCACAACGGCTACTGCATCATTTACAATGTTCGCTTCTAAGCCATACATCATTTTGATACCATGTTTCTTAGCAGCCTTAGCAGCTTCCGGATAAACCTGCACACCCGCGTGATCCGTTACAGCGATTGCCTTATGTCCCCAACTTGCAGCTGTTTTTACATAGCTGTCAATAGAAGTGACAGCATCCATCGTGCTCATCTTCGTGTGGAGATGGAATTCTACGCGTTTTTGTTCTGCATTGTCCTTACGAGAAGGAGGAGCTTGTACTTCCACCAAATCGGATGGAATCATCGCGAGTTCTGGTATTTGCATGAAGCGATCGTATTCTACACGACCTCTAACTTTAACCCATTTCCCGTTAGCGAGCAGGTTCAGAATTCGCACATCTTCCTTGGACTTAGCAAATACTTTCATCTGCATGGAATCAGTAAAGTCTGTAAGGTAAAAAGTATAAAGCGTATTTCCGTTACGCAACTCTTTTTTATCGAGTCCAAATACCGTTCCCTGTAAAGTAACTTTCTTCTCTTCATCCTGGATATCCTTGATAGGTACCGGTTGTTCTTTGATTTCATAACCCATCTGAAGCCTTACGTCCCCTTCTTCTTCCTCAGGAGGTGCCATTTCCGCTTCGATCATGGTCATCATATTCTGAATAACTTCCCGCTCTTCTTCTCGCTTCTTCTGTTCGAACTGTGCCATTGCTTCGCGGTTACTCTCACCCACTAGCATTTTCACCTTAAGCGGCAGTTTGAAGAAACGCTCATAATAATTCACGATAGCTTGATCAATCTGTTTTTTTCGTGCCAGTTCCAGCGCCATTCCATCGCTGAGTGTTAACGTAAGCAAGCCAGATTCTACGATTTGAGAAGCGCGATTCATCCAACCGTTTACCGATGGAATCTGCTGATGAACCCACTCGAGAAATAAATTCCAATATTCCGTTACAATATCAGCCTCTGTAACCCCGGATTGGTATTGAAAAGTAAAACTTATTTTGGCGATATGACTCATTTTCTCACGGATATGCAAACAAAAAGCTCGGAAAACAGGAGCAGGAACCAGTGTTTCCTTGGCTATTGTAATATGCCAGTCACGGTTACTACGGCTAATTTCCACATGATCAATATATCCATCAACAAAATGAGGTTCTGCTATACCTGCAGGCAGGTCCGCCTGTTTCATCAACAATTCGAACCTTTTTCTTTGTTCCGTTGTATCGTTCAAACGTTTCTTCCCCCCATTCCAAACAAAAAAACATGAAAAGCTTCTGCGCACAAAAATGGGGACCGATCCGTAAAAGGGCACCGTCTCATTTCGGACAGAAGCTTATCATTTGTGTTACTCTGTAAAACTAATCAATATTAATACGCTCTAGCAAATACTACAGTATGTTCAGCTTTCTGTCCACAAACGAGACAAGCATGTTTTTCCTCGGATGGTTCAAAAGGAATATTTCGGCTTGTTGCTCCCGTTACCTCTTTCACCTTATCTTCACAAACTTCTGAACCACACCAACCTGCTAGTGAGAATCCGCGTTTTTCTTCCATTAATGCCTTCATTTCTTCCAGCGTATCTACGGAATAAAAATGTTCTTGCATGAAAGCTTTCGCACGGTCAAACATATCTTTTTGAACCTGCTCAAGCATAGTTTGGATTTCTTCCGTTAGATTATCCTGTTGCACGACTTTCTTCTCTCCCGTGATACGGGAAACGAGAACACATACTCCATTCTCCATATCTCGTGGACCGATTTCAAGACGAACCGGCACACCACGCATTTCGTACTCGTTGAATTTCCAACCCGGACGAACATCACTGCGATCATCCATTTTCACTCGGATTCCCGCTTTTTTCAATTCTGCGAACAATTCATCCGCACGTCCAACCACTTGATCACGCGTTTTCGGTGGTCCAATTGGAATAATAACAACTTGAGTTGGTGCTACTTTCGGTGGCAAAGCAAGACCGCGATCATCACCATGAACCATAATCATAGCACCGATGAGGCGAGTACTTGTTCCCCAAGAAGTCGTATGAGCATATTCCAGCACATTTTCACGGTTCAAATACTGAATTTCAAATGCTTTAGCAAAGTTAGTCCCCATATAGTGAGAAGTACCTGCTTGCACAGCCCGGCCATCTTTCATCATTGCTTCAATGGAGAATGTATCAACTGCACCCGCGAATTTCTCGGATTTCGTCTTTTGCCCAGTGATAACTGGAATTGCAAGAATATCCTCTACTACTTCACGGTACACTTCAAGCATCTGCATCGTTTCTTGGCGAGCTTCTTCTTCATTCTCATGAGCAGTATGACCTTCTTGCCACAAGAATTCACTTGTACGCAAGAAAGGCATTGTCCGTTTTTCCCAACGAACAACGTTAGCCCATTGGTTAATCATCACAGGAAGATCACGATAGGATTGAATCCACTTGGAGTACATATGACCAAAAATCGTTTCGGAAGTTGGACGAATCGCTAAGCGTTCTTCCAGTTTCTCTCCGCCCGCTTCTGTAACCCATGGCAATTCTGGATTAAAGCCTTCTACGTGTTCTTTTTCTTTTTGGAAAAAGCTTTCCGGAATAAACATAGGAAAATATGCATTACGATGGCCTGTTTCCTTAAAACGGCGATCCATATTTTCTTTAATGTGTTCCCAAATTTCATAACCATCTGGTTTAAACACGATACAGCCCCGAACTGGGGAGTAATCCATTAAATCCGCTTTTTTAATCGTATCAATATACCAGCGAGAGAAATCCTCTGACTGGGGTGTAATTTCAGTAACAAACTGTTTATCGTTTGACATAAGACTTGATTCCGTCCTCCCGTAGTTCCTACTGGGAGCTTCACTAAAGTGATCACTCCGAGGGAACACTATTATCCTTTAATTAATCGTAAAATATCATTATAAGTTACAGCGATCATAAGAATGAACAACATCGCAAACCCGATGAAATGTACCATGCCTTCACGAGCGGGGTCAATGGGCTTGCCACGCAATCCTTCAATCCCGAGGAAGATAAGGCGACTGCCATCTAGTGCTGGAATCGGTAATAAGTTAAATATACCGAGATAAAGGCTAAGTATAGCGGTCCACTGGGTTAGCTGCAGTATTCCTTGCTTCGCAATTTGTCCTGTTACTTCAAACGTACGAACAGGTCCACCGAGATCATCTATACTAAATTTAGCGATGAGTTGTCTGAACCCTTCAAAAATATTTTCTGTGGTAGTCACCATGTTTTTCCCAGCAACCACAAAGGATTCAGCAAATCCAACTTCTTCACGAGGGAATTCAGCAGTAATACCGACTTTCCCTCCCACTTGACCTTCCATCGCACGCGGAGTAATCGTTAGATCAAATACTTGGTCTCCTCGCCGTACAGTCCATTCCATGGGTTTATCCTGCGAATCAGCAATCAGGTTGATCATTTTCGTGTAATCTCCACCAATAGTCTCACCATTGATTGTCTCCACAATATCACCTTTTTGGAGATCCGCTTCTGCTGCAGGCATTCCTTCCGATATCGTACCAATCTTGACATAGGTTGGATTCTCGACAGGAGTCCCTGCAGCCATCGCATAAATTGCAAACAAGATAAAAGCCAGTAAAAAGTTCATAAACGGTCCGGCAAAAATGGCAAGCGCTCTTTGACCGACCGTTTTACTGTTAAACTGACGATCTTTAGGTGCAATCTGTGTTTCTTGATTTCTTGCAACGAGCATTGCTGCTAGATGAACAGGGAATTGTTGCTGTTCGCCATCAACATCAAGTTCAACCATCAATCGTCTTTCCAGGTCTATGGATACTACTTCTCCTCGAATCACGTTTTTCCGATTATCAAGTTGATCCAAGTATATCGTTTTGACCTGTCCATCGGCTGTTTTAACCGCAATCGTCTGACCGGGCTGAATTTCTATTAATTCAGGATCTTCTCCAGCCATCCTCGCATAACCGCCAAATGGCAGCAATCGCAGTGTAAATGTGGTCTCTTGATACTTATAAGAAAACAGCTTCGGACCAAAGCCGATGGCAAATTCTCTGACAAGAATGCCAGCCCGTTTGGCAAAATAATAATGGCCCCATTCATGTACCGTCACGATGACGAAAAACATGAGCACCGTTAAAATTACAATTTGCAAGGTTTCCAATTACTTCCTTCCTCCTTTTGCTTAAGAAGAGCTGATCTTGTCCTACTACATTATCATTATTCAAAGGTACGATACAAGAGAAGCAAATTCTTAAAAAGCACTCTCTTGCTGCAGGCAGGAAGAAACCTTGTCTTATAAAGAGGTTGCAATATCTCTCACTTGCTTATCAACCTGTTCAATCTGCTCTAGATCAGGACTCGGAATACTTTGATGAGTATCTAGTACTCTTGCAATAATCTCCTCGATCTTCAGAAAAGAAATATCCCCTTTAAGAAAACGAGCAACCGCCACTTCATTTGCCGCATTAAAAGCTGTTGTTGCGGTTCCCCCTATTTTACCACATTCATAAGCGAGCTTTAAGCAAGGAAAACGCTCCATGTCCATTTCTTTAAAATGTAGCGTTCCAATCTCAGAAAGTGATAAAGATGAAGCCGGGGAAGGTAATCGCTGAGGATAAGTTAATGCATACTGAATGGGAACACGCATGTCCGGGTTACCCATTTGTGCAATCATACTCGTATCTTGAAACTCTACGAACGAATGAATAATGCTTTCTGGATGAAGAAGAACGTTGATCTTTTCATAAGGAAGATCGAACAACCATCTTGCTTCTATTACCTCTAGTCCTTTATTCACCATCGTTGCCGAGTCTATTGTAATCTTGGAGCCCATTGACCAATTCGGATGTTTAAGCGCATCTTCAACGGTTACGTGCTGAAGCTGCTGTCTTGTTAAATCTCGAAATGACCCACCTGAGGCAGTGAGTGTAATCTGTTTAACCTCACGTAGTTGTTCCCCATTCAGACACTGAAAAATAGCTGAATGTTCGCTGTCTACCGGAATAATCTGTACTTGTTTTTCCTGAGCTAGTGCAGTAACAAGATGACCGGCTGTTACTAGAGTCTCCTTGTTGGCAAGGCCAATCTGTTTTCCTTCTCTTATCGCGGCTAATGTAGATGTCAGTCCCACACTACCCATTACTGCTGTAATGACGGTATCCGCATCTGTACCCGCAGCTACTTCGATCAGACCTTCGTTACCATAATACACCTCTGTACCTTCGGGTACGTGCATACGTACATAATCTACATCTTCTTTACGACTGACGGATACTTTACGAGGACGATATGCCTTAGCTTGCTCGATGAGCAGCTCTATATTGGTACCCGCTGACAAGCCCTCTACCTGAAACTCTTCAGGATGCATTCGAACGACATCTAATGTTTGAGTTCCAATGGACCCTGTCGAACCTAAAATTGAAATTTTCTTCACAAATGACACCTCTTGTAATGACATAAAATCGTTTGTCTTTCCTTAGTAAGGGAGGAGCATGAGGATATGTACGAACGGAAACACAAAGATCCAACTATCACATCGATCCAGAATACCACCATGCCCTGGAAGCAGATTCCCCGAATCTTTAATTCCATATACACGTTTATAGGCAGACTGCGCTAAATCTCCCAATTGACCAATAACGGAAGCAGACAACCCGATGAGAACAGCTCTTCCGAAACCAAGGAGGCCCTGAGAGAACCCGGCAAATAAGAGTGCAATAATAATGGCTATAATAATTCCGCCAACCGCACCTTCTATGGTCTTGTTAGGACTAATCATCGGCCAAAGTTTATTTTTACCGATCGACTTGCCTACAAAATAAGCTCCTGCATCACTACCCCATATACTTGCCAAAAGAAGAAAAGTCCAAAACAACCCTGCCGGTAATTGACGTGTTACTGCAATATAATAAAAACCGATCCCAACATATACGACACCAATAAAAATTAAAGCCGCAGTCTGAACGGTAATTTTGTTTTTTGTCGTTACGGTAGCGATAAGCAGCAGTATCATCAGAAGCCACAATACCTGATTTAATGTAAACGTTAACCCTAGCTCTGCAAGCAAATTAGGAAAAATAAGGAAGAGAATGCCGGTATATCCTATGATCGCTGTACCCGAAAAAGCAGGAACACCAATCATCCGTATGAACTCGTATAACCCAATGAGTGCCATTAAAAAAATGAAGAAGTTATACCAGAGACCGCCCAGCATTGCAAACCCCAAAAATAAAGCACCGGCAACAATTCCAGTTATTACTCGCTGTTTCAACTTGGTCCATCCTCCATTACTTCAGACCGCCATACCTTCTTGTTCTGCGTTGGTATTCGGCTACTGCTTCATATAAGTGTTCTCTATTAAAATCTGGCCAGTAAATATCTGTGAACCACATTTCGCTATAAGCAAGCTGCCACAGCATAAAATTACTTATTCTAAGTTCTCCGCTTGTTCGAATTAATAAATCCGGATCAGGCAGATCTTTAGACAACAAGTGCTTTTCAATCAGATCAGGCGTAATATCACCCGTTGTCAGGTCACCGGATTCAATTTGCTGAGCAATTGCTTTCATCGCATCCGTGATTTCACTTCTACTACCATAATTCAATGCAAAAGTAAGAACCAGTCCGGTATTATCTTTTGTTTTTCGAATTGCTTCTCGTAGTGCTTTTATCGTATGATCAGGTAAATTCTCTTCATACCCCATCATTCGTACACATACGTTTTTTTCGATTAATTCATCTAACTCCTGTGCAAGAAAATCAACAGGCAGACGCATCAAAAAATCCACTTCATCTTTCGGTCTCGTCCAGTTTTCTGTCGAGAAGGCATACATTGTCAGATACTTGATTCCCAAGTCATCTGCAGCAATCGTTGCCCGTTTAAGAGCTTTCATACCGCTTTGATGTCCAACGATGCGAGGCATACCTTGTTGTTTGGCCCATCTACCATTGCCATCCATAATAATAGCCACGTGCTGCGGAATATTAGCTTTTGACAGTTCAGGCGTCTCTTTGCCGTTCTTATTCCACCACGACCGAGCGCGTTTCATCATTCGACTTCCTCCAAAATTCCATGAAGTTTCTTTTCCTTGCTGTGAAAAGAGCAAACCCCACCGAAGGCGGAGGGGCCGTAAGCTTATTATATTACACTTCCATGATTTCTTTTTCTTTTGCAGCGAGAACTTTATCTACTTCTGCAACAAATTTATCAGTAGACTTTTGAATATCATCTTGATGTCTGCGGGACTCGTCCTCAGAAATGTCGGATTTCTCCAACTTTTTGATATCGTCATTTGCATCACGACGAATATTACGAACCGCTACTTTTGCTTCTTCCCCAAATTTCTTGGTGAATTTCACAAGTTCAATTCTGCGTTCTTCTGTAAGTGCTGGAATGCTCAGACGGATCATAGCACCATCATTTTGCGGTGTGAGACCAAGATCTGACTTCATAATAGCACGTTCGATATCAGCCAAGGAAGATTTATCCCAAGGTTGGATCATCAGCGTACGAGAGTCTGGCGTAGTAATATTAGCAAGCTGGTTAATCGGCGTAGGTGCACCATAATATTCAACTTGAATTCGATCAAGTAAAGAAGATGACGCACGACCTGCACGAAGCGTTGACAAATCACGTTTAAGTGCAAGGATCGCTTTTTCCATACGTTCTTCTGCGTTCTTTTTAATTGATTGCGGCATTAATCTACACTTCCTTTCACAATTGTCCCGATTTTTTCACCGAGAAGAACTCGTTTGATATTACCTTGCTCAGTAATAGCAAATACAATGAGAGGAATATTATTATCCATACAGAGTGAGGAAGCAGTGGAGTCCATAACTCCCAAATTCTTGTTCAACACATCAAGATAAGTCAATTGTTCGAATTTCACAGCCGTTTCGTCTTTAAACGGATCTGCAGAATATACACCGTCTACTTTATTCTTCGCCATCAGAATAACTTCAGCTTCAATCTCAGCTGCACGGAGAGCTGCTGTTGTATCTGTTGAGAAGAACGGGTTACCTGTTCCTGCTGCAAAAATTACAACTCTTCCCTTTTCCAGATGTCTAATCGCTCTACGACGAATATATGGTTCAGCAATTTGTTGCATCGCGATTGAAGTTTGAACACGTGTCGGCACTTCAATCTGTTCTAATGCATCTTGCAGCGCAAGCGAGTTCATAACGGTTGCAAGCATACCCATGTAGTCCGCTGTTGCACGGTCAATACCATTCTCGCTACCTGCAATCCCGCGCCAAATATTACCGCCACCGCATACGATCGCAACTTCGACTCCAAGTTCTACTACTTCTTTAACT
Source organism: Paenibacillus gallinarum (assembly GCF_014836635.1). Taxonomy (GTDB): domain Bacteria; phylum Bacillota; class Bacilli; order Paenibacillales; family Paenibacillaceae; genus Paenibacillus; species Paenibacillus gallinarum. The sequence goes on along the minus strand of NZ_JACSQL010000001.1, from coordinate 857,065 downwards.
TGCTGTGCAATGGATGAGATTGTTTCTGCATCAATCCCGTAACCATTTTGCCCAGAAAGGGATTCTCCACTCACTTTAAGCACAACTCTTTTAAATACCGGCTGTTCCAAATGTTCACCCTCCACTTCGAAATGACGCTTCCCCACGTCAATTAAGCACATGTTAACCTTATATTAGTTAAAAAGAAAGGAACACGGATTGTGTTCCACTCTTAGTTAAAGAAAACCTTTTGAGCCGAATCTCGGACAATCCAGTTGTTCTTTCTATATAAAGCTGTCTGTGTAATCTCCAAGATGTAAATCTTTACATTATCTTCAAGAATAACATGGGCCGTCTTTTGATTCGATCATTTTCTTTATTGTTTTACTTGAGACATAACTTCTTCAACGAAGTTGTCTTGTTTTTTCTCAAGACCTTCACCAAGCTCATAACGAGTAAAGCGACGGATTGAGATGTTTTCGCCAATTGTGCTGATTTTTTCGTTCAGCAATTGTTCGATTGTTTTGTCCGGGTCTTTTACGAAAGATTGCTCAAGCAAGCAGAACTCTTCGTAGTATTTACCAATACGGCCTTCAACCATTTTTTCAACGATTTTTTCTGGTTTACCTTCATTCAGAGCTTGAGCTTTCAAAATTTCTTTTTCTTTCTCAATCTCTTCTTGAGGAACTTCTTCACGGCTCACGTAACGTGGGTTAGAAGCAGCGATTTGCATAGCGATGTCGCGAGCAAATTCTTTGAATTGATCTGTCATAGCAACGAAGTCAGTCTCACAGTTAACTTCAACCAGTACACCAATACGTCCACCAGCGTGGATGTAAGATTGTACTACGCCTTCAGTTGCAGCACGGCCAGCTTTGTTCGCTGCTGCGGACAAGCCTTTTTCACGAAGAATTTCAATTGCTTTGTTTACATCGTTGTTTCCTTCTTCTAGTGCTTTTTTGCAATCGAGCATACCCGCGCCCGTTTTTTCACGAAGTTCTTTCACCAATTTTGCATCTACTGCCATTGTTAATTCCCTCCAGAGGATAAATTTGCGTATGACCCTAAAAAAAGGGTAGTGAGAGGTTATCCACCTGCCAACCACCCTTTTTCATTTAATTCATATACTTTAGGCCTTTGAAAGCAATCTTAAGCGGAAGTTTCTTCGCCTTGATGTGCTTCAATAACAGCATCAGCCATTTTTCCAGTAAGCAATTTAACCGCGCGAATCGCGTCATCGTTACCAGGAATAACATAATCGATTTCGTCCGGATCGCAGTTAGTATCAACGATACCTACGATTGGGATACCCAATTTACGAGCTTCTGCTACTGCAATACGCTCTTTACGAGGGTCGATTATGAACAGGGCACTTGGAAGACCCTTCATGTTCTTGATACCGCCTAGGAATTTCTCAAGACGATCTTTCTCTTTACGGAGAAGGATAACTTCTTTTTTAGGAAGAACTTCAAATGTGCCGTCCTCTTCCCATGCTTCCAATTTTTTCAAACGATCGATACGTTTTTGAATGGTTTGGAAGTTAGTAAGAGTACCACCAAGCCAACGTTGGTTAATGTAAAATTGACCAGCGCGCTCTGCTTCTTCTTTTACGGAATCTTGTGCTTGTTTTTTAGTACCTACGAAAAGAACAGTACCGTTCTCTCCTGCAATACTTTTAACAAAGTTGTAAGCTTCCTCAACTTTTTTCACTGTCTTTTGCAAGTCAATGATGTAAATACCGTTTCTTTCAGTGAAGATATAACGATCCATCTTTGGATTCCAACGACGAGTCTGATGACCGAAGTGAACCCCAGCTTCGAGAAGCTGTTTCATGGAGATAACTGCCATCTCCACACACCTCCTAATATTTTGGTTTTTGTGTCCTCCGCTAGCATCATTTCCCGACAAGACTTCCCTTAAAGGAAGCACCCTCGACAGAATTAGCGTAGCGTGTGTTTTAACACCGTCAATTAATATATCATAAGTGAAAGCGAGATGCAACAATGTTTAGTTCTAAATAACTAACTTCATCATAAGATCCGAAATTAAGGAGCAGTGGTGATCTTCTTAATAATAGAATTGGTTGATTCATTCTGCTGAAATTCATAGGTGCCTGTTTGAATTTTTCTGTTGATTTTTTGACGATTCGCTTCTTTTAAGAAAGCATCCAGGTCCTGAATCACATGTAAAGAACTTAAATGATCCGCTACATCATTTAAGGTTGCACCTTGAATCACCTTATATTTGACTACCTCTGTAGAATTAGTAGGCTCTGTCGTCTTCTCAGAAGTCGGCTGCTTTGGCTTTTCAGGCGTTTCGTTCTGCGGAACCTTTGGCTTTTCAGGGGAGTCTGTAGCCGCATCCGATTCCGTTTCTTCTGATCGTGCACCTTCTCCTTTTAGCTCCGCCCATTCTTCTTCAGTCATTACCTCTTCATTCACATCGTATACCTTAAGATTCATTGTTTTTGCCTGTTCTTCTAGATCCGTACGTGATAAGAGATTCTTTACGTTTCCTTCTGCCGCACCCTGCCCTATAAGTGCAAGCTTTAGAATTAATGCGCAGGCTGCAATGCCAATTCCAAGTCCCATAAGAAAAGAACGATTCTTCATCATATCATTCTCTCCCGTTCACCGAGTTGTAGAATCAATTGTACTTCTCCCTTGGGCATATCTAGCTTTTTAGCTATATAATCCGTTGATTTTCCTTCTGATTCTAAATGAAAGACCTCACTATAACGCTTATGAATGGTCGGCTCTTCCTGTATAACGATTTCTTCTATTACTGTATCGTCAGCTACTGCATAATCCGTTTTTTTCACAGCCGCTTCTACATTCATATTAGAAAAAGCATTGGCATTCATCAATGCGGAAACTTGCTGCTCGAGGTTTATAATCTGTTGTTTCATATCTTGAATTTCTTTTTCTTTTAGGTTGTTGGTATGTGAAAAGTCCTGCTTCCATTTTTGAATACTCTGTATAACCTTTTCATTCTCCAGTTCAATCTCAGCCAAATATTGCTCTAACGTTGTTTCTACATCTTTAATCACTTTTCCCCCTGTTTGAGGTCTTGATCTGGGCATAAACCAGGCAAATAGGGTGATACCAACACCCAACACAACGAGGGTACTCCAAGGTTCCATGAGATTATTCTCCTATTCATGTATGCCTACTTATAAACTGTAGTCAATGTGTTTCCCTTTAAAAGGGTGTTCCGCTGGCGTAGCTGCCAGCGTCTCTTCTGAAGTTTCTTCAAGCTCATTCGAATTCTTCATCTCCAAAGTTCCAGACGAAGCTGAACGATCTCTTATTCCTGTCTGTTCTGATTCTGATGTTTTTGGACTTTGTTTACTTTCTTTTTTTGTCTTTTTATTCTCGTTTGTTGCTAGTAGGGACTGTTCTGATGATCTCCTGTGGTCGTATTCGCTTTGATACCGTCCCGCCTCAGTCGTACGAGGTATAGCAATTTGAAGTTCAACGTTTTTCAAGCTCACCCTCTTCACTCCTTCACTGCTAACAAGAATAAATACGCTTAACCATTCTTTAGAGGAACCATAGAAATATCACCGTTTTGATAAAAAAATGAAATTTGTGTAGCTGTATCTTTAATAAATTTAGTATATCTGCCGATAACTATTTTAGAGCCTCCGTAAATCATCTTAGTAACATCGACTCTTGCTTTCGAGGTATCTTCCAGCACTTTTTCTATATCCAGTATATGCTCCCTATTCTCTTTCATTTGTTGCATGCTAGATTCACGCGTCACTTGAAGTTTCATCCGCATATGCATCTTATCATCTGATATATGTCCTGTAGCAGCCATTTGATCTAAAAGATGAAGAGCTTTGGCCGTCTTATCTATACTTTCGCTCAAACCCTTTTGCTGGTGGCGAAGATTTGTAAGTTCATTACGTAGTCTCGGCATTACGCCAACTTCAATTGTTGTTACGGTAGACATCGGGTTGCCAACTACTCTAGCGGCTACTCTTTCACCTGCTTGAATGAGACCGCCTACAATAAGTCCCTTGGTTCCTGCACATATACATTCTCTTCCAGCTCTAATCGATGAATGCATGATACTTTGCGAGACATATATACTTTGACCTGCTTCTACATTCGCATCTTGGATAAATGAGCTCTTTACATCAACACCAGCTTGAACAAGCCCTTTATTGTAACCTATAACTCCCCCAGTTACTTCAATAGAGCCTTCCGCAAAGACTTCAGCGCCCTCTACACCGCCGATTACACGAATGTCTCCTGCGGCCTTCACTTTGAATCCGGAGAGTACATTCCCACGAATAACAACAGTACCTACAAAATCTATATTCCCTGTTTTGTAATCCACATCTCCATTCACTTCAAATACAGGAAATACATTGATTCGATGATTTTCCGTTGTCGTGATCAGTCCATCGATCGAGGCGTACATTGCATTTCCTTCGGTGCTAACTACCACATTCTTTCCTGTCTTGAATCTAGCTTCTTTACCTGGAGAGAAAGGAATAAGATCTCCTTTTACACTTTTCCCAGGCTTGCCTGGGCTTGGATCTATTTTTTTAGCAATGACCTGCCCTTTTTTTACATTGTTCAGCCGCGTAATTTCCTTATAATCTACTTTACCGTTTCCTGTCTCAAGCGGTCTTCGTTCTCCTGTTAAATCTGGGCTCGTTAGGAACTGAATCATTCCATCCTTACCCGCTTCAGGTGCATCCCCCTGGGCTATTAATATCTTTTGACCATAAAAATTCAAGGGACTTGCGGCGATTGCACGAATTGTACCCGTTTGAATTCCATACGTAATACCTTCTGTTAGAAGAAATGTGTTTAGTTCCTGTTCGGTAAAATCCAACTCGGATGTAAGATTTGATAAATCGATCCATGCGCTGCTTTGATCATCCGAAAACAGTACTTTCACATGTTGTTTGAGCTCTATTTTATGGGTCATATACAACTTCCTTCTTTCTCAGGTCATCATCCTACCTTTTATTAGTCCCGATTCATTAACAGTTCACGCTGCTTCTCAAGAGTCCCTCGAAGGCGTAAAATCGCTTTTGAATGCAGCTGAGAAATTCGAGATGGTGATAGAGACATTACTTCTGCAATTTCACTAAGAGATAAGTCTTCATAATATAGAAGGGATACTACAATACGTTCTTTTTCCGTCAATTTATCTAATCCTGTTATCAGTGCTTGTTTTAGATGAATATCACGAACCGTTTGATCAGGAGGATAAGCTCTCTCATCGACCAATAGAGACATTCTTGTCTCGGCGTCTTCTTCTCTCAGCGGATCTTCGAGAGAATATAACGACATTACCGCTACCTCTTGTACCATATGTTGGAAATCTTTGGCCGATAAATCTAAATATTGTCCCATCTCTTCATCACTGACGGTTCGGGAATATTTTTGTTCTAAATGTTGATAGGCCTCTTCTATTCGTTTTGCTTTCTCACGAACTGAACGCGGAACCCAGTCTCCTTGACGAAGACCATCCAGTATCGCTCCTCTTACTCTCCAAGAGGCATAGGTTTCGAATTGAAGCCCTCTTTTATAATCAAATTTATCGAGTGCATCTATTAACCCCAGCGCTCCATTGCTCTCAAGGTCATCTTTCGATACATTTTTAGGCAGCCCTACTGCTAACCGGCTGGATACATAATGAACGATATGAAGATGCTTTTCGATCAAGATTTTTCTAGCTTCTAAATCCCCGTGCTCCTTCCACTTTTCCCACAGGTCCATGTCGGCCAAATGGGATGAATTAGGTTCTTTCATATCGTTTCCCTCCTCTATTTGCCTGACAGGTGACGAACGGCTTGTGCTAATTCTTCAGCATCTTTTGTCCGAACAATTTTCGGAGGATTAAGTGGTTCAAAGCCGCTCTCCACTGCAGATTGTTTCTTTTTTTCTTCGTTTGGTTCTGCTTGAGCATAATTCAGAATATCCTTCAGCACTTCATCATCATTTGGAGCAATCACATCAAGCTGAGCCCCCTTCGTCTCTTGTCCTTCTTCCAGGCTCTCAGGACCTCCTTTGTCAGGTGGAGAAGCCAATACACTGCCTAATACGTACCTTAGTAGAAAGGCTAGTAAGAACCAGATGATAAAAGCTGCCCCTGCCCGAAAAAGACTTGTAGATAGTAAGTTACTGCTAAATGAAACGAAAAACGTAATGATCAGTCCAATAAATCCGGCTAAAAAATTGATTCGAACATTCCCAAACATTCTATTCATAGTTCCTTCACACCCATCTGTACGCTTCGAATCGTTAATATTCCAGTGTCCCGATCTATTTCAATGGTTCTCCCATGACTCCCGCCGCAATCTTCAGCAAGAAGAGGAATGCGAAGCTCTCTAATCATTTGTTTACAGACTTCTGTATTACGAGGCCCAATACGTAACGTATCACCAGCCCCAGCAAATTGAAACATCTGTGATCCCCCTGCCATTTTGGCAATGAGTCTCGTGCTTGATGCACCCGCTTCAATCATTCTCTCTACTAATTCTACGATCGCAGTATCCGCGTATTTTGCCTTATTCAAAATACCTTCTCTCGCAATAGAAGAGGAAGGCAGCATGACATGTGCCATCCCCGCAATTTTAGCTAGTGGATCATATAGAGTTACACCCACACAAGACCCTAGTCCTGTTGTACGAATGATACCCGGTTCTGTAATGATGTTTAGATCCGCCATTCCTACCTTTACCAAGTTTCTTTGTTCAATCATGATAGGGCGCTCCCAAAGCCTCAAAAATGACATGAAAAGACTCAGGATCGGGTATTAGAAAAAATTGTCCTTGTACTTGGTTCTGACCTTCGAGAAATTGAGTATCGATTAATAGTGCTTCGTCCGCAGTGTGACTCATATGAAGTAATCCGTAACTTAAAATAGCTCCTGCCATATCTAGTGCAAATCCAGGCACGGTAGGGAACATTTTTAAGCGAGTGAAATCAGCAAGGGATGAGAGATATGACCCAGCCAGAATATTTCCAATTTCAGAGATCGTCGAGCATTCCATTTCCGTAAATTCGAGATGTTCACAGCTTACTTCCGAATTAAAATGGTACAAAAGCTGTTTGGCGGCTTCCGGGGTCATCATAAAAAACATGTTCCCCGGAGCCTCTCCTTCTACCCGAAAATAAACGGCAGCTACAATACTCTCATCACCGCCAACACTTTCCGCTATGGCTTCGAAAGGAACCCTCTGGACAGTCGGCACACCCATATCTACAGGTTTATTGAGCAGAGTAGCAAGCGCTGTAGCCGCATTCCCTGCTCCAATATTTCCGATCTCTTTCAAGATATCCATCTCAAACTCCTGAAATTGATTGATTGTAGCCATCATTTATCCTTCCATACTCTCAAGACTTATAATTTCACTTTTATTCAATACTTCATGGAGATTCAGCATAATGAGAAGTCTTTCTTCTTCTAGTTTCGCTACTCCTCTTAAATATTTGGCTTTAATACCTCCTACAATTTCAGGAGGCGTTTCAATATCATCTTCATTAAGATCTACAACGTCATTGGCCGAATCAACAATAAAACCAACCTGCATATCCGAAACGGTAACGATAATAATTCGTGTTTGATCGGTATACTCTGCTTCTGGAAGGGAGAAACGTCCACCTAAATCAATAACCGGAATGACGACTCCTCGAAGATTAACAACACCTTTTACAAACGAATACGTCTTTGGAACACGAGTAACCGGAAGCATTCTTTCAATCGTCTGAACACGTTCTACTTCAATTCCATACTCTTCTGTCCCAAGCTTAAAAACGATTACTTTCATGTCTTCTGCCATGATTAATGCCTCCTAAGTAAGTAATAAGAACTTCCGCTTGCAAAGAATTATTTAATTAAGCCGTTGGGATCAATGATTAGTGCGACTTGTCCATCACCGAGAATGGTTGCCCCAGAAATCCCTTGAATATTCGGTAAATATTTGCCCAGTGTTTTAATAACAATTTCGTTTTGTCCGATAAAATCATCGATCGCCAAAGCTGCAAGCTGATCTCCTTTACGAATAACAACAATCTCGATTTCATCCTCTACTTCATCACTGTAATCTTCTACATTAAAAAATTCAGCAAGTGACACGAAAGGAACTAACGCTTCTCTAAATGAAATCATTTTGGTTCCATGAACCATACGGATTTTTTCTTTTTTCACAATGCCTGTTTCTACGATCGAAGAAAGCGGAATAGCATATTTCTCACTTCCAAGCTTAATGAGCATTGCTGAGATAATAGAAAGAGTCAGCGGCAGTTGAACCGAAAAATTCGTTCCTTTTCCCGGGACTGAATGAATGGTCACATTCCCACCAAGTGAAGTGATTTTCGCCTTAACTACATCAAGACCTACGCCTCTGCCTGAGATGTCTGAGATGGTTTCTGCTGTACTGAAACCAGGCGCAAACAATAATTGAAAGACTTGCTGATCTGTCATCTCGGCGGATTCAGCTTCCGTTACGACGCCACGTGATATAGCGATTTTAAGTAATTTATCTCGGTATATCCCGGCACCGTCGTCTTCAATCTCAATAAATACATGGTTGCCGCTATGGAATGCCCTTAATTGAATGGTACCCGTTTCGGATTTCCCCGACTCCACTCTGGTCGAGATTGATTCCACCCCGTGGTCTACTGCGTTACGAAGTAAATGAACAAGCGGGTCCCCAATCTCATCAATAACCGTACGATCAAGTTCTGTATCCGCACCTGTAATAACAAGATCCACTTTTTTATTTAGTGATTTGGCCAAATCTCGAATCATTCTTGGGAACCGATTGAATACGGTATCTACCGGAACCATTCGAAGCTTAAGTACTATATTTTGTAAGTCCGAACTTACTCTGCTCATATGGGCAACCGTTTCGATTAAGTCGGTATGCTCCAGTTCATTAGAGAGCTGTTCTAAACGGGAACGATCGATTAATAATTCACTGAATAAATTCATAAGAACGTCTAACCGTTCAATATCTACACGAATGGTTTTAGAAGCTGCAGCTGCCGTATTTGTTTTTGAAGCAGCTCGAACTGTTTTCTCTTTTGCATCGCCTGGTACTGCTTCCGTGTTCTCAATCATCGTACTATTTGTATCTGTTTCTTGTGTTGCTTCAGACTTTTCCATCACTTCCGTAGCAGCTGCCGCTTCTTTAGACCCCAGCCCCAGCATTTCTTCAGTTAATGGAGTGACATTCACTTCTTCGATCTCTGAAATATTAAGAATTGCTTTCTTTAACTCTTCCGATTGCATCTGTGTTATGTAATATAATGAAAATTCATATTCAAATTGATCTTGTTCTATTTGCTGAACGGATGGCTCTGTCTTAATGATGTCACCCGATCGTTCCAGCAGATCGAACACCATATAAGCACGAACCGATTTTAACTGACTTGTTCTGCTAATGCTAACTTGTATAAACATCACTCCTGCGCCATCATGAATCGACTGTAAGAGTACAGAGCTTTGGAATTCATCAAGCAAGGGCATTGAAGAAGCAGTGTCTGTACCAGAAACATGTGGAGCTTTTACCTCAGAAGGTGAATTCTCTTCTCCTTTTTCAATCGCTAGTAAGGAAGAAACAATATGGGAGACATCCAGTTTTCCCTCTCCGCCTGCCATAATATCCTGTACCATGGACTCGAGTGCATCCAGACTCTGGAATAAAACATCAAATATCGATTCTTTCATTTTCATTTTTTCGTTTCGAACGAGATCAAGCACATTTTCCATTTTATGCGTCAGAGAAGCAAGATCCTCAAACCCCATCGTTGCTGCCATCCCTTTTAATGTATGTGCAGATCTAAAAATCACCTGAACGATAGATAAATCTTCGGGACTTTGTTCAAGCTCTAGCATTTTTTCGTTCAAAGATTGTAGATGATCGTTAGACTCATCAATAAACATGGACAAATATTGATTCATATCCACTTTGAAATACCCCCTTCGTGAATTAGGTTTGGTTCATAACCGCTTGGATCAGCTTCGAGGTTAATTCTTTTAGAGGCAATACTTGCTGAACACAGGCGAGTTCTACTGCTGCTCGCGGCATTCCATACACAACACAGCTTTCTTCGTTCTCCGCAAAAGTGGAACACACTCCTGTATCGTAAAGACGCTTCATCATCCTAGCTCCATCACTGCCCATCCCTGTAAGAAGAACAATATGCCTCTGCAGTTTAGAATAGGGGATAATGGATTCGAATAGGGTATCTACGGAAGGGCGATGTCCATTCACGATTTCTTCCTGGCTTAAGCGAAGTTCATATTTCCCATTTGTCACTTCAATCACCCTCATGTGATATCCGCCTGGAGCAATATACGCTACTCCTGCTTCCAGATGCATTCCTTGCTCTGCTTCAACTACCCGAATATGACTAAATGAATCAATGCGATTCGCAAGCGATCTGGTAAAGTCAGGCGGCATATGCTGCACAATGACGATGGGAGCGGGAAAATTCTTAGGAATTTGGGATAACAATGATTTAAGCGCCCGTGGTCCACCTGTAGAACATCCAATGGCTACCAGTTGCTGGATCATCGTATTCGTCTTTTGTTTTTCACTTTGTGTATCCTCCAGCGTAACCGTTACATTTTTGCGGCTAAACACTTGGGATACATCATGAGTTTTCAAAGAAACAGGAATTTCAGGTGAAGAAACTATCGTTTTTTTCTGAGTGCTATTCTTGACTTTTTCATCGTTCTTATTATCCTTAGTACTCTTATTATTCTTATTTGTGACCGGCTTCGGCGAAAAAACCGGCTTCGATTCTTTCGTTTGTGTATCTTTTGCAGGACGAGACTTATACAAATGAGGATGATTCAATTTTTGAATGTTGAGAGATGGAACTTCATGCTGCTCTTGTGTTTGCAAGTCTACTTTTTCTGTCAGCGATTCTTCACTCAATTTTCTTTCAGCGCGCCTTGCCTTCATTAGCATGGCTTCTTTCATCTGATTCCGAAGCTCGTTCCCAACTTCTTCAATGTCCTGTCCATGGTTGATTGACGGTTTTCGTATAAAATCAAATGCTCCCGCTTCCAGCGACATAATTGTCTCTCGCAAACCCATTTCATTGATTCCTGAGAGCATAATAATCGGGATTTCATCCTCAGCCACGATTACTTTAAGAGCATCTAGACCGTTAAGTACAGGCATCTCTACATCCATTGTTATTAAATCAGGATGATGTTCTCTTGCTTTTTCTATCGCTTCTTTTCCAGTAGTTGCTGTCTCCATCACTTTAAAAGCGGGATCTTGTTCAATTAAATCGGTAATGATTTTCCTCATAAAAGCTGAATCATCTACAACAAGTACTTGATAGACTGACATGTTTGACACCCCTGAATTTAAGTGAAACCTACATTAGATGGTTTTCTTTAACCATTTGTTCATAAATCCTTTGAATCCTTGTGTATTCTGTGTCAAAGGTAATGCAAGATCCATATATCCCGACGCAATTCTTTCCATGTCTCGGGATGCAGTACACTGCGGATACATCACCGTAAAAGGTGTTTGTTTCTTCACAGCTCGCATAACATGCTGATCGTCTGAAACATACCCCAGCAAAGGAATGGTAGCATTTAAAAATCGCTTCGCAACAAGTCCAATTTTAGCGCTGACTTGTTCCGCTTCCCTTCGGTTCTCAGCCCGATTCACCACAATGCTAAAAGCTACAGGATCACTAAGGTGTCTGTGCATCACTTTTATTAATGCGTAAGCATCCGTAATAGAAGTAGGTTCCGGCGTCGTAACCACAATACACTCATCAGCAGCGGCGATAAAACGCCTGTTCTCCAGAGAAAGACCGGCTCCGGTATCAAACAAAATATAATCAAATTCCCCAGATAGATGCTCCAGGTCAGATGTAAAACCGTGAATATCTTCTTCGGTTAGAGACAAAAGTTCGATGAGCCCTGATCCACCTGCCACATAGGGCAGTCCATGTGGACCAAACTGAATAATATCTTGAATTCTTTTTTCTCCCTTGAGCACATGATATAGACTGAATCTAGAAGACACGCCCATTAATACATCGATATTTGCCATCCCTAGATCCGCATCAAACACCAACACCTTTTTGCCAGCTGCATGCAGTTTTAAAGCGAGATTAAGTGTAAAGTTTGATTTACCTACACCTCCTTTACCGCTCGAAATCGCAATGAGTCTGGCTTGATTCCTTTTCTTTGTCTGAACTAAATTCTCCTCATTCAGCTGGGGAAGGGAATTGTTTAACATCATTTCTCTTAGAGAAGCCGCCTGATCTATCATGACGGCTCACTCCCAAGAATGAAATCAGCTAATTTTTTTGGATCAGGAAGCATAATATCCTCCGGTACGTTTTGCCCCGTAGTAATGTAAGCTAGCTTACTTGGATACTGTTTCAGGACGTTGAAGAGCGCTCCAAGTGTGTCTGTTTCATCGATTTTTGTAAAAATCAATTTTGGTGTTCCATATTTATGAAAGTGACCCAGTATCGTAAGCATGTCTTCTGTTTTGGCTGTCAGGCTAAGTACCACAACAAGTTCGCTTTCCGGATCATCCGGCAGCAAGCTTTTGAGTTCGGAGACGGTGATCTCATTACGATAATTACGGCCCGCTGTGTCCATAAGAATCAAATCACAATCAGAGAGATGATCCAGTGCTCTTATGGTATCCGCCGGTGACTGCACGACTTCAAGTGGGATACCGAGAATCGCAGCATACGTCCGCAACTGTTCAACAGCGGAAATACGATACGTATCAGCAGTAATGAGCCCCACCTTTCGTTTATGCTTGAACATTTGCTCTGCAGCAAGTTTCGCTATCGTTGTTGTTTTGCCTACGCCTGTCGGGCCTGCCACGTACACAATTCGAGTGGACTTGTTAATTCCGTCCGTAATCCGTTCTGATAAAAACTCCTCAATCAGAGGTCTAACGATGCTTTCTCCTGCTTCTTCCTCCGAAACCTGAATAGTCCGCTTTGCTGAATCCATCCAGCTGCTCCAAATGTCCGTGGCGATTCCTTGATCTTTCAGCTTTGTGCGAATCTCATTCAAATTTCCAGGTAAACTTGCTTCATTAGATTGACTCTCAGCGAGCGTAGCCATAAACGTTTTCATTTGACTGATCTCTTGGAGAAGTTTCTCCGTCAGACTTCCTGCTTCCATTTCTCCATTCAACTGCTCCTGTCTTGAAGAAACGGAAAAATCCGCCCCTTCTGGGTGCGGCTGTAACTCTGCAGGAAGACTCGGAAATTCTTCTGATTCTTGTGTTTTGTGTTGCAGAGTCGCCTTTGGCTTTATTTCGTTCGTTTCTGATAAAGACTGGGCAATTGTTTCTTTTTCATTAAAATTCCCTGCTTTTCGATACACTTCAGGAACCGCATTCCTTGGCATTGTCTGAATGACAGCAGGAGGAACCTGGACAGGTTCCTTTGGCTGTACTTTGTCTTCTTCAACTGCTGCGATGACTTCGATCTTGTGTTTGCGCAGTATTCCTGCTAAACCACTTGCTCGAACTGTTTTGGTAGACAGGATCACTGCATCTTGTCCAAGTTCATTCCGAATGAGTTTCATGGCCTCGGGCATGGTATCAACGATGTATTTTTTCATTTTCATAAGTTCACCACCCCAACGCTTTGAATTTCAACATTTGGTTCTAGCTCACTGTACGACAACACAGGTATATCTTGCATCGTTCTTTCGATAATCTGACGGAGATACATCCGAATGGTAGGTGATGTAAGAACAATAGGTTGTTGACCCGACTGAATCAGACGATTGACTTGTTCTGTCAATTTTTGATACAGCGTTTGACTTGATACAGGATCTAGTGCTAAATAGCTCCCTTGCTCCGACTGCTGGACACTCTCGGCAATTTTTTTCTCAAGATTAGGTCCTACTGTAATCACCCGCATCGTCTCCCCTTTCAGGGTATACTGCTGAGTTATTTGTCTTGATAGAGCTTGTCTTACATATTCAGTGAGAACATCTGGGTCTTTTGTATATGTACCATAATCCGCTAATGTCTCTACGATCGTCACCATGTCACGTATTGAGATCTTCTCTCTGAGCAACTTAGCCAAAACTTTCTGAATATCTCCAATCGAGAGTACAGAAGGAATGAGTTCATCTACTAGTGCTGGATAACTTTCTCTTAAATTATCTATAATTGCTTTGGTTTCTTGTCGTCCTAACAGTTCATGTGCATGTCTCTTAATAAGTTCTGTCAGATGTGTTGCAACAACAGATGGAGGATCAACAACGGTGTACCCTGACAACTCTGCACGATCTTTCGTCAACTCATCTATCCATAACGCTGGAAGCCCAAAAGCCGGTTCCATGGTCTCAATACCGCTGATCGAATCATCATCATATCCTGGGCTCATTGCTAAGTAATGGTTAAGTAACAATTCTCCGCCGCCCACAGTGTTGCCTTTGATCTTGATTACATATTCACTAGGTCTAAGCTGTATATTGTCGCGGATCCGAATCACAGGAACGACAAGACCGAGCTCAAGCGCACACTGTCTGCGGATCATAATGATCCGATCCAGTAAGTCTCCACCTTGTCCGGTATCGGCAAGAGGAATGAGTCCATAACCAAACTCAAATTCAATAGGATCCACCTGAAGCAAATTAATTACACTCTCCGGACTTCGAACTTCTTCAATCTGTTGTTCTTCTTCCATCTGTTCTTCGGAAATCTGCTTACTATTGAGATTCTTCTGCATCTTCCAACCTCCGAAAAATAGCAGACCCGCCAGAGGCAAGGTTGTAATCGGACCGATTGGCGTGAAGACTCCCAGGAAAGTTACCGTAGCTGCAACGATATACATGAGCTTTGGATATGAAAATAACTGACCTGTAATATCATCCGCAAATGTTCCATCTGATGCTGCTCTAGTTACAATCAGTCCGGAAGCTGTGGAGATAAGTAGTGCGGGAATCTGGCTTACCAGTCCATCCCCAATGGTTAACAGGGAATATGTAGATAAGGAATCGCCAAAGCTCATTCCTAACATAACCATCCCAATAATGAATCCACCGACGAGATTGATCAGCAAGATAACAATACTTGCAATCGCATCTCCTTTAACAAACTTACTTGCACCATCCATAGCCCCGTAAAAGTCAGCTTCTCGTTCAATTTTACTACGTCTCTCTTTTGCCTGTTGTTCGTTAATAAGACCAGCATTGAGATCAGCATCGATACTCATTTGTTTACCCGGCATCGCGTCCAGCGTAAATCTTGCTCCTACCTCAGCGACACGTTCAGACCCCTTCGTTATAACAATAAACTGGACAACAACCAGGATCAGGAACACGATAAAACCAACAATGGGTTGTCCACTGGATATCCAACTTCCGAAAGTCGCAACCACTTTTCCGGCATAGGCTTCAGCAAGAATATGTTTGGTCGTTGATATGTTCAAAGATAGTCGAAATAAAGTCGTTACAAGCAGTAAAGAAGGAAAGATAGAGAAATCCAAAGCTTCCTTTGTGTTCATAGCTACCAGCAAGATCATGAGCGCAATTGCAATGTTGATGACCAAAAGGACATCCAGTAATCCAACGGGTATAGGTAGAATCATCATGAGCACAATGCCGATAATTCCAACTAGGACTGATAACTCTTTTATTTTCACTGGTTTCTGTGCCTCCGATTCCCCGATGGTTTATTTCTGCCTTTTAAGTTATACACATATGCTAATACTTCAGCGACCGCCTGAAAGAGATCCGCAGGAATGGAGTCGCCAATCTCCGCACGTTGAAACAATGCTCTTGCCAGCGGCTTATTTTCCATAAGCATAATTCCATTATCCTTAGCAATCTCCCTTATTCGGAGTGCTACGTGATCCGCTCCTTTTGCAATCACCTTTGGAGCATCCATTTCATTTCCATCGTACTTCAGCGCTACAGCAAAATGGGTTGGATTCGTAATGATGACATCCGCATTTGGAATCTCTTGCATCATCCGCTGCATCGCCATACGTCTTTGGCGTTCACGAATCTTTCCTTTAATAAGGGGGTCACCCTCCATTTTTTTATACTCATCTTTAATATCTTGCTTGGACATTCGAATGTTCTTCTCATATTCATATTTCTGGTACATGTAGTCGAGTATAGCAAGGACAAATAATGCGATTCCTATATTAAGACCCAGTTTCTTGGTCATCTCTGCAGCGAAGGTCAGAATTCCCTCTGATGATAAATGGCTGAGTTTTGCAAACTGATCTTTTGCCCCCCACAAAATGTTATACACAAGAAAACCGATAATGAGCATTTTCAAAACTGATTTGAGCAGCTCCACAATGGATCTCATGGATAGAATATTTTTAAGCCCTTTTATAGGATCAAGCTTGCTAAACTTGGGAGTAACCCCTTCTCCAGTAAGCAGAAAGCCGACTTGTAAATAATTCACGAGGATTCCGACAATAACGCCAGCCGCAAAAACAGGAGCAAGAATAATAAGAATCTGAATGCCGAGCTGTCCGAACATGGACATCACATTCGGTATCGTAACATCCATGCTAAGCCTGTTCATAAAGATATCTGTAAAAGCATAGGTTATTCGTTCTTTATAAAAATCTCCAAAAACAACGAAACACATAAAGCAGGTGAGCAAAATGGCCGCTCCGGAAACTTCCATACTTTTGGCAACTTGCCCTTTTTTTCTTGACTCCTGGCGTTTCTTGGGCGTCGCTTTTTCTGTCTTCTCTCCGGAAAACATCTGCAGGTCCAGTTTAAATCTCATCCTACTCTCCTCCCGCATTTGTCTTACTTAAGGTCTCTGACCAACTACCTCTAAGACACCCTGCATTGCTTCAAATAATACACCAAACAGATTTTCGAAAATGTATAGAAAGCCTGGTACAACGAGTAACATCATGGAAAGACCCACAATGATTTTCAGTGGAACCCCTATAACAAAGACATTAAACTGCGGTGCCGTTCTCGCAAGAAACCCAAGCCCTACGTCTGTCATAAATAAAGCAACCACTAGCGGTGCAGCCATCTGGAACGCAAGCATAAAAGCTTGTGCAAAGGCACGGATCAGAAGTTCTGCAACACTGCCGTCTGCAAATGCCCGAAAGATATCGTTTCCAGCAAGAGGCACCCATCTATAACTGTATACGATGGCATCCAGCATCCTGTGATGTCCATTCATCGTTAGAAACAATAGAATTGCAAAAGCGTACTTCAAGTTCCCTGTGAGAGGTACTGATGTACCTGTCATCGGATCAAACACGTTTGCCATACTAAAACCAATCTGGATATCGATGAACGCTCCTGCGGTTTGGATGGCCGTAATCATGAGAAGTGCAACATAACCTAACAGCAGTCCCATTAAGACTTCCTTGAATATAAGTAGTACGTAAGCTGCATCCATCGCAATAACCTGGTCCGTACCAAAAGTTAAGTAAACAATAATCGTGATAAAGACAGATAGTCCTATTTTGAAAATTTGAGGTACCCCTGGTGTAGAAAACACCGGCGCTACTACAAAAAAAGCTGTTATTCGACAAAAAATTAGCAAAGCTACAGAAAATCCTTGAAGTATCATCTCCATGATTGATCAACCTACCCGATATAATTGTGAAGATTGTCCAAGATGTTATAAGTGAAATCAACCATCGATGCGAGAATCCAAGGGCCAAATAACAGTAGTGCCAAAAGAACCGCTACAATCTTGGGAACAAAAGCTAACGTTTGTTCTTGAATCTGCGTTGTTGCTTGAAAAATACTAATGATCAGCCCTACAACAAGTCCAAGGACCAGCATGGGGGCACTTATTTTCAAAGCGACAAATATCGCTTGCCCTGCTAGCTCAATGATAAAATCCCCTGTCAAGGCGCCACCTCCCAATGTCTAGATGATCCTTGACTTACGGACTGAAGCTAAGGAGTAAAGATTTAACTACGAGATACCAGCCGTCCACCAGTACAAAAAGAAGAATTTTGAACGGAAGAGAAATCATGACCGGCGGCAACATCATCATCCCCATTGCCATAAGGGTACTTGACACAACAATATCGACGACCAAAAAAGGAATGAAAATCATGAATCCCATCTGAAAAGCGGTTTTCAGTTCACTGATTGCATACGCAGGAACCATGACAGTGAGCGGAATATCCTCATAAGTTTCCGGCTTTTCCATCCCGTTATAATCCATGAACAGAAGTAAGTCTTTTTCCCTTGTATGTGAAAACATAAATTTCTTCATGGGTTCCGTAGCTTCACTCAGTGCCTCCATTTGTGTTATTTCACCCTTTAAGTAAGGCTGAAGCGCAACATCATTAATGGTAGATATCGTTGGAGACATAATAAATAAGGTAAGAAAAAGGGCTAGTCCAACGAGCACCTGATTTGGCGGCATTTGATTGGTACCCAGTGATGTTCGTACAAAACTTAAAACGATGACGATTCTAGTAAAACTTGTCATCAGTACTAGAATGGCGGGTGCAATACTGATAATGGTTACAAAAAGAATGATGGATAAAGAGCTTGTGCTGGGCTCTCCACTATCCCCATTCCCAATCTCAATATTGATATCCGGAATTGGCTGCGCGTACGCTTCCGTCCCCATCATGAGATGGAGAACCGCCCATAGTAAGCAAACTATTACCATCTTTTTGTTCATGAATCTCTCGACCGCTCTCTTGTTTCTTCTTCTTCAAGCAAGCGTTCCATTTGATCCTTACGATCAGGCATCTCTCGAAGTTTTTTCTCAAATAACGCACTAAATGAAGCTTCTTCCATATCAAAGGATTCCGCTTTATTTTTACTGAGCTTATTCTTTACACCTGTAATAAGTTTGGCGAAGGAAGGTTCTGATGTCCCTTCCCTTTCAAACTGAGCTACTAGTGCTCTGATTTCCCCAGGCTCAGACAAAGTGTCAATGATATGCACATCGTCTCCAATCCCAAGAATATAAAGTTTGCTGCCAACTTCGACGATTTGAAGTGACTTGCTAGGTCCAAGCCCCACTCCACCGATAACTCTCATCGTCCGTTTTTGAAAAAAAGATTGATTCTTTCTTCCCAAAAAACGGATCAAAAGAACAATACATATGACGATGATACTAAGTACGAATACGACAGAGAGGATCGAACCAAAGTAACTTGATCCCCAAGAATCCGTTTGACCTGAATCTGCCATTTACATTAAATGCCTAATGTCTTATTAATCGCTTCAATTACGCGATCCGATTGGAAAGGCTTCACGATAAAGTCTTTGGCTCCTGCTTGAATCGCATCAATAACCATGGCTTGTTGTCCCATCGCTGAACACATAATCACTTTGGCATTAGGATCCACTTTCTTAATTTCTTTAAGTGCAGCGATACCATCCATCTCCGGCATCGTAATATCCATCGTGATCAAGTCAGGACGAAGTTCTTTAAACTTTTCAATTGCCTGTGCTCCGTCCTGAGCTTCTCCGACAACTTCAAACCCGTTCTTGCTCAAAATATCCCGTATCATCATTCTCATAAATGCTGCGTCGTCCACGATTAAAATTCGATTTGCCATGTTAATTAAAATCCTCCTTGAATATGTTGCTTATTGTATTTTCTGTAGTCGGTCCCACTCGCTTACGATATCGGTT
Source organism: Paenibacillus gallinarum (assembly GCF_014836635.1). Lineage (GTDB taxonomy): Bacteria > Bacillota > Bacilli > Paenibacillales > Paenibacillaceae > Paenibacillus > Paenibacillus gallinarum. The sequence goes on along the minus strand of NZ_JACSQL010000001.1, from coordinate 837,487 downwards.
ACTCGTACTCCAAAATTCTCATCAATGACAACCACTTCACCTTTAGCAATCAACTTCTGATTGACAAGTATATCCACGGGCTCACCGGCCAGTTTATCGAGTTCAATGATGGAGCCTTGAGACAATTCCAGAATATCCTTAATTTGCTTTTGGGTCCTTCCTAATTCTACGGTTACCTTTAGTGGTATGTCCATCAATAAATTCAAATTATTGTCGCTTGGTTGCCCAAAAGCACCGTTTTGGAAGTTTGCGAACTGTACTGGTTGCACATTTACACCACGAGCGTGCATGTTCCCGTAATGTTGCGGCTCTGGATTCGACATTTGCGCAGGTTGCTGCATACCTTGGTTTGGGTAATTTTGATATGGGTTCTGCTGCTGCGGTATAGGTGCTTGCCAAGGATCCTGATAAGGAACATTCTCCTCTGCTTGATGCATTGGTTGCTCATAAGCAGGAGACTCATAGGTTGCAGGTTGTGGCGGCGCACTTACTGCTTCTTCTACCGGTGCCATTGTTTCAGTCACATTACCTGTAGATACCTCTTCCATCTCTTCCGTGCCATGAATCAGCATTCTCACCATATCTTTAGAGAAATCCACTCTCAGCAGTTGCATAATCGTAGAATCAATCAAATCCCCAATAAGTAGACGGAATGAAACTTTAATCATCGTCTCATCTACCGGGAAATTATTTAACCCTTCTCCGCTAGTTGTGTTTAGAATATCTATACTTGGCGGGGATATATTAACGAATCTATTAAATAGAGTAGACATCGATGTGGCTGATGAACCCATCATTTGATTCATTGCTTCTTGAACAGCACTGATATGAATTTCATTCAGTTCTTCGTCCTTAGGATTCCCTTCACCGCCAAGCATGAGATCAGCGATGACCTGAGCATCTCTCTTCTTGATTACGAGTGAATTAATTCCTTCAAAACCGTCTACATAAGTGACATGAACGGTCACATGAGGTTTGGGAAATTCCTGCTCAAACTCTGACCTTTTAATAATAGAAATTTTCGGTGTCGTTATATCTACCTTATTACCTAACAAAGTGGAAAGTGCCGTAGCCGCACTGCCAAATGTGATGTTCCCAATCTCACCGAGGGCATCCTGTTCGAGTGGGGTCAAATAATCATCCACTGTTTGCACTACCGGCTCACCGCTGGAAATAGATTCTGTTTGCTTTAATAAAGCATCGATCTCTTCCTGAGACAAAAAGTCTTTACTCGTCAAGTTCTTCAACTCCTTCAATGAGGATCTCATCTATCTGTACTGCTACTCGGTCTCTGAGACTGCCTGGACTTCCTATAAATTTGGCCTTTTCGCCTACTTTAATGGTTAATCCTTCGTTTACCGGTTTACCTAGTGCAATCACATCGCCGACTCCAAGCGACAAAAACTCAGCAATCGATATCTGGGATTCACCGAGCTCCGCAATAATCGGGAGTTTGGCTTTCTTCACTCTTTCTTTCAAAGCTACCATTTCTTCAGGAGCTCGCGATTTTTTCTCCGATATAAACCATTGATGGGTTGAAAGTTTTGACATGATCGGCTCTACAACTACATGTGGAATGCAAAGGTTGATCATACCTGTCGTATCCCCAATCTTCGTGCTGAGCGAGATCAGAGCAATCGTCTCGTTCGGCGATACAATCTGCATAAACTGTGGATTCGTCTCCAAGGCCTCCATACGAGGTTTAATATCAAGAACCGTTTTCCATGCTTCTTGCAAACTGTCGAATGCTTTACTGAAAATACGCTCCATAATGATGATTTCAATCTCAGTCATGGTGTTTACTTTCGCAGTAGATGTACCTGGACCCCCAAGCAGACGATCGAGCATTGCATAAGCAACATTCGGATTCACCTCAAGTACCATTCTCCCTTGAAGCGGTTCTGCCTCAAATATATTCAAAATGGTCATTTTAGGAATAGAGCGAATAAACTCGTCATAAGGCAATTGTTCTACTTGCACTACATTGATCTGAACAAACGTTCGTAGCTGAGCGGAAAAATATGTCGTCAGATACCGAGCAAAGTTTTCATGAATTCGGGTTAAACTTCGAATGTGATCTTTAGAAAACCGAACTGCTCTTTTAAAGTCGTACGACCTTATTTTCTTCTGGCTATCTTCCTTTTTCAGCTCTTCAGCATCCATTTCTCCAGAGGAAAGAGCTGCGAGGAGGGCATCAATTTCATTTTGTGATAATACATCAACCATTTCATTCACCCCCTTGCAGGTTTAAAATTGAGCCGGGACACATTACATCATTGGCGTCGAAAGAAACTTCGTAATTCGGATATCTTGTAATTGGCCTTCTGTAAGTTCTTTGTTAATTAATACTTTCAACTCGCTATTGAATTTCTTTCTTCCTGACGTTACATTCAGCGTTTCAGGGCTTGTGTCTGCCAGCTTTTGAATAATAATCGGAGTCACAATCAAATCTTTAATTTTCTCAAAATCTTCCTTCGCTTTTTTACTATCCAATTGAATGGCAAAGTTCATTTGCACAAGATAATTAGGATCGGCCAAATTTGTTTTGATATCGATAATTTCTGAACTTACCTCAACAATTTCATCTGCTGATAGATGTGGTTTGTTGTCGCTCACTTTCGAAGTTGGCTGTTCGTTTCCTGCATTCATCTGACCCTTCATGATGATGGTCACCAGCACGATAAGTGTAACGGCAAGCATAATGGTAGAGATCCAGGGTAACATTTTCTTCATTTACATATCCTCCGTTTGCTGCTGCAATTTAATTGTCGCCGCATGGATACCGATTCCCCGGTTATATTCCTTGATCTTACGAATTACTTCATCTGCTTTTTCAAGTACAATTAAACGTTTACCTGTGATCAGGGTGATGTATGTATCCGGTGTTTCTTCCACAGTCTCAATGAGCAACGCATTTAAAAATAGGCTTTCTCCGTTTAGCTTTGTAACTGCTATCATCTCTAGATACCTCCTGCAGTAACCTGCCTCAGGGAGCACGCTTCGCTTCCCTGTGCAGATACTAGTCATTAACGTTTAAGATTGACGACTTCTTGAAGTATTTCATCAGAAGTGGTAATTATGCGGGAATTGGCCTGAAAACCACGCTGCGCAACGATCATCTCTGTAAACTCTCCGGTTAAATCAACGTTTGACATCTCAAGCTGACCGGCCACGATGGAACCCGTACCTGCTTCCGCATTATTTGCCGTTACAATCTCCAGCTCCCCGTCGAGATTTGCATTCATTGTCATTCGATACAAATTGCCTCCGATTTTATCAAGGCCGCTCGGGTTAGATACTTTACCGATCCCTAGTTGTACGCCAGCTTCCATCGTTCCATCCGCCATTTGTTGGTTAATGGTTCCATCCTGACCGATAGAAAAAGCGACTACCTCATCATCAAGCGTAATGGGAGCACCGCCTGAATCAAGCACGAACAATCCATCCGAGGTAACCAGTCTGCGATTGGCATCCACATGAAAATCTCCAGCCCGTGTCAGGTAAGGAACTTCCTGATCTTCCGAAAGGCTGACAAGGAAAAATCCGTCTCCTTCCAGACGAAGATCCGTTGGATTATTCGTGGTCTGTGCACTACCTGCTAGATGCATCGTATCGATAGATCCTACACTAACTCCAAGCCCAACCTGTTTAGAATTCACACCGCCGGTTTCATCCGTAGGGGAGGTTGCACCTGCAGTAGTTTGACTCATAATATCCTTAAACATCACTCGGCTCGATTTAAATCCTGTAGTATTCACGTTTGCAATGTTATTACCGATGACATCCAGCTTCGTTTGGAACCCTCTCATGCCGGATACTCCGGAGTACATGGATTTAAGCATAATTATTTTACCTCCGATTGGTTGATTGGCTGCTTCTGTCGATCCGCAACCCTCAGGCTTTCCGTTAGGTCCAGCCTCATATAGATAATTAAGGAATGATAATAGCACTATCAATCTGCGTAAATACACCTTCTGATAACGAGGGTCCATTCACCGCAGTTACGATCGTTCGGTTCTTTACATTTACAATAAAAGCGGTATCTTCCATCAGCACAAGCGTTTCTTTGGAACCTTTGGCCGCAGCCTTATCAACAGCCTCTGCAATCTTCTCTAAGTGATCTTTACCCAGCTCTATACCTCGCTGCTCTAATCTTTTAGAAGCATGATTACTAAGCTTTATGCACTCATCATGAAATAGTTTGTTAAAAGAAATAGTTTCTTCAGATACTGACTTATTGGTATCACGTGTGATGGGTGAATTAACTGTACTTGTATAGAGTTGACCTACTCTTACAGAGCCGCCACTCATCCCTCAGCTCCATCAGCTTCTTCGCTTACATCAACTTTTTCATCAGAAGAGGCACTGGCTTCCAAGACTATTTCTTCTGTTTTTACATCACTGATCTGAGTAATGTCTTTTAACGCAATTTCCTTATCATTAATAACTGCATACTGCATTTGATCCCGAATAATAATGGATTCCACGACACCACTTTGAACAGCACCATCATTTGACCCCTCGCTTGTACCAATCCAGCTTACTTGTTTTCCAATTAGGCCAGAAACCGCACCTAAAGATTGCGATAAATTTTGAAGTTGACCCGATATATTCGATAATTGTTCTACAGAAGTAAACTGAGCCATTTGAGCGATAAATTCTTTATCTTCCATCGGCTGCATCGGATTCTGGTTCTGTAACTGAGTAATCAGTATTTTTAAAAATTGATCCTTACCCATCGCATCTGAGGATTCTTTACCCGCTGCTGTAGTTACATTGGAAGCTGAATAGTTAGGCCAAATATTCATAGTTGAAATAATATCTGCTGACATTTTCACACCCCGCTTCGCTCATTATATTTTCGCAGTGAATCCGCTCGTCTGATCGCCTTCTGTATATAACTCTAATTCTTGCTGCTCCTGCATCCATGCACGAAGCTCATCTTGTATCTCCACTGTAGTTAGTAGATCTTCATTGCTTTGTTCTCGTTCTTTAGATCTGCGCTGGTTACCAGGCTGTCCGTTTGAACTACCACCGTCCTGATACAGATGTGACGATAATGAAGTGTTCTGGGTGACTTCAAGTCGTTCTACCTGAATCCCTTGAGCCTGAAGTACAGCTCTTAACTGCGTCATTTGTTGTTCCAGCAAATCCTTCGCTCCTGCATGCTCTGTCATGAACTTTGCAATCAAATGACCATTTTGCATCGATAACTGCACGTCCAGTTGACCTAAATGTTGAGGTCTTAAAGAAATAACTGCTTCTGTCATTCCCTGTTGCTTCACAATTTCAAATTTACTGACGACAAATTCAGACATCTCTTTAGAAAATTGTTGAACCGGTATGACCGTTTCTGATCTAGTTAGTGGTGCTGTCCCATTCTTTAAAGCTAACTGTCCTGCAGTGATAAGGTTTGTCGCTTGATTATCCTGCGTTTCCTCGGAATTCACTTCCTGAGAAGATTCGGGATCTACACTCTGCTGTATTGACTCATCAAGAGTCGTTACTTTGATCATTTCTTTTGCTGCTAGCTTGTTACTACCGTTTTGTTCACCGACGTTTTCGGAAATCTCAACATCCCCTGAAAGGAGCGGAGGTTCTATAGAAAACATTGCTTTTTCTGATGAAGTGGGGTTGCTTTTTGCAATCAGGCTAAGTTCGGTCATCAGTGAATTTAATTTAGTAACGGCCTCTGTTTTTACTTCTGATTTCCCTAAAATCTCTTTCAGATTTACGATAAGCTGCTCCTTGGTATGTATAAGATCTTCTAATGGTGCAGCTGCTTCTGAATTTGTTTTACTTGCTTCTACCAATTGATGTAGTACTTCTTGCAGTGCATACTTTACTGTATCCGACTGCTCTGAGAGTGCATTAATGGCTTGAGTAGATACGTTTTGCTCTGCTGATTCTTCATTATTTACAGGATAGAGATAATATAAGGCTTGCTGCAGCCACCCTTTCAGATTGGATATCATTTCCTCATGTTCTTCACTATTTTTTTCATCTTCTTCTTGCTCAAGCGTTGTAATGAGGTCATCAATTATCGTTTCTGCTTCCATGGTAAGAGTAGCTTCGTCCAAAGTACTTGTGGTAAGTTCCTGAGCAACACTTTCATCTGAATTTACAGTTAGAAATGTAAACATGGCCGGTGCTTCCTTGCTGCCCGCTTGATTCATTCCCTCACTTGTTGTCTGCATGTTCACTTGCAAAGCCGCAAGAAACCCCGATGATTCGTTTCCAGTAGTCTTACTTGCCTCAGATCCAGAATCCACCAAACTAACTGCTTTTCCTACTTGTGAAAAAGAAGATATCATTCGTTTTTTTCACCTCCTCTCACTTCATAAAAAATATCACCTAATTCTTACTCCCCATCAAACGATTTAATATTTTTGCAGAGACAGCAGCATCAGCAGAAGACATTTGATCTAGTAATTTTGATCTTGTTGCATCATCTACTGTTTTTAAAATCGTGATGGCTTGATCTGGACTTAGTTTATATGTCTCAAGAATTAAGTTTGCACCATTGTCTGCTGACATCGACGAAAAGGTTTGAGTCAGCTCATTTTTATCCAAGTTTCGGCTGTTAGATGTAGTCGTTGATGTGGCTTGTTTGTCGTTCATTTTGGATTGTAACGCTGCAATGGCCCGACTTTCAGAAGTCGTTGTATTTTTTAGTGCCGCTGTAACTTCAGCAGCTGCTTGAGGCGTCATTTTTTCAAGAATGCTACGTTGTGCGTCTGATTTCATCTCCGCAAGAAGCTGAACCTGCTCTTCAAGCGTCATACTTTGAATAATAGGAGCTGCCTTACTCGGCTTCATTTGGCCGTACATTTTTGCGAGTTCTTTCACTTGCTTTTCGTAAGGGTCTAATGTTTCTGTTTCATCTGACGCTGTAGCATTATCGCTAGAACTCGTTGTTACTTGTAACTCTTTTATTTCATCTTCTAATTTCTGTACATTGCTATCCTGTTCAGCTTTTTCCTGTTGCACCTGCTCTAGCTCCGTTTTCGCATCAGCAAGCTGTGTCTTTAATTTATCGATGACTGCCTTATTGCTTTCGATTTGTTTCTCGGCTTGCCTTTCTTTTTGGGTCTCTGGATCTAAAGCTTCCTCTGGTATCCATTCTTTCACTATCGGAATTTTACTCGCAATATCGATTGCATTTTTTCTGAAATCAACATTCAGAACGACGAGCAGTACAACAACCAGTACGAGACAAAAGACGACAGGGATTGCAATAATCATAAATTTCTCCCAAGCCCCTCCGGACTCTCGCTCCAGTTCCTCTCGATCCTTGTCTACCAAACATCATTCCTCCTTCGGTGCATCACGCCCGCACATTCTTTAACGTGCTCTTACAGCAAAGCGCACCGTTGCCATTTCATCCAGTTCATTTTGTTCTCTAAGGAGCATCTCCTGTTGATAATGCATTTTTTCTTTTTCTCGCGCCTGGTTCCACACTTTTTCATCCAGCATTTTATCGTTCAAAAAAGCTTGGTTTTGTTTTACGTTCACTTCGGCATGAGCCACATCATTATTTTTACGGGTGATGCATTCATCTAGATAGTGAACGTAACGATTCATCTCCTGTAAACTAGAAGCCGAAGCGCTTTGCAGTGAGAAAGAAGAAATGCCTTCCATGAGATTTTCTCGATCTCTCACAAGTTCCAGCAAATGATTTTCCTCGGCTTGCAGTTTACCAATAGCAGAAGAAAGAAGCCACTCTGCCTGTGTTTTCTCCTTCGACTTGAGATCCACAACTTTTTGAAAATGATAAGTAAACCCCATAATGTACTAAGTCATCTCCTTGCAAACTCGGTAATTAGTCTTTGTCTTACTTCATCCAATACTACTTTTTCATCTACCTTCTGCTGAGTAAACCGCCATATATCCTGTATTCGGTCAATCGACTCATCGATCTCTATATTCGAACCTTTTTGATAAGCACCAATATTAATTAGATCCTCCGAGTTTTTATAGACCGACATGAGACGTTTAATATTTTCAGCTGCATCAATCTGTTCCGCAGGAGCAATATCTTTCATCACCCGGCTTATGCTCGCGAGCACATCTATAGCTGGAAAATGTCCTTTATTCGCAATTCCCCGGTTCAGCACAATATGTCCATCGAGAATACCACGGACAGCATCAGCAATCGGCTCATTCATGTCGTCCCCATCCACAAGGACCGTGTAAAAGGCAGTAATCGATCCTACAGGACCCGTTCCCGCTCGTTCCAATAGTTTAGGTAGACTAGCAAATACGGAAGGTGTGTAACCTCTCATTGCTGGCGGCTCACCAACCGCAAGACCAACTTCACGTTGAGCCATCGCATACCTTGTCACCGAATCCATCATCAGCATGACATTCATGCCGCGATCTCGGAAATACTCTGCAATGGTAGTTGCAATTAGTGCTCCTTTGATACGCACAAGTGCGGGCTGATCCGATGTAGCCACGATAACAACAGAACGTTCCAACCCTTCAGGCCCAAGATCTCGTTCAATAAAATCTAATACTTCCCGTCCCCGTTCCCCGATAAGAGCAATCACATTGACATCTGCGGATGTATTACGGGCAATCATACCCATCAAGGTACTTTTACCAACCCCTGATCCGGCAAAGATCCCCACCCGCTGTCCTTTACCAATCGTAAGCAGTCCATCAATTGCACGAACACCAATACTAATGGGCTCAAGCACTCTGGGTCTATTCAGTGGATTAATGGGTGCACTTGAAGTTGAATAGCGCTGCATTCGGGCGGGAATTAGTGAACCATCCAGAGGTTGTCCTAGACCATCGAGTACTTTACCCAGAAGTTCAGATCCGACTTGAATATTCAAAGGTTTCCCCGTTCCCACCACATCACAGCCAGGACCAATCGACTGTAGATCACCAAGCGGCATCAGAAGCACTTTATTATCTCGGAATCCAACCACTTCTGCTTTCAGCGGAACGGTCGAATTCGTCGGATAAATGTAACAGACATCTCCTATGCTTGCATCCGGACCTTCTGATTCAACCATCAGTCCGATCACCTGAGTAACTTTTCCGTTAATACGAACCGGGTCCAGTTGCTTTAGTTGATCCATGTATCGCTGTGAACTAAGAACCTTCATATGAATTCGTTTCGCTCCTCGCTATCCAGCGCTACCCGGATCAATTCTTTCTTAATTTCGGTGAGTTGTGTATCCACTCTGGCATCGACACTTCCGAAGGAAGAACGAATAACACATCCTTTATCGCGAACGGAAGCATCCGGCAATATTTTCAGTTCAGCTTGGGAGTCGATCGCGTAAGTCAATTCCTCTCTAGCAGCTTGGACAAATGAAAATTCCTTAGGAGATACACATAACGTGATAACGCCTTGTTCTCTTTTTCTTGCCAAGTTCTTTCGAATCAGTTCAATCATAAGACTCGGGTCTGTTGAAAGCTGATGATCGATTACTTTCTCTGCAATTGCCGTGCTGAGTTCAACTAGAAAAGGTTCTGCTTCCTGTATAATCTGTTCTTTGGCTTCGTAAACTTCACTCAGCACCATCTGTGCTTCTGACATTTTTTCTTCCATATAAGTTTGAAGCTCTTCTTTTGCCTTGTCTGCACCCTCATGATAACCCTGCTGATATCCTTCTGAACGAAGGGCATCCATCAGATGCTCATCTTGAAGTCTTTTTTCTTCCCACCAAGAAGCAATTTGTTCCTTAGCTTCTTGGAGTAATCGCTCCGCTTCTGCTGCGGCCTCACGCACTTGCCTTTCAGCAAAGTCTTTCGCATTTTCGAGCATTTCCTGCTTCATTCGAATCGATTCTTCATCAACCGTTGGCTTTTGTTCTTCTTCCTCTATTCTCTCATTATGATCAGAACTCGCTTCAACACCTGATTTTTCACCATACTCATGAACCGATTTCACCTGCTTATGGGTATCAACGGGTACATACTCAAAGGATTTAATCAGATTAGACAACGATATCATCTCCTCCGCCGCGAGCAATAATAATCTCACCAGCTTCTTCCAGTCTTCTAATCGTTGCAACGATCCGGGTTTGTGCTTCTTCTACATCACGTAATCTAACAGGTCCCATGAATTCCATTTCTTCCTTAAAGGTCTCCGCCATGCGTTTAGACATATTGTTAAAGATGGAATTCCGAACTTCTTCGCTCGCCACCTTAAGTGCAAGCTGTAGATCAGCATTATCAATATCTCGAACGATTCGCTGAATGGACCGGTCATCGACATTAACGATATCCTCGAAGACAAACATCCGTTTCTTGATTTCTTCCGCCAGTTCAGGATCCTGTATTTCCAGAGAATCAAGTATCGTTCTCTCTGTTCCGCGGTCAACTCCATTTAGGATTTGAACGATCGATTCAATACCGCCTGCATTCGTGTAATCATGCGTAACCGTGGAAGATAATTTCTGTTCAAGTACTCTTTCTACTTGGGCGATCACTTCTGGTGAAGTGCTATCCATTACTGCAACCCGCCTTGCAACATCCGCTTGCTTCTCTTGCGGAAGAGAGGAAAGGATGGCCGCTGCTTGTTCAAATTGCAAGTAAGATAAGACAAGTGCAATCGTCTGCGGGCTCTCATTTTGTATAAAGTTAAGAATCTGATTCGGATCCGCCTTCCTAGCAAAGTCAAATGGTCTGACCTGAAGGTTAGCGGTTAGCCTATTAATCACTTCCAGCGCTTTTTGAGATCCGAGTGCTTTTTCTAAAATCTCCCGTGCGTAATTAATACCGCCTTGTGAAATGTATTCTTGGGCCAAACAAATTTGGTGGAACTCAGACATAATGAGTTCTTTTTCTCCACCTTCTACTTTTCTTACATTTGCAATTTCTAAAGTTAGCTGCTCTATCTCTTCATCTCGTAGATGCTTGAAAATTTGGGCTGATACCTCAGGTCCTAATGTTATGAGTAGGATTGCTGCCTTTTGTCTTCCTGTTAATCCGTTTCCTGATGCCTTAACCAAGTCTCTCACCCCTATTCATCAGCAAGCCAAGTCCGAAGCAAATCAACAAATTCATCCGGTTTCTTCTTCGCGAGTGACTCCAGTTGTTTACGTACCTGACTTTCATTTGTGACCGTTTCTAAATTGACAGAAGGAAATTCGGTTGGAATCTGAAGCGGAAGATCATCTTCCTCATATTCCTCTTCCTTCTTACGGCGATTTCGATAAATCAAGTATCCTCCGCCTGCTAGTAGTAATACAGCACCCGCTGCTAAGCCCCATATCATACCAGAAGACAACTGAATTCCTGTCTGGGTATTTGTGGCCGCTTGCGATGGTTTGGATAGTACAGAGACTTTCTTTTCTAGATCTGCGTCATTATATGTACTTCCTGAATTTGCAAGTGACGCTCTCACAATATTCACTAAAACTGTTTCTATCGCATCTCTTGTTGGGTCATCTAAAATTTCTTGTCCTTGTGGTGGTTCAACTGCTACATTAATGGTTAAATCTTTTACAGTGTATGGACTTTGAACGATTTCCTTTGCGATTCGGTTAACCTCGTAATTGATTGTCGTGGAACTATCTTCTCCGCTTGAAGTCTCAGAACCAGCAGCTGGGTAGTTTACAACATCCCCTTCTCCTGTTCCTGCTACACCGCCATCTTCTGCAGTACCGCCTGTGTAACTACTCTGAATATCTTGAACACTGATCTCAATCCCTTTCATGTTCTCTTCATCTACCGGAGTAACCAGATTTTGAGTTTCGTTCACTTTGTCGAAGTTCAGATTTGATGTCACAAGCACATTAATATCGGTGTTACCGATGATACCTGTTAAAAATTCTTTTACACTCTTTTGAACATCGCCCTCATATTTTTTCTGAAGCGCCATGTTCTCTTGTACTTCACCTAGTCCACTGCCTCCGCCACGCTCGGTTGGTTGAAGTTCTTCACCCTGATTCGTAGATATTGTGATGTTTTCCAAGGGTAAGTTTGGTACCGCAGTCTTCATTAAGTTAAAATATCCGTCCACTGCCTTCTGTGACATTTGATACCCCGGCTGAAAAGTCAGGACTGCGGAAGCGGAAGCTGTTTCTTGATCAGAGCCAGCAAACAAACTTTTTTCAGGAAGATTAACTAATACTTTTGCATCTTGTACTCCCTGCATAGTCCGGAGCATTTGTTCAATCTCGCCATTAAAAGCGTTAGCGTATTTGACTTCGAATTCTTTATCTGTCGAACCCATCATCGAACCGTTTTGTTCAAAGATATCGTAACCAATCGATCCGTTCTGAATTAATCCTTGTGATCCAACATCTACTTTCACTCTTGCCGCTTGTGTGCTGGGTACTGAAATGCTTGTCCCATCTTTATTTAACTCAAAAGGAATATTTCCACTTTCAAGATAGCTCATGACCCCAGCTGAATCCTCTGCACTAAGATCAGTAAACGCTACTTCATACTCCGTTTTAGAGAATTGAATCGTAAGCGCAACGATGGCAATGATGAGAAACACCACCGTAGAAATCAGTAATATCCTTTGTTTTTTGGTAAATTTGTTCCAATACTGAGATATCTTCTCTCTATACTGGGCGATTCTCTCGTTCACTCCGTCACCTCATCCGAACTTTTGCTAATCATACCTCTATTACATTTGAATCCGCATGATTTCCTGATAAGCTTCAACCACTTTATTTCGAATTTGATTGGTTAACTGCAAACTCAGCAGTGCTTGTTCCGAAGCAATCATGACTTGATCCACATTGACGTTCCCTTTAACAAATTCTGTTGACATGACATGAGATGTTTTCTCTTGATCCGCCACTTGACTAATCGCATTTTCTAAATAGGATGAGAATTGTTTAATCGTATCTGAGGGGGTTGATTTATTTTGTGTACCGCTCGTTGAAGGAGATTGTAAAGCAGATGTTTGTAGCATCGTATTTTGTATCATCTTTGTTCCCTCCTAGAAAAATATGTAGTAACTAATAAACTCTATCTGCCGATCTCAAGTGCTTTCGACACCATTGCTTTTGAAGCATTTAGTGCTGTCACATTTGCTTCATAAGATCTTGAAGCACTAATTAAATCTACCATTTCTTTGGTTATATCAACGTTAGGCATATATACGTACCCTTCGGTGTTTGCATCCGGATGTGTTGGGTTATACACCGATTTGAGTGGCGCTGTATCTTCCTGAATGGAGGTTGCGATGACACCTTGCTGAATGTCCTTGCCTTCCATTTGTGCCTGAAGCATATTTTTAAAGCTTGATTTGCTAGTTTCTAGTACAACCATTTTTCGTTTATAAGGTACTGCTTCACCGTTCTCCATCTTCGCTCTCGTTGTTTCTGCATTTGCAATGTTTGAGGAAATTACATCCATCCGAAGACGCTGAGCAGTTAATGCAGAAGAACTAATGTCAAAGCTATTACTAATGTTCATCAGCTACTCCCTCCCGTTGCAATACGCATCATCTTAATTTGTTCTGTGACCTGCTGGATGTAGGCATTGTAACGAAGTTGATTCTCTGCCAAAAGGGTCATTTCCTTATCCACATCGACATTGTTTTCGTTATTATTCATTATCGTATTATGATCTGTCGAAATTCGCGCAGCAGGGGTTTTGCTACTAAGACCTATAGGAATATGTTTCTCATTTGTCGTTTTCCCACTTAATGTACTTACATTCCCTTTCATTTCATCTTGCAAAAACTCTTCGAATTTGACTTCAGACCGCTTGAAATAAGGGGTGTCACTATTGGCTATATTGTTAGCAATCGCACGCTGTCTGATGTTTGCAGCATCAATTCCCGCTTGAAGTGTCTTAAAGCTACTATCGTTCAACAAATTAATAACACTTACCTCCCTTATTTAATTCCTAAAAATGACTTCTATATAAAATAAGACCTTAGCCGACTCATTTTCGACAAATGTGGCATTCATTGTTTCTTTTCATAGGTCTTTAGTAGAATTACGAAGTTATTTGTCATATAACATAAGTTTCTTTCACTTGGGCATTTATTACAATAAGAAAAAAGCCCTATCTTTTATCATCATTAAGGACTTTTTGGGTATAAACCACAAAATAACTTCATTCTAATGAAAAAAGAGTCCTATAAAATGTAGGTTTTTTCAACCTATTTCTTATTTCTAAGATGCTCAGTGTCAATTATATGTCGTCAAAATGGAGATATTGAACCAGTCTATAATATAGTTAAACGCATTTATTGTCATTTAAACGTCTTATTTACTGTTAACTAATTATTTCACACTACATATTTTGCATTAAAACGAAAATTAACGCATAAAAAAAGCCCTTTAAAGGAGTTATCCTTTAAAGAGCTTTTATTTTAAAGAATGTATTGGCTAAGATCACGATCCTTCGCAATCTCACCTAGCTTCTCTTTTACGTATTCTGGCGTAATGAGCATCTTATCAAGTGTGAGTTCTGGTGCTTCAAAAGAAAGATCCTCCAATAGTTTTTCTAAGATAGTATGGAGTCTTCTGGCACCAATATTCTCCGTGCTTTGATTAACAGCTTCTGCGATATTAGCGATCTCGCGAATAGCTTCTGGTGAAAATTCAATTTCGATATCTTCTGTCAGAAGAAGATCTGTATACTGTTTGGTCAGTGCATTTTTAGGTTCTGTCAAAATAGAAACAAAATCATCCAGTGTGAGGCTATTCAATTCCACACGAATTGGGAAACGTCCCTGGAGTTCTGGAATCAGATCCGACGGTTTGGACACATGAAATGCACCCGCAGCAATAAACAAAATATAATCCGTCTTCACAGGGCCGTATTTGGTCATTACGGTCGATCCTTCCACTATAGGGAGAATATCCCTCTGAACACCCTCACGAGAGACGTCAGGGCCTGATCCGCGTCCCTGGCTGGCTACTTTATCTATCTCATCAATAAAGATGATACCCGATTGCTCAGCGCGTCTGATGGACTCTTGCGTTACATCGTCCATATCAATCAGTTTGCTAGCTTCTTCTTGAATGAGAACTTTACGCGCCTCTTTTATACTGAGCTTGCGTTTTTTTGTGCGTTTTGGCAGGAAGTTCCCAAACATCTCTTGCATATTCATACCCATTTGGTCATTTCCTTGACCAGCGAACATGTCAAACATGTTCGGTGCTGCATCTTCTACGTCAATCTCAATAACATCATTCTCAAGCTGACCAGATAGCAGTTCAAATTTCACTTTGCGTCTGCGCTCCGAAATGTTCGCTTCTTGTGCAGGATCTGCTTCCTCCGTCTGTTGATTATGATTACCAAAAATCATCTCGAACGGATTCTTCTGATTTTTAGATTTATTTGCGGAAGGAACAAGGATTTGTACAATGCGTTCATTCGCATTTTCTTCGGCTTTGTCCTTGACCTTTTCTGTTTTTTCAAGCTTGACTATACGAATGGCTGTCTCAATTAAATCTCTAACCATGGACTCCACGTCACGACCAACGTAACCCACTTCGGTAAATTTCGTCGCCTCTACTTTTACAAATGGAGCACCTACGAGTTTAGCTAATCGTCTAGCAATTTCCGTTTTACCTACACCGGTAGGTCCGATCATAAGTATGTTTTTGGGTACAATTTCATCCTGAGCATGCTCAGGAAGTCTACTGCGGCGGTATCTATTTCGCAGGGCTACAGCAACCGATTTCTTGGCTTGCTTTTGTCCCACGATATATTTGTCTAGTTCACTTACGATTTGTCTAGGGGTTAAAGCTTCGTTTAACATCTTCTTCCCTCCCGGTTAATTTATCTTATATTAAAATAGTTTGAATCCATTTCATAACTCATTAAAATATGAAATAGATTCAGTTTACAGTTCTTCCACAATAATATTACTGTTTGTATAGACACAGATCTCAGAAGCCACAAGAAGTGCTTCACGAGCCATATCCTTGGCTTCCAGGTGTGAAGCCGTTCGTTTCATTGCTCTTGCGGCAGACAAAGCATAATTTCCACCAGAACCAATCGCAAGCAGATCATCATCTGGTTCAATAATTTCTCCACCGCCTGAAATCAGCAGCATACCGGTTTTGTCCATTACAATCATCAGCGCTTCTAATTTTCGAAGTACACGATCCTGGCGCCAATCTTTAGCGAGTTCCACTGCTGCACGCTGAAGATTCCCATGATGTTCCTCAAGCTTACCTTCAAATTTCTCAAATAGTGTAATTGCATCGGCAACGGATCCTGCAAAACCAGCCACAACTTGACCTCGGTATAACCTGCGAACTTTCTTCGCTGTATTTTTCATTACTACGGATTCTCCCATTGTTACCTGCCCATCCCCAGCAATCGCTGCTTTGCCGTTATGACGTACAGCACAAATCGTCGTCGCATGAAATGTCGTTTGCATCATGAAACCTCCTCTTCCATTCGTTTAAAAAAAGCCCGGCATGTCAGAAAAAGACTTGCCGGGCGTTCGTGCTAGCCTATCCTTACTTCCCCGTGGATAGTCCTTTTTCTTCTTTGAAGTGTTGAATACTTTCTAAAGCACGATTCGCAAGTGCCTCATTCTTTTCTTTCTTGTTGCGTATCTTACGTTCAAGACTCGGAAGCAATCCAAAGTTTGCATTCATCGGCTGGAAATGTTTGAAATCGGCAGTGGTAATATAATGCGCCATACTTCCTAGTGTACTCTCTTTTGGAAGCACAAACAAATCTTGACCTAGTGCAAGATTTGCAGCATTCATACCAGCGATAAGTCCGGAAGCCGCCGACTCTACATAACCTTCAACCCCTGTCATTTGTCCAGCAAAGAACAGATTAGGGCGAGATTTGAATTGATACGTTGGTTCAAGCAATTTTGGAGAATTAATAAATGTATTACGATGCATCACACCATAACGGACAAATTCGGCATTCTCAAGACCAGGAATCATTTGGAATACTCGTTTTTGTTCTCCCCATTTCAGATGTGTTTGGAATCCTACTAGATTATATAAAGTCCCCGCTGCATTATCCTGACGCAATTGAACGACCGCATAAGGAAGTTCACCTGTGTGAGGATTCACAAGACCTACGGGTTTCATAGGACCAAACAATGCCGTTTGTTTACCACGCTTCATCATCACTTCAATCGGCATACAGCCTTCAAAGTAGATTTCTTTTTCGAATTCTTTGAGTTCAGCAACTTCTGCTGAAATGAGCGCGTCATAAAAGCGATTGAATTCTTCTTCATTCATTGGACAATTGAGATAAGCAGCTTCACCTTTATCATATCTTGAAGCCAAATATACTTTGCTCATATCAATAGAGTCTTTTTCTACAATCGGTGCAGCTGCGTCGTAGAAGTAAAAATACTCCTCGCCCATTAGCTCTTTAATCTGTGCAGATAGAGCCGGAGAAGTTAAAGGTCCTGTCGCAATAACGACGATTCCTTCTGTAGGAATTTCCTGAATCTCCTCATTTACCACTTCTACTAGAGGATGTTCATGAAGCATACGTGTAATTTCACCGGAAAAACCATCTCGATCCACAGCCAGAGCGCCGCCCGCTGGTACCGCATTACGGTCAGCGGAGCCGATTACGAGCGAATCCATCATTCTCATTTCTTCTTTTAATACACCTACCGCGTTCGTAAGTCCATTAGCCCGCAGCGAATTACTGCATACAAGTTCAGCAAATTGATTCGTATGGTGAGCAGGCGTTTTAACAACAGGGCGCATCTCATACAGCTTAACAGGCACACCTCTTTGGGCGATTTGCCATGCTGCTTCACTTCCTGCGAGACCTGCTCCAATAACGGTTACTTGTTGTACTTTATCACTCATTATATTTCCTCCCTGCTGCTGACAGCATCTCTTTATTATTTCCACCTGCTGACAGCAGTCCGGTCTATCCGGTTTCACTATATCATTGTTAGTATTTTATATTTCAACAGACTCATCATCTGGTTCTTCCATGATTTCAGTATGATCGCATACCGTACATTTCAGCTTCGTTCCTTGCTTATTCCGTTTCTCTACCATGAGAGATGAGCAGCTCGGGCAAGGTTTGACGGACGGCTTATCCCAAGACACGAAATCACATTCTGGATAACGGTCACAGCCAAAGAATACACGACCTTTTTTACTTCTGCGCTCAACGACATGTCCTTCCTTACAAGTTGGACATACAATACCTGTGTCTTTAATGATTGGTTTCGTATTACGACAATCAGGAAAACCAGAGCAAGCTAAGAATTTACCGAAACGACCTAATTTATATACAAGCGGCTTCCCGCATTTTTCACAAATTTCATCGGAAACTTCATCTTCGATCTCGATTTCCTTCATTTCTTCTTCCGCTACTTCAAGACGTTTCTCAAAAGAGCCGTAAAACTGTGCGAGTACTCTCACCCAATCCTCTGAACCTTCTTCCACATGGTCAAGATCTTCTTCCATATGTGCGGTAAACTCTACATCTAGGATCTCCGGGAAGAAGGTTTCCATCTGTTCAATGACGAGTTCACCAAGTTCTGTAGGCATAAACTTCTTCTCTTCAATCGCTACATAACCCCGTTTTTGTATGGTTTCCAGGGTAGGAGCATACGTACTTGGACGTCCTATTCCAAGTTCTTCAAGCGTTTTAACTAGACGAGCCTCTGTATAGCGCGGTGGTGGCTGAGTAAAATGCTGTTTTGGTTCAATATCTTGTTTGACTAGTGCATCTCCACTTTTAAGCGGAGGCAAAAGCTTATCTTCTTCCGTAGTACCATCATCATTTCCTTCTACATACACTTTCATGAATCCAGGGAAACGCACTTTTGATCCTGTAGCACGGAACGTTGCATCCCCAGCAGTAATATCTACAGATAAAGTATCAAGAATAGCAGAAGACATTTGACTCGCTACGAAACGTTCCCAAATGAGTTTATACAGACGGAATTGATCTCTGCTTGTATATGCTTTCACGGAATCTGGATCTCTTAGAATCGAGGTAGGACGAATCGCTTCGTGCGCCTCTTGAGCGTTGGCTGCTTTTTTAGAATACTGACGGAATGTTTCCGGTACGAAAGTTTCTCCATATTTCTGAGAAATGAACTCTTTCGCTTCTTCTTGAGCCGATGTCGCAATACGAGTGGAGTCGGTACGCATATAGGTGATTAAACCTACCGTTCCTTCTTTACCAAGATCTACACCCTCATATAACTGCTGTGCGACAGACATCGTTTTGGCAGCACGAAAATTAAGTTTACGAGCCGCTTCCTGCTGTAATGAACTTGTTGTAAAAGGAGCCGACGGATTACGTGTCCGTTCCTTCTCTTTTACTTCTTTAACCGTGAAATCTTCATTCTCAATTTGTCCCAGTATCGAATTCACTTGTTCTTCGTTTGTCAGTTCCGTTTTGGTTCCGTTCCACTTATGGAACTTCGCTTCCATTGGGCTACCGTCTGCACTTAGTTTTGCAGTAATGCTCCAGTATTCTTCCGGAATAAAATCATCGATTTCGTTCTCACGGTCAAGAATAATCTTAACTGCAACGGATTGTACACGCCCAGCAGACAATCCTTTTTTTACTTTTTTCCAAAGTAAAGGACTGATCTTGTAACCTACCAGTCGATCAAGAATACGTCTTGCTTGTTGTGCATTCACGAGGTCCATATTTATTTTACGCGGTGTTTTAAAAGCATCTTTTACCGCTTGTTTCGTAATTTCATTAAAAACAACCCGGCAGCTTTCTGTCTGATCAAGATCAAGTGCATGAGCCAGATGCCAGGCAATCGCTTCCCCCTCACGATCGGGGTCAGCCGCCAGATAAACTTTTTTCACTTTTTTCGAAGCATCCTTTAGTTCTTTCAGTACAGAACCTTTTCCGCGGATGGTAATATATTTAGGGTTAAAATCATTTTCCACTTCTACGCCAATCTGACTTTTTGGCAAATCGCGGATATGCCCCATCGAAGCCTTAACGATATACTTACTTCCGAGATATTTCCCTATCGTTTTGGCTTTCGAAGGAGACTCCACGATGACGAGTGAATCCGCCATAGGTTCATCCTCCTCTCAAAATATAGCCTGCATGCCCTATGACGAAATCACACGTAAAATCACGCCAAAGGGATCTATATTAACTTATATATAGCTCCAGGTAATTGTATAATCTGCTTTTTTATGATTAAAGATAACAGAACTGAATGCAAATGTCCAAAATCAAGATGAAGCCTGTCCACAAAATCATCTAGTGTCATAGGGCCCGCTTCAAGTAAATCAACTACTTTTCTTTCTTCTTCCGTAAGTTCAGGGATCAGTTCCTGGAGTGATGCTGATGATCCCATTTCAGGATAAACTCCGGCTTGTTCTTGCTTGTCTTCTCTAGCTAAATTCATTAGGTGTTTGTACTCATCCGTAATATCTTCTACTTTAGTTACTAGCGCAGCCCCTTGCTTGATTAAATTAAGCGTCCCCTGACTTTTAGGAGATGTAATCGGTCCGGGAACTGCAAATACATCGCGTCCTGCTTCTAATGCAGCATCAGCCGTAATTAAAGATCCGCTGCGTAAATCGGCTTCTACCACAAGTGTACCTAAACTCAGTCCCGCAATAATCCTGTTTCTCTCAGGAAATAAACCGGGCCTTGGTTTTTGGTGCATTGGATATTCGGATATTAACAATCCGCTAGAAGCAATCCGGCTCGCTAAAGCATGGTTTTCGGCGGGATAAATATGTGACAGCCCTGCACCAAGGACAGCAATCGTTAAACCATCTGCGCGAATAGCAGCTTCGTGACATACACTATCTATTCCGCGTGCAAGACCGCTGACAATCGTATATCCTGCCTTGCATAGCTGTGAAGCGAACACCTCACCTACTTTTTTTCCGTAACCTGTAGGAACTCGGGTTCCAACCATCGCTATAGACGGCTTATGAAGCAAACTAGCATTCCCTTTTATGTATAGAACCCAAGGCGGGTCCGCCGTTTCCTTCAATAATATAGGATACTCTTTATCGTAATAGGTTACAATTTCGATACGTTCCTTATGAAGCAGCTCAAGTTTCTCATAAATAAATGATTCATGGAAGCATTCTTTCATCACAGCAGCTCTTGCTGCCGAGAGTCCTGACTGAATCCAGTCCTGAGTTTCGTATTTTAGCATGTCCGATAATAAATTTCCACTCGTCATCCATCTTCTAATGGTTTTACGTCCGATCCCATCCATCTCTTGAAGTCCAAATAAAATATGTCTCTCTTCCATACTCTCCACCCTTTCTTTGACTAACGAAAAAAAACTGTAATAAAATACAAAAAGCAACCCTTCTGTCGATATATTCGACAAAAAGGTTGCTTACCTTTTAGGCTGAAATCAGATTCGGGTTTGCCCCTATTATATAGAAGAAAAAAATTTTAACAAGTCTTCATAACAAGGTTTGTCAGACTGCTACATGATATTAATGAGTCGTACAAAGGTTAAGAATTCCGCGATCTTCCAGTACACTTACAAGCGTAGAGCCCATTTCAGATGGAGTTGGAGATACCCGAATGCCGCAAGATTCAAGTTTTGCAATCTTCTCTTTCGCTGTACCTTTACCACCGGAGATAATAGCGCCCGCATGACCCATCCGTTTTCCTGGAGGTGCTGTAACCCCGCCAATGAAACCGACGACAGGTTTTGTCATATTATCACGAATCCATTCTGCTGCTTCTTCCTCAGCAGTACCCCCGATTTCACCAATCATAATAACTGCATGTGTATCAGGGTCATCATTAAAGCGAGATAAAATATCAATGAATTCGGATCCTTTAACAGGGTCTCCGCCGATTCCTACGGCAGATGACTGTCCAATACCACGTGTTGTAAGCTGATGAACCGCTTCGTACGTCAGCGTACCGCTACGGGATACGACTCCCACATGACCTGGCATATGAATGTAGCCCGGCATAATACCGATCTTACATTCACCTGGAGTAATAACGCCTGGGCAGTTCGGACCGATCAAAACCGTATCCTTGCCTTCCATATAACGTTTTACTTTGATCATGTCGAGTACCGGAATTCCTTCCGTAATACAGATCACAAGATCAAGTTCAGCATCTACAGCTTCCATAATAGAATCTGCGGCAAAAGCAGGCGGTACATAAATAACACTTGCTGTTGCGCCTGTTGCTTCTTTTGCTTCATTTACGGTGTTGTACACGGGAAGCTTAACTACACTGCCATTTTCGAGTTCGATGTCGACCGTCGTGCCGCCTTTACCCGGGGTCACTCCGCCTACCATTTGCGTGCCATAGTCTAGCGCACCTTTCGCATGAAACTTCGCAGTCGCACCCGTGATACCTTGTGTAATCACTTTTGTATCTTTATTTACCAAAATACTCACGATCGTTCACATCCCCTACGGTTATTTTCAAGTGTTCGGGTATCCCCGAAAAGGAATGAATTATTTCACGAGGGCAACGATTTTTTGTGCACCGTCTGCCATCGAATCCGCTGCTACGATGTTAAGGCCGGATTCTGACAAAATCTTTTTGCCAAGATCAACATTCGTACCTTCTAATCTTACAACGAGCGGTTTCGTAAGACCGAGCTGTTTTGCAGCTTCCACTACCCCGTCCGCAATTACGTCACAACGCATAATACCGCCGAAGATATTAACAAAAATACCTTCTACTTTTGCATCAGACAAAATAATTTTAAAAGCTTCTGTTACTTTTTCGGTTGTAGCACCGCCCCCTACATCAAGGAAGTTAGCCGGGTCCCCACCGTAATATTTAATAATGTCCATCGTTGCCATAGCAAGACCTGCTCCGTTAACCATACAGCCGATGTTCCCATCTAATGCTATGTAGCTCAGATCAAACTTGGAAGCTTCGATTTCTTTCTCATCTTCTTCATCCAGATCACGAAGTGCCTGAATATCTTTATGACGATAAAGAGCATTGGAATCAAAGTTCAGCTTCGCATCCAGTGCCATCACATTACCATCACCTGTTACTACAAGCGGGTTGATCTCTGCAATAGAACAATCTTTCTCCACAAAAGCTTCGTACAGTGCAAGCATAAATTTCGTTGCTTTGTTTACGAGCTCATTAGGAATGTTAATTGCATACGCGAGTCTGCGGGCTTGGAATACCTGAAGTCCAACAGCCGGATCAACGATTTCTTTGAAAATCTTCTCTGGTGTAGCTTCTGCTACTTCTTCGATCTCAGTACCGCCTTCTTCGGAAGCCATCAGAACTACTCGTCCTGTTGCACGATCCACGACAACTCCCACATAATACTCTTTACGAATATCGCAACCTTCTTCAATAAGAAGTCTTTTCACTTCTTTGCCTTCTGGTCCTGTTTGGTGCGTTACAAGCACTTTCCCAAGAATTTCAGAGGCATATTCACGTACTTCATCCATAGATTTGGCTACTTTTACGCCGCCTGCTTTACCACGTCCACCTGCGTGGATCTGTGCTTTCACTACAGTCACCGGGCTTCCCAGCGACGCAGCGGCTTCAACCGCTTCTTCAACTGTGTAAGCTACTTTTCCGTTAGGAACGGCAACTCCGTACTGTTTCAGTACTTCTTTTCCTTGATATTCATGGATATTCATTCTCGAATCCTCCTATCAACATGACTGCAACAAGGCGGGCTAGTTAGTCATATTTCCTTATAAACCCACATCATTGTAACACGTTTTTAAAACGCTTACCTTAAAAATCGATATCAAACTGAGTGTATTTTGATATCGATATCATTCCAAATAAAGAATGTTTGGGTAAAAATGGAAAAACCTTCTATGCTCAATATCATGAGTAGTAGAAGGTTCTTCCGTTTCTAGACTAGTCAAAGCTCATTAATTTATAGTCTTAGTTCTTCTTTTGTTTGTCTTCGACATTATTTTCGTGAACCTGTGTTAATAGACTTGTGAATTGATTTAATAAAGATGTAAACTGGTCATCATCAAGACAAGCTTGATTCCGCATCGCATTCGGGATATGAACCGCTTCATCCTGCAACATTTTTCCTTTTTCAGTCAGCGAAATAAGTACCTTTCTTTCATCATGTACAGAACGCTCTCTGTTGATCAGTCCTGCGGTCTGCATACGTTTAAGCAGCGGAGTAAGGGTACCGGAATCGAGATACAGAGCTTCACCAATCTCCTTCACTGTACATTCCTCTCGCTCCCATAACACCATGAGCACTAAGTACTGGGAATAGGTGACACCAATTTTGTCTAGGTGTGGCTGGTAAAGCTTTGTTATCTCTCTTGAACAAGCATATATAGCAAAACAAAGCTGGTTCTCCAGCTTTAACTCTTCATGAATTTTCATTAATATTCCACCTGCTCCCTGGCATTCAAATCATGTTGGATTCTGATGCAAAATACTTAAACAACCCAATCTTTGTATCTTATTTTATCATAGCAAATCTAAAATACCATATTTAATTTTCAATCATTTAGTGGCACCCTTAGTTTATTACGAAAAATTAGATTGCAGGAAATATATATGTAACACAAAGTCCCTTCTCTCACCCTTCCAATTGCAGCAGGGTATGAAATACCAAATGTAGAAATTAGTGAAGATAGAATAAATCTTGCCCTAGAATACTTCAAACAGCACATGCAGAAATACAACATCATCAGTAGTGCTTTCGGAATTATATATCAAGATCTAGGCGAATATCTAAAGAAGGACGGATTCGGAAATTAGAATAATAATGAAAAGATGGCCGCCAAAAATCGTCGTCCTCATCTTTTTTATGGTGACAACAATTTCGATATATGGATTAGAACACCTGGCAGAAAACGTGGAATATCCCGTTGTAGATGTGGATATCAAAGCTGATTTTCTAAGCGAGGCATATTTTTCCGAACTCTCTGCCCAGTATACTCAAATTCGCTCAGGGTATCGCAGATGGTACATATTCGATCATTCCAAAGCGTTTGCGGCACACGCGATTCTCACTCGTATGATGTATGATTTAGAGAAACATCCTGAGTTGTTAATTGGACATATGCATTTTGATTTGTTTTTTGCGACGTTTGATCGGCATGTCAGAAAGCTCCCTTACATCACTGAGGAAATTCATTATTTTCGGAATATACTAAATCGGTATGGAGAGGCACCTGAGAGATTAGATGAGATGAGTGAACTTGCTGCATGCGGCAAGTGGCGGCTATTCAGCGCCAGATATCATAGGTATGAAGTAACCGAGCATGATGCTGCCTATCATGTAAAGTTTATATCGGCAGATGGACGCTTTGAAGCTGTCTACCACACGGAGAATGGGCTGATCGTAACCGATTCAGTAAATATGGGCACTTATAATTATGCACCTGGCAGCATCCATCCTTGGAAGTATTACCAGCACCACAAGTATGATAAAGTCCCTTGGATACAATGGGGTAACACCGATCAGATATCATACGAGGAAATTAAGCAGTTGCCAACGAGACATGGCTCTATTGAGCAGAAGAATAGCACAACAGAGCTCAAACAGTTGATCAAAAACAAAATGTCAGAATCAACGGCGACGTGTGTATATTAATTGGGCGACAACGATCCACCGAGATGATTACTCGAATAAATTAAAAAATCAAGATGCGTGTCTGAAACATTCTTTTAACATTCCAATGGATACTTCTATAATTGAGATTGACATAGAAAAGTATCATTGTTTACAATGAACTTGCTAGTAAATGATTCCATTTGAATATAATAAACTCCTAACGTCATTTAAGTGGAACCCAAAATTTATTTTTGAAGTTAAAATTAATTATCATAGAAATACAGACTAAAAGTTCACACATACGTTCTATTGCAATCAATTTGAAATATTCATATTCGTTTTGAAAATAAGGAAGCACCTTTTTTCATGTTTAAATACCCACTTATCTGAAGTGGGATAACAGAAAAAGAGGTGTTTTTTGTGTACGGAAAATTATTTGGAGCTTGTTTATACGGGATCGACGGGGTACTCATTGAAGTAGAAACAGATTTGTCTAACGGATTACCTCAAACTTCGATTATCGGACTTCCTGACTCTGCTATACGTGAAGCAGTAGAACGTGTCCGAGCTGCGATCAAAAACTGTGGTTTTCAGTATCCGTTGCAGCGGATTACCATTAACCTCGCACCTGCCGATCTGCGTAAAGAAGGGTCTTCTTTTGATCTCGCTATTGCTCTGGCCGTTTTAACGACTAGTGAGCAGCTTATCCTTCCGGCAGATAAGAAGACTTTATTTTTAGGCGAATTAGCACTCGATGGAAGTCTTAGGCCTGTACCTGGTATCCTCAGTATGGTAGACCTTGCTCGCCGGCAAGGCTTTGATTCTGTTGTCGTTCCCATAGAAAATGTAACCGAAGGTTCGGTTATCCAAGGAATTGAAGTCTATGGTCTACGTCATTTAAAAGATTTGGTCCCCTCTGTGTCGGGAGACGCAAATTCATCTGTATCCAAGGGGAAACTACAGCAAGGAAGAATACAGCTCGAAGACTACGCTCATCTCTCTACGAATACATATTCATCACGTAAAGAATCTTCTGAAGAAGGTTCTTATCTTATGGAAGACTATATTGATGTTTTGGGTCAGCAACATGTGAAAAGAGCGCTCACTATTGCCGCCGCTGGAATGCATAATATCATGCTTGTCGGTCCGCCGGGCACGGGAAAAACGATGCTTATTAAACGTCTGCCGACAATTCTCCCTCCGCTTACCGATCAAGAAGCACTCGAAGTCACCAAAGTACTAAGTGCTTCAGGTAAACTAAAAGATGGACTGAGTAGACTAGCAACGGTTCGGCCGTTCCGTTCTCCACATCATACGATTTCAGCCGCCGGCCTGATCGGAGGAGGAACGATACCAAAACCAGGAGAAGTCAGTCTTGCGCACCGAGGAATTTTGTTTCTCGATGAACTTCCTGAATTTAACCGCCAAGTCCTTGAAGTACTAAGACAACCGCTAGAAGATCGTCATGTAACACTTAGCCGGGCCCGGGCTGCTTTTACATTCCCTGCTCATTTTATGCTTGCCGCCTCCATGAATCCTTGTCCGTGCGGCTATGCCGGAAATGATCCTAAGCAGCAGCGGTGTACTTGTACTCCTCATAAAATAGCCGCCTATCGTGCCAAAATATCTGGACCGCTGCTAGACCGGATTGATTTGCAAGTCGAAGTTCCCCGGCCCAAAGAAGGGCTTGAGGTGAAGATTACTTCCTCTTCTGCTGAGCTCCAGGCACAAGTGCTCGCTGCACAGAAAGTTCAGGAACATCGGTATAAGGGACTACCCATCTCATGGAACAGTGAACTATCGGGTAGTTTACTTCGGCGGACCGCTGTTCTTGATAAACCTGCCGCAGACATGCTTCATCAGACCATTGATGCACTTGGGCTTAGCATGAGATCTTATGATCGGATTCTCAAGATGGCTCGTACGATTGCAGATCTAGCAGAAGAAGAGCAAATTACAACACTACATGTGGCAGAAGCAATTCAGTACCGGAATTTAGATGTGAGATCTGTAGCGATGCAGGAGTAAGCCCTAGGTTTGGTATTATCCCCTCTAAGTAGACACTCGAAAAAAGCCTCATGTTATCATGAGACATCGAGAGAACTTGGAGGGGATATTTTCATGGCTAAAAAGGGACAAGTTTTTCAATCGTATACGGAAGAATTAAAATTAAGAGCAGTTCAATGCTACCTCGAGGGATCGACGAGTTATCAAGCCGTAGCAGACAAGTTGGGGATACGAAGTTGCACACAACTAAAAACATGGGTGAGAAAATATCGAGATGGAGAGGTATTCGATGCGCGTAAGGCTCTGAGAGTCCTATGAAAGGACGCCCTCGCACGACATTTTCCAGTATCGAAGAAGAACGAGATTATTTAAAAAAGCGGTATCCCAATCTGTTAAAGGAGACACACTTAGCCGACAGCAAAACTACGAAATCATTGAGGAACTGAGAGATCTACATGGTGTTACAAGGTTGTTAGCTATGGTGGGAGTGCCAAGAGCCAGTTACTACAAGTGGCGGTCATCGCGTCTGAATCGCAGCCCGAAAGCAGGCCTGGATCAAGAGATTAAACAACACATGATGGCTACTCACTTGGCTCATCCTTATTTCGCTATCCTCGAATGGTAACGGCTCTGTGGGAAGCAGGCTACCGTGTCAATCACAAAAAGGTACAAAGAATTGTCGATTCAGTCTGTGATTCGAAAGAAACGAAAATTATCCAGTTATACACCGTCTGTGGTATACCCTAACCGACTCAAACGTCAATTTCATGCTACTGCCCCGGGACAAAAAATGGTGACCGATATTACCTATATCTCTGACGGATCACACTTTTATTATTTGTCCGTGATTCAGGATCTATTTAATAATGAGATTGTAGCTTGGCAGGTCTCTAGACGTAACGATGTGAAACTCGTACTCGACACCGTTAAGCAGTGGACACGAAAAAGAGACGTCTCAGAAGCCGTACTCCATTCGGATCAAGGCTTCCAATACACGTCTCAAGCATACAACACACGATTAAAGGAATTTAGCATTAAAGGCAGCCACTCTCGCAAAGCAACCTGCCTAGATAATGCATGCATCGAATCCTTTTTTTCGCATCTCAAAACGGAAAAGTTGTACTTACTTCAGTGCAAATCAGAAGAAGAGCTACCTCAAGCCGTTGAAGATTACATCTACTTTTACAACTACCAGCGCTTTCAGGCAAAACTCAAACAGCGCGCGCCGATTGAGTATCGACACGCGCTAGCTGCTTAGTCTTTTATATATATCTACTTGACAGGGGTATTACTAGGTTTCTCTCTAGCTTTTAATATTGAAGTAAATACATATGTCTGCCTAGTCCGGCCAGGACTCCGTTCTCTCCACACTCATTCATTACTCAGTATGATAAATATTGAGATAATTGGAAGGAGGGGACTATTCCACTGCGAAATTTTGTTCCTCTGTGAACTTTTTGAATCTAAGCGCCAAGTCCATGTAGTACTTAAAGAAAGATCGTCAAGTAATGCTTAGCCGAACCCGGGCTGTTTTTATATTTCCTGCTCATTTTATGCTAGCCGCCTCCATTAATCCTTGTCCATACAAGAGTACCTCTGGAATGCATATTAATAGTAGGGAAAAACTTAAGGAGTAGTATTTTGATCTATGAAGGAACGCTCCTTGATAAAGAATTCGAACAGCTTATATTAATCTAATTTATCAATAAGAGAACTTACTTATTTATCTGATTTACCCCTGAATCCATTTCAATCATAGAAAACACTGACATTAAAAGAAATGCGTACTACATTAGAGTAGGCGCTAAACCAACCAAAAACTGTAGAAAGAGAAGGACATACATATTGATTAGACAGTTTTTAAACTAACAGAACTAATAAGATTGCGGCATCCAAGGAAGCTAATTAATCCATGAAATCCGCTATTCTATTTCCCGCAACGTAGTATTGCTACTTTTGTTTATCGAGCTTATTTTCAAAACTCGAGGAAAGTAATTTCCAGAATTTATTTCTTGTTTAATATGAAGAAATTGATTGCAAGATATCATTAGTAAAATATAGATATTTGTCATTACTATATGAATTTTCGTATACCCACATGTCAGTCGAGCCCCATGAGTAATAGTCTTCTGAATGGCGATCATATATGCCCCAAGACAAATAAACCATATCTGAATTCATACCAATACTTATTTGAGAATTCTCAATTTTTCTCCAGTTGTTTTGCGAGAAATTATATTTCTTGTAAGGGCTCACAGTATAAAAACTGAATGGGAAGTTATATTCTTTCAAAGAGGCAATGTAAGTCCTCCCTTTATATATAAAATTAACGTTTAACCAATATCCAATATCTGGTTCCCTTTTAATACTAGTTATTTTCACTGATGAGAGGTTTTTGATTTTTGATACATAGTTGCCGTTCTGATCCTCTATTATTAACTGAGGAGTATGAACCCAAACTGTTTTACCGATATACATTTGATATTTCTCGTATATATCATTTATAGGCACTGTTACCTTAGCTGTTAAAGTAGTTACAGTAACTGATTCAATATAATCTTCAAAATTATTAGAGCCTTTGTTAACTGATACTTTTGCCTTAAACAAATCTTTGATAAGTTGAACAGGAACCATTAATTTCCCTTCGATAATTTGAGGAGCTACTGTGTAAGAGCTTCCAACCCCATTAATTTTAACGTATTTAGAATTTAGTTTTCCTGATATCTTAGTGTTGTTAAACTTTAATGTTATATTTTTTGATTTGTTATCTATCTGGATTGAGCCATTTAGGCTTTTGAATACAGCTGCTGCTGGTACCATCGAGTTATTTTTTATTATTACGCCTGTATCTTTTAACGTTACGATTTTAACAGGTTCATTTTTTTTAACTGAGTCTTTACTTTCCTGGTTTACCGATCCTTCTTTTGATGAATTCATCTTCCAAGGATATATATTATCTGTGCCTTGTTCAAAATATTGTAATAAGATATTTGAAACACTTACGTCGTATGTAATTTTCGAAGTGGCATATAGCTTGTTATTATAGATGATTGATGCAAAACAATATTTGACTCCTAAATAATCCCCCCAGTTGGATTGAGTCAAATTATTTAATAGTTTCTTTTTCCCGCTTGCGGATAAAGACTTGAATAACTCAAGATCGGCTTGACTACGTATAACAATATTTATTGCTCCTTCATTTGTCCCAAGCCCGATATTTTTATCAAACAACCCATCGTATGTTTTTACTGAGACGTTATTTGTTAAAGTTGATAAGACTTCTTGCTCATCATTACTAGCATATGTAATTTGATGCATACAAGATAATGCTAAAATAATTACTATAAAACTTACTATAGACTTTAATTTCACTTATTTCCCCTCCATTGTTATAGATTTCTTAATAATATCATATTTTTAATATAGGTCTATAGTTTGTATTGATAAATTATTTATAGGTCTTTAAAACTAATATATTTATCAAGGTATTTCGTTATTTTCTCATACTTAATTCCTAATCAGTTCCCTCTCCTACCAACCACGCTTTTCTACCAAGTTATGAGCCATTCTGTCTTTATCCATTAGTAAGGTCCGGCAAGGTTACAATTTGACTTAGTTTCCTCAATTGAAGAGCGAGCTGTAGCCTGGACCACAAAGGTTTTTGGCATAATGACTTTCCATTGAATGCAGAGGGTTTAAGCTTGAGCTTTTCCAACGTTAGGCAATACCTCCGCTACCATTCCCTAAATGCATCCAAAACCGCAACTTTAAATATTCTTTCAGAGAATGCTTTCCTCATCTTCAACTGAGCTCCAGGCACAAGTGCTCGCTGCACAAAAAATTCAGGAACATCGGTATAAGGGACTACCCATCTCATGGAACAGTGAACTATCGGGTAGTTTAGTTCGGCGGACCGCTGTTCTTATAAGCCTGCCGCAGACATGCTTCATCAGACCATTGATGCACTTGGGCTTAGCATGAGATCTTATGATCGGATTCTCAAGATGGCTCGTACGATTGCAGATCTAGCAGAAGAAGAGCAAATTACAACACTCCATGTGGCAGAAGCCATTCAGTACCGGAATTTAGATGTGAGATCTGTGGCGATGCAGGAGTAAGTATGAAATCCCCTATAGTTCTATTTATTAAGATAATTCATGTTATAACAATTCATCTTAAACAATTCCTGTTTTTGAGTATTACCCTATGCTTTTATCTTCCTAGTGTTCGGGCGTATTACACTTATTAACCCGTCTAGTTAGAGATAGGAGATCAGTAACAATGTCCTTCTGCTTGGTTTCTCACTCCCCCCCACAAAAAAAGGATAAGTTCATTCGAACTCATCCTTTTCGATATTAACTTAGGAAGTTTGACGGAAATTGTTGAACGATCCCACTCGTCATCATATCTGCCATTCCTAGCGCTTGAGTCTCGATCTGGTCATTTAGCGCGACGTTCTTCACGTAGTCCTTCGCTATACGGGTGGAAACCTCATCACTGAGAAGGCCAAGATGCTCATACATCATGTGTTGCCATTCCATTTGAGACCAATACGGATTGATCCTGCCAAGAAAGTCGGCAATGGAGTCTGCATTTGCATACCATCTCCTCTGGGCGTCAGCCGCTGCCTCGGAGTTACCCGACTTCAAATCACCTACTAACTCAGCTGCAATTGTGAGATGCTCTCTAAGCAACCTTGCAAACTCATTAGCAATAGCTATACCGTATACGGAAGCCAATACTTCCGCAAAATCGTCAGGATTTCGCAGCAGTCTTTCCGTTGTTGCATTCACATCAGGCAGGCCGTCTACAATACTGTTCACAGTTAATCTTGTCCAATACACATGCTGCTCCCATAGTGCTCTCAGCTTCCTGTTTAACTCTACGCTTGATGATGTCCACGTGGGATAACTTCGTGCAATAGGATAGTAATAAATCGGATAACGGCTATACACACTGGCCAGCTCCTTTTTAACAGTATATGGGCAAATGGCTTATATGTGATTAACTCTCCAACGAAATTGTTACTCATATAGCTTTTAAAGTCATGGGCAGCAACAGTCCGATTTTCGATGCACCTATCTTGAAAGCCTTTACCATCTAGCAATTACTGCTTTAACTATTTACCAGTATGGCTTCTTCGACTCCAGCATCCCTTCTATAACTTCGATGTCCTGCTGTGTAATGGATGAAATCTATCAAAAATGGCATAGCAAAAAGCCCGCAAATTTTTCTGCGGGCATATTATCGTTCAATATACTATTACGGCATCTGCTGCCAGTCTTCAAGTAACAGGGACAATCAACTCAGAATCTGAATTTATATAGGTTGGTTAGTAGAGTAAAAATATTCGATTGTCTCATCAACTTGTTCCAGCAGGCTTGTCCTAAATTTCTGAATGGTGCCACGATAGACTATCTTTAATCTCTAGGGTAATCCATTCTCATAATATCCATAAAAGGGACTTTATATAGTCCTTCTTCAGACTGAATATGTACTTTCCCAGTACGTGAATCCATCGTCACGATCTGCCCTCGTACGGTTTCTTCCCATGCCCATACCGTCAGTTCGATTGTGGATTTTTCTTGATAGGCTTCTGACAACTGGTTCCCTAATTCTTCTAGTACAAATTCATCTCTTGTTGGCCGTTTTGGTACTTTGGATTTTGCCATGATGATGTCCTCCTATCAATTTATGCTATATTTTGAGTTATTATTTAATTCAGTTATTTTGCAAAATGCTCATTTAAGATATTGTCTTCGAAAAGTTCATTATATCGCATATCCGATCTGCAGGATAACTTTTTAATCAAATCCGCATAGTTTCATCATATCCTTGTACGTTCTAAAGCCTATTTCCATCTTCGATGAAATTTACTTAGATCATTCAAAGCTTGATCTATATCATAATTTCTCAATAAATCGCCAATTTCCACATACTCTATGACTCCAAATCTTGCTTTGTAAAAAGTGAGTTTTTGTATATTATAAGGCTCCCCTTCTAATCGATTCAGTAAATAATAAGTCATTAGTTCTGCAGCTTCTTTCCAGTTATATCCGTGTTTTTTAGTCGTTTTGATGTCATACAGCGTATCTCCAATAATAAAATCGGCCGAAGCTCCACCCATTCGTCTTCGCTTCTCATCAAAGGAAGGAAAATACTTTATTTCTGTCCTTTGCTCATAAGGAAAACGTTCTTCAAAGATCTGCCATAGAAGCTTTAGGTCGCTCTCTACATCAGGCATAGGAGGATGGATAAACTGCTGAACAAATTCAGTTGGACTACGATAAGCAGCATGTACACCGAGTCGGTAAATCGTATCCAGCTTACTGCACATAAAGGCTCCACGGATTAATTCCCCTTCTGGAACCTCTTCTCCTCGTATAAATGTATCCCAAATTCCAGTGAACTCCTCAAAAAGAAGAGTCAGCTCCCCCATCACAGGTACATCGGAAAAGAATTCATGAATCACTTCATATCCTTTTCTTGCAAGCGGATTGAAGGCTTTATCAGGAGAATCTTGATTTTTCCTAGCCAAAATAGCACTGATCATATATTGAAAAGATACCCGAACGAGTCCGGATATATAGCTCGTAAAAATAGATTCTGCGAGTATCGGTTTATTCTTGAAGGGAGGAACATCCGTAGAATAAGATTTAAAATCTGCTGCTTTCGGTGTAACTTTACGGATGATTTCTTGAAAGTCCTTATTTGTAT
Source organism: Paenibacillus gallinarum (assembly GCF_014836635.1). Taxonomy (GTDB): domain Bacteria; phylum Bacillota; class Bacilli; order Paenibacillales; family Paenibacillaceae; genus Paenibacillus; species Paenibacillus gallinarum. The sequence goes on along the minus strand of NZ_JACSQL010000001.1, from coordinate 803,367 downwards.
GAATAAGCGAAGTTAAGCTCAAAGTATGCCACCTCGTATCGGAGTATCAATCTAAAGAACTAAGATTATATCTATAAAATGGATTCCACCATTCTTAACCAACCTCAATTATAGCACAAATGTTCGCATTTTTCTTGTGTAAATCCAATTTTTAAATGACAGTAAAAATAAATAAACAAACCAAAAAGAAGTTCCCTATGACAGATCACTGTCAAAAGAACTTCCTCTTCGTTAAATAGCTCCCTATGATTAACTACTAGTTGAATCAATTTCATAACTCATTACACTTGATTCAGTTAATGTTTATTTAAATACCGTTAATTTATCAGATGCTGGTGTACGTTCTTGTGGTTTAGGCACGACATCAGGATAGCCGATATAGAGCATACCCACAATTTTCTCACCTGGAACAATGCCAAGCGTTTCTCTAAACTTAGGCCCGTACAAGAACGGTTTTGTCACCCAGAAAGTTCCGACCTCTTCGGCCCAAGCTGCTAACATAAAGTTCTGCACAAGCGCACTTGTTGCTGCAAAATCTTCATCAAAGATCGCTTGTCGCGGATCTTCCTTCATAACCACAAGCATAATCGTCGGCACATTAAGGACCGTAGTTACAAACTTGTTGTCATCTCCCATCTCAGCAGCAATGGCTTCTGACAACTTTTGACGTCCTTCTTCCCGGAAAAGTAAAAATCTCCACGGCTCACGAAGCTTATGATTTGGTGCCCATACAGCTGTGTCCAAAAATTCCGTAATTTTCTCTACAGGTATAGGTTGTTCTTGAAATTTCTTAATCGTGCGGCGTCCACGGATAACTTCCTTTATGTCCAAGTTCTTAGCTGCTGCTTGTACAGGTGTATCACTCATTCGTATTTCCTCCTCAAGTGAAACTCAAAGTATTTTTCATAAGTTATATAGATAATGAGAATGTTTATCAATTAAAGCACTGTCCCTAGCATACCTTGGTAATGCTTGTAAAGTCAATTCCTCACAATAGAAAAAAGTCCAGTACCCTATCGGTTGTTTCCCCAAGGGTCTGGACGTTCACAGTTAACTCTACTAAACGCTCTTTACTTTACATTAATTCACTTTACAAAAGTGAAATCTAATATATTAGAAAGCATTCTCAATATGCTCAATCTCTACCGGTCCCTCGGACCAATTCACGGGAGGAAGTAAAACACCCATCACATCAAACCTTATCTGCTTGTTGCCAAGACGACGATCTTGAAGATACACCGCGGCAGTCTGCCGAACCTGATTTATTTTACGATGATTCACAGACTCAAGAGCCGTTCCATACTGATGCGAACCGGTTCGACTTCGAACTTCCACAAAAATATACACATCATCTAATACAGCGATAATATCAATCTCACCGCTTCGGCATCTCCAGTTGGTTTCCATGATTCGGTAACCTGCCTCTATTAAAAACCTAGCTGCAGCTTCTTCTCCTGCTTTTCCTTTGGCTTTCCGTGTATCTTTGGGCATTTGTTTGCGAGATTTGGCTCCATTAGGAACTTGTCCGTTATCCATCGCAATTCCTCTCTACTCGGGAAGAGTATAAATTTTTGCTTTTTGCTCTGCCTGATAGACAAATGTCAGCACTTCAGCAACGAGTTGATATAGTTCGGGAGGTATTTGGGTATCCAGATCGAGCTTGGAGAGAACTTCGACCAAAGCTGCATCCTCCTGAATCGGCACACCATGTTCTCTTGCTTTTTCTAATATCGAATCTGCCAAAGTGCCGCTGCCTTTTGCTACGACGACCGGTGCTTCTGCTTCTCCCGGTGTATATTTCAAAGCTACTGCCCTTTTTTGCTCTGGTTTTTGTGGGGTGTTCTCATTCATACTCGCATATCCACCCCTTTATAGGAGTCAGGTACATATGTATCTAGCAGCTGTTTTGATTGGAGTCCTGATTCCGGTATGCTTGAAAAGGATTCTCTCGTTACTACTTCAGAGCGAAATACGGAAAGTTGGTACCCCGTGTTCTCAAGCAGTGATCCAATCTGATTACGTCCTTCTTCAAAAATAAGAGCAGAAAGCTCATTATCTGTACGAATATGAAGACTGATCACTTTACCAACGACCTGCATGTCTATCAAAGTTGGACCAAGCTGCTTCATATTCAGATCAAACCAAATCCGGCAATGGGATGCATCCAGCTCACCTCTTGGTCCGCGCCGAGACTCGATTTGAACATTTGCTGTCACTTGTCCGTCTGCCCCGTTTAACGGGATGAACCAATTCATCTGCGCAAAGGGAGTAGTCCGGTCTGTATTCATTAGCAGCTGATGCCCTGTAAGCAAGTGTACAAGCTGCCCAGCTGTCTCTTTCACAGCCGGCGGAAGTTCTGCACTTGCCTCTGCTTGCAGCAGCAGGCCCTTCAGTGTGTCCGCTTGCTCTGCTGCGGCCACACCACTCTGCGCGGGAGAAGGCAATGTCCCGCGCACAATCTGCTGCTCGTGCTCCGCACCGAGCAGCTTCAGCACACGCCCCACCCACGAGTCATCACTCGTAGCGGCTGGCGTGTGCCCGGGTGCTGGCTGTGCATCAGCACCCTGTCCCTGCTGCGGCGTGCCTGGCACCGCAGCAGCTTTGCTGGCCGAGTTCTCGCCGGCCAGCTGGATTTGCGGCGCTGCCTGCAGTTCCTGCAGCAGGTTTGCCACGCGCCGCGCCAGTTCAGGCCCAGGCGGCACAGCTGCTAAGCGAGCAGGAATCAGCTCTACCTCTCCCTGATCTGCAGTTCCTGCGTTTGCAGAGCTTTTGACAAACTGCTCTTTTTCGCTCGATGCGGATACAGATAGGGATACAAACTTCGTATCTTTCACCATAGAATCTCCGCCTAAATTTTTCTTACTTGCATTTTCGCCGCCATGAGCCTGATCATTTCCCTCACTAACAGCTGCATTATTAGGAGCCTGATGCTGTTCCTTGCTACCCTCTGTTTTGATACCCATACTCTGTATATTTCCGTTACCCTTTAATCCGCTGTCTTGTGTATTTACTTTAGAACTCGTCATTCCTTCCGATTCACTTGCAGCCTGTTCCCCTGTAGTAACAGAACTTAGATCACTCGTATTCTTTGCGCCCATTCCTGCAACTTTAGAACCGAGATCTCCATTCGTTAGCGGTGTTGCCGCGCTTCCTACAGCACTTTCAGTACGAAGACCCGTAACACTAAACTCAGCAGAGGGCACCATACCTCTTTTACCTTCCGTCATACTAACATTCCCACTAACATTCTCTGCTTTCGATTCAGAACGGAACGGCATCTCAGAACCTAGGAATGGGGTCCGGTTCCCGTCTAAGATCCCCGCCGTTTTAGCAGAACTCCCCTTCCATGTAGAGTCTGCCGTGATGACTTTTTGCAGCATACCATCAAGTTCTCCCATAAGTTGATCCAGCGAAGGACCATACAAAGCCATATGGAGACTTTGAACACTCGTTCCGGTAACGGGAAGTCCTCGTTGCATAGCAAGACTTACCGAGTTCACCCATTCCCCTAATTTTATATTATCAGGCTTCGCCGTCATCGTGTTTTGCACATTTGTCACATTTTCTTTCGTTAACTGAATACCGCTTTGCTGTATCGCAATTAGCAGTTGCCGATTTTCTTTTGTGTCAGTCAGCTTAAGCGAATTTAAGAGATCCGCCATTGTCCCGGGGGATGCAGATGCAAGTGTTCCTTCATACGGCTTCATTACGATCATGCCGTCTTTATTCGGGGTACCTACTTGGAGTAAAGCTGTATCCCCCACTTTTAGCTGTGTATCCAGTGCAGCGCGTACTTGAACTCCTTTAATCTGGAGGACCGCTTCTTTTTGATCCGCGGATACCTGCACAACGTTTGCCCGAACCACCTGCCCTTCTTTTAATTCGAGCGACTTTGTTCCTCCCGCTGTTTTTGAATCACCTAACAGTCCTCGTAAGGTTTGTCCTATATTCATGGGAATAATTCCCCTTTCATTGCATTCTGCCCTGTCTCACCGTGGTACTTTATCATTTTTATCGGTTATCCCTTGGTCACACTGAAGTTAAGTGCTATTAAAAAAAGATAACCCCGGTATAAACCAAAGTTACCTTCTACTACAGGAACAAAACCTGAGTTTTTAATTAGAATAACGTCGGATGTTCCTGCTCACCCAAAATTTTGCCGAGAAAGCTTCGCCGATGCATAGGGGTAGCCCCTAAAGCCAGCAGCTGTTCTCTATGAAATTTCGTTGCATATCCCTTATGTACGGCAATCCCGTATTCCGGATACATTTCATCCCATACTTCCTTGCACATTCGGTCTCTCGTCACTTTAGCGATAATCGAAGCCGCGCCAATGGACTGACTATTGGCATCCCCTTTAATGATCGATAATTGAGGTATCGGAAGATCCACCGTTTCAGCATCAACCAGTAAGTGATCTGGCGCTACGCTGAGTTGTTCAACCGCTTTTTTCATAGCCAGTCTGGAAGCTTGTCTAATGTTGATCCGATCAATCGTCTCGACATCACAGATACCTACGCCAACGGCCAGCGCTTCTTTCATAATGATGTCATAGAGCAAGTCACGTTTTTTGTCCGATAGTTTCTTAGAGTCATTAACTCCATCAAGGACAAGCCCTTTGGGGAGGATTACCGCAGCAGCAACTACATCTCCAAACAAGCAGCCTCTTCCTACTTCATCAATTCCTGCAATATATTCGGCTCCGCTTTCCCATGCTTCTCGTTCATAACGCAGCATATCTATCGTTTTATTCTCTTCTTCCTCATAATCTAACATATCAAGCTCATGATTCTTCAATGAATATCTTCCCCTTCGCGGTAGTACTCGGTATCCATTATCATAGCATATGTAACCTTATACGAGAACCTTCTCTACTCCACGATATTTGTGAAAAACCTGGCATAAAAAAAGCCCCTGCTTAAAAAGCAGAGACTTTACCTACCTATTGTACTCACAGCTGATTTCATAAATCGTTTAGTAAGGAGCTTCCAGACTGAAACGTCCAAGCTTGCCGGCTCTCAGTTCTCTTAATAAGATAGAGGAAGCTTTCTCAAGATCGACTCGTCCACCACTGATGATCGCACCGCGTTTACGTCCGATTGCTTCCATAATAGCAACAATCTCATCTGCATTATCAATATCTTTAGGCTGTTCATCCAGACCATAGCGTTCTTTCATTGCCGGCCAGTAGAACTGAACGAGATATTTGATAGCAAAAAACGCGATTTCTTCAATATTCAGAATTTCTTCTTTAATTGCTCCCGTTACCGCGAGACGATATCCTACATTTTGATCCTCAAACTTAGGCCACAGAATACCTGGGGTATCCAAAAGCTCAATCTCTCTGTTCGCTACCTTAATCCATTGTTGAGCCTTTGTCACACCAGGTTTGTCTCCTGTTGCTGCAATGTTTCGGCCTGCCATTCGGTTGATTAGCGTCGATTTTCCAACGTTTGGAATACCTACAATCAAAGCCCGTATAGGCCGAGGGTTAATTCCTTTTGCAATCTGTCTGTCGATCTTATCTTTGAACAAAAGTTTCGCAGTTGCCGGAATGTCTTTTACACCCGTACCTGTGTTTGCATCAATAGCAAGGGTCGTATGCCCTTCCTCTTTGAAATGCTTGATCCACTCTTGTGTTACTTCAGGATCGGCTAGATCTGCTTTATTCAGCAAAATCATTCGAGGTTTGCCTTGCAAAATCTCATCGATCATTGGATTTCGGCTGGAAATCGGCAAACGTGCATCAATCAGCTCGATTACTACGTCAATCAGTTTCAGTTTATCCTGAATCTGACGACGTGCTCTTGTCATATGTCCGGGAAACCATTGTATAGTCAAGTTCATTCACCTTCTTTTACACAGCATTTCTGATAAACCTATACATCAATCAGAATAAGTCTTAGTGGTTAATCCACTCAATATCTTTAATTGGCCAAAAGATTACATCTGCTCTACCTACAACATCTTCGAGCGGAACATAACCAATCATTCGGCTATCCGTACTATTACTACGGTTGTCACCCATCGCGAAAATCATGCCTTCAGGCACTTTTCCATCCGGGAAAAATTCATTCGGGAAGTTATACGTATTGTACTGACCGCCATCTGCCTGAGCTTCTTCAATAGCTTCCTTCAAATAAGGCTCATCGATAACTTGTCCATTCACTTTTACGGTATCCCCGTCAACTTCAACGGTATCACCGGCAACTGCGATTACACGTTTAATAAAATCGCGGTTCTCCGAAGGAACGTGGAATACCACAACTTCTCCACGTTTTGGCTCTCTAATATCATACAAGATCTGATTCACAATGACTCTTTCACCCGTATGAAAATTAGGTTGCATTGAAGGACCATCCACAATAAAAGGTTTAAACAAGAAGAAGCGAATAATAAAAACCAGCACTAAAGCAATTGCAATAGCTTTCGTCCATTCCCAAACTTCATTTTTTACTTTCTTTGATTTAGAATCTCCATCTTGTGGTGGATTCAATCGTCCATTTTGTACATCCTGCTCCATAGCTCGTTCTCATCCTTCCATGTCATCAAAATGACGCATTTAACGAATTTATGTATGATTCCTTTTCCTTATAAATAGGTTACCTATTTTGACCAAGGAAACATCATCTACTTAAGAGTCCCTCAAGCTATTGTAAGAGAAATAAGTACAGGTTACAACTTTCTATTTCAGCATTTCCGAGCAAGAAAGATAAAGTAAAAAAAGCAAAAAGGGCTTGTTTCCAAGCCCTTTCCGTTATTCGTTATATTAACGAATTTCTTTAATTCTCGCTGCTTTACCGCGAAGTTCACGAAGATAATAAAGCTTCGCACGACGCACTTTACCACGGCGAGCCACTTCGAGTTTATCGATTTTTGGGGAATTAAGTGGGAAAGTTCTTTCCACACCTACACCGTAAGAAATTTTACGAACTGTAAAAGTCTCACTGATTCCACCACCACGGCGTTTGATTACTACACCTTCAAACAACTGGATACGTTCGCGTGTTCCCTCGATAACCTTAACGTGCACTTTTACAGTGTCACCAGGACGAAAGTTCGGCAAATCAGTACGAAGTTGTTCTTGTGTAATCGCTTGGACGATATTCATCTATGACTCCCTCCTTCCGTACAGGTGTTCATGTATCTTCCGGATACTCTCAACGTTATCCATCATCATCCACAGAGGACCACCGTATTCCACACAACAGAATAATTATAACATGTGGCACTAATATATTGCAAGTATCCTGCTCTATTATTTTAATAATATTATATTGTAAGAACCTTGTAACTTTCTAGTGTTCCTTCTCGTTTAGGATAGAGGAAAGATTATATGATAATCAAGAGGAATGTTCATTCCTTTACTGATTTTAAAAGGAGAACTGTATGAACCGCAAGTTTTTGAAAAAATGGAGCCCCCGGCTCGCTATTGTCCTGGTTGCCATGATTATAGTGTATGCGGCACTTGTTTCAAATCCAACGAATGCTTTCAGTCAAAAGGTTTGTACTTCGTGGCAAATGGTTAAAAACAAATCATTTATATTGTCCCACCGTCAGCTTTCTGAGAACATCATTGACACTGCCTATGCTGAGAATGTAACTGAGCAGCAAGCTAAACAGGTTCCTATACTTATGTATCATTATCTGGTTCCTAAATCCTTAAATAAAGAACCTGGCAACAAATCGGTTATGAATGCAGAAGATTTTGAGGAAGGTATGGATTATCTCCACCAAGAAGGGTATTATACTCCGACACTGCAAGAGCTTGAACAATATATTAATGGCGAAATTACACTGCCTAAAAAATCAGTTGTCATTACTTTTGATGATGGATATGAGAATAATTTAATTTATGCCTATCCTATTTTGAAAAAATATAATTTTAAAGCTGCCGTATTTGTCATTGGAAGTAAAACACAAGAAAAAAATGAACCGTTTGATCCAGCTCGAAAAAGTTTTTTAACGAAAGCACAAATGGAAGAAAGCAAGGATGTATTTGAGTTCCACAGCCACACCTATAATCTCCACTATAAAGGTTTTGAAAAATGCGGTTCCACGTACGCTGCTGGTCTAGACTCAAAATTACTGAAACAAGATATGAAGCAAATGAAAGAGTTCGGAATTGATACTCCTTATTTCGCATATCCGTATGGTAATAAAAGTACACAAATGATGTATTATCTGCGTGAAGAAGGTTACCGTATGGCATTCTCGGTTAGACAAGGCTTTGTAAAACCCGGTGATAATCCAATGAAGCTGAATCGATTAACCGTAACAACAGGTACCGATTTATCTGTCCTTCTCCATCCGCTGGATGAATCGCTGGAATGAAATGAGAAGAAGGCTGCACCCAATGATATGGGTGCAGCCTTTCTTTTCTGTGTTAGAAGTTTATGCTCAAACTTAGGATATATTTCTATCTATAAAGCAGTATTTTAGTTTATCGTAATCATAGTTATCCACAGTGACCTGCTTATTCAGCTTCGTTTTTCTGTTCATGCTCACGAATCTGCTGCTCAAGCCATATCTTTTCCTTCTTCGTCATTTCTACATGCTCGAGCAAGTCTGGACGGCGCGTATACGTCCGCCAAAGCGACTGCTGCCTACGCCATACATCAATATTACGATGATGACCAGATAGAAGTACATCCGGCACTTTATGACCTCTATACTCAGCTGGTCTAGTGTAGTGAGGGTATTCTAAGAGGCCGGTGCTAAATGAGTCCGTGATCGCACTCGTTTCGTTACCCAGAACCCCAGGAAGCAACCTAACCACACTATCGATTACGACCATGGCAGGAAGTTCTCCTCCAGTAAGTACATAATCTCCTGTAGAGATCTCATCGGTAACGAGATGCTCGCGGATTCGCTCATCATAACCTTCATAATGACCACAAATAAAGATCAGGTGATCTTCTTTGGAGAGTTCCTCTGCTTTTTTCTGAGTGAATGTCTCGCCTTGCGGGCACATCAGAATAATCCGTGGAGGTTTCTTAGAAGGATCTACAGCACCATTCTCTGAATCTGTACCTGTGATACTTTCGACTGCGTTAAAAATAGGTTCTGGTTTAAGAACCATTCCCCCACCGCCGCCATAAGGCGTATCATCTACCTGTCCATGTTTATTACCTGAATACTCACGAAAATTGATCGCTTGTAAAGATACAATTCCTTTTTCTTGTGCTTTTCCGAGAATACTCGTCTCAAACACACCAGGAAACATCTCTGGGAACAGTGTTAATACATCTACCTTCATTAGATAAGCCCTTCCATCAAATGAACCGTTACCTTTTTGTTTGTGATATCTACATGAAGTACAACATCATCAATATAAGGAAGCAGAATTTCTTTTCCGTTATTCATTTTAACGACCCATACGTCATTAGCTCCCGGTGTAAGAATTTCTTTCACCGTTCCGAGTTCTTCACCTTCATCTGTAATTACAGTACAGCCGACAATCTGATGAAAATAAAATTCGTCACCCGAAAGTTCTGTTTGATATTCTTCAGAGACCTTGAGCATGGATCCTTTATATTGCTCAACTTCATTGATATTATTGAATCCTTCAAATTGAACGACATACATATTTTTATGAAATCTTGCGGATTCCACAACAACAGGAATGATCTGTTTCGTCGTATCTATAACAAGTTTGCTGCCTTTTGCAAAACGTTCCTCTGGAAAGTCTGTTAACGGCAATACTTTCAATTCACCTTTAATTCCATGTGTGTTCACGATCTTACCTACATTAAAAAATTGTGCCATAATTCCTCCTGTATATCGATATTACGATTCTATAAGCATGTACGAAAAAGGGCTAGGAAATGCATCCTAACCCCCTTTCGTATATCTTTAAGATATGATATCAACGGTAACCCGTTTATCCATCTTAACTGCTGCCGATGTGACGACCGTACGGAGTGCTTTCGCAATCCTCCCCTGTTTACCAATCACTTTCCCTACATCTTCAGGATGTACGGTCAGTTCATAGACTACCAGGCGATCTTTTTCAAGCGTCCGGACCGACACATCTTCCGGATGATCTACCAAAGCCTTCGCAATAACGCCGACTAATTGTTCCATAGATACCCTCCGTTATCAGCACCTTATTTCTGTAGTTTAGACTCATGGAATTTCTTCATTACACCCGCTTTGCTAAGCAAGTTGCGAACTGTATCAGATGCTTGTGCACCGTTTTGAAGCCATGCCAAAGCTTTATCTTCATCGATTTTAACCACTGCTGGTTGTTCAATCGGATTGTAGTAACCGATTTCTTCGATAAAACGACCATCACGCGGGGAACGGGAATCCGATACCACGATACGGTAGAAAGGAGCTTTATGAGCACCCATGCGTTTCAGACGAATACGTACTGCCATGAAAATTCACCTCCTTCAATGAAATTTAATTTATCATCATGGAACTTACCGGAAAGGAAACTTCATTCCTTTACCACCTGTAAGACCCTTGAGTTGCTTCATCGCTTTTTTGTTACCTTTAGGACCCATCATATCACTAAACTGCTTCATTACACGACGCATCTCATCAAACTGCTTGATTAGACGGTTTACTTCGGCGACGGTTGTACCACTGCCAGCTGCAATCCGCTTACGTCTGCTTTGATTAATGATTTCAGGATTTTGTTTCTCTTCCTTGGTCATCGAAAACACAATGGCTTCAATTCTTCCCATTTGCTTGTCGTCGACTTTCAGATCTTTAGTCTGTTTCATCTTGCCCATCCCAGGAATCATATCCATGAGTTGATCAATCGGTCCCAGCTTCTTAATCTGATCCATCTGTTCCAAGAAATCTTCAAATGTGAAGGATGCGGTACGCATCTTTTGTTCCATTTCTTTTGCTTTCTCAGCATCAATATTGAACTGTGCTTTCTCAATCAGAGAGAGCATGTCACCCATACCAAGAATTCGTGAGGACATCCGTTCTGGATGGAACGGCTCCAAAGCATCGAGTTTCTCACCAAGCGTAATGAACTTGATCGGGCAACCTGTTACTGCCTTAACAGACAGCGCCGCACCACCACGAGTATCACCATCAAGCTTGGTCAGAACAACACCACTAAGTGAAAGCTGAGTATTAAAATGTTCTGCTACGTTCACTGCATCCTGACCTGTCATTGCATCGACAACGAGGAGCACCTCGTCTGGATTAACATGACTGTGGATCTGATGCAATTCTGCCATCAGTTCTTCATCAACATGAAGACGACCGGCTGTATCAATAATGACATAGTCATGATTGTTATCTTTCGCATGCTGTAAACCTTGCTTCGCAATTTCAACCGGGCTTGTCTGATCGCCGAGTGTGAATACTGGAGCATTGATCTGTTCTCCAAGTACTTGTAACTGCTTAATGGCAGCAGGACGATAGATATCAGCGGCAACGAGCAAAGGTTTTGCATTCTGCTTCTGAAGCAGTTTGGCCAGTTTACCGGAAGTAGTTGTCTTACCAGCACCCTGCAAACCCACCATCATAATAACAGTTGGTGGTTTATTTGCTTTGGCAAGCTTGGATTGGCTTCCGCCCATCAGCTCAGTCAGCTCTTTATTAACGATATCAATGATTACCATGCCGGGTGTGAAACTATCCATCACTTCTTTACCGACTGCTTTTTCTTTGACCTTCGTAATAAACTGCTTTACGACCTTAAAGTTAACGTCCGCTTCAAGCAAAGCAAGGCGCACCTCGCGCATTGCATCATTCACATCTTCTTCGGATACCTTACCTTTACCTCGAAGCTTGCCGAACACGTTCTGTAATCTCGCTGTTAATCCTTCAAATGCCATAAACACACCTCCTTCAAGTCCATTTCTTATGGGAAACTTCCCTATTCAAGAACCTCTAGGTGGTTCACAATTGTATTCATTCGATCCTTTTGATTACTGTCAAGATCGCTTGAAGCAATAAGTCCTCTCAGCTCTATCAAATCCGATAGCCGCCGTTCATGCTTATCAAGTAATCCGAGCTTGTTCTCATACATTTCCAGTACTTGCTCTGCTCGTTTAATATGCTCATATACTGCTTGCCTGCTAATCTCAAATTCCCCAGCGATCTCTCCTAATGAGAAGTCATCGTGAAAATAATATTTGAGAAAAGTTTGTTGTTTCTCGGTAAGCAACGTTTCATAAAAAGCAAACAGCAAGTTGATTCGGTTCGTCTTCTCGAGCCGATTCTCCTGACTCATACGGGACACTCCCTTCGTCAAGGAAAAACACTTTACACTCATTAACGTTCTTTATCTTACATAAAAGAAAAGAAGATGTCAAGCAAAAATCCTTGTCATCTTCTAATAATTCATATTTCATGCAAATCGTCTGTAAATAATCTTCATTTTCAACTGTTCATTTACAGAAAATCATTCTCTTATTCGTAATTTCAGAGCTACTTATCTAAGCGGTGTTAGATAGATGAAAATAGCGAAGAAATGAAGAACACTGCCTGCGAGAACAAACAAATGCCAGATCGCATGATGAAAAGGGAATCCTCTCCATACATAAAATAGGGTTCCGAGCGTGTACATAAGACCGCCCACTACCAGTAGTACCATTCCGCCATAAGGCACCGTTGCCACAAGAGGTCCCCAGGCAAGTACAATCAGCCACCCCATCGCGAGATAAAATAAAGTCGACATAAAGAGAAATTTCTTTGTGAAAAATGCTTTAAATGCGACTCCGAAAAGAGCAACTCCCCAAATGATGCCAAAGAGTGTCCATCCCAATGTACCGCGTATAGCAACCAGCAAAAAGGGAGTATACGTCCCCGCAATAAACAAGTAAATAGAGGAATGGTCAAAAATCTCAAACAGATCTTTGGCTTTTCCCTCTTTTAATGCATGCACCATCGTAGAATTAAAATACAAAAGCAACATCGAAATCCCATAAATCGTAAAACTGACAACATGCCATGCTGTTCCGTTTATGCTTGCTGCCACAATAAGCAGCACGAGTGCTGCCACGCTGAGTACAGCCCCAATTCCGTGTGTTACGGCATTTACTACCTCTTCCCGGCGGGTATAAGTGTAAGTGTTAGCCATTCAATCATTCCTTTCCAAAACCGTGTTACCTATCCATATAGTATACTACGATTTCCCTCGCCGTTCATCTTTCCCATTTATTGTTTCTTGAAATACTTTAAAATAATCTCCGCTATTCGGTCTGATGCATAACCATCCCCATATGGGTTTCTCGCTGATGCCATTTTCTTATATTTCTTTTCATTACTGAGCAAAATCTGAGTCTCTTTCTTTACTCTTTCATAATCAGTTCCAATACACCGCAGGGTCCCTGCTTTGACTCCCTCTGGTCTTTCCGTTTTCTCCCGCAGCACTAAAACCGGCTTTCCTAAAGTTGGTGCTTCTTCCTGAATCCCTCCTGAATCTGTAAGTATTAGATAAGAACGACTCATCAGATTGTGCATATCTACTACATCCAGGGGGCTCGTGAGATGTATTCTCTCTTCCCCACCTAACATTTCATAAGCCAGATTCTTAACAAGCGGGTTCGGATGGACTGGAAATACCAGCTCGATCGTTTTATCATTGCTTACAATTTCCCTAAGTGCACCAAATACTTGTTCCATCGGTAAGCCCCAGTTCTCACGCCTGTGCATTGTCATGAATATCATTCGGCTTTCCGGCTGAATTTGATCCAAAAGTGGGTGATGGTAGTTGTTTTTAAGCGTCCATCTCAGCGCATCAATAGAAGTATTGCCTGTTACATAGACATGCTCTTTTCGATTCTCGCGGGCCAGCTGCTGTGCCGACAAGGGAGTTGGAGCAAAATGAATGTCTGCCATTCTTCCAATCCATTCCCGGTTCATCTCTTCAGGATATGGTGCATATTTGTCATACGTACGCAGCCCTGCTTCCACATGACCAATCGGTATTTTTGCGTAATAAGCGGTTATAGCTGCTGCAAAAGCGGTAGATGTATCACCGTGAACAAGCACCAAATCATAAGCTTCCTGCATAACCGGTTCTAGGACTTGTACTAAATGCGCAGTGAGCGAAGGCAACGTTTGGGCATTTCTCATCACGCTTAGTTCAATGTCTGGCTTCATATCAAAATCATTCATTACTTGATCGAGCATCTCCTGGTGTTGCCCAGTTACACAAACCACTGGGTCAATACCTGGTGTTCTTTGTAAGGTTTTAATAAGCGGAGCCATCTTAATCGCCTCAGGTCTAGTTCCAAAAACAATGAGAACCCGCACTGAATTCTGTTCCATGTAATCAAATCCCCCTATGAAATAACGATCTGTTACACCCCTCGCAAGGGGAGAAAAGTTGTCCTTCATTTCTTTTATATGTAAATTGGCAATTTAGCGAAATGGACAGATCCTCTAATATATTGTTTTTATATTGAATTTTCCGCACATCGAACTAGGTTATCTGCCGTTTCTATTAATCTAGCGCTGAATAAGCTGATATAGAGTTTGCAAAGGAGGTATTACGATTACATGGCGATTATCATTTACCCTAAGACGATGAACTGGACTTTTATGAAACAGCGCCCTCAACAGCTTATGACAGAACTTGGGGCAAGGGGACATCATGTGTTCTTCGAAAATTTGGCTCCGATGACAAGTGAACTCACCGAGATCGAACCCGGAGTTCATCTGTTCACGGATCATCATGCTTTTGTAAAAAGACATTTGGCCAAGCTCCGAAAAGATCATCCTGTTGTCGTATGGACCACTTGGGCTAAACAAAGAACGAGACTGCTCGCTTTATATGATCCTGATGCGGTCATTTATGACTGCTGTGATGAATTCCCTCACTGGGCCAAGTATGAGCACCGCATGGTAGAATCCTCAGATCATTTAGTGGCCACAGCGGAGACCATCCGAACGCGCTTGTCACTTGCATACCCGGAAAAGCCGATTACCCTTATCCCGAATGGCGCTGACTCAAGCATGTTTGATGCGGGCTCAGTCCCAAGACCGCATGATCTTCCGAGTGGTCCTATTGTAGCTTACATCGGAGCATGGGCTTATTGGGTCGATCATGAACTTTTTGCTAAGTCAGCGGAAAGGTATCCCAATGTACAGTTTGTATCCATTGGTGCTCCTTATGGAGACATACCGGGATATAAATCTCTACCCAACGTACACATCTTAGGTGAAAAACCCCATCATGAATTAAAGTGGTATTTACAGCATATCGACGTTGCTGTTATCCCTTTCTTATACCATCCCATCACCCTGGCAACGAATCCTGTGAAAGCTTACGAATATATGGCAACTGGCGTAAAAGTGTTATCCACCGCACTGCCAGAATGTATTCACATGGAACCTCATGTCACGACTGCGACCACACATGAAGATTTCATCACTAAATTAGGAAAAATGCTGAACGAACCAGAAGATCCTTCCGCAAGATTAGCTCGGATTGCATATGCCAGAGAAAATCGTTGGACCCAAAGAGGGGCAGCAGCCGATGTTGTTATCCGTCAAACCCTCGTTGCCAAAGGAATCTATGAGTAAGACAGCAATATCTCATTTTTTTTACAAAATGGCGGGACCTAATTACTTCAAACTCATGTCACAGTCCGAATGCCTTGCTGACAAGTTATTCATAGAGCTTAATAAAGAACTTGAAGAGCATCCCTGTGCAGAATGGTTGTTATGGTCTAATCAAGGAGTCCACCTCTCTACCACTCAAGAGATTAAGCTATGCCATATACTTATTCACCTGCCGAACAAGGTTCAGTGCGTCGTTTATACTGTGCCAGGTAGATCTGAATATTTCTTCTTTCGGAAAAGCATGTTTGCTCCTTCCTCTGATCTAAAACTCGCACCCTTACCTTCTGCCCACTGGTTAGCCTGGGAACTGCAACAATTGTGTCAAGCAAGGTCCACATGCAAATATCTATGTTCGCAGAATAATACTTTCACTAATATGCCTCTGACCCCTGCACTAAAAATAGACTCCTCTCACGGCTCCATACTTCCAGTTATACAGCGGACTGTTCCATTATCTGCTCAACAGCATAGTGTTCAAAATATCGGTTTTAGATCCTCTTTTCCACTTGTGAGTATTCTGCTTAGTGTACACAATATGGTATCTACCATTGGCTGGTCCATTCGCTCTGTCCTTGCGCAGTGTTATCCTCACTTCGAACTACTGATCGGGGACGATGGTTCGACAGACCAAACCGCTGAGAAGGTATCTGCAATGGATCATGATCATCGGATCCGGATACATCGCTATGCTACAAATCGAGGAAAAGCCTTTGTGCTCAATGACTTGCTTCGTGAAGCTACGGGTACGTATGTTCTAGAACTAGATGCAGACGACTGGCTCCCTCCAGGCGCTCTTCATTCGCTCATCATTCTGATGGAACAGAATCCCTGCGCTGCCCTTGGTACAGGAACAAGCCTTGTATGGAGAAAAAACCGAAACGGCCATATTAGCTTGCGCGGTCAATCCAGCTTTGAAGGAACACTCGAGACCGATACCCATGCTTATCCACCCGTACCTAGAATCTATCGCACTGAACACCTGAGAGCAGTAAGGGGATGGACAGAATACGATGGTCTCTATGGAAGAGTTTTTGAAGATATAGAAGTCTGTAGAAAACTGTTAACTAAATATGAATTTGCTATAACAGAAGAGATTGTCTACCACAGAGTTGTCCATACAAGGAGCGTCAGCCAACAGAATCTGCACCAATATCAAGCATGGAAGCAAAACCGGTTTCTTTATGAAAAAGGAGGTGAATCCACATGAGAATCGCAGCGAGCGGTTACTACGGTATGGGCAATTTCGGAGATGATCTGTTTTTAAGAACGTTACAACAAGCCTTTTACAGACATCATCTATTTCCTTGGAACGGTTATATCGACCCTCGTGAGGTGGATGCTGTCATCATTGGCGGCGGAGACCTCATTACACCTTATAAATTCAGTAATTATTATTTCCCTAAAGTGTTGCAGCAACATCCGATGTGGTTGTACGGGGTAGGCATTGTGGATACGTATCCGCCCGAAACATGGCCTCAGGAAGAGATCGATAATCACCGTGAATATATTCAACATGCAAAAAGAGCTGTTTTTCGAGATAAAACTTCAGCGGAGCTTGCTGGTATCGGGGGATTTCATGATCATCCAGAGGTAGCTCAGGATATCGTATTTGCTTACCAGCAGCATCCGTTTCCGATTCAGCGTTTTTCATCTAAAAAAACAATCGGGGTTTGTCTCTTCTCCTATCCTACATTCCCTTTTGAAGAAATGACCCGCCTGCTTCTTAGACTAAGTCGTCAAAATTATCATGTTGTTCTTATCCCTGTGGTCAACCATCCAAATAACCGTTTTTCCGATTACAGTACTTGTAAAAGGCTTGAACAAACGATCAAAGAATCAGATCCTCAGGCATCCATCCAAACTATATCTCTTCTGCTTGAAATCGACCTTACCTACAACATCATCCAATCTATGGATTATTTAATCAGTTATAAACTTCACCCCGCGTTAGTTGCCCTGCGGGCAGGTGTACCTGTTCTTTCTATGAGCAAAATGGGCAAGGTCAAACATTTACTCCGTCGTTTTCATTTGGAACATTACTATTGTGACTATTCCGTACCGTTTACTTCGCTAGATCCTTTGATCGAGCGTTTTCTTAAAGATGGTCCGGCCGAAGTTCAGGCCAATCTACCGCTTATACGCAGGGCAGAACAAGAAAGCACTGCAGAACTAAAGCAGCTTGTTCAAGATCTTGAACAGACAATAAAAAGTAAATAATGAATCAAGGAGGCCAAACCCATGTGTTTTCTATTTTGCAATTGCCGCCGGCTTGCGGCACAAATTCAGCGACTCAAAGAACGAGTAGAGGAACTAACGGCTAAAGCTGATTTATTGCAGGACCGTTTATCTCAACTGGAATCGGAGGTTCGCTCGGGGCTTACCGTAAATCTAGAACTCCAAACCTTTTTCGAATCCAAGATAGGCCGAAATATCAGTATTAGTACGACAAGCATTACGGTTATCGGCACCGTGCTTGCTGCGGGAGTCGATGCCGTCGAAATTCGTGAAAACACGGGGGATATCGTTATTATTCCTTATAACAATATATCTGTAGCCCAATAAGCATGAGCGTCGCCTGAAATAAAAAGAAGCAAGCTAAAAATTGAAATCGTAAAGGAGAATGATTGATGAATTTCAGAGATATGGTTCGCGGCTTTTTAGGGAGTGAAGTTGAAATCCTAACATCGAATGATTATCTAGATGGTATCTTGGTTTCTGTCGATGAGACGACGCTGATCCTTCGCGTTCCTCCCATTATTTATGGACCTCCGGGAGATCTTGCGTTTGTACCCCTTTCATCTGTGGAACTCATCCGTATTCTTGCTGCCTAGCTTACCCGTATAAGTTATCTAATGAAAACGATGAAATAAAGATATGACCAATATGACCGAGATCATAAATGGGATTGCAGTTCAGATTGATAAATGGATTGCAGTTCCGCAGCTATATAAAATAAAAAAACTGCAGGCAAACTAGTTTAAGCTAGTTTGTCTACAGTCTGAGATCGGCTCCTTCATTGGAGTCCGATCTTTTTTGATATGCGAAAAATAAAACTCTGTCTTTTACAGATTCTACTCTTCCTTCTCTTCTTTATCTTCGTCGGTTTCTTCTTGAATCAGGCCCGCAAATAGCGCATGAACAAATTGATCAGAATCAAATGGCTGCAGATCATCCGCTTTCTCTCCAAGACCGACCAGTTTTACAGGGATGTCCATCTCCTGACGAATGGCAATGACGATACCACCTTTTGCTGTACCATCCAGCTTCGTGAGAACAAGTCCTGTCACTCCGCTTTTCTCACCAAACAATTTAGCCTGACTAAGGGCATTTTGTCCGGTCGTAGCATCAAGCACCATAAGTACTTCATGCGGAGCACCTGGGATCTCGCGCTGAATCACACGGAAAATTTTGTTGAGCTCTTCCATCAGGTTTGATTTGTTCTGAAGACGTCCCGCAGTATCACACAGCAACACATCAACATTCCGCTGTTTTGCTGCTTTCACTGCATCGAACATGACCGCAGCAGGGTCTGATCCGGCTTGTTGTTTGACAACTTCTACTCCAGCACGTTCTCCCCAAACTTCCAGCTGTTCAATCGCACCTGCTCTGAATGTATCTCCCGCAGCAAGCATTACTTTTTTACCTTCCTGTTTGAAGCGGTGTGCGAGTTTACCAATTGTCGTTGTTTTGCCAACGCCATTAACCCCTACGAAGAGAATAACGGTAATCCCATCTTTGTTCATGTTCAGTGCATTGTCTTGTTCGGACCGAAGCAGAGCTGTCAGTTTCTCGGAAAGTACAGGCTGAAGTTCCGCAGCATCTTCGATCTTGCGTTTCTTCACTTCTACTCTCAGATCATCGATCAGGTCCATCACCGTGTTAACTCCTACATCCGCACCGATTAGAATCTCTTCCAATTCTTCATAGAATTCCTCATCGATTTTTTTGCGGCGGATCACAAGGTCCGATACCTTTTCAACAAAGCCCTTCCGTGTTTTTTCCAGGCCATCTTTAAATTTATTTGTAACCGTTTCTGTTTTGGTTGAAATACTCTCTTTTAATTTTTTAAAGAAACTCATACGTTCCCTCCACCTCAAAAATACGTACTTTGTTATACGATAACCGCTTCTTCATCTTCCAGTTTGACAGAGACAAGCTTGGACACTCCGCCTTCTTCCATCGTTACCCCGTACAGCACATCGGCTTCTTCCATCGTACCTTTACGGTGAGTTACGACGATAAACTGCGTCTGTTCAGAGAATTCGCGTAAATACTGGGCAAAACGAACCACGTTCGCTTCGTCAAGCGCAGCTTCTACTTCATCTAGTACACAGAAAGGAACAGGACGCACATGCAAAATAGCAAACAATAAAGCCATCGCGGTCAGTGCGCGCTCCCCTCCAGATAGAAGCTGAAGATTTTGAAGTTTTTTACCCGGAGGCTGAGCAACAATATCGATCCCTGTAGTCAGCAGTTTATCCGGGTCAATTAAGACGAGATCTGCACGTCCTCCGCCAAACAGCTTGGAGAATACCGTACCAAATTCACGTTTAATCGCATCAAACGTCGTTTTAAATCGTTTGGACATCTCATCATCCATCTCTTTGATGACTTGATAGAGTGTCGTCTTCGCCTGCGTTAGATCATCTTTCTGTTCACTAAGGAAAGTATAACGCTCATTCACACGTTCATACTCCTCAATCGCACCTAGATTTACTTCACCAAGCGCTTGGATATTTCGTTTCAGCTGCTGTACGGCAGCCTTGCTTCCCTCGATATCTTCAGGAATATCATAGCTCTGTTTAGCCAGCTCGTAAGAAAGCTCGTACTCATCATTGAGCTTTTTCAAAATATTATCAAGCTCAACATCCAAACGATTTACGCTAATTTCGGTTGTTCTCAGCTCGTCTTCGCAAGTCTTGAGACTCTGACGCTGTTCTCTCGTCTCATTCTCTTCCTGCTCAAGCTTTTTAATGAGCTGACTGCGAGAAGTACGTTTGAAATCAAGCTCTCTTGAAGCTTCCTCTTTTTTCAGCTTGTACTGATTGAGTGCTTCCGTCTGCTTAATACTTTCCTCTTCATTCGTTTTGAGGTCAGCTTCTACCGAAGCAAGGAGCGTACGATTGCGATATCGTTCTTTATCCACATTTTGATACTCACGTTCAAGCCGGCGTACCTGCTCTTCAAGGGAGAATCTTTCTTGGTCCAGCTTACCTTCCTTCACTTTTAAGATGGTAAGCGAGTTTTGAAGCTCTTCCTTGGCAGACTCATTCGCCTTACGAGCGAATTCAGCCGCCTGTATCGCCTGATGCGTTGCTTTCTCTTCATCTTCCAGCTTAGATAAGTTCTCAGCTGCTTTAGCGCGTGTCTGTTCCAGTTCTTTTATTTCATCTGCAAATCCTGTTTTCTCTTGGCCCGCAGCTTCGACCTGAGTAAGAACATGATCAAGTTCATGTTGCAGCTGCTTTAACTCCAGAGATGCTTGTTGTTCCTCAGATCGCTTGTCATCTCCATTTTGACGAAGGGTATCCAGGCTAATCTGACATTGTTCCATTTGTACTTTGGTCTCTTCCAGATCACGCAGGAGTTTGCTGATTTGACTTTCCGTTTCCTGAATATCGAGATCCAGCTGCTCGAGCTGACGTTTACGAGATAACAGACTGTTATTTTTACGGTGCTGACTTCCTCCCGTCATCGAACCGCCCGCATTAACCACATCACCATCCAAAGTAACCACACGGTAACGATACTGGCATTTCGCCGCAATTCGGTTTGCATCCTCAAGGCGTTCTGCAATGATGACATTACCGAGCAAACTGCCTACAATGGCTTCATACTTGGAATGATATTCAACTAGACTCGCACCGATTCCGACAAAACCATCTTGCGCCTCTACGACAGCACGATCAGCTGCGCCAATCGTTCTTGGACGAATGACATCCAGCGGCAAGAAGGTAGCTCTACCTAGTTGACGCTGTTTTAAGAAAGAAATCGCTTGGCGTGAAACAGCTTCATTCTCCATGACAACATGCTGTAGTGAAGCTCCCATCGCCGTTTCAACAGCTAGTTCAATTTTTTCCGGTACTTTAATGAGTTCTGCTACCGCACCGTGAACCCCTTGCAAGACGTTTTTACGAGAAGCTTTAAGAACCTCTTTGACACCTGTCATAAAGCCATCAAAATCATCCTGCATTTCCTTCATCGTATCGCGTCTTGAGACTTGGGCTTCACGTTTCTGTTCCCATTTCCGTATGGTAGACTGGCTCTCGGAGTACCGTTTTTGAAGAGATTGATAACGTTCACTCTCCGTAATATAGCCTGTACGTAATGAAGTGATCTCCTTACCTAACTTTTGGATGTTTTGCTCAAGGAGACCTTTTCGTTTTTGCAGTTCATCTCTTTTCTCTTCCCACTTATCCGATTCTTCATCAGCACGATTTAAACGACGCTCAATCGATTCTTTTTGCTGATCAGCATAACGAATCTCATTACGGGCCTGTGCCATCTGATTCATCAGCTCTAGAAGATTACCTTTTAGGCTTTCTTCTTGTTCCTGGCTGATTCCGCCCGTCACACCGACAAGCTTCGCTTCCTCCGCAGATAAGGTCTCCCGCAGTTCAGCAAGTTCTTGCTCAAGCAGCGATAGTTTGAGTCTAAAGTTATCGAGTTCTTGCTCTCGTTCCACATAACGCTCTTCATTTCCATTCAGAGAGCTTAGCAACTGTTCTTTGTTAGCTAACAAGTTTTTTAATCTCTCTTTTAGAAGTTCACGATATCCTTCACTTTTCTCTGTTGCTTCACTATAGTGAAGCAGTTCTCCTTGAAGGCGTTCCACAGCCGCTTCGACTTCACGAAGCTCTGTACGATCCTGTTCGAGAATTGCATCGTGATTCGATACGATCGTCGATAATTCGAGCTGTTTTTCTTTGAGCGAAACTAGGCGCTCATTAGCCTCACTCCATGAGGAATGAATTTGCTCAATTTGATATACGTACAAGGAAAGTTCTTTTTCCTTAAGTTCATTTCTCAATTCTTTATAATGAAGCGCTTTTTGAGACTGCTCCCTGAGGGGACCAATCTGATCTTCAAGTTCAGTCACAAGATCGTGAATACGCAGTAAATTCTGCTCCGTATCATCCAGCTTGCGAACAGCATCTTTTTTACGAGACTTATATTTCACAATGCCAGAAGCTTCTTCAAAAATCCCACGACGATCCTCAGAACGCGTACTCAGAATTTCTTCAATACGGCCTTGGCCGATAATGGAATAGGCTTCTTTCCCGATTCCTGTATCCATGAACAGTTCTGTAATATCTTTCAACCTGCATGGTTGCTTGTTTATAAAATACTCACTATCCCCACTTCGATGAACACGGCGGGTTACCGTAACTTCACCAAAATCAAGTGCGAGTACATGGTCTTGGTTATCTAAAGTTAAAGAAACTTCAGCGAAATTAACCGCTTTACGAGTATCACTTCCGGCAAAAATAATATCTTCCATCTTGCCCCCGCGGAGTGACTTAGCACTTTGTTCACCCAGTACCCAGCGAATGCCGTCGGAAATATTACTCTTCCCACTCCCGTTGGGGCCAACTACTGAGGTAATACCCTGAACAAACTCCATCTCCGTACGATCAGCAAACGATTTAAAGCCGGACAGCTCTATACGTTTTAAATACATCTATCTTGACACCTCCATGCCTTACCACGGTCCATAAACGGGTATGTACATCCGTTCTTTATTTTAGGGGAAACATCCTATGAAGTCCATGTCTTCCCTATGGAAGAACACACACCTAACTGCATCCATTCCTCAGTAAGCTGATCCAAAACTTCATTCAACAAAAAGAAGAGCAAAAAGCAGTCCATCCCCCATGTTCAGCAAGATACTTCATACTTAAGCGGGCTGCTCTTTGCTCTTCGTTTGTCAAAATTCAGGTTTACGTACAAGCAAACCATCTTTAAGGAAGTTTCAATGTGTTCAAAGCAAGCTGAGCTGCTTTTTGCTCTGCTTCCTTTTTCGATCGACCGGTACCTCGGCCCAGTCTTTGGCTACCCATATATACCTCTGAGACAAACTCCCGCTCATGAGCAGGTCCTCTCTCTTCCACAATCCGATACTCAAGTACACCCATATTATGATGTTGCGTAAGTTCTTGAAGCTCTGTCTTGAAATCGGTAAGAGCGAGTTCTCCTTCAATCACAAGACCGGCAAATATATGTTTACCTAAAAACTGCTTGACCGTATCTAAACCTTGATCAAGATACAGGGCACCAATAAACGATTCAAAAACATCGGCTAAAAGTGCAGGACGGGTTCTCCCCCCTGTAAGTTCTTCTCCTTTACCCAAAAAAACGTACTTGCCAAAATCCAATGCTTCAGCGAATTTGACGAGCGAGGGCTCTCGTACAAGAGCTGCCCTCATCTTTGTCAATTCGCCTTCTGGACGGTTCGGATGTTCATTATACAAAAACTCCGATACCGTTAGCTCCAGTACAGCATCTCCTAGGAATTCAAGTCTTTCGTTATCCTGACTGTGACTGAATCTATGTTCATTCACATACGAAGCATGGGTAAAGGCCTGTTTTAACAACGGACGGTTGTTAAACTCGATTTGAAGTTTGCGCTCTAATTGTTTCAGATCTGCATTCAATCGAACTGACCCCTTATGATTCATATTTTTTGAGAATTACGGTTGCATTGTGACCACCAAAACCAAAGGAATTGGAAAGCACATAAGTAAGTTTCGCTTCGCGCGGATGATTTGGTACATAATCTAAATCACATTCAGGATCTGGGTTGTCCAAGTTAATCGTTGGAGGAATCGTTTGGTTCTGTAGTGCAAGAGCACAAATAACGGCTTCTACACCACCCGCAGCACCAAGCATATGACCTGTCATTGATTTCGTAGAGCTCACTGCAACTTTATAGGCATGATCGCCCAGTGCAATCTTGATCCCTTTTGTCTCGGATTTATCACCAACAGGTGTTGATGTTCCGTGTGCATTAATGTAATCCACTTGATCTGGCTGAATTCCGGCATCCTTCATCGCCATCTTCATGCTGCGTGCTCCGCCGTCTGGGTCCGGATCTGTCATATGTTTTGCATCAGCTGACAAACCGTAACCTACAACTTCACCATAAATGCGAGCACCACGTGCAAGAGCGTGATCCAGTGATTCCAAAATAAGAATTCCGGCTCCTTCACCCATTACAAAACCATCTCGGTCGATATCAAATGGACGGCTCGCTTTTTCCGGCTCATCATTGCGTGTAGACATCGCACGCATAGAGTTAAACCCTGCCATCCCCGTTGGACGAATGGTTGCTTCCGCACCGCCGCAGATCATTGCTTCTGCGTCACCACGCTGAATCATGCGCATAGAATCGCCAATGGAATGACTTCCTGTTGCGCATGCCGTTACTTGTGTTGTATTCGGACCTTTTGCACCAAGTGAGATAGACAATTGTCCTGAAGCCATATTCGCGATCATCATCGGAATGAAGAACGGGCTCACTCGTTTGGGTCCTTTTTCAAGAAGAATATTATGCTGATCTTCCCAAGTTCCAAGACCACCGATACCGGAGCCTACAGAAACACCAATATGCTCAGCATCAATATTTTCACCAATTTTAAGTCCGCTATCATTCAAAGCCATCGAGCCAGCAGCAACTGCGAACTGGACAAAACGGTCCATTTTACGAGCATCTTTCCGCTCCATATAATCCTCAGGATTAAAATCTTTAATGGATGCAGCAATCTTGGTGTTATAGTCGGTTACGTCAAAAGCTTCCACAAGAGAAACTCCAGATTTACCTTCCATCAAGCTGTTCCATAATTCATCTAGATTCTTCCCGATTGGGGTCATGACACCCATACCTGTCACTACAACTCTACGACTCAAATCAAATTCACCTCTATATCGACTGCATAACGGCGAGCGTTACACTAGTTAACAGATTTTAATGTAATGAAACCCATTTTATACACGTGTCAGATAACAAACACCTATAAAATGGGCTTCTTGTTGGCCTTAAGCCTTATGGTGCATTTAGGAGAAGAAGTCCCGCCTATGCGATAGGCGCAAGCGCGGGACTTCCAGGGTGACTTAGGTATGTGATTGTATGTAGTTTACAACTTCACCTACGGTCGTGATTTTCTCTGCATCTTCATCAGAGATCTCCATATCAAACTCATCTTCGAGTTCCATAACCAATTCAACAACGTCTAGAGAGTCAGCACCCAAATCATCTTTGAATGATGCTTCTAGCGTTACTTCAGCTTCATCAGCGCCTAAACGATCAATTACGATGCGTTTTACGCGTTCCAATACGTCGGACATTTCCGGTTCACCTCCTCTTTCGTATTATACGAGAATAACTAGTAAAATGCCATAGACCCTACATGTCTCTCTTCAAATCGTCTTATAGAAAGGTTTCTATGACTAAAAGAATTAGGCAGGTTACATATACATTCCGCCATCAACATGCAGTGTTTGCCCTGTCATATAGGAAGCCGCTTCGGATGCAAGGAAAGTAACAACCCCAGCAATTTCCTCTGGCTGACCCAATCTGCCAAGCGGAATATTTGTCATCATGCCCTCTACAATATCAGAAGATAACTCCTGTGTCATTTCTGTTTGAATAAAACCAGGTGCAACACAGTTTACTGTAATTCCACGAGAAGCTAGTTCTCTGCTTGAAGATTTGGTAAGACCAATAACTCCTGCTTTCGCAGCCACATAATTGGCCTGTCCTGCATTTCCTAGTACTCCAACCACAGAAGATATATTAATAATTCGGCCATAGCGTTGTTTCATCATTGGGCGAGTTACCGCTTTTAGACAATTGAACACGCCTTTAAGATTCGTCTCAATAACTTGGTCGAATTCTTCCTCTTTCATTCGCATAATGAGGTTATCCCTTGTAATTCCAGCATTGTTAACCAGAATATTGATTTTTCCCCATTGTTCGATGACTTGCTTCACCATTTGGTCAGCTTCTGCAGTTATCCCGACATTCGCTTTAACCGCGATTGCCTGAACCCCTTTTGCTTCAATCAGCTTCACCACTTCCGCAGCAGCAGCCTCGTTACCTGCATAATTCACAGCAACATGACAGCCCGCATCAGCTAAGGCAAGGGCGATACTGCGTCCAATCCCTCTAGACGCACCTGTAACAAGAGCAATTTGACCTTTGAGTGATATAGACATCTCTTGTGTACCTCCTTTCCTCAAGTATCATCAAACTTGATGTTTATGAAAGTTCAGCAGCCAATAAATTCAGGCTTTCCAAATTGTTCACATTATAAAGCTTCAAGGACTTGTCTACTTTCTTAATTAGACCTGTTAACACATTACCAGGGCCAATTTCGATAAATGTATCCACGCCTTGTTCTACAAGATATACGACCGTATCTTCCCATTTAACAGAGGAATAAACTTGTTCGACTAAAAGATTCTTAATCTTCTCTGCGTCTGTCACCGGTTCTGCAGTTACATTAGCAATAACAGGAACAGCTGCATCATGCAATGTAACTTGAGCTAAGCGTTCTTGCAGCTTCTCTGCCGCACCTTTCATCAGAGAGGTGTGGAAAGGTCCACTGACAACAAGAGGGATCGCTCTTTTTCCGCCTGCTTCTTTTACACGCTGAACGACTTCATTTACACCATCCTGTAACCCGGAGACAACAATTTGTCCTGGTGAATTAAGATTCGCCAGTTCAACCAAGTAGTCCTCCCCTTGCGAAGAAATCTTAGCACAGAGTTCAGCCAAAGCTTCTCGTTCTGCACCAAGGACCGCTGCCATGGCACCGCGTCCACCAGGTACTGCTTCCTCCATAAATGTTCCTCTTGCACGAACAATGGATACCGCATCTTGAAACGAAATAACACCAGATGCAACAAGCGCGCTATATTCACCAAGGCTATGACCTGCCATATAATCGGCGGTAATGCCTTTTTCCCGCAATGCTTCATAAAGTGCAATACTCGCTGTCAATAGTGCAGGCTGGGTGTTTTTTGTTTGTTTCAAATCCGTATCTGGACCTTCAAATACTAACGTGCTCAGTGAAAATCCAAGTGCTTCATCTGCTTGTTTAAAAATAGCTTGGGATGCGTCTACGTGATCGTATGCATCTTTTGCCATTCCTACAGACTGGGAACCTTGTCCAGGAAATACAAAAGCAATTTTGCCCATACTAGATTCAAAACTCCTTTCGTCCAATTACTAGAGTTAAAGAAAATATAAATAAATTATATTAACTGTATCATTTCATTGATTACCAAACGAGAACCGAAGCTCCCCATGTCAATCCGCCGCCAAAACCAACCATCAGTACTTTATCGCCTGGTTTCATTCGGCCTTCTTCCGCTGCTTCAACGAGTGCGAGAGGAATGGATGCTGCAGAAGTATTCGCATACTTGTCCACATTAATAACTACCTTCTCCTCTGGAAGATCAAGGCGCTGCATGGCAGATTGGATAATACGAATATTAGCCTGATGTGGAATGAAAAGATCTACATCTTCTTTTCCAAGTCCAGCTTTTGCTAGTACATCAATCGTAGCCGTTCCCATAACGCGAACCGCAAATTTAAAGACTTCTCTTCCGTTCATGTAGATATAATGCTGTTTATTCGCAACCGTCTCTTCTGAAGCTGGCAATCTAGAACCGCCTGCTTGCAAGTTCAGAAGCGGACCGCCTGCTCCTTCAGCTCCAAGATCAAACGACTTAAATCCGCGTCCTTCAGGTACTTCGCCTAGGATTACAGCTCCAGCGCCGTCTCCAAAAAGGACACTTGTGTTACGGTCTGTATAATCTGTAATTCTAGAGAGACAATCCGCACCTATTACGAGTGCATTGTTGTACATCCCCGTTTGAATAAGACTTGTTGCCGTTGCCAGACCATATACAAATCCGGAACACGCAGCGGACAAGTCAAATGCAGCCGCTCCTTTTGCACCAAGTTTATCCTGTAAAATACAAGCTGTCGATGGAAAAGCACTGTCTGGTGTTACCGTTGCAACAATGATCAGTTCAATGTCTTCATGTTTAATGCCTGCAGATGCAGCAGCTGCTTTCGCGGCTTCATAAGCAAGATCAGACGTAGCTTGCTCAGCTGCTGCAATATGACGTTCACGAATCCCTGTACGAGAAACGATCCATTCATCATTGGTATCCATCATTTTTTCCATATCCTGATTCGTCAAAATACGTTCAGGTACATATTTACCTGTGCCGATGACACCGACTGGACGTAAATGTGTATTCATCATGTCACTCACTTCCCTGTAATTTCCTTAGATATACTTTCAACCAGCTGATTCTCAATCGCTATTCTAGCCTGCCGAACGGCATTCTTAATGGCGTTTGCATCTGCTGAACCATGACTCTTCACAACAAGACGGCTAAGTCCAAGCAAAGGTGCACCGCCATGTTCTTTGTAATCCAGTTTTCCTTTTAGACTACGTAGTTCCGGCATAAGCATTGCTGCTGCCAGTTTTGTCTTCAGTGAAGAAGAAAACTGTTCTTTTAAGAGAGCAAAAATAGCACCCGCTGCGCCTTCTACCGATTTCAGCAGTATGTTACCTGCAAAACCGTCACAGACGAGTACATCACATGTTCCCGTAAGAATATCTCTTGCTTCTACATTACCAATAAAATGAATCGGTAACTTTTCCAAAAGAGGATAGGCAACTTTCGTCAGTTCATTCCCTTTTCCCGGTTCTGTACCCACATTAAGAAGGCCCACTCTCGGGCGTTCAATGCCTTGAACTTTCTGACGGTATATACTTCCCATAAGTGCATACTGTGCAAGATGCTCTGGTTTCGCATCCATATTAGCACCAAGATCAAGCGCAAGCATTCCTTTATCATCAATGGTTGGAATCATGGGAGCAAGCGCAGGTCTTTCAATCCCATGCATTCTGCCTACTACGAGCAGCCCTGTTGTCATCAGCGCGCCTGTATTGCCAGCTGAGATCATGGCATCTGCACTGCCTTCACGAAGCATTCGTCCTGCAACGACCATTGAAGCATCTTTCTTGCGGCGAACAGCTCTAACGGGTTCGTCATCAGATGTAATCACTTCAGATGCATGCTGAACAGTCAAGTTCCCTGGCCGTTCATTCCCAAGATAAGGCGCAATCGCTGTTTCGTCTCCGACAAGTACAATCTCTGTATCTTTCCATTCCTTCGCAGCTAGGAGTGCACCTTCTACATTCGCGGCTGGTGCATTGTCGCCTCCCATTGCATCAATGACGATCCTCATGATGATTACCTCCCTCATCGCTATCTTGTCCTGCAGATCGGTAAATGACGAAGTTTCCTTGAAACACCATTTCCTCTCCAACATAAGCGAACACTTCTACTTTTGCCTTCCCCTTCTGTTCCGGCATCGAACGAACATATGCCTTAGCAATACACTTTTCTCCTAAATGAACCGGTCTTACAAACCGAATATCTGCAGAGGCAGTGAGCGCAATCTCATCGTTAATTACCGCAACAGCAAGTGAATTGGCCTGCGCAAATACATAGTGTCCACGCGCAATACCCGTTCTAGAAAATACATGTTCATCTTTAATTTCAAAAATCGAAATACCACTTTTATCAAGCTGAAGATCAACAATATCCCCGATCACTTCATGTAACGGAAGGGAGCGAACTTGATCATATGACCTTTCAGCCATCAGCTTCATCCGTTCACGCAGTTCAGGAATGCCAAGTTCCATGCGATCAAGACGAATGGTTTGAATACTTACCTTCAGCAGTCTGGTTAACTCTTGATCCGTGATAAAAGGATTGTCCTCAATCATCTGTGCAAGTTGCTGTTGCCTCTGTCTTTTCGGTATGCGTTCTATGACCAAGCTCCCCCTTACTTCCGGAATTATATAATATCGATGAAAAGCATTAACTTGTATATGTGAAACTGATCCATGTCTAGTCTATGTAAAGCATAGCCAAACCATCTATATATTCAGAACATTACATTCTTTATTATTCATTCATTAATTAGGTATCTGATACCTTCTTACAACGATTATATACCATTTTTAGATAACAAACGAACCAAGCTTAGAACCTGGTACTAAAGCTTAGTATAAAGGAAGCTGACGCAAAAAGAAAGTACTGCTTTATTGCTCACAAAAAAATAGTACTCTATCCTAGGATAGAGTACTATTAGGTAGCAAAGCTATTATTGAGAGATGATCTCTCTAGATTTGTACGTTCCGCACACTTTGCATACGTGATGAGCAAGCTTCATTTCTCCGCATTGTTCACATTTCACCATACCTGGCACTGCCAATTTAAAGTGAGTACGACGTTTGTCACGACGAGTTTTGGATGTTCTCCGTTGAGGTACTGCCACAATTCCCACCTCCTTATCAAAATCAACTGTTGCATAATAGCACAGATGTCATGTATTCAGCAAAAACTTTCAATAATCCATGCATACCTATTGTGATGCAACTAGTTATTGATATCAACTATTAATTATTCATGCACACTAAGTGATGCACCAAATAATTAATATTTCCATTAATTATTCATGTACGCTAAGCGATACAACAAATAATTAATATTACTATTAAATATTCATGTACGCAAGGCGATACAACAAACAATTAATATCTACTATCAATTACTCATGCACGCTAAGCGGTACACCAAGTAATTAATATCTACTATCAATTATTCATGCACGCTAAGCGATGCACCAAATAATTAATATCATTTAAAGAAATCCTTAAGCCCGGCAAGCCGTGGATCCACAACAGTATTGTCGCAACCACAACTGCTTTGGTTCAAGTCGGTACCGCATGTAGGACATAGCCCTTTACAATCGGGCTTACACAGCGGCGCAAACGGTAGATGCAGTAAGAAATATTCTTCCATAAATGGATCAAGATTCACGGTATCCTCGTCCACATACAAGGTATCATCCTCTTCATCCGCATCTTCCGGCTCTTTTCCTTGTTTGAACTGTTCGGCGAATTTCATATCTAAATGTTCATGTACGTTACCAAGACAACGAGAGCAGAGCATATCCACTTCGGCCGTTAACGGACCTTGAACATCCACAACGTCTCCCAGTGATGCAGTTAGTGTTAGTTCTGCCTGCAAAGGGGATACAGCTGTGATTTCCTTGTTTTTTCGAATAAGATGGCTAATATCAAGTTGTTCCGATACCTTTACGGGCTCAGCACTTGCTGCCATCTTGCGAAATGACATTTGCATTATAATCACTCCAGACGATAAACCATTTTTTCAATCAGCCCTATTACTGTATACTATCTTAGTGTGTTGCAATACAGACATAAGTATGTTGAGAAAAGGGTCTAACAAACAAAAATCATTATAACGATTTTCAAAGAGGTTTGTCAACACTTTAAACTTTACACCCTGTATTGGAAGGTAGCCTGTTCCTGTAAAAATAGTTACCTTAAAGGCTAATTAAAAACAATATCCTATTATAACCAATTTCATAACTCATTAAAATGATAAATTTGTAACTATATATAGACAAATAGAACCATTTCAAACTATATATAGCCCTGATTAAAGCAACTAAAGGTATTATGAAATTGATTCTTTAAGATAACAAATAAAGCAGGTCTTTAGCAAATCCGGGAGGTTGAACATTATCGTGAATTCTGCGGTAGGACTGATTGTAGAATATAATCCCATGCATAACGGTCACGTATATCATCTAGAAGAATCTAAGAGGCTCACGCAATCAAACGCTGTTGTTGCCGTCATGAGCGGACATTTTTTGCAACGCGGCGAACCCGCGATCGTCAGCAAATGGGCACGTACAGAGATGGCGCTTAAGATGGGCGTCGATCTCGTGCTTGAACTGCCGGCTGCGTATGCAGTACAGCCGGCGGAATGGTTTGCCTATGGTGCAGTGGCCACCTTGCACCATACAGGCGTTGTTGATTCGCTCTGCTTTGGCAGCGAATCGGGAAAGCTTGCACCGCTGATGGAGCTGGCGGACCTCTTAGCCAGTGAGCCACAGGCTCTGGCTTCCCTCCTCCAGCAGCAGCTTGCCAGCGGTGCAAGCTATCCCGCAGCCTACGCAGCGGCTGCGGCTGCTCTTGCCCCCGGCAGTGATCCTGCGGGGGCATTGGCCTTGCTGAAGCAGCCCAATAATACACTTGGGCTGCACTATCTTATCGCGCTTCGCCGTCTTGGCAGCGCGATAACACCCTTCACGGCGCAGCGTACCGGCGCCGGGTACCACGATGCGATGCCAGGCACAGGCAGCATCGCAAGTGCAACGGCCGTGCGCCGGCTTCTGCTCGGCGAGGATGGCCTTGCAGCCGCGGCGCCGTATGTGCCGGCGGAGGTACTTGCCATTCTGCAGCGCGAATGGCAGGATGGATGCGCTCCTGTGGATCTGGAGCGCTACCGAGACGCTCTTTTTACACAGCTCGTGACAAAGAGCCCTGAGGAACTTGCACGCTTTGGCGAGGTCACTGAGGGCTTGGAGTATCGTTTACTTAAACTGCTCCCTCAGCTTCCAGAGCTCTCCATCCATGCTCTCCTTGAAGCGGTCAAAACTAAAAGATATACAAAAACAAAACTTCAGCGCATGTTGACTCATATTCTTCTTCATCATGAGAAGGATAAAATTACACCGGACATTCTGCGTCAAGGCCCTCATTATATTCGGGTTCTTGGTTTCACGGATAGAGGACAAACCTTGTTAAAAGAAATGCGCAAAAAAGCAACACTGCCGATCGTTATTAAAACGTCTGCCTTCCAGCATGATCAATTAACATGGGATCAGCAGGCAACAGCAGTCTATGGAATGGGTATGCCTAAGCCGGATCCAAGGTTACTATATCGGGATTTTTATGAATCTCCTTTACGGATGTAGAAAAATGAAATGAGAATTATGCAACTAAATCTTAGTCAATGATTCAATAAAAATAAGGCATATAACGTGAAGTCCCAGACCTCAAGTTATATGCCTTATTTTTTATATCTAAATTTCGTTACCAACTGAGATATGATGAAAAAAGGTTTATTTTTCGGAGAGAGTATCAATATATTCAAGGGCATCCTCTACCGTATCCACAGGAACCAGTTTCATTTCTGTGCCGATGGAGTCCGCCTTTTTCTTTGCATCCTCATAATTATCTCTAGGTACAAAGAAAATTTCAGCGTTTTTCCGGTCTGCCGCTACAATTTTATGAACGATACCGCCAATCGGTCCCACAATGCCCTCTTTCGTAATCGTACCTGTTCCCGCAATAATATGGCCTTTCGTCAAATCCCCTGGAGTGAGCTGATTATAAATTTCCAGAGTAAACATAAGTCCTGCAGAAGGACCGCCTACCCGAGTGTCCTTAAATTCGATCTGGTGAGCTGGATCTTCGGGCTTCACCTTCTGGATGGTTCCGATCATCACGCCAAGACCTGCCCTTGTCTTCCCCGTATTCGTATCTTTAATCGGAACAAGCGTAACTTCTCTGGTGATGGTCTCTCCATTCCGATTTAACTGCATTTCAATGGTGTCTCCCACTTTTTTATCCTGCAGTTCCTTAGACAGAACCGTATGATCGGGAGTAGGCACTCCGTTTACAGACAATATTTTGTCACCTGCTTGCATATCCCCTTGAGGTGCAGGATCTTTGGACAAACCAAAAACAAAAATATGTTCAGGTACAATACTATAGGCAATGCCTGCCTGCTCATAAGCAGCTTCCATAGCAGAAGATTGAGAATCACTCATATAGAAAACCTGTTCAGCCGAGTATTCATCTTTCGATTTACCTTGAAGACGCTCTGCTTTCTTTCCAATCTCCGCATGTTCATTAAATACAGATAGAAAGAGGAGTGACAAATTCGCGTAACTCGCCGATACGGTGGTCATGAGAAATTCGCCATCTTCTTTTTCATCCCCATTTTTCACTTCGACCATGGGTTTTACTGCCTCTGCCGAACCCGGCTGAGTAATCATATACGGTGTAGGCATGTACACCAAAACATAAACCAAAATGACAAGTACGGCGATATATAGCGTCGTTCGCATTCCGCTTTTTCTACGCATTTCACTCATGAACGTCCACCTCCTCCTTACTTACAGACAGCTTGTTCTTGTTCTTTGTATTCTACATATACATGTATAGGACAACATATTCATCCACAAAACTTGAAGCAGTGAGGCTAACAAGATCATGTTGCAACATGATCATACAACCTTAAAAAAAACCGCGCCCCTTCTTTGCAGGGTCGGTCTTTATCTTACCTATAGAGGTGATTGTTCATTGAACTCCAATAATAAAACAAGTGCAGGTATGCGGACCCTGGTTCCGCCCTATATCATCACGGTGCTGCTGGGCATAGGTGCTCTTTTCCTCGTAATCGCCATTATTTCATCACCGGAAGAAGCATTTGAAGCCTCGATCCAAGGACTTGATATCTGGTGGAAAATGGTATTTCCTGCATTACTGCCATTTCTAATGCTGTCACAGATGCTGACGGCTTACGGTTTCACCCACGGACTGGGTGTACTTATCGACCCCTTAATGAAAAAAGGATTTCGAATGCCAGGAGCAAGCGGAATTGGACTTGCCGTGGGCATGAGTGCCGGTTTTCCTTCAGGAGCCGATGCCGCAGTAAAGCTGTATGAGCAAAAGTTAATCACATCAAAAGAAGCCTCACGGCTTGCTTCTCTCACCCATTTTACCAATCCAATGACGTTGCTCGTTGTAATCGGAGCCGCTTTTTATCAAAATCCCGTTGTCGGTTACGTACTCATCTTGGTCCACTGGGCGGCTGGTATCCTTTCCGGATTCATTCTCGCCAGGTTTACTACCAAAAATGAAGCAATTTCCGTAAGGAATACGAATCCACATCTACAAGAAACAACCGGTCCAAAAAAAGGGATGCTCTACTCCATATATCAAACCGCCGCCACGATTAGAGAAAAAGACGGCCGAAGTTTTGGGAAACTGCTCGGAGATACGGTAAGTCATGCCGTTCAGGTACTGATGATGACAGGCGGCTCAATGATCGTATTTTCTGTCCTTATCAGGTTGATTGGAAAATACGTCACTCCATTTTTCCCAGATTATCTCTGGTCTTCTTTTTTCGAATTACACCTTGGTGCCTATGCTCTTCGTTCCACTGATATGATCTCGCAGCCACTCCAGTTCGGCTTGCTTGCAGCGGCGATCGGCTGGGGAGGACTGAGTTCACACTGGCAAGTCTCAGCCCTCTTGAAACCGTACGGAATCAGCACTTCTATCTTTACTTTTGGACGAATATTACATGCATGTATTTCCTATATTCTTGTCCTGATCCTGTGGACACCGATTAAAATGTGGCTTGTCTCCACCAAAACCGTGTTCAATGACGCTTACCCCGGAATAAATGGCATCTCAGAACCTGTAATAAACGGTTTCCAGTATGCGGGATGGCTCGGTATGCTTCTCATTTTGCTGTTAACAACGTTCGTTTTCTTGTCCAGATGGATTGCCGGATGGAAGTCTACTCGAGGGCCCTTTTCTCATTAACTTTACGT
Organism: Paenibacillus gallinarum; assembly: GCF_014836635.1. Taxonomy (GTDB): domain Bacteria; phylum Bacillota; class Bacilli; order Paenibacillales; family Paenibacillaceae; genus Paenibacillus; species Paenibacillus gallinarum. Next base: position 767,288 of record NZ_JACSQL010000001.1, on the reverse strand, counting down.
CTAAGTGCTTCTTCCACTTCTTTGGACACCAGATCTGTCACATCTCCATTAAAGCTTGCAATTTCCTTAACCACACTGGAACTAAGATAGGAATAAATCGGATCGGTCATCATAAAAATAGTCTCGGCGTCCTTATTCAATTTCTTATTCAAGGACGCGAGCTGCAATTCGTACTCAAAATCCGTTACCGACCGAATTCCGCGCACAATGACGTCAGCCCCTTTAACTCGTACATAGCTCGCAGTAAGATCCCGAAAACTGTCCACTTCTACATTGGGCAGATCCTTCGTAACCATCTCTAGTAATTCAACACGTTCTTCTACCGAAAATAGAGGATTCTTGCTTTTATTGTTCAGAACAGCAACCACCAGACGATCAAACTGTTTGGAAGCTCTTGTAATGATATCGAGATGCCCCATGGTTACGGGATCAAAACTTCCCGGATAGACGGCTACTCTCTCGCCTGAATGTACTTCTTTATTCATCAACTTGTATCTCCTGACTAGTTTCATTATGACTTATATCTTCTTCCACTGATTCAGTGCTCGAGGAATAATGGTATACCGATATAGCTGTATCTCCATAGGTTGTTTTTCGAATTTGGTCAAAATGTCCAAAGGTCTCTTCATACACATGACTCGCATCATATTCAACGACTACGATTGCGTCTTCAGATAACATATCGTTCTCCTGCATCGCCAGCATGAGTTCATCTGCATTCTTCATCCGGTAAGGCGGATCCAGAAAAACAAGATCAAACCGATAAGCACGTTTCGCCAGCAGTTTCAAAGCTCTGCCAGCCTCATTGCGATACACTTCTGCCTTACTCTCAAGTTTTGTAGCCTTCAAGTTAGCTCGAATGACTTCGATACTTTTGGGTTCAAGGTCAATAAATATCCCCTTGTCCATCCCTCTGCTAAGCGCCTCTATGCCAAGTCCGCCGCTACCAGCGAACAGGTCGAGCACATTTCCACCTTCAAAATAAGGTCCAATCATACTAAAGACCGCTTCCTTCACCTTGTCGGTTGTCGGGCGTGTCCCTGTTCCGGGAACTGCTTTAAGCGGTCTTCCTTTTGCTGTGCCTGATATAACTCTCACCTTTTTATGTCACCCTGTTTCTGTCTTAATATGTGCCTTTATTATACCGATATCGTACCACAATCTATAATAGATGTGAAAATGCCCAAATGAATTCAGCTAAAAGAAATTGGCCCGGTCATGTATAAACTTACCTGAGAGCGGTCATGATGTAATTATCGGCATCACAAGTGCCGTAGACAACCGCGGAGAAGACTTACGTTTCCCCATAAGCTCTTCATCCGGTTTCTCCTCTCCCATGATTGGGCGTCTCGAAAGAGGCGCCCTAAATTATTTTATTCTATAAGGATTTTAGTTTAACTTCGATTTACAGGGTGGCAATAAAGGTGGCAATTCTTTATAAAATCAAAACTCAATAAGTGTAATGAAACATGCATAGTCTTCTTTCGTAACAGTATCCAGCATATCTAAAGCAACTGTCGGAGTTCTTTCGATCCGCTTCTTTAATCACTGAGAACACGGTTCATCGTGAAAGATATGCCATGATATTTTTTGCGAAAAAAAAAAGCCGATATGGGCTCTTTTAAAAATATTTTATTAGTTATATGTTGTATCGACTTTTGCAGCATTATTAGAAGCGAATCCAGAGGTATAAACTTTTACATTGCTGACAGAACTAGATCTATACTGGATGCTGTAATCACCAGAACGCAAGCCTTGTAAGTAAAATTTAGTGCTTCTCCAAGTAGTTGCCTTACCTGCTCCAACTGATTCTGTAAGATATACTAGTCCAGATTGCATGTGAGTTATAGTAATTGTTACTGTACCTGTTCCTTGATTTAAAAAATATGCTTCGACGTGACCATAATCTTTAGGAACTGTAAAAGAAGTGGTTGCTTTTTTATCAGTACTTGTTGCAGTTTCAGACCATTCGCCAAGCGTATTTAGAAAAGAAGTTAAGTCTTTAATAGGATTACTTGCCGATCCTAATTCATTATCAGAAGTTATAACAGAATTAGGTTCATTTGATGATATTTCTTCATTTGAAGCACCAACTACCGATAGAATTGTCAAACTAGCAACTAAAGCTAAAGATAGAGCTAGTAAAATAGCTGTTTTCTTCTTCATAATCTTTCATTCCTACTCTCTGAATTAATTTCTAACTTGATACAAAAGAAATACATGTATTAATTTATATGATAATTTAACTAAGATGTCATAGTTTCCAAATTATCACAATATTTATTTTGTGTTTCATTTTTTAAATAAACATATACTCAAATATTCAAAGTTCGACTAGATACATATCTAATGCTTCAGGAATATAATAGAAATTTAGTAGGTGCTTTAAGTGCTGTAGCAATTTTTACTACAGAAGTCACTTTAAATATACTTTTCTGACCTCTATAATAGAAGAAGGAAAATTACCAAGTTCTTCTCTTACATTCTCTGCTCCTATAAATAGATTCTACTCACTTATTATTTCCACTTTAAACTTATCAATTGAATTACCAGTACAAGCCCGACTTCAAAGTAATTCCCCATATAAAAACTTTAAACAGCAAAGCACCTATATTTGAATAATGATTCTTTTCTCTGTAAGCTTATAGATGAAGACATTCATCTTCGCAGATGTCCCTTTAATGAAATAACACATCTGTGATTTTGAGCAGAATCTTTTAAAAAAACAGTCTATGAAATAAATTTAAATCTAATTGAGAATTATTCTTGACAGAATGATAAGGTTATATGATAATAATTATCAGATTAGAATTATTATTATTTAATTAGTTTTGAATTTTATTTCAATACTAGTTAAGTATTAAATTCTGTAATAACATACACAACACTTTAGGAGGAACATGAATATGTCTCTAATCGGAAAAGAAGTACAAGAATTTAAAGCAAATGCTTTTCAAAAAGGTGAATTTATCGAGGTTTCTGAACAAAACTTTAAAGGTCAATGGAGCGTAGTATGCTTCTATCCAGCTGACTTCACTTTCGTATGCCCAACTGAACTGGAAGATCTTCAAAATCAATATGCTACACTCAAAGAACTTGGCGTAGAAGTATACTCTGTATCTACAGATACTCACTTTACACATAAAGCTTGGCACGATCATTCCGAAGCTATCGGTAAAATCGAATACATTATGATCGGCGATCCTTCCCAAAAGATTTCCCGTATCTTTGATGTACTGGACGAAGAAGCTGGTCTTGCTGACCGCGGTACTTTCATCATCGATCCAGATGGTGTTATCCAAACCGTTGAAATTAATGCAGGCGGTATCGGCCGTGACGCAAGTACACTTGTTAACAAAATCAAAGCAGCACAATATGTACGTAACAACCCAGGTGAAGTTTGCCCGGCGAAATGGCAAGAAGGAAGTGCAACACTGAAACCAAGCCTTGATCTTGTAGGCAAAATCTAAGGAGTGCGTCATTATGATACTAGAAGCAGATATTAAAGCTCAATTAGAACAATATCTTCAGCTTCTGGAAGGCGACGTAGTACTTAAAGTATGTGCGGGGGACGATGAAGTCTCCCGTGACATGCTCTCCCTAGTGGACGAGCTTGCTACGATGTCCTCCAGAATTAAAGTTGAAAATGCGCAATTAGAAAGAACACCAAGCTTCAGCGTAAACCGTGTCTTTGAAGAGACTGGTGTTGTTTTTGCTGGAATTCCTTTAGGACATGAATTTACTTCCCTGGTACTTGCGTTGCTTCAAGTAAGCGGCAGACCTCCAAAAGTAGATCAAAAGGTAATTGATCAAGTGAAAAGCATTCAAGATGAACTTCATTTTGAATCTTACATCAGCTTGTCTTGCCACAACTGTCCTGATGTCGTTCAAGCGTTAAACCTAATGAGCATACTGAATCCAAACATCACACATACGATGATTGATGGTGCTGCATTTAAGGAAGAAGTGGAGAGCAAAGACATCATGGCTGTCCCAACTGTTTTCTTGAATGGAGAATCATTCGGAAGCGGTCGTATGACCCTGGAAGAAATTCTTGCTAAAGTAGGAAGCACTCCGGATGCATCCGAATTTAGCAATAAAGAACCATACGATGTACTCGTTGTCGGCGGCGGACCAGCAGGTGCTAGTGCTGCTATTTATGCTGCACGTAAAGGGATTCGTACAGGTATTATTGCAGAACGTTTCGGTGGACAAATTATGGACACACTTGGTATCGAAAACTTTATCAGTGTGAAACATACAGAAGGTCCTAAACTGGCTGCAAGCCTAGAAGAACACGTAAAAGAGTACGATATTGATCTAATGAACCTGCAGCGTGCAAAACGTCTGGAGAAAAAAGATCTTATCGAGATCGAGCTCGAAAACGGTGCTGTTGTTAAGAGTAAAACAGTGATCCTCTCTACTGGTGCTAGATGGCGTAATGTTGGCGTACCTGGTGAAGCCGAGTTTAAAAACAAAGGTGTAGCTTACTGCCCTCACTGCGACGGTCCATTATTCGAAGGGAAACATGTTGCTGTTATCGGCGGCGGTAATTCTGGTATTGAAGCTGCCATTGACCTTGCTGGTATCGTAAAACATGTAACTGTGCTTGAGTTTATGCCTGAGCTAAAAGCAGACTCTGTTCTTCAAGAGCGTCTTTACAGCCTGCCAAACGTTACTGTGCTTAAAAATGTTCAAACGAAGGAAATTACAGGTACGGATAAAGTAAATGGTATTTCCTACATTGAACGTGATACAGGAACTGTTCAACATATCGAACTTCAAGGCGTATTTGTTCAAATCGGTCTTGTTCCGAATACAGATTGGTTAGGCGATACGATTGAGCGTACGAGAATGGGTGAAATCGTTGTAGATAAACGCGGAGCAACAAGCCTTCCTGGTGTATTTGCTGCCGGCGACTGCACAGACAGTGCCTACAAACAAATCATTATCTCCATGGGATCAGGTGCAACTGCTTCACTCGGAGCATTTGATTACCTCATCCGCAATTAATATATATAATCACACAAGAAACCACAGAATGGTTATCCAATCTGTGGTTTCTTGTGTGTTTTGTTTTTTGTTTTTTGTTTTTTGTTTTTAAACTATATCTCTTATTTCGAATTCTATAACTAAAAAATTCGAGATAAGAGAATTACGCCTGCAATGATTCCGACGATAATCAGCAAATTAGAAACTTCACGCCATAATGATGGAACACCAGTTTTATGTAGCTCCTCTTCCTTCAAATCAAAGTTTGCTTTAGCACTATATGGATCGATGGGTTTAGAAAATTGGTTCTGATCTTGGAAATGGTCGTCATTCATCGCAGTATCCCCTTTGCAAGAATATAGTCACATTTACCCTCGTTCACATTTTATTTATTACTCTGAATCAATTTCATAATACCTTTAGTTGCTGTAATGTAATCAGGACTATATAGATCAAAACGTTTCTATTTGTCACAAATTTATCGTTTTAATGAGTTATGAAATTGATTTACTCTATAAACAATTTAGCAAAGAAAAAGTTACATATATCTCGATAACTATGCCTATTAACCAAAATAAAAAGACGCGGAGAAAGGATCGTATATACGATCTCTACCGTGTCTTATTAGGGCTACTCGGTGAATTATAATGATTCATCATAAATTCGAAATAATTTTTGTTTATAACGGAAAGTCGGCATTCCTTTTACACCCGGTTTGATTCGAAACAGTCCACCCGCGTGCGGCGTTTTTTTGAGTTGTTCGGCGCTTAGTCCATTTCGCGCTGTAGTAATATATAGCTCGTCCAGATCTTGACCCCCAAAGCAGCAACAGGTCACTTGCTCCGCAGGGATTTCAATGCGTGACAGCATCTTTCCTGTATCCGGATTCCAGCGGCTTACTTGTGATCCTCCCCAATGTGCGATCCAGATCATCCCTTCTGCATCTACGGTCATGCCATCAGGGAAACCAACATTTTCAGGAAAATCCACAGCTGTTCTGCGATTAGACAACTCGCCTGTCTTCTCATCATAATCAAGCCTATCTACCTTGCCTGTAGGTGTATCAATGTAATACATGGTTTTATGGTCAGGACTCCAGCCTAGACCATTAGAGGTGGAAACTTCGGTAAATACGGTGCTTACTTCTCCGTCTTCTAGACAATAAAGAGCACCTTGCTTGTCTTTTCCTTCAAGACTCATCGTGCCTGCCCAAAAACGACCTGCTGGGTCACATTTTCCATCGTTAAATCGGTTATCCTTACGGCTCTCTTCGGGATCATGAATAAGCTCAAGTTCTCCTGTATTGAGGTTATACACATGATACCCCTCTCGTAGCGCAACGATAACGCGTTCTTTCTCGTATGGTACAACAGCCCCGATATGTTGTCCGATATCATAAACGGTATCCTCACCCGTCTGCGGATCATAAGCATGCAGCCCAAAACCTTCAATATCTACCCAAAATAGACGGCCCGCTTCCGCATCCCAGCTGGGACCTTCTCCAAGCTTCGCTTTTGCATCTAGTACAAGTTCAAGTTCTGTCATGTTAAACACTCCTTCGCTAATCGCTATAACACTTTGGCTGATGTATCTATCCATGTTAATACACGCGATTCACTCTACTTAAACGCAGGATTACCATCTAACCATCATCAAGCTCTTCCGTAATCAGTAAATATCTCTGATCATTACAAACCTGTCCTCAATTTACAGTTTTATATCCGTAGGCCTTCTCATCATCTTAGCCCTCTCTACCATCCCTGCTTCCGAAGCCAGGTAATACATAGTTCCTTCCACTTTCCTGTTGTTTCTTCAAATTCCTCAGCCAGTCCGATTCCATGCCGTCCTTCTTCAAATACATGAAGCTCATGTGGAACTCTTGATTCACTTAACGCCATAGACATAGCTAGGCTGTTCTGAACAGGGACTGCCTCATCTTCATACGTGTGCCAAATAAAAGCAGGGGGTGTTTCCTTGCATACTTGCTTTTCGTTGCTATATTTTTGAATGAGATCGCTCGAAGCGGCTTTACCAAGCAATGCCTCTCTTGAACCAAAATGACCGTAATCCTCCATCGTAATCACAGGATAGCAGAGAATCATTGCATCTAGCTTTGAACTCTCCGAAGCTACAGGATCTTTCGGATCTTCTTCACCAGGAACCCACGAAGTTCCCGCATTCGCAGTCAAATGTCCTCCAGCCGAGAATCCCAGCATAGCAATCCGATTTTTATCAATCCCATATTCCTGTGCATGGGCTCTCACATATTGTATCGCCCGTCTTGCATCAGCGAGAGGTGCAGGTTCTCTGTGCGGAAAGATCCGATATTTTAATACAAATGCCGAAATGCCCGCTTCATTCAGCCACTTTGCTACGGGCTCTCCTTCATGATCCGCTAAATGGCAGTATCCGCCGCCTGGGCAGACAATAACAGCGCTTTTGGCTCCTTCCGCTGGGTATGCTCTCAGTGTTGGTCGATCTGCTTCATATCCTTCTGCTGCATAAGGAGGCTGACCAGGCCAAATGAATAGTTTAGACATTCTTTCCCCTTCTTTCTTCATCTCAAGTGATGTTCCTCGTCTATCTAACTCCCATCATCCTACATAAAACCGTTTTCATCAATCCTAAAGAACCATTTTGATCTATATATATTCCCGATTAAAGCAACGAAAGGTATTATGAAATTGTTTTACTTATCAGTACAATTTACGAAAATGTTCTGGTGTTACACCTTCGATCTTACGAAACGTAGCTACAAAATGACTTGCATCCCGGAAGCCGACAGCTTCCGCCGTTTCCTTAACCGTCATATCTGGACGTGATGTGAGAATTTCTTTCGCTCTGCGGATTCGTTTCAGGATGAAATATCCATAAGCGGTCTCTCCAAAAGATTGTTTGAAGAGGGTATTGACGTATCGGGGACTAACCGAAAGTACAGCTGCCATTTCCGACAAACCAACACTCGGATCACTCAATTTTTCTTCCATAAACTGAAGCAGCGGAGCAAGCCGTTCAAGGGAGTGAGACAACGAAGGTGAATTTCCCGTCGTTCCATATTTTTTAAGTAGTAATAGAAAACGGTATAGATCACCAGATGCTTCAAGACCGGTTAAATCCCGATCGCTGCCGATTGATCCAAGAACTTGTTGTCCGAAGAACTGGAGCTCTGAAGAAGGGGCCCACTGGTAACATGCCGATGGTTCAAGTTCAAGCGTTGCTAGAATAGCACTCGTCTGCGGACCGCTAAACGTAATGTATAGAGTAGACCATAGCCTATCTGCCCCTTTTCTTTTGTACTCATGCGGTTCACCTGGGGCCACAAGTACACCGGTTCCCGGGAGAAGTCGATACGTTTTTCCGGCGAAAGTAAACTCCCCCTCCCCTTCCATGGTCTGCAGCCAGTGGTAGCAAGGATATCCTGCGGAACGCACGATCGATTCTTGATTCAAATTCGCTCCAATACTTTCGATATATAATGGCAGCGGTTGTTCTCTGCTCGTCATAAAAAAACGCTGATGTTCTGGAGTAAGCAGCATAACTTCACCTCTTGTTTAGTTCCATATTATTATATACGTCTCTACAATTCTTATATTTTAAAAATATATCTCATGATATATCATGGACTTATTCTTATACAAGAGGTGAATCCATTGATTAGTTCTAAACTTCCTAAAATATTTTACGGCGGCGACTACAATCCAGAACAATGGGACGAGGCAACTCATCAAGAAGATCTTCGTATGTTCAAAATAGCAGGTATCGATATCGCAACGATTAATGTATTCTCATGGGCTAAAAACCAGCCTGATGAAATCACATATAATTTTGAGTGGCTCGATGAACTGATCGACAGCCTCTATGAAAGCGGTGTCTATGTCTGTCTAGCAACAAGTACCGGCGCTCATCCGGCATGGATGGCTACTAAATATCCAGATGTACTCCGTGTAGATAGAGATGGTAGAAAACGAAAGTTTGGCGGCCGTCACAACTCCTGTCCAAATAGCCCGACCTATCGTTTGTACTCCGAACGGATTGCAAGCAAGCTTGCGGAACGTTATCAAGATCATCCTGCAGTACTTGTATGGCATGTTTCCAATGAATATGGCGGTGAGTGTTACTGTGACAACTGCGAACGTGCTTTTCGTGTATGGTTAAAACAACGTTATCAGAATCTGGATACCCTGAATAAAGCCTGGAACACTGCTTTTTGGGGACATACATTCTATGACTGGGATGAGATCGTACTACCAAGCAATCTCAGTGAAGAATGGGGTGAGCGCAGAACCAATTTCCAAGGGATTTCCCTTGATTACTCTCGTTTTAATTCGGATAGCATGCTCGCTTGCTACAAAATGGAGTATGATGCAATTAAGAGATACATACCGGATTCTGTGGTAACTACGAACTTGATGGGATTCTTCAAACAGCTTGATTATTTCAAATGGGCGAAACATATGGACATCGTATCTTGGGACAGCTACCCGAGTCTCACCACTCCTCCTAGTGAAACAGCGATGGCAAATGACCTAATGAGAGGTCTAAAAGACGGCATGCCGTTCATGCTGATGGAGCAGACTCCAAGCCAGCAAAACTGGCAGCCCTACAACTCTTTAAAACGTCCTGGCGTAATGCGTCTGCAAAGCTATCAGACGGTTGCCCATGGAGCAGATACCGTGATGTTCTTCCAGCTTCGCAGATCCATCGGAGCTTGCGAGAAATACCATGGTGCGGTCATTGAACATGTGGGCCATGAAAATACCCGAGTATTCCGTGAAGTAACTCAGCTAGGCCAAGAACTCGCGAAACTCGGAGAGCGGACGCTAGACTCTCGTATAGAATCCAAAGTAGCGATTCTGTTTGATTGGGAGAACTGGTGGGCAATCGAGAAATCAAGCGGTCCTTCGGTAGCCCTAAATTATGTAGAACAAATTCATAAGTACTATGCTGCCTTCTATCGTCGTAATATCCAAGTTGATATGATCAGTGTCGATACTGATCTTTCTTCCTATGAGGTTGTTGTAGCACCCGTGCTCTACATGGTGAAACCCGGATTCGCTAATAAACTGGAGACATTCACGAAAAACGGCGGGACCTTTGTTACTACGTTCTTCAGCGGGGTGGTTAATGAGAATGACCTTGTCACTGTGGGAGGATACCCTGGAGAACTTCGGGGCCTTCTCGGTATCTGGGTAGAAGAAATCGATGCACTGTTCCCGGACCAGAAGAACAAAATGATTGTAAAAAACGCATATGGCAAACTTTCGGGCGAATATGAATGCGGTCTACTCTGTGATCTACTCCATACCGAGGGTGCGGAAGTGATTGCTGAGTATGGTGAAGATTTCTATCAAGGCATGCCATCCTTGACCCGTAATGTATTTGGTAGTGGTGAAGCATACTACGTCGCTTCTGATCCAGAAATCAGCTTCCTTGACGGCCTGGTTGACAAAATAGCAGCCGATAAAGGTATTGAACAGACGCTAGTTACACCTGATGGCGTTGAAGTCAGCCGCCGTGTAAAAGACGGAATCTCTTATCTGTTTGTGCTCAACTTCAATAAGGAAGCTTGTTCCTATGATCTAGGTGATGTTCAGGTTGAGGATCTTCTGACAGGTACTGCTCATAAGGGAACCATCCAAATTGAAGGACGTGGTGTACAAATTCTGCAAGTTAAATAGTTCTCTCCATGTGCTTTCACACATCGTTTCTAGATACTTATTCCCGTACAATCTGCATAAGCAGAGGGTGCGGGAATTTTCTATTTCCCTTACCATTTTGCAGGGAAATAGAGGAACACGAGGAATACAGAAGAGGATACGATCAAGCACTAAAGGAGTGATTCAAACTATGACAACATATCCATTACTAGATGTGTCTCATCCGGTTGTGAAAAAAGCTCATCATTTCATGTATACCCATGCTCGCTTGCTGGATCGTTACCGTTTCGAATATGCGACAGGACAAAGATCTGCAGAATCCGTGGTACAAGCGCTTGCCGCTTATCAAAATCAGGATGGCGGTTTTGGGCATGCACTAGAACCCGATATTCGCAGTCCTTACAGTCAACCCCAAGGTGCTGAGTTTGCGCTTCATTTACTGGATGAAGTTCACTTTTATCCTGAACGTATCCTTACAGGACTCGGGTTTTTCCTGCAAAAACATGCGAATGCCAAAACTGGTGGATGGCCCTATTCTTTCAAAAACGTAAACGATTATCCCCATGCACCCTGGTGGACAACGGAAAAAGATGATACGGCTTCTCTTAATCCATCAGGCTCTATTATTGGACTACTATATAAATGTAAGGATTGGCATCCATTCCTTAGGGAGAGCTGGTTCAAAAAGGCTGAAGATTTTGTTTGGTCTTCTCTTGAAAACGCTGAACTTAAAGGATATCACGATCTTATACAAGCGATACATTTTCTCGAAACTCAGGATGAGAGCGATCGATCCATTCGACTTAAACAAAAACTCGATCATTTGCTAGAGCAGCCTGGTGTCATCGAACTGGATCCAGAAGCAACCGGTTATGTACAAAAAGTGCTGGACTGGGCGCCTCGTTCAGACAGCTATGCGGCTCACTTTATACCGAAGGAAATTACCCAGCAGCATCTAGAACATCTTTTGGCTTCGCAACAAGAAGACGGGGGCTGGCCAATCTCTTGGCCTGCGCTAAGTGTAGCATCCGAAGCAGAATGGCGGGGACATCTCACGATGGAGCGACTTAAGACACTCGCTAGCTATGGAATCATTTAAAAGAACCACTAAAAAGACCAGTAGAGATATGCTCTATCTCTACTGGTCTTCATTTACATAATGATTTTACATCTATAAGATGACTCCATCTTTAAAAATCGCAATCTCGCGGAAACCATAACGTTCGCTGTTCGTCACTTTATTCCCTGAAGCAATTTCAATCAGTTCTGCCAGAAGTTCATCTGCAAGATCGTCCATTGCTTTTCCTTCGAGCAACTGACCCGCATTAAAGTCGATCCAGTGCTTTTTGCGATTAGCAAGATCAGAATTGGTAGCAATTTTGACAGTAGGAACCGGTCCGCCAAAAGGAGTTCCTCGTCCAGTCGTAAATAGAACAATATGCGCGCCTGCAGCTGACAGCGCAGTTACGGATACCAGATCGTTACCAGGAGCCTCCACAATATTGAGCCCTTTTTGCGTTACCTTTTTCCCATAAGCAACCACATCTACTACCTCTGAATGTCCGCCTTTTTGTGTACAGCCCAGAGATTTTTCTTCCAAGGTAGTGATTCCCCCCTCCTTATTACCCGGTGAGGGATTCTCATAAATATTCTGTCCATGGTTCACATAATATTGTTTGAAATTGTTGATTAAGTTCACAAGCTCTTCATAAACGCCTTCACTGCGAGCTCTGTTCATCAGAATTGTTTCCGCTCCAAACATCTCCGGGACTTCGGTAAGAATTGCTGTACCGCCAGCTGCAACCAGCTTATCGGATACAACCCCTACTAGAGGGTTAGCTGTGATTCCCGAGAATCCATCTGACCCGCCGCATTTAAGTCCAATGGTAAGTTCAGATATAGGAACAGGTTCACGCTCCTGCTTCTCAGCAAGCTCCGTCAGTTCTTCTAATAAGCGCAGCCCTTCGGCCATCTCATCATCAATTTCCTGTGCTTTTAAGAACCGCACCCTCGCTTGATCCTCATCTGGAATAAACGTCTTGAATTCCTCAATCTGATTATTCTCACAGCCTAGGCCAATCACTAGTACACCACCGGCATTTGGATGAGAGACAAGGGACGCAAGCAGCTGCTGGGTGTATTTTAGATCATCGCCAAGCTGTGAACAGCCGAACGGATGAGCAAAATGATAGACCCCGTCCACACGGCCCTGAAAAGCCGTATTCCCCATTTTCGCCAGTGCCTCACATACTTTGTTGATACATCCAACCGTATTAATAATCCAAATTTCGTTACGGATTCCTACCTGGCCGCTACTTCGTCTGTAACCCTGAAAAGTACGAAGATGTGCAGGTGCAAGGGCCGGTTTTAGGGTTGGGGTTTTCACATATTCGTAGTCAACAAGACCACTTAGCCCTGTGCTGACATTGTGAGTATGAAGCCATTTCCCTGTCTCAATCTGTTCCTTAGCTATCCCTATGGAATAGCCATATTTCATAATATGTTCGCCTGCTTGGATAGTCCGTATTGCAAACTTGTGACCTTTGGGGACATTCTCTTTCAAGATGATATGTTGTCCGCTGGCAACCTCAATCTGTTCACCTGAGTTTAGATTACGGAGTGCAATGAGCACATCATCATTCGGATGAAGCCGAGTCCAATCCGTTACAGAAGATTCATACGTATTCATTATGCTCGCTCCTCCTTTTCCCACTTGTTCAGATTCTCTGCCACTTGATCCCGCAGTCCGGAGATCAAATTAAGGTTCTGCCCCCAAATGTGTTCATCTGCCAAAATCTCAGCAACGACCTCATTCATATTAGCCCCGCTATATTTGGACCAATACTGAGCCAAGGATGCAAGCAGCCGCTCCTCATCCCGCAGAATTACTTTCTCTCCGCCAAAAGTGCTCGACACATATCCACTCTCAGTTTGTTCCGCCCTATATAAACGAAGCAGTGCACTAAAAGAAGTGACGATTCGCTCCGGCAGAACTCCGTTTCGGTTGATACTTTCAAGCATGGTAGGAAGCAGTCTTACTTTGAATTTAGAGATAGAGCCAAGCATAATATCTGTCAGTTTATGATTGATATAAGGATTCAGGAAACGATCCCACACTTCTTTGATATAACTTTGCATTTCCTCCTCTGGCAGATCAAGAGCAGGAATAATTTCTTTTTCCGCTGCTTCTCTTACAAAAGCACCAAGCTCGCTGTCTTCCATCGTCTCACGCACAAATGTCTGGCCCTTTAGTATGGCAATCGGGGTCATCAGGGTATGAGAACCATTCAAGAGGCGTACCTTCCGAAGCTGAAACGGCTTTAGATCTGTGGTCCAGTGGATATTGAGTCCGGCTTGTACAAGCGGAAACCTGTCATCCAGTTCCGGTTCACCCTCAATCGCCCACAGATGGTAAGGCTCAGCTAATGTCATTAACTTATCTTCATATCCGAAACGCTCTGTGAGTACAGCCGCCTCTTCCTCTGAAGGGGCACCCGTGACGATCCGATCTACCAAATTATTCAGAAACCGATTGTCCTGCTGAACCCAGTCCCGAAACGAATCTGAAAAACCAAAATCAATACTATGCTGCAGCACGTATTTTTTGAGAACATCTCCATTTCGATCGACAAGTTCGCAAGGCAAAATAAGTAACCCGCTCTCTTTGCTTCCTGAGTAGTGAGTATAGCGTTCATGTAAAAACACCGTAAGTTTACCGGGAAAAGAATCGATTGGTACACCCTCTTCATATCTCGTCTCCAGGTAGGTTAAACCTGCTTCTGTCGTATTTGAGATGATAATATCCAGTTCAGGGCTCACCGCAAGCTGTAAAAAATCTTGCCATTCTTCATAAGGGTCGATTGTACGAGACAAAATAGGAATGATGGATGCCTTCTCAACGGCCGTCCCATTAACAATACCTCTTGTCAGCAGCGTATACAGACCGTCTTGTTCCCTTATAGTCAGCAGTTTCTCTCTACCTTTCCGTCTAGGCTGGGTTACGGCTACTGTACCCTTAAACGCACCTTTAACAGCGCTTTCATAAATCATCCAATCGGCAAACCCCCGCAAAAAATTCCCTTCGCCGATCTGAAGAACTTTCACAGGGAGCTGCTTGATCTCGGAATGAACTGAATGTAGGTGACTGTTACTGTTCTGTAAACTTAGTCTTGGATAATCCTTTTTTACCGTCACACTCTTCACCTCTATTATTAGTGGTTGTATCCTTATGTTGTTCATTGTATCATCATCTGAAAGAACATAAATTGCTATTTTTGCTTAAAATATACTCTTAGATGATGTTGTATGTAGAAGGAGGGAATAGCTATGAAATATGAGCTGGAGGCACCCGTGGTTGGGCGTCTAAAAGCAGCAATCGATCTTCCTTTTCGCATGTTATATCATGAAACCAAACTTCCTGAACATGAACTTCCTGACCATTTTCATGACTGGCATGAACTGATATGTGTACATCAAGGAGAAGGAAAAATGTTAATTGATCATTCTATCGTCGATATTAAAGCAAGAAGTCTTATCATTATTCCTGGCAATACACTTCATCGTACCTTTCAAGATGCTGATAATCCGCTGACGTCTTCGGCTTTTTATATCAGCCCTGCTGTCTTTCAAGGTATGGGAGGAGAAGCGGCATCCATTCAGCAGTTTTTCGAAAGGTCTCGGAAGTCGCGTAATTATATCCAAGTATTAAACCACAAACAAATGGATGAATTTGAACGATGGATTGAACAGATTTACACCGAAACCGTAAGTCAAGAGCATTTGAGGACCTATGCCACCCTCTTGTTGTTACAGCTAATGCTGATTTCCCTGATGCGGATGATGGAAGCTGTAAAACCTGAAAAAACAACGTTGTCGGGGCCGATCTGGATGGCGCAAGCCCTTAAAAGGTTAGACGAACACCTTCATCAGCCTGTGTCTCTCTCTGAACTTGCCCATGATGCTTCCATCTCTACTGCTCACTTTAGCCGAGCTTTTAAACAGCATACGGGGATGACACTCACCGATTATGTTGCAGCAAGACGCATCATTCTCTCGAAAGAAAAACTGCTGCGTACCGATGATACAATGGTAGCCATATCAGAAGCCAGCGGGTTTGAAAGTCTTCCGCATTTTTACCGATTGTTTAAGAAACATACCGGGATGACTCCTTCCTCCTATCGAAGACTAATGCGCTAAACGTTCTATTTGTTTCCTTAAAGTTAATATCTAATAAAAAGGAAGGATACCTCTTATTTCAAGAGAATCCTTCCTTCTAACGTACTGAATTTGTCTCACGGTAACAGGTAACCCTTCTCTACCGCTTCGTCAATCAGTTCATTAGCATATGTATCTAGGGCAGGGGAAACCTCTTTTAATACCGCCAGCCTTTTTCTAACAGACACAGCGGATACCTGATTGGCTCTCCATGCTTTGCCTTCGGTATAAAAATTGTGAAGGACCGGCTGCAGACGATCCATCGCCGCCGCATACTGCGCCTCTTTCGTCAGGCCTTCTTCAAATTCTAACCACAGGTTCATCCATTCCTCTTTTTGTTCCGCTGGAAGCAGCCCATATATTCGTTTTGCCGCCGCAAGTTCTCTTTCCCATTTGTCTTCATATCCTTTGACATCGTAAGCGAACGTATCCCCTGCGTCGATTTCTACCAAATCATGAATTAGAAGCAGGTGCAGCACTTTTGTCATATCTAAATCCTCATGACTATGTTCTTTCAACAACAAGGCCATAACCGCAATATGCCAACTGTGTTCAGCATCATTCTCGCGTCTTTCTTGATTCATTAGATAGGATCTACGAAGTACGTGCTTCAATTTATCAATTTCTCGTATAAACTCGATTTGCTGTCTGATTTTCTCTGTCATGATTGTACCCCTTCTCTACGGTATTCACTTCATCTTACTAAACTTTTGGAGAATCTGTCACGATCACGTATGATATAATAATGGAAAAGTGTCCCAAAGATGTTCGTGTTAAGTGAAAAAAACGGGGTGTAAATCCACTCGATCAATCGAAATATATTTTAGCTGTTCGTAATGCCATAAGTTCGATATGATTAGATCACATGATTATTTTTCAGGGGGAAGTATATGAGTAAGTTTTTATTATTTGGGCTGATTTTCTATATCATTGGCAATCCTTTTATTGCAATTATCGTACTGTTTCTTATTTTTTATCTTCTTGATCGACGTTTTGTCGGTGTATTTCCAAGCATCACAAAACCTTTTAAGCGGATGCGAAGCATCTCCAAAAATCGTCAACAAATTGCGCTGAATCCAAATGACGTTACTTCCAAATTTGACTTAGCGAGACTCCTGATTGAACGCAAAAAGTACAGGGAAGCTCAGCAGATACTGGTATCGATTGAGTCTTCTTATGATCACTCTGCAGAATATTGGGATATGGTCGGAACTACAGAGATTCATCAAGGGCAGCTTGAACAAGGGGAACAACATACGCTGCACGCTACTAAACTGAACCCAAAAGTAAAATACGGTCAACCTTACCTCCGTCTTGCTTCTGCATACAAGGATAAGGATCAAGCTAAGGCACTTCAATACGTAGAGAAATTTCAAGACATCCAGTCTTCCTCAAGTGAATCTTTCTATTACCTTGGACTTGTCTACGGAAAGCTCGGTCGTAAGGATGATTCAAAAGAAGCCTACCGTCAATCCATTGACGTATACCGTTCACTGCCTAAGTATAAAAAACGGCAAGAACGCCGCTGGGCTGTCCGCAGTTTTTTCCGGAAATTATTATAAGTATATTAAAGAGCTGTCTTCTTCTATTTCAACCGAAGAAGACAGCTCTTTTTTCTAGAACAATTGATTCAATCTAACCTGATTTAACTTAAGCCATCTTACACAGCTCATCAACTTCTGCAGCTGATCTCTAGCTATATCTACTGTATCAATTCCTTGGCGATAGCGAGTCAAAAAGTGCATAGCCACATCTACTCTGCGAAGAAGTACAAGAGACGGAATCATGTCTTTCTCTTCTTGCTGTAGAGAAACTTCGGTAACATAGCCGCTTATCAGCGCATTAAGGTTGTTCCACATCATCTCTTCTGCTTCTGATGTATAGTTCTCATCCAAAATCATGCCAGTGACGAGATCTGAAAGAGGAACAGCCAGTTCCATCACACGAAGATCCCAAGTAGCAAACTCGAAATCAAGGATCGTGGTTATATCCCCTTCTTCATTTACTAAGATATTGGAAGCATTCAGATCTCCATGTACGAGTTGATGAGGAAGATCTTCGAGTCCCCCGCTAATCTTGATGAACAGCTGTTCAATCTCTTCCGCTATTTCCTTGGTTTCTTGACGTAAGGTTAGAAGAGACGGGTCTGGTTGCTGTAGAAAGCGAATGAACTCCGCTAGCGGAATTTCCGGATAAGCTAGATCCAATCTGTAGTAAGGTGGATATACAGGCGCTAAAGGAACCGTTATCCGAGACAATGCAAGTGTAACCTGGCCTACTTTTTGTCCCAATTGCAAGTATTGACTCGGCCCCATTCGTACCGCATTACTACCTTCTTGATAATTAAATAAGGCTCCAATTTTTCCTTCGTGATGAGTGAATGTCGTATCTTCCAATGTCTGTACCAGCTGCGGGTAAACAAACTCTTGTTTATGTATTGTAAGGCTATTTAAAATGGCATGTTCATACTTCACCTTGTCTTTATCCTGGTGACTATTGTACTTACGTAGTACATATCGCTTCCCTTTCAGGTGAATCAAGTACGTAGAGTTGTTCATTCCTCCTGTTAACCGCCAAATCATACAATCCTCAGGTTCTGTTACTATTGAAGCCTCAAAATAATTCATAAGCATACGGCGAACCTGTAATTCTTCTTCTTTTGTGATAGAGGGCCTGTTCGATATTTGCATACACGGTTGCTCCTTCGTCTATAGTGAAGTGTTCTCCTAACCGAAACGTAGAGGATACAAGCTGGCTTTTGCTTGCACCCTTCCTATTCTTATTTCTTTTTTTTGCGTAATGTATGGGGCTTCTCCAGCTGTAACAGCGGAGCATAGCCTATACGGTCCAGCTGCGATTCGATAACCCGATATCCCTTACTGCTTGGGTGGACCTTATCGAAAAATAGCAATTCCCTTTCCCTTCCCTGAAAAGCATAGAGAAGCTGGGCCGTTGCTATTTTATTACTATCTAGGCTTGTAAGAAAGTCATTATATTGTTTCACCCAATGATAGGCAGCTTCATTCTTAGGTAACGGATTATAAAGTCCGACGAGCCGAATAAAATAATTTTCAGACTCCTTTTTTAAGGAATGGATCTGTGAAAGCATCTCTTTCATGTTGTGCTCACATACGTCCAAAGTCTGGATGAATAATGGAGAACTTAAATTCCACCTCGTTGAACGAGCTGCCTGAATCAAATCATTCCCGCCAATGGAGATCGTAATAATATCTGCATGTACAATGAGATTCCGTAAGTACTGATTGTATTTTACCATGGATAGAAGTCTTTGGGAGGTGAGTCCATTGATCCCTTGGTTACTTACAAGAACAGCACTGTGTAAATGATACTCCAGTCTTTTTTGATAGAGTGGAACAAATCCGCTTCCAAATAAAGCACCGATACCTACCGTAAGTGAATCGCCAAGTGCAAGATAACGGTACACCATTTCTACTCCTCCTTTCTCTATGACTTCATCGATTTCAGAAGAATAAGGCAAGGATAGTGATAATACAACATATGTGATTACGGAAGCAGACGGCACGGCAAGTTATCTTTCCCCTCCCTTTTTCATAAAAAAAAAGACATATATTTCTGAAGAGGTGAAACCACCTTTTTCAGAATCATATATGTCTCTTTTATTAGGTAACAAAGGTAATAATACTACCTATCAACATCCCTGCGATAAAGTAGGTTCCGCTCAGCGGAACTTTAACTTTGTGATGCTCCGCATAAACGATGAGCAAAAACAACAACAGAAAACTAATTTTCAGCCAAAGAAAAACAAAGGGAACTGCAAGTCCGAGAAGTAAACCGATAATTCGATACACCGTGGTAGGCAAATGCATATACTCCTTCTATTAGTACCGTTATGGATGATACGTAAGTCTTGCTGTCCTCATCTTAGGATGAATTATTCCTCTTCTTCTATTTCAAACACACAGCGGAAACGTTCAACCCCAGGGTATTTTTCACCCAGACTATAGACAATAAAGCCAATATTCCGGTAAAAATCTACTGCTTCTTCGTCCGTTTCTGCAGTAACAACTTCAGGCTTTACACTACTAATCATTTCAGAGATAATGCCGCGTCCATAACCCTTCAGACGATTCTCAGGCAGAACAGCGAGATGCTTAATTTGTACTTCTTGATTATGTTTCTCGATTCCGATGAGAGCAACTAGCTGTTCTTCATCCTCGAAACCGTACAACGTCATAGAATCTTGTTCCTTATATTCCTTCAGGGCTGCAAGTACATATTCCAGCTCTGGAAGGGTAGCGTATTCAATAAGTTCCTGTACTATAGGATCTTCCAAACGATCTTGTAAAGAAATAAACAATGTATATCCTCCTATTCATGCGCATTTACTATACGTACTTTAGGGCTTTTACATGAATATTTCAAGTCTCTTATGCTATCGCGCACTAACTTTTTATGTTCAACCATTATATGGATTATTACTATAAGCCTCTTCGATCGAATCGGGAGATGAACTAGACGCTGTCCAGGAAGGTAACAAAAAACGTAATTCTTCCGCTGTTTCTTGAATAAAACGTTCTACCCGTTCAATATCCATCAGCCGTAAGGAGCTAGGTTTAATCGGTTCTTCCAATTTACGAAGTATAGTATACCGATAATCATCTACTTCTTGAGGCGAGACGAGTTCGCCCATAGCTGCAGCCGGTGCCGATTCAAGTAATTCGAGTAATTGCTTCGTTTCTGGATGCGTATCCATGAGTATGTATTCCAGTTGTGTGACGTCCCGGTTATATAGTGATTGAAATGAGCGAAACTGCATATGCCATCGGTACAGAAAAATGCTCTGTGCTAGATTCTCCATCCCTTTATATACGGTTTCGGCCCATCTCAAATCGACGTATATATGCGCAGCATACCCCATTAGAAACTGTCTGTAGTCTTCGCCAAGATGAATATTCGTATGTGCTACATGAAATTGCTGGATTTCTCTTACCCGTGGCAAAATCCCTTCCACCTTACAGAGATGAGCATTCCATTTCATCTGATCATTCATATTCCGTCTTGTAAGAACCGCATTGGGTGCGATGTTGCCTAGAACAAAAGATGGTGATGGACGTCCTTGTTGAACCAGATGGGCAACCGTTAAATGTACCATTGGCCAAGGCATACTTTATTTCCCCCGTTTTTCCCCTTATAAAATGAGTAGCATAATAGATATTCTCTATTATCGTATCGTATTTCTCTCTATCTCTATGTTTTCAAGATCTATAAGCTATGAATCCATCATCAACAACAAAGGCCAATGATCAAGCCATTCCTTTTCAAATACTCTTTGTCTATACAGCCCGGCATTTCGGAAATATGGACTTTTTTTCACATTCATCTCGAACAGATCAGACAAACCAAATGGAGCTATGATCTCCAGCTCATCTTGATCATTCAGACGAATCGCAACCGCAGTTGCTGTCTCAGGCCAGTACCTCATCGCATCTTCTACAGATTGATAAGGAGGGTCCATATTATATTCATGCATTCTAGCTTGGTTTTTGACCTGCCAGTTTCGTCCAATCTGTCCCGATCGTAACTGCTTCTCATACTGACTATCGTTCCATTCATCTAATTGCTCAGGATCATAATAAATAACAGCAATATCATTTAGCGGAGTAGCATCTTTATATTCGTGCAGTTCATCCCACACTCGGTTCCTTACATAACCAGCCGCTATACATGCCTGCGGTAAGCCAAGTTCGCGAACCCGCTTAAGGTCATCGATAATTTGGGGCTGATTCATTATATCTCGCAAACGTTCTTCATATGTCAAATGTGATAATCTCCTTTTCTTCTATGATATTTAATCTGTAATGACACTTCACAGATTCACATATCTTAATTATAGAGCGAACTTACTACAGCTACAATCAAATGTTTGCAATTTTATTCATAATAAAAAAACAACAGACTTCATGAGCCTGTTGTTTTTAGCTATTTTCTTTTTCTAGCAGCAAACCGGAGTAACTGACAGCGGAATTCAGTAGGCTCATCATACTTTTCTTCAGGAATAGCCTGTGTGACTCGCTCCGTGAATAAAATATCCCAGTCGTCTTGATAACGATGAGTTAATAAATCTTCAGCATATTGCGTAGGTAAATTTAGTTCGATCAGTGGTTTGATTGGTTCAAGATTCGAAAGTTTCACTTCCTCAACCCCCGTACTCATGGTAATGAGGTGTATTCCACCTAATTTTGTACCTGCCTGCATTCGGTCAAGCACCTGATGCAGTGCTTCTTCAGAGGATACATGTTCAAGACAAGAGCAGGCAGCGATATAATCATACCGGTTTAGCCCAATTTCGTAATGTTCAATGTCTGCCTGTTCCGCCGTAATCAAGTGATCGACTTGATATTTTATAGCATGATCATTCAAGCTATCAATCGCTTCCTCTAGTAGATCTACTGCTACGATTTTACTATTCGTTTCACGCAATTTATCTGCTATCGCAATCGTATTTCTGCCTGCGCCTGCTCCAAGATCCAACACCGTAAGTTGATCTTTAAATGCGATTAGACGGTCGAGCGTCTCCATTACAATCGGCATGGGGCCGGCCATCCAAGTCCCTTCTTCATAGAGATCGTGCTCTTTATAAAAATTACGATGATACGTTTCCTCCATTTTACGTGCTTCTTTAAATTGTTGTTCAGCCATGGGTCTATCTCCTTTTCAAAATTGGTGTATGAACTACCATTACCCATTTCGAACCCTTTTATAGCCACTTTTCCGTTCTTATTTCAGTGCCTTGTCCCAAATAACGGGCTACAAAATCTTTCACATGACGTTTATAACCTTCCGGTTCTACTAGAAACGAAGTACCATGCGCAGCTTCAGGAACGATATACAAATATTTGTCACCGGCACTTTCTCGGTATAGCTCATGAGCCATTGAGGTAGGAACAAAGGTATCTTCCCCCCCGTGGATATATAAAATAGGCAGATGTGTTCGTTTGACTTGCTTTAAGGCAGAGGCCTCCCGAAAACTATATCCGGCTTTCCATCTCGTATATAGACTGATCAGCGGAATGAAAGGAAAGGAAGGAAGTTTGAACATCTGCTTCATTTGGTAAGACAATTCATCTTTGACAGAGGTGTACCCGCAATCAGATATAATTCCTTTCACTTGGGAGGGCAGTTTCTCACCGCTTGCCATGAGGACGGAAGCAGCCCCCATCGAGATACCATGCAGCAGGATTTCACTGTTCTCCCCCATCTTTTTAATCACAAAATCTATCCATCTCATATAATCAAGCCGGTCATGCCAACCAAAACCAATATAGTCACCTTCACTAGCCCCATGACCTCGATGATCTGGCATTAATACACGAAAGCCAAGCTCTTCTACATAAAAACGAGCGAACCCCGCCATCTCATATCCGCGGCCTGTATACCCGTGAGATAAAATAACGATCTTGTTCTCTTTTCCTTTTCCCGGTATCCAGGTGCCGCAAAGTTTTAATCCGTCAAAAGAAGTGATCTCCACTTGCTCAGGTGATTGAGCTCTAATCCAGGAATAATCAGGACTCGTTGAAACCAATTTATCTCCCGCCACCTGTTCCGTATTCTTGATGATCATTGGTTTAGGTGCTCTTTTAATCGCCACTTTATAGAAATAGGAGACTGACGCCCAAAGCAAGGTTGCGATAATAAGAAGAATTACAAGTAAAAACCACATCCAATTTCTCTCCTCTATCTATTGATATATAGTACTTAAACCGTCCATGATTTCCTAACCTGCAAACCTGTTTTTCAGCATACGAAAAAAGGCATCCTAATTACGAAAGGAATACCTTTTTCACAAACTTTGAATTATTGATGTATAGATGACAGAAGGTTCTTAATCTCCCTGCAAGCCTTCTCGTAAGCAGGTACCAACAGTTCCTTCATTCGCTTAGGTTCTTCAAGACAACCCATTCTTGCAGATGATTCTATCTTTCCAAGCAGCAAAGAGAGATGTTCAATCCCTAGACTAAGACTGCTCGATTTCAAGTCGTGTGCGGTCTTGATTACTTCATTGCATTGATTATTAGTAAGATAATGAATCAATTGATCTATTTTACTCGGCGTATCCGCTTGATACATTTCAAGCAAGGTTTCTAATAACCCCCCCTTCTTCTCCTCACCCAGGTTTAATAACTCCGTAATCACTTCCTCATTTAGAATAGAATCAGCTTGCAATTCGGGAAGCCATCTCTGCATCATATCTCGCAGTGTTTCTAAAGGAATCGGCTTAGATAAATAATCGTCCATCCCTGCCTCGAGACATTCTTTACGATGCCTCTCTGTAACATTCCCAGTGAGTGCGATAATTGGAATATGTGAGCGCATTTCATCCCGTTCAATCTGACGGATTTTCTTTGTTGCCTCCAGTCCATCAAGCTTTGGCATCATATGATCCATCAGAATAACGCAGTATGGTTTACTAAGATAAGCGGCAA
The DNA here is from genome assembly GCF_014836635.1 of Paenibacillus gallinarum. Lineage (GTDB taxonomy): Bacteria > Bacillota > Bacilli > Paenibacillales > Paenibacillaceae > Paenibacillus > Paenibacillus gallinarum. The sequence goes on along the minus strand of NZ_JACSQL010000001.1, from coordinate 742,960 downwards.
CAGCTTCTTCTCCATTCTCCACCGTATCTATATTTGTAATTCCAATCTTCTCTAACTGAACAAGGACAACCTTACGGTTAATGCTATTATCCTCTGCTATAAGAATTGGATGTTCAAGAGGGGGGCACTGGATGCAGTCCGTTGTCTCCAGTGTCACCGCTGTTAAACGGTTCATTTCCGATTCATTCGTAGTGGATATCATCGCCTCGTCGTTAGACTTGATTTCAAAAGACACTTCAATCCAAAAAGTAGCCCCTTCTCCATACTCACTAATGACACCAATCTGACCATTCATAAGTTTTACAAAGTATTTGCTAATGGAGAGTCCAAGACCGGTTCCACCATACTTAGACTGTTGTCCATCAGATGTCTGGGCATAGGGTCTAAACAATCTAGACTGATCTTCCTTCGTAATACCAATCCCAGTATCTGTAACTTCGATACGAAGCTTTTGTTTATGATCCTTTTCAGATAAAACCTGAATTCGAGTATAGATTGATCCGCCCTGCGTAAATTTGATGGCATTACCAACAAGATTCATTAGTATTTGAGTTACCCTGGTAGTATCACCAATTAACGTGTCAGATAATGAGTCATCAATCTCTGTATACAATTGATTACCTGATTTATCAGCTTTTGCAGATAAAAGCATATTGACATGTTTCGAAATGGTTCGTAAATTCATCTCGGAAGGATTTAATTTCATTTCTCCCGCTTCAAGCTTTGATAGATCTAATATATCATTTATTAAATAGAGCAAAAGTTGAGACGACTCCTGAATAACAGTAACTGATTGCCGCTGTTCCTCTGTAAGCGATGACATTAATAAAATCTCAGTCATCCCTATAATTCCATTCAAAGGAGTTCGAAACTCATGACTCAGCAAAGTCAGAAATTCGCTTTTCGCTTCACTGACCTTAACTTCCTGATTCTTGGCATCATTCAGTCTCGAATTATTTTTGGCAAGTTCTCTCTGTAAAGTAACCAGCTCATTATTCAAACTCGAAAACTCAGTAAGTACACTCTGTTCATGCTCTCTACTCTTAATAATCTCCTTGTTCAGCTCAGCAATGATATTTCTCAGTTTTGTTATCTCGTGTTCATTAAATTTTGAGGGCATATCATCCCTCCTCTCTAATAGATCGCCTATAATGAAACACGAAGCAGTATTATTCTTTCGGAATAGGCTACACCAAAATTCAACTCTAAATCAGGTTCTAGCCTAGTAAGTAATCCAGATGAAATCAACCTCCATTTTCCCAACAATCTGCATCACTTTCCATTGTTTAATTGTCACATACTATAAATCAACATGCAAGTAAATGGCAATTCCATTCAAAAAAAACCGACCTCTTTGAGGTCGGTTAAACATACGAATTTCAACTATTCGTTTACCTGGCCACTCGCCGATAATCCAAGCTTTTTCAGCAGACGAATCGCTTCCATTTTCTCATCATCGGTTAGTCCTTGCTCTGCTTCTTTAATGACTTCATGATGCTGTGGGAAAATGCGCTCAAAAAAAGCAGTTCCCTCGTCCGTCAGTTCTGCAAAGATTACCCTTCGATCTTCCAAGGAAGCTCTGCGTAGTAGCAAATTTTTGCTTTGCAGCTTGTCCACTACATAAGTAATATTCCCGCTTGACATAAGTACCTTTTCCCCGATTTTTTGCAACGGTTGAGGTCCCTTATGATATAACAAATCAAGCACTCCGAATTCTGTCGTATTTAAACCATGACTCTGAATGTCTCGATTAGATCTTGCAGTTACAGAGTTGTAGGCTCTGGCAAGAACCACAAACAACTGAAGCGATAGATCTCTCTCATCGCGTAAATTAGACATAACCTTGCCTCCAATAGCCTCTATCAATAAATATATCCATTGTTTCCACTTTACACTTGGATCATGGAGTGAATCATTAGGATGAATGGTGTGCTTCCCATTCCTCTCTCAACATCCCCATTCGGATCGAATCATAATAGATTCCGTCTACTATTCTGCACTTCCGCATCCGGCCTTCTACTTGCATCCCTAGCTTTGTACCCACACTCATCATTCTTACATTTCCAGACCATGTAGTAAGACCTATACGAACAATAGGAAGAGCTTGAAACAAGTAAGTAATCCAGCATTTCATGGCTTTTGTACCGCACCCTTTGTTCCAGTCCGCTGTTTGGTACATCACGATTCCTGTCTCTATCCACATCGACTGAGGATCTTCAATATAGTAGGATAAAGTCCCTATCATCTGACCGTTTACTTCCATAATGACCCAGGAAGGTACTTCCTTTGAAGTTGCCTTATTAATGGTTTCCCGAAAATCTTCCCGGCTCTCACGCTCTAAGGGGTAATATGGTGCATCCCACTTTTTCCATTCCGGATTTGTTTCACCATATATAAATTGATATAAATCATCGATATCTTGTTCTTCTATGGTGCGTAGAATTACATCATCTAGCTTCAGGAGAATTTGTCCGATGACTTATCTTCCTCTCTTTGAAAAAGAAGTTACCTTTTTTTGAGCTCAATTGACCCGTCACTGTGTGACACTACCACGGTATCAGCCAGATCGACGAACAGACCATTATCAACTACACCTGGAATCATATTCAATTTCTGATTAAGTGCCTCTGCATTAGAGATGCGTCCAAGCAGACAGTCTGCAATATAGTTTCCGTTATCCGTCACATATTTCTCTTCGCCGTTCATGCGCCACTGTGGACGGCAGCCAAGCTGATCAAGTGCCTGAAATGTCCATTCAAATGCAAACGGAACAATCTCAATAGGCAATGGGAATTTACCGAGCGTATGCACAACTTTGCTCTCATCCACCACAATGATGAGACGTCTGCTGTTCGTGGCAACAATTTTCTCGCGCAGAAGCGCACCGCCGCCACCTTTGATCAGATTTAGTCTGCCATCGACTTCATCAGCACCATCAATCGTAAGGTCAAGTCTACCCATCTCAGCAAAAGGAATGAGAGGAATTCCTAATTCCCTCGCCTGATCTTCAGAAGCTTTGGATGTAGCTACTGTCTGAATATTCAGTCCTTCTTCCTTAATTCTTTCGCCTAGACGCTTAATAGCCCAATAGGCCGTAGATCCTGTACCTAGTCCTACCTTCATTCCATCTTTAACGAAATCCACTGCTCTTTCTGCTGCTGCTTTTTTTAGTTCCACTAAATTCTCAACCCCAATCTATGTTTAGCAAAACAAATCATCATACCACTTCGTGGAATAGACCAACTTATGTTCTATTGTAACCGATTCATAATAATGAAGGAATATCACCATAGAAAAAACAGCACAAGATATGTACTCTAAATTGCCTATTATAATAGGAAGCTTTCGTTTCCGTGTTAAACCATTCGAATGACCGCAAGTACAGCAAGATGTAGCGGATAGAAACTTACCCATAGCCAGCGGGGAACGGTAGAGCGAAATGAAGCTCCCTTATACATTAAGAAAGCAATATATACCGTCGCAAGCGTGCTCCAAATTTGAAGTTCAGATACCACCATATCTGCAATATTAAGTATCAAATGAGCACCGACCATGACCATACCTTCCGTGTATCTAAAGATTAGGACGAGGAAGAGACCATAAATACCATAGTCCATCGTGGATAATTCCATGAGAATACCACAGATCATAATGATCAGAACTTTACTGATTCCACTTTGGGACTTATCCAGCAGCTGAAGAACAAGCAGCGAAGACAACAGTGTCCAGATCACATTCAAATTATAATGCTGAAAAGCAAGCATGAATGGGATCTGCGAAATGATAGCCAGTAGAAGTAAACGATAAGTATAGCGTTTCATATTACTTGTGTATTTATAACCAAGATATGTCGAAAACGCATAAATCGGAAATGCAAACCTTCCAATGATCCGAAATATGCCTTGATCTTGATAAAAAATAGCACCTATATGATCAATCAACATGGTAAGCATTGCAATCCAGTGCAGCATGAATCCCCCCTTATGTTCCGTAGCTGTATTATGCCATAAGGATTCTTTAGATTACAATCAATCCCAGATATACAATCTTTATTTTGTAAGAAGATCATAATGCCAAAATTCGTTATCTCGTATGTATCCTTCAGACTCATATAACTTCTGGGCTACGCTATTATGTGCTGAAGTGGACAAAGTCAGTCCTTTCGCCCCTGTACGGCGGGCCAATTGTTCTGCTTCTTGAAGAAGAGCTCTCCCAGTTCCCGATCTTCTAGCTTCTTCTCTTACATAGAGATCATTTAAGATCCACAGAGACTGAAGAGAAATGGACGAAAAGGAGGGATATAGTTGTACAAAACCAACAGGCTCTGCTATTTCCTTCATCTCAGCATAAAAAATAACAGATTGATCCTTATCCATTCTCTCCTTCAAAAAAACTTCCGCACGCTTTAGATCAGACTCCTGTCCATAGAATAGACGATACTCATCAAATAAAATGGCGACCCTAGGTATGTCCTTATATTCAGCGCGTTTCATAGTCAGCTTGTCCTTGCTCGTCATGGGAATCCCTCTTTTCTATTATTTGGAATTTTATTCACATATAGCTTAACGTATAAAATTCTTTGACACAAATAAAAACATTTAATAATATTAGTATAACAAGTATTTTAATAGAGAGGGGTTAACTAATACGTTGAATAAGTTTTCACTTGAACATTCGCTTGGTTTTATGCTAGGGGTTGCTCACAGACGCTCTATTCATTTAATGAATCAACTTTTGAAAGAATACGAGATTACAACGGAGCAGTGGTCTGTTTTATTTCACATCTACTCCCACGAAGGTTTGAATCAGCGCGAAATTGCCTCAAAAGCATATAAAGATCAACCAACGACTACACGCATTATTGACATGCTAGAAAAGAAAAGTTTAGTTGTTCGTAAACCGAATCCAGCCGATCGCAGAGCGTATGAACTATTTCTTACAGATGAAGGCGCTAAGCTATGCCGCTTAATTCTTCCTCTTGAAGAGAAATTAAATGCAGATTTTGCTGAGATCATTCCCGAAGAAGACATGAAAGTTTTCCTCCGAGTATTGAATGAATACCACAACCATGTGCAAAAACAACAAGAAGAACACGAACAGAAGAACAGCTCAAAGTAACAGGATGAGAGGACGAAAGTTCTCCCTCCTGAGCAGAGTCGCTCAAGAAATAAAGGAGATTAAATTTAATTATGCAGCCAGAGAAAAACCGGTTATGGACCAAAGAGTTTATTATACTAACATTATGTAACTTTCTACTATTCTTACAACTTCACATGATTATCTCAACCTTACCCACTTACGTTCAGGGAGAATTTAAAGCCAGTTCATTCCAAGTGAGCTTATTCACTACCCTTTTTGCACTAAGTGCGATTGCGGCACGTCTTTATTCAGCCAAACAGCTGGAAAAAGGGAACCGAAATAAAATGATATATTTGGGTATTGTTATTATACTGCTTGTTACCCTTGGCTATTATTTCGCTGCTGTAATGGGTGTACTCCTCGTCATGCGGATGATATTCGGCATTGGTTTTGGGTTGAGCAGCACAGCCTTTCCTACAATGGCGACTGATGTCATTCCCGTTAAGAGAATGGGTGAAGGGATGGGATATTTCGGACTATCCACTAGTTTAGCCATGTCCATTGGTCCTGTTATCGGACTTGCCATTTTGAATTCTTTAGGATTTACTGTGCTTACGTGGGCTACTGCACTTGTCATCCTCATTATCGCTCCGCTAAGTTATATACTGACATCGAAAAGTCCAAAATCGAAAGAAGCTTTTGAATCGCCTTTTACAGATGAAACAAAGAAAGGTTTTAATAAAGCACTCATTATACCTTCTGTTCTTAATATGCTTCTCGCTGTCACTTATGGTGGAATCGTCAGCTTTATTGCTCTATTCGGTAAAGAAAATGGAATCGATAATGCTGCTTTATTTTTCCTGTTTAACGCTTTGGCTATTCTTATTGTCCGTCCCTTTGCTGGACGCATCTATGATACAAAAGGTCACCTTGCTCTTGTAATCCCTGGGTCTATACTAGTCATTGCAGGGCTTGTACTCCTTTCTAATATCAGTTCGACAGCTGGATTATTTGTTTCCGCTTTCCTATTTGGTCTTGGATATGGTGCACTGCAGCCTTCTTTTCAGACCTGGATGATTCAAGTCGTATCCCCAGCGCAAAGAGGTCTCGCGAATGGCATGTTTTTAAATACGCTTGATTTCGGAATCGCTCTTGGTTCATTGGTACTTGGAGTCATTGCCACTTTTACAGGATACAATCTGATGTTTCGTTACTCAGCTCTCTTCGTCCTTCTTCTACTTATTATTTATCTCGTCCATATGAGTAAGGCTAGAAGAACAAAAATGAATGAAACTACTTCTATGTAAACCACATTACATATACGGCAAAGCCCATTCTTTCGACTGAAGGAATGGGCTTTGTTATGTTAAGCTTTACGCTTGATTCTAATGAAGCTTTTTCCGCCTAATCGATAGTGCTTACTGCCTGTATTCTTTCCAGAACCGGTTCCTTCATTTTGTTTCGGTTTTATTGCAAACAAGGTGAGTAACGCTCCTACAGCTGCAACACCTGCTAATATGGAAAACAGCACAAAATGTGAGGTGTTTAACAGCAGCGAAATGACAGGTGGCCCAAGAGATACCCCAATAAAACGCATACTGCTGAATAAAGAGGTAATTGTTCCTCTGTGTTCCTTCTCTACACCTTCTGTGATCAATGTATCCAGACATGGCAAAGTTGCGCCAATACCGATTCCTCCAACCGTAAAAACGCCCACTACATAATAAATGGATTTTGAAAAACCCATAGTAAATAAAGCTGCTGTTAAAATAACGAGTCCAACAAACCCGATCCACTTCATTCGTGATTTGTGACTGCCAATTATTTTACCGCTCACAAAAGAGGATAAACAAAGCATTGCCAAGGGGATTGCCAGTACAAATCCTTTTGTTATGCCATCTATACCGTACTTGCTCTCAAGAATTTCAGATAAGTAAAAAAGCACACCAAAAATAACAAACATGCAAATACATCCCACCGCAAAAATGGCGTACAACCAGCGCCCTTTTTCTACCATGACTTCTTTAAGGGAGCGAAGAAATTGTCGCAAAGGTGGTACTTCTTTATGTTTTTTGGGTGTTCTCACTAAAAAAATAACAAGTAATAAAGAAATGATACAAAGTGTAGGAATCATTAAAAATGGTGAGTACCATAACCAGGCTCCAAGCGCTGCACCAATGATCGGGCTGAGCACTTTTCCAAAAGTATTGGATGTTTCAATAATCCCCAAACTTGCACTTACTTCTTTTTCGTCATCAAACATATCCCCTACGAGTGGAATAACAATGGGAAAAGCTCCAGCTGCACCGATACCTTGCAGTAATCTTCCACCTATAATTGTCCAGTAAGCGGCTCCGTCTGTCATGAACCAGGCAGCGAATCCTGAAATAGCCCCACCTATAGCAGCAATCGCAAGAGAGGGAATGATAATCGCTTTTCTTCCGAAACGATCTGATAAGTACCCGGCTATGGGAATTAAAATGATGGCAACTACGGCATATACCGTAATCAGCATACTCACTTGAAAAGTAGAAACTCCCAGTTCTTTGCCGATCTTCGGTAAAATAGGGATTAAGGCTGAGTTACCTAAAGTCATGATAAATGGAATAGAGGCTAGAGCAGCTAGATCCCATTTCTTATCTTTCATTACATATCCACCTCAGCTGCTTTTAGGTTATTCATTTGACCTAACTATGATCAGAATACAAAATAACATTAGGATCAAACGACGTTCTTAATATGGTTGCATCACTTCGAAATTATGCAGTTATCTATGTTATAAAGCACAAAAAAAGAAGGCGCTGCGTTTATGCATCGCCTTCCTTACCAATTTATATTAAAGCTCAATCGTATATGTTCCGTTGTTCTTCTCCGGTGTAAATACCAGACCCTGTTCTCCTTTGGATACAGTTCCCCCGTTTACTCCCGACACTTCATGAATATCTCGTAATACCAGAGACCACGCTTTTCCTTCTCCGGCTGCGGACACTTTAAGCTCGGAACCTGTGCGATTGACCGTTACTGCCAGTTCTTCTTTAGCTTTCGTACTGAACACTTTTGCTTCTGCAGTAGCTTGATCTGCCAGTTCAAACAAATGCAAAGCGACTCCATCTGCGTAATCATATTCGATAACGTCATTAACCGCACCGACTGCAATTAGACTATTTGGTTTTATCATCATCGGTAATGTGCGGAAACTGTGGTTCTCATGAATGTATTTTCCACCTGTCACCTTTTCGCCAGTGAGGTAGTTCGTCCATGTTCCTTCAGGTAGATAATAACTTACGTCTCCTTCTATATTAAAGACGGGAGCAACAAGAATCGAATCCCCGAGCATGTACTGTGTATCTAGCCCAAATGTTGCAGGATCGTTCGGGAACTCCAACATCATTGCGCGCATCATTGGGATACCTTGTACAGTTGATTCTTTAGCTGCATGGAACAAATACGGCATGAGACTGATTTTAAGTTTGGTGAAATCACGAACTACATCTACAGACTCATCATCAAACAACCAAGGTACACGGTATGAAGTACTGCCATGCAGACGGCTGTGCGAAGATAATAATCCGAATTGTACCCAGCGTTTATATACATCTGCCGGTGCGGTGTTTTCGAAGCCGCTGATATCATGACTCCAGAATCCAAATCCAGATAAACCTAGAGACAAACCGCCTCGAAGGGACTCCGCCATGGATTCGTATGTTGCTGAACAATCTCCACCCCAGTGGACAGGGAATTGCTGACCACCCGCTGTTGCAGAACGCGCAAAGAGTGCTGCCTCATTTTTACCTAATTTCTCTTCAAGCAATTCAAATACTGCTTTATTGTACATTTGAGTATAATAATTGTGCATTTTCACCGGATCTGATCCATCATAATACACCACATCTGTAGGAATTCTTTCACCAAAGTCTGTTTTAAAGGAATCTACCCCTTGGTCAATGAGTACAGACAGTTTGCTCTTATACCATTCCACTGCATCAGGATTCGTGAAATCAACAAGTCCCATGCCTGCTTGCCACAGATCCCATTGCCATACACTGCCGTCAGCTGTTTTTACCAAGTATCCATTTTCCATACCTTCGTCAAAGAGATAGGATTTTTCTGCAATATAAGGATTAATCCAAGCGCAAATTTTAAGACCTTTATCTTTGAGTCTACGAATCATCCCTTCTGGATCTGGGAACATTTCCTCATCCCATACAAAATCAGACCACTGATATTCTTTCATCCAGAAACAATCAAAATGGAATACAGATAACGGCAAGTCTCTCTCTGCCATACCATCAACGAAATGATTTACAGTCGCTTCATCATAATCGGTAGTAAAGGAAGTCGTCAGCCACAGACCAAATGTCCAAGCTGGCGGCAAAGCTGGTTTACCAGTTAATGTTGTGTAGTTATTCAGTACATCTTTCGGATTATCGCCACCGATGATGAAGTACTCCAGTGTTTCGCCTTCCACACTGAATTGTACTTTGGACACATTTTCGGAAGCTACCTCGTAAGAGACACGCTCAGGATGGTTAACAAACACACCATATCCTTTATTAGATAGGTAGAAAGGAATGTTTTTATATGCTTGTTCACTACTTGTACCGCCGTCTTCATTCCAGATATCTACCACTTGACCATTTTTCACAAATGGAGTGAAACGTTCGCCAAGTCCATAAATATACTCACCTACACCCAGATCAAGTTGTTCACGGAAATACGCTTCTTTATTAGGACCTGTAATGTATCCGGCTGCTCTGCTTCCGCTTCCTGTGATGCGTTTGCCATCGTATAGAAACTGAATATCCCATCCGTTCGTTTTATCCACATGAACACTTAATTTACCGCTTTGAAGTACTGCGCCTTGCTCATCTTTATGAATAGATACATCTGTATCTTGATTAAAAATTTCAAAAGCAGGACCATGATCTACTTTCCCTTTATGATGATTCAAAGTAACTTTAATTACGTTTGGCATCGGTGAACTATATGTCGCTTTAAGCAGCGTACCATTTAATGTATCCCCTTTTACCAAAATACGTTTTGTAGCTGCATGTACCGTAATTGAATCTCCCTTTTGAACAATGTCGCGAATATCAGTGGGGTTCTGAATTTGATACCCTTCGCGTACTAGCCAGAATCCGTCTGTAAATTTCATTGTTTCTTACCCCCTTCAGTTATACTATAATGATATTGATATAATCCGTCTTTTTCTTACGATATTTTGATGAATATTATCACTATTATGATATTTTATAGCTATTCTTCGTTATTTACTTATCTCCCCCGACCTATTATGGAAGCGATTTCAAAATTATATGAGACTTATATGTAAACAAGAGAGGCGTGAATAATCACTATGAACAAAGAATTGCTTCGTGAAAATAGAGTCCATGGACATTCTTTATTTCCTGTCAGTGTATATCCAAAAGTAAATCAGCTGAATGGGGACAGTATCCTTGATTGTCACTGGCATGATGAAATGGAAATTATACTCATGGAACAAGGTACTGCTGTATTTCATGTAGATATGAATGTATATGAGGTTGCCGCAGGGGACGCTATCTTTGTGGGTAGTGGAGAAATTCATGCCGGGTATCTGCTAGGTGACGAACGCTGTATTTTTTCAGCAATTGTATTTGATTCAAGATGGTTATCCGGGCCTTCCTATGATGCTCTGCAGGAGAATTTATTTGATCCTTTAATGACAAAGAGACTCATCCCTCCACACCATATTCAGAAAAACACAGCATGGGGATCTTCAATTCTTCATTACATCCACCAGATTTTGCATGATCACGAGGTAAAGAGTCGAACGCTCGAAATTTCTACAAAAGCTCATTTGTATCTGATCTTCGCTGACTTGTTTGAACAAATGCAGCTGGCTGATAAAGCTACGGGGGTTACAGGTAGCCCAGATAAAATTGATCGGATCAAAGTTGCTCTAGGTTATGTACACGATCACTACAGTGAAAACATTAAACTGAAAGATTTAGCCTCTCACCTTAATATGAGCGAAGGACATTTCTGTCGTTTTTTTAAACAGATGGTACAGAAAAGCCCAATTGACTACATTAATCACTATCGAATTCAAAAAGCCTGTAAGCTACTCGAAAATACGAACTCTAAAGTAGTTGATATCGCTCTCGAAGTCGGATTCGATAATCTCAGTTATTTCATTACTCTTTTCAAAAAACAAAAACAATTGACTCCTTCGCAGTATCGCAAACTCTTCTATGAACAAATCGCAATTGAAGCTATTACGATATAATGAGATCACAAAAAAAAGGTGCCGAGAGTATCCAGTAAGGATCTCTTAGCACCTTTTTTTATTAACGTCTCACGAGCTTCAACCAGCTGGCATATTCATGAATGGATATTCCAGTATACGAACTATGAATGTTTGCTTTTTGTTCAAGTAGTTCAAGCTGTTCCGCCATATACTCGGGACCCTCTTCATAAAAAGTAATGAAATCTCCTTCATTGCTTTTATTGGTTTCCACTGCTATGGATACTTTCTTTCCAAGGGCAGAAGCTTCAGCCAGCTCACTAGAAGCCGCATCATAGATCGCACTTGCTTTATCACGGTACGCCATAACGGTAACCGAATCATACTGACGAATCATCCAGCTGCTTATTTTCATCTCTTTATCAGGAGTTGTATAGTTATCAAGCCAAAACGGAATATCTGCCCCGATCTCCATATTTAGACGCTTAGCTTCACTAGTCAAATAATTTACATTCGATTGCCACTGTCTCACTACTTCATCCACATTTTCTTTCCATTCAGGAAGAACGTGAGGTTCAATATCCACATGAATTCCGGAGAATTTTTCAGTCTCGCTTGCTTCATTCTGGTAGTTCTCAATCCAATCTATGAAATCGACTAAACCTTGTCTAGATTTGGTAAGCCCCCATGAAGAGCGACCATCTAAAATCTCCACTTTAATTCCTGCAAGCGTTGCATTATGTATAAAAGATTGATAATAACGATTCCGCACATCACGATTGATTTGTAAATAAATAACGTTTAGGTTATTCTCCTTAGCAAAGGTTAGAACCGAATCGGGTGCTGTTTTAATCTGCGTTGTATCCCACAGCCAAGTAGCGGTTTGACTCGTCGGAACCGAAGTCGATTCGATAACTTTGGTCGCTTTGATCGCTCCCGTAGCTTCAACTTCCTCGATCTTTCCGGCCCACGGTACGAACGCGATAACGGTTGCCATGATGATGGCGCTTAATTTCCTGCTGTTTCTTCTCCACATATGTCTGCACACTCCTTCGATTTATCACGTCGGCAACCGGCTATCATTGTAAGTCCTAAGACTCACTTTAGACCCTATGGCTTTGCGTCTTTACCTTTCAGTAAATTTGCCCTCAGTGTATACACAACTATCCACTAGTCACAGCCTTTTTCTCTTTACTCATTACTTTGAACTAGTCTTTACCATTTCAGAAATACGAAAGTCTCATTTTCTGCGTTTATATCGGAGGTCCAAAGCCTTATATTATATATTTCGTAATTACTACGCAGTCTGATTATAGGTCTTTAGACTTATTTAGGTATAATACACTATGATTTCATAAAATAAAACAAAAAATAGGTGAGTAGACATGTGTCTACTCACCTATTCAGGAGGGTAACTACTTATATTATTCAAATAAGGAAACAATCTTAATTCCATCTGCGGAGATCTGAACAAGCCCTTTATCAGATAGACGAAGTTCTGGAATAACCACTAACGCAAGTAGAGATAAGGTCATAAATGCATTATTAAGATTACATCCTGCACTTTGTAATGCAGTACTAATTCCTGCTGATTGCGATGCGACCACTTCGAATGGTTCGGTAGACATCAGTCCTGCGATTTGCAGTGGGAATTCTGTCGTCCCTTCCTCCGTCATAACTACAACTCCGCCCTGCATTGCCGCTACTCGATTAGCTGCTTCAGCCATTAGCTCATCATTCGTGCCAATGACCATCAAATTGTGGCTGTCATGGGCTACCGTCATAGCGATGGCCGCTGGGCAATGGAATCCAACTCCTGATACCAGTGCAACGGATTTGTCACCCGTCATATGATGTCTTTCGATAACAGCGATTTTGCAAATATCATTTGCGGTACTCAGTTTTACTACCCCAGACTCTACTTGCACTTGTTCCCATATTTCTTTTGTTTCTACGTGGTTCTCAGTCACTTGAATTATTCTTGCTTTGATTTCTCCCTCCGTGATCGGAGCCACAATACGAAAATCTTCTTTTTGTACCGGTTCTGCAAGGTGAACTGTACCCAGCGCGTCCTCAGGATATACATAGGTTTCCCATTCCGCAACCATTTTTCCTGAACGTGCCACCACTTGCCCGGCGGCAATCGTCGTATCTACGTCTACATTCGCAAGACGTCCTTTTAACAGAATAATATCTGCAATAGATCCTGGGATAATCGCACCTACATCCCGCTGAACCCCAAACCGTTCGGCTGTATTAATGGTAGCCATCTGGAAAGCCGTGATCGGCTTTAGCCCCTGAGAAATGGCATGTCTAACAACAAAATTCATATGCCCTTCCTCGAGCAAGGACTCTGAACTTCGATCATCGGTGACGAGCATCATCCGCCGAGTATCAAGACCCAGTTCTGTTGCCGCTTTGACTGTTTCAGCAACATCATGCCACGCAGATCCTTGTCGTAATTTTGCATACATCCCAAGCCGAATCCGCTCTAGAACGTCTTCTTTTGTTACACATTCATGATCTCCGGTAACGCCGGCAGCAGCGTAAACAGGAAGTCTCCAATCATCAGAGGCCCAAGTGAAATGCCCATCTACTGCCTTTCCGGCCCTGAGTGTTGCTTCAATTTCGCCAATCATTTTATCTTCACCATAGACTACACCCGGAAAGTTCATCACTTCACCAAGTCCTATCATATCGTCTCCCCAAGATAAAGCCTCTGCTACTTCCTCTGGACCAATCCACGCACCTGTCGTTTCAAGCTCAGGACTTGTAGAAGGTACACAGGAAGGAGCCTGCATATAGGCTGCCATCGGAGTTATTCTCGCTTCCTCCAGCATGTACTTGAGCCCTTTTAAACCTAATACATTTGAGATCTCATGTGCATCAAAGAACCCCCCTGTTGTTCCAAGTGGTAACACTGCTCTCGCAAACTCGGATACTTTCAGCTGCGTACTTTCAATATGGCAGTGACCATCAAGCAACCCGGGTGCAATATACATTCCTGTTGCATCTATGATTTCAGTATCTGGTCCAATCGTATGTGAGACATCTTTACCAACATAAGCAATTCTTGCTCCTTGAACTGCTACCGACATCTGTTCGATGATTTCACCAGAAATCACATTAACGAGAGATCCGCCTTGAATTACCAGTGTAGCTTTCAAATCGCCTCTGGCAGTTGCTATTAGATCCTTTACACACTCCGCTAATACAGGTCTTTCAAAACGTTTTGTACTCAAGTATGATCTCCCCCATTCGTTACTCCCAAAAAATATATTGTTACCGATTATAGTGGTCTATGTCTCGCATGTAAATAAATTTAACTCAAAAAATCGATATTTCGTTAAATCGACTGGATAACATTACATTTATATACCAATATATAACACATGGTAAGTAACTTCTCTTTCATTATATGTAAATTAATTGAAAAACGTCCGTTTTACTCCTAATAATAAAATAAAAAAAGCACTCCAGATTTTCATCTGAAATGCTTTCTCTTTTGTTTGCTTTATAACTCCTTGCTTCGTTTGTACTTGTCAGAAGGTACATCTGCAATAAACGGACTAACAGGACCGAGAGAGTAGATATCCAGCAAATGCATAGCTCTTGTACAAGCGGTATAGAACAACTTCCGTTCACTTTCTGCAGCATACATTTCTTTTGAACCATCATAAATAATGACAGCATCAAATTCGACGCCTTTTGCAAGATATGCCGGGATGATCTGAACACCTTTGTCGAAACCGAGTGTAGTTTTCTTGACAAGTTTCGATGGCATGCTGAGTTTATTAGACATTCTCTCATATACATCTTTACTTTGGTCTGCTGTTTTACATATTAGGGCAATGGATTCATAACCTTCCGAGATTAATTGTTCCAGTTGACGATGGATGGCTTTTTCCATTTCCATGAACTGATTAAACTCATGAACTGTTGGTAGTTCCCCTTCCCGATTAAATGGAACAATCTCTTCCCCGTGCGGCAGCATGGCTTTTGTAAATTCCACAATTTCTTTCGTAGAGCGATAGCTTCGCGTCAAGCGAATCACTTCAGTTGATTCCGTACCAAATATCTCTCCTAGCGGACTTGTCGCCTGTAGTACAGACGAGTGCGCATAGATCGCTTGATTAAAGTCACCAAGGGCAGTGATTTTGGCCCGAGGAAAAATTCGTTTAAAGAAAGCTAACTGGAATGGAGAGTAATCCTGTGCTTCATCAATAATGACATGACGAATGCCTGCAAAAATCCGGAATCCAAGCAGAGAATCCTTTAAATATAAAAATGGTGTTGTATCTTCATATGCCAGTTCCTGTGCCTGTAAGTGATCGGTAGTAAACCGGCTAATCTCTTCCCATGCAGAAGGTAAATTCACCCCTGATGAAATGAAAGACAGAACCTCAGGATCATTAAATATAGCGCGATACAAGTTTTTCATATCCACAAAACGGATGGCTTTCACCCATTTTCTCAGCGGCTTCAGCCGATCCGATACAACCATTTTCGCTAAAATTTCACGCTCTAAATCGTAATCATCAAAGGTTGCCTTCTTGCCTTGCTGTTTCCGTTTCAGTCTCTGATATGCCCGGTGATAATCTTCCTTACTAAGAAGCTGAATCTGTTCATCTACCCAAGGTGCATCCAGTTCACTTTTTCCGAATAGAGATAATTCTTTTAAGAGCCAATCTTTTAGTAACTCTAAGCGGTTAGCTATACGAATGCTTTGATCATATTCATAAAACTTCGTACGGATCTTCTCCGCAGATACGATTTCCCTGCCAAGAAAACGCAGCGGCCTAAACATCATGCCCCGCATGGTGAGCATTTCTCTATATTTCGTAATCATGGTTAGAAACGACGGAGATGATTTGAATTCAATCCCTTGAATTCGAGCCTCATAAGAAGGATCATCTTTCTGCGACAATGCATACTCTAATTGCACAAACGGATCTTCTAGCTGGTACTCTCTGCCGATTCTTCGCTCTAAATATTCTTGGAATGTAGTTTGAAGCATGTTTTCCTCACCCAGCTCAGGCAGCACAGTAGACACATAGCTGTTAAACATAGGGTTCGGAGAAAATAATATCATCTGATCTGCTTTCAGGTGTTCTCTATCTTTATATAATAAGTAAGCAACACGCTGGAGAGCAGCCGATGTTTTTCCACTTCCCGCCGCTCCTTGTACGATTAGAAATTTACTCTTATCATTTCGGATGATCTGATTTTGCTCTTTCTGAATCGTTGCCACAATACTCTTCATTGTGGCATCAGAACTTCGGCTTAATACGGCCTGCAGTAATTGATCACCAATCGTGACCCCGGTATCGAACATAAACTTAATGTCCGCATCTCGAATGGTGAACTGGCGTTTCAGTGTAATTTCACCTTCAATTAATCCGGAGGGCGTGTCATAAGAAGAATGACCGGGAGCCCCATCGTAGTATAGATTAGAGATAGGTGCCCGCCAGTCATATACTAGAAAATCCTGTTCTTTTTCTGATAAAAAAGAGGCGATCCCGAGATATATAGACTCCTTCTCCTCAGAACCTTCTTCTATAAAATCAATTCTCCCGAAGTATGGATTCGAGACAAGTTTATTCATTTTACTAAGTGCTTGAAACGTATTTTTATGACTGCGTTCGCGTTCAGAAAGCACTTCCGACTGCTGTCTTAAGTTAGTTGAGGTCTCCCCAACATCATCTGCTTCGCTGAAGTTAATCGTCACTTCATCCCAGAAGTCTTTCCTCATCTCTACGACTTCGCCGCGGACGGAACCGACTTCCTTTTCAAGTTTATCAATCGCTTGTCGTATTTGTCTTGTTACTTCATCTACTCGTTCCTGTTCAATTTGCCACTCTTTGTCCGTGCTCAAGACGCTCTCTCCTTTGTACTTCACTTTATGTCAATATGGGTTATGTTTCAGTACTTCAACTTGTGCCTGCCATCTTTCGATTACTGTATCCGGATTATAAAGTTTGACCTGGATCCCAGTCTCAATCTTGGCATACTTTGCTTGATCTATTTTTAACGCATGAATACGCGCACTGAATCGCTCACCTGTATGTATATCAGGATTAACTGCAGAATGATGCTTTGTTCGAAGTTTTATATAATATACAAGACCTTCATGAATAATAACGAGTTGTGCTTTATTACTCCTTATGAGGTTTATGGTGGTTATCGTGTTTGGCCATAGCATCAGGTGAAACGTGTACGGATCGGCTGCAAGCACTTCCCCCACACTTATCATCGCAGAATGGGGCCAACCATCCTCGTTCACCGTCTGTAATAGAAATGCCTCACGCTGTTTATCTTTTAGTTTTTCACCGCTCAGCAGTGTCATCAGCGCTTCAGGAATGGCGGTTTTCATCATTCTCATCGTCCCCCAGCTCTACCAAAAAGAATAAACCCGGACAATGTAGTCGGTGTCCGGGCTGTTTCATTATTGTATCCAATCCACAGAATGGATGCAAATGAACTGTTATTTTTTTAACCAAGCAGAAAGGCCGTCTGAACTGTCTTTCGTCTCTTCTGAATCAAGTATGTGATCAGCAAGTCTGTTCAAACGCTCTAACTGATATCCATAATCATACATTGCAGCAGCAACAATCGATAACCTTAACATTCCTTCTCTGTCGAAATCAATTCGCTCGATCGCGGATTCCATAAATTCCACATTCGTCCTGACGAGTTCTTCTCCTTCATGATCGTTCGGTTTCAGTTTATCTTCAAATTTAAGCAGTACATGTTCATGAAACTTAATCAATTTTTCCAAATGATTGTCAAAATATTCATCCGTTTTCTCTGTTCTTTCTGACTGAAAATAATGCCTGTCTACCGCATCAAGTACAGCGTACCCTTTTTGAAGGCTAGATAACATGAGTTTGTAGACAACCATCTGTCTTGTTGTACTAAACTTTGCTCTCCTCAGCTTTTGGGTCTCTTCCTCAAATAAGCGATATTTATCTACAAGAGATTTGATCTGGCCCTCTAAATCATTCTTCTCATCGCGGAACACTGACTCCTTAATTTCGTCGGATATCGAAGTTCGTAATAGTAGCGACATACGGTCAAACACACTGCGGATCTGCATAACAAACTGAATTTTAGGCTTTGGAGGTGATACGGTTACGTTAATAACCGATGCCGAAATAATCCCCACTAAGGTGAGAAGAAATCGATTAAGTGCATAATTCCAATCCCCAGAAGCTTCCATAATGGATACAACGGTTACCAGAGTAAGTCCAATCGTATCCCCCATATTCAGTTTCAAACAAATACTTATGACGAGTATACATGCCGCACCCACGGCAATCGGTTCATTGGAGAATACCATGCCTCCAACTAGTGCAACAATGGCTCCAAGCGTAGTAGATTGAAGTTGATCCAAAAAATACCGCCACGAGCGGTAAATGGAAGGCTGCATGGCAAAAATTGCGGCGATCGCTGCACCAACGGGTGACTGGTCAATACCTAGCAGCATACTTACATAGAGGGCAAGTGTTACTGCAATACCGGTTTTCAATACACGAGCGCCAAATGACATGACTCTCCCCCTCCTTATTCCCTTATTCCTTATATGTTAATGGATGATATCGTTCTTTACTGTTTTATGTGTAAGTTAGCATTGTATAATAGAGGGATTTCTAAAAAGCATAACGATTTATTGTAACATATCTTAGTATGACTTACGAGTCTATTTCTAACATGTTTTTTTAAAAATTTGTGTATTCCGTGTACTTTCCTACTACAAAATAACTGTTTTTATATTTGGTGTGTTTTTCCTTAGATAATAATACCAACTCTATTGCGTTTATTTTCCTCCAAAGGTAAACTGAACTTTTGCATTGTCTTATACTAGATAATTATACATCTTGTATTTGAGTTAGACATTGCAGCACCAACAACCTAGAGGAGTTGACATCATGCTAAAAAAACAATGGGGGCTTATCACCCTCGCGCTAGTGATGGTATGGTCCATCATGGGCGGCACAGTAAGTGCAGCCGCAGCACAGAACCAAATCCGAGTTTATTTGGACCAGGTTGAAATGAAATTTGATGTTCCACCAACCATTAAAAATGGAGTGACTTTTGTACAATTTCGTCCCCTTTTTGAAGGACTCGACTACACAGTGAAATGGAACAATGCGGCTAAACGAATCAACGCAGACAATGGTGAGACTAAACTGCAATTAATTGTAGGCAAGAAGTCCGCACACATTGATGGACAAAGAACACAGTTGCCTGCTGCGCCTTACATAAGTAAAGGAAGCACGTTAGTCCCGCTTCGCTTTGTTGCAGAAGCTACTGATTATAACGTAACCTGGAATCAGCAAAAGAAAACGATTCATATCGAAACAGGTAAAGTCGATGACAAAACAAAAACACAAGTCACTGCCTTCGTAAACAAACTCAGTCGTGCCGAGAATGAGCGCAGTCTTGAAAAAATATCATCACTAATCGATAATAATGCCCCTTTCTATGAAGAAATGATTCATGATTACAGTGAATATTTCAAATCGCAGGGTCAAGTCACCTATACAAACATTAATCCCGTTAACATGTATGATTACGGAGCCACTGTGTTTGTTACAAAGACAAATACATGGAAAAGCGGACCTTTTTATTTTGATGTAGAACAAGAACTTATCCTGAAACTCACTAAGGCTTCGAATGGCAACCTGCAGTTATTCTATGAAGGTGTCATTTCTGAATCATACGCAGCAGAACAACTAATCGGTAAAAATCCAGTTGTGCCGATTAAAGTGAAATCAGCTATTGAGGAAACATTAAATACGCAGTACAAAGGATACAATACAGAGAATAAACAACTCCTGTTATCCGCATTTGATCCTACGACTTGGATTTATCGTGATGTAACATCTCTCCTGGAAGACGGATGGTTTGATGAATTTGATTACAAATTGTCTGCTACTGAGATTAACATCGTACAATATGATGGCGAAACAGCTATCGTTCATACGGAAGAATCAGATCTCGAAGGGGATCATACAAGTATGTACTATATGAAACAAAACCTAGCAGGAAAATGGCTGATTGCTGACACTTTTGTTATATTACATGATGAAGATGGTGAAAGCAGATCCTCTCTTAGTGATTCAAGAGAAGCGAAGTCCATACACTAAAAAAAGCCCGGAAACGCAATGCGTTTGCCGGGTTTTTCTTGTTTTTAGCTCCTGAGTGCTAATATTACGTTTAATCATGATTTCGATTCGTTGTTTTTTCTAGGAAACCTTCTCGCTACACCCGTTTGAATCGCAGCTTCAATGACTCGTTCGCGGATACTTTTAACAACACGATCATTAAATACACTAGGTATAATGTAGTGTCTCGTGCGTTCTTCATCTGAGATGGATGAGGCAATGGCAATGGCTGCTGCAAGTTTCATCTCTTCATTAATTACAGAAGCACGGCAGTCGAGTGCAGCACGGAAAATACCAGGAAAACATAAAACATTATTGATCTGATTGGGATAATCGGATCGTCCGGTGGCTGCGACTGCCACAATATCTTCGATTACATTCGGCATGATTTCAGGAATTGGGTTTGCCATCGCAAATACGATTGGATCTTTTGCCATCGTGAGTATATGTTCCCTTGTAAGTAAATTTCCTCTGGATACACCAATGAACACATCCGCGCCTTTCAGAACTTCATGAAGAGTACCTTCCTCGAGTTCTGGATTTGTCCGCTCTGCATAACTCTGCCATACTGGATTATCATAGACTGCTGTACGCACGAGTGCACCATCACGATCGACCCCAATGAGTCGTTTTGCTCCGGCAGAAAGTAGTATGTTACTGCAAGCTACTCCAGCCGCTCCGATTCCACAAATGACGATCTTACTATTCTCCAGAGTTTTCCCCGCAAGTTTCAATGCATTAATAAGACCTGCATACAGGACTACTGCTGTACCATGTTGATCATCATGAAATACAGGAATATCAAGTTCCTTGTTTAATCTCTCTTCGATTTCGAAACAACGCGGAGAGGATATATCCTCCAGATTGATTCCTCCAAATGCAGGCGAGATCGCTTTTATCGTGCGAATAATTTCTTCTGTATCTTGAGTCTGCAGACATAGCGGAAAAGCATCAACGCCAGCAAACTGTTTGAATAACATTGCTTTACCTTCCATTACAGGCATCGCGGCTTCAGGGCCTATATTGCCCAGTCCAAGTACAGCACTGCCGTCGGATACGACAGCTACCGTATTTCTTTTAATTGTTAAGGAATAAGCTTTATGCGGTTCCTCTGCAATGGCGGTACAGATCCTTGCCACATCAGGAGTGTAGACCCTTGATAAATCTTCGCGGTTATTAATCGGCGTTTTGGGAGTGATTTCAATTTTCCCGCCCAAATGCAGGAGAAACGTACGGTCAGAGACATTTATAATCGTAACGCCGTCTAATTTACGAACTTGATCAATGATTCGTTTATTCTGTTCACTATCCGTAATCGCTACCGTTAAATCACGTACCGTTACATCTTGATTAGTTGAAATCACGTCTATGGCAACAATATCTCCACCAGCGATGGAGATGGCAGAAGCAACTTCTCCAAAATTAATTGTCTTCGTTTTCATTTCAAGGCGGATAATGATACTGTTTCCATCCAGATTACGCTGAATCATGATGTTCCCTCCCGCAAATAGTATTCCATTCGTATTCTTTTACCATTTCGTGATGGTGCTTCCCTTTTCCTTCCTGCTTCATGATTTAACAAGAAGGCGACATCCCTTCTGCTGATAAGTACTTATCAGAGATGAGTGCCGCCTTCTGTTTTATTATTTCATTATTATTTCATTACTATTTGATAATATGATTCCTTTTTATAACACGAACACTGTATGGCTCTAGTGCGATCTGTTCCTGCATTGAGCGATTATGATCGGAGGATGGAAGTCCTATTTCGGTGTAGTCAGCATTGTCCAAAGGAAGAACTTGTTCTTCTCCCGTATAGTTCTGTACAAATACATAATCATGCTCTCCATCTGTACGAACCGATACCGTTACCCCGCTCGGCAATTCACTCTCCATGGATTTCTTAATTCCTGCTTCTTTAATAATCCCTTGATAGAATGTTTTGTGAAATGATTCAGAGTTACGGGAAGCGATGTAATATGATTTTCCTTCTCCAAAAGAGTGTACGGTTGCTGCCGGTCTACCTTTATAAAAATCACTTCCATAAACCGCTAGTGCAGTAGCACCTTCCAGATGAATCAAGTCACAAAGTTCAATCGCTTCATATTGGCCCGTAAGCCCTAAAGAATTATCAGCTAGAGCTTCAATTCGGTTGACTTGGCCATCATGGAGTGCATCAATTTCCTCGGACCAGATCCCAAGTGTTTTACGAAGCGGTCCTGGGAACCCTCCTAAATGACACAAGTCATTCTCATTAACGATTCCTGACCAATAAGTAGAGACAAACGTGCCTCCATTCTCCACATACTTCTCAATTCTCTCCCCAACACCGGTTTTCACCATGTACAGCATCGGAGCGATAACGAGTTTGTATTTGGACAGATCTGCATCCATATTGATGATATCTACAGGAATTCCTTGATCCCAAAATACTTTATAATGCGATTGAATCGTTTCATCATACTTAATTCCCACATTTCTCGGTCCTTGTGAATCGGTTATTGCCCAGCGATTCTCCCAATCAAAAACAATAGCTACCTCCGCTGGAACTACGGTTCCTACCACTTCACGAAGTTCCTGCAGATAGCTTCCTACCTCGGTTACTTCACTAAAAACGCGGGTGTGTTCATTTCCAACATGGTCTACTACTGCGCCATGCAGTTTTTCACTGGAACCGCGGCTCTTACGCCACTGGAAGTACTGTACAGTGTCCGATCCATGTGCCACCGCTTGTAGAGAGGAAAGCAAATGCATACCTGGTTTTTTCAGCTTGCTGACATCCTGCCAGTTCGTCATGCTAGGTGTGCTTTCCATCAGCATGAATGGTTTGCCGCCTTTAATGGTACGCACTATATCATGCATTAACGCAACAGAAGCTGCCTGCTTGCTATCATCTTGTTCTGTATCATGCCATGTCGGATAACTATCCCAAGATAGAACATCAAGTACATCGGCAAATTTCCAGTAATCCAGGCCATCAAAATAGCTCATAAAGTTAGTTGTGATCGGTAAATCCGGGTTCACCTGTCTAAGCGGAGCAATCTCATGCTTCAAGAAGTCGACTGTTTGATCTGTGACAAACCGCTTCCAGTCTAAATTCATCGCATGAACCTGAGTTTCACCGTGAGGTGCAGGAGACTCAATCTGGCTATAATCCGTATAGCTATGACTCCAGAAAGTCGTCCACCAGGCATGATTCAGTTCATCAAGAGTTTCATATCGATCTTTGACCCATTTTCTAAACGCATCCTGACAGTAATCACAGTGACAATCTCCACCAAGTTCGTTCGAGATATGCCAGCCAATAACAGCTGGATGATTTGCGTATCGTTCTGCAAGTTTTGTATTGATAATACTCACTTTCTCCCGATATACAGGAGAAGAATAACAGTGATTGTGACGGAAACCATGCAAATTGCGAACCCGATTACTGCTTACCCGCAGTACTTCTGGGTATTTGTGCGACATCCATGCAGGTCTCGCTCCGCTTGGTGTTGCAAGCAGTGCATAGATTCCATTCTCAGCGAAAGAATCCAATATGCGATCAAGCCACTCAAACGTAAATACCCCTTCCTCAGGTTCCAAAGAAACCCAAGAGAAAATACCAACAGACATTACATTGGAATGAGATTTTTTCATCAGTCTAATATCTTCTTCAAGTACTTCTGGATATTTGAGCCATTGTTCTGGGTTATAGTCAGCGCCATGTAGCATAACAGGCGCTTTATCAAATAGAGGTGGATATTTCTGTATCATGATTTTGTAATCTCTCCTTTAATTACATCATTTTTTATTTCATATTTTCATCCGAAAGTGTCTATTAACCTTTGACAGAACCCACCGTCATTCCTTTTACAAAATACTTTTGCAGGAATGGGTACACAATAAGAATGGGAGCTGCTCCAATAAAGATTTGTGCTGATTTCACTGTAGTTTGGCTGATAAGTTCCATCTCTTGTGGATTCATGCTCATTGAGCTCATATCACGCTGAATGATGATCGTTTGCAGAAATGTAGCAAGCGGGAAATCTTTTGCGTTATTGATATACAATAGTCCATCAAACCAGGAGTTCCAGTGAAATACCATACTAAACAAACTGATCGTTGCGATCGAAGGCAGTGAAATAGGAAGGTATACCGAGAACAATGTTCGGAAATGTCCTGCTCCATCCATAAGAGATGCCTCTTCCAATTCTTTCGGGATGCCTCTAAAGAAGTTCAGCATCAGTATAACAAGAAATGTATTTACAGCTGACGGCAAGACCAGTACCCAGAATGTATTCATCAAATGAAGGGACTGAATGACTTCGTAAAATGGAACAAGTCCTCCGTTAAACACCATACTGAATACGAAAATCCAGGAATAGAGTGTCCGGCTTCTAAAAGCGCTATTTTCTTTAGATAGTGGATATGCCGCTAAAAAAGTAATAACGAGTGTAATGAGCGTACCAACGATGGTACGTGCTACCGAAATCATGATTGATCTAAGAAACGCAGGATTATTTATTGTCTTTTTATAAGCTTCTAAAGAAAAATCGATCGGAATCAGCGATACAATATTGGCATCGGCCGCAGCTTTACTGCTAAACGAAACTGCAAGTACATGTACAAGTGGAACAATACATAGTACAGATAAAAAAATGAGGAAAATCGTATTAACAACGTTAAAGACACGGTATGATTTTGATTTATGATACACAGTTTTTCCTTCCTCTCTTATCCTTTATTTAGAAGATACGGTACCCTGCCCATTTGTAGGCAAGTCTATAGGAGATTAAGATAAGGACCATACTAATCACGGATTTAAACAATCCAATTGCTGTACCAAAGCCCATCTCTCCGTTTAGAATCGCAGTACGGTAGACAAAGGTATCAATAATATCTCCTGTTTCATATACAAGCGGATTATAGAGGTTAAAGATCTGGTCAAATCCTGCATTAAGCACATTCCCTAAGGCAAGCGTTCCCACCACAATCGTGATTGGAATTAAGGAAGGGATCGTAATATGAAGCGTTTGTTTAAAGCGAGTTGCTCCATCCATCTCAGCAGCTTCATATAACGAAGGATTAATGGTCGCTAATGCCGCCAAAAATATAATCGTGTTATATCCAAATTCTTTCCAGACATCAGATAAAATTACAGTGAAACGGAACCAATTGTTATCCCCTAGAAATAGAATCGGATTAACCCCGAACTCTCCAAGTACTCGGTTTACCAAGCCTCCCGGAGCAAGCAAGTCTACCAGAATTCCCCCAAGAATTACCCAAGAAAGAAAGTGAGGCAGATATACAAGGGTTTGTATAGAGCGCTGAAGTCCAACCTGTCTAATCTCGTTTAGCAGGATGGCAAATACAAAGGGAACAAGAAGATTAAAAACCATCTTCGCTACAGCAATCACAAGTGTATTCCAGATAACCTGAACACTGTCTTCTCGCTCAAATAAATAGCGGAAGTTATCAAGTCCTACCCATGCAGAACCTGAGATCCCTTCCCAAGGTTTATAATCCTGAAATGCCATGACAATACCGCCCATTGGCAGATAACTAAATACAAATAAGAAGATCATGGCAGGCAGCAGCATCACATGGAAAGGCCATGTTTTTTTTATCATTTTCATCTACTGTTCCTCCTAAATTTTGTCTCTCCCTGCTCATTTAGAGTGAAGAAAAGCAGCATGCATGAACGCATGCTGCTTTTCGGGAGTTTATCGTGGTAGTCTTACAATCGAAATGCAATCTTATTTGACGCTGTCATACCATGTGTTCACTTCTTCTGTAATTTTGTCGCCGCCTCCAGCTTTCCAGGTCTGTACAAAAGTATCGAAAGAGTCTACAGGTTTATTACCATAAATAATTTCATTGAATGTTTGATTCTCGATTTTATTAAGATAATCAAGTTTTGATTTCATTGTTTCTGTAGGTGGACCTGTAAACATATCCTTGTATGAAATATCTTCTTGCGACATAAGAACCTTCGCAGCATTTGGAGTTTCAAGGCCGTAGTTCGCTTGCACTTCACGTTCTAGTCTTGTAGTTGCTTCCTTACCATCTGCGATACTTAGTAGAGCTTTCATCTGTGCATCTGGTATCCGCGCACCATCACGAACAAGTAGATAACGAAGCACATTTACATAACCGCCTTCAACCTCGTCGTATCTCTTCTGGTTGCCATTTGCATCGAGTTCATAGTCATATCCTTCAAATAAACCGAAATCATGTTTACTTCCTGCTGCCGGATCTGCAAACTGGTCAAACATGTAGTTCTGGTAAGTAAAGAATGCTTCCGGATGTTCCATATCTTTCTTAATAAGTGTCACTGCACTAGCAAAATTCGTTCCATGACGCATTGCAGTACCATCTGCTCCAGTTGGTATTGCATATGGTTTCCACACTGCTTTTGGATCATTTTTCACTGTATCCGTCAGCGGCCAGCCGCTCATCCAGTAAGGTCCAGGGATAATACCAGCCGTACCTGCCACAGCAGGCTCAGCTGTTTTGTTTTCATCCCATAGTGCTACTTCTTGTGGAATGTAACCTTTTTCAAACCAATTTCTTAATGTTTGAAGTCCTTCTTTCATCTCTGGCTGTACAGATCCATATTCAAGTTTTCCTTCTTCATCTAAATTCCATTGCTGAGGAAGCGTACCTGCTGCACCAAAGATCCAGGAAGGATCACCCATCCAAGTGTTCATTGAATTTTTAAACCCAATACTCAGTGGTACTACTTTATTAGGAGCAAGTCCGCTTGGGTTATTGTTCTTAAAGGCATCCATTACTTGTTCAAGTTCATCAAGCGTTGTCGGTGCTTTGAGATTTAGTGCATCGAGCCAATCTTGGCGAATCCATAGGATGTAATCATTGTTGTATGCATAATCCAAAACAGGAATCCCCATTTTCTTACCATCACGCGTTACTGAATTCCATACCGTAGGGTCAATGTCCATCGCTTTTTTCCAAGTGTCTGAAGCATATTTATCAAAGAGCTCGCCCACTTCTCCGTAAATACCCGATTCAATTAGATCTTGTATTAGTTGTGATTCATTAGATCCAATTGTGATGATATCCGGCATATTCTGTCTTGATGACATCGACAGTCTTACTTTCGTTGCAAAAGCCCCATTCGTATCTGTTACAGACCATAGAGAGTTGATATTAATTCCCAGCTCTTCTTTTGCCCATTTCGTTGCGACACTATTTTCAATCGTTTCACCATTTTTAAATGTGACTGTCGGATCAATTCCCCATGCAGTGGAGATCGTGACTTCCGGATCGTATTTTTCTTTGTATACGTTTTCAGTATTTGCCGGTGCAGACGTATTACTATCACCTGAATCTTTACCTGAACATCCCATAAGGCCTGCACTGATGACCATCGTTAATGCAAGGACAGCAAGTGAAGAAGTTTTCCACGTTCGTGCCATTTTGTTTCCCCCTAAATTTCTTCGTCTTTATATTTTTATTATGGATGATATCTCTATTTTTTCCTATGACACTAATTTAAGGTTTCTGCACCTTTTACAACTTATTGCTCTCTAAACTCATTTGGGGTTATACCATAATGCTTCTTAAACAGCTTGCTGAAATATTGAGGATTCTGATAGCCTAGCTCTGTTGTGATCTCATATATTTTTTTATTCGTATGTTTGAGCAGGTATAAAGCTCGCTCAAGCCTTATTCGAATCAAATATTCACTGAGGCCCTCTCCCGTCTCGGCTTTAAAAATCTTAGATAAGTACACGGGATGAAGGTATACGCGATCAGCTAGCATTTTGACTGTTAGTTCGATTCCTTCTTCTGCGGAGATCATATCTTTCACCTGACTTACAATATGGCTCTTCGGTTCTGCAGGAACAGATACTGCCTGTTGAAACTTCGTAAGTATTTGCTCTGTGTAATCTTTCAACAGCGGCGGATAGTGAATCATTCGTTCCACCATGTGAGGTTCAAGCCCTTTTGCATCCAATTCACTGATCCGATGTCCCGTTTGATGGGTGATATACAAAAAAGAATTAATGATTGCTAGATAAATTTCATACATGTGCTCACGTGAGACCGGATTTTTTTCGATGACCGCAAATACTTCATCTAATCGTTGAGATGCGGCATCCCAGGCTTTTCGTTCTAAAAGTTGCTGGAGCATTGGTGGTCTGTACAACACTTCAAAGGCAGCTTTAGAAGATGGAGATTCTATAAATGCATTGTCTCCTTCAATGAATACTACACCTGACTCCATTTGCCGATCCGCTAAGTAAACAGAGTTCAAAGCACGTCTGTAGGTTTCACTGATATCCTGAGGAAACATACACGGACGATTTACGATAACACGAACCTCTCCTCGCAAATACGTCAATACACTAGATTGAAACTTATCGATGAAAGGCCGAAGATATTTGGGTTTTAGGGAATTCGACTCCCCACTTTCTATATCATGTTGGTCCTTCGACTGTAACAATATCAATAAACAATGATGCGGTGTGCGCCCTTGCCAGACATCGTACGTTTCTCCAAAAATCTCTTCCGCCATATTGCCAATCGCATATTCCATAAGCACTCTAGTCTTTCCATCATGCTCCATAAAACCTTTATGTAGATGAACAAGGATCATAGACGTCATGGATGAGTCCGAAAGCTTAATTTCGTAATCGTGAAGAAGTTGTATCATTTTCTCCGTCTGGATCTGATCACCCATGAGAAGTTGCTGTAATAAATTTTCTCTGAGGAGTGTATAGTCCGATTTACGTTGATATAACAACTGTTGATACTTTGTAGCTTGTTTTCCTTCTTCATCAATCGACTGAACGGCCTGCTTAACGCTTTTTATAAAATCTTCATCATCTACAGGTTTAATAATATAATCCGATGCACCTAATTGAATCGCTTTCTTCGCATACTCAAACTCACCATATCCCGTTAATAGAATTGAACGTAAACTCGGATACAATACACTTGCTTTTTCGATCAGTTCAAGTCCATTCATACCGGGCATCCTTATATCTGTTATCAGAATGTCGATGGGATGAGCAGCAAGCAGTTCGAGTGCATCTCCTGCTGAGTCACTTCTATACACTTGGCCGATTCCTAGCTCATTCCAAGGGATTGTTGCTTCCAAACTTTCTGTCACATAGGTCTCATCATCTACAAGTAGTACATTGATCATGAATGGTCATCCCTTCTTTATATTATCTATATAAATTGTTGCTTTCAGGCCTCCCATAGGAGATTTTCCAAAAGATAAATAACTTCTCTCACCATACCGCAGCTGCACTCTTTGATTCACATTCCATAGTCCGCAACCGCTATGTTCGTCCATAGGTCTTGCAAGCTGGTTTTGTAATAACCTCATTGCCTCATCATCCATTCCAAGTCCATCATCTTCCACTTGAAGGCACATTCGTCCCTCGTCTTCGAAACCGGATACCCGAATAAAAGATGCATCTGCAGACCTCTCGATTCCATGAATGACTGCATTTTCGATCAGCGGCTGAAGGACAAGAGGCGGAACCAGCTGTTCCATCATTTCTTCTGGTATTTCCATTACGTAATCTAGACGGCTCATTCTCATCTTTTGAATTTTCAAATAGGAGATCACAAAAGCAATCTCTTCTTTCATAGGAACAAGATCCTTTTCTTGTCGTGTCGTATAACGATAATAGCGGGAAAGGTTATGAGACATTGCCACAACTGCGTCCGTTTTTCCAAGTTTCGCCATACTCGTAATATAAGAGAAACAATTATAAAAGAAATGAGGATTAATTTGAGACTGAAGTTGCTTCAGCCTTGCTTCACGCACTTGGATTTGTTCAAGGTATACGTGTTCGAATAGTTCCTGGATCTGTATAACCATGGAGTTGAATCGCTCCGATAAAAAGCTGAATTCATTCCGTCCTTTTGGCTCAAGCCGGACAGAATAGTCTCCCATCTTTAAACGCTGAAAGCCGTGCATTAAATCTCTGACCGGGATCTGCACTTGTACATATAACAAGTAGGCCGCCAAAAAACTCATAAATAAGAGGCAGGCAACCGCTCCGTAAAACAACCGATTAGAATCTTTAATTGGAGCAAGCACATCGGTAAGTGGAATGTAATCAATTAAATACCAGCCCGTAGCAGGTGATATCACGGTATGTACACTATAGACTTCCTCCCCAAGCTCTATAGTGCGGTAATCTACATCATTAATTTCGGTAAAATCAAGTTGTTTCAATAGTTCCGTACTTCGGTCAATATCCGCTGTTCGGTTATAAATCGTGCCTGTCCCAGGTATATAATAAAAAGGATCTCTTCTTCCGTTACTTTTAAACTTGTCCAGCATATCCTGGATGTTAGTACTGTCGAATTCAAGTTTGATAATAGTTCTCGCATTTTCCACTAGATCTCTAGCAGAATATGGAGATGCTGTATACCAGGAAAAGAGGTAGCGCTCATCATTGCCTGATGCTACTTTTTGTACCTGCCAGCCAGGTAAATTGGCGTTATCCAGTTCCCTACTATCGTATGTTCTCGAATCATTTTCGGTAATCACGCGTTTCATAGATGGTGAATATAAGCTCAAATTGCTTCTCCAATTAGAAGAGCTTTCCTGAATACTTAGCTTATTCTGTATTCTTTTCACATGATTAATAAGATCCAAATTTAGATATTCACTCACCAAATCCTGTTGTTCAAAGCTCTCAATATCCGGATCATGGATTAATATAATAGGCCAGGAGGATAATTCCTCGATGCTTGTATTCACCTGACTTTGAAAAAAAGCGAGTTGATTACTACTAGATCGATTGAGTTCACTCACAACGACGTTTGTCGTCATTTTGTTCGAGTAACTGTATAAAAGTACAACAGGAATTAACATAATTACAATGATCAGTACAATCTTGGTAAATAAATGATATCGAACCATAACCGTCTAAGCCACCTCAAGTCTAAGGATATACAACGTAAATAATGACGAATGACTGAAATAATAATCGAAAAATGTCGGACGAACTTATTGTAAGCGTTTGATATGGAAAAAGTAAAACTATTTTTGTTTCTGATGCAAAAAAAAGGCAGACTATCGTCTACCTGAATTATTATATACAAAATACAAACCATTTTTTTACATTATTCGAGAGCGAGTAGATCTGACCTACTCGACATTAGTTGCACTGACAATGACATTCTTCTATGCATTTCGTTGTTTTGCGCAAGAAACTAATAAAATGGCGATTTCTGTTAGTTTACCATTGTTTGTATTACGTAAACACCAGCTCCAATTGCTTTATTGCCCATTCCAGGTCCTGATCCGATATGATAAGCGGAGGAGCCAAACGAATTACGGTTTCATGTGTCTCTTTACATAGCAGTCCTAGTTGCATTAATTTTTCGCAGTACGGCCGAGCTGGTTCCTTCGTTTCTACGCCAATAAATAATCCGCGACCACGAATGGTTACGATATCCTTAGAATGAATCGATTGTAATCGATTCAGCATTTTCTTGCCGAGTTCAAGAGAGCGATCTGCCAGCTTTTCTTCTTCTATCACAGCTAGTGCAGCTATAGCTACACTGCTTCCCAGTGGATTCCCTCCAAAAGTAGAACCATGTGATCCTGGTTCAAACAATCCTAGTATATCGTTATCAGCAGCAACCGCAGATACAGGCATAACGCCTCCTCCAAGTGCTTTTCCCATAATGTATATATCCGGGACTACCTTCTCCCAATCACATGCAAACCGCTTTCCTGTTCTACCGAATCCGGTCTGTATTTCATCGGCTAAAAGTAATACATTCTCTTGATCACAAATCTCTCTTGCTTCCCGCAGATACCCATCCCTTGGTATGACAATTCCAGCCTCGCCCTGAATAGGCTCTACTAGAAAAGCCGCCGTATTCGGCTTAATTGCAGCCTTTAGAGCATCAATATCCCCGTAAGGAATAATAGTGAATCCTGGAGTAAAAGGTCCAAACTCTCTTTTATACGACGGTTCTGATGAGAAGGATGTTATTGTTGTTGTTCTTCCATGAAAATTTCCTTCGCAAACGATGATTTCTGCTTGATCAGGACCCACTCCCTTAACACGATAGGCCCAGCGCCTTGCCGCTTTCACCGCAGTCTCCACTGCTTCTGCACCAGTATTCATGGGCAGAATTTTATTTTTCCCTGTCAATTTCGCAAGTGTTTCCATCAGTTCTGCAAGAGGGGCATTATAAAAAGCTCTCGATGTTAGCGTCACCTCATCTGCCTGTCGTTTGAGCGCCTCAATAATGCGAGGATGACGATGCCCCTGATTCAGAGCCGAATAGCCGCTAAGCATATCCATATAACGACGTCCCTCCAGGTCTTCTACCCACACCCCCTCCGCCTTATGAATTACAATCGGAAGTGGATGATAATTATGGGCGCCGAATCTTTCGGTCTGTGACATAATATCTGCTGATGATTTCATCTATTTTCGCCTCCCTCTGTGCTGTTACAATCCTGACTCTCTAGTTAATGTATGCAGAGCAAAGGAATCATGATGTTTTCAGGAATATTTAATGAAAGAGGCTATAGCTTAACAATAGGCGTTGTAGCCAATATTATTCATGTCTAAAAATCACTGCTTTGCTGTATGTTGAGATGGTATAATTAGTAAAAAAGGAGGGTTACATTTGGATATTTTACTAGCAATATTTCAATTAGCTTTGTTGTTCGGTGGTTGGTTTCTATATACATATATTAAAAAGCTACCAGACCAAGTACACGCTAAGAATCTAAAAGCTTTTGAACTCGATCTAAATAAACAATTGGAGGAATTCAGGAATAAATTAACAACGGATTTAGAGTTAATGAAGATCAATGAATCACAGCTTCATATACATAAGACGGAAGAATTCACAAAATTAGTTGAAATTATGATTACAAAGTTACTAGATAAACAATATGTTGAAAAATTAGGAAAAGACCCTCGATTACAAAGAGAATATAACAAAACTATGCTAGACTTAGGAACCAAGCTATTTTTCTATGCCTCTGATGAGACAGTAAAAAAGTTTGTTGAATGGCGAAAATATGGTTTAACTGCTGATTCAGCAAATTACGAACCAAAACAAATTATTATACTGTTAGCTGAACTAATTGTACTAATTAGGAAAGACGTTGGGTATTCAGACACACAATGTACTAAAAATGACTTTTTACACATTATGCTTAAAGATTGGGATAAATATGAAAGAGAAGGATAACTGCTTGTTGTCCTTTTTTTGTGTCTAAAATCCATTTATAAATGGTGTGTATTTTTTTGTAGTTACCAGACTAGGGATAGTTTCCCCCTATATCTCCTCTCTATGCCTTGCTGTACCTAGCCTTACGGTTCACCTCCTATCCTATTGGTGAGATTAGATAATATTCATTCCTTCTCTTTGTTTCTTTCTTCTTTCATCCTTTCTGATGTTTCTGTTGGGGGGGTTCCTGTTTTCACATAAAGAAAAACAGTAAGGTATTAAGCTAACATCTGAAATTTACCTTAATCCCTTTTTAAAATACTTTATAATAAAAGGTTTTATCAGGGGATTATATTATTCAGGGTGCACCTAAGCTGACTGCCGATGCCGCTGGGCTTCCTGTATCTAGTGTACTTGAAGCTAGCGTACCGCTTGTCATCACAATGGGGCTCGTCTCTACCGTAACGGCCTATATACTACTTCGCAGGGATATGAAAAGAGGTGCATTCCAACCTATTGGGACATCATCTCCTTCTACAGATAGAGAGACGAAGAAACCATTATCCACAGACCAGTCTCATCTTACAGATCTTGCGATTCCTCTTCGTACCAAAAAAATCGTTGCAACACTCATTCCTTTTTTATTCGCCCTTGATGTAGCTGCTATGTATATATTTAAACTACAAGGCGGAGATGCCACCGCTCTTATTGGCGGGACTGCCGTAATCATTCTGATTGGCGTAACGATGATTGCCCACCGAAATAAAGGACTTGAAGAAACGACTGAATATTTAATTGAAGGATTTCAATTTGGATTTCGTGTCTTCGGTCCTGTCATCCCCATTGCTGCTTTCTTTTATCTAGGAGATGCTGCACTCACTGAATTGTTTCAAAACCCGCTACCCGAATCGTCTCACGGCATTGTTAATGATCTTGGTGTTGCCTTAGCACATCTGGTTCCACTTAATGAAACTATTGGTGCAATCATTATGACGCTGGTTGGTGCAATTACAGGAATGGACGGTTCCGGTTTTTCTGGTATTTCACTCGTTGGTTCGATCGCCCAGATGTTCTCTGCTTCTATAGATTCAGCTCCGCTGCTCACAGCTCTTGGTCAGATTGCGGGCATCTGGGTAGGAGGAGGAACGCTGATTCCTTGGGCCCTTATTCCAGCCGCAGCCATTTGTAACGTGAGTCCATTTGAGCTTGCCAGACGAAATCTTATTCCTGTCCTCACTGGGCTTACTGTAACAACAATCGTAGCCATTTTATTGATGTAAAAACACAAAAGGGGCTCCTTTACGGAGTCCCTTTTGTATCTTCATATAATCCTCCATCCTGATAGGAGCGCCAATGCGCCCTACAAGATGAAGGATCTTATAGATAATATTTAGATTAGATCGACATCACCAGCAAGCTCACAGAATTCGCAGGGAGCTTAAGAACAACGCTATCTCCTTGCAGTTCGATGCTTTGCTGCTGCGGTGTAATTTTCTCATCGTTTTTCTTGTTTACATTTGGAACATGAAGCAGATTTTCTTCCCCGCTTAGCGTAATCAGTGTTGCATTAGGCTGAACGGTCAGATTTTGCAAGTTAATCTGTGTAGCCTTATCCACACCATCTGCATTCACCAATTTCACATATACATGCTGTGCATCTCTCGTAACGGAATGGAATACCTCCCGATTATATGCTTCTAGCTTGTAATCCAGTGTTTTACTGGTGAAGTGCCCGTCCGTATAAGAGCAGATCAAGTTCTTTCCATTCTCTCCACCGTAATTAACGGTAATTAGATAATCTTTCTCGTTCTCCAGCGGTTCATAGTTTGCCGCTCTCAGGTTTCCAGCTGCTGTACTGGACGAATAATCACCTAGCGTATAACCTTCGATTCCTTGTTTATACACTTTCACACCTGTTGCTTGACCGCCATAAGCGATCGCATACTCAATTACGTCTTTTTTCTCAGGAGTAATGTCGGTCATTCCTACACCGATATAGAATCCATCCTCACCCTTAATCCGGCTTGCTTCTACCTGCACCTTATAGTTGGTCCATTCATCATTCATCAGGTACAACCCGTTCAGGCCGCTCTTCTGCGCTTTCAAAAGCAATCCTTTGCCAGGAATCGATGTATAGCCTTCCGATCCAGGGATGAAACTCCATGCTTCACTTGGTCCCTCTTGTTCTCGGAAATCTTCTTCAAATAGAACACTGCCATCCTTTTTCGAAGTGACAACCACTTTCTTCACGAGAATATCGGCATTACCTCCCGCGATTTCGATCCCGCCGTGCGGAATGAGTTCCACGGGTTTACCTTTGCTGTACGTCCCGAACGAAGTACGAAGTACCTCTTTACCAACACTTTTGGCAAACATTTGCTGTACATAATAGTTCGGTGTAAACCACACCGTTTCATCATCAAACCAGATGCAGTCCGGCGTCCAGCGGTACGTACCATCTGTCAGTACCTTATTAAACAGCGGCGCATAGGCCGCCAGGCGGACAACATCCGCATTATTTTCAAAACTGGTCATGATCGCAGCTTCGGCGATAGCCCCTGCCAATGTATTTTTATCCGTGGATGCATATTCCCCGACAAATACTTTGGATGTCTCTTTAAAATCAATGCTTCCATCCGCGTGGTAGGCCCGGTCATAATAGTTATAACGATCCGCATTGTTCAGGAGATATTCATTAGATCTATAGTAATGCTCATCAGCAATCGTATCCATATAGTTCTCCTGATTCTCGTACCAGGTTACTGTCTCTTCAATTACCTCTTTACCATCCGCAAAAGCAACTTGAGCTGATCCCGTGAGATTACCGCTAAGGAATTCCCATCCTTGCTGATAAGCATCATCATCCGCCTGTGCACCAACGGTAGAGATAATATAGAGTTCATGCTCCGGATAGTTACGTTTCATATATTCATCAATTGAAGCCTTGAATACTTCAAAGTTGGCGAAAAATTCATTTCCCCAGTTCTCATTTCCCACACCGAGGTAGCGAAGATCAAATGGCTCCGGATGTCCCATACTGCTACGTACTTGTGCCCATTCGTTATTCTCCGTATCCGTGCTGAGTGCAAAGTCGATCAAGTCTGTAAAGTTCTTGATAAAATACTCCCTCAAAGCGCCACCTGCCGGATGTGCATAATCAGAACGAGCCTGACACAGAACACCGCAAGCCATAACCGGAACCGGAAGAGCATTCAAGTCCTCAGCTAATTGGAAGTACTCCATATAACCAAGTCCCATCGTCATCATGTAACCCCAAACATTGTAGTTCTCTTTTCTCAGCTCTACAGGACCTACCGAGTCCTTCCAGTCATATACATTCTCCCAAATGAAAGATCCTTCTGAGATACAGCCGCCAGGAAAACGTAAAAACGTGGGATGCAGGTCAGCAAGCGCTTGAATTAGGTCTTTTCTCAGTCGATAATTTGGATTTCCTTTGTAGTTATCGTGTGCTGAAGCGGATATCCCTTTCTCCTCAGGGTCTGCTCCCCACACATCTTGCGGCGTAAGTGACACCATATCGATAGAAATATCACCTTCAAAGGTAAGAACCAGCTGACCAAGAGCATTCCCTGTGCCTGTAAGAATAAGGTTTTTCTCATCTTGCTCACCATATTTTTTCCAAGAGCCCCCGCCTTCTACTTGCAGTGTGATTGGCTCACTGATCGGCTCATTATTGCTATCTTGTAATTGAACGGTTATATTACCAGGAGCATCCGCTTTCGCCCAAACGGTAAAGTTATAGTCTTCTCCCTGCTTAATCGACATCGCACAATGGTGATTTGAATCCGAAAATCCACGGTTGCGAATCGTTGCTCCATTTTGAACCGTTACATAATAAGCATTCACTTCTGGGTCACTGGCTCCAAAGTGTTCATTTAAACCGCCTTTATTTTGCGGGTTCATCAGATGGGTATCTCCAGACCACGCAAACAAAGGATCACGATTCCGGCCAGTGGAACAACCACATTCCCCCGATTCAGGTGAGTAGGTAT
Source organism: Paenibacillus gallinarum (assembly GCF_014836635.1). Lineage (GTDB taxonomy): Bacteria > Bacillota > Bacilli > Paenibacillales > Paenibacillaceae > Paenibacillus > Paenibacillus gallinarum. The sequence goes on along the minus strand of NZ_JACSQL010000001.1, from coordinate 705,296 downwards.
CAAAGGCAAAGGATTCAAACGAACGATTCTGTACAAGCTCAGCGTAAATTCCGCCATCGGCTGCATTATTGATGTCCTCGTAAAAGAGTCCATACATCACTTCACTGATATCAGCCACTTTTTGATCTCCGTGAATCGTTACTGTATAGGGCGGAAGGTGTTCCGGTACAACCGAAATCTCAAAATGTTTGCTCAGCGTACTTTCCCCTTTACTTAATACCGCATGGAGTGTAATTTCCTCAGGAGATGTAATGGACTGAACTTCACCTGTATGAGATAGAGTTTCCGGACGACTTGAGTTCCAGCTCATTTGTACTTTACCGCCTAGTAAACTAACAGGCAAGGAAACGTCTTTCGTGACTATTTTCGTTGGAAAAGATAAATATTTATCTCCTGCAAGTTTTACAATCTCTTCATCCGTCAATGATTCGCACATCACTTCAATTACTTCATCAATCGTCAGACCATCCCGATAAATCCGGAAATCAGATAGCGAACCTGTAAAGTCCACGTCGGCTGCATACTGAGAACGTCCAATATAATTTTGGCTGTAATTCGAAGCATCTGTAAATGTATCGAACCAACTGCGCAGCTTAGCATAAGTTCCACTGGAAGTTTGACTGATGGAACCATCTGCTACTTTTTCTCCATTCACATAGACAATCGGACCAGCACTGCTCAGTTTACCACCCTCAGTACCTATCACCGAAAATGCGATATGCATCCACTCTCCGGCAGCAAATCCCCGGCCTGGGTCTACAACCAGATCATCTCCAGCATACAGAGTCCCTCTTAACTGACGGGTCAAAAATGCATAAGGCCCTTGTTCACCTTTACCAAAGTCAAAAATTCGTTCCCATACGTTCGAACCTTTACCAAAATTGACCCATGCCGTCACGGTGAGACCTGTGTTATCGCTTACATCTACTAGCAAATTAGATGGAAGCTGTATATAAGAAGTTCCATTTGCTCCTCCTGGAAAGGTAGCTGCGGATCTGCCAGAGATATGTGAAATTTCAGGTTTCAATGTTCCCATAGCTGCTCCATCATGCCCATTTCCTGAGCTGTCTTTACCAAGGTGTGCTGCATTATCGAACTTATAGTGTGCAATGAGTTTTTCATTAAAATTGCTCATTCTTCTGCCTCCTATGTAGATGATCGTTTGATTTGAATAAATGTAAATCGATTTATAAATATATAAATGAATCACTTACAGGTTATAGTACTCACTTTCTACTTAATTTTCAACAAAAAAGTAAAAACAATCTAGTTATTGAAACAATTCGTGAGGCGAAGCGCTTAATAAAAGCCAAAAAAAGGACTCCTGCATGCGGAGTCCTTCTCATATTTTTTGATTGCTGCACTATATATTTACTTCTGTAAAATATGTTTTACTCTGCCTACCTGACCGTTTTCAAGTCGAACCTTGATGCCGTGTGGATGCGATGGAGAATTGGTTAAAATATCTTTGACAATCCCTCTCGTTAATTTCCCTGTTCGTTGATCCTGTTTAATTACAATATCAACTTCAATTCCTGCACGAATATCAGCCCTGCTGTTTCCATTCATTTCTTTAATTCTCCCCTTCTCTTACATACATCCCATGATTTAAGGTAATTCCATGACTTCCTTTTCCTTCGTCTTAAGCAGTTGCGATACAGTCACAAATTGATACCCTTGCTTTTTCAGTTCGGGTAATATTCGCTCTAGTGCTTTTATCGTCTGACTTTGTCCATGTACATTATCATGAAAAAGAACGATATCCCCATTACGGGCATTGCGAAGTACTTTATTAATAATACGCTGTTTTCCTGGTCTGCTCCAGTCCCCTGTATCCTGATGCCAAGACCAGAGCACAATCGTATATCCCCTTTTTTTAGCACTGTCTAGCACAATGTCGTTATATACACCGCCCGGCGGGCGAAAAAGGGTTGGTTTGGGTCCACCCGCTTCCTCAATTAAACGATCTGTGTCTTCAAGTTCTTTCATATAATCTTCTTTACTCTTGATTTTATCTGCAAAAGTATGAAAATAGGTGTGATTTCCCACTTCATGACCTTCTTCAATCTCCTTACGAATAAGATGAGCTTTCTTTTTTGATTGCTGGCCCACTACAAAAAAGGTAGCTTTCGCGTCATATTTTCTAAGCAGATCTAAAATTTGTACCGTTTCCAGCTCATCTGGTCCATCATCAAAGGTAAGAGCGATCTGTTTTTTGGAAATAGGAGCTTCCCATACAATATCCCCTCTTTTTTCATAATACGTCCGGTCCTTCAAGATGGGCTGACTAGCTTTTGCCTCGGAGGCGATCATCGCACATACAAGTATAGCGGATGCTAGTGCAATGAACCATTTTCTTATTGTCATATCATCCTCACCTTACATTTGTCTTGTGTACATAACATGCTTCGTAGTATCCCACGAACGTTGAGGAAATATATAATTTTTTGTTCTGTAAAAAAATACTTCCATAAGATCTTTACAATGAAGCAAAGAAATAATAAAAAAGAGTTGTCCCATTACCAGCCAGGCAATAGGACAACTCTTCCTTCCATTAAACAGATTTCTTTTACTCTTCACTCAGAAGGTTAGATTCCAAATTGTTTATATAATGGCGTAAAGAAGCAGCTGTATTTCGATGGATATCGCCTGTTTCAAATAACTCTTGAACGGCATTTCGTTGTTCTTGAATTGCTTTAATTTGCAACTCTAATTTCTTTTCATTAAAAGCATTATCATCGAGTTCGGTAGCTCCTTCACGAAGCATGAATATGATCCGTTCATAATGAGAAATAATGGTCAGCGATGCAGCCCTATTTTCATCGTTCATATGACTTCGGATAGCTGTAATCGCACTCTCACAGGTCTGGATACGAAGATTACGAGATGCTTTTACTCTTTCTCTCATTGGGTTACTCGGATCCATCTGTTTCTTCATAAAGACTCTTCCAATCGTTCGCCCAATACTGCGTAAGGAAGACCAAATCTGCGATTTCATTCGGCTGGACATGACAATTTCACGACGATCCAGAACTTTTAGGTAGAACATCCCAAGCTCTTCACTTACTTCCCCTGTTTTCAAGAGATGCTCGATTTCTTTTCGCTCTGCATGAATGGCTTTCATACGAATGGACATCTCTTGTTTTTGAAAATGGCTTCCCCATTTCTTCTTATCGTCTTGGTCCGAATAGCGATTTAAATATTTGTTGAGATCCGCAATAACAGACAATACTGCCGCTTTGTTGTCATCATTCATCTCGGACTTAACCACTTGGATGGAACGATCAAATATTTTGGTTAACGCACGTACTTGGACTACATCTGCGCCAGCCTTCTCTTCTTTGTCTGCAATAAGTGGGAGTGCGATACTTGCAGTAATCAGTGTCAGCAGAATCACCCCAGCAGATATAAAGAGGATGAGATCTCGTTCGGGAAAAGGGGATCCATCCATTAGGACAAAGGGGATAGAAAAGGCACCGGCAAGCGTCACAGCTCCACGTACACCAGATAAGGTAGTTAAAATAATATGCTTAATGAACGGTTTTTCCTGTTTATTCATTCTCCACAGAGTCGTCTCAACCACATAAATCCATAGAAAACGTAAAATAAATAATATCAGCGTAATTATGAAAATATAGGTCACGATCTGTACATGATTAAAGGCTCCATTATCCCAAATCTTACTGAGTACATTAGGAAACTGTATACCGAGAATAACAAAGACAAGACCATTTAATATATATACAATTACGGACCAAGTACTTTCTGCAACAATTTGCATCTTGGGATGAATCGTATCGGCCCGATCCCGGTCAATTGCATGGATAATCCCACCTGCTACCACCGCTAAAATTCCTGATAAACCGAGTTCTTCACTTACGAGGTAAATAATAAACGGAGTTATGATTTGAATGAGCATATGAACAGTTACGTCTTCCATGCCAAGTCTTCGAAGCAACACTCCAATTTTACGAATAAGAAAAGACAGCACTGCACCAAGGAGCAGTCCGCCGACAGCGATAACCACAAAACTGATGGAGGCATCTGTTAATGAAAATACACCCGTTACCGTCGCGGCAAGCGCAAATTTAAAAGCAACCAGACCAGAAGCATCGTTCATAAGCGCTTCGCCCTCAAGCGTCCGCAAAATACTTTTAGGCAGATGAACACGTTCAGCCATGGCTCCTACGGCTACAGCATCGGTCGGAGATAGAATGGCCGCAAGCGCAAACGCTGCTGGAAGCGGTATACTCGGAATCAGCATATGAATACCATAACCTGCTACAAGAACGGTTAGAAAGACGAGTCCTAGTGCAAGCAGCAAAATCGGCGTACGAAGACTCCATAGTTCATCCCGCGGTGTTTTACGCCCATCATTATAAAGAAGCGGTGCGATGAACAGTACAAAAAACAGTTCAGGATTTAAATCGAGATGGATCCCGAAAGGGACAACTTCAAAGACCACTCCAAGCGCAATTTGGATAAGCGGGACCGGAATAAATGGAACAAACCGATTAATTACGTTGGATAAGCCGATAATTATAAGCATAATGAGTATTGTAATAAAAAGCTCCATATATCATCATCAATTCCTCTCTTGCTTCTTTCCTGTGGGCATTATTTTCTGATGAATACGGCACGTTTTTCCCGTATCCTTGTTCGCTTCTATCCCACTTATGAGGTAACATAAAAGAATAGATACTAATCGTAATGAAGTAAAGGATGAATAACATGGCTTTTGGTATTACACGAAGTGAACTCGAAGAGTGGAAAGAAAAAGTGAGAGAAGGTCAAATTGCTTATCTGACTCATTACTGGATTGACCCTCGATTCCCTGGCATAACCAGCGTAACGAAGGTAGGTTGCTCTGATCTTAAGCAATTGCAGCACTGGTGCAAAGAACACAACCTTAATCCCAAATATATTCACCATCGAGATCCATTTCCGCACTTTGATCTTCTTGGATCGAGACAAAAAGAAATCCTATTACAAGAAAAGCTACATGACCATATACAAAGATTCAAATTATAAAAAAAACCAAACTCAAGCAGCCTAGGCTTCAAGAGTCTGGTTCTTTTATGTAAGAGCATCAAGGATTCGTTCTTCAATTCTTTTGACGATGTCCAGAAATTGCACTCTTTCCTCTTTTGATAGAAGCCCTAGAATCTCTTTGTTCATACGTTCGCGATTTTCACGCAAGTTATCCGCGACGTGTTGCCCTTCCTCCGTAAGGAATAGCCACACGATTCGTCTGTCTTCCTCACTTCGAGCACGGGTAATGCACCCCTCTGCTTCCAATTGATTAAGTATGACCGTGGTCGCACCCGAAGAAAGCTGAAGTCGCTTCACAATATCAACAGCCATAAGACGCTCACGAGATAACATATATATGATTCGTATCTTCGTGGGGTTTAACTTGTGATTAAATTCTTTTTGCTGTTCTGCATATATTTTATGCTTGAATCTGATAAAAGCCATTAAAAACTGGTCAAACGTTTCTAGTTCTTCTGCCTGAAGCTCATTGTTATTCACCACTTGAATTTCTCACCTTTCTGAAAATAGATAAGTCAATCATAGTCTTTACTTTCAGATACAGAAATTCATATCATCACATTCAGCTCAAAACGAACGAATTCAGCTTTTTTTGCCCGAAAATAGCTATTTATTATGTTAACTTTATCATAAACTTATGAATCATAACAAGTTTTCTGCACTGTTGCCCTGCCTCTCTTTACCAAAGAAAAGCAAAGAAAATGTCAAAAAACCCAGGTCATGCTTCCTAATAAAAGGAACCAGACATGGGTTATAAATTTACAAGGGATTATTACGTATCCTGTCTTATTTCTTTTCTACAATAATAAGTTCTTCTTCCGGGATAAAATCAAATGCTTCATTTACTGATTTCTTCACTTGTTCAACCAAATGTACGATATCTTCTGCTTTCGCATTTCCTTGATTCACAATCATATTTCCATGCCAAGATGAAATAGATGCACCCCCGTGCACCGTTCCTCTCATGTTTAGCCGATCGACGACTTTACCCATCGGTTCACCAAAATCATAGTTATTTTTGAACACCGATCCGCAAGAAGGATAATCAAAATGGAACTTGCTTCCGCGATCCTGAATTACGCTTTTGAAAGATTCAGGAACCTCTGCCTCATGATCCTGTGCCCAAGTCTCGGCCATGGCCGTGTAGTATTTATAAAAATTAGGCAAGACAGAAGGGTTTCGATATTCTACTACTTGCTCTAGTCTTTCCACTTCACGGATTCCTTGCTCAAGCGCATTAAAGTCAGGATGTTTTAAGTATGCACCCACAATAATCCAATCATTATTCATAAAGATAGAATTTTTATAACTATACCCGCATCCATCTACATGGATGGTCTGGACTTTGAATTCTGGGTCATTCAAATCAATATAGAAAGCTGTATCAAGAATGTCACAAATTTGTCTGTTATAATATTTCGCGTTCATATAGATTCCTGCGCCTACCGTTCCGGGGAGCAAAAAACAAAAATCAAAGTCAGCTGTTCCCGAAGCCAGACCAATAAGCGACAGATGTGACATCGGCATACCGGCAGAAACAAACCAACCTTTTTCATCAATATGAGTCTCTTTTAGTTCCTTAAGACTGATAAAGATCATATCTTCTTTTGGTTCATCCGGAAATAGGATGTTCGATCCCATGCCAAACCAAAATGGTTTTAATTCTTTTTCTTTTGCAAATTCTAGTACAGAAGTTAATTCCTCTATTGTGGTAGGCGCAGCTAGATATTTAGCCTTGCCTCCGATCTCATAAGTAGAATAAGCTGATAAATCTGCATTACTTTGTATAAATTGTTTATTCACCCTGTGTCCCTCCTACTGCTGTACAAAACAAAATCGCTTCATGATGTCTAACCATTATATACAATTATATTGTATGTAGCCATTATGTATACGCACCTATGGTAAGTCAAATAAATTCATGATCTTTATCATATCGCTTCTATAGTAAAATGCTGAATTAGTTATGAATCTCTTCGCTTTCGTCCATACTAGGAAGACTTATGAGACGACAGGGGAGGCAATAACACCAGTGAATAGAAAAATATCACCCGCCCGCGTGGGCTTTCAGCCCGAACCGCTGCCCGTTCCAATTCACTTTGATCAAAACTGGCTGGACGAACTTACGAGTAGACTAGACAAAGGGGGACCATGGGGCGACTATCGTCTTTTTCAGCTTGCTGTTGAGGCTGAAGAAAGAGGACTCATCCCAAGTTTTGATGATATGCAGTGCTTAAAACATATCCCGGATCTCACACCGCTGCCGCATCAGATTGACACCGCTCGCAGAGTGCTGTTTGAAATGTCGGGGCGTGCCATTCTTGCAGACGAAGTAGGTCTTGGGAAAACGATTGAAGCAGGCCTCATTTTAAAAGAATATTTAATTCGCGGTCTCGTATCTAAAGTCCTTATTCTTGTTCCTGCATCCCTTGTGCTGCAATGGGTAAGGGAACTCAATTCTAAATTTGGAATTTCGGCTGTCGCACAGAAAAAGGCGTACTCCTGGCAAAATGATATTGTTGTCGCTTCTATGGATACAGCAAAACGCGACCCCCATCAAGAGATACTGATGAGTACCGACTACGATATGATTATCGTCGATGAGGCTCATAAATTAAAAAATAAAAAAACATCCAATTATCAATTTATGCTGAAACTTCGTAAAAAGTATTGTCTTTTGTTAACCGCAACGCCAGTTCAAAATGATTTAAGTGAGTTGTTCAATCTCATTACTCTTTTAAAACCGGGACAGCTTGGCCGTCAAGGCGATTTTGCCGCTAATTTTGTAGTTGATAAACGAATAGCGAAAAATGAAGGTCAGCTGAAAGATGAGCTGGCTAAAGTCATGATTCGTAATCGCAGAGGAGAAGGTCCTGTTCAATTTACGAAACGTAAAGTTACGAATATTAATCTCACTCTCTCACCAGAAGAACAAGCTCTTTATGATGGAGTTACGGCTTTCGTAAAAGATCAGTTCCATTCGGCCGGAGGCAATATGACCAGTATGTTCTCTATGGTAACTTTACAAAGGGAGGTCTGCAGCAGTCGTGATGCTGTGTTCGTTACTCTTGTTAATTTATCTAAAAAAATGGCTCCTGACTCCCCATGGCGTGACCGAATCTGGGACCTTGTGGCCAATATCAAAGCCATAAAAGCTAACACCAAAGCAGAAAAAACGATGGAGCTTATTCGTGAAATGAATGAGAAAGCCATCGTCTTCACTGAATACCGAGCTACTCAGGAATATTTGCTTAATTATTTTCGTGACCGCGGTTTAACAGCTGTTCCCTATCGCGGTGGTATGAACCGGGGTAAAAAAGACTGGATGATGGATCTATTTCGGGGACGGGTTCAAGTCATGATTGCAACAGAAGCTGGCGGTGAGGGCATTAATCTGCAGTTTTGTCATAACATGATTAATTTTGATCTGCCTTGGAATCCGATGCGAGTCGAACAGCGAATTGGACGGGTTCATCGGCTTGGTCAGCAAAATGACGTTAATATATATAATTTAGCAACGCGTGGCACCATTGAAGAACATATCTTGCACCTATTGCACGAAAAAATTAATATGTTCGAGATGGTAATCGGCGGACTTGACGTCATCCTCGAACGTCTTGAGAAACAAGAATCCATTGAGAAAAGTCTCACTAAAATTATACTAGAATCCTCAAGCGAAGACGAAATTAATGAGAAAATGAATGCCCTGTCTCATAACATTCATTCGATTAAAGAAGAGGTCAAACAACAACCTGACGCTTCACTTGTTAAAGATGCAGTAGGCAGCGTTCTTGATCCAATGAAAATGAAGCAAGCTGCTTCTTCTACCAAAAGCCGCAAAAGGGGGAGCTCCTTATGACGATGTCTAAAGAAGAGGTTCAGTCCTATGTTATGACATTTCTTGAGGCAATGGATTGCCAAGTGATTGAGAAATCCCCTGCTCATGTTACGGTGAAATTGTCAGTAGAAGCAGATAAAGCACTCACCAATCGGCCTTATTACTGGGGATTTGTAGACCGGACAGGCACTCCTGCCGAGACGATGTCTTTTATGTTTATTTTTGACCAAGAAGCGCATGAAAAAGCGGAACAAATACAAAAACAGCAAGCCAGTTTAGAAACGGCTGCAGAACTGGGAACAACCGGCGCCAATCAAGACGCATTACTGGGACGCTACTATGGAAACGTTCCTTCTCTCCCCGTTCTCGGTCCAGGTCGTGTGCTTCGTGAACATATAATTTACGGCAGCCCTCGACTCCAACAAATTTTCACGGCTTCTCGGGAAGGCGGAGCTTACGTTAACTTGTTTGAGCTCCCTTCTAAAAGGCAGATCAGCGGTTCGATTCCCAAAGCCTACGAGCCATGGCTTAGTGTCTGCTTTAAAGTAGAATTATCTTGTGATCTCAAACGAGAAGAACTGCATTTTTTAGGAATTTCACTGCTTACGGGCCGAATTGCTGAAGACTTTGGACACGTGCTGGATAAAAGAGAACTCAGCCCAAGACTCCCTGATAATATGCACGTTCAAGGAGGACGAATTCCGCTTAAACAAGCCGCTGAGTCACTAGAAAAACATATCCATGGTAAACTTCGATTAATTGATTATAGCTGGGCAGACGCTGCAAAAAGCCGCTTGGAAGAAGAATTAGTTGTCCTGGATACTTACTATGAGGATTTACTGAAAGAACAGACCGAGGAAGAACAAAAGCTGCCTATCCAGGAACAATATAACCGTAGACGCAGTGAAATGAAATGGCAGTATGAACCTAAAATCAACGTTAGTACGATAAGCTGTGGGATTATGCATCTTAGGTAGGCAAGCGGCCGCTTCCTCAATTCGGCACAGGAAAAGAAAACACCACCTTTTTCGTCAAAACTAGTGCATGTCTTTCTTAAGGTCCACTCCAGTAAACAGCACCTTTCTCGTTCTTTCATCGGTAAAATGTAGATAAGAACAGCAGGTGCCTTTTTATGCCTGCAGAAAAGAAGGTGTTATTTCCTTGAAACGAACTAAATTAATACTTAGCATGTTGTGTATTTTCATTTTATCTTTCTATGCTTGCTATACACCTTCCTATGCAGGACAAGACTCAACTGGAAATGCAGCTCCTGCCCCCGTTCTTCGCCTTGCAGAGCATACAATAAAGGAACTTTCCAAAAACAGCGAATTTGCTAACTTTATTGACTCCAACCTTCATATTATGCCGCTTGGTCCCGGGACGCACAGTTTCCTTGTGCATGTTCTTCAAGGTAAAGATATTGCCGGATACCTGATCATAACAGGGGAACAGTCATCCGCAGAAGAAATGGCAACACCACAGATTAAGTATCTAGTTACTGAATATGGGGTGGGAACTTTTTCCGTGTTTAATCCCGAATTGTTATATTTACTTGGGCATCTTTCTCACCTAGAGAAAGGAACGGAAAATTCTACTCCTCATCAAATGAAATATGCAGGAAAATTATCGTACTGGGTAATTGAAAAAGAGGGGAAAACAATATATGTGGACGCTACTAATGGAGACGTGCTTCTGGATAATCCAGAAATGCTTACCGAGCCGCGTACTATAGATCGTTATTCCGATTGGATAAGCACGGATCATACACTTAAAACGATACAACAGACCTCGCCCCTTTTTGACTCCTCAGAGAATCTCAAGTGGCGGGTTTCGACTCCGGTACCCATCTTTTCTGAGCGATCACTCTTAAGGAAACTGGATACTTCAAAACAGCTCATTTTCAATTCTTCTGATCACAATATGTGGTACAGCGGACCGCTTTCCATCACTGGGTATGCAACATGGACAAATCCTGATAGCGATTATGTCTCTTTTCTCCGTATTGGCACAAACGAATCCCTCATTAGATATATCCCCGTGAAAAGACTGCTTGAAAACGGTAATTTCTACGAAAACACCAAATAGCCCTATCCCTTGTGTAATGGAATAAGGCCTTTTAGAATCTAAGAATCAGAAGCTGTATTCTGGTTCTTTTTTTTACTGCGAACCTCTTTTTTCTTTTCACTAGCCCACATGGATACCCCAAATGGAAGCATTCCAAACCATTTCGTCTGCCAAGGTTCTTTTCTTTTTCTAGAGGATTTACGTTCTTCTTTCGGCTTTTCCATATGTTCAACCACTTGCTCGGTTATATATCTAATCAAATCATTTCCTTTAGCCAAGTCCATTCACTCCCTTTGACCAGCAGATCTTTTTCTTAGTGTGTACGGGAACCTAAATAAATAAACATTTCTAAATCTTTAACTGAATGAAACATTTAAATTTGCACAGTCTATGGGAAGGGGTTTGAAAACGATAAGCGATAAACTAGAGGAAAGGTCTGATTTATATGCCAAGACAAATTTTGATATGTTTTTCTGTATTATTACTTTTACTTATGGGATCTGCCTCTGCAACCGCAGCGCCTGCTGTTCAACAAAAGGATGATGACCACATATCTCATACCGTATTTCGTCATCCGGTTATCATTATTGATGCAGGACATGGGGGGATTGACGGAGGAACATCTGCCGATGATTTACTCGAAAAACATATTAACCTTTCCATCTCCCAAAAAGTGTACATGAAGCTGAAATCAAAAGGTTATCCTGTCGTGCTGAATCGAAATGGAGATTACGCACTTAGTGATGACAACACTTGGCTTAAAAGCCGCTCCAGGCATTTAAAAGACTTGGCTCAGCGAAAAGGACTTAGTGATGAACTTCCCTCTGATCTTATTGTCAGTGTCCATGTCAACTGGAGCAAAAAAGAAAAATCACATGGTCCTGTCGTCCTTCATCAGCGGGAAGGAAGAAGTTATATGCTAGCCGAATCGATTCAAAGTTCACTTAATACGATGTATCAAACGGATCTCAGCGTAGAATGGGGAAAACCTTTTTATTTACTCAATTATATTAAGAAACCAGCCGTCATCGTTGAGGCCGGTTTCATCAGTAACTTACAAGATCGGGAGATGCTTAGCTCAAGCAGCGGACAAAAGCAAATAGCCGAAGCTATAAGTTCAGGTATTATTTATTATTTGTCGGTATTGTAGGATCTGGATTCCAGTTCCATACTTGTTTCACCATATCACTGATGCTGATCAATTCGACCTTCCCCGTTAATCGGGGCAGGGCGTCTCTGATGATACCTGCCGTCATAAGCCCTGGCACTCCGACATGTCCAATCGTTACACAAATATCTTGTTGCTTCAATTTCTCTTCAGCAAGTCTCATCTGCCTTGATATATGGCTAATGGAGTACTGATCATCCAGAAAGATATCATTTTCCACGGGCGGCATTCCTTTTTCTGCGGCGAGTTCAGCCACAACCGAATGCTGATCGGTTTTACTATCCACAAAAAAGAGTCCTCTTTCTTTACATACATCCAGCACAATGGACATGATGCGCCGATCAGAAGTGACTTTGGATCCCATGTGATTGTTCATCGCAATTGCATAGGGAACTTCATCGATTGCTGCATTGACTCTCTTGCGAATCTCCTCATCGGACAAATCCGTCGTAATTGCGCCTGGACCTAACCAATCTTTTCTTCCTTTACGAGGTTCCATCGGCATATGAACAAGCACATCAATACCCTTTTGATGAGCAAGTTCTGCATCTCTTTTCGTTGTTGGTAAGAAAGGCATGATCGCCACATTTATGGTAGTAGGCATATTCAGCATTTCATCCGTACCTTTCATCCCATTACCAAGGTCATCAATGATAATAACCATTTTCTTTACAGGCTCAGCATGGACCGAAGACACTCCTATTGTGGAAGATATCATTGTACTTAACGCTATACACCATACGATTAAGCCCAGACTCCCCCACCGAAAAGAAGTCAGCACTTTTTTCTTAAGCTGTCTTCGTTTTTGTTTTCGAGTTGTCATTACGCCCCCTCCTTCTATATGAAATTTTTCTTATTATTGAAGATATATACATTATTTGTTTAGAACCAAGAAATTATGTGAGGTTTTATAGAAATCTAATTCCTTATATTTAGTAGGGCAGTGATTGATTATTTTGCTGAGTTCAGCATAGAATAAGAACATAGGTTCTCGTACTAAGAGGGGGAGATCCACATGACGGCAGACACATCATATGAAGAACAAAGCTTAATTTGCAGCTATTTACAGTTATTGCTCGTTGACCGCATTTTTCAACGAGATCTACAGATATTAAGTAAACATCCTCTCCTTCGAACTCCGGTTCTTTATTTAGAAGTGCTATCCAGTGGAATACAGCGTGTAACTTTACTATTGTCAGAAATACAAATCGAGTTTGCTCGTAAGGATATACAGATCACGAATATCAGATCGAATAAGGAAGGATTATGGGCAGATGCCAAAATAAGAGGAAAAAAGATGCGTGTAGATCTCCCATTATCTCGGTATAAAAACGAATTATACTCAAGAATGAGGGTTTATCTCGGTGGAATGGATCAAGGAATATAAAATAAAAACCGTTCTTATCTGATGCTCCTCCTAAAGTAAGCATCAGATAAGAACGGCAATATAGTTCTAGCTACAGTTCTGTAGGACTTTGTCTTGGCTCGCTTTCCAGCTGAATTAGATAATTCCGATCTAATTTTACAATACGCCGATTGCGTTTTCGAACCATCATTTGTTCATCATTCCAAGCCACGACGATGCCAACCACATCGTTAACTTCCAGATTGTCTCTGACGACACGAACACGTTCACCTGACTCACGAAGTTCATTTAAGCGCTCATCTGTTATCATCTACCTATCCCTCCTTACGGCTGCGAGTAACGCAGCTTGTCTCTTCTAACATGCAAAAAAGACCTAAATGCATGCATTTAGGTCTTAGGCTGATCACGGTGTTACTAAAAAATTAACGTGAAGCATGCTCTTTACTGTCGTTCTTTTCGAACCAGAAATCAAGCACCTTCGCCGACATCACACGCTGTTCAACATATTCGACCTGGTGAGGTGTAAATTCATCTTTCCATGAGAAGGACAATTCTTCACACAGGTTTACAATAGTGAGAAGTTCAGACCAAGCAACATACCTTTTATACCAGAAGAACTGCGGATGTTCAAGCATATAGGGATAAAGGTCATCAAACTCCGTATGCTTACAATCAAGGGCACGTTCAAAATGAACTTTGGACTGCGCTAACTTATCAAGGAAATACTGTTCGTTTGGTTCTTTCCCCATGGGTGTTGCCTCCTCTCCCTAACTTACCTTTATTATAAGCCATAAAAAACGCGATGCAAAGGCATTAAACAAAATTAGGCAACCAGAATATGAAAGAAATAGAAAAATCCGATTAAATAAAGGGATTAATCAAAATGGACCTTACCATCTGACAGGGACTTAATCTTCGCAAGTGACTCTACTCTAATCCCTTGTTCACGAAGGGTGCTCGCACCAGATTGGAAACATTTTTCAACGACAACACCAAATCCAACGAGTTCTGCTCCAGAACGTTCAATAATCTTAATGACGCCTTTGGCCGCATCCCCATTTGCGATAATATCATCGATAAATAAAATCCGATCCTCAGGACCAATAAACTCACGCGATACCATAATATCCGTCACAATTCCCTTCGTAAACGAAGGAACTCGCTCGCAATATGCATCCGGATCAGCCAGCAGTGTTTTCTTTCTTCGAGCAAAAACAAGAGGCACCCCCATTTCTGCAGCAGTAGCAAAAGCGACTGGAATTCCTGAAGATTCAACGGTAATGATTCGTGTGACACCATCTTCACTAAATTTTGCCGCAAACTCGCGTCCCATCTGCATGGTAAGTGCAGGATCAATCTGATGATTCAGCAATGCATCAAGCTTCAGAACATTATCTGAGATTACAACGCCTTGTTCCCTGATTTTTTGTTTAAGTACTTCCAATGTTATGACCTCCCAGCCCATCCTATGACGTAAAAGTATCATAAAATATGGGTGGCTTTCAATATGAAAGTTTATTTCTTCCATTGGTATGTAAATATATCTACCTTACACTTTCCTCTTCTTACTCTTTGTCATGTCCAGATGGACAAGAGCATACCTTGTACGAATAGTTATTTTTTGGGACGACTATAAGCTGTTGTTACACAGATCGGTAAAGGAGGATACGCATGAGACAGGGTTTCAGGGTCTTACAAGTTGCATTCACTTACATAGGCACGATTGTCGGAGCGGGTTTTGCCACAGGCCAGGAGATCTTGCAATTTTTCTCTGAATATGGGAAATGGGCTACACTCACCATCGCTCTATCAAGCATATTATTTATATGGCTGGGTACGAAAATGATGCTAATCGCACATGATTCAGGTGCACGTTCATATGAAGACTTAAACAAGAAACTTTTTGGTGAAAAGGTAGGGAAATGGATTAGTTTTTTCACGCTATTTGTTCTTATCGGTGTTAACAGTGTCATGCTGGCAGGTGCAGGGTCTGTCTTTGTTGAACATCTTCATCTGACTTATCAAACAGGACTGATCATTACACTTATCGGCACTTATTTACTGCTTGGAAGAGGAATCAAGGCCATTCTGCAAATGAATAGTGTCATTGTGCCCTGCATGCTTCTGTTATCTCTGATGATCCTAATCAGTACGATTCACCATCCCTCAGCTTATAATTTCATTCGTCTTGAACCGGACCGCAGCATGTTTGCCACTTGGCTATCTCCGCTATTGTATACGTCCTTTAACCTAGCTATGGCTCAAGCTATACTTGTACCTCTTGGCAGCCAACTAAAAGACAGAAATGTAATTAAGTATGGAGGAATCATTGGAGGGATTGGGATTGGCTGTATGCTAATGACGGCCCACTTCGCTATCTCCGCTTATATGCCTGGAATTCGGCAGTTCGAGATTCCAATGGGGAGTATTGCATTTGCTTTGGGGGCCGCCATACAGATTGTCTATATTGTTCTTATCTTTTTGGAAATTTTCAGTACTTTTGTTGCGGATATTTATGGAATCACTTTACAAGTGCGTCAGCATATCCAAGTATCGCCTAAACTTATCACCTTGTTCATCATGTTAACTTGTTATTTAGTAAGTCAGTTTGGGTTTAGTTCCTTACTATCTATCCTATATCCCGTTTATGGGTTACTTGCGATGGTCTGGGTTTTTCATCTAATCAAAAGCCCACTCGGTTCCTTTCGCAGCAAACAGTAACTCTTCTTAACTGGATACTTCGTACTGCAAATACAGCTTCTTAAGCAAATTAACAGAACGGCTGAGCGAGTACTCAGATTTTGCCTTCTCACTTGCCGTACGGGCCAGCTCATATCGATACGATGGATCAAGAATGACTTTCTCCAGTGCTTCAGCAAGAGCAATAGGGTTATTCTCGGGAACTAACAGACCATTCACTCCATCTTCGATTTGTTCTGCAATTCCTCCGATATCCGTACCTACAAGTGCAAGTGAGCTAAGTGCTGCTTCTGCAAATACCGAACCGAACGCTTCTGCTCTCGAGGGAAGAACAAAGATATCAAAGAACGGCATAAACTCCTCGGGATGGAGCGTATATCCATAAAAAATAGTTTCGTTATATATGCCGAGATCCTGTGCTAACTTCTCAAGTTCGGAACGGATCGGCCCATCCCCAATAATATGAAGGACATAGTCGTGACCTTTCTTTTTCAGCTCATAACAAGCTCTCAGCAGCGTATCAATCCCTTTTGCAGGGACAAGACGGCATACAGTGACAAGCTGTGGTACTTCATTCTCGTGAGGGACAGGCTTAAACCGTTTCTCATCAAAACCATTAGGAATAATATCAATCTTCTCAGGATGCTGTATATACGGTCTCAAGTAGTCCTTAAATGATTCAGAAACCGTAAGGAGACCATCCGCTTTAGCTTCCATTTCTCTATAGAGCGAAGTTAGAAACTTATGTTCCAGTCCCCCCTCTTTAATTCTACCGTTGAGAATAAGTTCTCTCTCGTAACTAGAGTGAATGGTTTGAATGAGGGGAACCTCAGGAAATGCTTCTTTCATAGCAAGTCCGGTAATGGGATGATGTGCATGAATAAGATCATAAGATTTATGTAGCCGGAGCTTCACCCACCATAAGTAATCACGGTATGTTTGAATATATTTGGAGACCACAGGACTGTCCTGATAAAGAGTCCAATCAAACGTATCAAATACAACTTCTTCAGTACCTTTATTCCGAATCCGTTTTGGCAAGGAGAACAATTCCATCTCCCATCTTGGGCTGCTAAAACGTTCTTGCATATAAGGAATCATGGATGATACCCCGCCTGGCTGTTCAGGAGGGAAAAATAATGCTTGGAGCAATCGCATGTATTAGAGCCCCTTTCTCGTAGTCATCTTATCGAGTAATTCTTTCATCATGATATCTTAGCTTATGTAAATTAGTAAAGAAGGTACCCATTCTTTTCATAAAAACAGAGGACAACTAAGCGTCTTTTTCCTTTTTATACGCATAACAAAAAGGCACCGTTAAAAGGATGCCTTTTTGTTTTATAACGCTATTTATTTTCAATCCTCGTCCGAACTAAGCAGCATTTCATCAATAACAACATTACGATATAACATCGTAATATGCAGCTGTTTTATATCGGTCTCTTTTTCAACTTCTTTGGAGAGTACTAAGACAAGATCATGACGCTGTTCCTCCGAGAGTTCTATATAGAAATCAATATATCCTGAAACGGCTACTTCACTTATATCTAGGGTAGCGGAAGCGACAGGTAATCCTCCGTGCTCCTGAAGAAATAGATCGTAGGATACAATCTCATGATCGTGACGAACCAGCCTCACATAACAGGATTCTTCTGCTTCCTCTTCATCGTGATCCAAGATAGATTGCAGCTCTACTCCATCTTCATCCCAATCAGGACCATCTGCCTCATCAGATGCCGTGTAAGAGACATGATCTTGCCTGACGAGTTCAAGGATAGTAATCATATTATCTTTATATCTCATCTCAATGGTAATGGTATCAATCTCCCCATCATCCACCTCGGCGACTAAAAGTTCTTCTGCAGACTCAAGTTCCTCTTCAAGCGGTTCCTTCAGCCAGTCTACTTCTCCCTGGATATCGGTACCATACTGCTTTAGAATCGCATGAGCTATCGTCTGTCCATTCCCATTTTGCAGTTCAAACTGAGACACAAATCGTCCGGCAGATATCAGCTCAATCTGCATTTCACCGCTCTCATCTTCATATAGAAAAAGAGGAGATGGTTCCGGAATGATAGACTCTGATGACGAAGGCAGCGAGTCTTCCTCGTAATCATCCTCATCTCCAAGGACACTTTCCACCTCGCCCCAGGTTAACAATATATTAAAATGTTCGGCATCTACCGCATCACGAAATTGCAGTAAATATTGCTTTACATAAGTAAGAATCTCTTCTTTGGCATCCGGCGGAACACTTTGCGAATCGAGCTGGACACTCCCTGCAAGCCGATGGCCTTCCCGGAAGACAAGAATAAGCGTGCCGGCATACCTGTCTTCAATCATAATATCTTGAACTTCTCCATTTGCTGTTCGCAAATCAGGCCGAAGCCGAATATGATAGCTCATGTTTTGTTAACCTCCTGTAGACCATTTCACTCTTGCTTTAAGAGTTTCTGATATACATAGTAGTACCCTGGGACAAGGAAGAATATTACTTAACGCCGATCACAAATTTTTCGAGTGCATGATGAACTCCATTTTCATTATTAGAGAGGGTAACTTCGTCAGCAGCTGCCTTTACATCAATAGGCGAATTGTCCATCGCTATGCCTTTACCTGCAAATGTCAGCATCGTAATATCATTAAAATAATTCCCCATAGCCAGAACGTGCTCCCGCTCAATTCCTCTGCTCGCTGCAAGACGTTTGAGTGCCTCTCCTTTCGAAGCATCCTTATGCATAAGATCAAGGAAGAAGTCACCACTGCGGACCATATAAAACGGGCTGTTCCAAGTGTTCCATTCTTTTTCGAGCTGATTCATCGTATCAAGATCCCCAAATGCCGAAAATTTAACGACCGGTTCACTTAATTCTGACCAGTGTGGCAAATTCAAAGGTTCAAGAAAAACCTCATCATACATACCGCGCACTTTAGTGGACATTTGATCTGCTTTATCAACATACAATCCAAACGCCGTATTCACATCAAAATGAATTCCATGCTCTCGGCAATAATCTACATAAGGCTGTAGTCCTTCCGCATCCATAGGAAACTGGTCGATCACTTCCTGCGTTTTTATATCAACGGTAACGGCTCCGTTATGTGTGATCACATAACCTCCGAGTCCCATTTTCTCCATAAGCGGAATCGTATTAACCGGGCCTCTACCGGTGCAAAGTACAAACTCTGCTCCCCGGCTAGCTGCTGCCTTGATACTATTTTTATTCTCTTCAGATAATTCATGATTATCATGTAGAAGAGTACCATCTACATCTAGAGCAATCAGTTTATAATTCATAATCTATCCATCCTTTATTTCTTTATTATTTTGCAAGATCTGCCCCGGTGAGAATATTCAGTTCTTCCTCCGTCAGTTCACGATAAGATCCAATAGGAAGCAATGGGTCTAACTGTAAAGCACCCATAGAGATGCGCTTTAGATATAAGACTTCTGAATCAACAGCTTCAAACATCCGTTTAATCTGATGGAATTTTCCCTCATGAATCGTAACTAATACGCGGGAAGTCTTTCCCTCTTCGCCAGAATCGACAGAGGTGATCTCTAGTACCGCCGGTTTCGTTGTGTATCCATCATCGAGTGTTACACCCTGCTTAAAAGCAAGGATTTCTTTCTCTCCGATCTCCCCAGAGACAATTGCTTCATAAGTTTTGGGTACATGCTTCTTCGGAGACAACAAATTATGTGAGAGTTGCCCGTCATTCGTCAGAATCAGCAGTCCTTCCGTATCCTTGTCCAGACGTCCTACCGGAAAAGGCTCAAACAATGCATATTCTAGATCCAGAAGATCAATGACGGTTTCTTCCCTTATATCCTCTGTAGCCGATATAACCCCTGGTGGCTTATGAAGCATCAGATATATGAACTCTCTGTACTTCACCGTTTCACCGTCAATCTCAATCAAATCCTCATAAGGATCGACTTGCATCCCACTGTCCTTGATTCGCTTTCCATTCACCGTAACATACCCGTTCTTTACTGCTTTCTTAATTTCCGAACGAGTGCCATATCCCATATGACTTAAAATTTTATCTATACGCAACTTTTTCACCGTTTTCTTTTGATTTATTTGCTGACTCATACTGAAGTCCACCTCCACCCTGCCGGATTTTATTTTTTTGAAACAAGACTTCACAAATTGTTCATATTACTCAAAAGCAAAGATTACGTACGCTCTGTAAAGCGTAAAGGCAGTTATAACGCTATAAGATTACGATCATTCTGTTCTGTAATTAGAATATCTGTCGTAGCCTGTACCTTATCTAACTAAATTCATCCCCGGATTGCTGTTCCACTACAATGCGTAATGTTGTATAATGAAGGGCATCTAAAGCCAGTTCCATAATTTATCATATCGACGGGGGATGAACAATGAGTTCTAAAACACAAACCAAATCAAAGACAGGCTATACCGGTAAGAAAAACAAAAAACCGAACACTGCTATTATTGCCTTTATTACTGCATTTGTCATACTGATCGGCGCACTTGTCACCATGAATATGATCAATAACAAAAATATTAATGAAGTATATGGGCTTCCTCAGTCGAAACTGAGTGCATCAACACTCGAAATATTAGATGACCCGAATTATCAGAATATCATCCTGCCGGAAGAACTCAAGGGAAAAATTGAAAACAAAGAAGACTTTTTCGTATATTTCTTTGCTTCTGATTGTCCTCACTGCCGTGCAACGACACCGAAACTAATGCCGATTGCTGGCGATTTAGGCGTTGATCTTCCGCAGTTTAATTTAAGAGAATTTGACAGCGGCTGGAGAGATTACAATATTGAATATACACCAACCCTCGTTTATTTTGAGAAGGGTGTAGAGAAAGAACGTCTTGTTGGTGGTATCCAAGAAGAAGGCACGAATACTGGCTATACGGAAGATGATATCAAAGCATTCTTTATGAAATATAAAGGAGATGCTGTGAATTGAAAACCAAATGGTATGGAACCCTCTTCGCCGGTCTAGTCTTCGGTAGCCTTGCACTGAGTGCCTGCGGGCAAAATGAAGCAGGACACGACCACACCATGCATGGTAAAGAAAGCGAACAGTATGAGGCAAGTGCCTCTCTCTCAGAAATGCCTGAGTTCCTCGCAAAATATACAGATAACACTCAAGCGACCTACGCTCTTGTCGGACAAGTTAAAGAGGAGCTAAAAATGCTCAACTGTTACTGTGGATGTATGGATTATGAATCAGCTCATGATTCACTGTACCGCTGCTTCATCGCTTCTGAAGAGAAAGGTGAAGTGACATGGACCGATCACGGTGCTCAGTGCGGTATTTGTCTAGAAGAACTACGAGATACCGTAGAGCTTAAAGCAGAAGGTAAATCGATTGAGGAAATCCAAACCTTTATTGATGATAAATATGCTCCCGAAGGTGCTCCTGCTTCTAACGAAGTACATCCCGGTTAATCCTGCCAAAAGCTAAATATATAATCATATAAACCCCCGATTTCTTTCACTTTATCAGTGAAGAGTCGGGGGTTTATATGATTAGGATGTGAATCCGTTTTTACCCATTGCTTTCATTCGTTCCTCGTACACTTTCCCGCGTGTCGGACTTCTCCGCTGAGGTATATTCGGTTTTAATTCCTTCGATCTCTGATATACCGCTTCTTCCAGTTCATCATCCGAAATCACGATTGTATAATCATGATAAGGTACCGGAGTTTGACCCGAATGTTGCAGTTTCTCCAGTGCATTACGGCAAGATGAGAGAAGAAGTCCAAGTTCTATGCCCATGAGCTGTTCCGGATAAGGTTCAAGAATCTGGACAGCACTGGTAAGCATTAACTGTGCCCCGCGCAGATTCTGATTCCGATAATGATACATTCCAACCGCGACTTGCAACAATCCTTTATATACAGGCTCACGATCCTCTGCAAGCCACAATTCCTCGAGTACTTCATGACACTCAAAATAATCTCGATCCCGGTTAAAATAGACCAGGTAATCGACATAGAGCGGGTCATATTTAGAATTCATCGGTTTCACTGCTTTTTCTTGCCTTGTTAAGCAGTCCTTTTACTTCTCCGGATAAATGCTTAATCGCCTCGATATCATGAGCTTGCCAGTACGTATTAAATTTCTCTTGTGCATCAATCGCTTCATCAATCAGGTGATAAAAATACAACTGATGAATGATGGCCAGTGTCTTGGAAATGATACTGGATTCATCTTCAAATGTTTTTTGTGCATCCAGAATTTCAAGCCGTATTGCGGACATTTCATTGTCCAGAATAAAGGCGGCTTCAGACGTTTTCTTTAGTCGCTCTCTTACCATATCAGGCAGGTTGTCTCTAAATTTGTAGTTCAAGGAATGTTCAATGGTAGCCCAAAAATTCATCGCTAGGGTTCGAATCTGGATCTCAGCAAGCACATGCTTTTGACCAAGCGCTGTCTGGACAGGATACTCAATAATCATATGGAAACTACGATAACCGCTTTCCTTGAAATTGGTAATGTAGTCCTTTTCATAAAGAACTTTTAAATCCTTCCGTTCCCGAATATACTCGGCCACTCTGCGAATATCCTCCACAAATTGGCACATAATCCGAATACCTGCGATATCCTCAATCCCGGTTTCAATTTCATTCATGGGCACGGAAAGCCGTTTGGCTTTATCCAAGATACTTGAAATTTTCTTGACGCGACCGGTTACGAATTCGATAGGTGCATACTCTTCACGTTTTTTAAGTTCTGCCCGCATTGTTTTAAACTTAACCTTAAGTTCCTCTACGGCCTGTTCGTAAGGAAGCAAAAATGTCCCCCAGTCTCTTCCGTCCATTGCCTATGCCTCCTGTCTTATGCTCATACCTAAAGCTTAATTCATTATAGTTACCAGCTACTTATCTATGGTCGGCTCCAACCGCTTCGGATATGTGACGATATCCATCCTTACGAAGCAGTTCCCTGAGTCCCTCATGAAGACGTTGATTAATTTCAGGACCTTCATAAATAAGTGCGGTATAAATCTCAACCAGACTTGCTCCTGCTTTAATTTTCTCGTAAGCATCTTTAGCTGTAAAAATGCCTCCCGATCCGATTATAGGGAGCTTCCCATTCGTTTGACGGTAAACCTGGCTGATGATTTCTGTTGAACGATCACGAAGTGGCTTACCACTCAGTCCACCTGTTTCTTTCGCATTCTCATGAGTCAATCCTTCGCGGCTTATTGTTGTATTCGTAGCTATGATACCCGAAACACCGCTTTTTGAAATCGTATCCACCATATATTTCAGTTCAACCTCAGTTACATCCGGAGCAATCTTGACCAGAACAGGTTTCTTAACGCCTGATTTCTGAGATTCTTTCTTCATCTGATCCATAACAGCTGCAAGCAAATCACTAAGTTCACTTCCGTGCTGTAAACTGCGCAGATCTGGTGTATTTGGAGAACTGATATTTACAACAAAAAAGTCAGCATGCGAATACAACATTTCGATACACTTGCGATAATCTAATGGAGCATCCTCATTCGCAGTGATCTTGTTTTTTCCAATATTAATTCCAACCGGTATCGGTCTTTCCTTTAGGCCGGACAAAACGGTTGCCATTGCTGCTGCACCTTGGTTATTAAATCCCATTCGGTTAACAAGTGCTTCATCTTGAGGAAGTCTGAACAGTCTTGGCTGTTCATTTCCAGGTTGTGGTTCTGGCGTTACGGTTCCCACTTCCATGAATCCAAACCCAATGGAAGAAAATCCAGGAACAGCTTCCCCATTCTTATCCAGTCCCGCAGCAAGACCTATAGGCGATGGAAAATGGAGACCGAATAAATCGGTAGCAAGATCCGCTGTTTCACGTACACGATACATGGAACGAAGTAAGTTCACTCCTCCTGGTATTCGGCCTGCTTTGTTCAGACTGCCTATAACAAGATGGTGTGCTTTTTCAGCGTCCATTGCGAAGAAAAAAGGTTTTCCGAAATTACGATACAGCAAATCATCCACTCCGTTTACTAGATCTATTATGGGTGCTTACAAATGTATCAAAACACTGTTGCTATATCTAGCTATATCGTATGTAAACTCACAACATATAGTATGAATACAGCTTGCTTTTTGATATCACCAGCATCCCCTCTACTCTCCAGTTTAGCGTTTTTTGTTGCAAAAGAAAAGGGATAGAGACCTAACCCCCTACCCTTTTGCGAAGATCCAGAGAGATATAATACTTTGATAATTTATCCCAGTTTGAATACAATAGAGAAAGCTTATGATAAAACCTAACTTTTGCCGTGAAAGGAGCATCTGCCATGTCTCAAAAGAGGAAGAAACCAAGCTTGCAGCAAAAGAAAGAAGAAGTAAATCGGAAAGCCTTGTTCTGGACCGCACTAAGTGTTTTGCTCCTAATTATCTTAATTGCTGTCTTCGTCATTATCGGCGAATCGACAAACCCTTAATTTAGCTTGTGATACGCTTTATCCGGATTCGTTTGGCCGTGGACAAGCTTAGGCCTTATTCTGTCCTCGGCCTGTGCCGGAATCCATAGATTGTATGGCATCTTTTTATAAAAAAACGCCCGGCACCGAAACTCGGTACCAAGGCGATCATCTGAAATAGATTAAGATTAACCTTCCATGTTAAATGGTGTGTCTGCCACTTTGATGGAATCTGTAGGGCAACCATCACAAGCGTCTTGCATATCTTCATGAAGATCTTCTGGGATTTCTGCGTTACCGTGGTTCGCATCCCCGCTGAAGATTACCTCCGCAAGACCTTCATCATCGTAATCATAAATATCTGGCGCTGTTGCACCACAAGCACCGCAAGCGATACATGTATCTTTTTCTACCCAAGTATACTTAGCCATTTCTTATCTGCCTCCTATATTTAAACACAACAAACAGTAGGTTTTACCTATACTAACAAACAGTTTAATACAAACTGATAACAAATACAAATCATTTTGACCTGTATTCAGGACATTGTCAAGTCCCTATTCTGGGAGAGAAAGATTATCTTTTTGTAAGGATGTTCCACGTGATTTATAGTTACGAATCAGGGTGGAAGGATCGTCTCCCAGCATCCCAGCAGTTACCACCGCATTTTCACCAAATTTATCTCTTAGTGTATCCATTACCTTAATAAGAGATTCTTTCTTCGGCTGTTCTTGATAATCAAATAAATCAAGCTGCACTACAGATTCACTCTTGGGAATCAGGTTTTGCAGCGTAATTCCGAGCAACCTAATTGGTTTCCCTGCACCAAACTGCCGATAAAATAAATTCACAGCCTCTTTATATATGTCCTTGTCATAATCAGTAGGTACCTGCAGCGCATGGGACCGAGTAATGGTCTTCATATCAGGTGTGCGAATGGTAATCTGAATCCCGCCTGCCATCATTCCTTGTCTTCTCAAACGGCGCCCCACTTGGTCACTGATATTCAGCAGTACCCGGTTAATGTCGCTTTCATTAGAAATATCTTCAGGAAGTGTTGTGGTGTGCCCTATCGACTTATTCGGTTCACGATCAGCGAGTACAGGTGAATGACTGATTCCATTAGCCGCTTGCTTCATCCATGTTCCCAGTACGCCAAAATAATCTTTGAGCATCTGCTCATCTGCCTTCGCAAGCTGCCCAATCGTCATAATGTTAAGTTTCCGAAGTTTTTCTGCTGTTTTATGACCAATTCCGAACAATTCCCCGCATGGCTTACTCCATAGTATTTTTTCAACATCCCGCAGCCTAAGAACGGTAATGCCGTTCGGCTTTTTCATATCTGAGCCCATCTTCGCCAGCAGTTTATTAGGGGCAATCCCTATAGAACAAGGAATTCCTAGTTCTTCATTAATTCTTCTTTGAATTTCTTCTGCAATCTGGATAGGTGTACCAAATTGTTTTGAACCCGTAATGTCCAAATAACATTCATCAATTGATGTGGCCTCAAGTTCCGGCGTATATTCATAGGCGATCTTCATAAATGCCTTGGAGTATTTACGATATAGATGAAAGTCAGGTGAAATGACGATAAGGTCGGGACATTTTCGAAGTCCCTGATTTACGACCATTCCTGTACTGATCCCTAGTTTACGTGCTTCGTAAGAACAGGTTACGATAACTCCTTTACGCTTTTCACTGCTACCCGCAACAGCTGTTGGTTTCCCTGCATAAAGATCAGGCCTTTCCGCAGCATGAACTGAGCAATAAAAAGCATTCATATCTACATGTAAAATGACGCGTCCCTTCACAGGATAATAATCCTTTACGTTCTCCATGTGGATACCTTCCTTACTCTTTTACTCGTTAAATAGATATAAAAGCGACTCCTCAAAACTTTATTTTACCGTTAATATCTCCTTAAGTACACCGGATTACATCCAAAATAAATGAATTCTTCTACAATAATTACAAAATAACATCTTACTTTCCAGGTAAGAACTGATATAATAGTAAAATTATAAAGGTAAGGGTGACTTCTTAAAAGGGGGATTACATATCATGTCTAAGTCCATCTCCATCTTCGATACTACACTTCGCGATGGCACACAAGGTGAAGGAATCAGTTTATCTGTAGACGACAAATTACATATTGCCAAGAAGCTTGATTTTCTTGGTGTACAGTATATTGAAGGCGGCATTCCAGGAAGTAACACGAAAGATATTGAATTTTTCAAGCGAGTTCAGGAACTCGGACTTTCTGCAAAAATCGTAGCCTTTGGCAGTACACGCCGCAAGGGCAGTGTTGCTGCGGAAGATGCCAATCTGAATCGCATTATTGAATCCGGCGCAGATGCAGCTACGCTCGTGGGCAAGTCTTGGGACTTTCATGTGCATACTGCACTCCAAACGACATTGGAAGAAAACTTAGAAATGATTTATGACTCCATCCGTTACCTGAAACAAAGCGGACTAGAGGTCATTTTTGATGCGGAGCACTTTTTTGACGGTTATAAAAACAATCCGGCGTATGCCGTTTCTGTAATGAAAAAAGCATATGAAGCAGGTGCCGACTGGCTTGTAATGTGTGATACGAACGGCGGAACGATGCCCCATGAAGTACATGAGGTGGTCTCGTCCCTGACAGAGCAACTGCCAAATGCAAAATTCGGCATCCATACCCATAACGACTGTGAGCTGGCGGTAGCCAATACACTGGCAGCCATCTCTGCTGGAGCAAGACAAGTCCAAGGAACGATCAATGGCTACGGTGAGCGTTGTGGTAATGCTAATCTGTGCTCCGTCATTCCAAATCTTCAGCTAAAATTCGGTTACGAATGCGTTGAAGAAGAAAAACTTGCACAGTTAACCAATGTGGCTAGATATATCAGCGAGATCGCGAATGTCAATATGCCGGTAAACCAGCCTTATGTAGGTAACGCAGCTTTTGCTCATAAAGGCGGCATTCATGTATCGGCAATTATGCGTGATTCTCGTACTTATGAACATATCGTTCCCGAACAAGTCGGCAACAAACAAAGAGTACTTGTATCTGAGCTTGCAGGACAGAGCAATATTGTTTCCAAAGCCAAAGACATGGGAATTGAATTTGATCCAACCAGTGAACAGACCAAAAACGTAATTGACAAAATTAAAGATCTCGAGCATCAAGGCTATCAGTTTGAAGGAGCAGATGCTTCTCTTGAACTCCTCATTCGGGAAGCAAACGGTGATATGCAAGAACTATTCACTTTTGAGTCTTTTAAGATGTTGGTTGAGAAAAATGTCGGCAAACCAGTTGTTTCCGAAGCTTTTGTCAAAATAAACGTTGGTGGACGCAGTCACTATACTGCTGCAGAAGGTAACGGTCCGCTGAATGCACTGGATAATGCACTTCGTAAAGCACTCATCACTTACTATCCTTCTTTAAAAAACATGCATTTATCCGACTATAAAGTTAGAGTCCTTGACGATAAAGATACGACAGCTGCCAAAGTTAGGGTTCTCATCGAATCCAAAAACTTCACTGATTCCTGGAACACCGTAGGCGTTTCTGAGAATATTATTGAAGCCAGCTGGGAGGCACTCGTGCACAGTTTCCGGTATGCACTTCTAGAGGAAGATCCTTCCGAGTTCATTGAACCGGATGCTTTGCCGCAGCAAGGATTAGTAAACCATTAAGCTCTGATCTTATATATGCAAAAAGAGGTTGCAGATCTCATCATCTGCAACCTCTTTTTATTTATTTACAAGTGCCTGGACTTTCTTCTCTAGTTCTTCCTCTGTAAGAATACCTAGAATTATTTCTTGGATCACGCCGTTTTTGTCAATCAGAACGTTCGTCGGAAATGCCATTCCTTTATATAAATCATAAACAGCGCCATCTTCATCCGTTAGGATTGGAAATTGAAGTTTAAATGTGTCAACAAATTGTTTCGCGTCTTTTACAGTATCATATTTCGTTACATTAACTCCGTATACATCAAGCGCATCTTTGTAGTTTTTCGCAAGCAGATTTAACGATCCAGCTTCCATCTTACAAGGATCACACCAAGAAGCCCAAAAATTAAGCAGGAGCGCTTTTTCTCTTGCCCCGCCTACTTTATAAGTTTCTTTATTCTCAAGTCCTTTTAACTCAAAAGGTGGAGCAAGCAGTCCTGCTTTCGCACCCGTTTCCGTAGGAATAGGGTTGTCCGTTTGGAATACATTTTGAATAGACAGCCCCCCTTCTTTATTACTCGTTTGCCAAAAAGCAAAACCGATCAGCAGTAGAATCCCAGCCCATATATACAAGTTACGTTTCATTTGCCCATCCTTTTTCATTGTTATAGACTATATATGCTTCCACAATTGATATCCTATTGATCTCATTTTACCCCTAATTTTGGTTAATTATATCATAAAAAACTCCTTTTCTAAAAAGGAGCCGCATGTTTCTTATCTATAAAAGAAGAAGGAGCTTCTTAACATGATCATCCGAATGACGGCTGCAACTAACGAACAAATAAAAAATCACTTCCATACATCCTGGCCTTCTGAAGGATGCGGTTTACTACTAGGTACCTCGTCAATTGACGATTCTGTTGACATCCATTCCATTATCCCTATCAAGAACGTGGCAGCAGATCCTACTCATCACTTTGAGCTCGAACCTAAAGTGTGGGTTCATCATCTACTAACTTCTCCTGATTTAATAGGTCTATTTCACACGCACCCTGTTTCCGCTCCGCTTCCCTCAGCTGAGGATCTTCAGAATTTGCAGTCTTACGGACAATTAATGGAGGTGTATCTCATTGCCGGAATCGATCCCAAAGCTCAGCTAATCGAACTAACAGCTTATGAGGTGGTACAACAAGATCATAGATACTGTCTAAGACCTGCTGCACTATGCGTGACTTAGATGATTATATAAATCAGACAAGGTTACCACATTCATCTTAGAGATTTCATCAAGATAGGCCCCCCATAAGCGAGCTGTCATCATCGCATCTTCCAGTGCATGATGTCTCCCCTTAATTTCGATATCTTTGGATTGGAGCAATTCATCTAGTCCATAACCAGACCGCTGCGGTTCAAGCCATCTTGCTAGCATCATTGTATCAATGACGCGGTGGCTTAGTCTCACTTTTGAGGTTTTCCACAGTGCAGCATTTAGAAAAGATTTGTCATGTGCACTCGCATGAGCTACAAGAACACGCCCACCTACAAAGGACATAAAATCATGCAGTCCATTCAAAAGCTGAGGAGCATTCTGGGTCATCTCTGTTGTGATTCCAGTAAGCTCGGCTATGTGCTCCGGAATACTGTTCTTCGTTTTTACAAGAGTATAAAACTGTTCTTCTTCTATCACTTTACCACCTATAACTCGCACAGCACCAAAAGACAAAATCTCATCTCCATGCTGGGGAGCAAAACCTGTTGTCTCTAAATCAAATACAACCGCATCCAGTTCATTTAGTGGCGTCCGAAGTGTTTCCGGCCGTCGATTTTCTCTCATGAGAGATCGCAAAAAAGCCATTTGCTGTGCCGTAGGAGTCCCCATCATGGAAGCGATCGCAGACGGTACTCCGCCTTGTCTGAACGAGTTCCAAAAACCGTTATTCCCCCTGCTCGGCTCTTTCATATCCTACCCCTCTCGGCAAACCGAAGTTGCCTTTGCAGATTCCGATGTACTTTCTTGACAGCAGACAACCCTACCCTAAGTTCATACAATGTGTTCTTCTCTTTTAATCGGGACTGATCAATATATCCGCTGCTTGATAGTACACCATGATCTTCCTTCATTTGAGCGCTTCTTCTTAAATGCAGTGCAATCAAGAATGCTTTTTCACATGGTTCAATGAGATTGGACGGAGCAGCTTCCAAAGTCGAAAGTTTCTTTAAGCGTTGTAGTGTATTTGTCTCTTTTAGACCGTGCTGTAAAGCGAAATAGCGCCCGCTATTCACAAGCGGAATATACATACCGTATTTCACATCAAATTCCCCAGCATGTTCTCCAAAACGTTCCTTCACCACTTGACCAAGAATATTTAAGGTAGCTTTATGCTTGACGGTGTTGCGTAATACAGCTGCTGATAAATCAGGCGTGGATTCAAATAAGGAAGAAAAGTATTCCTGGAACTGGTTAGATAAAGCGAGATCTCCAGCGACATGTCTCATATCCGCAGCAATGATGAAATAGCGTACCGGTTCCCATTGTAAGTCACTCGACCATTCACTAAGTTGTTCCCTCCAAGACGAGAGCGTTCTTGCCCATAATGCTTCAGAACACATTACTTTACCTTCACACTTTGCATAACCTGCTGACTCCAGCATATTACTTAGTCTTATACCAAACTCTTTGAAAAAACGTTCTTTGTCTGGATGCTCCTCATCACTGATAATCATTCCGTTATCCTGATCGCTCCACAGCGTAGCTTCCCTTCTTCCAGAGCTGCCAAATACAACGAAAGCATAAGGTACGGGCGCCTGACCAAATCCTTCCTTCCACATTTCCTTTTCTGTGAGTTCTATCGCCTTCCTCGCAATGGCATCATGCAAATCATTAACGTGTTGATACCAATCCAGTATATTTGTTTCATCTATACCATTTTGTAATTCCTCTTGTCTCTTCATACGAGCTTGCTTCAATGTAAAGGCGGAGTCTACATTTTTCAGGTTAACCCTATTTTTTAATGGACTTTGACCTGTAGATTTTAAAGGTTCCATGTTTCCTGCCTCCTGTCCTATTCATTTGTAGATTATAATCACTACCACATCATATTTACAATGTATATCTCTACATGAAATCGTTACCATTTACAATTATTTTTTTGACTAATTATGAGAACAAGTGTATATAATGACCTAAAAAGTGTGACGTTTGACTGTACGGTTCTTCTTCATGTATCATGTTGTTTATTGAATAGAGAAAGGTGAGTGTTTCTCGATGGGGATATGAAGCTGTATCGAATCGGTGAATTGTCGAAAGCTGCCGGTGTCAGTGAACGTACGATTGACTATTACACGAAGCTTGGGCTAATTACGCCAGAGCAACGTACACAAAAAAACTATAGATTATACAATCATGAAACCTTGTCTCGTCTCGAACGTATTATCCAGATGAAACTAGAGAAGTATAGTCTCGATGAGATTAAACAATCTTTAGAAAAATGGAGCTCCGTTTCCTCGAATGAGCAGGTTACAAGCAAACTTAACAGTCTGGAAATTCATGTACAGCAGCTTGAACGAGAAATGAATGAACTGAAACCTCTCCTTCAAGACATGAAACCAACCCATCAGCACAAAGTCGTAGCCGGGTTATTAACGAAAAGTGCCGCTTGTATGGAAGCACTGAAGATTTTGCTTGAAAGCTCCATGATGTAGTTATTTATAAGAATGGAGGTAAATTTATGGGGTTTTTGTATGTTCTAATTATCGTTGCATTTATATTGTCACTTTGGGCTCAGTTCCGAGTAAAAGGTACTTTTAACAAATGGGCTAAAGTGGAAAACACAACAGGAATGACGGGCTATGATGTGGCAAGACGCATGCTTGATCTAAATGGACTTCAGGATGTACCGATTGAGCCTGTGCGTGGAGCTCTTTCTGACCACTATGACCCGATTCACCGTGTGGTTCGTCTGTCAGAGCCAGTGTATTACGAAAGATCGATTTCAGCCATTTCTGTTGCCTCTCACGAGGTAGGTCACGCCATTCAGCATAAAGAACATTACCCAATGCTCGTATTGCGCCACAAAATATTCCCAGTCGTGAACTTTGCATCGGGTATTGCACCGTTTCTTATTTTGGGTGGATTTCTCTTTAATGCATTTAACTTAATTGGTATTGGTATCATTTTCTTCTCTGTAACGGTAGCTTTCCAATTGATTACCCTTCCCGTTGAATTTAATGCCAGCAACCGTGCTCGTGACATTATTGTACAAGAAGGCTATATTCAGAGAGAAGAAGAACGTGGCGTTGGTAAAGTTCTTAATGCCGCAGCTCTGACCTATGTTGCAGCTGCTCTTATCTCACTGCTTGAGCTTATTAGATATATTGCGATCTTCACAAGCAACCGTGAATAGCGAATATATAAGAAACCCCAGTCTTAATTGACTGGGGTTTTGTTATTTTCTAAGCCAAAGTAATCAAGTAAAAATGAGCGGAAAGACTGCGCAACGAGCGGTAATTTCTCATCATTTCGATGAATAAGTCCGATTGAACGCGTGACTCTCGGGCTTGATAACCTTACTCTAGCAGGTTGAAGCGGGTTGGTTTGAAATAAGGCCATTTCCGGAAGAACACTTACTCCCATCCCGGCTGCTACAAGACCACGAATCGCATCGGTCTCTTCTCCTTCAAATGCAATCCTCGGTGTAAATCCTGCTTCTAAACAAGCATGCCATACGATCGGCCTTAGAGAATAACCTTTGCTAAATAAGATAAACTTATCTTCCTTTAATTGTTCCAATCGAATGGTTTCTTCTCCAGCAAGGGGATGATTTTGAGGTAAAATGGCAAATAACTCTTCTGTAAGAACGACATCCCCGCCGATTTGCTCATGCTTCTCAGGAAAAGGAGAAATAAATGCCAAATCTACTTCTGAAGATAATACATCTCTAATCAATGTTGGGTACATACCTTGTTTAAACTTAAATTTCACATTAGGATAGCGCTTTCTAAACTCCGAAACGACAGAAGGAATAAGATGGATACCAAGACTATGCGGGAAACCAATACGAATCTCCCCTTTTTCAGGGTCCGAAAATTCATGTACCTCACCAACAGCCCGATCCAAGTCCTTAAGAATCCCCTCTACTCTTTTACAGAATAATTGTCCCACAGGAGTAAGTTGCAAATTTCTTCCCTTGTGCATAAACAAGTCGACTCCGAGTTCCTCTTCAAGATGATGAATCTGGCGACTTACTGCGGATTGTGCTACATGAAGCTCTTCCGCAGCTTGAGTCACGTGTTCTTTCTGTGCAACCTTTAAAAAGTACTGCAACTGTCGTAGTTCCACTCGTTTAATCGCTCCAATCTACTAAAACCATCCAAGTATACCAATGATATTCTTCTTGACTCTACTGTATCATGCAAGCACGAATGAATCAACGATGCTTCTGTTTAAATAATCTAATTAATAAACCGTATATGAAAAAGCCTGCAATCAGCCCACCAAAATGAGCAGCTAAATTTATATTGGCTACGCCCAAAGAAAAAATAATACCGAATCCTAAAATGGTATACATCACTTTCCTTGAGGCTTCATCCATCTTGTTGCGCTGGAAAATAGCTATATATAAAAATGCACCATAGACACCATAGATTGCACCTGATGCTCCCACCGCATACGTTGGTGACGACAGGTTATTATAATAACCCTGTGTGATCAAATTACCAATAAAACCACTTGCTACGTATAAAAAAGCATATTTCCACCAACCGAGTAATCTTTCCAGCGGCGGTGCAAATACCAGCAAGGCAAAACAATTAAAGAACAAATGATCAAATCCAGAATGAAGGAACATCGAAGCAAATAAACGCCATATTTCATCATTCAATGGTGGGATGTTAGCTAATGCCCCAAACTTCAATAAGGTGAATGGATTCTCTGATCCCCCATTGAATAGCAATACCATAAACATAATGACGTTAGCTGCAAGCAGTATCGTGGTTATCGGATAATACTTTATGTAACCTTTCCAGTTCTCATAACGCAAAAAAATCATAACTACACCCTTTCATAAATGCCCTCTATTGGACATGAACTTACTAATACGATTATAATAGATAAGTATGAAGATAACCAATTTCAAGGAGGTAGACATAGATGTCCCAAGAACGTAGTGGCGTAGCCACATTTAAAGGTAGTCCCCTCACACTGATCGGACCTGAACTGAAAGTGGGAGATCAAGCTCCCGACTTTACACTAAACAAAGACTTGCTCACTGAAGTAAATCTTTCTGACTATGCTGGAAAAATTAAGCTAATCAGTGTCGTTCCTTCTCTTGATACAGGTGTGTGCGATGCACAAACTCGCCGTTTCAACGAAGAAGCTGCTTCTCTTGGAGAGAATGTAGTCATTTTAACAGTAAGCGCGGATCTACCTTTTGCACAAGCTCGTTGGTGCGGTGCGGCAGGCGTGGATAAAGTGGTAACCCTTTCGGATTACAAAACAAACTCCTTTGGCGAAGCATATGGTGTTCTCATTAAAGAATTCCAACTTGATATGCGTTCTATTTTTGTTATTGATGCGAACGACAAAATTACATATGTAGAGTACCTGGCAGAAATGACAGAGCCTCCTAACTATGAAACAGCTATTCAAGCAGTGAAAGAACT
Source organism: Paenibacillus gallinarum (assembly GCF_014836635.1). Taxonomy (GTDB): domain Bacteria; phylum Bacillota; class Bacilli; order Paenibacillales; family Paenibacillaceae; genus Paenibacillus; species Paenibacillus gallinarum. The sequence goes on along the minus strand of NZ_JACSQL010000001.1, from coordinate 670,369 downwards.
TCTGTAATTCTTGTCATACAAAAAAAGCGAACGAGGACTTGTCCTTGCTCGCTTTTTATTTTATTCTCCGGTCACTCTATACCTGGAGAGCTTCTTATCAATAATATCAAAAATTTGTAGTATAATTCGATAGTTCGCTCCAAGATCCCCTAATGAACCTTTTGAAGCAGAATAAATATCTACTGCCGTGCGGACAGGTGTCACTTGAATTAAAGTAACCGTAATGTCTAATGTACGACCAAATGTAGTGCGTTTCTCCATCGTAATTTCACCAACAGAAGGCACCTCATGAAGTACCTTGTAACCAGGAATCTTCTTCATTAGAGAAGAAATTTCATCCCATGCCTTGTCTCTAGACAAGTTATAGTAACGCGTTTTCATTTTGGGATCCTTAGCTCGATCGCTTGTTCCCTCCATACTGCGGATAATACCGACAAGTGTTCTTTTGAGTGACAAGACCCTTCCCCCTTTATATATAGCCGTTCTCTTTTTCTGAATCTAGTGTAACATTCTCTATCGCAGAACAAAAGAGAGCAGAAACAACCTATGTAATTATAATGAAATCCATTCGTAATTAGAACGGGAAGACTGATGAGCTGCTGTCTATTCACCATTTCTAATAAAACTAAAAAAACATCTCAAAGCACCCTTACAGAGTACGTGGAGATGTTTCTTAAATCCTAAAAAGGATTCCCGCAAATGCCGTCCGATTATATTGTCTTCTGAACCTGCGATAGCAGGTGGGTGATCTCAGAGCTGTTTATGAAGTCCCCATGTCATATAGACAGGGCGTTTCAGCCGCACCTCGTTTGATCTCCCGAGACATAGTCATTGGTTCAAAAACAACGAATAACCGATACGAACATCGCAGGATGTAGAAACAATTATAGCGCTATTCCATGTAAATGTAAATAAGAAAACAGAATATGCTAATCATCACGACTCTTCTTATTACTTCTTATTTCAATTCTGCACGTGAGTCAGAGGATGGTTCTTCTCGATTCCCATCTTCGTCTTCTTGATCTGCTTGCATTTTCTCTATTTGCTCTTGCATCTTGGTGAAAGTAGCGTAGAAATTAAAGAAAGCAAACCATGCAATTATACTGCCAATAAAGAAAAAGAATAACGCTGGATACTGTGCACCAATATAACTTACTAATCCCGCTCCAAGGAGAGTTGAGAATACACGGAAGGGACGGATTAACGTAATGAGCACCGCATTTTTAAGAATCAATCCTATCGACATGTGATAATGAACCACCATCGAAAAGAAGTTAAACATTGAAACACCAAGCAATAATAATAGAATCAGCATAATAATACCAATCAACTGCAAATTCTTAAATTGTGTCATGTATACGGTGTAATCCAAATACATCACAATAAATAGAATGGTGTAAAAAATACCGCCTAACATACTTTGCTTGAAGTTATCTTTGTAACCAGCAAAAAAGGTTTTGAAAACAGGGACATCAGCATCCCCCATAACCCACTTACGAACTACGTTGAATAATGCCGCTGTTGCAGGAAAGAATGTAAACGGTGCCACAATTGCGATAGCCCAGTTCATTTGCAACGATTCATTCGTCATCCCCTGACCCATAACGAGAATCTTCACAATCGTAAAGAAAAAGAATGGTGAAGCACAGAGTACCCATAATAGGTTAGCCCCTGCAAATCTACTAATCCATTCCGTAAGGCGGTATATGCCTCCCATTGCTCCCTTAAACTCCAAAATTATTCTCCTCCTTACACACAGGAAAAATTCCAATGATGCCGAAATTCAGCCCTATGTATCATCTTAGATGCGGATTCTCGAATCCGAGTAGCGCTTTATATTATGTATGAATACAAGGCAAACGCAGCTCTGTTAGCAAAAAATATCCATTCATAATGTAAAATGACCGCTCAAGAAAATCCAGAGTTATTCGTGATCTCTACTAGTAACTATACCGCATAACTATAATGAAAAGCTAGCATCTCGCACAAATACGAGGCTTTCCATTTATAAAAATATGTATATTTTACCGAAATATAAAGATAGAAGCCTATTTATTAGACCTTTAGGCATACATCTAGTCATTTTTCTTGATTCGTCCATAGGATAACGTGTATTACAAGAGCAAAGCAAGCTTCTGATCCTAAGGAGGTGAACGCAATGTCTTACGGCTGTGGTCCTGTTGTTGGCGGTTGTGGTACAGGTGGCTTTGATTGGTTCTCCACAGGTACGATCCTCGTCTTATTCATCCTGCTTGTCATTATTTCTAAAACATTCTTCTGTTAAATAACAGAAAAGACGAAGCATCATATGCTTCGTCTTCTTTTTGTATCTTATTCAAATGAAGAATCTTCACGACGAGGTCTACGCTCACCGCTATTGTTGTTACTGCTGCTACCAGTAGTGCTGTTACTGTTGCTGTATGAACGCGGTTTGCTGCGATCGCGATCACGGTCACGATTATATCCGCCTTCTTTACGTCCACCACTGCTGTATCCGCCTCTGTTGCTGCTGCTGCTTCCACTACCGCTACCACTGCGGTTGTATCCGCCGCCGCCGCTGCGATTACCACCGTAGCTGCCAGAAGGCTTACGTCCACTAGAACGAACATCTGGTTTACGACGTTTAGCACGAATCGGATCCTCAGGTGTAAGTTCAACTGCTGCATCTTTCTTGTCTCCTGTAAGGAGTTTAAGAGCTGCAGACAAAAGTTGTACAGAATCGTACTGCTCGAGCATTTGAATAGCGATTCCTTTGTACTCGTTAAGTTCGCCATCTTGTACAATTTCAAGAAGACGCTCTGCTGTTACGCGTTGTTTACCTTCAATTGCTTCTGCAAGTGTAGGAAGCGGTTTACGCGGAATACGGTGACGAGTTACACGCTCGATGAAGTGCAAATGATCAATCTCACGCGGAGTCACGAAAGAGTAAGCTGCACCTTCTTTACCTGCACGGCCTGTACGACCAATACGGTGAACATAGCTCTCAGGATCTTGCGGAAGGTCAAAGTTAATTACATGCGTTACACCAGAAACGTCAAGTCCACGAGCTGCTACGTCTGTAGCTACGAGTACATCAATGCTTCCATCACGGAATTTACGCATTACAGCATCACGTTGATTTTGAGAAAGGTCACCATGAAGACCATCTGCAGAGTATCCACGTTTTTGCAAAGCTTCTGCAAGCTCATCTACACGGCGTTTCGTACGACCGAATACGATAGCAAGCTCAGGAGATTCCATATCAAGCAAACGGCTCAGTGCGTCAAATTTTTGACGTTCAGGCACTTCGATATAAGATTGCTCAATAAGCGGTGCGCTTACTTGTTTAGGGATAACAGATACGTGCTCTGGGTTATTCAAAAATTGTTGTGCGAGCTTTTGGATGTTAGTAGGCATTGTAGCCGAGAACAACATCGTTTGACGCTCCTTCGGAACTTGTTTCAGGATAGATTGAATATCTTCCATGAAACCCATATCGAGCATTTCATCTGCTTCGTCAAGAACTACAGTTTGTACATCTTCAAGTTTGATTGTTTTACGGTTGATGTGGTCAAGCAAACGACCTGGTGTACCGATAATCACTTGTGGTTTCTTTTTCAAAGCGCGAATTTGGCGAACAATATCTTGACCGCCGTAGATTGGAAGAGTGCGGATTCCTTTGAAACGAGAAAGTTTCTCGATTTCTTCTGCTACCTGAATGGCAAGTTCACGTGTAGGAGCCATAATCAGTGCACGAATTTTTTCGTCCGTTTTTTCGATTTTGCTGATAAGTGGAATACCAAATGCAGCAGTTTTACCTGTACCTGTTTGTGCTTGTCCAATCAAATCTCTTCCGCCAAGTGCTAATGGGATCGATTTAGATTGAATGGGTGTCGCTTCTTCGAATCCTAGTTCTGTAATAGCTTGTAGAACCTTAGGTTCCAAATTAAATTCTGAGAAAGTTGTCAAATTTTTTCAAACTCCTTTTATATGGTGGACATGTGGACAAATCCACTTCGTTTATCTGTATTCTTAAGTAGCGTTACATTTATTGGCTGTTTGATCATGCGAAGTTTTCTGCACGATTTCACCTTTTTCAATAATTTAGAGAATACTTTCTCTCTATTATTGACTAAACTACATATGATGTTTAATTGAAACTTGCTGAAAACAAAACATGCTTTTTCCGAAAAAAGCGACCTACTCAAGAACATCTAAACAATATTATATCACAAAACGATTTACAATTACCAGCTAGCATTATAATATGAATTATTGTTGAGGTGAGAAAGTGTTTAAATTACTTACAAAATCCGTTCTTGTTTTTATAGGCGGTGCCATTATTGCAGCAGGCTTCAATCTTTTTCTAATCCCTCATGAGCTTCTAAGTGGGGGTATTTCTGGTGTGTCCATGCTGATCGGATATTTCACCAGCCTAAATTTTAATTTCATGTACTTTGCTTTTAACATTCCACTCCTTGTTGCCGGTTGGTTTATGCTCGGTAGAAGGTTTATCACTTTTAGCATTGTGAATGTTATAGCGACGACGTGGATGCTAAATTTAGTACCTGTAACTGCCGTTGTAGTAGACCCCCTCCTTTCTTCCGTATTTGGCGGGGTGCTGATTGGTGTAGGAACTGGCTTGGCCTATCGGGCAGGAGGTTCATCTGGAGGACTGGATATCGTTGCTTCCATTATTACCCGGTACCGAGATTTTCCAATTGGAACTATTATGGCGTGTATGAACGGGATTATCATTATGCTTGCCGGATACTTGAATGATGACTGGAATATTGCCTTAATCTCTGTATTATCCATTTACATTACAGGCAAAATTATAGATCTTATTCATATTGGGCATGTAAAAGTGACTTTATTTATCGTTACCAATGAGACAGATATCATGCTAAAAAAATTGTTGCCAAGACAGCGAGGAGTCACCAAAATCAGAACACAGGGTGCCTTCACTGATCACGAAAAAGATATGCTGATGACAGTAACGACTAAATATGAGCTCGACGAAATAAAGCAAATTATTAAGGATACCGATCCGAAGGCGTTTGTTAACATCGTAGAAACCGTTGGGATTATGGGGTCTTTTAGGAAGAATTAGGGTGTTTGTCAAGTGTAATATTTAAGGGCCTTGTGGTATACTATGAATGCATACTCGTATTGCAACCCATGTTCTCAAGAGCTTATCTTGTCTATCCGTAATTTCACCAAGCACATGGCTTTTCCAGGCAATGAATGATTCTTTGCTGAATGATTCTAAGTGAGGAAAGGGTGATTATTTGTGGAAATGGAAAGGGTAAAACTGTCTGATATCGTCACGAAATGGTTTCCAGAAATGCTCCCCACTTTAAGGCAACATGAACTCAATTCGTTAATTGTGCTTCGGGATGGATTCGGAATTTTGGAACCAGAGGATGCTATGGAAATCATTCAGTACAGTATTTGTGAACAGCAAGACAATATGTATTTACAATAAAACCGCACGCCGCCGCTATTGCCGATCTTTCGGCATAGCGGTTTTTTTAGGTTTACATCCCCTTCTCTTTTTCACTCATATAGAAAGAAATTACTCTGTTCATTCTCCCGCACATCTATTAAAATATTTCTTTGTGTGCATTCACAAATCACAGATAATAAGATAAATGGAGAATAGACATGAATCAGACATTTACTACATCGCAAAAGTGGAAGCAATTTCTTATTATTTTGCTCCCCATCCTCATTACGCAGATTTCGTTATCAGCAATCACTTTTTTCGACACCAATATGTCTGGGCACTTTAGCCCACAAGATTTAGCAGGTGTAGCCATCGGAGCGAGTCTTTGGATTCCTATTCAAACTGGTCTCAGCGGTATTCTTATGGGAATTACACCGATTGTATCTCAGTTGATCGGCAGCGGGCGCAAGAATGATGTGCGTTTCAATGTAATACAGGCACTCTATTTTGCTGTTACAATCGCGATTCTTATTCTTATTGTGGGAAGTTTCGTCATTGGCCCTGTTTTGGAATTTATGAGTCTTGAAGACCGGGTCCAAACGGTAGCTTATTATTTCCTCTGCGCCATTTCATTTGGGGTTATCCCACTCTTTGGATATACCGTACTCCGTAACTTTATGGATTCCCTTGGACAAACAAGAATAACGATGATCATTACGCTCATTTCTTTGCCAATCAATATCTTACTGAATTATCTACTCATATTCGGGCATTTTGGTTTCCCTCGTCTAGGCGGGGTTGGTGCGGGTATTGCTTCAGCATGTACTTATTGGATTATTTTCTTCATTTCCATCGTTGTAGTACATCGTATTCGCCCTTTTGCCGAGTATGGCGTATTCCGGAAGTGGCATGGTCCTTCTATTCATAAATGGAAAGAACTCTTGACGATTGGTGTACCCATTGGTTTTGCGATATTTTTTGAGACCTCTGTATTCTCAGCCGTTACTTTATTTATGAGTAGATTTGATACGGCAACAATTGCAGCCCACCAAGCCGCTTTAAACTTTGCTTCTACCTTATACATGATTCCTCTCAGTATCAGTATGTCACTCACGATTCTTGTCGGTTTTGAGGTCGGAGCAAAACGTCTACAGGATGCCAAGAAGTACAGCATGATCGGAATCGGCAGTGCTGTAACGTTATCCTTACTTACTGCTGTAGTGCTTATCGTATTCGGCGAGCAGGTTGCTGGTATTTATTCCACCGACCCCATTGTCATTGATCTGATTCAGCATTTTTTAGTATATGCAATCTTCTTCCAAATTTCCGATGCTGTAGCCACACCGGTACAAGGTTCATTACGAGGATACAAGGATGTTTCCCCTGCTTTTATCATTACCTTTATTGCTTTTTGGGTAATTGGACTGCCAATCGGGTTTATAACCGCTACTTATACAACTCTCGGACCTTATGGGTATTGGGTCGGCCTAATCACCGGTCTTGGGTGCGGTGCATTTGCCTTGTTATGGCGTCTAGTTAACATACAACGCCGTTATAATCAAAAAAAATTCAACTAATCATTAAAAAAAGCTGCTCAGTGTACCGAAAGGTATTCACTGAGCAGCTTTTTGGTTAATTTATATAGGTTATTGTGAAAGGCGAAGTGCAAGATTATACAATTCCATATTAATCGGTTTTTTCGTATTAACTACTAAGTCGATGTCTGTAAGGGTCAATTGATTATTGATAATCCCACAAGCTTTATCGGACTCACCTTCGATCAAGCTACGAACAGCAAAATCGCCTAGGCGGCTAGCTAAGTTACGATCAAAAGGAGTTGGCGTACCCCCACGCTGAATATGGCCAAGAACGGTTACTCGCGGCTCATATGCTGGGCAGCGCTCCATAATTTCTTTAGCCACATCTTCACCCTTACCAACGCCTTCAGCTACGACAATGATACTGTGACGTTTACCGTGCTCAAAGTTTGATCTCATTCGATTTGCAACTTCATCCATGTCAAATGGTACTTCTGGAACCAGAATCGTTTCAGCACCAGATGCTAGTCCTGCATGAAGAGCGATATCGCCGCAATGACGACCCATAACCTCTACGATAGAAGAACGTTCATGAGAAGACATCGTGTCACGAAGTTTGTTAATGGCATCCACTACAATACTTGTAGCTGTGTCAAAACCGATCGTGTAATCCGTATAAGAGATATCATTGTCAATTGTACCAGGAAGAGCCATCGTATTAATTCCGAGTTTACTCAGCTTGTTAGCCCCTTGATAAGATCCGTCCCCGCCAATAACGACAAGACCGTCGATGCCGTGCTCTCTCAAAATGTCTGCACCTTTTTGCTGACCTTCTGGTGTCATAAACTCCTTACAACGTGCAGATTGAAGTACGGTTCCACCGCGCTGAATAATATCTCCAACACTGCGAAGGTCCATTTGGCGAATATCATTATTCAAGAGACCTTGATACCCACGTTGAATACCAAATACTTCAAGCCCATAGTAAAGTCCACTGCGTACCACGGCACGAACAGCGGCGTTCATCCCCTGAGAGTCTCCTCCACTAGTTAACACTGCAATTTTTTTGACTGCTGACATTATGATTTCCTCCTCTTATTTCTCATACATATGTTTACGAATCCATTTGGTATTGACCAAGAAAAAGCGTCTAGTTAGCGGGCTATTTCTTAGTAACCTTTTGGAGACGGAACGAACCTCCTGCTGCTCGCTGACCTTAGGATCAGTCAAGTATAGTGCAAGCAGTCCTTCAATAATCATCCGGTGAAAAGAACTTGCAGGAATGTTTGAAACGTCGTTGCGAGCCTCATCAACAATATAGGCGATACGTTCGATCATTTCGTCCTCACTTTCGTAATAATTACAAAAGTTAAGATCCCCGCCCTGTCTGTCTTCCTCCTGATCGATTAAATAATCGAGCATGATGTGTAGCCCTGTCACATGCGGGAAATAGGATGCATGAATAGAGGAAGCTTCAACATCATCTAGATGTGGGTCTGTAGCAGCAAGGAAAAGCATGAATACCCCTAGTGTTGAACCCGTAGCTGCTGCAAACTCATTCCATTGTAATTCCGGCGTGCGCTGCTTATGAAGTTCCCACCAATCGAGTAAAGCTTGTTCACGAAGTCCAGGCTTAATATGCTTGTATACTTGTAAGTCGACATAGAGTCCTACCAAATCTTGAACATAAGGTTTAACAGCCGAATAGCCGGGCAACCTCTTTAAGCAGGATTGACAAGTAGATACAAGACTATGCAAATATCCATCATCTTCTTGTTCCTTACGAAGCGCATAATAATTTACTAATTTCGCGTCAGGATTAACCGCGTCAAGCATCGATTTATGTAGCAGCCTAAAATCTTCGGCATCCATGGAAGTGCTTCGATCGCATAAATTATCCAAATAATCACTGATCGTTTGATACGATACGATGAGTGGAATAAGGATATCCTTCATCGACAAATTGGCGGCCGCATAAATAGCGCCTCCTTCGCAGTGAAACTGTTTGCTTGCAATACTGGCAAGTGCCTGTGTTCTAAGCTCCGGGTCTGGAATCTCTTCTGCTCTCATTTTAATTCGACTAAGTTCTTGTCTGACTCCCGGGAAAATATGTCTATATACCCGGTTCATTAGTCCAATGGGCCCCCGTGGAACATTACGATTACTTTGTTTTTGGTTAATCAAATGACGGTGCCTCCACTTTGTTCTTTACATATTCATACCTGTTCAAACCAATACCCATTATAATATGACATGCCATTTTGTACAAATAATCTAAGTCACTTATTTATATTGAATGAACATTAGCCCTCTGTCCATTTTTTATCACATTTAATAGTATAGCACGTGTGAATATAATCACAGGAACAATCAAAAAAAGCGCAGCTCCCCTGATCGGGAAAACTGCGCTTTCAATACACGATTCAAACAAACTTGTATAAGAAATCCGATAAGTACGGAAAAATTCTTACAGTTTGATTACGTTAGCTGCTTGAGGACCACGGTTTCCATCAGTAATTTCGAATTCTACCGCTTGACCTTCTTCTAGAGTTTTGAATCCGTCTCCTTGAATAGCGGAGAAGTGAACGAATACATCGTCGCCGCCTTCAACTTGAAGAAAACCATAACCTTTTTCTGCATTAAACCATTTAACTGTACCTTTCAAATGAACAACCTCCTAAAAATGCCGCCATCTATGGCGAATGTCTATATTATACTGCATAAGTTTTTACAATGCAATTACTGTTTTGATCAAAACCATAAAATAATTTGCTTCTGGAACCTGGGTAAGGTATCATTTTACCAAAACCGCAAATGGAGAAATGCACATGATTAAAAAACATCAAATATATAAAAAAGACAAATGGAATATGATGACTGTAGAAGTACAAGGTCGTTATATAGTACTTCGTGAAATCTCTGATCAGTGGGGAGAAGATACTCACACATTTATGAGCAGACCTGCTCTTATGCATTGGGCAAAAAACCGTTTTCCTAAAGAAGATTTTGTAGACAGAGAAGAAGAATGGGCTGAAATCATGGCTGCTTTCAAAGAGGTATAAAATATATGGATGTTAGCAGTAACATACTTATATTTATTGTTTCTGCCTTCCTGCTCGGCGTTGTCGTTATTGTGAAAAAAGACTCGCTTCCACAAAGACTTCGTAGGCCGCTTGCTATTATTTCTATTTTAATGATTGCGTTCGCCTTCTTCCTTATTATGTACAGTTTGTTAACAATGGGCAGCTAACCGCTTACCTGGTACCCTGGCGGTTACTTCCTTTCAAATATTTCATTACCGGAACGGTCATACTATGTTTTAGTGCCTTACATTAAGGAGGAACCGCTAGTGTATGCCCGAAAGACATTGCTTTTTGTGCTTGCCGCCAGTCTGTTGTTTACGAATGGGACTGCTCATGCACAAGCTGACCGTTCCGGCCCATCTTTATTTAATGATCATCAAAGGAGGATGAATATGAGTAAAGTAGTGAAACGAAGTGAAGTACCTTTAGAGGATCAGTGGAACCTGCAGGATTTATTTGAGAATCAAGCTGCATGGGATAAAGAATATGAAGAGGTCAAAACCTTGACCAAGAAAGCAGCAGAATTCCAAGGCAAACTGAGTCAAGCGGAAGCTGTAAAATCCTGTTTTGAACTCGAGGATGATATTTCTCTCAAAACAGAACGTTTATATGTTTATGCTCATATGCATCATGATGAAGATACGGCAAACCCTACATATCAAGCACTTTCTCAAAAGGCGAAGAAATTGAGTGTGCAGGTTAGTGAATCTTTATCTTTTGTGACTCCGGAAATTCTCGCTTTACCGGATAAGGAACTCGATGCTTTTATCGAAAATCCTATTCTTAAGCCGTATCAATTCACGTTAGTAGAGATGAAACGCGAAAAAGCACATGTTCTATCAAAAGCGGAAGAAGCTTTACTTGCTCAAGTTGGTAACTTGTCTCAAGCTCCGCAGACGATTTTTGGCATGCTGAATAATGCCGATCTCAAATTCCCGAAAATCAAAGATGAGCATGGAAACGAAGTTGAATTAACTCACGGTAGCTATATTCAGTTCCTAGAGAACCCAAATCGTGAAGTGCGTGAAAGAGCATTCAAAGCGGTCTACAGCACTTACGCGAAAAATAAAAATACGATCGCTGCTACGCTTAGCGCGAGTGTAAATAAAAACATTTTCTATTCAACGGTTCGTAAATACCCTTCCGTTATGGAAATGTCCCTCTATGGTGACAACATTCCAACCGAAGTGTATACGAACCTCGTTGATACCATCCATGAAAGCTTGCCGCTACTTCAGCGTTATATGAAACTGCGCAAGAAACTGCTCGGAGTAGATGAACTGCATATGTATGATCTCTTCGCTCCTCTCGTTGATGAATACAAAATGGATATCTCCTACGATGAAGCGAAAAAGTCCGTTAAAGAGAGCTTGAAGCCTCTTGGTGAGAAGTACCTGGATGCTCTTCAGGAAGGTTTTAACGACCGGTGGATCGATGTATACGAAAATGAAAATAAACGCACAGGAGCGTATAGCTGGGGCGCTTACGGCACACATCCTTATGTACTCCTGAATCATAAAGATAATTTGAACAGCATGTTCACGTTAACTCATGAAATGGGTCACGCTCTTCACTCCTATTTCTCAGACCATGCACAGAAATATAGAGACGCGCAGTACACCATTTTCTTGGCTGAAGTTGCGTCTACAACGAATGAAGCTCTGCTGATGGATTACATGCTTAAAAAATCAACAGAACCAAAAGAGAAATTGTATCTGCTCACCTATTATGCAGATCAGTTCCGTACAACCGTATTCCGTCAAACGATGTTTGCTGAGTTCGAGAAAATCATTCACGAACGTGCAGAACAAGGAGAATCCTTAACACCTCAACTCCTCTCCGAGATCTACTATGATCTAAACAAAAAGTATCATGGAGAAGATATGGTAGTTGATCAGGATATTGAAATGGAATGGGCACGTATCCCTCATTTCTACAACAGCTTCTACGTTTACAAATATGCAACCGGGTTCTCTGCAGCAACAAGCTTCTCCAAACAGATTCTGGAAGAAGGTCAACCTGCAGTAGATCGTTACCTTGGCTTCCTGCAAAGCGGCGGAAGTGACTACTCTATCAATATCCTGAAAAAAGCAGGTGTTGATATGTCTTCCCCAGAACCGATTCGAGAGGCTATGGCCGTGTTCGAAGAGGTAATCACCCAAATGGAACAGCTTACGAAATAAAATATTATACCTAGAATCCCTTGCCAATAGTCGGCAAGGGATTCTCCATGATTTACAGCAGTTTTTTCAAGCAGGGTCAGATACAATACATGACAAGGGAGATCGAACGATGAGCATTCAAATCAATGAGGAATATACTTTACAATTACTCGATAAATTACTTAACACTCCGAGCCCTAGTGGGTTTACTCATCACATTATGGAATTTATCGAAGCAGAAGTGTCGAGACTTGGGTTTTCGTATGAGCGCAATGCAAAAGGCGGCACCATTATCACGCTTCCAGGTGAGGACAATAGCAGAACTATCGCGTTAAGTGCTCATGTCGATACACTGGGTGCTATGGTTCGTTCTATTACCTCTAGCGGAACATTAAAATTAACATCCATCGGTGGATTCATGATGAATTCCATTGAAAATGAGTATTGCATCATTCATACTCGTAGCGGCAAGTCCTATACAGGTACAATTATGTCTACAGCTCCATCCGTTCACGTCTATGCAGGTGCCAGAGAATTCAAACGAGAAGAGAATCATATGGAAATCAGAATCGATGAGCTTGTAGAAACAAAACAAGATGTTTTGGATCTAGGAATCGGAGTAGGCGATTTCATTTCTTTTAATCCACGTGCCGAGTTCACTGCCAGCGGGTATATCAAATCTCGCCATCTGGATGACAAAGCAAGTGTCTCTGCCCTCTTTGCCTTACTGGAATCCGCTAAGAGTAATCAATGGACGCCTAAACATCAAGTGAAACTATTAATCAGCAACTATGAGGAAGTTGGTCACGGTACGGCTTATATTCCAAGTGATATTGATGAAATGATTGCTGTGGATATGGGCTGTATTGGAGACGATCTGTCTTGTAAAGAAACCGACGTGTCGATCTGTGCAAAAGATTCTTCGGGACCTTATGATTATGAAATGACATCCCGGCTGATTGAACTAGCAAAAGCTTCTGACATCGACTACGCTGTCGATATCTACCCTTTCTATGGTTCGGATGCTACAGCTGCACTACGCGGCGGTAACAATATTCGTGCGGCTTTGATCGGACCTGGTGTACATGCTTCCCATGCTATGGAACGTACACATAAAAAAGCAGTAATCAATACAGCTAGACTGCTAGCTGCTTACATCACTGCTTAAATCTCTTTTTGATTGAACAATTACAACGATCATCACGAAATTAAGGTAGAAAAAATGCGTGATAAAATTCGTAGTATACAAGGTTCTCCAACTCATGAAAAAATGTACGAACTTCATATTCTTCTTAAACAATAAGACCCCTCTCGGGGTCTTATTTTCTTATCATATGATAGGAATTCATACACTTGAAGTATAGCCCTTAGAATGGACATTAGAAGCTCTGAGCGTATAACCGATATGTTCTAGGGGATGCATTTCACGACTGCTAAGCTTCTTCTACCGCTCTCTTCCGCTTGTCCTCCCAATCTTTAAGTTCACCAAGTAGTTTCTGCTTCGTGGAATCAAGTTTGATTAAAACTCGACCCACCTCTCCCATACCACTACTTACGCTATCCTGGGCATCATGGATTTTATTTTGTACCAACCAGTCACTAAAAAATCCATCAAGAAAATAATCCGCGAAAGTAAGCAAGCCTTGAATTTCAAAATTACTGTTCAGGATGACATCGACATCACGAAGCTCTTCCTGGAATTTACGAAGATATAACTGAGCATCATGAACATGATCCTCTGCATCCCCAATTCGGCTATGTTTAATATGTGTGGAGATCATTCCTCCACCAAGCATATCGTAAGTTCCCCAATTCCCCGCTGATTTTAAAGATTCCGCAGCCTCATCGAGACTATTGAGCACTCGATTGCCTGCTGTCTCTGCTTCCTCAATCTCTTTCAGTTGCCCTTTAATCTTGACCTCATGTTCCAAACACTTCTGAATAAAAGCATCTGAATCTACCAAGCTTTTCTGTTTGTCAGCCATAAGCTCATCGTATTCTTGTTTCCAGTGCTGCCATTCATACAAAGCTGCAATCTCGCTTCTAACTTCAGCCAGCTGTTTGCGAATATCTTCAAGAGCACGGTTCGCTTCGTCATATAATGCTTTACTCTCTAGAAGTTCTTTCTCCTCTTTCTCCAGCTTCTCTTCTTTTCTCCCCACCAAACTGTAAAATAAAGAAGACAACGAAGTCTTTAAGAGTTGATCTACATCCTTTTGTTCTGCACGCAGATGTTCGGACATAAAGGAGTTCTTCTCCCCTTTTTTCAAGTTCTTGCAGGTTTTCTTCTCTGGAAGTCCATTTGTGAAGCAATCTGCCTTTTTCCTTCAACAATGCGAGGCGTTCATTCGTTTCTTGTTACACAGGCATTCTCCCCCTTCTGATACTTCCAGGACTGCGGCCCCTATTTTTCCACTTACTTTTTGTTCTGTTCGATCTGCTCGGCTAGTTCATTTAAATAAGTCCATCGTTCCATTAACTGTTCCAGTTCTTTCTCCGCTTCTTTCTGTTCCTGCATTAGTTCTTGAAGTCTTAACGCATCAGCAAAAGCTGCTTCCATCTGAGAAGTAAGATCCTCTATCTTCTGCTCTACAGCTTCGATCATCGCATCGATCTGCTCATATTCCCGTTGCTCTTTAAAACTGAACTTCAATTTCGTTTTTGACGAATCTTCAGACTTCATGGATGCAGCTGGAGAATCATTTTTCTCTATCACTGTTTCTTTCTTTACCGGCTCTTTTCGAGGCTCTTGACCATTCTTGGCAAGCCACTCCGCATACTCAGAATAGTCCCCTACATGTACTCTCACCTGTCCCTCGCCTTCAAAGGCAAGCACTTTATCAATCGTGCGATCAAGGAAATAACGATCATGGGATACCACGATAACAACACCAGGGAAATCTTCCAAATAGGTTTCAAGAACACTTAGGGTACTAATATCCAGATCATTCGTAGGCTCATCTAGAAGAAGTACGTTAGGTGCAGACATAAGGACTCTTAACAAATACAGACGGCGCTTTTCTCCCCCTGATAAACGGGAAATATACGTCCACTGCGCTGCAGGAGGAAATAAGAATCGTTCCAGCATCTGAGCTGCTGTAATGGTCTCTCCGTCTCCCGTACGAATCACTTCTGCCTCTTCTTTAATATATTCGATAACTCTCAGATTCTCGTCCATTTCTTGATGTTCTTGCGTAAAATAACCCAGTTTAACGGTAGGTCCTACCACAATCTCACCAGAATCAGGCTGTATTTGTCCTGCAATCATATTGAGTAGCGTTGATTTACCACTGCCGTTTGGCCCTACGATACCTACCCGATCACCAGGAACCGCGATGTAACTTAGATCATCCACCAAGGTGCGATCTTCGATTTTTTTAGACAGATGCTCTATTTCTAAAATCTTCTTGCCCAGTCTAGCAGAAGCCACCGACATTTCCAGATCTCCGGAGCGATGAAGAGTATCCTGATCTTTCAATTTTTCAAAGCGGTCAATTCTTGCTTTTTGCTTTGTCGTCCGCGCTTTTGCTCCGCGGCGAATCCAAGCAAGTTCGTTGCGTAATAAATTTTGCCGTTTTTGCTCTGATGACGCTTCTCTCTCTTCACGCTCTGCCTTCAGTTCTAGAAATCTAGTGTAGTTGGCTTCATACCGGAAAAGACGTCCATGATCAAGTTCAATCATGACATTGGCTACTCGATCCAGAAAATAGCGATCATGCGTAATCATAAGAAGCGCACCGCGACGTTTTTGCAAATACTGTTCCAGCCAAACCACAGAATCGTTATCAATATGGTTCGTAGGCTCATCCAGTATTAACAGATCTGATGGATGGATGAGTGCCGCGGCAAGCGCTACTCTTTTTCGCTGTCCACCGGATAAACTGCCCATTTTCGCATCAATCTGATGAATTCCGAGTTTAGAAAGAATCGTCTTGGCTTCACTCTCTAGCTGCCATGCATCATGTTCTTCCATCTTTTCGCTAAATGAAGTTAGTTTCTGCAACAGCGTTTCATCATTAGGCTTTAGTTCTAATAGTTCCATAATTTCCATATAGCTGCGAACAACCTGCATTTCGGGTGAGTCGCCTTGAAATACTTGCTGCAATACCGTGATATCCGGGTCATAGTCCGGGTTCTGATCTAACATCTCGATCCGTACATGATTACCGATTGCCACATTTCCTTCATCTGCTTGTTCCTTACCAGCAATCACGCGAAGAAATGTTGATTTACCTGTTCCGTTTACACCAACAATTCCGATTTTATCTTGATCATTCATACCAAAAGAGGCGTCTTTAAAAAGAATCTTTTCTCCATAGCTTTTGGAAATGTTTTCAACTGTCATTATATTCATTATGAAATTTCCCTACTTTACTTCAATTTAGATGAATCTTGTATGTGCTGTTTATTAGGTGAAGTACGAGCTCGTAAGCTCCTTACCGCAACCATTGATGAATAAGTTGCTGGCAAACTTCACTCTTTTCTCCAGTTCCTCTGCTCCAAAATTCGGTTTAACCATGATATCCATTTTATGCCGGTCTAAAATACCAATATAAGATACGGCATAGAGTTCCGGTTCTGGTAGTCCGCCTTCCGTGAGCATTTCTTGTACAATATACATATACTCCTGTAAAAAACGCTTCATGTACTCCATAAGTTCAGGATCATTATTTGGCGTCATAAAGAACAGCTTTGTGTGCTGGCGGCGCTCATAATAATATGTTAAATGATTCCGCGCGAAAACGATTAATTTCTGTTGCATGTTCATAGAAGAGTCTTTTAAAATAGCTCTGGCTGACTGAAGAAAACGATCACAATCTCTGCGGGTAACTGCTGTAAAAAGGGCTTCTTTATTTTTAAAATATAAATAAATAGTCCCTTTGGCGATGCCAGCCTCTTCCGCAATTTCGGACATTTTGGTTTCGTAAAAACCTTTCATCCCAAATAGATGATAACCCGCGTCCAAGATTGCTTCCTGTTTGTCTATTGGATCCATATTTATCACCACCCTACAAATCTAGTTATTTAAAATATAAAGTATCCCAGAATACCTGCCAGAGCTCCGCCGAACAAGGAACTTAGTAAATTCACAAGGTCATTGCTCATCCAGCCTAAACCACGACTTTTTATCGTTCTAACGCCGCAGTGCTCATGCACTTCCACTTCTTTACCGCATATAGAGCAGCTATACATTCGCTGGGCCATCGCTCCTAAAAGGGAATCAAGATAAGCCCCAGCGAACCCAGAGATAAGCCCAATTAGTGCAAATTCTAATAAGGAAGTTGACATCTCCTGCCCTGTTACTTGTAAGAAAAGATAGGCCCCCACACCAATAAGAAGCGCCCCTGACATGGATGCCATATTACCCGTCAATGTCACACCCCCAGAAGCCCCAGGAGCTACGGGTTGCAGTGTAGTGACTGATCTCGGTGTTCTACGGCTAAGACTTCCAATTTCAGTAGCCCACGTATCTGCTGTAACAGTTGCCATGATCCCAATGAAAACATACATCCACACGGGATGTGGAAAAAGAGCATATAGAATGACTAATATCATCCCTAGTCCGCCATTTGCAAATACTTGAGTAGCATCCCGGTTTCCCGTCTTAGCATAGGATTTTTCTAATTCACGCTTCTCACGTTTCTTATATTTCGAGAGCAGGGTCGAAGTAATAAAAAATAGCAGCAATGTACCGAACCAGAATAAATTGCCTGCTCCATAGTATACTGCACCCATCACAACAGCTGCAGCAAAACCCGATCCTGTCAATGATTTCTTCCTATAGGCAGCACCAGCCACGAGGAGTGCAAATAAAGTGCCCAATATCCAATCCATAAGAGTCAGTTCTCCTGTACATCTATTTTATATTTCAATAGTATAACACGCGGATCCATGCCGAGTCAGTCCAGCTATTGGATCAGACAATATTAAAAAACACGCAATCACAACTATCTGAATCAGGATAGTCGCAAAAGCGTGTCCTTATTTAGTTCCTTTATCATTCATCAGGTTATTTGATAGTAATACTGCCTATATCTTCACCGGCAAAGCTTAGTTTTAGCATATCGCCAGACTTGACTGGTCCAACACCTGCAGGCGTTCCTGTAAATATAATGTCTCCCTCACCAAGTCCATAATGCAGGGCTACATAATCTACGATGTCCTGAAGACTAAAGATCATGTCCTGAATATTGCCCCGCTGCACTTCCTCATCATTCTTATTCAGCGTAAAATCGGATTCTATGAGCGTATCTATTCCTTCAAAAGGCATAAACTCACTAATGGGAGCAGAACCAAGGAACCCTTTCGCTGCTGTCCATGGATGCCCCTTGCTTTTTAGCTTAGACTGTACATCTCGCAGGGTAAAATCAATGCCGAAAGCGTAGGATTCCACTACTTGATTTATAACCTCTCCAGGACAAACCTCTTTTCCAATTTTGATGACAAGTTCTGCTTCATAATGGATTTCTCCGCGTCCTTCAGGTAGTGCAAGAGTCTGTCCATTCATCATTACAAGTGCATGAGATGGTTTCATGAAAATCATAGGTTCTTCCGGAACTGCATTCCCTAGTTCTTCCGCATGAAGCCGGTAATTTCGCCCCACACAATATACATTTCGAATTGTTTTGTGCATATCTCTTCTCTCCTCTTGTCATGTCTACTTGAATGAATTAGGTTTGAATAATTTCGATAACTTCCTGGAATTCGCCTTGTTCCACAATTCAGGTCGATTCGTGCACAGCATAATACTTGGGTCAAGCGCCGCAATATTACGCATGATACGTGATGAATCAATCGTCCATGCCATGACTCTAATATTTTTACTATTCATCTCCTTTATTAGCGACTTGGTGACATAAGGATATCCAATGGATAGAAAATGACATCCTAGTTCTTCGAGCTGCCTTGCAAGATCTGCAGGAGATGCATTAATAATCAGCCCTGTGGGAATTTCCGGATGGATTCGTTTTACCTGTCGTAATGCCTTCGTCTCAAAAGAGGTAATGACATAATCACGAGGTTTCCATACGCCGTACAGTTTTCCAACAACAGAAGCCGCCAAATCCGGATACATGTTACCGACCGTTTTCAGCTCAATATTAAGCTTCACTTTCCCCTTGGTAAGTTCAAGCACTTCCGTCAGTGTAGGGATACGTTCCCCCGCATACTTCTTTGATTTCCAGCTTCCGGCATCCAGTTTTTTTAGTTCTGCCAGTGTATGATCTCTTACATTTCCACTGCCGTTCGTTGTTCGTTCCAGCCGAAAATCATGGATTACCACAGGAACTCCATCACTAGAGAGCTGCACATCAAGCTCAATCCAAGAAACCTGCTCTTGCTCCATAGCCAGTTTAAACGCAGCTATTGTATTCTCGGGAGCAAGTGAAGAATACCCGCGATGTGCTACGCATGGATTATCCATCTAACCTCACCCTCTTTGCAGGAACGACTTATTTTATGGATGAGACCGTCCCATCCTCACTTATTTCAGCTCCGAATGACCTGCTTTGAACCTCACGCAACAGTGCTGTGCCCTCTTTCTTGTTCATCGGAACAGGTTGCCCCAGCTCTGCATGATAAGGTAATAATTTGATACCGCAATTCCCGTCTTTTTGGCATGTCGCCTCAAATATGGCTGTTTTCCAAGTTTCCGCAGTAGCTGATCTTGAAAAAATGAAATTACCCGTGCTATAGGCGATCCATTTCCCTTTATAGGATTCCAAACCTTGAAGTACATGGGGATGACCGCCAATGACAAGATCTGCGCCTGCATCAATAAATTCATAGCCCAGGTTTTTTTGGTTCTCATCAGGAGTGGTCTGCCGCTCTTTTCCCCAATGAGCCATCACAATCACTAAATCCGCTTTTTTATTAGCTTGCTTTATGGCTTTTACCGCTTCCGTACTATTGTATGCGTCTGCGACACCAGGTTTTCCTGCTTCTGCCCGCCAACTGGCCTCAGGCATAACTCTAGTAAAACCTAGTAAAGCAATTTTGATCCCATTTTTTTCGTAATAAACAGGGCTATAGGCTTCCTTTCGATTCAGACCAGCACCCACATAGCTAAGTTTATTGTTGTTCAGATGCGTAAGTGTATCCGTAAGACCCTTTACTCCTTGGTCCAATATATGATTGTTGGCCAGGTTTACCACATCCACACCCGCAGCAGCTAGTGATTTGAGAGCTTTCGGGGATGATTTATATACGAAGCTTTTATTTTGTGCCGCTACTCCACCTGTAGTAACAGGAGTCTCCAAGTTAACAAATGTAAGATCGTCATCTGTAAACAAGGAGCCCAAGTGTTGATATGGATAGTCGAACCCTTTCTTCAATAATAAATCCTCTACTTTACCTGAGAATTGAACATCCCCTGCAAAGTGCATAGTAATTGACTCTTTAGCAGACGTATTTACTAATTTCTCTTCTTCTGCTACTTCTTCCTTCACTGGTTCTTTCGCTGATTCTGATTTATTCGATTCATCATTGATTTTCTCATCAGATTCGTTTTTCAAGCTTTGCTCTATTTGTGATTCAGACTGAGATTCCAGCTTTTGTCCCTCTTCTAAGATCGGATCTGGATCTGGAGCTTGTTCTTCTATGGCCTGCTGCTTATCATCTATATCTTCTTCCTTATCGGCTAGATCTTGTTCCGTATCATCAGCAGGTTTCTCGTTGCTCTCCGAATCGGAATTTGATAAGTCAGGACCATTTACCTGATTAGCTGCTTGATCCTGATTATCACTTAAGGTCCGCGACATGTCTCCAGTTCTAATCGCAATAAAAACACCTGCAACAAGTAGAACCAATACCATATTTATGGTTATCCATCGCTGGGTTCTTTTACGTTGTTTTTTTCTTTTCGCCACTTTACTTCTATTTGTTCTTGAGGGTAGCATAAAATCTCCTTTTTCTTGTAATTGACTAGCAAAGTAACCTTACGAGTCTATCAAACGAATCTATTATACCATTTAAAGGATTTTTGGTGTGAATTCATAGTGGCAAAGAGAGTTATAGGCAGGCAAACAAAATAACCGCAAAGCTGTGCTCGTATCAAAGAGCCGCTTGCGGTTATTTAAATAAGAATTATGGTAAATGACACCTTATAAAAGGTTACTACTTATTAAGCGTTCCATTTTTCATCAGCTCGTCTAATGATGACATCACTGAGTGCTTCCATGTATAGCGGGTCACTATTCAGCGAATCAATGCGCATAAGACGCATATCGAGTTCTTTAGCTACTGCTTTTGCTTCAATATCCAGATCATACAATACTTCCAAATGATCCGATACAAAACCAATAGGTGCTACTAGTACATCCTCAACCTCTTCTTTGCTAAGCTCCTGCAGTGTATCAAGTATATCCGGTCCAAGCCACGGCGAGGCTGTTCTACCTGCACTTTGCCAAGTGAACTGCCAACGATCTACCCCGGCTTGTTTCGCTACAACCTTGGAAGTCTCAAGCAGTTGTTCTGGATAAGGGTCACCCATCTCTACGATTTTTGCTGGCAGACTATGAGCACTAAACAATACCCGAACGTCTTTACGGATCGCTCCCGCCTCTTCAAAATCGTTCAGCTTCGTGCTCACTCGCTTGGTAAGTGCCTCTATGAGCTTAGGATGTAAATGATAGGATTCAATAAAGCTCATCTCTATCCCATGTTCCTCTGCTTTTGCTTCGGCTCTCTTAATGTAAGATCCAACACTCATCGTAGAGTAATGAGGAGCGAGTACGATACCAATTGCTTTTTTGATGCCATCCGCCGCCATCGCATCTACTCCGTCTTCAATAAATGGGCTCGCATGCTTCAAACCTTGATAACATCGGTACTCCTTACCTGCTGTTCTAGCATCCTGTTTCAAAGTTTGCTCTAACGATTCCACCTGCTTGTTCGTATTCTCGCGAAGCGGAAAAACTCCGCCAACGATCGCTTCATATCGCTCGGTAAGTTCAGCGAGTTGCTCTTCTGATGGCTTATTCCCGCGTCTGATATGTGTATAATATGCTTCAATATCCTCCATACTTTGAGGAGTGCCATACGACATGACGAGTACACCGATTTGATTCATTATTTTGTCCCACCCTTGTTAAGTCTTATTTAAGAAACGGTTGACTTCTGTGCACGAATGGCTTGCTCTGAATATTCATGAACATAATCCGTAAGTTCTTTCAGTTTTTCTATCGAAGCCTCTGGGAATAGACCATGCCCCAGATTGAATATATAGCCAGGTGACTGAATGCCTTGATCAATAATATCTTTGGCATATTGCTTAATGGTGTCCATTGGAGCAGTCAGCACGTAAGGATCCAGATTACCTTGTACGGCAAACTTCTCACCGAGTCGTAAGCGACCTTCCGTAATAGAGACTCTCCAGTCAAGTCCAATAATATCAGCTTTAATATCATGCAGCGTAGGTAGCAGTTCACCTGAACTCACGCCTGGGAAGTATATTTTAGGTACTTTTAGATCCGACAGTTCATCAAAAATACGAGTAATGGTAGGCAGTACATAGTATTTGAAGTCTTGTGGGGCAAGAGCTCCTACCCAGCTGTCAAACACCTGAAAAGCTTTTCCTCCATTTTCAATCTGATGACGAACATAAGTAATTACCATATCTCCAAGTTTGTCCATTAATGTAAACCACAGAGCTGGCTCACTATACATCATCTCTTTCGTCCGTATGTAATTCTTCGACGGGCGACCTTCAATTAAATAGCTTGCAATTGTAAAAGGAGCCCCTGCAAAAGTAATGAGCGGAACTTGAAGTTCGTTATTTAATATTTGAATGGTCTCCATGATGTGAGATAGATCCTTATCGACATCAATGGGCTTAAGACGATCTATATCAGCCGCTGAGCGAATTGGATTATCGATGACAGGCCCAACATCTTTAACGATGTCAAAGTCAATACCAAGAGAAGCTACCGGATTCATAATGTCGGAATAAAGAATAGCTGCATCCACACCTAGCTTGCGTACGGGTAACATCGTCACCTCAGCTGCAAGTTCCGGCTGTTTACAAATCTCCAAAAGTGTGTATTTTTCTTTTATCTTCCGATATTCAGGGTCATAGCGCCCTGCTTGTCTCATGTACCATACAGGCAACCGATCTACTTGTCTTTTGAAGCTGGCTTCTATAAACGTATTATTGTATGCCATTTTGGGGCCTCCCCTATTCTCAAGTCTTTATTTTATTATGCCCTTTTTATGAACAGGTAACAAGGATAGGAAAACGAACATCCCTTGACAATTAGATGAAGCTTTTCTGCCTAACATGAAAGACATCTGAAGATGTTGTAAAGAATTTCTATCATTAAACTGCTTAACCGTTAACAAAAATTCAGTGTGTTATACTGAAGTAATGGAAACACTCAACTTAAGAAACGGCAGAAAGGAAGTGAACTGGCGCCTTGAAATCATGGAAAGTTAATCTCATTGTGCTCTGGTTCGGACAGTTTCTCGTAAATGCAGGCATGACAATGGTAACTCCGTTTCTGTCCCTTTATCTGGCCCAAGACCTTGGTGTAACGGGAGAACGAGAAATCGGACTGTGGGCAGGTTTTATTTTTGCCGCTAACTTTTTGACATCATTTATCTTTCAGCCTCTGTGGGGAAAACTCGCAGATAAATATGGCAGAAAAATCATGTTGCTTCGTTCCGGATTTGGAATGGCGATTGTAATCGCCCTTATGGGACTAGCTACCAGTCCTTGGCATCTGTTGTTCCTTCGCTTATTAAACGGTACAATATCCGGCTTTAATCCCGCCGCTGTAGCACTCATTTCTGGAACGACACCGAAGAAACAAATGGGCTTTGCAATGGGAACTGTTCAATCTGGACAAGTAGCAGGTACAATCCTTGGCCCTCTCATTGGCGGAATTCTAGCCGATCTCGTAGGATTCAGACCTATCTTTTACATTACAGGTTCACTTATATTTATTGCGTCCATGCTGGCACTCTTTTTGGTTAGAGAAAAATTCGATCGGGAAGAAGCTTCACATCTGCCCCAGCAATCGGTTATGGAAGGTTTACGTGAGCTGACAAAAGCACCTCAATTACCTGCGCTATTTGCAGTTACATTTCTTCTGCAGTTTGCAATGGTAAGCCCGATGTCACTCTTACCGCTATATGTACATAAGCTCCATGGTACAGCAGAAAACCTCGCCTTTTTTGCCGGAGTAGTTAGTGCAGTAGCCGGAATTTCAAATATGA
Organism: Paenibacillus gallinarum; assembly: GCF_014836635.1. Classification (GTDB taxonomy): domain Bacteria; phylum Bacillota; class Bacilli; order Paenibacillales; family Paenibacillaceae; genus Paenibacillus; species Paenibacillus gallinarum. The sequence goes on along the minus strand of NZ_JACSQL010000001.1, from coordinate 645,945 downwards.
TCACTTCTCCACTACTCGGTAAACTGAGTGATAAGGTTGGGTCTCATCGTATTTTGACTTTCGCGCTGATTGGAGCTGCCTTAACACTGATTCCTCAAGCTTTCGTAAATAGTGTATGGCAGCTTGTCGCGATCCGATTCCTCATGGGTGTATTTATGGGAGGACTGCTTCCAAGCGTCAACTCTCTGATTCGAAAGTATACCCCCGACGGAATGGAAAGCCGTGCCTTTGGATTTAACAGCAGTACACTGGCTTTAGGAAACATGATTGGCGCTGTAGTCGGAGGATTCTTATCCGGTTTTATTGGGATTGAAGGTCTCTTTATTATCTCTGGTGTACTTCTTCTCATTAATGTGGTTTGGGTACGGACAAAACTTTATTCACGAAAGTCTATTGAGTCACGCTAATAACATTGATTTATATCGATCTAATTGAACAAATTCATAACAAGGACTTTCTTCAAGCCGGTAAGTGAAGCTTGATAAGAAAGTCCTTGTTACTTTTTTTGAATCTACTTAGCGTATGACATAAGGATACATATGATCACATATCATAGAAACCTTAGCATAGTATCCTAGGACTATTTATAATATAATTAATCCATCTATTCCAAAAATATACTGAAACAACCAATTGACCGAAGGAGACTTCACTTTCATGATCATTAGTACAAATGAATTATATCTCCCTGTGTATGAGGCACTTGCAAGTGATGTCAGACTGCGAATGATTGAACTACTGTCACATCAAGATATGAACGTAAAAGAACTAGCCCAAGCTTTAAATTTAAGCAGTGCAATCATGACGATGCATGTTAAAAAACTAGAAAAAGCAGGAATTATCACATCCAGCCTTGTGTCCGGTCAGAACGGAACGAAGAAAATGTGTAAGCTAACTACCGAAGGGATTGAGATCGTCTTCCCTCAAAAAGAAAGAACACGCCGAAGGTTCCACGAATACATTGTTTCAATCGGTCATTATAGTGATTTCGTTGTTGAGCCAACCTGCGGCCTTGCAACAACCACAAAAGTAATCGGTATGTTTGACGAACCCAGATATTTTTTGGATGCGGAGAGAGTAAACGCGAAAATTCTATGGTTTACAAAAGGTTATGTAGAGTATCGAACTGCGAATTTTATCCTAAAAAGCGAAGAACCTACGGAACTTGAAATTTCTTTTGAAATTTCTTCCGAAGCTCCTTCGGCTAATGATAATTGGCCTTCCGATATTTCTTTCTTCTTCAATGGAATACGACTTGGTATTTGGACGAGCCCTGGAGATTTTGGCGGATCGCGCGGCAAATTCACACCCGAATGGTGGTGGGATGAGATTAACCAATATGGACTTTATAAAGTGCTTCGTGTAAACAAGGAAGGTACCTTTATCGATGGACATAAAATCTCAGATATTACACTAGAGGATGTGGACATCCGTTCTAAGCAGTGGACGTTTCGAATTGCCGTGGAAGAAGATGCGGAACATATCGGAGGAGCCACATTATTTGGAACAGGGTTCGGTAACTACAATCAGGACCTGGTATTCAAACTATATTATGAAAAAGCAGACGTATAAAAGGCAGCACCCCCGGCTCATGTAATAGCGGGAGTGCTGCCTTTTAACTTTGTGAGAACTTATAAAGAAAGATGACTTATTTCACGATTGCCAGCGCAAGTCCATCATAAGCGGGAAGCATGGTACTAATTAGGCGTTCATCAGTAGCGATGCTTTCATTAAATTTACGAACCGCTTGAACGGAAGGCCCGTTTTTCTCTGTATTCAGCGTTCTGCCGCGCAAGAAACAATTATCCCCCGCAATAATAGCTCCCGGGTTTGCCAGCTGTATTGCATATTCAAGATATACCGGATAATTCTCTTTATCTGCATCAATAAAAAAGAAATCAAATTTCTTGCCTTCTTTTTTGAGTTCCTCCAGACTGTCGGCCGCAGGTCCAATCTTATATTCCACTTTCTCCCCGTACCCTGCCTTTGTCAGATGGGCATGTGCAAGTGCCGCATATTCTTCCTTAAGTTCCAGGGAGGTGAGTCTTCCTTCTTCAGACATTCCTCGGGATAAACAGATGCCACTGTAACCGCCCAGGGCCCCGATTTCAAGCACTTTTTTGGCTCCCGATGTTTGTACGAGAAACGTTAGTAATCGGCCATAGGCAGGGGCAACGGACACCTCTGGCATCCCCTTTTCCTTAATCGTCTGGATCACTTCAGCCAAGAGCGGATCTTCCTTATATAAATCATTTACATAATCGTCTGGATGAATATTCACTTCACTCAATTCCTCCTTCATTCTACTTTCCTTATGGACATAATTGTTCTATAATAAATGTTTGTTTTATATACCCTTGTTTTTGTCTACCCTAGACGAAAGACGAAAGGTGCGTATATCATTGTACTGGTCCTGATTCAATCAGGCAAGAACACACTCAAATATAAGAAAATATAAGAATGGTAATCCTGCCGCTTCTTTATAAGCAGCAGTGATGACCAAGATGGAGTTGACGTTTCTTTATGCAACCTTTGCAATTAATTGCAACGACCCCAATGGGGACAGAAGCCGTCGTTTCAAGAGAATTGAAACTTCTCGGCTATACCGACGTAACCACCCAGAATGGGCGGGTAATGTTCTCCGGTGATTTTATTGATATTGCCAGATGTAATCTTTGGCTACGTAGTGCTGACCGAATCCTCATTAAAATGGGTGAATTCAAAGCTACTACGTTTGATGAACTATTTGAAGGAACAAAAGCTCTACCTTGGCAAGACTGGATTCCTGCGGATGGTGAATTCCCAGTCCAAGGACGTTCCCACAAATCGCAATTATCCAGTGTTCCCGCTTGCCAAGGGATTGTCAAAAAAGCCATTGTAGAAAAACTAAAGCAGACTCATCATACGGAATGGTTTCCGGAAGATGGCCCCCGTCTGGTCATTGAGGTCCATTTGCTTAATGATATAGCTATGCTGACGCTCGATACTAGCGGAACTGGCCTTCATAAACGTGGTTACCGTAAACTCGTAACCGAGGCTCCACTGAAAGAAACACTGGCAGCCGCTCTTATTCAACTGAGCAGATGGGGCCCGCATCGCCCGTTTTATGACCCGTTCTGCGGTTCTGGAACCCTGCTGGTTGAAGCTGCAATGATTGGTTGGAACATTGCCCCTGGTCTGCGCCGCTCCTTTAGTGCTGAGCATTGGCCGATTATTCCTACTGAAGTGTGGGACCAAGCACGGGAAGAAGCCTTTGATCTCGTGAAAGACGATGTACCACTGCAAATCGCAGGTAGTGATATTGACCCGCAAGCGATTGAAGTCGCAGAAGCTGCCGTCAGAAGCGCCGGTTTTGCGAAGGAGATTAAACTTGATGTTCTTCCTGTTTCCCGTGTACGCCTAAAAGGCGATTATGGCTGTCTGATTACAAACCCACCTTACGGGGAACGGATTGGAGAGCAAACGGAAATTGAAAGACTGATCTACTCCTTAGGGAGAGTTGCTGCAGAAGTACCAACATGGTCTTTCTTTGCCATTACCTCCACTACATCATTCGAAAAACATTTCAATCAAAAAGCGGACAAACGCAGAAAATTGTACAATGGTCGGATTGAAACTCAGTTTTATCAATTTTTGGGACCATTGCCACCAAGACCAGATCGGTCGTAATACACAAAGAGGGAGTAAACGTATTGTTTACCCCTCTTTTTTTATTTTCCCCTTAGTAAATTGTTATTACGCGGCTATATCTTTTCTTTTGCAAACCTTGACGTTTATTACTCTGGCTTAAGGCGATATAATAAGACAGGAAAATCTATATCTCAATATGAAAAAAACTCACTTGGAGGGTACATATTGCCTAACATCTCAAACCCCATACTTGTCTCAAATCACAAGAAGTTCACCTGGCTCAAAAGTTATCTTCCTTATCTTCTATTTCTGATCATCATGATTCTAAAACTCGGATATTTCCATGATGAACTGAACGCAAGAAATATAGATATGAGCCGGCTTGATTATATTATCGCTGCTGGTTCCTTGCTCATCGTTTCATTTTGGGTATTGTGGCTGCCCATTCGAATCCGGATCATCGCTTTATCGTTATTAAATCTCCTTCTAACGGGAATCATCTTTGCAGATCTTGTCTATTATCGTTATTTTGGCGATTTTATTACCGTTCCGGTATTGCTTCAGACAGGACAAGTCGGTTCACTCGGAGATAGTATTCGTTCTCTAATTTACAGTAGTGATCTATGGTTCTTTATAGATCTTATCTTGTTAGCTATATTTGGGCTGCTTTATGTAATACATTTATATCGAAGAAGCAGGAGAAACCGCAGTTCTCTCCATTCTGTACAAAAACAAAAAGCAGATAAGCAAGCTTCTTTGCGAAACAGACTCGTAAGCGGAGTACTCGCTTTCGTTCTTGGTATCATACTCACAGTCGGTCCTATTCATCATTCCAGCAAAACTTGGGCTGCAGGACTTTTTGAAGGAAACTGGTGGAATATGAGTCTTTATAATGTCACGGGTCTGCTCGCTTTTCATGGTTATGATGTTTATCGCTACAACAAAGAACGTATGAATAGTCAGGCATCGGTCTCTAATGAAGAACTGGAAGAAACCATCGCTTATTTTTCTGAAAAACAAGAAGAAGCAAGAAAAGCCATCCGGGCTGAGACTTTTGGGAAATATAAAGGAAAAAATGTAATCATTGTTCAAGTGGAAGCTTTTATGAACTTTGTGATTGGCAAAGAAATCGGCGGAGAAGAAATTACGCCTCACTTTAACAATTTAATGAAGGATAGCCTTTACTTCGAAAACTTCTATCATCAAACCGGCCAAGGAAGAACTTCAGATGCCGATTTTCTGACGAATATATCGCTGCATCCTCTCCCTACAGGTTCTGTTTTTGTTAGGTATCCGGATCACGAATATGACTCTCTCTCATCGATCCTGGGCAGCGAAGGATACCATACAGCCGCTTTCCATGCATATGAGAGCAGTTTTTGGAACCGGTATACGATATATAAAAACATGAAGTATGATGAATTCTTAAACCGAAATAACTATATTATGGACGAAGCCGTAGGCTGGTCGCTTGGTGACAAATCCTTTTTCAAACAATCTGTCAATTATATAACGGAAGAACAAGGGGAAAATCCCGCTCCGTTCTATTCTTTTATGATTACACTCACCAGTCACCATCCTTATGTCATGCCTGCTTCTTTACAAGAACTAAATACCGGCTCTCTCGATGGAACAATGATGGGTGATTACTTACAATCCATTCATTATGCAGATGCAGCGCTCGGAGAACTTGTGGAACAATTAAAAAAAGAAGGACTATGGGAAGATACCCTGCTTCTCGTCTATGGAGACCATGACAGTTCCATTAAGGAAAAAGCAGATTATGAAACGTTTCTCGGCAGATCAATCAGCGATCTCGAGATGCATCAAATCATGAACCAGGTTCCCTTGCTCATGCATCTCCCGGATGGAAACAATGCAGGGGTTTATCTTGAACCTGCCGGACAAATCGATATAACTCCTACTGTTCTGCACCTTCTCGGAATCTCTACCGAAGAGAATTACCTTATGGGATCGGATTTACTGAGTACCTCCAAGCGGATGACTGTACTTCGTACTGGCGCTTTCGCTAACAGTGATCTTGTATATATTCCTTCGGAAGACCATTTGTTCGAAAATGGATCTTGTTATGAAATGCCCGCAGGTGAACAAACCGATATTCATGCCTGCAAACCATCTTACGAAAAAAGCATATTCGAATTAGCCATTTCCGACCGGCTTATTACACACAATTTAATTCATAAGCTACGTTCTAAAGAGTGATTATTTTACACACAAAAAAACCTGTTCGCACTTTCGTGCGGACAGGTTTTTTGGGTGTGCAGGGTGATAAAGCCGTTGCTCACTGAATATTTACTTTTTGCTCACATTCAGGGATGAAAGACGTTCTTTCTCTTCTGAGAGAATCTCCTGTGCAAATTCTACACCGCTATATGTGGTTTGCTGCTCAGCAGCTCTGACAGCATTCTCAGTACGAACCAATCGATTCTGTGCCTGCTGTACGAGCTCTTCTGTAGGCTGAGATACCGCCGCAGTTACTGCATGGTGCAGTTTCTTAACGGAACTCGAAGCCTGCGCAACCAAAGTGGAAGATTGCAAACTGGAATGATCGTGCTTCATTTCGAAAACCACTCTCCTTCTCTCAAAATCCTGCTACATCGTTAGCATGGTTTGAAATTAGGGAGGTTATACAGTGGTCTTTATTTTTTTATAAACGGAGCTGCTTTCGCAAGTACTTCATCTTCTGTAGGCGCACTGATATATCGTCCATTGATATATACAAAGGCACGTTTACCGCATGGGCCACAGTAAGATTTACATCCGATCTTAATTTCAGCATCAGGAGCCATCTTCTGAAGTTTAGAAACCATACTTTTTAGTTTGATATGCTTACATTTTTCACATACTCTAATATCGTTAGCCATTTATTCCCCTTCTTCTTTCACCAAAGGCTTAATGATTAATATTGTTCCCTTGTGAAGGGTCTGTAATTACAAAACCTTCTCTTGGAAAGTAAAGGTAGTCCACTTTAATATTTTCAAGCATTGGTTTTCCTTTTTCAAGCAAAACATCAATTTCTTTATCTGTGGAAACCAATTCATCATTTTCTTTTTGTGTATCAAAATCAATACCATAATGCACGTGATCGCCATGATCCAGCGTAATCAGAACGCGTACCAATTTCCCTTCATTCTCAGGCAAGTCCAGTTCGCGCTTCAATACTTTCGCTGCGTTACGAGTGATCTTTACTTTCATGTATATTCATCTCCTAGAATCTATAAATAGTGATCAGTGCTTCAGGCATTTATTGTGAAGATTATAAGCCTGTCCATTGACAATACATTATATTTTAATCAAGAACAGCTTAAATCGCAAGGAATAACCTCTCATTTTTACCGATTACTTAGATCACTAGAAGCATTAATTGAATATTTTTGCTCCGCTCTTGTCACAAACCAGTTCATCAGCAGCATCGTCACCCCGATATCATCAATGGGCATGAACGGTAGCACATCTGGTAGAATCCAGTATAAAAGAGCAGGAACAAGAAATAACATTTTATCAAACATCGACACCTTAGAAGAAGTGAGCAATGCAGGTAAACGTCTAATAATATGTGACCATCTTTTTAATGAAAATAACCTTCTCCATTTCATTGTCATGTACTCCTTCCTAAGTTCAGAATATGATTATCATACCATAATGAAGGCATACGGAGGGCATGTATCATTTCCCTCCTGCACCTTCTTCATCCTATTCACCGTTTTGTTTTGCACTCACCAGCATCATTGCGGTCACCATGATCCGCTCCACTTCCTGAGCAATCGTATCGTACTGCGATACGGGCAGCGGATTCACACCAAGTCCTGTTTCGACCGTAAATCCCGGTCTTCTAAACTCAAGAATAAACCAGTCTTTATATCCTGCGTCACTTCCGCAAAGTTTCACCGCTTTGTACCCGGCAGCATCAGCCAGTTGTACAGCCCAATTCTCACTATATGCAGGTTCCGCATTACGATAATTCCAGTATACTTCTTGACCCTGGCTATGAAGAGCAATGACAGCATCAAATTTTCTTTCTTTCGTCCAGTTTGCCAAAGCAATAGATTCAGGTTCGGACAAAGGACTCTCTCCCCCAAAATCTCTCGGGCCCGGCCCGTTTTTCTCTCGTCGACTTGCCTCCTCCTGCCAGAACGCAGGAAATTGGTCATTTAAATCTACACCGCGAATATTGGCTTTCCAATTTGAAAAATCTGTGTCTCCCGCATTTAACTCCAGTAATTCCTTCTTCCAAGGGTGATCTTCCACAGGTCCACTGAGTACGAGCTCAATCCCATCTGGGTTTAACATAGGTAGTACCCACAATGTAATTTCTTCAAACCAAAGTTCCGGCGGATGACCATGAAATGTCACTTTTTCATTCAATGCCTTGATATAGTTTTTAACAAAAAACATCAGACACGGAACATTCAGCCACTCATTTGCATGCATCCCTGCATTGACATGAAGATGGACCTTCCCCCTTCCGATGGCAATATAGGGGATATCCTTCCCCATCACGCTTTTACCGATTACACCGTATCTTATCCCAGGATCGCCCGAGCATATTTCATCCAGGTCATTTAACAGTTCTAGATATCCATACCGTTCCATCCTTATCCCTCCTATGAGAAAACGAAAACGTATGTTACCGCAGTATATGCAAATGACATTGTCCACCGTGAAAATCATCTATATCAGAACTCACGACCACAAAAAAGCAACCTAAGTCCGTATGAATATCAGACTAGAGGTTGCTTTTTATACGAATGGAATGAAGTTAAGGTTACAGCATTTTAGATACTTGCCATACAACAGGCGTATTCTTAATCTGTTCCCCTAGCCAAGAACGGGCTATACTTTGGAACATCTCCGGATCTCCGCTGCAGAAAAACTGGTGAACCGGCGTATCCTCTATCGTAGCAAGCTTGCGTTTATCATATAAAATGGTGCTGGTTTCTCTCGCAGTTTCATCTGCTGAGCTAATCAACTTCACGCTTGGCCCCATAACTTCTTTGATACAATCCGTCAAAAATGGATAATGTGTACATCCCAGAATGAGTGTATCTATTGGGAATTCCTTCATTCGTGAGAGTGAATTTTCTACCGTATTTTTTGCATGTTCCGAACGAAAATCCCCTTGTTCCACGAGTGGAACGAGTGCAGGGCAAGCTAGGCTTTCCACATGAACATAAGGAGATAACTGTTTCAATGCTTCGGTGTAAGCCCCGCTGTTAATGGTACCTACCGTGCCAATTACACCAATGTTCGCGGTCTTTGTAGCGCTAATTGCTGCACGAGCCCCGGGATGAATGACACCAATAACCGGAATATCTACTTTTTTCTTAATATGCTCAAGCGCAGCAGCCGTAGCTGTATTACATGCAATCACAATAACTTTTGGGTCAAACTGAATTAAAAAATCAACAATCTGTTCTGTAAAATGTATTACTTCTTCGGACGAACGGGGTCCGTATGGTGTACGGGCAGTGTCTCCAAAATAGATTACTTTTTCCCGAGGAAGTTGACGCATAACTTCTTTGGCAACGGTCAATCCTCCAACACCAGAGTCTAAAATAGCAATAGCTTGTTGCACGAACACACCGCTTCCTTCTTCAAAAATTTCCTTCTTTTCACCTTTACTCTATGTTTTTTCAGACAAAAAGGTACCTACATCTTACTCCATTTCACACAAGCCTTCAACAACTCCACAATACAAAAAGGCCTGACTTCACCTGCTGTAATAAAACAGCGGAAGAAGTCGCAGACCTTTAATCAGCTAAGCAGCTGACTCATAGATTCTTATGAATCCTTAATTATAAATTATTTCTCTCATTAATCTTTTTAATCTCGGCAAGTATAGCTTCCTCTACTTTCGCCTCTTCTTCAGAGCTGCTGATGGATGACACCGTAAGGAACACCGGTTTTGTTTTACCAATGGAACGGAATTCTTGAATGATTCCTTCCGTCTTTTCCACTACTTTAGCCGAAAGCTGGGAGCTTTGATCCGTGATCTTAGTCGCTAAATCTTGACTTTTCTCTGTAACCAGCTTTGCGCCATCTGTAATATCTTGACGCAGTTCTGTTCCCGCTTTAGGCGCGAAGAGCAACGCAGTAATCGAACCTGCAATACTTCCAATTAATGTTCCCCATAGCAAACCTTTGTTTTTGTCATTCATGTCAAGCTCACTCCTTCTCACTTGGGTCGGATTCACCGGACGCTTTGGAGAAACGCTGCCAGGTCGACCATAAGGTCAGCCCGGCATCAAGAGAACGAAATAATGGACTCATGCGCTGCTGATTCTCTTCATGAGCATGCTGTACATGCTGCATAACAGAATGGGAGATCGCAGAGCTGATATGATCAACCTGCTGCGTCGTCGATCTGATCACCGTTCCCGCCGCTTCCATTGATTCCACGAAAGAAGCTGTCTTACGGATATGCTCCTGCATCATGAGCACCGTATGATCCGTTCTTTGAAGCAACTGGACTGCATCCACAGTCAGCAGACGCGTTCGTTCTTCCATCTGAAGGATGGTGCCTTGTAACTGCTTAATGAGTCTTCGCAAATTCATAAGCACCGCAATCATGAAGGCGGAGAGGATAACAAACGCTCCCGCCGCAACAGCCACACTCCATTCCATCATGTTCTTTCCTCCTGCTATCCGGGCGAATGCCCATCACTTGTTAACGCATTATAAGCAGGAAGAGCTTGACTTGACACACTTACGGAGAATTATTTATTCAAAATCACTTACGGCTCGATTTGACCAGCGTAATAGGGAGAACCTGGATCGAGATCAATAACATACCTTCTAGGCGATACAATCGATTCCTGATGTTCACAGCGCCAGCGCTGCGAATCCGCTGTACCCAGTAGCTGACCGTCGAGAATGACATCCCCTTGATCAAACAGATAATAAGCTGCACCAAACAATGTTTGTGCAACTTGGTCGGGATCGAGACCCGAGAAGTGACACTGAAAATCCGGAACACCAAGCGAAGAAAGCCCCACCGTATCCATCACAAGTTCTCGGCGAGCCTCCGTTCCTCCCGCTTGATACAAACGAACATTCATCGCACCGTACAGGTGATCCCCATCTTGCAGAGCCTTTGTATAGGCTGCAGGTTCAACGATCTTGTCACTTCCATAAAAGTAAAGAGCGTCACATGGTACAACCTCAAGCACAGCACTGAGTGCCTGCTGAAAAAGCTGTAACCGTTCTTTGTGAGGCAATGCTGCTGTAAACAAGTCATGAATTCGAAGCTGATATTTGCAATCGCCAATAACCCCCGTAGCTTCTTTCCAGTGCCATGACTGCTCTAATGAACCTTTAAATCGTTTTTTGTCTGTAATTTCATGGACCGGTAAAATACAAGTCTGTGCAGGAACCGTGCCATCCTCAAATGGTACCATGAACTCTGTATGCATAATGACCAGAGGTTCCTGCTCTTCTGTCTCAGAAGCTACGCTTGACGAAGGTGAAGTTCCAACAGGGACGGCAGCTCCATCTTTTAAACGTTTCTTAAGCACGCGGGCATTCCCTGTCATTCGCCGCATCACTTCCATTAATTTTTCCTCACGAAATACAGGACGTTCTTTAAACAAAAGCTCGGCCATATATACCGGGTGAAACCCTGAATTCTGTTTTTGATCTGTATTTTGTGAAACTGACATGACGATTCCTCCTGAAGAAAGGTGCTGCTTTTACTAGCTATTAATAATTCTGGGATACCTTTTTATTAGCTTCTGGCTTTCTGAAACGGTCCAAGTTCAAGCTCAAGATATGCACGAACCTGCTCTCCAAAACGGTCCAATACAGCAGGAAGCTGTACTGTCATCTCATGAAGACTTGTCCGATCCCAGGCATAGTAGTCCTGAACGAGCGGTTTACGAAGGGATACAAGATTCATAAATAAACGGTAACTCTCTTCGTCAAAGGCTCCTGCTTCATGAACAATTTCAACAATATCTTCATAACTGCTCGCATCACGAAGAATAAAACCATCGATAAGGTAACTTCCAACGTCTGTCACGGTCTCAATAGCGAGATGTAGTGCTCTCTCCTGAACCATGCCGTACAGCAGGCTTCCATCCCAATTAGAAGAAACTTCCCTCAGTGCAGCTGTAATTTCAGGAACGGTGTTAAGGCGCAAATTGATTTGATCTATATTTACGTAGTACATCGAAGTCACATCCGTTTCGTATGTTGTCGGTTACGTTTGTTTTTCCGCTTTAACCAGATGAGCATGACAGGACATGCGATTAAAATGACGATCAGTATAAACATGGTTTCCATTACATCTTTTAAATCGCCCACTTGTAAGTTCCCTCTCTCTACTTGTTAAGATATGGTCTTACACTTCGTAATCCACTGCAACAGCAGAGTCTTTGACTTCACTCATATGTTTGATAATTTCTTGGTGAACAGGATGAACTTGATAAGCCTCTAGATCCTCTAGGGAATCAACTACTGCCGTTAGAGAGATGTCAAAAGAACGCTCTGTTTTTAGAACATCTACGCCAATCTCCAGAGATCTTACAAATTCCATTTTTCCATCCATACTGCGAAGAATTTCAGCCGTACGCTGAATCGCTTCCTCCGAACGATCTTTTAGTTTGAAGAATACAATGTGTTTAATCATAAATATCGGCTCCTTTGTCTATAGACTTTTCTTATTTATCAGTTGTTTAGATACGTTACAAAAAATATATCATAAACACGCGAACATTGGAAAATTATCAGCCTTGTTTCTCTCAGGGTAAACAAAAAAAGGCTCCATCTACGAAGAGATAGTCCTTCAACAAGTCTTCGATATTTACTTATTGGAGTCTTCTTCCGATTCTGCTTCTATATCTTTATTGGTTACATCTTGCACAGTGTTCGTCTTTCTCGTCATCTTTTCATTTGATTCTTTTTCTTTCTTTTCTTCTTCATCTGACTGTGATTTCAGAACATAAATAATTTTCTTCAAGATATTAGGGATAGGAAAACCAATACGAGAAAAATTTTCAGTGATCGAGATCAGTTCATTGGCCAAATAAAAATAAATGGCTCCTCCTTTTATCATATCCGTATTCATCAACATATCTAATTGATTGGCAATCAGAATGACAAGAAGCATGAGCCCTTTACGACTCAGTCCCCAAAATCCGATTTCACTGTTCAGTTTATCTTTTGTTCTGATTGCAGCTGCTACACCTGTTATATAGTCTACGGCCATAGCAATACACAAGAAAATCAAGAGTTCAGACCAGCCCCCAAATGCATACGTAAACAACATTCCTACCAAACCTACATTAATCAGTGCTGGGTTCACTTTCAGCCCCCCTTCTTTCCTCCTTCCTATTAATCTATGAAAACAGATAAAATTTGACAGTGCTTTCAACTACTTAGTATAGAATAAGAAAATAAATATGGTTTTTACGAAAGATAAAATTAGTATTTTAGACCTATTTTTTATGTTTGAAATAAAAAAAACGTATAAAAACATCCTATAAAATAGATATAATATACATTATATGGTTTGAAAAATAGTGCATTATTCATCTAACAAGGACTTATCACATATAAAAAGGTTATTTATCCACTGTTAACTGTATACTTGAAAGTGAACATTACTTGTTGTAGTATTTGATTAAAAAATCGGAGGAAATATGCCTAAACAACAAGATCAACACTCAATCCAGGCCTGGTCTCTGATCAACCGCAAATATCTAGGAAAAGGCGTCCGCGTTAAGCGTTTCCGCAGACCGACTCGCTGTCAGGTCCGCAATCGTATTTTGCTTGCTGTCCTCATGGCTAATGACATTAAATTGTCTCAATTAGCAGAAGATTTATCTATATCTTCTCGCAGTGTAAGCGCATGGGTATATGAAGGTCGTATTCCTGGAAATACCAATCTCGAAAAGGTATGTCAGTTGCTTGGTTATCCGCGCCACATTTTGTTCAATGAAGAAGTGATTCGTACAAGTCCTGTCATTTGCCAGCCCGAAGCCTCTCGTTTTATGAAACGGACGGTGACCCGTTCTCCTGTGAGCAATCGCATTCTTACGGGACTCTGTATGGTACATGATTTGTCCGTAACAGACGTCAGTCACTGGATCGGCGTGCATCCAGGAACCTTCCGCAAATGGCTTCATCAAGGGACTTTGCCTTCACCGGCATTTCAAGATCAGGCAGAGCAATTTTTCAAGATTCCGAAATCCATTTTATTTGCTGATGCCATATTAAAACAAAATTCGTAGACTAATACATAAGGATGTTTCAAGGCAGATAAGGTAACACTTCTGCTTGGAACATCCTTTCTAATAATTTGTACGTACAATATGTCTAGTATATCTCACCAAATTAGCGTTCGAGTTTGGCTGATAACATGATCTTCTTTCACTTATTACATATTAGGAACCACTTTTTCATTTCTATACGTCAAACCCGTATAGCGGGGTCTAAGGGTATGAGCAATATCCATGGCATCTTTAAACTCGGATTCTGATACGTTCATGTCGGCAAGTGTCGCAGGTCCTCCTACCTTGCTAAGCCAGTCCTGCATCTGCTCTCTTTTTGGCAAATCTTGATATGCTTCGAATGCTAATACATTCTCTGTTCGATACAATTCACGGTAAATGTCGGTTAGAAGCGCAGAAGCTACTCCTACCTTAGCTCCATGAAGAATAGCATGTCTTCCCTGCTCCATAAATTTCATCTCGAGACGATGAGAAATGTGATGTTCTCCCCCTGATGCTGGGCGAGAATGATCGATCATCAGCATCGAGATTCCCGAAACAAGGAGTGCATCCAGTAAGATAGAGACGCCTTTCTCGCTCCCTTCTGCAATATCATCCACATGAAGAACACATCTATTCAGTGCTTCCTCTGTCATTTGGTAAGCGAGCGGGCAAAACGGTTCTTTTCCGAGATCACGCGACACTTTCCAATCTGCAAGTGAAGTAAATTTACCCAGCATATCACCAAAACCAGCTGCCGTCAGTACCTGCGGAGCCGCAGACAGAACTTCTAGATCGGCAAAAATAGCACGGGGTGCTGTTGCCTGAAATGTTTGTTTCACCCCGCGGATAACCAGGGGCGCTCCTGCAGAAGTAAATCCATCCACGGAAGCTGCGGTCGGAACAGAAATGAACGGAATGTTCATTTTAAAGCATACGATCCTTACCAGATCATGAATAGTTCCTGATCCTACGGCAAAAACCGCCTCACTGCTATGGGAGAGGGCCAGAAGCAGCTCTACAATAAATGCTTCGTCAGCAATTACATCTCCTGCTTTGTTAGCGTTAAGGAGTACTTCACTTACAAAAATGCCGGCATCTCCGAGAAGGCCTGCGACTTTTCTTCCAGCAGCCTCTCCTGTATTCTCATCGTAAACGACGCTAACCTGCTTATAACCTTGACTCACCACATAGGGTGCAATCTTTTGCAGTGCTCCTTTTTCCATAAAAATCTGAATATTCACTTTATAATGTGCTGATCCACATTCACAATGACTCGCCTCTTCATTCCATCTTTCTATACGTTCATTCATATCCATGACTAAAACGCCTCCTGTAAGATGAATTCACTCTCCAGTGTGTAATATGTACGTACAAATTGTCAACTAAAAAGACTGCTCTAACACGGTATATGTGTCTGAACAGTCTTGATATCATCTTAATATGTTCCGATCTGGCTAAGGATCACTTATTTATATTCGGGAAGCCAATCTCTATGGGCCTCTATTAATTCATCACACATACGGATGATATCATCCATAGAAAGCTCTGCTGCTGTATGTGGGTCGAGCATTGCTGCATGATAAATATGTTCTTTCTTGCCTGTCATCGCTGCCTCAATGGTAAGCAGCTGCGTATTAATATTCGTCCGATTAAGCGCTGCACACTGCGGGGGTAGATCGCCAACGAATGTGGGGCTTATTCCACTGCGATCAACGAGACACGGTACTTCTACACAAGCTTCTTTCGGAAGATTGGTAATAAGACCTTGATTCATTACATTACCGCCAATTTTATAAGGAATACCGGTTTCAATCGCTTCTAAAATGTAGGAAGCATATTCATGAGTACGCTGATGTCTCAGTTCTGTATTATTCACAATCTCATCGCGCATACGTTCCCAGCCTGCGATTTGTTCCACACACCGGCGCGGGTACTCGTCAAGCGGGATTTGGAACCTTTCAATGAGTTCTGGATAGTTCTTTTTAATAAAGTATGGGTGATATTCCGCATTATGCTCAGATGACTCCGTGATGTAATATCCAAACTTCAGCATCATCTCGTATCGAACCATATCTCCGTGAGACTCCTTTTGTTTCTCCGCTGCTCTTCGCTTAATCTCAGGATATAAGTCCTCCCCATCCCGCGTTACTTCCAGGAGCCATGCCATATGGTTAATTCCCGCGATTTTGGCCTGTACTCCCGTTTGATCTATGCCAAGATGTTCAAACATATGAGGTACACATATCTGCACACTATGACATAAACCTACGGTTTTGATTCCTCCGTATGTATTCATTACATTCGTGAGCACAGCCATAGGATTCGTGTAATTCAAAAATAGTGCATCAGGACATACTTCCCGCATATCAGCAGCGATGTCCATCATAACCGGAATTGTACGCAGATTACGGAATATGCCGCCGATTCCGACGGTATCTGCAATCGTTTGACGAAGACCATACTTCTTCGGAATCTCAAAATCCGTAATCGTACAAGGATCATATCCGCCAACTTGAATCGCGTTGATCACATATTTAGCTCCGCTCAGCGCTTCCTTACGATCGGTGTAAGCCGTAATTGTGCATGTGCTTCCCACGCTTTTTTTCAAATTATTCAACATGTTCTCTGAATCGGTCAGTCGCTCCAGATTAATATCAAACAACGCTAATTCAAAACCTTGCAAAGCAGGGGTCATCATACAGTCACCCAACACATTTTTAGCAAACACGGTGCTTCCTGCCCCGATAAATGTAATCTTGTTCATTTTCTATTCCTCCTTAACTGCAATAAAAAATATTCTTTCGTCAAGATATAAACCATTACTCACTACTGATAAAAAGCTAGTTTCACCCTGTATAACTGTGTTTATCTTATATCGTTTGTTTTTTTGATACGCTTTCAATATAAAACAATAAGAGAGAAATAAATATGGAGAAACACAAGACATATATGGACGTTTGTTGCATTATTAAGAAGAGAGATTCTAGATCATTGAACTAGAATGGGAGGAACTTATATGTACCAAGAGCACACTCATTTCGAAGTAGCCATCAACCCCAATCCTGATCTGAATGAACCCGCTGTTTTATTTTCGGGTGAAGGAAGACCTGAACCCTCTCATGGAATTGGTCCATCTGTACATGAATATTATCTCGTACATACCGTCCTTGATGGAAAAGGTATCTTTGAGTGTAATGGAGTGTCCTACCCTTGCAAAAAAGGGGACACTTTTTTTATCTTTCCGGGTATTTTGTTTCGTTATCAGGCCGACGCCTCTGACCCTTGGCACTATACTTGGGTGGCAATACAAGGTGTTACCGTATCCTCCTATTTAAGAAAAATAGGTGTAACGAAAGAGCGACCTGTTCTGCATACCACAGATGTACCTACTGCTCATGAGTTATTCAGAAGAATCCGTCTTTCTTTTCGGCAATCTGCTTATTCGGAGATGGAAAATTTAGAGGCATCTGGCTGGATGCGACTGCTTCTTCATCATTTTGGTCTAGCTAATGCTGACTCGATCCGGTCCCCTGAGCGAGATCTCCCGACTATGATTGACCGCCAAGTAGAGCATGCCATACGCTGGATCTCTCTCCAATATCCTCAGCAGATCAGTATTCAGCATATCGCTTCAACACTTGGGTACCATAGAGCGCATTTATCTAAGGCTTTCAGAGCAAAGACGGGATACTCGCCTAAACAATATTTGATGAACGTCCGGCTAAAGAAAGCTCAAGAATTGCTAGTAGGAAATCTGACCATTGACCAAGTATCCTCATCTGTTGGTTTTAATGATGCTCTATATTTCTCCAAACAGTTTCGCAAAGAGTTTGGTATGTCACCGACTGACTACCGGAATGTAGCAACAAGAACGCAGGAAAAGAAAAATGGACAATAAAAAAAGGCTCGTCACTATTGCTGCAAGAGCCAAAGTGACGAACCTTTCTTAAGTAAGATGCGGCCGAGAGGACTCGAACCTCCACGGGGGTGAACCCACACGGACCTGAACCGTGCGCGTCTGCCAATTCCGCCACGGCCGCATAATCTATCATATTCCTGTATTATAATGGTAATTTTTGAGATTGGCAAGTAGAAGCGAGAATCAAAAAAATCCCTCTGAAATGCTAATGGCTTTCTAAGAAAGCTCATTTCCGAGTAGCATCAGAGGGATGATTACATGTGGATTATTGCCAGATTTGCTCTGCGATTTCTTTAATAAAAGCAAGTTTGTTCCATTGTTGTTCTTCTGTCAAAATATTCCCTTCTTCTGTCGAAGCAAATCCGCACTGAGGACTAAGGCAAATCCGGTTAATATCAACATACTCCGTTGCTTCTTCAATACGTTTTATAATCTCTTCCTTACTCTCCAGCTCGCCAATCTTAGATGAGAATAGACCAAGTACCACCTGTTGGTCTTCTTTTAAGAAACGAAGAGGTTTGAAGTCTCCCGCACGGTCCGTATCGAACTCAAGATAGTAACCTGAAATGTTATCAATCCCAAGCAAGGTTTCAGCAATGGGTTCATATCCGCCTGATGATGCCCATGTGGAATGATAGTTACCACGGCATACATGTGTCGTAACGACCAGATCAGATGGCAAAGAGGAAACAGCTAGCTCATTGACCCTTGCATACAACTTCGCCGTGTCCGCAACATTAACGCCTTCTTGCTGTTTGGCTTCTAAATAATTTTTGCCACACAGCATTCCCCATGTACAGTCATCGAGCTGGATGCTGCGGCAGCCTGCTTCATAAAAGGCAAGAATGGCATCATGATAAGCTTTAGCAATGTCTTGTACGAGTTCTTCTTTACTGCTGTAGAACTCATCTACAGAAGCTTTATTCTCTGGACGATAAAGTTCAGATAGGAACTGAGCTGGCGCTGGAATCGTTTGACGAGCTACCACGTCATCACCTGCTGCTTGTTTCAAGAACTGATAATGTGAAACAAATGGATGAGAAGAAGAAAATCCAATTTTACCAACCAAGCGAGCTGTTTCTCCTCTTGTTGTTTCCCCTTGGAATGGATAGCCTTTGACATCACTTGCTTTCTCTACTCCATCTAGTCCCCACATAAAATCAAGATGCCACCAAGAACGGCGGAATTCTCCGTCTGTAACAGCCTTTAAGCCTACTTCTTTTTGTTTTTCTACGAGACGAATAATTTCCTGATCTTCCACTTTTGTTAATTCAGCCTCAGAGATTTCTCCTGCTTGAAATTTAGCTCTGGCTTGTTTTAATGCTTCTGGGCGTAAGAAACTTCCAACCATGTCATAACGGTAAGGAGTTACACTTCTCACTGTACCTGCTTTTGTAATTTGGCTCATATCATCGATCTCCTTTACGATCTCATCTAATTGATATTCCATAAGTTTGTAA
The DNA here is from genome assembly GCF_014836635.1 of Paenibacillus gallinarum. Classification (GTDB taxonomy): domain Bacteria; phylum Bacillota; class Bacilli; order Paenibacillales; family Paenibacillaceae; genus Paenibacillus; species Paenibacillus gallinarum. Next base: position 626,704 of record NZ_JACSQL010000001.1, on the reverse strand, counting down.
TAGAAAGATACCATGATCGATCAGTTATAGTGTAACTCCAATAAACTATAGCTGGTTATAACTTTAGACTATATCAAATTTTTGCGTTGCTTCTTGCAAGGCTTCTACATAAGCGATTGCAAGCTTTGAAAGCATCGCATTTTTATGAGAGATCCAGCCCACATTAATCGTCTCATGATAATCCAGCGGTACAGGGATAATGTCATGACCATTTAGATCCGCACTCAAAACCCCAGTTGAAATCGTATAACCGTTCAGACCAATTAAAAGATTAAATAATGTAGCTCTGTCATTTACTCGAATGCTTTTTTTATGTGATAACGTGCTTAAAATTTCTTCTGAGAAGTGAAATGAATTATATTCACCCTGTTCAAATGACAGATAAGGATATTCTTCTAAATCATCAATGGTAACCTTCGATTGCCTTGCCAGCGGATTCTGCGCACTGATAAAAATGTGGGGCTTCGCTGTGAACAAACTATGAAAATGCAGGTTCGCTGCATCGAGCAATTTACTCATCACCTTACTGTTAAATTCATTTAAGTAAAGAATCCCAATTTCACTGCGTAGCGTCTTCACATCTTCGATGATTTCATGTGTCTTGGTTTCTCTGAGTGCAAGTTCATATTCCTCCTGCCCGTACTGCTGAACCAGCTTAACAAAAGCATTCACAGCAAAAGCGTAGTGCTGCGTGGATACGGCAAAATGTTGCGGGGAAGGTTTAGCGTTCATATACCGACTCTCAAGAAGTTCTGCTTGTTCAGCAACCTGTCTTGCATATCCCATAAATTCTACGCCTTCCATTGAAAGCGAGATTCCTTTATTGGTACGTTCGAAAATAGTAATGCCGATATCTTCTTCTAGATCTCGAATTGCCTTGGATAAACTCGGTTGTGATATAAAAAGTCGTTTGGCCGCTTCGTTCATCGAACCTCGATTGGCTACCTCAATAACATATTTAAGTTGGGTAAGTGTCGCCATACCATCCCTCTTTCTTAGCTGTAAGTTTCTATCCCTTATTATACCAGTAGTAAGATTTGTTTTTATCGTTAAAATTTCGGTATGTTTCACTATGTATCTACATAATCAATAAGTATTTAGATTTGTAACTATCTGAAAATGGGGTGAAGAATCTATGGCTATTGCACCGCCGATTCTGCGTAGAGGAGATACCGTTGGAATCGTCACACTTGGGAGTCCGCTAAACCGTGCAACGATTGATGCGCGAATTGCGGTTCTGAGATCTACAGGGCTGAATCCTATTGTGGGGGAACATGTATATGAGCAAGATGGTTTTCTAGCCGGTACGGATGAAGACCGAGCGGCAGATCTAATGGCGATGTTTCAAAATGAAGAGGTCAGGTTAATTCTTCCCACTCGAGGAGGTACGGGGGTAGCAGGAATCCTTCCTTATCTTGATTTTGATATCATACGTAACAACCCGAAACTGATATCAGGATACAGCGATATTACCATTCTGCTTAACGCCCTTTATCAATATGCTGATCTGATTACACTTCAAAGCTTGATGTTAATTGACTTCAATCTCCAGACCCCTGCTTACAACTTTGAACAGTTCTTCACAGCCACTTCTATTCCCACTCCTACTCGCCGCATCTCTAACCCTCCAAGTATCCCGATGATAAGCCGCATCCCGGGAAATGTGACAGGTCCTCTTGTCGGAGGAAACCTCACTTCTTTTGTTGATACCTTGGGTACCCCTTATGAGATTGATATCAGGAACAAAATTCTCGTACTAGAAGAGACGCATGAGCCTACGAATACAGTTTACCGCTATTTAAATCATCTTCAGTTAGCTGGTAAACTGGAAGAGTGCGCGGGGATCATTATGGGCGAATGTACAGGTTGCCTGGAAGCCTATGGTGTATCTTATCAAGAACTCATTGAAGATGTTATTGTACCGTTAGGTAAACCCTTAATGACTAATGTTACGACAGCTCACGGTATTTACAAGACTGCCCTTCCTATTGGAGCCGTTGTGAATCTGAATACAGAGGTCAATCAGCTAACTGTGGTCGAGCCTACTGTTCTTCCCTGATGTACATCTAACAGCTATGTTATACTTTCATAAAAAGGAATTTCCTACGATTCACTGTCTAGTAGTCATCGTATAAAAGAAAGGAAGAATTCTTAAGATGGAACCTGCAGAACTCATTGCCACACTTGCGGTTTTTTTATCATGTATCCTGCTGCTTATCGTAATGAAAGTAAAACGTCAAATCAAAGAAATTCAGCTTGAACTTGATCTTATCAGAAATCAAACAGGTCGAGCGGATTCTTCTCCCTACTCACCTGTTTCTGATCCGAATCAAGGTCAAGCTGTCTCTTTTAACACGCCATCTCAGAAAATAAATGTAACAGCATTTGATGAACAGCTCCTATTCATGGTCCAACAAGGTCAAAAAATTGCTGCTATCAAAAAGCTCAGAGAAGTAAAAGATATGGATCTGAAATCTGCTAAATTATACGTAGACAAACTAGAAGAACAGATGTAACTTGAATCCTTTACGTTACGGTCACATTTTTAGTTTTGTTTTCATCGCTGCGCCTCCAAAAGCGAGCATAGCAGTCATCGCATTCGTAATCGGATGGTAATCCGCCTTAGGAGATGGACTCTTCAAGGTACTATATAAGGCGTTCCGGCGATCAAGTTGCTCATACCATCCTCCATGTTTATGATCAACAAAATGCATAAAGCAGTAGTCAAATAAGGAAATATAAAACTCTTTATATTCCTCTGAGTCCGTTCTCGCTGCAAATAAGGCGGCGGCTCCTAGAGCCTCTGTCTGTACCCAATACAGTTTATCATTATCGATAACGGACTTGTTATCCGGAGAGATCGCGAATACAATTCCTCCATATTTTCGATCCACTCCCTTATTTGTCGCATGTCGGAAAAGAGCTTCCGCCCTTGGAAACAGCCACTCTTCGGGCTGATGCCGATCTAGCAGTTGCAACAGTTTACTCCACTCAATCGAGTGTCCAACCACAAATCCATAGGGACGAAATTCATTTTTTGTATTCCCTTTTTCATAATCCCAATCAATCTTCCAGTTCTCATCGTAGTGCTCCCATAACATTTCTGTACCGGACTGAGGAAGTAATTTGAACATGACCGAATGTGCAATTTTTCTGGCTCGTTCATCATATTTACCGTCCCCTGTAGCTTCAAAAGCTGCCATCATCGCTTCACACAGATGCATGTTTGCATTCTGTCCGCGATAAGGAGACGTTAGCGACCAATCCGCCGTTATTTCATCCACATACAATCCGTCTTCCTCACGCCAGAAGTGCTGGTCAAGTATCTCGTATATATGCTCTATCATTGGTTTTGCTTCGGCAATATCTGCCTTATAAGCAGAAGCAGCAGCTAAAAGAGCAAAAGCATGTCCATATGCCATTTTTCTGTTATCCTCTACTCTGCGCCCTTTGACTTTCCAATAATATCCGCCATATTCTTTATCACGATGTATTTCTTCTAAGTAGGTTAAACCACGCTTCGCCAAATCACGGTATTTATCTGAACCCGTTAAAATGGCTGCAGAACTATAAATGTAAATCAAACGAGCTGTTCCTACGAGCGGTCTGATCTCGGAATCAGACACGGTTCCATCATCCAAATAAGTGTTAAAATAACCTCCGTTGATTTCGTCTTCTGCATGCTCAGCATAAAAATCAACGGTATCTAGAATATGCTTTTCAAGGAATGAAAGTTCCATAAATTGATTTTCATTTATGACTGTCATGACAAAACACCACCTATCCTTATTTATTGTAAAGTAAATAAATACGTTCTCTATCTTCCTTTACCCTAAATACATAAAAACAAAAAAGACTGCAGATAAACTAGTAATTTAAACTAGTATATCTACAGTCTGAGACGGCGAATACTCGCCATCTTTAGATAGGATGGGTTCTGAGGGACTCGAACCCTCGACCAATTGATTAAGAGTCAACTGCTCTACCAACTGAGCTAAGAACCCATATCGTTTTACTTGGATAACCTTCAATATGTCTATTATAACATATAAAATTCAGATATGCTATATAAATCATAAATAATTGTCGTTTTTATTAAGATCATTGATGCTGACCCCGGAAGAATAGATTTAAATGGTAGTAAAAAACCACGGTACACGTAAAAGTGTACCGTGGTTTTCGATTGCTTAGATAATTAGCAAAAACCTTACCCAGTTCCTATTCGCTGCAGGTCTAATTGTCTACTAAGACATTTTCACCAAGCTGTAGTTTTTCTTACCTTTACGGATAATGATAAACCGACCACCAATGGCTTCGCTTGCTGTCACTTCAAAGTTCACATCAGTAACTCGCTCACCATTCATCGAAATTGCACCTTTAGTAATATCTTCACGCGCTTGACGCTTAGATGGCTCGATACCGAGATCAACAAGCCAGTCTACGATATTTTTTGGCTCATTCGTTGCTTCAAAAGTCGGCATTTCTTTAAACCCTTGCTCAATCTCATCTGCCGTAAGGGATTTAATATCTCCGCTAAAGAGTGCAGCTGTAATACGAAGCGCTTGCTCAAGCATTTCCTCGCCGTGTACAAATCTCGTCATTTCTTCAGCAAGCTTCTTCTGAGCTTCCCGTTTATGCGGTTCTGTCTGTACTTTTTCAGCCAGCTCATCAATTTCCTCTTTGGAGAGGAATGTAAAGTATTTCAAGTATTTCACTACATCACGATCATCTGTGTTAGCCCAGAATTGGTAGAACTCAAATGGAGTTGTTTTCTTCGGATCGAGCCAGATCGAACCCCCCGCTGATTTACCGAATTTCGTACCATCAGCTTTCAGCATCAGCGGAATCGTAAGACCGAACGCTTTTGCTTCTGCTCCTTCTTTTTTCCGAATCAAATCTAGACCGCTTGTAATGTTACCCCATTGGTCAGAACCACCGATCTGTAGCTGAACATCTTCATTCTGGTACAGATGCAAGAAGTCAAGAGACTGCAGGATTTGGTAAGAGAATTCAGTAAAGGAAATACCACTTTCGAGTCTGCTTGCTACAACATCCTTAGCAAGCATGGAATTGAGGCTAAAGTTTTTACCATAGTCACGCAAGAATTCGATGACATTGATCTTATGGGTCCAATCATAGTTGTTAACCATGCGAATTTGGTTATCGCCTTCCGTAATGAACAGTTTTTTCATTTGGTTAGTGAGTGCATCCACGTTTGCTTGTACTTCTTCAAGTGTTTGGAGTGAACGTTCTGATTGACGCCCACTTGGATCACCAATGGTTCCCGTAGCCCCACCGATCAGGATAACCGGACGATGTCCAGCTAGCTGGAATCGTTTGAGGACCATGAAAGGAATCAAGTGACCAATATGCATACTATCGCCCGTTGGATCTACACCGCAGTAGAGCGATATTGATTTTTGATTTGTTAATTCTTTAAGACCTTCCGCATCCGTTTGTTGATTAATGGCGTCACGCCATTCCAGTTCATCAATAATATTCACAGTCATAACACTCCTTCAAGTTCATAAGTTTTCTTATAACGAGAGATAGATCAGCACGGCAAATAAAAAAAATCGTCCCTATGTCTATTGTAGACATAGGGACGATTGAACAACCGTGGTACCACCCAGATTGCATAAATGAACACCACACACTATGTGTGCCATTTATGCCGCTTTTTGCGCGAGGTATCGTTCGCCACTTCCGCTCGGCATTACCCGAGATACTCCAGAGTGTAATTCGCGATCTTAGTGTGTACCGGGTTCCATCAACCCCCGGCTTTCTAGAACAGGGACTAAGCTGCTACTGGGCTCTTTCAACGTATATCATATATAAGATTATTGACAGTATAGAGAAATAAATTTTTGATGTCAACCTTTGAAGTTTGATATAAAATCGATAGTTTTCACAATAACGTTATAATTTACTCTGTCATCCCATTTTTTATCGTCCATTAGAATGTTAGAATGAATTTATATGTTCAAAATTTGCATTAGGAGTAAAAGAATTGCGTACACATCCAATTAATTTTTTACGTATTACAGGCCTATTAGATGGTTTTTCATTTTTATTTTTGTTATGTATCGCTATGCCAATGAAGTATATCGGCGGCATCGATGCAGCGGTCTCGATCATGGGTAGTATTCACGGTGCAATCTTCTGCTTATATGCTCTTGCGATCCTTTATGCTGCTATTCGGGTCGATTGGAGCATTTGGTGGTCAGCTGTAGCCTTTATTGCCGCTTTTATCCCGTTCGGTAATTTTGTATTGGATTTTAAGCTGAAAAAAGCTCTAACCAAATATGAGATGAAGCCTTTTAATCCTGCCCTGATTGTATATAGTATTGTCTTCTTTTCTTTTATCGATTTATTTGCACAACTGCCCGTTATGAGTACATTTGCAGCTTCCGTTGGGGCAAGCACATTTATTGTAGGCTTTGTGGTAGGACTGTATTCATTAACCAATACGGTGGGCAATGTTTTATCTGGTATTCTGACCGATAAGATCGGACCTTTCAAGTTACTTATGGCCGGTTTGCTATTAACAAGCAGTACGTTGCTGCTATATTATTTCGTCGAATCACCTACATTTTTGATCATTGTACGTATTTTTCATGGTTTTGTAGCTGGTCTAATTGTTCCTGCTGCGTTCACCTTCTCAGCAAATACAACGATCAATAATGAGCAAGGAAAAAAAGTTGCATTCACAGGTACCTTTGTAGGGCTAGCCGCCATTATCGGACCTGCTTTCAGCGGAATTATGGCAAACAAAACCTCGGTACCTTTCGTTTTCACTTGCATAGCCGTACTAGGGTTTATCCTAACCGTACTATCTGCTATCTTTCTTCGTAGTTATAAAGTTTCTAAGAAAGAGAAAGAGGTCACCGTCCACACATCAGCTGGATCGTTCTTTAATATAGGGGTTATAAAAGCATATTGCGGGGCATTTTTCTTAATGTTCTCCCAAGGCGTAATTGCTTATTTACTCCCCCTGCATGTGCAGTCGCTTGGATATGATTCAAGATTAAGCGGCACGTTATTGAGTACATTCGGGATCATTGCTGTTCTAATGTTTGTACTTCCTACGAATCGTATTTTCGATCGTGTTGCTCCTTCGATAACGATGGCGATTGGAATGGGCCTGCTTGGAGTTAGTCAGCTGCTGATTAGCCAATCAACAACGACACTCGCTCTTTACATCGTACTCGGTTTATATGGAATCGGCTTTGCGCTCTTGTTCCCATCCATCAATACGATGCTCATTAGAGCGACCACGGCGGAACTGCGAGGCAAAGCTTACGGATACTTTTATGCCTTCTTTTCTTTAGGTGTAGTTGCCGGATCTTCTGTATTAGGATGGCTGTCTCTCAGTATTATCGGTGGATTTTTATTTACGGGAGTGATCCTATTGCTTACTTCTGTAACCATTGCTTTTCACAAGAAAAAAGAACAGGTACTAAATCATTAAAGGAAGTACAAGTTTCCTTTTACCTTTAATACAAAAGAAGACAGGATCAAAGGAATTTTACCTAAGGTAAACTCCATGATCCTGTCTTTTATTTTCACAAATAACATGATTCTTCACACGATGCACGACCTACAGATATTCAACCGCACTAAGAGCCATGATGCAAGACCCCAGCGATTTAAGATCATCTTCTACAATAGGCTCTGAAACATAATAGGTATACGATCCATCACGGTAAGGCTGACCTCCAAGACCTGCCACTTTACAGTTCTGTTTAACAGACAGCATACCCTCACGGTCCTTGTACAAGAACTTAGTTATAATCCCCTGATAAGCACGCTTAGCAGCCTCATCCATCTCCGGACCTAGTATTCCAAGTGCATTTCCTTTCTTTAAAGTATAGGTGAACATAGAAGAAGCTGAAGCCTCTAGGAAATTCCCTTGCCGAGTGCCTTGATCCATGACTTGATACCATAACCCAGTCTGAGTATCTTGTACGTTAAGAACTGCCTCGGAACAACGTTGAAGCATAGCCGCTACCTCTTCTCGCCCTTTATGTCCCTCAAGAAAAGGCAATGTATCCACAAGAGCCATAGCAAACCAGCCCATCCCCCTCCCCCAAACCTGCGGGGATTGCCCAGTAACAGCGTTTGACCACCTCTGACCTCGACTCTCATCCCATCCATGATACAAAAGACCGGTCTGTGAATCACGTGCTTTGTTCTCCATAAGAAGTAATTGCCGTACTGCTTCATCAATATAACGTCCCTCTCCAAACATGGTTCCGTACTCAGCTAGAAAGGGCATCGCCATGTAATGACCATCAAGCCACATTTGGTGGGGATAGATTTTTTTATGCCAGAATCCACCAGATTTTGTACGCGGCTGATTGTTCATTTGTGCGATCAGCTTTTTTGCAGCCAGCGCATATTTTTCTTCTCCTGTGTACCGATAGAGCTGAAGCAACATCTTCCCATTATTGATTTGATCCAGATTGTAATCCTGCTCCCGGTAAGTACGGATATTCCCATCGTTCTCTACATAACGGTCCATATTCGTCCGGATATATTCCAATAGATAGTTCTCTCCCGTATACCTGTAAACATCATGGATTCCTTTCAACAAGCAACCTTGTTCGTAGTGCCAACGATCGGAAACCCGTGTACAATGAATCAACATCGGATAGTTTTTGATCCACTGTGTCACCAGCCGCATCGCATGATTATCCATTAGCCTTCCCTCCTACACCCGTGCGGAACGCTTTGCCGGCTGCCACTGATCTAGGCCCCCCAAGACAAAATCAGGTGTGAGTTCGCTTGCTTCTTCCTTGCTCATGAGCTGTGCCCAGGTCACCCGCTCCATGTCATTCGCGCCAGGTCCATACGATCCAAATTCTGAATATCTAGATGTTTTTTCCTTCTCCAGATCACCCCAATTATGCCAACCTGAAGGATGAACGGAAGCATCCATTTTTGTTCGGACCCAGGTGGCCTTCGCATAAGGTCTCCATGGTCTTCCCAGATACACATTCTCCACCCCATCCCCTCCTGTAACCACGCAATCAAGAAAGATGTATCCGTGTTCCTCATTCTCCGGTGTGGATGCAGCTGTAATGTATCCGCCTTTTCGTTTACAGTGAATATGACAATGATCAAATACTGCTGTTGCTGGCCCAAAAATAAAATCGACGTCTCCCTCAATATAACAATGGTCATAATATTGTCTTCCCGGACCTGTGTACAGAGTATCTTGATCCCCCAAAAACCGTACCTTCCTGAACAAAGCCCGATCCGCATCGACAAATGCGGCAACCGCCTGACCCGTTCCTGGACCAGAACTGTTTACAATCGTCATATTCTCCATCATGAAGTCAGGCGCATAAATAAACAGACTCGCACTTCGAAAAGTACCGAGTGGACTTCCGTCATCCCCTAGGGTATGTGCATTATCATCGTAAGTAAGAATGGTGTTTTTCTGATCTTTTCCTAGAAAAGTGATAGGCGGCAAATCTTTATGGATAACAATTTTTTCTTTATAGATTCCTGGCTCGACTTGAATCACCACAGGTTCAATCCCCACCGAATCCACAGCCTCCTGTACCGTCACAAAGTCTCCTGTTCCTTGCTGGGAAACAACGATGATCTGCTTATTATCCATGAATTTATCAACCTCTTTTCTCTATTGCGAACGTTTACATTATTGTGTACAATTGTTCTAATTTACCAATTAATGCGCGTATTATTTATCATTCTTCTACTTATTCTCCTAGGGAGGGATAAACTTATGAGTGATCGTATTGAACCAAAACATATGATCGGCGAGCACGCCTTTTCGATTCAGTTGATGAAAAAAAGTGGAATCTCCGCGATGAAGCGACCTCATAGCCATCCTTATTATGAGCTCTACTATTTACTAGATGGGGAAAGAGTATATTTTATGAATGGTTCCGTCTATACTGCCCGAAAGGGTGATATGATGGTCGTCAATCCAGATGATTTTCATTCCACAGCAAGTTCGGATGTCCCGGAATTCGAGCGTGTACTTGTCAGTTTCTCTCATCAATTCTTTACGGAAGGTAATCCTCGTACTGGGGTGGAGCTTCCCTTTCGTGAATCCCTTCTCTTAAGATTTACCTTGAAGGAACAACCTTTCATTGAACACCTTCTGCGCCAAATGCTAAAGGAATGCAGGGAGCAGCCCCTTCACTATGTAGCTTATGTTCGTTCATTACTTGCGGAGCTGCTGATTCACCTCGATCGCCATCTTCATAGTGACCAGACTAAAAAAGTCATGATCGAAGACAGAAATCCCATGCACGCCAAGGTATCCGAAATTGCAAACTATATCAATGAACATTATGCACAGCCGTTGACACTCGAGCAGCTCGCACGGCAGTTTTATATCAGTCCTTCTTATCTAAGCCGAATCTTTTCCAAGTTAACAGGATTTCATTTTAAAGAATATTTACAAGTCGTTCGCATCCGAGAAGCTCAGAAAAGACTTGCTGAAACACGTGATAAAGTACAGTCGATTGCGGAGCAAACGGGATTTGAACATATCAATCATTTTAATAAGACTTTCAAGAAACTGACGGGTACCTCTCCTCTACGTTACCGAAAACAACATTGCAAGTAGAAAGTTTAGTATGAGAGCCTTTTGATTTCTTCTTTTAATACACCTTGCCCCGTTATAATCTGCATGGATTCAGCAACGGAACGCCGAACGGTAATATCCGCACTTTGGGCTCCAAAAACAGCAATTTGGCGTTCTCCTTCCTCACGACTCTCTCCCTTCACTCCCGCTGCTGATACAGAACGGCATTGATGAAGTTCAATCAAAGGCCCATGATCGGTATACAATTGTACATCACTGATCTGAAAATGCTGCGCGTGGGCCAGCTTTATTCCTCTGCGGCATTGAAATATTGAACTCGATATTTCAATATTTGAAAGCGGCATTTCATAAAGACCTCCCGCATAAACAGCCGACTCGGCCCCGAGACAAACAATGCCCTCCATTCGAATATTTCGGAAAATTGGCGTTTCATCTGATATAGGATATTTATCATCTGCCCAGATGCCGGAGCCTTCATTTCCGTTGTAGAACATATTCATAGATATGGCATCTCCGGCGATCTCTCTCATCCGAATATTCTGGATAATGATATCCTCGACAATGCCTCCTCTACCACGTGCGCTTTTAAATCGAATTCCTATATCCGTACCGATAAATGTACAGTCTGTGATATGAACGCGGCGGACACCGCCGGACATTTCACTACCAATTACAACGCCTCCATGACCATGATAGACAACACAGCCTCGAACAATGATATCCTCGCAAGGAATTCCCAAGTCTCTGCCAGGTTTATCTTTACCGGACTTAAAACAAATCGCATCATCACCTACATCAAACATACAATTCTCGACCAAAGCCAAAGAACAGGAATCAAGATCCAGTCCATCTCCATTCTGAGCATACCAAGGATTACGAACCGTAATGGAGCGAATCGTTAGATGCTTGGAAGCCCATGGATGAAGACACCAGGCTGCCGAATTCTGGAACGTAGCTGCTTCGAGCAGGATACGATTACATTTCCGCAGACTTAGGAGCGCCGGACGCAAGTAGTCTCTGGCAGCCTCATATGGCTGCTTATCTTTACATCCTTCCTGGTCCAGCCGATCTACCAGCGTTCTGCCGTTCATTGCACTGACGGAAGGCCACCAAACCTCCTCTTCACTGTCTACAACTCCTCCGTTACTGATGAGCTGTTCCCATTCCCGTGCATTCAGCTTCATCTTTTTGACAGGACGCCAAACCTCTCCGCCGCCATCAAATATTCCTTGTCCGGTAATCGCTATATCTTCTAGTCCTTCCCCGTCCAGTGGTGATTGACATCGATAAGTCGCCAGTCCCTCAAACGTTGAATAAATAAGCGGGTAGTCATCTCTACACTGACTAAAGCTAATTAGTGCTCCTGCCTCAGCATGCAGGTTTATTCTGCTCTTCAGTACGATAGGTCCTGTACTCCATACCCCTGGAGGAATAACCACTTTTCCACCGCCGGCCTGATGACATGCTTCAATCGTTAAACGAAATGCTTCCGTATTGTCTGTCACACCATCACCTGCAGCTCCAAAATCTGTAATCACAAAAGTCCGATTCGGTATAGATGGCAGTTCAATATTTTGGTTCACATTTGACCATGCTTCAGGTACTATTTTTTCCATAAGTTCTTCCGCTCCTTTTTTCGCTCGATTTCAATCGTGAGTCCTTGTTTGTTACTCCGTCAGGGCAATATATTCAAACCAGTCAAAATCCGCTGTATTGTCACTGATCTGACCTTCACTGCTTGCATACATACCTATATAAGCTCCCGTAAAACCACCTGCCATATCTGTGCTGAGTATCGTACCAAGAACATTCTCGCAAAGCGTAACCCATGGACCTTCTTGTTCCCGGTAGAAAAAGCTGTAATCCTGCTGGTACGCTTCAACTTTCAAATACAGCTTGGAAGCATCGAGATCGTGAGCGGCTAAGGTCGTCTCTTCCCCGCCGCATCTGCGAACAAGGCGAATTTCCTTATTACCTTCCCGAATCCCGTATACAAAGCGGAACTGATAATCATTATTTTGCAGTAGCACGAGCCCTGCAGACTCCTGTTCTGAACGCGGGTTAAACTCCATCACTGTACTTGAGGCAAAGCTGATATGTTGCTGCCTGCGTCCTACAAAGGATGGATTTTCAGGTTTTGTAATCGACTCTGGCTTCAAACGAAGCCGTAAATACCCCGGACGTTCTTTTAAACTCCAAAATTCTTCCCGCGGTGTACGGATAAAATTCCAACAATTTTCGAGCTCTAACGTATCAAAATGATCGCATGCCGGAAGGGACGGCCATTTATGTTCAGAAAGATTCGGACGATTCATGACTAGCTCAATCTTACCGATTCCCGGTGCCACTACTGGCCAGCCGCTTTCCCAGCGGACAGGAACAAGAAATGTCTCTCTTCCTAAGTTGCGGTAGTTTCCGCCGTAAGGGCGTGAAGCTAGACATACCATCCACCATTCTCCATTTTGCGTTTCGATGAGTTCCGCATGTCCAACGTTAACGATTTCGGCGTCTCTTCCTAGATGCCGGTGCGTCAGAATGGGATTGGATCTGCACCCCTCATATGGACCTGTCACAGACTCACTGCGTGCAATGGTTACGGCATGCGTTCTTCCTGTTCCACCTTCCGCAATAAGCAGGTAGTAATAACTTCCGATCTTATACAAATGCGGTCCTTCCTGCGCATGAGCTACTTTCAGTGCTCCCTGCCACAGGCTGTGCTTTTCTCCAACCAGCTTGCCAGACGCAAGATCCAGTTCCTGAAGCCAGATGTCCATATTTTTAGCATGGATCTGACCTTCCGGAGGAACCCTATTCCCTGTGTAATAGACCCTGCCATCCTCATCAAAAAACAAAGACGGGTCAATACCGGGTGCATCCTCAAGCCATACGGGTTCTGACCATTCACCTTCGGGATCAGATGCGGTTACATAAAAGTTGCGCTGACTTTTGTCATTCCCCACCATCGTGGTGATGACATAGAAAGCGCCCTCGTGATAACGAATCGTAGGAGCCCATATTCCTTTAGATGGTAACAATCCATCCAATTCCAGCTGCGAAGGTCTGCTCAGTACATGACCAAGCTGTCTCCAATTCACGAGATCCTTACTATGAAAAATAGGAACCCCAGGAAAATACTCGAATGTAGACGTGACCATATAATAATCTTCATCAACTCTGCAGACCGATGGATCCGGATAAAATCCCGGTAGAATCGGATTTCTGAATGTATTCAATAGATACACCTCCATTTGGAATCGATTTCATTATAAAGTAAGAAAATTACCAATTCTCTCTGTTCACTTGTTCAAATCGTTTAAATTTATCTTTATTTGTCCTTTTTTAATGTTTATTATCGATTCCCCTCTGAAAAAGGGACCAGCATAGCCGATCCCTCGATAAAATTAGTTTACTTTGCTAATTCAAATAAGCACTGAGTTCCGGATAATGAATGTATTTTATTCCGCCAGCAAATGAAGACGCTCCTGAGTATGCATTAACAAAACCTTTTACATCCATTCCGTTTGCGTCATATGCTTTAAGCGTCTGGAAGTTATAATTCGTGATTGGGTTCCATGGGGATGGATTTCCGCTCGGTGTAGGAAGCGGGTAAGGAAGCGGAAATGGCGGCGTCTCCGCTTTATCCGTATATGAACCTGTATCCGTGAAGTATCCGGCTGTGTCTACTGAAACCTCATTATCCCAATAGCCGCTGCTTTCTTTTCGGTAGCCTTCAAACCGGTTCGCATTAGAATAAACTTGACCCCCGGCACCGACATTCAAGCTGGAATAACCGTCATTATTCGTTCCTGCATGTGTCCGTACCATAAAGTTGTTAAGGGCGTGCAGTTTACCGTTACCGAGCTGCGGCGTCCGGTGAATGACCGAATCAAATTTGTTGTATGCGGCAGTTGCCCTATCCTTATCTACAAATCCAGCTCCAAAGGCAACACCCCAATAGCGATGATAGAAGTTGTTATACGAAAGCGTGACAAAATCAGGATCCTGAGCTGCATAAATGGAACGATTCACCCAAATAAACTTCCCAACTTCGTCCTTATCCAGTGGCAGCGTTGTAGAGAATGAGGAATGATCAATCCAGATATTGCGTGATCCATATACAGCGATGGCCACTACATCTTCGCGGTTTTCCACACTAATGTTCACATTTTTAATAATGATATTGTTGCTTACCGGTTGAACTTTGAAATAATCATCCGTCCGTAAACGGGGATCTACAAGTGTATTCGCTCCGTAAGAACCGATAATTGTTTTGTTCGAAGCGATTCGCAGATCATACACTTCACTTAAGGAATTGATGTTTGCCGCAATGACGATCGTCAGCGGATCGGGATTCAGGAGAGCATCTTTAAAAGAAGTAAGATCCGATACGAAAACAGTTTTTCCGAGGAGACCACCAATTGTCCCGGTCTTCTCTCCCCCATCCGCATTAACATGACCGGCAAAGCCGATGAGACCATCACTTTCGAGCTTGAATTTTTGCTTCGCTTCGCCAGTATAGGTTTTAAGGTTTACACTCTGATTGGAAGTATCGAGCGTTAATGCCAGCGATTCATCTCTTTTGCTTACAATTTTATAGCGCAAGGCATCTCCGTTAACGTCGGTTTCTACACTGATAAATTTCCAGAGCTGCCCCTCATCACCTTCATCACTACGTAGAACTGCAGCCGTATCCGCACCTATGCCGCTAGCTAAAGCTGATAGTAGCTTTCCGGTCCGCATATTAATGATCTTAAAGTTAATACCATCCGTTGTACTTAGCCGCCAGCGTTCATTACTCTCTCCATTAGAAGGCCAAAAATTGATCGGATCATTCTCATTAAATCCTGTGATATTTATGTTTTCATGATTTGAGCCAACGATCTTAATCTCCTGATAAGGGTAATTTGGATTTGCGAAAGCTTTGTAGTCCTGACCTACAGAAGGGAAAAATATTGCCATCATCACCATAACCGCCAGCATCATAGATATCAATTTCTTCTGATTCGCCATATACATCCTCCAGTTCATATCATACGAGATTGATCTAACGCACCATACTTCGTCATTCTCCAACCGTATGAAAACCTTCACCTCCTTTCGGCTAGTCACCTCATAGTTAACTGTAAAAAATGAAAACTTTAGTAGCTATTCCACTAGTCCCGTACGTTCCACGCCTTCCACAAACCAGCGTTGAGCAAACATATAAAGAATGAGCGGCGGAAGAATAGATAAAAAGGAAGATGCCATTTTTAATGGTTCATCAAAAATCGAAGGACCTTCCATTGCAAGTCTCTGCTGAATCGTAGAATTAGCAGTTGAAATACTAAGGGAGAGTGGCACATTCTCCGATCCTGTTAAATACATACTGGGCAGATAAAAATCATTCCATGTCCATACGAAAGAAAATAAAAAGACGACCAAAATTGCGGGTTTAGCGAGCGGAAGCATTACCCGGTAAAAAATACGGAAGACACTCGCACCATCGATCTTCGCAGCTTCTTCCAGCTCCTTCGGCTGGTTTGCAAAGAACTGACGATAAATGATAACAAACACAGCACCTTTAAATCCGTGGCCAAACAAAGCCGGAAGCATGATAGGGATATAGGTTCGAATCAAATCCAGCTTTCCCGCAAAAATCAAATTTGGCAAAATCGTTACTTGAGGAGGAACAATAAATGATAGTAACAGAAGAAAAAACAACGTCTTTTTAAAAGGAATCCTCAGTCTCGCAAAAGCGTACCCAGCAACTGCGCAAGAACAGGTCTGTAGACAAGCGACCGAGAGCGAGACCATGAGGCTGAGAGAAAATGCTTTGGGAAAGTGAAGGATGTCCCACGCATCTTGTAAGATACCGAAATAAACCGTTCGCGGAACCCAATTGACTGCGGGATCGATCAGATCCGCCTCATTTTTAAGCATGGAAGAGACCATGTAAAATACAGGTTTCAAGTAGATATACGTCACCGTAATGAGAATGAAATAGATAAAAAGCCGATACAGAAGACCTTTATCGGCCTCTTTTCCCACAATCATATGTTTGATTCTACGAAGCCGCAGCCCCTTACGCCGGGCAGGATGATGATTTGGATTGACCGTGATGTCCGTTCTCTCCATGATGGACACTTCCTCCCGTTTTTTTAAATCAGTGAAAGGATAAGCTGTGAGGATACAAAATATTTTGTGATTATGCAGATGTTTTACGCGATGAAGTAACCCTTTTGAACACGAAAAAGATCAGCCCAAGCAGAAGAAAAATGATGGTGAAATAGATCCAAGCCAGCGCACTAGATTGCCCGTAATTTGACGTATTCACCTTTGTAAGAATAGGGTTCGTCGGAAATGTAAACAAATCCACCACCGTATAGATGAGATTAAGCATAATAAAAGGCGTCATTGCAGGCAGTGTGATTTTCCAAAAAACTTCCCAAGGATTTGCTCCATCGATCCGTGCAGCTTCATATACAGAACCTGAGATCGTTTGACGTCCTGCAAGAAAAATCAAAATCTGCACACCCGAATACCAGAGTACGAGTACAAACGAATCCATAATGGCAACAATCGGTGTAGCCAGTGTCTTTGGAAGATTCTCTGCGATAATTCCGGATATATTGTATTGGTCAAGAAAATTAAGTTTTCCTTCGCCTTGGCTAAGAAACTCCTGAACCAGCTGCCCCGATGCGAAGATCACCGGCAAGAAGAAGACTCCACGGAAAAATCCTCTCCCCACAAATCGCTGGTTCAAAACAATGGCAATCATAAGCGAGAAAACAATAATTACAGGTAGCATCATCAGTGATTGAATAAGAAACGGGATAAGATCGTTGTATAAAATACCCCCGCTAGTAAACAAAATGAATTTGTAGTGATTCCAGCCCTCAAAGCTGGTTTTAATTCCCGTAGCCAAAATTTCAACATTATGAAAACTCATGTACAGAGAGTAACCCAGCGGAAAAGCCATAAAGATCATGAACCCGATGAGCCAGGGAGAAATGAACAGCAGGCCTTCTAAGTACTGAATGGTTGTGCCCGATAGTCTTCGTCGTCGCTTCATGAGGCTTCCTCTCCTTTCACGAGCGTATAACCAAGCTCAGGAACAGATATCTCCCCGTCATAATAGACTTCTTCTCCATAATTCACTAGAATGCGGGTCCCATTTTCGTAAACCGTCTCCTTCACCCTGTTCGTAATAGATCGGTGAGAGACAATGAACTGGTCCTGTACCGCGGAGAATAGTTCATTAAATATTTGGTATTCTTTTACCACTTCCGATTCCCATTCCGAGAACTGAGTGCTGAAGTACCGAAAGGCATATGCATCTGTCATTGCTGACGCAGGTACGCCCGTAAAAATAAATGCAGGATACGATCCATACTCGATGTCTCTAAGCATATCCCGCTCATGCTCCTCGCGGTTGTTAGCGTATCCAGAGGAATAACTGATAAGACCATGAAGTGCCATTTGCGCGAAAGGTATAGGAGTATCTGTTAACAAATCGTGAGAGTAATCATCATCGAGATCCTGAATTCGATTCAGATAAGGCAGAGAATAAAAACCTGACCCATTCCCTTGCACATGTTCAAGCTGATCCTTAGCTTCTTTTAAAATAGACTGTTGCAGGATTTTCGCTTCACTACGAGTTGCCTTATGTTTGGTATTGTAATCACTAAACAAATCCCGCCCGATGGTGTTGACACTTATCCCATCTATGTCTAAAGCTTCGTAATCATCCCACTTCCCTCTCATTTGGGCCTCTACAAATCGGTTGCTGACAAGGGGCGCTTCCTCACTTTTTCCGAAAAGTTGGCTCAGCTTTCGTCCCGCTAGATTAACAATTCCGTCAAAATTACGTTTAAATCCTCCTGCGCCGGTATTATTTAAGCCATACTCGGTATCCAAATACACCGAAGCACCTAACTCATGTGCCAGCTCAACAAAGCGTTCCATACCGCGATTCCCGCCGATCCTATTATCCACGGGGAGTCCTTTACCGTAAGCACTGACTCCGTTTTTTTGCCAGCCCACATAGGTGACTTCCATACGTTTAACTCCTTGATCAGATAGCTGGCGCAGCATTTTTTCGGCTTGATTCGTTGTCGTTGCTTTAATGTAGCGGTCAGTCAGGATTCCTTTCTCCTGGTCACCGCCAAGAAAGGTAAGATAAAGCGGAATGAATGGTGCAGACTCCATTCGCTGCATTCCTTTATCCTCCATTAGATAATCCCGATAACGCCCTGCCATTCCTGAATAATTCGCTTCATCCTCTGGAAGCAGATAGTAACGTGTTATTCGATCGCTTCCGAATAGTTCCTTCTCGTTATAAGCGGTGTACCCTTGATTTTGTTTGCGATTAGTTGTCTGGTAGAACATGGACCGGTAGTTCATCTGAGAAGTTACCCAATTGAAGCTGGTATATACGCCAGCAGGTGCAGCCACGATATCCGCATATTCTTCGCCTTCCTGAAGTACTGCAATAAATCCGGTGCTCCCGGACTTCATACCGTACACTGGCATCACAATGCGACTTCTAGTTTCCAAATTACTCTCATTTAGCCGGAAGGCTTTATCATGGCCGTATACGCTGGCCTGATAAATTGATGTTTGGATCGTGGACGAGGCCTGCTCTTTAAATGTAATCAATGCCCCGCCACCATCAGGAACGAACATATACCCATCTTGCCCTGCCGACTCTACGGCTTCAAAAAAAGGAAACAGCCTTATCCAGATGAGCCCGTTTATACTTTCTTTAATCCCTTCACGAAGCACTGTTGTCTCGATATAATCGTCTTTAATCGTTACCTGTATTGGAATTTCCAGTCCGGCGTTTGGAAGATCATACGTTAATCTGTACCCGTTCTCTATTTCTTCAAAGTCTTTGACAGCGCCATCGTCCTTCAGTAAATCCGATTCTTTTGGCTGAGCTTTACTGTCATTAAAATTTAAGGTCTGAAACATGATAGGTGAAGCCGTATGTTGCTTCCAAAGCCCTTTAATCCCTGCTTTCTTCCACTGCTCAGGATCCGGAAATGATGTATACTCATGGCCGTTTCGTTTATCCTTCGCGATAAAATGTCCGGTGGCTTGATCGACACTCAGCTGAATAATCTCCGTCTCAGCAACAGGTTTAAATGTAGCTGATTCAGGCAGCCTTGCTTCCTTGCCATCGCTTTGTGCAGTTGATACCTTGGCTGCTTCAGGAGATTCGGCTAAGCGTAGCTCGAACTTTATATTCATGCCTACAGCTACGATGAGAATAAACGCAATTATCGCTGTAATTCCTATCAAGACTGCTTTTTTACTAAATCTTCTCATCGCAGGCTCACCTCCAGATAAATCTCCCTGATGAACGATAGTAAATCTCCGCCAAGCCCACCGATGACATAAACCATGACCGCGATCATGATTAGTGTAAAGGCTGATAATAAGATATTGATTGATGTCTCGCCTACGCTATAGTTATGAATAGATTGAATCTGCCAAAAAAACAGAAGCCCGATCCATAAAAGCATCCCTTTGTCAAAAAAACCATATATAGAAGCTTCCGACATCGTCATTCCATTTGATAGAATGGCTAGTGGAAGTCCAATCAAAATGAAAGGAAGTAAACAATAACTGCTTCCAATAAAAACGTCTCGGAACCGTCCTTCCCCCCGGTAAATGGAGCTGATTAAATAGTTAGCCAGTACCCAGCCGAACCAAATGAGCAGAAAACGCAGCATAATAGAGATTACATCAATCTCACGAACAACGATTTTATTAAAGGCAAAACTCGTCATATATTCATTTGCAATCAAAGATACAATGGCACATGCTAAAACGATTCCCGCTCCTAAGTAGCTCGCCTTCGATTCATATCTGATTGCAGTAAAACCATCAATGGGATGGCGCAATAAATAAAACGCATGCTTTAACTCCGTAAGGAACGTTCGCTTCTCCGCATGTAATGGCTGAGAAGACTTTCTCTTTTTCCCTCGCGCTGCCCACTTCGTAACTCCCACATACAAAGCAGTCACAATTAAAAACAACATAACCAATCTAGAGAAGTTTTTCTGAAACCAAACTAATCGGATTTGCCAAAATGAGTCTGAATAGCCCTCTTGTGAACCTGCTTGCCGAAACAGCTCTTTGGCCTCTTCATATTGCCCTTTCTTGTAAGCAGCTTTCGCTAGTCCAAACACGGCGGGAGTAAACCCTGCATTCTGTCGCAGTACCTCCCGCCATGGTTTCTCACTTTCCTCATAACGCCCATTTAGAGTTAACTGATTTGCTGCACTGACCAGACTTCCAAATTCGGTAAGACGAAAACCTTGAATCAGGTTCATTTGATCATCAAGCACAAACAACTCTCCACGAGAATTGAAATCAAGTGCTCTTGGACTTTGCAGCAGCCCCAACTGATTTGAGGACGTAGGGGCTGGGCCTCCCCAAAAGTAGAGTAAGTTCCCGGTAGAATCATAGTGACTGATATATTTAAACTGTTGATCAATCACTGCCATGTTGCCACTACGATCCACAGCCGTGTCGATAAGCTGTACTTTCTGTTCAGCCTTCTTCACTTCCGAAATCAGGTACTCTCCGTAAGATCCATCCGATGTTTTTCCAAATTCACTCTCCGCGGTAAGCAGGTTATCGCCCCGTGTATTCAGCTTCCGCAATTGATTCTTCTCAATATCTCCACCACTAACGGTATAGATGAATCCTTCCTCATCGGTAGTGACGCTATTGATCGATCCAGGAAGTTTGCTAATTTCGTTAGCATACATCTCTTTGCTGTACAAGGCTCTCTTAATACCATCCATTACAGTAAATCTTGCATCATTAGCCCCGTAAAAAGATTGAAATTCACCGTCAGGATCTAGTTGTAGAAGTCCTTGATACCCACCGTTTGTAGCAATATACAAAAATCCTCGTTTATCCACGATCAGCTTCACCGGATCATACTTGAGTGACTCTGGAATATACCTTGACTCAGGACGTCCGTATTCCTTTACTAACTGTCCATTCGCATCTAGTTTTATAACTCGCTGATTCCCTGTATCTGCAACATAAATATCTCCAGTATCCGTAACGAATACACCTTCTGGATTATTTAGCGGACTGTCCGGAATGGTAATATAACGAGCCAACTCTCCACGAGAATTCAACTGGATAATACGGTTGTTGCCTGTATCCGCAATATAGATATCATCCTTTTTGTCAATGAAAATATCCTTTGGCCCCTGCAGTTTCGAGGGCAATGTCTTGTCCGGGTGGTCTGGGTCCTGAATGGTCAGATCATTCCCATAGACACTGTCCGGATAATAAACCGGCTGCATATATACCAGATCCGAGTAACTGTTCAGGGTATAGGTGGGATATTTCACATCAGCCATTACTTTTGCCGGTGCCGCCGCAAGGATAATGAGCGAAAGAAAAAGCAGGAATCCGGCTTTTCTATTCATATCTGACCCCTCCTATTTTAGGCGCTGTAATTACTTGATCCCGGAATGGGCCATTGTTTGAATGACTTTCCGTTGAAAGAAAAGAAAAAATAAAAAATTGGGCAAAAACAAGATCAATGCTGCTACAGCAGCCGCCCCTTGACGCGCCACATTATTAGCCAAATTACTTGTGAGTGTATTTAGAAAAAATGGGAACGTCTTCATTGCTTCGTCCTGCATAAACAGGGTTGAAGTCTGGGTGTCCCCCCACACTCCCTGAAAAGTGATGATCGCCACCGTTGCAATCGCAGGACCCACCATAGGTAATACAATTCGGGCAAATAATACATGCTCATTTGCACCATCCACCTTGGCTGCTTCGAAAAGTTCCTTAGGAATCTGATCAATAAATTGCTTGAGTAGAAAAACCCCAACTGGAGCGGCCAAATGCGGTAAAATGTGCCCGAAGTATTGATTATTAAGTCCAAGATTAACGGCAACGAGATACCTTGGAATTGCTACAGTTTCAGGAGCAAACATTAAGGACAATAGAATGGTGCCGAAAAACAGCTTATGCCCTGGAAACTGATGTTTTGAAATTGGATAGGCACACAGTGCGCTAATGATGGTTACAAGAACAACGGTAGCGGCTGATACCACAACACTGTTGAATAAATATCGACTGATCGGAACAATCGAATTCTTCGTGATATTAAGCAGTTCCTGTAAATTCTGTAGTGTAGGCTGTTTAACAAAAATCGTAGGTGGATAGAGAAATAACTCATGATAAGGCTTTAACGCATGATTAAAAATATAAAAGATAGGCAGCAACATAAAGATTCCACCGGCTGTCATCACGACAAGCAGCATCTTTTGAAAGGGGTCCATCGCTTTCAACTTTGAGGCTTTGCGGAACAGCAGCATTATTCATCCTCCTTTGTTCCGAACAGCTTGATGCTAAACCGATTAGCCGCGAACATGATGAGAAGTAGAAATACTGAGATGGCTGAGGCGTAGCCCAGTTCATAGCGCACACCACTGTAATCATCAATCGAGCTGATAATAACGTGTGCCGAGTATTCAGGTGTCGGGAATGAACCAGATAAAGTCGTACCAATTTCTCCGGATTTTAGTGTTCCTACAATAGCCATTACCGCACCAAACAACATCTGAGGTTTCATTGATGGTATGGTGATATACCAGATTTCCTGAAGCCGACTCTTGATTCCGTCAAGACGCCCTGCTTCATATAACTCCTGATTAACATTGAGAACACCGGCTAACATAGCGAGAAAACCAATCCCCATACTTGACCATAAGGTTACACCGATCATCGACCCCATTAGATAGGCTTTGTCTTGCACCCATAAAATAGGAGAATCTATAAATCCAAACTTCATTAGGAAACTGTTTAAGTAACCGATTCGGTCACCTGCTAGTAACGGAAGCCATACTATGCCCATCGCGATGGTTCCTGTAAGTGAAGGTGTATAGAAAGCAAGTGCATACCATGTTCGCGCCTTGTTTGGAAGTTGGGCAATAAGCCAAGCGAGTAAAAAAGAAAGAATATATCCGCCTGGCCCTACGAAAAGAGCAAACTTGAACGTATTCGGCAGCGAATGCTGAAGAAAAATCAAATCTTGAGATAATAGATATTGAAAGTTCTTCCACCCGATGAAGCGTGGAGGTTCGATGGCATTGTAGTAGGTAAAACTAAGACCAAATGCCATCACAATCGGAATGAATATAAACGCCAGAAAACAGAAGGTAAACGGCGCGATATATAGGTACGAAATCCGGTGTTTATAGATCGTCTTGAGAAGTTCCTGCAACCTCGAGTTTCCTTTGACATGCCGCTGGATGTTTTGTGGATTCACCACCAGCTCATTTTTCGGCAATTCCATCCACTCCTTCCCATGGTTCGTCGATTTGCGGCAGATCCAAGGTCTTCAGCAGATGTCCTTCTTTATCAACGAGCCCGAACTCCTGCTGCTTCCGAAGCAGCTCTCTGTTGATTTCCATGACAGCCTGCTCCAGCGAAGAACGATAATTCATCCCATCCAGAACAGTACGATACCAGGCATTATTCAGTTCCCGCGTCACAAAATAAGATCCAGGTACTTGAGGTACTCCCTTATACCACTTCCACTGTTCTAGAATGACTTTCAGTTCCTCCTTCGACCAAGGCAGTCTAGCAAAAGCCTCAACATTAGAAGTATTCCAGCGGAATTGAACGCCGTTTAGCGCCTCCAGATCGGAGCCGTATTTCTCTTGGATATCTGCAGATAGCCACCACTTCATAAACTCCCAGGCTTCCTGCTGTTTATCTGATTTCTTAAAAATAACAGCCGCCTGTTCGCCTCCCTGTGCCCATCTTTCCACAGTACCATCTGCACTTTGTTTACCTGGAAGCGGAGCGATTCCCCACCTTCCGGTAAGCTCAGGAGCAGCAACACTCATCGTGACATACATGTTGTAGTCAGCTACCCCAACTGGCATAGAACCGTCTCTAAAATGTTGATAAAAACTAGGTACGCTTTTCTCGATGCTGTAGATCGTATAAAGATTAGTCCAATCCTTAAAGCCCTGAAAGGCTTCTGGACTGTCAAGACCGCTCTTCATTCCATCTTTCGTAAAGAAATCCGCACCATTTTGATATATAAAGGTAGAAAAATCATTCGCCGGGAAATAAAAATCCATATTATCTTGCTGAAGAGTAGGCAGCATACTAATCACATCATCCCATGTATTCGGAACGGTAAGATTCAGTCGCTCCAAAATATCCTTGCGATAAAAAAGCACTTTAAAAGATTGGGTCTCCGGCAAACCGTAGATCCCTTTATCGTAATAATAGGGAAGAAGCGCACCGGGAGCGAAAGCGCCTGCTGTCTCTTCATAATCATGAAATTGGGATAAATCCACAGCCGCATTACGGATCGCAAAGTCAATTGGCTTATCTTCTGTCAAACCCAAAGCAATATCGGGTACGATATTAGCAGCGTTTGCGAGAACAAGCATATTCGGGTCATTCAGCAAGTTCACTTTTACTTTCACACCATTCTCGGGCGTGTAATATTCATCCGCATATTGCTGTAGCAAATTGACATAATCTCTGCCCCTTGCAACCCACACATTCAGCACATTTTCATCCATATCATTTAACTGATTTTCTTTCACAAATGAATAGCTAAATTCGTCAAATCTATTTTTGGTCTTTGACCACCAGCCGGCTTCCATCTTCGGAAAAGAAGACTCATCTGGAACCCAATACATTTGATCGAGTTGCAGTGGAGAAGCACTAAGCCCTGACTGAATATTTCCAAGCTTTCCAAGCAGGTTCGTAATATCTTCGTAATGATAAGGGATTTCGTCTCGATTCTTGCTAATGCTCCTCAGATCTTGAACTGCAGATTGAATCGTTTGAACATAAGTATCTCGCTTGCCATTGATTTTTGTAATTTCGTTAGCTATCTCAGTAAGCTCATTTTGAATGATTTCAAGACGCTCAATAATGTCGGGATAATCTTTCTCTGCATTCCAAGTACGATTGCGATCAATCTTACTGCCCGTCATGGCCTTCACATCATAGTCAACCTCACGCAGTACACTCAGCACATTAAGCAGTCGTTCTATGGAAGGGGAAAACGGAGCATAGGTTGCTTCCATCCGGATCGTATGGCTGCCCTTTTCTAAATAAAAGCGGTATGGCTCACCTTCTTCGCTAGAGATGACACTGCCCTTCCACTTGGATGCATAAGGAAACCGGTAAGCAAGGAGTTCGTTAAAAGGTACCTTACCGTCAATATAAATGGTTCGAAATACGGCCTTGTTGGAAGTAAAACCCTGATAAGTCCGCATAGCAAGCTTATAGATCCCGCTTTCTGGTACATCAAAGGTCCAAGTCAATGCCTGATTGCCCGAAGACCACCTTTCTCCGCCAACCGAATTATAGACAATATGATTATTAGCTTTAGGCGTCATTGCCGGGTCTTGTTCGGAGACAAGTGGAATTGCTACATCATTTTTCTTGTCAAATTGTTCCGCCTGAATAACGATCGTTTCTGTAGAAGTATTCTCTTGTTGCACCGGGGGCTCGTAAGCCTCGGTTTGTACTGGAGGTACAAGTGCTATTGACTCAATAGCTAGGGATTCCGGACTTATGAGCCGGATCGTGTGAGTTCCTTTGCTAAAATGCCATAACAGCGGTTCAGTATAACGCCCATCGGAATCACGCAAAGCTTGCGTCTGCCACTCTTCGATCGGCTTCGGTTTTGGCCTAACCTCATCTCCTTGATCGTCTTTACGCACCTGCTTTTCATCAGCAAAATATCGGAATAATGGTAGAGCTCTGGCTTCCATAAATGGATAGGTCCCGTCAATGGTCATCGAAAGCACAATCGGCTGATAAGAGATTCGTGCGTTCTCGGATGTATCTGAAATAACATGATACGTGATATGTAGTTCATACAAGCCTTCATCCGGTATATCAGTTTGAAACTCAATCCAAGAAGAATCCATGTTGCTATTCCAGACCAGTACATTCTCCTTTCCCTTATAACTCTCTGCTTGGACACTTGACTCTGAGTCATGATTGATCAGACGTTCCGCTGTGATCTGAACCTGCTCTTGTCCAGCAATGATCTCCTTGTTCTTCCATTCCTGCCGCATTTCTGCTTGTCTAGGTTCCATGGATTGTGTAAGCTCATCCGAGTCCCCCTCTACAAGCGACTTCAAATCCGTAACCGGGCTTGCTTCGGCTGAACTAAGATTCGGTCTGGCAGCTTGAAGCGGATACATTAGGCCAATACAGATGAGAAGCATGAGCATGCGGCGAAGCTTGAATACAACAACATTCATGATTCATCTCTCTCCTTCTGTACATGCTTAATCGATGAGCCGGTCACCGGTATCCTTATTAAAATAAAGCGCCTTGCTCATATCTACCGTGACATGAAGCTGTTGATCCCTCGCATACTGATTTCGCGGATTTACTCTGGCAATGAGCCATGACTTAAAGCCGATATCCAGGTATATATATCGATCTGCCCCCATAAGTTCAGTCAGTTGAATGGAACCTGGAATCTCACAGCTCGGGGAAGTGTCATCCACCAACGGCCCCAAACCCACATTTTCCGGGCGAATCCCGAGTGTCACCGTCTTATTCAGCATTCCACGCTCCCTAAGTGCCTTCTCCTGATCACCCGGAATATCCAGATCAAACCGCCGAGTACGAAAGAAGAGATGGCCGTCTTCTGCTTCCTGCAGCTTTCCCTCCATAAAATTAATAGGAGGCGAACCCACGAAACTGGCCACAAAGGTATTTACTGGTTTGTTATAAATTTCTTCCGGTGTATCCACCTGCTGAATGATTCCATCTTTCATAACCACAATCCGGTCTCCCATAGTCATCGCTTCTGTCTGGTCATGGGTTACGTAAATTGTCGTGACCTCCAATTTTTTCACAAGTCTAATAATCTCTGATCGCATTTGGACCCGAAGCTTTGCGTCCAGATTGGAAAGCGGCTCATCCATAAGAAAAACTTTAGGATTACGAACGATGGCTCTTCCAAGCGCAACCCGCTGACGCTGTCCGCCGGAAAGCTCTTTAGGCTTGCGTTCAAGGAAAGGTTCGATTTCAAGAACTCTTGCCGCTCTTTTTACCGCTTGATCAATTTCATGTTTAGGCAGCTTTCGTAGCCGGAGTCCAAATGCAATATTTTCATAAACAGACATGTTCGGATACAAAGCATAATTCTGGAATACCATTGCGATATCCCGATCCTTTGGAGGCAGGTCATTAACTAGTACATCATCGATGTATACCTCACCATCTGAAATATCCTCAAGTCCTGCAATCATTCGCAGTGTCGTTGATTTACCGCAGCCGGAAGGACCGACGAATACGATGAATTCCTTATCACAGATTTCCAAATTGAATTGGTCAACAACCGCCTCTTTATCTTTTCCGTACCTTTTGCTTACCTGCTGAAAATGAATTTGAGCCATCTTTCCTTCCTCCTCTCTAAGGTGCGGCTATCCGCTCGTAAATAAAGGAACCGCCGATCCCTTTACTGTAAGCCAGGAATCGGCGGCATCTACTTTACTTAGCCTTTTTCTCAGCCAGCAGTGCATTTACTTTTTCATTCGCTTCACGCAGTGTCGTGTTAATGTCTTTTCCAGCGTAATATTCTTTAAATGCATCCCACACAACGCCGCGGGCATCATTCTCATAGCTGGAGAAATAAGGAGCTTGAAGCGGCTCATAGATCATCTCACCGATATTTTTATCTTTTAGATGCTCAAGATCAGCTCCGAACTGTTTATTTAGTTCCGGATCGTTTAGCGGGCTAAGCCGCGCCTGGTTACGCACCATCTCCAGCTGATTTTCTGTGGATGTAATAACAGAAAGCGCCTGAACAACTTGCTCCTTATGCTTGCTTGTTTTTGTCAATCCAAGAATACCGGCTTCTGTATATCCATGATTATCCGGAAGATCCGTATACACCGGGTAGGAGACAACTCCCCAGTTAAAATCTACATCAGCCAATCTTCCTAATACGTAAGAAGCGGAAGGAAGGATAGCTATATTTTTCTCAGTCGCAAAGTTAGTAGGGGCGTCAAATGTCATCATTTTAGGGGGTTCGTTGCCCGGAATAGACCATACTTTTTTAGCTGTCTCATAAATACGCTTCCATTTTTCATTATCAACGGATGCCTCTTCGGTTTTTCCATCGATATGCGAAGCTGCCAGCTGACTGGTCATTCGGCCCAAGTTATCGGAGTCAAGCCCACGATACTGGATACCATTCTCGTTTCGGGTCAAGCTTTTAGATAGTTCGATCATTTGATCCCATGTCATGTCATTCGTCGGATAATCCACGCCAAACTTATCAAAAATATCTTTATTATAAAATGTAATATTGAAACTCATGTTAAATGGTAGCGCATACAATTCGTTGTTAGATGAAAATTGACGAATGGTATCTAAGGTTGATGGCTGAAAAGCATTCAGATCAATTCCTTGTTTCTCTGCTAATGGAGTAATATCTTCAAACAAGTCCAGGTTCGCATACTTTCCAAGATCTCCGTTCCAGGTAAAAATGATATCTGGTACATCATTTGCTGCAATCAATTCCTCGATCCTTTTTCCTTCGTCAGGTCTAACGGGTTCAATTGTAATATTCGGATATTTTGCCTTGACCGGATCTACAATGATCGAGCTAAGTTCCTCATCGCTGATTCCTGTACCAATGTAGAGCTTCAGCGTAACAGGATCATTATTCTCTTCAGGTTTCGGTTCCACCGTCTCACTTCCGGGTTTTTGTTCCTCTGTTCCCTTCGCAGAATCGCCACCGGAACTCGTACCTCCCCCAGAACATGCAGACACAACGAGCATGAATACCAGAATCATAGCCACAAAGAACGGCTTCATTTTTATACTCATTACATAGACCTCCATCCATTAATTAAGCTGTCTTTCTTAACACCCTTCTGTAAATCACAGATAACAAAAAAAAGAAAACTTATGAATTTACAGCCCCCTCTACAACCTCCTTGCCAATTTGATAACGCTTTAATTCTATCGCAGATAAAAACCAAACTCTCCCCCTTTTCATGCTCTATTTCGCAAAAACTAATTATTATTTGCTGTCTAGGCAATTGAATTTGATTCATTAATGAGGTGAAATAAATATCCTTCTTGTGCTTCTGCAGAGAGAATTGGTACTATTTTGTTCGCTATATAAAAAATCCATCTTCCATGCTGACAGATTCTTTTCTTATGAGCAAAAACGCAAAAAAACCAGTGAGATCGTCGAGATTCCACTGGTGAATAGCAATCTTTATACATTCATAGCCTGTGACAATAATGTTCCATACATCAAACTCTGTTCACGTTCCCCATCCCAAACTGTTCTTCCATCCAGTCGTAGGCAATGTGACCGCTGATTTCATGGCCACCGTTAAAAAAGTCGGCTGCCAGCTTCTTCTTTACCCCGGCTGCTTCATAAATTTGTTCGAGAATGGTGTATGCCCGTTTAGCCCCTTCTATAGGAAATACCTGATCCTCGCTCCCTGCTTCGATCAGCAATGGTCTAGGAGCAATTAAACCGATGAGATCCGCCATTCTTGCCTCTTGCAAGATCCCTGGAATGTAATTATCGAGACAATGACTTCTTGATAGAATGCTGTCTTCAAATGTATTGGCATATCCGCTGATGACAGCTGCGCCAATACGTTCATCGAGCGCGGATACCAAAGAAGCAATCATGCCTCCCCCGGAAATTCCCATACATCCTATACGCTTCACATCTGCCTCTTCTCTGAGCTCTATATAATCGAGCGCACGCATCGTTTCATAGACGCGGTAACCAGCAAGTGTCTCTCCTGCCATCAGCAGAGCCAAGGCAAGACGCTGACAGGAACTTTTTTTCGGATCATCTATGAGGTCTTCCTTGAGCCTGCGGTCTCCAAAGCCAAGCAACTCTGTGGCAATAACAATAAATCCACGCCTAACCCATTCGATCGCAAAATCTTTGTGTAGTCCGGGAGATTCGGCTCGCTCCGCACCATCCGGCTCTAGACCAACAATCTCACGACTTCCATATCCATGTCCATGTAAAGCGAGTACTACAGGCCGAGGTTCGTGCCTAGACTCAAGGGGAAATAGAATATACATTGGCATGCGGAGCCCTTCATAGGTAGTTATCTCCACCCGTTCACGGATATGGTCAGGACGTTCTGTTCGTTCCAACAACACGGGAGCAAGCGGCACGGGGTATTCGGGAAACTTACCCAAAAGCGGCATCAATCGCCCTGTAAGTTCTTTTCTCCACTGTCCCCACTCTTTTTCAGATGTAAAGGCACCTAGCGGCTGTATATTCTGAGTATGCTGTGCAAAATAAAAATCGGGATTCCACCTTCCTGTTTCCCCTCTATTAGGTAAAGATGCTCCTCCATGATTCCGCATAAGTATGTTATCCCCTCTCTATTGGATGGTTGCCTGGCAAGGACCGTGCAAGACGAAAACCAAGATCATCTATTTGAAATGTCGGATGACTACGGCGACGACAAGTTGCCCCGCAGCCCCTGGCTTCCTCTGCCCAGCTTCCGCCACGAAAGATTCGGTAAGAGTCATACACTTTTTTATCGTATATATCCCAGCACCACTCCCATACATTTCCGAGCATATCATAGAGGCCCCATGGATTTGGAAGTTTACCTGCCACCTCGTGCACCATACCGCTCGCATTTACATCATACCAAGCGATATCGTCCAACTCTCCGTACCTATACCCTGCTGTACCTGCTTTACACGCATACTGCCATTCGGCTTCTGTTGGCAGCCGGTAACCATCCACTTCCCAGTTGCAAATGATACTCTCGTCAATACTGCTTACCGTGTAGCATTCCTCCAAACCTGAGTGCTTAGATAACTGATTACAGAACAGAATCGCATCATTCCATGAAACATCTGTCACCGGCATTTGTGGATGACTAGGGGACTGGACAGATTTCGAGACAAACCATCCATATAACTCAGCTGTAACAGGAACGGGTGCAAGAAGAAACGAATTTACTGTTACTTTCCATGTCGACTTCACCCGGTCATCCCTGAGTTCAACTTCGCCTGTTGGAATGTTCACCATTGGATACTCAAAAGGGCTATACCGTATGGTAGACAATGATTCCCCTCCTAGTTTGATCATTTTCTACTATATACTTAATTTCTCAATCGTTTGTTGTTCCGTTGGCAAGTAACAGATATCTTTTCCACTATTACATTCATAGATAAAATCCTTAAAGCTTTGGCTTGGATACATTGAAAAATCCCCGATAATCGTAACCTTCACTCGGTAATTGGTGAACTTTTGGAGAATTGCACCTGCAAGGCATTTTTTCAAGTTGTATTCCTCTGATTTCAGCTCAACTTCGTTTTTAAAACAATCAACTCACTAAATAAACTTCTACATTTGAGTAACGGCTGAATTAGTTTTGTACATTTTCTCTCATTCATACCTAAGTGTATCTATTAAAAATGTTTACTATTACATCATATATTCCCTATCAATTCGTATAACACCTTCCAACACACACCCTCCATTTTCTACACATTCAAGTGATCTCTAGCTTTGAAATATTAAATAGGGTCTCTAATAAAAATCATGACTTCATTTTGAAGAATGGATCGAGACAGGTCTGAGATTTGCGCATCGAACGAAAATCTGGAGGATACCTATTATTCAGCACTGCAGAAACTACTCGCTTGTATCAAACTATTGGGAGAAGGCAAGCTTATTTTGCAGAAAGGGGGAAACGATCTGGGAAGCTGGCTGGAGAGCACCGGTACGATCAACGGTGAGCTGTTGACACGCCTAATTCCAGCTGTATCGGAAACGACCTATCTTGCTCATTGTCATTATTGCAAACCATCCTATGTCAAGCTTGTCTTCATATAAAAAAAAGCTGACTCAGTTTGAATACTGACGTCAGCTTACAATATTGGGCTTATTTTGTTTATGTCTTTTCTGGTAGTAGCGGCTTTAAGGAGTCCACTTCATTGTTACATAAAGAGGGGTCTCACCCGTTAATACAAAACCTAATCTTTCATACAACTTGTACGCAGGGTTATCACTAAGTACATGAAGCTCGACCGAAATCCCCTTGTCCATTGCATATTTCTGATAATGGGAAATCAGTTCTGTTCCAAATCCCCGGTTGCGAAAGTCGCTAAGAAGGGCAATATCGACGATCATTAGCACCTCATCCAACTCTCGGGTTAACATCCGGCCGATCCGTTCCCCCTTGTAGAAGATGATTTCTTCTCTCAGCGGGACAGGATGCGAGGAATAAGAACGTGTCTGAGCATCGAACTGCATTCGCAAAAACATTTCAACTTGATCCTCACTCCATCCCCACGAAGTTACCTCAGACTTTCGAGTATCGATATACACTTGAAAGAGAAACGGCCAATCCTCTAGGTTTGCCAAGCAGGTATTCAGTTGCATGCTTAGATCAACCCAGATTTTTGCAAAAGTCTTTGCATGATAACAGCTATTTCAGCTTGGGTTAAGTCATCCTTTGGAGCAAGCATTTTCATATGTTTACCGTTTATAATCCCTGCTTGCAAGGCTGCTGCCGTATGTTCTTTTGCCCAGATAGAAACCTTAGAAGCATCGGCAAACGAAGTTAGAATCTCATTGGTATTTTGCTGAGATGAATTCTCCTTTAGGCCCGTAAGGGTCATAGCTTTGGACAGAATGACCATCGCTTGTTCACGAGTAATCTTATCTGCTGGCCGGAATGTACCATCATTAAAGCCGTTGATCAACTTATAATCGTAAGCGGTTTGAATAGAACCTGCATACCAAGATGATGCACTAACATCAGCGAAGGATGAAATACTGTTTTCCACTTTCAGGCCCAAAGCCCGGACAATAATCGAGGCGAATTCTGCTCGAGTAATTTCCTGATTAGGACTGTATAAACCATTCCCCGTGCCCTCCACAATCATTCTGGACCCCATATCATTAACAGCAACTTTGGCCCAATGGTTATCTACATCTCTGAACTCAAGAGGATGCCAGACTACAGAATAAGTGCTATTGGTCAAGCTGTTAATGACTGCAGAATAGACTCCATTCATTTCTACTACTTTCGTGGGTACATGCCGAACACTACCATCTGGTTCAACGACAATACCCGTTGTGATCTTGTTAGGGTCCATCCCTTCTGGCAAAGTTACGGTTCGTTCTACATAAGCTTTAAACTGGGTAATATCGACTTTCGTGTTCCCGTAAGAACCTTGAATGGAAAAATCAAGCGGCGGAATGACGATGCTGAAGCCTCCATCGTTCGCTGCATCTTGAGCGACCTGCTCCATTCCCGACTCCGGTACGGAGATTTGAATTTGAATCTTGATATCTGAGAGGGCAATCGATTGTCCAATTTGATTAGAAATGGCATCAATATCTATTTGCTGCGCAGGCAAAGTATACGTAGCGTTGTTTGTTTGAATCTTCACTACTGCTTGCTTCTGCTCCAAATTTTTTACCATTTGGCCATTCAGTTCGCCAATTACGATGTCAGCACCGCTAGTAACAGGAATCGTTACTACGGCATGATCGCCTTCAGCAGCCAGCTTTTCATTAAGCTTAACCGGATCAACTACAATGGTCGAGACCTTGTGGTTATTCATAGTCGAATTCACCAATGTCCCTGCCTTTTCGACCTTCCCGTTCACCAGAACTTCAACTGCATGATCCTCAGGCTGCGCTGGAGTCGCAGGTACTGATGGCACTGGAATTATTGGCGTTGGTATTGTTGGTTCCGGTGTCGTTGGCTCCGGTGTTGTTGGTTCCGGTGTTGTTGGTTCCGGCGTTGTTGGCTCCGGCGTTGTTGGTTCCGGTGTCGTTGGCTCCGGCGTTGTTGGTTCCGGTGTCGTTGGCTCCGGCGTTGTCGGCTCCGGTGTTGTTGGTTCCGGTGTCGTTGGCTCCGGCGTCGTTGGTTCCGGTATTACTGGTGGTGGAGGATTTATAGGAATACTTTGAGAAATTACGACTTGGTTAACCTGAAATGTAACGGCGGACAGGTGATCCGCGGTTATGCTAACAGTTGCCGTATAAGTTCCGGCTGCTAAACCATCTTTCGCTCTTACGGTAAAAGTGTCCTCTTCTCCACTATTTATTGCCTCAGCGACTGTAGTCACCTCAAATGCGTTAATATCCCCCGCGGTCAATTCGGCTCGCAAGTTCGTCAAATTCCCCGTTCCTGTGTTCGATACGGTAATGGACTTTGTTTCCTGTGTTCCAGTTTCGTATCCTTCGGTCAGAAGAGTTGCTGTTTGATCAGAAATTTTTCCTGTGCTGTATGTCAGCTCTGCCGGTGCTGATGTTACTGTTATAACCGACAATGCGAACTTGCTAGTATCCTCTTTAGAAGTCGCCATTATCTTGTATTCACCCGTATCAGCGTCCGAAGCTACCTCCACGTTTCCGTTCTCCTCTACCGTGACTTTTCCAGTAGCATCATTGCTGCTCCAGGTCACTGTTTTGGCTGCTCCACCTACCACTTCTACGTCAGCCATCAGATGCTTACTTTCTCCCTGCATTACATTCGCACTACTTGGAGTTACGGTTACACTTTTAACCGCTGGTGCTGGAGTGACCGTAATCGTTGATGTACTTGTTTTGTTGGGATCTACTGTTGAAGTCGCCGTTATCGTGTATTTCCCCGGTTCAGCGTCCGTAGCTACCGTAACATTTCCGTTATCATTTACTGCAACCTTCAAGGCATCGCTGCTACTCCAGGTCACTGTCTGTTCTGCTTCACCCACCACATCAACAGTAGCTGTGAGCTGCTTACTTTCTCCCTGCGTTATATCTGCACTGCTTGGAGTTACCGTAACGCTAGTAACTGCTGAAGTGACCGTTATCGTAGACGTGCTCGATTTGTTGGAATCCACCGTTGAAGTTGCCGTTATTGTATAATCCCCTGGCTTAGCGTCCTTGGCTACCGTCACTTTTCCAGTTTCGTCTACTGCAACTTTTATAGCATCACTGCTACTCCAAGTCACTGTCTGTGCTGCTCCGTCCACCACTTTTACGTTAGCCGATAACTGTTGACTTCTCCCCTGCACTACATCCGCACTGTCAGGAGTTACGGTCACACTCGTGACTGCAGGAACAGCCGAGTCATTGGGTGCATTAGGATCACTAGGGACATTAACAATAGCAGTTCCAGGCCCAGTAACTTCAAAATCAACTTTCCCTGTAATTCCATACTTAAATGCTGTCATAACAATATAATAGGTCACACCAGCCTTAAGATGAATATTGTTAATTTGAGACAAAGAAACTCCGGCCTTATCATCATTACCGGCTATTAAATTGTGTAGCGGATGTTGGTCATCAAATTTATCTTTATACAGATATAGGACCGTATCATTGGGATCATCTTCTGGATCTTCTAATGGTGCTTCAGAGCCTGGTGGTGACGTTACCAAAATACTATAATCGCCATCAATAGATGGAGAAATGGTTCTATAAAAATAATTTCTAACATAAGATCGCCATACCGTTACCTTAAATGGATACCCATCATCTGAAAAGGTCGGTGTATTAAACCATGATCCACAATTACTATAATCTGTACCTCCACATCCCGCGCTATTTTTGCCTTCTTGAAAATACCATATTTTATCCTTCAAAGAATCATCATAGATATCCTCATCTTCTTCTTCATAACTTTCATCATAGGAAACATCACCCGGCATCTCAGGTCTTACAAAAGTAGAGCTAGTATCCAAGGTTCCACTAAACTTAGTAGTTATGATATCAGCATTTGTAGTTTCAGCATCGGCAGTAAGAGGTCCAGAGAACAATGACCCACTAATTAAAACAAAGGAAAGAAAAACTTGCCCAATGGCCTTGCTTTTAGAATAGAGTTTGTACATAAATCTGTCCTTTCATATAAGGCTCTCTATGAGAATTAAAGGTATAACGCTCAAATTCGTAGTCCTTAGGATGTCTTTTCCGGATAAACGCCTTGCAATGCAATAATAAAATTTAGTTCTGTATAAGGTTGCATATTATTGTGTGGCTGCGACTCACCCGTCGTACCAATCGCGAGCGGATTCATGGATACGGAAGGAGTATTGGAATAATACTTTGGCGCTGCATTCTTCCCAATTTTCGAAGTAGGGGTCCATACCGCTCCTTCAGGACTCAATGCACTGCCCTTGGGCTGAGTCTGTGGAGTATGGCTATGACTCGGCATTTCCGCTTCAAGAAGTGTAACCTGAGCTTCTCCGTTTGCTTTCCCAAATGCTTGAGAGGTTAAACCGATGCCTTGCCCCGAATGCATAGGCGCTCTTCCGCGAAGATCGGGGAGCTGAAAGGTTGTCGCTCCGTCTCCTCCAAATTGGGTTCCAATCACACTAAACAATAATGTATTCTCTTGAATTTGCAGGGTCTGTCCATCGCATAACGCCCAGTCCACTGGTGCATATGTGCCTGCAAATAATCGAATTTCTCCTACATACGGATCCATTTAATTACCTCCTAATTAACTTCTCAGCGGAAAAATACCTATGGTAGCGATACAATAATTCACTACAAGGTAGGGCTGCATATTCGAGTGAGCCTCACTATTTCCTGCCGCTGTTAAAGCTTCACTGGACATCGTTTTATCAGTCTGAGCTGCATAAGGGGTTATACCCGCGGTTGTCCCCCAAGTAGCATTATTCGAATTAGCAGTTACGCCGTCAGATCCGGCGGGAGCATCGTGTGTATGCTGCGGCATTTCATTTATCGTTAATGTATGTGTTTCTTCTCCGCCATAAGGACTTGGTGTATATGGATTAACCGCTCCAAGAGGCACACGGCCCTGAAGATCGGGAAGTGCAAACGTTTGGGGTGCTTCCCCACCGAAGCGATCTCCTATTAGAGAAAATAAAGCTATATTTTGTGCAACTTGAAGTATTTGTCCATTACATTCCGCCCAACCTTGTGGAGGGTTTCCATATGCAAAAGCGAATAGGCGAATTTCACCAATAAAAGGTTCTGCCATCTTTTTAATCTCCTAGTCTTTCTTAAATTATCCTTGTGACGGATACAGGCCTTGAAGCGCAATAATAAAGGAAACCGGTAAATAAGGCATCAAATTGTTATGCGGGTTACTTGCACCGGTTGATGAAACGGATGCTGTATTCATGAGACCGGTAGGATTCTTATCTGCCGAATATTGCTTTGACGTGCTAGCTGCCCAAAATGTATTTGTCGGATCGCCTATATTTCCTGCAGTAGATTGAGCATTAACTTCATGTGTATGCGCTGGAAGCTGCGCTAAAGTTAAAGCGACAGTCTCCGTCCCTCCTGTTTGACCCATTGCATATTCGGTACCGCTTTTACTATTTGTTCCTTTATGAAGCGGGAGTCTCCCTCTCAAATCAGGCAATTTAAAGTTCGTTATTCCATCCCCGCCATACGTTACTCCAATGATCGAGTAAAGACTCTCATTACCTGTAATCGGGAGAATCGCACCATCGCAAAACGCCCATCCTTTAGGAGGATAATTGCCTGCAAACATACGAATTTCTCCTACATATTGATCACTCATCCGATATCTCCTTTTTCTATTCTGGGGCTTATAGTTCTATAACAATCGAATCGGATAATTTCTCCTGAACAGTTACCGCATCTGGTTCTTTTCCTGGCAGGCTAAACATTTCATTATCAGCAAAAATATCATTACTATTCATAGGTTTTGGCACAGCAAAAGCACTCATTTTGCCGGATGGAGACTTAGGCGCATAAGCTTCCGCTTTTCCAGCCAAGGTCATTACGATTTTCTTAACTTCACTTAGATTAACGCCTTCGTTCAGCTTGCAACCACTTCGATCCTCAAGCGGTACCTCAATAGACCAGAGGGATAATAAACCTGGCATGATCCGGGTAGTCCCATCTCCTACTGCTCCACCGGATTGATTGATCATTTTTTCAGAAAATTCGCCTGTAATTCCCTTTCCTTCTTCGGGTGTTACTTCATATTCATAGAAACCATGGCTTTTATTATGAACAAAATCAAACCGCTCACCATATAAATTCAGGAACGTTGAATGACCATAGTGGGTATATTCCGTATGAATACTCCCCGCCGAATGCCGGGCTCCAGGCAATTGAACATGACAATCACTAACCATCATGTGCGCTTTACCTGCAATTTTCTCCCGTATGAGTTGATTATCTATAGACAAAGGGAAAAAGGCCGGTTTGTGTTCACGTAACGCTACGAATTGTTCTGGGAAAGATTCTTCATTGAAAATAATAGTTACATTTTTGAAGGGCTGTACTGGATTTTCTGAAGCATTCAAAGCATCTTTTAATTTCACTGTGATTTCAGCATGGATGCGACTGAGCTCAGCTACATGACTATCCCGAATCAATGGGAAAAGGTCCTTGCTAAGAACCAAATATCGATAAGCCTGATATTCTTGATATAGGAAATCAGTTAAAGCTAGCTTCAATCCGTTATAAAGATCTAATATATATGTATGAAATAACGGCAGACTGGCATCCAGGTCATCACCAATCGCCTGTTTAATTCGGTCCTCGTCTGCTCGCCGCTGCTCCAATTCGGCAAACCGTCTTGCTTCCTCTAAATGTTTTGCTTTAATGGATTGGGTTTTGCTTTGATAGTCTTCGACAACATTAAGATATTGATTAAAAGCTTTGCGGTATCCATCGACTTTATCCTCAGGCATCTTCCCATAGACTGGCTTTAGCATATCGTCAAATTGCTCACGCGACATCGCAAGCATCGATGAATTATAACCAAAGGAATCACGCGCCTCTTCGATCTGCCCTAGCAGATCAACCAGTTCGGCACCACTCTTTAATACACCGAGACCGGAAGAGAAAACAGTGCTTACATTCTTCAGTGATTTAGAAAGTTCCTCTTCTTTTTCTTTTTTCTCTTTTGCTACGGTCTTGTCGCTTTTGAAAGTATCATCAATCACAATTGTTTTTCCTGTATTCCAATAGTTGCTCACAGCTGAAGCGATTGCCCCGCCTGTTTTTAGTGCGGTTAGGGCAGGCGTAACGTTGGTTACGAGTGCAACTCCGTTAACGACCAGATCAAAGGTAGCCTTAAGGGAATCCATCGCAAGTTTTGATCTTAACTCTTCTACAAATTCTTCTGCTACTGTCTGAAGATTCTTTTCATTAGACAAAATGCTCGCATACAGCTCGCTCGCTTCAGATACCAATCGTTCTCCATCAATAATCGATTTTTGCCTCTGATCTTCCAAATCATTAATCCGGTTCTCTGCAACGGCTATAGCATCCTTTAGTATCTTCACTCGGCCTCTCTGATCATTGTCAGCCTTTATATAATCAAGATATAGGGTTTCAGCTTGCTGAGCAGCATTAATAAGGTTGCTACCTAGATCCTGATATTTATCCAGCGGCATTAGTGGTACCCAGTTCCAAGGATGTCCGAAGTAGTCTAGCCCTTGTCCCAACTGCGATAGCAAAATGATCGCCTTATTACGCAAAGAGAGCCACTGAATGGAAGTATCCAGCATACTCTTT
The DNA here is from genome assembly GCF_014836635.1 of Paenibacillus gallinarum. Taxonomy (GTDB): domain Bacteria; phylum Bacillota; class Bacilli; order Paenibacillales; family Paenibacillaceae; genus Paenibacillus; species Paenibacillus gallinarum. Next base: position 586,613 of record NZ_JACSQL010000001.1, on the reverse strand, counting down.
TGAAAAGAGGAATAGGAGTCTAAAGCTCGAATCGCATCAAACGAATTCTCATTAGGTGTTGTTTCCTGCAACCAATTTAGAAGAATGGCTGCCTCTTCGAGTTTTTCCTCACTGCCTGTAAGATAAGCGAGCCCTGCTTTATTGAGGGTTAACATCTGGCGTTCGAGAGAAGCACTTAAGGCTGACTCTAGATCGAGCGTCGAAAAATCCGTGTAAATCTCTGTTCTGTCTACTTTCACTCCATAAAATTGTCCATACTGTAATTGGAAAACTCCAGTGTTAGTGGGCTGACCGTCAACGGGATTAGCGGCGTAAATCCCCGGATCCCCATCTTTGCCATTTAAACCGCTTAGCTCCCTCTCTTGGCTTACTATTTTGACCGCGGTTGTTCTTCCAGTGACAACTTTAAATTTACGGCCACCTATTCCGCCCTTAGCTCCGGCGCCAAATTTTCCTGGACGGGTTGGAGCTCCGGCAACTCCGGGTTGACTTTCCATTGTGATCTTTTGTTCAGCACAATCAGTCACATACCCGACAAAAATATGCCCAGCGTCTCCTCCATTTCCTGAGTGCCCAGCATTACCGGCTTTGCCTCCATTACCTCCATCTTTACCGGGTTCTGAGGAGTCATCCGATGAAAACCAATGGGTTTCCGCGTCTCTTCCATTCTCTCCATCACGGCCGTTCATGCCGTCTCCTCCGTCTTGTCCACGACCCCCGTTGCTGCCATTTGCCGAAAGCTTTAATTGACCTTGCAAGTCGAAATAATCTGCTACAAGTACAATATGGCCGCCGGACATCCCGTCTCCCCCGTCAAAACCATCATCGCCATCTCCACCATTGTCTCCGCTTCTGACAGCCATATCTCCTCGATTAGCCTTAGGTTGCCTAACAAAGTCCTTTTCTTTAGGAACGAGGGTTCCTGATGTACTGATCGAAAGGTCTCCATCCGAAGAGATCACTCTGGCATTCAGAGTCAGATTACGCCCTGGCAAATTCAATGATCCGGCAACATGAATCGTATCCGCCTGAATCCAATAGTGGGCTGTTAAATCGGAAAAATACTCTTGGTTTAAAGTTAAATCAGCGGCCGTTAAATAAATCCATTCTTCTTTTTTGCCTCGCTGAACACCGGAGTACAACGACTGTCCGGTTATTTCCACAACACCCATCTGCGGCTCTTCCCCCATATTATAAGATTGTGACATTCCTTTTTTTATGTAATCCAAATTGACTGGCCTACTAAATTATGATCATTGTCACATTGCCATCTTATTGTAATGGTATTTTCTTCATAAAAAAAGACATTTTTTTCTCTTTTTCGACATTTTTTTATTTACTGTTTTATTTCTTAATTTTATACAATTTGTATTACAGTTTTTAGGAAAATCAAATCGAACTTTTATTAGGTTATCTCGAAAACGATCCAATTCATTTTGACCGTAGGATCGAGAATTCGCTCCATATTCAAGTAGGTACTGCGGTTGCCGTATCTTCAACTGATAGCCTCATCGTAGAAAGGACTCCCTTGATAAAGAATAAAGCAGATATATTATGAATATACTGCGTTGTTATCTTCTTTCTCATAAAAAAGAATGTTCTAAGGGACCATCTTCATAACCTCTCTCTTGTAGCCGGCTGCGAGACGAATTTTGTCGAAATACAGTGGAGGTTTTTGAATGCAGGCTGCCTCATGTTACTCACTTTATCGTCGTCCATTCGTTTTTCCGATTCTATTATTATTACCGTTGTTTTTGCCTCTACAGTTAACAAACAAGATGCTAATATAATATTGACACTTTAAATAATTAACGTTAAATTCTCTCAGAAACGAACAATGAATATAAAGTGAAAGGATGTGATTATTAAAGCTAAAATAAAAAGTAAGAATTCAGTCTAATGATTTTGTAGGGAGAACATTCAGGAACTGATTGAGCGGTAAGAGAACCAATGGGTGACAAACATACTAATGATCACATTTAAAAAGGAGGAGAACTTTTGAAGAATGGTACAAGGCTGTTGCTTAACCCCATTTTGAAAATGTTAACTATTGTATCCTTGGTATTTATGTTTTCACTCGGCTCATTGCCTGATATTTCTGCAGCTGCAACAAAGGCTGAACCTGCATTCAAACAAAAGGATGTTCTCGTAACAAAAGCCGTAATTAAGGAGGCACCCATGAAAACAGACCCTGGCAAAATATCTGTGGGTACGGATGGTTTGGATTCCAATGGAAGAATGGTGGCTCATTTTGGTTCCCCAGTCATTGACGGAAATGTTGATCCGATATGGAATAAGGCACATAAAGTATCACCTAAGCATGTATCCGCTAACATAGATACCTCCGCTACATTTAAAGCATTATGGGATGACCGCGCACTATACATTCTTGCAGAAGTCAAAGATAAGAATCTGTCCGTTCAATCTGGAACACCACACATGCAAGATTCGGTGGAAATATTCCTGGACGAGAACAATGACAAAACGACAGACTATGGCGCAGAAGATTTGCATATCCGCGTCAACTACGAAAATGCGTTATCCGTGGATAACGGAGATCCAAACCTGTATTATACAGCAGCGAAAAAAGTGAAAGACGGTTACGTAATTGAAACAAGAATTGCTCTGAAGACGAAACCAGAAAACGGAAAAGTGCTTGGTATTGAATTACAGATTAACGATGCTATAGGATCGGAACGTATAGGTTCCTTAAATTTGTTTGATGCAACAGGAACTGCATGGCAAGATCCATCGAAATTCGGCGAAGTTTTACTTACTGGAAAGGCAAAAAACGATGTCAGCGGATTAAATCCATACAATCTATTTAATTTGGTTGAAAATACACTAAAGCTTGATTTCAAGCTTTATAAAAATGCGAATATCGTAACAGATGCTCTTACTAACGTTGTGTCTGAAAGCGTACTCAATGGTCATAAGGTTACCCAGAAAGAAATTGACAGTCAATATGCTGCAATTACAGCTGCAATCAGCAAGCTTGAAATGACGGAAGAAGCCGCGAATGAGAAATACTTCAAGCCGCTTCCGAATGCTTATCGAGCCGAAAACACCAAGCCAGGAAAAATTGAAAGCATTCACTACAAAACGCCTAATGTAAAGGGTGGTACGGACGATAAAAAATTGAATGTTTATCTTCCATACGGTTATGATGCTTCAGCTGCAAATAAGAAATACAATGTTCTCTATCTGATGCATGGCGGCGGAGAGAATGAAGATCTTCTCTTCGGCGGACCTGGCCAGAGCAAAGAATTGAAGAAAATTTTAGATAATATGATTGCCTCAGGAGATATTGAACCTCTTATCGTTGTGACGCCTACCTTTAATGACGGTAAAAATGACGTCGCACTCTTCCACGAGGAACTGATGGACACCATTGTTCCGTTGGTGGAAAACAAGTATAATACCTATGCCAAATCAGGAAGTTTGGAAGATTTGAAAGCATCTCGGGAGCATCGAGCATTCGGTGGTTTCTCCATGGGTTCGGTCACGACTTGGTATACCTTTATTCATGCTCTAGACTATTTTAAATATTATATTCCGTTAAGTGGTGACAGCTGGGTCATTGAACAGCGCGGAGGCGGTCTTCAACCAGAGAAAACAGCAGAGTACCTTGCAAATGTTGCAAAAAAATCCGGTTATAAGCCGCAGGACTATTACATCTTCAGTGCTACGGGTAAGCTTGATATCGCATATCCAAACTTGAAGCCCCAAGTCGATGCAATGAGGAAATTAACGGATGTATTCATCTATTCATCGGATACAAAGAAGGGAAATTTTTACTTCCTCGCAGCCGATAGCGGCACGCATGCTTGGAACTGGCAGAACCAGTATATTTATAATATTTTGCCAGACCTATTTAGTAATTAGACAATCGATATCGTATAGAGTTCATACAAAAGCCCGGCGCCTGGTTCCCCCACTGGCCTTTTCTACTTGTACTAACATCATAAAAAATAAACCACGTCCAATGGACGTGGTTTATTTGATAAACAGATGGAGCCTAGGGGGATCGAACCCCTGACCTCATCGCTGCCAGCGATGCGCTCTCCCAGCTGAGCTAAGGCCCCTTAATTATGTAGTTGACTACTAATTTGTATCTGACGTAAAGTCAACTCAGTAACTTTCCGACTTAGTTATTATACATTTAAGTGCGCATCGGTGCAAGTATTTTTTATTGAAATTCAAACTCACAAATAGAATAGCACTTGGGATCCTCTCTATTAAGCGTCCTGTTTCTTGGTTATTCAAAAGAATAGGTTATGATAAAGAACCCAGTGATATGTGGCTTTCCTATGTTAAGTTCGCTGGGGTAATCAGCATAATCATGGGACTGATAATAATCATATTAGGCACGCAACACCTTTTATATAACATTCAATTTACGGCTCGATGATGACTAGGATTCATTCGCTCAAATGATAATACAGTCACAGACAACAATCGAGATAATACTACTGTAATAACAACATAGATCATTTCAATTAAATTCTGGTATAACAACGAATCCAATTGAACATAAGAGAAGATTATATATTTACCTGCAATATAAAAAAGGATAAAGAGTAAAGCAAACAAGAAGGTATTCCACAGCTTTTCTGCAATCTGCATCTTGCTCATCTTCATCACCTCTCCAATTGATAGTTAGAACACTGAATGATCCAGCGAAAAAGATTGCCCACTCCATGCTTTTTTCTGTGTCCAGGGTTCGTCTGGCATTGCCCAAAATGGATGATCACCTGAAAGTCCCAGCGGCAGAAATAAGGTACTGCACAAATATAAACTCCCTGTAGAAATATATCCTTCCGCTATATCTGGTTGATTGCCGCAAAAGCCAATCCGAAGCCATCCCTTCTCATCGAATGTACCTTCGGCAGTGATTGTTCTTTGCAACACTGCGGTAAGCGCACAGCGAACACTTGCACAATCCAATTCCTCAGGAAGCGTTTCCATGAGTGCGAGTTGAGATAACAGCTGAAAAGCACCAAAACGGTATGCAAGCGAACGACCTACTGGAGGAAACGTTCCTTCTGGTGAAATCATGCGTTCAAGCACTGCGCCATATCTTCGTGCTCGGGACAGTACGAACTCGTAAGCCGAGTCCCAATCAGGGTACATCCCTTTAAATGTACGATGGATATCGATAAGCATAGGCTGAATAACGAAGCTGTTATAGTAGTCCCAGTGAAAATGCGGACCATCTCCGTAGGTTCCATCCCCTAGATACCAATGCTCATGCTGTTTGAGAGCGTAATCGACTCTCATCACATCAAAGTCCTCTTCTCCCATCATATACAAGGCCGCCTCAACCATAGCAGAGAATAATAGCCAGTTCGAAGGAACGGCTTTTATACGGCGAGTCTTCTTCAAACAATCAATAAGCTGCTGCTTCACTCTCGGTTCAAGCTGTCCGTAAAGTTCCTGAGGAGCTCTCACGATCGCGTGAGCTAAAAAAGCTGCATCTACAAGCGGCTGACCGCCTTCTGTAAAATTCATGAAATCAACTGAATTCGGATCCGTGCCAGCATCAATAGCTTGTCTAGCCATTACTGCATACTTATTCCTTAGAACTTCTTCTTCTCCATCCTGCTTATGTTCTAACCAAGGAGCCATTCCAGCAAGTAATCTGCCAAGTGCTTCGAGGTAAGCATAGGTTTCTCTATCCGCTGAGGGAGAATCCACAGGCATGAGTTCCTTTAATTTCCGGTTCGATAAAGCTTCCAATACAGGATCTGCTATTCGAAACATCGATTCAAGCCATAACTTACGACTATGTATCATGAAAGTGAATTCTCCTTTATCGTATAGGTATACTTACTCTTCGTAGGGCTCTTTGGATAATAACGTTTTTAGTTCTTTCATAAACATATTAATGTCTTTAAACTGTCTATATACCGAAGCGAAGCGTACATAAGCAACTTCATCTACGGGATACAGCTGTTCCATGACAAGTTCTCCAATTTCTCTGCTCTCTACTTCAGCAACTGCAGTATTTCGTAAAGAGGACTCTACGGCAGACGCAATATTATCAAGTTGTTCAACAGATACAGGACGTTTCTCACATGCTCGAATCAATCCTCTAAGCAGCTTTTCTCTGCTAAACTCTTCTCTGCTTCCATCTTTTTTAATAACGATCAGCGGTGTCTCCTCAATCGTTTCAAAAGTGGTAAACCTGCGGTTACATTGTTCACATTCGCGGCGTCTGCGAATGGACTTGTTTTCATTAGCAGGGCGAGAATCAAGTACTTTCGTACCTCCGTACGCGCAATACGGACATTTCACGGACATCACTCCTCTTATTGTATATACTTTCCAACTATTTTTCTTTTAAAAAGTGTAATGAAAATCACAGATACGAGACATAATACTTTTACCAACTCGCAAGGAGGTGAAAGGCAATGGCACAAGGTAACAACGGAAACTCTAACCAACTAGTTGTAGCAAACGCTTCTGGTGCTCTTGAGCAAATGAAGTATGAGATCGCTCAAGAACTAGGTATCAGCATCCCACAAGATGGATACCAAGGTAACATGACTTCTTACGAGAACGGTTCTATCGGGGGTTACATTACTAAACGTCTTGTAACTATCGGTGAACAACAACTCGCTGGTCAATTTCAATAATAAGTAATCATAAAGTGTTGGACAGGTTAGCCATTAGGCTGGCCTGTCCAGCACTTATTTGCATTTCAACCAATGAGATGATAAGAATCAGAATTCCTTATAAATATCTTTATACTGATTATAATAATAAATAACCCGCTGTACATAATGCCGAGTCTCTCCAACCGGAATTTCATTAATGGTGTCGAGTTTCCCATCCCATAAGCCTTTTTTAATCCAGCTGCCTACATTCCCTTGTCCTGCGTTATAAGCCGCTATCGCTGCGATCGGATTGCCATCAAAATGATCGGATAAGTAATCAAGATACCATGTACCAATTTCTATATTTGCCTCAGGTTCATGCTTCAGTTCATCCATCGTTACATTCTTTTTCTGTTTTTTCTCCAAAACCCAGTTCGCAGTGTCTGGCATCAGCTGCATTAAACCGATGGCACCCTTTTTCGATTCACGACTCAGTTTATAATTGGACTCAACTCGAATAATGGAGGCTACGAGGAATGGGTCTACATCATAAGCTTCTGCTTGTGTACGAATCTCATCTTTATAATGAATCGGATAAAACCAAGACATCCAATTGGTATTAAAAAATAGAAGAAATAAAAAGGAAACAAGAATAACAAGCAACACTCTTTTTTTACGAAGCCATCTCATGATAAACCCGCGTCACGCCAAAAGGCCAAAATTTGCTTCTTCGTATCTTCGAAATCCCCGCTGTTATCTATAATAATATCTGCTTTTTGCTTCTTCTCTTCTATATCCATCTGAGCTTCCAAACGGCGGATCGCCTGATCCTTGTCCAGTCCATCTCTCTTCATTAACCGTTCTAATTGAATTTTTCTCGGTACATATACCAGCATAATCTGTTCATACCCATCTTCAAGTCCTGACTCATAGAGAAGAGGAATATCAGAAACAATAAGACGACCTGGGAACTGCACTTCGAATTTATGCTTACGATCTCTCATCTCCTGACGAATGGCAGGGTGGGTAATTTGATTTAATGCTTGAAGCTGATCTGGATGATTAAAAACAAGCTCACCGAGCTTCTTACGGTTCAGTGATCCATCTTCCAGCAGAACAACTTGTCCGAATTGTTTCGCGACAGCAGCAAGCACAGGGTGCCCGGGAAGCATGACTTCCCGAGCGATCTGATCTGCATCAATTAAAATCGCTCCAAGGCTTACAAGAAGCTTGGAAACACTGCTTTTACCTGACGCAATTCCGCCTGTTAATCCAATATTCATGTATTCACCTCAAATTAAATCAGCTTCAATATTCCCATAATAATTAACATAATTGCAGGTAAAGCCGTAAGTGACTGTACAAAACTTGAGTTTGCAAAACGAAAACCTGCCTTTAAACCAAAGACGAGAAACATACCGCTGAAAAAAGCGATCATTACCGAGGTTAATAAAGGAGGTAAACCAAGCAGTGCAGCACCAAGTCCCGCGCCAAAGGCATCTAAAGATAATGCAATCCCAAGCCACATGGCCTCATATCCCGAAATACTTCCTGAATCGTCCATATCAGCAGCGGAAGGTTTCTTTAATATTTGGATCACAAGACCAAACTTTTGAATTTCCAATAAAAAAACGGTTGTTTTCGATTCCGAATCGGACGATTCTCCCTCAACCGTACTGTCCTTCCCCGATTGCCGAGATGACAACGATGTATCTGAAGATAAGTTCGCCTTTTCTTTCCAAGGATCTGTCTCTGTATCCGCGGCTTTGGACCTGAATGACTGAATCAATGACCAGGTTCCCATACCAATGAGAATCCCTGCACCGATCCACGATGCTACATCCGGAGATACGAAAGTAGATAATAAAACTCCAAGCTGCATGGAAACTCCAATAACAAGACCAGAGCAGATGGAGATAATTACGATCGATAGCCAAGGAATTTTCATTTTGCGAAGGCCGTATGTAATGCCTATACCAAAGCCATCCAGACTAAGCGCAAAAGCAAGCAAAAATAACGTCAATGAATGAGGCACCCTTCATTCCTCCCAAAACTAGGCCACAAAGCTGCTTCAAAAGCAGGAAGCAGGCTAATGCCTAAGACTGCGTTGCCCTAGCAGTATATGGGAACCGGGTTAAAAGGGTGCCTATTCATAAAGGCTCGCTTACCTGGAGCTTGTTTATACTAATTCGTTACGTCAACACCTGACATCTTGGGCAAGTATGGGTACCGCGTCCACCTACCACTGTTTTAATAATCATTGTTCCACAATTTTCACAAGGCTGATTTTGACGGCCATATATTTTGAACTGATGTTGAAACATGCCCACTTCACCTTGACCGTTAACATAAGATTTAATGGTAGATCCGCCAGCTTGTACCGCTTCAAGGAGTGTATCAATGATAGACTGATGAAGCAGTTCAAACTGCTCGTCAGTGAGCGTATTTGCGGGTTGTTCAGGATGAATCCCTGCCTTAAAAAGCGACTCATCAACATAAATATTCCCGATCCCTACGACATATTCCTGATTTAGAAGAGCTACTTTGATCTTAGTTGACCGTTTCCCAATCACTTTACGAAAAGCTTCCAGTGTAAAAGATTCGTCGAGCGGCTCAAGCCCAAGCTTCATCAATGGTTTGTTTGTAAGGTCTTCCCCCGTGCGGAACAGATGCATGGTTCCAAATTGTCTTACGTCCTTGTAACGCAGCTCTGTTCCATCAGAGAAATGAAATACTACATGAGTATGTTTCTCTAAGGGTTCATCTTCAGGATATAAACCATATCGTCCTTCCATCCGAAGATGGGAGACAAGTACAAGTCCATCCAGTAGGATTCTCAAAAATTTACCTCTTCGCTCCACACCTTGGATGGTGTGTCCAACAAGCTCCATAGCAAATGCATCAATATCATCTGGCCGCTGAATGATTCGCGGTAAATGAACGGTAACACGATCTATATATTTTCCTACGATTAACGAATTTAATGTTCTTTTGACTGTTTCTACTTCCGGAAGTTCCGGCATGATGTCTTCACCTCATCCTCCATTATAGCGGATTTTGAGGCAATCTTATACCCTTTGACTTGGATTTACTTCGCCTCATACCAGTTTCTGCCGAAGCTGACTTCTGCTTTAAGTGGAACGGCTAATTCCAAGGCTTTCCCCATCACTTCAGGTACTAATTCCTTCATTATTTCTAATTCCTCTTCCGGTACTTCAAATACCAATTCATCGTGTACCTGCAACAGCATACGGCTCTTCAGTTTTTTCTCCGTAAGTGCTGCATCCATGTGAACCATAGCCAGCTTGATAATGTCAGCAGCGGTTCCTTGAATTGGCGTATTCATCGCTGTACGTTCTGCAAAAGAACGAAGGTTAAAGTTGCTTGCATTAATTTCTGGCAAATACCGGCGGCGCCCGAGAAGCGTAGTTACATAGCCATCTTGTTTAGCCTGTTTCACGATATCATCCATGAATTTACGAACACCTTTAAACACTTCAAAATACTGTTCAATAAACTGGGATGCTTCTTTTCTTGTAATGTTCAAGTTCTGAGACAAACCGTAATCGCTTATTCCATACACGATTCCAAAGTTAACAGCTTTCGCTGATCTCCGCATATTGCTGTCTACTGCTGATTCCTCCACTCCAAATACATCCATTGCCGTTTTTGTATGAATATCCATATCATGTACAAAAGCTTCTTTTAGATTATCGTCATCCGAGATGTGAGCAAGCACACGAAGTTCGATCTGCGAATAATCGGCAGCGAGAATGTACCAATTCTCTTCGGAAGGAACAAACACTTTACGGATCTTACGTCCTTCTTCCAGGCGAATCGGAATGTTCTGCAGGTTCGGAAACTGACTGCTAAGTCTGCCGGTGGCAGCAATCGTTTGACGATAATACGTATGCACTTTCCCTGTTTTATCTGAAATTTCTTTCAGTAATCCTTCTACATACGTCGATTGTAGCTTCGCAATCGAGCGGTACTCTAAAATATGCTGAACAATTTCATGATACGGAGCCAGCTTCTCCAGTACTTCTGCATCTGTAGAATAACCTGTCTTTGTTTTCTTAATAACCGGCAATCCCAATCTATCAAAAAGAATTTCGCCTAGCTGTTTTGGCGAGTTCAGATTAAATTCAGTTCCCGCAATCTCATAAATTTTCGCAACTAATGAAGATATCGTCTGTTCAAATTCAGAACCAAGTGCTTTAAGTTCGTCTACATTCGCTTTGATTCCTTGCTTCTCCATGTCAGCGAGTATGCGTGATAAGGGCATTTCTAGATCATAGAAAAGTTCATGCATTCCTGTCTCTTCCAAATCCTTCTGCTGTAGAGAAATCAGACGAGAGATCGTTTCTGCTTTACGGCATAAATACTCGCATACAACCTTCTCTTCTGGAAGTTTGTATTTAGCCCCTTTACCAAATACCTCATCATCTGACTGTAGACGAGCCAGACCATATTTCGATGCAACTCCCCATAGCGTCTGATTTGAATCCGTTGGATCGAGCAGATAACCCGCAAGATGCACATCAAAATCAGCTCCCGCAAATGGCAAGCCATTCGCATGTAGAACAAGATCAACCCTGTGTAAATCATATCCCTGTTTAGGCTTCTCCGAATCTCCCAGCCATTCTCTAATACCTGTACAAGCTTCGGAAGAGAGCACCTCTGGAGAGATAAAATAGTATTTCTCACAATCCGTCAGCACAATCCCAATCAAAGCAGCGTGATGAGGGTTGTCTCCTCGTGATTCAACATGAACAATTTTGATACGAGGAAGTAACGGCAGCAAGTCTGCTATGTTATCTTCCATTACAATAACGGTCTCAATCGCCTCTTCTTCTGGTGTATTCTCGTCCGCATCTGCCTGTTTAACGGTGAAGGCAAGTCGCTCTAACAGTGATTTGAATTCCAGCTTCGCGAGGGCCGGAGCTGCGGACTCTTCTTGAATACCGCCAAAAACCATGTCATCCCAAGTTTTCTCAAGTGGTACTTCTCGGTAAATGGTAGCTAGCCGTTTACTGAGCCGTGCATCTTCTGCGTGAGTTTCTATTTTCTCTTTCATCTTCCCTTTCAGTTCAGAAGTATTACTTAGTACCTCTTCAACTGATCCAAACTGATGAAGCAGCTTTAGTGCTGTTTTTTCTCCTACTCCAGGAATACCAGGAATGTTATCAGAGGTATCTCCCATGAGCCCTTTAAGATCAATAATCTGGAGCGGAGTAAGGCCGTAGCGTTCTTCAATTTCTTTTGGACCGTAATTTTCAATTTCAGATACGCCTTTCCGAGTCAATGCAATATTTACGTTCTCAGATGCCAGCTGTAACATATCCTTGTCACCCGTAACCACAAGGACTTCGCGGCCCGCTTCATCGGCACGTTTTGTGAGTGTTCCAATGATATCGTCGGCTTCATATCCAGATAGTTCAAACTGAGCAATACCGAAAGCGGTAAGCAGTTCTTTAAGTACAGGGAATTGTTCCGATAACTCAGGCGGTGTTTTCTGCCTTCCTCCCTTATATTCTTCATAACCTTCATGGCGGAACGTTACTTTACCTGCATCAAAAGCCACCATCATATGTGTCGGCTTGTGTTCTTCCAGCAACCGAAGAAGCATGGTCGTAAATCCGTACACCGCATTTGTATGTAATCCGCTCGAATTCGTCAGCGGGGGCATGGCAAAAAAGGCTCGATAAATAATACTGTTTCCATCAATCAAAATAAACTTTTCCATAGATACACCTCTCTTGTTTCACTTCTCCCTATATGATAACACATGGGAACTCTGCTTCAAAAAACAAAACGAATTAACTGTGCACTCTCCTGCATTATCGGCCAAATAAAAGAGAAACAGTCCGAACCGAAGTTCAGACTGTTTCATTTTACCGTTTTGCTATTTTAAATCGTTCTGCCAGTCTTCCTAGAAGGATATCTGCCAGGATGGCAAGTAACGCAGCAGGAATGGCACCCGCTAGTATTTTGATATTATGCCGCTGATTAAGACCCGCATAGATTTCGCGGCCAAGTCCATCTCCCCCGATAATCGGTGCGAGTGCAGCCACACCAATTGCGATGACCGCAGCTACACGTAAGCCTGCCATGAGGAATGGAATGGATAAAGGCATTTCCACTTTCCACAGCAGTTGGAAACGGCTCATCCCCATCCCTTTTCCTGCATCCTGTAGTGCAGGACTTACTTCCTTCAGACCAACATAAGTGTTACGCACGACAGGATTTAAAGAGTAAAGGAATAAGCCAATAACGACACTCTTGAATCCGAGACCAAACATAACCATGAGCAGAACGAGCAGTGCCATACTTGGAAGTACTTGAATAATGTTCGTAAAGAACATGATGACTCTTCCTGTTTTTTCAAAACGAGCACTAAGAATACCGAGCGGAATCCCAATAACTAAAGAAAGTCCCAACCCGCAAAGCACCATTAGAATATGAACCCATGTTAAATGAAGTAAATAAGATGCATTTTCAGTAACATAATAATAAAATTTCATGAAAGAATTCGCATCTGGATGCATCGCTGATGCAGGAAGCTTAGATTCATCAAGTAATCCAAGATCGACCAAATACTTCATCGCGACGGTTCGCGGTTCCATTTTTTCTACATCTACTTGATAACTTAACTCTGTCATCGTATCTGCATCAATCGTTCCCACAAGAGAAGAAAGCACTTCATCCAGTTCAGGATGCTCTTCAATCAGCTCTTTACGAACAACCGTTGAAGCATCGAATGGAGGGAAGAATTGTTTATCATCCTCAAGGGTCACAAGGTTAAATTCTTTAAGACCTGGATCTGTAGTATAAGCTAGAACAACATCTACAATGTTGTCAGCAACAGCTGAATATACGAGTGAGATTTCCATCGGAGAGGTCTGAGCAAAAGTAAAACCATACTCCTTTGTAAAGGCCGGATATCCATCCGTTGGACGTTCAAGCCAAGTTGTATCCACTCCAATTCTCATATCTCCTGCATGATCCTTTAAATCAGACATCTTGCTAAGACCGTATTCATCTGCCACTTCTTGTTTGACCGCTAATGTATACGTGTTCTCGTAGCCTAGCGAATCATACCATTTCAGATTCCATAGCTTATCAAAACCTTCCTGAGCCTGACGGAGTACTTCATCTCGATCCCTTGTTTCCTCAACTTCAAAATAACCGTTAAAAATTTCTCCTGAATATACACTTCCCATATCCATTTCGCCTGTGCTAAGCGCCCTTAGCACTAGACTAGAAGAAGCTAGGTCTGTCGTTACATCTACACTTAGATCGGTGCGATCTTCAATTAATGCTTTATATATCTCAGCAAGCACCTTGGATTCTGTAAAGGTTTGCGTTCCAATTTTCACCCGGTCAGCAGCTTCTGCCTTGCCAGACAAACTTACTGAAAAAATAGACAGAATGAGCATGAATAGAACCAATGTGCGCGTGATTTTCAACGATCTTTGTTTTATAACTCTCATTTGTACGATCTCCCTCTTTCCTTAGTAGCTTATGAGACTTTATCTTCACATCTCATATGATTTCTTCAGACAATTAGGAAACCTACGCCTTTGCACTATTTTGGTTCGGTCTAATTGCTTTCTCTAGTGCTCCAAGTAACAAGTCAGCAAGCAATGCAAAAAGGATGGCTGACAGTGCGCCTGCTACAATAAGTTCGGTCTTGTTTACGCCAAGTCCCGACATAATTAACTGTCCGAGTCCACCAGCTCCAATAAGTCCAGCGAGAGTAGTCCAACTAATGATATAGACTGTCGTTATTCTAATACCTGACATAATGTACGGAACCGCCAAAGGCAGCTCGATTTGAAATAAACTTTGAAGTCTACTGTAGCCCATGCCCTTCGATGCATCTCTCAGTGCAGGGTCAACTGCCTGTAGTCCAGCATATGTATTTCGTAAAAGCGGCAACAATGAATATAGAAATAATGCAACGATTGCCGGTGTCATACCAATCCCGAATAAAGGAATCATAAGAGCAAGAAGTGCTAAACTTGGGATGGTCTGAAATAGATTGGCAACACTAAATACTAGGGAATTGACCCATTTAATTTCTGAACTTGAGATCATAATCGCTACAGGTATGGCAACAACAATACCTAGAATGGTAGCAATTGCTGCGATTAAAGCATGCTGACCCGCTGCGCTAAGAATATCTGGGTAACGTTCACCTATGAAAACAAAGAAACTTTTTATCGATTCAAATACCTGCATTCACTTCTGCCTCCTCTGGTTCTGGAGTGTAGACGTCTGCGAGCAGCCTTACCACACTACCTCTCGTGATGAGACCAAGGAAAAGCCCATCTTCATCAATTACAGGTAGATTAGAAAGCTGATTCTCATTCAGTATCGTAAGCGCAGTGGTAACCGAATCTCCTCTATAAAGTACGTGCTCTACAGGGTTCATAACATCGACTATTTTCTTATCTTCTTCACGATAATGTTTGATTAACTGATAGATCGTTACGTTACCAAGCAAACGTCTATTTTTATCCACAACCAGCAAAGAGTCTACTTTACGTCTTTGTAAAATCGTAATCGCTTCTGCAATCCCTCTGGATGGAAACGCAGTAGCTGGATTGTTAATCATTACTTCCTCGACATTCGGGAATTCGGTAATGTCTTCTGACAGCAAGCGATCTTTTCCAATAAAGCTTTCTACGAATTCACTTGCTGGGTGACGTAAAATCTGATCCGGTGTTCCTACTTGTTCTATTTGTCCACCTTTCATAAGCACAATGGTATCAGCAAGTTTGATCGCTTCATCCATATCATGCGTAACGAAAACGATGGTTTTCTTCACTTCTGTTTGAAGTCGAATTAACTCATCTTGCAGTTCTTCTCTGCTAATTGGATCCAGTGCACTAAAAGGTTCATCCAGCAAAATAATATCGGGGTCTGCTGCTAGTGCACGAATTACACCGATCCGCTGTTGTTGTCCACCACTTAGTTCGGAAGGATATCGATTCCCAAATGTCTCGGGTGCAAGTCTGACTTGATTAAGGAGTTCATCTACACGTGCATCGATTTTTGCTTTATCCCATTTCAGTAGACGCGGTACTACACCTACGTTTTTAGCGATTGTCATATTCGGGAACAAACCCACACTTTGAATGACATAACCTATGCTTCTTCTGAGATCTACTGCATCTGTTTTCGAAATATCTTTCCCGTTAATCAAAATTTGACCATGAGAAGGAACATTCAAACGGTTGATCATTCGCATCGTTGTTGTTTTACCACAACCAGAAGGACCAATGAACACCGTAATTTCCCCTTGTTTAATCGTAAGATCAATGCCTTTTAACGCTTCGAAACCATCATCATACACTTTCTTAACACCTTTAAATTCAATCATGAATCGTTTCCCCCTGTCATATTTCGTTCCTACGCCTAAAAAACTCCCAGCATATAGAAAAAAGAGCCGGTGTCAACAGCGGCTCATTTCACTATCTTCACGAAATTTGCTAGGTGAGTTGCTTATCTGACAGAGTATAATTACCCACTATTACACATAAAGAAACAGAATTACCCGAAAATTCCTAAAAAGATAGAAATTCAAGAATAATTCTGTCATTTTAAGGGTCTAAAAACCCATATATTACTACGCATTCCTATGTTTTTCGTCCTCTTTATTGATTCAGATCAGGACGTTTACCTGTAACTAAATATACAGCACTCTCACCAATATTCGTTGCATGATCACCAATTCGTTCGATATAGCGACCCACCATCATAAGAAGCATAGCCTGGGAAGCGTCTTGCGGGTGATCCACCATGAGCGCATATAGGTCTGTTATCATATGACTGTACAGTTCATCCACTTCATCATCCGTCTTTGCCATTTTGTAAGCCAAATCTGCATTCTCATCAAGATACGAGTTAATGGATTCATCAATCATAAGCTTAACAATCTCCCCCATCCGAGGGATATCGATAAGAGGCTTGATTAGTTTCTGACCTTCCATACGCAGCGTCACTTTGGCAACATCCAGTGCAAGATCACCCATTCGTTCTAGGTCACTTGAGATTTTGAAAGCTACGATAATTCTTCTTAGATCTTTAGCGACAGGCTGTTGTGTGATAATTAGCTTCGTTCCAAGTTCCATGATCTCTTCTTCCATTGCATTCAGCTGGATATCTTTCGATACAACCTTCTGCGCAAGTTTGAGGTCACCTGACTTTAAACTGTTGATGGCATCTACCAAAGCTGTATTTACGTGTTCCGCCATCTTAAGTAATAAATCTCGAAGCTGATTTAATTCCCGGTCAAATCCTTTTCTACGAATCATCCTTGCTGTTCCTCCTCATGTAAATGAAGTGTAGCTATTTTATTCGTACAATCTGTTAACCAAAACGTCCAGACACATAATCTTCTGTTCTAGGGTCTTGTGGATTGGAGAAAATTTCGTTCGTTTCCGCCGCTTCTACCACTTCCCCATTCAGGAAAAAGACTGTTTTTCCTGATACACGAGCAGCTTGATGCATATTATGTGTAACCATGACGATCGTGTAATGATCTCTTAACTCTTGTACAAGTTCCTCAATTTTGAGGGTAGAGATCGGATCGAGAGCTGATGTTGCTTCATCCATAAGCAGCACTTCAGGTTGAACTGCTAAAGCACGAGCAATACATAAGCGCTGTTGTTGTCCTCCTGACAGACTCATTGCCGAGCGTTTCAAGTAATCTTTCACTTCATCCCACAGTGCAGATCGGCGCAGACTTTGTTCAACAATTTCATCAAGCACTTTTTTATCCGTTGTTCCATGAAGGCGTGGACCATAAGCGATGTTATCATATATCGTCTTAGGAAACGGATTGGGTTGTTGAAACACCATACCTACCCGTTTACGAAGGGTCTCAATCGGCAGGTTCTCACCATAAATATCTTGTCCATCAATCTCTACTTTCCCTTCAATTCTCGTACCGCTAATCATGTCATTCATACGGTTGAGTGTACGAAGAAGAGTAGATTTACCGCAGCCCGAAGGACCGATAAAAGCAGTTACTGTATTTTTGGGAATCTCAAGATTTACATTCTTTAACGCATGAAAAGATTCATAATATAGATTCAGGTTTTTAATATTTATCATCGTGCTGTTCATCCCTGGTTTATCTCCTTTACTGCATAGTGAGGATCAACTTGTCATACGAAAAACAAACCTCACAAAATAAAAGCTCTACATCATTGTAACGTCTCATTGTAAAGGCTATATAAACAATTGTTAACGCTATGTAAAATGTAAATCAGAAAAGTCCGCTAATCGCCTATTCTCAGTCTCGAAAAGCAGACTCACTGATTTCAAGGGCTCTTTGTCAGCCAGGGCAATCCTCTCCTTATCTTGTCTCGAATGACAATTAATGATTCTAGGTAAAGGATCACCGGAGCTGTGAAACTGTCTTTCGTTTGCCTGCTACAAGCTTGTATCCCACACCACGTATGGAGTCAATATGAACCGTTTCGGGATCCAGCTCCAGTTTTTTGCGCAGAGAGCTAACATGAACATCTACGGTGCGTTGCCCTCCTATATAATCGAATCCCCAGACCGCATTCATCAAATCATCTCTTGTTAGTACAACACCAGGCTTTTTAGCTAAATATAAAAGCACTTCAAACTCTTTCGGACGAAGCTGTATGGGTTGTCCGCTCAGCGTCACTTCATACTTCTTCGGATAAATCTCAAGTTCCCCTAAAACAATTCTTGATCCGTCCTCTTCAGCAGGTGTGGGCTGTTCCTCCATACCAGATACCCTGCGCAGTACCGCATCCACCCTAGCGAGTAGTTCCGAGACCCCAAATGGTTTTGTTATATAATCATCTGCACCCAGTTTTAGTCCTTGAACGACTTCATTTTCTCCATTCTTAGCAGTGAGAATAATGACAGGGGTTTTTACCCCTGTACTTCTAAGTTTACTGAGGATCTCGAGTCCATTCATTCCAGGGAGCATAATATCGAGCAGTATTAGATCAAACTCCTGAGAAGAAGCTCTTTCGTAACCGGATGTACCGTGATCTTCTACTGTTACATCATGACCTTCTTGGGTCAAGTTATAGGAGAGTAATCTTGCTAGTGTAGGCTCATCTTCAATAACTAATAATCGCTGTGCCATGGTATCCCCTGCTTTCATCTCTTGTTCATTCAGTTCATAATATCATTACTTTGTTATCGTGGTGTAAAATATGACAGTCTATATTATCTGCTATCTATTTGATAACCTATTCCTCATCCGTATGTTCCTGAAGAAGCGGCAAGACAACAGTAAATGTCGTTCCCGTACCCAGCTCGCTCTCCACCATTAACGTTCCTTGATGCAGTTCTACCAAATGTTTAACAATGGATAGTCCAAGACCTGTGCCGCCGGAATTACGAGATCTTCCTTTATCTACTCGGTAAAAACGCTCAAACACCCTCGGTAAGTCGGCTTTTGGTATACCAATCCCCGTATCACTAATTTGGAAAACAACTTTCTCTTCTCCTTCATCCTTGTCAATGGAGGCCTGAATTTTAACCTGTCCACCCTCAAGAGTATAGTTAATCCCATTACTAATTAGATTTAAAAAGATCTGTTTCAGTTTATCCTCATCAGCTTCCATAAATAATTCATTAGGTACGTCTACAAGAAGACGAATCTGTTTCTTCTCAGCTACATTGCTTAACGTTCCGGTCACCATATCAAAGAATGAATGAAGATGAACCGGAGAGCAATCAAGGTTGGACCGTCTGGATTCTATTTTTGATAATTCCAATATGTCACCAATCAGGCGGTTCAATCGGTCACCTTCATCATATATTATTTGCAAAAAGGATCGTACAGTTTCCTCATCCTTTACTCCTCCGCTAAGAAGTGTTTCTGCAAAACCTTTGACTGCTGCTACAGGTGTCTTCAGTTCATGAGATACATTAGCTACAAATTCACTTCGCATATTTTCTAGACGCCGAATAGCTGTGATATCCTGAAGTAAAAATAGCATTCCTCGATAACTTCCATCATTCTCGAACATTGGAACACCGTCTAAACCTACAAGTAATTCTTCAGGTTTATATAAACGTACTTCTTCGTGTATACGATCTCTATGATCTATGGAAGATTCAATGATTTTCGTTAACTCATAATGTCGTTTTTTGAGTTCATGATAGGGTCTTCCCATCACACGACGCTGATCAACACCAAGCATACGCTCACTTTCTTTATTGAGCACAGCGATATTTTGCGTGGCATCAATCATAATAATACCGCCTGTCATATTGCTCATTACACTCTGAACCAAATCTTCACTATCACGGATCATTTTCAGCTGGGTCTGCAGGCTGTCTGCCATGCCGTTAATCGCTTTGCCGAGTTGTCCAATCTCATCATCACGATTAAATCTAACTCTTGCATCATAATCCAGCAGGGATATTTGATTCGCTACCTTCGTAATGTGTTCGATCGGACTCGTAAGGCTTTTTCCGACTCGATAGCAAACAAATGCCACTAATGCAAACAAAATAATAAGGGTGACAAACATAAGGAACCAGCCTCGGCCTAGTCCTTCGTCTACTGCTTTCAAGCTCATGGAAAGCCTGATATATCCATCAAAGTTCCCATCTGATGAAGTTACGGGAAGCGCAATATATAGCATCTTTTGGCCAAGCGTTTCACTCGTTCGAATAGCATGTCCGTAGGAAGTAGTTCCTGCGGTAATGGATGTAATTTCCTCACGGTTTAGATGGTTATCCATTTTTGTTGCACTATGCTCCGAATCACCAATCACGGTACCATCTCTGAGGATAAACGTCGTTCTTGAATCAGTGAGATCCTCAAGTTCTTTCGCTTTTTCTGTATAATATTTGGTTACCGTCTCCAAATCACCTTGAGTCTTCATAAAAGGAAAATGGATCTTCAGCAGTTTAATCTCGCGCACCATATTTTCTTCAAGGGCATTAATATGTACTTCTTTGAATACTTGACCCAGAGCCACACCTGCCGCTAAGACAGAAATAAAGATCAGCGTCATCATAATGGCTGTAAGCCGAAAACGAAAAGTCTTCATATGCGTTATTTACTCATCCTTTATACTGTTATTATTAACATTATATTTTACATTTCTTCTTTTTGAATTGGCAAGAAACGTTGCAGTAGTGCATGATGCAGTGTTGCAAGCGGCTGCTGAATCATAATCCCTAGAACAACCGGAATCGCTGTTTGCGGCGAAAAATAACCCATCGCAAGAACAAGGCCGAGTGAGATATTACGCATTCCAGCTGCATAAGACATCGTCACCCTTATTTCCCGGGAAACATTTCTCATAAGATAAGAGCCTGCAAATCCAATACAATAGCATAACGCAACTAACAATACGACGGCAATAGAAGCGAGAATAACACTTGTTTCCAATGTTCTCATATGAGGAGCGATGGCTGCCGCATTTAGAAGTACGACTGCAGCAAAGAATATTTTTGAAATAGGCAAAGTAACTGGGGCAGACCATGCTTTGAATTTTCCTTTTGAAATTTCGTAGATGGTTACGCCAAGAACGGTAGGAACTACGATAATTAGCAGAAGATCCTTCATAAGTGAAACCGTGTCAAATTTAATGTCTGCTCCAAAAAAGAGTTCGATCAAACCTGGCACAACTAGCGGGCTAAGTGCTGAATCTACAACTACCATGGCCAGCATTAAGGGTACACTTCCATAAGACATGCCGACCCATAATACCGAAGAAACACCTAAAGGAATAATCGAGAATAAAACCAATCCCACCGTATAGTCGGAATCTGGACCAAACAGAGCTGCTCCAAGCGCAAAAGCAATAAGCGGTGTCAGTACATGAGCTAAAAGCAGCGTAATAAATACAGGCATCGGTTTGTACACTACATTTTTCAAATGAGTAAGACCGCATCCCAAAGCCATGACAAAGGTAACAAAGCCAAATAAATAGGGAACCCAAGAAACAAATGGTAAAAAAAGTTCAGAATAAATCATCCCTAAAATTAGGGTGAATGGAATAATAGCAAACATATACTTCTCAAACCAGGCTGCAAATCGAAGTGACCAAGATCCCATATATTATCCGATTCCTTTCCGTGATTCTATCAAATTGATCATACCACACATTAAACGGCGTTCTTCGATCGTTATGTAAATTTTATCAATTAAATGTAAAAAAGGTCTCATCCGGATTAAAGTCCGTATGAGACCTGATATATATGTTATTGCTGATTCATTAACCGTTTACTACTTCTCCGCCATTTACATGGATGACTTGTCCACTCACGTAAGAAGAATCACTGGATGCAAGATATACATATGCCGGTGCGAGTTCTTCTGGTTCACCTGGACGTTTCATTGGCTGTGTTGCTCCGAATTCACTTACTTTCTTTTCATCAAAAGTAGAAGGAATGAGCGGAGTCCAGATCGGGCCCGGTGCTACCGCGTTTACTCTGATTCCTTTATCGGCCAAATGCATGGACAAGGAACGTGTGAAAGCAGTAATGGCTCCTTTGGTAGCAGAGTAATCAATTAGATTTTCACTACCTCGGTAAGCCGTAATGGAAGTCGTATTAATGACAGCACTACCGCTTTTTAAATGAGGCATTGCTGCTCTTGTCATATAGAACATACTGAATATATTCGTACGGAACGTTTTTTCCAGTTGCTCATCCGTAATGTCTTCAAAGTTCTGCTGTGGATGCTGTTCAGCTGCGTTGTTCACTAGGATGTCCAGCCCGCCTAATTCATCTACTGTTTGTTTGATCGCTTCGCTACAGAACGCGGAATCCCGAATATCACCTGGTATCAGAACACACTTCACACCTTCTTGCTCTACACACTTCTTAGTCTCCTCTGCATCGTTATGTTCATCTAAATAGACGATCGATACATTTGCACCTTCTTTTGCGTACGCTACGGCCACAGCACGTCCAATACCGCTGTCTCCGCCCGTAATTAGAGCTGACTTTCCTTTCAATTTCCCTGCTGCTTTGTAGGATTCTCCCTTGTACTTCGGTCTTGGGGTCATTTCCGATTCAATCCCTGGCTGTTTGCTTTGTTGTTGTGGAGGTAACGTTTTGTTTTGATTCTCTGACATGATCTCGTTCTCCCTTCCTTTTCTAGAATGTTCTATCACGTATTTTCATAATCAAGTTATAGGATGGCTAATCTTGCTGTCCTTATACGTCATTCTTTGTAACGTAACAGTAGATTAACAACAATCCTCTTCGTTATGATTTTACCCGTCCTCTGCTTAATGAAACTTTCTTGCCTCACTCTATGAAAAGAAAAGTCGAAACTTTTTTTATGAAAAAACAAAAAAAAGACAGAACATTTCGCATATTACTTGCGAATAATTCTGCCTTACTTAAAAATGCATAGGGTTAATGAATACTTTATATCGATATGTATTCTTACCTAGTTTCTACCAAGGGTAGACCATGATTCCAAGCATTACGAGCAACAATACAGCTAAAATAATACTGAACATACACAGTTTATTTTTTTCTGCACTGATATCTCGTTTTTCTTGAATACCTGCAATACCAAGACGAAGTGATTTACCCATAATTCCACCAATCGCAAGCATTGCGATGAAGATCACAACAACCAGGATCATCCAGGAAACAGCGTAAGATCCTTTGCTCATGATGTATCCACCGGTAATAAACTGAATAATCAAACCGTATTGAGCGACACGATTAAATGTTCTGACAGCCGCGATACTTCCCTCTTGAGCTGGTGCTGCTAGTTTCATTAGTGCACTAACCACGAAAGGAAGTAATAGATAATAACCTACTGAGACTGCACCGAGTATGTGTACAAAATAAAAAATTGAACCCATCTTTTCCATTCACTCCTTTCCTACTATTCTATTATGATCTTACCCGTAGAAATAAAGCCGGAATCAATCCATGGACTATTAATGAATGACTTTATTCCTATCTCTCAAATTATACTGATTATTAAGCATAAAGAAAAGGAAACCCTGCTCATTTACAGGATTTCCTTATCATTCATTCACTGTTTATTCATTTTATAATTAAAATAACTGCTATACCGTTACGACAGACATGACATTACGCACAGATTCAGCCGATTGATCAAGAGCTGCTTTTTCCTCTGTCGTAAGATCCAGCTCAAATATTCTCTCGATACCATTACCACCGAGGATCGTAGGAACACCAAGAAATAAATCATGGTAACCATATTCCCCCTCAAGATAAGCAATGACTGGAATAATCCTTTTTTTATCCTTGAGAATAGCTTCCGTCATCTGTACAAGGGAGGCAGCAGGAGCATAATAGGCACTTCCGTTACCAAGCAAATTCACGATTTCTCCACCGCCAACACGAGTTCGCTGTACGATCGATTCAATCCGATCTTTTGAGATCAGTGAGTCGATAGGAATACCGCCCACACTAGAGTAACGTACGAGAGGTACCATATCGTCTCCATGACCGCCAAGTACGAAGCCGCGAACATCCTCAACAGAGACATTCAGTTCTTGAGAGATAAAAGTGCAGTAGCGAGCAGTATCCAGCACACCAGATTGCCCAATAACACGGTTCTTTGGAAAACCAAGTGCATGGTATGCAGCATAAGTCATCGCATCCACTGGGTTGCTTAATATAATAACGATGGAATCAGGACAATATCTCTTAATATTTTCACAAACCGATTTGACAATCCCTGCATTGGTGTTCACCAGATCATCACGACTCATTCCTGGTTTCCGAGCAATTCCTGCAGTGATAATAACAATATCCGAATCAGCTGCATCTTCGTAGTCTGAAGTACCAACGATGTTACTATCAAAACCTTGAATTGGGCTTGCTTCGAGCATATCAAGCGCTTTTCCCTTCGTTGGGTTCTCAAGTTGAGGAATGTCAACAAGAACAACGTCACCAAGTTCTTTCTGAGCTATCATAAGTGCGGTAGTAGCTCCGGTAAACCCGGCTCCAACGACAGTAATTTTTTTACGCTGAATTGTCAATAGATTCGCTCCTTATAGGTTTTTAATAATTTCATTAGCAAATTCGGAACATTTTACTTCTGTAGCGCCATCCATCAAACGTGCAAAATCGTAAGTTACCGTTTTGTTATTGATGGAAGTTCCCATACCTTTATAGATCAGGTCAGCCGCTTCCTGCCATCCCAAATGTTCAAGAAGCATTACGCCGGACAAAATCACGGACCCTGGGTTAACCAAGTCTTTGTCTGCATATTTAGGAGCAGTACCGTGTGTTGCTTCAAAGATTGCATGTCCTGTTACATAGTTGATGTTCGCTCCCGGCGCAATACCGATTCCGCCTACTTGTGCAGCAAGAGCATCAGACAGGTAGTCACCGTTCAAGTTAAGCGTTGCAATCACATCAAATTCTGATGGACGAGTCAACACTTGTTGAAGGGCAATATCCGCAATCGCATCTTTAATAATGATTTTACCTGCATCTTCTGCTGCTTTTTGAGCGGCATTCGCTGCATCCGTACCTTCTTTTTCTTTGATTTCATCATACTGAGCCCAAGTGAATACTTTATCGCCGAATTCAGCTTCAGCCACTTCATAACCCCAGTTTTTGAAAGCACCCTCAGTAAACTTCATGATATTACCTTTGTGTACAAGGGTAACGCTCTTACGTCCATGAGTAATCGCATACTCAACAGCTGCACGTACAAGACGCTTGGATCCTTCGGAAGAAACAGGTTTGATGCCGATACCAGAAGTTTCAGGGAAGCGAATTTTGTTAGCGCCCATTTCTTGTTGCAAGAATTGGATTACTTTTTTCACTTCTTCTGAACCTTCTTGGTATTCAATCCCTGCATAGATGTCTTCTGTATTTTCACGGAAAATGACCATGTCAACAAGTTCAGGACGTTTTACCGGAGAAGGTACACCATCGAAATAACGTACAGGACGCAAGCACACATACAGATCAAGTTCTTGACGAAGTGCTACGTTTAGTGAACGAATTCCGCCACCGATTGGTGTAGTAAGTGGTCCTTTAATCGCTACAATATACTCACGGATTGCTTCAAGTGTATCCGCAGGAAGCCACTCACCGTATGTATTAAATGCTTTTTCACCAGCAAAAACTTCATACCAAGCAATTTTCTTTTCGCCGTTATATGCTTTCTCAACAGCCGCATCTAGTACACGCTTGGATGCTTTCCAAATATCGCGGCCTGTTCCGTCCCCTTCAATGAAAGGAATAATCGGGTTATTAGGAACTTGAAGTTGTCCATTATCAATCGTAATTTGCTCGCCTTCTGTAGGGAGTACGAATTTTTCAAAGTTTGGCATAATGTATTTCCTCCTTGTTTTGTGAATCTACAGTATTACACGGGCATAGAAGGGCCCAGCAAAAATCTCCTTCACGGAAACTATTGCCAAGGGCGCCTTCTTTTATTATACATGTTTCTAGGGATTAGCGACGCTCAATCGGGATATACTTTTGATTCGTAGGACCGGTATACTCTGCCCGAGGACGAATAATCCGGTTATCAGAAAGCTGTTCCAAGATATGAGCTGTCCACCCAGATACACGACTGATTGCAAAAATCGGTGTGAACAATTCTCTATTAATACCAAGCTGCGTATAGACAGAGGCTGAATAGAAATCAACATTTGGTTTCAGACCTTTTTGTGAGGTAATCAACTCTTCAATCTGAACTGACATCTCATATAGATCGGTATTCCCTTTTTGCTCTCCAAGTTCAAGAGACATTTTTTGCAGATGTTTTGCACGCGGGTCGCCGTTTTTGTAAACTCGATGTCCAAAACCCATGATTTTCTCACGGTTATCCAGTTTATCTTGAATATAGGATTCTAGCTTATCTACTGAACCGATCTCACTCAGCATCTTCATTACCGCTTCATTGGCTCCTCCGTGAAGTGGGCCTTTAAGCGCTCCAATAGCGGAAGTTACACCAGAATAAATATCGGATAACGTAGCTACCGTCACTCGTCCAGCAAAGGTTGAGGCATTAAGTTCATGATCTGCGTGAAGTACAAGTGCTTGATCAAGCGCTTTTACAGATGTTTCCGACGGTTCTTCACCCGTCAGCATATACAGGAAATTCTCGGCAATGGATACACCCTGTTTAGGCGCTACCGGTTCGTTTCCTTCACGAATTCGGGCAATCGCTGCAACGATGGTTGGAAGCTGAGCTTGCAATTTCACGGCTTTGATCTCATTTGCTTCTTGAGAATCGTCTTCTGCATTCTCATCATAGAGAGCCAACGCTGAAATGGCAGAACGAAGAGCCGCCATTGTGTTTTGTTTTTTGGGATATAATTTAATTTGAGAAATAAGGGCATCAGGAATGGGTGCATATTCACTTAGCTTCTGTTTTAGATTATCCAGTTCAATCCTGTTCGGCAGTTTGCCAAACCAGAGCAGATAAGCAACTTCTTCAAAGCAAGCATTTGAAGCTAAATCATCAATATCATACCCACGATAAGTGAGGACGCCGTCAACAATGGAACTGATTGAGGAAGTTGTCGCCACAATGCCTTCAAGTCCTTTGGTAGCTGTCATTTTACACCTCTCCTTTTGTTACAAAATAGAGTTCTAATTAAAAATGAAAACAGTTACATTATTAAAGATTCGTAAGAAATTTCAGACTCTACAGACATCATGTGTAAAAGTATCACTTCCATCATCATACTGGATTTTGTCGATGATGTGAACAATTTGAAGGTTTCAAAGGATATCAAAGATTTCTTTCACAGGCATAAGTATTTTTTTGTAATCACTTTCATTGACAAATAAGGATCGCTATGTACATATTTTCCTACCATAAAAAGGAGCAGGAAGAAAATATTCTTCCTGCTCCTATAAATAATCAGAATCGCCGATGAATTCTAATTTTTCCTTCTTTCAATTTCTTCTCCAACCATTTTAATAAAAAGATTCGATATAATGGTCTTGTTAGCGGAAAGAGAAGAGTAAAGCCAATAATATCAGTTATAAACCCTGGAATGACAAGTAGCATGCCCCCTACAAATACACAGAGGCCATCTAGCATCTTACGGCCAGGCACCTGGCCATTTTGCATTTCTCTTCGGGTGTCCTGCATTACTTTACGGCCTTCAAATTGCATCATCGCTATCCCGATCAGCGATGTTAAAACAATCAACAAAATCGTGGATCCAGCGCCGATTCTTTCACTTACCCATATAAATCCAAACAATTCCACACCGGGAATGATTAAAAGCGCAGCCCACATCCAATTTCGCATGTACGGTTACTCCCTTCCAAGCCTTAAAGCCTTACTTAATGCATCGTACAGCTTCGGAAAACTTTTATCAAGTCTAACAGGCCGAAAATCACCGTTTACCCATGCATGCTGTGTAGTGCCGGTAACAAGAAGTTCACCTGGAAGCTCCGCAGATGAGGTGATAGGTCCTAAGGAGATCGGGCTTTGCCCTGTTAATGACAAGTTCTCATCTCTCCGCACTTCATACTCATAAGTAAGCCGAACACTGCTCATTTGATTGATTCGAGTCCAAACGGTGACATAATCATCATATTTGGCAGGTTTTTTGTATTTCAGATCAAGACCGATTACAGGTAACAGTACCCCTGCTTCTTCCATACTGCGATAAGTGAGTCCAAGACTACGAATCATCTCCGTTCTGCCGATCTCAAACCAATTCACATAATTGGCATGGTACACAACGCCCATTTGGTCACTTTCCTGATAACGCACGCGAAAACAAGCACCGAACCACGCACTTTTCTCTTGTTCGTCCCTATCCTTAATCGGACTCATAGGTTTTCACTCCCTTTACAAAGGTTCATTCCTGTGAAAAAAGCAATGGGACCCATTGGCCCCATTGCTTTTTGTCGTTTTTATTTTAATTAATATGATTAGATATGATCGATTTTAATGAGGTTAGTAGAACCAGAGCGTCCAAGTGGAATACCTGCTGTAATAACAACAAGATCGCCTTCTTCTACAATACCGGATTTTTTGCCGCCTTCTACAGCATTTGCAAACAATCCGTCCGTAGTATCACAAGGATTACCTTTAACTGGAGTTACGCCCCAAGTCAAAGCCAGCTTACGCATCGTACGGTCTTCATTTGTTACAGCTACGATTGGAGCTTCAGGACGGTATTTGGAAACCATACGAGCAGTATGACCAGATTCCGTTGAAGTAAGAATCGCTTTTGCATGTAGTTCATACGCACTGATCGCAACAGATTGGCTGATCGCCTCAGTTACTGTGATTTCTTGAGCACTGCGTTGTTTTTTATAAAGTTCTTTGTAGTTCAAAGCAGATTCTGCTTTTTCTGCAATACGAGCCATTGTCAGAACTGACTCCACTGGGTATTTCCCTGCTGCTGTCTCACCAGACAACATGATTGCATCTGTACCGTCAAAGATTGCGTTCGCAACGTCACTCGCTTCTGCACGAGTTGGACGAGGGTTACGCTGCATAGAATCCAGCATTTGAGTTGCTGTAATTACTGGTTTACCAGCAATGTTACATTTCTCAATCATGCGTTTTTGCACAAGAGGTACCTCTTCTGCAGGAATTTCTACACCAAGATCACCACGAGCAACCATTAAACCATCTGAAACTTCAAGAATTTCATCAAGGTTATCAACACCTTGTTGGTTTTCAATTTTGGAGATAATGTGGATATGGCCAGCGTTATGCTTTTCAAGCAATTCGCGAATTTCAAGTACGTCACTTGCTTTACGTACGAAGGAAGCCGCAACAAAATCGATACCTTGCTCGATTCCGAAAATGATATCGTTAGCGTCTTTCTCGGTAATACCTGGCAGGGAAATGTTAACTCCTGGTACGTTTACGCCTTTTTTGCTCTTAATCGTACCGCCGTTAACGATACGGCATTTAATTTCTGTACCATTTACTTCCACTACTGTCAAACCGATCAAACCGTCATCAATCAAAATTGTTGATCCTGGAGATACATCTCCTGGCAAAGCTTCATAAGTAACAGAAATACGATCTTTGTTACCAAGGATTTCTTCGGTTGTAAGGGTTACAAACTCATCTTGAACTAGTTCAATTGGTTCTACTTCAAGTTTACCTGTACGAATCTCAGGACCTTTGGTGTCAAGCAAGATTGCAACAGTCTTGTTCAATTCTTCAGAAGCCTGACGAATCGTTTTAATACGTGCTCCATGCTCTTCATAATCACCGTGGGAGAAGTTTAGACGTGCCACATTCATACCAGCCATGATCAACTTTTTTGTGTTCTCCAACGATTCACTGGAAGGACCAATGGTACATACAATTTTTGTTTTGCGCATTTTTGTAGTTTCCTCCGTTTTCAAGACTCTCTTTATATATCCTTTTCCAACAATTAAATCTACTACAAATTTCGTCATTTGTATAGGAACTTTGTCATATTAATCTTTGCCGAAAGAAGAATCTTCTAAAAGAGTCTCTTTTATTTTTTTAAATTCTCTTGAAATTTTCCAATTTTGCGGAATTTATTGTAGCGATCTCGACGAAGTTCTTCCCCTGTCATACTTATTAACTCGGAAAGATGCTGTTCAATCATTAGTCTAATTGACTTGGCTGTCGCTTCATAATCAAGATGAGCCCCGCCCTTAGGTTCAGGAACGATATCTTCAATAACTTCCATCTCTATTAGATCCTGTGCTGTAATCTTCATAGCTTCTGCTGCTTGATCTGCCTTCGTGGCATCTTTCCACAAGATAGAAGCCGCGCCGTTTGGCGAAATCACAGAATAAATGGCATGCTCCAGCATAAGTACACGGTTCCCTACGGCCATCGCTAATGCTCCGCCGCTTCCACCTTCACCAATTACGACACAAATGACAGGTACAGACAGCTTCGCCATTTCAATTAAGTTACGAGCGATAGCTTCTGACTGTCCTCTTTCTTCCGCTGTTTTACCAGGATAAGCACCTTTAGTATCAATAAACGTGATGATCGGACGGCCAAACTTGTCCGCTTGACGCATCAAACGAAGTGCTTTTCGAAACCCTTCTGGATGAGCGCTTCCGAAAAATCGTGCAATGTTATCTTTGGTATCTTTGCCTCGTTGCTGACCAATAACCGTTACTGGTCTACCTCCAAGTTTAGCAAGACCCCCTACTACTGCTAGATCATCACCAAACAGGCGATCGCCATGAAGCTCCATGAAATCGGAAAATATAAGCGTTATAAGATCTAGTGAGGTCGGACGCTGATGGTGCCTTGCGATATGCATTTTCTGAGGAGCCGTGATGGAAGAATATACTTCTTCTTCAAGCTTGGCATAACGCTCTTCTAATCGGTTTACTTCTTCTGTAAAGTCAATTCCTTTTTCAAGACCGAACTGCTGAAGCTCTTCAATCTTCTTGCGCATCTCCGTAAGGGGCGCTTCATGTGGCAACTCTCCCGCCAACTTACACCTCTCCCTTCACTTCGTGCATATCTAGTAATTTGGCTAGAGTAGTGCGTAAATCTTTACGATGTACTACCATGTCCAGCTGTCCATGCTGCAAGTTAAATTCAGCAGTTTGAAAATCATCTGGCAACTTTTGACGAATGGTTTGCTCAATTACAATTCGGCCAGCGAATCCGAAGATAGCGCCTGGTTCCGCAATATTAATATCACCAAGCATAGCAAAGCTGGCAGATACACCACCTGTAGTCGGATCAGTAATTACAGAGATGTACAGCCCCCCCTGCTCGTCCAATCTGGCAAGAGCACTGCTTGTTTTGGCCATCTGCATTAAACTTAAGATGCTCTCCTGCATTCTAGCTCCTCCGGATGTGGAGAAGATAATGAGAGGCCATTTTTTCTCAGTCGCTTTCTCTATAGCGCGGGTGATTTTTTCACCAACCACAGAACCCATGCTTCCCGAAAAAAAGTCAAAACTCATTACACAGACCACTACAGGATGGCCATCTATGGTACCTTCACCAGTGACTACAGCATCCTTCAGACCTGATTTCATGGTTTGTTGTTCAAGCTTTGATTTGTATCCTGGGAACTCTAATGGATCCACTGAAACCATATCCGAATCATATTCGATAAAGCCTTCATCAAGTGTCATCTTGATACGTTCCATTGCATTTAAACGCATATGATAGCCGCATGAAGGACAAACTTTCAGATTCTTCTCAAGCTCTTTGCTATATTGAATCGTGCCGCATTTGCTGCACTTGTTCATGAGCCCTTCCGGGATCTCACGTCTTGGGCGGTCCACTCCTTCAGGAGCATCATTCTGCCCTGTTCGCTCTGAAGGTATGGTCGCGTATTTCCGCTTTTTCTGGAATATATCTTTGAACACAACTACACCTCTTCAGCCGTAAATTTGATGGCTTGCTAGTCTAGATATGACCAGCCATTAACAACATAGCATGGGCAAACATAAAAAGTGCCTATACGCAAAAAAAAGAGGAGACAGACACACACAGACAAGGGAGTCGTTCGCTCTTTCCTTTAAATTCCCTGCCGCATAAAATAGGTCCGCAAACAAGAATAGAACTCCATTGCTTCATTTAGGAATGCAAGATGGAATTCAGTACTTCCTGAACCTCTTCTAACTCACCGGAGGGAACGAGAATTTCATACTGTTGCTTGGATAAACTGATGGGACGGGTCTGTACTAGAAATCCTTCATCCGCAAGCCGAGTTTTTAGTCTGTCAGCAATTTTTGCTGTCGGTGCAATATATATCACCGTCCACATGCCATTTCCGCCCCCTAAGCCTTATGATCAAAGCTCGCATAATGGCTTAATGATAACATACCTCTCTTTTTTTCCGCAAGAAAGGCTTGGAGGCAGAATGATTCATGTGTCGTTTTATCCTATTCATGTAACTATTGTTTTCGCCTATTTTCACTTAAGATAAACCTTTATTTATGGATTAAAAGGATAATTTTTGGCGCTGATATTTTTATGAGCAATTCTTGCAGATGCCGCAGCGGCAAGACCTGCAACTAAATCATCCAAAAAAACATGAACTCCTGAATTTTTGTCATTCAGTGTTTCAATGATCCCCATCTTCTCTTTATCTAAATAGCCAAAACTCGTTAGCCCAATCATTCCGTATACACTGGTAATACCAAGTGCTAGAGTCTCGTCCACACCATAAAGGGGCTCATCAGCTTCGAGTAGTGCCTGAAGAGGCTGAGGTAACAGTTTTTTCTCAGCGAGCTCATCCAGTGCAATTCCCGTGTAAAGTGTATACTGAACTTCCCGTTTACATAGAACCGCACGAACACTCTCCACACACTCTTCTTCTTTCAGTTCCGGGTGAAACTTCTTCTGAAGGGTGAAAACGATCTCTGCAATCGATTCAATCGTCACACCTCGTTGTTTCAGCATCGCTTCCACAATCTCATATGACATCCGCTGATTCCCCCATCCCTGTAGGCGTAATTGTCTCATTTTGAAAAACTCGCAACAAAGTGAGAGCAAACCATCTACTTAAAAATGCACCAAATGTTTGGTGTTTCTAAGTGTATGCAGCCGGGATGGAAATTGTTCATAAAAAGTACGTAAAATGAATCATCACAAGACCTTCCCATTGCTTCCATCAAGAGTAGTTACTTCACTACGACAGTTCCCTTACCAAGAATTTCTTCAAGCCCGGCAATCAGTTCTGGAGAAGGTTTAATACTATAAGCTTCGCTTAACGCTCTGTAGGACCTGTGCTCCTCATAGAATAAGACGGTTGTTACGGGTCCCGGATGTTGCTGTAATACAGCCTTCAGTTTTGTAAGGACACCTGACTTTTCCGCTGCTGATGTTATCTTCATATACACCCGCTGTTTTACACGCACATTAGGTTTAGGTGTTGACTCGTTACCTAATCCCGCCTTAGCTGCCCCTTTCGCTTTGTGAGAAGCATGAGAAGCACCACTAGGCGCTGTATTCACTCTAGCACTGTTCGTTGCTTCAGAATTTCGTTGTGGAAAAGGAGACGGGGTTGTCTTCTTCTGAACAGAAGAACCATATTTTTTATCCTGCCGCCCTGTGCTTCGCTGCTTTTGTAAGGCAAGGCGATGTAAGTTCTCACCTGATAAAGGAGCTATTTCGTCAGCAAGAAGCTTAAATCCTTCATCCTGAAGCTGTACTTTGGCACGAATCGCAAGTAATACACCTTTGTCAATCAGCTGCTCGTTTTTCCGCCATACTTCTGGGAAAAGAACCACTTCTGTCCGCTCGATCTGATCCTCAAGCTCCATAAATGCCATCGATTTTCCTTGTTTGGTAGTAATCTGTTTGACCGAAACCACCATGCCTGCTGTTACGACCACCGACTCATCTTCGGCATCTGGAAGTTCCATCAACTTACTTGCTTCTTCTGCCTCTAAAACTTCACTATAATGGTCAAGCGGGTGTCCAGAAAGGTAAAGCCCAAGCAGTTCACGCTCGAGTTCAAGTTGCTGCGACATGCTATGTTCAGGTATATTCGGATACTCAATCTCCCAATTTGGCGTTTCTACAAAATCAAAGAGTTGAATCTGTAAGTCTTCTCGTTCTTTCCGCCATTTTAGTGCTGCTTCCACCACTTCATCGAGCATGGCAAGCAGCTGTGCGCGGTGGCCTGGAAGCTGGTCAAAAGCACCTGCCTGAATCAGCGATTCAATCACACGTTTGTTGCAGACCCTGAGGTCTACTCTTCTGCAAAAATCAAGCAAACTTTCAAATGGTCCATCTTTACTGCGAACAGCAAGAATACTCTCCATTGCTTGTGTTCCGACATTTTTAATGGCAGCCAGCCCAAATCGGATACACCCCTGCGAGTTTTCCTCTTTTGCCGAGTTCTCTCCCAGAGAGTTTTCGTTACGTCCTACGACTGGAGTGAATAAAATTCCGCTCTCATTCACATCAGGCGGTAGAATCGGGATGCCCATTCGTCTGCATTCAACGACATATTCCGCTACTTTCCGGTGATTTCCCATGACCGCAGTTAACATGGAAGCCATAAATGGTGCAGGATAATGTGCTTTTAAATACGCGGTTTGAAATGCCAAAATTCCATAGGCAGCCGCATGCGCACGCGGGAATCCGTAGTTAGCAAAACGAACAATCATGTCATAGACTTGATCCGCTTCTTCCTTGCTATATCCTTGCGCCGCACTTCCTTTAACAAAGTGTTCTCGTTCACGATTAAGCACTTCTCTCTTTTTCTTGGACACGGCTCTGCGTAGCAAATCTGCTTCTCCAAGTGAGAATCCGGCCATGCTTGAAGCAATCTGCATGATCTGTTCCTGATATACGATAATACCGTACGTATCTTCTAGAATAGGGATGAGATCTTTATGCGGATACTCCACTTCAATGAGTCCATGCTTACCTTGAATATACTTAGGAATAAATTCCATTGGACCCGGACGATATAGAGCAAGTACCGAGATAATATCTTCAAAAACAGAAGGTTTTAGATCTTTCAGTACCCTCCGAATTCCTGCAGATTCCAATTGGAAAATGCCCGTAGTATCCCCACTTCCTAGCATTTCGTAAGTCTTAGGATCATCATCAGAGATATACCGAAAATCTGGTGCCTTACCTTCCTGTTCACTAACCCAGCACAGGCAGCGTTCAATAATAGACAACGTTCTTAGTCCCAAAAAGTCCATCTTGAGCAAACCAATTGACTCCAGGTTTTCCATAGAGTACTGCGTCAGAGCGGCCCCTTCGCTGCCTTCCTGAAGAGGAACCACATCTGTCAGCGGATCTCTCGATATGACAACACCAGCCGCATGTGTCGAAGCATGTCTTGGCATGCCTTCTACTTTTTTCGCCATATCCAGCAGTTCTCTTGTTTTTGGCTTGGTTTCATAGAGTGCTTTGAGTTCAGGAGTAAGTTCGAGTGCCTTGGCAATATTCATGCCAATCTGACCGGGAATCAGTTTTGCTGCTTTATCAACTTCTGCATACGGAATGCTGAGTACTCTTCCTACATCCCTTACTGCTGCCCTCGCAGCCAGCGTTCCAAAGGTAATAATCTGTGCGACATGCTCACGGCCATATTTTCTGGAAACATAGTCGATGACTTCATCTCTTCGCTCATCGCTGAAGTCAATGTCGATATCGGGCATCGTAATTCGCTCGGGATTTAGGAATCGCTCAAAAAGAAGCCGATATTTTATCGGATCGACATTCGTAATGCGTAAAACATAGGCGACAAGGCTTCCCGCTGAGGAACCCCGTCCTGGCCCGGTTGCAATGCCCTCTTGATGTGCATAGGCAATAAAATCCCAGACAATTAAGAAATAGTCAGAGAACCCCATTTCTTCAATAACACCAAGCTCATAATAGAGCCGGTCAAATAGTTCCTTTTTCCCTTCATCACTGTTCCACTTACTTGTGTCCTCATAACGTGATCTAAGTCCTTCTTCACACAGCTGTTTAAGATATTCGCCTGGTGTGAGTCCTTCTGGTATCGGTCTATAGGCCGGCAGAATATAGTTCCCAAACTCAAGTTTCAAGTCGGTACGGTCAGCGATCCGTACTGTATTTTCAATAGCTTCTGGTACGTGCGGGAACAGACTTTGCATCTGTTCACTGCTCTTTAAATAAAGCTGGCTTGAGGGGATACGAAGTCGGTCTTCATCATCCACGGTCTTACCCGTACCAATACAAATGAGTACGTCCTGAACTTCCGCATCCTCTTCAGACAGATAATGAGCATCGTTCGTTGCAACGAGCGGAATATCCAGCTCTTTTGATAGACGAATGAGTTCAGGATTCACTCGTTTCTGTTCAGCGAGACCGTGATCTTGCAGTTCAAGATAAAAGCGGTCTCCAAATATCGTTTTATAACGAATAGCAGCCTCTCTAGCTTCATCTATACGTCCCATTAGTAAATGCTGTGGAATTTCTCCTCCAAGACACGCACTTAAACAGATGATTCCTTCATTGTATTGCGCGAGGCTCTCCATATCGATTCGAGGCTTATAATGAAACCCTTCCAAATGACCAATCGAGCAAAGTTTCATTAGGTTTTGGTAACCGATATGATTCTGAGCAAGCAATATCAAGTGATAAATGGGTTGATCTTTGCGGTTTCCCCGTTCATGACGAGAACCTGCTGTTATATAAGCTTCACAGCCGATAATTGGCTTGATTCCTTTTGCTACACATGCTTTATAAAAAGGGATTGCTCCGTACATGACCCCGTGGTCTGTTAAAGCAAGAGCCTTCATCCCGTCGTTCGCTGCCTTGTCCACGAGCTCTACAATCCGTGCAGCACCGTCAAGCAGGCTGTATTCGCTATGAACATGTAAATGCACAAATGAACTCATGACCGTTACATCCTTCCCTTAATCATATTTCACGTATTTTATCTTTTCTATTTTATCATAACAAGGTAGGCTCCGCCCATAGAATAGAGTACAAGCAAGCTATGTCCTTCCTTTCTAGTATTAAACGAAGGAGGACAGAAAGGAGCCTGACCACATTATGAGTTTCATGTCTAAGATTATCCTCGATTTCTTTATTGCGTTTGGCATCGTACTCGGCGGGGCAATGCTCGGTGGAGTTGGTGCTGTCGTTTCCCTTCAGCCTCCTACTCAGACGATGCTGGATGTTGCAGGCAGAATAAAAATTTGGGCCCTGGCCGCCGCTGTCGGTGGAACGATTGATCCCATGCGTGTCATAGAAAGCAATATGCTGGATGGGAACTTATCTCCGGCAATTAAACAGATTTTGTATCTCATTTTTGCTTTTTTAGGTGCTCATATGGGGACAGAGTTAGTCAAATGGATATGTACCACACGAAACTAGGAAGGAGGTAAACGTTCCATGCGTGTACCGCCAACCTATCTTTTACGTCCTTTTATACAATTATCCGGTGTCTTTGTGCTGGGTATGATTATCGGTTGCGTTGTCTATAATGCAGTGTTTCACGCAAGTTACAATGAGCTGTGGCTTGAAAACAAAGATTTAAAAATTCAAGAAGAACAGTATATAGAAGATATAAAAAACTTAAAAAAATACAGTAAACGACAAACTGTAATCAAAGAAATTAACGTTCGTGCAGAAGAATCAGACAAGATCCCCGACTCGGTTTCTGTGAAGGAGATTATACAACTGTTAGGTGATGAACTTGAGGTGCTGCGGGGCAGAGATGTATACAACATCGATGAGTATAGTAAAATGACCCGAATTATGATGGATAAAAAAACATACACCGTGAGAGAGAAGCCCTACTCTGTCAAAATTACAACCATGCTTGTTATGGAAGGTGTGCTTCAAGTATGGGTCGAAATCACGCCCTTATTTCGGTAAGGAAGCCTAAATCCCATGGGAATTTTTTCAATATATTGAGGAAATTCATGATACAATGAAGACAACATGTATATTTTTCCCAAAAGGAGCTGTCTTACCAATCATGCTAGATATCATTAGATACGTTCTATTCGCACTGTTACTCATCTCTACAATCACTGCTGGTATTTCAAGCGTTCGCAGCAGACGATCACGTAATCTGCAACAAAGAGGCATTTTACAAGCGATCAGTAATATTTGGATGGGCATCATGCTGATCGTACTGGCATGTATCCAGATGTTCATGTTTCAGGGGTCTACGGTTGCTGTCATCATAGAAGCTCTCTTTCTCGTTCTAGGTGCATTCCATGTATTTTCCGGTATTCGTAACCGCAGTTACTATGCGAATCAAAAAAGCGAAAAGTCCCCTGTATAAGGTTGGACTTTTCGCTATATTTTACACCCTGTCAATCGCTTGAAGGGTCATGATTGCTTTACAGATTAACTTATTATCTTCATGGATAATATCAATATCCAATTTACAGTTAAGTCTGCTGATTTCAAGAACTCTCGGCACAATACTAATCTTGTCTTCAATCTGTACAGGCCGGACAAAATAAGTCGTAATATTCTCCAATACGTGATCACTGCCTGTCTTTTCCTGAGCAGCTTTATAACCTGCCTGCGTCATTAGGTTGACAAGCACACCTTCCGATATCGTCCCTAAATCCGTAGCCATCTGGGGAATTACAATCCCATTAAATCTAGTCTCTCCTTCGGGTCCGCGCTCTTCTACAAAACCATTCCAAATCAAATGATCGAACGTTTCACCAAGCTGGGGTTGTTTCTGCGCTTCTCGCATGGCATCCAGCACTTCTCTTCGCTTGACGGAGGTGATCAGCTTCCGATTCCGGTCCACTATAGGTAAATAATCAATGCCCTCCGAAGCCATTAACTGAGCCGCAGAAGCGAGAGAAGTTTTGAGGGTTGCTGTAACTGGCTTACGAACCACACATTTCTCTATCGCCTCGTTCTGATCGAGTTCGATGACATCTTTGCGAGTAATAATCCCGATGACCCGATTCCATTCATCTATAACGGGAAAACGGAGCTCGCCTGTTTCCAAGACAAGTCTGCTGAAATCGGAAACCGTACTGCTAAGTTTAAGATAATAGGATCTGGGCTTATCTCCTACGATATCTTCAACAAGCATAATCTTTTTCTTAATCAGCCGATCAAAAATAGCCCTATTGATCATAGATGCTACTGTAAAGGTGTCATGTCGGGATGAGATAATAGGAAGGCTCAGCTCATTCGCAAGCTGGATCACCTCTGCACTCGTCTCGAATCCTCCTGTAATCAGCACCCCAGCCCCCTGATTCAAAGCCAGCAAATGGGCATTGTCCCGATTTCCTACGATGAGCAAGCTGTCTGCATCAATGTATTTGGCCATTGCTTCTTCTTTCATTGCACCGATAACATACTTATGGAGTGGCTTAGAAAGCCCCTCTCTGCCTCCCAGAACATATCCTTCCACAATCTCTACTACATCTCCAAACGTCAACTGTTCAGAAGCACCGCGCAGTCTTTTCTCTACTCTTATCGTTCCAACTCTTTCTCTCGTAACAACAAGTCCCGCATTTTCTGCTTCCTTTACAGCCCGGTATGCCGTTCCCTCACTTACACCAAGTTCTTTTGCCAATCCACGAACTGATATTTTTGTTCCGATTTTTAGTTGTCTTATGTATTCAAGAAGCTGCACATGCTTCGTAACCGTTTCTTCGTTCCCTTCCAATCTGTTACACCCCTTTTTTTCCGAACTGTACTAGTCTGTACTTATTATATCACGAACTACATAAAATAACCAAAATTAGGCTTTAAATAGAAACACAAAAAAGGCTGTTCTGAAGCCATTTCTAGCTTACAGAACAGCCCTCGCTCGTGAAAGATTCACTGTGAACGCTCCTTAGCAGGAACAATCTTTACCGTCTTCCCACGCTCCTTATCTTCCGTCCACTTCAGTTCCCACTGACGAAGTTTAGATTTGCGTACCCGGTCAAGTGCTTTTCTCTTCTCTTCGTCTACACCAAGAATAAAGTGTAGATTGGCACCAATAACGAGAAGGGCAAAAGCTAACCAAGTAGCGCTGAATGCAGCACTCCATCCGGTAAACGAAAGATTAGGTAAGGCATACAATGTCATTCCACCGGCAATAAGCATGTAGAAAATATGTTTTGCCTTCGATAATTTTAACTTACCTACCATATTTCTCACTCCTCTTTCTCATGAATCTATATATCTACTCTATGAATGAGAAGTGGTAAATATGTGGACAAATTAGTAAGCGTGAGAAAACAGAGAGTAGATCCTACTAATTTGCAGGTCCGCCATATAGATGTTGCAGACTTTCCATAATAATTTTGTTCACATCTTCAATGATCACACTCAAACGGCGTTCTGCTTCAAATAGTCTGCGGATATTTAGATTCAGACTGAGAACTTCAAATGATTTTTCCATTTGTTCCATCTCTTCTTGAGCTGGCATATCACCTGACATCATACGCTGTTGAATTTCGTTTTGGCGTCTGCGGAAGTCTTCGAGCATACGTTTGCTATCTGGATCTGCATCCACCAATTTCATAGCTGCTGTAATTTCCTGTACTTCTTCGCTTTCTTTCAGTGCTTTTGCAAGTTCGTTAGCTTTGTCATGAACATTCATTATTAATTCCTCCCAGCTGATTTTAAATAATACTTCATTTCTAGGTTAGATTTCAGGCAAGTTAAAAACAATTTTAAAAAGTAGGTCAATCACCAAGGGATATATGTCCTCATATGATGAATCACATGCATTGTTCTATTACCCATTCCACCCTAAAACAGACATCTTGTTTGCCCCCTGGAAGGAGATCCACGATGTCAAAGAAAAAAGTAGCGATCCAAATAAGCGGATCTGGCCTTCTGCAGGATGACGTCGTGATGCTCGGGGATAAATTTCTCAAGCAATGGAAAATCCCCACTGGACGTCCGTTAATCCTCGCATTCGGAAGTTTCAATCAGGAAGTAACCGTTCTTTCCGTCCCAAAATACGAAGGGATGCGAATGAGTCCATCCTTAGCTAAGAAACTGGGTCTCATTCACCGTTCTGTCCTTCAAATTCGTTATCATGCCGACAGCCGTACACTACGTATTGGTCCGCTCATTAGTGTTCTAATCAGCAGAGACCACCCGGATCAGCTTGAAAAACCTTTTGGTTCAATCACCATGTTCTGTAGAGAACTGGTCGGTGCGTGTCAAAAACAGGGTGCGTATGTGTATTTCATTACTCCAAGTCACATCGAAACGGTAACTGGGCAAATCGAAGGCTGGATTTAC
Organism: Paenibacillus gallinarum; assembly: GCF_014836635.1. Lineage (GTDB taxonomy): Bacteria > Bacillota > Bacilli > Paenibacillales > Paenibacillaceae > Paenibacillus > Paenibacillus gallinarum. Next base: position 545,414 of record NZ_JACSQL010000001.1, on the reverse strand, counting down.
GACGATGGCTGGAAAAAAACAGTCATGCCAGTAGCCGACGTCATCAATAATCGGCTTACTTCACGCAAACTTGAGAATAAACCTAGCGTACAGCATTTTGTGAAGGAAGTAAAATCCCTGTACGGGACACAGATGTATAATGAGAAATTTCTCGATAAGCATGAAGTATTCGAAGCGTTAAAAACAAATGCTGGACTAAAACGATATTTGCCTGAATCACACTTACTTAAGTCCTTCTCTAGATTTAAAAGTATGTGTTTGGCTCACCCCGTTGTATTTCTAAAACCTGTACGGGGCAGTCTTGGCAAAGGTATTATTCGGATTTCACGGCAAACGGACGGCTCATACCTGACTCATGCCACCTTAGTAGGCGGGGTACAGAAACAAGCTTATCCTACTCTCGCCAAACTTTTCACAGGTTTATCAGGAAAGATGAAAACAACAAAATTCCAAATCCAACAAGGGATTACGCTTATTGATATTGGAAAAAAACCCGTAGACTTCAGAGCCTTAGTCCAGAAGAATAACACAGGAAAGTGGAAGGTTACCTCTATTGTGGCGCGGATCGCCGGAGGAAGCCATTTTGTGTCGAATCTGGCTAGAGGCGGCTCACTTAGTACGTTAAAAGAGGCGGTAAATAAAACTCCACTCCCTCCGGAAGTCAAAAAAAATGCCCTTGCGCAAATGCGCCGAGCAGCTCTTGAAATTGCTGTAGCCATTGAAGAAACCATTCCAGCTCATTTTGGAGAACTCGGTATTGATCTTGCTATGGATACATCAGGGAACATTTGGCTTATTGAGGTGAATTCCAAACCTTCCAAAAATGATAATACACCGCTTTCGGATAACAAGATACGCCCTTCTGTGAAAGCTATGCTTGAATATTCTGCCTATTTGGCAGGCTTCTAAATCCATACATCAGAAAGGAGGAACATGAGATATGCAAGGTACACTCGGTACTCTCGGAGTTCTCGTTAATGAACGAGAAGGTTCACCTCCTTTTGCGGATGAAGTCTTCTGCCAGAGGTTATGTCAGGAAAGTAATAAATTTGATATGGAAGTCGTCGTTATTACTCCTAAAGGATCTGCACCTAATGGGAAATATCATGGATATCGCTATGTAAATGAGAACTGGACTCAGGAAACGATTGATTTGCCTGATCTGATTTACGACCGTTGTCTCACTCCAGTTCCCGGAATATTCCGGCGCAGATTGCGCCAGGCAAGCAAATCTACTTCCCGCAAAATCCGGTTTCTCTCCAGAGCACTGCCAGGCAAATGGCATGTTTATCAGACGCTGAAATCATATGAAATACTGCATAAACATTTACCGGAAACCGAACTTTACACCTCTAAGGACCAGTTGAAAACATGGCTAAAAAAACATCCGGATGGCGTTTTTCTGAAACCGCAAGCAGGATCACATGGCAAAAGCACCGTGAGGGCACAGTGGATTTCATCGGAGCAAACTCTCTATATTCAGGGACGAAATCGGTACAATCGGAGCTTCGAGAAACGATTCCCCCATCTCTCTTCCGGCCTTGCACAGCTACATCGTATTCTCATTGCCAAACCTTATATTATCCAGCCATTTTTGCCGCTTACGAATAAAGATATGAAACCATTCGATCTTAGAGCTTTGGTACAAAAAAATGGCTCTGGACAATGGGATCTTAGCGGGCTAATTATTCGGGAAGGCACAGCAGATAGTCTTACCTCCAATCTTCACGGTGGCGGAACAGCAAAGAATGCCCACTCCTTCCTTGAGCAAGAATTCGGGAAAGAAACTACCGCTCTCCTTTTCGCACAAGCAGCAACGCTATCTGCTCTCATCCCGGGTATTCTAGAAAGCCGCTATGGAAGGCTCAGCGAGCTGGGTATTGATTACGGAATCGACCGAAGCGGTCATCTATGGATTCTTGAAGTGAACTCTAAACCGGGGCGCGCTGCCTTCCTTCTGTCCGGTGATTCCGAGAGTATAAATAAAGCTTGTAATCGGCCGCTAGAGTATGCTCGTTATCTACTGCTCCGTTCACAAGGATCACCTATTCATTAGAGTAACCACAAATAAGAATGGAATAAATCCCTCCAAAGCAAACTGCCAGTTCTGTAATTATACACATCAATAATCCTTTGCGTTTTTGGGATAGGAGGATAAAAATAAATGAGCCTGACATTATGCAATTTGCATTTTACGAAGCGGCCGGAGAAAATCATTTATCTATCTAATGCACTCATTAAAAATTTTCAATTATCCGGTAAAAAGAACATTCATATCCGGCTGGGTAAAAATCGGATTCAAGTAAATCTAAAGCCAATGAAGAAAAGCGGAAAACATATCTATCTTTCAAGTGGTGTGCGCAGTGCGATTCAGGTACCAACGACAGGCGGCATCCTTGTTAAAAACGTCGAAGGCGATGAAGTTCATCTCGGACCACTGATCGGGATTTTATCTGACGGCCCTCTATCAGCTACCAAACCCTTTGGTTCAAGAACCGGCTTTGTGAAGCAGTTACTCAGAGAAGGTAATCAGAAATCATACACTTTTGGTTTTACACCGCGAGATATTGACTGGGGCAGCGAAACGGTATACGGGTATTTCCTTAACAGCTCTGGAGGATTTGTCAGAAAGCGTGTACCGCTCCCTGATGTGATCTACAATCGTTTGCCAAGCAGAAGATCTGATTTCTCGCATTCTACAAACCAGCTCCGAGATCGCTTTGAACGTAGAAACATCCCTTTTTTCAACTGGAGTTTTTTTAATAAATCCGATATTTACAAACTTCTCGAAGATGATCAAACCGTCAATGGTTATGTACCCGAGTCCCATCTTAATCCAAGCATGGAGCTTATCAATGAAATGTTAGAAAAACATCAGATTGTGTATTATAAACCTTCTTCCGGAAGCCTGGGTCAAGGTATCTATCGATTGACCTATTTGCCGAGTCGCGGATATTTTTGCCGTTATCGTAAAGCGGGTGGTAATGTTCTTCTGCGCTTTAAGACATTTAAAAGTCTTGCCCGAATGTTAAAATCAAAACTTGGCTCGGTGTCTCATGACTATGTTGCACAGCAAGGAATCAGACTCATAGAAATTGACCGCTGCCCTATCGATTTTCGATTTCACATGCACAAGAACGGAAACAACAAATGGGTCGTCGTGGGGATCGGGGCTAAAAAAGCCGGAAAAGGCTCCATTACCACCCACATAAAAAACGGCGGTTCTTTAATGACACCAGAACAAGCGCTCACCAAAACATTTGGCAGCAGGTCATCTGAAGTTTTGCAAAAAACAAAAGATGTCGCTATTAAACTTGCGGAGGCCATTGAGTTTCATCATAAGCACGTTCTTGGTGAAATTGGATTTGACCTTGGCATTGATCAGGAGGAACACGTATGGATGTTCGAAGCGAACGCAAAACCGGGGCGATCGATCTTCCGTCACCCTCAGCTCAGAACAGAGGGGAAAGCATCGGTGGAACACATAGTAGACCACTGTTTATATCTAAGTCAGTTCCATCAGAGGGAAGATTTGTGATTGGTGAGAGCCGGGACACAAAGCCTACTATTGCGATTCTGACCATGCATGACAAGAAGCTTCTCTTTCGGGGAAACCGCAACAATTTTCGCGACATTATTAACACCGGTGAAGAGCTTGGATGTTCCGTGTACATCGTAACCGTCCGCGACCTGAAGCTGTCTTCTCGAGAAATTAAAGGATACCGCTATGATGCACACGTAAAGGAATGGGTCCAAGACCTGTTCCCCCTTCCTCAGGTGATCTATAACCGTATTCCTCAGCGGGAAGATGAACAGGATCCATTGGTAAAGAAAAAGATACAGGAGTGTCTGGATCATCCGGGCATTACTCTGTTCAATCCTTATTTTTTTAATAAATGGGATCTGTTTGAATGGCTCAGTAAAGTGAAGTCTACCCGTGATTTTATCCCTTATACCAAAAAACTTCGAACCAGGCGTGGATTAGGAAAAGTACTCGAGCAATATCCTTATGTTTATTTAAAGCCGGAAAACGGGAAAGCAGGCAAAGGAATTATGCGGCTTACCTTTCAGAAGAAAGAAAAACTGCCCTTTATACTTCGGATTCAAGATAACAAAAAAAGTGTGACGTACAAGGCAGCTACCCTTCAAAAACTTTGGAACAGAGTCCAATTAGAAACGGAAGATTGCAAGTATATCATTCAGCAAGGAATCAAACTCGCCACCTATAAAGGCCGGCCTTTTGATCTTCGCGTACTGGTCCAAAAGAACAGTAAAGGATTATGGAGTCTCTCGGGAATTGGAGCTAGACTTGCAGGACTTAAAAGTATTACAACCCATGTTCCCCGCGGTGGCAGCATAGAGGATCCGTTTGAACTGCTGTCTGAAGTATTCGGTTCAGAAGGAGCAAGCCAAATTATGAATCATGTGAAAGAGACTGCCATCACTATTGCAAAACAAGTGGAAAAGGCAGCAGGTCATAGACTCGGTGAGATGTCCATGGATCTCGGTGTTAACCCGAGCGGAGGCATCTGTTTCTTTGAAGCGAATGCAAAACCGATGAAATTCGATGAACCTTTAATACGTAAGCGGTCACTGGAGCGAATTATTCATTACTGCACCTATTTAGCGAAACAAATAGAAAATTAGAGAAGGTGATCCTTTTATGCCGTCACCTGTCCTAGGCATACTCACTCTGTATCTTAACGATAAAAAGCATCTTGAAGAGAAAAAAGTGTATGAGAAGATGATTGAAGAAGGCCAAAAGCTGGGCATTGACGTGTATGTATTCACTCCCTCCGATGTAAATTCCAGCAAAGAACTGATTCATGCCCTAATGTATCTGCCTGAGCAGAATCGCTGGATACGCAAATGGCGTTCTTTTCCGGACCTCATCTTTGATCGCTGCCGGATTCAGCGGGGAGAACGATTTCAGGAACTGCTTCGTTTTCGCAAAAAATATGCTCATCTTCTATTCCTAAATCGTCCGCTTCGTAATAAGTGGACCCTGCATCAAGTGTTGAATAAAAAAGCACTCTTTCGCCCCTTCTTACTCGATACTAAACTGTATGGAAGCACGGCTGATGTCAAATCAATGCTAAAAAAACACAAACTTCTTTACCTGAAACCGATTAACGGCACGGGCGGGCGCGGAATTTTACGTATCGAGCGCAGCTCAAGAGACACTAACATCTTACTTGTACAAGGACGGGATCAGCAGAGACGTATCATCACTCCAAGAAAGATTCAAACAGAGAATATATCCACGTTACTGCCATCTGAAGATATGGGAACTCGGTATATTATCCAAGAAGGGGTTCAATTAAAACTTCCTAATGGTCGTGTTCATGATTACCGTATGCTCGTGCAGAAGAATAAACATGGGCAGTGGGAATGTACCGGCTGCGCAGGACGAATTGGCGCAGAGCGAAGTGTAACTTCCAATCTGCATGGCGGTGGCAGGGCTGCGGAGATGAACGAACTTTTATCGCGATGGATATCACTTCCGGAAAAACGAAATGAGGTTCGAGAAACGGCAGAAGAGTTCGGTATTGAGATTGCTCAATACCTTGAGAAAACCTACGGAGATTTATGTGAATTGGCTCTTGATCTGGCTATTGATAAGAATGGCCGCATCTATCTTATTGAGGTTAATCCTAAACCGGCACGTGAAGTATTTATTGAGATTGGTCAAGATGAGGTCTATCGTCAGGCCATTATAAAACCTCTCGAATATTCGCTGTGGCTCTATAAACAAAAGAATAAATAACTCTATAAAGATATGCCAAAAACAAGCCGCATATGTTATATCTGTCCACTGGAGCATTCACTTACTCCATGTGGGAAGTATATAACCTTGCGGCTTGTTTTATTTATGTTATGAGGACTCTAAATAGGTATTACCGGTGATCTATTCGGCTTTGTTATACAGTTCGAGCAGCTCCGAGAAATCATTTATGAATGCACTTGAACCCTTCAGTTCATCTTCCTTACCAAACCCAGCATAGGCACAGCCAATAACGGTCTGACCATTCTGAACCCCCGCTTCTACATCGGAAGAACGATCTCCTACCATCCACGCGTTTGTAATCTCATATTTATCTAGAAGCAGCTTCACTAGATCTACTTTTGAAGCAGTGCTGAATTCACCTGCACTATACAGATCGTCAAACCATTCGGTAATCTCGTGAATTTCCGCTACTCCTTTTACATAATGTTCTAGTCCATTACTTGCTACAAAAAGTTTGACACCCTTCTTATGAAGCTCTTGAAGTGTTTCTTTTACTCCTGGATAAAGGACTCCAGATCCTGCTTTTAAATCTTCTAGTTCAAGCTGCAGAAGAAGCTCATCTGCACGAGCCTTTGCCTCATCCGTCGCATTCGGAATTACTTTATTCCATATATCCGGAAGTAACATCCCGAGACATCCAAGCATAAGTTCTTCTGGCGGAGTTGGACCCTCATGATGGCCTTCCTCCCTCAAGATATCAAACAGTCGGTGATATACTGGGATGAGAAGTGATTCTGTTTGAAAAAGAGTACCGTCCATATCAAAAATCATGGCCTCCGGCTTTTTGAGGGTAACCAATCGATTCATTATTGCAGCATCCTTTCCGTATCCAAAATAATTCGAAGTTTATATCGTTCTCTATCTATGATACGCATTTTTTAACAGTCATGTAAACCTGAGTTATGTAAAATATAAATTGAATGAATCCATTTCATAACTCATTTAAAATGGATTCGCTTCACAAAAGATATATATTTATCTTCAGAAATCCGGTGTCTGCTCTTATTTAAGCGGGTAATGAACAGAGTATTTATGATTCAAGCATAACAAGAGGAGGGTGTGGAGAAATTACACTGGAGAGAGATAATAACTTTCTTTTGCTGATGCTTGAAATATACATAAGGCAAAAGAGAATGCAAGCCTGGTTTAAATCTTCGACAGCCAGAATAACAAGGGAGGGAAATTCGAATTGAATTACTATCAACAAAGTAAAGAAGAAGTTCTCAGCAAACTAAATAGTTCAGAACAGGGAATTTCCAGTACAGAAGCACAAAAACGACTGGATTCAGAAGGTTATAATGAACTGAAAGCGAAAGCCAAAGATCCAATATGGAAACTTTTCTTAGAAAACTTTAAAGACCCTATGGTCATTGTGCTTCTCATTGCAGCTGCTGTTCAGCTTTTCCTTGGGCAATATATTGAATCTTTAATCATTTTTCTTGTACTTGTTCTTAACGCCATCGTTAGTGTTGTGCAAACAAGAAAAGCAGAAAGTTCACTTGATGCCCTGCGTAACCTCTCTGCTCCTGAAGCGAAAGTCATTCGAGATGGAGCACGTATAACGATACCTGCCAGAGAACTTGTTCCCGGCGACATTGTGCTGCTCGAGGCAGGAGACAATGTGCCGGCAGACGGACGTATCATTGAATCCGGTAGCCTTAAGGTAAATGAAGGTATGCTGACCGGTGAATCGGAAGCTGTTGAGAAGCATACCGATCCTATAGAAGGTGAAGTTGCTATTGGTGATCGTCTCAATATGGTATTTAGTGGTGCGCTTACCGTTTATGGCCGAGGAACGATTGTCATAACGGCTACTGGAGAAAAAACAGAGATCGGCAAGATTGCAGGCCTGATTGAAAGTGCAGAATCCAAACAAACACCACTCCAGCGTAAATTAGACAAATTCAGTAAAAAACTAGGGATATTCATTCTCATCCTGTCCGTTATTATTTTCGGAGTAGAAGCAGCGCGTATTTACTTTAACAATAATTCAGTAGATATGACTGCATCGATCCTGAATGCTCTTATGTTCGCTGTTGCTGTTGCCGTTGCTGCCATCCCGGAAGCTCTATCATCCATTGTGACGATTGTTCTTTCCGTGGGAACGAATAAAATGGCAAAACAGCATGCGATTATTCGTAAGCTTCCTGCGGTTGAGTCTCTAGGTTCAACAAGTGTAATTTGTACAGATAAAACCGGTACACTGACACAAAACCGAATGACCGTGGTCGATTATTATCTGCCTGAAGGAACCAAAGAAGAATTTCCGGATGATCCAGATACGTTAACCGCTGCAGAACGAAGACTCTTGCACATTGCTGTACTTTGTAACGATTCTCATATCAATGAAGAAGGAAAAGAACTCGGCGATCCGACGGAGACTGCGCTTATTGCGTTCAGTAATAGAAAAAACAAACATTACCGAGAAATTCGGGACCAATTCCCGCGGGAAGCAGAAATTCCTTTCGACTCGGATCGAAAACTGATGTCGACCATCCATACGTTTGATGGACAGAAAACAATTTTGACCAAAGGCGGACCGGACGTACTATTCAGTCGTTGTAATCGTGTCTTCATCCACGGTGAAGAACAACCGCTCAAAGACGAAATGATCGAACAGTTCCGTCATCAAAATGAAGAGTTCTCTAAGCGAGCACTTCGTGTCCTTGCATATGCTTATAAACACATTCCAAATGAAACGACGGAGATCGATGTAAGTGACGAGTATGACCTTGTTCTGGTCGGTCTTACCGCGATGATCGATCCACCGCGCGAAGAAGTCTTTGACTCGATTGTGGAATCCAAAAAAGCAGGAATCCGTACGGTAATGATTACAGGCGACCATAAGACAACAGCTCAGGCTATTGGACGGGATATCGGACTCATGAGTGAGGGAGATATTGCGGTAACAGGTCAAGAACTTGATGCCATGTCTGAACAAGAACTTGATCAAAAGTTAGAACAAATCTCCGTCTATGCCCGTGTTTCACCAGAGAATAAAATTCGAATTGTTCGTGCTTGGCAGAAAAAAGGCCAAATCACCGCAATGACGGGTGACGGAGTTAACGATGCTCCTGCATTGAAACAAGCGGATATTGGGGTTGCAATGGGTAGTGGTACGGACGTAGCTAAAGATGCGTCGGCCATGATTCTGACGGATGATAATTTCGTTTCCATTGTTAACGCCGTTGAAGTAGGTCGTACTGTATTTGATAACATCAAGAAAGCGATCGCTTATCTGTTCGCGGGAAATTTAGGTGCAATTATAGCGATTCTCTTCGCCTTGATTGTGGACTGGATTAATCCATTTACAGCGATTCAGCTCTTGTTCATCAATTTGGCGAATGACTCGCTTCCTGCCATCGCACTCGGGATGGAAAAAGCAGAACCGAATGTGATGTCGCGGAAGCCGCGTGATATTAACGAAGGTATCTTTGCCGGCGGAACGCTCACAGCAGTGATTACCAGAGGTCTCCTTATCGGGATCGCCGTTATTATCTCCCAGTATATTGGGCTTCAACATTCGCCGGAGATGAGTGTGGCCATGGCCTTTACAACGCTGATTTTGGCACGTACCCTGCAGACCTTTGCAGCACGATCCAATCAGCAAACCATTTTCCAGGTTGGCTTCTTGTCCAATAAGTATGTTATTGGAGCCGTCCTACTCTGTTTCGTTCTTTATGGTATTACTTTGCTTCCTGGTGTGCGCGGTATCTTCTCCATTCCAGCAACGTTTGGATGGAATGAGTTCCTTATTGCCGGTGGACTTGCCCTCGGCTCCGTTCTGCTGATGGAAGTAATTAAATTTATTCGAGTAAGCATGCGTAAAGATGATAAGATCACTTCCTAACGAATGAATCTAAAAAGAGGCAGTCACGTATATGACGTGACTGCCTCTCCTTTATTACAATTCTTTTTACCTGCTGATAACACTTATGTTTACTTAAGTTACATCATATCAGTGAGTGCTTTTCTAGTTTTGAAATCTACATCCTTATAATACATATCTGCTACAAGCAGGTTAGGACCACAGCACTGAGCAGCGTCACAAAAACAGTTTACGGTCTGATTGAGTGGATGATTTGTCGTCCATTCTTCAAAAATATCATCAAGCTTCTTATTTTTAATGTTGCCAAAGGCAGGGATATCTGCAAAATCCGTCACATACACATTACCGGTAAACATGTTCACATTAACCCGATTGCGACCATCCGGATCGTTACGAACCGTTACATTTGGCTCTTTATGCAATCTAGAAATTAGCTTGCGATCTTCCTCTCCCCCATTACAAGCGTAGAATGGAAGGGTTCCAAACAACATCCACATGTCTTTGTCTCTAGCATCCAGCAGTCCATGAATACTGGCTCGCATGTCATCTAAGGAAAGCACCGGCAGTGAAGCGGCAAAATTAGACGCATACATCGGGTGCACTTCATGACGTTTTGCCCCCATCTGTCCGATTAAACGATGAATACCAGCTAATTTATCATGCGTGCGATAATTAATCATGGATTCGGCTGATATAAACATTCCTTGCTCACTGAGTTTCAAAGAATTCTCCATCATTTTATCGTACATTCTTGCTGCTACTTCATAATTTACTGGCCGAGGACTGTTTGTAAATCCTACCTCATGCAAATCCTTAGCGCTTAGATAATTAAAGGAAATATGCATAACATCAAGATAAGGCAGCATTTTCTCATAACGACTCAGATCAAGCGTCAGGTTAGAGTTAATCTGGGATCTTATTCCCCGTTCTCTCGCGTATTTCAACAGCGGTACAATCATTTCATCTACCGTTTTTTCGAGAAAACTTGGTTCCCCGCCTGTCAAACTAATCGTCTCAAGATGTTCCACCTGATCGAGTGCCTTGATCATCTCAGAAACAGGCAGTGCAGGTGCCTCTTTCATAACAAGCATGTCTCCTACGGCACAATGTTCACAGCGCATATTACACAAGTGAGTTACTGTCATCTCAACACTTGTCAGCTTATGCTGCCCATATTTTCGCAGTGACATAATAGGATCCCAAGGATCATAAGACGGAGAGATAACTTGTAACGAATTCGATTCATGATTTAATAAACTCATTTTAATTCACCTTACTTCCTAAAATAAACGGATAGCATCAAGCAATCCAATACATTATTAATGATTAATTTCGCATATCAAGTATGTTTCCGAACAAAAAACACCCCGTTATGTAAACTGAGGCACTTCCGAAGTCATCATAACTGCCTCCCCGCCCACACCCGTAATCATAACGGATAAATGTTCCATTAAATCGAGATCATAAGGAGCATGTAGCTGCCTGCCTTCCGAATCTTTAATAACTCGAACAACGGGACGATGCGGTGCTTGAGGATGAATACGAACAACGACTGCAGTGTCCCCGGTGATAAGCTCTACGGTAAGACCCACCGGATAAATAGCTACATAATCCCTAAAAACCTCCAAGATATGCTGATCATAGAGTGTTCCTGTACCCGCGAACAGCATTTCTACTGCTTGATGAGGCAGCAAAGCATTCTGATAGACACGATTCGTGGTCATCGCATCATAAGAGTCTGTGAGTGCAAGCAATTTGGCATATTCGTGAATATCTGATCCTTTTAGCCCCTGAGGGTAACCTTGACCATCCATTCGTTCATGGTGCTGAAGTGCACAATGTGCCGATAATAAAGGGATACCAGGTTCATCTTTTAAAAGTTTGAATCCATATAACGTATGATTCTTTACGATTTCATATTCCTCATGAGTTAGCTTTCCTGGCTTTTGCAAAATATGAGGAGGTATTTGAGTCTTGCCAATATCATGCAACATCGCACCAAGACCGATCTCCATCAGTTTACTATGGTCATAACCAAGTGCTTTACCAAGAATCAAAGAATTAATACATACATTAAGTGAATGCTCATATAAAGTGTGATCCATGGTATGCATTCCCGTCATCATAATCATGACACTGGGCTGAGAACTAATATCTTCAAGAATAAGCTCCATCACACCAGTAAATTTTTTCCCTAAATAAGGATATTTATTTTTCATTTTACCGCTTGATAGAATAGAGAACTCTTCTTTGATCTCTTTCATCGCTCTGATCCTAGTTTCTTCTCGTAATACAGCAGGAAATTCCAAATCTTCCGTTAAAGGGTCCTGAATATATACATAACTAATACCCAACTGAGAGATTCGCTTGATCAGATGGGAGTTCAGTACAACTTGTTCACTGAGTAAAACAATACCCTCATCATTATATATTCGCTTGCCGAGTTTCATACCGAGCTCAAGCATAGCAATGGGTACAAGACGCAAGGTCACCCTCTCCTGCCTACATTAAAATGCTCTTTAACAGTTCCTTTACTTCGATAAGTTCGGATGCCAACGGGCTAACGAACTTTCTTCTAACGACTCCGGTCTTCGCAGCTCCATACCGAGCAAATCTCTAATAAACTCAGGTAATCGATAGGATAGGTCGGAACCTAAAGAAAGACTTTCATAACCAATATTAAATGTAAACATATCAAGCGTTCCTACTTTATAAAACTGCTCGTCGCTAAGAACCGATCCTTGAACACGGATCTCCGTGATCTTATGATAAGGCGGCAGCGAATCATCATAATACACTTCAGCACCATCGAGACACAGACAGCCCATTTGATATCCTCGAAAACCAAATCCTTTGAACACTAACTCTCTATATTCAGGAAGCAGACTTTGTTCCAGCGCTCTGCGCAAATCTGCCCCTTTTAACTGAATTGTACACGCATTGATGGGAGATGGACATAAAGAATGTAACATACCCTCCGTAACATTTCCTGCCGGAAGCGCCCCTAATAGCTGACCTGCATTGATAACCGAGAGATCTGCCTCTGTGAAATGTCTAACCGCCTGAGCTAATATATTACCAAATGGGGACTCTTCATCCCAAGAAATAGGGAGATCTCTGTCAGTAATCGCTACGGTCCGGCTGAGTTTAATCTCAGCCTGCTCACGATGAGCAAGGATGGCCGCTGTTACATTTTCATCTAAAAGCATCTCATTTACCGGATAACATCCGCCAGAAACCAAAGAAAAACGCTCCTGTTCAGGATGACGTTCGAGGGTTACTTTCCCCAAATACTGACCATACTTTCCGGCGCCGCAAACCACGGTACCATTTATCATCAGCGGTTCTTTAAGCACATGATGTGTATGTCCTCCTAGAATCACATCGATCCCTTCTATTATTTCGGCTATTCTCTCATCCATCATAATACCTAAGTGAGACAACACAATCACAATATCAACCTGATCCCTTATCTCGGTAACCTGACTTCGTAATGTTTCGATCGGATCAAGTGCTTCGAGTCCTAACAGTTCATAAAAAGCGTTAAATGGAGCAGTAGCTCCGAGGAGTCCAATTCGAATCCCGCCTTTATTCATTATATGATAAGGTTCCATCCACAATGGAGGTTTGCCTGTACTTTTTAATAGAAGATTCCCACATACGACAGGACATAAAATTCCTGCATATGCTTGATCAAGAATATCTGTTGTAAACGTTAATCCTTCATTATTCCCGATCGTAACTGCATCATAGCCTGTTATATTAATGATATCAATATTTGCACCGCCCATCGTGCCTTCTGTCTCGGCGGCCATCCGGTCCATATGATCTCCTATATCAAGGACGAGCACTTCTTCTCCGGATGAAGATTGTTCTTTAGTTTCATGAATCATCGCTGCGAGCGAGCCCATATGTTCAAAATGACTATGGATATCATTCGTGTGAAGAATGGTGAGTATTTGTTTGTGTGAATCGTTCATCTTCGTTCTCTCCTCCGGAAAAATGGTACAGCCTAGTCCTTATTTCCTGTTTCCTCTAATAGATAAGCATAACATTTTTATGTACGATATGATATATTAAAAGGGTTTCTTGAACAAAAATGAGGTGAAAAAATGAAAATAACCGTTTTATTATTTGCAGGAATAGCCGAAAGAATCGGCAAATCCAGAGTCGAACTTACGTTAGCAGAATCTACAACAGCAGGGCAAGTAAAAGAAGAACTTATTCATCAATATCCAGATGCTGCGGGGTTAATTCAGAGTGCGATTATTGCAATAAACCAAGAATACGCCCCCTCACACGCCTCTCTGAATGCAGAAGATGAAATTGCCCTCATCCCGCCTGTTTCTGGTGGAGACGGAACCTCCTCTGGTTCTGCTGACAATGAAGAGATCCACACGACCTCAGACGGGTTATATACAATTGGATATTCTCCGCTGTCTGTGGAGCAAGTAACAGATAAAGTCATTACTCCTAATCATGGAGCTGCCCTATCCTTTGTTGGCACCACAAGAGAAATGACGGGGGATCAGCGGACCATTCTTCTTGAATATGAGGCTTATATTCCTATGGCTTTATCTATGATGCAAACGATAGGACAAGAAATAGATCAGCGCTGGCCTGGAACGCGGTGCGCCATCTCCCATCGACTGGGTAAAGTAGGAATTGCAGAGATCAGTGTAGTCATAGCAGTTTCTTCCCCCCACCGAGCCGATTGCTATGATGCAAGCAGATATGCCATTGAACGTCTAAAAGAAATTGTGCCAATATGGAAAAAAGAAGTATGGGCAGATGGATCCGAGTGGAAGGGTCATCAGACCGGACCCTGGAACCCTAAAACATGACTGTTTCCTTTAACAAGTCATTGTCATACCATTTTTTTCTTGTTATGATATTTTTAAATTCAATGCTTAAAGGTGGTTTATTTGTTTGAGATTACATGTCACCGATCTTAAGCCCGGTCAGTTACTGGAAAATGATGCATTTAATCATTCCGGTGTGCAGCTGATGCCAGCAGGCTCTCTCCTTAACGATTCTGATATTAATAGACTTAAATTGCATGGTATTGATTATGTAGACATCGCAGATAGTGTACAGCTGCCCGTTTTCCCTGCTCCTGTTGTCACTTCGTCCCCTGGGGAATCACTAATGAAGCTCGTTCCGCTGTTCGATACAACGATGGCAGGAACAGCAACCATTTTCAAGCAAGCGATGAACTCTGGAACCATTGCCATGAATCAGGTTGATGAACTGCTTCAACCGATGACAGAGCAACTTGTCGAGCAGAAGGATGTTGTCTCACTACTTCTTCTTTTAGACCGGGATGATGAGTATACATATAACCATTCCGTCCAAGTAGGCATTCTCACGTATTATATGGCCTCTTGGCTCGGTTATTCAGAAGAGGACTGTTATAACATCTCTAAAGCAGGTTATCTCATTGATATCGGGAAATCAGTAGTCCCACAAGAACTATTACATAAACCTGGGAAACTCAGTCCCGAAGAATTTCGTGTCATGAAAAAACACGCAAAGCAAGGACATGACATTATTCTTGCCTCTACAGGAAATGAACTGCTCGCCCTCCCTGCACTTCAGCATCATGAACGTGAGGATGGAAGCGGATACCCCTATGGGCTGCGCAAGGATGACATCCATCCTTATTCGCGTATAGCGGCTGTAGCAGACGTTTACAGCGCCATGACTACCAATCGCGTTTATCAGTCCAAACAAGAGTATATCTCTGTCCTATGCGAGCTATACGGTCTTAGCTTTGGTCAATTGAATGCAGAAGTAACTCAGAGCTTTATCAAACATTTGTTGCCCAATTTTATTGGTAAAAAAGTACTGCTCACTACCGGTGATACGGGACTTATTGTACTGAACAATCCAAACGATTATTTCAGACCTCTTGTAAAAAGCCCTCACGGGTTTATTGATCTTGCGAAGCATCGTTATATCGCAATTGTAGAAATTTATATTTAACAGTATGAACTAGAACCTATACATAAGAGCCCTATCAAGTTACTATGACTGTATTACATGCGATATCTAACCAAGCAGGTAAAGATAACAAAAAGGCTGAGGAATCTTTCCTCGGCCTTTTCCTTTTTTTATGTTCATACTTATAGTAGGTTCATACATTATGGTATCTACTTCCATTTAATGAAATTAACTGTTATTATATATTTAGAAAATTATCTAAATATAGATATGTTGGTGAAATCCATGTTTAACACATTTAAAGCTTTGTCAGATCCTACGCGAATGAAGATTCTTGAATTATTGAGAAAAGAAAATATGACCGCGGGAGAAATTGCAGACCATTTCCATATGACAAAACCAAGCATTTCGCATCACTTAAGCATTTTAAATCAAGCCGATTTAATTTTCGCTGAAAAAAAGGGACAATTCATCCACTACTCTCTGAACACAACGATGATTCAAGAGATTATGTACTGGGCCCTCAAATTTAACAAGGAATAAAATGAATTATACGGTGTTTATTTTTAATGAGAGGAGTTTGAATCTAATGATAAAAAAGAATCTCTTTTCACTCGTATTCATCTGTATAACGATCGCCCTAGGTTTATTCGCCTATCCCTTCTTGCCTGAAACATTAGCTATTCAATTCGGAGCAGACAATACGCCTACGAATACTGCCCCTAAGTTTATTGCCTTAGCCATCGTTCCAGGTACCATGCTTCTACTTCTGCTCACCCGTGAAAACTCTAAGCGTCTTGTTCACAGCGCAAACCTTCTAGAAGTCACATTGATTTATAAAATTTCACTTTTTATTCTGCTCGGAATCCAAATTGCGATGATTTTATACGGGTTAGGTTACCATTTTAATTTCTATATGCTTGGAAATATGACCGTAAGCATTATCTTTATCATTGTTGGTAACTATTTATATCGAGCTAGAAAAGGATATCGTTTTGGTTTTGCCAATCGCTGGACCTTATCTAACGAAACCGTGTGGAAAAAAACGCATCAACTGGCTTCTGCCGTCTTTATTCTGGCTGGGATCCTTACCTTTGTGATGAATATCATCGGTGGTTCCATGCAAGTGTATAACATTAGCATATTTGCTAGTGGTGTTGCCATTTGTTATATCGGGTCTTACTTGTTTTATCTTACAAATAAAAACGGTAGCGTATCGTAATCTCTGCATCTAAAAGAATAGGTGTAAAAGAATTCCCCACGATTCTAATTGCGAATGATCAAAAAGTGGTGTTAGAAACTCAAGACATCAAAGATGTGAAAACATTTTCAATAAACTTATAAAAAAAGAAGAAGACGAACTTTAAAAAGTTCGTCTTCTTTATTTGAAAATGCTTTTTAAATCGGCTACAAATGTAGCACGTAATTTCAAAAGTCTCTAAAGTTCTTCTATAACTAATTAACCGATAGAACCTTCCATCTCAAATTTGATGAGACGGTTCATCTCTACCGCATATTCCATTGGAAGTTCTTTCGTGAATGGCTCGATGAAGCCCATTACGATCATTTGTGTAGCTTCTGCTTCTGACAAACCACGGCTCATCAGATAGAAAAGCTGCTCTTCAGATACTTTGGACACAGTTGCTTCGTGTTCCAAAGTAATGTTGTCGTTCATGATCTCATTGTAAGGAATCGTATCCGAAGTGGACTCATTATCCAGAATCAGTGTATCACACTTGATGTTGGATTTAGCACCTTCTGCGTTACGTCCAAATGAGGCAAGCCCACGATACGTTACTTTACCACCATGTTTACTAATGGATTTCGATACGATCGTAGAAGTTGTATCTGGTGCAAGGTGAATCATTTTAGCCCCTGCATCCTGATGCTGCTCTTTACCTGCAACCGCAATGGAGAGTACAGAACCTTTTGCACCGCGGCCTTTCAGAATAACAGCTGGATATTTCATCGTCAGTTTGGAACCAATGTTACCATCGACCCATTCCATCGTTGCATTTTCTTCAGCAACCGCACGTTTTGTAACCAGGTTATAAATGTTTGGTGCCCAGTTTTGGATCGTTGTATAACGAACGCGAGCGTTCTTCTTCGCAATGATCTCAACCACTGCACTATGCAGGGAATTCGTGCTGTATACAGGAGCTGTACAGCCTTCTACATAGTGAACGAAGCTATCTTCATCAGCAATGATCAGTGTACGCTCAAATTGACCCATATTTTCGGAGTTAATCCGGAAGTAGGCTTGAAGCGGCACTTCACATTTTACACCTTTAGGTACATAGATAAAGCTTCCGCCAGACCATACCGCACTATTAAGTGCTGCAAATTTGTTGTCCGCTGGAGGAATAATCGTAGCGAAGTACTCTCTCAAAATTTCCGGATGTTCTCTGAGCGCAGTATCTGTATCCATGAAGATTACACCTTGATCTTCAAGTTCTTTCTGCATGTTGTGATATACAACCTCAGACTCATACTGAGCAGATACACCAGCAAGGAACTTTTGCTCTGCTTCAGGAATACCCAATTTATCGAATGTTTCTTTGATTTCCGTTGGTACTTCTTCCCATGTCTTACCTTGTCTCTCAGAAGGTCTTACATAGTATTGGATTTCGTCGAAGTCGAGACCATCAAGATCTCCACCCCATTTTGGCATATCCATTTTGTAAAATTGTTTCAGAGACTTCAGACGGAACTCAAGCATCCATTCAGGTTCTTCTTTAATACGGGAAATTTCTCTTACTACCTCTTCAGTCAGACCTTTACCCGTTTTAAAAATGGATTGGTGTTCGTCACGAAAACCATATTTATATTCTTCCATTTCTGGAGCTTTTTTAGCCATCGGGGTCTACCTCCCTATCGTTATTGTGATTTGTGATCCTCATCAATCCCTTTACGCAGTGCATTCCATGCAAGGGTTGCACACTTGATACGCGCCGGGAATTTATTTACACCGGATAGGGCTTCAATATCTTCGTATTCGTCAAATTCTTGTTCCTCTCCTTGCATCAAGGAGGAGAAACGTTCTGCCAAGTTCAAAGCTTCTTCCATCGATTTGCCTTTAACAGCCTCAGTCATCATGGAAGCAGAAGACATACTGATTGAGCAGCCATCTCCTGAATACTTTGCATCCTCGACAATTCCGTCTTTAACTTTTAGCTGCAATGAAATCCGGTCACCGCAAGTCGGATTATTTAAATTTACTGTGACTGCGTCATCAGCAAAAGTACCCCGATTTCGCGGATTTTTATAGTGGTCCATGATTACGCGCCGATACAGATCGTCAAGTTGCATCACTAAAATACTCCTTTGTCTGGATTAAGGCGCTGACAAGACGGTCAACGTCTTGCTCAGTATTATATAGATAAAAGCTAGCTCGTGCAGTGGAACCTACTTCCAGCCAGCGCATAAGCGGCTGACAGCAGTGATGCCCTGCACGGATCGCTACTCCGCTTGCATCAAGTACGGTCGCTACATCATGAGGATGAACACCCTCTAGATTAAACGTCGCCAGTCCTACGTGACGTTTCTTAGGACCGTAAATGGTAATTCCTTCAATCTCAGATAACCGATCCATAGCATAATTCGCTAAAACACTTTCATGTCTTTCAATCTCGTCCATGCCAATTTCCTCAAGGAAATCAATAGCAGCACCGAGACCTACTGCGCCAGCAATGATCGGAGTTCCTCCTTCGAATTTCCAAGGGAGTTCTTTCCATGTGGATTCATATAATCCAACATCATCAATCATTTCGCCGCCAAATTCGACCGGCTCCATGGACTCAAGCAGCGCCTTCTTGCCATAAAGTGCACCGATACCGGTCGGACCACACATCTTGTGTCCAGACAAAGCATAGAAATCACAGTCTAAATCTTGAACATCAACTTTCATGTGCGGAGTACTCTGAGCCCCATCGATGACCATAACAGCGCCATGACGATGAGCAATCTCAGCGATCTCTTTCACAGGGTTGATTACACCAAGGACATTAGATACATATGCCATGGATACGATTTTGGTTTTTGGCGTAATGGTTGATTCTGCATCAGCCAATGACACACTACCATCTGGCTGAAGCGGAATATATTTTAGAACAGCACCTGTTCGTAAAGCAAGTTGCTGCCAAGGAATCAGATTACTATGGTGTTCCATAGGAGTAATCACAATTTCATCACCTTCAGAAAGTACAGAAGGACCATAAGAGGATGCAACAAGATTTAATGCCGTTGTTGTACCTCTCGTGAAAATAATCTCTTGTGTACGTCTTGCATTGATGAATTTGGCTACTTTTTGACGGGCACCTTCATACGCATCTGTGGCACGGCTGCCCAGTGTATGAACTCCGCGGTGCACGTTTGAGTTCTCCCACTCATAATAATGTTTTACGGCTTCTATAACAGCAATCGGCTTCTGGGAAGTCGCTGCACTATCTAAATATACCAACGGATGCCCATTGATCTCTTGACCTAAGATGGGAAATTGTTTCCGAATCTCTTCGGCGTTCATTGTCCTAATTTCCTTTCAACGAGAGATTGCAGTTGAACTTGCAATTCTTTCATTGGAATATCAGAAATAACAGGAGCCAAAAATCCGTAAATAACCAATCTTTCCGCATCCGTACGGGAAATACCGCGTGACATTAAATAGAAAATTTGTTCTGGATTCACTTGACCTACAGAGGCAGCGTGACCCGCTGTAACATCATCTTCATCAATGAGGAGAATTGGATTCGCATCTCCACGTGCTTTAGGGCTAAGCATAAGAACACGTTCTGTCTGCTGACCATCGGCTTTGGTTGCACCCTTTTCAATTTTGGTAATACCATTGATGATTGCTGTCGCTTCTTCTCTCATAACAGCGCGAGTAATCATCTGACTTGAAGAACTCTTGCCAAAGTGTTTCGCTTGTGTGGTGTAATTCAATTTTTGAGAACCAGCACCTACAGCAATTGTTTTTTGATCGGATGTTGAACCATTGCCTTTTAGTACAGAAAGCGTATCACTTGCCGTATTGCCAATGTTCATCTCTCCCACGATCCACTCAATGGAACCATCGTTCTCTACAACAGCGCGGCGGAAGGAAACATCCGTCACTTGGTCACCAAACTGGTGAACCGTTGCAAAACGAACTTTTGCACCTGCTTTTACAAATACTTCGGCTACCCCAATATGAGATACTTCTGCATCTAGTTGTCCAGATACATAATTATCTACATAGGTTACCTCACTGTTTGTATCGGCAATAATCAGAATATGTGGTGCAAACGTTGCAGTACCATCGTCAGACAACATAATGGCCTGAACCGGTTTGTCGAGAACCACATTACGAGGAACGTAGAGGAATACCCCTCCGTTCCAGATTGCAGAATGAAGCGCAGCAAGCTGGTGTTCATCTGATTTCACTGCTGTATGAAGATGTTTTTTAACAAGATCCTCATGTTCACGTACCGCTGTTTCCAGATCCGTGAAGATAACACCTTGATCTGCTAACTCTTTGGAAAGATTGCTATACACAACACCGGAATTACGCTGAATCAGCAAAGTTCCGTCTTCTTCTTCTCTGATCAAAGAGTGAATTGTTTCAGGAGCCTCTCCTAAAGAGATTGCGTTAGCTGCTTTATATTGTCCGTATGCAGAAATATTCCAACGTTCAATTTTTGTTTTTTCCAGTTTCGGAAGCTCAAGGCTACCAGCAAGTTCAAGCGCAGCTTGGCGCTGATCTGTGAGCCAAGCCGGCTCATTTTTGCTTTCGGATAACGCACGAAGCGCTACGGAATCAACCGGAAGAATGGTTTGTGTTGTCATTTGCTTTTGTCCTCCTCCGTTAATCTTTACGCTTCTTGTCCTACAGTTTCATCTTCAATACCAAGTTCTTCTTTAATCCAGTCATAACCTTCCGCTTCCAAACGTTCAGCAAGTTCAGGACCACCAGATTTTACGATACGACCTTGCATCATAACGTGAACAAAATCAGGTTTAACGTAGTTAAGCAAACGTTGGTAGTGAGTGATAATGAGGAATCCGCGATCTTCACTCTTCATTGCATTTACCCCATTTGCTACAATGCGAAGTGCATCGATATCAAGACCGGAGTCAATTTCATCAAGAATAACAAGAGTTGGATCAAGCAACATCATTTGCAAAATTTCATTACGTTTCTTCTCGCCGCCGGAGAAGCCTTCGTTCAGGTAACGATGAGCAAACTCAGGATTCATCTCGAGTTCTTTCATTTTACCTTCCATTTGACGAATGAATTTGATTAGAGAAATTTCGCTACCTTCTTCACGACGTGCATTAATCGCACTACGCAAGAAGTCAGAGTTTGTTACACCGGCAATCTCACTTGGGTACTGCATAGCCAAGAACATTCCTGCACGTGCACGCTCATCAACTTCCATTTCAAGTACATCTTCACCGTTCAATGTTACCGAACCGCTAGTAACTTCATATTTCGGGTGGCCCATAAGTGCGGAAGCTAAAGTACTTTTACCTGTACCGTTAGGACCCATAATTGCGTGGATTTCTCCACCCTTCATGCTAAGGTTAATTCCTTTCAGAATTTCCTTACCTTCTATTTCTGCTTTAAGTCCTTCAATGACGAAATTTGTAGCCATATGTGCCTTAACCTCCAATAAAATAATTTCATAGTCGAAATCATATTGTTTATCTAAATAGGGTCGCCCCTTGATTTCCAGTTTCGCTTTCAAAGCATCACTTTATAATAATTCTAAACTGATTCTCAATGATTCTCAAGTCATTTATGTTAAAAAGTTTACAGACTGCGGAAACAAAATACCCTTCTCCCACTAAAACTCTGCATAACATGACAGCAATACTACACTGCAACCACTGATACATATGAATTCTATATTAAATAGGGTACCGAATCAAATGAGATTGGCTTTTTTCACAATTTCATTATGATTCCTTCATCGTTAACCAAAAAGGCTGACCTTATAAGGTCAGCCTTTTTGTAATCTTTATTTTTCCTTTATAATTAAGCAAGATAAGAACGAAGCATCCACATATGTTTCTCAAGCTCTGCTTGGAATCCAGTTAGCATGTCTGCTGTAGGCTGATCGCCTGCTTCGTCTGCTGCTTCTATGCCCTCAGCATACTCTTCGGACAAGGTAGCAAAATCTTCGATAATATTTTGCACCATTGTTTTTGTATCTTCGCCGCCAGCTGCTTCTTGAATGGAAGCAATCTCAAGATATTCTTTCATTGTTGCGGCAGGGCTACCTTTAATAGTAAGGAGACGTTCCGCAATTTCATCCATTTGAAGAGTAACTGCATTATACAATTCTTCAAATTTTACATGAAGTGAAAAGAAGTTTGGACCCTTAACATACCAGTGATAGTTATGAATTTTCACATACATCACGTTCAGGTTCGCAACCTGACGGTTCAGAATTTGTTCTACCCCTGCTTTAGTCTGTGTTTTATTGGTTGATTTAGCCATTAATATCCCATCCTTTTATTGAGTTTAATGTAACTTTCCAATCTTATGTAGATCAGAAATCCTTCTATTTGGTGAAGATCAGATGTTAATGTTCCTCTCTTCGCTGCTATTTTAAATTTACCCTTTAGCCTAGTTAATGAAACAAATCTCTCTACTGACCTCTAATATAAATAGTTTCCCTAATCGGATAATTGTTCCAAAAAAATGCTACAAAATTGAAGAGTAATCCGATATACTGATATACCAAGTAAAGAAGTTGGGTTTATTCTTTATCATATACTTTAGCGGAGGTGCCTACCTTGTCTTCATATCATCCTTTAACTCTTGATGAAGCAATGCAATTGTCTCGAACCGTACTGGATTTATTTGACGCAAACAGTGAACTGACTTGCCAGGAAATTGGTGACGGTAATCTGAATCTCGTTTTTCATATTACAGATACGAATTCCCGCAACAGTGTGATCGTTAAACAAGCTTTGCCTTATGCCAAAATTGTTGGTGAATCATGGCCCCTATCGCTAGACCGCGCAAGAATTGAACGTGAGATCCTGCAGGAAGAGTATAGAATCTGCCCTGGCTCTGTTCCGCAAGTATATTATTATGATGATGAACTTGCCCTAACCATCATGGAAGATCTAAGCGATCATGTCATCATGAGAAAAGGATTAATTGAAGGAAACCATTATCCTCTGTTTTCCAAACATATTGGAGAATTTATGGCACGGACGCTTTTTTATACGTCCGATCTAGCTATGGATCAATCTCTTAAGAAAGAAAAAGTCAAGAAATTCGTAAACCCAGACCAATGTAAAATTACGGAAGATCTTATTTTTGAAGAGCCTTATCGTTTCTCTGAACGAAACAATTATTCTCCTTCCATTGAGGATGAAGCAGAAGCGCTTCGCACGGATCACGAGTTACATTTGGAAATTGCGATTTTACGAGAAAAGTTTCTCACTCAAGCCCAAGCCCTGCTTCACGGGGATCTTCATACAGGAAGTATTTTTATCACACCAGAATCTACAAAAGTAATCGACCCGGAATTCGCTTATTATGGCCCCATAGGCTTTGATATCGGTGCAATTCTTGCAAACCTGCTTCTACACTATGTTTCTGTACCCGGATGGGTTAGAGGTGAAGCTGCTGTCTCTGCGCGTGAAGAGGAACTGCTCCTTATGGTTCAGAATGTATGGACCGAGTTTGAACGCAGTTTCTGCGAACTATGGGATCAAGATGTTCAGGACTATATGGCTCGTACGAAAGGTTACCAGGAGTTCTATGTAGCTAAACTCCTTCAGGATAGCGCCGGATATGCAGGAAGCAAAATGATTCGCCGGATTGTCGGACTTGCTCATGTAGCGGACATCGATACCATCAACGACGAGACAATAAGAGAACAAGCTGAACGTAAAGCACTCTCTATAGGCAAGAACTTGGTGAAAAATCACCGCAAAATTACATCCATTACGGATTTTATGAATCTCGTTATAGACGCTAGCAAAGGAAAGGTAGGACAACGATGAGCAATTCCAGCACGAATACAGAGTTTAATCCATTAATTTCACTTAACTGGAGAGGAAGTTACCTTGAGCTTCTCGATCAGAGACTACTCCCAGAATCCATTGTTATGCTAGACCTCTATACTCCGGAAGAGATTTGGGATTCCATACATTCCATGAAGGTACGCGGCGCTCCGGCTATCGGTATCGCGGCAGCCTTTGGCGTTGTGCTTGGTGCTGCGCAGTATCAGAAGGAGGATAGGGCAGGATGGCTTGAAAAAGTGAAGGAAGTATGCGATTATCTCGCGACGTCAAGACCTACGGCGGTTAATCTATTTTGGGCGCTTGACCGTATGTATGGAGCAGCTGTACAGCTCAGCGAAGATTCGAATCAACTCTCTATCTCTGCATTGAATGAAGGTCTAGCTCAAGAAGCCATTGCAATCCGTGCAGAGGATGAGGAAGTATGCAGACAGATCGGTGAACATGCTCTGCCTTTATTTGAAGATGGAATGGGAGTCCTTACTCACTGTAACGCAGGCGGATTAGCAACAGCAAAATACGGCACCGCTACAGCTCCTATGTATCTTGCCAAAGAACAAGGAATTCACCTTAAAATTTTTGCAGATGAGACGCGGCCCGTTCTCCAAGGTGCTCGTTTAACGGCATTTGAACTGCAACAAGCCGGAATTAATGTAACACTCATTACCGACAATATGGCTGGAATGGTGATGTCTAAAGGCTGGATCCAAGCCGTTATTGTAGGTACAGACCGTGTGGCCGCTAATGGGGATGTTGCGAATAAGATTGGTACTTATAGTGTCGCTGTTCTCGCTAAAGCACATGGGATTCCATTTTATGTCGCTTGTCCGATGTCAACTATTGACCTTAATACGCCAACAGGCGCACATATCCCAATTGAAGAGCGCGCACCGGAAGAAGTGACTGAAGGATTTGGCAAGCGAACTGCACCCCAAGGAATCAAAGTATTTAATCCCGCTTTTGATGTGACACCAAACGATTATGTAACAGCTATTATTACGGAAAAAGGAATCGTCCGCGCTCCTTTCGACCAAAATTTAAAAGCTTTGTACTCTGAATCAATTTCATAATAGCTAGAGTAGCTTTAATCAAGAGAATGTATAGATCAAAACGATTTAGTTTGTCTATATAGTTTCAAATTCATCGCTATTCGTTATTGAATTATGAATTTGATACACTCTGTTAACGTCGAATTCTATTGATAAGCAGCCCCTTGTTTGAAGGGGCTGCTTTGTTTTTTTAAAGTGTTATGAGACTCTGCTGCTTACACTCACATCATTTTAATCAGGGCTTCTACTCCCGTCATACCAGGAACGATTCCTAACCTCTCAGCTTCATGTGTAACAGATTCCATTGGTGCTGCCAGCAGTTCTGCAATGGTTTTAACCCCTACTGCTCTAGCTGCAATAATCTGTCGTTGCCCTAATCGGTCATTAAGTAATCCTACATCGAGCGCTCCGCACATAATATATCCCTTAGATGTCGAAACAGTAATGAGCGTTGTTTTAGGTAACTTCACTTCCACTGCAGTAAGGGTATATTCTCCAACTTGAACCGGTTCTAATGTTACCATTTGCGTAAAACACCCCCTTCGCTTTTACGTCTCGACATCATATTCCTAGGTCTTATAAACGGTGTGGACAGTAGCGGAGCACCAATTTATTGATCAAGCATGTCCTACAACCTATAAAACTCCCAAATTCGATATCTTACTATTCGTTTTTTGTGATCTCATACGTCTAATGTACTATTCATCCTTGCATTTTAATGATATAGTTAAGAAAATACATATCCAAAAATTGTAACAGAAATCTGCAGTGTGGGGTAATTAAAAACATGAACAAGTCCATATCATCAAACATAAATCATGAACAAGCTTTTTTATTTAATGTAGATATCATGATTCATAGCCGTACTAATGCCCTTGCCTTGCAAACTTTGCTTGAGATTCTTAATGAACCGGAAGGAATCAGTGACTTCCGAATACAGTCCGGCATCGAGCTGGGTGCAAGAATCAAAGAAGCTTTACATGAGTACCCTTCATCGAATCCTAGAGCCATGAGAATGGCAGATAAACCGCAATCCAAGGCGGCAACTCAACCGTATTCTATACCTGCTTCCACGTGTCCTTCTGACGAGTGGATCAATTCTGCGATGCAAGCAGGCAGACTCATCCGGATCCATATTAGAGACAATAAGGGACAACAAAAAAGCATCCCCTGTCGTATATTAAATTATGATCAAGGAACCAAATTAGTAAGCATTTATCACGTTGACGAGAAACAGGTGTACTCTATTCATACTTCCGAAATCGAAAAATACGTGTAAAAGCAAACGGCTTCTCTCAGCAATAGAGAGAAGCCGTTTCTTTTATTCTTTCTTAAAAGCGGTAGTCGCTAAACAGATCCAGCCAGCAATAAAACATACACCGCCGAGAGGTGTTATGGCTCCTAATGGACCAAGACCACTTATACTAAGCGCATATAAACTTCCAGAGAATAATATAATACCAATGAATAATAACCTAGCTGACCAGACAAGTAACTTAGCTTCACCGAAAACTTTCATAATAATTCCAATTAAAATGATACCGAGTGCATGGATCATGTGATACTGAACACCTGTTTCATATACTGAAATCTTGTCCTCACCAATGATAGGTTCTAGCATATGTGCACCAAATGCACCAATCATAACAGAAAGCATGACTAGAATTGAACCGATGCCTATCCATTTTTTTGCCACTTCCATTTCACTCCTTGTTCCTGTTGTCTTTCTATTATCTTACCTCAATTGGTTTCCCCTACGCTATCTAAAGTGAGGTTTGTCACTAAACTGCAACATTCAGAACCGTTACTTAACCACTCCTTTCTCTTGCATTTTTGAAAGAATTATGAAAAAGTAAGTGAGAAAACAAAATATAAGGAGTATGGAAATGGATAAAATTGAGCCGGTTCATGAAATGAATAACACTAAAAATGAAGAGGTAATCGAAGTAAATAATCCTTATGGAACCTTTCAACCTCCCGTAACCCCTCTGAGACATTCGGGTCCAGGGCTAACTTCTCTTATACTGGGAATCCTATCTCTTATCACCTACATTGCTATTCTTGCCTTAGCACCGGCAGCAGCAGAAGATATTTTGCAGAATCCTTCTTCTGAGGCAATACTTGAGAGTATTTATGTAATGATAATCGGCGTTCTAATACTTATTGGGTTACTTCTTAATCTTATTGGTATGATTTTATCAATTATTGGACTAACCCTTAAGAATCGAAAGAAAATTTTCCCGATTATCGGAATGGTTATTCATGGGATCATATTACTTGTGATTATCGGTTTTTTTAGTCTAAGTTTAATTTAATCGGGATATGAAGTATCATTTTGCTACAAATGTCTATATGCATTATAATAGAACAGTATGTTATAAATGAATTTTTTCTAAAAAGGGGATTAAGATGTCGCGAATTAAAATTTTTGCGGACAGCACCAGTGATTTACCTAAGACTTGGGTCCAGCAACATGAGGTTGGTATTGTTCCACTTTATGCCGTGTTTGGCGATGAATCGTTAAAAGATGGTGTTGAAATTAGCCCCGAACAGTTGTATGCAAGGGTAGATCGTGAAGGCCGCCTTCCAAAAACGGCAGCACCTTCTCCTGCTGATTTTATGGCTTCTTTTGGTCCTTACATAGATCAGGGCTATCATGTTTTATTTATTAGCCTTTCATCTGAGCTTTCTTCTACGTATCAAAATGCACTCATCGCTTCAAGCGAATTTCCAGATGGTAGCGTTACTGTGTTTGATTCACTTAATTTATCATCCGGAATTGGCGTATTGGTGATGAAAGCAGTTCAAGCTGCGGAACAAGGGAAAACCGTCACTGAAATTGTTGATCTACTGACTGAGATGAGACCCAAAGTAGAAATCGAGTTTGTCATTGATACACTTGATTATCTATATATGGGCGGCCGCTGTTCAGGAATGCAAAATTTAATCGGCAGTCTTCTCAAAATCAGGCCTGTAATCAAGGTGATTGGTGGAAAGATGACGCCCGCATATAAAGTTAGAGGCAAACGTGAAAAAGCCATTGACCAAATGCTGAATAATGCACTTAGCAATGTCAATGAAATGGATAATGATACCATTATCGTTGTACATTCGATGTGCGAGGAAGATGCAATTGTCATTCAGAAGACTTTACACGAAAAGACCAAAGCAAAACATATTGAAATGGCTACAGCAGGTTGTGTTGTTTCGAGTCATTGTGGACCTAAAACGATTGGACTCGTTTATGTAAGAGCGTAAGACAAAAAAGAAGACCTTGGAAACGGTCTTCTTTTTTTGTATTTAGAGATAACCTAAAGAAACTACGAATCAATGTTAATAAGTTTTTGTTTTGAGTTCGTCCAAACTTTTGAATGTATAGCCCTGTGCTCTAGCTGCGTCAATAATCTGTCCTAAGGCTTCTGTGTTATCCTTAGACACCGAATGAAGTAAAATCACGGCACCTGGATGAAGCTGCTTCATCACTTGATCGTAGGCGTACTGAGCGCCATGCTGGACCTTCGTATCCCAATCTTTATAAGCAATAGACCAGAACACATTAATGTAGCCTTCATTCTTACTAACAGTAAGCGAACGTTCACTAAAAATCCCGCGTGGCGGACGAAGATAAGGAATTTCCTTGCCTGTTAAAGCAAGTACTTCCTGTTTGACTTTATCCAGCTCTTCTTTAATTTTGGCATCTGGCGTTACACTCATATCGGGATGACTCCAGGAGTGATTTCCAACAATATGACCTTCCTGACTCATTCTTTTGACCAAATCGGGCTGATCTTTCAAGTAATGTCCTGTTACAAAAAAGGCGGCAGGCACTTTCTTGGCCTTAAGTACATCAAGAATTGCAGGTGTATATCCGTTCTCATAGCCGTTATCAAACGTTAAATACAACTCTTTTTGATTGGTATCTCCAAGGAATATCGCTTCATTTTTTTCGAGAATCCCTTTAAAACCTTCCTCATTAATGGATGC
Source organism: Paenibacillus gallinarum (assembly GCF_014836635.1). GTDB lineage: Bacteria > Bacillota > Bacilli > Paenibacillales > Paenibacillaceae > Paenibacillus > Paenibacillus gallinarum. The sequence continues at coordinate 515,803 of NZ_JACSQL010000001.1, read as the reverse complement.
AAGCCCACCATCTTTACTTTTTTTGAAACCAAAGTGATATGCATCTTTCACAGGGGAAGCCTGTATATAGTGGACACCGGTGCCAGTCATGATCAAGATGATCATGACGCTAACCATAAACCACTTTTTCATCATGAATCCGCTCCTATCATCTACACAGTTATGTTACTTAAGATAATATGAGCAAGAATCCAATTATTTATGTCAAACTTTCAGATTTAAAACGATTATAATCGGTAACCCTTCCTCCCTTCCTGCTCAGAAATGATATGTAGAAGTTCACGGACAACATTCGATTTATCGGTATGAGATAACCAGCTTCGTGCTGCTTCAATGGCCTGAATCTGTCCGCGACCTTCATCTTTCCATGTCAGCAGTTCCACAATTTTGATCAGAAGAGCCATCATCTCTGTGTTATCCTGTTCTTTTTTTTCAGCACGCATTTTATGGAACAATGCCTCTTGTTCCCAATCTAACAAGATTTCCTGACCAATCGTAGGTCTCATTAGTGTATATCCTTGCCGGCAACTCTCACAGCGTACCGTGACTACCTGTTCTTCAACAAAATGTGCTTTCACTTCCTGAGTACATGTTGGACATTTAAACTGTACATCTATATGTAATGGTTCTTTCTTCTCTTTCATGGTGGTGCCCCCTATATTTTTCTTTAAAACATTTTGACTTAACTTGATCATGTTTACCCCGAAATAAAACTTTTAAATCGGATGATTATCTTTCTTTATGATATATTGGAAAATAAATGAAATTTGTGTTACATTCCGTCATTTTATTTTAAGAGAATTACAGACTTGGAATCAAATAATAAAATCACTTTTACTACTCCAAAAGTGATTTGACTTAATTATAAAAACCACAAAAAACCGTCTAGGATGTAGAGTTGCTCTTCATCCTAGACGGTTTTTTATTTTATCTCGCTTCTATTTCACTTGATGACGATGGTAAAAAGGAAGGAGTTCCGCGACCACTTGATCCATCGTTCCTTCTACCTCCGTTTTGCGAACAGGCATGTCATACAGTGCTGAGATTTGCGGCGGGAAGTCCTGCTTAATCTCACAAAGTTCAATAGACTCATTGAATTTTGCAGGATGCGCTGTAGCTAACGAAATGACAACTTCACCTGCTGGAAGCGTACGTTCTGCTGCGGCAACTCCGCAGGCGGAATGAGGATCGAGCAGATACGCTTTTGTATCGTTGTATTTTTGAATCGTTGCGAGGCACTCCGCCCCAATCACACCGTAAGCGGCAAACTCCGATTGAATTTTGCTTAACAGCTCTTGTGGAATTCGAATCTCGCCGCTCTCCTGGAAACTCTTCATGTATCTTTCGGTTTGTTCTGCATTTTCATCCAAAACATAATAAAGATATCGCTCAAAATTGCTGGCAACCTGAATATCCATAGAAGGACTATACGTCGTATGGAATCCATCAGGTTTATAGACCCCTTCCTTCACAAAACGCTCCAATATATTATTCTCATTCGTTGCAAGTACCAACTTACCTACAGGTAAACCCATACGAGAAGCAAGATATCCTGCAAAAATGTCTCCGAAGTTACCTGTAGGAACACTGAAATGCAGGGGTGCTCCTACTAATTCAGGACGCTGATCTGTAACCCGGAAATAGGAGTAGAAATAATAAACCGTTTGAGCAAGGATGCGAACAATATTAATGGAATTAATAGCGCAGAGATGATGCTCATTTTTGAAGTTTACATCCGCAAAAAGTTCCTTAATCATCCGCTGACAATCATCAAAGTTACCTTCCACTGATAAATTCAGCACGTTCTCATCTTGTACTGTAGTCATCTGAAGTTCTTGCACCTTACTTACTTTTCCATTTGGATGCAAGATACAAATATTAATTCCTTCTTTACCTCGAACGCCTTGAATTGCCGATGCCCCTGTATCGCCAGAAGTAGCACCAAGAATATTAATAGGACGTTTATACTGTTTAGCTACATAACTATACAATTGCCCCATGAGCTGAAGCGCAATATCCTTAAAGGCAAATGTAGGACCATGGAACAATTCAAGTAAATATATATCATCCGTAAGTTGATGAACTGGAGTAACGTCTTCATGCCGGAAGGTACTGTAACTGGCATAGACCATCTTTTTCAGCTCATCACTCGGAATTTCTTCATTCAAGTAATAAGAAAAAATTTCAAGCATTAAATCTTGAAAAGAAAGAGTTCTCCACTCTTCCAACTTGTCGCTAGAAATGACAGGAATGGTACTTGGTACGAGCAAACCTCCATCTGTAGCTAGTCCCATCAGAAATGCATCAATAAATCCTACTTCACTAACCTGTCCTCGAGTACTTTGATATTGCATGCGCTATATTCCCTCCTGCACTTTTGACCATGCACGAAAACGATGGTCCTATCTTCTTCTCTTTTAAACCATCATACACTGAACCGCAGCAAAAGCGAATCATTTTCTGTAAGTTAACGACAATAATAGGAAGAAAAATATTCCACTTCTCTATTTTATATCGATGTCATCACATATCATCCCTGCCCGTGAATATACTTAATTTACAGCAGGTCAAACTGTGCCGCACAATTTACAGGGGAGGTGCCTAAAATGCCGGATTCTCGCCAGCCTTACTCATTTGTCGTTTCGAAAGAGGATTGGTCTCTTCACCGTAAAGGTTACCAAGATCAGCAACGCCATCAGCAGAAGGTGAAGGAAATCATTAAGCAGAACCTGCCCGACCTTATTACAGAAGAAAATATCATCATGTCCGATGGTAAGCAGATCATTAAAGTTCCGATTCGAAGCCTAGATGAATATCGCTTTGTCTATAATTATCAAAAACAAAAGCATGTCGGCCAAGGAGATGGAGATAGTCAGGTCGGCGATGTCATTGGACGTGATCCTGCGAGTCAAAAACCAGGTAAAGGTGAAAAAGCAGGCGATCAGCCAGGTCAAGACATTGTAGAAGCAGAGATCAATATGGAAGACCTTGAAAACATGCTGTTTTCCGAGCTCTCCTTACCCCACCTCAAACAAAAAGACAAAGAAGAAATTGAGACACAAAGTATTAAATTTAACGATATCCGTAAAAAAGGGATGCAATCCAATATCGACAAGAAGCGGACCATCTTAGAAAATTTACGCAGGAATGCAACCACCGGGAACCCAGGAATCCATCATATCAGCCCTGATGACCTCCGCTATAAAACATGGGATGATACCGTCATTCCGCACTCCAATGCCGTCATTATTGCCATGATGGATACATCCGGGTCCATGGGCTCTTTTGAAAAATATTGTGCAAGAAGCTTCTTTTTCTGGATGACCCGATTCTTACGTAAACAATATGAAAAAGTAGAGATCGTCTTCCTCGCTCATCATACCGAAGCAAAAGAAGTGAGCGAAGAAGAATTTTTCACCCGTGGGGAAAGCGGCGGTACGATCTGTTCTTCTGCCTATATTAAAGCGCTTGAAATTATAGATCAGCGGTACCCGCCCTCGAGTTACAATATTTATCCGTTCCACTTTTCGGACGGCGATAACCTAACCAGTGACAATGAACGCTGTGTTAAATTAATTGGCGAATTGCTCAAGCGGAGCAATATGTTTGGTTATGGTGAGGTGAATCAGTATAACCGAAGCAGTACACTGATGTCTGCCTATCGCAATATTAAGATGGATCAGTTCATGTACTACGTCATCAAAGAAAAGGGCGAAGTATACAAGGCCCTGCGCACCTTTTTTCATAACAAAGAAGGAGGCAGCGTTTCATGAGTAGTTCAAGTGAATTAAAAGATCTCGAATATGCCATAGACGAGATTATGGAGATCGCAAATGGTTTCGGACTCGACTATTATCCAATGCGATATGAAATCTGTCCTTCTGATATTATTTACACTTTTGGTGCGTATGGCATGCCGACTAGATTCAGTCACTGGAGCTTTGGGAAAACCTTTCAGAAAATGAAGATGCAATATGATTTTGGACTCAGCAAAATTTACGAATTGGTTATTAACTCTGATCCATGTTATGCCTTCTTGCTTGACGGCAACTCTCTTATTCAGAATAAACTCATTGTAGCCCATGTCCTTGCTCACTGTGATTTCTTCAAAAATAACGCCCGTTTCTCGATGTCTAACCGAAATATGGTCGAAAGTATGGCAGCAACGGCAGACCGGATTAAACAGTATGAACTTGAATACGGTACAGAAGCCGTCGAGTCTTTTATCGATGCTGTCCTCGCTATTCAAGAACATGTCGATCCGCAGCTGATTAAACCTCAGCATCTCGATAAACAGCGCTATATGGAACTGAAGATAAAAGAGCAAAAAAATCCAAACCCGGACGTTCGTCCTCCCGGTCGTTATGATGATCTTTGGGATATTGGAGTCAAAGCCCCTGAAGGCCCTGATCCAAGTACACATCAAGTATTTCGTTTCCCGCCTGAACCGGAAAAAGATGTGATGTGGTTCGTACAGGAGTTTTCTGAGGTATTATCTGATTGGCAAAGGGACATTATGAGCATGCTTCGTGAAGAGATGCTGTACTTCTGGCCTCAAATGGAGACCAAGATTATGAACGAAGGTTGGGCTTCGTATTGGCATCAACGCATCATCCGTGAACTGGATCTTACGAGTGATGAAGCTGTAGAGTATGCGATGCTCAATGCCTCTGTTGTACAGCCGTCTAAGCAAAGCCTGAACCCTTATTATCTCGGTCTTAAAATCTTCGAAGACATTGAAAAAAGATGGGATCATCCAACGGCACATGAACAAGAACGACTCGGACGCACTCCCGGCGGAGGCCGTGCCAAAATATTTGAAGTTCGTGAATATGATTCCGACACCTCATTTATTCGTAACTATATGACGAAGCAGCTGGTTGAGGATCTTGATCTATATGTGTTCGAGAAAAAAGGACCGGATTGGAAAATCACCGATAAGTCTTGGGAAAATATTCGGGATCAGCTCATCTTTGCCCGGGTTAACGGCGGATCTCCCTATCTCGTTGTCAAAGATGCTGATTATCTTCGCACGGGTGAAATCGTCTTAAAACACCAGTACGAAGGCATTGAGCTTGATCTAAAATATATGGAGCGTACGCTTCCTTACGTATTTAAGTTATGGGGCCGCGCCGTTCACCTTGAGACAATAATTGATGATAAACCTGTTTTGTTTACGTTTGACGGCAAAAAAATGAACAGAAAATTAATGACTTGAATCCTTTTTATAATTCTGTGAAATTGACTCACTTCGCACTTTTCCCAGTTAAAAGCCTGTTTTAACTCAAATTTGGGTTGAAACAGGCTTTTTCATGGGGTAAATTGAATAATAGAAGTACTGGTCATCTAATGCCCGTATACATACAAAGCTGATAAATATGTTATAATCTACTTTTGTCAGCGCTTATTATGAACATAAGCACTCATCATTAGAATTATCTGCAATTGAATAAAGGAGCGAACCAAATTGTCCAACATCGGTAGAAACGAACCGTGCCACTGCGGCAGTGGAAAAAAATATAAGAAATGTTGCCTCGAGAAAGACAGAGAACAACAACGTAATGTACGAGTAGCGACTTCTGTTGAAGTGATTACAGGTTCCAGACGAGCTGTTTCCACATCAGCTCCAGCACCAACAGCACAATCCGTTGAAGCTTCAACTGCCTCAACTACAGACAAAGCACTCGACCTAGCTGAATTCACTTGGGAAAGCGATACGCACCGCGAGTTAGCAGCTTCCGTTATTCCTGAACTTGCAAAAGAATACTCGTTGTCTTATGAACAACAATCGCAACTGGTACAGCTATGGAGCGACTACAGTCAAAGCGAAGCCCCTCGCTATCGTAAGCCAGGCGGTTACGCAGGAGCTCTAGAATACTTGACTGCAACAAAGCTTGGTAAAACGGTGAGTCATTCAGAACTGGCTGCAAAACATGATGTTTCGGCCAGCACGCTCTCCAAATGTGTAAATCAACTTTCCGAGTTCTCTGATAAAGAGTCTTTTGCACTGCAAACCGTTTAATTTTATATTTGTAATCTTTTAGACATATGGGCAGATTCCCGAAGGAGATCATCTTCTTCGGGCTTTTTTTATTCGAAAGCAGTATATGAAATGGAGTCTATCATCAACATTTCTTTTTCAGTGTTATATACGTAAGTCATAGCTAGCTCTCCAATATATTCTAATGGGGATATCGCTACCCCAATCAAAGCGGTAAGCTGCTCATTCTCGTTCATCTGGTAGTCAATGTGATTTAGCAGAAGCTCTTCCTGATTGGTTACCTCCGTACTCGAAACAGCCCATTTTTTTGCAGCATTTGCTGCATCCTCTATCAGCTCTTCCCGCAGCGTTTTTCCATCTACGACATGAATATCCTCCAAATATACGCCTGTTCCGTATCCTGCTGGCAATGTAATGATGGCATCTTTTGTCCCATCACCCGTTACATCACCTGATAATAATTCAGCCGGCGCAGCAGGCGATGCAATGCTTTTCCATTTAAATTCAGCGGTTTTGCCTTCCCAATGGAGTTTAAACCCTTCATAAAACCCTGCTGATTCTTGTACTGTATACAAACGATTTTCCGTATTCGTCACTTCTGCGATGGCTTGTAGTGCAGCTTCCTTCTGCTGATCCACTTGCTCCGATTCTTGCTTGTCATCTATATTTTCTTCCAATAATTCTCTATTTAAATGGGATGATCCCTTGAATTCTGCATAAACAACAACACTGCCGATCAGCATAATCGCAGTCAGCAACATAAGTGATTTTAATAATTTATTCAATGAATTGTACTCCTTTATATTCATAGCCATAAGTAATTGATTGTTAAACATTCATCTTATCTTCACTTTACCTTTACCATTATATAGTGCGAATACCCGTCATGATAGACATTCAGGAAAATTTGATCAAATTTCTTAAAAATAAGTGTTTCAGGTGGAATTAAACCTCCCCTAACGGAAAAAGCATCTCTAGAATAAGCAGCCATTTCCGACCATTCTGGTCAAAAGGCTACCTTCTGGAGATGCTTTAAAAAACATTATATCGAAACACTTGGGCTTGCTGTCGTCTGTCTGACAATTAATTCGGACGGCTCCGTAATGACAGGAGGTGAAAAATCCGGATTCTCAATTAAGGCAATTAGGCACTCAATAGATTTGATTCCAATAGAAAAAATATTTTGGTTAATTGTCGTTAAATTTGGTTTAAACACTTGGGCATGATAGGTGTTATCAAAACCAACGACTGAAACATCCTCTGGGACACGAAGTCCATGTCTTTCTATTTCATAAATCGCGCCAAAAGCAGCCAGGTCTGATGTACAGACAACACCTGTAGGAGGTTCTTTCAACTGAAGCAGGCGTCGCATCGCTGCGGCCCCTTCGTCAAATGAATAATCGCAAACTTCAAGATACGATGTCAAATAAGGCAAATTACAGTTTTTCAGTCCTTGTCTGTAACCTTCAAGCCGCATGTTCGCAATGGACGGTCCAAGGGTGCCTGAAATGTAAGCAATCTTATGATGACCCAGTTCGTATAAATGTTTTACACTCATCTGGATCGCATTCTGATTATCCGTTGTAATGTAACCCGCACGTTTACCTACAATATCCGTATCCACAAACATGGTAGGTATGTCCGAGTGTATCAATTCATCTATACTCGGGTTCTCACGCTCTACACCAAACACGACGACTCCTTCCACGTTCCGGCTGCGACAGTGTTTGATGAAAGAATAATTGGGATCGTCAAAACGGGTTGATAGCCGAACCAAATCATATCCGCTGTTTTCAAGTGCTGTTTTGATTCCTTCCAGCAGTTCCGCTACAAATGGATTGGTAAACGGGACGGTCAGGAGAACGCCCACGGTCCAGGATCTTTTTTTTACAAGTCCCCGGGCAACAACATTAGGTTGATAGTGTAACTGTTCAATTACCATATTCACTTTTTTACGAGTTTTGTCACTTACATCTGGATAATCATTCAGCACCTTAGAAACGGTAGCAACTGAGACCCCAGCTTCCTTAGCCACATCATGTATTGATGCCATTTGATCACCTCTATATCAATCATAGTCTATCCGTTACATTATAAGCTGGGTAGTATATAGGCCCACATAATCACCATTATAACGGAAAACTAGTAAACCTCATAGATCAAATGAATGCGCTTTCCATTATTCTTCCTACACATGTTTTTTCTGCAACTCTTTCAAGTCTTTAGAGACACCTTCCATCATAGAAACAAAAGCCATTAATTCTTCAGAACTGTGAACTTGTCTTTCCGTATTACCGGTTGTATTATCTGATTCTTTACTCACTTGTGCCAGCTTTGTCATAATACTATCGACTACACCTTGGATTTGGTCCATTGCTTTCTTAGACCCGGTTGCAAGTTTACGGATTTCGCCCGCCACAATTTCAAAACCTCTTCCGCTCTCTCCAGCATGAGCTGCTTCTATCGCCGCATTCAGTCCAAGAAGATGACTTTGGTCTGATATATCTCGAATGAGCGTGCCCATCTTCTGTATATGCTGCACTTCCTGATTCAGTTCATTAATTAATCCATGAGCCAAATCTTGCGATGCCGCTGTCTCTCCAGCCGTCTTGGAAATTATTTGTGTGTTTCTATGTAGTTCATCGATCATTCCTGTAAGCTTTTGGGAGACCTCTGTAATTGCTTTTAACATGAGTTCCTGTTCTTGTACAATCTCATTAATCTTATCTTTTTCTTTTGTTTCATAGGCCTCTAATACAAGCTGAGAATCTAAATTAAACATCTTGGTTAGCGCATGAATCACAGGATACCAATGATCTGGAAGAGCTGCCTGCATGTGCTGGGTGGCTAAATCTAGATAAAGCATATATGTTCCTAGGTAAAAATCAGTATTTAATCCTATGCGGGAATGCACTAAACCTATTTTAATTCTGTTCTCTATAAAAGATTCATTAATGACCCCGTCTGCTAAAGATAAAAAATACCAGCGTTGTGTTTCTTTGAGTCGATCTATAGTAGAGTGTTTCTCAATTATGGTTCTAAGACTTTCAATCTGACCGATTCGTTCATATAAACGATCAACAACTTGTTCAACAATTTGTTCAAAAATAGGGCGATGACTTTTGAGGAGCTCTAGCTCCGTATTTGTTAGACCTATAAAATCAAGCTGTAATTTTCTTTCTTGTGAAACATCGATCATCACCAGCTGATCCCTCTTTCTTCACTGAATTTTAGTGCGGATTTCTCTTCGTACTTGATCATTATAGAACGAACTCACTAGATAAACATAGATCTAAGGTCCTATTTCATGAAATATTTTCCTTATTTTCATAATAAAAGCGTTAACCCGGCGGATGTCAAGTGCCTAAAGTTAACGCTGATATTCATCTAAATCAAAGTGGATGGATGGGAAAAACATGTACTACAGTCGAGCAACGTTTACAGTTACTTTAGTATTAAGAATTAACGATTTAACAAGCTGCCGACATAACGCAAAAGTTCATTCGCGCATACAGGGCAGTATCCGTGCCCATCAATAAGTCTAGAGCTGACTTCGTTAATCCGCTTTAATTGAATCGCATCTGGTGTCTTCGTCGATGTCGTAATCTTCACGATATCCTTAAGATCTGCAAACAATTTCTTCTCGATGGCCTCTCTTAAGCGATCATGACTGTTATAATCAAACTTCTTCTCTTTACGCGAGTATGCTGAGATCCGAATTAGTATTTCTTCGCGGAATGCTTTTTTTGCATTCTCAGATACCCCAATTTGTTCTTCTATAGAGCGCATAAGGCGCTCATCTGGATCCACCGTTTCATCCGTCAAAGGATCACGAATTTTCGACCAATTGCAGAATGCTTCTATGTTATCAAGATAATTTTCAAACAAAGTCTTCGCGGACTCTTCAAAAGAATAGACAAATGCTTTTTGCACTTCTTTTTTCGCCAGTTCATCATATTCTTTACGGGCAACTGAGATGAAGTTGAGGTACTTCTCACGCTCTTCCTTCGTAATAGAAGCATGTTGATCCAGACCATCCTTAATGGCTCTGAGGATATCAAGCGCATTAATGCACTCTAGATTCTGTTTAATAAGTGCACTGGAGATTCGGTTAATGACATAACGAGGATCAATTCCTGTCATTCCTTCTTCAAGGTACTCGTTTTGCATTTCCTTTAAATCTGCTTCTTTATATCCTTCCACTTCTTGACCATCGTACATCCGCATTTTTTTAACAAGATCCATTCCTTGTTTTTTTGATTCTTTTAAACGAGTAAGTATGGAGAAAATGGCAGCTGTCTTAAGGGCATGCGGGGCAATATGCACATGGCGCATGTCACTTTGCTCAATCAGCTTTTTATAAATTTTTTCCTCTTCCGAAACTTTTAAGTTATACGGAACCGGCATAACAATCATCCGGGATTGTAATGCTTCATTCTTTTTATTCGATATAAAAGATTTGTACTCTGATTCGTTGGTGTGAGCAACGATAAGCTCATCTGCACTTATGAGTGCAAAACGTCCCGCCTTAAAGTTCCCCTCTTGGGTAAGTGATAGCAAGTTCCACAAAAACTTTTCATCACATTTCAGCATTTCCTGAAACTCCATTAGTCCGCGATTCGCTTTGTTCAGTTCTCCATCAAACCGATAGGCCCGCGGATCTGATTCAGAACCATATTCTGTAATGGTCGAAAAATCAATGCTGCCGGTGAGATCAGCAATATCCTGCGACTTCGGATCTGAAGGGCTGAAGGTTCCAATTCCAACACGGCTATCCTCTGATATAAAGACGCGTTCTACTCGGACTTCTTCAATATCTCCATCGTATTCCGTACGAAGGCGCATCTGGCAAGAAGGGCATAGGTTCCCTTCGATTCGTACTCCAAGCTCCTTCTCTACTTCGGGCCTTAGTTCAAGGGGAATCAAATGCAGCGGATCTTCATGCATAGGGCAGCCCTCTATTGCGTAAACCGCTCCTTTATCTGTCCGTGAGAATTGCTCCAATCCGCGTTTTAACAACGTGACGAGCGTGGACTTCCCGCCGCTGACCGGACCCATTAAGAGCAAAATCCGTTTTCGGACATCCAGTCTTCTCGCAGCGGAGTGAAAATACTCCTCAACTAATCTTTCTACACTGCGGTCTAGTCCAAAAATTTGTTGTTCAAAAAACTTATAGCGTTTATGACCATTTTTTTCTTCCACACCATACGATTTGATCATTTCATACACTCTGGCATGAGCAGTCATTGCAGGCGTAGGATCCTTTTGCAAAATCTGAATATAGTCTTTAAATGTCCCCGTCCATGACAATCGATCGGTTTCCGCTCGAAATTCAGCTACGCGTTCAAAAATATTCATGCTCTTTCGTACCTCCCATGGCTCCATAGTGATTCAGCATCCACTCCGAATAGGTCCATTCCATGAACTGCTAACCCATCTTTTTCCTAACTGTCTAAGCTCCTCTGCCTCAGTCCTCGATCACTTTATGAGAGAAGTCCGACACTTTGATCTAAAAAAAGTGTATTACATACCTATGCGTTAATTCGGATAAGTTGCCTCTTTTTTTGTGACAGGTCTCTCTTTTTGAGACGAAAAATGAGATAAACCGGTAAAGAAAAATGTTTTGGAATCCTAGCGCAAGGTATGTTAGGGTGAAAAAAGAAGAGCAATGTTATACTTGTACGTATATGAGAAAACAAGCGCTATTAGAAGCGGTAAATTCATAAAGGAGTTTGATAAAGGGATGGCTGTGGGGTACGAAACCGAATTATATGAACCCGTTAAATCCTTTTTTGAAAAGCAAGGGTATCATATTAAATCCGAGATCCGGTATTGTGATCTTGTTGGAGTCAAAGAAGGATCGGCTGATCCGCTGATTGTGGAGATTAAAAAAACCTTCAATTTATCCCTGCTCCTTCAGGGGATGCAGCGATTAAAAATAAGTAGCAATGTCTACCTCGCTGTTGAACGCAACCGTGCTAAGCGCGGAGCTGTGAACCAGCGATTTAGTGAAATTACAGAGCTTTGTCAAAAGCTTGGACTTGGACTGATTACCGTAACTATTTATAAGACAAAACCTGCACTTGTAGATATCTTATGTCAACCACAATGGCAACTAAAATCAAAAAAATCCATACGCAAACAAAAACTGCTCAGTGAGTTTGAGGGTCGCAGCGGCGATTATAACCTTGGCGGCAGTCACAAAACAAAATTGGTCACTGCTTACCGCGAAAGAGCTCTAAAAGTAGCCTCCGCCCTGGAGCGTCTGCCCTTTGCTTCTCCCGCACAACTCGCAAGAGCTACAGGGATCAGTACAGCTGCTTCCATTCTTCAAAACAACTATTATGGATGGTTTGAGCGTATTAAGCGAGGCAGCTATAGATTAACACCCGCTGGCAAGGAAGCTTTATCAACCTATGAGAATGTCTTACAACAAAGCATGCTAGCTCCAAATGACTTTCTTATTGCTGAAAAATTGCTTGCTGATGATGAATTCAAAAAATAACATAGACTTGTCTTATAAAAGAAAAGGCTGAATTTCTTCCTCATTTGAGGTAGAAATCCAGCCTTTTTTACTCATCATTACTTATTAGAAACGTGCAGCTGCTTCCGCAACATTTTTCAAACCGTCTTGAACGATTTGTGCAGCACGATCAGGGAACGCATTATGTCCTTCAATAATGTAAACTTCAGGATTTTGAATACCCCAGAATCCGAAAGCGGAAGATACATATTTCACAGCAAGTTCACTTGCTGCTGCAGGACCTTCAGAATAAACGCCACCACGTGCGTTCAGAAGCGCCACTTTTTTGTCACCTGCAAGACCTACTGGACCTTCAGCTGTGTATTTAAATGTTACGCCAGCTTGGCTCAGGTAAGATATGTAGTTTACAAGCGGTGCAGGTACAGTGAAGTTCCAAAGCGGGAATGCAACAACCACTTTATCTGCTTCAAAGAATTGTTTTTGGTAGAAAGCAGCCAGGTCTGCAGCTTCTTGCTCTGCAGGAGTTGTTTCAATACCTTTCGCTACTTTGAATGTTCCTGTTGCAGCATCGTTACCGTAAGCTGGCAGGTTAGCAGCATACAGATCTAGCTCCACGATTTCGTCTGTTGGGTTTGCTTCTTTATATGCATTGTAGAATGCATCGTACATTTGAACACTTACTGCTTGATCCGCTGGGCGGTCGTTTGCTTTGATAAATAGAACTTTAGACATATTGTTTGTTCCCCCATATGATAAGAATAGTTACTGTAACAAATTAAAATATAATGGTCGACATAAATAAGTTTAGAATATTTGCTACAGCCTTAAAGTCACAACAACTAAAAAAGTTAATGCAACTGACTAATACATATTCTATATAAAAATGTTAGTGAGTGCAACCACTTATTTCGTTTTGGAATGATATACCTAAAAAAAGAACACCCCTTCCAATAGGGTGTCCTTATCTCCTAGCGGTAAACTCCTGTATCGCTTCACTGATTAAATTCATCCCTAACAGCAACTCTTCTCTACCCGGCCTGCTGAAGTTGATTCGGATATACTCATCCGCCTGTCTCCCAGGCGAGCATCTGCTTCCTGGCAAGAAAGCGACGCCAAGTCGCATGGATGCCCTTAGTAAAGCTTCACTATGCAGCCCTTGTGGAAGCTGAATCCACAAATACATACCTCCCGATGGCGGATGATACTTCACTTCCTTAAACCCCGGTCTCTTTAATAATTCGAGGACCAGCTTGAGTCTAACCTCATACTCTCTGTTCAAGAGCGCCAAATGTTCTTTCCACCGGAAAGAAGATTCATGTAATAAGAAATACAATATTTGTTGATTCATTGAACTCGATTGCCAATCTGCCATTTGTTTTAAAGTAGACATTCCTCTAATTAACCTCTGGTCGCCAACAGCCCACCCTGTTCGCATCGCAGGTGCAATAGTCTTGCTAAACGAACCTATATAAAGCACTTGATTCCCGCCATCCATGGCGTCGAGCGCGTACAAAGTTGGATAAGAGACTGAAAACCGGGAAGCTGCCTCCTCTGATCCAAAATGCAGTTCGCCGTAGGAATCATCTTCGATAATAAGAACTCCATACTTACGGCATAATTCCAGCACAGCTTTACGCCGTTCCAAACTCCATAGTATTCCGGTTGGGTTTGAGAAACTAGGTGCAGCAAAAAGCAGTTTCGGTTTCACACTTTGAAACTGCTCTTCTAGCCGATCTGGCAACAAACCTTCCAGATCATTCTCTACAGCTATAATATTAGCACCTTGCATCTCCAGCACCTGAAGGCATCCTGGAGAAGTCGGATTTTCTACCACGACAGAATCGCCTATATCCACAAGCAACCTTGTAATAAGATCTATAGCCTGCTGGCTTCCTGCCGTCAGTAAAATCCGGTCTGCTGACGTAAGCATCCCTCTTCTCCGCTTCCAGTCCTCGCTGATCCAGCTGCGAAGAGGACCATAGCCCTGCGGCTCTCCATATTGCAAAACGGAAGGATCCGAAGACAATACCATACGAGCCGCTTCTCCTAGTCGCTTAATCGGAAAAAACTCCTCTGCCGGCAATTCCTCTGCAAGAGATATAAAAGAATTCTGTCTTTCTTCTTTATTCACCTTATGTAGATGAGAAGACAATAACTTTGAGGCACGGGAAGCAAATGAAAATTCCATGTCAGTCCTCCCTATTTTTTATTCGAACATGACCTTGTTTAACTATAACAAGAACCCAGACGTATAAAAGCTATTCGCTGCCACGAAGCAATATGCCTTCTCTACCGTTCAATTATACATGTTGTTTTTTTGATTTCGTGTATAACGTAAACTGTTCAATAGCTTGTGCTCTGCTCGAAACATCTAGTTTCGTATATATTTTTCGCAAATAATTATCAACCGATCTGCGACTTACATTAATCTCTTTGGCGATCTTATCGTACGTTATCCCTTGGACAATCCTCTCCATAATAAACTTCTCCATATCGGTGAGCTGGATATCCACATCAAGATCAGGCTCTCCTAGCTGACCCCAATCTTCATTCTGCAGCCATGCTAGAGGAATAGAAGCGAGTCCTTCACGTAAACCCGTAATAAGATGAATCAGTTTCAGTGGCGATGATTGCTTGGATATGACTCCGCTCGCGCCGATTCCGATATATTTTCTGAATAGTTTCAAATCATCTTCATCTGTCATTACAATGATGTGCGTGTCTGCTGATAACTGCTTCATCTGTTCAATGAAATGATCAGCTTCTCCATCAGGTAATTTATAATCCATTAGCACTAGATCCGGATGTATTCTATCTACCTCTTCAAGTCCCTCTCTTCCTGTTGAAACCATTGCCTTGACGGACAAATCTTGATGTTCTTCCAAAATTAGCTTTGTACCTAGCATGCTCGTTGGATGAATATCAATTAAGACCACCTGCCATTCCCTTCTCATAAAAACTCCCCCTAGTAAATTAGTTGATATATTGTTTAAAAAGATCGTTAGATCGATGTTATAGCCCGTTTATGAATTATGCGCCATAAGTGCGGCAATCGTTGTTTAGAGGAAGCCTGATACATAAATGGATAAACAGATCATATATTGTCGAAAAATGCATCCCTCTTAAGTCCTTAATTTGGTCTATATATGAAATTGTATCCTAGGACTTCCTTCCGATGCAATCTCTTTTTCTTTATTGGTGCCCAGAAGGCGTTTTTTGCGGAAATGATAGGGCCGTGATAGAATGGGGTCTGGAAAATCATAGAATATAGTCGATTAATGCGAGGAGTGGTGAAAATTGAATGGATCTACAGAGCAGTCACCAGGCCATCCTACTAGGCAAACTGTAAGTAAGAACAAACGCTCTGTTCGCATGTTCCTGATCCTATGGATCATTATTATTGCTATTGGTGTTTTTGCAGCCTATTCGTATAGCAATTATCTGAAACAACAAATGGTAGTAGAAATGAAAACCTATACGAATGAACAGCTCACCGCTGTCAAACAGGAATATCAGCTCCAAATTGAAGATGTTGCTGCCGAAATCGCTGCGATCCAGGAACAAGTTAATACTTTTAATGAACTGCTGACTTTTACAAAAGACAATGCGGGTAATACATCCGATAATAGTAATCAGTTGTACACGGAGCTTAGAGAAGTCAAAAAACAGCTGGACACGCTCCAGAAGAAAATGGATTTACTTAAATGATCACTTCTGTTAGAAGATTGAATCGTTTCCTGATGCTTTCGACCGCACCGTTTGTCGGAGTCATTCTCTGTCTTTTGTTACTTCAGCAGCCTCTTGTTATTGAATTTACAGAGCCGGTGGAACAATATGTTCCCTCAAGTGATATTCGGTCTACAACCGAAGGAATTAAAAGTGACCTGGATACTGCAAAATCGCTCGCCGAAAGTACATCCTCGTCCATTCAAAGAACAACCGAACTTTATAACAGTACAAGCAAAACGATGCAAAGTATTGCGAATATGACGGCAGCTCAAGCCAAAAAACCTGAAGCGGTCTACAATCGGCGGATTCAAGCAAAACTGGGTGTGCCATACGAAGTCGTCGATAGTGACCGTATCCGCATTGAACTTTTTAAAGTGAATCCCGGTACTTATCATGGATTTGCGATGAAAATAAAGCTCAAAGATCCTTCCGCCATGCAAATGGCTCTTGACGATACACTCGGATCTTCTCAAACTACCCTACAAGCTGTTCTTCGCGGTGGCGCTGTGGCGGGAATCAATGCGGGTGGATATGCAGAAAGCGGCGGAAAAAGATATCCGCTCAGCACAACGGTACAAGATGGGAAATACGTATCAGGGTTTCATCCGAGTATAAAAGATCTCGCTTTTGTGGGATTGAATAAAGAGGGTAAACTCATTGGCGGGAAATACTTCAGCAAGTATGCCTTAGATCAGCAAGAGCCTGTATTTGGTGCTACATTCGTCCCTATGCTGATGAAAAATGGTAATAAGACGGTTATCCCTTCCAAATGGAAAAATACACCGCGCCGTGCTCCTCGTACCGTCATTGGCAATTATAAAGACGATCAACTGCTTATTCTCGTCATCGACGGTTATAACGAAAAAGGAAGCTCTGGTGCCACCTTAGAAGAACTCCAGCATAAAATGTATACCCTTGGAGTTCAAGATGCCTATAACCTTGATGGAGGCGGCTCAACCTCTCTTGTTCTGAATGGAAAGGTTGTAAATGATCCGTCCGACGGGAATCTTAGAAAAGTACCTACTCATTTTTTGTTTTATGAATAAATCGATTTAATGATTAGTGAATGCTTTAACAGGGAAAAGATTCCTTTTTTATAGAAAAATAGGTATAATAAGGGCTACGAGATTAACAGGAGGTGGATGACATGTCATTCTCGTTGACTTTCTGGATCATCACCATAGTCCTTGTCCTTTACACAGTAGGAATCTTGACGTCCTCCTATAATGATGACAAGACAAAAGGTCTTTAGAAACAACAAAAAAAGCTCGCCTCTATGAGGTGAGCTTTTTTTTGTTAGAACTAGACGTAAGTTATCTATCACGCCTGCAATCCGTCTCTATTAGACGATTAGGCGTTCTCTTGAAGCCCCGTCATTTCTGTGAGGCAAGAAGCACAAATATAACGATCTTTAAAATCACTTACTTCTTCCATCGATCCACAGAAAATACATTTTGGACGATAGCGCTCAAGGATGATGTGATCACCTTGTACGAGGATCTCCACAGGATCTCCTTCATTCATTTGATATCTCTTACGTAAAGATTTAGGAAGCACAATTCTTCCAAGTTGGTCTACCTTGCGTACTACTCCAGCAGGTTTCATTAACAGTACACACTCCTGTTCAAAATATTTCTAGGTACAATTGTACTATAGTTTATACATTCGCTACGTTTTTGTCGAATCCTGCAATAATTAATAAAATTATTAACTTTATTTTAGCTACCATAATTAGGAAAGCTGGTTACCAGAATGAACTAAATTATTCAATTCCAGGGAAATCCAGTTGTTTTAGCGCCTCATATACGATTATTGCCGCAGAATTGGACAAATTTAGAGATCTGACTGCATCTGACATTGGCATACGCATACAGGTTTCCTGATTCTCGGCGATCAATTCCGGAGGAAGCCCTTTTGTCTCTTTTCCAAAAACTAGGAAGTCTCCATCCTGAAATTGGAAGTCGGAATACCTATTCTTTGCTTTTGTAGTTGCATAAAAAAACCGACTGCCGGCATATTTCTGCTGTACTTCTTCAAAAGAATTATGATATTCAATATTTACGGCATGCCAGTAGTCCAGCCCTGCACGTTTCAACGTACGGTCATCTGTGTTAAAACCAAGCGGGTGGACAAGATGAAGATGGGTTCCTGTTGCAGCACAAGTTCTTGCTATATTGCCGGTGTTCGCCGGAATCTCGGGTTCCACTAATACGATGTGTAATGCCATCTGACTCATTTCTCCTCTTGTATGAACTGTATAAGAATTAAATTATAATATAAAAGAAAGCCTCCCACAAACTTTTGTGGGAGGTAAATGAAAATTTCTTTAATAATTCATGTATTAACCATTTATTTTCTGAAATTGTTTCATAAAATCTGTAAGTGCCTTTACGCTTTCATCGGGAACCGCATTATAAATGGAAGCTCGGAGTCCACCTACACTCCGGTGTCCCTTAATTCCGATAAAACCTTCTTTTTCCGACTGTTTAATAAATTCCTTCTCCAGTACTTCATCAGCCAGACGGAAAGTTACGTTCATTCTAGAACGATCCTCAGCATCTACACAACCCCGGTAAAAACCTTGGCTATCATCGATGACTTGATAGATGGATCCTGCTTTCTTCTCATTCGCTTTCTCGACTTGCGCGAGACCGCCTTGTTCTTCAATCCATTTCAGCACTTCATTTACTAAATACACTCCAAAGGATGGAGGCGTATTATATAGCGAATTGTTTCCTAGGAACGTATCATAACGAAGCATGGATGGAATTGTTTTTGGAGAATCTGTCAGCATTTCTTCTTTTGCAATAACTACGGTAACCCCTGACGGCCCCAAATTTTTCTGTGCTCCAGCATAAATCATATCAAACTTGTTCATATCTAGAGGTCTGCTCAAAATATCACTGGACATATCTACGATAAGCGGTGTATTACTCGTGTCTGGGAAATCTTTGAACTGTGTTCCCTCAATCGTTTCATTAGAAGTCATATGCAGATAAGCCGTGTTCTCTGCAATTTCTATTCCTGACAGATCTGGCAACTTCATAAACTTGCTGTTTTCACCAGAAGCAGCAATATGGGTCTCACCAATGATTTTCGCTTCTGAGATAGCTTTCTTAGCCCAGCTGCCTGTATTAACATAACTACCTGTTAGGCCCGTAGAAAGAAAATTCATAGGGATCATAGCGAACTGAGTGCTCGCTCCACCTTGCAGAAATAATACTTTATAACCTTTAGGATTGCCAAGAAGAGATAACAAACGTTCCTGAGCCTCATTATGTACTGATTCATATACTGCTCCGCGATGAGACATTTCCATAATTGACATGCCAGTACCCTTATAATCTACAAGTTCTGCCTGTGCCCGTTCGAGCACCTCTAATGGTAATGCTGCTGGCCCTGCATTGAAATTGAACGCTCTTTTATTCATTATAAATAACCGCCCTTCTCTCCCTGTTATCTTTATATGACATCTAATGATACGTATGATAATGGCTATGATAGCAATAAATGTTCGTGATATCAAGTGTATTTATACCTCATATCTGTTACATATATTACAATATTATGAAACCCCCGGAAATATCATTCCCGAGGGTTCTTAAAAGACGAATTGGATAAGTGCTACTTAGCAGTCATAATACAGACTATATTCGTGTGGATGGACACGAATTGCAACGGATTTAGCTTCATTGCGTTTGATTTTAATGTAATTGTCGATGAAATCTTTTGTAAATACGCCGCCTTCAGTCAAGAATTCACAATCCGCAGCCAGTGCATCCAGTGCTTCTTCTAAAGAAGTCGGAACACTGCGAATGTTCGCTTTATCGTCTTCAGGCAATTCATAGATATTTTTGTCTACTGGTCCGTAACCAAGCTCTGTAGGATTGATTTTACGTTTGATTCCATCAAGACCTGCCATCAGCATTGCTGCAAATGCAAGATATGGATTCGCTGTAGAGTCCGGAGTACGGAATTCGATACGACATCCTTTAGGTGTTACTGCTGCGACTGGTATACGTACTGCTGCAGAGCGGTTCCCTTTGGAATATACAAGGTTTACTGGAGCTTCATAACCAGGTACAAGACGTTTAAATGAGTTCGTGCTTGGGTTAGTTAATGCAATCAATGCTGGCGCATGGTATAGAATACCACCGATGTAATGGAGTGCCATTTCACTAAGGTTAGCGTATCCGCCTTTTTCATAGAATAGTGGAGTGTCGCCGTCAAAGATAGATTGGTGAACGTGCATTCCGCTACCGTTATCACCAAACAGAGGTTTTGGCATAAACGTTGCCGTTTTACCGTATTGACGGGCTGTGTTATGTACAATGTATTTATATGCGAGGAGATTATCTGCTGTTTTCGTAAGAGTGTCAAAACGGAAATTGATCTCGGCTTGACCTGCTGTAGCTACTTCATGGTGATGACGTTCTACGCGCATGCCTGCTTCTTCAAGCAAACGAGACATTTCACTACGGATGTCTTGTTGTGTATCTACTGGAGCCACAGGAACATATCCACCTTTTACGCGGACTTTAAATCCAAGGTTTCCGCCTTCTTCTTTACGATTGGTATTCCAACCAGCTTCTTCGGAATCAACGAAGAAAGAAGCGCTGTTTGTTCCACTTTCATAACGTACATCATCAAAAATGAAGAATTCAGATTCAGGGGCGAAATTAGCACGAGTACCGATACCTGTTTTTTGCAGATATTCTTCCGCTTTAACAGCAATACTGCGCGGGTCACGTTCATAACGCTCACCATCAGGAGTAAATATGTCACACATAATATTAAGGGTTGGATGTTGAGTAAATGGATCAATAAAAGTGGATTCTGGATCTGGCATCATAACCATGTCAGATTCTTCGATCCCGCGGAAGCCTGGAATGGAAGATCCATCAAATGCTACTCCATTAACGAACGTTTCTGCATCTACTTCGGTAGACGGCAAACTAATGTGATGCGCGCGACCAGATAAATCTACAAAACGAAAATCGACCCACTCAATGTTGCTTTCCTGGATTGTTTTCAATACATTTTCAACAGACATATGTTCTTCCTCCCAATTTTTCCGAACATTAAACACCCATAACCTTGTGAATGTTCATCAATCTAATTTTCAACTGAGGTAAGTATAAATCCCAAATCTTACATCGTCAATAGTTATGTCAGGTATTTTTTATACTAGTGTGAGAATTGCTGACACTAGCAGGAACGATAGGATTATAGACTAATAGCCTATAACCTCGTTCTATAGAACGAGATTATAGGCTATTCATAAAATATCAAACCTTACATCAATTTTGATGAATTAAAGGTGCTCTTTTTGTGCTAAATGTTTTACCAACGATTGGGGCTAGCTTCTCTAGATCTTGAAGGAGCCCAGCGAATTGATCTGGGAACAGGGATTGAACTCCATCACCTGTCATAGAATTGTCGGGATCTGTATGCATCTCAATAATGAGCCCATCTGCTCCTGCAGCCACAGAAGCCTTTGTCATCGGTTCTACAAGCTCTCTGCGCCCTGTACCATGACTTGGGTCAGAAATAACAGGTAAATGGCTAAGGTCTTTCAGAACAGGAATAGCTGTTAAATCCAGGGTATTGCGAGTATACGTCTCAAACGTACGGATTCCTCGCTCACATAACATAACGTTCGGATTTCCTCCTGCAAGAATATATTCCGCGGCATTCAGAAGTTCATCGTAAGTTGCACTAAATCCACGTTTTAGCAGAACCGGTTTACCACATGTACCCAGCTTCCGCAGCAGATCAAAGTTTTGCATGTTCCGAGTGCCCACTTGAAGAATATCAGCATATTCCGCACAAATATCAACGTATTCGGGTGTCATGACTTCCGTAATAGTCAGAAGGTCATGTTTTTTCCCTGCTTCTGCCATCATAATAAGACCTTCTACTCCCACTCCTTGAAAGCTATAAGGTCCTGTGCGAGGTTTAAATGCGCCGCCGCGCAGTACTTGACCACCCGCTGCTTTCACAAGACCCGCGATCTCATCAATCTGTTCTGCCGATTCTACAGCACAAGGTCCGCCCATTACCACAAGCTCGCCACCGCCTATATTCACACCTTTAATAGAAATAACGGTATCTTCAGGATGGAAGTCCCGACTTGCTAGTTTGTAAGATTTCGAAATTTTTACTACGTTCTCTACACCTTTCATTTGTCGTAAGTGTTCAGCTAGTTTAGGTTCGACAGTTCCGATCAGTCCAATAACGGTACGATCATTTCCGCGGGAAAGGTGAACTTGAAGTCCTTCCTTCTCAATCGCTAAAATAATATCTTGAATCTGTTCTTCCGGTGTGGTGTTTCCTGTTATAACGATCATTTATTATTCTCCACCTTTCGAATGTGAAATCATACTCTATGATAGACCTCAGTTGTATTTATACTATTGCACTTAAACGCTTGTTCGCTTTTAAGCTTTTATACGTTAAAGCAACTATACATGTTTTATAACTTCTCGTCAAGCTCTCCTTACTTTATGCGTGCAATATTGAATTGATACCGCTATATCTGCTGATTTTCTTACGTTTCCTAAAAAAAGAAGAAGACCCGGTTCCATTCACCGGGTCTTCTTCACTATATAAAAATGAATTACGATTTCACTTTCACTGGAGGGAGTAGCTTTTTCATATTCACAGTACGCTGAATCTCCCATGTCTCAGGATCATTCGCATCGTATTGTTCCAGATAATTAATGACTTCTTTTGTAATCGGTGTAGGTGTCGAAGCACCCGAAGTAACGGCGACCTTGTTAACGCCTTTGAGCCATTCCTGTTTGATTTCGGTAACGTCCGAAATCCGGTAAGCTGTCACCCCAGCAATCTCTTCAGATACCTGCGCAAGACGATTGGAGTTATTACTGCGAGGATCACCTACCACAATAACAAGATCAGCTTGCCCTGCTTGTTCAGCAACCGCCTCTTGACGCACCTGAGTAGCAAGACAGATTTCATTATGAACTTCAGCTCCTGGGAACTTCAGGAGTAACTTTTTCATAATGTTTTTAATATCCCACTGACTCATCGTAGTCTGATTGGTGATAATGATCTTCCCTTTCGGGATATCAAGAGCCTCAATCTCTTCTTCTTTCTCAATGAGATGTACCGAATCTGTAGCAATACCGATGGCTCCTTCTGGTTCGGGATGCCCTTTTTTACCGATATAAATAATCTGATAACCCTCAGCAGATTTTTCTCTAATGAGGTCATGCGTTTTGGTTACATCAGGACAAGTAGCATCAACCGTAGTCAGCCCTTTTTCCCGCGCAATCTTACGCACTTCAGGAGAAACACCGTGTGCAGTGAAAATGATAGTACCTTTGTCTACCTGTTTCAATATTTCAAGACGGTTTGGCCCATCAAGTGTAATGATGCCTTCATCTTCAAAAGAATTCGTTACATGACTGTTGTGCACAATCATACCGAGTATATAAATGGGTCTTGGCAGATCCAAGTTGCTTGCTGCTTGTCGCGCCAGCACCATAGCGTCTACCACACCATAACAATATCCACGTGGTGAAATTCGTAGTACTTCCATGTTGCCACCTGCTTTCTTCTAAACGTAGTCTTAGTATACCTTATTCGAGGGGGGGAGCCAACACCAAAGGAAGCCATATGATAAAAGTCGTACCTTCGTTCAGCTTGGTCACGACTTCTACAGAACCGCCATGCTCCTCAATAATCCACTTGGCAATCGAAAGGCCAAGGCCTGTTCCTTTTGTAACCCCGCGGGACTCGTCTGCCCTATAGAAACGATCAAAAATATAAGGAACTTCATCTTTATCCATCCCTATACCCGTATCACTGATCTTAAGGCCTACCTGACCATTATAAATGATTGCATCAAGTGTTACGGTTCCTTCCGGTGTATATTTAAAGGCATTTTCAATAAAGATAAATAACATTTGCTGCAAATAGTCTTTATTTCCAAGCACATATACTCCGTTCAGCACTTCCAAATCACCATAATTCCAATCAGCCGTGCGTTCGAGATGATGCGCCCTGCGTGCCACTTCCTTCACGAGGATAGACAGTGGGATCGGATGAAGTTCAATGGTCTGGCCAGTGTCAGCTCTCGCTAGTGATAACATATCATTCACAAGACGACTCATTCGTTTCCCTTCATCTGAAATGTCATCAATGGCTTCTAAGGTAATTTCTTTTCTCATCTCATCACTCATTTGTTTACTGCCATCCGTCTCGGGATCCCATAGCTTCTTCAGGAAATCGGTGTTTCCACGAATCGTAGTAAGCGGTGTTCTCAGCTCGTGAGATGCATCGGAAACAAAGCGTCTTTGTGCGGCATAGGCATCTTCAAGTTCTTTGAAGAACCCTTCTGTACGGGCAAGCATCTTATTTACCGTTCCTATAAGTTTACCTATTTCATCTTCTGGTCCATCGTACTCAATCCGTACACTAAGATCGTTCCCTGATTGAATACCATTGGCAGCATTAATAATATGAACCAGCGGCCGCATCGATTTCCGAGCCAAAAACAGTCCTACACTCATGGCAAGCATAATCGTAATAATAGATACATACACCAAAATAAAAAGCAGACGATCCATTAATTTATCTTCTGATGCCGTAATCGAACCTACTTGCAGCAGACCGCTAACCTGTTCTGTCGTTCCTTGAATCGTATAGGTGAATGGGAATTGATAGACAAGGAAAGGAGTCTTATCCACGAGCATCCGTTTCCATCCTTCATTTTCCATTGCCTCATTTATGGTTGCAGGTACTTCAAAATTGAAGTTATTCAGGTTTTTTGAAGTCACCACTTTATTATTCTCATAATTATATAGCTGGACATAGATTTGCAGATCTGCGAGTTGATTCGCCTCTTCCGGTAACAACAAATTAAGCTCTTCAGTAAAATCGGAGTTAGGCACCACCACAACGGCCATCTTCTTGCTAAGACTTCTGGTTTGTCTCAAAATTTCATTCTCGACATCCTGGTAAGCATAATGATACACAAGCGCATAAATGATCGATCCAAAGAGCAGCAGTACGGCTGCAAGCAAGCCTGAATACCATAAAGTTAGCCGTAACCGGATGGACATACTAGGAATCTCCTCTCAAAATGTAGCCTGCACCGCGAATGGTCTGAATTACACGTTTACCTCCATGTTCTTCTGTTTTTTGACGCAACATCGCGATATAAACCTCAAGTACATTCGATTCTCCGCTATAATCGAATCCCCATATTTTATCCATAATCAAGTCTCTTGATAACACACGTTTCGGGTTTTGCATAAACAGATATAGGAGTTCAAATTCTTTTGCTGTCAGATCAAGTCGTACTCCAGCACGGTGTACTTCGCGAGAATCATAATCGAGCAAGATATCTTCATAACTGAGCCGGTTACTGCTCTCTCCACTAGTCTCAGATTTACGACGAAGCAAAGCTCGTACACGTGCAAGCAATTCCTCAAGCGCAAATGGCTTCACTAAATAGTCGTCTGCCCCAAGATCCAGCCCCTTGACTCGTTGTTCAATCTCATCTTTTGCTGTCAGCATTAGGATCGGGACATTGCTCCCACCTTCGCGAACCCTTCTGCATACTTCAAAACCATCCACTTTTGGCATCATGACATCAAGTACAACAACGTCAGGATCAGCCTCCAACATCTTTTGAAGCCCTTCCGCTCCGTTTGCTGCAGTTAGTACATCATAACCTTCAAATGCCAAACCTCTTCTTAGCATAGAAATGATTTTTTCGTCATCATCAATAACCAATATCGTTGAACGCACCCCAGCATCTCCTTTTTCTCTATACACTTGAATCAATTTCAGAGCTCATTAAAGCAACGAAAGGTATTATGAAATTGATTCACTTTTTACTTATATTGTATCAGGCAACGTACAAACATGCACTCATTCTAGTAGCAAAAAGCGAAGGGGCTATCCCCTTCGCTTCCGTGTTGCAGTCCATAATCTGCTACTCGAATTAAGGCTGCACGCTTTGTGAACTGCTCTCTGTGTTGTAATCATTTTTGTTGCCGATGGTTACTTTAATTTCAATGTCTTTTCCATCGCGATTTACATTGAGTGTAATGACATCGCCCACTTTTTTTGTTTGAATTTGTTCAATCAAATCTTGTGCAGTCGCATATTTCGTACCATCAATACCTGTAATAATATCGTAAGGACGAAGGTCTGCAGTGTAGGCTGGGGATTGATAAATTAAATTGGTCACTACGGAACCCTCTGTAAGGTCTGTTCCCATTTGTTTCGCAACTTCTGGAGTCAAGTTCATTAGAGATGCACCAATGAATGGTTCTGGTTCTTTCGGAATTTCTTCATTATTTTTCAGTTTTTCTACTACTTCTTGAATAACAGAAGACGGGATCGCAAATCCAATTCCTTGTGCATCCGCACTTACCGCCACGTTCATACCAATGACTTCGCCGTTTAAGTTAAGCAAAGGCCCACCGGAGTTACCTGGGTTAATGGAAGCGTCTGTTTGAAGCAAATTGTTATATTCATTAGCTTCACCCGTATCTTCATCATTAATCGTAATCGTACGATCTTTCGCACTTAGCACACCTGCTGTTACCGTATGTTCAAATCCTTCCGGGTTTCCGATCGCTACCAGCCAGTCACCTACTTTTGTACTATCAGAGTCACCTAGGCTTGCTACTGGGAAATCGTTGTCACCTTCAATTTTCAGAACGGCAAGGTCTAAGTCTTTGCTGCTTCCTAGAAGTGTTGCTTCGTAAGGTTTCGTGTTATCTTCAAGCGTAACTTGAATCACGTCTGCACCGGAGATCACATGCTCATTCGTAAGAATATAGCCTTCTTTTTCAAAAACAAATCCTGAACCGATACCAAGCGGTACAAGTTGATCCTCAGAAGAACCATTATTGCTGTTATTGTTGTTATTACTACTTCCATTAGTGCCGTTACCACCAAAGAAATATTGATAAAGAGGGTCATTGTAATAAGAATTGTTTTGTCTTGAACTGTTGGAACTTGATTTAGACAAAGTTTCAATTTTTACAACAGCAGGACTAACTTTACTTACCACGCTCGAAATATCTGTAGATCCCACGGGAAGTGAAGTAGTTACACCAGAATTACCTGTGTTTGTTGATCCGCTATTGTCATCAGAAGTCGTATTTTGAGCTGTTCCATTATTCGATAATGCAGTGTCCGGAGTAAACAGGTTCATACGGTCTGCGGTAAACATCAGCAGTGATACAACAATCATGCCGGCAAAAAAAGAAGTAACCCCTGTCTTAAAGTTGGATTTCGGCTTTTGGTTGTACTTCCAGTTACGATTTCCGCCATTTCCATTGTTTTCACTTTGACCTGTTCCTGTATTCGTGCCCGTATGACCGGAACGAGCAAAGCCACTTGAATTCCGTTCGAGCATCGTCGGAACCGGTTTAATTGGATCTGGTGGTGTCACTTCTACCTCATTTACATTATTCGAACTGTGTTCTTTTCCGTCGGAGTTAATCGATTGAAATGGTCCATATGAGTAGTAGTAAGATTCACCGCTGTTCTCAGGAGAACGTTGCTCGCCGCTTCTATTATATTCACGTTCGTCCTCTTCACGGTTATAACGATTATTGTTATTCTCGCTCATTTTATTTATCCTCCTAAACCCCTTGCTTCCAAGGGATATTGTTTAACTGTCTTTATTTTGTACTTTAAACCTTAAATACACATTAAAAACAATTAAAAAGGAGATAAAACATGTAAAATTGTTGAAATTAAAAAAATCTTATTATGTATTCACCCAGCCTTTACGGTGAGCATAGATCGCCAGCTGTGTCCGGTCATCCATCTCACATTTCATTAACAGATTACTCACATGAGTTTTGACGGTTTTGATGCTGATATGTAATTCTTCCGATATATCTTTATTACTTTTCCCTTCGGCTATGAGCAAAAGAACTTCTCGCTCCCTTTCCGTCATCCCCGAATCGTCATCTCGAACCGTTTTTTGTCTAAGTCCCCGAGTAAGTGCTTGAGAGATATCATTTGTCATCACAGGCATACCGCGTTTTGCTCCCTGCAGTGCGTAAACAAGTTCCTCAGCTGAAATCGTTTTAAGTACATAACTAACTGCCCCAGATTCAATCGCTTCCAGTACCAAATGATCCTCAAGAAAACTGGTTAATATAATGATCTTCATGTCCGGGTATTCAGATAGTATGGCTCTTGTTGCTTCCACACCATTCATAACAGGCATCATTAAATCCATAAGAATCAGTTCGGGTAATTGTTCGGGGGCAGAGGTCTGCAACGTATGTAAGGCATGTTGTCCATCTTTTCCTTCCGATACGACTTCAAAAGAAGGATCCAAACTTATGTATGTTTTTAGTCCCATTCTGACCATATCATGATCATCCACAATCATAATCTTCGTCTTTTCCAGTTCCAATTGAGATCTCCCCTTCCATATATACCGCCTGACAGTCCCCTTTATGAATCAGCTTTAAACTTAGGTATATGCACCCTTATTGTCGTTCCTGCTCCGGGATGTGCAATAATATCTACATTTCCTCCTAATTTCTCAGCTCGTTCTTTCATTGTCGTAAGCCCGTAAGAACCTTGCCTTCCCGCTTCCTCCGGACGAAAACCAATCCCATTATCACTAACACTGAACACAATTTGCCTCTCTTCTTCTCGGATCGACAGACTAACAAGACTTGCTCCTGCATGCTTCACAATATTAGCCATTCCTTCTTGGATAATAAGAAACATCTGATGTTCGATGGCTTCAGAAATCCCGCCAATAAACTCTTGTTCTTTTACTCCCTTCAGTCCATTTTGTCTGCAATAATCCGGAAACCAAGCATCAAGGGCTTCTTCGAGACTTCGATTCTCAAGCTCTACAGGTCTTAGCTGAGCAATAAGCGCCCTCATCTGCTTTTGAGCAGTTTGTGACATCGTGATCAGTTGCTCAAGTACAATACTGCCTTGTTCATGATGCTGTTTAAGTAAAGACGGCAGAGCAGAAGCAGACATGTGCATAGCGAATAATTGCTGACTTACGGTATCATGTAAATCTCGGGCCATTCTTCTCCGCTCTTCCAGTACAGCTGCTTCTGCCGCTTTTTCCTTCTCTATTACCTCTTGTTCTCCCAGTCTCTGTACCCATTTCATCCGTTCCTCAATTGCATTCATCATCGCATTAAATTGCGGGAATATCCCTGAAAAAGAAGCATCCTCATCAGCATCAATTCGAGTAGAAAGATTACCTTTCGTTACTTGCAGCATATTAAGATTCAGCACATCTATTTTCCGCTGGACACGCAGTCCAGCAATATAGCCAATAATCAGAGTTGTAGCCACAATCAGCACTAGGTAGTAAAGCCAGGTCTGAGGCATCATTGATCCTAGGTACCCTGTTCGAAAACCGCTAGCGCTATAGAGAATTCCAACTGTAACTACACTATTCATTAAGAAAAATAACAACAACTCCCATTTAACTGTTCGAAATATCATTTTCATCATGTTAACCTACCGAATTCACTTTGACGTCGCCGATAAAAACGCTGATAGTAATACGCACTTTCTTTCCAGCTTCTCTATAACCAGGAGTTTCTGCGACCGCATTACCCAAAAAACCATGTTTCGAATTGCTGAGTACATCCATGTCACCGATGAACGAATTGGAATTTACCATAATCCCAATCTCCATATCTCTAGGAGCAAAGACTTTAATGTCCCCGATAAAGCTAGAGATATGAATTCGTGTCTCTCCATACGGAATTTGTGCTTTCGTTAAATCAATTACGGTATCTCCGATAAACTGAGATATATTGGTTGGTTTTAATTCGTAATAATCATCTCCGAGGCGAATATCACCAATGAAAGTCGATTTGTTTATTTTTGCATCATGAAAATCCGCATTTTTATGATTATGATAATGATTTCCGTAATGATTCTTTTCTCTCTCTTGTTCATACTTCTTGTTATCTTCGTCTTTAATGTTTGATCCAAACTTTTGTTCAAACTGTTTATCTAAATCAGAGTAAAGCGGGCTCGGTTCGACCGGTGGTGCAGGAGGAACCTTATATTCTTCATCTTCTTTTGTTCTCTGATCATGTTTACGATCCCTTCTTCTCGGACTCAAGAGTACATAAAGACCGCCCCCAATCAACGCTATAGGTACGGCGTAACGGAAAATATCTCGGATTGAGAAATAAGAATACCCTAGATTATTACTTAAGAAATGTGCGCCAAGAACCAGCAGTATTAAACCGCCAATATAATTTTTCTCTTTCAAGGAACTGAATCCAAGATACAAAAAAATGACCGGCCAAAATGTAGAGATGAGGTAGCCAAGACTAAAATCCCCCCCGTTCCATACGTGAAATAACACCATTAAACCTATACCGATAAGCAATACAGCTCCGATTAAACGGTTTACCATATTTCGTACACCCTCTCTTTTTATATTTCTTTAGTTTTACTAATTATGTACTTATTGTAAACGAGATTACACAATAAGAAGAGCGGCGCAGGAATGAAATCTTACTCGGTCTTGAGACTGAGATGAGAAGCGGAAGAGATAAATAAACAGACCCTGAAGAATTTTCTTCAGGGTCTGTTTATTTATCTTACATTATTTTTGTTGGCCTTGTTGACCTTGTTGGTTTTGTTGTTTAATCCCTGTGTTCTCTACTCCAAACTCAGCGTCATACTTTTCATCCGGAGTTTGGTAGTTATCTTGTACTTTAGCTGCTGAAGATTGTTTTACTTTCTCAGCTGCAGAGCCCGTTTCTTGACCAAACTCAGCATCGTATTTCTCATTCGGAGTTTGGAAACCTTGAGAACTTTGCGTACCTTGAGAATTTACTTTTTTCATATCAGATTCACCTCCCTCTCCTGCAAGTGTAGGTCACTTGCTTGACCTGAGGTATTGCTTACCTCAGTCAGTATTATGTGAAGATTCGCTGTTTCTTATTCAAAAAAAAGAAAAGAGCTTGCCTGGGTAGGATGACTACCCAAGCAATCTCTTTGATGTTCATTATATTTCTTCATTAAGCAAAGTATCCGGAATGCTCTGATTAACCATTATGGCATCTCCGAGCTGCTCTAACATTTGTTCCGTACATTTCCCTTTCCCTCGCTTGATCACTTGAACCTGCACATCTTTTTTGCCCCACTCACTGTACACCGCCTTAATCGTTGGAAAATACAGATCAATCTTGGAGCCTTTAATAGCAGATCCTGTATCAGCTACAATTCCATATCCGTACCCAGGTATATAAAGTACCGTTCCGAGTGGGAAGATGGAAGGGTCTGCGGCAATGGTCGAAACCCCTTGTTTATTCCGGTGTACTTTCACACCAGAATAAGTGATGCCATATAGTGGATGATTCGGACCTTTTCCTGTTGATTCATATCCCGCAGTATAACCCGTTGCCGTCACATTTACTGTTCCGACTACCTGTTCCGTTGGCGGAGCGAGCACTTCTTTTGCCTCATCCGGCTCACTCCGTTGTGCATCAAAGGCAACGGCTAAGTCATTACTTGAAAAACAAATCAGCAGCATCAGCAAAACAGCTGAAGAACATCGCCGAATCATAGGGTGTATCATAGGTTTAATTCCTCCCTTTCTCTAGCAGAGGGTTCCCATAAAACACACGATCTATTCATCCGGGTCTATCTCAATACATTTAGACTTGGTGCGTACGAATTTCTTCTTGTAGCATTTGTACTACCTCATCCAAAGGTTTAGCTCCTAAATCTCCTTCACCACGTTTACGGATGGAGACACTGCCGTCATTCATTTCATTTTCCCCTACGATGAACATATAAGGAATTTTCTCCAGCTGAGCTTCACGGATTTTATAGCCGAGTTTCTCATTACGCAGATCTGCTTCTACTGTGATACCGCCGCGTCTAAGCTGCTCTTCCACTTCACGAGCATACTTTTCAAAATGAACCGATACAGGGATCACTTTTGCTTGAACTGGAGAGAGCCACAGTGGCAAATTACCTGCATAATTCTCAAGCAAGAATGCAGTGAAACGTTCCATAGTTCCCAAAATACCGCGGTGGATAACAACTGGACGGTGTTTTTGTCCATCGTCTCCTACATACTCCAATTCAAAACGCTCTGGTAGTAAGAAGTCGAGCTGAACAGTAGACAATGTTTCTTCTTTACCCAGTGCAGTTTTTACCTGAACATCAAGTTTAGGACCATAGAAAGCAGCTTCCCCTTCAGCTTCATAGAACGGCATATCCAGACTTTCTACTACTTCCTTCAACATGCGTTGCGACATTTCCCACATCTCATCATTCGGGAAGTATTTCTCAGTATCCTGAGGATCACGATAAGAAAGACGGAAGCGGTAGTCGTGAATACCAAAGTCTTTATAAGCAATCATAATCAGCTCAATAACACGAGAAAACTCTTCTTTGATCTGATCTGGACGGCAGAAAATATGAGAATCGTTTAGAGTCATCGCACGAACACGATGTAAACCTGTCAGTGCTCCTGACATTTCATAACGGTGCTGCATTCCAAGCTCAGCAATACGAACCGGCAAATCGCGATAGCTGTGCATTTCACTCTTATATACCATCATATGGTGAGGACAGTTCATTGGACGAAGCACAAGTTCTTCATTATCAAGTACCATACGTGGGAACATATCTTCTTCATAGTGCTCTAAATGTCCAGAAGTTTTGTACAATTCTACATTTCCTAGAACAGGAGTATATACATGTTTATAACCAAGGCTTTCTTCAAGGTCTACAATGTAACGTTCCAGGGTACGACGAAGTTTTGCTCCATTTGGAAGCCAAATAGGAAGTCCTTGGCCGACCAGCTGAGAAAAAGTAAACATGTTAAGTTCTTTACCCAGCTTACGGTGATCACGTTTTTTAGCTTCTTCCAAGTAATGAAGATGTTCGTCCAGTTGTGCCTTTTTCGCAAATGCAGTTCCGTATACACGTTGAAGCATTTTATTCTTGCTGTCTCCGCGCCAGTATGCGCCGGCTACGTTCATCAGCTTAAACACTTTGATTTTTCCAGTTGATGGAACATGCGGTCCACGGCAAAGGTCGAAAAATTCGCCTTGCTCATAGATGGAAATAATGCTGTCTTCCGGCAAGTCACGAATGAGCTCGAGTTTATAAGGATCTTGAACTTCTTCGAAAATTCGAATTGCTTCTTCTCTGCTCACTTCTTTACGTACAATAGGAAGGTTCTCATTTACGATGCGTTCCATTTCTTTCTCGATCTTTTGCAGATCTTCCGGATTCAGTGCATGTTCAAGATCCATATCATAATAGAATCCGTCTTCGATCACGGGGCCTACACCCAAAAAGACTTCTTTGTTGCCAAACAGACGTTTTACGGCTTGCGCCAGCAAATGCGCTGTACTATGGCGAAGTACCTCAAGCCCTTCAGGTGAATCATAAGTTACAATTTCAACGAGTGCACCTTCACGAAGCGGTGTGGAAAGATCTACAACAATCCCATCCATTTTACCTGCAAGTGCATTTTTTTTGAGTCCGCTGCTAATGGAAGCAGCCACATCAAGGATACTAGCTCCATTCTCGTATTCGCGAACAGAACCATCTGGTAATTTAATACTTACTGACATTGTTATTTCCTCCTTTATCCTTTTGGATGCCGGGGAACGATGCTATGTTTATTGCAGACGCAAAAAACACCCGTCCCGGCAAAGGGACGAGTGTTATACTCGTGGTTCCACCCTAATTCAGTTGTCTCTTATCATGCACCACTGTACATAGTAGGACAACCCTCATTGAAGCATGCAAGATAACGGGCATGAATCCGGCGGTTCTTACTTGT
Source organism: Paenibacillus gallinarum (assembly GCF_014836635.1). Lineage (GTDB taxonomy): Bacteria > Bacillota > Bacilli > Paenibacillales > Paenibacillaceae > Paenibacillus > Paenibacillus gallinarum. The sequence continues at coordinate 481,771 of NZ_JACSQL010000001.1, read as the reverse complement.
CTGCATAAATGCAAGCGTTCTAAACCACAGCTACAAAGGGGTAAGTCGCAGTTGGAATCCGGAAGAAATTACAGCCGAGTTTCTTCTCTCTGTACGGCCCAGTTTCTACGGCTCATGTCTTTGTCATTGCTTTTAATACCAGTTATTATAATTCCAAAGATTCCTCTTCGTCAAGCGTCAGCTGCCCTGTTTCTTTCACCTTACGGCAATGTCTGCAGTTATGGCAAATTTCCACTCGATCTTCAAAAATCTGTGTAATGGATCGAATGACCGGAAAATCTTGAGTCTGCGTATGCAGTTTCATTTTCTTGGGAGAAATGGAGATAAGCCGGCTGATAATCATATCTTCGACTTCCATTTCAAGTTCTATACCTGGCATCTCCATAATGACACTTTCATCTGGTGGCAAAACCATAGGCCGCATGAACTCATCATACAACACAAATTCGTGTTGATCTTTATGCACGACATGCACGAGAGGCACCTTCGTCTCCTGGAAATAAACAAAATATTTCAAAAGACTCATAAACTCCTCATACTGTCGATCCATATAAAATTCATCCAATGCATATTCCACAATTTCATGAAGTTCTTTCTTATAACTCTGCATCCGAAATCGTAGTACTCCATCAAGATGAATTGTAGGTATTTCTTTCATCCCTTGTATAAGCCCTTCAGTTAGCTTGGCATGTCTTCGTTCTCTCGTCCCCTGCTCCGTTTCGAATCTTGATCTCAGCAGCGGTTCACATATGATTTTGACCCGCGAAAGTTCCTCAGAATCCATATTTACACATTCACGCTTCAGGATCTGGTCGAGCTGCTCCTCTTCTTTTTGATCAAGGATGTAATCAGCTATACCTGCAGCCATAATCTGATACATCCGAGGTAAACCTTCCTTAAAACCGGGGTGACTTTCTGTTCCTTTACATATCCATGCTGCCTTTCCGTCATGTTTCCGATAAGAAAATCGAAAGCCTTGTTTGCTTATATGTAATCCTTTTGTTTTATTTTTAATGAAACGATAAAAGCAATCTTCTGCTGATTGGCTGTTTACTTCTGTCCATACCGCGAACAATTCCACAAGACCCACTCCCTTCTCTAAATATTATATGGTCCGGTCGAAGGGGATATACGAAGCGGCTTAATGGAAAGAATGTCATGTATTCTCAGGATAGTAAGAAGAAAAACGAATTTGGAGTCCGAACAAATTTGTGTTATTATTTTAGTAACAGTATCTTGCAGAGAGGGGGATGGGATGAAAAAAGAGAATTGGATTCAGCGTTTCTTACTGATTTTTCTATGTCTATTTGTGATTTTTTCTTATCAAATCCCCATCCTCGGTAAAACGACTGCAGGGTCACATTCTATTTTAGTTGATGAATCAACGATGGAACCGTTGGATTTTTCGGGTAATAATCACCCCAAAGCAATGATCCGAAAATCGATGTCGCCCCAGAAGTTAATTGCCGTCAACCCTTTGCAATACCTCTTTACGATACTGTCCATTCTGATGATCTTTCGGGTTCCGATGACCGAGCCGCCTTTCAAGGTGTTTTATGACAATGTAAAGCGCCGGCTTTATCTTAAACCCGTTAAGTTTACCTCTACGTTTGTAAGTGCATATAGAAAACGAATTGTAAACACTTTATGTGCTCTGCTATGAAAGCATCATGGCTATAAACAAACTTTAGGGGGATTTAATCAATATGGAAATTCGTGAAACAGACCTGCCTGGAATCGGACGTAAATTTCAAGCGACAACAAGCAGTGGTGACAAAGTTATTATCGTGATTCATGACGACGGAAGACGTGAAATGTATCACTTTGAATATAGTGACCCGGAACAAAGCATTTCAATGATTACGCTAGAAGACTACGAAGCAAGACAGCTTGCAGCGATCGTGGGTGGGATGACTTACAAACCAAAACAACTGGAGCGTATGGAAATGACGCTCGATGATCTTATAATCGAATGGTACAAAATTGATGCAAATTACAGTTGTGTCGGTAAATCCATTGGTGAACTGGATATCCGTCAGAACTCAGGAGCAACGATTATTGCCGTAGTCGATAAAAATAACAAAAACAAACATGTAAGCCCTGGTCCTGATGTCCAGATTACAGCTGACTCGACAGTAGTCGCGGTCGGAGAAAGACATCAGCAACAAAAATTAAAACAAATCTTAAAGGATGGAAGTTGGTGAACCGATGGATCATTTAGTACTTGAAGTCGGTTTGGCAATTGCACTAATCGCGGCAGCCGGACTGATTTCTTCAAAATTGCGCTTTTCTGTCATCCCTTTCTACATTTTGATTGGTATGGCAGTAGGACCGCATGCCGCACAGATATGGCATCTTGATTTTCGTTTTATTGAGAGCGAGCCCTTCATTTCATTCCTTGGTCGTATAGGTGTGCTCTTCTTGCTCTTCTATCTAGGACTTGAATTCTCAGTTGGACGATTAATTAAATCAGGAAAATCGATTGTAGTTGGTGGAAGTATATATTTAGGCATTAACTTTACGCTTGGACTTTTGCTAGGATTTATGTCAGGCTTTCCGATCGCAGAAGTACTAGTTATTGCAGGGATTACGACAATTTCGTCTAGTGCCATTGTAGCGAAAGTATTAGTTGATCTGAAAAGAACCGCTAATCCTGAAACAGAAATGATTCTTGGAATTATTATGTTTGAAGATGTATTCCTTGCTGTATACATTTCTATTCTTTCAGGACTTGTTCTCAGTGATTCCTCTTCGGTCGGCGGTGTCATTTTAAGTGCACTCATTGCACTTGGTTATATGCTCGCAGTCATTATTGTAGGACGCAAACTAGTTCCTTTGCTCAATAAATTGCTTAATATTCGTAATAATGAGTTGTTTGGCCTCGTTATCTTTGGTTCTTTATTCCTCGTAGCAGGGTTCTCTGAAACGATTCACGTTGCTGAAGCAATCGGTGCTCTTCTCGTGGGACTGGTTCTTGCAGAAACAACTCACGCGAAGCGTATCGAACATTTGATTCTACCATTTAAAGATTTCTTTGGTGCTATCTTCTTCTTCAGCTTCGGATTATCTATTGATCCTTTGTCGCTTGGTGGAGAAGCCGTTTGGCTGGCTCTAATTGCTGTCGTTGTTACTCTAATTGGTAACTTCGTAGCCGGCATGCTTGCGGGACGAACAGCAGGACTTTCGACGAAAGCCTCTTCGAATATCGGTCTTACCATCGTATCCCGCGGTGAATTTTCTATCATTCTCGCGAACATGGCTCAAGCTGGCGGACTGATGATGATTATCCAGCCTTTCGCTGCTATATACGTTTTGATTTTGGCGATCTTAGGACCTCTGCTTACGAAAGAATCAAAACATATCTACCGTGGAATTAATAAAATATTTAAATTTGAAGATAACAAGAAAAAACCAAATCCTAAGGTGTTAAAAGAAAAACCTATAGATAATGAATAAAGGGTTCGCAAATATGTAGGAAAAGGAGGAACAAAGATGAATCAATCTCCACACTCCGTTCTTTCCTCATCAGCCAAATTATCCTATCGAATATGGATAAAGAAATTACTATTTGTTATTCTTGGGGGAATTCTTGCTTCTATTGGGCTTGAGTTATTTTTACATCCAAATCAATTAATCATCGGCGGTGTAACAGGAATTTCAGCCATGTTCGCCTATCAAACCGAGATGCGATTAGGACTCTTCTTATTTTTGTTTAACTTGCCCTTTATACTTCTTTCTTACAAAAGAGTCCAGCGGCAATATGCAATCCTAACGGTTCTTGGGTTAGTTGTTCTTTCACTTAGCTCTCTCATGCTTCATTCCTTTCCTGCTCTTATTGAACATCCACTGCTTGCTGCGGCTTGCGGTGGATTGTTCCTCGGAATCGGAATTGGGATGGTATTATATGAAGGTGGGACGCTTGATACACTGGCGATCCAGCCGATGGATCACACCAATAATAATCGATCTAAATATCGATTAGAACGAGTTATTATGGTTGTGAACTTGGTTGTGCTTACCACTGCCGGAATTACACTCGGTACACAGCAAGCGATGTATTCCATTGTCGCCTATCTGATTGCTTTTGAAGGTGTTCACTTTTCTTTAAGAGGATACACCTTTAATCGCAAGATATGTATTGTTAGTGCCGAGACAGAGCGGATTGAACAATCCATTAAGACTCGGTTACACCGTGATCCTGAAGCATCTGAAGACAGGCTAGAAGAGATAACTCATGGCTCCGAGCCATGGGGAACACTACCTGTACTGTATTACAAAATACATCTATTTGAATCCCGCCGAATCAAATATATCGTTCGTTCTATCGATCCACATGCTAGCATTTTATTCGATAGGGATATGAATCGGTTATAAAAAAACCCTTTGACTTTGAAGTCAAAGGGTTTTTCCTATTTACTACAAGCATAGCAGCTATGCTTGTACGCTTTATTTTATATAAGGAAAATTAGTTCTGCATAACAAAATCATTCACAACCGCATGATCCGATTCATCAAAAACACGAAGAATTTCGTATTTTGTATTTCGCTGAGCAGGAATATTGCCTGTTTCACGAATCAGATCCAGAATAGAATGAATATTGACTTTATGGGTTGCACCCGCAGCAGATACTACATTCTCTTCAATCATCGTACTGCCGAAGTCATTACATCCATATCTAAGCGAAAGTTTACCTACCTCAGGCCCCATCGTTACCCATGAAGACTGAATATTCTTGATATTATCGAGGAACAAACGACTAATTGCTACTGTTTTTAGGTAAGCTTCTGGTGTTTGACGCTCTTTTTTAAGGTTTGTGTTGTCTGGCTGGAACGTCCACGGAATAAACGCAAGGAATCCTTCCGAATCATATCCGTTCTGAATACATTCATCTTGAGCATCACGTACACGTTGTAAATGTAAAGCTCTCTCTTCCATCGTTTCACCAAAACCAATAACCATCGTAGCTGTTGTATTCATACCAATACGGTGCGCGGTTTGCATCACGTCCATCCAGTCACGCCATGAGCCTTTTTGACGACTAATTTTGCGGCGAGTCCGATCATCGAGGATCTCAGCGCCCCCACCTGGAAGCGAATCAAGTCCAGCTTCATGAATTTGACGCACCACTTCTTCTAGAGAAAGTCCGTCCGACACTTCTTTCATCTTCATAATCTCGGCTGGTGAGAAAGAATGCATCGTAATATTAGGGAATCGTTCCTTAATACCGCGAAGCAAATCAGTGTAGTAGCTGAATGGTAAATTCGGATTGGTACCACCCTGCATCAGAATTTCAGTTCCGCCTACTTCTTCCGTTTCTTTGATCTTTTGGAAAATGAGCTCATCCGGTAAAACATAACCTTCATCAGAGCCTGGTCTGCGATAGAACGCACAAAAACGACAGTATACGTCACACACATTCGTGTAGTTAATATTTCTGCCAATTACAAAAGTGGTGATTGGTTCGGGATGCATTCGCTTCATAATAACGTTAGCTGCTTCACCGATTTTTTCAACTTCATCAGATTCAAACAAAGCAATAGCATCTTCTACATTCAGACGCTCTCCGTTCAACGCTTTATTTAAGATATGGTTCACCGCACTCATACGGCAGCCTCCCTTATCGTTAGAAATGTAACAATAATATCAAATATTGTCTTATATATCGTAACATATGATACATGTGAAAAGAAGCACCTAATGCTAGCATGCTTCTTTTGAGAATGAAAATCTTGTACTATGTGTTAGATAATGCCTGATCTAAATCGGCAATTAAATCATCAATATCTTCAAGTCCTACGGAAAAACGAAGCAAACCATCCGTTATTCCTCGCTCTAATCTAAAGTCTTTCGGCATCGCTGCATGAGACATCATTGCAGGATAGGACAAGATACTCTCAACTGAACCCAGACTTACGGCAACAAGAGGCAAGCGAACTTTATTGAGGACGGCTTTCGCTCGGTCTCCTGAACCTACATCAAATGATACCACTGCACCGTAGCCAGTAGACTGTTTCTCGTGCACTTCTCGTCCTGGGTGATGAAGTAGTCCTGGATAGTATACAGCAGGAATGTCAGAGCGACTCATAAGCCACGCTGCAAGTTTCGTCGCACTGATCTCGGAATGAGCCATACGAGCACCAAGCGTCTTCATTCCTCTCATGAGCAGCCAGGATTCTTGCGCGCCAAGTACCGTGCCAAGTCCATTTTGAAGTTGCTTAAGCTGCGCGCCAATCGCTTCTGTTCTTGCTACAGCAAGCCCCGCAAGTACATCGCTGTGTCCACCAAGGAATTTAGTGGCACTATGGAGTACAATATCTACTCCTTGCTCAATCGGCTTTTGGTAATAAGGTGTCATGAACGTATTATCAAGCAGCGTCAGAAGGCCCTTTTCCTTCGCCCATTCGGTAATGCCTGCTACATCGGTAATACGCAGTGTCGGATTTGATGGTGTTTCCATATATACGGCTTTTGTATTTGGACGGTAAGCGGCTTTTACGTTTGCTAGATCCGTCATATCTACGAACGTAGTCTCAATATTCATCCGCGTAAGAATACTGCTTAGCAAGCGATATGTTCCGCCGTACACATCTTCTGTGGCGATAATATGATCACCTGCAGACAGAATCATAAGAGAACTTGAAATCGCAGCCATTCCCGAAGAATAAGCAAAACCACGTACTCCTCCCTCTAGAAGAGCGATATAATCTTCGAGCGCCTGCCGAGTTGGATTGCCTGAACGGCTGTAATCATGCGTTGGCGGCGAAAAAATATCATGATGGTGGAACGTGGATGCTTGATATATAGGCACACTGGATGCGCCGGTTGTCTCATCTATCTCTGCTCCAAAATGCAGCAATTTGGTATCGAATTTATAATCGTTATGCTGGTCTTCTTTTTTATTAGCCACGAACAACACTTCCTTCCAGCTCTAAAGCTGCCTCGTGAAATGCAGCATCTAAGTCTTGAATAATATCATCAATATGTTCAATTCCAACAGAGAATCGCAGCAAACGATCATCAAGTCCTACTGCATTACGAATCTCCACTGGAATATCCGCATGAGTCTGCACCACAGGGTACGTCATCAGTGACTCTACCCCGCCCAAACTTTCTGCAAAGGCAATCAGTTTGATATGTCTTAGGATCGGCTCCACATAACGAGCGTCTTTCACTTTAAAAGACAGGATGCCTGTATTTCCACTGGACTGTCGTTTTTGGACTTCATAAGATGGGTGATCCTGCAGGGCAGGGTAATATACATCTGTAATCAGTTCATGTGACAGCAAAAACTCAGCTACCTTCGTTGCATTCAATTCGTGGCGTTCCATGCGAAGCGCAAGTGTCTTCATTCCCCGCATTAACTGGTAACTATCGCTTGGAGATAACACAGCCCCAATCGAGTTATGGAGAAAAGCAATCTCTTCGGAAATTTCTTTTCCTTTCGTTACAATAAGACCCGCTAGCACGTCGTTATGTCCACCCAAATATTTGGTAGCACTGTGCATAACAATATCCGCTCCAAGTTCAAGCGGCCGCTGGAAGAAAGGAGTAAGCAGTGTATTATCTACGATGGACAAAATCCCGTATTTTCTAGCCCATGTACAGACTTTTTCAATATCTGTAATCATCATCAGCGGATTCGTCGGAGTTTCGATGAAGATCGCTTTTGTATTATCCTGGCGCACATTATCTAGTGCATCTAAATCATTCGTATCTACATAACTTGCTGTAATTCCATTCTTAGCAAGGATTCGCTCCACCAGACGATATGTCCCTCCATATAGATCAAGTGAAATGATCAGATGGTCCCCTTGCCCAAACTTAGCGAAGATCGTCATGATGGCTGCCATACCAGAGCTGCAGGCAAAACCTGCGTCTCCTGATTCCAGTTCAGCTGCAGCTTCTTCCAGCACTTTTCGAGTTGGGTTTGTCGTACGTATGTAATCAAATCCCGTGCTTTTTCCCAGTTCAGGATGTCTAAATGCAGTCGATTGATAGATTGGAAAGTTAACCGCTCCAGTTACAGGTTCTTTAACTGATCCTATTTGTGCGAGCTTACTTTCTAACTTCAGCTTGTTTTCCATAACTTGATGTCCCCCTTATAGATAAAGACTAGTTTTGTGTTTCAAGGTCATAGGGTGTTGCTTGGTAAACATAATAGTTGAGCCAGTTGGAGAACAATAAGTTTGCATGCGCTCTCCAGCTGGACAACGGCACCTTGCTAGGATCATCATTCGGGAAATAATTGTTAGGCAATTTAACATCTAAACCTCTCGCCTTATCTCGATCATATTCCCATTTTAAGGATAACGGATCATATTCGGAATGCCCAGTCACAAAAATCTGCTTGCCATCCTCACTTGCCACAATATATACTCCGGCTTCTTCAGACTCTGATAAAATATCAAGCCCAGCCACTTTCTCTATATCTTCTCGGCGTACTTCAGTATGACGAGAATGCGGAGCAAGGAATAACTCATCAAATCCTCGAAGAAGTTTTACATGAGATTTACCTAACGTGTGTGGAAACACGCCGAAACATTTTTCAGCAAGTGCCACTTTGGGTACATTAAAATGGTGATAAAGGCCTGCTTGTGAAGCCCAACAGATATGCATCGTAGAAGTCACATTCGTTTTGGACCAGTTGAAAATCTGTTGGATTTCTTCCCAATACGTCACTTCTTCAAATTCCATCTGTTCTACTGGGGCTCCCGTGATGATTAGTCCATCAAATCGCAAATCTTTTACTTCATCAAACGTTTTATAAAACATATCGAGATATTCTTGCGACGTATTCTTCGAAACATGTGATTTTGGATGAATTAGAATCACATCCACTTGAAGGGGCGTATTGCCAATGAGCCGGAGTAACTGGGTCTCCGTCGTCTCTTTCGTAGGCATCAAATTAAGAATGCCGATACGTAAAGGACGAATGTCCTGTTTGAAAGCATGCGACTCATCCATAACAAAAATATTCTCACCTGCGAGAATTTCTTTAGCTGGTAAAGTATCAGGGATTTTAATGGGCAAGGGTATTCCTCCTTAAAAACATTTTTGTTGGATAATAGAGTGAGAGGTTAGTAAGGAAGCGAACTTATTCCCACGGAAGATAAACAAAAAACGGCCTATCTCATTACACTTGAGAAAGGCCGTCGATCCGTATACGGTAATGCTCCTCTCTCATCTCTCAATTCTTGTTTTAGGCCACATCCGGCATAAAACATGAATAGCAAGAATTAGCACCGTGCGATTGCTCGCCGGTTGCTGTGGTTTCTAAGGGCCAGTCCCTCCACCACTCTTGATAAGATTTCGCTGTATTCAATTTTTTAAAATAAAAATAATTCACTAATTGTTACCATTACTCTATAGCAAGAGGTATGAATCCGTCAAGAACTGGATTTCTAACATTCTTTGGAAACAGTCACCTCTATGAAAATCCGGACATAAGATATGCCATAAACATTTATCTTGATTGCTGAAAAATAGCACGTTATACTAAGAATCAGTGTCAATTTAAACATAATGGGGTGACAAAAATGGACGGCGACCCGAGGCCTGACTGGCAGCCGAATGATTATAACAGCATAGGATGTACCATCAGCTTGCCGGCTAACGGGACGCGTAATTCCTGATGTCTGCCCTCTTCGTACCCTTTGTCGGCACTGATGTTCACATTCCTTAGTTATTCAGCTTGTCCCGCTTAAATTCCGGGAGTTTACTTAAGGAGTGGTTCAAATGAAGATTAGATATGTTAACCAAGGAGTTTTTACTTCGCTTGATCATATTGAAGATACACTGACTCCACCTGAAGAAGGATTTTATTGGATTGATGCGGATGTCGACGATCTCGCAATTCTTCAACCTTTATTTCACATGCATGATCTTGCTGTAGAAGACTGTTTGAGTGATGAGGAACAACGTCCGAAGCTCGAAATCTATGAAAGTCATTATTTTATCGTGGTAAATAGTATACGTTTTGATGACGAGGAAATATTTTTACGTGCGGTCAACGTTTTCTTAGGAAGACATTATATTATTACGGTAACGAAACAGAAAGTAAATGAACTTCGGACACTGAAACCGATCCTTTGGGAACAGGAAGTAAATTCGCCCGATCGTTTCTTATATCTGCTCATTGATTCCATTGTAGATAACTATTTCACTGTAGGTGACCGGCTTGAAGCAAGAATTGAAAAGCTGGAAGAAGATATTTTAATGCATACAAAGAAAAGTCATCTGAATGAAATTATAGGTCTCAGAAGTGAGATTTTATGGCTCAAAAAGGGGCTCGGACCTCAAAAAGAAGTCATTAATACACTCAATAAAAAGGATCTGCGTCTCATTGATGATCAATTGCAAAAATACTTTAGTGATATCTATGAGAACGCGGTAAAAATATCAGAAACATTTGATACTTATCGAGATTTGATGGGTAACTTACGAGAAGCTTATCAGTCCAGTATTTCCAACCGGGCCAATGAAATCATGCGTGTGTTTACGGCCATAACGACCGTATTTATGCCGCTGACACTGATTACCGGGATCTATGGAATGAATTTCAAGAATATGCCTGAGCTAGATTATCAATATTCATATTTTATAGTCATTGGGATTATAGCAGCGCTTGGGATCACGATGTACCTCATTTTCCGTAAAAAAGATTGGATTTAGAGTTTTGTAACGAATATATTTTCATCCTTTCTTCATCAAATCTTCATGTAAATATCATTTATTAAAAGGTTCCTTCATCTATGTGGAGGAACCTTTTATATATAATCTAGACTTTGCCTTTTCACATCATAGATATGAGTTACATACGGAAGTTATGTAGTGTGACCTTCCTCCTTTTATCCAACCTGTTTGCTTGTTTCGGTCTGTCTTCGGTAACGAATACGAACCATACGCAGCCGCTCATACAATTGATCAAGTGGTCCCGCTCCTGCAGGATCTTCACCATATACTTGGTGTAGTATTGGCTTTAAAAAGCTTGTCCCTAGCTCATCATAAGCATTCCAGATCAGCTCCTGCTCATCATCCGTCATCCACGTCAGTTCTTTCGCGATCAGCATCTCTGTATCATAACCACTCTTTTCAAGTTCCTCCAGAAAATCAACTAGTTCTCTGCGGTTCAGACCCGTAAGTGCACTGATGTCATCAAGAGACTGGCTGCTTGCTATAGCGGTTAGAACTGATTTTTTTAGATTAAATTTATCCAGCTCCTGTTTATACTTCTGCTCTTTTTGTCTATAATTCCAAGACTCATATTCTTCTTCCGTGAGCACTGTAGATACCCAATTTAGTGGAAAACCATGCTCTCTCGTTTCTTTTGTGGTGATATCCAGCAACTCCTGACCATATTCGGTCAACTTATTCTCGCCTACACCAGGTAATTCTCGCAATTCTTCCAAGGTATGAGGTACAAAGGTACTAATCATCCGAAGCAATCGATTACTTGCAATAAAATAAGGTGCTTTGCGCTCGGTTGATGCTTTTTTTCTCCGCCACACACATAAAGCTTGATATAATTCTTCACGACCATAAAGTTCGCTATAACATTGCAGTTTCTGCGTATGCTGATTCCTTTGTTTCGTCTCTTCGGATTCATGAAATATACCCTCAATAAGCGGTCTGTAGCCTTCACTCATCTTGATTGCCAGCTGAAAACGATAGATATGCATCATCTCATTCCAAGAACTGCCTTCATACCAGATATCCACCTGTTCTTTGTCCATATTCATACTGCTCCAGCCAAGTTGCCACAAGTCTTCTTCTTCCCCTATCCATAATTGTGCATACTTTGCCCCGTTTTGCTCTGATGTTACAGATAATTGAACCATAAATACAATTTTCATTGTTGCCAGCCTCCTCTCAAAATCAGGCAGTACAAAAGTAACACGCAAAAAAGCACCTCTCTCACATATTCATGTGAGAGAGGTGCTTCCTCATGTAACTCCGCGCTGTTCTGTTACCAAATACTATACCATAAATGTTAATAATTTCAATCTTAATTTTATTGTTCTTCTAAAGCTAGCTTGGCAAGAGCGAGTGAACCGCAAATACCAGCATTGTCTCCGAGTTCCGGATAAACTACATACTGATCGATGTGCTGGGTAATACTCGAATGTTGTACATATCCTCCTAAGAGTGACTTCAACTGGCGTCTAATCTCAGGGAACAATTGCTCCTGCTTCATTACACCGCCACCCATAATAATTTTTTGCGGCGAAAGAATAAGTACATAATTGACCAAAGCTTGAGCCAAATAATAAGCTTCCATCTCCCAAGCAGGATGATCGGTCGGTAGTTCCACGCCAGCTTTTCCCCAGCGTTTAAGTATCGCAGGCCCGGCTGCCATCCCTTCAAGACAATCACCATGAAATGGACAGAAGCCTTCAAAGGTATCATTCGGATGGCGTCTTACACTGATATGTCCCATTTCCGGATGAGATAGACCATGAACCAGTTGTCCTCCAACAACGGCTCCTGCTCCGATTCCTGTACCGACAGTGATGTAAATACAGCTGTCTAATCCCTTTGCAGCACCCCAAGTATACTCACCAAGTGCAGCTCCATTTACATCCGTATCAAAATTCATAGGTACATCAAAATGTTCTTTTAGCTTGCCAATCATGTCATAACCGCCCCAGAACGGTTTAGGTGTTGTTGTAATATGTCCATATGTAGGACTATTCTTAATCGGATCGATTGGCCCGAAGGAGCCTACACCAAATGCATCGAATTTCTTGCCTTCAAAAAAAGCAACAACTTGGGCCATCGTTTCTTCAGGGGTTGTCGTCGGAAAACTAACTCTTTCAAAAATTTCACCTCGTTCATTACCGATCCCGCATACAAACTTTGTTCCACCAGCTTCAATAGCACCTAATACTCGCACATTAACACCCTTTCGAATCATTCTAGTTGAGTTTCCGCTTTTCCATTCTTTTGGTCAGTGTGGATTTCCAGCTCGCTGATAGAGAATCCACAGAAAGAAGCTTATGTATCGCATGAAGATCATCTTTATTCTGATGCATAATGTAGTTTGCTTCCATTACACTTACACTGTTAGCTGCTCGCGAACACAGAATAAGCTCACTCTCAGCTGATACATATCCTTCTTCTAGTACTCGAAAATAGTACCCTGTAATCCCAGTCGTTTGAAACTTCAAAGGAAGCTCCTTAGCATTGTGTTTCACACCTAGTTTAAAACAAGGTTCGCGCGGCTGACTCACTTGTACTATTGCTTCTCCAAGCTTCCATATATCACCGATATATGTGTCCTGCTCACTGCAGCCGGATACCGTAATATTCTCGCCAAACGCGCCTGGCAGCAAGTTTTGTCCCAAAAAAACTTCGTACGAAGGATAGGCAAGATAGTCGAATACACTCACTGCCTTATCTACGCCTCCATGGTGTATCAGATCGGCCTGTTCATCACGGGCAAACCCTGTTTTTGATAGGAATATACGATCTGAAACAGGATGTTTATCGATGGCCGAATAAAATTCTTGCCTGCCGCTTTTCATCCGTTTCTTGGTTCCAACGTTTAGAGATACGATCTGATATGAAACTGACTCTATATCATTCAATGGTAACGCCTCCACTTTTTCTAGGTACCAAGAAGTTCTATCATCGCTTTATAAGGTTCGCATCCGGCATTATTTAATAATCCCCCGAAATCGGTTTTAGGTCAATGCCAAAAACACAAAAAAGATACGGAAAGTAATCTTCCGTATCTTTTATTCTATCTTTAACTAATCGCAACCCCGATTAGTGAGCACAAACTTTTCATTTCAAGTTCTTCGAATTTCGCGATAACTTGGTGATGATCTAAACTTAGAACACAGCTTTCAAGAGAACAAGCAACGGGAACTTCCAGATGGATCTCAGCCAGTTTGCGAGATAGATGTAACATATCCATGTCATTCTCAATCTTCTTGCGAATAGAAGGACTAAGTTCATCCAGATGTTCAAGAATCCCTTCAATAGATTCATACTCTTGAACAAGCTTCATCGCTGTTTTTTCGCCAATCCCCCGAACGCCTGGATAATTATCACTTGCATCCCCCATAAGACCCTTCATATCAATGATTTGACGAGGACGCAGCCCCTTCTCCTCATATAAGGAATCAGGAGTGTATACTTTATAATTACCGTGCCCTTTTTTCATTATAATCACACTAGTACGATCGTTCACTAGCTGAAGAAGATCGTGATCCCCAGACAGAATCATCACATTCATATCAAGTTCTTCGCTGTATAAACGACTTAACGTACCAATACAATCATCAGCTTCATAACCCGGAGCACTAATGTTTGGAATACCGAGGCTTTCCATTACTTCTTTAATCATGGTAAACTGAGGAATCAAATCTTCCGGCGCTTCCGGACGATTTCCCTTATATGCCGCATAATGCTCGCCTCGGAAAGTTCCTCCACCTAAATCCCAGCAACATACTACATGTGTCGGGTTAAACGTCTGAACTGCATCCCAAAAATAACGAATAAAACCATATACTGCATTCGTGGCCAGTCCATCCTTCGTACGACGGATATATCCACCTGCAGCTGTGGCAAAATACGCGCGAAATAGGACGGCCATACCGTCGACGATCAATACCGATTGTTGTTCTTTTGTTTCATTACTCACTTATGATAACGCTCCTGTTCTATTCCATACCTATATTTATAATACCTGTATTATAGCACAGGCTACACTAGGTTTGGGGATAAAACAATGGAAAGCATACCAAAGTCACGCTTCTAAAAAGGGTTGATCTGGTCAACCCCATGTTTCTTGAAATTGTTCTTCTTTGAAACCAACGGTTACCTTGCTTCCGTCCGTCACAATCGGGCGTTTAATCAGTCTGCCATTAGAGGACAACAGTTGTAACTGTTCTTCTCTACTCATTTCTTTCAACTGATCCTTAAGATTCATTTCTTTATAAACTTCTCCACTTGTGTTGAAGAACTTTTTCAATTCTAGTCCACTGTTCTCAACAAGTGATGCTAGCTCATCTACAGTAGGCGGCTCTTCAAAAATTGGAATTTGTGTTAGCTCATGTCCAGCTGACTCCAGCCATTTTACTGCCTTACGGCAAGTGCCGCATTTCGCATATTGATATACGGTTAATTGACTCATATACTACGTTCCTCCTGAATCGATAGCTGTTTTGTTATTATTTTTGTTAACCCTGCACTTCTTCAAGTTGTGCTTTTAACTGTGCCATATCTGCTGGTAAATCGGCAGTAAACGTCACTCTTTCCCCTGAAAGTGGATGAGTGAAAGAAAGCTTACTGGCATGCAAAGCTTGTCTATTCATCCATGTATCCGTTAGTCGTGCCTGTTCACGGTTAAATTTTGCATGTGTGAGCTGATCGACACCATAAAAAGTATCCCCCATTAGCGGACAACCGATCGAACTCATATGAACCCTGATTTGATGGGTTCGTCCACTCTCGAGCTTTATTTGCACCATGCTGCCATGTGGATAACGTTCCACTATATGATACAATGTGCGAGCTGGATAACCATCCGGTGTAACGATCCGGCGATGCGGCTCTAATGGATCGCGGTCAATAGGTCCGTCAATAATCCCTTCTGCCGGTTCAGGATACCCATGCACGATCGCTGTATAATACTTATCTACCGCTCCCTGTATCATTTGCTCGGAAATGTGCTGATGTACATATGGATTCTTAGCTATACACAGAACCCCAGATGTGTCTTGATCCAGCCTGTGGACAGGTCTAAAACGCACCTGTTCACCTTTTTCCTGCCAATAATGTACCACTCCATTGGCAAGTGTTCCCGTATAGTGACCACTGGTTGGATGTACAATCATTCCGGCAGGTTTATTCACAATGAGTAGATGATTATCCTCATATATGATGTCAAAGGGAATAGGCTCCGGTAAAATATCTTCCGAAGTCTCCTTTTCCATTCGAAGTTCGATTCGGTCTCCGCCCTTTACTTTCTCACTGATATAGACGCGCTGACCATTTAATTGAATTCCACATTCGGTCATTTTCACTCTGGACATTAACTTGCGGGAAACTCCTAATCTTTTTTGCAAAATCGTTTTTAGAAGCATCCCTTCATCTTCTGGAAGAACAACATATACAATTGGATCATAGTAAGACATCATTTGCTTCGAAACACCTTTTTGCTGCGAAGATATTCTACATCAGGAACGCCGGAACGAACATTTGCCGTACGGGCGATAACAAAGAAGTAATCCGACAGACGATTCATATACAGCCTGACGCTAGGATTAATTTCAGTGTGAGACCCAAGCGTTACTACCCGGCGTTCTGCTCTTCGGCTTACCGTACGGCACACATGAAGTGCGGAAGATAAGGCACATCCTCCCGGAATAATAAAACGTTCAATTTGCGGATTTTCAGCTTGATGAAGATCAATCCACTGTTCTAAACGTTCTGCCATATCACCAGACACTTTATAATTCCCTTCCTCCAATTTGACAAAAGCAAGATCAGATCCACAATCGAATAACTCCTGCTGAATTATCCCCAGTTCTTCTTTCAAATCCGCAAACTTCTCTTCAGTCGTTATGATACTGATGGCTTGACCGACAAAACTATTTAGTTCATCAATAGTGCCATAAGCCTCGACCCGGTCATCGTCTTTTGGTACTCTTGCACCGATCACCGAAGTCTGGCCTTTATCACCTGATTTAGTATATATCTTCATTATACCCTCCAATTAATATCTGATTTTGTTCCTGCTGATCTCGCTTGCAATGCCTGAAGTGAGCTGAAACACCTGGTCGCTTCTGACTGCAATCATACGATTCATCTCAGCCATTGAAGAAATGAATTGTTTTTCCTCCTCAGAAGGATGAAAACTTCCCTGCATTTCGTTAGTAATAATCAGAAGTAATCCCTGATAAGAAAAAACAACTTCCTTTAATTGCTCCAACCTTGCTATAATACGAGCTTGATCCGCACTATTCCAACAGTTTTTCCATTCACTAATCATCCAGCTGGTCAAACTATCAATAACAACAATTCGATGATCAGCACGGAACAAGTTAGATTCCCTGTTGATGTGATCAAGTGTATCCGGAAGTGACTGGTGAGAAGAGGTATGTACTCTGCGCAGTTTGGACGGGGCTCTCATTTTTTCGGGCAAAGGTTTTGCATCTTCATCTGTAATATAAATGCCTTCCCGTGCAAGTGTTGAGGCATAGGATAGTGCAAACTGGGTTTTACCGCTGCTTACTCCCCCTGTTACCATAATGAGCATCCCTCAGCCCCCCTCCTACTGGTATATCACTTTGTCCGTTCATTATAAATTAATTCGATTCCGTCATAAACTTAAGAACTTCTTTTGCTAATGCAATATCAGATGTGGAAACCGGGATGGTCGCGAACAAATTTTTTGCTGGATAATTCAACTCTTTAAATATCGTCATTTCATCAAGTGGAATCCCAAACAAATGATCACCTGTTACCATATCTTTAGACATATCTCCATTTTCGTCAATCTCATATGTACCGCCCTCAAAAAAACCACGACTATAGGTTTCCGGGTTAAAAGCATCTTCAAGTGCAATATGTGAACCTTGTCTACCATACGATTTCATATCGTTTTCTGGCATAATCATCAGATCATTCGCTTTTCCAACGTACTCAAGCAGAATCTTTTGTTGATTATAGATCGGACTTGAAATGACTTCTATCGTTACTCTGTCCCCAAACTTTTCTTGTAACTTAGATTGAAGTTCATCTTCAATGCCGACGATACTGCCTTGATCATCTGTCATAAAAATCTGGAACGCCGTATCTTCCTCTTTGCCGCAAGCCGTGAGTATTACCATGAATAATAATGCAACTATAGCCCATCTGCTTCTGTTATCCACTTTAATGATTCCTCCTTTTTCCCTTATTTCACATCATATCACAATACTGCTTCACAAAAAAAGAAGACCCTCAAAAGGGTCTTCTCCTGTAAAATGAGCTCACGCTTTTATGCTTTCTTAGGATAGGTCTTCATATATTCATTGATCTTTAAATCAAGCAAGCTGCTGATTTCGATCACTATGTCTGAAGTAAAAGACTTCTCTTCCAAAAAGATTCTTTCCATCTTGCTGCGCAGGATATGGATTTCATCTTCCAAGGAAAGATTGCGTGATGATGCTTTCTCCGAGTTTGTAAGCCAAGAGGTGCTGCTATCGCTATCCACAGCATATTGACCTCGGTATGTCGGCAAGTCATAGTCGGCACAAAACAAGGTAAATCCCTCCCTAGAAATCTATATCCTTACAGATTATAGCATAAAAACGAATAAACCCAAGTACCAATTGTTACAATTTACGGAAATAGTTGAATTGTTTACATTTTAGTTTTATTTATACCAAGTGGCAACCAACATTATATATTTTTATTTACCCACTTGTTCGAGTTTA
The DNA here is from genome assembly GCF_014836635.1 of Paenibacillus gallinarum. Classification (GTDB taxonomy): domain Bacteria; phylum Bacillota; class Bacilli; order Paenibacillales; family Paenibacillaceae; genus Paenibacillus; species Paenibacillus gallinarum. Next base: position 463,342 of record NZ_JACSQL010000001.1, on the reverse strand, counting down.
TAAACAAAATTCCCGATTCTTTCTAGAGCTTCATTTAATTGAGTAAGAGAAGTCGCATAAGAACAGCGTAGATAGCCTTCTCCGCCGGAACCAAATACACCGCCTGGAACCGTTGCAACCTTGCCTTCCGTTAACAACTTGTGGGCAAATTCTTCTGAGGTAAGTCCTGTTTTGCGTATACTTGGAAATGCATAGAAAGCACCTTGGGGTTCGTGGCAATCAAGTCCAATATCCCGGAACCCTTGAACAATTAATCGGCGGCGCTGATTGTACGACTCCACCATTCGATCCTTTTCCTCTAATCCATTACGCAAAGCTTCCAAAGCGGCAACTTGCCCCATAGAAGGAGCACACATTACCGTATACTGATGAATTTTAAGCATTGCTGAAATCAGATCAGAGTTTCCGCACATGTAACCAATTCTCCAACCTGTCATTGCAAATGCCTTAGAGAACCCGCTTACCAGGATGGTTCTGTCTCGCATCCCAGGGATCGAAGGAAAACTTACATGCTTTTGGTTATATGTAAGTTCTGCATAGATTTCATCCGAAATAACGATAAGATCATGTTTCTCTACGATTTCAGCAATGGGTAGCCAATCTTCATATGTCATGATTGCCCCTGTTGGATTGCTTGGATAACAGAGAATAAGCACTTTGGATTTAGGTGTGATTTTTGCTTCAAGAGCTTCTGGTGTCAGCTTAAAATTATTTTCTGCTACCGTTTCTACACCTACGGGAACGCCGCCGCCAAGCGCAATAATAGGCGAATAGGCTACATAACAAGGCTCAGGAACCAAAATTTCATCGCCCGCCACGATCAGTGCACGTAATGCCAGGTCAATAGCTTCACTTCCACCTACGGTAACGAGAATTTCATCTTCAGGATCGTATGGGGTATGAAATCCCCGTTCCAGGTAATCACTGATCGCTTCTCGAAGTTCAATCATACCGGCGTTCGACGTATAGCTCGTAAACCCGCGTTCAAGCGAGTATACAGAAGCTTCACGCATATGCCATGGGGTAATAAAATCAGGCTCCCCTACGCCAAGAGAAATAATCCCTTTGTTAGGACCAACGAGGTCAAAAAACTTACGGATCCCTGACGGAGGTATTTGCTGAGCCCCTGGGTTTAGATAAGAACTCATCGATTTCGAACCGGATTTATTATCTTTTTTATCTTGGTTAACTATCATCTCTCATACTTCCTTTTATGGCGAAATAGGGAGCCGTTTATCTTCTTGATGTGGCTCAAAAATGATGCCGTCTTGTTTATATTTTTTAAGAATAAAGTTTGTCTTGGTCGACAATACAGAATCGATCGTAGAAAGTCTTTCGGATACAAAATTAGCAACTTCACGCAAATTACGTCCTTCAATCTCAACCAGAAGGTCATACGCTCCTGACATAAGGTACACGGATTTCACTTGTGGATACAAATAAATACGCTCTGCAATCCCTTCAAAACCACGACCACGTTCAGGACTAATTTGAACTTCAATTAAGGCAGTTACTTTCTCATCATCGACTTTTTCCCAGTTCACAACGGTCGCATACTTCACGATTACATTGTCTTTCTCAAGTTCCGATACCGCTTTCTTGATTTCGTCTTCCGAAGTCCCAAGTAAAGTAGCAAGGAGTGCCGGGGTTCTTCTCGCGTCTTCTTTTAACAAATTAAGTACTTTTAATTTCAAATCGTTAAGTTCTATCATGCATTTCCCTCCAGAGTGCATCTTCAGTAACGGGTCCGTGTTACGGGCCATGCAGCTGCCTTTTCGTTAAGCAGATTAAATATAATATGACATGAAATGAATATTACTGCAAATAAAAAAACCAACACCTTTTAGTTTGCGAGGCGCTGGTTTCTCTTTATTCAAAAATAGGTTCACTATCTAAAGCTAGGATTACCCGGCTGGGAGAAATGTTCATTCATATTTAATGGTGATCCATAAGGCTGGCCAATTGGCGAGTTGACTGCCATTTGGCTATTTTTTTGTTGTACAAATTGATCGCATTCCTGTTTTGTTTGATTCGCTGTCTGTATTTGTTTATCAATGTCCGATTGGAGTGCCTTACCTGGAGCTGGATACATATTGCTTTGTTGCATAACGGTATAAAGTTCGCCCTGCAATTTTAAAGTACTGTTCGTTAAATCAGTAAACATTTGGCGAACTGTTTGGCAGTTGGATTCCGTGGTAGCCGTTGTGTATTCACGTACCGTTCTTTTTAAATCGGCTAAGACCGTATACGCCAAATCTGCATCAGGCATGAATGAACCCGTGGATGATGTATTCATCTTATTTTGCCTCCCTCTCCATATTTGAATGGTTTTTATCTGTTAGTTAGATGGTTGTGTGGGTGCTAGCGGCTGGTGTTGCTGCAGAGCGCCAATAAGCTGATCCGCATGCTGCTTATGCATTTGAATGTGCTGACTTAAAACTTGCTTCAGCTGTGGGTTTTGAATACTTGATGCAGTCGCTGCACACTGTTTCGTCAATAAATCTTCATTCGATAAACAATCAGCAATGTACTCGAGTTCTTTTCCTGTGATAGGCTGCATTGATCCATTTTGCATAAATCTTACCTCCTTTAGGTTATGACTCTTCATTCTCGTTTGATAGCTTGCCCGTATTCAAGACCTTTATGTACAGCTAGATACGAACGAGCCTACGAAGAAAAAACCAACTGAGAACCGGTGAAAACCCGAGGATTACCATAAGCCATGTCATTGTTCTGCTTGAATCATGGATAGATAGGACTAGGATAAAGATAAGAACGCCTGCAATTCTCCCCGTGGTTAGACAAATTTCACGCAATACGACAAGTTCGACTCTTTTTGACACCATTTCATCACTTGTGCCCATGAGATCGAATGCAGAAGAGATCATCGGCAAAATATAAAACGGCATAAATAATGCTGACCCGATACCAACGATGAGTAAGGTGCTGTAATTAACAGACCATAATAAAGGCAGTGTAAGCAAAGAAAGCAATACAGCCCCTACCAAAGATCCATAGTACCGATGAGATGGTTTGTACCATTTTCCAACAAAATGATAACTGACAAGAGCCACTAAAGATGTATACAGATAGAATTGTCCTAATTTTACTTCTTGAGTTGTAGCGATATATACCAAGAGGTTTACTAAAAATGAAAACACGCCTTCTCTGATCCCTTGGAAAGCAAGAGCAGGAGCCGCATGACGCCATGGACTTGCTGTAATCTTCAGTTGACGAAAAGGCTCTATCCAGTAGTAAGTCCCTTCTGTCTTTCTTTTTTTCAAAAAGAAACTGACAATAACGCCTAGTCCATATACGACCATCGAAATCATAAATATGATTCTGTATCCTTGATTTGCTTTTGATAGTGAAATAACAAGACCCGATGCCCAGGGCCCCACAATCCCGACTAGTGAGCCGATAAGTCCAACCCATCCATTAAACAAGTCGCGGTTATCTCGACTAGTGACTTCAAAATAAACCACATTAAATGAGATCCAGAACAAACCAAGCGAAGCCCCTAATAATAATCCCAATGGCCAAATATACGATACTGCTTGCTGATCAAGCCAGAGTACAAGAAGATAGAATACAGCTGATAATAAAATGCCGACTCTAATAACATTCATTTTATTATGTTCTTTCACCCATTTTCCGGCCAGCCAAAAAGTAAGTACAAGCGCTATTTGCTGACTGATGGTAAACCAACCAATCATGGTGAAATCCTGACGGCTTTTCCATAGAAACACATTAATAAAGGTGCCGGATAAGGCACTCGCAAGCACAAACAAACCATTTACAAACAGAAGCAGTTTGGATTGCCCGTCAAGCATCGCCTTTTTCACTTCGTTTCCCTCCTTACGCTCTGCTACCTTTAGGAAGCAGGACTACCATAAGTAACAAAACTAATATGTCCTCTCTTCACAAAAAACTTGTCTCGGTTTATCAATTTCATAAAATTGGAAACAAAAAAAGAACACACACCTTGAAGCGGTATGTGTTCCCTTATATAAAGTGTTTCTTATTTACTTTGACTTAAGCGTTTCACCATACGTAGTCTATCCTCGGAGGCTAGACTTTGTGTCGTTTGGAAACAAGAAGGACAAACATAAATATTCAAACCAAATGGCGCTTCAAGCGGAGGCATCACGGATTGAATTTTTGTGAAGCTATCTCTTGTTACCGTCTGTACACCGGTATGAAGCAAAAATTCACGACAGTTTGGACATTCAGGTGCTTCCTCTTGTAAATCGAGAATAGACTGTACAGCATCAGAATATTTAGCCAAATCAACCCCAGATTCTTCATATTGATCGAGTACTCTGGCAGTAGGAAGAAGCGTATCTGTTTCATCCTCCCATAGTTGATCATAATCTTCTTCGGTTGCTTGCGCAGCCGCTTTTTCTTTCAAAAGTTCCTCTTCTTCTGTGAGCATTAAGTTAACCGTACGATATCCCTCTAGGTTCACTTTAGGAAGATTCTCATTTTGTTTATTGGCTTGAAACTCATCTGCAATGGTTTCAGGTTCTTCTTGGTCTGGAATGGCTGATAGAGGATTATTGCAATAAGGGCATTCTTCTTCCGGACCCAGTTCCTCATCCCATACGATTTCTGTTTGACACCATGGACATACTGTTGTTTCCATTTTATTCATCCTTTCATACTATCCCATTTCATCTTAGCCCATTACCCGTTCATCATATACACGATTCCTGCTGCGAAAAATATGATAGCAGCAGCAAATAAAATCCGGGTCAAATTTTTCATAGATCCTCCTGTACATATAGAACCTGCTTATTTCAATTCAACAACGGTCACTCCGTTACCGCCTTCTCCATAATTCCCAAGACGATAACTTTTGACATTTTTATGTTTTCTTAAATAATCCTGAATTCCCGTACGGAGTACTCCTGTTCCTTTACCATGAATTAAGTACACTTGTCCTAGGTTAGATAAAAACGCTTCGTCAATAAAACGATCCGCTTCAATCAGTGCTTCCTCAAGATTCGCTCCTCGCAAATCAAGTTCAGACCGCACGTTATCATCACGAGTCCGTTTCACCGAGGTAACATGGCGCTGGACCTGAGTCGATGCTTTTTGCGACGTTTCGATCAGTTCCAGATCCGCGACGGCTATTTTCATTTTCATAATACCCATCTGAACAAGTGCCTCTTTGCCAGACAATTCAACCACATGGCCTTTTTGATTCAGACTGGTAACCTTCACTTCATCCCCAAGGCCAATTTTTTTGGTCCCAGCGGCTTTCTTCACTTTTTTCTTACGTTCCGCCGGCTCTGCTTCTTCTAGTCCTTTACGAGCAGCAATCAACTTGTGCTCTTTGACAGAAGCACCTTCTTCAAGTGCCATTTTTCTAAGGTCTTGAATGATCTTCTCCGATTCCTGACGCGCTTTGGCTACAATATCACGAGCTTCTTGCTCCGCTTTCTGCAACCATTTCTCACGTTGTTCTTCCAGCTTTTTAATCTCATGTTCATGCTGACTTCGGAGCTGCTCAAGTTCTGCACGAATTTGCTGAGCTTTATCATGTTCCTGTTCCGCTTTAAGCCGGTTATCTTCAAGGGATGCAATCATGTTCTCAACACGCTGATCTTCTTCTTTCACTTCACCGCGTGCATAGTCGAGGATATCAGATTGCAGACCCAAACGTTCAGCAATAGCAAACGCATTACTACGGCCAGGTACACCAATCAATAGGCGATAAGTCGGACTAAGTGACGCAACATCAAACTCCATGCTCGCATTAATAATTCCTTCTCGTTCGTATGCATATGCTTTCAGTTCACTATAGTGAGTCGTTGCAATCATACGACAACCTGTAGAGTGAATATGCTCAAGAATGGAGATCGCAAGCGCAGAGCCTTCCGCAGGATCTGTCCCTGCACCCAGCTCATCCAGAAGCACCAGACTTTTCGGTGTCATTTGAGATAAAATGCGAATAATATTCGTCATATGGCTTGAAAACGTACTGAGACTTTGTTCAATACTTTGCTCATCACCAATATCAGCATAGATCGCATCAAAAACACTCAACTGACTTCCATCTTCCGCAGGCACAAATAATCCTGACATCGCCATAAGGCTGAGTAAACCAACCGTTTTAAGGGTAACTGTTTTCCCTCCTGTATTTGGTCCTGTCACAATAATCGAACTATATGAATTTCCAAGTTCAAGATCCGTTGGAACAACTTTATCCAGTGGGATTAAAGGATGACGCCCTTTTTTGATCTTCATAAATCCACGATCGTTCATGATTGGCAGCGTTGCTTTCATTTCACGGGCAACTCGTGCTTTCGCAAAAATGAAGTCAAGGGTTCCTAATAATTCGACATCATCAATTAACCACTCCGATTGTTCACCTACAAGAGCTGTCAATTTCTGCAAAATGACTTCAATTTCGCGTTCTTCTGCTAAACGTGTCTCTCTTAACTTGTTGTTCATGGCAACAATGGATTCCGGTTCTATAAAAAGAGTAGCCCCCGATCCTGATTGATCATGAACAATACCACCGAAGTGGGCACGATACTCCGCTTTTACAGGAATAACGAAACGATCCCCGCGAATGGTGATGAGTTGATCTTGTAACATTTTGGAAACCGTAGATGAACGAATCATGGAGTCCAGTTTTTCTCTGATCCGCGATTCACCTGACCGAAGTTCTCTTCGAATTTGAGACAATGCAGAACTCGCAGAATCCAGCACCTCTGCTGTTTCATTGATACAAGATTTAATGGCATCTTCCAGCGGTTTTTGTTCTGAAAGCTGCTCACTTAAAAATGACAACTTGCTGATTTCAATCTCATCTTCCATGCTGTGAAGGATACGTTTAAGCCTGCGTGCCGTATGAACCGTATTGTGGATAGCAAGCAACTCATGAGGACTGAGTGTTCCTCCGATCCGAGCTCTTTTCACAGCAGATGTAATATCGGTCACTCCAGTAAAAGAAGGAATACCTTTTAAGCGATCTACAGCCACAGCTTGGTCTGTTCCTGTAAGCAAAGATTTCACTTCTTCAAGATCAGAAACAGGCATTAAATTTTCTGCTTTATGTTTACCTATCTCGGTTTGTGTGTATAGAGATATTGTATTTAAAATTTTACGATATTCTAACGTATGCAAAATTTTCGAATCCAATGTGACAACTCCTCTCAGGCTCTATATTTCATTATAACGAATGAGCAGGACTTGTGCCATTTGAGAAATCAAATCTACACATAATTTGTGTTGATTTGCTACATAATAGGTTATGCATACCCAAGAATACATCAAATTTAAGGAGGATATATGATATGTCAATTTTAGGGGCAATTGTTCGTTTTATTGTGGCAGCAATTGTATTGTTGCTGGTAAGTTGGATCGTTCCTGGTTTCTCTGTACATGGTTTCGGCAGTGCACTTCTGTTAGCACTGGTAATTGCACTACTCGGATGGGTGGTCGAAAGTATTTTCGGCAAGAGAGTATCTCCATTCGGTCGGGGCATCGTGGGATTTCTCGTTAGTGCGCTTGTCATCTGGTTATCCCAATATATTGTTAACGATGTATCCGCAAGTATTCTCGGCGCTCTTCTGGCAGCACTTGTGATTGGGATTATAGATATTTTCGTTCCAACACCATTCGATGCTGCAAAAAAACATAAATAAATGAACATAACAGTAAAAAGGTCTTCTTCTATATGAAGGAGACCTTTTTTTGTTGTTTTTATTGTTGATATTATTCAAAAATAAGACGTATTTGGAATGTACACCCCTAGAAGATCTACGGTATCATAAAGATGTATGTACCTAAAATATTTTTATGGGAGGTTCTCACTCTTGAAAAAAGCAATCGTACTACTTCTAAGTGCAATGTTACTATTCGTACTTGCTGCATGCGGTCAAGACTCGAAATCAGGTTCAGACAGCGGAATTACTGAATCAGATGTAGCAGCAAGTGAAGAAATTACTATTAAAGCAACAAATTACGAATTCGATCAACCTGAATATCGTGTTAAAAAAGGAGTTCCCGTTCGTATCGTTTATGAAAACGTAGAAGGGAACCATGGAATAATTGTACCAGGACTCGGCGTGCAGCTAGATACAAAAAAGAGTTCTACTGTAATTACACCGGAAGAAACCGGGGAATTTGAAGTTGCCTGCTCCGTCTGGTGCGGAAAAGGTCACTCGACAATGATATCCAAAATTATTGTAGAAGAATAGCAACACAAAAGACCCTCGTGCCAGGCTAGTTAGCCTGGCACGAGGGTCTTTTACAATGATTTATACAATGCTTCTTCTAATGAATGATAGCTGCATTAGTTTTGATCCTGCTCAATCAGTTCAATCCATTCATTATATTCCGTTTGGAGTTTAGCATACTCTTCTTGCAACTTACGGTAGTCATTCGCCAAATCTTCTGATTTGTCTTGATGCATTTCACGTTCAACCTCAAGGAGCCTCAATTGGTGAGCCGTTATTTCATAACGCTCCATAATTTCTTGAAGTTCGGTTTCAAGTGCTTTTTTATCACTTTCGAGCGAAGAAGAACGGGAGATCGCTTCATTTTTCTCGTAGGACAATTCAAGCAATCTATCATTACCAGCTGCAATCTGTTGCTGCCAGCTCTTCACTTCCTCCTCAAGATGCTTACGATTTGCTTCCCAGTCAGCTTGTTGGTTCATGAGATATTGATATTCGCGCTGCAACTCTTGATTCTCTTGATCCATTCGCTCCAGCTGACTTGTCCACTCTTGTTCTTTCTCATTCCAATCTCTAAGTTGACTGCGAAGCTGTTTCTGCTCCTCTTCCAACTGTTTTCGTTCCTGCTGAAGCTTGGACTCGGCTTCGGTAAGTTCTTCACATCTTAATTGCCATTCAATCGCTTCTTCTTCTGCTTTATCGAGTAGAGACTGCCTGCTGCTCACTTCTTCTTTGGCATCTTTCAGTTCAGCTTCAAGAACATTCAGATTTTTGCGAATCTGCTGTAGTTCTTGTTCGTACTGCTCTGCTATCTGAAGATGCTGCTGAGTCTCTTTTACGGAAGATTCAAATTTAGCATTCAGTTCGGCATACTTACCGTCAAGCACAGACAACTGTTCTTTAAGCTCTTCTGCGTGCCGCTGTGATCTTTGTGATTCCTCTTGAGCCTTATTTAGCTCCTGCTGCAAGTCACGAAGACGCGCTTCTGCAGACTCCAATTGATCTGCACTTTCTAAGACGTCATTCTCCAGCTGACTAATATCCTTTTGTCTTTGTTCCGCAATTGTTCTCCAACTCTTCTCACTTGCTGAGATCGAAGCAATTTCACTTTGTAATTTGCGGGTTGCCGCATGAGCTTGTTCGATTACTTTTTGCAATCGGCGCTGTTCCTCTTCGGCTCTTGCTCCCGCTTGTTTCATTTTATTTAATTCCTGCTGACTAGCCGCTTGTTGTTCCTGTAATTTACGAATCAGCGCAGTACTCGCTGTTTCTCGATCAGCCGCTTCTTGTACTTTTTGTTTCAGCTCCACTATTCTTTCCTGTGCTTTCAACCCATCTTGTTCCGCTGAATAAAGCTTTCTCTGCAGAGCAGCACTGCTTTCTTTAGTTTCCGTAATCTGCTGTTCAAGCTCCTGTACTCGGCGTGTATATTTCGAGATGTTCTCATCAGCAGCAATATTCAAAGATTCAAGTTCCTGGATTCGAGCTCTCTCTTCTTCTAATACAGCCGCCAATTGTTTACGTTGTTCTTCTTCTTCAGAAAGTTGGATTATTGCTTCTTCAAGCTGTAAACTTGCTTCTTTTCGCTCTTTCTCCAAACTCTCCTGCAATTGAGTCAGTTCTTGAAGAAGTTTCTGCTCTTTCTTATCATGATCAGCCATAATTTGCTGTTTCGTGTTATTCAGTTCTGTTTTGTATAATTCATACGCTTCTGCCTCGGCCTTCTCTGCTTCTTCCATTGCAAGGCGTTCAGCTTCTTGTACCTTAGCTTCCATTTCCTTCTTCAATTCTTGGAGCTGTTCTTCCGATCTTTCGCGTTCTGCTTCTAGATCATCATTTGCTTGTTGAAGCCGTTGTTCCAGCTGTTCTGTGCGCTGCTGCGCATCTGCCCTAATAGAAGAAATTACATTTGCATGCTTCTCTTCGGTCTCCGTAAGCATTTCCATGACTTCATTAATACTCTTCTCTGCTTCTGCATGAGCCTCCGCTTTGATGGATTCGATATCAATAGCATGCTGTTCTTTCCATTGTTCAAGCTTCGTTTGCAGCTGTGCTTCTGCTTGACGAATCTGTTCTTCAGCCGCGATGCGAGCTTCACGAATTTCGGTGTCAGCCAGTTCCTGCATGGTTTGTAATTCTTCCGCGCTCTGCTGTTTATAATCTTGCAGTGCTTGATCTGCAGCCGCACGTTCCTGCTCCTTACGTTCCAATTTCTTTTCAAGATCTTTTTTCAACTGTTTCCAATTATTCTCTAGCTCCTGTTGCTTACGCTGATGTTGCTCCGTGAGGTTTTGGAGTTTGGCTTGGAGCCCTTTATCCCAATTTTGTTTCTCTGTTTGGAGCTGTTGCTCCCAATTTTCTTTGTTTGCTTTAAGTTGTTTCTCCCAGTTCTGTTGATCCGTCTGGAATTTAGTTTCAAGCGCTTTACGCTCTTGAGCCACTTTATTTAGTTCAGCAGAACGCTGATTCAGGAGTAAACTCAGCTCTTTCATTTTCGTGTCTGCTTCTTCTTGTAGTTTCTTATGCTTTTGCTCTGCCTCAGCCAGTACTTCCTTACGCCGAGCCTCAAGTGCTTCCGCATGCTCTTTTTGTTTCTCCGACAACTGTTGCTGCCACTTTTTATCGTTCTGCTGCAGACGAGTAGAGAGTTCCGTATTATTCTGCTTCGCCTGTTTTAATTCTCCCTCCCGAAGTGAAACCTTCGCAAGAGCTTCTTCAAGCTGAGCTTTGAGTGCCTTTTGTTCTTTGGCACGAACACTCTCAAGCTGAGCCAGTGCTTGCTGAGCAGATTGCTTTTCTTTCTCCATCTCTTTCGTAACCGTTTCAAACTGCTCTAATTTTTCTTTTTGTTGTTCATAAGTATTCTTAAGTTTATCCAGCTCAGTAACGAGCTGAGTGCGTTCACCAGTGACCATCTTCAGTTCATTCTTTACTTGCTGAACCTGAAGAGACTCTTCTGCCATATGTACTGCAGTGAGTACTGCTAGTCTAGGAGTATCCAGCCTGGAATGATTTTTAGAAATGGTGTTCATTCTTTCATCGACCATACTGGCCACTTGTTTCATATATTCGGCACTGCTGCCGACCAATTTATAAGAAGTTCCGTAGATCTCTACGGTAACGCGTGTACGATCAGGTGTAGTCACAGTTGTGCCCTCCTTCAAGTCTGTATGTTGATTCTGGATGATGTAACCCTGTTTTATTAGGTATATATGTTTAAGTATAAAGATCCCTAAACAAAAAGTCACATCGAAGCCTTTATCTTTAAGGATTCGATGTGACTTAGAGCAATTCCTTCAAATATTACCTCAAAAAATGAAGGAGAAACATGGAAACTTACATGCCAAGCCCGTCATATCCTTATTTTCGGAGTTCGGCTCCAAAACGAGTAGAAAGATCTTCTACTACTTTACTATGAACGGCTGTAATTTCTTCTTCTGTCAGCGTATGTTCATGGTGACGGTAAGTCAGAGCAAGAGCAACACTTTTCTTGCCAAGACCTAGTTTTTCTCCGGTAAAGATATCGAACACCTGAACCGATTGTAACAGTTCTCCCGCCGATTCGCGAATAGCGGACAACATAGCACCTGCTTCAACGTTCTCCTCAACAACAACCGCAATATCACGTTCAACAGCAGGGAAACGAGGAAGCTCACGATATACGAGTGCAGGTCTAGCATATTCATAGATTGCTTCAAGTGACAATTCCGCAACGTACGTATCCGCTAGATCGTAGCTGTTTTGAATATCAGGATGAACTTGCCCCATTGTTCCAATCAGAATCGCATCCTTGCCCTCGATATTCAGATAAATCGAAGCAGAACGTCCCGGATGGAAATCCTTCGGTTCATTTGCGATATAAGACACATATTTATCAAGACCAAGATAAGCAAAGATAGACTCAATTGCACCTTTAAGATCAAAGAAATCCACTTTTTCTACAGTTGTATTCCATTGTTTTTCTACACGATTCCCACTAAGAAGCAGGGATAGCGCAGGAATCTCACGTGGCTGCTTCGTCAAGCTTTCTTCCTCTGTATAGAACACATTTCCAATCTCAAACAGTGCCAAGCTATCCTGTTTACGATTCCGATTGTATTCTGCTGCGGAAAGCATCTGCGGTAAAATACTAGTTCTTAGCACACTTTGCTCTTCACTCATCGGCATAGAAAGTTTAACAGAGTGACTGCCTTTTGTAAGTTCCGAGAACAATGAACCGCGCACCGGATTTACAAAAGAATAACTAATCATTTCATGATAACCGCCATTCGAAAGAAGAGCGCGAAGCGCACGACGAATCGTTTGATCCTTCGTGAAGGAACCTGGTGTAGTCGGACCTTCGATCACCGTCGTAGGAATAAGATCATATCCATATAGTCTTGCTACTTCTTCGATTAAATCTACATCACGGGTAATATCACCGCGGCGGGTAGGAACGGTTACTTCAAGTTCATCACCGGATGATACCTCATATGCAAAATCAAGACGATCGAAAATCGCTTTGATCTCTTCTGTTGTGAGTTGAGTTCCTAGATAATTATTTACTTTATCAGTAGATAAAGAAATCACAAGCTCTTCGGTTTGAGCAGGTGCAGATTCAACAATCCCTGGGTGTACAGTACCTGCTGCATACTGAGCAATCAGAGATGCTGCGCGATTCAGTGCCGGAATAACCGCATTCGGATCTACGTTTTTCTCGAAACGAAGGCTAGATTCGGAGCGAAGCCCAAGATCACGAGATGTTTTCCGTACAGTAGTTCCATCAAATCTAGCTGATTCAAGCAAAAGGTTGACCGTACTACTCGTTACTTCGGAGTTTTCTCCGCCCATAACTCCTGCGATCGCAACTGGTTTTTCACCATCGGTAATAAGCAGCATCGTTTCTTTCAACTTGCGCTCTTGTCCGTCAAGTGTCACCATCTTTTCGCCTTCAGCTGCCGTACGTACAACAATGTTGCCGCCAGCAAGCTGATCTGCGTCAAATGCATGAAGAGGCTGTCCATATTCAAGCATGACATAGTTCGTAATATCAACAATATTGTTAATTGGACGAATACCAGCTGCCATAAGACGATTTTGCATCCATTGTGGGGATGAAGCAATTTGGACACCTGTAATATAGCGAGCAGCATAGTGAGTGCAGAGCTCTGGTGCATTCACCGTTACTGAAATATGCTCAGCTGCAGGAGAACCCGACTCCGTTAATTGCTCTTCCGGTTTTGGCAAAGTAATCTCTCTGCCTAAAATCGCGCTTACTTCATAAGCTGCACCGATCATAGATAAGGCATCAGAACGGTTTGGTGTTAAATCAAGTTCAAGCACATGATCATTAAGACCGAGTACTTGTTCAATCGGCGTGCCTGGTTCAAGATCGGAAGGCAGAACAAGAATACCTTCTTGTTGTTCTTTTGGCAGCAATTTATCATTAAGTCCCAGCTCTTTCGCAGAACAAATCATCCCTTGGGATAATACGCCGCGCAGTTTTGCTTTTTTGATATCCAGACCGCCTGGAAGCTTAGCTCCAATCATAGCTACCGGTACTTTTTGACCTGCATCTACGTTTTTCGCACCGCACACGATTTGAAGTTCCTCTTCAAGTCCTGCATCGACTTTACAAATATTAAGTTTATCCGCATCCGGATGTTTCTCTTTGCTCTTAACGTAACCGACTACAACTTTCGTAATACCTTGGTTACGGTTTTCTACTACATCAATTTCAATTCCCGCTCTTGTAATACGCTCAGCCAGATCTTCCGGAGCTACATTTTCAAGAGATATATAATCAGACAACCACTCTGTAGATACTCTCACGGACGTTCACTTCCTTCTATAAAAATAGGTTTACCTTGTGATTTGTAATTTGAAAATTCTATAATCTTGCAAACTGCTTCAAGAATGACATATCGCTGTTATAAAAATGACGGATATCATCTACACCATATTTCAGCATAGCGATACGCTCGACACCCATACCAAATGCAAAACCGCTGTATTCAGCCGGATCGTATCCGCCCATCTCCAGCACTTTTGGATGTACCATTCCCGCTCCGAGAATCTCAATCCAACCTGTTTGTTTACATAGTCTGCATCCTTCACCGCCGCATTTAATGCAAGTAACGTCAACTTCTACACTCGGCTCTGTAAAAGGGAAGAAACTTGGACGGAGTCTGATCTCAGTATGAGCACCAAACATTTCACGAACAAATTGCAAAAGGGTACCTTTCAGGTCGCTCATACGGATGTTTTTGCCTACAACGATCCCCTCTACCTGATGGAACTGGAAGGAATGGGTCGCGTCGTCATCATCTCGGCGATATACTTTTCCTGGTACGATAACTTTTACTGGGGTTTCTCCTTGCATGGCTTGCATGGTACGAACCTGAACGGGAGAAGTATGTGTTCTCATGAGGATGTCATCTGTAATATAGAACGAATCCTGCATATCCCGAGCTGGGTGATTCTTCGGCAGGTTAAGAGCTTCAAAGTTAAAATAATCCGTTTCAACTTCTGGCCCTTCCGCCACTTTGTAACCAAGCCCAACGAAGATATCTTCAAGATCCTGAATTACTTTTGTTAACGGATGAAGACCTCCCTCAGGCATACGGCGTCCTGGCAAGGAAATATCAATTTTCTCTTTAGAAAGGCGTCTCGCAGTCTCTTCTTTTTGGAAAGCAGTTTGTTTTTCCTCAATAACAGACTCAATCGCACCACGCACTTCATTCGCCACTTGGCCGATAATCGGACGTTCTTCTGCACTTAGGGCACCCATACCGCGTAAAATCTCAGTGAGTGCTCCTTTTTTACCTAAATATTTCACACGTATTTCACTTAGTGCCTTATCATCGGCTACGTTTGCAAGCTCAGCGAGAGCTTCAACTTGCAATGCTTCCAATCTTTCTTTCATGTTGTGGTTACTCCCTTCGTAACTCTTTAGAATTTTAATCAATAAAAAAGGCCTTTTCTCCCCCAAAAAAAGGGACGAAAAGACCGTGGTACCACCCTTGTTAGATTCATGTACGACTAAAAAAATCCAAGGTTTTTAGAAATAAAACCGAGCTAGTCTGTACGAAATTAATCTCACTTTAGCACGTTTGTAACGGTCGTGAACCGGTATCCTCTACTGACCATGAAATAAGGCATTTACATAGACACCCTATCTGCTGTTCAAGGAACTGCTCCGGAGCGAACTTCGACAGCCTGATTTCGTAGAAACGCTCTCAATCTAAGTGGCGCTTCCTCCCTGTACAAAAGCACTGTGTACTCTTCTCCATCCACGCATTTTGCTCATTAAAATCTTATATATAGATGAAACTAAAGTGTGTCACTCATTCCTTTAGTTTTTCTATATTCATTGCTACATTATTATACGCAAATGACAAGTGCCAATCAAGTCCTCGCCTCAAAAATAGGCACTACTTCTTCTCATATGCATCAAGCTGAGCACGTATTTGACGGATTTCATAAAGAACAGACTCCTCCATATAGTAAGACTCTACATCCTCAGGCTGACCGTTACGATGATTTGAGGCGACTGATCCTGTCAGTAATTCATGTAAACGGTGCTGCAAATGCATGCGGTGGTTATCTTCCTCACGCTCTGCTGGAACTTTATTTTTCCGGTCAAGATGATCCTCATACTCTTCCACACTTCCATCATATATATGGAGCTGACCTTGTTCATCTCCGCTCAGCTCAATCAGCTGATTAGCAATCTTTCTAACGAGTGTACGATCATGAGATACAAATACAAGAGATCCTTCGTAGTGAAGCAGAGCTGTCTCGATCACTTCCCGTGTATCAATATCTAAATAGTTAGTCGGTTCATCCAGAACTAGTAAGTTTGCTCCACTAAAATATAGACGAATAAATGCCGCTCTGCATTTTTCTCCCATACTCAGATCCCCTATCTTCTTAAACGCATCATCTCTTGAAAACAAAAAATTACCGAGTACGGTACGAGCTTCGGTCTGCGTCATGTAGGGATTAACAAGCAAACTGTCCAACAATGTCATTTCTGTTTGAAGACCTTCCAGCTCCTGAGAAAAATAGCCGATCTTCGTCTTCGGATGAAGGACGACATTCCCCTTCTGTGGGGTCAAGCTTCCCGTGATCAGCTTAAGCAGGGTTGTTTTTCCTGCTCCGTTCGGACCCCGAAGGACTAGTCGCCTCCCGCGCTGGACAGAAAAAGTCGCTCCTGCGATAACAGGTTTATCATTACCTTCGTATCGATATTCTACATCCTGAAGCTGAACAAAAGTACGGGCTTCGAACTCTCCATCCTTTAGTTCCATACTAACTTTTGGTCCCACGCGTGGTCGTTCCACACGCTCTCCTTCTAGTCGTTCCAGCTGCTTCTGCTTGGCATGATATCTTGATATATTTTTATTGGCTCTCGCCTTGTAATAGCTTGCAGCTGCTCTCGTTTCAGTCACATCACCTGCATTATTGTGAGATTTTATGAACCACTGCTGATATTTACGAATGGATTCTTCTAGTGCTTTTTTTGCAAGTTCTTGTTTGCGATACTTCGTTTCCTGTTCTTTGCGCTCACGCTTCTTCTGAAGTTTATATTCTTCATAACCCCCAGGATATTTACGGACACCGTCTTCGCTAAGTTCACAGATCCCCGTCGCTACATGATCTAGGAAAGTTCGGTCATGCGAGACAAATATAATAGTGCCTGGATAAGATAAAATCCAGTCTTCAAGCCAGACCAAACTCTCATGATCCAGATGATTGCTGGGCTCATCAAGAATAAGAAGCCGTGGTTTGCTGGCTAATAAAGCGGCTAGTCGTAGTCTAGTCTTTTGCCCGCCACTGAGTGATACATAAGGACGGTTCCATAACTCTGCCCCAATCCCCAGGTGAGTCATCATTTTCTCAAGTTCAATTTCTCTAGCATAGCCGCCGTGTGCTTCATATTGTTCCGTAATCTGTCCATACTGCTCCATTAATTCTGAGGTCTTATCTTGATCGCCTGATGCGAGGTCGGCCTCCGTTTTTTGTAATTTCAGTTTCAAACTTCCCCAAGCTCCGCTCTCCTTATACGCCACTTCTTGTACTGATTCCACCGGATCTGCTTTGAAATCTTGCCGCATAAATCCAATCTCTTCCGGTTCCAAGTGAATGGAAAGTGTCCCCTCTGACGCCTGTTCGCTTCCCGTCAAAATGTGTAATAGTGTCGTTTTACCACAGCCGTTACGTCCAAACAGAGCAATTCGTTCATGCTCATTTACTTCCATGTTCACATGTTCAAACAACTGTTTTCCATTCCATTCCTTACTGATCTCATGCATATGAATTAGTGTCGTCATATGAATATCTCCCTCTTTCTCTTCGCGCAAGCTAAAACACTGCAAGCAAGCAGCCAGCAGCGAAGACGAGAGCCTATAGAAATGAATGCACCTCTAAAGATGGGTGGTAGGTAAAATAAGTCCAGGTCTTAATGTGCTACCTTACTCTGCCATAGTAATGAACAGAACTTATTCAAGGTACAAATAACTTATAAATAGCACAAAAAAACCACACCATTCCCATGACTGAATGTAGGCACACTTATCCTAGGGTCGTCAGCCGCAAACAGCTAACCTGCTTCACTATCGGTTTGCAGTTATCCGTAGGATTTCATGTGTTTTACTTCATGGGACGTGTGGTTACCTCTCATTCATCTTTAATTGTTATTCAGTATAGCACGGTATCATTAGTTTCTAAATCTGTAATTTCCTGTATTTCATAAATTCTGTTCGCGAAACCATTCTAGAAAAGCATCCGCGACTTCTTTTCCCGCTTCGCCATTTGGATGCGGATCAAATTCATTACTCATGAATTTTGGCATAATCCGGTGTTCCTCTGGTGCCGGGCAGGATAAAACTTCGGCAATATCAAACACAACATCTGTTCCTTCTGGTGGATGTGTACGTATCGCTTCATTAACGGTCCGCCACACTTCTTCTCTTTCTTCCGCAAAATTAAAGGGCGGGATAGTAAATAAGATTACTCGTACACCCGTACGCTCCGGATTTCGCTTTATTTTTCGAATAATAATAGATAAATCATTAAGTAATTCAGCTGCGCTTCTGCTGCCTATATCAATATCATTCACACCAAGAACAAGTGCCACTATACTACCCTGTTTGGATTTAGCAAGCCACGGGCCATCCGTTGCTGCGTCATAGGCTCTTGCCCATCCGGAACCGATATTCCAAATACCATAATCAGGACCAAGACCATCAGCTATACGAGAAACCCAGTACTCGTAGCCATCCTTTCGTGTTCTTACTCCCTGAGTTATTGAATCTCCCAAGAAAATAATTTCTTCCCTCACCTGTTTTTTATATCCTATAAAAGCAGGCAGAACAAGCCGATTCTCGGATGATGTAAACAAGGCTCCTTCTTCTTCATCGGCCTTATTCCCTTCCGCTTCAAAAGCAGATACAAGCAGCCCCTCTGTATTGTATGTGAACGATTTTCCTGCATAAGCCGAAATTGTCCATGAGAAAACTAATTCATGTCCTGCCGGAAGATCTATATGTACCGAATCACTCCAAAACTTCTCTGCAGGAGCCACTTCTTTGCTAACTTCTCCATCAAAAGTCACCTTTATTGCGCTGCCAGGTATAATGCTGCCATCTCGTTTATGCCCGCTAACCGCTACATAAGCGCTTTCAATAACCCATTCACCGCCTGACATACTTCCTTTCGCAGTGTTCCCTACATCCCAAGTCGAGTCTACCGCATTACTGTGCCAAAACTTCAAATCAAGCTGACCTGTTTCCCTCAGTCTTAAGTATGTCCGGTAGGTACGTGTATATGTTGTTTCCTGCTCCATGATGAAATTAGTTGCCGTAGAGACGGCTGTTGCGGATACATATTCATCTGCCATTTTTCACCCACCCCCTCCTCAATATGTAAAATTATACTAACCCTCACCCATTATACTAAAGCTTTATTTATATTCAATATGATCCAGGTACGGGAACATAAAAAAACCCTCTTGCCTAAGGCAAGAGGGTTTACTATGAAGCGGGTGATGGGAATCGAACCCACGCTATCAGCTTGGAAGGCTGAAGTTCTACCATTGAACTACACCCGCAAATTGACGATCGGGACGACACGATTTGAACATGCGACCCCCTGGTCCCAAACCAGGTGCTCTACCAAGCTGAGCTACGTCCCGTCAAATGAATGAGCGTCATTCATTAGTGACAAGAAATAATATATCATAACCCCAATTTCTCTGCAACCCTAAATTTAGAAATACAATGCAGTTTTCTCAGTCTCAGCACATGCAATTCAGGTAACAAAAAATAAATGCATGTGCTGGGTATGATCTGAGAATACATTCAGGCGATAGCTTTTAAAAATATAGATTCGAAATCAGTCGATGCAAGTGGTCTACTGAAAAAATAACCTTGCGCATCATTACAGTGCTGTTCTTGTAAAAATAAAAGTTGCTCTTCGTTCTCTACACCTTCTGCAGTTACTTTAAGCTGAAGATGCCTTGCCATAGAGGTGATTGTGGATACAATCGCTTTATTGTTACGGTCCACCATCAGTTCCCGCACAAAGGACTGATCAATTTTAAGACGGTCGATAGGTAGATTTTTCAGATAATGAAGTGAGCTGTAGCCCGTTCCAAAATCATCAATACTGATCTGCACTCCAAGTTTTTTAATACTTTCGAGCACTTTCATACCTTGCGTCATATCAAACATCGTGCTTTCGGTTATTTCAAGTTCTAAGTAAATAGGATCTAGACCTGTGTCCAGTAAAATACGCTTAATTCGTTCTGCAAGCTGTACTTCGTGAAATTGTTGAATCGATAAATTCACGGATACTGTCAAAGGTTTGTAGCCTTGATTTTGCCACATTCGGTTCTGATAACATGCTTCTCTAAGCACCCATTCTCCGAGCGGTACGATAAGTCCGCATTCTTCAGCAATAGGAATAAATTCGACTGGGGATATACGCCCTCTCATCGGATGGTTCCACCGAACAAGCGCTTCTACTCCAACTACTTCACCGGTAGCAAGATCAATCTGCGGCTGATACTCAAGATAGAATTCTTCACGTTCTAGACCTTTGCGTATATCGTGTTCCATCTGTAAGCTTTCTTGAGCCTCTTTCTTCATAGATAAGGTATATCTATTAAAGTCTTGCCCTTCATTTTTGGCAAAATATAAAGCCGTATTTGCATTACGAAGAAGTTCGTCCGGCATAGCACCATCATAAGGATATATACTAAGACCCGCCGAAGGCGTGATGTATAGTTCTCTTTCTTTTATAAATATAGGCTCTTTTACATGCTCTAAAATTTCATAAACCCGATTATGTAACTTTTCTACACTCTCTATTTGGCCCATAACGATTGCATATCGATCTCCTCCAAGAGAAAATACTTCTTTTCCCCCTTGATAGTCAAGCAAGCGTTGCCCTGTTTGTTTCAAAAGCTGGTCCCCAAGTCTGTAACCCAACGAATCGTTAATGATCTTAAATCGACTAATATTAATAACAAGCAGACCTAATAGTGCACCATCCGCTTCTGCTTTTTCAAGACATCCCCCCACATAGTGAAGCAAAGATCTCCGGTTCTCAAGCCCTGTTGTCTCATCATAATGAGCCATATAGTCCAATTTTTCTCTTGTTGCTTTTTGCTGTTCTAACGGGCTTTCAATATAAACGTTAAAATAAGTGTTTTGAAAGATGACATACACTATCAATTGAAACATCATTGAAAAAGTAAAGAATACATCCTGAACATACTGGACTTGAAGTATAAAACCTTGGCTTATAATACAAAAACATACACCTAGTATCAGCCGGAAGTTAATTTCGTTACAGCGCTTCTTCCGCGAGAAAAGGATACCTGCCAAAGCGAACACAAAAAATATAAGAAGCGATGCATGTGCAACATAATGAATAGGACTTATCGTTTGTGACCAAGGATCCGAACTGCTCAGGAAAAATTCCGTTGCGCCCTTATTCAAAAGAATAAACACAAGAAAACTAATGTACGAGACACCCATTGTATAACTAACCCACTTCGGAAAAGGCTGATTCTTTGTAGGTAGTTTAAATCCTAGAAACAACATGCACAGTACACAGATGAAACGAGCCATAAAAATAATGAGCAGTGCATCTGCGGAGTCAACCATTAGTTCATAACCTATTGTAATTTTTCCGTAGTAAAGAAATAACAACAGTTTAAGCATTCCTCCAGCAAAGAAGACGTAAGA
Source organism: Paenibacillus gallinarum (assembly GCF_014836635.1). GTDB lineage: Bacteria > Bacillota > Bacilli > Paenibacillales > Paenibacillaceae > Paenibacillus > Paenibacillus gallinarum. The sequence goes on along the minus strand of NZ_JACSQL010000001.1, from coordinate 441,915 downwards.
AAAATATTGTCCATTTCTGGTTTGATCCCCTTTTGCCCGCATTCTGCTCTGATTATAAGCAGATAAACAAATAATCATAGAAACTAATGAAATTCCAAGTCCTAATAGATGATAAAATTCTTGATTTACGGTTGATGATAATGAACTTGGCATCCATGGAGTCAGTAAACATAAAAACAAACCCGCTAACAAAATTTTAATGGATTTGTGATATCCATTTTTTAAGTTCATAACATTTTCTATGCCTCCCATTCATCTATACTAAAAAACAACTTAGTTAGCTACCCAATATTTGATCTAATATGACACATTTCAACATTATTCTCCCACTTTACTGGACTATAATACCATTTTTAGAGGAAATCGTGTATCTTTTTTTGTGAACACATATGCATATCGACGCATACTATAGTTCTAAAGTTTCATTAAATTCGGAATACGGACACAAAAAAACGCTCGATGTGAATTTCACATAGAGCGTCCTTATCATCAAGCAAAGTATTATAATGTTAGTGTTTATTCAAAATTAACTTCAGGCGTGGTGAGTTTGTCATAGAATTCTACGACCTGATCTTTACTTTCCGAAGCTCGAAGAGCCATTGCTGAACGGGGATGTTCATCAAGATGTCCTGTAACCATGTAAGGAAGGAGATAACCCCATTCTTCCTTTTCCCGCAAAGGCACAAGCCAATTTTCCAGTACGCTTAGAACCGGACGCAATTTGTACTTGGTTCCTTTCAGATGAGCAATAAGCAGTTCCGTCGGACAATTGCCCGCCGCACGTCCCATTCCATATACAGATGCATCAAGGAGCTCTACACCAAGTTCAGAGGCAATCAGTGTATTCGAAAAAGCTAGCTGCATATTGTTATGTGTATGTACACCGAGTCGTTTATTTGGAAGATGCTTTTTGAATTTTTCAACAAGGTATTTAATGTCGTTATGATCCAGGCTACCGTATGAGTCTACGATATATACTACATCTACAACACTCTCATTAATCATTTCAAAAGCTTCTAAAAGTTCGTTCTCCATAACGTTAGAAAGAGCCATGATATTCAGTGTTGTCTCGTAACCGCGGTCATGGAAAGTCTGTGCAAGTTCAAGACCTTTGTCCACATCTTTGATATAACAAGCTACACGAATTAAGTCCAGCATACTTTCACTACGAGGTAAAATATCAGCTTCGTCTACTCTGCCAATATCAACCAGAGCAGATAATTTCGTATTCCCTTTTTGCGGGATCACTTTACGCAGAAAATCATCATTCAAAAAGCGCCATGGTCCTGCTTTTTCTGCTCCTTTAAGTAACTTGGGAGAGTTTTTATAACCAATCTCCATATACTCTACCCCTGCTTCATTCAGCCCTTCATAAAGTCCTTGGACAAACTCAACGCTGAAATCCCAATTGTTTACGAGACCGCCGTCTCGAATCGTGCAATCTACAATTTTGCTTGTGTTCGTCAATGTCTTCATGCATAAGCTCCTTTGGCATCTTTATCTATTTCTACCATGATACTTGAACGTAGAAGGAAAAGTAAAGGGGAGGTTTACCTATTGATTTTTCTTCCATTCCCTATCTATTTGTTGAATCGCTTCTTCACTTACCTTTCTCTTTCCGTACCTAACTTCGTTATATAAGGGGAATAGGTCATCAGGAGCGGCTCCCATGTCACCCTTCTGTTTTTTATTCGTTCTTTCAGTCTTGGTTTTCGTCATTATCTTGTCCAGCTCTTGTTTCACTTCAAAAGGAGTTAGATATGCTGGGATCTCATGGCCCTGTCCTTTGAACCTTAAAAGGTACTCTCGATAATAATATCGAATACGTTCCTCGGGATCATTAGGCACAGATCCTCTCTGAAAGAAACGAAGCCAGCTCTTCTTCTTCGGTTTCTCCTCAATCGTTTCAATAACATCTATATATGCCGTTTTAGGCGGGACTACAGGCATTGGGTTCTTTTTACGATGATCTAGATACTCAGTGAACTTCAAAAATAATTTCCAAACCTTATAGAATATAAAACCTAGAATTGCGATAGCTGCCAAAAAAACAAATGCTTTCAACAAAAATTCCCAAATAGGCGATGGTTCTTGCGGAACTCTCTCCTCATTTGGCAGAAAGGGCGGAGGAGCCTCCGTAACTCCAGAAGAATTGGGGATATTCTCCTGCGGTGTCTCACCGCTAAATAGATTTCTTACCCAAGCAGTAAACCAACTCCATACAGAGGCAGCTACTTCTGATAAGCGCTGAAATGCTCCGACAAATAAAACGATAGTGATGAAGATCAAGGTACGCAATTGATTAATCCTCGTAAAACTTCTTACGAGCGGTCTATGTCCCTTTGGATCAAGTGTAACCTTGCGCATTTCCTCGCTATGACGATTCCAGAGCAGCAAGATAAAACTAACCAGCCCGCTTACATAAACTCCCACACTGTATGGCGTAAGCGAAGAATATCTTCCTACGAAAAAACTAAGCACCACCAAAGAAAACAGACCAAATAACCGATATTTCCCTGATATAAAAATCGAATGCTCGATATGCTTCTGCAAGTAAAATCCCCGATAGCCTGCAGCTCCGCCAAGAACAACCCCTGTTATGATGAAGAGAAGTTGATTCCCCGTTGATCCTGCCATTAATGCTGCAGTGGTAATTAACATCCCACCAAGTACAGCTGTAATAACAGCGAATGTAGGACTCTTTTTACACAGAGCTCTTCCGCCCAATACACCGGCACTAATTGTAATAAAACAAATACAGAACACAAATATAGGAGGAATTCCGAGAACATAGACAGCTAAAATTACAATAAGGGCATAACCATAGATTAGTTCAGTTGCGCCTTGTAATATAGCTTGCACAGGAAAAGCATAAGTTTGATTCTTATTCATTCGCCCCCTCCTTATCCTCTATGAACAGGACGGTGATCCGGTTACCTGCGGTTCGAAGTCTGGCTAACTGCGTTTCCATCGCTTGTGATACATAGGCGGTAATCAGTAAATAATCCAACTTCCGTTCCTCATCTTCTTGCCGATCAGCTTCATCCCGCAGCATTTGTTCCATTGGCATAAGACACTTCAATTGAACCTCAGCCATGGTTTGCATAATATACTCTGCATGAACAGAGCCATAATCAGCCTCAATCCGAACACTTGTACCTGTCTGTTCCGAATAAGCATTGTGTGCAAACCCTGCCTTAAGCCCCCTGCTAGCAGCATAACTAACTGCTGTCGCCGCATAAGACAAGCCTCGCTCTGCCAGTTCTGGTCTGGTCACTACACTCCACATTTCTTCCGATTCTTGTATATTAAATAGGATCATCGTCTGTGGGTCAGAACTATAGCCCTGCTTAAATACTTGAAGATCGCCTGTCCTTGCGGTAGCACTCCAGTGAATACGATTCATTGGATCGCTCCCCCCATAAGGCCGAACCCCTACGATTAAAAAGGGATCTTCCACAATCCACCTGGATACTTCCAATTCTCCTTGCCATACTTCAAAGTTTGAAGGCATTTCATGGTCCGAAAGGATTGCCGGGTACACAATCAAAGCAATGGATACGGGTAACTTTTGACTTGTAGAGTAGATATTAAAAAGGTCTCCCCCCGTCATCGTGACCGTTTCCATCTGATAAACACCCCGATTTTGACATACTACAAAGTGTCTTCTTGAAATTTTAGTGAAGGGTCTCATTGTAAATACACTTTGATGATTTTGATAAATGTTCCCTTTACTGATCCCCATCTCTTCTCCTGTTTGAAAAGAAAAGGAAGCAGGCATCATCGCTTCCAGGCGAAGCCAAGGAATAGGCAGTCTTTTTTCATTAGCAATCTTTTCCGTCATAACTAACTGATCGCCTGCATAACAGCGTTCTTTTTCAAACTCTCTCGTATACGTAACACGCCTAAGTACAGGAACTCCAAATACCGCTTGCTCCACCAAAATTAGCAAAAGACCGACAACAATAAACCATAAAAGATCCATCAGCTAGCCTATACTGCTATCTGAACTCATGTTTTCACTTGGGACAGGGATTTGTTCAATGATACTTTGAAGCAGCGTAGCAGCCTTCCCTTCTTGTTGTCTTGATCTTTGGTGGAGCACAAGTCTATGAGATAAAACAGGCAGAGCGAGCGCTTTGATATCGTCAGGCAGGACGTAGTCCCTGTTTCTTATGGCAGCCCGAGCTTGGGTAGCTCTAAGCAGTGCCTGAGTTCCTCTCGGGCTTACGCCAAGGGCAATATCAGGATGACGTCTTGTAGCCTCTGCTATAGCAATCATATACTGGAGAAGATCTTCTTGGACTTGAACGGACTTAAAGGATTGCTGGGCTGAAATCATATCCTCCTGAGTGATAACGGGGGTTATTGAAGACTGAAAACCACCTTCCATCGTCCGTTTCAAGATTTCAATGCCTTCGGCTTGGGATGGATAGCCCAAATTCATTTTTAACATGAATCGATCCATTTGTGCTTCTGGCAGTGGAAAAGTCCCCTGGTTATCGACTGGATTCTGCGTTGCAATCACGATAAAAGGTTTGGATAGTAGATGTGTTTGTCCATCCACACTAATTTGCCGCTCCTCCATACACTCTAGCAAACTGGATTGTGTTCTCGGCGTTGCTCTATTAATCTCGTCCGCTAATACGATATTCGCAAATAATGGGCCGGGCCTAAACTCAAACTGTCCCTCTTTCTGGTTATAGAAATGGATTCCCGTCAAATCCGACGGTAATAAATCTGGAGTAAACTGAATCCGCCGAAATGAACATTCCATCGAAGCAGCTACCGTTTTAGCGAGCATCGTCTTACCTGTCCCCGGGACATCTTCCAATAAAATATGGCCCGAAGCGATCAGTGCGGTCAGCAATAAATCTACCGATTCTTCTTTTCCGATCATGTACTTCGCTATACTTGTCCTCAGTTCTTGGGCCATTTTCGCAATTGCCTTGATTTCAGCCTCAACCACAGAAAAACCACCTTTGTATTTGTAATGAGGAAACGTTTTCATATATGTGTTGTATTTTATCACATTGATAGAAAACATGCATTTTATGTAAAAAAAGAAGGTATACCCCCTGGTTTCTCCAAGGCATATACCTAATCATAGTTACAAATCCTATTCTTGTTCCACGCTTGTAATCCACTCCACAATTGTCCGTACCATGACACCGGTGCCTCCTTTCGGATTTACACCTCGCTCTTTCGAAAGAAATGCAGTTCCGGCAATATCAAGATGAATCCAAGGCATCCCGTCAGCAAAGGTCCCTATAAATAAACCAGCGGTACTTGAAGCTGCATTTCGTCCTGTACTGTTCCGTAAGTCTGCTACATCACTTCTCAACATCTCTTGAAATTCAGGATATGCAGGAAGCGGCCATACTCTTTCACCGGTTCGTCTCGAAGCCGAAATAAACCGACTCAAGAACGTCTCATCATTCGATACCGCACCAGTAGCAACATCTCCAAGTGCCGATAATACAGCTCCGGTTAACGTTGCTACATCAATAAGGCTAGTTGCACCTAATTCCTTCGCGTAGGTCATACCGTCAGCAAGTACAACTCTTCCTTCTGCATCTGTATTTAAAATTTCAACGGTTCTGCCGCTAAGTGTTGTAATGACATCACCTGGTTTGAATGCACTGCCAGAAGGCATATTTTCAGCAGTAGGAATGACGACCAGTGCGTTCAGTTGCGGACGGAGAATAGATAATGTCTCAAGTGCGCCGAGCACAGTTGCCGCACCGCCCATATCGCTAATCATCTCTTCCATACCGACACGTGGTTTCAGAGAAATACCGCCTGTGTCAAATGTAATCCCTTTTCCTACAAGTCCTACAATGTCGCCATCCCATGTTTCTCTTCCTTGATACTTGATCACGATCATTTTTGGCGGATGAATACTTCCTTTCCCTACGGAGAGTACTCCGCCCATCCCTTTCTTCTCGAGTTCCTTTTCGTCCAGATTGGAATACTCAAGACCGTGTTTCTCAGCCAATTGTTCTGCCGCTTTGGCAAGATCTTCAGGAACGAGCATATTCCCTGGAAGATTGGTTAGATCTCTGGCATAATTGGTCCCTGCCGCATAAGCTTGACCCCGCTCGATCCCTTTCTCCCATTCTTTTTGAAAATCAGGGTCTGTGATCTTTTCCTGATGAAAAGTAAGTTTACTTGGACCTATATAAGCTTTTTGCTGCTGTTTATAGTTTTTTCTTCGGTAAGCTCCTAAAATAAAACCTTCCGTTAAAGCATGTGCTACTTTGGATATATCAAGTGTATCGGAATAGGACATCAGCGAGGAAGGCATAGCGAACACGACTTCATCTGCGCTGACTTGCAGTGAAGCTTTGGCTGCTTTTGCAGCGAGGTTACGGAGCTCATCCACACTCATTGGATGCTCCCCTGTTCCTACTAAAACAAGTGTAGCAGCTGCACTCCCCTGCTTTACAGGGATGGTGAACAGTTGATTTTCGGATCCATTAAAAAGTCCTCTTTCTTTTACCGAAGTAATCGCTTGCTTCCATGATTCCGGAAAATGTCCTGTAATCCACTCTGCTTCTGATACCAAACATATGACGGCATGTGCCTCAAGCGATTCTACAGGAATCGCTGTTTTCCATGTGACTTCTAATGCGTTGTAGGTCAATATCTTCATCTCCCAATCGGTATAGGCCTATATTTATATATGTGTTTATATATACGGATGTATTCCATACTACTCCATTTATATACCCTTCGTCACACGTAAAAAAACAAAACAGGCCGGAAGCTCGTGTAGCTCCTGGCCTATTTTAATGACGAAGATCATAATGCTTAAAATATTCTATACAAGAGGAAGGGAAATTTTAAACTTGGTCCCTTCTCCTACTTTACTGTGCACAGCTATGGTCCCACCATGGTTTTTTATAATACGATAACTGACAGAAAGACCAAGTCCCGTCCCTGTTTCTTTTGTTGTGAAAAATGGATCGAATAATCGAACAAGCGTGTTGTTATCCATCCCATGTCCGTTATCATTTATTGAGATGACTACATGACTTTGCTCCTCGTGAGTATTAATCTGAATGATGCCAGAATAGTCTTCTCCTACAGGATCAATAGCGTCCATCGCATTTTTCACCATGTTCAGCATGACTTGCTTGATCTGCTTTACATCAATGGAGACATAAAGTGGCGTCAAATCATTATTCAGCTGAATTTCACAGCCTTTCATTAAACCTTCACTCTCTGTAAGCAGGACCACTTCTTTAAGTAACGATTGAATAGGAATGACCGTTTTCTGAGGTGCTGAAGGTTTAGAAGAGTTCAAGAATTCATAAATAATATCGTTAGCTCGGTCAATTTCTGTCAAAATAATTTTGGCATATTCATCCTTGCCCAACTGAAGTAAATGAGGACGAAGTAATTGAATAAACCCCCGAATAGCGGTAAGTGGGTTTCGAATTTCATGCGCAATCGAAGCGGATATTTGACCGAGCATCGCAAGCTTGTCATTTTGATAAGCGGTCTGTTCTATCTGTTTGAAATCCGATACGTCTTTTACACTTAGCAGGAAATTCCCATCCATCTGATCACCATAGGTAATCGTTATCAGCCAATGTTTCCCATACTCATCAAGCAGCTCATGATAGCGCTTACGATGGAAGATGGTCTCTCGATATATCCTGAGAATTTTCTTCTTTTTGAACCGGCTGATATAAGGATGTTGAACTAACTGTAGAACGTTACATCCAAGTAACTGATGCCTTGGAAGCTCCAATAATTTCGCCATCTGTACATTAATAAAAGTAAGAAAACCTTCGCTATCAAACAGCATGATTCCACTGTCCAAATGTTCCAGAATGTTCTCGTAATTACTATTATCGAGATGTCTTAGTGGAAAAGCCTCATCGGCAGAAATCAAAGTGTCCTGAAACTCACTGATCATACTCAGGTTCCCCCTTTTTACTTAAATGGAACTTGCCGATCGGACTAGCTATGGTCGCAGAACAGAGAGACCGTCTACCTTGAAGTGTAGTGTCTTCCCATCAGAAGGGCATTTATTTGCCTTTCTTAAGACTTTCGTAGAGTAAGTATAGAGTTAGTCCAAATATTACGGATTCCTTTGTTTCTAATTCATGTATACAAAAATGGAGATCCATTTTATCGATACGGAATAGCGATAGTGTAAGCCAGTGTTTTTAAATTAGCTGATTCCGCTTTGAAAGAAGTCTATTTTATCATAGACAAGGTTGGCAAGCCTAGTCAATCAGAGATACTGTCGAATAAACAGAAATAAATGAGCTAAACCCTTTTCGTTCAGGCACAAAGGATTATTTTTCAATAAAAAAACCTCTGCCCTAGGGCAAAGGTCGTCATTTACAGCTATACTATGATTGTCTTCCCGGTTGATTGTGCTTAAGTTTTGAGCGTTTTTTACTCATGACAGCAAGCCTGCGTTTCAACTCGCTCTCCCACTTCTCGTCTTTTATATTTTTGGCAATGGACAGCAAGTCAAGAGACGTATCGATTTGTCTTTGGACAACTTCGAGCGGATCTTCATTTTCACGGTTTACACAGTTCTCATAAATCGTATCTTCGTCTTCCATTACATAGTCTTGAAAATCAATCTCAGAAGCACCATCACCATGTGCATATTCAGCTAATATTTCATATTCATTTTCTACTTTGTAATGGACTTCTACCCGATGACATACTGGACAAAAGAGCAGGGGAACATTGTGGACCTGTGTACGGTAATGTTTTAATGTCCCCTTCGTTCCAATCATACTTGCTCCACAACAAAAACTCATTTGTTCACCCTCCTTGTAGAAACGCACCGGATGCATTATTTACATTATGTTCAATAGCGTATTCTTTTACCCTATTCGTTATGACAGTTCATTTTCCTCTTTATAAGAAAAAAAGATTCCTTATCCCTTATAACACCTTTTTTCGTGTTCTTAAACGCTGTTTTTGTAAAAATAAGGGTTCCCGCATTATTTGGTGAAAAAAGCCCTCACAACATGAAAAATGCTGTAAGGGCTTGTCTATTATTTTAAAAAATGCGGAAACTTATAGGTTACTGTCGGCAGGGAAAACGAAATGTAATCAAGACCCCCAACCTATTTCATGAAGAATATATAGATCCTATCACTCGCCTGATTTAAAGTCAAATTGCATCTCATAAAGAGATAGAGAGCAGTTCTTCTCTTCACCGTAACAAAAACGGAATCTAGGAGAATATCTGCTCTCTATCGTTACCTATTTAATAGGAAGAAACTAGTGTCGATTTCTCCATATTTTTCACGATTAAATCTCCCATCGCTGAAGTACTGATTGCTTGGCTCTTGTCTACCGCAATGTCGCTTGTGCGATGACCTTCATCCAGTACTTTAGCTACTGCTTTTTCGATGGCATCTGCTGCATCTTCATATCCAAAAGTCATCCGGAACATTAAAGCTACAGATAGGATCGTAGCAATAGGATTCGCTGCTCCCTGTCCTGCAATATCAGGAGCGGAACCATGAACCGGTTCATACAACCCGAAGCTGCCTTCTCCCAAAGATGCAGAAGATAGCATCCCAATCGAACCCGTCAGCATCGCAGCTTCATCACTTAGAATATCGCCGAACATATTCTCGGTTACAATGACATCAAAGCTAGCCGGTCTACGAAGAAGCTGCATTGCGCAGTTATCAACGAGTACATGCTCTACTTCTACATCAGGATAGTCAGGAGCTACACGGTTTACCACTTCACGCCATAATCTTGATGTCTCCAGTACATTCGCTTTATCTACAGAGGCAAGTCTCTTTTTCCGCTTCTGTGCGATTTCAAAAGCCTGTCTAACAATACGTTCCACTTCTGTTACGTTATAAACACAGGTATCAACTGCTTCTTCCCCGTGCTCTCCTTGTCTGCGAAGTTTGTCACCGAAATAAATTCCTCCGGTCAGCTCTCTTACGACCATTAAGTCAGTTCCTTCTAGAACTTCTGGTTTCAAGGTAGACGCATCTTTCAAACAGTCAAATACAACAGCCGGGCGTAAATTAGAGAATAATCCAAGTGCCTTGCGGATTCCCAGTAATCCTGTTTCCGGTCTAAGTTCTTTAGGATTATTATCCCACTTAGGCCCCCCCACTGCTCCAAGCAGAACTGCATCCGCATTCTGACATACTTCGAGCGTTTCTTCCGGAAGTGGTGTTCCTTTTTGATCAATAGCAATCCCGCCAAATAAGGCATGAGTGGTTTCAAAAGTATAACCGAATATTTCCTCCGTCCGTTTTAACACTTTCTCAGCTTCCGCAACAACTTCAGGACCGATCCCATCTCCTGCGATGACCGCAATTTTCTTCACTTCTGACATTAATAACACGCTCCTTTTTTATGTAAAATCATAAACGTCTTTTTTCTCGTCGTATTAAACTTCTTATATACCTTTTTACCATAGATGTGGTGGATCTGACCAAGATATAGAATCTATTGCTTTAATAGGTTTAGACTATAACGTTGCAACTAAATTCAGAGGATTGTAAGTAAATCAGTTGATTGAACTTGAATTAACCGTTTACAATAACATAGAAAGGTAAATTTGGTTCCTATGAGGAAGGGTGAGTGGACTATGCAATACAGTTACCTGGGGAAGTCTGGTTTAAAAGTAAGTAAACTATGTCTTGGTACAATGAACTTTGGTCCCGAAACAGATGAGAAAGAGGCATTCCGAATTATGGATGCAGCTCTGGATGCAGGAATCAATTTTTTTGATACAGCAAATGTATACGGTTGGGGTGAACATTCCGGCTTAACAGAAAAGATTATCGGAAAATGGTTCAAACAAGGCGGAGGTCGCCGTGAAAGAGTGGTACTAGCTACGAAAGTCTATGGCTCCATGCATGATCAGACTGATGGTCCTAACGATGACGCAGGTTTATCTGCATATAAAATTCGCCGTCACCTGGAAGGATCATTACAGCGTCTTCAAACGGATCATATTGAACTTTACCAAATGCATCACGTGGATCCCGTCATTTCATGGGAAGAACTTTGGGGAGCGTTCGAAGTCAGCATTGCACAGGGGAAAATCGGCTATGTCGGATCTAGTAACTTTGCAGGTTGGCAAATAGCGGTTGCCCAAAGTGCTGCTAAACAGCGGCATTTCCTCGGACTCATCTCGGAACAGCATAAATACAGCCTGAATTGCCGGTTTCCCGAACTTGAAGTCCTTCCCGCAGCTCAAAATTTAGGCCTTGGGATTATCCCTTGGAGTCCGCTCGATGGTGGATTACTCGGACGTAATGCTCTTAAAAAGTTAGAAGGTACTCGAACCGGTAATAATGCAGCTTACATCGATCAGCACCAGGAACAGTTAGAGCAATTTGCCACACTCTGCCGTGAACTTGGCGAACCACAGGATAACGTGGCTCTTGCTTGGCTCCTAGCAAATCCTGCTGTAACTGCTCCAATCATCGGACCTCGAACAATGGAGCAATTTGAAAGTACACTGGGTGCACTTGAGGTTACCCTTGATGAATCCACGATGAAACGCCTAGATGAAATTTTCCCAGGACCTGGCGGACATGCACCTAATGCATATGCTTGGTAAACAATATATAACTTACTGATTGAATCAATTTCATAAGATTCGATTTGATAAATAAATACAAAAAATTATTCGAAAAGCCCTTTATAGGAATCTTTCCTCAGCTGAGGAAAGTTCCAAAAAGGGCTTTTTTATCGGATCATCATGATTCTATAGATTTACATTAATACGTTCCGTATATGTTTTACGTTTCTCTACAAGATGATTGAGGGCATCTACATAAGCACGTGCACTCGCTCCAAGTATGTCGGTACTTACTCCGCGTCCTTGCACCGTCATCTTATCCTGCCTTAGGACAACATGTACTTCACCCAAAGCATCTTTACCGTGAGTAACGGACTTAATGGAATAATCAGCAAGGATAACATCTTCTCCACTTGCTTTATCAATCGCATTATATATCGCATCTACCGAGCCATTTCCCTCTGCTTCTGATGTCACATATTTATCGTCTTCCAAGCAGAGACTGATTTTAGCAGCGGGTACAGAAGCATTTCCATAAGTTACATACATTTCCTGGAGTTTAAACACCTCAGGAATATCAATTAATTTTTCTTCTAAGAGAGCAATTAGATCATCATCAGTCACTTCTTTTTTCTTATCTGCGAGATCCTTAAACTGTGCAAAAGCCCGGTTTACTTCATCCTCTTGGAGGGTAAATCCAAGTTCAATCAATTTTTCACGGAAAGCATGCCGTCCTGAATGTTTACCAAGTACAAGCTTGCTTTCTTTCAGTCCAATAGTCTCAGGTGTCATGATTTCATAAGTTGTTTTTTCTTTGAGCATACCGTCCTGATGAATGCCTGACTCATGAGCAAATGCGTTAGCACCGACGATCGCCTTATTACCCGGGACGACCATACCGGTTAATCTGCTGACCAGCCGGCTAGTCCGAGCAATCTCAGATAATTGAAGTGTTGTTTTCGCACCAAACAATTCTTGTCTTGTCTCTAAAGCCATCGCTATTTCTTCGATAGCTGTATTTCCGGCACGTTCCCCGATTCCGTTAATCGTACCTTCTATTTGATCTGCACCGTTCATAATCGCAGCCAGTGTATTGGCTGTCGCCATACCTAGATCATTATGACAATGAGCGCTGAGTTGCACCTTTTCAATATCCGGTACTTGCGTTTTTAATATTCTGAACAGATTACCGTATTCTTCTGGGTATAAATAACCTACAGTGTCCGGGATATTTACAACGGCTGCTCCCTCTTGAACTGCCATCGACGTCACTTCAACCAAGAAGTCATGTTCTGTACGGCCGGCATCTTCGAGCGAAAATTCAATTTTAGAAAAATAACGTTTCGCATACCGAATCGCAGATCTTGCAGTATCAAGCACCTGTGCTTTGTCCATGCGAAGTTTATGCTGACGATGTATTGGCGAAGTAGCTAGAAACAGGTGGATACACGGATCTTGTGCTCCCTGAAGCGCTTCCCGAACAGCTTCGATATCCTGTTCTCTAGAACGAGAGAGTCCAATAACGGTTGAGTTTTTTACCGCTCTAGCAATGGCATTTACTGCAGCAAGGTCGCCCGGGGAGGCTGCCGGAAAACCAGCCTCCATCCGGTCCACTCCTAATTTTTCAAGCTGGTAAGCGATCTCCAGTTTCTCCCGCGTGTTCAGATTAACGCCAGGAGATTGCTCTCCGTCACGCAGCGTAGTATCAAAGATATGAATTTTGCGCACACTCAGCACCTCCAAAATAAGTTTGTGTTTAACCTCCTATAGCGGCTCACGCATAATCGCACGGCCGCTTAGGAAGTAACATTTTAATTTATAATAGAATCGAATTTCTTATTTATGAGTCCAGTGCATCATTTCACGCAATTGTCCGCCAACGACTTCAATCGGGTGATTTGCTTCATTACGGCGAGTAGCTGTCAGGAATGCACGACCTGATTGGTTCTCAAGAATAAAGTCACGAGCAAATTTACCTTGTTGGATGTCAGTCAGAACGGCTTTCATCGCTGCTTTTGTATCTTCCGTTACAATACGAGGACCTGTAACATAGTCACCATACTCAGCAGTATTGCTGATGGAATCACGCATGCTTGCAAGTCCGCCTTCATACATCAAGTCCACAATCAATTTCAGTTCGTGCAGACATTCGAAGTATGCCATTTCTGGTGCATAACCCGCTTCTGTCAGCGTTTCAAATCCCGCTTTTACGAGTGCACTTACACCACCGCACAATACAGCTTGTTCACCGAACAAATCTGTTTCGGTTTCTTCACGGAAAGAAGTTTCGATAACTCCCGCACGAGTACAGCCAATTCCTTTTGCATAAGCAAGACCGATTTCTTTCGCTTTACCTGTTGCATCTTGTTCAATCGCGATCAAACCAGGTACGCCAAAACCTTCTACATATGTACGACGAACCATATGTCCTGGAGATTTAGGAGCAACAAGCAATACATCGCTATCTTTTGGAGCAACGATTTGACCAAAATGAACGTTGAAACCGTGGGAGAACATGATCGTAGCGCCCTTTTTCAAGTTAGGCTCGATTTCGTTTTTGTAAACCGAAGCTTGTGTTTCATCCGGCATCAAAATTTGAATCACATCAGCACGGCTTGTTGCCTCTGCTACGGAAAGTACTTCAAAACCATCATTTTGAGCGGTTTGGAATGATTTACCTTCACGTAGACCGATTACTACATTTAGTCCGCTGTCACGCAAGTTTTGTGCCTGAGCATGTCCCTGACTACCATATCCGATTACGGCGATGGTTTTACCTTTCAATACACTAAGTTCTGCATCCTGTTCATAGTACGTTGTAACTGCCATTGTTAAAGTCCTCCTTTGTATTGTAAAGAAACCCTGCATGAATGAGCGGGTGTTTCAAGGGACTATTCTCCCAGACTACTCATCATCGTCTTTTAGTTACGAAGTAGCAGCAATCCCCTCAAACCCCCGCTCATTCTTCAGGACTGTAATTTTATGTCGCGGTGAATGACTAAACTATTACTGTAAAAAAGAGAATGAATGACAATTCCATGAATTAACTATTCACCCTAATAAGTTTTTATACATTGCCTCTAACCATTGCGGTAACTCCGGTTCTGGATAATTCACGGATTCCGTAAGGCTTAAGAAGCTCAATCATTGCATCAATCTTTTCTGAATCCCCTACAACCTGTACCATCAAAGATGTATTTCCGATATCCACGACTGAAGCGCGGAAAGTCTCAACAAGCCCCATCACTTCAGGTCGTTCTGAAGGATCTGCTTTTACCTTTATCAACGCAAGTTCGCGTCCTACCATTGGATTTGAACTAAGATTAACTACCTTAATTACATCAATCAATTTGTAGAGTTGCTTCTCAATTTGCTCGAGTAATTTGTCGTCTCCAAGTGTTACAATGACCATTCGAGATAAACCCGCTTCTTCCGATTGACCTACTGTAATACTTTCGATGTTAAATCCACGGCGACCGAACAGACCTGATACCCGTTGAAGCACTCCTGGCTGATCGTTTACCAGCACGGCAATCGTATGTCTATTCATGATTTATGCATCTCCCATCAGCATTTGATCAATTGTCGAACCCTGCATTACCATCGGATATACATTTTCGTCCCTATTAACTACAAATTCGACAAGTACAGGACCATCCGTATTCATTGCTTCTTCCCAAACTTGCTGAGCTTCCTCTTTGTTTGTTGCACGCAGACCTTTTACTCCGTACGCTTCTGCCAATTTCACAAAATCAGGACTACCTGATAGATCAATATGGCTATACCGATTTTCGTAAATTAATTCCTGCCACTGTCTAACCATTCCAAGTACCTGATTGTTAATTACCACAATCTTAACCGGGATTTTGTTTATCGCGCAGATCGCAAGTTCTTGAGAACACATTTGCATTCCGCCATCTCCATTGATGGAAATAACCAGTCGATCTGGATGAGCCATTTGTGCACCAATTGCAGAAGGGAATCCAAATCCCATTGTACCAAGGCCGCCAGAAGTAACCCATGAACGAGGCTGATTAAATTTATAATATTGTGCAGCCCACATTTGATGTTGACCTACATCTGTTGTTACGATTGCACTGCCGTTTGTAGTGTCATTCAACATTTCAATAACCCACTGTGGTTTTAAGACTTCATCCGAATCCTTGTAGTTATAGAGACGATCGCCTTTCCATTCCTTGATCTGTCCTCGCCATGCATCTGCCTTATCTGCACGAGCTGCATCTTGATTAAGAATTTCTAGTACGGTTTTCACGTCACCTACAATAGGAATGTCGGCAGCAACGTTTTTACCAATCTCAGCTGGGTCAATATCAATGTGAACAATTTTTGCTTTAGGTGCAAAACCATCCAGCTTTCCAGTAACCCGATCATCAAATCTTGCACCGATACAGATTAGGAGGTCTGCTTGTTGAATGGCATGATTTGCTGTATATGTTCCATGCATTCCGGGCATTCCCATCCACAATTCATGACCGCTTGGGAAGCCTCCGAGTCCAAGAAGTGTAGTTGTAATCGGAATTTCCGTTTGTTTAACAAATTCGTAAAGTGCTTCATGTCCTCCGGAATATACAACCCCGCCTCCAGCTAGAATGACTGGACGTTCTGCTTCTTGAATAGCTTGATGCAGTTTATCGAGCTGAATCCGGTTTGGAATCACTTTTGGATTGTAAGCTCTCATCTGCACTGGTTCCGTTTGGGGTTTGAAAAGGGTCTTCGCTGCTGAGATATCTTTAGGGATATCAATGAGTACCGGTCCTTTTCTACCTGTGTTCGCAATGTGGAATGCTTCGTGAATAACCCGAGGCAAATCTTCAACATCTCGTACTAGATAACTATGTTTCGTGATTGGCATGGTAATTCCCGTAATATCAGCTTCTTGGAATGCATCGGTACCAATCAGGTTTGAAACGACATTTCCTGTGATGACAACAAGAGGTACTGAATCCATATACGCAGTTGCAATTCCAGTAACGAGGTTTGTAGCACCAGGACCTGAAGTAGCAATGCATACCCCTACTTTTCCACTTACACGTGCATAACCATCAGCCGCATGAATAGCACCTTGTTCATGACGTGTAAGAAGATGTTTGAAATCTTCGAATCCATACATCGCATCATAAATATAAAGTACTGCTCCGCCCGGATAACCAAACACACAATCAACACCTTCAAGGAGCAAGCTTCGTAGCAAGATATCCGAACCGGTAATGACTTCCGGCTTCATCCATTTCTCTCGTAGTTGATCTGTTGACCGCATTTCAGGATTATGTGCATTCACTCTAAGATCTCCCCCTTCGTAAGAACTACATTGAACTTGCATACTAGAAAACAAAAAAACCTCTCATCTCAAGCGGACACAATATGTGCCTCGCAAGGGACGAAAGGTTGTTTCTTCCGTGGTACCACCCAGTTTTGTCTGATTCCTCACAGAATCCGACCTTAGCAAGTAGAAGAATAGTAAGGTAAATAACCCCACCCCATCTTCTTACCTAACGTCTGTAACGTAGACATACGATTTTCCCTAATAAGCAAACTGCCTTTCAGGAAAACAGCTCCGAGGTGAGCTCGTATATAAGGGATTATGGTGGAGCTTGCAGCATATTCCGTCCACTCTCTGAGCATAAGCGCCCTTACAACTTCGTCCTCATCATTGCCGATGAACTATAGCGGTTAAATGTTAGGAACATTATATGATTCATTTATGGAAATAGTCAACACTTTATTTTTCAAAAGTATTACAGTTTTTGTACAAACCTTGCTATAACAACTGTTTTACCCTGTAAAATAGCACCTGTTATGTCGTCTCCACATATACTATTTCAACAAGAACTTGCTCAAAAGGAGGTCTTTTCCATGATTCGAAATCGGAGACCTAAGCAGGATGACTCTGCTATCATGGAACTCATTAAAACACAATTGGTCCCTCTCTCTCACATGAGCAAGCAGGATATCGATCAAGTCATTAAAGAAATCCCCTTCAGATTAACAAGGGGAATTTCTTTCGTATCCTCTTCGACATACGAATCGGATTTATTTGGTTTCATTCACTTTATGATGCATGGAGATCTACTTTATATTGACATGATGGCAGTCTCACCGAAACAACAGAGGAAGAATCATGGCAGAGAGCTCCTACTCAAAGCAGAACAATTTGGAATCTCACGGGGGTGTAAAAGATCAAAAGTGATGGTGGACGAAGGCAACCATAAAGGGGTCCTTTTTTATAAGAAATCAGGTTATGAATTAATTCGATATATGGACATTGGCCGTTGTTATGAGATGGGAAAAAGTTTAGAAAGCTATTGAAACGATACTAGTTCAATTTCATAACTCATTAAAACGATAAGTTTGTAACTATATAGACAAATAGAACCATTTTGATCTATATATCTCCTGATAAAAGCAACGAAAGGTATTATGAAATTGATTCTTTAGTAGAAAAATTTATTTTTATAACCGTATCCTCCTCCAAAACCTGGGCCTGGGCCCGGTCCTGGACCTGGTCCAAAGCCGTAACCACCACCTGGTTTGCCTCCGTAGCCATAACCGCCGCCAGGATAACCTCCCCCCTGGTAGCCTCCTCCATTATAACCACCTTGATAACCTCCTTGATAACCTCCCCCGCCAAATGGGCCGCCAAAACCGCCGCCTATAAAAGGCAAAGTACCAATTGCGAGAAGATCGAATAACACCAAAGGTATAATTGCCCGTGTACCTGCCTCTTTTCCGCCCACCGGTTCGAGTATAAGTTTATTACCCGATACAGATACGAGCTTGCCCGCTACCTGTGTTCCATCTTTCCGAACAGCTATAATTTCCTGTCCAATCCATTTTTTCGCTTCATTAGCGCTCACAGATTTACTCATCTTTCTCCCTCCTTCTGAGTAGAATTCAATATTATACTATTCATAGATCAGAGATTTGCCTGTTCCTATGTCCTGCATGTACAAAAAAACCCGAAGGTGTACACATGAATGTGAACACCTTCGGGTTATCTGTCCATTTTCGAATCCCAAATTATCGCTTGCCTGGATCGTATGGTTGACCGAGTGCAGCAGGAGCAGAAGAGCGACCTACGGCAGCGACCAGTACGACAATGGTAAGTACATACGGCAGCATGAAAATAATTTCCTGGGGAATAGCCTGAGACCATTCGAATATTTGAATATAGTTACGAACGGCTTGAGACAATCCGAAGAACATGGCAGCGCCAAATGCACCAATCGGATTCCATTTACCAAAAATCATCGCAGCAATCGCAATGTATCCTTGTCCGGAAATGGTATTGTGTGAGAATACTCCCGTTGTAGTAAGAGTCAGCGTTGCACCACCAATCGCCGCTAGTGCTCCACTAACCATAACCGCAACATATCTATATTTCGTTACGTTAATTCCCATTGTATCTGCCGCACTAGGGTGCTCCCCGACAGAACGAAGACGCAGTCCATAAGGCGTTTTATACAGGAAGTAGTAAGCAATAATAACGAACAATATAGCCAAGAACGTAGTCGGATAATGATTAATAAACACACTTCCAAAGAACGGAATTTCAGCTAACTTTATACCGAACAAAGTTGGATCCCATTTTTCAAAGCCTAAAATAAGCGGAGTTTCTCCCGAACCATCAAAGAGTAATTTAACCATATACAGGGTACTACCGGCAGCCAGGAAGTTAATAACGATACCACTAATAATCTGGTCTGCTTTAAAAGTAATCGAAGCTACAGCGTGAATAAGAGATACAATCAGTCCGAATACGGCAGCAGCAATAAGACCGATCACCGCTGCGGATCCTCCAGAAATGCCTGCATCTTGTGCATAGTGAGCCGTAACACCTGCTGCAAAAGCTCCGAAAATCATAAAACCTTCGATCCCGAGATTTGTTACCCCGGAACGCTCGGAAAAAATACCGCCTAGCGCAGCAAAAACAAGCGCAGTTGCGAAAACGAGTGTAGTATTAATCAGTTGTCCAGAAAGGGTTATGAAGTCCATGTTTACAACACCTTCTCTTTCTTGCGCTTGGAGTTAAAGGGTTTAAGCACCCAGCGCACAATCCCTTGTGCAGCTATAAAGAAGATGATCGAACCGATTACGATTCGGATCAATTCCGGTGGAACATCCGCAGCAAAGCTCATTCCGGAAGAACCATAGGTTAATCCACCAAATAAAATGGCTCCTAGTACAACACCAAGTGGATGATTCATACCAATCAGAGCAACGGCAATTCCGTCAAATCCGATACCTGGAGAACCTTGGAACACGGTTTGATATCCAAACACCCCAAGCACTTGAAACGCACCGCCAAGACCAGCAAATATTCCACTGATAAACATTGCTTTTACTACATTTCGGTTTACTTTCATCCCGGCATATTCTGCGGCATGATGGTTGAAACCAACGGCACGCAGCTCAAAACCTTGTTTCGTCTTCCACATGAAAATATAGAAAAACAAGGCTGCTACAAGAGCAATTAACGTTCCCCAGTGAACACGTGAATTGTTCATCAGTTCAGACAACCAGCCGATCGCGATCGACGCACTAGGCTGAATTTGCTCTGAACGATTTTCACCAGGCATAAGCAAGAACTGTCTTACTACAAGATTAGCCATATAAAGAGCAATCCAGTTCATCATAATACTGGTGATAACTTCATTAACTCCGCGTTTCGCTTTAAGAAAACCCGCAACAGATGCCCAAAGTCCACCTGCAATTGCCCCAGCAATGAGAGCAAGCGGTGCATGAATGAGTACGGGTAAACCAGTAAATTTAATCCCGATAAACGTAGCTGCGGTCATACCTACGATATACTGACCTTCAGCCCCGATGTTAAACAAACCTGCTCGCGATGCAAAAGCGAAAGCCAGACCCGTCATCAGGAGCGGAGTCATCTCGCGAATTGCCTCACCAAAGTTATAGGTACTTCCAAAAACTTTATCAATCAGTGCACCATAAGCCGTAATGGGATTATATCCACCAATCAGCATAACGAATGCACCCAAGAACAGACCCATAATAATAGCTACTACAGGATATATAAATGAGTCCTTCGTAAACCATTTTAATACATTATTCACCCGCTGCACCTCTCTTCTTCATGCTGCCTGCCATCATAAGTCCGAGTTCTTGATCATTTGTCTCCTCTGGCAGTACTTCACCTACGATATGTCCTTCATAGATAACAGCGATCCGGTCAGATACATTCATAATTTCATCTAACTCAAAAGAAATAAGAAGAACAGCTTTCCCTTGATCCCGCTGGGCAATGAGTTGTTTTTGTACGAATTCAATTGCACCAACGTCAAGTCCGCGTGTCGGTTGTGCAGCGATAAGTAAATCTGGGTTTTTATTCACTTCTCTCGCAATAATCGCTTTCTGCTGGTTACCACCAGAGAGTGCACGAGATTTCGTATCAATGCTTGGTGTTCTTACATCAAATGCTTCTACCAATTTCACCGTATGCTTATCGATCTCTTTAAAATCCAGAAAACCTTTCTTTGAAAATGGTTCTTTGTAGTAAGATTCGAGCACCATATTTTCACTTACAGAGAAGTCAAGTACCAAACCATGTTTATGACGATCCTCCGGTATATGGCCTACACCTGACTCTGAAATTTTACGAGGAGTTCGATTCTTGATCTCTTTGCCATTGAGCTTGATACTTCCCGAATCTACTTTACGCAGTCCAGTGATAGCCTCAATCAGTTCACTTTGACCATTACCGTCTACCCCGGCAATTCCGACAATTTCGCCAGCTCGCACTTGCAGATTCAATTGATCAAGAACAGAGATGTGATCTTGATTCTTAGATGTAAGATTTTGAATATCAAGAACTACTTCTTTAGGCTCGGCCTGTTTCTTATCTACCTTGAAAGTTACTTCTCGTCCTACCATTTTAGCTGCTAGATCATTTGGAGAAGTTTCGGAAGTTTTAACCGTGTCAATCACTTTCCCGCGGCGGATAATGGTAACCTTATCTGAAATCTCCATAATTTCTTTCAGTTTATGAGTAATCAGAATAATGGACTTTCCTTCAGCAACGAGCTTCTTCATAATCACAAGCAATTCCGTAATTTCCTGTGGTGTTAGTACTGCTGTTGGTTCGTCAAAAATGAGAATTTCTGCTCCGCGATACAGTGTTTTAAGAATTTCAACACGTTGCTGCATACCTACAGATATATCTTCAATTTTGGCGTTTGGATTTACTTGTAATCCATACATTTCTGATAAACGTGTAACCTCTGCTACTGCCTTTTTATAGTTAATACCCAGCCCTTTTCTTGGTTCAGAACCTAGTATAATATTCTCAGCTACAGTAAAAGGTTGCACCAGCTTAAAATGCTGATGGACCATTCCAATTCCCAGTTCAATTGCTTTGTTTGGACTATCAATTAATACAGGCTTGCCGTTAACTTCGATGCTGCCTTCATCAGGCTGATACAATCCAAATACAATATTCATCAACGTTGATTTACCCGCACCATTCTCCCCTAGCAGCGCATGGATTTCACCCTTGTGCAGCTGCAAACTTATGGAATCATTGGCGACAATACCTGGGAAGCGTTTTGTAATTTGCTTTAACTCTACAACAGGAGTTGCTGCACCCATGAGATCACCCTTATATAGAATTTATTAGTAATTATGGCCCTAGACGTGAGAACAAGGCTAGTTCTAATAACCAGCCTTGTCATTATGCTTATTTACATCGTATCTACTTTTACGTAAGAAACGGTAATACTTGAACTACTCAGTTACACTACTCAGTTGGAACAACAATTTCGCCGCTGATGATTTTTTCTTTATACTCGTCAACGAGTTTCAGAACATCTTCAGGAACGTTAGCTGTTGAAGTCTCAGCAATACCTACAGCGTTGTCGGCAAGGTCAAGCTCTTCGATTCCACCCTCGAAAGTACCGTTTACTAACTCAAGTGATACTTTTTTAACTGCTTCGTCTACTTTTTTGATCATGGACGTCAGTGTGATTTCATCACCAAACTCGATAGATTGGTCTTTATCTACACCGATTACCCACACATCTTGGCCGGATTTTTTACGGGACAGACCTTCATTGAACACGCCTGTACCTGTTGCACCAGCAGCGTGGAAGATAATATCTACTCCATCGTTGTAGAGTGTAGCTGCTGCTGTTTTTCCTTCGTCAGGTTTATCAAAGTTACCAGTGTAAGTAGGAATAAACTTAGCATCAGGATTTACTGCTTTAATACCTTCTCTGAAACCAACTTCAAATCTCTTGATGAGTGGGCTGGACATACCGCCAACAAAACCAATTTTATTTGTTTTTGTCATTTTACCAGCGATCACACCTACGAGGAAAGAGCCTTGTTCTTCTGCAAAAGTTACAGATTTCACATTTGGCGCTTCAACAACGCTGTCAATAATCGCAAGATTTGATTCTGGGTTTTGTTCAGCTACCGTTTTAATTGCTTCGGCAAGTTGGAAGCCAATTCCCCAAGTAAGATTATAATTGTTTTGTACGAACTCGTTTAGGTTTGTGTTATACTCGCTATCCGATTTACTCTGCAAATACTTAACTTTTGCGCCTGATTCCGCCTCTACAGCTTGCAGAGCTTCCCAAGCAGATTGGTTAAAGGATTTGTCGTTTACACCGCCTACATCCGTTACCATACCGATTTGTACGTCAGATTTTGCTGCTCCTTCGTTTCCATCGCTACCTTGCGAACCACTAGTGTTGTCATTACCGCAACCGGCAAGTGCAACTGATGCTGCAAGGATCATACTTAGAGACAAACTCAATACTTTCTTCATCTTGGAATTGTTCCCCCTTAAAATATTGCCTTCTTGAATCTTTCATTAGCTCTGCTGCTTGCCACAATTAACATTCATCGTGACACCTTGCAGTTCCAGCGAATGAGAAGTTCAAGTAGGACTGTCCTACTAGGTGTGATTATACAATCATCCTTTTTTAAAATCCAGCAGTTTCATCACTTAATTTTAAGTTTTTATAGCAAAAAAGGAATGTAAGCGTTTTTACTTTCGTAATTTAACACGTTAATGTAACTTATATGTGACTTTCCTTACCATACAAGTATCTTTCTTACCCCTTTTACTTCCATGAATGCCAATTATTATTTGCACTATTTTAAGTATGATACAAAAAGAATGATCCAAACATTATGTCACAAGACCTAGTTCATTTATGTAAATGAACCTAAATATGTCCATAAAAAAGCCGCCTATAACGGCGGCAACATATTATTAAATTATGCGTTCACTTTTTCTTTAGCTACAACAGCCAAAGAGTTGAATGCATTGATATCGTTCACTGCAAGATCAGCGAGCATTTTACGGTTCATGTCTACTCCAGCGAGTTTCAAACCGTGCATGAATTTGCTGTAAGACAATCCGTTCATGCGAGCTGCTGCATTGATACGAACGATCCACAATTTACGGAAGTTACGTTTTGTAGTACGACGGTCACGGTATGCATATACCATGGATTTCATTACTTGTTCATTAGCAGTTTTAAAGATACGGTGTTTAGAACCAAAATAACCTTTAGCAAGTTTCAATACTTTTTTATGACGACGACGAACAACGAATCCGCCCTTTACTCTTGCCATATTAGAAGACCTCCCAGAAAATATATATGTTTAGTAGTTATACTGCTTAGATGCAGTTGTTGCAAAACGAGACTATTTAAGGTTAGACAAACCTTGTTTCAAACGTTTAACATCTCCAGGTGCCATTACAGGGCTACCAGCAAGAACGCGTTTTGCACGTTTGGATTTGTGGGAAAGCAAGTGATTTCTGTATGCTTTATAACGTTTCACTTTACCAGTACCTGTAATTTTGAAACGACCCTTCAGACTGCTGTGAGTTTTCATTTTAGGCATTTTGTATTTCCTCCTCCAAGTTTAACTGGCTCAAGCTTTTGGAGCCAAAATCATAATCATGCTTCGACCTTCAAGTTTTGGTTGACGTTCGATGCTGCTGATCTCAGCAACTTCTACTTTAACGCGCTCCAAAATCTTTTGACCGATATCCGCATGGGCGATCTCACGTCCGCGGAAGCGGACGGAGCACTTCACTTTGTCGCCATCCTTCAAGAACTTAACTACATTGCGAAGTTTTGTTTGGTAGTCGTGTTCCTCAATGTTAGAGCGGAACCAAACTTCCTTAATGTCCACAATCTTTTGATTCTTGCGTGCTTCTTTTTCTTTCTTTTGTTGCTCATAGCGGAACTTACCGTAGTCCATAATGCGACATACTGGCGGTTTAGCCTGCGGTGCTACATTCACCAAGTCTAAGTTGAGATCTGCAGCCATCTGCAATGCTTCGCGAATTGGTGTAATACCAATTTGCTCCCCTTCAGCTCCAACCAAACGAACTTCCTTCGACCGAATTTCATCGTTAATCATGTGTTCTTTACTAATAACTGTCCACCTCCATGTCGTTATCGATACCCATTCGAAAAAAAATAGGGATGCCGGTAGGCTACCGACATCCCTGAACAATCGACAATTCTTCATGAAAAATCAAGTTTCATAAATCATTGGGATCGTACCCGTCAGCTTCAGCCGAACAGGTGAGAAGTCGTACCTTCTTCTTATGATTCCGTAAACAATCACTTGATTAATATAACACAGCTCATACAAACCGTCAAGCACAAAATATATTATTTTTATCCTTGTTTGCTTTGTACTTCTTCCAAGCGAACAACACGAGTATGCTTCGTGTGGCTCCATTGTTTGTTATTCTGTGTAAAGAACGCATAAAGCGTAATTGGATACCAGGATAACAGATAGATCGGGAACAAGATAAGTGATGTATACACCTTCTTGATTTTAACCTTCTCCAGTGCAAGAGACGCTAAGAATGTAACGACGTTTGCCAAAATAGCAGAAAATCCTACCCATATTGGCAAGTATCCATAAATATTTGTAATATTCGGACCTTTAAACAACGTAATATCGATCAAGCTGACCGCCGTCATAAGAAAAGTCAGTAACACTACATAAACATTCGCACTGTATACAGCGAGGTCAAATTTAACCAGACTACCTTGCTTGATACTTTTCCATATCAATGGGAAGAAATATCTTCTCGCTACTGTAAAGTGACCTTGCATCCAGCGCAGACGTTGTCTTGCTGAAGCTTTAAACGTAAGTGGCTTCTCGTCAAACACCTTAGCGTCATAGTTGAACACAGGATACACATCACGTTCAACAGCACGCATCGTGAACTCAAGATCCTCTACCAGGGATGTAGCTCCCCAGCCCATATCTTTAAGAAGTTTACTTTCAAAACACATTCCCGTACCACCTAAAAAGTTAGCCATATTCAGGTTATGACGAGACAACTGCCACAAACGGTTAATATACCAGTAAGAAATACCGTAAGCAGCTGTAATCCAGGAGTCTTCCGGATTCTTTGTATCAATATATCCTTGAATAACGCGAGCTCCGCGATTCAAATCATCATTCATTTCTTGAAGGAAATTCGTAGCTGCCAGATTATCTGCATCAAACATGACGATCGCGTCATACTGTCTTGGCATGCTCCAAAGTTCTTTGAGCATCCATTCAATCGCATAACCTTTACCGCGTTGATCTGGATTCACTCTGACACAGGCGTTCATTCCATGTGCTCTAACAATTTCAGCTGTATTATCTGTACAGTTATCACAGATCACAAACACATCGTACAACTCTTTTGGATAATCCAACTTTTTCATATTCTCAAGTAAGGCTCCAATAACTTCTGCCTCATTGTGAGCAGCAACCAATACAGCAAATGACTTGTTCGGCGGAAACTGTTGTTTCTTCTTCTTTTTAATCAGACCGAACAGAGAAAAACTAAACTGATACACAGCAAGAAACGCCAAGATCACTTGGAACGTCACAAATATCGCATTAAACATTTGTTCTCTGCTACCCCCTCTTTAATATGAGCTTCTCTTTTTTTACGCACATCTTTTTTTGTAGTACATGACCCGTTCTTTGTTTCGTTTCTATATCTTCACCACTATTCTTAACTGCCTACTCGATTTTGTATGCTTTCTGAAGTTTTGTCAAAATCCTCAAATGACAGCATCTCGGCAATAAAGCGTTCTTTTGGGCTGATTTCACTAGAAGAACTACTTCAAGCCTTCATTCATAGCAGTTAAGTCTTATTTTCATCCGATTACGCGTTTTTTATTTGATCTTCCCCTCCTCCATTTTTATTTATTTCTAAATGCAGGAATAAGATCTAAATATTAAACGCAAAAAGCAGTAAAAAAGTTTAAATAAAGCTCTAAACTTTTTAAACCAGAATTGGTGGCTTGAATCATTTTATATTTTTTTCGTGAGTAAAGTCAAAAGCACTGTTTTTTTACAGGGTGTAAATGGGTTATTATTGAAAGGGATATCATTTAAAAATATGATAAACTAGGATTAATACTCATTGTGGACGCAATTGATGCAGGGGGATGGTTATATGAGCCGTTTTTTCGTAAGACTACAAGCATTCGAACAAAAAATTTTTATGTGGATTAACGGACGTCTTCATAACCGTTTTCTAAATTTTTGGCTTTACTACTTAACTCATTTGGGTGGGGCAACATTTACGATCGCAGCTTCTCTTCTCATTGCTACACTCGCACCCGAGCCATGGAGACAAGCTGGTTATATGGCTTGTGTATCCTTAGCGATTAGTCATATTCCTGTTGCCGCAGCGAAGAAGCTGTATCCTAGGATCAGACCTTATCTGGCGCTGCCTGGTACAAATACGTTTCGTAATCCCCTATCTGATCATTCTTTTCCATCCGGTCATACTACCGCGATTTTTTCTGTCACGGTTCCTTTTATGATGATCGTACCCAGTGTAACCATCGTTCTACTGCCTTTAGCAAGCATTGTCGGTTTCTCAAGAATCTATCTTGGATTACATTATCCTTCTGATGTACTTGCCGGAGCAGTAATCGGGACTTCAGTTGCACTCGGAACGGTTGCATTTTGGCCATGATGTTTAGTATCTTTGAATGACAGAAAACAAAGAGCAAGGAACAGGTGAGCTGAGAGTGACCAAAAAAAGAGTGTTGTTATTATCTGAAGGTTTCGGAGCCGGACATACTCAAGCAGCATACGCACTCTCGAGCAGTTTAAGGAGACTCTCATCTGATGTGCAGACGAAAGTGCTTGAATTAGGGAGTTTTCTCAACCCGCATGTTGCTCCCCTTATTATAAATGCCTACAAAAGAACGATTACAAAACAACCCAAGCTTGTTGCACTTATGTATCGAAAACAGTATAAAAAACCAATTAATCGTTTTGCAACGCTCGCCTTACACAGACTTTTTTATACCCATACAAGGAGCATTGTAAGACAGCTTAAACCCGACATTATTGTCTGTACTCATCCAATACCAAGTGCTGTCATCGCTCGTCTTAAACGTCTAGGAGTTGAGGTTCCGTTATGCACTGTTATAACGGATTATGATGTTCATGGAACCTGGATTAGCCCTGAAGTCGATCGGTATCTGGTTTCAACCACTGAAGTCCAGCTCAAGCTTATTGACCGTGGTGTTCCAAAAAATAAAATTCAGGTGACCGGTATTCCGGTCCATCCGAATTTTTGGGAACATCCAAGTCGTGAAGAGATCCGCCTCAGGTTCGAGCTGAAAGACATGCCTACGGTCCTTGTCATGGATGGTGGCTGGGGACTTATGACCGATGAAATTGTGAATGAGTACCTTGCTCAGTGGCAACAAAAGGTCCAATTGATCTATGTACTCGGAAATAACGACAAAGCCCGAGCCCAAATGGAGCAGAATCCACTTTATCAAAAGCCCAACATTCATATTATGGGATTCACCAGAGAAATCGACAAGCTGATGGAAGTAGCTGATGTTCTTGTGACGAAACCTGGCGGAATGACTTGTTCAGAAGGACTCGCGAAAGGTATTCCGATGCTGTTTCATAACCCCTTACCTGGTCAGGAAGAAGAAAATTGTCTGTATTTCACAGAACAAGGACTTGGGGAACCTATCACCTCTTTAGATGTGGTCGAAAAATGGATGAATCGTCTCCTTAGTGAGTATGAATCGATTGTCGAAACAAGAGAGCGTCACTTAAAAGAGATTGAGAAATTTCATCCAATGCAGAGTGCGAAAAGCATCATTGAAATGGTCGAAACAAGAAAGGTGCCTTTATAAAAAGGCACCTTTCTTATTTTCCACTATTCAAATGTTATGAGGACAAGCAAGTAAACATTCCCATTTTTTTAATTTTGTTCTTGTTCTTGTTTGCCTGTACTTTCTGTTAAACGATACTTCTTCAAACGCGTTGCATTATATTCAGCAAGGGCTTGTTCACCAATAATAACCTCTACACGGTGAATGTTCATTCCTTTGCCCATAAATTTCTGTTCGTATTCTGTCATTACATGCTCTTCATTGATCCCATCACGGTGCAAGTTAAGCGAAATATTAGTCATTTGAAGACCATAATCAGCAAATGAGTTAAGTGAAAACTCAAATAGAGTCTCTGAGTCAGTCTTGAAGTGAATCTGCCCTAAACTGTTCAGCACCTCTTTATACTTATCAAGAAAACGCGGATGAGTCAGTCTTCTTCTTGCATGTTTTGATTTAGGCCACGGATCACTGAAGTTCAAGTAAATTCGTTCCACTTCACCTTTTTCAAAAACATCGAGAATATCTTCAATGTTTGCGAGTGCCAATTTAAGGTTTGGCGGAGTTTCGACACCTTCTGGCTCCCAAGCTGATCTAGCCTTATCACTTGCACGGCGAACAAGCTCATCATACATATCGATTCCGATATAATTGACTTCCTTGTTTCGATAACTCATCTGACTGATAAACTGCCCTTTACCCATACCGAATTCAACGTGAATTGGTCTATCATTTCCAAACAATTCCGACCATTTTCCTTTATAATCAGCAGGATTCAGAATAACAAGGTCCTTTTGCTCTTCTAAACTTTCACGAATCCCTTTTCTGCCCCTTAAACGCATAACTCTCCTCCGTTATATAAAAAATTCATCGGCATTAATTGTGCCTAAATATCAGTGAAAAGTAAAGATAAAAGAAAAAGGAATCACACACTGCACCCATTAGGCACGGCATATAATTCCTTTTTCATTTATTGGAATTGGGGTCCAACTACTTTAACAGTTCATAGTCTACCTTATCTTGGGTAGAAAAATCAAATGTCTTTTCGAAGGCTCTACGTATTTTTTTCTTGGCAATTGTTTCAACTTGTGGGTTGTTATTGAACCTTACTCCCGTAAGTGCTAGTGCTTCATCCGCTGTAAGCTCAACCGTTACTTTGTTCTGTCCTGCTTTTATTATCGAATTCATGTTATCACCTCATTATTAGTATGGCCGAGACGAGCAAAATGTATGAATTCTAGCGAAATTGTAAGCAATAATTTTAAGGTCTGACCTAGTTATAATATAACATTACTGTGTAAGGTTTACAATAGGAAAGCGCTTATTTTTTAAAAATTTGTCTGTGATCTTTTTCTCTCTTTTGAGAGAGGGAATTCCCCTTTTACAAAGCTTTTTGATACAATAGAAAAGGTTATCGTTAACTCAAATATCAACCTTACTTTTCCATATACAGAACGAACTTAGTCAAAAGGAGTATTGATATGAATTTACCAACTTCCTCTCCTCTACTCTGGGGAGACAAACGATTCCACACATGGAACTATGAAATGCGGGAGCAGTTTGACAATAAGGTATTTAAAGTCATGCTCGATGCCGGTTTTACTTGTCCCAACCGAGACGGCTCGATCGCAAAAGGCGGCTGCACTTTCTGCAGCGCGAGAGGCTCTGGCGATTTTGCGGGATCAAGAAGAAATGACTTGGTAACGCAGTTTAATACCATTCGTGACCGCCAGCATCAAAAGTGGCCGAATGCAAAATACATTGGATATTTCCAGGCATACACGAACACTTATGCTCCTGTTGAAGAACTGCGAGAATACTTTGAAGTGATTTTAAAACAGCCGGGAGTAGTTGGTTTATCGATCGCGACACGTCCTGACTGTCTACCAGATGACGTGGTTGAATATCTTGCTCAACTTAATGAACGGACATATCTATGGATCGAAATGGGTCTGCAAACGATTCATGATTCAACTTCACAGTTAATTAATCGGGCACATGATACAAAATGCTATGTAGAAGCTGTTGAAAAGCTAAGGAAACACAACATCCGTGTATGCACACATATTATTCACGGACTTCCTCAAGAAACTCATGAAATGATGCTGGAGACAACAAGGGCAGTAGCGAACATGGATGTGCAAGGAATCAAAATTCATCTTCTTCATCTTATGCGCAAGACACCTATGGTAAAACAATACGAAGCAGGTCTTCTCCGTTTTCTGGAGCAAGACGAATATATAAAACTTATTGTAGATTCACTAGAAATTTTGCCGCCGGACATGGTTGTTCACCGCCTAACCGGAGATGCTCCAAGGGATCTTTTGATTGGTCCAATGTGGTCCCTTAAAAAGTGGGAAGTGTTAAATGGTATTGACGCCGAGCTAAAAGCTCGTAATACTTGGCAAGGGAAATACTGGAGGGGATATTAATTTATGGGTTTTCGATCTATTCTTAGCTGTGCTCACCTTTGGACGGCGGACAGGCTGCGTCCTGGAGACACAGCCATTGATGCTACGGTAGGGACAGGAGCAGACACTTTATTTTTGGCACGGACCGTTGGATCAAAGGGGCATGTCTTTGGCTTTGATATCCAAGAGCAAGCAATAGAGCTTGCAAAGAATAGATTTGCGAGTGCCCCTGATCAAGATAAACTTGCTCCCGTCACCTTTTTTACACAAAGTCATGGGGATATGAAAAATTATATCCCTTCCCATTTCCATGGTCATATCGGAGCCGTCATGTTCAATCTCGGATATCTGCCGGCGGATCAAGCTGATCCTTCTGTTATTACGCTTACTGCAACAACGATCTCTGCTTTGGAGGTATCCCTTGATCTACTTAGACCTAAAGGAATCCTGACTGTCGTATTATATCCCGGACACAAAGGTGGCGATGAAGAAGCACATGCAGTTAGTGAGTGGGCTGCGAAACTTCCTATAGCTATTGGTCAAGCAGTTACATACAGACAGTTGCAGAGAGCCACTTCCCCCTATCTCATCGCTATTGAGAAAAAATAACAGAATCTAATATGGGTAGAAGAAAGACTAAATTCATATCATAAGGAGAGAATAATCATGCAGAAGCCTTACCCGTTGCAATTTCAACCCGAGTTTAAGGAAAGAGTATGGGGCGGTCGCGCTTTAGAACAATTTGGTCTTACGATACCTGATGGACATATTGGGGAAGGTTGGATGATTGCTGATCATCCAAATGGAACAACAAAAGTGCTTAATGGGGAATTAGCTGGTCTTGGTCTTGACCAAATAAGAGAAACGTACGGACGAGA
The DNA here is from genome assembly GCF_014836635.1 of Paenibacillus gallinarum. Lineage (GTDB taxonomy): Bacteria > Bacillota > Bacilli > Paenibacillales > Paenibacillaceae > Paenibacillus > Paenibacillus gallinarum. The sequence continues at coordinate 409,910 of NZ_JACSQL010000001.1, read as the reverse complement.
TTGGCTTGGCAACAAGGGGGTTTCCGAACAAGGAGGCCGATTCCCTCTGCTCATTAAGTTGCTTGATTGTAATGATGATCTATCCATTCAGGTTCATCCTACCGATGATTATGCTGGACTTCCAAAAGGAGAACTCGGCAAAACAGAAATGTGGTATGTGCTTGATGCAAAACCAGATGCTAAAATTATATATGGTTTAAAAGAAAATGTTACTCACGATCAGCTGCGTGACGCACTCGAAAACGGTACGGTAATGGATACACTGCAGGAAGTACCCGTAGAAGCCGGAGACTCCTTCTTTATCCCAGCAGGTACAGTTCATGCTTTATGTGCCGGTGTGTTAGTTGCCGAAATTCAGCAAAACTCAGATACGACCTACCGGATTTTTGATTACAACCGCCCTGGCCTTGACGGTAAACCTCGTGAACTTCATATCGAAGATTCTTTAAACGTAACCGTATTCAAAAATACAGGGGCTACTTCGATGAAAACAAATCAGGCAGTTTCTGGTAACTGGCTTACGCTGGCTTCTTGTCCTTATTTTGTTGTCGAAAAAGGGATTGTAGCGGGTTCTTGGAACCTATCTACCACTCAAGATAGTTTTACCATTCTCGTTGTCTGTGAAGGCAGCGGCCAAATAATCTGGAATGATACGGAAAAGCTTGATCTAAAAGCCGGTCAATGTTATTTACTGCCTTCTAGCCTTGGAAGTTACAAGCTTGAAGGAAATACGACAGTTTTACGCTCTTATCTTCCATAATTTTTAAGTAACCACTAACCGCCATTCATTTTGGAAGGAGGATTTAGTCATGCAGGAATATACATTTCAAATGCTGGATAGTGATGAAGTCAATGTCTTTGTGTATCGGTGGGCTCCGGAAGATGAAGTACCTATTAAGGGGATTGTTCAGATCGCACACGGGATGTCCGAAACAGCGAAGCGATATAAAGAACTGGCTGAATGCTTGACTAAACACGGGTTCATCATCTATGCCAATGATCATCGTGGTCATGGAAAGACTGCGGTTGATCAGGGGATGTTAGGAGATGGCGGACCCGACGCCTTTAAGTGGATGGCAAAAGATATGGGCGAACTAGGAAAGTTCATACGCCAAGAGCATCCTAATTCACCTATTTTTTTACTTGGACACAGTATGGGTTCCTTCCTTACCCAAAAGGTAATGTATGCAGGTCCTCATTTGTATGAAGGCTATATTCTGTCCGGTTCCAATGGGAAACGGAGTTTACTGAAGCTCGGTCAACTCCTCGCTCATCTCCAAAGCCTTATTCAGGGACAGCAACGTCGAAGTTTTTTTCTAAATGCCGTTGTATTTGGGGGATTTAACCGCTCCTTTCGCCCTGCTGCTACTCCTTTTGACTGGTTATCAAGGGATGAACAAGAAGTACGGAAGTTTATAGATGATCCTTTATGCGGCTCTCTATGCACAGCTCGCTTCTACCAAGGTTTTTTCGAACTGCTTATGGAGATCCATCTTCCTCATCATCTTGCTAATATTCCTAAAGATAAGCCAGTCTATATCTTTTCAGGAGGGAATGACCCTGTAGGTATGCATGGCAAAGGAGTCCTTAATCTAGTAGAAATGTATAAAGAACTTGAGATAAGAGATCTGGAATATCGGATCTACCCAGAAGGCAGACATGAAATGTTGCATGAAATTAACCGTAAAGAAGTGGAAGAACATGTGGCCGATTGGCTCCTTCGTCATGTTCCTCCTTCCGTTTAATCTATAATCTAATCAAAAAACCTTTCTTGAAATTGAACTCACCATTCAATGACAAGAGAGGTTTTTTTGTCGTACTATGTCTACCACTCCATACGCCCGCGAAGTGAAGTAATATGGGCAGTATGATGAAGACTATGCCACGAATAGAGGCGTGCAAACTCGCCAAGAGTTATCGTCTTCTGAGAACCTGGATGATAAAATGTCCGCTGATAATCTTCTGGGGACAGTGAATGAAGCAGTGTAGCCCAGCGTGTATGAAGACCTTCTATGATATGTAAGGAAGGGGCAATTGGCATTAAGTTTGCGTCGGGCATGTCAGCCCATAACGTTTCTTCGTATGGTGTGATCGTTGGATTGCTCTCTGTTAAAGCGAGTTTACACCGAATAAAACTATTCATATGGCTATCTGCCACATGATGAACAACTTGCTTAACAGACCATCCATTCGGACGATAAGGAGTGTTTAGCTGTTCATCGGATAAATCTGCTACCGCTTCTTTTAACTTCAGAGGTAACTCTTCCAGATTTTTAATCCATTCTTTGAGGTTTTCCTCAGTTACGGGCTTATCTTCCTCTTGCCCAATCGGATATTGTAACTCTACAATACTCAGCATTTCCGTTTCCTCCTACTAAAACTGATATAAAAAGAAGAACAAGCCGCCACATAAGATGCGCGCACCTGTCCTTCTTATTATTCAATATTCCGCCTTCTTATCCTTCAAGCAACAGTGATTCTGGATCCTCTAACAATTCCTTCACCGTTACAAGGAAGCGAACTGCTTCGCTGCCGTCAATAATACGGTGGTCATAGGATAGGGCAATATACATCATTGGACGATTCTCCATACGCTCATCATCAATAGCTACTGGACGAACTTGAATCTTATGCATACCCAAAATCCCTACTTGAGGAGCATTCAGGATCGGAGTAGATAAGAGTGAACCAAATACTCCGCCATTTGTGATGGTGAATGTACCACCTTGCAGTTCATTCAGAGATAATGTGTTCGAACGCGCTTTAGAAGCAAGTTCTCCAATATTGCGCTCGATTTCGGCAAAACTCAAACGGTCAGCATCGCGGACAACAGGAACAACAAGTCCTTCTTTCGCAGATACAGCTATACCGATATCATAATATTTTTTAAGAATAACATCGTCGCCATCAATCTCCGCGTTAACTGTTGGAAATTGTTTTAATGCACCTACAACTGCTTTCGTAAAGAATGACATAAAGCCAAGTCCCACATCATGTTTTTCTTTAAATTTGTCTTTACGACGTTTACGAACATCAAGGATTGCAGTCATATCGACTTCGTTAAATGTAGTCAGCATAGCCGCAGTTTGTTGAGCCTCGACAAGACGCTTCGCAATGGTCGCACGGCGGCGAGACATTCTTTGACGTTCTACTGGTTTACTGAAGCTTGCTTGCTCTTTCGGAGCAGATGGAGCACTAGCAGACTTACTAGGTGATGCAACAGGCGCTGCTTGCACCGACCCATGAGTTTTCACATCTTCTTGATAGATACGTCCAATGGGATCGCGGCCCTGTACTTGATCGAGATCAATACCACGCTCACGAGCAAGCTTGCGTGCAGATGGAGAAGCTTTAGGGCTTCCACTCTCAGAAGTTTCCTCTTTTTGCTCACTTTGTACAGGAGCTGGTTCTGGAGCTGCAGGAGCCGGAGCTTCCGGAGCCTGCACTGACGTTGCCGCTGATTCCTTGGCACCTGCACCTGCTTCAAGTAGAGCAATTGCTTCCCCGATCTGTACCGTATCTCCTTCTTGGTGCAAGATACTGGTGATCACACCGCTTTCTTCCGCACTAATTTCGATATTTACTTTATCGGTTTCAACTTCTAGAAGTACATCTCCTTGATTAACAGAATCTCCTTCTTTAACGACCCATCTGGATATTGTCCCTTCCGTGATGGATTCCCCCATAGCCGGTACTTTAATTTCGCTCAAAGCAAGCTACCTCCCCAGTGGTATGTTTTTCTTCGAATTTTGTTTCAATACTTTAGCGAGAATTTGTTGTTGTTCTTGGATATGAACATGCTGGAATCCCGTAGCTGGGCTTGAATGTTCGATCCGTCCAGCATACTCCACCTTAATACCTTCAGGTGCAAGACCCCGAAGCTTAGGTTCCATATAAGTCCAAGCTCCCATATTCTTAGGTTCTTCCTGAGTCCATACGAGTTCTTTCAGATTGCGGAATCTAGCTAGTATCCGTTTAATTTCCTGTTCAGGGAACGGATACAGCTGTTCTACACGGATAATATGAAGCCAGGACCAGTCTTTTTCCTTATCCTTATCAATCGCCTCTTCTAGATCAATAGCTATCTTGCCGCTGCATAACAGTACGCGTTCAACCCCCTCTGACTGTATACCAAGGTTAGGTTGTTCGAGTACTGCCTGGAAACTGCCTTCGCTAAGCAGTTTTGCTGGCGATGCTACTCTAGGGTTACGAATGAGGCTCTTCGGTGACATCAATACGAGCGGTCTAGCATCGTCTGTTTCCGTCAAAGCAGCTTGACGGCGAAGTAAGTGAAAGTATTGCGCACTACTTGAGAGATTAGCAATAATCCAGTTATCATCCGCACTCATCTGCAGGAAACGCTCTAATCTTGCACTTGTATGTTCAGGCCCCTGTCCTTCACTTGCGTGAGGTAAAAGCATAACCAAACTCGAATTCTGAGACCATTTTGAACGGCCAGAAGATATAAACTGATCAAAGACAACTTGAGCACAGTTAGCAAAATCGCCGAATTGTGCTTCCCAGATGACAAGCGTCTCTGGAGAGAAGACATTATATCCATACTCAAATCCAAGAACGGATTCTTCCGATAAAGGACTGTTATGAAGAGCAAACGACGCTTTAGCTTGTGGTAAACGATGCAGCACGTTGTACTCTTCTCCTGTCTCAGCATCATGAAGAACAAGGTTACGATGGGCAAACGTTGCACGCTGTGCATCTTGACCCGTCATTCGAATTGGTTTGCCATCCGCAAGGATGGAAGCAAAGGCCAATGTTTCAGCCAAACTCCAGTCTACCTTTTCTCCCTCATCCAAAGCATTCTGACGACGTTGTAGAATCCTCTGCAGCTTCGGATACACCTTGAATCCTTCCGGCCATTTCAGTAATTCTGAATTGATCTCGCGAAGTTTATCTAGTGGCACGCCAGTAGGCATATTCGTCATTCGTTCTGGTTTATCCAGACGCTTGGTGCCAGCATCTACTTTATCATGAACTTCTTCATGACTTACCGTTCCTTGTTTTACTTCCTCGTAAGCCTGTTTCAAGACACGCTGAGCTTCCGTTCGGTATTCAGTCAGTAGATCCGATGACAATCCTTTTTTGCTAAGATACTCAGCGTACAGCTCGGTAACTAATGCGTGTTTTTTGACCTTTTTGTACACAATAGGTTGTGTCGTTTCCGGATCATCTGTCTCATTATGACCGTAACGGCGATAACCAATCAGATCTATTAAAAAGTCTTTCTTGTACCGGTTACGGTACGCTGATGCAAGTCTCATCGCGGCAATACATGCTTCAGGATGATCCGCATTAACGTGTACAATCGGAATTTCATACCCTTTTGCCAGGTCGCTAGAATAAAGCGTAGACCGTGAGTCATCGCTGTTCGTTGTGAAACCTACTCGATTATTTACGATAACATGAAGTGTTCCGCCATTCTGGTAGCCTTTCAGCGCTTTGAAATTCAAAGTTTCGGCTACAATACCTTCACCAGGAAAAGCAGCGTCACCGTGCATTAGAATCGTGGCGGCTTTGGATACATCCTGTTTAGGATAACCAGAATCACTGCGTTCTTCTTGAGCCGCACGAGCGAAACCTTGAACGACAGGGTTTACGTACTCCAAGTGACTCGGGTTATTCGCAAGTGTGATTTTGGCCTGAGTGTTATCATCTTTTTTAAGCGTGCGTGTAGCACCTAAATGATATTTTACGTCACCCGTCCATCCATAGTTCACACCGGAAGATGATTCCGAAGGAACCAGATCCCTGTTTATCGCTTGATGGAACTTCGAGAAGATTTTGCCGTAAGGTTTTCCAAGAACATGTGCAAGAACATTGAGGCGTCCCCTATGAGCCATCCCCATTAAAATATGACGCGAACCTGCATCCATCATCGTATCAATAAAGGTGTCAAGCATAGGGACAAGCATGTCATTACCTTCGATAGAAAACCATTTTTGTCCGACGAATGTCTTGTGCAAAAATTGCTCAAACTGTTCTACTTCTACCAAACGTTTTAAAAGTGTTTTTCGTTCTTCTTCTTTAAGTTCCTCTTGTAATTTACCCGACTCAATATATTCATTAAGCCACTTCCGTTCCTCTTCGTCCTGAATATGAGTGAACTCAAAAGCGATCGGCCCTGTATACAATTCATTCAGACGTGTAATAGCGTCCAAAGCTGTTTTGGTCGTCTGATCTGCATTCTCCCAAACAATAGAGGCCGGCAATGATCTTAAATCCTGCTCGCTAAGACCGAAATGCCCAGGAGATAGAAGATCTGTATCTGTATTTTCACTGATTCCAAGAGGATCAATATTCGCTTTTAAATGACCGAATCTTCGTATATTTTGAACTAATTCGCCTATTGTAACCGCTTTCCTCAAAAGATGGATATCAGCTATACCGGAAGCAACTGTACTCCCTGTCTCATTAATAGTTATTATTTCCTCTTCAGGGGGAGGTCCCCATTGCTCAAAAAGCAAACGATATTCAGCATCTACTGAATCCGGATTTACTGTAAAAATCTCGTATTGTTCTTGTACGTAACCCATGTTAGGTCCGTAATAAGCTTTCCAAGGGCTTTGCATATTGCCATCTTCGTTAGCCATAAATGTTCCCTCCGTCAATTATTTTGGATTGTTCCAGGACGGAATACCATATAAAAATGTAATCAATTAAAAACATATTATAATTCGTTAATGTGAAGAGAATATGAATTAACTTCAGTAATGAATCGCTCTTTGGTCATTCTCATCTTTCATTACATTACTACATAGTTCATGAATTACGGGCACTCACACTAAATCTAAATCGGTGAGTTTCTTTTTTTTCATAAAGTAGTAGATGTAATCTGATGCTCATGTTAGCCCAAGGCGGTCACCTCATTTAATTATTCTACCGATCCCAAGGGATGGTTTTAATTCCTAATTCTATTCTATAAACATTTGAAGCGAAGAGCATTTCCAATTTTAAAGGTAATTGATGCATTTATTAGATGAATCAATTTACGCATCAATACACCAATTATTGATTCTACCAAATAACGAGTAAGAAAACAAAAATCATGCAAATCTTCTCTCATAAAAGAAGTTAACTATACCTGTATAGTACCCCACTTTTCACGATTTGAATGGATTTTATACTTTTCCGCCTAATGGACAAGTTGATCTTACGTTTTTACGTTCTGAAGTTTCTTCCCCTGCTGAGTAGAATTATTTTGATGCTAACAAGAATAAATATAAAACATTGGTTTCATTCAGCCACATTGTGGTAACCATAAGGCAAGACGTAATTTCATTAATCGATCGATTTGGTAAAGGAGGAATGATGCTTGGAACGTACAATTAAAATCGGAATCATTGGAAGCGGGGGCATTGCAAGAGCTCATGCAAATGCATATAAACAACTTGATTATGTAGAGGTTGTAGCCGTTGCGGATATTATTCCAGGCAAAGCATCCTTATTCATAGAACAAACGAATCTGCCTATGGCGAAAGCCTATGATGATCACCTTCATCTGCTGGAACTGGATTTAGACGGCGTCAGCATCTGCACACCGAACTTCTCTCATTACAATATTACCATTGATGCACTGAATGCAGGAAAACATGTCATGGTAGAGAAACCGATGTCTGTAACACTCGATCAAGCTATTGAAATGGTAGAGGCTTCTAAGCGCACGGGAAAGATGCTTACTGTCGGATTTCAACCCAGATACGATCCAAATATGCAGGCCATTCGCAGCCTGATTCAAGATGGACAGCTTGGGAAGGTATATTTTGCCGAAGCAGGCGGTGGCCGTAGACGCGGTATGCCTGGGGGTACATTCATCAGAAAGGATCTTGCCGGCGCAGGAGCTATGGCGGACATTGGCTGCTATTCTCTAGATATGGTTCTCCATGCGCTAGGTTATCCTAAGCCGCTTACGGTATCTGCCTATACCTCCAATTATTTTGGCACAAATCCAAAATATCACCCCGAAGCAAATATGTTTAACGTAGAAGACTTTGGAGCAGCGATGGTTCGATTAGAAGGCGATATTTTGTTAAGCTACAAAATCTCCTGGGCTATGCATATGGATACACTCGGACCCACGATGTTTCTTGGAACCGATGCCGGTTTAAAAGTTACTCCTGCAGGAAGCGGTCCTTGGAGCGGAGGCTGGGAAGGCCGAATCGGCAGTATGACGCTGTATCACGACATTGCTGGTCATCATACAGAAAGTCCTCTTCCTATTCAACATCACCAGATCAATTTATTTCATGCAAAGATTTTTGACTATGCTAATGCGATTCAAAAGCGGTTACCAGCTCCCATACCGGGTGAGCAAATTTTATATAATCAGGCGATCATTGACGGAGTTCTCCGTTCCTCAGCCGCAAAAAAAGAAGTGACGATTGAAATTCCTGATTTATAGCATTGCAATCAAAAAAAACCAAAAAGCCATCTATCCTGCGGAGGATTACGATGGCTTATTTTCATATTAAATCTTCTCGCTGCTTCAACTCTTTGACCTGTTCTTCGAGACGCCTTATTCTTTTGATTAAGCTATAAATAATAGGAGTATAAGCTGCACAAGTAATGACTAGAATCTCAATAATCATATGCTACACCTCCTTGGACAGACGTAGCATATCTACACAAGGTATACCATTTTCTATAATAGGGTCAGGATAGTGTTTAATAAAAAAGTCACGGTCAATTCCAGTGATCCGGAACCCTTCTCTTTGATAAAATCCCAGCTGATCCAGACTTGAATTTCCAGTGCCGATCTCCATAGTCGTGGCTCCCTGATCCTTTGCTTGATCAAGTGCATAGCGCAGCAATACTTTTCCTATGCCCTTACCCTGACACTCCTCTTTCACTGCCAAATTTACAATCTCATAAGTTTGCGGCCTGGTATGCAGCAGCACCACAATTCCTATAATTTCTCCATGAGATACGGCCACGCTTATCTGTCCGCGGTGAATGTATTCGTCTATCACCGCTTTAGACGGATCCGCAAGGAGTAATAGGTCATAAGGTACGGGATCTTCCTTCTCAAGTGACCGGATCGTGTATTCCACATGTGTTCCCCCTTGATGCGGCAGAATTCAAGATTGTATTTTTTAGGTCACTACTTACAGACTGACCTTCTTGAAATGTTCTACTACTGGAAAAGGATCATAGTAGTGATGAAGGATCTTCTTCCACTGCTGATAACCTTCAGAACCTCGAAATCCAATCGTGTGATCCTCCAGTGTTTCCCATTGAACTAGCAGCAGATACTGATGATCTGCCTCCATGCATTTATACAACTCGTGATGAATATACCCTGTCATGCTTGATATGATCGTAGATGCCTTAGCAAAATCTTGTTCAAAAGCAGACTCATTCCCTTTTGTTACATACAGCATGGCACTTTCCAGAATCATCGTACATCGTTCCTCGTTATAAAGATTTAGACATATCTTCAAGTTGTTTCATATGATGGCGATCATGCCAAATAAAATCTTCAACATAACTTTGTACAGTAAAAGGTCCGCCATCAAGTCCCCTATATTCTTTCGACCAATCCTCAGCAGGCAACTCATGAAGCGCGCGGATAATCTGCTCACGGTAATGAAGCGTTTCTTGCACTAGCTCTTCTATACTAATTGTATGTGCATGTTCACGTGCCGCCTCATTAAATACATCAAAATCCAGATGCTGAATTTGCAGCTGTTTCTCTTCTCCAGAAATAATCAAAGATATGGCACCTTCCCAAAAATAACGATCCCATCGCATCATATGACTAATCAGTTCACGAACCGTCCATTTCTCAGCTGCAACCGGGGTATCCCAAAGCGTATTCCTCTCTATACTCCACTTACGGAACCAGTCATGCCATTCGTGAAAAGACACGATCAAGGAATTTTTTTGCAGTGTATTCACTTCGCCTTCATCCCCTCGCCAGAAATAGATTGGAATAGATATCAATTCTGAATTCATTCGTCAAGATACAAGAAATCCCCTGCTTTTCCACAAAATAAAACTTATTTCAAACGTGAATTTTCAATGATTTTGATGATTTCTGATATCGCGTCTTGTCGATTATAATCCAGCATCTTCGCTCTTATCTTTTCTTTATTCTCATCCAGCAAACGAATAGATTCCAGCAAGGTATCTTCAGAAAGATGTTCTTCCCATAAAATTTGAGCATATCCTGATTTTTCAAAGGCTTTGGCATTCAAAAGTTGATCTCCACGGCTCACTTTTTCAGATAATGGGATCAGCAGCATCGGTTTTTGTAAGGTTAAAAATTCAAATATTGCATTCGAACCTGCCCTTGAAATCACCATATCCGCTAACGCAAGTACATCAGGGAGCTCATCCTGAAGATATTCAAAAGCCTTGTAGCCTTTTACCGAATCCACCTCTAGATTCACTTGACCTTTCCCGCAGAGATGGACAATCTGATATTTCCCAGTAAGCTCGGTCACTATAGCCCGCAAAGTATCATTCATCTTCTTCGCACCAAGGCTGCCACCCATAAATAACAGTACCGGCTTCTCTTTTTCAAACCCAAGCCACCTTCTGGCCCGTTCCTTGTCGCCTTGCCGCAATTCTTCTCTAACAACAGCCCCTACATGAACTGCCTTATTTCCTTTTAGATGCTCAGCAGCTTCTTCAAAGGTCGTACATACCTGAGTAGCAAAAGGAAGGGCAATTCGGTTAGCGAGACCTGGGGTAAGATCCGATTCATGAAGAACAACGGGGATTTTGCGCATCCATGCAGCCAGGACAACAGGAACAGATACAAACCCGCCTTTCGAAAATACAATAGAGGGTTTCGCATCCCCAAGGTACCGGTAAGCTTCACCTACCCCTTTTAGCACTCTAAAAGGATCTTTCAAATTCTTAACACTAAGGTACCGGCGCAGTTTCCCCGTCGCGATTGCTCTATAACTCACCTCTTCTAGAGACTGAACAAGTTCTTTTTCAATGCCGTCTCTAGAACCTATATAATGTACCTTTTCACCCTTTTTCAGAAAATAAGGAATCAGTGCCAAATTCACCGTCACATGTCCGGCAGATCCCCCTCCAGTAAAAACAATCGTTTGTTGTTCCATTTAGATGCTCCACTCCTGTCTCATTGCGTTCAAACCTACTTTATTAGATAATAATTATGGATTGATATGCTATATATTGTGCTGGAGGAAACTAATTAATGGATAAAAATACTACAAATCATGATCATCCGCTTCATCGCATGATTAACCGCAAAGAGACAAGTTCTGTGAAATGGGATGGAATAGAGTCGCTCTTTGGGGTAAAAGACGCTATACCGCTATGGGTTGCAGACATGGACTTTACTGCACCGGAGCCGGTTCTGCGAGCGGTACGTGAAATAGCAGATCATGGAATACTCGGCTATGCTACGCCAAATGCCTCTTTTCAGCGATCCATTACAGACTGGATGCAAAAACGTCATGGTTGGAACGTGAGCCCAGAGTGGCTTGTATATACACCGGGTATCGTCCCTGCCCTTAATATGGCAGTAGAAGCCTATACTGAGCCTGGAGATCATATTATCATACAGCCTCCTGTTTACGGACCTTTTCACAAGTTAGCATCTAATCATGGACGGGAACTGGTCTTAAACCCCCTCCTTCATGATGGGCTCGATTATAAAATGGATCTAGCTCATTTGGAACAAATTGCAAAACATGAAAAAGCTAAACTGCTCGTATTATGCAGCCCTCATAACCCGATTGGACGTGTATGGACCAAAGAAGAACTACTATCCGTAATGGAGATTGCCGTTAAACATAATCTGATCGTCGTCTCCGATGAGATCCACGCAGATCTCGTATTCACAGAAGGTCTTCATACGCCTTACGCTATGATATCTGAAGAAGCTAAAATGCATTCTATCATCTGTACCGCAGCAAGCAAAACTTTCAATATCGCAGGCTTGCATACGTCAAATGTCGTAATAGCTGATGAAGAACTGCGCGATAAGTTTAAAAAGATCATTGAAAAAAATGCGCTCTCTTCTATGAATATTTTCGGTATTGCAGCGACGGAAGCAGCATACCGTGAAGGAGAACCTTGGCTTTCGGAGACACTAGATTATATTCATGAAAATATGGTATATGTAACTGAATTCATTCATACGCATCTACCAGAATTAAGAGTAAAATTGCCCGACTCAACCTATTTACTATGGATTGATTTTCGCAATTTGGAAATACCTCATAAAGAACTCTATGAATTTCTGCTTCATAAAGCCGGTCTCGTCTTCAGCAGCGGCACTGACTTTGGCGAACACGGAGAAGGATTTATGCGCATGAATGTAGCCTGTTCCAGACGTTTGCTGGAACAAGCCATGAATAAACTAAAAGATGCTTTACAATCTCGATAAAAGATCCATATTTAATCAAAAATGGAGAGTGGAAATTCGTCTAATGACGAAACCCCACTCTTTTTTGTTTGTTTTTCTTTATTTCAGACATTTTATTTGTCTCTATTTTTATGTTGAATATATCTTTTTTTACGACCATTATTACAAATTAATCCTTATAATGTTAAGAAATAAGCCTATAAAAGACTATTTATTAAAGATTCTCTATCACTAATGAATTAATTTAAATAAACAACAATCCAAATCAAATAATATACATTAAAAATAAATATTGACAATGAAAGCGCTTATTCGGTAGTATTTTGTTTACAACACAGATGTTCACAGATATTTTGATAGTGTTTATTTCCGATTCATTATATGTACCTGAGGGGGAGGAATCAGAACCATGGGAATGAATAATCCCTTGGCTGTGAAACAGACGGTTCAAAGTAAAGGAGCCATGCATTTTTTCAAGAGAGAATGGCGCCGCAATAAGTTCATTTATTTAATGCTTGTTCCCGTTTTAGCTTATTACTTTATTTTTTGTTATGGACCCATGTATGGGATCCTTCTATCATTCCAGAGCGGTTACAGCCCGGCTAAAGGAATTATGGGCGGAAACTGGATTGGTTTTGAGAACTTCACCATGTTCTTTGAAAGCTATAACTTCTGGAGACTGATGAGCAACACCTTAATCCTTAGCTTACTTAGTCTCGTTATCGGGTTTCCCGCACCGATCATTCTTGCGCTCCTGCTAAATGAAGTGCGAAACCGATATTTTAAAAGCGCCGTACAAACGGTCAGCTACCTGCCTCACTTTATTTCGGTAGTCGTTGTTGTAGGTATGTTGAAAACTTTTTCATCGTTAGATGGAGGACTATTTAATATAATCCGAAGCTTCTTCGGTCTTGAGGCGATGATGTTTTTTACCGATAAAGACATGTTTCGTCCTATGTATATTCTCTCTAATGTGTGGCAGGGTGCAGGATGGGCCTCCATTCTATTCCTCGCAGCACTTGCCGGTATTAACTCAGAGCAATATGAAGCTGCAAGAATGGACGGCGCAGGCAGATGGAACCAATTATTACATATTACACTGCCGGGTATCATGCCAACTGTCATTATTCTACTTATTTTGCGAATGGGCAGCATTATGAACGCAGATTTCCAGAAGATCTTACTTATGCAAACCGCTGCAACGTATGAAACATCAGATGTTATTTCTACTTTTGTATATAGGCAAGGGATGCTTCTTGGCGATCAGGCATACTCCACCGCAATTGGTTTGTTCAACTCCGTCATTAATTTCGCCTTACTGCTTGGTGCCAATTACATTAGCAGAAAAGCAAATGAAACCAGTCTGTGGTAGAGAGGTGAACCAAACATGAAAAAATCCTTTGGCGAAAATGTATTTGACGTTATCAATATTTTTCTGTTGCTTCTCGTGATGTTACTTTGTGCTTATCCTATGCTCTACATATTTAACTCTTCTATATCTGATCCGCAGCAGCTCTTGGCAAGCCGATCGCTCATGCTGCTCCCAGAAGGATTTTCCATAGAAGCTTATACGAAAGTATTTCAGAATCCAAAGATCTACAGTGGTTATATGAACACTTTGTTTTATGTTATTGTCGGAACCGCACTTAACCTGTTGATGACGACACTCGCTGCGTATGCTCTTTCAAGACCTGATTTATACGGACGCAGCTTCTTCATGAAATTGATTACCTTCACCATGTTTTTTGGCGGCGGTATGATCCCTACTTTCTTACTTATTCAGAACTTGGGTCTCCTAGATACGAGACTTGCCATGATTCTGCCTACAGCCATCAGTACTTTTAACTTTATCATCATGAGAACGAATTTTATGAGTATCCCACTCCCCTTGATCGAGTCAGCTAAAATCGACGGGGCTCATGACTTCCGAATTCTGTTCCAGATCGTTGTTCCTTTATCTAAACCGATCATCGCCGTAATGACTCTCTATTACGCTGTTGATCATTGGAACGATTTTATGGGTCCTCTCTTGTACTTGAGATCTCAGGATCTATATCCGATTCAAATCATTCTTCGAGATATTTTACTTAGTAATAGTACCGAAGCGATGGGTTCTGCTAATGACACCGGATTTGCGATCGGAGAAAACATCAAGTACGCCACCATCATTGTTTCCACACTCCCGATTTTGATGATATATCCTTTTATCCAACGTTATTTTGTTCAAGGTGCACTGATTGGAGCCATTAAAGAATAGAGCAAAGTACTTGCATCATCTTTGAATGTGAAGTGGTGCGAGTACAGCTTTATCCTATAGATTGTTAAGGAGGGTTTATATGAAGAGGGTCATGTCTATAATGCTTGGTTTGGTAATGACAACAGGGCTTCTTGCAGGATGTAGTGGAACTAAAGAGGCGGAAGGCCCTAAGCCAGCTGAAGGCGAACAAGCGATAACCGAAATTTCTCTTCCGATTGTAGATGAAGCAATGACAATCAATTATTGGAGAGCAAATGACGGGAAAATTGCTTCAGGCAATGGATTCAGCGATGTAAAAGCTTATCAGGAAAAAGAAAAACGCACCGGGATTAAGGTGAATTTCACACATCCTCCACTCGGACAACAAAAAGATCAATTCAATCTTTTAGTTACGGGTAACCAGCTTCCTGACATTATTTATTACAACTGGGCTGATGTATCAGGCGGACCGGAGAAACTGCTAGCGGATGTACGAATTATAAAACTGAATGAGTATATCGACCTTTATGCTCCAAACCTAAAGAAAATCATTGCTGAAGATGAAGAAGTTCGTAAACAAATTTCGCTCGATGATGGTACGATCTTTATGTTCCCTTATCTACGTACAGATTCTGTAAAGCTTAATGGAACAACAGGCATGATTCTGCGTCAAGATTGGCTTGATAAGCTAAATCTGAAAGCACCTACAAATATCGACGAGTGGTACACTGTATTGAAAGCATTCAGAGAACAGGATCCTAATGGCAACGGCAAAAAAGATGAACTTCCTTTTACGGCTAACTGGGGTCCAGGTAACATGAGTAAATTGAATGATTTCGCACCTGCCTTTGGTGTCCTTGCAGGTTTCCAGTTGAATGGAGAAACGATTGAATATGGTCCAATTCAACCAGGTTACAAAGAATTCTTAACAACCATGAGAAAGTGGTATGAAGAAGGTCTAATCGATCCAGAAGTCATGACCAATGATGGAAAAGCTTTTGATTACAAAATTACGAATAACCAAGCCGGTTCTTACTATGGCGGTGTATTTAGCGGTATGGCGAAGTACCTTAATATGATGGCTGAAAAAGATCCAAACTTTAACCTTGTCGGCGCTCCTTGGGCGCAAGATCAGAATGGTGTATCGAGAAGTACTTTCCGTTTTGATACCAAAGTATTAAGTTATGGTGAAGCCATCACTACTTCTGCGGACAAAGACAAACTGAAAGCTATTGTTCAGTGGATGGATTATAATTACAGTCCGGAAGGACATGATCTCTTTAACTTCGGTATTGAGAATGAAAGTTACACCCGTAATGGTGACGCTATCGAATTTACAGATACGATTCTTAAAAACCCAGATGGTCTGACTTATGACCAAGCACTTGCTAGTTATGCACTTTCTATTATGGATGGACCAATGAACCAAGATACGCGTTATCTTGACGCACTGATGACTTTTGATCAGCAAAAAGAAGCAAATAGCGCTTGGATGCAAGCGGACTATGCAATGGCTCTTCCTAACCTTCGTAAAACGGAAGATGAAGCAAGAAAAGAAGCCCAAATCATGGGTCAGGTTAACACCTACGTTGATGAAATGGTTACGAAATTTATTTTAGGTGATGAGCCTCTTACAAGTTACGAAACCTTTGTTGAGACGATTAAAGGAATGGGTATCGAAGAAGTAACTAAGATACATCAGGATGCTTACGCACGTTACCAAGCACGTTAATTCCAAAAAAAAGAGAGTGCAGCGAAAGGGTTAATCCCTTAGCTCACTCTCTTTTTCTATTTTATGATGAATATATTTCTTCTATTGACGTAAAGAAACGAATGTATTCTTCTACTAGCTGTGAGATTAGTTCAGCAGATTTTCTAGGATCTGATGTTTCCAGACCATGACCTGCGTCCAGCACTTTATGGACCTTCAGTTCAGAACAAGAAGTGAGCTTGGCTCTGCTCTCTTCACTAAATAAAGAATCCTTAGCCCCGTAAATCACCATACCTTTCGAATGTTGCATATAGGCGAGTGTACTATCAAGCGGTGTTAGATACAGGTGGTGGATAGAATGATTCGTGAGATGTTTAGCCGTGTATCCGGCAAGCAAGGTTCCTAGACTTTTACTCACAAAAATGAGCTGTTCATACCCCTCACTTCCGCGTCTAATCATCTGTAATACTTCTTCTTCAAGGATGGAACGTTGTTCTCTCTCCAGTGCTACACGAGCACTCTGAAAGCCGTACTCCAAGATCAGGGCATCCATGCCCTGAGAGGTAGCGCTTTGAACAGCGTAGTACAGAACAGGCAGTTCACAAGAGTAATTTTGCCCAGGAAAGAAAACCACGAGCGTATTGGAACCCTGTGTAATGTGTCTTAATCGAACGTCATGTCCCCAAAAGGATTCTTCATAGATCAAATGATGTTCCAAGAACTGCACCTCTCCTCCTTGTATAATCTATACCATTATATATGAAACCTGAATAATATAGTGAATTAATCGGTTTATTCGTAAAATAATGGAAAAAGCAGAACTCCATAAGGGTGAGGTTGTTATTCACAATGGTTTCAATTCCGTTTGTTTTCCTATAGAAAAAACACCACCTTAGTCTCCAGTCACAAGTAAAATAACTTGTAACATTCCATACTATGGTGGTGCCTCATCAAATTAAAGTTTACAGCTAAAATACGGATTAATATCCTGCACAAAGCTTAGTAATCTACTTCACAGGCCCCATATTAACCAAGCCGATATCGGACAACGTGATGATTGTATCGCCGTCTTCTGCACCCGAAATATTACCCATATCAAATGAAATTCTAGTATTAGCATAGCTATCCTCTGTCGCATTAAATGTAAAGGTGAAAAGTTGTTCCTCCGTGGTTAGATCCACCTTTTCCCCAAAGAATCCATGCCATTCATAGTTGGATGCAGTATCGACCCATCCGATGCCTACGTTCATTTTTCTGGACTTGTCAGCTTTCGCTTTAAAGGTAAGTTTGTATTTAAAATCTCGCTGAATGCCAAACCCTTCGTTAATGACCTGACGATCCCAAGGGTTCTGCCCAGCCGTTCCAATTTGGGCTTGAAGCTTCTGATCACCAGCACTTATCTGAAGCTCCTTGGTATCCCCATTCACATAAGTAAACCAACCATCGGTTCCTTTGGAAAAGTCACCGTTTGAAATCAGGTTGACGTTAATAGGCTGTCCACCCTGATCAGCACTTGGATTTACCTCAATTAACGATACATTATGGATGGATACAGTATGATTTCCGATAGATGACGGATCACCTAACCCAAATGCTAGTACAGCTGCGGGGTCTGAAGTACCATTCATCGTAAATGTATAAGCATATTGTTTCTTACTTTCGGTTAGCTCAATTTTTTCTTCCATATATTTTGTATAATCGCCTTCACTTTTTGAGACGACCGCTTGCACTGATCTCGGAGTAGATGCAAAGGCCTCAAATGCGAGCCTGTATGTCTTTCCTTCATCAAGTTTTATCTGTTGCTGCTGCAGCAAGACATCTGACCATTCATCATTACTTGTGCCGGGTAACTGAATCAGTACTCCTCCGCCTTCGGCATCAGAAGTTATCAGATTATTAGGAATCTTCTCCCAATGCTCCTGGGATGCTGCAAATTCTCCATTTTTCACCTTATTCTGCGAAATATCCACCCAGCGTGTATTATAATCCTTACCCTCAAAATCAACATAATAATGTTTGCCAGCCGTTAAAGAAACAGATCGAAAGTAGACTGTATTGTATGACTGCCATCCACCCGTATCTCCAAGAGCGTACACAGACTGTGCAACCGTAGTGCCCTGTTCGTCCTTGATGCTGAAACGGATACTCGAATCATTTTTCGCACTAGCCATTCGGGCAGATAATACATAAACGTCGTCAGCAGCTACATCAATCTTGTATTGGAGTAGATCCCCTTCTTCCATATGACTGATATGCTGGCCGCCTTCATCTGAATTCTCAAGTTGTAAGCCCTGCATGGACCAGGCTTCCGTTGCGGGTATATGTGTGTAGCCATTAACGGAAATAGGATTTCCACGTTTTGTTAGACGGACATTGTCCACATAGACGGTACCTGTAGAGCTGCCAAGTAACAGTCTAAACTCAGAATTTGCAGTTGGCTCTCCATCTCCAATACTGATTTCTCCGGTATACGTCTTCGTCTCCTGATCAAGCTGGATATTCTGACCTTGATGAATTTGTATGGAATGTCCCTCACCGCTAATCAGATCAATGTCCATACTGCGCGGCGCATCTGCTTTGGCTTCAAAAGAAAAACCATAGGTGGTATTCGCCTCTAGCTTCAAATCCCCTTGATTCACCGCAACCTGCTCAGGCTCTCCATTCGTATGCTTCACATCAACAACCAGTTGACGTTCCATAATCGGAAATTTCAAGAAGTTGTTCACGCTGACATCAGCTACAGCATTTTCAGCAATATAGCTTGACCAAAATCCAAGACGGTTCTTGCCTTGATCAAATGTTCCATTAAAGATGTAATTGCCATCAGGCAGCGGCTTCCGCTCTACAGTCAGCGGATCTGCTTCTCCTACCTCGCTCAGCCGAACATTAGAGATCATAACGGTATGATTATCCAATCCTAAATTAAATTCAAATCTGGCATTATTGTCTGATCCATCTCGCATGTCAAATGTATAATCGTATGTTTTCCACTCTGTCGTAATCGCAAATGAGTGATCTCCCGAGTAATTCGTCCAACTTTTTTCAAATTGGGTCACCTTAGAAGAGATCGTACGATTTGCTGACGCCTTCGCGTCGAACTCTATCTTGTATTTTTTATTTTTCTTCACGTAGATCGGCATCTGTGTGAGCTGAACTGAATAGTTTTCAGTCCCCTGTTTGTCAATGGTCACCTGCACTGCGTTTTCTTTTTCATTATATTCTACAACCTTAACATTTCCTGATCCGCCTTCGTTCGTAATGAACTGCCACTTCTGCGGAACACCGTTTGTTTCAGTACCATCCAAGAATTGATTATTGTAGATCTGGTTGCCATCCTCTTGTGGTTCACGCTGTGCTTCAGGCTCAATTGGATCTGTTGTCACATCAGGCCATTCGTCTAATTTGTCGTAAGAATATACACGAACAAAATCAACGTTCATTGCTTCTGAAGTAAAGTCATGATCAGGCGATCCTGGCCAATCTCCTCCAACTGCCAAATTCAGAATCAGGTAGAATGGACGGTCAAAAGGAGCAGGAAACGTGTAGTATTCCGGCTGACCTGAAGCCTTTGTCTGCCAATTGGTTACTTCATGATGCAGCTTGCCATCAACATAAAACCGTATCATTCCTGGGAGCCATTCCACTTGAAAATCATGATAATTATCAGCGAATGATTCTCCATCCGGAAGTGTGACGCTTCCCTGATCGTGTCCATGAGACCCATCAGACTTCACACTGTCATAATGCAAGGTACTGTATATTTTGTTGTGGCTCTCTTCGCCGCCAATGAGCTCCATAATGTCGATCTCTCCAGAGGCAGGCCATCCTCCATAGTGGGCTTCATCTGTCGGCATCATCCAAAAAGCGGGCCACATACCTTGTTCTTTAGGGAGCTTCGCACGTACAACAACTTTACCGTAGGTGAAGTCGCCTTTTCCCATAGAGATGAGTTTACCGGAAGTGAATTTTTGACCGCTTTTCTCTTCGCGTTTTGCTTCAATTTGAAGAACGCTTCGATCCTCATCTTTTACAATGCGGGTATTATTCGGACTATAGTATTGCATTTCATTGTTATAGACTAGACCCGTGTCCTGTACTGTCCACTTGGTATCATCAATAGCAGATCCGTTAAATTCGTCATTCCAGACAAGCTTCCAGTCTTTATCAGGAATTGTCGTTGATGGAATAGGCTTCTCATTTGACGGGCTATCTGGTACTGATGGTGTTTGTCCACCCGGAGAAGATGGATTGGAAGTGCTCGAATCGGTTGTTGAGTTACCAGGCTGGGAGGGAACAGGCTGTGTAGATTCTCCTTTAATAGAAGTAACAAAGCCTGGTTTTACTGTTTCGCCATTAACAACCACATTTGCTGCATCGACTTTCAGTTTGTTAATTTTCCCTTTAGAATTAATCTGTGTCTGATCTGCTTTTGTGAGGACCGTTAATGAATCGACCGAGCTATCTGAGGAAAGTTCCACACTAGCTTTCTGCATAACGGTTATCTCTTGTACGTTACTGCCTTCTTTAATTTTCACACTTACAGGCTCTCCGCTTTTGTCAATCACGATACGATTCAGCTTGGAGTCGCTGATGTCTATTGAATGACTGCCGCCGCCTTTGACAATGACACTCCCCGTAACTGTTACCCCTTGGAGCACAATGGACCCATCTCCAATTCCTTCCGTAAGCAACAAGTTTCCTTTCACGACTGTGTTTTTGAGTGTAATATCGGAAGACCGAACAATCAGATTCCCCTCTACGCTGGATTCATAAGTTCCCGGAGAGGTTTTAATATCCGCGATCATCGCAGCTAGGAGACCTGCCGTCTCTGCACGTGTGATTGGAGATTTGGGATACAGCTTACCCTGATAACCTTTCATGATTTGGTTATTCGTTAAGTAGGTAAGCGCTTTCTTTGCGTAGCTGGAAACATCATTCGCATCATGAAACTTCAACAGTTCGCTTTCCTCTTCCATTCCGGTCGAAAGCTGAAAAGCACGATCCACCATTATGGCAGCTTCCTGACGAGTTATCGGTTGTTTAGGAGACAGATGATCCGCATCGGTTCCTTGGATAATTCCTGACCCGTTTGCTCTTGTCAGCACATCGTAGTACCAATCCCCTGCGGTAATGTCCGCAAACGAATGAGACTCTGTCCCACCTGTAAATCCAAACACACGATCGAGTATCATAACAAACTCAGCTCGGTTAATCTCATGATTCGGCTTAAATGTACCATCCGCATAACCTTGCAATAAAGCCATATCTTGCATACGAAGTACTGCAGACTGGGACCAATGACTGTCCAGGTCTTTATAGGGAACAGAAGCTTGCAGGCTTTTCGCCTGCAAGTCTCCTTTCACCTGATTATCTACACCCTCTGCTCCAGAAAATGTTGGGAAAAAGAGTGAAGCTGTTAAACATCCCGTAACAATACATGCCAATCCTTTTTTCATCCTATATCCTCCATTAACCAAGTTTTAATTGCTTAGCCTTTAACCGCTCCAATGACGATTCCTTTAACAAAAAAGCGTTGCAAAAACGGATATACAAGCAAGATCGGCAGCGCACCAATAAAGATTTGTGCTGCACGTACGGTTCGCTGTGAGATATTCTCCAGCATAGATGGGTCTACATTGATTTTACTAAGATCTTGCTGAACAATGATGGTTTGCAGCAAGGATGCAAGTGGATAATCTTTAATGTCAGACATGTAGATCATGCCGTCGAACCAAGAATTCCATTGAGCTACCATTGTGAACAAAGACAGGGTTGCGATCGCTGGAAGCGAAAGTGGAACATAAACCAAAACGAGTGTTTTGAGATGTCCTGCTCCATCCAAATAAGCTGCTTCCTCCAGTTCTTTTGGTAATCCGCGGAAAAAGTTCATCATGAGGATGACATTCCACACGGACAAGGCTCCTGGCAAAATGAGTGCCCAGATTGTATTCATCAAACCAAGCTTTTGTACAAGAATATAGCTCGGAATAAGACCGCCGCTGAATAGAATGGTGAACACAAAAAACCAAGTGTACCATGAACGTCCTTTGAAACTAGTATCTTCCTTTGATAAAGGAAAAGCTGTAATCAGCATGATGAAGATACCAATGATTGTAGCTAGTATGGTTCGATTGACAGATACCCAAAGGGAATTGATAAAGTTTGAATTTCCGAATGTTTTCACATAGGCGTCCGTTGTAAAACCAATCGGCCAGAATGTGACCATATTGGAGGAAGCCGGCGCCATACTGCTGAATGAAACAGCTAATATGTGAATGATGGGCAGAATACAGAGTAACGATAAAATACCAAGGAACGTGTAGTTGGCTATGCTGAATATTCGATATCCTTTTGTTTTATAATACAAGCTTCGTTTCTCCTCTCTAAAAAACTCTATAGTTGGCTAGTTTGTAAGCAAGTCTGTACGATACCACAATCAAAATAGTAGCTACCACAGATTTGAATAATCCTACCGCTGTAGCAAAACTCATCTTCCCGTTCAAGATCCCCAGTCGATAAACAAAAGTATCAATGATATCTCCTTTGTCATACACAAGTGGATTGTACAGGTTGAAAACTTGGTCAAAACCGGCATTTAGAATATTACCAATGGAAAGCGTCATAAGCACAATTGTAATCGGCATCAATGCCGGAATCGTAATGTGCAGCGTCTGCTTAAACCGGTTAGCCCCGTCCACTTCGGCCGCTTCGTAAAGCGCCGGGTTAATCCCTGCGAGAGAGGCAAGAAAGACGATCGTTCCAAAACCAAATTCTTTCCAGACGTCACTGACGATCAGCGTTACCCGGAACCACGTACCATCTCCAAGGAAAAAGATCGGTTCCCCTCCAAGTGCTACGATCAGCTGATTCACAATTCCTCCTTGCGGAGACAAGATGTCAAGTAAAATCCCGCCGAGTATAACCCATGAGAGAAAATGCGGCAGATAAACCAGTGTT
Organism: Paenibacillus gallinarum; assembly: GCF_014836635.1. Lineage (GTDB taxonomy): Bacteria > Bacillota > Bacilli > Paenibacillales > Paenibacillaceae > Paenibacillus > Paenibacillus gallinarum. The sequence goes on along the minus strand of NZ_JACSQL010000001.1, from coordinate 386,642 downwards.
TGGCTCACTCTTTTAAAACCAACCAGTCGTACTTCATTTAATAAAACGGCAAACAACAAAGGGGCAATCAGCCCTGCCACAATCTTGAAAAAGGCAATAAAGAGTGTATTCCAAATGACTTGACCAACGTCAGGATATAAAAACAGGTATCGGAAATTGTCCCACCCTACCCATTCAGATCCTGAAAATCCAAGGTATGGTTTGTAATCTTGAAAAGCGATGACAATTCCGCCCATCGGTATGTACTGAAACACCAGCGCGAGTAATACGGCTGGAATGAGCATCATATGCAATGGCCAGTTCCGCTGAAAATTCCAGCGCTGTCTCACCTTGGTAGAACGCTGTTTATGCGTTGTTTTTAAAGTATGTTCCTTCACCCCTGCATCCCCCATGTTCTAATTTTTATGTTTTACAAGTTAACCCAAACTTGTATAGTAAAATTATAACAATGGGATTTTGCGATCTATATCCTAATATTGCAAGAATGATATGAATATTTTAACGAGATGAGGAGGCAGAGCTTTGCTGAACCGCTTAAATGTTTTTACTAAAATTGCATTGTTAGTTGTGATCCTGCTTATTCTGGTTTTGTTCCTCTATACCTACTCGAATAGAGAAAGCGTAAGAGTCATTGAACATGAAATTCAGAACAACACGAAGAATCAGCTGTCGACTTTTGCAGAATCCGTGGAGTCCAACATTTATCAGTTGTCCCTTTACGGGATGTCGATTGGACAGGATTCCAGTATTCAGGAGTATCAACGCCCCGACTACAAAGATATTCCCTATGAGCGTACCAAAGCGGGAAGTGCCATTCTAGAGAAGATGAATCTGTATAATGCAGCAAGCAAATGGCATTCGACCATTACCTTGTACTTCCCCCGTATGGAAAAAGTAATATCAACAGACTATTATGCTTACATACCTTACAGAGAAAATGAGTTTACAGAACCACTCTCGCAGTCCTGGACCTATAACGACAATCAATTTATCTGGCATACTACCGATCCAACGACAGCGATGAGCAATCCTAGTAAGGCCAAATTGATTACCAAAATTAGTTTTCCAGTTCACCATCTCAAATTGCTGCTTAATCAGAATAAGTTAAACAACAAAGGCGACCCTTTTATGTTTCATCCTGATTTCGGCTTAATTAGCAACAGCACGGAGAAGAGTACCCTGAAATCGATTCTGCCTTCACTGCAAAGTGCAAAACTGCAAGCTAGAGGCGGGTTCAGAACTACACTGGATGGAACCGAATACTACGTTTCCTATATTCAATCCAAGAGTCTCGGTTGGTACTATGTGGATTATGTGCCTATGCAGCAAATATTAAAGCCGATTACGAGCAGTCGTAACCTGTTCTATGCCTCTATTGCAGTCTTAATCGTGATGAGTATCCTAGTTCTGTATACGCTCTTTCGCAGTGTTCAGGTCCCTCTTCTTCAACTGGTGAGAGGAACTAATCGCTTGTCCACCGGGGACTTTTCCGTGCGACTGAATCACACTGCACATAACGAATTTAGCCTCTTGTTCGCTAGGTTCAACATCATGGCGCAGCGTATTCAGGAGTTAATCGAAAATGTCTACGAAGAGAAACTGAGAAGACGTGAAGCAACCCTGAAGCAGCTGCAATCCCAGATCAATCCACATTTTCTCTATAACTGCTTGTTCTATATCAAAAATATGGCGAGAATGAAAAATGAAAAAGCGGTGGTGGCCATGGCACTAAATTTGGGAGAATACTACCGGTACATAACAAGATCGGAAAATGACATGGCAACAATACGAGAAGAATTAGCAATGGTGAAAAATTATCTTGAGATCCAATCGCTTAGACTAGAACGTATGCATTTTACAATCGACGTTCCCCATGCTATTTTAGATAAAACGGTACCCAGGTTGACCCTCCAGCCTATTATTGAGAACGCTATCATCCATGGACTCGAGCCTAGAGCAGAGAATGGGGAAATCAGAATTTATGGGGACTGCAAAGATGATGTATATACTCTTACGGTGGAAGACAGTGGACTTGGCATGTCAGACAAACAGCTTGATCAAATGAAATATGATCTCCTTAAACCGCTGGATGAGAATATGGGCTGCGGCACGTGGAATGTTCATCAGCGTTTATCTTTTCTATACGGTGAAGAAGCAGGTTTGACCTATCATCATTCTTCACTCGGTGGGGTTAAAGTTGATATCATATGGCACGACAATACTAACAAGTAGGTGAACTATCCATGCTACAAATTTTATTAGTGGATGATGAACGTTCAGTGGTCGAGACGCTGGCAGAGACCATTCCTTGGGAAAGCTGTGGAATTGGCACTGTCCATGAGGCATTATCTGGCAAAGTGGCACTTGAAATTATGGAAAACCACGACATCGATATTGTGATTAGCGATATTCGTATGCCTGAAATATCTGGCATTGCACTAATTACCGAGATTCATAAAAGATGGCCCCATGTACAAACTATTCTGCTGTCAGGTCATGCCGATTTTGAATATGCAAAGCAGGCGATGGCCCAAGAAAGCTTTGATTATCTACTCAAGCCTGTGAGTGATGAAGATCTGATGGAATCAGTCCAACGTCTCGTCAACCGAATTCAGGAAAAATGGGAAACAGCTGCATCTTATCAAAGAGCATTACATGCGTTTCAGGATAACCTGCCACTACTGCAATCTACGATGCTTCATGAGCTGCTGACTGGCAAAACCTATGATCAAAAGACGCTGAAAGATAAACTTGAACTACTGGAACTTCCCTATGCAATAGGAGAAGATTTAGGGATGTTAATTATTCGAATGGAAGAGCATTTATCCGAGATGGCAAGCGGCGATATTGCACTCATGGAGTATGCCATCTGTAATATTATTAATGAAGTTGTGCAAGGCCATTTTCATATCTGGCATACCCGAGATGTTCATGATTATATCGTTGTCCTGGTCAGTGTCAGAAACCCAGGCAAGATGTTCTCAAGTAAACACGAGACCCCTCAGACGATGCTAGAACATTATGCCGCTCAGATTCAAACGAATGTGCAGTCCTACTTAAAGGGAGCAATCTCGATCTCCGTTTCTCACTGGGGTAAATTCCCGAACGAGATCGGTGAAATTTATGAGCGAGCAGTTATATCTATGCGTAAACGGATGGGACAAGTTCAAGGCTTGTTCGTTACCGCTTCCGACGAAAAAAATGTGCCTTCTCTCCATGCGATCAGGTCACTTTATAAACCGCCTACTTTAATAAGTCTGCTCGAAGCCGGACGGTTTCAAGATGTGGAACTGAAAATCGAGCAGATCTTTGAGGAGCTGCTGCATTCAAGCGAAGATCATGATATCGCAGAGTCATCGATTGAAGTGTACTACGCTTTAGCCGGTGCATTTACTTATATCATACATAAAAATGGAAAACAGCTCTCTTCAATACTACCAGCCGAGTCCTATCGTTACTTTCAAGCTCCTAGCTATTCGACTACAAAGCAACTAATGGATTGGTCTATCCGAACGTTGCATTACATCCGTGATGACGCTGAACAAGAGCTGAAGGACAATCACAGCACGATCGTTCGGAGTGTACAAAGTTTTGTCGATCATCATCTAGCTTCCGATGTATCCCTGCCAGCGATTGCTGACCATGTACATCTGCATCCTGTCTATTTATCCAAAGTCTATAAAGCGGAGACGGGAGAAGCACTTACAGCCTACGTCTACAGATTAAGAATGGAGAAGGCTGCATATTACTTGCGAACTTCAACTGCCAAGATATTTGAAATTTCAGAGCTCGTCGGTTACAACAATACCGCCTACTTTATTCGTGTATTCAAGAAATTTTATGACGTTACTCCGCAGGAATATCGGGAAAGTCTGCCCGTTTAAAGAGGACTCGAAACTAGATTCAACCCGTTACTTCTATGTTATCCAAACTGCTAAAAGGCATTGCTGGAGTTATCCCAGCAATGCCTTTTGTGATTAGATTTTTGTTGAAATATTGCAGTGAATGGGTGATTTTAACAACTCTGCATTTCTTACTTTTCGCTCTGTACGGACTGGTACCATTCGTTTACTTCTTTTGTCATCTCATCCCCGCCTGAAGACTTCCACTTCTCTACGAAAGAATCAAATGCATCAATTGAAGTTTTACCATAGATGATTTGGGAGAATGTATCCTTCTCCATCTTGGTCAGAATATCATTATTCATCTGCATCGTCATCGTTGGCGCACCAGTAAACATTTGCTTAAGAGAGATATCCTTTTGATCCAGAACAAGTTTCGCTGCTTCCAGCATCGCTGTTGGAACACTTGAATGTAACTTTTTCTCAAATGGCGTCGATGGCTCCTCACCATTTGCCAGCTTCGCCAGCGTATTCATACTAAGACTTGGAATCCGTGCCCCATCGAAGGCCAACGTGTATTTCTCAGGAGCATAACCTTCCGTAAGGCTTGGATCCGTTGATGGTTTGCCGTCAACCATAACATAATCGTATCCTTCAGCAAATCCATATTCGAATTCACCGCCTGCTTGTGGATTAGCAAAATTCTCAAACAGATAGTTTTGATAGGTGAAAAATACTTCCGGATTCTCCATGTTCTTATTAATCAGAACAACACCATTCTCGTTCGGCGTACCACGTCTGCCTGCTTCACCATCAGGGCCAGAAGGAATAGGATATGCCTTATATTCAGCATCTGGATCGTTTTTCTTCACGTCCTCCAGTGGCCAAGTTGGCATCCAGTGAGGCCCAACCACAATCCCTGCCTTGCCGGCAGTGAATTCTTCAGCAGCCTTCGTCTCGTCGTATACGCCTACTTCCTCTGGGATATATCCTTTGCTCATCCAACTTTGTAATGTTGCGAGTGCCTGTTTTGCTCCAGGTGTCACTGAACCATATTCAAGCTTTCCATCCTCTGTAAGGTTCCATTGGTTTGGCATCGTGCCATATGCTCCAAAGACCCATCCAGCATCCGACATCCAGGTGTTTACCCAGTTTTTGAATCCAATGGTCAATCCGAATGTATCCTTTTTACCATTCCCATCCGGGTCTTGATTTGTAAACGCATCCATAACAACTTCAAGATCAGCCAATGTCTCCGGTCCTTTCAGATTAAGCTTTTTCAGCCAATCCTCCCGAATCCACATAACTGGGTCACCATTATAGGAATAATCCAGAATCGGGATACCAATGCGTTTGCCGTCTTGCATATATGGATACCAAACGGAAGGATCTTCGTTAATCGCATCTTTCCATGTATCGTTGGCATATTTATCAAATAACTCGCCTGCATCAACAAACATTCCGGATTCAATCAACTCACGCACCAAATTAAATTCACCACGATAAGAGATAATATCCGGCATTTCTGCATTGGAAGCAAGGGATAGACGAAGCTTCGTCTCGAATGCATTATTGGTAGATGGAGAAACCCATTCATTTTTCAGCTCAATGCCCAGCTTCTCCTTCGCCCATTTGGTATGAACATTGTTATCCTGATCCTCGCCTGACTTAAACGTAACGTCTGGACCCCAAGGCCGTAGATAGCTAATTGTCACCGGCGGATCGTATTTCCCATCTTTAAGCTCCAAGGGTGCAGATGGAGTGCTCGACTCAGCTTCCTTGTTCCCCCCATTACCGCATCCACTCAGTACCGCAGATAGGGCCAATATCCCTACCATTACCATACTACCTATTCTTCTTTTTTTATTTGTGTCCAACATTGCTTCCCCCAGTCTATGTAATGTTGCTTACAGAGTTAATCATAATGAATGATTAATGCATCTGCCCATACTAATATTGCAACATTTATTGCAATAATTTAGGATATTTGAAATTGAATACATATATTGGATAAATGATACTTGGTTGAATCCGGTTATGATCAAAAATCAAAAGCAGCCAGTGATGGCTGCCTTTACCTTCTAGTTACTCGTATATCGAACCCAATCATATTCTGCAGACAATGGATTGGCACCGTTATAAGAACCTAACCATTCATCAACCCCTGTACCGTTCCAAATATTCATCATAATTTTTCCAGGTGTTTTGGGGATATTGCTGGTTGCTGTATGTTTTAATACTCCATCCACATACCATTTGATATGTCCTGGCTGCCAGTCGAAAGCATACGTATGAAATCCTTGTGATGCATCAAACCCTAAATTGATCATCTTCTCATGATTACCAACCCCATTTGTATAATAATTAAACTGTACTTTTGTTGTATCTTTACCTAAGAATTCAATATCAATCTCATCCCATTGTGTTCCATGAGCAGGTCCGGTATAAGTAAAAAAGGAGGAAACAATCCCAGGATTCTTAGCGGGTTTCATACTGACTTCATAAAGCCCGTATCCGTAATTATTGGTGGAACGATACTCACCGCAATCAAACTTATTTTGAGCAGAACTGGTTAAACCAAGCTTGAGTTTACCATCACTTGTAAAATTAACATTGTTTGCTCGCCAAGTGCAGTTGAACATTCCACCGTTAGAGTATCCATCTGCCTTTTGCCATGTGTTTGAGTTGAAATAGCTTAACGGTTCCCAGAAAACATAACCTGCAAATGCGCTTACCGAGGAAAATAAAGAAATCATCATAACCACCACCAACGTGTACCAAGTCTTTCTTTTCATCCACACACACCTCCTGAGAAATTTCAAACATGTATTAAAAACAACTTATAAAGCGCTTACATGTTTGTTGTTATCATTCTATATGGATTTGTATGAGTTAAAAATAAAAAAATCTAAAGAATAGATATTCATTTCTAAATATAGCGGCCTACAATATAGCTCTTTTCCTTCGCTTACGATAAGAACTTACATTGCTAAAACAAAAAAAGCCGCGATTTCGCGACTTCTTATGCGTGTAGGATCACATCCTCCTCTAATCCACACTTTGGATATTCAATATCAATCCTTCATTATTATGACGATAAGTTATAAGTTCAAATACTCTTTAATGCCATCAACAATGCCCTGGGCAACGCGGTTCTGAAAATCTTCTTTGAACATAGCCGCTTCTTCTGTCTTGTTAGAAAGGAAACCAATCTCCAGCAATGCTGCCGGCATTTTTGTGTTTCTTAATACGGAAAGATTACCTGATTTCACTTTACGGTCTTTAAAACCCGTTGCACTGACCATATGTTTATGAACGATCGTGGCTAAAGCTTTATCTTGATTTTTGTAATAAAACGTTTCTGTCCCACTCGCTGATGCAGCGGCAGAGTTGGCATGGATGGAGATGAATACATCCGCTCCGAGGTCATTCGCTACCTTCGCACGACCTGTTAAAGAAACAAATGTATCATCATCTCTGGTAAGAATTACATCAACGCCAGATTCTTTTTTAAGTAATGCCTCTACCTTCAGAATCAGACTGAGGTTTAGGTCTTTCTCTAATTTGCCTGTGACTCCTACTGCACCAGAATCATGATCTCCATGACCTGCATCTAAAACAATGACTTTGTTGCCGTTATTTCCGCCAGGGTTCGTCGTTGCCGGCGGTATGACAGGAGTTGTTCCCGGACTGTTTGTATTTGGTGTAGAAGTTGAATCTGAATTTAGATCGAGTACCAGTAGGCTTGTCCCTTCTTGTGTCACATGGTATCCAGAGACCTGTGTCAAATCGAGAACAATGCGGACGGTAGAAGGATTATCACTGAACAGAGAGTATCGGATTTTGGATACAATCGGGTAACCAGTAACTTCTAAATTACCTGCACCCTGCTGATTCAGATCTTCTCCAAACGTTGAACTAAATTTAGTATTAGGCAGATCAATTACAATTCGATCTGGTCCAGTCATCGTGAATACTTTAGGAGTAACTTTACCGCTTGTCCCGATCAGCAAACGGTTCTCACTGAAGCTGAGTCCACTTATTTCCATGAGACTGTTCGGATTGGGTACTGTACTGCTATCGCCTTCACTAGGTAAGGTAGTTGAACCCGCTGGAGGCTGACTGCCTGCTCCAGATCCACTCTCATCCTCCAAATATACTGTCTTTGTGGTATTATTCCAGCTTACCTTCATACCGAACTGCTCACCGACAAAACGTAGTGGAACCAGTGTCGTTCCCTTTCTAAGGACGGGTGCATTGTCCAGCTTTACGGATTGATTATCAACTGTAGCATTTTTGTTATTTACGACCATTTTAATGGTGGAGCCATTTTGTTCTATAGTAACGGTGCCTGTTTTTTGTTCCCACTTTACGCCATAGCCAAGTTCCTCTGCCACCATACGGATTGGAATCATGACAGATTTATTAATAATCTCGACTTTCGTATCGCCCGTCGCTCCAAGCTCTTTATCATTAAGATAAATCTTAGCTTGTCCACCGTCTGCATGACTGAGCCCAGGAATCACCCATAACCCTACAAACAACAACATGAATAGAACAATTTTCTTCAAACCTTCACACATCCTTTTGGTCGTCTAGTAAACTCGCCGGCATCCAACATTTTTTTACATTCTCTACTATAATGAACGCAGAAATCTAGTAATAGTTGCGTCTATAATGACCTTTTCTTTTCCAGTCTGTCATAAAAATGAAACCTAAAATCCCCTATATATATCGGTTTCTTTACTCTTTTTCTGAATATTACATTTCTTCTATGTTTTCTGGTGATCTATGAAACTCATTTTTTTATATTGAGAGAATAATACGTACCCAACAGAACCACCGATTACGTTCAATAAAAGGTCATCAATATCTCCGGTTCCCACTCGTAAAAAAGTCTGCATGCACTCAAGTAAAATGATAAAAGAACTAAAGAATAGAATGAACCTACCATAGGACCAAGGATGAGACTTCGATGCTGGAATAAGAAAGCCAAGCGGGATAAAAACGGCAATGTTCCCAATCAAATTAATTGATGTATCTATTACATTATCAAGACTCAGATTCCTTACATAAGCTGAAATCGTATGGAATGGGATCAGATTATAGCGATAGTTACTATGAATTGAGCGATGAAATCCAGCAAACATAAAATATAAGAGCATTACTGAATATAGAAAAAGGAGCACCCGAAATAAAGTTTGTTGCTTCAACTCTTACATTCCCTTCTTTCTACATAAGGCCGCTCAGAGGCATAAGACTGCTCCAGGTCGATCTTGTGTAACCAAGCTGCATTCCTGCTCGCTGCATATTCCGAAAACTCGAAGACAGATATGCGGCTTGTCCAACGATGAGATTACACCCCTCCTGAACTGCATCTCTCATTCGCCGCTCAATTAACAAGGTTTGAATTCCTCTATTTCGGTATGCCGGCAAGGTAGTTGCAAAGGTCAATGAAGCGGTACTTCCTTGAATATAAGCTGCCGCAGCGCCCACGGGTTCGTTATTATAATAAGCTACATAATACTTCCACCCTTTTCTTCCATGAAGAATACGGTTGTTATCTGCAATATGCTGTTTCCCTGAAATCGGTAATCCTGTCCCTAGACAATGAACCATGGCATAATCATCAAATTGATTCGAGTTTATTTCTATAATTTCTGCGTTTTCCTTGTCGTTTGTCCATTTTTCTAATGGAGAAGCACTCTTTTTCTTACATCCTGTATATAACGTGGCATGAAAGGAGGATTGAAAAAAACCTTGTCTAGCTAGTGATCTGAACAGTGTTGGCTCTGCTCTAAGAGGAGTAACCTCTATATGCGGATTGCGGTTCCTTGAGCGATAAAAGGAAATGATTTCGGATAGATATGACTCTTCTGCTGAACCGATTCCCTTCACTGTATTAAACTGAGGCCAAGGCATCTCCCTACTATAAAAAGCGACAGCTTCTCCAAAATACTGAGTCTCAATGCCCATTGGATTCCCCGAACGTTCTTCTATTGCTCTCATTCGGTCTATCATGTATTCCATCTCAGAACGTTCCAGACGCTGGGCAGTACTTACTTTGAGCACATCATCTTTCATTTTCTGACACCTTCCCCACTTTTTTGCTCTATTCGCCTTTTATCTATCATAGTCCAATAGCTATGTTTTGCCAATTGATTCCCTTTTTTTATTCAGTAAATTATTCCAGTATCTTTTTGTCCTTCTCTTCTTATATTACATAGGTAAATATGACATGAATGAGGTACAGAAAAATGGGCGATAAGAATAGCAATAAAAAACAAGCATCAGAACCAAAAGGTAATTTATCATGGTGGCAACTTTCTCTGCTTGGCGTTGCCGGTACCATCGGAACGGGATATTTTTTAGGTTCTGCTCTTGCAATTCAAGTGGGTGGTCCTTCCGTTTTATTTACTTTTGTACTGGCTGCTCTTGGTACATATTGTGTATTTAATGCACTCGCCGGTATGACAGCTGCTGCACCAGAGCAAGGGTCTTTCCGATCCTATGCGAAGAAAGCTTATGGAAAATGGGCTGGATTCAGCAGTGGATGGGGTTATTTTTCTTCAGAATTACTGATTATGGGAAGTCAGCTCACTGCCTTGTCCCTATTTACGAGATTTTGGTTTCCGAATATTCCAATGTGGGTATTCGCGTCGGCATATGCACTGCTTGGACTCCTGATCATCGTGATTGGTACGAAGTTGTTTGATCCGCTGCAGAGTACAGCTGCTATTATCAAACTTTCAGCTATCCTTATGTTTATTGGTCTTGGAGCTGCCGGTTTATTCGGCTGGTTATCCGGGGGTATCAAACCTAATGCCCCGCTTCGTTTGAGCGAGATATTCCCTAATGGAATTACAGGTACATGGGCAGCGTTGATCTTTTCTTTTTATGCCTTTGGAGGAGTGGAAGTCATGGGGCTCATGGCAATCCGTTTGAAACAGCCAAAAGAAGCTCCAAAATCCGGCAGGATTATGATTACAGTACTTGCCGTAATCTATGTAACTTCGTTGTTTCTTGTCCTTACCTTGGCACCTTGGCAGAGTTATGGAACTAAAAAGAGTCCATTTATCCAAGCACTAGCCACTTATGAACTGCCTTTTATTCCTCACCTATTTAATGGTGTGCTGATTATTGCTGGTTTCTCGACGATGGTGGCATCCTTATATGCGGTAACGACTATGCTTGTTACCCTTGCCAAAGACAAAGACGCCCCTTCTCTTTTCGGCAGAAAAGTGAAGGAACGTTTTCCTATTTATGCGTATGGATTCAATGCTGTACTGCTCGGTATCTCGATCTTAACGGCGCTACTTTTGCCTGATACGATCTATGAATCAATCACGACTGCTGCAGGGCTCATGCTTCTGTACAATTGGTCCTTCATTCTGATCACATCAGGCAAACTATTAAAGCTGACCACTTTTGGACAGATCAAAAGATATGGAGGACTTACTCTGATTCTACTGGCTGTAACAGGAACACTCTTTCATAAAACGAGCAGACCTGGCTTCTGGATCAGCTTTCTGTTTGTTGCATGCATTGGTCTCTTGACCCTGTATATGCAGAAAAAAGTATGGACTTCAGACAAGCCCAAACGAACCAAGCCTGACCGTAAACTGATTCATAGCTTAAAAACTAATAAATATCGCTTCCCGGCAAGGGTCAAAAAAACAAAGCCTTAACTGCCTGAAAACCAAAATATAATCCAAATACTAATAAGGATAAACCTGAAATTACAGAAATGGTTTTTAAAAGTGCAGGACTCAAATAACGACGAAAAAAACTGGACATGGTAGCAACCAAAAGGTCCCATATAAAAATACCAAGTATGATGGCAGAGCTAAAAATGACTACATGTAACACGCTTCCAGAGCTTGTCTCTTTTGCGAGAACGGAACCATAAATGCCAAGCCAGAATAAAATGGACATCGGATTAAAGAGCGATAACCAGAATCCCGACATCAAAGATTTACCCAAAGGTTCTTTATGGTCAAGTTCCGTTTCCTTTATCTGACCGGTGCTAAGAATACTTTCTATTCCTGTGTACGAAAGCACAAAAAAACCAAACGACCATAAAAACGTTTGAATAAAGGGAGCATCTAGTAAATGGACGACTCCCAAATACACTAAAAGCATGTACAATAGATCAGCAAGCACTGCGCCTAGTCCGAAAAACCAAGAATGAAAAAATCCACGTCTGATTCCAATGTTAAGCTGGGCAGCATTGAGCGGACCAATGGGTGCAGCAATGGAAACCCCAAGCAGTATGTAACCCAAAAAAGCACTTGTAATCATACAGCCTCCTCCTTCTTGAATAAAAAGACAACCTATTGTTCATCTTATTCAAGAAGGAAGGCATGTACGACAACAAAGTGAATGAGAGAAAAATTAAAATGGTAACTTAATCACGAACAACTCTATGTTTCAGATAATATTTAAGACCTGCTCTATCTACATTACTAAACTGCAGTGGATTCTGATCGATCATCGTACGAAGACTTTGTAGCGTTTTCCATGTAGCTCCCTTCGTCTCGTCTCCTTGTTCAAACAGCTTGCCTTCTGCCTTACAGATAAAGTACATACCAATAGAATCAATCGGACCCTTAAGGGTCTGGTATACACAAAAAGGCTCAACACATTCGACCTCAAAGTCTGGATTTATACCTATCGTATCTATTCTTTTTGAAGCGCCTTCAATCCGAGTAATCGTCAGACCTGTTTCTTCCTGGACTTCTCTAATTAACGCTTTGTGTACGGATTCGAACAGTTCAATTCGTCCACCTGGAAGTTCAAGTGCTTCCTCTCCCGGCTTGTTACGGGTTTGAATGACGAGCTCGGTTCCTTGTTTCCCTTCTCTTTCAATAAAAGCCCTTGCATTAACATAGAACATGAACATCCTCCTCACAGGAAAACTCCCGAATCCTCTTTCCGTTCTCAAGATCAATAATACCATATATATCCTTTTTTACGTGTATTGGTTCCTTAATTATGTAATTATCATGTGAATTTTTTATGCAGAAAATGAAGGCTGCAAGCATAGAAAAAAGGATGATCCGTGGACCATCCTTTTCTCACACCGCACTGTTCTATATAAATTTAAGACCTCATTACAGTAATCCGGCATACTCCAAACCTTTACGAATCCCGCTTTCATCAACTGAACTGGTTACATATTTTGCATATGACTTAACCTCATCATTCGCATTTCCCATTGCGATCCCCAGCCCGACATAGGACAACATCTCTACATCATTCAGTCCATCGCCAAAAGCGACCACTTCATCTTTCGATATTCCTAAATCTTTGAGTACAGCCTCAATACCTTTGGCCTTGGAACCTTCCGCAGGAATTACATCCATTGCAAAAGGATGCCATCTAACAAACTGAAGATCCCCAAAACCGGCTTCCTCCGATGTATAGAGATGTTCTTCGTGTTCTTGACAATAGAGCAGAGCCTGATAGATCGGCGCTTCCTTCCAATAAGAAGTACGATAACCCGGTACCTCGACATGAAGGGTCTCAAAAGACGTCGCAATAAACTCGTGCAGTTCCGTGTTAGAGAAACTCGCTTCAGCACCTTGCATCACGACGGGATGATTGTGGCTGAGAGCTGTATTTTCCAGTCTCTCCATTGTTGATGTGGAAATGGGAGTCTTATGAATAGGTTGTCCTTTGTACACCACATATGATCCGTTCAGACTGATAAAGGAGTCTAGACCAAGCTGTGATAAATATTTTGTAATATAGTAAGGTGCTCTTCCCGTCGCTATAAAAACATCAATTCCACGAGCTTTCAGCTGATTCACCGCTTCAACTGCATCTGCAGGAATTTCCTTCTCATCATTCACCAGCGTACCATCTATATCAAAAAACACTGCTTTATAATTTGTCATTCTCTCGGTTCCCTCCATGATCATCCATGTTATGATTTCTCTATTTACTTACGTCCATAATCTGCTTTAATTTCTCCCCAAAGCTTCGTTTGCCATTTCACGATTTTGTTCTGATACGTATGTGTTCTGAGCCATTCTTCAGCTCGCTCGACCAAATCCCAAATCTGACGGGTCGAGGCATCTTTTTTTAACGTGGTAGCTGCTTTCTTCTGTCTAACCCACTTCATTGCATTTACCGAGTCCGTGTAAATGGTCTTGTTACTTCCTTGTTCTTGAAGATAAGCCAGCGCATGAACAATGGCCAGGAACTCGCCGATATTGTTCGTACCATTTGGAATCGGACCTACACTGAACAATACTTCTCCTGTCTTTGTATCCACCCCTTTGTATTCCGTAGGGCCTGGATTTCCCCTAGTTCCTACATCAACCGAGATACTATTGTAGTCAACAGGTTCAATAGGATCAGCGGGAGCAGCTCCATATTTACGATTACTGGAACTCCCAGCGGATTTTTGCGTCCCCACTTGCCCCCAATATCCTTTCCAGCCAGCCGTATAGGCTTTCTCCGCCTCTGATTTGGATTCAAATGCCTTGTATTTAGCACCATTCACTCCGTTTACCTGTTGCTGGCATGCAGGCCAACTTGTATAAATACCCGGGCTTTTCCCTTCCCAAACCACATAATATTTTTGCTTAGCCATATCCCCTAATTCCCTCCATACTTACCTTTTCACATTACTTTCTACAATACCTTTTCAGAAGGAAAGATGCAAAGTCATCTGGTATTAAAGGACATAAGAAGAGCCTGAGTATAGGAACCCAGGCTTCATGAGATCAATCCTATTTATTTTCATTCGTAAGACTCGGCATATGTACGGCTCCCTGCTCAAACTAATAAGGAACAGAGATGACTTCTACGAAAACTAGCTGACGATATGCTTAACACCCTTACCAACTTCCAGCACATGCAGCTCGGGAACGACAAACTCCGGAACCACGAGGTGCTGATCAAGAAGGTCAAGATCAATCCATTGATATCTATACTCCTTATTTGTACCTGTAAATTCACCGTTTTTATTAAAGATCGGATGTGGATATGGAAGTTCTAGAACGAAGAACATTCCCGTCTCATGAACCTGCATATTGGGACCCAGCGGTAAATCGACAATATTCTCAATCATCCATACTTGCTGCTCTTGAATTACAGGTACACCAAGCTGTTCATATATCATCTTAGCGATTGTATACTCAGGTGTATCATCTGCTTCTACACTACCGCCCGGTAAAAACCAATACGGCTGGTTTTGTTCTCTTTGCAGGAGAACTCTGCCATTCTGAATAATTATTCCTCCTGTAGTTGTGTGATACTCGATGGATTCATGGTTGTAGGATATCATCATCACTATTCCTCCTTAAGTACAGTCCACTTACTCATTATAGTTTTATTTTGTATACACTAGACTCTTACAATCACTTGTTGATTAGGAATAGCTTGCCCCAATCCAGCTCTTACCATGTTCTTTAAACGAAGCACAGAATCATAATATAACCGATGTTCGTCTTTTGCTTTTAATGACACAATTTGGTCAAAATATTAACAGCGGATTGTTACTGCTTTCTGAGCTGACGTAAGTACTATCTGATGGGTATCCTGTATGAAGATATTTTCCATATTTCTCACGGGAAACCTCATTTCATCGTTCTTATTTCACAACCGATTTTGTCCGCTTTACGAACTTTCATTTTCTATTCAGAATGCAGATAAAACAACGTTCAGTACTATAATAACAAGCTTTAAGAGGAAATAGTTTGATTTTCCGAAAAAATATTTATGAATTTCAATTTTACTGCTGACTCCCTAATTTTCGCTCCTAAATCGTAGTTTATATGGAATAAAAAAGAAGTTATGCAGGCTGCACAACTTCTTAATTCCCTTATATTGTAAACACATATGTTTTGTTTATAAATGTCGAAATAGTTCGGTTATTCTGTAATTCTCTTTTATAATGTAAGCGGTTGTAGTTGTATTCCATGTATTATTCTAGCTCCTTTAACCTTCTCTCCACCATGACAAATACAAGGAGATGAACGGTCAGAAACACGCCTACCAAAATACCAAGTCCCTGAATACCTTGAACGAATTTGGCAACGATCAATCCAATGATTATAAAAAAAATCCCAACATAAATCATCCACATCGCACTATAACGATTCGCTTCTTCCCACATTCGTTGATTCTGAGTTGACCGATGGGTTCGATATCCAAACAAGCTGTTTATTCGCTTTGGAGGCTTCCATTTCATTACCACACCGATGATAACGGAAATGATCCCTACAAAACTGAACACGACCAGATTATCCAAATCCATGGCTACCTCCTTCTAATACAACAATACAATCATCCTTCAGACTTCTTGCAATATTGAACGCCCGCTTGACCGGTCTCCGCTTGTCCACGTCCATTCTTCATGGATGCGTATTTTTCCGCTCTCAAGTAATTCGGGAGTTGAAGTGCATATCCCTGTCATGATCTCATTCTTTTCATTAACATGATGATAACGCATATCCAGAACTCCATCTTCCCCCATTGTCGCTATCAGGTGACCTGCTAAAATACCGCCTCCTGCATAATTAGCCCATACGAGATTCCCATCTTGAAAATAATGAAACAGTGTCTCTCGATTGACCTCCCCATTGCCTGAATTCTCCCAAGACGTAAAGATTCGTCCATTGTAATCAATCTTGTTCATCACTGTCAGCCTCCCTATCCTACTTAAGAAATTGTTGACGGGCTTCGGAAACCACCAGATCTGATCTGTACAGTTCAATGAGATCAAAAGTGTCTTCTATTAAATCAGTTAAAATATTTATAGATTCTTCAGCTGGTACCCTCCACAGATTCATCATTCGAAATTCTGCATTATTTGGTTTCATCTTCATTTGGCTTAACGTATAAATAAGACCCTTCGTCTTACCTGGATAGTACATCCGGTTTAGACCACACCATATTGCAAGTAGCTTTTCTTGATTCTGCAGTTTCTTTTCCGCCAAATATACAAGATCGTTACGAACAAGCCCTCTTTCCATCTCTGTTCTAGAATAAAAATCAAGATGTTCTGAGATCAGCCAGCTTCCTATATCTTTAGGATATGTGCTTAGTGAACACTTCCAGCCTGCAAGCACGCCTGACTTATCATATAAAGATAAGGACTGCAAAATCCCGGTTGCTACCGTGTGAGTGGAAAAAGAGCGGTCTTTATACTGGAGCAGATTCATTATTTTTTGTTCGACAAATGAAATAGAGAAATACACTATCTCACATTTCACACCTTGGTTCTCATAATTCACTGCGTACACATTATCACTAGAAGCAATCTCAATACCTGAGAGTTCATCCAGCTTCACTTGTTCGTATTCCTTGATAGAAGCGGGTATCGGACCTTCAACATAGCATAATAGATCAAGATCCGAGAACGCATCAACCGTGCCTATTGCGACCGATCCAGTCACCATAATAGCCTCTATACAGGAGAATTTTCTTTTTATTTCTTCTGCTTTAGAATCTGCGATACTCCGTCTTTTCTCATACTCTGTCAGCAGCGGCATAAGTCATTCCTTTCCTACAGTATTCATATGAATGTCTCGGGAACATATCAAAATATCTCCGCGCTGTGTCCATCCGAGACCCGTCCAGAATGATTGGCCACTCTCATTGGAACCCATCACCATAATATGAGCTCGCTCGATCCCTGCGTCTCGTAATCGGTCCAAGCAAGACTGTACAAGGATTTTGGCAATCCCTTGTCCCCGGTATTCCGGCTTGACTGACAAATGGTATAGATAGCCTCGTCTACCGTCATGTCCTGCCAGCAGAGTCCCTATGATATCTTCACTCTGAACGGCTACATAACTGAAGCCTTCATTACGTTCCAAATAACTTTCTATGGCTTCCCTGGAATCTGCATTGCTGATGCTCATTCCTTCTGTTATTTTCCATAAAGCAATACACTGCTCATAATCACGGGCATCCATCTTACGGTATTCCAAGTTCGTTACCTCCTGCCATTCATTTAGGTTATGACCTCTTCTATAGCGAGACTTCTTCCTTATAATTCACCATCTCATTCATTGCTGCCGGGAACAGAGGCTCACTTAAGGATAGAATTGCTTTCGCATACGCTTGGATTTCTTGCTGGGCATCATGCATAAGCCGCTGATTTAAGAAATGACATACCGATTGCAGCGAAGCTGTCCAATACCAGCGAATATACATCCCGTAAGATGGGAGAAAAAGCCTTGCCTGTTCAGCACATACCCCTGATTCTAGAGCTGCTTCATATTTTTTTATACCCAGTTCTACATACTCTAGTAACTCTTTACTTAGTTTAGCGCCCTGCTCTGGTGGAAGTGCCTCTCCGCTCCCTTGTTTTGAATGCGCAGGCGCTCCTCTCCACTCCTGATGATTTGGAATATAAAACTTGGGTTCTTCTGTTATGTATCTGCGACTCGACTCATTCCACGCATCCAGGCTATCTCCTGTACCTTCCATATGACTTGAGCCGACTATGTATTTCCACCACTGTCTAGCGACCATCAAGGGTGCGTAGATTTCATATTGAAGCATTACGTGACGAAAAGGAGAAGTATGTCCTTCTCTTGCTAGAAACCGTATCAGTTTCATATCTCGCTCCGTGAGTTCCACTGACTCTTTGGCATAAGACACTCTTGCCGCATTCGCTATGGTCAGATCAGACCCCATATGATTTACTAGACGAACATAACCTTGATCAAGCACTTTTTCAAAAGACATGTCAGCTGCACCCCTTTATTCTAATCCCATTATTTTACTGTATTTTCCAAAAATATGTCTAGCAGTTTCGTATCTTGATCAACTCGATCTTCATGTAAAAAAAGCATCTTCCTCGGAAAGGAAGATGCTTTCATCATCATTCTTCATTCATATTATCTAAGCCATTTCGGTTCAAAAGGATATGGACAGGTAGCGCTGGCTACCTTGGCTTTCAAAGGAATGAGACACCCACAGTATTTACAAGTGGTACCGTATTTAAATCCATCACATGTACGGCATATCGCTAAACGTTCTTTATACAGCTCCTGTACAGCCTGTTCTGACATTCCTTGATCAGATGTAACTGTGGACTGTTCCATAACTGCAAGTTGTGATTCGCTGACATGCACACTTGCCGTACAACCTTTGCATTCGTTATCAGCTCTTGTTGTCATCCTCTTTCCTTAGCCTCTCTTTGGCACAATTGTAATTACCGCTACGGAAGCAGCAGGCAGTGTGAAACTTACGTTTCCTTGCTCTGCTGTGATTCCTTCAAGTTCTTTCGGTGCAACCTGAGTCGGATTATCAAACGAGTTATGTGCATCCAGCTCATTAGATGAAACCAGCACTTGGCCGCTTACCGCTGCATCTACAATTCCTTGCAGATCAAGTTCTACGTTCAAGGAATCTGCATGGCTGAGATTACAAGCAGATACATGAATATGCCCTTCATGATCTACAGAAGAAGATAGGCTGAGCTGCGGAATCTCCTCATCACCCATTTTATAAGATGGACTAACATATTGAGACTCAAGCAAATGTGCATCCTGGTGAACTTTATACATATCAAAAACATGATATGTCGGTGTCAGTACCATATTAGCACCTTCCGTCAGGATCATTGCTTGCAAGACATTCACGATCTGTGCAATATTCGTCATCGTTACGCGATCGGAGTGTTCATGGAATAAGTTCAGGTTAATTCCCGCTACGAGCGCATCACGTACTGTATTTTGTTGATATAAAAATCCTGGATTTGTTCCTGGCTCTACTTCAAACCAAGTTCCCCATTCATCAATGATCAGTCCTACTTTTTTGTCTGGATCATATTTATCCATAATGGCAGAATGCTTTACAATCAGTTCTTCCATGTATAGAGTTGCTTTCAGTGTTGTGAACCATTCTTCACTTGTGAATCCCGTGGCACTGCCTTTTTTCTCCCATACTCCAGTACCTGTCGTGTAATAGTGAAGACTAAGTCCGTTCATGAGATGATGAGCTTCCCGCATGAGGACTTCTGTCCAGTGGTAATCTGCTGTATTAGGTCCACAAGCAATTTTGTATACCGGCTCAGAACTGTAATTGCGCACATAAGTGGAATATCTGCGATACAGATCAGCGTAATATTCAGGACGCATGTTCCCGCCGCAGCCCCAGCTCTCATTACCTACACCAAAATACTTCACGTTCCACGGTTCTTCTTGACCGTTCTGTGCACGAAGGCTTGCCATCGGCGACTGCCCGCCGTTATTCATGTACTCTACCCATTGCTGCATCTCATACACTGTACCGCTGCCGACATTACCACAAATATAAGGTTCTGCCCCAATCAGTTCACAGAGTCTCATAAATTCATGCGTACCGAAGTGGTTATTCTCTTCTACTCCGCCCCAGTGGGTGTTGAGCATACGCGGACGGTTCTCACGAGGTCCAATTCCATCTTCCCAGTGGTACTCGTCAGCAAAACAGCCGCCTGGCCAGCGCAGTACAGGTACTTTTAGTTGTTTCAATGCTTCTATTACATCATTTCGGATGCCGTCCGTATTTGGAATGGGTGAATCTTCGCCAACCCATATTCCTTCATAAACACAACGTCCCAAATGTTCAGAAAATTGACCATAGATATTTTTATTGATTTGGCTTTTTCGTTTCTCCGTATGTACAAGAACTTTTACCATAATAATAACCTCCACCTTATTGAAATGAATGGTTCTTCGCGTGTTTCCTATTGTCTATGAATTAACTAAAATATAAATCCTGCTTACTATCTTCTTTTCTATCAATTACATAATAAACCTAATGAGTTAACTCTGTAAACGCTTTTTTAAACAAAACTATGAAATAATATTACAGTTAATTCAAATGAAAAATGATAAATCTAGAATGCGTATTTTATACATCCTGGTTCTGCAAGGAATCATTTGACAATTTTTCCGTCGTGGCTTTAAGTTAAAAACAAGCTTACTTGAATTCATTTCATAATACCTTTAGTTGCTTTAATGAGTTATGAAATTGATTTACTCACTAAAAAGTTGTCCCTCTATCTCACTTACGAAAGGTGTCCTTATTTTAATGAAGAAACTACTCCCTTTTCTCAAACCCTACTGGGCAGCGAGCTTACTCGCTCCTCTGCTTATGTTGCTCGAAGTTTCCATGGATTTGCTTCAGCCCAGACTCATGGCAAGTATCATAGATGAAGGGATAATGACAAATAATCTTGATCATATTCAGGAAACCGGACTTTTTATGATCGTTGTCGCGCTGATCGGTCTAGTGGGCGGAGCCGGCTGTACGATTTTTTCGAGCATTGCTGCACAGCATTTTGGAAAAGATCTGCGAATTCGATTATTTGAACAGATCCAATCTTTTTCTTATCGCAATTTGGATGAACGAAAAACCGGCTCGCTCATTACTCGGTTAACGAATGATGTGGTGCAACTGCAAGCTTTTGTTCAGATGGTTCTAAGAATCTTTGTCCGTACGCCGCTTCTGCTGATCGGAAGCTTAGCGATGGCAATTATGCTGAGTCCAAATCTAGCGTTCGTCTTAGTGGTTTCCGTGCCCGTACTTTTCTTCATCCTCTATCTCTTAACCAAACGGTCCTTTCCTTTATTTACGAAAATGCAAAGTAAGCTCGATCATGTAAACACCGTCCTTCAAGAAAACTTGTCTGGTGTTCGTGTCATTAAAGCTTTTGTCCGGAGAGATTATGAAGAGCAGCGATTCAACAAAACAAATGAGGATTATACCGAGGCAGCGATTCGGGCTAATCGGCTGATGGCACTCAGTATGCCGCTCATGACGCTTGTACTAAACGTAAGTATCGTAGCGGTGCTCTGGTTCGGGGGATTGCAGTATTATCAAGGAAGTCTCGAAATAGGTAAACTGATCGCCTTCATTAACTATGTCACCCAGCTCCTGATGTCAATGCTGATGCTAAGTAACATGCTGGTTTTTGTATCTAGAGCGAAAGTATCTGCAGATCGGGTAAATGAAGTGCTGAGTACATATTCCGAGATTGAAAACCCGATTCATCCAAAACATGTTTCTAGTGATAATGGAGGGTCTATCGAGTTCTCAAATGTTAGTTTCTCCTATCATAATCAAGAGGATGACCTCGTCCTCACAGATATCAGTTTCAAAGCAGAAGCGGGTCAAATGGTAGCTATTCTTGGAGCGACAGGTGCTGGGAAAACTACCCTAGTCCATCTCATTCCAAGACTTTACGAAGTATATAGCGGAGAAATACGGGTCGGAGATGTCCCCATACAGGACTATGATCTGGAAGAGCTAAGAAGCAAGGTTGCCATAGTGATGCAGCAAGCGATTCTGTTTAGCGGAACCATCCGAGATAATATCCGCTACGGTAATCCTTCAGCCAGTGACGAACAAATCTTGGCGGCTGCAAAGGCGGCCGAAGCGGCTCCTTTTATCGAACAGTTAGAAAAAGGGTATGACACGGTCCTTGGACAAAAAGGGGTAAACCTGTCTGGCGGGCAAAAACAACGGATTTCACTCGCGAGAGCACTCGTTACGGACCCTGCAATACTTATACTGGACGATAGCACGAGTGCGGTTGATTTAAAGACAGAGGCTAACATACTAAAAGCGATGGAACAACAAAAAAGCAACGTGACCAAGATTATCATCGCACAGCGAATTTCTTCTGTAACAAAAGCAGATCTTATTCTTGTCCTAAACGATGGAAAGATCGTAGCTCAAGGAACGCATGAAGAACTTTTGAAGACAAGTTCCGTTTATCAAGATATCTACCGTTCACAGCGCAAGGAGGATATATCCTATGTCTAATCAAATGCGTCCCCGAGTTCCTGTGCATCAAATGCCAAAAGTAAGGGCGAAACATACGGGGGCTACGATAAAACGGCTCTGGAATTACTTAAACAAACAGCGTACTGCGCTGCTCATGGTTTATATTTTCACCGTGCTAAGTTCACTCACTGCTCTACTAGGTCCCTACCTTATTGGGGTAACGATTGATGATTACATTATTCCGAGAGATTATATGGGGCTGATTCAAATCTGCTTGATCATGCTTGCTATTCATTTATTCGGTGCGGTGGTTACCTGGGTGCAGGCCTATATTATGACCGCCCTCTCCCAGAAAACGGTGCTTCACCTGAGAAAAGATCTGTTTGCAAAATATCAGAAACTGCCGGTTTCCTTCTTTGACAAGCGCAGCACCGGAGAACTGATGAGTCGTGCAACCAATGACATAGAGAATGTATCTAATACACTGAATCAGAGTGTTACTCAACTACTGAATAGTATCGTCACACTCATCGGTTCACTTGTAATTATGATTATTTTGGATATACCGCTCACCTTAGTAGCACTGATTAGCATCCCACTCGCTCTTGTAGTAACCAGGAATATTGCTAAATATACAAAGAGATATTTCAAAGAACAACAGCAACATCTGGGGGATCTCAATGGAATGATTGAAGAAACCATCAGTGGGCAAAAAGTAGTGAAACTATACCGTCAGGAAGAAAAAGAAACCCTCCGCTTCAGGGAAATTAGCGAGCGGCTAAATCAGATTGGAATTAAGGCGCAAATTATGTCTGGGATGATGGGACCGTTCATGAATGTCATCAACAACCTCAGTTTTGCCCTGATTGCGGCTGTCGGCGGCTGGCTCGTATTCCAAGGTTCAACCCAGGTCGGTATTGTCGTCAGTTTCCTCAGTTACTCTCGTCAATTTGGGCGCCCCATCTCTGAACTAGCAAATCAGTATAATCTGATTCAGTCTGCTGTCGCCGGTGCAGAGAGAGTATTTGAGATTATGGATATGAAAACGGAGCACGAAGGCGAAAACGGAAAACCTATCACGAACATTCAAGGTGCTGTAAGTTTTGATGATGTGTCTTTTCATTACAATGCGGATAAACCTATTCTGCAAAACATAAGCTTTACTGCACGCCCTGGTGAAAAGGTTGCTCTCGTTGGACCCACTGGAGCAGGTAAAACATCGGTCGTAAATCTTTTAACCCGTTTCTACGATATTGTGGATGGCGCAATTACGATTGATGATGTAGACATTCGCCAAATCGACAAAGATCATCTCCGCAGGCTGATGGGTATGGTACTTCAAGATGCCCATGTTTTCTCTGGAACGATTCGGGAAAATATCCGTTTTGGCAAACTGGATGCGACGGACCAGGAAATAGAGCAAGCGGCTAGACTCGCGAATGCAGACACGTTTATTAAACGACTCCCTCAGGGGTATGACACAATGCTTAGTACGGAGGGCAGCAACCTGAGTCATGGACAGCGGCAACTGTTAACGATCGCGAGGGCCATCCTTGCCGATCCGGCTATTCTTATTCTGGATGAGGCGACAAGCAGCGTAGATACAAGAACCGAAATGCATATACAAGAGGCAATGAAGCTTCTTATGCAAGGAAGAACCAGCTTTGTTATCGCCCACCGGCTAAGTACGATTCAGGATGCAGATACCATTCTTTACCTTGAGCATGGACGTCTTGTAGAACAAGGGACACATGAGGAATTATTAGCAGCAAAAGGTCCTTATTATGAGCTGTACCACAGTCAGTTTCAACAAGTTGTATCCTAATAGACGATTGCTGATGCAAGTTTAAACTCTGAGGTCTTGTGGTAAATAGAGTTTTTGACTGAAAACCTATACTTGAATTACCCATGACTAAAGAGGTGCCATATCATTTGGATTTAAACAAGCAATCAATACCCAAAACAAGAACTTACATCGCACAGCATCTTAAGAAAGCTTTTCGCATCAATAAAGTCCCGGTCCCTTGGGGACCGGCTGTTATTGCGGGGCTTAGCACCGGCATTCCTCTGCTAACCGGTATCATTCTACACGAACCTGGGCTTGGAATGCTGGCAACAACGGGTGCTTTTGTGAATGTATATATGAGGGATGAAACCGCAAGACAGCGCTTTGTGAAACTGAGCTGCATTCTGTTAGGGCTTGCTTTCAGTATTATGCTGGGCACTCTTGCGGCTCCTTCTTTACTTGCAAGTGCAGCTGCCATTAGTTTTATTGGTGCGGCAGCTACCTTTTTATGTGGAATAACAGGCGTCCTGCTTCCCGCAGGATATATGTTTGTTCTCGTATGCGGTATGGCGATCAGCCTTCCCGCAGATCCAGGATTATTCGCCTATCGGGGGCTGATTGTGCTCCTTGGCGGCATTCCTGCACTCCTATTATGTATGATTCCCCTAGCGTTTCATCGTTATGGACCAGAGAAAAGAATGCTGTCTTCCCTGTACCAGAAACTTGCAACTATGCTTGAATCTTTGAATACGAGCGACTATCCGCTTCTTCGCTTGGAGACGGGCGAACTTCTTCAGCAAACGAAAAAGAAAATTTATAAAAGTATGATATCTCGAAGAAAAGAGAATCTCTCCCTTCAGCAAATCTACAAGATTACAGAGGCTGCGGATCAGCTATTTTGGGCCATTGTTTCTATAGAAGATCAACAAATATCCGTTCCTGCTGCCTATCCACGTATGCTGAGAACGATAGCCCGTACATTACCTAAACGATCTTCAACTTTGACTGTGGATCGGCAAGTTATCGGCAAAATAAAGGAAGAAGATCATTTTAAGCCTGGCTTACAGGAAGCATTTCTATACATGATGGAAGCCATTAAGAACCCTTCACCCAAACTTGAAGTGTCCACCCGTTCTCTAAAAGAAGCGATTGGTACCAGGTGGAGTATTCGAGGTCTGTATCACTATACAACAATCTTCTCTGCCTCTACTAAAATGGGGCTGCTCGTTCTCGTTTCTTATGGAGTGGCGAGTATGATTCAGGCACCGCATCCTTCTTGGGTTCCGATCGGATGCGCTTCTGTCCTAATCGCTGCTACGGCAACGGCCAGTATTTATCGGGGAATTCAGCTTATGATCGGTACATGCTTAGGAGGATTACTCGCATCTCTACTGCTATTCTTAGAGCCCACCAGCCTTGTGGTCGTACTGACTGTTGCTTTCATGCAATTCATTATTAAAACGCTGGCCGCCAAAAACTATGCTCTTGCTGCGGTATTCATTACGCCGATCTCTCTTCTGCTCGTATCACTGGCACATCCGGTAGATTCACCGCTTGCCTTTGTAAATGTAAGAATTATAGATATTTTACTTGGTTGTTCTCTTGGTTTAGCCGGGATGCTTGTACTATCACCTCATTCTGCTTCAAAACGGCTGGATCGGACTTTTGCTGCCGCTTTGGATGCTCAAGCCAAGCTGATCAAGACGTATGCAAAAAATCAACATAACCAAGAAATAAAGGTTTTGTCTAATATCGTACTTCGGTCGTTAAAAAGAACCAGTACCTTATATGATCAAGCTTTCAATGAAATTACACATCGTCCATACCATGTCGAAGAAGACTTTCCTATATTGATCCGTGTTCAAAAAGTGGGTTATCTTACAATTCACATGATTAGGAATGAACAACTAAAGGAAAAGAAAGAGGAACTACTTGCATGCAGCGAACTGCTGACACACATGTCAGCTTATTTTAAAACAACACCTATCTCCTACAAAGGAAGAATAAAATTAAATCAAAATCTTGGCGTTTCTTCCTTATTAGAGGACAAGTCTATCCCGCTCTTCACTGCAGTCATGGATCTTTATCAGGAAATTCTGGCAGCAGAGACAAATATGAATTCGACCCATTGATACACAAACCAATTGATGCAAAAAAAACAATCCCACATCCTCCTTCCAGGATTGTGGGATTATTTACTTGTTAACTTTAGATTTCCACAGCGACACCAAAATGATCTGATACCACAGGACTATCGATTCCATTCAGTACGACTTTTGAAGAATGGACAGGAACCTCTTGATTCGAAAAGACAAAATCGATTCGCAGCTTCTGCTTATTATTTTCCCATCCTGCAATTGCCTTAACAACCGTGAATCCATCGTCTTTCTGAGCTGCAAGCTCATAACAATCATGCCATCCACTCCCTGTCACCAGGGAATAACCTTCGCCCTCAATATGAGCTGCATTGTTGAAATCTCCCATAATAAAGGCAGGCAGAGAACCAACATACTTGTCCATCACAGCAAGAGAATATTTCCACTGAGGCTCAAATGGTTCCTCTTCATCATGCCACCAATTATAATGACCATTCACGAACCAGGTATCCTTACCGGAGACTTCCGTTTTGATTCCCAGCAGTTTGCGTGTACGGAAATTGGCATAATCCCGCATATCCGATACGTAAGCACCGAATGCTTCCTTAATCGGTGTCTTGGACAGAATAGCCAGTCCCTCGTCGTATTTAGCAAATCCAACATGGACAGGTATATACGTCCAGTAATATTCGGTGTGAAGCTGTTTACGAAGGACATAAGCATAATTATCTGCTTTAACGATCGTATTCTCTTCTGCTTCATGAAAATAGGTCATTTCCGAAGCAGGAAGTGCTTCTTCCTGCATGGATTGGTTGACTTCCTGAAGTGCAATCACATCAAAATTATGCTCGTTTATAAAATGAGCAAGCTGCTCTATTTTCTCAAGCTGATTTTCTTCGATCCATGCGTGTGTGTTCAGTGTTAATATCCTCAAAATTTCATCACCCTAGCTTATCTTGAATATCGGATTTGAGTACATCTGCTTTCGGTCCATAGATCGCCTGAATTCCATTATCCTTCTTGATCAGCCCGAGTGCTCCAAGTTTCTTCCATTCTTCTTCATTACCCACGGCATCAACGTTATTCACTGTAATCCGTAGACGAGTCATACATGCATCTACATCGACAATATTTTGCGGTCCACCGAGGATAGTAATGATTTTAGAAGGAAGATCTTCCCCTTCAGCATCTACAGCTGATGTTTCAGAGGCCAATGCAGAACCCGTATCCTCAGCTGCTGCTTTATCAGACTCATCATCCGTATAATTCCCAAGTCTGCCCGGTGTAGCCAATTTAAATTTACCAATCATAAAGTAAGAAATAAAATAGGATGCCCCAAAGAATACAGCTGTTGTAATGACAAAGTTAATAATATCTGCGACAAGGCCCGCATTAATCGATAACGGAATCCGAGTTAATAATTCAATCATACCGAAGGAATGCAGCCGCAGATGAATTAAATCTGCCATACCAAAAGCTAGACCCGTAATGACTGCGTACACACCATACAGAAGCGGTGCAGCAAACATGAACATAAACTCAAGCGGCTCTGTTACCCCTGTCAAAAACACAGCCAAACCTGCGGACAGGAACATGGATTTGTATTTAGAACGTTTGTCTTTATCTACACGGCGATACATTGCAAGCGCAATCCCCATCAAAATACCGGCTCCTGCGATCATTTGTCCTACTTTAAATCTTGCAGGAGTAACCGTGGAAATAAGCTGCTGGTACGCTGCAGGATCTGTTCCTTGCAAGTTCGCAAGGTCACTTGCCCAAGCGAGCCAGAGTGGATCTTGTCCAGCTACCGTTCCGCCCGCATTCGCTCCGGTTAGTACCGTGTAAATACCTCCAAGCTCTGTGTAGTTTACTGGAATAGTAAGCATATGATGTAGACCGAAAGGTAAAAGTACCCGTTCTAGCGTACCATATAAGAAAGGTGCAATAAACGGTGCTGTATCTCCTGAAGCAGCAAGCCATTTACCAAAACTATTAATTCCCGTTTGTACGAAAGGCCATACGGCAGACATCAAAACAGCAATAATAACAGACCATAAAATAACGACGAAAGGTACAAAACGTTTACCGTTAAAGAAAGCTAATGCTTCTGGCAGTTTACGATAATTATAATATTTATTAAAGACTACAGCTCCGAGGAAACCAGAGATGATACCGACAAAAACACCCATGTTCAGTGCTGGTGCACCCAGTATGGAAGTAAAGTAGCCCGATACTAGAATCTCCTGACCGAATAAGGTCGTTGTCGTCGCTCCCTCCTGTGAGAGCATGTCACTGCTTACGCCAAGAAGCGTTCCTGTCGTAATATTAATTAAGATAAATGCGATTAGTGCAGCAAAAGCTCCGCCTGCACGTTCCTTCGCCCAAGAACCACCAATAGCAACTGCAAATAGAATGTGAAGATTGTTGATAATTCCCCAACCGAGATTTTCCATAACCCCGCCTGCGGTCACCAGGAATGAAAGATCTGCCCCGAACATGGCGATTACTTTACCAAGTGAAATCATAATACCGGCTGCTGGCATAACCGCGACAACGACGAGCAGTGCTTTACCAAACTTTTGCCAGAACTCAAAAGACAATAATTTTTTCATAATGAGTACCTCATGTTCTATTATTTCGCAACCTTCGCTTGATCCATTATGATTCCCCGTTTAACATAATTGGAATTGATATCGCATTCAGAAATCCCTTACAAAAGAACGTTTCTACAGTTGAAATACATAAGCTGAATCCAGCCCGTATTTCTTAAGCGTTTACACTTTGTTTTCTAGACTTGTTAGGGATTCAAACAGATTGATTTGCAACATGGTGCAATTCAGTGCAATCGGTTGCAAGATCATTATAAATAATATCGCTTTCATTTTGCAACCCTTTTTTATTAATGTGAGTTTCGTCCCTTGGTTTAGACGTTGTTCATTTGCCAAGGGGTGTGTATGATATAACAAAAGAATATAGTAAAGGAGCGTTATCGATGGCAGTAACCATTAAAGATATAGCAAAGCGGGCGAATGTTGCTACCTCCACTGTATCTCGCGTTATACAGGATAGTCCTAAAATCAGCGAAGCAACAAAAGCCAGAGTAAGGAAAGAAATGAAAGCGCTTGGATACGAACCTAATTTCTCTGCACAAAGCCTAGCTAACAAGAAAACGCAATCAATCGGAATTATCATGCCAGATGCAGAAGTTGCTATTTTTCAAAATCCATTCTTTCTAGAAAGCATTCGAGGAATCAGTGAGCTTGCGAATGAGAAAAATTTTACGATGGCCATTGTCACAGCAAGAACGGATGAAGAACTGCTTGATCGTGTCAAAATGATGACCCGAGCCAACCGGGTGGATGGCTTCATCGTCCTTTATTCTAAATCTGAAGACCCGGTAGTCGATTATTTTCATAACGAAAAAATCCCTTATACCGTCATCGGTAAACCGCAGCAATACGTAAATGAAACCACTCATGTAGATAATGACAACTTCCAAGCGGGCAAAGACGTAACACAATACCTAATAGAGCTTGGTCATGAGTACATCGCATATGTGGGAGCAGATGTGAGCCGCACGGTTCATAAAGAAAGGGTTCGCGGGTACCGAGAAGCATTACAAGATTCCGGTCTCTTTGCTGATGAAACGTATATACTAGACTCAAGTTTTACTAAAGCAGATTTAGATTCCCTCTTTAAGCTGCCTAACCGGCCAACCGCACTTATTGTCGGCGATGATATGCATGCTCTCCCTCTGCAAACGATGCTGAGTCAGCTGGGATTTTCTCTGCCAGAAGCTTGCTCGCTTGTGAGTTTCAATAACCTACGTATTGCTGAGATGCTGAACCCCCCGCTCACCTCGGTCGATATCGATATTTTTACTTTGGGATATCAAGCAGCTAAAAGTCTAATTGAGAAAATTTTAGATCCCAAAGAAATGACAAAACATATTATTGTCCCACACCGAATTGTCGAGCGTGCTTCTTCTCAGCGCAGAACAATGGAAGATACTACAGTCGAAGGAATTTCATAATTCCCTTGCTTAACACATAAAAAGAATGATCACGCATTTAGATTTGCATCAAGCTGCTTTTCATAAAGTATCCTGAGAAGTCGAATACGAGATTATTCTTTTTTAGGTTGACAGGGCAACCGGTTGCACTATATACTGAAAACGCAATCAAATGACAGCACTTTCATGATGCAACATCGTACGTTTTTAAAGCAAATGATCAGGGTTATTCATACGATAGTAGATATGAATTTTGACGATATAAGAAAAGGCTTTCAAAATACGATGAGGTATCAAAGTTTCACCAGCGATTAACTAACACAGGAGCTGTGGAGACTCACACTCCTTCAAGGAGGATTATCATGTCATATAAACGTATTTTTGACACTCATGCATGGAAACTCACTACAAATACACTTCATAAGGAAGATCTGCGCCTTCAGGAAAGCATGACTTCCATTGGTAACGGATACATGGGAATGCGAGGAAATTTTGAAGAGACGTATTCCGGAGATCATCATCAAGGCACCTATATTTCTGGGGTTTGGTATCCTGATAAAACAAAGGTTGGCTGGTGGAAAAACGGCTACCCTGAATATTTTGGCAAGGTCATTAATGCCATGAATTTCATTGGAATACGCGTCCTAGTTAACGATCACGAAATCGACACTTATCAAGATAGAGTCACTGACTTCTATCAAGAACTCGATATGAAAGAAGGGATTCTACGCCGTTCCTTCACCGTAAATGAACAGGTGCGCATTGAAACAGAACGTTTTCTCAGTGCCTCCTTCCTTGAACTATGTCTAATTAAATATAACGTAACGAATCTGACAGATCAGAATATCAAAGTCACTCTGATTCCGTACTTGGACGGAAACACGAAAAACGAGGACGCTAACTATGAAGAAACGTTCTGGGTTGAAGCGGATCGTAAAATAGGCGAACCTTACATCAGTCTTTCTGCTATGACAAAAGAAAATGCATTTGACATCGAGCGCTTTACCATTAATGCAACGATGGGCATTGTAACAGAACATGCTTTATCTATGACAACAGAAGAAGCAGGACTTTATGCAGCGGCTCATTATGAATATGAAATCCCTTCCGGCGCTTCTGCTGAAATTCAGAAATATGTCGTAGTAACCACTTCACGGGATATGGAGAAAGAAGATCTGATTCCTACAGCGGAACGTCTGATGGCAGACGCGATGAACAAAGGATACAACCTGCTTCAAGAAGAACATATCCTCGAATGGGCTCGGCGCTGGGATAAAGCGGATATTACCATTGAAGGTGATGTAGAAGCACAGCAAGGAATTCGCTTTAATATATTCCAGTTATTCTCGACTTACTATGGACACGATGAACGCCTGAATATTGGTCCTAAAGGATTTACGGGGGAAAAATATGGCGGTGCAACTTACTGGGATACGGAAGCTTACGCTGTTCCGATGTATCTTGCGCTTGCCGACAAACGAGTAACTGAAAACTTGCTTCGCTATCGCTACAATCAACTGGATGGTGCGAAACATAATGCACGTCAGCAAGGCCTGAAAGGTGCACTCTATCCAATGGTTACCTTCACTGGTGTGGAGTGTCATAATGAATGGGAAATTACGTTTGAAGAGATTCATCGTAACGGAGCGATTGCTTACGCCATTTATAACTATACGAATTATACGGGAGACAAAACATATCTCCAAAATGAAGGTATTGAAGTACTAACCGAAATCAGCAGATTCTGGGCTGACCGGGTTCATTTTTCGAAACGTCATAACAAATATATGATTCATGGGGTAACCGGACCTAATGAATATGAGAATAACGTCAATAACAACTGGTACACCAACACCATGGCAACTTGGGTGCTGAAATATACAATGGAAAGTCTTGCAGATATCGATGAACAACGAAAAGAACAACTGAATATTTCTGCTGAGGAACTCGCTCACTGGCAGGATATTGTAGACTGCATGTACTTCCCTTACGACGAAGAGCTGGGTGTTCATGTACAGCATGATACCTTCCTCGATAAGGATCTGCGTCCTGTATCCTCTCTGGATAAGGCGGATCTTCCGCTGAATCAGAAATGGTCATGGGATAAAATCTTGCGTTCTCCATTCATCAAGCAAGCGGATGTTCTGCAAGGAATTTATTTCTTCAGCGATGAATTTACGATGGAAGAAAAGAAACGGAATTTCGACTTCTATGAGCCAATGACGGTTCATGAATCTTCTCTCTCCCCTTCCATTCATGCAGTACTTGCTGCTGAACTGAAGATGGAAGAAAAAGCAGTCGAAATGTACAAACGTACGGCAAGACTTGACCTTGATAACTATAATAACGACACGGAAGATGGTCTTCATATTACTTCCATGACGGGCAGCTGGCTCGCTATTGTGCAAGGATTTGCTGGCATGCGTACGCATGGAGAGACTCTGCGCTTCTCGCCATTCCTGCCAAAAGAATGGTCTAGCTACAGCTTCCACATCAATTATCGTGAGCGCCTGATTAACGTAAGTGTAGATCAGAACGAAGTGAAGATCACGCTTGTCTCCGGTGCGCCGCTGACGATGGAACTTTATGATAAAGAAGTGCTCATTACAGATGAAGAGCCACTCATTACAAAAACCGCTTCCTAAGCGAATCAGAAAGGTGGAGAACAATGAAAGCCGTTATTTTCGATCTCGACGGAGTTATTACGGATACAGCAGAATATCATTATCTAGCGTGGAAGAGTTTAGCCGATGAATTGGACCTTCCTTTTGATAAGGAATTTAATGAAAAATTAAAAGGGGTCAGCCGGATGGAATCCCTGGAACTCATCCTGTCTCTAGGTGACGCTGCTTACTCCGATGAAGAGAAAAATGCACTTGCCGAAAAGAAAAACGATCTCTATAAAGAAATGATTCAGAAAGTGACACCTGCCGATTTGCTTCCAGGAATTGAAGCGCTGCTAAAAGAGTTACAAGAAGCCGGTATAGGTATTGCTCTTGCTTCCGCAAGTAAGAATGCACCGTTTATTCTGGATCGTCTAGGAGTTACCCACTATTTTAATCATGTTGTTGATGTGAATTTGATTAAACAAGGGAAACCTGATCCAGAAATCTTCTTAACGGGTGCTGCTAAACTTGGCGTTCTGCCAGAAGACTGTGTCGGCATTGAGGATGCAGAAGCGGGGATCGAATCTATTCTCTCTGCTGGTATGTATGCAGTTGGCGTAGGCAACCCTGCTCAGATGCAAAAAGCGGATCTTATCGTCTCTTCCACAGCCGAGTTGTCTCTCTCATTGCTGAAAGAGAATTTCAAGCAAAAAACAAAGTAATGTAATGTATTGTAGATAAAAAAGACGTGAGTGGAGTGATCGTTAACTGCGATCCATTCCTTCACGTCTTTTTATTTTTTATGCTGGCGCTGTATTACTGTATTTTTCACTCAAGGATAGTTATTCTTCCAAGTGACGAACTGGGATTCTGTATAGAACATATTGACCTGTCCACATTTCGCTATGCACGATTGCAGAAGCTTCCTTCTCGGAAGTTACCCCACTTTCTTTGCCAAAGAAATAGCCTGCCCCCTCCTGAGTTTGATACGTCCATCCTTTAGACTTCATGAAAGAAATAACGGCCTCTGCGCCATCACCTTGGCTGCCCTTAAATCCGTACCATCGTTTACCGTCCTCTTCTGTCAAATAGATCAGTTCTTTGGAAGACGGTTTTAATACTTGAACCGCTTCTTTCTTGCTTATTGCAGAGAAAGGGGCAGCGGGATAATATGTTTTACTTGAATAAGCAAAAGGCAGTATGATTAGAATCAAAATAAATGGAAGAAGAAGTAGAATTCTAGTAAAAACTTTGCGTTTTTTTACGTTCATCAGCAATCTTCCTCTCTATTGTTCATTTAAAAAGAAGCACTTTATCGAGATTCCAGAATTACCAGAAATCCTTAAACCGATAGTACAATTCTTCTTCATAATAAAAGGCTTTAGCGAAGGGCAAGGTTTGTTTCATATAGATCTCTATCGCTTTTATGTCTTTCGCGGGAAAAACAAGCTGAGAAAAATATCGAAGCAAAAAAGATTCGATAAAACCAAAAAACTCCGTACCCCACTTCTCCACATCTGAGGTGATGTAGGTATTCCACTCATATTTTTTCACTTCAATGACACCAAATGAATCGAAAACATCAGAATAGACATAATTGTAATCATTCGTATCTTCGATAATACTTGCCTCCATCTCCTTAAGAATCGGAGATTGTTCCTGTGACAGGTCAAGAATCGTACATCGACAAGTGAAGTCATGAGCACCTCGAAAAAACAAATGTGCTTCGTTTCGATTTTTCCCCGGGGATACATGAATAGAATGATCTTTATGATATCTTTCAGCAAATAATTCGGACCCTTCCTCCCCTTCTGTATACTCTATATTTTTCGTGTTCAAAGGAAAGTAGTATTTCTCTTTCTCACTAAATTGATATACTCTTGTGACACTATCTATAAAAGAAGGATACCCCATTGCTTCAATTTTCTCATCCGCCCATGATTCTACCTCTAACAGGCTCTCATAAGGATCTCCTTCTAAATCCATCAGCTTGGCAAAAGCAGGTTCTGTTTTATATCCTTCTCTCTTAAGAGAACGTACATGTTGTCTAAATTCTTCATTGTAAAGACGAAGTATACGGTCTTCGATCACCATATGACGATAGGCGTTCTGCTTAGTGACCGGGATAGGCTGTCCAAATATCTCAACCTCAAACTGCTCAAGCCGGAAGTTCGCCTTCATTCTCCTGATGTCGTTCACTATTTTGTCCGTCAAGATAAAATCCTGAAAGTCTCTAAATTCACTTCGTAAAAGTCGTTCAAATGCCGAAAAGTCATGCACCTCACAAATAATATCGAGATCACTGCCTTCAATATCGATATCTATCGGAATCGTTCCTGTAAGGATAGGAGTGTATGGAGATAAAATCTCCATCACATGGTGTTTCTGCAGTGCCCGGTATGCTGCTTGTTGTACTTCATTTCCACTAAGTAGATAGGTCAAATCTTCGTACCGAATATGATTCACTTTTGTCTTTCTCCCTACAATTTTGTTATGGTTCGCTTTTGTGTTTCGTTACGCTTTTCATCCCATAGAGCATAAATTTCAAAGGTTCCGTCTTCAAAAAAATATGTCAGTCTCTCTCTAAACCAATCTTGCATCGGATAGTGTACCAGTTCATCAAGCGGGATCCACCGAAGTTCTCCTTCAGGAGGGTTGTCCAACAGCTTTCCCTCAAACGTATCCGTTATATAGTTAAATACCATATACCGGTATCTCTCGTTCACATCAACAAACTCATCAAGACCTTTATATATTAAATTACTTACCGTTAGACCCGTTTCTTCCTTGACTTCCCGTATGGCCCCTTCGGTTAAACTCTCGGGAAAATCTACTTTCCCTCCTGCAGCGATCCATCCTGGAAATCCGTTTTCACTTGGGCGGTTCATTAATAAGATTCGATCCCCGTCGCGTACTACGCACATCGTGTACAGTTTAACTTCGATATCATTTGATCCGTTTGTCATTATGTTATTTCTCCTTATGAAGAGTAAGTTATATATGTACTACTTGTAATCTGTATCCTCTCTATAATTCAAGTATCTTCTTTAACTGCTTATTACGGAATTCCAAAAAGTTCTTCATATACGATTGTAAAATAAAACGTTCCGCAAGCCTTCCTACCCATCCATAAGGAGCTTCAAAATAAAGCGAGTCCCTAAGCCGTGTTGAACTTGGCCCAAGGACTTCAAACTCGTGAATGTGCGTCATGCTGCGGAACGCGCCTTGCTGCATTTGATCTGTAAACATGTAGGGCGGCTCAAAAGCTACCACTTTAGATGTAAGCCGCTGGCGAACAAAGAAGTGAGTTGCCTCAAAGGTTACCATCTCACCGTACCCGATCAGCTGTCCATCTTTACCTCCAGGGGATGAAATGACCTTCTCATGAGTATGCTTCCATACCGTTCGGGTATGCAGATCCAAATCTCTTGCTGCATCAAAACAGCAACGTATCGGCCTATCAATCGTGATCTCGGTCTGAATACTAATCAGAGGTCATTCCCCCTTTTTGAAATACTCCAATAGAATGAAAGACTGAGACATGGTTTTCTCGTCTACAAATTCCTTATACCTCGGCATCAGGGTTGGCTCGTAGTAAACCATGAGAACCGTCAAAACAATAATAAGTATAGAAGGAATCGCGCGAATGCGTCCATTTCTAATGACAAGAATATTTCCACAAATCCATATTCCTGTTACAAGTAAAAACGATCCTAAGATCAGCCATACCGGGATAGATCCTTCCATTACCCAATATAATAACCTCAGCCAATACCATCCGATCAGGGTCATTGCAGTATTAAATAAGATCAATAACAGATACGGAATCCATCTCACTTGTCTACCAGGACCTCTCTTTCATTATCTATTCATTACCTCTATTTATTATTTATTTTGTATATCTCTCGTTGTTTTCAAAAAAACTCTTCACGAGATCTGAATCGCCATGTTCCTTATATACTGCTTTCATCGCAGCGGTCCAACTATTTTTAATAGAAGGATAATTTCCACTTATCATGCGCTCTTGATCTAAGTTATTTTCCATGGTCAGGAAGATCTCTTTAAGTTCTTTCACTGCTTCCACTTTGGCTTCGTCATGATCCGAGAGAGCAATATATTTCAGTTTATAGGAAATATACGTTAAAAATCCTGTGATATCATTTGCACCTATGGGCTGGTCATATGTGTAATTCCAATGGGTATTCGCAAGTGTATATTCAGCAAGCTCAGCTCTATCCAAGTCCTTAACAACATCCAGAAGTCCACTCTCAAACTGAGTCATCGAGATCCTGCCTCTATCGAGTTCCTTCAACAGCCGATTTAGTTCACTGTAGTTACTCATACCATTCGTTACCAATTCGTGATTCATTAATGACAGCACATATCTGTGTGTATTTTGATACTGAGCATACTTTTTCTTCGCTTGCAGAGTTCCGAAGATCAGTAATATGGAGGTAAGAATCAAAATAAGGTTTTTCCATTTATTATTCATGGTGTATTTATATTCCTCTCTCAGTTGTCTATTAGGAGCTATCTATTCTATATGATTAATAACGTGATTAGTAGGTGTATTGTTCCAAAAAAGAAAAGCAAATCGTTACCACAAAAAAATAGCCGCACTCAGCACTAGGCTAAAAGCGGCTATATGAATTCAATTATAGGCGTGGTAAGTATTATAACTCTTGGTCTGTATGCCGGTTTGGATTCTTATGTTTACCGATGTAAATATCGAGCGCAGTAATCCCTCTCCGCGCCAGTTTCACGAATAACACAAAACAATAGATACCTAATCCAAGACAAACGATATACCAAATGACTAAAAATATAGATAAAATACTGAAAACACCTGTTCCTCCATCCATGAGCATGCACTCCTCCTCTAATATAAAATAAAAAAGGACTTGCCTCTTTCCCTCAAGTCCTGAGTAAACAACTTATTCCTAATTGTACCATTATTATGTAATATTTTATATGTTTATGACTAATTAAATCCTCATAAAGGGCAATTACTTCTCTTCATCATTGATACTTCCTTGATCAATAGCCTCAAACATCTTGGAGTAAGCAGACTGAATGTTTCTTTTACTCCGTCTGTCATTATAGACTCCAAACTGCCAGTATCCCATTTCATTTCCTTGCTGCGGGACGAGTGCAGTTGCATAGCTTAGATCAATAGATGTATCTGGCGCATCTTCATAACTAAGCTCTTCATAGAAGAAAGGGACGTAACTCCGCTCGGATTGTATAAAGAACACGGGGATCTCTAATTCCTTGTATACTTTTGCAAACTCTGGTGCAGCAGCCTTTGATAAAAATTCTTTACTAATAAAAATAGCATCCAAATGGTTGCTTTCTTCCTTCATCTGCTGAAGATTTATTTTATGAAAAGAAACCTGCTTCTCGCGCACCACGGGTGCCTCACCTACCATACCAATGCTGAGTTTCTTCCCGTCGTAAGGCTTGTTATGGCTTGAATTCGTAGTCGTAAGACTATAAGATACAATCACATACGCGAGTAAAGCAAAAAGGATAAACATTCCTGCTACTTTCATCGTCGATTTCATGTGTTGTTGCCTCCTTGCCTAAAGTT
Organism: Paenibacillus gallinarum; assembly: GCF_014836635.1. Taxonomy (GTDB): domain Bacteria; phylum Bacillota; class Bacilli; order Paenibacillales; family Paenibacillaceae; genus Paenibacillus; species Paenibacillus gallinarum. Next base: position 347,972 of record NZ_JACSQL010000001.1, on the reverse strand, counting down.
CCTTATTTCTTGTTGCACATCTTTTTTTATCATTGCAAACTGAATCTGGTCCACAAATTCTCCTTTGATCTGAAACTTTTCTCGAAGTATGCCTTCCTCCTGCATCCCGACTTTTTTCATAACCCGAGCTGAACTTAGATTATCTACATTACATCTTCCTTCAATCCGGTTTATATTCATGTGATTAACCCCATATTTAATTACTTCTTGTAACGCTTCAGTAGTGATGCCCTTCCCCCAATATCTACTAGAAAGAGCATATCCGATTTCTGCACAGCTATGTATTTCGTCCAGATGAATAAATCCAATTCTTCCTATCAATCTTTGTTCCGGCTTATAAATAACAGCCCAACGATAGGCTATCTTTTCTACAAACGATCTCTGTACTTTCTCTAAAAACACTCGGGTGTCCTCGGTAGATTCATGCCGATCCCATAATGTCCGTTCCGATACCAGCGGGTCCGAAGCAAAACGAAAGTATTCTTCCAGGTCATCCATATCTAATCTTCTAAGTATCATTCGCTCTGTTTCAAAAATCGGTTCTTCTGTGAACAGTACCTCTTTATTCATTGTAACTATCCTCCTCTGTTTGTGACCTTCTTCTTTTCATTATCACATAAATCCTTCTTCTAGGAGACTATATTTTCCTGTCCTATTATATCGTCAAGCCGCATAACTACTCTATCTATAAAACTACTCACCGATTAATAGAGATCTGATAAGGAATGATCGCCTAATGCTTGCCTAAAAGAAAAAACCGATAAGTAATAGGTGAAAAACCTATCACATACCGGTCACTTTGTAAAAGGAAGGACATCTCCTACCGAAACTTTTTAAACTGCCCTTTTATTCTTATTGTAAATATCAAAAGCTACCGCTAACAAGAGAACCAAGCCTTTGATCCCTTGTTGCCAGTCTATTCCAAGACCAATTAATGACATCCCATTGTTCAGTACGCCCATAACGAGACCTCCAATGATTGCCCCATACACCGTTCCGATCCCACCGGAAGCAGATGCCCCGCCAATAAAGGCAGCTGCGATGGCATCGAGCTCAAAGTTTGTTCCTGCTCTCGGAATTGCTGCATTTAGTCTCGCCGTAAAGATTAAGCCCGAGATAGCGGCAAGAACGCCCATATTAACAAATACCCAGAATGTTACCTTTTTTGTTTTCACCCCAGAGAGACCTGCGGCTTTCTCGTTTCCTCCGATCGCGTAGATATGACGCCCCATAACAGTCCTATTCATGATAAAAGAGTATCCGACAATCAAAACCGCCAGCAGGATCAGGATGTTTGGAATCCCTTCATAACTTGCAAGCGCAAAAGAGAATATGTTAATTACGGCAGCAATGGCAACCATTTTAGCAATAAACAGAGCGCTTGAAATCGTCTCGAACTGATACTTCTGCTGATTTCTGCGATTTTTCACTTCACTAAGTACATACAGAATGGTGACCACAATTCCAGCGAGCAGCGCTACTAGATTTGTTTCCATATTACTGAAGTCTGGAATAAATCCTGCACTGATCTTCTGAAAACCTTCGGGCAAAGGTGCAATAGATTGACCTTCCAGGACAATCATCGTAATTCCGCGGAATAGTAACATTCCTGCCAAGGTCACAATAAAAGCCGGAATTCTAACATAAGCGATCCAAAAGCCCTGCCATGCCCCAATAAGTGCTCCGAGCACTAATGAAAGAATAACAGCAACGACAGGATGAAGATTCATATTTACCATCATGATGGCGGAGCATGCTCCGACAAGTGCTGCAACCGATCCTACCGACAAATCAATATGTCCTGTTATGATCACAAGCACCATACCGATCGCTAGCACCAATATATAGCTGTTCTGCAAAATAAGGTTGGTAATATTGATCGGCTCAAATAATAACCCTCCGCTGAGTAGACCAAACAAAATCATGATCAAAATTAGTGCAATAATCATACCGTACTGGCGAATGTTATTTTTAAACAGCTTTATTAATGTCCCCATCTCTAAGCCCCTCCTGTTCCCTTGCTCGGTGTCTTGGTCATATATTTCATGAGCACTTCCTGATTTGCTTCACTCCGGTTCACTTCCCCGGTAATTCTCCCCGCATTCATTACATAAATCCGGTCACATATACCGAGTATCTCGGGCAGCTCTGAGGAAATGACGACGACGGCTTTCCCTTCGCCTGCAAGCTCCTGAATGATCGAGTAGATCTCAAATTTAGCACCTACATCAATCCCGCGTGTCGGTTCATCCAAAATCAGAATGTCAGGCTCGGAATAAATCCATTTGCTAAGCACAACCTTCTGCTGATTTCCACCGCTCAGATTCTGAACTTCCTGCTGGATGCTGGAAGTTTTGATTTTCAGCCTTTTACGCATCGTTTCAGCTACCACAATCTCTTCATTCTCGTTGATGATCGATGCTTTTTGCAGCTTAGGAAGACCAGTCAGCGAAATATTGCGTTTAATGTCCTGTATCAGTACCAGCCCATAATCTTTGCGATCTTCCGTGACATAAGCAAATCCATTATCAATGGCTTGACCGATGCTGTTATTTTGAATGACTTCGCCTTCCTTACGAAGCTCACCCGATATCTTCCGTCCATAAGCTTTACCAAAAATGCTCATTGCCAGTTCCGTCCGCCCTGCGCCCATGAGCCCTGCAATTCCAACGATTTCGCCGCGGCGTACATTCAGATTCACCTGATCTAGCACTTTGCGATCCGCGTGATGTTCGTGATACACTGTCCAGTCTTTGACCTCAAGCAGCATTTCTCCTATATTCGGCTTGCGCTCCGGATAACGATCCGTCAAATCACGACCGACCATCCCTCTGATAATTCGATCTTCTGACATATCCTTAGCCTTCATATCTAATGTTTCTATCGTTTTTCCGTCCCGAAGAATGGTAACTGAATCGGATACCTCGGATACTTCGTTCAACTTATGGGAGATTAAGATACAAGCAATCCCCTGTTTCTTAAATTCGAGCATTAGCCTGAGCAAGTTTTGGCTGTCAGTTTCATTGAGTGCAGCTGTCGGCTCATCAAGAATGAGCAATTTCACTTTTTTAGAGAGTGCCTTCGCAATCTCAACTAACTGTTGTTTGCCGACGCCAATATTCGTAATTAGAGTATTAGGATTCTCACTCAGCCCCACTTCCTTTAATAGCTCTCGGGTCTTCATAATGGTTTCATGCCAATTGATAACCCCTTTATTTACTCTTTCGTTGCCTAAAAATATATTTTCCGCAATAGAGAGATAGGGAATGAGTGCCAGCTCCTGATGGATGATTACTATTCCTTTTTCTTCACTGTCCTTAATGGTCTTGAACTCACATACATCGCCTTCAAAAAGAATGTCTCCCTCATAGGTTCCATTCGGATAAACCCCGCTAAGTACTTTCATAAGCGTAGATTTCCCTGCCCCGTTCTCTCCGCACAAAGAATGGATCTCACCCGGCTTCACTTTTAGATTCACATTCTCCAGTGCCTTTACTCCTGGAAAAGTCTTTGTAATTCCACGCATTTCAAGAATATATTCAGCCATGATTTCACCTTCCCGCGTATAAATTCCCCTGCCTTGTATAAGCCTCTATTTCAACCCAACTTCTTCTCTTGTGTAATATCCAGAACCAATAATCTCTTCTTCCACATTGGTAGCATCAATCGAAACAGGCTCTAAAAGATAAGAAGGTACGATGCCTTTTCCGTTATCATAACTTTCCGTATCGTTCACTTCCGCTTCTGTTCCGCTTAAAACACTTTCGGCCATTCCGACTGTCCGCTCTGCAAGTTTGCGTGTATCTTTAAAAATGGTCTGAGTTTGCTCCCCATTAACGATCGATTTAATAGAGGACAGTTCCGCATCCTGCCCCGTAATAATCGGTAAAGGTTTTGTTTCACTTCCATACCCTACACCTCTTAAGGAAGAAATAATGCCCAGGCTTATTCCGTCATAGGGGGACAAGACAGCATCGATTTCTTCGCCGGAGTAATGGGCACTAATGAGGTTATCCATCCGCTTTTGGGCTTCGGCTCCATCCCATCTCAGCGTAGCGATCTGACTCATCGTTGTCTGCTTGCTTCGAACGACTAGTTTCCCGGAATCGATATATGGTTGTAGAACCGACATGGCCCCATCAAAGAAGAAATAGGCATTGTTATCATCCGGAGATCCTCCGAACAGCTCAATATTAAATGGCCCTTTTCCTTCTTTCAGCCCCAGCTTCTGCTCGATATACGAAGCTTGAAGGACTCCAACCTGAAAATTGTCAAAGGTCGCGTAGTAGGACAAGTACTCCGTATTTCGAATCAAGCGGTCATAAGCGATGACTTGTATACCCTCGTCGTGTGCCTTCTTGATGACATCTGTCAGCGTATTTCCGTCTACCGAAGCAATAACAATGACGTCTACACCTTTGGTAATCATATTTTCAATCTGTGCGATCTGATTTTCGACGACATCCTCGGCATACTGCATATCCGTCTTAAAGCCTTTCTCCTCAAACAATTTCACCATGTTCTGTCCGTCTGCTACCCATCTCGCTGAAGACTTGGTAGGCATCGATATGCCAACGTAGCCTTTGCTGTCGCTTCCTTCCGTTTCCGCAAGGTTACAACCGCTTAAAGAGATGACGAGCACGAAGAGAAGCAGAAATGATAATCCTTTCTTCATCGGTCCCACCCTTTCGCTAGTACGATTCATATAGAAAATATATGGATATCAGGCGTTAAGTTAGCGCTTACATATCCAGTTATTCCTTGTTCGCCTATTATCATAGCACCCCAGTAAAAATTACGTCTTTGCACATTTACAACCATTTTTATAAAAATCAAACCTTTCATAACATAAAAAAGAACGCCTCACGGCGTCCTTTTGTAAAGATTACAAGTCGATGAATACACAGCTGAGGCTCGTTCATTCATTTTGAAAAGCCTCTCCTTTACGGTATTTATTAGGTGAGATCCCGATCACTTTTTTAAAGGCGGTACTAAAGTAATGCTGACTCTCATAACCCGTCTGCTCCGCAATCTCATGAATACTAAGCTCGGTACCGTTGAGAAGCTGAATGGCTTTGCGAATTCGAATCCCCGTCAACAAAGAAATAAAGGAATCCCCCAATTCTTTTTTTAGCATTCGGCTCAGATATACAGGCGAAACGGAAAGTTCGCTCGCAGCCAATTCCAAGGTTAATGCTTGGTCATGGAAATGCTCCAGTAAATAATGCCGGGCTCTGCGAACCAGCGGTGATAGGGATGCTTCCTGATAGATGTTATCCTTGATCCGCTGGTAAGCATGTGGAATGTCGAGTAATGTACCTCCCGCTTCTTCACAAGCAGTATGAACGGTAATCCCCAAGCTTCCTTTTGCCGCATCCTCCAGTCTCATCAGAAGCTCAGGAGCAATCTGAACCCACGTAATGCCCACAATCAGGTCATCTGCGTATTTAAAGATCAAAGCACTGCCACTTCCAAGCAGCTCTTCGGTTATATTTTTTACCGCATACATATAGAGTTGTCGATCTCTTTCTGTTAACAAGCCCCTCGTTGTGGGCATCTCCGGCCAGCGAATAACAAGAAGGTTGACAGGTTGCGTAGAAGGAAGGGCCAACAGATGTAACTGACTGATAATTTCTCCTTCGCTGAGTCTTCCTTGAATCCATTCCTGACCTAATTGTTCACGCAGGATCTCTCTTTTCTTCTTCAAATGCTCACTCGCTGCTTCCTGTTCTTCTCGTTGCTTCAGCTTCTCATCAAGTGACAATTTGATGCGGCGAAGCACTTTTTCCAGTTCGACCGGATCTACCGGTTTTAGAATATATTCATCTACGCCAAGCCCTATCGCTTTCTGGGCATAACCGAACTCATCGTATCCCGTAATGATTACACATCTTGAATCCAGATTTTTCTCACGAAGCGATTGAATAAACGTTATCCCATCCATAATGGGCATATTCATATCAACGAGTACGATATCGGCTGCCTGCCGTTCCGTCATTTCGAGCGCTTCTGCACCGTCTTCGGCAAGCCCCATTACTTCCATCCCCAGTGAGTACCAGTCTATAGAATCGTGAATACCTTCGCGAATAATGGGCTCATCATCTGCAATCAGAACCTGATAAGGGTGCTTCATCTCTCTTCTTCCTCCATCGCATGATCTAACATAACTTGCGGTTTCGTTAATAAGGGATGTATGATCGTTACTTTCGTCCCTTCTCCTTGCGTGCTATCTAGTGCAATGCCATAGGGCGGTCCGAATGTGAGCTGGATTCTGGCCTGTATATTGAGTAACCCATAGCTCCGTCCTGGTAGCTGCTCCTCATTATGCGTTTCTAGTGTTGCCAAAGGATCCTCTAGTTGCTTTCGTAAATGTTGAAGCCAGTCTTCATCCATTCCCGCTCCGTTATCGGATACCGTAATGATCAATGCTTCTCCTTGCTTCCTGACTTTAATTAAAATCGTACCTGCACCGCGTCTAGCCTTGATTCCATGATATATCGCATTTTCTACCAAAGGCTGCAGCATCAGCTTAACAACATAACAATGAAGCTCGTCCTCCTTGATATCTATGTGACACTCTACCCGGTCCCGATAACGTGTTTTTTGAATTTGCAGATAGCTAGAGATGTGTTCTATCTCTTGGGATAATGGAATCATATTGCTTCCTTTACTAAGCCCAATCCGGAACAATTTCGATAAAGACTGGATCATAACGGACACATCATCTGCTCCCTGCTTACGTGCCATCCAGTGGATCGTATCTAGGGTGTTATATAAAAAATGCGGTTTAATATGCGCCGTGAGACTCCGTAGCTCTGCCTCCTGCTTTTGTTTCTCCTTCTGCCGATTGATTGCCATCAGCTTTTTAATCTCTTGGAGCATACGGTTAAAGCTGATACCTAGCTGTCCAACCTCATCCCCCCTATTGCCTAAATAGCGCAGGGTCATGTCTCCCTTTTCCGCTTTTTGCATCAAAGACATCAGATGATGGATAGGCCTTGAGATCGACTGCGACAGCACATAAGCCGCCGTTAAACCAAACATGCAGACAATAAATAAGTAGCAGACCACATAAAAATGAATTTCTCGGACGGCAAGTGCCGCATCTCCCGTATCAAATACCCCGATCGTTCGCCATCCTGTATAGGATGAGGTCTGATATTGAAATTGATAGTTTTCGTTTCCAATTTGCTTGTTAAACGTTCCAGAAGAATTGTCGTCAAACCAGGAAGGATTGAAATGCCTAAGAACGGAATTCTCAGGTGCATAAATCTTTTCCCCTTCCTCATCCAGAATCATCAGATACCCATTTTTGCCTAGTGTAATATCTCGAGCAATCCCCGATAGTGAGCGCAGCTTTAGATCGATTAATATGACTCCCTTAATATCCTGTGTCTCCGAATCAACAAAGGCTCTAGCCACAGAGACGACTTCCTCAGGCGTATAATTTACATGTGTCGTTACACTTCGCTTACCGGGATGTCCGATAACCGTAAATATTCCCTTCTGCCCCGCTGCTTGTTTGAACCACTCTTCTTCCGTCAGATCTGCATCGTTGTATGCATACATCTCATTGCTCAGATAAGCTCCTTGAGAATTGACGACCATTATTCCAGCTATTTCTGGATACAATGTTGTGAAGCCCTGAAAGAAGGTACTCATATTTTCGGTTAACTGACGTGGATCTCTCTCATTTCCGCTTTCTTTGATAAACGTTTGGACATCCTCATCGAATTCAGCAAGATATGTAATGCTTTGCAGATTATCAATCGATTTATCAAGGGATTGATTCACTTTTCCGATCAATTGGAGCGTGTTGTCTTCTACCTGCCTTTCTACAATTCGATCAACTGTAAAGTTTACGAGCACACCAAGCCCAAGAGCAGGGACAATACCAATCAATAAAAATAGAATCGAAAGCTGATATCTTAGCGGCATTTGACTAAATCGCAGCTGCTTCCATGAAGGCATAGCCTTCTTCTTACTTCGCATAATACTGCTCCACATTCTGCTTGTTCACGACATTAATCCCCGTATCTACCAGTACCGGAAGCGGAGATACTACATCGGTAGCGGAAGGTGCCGGAGTCGTCAGCTCGTGGTGCAGATGAAACAGGTATTGTAAAGACCAATACCCCATATTCCAGGTTCCTTGAGCAATGCTTGCAGATATGGTCCCATCCTGAATCATATCGAGCGTTCCTTTATTGGTGTCGAAACTTATAATTTGAACTCTACTCTTGTTTGCTTCCATACGCGCTTTAACCACTTCTCCAACGCCAACACCCCCAGTTGCTTCCGTAATAAAAATCCCCGCAAGATTAGGATGCTTTCCCAGCAGCTCTTCCGTTTGTTGTCTTGAAACTTCTATACGTCCTTTACCATCCACCGTATCAACGACCTCGATATCCGGATAGGACTCTTTCATTGTCTCCGTAAATCCTTGGGTCCGTTCGATATGATTCTGTTGTCCAGGCAAGGTAATAACCGCAACTTCTCCTTGTCCGCCAATGAGCTCAGACATCTGTTTGGCAGCAGTCGCTCCCGCATTGTAATTGTTCGTGGCCAACAGGGAGTGTGCCTTGCTATTAGGAGCTCCTGCGTCGAATAACACGACGGGAATTCCTTCATCCACCGCACGATTAATGACGGCTGTAAGGGCATGGGAATTCATAGCGGAGAGCGCAATCCCTGCCGGTTTTTTGGCAATAGCCTGCTCCAGTACGGTAATCTGTTCATGAATATCGTAATTGGTTGCTCCCCTATATTCGATGGATACATTCATAGCATCCGCGGCATCTTCAAAGCCTTTAAGTACGCTTTTCCAATATTCAAGCCCCGATTGAAAGGTGATCATGACATACCTCTCCGAGATCTCGCCTCTTAATCCCATACCTGCTGGATCTCCCTGTTTGTTATCTTCTGACATATATTGAAAGACGTAAATTAAAAAGGCGAATATTAAAAGTCCATATACAAACAGCATCTTTTTCATTGTGATTTATGCCACCTCCTCATATCCAACCTTATTTTACCACCACCTACGATTAAACGCTTTCATAAAATAATATAGAGAACTTTATCTTCCAACAAACACGAGTAAGAGGATGACCCCCGATTGTTATCAGAAGCCATCCTCTTACTAGTTAAGCAACATTAATTATTTTATATCTCAAGTAACCCAGTAAATTATACTCATATTAGATTGATTTCAGAAGTCCATTATTTCGAGCGAGAACGTGCTTGTCCACCCTTACGACCTGCTTCTTCCCGGCTCATTTTACCATCATTATTAGAGTTGCCGCGGGCTTCTCCGCCCTTCTGGCCAATTTCTTGATAGAACTCTTTATCATGGTTTTTGGATGTAGCTTCTCCACCTTTTTCGCCAATCTCTTGGTAGAACTCTTTATCATGATTTTTGGATGTAGCCTCTCCACCCTTTTCGCCAATCTCTTGGTAGAATTCCTTATCATGATTTTTTGCTGTTGCTTCTCCACCCATACGTCCTGCTTCCTCGCGGCTCATTTTGTCATTTCGATTGTCATTTGCCATTTGAAATCACTCCTTATGTTGGATTCGTTTACAGGAAGTAATCTTACCTCCCGCATGTCTATTAATTAACCGTCTCATAAATTATTAAACTCTTCCGATATAATATTCTCATAGATTTCTATCCTATAACTTCTATTCGGTTCAATGATCTCGTAGTGTCTCTTCGTGGATCTCCTTGTTATTCGGTGCCAGTACGGCTTCAAAAGATTGGTATAGATCCATGAACTCAGGATCTTTGTTAATTAACTTATGACCTATCTCATATAACTCCTCTGAGGCATACGTCTGTACTTCAATGAATTTCCCGGGTTCTTCTTCACTTTCCATATAAAAAAGTTCATAGTTCACATACCGTTTATACAGCTTGTCAGCTCGCTCCATTATTTTTTCATATTCTGCAATTCGGGCAAGGTTCACATGATAGATATACATTTTTACAAACATAATCCTACCTCCTGAACTTTTTTAGGATCAGAGCAAAAAACGATAAAAACCCGACTTAAGATATTAAAATCTTGAAGACCGGGTTTTTTATTCATTACAGATGCAAAGCGTTATGTATATAGGATATGAGAACATGGATGAAAATAAGAACATAACCGTTATCACTATTCACTTTTTTATATGTATGGATATGAGGAACCCTAAATATCTCGGTTCTCCCTTATGACAAACTCTGGTTTTGTTACATACTCCATATACCTGACAGACCCTTTGTATTCAAGGTACACTTCATACCGAGCACGGATCGCTCCCGATGTAATATAATCGAGAACCTTATCTTTCTTTACCCACTTCACTTCCGAAGTTTCAACCGAGGTGCGGAGTTCCCCGCCGACCGGCTTGCATATAAAATCAAACATGACCTTCGTCGGTACGTCTGTTATCCCATCATGCCACTTATACATCCCTGTATTGGAATATACGCCGATTAGCTGCATGACCTGAGTAGAAATTCCGCTCTCTTCTTCCACTTCTCTTCGTAGACCATCCATGAGATTCTCTCCAACCTCTACTTGTCCACCAGGAAAAACCCAGCCGCCATGAAATGTCTTAACTAGTAAGATTTGTTTGTTCTCATCTTCGACAATTCCGCCTGCGGCCACAATATGTGTTGGCATCTGCAATAGAAGTATCCCCCTTATAATGAGATAATCTTTTCGTTTATGATAAAAACACTCACACGCCTGCTTCCCGCATACGTTCCAGAATACCCACAATTCGCAGACCTGTAATATCCTCCACCCGGATTCCATACTTCTCCTGAATTTTGGCGATTTTCCGCTGGGCTTTTTCTTTTGTATCACAGAAATCATACAATGTAGAATCATCCGATATGAACATCCCGTAATAATCCAATCCAAATATCTCTTTGAATAAAATAATGCCTTCTGGCTCTAAATAGTTAATCTGATCGACGGAAGTAAACACCATTCCTGATTTACTTCCTGGTCTAGGCAGATCATTCCCTTTTGCCTGATAATCCATAAAATTCTCTTGTAGTGCCTTATAAGCTTCTTGCTTCGTATGTCCTTTTCCGCTCATCCAGTACCAGTTAATGATTCGAGCTTCCCAAGGAAACTGCTGTTCCTCTCCCGCGTCTTGTCCAGATATCTGTCTATATTCGGTAGGATAGTCGTGAATGGACCAGCTTTTCTTAAAATAGGACGATACTAACTTGGACGCCGTCTTCCACGAACTCATCAGAAATTGTTGTCTCATTGCACAAGCACTCCCTATCTATAATATAAACGTAGCTATCAAAACACGGTTTATCGTGCTCCGTCATAACTCGCTATCATGCTCCGTTACCCCTATTATAACAAGACAAACCACGTTTACGAACATTTAACTCATCAAAAGATATCTCGTTTTTGTTACAATACCTGAAGGCACACTTCTCTATTGCTATAAACTCAGGTTTATTTACATAAAACATCAAATCGCAGGAGGAATACTTTACCATGACGAATACAGAAAAATCTCCACTCAAAATCATTCGCCCTAAACTGCCTCATCAACTGAATACACTAGATCTCTCGAACACGATAATAAGCGACCGGATGGAATGGGTACAGTCGGTATGCGAAGAACAAGAAATATCCTATGTTACCGCTGAAAAGATCCTTTTTGATCAAATGCAATTTCGCCATGTTACTTTTAGCCAGGTATCCTTTCCAAATGCAGAACTAACGGATGTGGTATTCTCTCACTGTGACTTATCTAATATTGATTTTAACGAGTCTGTTTTGCACCGGGTACGATTCGAACATTGCAAAATTATCGGGATGGACCTCACAGCTGCCACTCTTCGGAACATCGTATTTCAAGACTGCGCAGGTGATTATGCTACGTTCCGGTTCAGTAACATGAAACAGGTATCTTTCGAAAACTGTTCTTTACTGAAGTCAGACTTCTATCATTCGGAATTCACGAAGGTAGAATTTGATCGTTGTATGTTAAACGAGTCACAGTTCTCTGGAGCAAGCCTTAAGGGAATTGATCTCAGTAACAATGAATTTTTTAACTTGGGTGCCACGCTTGAAGATCTTCAAGGTTGTATTATTTCTCCAGCGCAGGCCATTCTATTCACCAAGATTTTTGGACTTGTTATTAAAGAATAAGCTTACGTACCAAACGAGAGAATCATAAGGAGAATTTGTATGTTTGAAGCGATCGGAAAGTATAATACAGCTAAAATTTTCACATCACACCTAGAGGAAACGGCCTACGGCCAAGTGCTTGAACTATGCAATCAGAAAGCCTTTGAAGGAGCGAAAGTTCGTATCATGCCGGACTCCCATGCCGGAAAAGGTTGTGTTATCGGCTACACTCAACAATTAAAAGGTCGGGTCGTTCCTAATCTCATCGGCGTCGATATCGGATGTGGTATGGAGGTAACCTATCTTGGAAAAATAGAAATTGATTTTGCACTACTTGATCATTTTATCAGGCACAAAGTTCCACATGGTCACTCCATCCATCAAAAGGTGATGCATAAACTGCAGAAACCTGCTCTCCAGGAACAGATCAAGCGAATCTCTAAGAAAACAGGTACAGACTATGAGAAACATCAGCGAAGCATTGGTTCTCTTGGCGGAGGCAATCATTTCATAGAAATTAATGTGGATTCGGAAGGCAACAAAATTCTGGTCATTCACTCGGGAAGCCGGAACCTGGGCCTCCAGGTGGCGACTTACCATCAGAAAAAGGCAGAGCGTTATTGCACAAGCCGGATACAAGAGCTCATGGAGCAGCGCGAGGAAGAACTTCGCTTATTACGTGCTTCTGGGGATGTAGACACTATCCCAGCTGTTATTCAAAAGTATGACGCGGAACTGGAACTCTACAGAGTGCCCAAACCGCTGATGTTTCTGGAAGGTGCAGGGGCTGATGAATATCTAGAGGATATGTATGCTGCACAAGAGTTTGCTTTGCTTAATCGTCAGGGCATGTCCAAAGCGATTGCTGAATTTTTGCAGCTCGACTACAAAAAATTAGATAAATTCACTACCATTCATAACTATATTAATCCAGAAGATAAGATCATTCGAAAGGGTGCCATTTCAGCCAAAAAAGGTGAAAAAGTGATTATTCCGATCAATATGCGTGACGGTTCCATTATTGCGATTGGAAAAGGAAATCCGGATTGGAACTTTTCTGCTCCCCATGGGGCTGGAAGACTCATGAGCCGCTCACGTGCCAAAGACCTCATTGATATGAATGATTTTAAGGATACAATGCGTGATGTGTGGACTTCCTCAGTAAGTACCAAGACGCTTGATGAAGCCCCTATGGCTTATAAACCGATCGAGGAGATTTTGGAGAATACGAAGGATGCGCTGGAGATTGTAGAGATTATTAAACCTTTATATAATTTTAAAGCGTAATTAATTGCCGGTAGACTGGACTTTCATCAAAAAAATCCTTTGGACTTTAATCCAAAGGATTTTTGTTTATTTTTTTCAAGACCTTATTCAACATCATAATTCTTCACGAAGAAAAAGTCTATATTTTGGCAGGGAATTTATTTACAATAATGATGCCGGCAAAAACTAAAATTGGAGTGTTGTTTAGTGGACATTACATGCCATCTCGACCAGACTGATCTACAGGATTATCTGAAAAAAGTTTTTGGTACCGGTTAGTTACCCATTTGATTATGCGCTTGTTGAATATGTGGACGGACAAACGGCAGAATCCTATTTTGATCATTCCGATTCACGAGTTCAGGATAAAGTGTTTGAGCGGCTGGGGGATATGCTCGCTGGTATGCATACTAACGAAAGGTATACTTTTGGAAAAGCGGATCATAGTGAGATGGGGACCGAGAACTGCCATTACGAGCAAATGGAAAATGCCAAAGTACAGTTATCGTATGCTTCACCATATATGAAAGACATTGGGGTCAATCAAAACAAATTACTCGATATTTTGTGTGAACTTGAATCAAGAATCAAACCTAGAACGCAGTATGGGTTTATTCACGCGGAACTGGGTCCTAACCATGTACTTGTGAATGACAAACTAGAACCCTTTTTGATCGACATTGAGGGGGCAATGTTCTTTGATATCGAGCATGAACATAGTTTTTTAGAAATACGATTTGGGGATTTCTACCGATATCTAAAGAACGATAAGCTTGATCCTAACAGAATGTTATTCTACCGTTTTCACCATCATATATCCTTACTATCGGGTGGTTTGAAACTGCTTCATAGAGGATTTCCAGATGGGCAGTTTGCGAAGGATTTGGCTAATTACCATGCCGCGTGTGCATTACGATTTATAGAGGAGTACGATACACAATAACGTGACTATAACCACCTTCGTCCTAGCATGACGGCTGAAAAAAGAGCCATCATCAGTAAGCTTTTTGAGAAAACAGGAGAAACATTCTTAATTGAACAACACTGATAAAGATAAATATCCTAGGTATTAACACTAAAGCCTCTCGTCCTTTGGACGAGAGGCTTTTTGATTATAAATGCCAGAAGCCTTTTTTTACTCTTATCTACTAGAAGGAGATAATACCACTATGGTGAATTTTCCTCTCATTAGGTAAGCTCCACCCGATCTCCGGCTGTTCTCGGTGAAGAGATAACGAGAGACTCTACATCTTCTTCCGTACGGTTGAAGATTTGGTGTGGGGCTCCCGCGTGAACTTCCATCCCTTCCTGTTGTGAGAGGGTGTAGATAACTCCATCCACCTCTAGTTCTACTACACCAGAGAGAATAAAGAAAAATTGTCTTGCTAGCTCATGGTAATGTCTTGATTCACATGTACTGGGAGGCATCTTTTCATGAATGATGCTTAGCCTCGGATCATTCACAAGCTTCCAGCCATCACAGCCTGCTCCCCAAATATAATGTTCGGCCGATTCTTTATTTTTTATCATGATGTTATCACCTATCATTCCTCCAATAATTCCACAATCATGGATGCGAGATTCTCGTAGATTGGCTCCATTTTATTTGACGTAATTCATGCATTATTCTTTCACCTCTTAATTTTTAAGATAGGACAAGTTGCGGATAATATAATTACAACCTGATAACAGGGTCACAAATGTAGCGATAGCTAAAAATGCCTGATCTACAGGAAAAGAGGTAAACAAACGGAACGGAAAGTTATGTAAAAGTACAGCCGTAATGGCGATCACCTGCAGGACCATTTTTATTTTACCAAACTGATCTGCCGGAAGGGCAATTCCTCTCGCAGAAGCAGCCATTCTTAGAGCGGTAATCGCGAATTCTCGGCCGATAATAATGACAGTCATCCATCCGGGAACCATGCCTGCTTCTGCCATCATAATTAGGGCAGCAGAGATAAGCAACTTATCTGCCAATGGGTCAAGCAGCTTACCCAAGTTCGTAATTTGATTATATTTTCGAGCCACATAACCATCAAGCTTATCTGTCCCCGCAGCAAGAACAAACAAAAACACAGTCAAGACATAGCTCATTGTAGTCCAGATCGGTGCTTGTTCCGAACTTGCGACATTGGAATAAAAATAAAAACAGAGCATAAACAAAGGAATCATTGTTATTCTAGCGATGGTAATCCGATTGGCGAGGTTCATTCCGCTTGCCTCCTTTTTCACTGAGCTCCTACAAAAAATACAAAACAAGACCAATTACCTTAATCAATATCTGCTATCTTCCAAGCTGCTTGCGCATCTTGTTTATCTTTTTTGAATACATATCCTCTAGAACTCTCTGTTTTATCTATATGAATTTCTTTGATTCTGCACGCAACCTGATAGATTTGCTTCTGTTCTTGAAAAGCGATCTCATCTTCTATCACAAGTTCTTGAATCTGGTAATTTGGAATTTGAGATACCGGACGATCCTCTGTAAATAACGTAAGATATTCTTCTTCGTTACCTTCCCACAAATACTCTGCTCTCTGGTTGATTAATCTTACGATCTCAAGTTCATCTCCTGTATATTTACTCTCATCTAAGTACTGAGGAGATAGAGATGTAAGATGTTTGCTCTCTGTTTCCAAAGGATCTTGTACAAACGGTTCTTCCGTTTGCACTTTCGGCTGTGTAATGAATTGAGAAGATGTATTCCCACATCCAACTAGAAGAATTATCGTTCCTAGAAAAAGTAGATATTTCACCATCGGTACCTCCTTTTCATCAGTTTATCTTACAATTTATGGATAATCCACGTTTTTATTATTCATTTATGAAAATACAAAAAGGCCCTCGCTAAAAGCAAGGGCTTGTCGTATGTAGCTCAATCTACTTTATTTATATAATGTAATTAACCTAACCGCCAGTTACTGTTGTATAGTTACCAAAGTAATTCATTAAGAATGCGGCTATGATAAGAACTACTACGATTATACCGATAATCGTCATATTCTTCTTGCGATTTGTCGGGCGCTCTCTATTATCTGCCATGTTCGCTCTCTCCCTCTATATTTCGTTGTTGTTAACTAATTAAACGTATAGAGAATTTTATAAACGATAGATTAAAATATCCCAAAATCCGTTTGATTCAGATATAATGGAAAATAATGAAATCTGGCTTTGTTTTCATCTATCTTTTTGAAAGGAGTGCTCGGTATCAGAACCATTGTTATCAGTGATTTACATGGGTGTTATGACGAATTTAACGCCTTACTCCACAAAGTAAAATATCAGCCCGAGCAAGATCAGCTTATACTTTTAGGAGATTACGTTGATCGTGGCCCACGCAGTAAAGAGGTCGTAGACCAGATCATGACACTTCACCGTGATCATGGGGTCATTGTTCTCAAAGGCAATCATGATCAACTGTTTCTCGATGCTATTCTAGAGGATGAAGATGCACGGTGGATTAGAAATGGTGCTCGTCAAACGTTAGCCAGTTACTGTGATTTATCCTGCTCTCCTGAAGAGCTGAATCAGGAAACTTATGAACAAGCAAAAGCTTTTATTAAAACACATTTTTCCCACCATCTAGAATTCCTTACTTCTTTGCCTTTATATTATGAAAACGCTACCCATCTCTTTGTACATGCAGGCATCAATCCTTTTTATGCCGACTTTAAAGAGCAACCCGAAGATGATTTTATTTGGATTAGAGAGATGTTTCATGATCAGGCTACGAATCTCGACAAAATCGTTGTCTTTGGTCATACGCCTACCGTCCATTTACACGAGCGGGCTGATATTTGGTTTCAGGAAGATAAAATCGGTATTGATGGAGCCTGTGCTTATGGAAAACAATTAAATGCATTAGAAATTAGAGAAGATGGCAGCTACCATGCTCATTCAATCCCTGCAGGGACTGTAGCGGTCAGCAGTGAAGCGACTACATAAATAAGGAATTGAAATTAGTATATAAGCTCTTTGTAATGAGTAACATGCGAAAATAGCACTTCTCCTACTCACCTTCTGTTATAAAGAATTCATATTCGGGTATTAATCTAATAATACAAGTGTACATAGAATTCAAATTCAGGAGGTGTCATATCAAATGGAAGAAACAAGATCATTTCCAAGAGAAGAAGGATTAGATAATACGCTAAACGTTCTCAAAGAAGGTTACTTATATATCACAAACCGCGCGATTGGATTTCAGTCCAATCTGTTTGAGACACGGTTGCTTGGGGAAAAAGCGATCTGCATGCGCGGTGAAGAAGCTGCTCAGCTTTTTTATGACAACAAGAAATTTGTTAGAGAGGGTGCAGCTCCCAAGCGAGTATTGAAAACGCTTTTTGGTGAGAACGGAGTGCAAACCTTAGATGGAGAAGAACACCATCACCGGAAAGCGATGTTTATGTCCCTTATGTCTCGTGAAGGTCTTCAGAAAATAAGAGAGATTACGAGCAAACATTGGGGTCTTGCCGTGGGCCGCTGGGAAACCAAAAAAGAAATCGAAATCTATGAGGAATCACAGGAGCTTCTGTGCCGTATTGCCTGTGAATGGGCAGGTGTCCCTCTAGCAATCGATGAAGTGAAGGAAAAAAGTGAATGGCTCGGTGCCATGATTGAAGCAACTGCTGCCATTGGCGTAGCACATATGAAGGGTAAACGAGCACGTTCCAAAGCAGAAAAATGGATAACAGGTCTTGTGGAAGAAGTACGCGAAGGCAAGATCCATCCAGCAGAAGATACAGCGCTCTACACCTTCTCTTGGCATCGTGACCTAACGGGAGAGCTGCTTGATCCGGAGACGGCATCCGTTGAAGTTCTTAATATTATTCGGCCCATTGTAGCGGTCTCCATCTATGTCACCTTTACGGCCTTAGCTGTTATTCAGCAACCGGAAGAACGTGAAAAACTAGCCTCCGGGGATGAAACTTACTTACAAAACTTTGTTCAGGAAGTCCGACGTTTTTATCCATTCTTCCCTTTTAGCGGAGCAAGAGTGAAGGAAGATTTCACATGGCAAGGCTATGAATTTAAGAAGGGTGAACTTACACTACTCGATCTGTATGGTACCAATCACCATCCTGATTTGTGGGATCAGCCGGAGCAGTTTAGACCGGATCGTTTTAAAGACTGGAGAGGAACCCCGTTTAATTTCATCCCGCAAGGCGGCGGTGATTACGATACAGGGCATCGCTGTGCTGGGGAGTTTATTACGATTGAGATTATGAAGGAAAGCCTCGACTACCTTGCTAATAAAATGAGTTATGAGATCCCAGAACAAGATTTCAGTTATAGCTTTAACGACATTCCATCACTACCCCACAGCAACATTGTACTGAAAAATGTAAGATCGAAATAAAATTTATTTAATTCAGCTGAAAGAATAGTGTCAATACTAAGGGGAATCAGGTTTCATTCTGATTCCCCTTTTTTGATTCTCTACTGTGGTTATTTACTGATTAGAATTAGTGTCTTTTGGCAACAATTCTTCCTTTAAAAATTCTTTTACTCTGCTTAAATAGGGAGTTTCTAATACGATCCCTTCTGCATCCATGACCAAATACACGGGAAAATCCTTAATACCGAGTACCTTGGCCCATTTCTCATAAGGTTCTATGTCTTGATTCCAAAATTGAATTTTATTAATGGTATCTAGAAAAATAGGATGAGAGTTATGAAAAATATTTAATTCATTTGTTTCCGTCATGGGCAAGCTATCTTCGTAAAAAAAATGGACAGCATACTCACCTTCCCCAGAAGGTTCTAAATATTTCATAACATCTTGTCTACTCGGACCCCCACAACCTGAGATTAAGAATATACAGGTAATTACGGTCAGAATAAAGAAACTACGCTTTGAAAATAAATTCATATATGTCCTCATTTCTAATACGCTCTAGTTATATGTACAGCTTTAATTAACATCTCACGAAAGACGAACTCCTACTTATTTTCAGAAGATGCCTCTTTTTCTGAATAATGATCTACCTTCACTTGTCTACGTATGCTCAGATCCACCACTTCTTTATGGATCTTTCCCATTTCGTCATCCCATATAATTTCAGCAAAAGTAGACTCATAGGTGGTCTCATCCTTATTTAACTCGTCATAAGAATACTCGTGAACGTTAGTACCGAGATTTTTTGCATTTTCTATAATATTAAGAGGGTTATCTACTGTTCTGCTACTGCTGACTAGATGATATTCCCGCGAAAAGACTCCCTTTCTTTCTCCACCCTCATTTATTTCGTAGAAACTAATTTCAAAATTCCGTGTTTGAGCAAGATCGTTAGGATCGCCTGTGTAAGTGAGCTCTGCATTTCCTCTTAAGATTTGTCCGTTACTAATTAAGATCATATAGTCCTGGACCTCCCACCGTTCTCCAACTCCATTCATTAAATACAGTTCTGTTTTTTCTAAGGGAATCGTCTGGGCTGAGGTATGAATCCCCGCCTCCTTCTTGTTTCCTGAGTTACTAGATAGAACAAGGAAGACACCGATTACAACAAGCAACACACCAGCGCCTATTTTTAGTTTGCGAGCCGCTTGTATCCTCATTTCTCCTCTTCCTTTCTGGACCTCCATACTGCACCGCCGCAAGGTGTAAACCCACATTCTTTATAAAAGGACTCATGCTGCTTACTGTAATTGACAGTCACAATAGAAATTCCGCTATCTTCCGCTGCCTGTAGTAATGACTGAACAAGTGATTTCCCTATCCCCTTGCCCTGCTCTTCTGGATCCACCATCACATCCTCCATGTATCCATGTTCAAAAGCTTCACCCGGACCGGTAATATAACCAAAGGCGACCAATCTTCCTTGTTCATTTCGGGCAGTTGCCCATAGCAGGCAATGATCTAGTAGAGCAGGATAATCTTCCTCCCTTCTCCCCCAGCTCACTTTGCCTCTGAGTTCAGGAACTTCGTGTCTTTCTAGTACTTCATTAATCTGAATCGGATACGAAACTGTCATCGCTTTCACCTCTTCCCTACAGTCACCATAGACATCCCATTACTAAATTAAATATAGACTTCTTTTTAATATTTGTTATATACTTCCAATGAAATATTCATTAATGTTAACATAATTGTATTCATGAATAGTAGAGGAGTTTTACCATGATCGTCTTGCTTTGTATTGCCCTGTTATTCTGTGTCTTGCTCATTTTCCGAATGGGAAGCCAGAATTATTTGAAGTATTTTTCTTTACTCGTGTTCTTCACTTCTACAATCCTTTCATTACAAGCCGGACGATGGAGAGATCCACTTACCATCGTTCAAATCATCTCGATGCTTAGCTATTTCTACGCTGTGGCTGTCCAGAAAGAAAGTGAAAATTAAGAATAGGGTCAGAAGTTAACCAGTTAAGAAAGAAGGAAGAGAATTACATTATGCGTAGCAGTTCATCAATTTGATTAATGGTGTGCAGTGGTTTTGCCTTGTTCGCCTCACACCAAGGCTGGTTAACCCTCATCCAGATCGTATGCATTCCCAGCATGTGCGCCCCCTCCACATCATTAATCGGGTGATCTCCAATAAATAAACATTCCTCAGGTTTTACGTTTAGCCGCTCTAATGCCACTTGAAAAATACGTGGGTCCGGTTTCTTGCATCCCGCCTCCTCGGATACCACAATCACATCAAAATGTTCCCTTAACCCGAGATGATCAATTTTGCCATACTGGACCGCATTCCTGCCGTTCGTAATGATCCCTGTCTTATACTTTTCTTTCGCGTAAGCAATGACCTCTTCAGCCTGTTCCATAAGGACAGCACTTATTACGTAGTTCTCAGCATAGTATTTCATCAGATCATCTACGAGCGGTTTATTTTGTTCGTTGTTCCAAGGGAATTCGCTCAGCAGTTCTGCGAACAGCACAGGCTTATTTTTATATCCATCCTCATCGCGCTCAATCATTTGCGCAAGCCATAGATCCGTTGATTCGATATGCCCAAAATACTGCTTCATAAACCCTTCTGCAAACTTTCGAAAGGTCGTCGTTCGATCCAGCAGCGTATTGTCTAGATCAAAAATAACCGCTTTAATATGTTCCATCTGAGCTTTCCCCCTTCGGATTTTCACTTATGTATTGAGACCCTTCCTTACGTTACCTTTCCTTATGGTGTACTGAATTCACGCTCGAATAGTAACTGAATTTGACCTGTAAAAAGCTCGTTTGTTTCATAATAAACATCTTCTATGGATTGTGGACTAAACCAAAGTTTTCTTTCTTCACCTTCGTAGAATCCGATTACATACATCCCGCCGACACTTCCCTCCTGATTTTCTTCTGGAATGAGTACCACATCCTTTAAACCTCCAATCCATAGACGGATCTCACCCGGATCATCCAGCCATTTTGTTCTACCCGTTGTTCCATCAAGCAGTTCTACTCTGTCCACCTTTGTTATATCACCTGGATAGATCTCGGATAATGTTGTCCCCTGAAGAGCAGGACGAGAAGAAGTACAGCCTTGTAAAAACACAGCACATAGGAAACATACGAATAAAAGTAGAAAACCACCTGATCTCCGCATTCTGTCCTTCCTTCTCATGCTCAACCTCCTACCTATTAGTCCTTCTAGCCGAAGACTTGCAGTCAGCCCTTCAAGGTTATCTTAAGCTTGTTCCTGCTGTTCATTCACCTCATTCTCCGATTTCAAAAATGGCTGATACATCATCAGCGCATGATTCTCTGTAATATACTGATCATCAATCAGTTCCTCCTGCTGATTCCATACACGTCGGTATAGCAAATTATGTCTCATATGTCCGCCCCAATGTTCCTGGGTAATCCGATGCTCTTTCTCATACACTTCATAGGTCAGCTCCTGTGGAACTACACTATTCCATGAACCGATTAGAAATTCATCTGTGATTTGTAGAGTAAGCTGGTACGGCCGGTCTGTAGGATTGGTAATTCTCAAATCGAGATAGTTATAGGCGCAGGTTGCTCCACTTCCGAATGGCTGACTTCGGCCTGAATCGGGAAATACGTCATAGCTATGTCGATGCCTCTCCGTTATCTGCAGAGGGGTATGTAAGGTAATCCAGTAGAGGAGATTAGACAACTGACACAAGCCGCCCCCAATTCCGGGTTTAAAGCCACCATAAAACAAAACCATTCCTTCCACATATCCCTTTCTGCGGTTTGGATTGCCGATTAGCTTCCAATAAGAAAATGTTTCCCCAGGCTGAATGATAATCCCATTCAAACGTTTCATTGCAATTTTTAAATTGATGATCTTGTTATGTTGAAGCCACATATCTACATCCTTTAACTTTCGTAACAGCGGAGTCTTATGGGATGCAACTTTATATGGCAATACGGTGCTGCTTTGTTTTTGGGCGAACCGAGTTCCTCCGAAATACCACTCTACATATCGTCTACTACGATAATATGCCGTTCCCAGCTTAATACGGAGTTTAGACCTTTTGATCGGCTTCATAGTATCTTCCCCCTATCATTATTTTCTTTCAAAAAAAGTTCCCAATATCCCTACTGTTCTAATCTCATATACTAATTCGTTATGATCCATATCGTAAAATTCCATATCTTTTATTGTGAAAAACAAAGCATTTCGGGTATGTCCTGTTTCATACATTCGTTCCCCATCTTTAACAAAAGTCTTTCCATCAAAATAATTGTACTCTTCGAGTGTAATTCCATATTCTCGCTCCAGCCAACTATGGTACCTATCTTCAGTCGGATTGAGCAGCACAAAGACTAACATCATCATACCGAGCGCCAGAAGCCACTTTTTAAGAGGACTCCGCTGGCGATTAGAACCATTTACCAAGTTAAAACACCTCTCCATCACCTGTTGTTACGAGCTGTTAAGCTTATAAGTAAAGGACGGAGCATAGGACGGTTTTGTTACCTCTCTGTTAAAAAAACCAACTGCTCTTTGTGTCGCAGTCGGTTTTGCAGTGGAATCTTTTGATGATTATCTTCGTATAACCTCTGTACCGGCAATGAGATCATGAATGGAACGTTTATCTTCCCGAGTTATAACAAAATAGCCACTAACGATCTGAACAATTCCCAGTGTGACAGCGTACAACAGAGATCCTACAAAAAATCGGAGTATCATGTTCCTTACGGTTGGAGGTGATTTATCCAGTACTCTTCGAATTTGGATACCGCATAGATACTTGCCTACAGTAAAACCATTCCAAAACACAGGCAGCAGCAAAAAGTATAGCATGAGCAATCCTGTTGCCGTATTACCTGTCAAACCGATAAATGTATTCATTAAAACGCCGATAACGATTGAATCTAAGAGATATGCTCCCAAGCGTCTCCAAAACCCCCCAGGATTACCTGCTACCACACTCATGACACTCACTCTCCGCTCTATTACGTTTTCTCTTTTATGATTAGCTCATATGTAATAACAACAATAGAGTGGGCGTAGTTACTTCTTCAATGATAAAAAAACGTGATTTTCTTAGAGGTCTGCTCTACTCGCTGCACTTTCCTGCTTTATACGTACGAAGGACCTTGAACTGCTCGCCATCCCAGGAAGCCAGGAGTACATCCGCTGGTGCACCAACCTCAATTCCACGTGCTGAAGATAAGCCCATCTTGGAAGAGGGGATTACAGAAGCCATATCCCAAGCGTGTTCTAAACTACAGATCCCGCTTCTAGTAAGATGTTCTATCCCTCTAGTCAACAGCTGTGCAGAGCCAGCAAGCAGCTCGGGAGACTCGGCTAGATGAAGTCTGCCTTCCGGAGTAAGGATCACTTTGCCCCCAACAGGCGTATCGTAATACCCTGGCGGCATTCCGCAGAGGGCAACGGCATCACTTACGAGCAGAGCCTGATCTCCTTTTACCTTCAGGGCTACTTTAAGCACTTCCTCTGGAAGATGAAACCCATCCGCAATGAGACAACATGATAATTCATCTGCTGCAAGCTGTGCCCATAGGACATTCGGATGACGAGGAAGCCCTGCCTGTATACCATTCCCAAAATGGGTTGACATGGATGCTCCAGCAGCAACCGCAGCCTTGATCTGAGAGGATGACGCAGAGGTATGACCAATGGAGACGGTAATTCCTGCGGCTACACATTGACGGATAAAAACCTCTGCATTCTCCCATTCTGGTGAGAGTGTAATTAGCTTAATTTTGCCTTCCGCAGCTTGTTGCCACTGCGTAAATTCCTCAAAGTCCGGCTTTCTGACCCACTTCAAAGCATGTGCTCCCCTAGCACCATCCTTGGGCGAGATATAAGGGCCTTCTACATGAATTCCAGATATCATGCTTGCCACTTCTAGATCCTCCGCGCAGGCTGCAGCTATAGTGCGAAGTGCTCGCTCAATATGTTCTGAACTCTCTGTAATTAGCGTCGGATAATAGGACGTCACACCTTGCTGCCGCAGTAACCTTGTTACCGACTTTACCGTTTCCGAAGTTAGATGCCGATTATTGAAGTCATAACCTTGGAATCCATTAATCTGCAGATCAACGAGTCCCGGGCCAATCAGAGGAAGCTCCTTCTTGATCTCATGAAGATAACCGCTTCTCTCATTACGTTTATCTGGAGTGTTAGATAAGACTTTGATTTCACTGATCTTTCCCTCTTCACAAAAGAGTCTGATTCTCTCCCCTGTCCTGTAGTGAATACCTTCTATAGCCGTGCCGCTATATTTATTCATAACGGAAGAATCATTCCTTTCCAAGACCCAGCTCAGAATCATATGATGCTTCATCTAGGAACAAAATGGCTCCTTGATGCGTTCGCAGTATAGAAGCGGGGCAACTTGGTTCTATAGGTCCCGTTAAGGTTGCTGTAACGGCTGCCCGTTTGAGCGGGCCTGGAACCATACAGTAGATATATTTTCCGGATAATAGTGCTGGAATAGTAAGGGTTAACGCATGGGTTGGAACTTGATCCAGACTCGCAAAACATCCATCATTCACCTGTTGTTCTCGGCATGCCTCATCCAGTTCTACACGCTTCATCCAGACGGGATCAGAAAAATCTGCGACTGGCGGATCGTTGAAAGCGATATGTCCGTTTTCTCCAATCCCCATACAGACAATATCTACAGGAGAAGCAGTCAGCAGTTTCGTATACCGAATGCACTCTTCCTCTGCTTCCTTCGATGGATTGATATAATGAACATTCCCGAACGGAACACGATCAAACAAACCACGCTTCAAAAATAGACCAAACCGCTGTGAAGCGGACTCTGGCAATCCTACATATTCATCCATATGAAAGGCATCAATCCGCTTCCAGTCGATTCCCTCCGCTTTTCCGAGGGCATCCAAAAACTCATTTTGAGACGGTGCTGCAGCAAAAACCATCCGGATTCGCTCCTGCTTTTGAAGCAGGTTTCTCATTTGATCTGCCACAAGAACTGCTGCAGCAAGTCCCATCTGTTTGCGGTCTGCATACACCTGTACCTTTAGGCTGTCACGAAAAAAAGTCATGCTTGATGTGGTTTGTTCCATCGTTCATTCCTCCTTTGGAATTGTGCCTATCTCAAACTCTGTTCTTTATCGATCTATTTACTTTATGACTGCATAATTACGTAAATGACGAGGTTCTTTGTTTTCTCATTCGTGACCGGGATGCGACTATCCTGTATAAAATCACAAAAAAGACCAAAAGCTTTATATCGCTCTTGGCCCTTCTTTATTAAGATATTTTCTTATGAGTATATTGTTCGAGTTGATGTACAAATGCCTGCTCTTGTTCATCATCCGCAAAAGCACGTTTAGGAATGTTGATCGCCTGAACACTGTTGACGAAAATATAAATATAATCCTTATCTGATTTAATAGCTTCGATCTCTTTCCAGGAATACTCGAGATTATTATATTCGGTGGTTTCGTACATGCCTTCCCCATTAAGTTCAATAGCATGTTTACCGACTGTTCCAGCGTTTGTTTTTACAAGTCTCATAACCTTGCGTTTGATCGAGAAAATCATATAAAACGCAGATAATGCACTCACTAGTATTCCGATAATAATAGAAGCTACCCAAGAATAGTCTAGTACGAAACGAAGCATTGCAATGATAATGATCGGCAGGCTGATGAATGTGAGCATCAGCAGGTTTCGGTATTTCGGAATATGGAACATAACAAACTTGTTCATATTCCAGTAATCCTCTTTTGTTAAATCAATCGTAATTTTCATGAATACGGTGTATCCCTCTCTTTTCCTATAAAAATATTCGTCGGTCCTGTTCATATCATACGGTACATTGCCGACCTAAACCACCGTTTTATTCTAATTTATTGCTAGAGCATATCTCACAAATAAAAAGATCACCCAAAAGGAACAAAGACTAACGATTATGGTGTAAAGGATAACCCGGTAAGTATCAAGCCTGCCATGTCTCACAGTAAGCCTCAGATCATCATCCCAACTGGTATAACCCTTTCTAGTTAATCTTCTGTATCCGATCACACCCGCAATGAGCTGCAAAATTCCAATACCCATCCCCATTCCCCGATACCAAACCATTCGTGCACGGACAAAAGCTTCATATCTGCCGATTGGACTTCCATCTGCGTGAACGACTTGAATATGAAGGAGTTTCTTGCCTGGTGTTGTTTTGAGAATATTCATATAGCATCCTTCAATCACAATCCACACGACAAGCATCAAAAAATCAATGGTCGCAGAACTGTGTTCCATTTGCCGTATAAGACTTGGTTCATCGATCACTGCCCATAGAGATAGAAAAAGAGCAGCGTGAACCACATAATCAAACATTCTAGCAAAATATCTTCTCCACGGAATCGGTGTAGTTACATCCATCGTGCAAAATCCTCCTATATGCTCATTCTTGCTGTATGTATCATTCTTAAAATGTGTATTATCACACTGTGACCTGTACTCTACTTTTCTTTTCTTTGCTCAAGTAATTCCTTGATATCCCTAAGCTCTTGCAGCATTTCCTCGTTGTATTTACTTTGTTTTGAGTTATCCATTCCGAACTTCACACATAATACGCCTATTAAAAATGAACACACCAATGAGATAACAAACAATAACATTCACTCCTTAAACTTATAATAAGGCAGTCTACGCTGCTCACTCACCATAAAGCATCTTCGTTAACGAATTGCCTACATCCCTTTTTGAACTTGCTGGACCATAGACATATCCATCATCAAGCTGATAACGGCTATTGAGTTCACTTGAACTCAGCCATACCTGATCTAAATCTTTGGAAATATGGATTACACCAAGCGTACGCTGGTTTCCACTCTCATCATAATAAGGAATCATATACACGTACTGATTTCCGTCCAAATCGGCAGTAAAGTGATATGACAACTCTTCGTCCACTCTAATCTCTCCTGAAATCCGGTGCTTACCCGATAATCTTTTGTATTTTTCCCCATCCAGCGTTACCGTTGTCTTTTTCTCAAATGTCATATCTGGAGAATAGATCACTGCCTCTATATTGTGATGGAAGGGCAGATCCCGATGATAATAGAATGTAGCAACAGTACAACTTATTACGATTGCAAAAATACAGAAGTATTTCTTTCTCTTGATTCTATGACTCATCATTATCACTGCTTCATCTCCGGTTCCAGTTCAAATACCCGCTCTACATAAGCAAGCAAAATCGCCTCATTGGAATGACCATCTTCTGATAAAATCGTGTATAACCAAGAATATAAAACCATAATCGCAGGTAACAGGCTTACGCTAAGGAAAAACATTTCAGAAATAAACGGAGGGCCCATGATTAAATTTATACATGAAAAAAGAAACATCGTGTATATAAGAGCAAAAGGATCTGTCCATCCTTTATATAGACGAAAACGAACATGAGTTTTTCCATCTTTTACAGAAATCCGGCCTACCGCCTTATTACGGACGATTCTTCTCCTGTTGTGTTCCCCATCGTTATACGAAATGCTAAAAATGCCGAACTTCGTCCATCCACGAAAGGATTCGTTATAAAAATCAAAGCGAATAAAATCAATATTTTCTTTAATAAAGGATAGGCATTCTTTTCGGGAGAGCTTTGTTGTATACCTTCTCTTCTTCATTAATGAATTCTCCCCATTCATTTCAATTGGTATTAGGTTTATTTTCCATTTATTATATCGTTTTATGATTCCACATCTATAATTAATATTCAACCTTTTTATGTATTAACCAGTTATATACTGTAAAATAGAATCTTGTCCGAATAAGAGTTAATGAAGTCTAGTAGATGGAGCGATGGTAATGTACAACATGATCCTACAAATTATATTTTTATTTATTCCGTTTTTGATTTTATTCGCAATGGGAATTGAAGTTTATTTTAAAAATCCTCCCAGTACATTAAATCGCTTAAGTATGTTATTACTATTTTCTCTCAGTTTATTTTTTCTTGGAGGATTCTGGGCAAAAACATTGCCAATTGCATCTGGATTATACGTAACGATGTATGTGAAATACATCAGCGCTCTTGTAACGATGACACTCGGGCTTTATCTCTATAGCTTGGTTAGTAAAATACGAATAAAACCGTTATTCCGACATTTGCTTTGTTTAGTCCCATTGATTGGTATCATTCCCATTTTAACAAATCCCCCTGAAGCTTTTGTGTCAAGTACACAAAGTATATTTTGGCGTTCTGAACAGTTGGATTTCTACATGGTGATTATGATCATGGGGATTGCAGGGTATAATTTTTTGATGTTGTTTCTCTTTTTATGGATTGGCAATCGGCAGCGAAGGGATAAGAACTGGTCACAAAAAGAATACCTTCGTATGCATAGAATCAAACGAGGGCTCGTCCTCTGTCTATTATGGACTGCCTTTTGGTCAGTGTTTTCCTTATTTAAAGATTCATTTGGTCCTGAGACTCTTTTTAGAGTACTCCCTTATGAAATAATGCCCGCGTATTGTATATTGATCTGGGCTTATTTTATCCGTTCCGCCATGATTCACTATGACTTTCTCGCTTCGCCTAATCGTCGATTTGAAGTTCTGTTTTCTTTATCAAGACAAGGGATTGCACTTGTAAACGACCTTGGATTCGCTGTAGAAATGAATGACTCTTTTCGGAAATCGCTTGGAATTTCAAATACAATTCCAGAAGAAGGAATTGATCTAATCTCTCTGATTCCTGAAGAAGAGCAACAAATGATCAAAGAATTATATAAAGAAAAATTTGGCACGATGACACCGATTCATATGGAACAAAAAATCAATACTTTTGTACACGAAACAAAGATCGTGGAAATTGACACCGCCTATTTGGAAATTGATGATCAGATTTTTTGCTATTTGGTTACACGTGATATCACTGCAACAAAGAATGCGGAGGCAAAATTGCAAAAACTAGCGTATGAGGATAATTTGACGGGTCTCGGTAATCGGCTTTATTTCATGGAAAATTTAGAAGAGGCACTTCAAAACGCTGATTTAGAAGATCAACAAACGGCCGTCATTATGGTAGACCTCGATCAATTTAAATGGATCAATGATACGCTTGGCCACTCGGCTGGAGATTTTTTATTACAGCATGTTGCAGGCCAAATTCGCGGGAGTATGCCCTCCTCTGCAGTCGTTTCCCGGCTAGGTGGAGATGAGTTCGCTATAACTGTGCCCGTGAGCCATAGTGATGAGGCCATTAGTTACGCTAATGAACTTTTGTCCTCTCTGCAACAGCCCGTTCATATCTTTGGAAAGCCATACACCGTTACGGCATCAATTGGAATCAGTATAGCGCCTGATGACGGCACAACCATCGAAGCATTGTATAGCAGTTCAGACACTGCTATGTACGCTGCAAAACAAGCAGGACGTAACCAATATTATTCCTATACTCCTAATTTAAAAGCCATGGCTGAACGTAATTTAACAATCGTGAATGGACTCAGCACCGCTCTTGCCAAAAATGAATTCACACTATATTATCAGCCGCAGATCGATACTCGTACAAATCGTATTGTTGGATTAGAGGCTTTAATTCGATGGAATTCACCAGAACTGGGATTCGTGTCCCCCGCTCAATTCATACCGATCGCCGAGGATACAGGAATGATAAAATCCATAGGTGATTGGGTTCTGAATGCCGCCTTTAAACAAACGAAGCAGTTGGTGGATGAGGGGTATGCTGATATTTTGGTTTCCGTCAATTTATCTGCGCATCAGCTCAGAGAACCTTTGTTTGCAGAACGAATTGCAGAGCTACTGCAGCAACATGAACTTTCTCCGCGAAATGTATGTCTTGAAATCACGGAAAGAACGGCGATATTCGATTCGAAAAAATCACTAGAAATCTGTCGTGCTCTGGTAGAGCTAGGTGTATCACTGTCCATTGATGATTTCGGTACGGGATTCTCTTCCCTAAGTATGTTGAATCGTTTTCCATTCACGTATATCAAAATTGACCGTTCCCTCATTCAAGACATTGCAATGAACGTGAATGAAGCAAAGGTTGTACAGACAATTATTGAATTAGCAGATCGACTTGGTATGAAAGTTATCGCTGAGGGGGTAGAAACGGAGCAACAATTTTCCTTGCTCTGTAAACTAGGATGTCATGAAGTTCAAGGGTATCTTAGAGGGCGTCCTATGCCAACAGAACAACTTAAGGTTTTTTTAGCAGATGATAAGCATTAAAAGAAGGGATCCCATTCATTGGGTATCCCTTTTGTTTTTATGATAAAGATTCCAAATGAACTTCACTTAAATTCGGATATATGTAATCTGGTTTAAAGTGATCTGGCAGCTTTCTACCAAGTCTATTGATCCAGATTGCTTTCATTCCAAGACGCTGAGCTCCCTCAATGTCACTTGTAAGAGAATCTCCTATATGAATGACTTCATTTGCTGTACACCCACTTCTGCGCAGACCCTCTTCAAATAACTCCGCTCTTGGTTTGTAGGATCTCACATCTTCACTCGTAATTACGTCCGTTACCGAGATCCCATGAAAGCTTAAGGCAGACATAATATCGTTCCTATCTATATTGGATAGAATGTAGATAGGGTTTCCAGCGATTGATTTCAAAAAAGGAAGAGTATCCTCGTATAATCGAGGCTGAATCCAGTGATTAAACTGCGTTTGAATAATATCCTCTGCTGTACAAGATGATCTGAAATGACGAACGGTATCTGTTAAAGATTGAATACCGATCTCCCTTTGCGTGACAAACGAGTCGCCATAACTTTCTCTCGACAGGTCAAAGAATGCTTTAGACCAATACTTCCCAATGTGATTTGCTTCTATATCATCGGAGCTAAATCGTTTCACTTCATCATAAATGAGAGGCAGAATATCATCGTCTTCATGTACTAATGTGCCATAGAAATCGAGAAATACCGCTTTGAATTTCATCTGCTAGCCCCCTGTTTGGAGAATTATTTGTCGCGTAATGGAGAAAATTATTCTATAATTGGGTAAAAAAGTCGAGGTGAAAGTGATGAAGCTTGAGGATTATGCTCCCGTGATCGTTATTGCTGAGTTATTTTTTCTGCTGGCAGCCAGTATCTGTTTTCCTTTTTGGCTGTATGCTAAGAAAGAAAAGAACGTGAAACTATTTCGTAATTTAATGATCTTATTTGCTGTTCTTCTACTTATCGGCGCTCCTTTTTACTACCAGGTGTACGATCAGATTATAACAAAAGAGACAACAATTTCTGATGGATAGAATGCGAATATCAATTACAATGATTTTCTTCTTTTAAAGACGACAATCACATCTTTTGATGCACCTTGCGAAATACTTGTGTCAAAGCAGGATACAATTTTCCAACCATCCAGTCCATGTTCATTCAGTTCTTGTTCGAACTCCTCCGTATCTACTTTTCCTCCCAAGAACCCACCTGTCTTATATTTCATCGTTTTGTATTCCCATTGTTCCATCTTCGTTTTCACCTCTCATTTTTGCTGAACTGCAATTAGATTCTTACCTATAACATTAGGAGAAATTGGATTCTTCTGAATTCCTTTTTCTCTTGCCCATACAGATAGCTGTCCCATATGGTGGATCTGATGTGCAATAATATGGCGCATTACTTCGCCCCAAGCATCCATATCAACACTGCCATCAGGTCTATAATCGTAAAATACTCGTGTCTCCATCGAATCATTCCATGCGGCTACGAACGCTTCCACTTCAGGTTTGAAACGCTGATCGAGCTCCCTTACCTTCTGAAGTGTTGCGTAATCATCAAAATTCTCCTGATCATCCGGTTTACCTTGAAGTATTCGAATCCAGCTCCACTCTACATCTACGATATGAAAAAGCGTCTGTAAAATGCTTCCGACTCCTCCAGTTCGGGGACATAACAATTCCTCTTCCGGCAGGTCCACACACCACTCGTACCATTGTTCTCTTACGATCCAGTTATATCGAAAAAAAGTTTCCATCCCCTACCCCTTTCAAATTTTGCTGTTTTTCACACCTTTAGATCCTGAGTATTCATGACCTTTACCAGTTCGTGTACCGTGGCTGGGCAGAGAACAATTTGTCAGCAACCATATTCCCCTCCTTATCAAAACCTCTTATGGTCCATCCTTCATGGGTGTATTCATCCATGACAAACAGCGCATAACCATCCTTCACTTCTTCGACAAGATACTTGTCAGGATGAGCTTCGATGTCCTTCATACTGAACTCATAGGGCTCATTGTAGTCGGTTATCTTCTTGTGATATCCAAGTGATACGGAGGTAATATTAGAGTCGCGATTTACTTTAACGCCGACAACATAGCTGTCATCTTCTTCTACATCATTTTCAAACCCTACCGCCTGAAAAGGCATATCTCGATCAGGGGATTCTTTTACTGCATGACCACCAAATTCATAAAATAAACCTAATTTTTTTCTGAGTTTAACAGCTCCGAACGTATTATTCATGGTGTCTTCATAGATCGCGGCATTACCATAGACTGTATCTTGAGAAATAATAATCTTGTGATTCCCAGGAATCGCACCTGATGCAGTTAGGTGCCAGTTCTGAGTGTAGCTACTCAAAACTTGTAATCCAAGTAAAACACAAATGATAATAGCGATTTTTTTCTTGTTCATATCCTTATGTACGCCCCCTGATGTCATGTTTCGTTAATAGAGCAAAATACGATTATACTATATCCTGTAATATTATACCTTCTGATCCTTTACCAACATAAAGGCTCCTCATAAAAAAAGAACATGAATCGGGTATCGGTTCCATGTTCTTTATGTTTCTTAAATTGGATCACAAACGGATAGAATCCTGTTCAAGTTTTAGTATTTTATAATAATCTTCGACGCTATCTTCTGCGCCATTCATGATTCTTCTGTAAACTCTAGAAGGAGGATATAGCTCCGCTTCCCCTATTTGTAAAGCAATCGTGTCATCGTCCATTTCGCTAGCTTTCCATTCTCCACCAAGGTGTCTGACTATAATTTCCCCTAGGTAGCCACCCCACATCTTAGCCATGTATGCGATCTGTTCTTCCGAAGGTCCTCTATTGAAAATCTTTCTCCATCCCTTGGGAAGCTCATCATGAAATTTTTGGAGGATCAAATCAAGATCCTTCAAGCTAGTTTCAGTATAGTCTAGTTTTACGTCCATCTGATCCGCAAATTCCACGGCATCTTCAGCATAAGCTTTCATCATATCTGCTATTCTTAGTTGCGTCATCAAGTTCAGTCCCTCATCGTTGTATCAGAAACATGTTTTCTGTATATCTATCCTAAACTTTACAGTCCCAGTTGATCAAGCAATTTTTTCCATTAGTCCGCCGAGAAATAAAATACCTCCTGCTACAATCTTTTTCATCGAGGTTCTCCTCCATTCATAGGTAAGATAGACCGTAAGCTCACCCTTGAATCGTCCGTTTTTCTAACGCTTCCCAAGCTTTGAGAAGTTCTTTAGCTTCGTCCGCCGTTTTCTTAATAAAGTCACGAACCCTGTCTTCTGTAAAATAAACCAGCTCAATTCCCGGTTCATTCTTCGGATCCTTTAGCCACTCCAGTTTCATATCACGATACTTTTCTACTTCTTCCACACTCACAAAAGGGGCCACCTCAAACCCATTAGCTGCCTCTAATTGAGTCAGGATGACATCGATCCAGTAGTTGCTCGGTAAAAGATCATACTCCAGCTGACTTACTTCTTCATTGTAAATCTTCCGAATCTCCACCGGGTCCTCCTGAACCTTACGCTCAAAGTCAGCATAGAGTGTTGCCGTCCATCGTTCATCTGTAAAGATATGTATGAAATACCCTGCTATGTATGCTTTCCACGCCGGATCTTCACTTAGATCGATATACTCCAGGTACTTACTAGTAAGTAGCACAGGATCAGCCAGGCGATCGTTCCTGACAAAGTGAGACCGCATTTTCTCTTTCCGTGTTGCCCCTTCCCTTGCATGAATTGTATCCGGTGCAATACTTCCCAGTAAAAAAGCAGGGGACGCCTGCCCCTCATAAATTTCATTCGCTACTGCAAAATGAACCATTGGCCACGGCATATCCTTAACTCCCCTCACAAATAAGAATCTGTTACACCAAAGGTGCATTCTTCGCTATATACCGTTCGAGTATCACTGCTACTATATCTAAATCTAAAACCACAGCTTTCTATTTCATAGAATCTGTCCCCTTATTCCTTCTACAAATGGTGTCACTTCCAGTTCATCAAATTCTTCCTTATAGAACCACTTTGCTCCAAGAGAATCATGGCCATCTCCACTTACCTTCAAGATGTAATTCTCATTATTAATACTAACTTTGTAAATGATCCCGATATGATGCATTTCCTCTAGCTGATTTTTTCTAAACGGATGAATAAGAGTATATGATGGAGCACTATGAATAACCGCATCTATCTCTTCAATCCCTGTCTCTTCTAGAAACTCTCTCTTCAGCGTAAACAAAGGCTCTTCGCCAAACTCAATGGATCCACCAGGAAGATCCCATTTTCCTTTATGCGGACCTCTCGATTTTTGAACGAGCAAGATCCGGTCATCTTTGACGAGAATGCCATATACACCAAGGTGGGTATATTGATCCATCTTTCACACCTTCTTCTCTATGATTAAAAACGAGTCTGATCTCCACAGATTAATAGAGCTTAAGAAAAAAATTATAAACTCTGTATCAAAGTTCACAAATTGTTCACTTACTAAGAAATTTTTATGTCACTATACTAAAGCTTATCTGCAAAACGAAAGGAAGAAAAAGAAATTGCCTAGTAACAAAAAAGAAGGAATTATTTTTGGATTAATGATGTGTTTTGGAATGGTATGTGTCATGTTCTTTTACAACATGTATTTGAATGGTTTGTTAACGACATTACCTATTTCTGGTATTTTATCACAATTTGCTTTAACATTTGTAATTGCTTTTTTAGTAGAATCTTTTATTGTTGGACCTATTGCTCGAAAAGCTGCGTTTTCCTTGCCATTTGATAAATCCAAGACGTTGTATGTCATTCTCGCTACATCTACTTGTATGGTTATAGGTATGGTGCTCTGCATGTCGGTATACGGTCTTATTACATCCATGATTATGAATGGCATCGAAGGTTCAATCCTCGCAAACTATGGACGGACAATTCTAAAAAATGTGATCGTTGCCTATCCTGCTCAATTGCTGGTAATTGGCCCTCTGGTAAGATTCCTATTTGTGAAATTCGTTAAGGATGAGCCCGTAGTCAACTTAAGTACATCGAACAGCTCATTGTGAATATAGTTCTCTTTCTAGGATTGTAGATTGTAACCTTATTTCTACAGAAATAAACCCGATGAGTATGAGACTCATCGGGTTTATTTTATTTGCTTTATTTTCGTTCATTGTACCAAGATTAGCGTCTTGGACGGTTAATTGTATTATCATTTACCGTTCCACGGTTAAGTCCTTCACGTCCAAGGGTTTTATCCGCATCTGCATTCACTGCTGGTTCACCCTCACGGGAAATGCGAGCTTCCTCACGTTTTACCGTATCTTTAACTTGTTCCGTATTTTGAACGGTTTCTTTGTGAACTTCTACTTCTCCCGTTACTACGTTACGTTTATTTACTTCTACTTGTTCTTCACTTACGGGAATACGAATACTTTCATCTTTTCCGATTGGTTCGTTTGTTGTGTTGTCATGAACAGCTCTGCGTTCAATTACGACTTCTTC
Organism: Paenibacillus gallinarum; assembly: GCF_014836635.1. Lineage (GTDB taxonomy): Bacteria > Bacillota > Bacilli > Paenibacillales > Paenibacillaceae > Paenibacillus > Paenibacillus gallinarum. Next base: position 311,441 of record NZ_JACSQL010000001.1, on the reverse strand, counting down.
ATGACTTACAGGAACATCAATAGTTTTCTGTTCTTCGACAACTTCTTTGTGAACTTCTACTTCGCCAACTTTAGCCTTATTTTTAGATACATCCAGTTGTTCTTCGCGAAGACGCATTGTCTTTTCATCTTCACCTGAATCAAAGCGGCCATTGCCCACATTCTCAGGAGTCACTTTGCGATCTAGGTCCGTTGCTGTTCTACGATCAGCATTTGCTGCTGCCGTATTTGGAGTAGACGTTACAGAAGAATTGCGTACTTGTTTATCATTAAAAAGATGTGCATTTGTCGCATTATTATTACGGAAGATATCGTGTACACTTGTTCTAGTGTCCGCTTTGTCTTCTACCAGTACTAAGATTTGTCCTTCTTTTACGTTAGACTCATATTCCTTCGCGTCTTCTTCTGGAATACCGAGTCCAATCAAACCGCCAACCAGTCCGCCGGCACCCGCTCCAACAGCAGTACCTGTCAGTGTTACTGCGATTGGACCTGCTACCATGATTGGACCAAATACAGGAATTGCCATGATTCCAAGTCCTGCTAATAGACCAGCGATACCGCCAACGAGTCCGCCTGCTGTTGCACCTGTTGCAACACCTTCAGGAGCTTTCGTTCCTGTCTCTTCACTAATTGCTTTCATATCTTTTCGATCTTTTGCAATTACTGAAATTTCGTCAGTGCTGTAACCTTTCGCTTTTAGCTGCTCAATAGCTCGGCTTGCTTCTTCTTCTGTTCTAAATGAACCCACGATTCTTTCATTTGCATGTACCTTGTCCGTTTTCTTTACATCTTCCAAATGGTTTGTGTTTTTGTTTAACATAATAAATTCCTCCTAGAGATTCTCTCATTTTAGTTTTAGTGATTCGTATTTTTTGATTTTTGATTTCTTAGTGATGCTTGCTTGTTCTAGATTTAACCCCCTTAAAATAATTTAAAACATTTTACTTGACAAAAATAAATTTTGGTTCTGTATGATTTGGTGGTTTTCGCTCTTTTCCACTTCATACTAAAAGCAAACAAAAAGGTTGATTTCACAGAGAAACTCTCCGCAAAATCAACCTTTATTTAAATCTATTTATATATCCATTCTTTTTCTTATCATTCTAATCTGGCCTCTATGATTGATCTCATCTTCGAATACATGAAACCACATAAAATAATAATTGGCTTGTTGCTGAGCCCAAAACTCTTCTTCTGTATAGAGCCATTCATCCGTTACTGTTTTAAATAATTCATAAGTACGTTGCCTTACTGTTTGTAGCTGATCGGTATAATAGCTTAGTTCATTCCCTTTAATCTTATTACGCCCTTCTTCACCAAGGCTCAAAGCTGGACCCCAGATCGCTGTTTCTTCCTCATTCAATCCTCTTTTCTCAAACGTCCCCACCTGGTAAGCATATTCCACTGCTGCAAAATGTAATAAAAGCGCACCAATCGAGTTACTTTTGGAGTCCATTAAAAAATCTAACTCCTGAACGGTTAAATCCTTCACCTCTTCTATAGTCGTAAATCTCGCATAGTTCATCATCGATAGTAAACGGCTGATTTGAGGGGAATACCCAGGAATATCGGTAATAAGAAAGATCTGCTTCATGTCTATCATGTTAATGACCTCCATGTATTTAGGTGATGTTATACCACAAAATTCGATAATCGAAAGAAAGAGACAATCCCATCTTTTTCGCCAGGCGCACCGAACCCACATTCTCTGGCATACAATCCCAGTAAGGATCTACTCCCTTACGTTTGCACTCTTCTATATAAGCTTCTGCTACCGCTGTCCCAACATGTTTATTTCTATACTCAACTAGTGTTTCTATATCTACTGCATGCGTGTGGCCATCTACAAAAGCAGAAAAACATACACTTATCACATTATGATTATGTTCTGCTATATAACCAAAACCGTGTTGTAGGAAGTCCTCTTTCGATTCCCAGAACCTAGCGATCTTCTGTTCGAGGAATGATTTATTTTCAAATCCTCTAGATTCAAGTAAATCTCTATCTATTCTATGAATCATCGTATTCTGCATATGATTACTACTTTGTTTTGCTTCATTATCAGTCATTTCGAACACATATTGATTATCATTTAATAGACTTCGCTTTTTAAATATAGTTTGCAGCGTTTCTGCCCAACGATCATTTTCCACACTTATTTCCACAGCATCGATATTCAACTTTTTGAGTCTAGGTTCAATTTCATTGATCATGTAAGTCTCTAAATGCGTCAAGAAAGATTCACTCTTAGGGTCTCCAACCATATGAAACCCGGACTGACCTTGAATCCAAATCATAGCGGCAGTAACATCCGTCCCATGATCTACATAAACCGAACCGGGATTCATCCCATTCACCACTGCTCGAACTTCCAAATTTCTACACTGATCCGTGATAGGTTGTACCTTGTAAAACTCTTGTTTATCTAGTTCCGTTATCATATGAGCACCAGCCATTCTAATGAGTACTTTGTTAAAGTAACTTATTTAATTTTTCAGAAAAGCTGTCCCAATCGCCACTATAACTGATGTTCATTCCCCAACCTGCTTTGGGGAGATTGCTTGCTAGCACTTCTAGTTTTTTTCTATCTGCAGAACTTAGAACTGTGTTAGGAACACCTGTATAATCGGGATATGTTGATAAATAGTTATAAAGAATAGAAAGCTCTCTTTCTTGTTCTTTTGTTAATCTTCCTAAGGTTTGACCTATTTTCATGAACGAATTTAATTCTTCTTTAATATCTTCCATTTTCTCTAAAACAACATTATCATCTTGCCAACTTTGATCCATTTGGTAATTAATTGCGCTCTCTAGTTCCACTAAATCTGTTTGAACTTGAAAGGTATGGCTTGAAATTGCATCGTCAATTCTGTTGTTTTTCGTTATCAATATCATGATTAGTATCATGTTCAACAACAAAGATATCATCACGATGAATGTAATGTATTTCGCTTTTTGTATATTGATTTGATTACTCCTCCCTAGCTCGTTATCTTAGTCAATCAAATACCACTTCACTATTATCTTGTAAGCCTTTATCAAACATGATTTGGACCTGTCCGTATGTATTTCTCTCTTCCGAGAGCTGTGGTAGATTGGACCGATCAAAGAAATTCACTTCACTTGTTTCCATTCCTTCCATCGCACTACCGCCAATGATGTCGCATAATATAAAAATTTTGTACACATGGTAAGGAGAAGGTGCATGGTAATGCTTATTTTTATCCAATACAGCAAGTAGCCGCCGTGGTACTACATCAAATCCCGATTCTTCTTTTACTTCTTTCACTACGATTTCGCGTGGAGATAACCCAATATCTGCCCATCCCCCAGGGAGCGCCCACGCACCATCTGCTTTTTCTTTAACAAGGAGTATTTTATCGTCCTGAAAAATAACACCCCTGACATCTACCTTTGGAGTGGCATACCCGGTTTCATTTGCGAACAAATCGGTAATCTGATTTGAATCGACTTTCGTATATGTGTTTAATATTTCTACACTTAAGCTTCTCAGCTGCTCGTATCTCTCAATATCATAAATATCTTTACCATACGCGAGACCATTCTGACTGATTGCCTGCATTTGCTTTGCCCATGTAAGCCATTTTACTTCTTCCATTCGTTTACACTCCCTGTTTTATCAATTTCTTCTAACATATAAGAAGCAAAATCAAGCAACAACTGATTATCCAGCTGGATCACATCAGCTTTACCTTGATTGCGGCAAGACAGTTATCTATGACGACTACATATTTCTTAGGGACAACCTTAGTGGCCCACTCTCCGCCTTCTCTTTTAGAAGATATGACCTCTTCTTTGAAAAAGAATAGCACTCTGCATAAATTCAAGACATAATAAACCGGATTCTCGATAATCCCTTCGGTCGCTTCTTTTACATCCGATTGAATCGATGCTATAAAATACGACTTATCAATCGCTGTAAAAACATCTCTAATGGATTTTCCATAGAGTACGATCCCCCGATGATAGATAACTACGAAATGAGCTGCTAAATCCGTATCTTCGTAACCACCGCATAGATAATCCGGGTCTGCTTTATATTTTTCCTTATGTGCTAAAGAATAATGAAATTCAAACGGAGTAGGATATACGAATTCATTTGTATATTTTTTGAGCACTACACTTAACTCTATGCCTTTTGTCAGATGTAGCTCTTCCTCAAACCGAATAAGCCCAGATGCAATTCTCTTATATGTATCTCTCGGTTGTTTCGACTTCACGACCACTAAGATGTCTATATCGCTATGTTCCGGGTGGAAACATCCCATTGCCATCGAACCATGCAAGTACATGCCAGTAAGGGATTCTTGTAATTCTTCCTGAAAAAGATGAACAACCTGATCTAAATTAATGAGTCTATTCATTTCATCCCCCTTTAAGTTTAGCTCTGATCTCCTGCTATACTTCAGCGTAGGTAACGATCTTTCCAGGCTCCATCTTCTGATCAATCATATGTAATAAGTGCTCTCCAAGATCCCTTGTTGATTGTAATTGTCCGGTTTCGTGAGCTAAATTAAACCACGGAGCCATCCCAAAATCAGTCTCATTTTTCCCTCTAGCTACCCTTTGTAGTTCTGTGTCGACCATACCTGGATCAACCGCTATAATTTCAATAGGATTTTCTCGTTTATTTTGCTCTGCTCCCACACATCAAGTAAACATGTTTAGTCCTGCTTTTGCTGTACAGTACACACTCATATCGGGTGCTGGATATGTCCCTGAACCTGAAGATATATTAATAATTTTTCTTCTCAACTGTAGATTTTCGGTTTGCTGAATAAAACAAGAAGTCAAAACCATAGGAGCAATTAAACTAATTTGCAGATTTCCATTTATTTCTTCCTGTATGCATTTTTCAATTGATTTGAGTGGTTCAAGCATAGCCGCATTGTTAATCAGGCATAACATTTCTGTATCATTCATATTGATTGACTCAAGAATTCCATCTAGCATATGCTGAGCACCCATTGTATTACTTAAGTCGAACCTAAGATGTGAGTAATTCTTATACTTACATAAGACTTCTGAACTTCCTCTAGATATGCCATGAACATGACTGCCTCTTTCAAGCAGCATCATAGCCAGTTGTTCACCAATCCCTCTTGATGTACCCGTAATAATAAAGTGCTTCTCAGCCATAGAACTTGCCTCCTATTTTTCATACAGTACTATTCATTCTTGAATATCCTCAGTCTGACTTCTTCTAGGTTTTATTTACCATAATTATACATATTGTGCACGAGTAGCGATAGGTTTAAGTCATTTTCTCCCATGAACTGATAAGGAGACTCCAAAATAACTCAAAAAAGAGCAGCTACATTCAGCATGTAACTGCTCTACTTTTATGCTTCTGGAAAAAGATCGGGAACCGATAGATAACGCTCGCCTGTATCTGGGAGTAGTACGACAATTTTTTTGTTTTTATTTTCTGGTCTATTTGCGACTTGTAGAGCGGCGAACGTCGCTGCTCCAGATGAAATACCTACCAACAATCCTTCGCTTCTCGCTAACTGTCGTGTTGTTTCATAAGCATCTTCGTTTTTCACTTGAATAATCTCATCAACGACCGAATGATGAAAATTACCGGGCACAAATCCAGCACCGATCCCTTGAATTTTGTGTAATCCCTTATTCCCACCAGAAAGAACCGGAGAATCGAATGGTTCAACTGCCATAATTTTAACCGATGGATTTCTCTGTTTAAGAATTTCACCTACGCCTGAGATGGTTCCGCCTGTTCCCACACCGCTAATAAATATATCTACTTCCCCATCCGTATCTCTCCAAATCTCTTCTGCTGTTGTCTTTCGGTGGATCTCAGGATTAGCAGGATTCTTAAATTGCTGCGGAATATATGAATTAGGAATGGTATTGGCAATTTCTTCGGCCTTTTTGATTGCTCCAGCCATCCCTTCTTGAGCAGGAGTGAGAACTAATTCTGCACCCAAGGCAGATAACAATTTTCTGCGTTCCATACTGAAACTTTCGGGAAGCGTAATCACTAACTTATATCCTAACGCTGCAGCTGCAAAAGCAAGCCCCACTCCCGTATTTCCACTGGTCGGTTCTATAATCACTGTTTCTTTGTTAATATCGCCTTTCTCTTCGGCAGCTTGAATCATGGCAAGGCCAATTCGATCTTTAACACTACCCGCAGGATTAAAGTATTCTAATTTAGCAATGAGGTTCGTCTCTAGATGATGATTCAAAGAAAAGTTAGCTAGTTCTAATAACGGTGTATTGCCAATCAGATCAGTAAGATTCTTTGCTATTTTTGCCACTGTGGTTCCTCCGTTCAATTTCAGTTAGTAATCAATTCCATAATCAAGGCTACTAAAATCAAGATACTCTATTCCGTAAACTCAATGAGAAAAGGATGTTTCTCTTTATCTAATGCAAGATGAATTCTTTCTTTGAAGTTCCCCCAGGTGATTAACTGATCCACTTCTTCTAGTGAAAAATAGCCGACTTCTTCACTCTCTATACTTGTCGTAAGTTCTCCATCAATCGGTTTGCCGGTGAAAATATGATTACATACGCCTCGTGTTATATTCTGATAGGTACCGCAAAAAGTAGTTAGTTTAATATCAATTCCTGTTTCTTCTTTCACTTCACGAATGGCTGCTTGGCGTATAGACTCTCCTTCTTCTACACAACCCTGTGGCATCTCCCAACCTCTACGACCTTTCATCAGTAAAATCTTATTTTCCTCATTCAATACGATGACACTTGCCGAAACGATGAACTTCATCTTCTCATCCTTCCTTTTTTTTATGATTCTTTATTAATAACATCCTTGATCTCTCTTATCTCTTTTATTAATAAGTTCAAACTTGTTGTAGTTTACTTATAAAAATAGGTCATATGCTCTTCATCGTATGCATCACCCATATACTCCAAAGCATTCTTTTCAACACCATAAGATTCGAACCCTAATTTCTTATACAGTTCTACTGCCGATCTATTTACCGTTATCACACTGAGATTAATTTGCTTCAACTCTTCTATATCTTTACCTCGGTTCAATACTTCTACCATGAGGCTCTTGCCGATCCCTTTACCTCGATATTCGGGTGAAACGTAAACACCCCATACCATTCCTTTATGTTTAAACTTCATTCCTTGTCCTTTTCTGAAACCTGCGATACCTACAATTTGATTGTCTTCTGTAAAAGCTCCTAAAATATACTCGTCATGTTCATTTTTGATCTTTTTCACAACTTCACTAATTGGCGTACCAACAGAATCTTCGTAAGAAGTTCCGAATGCCTCCGGGCTTACTCTTAATGATTCTAGTCTTATTTTCCAAAACTGTTCTGCTTGTTCTTCTGTTATATTCTTGATACAAATCTCTTGTTTGATCAGTTTTTTAGTTAAATAAAGGGTAAGATCATCATTGATTGTAGCGACATCTCCGTATTCAATATATTGCTGACCATTATGTATTCCTCTGCCATCGGGGATATAACCGCGTTTGGCATATAAGATTTGAGCGTTTCCGTAATCCGTAAATAACCCTACCCCAATTCCGGCAAAATCGGATCGTTCTTTCATAATTTCTTCTGCTCTATCCATCAACTTAGAGCCAATGCCTAATCGGCGGTACTTCATTAATACATTGAAATCATTAATTTCAGGAATCCTTTTTTCTCGAAAAGAAAGATAATACGAATCCCATAACACATTGACATATCCGGCAAAATCACCATCAACTTCCGCAACAATCGATACGCGTTCACCACGTTTCTGTTCATTCAGATACCTTATATATAAATCGACTGGCTTTTCCCAGCCTTGTTGTTTAAAAGCATTCGAAATAATCTCAGGATCATTTTCATTAAGCTCTCGCAAACGGATATTCATATTCTCTTCCTCCATGCATCAATGTTTACAATGAACTCAGCGGTTTATTAAATATATATAAAATTAAAACTAAGAGGTGTCGTATCATGGCTAAATCAAGCGAAAATAAAGTATCTTCTAAGAAATTGTCTAAGAAAGCATCGCATGTTTTGCAAAGTAACTCTGCTAGTAAAACTTCAAAATCATTAGCAGGGTCTGTACTCGCTCAATCAGGAACTGACAGTAAATGATTTCCTATCCTCCAATAAGTTTGGAGGCTTTTTATCGTGACTAACGAATTTTTCACAACAACTCTGAGTAATAGATAAATAAATTTTTAACTGATTAGTCGTTTATTGCTATGCAAGTTAAATCAAAAAATTTCTCATATGCCGACAAATATACATCTGCTCCAGGAGCGCTGTTCTGAAATAGACATGTCTTTATTCCAATGGACTTCGCCGGGACAATATCTATCTCGCGATCACCAATCACTAGATCAATCTTATATTTATGATGTAAATAAATGTACGAGGCAGGATCAGGTTTTCTCGGATATCCATCATCTATAGCAACAATTTCGGTAAAGTAATCTTCAAAGTCATAATATTTCAAAATATGTTCCACATCTTTACGAGGTTTATGCGTCATGATTACATTTAGATCGGCAAACTTTAATATGTCCTCAACGAACGGAAAGGGAGTCGTATCTGCAGGGTCTATTGTTTGCTCCATGGCAAATAGCCTTTTCACCTGTTCTTTTGATAAACCATAATATTGAACAGCATGAGTAAATGAAATTTTCAGGTGATTATGTATATCTTTTTTAGGAACCGCTTGGTCAAGAATCTCATAAAGAATTTCAGTATAAGCTGGGTATGTATTAAACAAAGTACCATCAAAATCCCATAGGATATTCACACTTATGAACTCCTTTCTTTACTGTAAAAGAAAATCTTTACTATTCAGCTGAAATGCAGCAACTGCGATAACCTCTATACTTCTTGACCTGTCTGTAAAAATCCTCTATCTAATCATTAAAATGTAATTTTGTCATTCCATCCACATTAAACAGTAATATAAAAAACCGCCTTCCTAAGGAAGACGGCTTCATTGTTAACAAGCTGATAACAGCTTTACTATTATTTTATTAGACAATCCCATGAGCGAGCATAGCGTCTGCTACTTTAAGGAAACCTGCGATATTTGCCCCAGCAACCAGATTACCTGAACAACCGTATTGATCAGCTGCTTCAACGCTACTGTTATAAATGTTACGCATGATCTCTTGCAGTCTGGTATCCACTTCTTCAAATGACCAGGACAACCGCATGCTGTTCTGTGACATTTCAAGTGCTGATACGGCTACACCGCCTGCATTAGCAGCTTTTGCCGGTCCAAACAAAACGCCATGCTCATGGAAGATATCAATCGCATCCAGTGTAGAAGGCATGTTAGCTCCTTCACCAATTGCTTTCACTCCATTTTTAACTAGCAAGATAGCAGAATGTTCATCAATCTCATTTTGAGTTGCACAAGGAAGTGCAATGTCACAAGGAATAGACCAAATTCCTTCACAGCCTTCTGTATAAGTTGCATGAGGATGCTCTTTTACATACTCACTGATCCGTAGACGTTCTACTTCTTTTAGACGTTTTACTGTTTCTAGATTAATACCCTCTGGATCATATACATATCCGCCGGAGTCACTACAAGCAACAACCTTTGCACCAAGTTCTTGAGCTTTTTGAATCGCATAGATCGATACATTACCGGAACCGGATACAACAACCGTACTGTCTTCAAAGCTAAGATCTTTCGATTTCAACATCTCGTCAACAAAGTACACACATCCGAATCCAGTTGCTTCCTTACGTGCAAGACTACCACCGTACTGCAGTCCTTTACCCGTCAAGACACCGGATTCATGACTACTTGTAAGTCGTTTATATTGTCCAAACATATAACCGATTTCTCTTGCGCCTACGCCAATATCCCCCGCTGGAACGTCCGCATCTGAACCAATGTACTTATATAGTTCAGTCATAAAGCTTTGCGTAAAACGCATGACTTCAAGATCCGATTTTCCTTTTGGATCAAAATCAGAACCGCCTTTACCGCCGCCGATCGGCAAACCCGTCAATGCATTTTTGAAGATTTGTTCGAAGCCTAGGAACTTAACAATCCCTGCGTACACGGAAGGATGGAACCGCAGTCCACCTTTATAAGGACCGATTGCACTGTTAAACTGTACACGGAATCCCCGGTTTACCTGTACCTTACCTTGATCGTCAACCCAAGGTACTTTGAAAGTAATAACACGTTCTGGTTCAACCAGCTGTTCAAGCAAGCTGTTTTTCCGGTACTTTGGATGAGCAGCGATAACGGGAATAAGAGAATCGAGAATTTCTTTTACTGCTTGATGAAATTCAAACTCCTGTGGATTTCTTGCAACAACCGACTCATAAACGGAATGAACATACTCTGTAGCAATAAGCATGTTTTGATCTGTATTTTCTCTCGTTATCATGGACACTTTTTCGATGCACTCCTTTGTTGTGTTAAAGTCTGTAGGCTTCTCTTTGTAAAAACGCATAAAAGTTTGTACTTAAATATACAGGATAACAAAATAAAATACGAGATAAAAATCCATAAAATGTTTTTTATAACGCTATTAAAATGTTCTATTGTACTAATAATTTTACGTTATTCCCGCTGAATTACTGCTCATTTACTGCTTTTCATACAGATTAGCGCTCCATCCATCTCCATTTATTGTTCTAATATAGTTAAATCCATAATCTTGATAATACACATTAAGTCTGCTGTTGTCTGCCATACAATCCAACCTTACAAAAGTCTTCCCCCGGCTTTTAATCTGCTGTTCCGCTGTTTTTAAGAGGATATTTCCGATCCCCATTCCCTTATAATCTCTATTCACTGCAAATCGGTGGATATAACCTGATTGTAGATTATCGAGCTCTTTCCATATAAAAGGGTCTGTCCAAGTAATAATATAAGTCCCCACTACCTCCGAATTCAGCTCAGCAATGTAAACATCAGATCCATTTGTTAAAAATTCCATAACCTGATCTACATCAAAAAACTCCGGACGCCACTGATATATTCCTTTAGAATTAAGCCACTTAGCGGAATTTTTCCACAGGTTTAGAATGATGGGCGCTTCTGATAATGAAGCTGACCGGATAACAATTGATGAATTTGAAATTTCTGATGCTTCTGATGTCTCTGATGTCTCTGATGTTTCCACTGCTTCTCCCCCTCATCACAAATCAGGATTCTATTTCAATTCTATTGGAGAGTTTCTTTGTAAAGCGTTCGCTTGCGTATACAGCAGCACCAATCATGCCTGCTTTTCTGCCTAACTGAGCTTCCTGAATCTTACATGCCTCGTTGGATAACTTTAATGCATGCTTAGCAGTTGTCTCCCGAACCACATCTAGCAATCGATCTCCTGCAGCAGACATGCCTCCACCGACAATGATCATCTCTGGATTATATAGATTAATGACATTGGAAAGGCCAAAACCTAAAATTCTACCCGTCTCATGCATCACTTCCATTGCTACTTTATCTCCTAAATCATACGCATCAGAAATCATTTTAGCCGTAATTTGGCTTTGATCTTGTTGGACCCATTCTTGAATGATACTGTTATCACCGTCATTTAGCCGTTCAATAAAAGTGTTGACCATCCCGACAGCTGAAACATACCTACCCAAGCAGCCTGAACTGCCACATTTGCAAGGGCGACCTTCTCTATACATATTCATATGGCCTATTTCCCCAGCACTCGAGGTCTTTCCATACAACACATTGCCAGCACTGACGATTCCTGAGCCCAGTCCTGTTCCTAAGGTAATTAACACAACATTATCAAATCCAATACCTGATCCAAATCGCCATTCACCGTAGAGATTTACACGAACATCATTGTCAATAAAAGTGGGAATTCCAAAGGTATTCTCCATCTCATTTACAATATGGATATTCTCCCAACCAGGAAAATTAGGGGAGAAGATCGAGAGCCCTTCATCCGGATTCAAGAGACCGGGGATGCCCATTCCCATACATCTTATGTCAGATTGCGATAAATTAGTGGTTAGCAACATTTCAATTATGGTTTCTTTCATTCTATTTAGTACATGGGTTGGACCTTTGATTGCTTCCGTTTGAACGTTTCTTTCAACTACCGTTTTAAATTCTTTATTAAAAACAGCTGCCTTGATGTTCGTACCACCAAGATCGATTCCGATCGTATACTGACTCATGTGTTAGCTCCAATCTCTAATATTCATAGGTGTGATAGCGTTTTCCAAAACTTCATAGTTGTCTATTCTTCCACTTCAAATATAGAATCCACAATGATGGGAAGATTATCTCTTACCGATACAGCCCCTAATACGGATCTTGCGTGAACTCCTTTTTCTCCAAAAACCTTATACATGAGATCAGATGTCCCATTTAACACTTTATGGTGCTCTTCAAAGCCAGGTTCTGCATTCACAAAGCCTTGAATCTTTACAACACGCTTCACTTTGTCTAAACTACCTAGTGCATCTTTCAGTACAGCTAAAATCTCAATTCCTGTTGTTCTAGCGAACTCATATCCTTCTTGAGTTGTGTATGTAGAGCCGAGTTTACCTCTCGGCTGACCAGATGGTCCTTTACCAGAGACAAACATGACTCCATTAACAATAACATAATTTGTATACTGAGCAGCCGGGTTACTTGAAGCTGGCAAAGTTATATTCATCTCTTTTAACTTTATTTCAATGGATTGTGTCATAATTATCTCTCCTAATCCTCATTTTATCGATACGTGGTTCTAGTATTTCAATAATTCTAGATACCGTATGCTCCACGAATTCATCTACTTCACTTTGTGTGAGATATATAAAATGATGATCATTCGGAATTGTATTTTCCAAATAAAACGATGTGATCCCCCTGATCTGTTCATCCACTTGTCCTTTAGGGAAAAATTCTAAATAATTCGGAAAGTCGGTAATATTTTGAAATGTGGTCCAAAAGATATGATCTTTGTTGTTTTTCAAATACTGAAAGTCGATGCCATACCAATCCCCTTTAATTAAACTCCAATATTCAGGTGATTCTAGGATATTTTGATATAATGGTTCTTTCTTTTTAGCTTGGTAACATTTGTTCCACTCCTGATCGGTCACTAAATGAAGATAATAGCCCAGATAAAAAGACACCTTTTTCGTATGGATATCTTTCTCGTTATGAAGAAGGTACTGATTATAAAATAAGTCTGCGTCTATTTTTCTATCGATTTGAAAATGAGTTATTTCCTTTGGAGGAATGAATCCTGCGCCCTCACGGTAAATTCCACAATCCGGACCAATATTCCCGACTACGAATTCTTCTTTACATACAGGTAACCCCAAGTCTATTAATCTCTCAGCAATCCTAAAATGAGTAACCCAAGTCGCCATGATTATGCCTCCACCATCTTATTTGTTCCCCGCTTATTAACGAATCGGATAAATAAATTCAATAGGGTCCTTCTTTAATTCTTCTTCAAAAAAGTAGTTATGATCTGCTCCTACCGTACATAAAATTCTTTTGTTCGGATATTTCTCGTAGGTATTTCTTACTCTCTCAACCATAATTTGATTACGAATATGCCACCTGAGTTGATATGATCTTTCATTAAGACCCTTTAGCCATTCATATTTCTGTTTCGTTATCACATCAAATTCTTTGGAGTTAAATGGAATCTCTCCATACAGGGACGTTTGCAACTGCTCTGTAGACCAATCTTTCTCCATTAATTCATAGACATTCTTTTGATCTTCGGGGAAATCTACAAAAGGGCCAAAATTATTCCATACATCTAGTTCAAACCAATCAATCGGAACAAATTCGATTTGTTTTTCTTCACATAATGGAAAAATCAGATCCCAGTATTCACTTGCCGGCTCTCCCCAATATCCCTTATCCGTGTTATCTTCCAGGTATCTCTTCCAACTAAGTGGATGAACTTCTCCACAGATCAAATCCGGGGCAAATTCTAATATTGTCTCTTTGTAAAGCGGTAATGTACAATGATATTTCTGTCTCAACTCTTCATCATGAATCATTCCAAGTAATCCTACAGTAGCCATAAGTTTTGGTTTCCCTCCTTTTTCCAAATTCCTTATTTTGTATTTTAAACCATATGGAAGAATTTATCTTCAGCTAATTCGCTCCATATTTTAGAAATAAAAAAGCAGCTCCGCGAAAATCTAGTTCTCGCTTCCCTGCTTACGATATTGATATTAAATTGTGCCTTCTTTCGTTATATCGAAGTTGATTTATAGCTTTCATTTAGGCAAAGCTTCGCAATGTAGAAGATCTGTCCCATATGCTCGGAATAATGAGCTGCGCACTGATGCAAAATGTCTATATTTGTTCGTTCCTTATTCCTGACTAATTGCGTTTGCTCTAATTCCCTATCTGTCAGTTTACTCACGATATCAATTAAAAAGTTAAAATTCCCTTCTACTATGGCAGTTAACTCGGCTTTTGAAATAAATACAGCTGAGAATTCAGCTTCTCGATCTCGGACTATATTCTGGTGCAATATTCCCTTGGCGATTCTTTCTTTTATATTACCTTCGATATGAAGTACTAAATTAGCAATACGATGACTCTGCTCATTCGGCTTCCAATTCAATTGTTCCTCACTGAGTTGTTCCATGACAAGGAGAATCCTTCTCTGTATCTCCTGAAATTTCTTAACAAGCCATTCTCGATTGAACTGATAGATCATATAACACCCTCTTTTCTTTATTAGATATTATGTAGAGGAAATGCCTTTAATCTTCTATTATATAATGCATTTCTTTTAGGTAGTTCTCCATATCTTTTGTTGTTTTTTCAAAATACAAGTTCTCATGCCTTCCATAATTAAAAAATCCATGCTCCATACTATCATAGGTCAAAAACCGTATATCATTCCCGGCTTCCTTCATCTGTTGAATGAATTCTTTATTCTCTTCATATAGAACATCCCCAGTCCCACACATCCACAGGGTTCGCGGTAAACAACGCTTGATATGATGCTTAGGCGAGAAAGTTTGCGACATAGGCACCAAGTCAGGAAAGAGCCGAGTTGTAATATCTACAGCATCCATACCCGCCGCAAAAATAATCAGCTCGCTCACGTTATAATCGGTTGTATTATTCATTTCATCATCGATTTCCGGGAACATGAAAGCCGAAACGGTAATATATCCGCCCGCCGATGCACCGCACACAATGATACGATTCGGATCTATCCCTAACTCTAGGTGATGATCCTTGACCCACCGAATGCTAGACTTCACATCACAGATCGCTTGTACAGGGGTGAAATTATCATCCGATCCATTCCGATAATCAACGCAAATACTTACAATCCCTTTACTTGAAAAGTGTTTAGCTTGATGCTGAAATTGATCTGGAGTTATTGGATTTTTCTTAAAACTCCCACCATTAAAAAATAATAAAGCCGGTCTATTTTCCCCTTCTGATTCCGGTTTGCTAATGTACAAATGTAAGTCCCGATGTGCCTTTTTATAGACTCTTTTCTCTACAGGAATATCAAAAGTAAAATGTTTCATTAGTCCACCTCTCTCAGCTTCATACGCCAACATAGAAACTTACTACTCTTCAGTTGATTTCCCTATCTTCATTGTTGTTTCTTGCCAACTGCAATCCATCTTAGGTCAATATCTTCAAACACAAATTCCTTATTGTTATAGTCTATATGCTTGATCTCTGTTTATTTCTTTCTTTTCATTACAAATGCTTTATCTGCTTTTTCAAATCCTAATCGAGGGTAATACTCTACTGCTTCTGGTGCAGAAAGAAGTACCAAAGAACACTCCTCTCCAATTTGAGCTTGTACACGATGGACCAGTTCTGTTCCAATTCCATCCTTTTGGTAGGCTGAATCTACTGCTAGATCAGATAAATAACAGCAATACGAACAATCCGTTATCGCTCTTGCAACTCCGATCATTTTCCCGTTAGTCCAAGCCGTAATTAATATATCTGCGTTATCTATCATTCTTTGTATTCGTTCGTAGTCTTCATAAGGGCGTTTTATTCCGGAATTCTTAAATACTTGTGCTACATCACTCGCATCTTGTACTTTTTCCTCTGAGTAAATAATCATGGGAACACCCTCCTCTAATTGTGGGGTACATAATGTTTCAGCTTCGATTTCGCAACTCCTTTTTCCTCACCCTCTTCAGTCAATCGGTAGTCAAATTGTATGATTTCACTATGAGCAAAGTACACATATTCCACATAAGGTTCATCCTTAAAGATCACGAGTGTATAAAAAGAAGGTAACTTCTTTCCCCAAACCCCTTTTACAGATTCTATTTCTTCTCTGCTATATTTCTCTTCTTCCAATAGATAATTAGTTACTCTATCCGCATATTTGTATTTGTTTACCTGCACGTATATGACAGGCGTTATGACAACTGTAATGATGATAATCGCCATAAAAATAAGTAACACTCGTCTTTTTTTGATCTCAACCATATCCTTTATTTTATATTGTCTAAAGTCCCTAGCTGCTATGATTATGATTAATCAACAGTCTATTACGTCTTCGAACTTTGCCCCATATTGCCCTTTACCTATATGAGGTTCGATAGCCCAACTTTTTCCTTTAAGTAATGTGTTTCGATTATCGGGACTTATAAATATCCTCTTTGCATGGTTGTTCTCGTCCTCAATGGAATGTCCAATATTTCCACTTGGATCTAGTAATTGATAGCCCATTGATCCTATTAAGCTGTCACAAAAGGTGAATAATTCTCCGATGGTATTACATCTTTTTGCGTAATCAAAGGTCTGTTCGAAAATAAACTTTGCGTCTGCAGCAAGACGGGAATATGCTTCATTTTCACCAATCACGATGGTTTCTGAATAATCTCCCCAATAACCGTTTACCTTCGGACTAAAATCGATCAATACAATGTCATCCTTCAATAAATAAACATCATCAGAGGGTAAGTGGTTTGCCCGGGTGCAAAATCTTGAATTAGTATTGAAATTGACAAGCATGGGATACCATACATCTTCTGCTCCTAGGGAATGCATTGTTTTTTCACAAATATCTGCAAATTGCTTTTCAGAAATACCTGGTTTGAGATATTCTCTAGAGATTTTACACGCTTGTATGGCTAGTTCCTGTGCATTCATAGGATACTCCTTCGTAAAAGTAATGTTATTAATATCTCTTAATTACATCATCATCCCAGATCTGAACTTCAATATATCTTTCCGGCCCTTTATCCCCTTGTTTATTCCAATCCTGGGGCATTCCATATTCGTTGATCACTTCAATAATTTCCTGCTTCGTGTAGACTTGTCCTCGATAGGGTTTATCATCTTTAACTCGCATGGTTGGGAAAAGATCACCGTATGTAAAACTAATAGATGACTCTATGAAATCATCCCAATGTAGTACAATCCAATCCGGATTGATGTACCATGACTTAAGCCAATCACACGCTCCTAATGTCATGTAATGAGGGAAGGAGTTTATTGGTTTGCCGCCTTTAGCAATAAATTGTTCTCTTGCAAGCATTTCAAGTTCTCTTCTAATCTCGATATAATCAAGAGACCTTTGACTCGCAAATGTCTTTCCTTCTTTATTAATCTGTTTAGAAATATCTATCGCTTTTTGCAGAGGTAAACTTGAAAGGTTCCTAAATGGTCCAGTTTTTCTATCAAAATAATGATACAACGAGTAGTTCATATGCGTGTACCATCTCCATCTGTTCTGATCTTATTTAATAACCTTCGGGCTTCGCCAGGGCGTTTGATAATGATGATTTTCTTATCTGTATATTCCTCTAGCTTTTTTAATATATTCGGTCTTTTATCTTTCCTGAAATTCCAACCATACTTAATAAACGGCCAGTCAATCGACTCCGGACAACCTTCATTTAAATCAGGTCTTGTCTTGCCATGATATTGTACTCTGCGTTTTATTACTCGGTATGTCGTGATCACAGGTGATATATCGAAAAATATAATAACGTCTGCTGCTTGTAACCGTATATCCAGTGTTCTTCCATAGTGTCCATCAATGATCCACTGATCTTTCGCAACCAATTGGTAGTTAACATCATCCCATTCAGTTCTAGGTGTTTCGATCCAACCTGGCTTCCAGTAGTAGAGATCTAGATGGTACACAGGTACATTCAATATCTCCCCAAGTTCACGCGAAAATGTTGACTTCCCGGAACCGCTTGAACCAATGACCATAATTTTCATTTTTTATTTTCCTCTTGTTCATTCATTAAATGTTCTATTGAGGCAAAACAATCAATCGTATAATTCTGACCATCAAAAGTAAGTGTAGTAATCGAACATTCAGATACTAAACTGCTTTGTTCCGCAACAAACTGGGGATGAAAATGATGGAGCACATCCTCTGAAAATGTATTCACAATATAATCAGTAATCAATCCTCCATGGGTAACAATGATAATATTACTTCCAGAAGGATATTCTTCTGCTAGACTCGTTAATAAGGAGGACATTCTTTTACAAGCGGATTTCACAGAATCACCTATCGGAGGAATATAGTCGGGTTCCCGAGTACATTTATCCCACATCTGAATAAATTCCTCAAATGTCTGTTCCGGTAGATCTCCCCAGTTCGCACGCTCCCGTAAACGGTCATCTACGATGATCTCTACGTTTGTTTTAGCAGCAATATACTCCGCTGTTTCTATAGCTCTTCGAAGCGGACTAGAGATGATTGCATGGATCGGTATCTTACTAACATGCTCAGCAGTAGATTGTGCTTGGATGATACCTTGTGGAGTGATTGGAACATCACCTATGGCTTTTTCCTTTATTCCATGCCTTACTAGAAAAAATGTAGTCCCCATTTACCTCACCTCATGTCATTATTAAATGTTTACCTATTAAGCCAAGTCTCTAGAGTTGGAATCAGATCTTCATAGGCTTTTAGTGCCATGATGGTACCTGTCACCTCGGCTGTGCCTTGTTCTTGATCATTCGCGTCAGTGCTTTCTATGTTTAATGAGCGTTTAAGGCTATATTCGAGCCACTCTAACTTGCCCTGAAAACCAAGAGACAGCACCATTCCCCAATCTGTTTCTACTTCTCCGCTCTGTTTCTGAAAATAACTATTCACAAAAGCATTTAATTTCTCTCTATTTATACCTCCTGTTTCATTTACAGACCAATATAGCGCGGTCTCCACTACATCATGCTTCGGATGGATAGCTCCCGCGGACTCCCAGTCTATAATGATGGGGTTCCCTTGACTCCACATGACGTTTTTTGGTTCTAAATCTCGGTGACTAATAACCATATCAGATGATAACTTCATAGGGGATTGTTTTGTTTTCTCAGTCCAGATGTATAGTTGGTTAACCGTATCACGTAATAGACTCACCCAAACAGAGCCGGCTTTTTTTCCTTCTTCTAAATAAAATCCCCAATCTATTTCTTTCATTTGATCCAGGACCATATGATTCTCTATTTGAGAAAAATCCGTATTGTGGATATCACTGAGAATAGCCCCTATCTTCTTACAATGAGACACATCTATTTCATCAGGTTTCAAAGGATTTCCTTCGATCCATTCAAAAATAAGATAGTACTGATGATCTATCTTCTGAATAAATTCGCCTTCTATGATCATCGCCGGAAGAGCAGGCAAACGTGTAGAGGCAATAACAGCTACTTTTTCGGCTCTAATATAATTAGGAAGTGCTGTTGGTCTTTCCATAATTTGCGGATTCAATGCTTTTACCGCGTACTTTCCTTTTGTCGTTTCGATGGCAAACATCCGGTGTAATAGCCCGCCTGATACTTTCACCGGTGCTTTCGTTATTTCTCCCAAGTTACATGTACAGCACAATTTTTCAAACTGAATATGATAGGAATCATTCACTATACTCTCTCCTCCGCTAAGGCATACGACACTTCGAATTCTCTGACATAGACGCCTGTCCCTGACACATATACGTCCATATTCTGCTCACCACGGTTAACGGTTACCCATACACTTCCCTCTCGCCCTACTTCTTGCCCTTGCTCAACAAGAAAATTCACTTCAGAAACATTTTGGTTTAGGTAAGTTAGATAATAAGCACCCATAACTCCGGAAGCTGTTCCCGTTATAGCATCTTCAATCGTTCCTGAATAGGGAGAGGAAAAATGTCTTGCATGCATAAAAGCATTCTCATCTACCGTTTCCAAGCTGAACGGATGAATGGATGCTTTTGAATTTTGGGTAAGAATCTCAGGAAACATAGAATTAGTGGGCTTCATTTTAGAGAAACTATGTACATTTTTGATAGGTAGTAACAAGGTCCATGTCCCCGTACTTCCAAATACAATCGGCATTGTGGCGTCAATTTCTTCTTCGGTAATCCCGATACTTTCAGCAAGCTTCGATATAGAACCCTGAAACGGAGTAAACCGAGGTTTGTCTTGCTTCATTGTAATAAAATGTTCGCCATCTCTTGTTTCAAAAAAGATAGGTAACACTCCAACATTAGTTTCAACTCCAATCTCATTTTGATCCACGTCAAGAATCCCTAAAGTCTTTAAACAATACATAGCAGCGATGGTCGCATGTCCACATAAATTAATCTCGTGTCCCGGAGTGAAATACCTCAATCTTACATCTGCCTTCTCGGATCTCAGCACAAAGACCGTTTCATTAAAACCTACCGATCTTGCAATAGATTGCATTGATTCCTCATCTAAATCATCTGCATTCAGTACAACCCCTGCTGGATTACCTTTATTAGGTTTAGAGGAAAAAGCATCATAATGCAGCACTTTTCTGTATCTCATATGGAACACCTTCTTCCTATTACTCTATCAATTATCTCTCATAGGGTATCTGCAATAAGCTCTTCTCTAGCTGAGATCAACCAAGGATGAACGAGCTTCAGCTTATCCCTTTGTCCCCAAATGTAATTCAGATAAATTAGAATGGCCTCATCAATTTCCAATCGATCTACCTTGCTTCTCATTTCTTGTAAATACAAGTGTTCACCCGGTAACTTCCATGAGATTTTATCCGAGACAAACAAGATCTTATCCGTCATATTCGCATGTGGCTTATGGGTGGTATGACTTTCAATGGCTCCTAATATCTCGTCATCCGTTATTCCAAAAATATCTTCAGCCATATACCTTGATAGTTTTTGATGCACGCTTCGGTCATACGTGAGCTCTTGCTCTAGAACTTCAATTGACAGCGTTTTCGAAATTTGAATCATTGAGGAGACTGGAACTACATTGCTGATATCATGTAAAAATGCGGCACATACCATTTTTTCTGATTCCAGGCCATATAGCTTGGCAATTCGTTCCGCTTCCTCAGCAACCTCAAGTGTATGCTGCAATGTTCTTATATCATGATTGAGTTTAAAAAAAGAAGTAATGTCCTCTTTTAAATCTCCTGATAAAACCAAGTCCCTAGTATATTCCATAAAAATAGGATTCACTGAGTTCCCCCCTTACAAAAGGTACGCCTCCACATGAAATACTGCCATTGTTCATATGAATCCTCCCCTAAGTCCTAATAATCCATTTACATGCTCAATCCAGTTTCCGTTCTGATCTGCAATATAGGTGTTCCATAACCTTTCTTGTGCGGGTTTTAGGTTTTTTTCTTGATCATCTATATACCATACATGTCCATTTGGATTCAGTTTCTTATGAACAAACTCGTATATTTTAGGGTCAGGTTTACACAGTCCAACTTCACTCGAGATTGTGAGACTCTTTATATAGGGTAACATGGGTCTAAATAACGGTTCGATCCATTCTGCCCGGTGATTGCTAAGGATATGAATGTCAGTTAACTTACTCCAGGTTGGGATATAATTAAAAGCGGGTAAATACCCGAGATGTTTGAATAGTATCCGTTTTGCTTCTTCGATTTCTATCGAAGGACACTGTATCTTGAGCCATTGCCAAAACTCCTCTTCGCTTATCTTCCCAGACCATAAAGATTCACGAATTTCCTGTTTATATTGAGCTCGTAAATGTTCATGCGGGATATCCGCTTTTTCCGCAATCTCATACCAGAATGTCGGAGAAAGATTGGTGATAAGTACTCCGGCTGCATCAAGAATCAGTTGATATGGGTGCTCATGCTATCCTATTCTCCTCTTGTATATTTCTCCGGAAGCAATTCACTAACTTTTACTTTTATGTACTGATTTTCTTTCTTTAAAATTACATTTATCTCCGGTCCATAATCACTTATCAATTCTCTGCAGATCCCGCAAGGAGAAACGACTTCTATTTCTTGTACCTCTTCAGTTAGATCGGGATGTCTTACTGCTACAATCGTATCAAAATCGCATTCCCCCTCTGAAATTGCTTTTCCTAATACAACAACTTCAGCACATACGGACACTCTTCCGATATAGGCCTCTAAATGAACGGCTGAATAAGTCATACCGGTTTTCGTTCTTATCGCTGCTCCCACATGGTGTTTTCCCTCTTTATATAATTCTTTTATTGTTTTTTTCGCAGCATCAATCAGCTGTATGTCTTCATTCGTTAATGAACTCATCGATTACACTCCTATTCTAAATACCGCATTCCATTATTTTTTCAGCAAAAAAAGCAATTCTTATATGATTCAAGTACTCCTGTGGGCTTGAACATCAAATTCGTTTCATATAAACCGCGGAACGTCGAATACAGGGTCACCGATGACCCCTTTAATGCCTATTCATGATAGATCTACCTCCGCTCCATCCGAGTTCATCGCTCTTCTTTCTCGTTTAAAATCTCCATCATCGTCGCTTTGGCCTTCTCGTCTAATATATAATGCCCTGTATCCTCATGATCCGTAAATAGATTTGATCCATCAGATATCCACACAGACAATTCCCTTTTTTCCCCGTTCTTTAATGTTAGTTCTGCCGCATAGTCCGCTGGACGTATATCAAGCTGTCCTTTATCAGATATCCCGCTGCTTATTGCATTCAGATAACGAACCATTTCTTCTTGTGGTAGGGTTATAACTGTGCCGTCTCCCATCTGAAAATCAACTCCGCTAATGTCTTCTATGCTGATCGAGTGTTTATTTCCCCAAGTCATATTTGCAGCATCTTGATTCTGACAACCTGTCAGCAATATAACGAGAAAAATAAATACCATGAATATTTTTTTCATAGTCAGCTCTACTTTCTAACACTTTCGTGCTTTATAGGATCGAGATAGTTCCAGCGTTAATATAATTCATCCACCTAATAAAATGGGTCATTTTGCTAAATAAGAAAATTTGTGTTCGATGTGTTACTATATTAAAGAAACTTTCGATTTCGAATGAACCTCATAGAACCAATTCAAGTCGCCAAAAAACACACAAAATATATTGATGAAATGTAGGGATATCATATGCTCTTAGCTCTTTTAATCTTCTGTATTCTGTTCTCCGTCTTATTTATTGTGAAAAGTGAAGATGGACGATATTTATCAAAACTTTCTTTACTTGTTTTCGCTCTGTCCGTAATAATCAATATCTTACTTATCAATGATGCTGTATTTATTGGAACTCAAAATGATACTGAGTTTTTATATCTTTTTGAGATCCACCTGAATGACGTATTTACGTATGTTAGAGCGATCACTTATGTTTCTGTTATTTCTTTAGTATGTTACTTTGGATTTCATGCGGCGAATAAATGAATTCTCAATAACCTGACTACAGAAGTTCCCGATTCCATCGATACTCTAATCTTGAAGCAGTTTCTACAGCTCGCTCTTCACCTAATAATTTGGAGACCACATGCAAAGAAGCATCCATTCCAGCCGTAACGCCTGCGGACATCACGATCTTACCATTGTCTACATATCTAACATCTCTCAAGATTTCACAATCCTTAGGTGCCACTTGTACTAACAAGTCCATAGCCCGCTGATTCGTTGTTACTTTAAGTCCACTTAATAAATTCGCCTTTGCTAGCAATAGGACACCTGTACATATGGATAATACAATTTCTGAATTTTCCGAAGTACGCCTAATCCACGATGTCAGTTCTAAATTGTTCATTTCAGTCCTAGCCCCTATACCGCCAGGAACAACTAAAATATCGGGCTTCGGACAATCACTAAAATTATATTTAGGAGCAACGGTAAAAGAACTTATCGTATTTATTAACTCCGACTTCTCGCTGACAGTATACGTATAAAAGTCTTTCCCCCAATCGCTTGCGGTGGCAAATACATCAAATGCTCCGCAAAAATCTAAGCCATCGACATGTTCATACAGCAGTACGGCTACATTTCTTTTTCTTGTCACCAAGATCAGCTCCTAAATATATGAATTATCAAATCATGAACCAGGCTTGATCGCTCTCCAAATGAATTTATGTTCTCTAACGCCAATTCTTCCGTTAATGATATTTCCATTTAATTTCTTCTCAAGTTCTTCTTTTAATTCTGAATTTGTAAAGTCTGGATTACCAGGTATGTCGGATAGAAACTTAGCAAACTCTTGTTCATTCGGAAAATAAGTAACAGAGTGGTTATATTCTTCAATTTCGATTTCTTCATAACCATTTTCTATCAATCTTACTTTTACCTTGTCAACATTCGTATGAATCCCAAATATCATTCCACCCGGTCTTAGTAATCTACTATGATTAATAATGGATGTCGGTCCCCTACGGTCATAGATTAGATCAAATTGACCATCTTCAAAAGGCATTTCAGATTTAGTTGTAGCGTAAACAAAGTCAACGTTTTGAACTGAACTGTTTTGTAATAAAGTTTGTGCAATCTTGAAGAGTTCTTGAGAATTATCAAATCCAATGATGTTATTCGCGTACTTGGACATCTTTAACGTAAATTCCCCATGACCACAGCCTGCATCCAGGACAGAATGATAGTTTGGAATTAAATCAATTAAACGTTCTTCAAAAATGTCTTCCGCAGAACGACCTTCGACTGTACATTCCGCTCTTCCTTTATAACCGCCATTTCGTCTCGCGATCATGTCATACCATTCAATTCCCAATAAAATCCCTCCATTATTATCTTTCTATTAGATTACAGATGTATAACTCATAATTTCTCTCATCGTTTCTTCGGGAGTTTGATTTTTCGTATAAATAATATGTTTCGCTAACTTCTCATTGGAGTCATGCTCTACAAAATGTCGATTTCCCCACACAAATAGGCTCGATTAAAATGATGTTTGTCATTGGATTTCCTCTCATGCAAATTACTATTTTTCCTCTTCAACACTCAAGATCATCTCATTGATACCAATTCCCCCAGGTAAATCTTTCTTTGCCACACTGATCAGAGCTCTTATAGTGACTTCTCCCTGCACATCCTTATCCATCACATCTTCGTCAGATACAGGGATGGCGTGAATCCTTAGAAAGCTTCTATCTGAATCTATATCGTGCATAGCTAAAGAATTAATCTTAAATCCCTTCGTTACGGATTCCTTCCTTCCAAAACTTACACATATAAAATACTCGGAGGGGGTTTCTTGTATCACAAATCCACCAGGTACGGAATTTACATAATTCTCATATTGATCTATTATTTCCTCGGGTAGATTCTTCGCGCTCCATTCCCAAGAGAAATCCGAACCAGTTTTAGTGTAGATCTGTCGTTTATAAGGAACAGCAGTTTCTTCTTTTCTATTGCCCAGCACTTCTTCCGTTTGGGATGTTTCATCCTCCTGTGTCACCTGATTTCCGTTTACGGTTTCTCCGTCGCATCCCATCAGTAATCCCAGAATAAATATCATGAAGGTAAGCCCGATTCTTATCCTCATCGCTGCATTCCCTCCTTAACACTCACGAGTCGTTTCAATTAACATATTCGTCTTTCAACAGTCCATAGCACACAATGTCTTCATATTCGCCCCATTTTTTAACATGCTGTCTTAGTAATCCTTCATATTTCATACCAATCTTTTGCATAACTTTACCTGATGCAGGATTTCTCGCTAAATGACGAGCATAGATTCGGTTCAATTTCATTTCTTCAAATGCATAAAGCACGATCCCTTTAGCAGCTTCTGTACAATAACCATTACTCTTATACTTTTTTCCAATCCAGTAGGCGAGCTCCCCATGATCAAAATTCTTATTGCATCCAATCGTTATCGCGCCAATCAAGTAAGATTCCTCTTTATGTACAATAGCTAAAGTAAGTGATCTTTCTTCATTAAAATGTTCGGTATGTGTATCGATCCAAGCCTTTGCCATTCCATCCTCGTAGGGATGCGGGATATATAATGTTGTCTCAGCGATATACTTATCGCCTGCTAATTCTTGAACCTGCTCGGCATCCTCTTGACGAAATGGTCGCAAGTAAAGTCTATCTAATCGAATAGTCGGTAGTTCTTTCATAGAAACCTCCTAAGTCAGATGTATGGAAATTGATAGATGTTTATCCCATAAATATACATCCCGTTGTAAAATGATGCTACCCCTTACTGCTAAAATATGAAAACTAAGAATAATGCTACGTTTCACCACGTCCACTATTCCCTCAAAAAATAAATACATATTGTGACCTTTCTCACAATATGTATTATTTATATTGTTTATTATTGGATACATAAAGAAGATATTTATTAACAGTGAATAGGTGCTAGGATATAAAACACCCTTTTTTTTAAATATTTATGTGAAAAAACTCACATACTTTTTTTACCTCACTTCCAATAAAAAGATAATGAATTAGACAGAGAACTTAGCAGGATATCAGTGGAATCAACGAGGAGGAACTAACTATGACTCAAAAACAAAAGCTTGTTGTTGTTGGTAACGGAATGGCTGGCATGAACACAATTGAACAGCTTCTTAAACTTACAGATCAATACAGCATTACGGTAATTGGAGCTGAGCCCCACCCTAACTATAATCGTATCATGCTTTCTTATGTATTAGAGGGAAGCAAGACGATTGATGATATTGTAATTAATGATCGTGCATGGTATGAATCGGCCGGCATTCACCTGATTACAGGTAAACGTGGCACAAAAATTAATACTGAACAAAAAACAGTTCAAATGGATGATGGAACGGTAGTTGACTATGATCGCCTTATTATCGCGACAGGCTCGAATCCATTTATCCTCCCTATTCCGGGTTCTGATCTCGAAGGGGTCATTGGCTTCCGCGATATTGAAGACTGTGAGACGATGATTGCAGCAGCATCGAAGTATAAAAAAGCCGCTGTAATCGGCGGTGGATTGTTAGGCCTGGAAGCAGCGAAAGGACTTGTTCAGCTAGGCATGGATGTAACTGTTGTTCATCTGCCTGATTATCTCATGGAACGTCAACTTGATGTAACTGCAGCTAAAATGCTCGAAAAAGAACTGGAAAGCCAAGGTATTAAATTCGCATTAGGTAAACAGACCTCTGCTTTGAAAGGGGATACTCGTGTTACTGGCCTTACTTTTACAGATGGTACTGAGCTCGAAGCGGAGTTAGTCGTTATGTCTGTTGGTATTCGTCCAAATACTGAACTTGCAAGCAATAGTGGAATCGAAGTAAATCGCGGTATTGTTGTTGATGATTACATGCAGACTTCTGTACCTGATGTATTCGCAGTCGGTGAATGTACGGAACACCGCGGCACATGCTACGGTCTCGTAGCACCATTATTCGAGCAAGGTGCGGTACTTGCAAAGTCCCTTGCGGGCGTGGAAACGAAGCCATACGAAGGATCGATCTGCTCAACGAAGCTTAAAATTTCGGGCGTTGATGTATTCTCAACCGGTACTTTTATGGAAGAAAAACAACATACAACCATCACGATGCATGACGGATGGAAAGGTACGTATAAAAAGATTGTAATGCTGGACAATGTGATCGTTGGTGCTGTTCTATTTGGGGACATTGATGACTCTTCCCGACTTGAGCGGTTCGTTAAAAAAGGCGAACTCATGACGGAAGAATTGTATGCAGAATTAACAGGTACAGGCGGATGCTGCGGCGGCGGATCCAAAGCGAACGTAGCAGCGGAACTGACTGATGAAGATATCGTCTGCGGCTGTAATGGTGTAACGAAAAAAATGATTGTCGATGCCGTTACTATTGACGGTCTAACCACTCTTGATCAAGTGAAAATGAAAACAGGCGCATCCCGCTCTTGCGGCGGATGTAAACCGCTGGTAGAACAAGTAATGCAGCTTGTCCTAGGAAATGGATTTGATGCAGAAGTTAAAGAAGGTATTTGCGGCTGCACCACGATGTCGAGAGATGAGATTGTTGAGGCAATTAAACAGCAAAATCTTCATACTGTCGCAGAAGTAACGAAAGCCCTGGAATGGAGTCAACCAGAAGGATGCTCGAAGTGCCGCCCTGCTCTGAACTACTATCTCGGTATGCTGTGGCCAACCACATATCAAGATGAACCTGCTTCTCGCTTTGTTAATGAGCGTATGAACGCGAATATTCAAAAAGACGGAACTTATACCGTTGTTCCTCGGATGTATGGCGGTATGACAACACCTCAAGATTTGAAAAAGATTGCTGATGTATCGATTAAATATAATCTGCCTCTTGTGAAAATGACAGGCGGTCAACGGATCGGCATGATGGGTGTGAAAAAAGAAGATCTGCCTAAAGTGTGGGAAGAGCTAAATATGCCATCTGGTTATGCTTATGCGAAATCCCTGCGTACCGTTAAGACTTGTGTCGGCTCTGCTTATTGCCGTTTTGGTACACAGGATTCCCTCCATATTGGTGATCTGATTGAACGTAAATTTGAACGTATCGACTTCCCTGCCAAAGTCAAATTTGCAGTGAACGGTTGTCCACGTAACTGTGCAGAATCTTGTACAAAAGATATTGGTATCGTCGGTAATGACGGTGGCTGGGAAATTTATGTAGGCGGTAACGGCGGTATTAAAGCAAGACTTGCTGATCTGCTATGCAAAGTAAAAACAGATGAAGAACTAATCGAAATCAGTGCTGCTGTACTTCAATTCTACAGAGAAACAGCTAAATATTTAGAGCGTACTTCGGATTGGGTAGAACGTGTGGGACTAGATCTCATTCAACGTAACACGGTAGCAGATGTTGAACAACGGAAACAGCTTGCTGAACGAATGGATATTGCACTAAGCCGTACGGAAGATCCATGGCAAAAAGTATTGAAAGATCAAAAACTGAAAGAAACCTTATTTGAAAAAGTAGTCGTTGCGAAATCTTAATCTACATTGCATAAAGGAGTGTTCATAGATGTCTAATACGATCACCGAAAAGTCAGTTTATATCGGGACGACAGATGAATTTTTAGAACGTGTAGGAAGAACGGTTGTGATTGAGGGGCAGAGTCTTGCTATATTTAAAACTGCTGAACAGATCTATGCACTCGAGGATCGCAATCCTCATCCCAAAGGCGGACCTTTGAACGAAGGGATTGTCTCTGGACACTATGTGTATGACCCTTTGTATGATTGGAAAATTGATATGCGAGATGGATGCGTTCAAGCACCGGACGAAGGTCAAGTTCGCACGTTCCCCGTTCTTGTAGAAGAAAATAAAATATATGTTACAATGAGGTAAAATTTGGTGATATAAACACTATTACCTAATCGTTATTCGTAACCATTGATAAGGCAGGGGAAGACGATGTTCCAATCAACGATCGAACTGGTTAATCAATCAGTAGAAGCGAAAAAAAAGCTTATGCAAACAAGTTTGTTACGTTACTTCATTGCTGCTATGCTTGCAGGGGCTTATGTCGGAATTGGTATTATGCTTATTTTCACAGTAGGCGGTTCATTTAAAGCCGCAGGCTCTCCAGCCGTTCAGCTCGTCATGGGGATGTCCTTCGGTATTGCACTCACACTTGTTATCTTTGCAGGTTCTGAATTATTTACGGGTAATAATATGCTCTTCACGGTAAGCAGTTTATCGAAGCAAACATCTTGGGCTTTTACATTTAAGAATTGGGCAATCGTCTTCTTCGGCAACTTGCTTGGTGCTGTCGTACTTTGCCTTCTGATCTATGGATCTGGTGTGTTCGGAAAAATCCCGCCAGATCACCTGCTCTTTACAGCCGCTGCAGGAAAAATGACCATGCCTATCGACCAATTGTTTTTCCGCGGCATTTTATGTAACTGGCTCGTATGCTTGGCTATATGGACATCGATGAGAACGAAAGAAGATACAGCGAAACTTATTCTCATCTGGTGGATGCTGTACGCATTTATTGCGGCAGGATTCGAGCATAGTGTAGCCAACATGTCACTCATGACCATTGCTCTTATACTGCCTGGGCATCCAGAAACGATTACATTTGCAGGATGGCTGCATAATATGATTCCTGTTACCCTTGGGAATATCGTTGGCGGCTCCGTTTTTGTAGGTATGGCCTACTGGTTTATGAGTTCGGCAAAATCGAAAAAACAATAAAAAGATAACCCCTTTGTGATTCACTTCGGCACGGTCCATCCGGCCTGAAGTGCAGCGCACAAAGGGGCTTTTTCTATAACAAAGTCTCAGCAATAGATATGACCCAATCCCGGTCACTACCTTCCGTTCCAATCTCATATTGCAGCGCCTTGCCACGTGAGTCCATTTCAATCCAGATCAATTGTTGTTTCTCATCATTTCCAATGTATACAGCCTCATTCCCTCGTATCTGTACATTTTCATAGGTATAATCCTCTATATCGGATAATTGAATTCGGCTTTTTGTAGTTCCAAATATTCGAAACTCAAAGTTCTGACCCCTCTTGTTGTAAGTGAGGCTTAAACCGACTAATGTATGATTTGGCCTCAGATCTCGCAGCACTACGTGCTTGCCCGTTCTTCTGCTTTCCTCTATCATCTCATCTATTTCTTGGTTGGTTAAATTATCAAATCCATAGTACACCTGAATATTCTCAATTTCCGCATCCATAGGAAATGAAAGTTCCCACGGAGAGGCTTTTTCTCTTAAAGCAGTAAGACCTGCATTCCATTCTACTGCTTTATAATTCGTTTGTTGGCTAATCTTTTTTTCACCAGCATCTGCGATATAAATCCCCTTACCCATACCAGGCTTTAGTTCCTTAATAATGGTCTCCATCACGTTGTTCCTGTTAAGCGAGTCAATCTCTAGTATACCTAGTACATTTCCTTTCTCATCTTTCATTTCCACGGAAGACACTCCCTCTCCACATCATATCTGATGTGTAAATCGATTGTTAGATGAAGTCATTTTGTATAAGGTAATATTCTTATTTATTCTTGAATTCTGCTTTTGACAAAAACCTTTTGTCGCCAAGAAAAGCAACAATAACATTGAAGATGACGAGCACATAAGACATAACTACAAGATTAATTCCTACGAGATAAAGTACCCCGAAGGTAAGCATACCTAGTAAATAACATACCGTGGGAACGAGCTTTTGCTTAAGAAGTGCAATGCGTTCCATACTTTGATCAGTCGGGTTCTTGTAGGCTTGCTTTAATCTATCTCTTGCTTGTCCCAATAGATATGCGTAGTATACAACAACTAAAGATATTAATGTAACTAAGACTATTCTAACGTAAGTTTCTACCATGATATCGTTTAAATTGCTCATCATGCCCTCCTTTCTGCCCCGCGGAGATCCGCATCGTTATCGATGTAGATTGTACCAAGCCGGACAGGGAAGTTAAATCCCTGCAGGGCAGATCATTTTACCGCTGCTATGAGATGGAAGCCCTGAGTTTTACAGGCATACAAGTAATGATACCTCATTAAACTATTCGGCAGGTTAGTTCCAAACATGGTAACATAAGGATATATTCTTGAGGTTAGGAGTGAGGACCCATGAAAGGTCAAAGGGGAATGAACTTGGGCATAATTCGGATCTCATATATTCTGGGGATAATTGCATTCTTGTCGATGTTTTCATTTACTGTACTTAGCATTTCGTTTTCAATATTGCAACTACTTAACTTATGAATGAAAGAAGGTATAGAAAATGATACGAGAAATTGAACAGCAATTCACTGAAGAGATCCTTACCGAAGCAATAAAGCGATATGACCTTAATAAAGACACTGTTCGTTCATTGGGCGGTTATGAAAGCTTTGTTTATGAATACCAGAAAAACAACGCATTTTTCATATTAAAAATCTCACATACAATTAGAAGATCAAGAAATAATATACTGGGTGAACTTGAATTTTTAAATTTTTTGTCGAATAAAGGACTGGCAGTTTCAAATGCTGTTCCATCGACCAGAGGTAATATGGTTGAAGAAATTGCTGCAGAAAATGGTTCGTTCCTAGCCATTTCATACGAAATGGCTCTTGGAAAAGAAGTGTCGGATGAAGATTGGAATGAATCGCTTTACGAAAAATGGGGCGAATTTATGGGGAAAATCCATCATTCCACAAAGGGTTATGAATGCAGTAATCCGGCGTTTAAACGACAAGCCTGGGACCAAGAAGTTCAATTAAAGGCGGAGAAGTACCTGCGACCTGATGATGTAATGATTTCAATTCTAAAAGAAAGATTAACAAAACTTACTTCTCTGCCCAAGTCCAAAGATACATACGGTTTGATTCATAGTGACTTTAGTCAAAGTAATTTTTATCTGCATAACGGCAACATTTATTTGTTCGATTTCGATGATTGCAGTTATACGTATTTCGTAAACGATATTGGGATTACATTGTGTTATGCACTTTTTTTTCCGTATAAGGAATTTGAAAATAAAACGGAATATTATAGATTGTTTTTCCGCCATTTTATAAAAGGATATCTAAAGGAAAATACAATCCAAGAAGAAGAAATAGAATATTTACAAGAGTCTATTAAACTTCGTTATGCATTGTTCTATATTTATTTTCATCAAGCAAACGATGTGTCAAATTTGGATGAAAAATCAAAGAACTGGTTAAAAGATCTGCAACGAGTAGCCGCTTCTGATGAACCTATGCTGCCGATTGATTTTGTTCAAGAATTTAAAAGTATTTATAATAGTATTCATTAACCTAGGAGCATTACATTTTACTAACGAAAAAACGATAGTTGAGCACAGCAGGGAGCAGCTTGCCAGTTGGTAACTGCTCTCTTTTCGTTATCCAATTGGGCAAGATAGTTCAATTACCGTCTTAATTGGGTTATTAGTTTTTTACTATGAGTTAACAGAAATTTTGTATAGCATATATTCTATTTATTAAAATAGAGTTTATTACAAGATACGAAAACTTGTGATACACTCAGAGAATTGTTTGTTAATGACATGAAAGGTATAATAAGGGGTGGATTAGGTGGAGTTATTATTGTTTATAATTGGTCTGCTTATTTTGTTATTCTTGATAGATAGAATATCAAATAAGATACTTGGGGTTGAAAAGAAAAAATTATCAGAAACCTCTGGTAAAAATGTAGATCGTTGGGGTGGTATTACTACCCTTATACTGTTTTTAATCACACAATGGTTTGGTATTACTAACGAATCAGACACTCTAAGAATGTCTTATTGGATGACCTATTTGGCATTTTTATTTGGTTTTCAGGCAATTATGGAATATATTTTTATAAAGGAATCAAGACAGTATATCAGTACAATTATATTACTAATAATGGTTCTTCTTATTGTATATAATATAGATTATTATCCTTTTAAGGATTAGACAGAAAATACATAAGATTTTAAATCTACGGAGTGAGGCATTAAAATAGTGGCTCCATTTTTTTGACAATAGAATCCCATGATCCTGTTTTTATGGTATAAAAAATAGACCGCCTTCACTCTCGGAACGGTCTATTTCTCGTCTAATTATTGCCATTATTACACTTATACTCTTTTTCTCAATGATAATTAATGTCCTCTTCAATACACTAACCACGAGATCATAATAAATTGTAATGCTCCAATCACCTCCAGAATTCCTGCTTTCATTGGCTTCATTGATTTTCCAGAGAACAGATACGTACGCACGAGCGGGAAAATAAACGGTAAAATCATCCAAGGTTGGCTTAATATAAATGGAATGATGAGAATCAATATATGATAGATTTTAGCTGCTTTTTCCCAAGCTGAATTGCCTCTTTCCCGGAATATCGTTTTCACGAAAAGCGCTGTTCCCATGAAGTAAATTAAGTTATAGATCACAATAGTCAGCATCTCTGCATCCCAAGTGCCGCCGCCATACAAGTAAGATGCAGCTCCTCCTAAGGAAAAGATCACAATGGCACAGAAATCATTCAAAATAGCTCTTTCCGCCTTCTGTTTGACATGCCATATGTTCACACTTAATAAGATCAGGAATGGGATTCCAAAATAAAATAATTGAGGTTTGTCAATAAGAGGATATAGGAGTGCTGCTATAGCAATTACACCATAAATGACGGCGTATTTTAATAAATGCGTCCGTTGTTTTTTTCTTTTTATTGCTTGTAATAAAGGATACGAAGCTAGGTATAAGAACAACCACGCTATAAATAAAAGAATGTGACTAAAGCGGGGTGTCCCTGCCATCACGCCAAATAAGAACGGAACACTAATCATGGCCCATCCCCCATGTTCATGAGGAATCACCAATTTATTCTGCTTCATCGGTATGGTCCTCTCTTCTTTTGTTTATTCAACTCGTTTTCTTCATTCTCGTCAGGAGCAGAAGCAGAAACGAAATAAGAATGATAGAGATCGTCCAGAGCCAGGCCATCGTCATATTACCAGATTCCACTGCTACAAAAATGGCCGTTGGGACCGTTTGTGTCTTGCCCGGAATATTTCCGGCAATCATAAGGGTTGCACCGAACTCCCCAAGACTGCGTGCGAAACTAAGAATATAAGCGGTCATTACCGAAGGAAGAGTTATAGGTAAGGTAACATAACGAAATAACTGCCATTCATTCGCACCACTAGAGCGCGCTGCGTCCATAATATTCGTATCAATCGCAGCAAACCCGTTCTTCATCGTCTGGTACACCAGCGGGAAAGATACAACAACGGAAGCAATGACTGCAGCTCCCCAGGAAAAAATAATCGAAGTAGAAAATATACTTTCGATAAGCTCACCAACCCAGCTGTTCCTACCCAGAAATACAAGCAGCAAAAAACCGATCACGGTCGGAGGCAATACAAGTGGAAGCATGAATATCGTCTCGACGATCACTTTCCCTGGGAATCTTGTAATAGACATACGCCAAGCAAAAAAAATACCAAAACAGGTACTGAGGACACTGGAGATCGCAGCGACCTGCAGTGAGAGGCGTATCGGACTCCATAGCTGCATAAAGTCTATATCCATGTTTACTCACCAGGAGCCGAGAAACCATACTTTTTGAAAATAGACATTGCTTCCTCCGATTGCAAATAAGTGTAGAATTCCATAACCTCTTGTTTATTTGCTGAAGAATGAATTACGCCTACAGGGTATTCAATGGGAGTATAGAATGAGGGATCCACCGTATAGGCAATTCTTACTTTATCTGAAGAGAGAGCATCTGTCTTGTATACAAAACCTGCCTCTACATTTTTCGTCTCCACATATTGCAGAACCTGACGCACATCTTTCGCTTGAATAATTTTGGACTCTACATCATCCCATACGTTTCCATGCTGAAGCGCTTCTTTCGCATACTTACCAGCTGGCACGGTTTCAGGAATCCCAATGGCTATACTGCTAACTTCCGTTCTTAGCAAATCGTTCACATCTCGAATCGTTGTCTTGTCATCCGCTGCGGTAATCACAGTAAGTTCATTCGTCAGCAAGGTAGTCTGCTCGTCCTCTGCAATTATTCCTTGCTGAGCAAGAGCTTCTATATAGGATTTGGATGCAGAAATAAACAGATCAACTGGGGCCCCTCGCTCAATCTGCTGCTGCAATGCTCCCGATCCACCGAAGTTAAAATAGATCGTAACATTGGAGTTTTCCGCTCTATAGTTATCTTGAATTTCTTGCAGAGCATCGGTTAGACTCGCTGCGGCAGAAACCGTAATCTCTATTTCTTTACCATCTGTCTGCTTCTCAGCCTGTTGATTCCCACATCCCAATAATAGCAGAAAAATTGTGAAAAAAAGAACAACATATTTCATATTTTTCTTAGAAAAAACCCCCATACTTACCCCCTCCTAACCACCAATTTGTGACATTCTACGGTGGGTAGGCGTATGGGATGTTTCTTGTCCACCCTGTAGGAACTTGTACATTTCATGATGTTCGGGCTTCGTACCAATCGCCTCTAGAAACATATGCCGCAGTGCTTCGTCATCCCCGATTACATTTCGGACTTGGAACTGTTCAGTCCATGCTAGACATGGCTTAATATACCCATCAGCGGTAAGACGCAGACGGTTGCAAGACTGACAGAAATGCTCACTAACAGGATGAATCAAACCAAAACTGCCAACGGCACCTTTCAGTCGATAATTCTGTGCGGGTCCATTCCCCTTTACATTGCCTACACTTTCATAATCCCATTCCTGCTGTGTGCATACTTCTTTCACTGTGCTGAGTGGCAAGTAAAGTTTTTTCCACTGTTCATCACTGTGTCCGATGGGCATATATTCGATGAAACGCACATGGATATCCCGATCTTTCGTCAGGGAAATAAAATCAGCGATTTCATCATCATTAATCCCTTTCATGAGTAGCACATTCAGCTTGATGGGAGTCAGCCCCACTTTGAGACAGGTATCAATGCTGTCCAGTACCTTTTGAACGTTGCCTCCGCGTGTAATCATTTTAAACCGATCTGGGCGTAAGGAGTCCAAACTTATATTCACACGTGTCAGGCCTGCTTCTTTTAACTTCGCTGCACGAGGTCCTAGAAAAATCCCATTCGTTGTAAGAGCAATATCTTCAATCCCGGGAATATGGGCGATCATATCCACTAGTTTCTCCAGTTCTTTTCGGACAAGGGGTTCTCCTCCTGTCAGTCTGATTTTGGATATTCCCATTCCTGCAACAACCCGCACTACGTCAGCTATCTCATCATAAGTAAGTATCTTATCGGAAGGTTCGAATTCCATTCCTTCTTCCGGCATACAGTAAACACAGCGCAAATTACAGCGGTCTGTCACTGATATTCGTAAGTATTCATGCTTTCGGCCAAACGAATCTACGAGACGAGGTACTGTCATCCGGTCATCATCTCCTTTCTTTTAAAATAGGGTGGTTTGTAACCAAGTTACTTATGCATGATCCGTTTCTTCTTTGGATAGATCATGAAGTAATGGACGACCTTCTGGATAGGTGACTTGGTTTAATTGATCTCCAATCCACTCCGAACCATCTTCGCCGTATTCTTTTTTCCAGATCGGTACAATT
The DNA here is from genome assembly GCF_014836635.1 of Paenibacillus gallinarum. Classification (GTDB taxonomy): domain Bacteria; phylum Bacillota; class Bacilli; order Paenibacillales; family Paenibacillaceae; genus Paenibacillus; species Paenibacillus gallinarum. The sequence goes on along the minus strand of NZ_JACSQL010000001.1, from coordinate 274,282 downwards.
TGTTTAATCCGTTCAATGATATATTCATTCGCTTCATAAGCCACTTTTCGGTGGGGAGAAGAGACCGCAATTGCAACGGCAACATCAGAAATTTCAAGCCTGCCTATACGGTGGGTGATAGCTACACATGTATCTGCCCAGCGCGCGCGTACTTCCTCACCAATGCTTTCTAATTGTTTAACTGCCATAGAGGGATAAGCTTCGTATTCCAGATATAAGGTTCGTTTACCAAAGGTAAGTTCTCGTACTGTACCTAAAAACAGGGTGATTGCTCCTGCTTCCCTCCGCTTTACTTTACTAATCACTTCGTCTGCTTCAATAGGTTGATCCGTGATCAGGAATAATGAACTGTCCACTTTCGGCCTCCTTTTCTTCCGTAGATCTCATGGATTTTGACGTTGGTAATCACCGCTTTTTCCGCCTTGCTTGCGCGCTAGATAAGTAGGTCCGAGAATCATCCCTTTATCTATTGCTTTACACATATCATATATCGTTAATCCTACGGTTTGAGCTGCCGTTAAAGCTTCCATCTCAACACCTGTTACGCCGGTTGTCTTCACTGTCACTTCAAAAGCTAAGATCTCTTCGCTCACGAATTCAAAGGTAATATCAATCCCTGTCAGCGGGATGGGATGACACATGGGAATCATATCGGATGTCTTTTTTGCTGCCATGATGCCGGCAATTTGGGCTACAGCAAGGACATCGCCCTTTTCCATGGAACCTTCCTTAATTCTTCTTAAGGTTTCCGGCTGCATTTGGATCTGGCTTCTCACAACAGCGATCCGTTTCGTTTCTTTTTTATCCGTAACATCAACCATATGAGCCCGGCCTTGTTCATTAAAATGGGTTAGTTTATCATTACTCATCAGCATGTACTCCTTACCCGCCGCTAACGGGCGGAAGCAAAGCTACCGTATCGTTAGGACCAATCTGATCTTGGTCATCTGCGAATTGTTCGTTTACTGCGATCATCACGTGATCAAGTAATAGCTCAGGGTAACGTCTTTTCATCTCTAATCGAAAGTCAGCAACTGTGGTCGAACCCAGATCTAAGTCCAATTCATGAGTTCCTAATTGCTCACTTAAATGCGCAAAACATAATATTTTCATAAAAGATCACCTTCTTTACATGAAGTCACATCACATATCGCTGATACAGTTTCTTAGCTTCTACAGGATCCGAGGTGCCATGAATGAGTGCCCGTCCATCTTGAAAAATAACAAGCCTGAAATTCTCTTCTTCGATCTGAATAAGGTGAGGGGTCACTCTTACGCCAGTATCTTTCCCCATTGCACGCTTAGCAACACCTTCTAGATCAAGTAATTCTTCTCTCGGATAACGGACCCAGACAGAGCTTCGGCCACATAGTACCTCTGTTTTTATCTCTGTATCATACCCCAGGTATGGATAAGTCGGCTCGGCTCCACAGGTTTGGCATGTTCGATGCCCTGCCTCATCATGAATGCGGATCGCCTGTGACATATTCGTCCACAGATCAAAAACCATAAAACGATCAGACATCTTACTTTTGTTACCGGTTAGCCATTTGAGCGCTTCGGCAGATTGCGTAGAAACCACCCTTTGTACGGCGGGCGCAATAATCCCTTCAATGTCACAAGAAGCAGAACCAAAAGGCATGCGCTTCAGTAAGCAATGAAGACAAGGTGTTTTTCCAGGGATAAAGTTATACACCGCACCAAAACTACCGGAGCAAGCTCCATAAATCCAGGGGATTTGATAGCGATAGGATATATCATTGATCATATAACGGATAGGAAAATGATCGGTTGCATCAAGAATTAAATCGATGTTGTGATTCTCTAGTATGTTCTGAAGGTCCAGTGCCGAACAATCCATTACATAGGGGTTCACACGAATATCCGAATTAATTTCCTTTAATCGATTCGCTGCTGCAATCGCTTTAGGAAGCTGCTCAGTTACGTCTTGTTCAGAATATAAGGATTGGCGCTGCAGATTGCTCCATTCCACCACATCGCGATCAATGATTGTGATCGTTCCTATTCCTGAACGAGCAAGTATTTCCGCATTCCCTGAACCAAGCGCACCTGCACCGATAATGAGCACATGCGCATCAGAGAGAAGCTGCTGCCCCTGTAAACCAATAGGCTGAAAATTCTCCTGTCTGCTATAGCGACCCTGATTCACACGATCTCCTCCTTCCTCTATCTCCTGTTTAGAAAAAAGCGGCATGGATTCCGCTAAGCGGACCATGCCCTTTTTCAATACATCCGAATCATATGATATCTATATATAATATTTAGAAAACCCTATTAACCCCGTTTGCGATACACTACATAGCTGCGTCTCAAATATTTGATAGGCATGCTGAGCATATGCACAAGTCTTGTAAAAGGGAAAACGGCAAATAACGATAGTCCTAGAACTACATGAATTTGGAAAATGAGAGGCACCTCGCTCATGAGTGAAGCATCCGGTCTAAAGATGAGCACCCCTCTAAGCCATGGACCAATGGTCTCCCGGTAGTCAAACTCTCCGCTGCCCGCCATATTGAATAGAGTAGCACTCATGCCAACAACGACAATGAGGGTAAGGAGAATGATGGATAACATATCTCCAAAGCTGCTAGTTCTCCGAATACGAACATCGGATAGACGGCGAACAACAAGAATAATACAACCGATCAGCGTTATAAGTCCTGCAATCGTTCCAATCGAAAGTGCCATTAAATGATAAAGATGATCTGAAACTCCGAGTGCTGAAAGCCAAGATTTAGGGATAAGAATACCACCTACATGACCAAAGAAGACAAGGATAATTCCAATGTGGAACAGGTTACTTCCAAGGCGCAGCTTCTTCTTCTCTAAGAGCTCACTCGATTTCGCTGTCCAGCCAAACTGATCTGTTTGATAGCGATAATAAAGACCCACCAAAAACAAGATGAGTATGATATAGGGATAAATCACCCAGAAAAATTGACTTCCCCAAGTCATGAGGTTCCCTCCTTAACTTGTCCATATCCGGCAGCGGCCCACATCGGACCGCAGCCTTGTGCAGAAGGTATGCTTCCGCATGCAGCCGGAGCTGATATTTCGATTAACCCTTCCGTGATACCCGAATCATCAAGTATCCACAGTATGGCATCCATAACATATCGATAAGGACTATTTTGCTTATCTAGTGCTGATTTCAGCTGTTCGAGTGCTTTACGGAAAGAGACTAAAAGCCCTATACCTCTGTCCATTTGTGCAACAGCCACGTATTCAAGCACCAGCGGCAGAAAATCAGGTAACTCATCGGTATCCATGATCATGTCCTCTTCTTCATACAGCTGCTTCAAACGCAGCAAGGCAGGACCACGTTCCCGATCTTCACCCAGTTGTCCATAAGTTAGATACAAATTTGATTTCTTATTAAAATCAAAAGTCTTCACATAGGCGGATGTAATTGCCTCTGCATCCATACCAGCAAAGGAGGCAATACAGTCTCCAGCTAAGGTTTGCAGTGTATCTCTCACATCTTCGTTCTCTTCCTGAATCAAATGGCACCAATCAACATACATGTCATCTGACGTTTCTTGCCATGTTGCATCCGGGTATTGCAATAGCTGTGAGAAGAGCATCCAGCTTGAACGCAGCGTTATCTCTTTCATATCCGATCACTCCTTTTCGATTCGATGGAAACGTAAGACTCACCCGCCACAAGGTCCAGGTCCGCCCATCATATTCGTGAACCCGCAATTTCCTTGTTCGGAATAGAGATCTGCGAACTCCTCTCGGTGCGCGGAAGGAATGACAAACCGATCTTCATATTTCGCAATTGCAAGTAAACGGTACATTTCTTCTGTATCTTTTTCCGTCATACCAAATTGTTTCAGTATGTCAAGATCAGGTGTTTTGTTTAAGTTACGAGAACGCATATGTGAACGCATAACCGCCATCTTTTTCAGCACATTCGTAACCACATCTGTATCTCCAGCAGTCAGTAAGTTTGCCAGATACTGAACAGGAATACGCATGTCATCAATTGCCGGAAAAATATCTTCTGGTGTTGCCGATGCGCCTTTACCTTCCACCATGTTCGTGATTGGGCTGAGCGGCGGTACATACCATACCATTGGCAGTGTCCGGTATTCCGGATGAAGCGGAAGTGCAATCTTCCAGTCGACTACCATCTTGTAGATCGGTGAACGCTGTGCATGCTCAATCCAGTCTTCTGGAATATTCGCTGCTCGCGCTGCAGCAATGACTTCAGGATCATTCGGATCCAGGAATACATCAAGCTGTGATTCATACAGATCTTGCTCGTTTGCAACCGAAGCTGCTGCTTCCACTTTATCCGCATCATACAGCATAACGCCCAGGTAACGGATTCTTCCTACGCAAGTTTCAGAGCAAATCGTAGGCAGTCCTTGCTCGAGCCGCGGGAAGCAAAGTGTACATTTCTCCGCTTTGTTCGTTTGCCAGTTGAAGTACACTTTCTTATATGGACAGCTCGATACACAGAATCTCCAGGAACGGCAAGCATTCTGATCAACCAGAACGATTCCATCTTCTTCCCGTTTGTACATCGCTCCGGAAGGACAGCTGGATACGCAGGCTGGGTTAATGCAGTGCTCACAAATACGTGGCAAGTACATCATAAATACCTGTTCAAACTCCATACGAACGGATTCTTCGATCCCCTTCATATTCGGATCTTCATAGCCTGACTCATGTACGCCGGCTAGATCATCTTCCCAGTTTGGTCCCCACTCGAGGTTCATATATTCACCAGTGATCTGCGATTTTGGACGTGCTACTGGCTGGTGTTTAAGCTCAGGACTCTGCTGAAGTTTCTCATAATCATAGTCCCATGGCTCGTAGTAATCATCGATTGTTGGTTGATCTGGGTTATGGAAAATATTTTTCAGGCGATTCGCACGGCTGCCTGAACGAAGTTCAAGCTTGCCGTCTTTTTTCAGTTCCCAACCGCCTTTATATTTATCTTGGTTCTCCCATTGTTTTGGATATCCAATACCTGGCTTTGTCTCTACATTGTTAAACCACATGTATTCGGCACCTTTACGGTTTGTCCATGTGTTCTTACAAGTGACCGAGCAGGTATGACATCCAATACATTTATCTAAGTTCATGACCATTCCGATTTGCGCTTTAATCTTCAAGCCAGTTCACCTCCTCAAGTTTGCGGATCACAACATACAGATCCCGTTGGTTTCCTGTAGGGCCATAGTAGTTAAATCCGTAGCTCAGTTGGGCATAGCCGCCAATCATGTGCGTTGGTTTCACGTGAATCCGTGTTGGACTGTTGTGTGTACCACCGCGTGTCGTAGTCACATCCGTTGCAGGCACGTTAATTGTGCGGTCCTGCGCATGGTGCATGTAAGCCATTCCGCGAGGCATACGGTGCGTGACAACGGCACGAGCAACGACCGCACCATTTTGGTTGAAGCACTCAATCCAGTCGTTATCTTTAATATCTGCGTCTGCTGCATCGTCTTTATTGACCCAAATTGTTGGTCCTCCTCGGAACAATGTGAGCATTGGCAGAGAATCAAAATACATACTGTGAATAGACCATTTACTATGCGGTGTCATGAAGTTCAGTACAATTTCTTTCCCTTTCGTCGCTGGACGTTTTTTATTGGTATGGAAAGGTGCATGTTTCATCGTTGGTTTATAAATCGCCATGTTTTCACCGAACTCAGTCAACATTTCATGATCGAGGAAGTAATGCTGACGTCCTGTAAGCGTACGATAAGGAATCAGGCGCTCTACATTCGTTGTAAATGGTGAATAACGACGACCATGTTGTTCAGAACCACTGAAAGCAGGTGAAGTGATTACGGTTTTTGGCTGCGTTGTAATTTCATTAAAAGTAAACCGTTCTTCCATCCGGTCTTCCGCCAGATCTTTCAGTTTAAGGGCTGTTTTTTGCTCTAGTGATTCCCAAGCTCTAACCGCCATTTTACCGTTACTTGTCGTGGACAAGGACAGGATGGCTTCCGCCATATGCCGGTCTGTTACGAGTTTCGGACATCCTTCGCTAATACCAGGCTCTTCCACTACGCCATTCACTTTTTTCATAAGTTCATATTCTTCTGCTGCAGACCAGTTAATGCCCTTAATACCGTAAGGTTTATCTTTGATATTAGGTCCAAGTGCCGTCATTTTCTTATACACAGAAGCATAATCCCGTTCTACTACCACAAACTTCGGCATTGTTTTTCCAGGAATTGCGTCGATCTCACCTTTGCTCCAATCCAAAATTCGGCCGAAAGGCTGAGACAATTCATCTGGTGTATCATGCTGAAGCGGAACAGCTACAAGATCACGCTGCGGTTCTGTGAACTGGTTTTCTGCCATTTCAGAGAATGTTTTGGCAATCGTCTTAAATGTCTCCCAGTCAGACTTGGATTCCCATAGCGGCGCTACAGCCGGGTTAAATGGATGGATGAACGGATGCATATCTGTAGAAGACAGATCGCTCTTCTCATACCAAGTTGCTGCAGGAAGCACGATATCAGAATAAACAGCTGTTCCGGACATGCGGAAATCGATGTCTACCATCAAGTCGAGTTTTCCTTCCGCTGCTTTGTCATGCCATTTGATTTCTTTCGGACGAATCGTCTCCGAATCATCATTCAGCAGTCCGTTGTGTGCTCCAAGTAAATATTTCAGGAAGTATTCATGTCCTTTACCTGAACTTGAGATCAGGTTCGCACGCCATACAAACATGACTTTTGGATGGTTTACTTCTGCATCTGGATCTTCAATTGCAAACTGCATTTTACGATCTTTCAGCTGCTGTGCAACATAACTTGCTACACCTTCCGGTGTATTGTGACCTTGCTCGGACGCTTCTTTCGCAACTTCAATCGAGTTTTTATTAAATTGCGGATACGAAGGCAGCCATCCTAGACGAGCAGCCATTACGTTGTAATCCGCATAATGAGAATAACGTGCTCCATCTACCAGCGCAGATGTATGTCCATCTACTGGATTCGATTCAAATCTCCATTGATTCGTAGCAAAATAGAAGAAAGATGTACCATTTTGCTGGCGCGGCGGCATCGTCCAGTCACGTGCAAACGCAACATTAGCCCAGCCTTCTGCAGGACGAAGTTTTTCTTGTCCAACATAATGCGCCCAGCCTCCGCCATTCACACCTTGGCAGCCTGTCATTAACACAAGGTTCAGCACACTGCGATAGATGGTATCGGAGTTGTACCAGTGGTTAATACCGGCACCCACGATAATCATGGAACGACCTTTACTATCCACTGCATTCTGAGCGAATTCACGCGCAATTTGAATCACAGATTCACGATCTACGCCTGTAATCTGTTCTTGCCATGCAGGTGAATATACCGTGTTCGCATCATCGTAATTGCTTCCGTTTACGGCATCAACACCGTAGTGGGCAAGCATAAGATCAAATACGCTAGTTACTCGGTAGGTTTCCCCATTTAGAGTCGTGATCGTACGGTATGGAATGTTACGAGTAACAACGGTATTTCCTTCGTCGTCAAAGTAAGGGAACTTAATTGTCAGTTGACCATCAGCCGATGTTCCGAGCCCAAGCTGTGGAGAAATTTCTTCCCCAGTAATGGTATCCACCATTTCGAGGTTCCATTTTCCTTCTTCTCCCCAGCGTGAACCGATGGTTCCGTTCGGGATGCGAAGCTCGCCTGAATTTTCATCGATCAGTACGGTTTTCCACTCTGCATTATTGGTATCCACACCAAGATCTTTGGCAGTGAGGAAGCGATTTGCCGTAAAGGCGCCGTCTTTCTCATCCAACATGACGAGGAATGGGAAATCTGTATATTTTTTGGAATATTCATTGAAATAAGGTGTGCTTTGTTTCACATAGAACTCATTTAAAATAACGTGGCCCATTGCCATCGCTAGTGCTCCGTCCGTTCCTTGTTTTGCTGGGAGCCACTTATCTGCGAATCTTACAAATTCCGCGTAGTCCGGACTAATGGATACCACTTTCGTTCCACGGTACCGTGCTTCTGTCATGAAGTGAGCATCCGGTGTTCTCGTCATAGGCAGGTTTGAACCCCATACTAGCAAATAGCTGGAATTGTACCAGTCACTACTTTCAGGAACATCCGTTTGATCACCCCAAATTTGCGGTGATGCCGGAGGCAGATCCGCATACCAGTCATAGAAACTAAGCAGCGGTGATCCCACAAGAGAAAGGAAACGAGATCCTGCTGCATAACTCACCATGGACATCGCAGGGATTGGAGAAAATCCAATGATACGGTCTGGTCCGTTTTGTTTAATGGTGTGTAGCATGGAAGCAGAAATGATCTCGGATACTTCATCCCAGGTTGCGCGGACCATTCCACCTTTACCACGTGCTGATTTATATATTAATTTTTTGTTCTTATCTGCAACAATCGAATTCCATGCTTTCACAGGATCTTGATGTTCGCGTTTTGCTTCTCTCCATAGTTCAAGCAATTTACCACGAATGTATGGATATTTCACACGCAGTGGACTATAGAGATACCAGGAAAAGCTTGCTCCACGCGGACAACCGCGAGGTTCAAATTCCGGCATATCCGGCCCAGTCGTAGGATAATCTGTTTGTTGTGTTTCCCAAGTAACAATGCCGTCTTTAACAAAAATTTTCCAGCTGCAAGAACCTGTACAGTTGACGCCATGTGTTGAACGTACAACTTTGTCATGCTGCCAACGATTGCGATACATTTCTTCAGAAGAACGGTCGGCAACAGTAACTTCACTCCATCCTTCCGAGTTCTTTTCGCGCTTACGGAAAAATTTTAATCTTTGTAATAGAGGATTGGTTTTATTCATCTTTCCAGCTCCTTGCGCATTTTGATACTTCTATTGTATACGCAAGGTTAGGGTGATTAAGAGGGGGGAACTCCCCCATTCCAAGGTAGGGATTCCCCGATGTTCATGTACTGAATGCGAGGTTGACTCATTTCTGTGATAAAAGAGATAATGCGAGGGAAATAGAGTGCTGAAGGACAGTCGTTTCGTTATTCATGAAAATGATCGGAATCTCTGCATAGCCGTTTTCTCGCTGCCACTGGATTCCTTCTAAGACGAGAGAATCCTGCCAGCTAAGGAATAGCTTGATATTAGAAGCTTGTCTCAGCAAACTTTCCATATCGTTTTGATCACGAAGCAGTGCGATTTTTGGATAAGGGGCCGTTTTGAAGCCTTCTGCAAGCAAAAGGTCGACTCTTTCCTTCATTTGCTCCGCAATTTGATCTAAAGATGTCTCCGATTCTCGCATCATGCGAGTCGCTGTCTTCGATGTAAGTACGGTCTCTACCGCTCCGCTGGCCAGATGTTTGGAACTATCCGTTCCCGCATCGTCCAGCTCAAAGGTATGTGCATCACGCTTAGCTGAACCAACACGAACTCCTTTTGCCGTTAGCGCTGCAATTAGCTTGCAGCATAAGGTGGTTTTGCCGCTATTCTTATAGCCGATCACCTGTAGTACAGGCAGACTGCCTATGCTTCGCACCTCTTCTTGTTTCATTCCTGATAACACAGCAGCACCTCCATATTCTTTGATTACGTCTTATATCATCATATCATCATGTTCTGGCAGATACCCTTTCTGTTAGCTCATGAGATCATACTCCACACAAGGACATAGGGAACTCCCCCATACCAGAACGGCTGTAATGCGGAAAATGGCTGTGAAGCGCCTAAGCTCCACAGCCAATGTCCTACAGGATATTTTTGCATGAACGGCACCTGTACATAAAGTTATCCACTATTTTTCCGGTGGTTCATGCTTGTATCCCTTTATTTTTGTTTTGTATTTCGATCTACTTTAAGTGAAGCATTCTGAACTTCTTTCGGATCAACTTCACTAAATACACCTACATAATAATTGACTTCTCCGACATCATTTTGAATGCCGTTAATCGTTAAATACTGCAGATATAGATTTCCGTTCTTTTTCTTGTTCCAAATGTTGCCTGACCAGGAATGCTTCTCTTTGAGCTGCTTCCACATCACATCATAAAATGGACCTTCATGTTTACCTGATTTCAAGAATCCAGGTGTTTTTCCGATCGATTCTTCAGCAGTGTAACCGGTAATCTCCGTAAAGGCCGGGTTAATTGTCTGAATGATTCCTTTTGAGTTCGTCACAAGTACAGCTTGCGACGTAGTGTTTACGATTTTCTCAGCAAGTTTCATACGATCTTGCCAGTACATATACAGTACGAGAAGGATACTGCACAAGGAAACCATCGCCAGTGCCATGAATCCGATCGCATAGTGACCTGTAATCGCAAACAGGGAAGAAAGCATCAGCGGCGGGAAGAAACCACCTAAGCCCCCTAGTGCAGAAATCAGACCATTTGCAATACCCGATTGTTTTGCAAAATAAAGTGGAACCAATTTGAAAATCGTACCATTACCAATCCCTGCACATAGTCCAATGAGCAAGCATCCTACGGTAAAGATCGAAATTCCTGGAGAGAACGCAAGAACAACACCGCCAATGGTTAAACCGGCGAATACGAACAACAAGATTTTGAATGGATTGAATTTGTCACCAAGCCATCCTCCTGTTGTACGCATAAATGTTGCGAGTGTAATGAATCCAGCTGCGCGCAGTCCAGCATCCACCTTACTGATTCCAAAATTATTCACGAGATGATTCGGCAAGAATACAGTGAAAGCAACGAAAGCACCAAAGGTAATAAAGTAGAAGAAGCATAATAACCATAGCTTTTCATTCTTGTATACACCTTTAACTTGGTCTTTCAAGGAAGTATTCATTTTAGATTCTTTTCGATCACCAAGGAAGAAGTTCGCAAGAATAAAGACAGCAAGTAAAATCATATAAATTTGCACCGTAGTACGCCATCCAAATTGCTCTGCAAGCACCGGTGCGAAGAACGTACTAAGTGCGGACCCTAAGTTACCAAGTCCATAAATTCCGTTAACAAGACCATGTTTTTCTTTTGGATAGTATTTAGGCAGTGAAGTAACACCGACGGAGAATGTTGCACCCGAGATCCCCAGGAACAAACCTCCAATAATTAAATCAATGAAACTATCTGCTCGGCTAATGTAAAATACCGGGATCAGCAATACAAGGAAGCTGACCAAAAACATATTGCGAGCACCGTATTTGTTGGTCCAAAAACCAAATGGGATTCGCAAGATTGAACCAAGTACGACAGGTACTGCTGTAACGAGAGACAATTGTCCCGGCGTTAATGGAATTCCGTCCTTAATAAATACGATTAACGATGATAGAATACCCCAAACCGCAAAACCTAAGACCAAACTTAGGGTTTGTAAGGGGAGTATTGCTTTAGGTGGTTTCATGACCTATCCTCCTCATAAGACTAACTACTATGATTTCATTATCCTTATAGAGAGGACGAAAAAGAATTGGGGAATTCCCTCAATTGTTCTCTAGGAAATCCCCCTTCATGCACCTATTTTAAATTAGCCTATACTTCCCAGTGAATCTCATCCATTAGTTGACGGGTAGGAATGGCGAATCGTACGGACTGACGATGCTGTGCTACAGATACTTCAAGATCCGACTTCAGAGATTTTAGAAGTTCTCTCAAGGCATGAAAAGACTCATGGGTATGGGAGCTTGCTCCCTTCCCTTCATACACGACAAGTGTATACCCTATGGCATCCTGCTCCAGCGTGATTTTGGCACTAGATAATCCACTGAAATAATCATGTACCAGAAGATCTAAGACTTCTGCAATTTCTTGCTGACGATGACTTGAAAGGCGTGTAAGCCGCTGATCCAGCAGTTCACACTGAACCCCTTCTTTATGCAATTTTCGTAGTTGCTGTAGCAGTGGACCTGTCAAATCTACTTGTTCTGCTTCTTCTGGCTCGGCTAAGGAGACAAATGCGGCGGTATGATCATAGAGAGCAGCGAGCGCTGCTGCACTTTGTTCTACTCGTTCGACTTCTTGTGGGCTGAATATTCGTTCTTCTCGTTGCCCTACAAGTAATACACCATAGGATAACTTTTGTTCAGGCCGTGATGAGTCAACAGATACCCCCATACCAGAACGGATCGACTCAATGAGGAAAATCGGATATTCCAGCATTTCATCCCGCACTTCCTCTGGAAAATAGTTGACGATATAAGGGGCTTTTGATTTCAACACTTTTCCAGCCATCCCTTTTCCCATACGAACCATAATTTTTTTATAGCGTTCTGTGTTCGCCCCGAGCGCCATTTTCCAATGAATATCTCGATAATTCTCATCAGCAAGTGCTACCGCGATAAAGTCCAGTTTCAAATCCGATTTAAGTTGCTCCAATTCCGTTTGTATTTGTTTTTGGATCGTTACATGGTGGCTAGAAGGTTCAGTCAAATTCGAGCAACCCCCTTTTAAAGGCGAATTCCATCAACTCACGGCGATTACTTAGTTTTAGTTTTTCCATGATGTTCCCTTTATGATTCTCCACCGTTTTCACACTGATTGTAAGGAGTTCCGCGACTTCTTTATTGGTGTATCCTTTGGCGACTAGCGTAAATATTTCTTTTTCTCGCTCTGTTAACGTTTCAAATCGGTCTACAGCATCCTCTGCATTTCCGTGCAGATAAGCTTGTATCACTTTTTTCGTATCCGCTGGTTGTAAATAGACCATCCCTTGCTGCACTTGTTTAATCGCTGTTACGAGTTCTGTAATGGGAGCCGATTTTAATACATATCCGGATGCTCCTGACTTCAGTGCCCTGAACAAATACTGTTCATCGTTATGCATGGTTAGAATGATCACCTTTACCTCAGGCATAGACTGCAAAAGCTCACTTGTCGTATACAGTCCATCTCGTCCATTCGGCATACTCAGATCCATGAGAACAATATCAGGTTTTAGCTCCAGCGCTTTTTTTATACATGATCTTCCATCCGACGCTTCACCTACCACTGTAATTCCCGGCTTTGTATCCAGCACAGCCCGAATCCCACTACGAACTACCGCATGGTCATCCACTATTAGTACTTTTATATCCATATATTTTTTATAATCCTCTCTTCTTAAAAAGGTATCGATTCGTCGATGGGCACTTTCACTTCAATTACTGTTCCTTCCCTTGGACTCGATTTGATATCAAATTCACCTTGGAGAATATTCACTCGCTCTTCCATACTGTAAAGACCAACTCCTTGACGAAGTTCAGAGGTCACCGTAAATCCTACGCCGTAATCGCGGATCTGCAGCTCTGCTAGTCTAGGTTCAACTTTCAGTTTTACTTCAACTACTTCTGTACGTGAATATTTAGCCGCATTTGTAAGAGCTTCTTGTATAATTCGGTAAAATGCAATTTCATGAGCTGATGGTAACAACTCACTATCCCCTTCAATGGTGAGCAACACTTGAATGCCAAATTTCTGACCATACAGCCGGACATAATTACGCAGCGCAGCCACAAGTCCCATATCATCTAGCGCAGAAGGTCTGAGCTCTACGGATAAATCACGGATATCTTCAATCGTGTCTCGAATCGACTCCTGCAGAGCATCTAATGGCTCGTCGACCACAGACTTTTTCTCATCTTCTAATAAAGATTTCATCACTTCTGTCTGAATGAGAATACTATACAGGGACTGACCAATCCCATCATGCAGCTCACGGGAGATTCGCTTTCGCTCATTTTCTTGTGCTGACAAGATAGAGTGAGTAATCATCTTCGCAATTTTGTTTTGTTCTTCTTGCCTTGCTTTTTCCACTTCCTGAAACCGAATGATATTCAGTGGTCCATACATCGGATCTTTATAATGCGATACACTGGCATTCATGGATCTCGTTATTCCTTTTGTCGTCGTTAATTGAACTTCCACATATTGTGTTCCCGGTTCTGTGATAAAGCATTTATGGTAGGAACATAGCTTATTCAGTCCCGCATAATTGGAACAATGATTACAAAAATTAACCGTGACAGGATCCTGATCCATCTTAAGAAGCTCTTTCGCTGTCGGATTCATGCGGATGATATTTAGTTCGCTGTCCGTCACCAGAATTCCATCAGGACTATGCTGAAATACATTCGTGAACAATTCCTGTTCAGAACGAAGCTTATGGCTTTGCCAATAGATCATGAAGAAGAATAACGTCGTAATGACGAGCACAAATAAAAAAATAGGCAGATCTTCTACCCACCTTCGATCTACTTCCTGCTCAATGGCACGAATGGTAAGGACTATAATTAACGTCATACTCACCGTGAGAATGCCGTTTTTCACCATGAATTTCATAAAAGCTCTCGTCTTCTGAGCCGGTGTAGACATCAAAGACAATCACCCCTTCTTTGTTTCTTTGTTGCTTACTTTAAATTCTAACACTCAGAATCGCATCACAATTGTGACTAATATCACAATATATAAAGGTATATATTTAACAAAAGCAGACAATTAATAAAGGTGCCTTATTGTAGAATAAAAAAAGAACCTCATCTATAGTAGATAAGATTCCTTTCGTACCCATATTTTATTTTAAAATGGTTAATGTAAAATATAACCGTCCAGATATTCTTTCATCAGATGATTCGATATACGGAGTGCCTCCGCTCGATCTGAAGCGGGAACGGTGATCATAATTCCATCGTATCCGCTCCAATTACCCCCTTGGTTACCTTCTTCTAAATCCCGATCCATCACCGTAAATGTTGCCTCACGAAAGGAACGATTCAGAAAAATGGTTCCATACAAAAAATGGCTAATCCCTTTATCTTCATTATATTGATATAGCATAATCCCACTAAGGTCTTTTCCCAAATTAATCTCTATCTGTCTTTGATGTTCAGGTACTGGTATTTCTTCGCCTTCAATCGTGATCGTTCCTACAAATCTTTTATTCCCTGTAAGGCTTGTATATACGGTGCCATCCATATCTATTGCTACAGACTTCTCATCTCCAATATGTTCAGCACCTAGTCTATACTTCATTCCTTGTGCATGTAAGTGAATGGTCTTCGGGTATATGGATATCATGATGAAGGTGATCAAAGCTATACCAATAATAAGGATGGATAAGCGTATTTTTTTGTTCAATACCATTCTCCTTATTCCTCTTTTTCCGGCGGACATCATAAAGCGGAGTCAATATGGTTCCTCATGAGTGTACTATATTCCTCCAAGTGATCTTCATTGATATCAATCATCTCATTTCTTGTACCTTCATACACTTCAACTGCATTTATAACAATGTACGTTAGATGATCCGGTATCTTTGGGAGTGCCCATAAACCAGCCTCTCGTTTTGAGAATATTTCGTTTGTCTCTAAATATGACAGCACTCTGCAAAGTGTAAGAATTCCATAAATCGGGTTGGACCTTAAAACAGATGCAGCGTAACCTATCCCACTACATATTGAAGAACGAAAGTCCGCTTCAGGTACTTCAGGAAAAACTTCATAGATGGGCTTCCCATAAATACATATCCCTTTCTTCCTTACTAATGTAAGGTGACATGCTAAATCCGAATCTGTCGGTGTCTCAGCCCAGAATTCTTTATCTTCTTCAGCCACACGTTCTTCATATTTACTTCTCCAATATTCACTGCTATGTAATTCAAAAGGAGTAGGATGTTGCCACGGGAAAATTGCATCGCTTGTTATAAAACTGATTTCAATTGGGGAAGGATTTGTAGAAAGGAGAAGCAATTCCTTAACTAAATTAAATCTTGTTTCTAAATCAATTTTTTCAGATACGAGAACTATCATATCAATATCACTGCTTTTGGGATTGAAACTATGAAGTGATAGTGAACCATGAATATACGTTCCTATTATTTTTGATCCTAAATAGTGAATGAGAGATGAATTAAGCTTGTATACCTGATCTCGTACCTCTTGTGGGCAGTTCTCCCAACCATACATATTCATTATTTAGTTCCCCTCTGTCATTATTCTTCCATGGAACTACATGTGTCATATTAGTTCCGATAGCAGGATCATTATTTAGCGTTTAGATATTAAATCCCTTAATTTGTTGGCATGATCCACTGATATTTCATATCCCTGACTTGTATTCCCTTGGTCCACCAATAATCCCTTCATTGTTCGATCTGATCTCAAAGATAGATCATAATTTTTAGTTGCATTGTTGGAATATGAAATGGTCATATTATATTCTGCACTGTAATCTAGCTGTCCCAACATCTCTACTGCCGTATTTATTGCCTCTTCAAATATCTTAATTGATTCCTCATCATTAAAAGATTGGTTTTCACATTTCACTTCTGATATTGGAGTGTTGCATTCTAGCTCTATAGAGGTAATGGAGGTAATCGCATCCTTCGGCTCGGACTTCGTACAGCCTGTAATAAACATGAGAACTAATACGATCGCTACCACGCATTTTATATTAATTAGATTCACACCTTTCCGTATTCAGGTGAGTAATACAGTTATATAGCTTACAATTCCAACGAGGCTCCGCTTTATCTAGAATGGTCACCGATGTGTTGTGTAAATGTTCTGATGTATCAAAGTGCGGAATGAGTTTTTTTAATGATAGACCGATCAGTGCTCCGTGACTTACGATCAATACTTTTTTGTCAGGATGCCTTTCTGAAAGATCCATAAAACATTCCACACCTCTTGAAATAATGTCATCATTCGATTCCATCCCAAGATCTAATTTGGACCAGCCGTATCCCCACTTATTCACTCGATCTTGTTCCGTTGTTCCCTCGATCAGTCCGCAGTTCATTTCTCTTAATCGCTCATCAATCTTCACATCGATATTTTTAATTCTCCCGATGATTTCCGCTGTTTCAAGGGCTCTAGATAAGTCACTCGAATAAATATAATCCCAGTCCTCGTTCTTCAATCTTTGTGCTAGTAATTCAGCTTGCCTTTGTCCTACTTCATTTAGAGGTATATCTGCTAGGCCCTGTGCTCTATATTCATTATTCCAATCTGTAATTCCGTGTCTTATCAGTCCGATGATGGCCATATCTATCCCTCTTTCTTTATAAGTTATTAATGGAATAAGGAAATCAATATAAGACAAATTATAGGTCAATTTACGACATGCCTACTAAAAATCCATTTTATTAATATAATTATTATATTAGAATTATTTCAGATACATTGACTAATCTGACTTGAAAATTATACTTTGATAGATAGATTATATGTTTGGTATGGTTCTATGAAAGGAGTATTTCCTGCAATGAAGGAAATAGAAATATTAAAAAATGAAATCAATCGAATCGATGAAATAATTGAGGTATTAATGGGAAATGAGAGTTTTACTGCTAGTCAAGCCTTAGCTTATTATCGCGAACATATGGAAGTTCATGTCATCGCACTGGAGGAATTTAATAAATTACCTTGCGTTTCAAGCGAAAAATTCAGATTAAAAGAATTAATAAACGTGGTTGAAAATACGATCTATTATTTTATCTTTGAATATTTTGAAGATCATACGGAAGAGGAGTTCAAACAACAGTACGGGTTACATTTCACGGCTGCTATGAAACAATGGTATACATTCATAAACAAATTTAAACATTATTGTAGTCCTTAGGCTTGGTTATAAGACCATCCTACATAGCATCATAAGAAGGATTGAGACATCATCCATTTATACTAAAAAAGACCTTAACGGTCTTTTTTTATTCGGTTTTTTCACCCCAATATTTTTCTATAAAAGCAGCTTCCTCTTCTGGCGTCATGATCCCTTTCGCTTTACCAATATTGCCATTCTCTAATTCCCAAAAATAATTATGATCTTTATCAATCTCCGAAAAATCTCCTGCTTGCCATTTCTTCGCGATCTTGAGCATGTTGTCGTACAAATCCCAACCGGTTCCTTTGGTTTCGATGACTTTAATAATCTGTTCGATCCGTTCAGGAGTCATTTGAATCGAGTTCCATTTATCCGAAGCAACCACTTTCTGATGTGTCATATCATGCATCACCCGAACAACACTCGACTTCATAACATATACATCATCTTTTAATGCAAGAGCCATTGCTAAATCAATTTCTTCATCCGTATCGGTCGTTTTTATTTCTCCGATCACGCTTAATGACTCTCCAGGTTTCAATGTCTTTTTGACTGCTCCAACATCTTCTTTTATGGATTGGGCACTATTGTAATTAACAATATAATAAACAGCTAGGGTGGCTGTTATGACTATAAATACAGATAATATGGTAATGGTAATCTTTTTCTTGGTAGACATTTAAAATTCCTCCATTGCTCGCTTTTGTACAAATCAAAGTCTATGTCACACCTACAGTAGCTATGGATCGTTAAAATAAATTGACTTTAATTCCTTATTTCTTAATTCCTCCTATATTTCAAATAATTTTCTAACGATATTAATACAGACGTTTTCAACTAAAGAATGTTTCATGAAAACAAAAAAAAAACCCGGTTTCCCAGGGGAATTCACAGCCCATAAAGGGCTATCTAATCCATACTTATTCAGCTATCTTACGAATTTCTATGTACAGTCCCATAGGAAATTTTCATATTCGGTGCATAGGTCAACCAAGACTCAAGGCTGAATTTTTCAAAAAAGGTTTTCTCTGCTTCATACTGTTCTTTGGCTTCGATTTCGTCTAATTCTCTAGATATTAAATTATTGATCACTTCTGAACCCCGATGAGGCTCTTGTCCCAAACCTTCTTCTTTCAAGGAACGATACAGCGTATTTTTATGTTCAGGGTCCATATTTTGATCAAAAAAGTTAACCTTATCGCTAACTCGACAGTCTACGTCCCTGAGGCCCAACTGACTTAGCATGATCGGTAATTGGATACCTATATTGCCGTTCTTACCCGTACGTTTATGATCTCTCTCATATAATTTCTGTAGAACACCTAAACGAATCACATTACTTTGCTCGGTTCCATCTAGGTAACAATTTGCCATATTACCAATCCAGTGCGGCTCAAAACAAATAACCATTCCATGATCCTGAACGCTATCAACCATCTTTTGTAGAATTCTTTTTGGATCTGTCATATGTAATAAAAATGCGTGACTGATGGCTATATCATACTTCGGCTCCAATTCAGCATCATCGATATCAAGCACGATAAATTCCGTATCAAAAGAAAGCTTCGAAAATATTTCTTTCGCTTGATTAATCAATTCTTTCCCCTGATCAATACCAGTGTATGTAGATCCGTCCGGTAGTAACGGAAGAAGTTTTAGCCCTAAATATCCGAAGCCACATCCATAATCTACGATATTCACAGGTTTGTATACCTTCCAAACGCTTTCCACTAAAAATTTTAAGTAATCATCATTGTAATATAGCCCTCGGGTATTTCTTAGATACTCGATTTGGTTGTCCCAGTAATATTCAGACATATTAAATCCTCCTAGTATTTTGTCTATAGTTGCAGGATCGTTAGTAGAACAGTGATGGTCAACTGATTTTTCTAATAACTATTTTTCTATACATCCCTTTCAGCATGACAGGTTTATCTTCTTCTATTAACAAATTTTTATTATTTTTTAGGTACAACTCTTCAAAATTCAATCCAATATCTGTGCCTAACACTCGAATTAATGGTCTAATCGCCTTTTTGGCTAACGAGAGTTTATAGTTACTGGGACTAAACTTATCGAAAATAACGATTCTTCCTTCTTGTTTTACAACTCTCCTCATTTCTTGAAAACACTTGTCAGCATCAGGTACTACGGAAAGGATGAGACTTCCAACCACATAGTCAAATGACATATCGTCAAATTCCATATTTTGAGCGTCCATTTCTAAAAACGTAATGGAAGAATTTTTGAATTTTTCTCTTGCTTTTCCCAACATATCAGGTGAATAATCAATAGCTGTTATATCTAAATCAATATGGTTCAATAACTCTAAATCAGCTCCTGTACCTACACCAACAAAAAGGACCCTTTGTGAGTTCTCAAAGAGCGTCTTATGAAATATATCTTTTCGTGCACGGAGAAAAATCTTCGAATTAAAAACTTTATCATAGATTGGAGACCAGATTTTATAAATTATTTTATTCCAAACATTATTCATGATTTGGCTCTCCTAAGTAAAATACTTCTATCTTGGGTTTCATTTTATGTATCTTCGTCATGTTAGTTTCCCCCTTATCGTTTATCTCATAATTGACTTTGTAACTCATTCAGGCGTTTAATACTTCGAGTATGACTTTTATTTTCATTTTTTCTATTAAGCCAGATGCCTCTCATCTTTATTTTCTCACATGGTATGATATCGGAATCCATATTGTCCCCCACGTAATAACAATCTGCAGGGTTCTCCTCAGCAAGGTGACAGGCATACTCAAAGATTTCTATATTCGGTTTGGATATACCGATATCTCCTGCTGCCACGATAACCTGAAAATAATCCATAATCCCGATCTTCTCTAGTTTTTGTCTCTGCTGAGCGGAATCCCCATTAGTAATAATCCCTAAACGATGGTTACTCAGTGCTGTCAGTGTAGGTATAACATCATCAAACGCCTTCCAGTTATCTTCAAAACGATTCAAATAAATCTGGAAGTACTCCTGAGCATGAACATCACTTATTTGTAATCCTGATCTATGAAAAAGTTCTTGAATTCTTTCTATTTTCTGTTGTTCAAAGGTACGCTCTCCGCGTAAGAATCTATCAAAATGTGTCTTGCCAACTTCACACCACAATTGATAAAAGTCATCTGCATGTTGATTAGACTGTTCAACACATTGCTTAAAAAAATCGTTCACAGCGAGATATTCTGCTGCCTTAAAATCAAATAACGTTTCGTCTAAATCAAAGAATATCATCAACGCCTAGTCCGCTCCCTTGTACCAAGATATAGCTCTCAAAGATTGTATTGAATATACTGTTTCGATTGCTCTATCAATACCTTCAGGTCATAAACACTATCTAGTATTAGTTCTCCTTCAACCCCGTTTATTCTCGAATCACCATAATGCTTTTTCATTTCTTCAAAATTAGTAATCATTTGATTGGGTTTAGGATTTATCTCTCGTTGATTGAATCGATATGCCCATAATTCTTCATCACTGCAAATACAGAGAATCGGTCTTAGAACTCCCCCATGCTTTGTAACCCACTCTTTTAATTCTGATATTTCTGGAAGTGGGGCATCGATTAGTATGTCTGCTTTACATTCCAACGTTGTTTTTATCATTTGATAAATGAGTTCATAACAAAATCGATTACGAGTATGGTGATCTTGAATATAGTTAAATACAGAGTCGTAAATATCGTCTTTCCTGATGATGGGCAGCTTCAATTCTTTTCCTAGTTCATTTGATAATGTTGTTTTACCTACGCCTGCTCTTCCTCGGATCAAAATAATTAGTGACATACACTTCCTACTTCCTATCGTATGTTTATACAAAATGCAGCTAACACGTCCGAAATCAGAAAATGCCCCAACCTTAGTAGAACTTATCTTAGGTTAAGGCGATTGTTGTCTAATTGACTTCCATAATTATACATAACTTGATTAAGGGATGATATAGATGAAAGATTACATATTTAAGATGTAGTGTTCACAAATAGAAGTTATAAGAGATTATTAGTTTGTTTATATAATTAATATTGCTTAAATATTGGAAATGTAATATGTTACAAAAAAAGAAAAGGCGTGTATCCATTTATGAAAAGAAAAGTTTTGTTAACCATAGGAGGAGTCCTTGGTTTAGCGATTGTTATTAGCGTAAGCTTACTAATAGGAAATGAAACTTCTAAACCAGTTACCTTTGATGGAACGAGTCCATACACACTACATTTAAAAGAAAATTACAATCCCGAAAAAATACCTCCCCTTTTCGATGGTTTGAATAATTTAAAAACAGCTAAAAATTTCGGCTTTGATGATTTTGATGATTTAAGTAGCACTAACAGCACAATATCTATTAATCAGGAAATTAAGCCCGATGGAGATTATCTTGTAGGCGAGGGTGGCACGGGTGAACTCCTTATTAGAGGAACAAAATATAATTTCACGATAGATAGCTCATTGATTTCACATGTTGAACTAAAAAATGGTCAGAACCTTTTAAGCGGTAGTTTTGAAACAAAGATAAATGATAAAGATGGCAAGCCGATTCCTGCTACTATTAGTTTTACAAATATCGTTGAAACTGAGGACCAATTCTTTTATGTACAATTAGGATCATTTATATTAGCTTTTGGCGACGATCGTTTTGGAACCGAAGAAATTTACAAGATTATAAGGAAGCTAGGCAATCTTGAAGAGGATTCATTCTAGTTGTTAAATCCACAAAAACCCTCACTGGCTAAAGTAAACGACATCGAAAAAGTCATTAAACTTAGCCAGTATAGGATTGTTGCCTAGTTCATCTTCCTAAAAAGCTCTCTTACTCGAAGTTAACCTCAATCTAGTTCCTTTTTTTACGACGGAAAAGTGAAAGTCCTCCGAAACCACTTATGACAGCGATGTAAAAGCCAAAATCATACCACCAACCTGAGTTATAGACTTCATATAATCTGATGTTATCGTTGAATATACCGATTATTAATGAGATCGGAGCGATCCATCCATGCCATACTCCACTAAAAAATCCCGCAAGATGTTGAGCATTATTCGCTCCATCCCCAGGCACACATCCCGTTAAAAGAGATATGATGCTAAATAACATCGCCATAACGAGAAAATGTCTTATTTTCATATTCATCACCTTTCTCCTGATTATTATATTCTACCTTCAATCTATGTAAGTGTTATATAGTCTATGATGTTTTGGTCTTTAAATACAGGTTTTGTATTCTCAATTGCGTCTCTTATTCTTTCCACTGTAAAATTAGTAATAGGCCTAGGGAGATCATCGATATCAAAAAATCCATATTCATTTATTTCTTTCCCATCTACCTTACATTCACCAAAATACTCTCTTGTTCTAAAAACATATATATAACCATTTCCCAAACCGATTCATTGTCTTCGACTATTCCACCCGGCAACGACCAGTGTTTCTTCTTATAAGTTTGATGGACTAATAAAATCCGGTTCTGTTCATCAATAATTACTATTCCTGACGCATCATGTGTTCTAGGCATAACCCCCAAAAAAATAAGTAGTTTAATTTTGATAGCTTTTATACTAGGCTAGAGCATTTGGTACCAAATATTATTCCATAATTATACATATTTTATCCTTGGGACGATAGCCATTTGAGCAAGCAAAACGTTAGATTGTAGTAATCTCATACACTACTATTTAATAATGAATTTCTTATCAAAAATTTCTACTTACACTTTTTCTATGACTGTGATATGATTTCCAAGGCTAATCAGAATGGTGATCCAACTGTTTGGCTTATTTCACATGTAGAATTTACTGGAGGCAACTATGACATCACATGCAAAACAATCAGTACAAATCGTTACAGCAGACCCAAGCGGAATTGGCCTATTTGGCTTAGCAATCGTAACGCTTGTCGCATCTTCACAGAAGCTTGGTCTCACAACAGGACTCAGTTACGTGATTCCTTGGGCTATTTTCCTTGGTGCAATCGCCCAGATCTTCGCAGCTGTTCAAGACGCAAAGCATAATAATACGTTTGGGATGACGGCATTCGGTGCCTATGGCTTCTTCTGGCTCGGAGTAGCGAGCAGCTGGTTAATGAAGATGGGCGCATTTGGTCCGATTTTGGCCGCTGACATAGATGGGAAGCAGCTTGGCTTCGCCTTTCTAGGTTATTTGATATTCACACTATTCATGACGATCGGTGCTATGGAAACCAATAAAGTACTGTTCATTATATTTGTGTTAATTGATTTTCTTTTCTTAGGATTAACACTCGACGCATTTGGAGTTGCACCGCATGTATTCCATACCATTGCAGCCTATGCGGAAATGGGTATTGCTATCGTATCCCTATATGGTTGTGGCGCTTCCGTTCTTAACGCACATTTCGGTCGCCGTTTCCTTCCGATTGGCGCGCCATTCGGCATTTTTAAATAATTAGCTGTCTAGGTAACTAGATAATACAAAAGCCCTGATAGATCAATCTATTGATCTCATCAGGGCTTTTTGCCACCTCTACTCCCAAACGGAAGAAGCTTACTTTCTGCAATAATATACTATATGGCATTTCACATTAGATGTAGGATATGAGAAGATCTTGAAGGGAGCTTACTCGTGGATACTACATCTTTTTTGATTTACTGTATGATTGCTACTTTTACCCCAGGGCCTACGAATATCGTCATATTGTCCATCGTACATAATTTCGGAGCAAAAAAGGCAATAAAATATTCGTATGGTGCAACGATTGGTTTTGGTTTATTACTTGTTATATCAGCACTGCTAAATACGATTATGATAACGATCATACCGAAAATATTAATTGTGATGCAGATCATTGGGAGCATTTATATGTTCTATCTTGCTTATCAAATTTACAAAACGGATACATCAAACCCAATAGTAAACCAAACGACTACCTTCCTATCAGGTTTCCTTATGCAGTTCTTAAATCCAAAGACCATACTTTTTACACTGACTGTAATTCCAAGCTTTATTATGCCATACTATAGCACGATCTCTGCTTTGACGATCAGTATTATAGTGATAACAATGATTGGACTTTCAGCTTTTACAACATGGGTTCTTTTTGGTGCAGTCTTTAAGAAGTTACTACAGAAATATAATAAGACGGTTAATATGATGATGGCTCTATTTTTAGCTTATGCTGCTATCATGATCTGGATGTAGTATGGAGAGGTGTTCCGAATGGACAAATTTATCTATAAAAGATCGGCAGGCATTACGGCATTATCAGCAAGTATGAGTGAATTTAAGTATAAAAAGCACGCCCACAAAGAGTACGCAATAGGGGTAACACTGCGTGGTATTCAGCATTATAACTTGGATGGAAATCTACAATTATCTTATCAAAATGGAATTATGCTGTTTAATCCAGAACAGGCACATGACGGAATGGCACATGATAAGTCAGGCCTTGATTATGTCATGCTGTATATTGAACCCCAATTGCTTTTAGAGGTAATGGAGAAAAAAGATATCGTACGCTTTTCAACTCCTATTATGTATGATCGTAGACTTGAACAACGAATATTAAATCTTTCTCAAGCCATTTTGAGCGAAAAAGATGAGGCGTTGTGCAGTGAATTGCTCTTATCCCTCACGGATAATCTTATTCAAACCAATCTTTCTACAGATGACAAAAAAGATAACACGCTAATTCGAAAAGCAAAGGATATGCTTCATGCTAACCTAGAACAAGTACTTAAGCTTGATGAGATTTGCAAAGAGCTCGATTTATCAAAATTTCAGTTTATTCGATTATTTAAGGCTCATACTGGCATTTCACCGTACCAATACTTTCTTAACTGCAAAATCGAATGTGCAAAACAGTTAATTGAAAAAAATAAAGACATTTATTCGGCAGTAGCTGCCTGCGGTTTTGTTGATTTGACCCATCTAAATAAACACTTTAAAAGAGTATATGGAACAACAGCATTTGAATACATAGCACATCTAAATTAAGGCAGATTCAAGACTTCTTTTGTATAACAGTTTTGTACCAACCAGAGAAAACAAGTTATAGGTATAATAATGAATATATTTTCCATTATCGAAAGGAGTGATGTGGTATGAAAAATATCCTTACTGTGGTGGTTGTTACGGAGAAAGCACATTTATAGTCACAGAGGAATTCCTCTGTGATATCAAATCTCTGGAGGAATTTATGTGGTTATTGAATTAAAACCAGTATCAAGTGACAACTGGTACGATTGTACCAAGTTACATGTAAAGCAAGAACAAATCAGCGTTTTTCCTGCTCCTATTGTGTACTGGATTGCAGAATCGAAATATGTTGATGATTTTGAATTGCGTGCGATATATTCAGAGGCATTACTAGTCGGATTTATTGTCTTTTGTAAAAATCCTGACGAGGATGGTAACCACTGGATACCTGCACTTATGATTGATCAGAATCATCAAGGCAATGGTTATGCCAAAGCAGCAATGGAAAAATTGATTCATCTTATGGGGCAAAACGGCTGTAAAAAATTAATGATCGGACACAGACCCGATAACTTTATTGCTGGGAACCTTTATGAATCCTTAGGGTTTCAAAGGGCTAGCGAAGACATAATTGACGGTGAGATCATTCGTTTTCTACAGCTTAATTAAACGGGCCATATAGTAAATAATTTTGGCTGTCAGTAAATTACTGAAACCTTTATTGCGATAACGAGGAACGATAACACAAGACAGTAGCCGGATCTCGGCTACTGTCTTTCAACTAGTGTGCTCTAATCTGTCTATTGTTTTACGCTAACGATATGCTTGATTTCTTCTTTAAATGAAATTAAATCTTGTCCAGCTACCATCGCTTTGGTTTGCTCTTGTTGATTTACAGAGAATACTTGATCACCGCGAATTTCAAATTTCCCCTGATACTCGCCAGCAACATAATAGAGAGGTCCGACCTCAGCCTTCTGTCCTGCCTTTAAAAATAATATGTATCTTTCATCTGGCTTCATAAGTGGGTTATCTCGCTGAATAGTAAGATCACCCGTTTTTTCCCTTGCCTCTTCCACACCAACTTGTTTTAGAATAATTCCCTTCTCTTCACCATTGCCTTTTAACAGGTCTATAATTGCAGCATTATACAACGTAGAATCTTTTTCCACATCTTCGCTATGGATATCTTTTATCTCAACTTCAGCAATTACTACTGAGGCTGCTTCGAGTTCTTCTAAGCTTTCATACGAATATGCCAAACTGCCAGAGGAACCGCCAGAGACGGACTGAGATTTAGGGTCACTTCTTGCTACGGATATTTGCTCAGTTGTTGATGTAGTTTTTTCTCGACTCAACTGAGAGGGAGCGGAAGAACATCCTGCAAGAAATACAACTGTTGCGATTGAACCAACTATTACTTTCACGCATTTCAATTTTATCTCCTCACTTTCTTTTTAATAGAAAGCATTAATGCCGTTTAAATCATCCGTTTGGGGTATAAAAGTGATATGTTGTGTGCTATGAACAGTTAGGTAGTATCGATTGTTGCAATGGGGTAGATTAGCTTCTCATAATTCTAAACGATCCATCCTTGAAGAATGTTGTCATATTTCAAAAATCAACAACCTCAAGCCTCTTCCGTAGAATATTCTTTGAGCATGAAAAAAGCACCCTTAACGGATGCTTTAACTTATCTGATACCCAATAACTTTGTAACGTGAAAATACATGTATCCAAATACTAAACTTGCTATGATCATGTAAACTGTCTGATATCGCGAACTCTTAAAACTATTGATAAGACTCCACATAAATATGACGCCTACTAAAAAATACACTATGTTTAAATCCAATTATGACCCTCCATTTATTTCATTTCACTATTTCATATTGAGTCCACCAATGTATTAGGGCTTTATTCATATGATCGGCAACTAGCTGCCATCGATTAACGTACTCCCTATCTTAAATAAACTAATTCTTGTGTTTTTCACTTATTAAGTAATCAATTTTCCCTTCTACTCTTTCCAATGTCTCTTTTGTATTTTTAAAATGTTTTAAAATTCGTTGTGTAAATTTATATATCCCCACAAAGAATAAGATGATAAATCCAAATACTACTATTTGATAGACTGCTATTCCCCAGTGAAAACTCATTATTTCTTTCCCTTCTATACCATGTTTTTAAAAGAGTGAATATTATGTTATGTTGAGGTCCTTCTTCTTGATCTATCTATTCTACTATTGGGATTTCACTAATACTAATTAAAATTGGAGTTTTATATGGTTTAATATGATAATTCGCACTTTGTGAAACCCTCGGTTTTATACTCAAAACTCCATTTTTCAACGTTACTGAAGATACTAAGAAGTATATATCTTCGTAAAAATTCAATTCTAAAAATACAGATTTCCTTCTCACATGATAAATCAGATCATGATATTCAATGATTGCTTTTGATTTCTTATTTAAAGGCTTGATTTGGTATACAATTTTCACATTGTATTTACTTGTTTCCTTCGATAAATGAGTGATTTCTATCTCACTGCCTGATCTAATCAGTACATTTTGTACATCACTAACTAATCTTGCTTGTTCAGCATTCATCGCAATTCTTCTCAATACATTTGAGATAAGTTCTAGGATATATTCCTCTTTCTCCTGGTTTGTTTTGCAATTAAAGAAGGTAGATGAAACCCCTACGTAATACTCTCTCATCCAATTTTCGATTCTCCGCTCTGACTCCCATATCTTTTGTTCTTCAAGTGATGGAGTCATAACGATATATACATGATCGAAATCGCCTGTGATGAATCCCTCTTCTCTAAGCTTTCTTGCATATCTAGCACATATTAAATGAGCTTCTTGTTCAATTTCATATAATTTTCCGGCATATTCAGAAAGTGAATTAGCATGCTCTAGCTCTTCAAATAATCTTATATCTAAAATCCGTTTCTTTTTCATATATACACCTCTACCAGAGAATATCATATAACCTTCTGGCATTCACGAAACGACCCAACCTTAGATAAAGCTCTTATCTTAGGCTGGGTCGTTTATTGTCGGCTATGCATTCCTTCGTTATACATCTGGCAACCTAGAGGTGATGGCCCTAAAACGTAAACCCTATGTTATAAGTCACCAGTACCTTCTAAGAGTTCTCTACATTGTATTTTCCAGTTCTTGAAGTCTTAATAATATATCAGTAACATGTCCTTTTAATATCACATCAATAAATAGACCTTCATTAAACCGATCCCCACGAATATAACTAGTCATCAATTTCCTAAGGGTTTCTAAATCTGCATTCATAATTTTATCTTGTACATTATTATTCACATTTTTAAATTCATCATTTTCAGTAATCCATTGAACCCAATCAAAAACGAGTAGA
This sequence comes from Paenibacillus gallinarum, assembly GCF_014836635.1. Lineage (GTDB taxonomy): Bacteria > Bacillota > Bacilli > Paenibacillales > Paenibacillaceae > Paenibacillus > Paenibacillus gallinarum. Next base: position 245,426 of record NZ_JACSQL010000001.1, on the reverse strand, counting down.
AATTCGGTATCATATAGTTCTTTTCTAAATTGACTTACTTCTGGGCTTTCTATCCTCCAACCCTTGTTCTCAGTGAAAAAAACACTACGGTCATTCTGAAAGAACTCAAGATAGTTTGTTAATCTCTTCATTTGTAGTACATCCATTTTCGATCTACCTTCTCCATTTCTATAAATATACTCTGATCCACTAACGAGGGTGTACATCGCAGCATTAATCAACGAAAACAGTGGAGACTTTAAATGAGATTGCTTATCTAATCATTATTGTTTAAACTTAACATCGAATAGATAATTTAACTCTTTTTAGGAAGGATTAGGAGTTGATTATGGAAAAACTCAAGAAAGAATTTATCCTTAATACTTTTGTCATATCGATGGTTCTGGCTTTGATTTCAGGCTGGATTGGAGCAAAAATAGTTGTAAACCATTCGGTATTAAGCAATAGAGACGATTGGGTCATGTCCTTTTTTGTTCTTTTCCTTATCTTATATGCATTTAATCTTGCGATGAGTATCGTTAACTATGTAATTGCAAAAATGGTTGGCAACTTCATTTTACGTTTGCTCATATTTAATATCTTAGGTTTAATCATCGCTGTCATCGCTTGGGTTTTCAAAGGTGGGAGTGTTTTTTTAGCAACTTTAATTTATTCAACTTTTATAGTGTTTTCTATTATGGCTTTAGTTATCAACCAATCAAAAGGTAAACCTCAAAAGTAATAAGCAGCATATAAAAGGAGTTCTAGAGAATTTCCAGAACTCCTTTTTGAGATTCACTCATTTACTTATAACGATTTTACATATCTGTCTCTATCCACTTGTTCAAAAATGTTGCCATACGATCTAATGTAAACTACAAGTGATGTTTGCACCGCACCTTTATTTTTTGCTTTTCTTTGATGCAATCCAGAAGACGAGTATTACAATGGGGATAAAGATAAACCATGGAATGTTGATCGTACTTTGTGTGATTAACGCGAGAAGCATCAATCCGATGACACCAATAATAAGCCAGAGACACCCTCTACCAAATGTTTCCACGCGTGTAATTCCTCCCTCCAATAATGGGATTGCAATTTCTAGATCAACTACAATAACTGTATGTCATTAATGAGGTTCACATACCAAGAATACAGGGACCTTTATGGACTTGGTTATTATCAATATTCTCCTCGCATCAACTATCGGAATAGGTGATTGAAAAAGGCGAGAAAGCAAATCGCTCCCTCGCCTTGAAATTGTATTATTTTCATTATTTATTAGTTTGCTGTGTTACGACTTAAAATAGCCGCTGTTTGAGCACGTGTGATATCTGTGTCTGGCTTGAAGGTACCGTCCGGATAACCGTTCACAATCCCTTGCTTAACAGCCCAAGCAGTAGCATCAGCATAGTACTTAGCACTGGATACGTCTGGGAATCCAGAATCATCCGTGATTTCCGGTGAACCGGCCATGCGGTAAAGAACCGTAACCATCATTCCGCGGGTCATATCTTCATTAGGTCGGAATGTACCGTCCTTGTATCCTTCCACAATTCCCTGCTCAGCAGCCCAAGCAACAGCTTTAGCGTAATACTTATCGCTAGACACGTCGGAGAACCCAGTATCTACTGTAACATCTGGCGAACCAGCCATACGATACAAGATGGTCGCCATCATTCCGCGAGTCAGGTTCATATTAGGACCAAAAGTAGTACTCGACATACCGTTCATCCAACCATTATTAACTACATTAGTGATATCGTCAGCATACCATGCATCCGCAGCCACATCAGTAAACATGGAGCTAGCTTTAAAATCAGAAACACCAGAGAAAGCATTAACTTTATCCGTCATATAAAATACGGTGGATGCGTTTCCTGTAGAGCTCTCGCCGTTTGTTCCTGACATTTCACCATCAGGCGGCAGTGCAGGTCTTTCACTATCGTCAGGTATTTCCGGTCTTTCGCCATCAGGCATTTCACCATTACCAGGCGTTTCGCCATCAGGTAGTTCGGGTCTTTGACCATCCTCAGGAAGTGCAGGTCTTTCACTATCGTCAGGTATTTCAGGTCTTTCACCGCCTGGACCTCCCATACCCACATCAGTACCAGTGTACTGCTGCTTCGTCGCCTCTTCAGAGAAGCCCGTTACCGTGGAAACGTCGTACAGACCGTCTACTTCTGTACCTTCAACATCGCCGCCAACATAAATGTTGTACGACTGACCTACCTGAAACTCAGGACTACTGATAACAGCACCCTGGTAGCCACGGTAGTTTTCACCTGAGGACTCGTCCTTTTCAGGGTCATAAGCAAATACGACTTTTCCTTCTAAGTCAGTAACAATAATCGCTTCCTCGGCATTTTGAGAAGAAGCAAACTGAAGGTTCATTGTCACTTGCTCAGAGTCACTTTCAGCCCAGTCCATAGTGGAACCAGTCGCAACTACATAACCGCCATTAATATAGCTACCTTTGTCGGCATCTAGACCCGAATCTGATTGAGGCTTGGCTAGAGAAATAACTGTTCCGCCGTTAATGACTAGATATCCGTTAGAATCGATACCATCACCTTCAGATCCCAAGCCTGCCACAACATGCAGACTACCGCCGTTGATCGTAGTAACAGAGACACCATCTTCATTTGTATTGATACCATCATCCTGAGACTGAATATTGATCTTACCGCCATTGATGGTTAGATGCATTTCTGTATCCATACCTTCGTTGTCGGCAGTTAAGTTCAATACGCCTGTACCCAGCTTCTCACCGTTCACATTCATTGACTGAACGGAGTAGAATGCACCGTCATACTTATATTTTTTCTTCTTCTGATCATTGTCTTTGTAAATACGAGCAACATGAGAACCGCTAATGTTGTTAACAGAGCCGTCAGCCAGAATTACATTCGCCCCCGCATCGGTTGTATCCTGAGTGGCAGAAGCTGTGTATTCTTCGGTCTCTCCGTTATCGTAAGCGACCCAAGCTTGATCACTCTCATATACATTGTAGAAAATGACAGCCGGAGCAATAGTACAGTTGATATCTGCACCGTCAAGAATCAAGTTTACAACCGCAGTTGGGTCTGTGCGGCGATCTTCACCGAGGTCAACCACAATCTGACCATATGACAGCTTACCGGAAATTCGGTAAGTGCCCTCTTTAGTAATCGTTACAGCAGTGTGAAGTGCGGCTTCCTCTTCGGAATGCTTCTCATCTTCAGTTCCCTCTCCGTAGGGATTTCCACTTTCATACGTATCTTGGTCGTGGTAATAAATAATCTCTCCACCGACGTAAACGGGTGATTTCGAATCCTTCGATGCAGCCTCACCGTCTACAGTGATACTATCATCGCTGAGGACAATATCTACCACATCCGTTTTATCTACCGTTGTTTCTGCAGCCATCGCTGGACTCACCCATAGGACCGCCAGCATAACCATTGCTAGTGTTAGCGACAACATTCGTCGCAGGCGAAAACGATTCCTCATAGCATAATCTCCTTTTTCTCCGCAGCCAGTAAGAACCAACCACCTATTATGTATACTTTTTGGCGAGAATAAAAGTCTGCCGTAAGTAACATAAATTAGTTTAGTAGATAAACATTAAATAGTTCTTAATAAAAACTTAATAAAAAGTAAGATGTTTTTGTTATTTAACACTCTATCCGACTTCGAAAGCTTATCTATGTACTAAAAAAGGAGTTTCGACAACATAAATACAGTGTTAGCCGATGTATTATACAAATTCCAACACTGTTTTCCATTCTTATTTTATTTCTATGATGGATTGTATTGACTATTAATTCTAACAAATATAATAAGATTAACTGCAGTTTAAATAGGAGAAACATTTGTACATCTACTAAATATAGTATATTTTAGAATTAATTACTTTTTACTGAGCGATAGGATTATCTCCTAACTAAAGGGTGGGGTTATTTTGAAGAAAAAATACAAATATATGGGGATAGCTCTATTAGCAGTAATGCTTATTGCCGCGACGGCTAAGAAACTAGTGCTGAGCCTTACAAACAGATCACACACTTATCTGCTAATTCTCTCAAATTACAAGATATTGATAAGTTAGACGAGTATGTCGAGCTAATCGTAGTAGGTTATGCTACTGAAGACTTTTTGGATAGAGAGCATAAAGTAAAGGTTTATGCAGATAGTTACCTGCAGGATTTCTCCACTAGAACAACTATCAAAATCAATAAAATATTAAAAAAGCCAGCTGACTTTCCAGAAGACCAGAAAGAGTTGACTATAATTGAACCTGTTAGTCTTCATGAAGGAGAAAAGTTTACAGTGGGAAATTATATAGAGCTCCAGAAAGATGAGCCAAGTGTGATTTTTTTGATGAAGAATAGCTTCGGTGATTACTCTTTAGTCAATGATAACTTAGGTAAAATCATGTTGACTGATGAGGAACCAAAAGCCCCTTTGCAAACTTTAACTAAATCAGAACTGTCAGAATACAACACATTCCGTAACTCGGTATTAGAGAAATATGGTTTACATGAACAACAATAAATAAAGGGAACTGCACAGAATCAAGCTATGATTGTTCCCTTTTCTCGTTTTCCTAAAGAATACGTTATTCACTTTCAAACGACTAAACCGGCCCGCGTTGTAGATACAATGTTATCTGATGGGGATACCATCTTCGAATAATTAGTTTATCGTCTATTTCTACTCAATTAGTTCTTTGATACATCTTTTCAATTATGGTAGAATATATTTAATAAAAGACCAAGTGCGCTAACACTTGGTCAATACAATTGGCTTGGATGGTCTATTCCCTTCTAAGTCATAGGAACAAAACCCACCACGGCAGCTAACCTTTGGGTGGGTTTTTACTTTCTCTTGTTGTTATTATTAATGTAAGTTAAAAGTGCAAGAATAAATGATCCAAATAGGAACATTAACGTTAATGCATCCTTTACTTCCATGGCTTCACCTCCTTTCGAAGGGAAACCATGCCCACCCAAGATTCAATTGTAGTTATATTTTACCTTTATTTACATCTGCGTACAAGTGTTCTTATTATGAATTTCATCTTTGATTTTATATGTGTTCTACGTTATGTTCCATGATTCAACATCGGACGACAAGGGACGTAAGCTCCTCAGCGTAAATATATTGTTATGCGATTCAAGTTCTGATTATTTAAAAGGACTGAGAAAGGGAGCACCAGATCAACATTTGGATAATAAAAAGCTACTTGTACTGATCAATATATAACTCCTATATTACAGCTTTCCAAAACATCTATTTAATGTCGCAACACTTGTTCCTCACTAAATTTCAATAGAACATTTTCAACAAGTTGGTATACTCCAAACCACTGCCAATACCGAATGAATTGAGAAAAAGTGGAATACATTCTGGGGATATGGGTTGTTTAAAAAGTAACGTCGTACTTCTTGATATTTACTAACAGTCTCTTCATTCAACAGTTCATCATCAGGTAGGGGTTGATGTTCTTTTAAGAAATTAATGGCATTGTAGTAACTCAAGATCTCACCTTCTACTTTGATTCTAATTTTCATAGCAGGAATTTCACATAACGTTGTATATTCATGACCCTCACTGGCTTAAGAGCGACAGCGCAGGTCCGACGGACTTAGCCAGTGCAGGGTTGTCACCTGATCCAACTTCCCCGAAATCCTCTGGCGACCGAGGGTGCAACTCAATGCGTTAATACAGCGTTATATGAAGCGACCCTCTTCTTCTAATAACCTTTAAAATCCTATTTGATTAACCCTCCACTATATTTGAGTTCATATATTTCCTTTCCATTCTTCAAAATCATCTCCTGACCTGAAAAGTTATTTAAGTGTCCATGAACCTCATTGTAATAAACTAATATGCCATCTTGATATTTACTTGGTCCCCTATATATATCATTAGTACTTACCAAGCCTAATGCCTTTCTTAGAAATTCATATGTTTCTTTGATGTCATTCCCTGTTAGATTGTCTATAGTTCCGCCTGAGTAAATCATTGACCTCAACTTTGGAATACCTTGTAGAGATATGATCAGACTGAGGCTGGATGTATGAGAGGGAATACCAATGAAGAGTTGCACAATCTACACAAGTAATGAAACAAAATCTTATTTTACAGGTAACCTTACTGAATCCTTGTTCATTTTTAATGATAAATGACGATATTTATAGTAGAGCTTACTATTAGAATGTTAGAAGGGGTTGTCAACAGCATGGCAGAGTCAGTACAGGATCAATTCATGTATCAAGATTTACGTAGAAGGAACTTATTAATTTGTATTGCGGCTACTGTGATTTTTATATTGATGATTGCAATGGTCACCATAGCTAATTATTCTGGCTTTGTCCTATGGATCACTGTAATTCCTAGTCTTTTACTGACAGGAGGGTTATGGGTAGCTTACATCAAAAAAATGAATAATTTGATTCCAATTCTTGCAGTGGTGGGAATGTTCATTATTTTACTCATTCAAATTATGCGAGGTAGTGGCAGTATTCCTACGGTTGTGTCTGCATTTTTTGTCATGAGTATCGGAATACTTTATGCCAACTTCCCCAAGATTGTTGCGCTTGGATTCACAGAAGCAGTCATCCTTATAGTCTACAGCATGGCAACTATGAAAGAAATCACAGCGAATCAAAGGACAATTTACTACATTCTGTTCTACTTTATTTTGTCTGCTATTATTCTTATTATTCAATCGTATTTGACTAGAAAACTTAATGTTCATGTACGCAGCTTAAATGCGCAGTCTTCTGAGATGCTTGAGAAACAGTTGGAAAGAGAGAAGAAGATTGCCGATACCACTCAATCTATCTACGGTAATATTAGTGGAATAAGAGTGAATAGTCAGGAAAATCATAATATTTTTAAAGAAATGAATACTGCATTTCAAGAGTTGGCCTCTGGATCGGCTACACAGAATGAAACGATTGGGGAGATATCGGGGCATATCATCACTTCTAATCAGAAAGTAAATCAAATGATTGATTCAATCACCAGTCTTGTGACTCAGATTGTATCAGCCAAAACAGCCTCTAACGACGGAGGGGAAGTGATCCTCCAGCTGACCACTACGATTGATCGTTTCCATCAGAATATGAATGAGATGAAGGCGGAGATGGGGTCGCTCATTACTAACATTTATGATATTAAAGAGCTAACGAATACGATAGAAGAAATCGCTAACCAGACAAGTTTGTTATCACTGAACGCGAGCATTGAAGCTGCGCGTGCAGGTGAATTCGGAAGAGGCTTCGAGGTGGTTGCACATGAGATTCGCAAACTAGCTGAATTAACGAATAGCTCAGCAAAGCGCATTACTGAGAATATTGCCGAAGTCACTCGCCAAGCAGACTTATCCAATATCCGTCTGGAAGAGAATACAGATTACATGAAGAATAGTTTAGAGCTAGTTAAACAGACGAAGGGATCGTTTGACACCATTGATCTGAATGTATTGGAATTAGCTAAGAACACTGAAAATTTCTCAAGTTATGCAAGCTCTGTAAAAGAAGTGACTGGAGAAGTAGAGAGTGCTGTAAATGATTTTGTAGCAATAATTGAAGAATCCTCGGCAACATTAGAAGAGATGTTAGCGACTGTAGATACTTTGACAGATCAGAATGAAAAAATAGTTCATCGAATCGAAGAGACAGACCAAGCTCTTAAAGATCTAGTTATAATGTAGTTTTACATAAAGAGATCTCAGAATGTTAATCATGCTAAGTGAGGCATATAGACCTCATAACAGATAATTGAACAATAACCAAAAGTAACCCCCTGACTCCTTATGAGCCTGAAGTGACCCCTAAAAGTTAGACACGGCTATTTCATTAGGCAGCTTGGGTAAAACGAGTTCGGTACAGCACCGGACTCGTTTTTAATTTTGCCTTCAATCGTTTTGTGTTGTAATAGTTTATATATTATTCTTCCTTTAATTAAAAGAATTCCGACTTCATAATCCCAAAGAAATTTTCCTTCTCCATTACAGAGTTATTATAGCAGTTACCTTTACGTGACATACTTTGTGTAATTCCTCTCTTTTGAAGAACTTTGCGATAGGGTTTCATTTGATAATGCCAACCTTGATCTGAGTGCATTATTGCCCATATCATCGACACCCTAAGAAACGAATTAAATCTTGATGAAGTACCGCTGATCATTGGTGGACTTGGTGATTTCCTTGGGAAGAGCGGTTTTGGGCAGCACGCGACAGAATATCAACAGGTCAATGAACAATTGCAGCGCTTCGCCAGCGAACAGCAAAATTGCTTTTTTGTAACAGCGGCAGATTTGACCGCAAATCCTGACGGCATTCATTTAAACGCCGTTTCGCAGCGGAAATTCGGATATCGTTATTACGAGGCTTTTTCGAAAAAGTGTCATATCCTGAAACCCTTTCCGGGAGAAGAACAATCGCTGAATGTGAAGCGCGACTATTCAAAAACAGAACAGATCTACCTTCATAGCATGGATTTAGCTTCGGGTAAAATTACGTACGCAGAATTCGAAGCGCAAATGGCGAAAGTGATGCAGCCATGATCCCCTTACTCATTCTTGGCTTGCTCATCCAAAACCCTGGTGCACACGGGTACGAACTGCTGGCCTTAATGGAAAAACGCCATTACAAGTACATTGTAAACTTCACAAAAGGCTCGTTTTATTACAACCTGCAACAGCTTGAAGAAAAAGGTTGGATCGAACAGATTCAGCAGAAACCTTCAACCAGTGGTCATGAAACCCGGAACTTTAAAATCACCAAATCAGGAATGGCTGAATTCGAAAAATTAATGGTCAAATACGGCACCAAATCAGAATATGTGAACCTGCAATTTTATGGGGCACTACTGTTTGCAGATGAATACGACAGAGACAAATTGCTCGAACTTGTCCAATCGCAAATTGACCAGACTAAAGCTCGAATCGCCCTTCTTGATGAATATCTATTAAGCACACCAGAGCCTCCCGGCACAATCAATTACTTCCGCCGCATGAACGAAAATTCACGTTCCCATCACTTAGTTAATTTAGAGTGGTTTGAACAATTGAAAGCAGATATAGAAGGACCTATTGAATAATAAAGGTGCCGCTTCTACTCGCAGTGGTGAAACAGTCGAAGAATTGTTTCATCACTGCCTTTTTCTATTTTCTCCTTCCCCATCTTAAGGACTAATCAAGACGAGAACATATACTAGTTGTAATTCATTGTTATAGGAATTATATAACTTTTTTATTGCTACCGTATTTCTCTTCTCCCCTGAGGTGTTCTTCTCAAGAATCTGTCAGGATCTCTTTCAAACCCATATTGTTCATACAAACCATGAGCATCCAATGTTCCTAAAATACCGGTCATCCATTCGTATTCTTCTAAATTCGTTATAATTTCTATTAACTTTTTTCCAATTCCTTGCCCTTGATATTCTTTCAAAACAAATACATCACACAAGTAATATACGGTGGCTTTATCTGTAACCACTCTTGCAAAGCCTATTTGATTCTCATTATGGTAAACACCAAAACAATGAGAGTTTTCAATAGATTTTATAATACGCTCTGGTGGTCTCCTGTTTGCCCAATAACTGTCAGCTAAGAAATCTAAAACTACATCTCTATTAATCTTTTCCCTATCATCTGAGATCAGATAATTTTTATACATTACCTCCATCAACACACCTCCATTAAATATACAGGATCGATGCCCGATTAATTCTATTTTATTTGTTTTAACAGCTCTGCTTCTTCTTCCTCCGTTAGTATTTCTGCTGGATTCGGAATAGTATCTTGAATCTTTCTTATTTTTATCGGTCTTGTTATAAGCCACTCATCTCCAGGTTTCATTGTAGTAGTGAGATGTAAATATACATCCTTGGGAGAAATCACTTCATCAATCACATATATATGACCGTCTAACTTTCCATTATGAAAGATACTTCCTGTTTCATCATTTGCAAGAGGTGAACCATGGAACCAAGATTTACTGTAATCACAACTCATTGAATGTCACCATACTTTCATGGAGAGTATATAGCTTTTTAGGATATTACGTAGTTACTTTGTTTTCTTTCGACAGAATCAAGATTTAGTCGAAGCATAACCTTGGCGGATTACATGATTTTTTCATTAAACCTATAAAAGTGACATTACTCATATTTATCTCTTTTAAAAAGATATAAATTCACATAAAACAGAAGGATAAATTTTGAATATATATATTATTATAACAATTAGTAGGATTGTGAAGATATTATATGATTAAAAATCGTTTTGGCTATAATCGAAGCAAGTTAAATGTAATCACGAATATGGCAGTGCCGCTTATGGTGACTCAATTTTTTCAAATTGTTTTTCAAATTACAGACCAAGCTATTGTAGGAAGATTAAAAGTTGAAGATTTTGCAGCAGTTGGAGTAGCTTCTTCTTTTATATTTCTAATTACCGGCACGATAGGAATGTTATGTAGTGCATTTAATATCGTTGGAGGTCAATATTTAGGGGAAAACAATATTAAAAAATTCGGCAAATCTTTTAATGTAACAATGAGTATTTCCTTAATCATCGGAGTTTTATGTGAAATTCTTATTTTAGGTTATGGAACAAAAATAATGAAGAGTATTTATGGCTTACATGCGGAAACCCTTGCTGTGGCTGGAGAATATCTTAATGTAGCTGGTTTAACTATTGGTATTAATTTGATTTTATTTAATTTCTCATCTTATTTTAAAAACATCAATAAATCTCACATATTAATGTATAGCTTAACTGCTGCTAGTATAGTGAATGTATGCGTAGATTTCGTACTTGTTTACGGGAAATTTGGATTTCCCGAATTGGGAGCCACAGGAGCTGCTATTGGTTCAGTAATTGGATATACCATGAGCTTAATTCTTAGTATCTTTTTCTTTCGAAAATATAAAATATTTAATTATTCTTTTATTTTAAAAAAAGATATCTTTTATCGCTTATTTCGTCTGTACATACCCCTAGCACTTCAAGATTTAATTGAATATACTTTGTTTGCTATTGCACTAACGGCATTTGTTTCAAGAATGGATGTTCATTTGCTGGCTGTGTATACGATTATCGTAACTTTAACAGAGCTCTTCATGATCCCAATGTACGCTCTTTCAGGCGTATGTATGACGCTTTCAGCTCAGGCATATGGTAAAGAACCACAGAAAGGTACGGAATATACTGGGTTATCTTGCGTTTTTCTTCTAGCGCTACTATTTCCTCTTGCTCTTATAATGATTATGTTCTCATCACCGATCGCCAGACTGATTACCGACAAGGTGAGTATTGTGCTTTTTGTCCATCAAGTACTACCAATTGCGCTTGCAACAAGTACAATTAATGGAATACAAATGATTCTCAGATCTACGCTACAAGCCATAAACTTAGAAAAGTGGGTATTACTCTATTCTTCATTTATTTGTGGGATCTCACTTGTTATTATTTATCTTATGATTGAGTACTTTAAACTTCCAGGATTATATATTGGACTAGGAATTTGTTATGTCGGACTATCTTTAGGATATATAGCAAAAATAAAATTTAATTTTATATTAAAATATAAATAATTAGGCCAGGAAATAAAAATAAAGAACAGACGCTATAATATTAGCGTCTGTTCTTGTTGAATAAATATATTTTACAAAAATCCTAAAATCTTTTTTCAGTCTCCGCTCTAGAATCTTCCCAAAATACATGCCTATCATACGACTTTGCAGTTCCCTCAAGTACTGTCCCAGCATAAGGATGTTCAAAATGTAAGTTTCCAGTAGAAGAAGGGTATTCTTCAGCATTTCCATCTAATGTTCTTGTATTTACGAACCCTCACTGCCTTAAGGAAGCGACAGTGACCGGCCGCGACGCGGTCAGGCAGTGCAAGATTGTCTGCTGAATACACCTCTCCGAAAACCATCGAGCAGACCAAGGACCTAATAGACGCAACGTAGATACGTTGTTATCAGATGTACGGACTTCACTAACTAATTTTACTTCATCTCTGGTTTTCCCATTTCATTAAGCTTTTTATTTAGTTTATTTCTTCTAATATCTAACCTTTTAGGTTGTACTATTGAAAAATCAAAAAGTGCTTCTAGGACTTCAAGTAACCACTCAGCCTCACCATGTTCAACATCAATTATTTCACCTGTAGAAATACTTTTTTGAGGATGAGCTGCAAAATTACCAATATGTCGAACAGCATCCACTGATTCTTTTAAATATGTCGGAACATCATGTTTAGAAATAAATTCTTCAATCTCTTGAACTAAATTTTTTCGCTTAATATTAAATTCTTCTCTTAGTAAATGTTGCAGCAATCTTCTACTAATCGCTGCACTAGCCTTTGGACTAATTTCAAGGACTTGGCAAGCTTCAAGAAAATCTTTTCTATATATCCCTTGTACTTCAATAGGTAAATCTCTTATGTTCTTATGCACTGGATAAATAATAAATTCTGCTCCAAATTCATATATTTCAATTCCATCTCTATTATTCTCAATTCTTCCATCTGTTAATATAATAATCAGTTCACCACAAACTGGACAAAGACCATTCTTAAGTTCATAACCTTTACCATAGTCACAATCCTCATCATCCCAAATATAAGGAATTATTGTATGGTTCTTAAATTGGACTTGAATTCCAATATTACAATATGGACAAATCATAACATTCTGACCTCCCGATTTTTATATTCACCTGAATTTCCGATAACGTTCTTGTATCTACTAACCTGAGAGGCTCCCTCATTTGTATTTTCTTTGGCATTTAATAATCTACGAATATGATCTAGTTCCTCAAAATAGCCATAACCCTCACCGTACCTACTTTCGTTTTCCTTTATCAGAATTTCTATTTGCATTGTAGGGACATTATCCTGATGAATTAATTTATTGACATTGTTATTATATGAGGTGCCTTTATGTAAAACTCGACTTTTTGAATTAGTACTTCTAAGAGCCTATATCTTTTCTCTGCATACTCATTGATGTCACTAATTCTTAATCCAAATTCATTTAGTTATCCCTTTCAGGATTATTACTATATAGATAGACAATGTAGTCATTATCTTTCATTACTCCTTTAGCGGGCCAACTGGCATACGCCAGGGACTGGGTGCGGAGCACTTAGTTTCGCAGGGTTGTCTGCTTGATTTACTTCTGTGTATTATAACTTCTGGCAGACCAAGGTTATCTTCCTCGATCTCCTTCTTTACAAGTACGCTGTGTGAACACTATGTTATAGAGTTACCCAAGGAAGATTAGTTGCCCTTAAACCATTTTTTTTAAGATCTTGATTTTTTATATGGCTGTTTTCGTATTGATTGTTGCTGTTAATACATAAAAACCAAGTTGTTTCTACACATTTTGTAGATTGTCTTTATGTTTTGGTCTTTAGTTTAATAAGGGGGTTAATTTTACTCATACCATTGTATTGATCCAGATATCGTTTAACCCCTTTTACTAAATCATCTATGTTTCCTATCTATTTAGTTGTTGTTTCAATGCTAAAGCTTTTGCTCGACGTTCCTTAAATTCCACGATGCGTGGTTGGTTTACGGTAAGTTTTTCTGAGCGTAGACGTTCTATCGCTTCATCAATAATTGCAATTTCATTGTCATAGTCTTTGAGTTTTCGATATGCCATTGCATACGACCTATATAATGCTGGAGCATTGTAGCCGTTGTAACGTGCTTTATCAAATAACTCAATAGATCGTTCAAAATTGCTAGCTTTTCGTTCCTTATCGCCTTCTTCCCAATAAGGCATTCCTTCATCAAAGCCTTTCTCCCAATTGCGCAGGTTCTTTATATCTTTTAGTGGAACTCGATTATGGATAGGAATAATCGGTATCTCTTCCATTGAAACTGCCTCAATTTCGCCAAACTTTTCTTTTAATAACTTCCAAACATCAATTAAATGATAAGTTGGTATGTTTCGCCCTAGCTTTTCTATTGCTTGCCCTTGGTCTAATTCATAATTCGTTACATAATCACAACTAATATATATCCAAGCAGTAACTGATTTAGCATATTTACTATTAAGTATTTTGCTGCCATTTATTGATAATAATGATTTTGTGTCGCTTTGATACTTTTCTAATCTCCCACCATAAATGATACTAATGTCGTCAACTTGCACATTCCGAGTAATATAGACCACTGATTTTAAATTTTCGTACTTAATCTCATCAAATGGTCGAAATTTTGATCCAAAGTAATGTTCTTCTATCTCACTTGCATAAAGATATGGTACTGTTTCAAATTGCAGTTTAGGTGTGCTAGGGCTGCGGTTATATCCGTTATTTCTTTTAGTTAACAGTGGGATTATCCGGTTTGTTAGTCTATCGTTTGTTTCATTTAGTATTCTCTTCATTTCTCTATCCTCTAACTCTATTGCTTGTTCTTCGGTTAACCCAGTCCCAACAAAGCGAGAGTCAGTATCATACATTTTACGAATTTTTTCGGCTTCATATGCTCGTTCGTGGAACTCTTTATAACGGTTACCGCGTCCTTTTCCCACATAGAATACTTCCCCAGTATCTTTGATAAACCATTCATATACATAAAAATCTGTTGCTGTACTGCCAGTAGAAACGCCCACAGGTAATGAAGAAATAGAGAATCTATTGTTTCCGTTTTCATCAGGTGACAGATTTATAGAAACACCCAAACTTCCATCGTAAGTACTTTTATGTGGTTTATTCTCTTTTTCTCGTTTTAGTAATTTCCCCATATCTTCGAAATTTTTCTCATTATCATTCGGTTTTTGGGGCTCTTTGTTTCCAAAAATTTTTCTTAAGAATCCCATTTAACTACTCCTTATCTACTTAATAAATACGAAATATTCAATTACATTTTACCGACAGAATGCGAAATTTTGTTCGATACCCCCCTGATAAGCCCCACTTATATGTTGCTTTCAGCTTGTGGGTTTGGAATGAGTTTATTTCAGTAGGTCAATGTCATATAACGTTTTTGTATCTACGAACTCTCACTGTCTTAAGGGAGCGATAGCGATTGGCCGCGACGCGATTAGACAGTGCAGAGGGATGTCTGTCTGATCTTACTTCCCCGAATTATCTTCTAGCAGACCAAGGAGCGTCAGCGACGCAGCGTAGATACGTTGTTATATGATTGGGACGGCTTCTTCGATTAGACTAGTAATCTTCTTTATTATTCTCCCCGTATTTACTAAATTTCACGTACCAACCATCTTCAGTAAATAATTCTCCGTGTAGTCCATCACTTGCACTAATAATATTAACCCCCTGTATTGTAATCTCTATTTCATTATCAAAATCAGCTTGATCTTGTAGTTTAAATAAAAAATCGTGTATTCCTGAATCCACACTTCTTATTAGTATCCTTCTAATTATTTCAATTTGTTCCTCATTAAAAGATTGTAGGTCGGTCTGTAACTTCTGGAGGCTAGGTGATTTCCACTTTCTTCCAACAAGTAACTCAAAGAAATCAATGCTCTTATCCCTTAAATCATTCATTAGAACTTTTCCAAACTCATCTATAGCTTCTCGTTCGTTCAAATATATCCCTTCTCTCTAAGCAAGTAAAAGTCTACAACGCAAATGTACTATATAAAGAAATAAACAAAAAATATGTATCGATTCCATTTAGCTGTCTTTGGTTTTTAAATACTAAGGTTTTCGTCCCTTTCATATAACGTTCCCGTATTCACGACGTCCGACGTAGTCGGATGTGTCTGCTGAAATACATCTTCGAACTCCATACAGCAGACCAAGTTTCGTAGGAGCCGCCGTTTGAATATTATGTTATCGGATGTTTCATCCTTCCTCGTCAACGAACATATCTTTTTTGTCTTTTACGTTTGAAGCCGATTTTTTGTTATACCGAGCATCAATTGAAAAGAAATCTATGGTGATCCCATACTCACTAGATATTTTCTCCGCTTCTTTTTCAAATATAGCTCTATTCTCATATGTTTTTTTGTTGTAATAAATAATTGAAAAAATACCATAATCAATTTCAGTTACATGTTGATATAAAGGCAATTGATACTCTAATCCCTTTTTTAAGCTACTATGAGAATCTACTTTAAACTCAATAAGAGCCCTATATCTTTTTCCACAACTAATTTTAAAATCGACATACCCTCTACCGGTATGACTTTCTCTAGAGATATCTAAATTATAATTTTTTAAGTATAAATCAATATAAAAATCAAAAAGAATTTGAATCTCGTTTTCTGAGAAGACCTTCTCCTCATTATTGATTAATTTATACAGCTGCTTATGTTTTACATAGTAATCAAATCTTCTCATTAGCCCTTTAATTATTTCAATAAAGCGTTCTTTTGTTGGAATTTCAATAAGAGACCCTACAATGCTAGATGGATTAGCATTTCTTATCTTTTCGTATTCTTTCTTCACATCAGCGGGCATTAAATCAACATAATTATCTAGGTTAACATTAAACCTTTTTTCAAAGTTAGTCTGGTCCATAATATACATTTGATAAAGTATACCAACGTCAAGAAAATCAACATCTTCAAAGATTAAATCAATCAAATAATTTATATTTTGAAATGAATCCAACAATTCGCTAGTTTGATCAGATATTTCATCATACTTCTCATAGTAAATTTTGAGTTGTTCATTGAAAATATCTTCTTGTTCATCTAAATCTAATGCATCATTCATGTAATCCAGTACTTTATATAGTATAAATTCATGCAAAGGCATTAGTGTATGTGGGAAATTGTCAGTAATATGTTGACGCAATTGCATTATTTCCTTCTTACAGTCATCTTCTTCATTGCTTAAATGCTGTGGAAAAACGTCAGCATACATTTCTTCGAATGGAAGATTGCCTGCAAACTCAACGAACATGTCTACAAATATATCTAAAATTGAATTTATTAAACTATTTAGTTTATTATCTCCTTCGAAAATTCTTATCATTTTAAAAATCCTCCTCGAAATGAAATTTCCGATAACGTTCCTGTATTCACGACTCGACGAATGTCGAGTGTCCGGCGAGTGCCGAACCAAGGACGAATGTCCGCAGCGTGAATATATTGTTAAGTGAAGTTGTCATTATCCTTAAATGTTTAAAAACAGCTCACTATTTCAATTTATAGCTCCTTGTCATCACTAATAATGCCTTCTTTATCTGTTTTTAATGTATCCTTGGATTTTCTTCTCAAGTTAGTTCTAAAAACTATTATTTGTGCTTGAAGGCTAGACCAATCAATACTTTCAAAGAAAGTTTTTCGACTCATTTTTTCTTCTATATAATCTAAAAATGAGTCTACCCATTCAAAATATTCCCATCCCTTTAAAGAGAAAAATCCCTTGTAATTAATTTTCACATTTATATTGACATCAACCTGGTATGCCTTTACATCATTACTTTTCTGTTTTAGATATTGCGATACAAATAAAGGTGGGATGTAAGTATTCATGCCTGAAAATTTTACTTTTATGACCATAGATAACTTAGCTGTTTTTATCATTATCGTATTTGAGTCTATTGCTTGTATTGAACTTTTTACAGGTAAAATCAAATCGAACTTAACAAACTGTTCTCCTGAAGGTAAAGTTCTCCTTACTAATTCTTTAGAACCATCATCAGAAACTTTTATTATATCAATGTAATTTTTCTTATTATATTCATTATTCACAAATGATTCTCTATTCTCGATTGGTGTTGTAAATAGCTCCATAATGCGATTTTTTGAAAGTACTTGTAAAATATCATTTCGGCCATATTCTTTTATAAATTTATCTTTGTCATATTCGTTAAAATATTTTGACAAATGGGTTGATAATGCATCAATCAAAAAAAATTGCGTACTTTCAATAATAAGCTTCTGCGCAGCATTAGAAGCATCACTCGTTTTTTCGCCAATAATTATTGGACTAGAATCTGATAATTTACTTGTATTCCAAGCATGATAATATGCTGGCTTTTCAGTTATAGTTGATTTGATTATTCTTGCTATATTTTCGCCATAATTATAACCATAAACTGGTATTAATTCATTTTCAACTTTGTTGTATATAAAAAATCCGCTTATTTTCTTTTCAAATCTCATTGTTTTAAATTTGATAAATATCAAATAAATCATAGATGAGAAAAACAATGTTAATCCTAAAACTAATAAAAATATCTTATTAAGTCCTTCAATCAAAAATAGGTAATTAGCTGTTAAACTCACACTCAAAGCGATAGCAAATGCAATAATAAAAATTTCTACTATTCCAGCTCTATTAGTTAAAAAATTTGTGACAACTTTATTTTTTGTTTTCATCCTATCGCTCTCCTTATGAAAAAACTAAACTTAGCATAAAAAATCTTTCAATAAAGCTTTTGTGATAAATTCACTTAACGTTCTCTTATTCATGACGTCCCACCGACTTAAGCGACCAACTGGAGCGGCCGCGTTGCGGTTAGTCGGTGAGGATGTGGCCGCTGAATCCACTCCCCTGCCAATCGCTTCAAGCGGACCAAGGGCCGCCAAGCCCGAAGCGTGAATATATTGTTATAAGACGTGGCTGACTTCTTCGAAAACCGGGCTATCTTAAGTAGTAATAATTCTCTGCTGTGTAGTTAGACCATGTCCAAAACTTTGAACCTTGACTCATTATAAACCTATCAAACCATAATTCGAAATTCATGTTTAACTCTCTTGCTTCATAAAAATTATCAATATGCCCTTTAACTAATAGATAGTTTTTTTGTCCTTCACTATACTTCTTTAAATCTATAACTAAATTATCTTGATAGAAGTATCCAATTTTCAAATATCCTTCTGTTGGTTCTTCATATGTAAGTAATTTAATGTCTTCAAGTCTATATAAGTATGACTCTCCTCCATAGACTGGATGGTCGAACAAATTACATCCATTACATATTTTTAAGAAAGCTATATAGTCACTAGGAAGATCATAACCTAATTCTTGAATATATTGCTTAATTCCTTTATCTGTAAATGGCTCATTAAAATTACAAGTCGGTTCAGTTACATAACCTTCATTTAACTGTAAGATTAATAAATTATTATTCTCTGATAGTCTCTTTTTTAAAGAAATTATTGTTTTGTCAATTATGGTTTCGCTCATATTACCTCTCTTTATTTGGCCATTTCTTATAACTTCTTTATCTCTGTACGTCGTAAAAATCTTCTTCTAACCTATACTTCTGTAATACGTATATCATCAAATTCATCATGTATTCACGAACCTCAATAACCATTAAATTATAACTCACATTGAATATATTGTAATTGATTATTCTCCAAAATCCTCCTTTATTCGATCCAGCGGACTTTGCATCTTCTTTAGACTTTCTGCTCACATGGGTATATCTTTCTGTTGTAGAAGAGCGTGTGTGACCAAGCAATTCTTTAATGTACCTGAGATCCGTACCTCCCTCTAGTTAATGTGTAGCGAAAGAGTGCCAGTACATGAATGCCAACTTCCTTCTGTATCCCAGATTCTAATAAAGCCTGGGCAAACACTTTCTGTAGGGATCTCTCTGTAAGGTGCTTCCCTTTGATCTGTCCGGGAAACAACGAGTTTCTTGGACTCTCATTCTTTACATAGTTCTGTACAAGTTCCCATGCAGCAGATTAGAAAATTGTAAATCTGTCTGTCTTTCCTTTGCCTTGCCTAATCAAGATCGTTCCTCTGTCTATATCAAAATTAGTCAGTCTTAATCTCACTACCTCGCTGACCCGAAGGCCTAAAGCGTAAACCAGATATAACATCATGAGAAACTCTAAGTTATCTTAAAAATTCAAAATAAAAAAGCCGCTAAATAGCGACTTCTTACTGGTGGATGCACATATCCTTAGACCGATACTGTACTTAAACCCAAAGTTTAAGATATATCTAATGAATGTTAATTTTATAATTTTCTTTCCAATGATCTATATTTTTCTTGAAGAATATCAATTTCCTTTTTAAGCGAGTTATAAGAAGCATTTACTGATGAACCAATAAACATAAGGAGAATACCAACCATAGGTAAAAGGATGCGCAAACAATAGATATTATAATAGTAAGCGTCTGGGGTGTCTGATCTTGTTGATCGAGGAATCCAAAGCAGTAACCCTAACAAAACTAGTAAGACCCCCACACCTATAGAGAACCCATAAAATACTTTAGTTTTATTCGAATACAATTTGATCACTCCCATGAAAATACAAGCAGTCAGGTAAATTACAATGGTCAACTACTGTTCCAAAAGTAAATTAACCTGCAATAAATCTCTTAAGGTAACTTCTTCATACTAATTTAAAAGACAATAAATTACTTATAATGCAAAAAAGGAGATTTGAATCTCTATAAATCATTTACACTTTGTACCAACTCTCGTTTTTGGTATACTGAACTCTATTATCTTTACTTTAAACCAACTACGACATATCGAAAGAGGTAGAACCTATGGAAAAAGCTACTTTTGCAGGAGGATGCTTCTGGTGTATGGTCACTCCCTTCGAGGAGCTGCCCGGCATTCATGGCATTGTATCAGGATACACAGGAGGATCGGTACCGAATCCGACCTATGAAGAAGTGAAAACGGGAACCACCGGACACTACGAGGTTGTACAAATTACGTTTGACCCGGATGTTTTCCCTTATGAAAAACTACTCGAACTCTACTGGCCGCAGATCGATCCAACCGATCCAGACGGTCAATTTCACGACCGGGGCAGTCAGTACAGAACCGCCATTTTCTATCATAACGAGCGGCAGCAGGAACTTGCCCTCCAATCAAAAAAAGAAGTGGCCGACAGCGGCCGATTTGATAAGCCGATTGTAACGAAGATTCTGCCTGCGGAAACGTTCTATCCTGCTGAGGATTATCATCAGGACTATCATAAGAAGAATCAGAAGCACTATAAAGAAGATCGCGAGAAATCAGGTCGGGATGAATACATCTCAGAACATTGGGAGAATTAAGATTTATAGAGAAATCCTCATATTAAGA
This sequence comes from Paenibacillus gallinarum, assembly GCF_014836635.1. Taxonomy (GTDB): domain Bacteria; phylum Bacillota; class Bacilli; order Paenibacillales; family Paenibacillaceae; genus Paenibacillus; species Paenibacillus gallinarum. The sequence goes on along the minus strand of NZ_JACSQL010000001.1, from coordinate 224,449 downwards.
AATGGTTAGAGTACACTTGTAATATATAATGCAAAAGAGCCTTTTTCATACTCCATTTGGAGGGGACTTCCCTTTGTTTTTGAGATAGGGATCATCCAGAGTGAATAAGGCTCTTTTTTTATGAATACATTCTCTCTTGTTATGGATGCATCCCCCTCTTGTTAGATATATCCTCTTAACCCGAATAAATATAACATGGTTGCCAGCTGGTTTGCAGGCAGCATTTAGGGATCTACTTGGAAGCAGGTACCTATTCATATTACATATTAAAATCAGCGACAAATCCCCTGTTTATAAATGAGAGTAAATGGTTAATAATCCATCTGATGTATGATACCATTGATTCATTATAAGGATAAGAAGTTTGATGAGACGATACTATATACGAATAAGGAGTGAGTCTTATGCCTTTTCCTAATCACCTTTTGACTCCTAATGATGAAGAAGTTGCCAAGAGAAAAGTGGAAGAAAAAGAACAACAAATTTCCAATCATTACTCGGTAGGAAGCAATCTGCTAATGTCATTCATGGTTGCTGCCATTGTTCTCGCCGTGATCGTCGGGATCTACTACTGGCGTATGCATTAACGACTGATATCCTGCTTTTAATAGCATTCGGATTGATTCACTTCTCATTGGTGATCGATTCTCTCCCTGCCTATTCAGTGAACTCCCACGTTCCCTCTAAAAAGCCAGGTAGATGTCTTACTCTATGTATCCGTTCTATTCTCCCATACTTCTACTGTTCATTCTAACCCGATGTGCCAGCTGGTACATCTCTGCAATATCATATCTACCTATCTCCTTAAACCTACGTACGGCCTCGTTAATATCAACGAGTTCTACCAAGGATACCTGTTCCCCATCTGCTGGGTTGAGCGGTTTGCTTACTAACTTCACCTCTCCATATCCGAGCAGTCTTACAAAATGCGGATGCGGAATATGTGCGCGATAAGGGGCCTCCAACGTTGATGTACACTGAAAATGACCAAATGGATGGTAGCTAATGAGTTCCGCGCCGATCTCCTCCATTAGTTCTCTTCGTAGCCCGTCCATGTACGCCTCTTCCGGCTCGAGTGTTCCGCCAATCAGCTCCCACCTGCCATCGTCCAGCTGCATGACTACATACTGATCTCCCACAACCGGAATTATGCTGATGTTACTGATTAGCTTTTCATTCGGAACTCCATCTAGGTAAAATCTCGCCGTAACGATTCCCCAACATATTACGCTTGATAGTGTGGCAAGCTGCTGTAACTCATCTTGGTACTGTAAATGGTTATGTGTGTGCATCCTTTAATGCCCCCCTAAGTCCTATGATCTCTTCCCTATTATATGTCATTATCTAACCCCACCTTCTGCTAACAAAGTTGCCCTTCCGAACTCATACCGTTATCCTAAATATCAGCCCTCTTTTTCATTAGAGGAAATTTCTCAAATATACGAATTTGATTATAATAGATAAACACTACACTCCCATAGGAGATTAATAATGAACTTAAAATATATGCTTGATGAAACAGAGTGGCAAACGCTCATTCAAAGGGTTTGGGAAAGCTTCAATGATATTACGATAAAACGTGGATTTGAACAGTATAAACAAGAACTTGTCCATCTTATGAAAATATCCAATCCCGAACATATAGAAGGCTTTGTTGAAGGCAAGGATGAGGAGCGGTACCAAGTTACGCTCAATCTAGATACTTTATCCGAGAGTCATTGTACCTGTTCCGTTCCATCCTATTGTAAACATATGGTTGCCGTACTTCTTGCTTACGTGAATCAATATGGACGATCTGTTCATGCGATTGTAAATAGCAGTTCAGCAGCGACGCTTACCCAGCAAGATAGATCTACTCATCTTACGAGTCCTGCTAAAAAATCTAACCAACAAGCTTCAGGTGCAGGACCAACTACAGAACAAAATGCAGAACTAGATGTAGAACTAAGTGTAGAACCAAAGAATAGTGTTCGCAAAAGAAACAACCCTGCACAGTTACAATTGCAGGAGCTAGCAGGTAAGTTACCGTCCATGCCCATCCAAGATTGGCATGCTTTTTTCAAGCTGTGCACCTCCTCCGTCGGAACTGACAGCCCGAACGTTCAATATGCACAGGAAGCTCTAGCTTCCATCCATAAACAGCAACCTGAGCTTTCACCTGTCTTGGACCAGCTGTATAAGCTCCATGCCCAAGTGTTTGTGCTTGATAATCTGGTAAGGCCCCTGCAAAACTCAAAAATGCACCGAAATGTGTTCATCGGCTTTCACACACAGGTTGCTGCGGATGATGTACAAAAAGAAATTACACGGATATTGACTGAGCCGTTTACGTTCGGGGACGAACCGGAGCTTTGGTCTCGTGTGTCAGAAACTTCTGACTACTTACGGAGCCGTATGCTGGTGGAATCCAATAATCTCCGTTATTTTTCCGCGACTTATGATCTGCTCTGGTTGCACTGGATTCATCCTAACCTTAAGGACAAGTCAATGTACGAAGAGGAACTAGAACAGTTAAGATTGGCAGAAAATGAGCTTAAAACTTCGCTTGCCAAGCTTCCCTGGTTATTAGCTCAAAGCCAAATTCACTTCTTTTTAGATCAGGATGAGCTTGCTTTGGACCTGCTTCGGCAAGCTAATGACAAAGGAGTTATTCCTCCTGAGCGCTTCTTTCTCTTTCTGCAGATTCTATCTGCCAAAGAGCAGTGGTCACGGCTGCAAGATTGGCTTCTCGCCATCGGTCCAATGATGATGAGCAGACCTCGGGAGCAGCATATTGAGGCGTATGTGAACCTGTGGGAACAGGTAATACAGAATTCCTCAAGTCCGGATTCTGAACAGCATTTGTGGGACAGCCTGGTCCGTATGCTTCCTTATTCAAGGAAGATATATGAAGAAACCCTGCTCGCTCATAGCAAATGGCAGCAGTGGATGGATTTTCAGCTAAGCAGCGGTACAGAGCCTTTGGATTTCCGTGTTACCGTCCTAAAACCGATAGAGAAAAATGCACCCGAACTGCTATTGCCCTTCTATCATCAAGCGGTTGAAAGATATATCCTGCTTAAGAATAGAGATGGCTATAAAGCAGCCGTGAAACTATTAAAACGATTGTCCAAGCTGTATCTAAAAATGAAACAAGAAACGCGCTGGGAAGAGTTCATCACTACTTTTGCTAACCGTCATAGTCGTCTGCGTGCGCTGCAAGAGGAGCTTCGAAAGGGGAAACTGATACCATGAGTCAATACACAGAAACGATCACCGTCCATATCAGTCTCAGCACCTATGGAGATGCTCTTATTTACGGTTTGACCGCAGCAAACAGATACGTATCCGGAATGGATTTGAAACATCGTCTATTTGCCTGGCACGAGGCATCGATGTATGGTACGGAGCTCGAAATTAAACAAATTGAAGAGGTTGAACTTATTATTCTCCCCGCAGAGCATGTTCTCCCCTTCTTGGCAGAACGCAGGCTCTTACATCATATCGAATGGCTGTGGGATGAAGAAGCTGCGCAGTGGATTGAGCTTGCCTCAATTTTGAATGTATGTATTGAAGAGAGGCAATATATTCCTAGCCTTACTGCCTTCCGGCAAGGAAAACTCGCCTGGACCTGGGACACAAAAACATTAACTACAGCAGCCACGGCTACATTAAAGCAATTAAAAGACAATCATCCAAGTGATTATGCCGGATTAAACGCAGCTTTCTCGTCTGCCGTGTTTTACCGCTATTACGGAACTGAAGTTACTGCTACCGATCTACGCACGGAGTATCCATTGCTCTTCACCAAAGATCGTGTAGTGGCTGGTATAAATGAACAAGCATGGCTCGTTTCGATTGGTTGGAGAGCAGATGCTGCTCCCTTCCGTCTCTTACTACAGTTACTGGAACCAGACGATGATGATCCGTCATGGCGACTTAAACTCGTGTTACAAGATAAAATCGATCCCGTGATTCTTATTCCTGTGCGTCTTGCTGAGGATGGACATGTATCTGGTGGGTGGCCGGATTCTTGGTCAAGCCACATTAGCGAACGCTCATCGGGATGGCTGGAACATTTACGTGCAAGTCTTCCTAAAGATCAATGGGCTGAACATAGCGGAGATGTCCTTAGTAAACCGCTGTCCGATGAGGCCGCTTGGAAATTCCTAACGGTGGATAGCCGTCGTTTACTAGAAGCGGGCTGGCAGGTACTGCTTCCGGCATGGTGGGAAGCCGCTAGTCGCAGACGTCCTAAGCTTCGGGCCAAGGTTCGAGCAGATGAAGGAAATAGCGAAGGACAAGCAGGCAAAGGGAAGTCATTTTTCGGGCTAAATTCCATCATTCAATTCGATTGGCGTATTGCCATTGGAGACGCTCAGTTCACCGAAGCGGAGTTTGCCGAACTTGTGGCTCGCAATCAGCGATTAGTGCAATTTCGAGGGCAATGGATTCCGCTTGACCCGGCTCTGCTGGCACAGATTTCCCAGGCTATGGCAGGGGTAGACAGCTCGCAGGGGCTATCTTTTCAAGATATATTACATCTGCATCTACTCGAGAACAGTCAAGTTTCCTATAGCGGTCGTGCCCCGAAACAGGTAGAGGAAGAGGAAGATGCGGATAATCAGCACATTCAAATTGGTGTCGAGCTCAATGAACATCTGACTCGGCTTATCAATCAATTAGGGCGACAATCGGAGTGGCCTAAACTGAGCGTTCCAAGTGATCTTCAGGCGGAACTGCGAACGTATCAATATGATGGTTTTTCCTGGTTGGTCTTCCTGCGTAACTATGGTCTAGGGGCTTGTCTGGCAGATGACATGGGTCTCGGTAAAACCCTGCAGTTTATCACTTATTTATTGCATCTAAAAGAGACCAACGTAGCTGCAGATCCCGTAAATCCTTCCCTTTTGATATGTCCAACTTCGGTACTCGGCAACTGGCAGAAGGAAATAAGTCGGTTCGCCCCGTCCCTTCGGGTCATGCTTCATTATGGAAGTAACCGCGCGAGCGGGGATGATTTTCAAGCACAAATCAGGCAAGCGGACGTCATTATCACCTCCTTTGCCACAGCAACGCTTGATCAAGAATTACTGAGTACAGTTACGTGGGAATCGCTATGTCTGGACGAAGCTCAAAATATTAAAAATGCACAAACGAAACAGTCTACTGCTGTCCGCAGCTTCCAAGCAAAGCATCGGATCGCGCTTACGGGAACGCCTATAGAAAATCGGCTCTCAGAGCTATGGTCTCTCTATGATTTTATAAACCCAGGTTATCTGGGAACGGCACGAGCATTTAGTGCTCGGTTCATTCAACCGATTGAGAAAGACCAAGATGAGCAAAAGACGATCCAACTACAAAAGCTCGTCAAGCCGTTTATGCTCCGCCGGAAGAAGAAGGACCCTGCGATTCAGCTCGATCTACCGGATAAGAATGAGATGAAAACCTATATTAAACTTACTGCCGAGCAGAGCGCCCTCTATGACCAAGCCGTTAACGACTTAATGAACAAAATGAAAGAGCTGGAGGGGATCGAAAGAAAAGGGGCAATACTTTCAACCCTTACCCATTTAAAGCGGCTCTGCGATCATCCCGTATTGTTAACAAAAGAGTCTATTACTGGTACTCAGGACGATCAGGACAGTCCGTTTAACACGGACATGTTAATCAGCCGTTCCTCCAAACTCGAACGCTTGCTAGAAATGGTCAGAGAGCTTCGTGAAGAAGGCGAACGTTGCCTTATTTTCACACAGTATATTGGCATGGGAGAGATTCTGAAGCAGACACTTCAGCAGGAACTGCAGGAGCCTGTACTTTACCTGAATGGGAGTACTTCCAAAATGGCTCGCGACCGGATGATTGAACAGTTTCAATCCCAGTCCCTGCCGCCTGCTGAACAACCAAACGTATTTATTCTTTCCATTAAAGCGGGAGGCGTAGGGCTTAACCTGACAGCAGCCAATCATGTGTTCCACTTTGACCGCTGGTGGAATCCAGCCGTAGAGAATCAAGCGACCGACCGTGCTTACCGTATGGGTCAGACAAAGGACGTACAGGTACACAAGTTCATCGCGCTAGGTACGCTTGAAGAGCACATTGATGAGATGCTTGAGAGTAAACAGCAACTCAGCGACAATGTCATATCCAGTACGGAGAGCTGGATTACCGAGCTGTCAACCGAGGCGCTCAAAGACTTGTTCACGTTACGACGTGATCTTACTGGATAAATATGACCCTTAGAGAAACGTACAGTGTATTACTATTAGTTCGACCACAACTAGAGAGTCATCATCATACAAAGCACAACAAAGAAGAGGCCACTGTTAAGACGTACAGGCGGCCTCTTCTTTGTTAGCATTACACTTGAAAAAACGGACAAACTGTACCTCAGGTGGTTAGATCTAGCCTAATGTGAGATAACACGGCACCGGCTTCAAACAAGAAAACAAGGTCATTAACACATGCGTAACAACAAAAAACCACTACCCTAATAAAAAAGGCAGTGGTCCCAATTTTGTAAATTAAAACAGGGCATATTATCGCTCATTCAACTCTTTTACTTCATCGATACTTGGAAGATCATTTTGATCAAAATTCCGCTCAGCCGCTTCTCTTTGTGCGAGCAAGTTCTTTTGTTCCGGGGTATCTTTTTTACGATTTAATTTCCGCAGGATTATCTTCTGATTATCGTACATAAGAACAAGAAGGGCCATGATGAAAGCTAAGTCTATCAGTAGTAGACCATCAAAATTTACAAACAGAAATAAAACACCATTAATAATTATGAGTCCAATAAAAACTAGAAAACCTTTCAAAAATACACCTCGTTGACTGAATATTCTGCAAATAAATGCTTACACACTTTATTCATTTTTCATTAACTAAGATAGGACTCCAATAAATAAAAATAACCCCGACCATAAAGGCTACATCCATATATGGTCAGGGATTCTTTACATTTCGTCAATTATCCTTAATGGATATCAAAATTCAAGATCGATATCTAATTCCTACATCTATTCCATCATTAGATCAACTTCGCTTCCGCTCCCAGCGGCAAGGTAAAATACACCGGCTTCTGATCTTCATTCTGCTGATAGATTGTCACGAGAAGCGTCTGCCCTCTTGCATCGTCTGGCGTTACTCCCTCAAGTACACGTTCCAAGTGGAACGGCAGCACTTCCAGAACCGCATGTTTCTGAAGATCTCGTTCACTTAGTGAAAGGCTGGCGAATTCAGGTGATACATCTTCTGGATGCTCCGCGAGACGTTTAATATACGACGCCCAGTCGCTTTTCTCCATCGTGAAATCCCACCAGATTTTACGAGGCTTGTACTTGTGGCCAAGGAAATAATCAAGCTTCATCAGGCCCAGGATCAGATCCATCTGTTTAGTCCCCCGCTGCTCAAGGAACGAACGAAGACGGGTAAATAGATCCTCTAACTGATGACCGATCTTCTGCCATCCTTGCCCTTCCCAGTAGTCGCCAAAGGCTTGGAAGAAGTCAAACGGAGACGGAAATTCCTGCTCCATTAGGTATTTCAGCGTATGGTCCATACGGTGTGCATTCCAGTACTTCTCAAGCACATCCTCAAGACGTTTAAGCCTTACAATATCGCTAAAAGGAAGCACATCGCTGCCCAAAATTTCATACGGTGCTTGATCCATGTACGTGTAGTTGTATTTGTCTGCGTCAAGACGAAGACCCGTTCCGCGCAGCATTTTAAGGAAACCAAGCTGAAGTTCTTCCGGTCCCAGTGCAAATACATCGTTAAACGTTTTACGGAATGTATCGTAATCTTCCAGCGGCAACCCGGCAATGAGATCCAAATGCTGATCAATTTTGCCGCTGGCTTTAATTTTGCTTACCGTCCGGCTAAGCTTCGTAAAGTTCTGACGGCGTTTTACAAGTTCATTCGTCGGGTCATTCGTGGACTGCACCCCAATCTCAAAACGAAACACCCCAGGAGGTGCATGCTCCGCCAGATAATCCAGCACTTCCGGACGCATGATGTCTGCTGTAATTTCGAACTGGAACACGCATCCCCCGTGATTTTGAATCAGGAACTCGAACATTTCCAGTGCATAATCCCGTTTAATGTTAAATGTCCGATCCACGAATTTGATCAGTTTCGCACCATTTTCGATCAGATATAGAATATCTGCCTTCGTTCGTTCAATATCGAAGTACCTCACTCCAACTTCAATACTCGATAGACAGAACTGACAGTTAAACGGACACCCACGGCTCGTCTCAAAATAAACCACTCGTTTCCCAAGATCCGGCACATCTTCGGGAAAACGATACGGAGAAGGCAGTTCGTTCAGATCGGCTTTCGGCCGGCCTGGCATCACGATAACCTCTTCCCCTTTACGGTAAGCGAGTCCATATACAAAGTGGTATTTCTGCTTCCCTTCAATCTCCTGCAAAAGCTGATGGAATGTCTCTTCTCCTTCACCGACCACGATGAAATCAACGTTTGGAAGACGATTCATCCAGTGCTCCACATCATAGGATACTTCAGGTCCGCCAAGGATGATTTTCACCTCAGGCATGACCCTTTTTAGAATATTAATCACTTTGATCGTCTCTTCAATGTTCCAGATATAACAAGAGAATCCAATCACATCGGCTCCGCGCTGATACAGATCAGACACAATGTTCATCACCGGGTCTTTGATCGTATATTCCGCAAGCTCAATATCAAAGTCTTTTTCGCTATAAGCCTTCAAGCAGCGAATCGCAAGAGAGGTATGAATGTACTTCGCATTCAGTGTCGACAAAATCACTTTCATATGCGCACAACCTTTACCGTAGTGGAACTGCTCATCACAGTGCCCTGTAATTAACACCTATCTGCTACTACTATTAGAATTCAAAAGGATCATAAGCTGGTGCTTCTACTTCACTACTTCCCTGGTTCAAGAAGAAATCGAGAAAAGGTTGTCCGTATTTCCGGTACTTCACTTCTCCGACCCCTTTAATCTTCAGCATGTCACGTTCGCTCTGCGGACATACCACACTCATCTCTCGAAGCGTTGCATCATTAAAAATAATATAGGACGGTACATGCTCCCGCTCTGCCATTTCACGGCGAATCAGTCTCAGCTGTTCGAATATCGTCTCATTCACCGCAGATGGAGACATATCGCGTTTACTTGTTCTAGAAGATCTGCTGCTACGTGAAGAAGCCGCACTTACTCTCGCCACTCGCTGCATCACTTCGCGCTGTCCTTTGAGTACTTCGACCGCAAGCGGTTGAAGTCTCAGCACAGGGTACTGTCCTTCCGACAAAGCAAGGTAACCTTCGGAGGTGAGTACGTTAATGATTTCAGAGATTTCTTTTTCCGAACGATTCGACATCACTCCATACGTAGGCAGACTGTCAAAACCATATTCCAGCACCTTTTTGTTTCTCGAACCTTTGAGTACCATCGACACAAGAGACACGCCAAAACGCTCTCTCATCCGGTGAATACAGGAGAATATTTTTTGGGCATCAACGGTCATATCAATGAGTTCCCGGTCATCCGTACAAGAGCTGCAAATCCCGCAGCCATCATCGTCATGTTCCTCTCCAAAATAGTCCAGTTGCGCACTGCGCAGACACTTCGTCGTATAACAATAGTCAATCATCTGCTGTAGCTTACGGTAATCGTTGCGCTTACGCTCAGGATCTGCATCCCCCTGCTCCAGCAGGAACTTCTGAGTCATAATATCTTGCGCGCTAAACAGCAGGATACACTGACTCGGCTCGCCGTCCCGACCTGCACGTCCTGCCTCCTGAACGTAGGCTTCCATATTTTTCGGCATATTATAATGGATAACATATCTCACGTTACTTTTATCGATACCCATTCCAAATGCATTCGTCGCCACAATCACTCTTAGATCATCGAATAAGAAAGCTTCCTGGCTTGCGGCTCGTTCTTCATCTGTCATTCCTGCATGATAACGTCCCGCAGCTATTCCGGCCTCTTGCAAACGACTGTACAAATCATCTACATCCTTACGGGTCGCTGCATAGATAATTCCCGCTTCGTCCGCATGTTCACGGGCATAGTCCATTACATATTCTTTTTTGTTCTCCCCGCGCAGTACTTGCATCGCAAGATTATCTCGTCCAAGTCCTGTGACAAACGTCTCCGGATTACGTAAACGCAGTAGTCTAAGGATATCTTCCATGACTGTCGGAGTCGCTGTTGCGGTAAAAGCGGCTACAATCGGGCGCTCTGGTAAATATTCTACAAAAGGAGCTACCGATAGATAACTCGTCCGAAAATCATGCCCCCACTGCGATACACAGTGAGCCTCATCCACCGCTACACAAGAAATCTCAAGCTGTGCCATCTCATCACGGAACCAGTCCAGCTCAAGCCGCTCCGGTGCAACATAGAGCATCTTCAGTTCACCGCTGCGGGCAGCTCTGATCCGGTCATTCACTTCACGCCCGCTAAGCGTACTATTGATATAAGCAGCAGGAATGCCCATGGCAAGCAGCGCATCTACCTGATCCTTCATTAGGGAGATCAGCGGAGACACGACCAAAGTCAGGCCCGAATACAGCAAGGCCGGGATCTGGTAACAGATCGACTTCCCGCCGCCCGTCGGCATAATGCCAAGCGTGTCGTTATGTTGAAGCAGGCTTTCTACAATCTTTTTCTGACCCTCTCTAAAATCAGGATATCCAAAATAAGTCTGCAGTATCTCCTGCGCTTCTGTCATTGTTTTTGTCTGAATACTCATCTTTCAAAAACTCCTCACCTTCTCCTGTATTTTCAGGAAAAGAAAACTTCATCTTATCCATTCGTGCTTTCTTCCGTTCATTCTATTAAGTGTACCGAATAACACATACAGACATCAAGGTATTGAATAGAGAATAAACAGCAGATTTAACAAGATAAAGCACTGTACAAGCACAGATCCTGGAAGTTTCTAAGATTTCATCACCGTTTTACAAAAATACAAATATTAATATTCCGCTGACCAAGATGAAGTTTTATTTTTACATTCCAGTGTTATTCTTCAATTAATCAATACACAATTACAATCTTTTCCTAAGCGATGAAGAGGAGGAAGTATAACAATGCTACATAAGAAAACGAAAAAAATGGTGCCCGCTATTCTCGGGATCACGCTTGCGGCTTCGACGATTCTTTCTGCAGGACAAGCACATGCTGTAGACACGGTGAATGCGATCAGTGTAGAAACGAAGAAAATCAAGAACATTATTTTTCTGATTGGTGACGGGATGGGGACTCCTTACACGACAGCCTACCGCTATATGAAAGATAACCCTTCTACTCCCCTCATGGAGAAAACCGAGTTCGATCCATACCTCATTGGCGCACAAATGACGTATCCTGAAGATGAGCACCAGAATGTAACGGACTCTGCATCCGCGGCAACGGCGATGTCAGCTGGAGTCAAAACGTATAACGCAGCCATTGCGGTAGATAACGACCATACCGAAGTAAAAACCGTGCTCGAGCAGGCCAAAGAAAACGGAAAAGCAACAGGACTTGTCGCTACTTCCGAGATTACACATGCAACTCCTGCTGCCTTCGGTGCACATGATATCAGCCGTAAAAACATGGATGCGATCGCAGATGACTACTTCGATGGGCTCGTGAATGGAAAACATAAAGTGGATGTCTTGCTTGGCGGCGGGAAATCAAATTTCGTGAGAGAAGATCGTGATTTGACGAAAGAATTCCAAAGTGCGGGATTCAGCTATGTTACTGATCGTAATGCTTTGCTGAAAGATAACAACAACCAAATTCTTGGTTTGTTCGCAGATGGCGGACTTGATAAAACAATCGACCGTACCAGTGCGACTCCTTCTCTAGCAGAGATGACAGATACGGCCATTGATCGCCTGAGTACGAACGAGAATGGATTTTTCCTCATGATCGAGGGCAGCCAGATTGACTGGGCGGGTCATGATAATGATATCGTTGGTTCGATGAGTGAGATGGAAGACTTCGCGAAGGCTTTTAGGGCCGCCATTGATTTTGCAAAAGAAGATGGAGAAACGCTTGTCGTAGCTACAGCAGATCACTCTACTGGTGGACTTACTCTTGGAAAAGACGGCGAATACAATTTCCTCGCAGCCCCGATCAAAGCAGCCAAACGCACGCCTGACTTTATGGCAGCAGAGATCGCGGCAGGAAGTTCTGTGGAAGATACACTTAAGAAATACATTGATCTTGAACTGACTGCAGAAGAGATCAAGTCTGTACAAGACGCAGCGAAAGAGAAAAAGGTAACCGATATTGATAATGCCATTGAAGCAATCTTTGATAACCGTTCTTTTACCGGCTGGACAACGGGCGGTCATACAGGAGATGATGTTCCTGTGTACGCATATGGACCAGGCAAAGATCGATTTGCAGGACTGATCGATAACACAGACAACGCGCGCATTATTTTCGATATCTTGAGTAAGCATAAGTAATAGGAAGAAATGAAATGTAATAAAATAAAAAAAGACTGCAGGTAGCCTAGTTTAAGCTAGTTTTCCTGCAGTCTGGGTACTTCTTTTTGCGTTCATATACGAACGATAAGGGAGTACCTTTTTATTTTATTGGATAAGAGATTTATCCAGATTGATTATAGATTCATTCAAATTCTCGTTTAATCCATCCATTCTGGATCTTCAAATTCCGGGAAGTTCTGATCAAGCAGCTTCTTGTATTCTGCAGATTGAACGACTTCTTTTAACGTACGGGCAAAGGTAGCATTCTGATCTGCTGCACGTACAACGAGTCGGTTGCTCAGATTCTCAGGAATATCCTCTGTATCCAGCTCTTCTTTATCCGTAAATCCGGCTTCTGTTGCCATCATAACAGGCATCACAACGAGTTCTGTAGTCTCATCCGATACCGCTTGTCCCAATTCATCTACTGGCATGGTTTTTAGCGTAACATTCTTCGGATTATCCGTTACCGCAGTATCAATCGACATGTCCGTGTAAGAAGCTCCAGTACGAATACCAATCACACCTTCATCTTCAAGCATCAATAGAGCGCGAGTCAGCAGAATCGGTTCTTCTGGAAGGAAGATCGTACTGTTCTTCACAATAGCATCCTCGTCAGTAACCGACTTGGAATAAAGCGCAAGCGGCTCTGTCGGCACGGTAATAATGGACGTTACTGCATTCTCACTGTTATTGGTAAATGTATTTAGAAAAGCATCAATCGAACCATTTGTAAGTTCCGTTAAGGATTCATCCGGGTCACTGATCTCTACCACTTCCAATTTGGAACCTTGTTTTTCAACGAGATCTTTCATCGTCTTCTCCACCATTTCCTTAGTGGAACCGGCAGGTACCCCGACTTTTATTACTTGAGGTTCGTCTTGGTCTTTCAAACCTTCTCCGTTATTGTCTACCGTTGTTGTACTGCATCCTGCGAGTAATACGCTGACTAAAGTCATTCCTGCCATCCATTTAAACCACATTTTTTTCGTCTTCATGTTGTGTATTCTCCCTCTATAGATGTTTTTCTATTCTATATACAAGTAGCTTACCATGGAAGATCTAACGAATGCGAATTGCTAACGGGCTCTGTTCGTGCATTTCTGCCCTCTACGTGGTATATTAACCAAGACAATCGGAATTAAACCGGACAATCTTTTTACCCAATCAGGAGGCCATAAGGCATGCGAAAAAAACAAGCCCCGCATCTTAGCACAGAGGATGGTTACAGTACTCGTCCCCAAGCGCCAAGTCATGCGAAATCACATAAAAAATCGAAAGGGAGCACCTACTCTGCTCCTCGTCCAAATAGCAAAAAAACGGGATCTTCCGTAGATTCACCTAAAGCTTATGTTGTAGAAGAAAGCAGTGAGCTGCTTGCTTACTTGCTTACTCATCTCTCTAAAAGCCGTAATGCGATCAAATCCATGCTGGCGAGAGGACAGATTCTCGTTAACGGCAAAGTGGTAACAGCATATAATTACGCCCTTAAACCTGGAATGACCATTTCCATTATCAGCGAGAAAAAAGAAGAAGCTCCTCCCCTTCTGGGACTGAGTATTCTGTATGAAGATAACGACATTATTGTCGTTCATAAAGATTCCGGACTATTGTCCGTTGCCTCCGATAAGGAGCAAGAAGTAACGGCTTATCGTCAGTTAATGACGCATGTACGTGTAGAACATCCAAGCAATCGTATTTTTATCGTTCATCGTCTAGACCGAGATACATCAGGCGTAATGCTGTTTGCGAAGCGTGAAGAGATTCAGAAGGCACTCCAAGATACTTGGCGTGATACCGTAGAAGAACGTACTTACATTGCCCTTGTTGAAGGAAAAGTAAAACAAAGCCAAGGTACCATCACATCCTACTTAAAAGAGAGTAAAACGCTCAAAATGTACTCTTCGCCTTACCCTAATAACGGCCAAAAAGCCATCACCCATTTCAAAACGCTGGAAGCGGAAAGTGAATATTCCTTACTGGAAGTTCAGCTCGAAACCGGACGCAAGAATCAGATTCGCGTTCATATGGAGGAATTAGGACATCCGGTGGCCGGAGATAAGAAATATGGTGCGCGCAGCCGCGGCATCGGCAGACTTGGATTGCATGCTAAAGTGCTCGCTTTCACTCATCCGGGAACAGGCGAACTGATGCGTTTTGAGAGTCCTGTACCAAAAGGGTTCTTCAGACCTTTCCAGAAGGATCAACCAAAATAAACGTTAAAAAGCTTGGGCTTTTCGCTTCATGCGAAATCCCGAGCTTTTTATTTTTTCTAAGGAACTTCATCTGTATATGAAGCCTATCAAACTTGTTGTATCCTATTCTTATTTCTGATTTGGTATCTTTCTTTTCTTATCAAAGCTGCTTCGCAAGCTTCTGAGCTGTTGCAAGCATCTCGGCAATTACCGTTTCATCTGGGACCCTTTCCGGATCGTTATATCTTGAAGGAGTGTGATAGCCGATCTCGACCATAAATCCATTTTTGTAAAACATAATTTCATCCGCCGCCGTTGTCATTTCAATAACTTCACCCATCTCATTCTCTACATAAGAACTGTATGCATACGAGCTGTCTGTCGTCTGAATGAAGTGGTAAAACATCGTTCCTTCTTCGTCTGTACTCACATCCACCCGGTTCAGCAAATAATCCCGATCTCCATCCTTGTAAGGAGTAAACGATTGAAAAGGATCTTCCTTTACTTCCATCATGTTAATCTTATAAAACAAATCTCCGTAACGGCCATAGTCATCTGCTTTTCCATAATAATTCAGTTGAACCTGATAACTAGGGGATTCTTTACTGCCGTACTGTACTAGAAATGCTTCTTCTTTCTCCACCTTAAAAGGCATGTCCTTGCTGCTGAACTGAATTTGGCGCCCCGGGCGCAATATCGCATACTTCTCCAGCAGGAAATCTGGACTGACAGGTTTATAGAATATCGCATGTTCTGTATCACCCAGCTCATAGTGATGGAATCTCGTACTATGAATGATGGTGTCTCTATGTATTTTCGACTTCGTTAGCCCAGGGATTGGTTCCTCACAACCACTTAGAAGCAAACTCATAGACAGCAGAAGCAATAACATCCAGTGATGGCTAGGCCGCCTTTTTACCATAGTCTTTGTATATCGCATGCCTTACCTCGATTCGGACGAATTTTTCGTAAGCTCCATGAATAAAAATAAAGGAATCCGAAGTCTACGCTCATAGGTCTCTTCATGGATAAATCGTTCCCGTACCGGCTTAGACTCTCGCAGATTAGATACCTTAAATCCTGCCCTGCATGCCGTCTGAAAATAATCTTCTACCGTACGATGATATTTCATTACGGGTCCGCCCATCCATTCCTGCGTACGATAACCAGGCACAAAATATTGATCCACGACCCAGTTTGTGCGAATGCCTGAAGGTTGAAGTGTAGAGGTGATAACCGGGTGCTCGATGGAAAAAATAAATCTTCCTCCCGGCTTAAGAATCTCATAGATCTTGGTGAACAGAGGGGCTAGATCCTCAAGATAATGAAGAACTAGGCGGGATATGACAAGATCATAGGTACCTGTATCTTTTTCGGCTATAGCTGCTTCCACTTCTGCCCTGTTTTCTGCTGCAACCCAGTCCTCAATCGTGGTGAATATCGCATTCCCCCGATCTGCTACCTCTTGTAATGATTGAACAGCAAGACCATACATATTCTGTGATCCTTCAATTCCGGTATATTTCGCAGCTCCAGCATCTAGCAGCTTCCGTCCAAACTGTGCATCACCGCATCCAATATCTAGTACCGAGAAGCCTTTCACTTCGCCCACCATCTCCCAAATGATCGGTTCCTCCAGCGTATCGTTCGCATTCTCCGGCATGCCTCTCCGGGCTGTATAATTTGCAAACTGTTCCTTACGATCATAAAACTGCGAACCACGATATTCCATCGATACTTCCGCCTCTCTTAATAGATCTTCTTATTCTCCGCCGGACTTCTTTCAATTCACTTTACTTTCAATACACTTTACCATATAAACCCAATTTGGATAACTTCATATTAAATCGTAACAAAACGCTTTAAGGTCACTCCGATGTGGGTAAATACATAAAGGTACATACAGATACCAAGTCACCCTAGGGACAGGAGGCATCATTATGACACTCACTCCAGAACAAAGAATCGAGCTGCACGGTTTCAACAACTTGACGAAATCGCTCAGCTTTAATATGTATGATGTGTGTTATACCAAAACGAAAGAGGAACGCGAAGCCTATCTTGAATATATTGATGAACAATATAATGCGGATCGTTTAACTCAAATTTTAACGAATGTTGCTCATATTATTGGAGCCCATGTGCTGAATGTGGCCAAGCAGGACTATATTCCCCAAGGAGCCAGCGTAACACTGCTGGTATCGGAAGGACCTGTGGATGGTGCAGGAGAGGAATCTTTTGAGGAGTCACCGGGGCCGCTTCCTGATCATGTGGTCATGCATTTGGATAAAAGCCATATCACCGTGCATACGTATCCGGAATTCCATCCTCATGAGGGGATCAGTACGTTCCGGGCCGATATTGACGTATCTACTTGCGGGGAGATATCACCGCTGAAGGCACTGAACTATTTAATCCATTCTTTTGATACGGATATTATGACGATCGATTACCGGGTCCGCGGCTTTACGCGGGATATTAACGGTAAGAAGTTATTTATTGACCATGATATCAGTTCCATTCAGAACTATATTCCTGAGAGTGTACAGCAGCAATTTGATATGATTGATATCAATGTATATCAGCATCATATTTTCCATACCAAGTGCAGATTGAAAGAATTTGACCTGAATAACTATCTGTTTGGAAGTACAAAAGATACACTTAGTGAAGAAGAACAGAAGGACATCTCGGAGCAGCTCAAACTTGAGATGGATGAGATCTATTACGGAATGAATATGGATGCAGGATCCATTGACGAAGAAGCGGAAGAGGATTTTGTATATCAGCGGGCTCCGGAATCAAACTAACTTATCGATCATCATTAATCATCAAAAAAGGGATTACGTTTATATAAACGCGATCCCTTTCTTTACGTTTTCCGCTATTTCTGGCGTAGAAACTTCACCGTAAATCGTGCTGCTACCAGCACTTCACTCACAAAATCCTTATTTTCCTTTTCCCACTCATTCGGGTCATCCAGCGCAATCTCTTCAATAAACTCTTCCAGCAGATCAGACAGTTCCTTGCGGGAAGGTCCTTTCCCCTGACTTTTACCTCGCAGGCAACTTACGGAAGATCGGATCATTTTACAACTATCTTTGATGTAGCTGTATTCGTCCTTGTCCCATGCTTTTGGATTATCCATATCGAGAAAAACAATCCATTTCTCAAGTAAACTTGCTGCCTGATTTGTGTTCATACTTGTCATTTTATATCTCCATTCATTTCTTAATCAACGGTACTTTAATGAATCTAGTATAACGATAACGGCTTAGACTTAAACTGACAAGCTTTATATGGAAGATATTTATATGAATACCCGCTATAATGGACATAGACGAACTTGATATTAAAGGAGTGTACCATCCCCTTGGAAACAACGACTAATCCCAATTGGTTTCATGGCAGCAAGGTTCGCCTCGCAGCCGCGATCCAGCAAGATGCTCAGACCTTAGCCGCTTATACAGAAGATTACGATTATATGCGTAACCTAGATACCGATTATGCCGTTCCGCAAACCGTAGCGGAATCGGGCCCAAAAAGTGCAAAGATGGAGAACGGCGTAGAATTCATGCTGCGTACGATAGATGAAGATCGTCTGATCGGATTTGTGGCCCTGCACAGCATTGAGTGGAATAACCAGGCTGCGAAACTTGCCATCGGCATCGGTAAAGCGAAAGATCGGGGAAAAGGTTATGGCAGCGATGCACTGCAAATTATCTTGCGCTACGCTTTCCACGAACTTAACTTAAACCGCGTTGGTCTTGAAGTGATCTCTTATAACGAAGTAGCATATCATGCATATAAAAAGGCAGGTTTTATAGAGGAAGGCAGAAAGCGCGCTGCCGTGCTACGCGGAGGTAAAGCCTATGATCTTATTCTGATGAGCATGCTGCGTGATGAATGGGAATCTAAGATTCAAGCATAAAAATCAAACAAAAAGACCTGGAATCTTCCCGCTGCAAGTAACCTTACACGGCTACCTACAGTGGAAAACAACCCAGGTCTTTTTTATATCCATCTATAATTAGCGACTATTGTTTCGCTAGAACATCTTGATACTCAGGATGTTTACGGATCGTACTCTCTGTAAAAGGACAAGTAGGTACGATACGCAGATTATTTTCTTTTGCATGTTCTACGATTCTCTTCACCAAGGCTGCGCCAACTCCCTTTCCTTGCAGCTCATCAGATACAGAGGTGTGATCTACGTCGATCACTTCATAACCTTCTGAATCCTTACCGCGAGGGATAAAGCCAATGCTGGCTGCCTTTTCTCCATTTTGATCCACATAGAATTCGTTTTCTCCAGGTAAAATATCATACATAGTCTAAGCTCCTCTCTATGGGACAATATCCCGTTACTCTTTTATACACTTTCCGCCGCTTCTTGAAGCATGATTCAAAGATTCGTCACGGAACTCTGTGTAAAGGTAGCTTGTCATTATTCATCCTGGATTATTTTATAATTTGATTGCTCTTATACGAAGACGTTTGTAATCGATGTTCCAAGTTCCCTCATGATATAGAGCCGCTTTTGTTCGCTCAGCGATCTCATCATATGCTCTGTTTAAGAACTCAGGTGAAGCATCTGTGAAGAAGGGACTTGCAAATCCATTCAGCCAGTGCCTGAGTCCCGCCTCTCCGTCTTGCATGGGGGTAGGTCTATCGAAATGCAGTGCATACGTGACCCGAAAGCCGTGTTTTTCAAGAAGAACGCTGTACTCTCCGATACTCGGAAAATACCAAGGGCTCCGTGTTCCCGCATCGATCCCCTGCTCTATTAGCACTTCACTGATAGCCTGAACCACGGTCCCTACATTATGTTTCCCTCCGAACTCAGCCACAAATCTGCCTCCAGGGCGCAGTGCATCATGAATACACTGGACTACATCTTCCGCATTCTTCATCCAGTGCAGGGCAGCGTTGGAGAATACCGCATCCAAAGGCTCTTGTACCGTAAAACGCTCCGCATTTCCTTCTACAAAATTCAGATTAGGATATTTAATCCGCGCTTTCTCCAGCATCGAAGGGGAGAGATCCATCCCCGTTACGAGCGCTTTGCTTGCAGCAATCTCCTGTGTTAGATCCCCCGTTCCACAACCAAGATCGAGTATACGTTCCCCCTCTGCGGGTTCAAGTAAATCGATCACTCCTCTGCCCATCTCGGATACAAAAGAAAGTTTCTCATCGTAATGTTCAGATGCCCATGACTGTCCCTTACTTGTTCGTTGTCCCATCCTGACCTCATCTCCCTAATATAGAAGAACCTACAGCCATTATGGCACAGCAGATTACATGAAATTAAATACCTGTATCCTATGAAATTAATAGTTAACAGCTATATCTCCTTCATTAGGGGCACCAGCACCTTGGAAATCATAACCCTCCATTTACGAATCTACATTCTACATTCCGTTAGGATAGACAACTACTTTCAAACTGCCGCTCTTGTTATGAATGGCCCTTTCCAAGGCTTCTTGTGTCTGCTCAAGTGGATATCGGTCGGTTATGAGCGTAGTTGCAGGAATATCTCCTTTTGCAAGAAAACGAATGCCGTCCGGGTACGTGTTGGCATAACGAAATACCCCGTAAATATCAATCTCGTTATCTGCCATAAACGGTACGTTCAGCGGAATTTCATCTTGTGCAGGCAGTCCTACAATCACGAGCTTTCCGCCGCGCCGGAGAGAAGCAAGCGCCGATTGCAATGCCCGGGGGCTGCCCGCTGTCTCCCAAGCTGCATCAACGCCTATACCCTCTGTAATCTCACGAATTCTAGCATCCGTATCTTCCTTTGCTGCATGGATCGCTTCCGTCGCTCCCATTCTTATCGCAGCATCCAAACGAATCTGTTCCAGATCAGAGACGATAATTCGGCTTGCTCCATATGATTTGGCAGCTGCCACTGCCATTAGCCCGACCGGGCCCATTCCCATAATGGCAACGGTGGAACCGGGGCTGAGTTTACAGCGTGAGGCAGCATGGATACCGACCGAGAATGGCTCCACCAGTGAAGCTTCTTCATAAGAAAGCTCATCTGGAATTTGGAACACAAAGTCTTCACGAATAGCGAGATATTGTACAAAAGCGCCATCTACCGGAGGCGTCGCTAGAAACTGAACCTCAGGACACAAGTTGTATCTGCCTTCCTTGCAGTAACGGCAGCGGCCACACGTCACACCAGGTTCAATGGCTACACGGTCCCCCGCCTGTACACGGGTCACGTTCTCCCCTGTTTTCGCGATGATTCCCGCGCATTCATGACCAAGAATGATTGGTTTTTCTACAACATATCGCCCAATTCTCCCATGTTCATAGTAGTGGAGATCCGAGCCGCATACGCCAACCGCCATGATTTTAACCAACACTTCATCTGGGCCAAGCTCAGGAACAGGAAGTTCCCTAATCTCTATGTTTCCGGGCGTATCCATAACAGCAGCTTTCATGACCGTTCCTATATCCTGCTCTTCGCTTCGGTTTGCATCTAATTCCTTACTTATTCGAGATAATTGCATACTTCATCGCTCCTCTGCCTATTCTTCTGACTGCAATTAGATAAATGGATATCATTTGGAATTCCTTCTTTCATACTACCATACAAGTATGGTAGTATGATGAAGAAATGAGAATTTTTTACTTGATACATATGCATTTTTATCATGCACTTGAAGAAAGGTGGCTGCTCCCGAATGAAGATGGTATTCCGTTATTTTGGTCTCGGCAATGATACCGTATCGCTTGAGCAAATTAGACAAATCCCTGGTGTAGAAGGTATTGTATGGGCCCTGCATGACATACCGGTTGGTGAAGAATGGCCTATGGAACGGATCGAGGAAATCAAATCTCAGGCTGATGAGTTCGGACTTCATTTAGAGGTTGTTGAAAGCGTAAACATACATGAAGATATTAAACTTGGACTTCCTTCTCGTGACCTTTATATTGAGAATTACAAGAAAACGATCGTAAAGCTCGCTCATGTTGGTGTGAAAGTTATATGTTATAACTTCATGCCCGTTTTTGACTGGTTGCGAACTGATTTGTTCAAAGCAGGACCTGACGGTTCCACCGCGCTATTCTATGAAAAAGCAAGGATTGAAGGACTAGATCCCTTTGATCTTGTTGAACAGATTACGCAAGATACGACGCTCACCATGCCTGGATGGGAACCGGAACGGCTTGCCCATTTAACAGACCTGTTCGAAGCTTACCGGAACGTAACGGAAGAAGATTTATGGAATCACCTTTCCTATTTTCTTGAGGAGATTATACCGGTAGCAGAGGCCCATGGGATTCGAATGGCAATTCATCCAGATGATCCGCCTTGGCCTATCTTTGGTTTGCCGCGCCTCATTACGAGCCAGTCTAATATAAGACGTTTTCTCTCCTTTTATGACAGCCCCGCTAACAGTATTACGCTGTGCAGCGGTTCACTTGGAGCGAATCCCGCGAATGACATTTTGTCTATGATTTACGAGTTTAAAGAGCGCATCGCTTTTGCTCATATTCGGAATATCAGAGTATTTGATAATGGTGACTTTATCGAAACTTCTCACCGTACAATAGACGGTACAGTAGATATTACGGGCATTGTCCAGGCCTATCACGACATCGGTTTTACCGGATACGCTCGTCCAGACCATGGAAGACAAATCTGGAAGGAACAATGCCGGCCCGGATATGGACTTTACGATCGTGCGCTCGGTATTATGTACTTATGGGGTCTATGGGACGCCTACAACCGAGTACAGGAGAACCAATCTTCCAAAAAAGAGGTGAGCAAGGTATGAGTACGCTACATCCGCAACCCCATCACACTGCCCTTCAAGACAAAGTTGTTGTCATTACCGGAGGCTCAGGTGTATTATGCCGTGTCATGGCTGAGGAATTAGCAAGACAAGGAGCAAAAATAGCAATTCTGAACCGGACTGCCGAAAAAGGAGCAGAAGTCGCTCAGTCTATTACGGAATCCGGCGGGACAGCGATCTCCATCGCTTGTGATGTAACGAATGAAGCGAGTGTAGTGGAAGCCGCAGAACAAGTGGCTTCACAGCTCGGTCTTTGCGACATTCTCATTAACGGTGCCGGCGGAAATCGCCCTACAGCCATTACGACGAATGAGATTTTCAAGCAGGAAGATGTAAACCAGCAAGATACAGTTTCTTTTTTTGATATGAAAGTAGAAGGATTTCGAGGTGTGTTTGATCTCAATATCGTTGGTACGCTGATCCCTAGCCAAGTTTTTACCAAACAAATGCTAGGCAAAGAAGGAACGAGTATTATTAATATCTCTTCCATGAGTGCCTACTCCCCTATGACAAAAGTTCCTGCATACAGTGCTGCCAAAGCGGCAATCAGCAATTTCACAGAATGGCTCGCCGTTCATCTTGCCGAAGCAGGCATTCGTGTGAATGCTATCGCACCTGGATTCTATCTTACTGAGCAGAACGAAAAACTGTTACTTAACGAAGACGGAAGCCTTACTGAACGCTCCAACAAAATTATCTCCCATACTCCGATGCGAAGATTTGGTAAACCCGAAGATTTACTCGGTACTCTGCTCTGGCTTGCCGATCCAAATGCAGCTGGCTTTGTGACAGGAACCGTGATTCCGGTAGACGGTGGTTTTAACGCGTATTCAGGAGTGTAATCATTCCTTTTAAACTTTCATAAAACAAAAAGAGAGACCCGGGACAATTTCCAATTCCGTGATCTCTCTTTTTTTATTTTACATGCCACTTATTTTCCCACTGACTCATTCTCGTAATGCTGAACAAGCTCATCCGGATCATTCGTCTTCAGAATCATATCATCATTCTCAAAGAGTAAGATTTGGGGATATGTTTTTAATTCAAATATCGTTTCGTAGTCATATCGTCCATCTTGTTCAACATTAATAAACGAAACATGTAAAATGGGTTTTTCCTTTTTGAGATTATTATTGATGTAATCTATATCCTTTTGTAATGATTCTCTATAAGAGTCTTCCAACGGTTTACTTGTGAAAACGATAACGGAAACACCATTTTCTTGATCTTTTAATATATGATTTGTTGCCTTTTCTGGATTATCGGTGGTACATCCTGTGACAAAGATAATCAGTATACATAAAAGCAGAATTTTCTTCATGAGCTTAGCTCCTGTAATTTGGATTCATAAGAAAGATAATAGATACATCTTAAGTTCGAGTAACATCACGAGGTGATTGTGCTACTGTGCTACAATATACATAACCAAAAAAATACAAATAAAAACATTTTAACAATAATATCGATACATCCCTCGATTGTTTTAATCGACAACACTACCGATGTTTGGGTTCATACTACCTACATAGAATTCAAGATCAATATTACGACACCTATGATTCTATCTAACCGAACAGATCGAGAAACGATTTCTCATAGAAAAGAGGTAGATCCATGCTGCGTAATCGAAGAAAAGGCACCTATTTTATTTTTGTAGCGGTCCTAATTGGAACTTTACTGATATGGTTCCTTTTCAATATGAATTCTAATAATAGCTCACCTATTCCCCCCTCTCCCTTAGTAGTAGAAGAACCTTCCTACACAGATACGTATTCCGTTAGCACAAATTCAATGAGATATGAAACGGTTCAGATTCTAGAGCAGTATGCTGATTTAATTGTTATTGGAACACCAAATCAAACAATCCGAAAATTTTTATAATGAGGTAATGAAAAAATATGATTTAGAATAATTCTCTTGTATTTATCAGGGCATTCACCCATCTTGAAGTTCGAACATAGGCTGTTGTAAAAAAGATGGAGGATCCTCTATATGATGATACATCCTAATCCATACTTCTACGCACCCACACATTGCTATCGTGCAGGTCTTCAGCCCTGCAGTCAGACCGTATTTGCTCCGTATGCCACCTATACTTACGTTCTTCAAAACTATCGTAACGAACGTGCTCCATTTGAGCATGAATCTCCGATCGTTACAGGTGACTTTACCGGAGATGGCACTGTTGATACTGCAAGACTTGCCTGGAATAAAAGCGCACCTGACAGCGAATATGTAACGGATATTACTCTCCTTATTCGTAGTGGCAGTACGGGAGCAGAAGCCTCTTTTCCTCTCCCAGAAAAGTCCGGTTACAGCCCTACACTCTTTGCCGGAGATTTTACAGGGGATGGCATACCGGATCTATTTATCTCCATTCAATCCGGAGGTTCGGGGGCAATGACATATAACTTCCTCTATACTTATAAAGAGGCGGTGCTCCGTACTCTTTTTGATACCAATCAATATAACGAAAAACAGAAGTACACCGTAGAATATCTTGATTATTACCGGGTGCGCGTAACGAGCTTAAATAACCGGCAATCGTATCTTATTGATATCTCCTCCCGCGGAAGTGACTACTTATCGGATATTTATAACGAGAATGGCAAGCTGAAGCAACCACTGCAAGGCGACGTCTTGCCCGTAAGCGGGGTATTCCCTGTGGATTTTGATCAGAATGGAGTTTATGAACTTCTTATCTTCCAAGGAATTATGGGGCAGTATAATGCAGATCGGTTCGGATATGTTCAAAATGTCCTTACTTACAAAGATGGCGGGTGGAATTTTATGAATCAGTGGGTGGCTGTATATGGCACAGATCTCGTGGTACCCAAGCTATAAAAATCTATTCTCAATATAATGAAGAGGACTCTCGTCCGATGTGCTCGGATAAGAGTCCTCTTTTTATCATGTGTATCTTCTGTATTAGCCTTTAACAAGCTCTTTTTGTTGTAAAGAAATAGGACCATCTGCAACAGGTGTACCAAAATTAGGCGTACCATCTTCGTTCCAGGTGATAATTTGTGCTCTTGCATGACGGTTTCCATCATACAGCGGGTCACCAATCGTCTCTTTGTAAGTTCTTGAATGGTAGATCACAATATCCGTCTCTCCATCTGGAGAGGTAGTGAAGCTATTGTGGCCTGGGCCATATTGTCCATTTGCCTCACTCGTTTCAAATACAGGTTCCTTGTTCTTGATCCAGGAAGCTGGATCGAGTAGGTCTGCATCTTCAGAAGCAGTGAGAAGACCCATCTTGTAGTTATGATCTGTAGCGCTGGCTGAATAGCTGATAAATATTTTACCATTCTTCTTCAGTACAGCTGCTCCCTCATTCACTAGAAACCCAATGACTTCCCAGTCGTATTCCGGTGTAGTAATCATTGCTTGCTTGCCTTTAAGCGTCCATGGATTTTCCATTTCGGATATGTAGAGATTAGAATTCCCTTTAATATTAGGATCTTGTTGTGCCCATACGTAGTATAGTTTACCTCGATGCTCAAAAGTCGTAGCATCCAGTGCGAAGCTATCCCACTCGGTCATCACCTGCCCCTTCTCTACCCATGTTCCTTCGAGTGGATTTGGAGATTCGTTCTCAAGAACGTACATACGGTGACGGAAAGAGTGATCCACTTCTCCTTCTCTCGCTTGACCTGCTGCAAAATAGATATACCATTTTCCATCAATATAATGGATTTCCGGTGCCCAAATATTTTTGCTCATCGGTCCTGCTTCATATTTTCTCCATGCTACAACGGGTTCTGCTCCTGCTAGCTCAGCTAGCGTTCTTGCACGTCGCACTTCAATTCGGTCATAGGAAGGAACTGAACCTGTAAAATAGTAATAACCGTCCTCATGCAAGTATACCCAAGGATCTGCACGCTGGGCCACGACTGGATTATTCCACTGCAAAGGATTCTGTTGTAAACTCATAGTTTATATCTCTCCTCGTAAATATTGTGTATACCATCTTATAAGGTTATTTCTTGAGATATAAGGAAGCGGACACAAATCATAGAGTACTCTTCCCCATATCTTAAAAAAGCCTTCTCCCTAAACTACTGTAAACGTATACATTGGTCTCGTGGAGAAGGCATCTTACAAGCTTTCAATAGGCCTAGAACTTCTAGATCCTATAAAATATAACAATGTGTAATTCACTTTGTTTGTTTTTATAATGTAACAAATATTAGAAGACTGTTCAACGTTTTTTTAAATCATTTTACATAAATATAAATATAAAGAGTAAAAACGTTGGATTTTAGTATGTTGGCCATCCATTCGAGTCCCAATTCAGATCACTAATCAACAGTTTAGGATTACCATTATCTTCTGCATCGTAAGCGTGTCTGGCAATGATATTCGTGCCGTAAATGTCTTGTCCGCCTGGGCCTTTCCATTTATTATTTCCAGAATCAAGTATCGTTCCCCCGCCATTCAGCATATCTACCCCATTCTTATCTACAAATGGACCGGTAATATTTTTGGAACGTCCGTAGACCATTTTGTAAGTACTATTCACACCCTGGCAACAACTGTCGATGGAAGCAAAAAGATAATAATATCCATTTCGGTATACCATACTTGGTCCCTCAATCGCTCCGGAGTTCGAAGGTCTTGCTGCAATGGATGTGATGCTGCCTGTTGGCTTCATCGTATTCTTGTCAATCTTCGTCAGCTTAATTCCACTCCAGTAAGAACCGAACACCAGCCAAGGGTCACCAGCAGCATCGATAACCAAGTTCGGATCAATTGCGTTATAATTGTTAGATGTTGTTGTTCTAAGTACAAGTCCGTCATCTCTCCACTGCCCTGCACCTATGCTTGATGCAGAAGCTAGTCCGATTGCTGACTGATTAGAACCAAAGGAAGAAATGGAGTAATAGAGCCATACTCTGCCGTTGTACTCCTGAATATCTGGAGCCCATACGTCATTCGTAGTCTGGTTCGGTACATAGGTCTTCCACCACGAAGGCGGAGTTAGGAAAATTTGCGGAACCCGGTACCACTGAGTGCCATTATCGGATTTTAATACCTGAATTCCTTGGCCTGTAGAAAAAGTATACCAACTGTTTCCTTCCTTGATGATACTAGGATCATGAACACCCGTATCTCCTGTTACATTCCAGAATGCAGCAAAACTCGGTGAGCTTAGACCCAATAGCGAACCTGCGAGTAGACCTGCAACTAACCATTTCTTGCCTTTTTTCATAATTACACCACCTTCATATGATTGGACTAACCTATTTTACTTTCCATTTATATAAAATAGTTTAGGCTTCCCAGATTATAAAAGCGTTTTCATTTTTTGACAAGGGCATTTTTTCCTTTTATTTTATTTTCAAATAATGGTTGTTCCTAGCTTTTTCATCGATTAGAATATGATGAAGTAAGCAGCTTTGTAACGATCTATCCCTTGTGGAATAACGTTCTTCCGTTATTTCTTTTATGTAGCGATCTGTTGTATGATTACTACTATATTGCTTGTCATTTCTTTAAAGTTATTTCAACTAAACTCGTAATGAGATATGAGACCGCAGATGCAGTCTTTTTCATTGCTGGGAAAGGATTTTATCATGATCTATATAAAAGATTTAATGTCTGGGGTCCCCATCTTCAAAGCGCTTAGTTCGGAAGTTCGAATTCAAATTATAGAAATGTTGTCTCATCATCAAAGCCTTAACCTTAACGATATCGCGAATCGGCTTCAGCTTACAAACGGAGCAGTGACGATGCATATCAAAAAGTTGGAGGAGAGCGGCCTTATTAATATCAACACGGCCGTAGGTAAACACGGTATTCAAAAGATCTGTTATTTGAATGAAGATAAGCTGATGGTGGATCTTCGAAGTCAAGAAGTCCATAACCGCTATGAGGTAGAGGTTAAAGTTGGACATTTCAGCAACTACTATGCTGTTCCTACCTGCGGCCTAGCTACAAAAGACAGCATTGTTGGTGATTTTGATGAACCTCGTTATTTCGCAGATCCGATGCGAATAGATGCTGAACTCATCTGGCTGTCAGAAGGATTTCTGGAATACCGGATTCCAAACTACTTGAAATCAAATGAAACCTTCAGCGAAATTCAATTCTCCATGGAGCTGAGCTCCGAGGCACCAGGCTTTAATAATAACTACCCTTCTGATATTTATTTCTATGTGAATGGTATTGAGATCGGCTGCTGGACAAGTCCTGGCGATTTTGGTGATACAAAAGGTACATTTAATCCAGATTGGTGGCCGCCACATTTGAACCAATATGGTATGCTGAAGCTGATTCGAATTAATGAAGAAGGAAGTTTTATCGATGGTTGCCGCATATCTGATGTTACACTCAGCCATATTGGTCTTCATTACAAGAGCGACATTCTTCTTCGGATTGCCGTAACAGAAGGAAACACGAACAAACGAGGACTCACTCTCTATGGTAAAAATTTCGGGAACTATAGTCAGGATATTCTCGCTCGTGTACTGTATAATATTGATCATTCATAACTCGTAAATTATTGATCATTTATCATTCGTAAATTCCATGAATTGCACGTATGTAACGCCTGCTTTCTTCACGATACCCGCCTATCGGTATTGCAAAGAACACAGGCGTTTTGGCAGTTTTCGGTTTCTTATGGAAAATGAAAAAACTATGATACAATGTGTAATCAAAACCTACATAAAGAAAGTGAGAGAACGATTTTGGACAAACTGGAACCATCGATAACGACAGACATGAACGACATAACGACTAAAATTATCGAGGTGTGTTTGCTTTCCGGAAAAATCATGCTTCAAAGTGGGGCTGAAACCTACCGAGTTGAGGATACGATGATGCGAATTGCTTCCGCGTACGGAATGCCAAATTCCAATAGTTATGTAACTCCGACAGGAATTCTTTTCTCTACCGATTCACTCAGTCCTGCCAAAATTATTCGAATCTCAGAACGCACAACCGATCTTCACAAGGTGTCAGCTGTCAACAACGTTTCCAGAATGATTGGAAATCAAGAGCTGAATCCTTCCGAAGCTTACCATAAATTAAAAGATATCGAATGTTCTTCCGTTCAATTTAGTGTCCCAATGCGAACGGCTGCTGCTGCACTAGCAAGTGGCTGCTTCACGATTATGTTTCAAGGACAATGGGTTGATTTTTTACCTGCCATTCTTTGCGGAGGAGCAGGATATGCTGCCGTAAGTTTATTTCAGCGACTTGTACAAGTTCGCTTTTTTTCAGAGTTCATTGCCTCCTTTATCATTGGAATGTTATCCCTGTTTCTCGTCTATATCGGAGCAGGTAAAGAGCTCGACAAGATCATTATCGGCTCTGTCATGCCTCTTGTTCCGGGTCTTGCCATTACCAATGCAATTCGGGACCTGATGGCAGGCCATCTCGTATCGGGATTGTCCAAAGGGGCGGATGCCTTTTTAACAGCCTTCGCTATTGGGGCAGGGGTTGCTGTGGTATTTACCTTAATGTAAACCAAGCCGTGATAATTTGTATTATTTTATAAATATGTGATGAAAAGAAAGATGAGGTTTTCAGGTGTTATGCTTATTCCGATCATCGAACAGGGACTTACCAGTTTTATTGCCTCTCTCCTATTCGGCCTGATTTTTAACGCGCCCAAAAATATGTTAATCCCGTGCGGAACGGTCGGCATGCTGAGTTGGCTTATTTATTTTGTAATCGAGCCTGGATATCAAGCTGTTTCCGCTACTCTTGCCGCAACGGTGGTCATTGGCGTTATGAGCCAGTTTTTTGCTCGAAAATACAAACAACCTGTTATTATCTTTAGCGTGGCCGGCATTATTCCTCTCGTACCCGGCGGCCTTTCATATAATGCCATGCGGTATTTTGTACAGAATGATTATTCAACAGCAGTAGAACACGCAGCAAAAGCTCTGATTCTTGCAGGAACCATTGCTGTTGGACTAGTTCTGTCCGAAGTGCTTAACCAAGCCTTCCGTAGAAAAGTAAAGTCATAACAAAAAAACTCGCCTTTCTCCATAGAAAGAGCGAGTTTTCTTATTTAAGCATCCAGTTTCTTGCCAAGGATGGCAAGATCGCGTTTTTTTCCATCAAGTACAGCGACTTCAGGATAGTATCCCCACTGTTCAAACCCGAACTTTTGCAATAACCGCAGGCTAGGCTTATTATGTCCAAATACAAATCCGAGCAAGGTCGTCACCTGAAGACGTGAACAATCTTGAATGATTTTTTCCATGAGTCTGCTTCCTGCACCGGTTCCCCGGTAAGCTTCATCAACATAAACACTTACTTCCGCTGTACCATCATAGGCTGGTCTCCCATAGAAGGAACTCAGACTTACCCAACCTGCAATCTGTCCGTCCACTCTCATGACCCACAGGGGACGCTTATCTGGCGTATGTTCTTCAAACCATGGAATGCGGCTCTCTACCGTAACCGGTTGCAAATCTGCTGTCACCATACGCCCTGCAATCGTAGAATTATAAATAGCAACAATATCAGGTAAATCATCCCGCTGTGCATAACTAAATTCAATCGTTGGTTCCTTCAATTGCAGTCTCCCCCACGTCCAGTATCTTACATTCATCCAGCAATCTCATATTCTAAATATAATCCCTAGATTATCAGAATCACCTGTGAATGATCAATACGAAAATCGGCTTGATTCCTTTAGGAACCATTCCTAGTTAATCGCTTCACTCTATCTCAATAGGCAGTCCCGTCTGCTGTGCACTCCAGTTCCATAAAAAAGTAGCTGTTTCCTTATCCAATGCGTTAGGCTTAAGTTCCTGAATTTCTTGCTCGTAAAAATATTCTCCTGTGATCCCTTTTACTTCAGGATGAACGGCTAGATAAATCGCTGTTCTAGCCCCTTCCTCTGGAGTAAGGAATGAAGGGATTTTTCGCACCATCGCCATAATGGCTGTTCCAAATCCAGTTGTACGATTAATTCCGATATTCGTTCCAACCGCTCCTGGATGCAGTGCATTTACGGTTATATTCGTCCCTTGAAGGCGTTCAGCAAGCTCTCTCGTAAACAATATGTTTGCGAGCTTCGATTGCGAATAACTTTTAATCACATGATAACGTTTCTTTAAATTGGGGTCTTCCCGGTGAATCTTCCCTACCTTATAAGCGCCTGAAGAAACGTTAATGACTCGGGCTTCGGCCGCTGCCTTAAGGGAAGGAATCAGCAATCGTGTTAATAAATAATGTCCCAGATGATTCACACCGAGTGTCATTTCAAACCCATCTGAAGTCTCTTCTCTTCTTAAACAGACAACACCTGCATTATTAATAAGAACGTCAAGTTTAGGATGGTTGGCTGTAAACTCAGAGACAAAACTCCTTATACTATGTAAAGATCCTAGATCCAGCTTCATTAATTCAATCTGTTTTGATCCCGTGGCCGTGATCGCTTCTTTCAGAGCTATACGTCCTCTTTCCTCATTTCTGCAGGCCATCACAACATGGTATCCCTGTAGCGCGAGTTCCATTGAAGTGGCTAGTCCCATTCCTGAATTGGCACCGGTAACAATTGCTATTTTTGTATTCATTCCATTCATCCTTTCGGGTGGAAACAGACATGCCTTACTATTATCATACAAGAAACGAATCACAAAAGAAAACAAGTGATCAAGCAGATCAAAGCCATCTAACAAGAGGACTATGATAGAATTACAAGGAATCGATCTATTTATTTTTTTCTCTTTTGGGATTTTTGTGGAGAAGCTTTATAATAGATATTGATACTGAAAGAAAAGGCGGTAACGAATAATGACAAAACAACCTATCTCATTACTGAATCAAGCGATAACCACTCATGCACTAGACGGCGTTCTCATTACCGATCCAAAACATGTATACTATCTGACGGGATTTGCAAGCGACCCTCATGAACGTTTCCTTGGTCTTGTTCTGGTACAAGGGGAAGAACCCACTTTGATTGTACCGAGCCTTGATGAAGAAGCAGCTTCAGCAGCTTCGACTGTAAAAAATATCGTCACTCATCAAGATACAGATAACCCTTATCATATTTTGAAAAAATACCTTCCACGTACGATGAACAGTTTCGGAATTGAGAAAGATCATCTATCTTTGTCCAGATATGAAGAACTTGTTCAATATGCGGAAGCCAAAAAATTTGTGGATATCGGTCCTCTTCTACGTGAACTGCGCGTTCGTAAAGCACCTCATGAAGTAGAACGAATGAAAGTTGCCGCTAATATGATTGAAGAAGTGCTTCGCAGAGGACTCACTCACGTAAAAGAAGGCGTGACCGAGGTTGAACTTGTTGCTGAAATGGAATACCAAATGAAAAAACTCGGCGCTTCCGGTCCTTCTTTTGATACGATGGTCCTTAGTGGACCAAACACTGCACTCCCTCATGGTGTGCCTGGCACTCGTAAACTTGCTTACGGTGACCTGCTGATGTTTGATATGGGCGTATATGTCAATGGATATGCTTCTGATATCACTCGTACCTTTGCTTTTGGAGAACTGTCTCCTGAACAGACAAAGGTGTATAATACCGTGCTGGAGGCCAATCTAAAAGGAATTGAAAGTGTGAAACCAGGTGTAACTTTAGCTTCCGTTGATTTGGCTGCTAGACAAGTAACGATCGATGCTGGCTATGGTGATCGCTTCCTCCATCGTCTTGGACATGGCCTTGGTATTGATGTACATGAATATCCTTCTGTTCATGGTGCGAATCAGGAATTGTTGACCGAAGGAATGGCCTTTACGATCGAACCAGGTATTTATATCCCAGGTCTCGGCGGTGTCCGGATTGAAGATGAAGTTATTGTGACTGCGGACGGTGTTGAGTTGTTAACTAGCTTCCCGAAAGAACTTCAGATTCTAGGCTAATCTGCAAGTATAACTCAGCTGTTATATATGAAAATGAAAAAGGTGCCCCTTCTTACGAGTATCATGCTCATAAAAAGAGGCACCTTTTCAGGTTTATTTTACTAGAACTAATTTATCCTTCGTGTGCTGAATCCAAATCAAAGTTTGCTTTGTCGAAAATTTCTTGATCGTTTTCTTTCAGCATCTTACTGGATACGAGACCTGCTGTCATCGAACCGTTGACATTAAGTGCAGTACGTCCCATATCAATCAGTGGCTCTACCGAAATCAACAGGCCGGCAAGACCGACAGGAAGATTCATCGTAGAAAGAACAATGAGAGAAGCAAAGGTAGCTCCTCCGCCGACACCGGCAACACCGAAGGAACTAATCATAACAACGAGTACCAATGTTACGTAGAACTGCCAATCCATCGTTACTCCAACCGTAGGAGCAATCATTACAGCCAGCATGGCGGGATAAATCCCTGCGCATCCGTTCTGACCAATGGTTGCACCAAACGAAGCTGACAAGTTCGCAATCCCTTGGGATACACCGAGTTTCTTCGTTTGTGTTTCAATATTCAGCGGAATCGATGCCGCACTCGAACGAGAAGTAAAGGCGAAAACCAAAGTCGAAATGACTTTTTTCGTATAAGCAATTGGATTAAATCCAAATACAGTAACAAGAATCAAATGAACGATAAACATCAGAATCAGTGCTACATACGATGCGATTACGAATTCCCCGAGCTTTAGAATCTCCTGGGCATCGGTTGTTGCCGTGACCTTGGTAATTAGTGCCAAGATCCCGTATGGTGTCAGTCTTAATACTAACGTAACAATTCGCATAACAACTGCGTATAACGAATTGACAAGTTTACGGAATGTATCTGCTTGTTCTGGTTTCTTACGATCCAGTCCAAGAACTGCTGCACCTACAAAAGCGGAGAAAATAACAACCGCAATGGTTGACGTACGGCGTTCACCCGTCATATCAGCAAAAGGGTTGGTCGGAATAAATTCCAGTACCTGCTGAGGAATGGACAAATCCTGAACATCGCCAAGCTGCTGTTCCAGACGGTCTGCTCTCGCTTGTTCCGCTTCACCACTTTCGATATTAATAGCCTCAAGACCAAACATTTGAGTAACTCCAATACCAATGGTTGCTGCGATCGCAGTTGTGATCAGGAGTGTTCCGATGATAGAACCACTCATTTTTCCAATATTCTGATTGCCCTTCAGATTCATGATCGCTGAAATAATAGATACCATAATCAGCGGAGTAACAATCATCTGCAAGAGCCCTACATATCCAGACCCAATAATATTAAACCAGTCAACACTGGTTTTCACTATACCTGTTGTAGCTCCATATATAACTTGAAGAAGAATTCCGAATACCAGTCCTAGACCAAGGCCGGTGAATACTCGCTTCGTAAAAGAAATATGTTTCTTTTGCATGCGATACAGGATGCCGACAAGAACCAACATCACTGCCACGTTGATAATAACCTGCAACGTTTCCATGATAACTATTTCCCTCCACATCATCTAATGAACTCTAACGTTCAGACTCGGTTATTGCTTCTGTCATGTATCACCTATATATACCCCATTAATCCAATAGGGAAAACAAATAAAAGAATGGCATCTGCATAATCTAGGTCTTTGCGTCTAGGTTAATTTTTAATAATAATCCATACTATATCATAAAACCAATTAAACAGGTAGACTTTTATTAAAATAGAATACAAACAGCCTAACAACAGCATATTTCCACATTTTTTTCTCGCACAGCCCTCTCAACATCAGGTTAGTCAGATAAAATAATATACATTTTTTTCCTTATCCCTAAATTTCAAATCAGTTCATTTCTTGCATTGTATGATTCGACAGGCTGACATTTTGTATAGGATGGATCATTACATCATGGGTTATACGAAAGATCACAGTACCTATCATAAATTTAGTAATCATAGCAACTCCATAGCACGAGGAAATTTAGCAGCCGTTCAGTGTTTACTTTATTCATCTCTACCTTACCCTATCTAAAAAAAGAGCCACGTTTACCAGAGACAAACTTCTGGATCATCGCGACTCTTTTTCATCGTTTCTTTCCAAACTTTAAACTTCGCTTCAGAAACTATCTATGTCATCTGTTTTTACGTAATCCTGCTATTTCATATATTCGATCTAGATCAAGATGGTTACGGACAATCTCAGCTACGCGATCAAACTCCTGTGTCTTGTAGACAGCCGCTTGAAAAGTTTCACCAATCGGTGGAAGTCCTTTCTGTAAGCGAAGTCCATCAAGCCATGTACGCCTGAATTCATCATTATCAAAGAGACCATGCAGATAGGTTCCCCATACTTTTCCATCTGCCGATCCACATCCTTCCAAGTGTACACTCTCTATTCCTTCTGCAGAAGAATCTGCCTCTACTTCTTTTGTTTCTGTATTCAGAATAAATAGCGGTCTGTAGTCTTCACTTCGTAATCGAGCTGTTCGAGCTGACTCATCACTTTCTGTGATTCCCATATGAATCTCATATGCTTCTACCGTAGGGCGTGTTTCCTTATTCTCATCCACTCGGAGTGGACACTCTTTCGCAACTATACCTTTCACTCGAACCGTTCTTTTCTCCTTAGAGAAGGTAGTGACAAGCGGCAGTAGTCCCAGTCCTTCCGCTTGCTTTGTTTCACTCTCAACAGCATAAGGATCAAACAATCTTTCCCCTAGCATCTGGTATCCGCCGCAAATCCCGACAAGCTGGACCTCACGTTCGCGCCACCCCTCGGTAATCGCACGGTCTAGTCCTCTTTCTCTAAGAAAGGCCAGATCGCTGATCGTATCCTTCGTACCGGGCAGTATAATAACATCCGGCTCGCCAAGGTCATCCGCATTACTGACATAGCGTACAACCACATCAGGCTCCCAGCCCAGTGCATCAAAGTCAGTGAAATTAGAAATTCGGGGATACCGAATGACGACGATATCAAGTTCTTTCTCTTTTTGTCTGCGATATTGCAGTTCATCAAGCACAACCGAATCCTCAGCTTCAATACGTAGTTCTGGAATATATGGCAGCACTCCAAGTACTGGAATTCCCGTACGTTCCGTAAGCCAATCAAGCCCTGGCTGCAACAGAGCGAGATCTCCGCGAAACTTGTTAATAATAAAGCCTTTTACCCTTGCCCGCTCGTGCGGTTCAAGCAGTTCAAGTGTCCCTACTAGCGAAGCAAATACACCGCCGCGGTCAATATCCGATATCAGCAGGACAGGTGCATCTGCCCAGCCCGCCAAATTCATGTTTACAATATCTCTGTCTTTCAGATTTATCTCCGCAGGGCTTCCTGCCCCCTCCATCAGCACAATATCATATTGTTCCCGCAGACGATCCAGGGCATCAAGAACAATAGTTTTCGCTTGCGGTAAAAAGTGATTCCTATAGTCCATCGCGCTCATCTGCATCTTCGGTACCCCATGGACAACAATCTGAGAATGCATATCTTTGATTGGCTTAATCAAGATGGGATTCATATCGGTTGTCGCTGGCAAACCGCAAGCCTCTGCTTGTACTCCCTGCGCTCTTCCAATTTCTTTCCCATCCAGGGTGACATAAGAATTAAGCGCCATATTTTGCGATTTATATGGAGCTGGCTGATATCCATCCTGTAAAAAAAGGCGGCACAGCGCCGTTGTAACAATGCTCTTTCCGACATCCGATGCGGTTCCTTGAAGCATAAGAACAGCGGCTCGATCCTGTGTTTTCTTTTTATACTGTTCCTTATTTATGTTCCCGGGATATGTATTTTTATTTTCCATGAGCGAGTCCCCTTTCTCTTATCACCATTCACCAACAACATGACTTAGGGCGCAGTTTCTCATCTTAGTGCATGACTGTAGTGAGAATAACTAGCATGAGCAGCCCTACTGCTTCGAGCCCCTCATTAAGTGCTCCATAGATATCTCCTGTTAGTCCGCCAAGGCGATGGCTTATACGATCCGCAGCCCATTTTCCGCATACCGATATAAATAGAGGAATAACAAAAAAGGCAGACAATATAACGCCCATATTCAGACTCCATGTAAACTGCAGCCCATCTAAAGCATACGCTGCAAGTAGAAATACACCGCAGGAGATAGTAGAAAGAAGTAAGGTTACCGCTCCCACTTTATAAAGCAGTTCATTCTGAACTCCTGCAAACATTGCTGCCAGACCTTCTCCTGCCCTAGCTCGTTTATATTTCCCCATGGCATACACCATAAAGAAACGGCTCCATAGAAAAGGCAAGACCGCTGCCCCAATGAGAAAAGGTTGTCCCATTAAACTATATAGAAGCGTTGCTTTCAGCATCAGCAGCAGAACACAGGCTATTACACCCATAGCTCCCACCCTGCTGTCCTTCATAATCTCAAGCATCCGTTCTCTGCTTCGGTAACTGAGAAGTGCATCAGCAGAGTCCATCCAGCCGTCTAAATGAAGCCCGCCTGTGAGCCATACCCAGATCGTGAGAACAAGCACTGCCGACGGAGCCGGAGGCAATAAGAATCCACTGAGCCAAGCAGCGATCCAGACACAAGCCCCGATACATAAGCCAACAACCGGATAGAATAAAGTGCTTCTCGTCATTCGTTCTGGAGTGAATTCAAGCTGCGTTTTCACCGGAAATCGTGATAAAAACTGAAAAGCGGCCGCAGCCGCTTTTATATTTTCTCTCATACTTTATACTCCTTGCTTTTCAGTTCGATGGCAATACCAGCGGTTACAAGGAATATCTCCTGGCTGATGGCTGCCATACGCTGATTCAGAATGCCGGCATAATCCCGGTATATCCGGCCCAATCGATATTCAGGAACGATTCCGTCTCCTACTTCATTGGTTACTAGAATAATGAGACCTGGATAAGCAGCAACACTACGGACAAGACGGTCGATCTCTTCTGTTATTGCGTCAGGTCCCTCATGTTCCTTAGCGATGAGCACGTTAGAGAGCCACAAGGTAAGACAGTCGAGTAATATGGTGGGTACAGGCAGTGTCGCCTCCATTAACCCGTCCAGCGTCTCAGCTACCTCAAGCGGTTCTTCAATCGTATGCCACAGATATGCTCCATCTTCCCGCTGACTGCGATGTGCAGCAATTCGGTCGGTCATCTCTTGATCATAAGCTTGTGCAGTCGCCATATAGATCGCTTCAGAGGATCGGCTCATGCACAGTTTCTCGGCAAATGTACTTTTACCGCTGCGTGCACCGCCCGTTACGAGAATAATCATAATTCTGCCTCACTCATCTCATGGTTGCTAGAAATACCTGCACTGCTAAATGTCGCCATCTCGTCCATAATTCTTCCTGCAGCTTCGATCAGATGAAGACATAGAACGCCGCCTGTTCCCTCGCCAAGTCTCATTCCAACCTGAAGCATAGGGGAGAGGTCTAATGTTTGCAGGAGTGCTACATGCCCTCTTTCTTCCGACGTATGAGAAGCAATCATATAATTTCGGCATGCTGGTGCAATACGGCTGGCTACTAAAGCGGCGGCTGTAGAAATATACCCATCGATCACAACCGGACATTTCAAGGCAGCCGAACCGATAATGACACCTGCGAGGCCCGCAATATCAAGCCCCCCTACTTTAGCAAGCACGTCGATTGGATCATTTGGATCGGGCTGATTAAGCTCTATTGCCCGGGCAATCACGTTCGCTTTGTGCTGAACACCTGCTTGATCAAGACCTGTCCCTTTTCCTGTTGCCTCCTGCACACTGACTCCCGTAAGAACACTGGTAACTGCTGCACTTGGTGTTGTATTACCAATTCCCATCTCTCCCGTAACAAATAACTGCGTCCCTTTTTTTACGGATTCTTGAACAACGTCGATCCCGGTAAGAATTGCTTGAAGTGCCTCTTCTCTGCTCATCGCCGGACCCTTCGCCATATTTGCCGTCCCTTTGCGAACGGAACGAGATACAAGATCTGGATGGTCAGGCTCACCGTTCACACCAATATCCACACATATTACTTCAGCTCCGGCATGACGAGCGAGCACATTCACTGCCGCTCCTCCTGCAAGGAAATTATGAACCATTTGCTGTGTTACCTCTGCTGGAAAACTGCTAACTCCTTCTTCTACGACCCCATGATCCGATGCCATAACAATAACTGCTTTTCTAGAAAAAGCAGGCTTTTTCTTCCCGGTAATCCCCGCTAACCGGATCGTGAGTTCTTCTAACTTTCCTAAACTCCCCGGTGGTTTCGTTAAATCATCTAAATGATTCGCAGCTGCTTTCTGCGCTGCCTCATCTAATGCGGTAATCTGCTGAACCCATGCTTCGAGTTGCTGTTCTCTCTCCATGATATCTCCATCCTTATCCACTGCTGTTGTACAGCCTTTATATTTAGATTATAACGAAAAGTGAGTTAACACTTCAAAAGAAATCATGCAATTTTTTAAGGAACTGAAAAACAAGAGAAATATTCCCATAGGTTAAAAAAAGAGGACCTGATTTATGGATATCAGGTCCTCTTCTATGTTGTTCTGATATTTAAAATCATCTCACTCTTGCTGTTTACGCAGTAAAAATTGAGGGATGTGATGATCCGGATGTTGAACCATCACAGGCTGGATCTCAAACAAACCTCTAATATTCTCCTCCGTAAGCACCTCAGCCGGAGAGCCCTGAAGGAAAAGCTTACCCTCTTTTAGTGCACATAAGTAATCACAATAAAGAGAAGCCAAATTCAAATCATGTAATACGGCAATAATCGTAATCCCTGTACTTTGCTGCCACTGCGCCAGCAAATCCATGAACTGCAGTTGGTAACGAACATCCAGAAAAGTAGTCGGTTCGTCCAGCAGCAGAATTTCAGGTTCTTGCACCATCACTTTGGCAAGGGCTACCCGCTGTCTTTGTCCTCCACTAAGTTCATCCAATCTGCGTTCCGCAAGAGAAGTAAGATCCAGCTTCTTCAGGACTTGTTCTATTTTTTCTTCTCCAAAGCCCGGGTCTCTGCCCAGCCAGTCTTGATAGGGATATCTTCCCATGGCCACAACGTCCCTGACGGAATAACCAATCTCAGGTAATCCATCTTGCTGAAGGACAGCAATAATTCGTGAGAGCTCTTTACGGCTGTAATCTTGAACTGGTTTACCTTTTATATGGATCGTGCCCTGGTTTGGTGACAGGATGCCAGATAGTAAATGAAGCAAAGTAGACTTCCCGCTCCCGTTCGGCCCTACAATTCCCCACCAGTCACCTTCCTCAGCGTTGAAATGAATGTGATCCAGTGCAGTGAAATGACTATATTCTTTTCGGAGTGCTCTAGCTTCCACCACAGGAACTGTAGACGAGATGTCAGACTGATGATCGAAATTTGCTGTCATCCGCTGATGCCTCCTCGTCGTTTTTTATTCCGGTGCAATAAGTAAGCAAAGAACGGAGCCCCAACAAAAGCGGTCAGTACACCAAGCGGAATCTCCGTTGGAGCGAGTAATGTCCGCGCGCCCATATCCGCCCAGGCCAGAAAGATACCTCCACCTAACGCAGATAGAGGAATAATCAAACGGTAATCCGGTCCGACAAGGAGCCTGATGATATGAGGGACAACAAGTCCCACAAAACCAATCACACCGGCGACAGATACCGCTGCAGCCGTTAAGAGCGTAGATACCAAGAGTACAGATACTTTGAGTAAGTCCACTCTGACCCCAAGGTGTGCTGCTTGTCTTTCTCCTAGTGCCAACAAATTAAGCGATCTGCCTCTGCTCCATAGATAGATCAACCCAAGCCCTACATAAGGGAAAAGGATGGCCGTGTAAGACCATCCTCGCAAACTAAGACTCCCCATCGTCCAGAACAAAATTTGATTCACCGTATCCTTTGACATGGCGGTCAGAAAAGAAACAACGGCTCCTAGAAAAGCATTCATCACAACACCGGACAAAATCAAATTGTTCGTCGGTATTTTTCCGCCTTCTCTAGCCAGCATTAAAACACCCCATAGTGTAATAATGCCTGTTGTAAAAGCAACGAGCGGCAGCATCCATTCACCAAGCCAAGCATATTGCAGACCCAAATAAATGATGAGTGCTGCTCCAACAGAAGCACCCGCCGATACCCCAAGCGTATAAGGATCTGCCAGCGGGTTACGAAGTACACCCTGAAATCCTGCGCCAGCAACGGCCAGCGCCGCACCAACCAGGATACCGAGCAGCACTCGCGGTAAACGCACTTTCATGATGATCTGTTCAGACGATATATTCCATACGGGTTCAATGAACCCATCCATCCCGGGAATATGATTCATAAGAATCCCTGCGATATGACGAATCGGAAGATGTACTGACCCGATCGCAAGACATAACAGCAGGGTCAGTACAAGCAGGATGATTCCTATCAATCCATATCCTGCTAGTTTCTTTTTCATTGGAATAGATCCGGATAAACTGCTTTCGCTACTTCTTTCAATCCTTCCGTTACACGCGGACCTGGGCGGCTAAGCAGATTGGCATTAATCGAGATCACTTGCTCATTCTTGATTGCAGTAATCTCATTCCAGCCATCACGAGCTTTAATGATCTCATCGAGTGTTTTGTCATTGTCTACCACATCGCTTGCGTACAGAATGACATCTGGGTTCGCAGCAATGATATTTTCCTCACTGATTTCATACCAGCCTTCTGCATCTCCAGCCACATTCACTCCGCCTGCAAGGGTAATGACTTCATCCATAAATTCGCCTTTACCTACGGTCCAGCCTGGAGAAAATTCTACATACACTTGTTTTTTCTGATCATCCGAAAGGGATGCTACTTTATCTTGTACTTCCTTCACATCTGCTTTCATTTTTGCGATGACCTCTTGCGCTTGTTGTTGATGATTTGTAATTTGTCCATATACTTCAATATTTTTCATTACATCTTCGATTGTTTTTGGATCTGTTTTGAAAATAACGATACCGAGATCACGCAGTTTCTGCACTGCTGCCTCATCCATCGAAATACCCGTGAAGACAATATCCGGCTCAGCTGCGATAATTGCTTCTGCATTAGGTGTATACAGGCTGCCCATCTTCGGCTTGTCCTTTACTTGCTCTGGGTAATCGTCATAGTCGGATACCCCAACAATTTGCTCGTCCAGTCCAATCGCATATAGCGATTCGGTCTCAGCTGGAGATACAGACACGATTTTTTCAGGTGCCTTTTCAAAAGTAAACGACTCTCCCGTAGCATCCGTGATTGTCAGAGGATATACCGTCTCGAGACTAGCCTCTTCTTGGTTATCTGTTGCTGCGGTACCTTGCTCCGTTGTCTGACCTGTACCTTGTCCTTCTGTACCTGTCTCATTACCGCACGCCGCAAGCATGATTGCGAGCATGAGTGACATCAAAATTGATAAAAATCGACCATTCATTTTTTTCATTCTTCTCTCCCTCTCTTTATAAGTGAAGCCAACGATCTTATCAGGTATGAACACCAAAAAACCCTGCTCCTATCATAAGAACAAGGTTACGTCTCGCAGCTGCTCCCTCTAATAGAAAGGCACAACAAATATGCAAAACGTATCCTTTCCTCGAAGGATTACACGTTTACCAAAGGCAAGGCAGGTCTCCTGACTATCCAAGTTTAAAGTAACAGCTTGCTCCCTTCCCATTTTCGCTATAGACGAAAACAGTGGATGATTAGCAGCTGTCCCTAGTATACAGTGGCGGGACCGTGCCGGATTTGCACCGGCTTCCCTTTTAACCAAAAGAATGTAGTGTCTTTATTCTTCTGGACCTTGCTCAGTATGATCGACTTTTCATATGCATTCACATGAAGTCTTTATGTACTCAGATGTTCATTTCAATTCGTATCATGCCTTCACATCTTTTGCCATTATAGGGGAAAGCGGAATTTTCGACAACCAATCTTTCCCTTTATATTCCAAAAACATCTATTTTATGTGTAAGAGAATCAATTTCATAATACCTTTAGTAGCTTCAATCAGGACGATATATAGATCAAAACGCTTCTATTTGTCTATATATCGTTACAAATTTATCGTTTTAATGAGTTGTGAAATTGGTTCAAAAATCCAGTTTCTGTGCCGAAAGTTCTCCGCCTGACAAAGTAAAACGAAGCACGAGACATTCCCCTGGGCGAGGCATAAACGTATTAAATTCAGCTTTAGCAAGCCATTTGGCAGCCCATTGCCTGATCACTCCGCCATGAGTTACCACAAGCATCTTAGGTACTTCGTTATGATCTCCCCTATCCTGATGGTTACTCCGTCTAGTCTCATATAAATAAGGTCTGATCCGTTCTTCCACAAACTCCACCATTCTTTCGGAAAAGTGGGAAAACGTCTCTGCGCCCGGCGGAGTCACACCGAGAGGATCATCAATCCACTGGCGATAATTCGGATCATACTGCAGCATCTCATACGTCTGTCCTTCATATTCTCCAAAGTGATACTCCCTGAGCCTTGCGTCCAGCACGGCTGTATGAGCCCGTTCCG
The DNA here is from genome assembly GCF_014836635.1 of Paenibacillus gallinarum. Taxonomy (GTDB): domain Bacteria; phylum Bacillota; class Bacilli; order Paenibacillales; family Paenibacillaceae; genus Paenibacillus; species Paenibacillus gallinarum. The sequence continues at coordinate 180,649 of NZ_JACSQL010000001.1, read as the reverse complement.
GGGCAATAATATCCAGTGTCTCTATGCAGCGGACAAGATCACTTACGTAGATTTGGTCAAACGGAATTTGCCCAAAGGAGGCACGTAGCTCCGCAAGTTCTTCTCCCGCTTCAGGAAGCAACGGAATATCCGTGTGTCCCAAATATCTTTTTTGCTGATTCCAAAGTGTTCGTCCATGCCGGACCAAATAAACATCAACAGAAGGCATATTTTTACGAAACGTACTCACCACAGCCAACCGACTCCTGTAATCGACATCAGCCATAATAAAAACACGAGGATGACCACAAATAGACTGGATGAAATATACATCATCGTAATTGTTGTCCGAATATGACTCGCTTCCATCTCATGATAAGGAACCCCCATATAAGCACGAAACGAACGAACCCCATGATAGACGTTATATCCCCCGAGCCGGATCCCAAGTGCACCGGCTACGGCTGATTCCGGATACCCGCCGTTTGGACTCGGGTGCTTGCGTGCATCCTGTTTCACTGTGCGCACACTATTTTTCACATGAAGACCTAATACCCCAGCGGAAGCAAATAGCAGGAGTGCTGTGATCCGCGCTGGGATGAAGTTTGCAATATCGTCTAGTCTAGCAGAGGCCATACCTAGCGATTTATACTTTTCATTTTTATAGCCGACCATGGAATCGAGTGTGTTCACTGCACGATAAGCCATTGCAAGAGGTGCTCCGCCAAAAAAAGCGAAGAATAGCGGCGATATAATCGCATCTACAATATTTTCAGCTACCGTTTCAATGGTTCCCCTTACTACTTCAGAGGATTCCAGCTGTTTTGTATCTCGGCCTACAATCATACCAAGTGCAGCTCTTGCTTCCGGCAATTTGCCGGCCCTAAGATGTTTATATACATCTATACCTGCATCTCGTAATCCTTTTGTAGCGATCGTTGTTGCAATCAGCAGGATTTCACCCGCTACAGCAAGCGCAGGATGGATATAAAATAGTAACTTTAACAGCGCCCAAGTCAGAACAAACGCCCCAGTAACAATCAATAAAGGAAAAAGAAACCCTGCATAACGCAGACCTCGATCCGTTGTTACTTTTTTGCGAATGATATTCTCAAGACCCGTAATCGCCTTCCCCATCGCAATAACCGGATGAGGAATCCACCTCGGGTCACCGATGATAAGGTCCAGTGTATAAGCAGCTAGAACAATCCAAGCTCCCATCATGATCATTGCCTCCTCTCTGCCGTATAACCTGAAGCACATAAACTCTCGGTAACGGACTGATATACAAGCCGTCCAATACTGTCACCGAGTCGAGTTGCCGTACCCGCATAAGCATGCGTTAGTCTCGCCTCTGTTCCGTCCGCAGCAAGTCCACTGGTTCCAATAACGATGGCATCGGTTGTTGTTCCCGTAGCAGATCGTCCATTCTCTGCATCTCTTACACCTAAATCCTGAAGAGCAGCTACCTTCGCCTCAACCGCTGTTTGCAAAGCGTTCACGAGTGCAAATGGAGTTAATTTTCCGGCTATGAACAGCATGATATTAATCGTACCTGGCGTATAGCCAGCATTAAATACCGTCCGCGTTGAACCTGCTCTTGCCCCGTTAGATACTCCTGCAGTTGTGCAGCATAACAGAACCGCTCCATCGGCCTCTTCTTCCACAATAGAAGCATGCTCTAGTCTCACGGCAGTTAACAGCCCTGCGGTCTGATGAGCCGGATGTCCCCATTTTTTAAGCAACTGATGAATATCACGGGCAGGGTCATTAGAATCATAGTGCCGATCCACATAAATGTTGACAGCACGGTCTAAACGACTCATCCCCCCTCCATGAATGCTGCTGGAGATCGTATCCAGCATATGAGGAGACTTTAGAAGCAGATGCCGTTCATAACGTGAGATGGTCATCCCTGGCCATCGTCTAGATGAGGACAAGACCGGTAAACCTTCGGATTCAGAATCTGTATGTAGAAATGGCGTCGCCATTACTTTGCTCCCTCCATGATCTGCCCAAATGTCTCTAAAAACTGTGTATTTTGTTCCGTACTCTTAACAGCAATACGAAAAGCGTGCTCAGTAAGCCCTGGGTACATCGCACAGCTGCGAATCAGAATCCCCTGTCGTCCCATTGCTTCCTGCAGTGAACCCGCAGTCCATGGGGCTCTTGCCTCAGCCAGCAGATAATTCGCTTCTCCTGGATATACAGTAAACCCATATTTTCTAAGACCCTCTGCAAGCCTTTTTCTCTCTGCTTTAATCAGCGATATCGTATTCTGTTCGTAGGAAGAGCCTGCCTGAAGACAAGCTTCCCCTGCTAGGAGGGCAAGACCATTCACGCTCCAAGTTACTTGCTTCTGCGTCATAGAACGAATGAGGTCAGGACTTGCAAGCGCATAACCAAGCCGTAGCCCCGGAATGGCATAAAATTTCGTCATTGATCGAATGATGATAACTTCCGGATATTTTTCTAGTGAAGATGCAATGGAATTACGCTCTTCCTCCGGGATAAAATCAATAAAGGCTTCATCAATAACTAGCTTCGTTTTTGTTAGATGCGCCTTCTTCGCCAGCGTCACAAGATCTGTTAGCGAATACTGAACCCCGTTTGGATTATTTGGCTGACCGATAAAAAGAACCTGCACCCTTTCCATAAGCGTAGCAATGTCGTTTACGTCTGCCCGGTATTCAAGATCCTGTTGACCATATATAGAATCTACTTTGGCTCCAAATTGAAGGGCAAGTGAACGGTATTCGGAAAAGCCAGGTTCAATCGTTCCCACTGATTCCGGTGACAGTGCCATAAGCAAAAGAGCCATACATTCCGCCGCACCATTTCCAATGAGAATGTGTTCTTCTCCAAGCTTTACTTGTGCTGATAATCCCTGCTTCAGCGCCCGGTGTCCTGGATCGGGGTAACGAATAATTGCTTTCCAGCCCTCTTTCAGGGCTTCTTTTACTTCCTCCGGTGGTCCAAGAGGATTGATATTTGCACTATAATCAAGAAAATCGGCAGGTTTCTTTCCGTACCTACGCGCTGCGGTTTCTACGTCCCCGCCATGTCCATAGATTTCAATCAAAGGCATGTCCTTCCTTTCTTTGCTGCGTTACAGTATCACGTACCCATTATGATGGCAGATTTTAGATAGCGTCAATGGGATTTCCCTTTTGTATCGTTTGCGTTATTGGTTTACAATAAGAATAGAGTCTTCTTGTATTCATCAGAATCGTTCGGGGTATATCCCGCTTATGATTCTTGCTTACATATTTTATAAGGTATCGGAGGAAATCACCATGTTGTTTATTGACAATCAAGGCATTACAGATCCCCGGATCAACCTCGCTATCGAGGAATATGCCCTTAAACACTTGTCTTTGGACGAGAGTTACCTGCTGTTTTATATCAACGCTCCCTCTATTATCATTGGGAAACATCAGAATACCATTGAAGAAATTAACCAGGAGTATGTACAGCAGAATGGAATTACCGTCGTGCGCAGACTTTCTGGTGGCGGTGCGGTATATCATGATTTAGGCAATCTTAACTTCAGCTTTATTACAAAAGATGACGGAAATTCGTTCCACAACTTCCGTAAGTTCACCCAGCCTGTTGTTGAAGCACTCCACCATCTTGGAGTAAACGCAGAACTTACGGGACGTAATGATCTGCAAGTCGGAGAACAAAAAATTTCAGGTAATGCCCAGTTTGCAACTCGCGGCCGGATGTTCAGCCATGGTACGCTCATGTTTGATCTGAACCTCGACGATGTACAAGCTTCATTGAAGGTCAATCCAGAGAAGTTCAAATCGAAGAGCACCAAATCCGTACGCAGCCGCGTAACGAATATTCGCTCTCTGATGGATAAAGACATGACTATTGTGGAATTCCGCGAAGAACTTCTTCGTCATATCTTTGGCATGGAAGCAAGTGAAGTTCCTCAGTATCATCTGACAGAAGAAGATTGGAAGAAGATCCATGAAATTTCTAAAGAACGTTATCAGAACTGGGATTGGAACTATGGACAGTCTCCGGAGAGTAACGTGAAACATTCTAAGAAATTCCCGGTCGGTATTATCGATCTTCGTATGAATATCAAAGAAGGTCGAATCGAGGATATTAAAATCTACGGTGATTTCTTTGGTGTAGGAGATGTCGCTGATATCGAGAACTTGCTTCGTGGTAAACGTTATGAGGATGCGGAAGTTAGAGAAGCACTCAAAGACGTTGATATAAAGCATTATTTTGGTAATCTCGATATGGATGACTTCATCGGTCTTGTTTTTCTTGAAGAGTAGAGCTACCCTTTAGAGTTATACCACACTAATAATAGAACAAGATATAGAGGAGAGAGACCATGACTTATAAACTGATTGCAATTGATATTGACGACACCCTCATTAATGACGACAAAGAAGTAACGCCTGCAACACAAAGTGCACTAGAAGCAGCTGTAGCGAAAGATGTAGTTGTTACCCTTGCAACGGGACGTGCCTATGCTTCTGCTCAAGCGATTGCTAGACAAACAGGACTCAACGTTCCCATCATTACGTATCAAGGTGCACTCATCAAGAACCTGATGGACGAAGAAGTTCTTTATGAGCGTTATGTTCCCAAAGATGCAGCTCGCAAGCTTTACGAGTTCTGTCTTGAGCGGAATCTGCATCTTCAAACTTATGTTGATGACAAGCTGTACTCCCGCGAGGAGAACGAGAAGCTGATTGACTACTGCAATCTGAACAAGACACCTTATTATATTGAACCTGATTTCATGAAAATGATTGAGCAGCCAGCACCAAAACTGCTCATGATCGATACACCGGAATTGCTGGACGAAATCGCTCCACAGCTGCGTGAGCTGCTGGGCAGCGAGGTTCATATTACGAAATCCAAGCCTCACTTCCTTGAAATCATGCATCATGAAGGAACCAAAGGCCATGCGCTAACGTTCCTTGCGAACCATTTTGGAGTGGATCTTAAAGATACCATTGCTGTAGGTGATTCCTGGAATGACCATGAAATGCTTGAAGCTGCCGGCCTAGGTGTAGCTATGGGTAATGCCATTCCTGCACTGAAAGAAATTGCTGACTATGTTACGCTCAGTAACAATGAAGATGGAATCAAGCAAGTCATTGAGAAATTTGTCTTGAACGCTTAAGCTCTTACCATAAGTTAACCCCGAAACCTATCATGGTCTCGGGGTTATTTGTTTGTTAAAAGAGATATAGAATATTCGCTCCACTTGTAAAAATATACCTTTCCAGTATAGTAAAGGAATACGTTATTAATCAGTTAATACGAAATGTCAGGGGGGATATATCCTTGGAATCAGGACTGCTTATTGGACTCGTTGTCGTCGTGTCTGCGCTTTTGATGTACTCCTTCTTCTATGCGATCAAGAAAGGTTATTCAAAAAAATGGGATGAAGAAGACTCCTAATTCATACATACATTCTTATAAAAAAGGGCATAAGATAAGGATTAAAGTTTCACCCTCCATTCTTAAGCCCTGCCTTTTATTTTTCTGTTAATTTTTCTTTAATTCGATGAAACTCCGACTTAATCCGTTCTTTCATTTCCTCTGCCTTTTCTTGTATGTCTTCTACTCGTTCTTTTCTTTTACGTTCTTCCTCCTCCTGAGCTAATTGCTGCTCCATCTCCCTTGCCTTATTCATTTCATGTTCCATCATCGATACTTCTTTTCGGTACACAAATTTGGGATCATACTGCTGAAGAAAGTAATTAAAAGCGACCTCGTTGTTTTCTTGTATATTGGCGACAAAAGCAGTCTCTCCGTTATATAATTCTGCGACTGTCCGCTCAATCAGGCTGAATCCTTCCTTGTGACGGTTTACGACTTTGCTTGCCCCAATCATCGAACCAATGCTTCCGCCAAGCAGAATACCGATCGGACCACCCAAAATTCCAATCATGGAACCAATCAGGCTGCTTTTTAATGCCGAAGCGTCTGCTTCACTTGGTGAGCTAAACCCATCTTTGAAAACAATCTTTCCGTTTTCTTTCTGAATAACGGCTGCATCCAATATTTTATATTGTTCATGACTTTTTGATTTAGATTCAGATAGAACTTGATAAGCTTTGCTGTCATCATTGAATACGGCAACGACAATATTATTTTCTTCCACTAGTAGTAACCCTCTCTTCTATGTATTTCTTTGCTTACTGTAAATTAACTCAAATCCTCTAATTTTATTCGTGATGCAAAAAAAACAGCTGATTCGATCAGCTGCATATTTATGGAGTTGGGTTTGTCTAATAGTCAAAAGAAAGCAATCCTAAAATTGATCTTTTCTGTAACTATTCTGAAGTTCCTTAAATTTCTCATCGTATTTTTGTAACTTTTTTGCATCACGTGTTGAATTTAGAAATGGCTTTCGCTTACCTGTTACGATAACATCTTTACCATCAATGGGATGATACAGATATGTATAGGATTGAAAATAATCACACTGAGTATGCGGTAGAGCTACAGATAACATTGCATATTGTTCTGTCGGAAATTGATTAGAGACTGCAAATTCTCCAAGTCCTTTTAAATGAGAGATTGGCTCTAGAGACTGATCTTGTACACTAATATTTGATAAGCCAAGATATTTTAAATTATGAAGTGATCTTAGTGACTCAAGACTATCTATTTTTAATGAATTCCACTGGCCACCTGATAAATCTAACTGCTCTAAATTTGTACAATTCTGCAGAGCTTTAATTTCATGTATCTTAGAAAAGTCTTTGATTAATAAGGATTTTAAGGATGTGTTTTGAGATATGTCCCATAAACTGGTTGCTTTTGTATTCCAACTAAGTGACAATACTTCAACGTGGACGAGTGAACCAAGACAAGTTAAATCTTTTACTCTCATTTCGTGTATATATAGCATCTTCAAATTAGGATTCACTAGACTCATTAAAGTATCAAATTCATTTTGGTTTACAGTCTCAATCCATAGTTTGGTTAATTTTGAAAAGGATTTTAGCTTCTGGATGTTCTTTGTCTTGCCATGAATAAACAATTCAGTAGAAAAATCATCTACTTTATCTAAATCTTCAATAAGTCGTGGTTTTACGTCGATATGGAAAATATATTCAGGATGTTCTTCTGGTAATAGCAATTCGTTGCCTCCTGTAACTCTCTTCAAATTCAGTTGATATTAACTTCATTAAAAATGATTTTTCACTTGTCACTCTTCTAATTTTATCATACATAATTGATCAACCACGAAACGGAAAAAATCTAAGGGATTAAAAGTTTGTTTTCTTACTGAAACATGCGACACTGATTCCTCAAAAGATTCAGGTTTTGTTTCATAATATGATTTTACTAAAGAGGAATTTAGATATTAGGAGCGATTTAAATGGATATTGGTTATGCCGCCAATGAGCATATCAAAATAAATCATATAGTGAATGATTTCGAATTCGGAATAGATGAGGAGATTAAATATGTAATCACTCTATCCAGAGCAGGAAGTTTTAGAATCAAACCATTAGCAGAATGGATCGACAACTTAGATGAGTTTCCTGTCTATTATTGCGTAATCTCAGATCATGGATTTTATGATCTTTTTTCAGAAATGTGCACACTGCCTTATGAAGTTACAAAAATCGAAAATTCTAGACGCAAACAATTGTACTACGTAGTAAAGGCAAATAATAAAGAAGAATTATGTTCAATTGCAGAATTGATAGAGTTATTTTCTATGTCTTCGAATGATTTAAGCATTCTCAGCACAAAAATAAATCCTTGCCGGGTTGAACAAGTTGGGGATCATGGAGAGTTTGATATTATTATTCTTGGTGATATACAAGATGCTAGTATTTTTCACATTGGCCATGATGGAGACACAATCTATCTACTATCGAATAATAAGAAATATTCAACACTTGAAGAAGCTATGTCAAAAATGCCAAGAGCTATGCTAAATAAGATTGAGGTAATTGAATATGGTGGGGATTAAAATTGAAGCAAGATTTAATAAACTAAAAAAAGTTCTCGCTAAATATACTAACTAAAAAAAGGAACCACGATCCTCGTGGTTCCTTTCCTTTATTGTGAGATCATTTGGTTATTTTATGCTCGCCGTCTCCTTAGGAGGCTTACGGAGTCCGCCTTTACCATGCGGGATGCACATCGGAGTACCAAATAAAGGATCAGGAATAATATGACACTTTAGATCAAATACCTTTTCCATCAGTCCCGCATTAATCACGGCAGCTGGATGCCCTCCCGCTTCAATGCCTCCGTTCTTGATCGCTACGATATGATCTGCATAACGACAAGCAAGGTTAATATCATGAAGCACCATTACGATCGTCCGCTGCTCTGATCGATTCAAATCATACAGCAGATCCAGCACTTCAATCTGATGGGTCAGATCCAAATAGGTCGTTGGCTCGTCCAGCAGAATGACCGGTGTTTCTTGAGCCAGCGTCATCGCAATCCACGCCCGCTGTCTTTGGCCGCCAGATAAAGAATCAACGGTGCGGTCCTTGAGTTCCTTCATTCTCGTAGAGATCAGAGCTTTATCTACTGCCTGTTCATCTTCCGGTGACCACTGCTTTAGCCAGTTCTGGTAAGGATACCTCCCTTGCTTCACCAGTTGAAGCACCGAAAGACCTTCCGGGGCAACAGGTCCTTGGGGCAATATAGCGAGCTTACGTGCAATATCTTTTGTCTTCATACCTACGATTTGTTCACCATCAAGAATGACGGCCCCTTGCTGTGGCTTTAGTAGTCTTGCAAGAGAACGCAGCAGCGTCGATTTTCCGCAGCCGTTACTCCCAATGAACACCGTTATTTTCCCTTTAGGAATGGATAAATCCATATTTTCAAAAATGTAAGCATCTCCGTACGAAAGCCCCAGCTTCTCGGCGCGCAAGATATCCATTCGGCATTCATTCCTTTTCAGATTACTAGTATATAGAGTCAATGATTGCGACTTTTATATAGCTGATACATAAAGAACGGAGCACCTATGGCTGCTGTAAATACGCCTGCCGGAACATCCGCAGGGAGAAATGCAGTTCGTGCCACCAAATCAGCTATTAATAAAATCAAGGCTCCGAGCAGTGCACTTACCGGCACCACACTTCCAAAGGAAGGTCCCACCAGCTTCCTCGCCATATGCGGTGCCATCAGCCCAATAAATGCAATGGCACCGCCAATTGCTATTGCCGATCCTGCTAGTGCCACACTGAGCACGATGAGCAGCAGCCGATGCTTCTGCACATGCGCCCCTGCACTTACCGCTACTTCGTCTCCGAGTGCTTGAATGTTAACCTTTCTCGCTTGAAACCAGGTTAATGGTAGAAGGATAACGACCCAAGGAAGCAGGATAAACACATCCGAATCCCATGAAGCTCCATAAATACTCCCTGTCATAAAGGTAATAGACCGCTCCGCCAGCTGCATCGGACCTGCAATGATAAACATGTAAGAGATCGATTTAAGCGCAGCTGCAAGGCCTGTACCCACTAGCACAAGGCGCAAAGGCGTAACGCCACCTCTCCAAGCCAGTACATATAAAAGTCCTGTCACTAGAAAAGCGCCCAGAATCGCGGCAAGCGGCATATATTTTATTGAAATCGTACCTGATGTGAAAAATATGAAAAGCACCGCTCCAAGTGAGGCACCGTCTGTAATTCCCGTAACGTCTGGTGATGCAAGTGGATTTCGAATTACTCCTTGCAGCACGGCCCCTGCAACCGCAAGAGAAGATCCAACCAGTACGGCAGTCAGAATACGCGGCAGTCTCAGTTTTTCTACAATGATTTCTACGGTTGGATCTGCTTGACCAAATAGGGAGCTGATCACTTGCGACGGAGAAATGTACTGACTTCCAATTCCCGTTGAGATCACCATGAATGCAGCACATAGGAAGAACAGAATGAACGTAACCCACACGGTTCTTTTTTCAATTAGAAATGAAAGTTTGCCGTTAGACGTTTGAAATGACTTGTATTTGCTCATGCTCCTTGCCGCCCTCCCTTTCTTGCAATATAGACAAAGAACGGCACGCCGATGATCGCCGTCATAACGCCAACCGGCACCTCTTTGGGCATCGCAATGTAGCGGGACAGCACATCTGCGGAAACAAGGAGTACAGCACCCCATACGAAACTATACGGTAAGATCCAGCGATAATCATTCGGAAGAAAAAACTTCATAATATGCGGAATGATAATACCTATAAATGCAATAGGACCCGCAGCAGCAACCGATGCACCCGCTAGTAGAATAATAGAGACGGCAGAGAGAATTTTAATCATAGCCGTCTTTTGTCCGAGTCCTGCCGCAATATCGTCCCCCATGGACAATACGTTAAGATGTCTTGACAGCAGGAGTGCAATAATTAGTCCAATCCCCATGTAAGGAACAACAGCCATGAGCTGATCAAGTTCCCTGCCAGCAACAGATCCGACAAGCCATATCAGTACCTGGTCAAACATTTTGCCGTCTGACAGCATTAAACCTTGAGTGAGGGAATGGAAAAAGGCAGTCATGGAAGCACCGGCTAGTGTGATTTTCACAGGTGTCATTCCGTCCCGGCCCATACTTCCAAGAAAAAACACAACCCCGCCGCTAACTGCTGCTCCCAAAAGAGCAATCCAAGTTGTTTGCTGAAGACCAGATATACCTAACCAGCCTGTAGCCACAACAACGAAAAAGGCTGCTCCCGCATTCACACCTAAAGTACTCGGAGAAGCGATTGGATTACGAGTGAGAACCTGCATGACAGCTCCGGCAACAGCTAGACTCCCGCCAACTGTTGCAGCGATCAGCGCACGAGGAATCCTTGCTGTCTGGATAATTAAGTGTTCGGTACTTCCATTTGGTTCCGTCACTGCCTGCCAAATAACTGACAGAGGAATGCGGGTAACACCAAAAATAACGCTACTCATCATGGCAAGAATAAGTAGTCCAATAGATAAGGCCAGCCCCAAGATGCGCATCATTAATCCCCTACTCATTTTGTATATATCATTTTATTCATAAAATTCCATCTAATAGTTCACTCCGCAATTTTAGTAGAAGAAAGAAAGAACTGTCAATCTTTTTGATTATCATTCTCATTTAATGCTTGACAATGGTAGAAACTGGTTATATATTCATGGTTGTTAACTGATAATCATTATCAATATATTATTTCAGGGGGAACTGGTTACATGGGGGCTTTAAACGTACATACAAAGAAACATCGCTTACGCTTATTCGGAGCGGCAATGCTCATGCTTATTCTCGTTCTAGCTGGTTGTGGAAGCCAGACAACGGAAGGTGGCGCGGGCAATGAATCTTCCCAGCCTGCTTCTGGCAATACCACAAATGAAGAAACAACAGGCACAGGTACATACACGGTAAAACATGCAATGGATGAAACAGAAATCAAAGGAACGCCCCAGAAGGTCGTTATTCTTACCAATGAAGGAACAGAGGCACTGCTTGCTCTAGGAGTTACACCCGTCGGGGCGGTTAAATCATGGACAGGAGATCCTTGGTACGCACATATTAAAGATCAGATGGAAGGTGTAACGGTAGTCGGAGATGAGAGTCAACCGAACCTTGAACTCATTGCAGGTTTACAGCCTGATCTGATTATCGGTAATAAAATGCGCCAAGAGAAAGTCTATGATCAGTTAAAAGCGATTGCACCAACTGTTATGGCTGAGGATCTTCGCGGTGACTGGGAGATCAACTTCAAGCTTTATGCAGAGGCACTGAATAAAACCGAAGAAGGCGCAGCAAAGATCACCGAATTCAATGATCGCATTGCGGATTTCAAATCTAAAGCAGGCGATAAAGTGAATGAAACGGTATCTGTGGTTCGTTTTATGGCTGGCAAAACCCGAATTTATCATACCGATACTTTCACAGGTAACATCTTTGCAAAAATAGGACTAGCGCGGACGGAACTTACCCAAAATGCAACTGAATTCGTAGATGAAATTACGAAGGAACGTCTGCCGGAAGCTGATGCAGATCGACTTTTCTACTTCACCTATGACACAGGCGACGGCAAAGGGAACGATACCGAAACGGAGATGATACAAGACCCGCTTTGGCAGAACCTAAGTGCCGTCAAGAATGGCCGTGCGTATAAAGTAGACGATGCTGTATGGAATACAGCCGGAGGTATTCTAGCCGCAAACTTACTCCTTGATGAACTCTACGGATTTTATGAGATTGCAGAATAACAGAATACTTAGCTCATGGGTACAGTTCTAAGAACTGTGCCTTTTTCTTATAAACATCACTTCATATTCTTCTCACAACTGGACTTAAGTCTAGTATGATTCACTTGCTCTAGACCGATTACACCTTCACTCTTATTTGCTATGATACGTTTAGTTGAATTTATAGAAAGGAGTGATTCATCTGAGATTAAGGAAACAAAATCTTGTAGCCCCGCTGCTCATTTTGATCGGTATTTTTCTGCTTCTGAACTCCGGTAAGGATATCGGAACTGGCTCTATTTTTGCCTACTTCTGGCCGACTTTCTTCCTTATTCCGCTAGGGGTACTTTTCCACTGGATGTATTTCTCGCTGATCGGCCGCGGGATCGGGCTTCTCGTTCCGGGAGGTATTCTGCTCACCGCAGGACTGACTTGCCAGATCGCTATTGTTACGGACAGCTGGATTACCATGTGGCCTGGTTTTATACTGGCGGTAGCAGTCGGATTATTCGAACTTTACTGGTTCGGTAACAAAAACAAATATTTGCTGATTCCCATTAATATTTTGGCTGTACTATCCTTCATTTTCTTTATCGCATTCTCCATTGGTTCCATGCTACATCAGTTCTCCATTATCCAGCCAATCCTTGCTCTTCTGCTCATCGTTGCTGGAGCTTATACGCTCTTCCGTCCAAAAAAACATTCTTACTAATGCATAATGTACATAATGTGATATTACATAATTATTTAAAACAAAACAGGCCTCTCTCATTCCTTACACCGAGAAGAGGTCTGTTTTGTGTATATAAAAAAGACAGAGGGTATCTTCTGCCTTACTTGATTTATTTTGCAACAATCTTATCTACAAGCCCATATTCCACGACCTCTTCTGCACTCATAAAGTAATCTCGGTCCTTATCTCTCTCGAATTTTTTTATGATGCCGTTTCGGTTGAAATTTGGTTTGATCCTACTGCTTTGATTTCTTTTTTCGTTTGCAAAAGTCCTTTTAACGTATGCCAATTCGCCAGAATCAGTCCTCCAATGATAATGACCGATCCGAACAGGGTTAACCAGCTCACATGCTCTCCATAGAAAAACATCCCGATTCCGAGCGCAATCATTGGGGAGATATACAGCCATGTAGACGGAAATAGCGGATTCGTACGCGTAACAAGGTAATAGAACAGACTATGACCAATCATAGAACCGAATACTGTCAGATACAGAACAGATCCGGCAGCTGACGGGTGAAATAATACTTCTACCTTCGGCTGCTCGGTGATCGCAGACAGCAGTAACAACATCACCCCGCCATATAACATCTGAACACCATTAACGGCAATCGAGGCGTGCTCTCTTAGCCTTGATGCTGTTCTTCCAGAATATACAGACCCAGAGGCATAAAAGATTTCTCCGATCAGCACAGCTACAGCCCCGGCGAGCCACATGCCTCCTGCTTGAATAGATAGTTCAGGCACGAGAATTAACACAACACCTGCAAAAGCAGTCATACATCCCAGCGCTGACAAGACGTGCGGTCTTTTTTTCGTCATAGCGGATTGAATCCATATAATCATAAGCGGTCCGGTTGCGGATAACACTGCCGCCACTCCGGAGCTGATATATTTTTCCCCATAATATAAACCTGCAAACGTTAGAAACGTCAGACAACTTCCAATGATCAGCACCTCTTTACGCCAAAGCAAAGACAAGGTGGTTGTTTTTCTCCACAAACAAAATAAAAATAATAGGGAACCCGCAAGCGTAAACCGCACACCCGCAGCAAAGAAAGGCGGTACACCCGCGTCATTCCCGATTTTTATAGCTAAAAAAGTCGTTCCAAAGATTAAACACATAACGGTATACGCCGTAAGCAATCGTTTCATTCCATCCATCCTCCTCATATCTATCTGCTCATTGTAATCTGCTGGGAATAGAACAGAAGTGCTACAATAGAACAGATCAAGCAGGAATGTATCGTACAATGAACTCACAGCAACCACAGAAGAAGGTGGAACCCATGAAAAATAAACACCATGATTTTTTGACAAAGCAACCTCTTTCTCAGCAAGTTACTGATTTTCTTCTAATACGAATTGATCGCGGAGACTATACCGCTCATGACAAACTGCCTTCGGTACGTACACTCGCGCAGCAGCTCGGGGTGCACAGGCTGACCGTATTTAAGTCCTATCAACAGCTCGTACATAATGGCAAAATATATGCCAAAGATCGGTCTGGATATTATGTAATGCCCTGCATACAGGAAGAATTGAAAGATAGTAACCTTCTGCATAACCTAGCTTCAGTGAGCGATAAGTCTTACGATGGCACACGGAGCATACAGCAGTTACTATCTCCTCCCATTCTAGCCGGCATCAATTTCAAACCGCCTGTTGTCAGCTCACCGCTTCGTACCAATATGCTGTCTGAGCTTCAGGCACATCATGTGGATTACCAGTTCTCCAAAGCACTCATAGATCCGGCTCTGCTGCCCAATGCGTATATGTCCGAATATGTAAAAAAAGTGTTTGATCTCTATCCTAAACTTCTCGGTACTTACTCTACAGTTCAAGGGGATGAAGAACTTCGGGTGACTCTTGCAGAATACTTCAAAAAACGGCATCAATTCTTTCTTCTTCCTGAAGATATACTCATTACTTCCGGTGCCCAGCAGGCGATTGATCTTATCGCAAGACTCATGATAAAACCAGGAGATACCATCATTATGGAGCGTCCGACTTACAGTGGGGCCATCGATATTTTTCGTCAGCAAGGCGCACATATCATTTCGATCCCTATGCTCCCGGACGGATATGATATGGACGAGCTTGAGAGCATCATTCGTAATTACAAACCGCGCATGATGTATGTAACCCCTACATTTCATAATCCAACGGGTTATGTACTTCCTGCATCAAAGCGAAAACGACTTGTGGAGCTTGCAGAAGAATATCATTTTCTAATTACGGAAGATGACACGACTTATGATATGTATTTTGAAGAGGAACCTCCCCTGCCTATTTACGGCTATGATACAGAAGGTGTTGTCATGTATATACGAAGTTTCAGTAAATATATAGCACCAGGTCTGCGGATTGCGGCCGTTCTGTGCAGTCCTTGGCTCATGAAGGATTTATTAACTCTAAAATCACTGGCAGATGGAGGTTCCCCTCTCCTTGGGCAGAAAATTTTTATGCATTACTTCACTTCTTCCAGGATGCAGACCCACATGGAGAAGCTGCGTATTGCTCTGTCACTGCGGAAGGAAGCTATGGAGAGATGTCTTGCGAAGACGAATTGGGAGTGGACTCCCCCAAAAGGCGGACTCGATTTGTGGGTTCAGTTACCCGAAGGTGTGTCGTCCGTGGAACTATTACGGAGAAGCCTTGCCTTATCTGTCTCCTTCGTACCTGGTCCCTTCTGCGAACCTGACGCTGTTCATCACAGCTCAAGTATTAGGCTGAGCTACTGTTATACAAGCGAGCGTCAGATCGAAGAAGGAATGCAGAGACTAATAGATGCTTACGACTCTTTGATACACACAATATGAACACCAATTAGAGAAAAACTTATTTTAACGAATGCGTTAGCCCGGTATGAGCAAGTTTGATATCTGGGCTTAACGTATAGTCTTTGCGAAGATCAACGTCATGAGACATATGAGTAAAAATCGTTTGTTTTGGCTGTACCTTGGCAATGAGTTCTTGTGCCTCCACCATGTCGTATACCGACCGAGTTTCAAAGGCAGCTTCCTCATGATAAAAACTTGTACCCAGCACAAGGAGATCAAGACCATACAGCGGTTTTTGTTCTTCTTCGCTTAGATCAATAGAATCCGAACAGTATACCCATATGTACCCATCTTTCTCAAGACGATACGCATACGAGTAACCGTTTTTCCCATGATTTACTTTCCAGGCCCGAATGTGGTATCCCGCAAGCGCAAGGCCATTCTCCAGATCAACCGGTTTCATCTTAATATGGTTTTGGAGCCAAGGAAACTGTGTCTGTATCGCATTCAGCACTTCTTGCGGTGCGTACAGCTCACCCTTCTCTCCAAGCCACCGGCAGGCATCAGCCCACTCAGGAAGTCCGCCAATATGATCAAAATGAGGATGTGTCACTAGCATCGTCTGAAATCTATGTTTCTTCAGCATCTCCATCTGGTGCCGAAAATCTGGCCCTCCATCGATGAAAAACTCCCCCTGGTCACTCTCTACAATCACCGAAGAGCGATATCGGCGATTCATCCCGGTTGTTCTTGCTTCCTCACACACTTTACAATCACAATATACCCTCGGCACACCCATAGCGTCACCCGTACCAAGAAAGGTCAGCTTATTATATTTTGTCATGGATCATTCTCCTTTCTTGTGTCCCGCGTTCATTATTGCCCGCGAATGCCCAGCGTAAGCTGTTTGCGCCCGTCTGCTGTTTGCCGAATCTCTTTTATCTCCCAATTAAATGCAAGAGCATGCTCCAGTTTTTCTACTTGCGGTTCGGACAAGATCAGACCTTCGATCCGTCCCTCTCCTAAGGTGAAATCTTTGCCAGGATCAAGCTGAAATGCAGTTGCAATCCAGTTTTTAAGACCATTATTCGTATTAAACGTAATCCGGTACCCTTCCTTTATTGCTTTCTCTATATCTTCGCCATGTTCTTTCGCATAAGAGAAAAAAGACTCGTATGTATAATGTGGACGCTCGGCGGCTTTTAACAGCTCCGTATTCTCCGCTTGTACTGCTTCTAAGATCTCCTCATTTGTAAGCCCGCTTCTTCTTGCATTCTCTAGTAATATAGCAGTGTACTGCGACAGTTTTACTTCCTGGTTCATGAGGTAACACTCCTCTTCGAATGGTAATGTAATTTTTTGTTTGTATTCATTTATTGTAGACCTTTCTTCATACCTTGTTCAAGATCAACCGATGTCTGCAAAAGAAAAAACGACCTATATCGGTCGTTTCCTCTTCTTTATTTAATTAAATAAATTTTGGATAAATCACGGAAGAGAACAATCGGCTGAGCGATCGCATCTTCTAGTCCTCCATAACCTTTACTTACTGCGATGACACTTTTCGTATAAGCAATCGGCAAAACCTGAAGTTCTTTTGCAATCTTCTGTTGAATCTGTACATATAACTTCTGGCGAGCAGCCGAATCCACTTCTACTGAAGCGCGTTCCCAAAGTGTATCCAGATCTTCGTTCTCAGCGTGTGATTCATTATATACCCCACTACTCTTATAGAGAGACTCATAACTAACAGGATCTGGACCCAGGATATAGCCAGCAAGCGAAAGCTCAAAATCAGTATTGTTTTTATCCAATTTCCGTTTTTCATACACGGATGCTTCCAACGGTTTTAGCTCGACTTCGATTCCAACCTTTTTTAGTTTCTGCTGGATGTAGAGGGCCTGATTCATTTGTGTTTTGCTGGATTTAACATAAGCAAGACGTATTTTTATATTTGAAACATTAGCCTGTTCTAGCAATTCCTTAGATTTCTCAGGATCATAATCATAGGTCCTTACTTCGGAAGTATGATACAACGTATCTGGTGTAAATATAGAAGAAGCCTGATCTGCAAACCTGCTCGACAAATACGAGATTCGAATCATTTCTTCTTTATCCAAAGCATAGGCGATCGCTTCCCGGACTTCTTTCTTTTTCATCTCCGGTGTATTCATATTAAATACCATGTACTCGAGACGTCCATCGGCATAAGTTACGAGGTTATATTCCCCTGATTCATTCAGCGTCTCATATTCCTGGGTATCAATTAGCGACATCTGCACAGCACCCTCATGGAGTGCCTGATCCGCTGTATCAGAGTCCATGATTTGATACGAAATCGTATCCAAGTAGGCTGCACCGTCATAATAGTCTTCAAAACGCTCCAAAGTTAGATGCTCACCTGATACATATTCCTTATACTTAAAAGGACCCGACCCAATGGGGTGATCATTCTTAGAACTATGGGCGATATCTTTCTCGCCTTGATAAATGTGCTTCGGGATCGGATAAAGATACATTAATGCACCTTCGAATGAAGGAGCTGCTTCTGGTAGTACAAATTTGACAGTCAGCTCATCGATCTTTATTACCTTCACTGGTTGTCCATCAAAATCATACTGGCTTCGGAAAGGACTATTCTGCGTTTCATCTATGATTTGATTGACTGTAAACACAATATCATCGGCAGTAATGGCTTTTCCATCATGCCATGTAAGTCCTTCTTTCAGCTTGATAAAATAAGTTTTATAGTCTTTTGAAGCATATGCACGCTCAGCCAAGGCGTAAACTTTCTTTCCATTGTCCATATAAAAGAGCGGTGCATAGAGCGACTGGTTCACGGTAAGCGTAATCCGATCTGTCGCATATAAGGGATTCATTACCTTCGGGTCATCTTGTACGGCGATGTTGATACTGCCTCCTCTTTCAGGTGAGCTTACTTCGCCGGTTAATTCATTACCAGCATTCCCGACTTTAGTCTGATCTTCTTGCTTGTCACATGCAGTCAGCAGTAACCCTAAGATGAGAAGAAGCGGCAACATATTTCGAATCCATTTTAAATATTTCATTCTTGTTGTTATCCTCCTGATGCATAAATAGCATTTAGGTATCCTCGCCAATAATATGAATGTAGTATAAACAAGGTTCATCTAAAAAGCAAAAATAATAAAACGCATAATAAAAACCCTGCACGTCAGTTAACGTTCAGGGTAACAGTGAATTTCCCTATATAGATACTGGCATCGGATCACTCTTTAGGTGATTTTCGACCATCCAATTCTCATGATCATTAAAAAGATAAGCCCTGTGAACAAGGACACGCACCTCTTGACCTACAGATAGCGTCTCTTTCTCTAATGAACGATACGTAATTAACTTGTTATTCCCGACCATGACTTCAACAAGCCATTCGCTGCCGCGGAAGTGCAAGGCGCGAACCTTCCCCTTTTCGGTAGCCGATAGTAAAGTAAACTCATGTTCTGAGCCTACCTCAATATATTCCGGACGAATCAGAGCCTTCGCTTCAACAGCAGAACCTGTTAACTTGTCAAATCCCTTCAGTTCCCGTGCATGCTCAACAATCGTTGATTCACCAATAAAAGAGGCTACAAACGGCGTTTCCGGCTGTTTATATATATCCCATGGAGTGCCTTTTTGTTCGAGCGCTCCCCCATTTATAATCATGATTTCATCAGCGACTTCAATCGCTTCGTCCTGATCGTGCGTGACGAAGATCGAGGTAATACCTACGCGCTCTATGAGTTCCCGTAGCCATGATCTCAGCTCATGCCGAATCTTGGCGTCAATCGCAGCAAAAGGTTCATCCAGCAGAAGCAGCTGAGGCTCAGGAGCCAGTGCCCTTGCAAACGCAACCCGCTGTCTTTGTCCTCCAGATAACTGGTGAGGGTATCTTTTCTCAAAGCCGCTGAGCCCTGTCAGTTCAACAAGTTCCATGACCCGATTTTGTATCTGTGATTTGGACTGCTTCTTCACCTTAAGTCCAAACGCGATATTATCAAATACGGTCATATGTTTAAATAACGCATAGTTTTGAAAGACGAATCCGATTCCCCGTTCTTGGGGCGGAAGATGGTTAACTAGCTGTCCATGCAAGCGAATCTCACCCGCATCAGGATTTTCAAGCCCAGCCAAAATACGTAGTATGGAGGTTTTGCCTCCTCCACTTGGACCGAGTAAACCAATGAGGTGACCTTTTTTTATATCAAAAGAAACATCTTTAACTGCATGAAAACTGCCAAAATGTTTGTTTAGACCACGGACTTCCACATGCATGACGCCATCCCCCATCACATATTTCCTATTATTTAGGTAGGAATTACTTTATTTGATACTTTACCAAATATAGGGGGATTTCGTCAATCATTTCTCGTCTGATGATCAGAAAACACTTTCGCATATTACCGTTATGATAATGTAACGTTATGATAGTTTACCGCTTTGAAGTATGTAAGCGTGACGTGGTGTTGACATATACCAAATGAAGGGGATTACAGACGACTGCACATGATGTTTACATGCGAAGCTGCTTCAGCCCTAACTTCTTCAAATGGCAAGCGGTCTTGGATGTAATAAGAGATGAATCCGTGAATGGATAAAAATAAACTGTGGGGTAATTGGATCCGTTCTTCGTTTGTGTAGTTTTTGTGGTTCATATGATGACGGATAATGGTGGCGAATAATTCATAACAACGATTCTGTTCTGCCCGGCAATAAGCAAGCAGCTCTTCGTCTCGAATCATAAACATAATTTCATATTGATAGGGATTTTGCAGACCAAAGCGTATAAATTCCATCATGACATGCTCTGGTTTCGTAAGTCCATCTTTAGAACTTCTAGCCATGGCCTGCAGGAGCAGCTGCCCCAAATGGTTAAAATCTTCGACTACAATGGCATAAAACAATTCTGCTTTTTCCTTGAAATGATAATATAAAGAGCCGTGACTGTATCCTAGATGCTGTCCAATACTACGCATTGAAATAGATCGATATCCTTTAGTAACGAACAAATGCCTGGCCGCTTCCAAAATTCGTTCTCTCGACAATTCCTGCTCCACTGCTCTTCTAGCCATATCTTATTCTCCTTCAATAAAATAAAGCTGCTGTCCCTCCGTGATCACAGATTGACCTTGTGTTAGATCTGTCATAAACTCCATGAATCGCTCTGCTTCACGATCTACCGGCAGACATGTCAGCTTGACTTTGTCAGTAAATGTAGTCTCTCCCATGCGAACCTGCCTGTTTCTCAGCTCATTCTCTACTTTTCCTAGCCATGTGTAATCCAGTTCTACGAAAACTTCGCGGTGCAGCACTTTCGTTATCGCTTCTCCGGCCTCAATCGCAGCTACTGCTCCATCCGTATAAGCACGGATCAGTCCCCCGGCACCCAGCATAATACCGCCAAAATATCTCGTTACCACGATAGCGACATTCTTTAGTCCCTGATTTTTGATCACCTCCAAAATAGGTTTCCCTGCGGTCCCGCTTGGCTCTCCATCATCAGACTGCTTCTGAATCTCATCCCGTTCACCAATCATATATGCTGAACAATTATGAGTGGCGTTCCAATGTTTTTTCTTAATATCTTCAATAAATTGGATCGCCTCTTCTTCATTTTGTACAGGCATAACGTAACCAATAAATCGAGATTTCTTAATTACAATTTCCTTGTTCCCCGCTGCTCGAACGGTTCTGTACTGCTCAATCATTGCTCTCTTACCTTTCTATATGTGAAGAAAACACCTATAGGTGTTCTATTCTTAGATGTAATAGGGTTTATATTTGTAAGAAAGCAGTCCATCCAAATGCGGGTGAACTGCTTCTTATGATCAAACAACCTGCGGCAGCTTGATTGTATTACTATATTTATGAAACAGATAGGACTTCTGATATTTAACAGATCATTCCATTATTATTCAGTAAGTCTTGCTTCAAGTTTCGCTTTTTCTTCTTCATAACCTGGTTTGCCAAGAAGAGCAAACATGTTCTTTTTGTAAGCTTCTACACCCGGTTGGTCAAACGGATTAACACCCATCAGGTATCCGCTGATTCCGCATGCTTTTTCAAAGAAGTATACCAGATATCCGAAAGAATATGGAGACATATCTGGAACATTTACAATAAGATTTGGTACTTGACCGTCTGTATGTGCCAGCAGTGTTCCTTGGAATGCTTTTTTGTTAACGAAATCCATTGTTTTTCCTTCAAGGAAGTTCAGACCATCTAGATCGTCTGGATCTGCTTCAATGGAGATGTGGCTTGGCACTTCTTCCACTTGGATAACCGTTTCGAAAATGTTACGGCTTCCTTCTTGAATGAATTGTCCCATGGAGTGAAGGTCTGTTGAGAAATCAACGGAAGCAGGATAGATTCCTTTGAAGTCTTTTCCTTCGCTTTCGCCAAACAACTGTTTCCACCATTCGGATACAAAGTGCAAGGATGGCTCATAGTTCACGAGAATTTCTGTTCCTTTGCCTTTGCGATACAGCGCATTACGTACTGCAGCGTACTGATAACTTTGGTTTTCTGCAACGTTCGGGTTAGCAAATTCTTTGGAAGCATCAGCCGCACCTTGCATCATTTCTTCAATGTTAATACCTGCTGTAGCGATTGGCAGAAGTCCTACTGCTGTCAGTACGGAATAACGACCACCTACGTCATCAGGAATGATGAAGGATTCATAACCTTCTTCGGTTGCGAGTTTTTTCAGTGCACCACGTGCTTTGTCTGTAGTCGCGTAAATACGTTTACGTGCTTCTTCTTTACCGTATTTTTTCTCCAGTGCAGCACGGAAGATACGGAAAGCAATCGCTGGTTCTGTTGTTGTACCGGATTTGGAGATTACATTGACAGAGAAGTCTTTACCTTCAACCAGCTCAAGCAAATGATTTACATATGTAGAGCTAATGTTATTACCTGCAAAATAGATTTCTGGAGTTTTACGTTTTTCTTTTGGCAACTCATTGTAGAAAGAGTGAGTCAACATTTCAATCGCTGCACGCGCGCCAAGATAAGAACCGCCGATTCCGATTACGATCAGTACTTCGGAGTCGCTTTGGATTTTTGCAGCTGCTTTTTGAATGCGGGAGAACTCTTCTTTATCATAGTTCGTTGGAAGATCGATCCAGCCCAGGTAGTCAGAACCTGCGCCTGTACCATTATGAAGCTGCTCATGAGCAAGACGAATTGGCTCTGCCAAATAGTCCACTTCATGTTGACCTACAAATTCAAGAGCTTTACTGTAATCAAAAGTTACTTTTTTAGCCATGATTATAAAACCTCCACTATTTTTAATAATTAGCGAGAATTAGTTCTCACTTGAAAGCTTGTCTTATGGCTGTCCGGTTTATACGTTATTGTTAACTACCGCGCCTTCACTTATGAAATAGAATACTGTAATTTCGATAACGTGACAAGCGTGGTGAATTATTGACCGAGTCATTTTACGCTTTATTCTCTTCAAGTGTAAGCCTTTTGGCTTGCCCCTGTCTCCATGATATGATGAAGACCTAATGAACGTTTGATTAAACAATGAAAGGTGAGAATAAGTTCATGAAAAAGATTGCTGTACTCGGATTGGGTACGATGGGCGGACCCATGGCTTCCAATCTTCTTAAAAAAGGCTATGAAGTCACTGTATATAACCGAACTGCAGAAAAATGCAGCCCACTCGTAGCCGAAGGTGCTGTAGCAGCCAAAACGCCAAAAGAAGCAGCCCACGGTCAGTCTCTAGTCATAACTATGGTAAGTAATGACGCATCCATCAATGATATTTATTATGGCGAGAACGGTGTTTTTGCTGGTGTCATCGACGGGACTACGATTATGGACTGCAGTACCATTTCCCCTGACCTTGCAAAAAAACTCGCAGCTGATGCTACGGCTCTTGATTGTTCTTTTCTGGATGCACCTGTTACAGGCAGCAAACCTGCAGCCATTGATGGTTCATTAGTATTTATGGTCGGCGGTGATGCCGTAACCATCGAAAGTCAGATGGATGTATTCGAAACGCTCGGTAAAAAAGTAATTCCTATGGGCGAAAACGGAAATGGTGCCGTAGCGAAACTTGCCCATAATACGATCGTTGGAATTAACAATGTAGCACTAGCGGAAGGATTTGCGATTGCCTCAAAATCGGGCATCCCGGCTGATGCATTCCTGGATCTTGTAAAGTTGGGTTCTGCCGGCAGTAAAGCAGCTGAATTGAAAGGCCGCAAAATCATTGATCATGATTTTACGAATCAATTCTCCCTCGCTCTTATGCTCAAAGATTTAAAGCTTGCGTCATCTCTAACAGACAATACTGGCGTGCCTGCCCCTATGCTGAATCTGGCAAAAAGCATGTTCCAGTCCGGTGCCGCAAAAGGATACGGTGAGGAAGACTTATCAGCTGTCGTTAAAATCTACGAAGCCTATATAGAACAACAGATTAACGGCAAGCCGCTTGCATAGATAAAGATAGGATGAAAAAGGGTAAAGCGCCATTTGGCTGCTTCACCCTTTTTTTGTTTTCATATGGGTACAATAGAACTACAGAAGCGCTTTAACGCGGCTTACTACATTTTCTACTGTGAAGCCATATTCTTTAATTACAGTGTCGCCAGGCGCAGATGCACCGAACGTAGAGATGCCGAGAATATCACCAGCATCACCCACATATTTTTCCCAGCCCATTGGATGAGCCATTTCTACTGCAAGACGAGCTTTTACGTCTGGAAGCAGAACGGAATCTTTATATGCTTTATCTTGTTTTTCGAACAGATCCCAGCTTGGCATACTGATAACACGTACGTGAATACCTTCTTCAGCAAGAGCCTCTTGAGCTTTTACTGCCAACTGAACTTCAGAACCTGTTGCGATAATTTGCGCTGTTGCTTTACCATTCTTCGCATCAGATACTACATAAGCACCACGTTTGATTCCTTCGCGAGCGCCTTCTACTGTACCCGGAAGAATTGGCAAGTTTTGACGAGTAAGAACAAGTGCTACCGGATTCGAAGTGTTCTCAACTGCATAAGCCCATGCTGCAGAAGTTTCGTTAGCATCCGCTGGACGAATAACAGTAAGACCTGGAATGATACGCAAGGAAGCGAGTTGTTCAATCGGTTCATGCGTAGGACCATCTTCACCTACTGCGATACTGTCATGAGTCAGCACATAAGTTACTGGCAGTTTCATGATAGAGGACAGACGAACTGCTGGACGAAGGTAATCGGTAAATACGAAGAATGTACCGCCGAATACTTTCACACCGCTATGCAGCGCCATACCGTTCATTGCAGCAGCCATACCGAATTCACGAACACCAAAGTAGATGTTACGGCCGGAGTAATCCGCTGGAGTGAACTGAGCAAGATCGTTCAAGTGAGTCATTGTTGAGCTTTCAAGGTCAGCAGATCCACCAGTCAGGTTAGGCACATTGTGAGCAAGACCGTTCAATGCATTACCGGATGCTACGCGAGTAGATACCGCTTTGTCTTCCACACTGTATTTCGGCAAGTCACGATCCCAACCTTCAGGAAGTCCGCCGCTGATTGCTGTTTCGAACTGAGCAGCAAGTTCAGGGTACGCTTTTTTGTATTCTGCAAATTTAGCTTCCCAAGCTTTGTTTGCTTCTACACCACGTTCTTTCACTTTTGCAAAATGAGCACGTACTTCGTCTGGAACGAAGAAATCTTCTTCATATACCCATTTATAATATTCTTTAGTGAGTTTTGTTTCGTCAGGACCTAGTGGAGAACCGTGAGTACCGCCATGGCCGCCTTTACCTTGTTTGTTCGGGCTACCGTAACCGATCACTGTTTTCACTTCGATCAGGGTTGGACGATCTGATACCGCTTGTGCTTCTTTAATCGCTTTTTCGATTGCAGGAAGATCATTACCATCTTCTACGCGAAGCACTTGCCAGCCGTATCCTTCAAAACGTTTTTGAACACTTTCAGAGAAAGAAAGGTCCAGTTTACCATCAAGGGAAATATCGTTGGAATCATAAAGAACCACGAGTTTACCCAGTTTCAAGTGAGATGCCAGGGATGCTGCTTCGTGAGAAACACCTTCCATAAGGTCACCATCACCGCAAATTGCGTAAGTATAGTGGTCTACCACATCAAAGTTATCTTTATTGTAAGTAGCTCCGAGCTGAGCTTCAGCCATTGCCATACCTACAGCCATTGCAATCCCTTGTCCAAGTGGACCTGTCGTTGCATCCACACCAGCGGTGTGACCGAACTCAGGGTGTCCTGGAGTCAAGCTTCCCCATTGACGGAATTGTTTAATCTCTTCCATCGGAAGATCATATCCGCTCAGGTGCAGAAGGCTGTAAAGCAGCATAGATCCATGTCCTGCGGACAATACGAAACGGTCACGGTTGATCCAAGTTGGATTTTCCGGATTATGATTCATCGTTTTGGCAAACAATTGATAGCCCATTGGTGCAGAGCCCATCGGCATACCCGGGTGTCCGGATTTTGCTTTCTCAATTGCGTCGATTGCCAAGGTACGAACAGTAGTAATAGACAAATTATCGATTGTTGAATTTTCATCTTTGTTAATGCTTTGGTCTTTAGTTTGTTGATCAGTCATGTTTCATCCTCCTCATAATCTCTAAAAAAAGATGTCAGGATAAGCAAACGGACTTACGCTCAGGGATTGGTACCCGCTAAAACAAAAAAATTTATGCAAGTTAATCCGCTTGAATGTTTCAATTTGACTTATTCAATAGTATTGTAACACCTCATACATCATTTTTCCATAGCCTTCTTGTTCGATACATAAAAAATTCATATAAGGCATCCAACAAAGTATTTCCTCTGTAAGGAAAAGCATACCTAATCAATAAAGCGGTTAGCTTGTACAAAAAAGGCGACAACTACACGCAAAATGCCATCCCTATTATATACTCTTAGACTTGCCCGGGCTCTTTAAAACATCAAATATTTTCCATTTGAGTTGTGGTAACCTGGTTTATTGTACCGATTTAAATAAAAAAACTGTCCCCTAAATTAGTTAGGAAACAGTCTTTTGTAAATCTTTACATATCATGAAATATGAAATTATCGTTCATTTATTTCCTTTAGTTAAAGACTACCGTCTTGTTCTCATGAACGAGAATTCGGTCTTCCACATGCCATTTTACAGCGCGGGCAAGTACAACACGTTCGATTGTACGACCAATTCTTTTTAGCTCAGGGACATCATCCCGATGACTTACACGCTCAACGTCCTGCTCAATAATCGGACCGCCATCAAGTTCTTCCGTCACATAGTGAGCGGTTGCTCCAATTAGTTTTACACCGCGGCCATAAGCTTGAGCATAAGGCTTACCGCCCACAAAGGCCGGCAAGAAGGAGTGATGGATATTAATAATACGATTCCGGTAATGTTCGATAAACGTTGGCGATATAATCTGCATATAGCGAGCCAGGATAATCACATCAATGTCTTCACCAATCACTTCAAGCTGACGCTCCTCAGCTTCTTTCTTCGTATCAGGCGTAACAGGAATATGATGATACGGAATACCAAAGGATTCAACGTAATCTTTCATATCCGGGTGGTTACTCACGACAAGGCCGATCTCCGCATCCAAATCTCCCGCTTGCCACTGCCACAAAAGCTCAACAAGACAGTGATCTTCTTTGGATACAAAAATGGCAAGCTTCTTACGTCTTGAGACATCGGAAATATACCACTCCATCTGAAACTGTTCAGCTATAGATCCAAAGTCCGATTCCAGCTTAGGCAAACGACTAGACAGCTGCGGAAGATCAAACTCCACCCGCATAAAGAACATGCCTCCGTCCGGATTCATCGAGTACTGATCGGATTGAATGATATTTGCCCCGTGATCGAACAAAAACTTCGAAACCGTAGCGACAATACCCGGAGCGTCTGGACAAGAAATCAGCATACGGGCACGATCGATATGTGCAGGTCTAACTTGTGTGTGTTTTGTGTGAATATCCATTGGTCAAATTTCTCCCCCTTGATTTAGATCAAAAACCTAAACTTTCACCAACGCTTCTTTACCAGCAAGCCATCCAATCAAACGATGATTTAATTGTTCCTCTGTAAGTTCAGGGAACAAGGCTGCATTTACAACCATATCATACAAGCGCTCGAGCGGTTCGCGAGGATCCGCTTTTTTCGCTTTTGCATCATTTTTGAGGAGTGTCCATGTGTCCAGCACAAAACGGCGGGATTCAATATCTTCCCCTGTAAAGAAATGATGGAGTCTCTCCACATCTTCAAGGAAACCTTCTCCAAAACGTCCCGCCACATCTCCGCGCAGCAAAGCAATTTCTGCTTCGTACATAGGACGCTGTTTTTTGGCATCTTTTCCGATCCATGGAGTTTCAAGTATAAACGGGCGACCTTTGAGCCGTTCATGATGGACAACGCGGTTAATGGTGTCAAAACCAATCCAACCTGCACCAATCGGCGTATGTCTATCTTTTTTTGCTCCCGATGGATTTTTACTATCATTAATATGCACGACTCCGATTCGGTCAAGACCCACCGTACGATCGAACTGTTCAAGAACACCATCTAGATCGCCTACGATATCGTAACCAGCATCATGAATATGGCAAGTATCCATACAAATAGTCAGACGTTCATTACGTTCAACCTTATCAATAATTCGGGCCAGTTCTTCAAAAGAACGTCCAATCTCTGTTCCTTTGCCTGCCATCGTTTCTAGTGCGATATTCACATCTGTTTCTTGGACTCCGTTTAATACTTCATTTAGTCCCTCTGCAATACGCTGAATACCATAGTCAGCATCTTTATCCGTAAAAGCACCGGGATGAAGCACAATATTCTTCACGCCGATCGCATGCGTACGGCGAATTTCTTCCTGTAGAAAACTTACTGCCAGTTCATAAGTGTGGTCTTTGTAAGAACCTAGATTGATGATATAAGGTGCATGCACCACAATCTCTTCAAATCCGCCCTCTTGCATTGCTTTTTTACCTTCTTCAAGGTACATAGATTCCATTGGTTTACGGCGCGTATTTTGCGGAGCACCTGTATATATCATAAACGAAGAAGAACCGTACGATGCCGCTTCTTCTGTTGCTGTCAGTAGACCCTTGCCCGAAAAGGATACGTGGGAACCGATTTTAAGCATCTTTTATCCCCCTAGATTTTAGAATGTAAAGTTTATTGTAACTTGATTATGAAAGCCAAGCAATACGATCCTCGTATGTAACATGCATCTCTCATCTTACCTTCATCTTTATCTCGCTATTCTATAGGAACAACTAGAAAAGGAGTGAGAATCTTATTTGTTAACTATCGAAATATATTCATATCTACGTTATAATTCAATAAAAGGATAAATTTAGAAAACGAATCCTCATTAAGAATTCATTCACAGCATCGTTTCATTTTAAACACAGAAATCACAGATTCATATTTATAAACTCTTTCATTTAATTTAGCGATTTTTATTTTACTCTATCCCTGAGGTGATTGATATGGATGTAATCCTGATTAACAGTAAGCTTAGTTCGGCGATGCCTAGCAACTGGTTTATGAACTCTATCGCGTTCTGGACCTTTCTTCTATTGGGAAGTATGGTAATCGGCGGTTTTTTTATGTTTCGTAAATTCTTGAAAGTTCTTCCTAAAGCCGATGGTAAATCCAAGCTAGATTGGCAGAATCACTGGGTCGAAGCAAGCCGTCATCTTTGGACAGACGAAGCAAAAAGTTTCTTAGACGAGCTGGTTCAGCCTGTACCTGGTCCTTTTCGTGATATTGCCAAGCATTCCATAGCTGCCGAGATTGGTAAGATTGCTCTTCAGAATCAGGCGAAAGAAGTAACAAGAGATCACTGTATTAAAGGATATATTGTGGCTACACCAAAAAGAGACAACCGCTTCCTCGTTACCTTTCTTGACAAGAAGCAGATTGACTATAAGCCTTACAAGCATCTATTGAACAAATAGACGTAAAAAGCAGCCTGTGTCTATTCGCAGCATTAACGCATTTCTATGCATTTATGTAATCATCAAGTGCATGAAGTAAAAGTCTTCTTACTATAGTAATAGTACAGAAGGCTTTTTTACGATTATCAAAAAGATACTTTATTGTTATTTCACTAAAGAAGCTCCTCGGTCAAGCTTAGCCATTTTGGCATGAGAACTGGATTTTATAATGAATTTGGTGTAAAGAAGAGAGTAAACGAACCAAAATCGTGTAATAAACAAATAGAACTGTGGTATAGGCTGTCATTTTTTACGTTGGTCAAAAGAGAGGGGCGAGATCATTATATGAAGCTTGCGATTTGCGGAGGTACAGGTTTTATAGGGAGTCATCTCTCTGAGTATTGGGCAAAGCAAGGACATGAAGTCATTATTGTGACAAGAAAAGCAAGTGATCATCATCCAGAATCCATTAAATATGTGACTTGGGATGATTTAAATAGCAATCCCCATCCACTGGAGTCACTGGATGCTATCGTTAATCTGGCTGGAGAATCGCTTAATCAGCGGTGGACAAAGGATACAAAGTCAAAAATAAGGCAATCTCGCCTGGATTCGGTTCACCGATTAGGAGATATTCTGGATCGGCTCACGAATAAACCGAAAGTAGTCGTTCAATCCTCAGCTGTTGGAATCTATGGCACCTCTCGAAAGGACACCTATAATGAATATTCTGAGGTAGCGAGCATCGATTTTCTATCTGACGTCTGCGTACAGTGGGAAAATGCAGCCCTGCAAAGGTTTAATAATACAAGGCTAGTCCTTGTCAGAACAGGCGTAGTTCTGGGCAGTAAGGGAGCCTACCCTCTCATGCAGTTACCTTATAAATTAGGGGTAGGCGGCCCTATTGGAGATGGAGAACAGTGGGTTTCGTGGATACATATGAATGACATGGTGAAACTGATCGATTACGCTGTGCGAACTCCTGATATAAGCGGTCCTGTGAATGCGACTTCTCCGCACCCTGTTGCGAATCGAGATTTTGGAAAGACCATTGGAAGAGTTCTGCATCGTCCTCACTGGTTTCCAGTACCTTCTTTTATGCTCAAAACAATGCTTGGCGAAATGTCCATTCTCATTTTGGAAGGTCAAAAAGCAGTGCCTGACAAAGCGCAGGAATGTGGGTTCCAATTCGATTATCCTCGCCTGGATGACGCGATTCGTCAGTTGAAAAACAGCTAGACATAACGAAAAGTATATTTCGATTCTGCAATGATAAAGAAATCGCCTTCTTCCAAGGGATATTCTTTATAAGGAATCATCGGCTGATCAAGCAATAGTGTACCGTTCATCGAATTTAAATCTTTAATATAGTATTGATCTTTGGACTTACTGATTTCTACATGTGCCCGGGATGTCCCCTTCCCTTCCTCTACGAATTGAGACACTTCCTGTGAGCGGCCAATAATAAAACTTGCTGTACCTAACTCCATTTGTTCAGGTGCAGTTTGGGGTGCTTGCCGTTCCAACATCCCCTTTTTGAAGGTCACCACAGCTGACTTACCAGGTAGGCTTGAAACTGATTCTGAATCAGTAAGAAGTACCGTAGCCTGGACATGAGATGAATTTAACATCTGCGTGCTATGACGCAAAGACTCATAGTAACTATCTGTTGTCTCATGCTCCTCATTGTCTAGTGATTTAGGTGCAGTAAAAGGGAAGTTAGAATCTGACGTTGAGGTTATTTGTTTAAAAGGAATGTTGATTTCATTATCAGATTCCGCTAGCTTAGATGGTGAGTTCCAACGCCACGGTTCCGCATCTTCTTTGTTTTTATTTCCACCACCGAAAATCCCCCTCTTCCCAGGAAAGTCAGTCTCATCTTTCTGCTGAAATAAGGAGGAAGAAGAAATTTTGCCTAGCCCAGCGAACTTTCCTGTAGATAGCACATAAGCAGCTGCAGCTAGTATTATGGTTAAAACCAAACACATCGTAAGCCTAATTGTCGTTGGCTCATCCATATAAAGAAATCTCCATAACACGGAGGCAAGGAGCATCCCACCCAGCCAGTAATAAATAGGCTTTGCAGGTTTTTCAGTCTCTTTCTCTTGTCCTTCATCAGAGTAATATTCACTCGATTCAAGGGGATCTTTCATAGAAAAAATAGGGTGCGGAATAGAACCCAGAGCTAGATCAGGTTTATTCTCATCCATCCGTTCAAATGGAGAACGACCGAGTGGGCTATGTGGAACAGACGAACCTAGACTCTCACTTGAGCGACTAGACAAGACCGGTATCTGTCTGGGTTTGGGTGCAGGTGTAGGTCTATGAAGTCTCTGCAAATCAGATATAACATCACCTGGTTGATTTATGAGGGGCCGTGATTCCCCCTGAAAATGATCATCTTTAGAAGACGAAGAAGATACACCAGCTGCGCTATCCGTTTTTGCAGAAGACTTACTTCCTATACCTGTCTCAGACATAAGTAGTTCATTCAATAGTTCCCGCAAGTCACCAAGCTGAAAATCCCTGTCATTACATAACTGCAAAATTCTTTGAATCCCCGTGCCTTCAAGCGCTTTGACATAAGGCATCATTCTGCTCATCATCTGACTTAATTGAATAGGTATAGATTCTGCTTCTTTTTCTAGTACAGCCGGTATATAGCATAAATACACTTTTGCTTTCTCAAGAGTTTCGGTTGTAAAGATATAATCCTCATGTAATACATACCTTTGCTCGTCAAGCATATACTGCGGACAAGTAAGTAATGTCTGAGTGATCTGCAGCAGTAATTGAAATAGGCCCGTTAAAGATAATTTCTCATGTCTTGCTGTCTGGGAAAGCATTTTTTTACCTGTTATATCATAATGAAACGTAATTTCTTGATTGATCTCTTTCATAGACATTGCTAGATGACCCGAAATAACATTGGACATCAGCATTTGCAGCTGTACCTCACTCAGTTCACTGCGAACAAATCCGCCTGTTTTATCAATCGTCATCATTGCTTTACCGTTATGTATAAAATCTCGTTTCAAGCTAATCATAACGTCTCTCCTTTAGACACTTCACTGTTCTATCCACCGTGTATAGTAAAACAAAGTTTTTTATAATACATATATTCCGCATGCGCTAATAAACCCCGGCAACACAGCAATCATAAAAGGAAACCGAAGTCCTTCCTTCAGTGGGCTGTAACTATGGACTGAATTTATTATCCCAATCTCAGGAATCACTCTACCAACTATATATAGAATGAGCTTACCCAATCGTTGAACCAGTTGTTTTTTCCATAATAAAATAATCAAACCAATTACGCCTGCAATGAGAATGGAGTACACCATCGCTTGAACTGTAAACAAGGCCCCGGTCCATGCCCCAATTCCGCCAAAGATTTTGACATCCCCCGCTCCCACAGCTCCAGCGAGATAAAGCACCAACATAATTCCAAATCCAGTACCAAATCCGCTGATACTCGCGAGTAAACCTTGAAATCCGCCTATACATAAATGTACGATCAGCCCGCTAATGATAGCGGACAAAGATAACAGATTAGGAATTCGCATCGATCTGACATCTGTAATAAATGCAGCTACCACAAAAATTCCACATCCATAATAAACAAGTTCCATCACATTCACTTCCTTCACGTCTTTGAAGCAACTTCAAACATCACTTCTAACCTAGCTCCATCACTTGTTTCAATGACAAAAGGCCACGTTCCCGCTGTCGTTCTTGTGCCGACAAACCATGTCCACTCCACATAACCATTCTCATCAGCCGTAGCCCATCCTACATGTTTGGCGGTGCTTTCTCCTGTTTTATAAAATACCGACAAATTTGCCGAAGCACCCGGAGTAATCTTCGCCCTGATGGTAGCCTGTCTCGCAATATAGGCAGGTTCCGGTTTGGATAACAGCGCTACATTTCCCTTCGCAGCGGTGGTTCCGTCTCCTTCTGTAGCTCCCTCATTTGTAGCCCCAATCCAGATCCGCTCTTTGCTGCTGGCCTGGATTCGAATGCTTTTCTTTGTAAAAGGAACTTTGAGCGGCATCTCATAAGTTAGCTCGATCCCGAAGTAAGGGTTTGTTTTTTCTTTCAGGTTCGGTAAGTCGATGCCGTTAACATGAATTCGGTCATATTCAAGTACGGTATTCTCGATTACCGGAGAGAGGAGCGGCTTAATTACCGGGTCTAAAATAGCTTCCGAAACTGAACTTTGCAGATGCTGTAGTGGTGCTTCTCCGCTAGCTGCTGCCATAGAAGCCCACTCACCAATCGGTTCGGGCAGAGCAGAAGCATATTTTGCAACTAAATCAGTCAATGACAATTCAGGGATCGGAAAAATCCCTCCCTCCCCCGTCCCTGGGATGTCCAAGCCATCTAATCCTGAATCTATTGAGCCTGCCGCATCAACTGCAAGCACTACAGGATACATATGTGCAGAGATTTTTTTCGCTGTTTCTGAGGCAGTGGTTTGCAGAGCCGTTACAAATAACGTCATCTGAACAAAATAAATAAGAAAGACGATAAAAAAGAGAAAGATCGGCATGACTAGAGAAGCATCGAGTACAATACTCCCTTTGTCCGACCTAAGACTACCACCTATCTTTCTCCTTCTTCTTTTCCATTTCTTCTGAATTTTCATAGTTTTATTAGCCCCTATTAATCTGAACTGGATATTCTAGTAGGAGTAATCCGATTGAATCGTGATATAAACGCTACCATTCTCTACACGATCAGCACTGCCTGATATAGTCCCTAACATTTTGGTTATTCCAGGTAAGAACCATAATTTCATCCTCATTCCTGTCTGCCCTGATGCATAGGTATATGATTTCGTCAGATCTATATCCGTGTTCAAACGGATCAAAGCCATCATTCGGGACATCTTCTTCTCGTTATTACTGTGCGCAAGCAAGAAAAACCGTAAATGATCACGGTAGGTTACCGATATCTGCTTTGCATATTTGGACAATTCTACTTTTCCGTCATCAGCAAGAGAATTCATATCAGCAAGTGCATGTTCAAGTCCATACAGAATTGCTTTTGAAAGAATAAGCAGTGGATTACCAAGCTTACTGCTCTCAACAAGACCCTCCATCGTCCTAATCGCAAGCCTTATTGTAAACACTTCGCCATAGGCCGCTGTAATATTTCCATAGGAATTATGAAACCCATAAATGATATACTCCAGTTCCTGACTTTCCGGTAGAAAAAACGATTCCGGTTCAAGCGTACTCGTGTTCGTCTTGCTGCCCGATAACATTGAAAGATCAACGGATGAAAAATAATGCATTGCATATTCATTCTGAAACAGCTCATCACCCAAAATATCAATAAACCCGGACATGCCTCCAAACATCTGATCCATGTTCGTCATCGCATCTCCACCCGCATCATAGGGGTCGTCAGACATTTCTGAGCTAACCGGTTCTTCACTACTCGTCTGGTTAAAGGAAATACTTTCATTAAAATAGGTTTCCAGTTCAGCAAACTGTTTTGTACTTTCTTCTAGACCGGCCGTAGCAACTAATAACTTGATTTTATTTTGAACTTCATTCAGTTTTTGCTGTGACTGCTTGTCCACCTTTGCTCTTTCTTTATCAGCTGCTCTATAATCATCGATCTGGTCTGCAGACTGATCTATTACATTACTGCTGCTAGATTTTACGTAGCGGTCCATATATCGCTGAATTTCCTTGTTCGCGGAAAGAACTTCATTTCTTTTATGATAGGTATCACCGCCTGTTAGGTTGCGAAGCGAATTTTCAGCAGTCATTACTTTTTGTTGTGCATTTGTGAAATCTGTTAATTGTTGATTCTGACTATTAGTAAAAGCGGCAAACTCCGTATCTTTCCGCACCAGTTCTTCTGTCTTCTTACGTAATTCAGCCCCACTTAAATTTCCAGATGATGATACTCCCTTGCCTGGTGTGTTTGCTTGACCAACTTTGTCATAAGCCTGATTAGCGGCTCTCGCCTCACCATCTTTAATGACCTGTTTCATTTGCTCATTCAGTTGCTTCGCCTCTTCGATCAGATCATTTGCCTCTTCAATCTTCTGCTTGTGTGTGCTTGTTGCATCTGTTCTCGCTTTTCCAAGACGAAGCAACACTCCTGTGAGATCCATCCGATACTCGCTTAGCTCCGAACCATATATTCTGAGGAGAGGCTCTCTTGCTTCATCTTCAGTGAATTTAGAGTAATAATCAGAGTACCTTGATGCTCCATCCGCTAATGAGCGAATGTTTCCACCCAGTGGGCTGTCACTGAAATAGTTGCTTGGAGGGTCCATAACCAGTTTTGCAACCATCTCCGACGTTTTCGCAGCTTCTCTTCTCTTTTTAATAGCTTGCTCAAGCGATTTTTCACGCTTGTCATACAGTTTCTGTAACTTCCGCAGTACGTCTACACTGTGAGCCGCTTGCTTTAGATCCTCTGAGAGAGGTTTAAATCTAGTTACCGCATCATATAAAAAATCGATCGGTGCTTTATATTTCATCTCTTCCTGTATCTGTTGATTAAAATGATCATACCTGCCCAGTTCACGTTCAAATACAAGACCTGAACTATCCAGTTGCATAGGAATAATGGCGAGTCCATCCCGATGAGGAATGGGCTTTGTACTATCATTGAGCACTTTAGACATGATGAAATCTCCTTGTTCACCGCTGTGTGCAAACAACCCATATCTTTGCTGGAGTTCCGGCATGTAGGAGGACATTACAGAACGAACAGCAGCATGAGATAACCTCTCTGTCTGAACTTTCATAGCTCCAATTCTTGCATAATCTATAAATACAGCAACAAACATGAAGATGACAGCAAGCACCATGGCCAGAAAAATAGTTACTGCTCCAGACTCCGATTCCCCTTTCTTAAACAATCGTTCCTCCCCCGCATCCTACAGTTATTTCCCCGTCAGCTTTCCGAGAATTTGTGCGATTTCTGATGGATCCCCGGGTGTTCCCATCCCCGAAAATCGTGCTCCATAATATCGAATCAACTCTATATTGCGGATGAACTCATCGGGCTCAACCACTGTTGCTTTCCCTGAATGATGAATTTTATGATCTTGATTAAGTAAGAAACCCACCATGGGTAAAGATACAAATTGATCTATTTTCGTTGTTATCTGCCGATTCATGAATTTATTCTCATACTCCATCGTCCCGCTGTACATTGGTGGAAGCGACGCAGCTGTCTGACTCATCTTCTGTGATGTAAGTGTGCCTTCTAATACCTCACTTGGAACAGATATAGAAGAAGTAGATTCTGCTCCAAACGTACCAAAAAGCGAACCAAGCATATGATCATCAGCCAATCTCCAGTACAACCTGTCATATTCATCCTCTAGAAATGCTCCTGTCTTCGGTTCCTTATGACTGTTCTCCCAGCTATAAACTGAGCGCTCCGAAGATGCAGACGCATACTGTGATAACATCGATTTTTGGTACAGCAACACGCAAAAGAACATTAATAAACATAGCGTAAACAAGATGACAGGAAACACGAGAGAAGCTTCAAGGGTGAAGCTCCCATCGTCGTTTTTTAATTTATGATACCTATTTAAAAAATTGGTCACTTTTTGTGTTCACCTGATCTAGTAATTTGTCGACGATCGCAGTAATTTGATTTTTAAAAATAAGACCAATTACAATAATGACCCCAATAATTAAAATCATCTCCAGCGTGCCGAGACCATCCTCTTCCTTCCAAAAACTAATTATTTTGTTTTTAACTGTTGTTATCATTTATATTTCCTCCTATAAATTCATCATCATAAACGAGGGTGCACCTACCATAATTACAATAACTAAAAAAATAACTACCATTGGAAACACGAGCTTAGATGAAGCCTGCTCCCCTTTAGTACGGCTGAGTGATTTTCTCTTCTCCCACAATACTCGCGACAACTCTCTTAGAGAGAGTACAAAATCATTGCCTCCCCGCCGAAAGTTAAGTAACACGGTCGTTGTAAAAATGGATACTTCCTGAACGCCGCATCGTTTACTAAACTGCTCAAAGGCTTGTTGAAATGAAAACCCACTGTTCCATTCTGCAATCATTTGCCTGAGTTCTATGTACAAAGGATGGTCAGAACTCTGTTTACGCTCCGTACAATGAATAATTGCCTTTTGGACGGTCTCCCCTGCGCCAACAAGCAAGACAACTTTGTTAAGGAATTCTGGCAGTTCCATTAAGATATCCTGTTCACGCAGCTTCACCTTCTCATGAAGATCCTTCAGCTGTGCAAAGGGAATAATAATGGCAAGCATGCATCCGATCGCAATTCCCATCATTTCTCCTTTTAACCCCAGCGTCATTACCGACCCACCAATTAGCGCAAGCCAGCTGTATACAAACATCTCCGCAAGAAACAACATCATTTTCTCATGACCATGTTTAGGACCATAGGCTCTCTGAATCGAATGCTGCACACGGTAAACAAACATTGGAAACTTTCTTACGAAGTCCAATCGTTCAATCAGGCCAATAAATGGGGCATGCAGTTTGCGAAATCGCAGTCCTGTCATCTCCACCTGATCCAGCTTCAGATACCTCGTTTTAGCTGTCCGATTGGCAAAAATCCACCACAAGGCAAGCAAAGCAGCCATCAAACTACAAATAATCATCAACAGTCCTCACCCCCTACACCCGAATATTCATAATACGGTTTACCCACAAGAAACAAGCAAACAAAACGATAATGGATACACTTGAAATGAGATATCCGGCTGGGCTATATAAAGGTGTAAGGAAATCTGGAGACGTGACACTAAGTACTAACAAAAACACGAAGGGAGAAGCAAACATCGCCTTTGACTCAAACTTTTTCTGAGAGATAGTTACTGCTATTTCTTGCTGAATATCTAGTTTTTCTCCTATGACCGAAGAAGTTCTTCTTACGACTTCAACCAGATCACCGCCTGTGCGTTTACAAGTAACAAATACATCTGCGAAGTTCGTAATATCCTCCATATGAGCACGATTTGCAAAATCTAATAAAGCTTCCTCAATCGGCTGACCATATTCCATTCGTGTACAGATGATCGTGAACTCTCGAATCAGATCATGATCCGCCTGCGGATCAAGCATTCGAAGATCCAGTACAGCTTCCCTAAATGCATTTTCTACGGACTTTCCGGCAGCAAGAGAGGAAGATAAAGAATAAAGTGCTTGCTTGAAGTGAAGACTGAGTGCCGATCGTCTTTTCTCAAGCAGGTATTGATTATAGTATTTAGGGATAAAGAATGCTGCTAAGGCTAAGATGCTACTCATCACTAAGTGATGATAGAATAAGTAACCGATACTGAAAAAAAGAATGGCGCTGATAATCATACATAATGTCCTTTGCCGCGAGCTTAAACGATGTACTGAATAGTCAGATAGTTTGCTACTAGGCTCTGCCTGTGCTAGGTCCTTGTTCTGGATAACCCTCCTACTCAAATTCACTTTCCTCCCCCTCTTAACTACCTTCATTAAATGGATAACGGATGCCGGCAGCCCGCAATTTGTCCACATGTACAAGCGAAGAGGAGTTCGGAACGAGTTCACCTACAATGCGCCCTTCTGCTTCACCACGTTCCTGAAACTGGTATAGACGATTCAGCCTCACCTCCCCATCTTCCATTCCGACGACTTCACTGATCTCCGTAACCCGCCGTGAACGATCTCTGAGTCTTGATAGATGAACAAATATATCGATAGCCGAACTGATCTGCTGTCTAACGACAACAATGGGCAGGTCAGCCCCGCTCAGTACCATCGTTTCTAAACGACTCACCATATCGACAATACTGTTTGAGTGTCCTGTTGATAACGATCCATCATGCCCGGTGTTCATTGCCTGCAGCATATCTAGGGCTTCACTCCCCCGAACCTCTCCTACAATAATTCGATTGGGTCTCATCCGAAGAGAAGATCGAATGAGATCACGGATTGATATTTCCCCTCTGCCTTCCGTATTGGCATTGCGTGTCTCGAGCGATACAAGATTCGGCACAGTAACAATCTGTAGCTCCGCTGAATCTTCTATCGTAATGATTCGCTCACTGCTAGGAACATATTGAGACAAGGCATTCAGGAAAGTGGTTTTCCCCGATCCGGTTCCACCGCTGATAAAAATGTTGTATTTGCTCTTTACGAGCTTTTGCAACAGCTGTGCTGCCTCTTCGGTGAGAGCACCCATACAAACTAGATCTTCCATGCTCATCGGTTTCTCTGGGAACTTACGGATGGTCATTGTGGGACCCTTCAGAGCAATCGGCGGTAAAACAATATTCACCCGGGACCCATCTTTCAGCCTCGCATCCACGATCGGAGAAGACTCATTAACGATGCGGTTTACCCCGGAGACAATCGACTGAATAATATCTTCGAGCCGATCTGCGGATTCAAATGCGATGGGCAGCTTTTTAACTTCACCACGTTCTTCAATAAAAATCTCGTGATGACTATTAATCATAATCTCTGTAATATTCGGGTTATCTACAAGCGGTTGCAACACATCAAGTCCTCGAAAGGAATCATATAATCGTCTAATTAGGGTCTGCTTTTCTCCGGAAGTCAGATGTACCAGATCTGGATGATAAAGCACCCTGCGCTCGATGTGCTCCATGAGTTCCGAATCCCCCGCAGATGAAGTCACATCCAGTCCCGAACGCACCGTCTTTCTTAATTCCTTAAACCATGCCTCATTCATGCTGTATTCTCCCTGTTCAGTACGCCAATAGCTTCACAAAGCTTACTCATTTCCTTCTGATATATCGG
Organism: Paenibacillus gallinarum; assembly: GCF_014836635.1. Classification (GTDB taxonomy): domain Bacteria; phylum Bacillota; class Bacilli; order Paenibacillales; family Paenibacillaceae; genus Paenibacillus; species Paenibacillus gallinarum. The sequence continues at coordinate 140,244 of NZ_JACSQL010000001.1, read as the reverse complement.
TGAGCTCAGCAGTAAATCAGGTTCCCGCATCTGTTTCCAAGAAGGGATATAAGGTAGATAATGTTCTGCCATCATCTCTTCGCCCGGAAGCTCGTTTGCCATATTCCCCATATAACGATTAATGACATGCAATGTTTTTCGCATCCTATTCTCGTACTGTTCTGGATCAAGCTGCTTATGAAACTTCATCCATTCCTTGTATTTATTCATCGTATGAATATCATCAGATAACAGCCATATCAGCAACTGAGATTCCTCCATCACCGCTTCCGAGCGCAAGTCCCACACCGAATCTTGATCTGTAATAACAAAATGGTATTGACCTGACTCCGTAATGAGACGAATCAATTCACTCGTATCTGATTTGTTCATCTGAAGCAGCTCTTTGCGATTTTTTGCTGGAATAAAACAATCTGCTTGAATACGTTCATTCCGAATCGTATACGACTTTAGATCGATCCGGTCCTTCTTCTCCCCATGAAAGCTGCTATTTGGTATCTTATTAGTTCTTAGCTGATACAATAATTGACTAAAAGAATCTCCTCCTGATTCGGATTGCATTTCCATAGATGTTGTATGTAAAAATGGCCCCGTACTATCGATGGTTTCTAGATTCAGATAAAATACCGAATAACCGGACCGCCCGAGCTGCTTAGCTAGATTGAGCGCAACGGTTGTTTTACCGCAGCCCCCGGAAGCCGAAGTGACCCCAATCACCCATGTTTGTTCACCGTTGAATCTACCTTTCTCTCGTCTACTCGAACTTAGCAGCACTTCTTCCCATTTTGCTAAGATGGCGGGCAAAGGCTGATACTTCCTAATTTCCGTTTGATTTTCTTCAGAAACAAACTGCTCTGTAAATAGAAGAACAGGTACTTTATCTGCAAAAGGACTGGAGATCCATTTTTCAATAAATTGCTCTTCCACTACTACTAAGTCCGGCGTAGAGGTTGGACTTAGTTCCTCTATGTATCTAGACATTGCTTCCGGCTGCGAAAAAGCGGTCACCTGAAATACGGCTGAATACGAACTCCCCTGAATGAAATCTAGCAGCGCCTCAACATATTCCAAACTGCTGCTTGCAAGTAGCACTCTATTCATCAATCATCATACCTTTCCCCTTCCACAGCAAAAAAGCACCGCCCATTACCGCAAGATTCCCTGCGATATATGGACGGTGCTTCCGTCACGTGCTGATTAAGTTAACGCTAGATTAGCACAATTTTCCACAAGCATCAAGAACAAATTTCGATTCCCTTATATCCTTTTTATAAAAAGCGAAGAATACAATGTAAGTTTAGCAAACGTTCGTTCCCTTTCTTTTACGGATATAGTACACTTATAGAGGTCCACGCATACATACTATACATCTTAGAATGGAGTGTTTTTCATGTCTTTTTTGAGACGGTGGATGATTCCACTTGTCCTGAGTATCACTGTTCTTACGGCTGGTTGCGGTGAGATTCAGTTAGGAGATTCTATCACTGATACGAATACAGGTAGTACATCAAATACAGGTACTTCTACTGGAACATCAAGTACAGATAATACATCAGATCAATCAACTGCGGATTATAAATATCCAAGAGTGCCGGTCACTCTCGACCGTGCTGTGGACGGAGATACCTTGAAAGTGATGTACGAAGGCAAGAGCCAATCTGTCCGCTTGCTGCTGGTCGACACACCCGAGACATCCCATCCCAAACTCGGTGTACAACCACTTGGTCAAGAAGCAAAGCAATATACGAAACAAGTATTAGAAAAAGCAAAGAAAATCGAACTTGAATTTGATATCGGTCCCAACCGGGATAAATACTCTCGACTGCTTGCCTACGTCTATGTGGATGGCGTAATGCTCCAAGAATCACTGCTTAAGAAGGGTTATGCAAGGGTTGCTTACATCTATCCGCCGAATGTTCGTTATGTGGATCAGTTTGAAGCCATTCAGAACAAAAGCAAAAAACAAGCGTTAGGTATTTGGAAATATGAGAACTATGCACAAGAAGATGGATTTCATCCTACTGAATATCAGGAAGACAGCAGTACTACTTCAAACAGCACGACTAACGGAACTGCATCTTCTAATGGGAATAGTACTTCTTCTACTCCGCCTAACAATACCTGTACCATTAAAGGAAATATCAATGCTAAGGGAGAGAAAATTTACCACACCACTGCATCTCGTAACTACAAATCAACCCAACCAGAGGCTTGGTTTTGTACAGAAGCGGAAGCGGTAGCTGCTGGTTATAGAGCTCCTAAAAATTAAAATAAGGCAGCCAAATAGTGAACTGCCTTCACTTGTTAGATCTCACTAACAGATGGAGGTACAGTTACGACTACTGGCTGCCTTATTTTATTTATCATCCTATTTATAAAAATCGTTTACGGATCTCTGGAGTAGGTAACATACAAGCATCATCTTCATCTTTGCCAAACCAGCGGTAACGATTACGAGCAACCACATTATATACCCGGTCTCGAACCGCAGCCGGAATCATCAAGAATACGGAAGCAAGCTTATAAGGGAACCCCAGCTTTTTCGCTATATGCAGTGCGCCCGTGGAACGAGTGTAGTACTCCCCTTGTTCAATAAATACAAACGTATCCATAGAATGAAGAGATAATCCACCATGTTCAAGCAGTTTCTGACCGATCTCTGATTGAAGTGAAGCAAAGTGAAAATCCCCCTTGCCATCTCGCTGGATAATCCATTTCGTGAGTCCTTGACATAAATGACACACTCCGTCAATGAGCACAATATTAAGATTCATATATGGTTTCATATCACACTGAGATTCACTCTTCATGGTTCCACCCCTTAGTTGAACTTAACCACTCTAGACTATAAGTATATAGAAAAAAAAGCGCCGTGATCTCACGGACGCTCATCATAACAAGCTATTCCTACTTGATAGCTTGTTCGATCAATTGATCATTCATAATTTGCTCATGAATATCGCCTGCAAATTTCTCCATACATTTACAGATGAAATCCTTACGGCAAATCGGGCAAGGAGTCTTCTGAAGACGGCTGATGCTAGTCATGTGCCATTCCGGTTTGTTGGAATAAAATACACGACAAAGCGTTCCATCCTGAAGCTTCATTGTAAATTCGTAAAGTCCCGATTCTTCATTGCGGCTAGCAGTTGTTAAGTCAACAATCTGGGGTCTATAAGACATGTAATCACCTGTGATTTCAAATTTATTCATGCCACGTACATATTAGTACTTAGTCATATTAAAGAATTTTAACCCTGATGTCAAATCAATATACCCCTGTATTAAAACAATATTTAAATGGATCGTAAAGTCACCTATAAAAGTGGAGACCTTGGCGAACCCACCAAGGTCTCTTTTATATCTCACGAAAGATCGTCTATTTAAACACGATTTTTCTGCAAGATCCTATTTTATATACTTAAATGACGTTAAGTTCAACGGGAATGTTACCGCGTGTAGCTTTGGAATAAGGACAGAAATCATGTGCTTTCTTAGCCAAGTCTTCTGCCTTCGCACGGTCTATACCTGGGATCTTCACATCGAGTCGAACGGCAAGCTGGAACCCGTCATCTTTCGGATCCTTCCCGATCATTACATTACTTGTGATTTCTACATCACTTAATTTCACGCCTTCTTTACGAGCGATATTGCTCAGTGCGCTTTCGTAACATGCACCATAACCTGCTGCAAATAGTTGCTCTGGATTAGTAGCGTTTCCGCCTGCACCGCCCAATTCTTTTGGAGTAGATAAGTCGTGGCGAAGTACACCATCTGATGTTTCAAAAGATCCATCTCTTCCTCCGCGTACGGTTGCGCTTGCTGTATACAATGCTTCCATCTTAATCGCTCCTTATCCTAGTAAATTTAGTTATTAACATCTTATTTCCTATCTTGTTATGTTAGGATGTGATGTTCGTGCATATTTATTTTTAAACTTCTCACAGAAAATAAAACAAATTCAATAAAGTTAACTGATTTCTGAGGATCGAGGGCAACCCGTTATATTCCTTCTATATATAGAGATCTACTATAGATGTTCGTCGTACGAAGAATTATTGGTGCTATTCATCTTTATCTGTACATCTGATAAGATAAACTCCCTAATTATTTATTTCTTTTGGTTTATTATTCCAATATTGACTTATTTCTACACCTGTATTACCATCTTTGCGCAACTAGAACCCTGTGTTTTGGAACACTCCGTCTTACGAAATGAGTTACTGATCCTCCCTTGACCTAAATAAACAGGAAAGGAACGTTGTCATGACGATTGATCTAACAGGATTTGTTCATCAAGTAACGATTAATGAGCTCCATGTCTGCTCTGTTCGAATTCTTCAAGGCGGGAAGCCCGCTGGGGTCTGGGATTAAACAAGAGATGAGCGTCGTTTGCAGCATTCGGTCAGTAAATCTTTTACCAGTATGGCGGTGGGTCTTGCACTAGAAGAAGGAAAATTGTCACTCGAAACAAAACTCAGTGATTTCTTTTCTTATTCTACAACTCATAAATCAACCAGCCCCATGATCCCTTCCCCTGGAGAAATCACACTATATGAACTGCTGACGATGTCAACAGGACATGATAACCCTCCATTATGGGCCCATGAGCGCAATACTCTCATAGAAAAAGACTGGGTCAAACATTATCTCTCTTTACCTCTGGACCGTGCACCAGGAGAACAATTTACATACAGCAGCGGAGATACTTTTATGATATCTGCTCTTGTGCAAGCGGCAGTGGGTGAAACGGTTCGGGATTATTTGGTTCCTCGGCTATTTACTCCGCTGGGGATATATGATGTGGAGTGGGATAGTTCACCGCTTGGCGTTACACTTGGTTGTACTGGGCTTAACATCAGCAATGAAGAATTGACACGGTTCGGTCAGTTGCTATTGAACAAAGGAAAATGGAATGGAGAACAATTAATCCCAGAGTCTTGGATCACTTATGCTACCCGCAAACATATAAATACTCCTGCTGAAGGAGACTGGCGAGTCGGATACGGCTGTCAGTTCTGGATGTGTACTCACGGAGCATACCGTGCAGATGGAGCTCACGGTCAGCTGCTTGTCGTCTTACCTGATAAAGAAGCGGTAATCGCGATCAATAGCGAAGAAAATAATATCCAAGGAATTATGGATGCCATTTGGTCTGAATTGTATCCACAATTAGGATGAAGCTTTAACCTAATACCCTATCTATGAAAGATACTTTAGCAAGCAAAGATAGCTTTTCAATTCTTTGCTTGTTTTTTTGTGTATTCAAAATATGTATTTAAGTTTATATGTAAAAATGAACATGTCCCGCATTTTTCATTTATTTCATCCGCGCATAAATGTTGCTCTAGACAAATAAACTTGAAGTAGTACAATATATTTTGTAAACACAAGATATTTTCTGAAAAAAGATTAAACATTCATTTATAATTTTCATTTTCAATAGAAACAGGTGACATCTTATGAGTTTTTCTAAAAAACAAAAACAAAATTCAATGTACTCTTTATCTGGAGCAGATTCGGGAGATGGAAGTTATACAGGTTCTCTTACGGTGCCCACAGACGCATCCTGGTTTCGTAAGCTGCTTGCTTTTACCGGCCCCGGCTTCCTTGTCGCCGTTGGATACATGGACCCAGGGAACTGGGCAACAGATATCGCCGGCGGATCCCAGTTTGGCTATCGCCTGCTGTTTGTCATCGTCCTGTCTAATCTCATGGCCGTTGTACTCCAGACGCTCTCAGGCAAGCTCGGACTGGTTACAGGTAAAGACCTTGCACAAGCTTGCCGTGAACGTTTCAACCCCGCAGTTGTTGCCGTACTCTGGGTTCTCGCAGAACTAGCCATTGCAGCTACGGATCTCGCAGAAGTCATAGGTTCAGCCATTGCACTTAATTTGTTGTTTGGTATCCCCATTCTGTATGGCGTTATTATTACAGCAGTCGATGTTCTTCTGATTCTGCTCCTTCAGAACAAGGGAGTTCGGACTTTAGAAAGTATCGTCATCGTCTTAATGGGTACCATTGCGGTTTGTTTTGGAATTGATTTGTTTATGGCGCATCCCAGCAGATCCGGTATTATGAATGGTCTCGTTCCCGATGCCGAAGTGCTGCGTAATCCTGAAATGCTCTATATAGCCATTGGTATTCTTGGTGCAACGGTTATGCCGCATAATCTATATCTCCATTCTTCTATCGTGAAGTCTCGTAAGATTGAAAATACGGTCAAAGCCAAAAAAGAAGCGATCCATTATACGACGATTGATTCGACGATCGCACTGACGATTGCCATGTTTATCAATGGCGCGATCCTCGTGGTCTCCGCAGCTGCGTTTCACCAAGCAGGGATGTTCGATGTAGCAGATATAACGGATGCATATCATCTGCTTACCCCGCTTCTTGGAACGACGATGGCCAGTATTTTATTCGGAATTGCACTACTCGCTTCAGGGCAAAACTCAACACTTACCGGTACACTGTCCGGTCAGATTGTAATGGAGGGTTTCCTTAATATCAGATTGCCTGCATGGCTAAGACGACTTGCGACCCGGCTTATTGCCATCATCCCTGCTGTCATTGTTACGGCGATTGCAGGTGAGAAAGGTACTACCGATCTACTGATTCTGAGCCAAGTCATTTTATCGTTGCAGCTTCCTTTTGCCGTCATTCCGCTTGTCATGTTTACAAGCAGTAAAGAAATGATGGGCGAATTCGTCAACAAAAAATGGCTAAGCATCTTATCTTGGACCATTGCGGGAATTATTGTCATCTTAAATGTATGTCTGCTCGCATTAACCCTTTTCTAAGCAAAAAAATAGTCTGCACAGTAGGAGTTCTACTGTGCAGACTATTTTTTGCATTCTTTTTCAATTTAGAATTATAAGAGCAATGCTATTAATTCATCTAAACTGGATATGGTATAATCCGGCGTATCACTTGCGCTTGCAGAGGGTTGATATCTTCCATACCCTTGTAAAATTCGGATGGTTTTCATTCCGAGTAATTTAGCAGGAACGATATCGTTATCAATACGATCACCAATCATAATTGCTTCCGAAGGAGCACATCCTGCTTTTTGCAAAGCATATTCATACAGTCTCACGTCCGGTTTGGCTAGTCCTTGTTCTGCGGAACAAGCGATAACATCAACATAGGAACTAAAACCATATTGATGAAGCCGTTCAGCCGTACCCGGACTCTGATTCGCAATAATTCCAATTTGATAATGTTCTCCGAGCTGAGCAAGAATTTTTTTAGCTTCTGGATAAGGGACTTCAAGTTCTTTGCGGAATTTCAGCCTAGGCCGGATATAAGCCCGATCCTCTTCCTTCTCAATTAACTGAGAGATAGCATACTGCATGGGGGAGTCAATAAATTTAGAGTAACTTTCGATAAACTTCTCCCTCACATCCTGAATCGTAATGGAATAACCTCGATCTGCAGCACGCTCAACAAACTGATTCATAATATGGTCCACAGGTATCCATTCATCGACAAGCGTGTCCCCTACATCAAAAAAAAGCCACTTCACGTCAGACCACATTCCCATCTATTGTCTCAACCTTTCAAGTTACAATGATCTTCCATATAAAAAAGACCCATGATGATCATGAGTCTTACACTGCCGTGCATCTTATTTGTTCATTATATCAATGCAAGATTTGTTCCGCAATCATAGCAGGGATACCTCCCCTACTACATCTATAGATGCAAAATAAATACTACATTTATCATTTCAGACGAAAAACATTCTAATTAACGGCAGCTCGCTCTTCATTCAACAAGAATCCGACTTCACCCTTGATTGTGAAAACGATATGATTCGCCCCCATCCCCCGGTATACACCGCGAGGATGATTCTGTTGAGTAATGATCGTTATCGGCTTTTGTGTCCATGGTCTGCATATTTGCAGAAAGCGACAGGTTAAATTCATGCTGTTTTCAAACAAAAATATCCGCCCTACCGCTGCATTTGGCAACGACCATTTATGAGCAAAAGCAGTATCCATACGGATAACATGCTGCACTCCTAGTCGTCTAACCTTTTTTTCTTCCTGTGCGCTATTCGTGAGAACGGCAAAGGATAGCTTTTTGTACATTAATAACCGAATAAAATTTCGAGCTGCTTCATTAGGTGCAGTAACCAGAATGATTTCATTATTCATTGTGTAAGCCTCCCTATGATTGAAAAGACAACAAAAAAAGAACACCATTTACATCATGAAGGCATGCCGGCGCTCTCCCACCCGGATAGGAAAATAAGGAATCACGAAGATTCCTGATTACCCTCTCGGGTGCTCACGGTTCTGCTGCCTCTCCCTATATACGCTTACGAGGTTAGCTGTCGGATTCGGGCAAGAGAGAGTTGCCCTATTCCCAGTCTGACGACCCGGAAATTCACCCCTTGGAATAAACAATCTTTCGAATGTCATTCCCGTTTGGTTCCCCCGTTTTTATAAAAGATCCACCGAAAAATAAATAGATGAATCTAAAAATTCAGCGTAGAAAACAATAAAAAACCACAGAGGGTTAGCGCCCCTGCGGTCGATAAACGATCACAAGATTCATCATTCCTCTCTCAAGTTATTAGCTTACGAGGTTAGCTGTCGGATTCGGACGGTGAGAGCCGCCCTTCCTTATCCACCAAATGGCAAATGCCATTCCACTTCAAAGAATTCACCCCAGCAAAGTTCCTAAATCAGCTCTTACACCGATTCAAGCAGCCCTGCTATCATTGGTTCCCCCGTTTTTCGTTTGAATAATTCAGACGAAAATTCAGCAAGCATAGTAATGAGAATTTCTATTGTTTTATAAAATGTATCTCGTCTTTCTTTGTGCTCAAGATTTACGATATGAATCATACACCCGAAGCAGAATGGTGTAAAGGTACTCTAGAGCTCACTTCCGTCAATATTAAGCCATAATCCCCTTAATTCAATCAAAACACGAAACATTAAAGCTTCCATATCCTCTAATCTCTTCGTATCTCTGTATTTCACACACTTTCATTAAATCTCGAGAAGACAAGATATAAACTTCCCTCACATTGTTTAACTTCCTATATTAATTGTTTAAAATTTAATTGTAGAAAATATTGTAAAACCCTTATCCATTCTCTTATAATGAGAAGAAAAAGACGAGGCGGTGGGTCGATCTATGTCCATTTATGATTTCAATGTCAGCACCCTGAAAGGCCAAGAACTTAATATGTCAGCTTATAAAGGTAAAGTTATGCTTATCGTTAATACCGCCAGCAAATGCGGATTATCACCACAATTCAAAGGACTACAAGAACTCTATGATAAATTTAATCAACAGTCTTTTGAAGTGCTCGGTTTTCCAAGTAATCAATTTGCTCATCAAGAACCAGGGACAAGCGATGACATCGCTGAATTTTGTCAGATGAATTACGGTGTCAGTTTCCCTATGTTCGAGAAAGTAAATGTGAACGGAGAGGAAGCTCATCCCCTCTTCAAATATTTAACTAGCAAGGCGCCTGGTATTTTAGGATCGAAAGCGATCAAATGGAATTTCACTAAATTTCTTGTGGATCAAGAAGGTCGCATTGTAAAAAGATACAGTCCGCAGACAACCCCGGACAAGATTGAAGCTGATATTGCTAAGCTCTTATCACGTTAAGTAATAAGAGCACAAAAAAAGAGACCCTGAAGTCATGACTTCAAGGTCTCTTTATGTTTGATGCGGTCGAGAGGACTCGAACCTCCACGGGTATACACCCACTACCCCCTCAAGGTAGCGTGTCTGCCATTCCACCACGACCGCGCATCTTGTTCATCAGCAACATTTTCGTGCCAACAAAATATATTATACACATAAACCTATGTATTGTAAAGATGAAATTCAAAAAAATTTTAATTTTCTTTTTTACATGATAAAAATATAAATCAGGCAATTAAATACCCATTTTACGTTAAATTGATGTTAATTTACATAACACACATATGAAAAAATGCAGTTTCTTGTTGACTTTACCTGTTTTTGTATGTCAAAATAGGTATCAAATACAACGGAAATTCACTAATATAACATAGATATAACACTCTAATCAAACGCTGTTTCTTACCAAATTCGATCATCACCATAATTCAGGGAGGCGAACCGAATGAACCGAGGAAATAAGCTGCTCGACTACGTAAAATTGCTTGATTCCTCACTTCAGGTAGGAGGGTTTTCTCACTCCTTCGGACTTAACTCAAAGATTGAGAGAGGAATGATCCGTACTTCGCAGGATCTCGAGACGTTTATGCGCCTCGAACTTTACCCTAGTCTCATCAGAATCGAAGGTCTCGCCATCAAGGGAACATACACCTTTGCCGCTAAGCAAGATTACCGGAGAATAGCACTTATCGATAAGATGCTTCATGTTCAGCACTCCCCTGCAGAACAACGGAATTCACCAAGAGCAACGGGAAAACGACTTATCAAGTTATCCAAAGCATTGCATCCATGGATGGACTTTTCCCCTCTTGAAAAAGCCGCCGATCAGTATGGCACTGCCATCTCTTTGCCTGTCGTACATGCTTGGATTAACTATCAGCTTGGTGTTCCCCTCTTAAACGCCGTATCCGGTTATCTCCACGCCGCTAAGAATGTGTGCTTCCTCCACGCTAGACAACTTCTTTCTATGGAACCAAACGAACTTGAACAACTACGCAAGACATTAGGAGATCACTTGGATCAGGAATGGAACAAAATGGATCTGTCTGACGCCTCTGTGTTTCATCGTTCTCGTTTCACCATACACCCCCTCATTCCTAACTTCCCTTTTCATGAAGGAGGAACAAAAGCATCCCGAGTTCCATCGAAACTCACCTCGTATTAAGAACCCCCTCTCCGTACTCCTCCCCAAAACACGCCGACTATCCATTTCGGCGTGTTATTCATCATTCATCGTTGATATTGTCGGAAAAGACAGACGTATGTAAGTTATTCATCATTGTTAGATGACGTAATAACGTATATAATATAATTATGCTTTTTTGGAAAAACAAAGAAGAAAACTCCTTCTTTATTCTTTTTTTCAAGAACGAAATATTTAATTAGGGAGAGACTGCCATTGGTTGAAGCAAACCCGCTTACACTCGAAGATTCCTACAATCAATTTCGTTCTGCGACTGTAATAATTAATGAAGAGGGACTTATTTCTTCATACAATCAAACATGGCTCTCCAAAATTTTAGAGTTTCTCCCCTATCCTGCAGAGAGCTATTTAAAGATGAATTATTATAGGGTCCTTAGTGAAATTCCAGGAACCTGCATACATAATATACAGCTCATTATTCTTAATCTGCAAAAAGTACTGGAACGTACATCAACCGGCTACGCCTGCGAATTAAGCACCCTTACAGATCAAGGGTATTCATGGTTTCGGTTAGAAGCTTCCCTATACAAAACTTCTCTTAAGCCCGATTTCATCGGTATTGTCATCTCGTATTATGACATCACTCCATTCAAAACATTGGAAGCCCATCTCAGCCACGCTTCTTCCCAGATCAAAACCCTCCGGGGTATGCTGCCCATCTGTGCTGTATGCAAACGAATTCAAGACGAAGAGGATGAATGGAATCCCGTCGAGAGTTTTGTAGAAAAAAACACACACGCCGAGTTTACACACGATATATGTCCTGATTGCATAAGAAGAGTGTACCCTCAGTATTCTCATTTTTTAGACGAATGCTAAATAAGCAGCTCTGCTTTGTTCACCCGAACAAGGCAGAGCTGCTTAAAGAAGTATAATATCCATCACATTAGTAACACTTCTTCATTAAACCGTCAGATAGTGTTCGAAGCTCGCAAGATCGAGTTCTTCCGGTTTCCCATGCATTGCTATAGCACCTTTATCCATCACATAGATATAGTCCGCCACGCTTCGAACGAATTCTTCACTCTGTTCCACAAGTAAAATCGCCGTATTCCCCTGATTCTTAATCTGAATGATAACATCACGGATGTCATCTACAATGGACGGCTGAATCCCTTCTGTCGGTTCATCCAGCAGCAACAAACGCGGCCTTGGAGCAAGCGCTCTGGCGAAGGCAAGCTGCTGTTGTTGACCACCGCTTAGATCACCGCCCTGTCTATTCATCATCGTCTGCAGCACAGGGAACATTTCGAGTACATCTTCTGGAATCCCCTTTGTTCCTTTAGGAGCCGTTTCAAGCCCAAGTAGTAGATTTTCTCTGACGCTCATCTGCGGAAAAACATCCCTTCCTTGAGGGACATAGCCGATTCCGACCCTAGCACGTTTGGCCGAATCCCACTTTGTCACTTCTTTCCCATCCCAATGAATACTGCCTTTTCGCACCTTCAGAATACCCATCAACGTTCGCAGCAGTGTTGATTTCCCCACCCCGTTGCGACCCATTAAACACACAACCTGGCCTGGCTTTATATCGAGATGCACCTGACGAAGCACCATACTTTCCCCATATCCGGACTCAATCCCCTTCAGTAACAGCATCATTCTTCCTCCTTTTGCCCAAATATACTTCGGCAACCACTGGATTCTGCTGAACCTCCTGCATCGTTCCTTCGGTGAGCAGTGTTCCTTCATGCATGACGGTGACCTTCTGCGCATACTGTCTAACAAATTCCATATCATGTTCCACCACAACTACAGATCGCTCTTTTGCAATTTCCGTTAACAGAACCCCCGTCTTATTCGTCTCTTCATCAGTCATTCCTGCAACAGGTTCATCAAGCAGCAGCACCTCAGGCTTTTGAAGCAAAAGCATTCCAATCTCAAGCCACTGTTTTTCTCCATGGGATAAAGAGCCCGCCCTTAGATTCAAGCGATGTCCTAGACCAATCTGTTCCACCACCTCTTTCATCTCATTTGTAAGGCAACCCCCTCGCCGTTTACGAAGCGTAGAAAATACATTTTTATTAGGATTCTGTGCGATCTCTAAATTCTCACGTACAGTCAGCCCCCCAAATACAGAAGGAGCTTGAAACTTACGGCCAATACCGAGTCTTGCTACCTGATGTTCTTTCTTAGAAATAAGATCTGTTCCATCCGGAAGAAGAACTTGACCTGATACAGGTTTTGTTTTTCCGCAGATCACATCAAGCATTGTTGTTTTTCCTGCTCCATTTGGACCGATTAAGAAATGAAGTTCTCGCTGTATTAAGGATAAATTCATATTACGCACCGCTACAAATCCAGAGAAAGAAACCGTGATATCTTGAACCGTGAGCACGATCTTTTCGTTAGGAAGTTGCTTGTTTATGCTTACGTTTACGGACGGACTGACCATCTGGCGCACCTCCTTTTCGGATCCACATGCCAGTTACACTGTGATATACACCAACAAGACCTTTAGGCATGAATAATACGATAGCTACGAATAGACCACCCATAACGAAAAGCCATCCTTCTGGATACGCTTCGCTAATTCCTGTTTTTGCAGCGTTCAGCACTACAGCCCCGATCATAGCTCCAACCAGTGTTCCCCGGCCCCCAAGCGCAACCCATAACACCATTTCAATGGAGGGAACAATCCCCATCATCGAAGGAGAGATAATGCCAACCTGAAGGACAAACAGCATCCCTGCGAGTCCTGCAAGCGCACCGGACAAGGTAAACGCCATTGTTTTGTACCACGCAGGATCATATCCGAGAAATCGCACTCTATTCTCGCCATCTCTGGCGGCTTCGAGCACTTGACCGAACCTGCTACGCATAACTCGTTTGCAGAGCACATAAGTCAAGACTAGAATCAGAAGCGTTACATAATAGAGTATAATGGTCGTTGATGGACGATGAAGCTCCATCCCAAAAATGTGATGATATCCCGTTAACCCATTGGTTCCTCCTGTCCATTCCTGCTTCCCTACAAAAAGGGTTACCATGATCATGACTAGCGCCTGCGTTAATATGGTGAAATATACACCGGTAATTCGATTTCGAAAAGTGAACAATCCAAGCAAGAAAGCAAGTAATCCGGGCAATAAGATTCCAAGTAGAAACGCAGCAGGGAAAGATCGAAAAATTGCCCAAAACCACGGAAGTTCCGTCACACTATTCCATACCATGAAATCAGGCAGTGCCGACCCGCTGGCTTGTAACTTCAGATACATCGCCATGGCATAAGCACCAAGCCCAAAAAATACTCCGTGCCCTAAACTCAGCACTCCTCCGTAACCCCAGATCAGATCAAGGCCAATGGCAAGGATCGCCAAAGCAAGAAATTTCGCAAGCAAGCTTAACCTAAATTCCGTGGATACGAGCGGCGCCAGACTCATCAGAATCAGCACTACTCCCCAGGCAATTCGCTGCCCCCGTGTTCCCAGTCTATTTATAAATGGCATCCTAAGTCCCCCCTCTAGTCTAAACTCCGTGAACGAAGTGCCACGAGCCCTCTCGGTTTCCATTGAAGGAAAGCAACGATGCATGCAAATACCAACACTTTACCAATTGATGCGCTTGTGTACGTCTCAAACAAGGTATTGAAGACTCCTATTCCAAGCGCCCCTGTCACGGTACCAATCAGTTTCCCTACCCCGCCTAGAACAACAACCATGAATGCATCTACGATGTAATAGGTCCCAATCGATGGTCCAATGGGACCTAGCAAAGTAAGCGCGCATCCTGCCACTCCCGCAATACCGGAACCAATGGCAAAGGTAAGCCCATCAACGCGCCGAGTAGAGATTCCAAGGCAGCCTGCCATATTTCGATTCTGCATAACAGCACGCATCCGGCGTCCTGCTGCTGTTTTATAAATATAATTGTACATGCAGAAGAGCACGACAGCGACCAGCAAAATAATGAACAAACGTGTATAAGGAAGTGTGATGCCTTCCGTAACCATTACCCCTCCATTAAGCCAGGAAGGACTGGTCACCCCGACATTCGGGGCACCAAAAATCGTCCTTGCCAGTTGTTGCAGAATCATTCCTACTCCCCAGGTCGCAAGCAAACTATCCAAGGGTCTTCCGTATAAATGGCGGATCAGAAGCACTTCAAGCAGCCAGCCGATCCCCGCGGCAAGGAGAAACGCAGCGGGAAGCGCGACAAGATAGTACGTGCTAAACCAAGTTGAGGGCATATAGGAGATAAATAAATTTTGCGTTACATAAGTGGCATAAGCACCGATCATGATCATCTCGCCATGCGCCATATTGATAATATTCATCAGTCCAAAGGTTACGGCGAGGCCGAGTGCTATCAGAAGCAGAATGGAACTTACACTCAAGCCGTTAAAAGCTTGCAGCAAAAACATATCCATCGATTATGCCGCCTCCCTTCCGATCTATCTATAGTAGAAACAAGTTATTTAGCGCCAAGTGATTTTCCCCATTCATAGGTTTCCAGATACGGATCAGGCTTCACAGGCTCACCCGAGTTCCAGAGTTCTTTGAACTGTCCATTGGACTGGACTTCACCTATACGTACCGTTTTGTAAATATGCTGATTCTCTCCATCAATGGTCACTTTGCCGCTTGGCGCATTAAACTCAATACCTTTAGCTGCCTCTTTCACTTTAGCCACATCAACAGACCCTGCTTTTTCTACTGCTGCTTTCCATAAATAAACGGCAGTATATCCGGCCTCAATAGGATCAGCAGTCACCCGGTCAGCTCCGTATTTCGCTTTATAAGCAGCCGTAAATTTTGTATTCTCCGGTGTGTCCGTTGTTTGATAATAGTTCCAAGCTGCTAAATGACCTGCGAGCACATCCGCTCCAATACCGCGTATTTCTTCTTCCGCTACACTGACAGACAAGGTCGTTAGATCTTGGGATGTGATCCCTGCGTCTTTTAGTTGTTTGAAGAAGGCAACGTTGCTATCTCCATTCAGCGTGTTATAAACAACATCTGGTTTTGCGGCTTTGATTTTGTTGATAATCGTGCTGTAATCCGTATGACCAAGGGGAGTATATTCTTCTCCGACCACTTCGCCCCCTTCTGCCTCAAGCTGTGCCTGAATGACTTTGTTCGCTGTTTTAGGGAAGACGTAATCCGAACCCAGCAGGAAGAATTTCTTGCCACGATTCTCAAGCAGCCAGCTTACGGAAGGAACAATCTGCTGATTGGTTGTAGCTCCGGTATAAAAAATGTTCGGGGAGGATTCAAGTCCTTCATACTGTACGGGATAGAATAACAGTCCATTATTCTGTTCAAAAACAGGCAACATCGCTTTCCGGCTTGCCGATGTCCATCCGCCAAACACCGCAGCCACTTGATCTTGCTGCAGCAGTTTCCCTGCTTTTTCTGCAAAAGTTGGCCAATCCGAAGCACCATCTTCCATAACGGGTTCAATTTGTTTTCCAAGCACCCCGCCCGCCGCATTGATTTCTTCAATAGCAAGCATTTCCGCATCTTTAACTGATACTTCACTAATAGACATCGTTCCGCTGAGAGAGTGCAAGATCCCTACCTTAATTGTGTCGCCATCTGAAGTACTTACCGTACCGCTACCCTCCGTAGCAGACGGTTGTGCAGCGGGACCCTCTCCCCCGGATACACAGCCGGACAACATAATCACACCTGTTAACAACATAGGAAACCATTTACCGAACCTTCGCATCAACATGAACCCCATCCCCTTTAATCAGTTAGTTTAACCCGAACAATTATTCCTTGTTTTTCCATTAATGTTTGGTATCTCACATTATAGAGGGGCGAAATCTTTTGTGTCAATATACCTTACACATTTTTATTCTATGCCTAGTTATATGGTGCATAACAACAAAAATAAAGAACTAAATTGACAATATATCAAATCCTATGTGAGTATAATTTACACGAAAACTAGAATACACTGCTGAAAGGTTGAGTTCATGTGCGCTGGACAGAAGAAGAAAAGGATAAATCACTCCCCCTCCTCTTCAGTTCCGTAAACGAAATCACTGACTGACTTTAAAGGAATACCTCCCGCTTTTGAGTACGTATGGAAAGCAAACCAGACCACGATCTCTAAGATCATGGTCTATTATGTAATAACTATTTTTTTAATGTTCTTATGTAATCCGGTTATCCTTCTCAGGAGCTTTGCCGACGTAAAGTTCCGCTTGTTTTCTTTTGCGATATTGCGTGAATTCAATATACTCTCTAATGAAAGCCTGTTCTTCCGTAGTTAACCCCCCTACGTTTACATTCGAATCAGGATTTTTCATACGATAGACAGCTTTCAGCTCTCTAATCTCTTCATCAAGCTTGCCAAGCATGATCCAATCCAAACTCACTTGAAAAAAAGTAGAAATCTCAATTAGTTTCGTTGTGCTCGGAGTTGATTTTCCTCGTTTCCAGTCCCCTAAATTCCCCGTACTTATTTTTAATTCCTCACAGAATGCTTTTTTAGTCATGCCTTTGTTCATAATCAAATGCTCAATTCTTTCGTAAATCGATTGCATATAAGACCGCCTTCCATGAAGTCATAATATTAAAGTCCAGCAATCCGTAGACTAGCAAGTCATATAACTCAGGTTTTAATTCCATATTATAACACACAACATACACGTACTCCGTCCGATATTTGTACTTACTGTGGATGCTCTATATAGTTATATCTGTCACTGGTGATTACGATAAAAATACGTTATTCTTGATATGATGGCCTCTATTTATGAAGGAGTGAACAAATGAGTAAAATTAAAATTGTGACGGACTCTACACTGGATCTTGACCGTTCCGTCACTCAAAGACACGGTATTGAAGTGGTGCCTCTTTCTTTTACTATTAAAGGCGAGACCTATCTTGACCAAATAGATATTACACCTGAAGAATTCATTCAAAAAATGATCCAAAGCGATGAACTGCCTAAGAGTTCTCAGCCGGCTGCCGGCGAATTTTTAGAAAGATATAACCGGTTTCATGAAGAAGGATACGAGATCATATCCATTCATATGACCGGAGGCATGAGCGGCACTGTACGTTCAGCGCAAATGGCTGCCGACATGTCAGATGCTAAAGTAACTGTCATCGATTCCGAATTCACTTCTAAAGCACTCGCTTATCAAGTAATTGAAGCTGCCACAATGGCAGAGCAAGGCAAAACAGTGGAAGAAATCATAAGTAAAATAGAAGAGGTCAAAAAGAATACGAAACTGTTTGTCGCGGTAGATACACTTGATAACTTGGTAAAAGGCGGACGAATCGGTAAAGGAAAAGCACTGATCGGCTCCCTCCTGCATATCAAGCCTGTTGCTTGTCTTATTGACGGAGAGTATACTCCCGTCGTAAATCTTAGAAGCCAAGCTCAGATCGCAAGACATTTGGCCAAGCAGTTTGCCGAAGATGTTAAAGGAAAAACAATCCACAAAGTCGGAATTGCTCATGCCGAAAACCATAAACTCGCTTCTCAGCTGAAAGATTTAATTCATGAGCTTACTGGTTATGAAGATGTAGAGATCAGTTATACCTCACCTATCATCAGTACACATACCGGTGTCGGTGCAATTGGGTTTATGTATTATTTTGAGTAAATTTCATTTCAATATAATTTAATATTATCCTTTCTAATCTCATAGGACTTTTCTTGACCCGTATACTTCATTCGGTTCCGGAAACAGTCCTTTTTTAATGCCAAATGATCCCTCTTACTATGAAAATCAATGAGAAGATATAAAAAAGAGCCTTATGCTAAAAGCATAAGGCTCTTCTTCGATATGATGCGGTCGAGAGGACTCGAACCTCCACGGGTATACACCCACTACCCCCTCAAGGTAGCGTGTCTGCCATTCCACCACGACCGCATATAAGATTATAACTGGTGAGCCATGAAGGGCTCGAACCTTCGACACCCTGATTAAAAGTCAGGTGCTCTACCAACTGAGCTAATGGCTCTTGATGAGAAGTTCCATGATGTTATTTGCCATAACACGGATTGGTTTCTTCATAAATCATTAAGAGAAAAAGTGACCCGTAGGGGATTCGAACCCCTGTTACCTCCGTGAAAGGGAGGTGTCTTAACCCCTTGACCAACGGGCCTTATTAACATTCTGTGCTCTTCAGCGACAAGATAGAGTATAACATAATATAAATAGCCATGACAACCCCTTTTTTAAAATTTTTTATTAAAAAAATAAAAACTTATGTTTCCTTATAAAAATGGCGCTCAATCCTATTATATTAAGGTATTTTGTTTTAAATATTGCAATTTGACTTACAAAACATTAAAATGACTTATATTGATGCACATTGTTAGGAGGTTTCCAATTGTATCAGGAAGAACGAATGCAACTTATTATGGATCACCTTGCTAACGCGGGGCGAATTTCTATTGAAGAGATTTGTCATCAGTTCGATGTATCTAGAGATACAGCGAGACGTGATCTCATTAAGCTCGAAGAACAAGACCTTATTGTCCGTACTCGCGGAGGCGCGCTTCTCCCCTCCCCGATTCAGGAATTCAAAAATTATAAAGATCGACTAGTCATTGTATCAGAAGAAAAGAAAAAGATCGGGAAACTTGCTGCCGCTCTGGTTCGCAAAGGTGACCGTATCATTCTTGACTCTTCTACCACGGTTCAAGCCTGTGCTGAATTTTTACATGCCGATCATTGCACCGTGATTACGAACTCCATCAACTCAGCTGATTTGCTATCCGAAAAGGACTCGGTCCATATCCGACTTCTGGGCGGCATTCTTCATAAGGAACACCGCTATGTTTATGGTTCTTCTGTGATCGAAGCTCTATCTAATTATTATGTTGAGAAAGCATTTATTGGAGTCGGCGGAATTACTACAGACGGACTCAGTGCAGATGATGAAGAAGGAAAAGTAAAACGCAAGATGATGGAGCAAGCCGAAATGGTCATCGTTCTTGCGGATCATTCTAAATTTGGTCGAAATTATTTTTACCGATTTGCAGACTGGTCCCTAGTTGATGTCATTATCACAGATCAACTTCCGAGCGCAGCCATGATGGATTTCTTTGAACAACATCAAGTGGAAGTTTTAGTGCCGGATTCTAGTGAAGAACAGGAGGAATTATCATGATTAAACTTATTGCGATTGATTTAGATGGAACACTGCTGAATACCGAAAGTCAGATTAGTTCCGAAAATGCAGAAGCGATCCGTTTGGCCCAAAATAATGGGGTCCATGTAGTCATCGCTACAGGAAGGGCCCATGCTGATGTAAGAGCCATCTGTAAAAAGGCTGGACTTGTTACACCCGTTATTGCGGCTAATGGAGCTACCACCCACGATGAAAATGAGAATAAAATCGAATCTATTCCTATGGATCGAAATATCGCGTTTAGCATACTCGAATGGCTGGAAGCGAACGAATTTTATTATGAAGTACTCACCGATCAAGCAATCTATTCTCCCAATCAGGGACATCAACTCATGTCTATAGAAATTGACCGGGCTCTTAGTGCGAACCCGGAGGAGAGTATGGATCGTTTGCTAAGGCTCGCAGAGAAACAATATGAACAAACGGGAATCGTCCGTATTCCGAGTTACCGTAACATCCCGGAGAGTGCCGAAATTTACAATATCCTTTCTCTTTCATTTGACTCCGAGAAACTGGAGAAAGGCCGAGCTCAGTTCCGAAACGACGAGAATGTAGCCATGGTCATTTCGGCAGATCATAACTTTGAGGTAGAACATCCCGAAGCATCCAAAGGAAATGCGCTAAGTAAACTGGCATCCCGTCTTGGAGTATCCATGGAAGATACAATGGCGATCGGGGACAGCTTTAACGATGTGTCGATGTTGTCCATGGTCCATCATTCTGTAGCTATGGGTAATGCGAATCCGAAGATCAAGGAAATTGCTAAAGAAGTTACTTTAAAAAATACAGAACATGGCGTTGCCTACGCCATTGAACAAAAATTAAAAAACCTACCGGTGAACAATCGGTAAATATAATGAAAAAAGAGCACATGGAATTCCGAATTCCATGTGCTCTTTTTATAAATCACGTCTTTTTATAATTTTTATAAAGTTACATTCGTATCGTCTCATTCTTATAACAATACGAAATTATACATTCTAGAATATAGACCTTCAATTATAGCATACAAACATTCAGCTCTAGAATTTAGACAACAAAAAAAGCCCTCTCGGGCTTTCCATGTTTTCTTCGAACGGAGAGAGAGGGATTCGAACCCTCGCACCGCTTACGCAGTCTAACCCCTTAGCAGAGGGTCCCCTTATAGCCACTTGGGTATCTCTCCAAAAGAATGGCTCCCCGAACAGGGCTCGAACCTGTGACAACTCGATTAACAGTCGAGTGCTCTACCAACTGAGCTATCAGGGAACATTAACTACATATAATTTATCAAAACTTTAAAGAAGAGTCAAGCTTCAAATTTCCTTGACTCTTAAATCAGCTGTAAACCACGATTTATAGCTCAGTAGTGACAACGTAATCGCCGTAATTGCCGCAGAACTTGTAAAAGCAAACACAATAAGTATTTGATACTTTACCGCTTCTACTGGGTCTGCACCAGCTATAATCATCCCGGTCATCATACCGGGAAGCTGAACAATCCCTACCGTCTTCATACTATCTATGGTAGGAATCATGCTTGATTTTACCGCTTTTTTCAATTGAGAATGTACTGCCTGCTTGGCTGTTGCCCCCAGCGCGAGCAAAGTTTCGATCTCTGGTCTTGATGATTGTACTTCTTCCTTCATTCGGTTTAAGAATAACCCAGCTACCACCATCGCATTCCCAATGGTCATCCCGCTGATGGGAATAATGTAACGCGGAGACACCTCAACAATACCTAGACCAAGTACGAGTGCCATCATCAGCAGCTCCGTGAGTGCAATCGATACAAAGATCCGCCAGACAATCCCGGTTATCCCCTTCGCTCGTTTCGATGCATTATAAGATGCCACGAGGATCATGATTGAAATGATGAGCAGCAGGAGCAAAGGATTTTTAGTGTTAAAAATATATTGCAAAACATATCCGACAAGCAAAAGCTGTATAGCAGAGCGAATGGTTCCGATGGCAATTTCTTTTTCTAGACCGACCTTTTGCCATACCGAAGCAAGCATTGTAATCATGACAAAGATTAGAGTAAAACTAAGTGCTACAATCGACATTTATATGTTCCTGCCTTCCCCCGCTGCATTCAGAAACCGGGCAACCTCATCATCTGCCGGATATTTAAAAAATTCAGTAGAACCTTGGTCATGAAGCAATGTTCCTTGGGCCATAAACCATACCCGATTTGAAACCTGTCTAGCTTGCTCCAGATCGTGAGTAACCCAGATCATCGCAGTTTGGTGAGTATCCGCCCAATCATGAAGAAGCTCTTCTACCCTTTTCTTGCTTCCTTGATCCAGCGAAGCCGTAATCTCATCAAGAAGGAGAACCTCAGGCTGCATCAGTAAAGATCGCACAAGCGCAATACGCTGTTTCTCCCCACCAGACAAACTTTTTGCATTTTGAGTAAGATCTAGGGTAGACAGACCCACCTTCTCTAGCAAAAGATGAGCCAGTTCCTCATTATATGTTTTCTGATGCAGGGAGCTATACAGCCGAAGGTTATCATCTACTGTTTCTTCGATCATCACAGCCTGCTGCGCTACATAACCAATATGAGTCCTCCACTCTCTCGGGTCCACTTGTTCATATGAAACGCCGCTGTACTCCAAGACACCATCGTCATGCTTGTCCAATCTCGATAAAATGCGGAGCAAAGTGCTCTTCCCTTGACCAGATACACCAATCAGTGCAATTCGATCATTTGGGTAAACATCTGTTGTCACCTGCTCAAATAACCAAGGTCGATCTAGACCTACGTACTTTTTCCTCAAGTTTTCTACACGTAAAATAGGTTGCAATGGAATACTCTCCTTCATCTATGAAACTTAGGGAGTGACTATCTCCGACATGACAAGCGGACCGCCGCATCTGCCGCACCGATACTTTTTAACATCTACCTTGCGCTTACGCTGATACGTTTGCCCGCACTTCTGGCAGACAAGCTTATATTTATAGGGCAGGGTTCTCCGGCCTTTTCCATCTGGCAAGGACTGACAAAAACGACTTCCCCCTACTTTTGCTAAAAGCTGTTTAAATTCAGGGTCGCGATGGCGGTAGCCCCTCCCTCGTATATGTAGATGATAATGGCATAGTTCATGCTTAATAATCTTCTCGACTTCTTCTTTGCCATAAGCCTTAAGCTGATGCGGGTTAATCTCTATTCGATGACTGCGGAGCATGTATCTGCCGCCTGTCGTGGTTAGCCTGCTGTTAAACGTGGCTTCATGCTGAAATGGAACGCCAAAACTTTCAAGTGAGATGCGCTCAATCCATGTCTGAAGTTCTTCGTTCGTCATGGAATTCATATATGCTCAGCTCTCTTTCTTTCGTTGTTTCTACTTGATTGTAAGTATACCTTGGGATACACTGTCAAGGAACCACTGACCGAACTAAAGGGGAGAAATGCACGTATGTCTAAAATGCGATACGTTATTCTGCAACACGCCGATCAGTTAGAATTTGTGGAAATGCCTTCCGATTATGCTTATCAGCTCAGCGCACTTAATCTTAGGCTGAATAAAGAGATCGATAAGCTGACCGCCGATATTGTTCCTACACTTCCTAGAGCCATTGCTGAATGTGATCAGCTGGACCTGCTGGAAGAACGCTATGCGATTACACAAGGTCTTGCCTATATTAACGATCTAGAGAAATCCTTTGCAGCTATAAAAGAAGAACACTATCCACTGATCGCCCTGTTAACCGAGATTCGTGCCCTTCAGGCACAGCTTGAACAATGGTACGAAGAAGAAGAACTTACGCTAACTCATCCACTATAAAAAACGACACAAATAACCGTTCTACATCCCTTGTAGAACGGTTATTTTCATGTGAACTGGCACAATTCGGGCTCTCTCCCCATATGCTAACGTACAGAAATGAACCTATGGAGGAGGGATTTCCCAGTGCCCCAATGGCTTAGTAACCAACTCATGCGTGCTTTCCATAAGAAAGATCGAAGGCAGATTCGGCTGCTGAACGAATGCTGGTTCTTCTATCGTAATCGCCCAGGCGCTCATCATGGTATGGCTAATGAACCTGATCTTTAAACAGCTGCCAGCCGGTGAATCAAAAATAGAACATTCTCATCATCGGCTTTTGCTGTCCTTACGAATTTTTACTGATTGTTTTGATTTGGGTCCTTCATCGTAAGAGCGACGCGGCCCTTTTTCAAATCTACGCTAAGTACCCATACCGTTACATTATCTCCTACAGATACCACATCCATTGGATGCTTTACAAAACCGTTGCTAAGCTGCGAGATATGAACTAGTCCATCACTTTTCACACCAATGTCTACAAAAGCACCGAAGTCAATTACATTACGAACGGTACCTTGCAGTTCCATTCCCGGTTCCAGATCTTCAATCTTCAGTACATCGGTACGGAAAATAGGAAGCGGCAACTCTTCACGCGGGTCACGACCCGGACGCTGTAAGTTCTCAAGAATATCGCGCAGTGTCGGCAGACCGACTTCTACTCTGTCAGCAAGTTCTTGTGCGCTTTGTTCTTCCAAGATCC
This sequence comes from Paenibacillus gallinarum, assembly GCF_014836635.1. Taxonomy (GTDB): domain Bacteria; phylum Bacillota; class Bacilli; order Paenibacillales; family Paenibacillaceae; genus Paenibacillus; species Paenibacillus gallinarum. The sequence continues at coordinate 115,749 of NZ_JACSQL010000001.1, read as the reverse complement.
GTGTCAGTTCTTCCGTTCCCAGTTTATCCAGGTCCACTTTGAGTTCTGCAAAGACCCGGTCAACTACAGAATAAGATTCCGGGTGAATTGCTGTCTTATCCAGCGGGTTATCACCTTCCGAAATACGCATAAACCCAGCACATTGTTCAAACGTCTTCGCACCTAAACGCGGTACTTTTTGCAATTCTTTACGAGAAGAAAACCTACCATGCTCTTCACGGTATTTCACAATATTTTTAGCAATTGTGGAGTTTACTCCTGCTACATAAGACAACAACGAAGGAGAAGCTGTATTCACATCGACGCCAACATGGTTAACGGCAGATTCTACTACGGCTTTCAGGCTTTCCTCCAGATGTTTTTGAGATACATCATGTTGGTATTGACCTACACCAATGGCTTTTGGATCAATCTTCACAAGTTCAGCCAGTGGATCTTGAACCCGGCGGGCAATGGAAGCAGCACTGCGCTCCGCTACGTCTAGATCAGGGAATTCTTCCTGTGCAATTTTGGAAGCGGAGTATACACTCGCCCCTGCCTCATTCACGATCAGATAAGCAAGATCTGGATCTCCGATCTCTTGCATGACTTCCGCTACAAATTGCTCGGTTTCACGGGAAGCTGTCCCGTTTCCAATGACAATCAATTCGATATCATATTTGCTGATCAGCTCTTTAAACTTAGCTAATGCTTCCTGCTTCTTATTATTCGGCGGTGTCGGATACGTTACAGCTACTTCAAGCAGTTTTCCTGTTTCGTCTACAACCGCAAGCTTACAGCCAGTCCGGTAAGCAGGATCGACACCAAGTACACGTTTATTCGGAATCGGCGGCTGCAGAAGCAAGCTGCGCAGATTACCTGAGAAGATGGAGATGGCCTGTGCTTCGCCTTTTTCCGTTAGCTCTGTACGAACTTCTCTTTCAATGGAAGGAGCGATTAGACGCTTATATGCATCCATAATTACATTTTCAAGGATGTCACTAACGACCGACGATGGTTTCAGTATCTGACGGCCAATATAGTTATGAACCGGTTCTGCATTAACATCGAGTCCAACTTTCAGTATGCCTTCACGTTCTCCGCGGTTAATTGCAAGAATTCGATGCGGCGGCATTTTTTTAGCGAGTTCACGGTAGTCATAGTAATTCTCATATACGGATTCCACATCGATATCCTTCGCTTCCGAAGTCAGCATACCGTGATCCAGTGTATATCTTCTTACCCATGAACGAATGGATGCATCATCTGCGATATTCTCAGCTAGAATATCCTTCGCTCCTTGCAGCGCCGTATCTGCACTATCTACTCCAAGCTCTTCATTCACATAACGAGCAGCTTCTTCCATTACATTTCCTTGTTTCGGCTGATTCCAGATCCACTCGGACAATGGCTCAAGCCCTTTTTCTTTCGCTACACTCGCACGGGTTTTACGTTTTTGACGATAAGGACGGTACAAATCTTCTACTTCTTGAAGTTTGACCGCTTGTTTGATTGATTTAGCTAGTTCTTCCGTCAGTTTGCCCTGCTCTTCAATAATCCGGATAACTTCCACTTTGCGATCTTCTAGATTACGAAGGTAGATCGTTCTTTCTTCAATCAGACGCAGCTCATTCTCGTCCAGCTCGCCTGTCATTTCTTTACGGTACCTAGCTATAAAAGGAATGGTATTCCCTTCGTTCAACAAGGACACGGTTGTTCTTACCTGTTTAAGTGAGAGCGAAAGTTCTTTAGCGACCTGATTAACAATACGCTCTTCCTGTTCTTTCTTCAGTTTCTCATCGTTCACTTCAACTGCGGATAGCTCTGACAAAAAAATCCCTCTTTCTTCTATGGATTACCCGCTCTGATTCCGTTGCAAGATGAACTCTGCAATGACAAACTTCGCTAACGAAAATAGCCGCTACGTACACAAATGATTCCATGACCGCTGTTGTAATTGGAGTTTTTTTAATCATATTAATCTGTGGTATAACTCCAATCACAAAGGCGGACGCTTCGCTTCTCGGAATTCATTTGTTACTCCGCTACCGCCAGCACCGTAACACTGCATTTACAAAATCATGCAAAAGAATAAGAGACGTCCAATTTCTTTTTTTTAATTAAAGCACATATTTTTTAGGTTAGTTCGAAGTTGCTGGTATAATACCTGCACTTCGATTTCTATTTATTTTAGAATACGCCCCGGAAAAGTATATCGTACACGAAATCTGTCTGTCTCATCCAGCATCTCCGGGTCCCTATGTCACCACCTCAGGCGGGATGTATCTTATTATCACAGAACTTCGGCTCAATTTCCACTTTTGGAGCGCCAAATTACTGTATTTACGGCAAAAAAAGACTGCAGCAGCGTACCCTAAGGCAGCTTTTGCAGTCTTTCCTGTTAAACGATTACGAAAACGAACTATACGCGTCTGAAACGGTACATCTCGCTATGATAATCTCCCACTTTATTTCCTACGGAAATACCGGCATACATCAGGGCATCCCCGCTGTATACACCTTCTCCGTCTACAGCTGCATAGTCACGTTCAGGATCAAGTCCTTTCAGCTTCAGACGCTGCAGCGGAGCATTCGGTTCGGACAGTACACGGAAGTAGAATACGACCACATCTTCACCATCTGGTGAGACAAACATCCATGCCGCTTCGTTTCCTTCAAATGGGTTCAATAGGCGATGGAATACCCCAAATTGTACGGTCTTACGAATCTCTTTGTACAAGGCAACCTGTTCCTGCACCGTTTTCTTATCATTCTCATCGAATAACGTCAGATCCAGTTCGTATCCAAAATTACCGGACATCGCCACATGACCACGGGTTTCCAGAGAGGTACTCCGGCCAACCTGATGATTAGGGACAGCTGAGATATGAGAACCCATGGAGCTAATCGGATAAACAAGACTTGTACCGTATTGAATCTTCATACGTGATACGGCATCGGTATTATCGCTTGTCCATGTTTGCGGCATGTAGTACAGCATTCCTGGGTCAAATCTGCCTCCGCCACCGGAACAGCTTTCAAACAAAATGTGCGGGAACTTCGAAGTAATCCGCTCCATCACATCATACAAACCGAGTATATAGCGGTGAGCTGTTTCTTTCTGTTTTTCTGGTGGCAACAAAGCGGAACCAACTTCTGTCATGTTTCGATTCATATCCCATTTTACGTACGTGATCGGAGCACTTGCCAAAATATCCGATACCATACGAACGATTTCGTCTTGCACATCTTTACGGGACATATCGAGAACGAGCTGCTCTCTGCCTTCTGTACGGCGGCGATTTGGGATATGCAAGCACCAATCCGGATGATTACGGTAAAGCTCACTATCTGGTGATACCATCTCTGGTTCAAACCACAGGCCAAACTGCATACCCGTCTCTGTTACACGCCCCACCAGGTTGTCCAATCCTTCAGGCAGCTTGTTTTTATCAACAAACCAATCGCCTAATGAAGAATTATCACTATCCCGATGTCCAAACCAACCATCATCAAGAACGAACAATTCAATACCAAGTTCTTGCCCGGCGCGAGCAATGTTCTCAATCTTGTCCGCTGTAAAGTTAAAATAAGTCGCTTCCCAGTTATTAACGAGAATCGGGCGTTCCTGATCGCGGTGTTGCCCTCTTGCCAGACGCTCACGGTATAATTTGTGATACGTTTGAGACATTTTGCCAAGACCTTCGTCAGAGTAAACCATAACCACTTCCGGTGTCTGGAAAGCCTCGCCTGGCTCAAGAATCCAGCCAAATTCAAACGGATTAATGCCAAGGGACAAACGTGTGGTTTGGAACTGATCCACTTCTGCCTGTGCTACGAAATTACCGCTGTAAACAAGACTGAATCCATAGACTTCACCAGTATCTTCTGTTGCATTCGGACTTAATAGAGCCGCAAACGGATTCTGCTGATGACTGCTGGAACCTCTGCGACTTTCTACACTTTGATTGCCAAAGGTAAGCGGTTTGCGGACAATATTCCGTTCTCTAATCCAAGCTCCTGAAAGCTGCAGCCACTCGTAGTTCGCATGAGGGAAATCAATACTTGCACTTAAAGCGCGTACAATTTCGTTTGTAGCATCCCCTATATTTATAATTCGTGCGGAACGTGTAATCGCATCGTACTCATGAAATGCGGTATAAGTCAGTTCTAATTGGATTCCTGCTACGGAATCTTCAAGTTCCACAATGAGGGTATCCGCTTCGGTATCCTGCTCCGTATAAGTCGCTGGCAGTCCCGATAATGCAGGTTTACCGTTTATAATTCGGTGATTTTTGTACAAAAACTCAGTTACCGTTGAACCGTTCGGCTGACGTAGCTGAAAAGCCGGAGAGCGGAAATCGCTCGTCCCATATACCGGATACTCCTGAGGCAAAGTATCAAAAGAAATCGTCCGATCTTCTGGGACGGGATTCGGGCTGAACGAACATCGCTCCTCACGTACATGAATCCATGCGAAATCGTTATCGCGTAATCTTTTACCATAATATATTTGAGTCAAATGACCTGTAGGCAATGCCTGAAATACATAACTAGCACTCTTGGTTTGCAGGTGGAAAATCCGTTTATCTTCGTTATAAAAAATCGCCATGTTGTGATTCACTCCCATGTCTATTTAATAGCGCTTTCAAAAATGAAATGTGAAAATTGCTGATCCTCTTCACAGTATAGAATCGGTTGATTTTAAATGCAATGTACTATCTTCGTCTTCTGATTCCATCTTCATCTAAAATAAATACTAAAACGTTAATTTTACACAAAAGAGATATCTAAACATAACAAAAAGAGCGAACAGTACTGCAATACTGTTCGCTCCTTATGCTCACTAGAAATCAATTAAACCTAGGCTGATCTGTAACGATTCATTAACAAGCTTCATCGTCTCGTCATCCAGATGCGTAATCTTATCTGTAAGACGCTGCTTATCAATGGTCCGAATCTGCTCAAGCAGAACGACAGAATCTCGGTCAAAACCATGCGCTTCGGCATCAATTTCTACGTGGGTCGGCAATTTCGCCTTCTGAATCTGTGCCGTAATGGCAGCTACGATGCAGGTTGGGCTAAACCGATTGCCGATATCATTCTGGATCACAAGCACCGGTCTGACTCCCCCTTGCTCGGAACCAACAACGGGTGAAAGATCCGCAAAAAATACGTCTCCGCGTTTTACGATCAATGTTTACACCCCGCTCACTAAGCGGCCCAGAATGCTGTCTGCATCATCCTCCGCGTGAAAGGCTTCGGAAGCCATGGTCAAATTAATTTTGGCCATTTCCATGTAGCCGCGCTGCATGGTTTCTCTAATGTAACGCTTCTTGCGCTCCATCAGGTACAGCTTCATAGCCTGCCTAATAAATTCACTGCGGTTCGAATTTTCCATTGCTACGATACCATCAACTTCCTGCAAAAGATGATCGGGTAAACTGATCATAATCCGTTTGGTGTTCTGTACATTGGTCAAGTCTCTTCCACCCCCACACAAAACCTACGCCACTGTAAACCAGTATAACGTTATTTCAGGAAATTTATACAAGAGGATATATATGCCCCGCGTATATCAAGTATGCATTACTCATTATAAACGGAATGAACTGATACGTACATCATCCATTTTAAGATATCTACACAATTCGCGGGTTTTAGACGAAATCCTCTTTCCTTCACAGAAATTTCACGAAACTTAGGATAACAGCGCGTTAACGTGAGCGATGACCTTTCCATCCCGGATATAAACTCGCGGGACACGATTCGCAATCATGCACAGAACTTCATAGTTAATCGTATCAATCTTCGATGCCAGCTCGTCGGCAGTAATTGTACTGCCCATTTGCTGACCGATGAGAACAACCTCTTCACCAGCTTTAATATCTTCTTTATACGTTAACGTTTGCAAAGACACCATACACTGATCCATACAAATGGTACCAACGACCGGGACGCGGTGGCCGCGTATTAAAACTTCTGCTTTACCGGTTAGCATACGTGAGTAACCATCTGCATAACCGATCGGAAGGGTTCCAATCCTTTCTTCTTCTGAAGAATAATACTTGGTTCCGTAACTAATGCCCCAATGTTCAGGAACATTTTTTACATAAACAATCTTTGTTTTTAGTGACAGCACTGGGAGTAAATGCACGCTCTGCTTATCTACCTCATCTGATGGATATAGTCCGTACAGGCTAATTCCTACCCGCACCATATTCAGCGAAAGAGAGGGAGTATCAATAGCAGCAGCGCTATTACCCGTATGTATGATCGGGAGCTTGCAACCTGATTCCCGCAGCGCGCTAATCACATCCATGAACCGTTGATATTGCATCAGTGTATAGTCTTTGTTTTCTTCATCCGCTTTGGCAAAATGGGTATATGCCCCTTCGAGTTCTACATAAGGAAGACATGACAGGCGACTTGCTGCCTGCTTTGCGTCTTCTACCGTAATCACTCCAAGACGCCCCATCCCACTGTCAATCTTGAGATGCACTTTCAGCTTGCGTATATCTTCGGAAGGATCAAGTTTTTCGATACTTGTGATAACTTCCTCACTAAATACCGTTACCGTAATATCATGACGATATGCAGTCTCTATCCCTTCCGGTGGTGTATATCCCAGTATAAGTATCGGTGTGTTTATCCCTGCTTTACGCAGTTCTAGGGCTTCGTCAAGAAAAGCAACGTTGAGATAGTCAACTCCTATCCTTTCAAGTTCCTTCGACATCTCTACAGCACCATGACCGTAAGCATTCGCCTTAACACAAGCACTGAATAACACATCTTCTGGCAAACTCTTGCGAAATACATTCACATTATGTCTTAAATGATCCAAGTTAATTTCAGCTTGGGTCGGGCGATACTGTCCTTCCACCCTCAGTCACCTTCCCTGATTTTAATTCCTACCTAACAATAAACTAATGGTATGCGAGAGAAAGTCGACTGTCAAATGCCTTTGGCTAAGGTATTTGATTCCTGTAAGGAATAGGAATTACATTTATTGCTATATTCGACGTCAAACCCCATTTTGCCTACAATCTGCGGATAAAAAAGAGGCGAACAGCCGTGTAATTTACGAAGAAAAGCTTCGTAAATATTCGGTATCCGCCTGTCTCAACTATTATTTACCCGATTGGTCCTGCATAGAAGCGGCGATTTGTACCATTTCTGCTACTGGTAGGTTATCGCTAGTAATACGGTACTCCATTCCTTCATCAAACCATGTCAACGTCTGAGGTAATTCTGTGGTCATCATACCAATCGTAAAGCCAAGATCTACAGGTGTTGTTGCAGCATAGGAAGAGGCCCTGTCTTGTGGTCTTGCTTCAATAATAGTGTAGTCATAGGTTCCTTCGAAACGTAACATGACTGCATAATCATCTTCCGTTTCCATAATCGTCGGCTCGCCTTTCATGTTTACCCCATTCGGAAGATATGTTGGTTCGATGACTCCAAAGTCTCCCAGATTACTTGATGCTCCTTCTTCCGCACTCGCACTGTCATCCGGATTCACTTCTCCCCCAACCTCGTCACCTGGCTGCCCTAGTTCAGGCTGATCGGAAACGTCTACTCCAGGATCCTGCTCTTCAGGAGCAGATACTTCCGGTGTATTCACATCTTCATTAATCGTAGGGGTGCTGCCTGCTTCCGGAGCTTGAGCCTCTCCATTACCAGCCGACATGTTCTTCTGCATATCAAAAGAATCTTTTTCAAACTTTGCACCAAATTCAAATGTATCAAATTTTACATCAACAACAACGTTAGCGTTGGCATCCGATACAGCAACATGTTTTGGCGAATAATTTTCTTTGTCCAGCCAAATCTTCTGACGAACTAGCGAATGAGTATTGTAATTGGCAGCTACGTCAAACACATAACTGTCTTCTTCATCTGCGAATTGACGGGCATTATCGCCAATAATACTGCGGACAAGGGTTTCATATAAATAGACTTGACCCTGATCGTCCGGCCAGTTGCTTTGGAACCGGAAACTTTTATTCAGGCTCGGTGTTAAAACAAATACGCCATCATCATTACGTAGCACAATTTGTGTGATGTTTTTCTTAGCATTCGTTAATGCAATACGATAATAAGAAGGTTTTTGATGCGATACTTCTACTTTGTACTCCTGTGGTGTTTCTCCAGAATAAAGTGTCATTACACCCGAACCTTTGTAACTTTCTAGCTCTCCTACGACCTCGTTCAAATCTTTTACTACTGACTCTGCATCCTTTGGTCCACAAGCCGTAAGCAGACCTGAAAAGCACAGTACCATGGCAATAATCCATGATATCCGGCGCATGACATCATCCCCTTTAACACTGTTTTCGACTGATTGATACATGTTTATGAGGGACTTGTTCGATTTATGCAGACTGGCCTGACAAGCTGGAGAAATGAATATTTAAAATGGATTGAAACACACAAAAAAAGCCTCAACCTTCTGCGGTAGAAAGTGAGACTTATCATGAACTCAACGGTTACTTATCCGATTCCTCTTTAGGAACAAGCTGAAAAATTTCTTCCGATTCCATGGCATCGATTAAACGGTTCAGCCACTTGTAATAAGCTACGGCTCCCTCCATCTTTTTCTTATCTCTAGATAGGATCTCGTAAAGTTTTTCATCTTCAACATGCTCTTTTAAAAGCCTATTCAATTCTTCGATTGCTTTTCTAAATGAAAGAAGATTACTCTCTGCTGCTTGTCTCCATTTAATAGTGAAATAATCCATAAAGGTCTGATGCCAGTCATATTCCACTTCATACTGATCCTTACGAGAGCCTTTACTCCATACCTTATTTACCATTTGAAGATCAAGAAGATTACGTACACTCGTGCTCATGCTGGTCTTACTCATTTCCATTTCTCTTCCCATATCATCAAGCGTCATGGGTTGATTCGCAAAAAAGAGAAGTCCATATAGATGGCCAGCAGAAGAAGTGAGTCCGTACAATTCCATATTTTTACCCACGGTTTGAATGACACGCTTACGAATATTCATTACTTTTAATTGTTGTTCTTCATTTAATTGGTCCAAGCTCATGCTTGTAACCTCCCATTCTACCCTTAATCCTACATTTATAAAAACGCTTACTGTTCAAATAAATAACTGAAATATTCTCACTCGCTTGGTTCGAATAACCAGAATCATAAAAGAATTACATTAAGGACAATCTATAAAGCAAATTAATAAATCGATAAAATAGATCACATTTTTTGTTAAATGTCATGATCTATTTTAAAAAAAGCAATATAAAAAGTAAAGATGTCTTATGCGTAGCTATTCCTCAATAAATGAAGAATACTCAAGAAAATATGCGTATTTTCCGAATATTCAATCCGTACAGTTTTTACTGTACAAACTTAACATACGGAATGTACAATTGAAAGTATAGAACCATTTTGTTACAATAGCAAAGGCAAATGTTTAAATTAAGTGAAATAAAGCTTATATCGTTATAGAAAAAGGGGTGTAAAGATAAGCATGACCATACTAGAAGTGAAAAATGTAAGTAAGCTGTTTGGTCCTAATGCTCAAGAGGGAGTTAAGCTTCTTGAACAAGGTTGGGATAAAAAGCGCTTGGCTAAAGAGAAAAATATTACGGTTGGCGTAAATCAAGTCAACATGGACATCAAGCAGGGAGAAATCTTCGTAATTATGGGGCTCTCTGGTAGTGGTAAATCCACACTTGTACGAATGCTCAACCGCTTGATTGAACCTACTTCAGGAGAAATTCTCGTTCACGGGAAAGATCTTCGTAAAATGAACAAAGAGCAGCTGCGAAAAGTTCGCCGCGAAACCATCAGCATGGTATTCCAAAGCTTTGCTCTTCTACCTCACCGCACTGTACTCGATAACGTCGAATATGGTTTGGAGATTCAAAAAGTAGATAAAGCGATACGCAGAGAAAAAGCAAAAGAAGCTCTTGAGCTGGTAGGACTTAAAGGTTGGGAAGATAAACTTCCAAGCGAACTCAGCGGCGGGATGCAACAGCGTGTCGGTCTTGCACGAGCCCTTGCTAATGATCCAGAAGTACTGCTTATGGACGAAGCGTTCAGCGCACTTGATCCACTTATTCGCCGTGACATGCAAGATGAGCTCTTAGAGCTGCAAGAACGCATGCAAAAAACAATTATCTTCATTACGCATGATCTGGACGAGGCTCTTCGTATTGGAGACCGAATTGCGCTGATGAAAGACGGTTCTGTTGAACAAATTGGCACACCGGAAGAAATTATGATTCAGCCTGCTAACTCATTTGTCGCTCGTTTCGTCGAGGATGTGGACTTATCTAAAGTACTCACTGCTTCTCACGTCATGCTCCGACCAGAGACCATTACACTCGATCGCGGCCCTCGTGTAGCACTTGAGCTGATGCGTGAACGTGGTATATCTAATCTGTTTGTCATCGACCGTACTAAAAAACTGCTCGGTGTTATCACTGCGGAAGATGCTGTTCAGGCCTTTAAAGACGGAAAAACATTACAAGATATTCTCATTACAGACGGACCTCAAGTACCGCCTGAAACGATGATGAATGATCTATTTGAAATTACAAGCTCTGCCAAAGTTCCTGTAGCCGTAGTAGGCGACAATGGAAGAATCGTAGGCGTTATCGTAAGAGGCGCACTGCTCGGAGCCCTTGGCGGCGAAGTTACAACGAAGGAGGAACCATCTCATGCCGAAGTTACCCATAGCTGAGTGGACAGATGCCGCAGTTAATTGGCTAAATGACTCACTCTCCGGATTCTTCGGCGTCATTTCGACTATTATCGAAAGTGTCGTCGGATTTTTCTCGGGGCTGTTTTTGTTGCCCCACCCTTTTCTTTTTATTATCATTTTTGGTGTTCTTGCTTATATACTCGGAAAATGGAAACTTACCGCATTCACGGTAATTGGCTTCCTGCTCATCTATAACCTAGGTTACTGGACGCAATCCATGGATACACTGGGACTCGTCGTAACGTCAGGGATTGTATCCGTCGTGATCGGTGTACCCCTTGGTATTCTGTCGGCGTATAGCCGCGGCGTGGAAAGAGTGGTTACTCCGATCCTCGATCTAATGCAGACGATGCCTGCGTTCGTATACCTGCTTCCAGCCGTTACTTTCTTTAGTCTGGGTGTTGTACCGGGTGTTATTGCATCTGTTATTTTCTCCATCCCGCCAACGATTCGTATGACACATCTTGGTATCCGCCAAGTGTCCACGGAACTTGTCGAAGCGGCTGACGCTTTTGGTTCAACTTCAACTCAGAAGCTATTTAAAGTGCAGCTTCCGCTAGCCATGCCAACACTAATGAGTGGTGTTAACCAAACCATTATGTTGTCACTATCCATGGTCGTAATCGCGTCAATGATTGGGGCACAAGGTATTGGTGCTGAGGTATACCGTGCAGTTGGACAACTTCAGATTGGTAAAGGATTTGAAGCAGGGCTCGTCGTTGTTGTACTCGCGATCGTGCTCGACCGTTTCTCGCAAAATCTGGTAGGTAAGCCAGGGAAGAAGAAACACAGCCGCTTTACTTCGAAACAGCGGATCTGGATGATCTCGGCTGCTACAGCTATTGTACTTATCGCTGGTTTTTCTCAGTATTTTGTAGGTAATAATGCTGCTGATGGTGCAGAACGCAACGCAGTTGGCGAAGAAGTAAATTATCAGATTGTGGGTATTGACCCTGGTGCCGGTATCATGACTTCTACAAAACAAGCACTGGAAGATTATGATCTGACAGATTGGACGCTTGTGGAAGGTTCCAGTTCCGCAATGACAGCGATGCTGGAGAAAGCACTGAAGAATGAAGAGCCTATTATCATAACGGGCTGGACTCCGCACTGGATGTTCAACAAATATGATCTGAAATTCCTTGAAGATCCGCTTAAATCTTATGGAGAAGCAGAAGAAATTCGTACGATTGTCCGTAAAGGACTCAAAGAAGATCATCCGACAGCCTACGAGTTCTTGGATCGCTTCAACTGGACTGCTGAAGAGATGGCTGAAATGATGATTGCTATCCAGGACGGCTCCGATCCACAGCAAGCGGCAAAAGAATGGGCTGAAGCTCATAAAGACAAAGTCGCTGAGTGGACAAAAGGTCTCCGGTCTTCGAATGGTGAGACATTAAAACTTAGCTATGTAGCTTGGGACTCCGAAATCGCAAGCACAAATCTCGTGGAATATATTCTCGAAGAGGAACTTGGTTACAATGTAACTTCCCTTCAAGTAGAGATGGGTCCAATGTGGACTGGTGTCGCAGCTGGAGATGTGGATGCAACCCTGGCAGCATGGATGCCTGTCACTTCCGCAGCATACTACGATCGTTACATTGACAAAGTCGAAGATGTTGGTGTGAATATGGAAGGTGCAAAAACAGGACTTACTGTTCCAGCTTACATGGATGTCGACTCCATTGAAGATTTGAAATAAATCTTTTAATTATAAAAAGCATTTCAACAAAAAAACCGTAACCCTTATCTACTGGGTTACGGTTTTTTTGTTATATTATCTTGCTCATGCTTCATTATCAGCCCATTACCCTAATTTTCTCTTCCAATACTGCGCGTCTGTTTAACCACCTGATGTCCATATACAGAGAAAGATCCGGCTAGAATCCCCTGCACGACTGAATCCGGAGACCAGCCCAGCATCCAGACTGTAAGCAGTACAGCAACAATAACAACGAAATATACAATGGTCCAATCCGGTATAGCCGGCGTAGATTTAAGAATAAATCCCACGACCCAACAAGCGGCTACCACCCCAACTAGACGCGGGTCAATAAGATCCCAGATCACACTCCACTCCACATCGCCCACTCCCCTCTTTTCTGCATTTTGAGATATAAAGTTATGTATGCAGAATAGTGGACGAACAGTACCTGCAGTAGAAATGTTTACAAATAAAAAGCCATCCCTTCATCCGAAGATAAAGGAATGGCTGAAACTAGGTAGAAACTTAGCCGAAGAATTTAATGCGCTCATCCAGCGATTTGAATTCTTTGTCGCCAGCTGGTTGTGCAATACCACCGAACGGCATTTGAGCACGAAGTTTCCAAGATTCAGGAACGTTCCACTCGTTAGCAATTCTTTCGTCAACCAGTGGGTTATAATGTTGCAAGGAAGCGCCGACCCCTTCTGTAGCAAAAGCAGTCCATACTGCGAATTGGTGCATACCAGAAGTTTGTTCAGACCAGATTGGGAAGTTCTCTGCATATGCAGGGAATGCTTCTTGCAAGCCAGCTATAACCGCTTGATCTTCGAAGAACAATACGGTACCATAAGCACCTTTAAACATATCCATTTTTTGCTGAGTTCCGGAGAAGTCTGCATCGCCCATAACTGCTTTCAGTACTTCTGTTGTCATGTCCCACAATTTTTCGTGTTCGCCTTTGAAAAGAACCACAACGCGAGTGGATTGGGAGTTGAATGAAGATGGTACGTGTTTTACTGCATGCTCAACGATTTCTTTAATACGATCGTCAGACACCTTTACTTCTTTGTTAAGTGCATATACGGAACGGCGTGTTTCTACTGCTTCAAAAAAATTCATAATAAATTTCCTCCTATTAATTGAATATAATGTATTTATATTTTTCAAAGGATCCTGTAAAGGGTCTATCGATTCTCCAACGATAAAATCTTTGCAGTTTACTTTAATATTTCATCAACTCATTTCGAGTTTGACCGAAATAATAAAGTTTACTCCTTATTGAAAACTTTATCGCTGCGCATCGTGTCGATCGGGCGAACATCTCGCTCAATTTGCTCACGGCGCGATTCCAAGAATGGCGGCAGAGACAATTTCTCTCCCAGCGTTTCATAAGGTTCATCCCCCATAAAACCAGGACCATCTGTTGCAAATTCAAACAAAATCTGCGGAGTTACTCTTGCATACAAGGATTCAAAGAAGTGACGGTCTACATAACCTGAAGTAGTAAAGCCGAAGCTTTCCATACGAGATGTCCACTCATCAAGCACAGCCCGGTTCTCAACCCGGAATGCAGCATGGTGAACCGTACCGTATCCTTGACGAGCTGGCGGGAGTTCCGTGTTGTCTTCAACGACAACCTGGGCTCCATTTCCACCTTCGCCTCCTTCAAATAAATGAAGATTTCCTTCCTGTGCAATTTCTTTAAACAAAAGCACTCTCTCCATCAATTCTTTGAAATAATCAAACTGGGAGAAGCGTACAAAGATAGGACCTAGTCCTGTAATCGCATACTCTAGTGGGATCGGACCTTTTTGCCATGGCGTTCCGGAAGGAACCCCTTTGTTCAACTCATCTGAGATCAATTGATACTGCTGATCATCAAAGTCGACAAAAGACAATGTTTTCTTCCCAAACAGCTCTTGAATTCCGGAATGACTTACTCCAAGGCGATCAAAGCGTTCTTTCCAATAATCAATCGCTTTGTCGGTAGGAACACGGAAAGAAGATTTGTAGATCTCATCATTACCATGGGTGCCTTTGGGGATACCAGGAAAATCAAAGAATGTCATATCCGTACCTGCACTGCCTTTATCATCTGCAAAGAACAAATGATACGTCTGAATATCATCTTGGTTTACTGTTTTTTTCACTAACCGCATACCCAGGACATAAGTGAAAAACTCATAATTTTTCTCAGCGTTACTCGTAATTGCTGTTACATGGTGAATCCCTTTTAAATGGTTCATTGTTTATCCCTGCCTTTTAATTACCTCTAATTAAAGTATTACAAATTTAAGATATATGATTAAAAATCAAATCCCATATGTTCGACGAAGTAATAACGAATGGCTTCTTTATTTTCGATGTGAAAATGAGCTGCATTCCATATCTCTAACATTCAGGGATTTTAATCATTCATGCCTCTTGGCAATTCATTGCTTGACGTTCGTAACTTACTTTTTATCAATCGCTTAACTAAAGTTTATTACTAATCTAAATGAAAGTCAACCTTTTTCGAAAAATAGATCGGGATCATTTCCCAACTATATAGAACTTTATTTCTCCCTACTTATCATTACACCGATCTGAGTCACTTCATTCAATTTCATATAAATTTGGTTCTTTTGAACCCTAATCTATCAATCAGAATTCATTCCTTTTTGATTCTATTGATATTTCCTTCGTATAACAACTAATTGATATATTCATAGATTCTCGATGGATTCTCTTTATTTTTAATAGATTTGTCTAGCACACTTCTTCCTCTAGTTGCATTTAATATAGAATACTAGAAGAAAAGAGGTGATTAAATGACAAGTATAAAAGCTACTAGACAACCTGACCTTGTATTAATTACTTGGGCAAGAAACCCTCTAATCCCTGGCTCTCCAAAAAGAATCGTCTCCGTACGTGTCATTGGGAGTTCTGAGCCTTGTAAATATGGTTTAAAACACAATGCATGGATTGGTACCTCATTAGCTTGTATGTTAGATAAGCATGTTGGCTTCAAGATCATTTTCAAGAAAAGAACATCTGCAATCAGCGGGGTCGTGTTATTGCAACGCTAATTAGATATTGATAATGAGGGAGCAGAGAAATTCTTCTGCTCTCTTTTTTATTTTGTCTAACCACCGATGTGTGACATTTCGATTTTTGAGTTCTTTCTTTTTCTCATTGTCTCTTCATTTCGTTCGTCGGAATAGCGATCATTTCTATTTGCCCATACCTCTGAAATATACCGGGTGATGGAGTCATCATCTTCCCCAGACCGTAATAAATCTCGTAGATTCGTTCCCTCTGTTGCAAATAAACAAGTATATAATTTTCCTTCTGCAGAGATCCGTGCACGCGAACAAGTCCCGCAGAAAGAATCGGTTACAGAGGAGATCACGCCGATTTCACCCTGACCATCTTCATATTGATAACGCGTAGCCACTTCCCCTATATAATTAGGATCAGTAGGTTTCAAAGGTGAGAACTCGTTAATCCGGTCAATGATTTCTTTCTTAGATACAACGTCATCCATCCGCCAACCATTCGAGTTCCCAACATCCATATATTCAATAAACCTGAGGATATGCTGTTTCTCTTTAAAAAATCTCGCCATAGGTACGATATCTTGTTCGTTCTTCCCTTTTTGCACAACCATATTGATCTTTACTAGTAAGCCAGCTTCTGCCGCTTTCTCTATTCCTTGTAATACCGTTGACACTTTGCCCCGATGGCCATTCATCTCGAAAAAACGTTCCTCATTTAGTGAATCCAAGCTAACCGAAACTCGAGATAATCCTGCTTTTGCTAAATCATGTGCATATTTTTTTAGTAAAGTGCCGTTGGTTGTTAAGGCAATCTCCTCTACTCCAGCGATGCGATGAATTCGTTCTATTAACTTAGGCAGATCTTTACGTAGTAAAGGCTCCCCGCCCGTAATACGTACTTTTCTCACCCCTAATGAGACGAAAATCTTGACTAATCGTTCGATTTCTTCAAAACTAAGTATTTTATCAGACGGTAAAAAAGCAAAATCTGGACCAAATACCTCGGCAGGCATACAATACTGACAACGAAAATTACATCGGTCTGTCACGGAAATTCTTAAATCTCTTAGAGGTCTATGTAGTTGGTCTTGTAGATTTGAAATTGTAATCTCCTTCTTTCATTTTGAAGAGTTATTCATTTACAGGTAAAAGAATACGCTCTTTATGTGTATATATATTAAGGGAATTCTGACGAATAAAACCTACCGTCGTAATACCGAGTTCTTCTGCCAATTGCAATGCTAGTTCGGTTGGAGCTGATTTCGACAACACAATTTCACACCCAATTTTAGATACTTTGAGTAAAATTTCAGATGAAATTCGTCCGCTAAATACGATGATCTTATCTTTCATACTAATGTTGTTTCGCAGGCAATATCCATATATTTTATCAAGTGCATTATGGCGTCCAATATCCATTCGACTTAGTATAATCCCATTCACATCACATAGCGATGCATTATGCACTCCACCCGTTTTTTTGAAAATATCAGCTGAATCTTGCATATCTCGCATTAACCGAAAACAATCATTTGTTGTAATACGCACATGAATATCTTCTATTTTTTTGGTTACGAGTGCATCATTAGCAAAAACGAAACCTTGACGACTCATACCACAGCAAGAGGTGATGTATCTTTTATTCTGAATTTGTTGTGAGTAAGGATTAACACCCTTGGTTTTGACATGTACAAAACCTTCTTTTTCTTGATACCAAACTTGTACAATATCTGTGGAACTCCGAATGATCCGTTCAGAAGCTAAATATCCAATAACCATATCTTCTACATACTCTGGTGTACAAACCATGGTAACAAACTCTTGTTGATTAATTTTAACAGTGACCGCATATTCTGTAACTACAAGATCTTCTCTTACTTGAATCTGTTCACCTTCAACATGTGTAACCTCTCTTGTTACTGCTTTTTCCATACGGCATCCTCTTTACTCTCTAATATTGTCTTCAAAAACAAATACAGAAATAGCAAAGTCCTCATCAATTTTGATGTCTGAAAATAAATGGAGCAGCTTTGAGCCTATCAGTTCTTCCATGCCTTCTGGAGGTGATTCACTATACAAATCTTGAATCATACTTGTGCGTGCCGCGTGAACCATTTTCAATCCGTCAGCTGTACTCGCAATAAATTTTTCGGTAGGTGTGAGATTACCGTATAAAGTGGAAATAGCCATGTTCTCAACGAAAACGGTATGAATACGCTCAGGTCCTTTTCCAAATTTATCTTTACGTAGTTTTCGAATCATGTCATTAAATTCATGCACTTTTTTTGACATTATAACGATCCCCCATCATCAATACACTTTTATAAAATTAAAGGAAATAGATTGGTCAATTTATTCAACTTTCGCAGATAAATAGTACTAGTAAAGCCTGCTTTTGTCCATTATCTTACAAATTCTAACCCATGTTTTCTCTAAATTACATTACATAATTTAACTTGATAACCATTCTCATTAATAAAATTTATTGCTATTATTGAACATTCTTATCAAAAAGAGCTATAATCAATGTATCAATGTGGAAACAATGGAGTTTGAATAGGTAATGTTTGAACTCTATTGTTACATAAATAATAAATAAAAGTAGATTGAATTTTTAGCAAGGCCTGCTATTAATTTTATCCACCATGAGCTATTCAGCATGTTTACTGCATGCTGTTTCATGGTGGATTTTTTATTTTTTACTCACCGTTTCTTTAAATCTAATAATTAACTCCATATTTTATTCATTATTCATCCTAAATATGATCCTGAGAACATATAAGTCTCTTAGAGCAAAAGGAGGAAATAACCTTGACTAAAATTAACATTAATGGCGTACCGTATGACGCTTTAGAAGGAGCATCGATTCTTGATACCCTTAATCAAAACGGCATCCCCCATCCACAAATTTGTCACGTACCCTCTGTTGATCCGATTCAAACTTGTGATACATGTATCGTTGAAGTGAATGGCGAGCTCGTTCGTTCTTGTTCAACAAAAGCAGTAGACGGCATGAATGTGGAGCTTACTTCCCAGAAGGCAAAGGCTGCTCAAACCGAAGCAATGGATCGTATACTAGAAAATCATTTGCTGTATTGTACCGTATGTGACAATAACAACGGCGATTGTAAATTACATAACACAGCAGAACTCATGGAAATTGAGCATCAAAAATATCCTTATGAACCAAAAGTAGAACCAGATCAAGTGGATATGTCGCATCCATTTTATCGATATGATCCCAATCAATGTATCGCATGTGGACAATGCGTAGAAGTGTGTCAAAATTTACAAGTGAACGAAACGTTATCCATCGATTGGGAAGCAGATAGACCCCGAGTAGTTTGGGATGAAGGCGCTACCATTAACGATTCCTCCTGTGTCAGCTGCGGTCAGTGTGTTACCGTCTGTCCATGTAACGCGCTTATGGAAAAAACGATGCTTGGCGAAGCCGGTTTTATGACTGGACTCAAACAAGATATGCTCACTCCAATGATTAATGTAATTAAGGACGTTGAACCTGGATATAGCGGTATCTTTGCTGTATCTGAAATCGAAGCTGCCATGCGAAGTAAACGTACGAAAAAAACAAAAACCGTATGTACTTTCTGTGGTGTAGGCTGCTCGTTTGAAGTTTGGACAAAAGACCGAAAAATTTTAAAAGTACAACCTTCGGTAGGTCCCGTCAATGCGATCTCTACCTGTGTAAAAGGAAAGTTCGGATGGGATTTCATCAACTCCGAAGAACGGATTACAAAACCACTAATTCGTAAAAATGATGAATTTGTTGAGTCATCATGGGACGAAGCACTTGATTTAATTGCCTCTAAACTTGGCGGCATTCAAAAGGAATACGGCTCCGGTTCAGTCGGATTTATCTCATCTTCCAAAATTACAAACGAAGAAAACTACTTAATTCAAAAAATGGCACGTCAATTGTTCGAAACTAATGACGTCGATAACTGTTCGCGTTATTGCCAATCTCCTGCTACAGACGGATTACTACGCACCGTTGGTATGGGTGGTGACGCTGGAACGATTAAAGATATTGCAAAAGCTGGCCTTGTTATCATTGTTGGAGCAAACCCTGCAGAAGGTCACCCTGTTTTAGCGACTCGAGTAAAACGTGCTCATAAGCTACACGGACAAAAATTAATTGTTTCCGATATTCGTAAACATGAGATGGCGGAGCGTTCTGATATCTTCATCCGTCCAAAACAAGGCACAGACCAAGTATGGATCATGGCGGTTACCAAATACATCATTGATCAAGGTTGGCATGATGAAGCCTTCATTAATGAAAATGTACATTTCTTTGATGAGTTCACCGAAGTGCTTGAAAAGTACACATTGGAATACGCGGAAGAGACGACCGGTATTTCAAAAGATACGCTGATTCACGTTGCGGAAATGATTCGTGATGCAGACGGTACCTGTGTTCTTTGGGGTATGGGTGTTACCCAAAATACAGGCGGCTCCTACACATCAGCAGCAATCTCAAATCTACTTCTCGCTACGGGTAACTATCGTCGCCCTGGTGCAGGTGCCTACCCTCTTCGCGGTCATAACAATGTGCAAGGTGCGTGCGACATGGGTACACTTCCAAACCTATTGCCAGGTTATCAAAAAGTGACAAACGATGCGGAACGCGAGAAATTTGAAAGAGCATATGGTGTAAAAATCAAGCCAGAACCAGGTCGTACAAACATGAAAATGTTAGATGCAATTATTGAAGGTAAAATGAAAGCTATGTACTTAGTGGGCGAAGATATGGCTCTTGTCGACTGCGATTCAAACCACGTAGATAAAGTTCTTTCGCAACTCGATTTCTTTGTTGTACAAGACATCTTCCTATCACGTACAGCACAATACGCAGACGTCATTTTACCAGCAGCACCATCGCTTGAAAAAGAAGGTACTTTCACCAACACAGAACGCCGTGTGCAGCGTCTCTATCAAGTGTTACCCACGCTAGGTGAATCAAAAGCCGATTGGGAAATCCTTCAGGCAGTAGCACGCCGTTTAGGTGCAGATTGGAACTATAGTCATCCAAGTGAGATTTTTGATGAAATGGCTAGCCTATCTCCCCTCTTCTCTCAAGCTAACTATGATGTTCTCGCCGATTGGGGCAGTTTCTGTTGGGGTAGCCTGGATGGAAAAGATACACCTTTACTCTATGAAGATGGATTTAACTTCCCTGATAAAAAGGCACGTTTTGCTTTACATGATTGGGTAAAACCTGCCCAATATGAAGCTCAGTATGACTGTCTTATTAACAACGGCCGTATGCTGGAACACTTCCATGAAGGAAACATGACGAATAAATCAAAAGGGATCCAATCCAAAGTACCTGAGATTTTTGTAGAGGTTTCACCAGAACTAGCCAAGGCACGCGGTATTGAAGATGGGGCCCTACTTCGTCTCGTATCTCCGTATGGTGCATTAAAATTAAATGCCCTAGTAACCGATCGGGTACAAGGAAACGAACTATTTTTACCAATGAACTCGGTTAGTAAAGATTCAGCTATTAATTTCTTAACCGGTCCGGCTGCAGACATTAATACATCTACACCGGCTTATAAACAAACAAAAGTACGTGTCGAAGTACTGAAACCAAAAGGGAAAAATCCGCTTCCGAGGACTAATCCACGTTATAAAAAACGTCATCCACAAAATGGCGTTGAAGTCGAGCGTAAATGGAATCGTCCTGGATACGTACATTTAACAACGACTAACGAAAGGGAGTGACCACATGGCTGCGCCAATTACAACGATTAAAAAACAACAAGTAACGGAAGAACAACAAAAGGAAGAAAAGTTAGAGAATTTAAAACAGCTTTTGTCCGAGAATGAAGACATGGTGCAACAAGTCTTTTCGATCATGGCAGAATTAAATGATATCGGAGCGCTAGAAGCAGCTACTAAACTGCTAGAAGCAAAAGAAGATGTCGCTCATGTGGCCCTTAGTCAATTGGCTCGTAAACCGGTTACGAATATGATCAACAACTTAATGGGTGCGGCTGGAGCACTATCTGAAATCGATCCTGAAACAACAACGAAACTTATCAATAGCCTGACTACAGGACTGGATGAAGCAAACAAAGCTATTGAATCAGATGAAAAGATTAGTGCCTTCAAACTTTTAAAACTATTAAATGATCCAGATGTCAATCGCTCTTTAAATTTTGGAATCCACTTTTTAAAAGGGCTCGGCAAAGGCTTAAAATAAGGTGGTTTCTTATATGCTGACAAATGAACAAATTTTACAAACACTAAAGAATATTCATGACCCGGAACTTCATCAAAGTATCGTTGACCTTAATATGGTTCGGAATATACAGGTTGACGGTACGCATGTCTCGCTGGACGTTATTTTAACCATTAAGGTTGCCCGCTAAAAGCAAAGATACAGCAGGATATTGAACAGGCACTAAAAGAAATCGGTGCATCCAGCGTTTCGATTACGTTTGGTTCCATGACAGATGAAGAACGCCAGAAGATAACCTCTTCATTAAAAACACAAAATGCTACAGAACAAGGTATGCCGAAAATGCTTCTGCCTGAGTCTGGTGTTACCTTCATTGCAGTGACAAGCGGTAAAGGTGGTGTCGGTAAGTCTACGATTACGATTAACTTAGCCGCAGCTCTTGCCCGGCTTGGGAAACGTGTGGGGATTTTAGATGCAGATATTTATGGGTTTAGTATTCCTGCGATGATGAAGATCGACCAAAAGCCAACCATGATTGACCAAACGGCGATTCCGGCCGAAAGTCATGGGGTAAAAGTGATGTCGATGGGCTTCTTTGCAAAAGATAACCAGCCTGTCATGTGGCGCGGCCCGATGCTGAACAAATGGATTCGTAATTTCCTTACGAATACCCATTGGGGTGAACTCGATTATCTCTTGCTGGATTTACCGCCCGGTACAAGAGATGTCGCCATTGATGTGGCAGCTATGATTCCACAAGCGCAAGAGATCATAGTGACCACTCCTCACTATGCTGCTTCCCATGTCGCTTCTCGTGCGGGAGTCATGGCTCAGCATACCAAACACTCGATTCTTGGTGTGGTTGAAAATATGGCCTACTTTGAATCGAACGGTGAAAAGAACTATCTCTTCGGTCAAGGCGGTGCAGAAAAATTAGCAGAGGAGCTTCATTCCCATATCATTGCTCAAGTGCCTTTTGCTCAGCCTGAGGAGAATACAGGCTCCTCCGTCTATGACGAGGATTCGGTGATCGGTGAAGTATTTACTCATCTTGCAGAGGAACTTATTTATCAATAGTAAAAGAAAGCTATAAACCCCTGGCTCATTAATGAGTCAGGGGTTTCGTTTTATATGAATGTTAATCTCTTTTGTCATATGCCTCATCAATAAATAGCAAGGCGTTCCCAGGTAACGATAAAATCAATTTCATTGTAAACTATTTAAATAACCATATTAAATAGTTTGATACTGGATAAATTTACAATGTATCCCAAATGAGATGCGGGTAAGCCGTGTGATGCACCCGATCGAAAAACAAGGAGGATTTTCATTGATTTCAAAACGGTATCGCAAAATGCTCGCGTTCCTCTGTTGCTTGGTAATGGTGACGTCACTAATGCCTGTCAGCTTTGCCGCCGAAAATGACAACATCGAGAACGCAGAAGCGGATGAAACACCGACTGCTCTTTTCGGAACTCCCGAACTCGGGTCAGACGACCCATTGTGGGCACAGACAAAGGAGTATCCCATCAGCAAAAGCACAGTTCCTGACGATTCTAGACCTCATGCCACGGGCACAGCCAGAATCCTCTGGGACAACGACTATCTGTATTCCCGGGTAGTTGTAGAGGATAGCAATGTTTATCAGGGATCCGGTGCGAATCATACATACGACAGCCTTGAGTTTTATGTCGGCCCAGGATCCAGCGGTTCAAACCAATGGCGTGTCAGTTCGACAGGCGTCTTTTCAGGACAGTCCGATACGGACAGAGCTGCGTGGACCCAAATCACGGAAACAGGATATATCGTGGAGATGAGAATCCCAAAAAGAAACGTAACCCTTCAGCCAGGCAAGCTTACCTTCGAGGTTTATATCAATAACTCGACTGAAATTGGCGGGGATCGCTATGAAGTCGTTTCCGCTTTCGGAGATCCGGACACGGGTTTTAGTAGCGATGCTGCATTTATAGACAGTCTGGAGCTCATTGAGGCCAGTGAAGTGGATGAGAGACACTCCATTAACCTCTTGATGGATACGGGCGGCACAATAACGCCGAATGCACCCGGCAATGTTCTAAGAGTCTTTTCTGGCACAGACAAAACATTTACCCTTCTCCCCGATCACGGCAAAACGGTAGATACCGTAACGGTAAATGGCGAGACAGTGACTATATCCAGCGATAATACTTTTTCTCTAACCAATATTAATGCTGATCTTAACATTCATGCGACATTTAAAGATGATTCAGCGGCTGATCAGCTTCCTTTTATCGTATGGAATGACAATTTTGCTAGTGGCGAGTACACCACGGCTGTCATCATTGACTTAGGCGAAGGAAAAGAAGCATTAGGTTCTGAGCTTTATCCGGGCTTGTTTACGGTGTCAGCTAGGAACACAACCCTGGTCGGTGACTCAGTAACCTTTCAAGGAACGCACAAGATCTCTAGAGTATACGCCAATGACGAACCAAAAGTACTTGGCTATCTCGGGAAGGTAAGCAATTCACCTGACTATCAGGAAGGACTAGCAAGTGGCCGTTACATCGTAGTTGAGTTAGAGTTTTATACAGAAGTCGGTGGTAAAACAACGCTGGATGGAAGCAACTCTACAAAGCAAAATTACAACATTGTTCAAAAAGGCGATATCGTGCTAACTGAAGGCTATCCGCTTAGATATGCTGTCTTCAAACAGGAAAAAGTTGTAAATCCGATCCTTGACAAGTTTACAACACATACAAGCGATTCGGTCAATTACGCACTCTACCTCCATCAAGATGAAGAAGGTGAAGTGCTGCAAGGAATGCCGCTATATATTTATACTCACGGCTTCTCACGCGGCGGCACACAGGCACATATCGACCAAAGAGCGTCTATGAAATCAGCTAATGGTTCGGTTGCTCTAATGAAGAAAATGGAAAACAATTCCGATAAATATGCCAGCCATATTCTAAATATATCCTTTAGTGGCGGTTCTGCTCCACAAATAGGCGATGTGAAGAAGATTATAGACAATATGGTTGCCAGCGGGTTAGTAGATCCTAGCCGTATTTATGCCTCTGGCTTTTCAATGGGTGCCATGTTTACGAACACCTTAATTAACACCTACCCAGACTTTTTTGCAGCAGCTGCACCTCTGGGAATTGCAAGTGGCGGGCCGTCAGCGAGTGCAAACGAAGCGCATAGAGACCTAGCCTATTGGATACTCGTAAACGCTTATGATACTCGAGTAAATGCATCGCAGCTCGATAACTTCATTAAAAATGATATTCCGAATTTGACCAACGCAAGGGCTTCTCGTTTTGAGAGCAATGAGGCTCTTACGTGGCCATACAATCAATATGATCAGCCAACTCAGAGACCGAATCCGAATACTACCCCTCCCCTGCGTGACTATATAGCGCACGAAGTAGAAGCAGCGGTTCTTTACAATGAGATTACTATGGAGAATCCTTTTACTAAGAAGAATTGGAGCATAGTTCCAATAGCACAGTCCCCTAATTTGCCGTCTTGGAATAATGACTACACAGACGTCTTTGATTGGATGTTCTCACAGAGTAAACAAATGGTACTGCCTGATGCTCCAACCGCATCATATGGAACTCCTGAGCTTGGATCGAACGACCCACTGTGGTCCAAAACAACGGAGTATCCTCTTAATAAAAGTACGGTTCCTGATGATTCTAAACCTCATGCCACAGGCACAGCCAGAATCCTATGGGACAATGACTACCTGTATTCCCGCGTAGTTGTACAGGATAGCAATGTATATCAGGGACCAGGCGGGGATCACACGTATGACAGCTTAGAGTTCTATGTCGGCCCAGGATCCAGCGGTTCAAACCAATGGCGTGTCAGTTCGACGGGCATTTATTCAGGGCAGTCCGATACGGACAGAGCTGCGTGGACCCAGATTACGGATACAGGATATATCGTGGAGATGAGGATTCCAAAAAGAAACTTGATCCTGGAGCCAGGCAAGTTTACCTTCGATATTTATATTAATAACTCGAGTGAAAAAGGCGGGGATCGCTATGAAGTCGTTTCCGCTTTTGGAGAGCCGGACACGGGTTATGGTAGCGATGCTGCATTTAGAGACAGCTTGGAGCTTATTGAAGCCGAAAAAGTGGATACTAGATTCTCCATCACCATCCAGGCGGATACGGGCGGCAACATATCGCCAAACGCACCCGGCAATGTTCTGAGAATGGAAAAAGGCGAAGATATTACATTTACGATTACCCCTAATCAAGGCAATGTTGTAGATACCGTAACGGTTGATGGCAAAGCTGTGAATATATCCAGCGATAATACTTTCTCTTTAACAAATATTAGTGCTGATCATGAGATTCGTGTCACGTTCAAAGATGATCCAGCCGCTGATCAACTTCCTTTTATTGTATGGAATGACAACTTTGCTAGCGGTGAGTACACAACAGCCGTCATTATTGACTTAGGCGAAGGAAAAGAAGCATTAGGTTCCAAACTTCAAGCAGGCTTGTTTAACGTATCGGCAAAGAACACAACCTTGGTCGGTGACCAGTTGGTCTTTGAAGGAACACGCAAAATTTCAAGAGTATATGCCAACGACGAACCGAAAGTACGCGGTTATGTTGGGAAAGTAAGCAATTCGCCGGATTATCAAGCCGGACTGGAAAGCGGCCGTTACATCGTAGTTGAGCTTGAGTTTTATACAGAGGCCGGCGGTAGAACAACCCTGGATGGAAGCAGTAACTCGACAAAGCAAAGTTACAGCATTGTTCAAAAAGACGATATCGTGCTGACGAAAGGCGGTTCGCTTAATAACGCCGTCTTTAAACAGACAAATGTTGTGAATCCAATCCTCGACAAGTTTACAACACATACGAATGATTCATTCAATTACGCCCTCTACCTTCACGAGGATGGAAAAGGCGAAGTGCTGCAAGGAATGCCGCTATATGTCTATACCCACGGGATGTCGCGAGGCGGCACACAGTCAAAAATCGATCAAAAAGCGTCTATGAAATCTGCTAACGGTTCGGTTGCCCTGATGAAGAATATGGAGAAAGATCCTAGTAAATACGCTAGCCATATTCTGAATATTTCCTACAATGGGACCTCTACTCCAAAAACAGACGATGTTAAGAAAGTGATCGACGACTTAGTGGCAAGCGGATCAGTAGACCCTAAACGTATTTATGTCGCGGGCTTTTCATGGGGCGGCGCGTATACGAACACCTTAATTAATACTTATCCTGGATTCTTCGCAGCAGGTGCACCTATGGCCCCGGTATTCGGCTCACCGGAAGCAAGCGTAAATGAAGCTCATAAAGATCTGGCCTATTGGATATTTGTAAACACTCATAACGTAGGAGGATACCAGACTAACCTCAATAACTTCATAAATAACAATATGCCTAAAATGACTAACGCAAGGGCTTCTCGTTTTGAGAGCAATGAGGCTCTTACCTGGCCATACAATCAATTTGATCAACCAAATCAAAGACCAAATCCGAATAACAACCCTCCCCTGCTCGACTATATAGCACACGAAGTAGAAGCGGCAGTTCTCTACAACCAGATTACGATGGGGAATTGGAGCATAGCTCCAACAGCACAGTCTTCTAACTTGACGTCTTGGAACAATGACTACACAGACGTCTTTGATTGGATGTTCTCACAGAGTAAATCAGGCGTACCTGATGCTCCAAGCAGTTTTACAGCGGTGGCGGGCGACAAACAGGTTACACTGAAATGGACTGCTCCAGCGAACGACGGTGGCAGCACGATCCTGGGCTATAAAGTCTGGTATGGAGACAAGACACCAATCTCAGTGGATAAGTCAACGTACGAGTACACTTTTACAGGTCTGACCAACAATCAAGAATACACCTTCAAGATCGTAGCAGTAAGTTCCAAAGGCGACAGTGCGGAGAAAATTGTGACGGCGAAGCCGAAACAGACTACAACTCAAAATCCAAATCCGTCACCATCACCTACACCGACTCCAACTCCGACACCTTCGAATCCGACTGTGCCTAAACCTTTAGGAGACAACACCAGCAATACCGGCACAGTGACAGACACTGGTTCTTCTAAGCCGACCTACACAGTGAACACACCGAAAGATAAGCCTGCGGTCACGGACAAAAATGGCATCACTACCCTTCCCGGTGGCGGTGAGATTGTGACTAAGAACGGAACGAAGATCGAAGTACCAAAAGGTACAACAATAGACTCAAACGGTAAGATCGTGGTAGGATCTGGCGTCGCGATTGTTAGCTTAGAAAACGGCGTATCGTTGAATATTCAAAAGGGTACGGAGCTTGTACTCGATGATGATACTGCACTGGGCTTCATCGTCGTATCGGGTAATCCTTTCAATGATGTCAACGATGACAACTGGTTCTACAGCTATGTAAACTTCGCCTACACATTCAGTCTTTTCAACGGAACAACGTCCACGACGTTCTCACCGGAAACCTCTATGACGCGCGCGATGTTCGTGCAGGCACTGGCCAACCTTGAGAACGTAAACCGCTCTGGCGGCGCGAACTCCCGCTTTAGCGACGTGCCGGACGGACAGTGGTACACGGCCGCAGTCGAGTGGGCGGCCGAAAACGGCATAGTCAACGGTATAAGCGCAGACCAGTTTAAACCCAATTCAACGATTGCGCGTGAGCAGATGCTAGTGATCCTATACAATTACATGAAATACAAGGGCTTTGAGATACCGAAAAGCCAATCTACGTCTTTCGCGGACGAGAGTGAGATCAGCTCATGGGCGCTCGAGGCCGTTCAGGCACTGCAGGGCATCGGCATTGTATCAGGTAAGCCGGGCAACCTCTTTGACCACAACGCCAACGCAACCCGCGCCGAGGTAGCTACCATCTTTACAAGATTCGTGGAATATCTCGCTAAGTAAAAACGTAAGCAGAAAAATACAGACCCCTCCGTCTATGACGAGGATTCTGTAATCGGTGAAGTATTTACTCATCTTGCAGAGGAACTTATTTATTAATCAAGTGTAAGACCCCTAGCTCTTTAATGAGTCAGGGGTCTTATGCTTTATTTAAATGCTAGATTATTTCATAGCCTTTAGCACACTTTTAGCAAGGTTATTGTCTTGTAGAGCTTCATCATCAAGAATCTCTACACTCTTTATGCCGGGATACGCTCCATTCTTCATCTTTTTTGTAGCAGTAACTTTAAAATAAGGATCGTCATCAAAATGATGATTCACCATAACTAGTTTTTTATCACTTTTTGCCTTTTTCCAACTTTTTATTCCTAGATGCTTTGCTAAAGGATCCACTTTATCTTCTTTTTCCAAAGTTATAGTATTTGATTTATTTAACGCTTCAAGTAACGTTTTTTGTAAGATCTCTTCACTACAATTCCATTCCAATTCGGTAACCTCTCCGTACTCTGTTAAAAAACCGTTTAGTAGAATTTGATTAGATATTATAAACTGTTTCTCGTTATTACTGTAAAGTTGTGCTGATTTCAAAAACATGAATATAAACTCCTTATCATTGCTAATTCGCCTTAATAGTTCGAAAGATGAAAGTATAACTCAACAATTAATTTATAAGATTCTAATCAATAAAAAGAAAGAGGCATCTCAATAGTTTAGAGAACTATTGAGATGCCTCAATTAAAATGTGGCTACTTCGATGTATTGAAGCAACAAGGTTTAAACCTTGTTATTACATCATGCCACCCATTCCACCCATGCCGCCCATGTCTGGACCTGCAGGAGCTGCTGGTTCTGGTTTGTCAGCGATAACTGCTTCCGTAGTGAGGAACATAGCCGCAATAGATGCAGCATGTTGCAATGCGGAACGAGTTACTTTCGCAGGGTCAACGATACCCGCTTCGATCATGTTCACCCATTGACCATTAGCAGCGTTGAATCCTACGCCAACTTCTTCGCGTTTCAGACGGTCCACGATTACGGAACCTTCTTCACCAGCGTTAGCAGCGATTGTACGGATTGGAGCTTCCAAAGCGCGAAGTACGATATTCACACCCGTTTGCTCGTCTCCTTCAAGTTTCTCACCTACTGCAGCTACAGCGCCATATACGTTCACTAGAGCTGTACCACCACCGGATACGATACCTTCTTCTACTGCTGCACGAGTTGCGTTCAGAGCATCTTCGATACGAAGTTTACGTTCTTTCAGCTCAGTTTCAGATGCTGCACCTACTTTGATAACAGCTACGCCGCCAGCAAGTTTAGCAAGACGCTCTTGCAATTTCTCTTTATCGAACTCAGAAGTTGTTTCTTCGAGTTGGGAACGAATTTGTTTAACACGAGCATCGATATCTTCTTTGCTTCCAGCACCGTCAACGATGATTGTGTTTTCTTTTGTTACACGTACTTGACGAGCAGTACCCAGTTGATCAATAGAAGCGGATTTCAGATCAAGTCCGAGTTCCTCAGTGATCACTTGGCCGCCAGTCAGAGCAGCGATATCTTGCAGCATTGCTTTACGACGGTCACCAAATCCAGGAGCTTTAACAGCTACTGCATTGAATGTTCCGCGCAGTTTGTTCACGATCAGCATCGCTTGCGCTTCGCCTTCGATATCTTCAGCGATCAACAGAAGCGGTTTGCTTTGTTGAACGATTTTTTCAAGAACAGGCAAGATTTCTTGCGTGTTTGTAATTTTTTTATCAGTGATCAGAATGTATGGGTTGTCGAGGACAGCTTCCATTTTATCTGTATCTGTAATCATGTATGGAGAAATGTATCCGCGGTCGAATTGCATACCTTCAACCACTTCAAGTTCAGTTTCAAAACCACGGGATTCTTCAACAGTGATAACACCATCGTTACCCACTTTTTCCATTGCTTCAGCGATCAGTTCGCCTACTTCGTCGTCAGCTGCGGAAATAGCAGCAACTTGTGCGATGGATTGTTTGTTCTCAACTGGTTTGGAGATTTTGTGAAGTTCTTCAACAGCAGCACGAACCGCTTTGTCGATCCCTTTACGGATACCGATTGGGCTTGCACCTGCAGTTACGTTTTTCAGACCTTCTGTAATGAGGGCTTGAGCAAGAACGGTTGCAGTCGTTGTACCGTCACCAGCAACATCGTTCGTTTTTGTAGCTACTTCTTTAACGAGTTGAGCACCCATGTTCTCAAATGCATCTTCAAGTTCGATTTCTTTCGCAATGGTTACACCATCATTCGTGATGAGGGGGCTGCCAAATTTTTTCTCAAGAACAACGTTACGTCCTTTAGGTCCGAGTGTTACTTTTACTGCGTTTGCCAAAGCGTCCACACCACGAAGCATGGAACGACGTGCGTCTTCACTGAATTTAATATCTTTAGCCATGGTGATAAAACCTCCTAATATATTATGAAATCTATGCTTCGATTCATATATTCAAGCTCTTCACTTATGAAGATTAACCCAAGATTGCGTGAATGTCGCTTTCCTTCATAATCAAATATTCTTTACCTTCGTATTTAAGCTCTGTTCCAGCGTATTTGGAGAAAATAACGCGGTCTCCTTCTTTTACTTCCAAAGGAACACGAACGCCATCTTTTAAGCTTCCAGCGCCAACAGCGATAACTTTACCCTCTTGCGGTTTTTCTTTAGCAGAGTCCGGAAGTACAATCCCGAAAGCTGTTGTCTCTTCTTGTTCGATCGGTTCTACCAATACGCGTTCACCTAAAGGTCTGATCATGAAAAATAGCCTCCTTAAATAAGTAAGTTACATATCTTACGGTTGTTGCACTCTTACATTAGCACTCGACAGTCGTCAGTGCTAACAACCAATTTCATGATACTGAAATTAGAAGATGATTTCAAGTCCTTTTCAGGATTTTTAGCAGATCTTTTCAGTAATTCATGAAGCCATCTTCCATTCTCTCCAATCCTGTAAAAATTATGCTCGTCCTATATCTTCTCTCCTGCATCCACCTTAACATATCTTGATTCGTATTCCTCAGCCTCTTCGAGTTGCTTCCGGTAAACAACAGATGACAGAAAGACACTGAACTCATAGAGCAGGATCAAAGGAATTGTAACCAAAATATCGGAAATAAAATCAGGCGGGGTCACAAATACAGCGATAAATACAAGTGCAAAGTAGGAGATCCGGCGCATTTTACGTAAACGCAGTGGATTGAGAATACGCAGTTTCGTCAGAAACATAACAACAACAGGCAGTTCAAATAACAGCGATACAGGCAGGATTAGATTAAACATAAACGTGAAATATTGTGCCATCCCATACGTTTCGACAAGACCAAGATTCTGATTGATACTGCTTGTAAAAGAGGTAGCCATTGGGAGCAATATTTTATATGAAAAAGCAATTCCTAATAAGAACAATAAAAAAACAAAAGGAATATAACGCACAGTCGCTTTTTGCTCACTCGGCTTCAAACCTGGACTCACAAACTTCCAAATCTGATAGGCTGTAAAAGGCAACGTAATAACAAGAGAAAAAATAAGAGCAATCTTCATATACATTCCAAGTCCATCCCACAGCGTAAGGGCATGAAGTTCTATACCCGGAAGGGGCCCATATGCTGTCAGATATTGATAGATCGGATCACTGATAAATAGACCGCCAATCAGACCGAGCAGAAGTACGACCAGTACAGCGACAAGACGTCTTCGCAGTTCCCCCAAGTGACTCACCAGCGTCATGCCTTCTTCATGTTCAGACATCGTAACACTCCCTCTCTCTGCTCATCAGGTAGAAGAAAAAACAAAACCCTTCTTACAAAGAAGGGATCCTTAACTTGCACGAAACAAGCACTTAGCATGCACCCTCACTTAAAGCGCGCAAGCATAAGACATATAGAATTACTCAGGCAGGCGCTTATCCTCTGTTTTCTGAACTGTCGCTGCTTCAGCTGACTTTACTTCACTTGCTGAAGATCCCTTACGGGATGAAGGTTCATCTGACATGATCTCTTGAGCACCATTCTTAAATTCACGGAACGTTCTTCCTACAGCTCGTCCCAGTTCAGGTAGCTTGTTAGGTCCGAATAACAACAAGGCAACAATGACAAGCAGAATAAAGCCCGTTCCTCCGATATTTGGCATGTATACCCCTCCTTCTTGTTGTACTTTACATATGGATTAGCATCCATAATCATCCATCTACATGAAATCATACCACAAATGTAATCACATACATAGCCGTATTTACAAGAAAAAGGAAGGGATACATGGTCACTCGCTTACTGTCTAAATTGACCTGTAACCATCAGAAGTGCCTCTGGGAGCTGGTCCATAATAGCTGCGAGATTCTCGTGCACACCCTTAGGTGTTCCCGGTAAATTCACGATCAGCGTTCTTCCGCGAATACCGCAGATTCCTCTAAAGAGCATAGCTCCCCGATTCTTCTGGAGCACCGTCATCCGCATAGCTTCTGCCATACCTGGTACTTCACGGTCAATGACTCTGCGTGTAGCTTCTGGTGTAACATCTCTAATCGCAAGTTCAGTCCCGCCTGTGGTAAGAACAAGGTCCGCATGAAAATAATCCGTCATTTCAATCAGCGCAGCAATGATCTCGTCTGGTTCATCCGGCACAATGCGGTATTCAATAATTTCACCGCCCAGTTCTTCTTCGACAAGTTCACGGATGACCTGCGCACTCGTGTCTTCCCGCTCTCCTCTCGCTCCCTTATCACTTGCTGTAAGGATCGCTGTTTTCCACAACATAAGATCACCCATCCCTCTATTTGGATTTATAGTCCCCACTTTTACCACCTGTTTTTGAACTCAGCAGTGTCGGACCTATTATCATATCTTTCTGCATCGCCTTACACATATCGTAGATGGTGAGTG
This sequence comes from Paenibacillus gallinarum, assembly GCF_014836635.1. Lineage (GTDB taxonomy): Bacteria > Bacillota > Bacilli > Paenibacillales > Paenibacillaceae > Paenibacillus > Paenibacillus gallinarum. Next base: position 82,286 of record NZ_JACSQL010000001.1, on the reverse strand, counting down.
CAGTTGCCGATGCAGCTGTTAGAGCCTCCATCTCTACACCTGTTTTTCCTTCTGTCTTAACGGACACTTCAATATAAAGTTCGCGTTCTCCGTTATCTGCAAAAGTAATGTTAACACCGGTAAGCGGCAGCGGGTGACACATCGGAATCCAATCGGAAGTACGCTTAGCAGCTTGAATTCCGGCCACTTGAGCAACGGCCAGTACATCCCCTTTTCCTACCGTACCTGCCTTAATCGCCTGAAGTGTAGCTTCATTCATTGTAATCTTCGACTGTGCGACCGCGGTACGAACGGTAACCTCTTTACCCGAGATATCCACCATTCTCGCACGTCCCTGCTCATTGAAATGAGTCAGTTGCTGTCTTTCATTCTGTCCGTTCTGTGACTTCGCATCCATGTTCCATCACGTTCCTTTTATTTGAGTATGTAAAACACCCTTCTCTGTAAAAAGAAGGTTTAGTCTAAAATCCTGCGGTTCCATGGGAATATCATTCGGCGGAAGTAACTGTCCGGGAAGAACTAGCCCTGCATATAGAGGTAAGGTTACATTTTGGCCTTCTATTTGCTTTTTCTGAACTTCCATATACATCTTTTCGGCAAAGCGGTCGTAATACCCTCCACCGTATCCAATTCTTCCTCCACAAAGGTCATAGGCAAGTCCTGGAACAATGACAAGATCAATCTCAGGCCATCTCTCTACAGGATAGATAGCGGTATGATCTACCGGCTCAGGAATATTCCATCTTCCCGGCTCCACATCTGTCAACCGCTTAATCTCCCTAAGTTCCATAAGTTCCGAATCCTCTTTTACCTTCGGCACGAGTACCTTGTCTCCTTGGGCCAGTGCCTTCGCCAAAAGCATAAAAGTATCGGCTTCACTTCGGAAAGTCATATATAGAAAAAGAGTTAGATTCTTCTGCTTAAGCTTACTGCGCAAAAGATCCATCTCCTGAGTGGCATATTCAGATATCTGCCTTGATGCTTCTGAACGCTGATCAGGCGGCAGTGCTTCGCGCACCGCAAGCATTCTTCTTCGAAGTTGCTTCTTTAACTGGAGCTTGTCCGGATGTGCTTCCATCCACTTTCCCTCCGTTTTATCCGTCGTGCGAAAAGTGGTTATTCACAACCTGTTCACTAGCGTTCATCACCACTTGCTGACGTTCACTAATGTGAATCACAATTCGGCTTTTTCTAACTTTAAGTTTATCACCTATTTCATGAAAAGACTATAAGCGAGACAAAGTTCAAACCTTTTTATCCAAGGCTGACGGGTAACTTCGGTTATAACTTGTTCTAAGCGGTGCAAAGCCTTGCTTTTTCATGTAAACTAGGACTAGTTTATTGCTTTCTAGACAGGAGGAAACATCATGCTTTTTCAAGCTTCTGGAATTATAAAACGATATGGCATAGACAGCATTCTCGAAGGTGTCAGCCTACAGATATTAGAACGTGAACGGATTGGACTTGTAGGGGTCAATGGTGCTGGGAAGTCTACTCTACTGAAAATTTTGGCTGGAGAAATGTCCTATGACGGAGGTCAAATCTTTAAAGCCAAAGAAACAACCATCGGATACCTCGCACAGAACAGTGGCCTGGAGTCAGATGGGACCTTATGGGAAGAGATGCTTAAGGTATTCGCTCACTTGACGGAAACCGAAGCAGAACTAAGACTGATGGAACAGCGAATTGCGGATCCAAAAGAAATGAATGATGAGAAAAAATATGCCGATCTGCTGGAGCGTTACGCCGTACGTCAAGACTGGTTCAAAGATCATGGCGGCTACGAGATCGAAACACGAATTCGAAGTGTCCTGCACGGGATGGGGTTCGGTGAATTTCCTGTAGATACGAAGATTTCTACTCTCAGCGGTGGACAAAAGACAAGACTTGCTCTTGCCCGAATCCTCCTTCAAGCTCCTGATGTGCTTATGCTGGATGAACCGACGAACCATCTAGATATTGAAACACTCACTTGGCTGGAGGATTATCTTCGCGGATATTCAGGCGCCATCTTAGTTGTCTCCCATGACCGGTATTTCCTTGACCGGCTTGTCACCGGTATTGTGGAGATTGAACGGCACCGTTCCCGCAAGTATACGGGGAATTACAGCCGTTATATGGAGATCAAAGCAGCAGAATACGAAGCTCAGATGAAACAATATGAGAAGCAGCAAGATGAAATCTCCAAGATGGAAGAATTTATTCAGCGGAACATTGTGCGTGCTTCCACTACCAAACGCGCTCAAAGCCGGCGCAAAGCTCTGGATAAGATGGAAGTCATGGATCGGCCGCAAGGCGATTTGAAACGGGCTCACTTTTCTTTTGATATTGCTTATATGTCTGGAAAAGAAGTACTGCATGTGCGGGACTTATCTGTCGCTTTTGATGAAGAAAGTCAGCCACTTTTCGAACATGCGGATATGGATCTGCGTAGAGGAGAAACAGTTGCTCTCATTGGACCGAACGGAATCGGAAAATCCACCCTGCTTAAATGCCTGACAGGACAGATGACTCCGCGCTCAGGTCAGATCGATTGGGGTACCAAGATTAAGCTTGGGTACTATGATCAGGAACAGACGAATCTCAATGATAAGAACACCATACTTGAAGAATTGTGGAGTGAATATCCACATATGGAAGAAGCACGTATTCGTACTGTACTCGGTAACTTCCTCTTCAGCGGAGATGATGTGCAGAAGCGAATCAGTGCGCTGAGCGGCGGAGAAAAAGCCCGTGTATCGTTAGCGAAGCTTATGCTGCAAGAATCCAATGTACTTATACTTGATGAGCCGACGAACCATTTGGACTTATATAGTAAAGAAGTACTTGAATCTGCACTGATCGATTACGAAGGAACCCTGCTCTTCATTTCACATGACCGTTATTTCCTTAACAAAATGGCAGAACGCATTGTCGAACTGCACCCGAATGGAACACAGCATTTCCTAGGAAATTATGATGACTATGTGATGAAGAAACAGGAGCTTGAAGAAATCGAGCAGGAACGCAAAGAACTAAAGGCAGCAACAACGAAACAGAGTACACCATCTTCTTCCGCCGCTGAGAAGTCTGGAGCCGATCTATTTCAAGCGGAGAAGCAGGCAAAGCGGGAAGAGCGGAACAGACAGCGCAGACTGGAGAGTCTCGAAGAACAAATTGCGGATATCGAAAGTAAGATTGAAGAAGAGCAAGCGGAAATGGCGAAGCCAGAGATCTATCAAGATTACATGAAACTACAAGAAATTCAGCAATCGATCGAAACTTGGAAGAACAAGCTCAGCGAAGTGTATGCAGAGTGGGAAGAACTCGCTGAATAGTAAAAAAATAAATCTTTAAATTGACATATTTACAGTATAAAGAAACTATTAACAATACTATCCACAGAAAAAGTGGATAACAAATCCAATTTAACAGCCCTTTGGGCTGTTTTTTTGGCTTAATAAAGCCATTTTCATGTAAAACCCAATATTATCCACTATTCTATCCACATTATCCACAATTTACCTTACATATGGATGTTAAGAATTTTCGTTATTTTCATTTGTTTGCGAAAACGTAATATTACTCACTTTTTTGGTTTTATCCCCATTATCTTCCGGATATGTGGATAACTTTGTTAACAACTTGACAGATTTACCTTTTTTAGTTAATCGTATTTATCCTACATATTGGTTTCCGCGCAAAAAGAAAAGTCGATCATCTATAGAAGATGTCGACTTTTGATCTTTATGCTCTTTATCTTTATTTATGTGATTAATCTTACTCTACGGACCAGTTCTCCAAAGATAAGCCTGGTTCTGCTTGCATCTTCAGATCCGAAAACATGCCACGTTCCCATTTCAGGTAGGCAGCTGCTCCAATCATCGCCGCATTGTCAGTACAGTATTCCATTGGCGGAATGAGAAGCTTGATGTTTTCTTTGGCGCAGCGTTCCTCGAGTGCCTTGCGCAGACCTTTATTCGCAGCAACCCCTCCGCTTAGCAGAAGCTGCTTGGAACCATAAGCACGAACCGCACGAACGGCTTTCTCGACAAGCACTTCAACGACCGATTCCTGAAAACCACGCGCCACACTGCTGCGATCAAGTGTTACGCCTTTCATCGATGCCTGATTCACGATATTCAGCACGGCGGACTTTAGACCACTGAAGCTGAAATCATAAGAACCTGGTTCAAGCCATACCCGAGGAAGCGGCGTTACCGTCTCTGCTTCATGAGCCATCCGGTCCACATGCGGTCCACCCGGATAAGGACAACCGAGTGCGCGTGCGACTTTATCATAAGCTTCACCTACTGCATCATCCCGTGTACGTCCGATCACTTCAAACTTACCTTCCGAAGGGATGTGGGTAAGCTCCGTATGTCCACCGGATACAACCAGTGCCATCGCTGGATATTCAATCTCTTCCACCAAACGGTTTGCATAGATATGACCCGCAATATGATGAGTTCCGATCAGCGGCTTTTCAAGAGCCATCGCTAGCGTTTTGGCAGCAACGATACCTACAAGCAAAGCACCCACAAGACCAGGTCCCTGCGTAACCGCAATCGCGGATAGATCCTTCGGCTGGATACCCGATGCTTCAATAGCCTGCTCCATAATGAGCGTAATGACCTCAACATGCTTCCGTGAAGCAACTTCCGGTACAACCCCGCCAAAAGCTTTATGTGTCTCAATCTGACTTGCGATGAGGTTCACCAATACTTCGCGCCCATTCTTAATCACAGAAACGGACGTTTCATCACAGCTTGTCTCCACAGCGAGAATATAACTTGTATTTTGTAAGGACGATTGTGTCATGAATCTCTTAGACTTCCTTCCTCTGTTCCTTCCGTACCCAGCTGCGCGCTTGCGGATAAATCAGCCCACATAATCATTGCATCTTCATTATTATCTGAATAATATCCTTTGCGGAGTCCGGAAGGTCTGAATCCTTTTTTCTCATATAATCCTTGTGCTACCGTATTTGAGACTCTAACTTCCAGAGTCATTCTTGTCATACCAAGATAGGCTGCTGTCTTCATAAGTTCCGTAAGCAGCTTCTCCCCAAGCTTTCTGCCACGGTATGCTTCCAGAACGGCAATATTCGTAATATGGGCTTCATCAATAATAGTCCACATTCCTGCATATCCAATCGGTTTACCGTCTAGTTCCATAATCATGTATTTCGCAAAATGGTTATGTGTAAGTTCGTTCACGAACGCACTTTCCGTCCATGGTAATGTAAAACAATCCTGTTCAATAATGAGGACATCCGGTATATCTTGCATCGTCATCATCCGGAAAACGAGCTGTCCCTTCTCTTCCATACGATCCATGCAGCTCTACGACTCCCTTCATTTACGCAGAAGATTTGCTTCCGCTTCTGCAAGTTGGGTGTAATTCGGCAGTAAGGTATGAATATCTTCCTGCTCCCCTTGAAGCAGTTTCGCTGCTCCGATCTTGCCAACATAATGCCCTTCCATCTCATAAGATCGAAGATGAATCTGTACTTCAGGCTGCATCATCTGAAGTTTCTCGAGCGTCTGCCTGTGAGGCTCTACATCTCCTACAAAAAGAATTCCGTCCGGTGCATCCGAAGAAGGAAGTTCACTCAGCAGCGATGCAATCGCATCTACCCAGCTATCGACCAGCCTTATAGCATCAGGCTCCATTCGGTGCAGTTCCGAACTTGCTCCTTCTCCTTCAAACAACGCAGTATAAGCTTGACCTCTCCGCGCATCCATCAGCGGTACAACCCAGTAGCGGCTACCGGACTTATCCGGTGATCCGTGTGGATTTTCCGCCAAACTAGTATCATTCAAATAAGCCCCTAGTCCGCCTAAAGCAAGCGCCGCAAGACTAGATACAGCAGCTACAGGAACGCCCCAAGCCCAAGCTAATGTTTTGGCCGCCGTGACCGCGATGCGGACCCCTGTATAAGAACCCGGTCCAATGCCGACAGCGATGCCAGCTATATCTTCTTTTGTTATTTGATTATTCTCCATCAGATCCTTCAAAGCCTGCACCACATGCACGGCATGATTACGATCTGCTCTTGTATTACTTTCAGCTACTAGTGTCTCTTCTGACATCACGGCTGCGGCAAGCACAGCTGTCGATGTATCAAGCACCAAAAACCGCTGACGCGGCTGATGTTCTTCGTTCATCCCTTATCGACTCCACTTCTGCTTAATTCCTGACACCATGAAGCATAAGGTGCTCCGTAACCATCTAAACGAATAACTCGTTCTTCTGCTCCCGTAACTTCCATCTGAATATGCAGATGAGCTTCCGGCAGCAGTTCAGGGATGATGCTGGACCATTCTACCAGACTTACACCATCACCGTAGAAATATTCATCCAGGCCCAATCCTTCAGCTTCATCTAAAGAAATGCGGTACACATCCATATGATATAGTGCAAGTCTTCCCTTATATTCTTTAATCAGTGTAAATGTAGGGCTGTTCACAACCCCTTCTACACCGAGATGTCTTGCAAAGCTTTGAGAAAATGCGGTCTTTCCCGCACCCAAATCTCCATCAAGCGCAATGACGGTCCCAGGAATTACTAACTTCGCAAGGACAGCCGCCAATTTGTCTGTATCTTGTACACCTTTAGAGTGAAACACCCATTCCTGATGTTCTTGTACCAATGTGCCAACCTTCTTTCGGTCCATTATCCTTATGTAAGGATAACAAAATACTTCATCTCATTATATAGTTCCACACTTTCACTCGCAAGGCGAAAGACAAGTCAAAGAACCCGAAGGATGTTACCTCTCCCCCGAGTTCTGCTTATCTCTGCTGTTCATGGCTTTCGTAAGTAGAGTATAACTGTTAACCTTCTACAAGACGCTCTACATTCACGGTATGCGTATCCAGCGGATTATTTCCGATTTGTACTGTTGCCATTTTATTGTCTAAATCTACATGCTCGATCCATACCGGTTTTTCACCATCTAATTTCACAGCATAATTTTCTTTCGCATCAAAGATTGCTTTTGCGCGCGTTGCTTCCATCTCTATTCCTCCCCTTTCTTCTCATTCACTTTAAATTCACTTTCATCAAAAAGAGCATCACTCGTACTGTCTCCAATATATCCGTTATCCCGCGTAACTTCTCCACCGCCAAGCCCTTCATTCACCATTCGATCAACATCAAATGCGGTATTCTCGAACGATTCCTCTACTTCATCTTCAGGAGCAGTAACAGCTTCCCAGTTCACTAAATCGACAGCAATCATATCCGGTCCTCCAAAATCAGCAGGAAGATCCCATTCATCTTTCCCATCTCTTCCTTCATGCGAATCCGAATAATCCCATGTCATCTTCTAGCTTCCCCCTTTAGTAATGATTTATGTACTATGCCCGCTATAAAAGAAGATCATGCGTCAGAAATCAGGATAGATCCGGCTTTTTTTGACCATAATAGCAGTAAAACAGGATTGATAAATGATGAAGAAGGAGGGGGAAGAATCATGCATACTGTCTGGAAGGTAGCCATCAGCTTCGGACTCGTTCATGTCCCTGTCAAAATGTTCTCAGCTACGGAAGATAAAGACATCTCGATGCGATACATCCATAATGTGTGCGGAAGTCCGCTTGCCTATATCCGTAAATGTCCTTCTTGTGATATTGAAGTGAAATGGGAGGAAATTACGAAAGGATATGAATATGAGAAGGGCAAATTCGTTCTTTTTGAAAAAGAGGAATTAGAGCAATTATCTGATCAAGTTAATAAAAATATTACCATTCTTGATTTTGTGAATTTAACCGATATCGACCCTATTTATTTTCAAAAAACATATTACCTGTCTCCCGATCAAGCAGGCGCTAACGCCTATCAGCTCTTGATGTCTGCAATGAGGGATACAGGGAAGATTGGTATTGCCAAAATCTCGATTCGTTCGAAAAGCAGCCTTGCAGCCATCCGTGTATTAGATGAATGTCTTGCTATCGAAACGATTTTTTATCCCGACGAAATTCGCCCCATCTCTCAGGTTCCGAATCTTCCGGAGAACACCGTGGTGAATGATAAGGAGCTCACGATGGCTAAGTTGCTGATCGACCAGCTGTCTACTCCATTTGAGCCTGAAAAATATACGGATGATTATCGTCTGCGCTTACTTGACGCGATTCAGCATAAAGTGGCCGGAGAAGAATTCAAAGTCGCCCCTGCTAAACCAGAGACCAACGTTGTTGATCTAATGGCTGCTCTTCAGGCAAGCATTGAAGCTACGCAGCCGATACCAACTGATCCAGGAAAACCACCAGCCAAGAAACGGACGCGGAAAACGGCAACTGCAGCTAAATCAGAAGAAATCAAGACGACTCCTGTCGTTACGCCAAAACCAAAAAAACGCAAAACTGCCAAAACAAAAGAGTCCGGAGCCTAACAAATGGAATCTATCTATCATAAATCTTCTGATTGACGTAAATCGATTAACACTTTATACTTACTTACACAAAGTAATTAAGTATATTTATTTTAGTTAATTTAATTGATTTACTTACATAAGGGGGATTTATCATATGACTTATTCTATTCATCCAAATACCGTGCTCGGTGAAGTAAAACTTCGTGTAAGCGACTTGGAACGGTCCATTCTTTTTTATGAACAAGTGGTTGGTCTGACCTTGTTATCCCGTACCGGAGAACATGTTGCAAGCTTTACAGCGAAAGACGGCTCTACACCGCTTCTTATTCTGGAAGAGATTCCGAATGCTAAGAGGGTTGCACCAAGAAGCCATGCAGGACTATATCATTTTGCCATTCTACTGCCGGATCGTACTTCTCTAGGCATTGCACTACGGCATCTTGCCGAAGCGGGGATTGAGATTGGTCAAGGCGATCATACGGTCAGCGAAGCATTATACATCAATGATCCGGATGGACATGGTATTGAGATTTATGCGGATCGTCCAAGAAGCACATGGAAGAAAGATGAACATAATAACTACATCATGGGAACAGATCCTGTCGATGTTGAAGGCTTACTGCAACTCGCGGGAGTTACACCTTTTACGGGACTGCCTGCAGGAACGATCATTGGACATGTGCATTTTCATATCTCTGATCTAGAAGTAGCACGCCATTTCTACAATCATCTGCTTGGTTTTGATATTGTGGTAGACGCTTCCCGCAATATGCATGCCCTCTTCGCATCAGCAGGCGGATATCATCACCACATTGGTCTTAATGTATGGGCAGGCAAAGGTGCACCGAAAGTACCTACGGATGCTGTTGGAATTGATTATTTTACCATTATCTTTGAGAATCAGGTCGTGTATGAAGAAGCTCTCACAAGACTTGAGCAGAACGGAGTCTCTGTCAGCCGCAAAGCGGAGGAAGCTAGAGTAATGAATCCCTTCGGTATCCAGATTCGAATTACTCACGCCTGATCTCTCTTACACATAAGGAGAAGCGATATATGAAGCTTACACCCGTCATTCCTTTCGAACCGGTTCGAACCGAACGATTTCCATCAGGGCATCCCTGGATTGCGCAGGTCAAATGGGACGGTGTTCGAATGCTCACTTATTATGATGGTGAGGAAGTACGCCTCGTGAATCGCAAGCGAAACGATCGAACAATACAATACCCGGAACTCGGTCAGGCGGATGTATATTCATCCGCTTCTTCTTTTATTTTGGATGGAGAACTCATCGCATTTGCCGGTGGTAAACCCTCTTTTCACGAGATCATGCGTCGGGACAGTCTTCGGAGCGAGCGAAGTATACGGCAAGGGCTACAAAGTGTTCCCGTTACCTATATGGTGTTTGACCTTCTCTATCTGAATGGAGAATGGATAACTCACCTCCCTCTATCTGAACGCCAGGAACGGCTGAACCAGATCATTAAACCTCAGCCCCTTGTCCAACTCGTACAGAATTTCCCCGATGGGAATGCTCTCTTTGAAGCGACCAAAGCGCAACAGCTAGAAGGCGTTGTTGTCAAAGATCTAACGAGTACGTATGCGCTAAACGGAAAGGATAACCGCTGGCAAAAACGTAAGAAGAACGGTGACCTCTATGCGGTAATCGGCGGCGTTACGCTCCGTGACAACATCGTAAACTCTCTGCTTGTCGGATTATACCGTGAGGATGGAGTTCTTACGTACATCGGTCACGCCGGAACCGGAAGATTCACAGTTAAGGAGTGGCGGGATCTTACAGATCGTATTAAGCCCCTTCTCACCAGCGAAATGCCTTTTGAACAACTGCCAGGCCGATATCAGGGAGCTTTATGGATCCGTCCTGAGATCGTCGTTCGCATTACCTATCTCGAATGGACACCTGGGGGGACGATGCGTCATCCAACCATCGAAAGCTTTGCGCCTCATATCCAGCCAAAGGACTGCAGGGTATCACAGAAGGAGGAACATTCGTAATGGCTAGAACGGTAAAAGGAAGTATTCAGATTCAAGGCCAGACCCTGACCATTACGAATCCCGACAAACCGCTGTGGCCAGAGGCTGGTGTAACAAAGGCGATATATTTACAGAAACTAGCCGAGCTTTCGCCTTACCTTCTTACTTACTGCAGAGATCGGCTATTAACTACAATCCGTTATCCGCACGGGGTACATGGTGAATTCTTTTATCAGAAAAATGCTCCCGAGCCGCTGCCGCCCTTTGTTCAGACGGCTGTTCATGAGAAGATCAATTACGTTGTGCTGAGCGGCCTGCCTGAGTTATTATGGCTTGGCAATCTGGCTGCGCTGGAATTCCATCCTTCCCTTCATGCGGTAGGCAGCAGTCTGCCATGTGAATGGATGATTGACCTTGACCCTACCCTTCAAGAAGAACCAAGAATAATGGAAGCCGCGCACATTGTAGGTCAGGTACTCTCTTCACTCGGGATTCAGTCCGTTCCCAAAACATCTGGTGCAACCGGTGTACAAATCATTGTTCCGATTAGCAAAGGAATTACGTTTGAACAGCTTCGAATGCTCGGTCATTTTGTCGGCAGGTACGTATGTGAGAAACATCCTAAACTGTTCACCCTAGAGCGTCTCAAAAAAGATCGCGGAGATAAAATCTATTTTGACTATTTACAGCATTATGGAGGAAAAACACTTGCTGCCCCCTATACGCCAAGAGCTAGAGAACAAGCAACCGTCTCTACCCCTCTCTTATGGGAAGAAGTGGCGCGTGATGTATCGCCCAAAGATTTCACGTTACTAAACATTGGAGCGCGCCTTGCCGAAAAAGGAGATCTGATCGCAGCCCTCCCTGCTCAGCCATTAGATCCTCTTCTCGCTCATCTCGCTAAGACATGAGAAACTATGTATATGTTCTTCTTGATTCCGATAAAAACAAAAAAAGCCCGGCGTTCCTATAAACTCAGGAACAGCCGGGCTGTTATTTATTTGAATCCATTTCATACACATGAAAACAAAGAAATGAGGACTCATGTATTAATGAATACCTTTTTTCTTGAAGCGTCCGCCCTTCACATCGTGAATGTTACCGATCGCAAGAAATGCGTCCGGGTCCCAATCTTCTACGATACTCTTCAGTTTCGCTTCTTCTAGTCGAGTAATTACTACAAAGATGACTTTCTTCTCTTCTCCGCTAAAACCGCCCTCACCATCGAGGTATGTAACGCCGCGTCCCAATCTGTCGGTAAGTGCTTCACCGATATCTCGGAACTTGTCGCTGATGATCCATACCGATTTGGATTGATCCATACCTTCGATCGTGATGTCGATCATCTTCATCGCAATATAGTAGGCAATGATGGAATACAGTGCATTCGGCCATCCGAATACGAATCCGGCCATAACGAAGATGAATAAGTTAATGAACAGAACAATCTGTCCAACGGAGAAGGGGGATTTTTCACTAAGCAAAATAGCAACGATCTCGGTACCATCCAGCGATCCGCCAGAACGAATAACAAGACCCACACCAATCCCTAGGATAACACCGCCAAATACAGCGCCAAGCAGCGGCTCATTTGGCGTAAGTGCACTTACATGATGAAGCAATTGTGTGCCGATTGACATTACTACAATGCCGAAAAAGGTGCAAATCGCAAATGTCTTGCCGATCTGCTTATAGCCGATGAAGAGAAAAGGCAGGTTAAGTACGGTTAGCAGGATCCCGAGCGGCAGACCGGTTATTTGGGATAACATAATCGATATCCCTGTAATTCCACCATCAATAACACCGTTTGGAACAAGGAAAATTTCAAGGCCTACTGCCATTAATGTAGCTCCCACAATGATTAGAAGTGCTCGTTGCAGAAGCTTTAGGCTAAGCGGAGAACTGCTTGCCTTTGTCTGTTTACTTTGACTTGGCACCATTTCTTTGGTTGTCATCTCTGACATAGAACTCCCCCTTTTCTTTTCACTTTTTCTATGCCATAAGACATACTGGATGCCTTTATTATAACATACCAAAGTTACAAAAGTCACAAGAACGACAGCAAAACCGAGATAAACGATTAGAAACTTGTTTTTCTTTTAGAAATCCGGTAAATTTCATCAAAGCAGCGGAGATAGCAACCTACATACGACTTCAGCGCACTTGGAGGCCCGAGAACGTTGCTTAAATTCACCTAATTCAATTCGTTTACTATCCTGTAAATCTTGTTCGAAATTAGCTGTCAACTGGTCTATCGCACTCCGAGAATACATGGCTGCTGTCAGTTCAAAATTGCTGTAGAAGCTGCGCATATCAAGGTTTGCTGATCCTACCGCTGCCAGTAATTGATCCACGATTACCACCTTGGCATGAACGAACCCTTTCTGATAGCGGTAGAACGTAACTCCCGCTTCCATTAATTCTTCTAGATGAGACAGCGATGCAAGCAGCACAATCTTGTAATCCGCCCTGCCGGGAATAAGCACTCTTACATCCACCCCGCTTCGGGCAGCCGTTTTAATCGCCGTCATCAGCGCTACATCCGGAATAAAATAAGGGGTTGTAATATACACCCTTGAGCTAGCCATCGCAATGGCATTAAAACACATCTCCTGAATGGGATGCCTGGTCTCATCGGGACCGCTCGCGATTACTTGCACCTGTTCTGTTCCTTTACAATTGTGCTCAGGAAATAAATCCGGAACCAGATGGGTGCAAAGCGTCTGTCCGCTCACCAGCCTCCAGTCTTTAATAAAAGCCATCTGCAAATAGTAGACTGAATCCCCATGCATACGCATGTGCGTGTCACGCCAGAATCCCAATTTGAGAGATTCGCCCTTGTACTCATCACCGATATTCATCCCGCCCGTATAGCCAATCGTGCCATCAATCACTACGATTTTTCGATGATTCCGATAGTTTATTTTTCTGAGTTTTAGTGCGTGTAATGGCGGTAAAAAGAAATGAATTTCTACCCCCGCTTCCTTCATACGCTGTATGAATGATTTCGACAGACTTTTGCTTCCAAATCCATCACAGATGATTCGTACTTGAACCCCTTCCTGTGACTTCTTGATTAGCAGATCTTGAAATATCGTGCCCATAATATCATGCCGAATAATATAAAATTCGAGATGGATATGTTCCTTAGCCTCTTTGATATCTTGAAATAAAGCCGTAAATAACGGATCTCCTTCCGCATAATAATCTGTATGATTGCAGCTCGTGATTGTACTATTAGGAATTTCTGATAACAGATTGTAAAGGCGCAGGTGATGTGTAAAATCTTTGTTCTTCATGTCCTCTACAGAGGTAACCCTACTTACTTTCCCAGCGATCTGTGAATGCATCTCTTGCCATACCATCCACTCTTCTCTTGTCATAGAAGCACTCTTGCCATAAGGTCTTCCTGCAATCCGATACAGCCATATACCAATCAGAGGCAGACAGAACGAAATGAAGATCCACACAGCGGCTCTGTCCGGGCGCTTATATTCCAGCAATAACAGAAGCATTGTCTGACCCAAATACAATAGGATAAGAAAAAGAATAACCGACCCCATCATCGCTAAGCTCCTCCTCTGATCTGATAAAAAACATAATACGACTCTACACAGTCATCTATACAGTTTGACAAACTTCAGCGTATTTCATGCACGCTTCTGTACAGAATCTCCCTTTTTGATCTCCTGTGAACAGTTTCGGATCAGAAGAAAATGTTTCATTAATATATATACAAGTCTATACATATCGTGTTTGAGAACTATTTTTCCGTAAGAACACTTATTAGGCCTTATGTCAAGTTGGTCATAAGATGGAAGATGCGATATAATATTCGTTAAACTTTTATATACTTTAAAATCATGAAGGAGAAGAGATGTGAAATGGACGAAGGTAGTAGTTACGCGTTAAATTTAGTAATGGTGGCAGTGCTCATCGGATTTTCTGCATTTTTTGTAGCTGTTGAGTTCGCCATAGTACGTGTAAGAACAAGTAGGCTCGATCAATTAATTGCAGAAGGCAATAAGAAAGCAGCCGCGGTAAGGCAAGTGGTTGCCAATCTGGATGGTTATCTGTCTGCTTGTCAGCTGGGAATTACTATTACTTCACTCGGACTTGGCTGGCTCGGTGAACCAACGATTGAGAAAATTCTGCATCCATTGTTTGCAAGCTGGGGAATACCTGAATCCGTAGGATCGGTGTTATCCTTTGTACTTGCTTTCATGATGATCACTTACTTACATGTCGTTGTAGGGGAACTGGCTCCTAAGACTGTCTCGATTCGTAAAGCCGAAACGGTGGCTATGTGGACTGCGGGACCCATTATCTGGTTTAACAAAGTGATGTATCCATTTATTTTCGTCTTAAATAGCTCTGCAAACCAGCTTGTTAAATTATTCGGTGTGAAACCGGCTTCGGAACAAGAAGAAGCTCACTCTGAAGAGGAACTGCAGATCATCATTAACGAAAGTTTTGAAAGTGGCATGATCAACCAAAGTGAATTTGGATATGTGAGCCGAATCTTTGCTTTTGATGAGATGTTAGCCAAAGAAATTATGGTTCCACGTACGGATATGGTATGCCTATACGCCAGTAAGTCGGTCGAAGAGAATCTCGCCATCATTAAAGAAGAACAGTATACTCGTTTTCCTGTCGTTAATGAGAACAAGGATGATATTATCGGAATTATTCATACCAAACAATTCTTCCTGGACTATTACGGCAACGATTCTAATAAGATTGATATTCAAAGTTTGATCCACCCGATTCCGGCAGTACATGAAACTACACCGGTCAAAGACCTGCTGAAAAAAATGCAGCAAGAAGGCAATCATATTGTGATCCTGGTCGATGAATACGGCGGTACTTCAGGTATGGTTACCATCGAAGATGTACTGGAACAAATTGTCGGTGAGATAAGAGATGAATTTGACTCTGATGAGGTAGAAGAAATCCAAATCATGGATGAGAACCATATCCTCTTTGACGGAAAAGTGTCGCTCTCGAAAGTGAATGATCTCTTTTCCGCTGCGCTTGATACAGACGAATGGGATACCATTGGAGGATGGCTGTATAGTCATCAGCCAGAAATGGAAGTACAAGAGGAATTTGAATTTGAAGGACTTACGTTCACTCTTATTGAAAAAGAGAAAAACCGCTTCCTTAAAGTTGCGGTGGCATCGAAAGTACCTATTGCCAGTGCACTAGATGAACAAGCCATTATGGCTGAGTAATTCGTTGTTATATAGAATAAGGCCCGCATCCTCTATGTAGGATGCGGGCCTTATTTTGCTTTATTTACAAGCAGATTATGAATGTAGTTATTCTTCCGTTTCTTCTATACTTTTTCCCAACGATCTTTAAAGAACACGTTATATACACGTCCAACAATGATCTTTACCGTCATGTAAACTGGGATCGCCAGCAGCATACCGATAAGTCCTCCGATATCTCCGCCCACGAGTACAACAACGATGGTTGTGATTGGATGGATATCCAGCGTCTTGTTCATAATGTACGGTGCCAGTAGGTTATCCTGAATTTGCTGTGCTACAAGAATGATAACCAGCGACCAGATTGCCATTACAGGATCTTCCGTGAAAGCAATAATCACAATCGGAATAGAAGATACAATCGCCCCAATGAATGGAATGAAATTCATAATTATGGAGACGACGGTAAGAAGTAACGCATACGGTAAACCAATAATAAGAAAACCAATGTACATGAGTACACCTAAAGCAACATTCGCTATTACACGGCCTACAATAAATCCACTGAGTGAGTTATCAATATCATTCAGCAAATCCGTACCTTCATCTCGAAAACGTCTTGGCAGGAAGCTGACAATGTTCTCTCCAAATTTACCGCCCTCTTTGAGCATAAAGAACAGCATAATCGGTGAAACAAAGAGTACTACCACAAAGGAGGAGAAGAAGGAAACGAGACCCGACAAATAGTTGGCGGCCACCGTAAATCCCTGATTGATAATATCAGTCACCTTAGATAATATATTCGTACCTTCCGGGAAAAACTGGGCAAGAACGCCGCTCTGTTCTAATTCCTTCACTTGCTTCCCAAGCATATTAAGCAGATCAGGTGCACTCTCGATGAATGCCAGGAACTGCGCCCGAAGAGAAGGCCATACGCCTAGAATAAACCCAACCAGAATCAGAGTGATCGCCAGATAAATCAAGAGAACGGCAACCGTACGATTGAGTTTTCGCTTCGCCATAATTTCTACCAAAGGCCGAAGCAGATAATAGAAGAACGCAGCCAGCATGAGTGGAACAAGAATAATACTGACGAACGAGATGATCGGGTCAAAAATAAAGTTTACTTTTGAACCCAGGTAAATCACGAGAAAGACCAAAATAATTCCGATCAGAAACCGGAAAAATCGGTTTGTTTGAGTCAATGCCAGACCCTCCATCCACATAAATTTTGTCTACGATGTGCAGGGAAGCTTCTGTATGGATACCTTAAGCGTAACTACGATCCGGTCATGCTGCTTTACGCAGCCACATCTCTTTTGCTAAATACGTACCAGGAGATTCCCATAAAGATGGCATAATACACGGCGAGAATCATCATCGAGAAACCAAGAGTCATACCTCCGAGGCCATCCCCATACATATACTGACTAAGATCCATATTCGTAAAAAGTATGTACTTCGCCCATACATAACGTTCAGGATTAAAGATCATTCCGAAGATCCCCTGAGTAAATAGGATAAATAGAGACAAGCCGATCGCAAGCGCACCCGAACGAAATACGGTTGATACCATAAAAGCAATCGCAATCGTAATAAATAGATCTACATATTCAAATACCCAACTAATCACTGCATAACTCGCGGGAGTCATATTTTCAGGTATCATTCCCACATCCGCTGTAGAAGATAGAAGCAGATACGATGTACCGAGAGCAAGCAGAATCATGGTAAGTGTACTGAGTATGCTGAATAGCAGAACAGAAAGATACTTGGAGAAAAGAATCTTACTCCGCGTCCAAGGACGGATCAGCAAGAGCTTAATCGTTCCCCAGGAGAACTCACCTGCTACGGAATCTGCGGCGATAACGACGGAAAAGATCGTATTCAGGAAGCTGACAAACGTAACCGCGAGCATCGCTCCCTCCCAGAAAGAAGTCGTCTCTCCTCCCCCGTTGCCGGAAAAGAGATAGGGGATGATGATCGACATGAAAGCCAAAATGCCCAGCATGACCCATGTCCGCATACGACGGTATATCTTCATATTCTCATTATGGACAAGCATCAAAAAATTACTCAATCGATTCACCTCCTGTAAGGGCTAGGAACCGATCTTCTAGAGAATTCTTTCTAGCACGAATTCCATATACCTGTATTCCACGTTGCACAAGAAGAGCATTCAGCGCTGCAGCTTCATCTCTCGTTCCTGACAGATATAACATACCTTGCTCTACTCTTCCTTCACCCTTAAGGAGCTTGTACGCCATATCCACGTCACTCACCTCAAAGACATATTCCGTCACCGTTTGTACTCCCTCTTCTCTTACGCTTCTCACATCAATGAGGTTTCCATTTTGTATGACGGCCACCGTATCACACATCAGCTCCATCTCAGATAACAGGTGACTGGATACGAAGACGGTCGTTCCTTCTTCATCACATAGTTTGCGGAGATAATCCCGCAGTTCACGAATTCCCTGAGGATCCAGTCCGTTCGTCGGCTCATCTAGAATAAGCAGTTTGGGACGATGCAAAATTGCCTGTGCCACGCCAAGTCGCTGCCGCATTCCTAGCGAGTAATTCTTCACCTTATCATGAATACGCTGCGTAAGCCCGACAAGTTCAATCGCTTCCTGAATTCGTTCCTTGGTTACACCTGGTGACATCCGAGCAAAATGTAACAGGTTCTGGTATCCGGTCATAAATTTGTACATTTCCGGGTTTTCTACGATCGCCCCTACCTCGCGAATCGCCTCTTCAAATTCATGTTTTATACTATGCCCCGCAATTTGTATATCGCCTTCACTGATCGAAATCAGTCCAACCATCATACGGATCGTCGTCGTTTTTCCCGCGCCATTGGGTCCTAAAAAACCAAAAACCTGGCCTGGATGGATATCCAGAGTCAGGTCTCGTACTAGATAGCGGGAAGAAATGACTTTGCTGACCCCTTGCATTCGAACAACAGGTTCTTGATGCATGGACAAGTTCACTCCTTATTTATCAAATATCGTACAGATTCGTACTGAAACTTAAGCTCAGAAGCTAGTGTACCATACAACCTGTACTACATTCGAGAGAGGAAGCACTCTTCTGTGGATTTATGGAAGGAAGATCATGACTCTCCTGCTGAGAAGCCTGCTCCTGATCTTGCGGCTGATGATGAAGTTCCCGGCAGTGACCACAATAGCCAAGCGGCATTTCATTTCGATAGAATCCGGTCCGGAAGATAAGATCGGCTGTAATGCGACTTGAGTCAAAAGTACTTACAGACTCATTCTCGACCCACATAATTTTCTTGCAGGCTACACAATAAAAACGACGAGTACCTATCATATCAAACCCCTCCCATTCAAGTAACGTGCAACACATTCTTGAACTACAAAAATCGATCTAATTCGATACATTTTGTATCTCGAACATAATGGAGTCCTATATCTTTGTCAAGAATAATCACCCTGTATTACAAATATAACCTGTATTTTATGGGTTAAATCGCGTTTTTTCTGAAAACAGCTGTTGAATTACGTAAGAATTACGTAAACAAGTCATTATCGTATTCACACGACCACGGACAAATGATACAAAATGTACTATATAAATACAGTTGTTTTTAGGAGGAAGAATGATGACAAGAACAGTGAAAAATGCAGGAGGAATGCATCGAGGCACATCAGCCTCGTACCTGTACTCGTTATTGTAGGCGCACCCATCTTGACCTACTTTATTGTACGCTTACTGCTTGTACGTTAGGACAACTTCTTTGCGATTTTGAAAAAAGTAGAGATGAAAAACAAAAAGAGCCCCTCTATGCACCGAATTTCTCCATGCATAAAGGGGCTCTTCATATAAATGAAACATTAGAAATCTTCAGATTTCTGAAATGACCATAATACCCGCCAATCGCCCGACTCTTCAGCAGCATATACAGGCTGAACGATCTTAAAATTACCAAAGGAAGAATGATAGATCTGGGTTACCGTAATAAGGTAAACTTCTTTCAGCGGTTCTGTTCCTTCTACCAACTGTACATCGAATTTTCGCTCTGGTTCGCTCCGTTCATACTGGAAGGTGTTCGTACCGAAATGCTGCATAAACACATGCGCCCGGGTCTGAACATAGTCGGGTTTCTTATATCTTTCCTTCATGAGCGAATGAAACAGTTCCCACGAACTTCCAAAGTCCCCTTCTTGCTCATAATCATAGAATTGTTCAACGATCTTTACCGCTTCTTCTCCATTCGTTGATTTAACCATCCCACGTACACTCCAGAACAAAAGAATAATCAAGCCCACCACCAGGATGGCAGTGAGCAATTTGATAAATCCATTCCCTCGGCGTCTGCGCAGCATGATGCTCCCTCCCTCTTGTCCTTTGTATCTTTCTCAGGTTATGAGCGAAGAAGAATCTTTAGACCTGCGTTTGCGTGAGATCCTTTCAATCAGGATCATGAGAAGTAGAGCGATGCATCCACCGGTGAAGTCTAGGAGAACGTCATAGGGGGAGGACGTACGATCCGCTGAAAATTTTTGCAAGGTCTCATCAATACTTGCCACCGTAACAACAAAAATGAGCGGGAGAATATAGCTGTACAGGTTTCTCCCCCACTTTTTTCGAATCAGATAATGGGCTAGAAGTGTGAGTACAGCATATACAAACACATGTGCACTTTTGCGAAAAGTAAATTCAATGAATCCATAGGGGTTTGACTGAAGATTGTAGTTATATCCCGCATAATGTATCTTCACATCCGGCAGAGGAATTTCTATATTAATCTGATTGGAAATTTTAATAAGAAGAGGGCGAATGGTCTGTTGTTGATAAGATCGAGTGGACATAAACAATATAAATACTGCCCATAAAAGAAAGATACCTATAAGCAAATAAGTCCATTGCTTCTTTTTTCTACTCGCCCTTTTTCTCTCTAATCTACTCAAGGAGTATCAACCCTTTGCAAATGTTCCTTCATTAAGTTCTGTGCTCGTTCCCGTTCTTGTTCGTCTACAATGTAATAGTAGATTCCGTTAATACGCTGACCGTGACCTTGTATTTCTATCGTTTCGATGTTTTTCAAATCTGAGCGGTAGTCCTTAATAAATTGCTTCATTTCATCAAACGTAATGTCCGTCTTTACATTATTGACTACTTCACCTAAGATATTTTGGATTTTAGTTACGCTGGATACCTGCAGCGCATTATTCATCAGTTCTTGAAGAATTTCTCGTTGTCTTGCGTTACGCCCGAGATCGCCACGAGGATCGTCATATCTCATACGGGAAAATAATAGTGCCTCTTCTCCAGTTAATTGTATATTCCCTTGTTCAAATACTTTTCCTTCGTAGGTAAAATAAAATGGGTTGTTGACACTTACTCCACCTAAAAGATCAATAATAGATGAAAATCCTTCCATATTAGCCTTCGCATAGTAGTCAATAGGAGATCCCAGGAGATTCTCCACGGTTTGGATAGACATATTCACTCCTCCAAATGCATAGGCGTGATTAATTTTATCTACTGTCCCCCGGCCAATAATTTCTGTTCGTGTATCCCTTGGAATGTTAAACATGAGAATAGAATGTTTACCTGGGTTCACGGTTAGAACAACCATTGTATCGGAGCGTCCAACATCATTCGCTCTCTCATCGACTCCTAATAGTAATACGGAAAAGGGCTCTTGATCTGCAATTTTTTCAGATATGACAGCTGTATCTGTTTGTTGTCCACCATCTGTATTAGTGACTGCAGGAATGGGATTTCTAGGTTCATAGATGTTATTCGCAGTTGATTCAACTGATTTATATAAATAAACACCGTATCCAACACCAAGAACTATAAATAATGAAGCTATACTTAGTGTGACCTTCGCCCATTTTTTCATCTATTATATTCCCCCGTTCTGATATAGGGTAGTTTTCGAACCTAAAAAAAAGAAGCTATGTCCATTAGGACATAGCTTCTGCATAAGAATCAGAAATGTTAGCAGAATGAGGACGACCAACTGAATAATAGATAAACGAGGCTTCTTTCACTTTAATAGGATCATACACATTTCTTCCGTCGATCAGAATAGGACGGGCCATTAATGAAGCCAATTGTACTAAGTCAATTCGAGTAAATTCAGACCATTCAGTAAGAAGACAAAGTGCATCACTTTGTGACGCTGTCTCTAAAGCATTATCACACCACTTAATTGAACTATGATTCACTTTAAGTTTAAAGTTTGCTGTGGCAACCGGGTCGTATGCTTTTACATTAGCTCCCAATTTTATTAATTCTTCGATGATTTCAATCGCTGGTGCATCACGAATATCATCTGTTTCTGGTTTAAATGCCAATCCCCAGATCGCAATATTCTTTCCTTGTAAAGAACCAAGTGCTTCTTGTAATTTTCTAATAATATTAAAGCGCTGATCCTTGTTAACTTCAACAACGGATTTAAGTAACTTGAATTCATAATCTACATTTCCTGCGATTTGAATTAAGGCTTCCGTATCTTTTGGAAAACAAGATCCGCCATAGCCAATACCTGCTTGGAGGAAGGAACTACCGATTCGCTGATCATATCCCATACCTTCTGCAACTCTAGTAACATCTGCCCCAACCTTCTCACAAATATTCGCAATCTCATTAATGAAGGAGATCTTGGTAGCTAAGAAGGCATTCGAAGCATATTTTATCATTTCAGCAGAACGGATATCGGTTGTAATGATATTTGAAGTAAGCGGCTTATGCAGTTCAATTAATGTATTTAAGGTTTCTTGATCCAAACAGCCTAAAACAATACGATCTGGATTAAAAGTATCTTGAATTGCAGAACCTTCCCGAAGAAACTCAGGAATTGAAGCAATCGAGAATGGAAAATTAGTATGCTCGCTTACAATTCGTTCGATGTGTTCATTCGTACCTACGGGCACGGTACTCTTCGTTGCAATAATTTTAAATCCGTTAAGTGCCTCAGCTACATCTTTAGCAGCTTGTTCAATGTAGCTGAGGTTTGCTTCTCCGTTTGGTAATGATGGAGTGCCTACGGCAAGTAATACGATATCCGAGGCTTCCACTGCAGATTTTGTATCATAAGAAAAAGACAGCCTGCCGGCTGCCTTATTTTTATCTATTAATTCTTTCAGTCCTGGTTCGTATATTGGTACTTCTCCACGTTCCAGTATTTCAACTTTTAATGGATTATTGTCCACGCATATAACCTGATTACCTAAGTCTGAGAAACAAACTCCGGATACTAGCCCTACATAACCGGTACCAATCACTGCTAATTTCATAATAATCTCTCCTTAAAGACTTAGTTCCATAATTTCAGACCAATCCATTTTCACTCGAACAATATCTTCTTCAACTAGGTCAGAGCCAAGTTGGACTTCGATTATTTCTAAATCAGTAATGGCTCTAATACTATGAAGTGTTCTATAAGGAATTTTAATAAGATCCCCTTGTTTTACTTTTCGAAATTGATCATTGAGAATAAGCTCTCCCTCACCAGATACAATGGACCACATTTCTTCCCGATAATTATGATATTGGTAACTCAGATTACTATCCGCTTTGATACAAATACGCTTAGTTAATACTTGTTCACCGTTTTTATTTTTCGTATGATCAAGGACCTGGTAACTCCCCCAACGTCGTTCTTCATACATAGGGCGGGGATTATCTCCCTTTAAAACATCCTTTATTCGTGGACTTGATTCTTTATCACTTACAAGAATCCCATCTGCACTAGTCGCAACTACAATATTAGAAAGTCCTAGTATAGTTACAGGGATATTTAATTCATTAATTAAATGTGTATTCAGAGAATCATCTGATATGTAACCTCTACCAATAATCTTATTCGCCATTTCATCAGTAAGTGTATTCCAAGTACCAAGATCTTTCCAATATCCATCATATGGACTAACCACAATATTCTTTGCATTCTCGACTACTTTATAATCAAAGCTTGTGGCAGACATCTGTCCATATTGACTTAACATTGTTTCATACTGGATAGGTAATTCTAATTCAATCAGCAAATTAATTAAGTAGTTCAATTTAAATGCAAAAACCCCGCAATTCCAAAGAGCGCCTTGTTTAATCATTGACTCTGCTTCAGAATGATGAGGTTTTTCAACAAAAGTACTAACGCTTGTATATGATTGATTACTGTCACTTTGTTCTGGAATAATATAACCGTATTTCTCAGATGGGTAAGTTGGCTTAACTCCAATAAGGGCGATATCTGCACCCGAATCATTTAATACTTGATCGAGGTTTTTGACACATTCAAAGAAATAATCATCTACATAAGGATCTACCGGTAAAATTACAATAGTCTCATCTAAACTTACACCTGAAATATTGTATAAATAAGCAGCTGCAAGAGAAATAGCAGGGAATGTATCTCTTCTTTCAGGCTCAATTACTAACCTTATTTCATTTTCTAATTGGTTATTGAGAATCTCAACCTGCCTCTGACTAGTCGCAATATAAGAATCATCAGACAAACCGTTTTTTTTCAGTTGATCCCACACTCTTTGTACCATAGATACTTTTTCATCTTGACCTTCCATATCTAATATCCTGAGAAATTGTTTAGATCTTGCATCATTAGAAAGTGGCCAAAGTCGTTTTCCCGATCCTCCAGATAGTAAAATTAATTTCATCTTATCCCTCTTTTCTTTGGAAAACTAAAAATCAAAATTTATATTCAGAAATTCTTTTCAGATCATTACTATTCGCACTTTAAATCCCTAAACTAATAATAAGGGGAAACTTTAAAGGCCCAATTAATAAGCTATTTGCTTCAGCATAGCACTGCTTTAAAATGCATCTTTTGTCCCAAAAAGCACCCTTATTGTTTTGAATATAATTTTAATGTCATACCAGTAAGTTCTGTCTTGAATATATTTAAGATCTAACTCAACCATTTCCTTAAACCCTAAATTACTTCTTCCGCTAATCTGCCAAAGTCCTGTGCAACCTGGGGTAACACCTAATCTTTGTTTGTCATAAAGGGAATACTCTTCAACTTCTCTAGGTAAAGCAGGCCTAGGTCCAACCATACTCATTTCACCCTTCAATACATTCCATAACTGCGGGAGTTCATCTAAGCTCGTCTTTCGGATAAAACGTCCAATTTGGGTTACTCGAGGATCGTTCTTCATCTTGAACATAGCGCCGCTCACTTCATTTTGTGCAAGTAACTGTTCTAACATATCTTCGGCGTTATAAACCATGGAACGGAATTTAAACATATAAAATGTTTTTTCATTTCTACCAACGCGCAACTGCTTGAAAAAAACGGGCCCTTTAGGATCCTCTAGCTTTATCATGACGGCAATAAGCAAAAATAAGGGAATTAGTAATATAAGTCCGATTAAAGAACCTGCAGAATCCGTTATTCTTTTCATACTTAGATATATTTGGTCTCTGTTCTTTTTGTCTGCTAAATTACTTTCGTATATATTCGTTTCTATAACTACTTCTACTTCTCCGCGTGAATTCGAGCTCACTCGAATTCACCCCCACCGATAGCACCTTGTAGAGTCACTTCTTTCTTTAGTATCTCCTCCATTGCCTTGAGAATCGGTAAACGGAGCTCGTCATTTTTCAAAGCAAAGTTAATTGTAGTTAGAATAAATCCTAATTTCTCTCCCACATCATAACGAGAACCTTCGAAATCATAAGCGTATACTCCCTCGGCCTCATTTAACTGCTGAATGGCATCAGTAAGCTGTATTTCTCCCCCCGCTCCAATCTTGTGTTCTTCAAGATAATCAAAGATCTGAGGGGTGAATATATATCTACCCATGATCGCTAGATTGGATGGAGCTTCGCCAAGTTTTGGTTTCTCCACAAAACGATTAACGGCACATAGACGCCCTTCTGAATTAAGCGGATCTACAATACCATATCGATCGGTCTGATCTGCCTGTACGGTCTGTACACCCACAATAGATCTTTCTAGCATTTCGTATTGTTCAATCAACTGCCTAGTACAAGGTACTTCTGCTTCGACAATATCATCGCCTAATAGTACGGCAAATGGTTCATCACCAATGAAATTTCTTGCGCACCATACCGCATGACCCAGGCCCTTTGGCTCTTTCTGTCTTATGTAATGAATATCTACGTTGGATGATTTACGTACTTCCTCTAATAGTTCCAGTTTACCCTTAGCTAACAAAGTCTGCTCTAATTCGAAGGAGTTATCAAAATGATCTTCGATCGCTCGTTTACCTTTTCCAGTAACAATAATAATATCTTCTATTCCTGAGGCAATTGCTTCTTCGATGATGTACTGAATAGTCGGCTTGTCAACAATAGGCAACATTTCTTTTGGCATTGCTTTCGTTGCAGGGAGGAATCTTGTACCAAGACCTGCTGCAGGTATGATAGCTTTTTTTACCTTCTTCATACATCATCACCTTATCCTTCTCCATTAAAATGTATTTCAAGATTTCCACTCATAAGAGCGCATCGTACTTTTCAATTGAAACTATGAATGTAAGCGATGAAATTCTTGCTTTCAATTTCATAAAAGGGCATTTAACCCCCCCTCACATCACACCCTTGACAATAACGTCTAAGGTTTTATAAACCCACAGTGTGACCGAGTACCTACAGTAATAAAGGTGCAGTAGGCATTACCTTACTTTTTGGAATTACTTTCAACTAACTATCATTACCTAATAGAACAAAAATCGCGGCTTATCTAGGCACAAAACTTATATCAACTCAAAGGAATAATGATTATTGCGAAGAAATCATGAAATGTCGTAATGTATCAGCCAACTGAGCATCTTCATTACCTAGACCTTCAGATCGGTTTGGCAAGAAAGGTACGATAATAGAACTCATGATAAATAACCGGATCATTCCACCTCTACATCTGGGTATCTTGTTCCAGTGCACTCGACAAACCCTTAAGTTTATATACAGCAATCAATTGATAAAATGATGATTTTCGTTGATCAATGTCGAACAAAAAAAATAATTGCCTTCTTGCGTATATGTGACGGCAAATACTCGAATGTTAAATCGTACTCTTCCTAGTGCTGATCCAAGGTATCCATCATGATATAATTCTCAGCTGCCAACTCGACAAACATGAGCATTCTTTTAAAGAAGAAGTAATCCATTGAGACCAGATAGACTAAGACTGTAAATTCTAATCATATGACGAATTCCTTCCATTCTATGTCCCCCTCCAGCCAATTATGTTGCACACTAAGATATTGGGGTCAAACAACTAATGCAGTAACTACTGAAATATAGTAAAATGACGATATGTATCTAGATAAATAGGTCTATCTTGTTGTAAATCTTGTCTCGGATCAGAGACCATTCTTCTATTCGATCTAATGGGCGCAATTCATATAGATGAGGCATTCGCTGAATCATCCAGTTTAATTGTCCATTTATGTATAGTTTATGTTCCTCAAAATTATCTAATAATGCATGATATAACGTAAAACTCCCGAAATCTTGTTTCCATTTCAAAGTGCAAAATGAGTGAATACTACTGTGTTCATCCTGAATATTTAGTCCAATTTGAAGCTGTGGTGTAACAGGGATATACAGGTCACTCACAAAGGTAATGAATTCCTGACTTATTCCCATCACGATAATGGGTCTCGATTTGCTATTAATAACTTGTTCTCGATACTTGTGAATATACATAACAGCTTTAGGATCATAGACATCGATCTGGTTCATTAGATTCATTCCCTTTTGTAACTATATTTCGAGGTATGAATAACACGATTGGGGTCAAAGCTAGAAAAGCATGACAAAATGATACATTTTGTATCCCTCTTATATCAAACTTACGATACATAATGTATCGTGTCAAGCGATAATTGGCTGATAGTATATTTACAATGGAAAATTTATATAATTTGGAATATTTATTAGAAACCAGGAGGAAAGATATAGATGGATTACGGACACCGAATTGCGGAACTCAGGGAAAAACGAGGCCTGACTCAAGAGGAATTATCCAATATGCTCGATATTACTAGAGCTTCCCTGTCGCATTATGAAAAAAACCGCAGAAAACCAGATTTTGAAACACTCACAAGATTTGCTGATACTTTTCATGTGTCAGTAGATTACTTACTTGGACGAACGAATAATCCAGACATGGTACTTGATGATGAGGTGCGAGGTTTTGTCGATTCTTTAGAATTGTCCGATCGTGAAGTACTTGGTAAGTTCGAGCTCATGATTGATGGTAAACCGCTGTCAGAGGAAGAAGCGAAGCGATTCATTGCGTTTGTACGAATGGAACGAGATATGAAATAAACTTCTTCTAATTTATAGAGTAATAAAGATGAAAGCTGCAAATTACTGCTGACCCCAGCGATAATTTGCAGCTTTTCTTTTTGTGTATCGGATTCTTATGAATCTTTCTCAGGAAATACAAGGGATTCCCAATGATTTGGATCAATACCGCATTGTTTTAGTACATCCATGATATCCACTTGTTTCCGCGGGTTGTCCTGCTCTAAGTTCTGATCATTGTTCCTGCTTGGATACTCCATGTTCATGCCGACAACCACTCCATTTATTTTAATTTATAAGTTATATGTATTTTTTATTGATCTGTAACACTAGACCTATTATACGTAAAAAAGCCTATATTTGTTGTCGTCTTATGGCAGAATCTAAGGGGATTTTGCTTCTATTTTTGTCGAAAACATAAAAAGACCTTAAAACCAACCTAACAAGAGGTCCTAGTTTTAAGGTCTTTTAGCTAATTCTGTCTGTGATAAAATTTACATCAATATAAATTATGCTGAATTACTGTCCTGCTCTTGCCAACTCACGCATGTTTGCTTCAAAAGCAGCAAGTAATGCATCGTCACCTGTAAGTCCACTTGCTTGCACTTTGTCAATCTGTTCCAGCATACGTTTGAAATCTTTTGGAATCACTCGAACAAAATATCCAATCTCCTGTTTCCAGTAATCTAGAATGTGCTGTCCTACCGTACTTCCCGTATATTCTACGTGACGGCTTATCATACCTCGCAGATCCTCTGCTTCGGACGTATCTTCAATTCGCTCCAGAAGTACCATCTCGAGGTTACAGCGGTTTAGGAACGTACCGTCTGAGTCGTAGACGTAAGCAATACCGCCTGACATCCCTGCTCCGAAGTTACGGCCTGTATCTCCAAGAATAACTACACGGCCCCCGGTCATATACTCACAGCCGTGATCTCCTACTCCTTCAACCACTACACGGGCACCTGAGTTACGAACCGCAAAACGTTCCCCTGCAATGCCGCGTATATATGCTTCTCCACTTGTCGAACCGTAGAGTGCGGTATTCCCGATAATGATGTTCTCTTCCGCAGGGAAAGTAGACTGAGGCGACGGCTTTACAATCAGCTTACCGCCAGACAGACCTTTACCTACGTAGTCATTACAATCGCCTTCTACGGTAAGCGTCATTCCTTTCGGTACAAAGGCACCGAAACTTTGACCTGCTGATCCAATAAACTTGAACCTGATCGTATCTTCCGGAAGACCTGCAGCGCCATATTTACGGGTCACTTCACTGCCAAGGATGGTTCCGACTGCACGGTTCACATTCGTAATACCGAGCACGCCTTCTACTAATTGACCAGACTCCAGAGCTGGAGCAGCCATCGGGAGAAGTTTCTGTATATCCAAAGTCTCTTCTAGACCATGATTCTGTCTTTGGGTACGTACACGGTTCGTTCCTTCGGCTTGTTCTGGCACATGGAGGAGCAGCGAAAGATCAATTCCTCTCTTCTTCCAATGGCCATCAGCATGTTCTGCATCCAGACAATCCGTACGGCCTACCATCTCTTCAATGGTACGGAAACCAAGCTCCGACATAATCTCTCTTGTGTCTTCCGCAACAAAGCGCATAAAGTTAACGACATGTGCTGGATCTCCCATATAGTTCTTGCGAAGTTCCGGATTCTGAGTTGCTACCCCTACCGGACAGGTATCCATCTGGCACACACGCATCATAATACAGCCTAGTGCAACCAGTGGAGCCGTAGAGAATCCATACTCTTCCGCACCAAGTAAGGCTGCCACAGCTAAATCACGACCGTTCAGCATCTTACCATCAGTCTCCAGTACAACACGGTCGCGCAGATTGTTAATCATCAGCGTCTGATGCGTCTCTGCGAGTCCCAGCTCCCAAGGCATACCGGCATGACGAATGGAACCTTGCGGAGAAGCTCCTGTTCCCCCATCATATCCGCTGACCAGAATAATATCAGCACGTCCTTTAGCTACTCCCGCTGCAATGGTACCCACTCCTGCTTCGGATACTAGCTTTACATTAATATCTGCACGAGGGTTCGCATTCTTAAGGTCATAGATCAGTTCCGCTAAATCTTCAATCGAGTAAATATCGTGATGCGGCGGAGGCGAAATAAGACCTACACCCGGTGTTGAGCCGCGAACTTCAGCTACCCAAGGATATACTTTACGTCCTGGAAGCTGTCCGCCTTCTCCTGGTTTCGCTCCTTGCGCCATTTTGATCTGAATCTCATCGGCATTTACCAAATAATTCGATGTTACCCCAAAACGTCCAGAAGCCACCTGCTTAATCGCACTACGGCGTGAATCACCATTACTGTCTTTTACAAAACGAGCTGGGTCTTCTCCACCCTCACCGGTATTGCTCTTACCGCCAACACGGTTCATTGCAATCGCTAAATCCTCATGTGCTTCTTTACTTATGGAACCAAAAGACATTGCTCCTGTCTTAAATCGTCTCATAATGGATTCAGCTGACTCCACTTCCTCAAGAGGAACTTTTGGACCCGCCGGTTTTAATTTCAGTAGCGATCGGATAGTAAGTCTCTTCTCATTCTCGCCTTGGACAAGCTTTGCATATTTCTTATAAAGCGTGTAATCTCCCGTTCTTACCGCATGCTGGAGCGTATGAATCGTCTGCGGCGTAAATAGATGGTCTTCTCCATCGCTGCGCCACTGATATTCTCCTCCTGAGTCCAGCACTTTATCGTTACCATCTTTATCTGTAAATGCGCGCTCATGATGCACTAGTGTCTCTGCTGTCACTTCTTCCAAGCCAATACCGCCAATGCGGGAAGGTGTCCAAGTGAAGTATTCATCTACAAAATCACTCTTGAGTCCTACAGCCTCAAAAATCTGAGCGCCTCGGTATGATTGAATCGTGGAAATTCCCATCTTGGATAAGATTTTCACTACACCTTTTGTCGCAGCCTTAATGTAATTCTTCACTGCCTTCTCATGCGTAATCCCGCGCAGCATACCTTGCTGAATCATAACATCCATGGTCTCGAATGCTAAATATGGATTCACAGCACTCACGCCGTACCCTAACAACACCGCATAATGATGTACATCGCGAGGTTCCCCGGACTCCAGCAAAATGCTGACTTTCGTACGGGTTTTTTGACGAATCAGATGATGGTGAAGTCCCGATACAGCGAGTAACGCAGGAATAGCTGCATTCTCTGCATCTACACCGCGATCTGACAGAATGAGAATATTATGCCCTTTCTCAATGACACGATCTGCTGCTTCAAAAAGTACATCCATCGCCTTCTTCATTCCCTCTGCACCTTCTTTAGCAGGGAAGAAGATCGGGATCGTCATTGAACGGAAACCGGGTCTACGTATATGACGGAGTTTTGCGAACTCCTCATTAGAGAGAATAGGTGAAGATACACGAATCTGTCTTGCACTTTCTGGTTCCGGCAACAGTAAGTTACGCTCGGGACCAATCGTAGTCAGTGTCGAAGTGACAATCTCTTCGCGCAAAGCATCAATCGGCGGATTCGTGACCTGTGCAAACATCTGTTTAAAATAGTTATAAAGCCGCTGCGGGCGATCCGATAATATCGCCAGGGGTGCATCGTACCCCATGGAACCCGTTGCTTCCATCCCTGTAGAAGCCATCGGCTCGAGGACTTTACGCAGCTCTTCAAAAGTATATCCGAATGCCAGCTGAAGCTGGTTGATATTCTCATGTTTTGGTTCTGGGAGTTCCGGCGCATCAGGCAACTCATGAAGATCGACAAGATGCTCTTCCAGCCACTCTTTATATGGTTGTTCGGATGCAATCTGCGATTTTACTTCATCGTCCGAAATAATACGTCCTTCCTTCGTATCCACCAGAAGCATACGGCCTGGGCGTAATCTGTCCTTGTACAGAATATTCTCTGGTGCAATATCAAGGACTCCCACTTCCGAAGACAACACAATACGGTCATCTTTGGTTACATAATACCTGGCAGGACGCAGCCCGTTACGGTCTAGTATGGCACCGATCTGGATTCCATCTGTAAATGCCATTGCAGCCGGTCCATCCCATGGTTCCATTAAGGTACTGTGATATTCATAGAAAGCCTTCTTATCTTCATCCATACCAGCATCGTTGTTCCAAGGTTCAGGCACCATCATCATGGCGACATGCGGCAAGGAACGTCCGCTTAAGTATAGAAATTCAAGCGTGTTATCAAACATCGCTGTATCCGATCCATCCGGATTAATGACAGGTTTTACTTTGGACAAGTCTTCTCCGAATAGTTCGCTCTCAAACAGGGACTGACGTGCGTGCATCCAGTTGACGTTACCACGCATCGTGTTGATCTCACCGTTGTGGATCATGAAACGATACGGATGTGCTCGCTCCCAGCTTGGAAATGTATTGGTACTAAAGCGAGAGTGCAGCAGTGCCATTGCTGATTCTACCCGTTCATCTTGCAGATCAAGGTAGAATTGACCCACCTGTTCGGTCGTCAGCATGCCTTTATATACAATCTTACGGCAAGACATACTTGGAATATAAAATGTATCCGCGCCTCTTACCTGATCAGCGTACCGAATCTGCTGCTCTGCACGTCGGCGAATAATATACAGCTTCCGTTCTAGTTCGAGTCCGCTCAGCTTCTCCTCGTTCGTGCCAATGAACACCTGACATACATAAGGCTTCGCAGCAAGCGCTGATTTGCCTAGCATTCCATCGTATGTGGGTACTTCACGAACACCAAGATACTGCTGTCCCTCGTCTTCTATGATCTTGCGAAGGATATTCAGATGCTCCTCGCGAACCTCTTCGTTACGTGAGGCGAAAATCATTCCTACACCATAATGATCCGGCTCTGGAAGATGGTATCCAAGTCGCTGTGCTTCTTCTGCAAAAAACTGATGAGGGATCTGAATTAAAATTCCGGCTCCGTCACCTGAATTGGGCTCACTTCCTTGTCCTCCGCGATGCTCCATGTTACTCAGCATCGTCAAAGCTTGACTAACAATATCGTGAGAGGCAGCCCCTTTAATATTAGCAACAAACCCCATACCACAAGCGTCTTTCTCGAACTGCGGGTCATAAAGCCCCTGTTTTGGAGGTAATCCAGTCTGTCTCATGGAACGCAACCTTTCTATGATCATGAATTTTAGGAACATCCGTGATAAGCGAAAAATGACGAAGGGACAAAGGGAACGAGGAGTAGTAATAAATAGTCCGTACTTGACGATCATAAGTCGTATAGTTCTCTAATTTTAACATCGAGTGTAAACTCGGTGCAATTTAAAATTTCTATGGTCGTCATAAGGAAAAATTTGTGTTTATACCTCTATATACCGATGTTTTTTCCGGCATTTGCTTGGATAATTTATTCCTGCTCATTCCCTGATAACTCTTTATATTGTTCTTAATTATTTGCCATAACGGTGTTATATTTGAATGGACCATTACTCTGAAAATTTGTACAATCTTTCAGAAAATAGAAAACCCCGCCTTCTTATGGAAGGCGAGGCTTTTGTGTGACAAGAAGCACTTTCAAACAAGTCTATCTATGATAGGCTGTATTATGGGTGCATTCATTATTTTTTTTGATATTGATTAATCATGCGGTCAGTGCTTCACCACTGTGCGTATGGTTTTGATCTTCTGATTGATCATTGCTTTTTTTAGAACCGCTCCATAAGAAGTATCCAAGTGTTAATAACATGCCCACTACAGCATAAACACCTAGGGTTTCAGCTTGTTTCCACATTAGATCATAGTTTCCGCTCATTACTACAGCACGATAACCAACAACACTGTGGTACATAGGTAACAATTGACTAATTGGACTCATCCAACTTGGAAGCGTTTCAAGCGGGAATGTACCACCACTTGTAGCAAGTTGAAGTACGAGTAGAACGATCGCAAGATAACGTCCTACTAGATCCAGCCAAGTTACGAGTGCCTGAACAATCATCATGGAAGCAATTCCTGTAATGATCGAGAACAGATAGAAGTAAGGAACACTCTGTACTTCAAGGTGTAATACATAAATCATGAACGTAGCGATTGCAATAGCTTGAATTATACTCATTCCTGCAAAAGCAAAGAATCGGCTCACAAAGCGTGCCCAAGGCGTTGCACCTGGTACACTTGTTTCACGCATATTCATAACGATTGTTGAGATCAATGCACCTACAAATAAACCGATCGACATAAAGTAAGGTGTTAATCCTGTTCCGTAATTCGAAACCGTTCTTGACTCATCTTCTACCGTTTGAACCGGCTCTGCGAACATATCAACAAAGCTGTCGTCTTTCCCTTTCATCTCTGCAGTCTCGTCAGCCGCATCGTTAAGCTTGTCGGCAAGTTCTTCTGATCCATCTTTTAACTCTGTCAGTCCATCATGAAGTTCGCCAGCACCATCCGTTAGCTTCACAGAACCGTCAGCAAGAGTATCTACCCCGCCGGTAAGTTCACCTACACCACCAGCAAGCGTACTTGTTCCCGATTTAAGCTCGGCTGCACCTGAGCTAAGTGTCTCACTGCCTGTTGCTGCTTCACTTAATTTCTCTCCGAATAAGTTCATACTACTAGCAAGTTCTCCCTGACCACTATATAACTGATCTGCCCCTGCGAGAAGCTGATCTTGACCTGCTGCGAGCGTACTTGCACCTTCGGCTAGTTGTTTCTGAGCATCAGCAAGCTGTTGTGCACCGCTTAGTAGCTGTCCGTGTCCGTCATTTAGAGACTGTGCTCCGCTAAGTAATTGCTGCTGAGCAGCGAGAAGGTCGTCGGCACCCGAAGATAACTGTGAATTCCCCTCATTTAGAGACTGTGCACCACTTAGCAGTTTACTTTGTCCTTCACTAAGCTCACTGCTTCCTGCTGCAACAGCCTGACTAGCTGCAAGCAGCTTTTGTACCTCAGGAAGTGCTGCGAGTTCTGGACTCTGTTCAGTCAGCTGTTTAATCCCTTCTGCTACGCCTTGCGCTCCTTCAGCTATTTGCTTGCTAGCTGCTTGAGATGCAGTGAGACCATCTACAAGTTGCTCACTTCCTCCAGCTGCACTTTTTAGTCCATCTGAAAGTTTGCTGGCTCCTGCTTCGGTAGAAGTAAGTCCGGCTACTAACTTTTCACTTCCTGTTGATGCATCCTCAAGACCCGATACTAGGGAGTCCGCACCTTCCGATGCAGCAGAAAGACCCGTGCTAAGCTTTCCTGCACCTTCACGTGAACTTACGATACCGTCTTTCAACTTACCCGCTCCATCCTGAAGCTGTCCGATCCCGCCAGCTAGCTGGCCTTCCGCATCTACGAGCTGAGATAGTCCAGAAGAAAGATCGCTGGCACCTGAGCTTAATTGACCCGCTCCATCATCCAAGGTTTTGACCCCGTCTGCAAGTGGAGCAATGCCTTCTTTTAGTTCCAGTGTTCCGTCTGTCAGTTTCTGAAGATTTTCTTGAAGTGTCAGCGCTCCATCATTCAGTTCGCCGGCTCCGTCATTAATTTCGGTTGCTCCATCTCCTGCTTCTTCGAAGCCATCTGCTACTTCTGTAAATTTATCAAGCAGCGTTTCTGTATAGGATTCGGTTACCGCAGCAGATACCTTCTTGCTGATTTCCTTCATTGCTGTGTCACCAATCTGAGCTCCAATAAAGTTATAGCTCGCATTCGGTTCATAGACGAGTTCAGAAGGATTTGGTTCATCATCCATTAATGTCGTTGCTTTTTGCGAAAAATCTTCTGGAATGGTAATCATCATATAATACTCGTTATTATCCATTCCTTGTCTTGCCTCATCGAGATCAACAAACTGCCAATTGAAATCTTGTCCTTCTTTCAGTTCATCGATGAGATCTTCCCCGATCTGAAGCTGCTTACCTTCAAATTCAGCACCCTGATCCTGGTTCACCACCGCTATAGGCAGTGTGTCCAGCTTGCCGTAAGGATCCCAAAAGGCGGTAAGATATACGCCCGTATACAGAATAGGAATCAGCATCACTGCGATGAGCGGAATAAGAACTTTGGGGTTCTTCAGTGCCCGCCATACATCTTGAAAAAATACGGATAATGTCTTCATTTACTTCTTTCTCTCCCTTTACGCTATCTCACTTCGAACTTTTCTAGTTGTAATTTCATTTCATAAGCGCAGTATGAAAAATGAAAGCGCGAACTTCATGACTGTTTTCCCCAAATAGTCATATGAGATTAAAAAAAATAAGCTTTCTCCTATGCTTTTTCAAAGATACAACCTAATTACTGCATTATTTATATAATCCTCTACCTGAGCAATGAAACATTTTTTTGTTTTATCGCATACTTTCTACTTTGTCTCAGGGAAGTTTTTTTAAAAGCCGGCTATTTCTATCTATCTAATTACTATATATCGCAGCCGGCTTTCCGTAAGTATTTTTATACTGGAAGATCTGGCACTAGTCCATGCACCAAAAACAACTCAATATACTGCTTAATTTCTTCTTTGCTGAGAGGATCATTCCCATGACTCCAATCCGAAGTAAGTGCAATGTAGATCTTAAACATAATGAAAGACGCTACTTTTGGATCACAAGGTTTTATCTCTCCCTTTTCTTGCGCTAAGCGAAGTTCTTTCTCGAGATAACCTGTGATTACACCTTCTACCTTGGCATTGCCCGTTTTTGCCTGCAGTGTTCCAAACTCCCTCACTTCTTGAGAAAGCTTAATGAGCAGGTCATGCTGCTCTCTGAACTCAAGTAAGGAATCTAATATTCGAAACAAGTTATTAAAAAACGTCTGCTCATGATCTAATTCTCTCTCTGCCAAATTCTTCATTTCTAAAATGACTTCATGCAAAATCTCATCGAACAATTCTTCCTTATTGGTAAAAAAGGTGTAGATTGTTCCCTTACCTACATTCGCAATCTTCGCCACCTGATCCATCGTCGTTGCTTTATAACCAAACAAAGCAAAGGACTTCGCTGCTGCTTTGAGTATTTGTTTGCGACGATCTATCGGAGCCATTGCCTCTCCTCCTCTAATCTCTGATTGACTAAAAATCAAATTCGGTCATCCGGTCAAAAATCACTTTACCACTTTTCTGTTCTCTTAGCAAGAAAAAAATTACATAACATAAATAAAGAAAGAGCAGCTTCCCATCCGGCTTATCCAGCAAGACTATAAGCAGCTCTTTCTTATATATTTAATCTATATCATAACTCATGAAAATGATGAATTTGATTCAGTAAGAATTAAATTTCTGTACTTGCACCCGGCTCTAATGCAACTCCTTTTATCCCTTTGGATTCTAGAAGCTCAGTAAACGATTTTGCATCCTGTTCAATAAACGGGAATGTATTGTAATGAACTGGGATGACCTTTTCCACTCTCAGCCATTCAGCGGCGATTACAGCATCCTCAGGACCCATTGTCAGTACATCTCCAATCGGCAGGATGGCAGTATCAATATCGTTCATTTCACCGATAATTTTCATATCACCGAAAAGGGCGGTATCTCCTGCATGATAGATCGTCTTGTCACCCATCGTTAACAGAATTCCCGCAGGCTGTCCCATATATACGGTTGTCCCGTTCACTTCAAGAGAGGAACTATGGAAGGCGAGCGTATACTTTACTTTGAAACCATCAAACTGGTGGCTTCCGCCAATATTCATATGTTGCACTTGTACTCCTTGACTCTGGCAATACTCTGCTAATTCATAGACCGCTACAACAGGACAATCGTTCTGTTTTGCGATCGTGATTGTATCACCGAAGTGATCCGAGTGACCATGTGTTAGTAGCACTGCGTCTACTTTGACGTCTTCAGCAGCTATTGTTGCGGTAGGATTCCCTGTTAAAAAAGGATCAATAATAACGCGTTTGCCTGCTTCTTCAACGAGGATACATGAGTGACCATAATATGTGATTTTCATAGATTGATACGCCTCCTAATCAGTAGAAATGAACATTTCTCAAAGGAACTATCTTTCTAGTATATCACTTTTGGAGCTTATTTATAAAATGTATGATTTCCGATTCTTTTAACTTTTATTTGTGAATGATGTACTGTTAAGTCGTCAGCTAGGGTAATAGATAAGAAGTAGAGTGTTTCGTCAGGCACTTCTTTCCGTCCGTTGAGCGCTTCATTGACAGCACGAATGGTGTCCTCGTTCGGCGTCACACGGTCCATTCGGCCGTTCGCCACGGGACTAAACTGATACTTTTGATAAATAACGCCTTTAATGGTATCGGGATAATTGGCTGACCGTAGCCGGTTTAAGACAACGTTAGCTACTGCTACTTTGCCTTCGTACGGTTCACCTTCTGCTTCTGCCATGACAATTTTTTGTAGCATACGCAGCTCTTTATCCGAGACGTCGTAGTTCCAGGTTGCCTTATCTTTTTCTTCCTGGGTTAGTAATTCCGTCTTGGTAAAGTATAGAGTTTTTGGGGGAGTAGTTTGTTTTTCCTTTTCTTTTGCTAGCGCAATCGCTTTTTGTTCTTCACGTTGTTTTCTTTGTGCTTCCTTTTTGGCTTCTAGAGCCTTACGTTCCGCTTCTTTCTCATTCTGAGCATTCGTTTCAGCCGAAAGAGCTGCTGTTTTAATCAAGACATGGTCTTCCGAAGACGAATGTCCTGATTCACGTGTCAGCTGTGCTGTAGTTACCGTGTTTAATCCTGTTAAATCCGTCACGGAAGTAAGCATAGCGACTCCGTCCCGATCAGAGTACATCCTGCTGTTTTGATTTACTGCTATTTGATTCATAGGAGTTCCGGATTCCGTACTACCCTGAGTTGTACTTTCCCCATATACTTCAACAGCCTTCGTAATCAGGCTTGCCCCCAATATAAACACAAGCAGCACATACATGAGCGGTGCTACCCAGCGAGTCTCTCTATTTGTATTCATAATAACCTCCTGTTATATCGGCACAATTCTACTTAACTGTAACCAAAAATGCAAGGTTTGAATACATAGAGGAAACTATTTTATGTGTCTGATATCCCTGTGAGCCCCTTAAGTGAAGGCAATGCTAAACTCAGAATTCCGTTGATACATCAGGATTTTTTACACACGAACACCTGCTCTGTATTTAAAAATAAAAAATTTTGAATAATTTTTGTGAATTTTTTTAACTCTATTAAATCATTTAATATATTTGGGTTGATTGTATATTTTTAGGATAATAAACAATCAACCCATTTTGTAACCAAAATTAAGAGAAAAGTGACGGTTAAAAATCAAATTTTTCAATTATTTTATACATTGGTTTTTGACCAAGTATCGTCTGATATAACACAAAGTCTTTGACAAGCCAGGGTTCTATTTTTTCCTGTACTGGCAATTCCTTTACATTCCACTTATGCTTCTGGGAATCATCAAATTTGCGAGCAATCGTAATATGAGGTCGATAAGGACGATCCTCGGGAATATATCCTAACGGAGTAGTTGCATCTAGAATATGCTGGAAAAGCCCAGCGAGCTCATCAATCTCTCCTTCGACTCCTTTCCATAAAACCCTAGGACGTAATGGCGAACCAAAAACACCTGCCTCCCCAACACTTAGAGGAAACTGTTGCATCTTAACAGCGGCTTCCCGAAGAGCTTCACACAGCGCGTTTATGGAACTCGTTTCTGTATCCCCTAAAAACTGAAGAGTAATATGATAATCTTCTTTATGTGTAAAATTACGGAAGGGAAGTTTGTCTTTATTATCAACTGTCCAGCGCTGTATTTCTTCTTTCACATGATCTGGTAGAGAAACAGCTGTGAAGATACGTACTTTGTCTTGTGTCGTTTGAGTCATTCGAAGCTCCCTTTCTAATTTCGCTTTTATCTATCTATCTTTACCTAGTATTAACCAAATTATAATACTAATATCCTAGTACTAGTACCAGGTACTAATGTAATATAAAAGGTTTAATTTCCCATATTGTAAGTTTACTCCCAAATTGATCGAGACGAATTGAATAAGATATCAAGCATAATCTAACTGTCACTCCATCTATAAAATATGGTAACACAAGCAATTTTTATTGTCCCTGTTTATGGGTGAGTAACCTATAATTACAGATCTATTTTCCACTGAATCAACGTTAAAATTTTTTTACTACTATATAATAGGTTTCCCTATACCAAGTACGGCTGTTCTATTGCATTATAAATATGGGTTTCTTCTATTATAAATGTTAGGAAATAGATGGTACACGTTTGGTACTCCGTCCCCCCGCTACAATTGCCCGTCTGCCCAATCATCTGCTACACTGTAACTATTCATAAATCGAGGAGGATCTACGCGAATGAGCAAAATTGTTAGTTTAATTTCTTTTACAGAAACAGAGCAGCAGCATATCCAGGATATAGCACCTCATTATACGATAACTACAGGCAAAGCAAAGGAGCTTGATCCCTCCCTCCTGCGAGAAGCAGAGATACTGGTGGGTTGGCCAAAAAGTAAACCGGATGAATTACTCCATCCAGACAGCAAATTAAAATGGGTGCAGACTTGGTCTGCCGGCGTAGATTACCTTCCTCAGGAAGTTTTTGAAGAACGAAATATTTTGCTTACGAATACAAGCGGAATTCATGCAATTCCGATCTCAGAAATGATCCTTGGTATGATGCTGTCTTTATCTCGTAATCTTAAACGGGCGGCTGTTAATCAGTCTAACGGTACATGGGATGCGAGTGAAGATAACATGAGTGAACTTCATGGCAAGACGATGGTCATCGTTGGCGTAGGTGAGATTGGGAAGGCCACAGCTAAACTTGCCGAAGCTTTTGGCATGAATGTGATTGGTGTTCGCAGATCAGGTAAAGAAGTAGAGCATGTCAGTAAAATGGTCTCCATGGATCGCTTTGAAGAAGTATTGGCTGAAGGAGATTATGTGGTTAACATTCTTCCGCTTACCGATGATACCCGCCACTTATTCAATGAACAGGCTTTTGCCGCTATGAAAAAAGAGGCATGCTTCATCAATGTTGGCCGCGGCGCAACCGTAGATACCGCTGCACTGCTGCAAGCTTTACAAGACAAGAAGATTGCATCTGCTGCGCTTGATGTATTTGAAGAAGAACCCTTGCCAAGTAACCATCCCCTATGGTCGATGGATAATGTACTGATTACACCTCATATTGCCGGAAGCACTCCTTATTATAAGGAGCGTGCTTTTGAAATATTTATAGAGAATTTGAAAGCTTATGTGAAGAACGAAACTCTTCCACGTAATCTAGTCGATTACAGTCGTTCTTATTAGAAATACAAAAACCCGCTCAAGACATATATCTTGAAGCGGGTTTTTCTTATTTTCAGCTACAAGCCTTAGTCTCTAAGGTGATTCTCGGTTTGCTTCTTACAGTACCAAATTTCTCGAACAAAAGAACCCTTCGATGTGGTCACGTGCTCTTCCACTCTCCATCCGGTCTGCTGGAGCTGCTGTGCAATGGGCTGTGTACTTACAATGACCGCTTCCGAAGCCAGCTTACCAAGGTGATTCAGCAGTTGCAGTTGTTCTTCTACCGGTAAGACGGAACATACATTATATGGTAGATCTAATATTGCGCGATCGGCCTTTTCTTCGAGATTCGTCATATCTCCAAGCGTAACCAGGCTATCATCATAACCATAATGACGAAGATTCTTACGAGCCCCTTGTACGGCAAGCGGGTTGATGTCATTACCACGAATGGATATCCCCATGGATAAAGCTTCAATTAAGACATTCCCCATCCCGCAGCAAGGATCAATCATCGTTACTCCTGTGGCTTCAGGTGCTGCTATATTAACGAGTGCTCTGGCAACTCTGGTACTGAGTCCAGTGGAATAATTGTGCGGTTTATTTTTGTGATTCAGCCATACACTCTCTGCTTCGTGACATAGACCAAGTATCCAGCCTGATTCCAAGTGAATGAGACCCAGTGTAATATCCGGTTTTTTCATTCTCGCTGTACCCCGAATCCGGCTCCCTACCGCACGTTCAAGCTTTCTTTGCTCTTCGTAGGTGTAAGGAATGCCTTCTTTCAGATACAACACTTTAAAAGTTGAACCCTCTTCTAGTTCTATGGATTCGGCAAGCACTAACAATTCATCCAAGGCAGAAGCCGAGAATAATATATCTACTCTCATTTTAAGAAAGGGACTCCGCGATGGATCGATGCAGTGATTCGTTATATAAAATGAATTGTTCGAAGCCTCCTGCATTCCAAGCAGTCGTTTCAACTCTAGAAAACAAAGAGCCTGTTCACTTTCGTGACAGGCAAAGGTATATAAAAATGTATCGCTCGTTCTATTTTTATTGTGAATGATCATGAGTAACCATAAATCCCTTCTCATCTCGCATTGTACATACTAGCTTCTATTATACCCGAAGCTTAGAGATGGAAGCGAGCAGTTCCTCTG
Source organism: Paenibacillus gallinarum (assembly GCF_014836635.1). Lineage (GTDB taxonomy): Bacteria > Bacillota > Bacilli > Paenibacillales > Paenibacillaceae > Paenibacillus > Paenibacillus gallinarum. The sequence continues at coordinate 40,082 of NZ_JACSQL010000001.1, read as the reverse complement.
ACAATGTTCTGAGCTTCACAATTCGATCCGCTACCACTTCAAGCGATCCGACTTGCTGCTCTGCCGATGCAGACACTTCTTCTACACCCGCTGCTGACTCCTGTGAAATGGCTGAAATCTGCTGGCTGAAATCGTTCATTTCGCCGCTTAGTTCCTGCATTCCTCCAAGACCCGCTGTCACTTCGTTAATGACAGCCACCATTTCAACTACCGAAGACGTGATCTGTTCAAATGCATCATTCACTTCTTCCATTTGGAGTGTTCCTCGCGTTGTTTCCTGCACTCCACTCTCAAGGGACTCCACAACGGATCTCGTGTCGTGCTGAATTTGAGAAGTCAGTTCGTTAATCTGACCCACCGTCTGCTGAACCGCATCCGATAATGATCTTACTTCTTCAGCGACCACAGCAAATCCACGACCATGTTCCCCTGCTCTTGCTGCTTCAATGGATGCATTCAAAGATAATAGATTGGTTTGTCTTGCAATTTCGCGGATGACATGAACAAGTTCGTATATGCTCTCGTTGCTCTTATCCAAATGGTTCACTTGGTTCATCGACGAGGATACCCGGTTCGCAATTTGGTTCATCTGTTCAATCGACTTCAGCATAATTTGTTTACCGCGTGTTCCTTGTTCAAGGACAAGTTCAGACATGCCTTTAAGTTGCTCTCCTTTAGAGGCATGATCCTGGATATGCTCATTAAGTAATTCAACCGTTCTAGCAGCAGAAGTGGCTGTTTCTGCCTGACTTTCGGTTGCTTTTGCTGATTCCTCCATCGAGATCGCAATTTGCTGGCTTCCGAGTTTCACTTCTTCTGATGTAACTGCAAGATCTCTACTATGCGATTCAACAAGCTTAGATGTGGTCCCAATCTGACTTACGATTTCAACCAGATTCGCCTTCATCTGATTAATCCCTCTACCGAGCGATGTGAGTTCATCTTCTTTCTTCCGGTAAATATCTTTTACTGATAAGTCTCCATCTGCGATAGATTGTACATTCTTCTCAATGTTCTTAATCGGTCTCACTAGTGTACGGATTAATGCAAAGTTACTAATAAGTGTAGCAATCATGATTAAGCAAATCCCTAAGTTTAAGACCCATACCGCTTTAAGTGAATTCTTTTCTAGGGTTACGGTCGATTGATCTGCCTCTTGTTGATTAAGTGCAGCCAGTGACGATAACTGAACCAACATCTTCCGATAGGAGTTCTCTGATTTGAGCAACACTTCATAAGCCAAATTCGGATTATTTTCATCTACTATTTCAACGGCTCTCGTATTGATTTTACTGTAAGCATCCCACTCCGTAACAAAAACATCGAATTGCTTTTGAATTTCTTCATTGGGAATATTAGCTTCATACGTTTTTCTAGTGTCGCTAAGAAAGCGAATCGTCTGTAATCGTTCCTCTCCAATTGCTTTTCTCTTCGCCTCATCCTCTGCCAAGTAATAATCATAACTCAGTTTCTGAATATGCTCGGCAGCGAATGTGACATTACTGATTTGGTTCATAGCAGGCATTACTCTTTGAGTAATATCCTTCGCATTGGTCTCCATAGACTTGGTCTGTAATATGGAAACAAATCCAATCACAATCACATAGATTAACAGCATTACCATTACAAAAGTAATTCGCTGCCCTATTGTTTTCATCTTAAACAATGGTTCTCCCCCTACCGAAAGCCTCTAACACACTTCTCTTTATGAGTTTTTTTGTGATAAAGCTCCTTGATTAATTAACTTCTTTCTAATATGTCGGTATGTGAAGGTGAAAATGTGAGTTACTCACTATATAATTAGCCTAAATAATCACCTTTTTCACTTATTTTGGGTTTGTGTCATGAAACTTAGCGGTCATTCATCATAAACTACCTTAAAATGCGAAATACAAAGGAACGAAACCAGTCATGAAAAAAAATGAAAAGTCGGTATCTTCTTTGCATAAAAAAACAGCTGCACCCAGAACGAAACGCGCTGTCACCAAAAAGCGAAAACCAGCGAAGGTAACTACAGCTTCTAAAGTCCTCTCTTTTCCGCAGAAGATTCCTAATCTAGGTGTGCAGGTGGACCATCCTCTTCCTGAGAATCGTAGCTCGGCTAATTCCCTTACTCCCTCTAATAAACCATCCCTTTCTATTCGTGATGCTAAGAAACTACGACTTCTGTTACTTTGGGAAAACGATGCAGGGTTACCTTCAACAGAGATCCGGTTCAGACAATCTTTACGTATGCTTTTTAAAGAGGTACTCCCGCTGAAGGTTGAGGATAACTTAAGCAATGCAATAGCACTATATCAACCCGATATACTCCTTGTCGTCGGAAATCGAACAGACCTGCCTCTTACCCATCAGCTTCCTTACCTTAAAGACCTTAAGACAGTCCTTTGGTTAAATGATATGCATGATCCTATTCCCTACCTAAATACGTCTCATGATTCTCTAGTCTGGGATTACGTTATTACACAGAATCCGAACCATATTCCCATGTATCAAAAATCAACGAACTCAAAGGTGATCTACTTACCCTTTGGTTCTGACCCTGAGTTATTCGCTCCTGAAAAAGCACCTGCACATATACAGTCCGATCTACTCCTTCTTGGAGATTACGAACCCCGTTTAGCCCCCTATCTTGATGCCATTCATAGAAGCACTCCGGATGGGCGCATACTCGCCATAGGCAATAACTGGGGAGACATTCCCGGTGTAGAACCTTGGATACCGGAAACAAGTCATGATCTTAAACAGCTCTACAACGGAGCAGACATCATCATAAGTTTTGGTGAGAATGACCGAAGACGACTGGATATAGCGGCATGCGGTGGATTTTTGCTTGCAGAATATGATTTTAATCTGGATATCTATATGAAAACAGGAGAAGACTTTGTTTCTTTTCATTGTCCTGAAGAACTTAGCTCGCATGTAACGTACTATAGGGAACATCCGGAGGAAAAAAGAAAAATCAGCTCCAGAGCTTTAGTACGAAGCGAATATGACTATTCCTTTTTTCATCTGATCATGGATTTTACGAATACCCTTCTTGAGGGCCAGTGATTTATGTATTTTAAAAGGGGCCTTTACCTCTTTATATGAACGTTTAGATAGAGGAAAGGAGATGAGTACCATATGAAACTGATCGCTTATTTTCTTCCTCAATTCCATCAGATTGATGAAAACGATGCATGGTGGGGAGAGGGATTCACCGAATGGACCAATACGCGAAAAAACAAACCATTATATAAGAAACATGCTCAGCCGAAAGAACCGCTAAAAGATTTGTATTATAACTTAATGGATGCTTCGATTCGAAAATGGCAGGCAGATGCTGCTAGGTCCCACGGCATATACGGGTTTTGCTACTATCATTACTGGTTTAAGGGAAAGCGTCTGCTCGAAAAGCCGTTCCAGTCTGTGCTGAAATCGGGGGAACCGGATTTTCCTTTTTGTCTCTCTTGGGCTAATGAACCCTGGACACGCAAATGGGATGGCGGAAATAATGAAATCCTCATGCCCCAAGATTATGGAGATGAAAAGGACTGGGCCGAACATTTTGATGAACTTCTGACTGCATTTCAAGACCCTCGATATATTCGCATTCAGAATAAACCTTTATTTGTTATCTATCGTCCAGGTGCGATTCCGCGCTGTGAAGAAATGCTTCGGTTTTGGAATCAACTAGCCCTACGTAGTGGTCTCGAAGGCATTTATTTCGCAAGAACATTAGGGGGATTTGAGATTCCCCCGCAGGCTGGTTTTGAAGCAAGTATTGAATTTGAACCGCATTACACGTTTGCTCATGGGTATAGTGCAAATCTTTGGAGTTATATTAAAACCAAGGATGGGGACCATCTCGTATTTGACTATGACGGAGTATGGGAAATGATACTAGGCCGATCTCCGCATCGAAGCGGTGAAACGATTTTCCCAGGTGCCTATGTTAATTGGGATAACACCCCACGAATTGGAGCCCGTGGACAAAGCTGTATCGGGTCTACTCCCGAGAAATTCAGCTATTATTTAACGAAACAGATGAACCGGGCTGCTTCTATATATCAATCTGAGTTTCTTTTTATCAATGCTTGGAATGAATGGGCGGAGGGGACTTATCTGGAACCAGATAAGAAGCATCATTTTTCATATTTGGAGGCCGTTCAAGAAGCTGTTACACGTCACGAAGATTACATGGAGGCACACGCAAAGCACCTAAAAAAGAGGTGAAACACAAAATCTCTCAGCTTAAATTTTTAAACTCGATGAATACCGATGGTTGGTGTACCGGAAGACACGTCAATAAATAGGACATAGTTATTCCCGTCTGTTCCTTTCAGTACCAAACCAGGCTGACCGCTGTTCGTTGCATTATAGAAATTAACACCACTTGGAGCGGCACTGACGGGCGGGACGGCGGGAACCCCTAAAGACATGAGCTTGGAACCAGCTACCACATTCTCATTCGCACTTAGGCTTTGTCCTGCACCCAAATGTTGCAAAACGGTTGCACTCCCATTTACCTGCAGATGTCCGGCAATGGTTTGGCTGCCATTCACATTAAGGCCCTGCTGAATCGTTTGGTTTTGGGTATTCAAATCTTGTAAAGTTGTACCCCCAAGCACCTGAAGATGACCATTAATTGCTGCATCTCCCGTTACACTAATACTATCGAATGTTGGCATACACTTCACTCCCTTCCTTATTACTCTATTCTATGTAATAAAAAAGAGATTTGCTCTATAGCAAAAGTACAATTATCTATCTTTTAAATTTAAGATCAATAATATAGGAAGAGAGTGAATATCTATTACCCTTTGTTCATTTCTTCCCCTAATAAACCATAGGATAATAGACGTTGTTCATAGGATGCCACACGGGTGAAGATTAGGATCTCATCACACCCTGTTTCTTGGGCAAGCGCATGCAGCTCCTCTTTAACCTGTTTGGGATTTCCGATAATGACGGGATACGAAGGTTCTTCTGTAATCCCGCCCGTTGCTTTCCGGTGCAAAATGATTGCTTCCTCTTTCCAGGAATGAGCTTCATCTGCAGAAGGAGCACAGATCACATTGACTGCAATACTCGCCTTTGGTTTTGCTAGATTCTCTGAGGGGATAAACTGCTCTCTATACTTTTGCAGCATCTCAGTAGCATCTTGTTCACTCATAAACTGACCGAATACATAACCCGTTCCAAACTGAGCCGCGTATTCCGCGCTTTTCACATTGGTGCCTAGCAGCCATAGACTAGGAGCAATCTCCGGTACTGGCTTAGCCACAATCGGCTCCCCGTCAAAGCTATATCTGCCGTGAAGCAAATCTTGAAGCTGTTTAATGAGTTCAGGATATTTGGCTACTTTCTCTAAATAATTTCCGGCAAGAGCCATTGATAAATGTGCCGATCCTCCTGGAGCGCGTCCGATACCCAGCTCAATACGTCCGGGATAGAGTGAAGCCAGCATATGATAATTCTCTGCTACCCGTATCGGATGATGATAAGGAAGCAGTACGGCTCCTGATCCGAGTTTAATTCGATTGGTTTTTGCACCAATGTGAGATAACAGCACTTCTGGACTCGCAGATTCGGTATCGGGAAGATTATGATGTTCTGAGGTCCAGTATCTTGTATATCCCCACTCTTCTCCTTTTATCGCGAGATGAACTGACTGTCGAAGTGCCTCTTCGGCGGATACGCCCATTAATTTGGGAACGAGGTCTAAAATTCCTAATTTCAATGATGTAGAACCGAGGTGGTTCATATATACTCAACTCCCTGGTTTATCTATATTCTGCTTAGCATCCTACCCGGTTAAAAAATAACAATTATAATTTATCCAGTATAGCAACCTCATTTCTACAAAATCAAATTTCACCAAAAGAAGGAGAAACATCAAAGCATAAAAAAAGCCGTCTGCCTCACCACTATCGGTGAGACAAAACGGCCGAGATCATTTTTTATAAGGAAGGGACTTGAATTTTGTTCCGTGCTTCTCCAGCAGCTGCCACCATGTTTCGAAGAGCTGCTACTGTTTCTTCTTTCCCTCTTGTTTTAAGACCACAATCCGGGTTAATCCAGAACAGTTCAGGATCAAGCACATCCAGTGCAGAAACGACAACGTCTTTCATTTCTTCTACGGAAGGGACACGAGGGCTGTGAATATCGTAAACGCCAAGACCAATACCCTTGTCATACGTCTGTGTTTTAAAGTTCTCAATTAATTCTCCGTGGCTACGGGAAGTTTCCAGAGAAATAACATCCGCGTCCATCGCCTCAATTGAATCAATGACATCATGGAACTCGCAATAACACATATGCGTATGGATTTGCGTTGTATCGTTAACGGATGAAGTTGATAATTTAAATGCTTTTACCGAATCTGTCAGGTAAGATTCATGATCGGCTTTTTTCAGCGGAAGTCCTTCACGAAGTGCCGGCTCATCCACTTGAATCATCTCAATGCCAGCAGACTCTAGTGCTTCAACTTCTTCACGAAGTGCAAGTCCAATCTGGTAAGCAACTTCACTGCGCGGAATATCTGTACGAACGAACGACCAATTCAGAATCGTTACTGGTCCTGTTAACATCCCTTTAACCGGTTTTTTCGTAAGGGACTGAGCGTATACCGTTTCTCTCAGTGTCATTGGCTCTTGATATACAACATCTCCAAAAATAATCGGCGGCTTCACACAGCGGGAACCATACGACTGAACCCAGCCTCCTGCTGTAAAGGCAAATCCACCCAATTTTTCTCCGAAGAATTCAACCATGTCTGTCCGCTCAAATTCACCATGAACCAGTACATCAAGGCCTAGTTCTTCTTGAATGTCGATCCATTCTTTCGTTTGCTCATCTACAAAAGCTTCATACTGCTGATTGTCCAGTTGCCCATTTCTCCATTGTCTTCTCGCCTTACGAACTTCAGCGGTTTGTGGGAAACTGCCGATTGTCGTTGTAGGAAGAATAGGAAGATTAAATCTCTTCTGCTGAGCAGCATGTCTTGCTGAGAAATCAGATTTTCTCACGAAGGAAGACTCAACCAGATTATTTACAGCTTCTCTTACCGTACCGTTACTGCGGAATACGGATGTATTCAGTTCAGTGAGTGCCTTGCGGTTCTCAGCCAAAGCTTCTTGAATGACATTCTCATCTTCTGCCGCCCATTTCACCAGCAACTGAATTTCATCCAATTTCTCTTCTGCAAAAGCTAACGAATTACGCAGAACAGGTAGCAGTGCATCCTCTTTTGCAAGAGATACCGGTGTATGAAGCAAACTGCTGGATGGTTGAATGATCAATCGATCTGGGGATACGATCTTACCGAGCTCTTTTATCACCTGAATGCGCTCCGTCAGATCACTTCTCCATATATTCCGACCATCGATCAGACCTGCAGCGAGAACTTTGCTCTCCGGGAATCCAAGCTCACGAATATGTACAAGATTCGCTTCGCCACCGTGAACAAGATCTAGACCAATACCTTGAACAGGCAGACTCACAACTTTCTCATAATCTCCAACTGCTTCGAAATACGTCTGCAAAATGATCTTAAGCTGAGGTGCTACCTTATTCAGTTCTTCATAAATACGATCAATCTGTTTCCAATCTTCTGCTGGAATATCGGTAACAAGGCTAGGCTCATCGATTTGTACCCATTCTACTCCCGCCTGCTGTAGTTCGGAAAGCACTTCACAATACAGTGGAAGGAAACGTTCTACAAGGGAAGGAAGTTCAGCGTTTGCATACCCTTTTGATAATTTAAGAAAAGTATAAAGTCCTAGAAGAACTGGTTTTCCTTCAATGCCAAGTTCCTGTTTTGCTTCCAAATAAGCGGCAAGTGGACGATTCACCGTTAGTGACGGATTCGCATCAGCGAGTTCAGGAACGATGTAGTGATAATTGGTATTAAACCATTTTGTCATTTCGGATGCGGCTGCCTGATCGTTACCGCGAGCCATTGCGTAATAAGTATCCAAAGATACCTCTCCACCTTCGTACCCATAACGCTTCGGAACAATGCCAAACATTGTACTTGTATCAAGGACATGATCATAAAGTGAGAAATCGCCTACTGGAATAAGATCGATTCCTTTCTCTTGTTGCAGTCGCAAATGTCCAAGGCGAATTCCTTTTAATTCTGCAAGAAAATCAGATTCACTTACTTTCCCTGCCCAAAAAGATTCTAGTGCTTTCTTCCATTCGCGATTGGCACCAATTCTCGGATACCCTAGATTACTACTGATCCATTGACTCATTTCCTTACCTCCGTATAGGTATAATATGAATAACTTGTTTCATCTTCGGTTGGGTTACGAATGGCAAAAAGGGACGTCTTCACCTAGAGAACTCTTCCGTCTTTATTTACGAAATGCAGAACTCGGATGTCTACATTTGTAACGTAAAAACGTTGCTGTTTCCTTACTTACCTAGGGTAAAGACGCCCCTTGTTCTTGATCAGACAGGTAGCCATCTTAACACCTTCCTATCTCCCGTAGGTACAGCAGTGTTGTCAAAACAGGCAGGTCTCCTGGCTCCAGAGGAAGATACGTAAGCTATGCGCCTTCCCAGTTCATCTCATGAACCAGTGGCATAGTGCAAGCTACATCTCTGTTACAGTGGCGGGACCGCGCCGGTATCTCACCGGTCTTCCCTATTAAGTACGGCTGCATATAGCACCGTACACCTGTTTCCATGATATTTAGTTCATCCCTCTATTTTTCATAAATGGAGGTTGTATCCAATATACACCAAGTATATCTCTATGAATAGTGTTTTTTAATATTATTTAATCTAGGTCATAGATTGAGCCAACTTTTAGACCATATAATTCATTGTATATTTTTTCAGCGAAGGCATCGGTCATCCCTGCGATATAGTCTATAATCATGTGTTCCCATGTCCATATTGGATTGGGGCGAGCCTGGTCTTTCTCATACCTTTGCAGCCAATCCGATGGAATGATTGATTTTGAAGTAGCGGGATCGTTAAATGCATACCATAAGCGCCGAAGAATCCATTCACTTCTTTTTTGCAGACGCTGAACTCTAAGATCTTTGATCATCGTTACCCAAGCAAAACTTTTCAGCACACTCACCGTACGGAGCATATCAAGATCCTCTTTCCCTTCCTTAACGAAGGTAACTTTTTTCCAGTCTCCGGTATCAATAATCCCCAAGGAACTGACAAACAAACTCACCCAATACGCTTTTACTTCCCGGCGGGTACGAGAAAAATCATGGTCACAGCCGGGGATCTTCTCTTCCCAAATTCGGAGGAAACTACTCAGTACCTCTTCTACCTTCGGCTCAATGGCTTCTTTCGTCCACCCCAACCAGAATGCATCATCGAGCGTCATGATTTTATCAACAATAAGCCGTTTAATGTGCGGGTCATGCAAAAAGTGTTCATGAACTTCAATTTTCCCTGCCTTAATTCCATCTTCCAAATCATGTGCAGAGTAAGCAATATCATCACAGAGGTCCATAAGCTGGGCTTCTAGTGTCTTTTGCCCTTTCGGAATTTTCCACTCGCTGCGAATATCGCTGATGTATTGCCACTCATGTTGGTACATCCCTTTTTTGTTCTCTATACCAGGATAAGGGTATTTATTAACTCCGAGTAGCACCGCATCCGACAGATTTAATCCGTCTATGTTTTCTCGCTTTTCAAGAAACATTATGAGTCTAAAATTATGTGCGTTCCCTTCAAAATGTTCATATTTCCTGCGCATGGCTTCGGTTACTTTATGCACTTGGTTTGGTGATGCCTTACCTGTTCCATTTCCATCCACAATGGACTGTGTTTTCTCCTGAACTAGGTTTGTTAAAATGCTATCGAGAACTTCTTCTCCTTTATGTCCAAAGGGAGGGTGCCCGAAATCATGAGCAATGGAAGCACATTCTACAACTTCTGGGTCAATGACGAGCCCCGGGTTATCTGCTCTGCCAAGTTCCGCATCAGGATATTTCCGTAGCAGACTTCGAGCTGCTTCCCTTGCAATCTGCGCGACCTCAAGCGAGTGAGTAAGCCTTGTGCGATAATAGTCACCTGTGCCTGCACCGAACACCTGGGATTTTCCCTGCAACCGGCGAAAGGTCGGTGAATGAATTAAGCGGGAATAATCTCTTTCGTAAGTAGCCCGCGAACCTTCAAGTTTATCTATTTCTGCATATTGTCTGTGTTCACGTAATTTGTCCATATGATTTCCTCCGTTATTTCAGGGCATCCAATCCACTGGTTTATCTTTTCTTTTTACCCACTCTACTGAAATCATTTGCACTCGTCTATCCCTTACGGAAGATTTTCATAGATATTTTTAATTTTTCAACTTTATCACTAAAAACCACATTTTATTTCTCGAAAAAAATCATGTTTCTTCTATTATATAAGTTAAACTTATAAGTGGTTTTTCTTCGTGGCTCGTAGCTTGAAGAAATACGGTCCTATGGCAGAATTACTACAGGGTTAACTTCTATATTAAAAAAGCACCCGTCTCAAAAAAATGGACGCGTGCTCTTATTTATTTTATCTCATCCCCTGTGTGTTTATGAGAGTTTTCATACACGTTATACGATTATAATTTATCCCAGTCTTCCCATGGAATCACCCCAAGTTCTGGCTTCGCTTCTCCTGGAAGCATGGACAGCCACTCGATTAAATGACCATCTGGATCTTCTGCATACATAGAGACAGCAGGCATCCAGCCAAAAACATAAGGTCTGCCGGTCTTGTCGCCTACAAAATTATCGAGGAGCACTCCTTTTTGAGTGAGATTGTCTAATGTCTCTGTAAATTCAGACAGCGGTACCTCAAAAGCAAAATGCTGCTTAACCATTTCATGCGGCTCCTTCTTCCATAAACCAAGCATGGCATTTCCTTTTCCACCAATCCAGTAAAACCGGGCCCCACGGCTATCGGTATGGGCGAGTTCCAGTCCAAGCTGATCTTCGTAAAATACAGCAGAACGTGTCAGATCCAGTACATGTAGATGTGTTTCAAACAATCCTCTAATCATTTGTAATTCCTCCTCCCATGAAAATAAGAGCTTTACGTTAATTCATATTCAAAACAGACCATACTATATATATTCTACTTCATATTTTTTTTGGCGTAACCTTCCATCCATTCAAAAAATGAGTAAAAAAAATAAACTATTTTCGATCTTTATTTGGTAAAATGTGCTTGAGATAAAAATTGGGAGGGTTAAAACTTATATGTATAAATGGAAAAAGACGTTTTCAACACTTGCAGTTTCCGCATTATTTTTCAGTTCAGTGGGTTTCGCTAATGCAGCGGTAGTAACACCAGGCTCGGTTACAGCACCGGAGCAAAAAGGAACTCACATCACCATCCTACATACAAATGATACACATGCAAGAGCCGTAGAAGAGTCTCCAAACATGGGATACGCCAAAGTAGCAGGCATTGCAGACAAGTATCGTAAGGATAACCCAAACACTCTTCTTCTTGATGGCGGTGACGCGATTCACGGAACAACCTTCGCTACGCTCGTTAACGGGGAAAGCATCGTGAAAGTCATGAATGAAATGGGATATGATGCCATCGTTCCCGGTAACCATGAATTTAATTACGGCTGGGAGCATCTAGTGAAGCTCAGTAAAGATTTAAATTTCCCTATGATTAGTGCCAATGTGAAGAAAAAGAACAGCACAGGCCTTTTTGATCCATATATTATTAAAGAAGTGGATGGAGTAAAACTCGGAATTATCGCCCTTACTACGCCGGAAACTGCATATAAGACAAATCCGAAAAACGTAGAAGGCATTGAGTTCACGGATCCATCAGATGAAATGCAAAAATACGTAGATGAACTTCGTAACAAAGTAGATGTTATCGTTGCACTCGCTCATATTGGGCAGGACGATTCGGATACTGATAATACATTTGATGTGGTAGAGGAAGTGGATGGCATTGATGTTTATATTGATGGTCATAGCCATACAACACTCGAAGATGGCATATTGGCGGATAATGGGACATTAATTGCCAGTGCCGGTGAATACACTAAATATGTTGGGGTCGTGGATCTATGGGTTGACGGCGGCGACGTGGTTAAGAAAAAAGCCTCCCTTATTGACGAAAAAGAAGCGGCAGGAATTGCTCCTAATGAAAAAGTAGCAGCTCTAGTTGGTTCCATCACCAAAGAACAAGCACCGATCCTTGACGAAGTGGTAGCAAATATCGCAACAGATCTGGAAGGTGCTCGTGAGAAAGTACGTACGGGCGAAACCAATCTAGGAGACCTCATTGCAGATGCCCTTCGTGATGTGTCCGGAGCGGATGTAGCCTTAACGAACGGCGGCGGTATTCGTGCTTCGATTGATAAAGGTGACGTAACTAAAGGCGAAGTCATTACGGTTCTTCCTTTTGGTAACCAGATTGTCACACTGAATGTCAAAGGCGAAGACCTCATCGCAGCACTCGAAAACGGGGTAAAAAGCTATCCAGAAGCAAGCGGCGGATTCCCGCAAATCTCGGGTTTTACTTTTAAAATTGATCCTTCAAAAGAAGCTGGAAATCGCGTTCATTCCGTGATGGTTGGCGGAAAAGCAATTGATCCAGAAGCAACCTATTCCCTTGCTACCAATGATTTCACGTCCATCGGCGGCGATGAGTACGATATGTTCAAGAAATATAGCCAAGCAGGATTGTACGGCTCTCTGGATGAAGCGTTGATTACTCATTTGCAAAAGTTAGGTAAAGGAACGGTTACTACAGATGGCCGGATTTCAGAAGGAACAGCACCGGTTATTGCTCCGCCAGCAGAAGAAAAACCAACCCCTGAGGTTCCTGTAAAACCCGAAAAACCTAGTAAACCTTCTAAACCGGTTACGGAAAAACCTTCTGTGTATGTTGTAAAATCAGGAGACACTTTGTATTCGATTTCCATTAAATACAACACGACTTGGCAGACCCTTCAACAACTCAATAAGCTTAAAAATGCACATTGGATCTATCCAGGTCAGACTTTAAAGCTCCCAGTTGCGTCTTAATGTCAAAATATAGATCAAAAGTCATGCTTGTATCATATTTTTTCTAAAAATATTTCTCTATTCTATTAATATTCTCGCTGTATAACCGATAATATAGTTAAGAAGTCGTGATTATGTAGCTCGTAGGCAAACCCATATGTAAGTTTTAAACAAAAAAGTAGTCAATTAGTAATAGTTTGTAAGCAAGATGATGAATGGAACACATAAGTAAGACGAAAAATATCATAAGAGCGTTAGAAGTTTGAACAGCATGCTCAAAAAGGCCCTGCATATGCAGGGCCTTTTTGGTGTTTGATTTTAAGAGTAAAAAGCGACTTTCTCTCCTTCACCTAATGAGGAACCTCCGAAGAGAAATCATCTCGGCTTGATAGGTCACTGTTGTAATACAGAACATCTCCATCCAATGATGAAAATGAATACCCTTTAGGCGTAACGAACCCACGCTCATATCCTTCTAACCTCCACTGATTCATCAGCGGGGAGTGAATGTATTGCAAGTGAGGATTCACGGTATCTCCATTCTGAATACTTTCCATATTGAAGTTAACAATGATATACCCATTTTTCAGCAGTACATCTGATTGGTCATCCAACATTTCAGCTCTTGCATACTTCTCTAATGAAGTTCCTTTCTTCACTGCTACTACATCTGCTGGCAAGCTATATTCGCCATACCAATGCTGGATCGAGGCACTAGCCCGGTACGTATCGACGCCTTCAGGCAATTTATCTTTTGGACCCATGAACGTACGCAAATCTCGGGATAATAACATCCAGGAATAGCGTCCTGCCCAAGCAGGAGTTTTCGCAGCTCCTGTTACATACTGCGCTGTGTAGACGCCTTTTGAAGTCTGGTGCCGATCGTCATCAGATAATTCTTTTGCATAACGATAAGCTGCCGTATCCGCCATTTCCGTAAGAGGTACGTTACGCAAACGTGTATTTAGCACAACGAATCTTTTCTCTTCGTCTTGCTCCGAACCGATCCGTATAAAATGTTTGTTACCTTTACTGTAGTATAGATCCACTTCTTGTCTCTCTGTGCCATCCTCGGCTACATAATAAAAGGCAGGTGTAATCCGTATTCCATCGGTGGATGAAAACATATTCCCTTTTGTCTTTACATCAAACTTGAAATGATAACCTGTGTTCACAGCTACATTAGCGTAACTCTGAACCGGATGACTTCCTGGTCTCACAGGCAGGTTATAAGGCAGTTTATTACCTCTGGCGGCACCGTCAATTCCTTTGAGTCCTGTCCAGTAGCTAAAACCGGAGGGTACATAACTTCCTGGACTACTACGGAATACATTCTCCCACTCATAATCTGCAATATCTGTAATGTGAAAATCATATAATCGTCCAATGACTTCAACTTCTGCCGAATCTGTGGCAACATGATGTGCAAGATTGGTATTGGCATCCCGCTGATGGCTGAGATCGGCTGGTGCGTTCTCGGCGATCGTACGGAACAATACCGTATAATCCTCTTCATCTACCCATACCGGCAGGAAGAATTCCATTTCGAGCTGAGTTACAGGGACAGAAATCCAAGTATTTTTTGGATAGAAAGTACGCTGATCCCCGCTGTACACGTCAAAGGGAAAATAAACTTCCTTACTCCTCACATACTTCGCATAATCACGATCACCATATCCAGGGTAACTGACATGCTGTCCACTTGTTGGGATTCGTACTTTGAAAGGTCGATCTAAGATAAAAGCGGCTCGAGACGCGTTCGGTTTTGTCTTTTGGTTATGCTCCTGATCATCCGTTACAGAAGAGTAATTAACCACCGGGGTATGGACCGTAACGGTGTTGATTGGAGATACCGGATAGGTTTTATCTCCACTGCCGCCTATGTTCGTAGGCAACAAACCATACTTAATGCTTCCAGAAGAGGTGGTATGAGCTTGGTTCATTAAAGAACGGCTGATCAGCAACCGGTCTTGGAAAAGCACCTGTTCTCCCGTTTCCTTATACGATCCAATCTTAGATGGATTCGGTATTTTCGAGGGAGTGGGCCCATTCTGTGAGACCGTGCTTCCATCCATTACTGTGGTAGTACTGCCGCCATAAGAAAACTGTAGGGTATCATTTTTCACATCAGGAGGTTTGGTTTGTCCTTCAGCTAATGCCTTTATCTTCGATGTATCATCAGGAGGAGAAGGCTTAGAATATCCACCTTTATCGACGACTTCCGGTGTAAAACGAATATCACCTGTTTCTTTTGGTATAACATGTACCTCTACATCTTCAGCATGCTCCATATTTAGAGAAGGAGGACTATACCCTTTGGGGCGTAAGGTTATGTTTCCGCTAGGCAAAGCATAGTTACTCATCGTTGCTTCATTGATCTGATAGACTTCAAGATTATTGACCTTCCAGTAGGAGTAATCTCGAGTAAAAGAAAAAGGATAGCTCTTCACTTCCGTATCTGTCTTATCAATATCAGGTTGCGGTGTCTTATTACCTTTATCATCTACTTTATCCGGCTGTTTTTCCTTCCACTTTAAAACGTAAGTAGCTTCTACATTACAGGTATACGTAACTTTACCTTTCTGCTGACCAAAAGTATGTTGATACAAATAGTTCATAGCCCACGTATTTGCGTAAAGGTTCTCTGAAGTCGGAATACCGAGAGTTGCATCAAACTGTCTTCCATTCGAGTTGTTATCCGCAAGGATATGTCCTTGTGCACCCGGTTCCATGAATGACGATACAGGTGAAGCCACTTGAGATGGTGGATTTATATTGTATGTGCAGGCTCCACCTCCACTTGGATCAGAGGGCTGAGACGGTGGTGGATCTATTTTTGGTTCGTAATAGAAATTCACATAGTAGATTGGGAAACTTGCATCATAAGTGAATTTAGGAGGATCCCCTGGTAGAATGTCACCTCCACTTGGTGAAGCAACGGTACTTTTCTTATAACCTATGTATGGATAATCTGCTGTCCCTGTCGTATGAGGAAAGTTATAAGCTTTATCTTTATCTATCTTCTCTTCACGATTCTTGAAGCCAGACACTCCATCAAGAGACTTACCTGTGGTAGTGTAATGTTTTATGATTGCTTTACCTTCTTCAGGTTCTAGTTCGATCTCAAAAAGAGTAGGAAAAAAATATCGATACCCTAACACAGTAGAATCAAAATGTTTTCCGTCGTCTTCCTCTTCCTTTTTACGATCGATAGGTTGGATATTTGCTTCAAGCAATCCATTGTTAACGTAAATGGGAACATAAGCCGTATTAGTACCCTTACCTGTCCATACTACTGGATTAGTAAAGTTATATCTGGTTGAGGTTGCATCTTCATAGTATTTTCTATTATTTGTAGCTAACTCTCCTTTGCGGGAAGCATCAAAAGTTTCTTCAGCATATTTCCAATTAAAATTAAAATTGCTCACCTTCACCGTTTTAACTTTTCGAGAAGAATTAAAGGAAAATGTATAATCAAAACCATCAACATTGTAAGATCCTCCTGGCTTTTTACCATCAGTCCAATCTCCCGCAGAATTTCGCCATACTTCAAAATAAACCATACCCACAAAATAATATATATTAGGATTATCAGGACTTTGAAATAATCTTTCCACCCCAATTGCTTTTGCCTGTCCTGGAGGAAGAATAAACACAGATGACAATATAGAAATAACGCTTATTAGAATGATAGTTAATTTTTTTCTCATAAGTCCTTTCATTTAAAAGGGTTAGAAACCATTACAATATAGTTATCTGGGTCATCTGTTCTGAAAGAAATATAATCTACACTACTAAGTTTAAATTTTGTGTAATCATAATTTTCTACAAACTTCCCATTTTGAAAATGATCTGAAGAACTGATAATAGGATAGAAGTTTGTTCCTGTCTTATCACTATTATTTTGAAATGCATTATCTACGTGATTTCTTCCTTTTATATAGTCATTTTTAATTAAGAAGTCTATAGGATTACCTCTCTCACTACTTCTAATAGCAATAAAATTTTCTCCATTACGCTTTACCATTTCTATGCTATAAATGACTTGTCCACTTCCTAGACGGATTGGAAAATCACTCATTTTTATAACTTTTACACCTTGTGTTTTTTCACTAAGTCGATTTGGAGTCTTTTCGAAATAACTTTTAAAGTCACTAAGTGGACTCAGTTTAAATTCCTTATCATCCGTACTCCTAAAATTCTTTTCTCCAATCCAAACCCAGCGCCCTATCTTATCCCATTCCACTTTCTGCCCTAACCCTTCACTCACCAATCGTAAAGGAACAAAGGTCCGATTTTGCTTCAATATAATTTTGGTACCATAACTTTTCTTTTTTCCATCAATCAAAGCCGTTGTTTGTCCCACCGTCATTTTCACCGTATGATCTTTATTCGTAACACCAACCACAGTCGTCTTTCCGCTTTTACTATAACTCACCTTAGCACCTAAGGCTTCAGATACAAACCGAATCGGAACCATTACACTTCCCTGCGAGTCCTGAAAAGGTTTCGCATCAGGAAAACTCATTTTCTTTGTATTTAATAGTACTTCTACGGAAGTAGCACCCGCAGCTTCTACACGATCAACAGGTAACGAAGCAAATACCAATGATCCTAACATAATCGACAAGATTACCTTTTTCATGCTTTTTTTAATCTCCCATCATTAAATTTTTATACTATGTATTTTATATCGGTCTATAAAACTTACCTTTTAACGTATTTAAATACATTTTTTTCTAGAATTCTCTACTCAGGGTTACCCCGGTAGCGTCCTGCCCCAGTCCCCAGTGCTTGGTTACGAAGCCTGGAAGCAGGATCGGGGGTGAAAAATTGGTGCTAATTAACATGATAAACTTTAAATCCTTCTGAAACATTTCATGATTTGCCCTTCGGTTTCTTCCAGAACAGCACAGAACATTCAGCTAATTGAGTTTCATTTTACGTTTAAGCCCCGCGCCTGCGATTATGTAATGCAGTGTCAGTGTGATCACCATAATAATGATATATGCAAACCATGGTGAACTGCTTGTCGAGATGTTTACGTAGTCCGATTGATACTTCTGGCTAGCATTAAAAACACTTTCAATATTCCTGCTGATAATATATGAAGCAACAGAAGTATATATCAAGCTCGGAATACTAAACACGATTCCTACATTCCTGGCATACCCCTGCTTTTCTTTAATCCAAAACATCTGTGCAATCAGCCCGATACCTACGCTCGCGACAATGGGAAGAAAGACCAAAGTAAAGATTTGAATTATATCGACTTGACGCTGAAACTTCACCAGAACATATAACAAAAGGATATGAATAACACACGACAAGATAAATAGTAGTTTTGTTTTCATATGCACCCTCCCTAAATATTCATGAGATTATATGTGAAATGAAAGAGTACCGTGTAGCGCAAGTTCTTGGTCTTTACATAGATTACACCCATCACGACCGAACCAGGTAAACGATACAGTACATTATCCATAAAGGGCTCATTCATATGTGTAACAAACGCAAAACATATACTGCTTAACAAAACAACGAACCATGCCCTGTTATAGAGCTTTCTGATGATATAGCACATTGCCCCACGTGCCCAGAATTCTTCTGTGACAGCAACAATGCACATTTGAACTGTGCTTAAAATCAGAACCTGAGAATCAATCCCTTTACTAAGCAAATAAGAATAGAGAGCAATTAAGGTTATGCATCCGATAATGATTTCAAGGTATTGGACTGATCGAACTCCCAATTCTTCTCGTTTCACCTGATATAACTTCTTCAGATACGCATAAGGAAATAAAATAAACCCTACAGTCATACTAACTCCAATGATCAGAAGTAATGAAACCCACTCACTGTTTCCTGATATTAAAAAACTCATAACAATTCCACATATAGAGACCATAAGTGTAGGCAAAATCAATAGGATGACAAAGTGTCCAATAACTTCTATAATGTTCTCTTTCTGTCTTTTGACACTAAAAACTCTCCATTCGAGATCCCTTCTTTCAAACTTCCTTATTCCTATTACTTTGAAGATAGTACCGTACACTGCGACTAATGCTGCATTTGCTAAAAACAACTCGTCTTCTGGATTCATAGTAAGAACACTAAAGAATAGATTGAGATCAAATTGTTTAGCAAAGTTTAAATACTCATTAATATGATGTATGTTTTGAGCATGATTGTTTGCAATCAAAGTTACGGGAGCATTTTGTCTTAAATAAGCCACATCGCTAATAATCTTTGGCATGATACCCTGATCACAAATAAATCGTGGTGATTCTCAATCATCCGTATTCCATCAATCTCAAACTGTCTAATGTCTTTGTGTAATTGGTACCGATCATCTAAAACTGAACTCACAATATCACCTCCTACTTTGATTTTCTTACGGAATCAAATCTCACAAAGGTAGGCGTTACCATTAGTTTGAATGAGTAGTTTGTCATACGTGATTATATTCCATATATAAGTAAATATAGGTAATCAATGTCACTGTATGTAATACCAAAGTGTAAAGTAATAGTTTTATCATATATGGAATAATAAAATATGCTTCAGTCGGAATACACTGATTCGCATGCCAAAATATATAAACAATGCACGTAATATTTTATTCGTAATTAATCCACATGAAACACAACAACCCTAAAAAGACACAAAAAAGGGCCTTGATTGAAATCAAGGCCCTATGCTTTAGGACAAATCGTTATATGCTGAGGTCAAACTCTTTTTTAATAGAATATAATATATTAATCATTTTGACTAGTCTACTTTTGGGAAAATATGCATTTTCGCTATCTCAAGCACTTCTTCCACAGACATACGCTCAGAACTAGACGGTTCTGTATTCTCTGTATCTTGAGAATTCGCCGGCCAACTGCACTCGACTTGTCGGTCTGCTGCATTTTTTCCTACAATAACTCGCATCGGCAACCCAATTAGATCAGCATCCTTGAACTTCACGCCCGGACGCTCATTTCGATCATCTACAAGTACCTCCACGCCAAGGGCAGTCAGTGAACTCTCAAGTTCGTGAACGAGTTCCATCTGTACCTCATCTTTCACAGAAATCGGAATGAGATGCACGTGATAGGGAGCAACAGCAACCGGCCAGCTCATCTTAAGATCTGCTGCGTATTGCTCCGCAATTGTTCCAAGTAGCCGAGATATCCCAATACCATAGCAGCCCATAATCGGTTTTTGAGGAGTCCCTGTCTGATTAAGGAAGGTAGCGCCCATCGCATCACTATATTTTGTACCCAGTTTAAATACATGCCCCACTTCGATTCCGCGATCGAACGTAAGCGCAGAACCACACGAAGAACATAAATCTCCCTCTACGGCATTCCGAATATCAGCTGCTGCATCCCATGTGAAATCTTGCCCAGGCTGCACTTGAATATAGTGATGGTCCACTTCATTCGCCCCAGTCACCGCACGATCCATAGAAATAACAGCATAGTCGGCAATGATTTTCATGGAAAGATCATAAGGTCCGAGATATCCTACAGGAAGCTGTAAATCATCCTTGTATTTTTCTTGATCTAACATCTCCAGTTGCTCCACTTTGAGTGCATGCTGCAGTTTAATCTCATTCACCTCATGATCTCCACGAATCAGTACAGCAATAGGAACCCCATCTGCCTCATACAACAGGGTCTTGATTACATTCTGCGGTTCTAGATTCAGGTATGAAGCAACTTGCTGAATGGTCTTCGTGTCTGGGGTATGAACCTTTACCTTCTGAGATTCTGTCCCTTGCGTAAACGGTTTAGTCACTTCGGCATCTGTACCTGTTTTATAAATCGCCTTCTCCAGATTAGCTGCATAATCACAAGCGGTACAAGTCACAATTGTATCTTCACCAATGTCTGCTAGCGCCATAAATTCGTGCGTTTCGCCGCTTCCTCCAATCGTCCCTGCATCTGCTTCCACTTTCGTGAAGTGAAGTCCTACCCGAGTAAAGATTCGTGTATACGCCTGGACCATATCTTCATATACTCGGTCAAGCTCCTCCCAATTAGCGGAAAAAGAATACGCATCTTTCATAAGAAACTCGCGGCCGCGCAGTAGACCAAAACGAGGTCTTCGTTCATCCCGATACTTCGTACTGATCTGATATAGCGTAAGTGGGAGCTGACGGTAACTATGAACTTCATCGCGGATTAGTGCGGTGATCACTTCTTCGTGAGTAGGTCCAAGAGCAAAGGACCTGTCATGGCGATCAGATAATCTCATAAGCTCTGGCCCATAATCACGATTTCGACCTGATTCTTCCCATAGCTCTATTGGTTGCAGCGAAGGAAGCAGCGTTTCTTGAGCCATAATGGCATCCATTTCTTCTCGAACAATTTGTTCTATTTTATGAAGGACCCTTCTGCCTAACGGTAAAAGACTGTAGATACCGGATGCCGTTTGCCGAATCATACCTGACCTCAGCAAAATTTGATGACTTCGCGCTTCTGCCTCCGCAGGCGCTTCTCTCAGTGTTGGAATAAACAACTGACTCTGACGCATGATTGTCCCCTCCCACTATAGAATATAAAATAAAAAAAGACACTTTCGTCAAGGGACGAAAATGTCGTGGTACCACCCTAATTTAAGTTCATTCCTCTGCAATGTAATACGCAAACTGTTACCCAGTCTAACGTGGCACGATACAAAAGAATGATCTTCTCTACGGCATAACGTGCCTAACCCGGCAAGTCAAATCTTCTCAAAGATTTACTTGCAGCTCCAAGGTAGGAGTATAAGTTCAAATTTCAGAGACCTTTCAGCCTGCCGGATCTCATTCTCTAATGAAATTTGTTGTCATCCTATACTATGTCCTTGATCATCGCTGTTCACATTTTCCAAAAGACTAATGGAATATGGCATAAAAGTCAATCACTTCGTTTACACAAGCCTGATAAAACTAGATATCTAGTATACTTGCCAAGAAACTGATAGAAAATACGCTGACAGTCTAACATCTAACAGGGAATATAGTACAATAGATCTGAGACCATTTAAAATTAGCCTGTCGATGAATTCGAAATAAATAGAGAAAGGAGTTAATTCTGATGAATTACATTATCTACGATCTTGAATTTACGGTAAGCCGAAGCACTCGGTATTCTTCCGAGATTATTGACATCGGAGCGGTGAAAGTTTCCCCGATTGATGATAAAGGAAATCTAGGGGTTGTTGATTCATTTCATACCTATGTACGACCTTCCAATAAATCCGTTTTATCCACAGATACGATCCAATTCACCGGTATTACGCAGAAAGATATTGATGCAGCTCCTCTATTCCCCGAAGCTGTTCAGCAATTTATCGAATGGTTGCCTGATACCTATTATCTCTGTTCCTGGGGACCAGACGACAAGAGTAAATTTTTATCCCATTGCCGTACGCACCAGGTGAAAGTGGACTGGATCAGGAACCATAATGACATCCAAAAACAAATCTCAAGGGCGCTTCGTAAAGAAGGCGGTTCCCGCCAGCTTGGACTAAGTCAGGCCCTTACGATGTGTGGTATTCCATTTGACGGCACTCAGCATCGTGCTCTTGATGACGCCATCAATACAGCAAGAATATTTATTCATCATTTTGAACATCTAAAACTGGCGGAGAACAGTGCCGCTGACGAAGAAGGAACGAAATCCAAACTTGTATATTCGAGCGGAGATGATGATAAACATAACCCCTTTGGAGATCTTGCCAAATTGCTTGGGCCATCTAACTCCTAGTACTGCATTAGTTACTCATCTTGATAGGAACAAAGCCAAGTCTTGAGCCTCTCTCGTAATTGATTTCGGTAATACGGGGGCTCGAGAATTTCGGCAGCAGGTCCATAAGGCAAAAGCCAATCCATAAATTCCTCACTGTTATTTACCATGACTTCAAGTATCATATTCCCATCTGGTTCATGTATATACTTAGGCTTTACCAGAAATTCACTTCGTTTCATCTTCTCCACAGCTTCCTTATAAAATCTCACTTTAAATAAGGTTCGTTCCACCCCTGGATTAACAGAGAATGTATCTTTCATAGAGATGTTTTGTGCATATAGTTCTCTGCGAAAGGTCTGAGGCATGATCTCTGCTTCTAGAAAACAGCTCATTCGAAAAGACTCAACTCTCTCTGTATTGTGACAATATCCGATTACATAAAAATGATGTCCTTTTGGTACTAAATGATACGGATCGATCATTAGTTTTAGATCCGATTGCTCTATATTAACAAACCCTTCAACGCCCACGATCGGCGAATCATAGACAGCCTGTATTGTATTCTGTGACAATGAAGCTTGTATAATACTGACAATGATTTTGTTGTCCCTTTCATCCTGCCAGTGGTTTTCTGCTTTTCCAAGCCGAATCACTTCGGCAAATTGTTCAGCCCATTCGACTCGTTCTGTTTTTTTCTTTAGACTTACAGCCATAACCTTCTCATAGGCACTTTCAAAAGCGCAAGGCAATAAAGGCTTTACTTCACCCATGATATCTGCCAGTTTTGCAAAAGCTTCCGTTTCTTCTTCTGACCAATTCAGGGGATAAAGTGCAAACCTGCTGATAAACTGATATCCACGTCCGTGTCCCATATTTACAACCGGGATATGCATCGCACTAAGTGCATCCATATCTCGGTAAATTGTACGCTCTGATGTCTCGCAACGTTCTGCTAATTCTCTTGCTAAAATTCCAGGTTTTGCTTGTACCAAGGTAATAATACGCATTAATCGTATAAGTCGCTCTGTCATGCTATGCCCCCTATAACAACACTGTAGTTAAAAAGAACTAAGATGGCTTCATGGTTTTATAGTCCTTTAGACTTATATCGGTTATTTTACTTATTTTCATTATGTATATTCTGTTATAAACCTAGATGCTATCTGATAAGTGCTGAATACTCCATTTTTAAACAGCAATCTTGCTGCTTATTTTGCTTCTTTATCATAGTAATCCTTGCCATAAGACACTTGAAAAGCGAGACTCTGATCTTCTTCCACATCAACCGTATCAAAACAGGATTTCTCATGAGTCTGCTCATAATAAAGACATAAACGACTCAGAATTTGAGCTTCCCGATAATACTCTAAATCACCCGTTCTCGTAGCCAAAATCAGCAATCCATCCGTATGTCTTTTTATAATTTCTTTTCCTTCTTCGCTTCTGCCTCTTTCAAATGCCCTGAGGCTCTGCTTCATAATTACAGTCGATTGACTTAGTATTGCATATTTCTGCACCCGTGGATCTGGTTCTCTTCCAATTACCCCAAAATGTGTGGAAACAAGCAAATTAATTTGTTCTCTGCGCAGTAAAACACGTTGTTCCTGCTTTGTCTTCAGTGCACTCCAATAGGCGGAACATGCCGGTTTCTTCCCTGGGGATTGAGAACCTACATCAAATTCTAGTAAGAAAGATTTTGTTTTCCCTTTATACGCGTTACCAAGACCAATTACCCATCCGGCGTCGGATTCTTTTGCTCTCACACCATGAACCGCTTTAATATGCATGTCCTTCTCAGGTTTAATTAACAATTCCATTTCACGGAATAACAGTTTAGGCTGTGTCTTCAGTTGTCTCTTGGCCGGTGGTCCACTGCGCCATTCAATCAGCAAAAACAGTGAATTTTCGCCAGAAACGGGAATAGCTTCGCGGTTCCAAGTATAAAATACATCCAAAGATGAACTCACTAAAATCTCTCCCCTCAGTTGCTTTACTTAAATACTAACAGGTTAAAAAGACAACTGATTGTCAGGGAACATATGTTCTTATACAAATAGTTGCAAATTTTTGTGTCTTTACACCATTCATTCGGTATTTTCCGACTTTTTATGACAAAAAAACACAAATCTCACAGATCTGTGTTCCTTACTGTATCTTTTCTCATAATAAAAAACCGAACACGAGGGATTTTAAATCATATACCCGTTTCCGATCTGATCGTTCATTCCTATACCGTGTTGCTCACTATGAATGAGTAATATTAACGACGTTTCATTTCTACGGTTCTTTTATTTTTATTAATCGGAGCATAAGTGACCCCGTCCATAACTAATGCTTTTCCAACCGGTTTTTCATTAACCGTAACCCGAATTGTTTTATACACTTTTTTATCTACTCTGCTTTCCATTTCTGTATTTCCTCCTTATAAATATGACAACCACAGTTCATTATTTCCCGAATAAGACCTTTTCCTTCTAATTAACCTATCCGAAGTACGTCTAAACATATTTTTTTATTTCTGATACATTCTTTAAATCAATTTCAGAATATATGAAACAATAAAAAACAAATGATCGTATAGAATAACAGTATTCCCTATTATTCTTTCTTTATTTCGGGTTAATAGGATATATAAGGTGGTGGATCTATGAAAAAAAAGTGGCAACTTGTACTGATGACACTAGCCATGTACAGTCTACTTCTCATGATTTCAGATCAACGGGCTCAGGCCGGGTTTTGGGAAAATGTATATAACGGATATGAACAGTTTACGAATCTACCGGAGGAAGTAAATAAATTACAACAAAGCTATGAACAGACGATAACGGAGCTAAACAATGCCAAAGAAAATATAGAATCATTCCAGGCTCATAATGAAAAATTGATCGCACAAAATCAATATCTTATGGAGCAAAATGAAAGCCTTACTTCTATGGTTAGTCAGCTGCAAAAAGCAGAGGAACAACGAACGAAGACACAAAAAAGAATAACGACAATGGTGATTACAGGCATTTGTCTTATCGTATTCTACTTCGTGCTTGTCCGTATCATTCGTTATCGTATGCAAAGACATTCGAGAATGTAACTTAAAAATAGGTTTCTCTATTCATAGAAAGGAACAAAACAAAAGATGCAAATTTCTCAAGGACACGAAGCTTCCACGGTTACTGGACAAGCTGTCACTTTCTCTTTAACGGAAGGAGACAAGATTCATGTGCTTCATCCGCAGCAGATTGTTGCTTACCGCGGGTCCGGCACGGGCAGAAATGATCGTCTCATGAATATTAGCGGAATGTACCGTAAACATAAGCTCATTCAATCCGAGATTAGCGGTCCTTGCCAGTTTGTCACTGCCCTGCCGCCCGGTTTTAGCATGAAATCAATCAAACTCGAAGAGAAAAGTGATCTGCTGTATGATTTTCGGCATTTATTCTTCTATAGTGAAGGCATTCAAATGCAGACTAGAATTCTTAAGGTCAAGAATATGCTGATCACAAGAGATGCAATAAAGATGAAATTTTCGGGTAATGGAGTGATCGGTATTCTCACGCAAGGTCAAGTCTGTGAACAAGAACTTCATCCAACTGCCCCTCTGTATGTTGATGCGGGCAGTGTCATAGCTTATCCGGAAAATGCAAAACTAGAACTCACCGTGTACGGAAATCACCTCGCGAGTCAGCATATGAACTATCACTGGAAGATGACCGGGCAAGGTACTGTCCTTTTTCAGGCCGGCCGAGAAAATCGGAAACTTGAGAGTGATATGAACAATGATGAGAGTATTTTCAAACGAATTTTGCGTGAAGTGTTACCTTTTGGAAACGTATTGATTAAGTAAAAGG
Organism: Paenibacillus gallinarum; assembly: GCF_014836635.1. Lineage (GTDB taxonomy): Bacteria > Bacillota > Bacilli > Paenibacillales > Paenibacillaceae > Paenibacillus > Paenibacillus gallinarum. The sequence goes on along the minus strand of NZ_JACSQL010000001.1, from coordinate 13,535 downwards.
TCTTCTATTGTGCATTTTTTCTGCTATAATACTACGAGTACGATAAAGAACTAACGACAACTACAAATATAAATCCATGGATCATCATGCGGGATATCCGATTTCCATGGGAGAGGTTCGCGAACTCCCTCTATAAAAAACTATACAGATTGTCTAATAAGCAGGCTATTTACCTCCCCTGTGCAGTCAGCAGCTTTATTTTCATAAAGTGGCCGATTGCTCATTTTCGTGTTCGTAAATGAAGCCTTGTCAATCTATATAAGTGCCCTCCAACTTTGGTAGCGGCCTGTTTTTTGTTGATCGAGTAAGGAACTTCTCTTTTCTTCCGCTGATGAAACGCGATCCGTTCGTGTTTACTAATCCTAGAAGATAGAGAGGTTTTTTTATGTTCACAAATGAAAAAGCAATCGTCGTATTCAGCGGCGGACAAGATAGCACGACTTGCCTGTTCTGGGCAAAAAAACACTTTGCAGAAGTGGAAGTTGTCACTTTTGATTATGGGCAGCGCCATAAACAGGAGATTGAAGTGGCTGCTGATATCGCGCGTGAACTAGGTGTGGAGCAAACTGTTCTCGATATGAGCCTGCTCAATCAACTCGCTCCGAATGCTCTCACTCGCAGTGATATTGATATTTCACAAGAAGAAGGCGAACTGCCAAGCACATTCGTTGATGGAAGAAACCACTTGTTCCTAAGCTTTGCGGCTGTCCTTGCCAAACAAAAAGGAGCTCGTCACATTATTACAGGCGTATGCGAGACTGATTTTAGTGGATACCCAGACTGCCGTGATGTATTCGTAAAATCTCTGAATGTCACATTAAACCTGGCTATGGATTATGATTTTGTTCTTCATACCCCTCTTATGTGGCTGAACAAAGCAGAAACTTGGGCAATGGCGGACGAACTCGGAGCATTTGAATTTGTACGTGAGCGTACGCTCACTTGCTATAACGGAATTATGGGCGACGGCTGCGGCGAATGCCCTGCATGTAAACTTCGGAAAGCAGGCCTTGACGAATATACTACTGAACGCAATCAAAACATTTCTTCTACTGTTACAGGCGGTGAACAGCAATGAGACCTGAGCCTGGTACTTTTCGGATCGTAGAAAAGCTGCAACGCATCGGAGAAGATATTCAAAAAGAGCAGCTACGCTATCACCGTAAACGGGTCCTTGTCAGCAAGGAATTTACTTTTGATGCTTCGCATCACCTGCACTGCTATGAAGGCAAATGCAAAAACTTGCATGGTCATACCTATAAAGTCGTATTTGGAATTAGCGGCATTCCCGGTGAGACAGGACTCACCGTTGATTTTGGCGATGTAAAAGAAATCTGGAAAACTCAGATTGAAGGTTATCTCGATCATCAATATTTGAACGAAACCTTACCGCCGATGAATACCACGGCAGAGAATATGGTCGTGTGGATCTATGAACAGATGGAAGCGGCTCTGCAAAGTGAACCTTACTGCTCCCAAATTAACAGCGGACGTACTGAATTTGTGCGGCTCTACGAGACACCAACCAGCTACGCAGAAGTAAGACGGGAGTGGATGATTGATGAGTAATCCTCGTCCTATTCCTGTCCTTGAAATCTTTGGACCGACCGTCCAAGGAGAGGGTATGGTGATTGGCCAAAAAACGATGTTTGTTCGTACCGCTGGCTGTGACTATCGCTGTTCATGGTGTGATTCTGCTTTTACGTGGGATGGCAGTGCAAAAGATCAAATTCGTCAATTGAGTAAAGAAGAGATATGGCAAGAGCTTACTTCTATCGGGGGCGACCGATTCTCGCATGTCACGATCTCTGGCGGAAACCCTGCCATTTTGCCTCAGATTGGTTCCCTTGTAGAACTGCTTCAAGAACGCGGAATCCGCACGGCAGTAGAAACTCAAGGGTCTCGCTGGCAGGATTGGCTTATGGATATTAATGAAGTAACGATCTCACCAAAACCTCCAAGTTCTGGCATGAACACAAACTGGGACACCTTAGATGATATTGTGAACCGTTTGGCTAATCGAACTGGAGATAAAGCCTACAGTCTGAAAGTTGTCATCTTTGATGAGCAGGATCTCGCCTATGCGAGAGAAGTTCATCGTCGTTATCCTGGGGTTGCTATGTATTTGCAGACCGGGAATCCAGATGTAGGTACGGGAGATACAGATAACCTCGCTTCCTCCCTTCTCCACCGTTATGAATGGCTCATTGATCAAACAATGAATCTCTCTGATATGAATGATGTAAGAGTCTTGCCGCAGCTTCATACGCTAGTATGGGGAAATAAACGCGGCGTATAAATAAACAATAATAAGATGTATGAAGGAGATATGAACATGGCTGGACGTCAATCCGATGAACTACAAGATATTACACTACTTGGTAACCAGGGGACAAAATATAAGTTTGAATATGATCCAAGCATTTTGGAAACTTTCGATAACAAGCATCCTTACCGGGATTACTTTGTTAAATTCAACACTCCGGAATTTACAAGCCTTTGCCCGATTACGGGGCAGCCTGACTTTGCAACCATCCACATCAGCTACATTCCTGATATTAAAATGGTAGAAAGCAAATCGCTGAAACTGTATTTGTTCAGTTTCCGTAACCACGGAGATTTCCATGAAGATGTAGTTAACATCATCATGAATGATCTAATTAAACTTATGGACCCGCGTTACATTGAAGTATGGGGCAAATTTACGCCAAGAGGCGGAATCTCGATTGACCCTTACTGCAACTATGGTCGTCCAGGTACAAAATATGAGGAACTCGCTACTCAGCGTTTGTTCCAACATGATATGTATCCTGAAAATATTGATAATCGCTAATCCTTTGAGATTTCAAGCAAACCAGTATAAGAGGTCGTTTCACTACGTAGTGAGGCGCCTCTTTTTGCTTTTTACCTCCAATATAGGGATTGCCTACTAAGTAAATGATGTCATATGATGTAAAGATCTACCTGTTTCGGTTTATTAACAGTTACGTTTTTACTGAATTACATAGGAAAAGGAGACCTTACATGTCACTCAATTCACTGACGAAGACCGGTTCTGCTTCTCGGCCGCTTCCTCGTCCTGATGCCGGTTCACAGACGATTTATCGGATTCTGATTGCAATTGGACTTGTTCATCTACTTAATGATTCGGTTCAGTCAGTTATTCCCGCTATTTTTCCCGTACTGCAAGACTCTATGGGAATCAGTTACAGCCAGATGGGCTGGATTGCTTTTGCGCTAAATATAACAGCATCCATTATGCAGCCGGTGGTCGGTTATTTCTCCGATAAAAGACCCACTCCCGCTCTCCTGCCTATTGGAATGGGCTTCACCTGCTCAGGTATGATTTTTCTTGCCTTTGCAGACAGTTACATGGCCATTATGATGTCCGTTATTCTTGTCGGTCTGGGATCAGCCGCATTTCACCCAGAAGGTTCTAAAGTCTCTCACATGGCTGCAGGAAATCGCCGGGGATTAGCACAGTCTATTTTTCAGGTGGGCGGTAATGCAGGGCAGTCTCTTGCTCCACTCCTCACCAGATGGGTATTTATCCCCTTTGGACTGATGGGTTCCCTCGGGTTTGCGGCTCTTGCCGCAGTAGGGATTGCCGTACAGATTTTTATTGCCAGATGGTACGGACAAACGCTGAAAAACGGTGGATATGCTAGAAAAAAAGCAGCAGACGGAGTCATGAATCCTACGGTGAAAAAGAACATCATGTATGCCTTTTTCATCCTGATTATCTTAGTATTTGTTCGTTCTTGGTATGTGTCTTCCATCGGAAGTTACTACGCTTTTTTCCTAAAAGATACCTTCTCGCTGTCTACTCAAGATGCACAGATCTATATCTTCTTGTTCCTTGGAGCAGGGGCACTTGGGACGTTTTTTGGAGGACCGCTTGCCGACCGTTTTGGTAAACGAAATATGATCTTTGCTTCCATGGCTTTTGCTGCACCGCTGTCCTTACTACTCCCATATGCCAATCTCTTCTGGACGGGTGTACTGCTGTCGATCATCGGCTTTATTATGTTATCCAGCTTTTCGATCACGGTGGTCTACGCACAAATGCTGGTGCCAGGTAAAATAGGAACCGTCTCCGGGATGATTACGGGTCTCGCTTTTGGGCTCGGCGGGCTTGGTGCGCTTGTGCTGGGGAACTGGATCGATGCCGCAGGCATTAGTCCGGTTATGCAGGTGTGCAGCTTTATGCCGCTGCTAGGCTTCTTAACTTTTTTGCTTCCATCCGACAAGAAACTCGCCACTTGGACGGATCGTACTGCCTAATAAAAAAACGCCGCGAAGGTTTGCCCTTCTCGGCGTTTTTATTTTCTACTCCAGCGTTTCCTCAGCTTGCTTCACTTTTGGTTCTAATCTATTTCTAATCTCTATTAAGAGCGACACGATTTTATATAGGAAAAATAGAACGATACCTACGATCAAAGCAAGTCCGTAAGGAAACATGATAATTACGGCAAAGAAACTAATCACGACGAAGATCAGAAGATATAAAACATCTTTTCCACCATTGTTCTTCATATGTAGCTACCCTCCCATCTGAATAATTCTCTTCTAATACATACTAACGAATAGTTACCCTCAAAAGTTATATTCTCTCTCTCTTTACCCGATATTGCCCAGGTGTATATCCTGTCCGATCTTCCTTACCATTGAGGCAGTTGATCCAGCTCCTAAATATCCTGCACCTCATCTAATTTTTTTAATAATCGGCGTTTTTTGTAGAGCATCTTTCCTGCTTCAGAAACGTCGGTAAGCGCACCTTTATTACTAATGGATCCAAAAACAATGCCAGCAATCGGGATCATCTGAAACAGCTGTTTCCATCCATAATTTTCACGATAGGCAGTTACAACTTCCCGCCATCCTTGCAGCTGTGAAATGACTTCTGCATTGGTATGTTCTTCATCAAAATGACTCAGTTCTTCAATAATGGCTTTTTTACCTACAATGTCGGCTGAAGAAAATTGAAGACATTTTACGATAAATACTCGCTCCATTGTCTCCTCTGGGTCATATCCATAGCAGATGGCAATCTCCTGTAATGTTTTTAAGGAAGTTCCTAACATGAGTGGGAGGTCAGCCGCCATGGTTACAATCCCACCTACTCCCGTAGCTGCTCCGCTTGCCGCCGCAAACTTGATCCGTCCCTGGATAATGTCATCTGCGGCTTGATCCATGACTGCAATGGGCAATTTCGCAATATCTGCTATCGCAAGTTCAGGCGCATCCTCAGGAGAAGTCGCAGCATCCTTTTCTTCCTCTGCGCGAAACTTTCCTGCAGCTGCCAAAGCAGCAGACGAAACTTGAGTAAACATTTTTTTAACTTGCAACCCTTTTTTCTTTATTCCTATTTGGTCCGATGGCTCTTCCCCACTTAGAAACTTATGGATGTGCTTCAAGACAGCCCTTTTATTCACAAGGAATCGACCGCCATTTTGCAAAAAGGCACCGAGTTCATTTAAAAGCATTCCGAGTTTATCTCTAATAATCTTTGGCGTAAGCTTATCCAACATGGCGAAGGGCAACCGCCCTAGCTTTTCCCAGAAAAAAATATCCTTCTGTTCCTTCTCCCACTTCTCGATCAGAACAAGTTCTGCTTGCAACAGTTCCTTCGATTCAATACCCATTGTCAACCCTTCTCCTCTTCACATAGCACTTGATATTTACCTATATACGAATGTCAATGAATAAAGGATGCAATCTGTTCATAAAAATTGTGATCTGAATCACAATTAAAACTTATTTCCTCTTTTATACTGAAGATATTAATAATAAAGCAGGAAGAAAGAGGGTTTACATATGCTAAGTCAACACGATATTTCCATTATTAAATCAACTGTACCCGTTCTTGAAGTACACGGAAAAGACATCACTACATGCTTTTATAAAATGTTGTTTGAGCACCATCCTGAATTATTGAACATTTTCAACCACGCGAACCAGAAAAAAGGCAAGCAGCAAGCGGCTCTTGCTAACATGATCTATGCAGCAGCCAAACACATTGATCAGCTGGAAGCTGTTCTCCCTGCAGTGAAAGAAGTGGCTCAAAAACACCGCAGTCTAGGCATCCTCCCTGAACATTACCCGATTGTAGGGAAATATTTACTCATTGCCATTAAAGAAGTGCTTGGCGATGCGGCAACAGATGAAATCATTCATGCCTGGAATAACGCATATGGAGTCATTGCAAGTGTATTTATCGATATCGAGAAAGAAATGTATGAGGAAGCAGAAGGCCAACAAGGAGGCTGGACTGGATTCCGTCCATTTACCGTTAGCAAAATCGTGGAAGAAAACGAACTTATCCGTTCTTTCTATCTCATTCCATCGGATGGAGGAGCAATTGCTTCCTTTACGCCAGGCCAATATGTGAGTGTAAAAGTTCAGGTCCCTGGGGAAACCTACACACAGATTCGCCAGTACAGCTTGTCCGCTGCACCACACGAACCTTACTATCGCATTAGTGTGAAACGTGAAGACGGGGCTTTGAATACACCAGAAGGTAAAGTGTCTAACTACCTTCACAACATCATCAAAGAAGGAGATAAACTTCTACTGTCTGCTCCAGCTGGTGAATTCCGAATGGAACTTACTGATGATCGTCCTGTCGTCTTTATCGGTGGAGGGATCGGAGTTACTCCGCTCATGAGTATGGTGAATACTGCTGTGAAGCAACAACCAAACCGCCAAGTCACCTTTATTCATGCAGCACATAATGGGAAAGTACATGCGATGGGTTCCGAAGTGAAACAACTGGAAGAAGCTAACGAACAAGTGACTACTCACTTCTGTTACAGCAACCCGCTCCCTGAGGATACGGGTTACAGTAAAACAGGACGGATTGATCAGGCTTGGCTGCAAGAGATTGTACCTACAACGGACGCACATTTCTATTTCTGCGGTCCACTCTCCTTTATGAAGAGTATTCGGGACAGCTTGATCAGCTGGGGTGTTCGGGAAGAAGATCTGCATTATGAATTCTTCGGTCCAAAAGAAACGCTATAACCACCGGCTGGGGCTTAATTAAATTCACCTGAACGCAAGAGGCGGTTCACCGTCTCTCTACGAAGACCGATCAACTGACCAATTTCTGCTTGGGTTAGGAGATCGGTCATTTTTTCAGGTGCAATATAAGTTTCCATCCATGAACGGAGTTTGCGCAGACGCTCGGCAGGTTCGGTTTCGGTTACTTGATCGATTCGCTGCTGCATCATACGAAGTTTCTCTTGAAGCTTTAGAGCTACCTCCCGGTATTTCTCAGGCTGTTCTGCCAGTGAATGATACCACTCTGCTGCCGGAATCACTTCGATTTCACAAGTAGATAAAGCTAAGGCTGAGCCAAAACTGGGACCGGGACTAATTAAACTATGATGAGGGAACATCTCCCCAGGAGCAATAATATTAACAAGAAATGCTCCGCCATCCTCCTGAATTCTAATGATTTTGAGCATACCTGATTTGAGATGGTAAAGAGGAGTCATATCCCCCTGCCGAAAAAGCACTTCACCTTTATGTAATATCATATTTGATCACCTTTGATTTTTTATTTCTCTTCCTTAACTTAAGTTCATTTTTTTGACCTACAATTTTTATAATAACAAAAAAGAAGCACAGGATTATAAACCCCTTGTAAAGGACAGTTTACCACATCCGTGCTTCTTTTTTTTATTCTGCCTTTTTCATTTGATCTGCTTCATTTTCTTCTAGGATGGGAAACAAATCCTCTAACTTACTCATGTCTTTACTTCCAAGTATCGTCTCTTTTCCGGTATTGGATAGGTATCCATACTGGGATTGTCCTGCATGCGTAGAAATATAATAGAAAAACATCCGATCCTTGACCTTAGGTCGTTGTCCCACTTCACTTGATATACCGCTGTTCGTTATCCAGAGTTTATTTTCATTCCCTCCGATTTTTCCACTCCATGTAAGCCAAGCCGCATTTCCTTTAACTTCAAAATACTCGACAATCCCATTATCAATCCTAAAAAAAGCTTTGGACTCTCCTTCGGGAAAGAGTAATTTGAAAGATCCTCCACTGCTCTGACCTCCAGTGAGTTCTTTTAACGTAGTAATTCTCGGAATCGTAATCGCAGCAAGACGGGATGTTGTTACATCATCTGAATTTAAATTAGCTTTCGTCTCTTCATTTAACTTTGCGACTTGGACCGTTTTTGTATTAGCGTCCCAAGCTACATCACTGTTGAAATTCTCAGCAATAAATCGAATAGGAACCATAACCCGATTATCTTTAATTAGCATGGACTCCGATTGATTCTGTTTTACACTAAACGTCATTGACTTGGTAGGATCAACAATCACAAGTGTTTTTGTTTTGTTGTTCCAGCTTTTTATCGAGATTCCTTCCATCTGTTCAATAGTTCTCAACGGAACAAAAGTAGTTCCATTTTTAATAAAAGGGGCAACGTCTGTTTCTAAAGGTCTATCATTAACAACTACCGATATTGATGTAGCTGCTTGTGCGGTGGACACTATAAAAAACATGGCAAAACAAGTGAGAAAAAAGGATTTCCATTTCAAATAAATCAACCTCCTTAGGTAATTTTGATGACTTTGCATGTAGTATAGACGCTATTAATATGTAAAAGGTTGTTATTTAAGGCTTGCTTTGATTCAGCTGATCTTTAGTAAAGACTAACTCACCACGTGTCCAAAATCCTTTTTGTACATAACCATCCCGATGAGTTTTGGTCCCATATCCATGTTCTAAGTTATCTTCCCATCCACCTTCATAAACAGTACCATCATTCCATTTATAAGTTCCTTCCCCATTGTACATCCCATCTTTCCATTCTCCACCGTAACGATCACCATTAGCGTATTCTTTAACGCCAAATCCATATTCCATATCATTAAACCATTGTCCTTCATACTTAGACCCATCTGACCAACGATAAACCCCGGTTCCACACCTAAGCCCATTCCTGGTTTGCCCGTGGTAAGTCTCACCTGATTCATATTCGATACATATTAAATCCTCCTGTATACTTTCCCATACTCCTTCAACCTTTTTGTTGTCGATGTGAATTACGGATCTTATCAAGTTAGGTTTTGTCTTACGTTCAGATGGAGCAGTCACTGTTCCTATCTGGGGTTCAAGCAACAATGGGGGCGATACAAATTGGTCGTTTACGAAGGTTTTATAATACCAAGCTGTCAGATCATACATTTCTAACATCAGTGTTCTTACTTTATTTGTTTCAATAAAAATAGAGCTTTCTCTAGTATCCAAGTACGCTAACTTTTTCAGCGTAGTGACCATCGGAATTGGCAGAATATCGATCTCCATTAAAGCAGCTAAATTAATAAAAGGTTCAGAATCATCAAGTTCAACATTCTCATTTACGAGAATCTTTGTAACAATTAACTGTCCTATTTCTTTTAGATGATTTAAAGCGATGATGTGATCCGTTTCGATTACACGTTCAGCATGATAGGCTAAGGCATAGACATCCGGCATTTCGTTCTCAAATAATTCAAAACTCATTTGCCACCTCCAATTCTCTAACCATAACTTCTACATCATTCTTCAACTAACCTCCCATTAAAACTCAGTAACTAATTTAAACGTATGAAATTAAACTTGATACCTAAGTAGAAAAATAGCCCCGATCCAATAAATAGTCCGGCAAGAAGTAAACCTCCGAAAATAACTATTTTTTCAACTGCAGTCCAACTTCTTTTCATCTGCTCACTCCTTAATAAATGCAATTCATCATGAGATTGAAAATGATAGACATCGGGATTCAACATTCTTGCCATTCCTTAGAAAAAGCATAGAAGACGCCGCCATCTAGAAGTGTTTTCTATTTATTTATAACTTATATAACCCCTAAATCTAATTAGTTGTTACGTTAATTTTCCAATCTCCATTTATCGTTATAGGAGCATCCGCTTTAGCTTGTCCTTGAAAACTTGATATGAACACTTCTATATTATCCACAGTTGGAATAACTAAATCCGCTTTAAAAATTCGTTTTTTATCATTTTCTAATTTCACTTCTTCAAGCAGATTTTGCTCATTAGAGATCGTATAATCGGCGGGGATATCTACATTAGAAACAATTCTAATGTATTTAGGATCGAGTAATTTCCCTTCTGAATCTCTAATCTCAAATTGACTAATTGAGAGCACTTCAATTAGTGCATAGGGTGCCTGCATCTTGTCCAAGATTTCTACCTCAATGGGGATAATGACGTTATCTTGTTCTATACTGATCTCCCCCGAGGTTACCTTTATATCGTTAGAAGCCTGATTAAACTCAGTCCCTGTAACCGTACCATCCCATTTTTTAATGTCTGAGAAGTAACCCTTTACTGCAGAAGCAAATGTTTCGTTTAACGCTCCTACTGATCCAATGATAATGACAATGGAAGCTGCGACTGCTGCTAATGATATAGCCTGCCTAGATTTCTTTTTCTTCTTCCTTTCATTTTCAGCCATTTCTACTCCAACCCTTACTCTGTCGTTTATAATATCGGGTATTTTTATGTTATCAATTTCATCTTTAAAATGTTTCATACCGAATGCACCTCCGTAAGACTTTTTTTCATTTTATTTAACGCCCTGTATAGGATTGTTTTTGCTGATCCTATGGGAATTTCCAAAATGTTAGATATCTCTTTGAAGGTATAATCTTGATAGAAGCGTAGTAGGACAACATTTTTCTCAGATACATCTAGTTCATCAATCAGATCCTCTAGTGTCAGACTAAGTAAGATATTGGTATCTAGTGTTAAATCGGAAGTAATACTGTCATTTATTATTTGAGGCTCCATAGGAACTAGTTTGTTTTTTTTACGAAGTAAATCTATTGAACATGATATGGCAATCTTCATCAACCATGTTTTAAAGTATTTAGGTTCCTTTAGTGTTTTTATTGACTTAAAAGAACGGTATGCTGTTTCTTGTACAATGTCCAAGGCTTCTTCTTCATTTTTCACATTAATGTAAGCAAGTCTGTAAATATCGTTTTGATATCTCTGAAATAGTGCTAGAAAGGAATTTTTATCTCCTTGTTGAGCTTCTTTTATTTCTTTATGGTATTCATTCATGTTCTAACTTCCTCCCTTCTTTATAAAGATCAGAATTGCTTTATTTTCTTAAGTATAATTTGCTTTATTCTCTTATTAGACTTTGAGTAACAACTTTTGGCTTTAGAAATATAAATATTTTGGTAGTTAGATTCTTACTTCAGAAATTTTAAGTTAATAAGAGTGAGTTCTGTTGTTAAAGGTAGATTCACTAATTTATATGCTCGTTTTTTCATAATTCGGTAAGTCAAAATGCAATTGATCGTCTCCTTGAGAAGGAATACAGTTAATTTCCTTTTCTATTTACATAAAGAGCTCTCGCTTATTGATACAAGGAAAAGTATTTCAACTCTAGGGAAGACTGCTGTTGATGTACTAACAGACTACTTGGTGTATTTTTTACAGTAAGTATTGACAACGTCACAGTTGTATTGTAAAAATATATTATTCCAATATTATACAATTTTGCGATGATGAAGAGAGTAAGCATAACGAATACTCCAGAGAGCTGATAGTTGGTGCGAATCAGTGTAGGGATTATGCTGAAGTGGGCTTCTGAGCATCCAGACCGAAAACTCGTTGAGTAGGCTTTGGCGAAAGTCTCGTCGTTACAAGAGACGCGTATTCAAACATACTGCATGTTTCGATACGTCAAAGTGAGTCCAAGTTATATTTGGGCTAATTAAGGTGGTATCACGGGGTCTTCTCGTCCTTTCAAGGATGAGAAGACCCCTTTTTTGTTTATTTTTAGGAGGGATTATATGAATAATGAAATCGTATTAACTGGAATTAAGCCTACAGGTAAAGTCCATTTAGGGAATTACATCGCAGCAATAAAACCTGCACTTCAAATCGCAAAAGATAGTGACTGTACCGCACTTTACTTTATTGCTGACTACCACGGATTAACATTCATTCAGAACAGGGATGAATTTAACGATCTCTCTTATGGTATTGCCGCAACGTGGCTAGCCCTTGGGCTGGACCCCGATAGGGTGGTTTTTTATAGACAATCGGATGTACCAGAGATTTTCGAGTTAAGTTGGATACTTTCATGTCTGACTTCCAAAGGATTAATGAATCGTGCCCATGCATATAAAGCAATTCTTGATAAAAATGAACAACTGGGCGTAGATATGGATACTGGTGTTAATATGGGCTTATTCACATACCCAATTTTAATGGCAGCAGACATTTTGCTGTTCCAATCCGACAAAGTACCAGTTGGTAAGGACCAAATTCAACATGTTGAGATTGCAAGAGATATTGCAGAAGGATTCAACAGAAATTACGGAGAAACCTTCAAGCTACCTAATTATATTGTAGATGATAGTACAGCTATAATTCCTGGTCTCGATGGTAGAAAAATGAGCAAAAGTTATAGTAATACAATACCGCTTTTCGAAAAAGCTGATGACCTTAAGAAGCTGATAAACAAAATCAAAACAGACTCTACTCCTCCTCATGAACCTAAAGACCCTGATACATCTAATATCTTCTTATTGTATAAAGAATTTGCGACGCCCGGACAAGTACTAGATTTAAGGAATAAATTTCTGAATGGTATTAGTTGGGGAGAAGCCAAGCAGGAACTGTTTCAAGTCATAAATACATTTTTGGAAGAACCACGTAAAAAATATAATGACTTGATATCATCACCAGATAAAATTGACATTATCCTTTATGAAGGAGCCAAGAAGGCAAGAGCTATGGCTGCGCCTTTACTTGAGGAGGTCAAGCATAAAATTGGGCGTTATAAATAAACCTTCAGATAAAAGATAGGATGAAGGATTTGATAAAAAATGACCGGGAAAACTACAACCTTCCTGGTCATTTTCTCTAGCAAACTGAACAATATATAAAGACAAAACCACTCCTGACACAATGGGAGTGGTTCCTTAAGAGATGTCTTTTATTAGAGCTATCGTTTTTCCGTTAGTTCAAGAGTTGTTACTGTCTCAGATGTCACAATTAATTTAATTTGAAATTAACATCTCTTATGCTGGCGTATCTTTTCTTTTCATTTATGTGCAAGGCTTAGAAGTTGAATTTTTAGCATAATTTATTAATTCATTAATGCATTTTTGCGGCATGTTTTTTTCCGATTATCGGTAAAAATAATGTCTGTCTATGACAGTATGTTATTGCAAGGATAAATAAAAATGCACCTACAATTATAAATGAAACAACTCTTATTTCAGGAGAAATTATGGACATTACTAAATAATATACATATAAATACGAAATATTGAGGTATATAATTTTAAAAAATGTTATATTTTGTAAGTCTCCATTTCCCGATAGTTTAACGTGAAATTTAAATATGATTCATTACTAATCAGTGATATCCTTCAGGTAAATTAGCTGTTGTTCCGTTAATTGATTTTTATCAGCATAGATGAAGTGATATGTAAAAGGTTTTAGGTATCTAAGTTGAATTATGTAATCAATATCCTGAGCGA
>NZ_JACSQL010000019.1 GCF_014836635.1 Paenibacillus gallinarum | reverse complement strand
TCCCCTCTGTTCAACAAGATTAAGTCCATCTTACCAGATGTCTTTTTTTTCTTGTCTACTAAAAGGGGATAATACCACTTTGAAGGTGTTTTTGTTTTGATGAAAGTGTAACCTGCCCAATTGAAGTGATTTTCCGTTAAAATAATAAGGGGTGAAACCATGAGGAACATTTCTTTTTCTTTTCTAGTATTATTCTTTTTAATAAGTGGATGTAGTAGCGGTAATTCAACCGATCAAATAAGTAAATCAATGCTCTATGATTTTAATGAACCGTTTAGATTTCCATTTGAAGTTAATGAAGTTCGTACGGAAATAGCAATTGATAATCCAGATGTACTTCAACAATATGTTTTTCATTATAAAAACAAGCAGAGCACGCATGAAATAAGATATATCTTGAGTAAGGTTATTGGTAAATCAGAGGAAATATCTAAGCAAGGCAAAGAACCTTTTGAACTTGAAAATGGGAAGCAAGCATATTACGAAGAGGATGAGACCAGCCAATCCATTTGGTGGGAAAGTGAAAATGGATTTTTGGCTCGATATGTTTATTATATCAACGGAAATTTTGATGAGTTAGGTAGTTATAAATTAGATCAGTCCGACCTAATCGACTTAGCTAATCAGGTTCAATAGTAGCCTTCAGAGATTCTAGCATTTCATTAGCTAATGAGGTGCGTTAGTTGATAAACGCAGCAGTATTTTGGAATAAATCCAGAATGCTGCTGTTTATTTTTATCCATTATAATACTGGTTTAGGATCGTATAAAAGTAGCTTTTGTTATTACCTACCTATCATTATCGCGATGAAAGTATATCCTGAGAAATTATACAAAGCGGTCCCATCATAAGTATCGGTGTTAGCGGATTTTTATTTAAATGATATAAGTTTTTGTCCCGAGTTAAGGACCATAAGCGAATCAAAAATTATATACATGCAAATGGGAGTGATTCACATTATGGTGAGTCCTATAGTAACAGGCATCGACAAATTTTAGCTGGGATTTTATAGACGAAAAGAATCATTTTTTCGGGAATATTGATGAAATGGGTGTACGCAGCGTGTTGTATATACTACGATCATACAAGGTCTTTTTTGTACATAAATACGAAATGAAATCAATTCATATCGAAAAACGGAGGAAAACACAAAATGAAATTAAGGACAATAGCAGTAACGGTTATATTAGGGGGCGTTTGTTTGCTTGGTGCAGGATGTACGGAGCAGAAACAAGGAGGGGAAACAACGCTTGGACAAGCCGTGCAAAATGGCAACGACATCATTATTCCACACAATGATCGGTTACATTTGTCCACTGACAAGAAGTGGATTGAGAAGGAAGGACATCAGTCAGACCTTATCCGGCTGCAATGGACGGCGGAGAGAGCCAAGCCGGCGATTGTCTGGCTCGACGAGGCTGGTAGGAACAAGACAGCGATTATTTCTCATGACAAGGCAAACAATCCAGAGCAGCATGACCATAAGCATATCTCGTTTGAGACGACAATGTCACCGACTGGCCAATATCCTAACCAGCTGTTCACCCGATTTGAGATTCCATTCGATACCGATATAAGCGAGATACGTACCCATTCATCCAACTTCAATGTGATGAACGGGGTCTTGCGGGTAGCAGGGGAGAAGGGTTCGAATAGAGATATCGAGTTAAGTGTATCCGGTAATGAGAATGAGACGACACCGAGATGGGTCGTTCGGGCAGATAGTTCAGAAGAATCGGGTGATAATACGGGATCCAATCTACAGTTTATCCGTTACGGTGATGATGGTGAAGTGGTTGATTCCCCGCTCAGCATACAACGTAGCAATGGTAATGTCGGGATTGGCACGAGTGATCCTGACACTAAGCTCGATATAAATGGGGACAAATTGCGTATTCGCAACAAATATACGCCTGCTTCGTCTAGTAGCGCCTGTAGCCAAGGACAGATGGCGTGGGATGATAACCATGTATATGTTTGCGTTGCCGAAAACAACTGGAAACGGACAGAACTATCGTCATGGTAATCTTTCGTTCGTAATTGAGACACGATTTAAGAAAGAGCGAGGACCTATGTGATATGATCGAAATAGTATGACTTTTCAATATGAAAAGAAAATGGGAGGATATTATGAAAAAGGGTTTGCTCCTTGTTTCGTTTATTTTATTAAGTCTGGTGACAGTAGCTTGTAACAACCATAGTAATAATAGTGCATCGAATGAAGCTGGAACACAGAATATTAAAGAAAAAGTCCATGCGTATAGTGTTGGTTCCTTTGAGGATGTAAGTGCATCTATTACATCAGAGGAACTGATTGTGACTGATCATGGTAAAAAGACGTCTTTTGACCTTCCAAAGGACGAGTTTTTTGTTTCCATTGCACCGTTTATTGAAAACACACATGAATGTGCTATCCACAGTCTAACGGGGTGCCAAGGGGAATTAGTAGAAAAAAACTTCGATGTTCTTATTCAAGATGAAGAAGGTACTGTAGTGATGGATGAGACGATTACTTCATTAGAGAATGGTTTTATTGATCTATGGCTACCGCGAGATCGGAAATATCAAGTAAAGATAGAGTATGATGGCAAAACAGCAGAATCTGAGATCGGTACTTTTAAAGATAGCAATACTTGTATTACAACGATGCAACTAACATAATATTCTATATACCACAAAGCCTGATCGTTCGGGCTTTTTTTGTTTTATAATTTGAAATATTCGCACCTAAAATAATAATCAATCGTTTAATGTTAGGAGTAAAATCATGATTGAAACGTTCGTATCCTCCCATAGTACATGTACAAAAAATTGCCGTACGGTGGTTTGCTTTTTTGCCGGTGTACTAACTTATCGTAATAATTTTGAAGCAGCTGCAAGTGAGATTGCAAAGAGATATCAAAATGTAAAAATTTTGACGATCTTTCCCTATGGGGCTGCAAACGGTATAACGAGGTTCTCTTTCATCCGTCTATTGGCAAAGCAGCTTACTCAAGTTAGCTATGACCTATCCCATGACCAGTCCAAGCGGGTAACAAGTTTATCACAAATCATTAGCGAGCATGCAGAAACTTCGGATCACGTAATCCTTATCGGGCATAGCGCTGGAGGCGTGATCGCTTATCGGACAGGCCTTTTATTGGAGAAAAAATACGGATTTCAGCAGCTTCAAGTATTTGCTGTCGGGTGTCCAAAGTTTCATTTGAGGAACATTCCATACAATAATAGGTTTACATATATCACAGGACAGAATCGGGACAGAATCACACAAATTGGCAAATGGCGTAAGCCGGGTTCTAGGATATACATAGGTAGACCAGGGCGCGAAATTCAAATGGAATTTAACCCAGCCCATCAAGGATGGAAGTTTCACGCTTCCTATTTTTTGAAATCGGACTGGACGGATTCAAATCAAGTGTTTCGTTCCAATTCAGAAAAATTAGTTTCTAAAATTCAGGAACTGGATCAGGAAACGAATTCACTGGATAGATACTCATAGAAAATGGAAGGCACATTCTGTTTATAAAAACGAGTTCAAACACTCACATGAAAGAACGACCATATCTGCTGCATCTGCATGATTTTCTTAAAAGGTTACCATAATACCAGAAGGACAAATATGGAATCTACTTAGGAAGGAGGCGAGTGCAGTTTGAAATGGCTATCGATCATGGGTCTGTTTGGACTGCTCATGGCGCAGGCAAACCCGGCAGATCTGCTGACGATAACCCAGGATGGAAACTCGCTGAGTACGATTGATCGAAGCGAGCACGCTCTTGAGGTGTTTCCACTCGTTAATATGGATACCTATGATCAGTGGGCGGATCAGCTGGATCGAATAAGTATGAAAAAGCCAGAAAACGCGCGAATAGGGCCGGACGGCCAGATTGTAGAAGGACGCATAGGACATCGCCTGGATCAGCGAAAAATGCTGATATCATTTTACGAATATTACTATGGAAAAGGAGCGGCGACGATTGAGGTTCCGTCCTATCCGCTATATCCAAAAGTAGATGCCGAAATACTTTCTTCGATTCGAACGAAAGCGATTGGGTATTACGTTACCTATTTTAATTCTAATAACGAAAATCGTTCGCATAACATCGGCTTGGCAGCCAAGTCGATTGACAGCACAGTGGTTTTTCCCGGAGAATCATTCTCATTCAACGAAGTTGTGGGCATGAGAACTGTCGACAAAGGCTATAAACGAGCGGGCGTCATTGTTAGAGGTGAACTTTCCGAGGGCGTGGGGGGCGGAATATGCCAAGTATCCTCCACTTTATACAATGCGATTGACAGAGCGGGATTACAGATCGTGAAGCGGTATTCCCACAGCCGAAACGTTCCTTACGTTTTGACTGGGCGGGATGCAACTGTCAGCTGGGGCGGGCCGGATTTTGTGTTCCACAATGCCTACAATCAGCCGATTCTGATTCGGGCTTACAGCAGCGGAGGACGAATCGCTGTTTCTGTCTATTCCTCAGAGCTTATCGAATATCGGCCCCGGCACGTACCGAGCATGTCCCATAAGATTCCAGAAGAGACCGTCGATCGACAAGAGACCTCTGTTAACGGTGAATAATAAAATCCCATAACCAAATTTTAAATATTTCGACGATTGAAATGTCACGTAAGGCAAAATATATGGGAGCAGTCTCTAAGATTAGCGGTACAATCCATAAGTATGACACCTTGAATAAAGCTTGTGTTATTGGGACTCCTTCTCTTATGATGACCTCTTCTAAATCTGTAGAATTGATTACAAATGAATACATGATTCCCATGAATAGTCGCTAATTAGCGGCTTTTTCTGTTGAATCGGTGTAAGCACTTGCACCGATTGCCGTAATGGAATGAACATGTTTCGATTATCGATAGTGAAACATTTCTTTAGTAATCCGGGAGCTATGAAATTTTTCTAAGACGAAAATTGAAATGAAGGGATAGTCCAATCTTCAAGATTGGTTAATCGTTATGTGTATTTATGTTGTGTTTGTCTGTATTGGCATGGCGGCGAGACTCCAAACTTTTTTCTGCGGATATCGAATTTTATTACGTCATTCATAACCCGATCCTACCCATTCTCCCGGTTTCTATGTTTTAATAAAATGAGCAGTATCAACAAGAAACGATGAAAGTAGGATTCTATGAAGCGACTAACAATTGGCCTGTTCGCCCATGTGGATGCAGGTAAGACAACTTTTGCGGAACAGCTGCTGTATCATACGAACAGTATCCGGTCGCGCGGGCGGGTGGATCATCAGGATGCTTTTCTGGACAACCACGACATCGAAAGGGCAAGAGGCATTACGGTGTTTGCGGATCAGGCAGTAATGGAATATAAAGGAGATACCTATTATTTGATAGACACGCCTGGACACGTCGATTTCTCCCCGGAAATGGAGCGGGCGATTCAGGTAATTGATTATGCGATCCTGATTGTAAGCGCGGTAGAAGGGGTCCAAGGCCATACGGAGACGGTCTGGCAACTGCTGCGCAAGCATCGGATTCCAACGTTCTTCTTTATCAACAAAACGGATCGGATCGGCGCAGACGTAGACAGAACTGTGGCGGATATCCGTCAGCAGTTGACGGGGGAAATATACTGCATAACTCAGAGCTTCGCTGACGGCATCATCGGTGAAGCGTTGCGAGAGGCTATGGCGGAGCGAGACGAAGCATTACTAGAAGCGTTCCTCGAGGGAAGCGAGGATCCTAGCTTTTGGATGGGGGCCTTGCAGAAGATGATAGCAGCAGGACTTCTCTTCCCCTATGCCTATGGTTCTGCGCTACAGGATACAGGTGTCATTGAATTTCTAGAACAGATGCATTTGCTGACGACATCGTCTTATGACGAGAATGCTTCATTCCAGGGGCGGGTGTATAAAATCCGGCACGATGAAAGCGGTATGAGACTCACATACATTAAAGCACTGGGCGGTAAGTTGAAGGTGAGAGAAGAGCTTGCTTACGAGAGCAATGGGGTCCAATATGACGAGAAAATCACGCGGATCTTCTTGATGAACGGTCTCAAGTCGCAGCCGATAGAACAAGTGGCAGCAGGCGATTTGTTTGCGGTTGCTGGATTGTCAGCGGCAGAGGCTGGGCAAGGCCTGGGATTGTTATCAGACAAGTTAACTTACGACTCGGAGCCGACGTTACAATCAAAGGTATTATTCGATAATTCGATACACGTACAGAAGGTCCTCGCTGCTTTTCGTACGCTGGAGGCAGAGGAACCGTCTCTGAACGTTGTCTGGGATGAGAAATTCCAAGAGATCTCTATCCGCGTCATGGGATTGATTCAACTGGAAGTGCTGGAACAGATTGTGAGGGGACGATTTGGCTTTGCAATCTCTTTTGGACAACCAGAAATCTTGTATAAGGAAACGATTCAGTCTGCTGTAAAAGGGTATGGCCACTTCGAACCGCTTCGACATTATGCAGAAGTACATCTGCTGATTGAACCGGGAGAAAGAGGTAGCGGCATCAAGTTTGATAGCAAATGTCATGTCGATGACTTGAATGTCAGCTATCAGAATTTGATTCGGGATCATCTATATGAACGGGAGCATCACGGACTGCTGACTGGTATGCCTGTTACCGACGTGAACATTACACTGCTTAGAGGACGTGCGCATAAAGAACATACCCATGGCGGCGATTTTCGTGAAGCTGTCTTTCGAGCGTTGCGGCAGGGGCTTGAGAAAGCTGATAATGTGTTGCTCGAGCCCTATTACGATTTCAAAATCAAGGTCGCTATTGATGAATTGGGCAGGGTACTGTCCGATATTCAACGTGCTTCAGGTATTTTTGATCCGCCGCAGACGAACGAAACGCAAGCGGTGGTTACAGGCAGGGTGCCCGTGTCGACTTTCATGAACTACAGTGCAGAATTTGCATCCTTTACACATGGACGAGGCAGTATGCGCTGCGTGTTCAGCGGTTACGATCGATGCCATAATACAGAAGAAGTCATTGAGCAGATAGGTTACCGCAAAGAGGCGGATCCACTGTATACTTCTTCCTCCATCTTTTGTGCTAAGGGGGCGGGTTACTCCGTACCATGGGATGAGGCCGAAGCCAAGATGCATCTTGAATTAGAACCTTGAGTTATCTATTAGGAAAACTAATAGGATACTAAGCAACTATGAAATTATCGTGAATCGTTAATCTGATAATGCGAGTATCTTTATCTATTGAGGAGATTCCTTTGGAAATACTTGATTTTTTCAGAATTCCTATAAAATTGTGTATAGCTATTGATGAAAGTACGAAAGAAGCCATGATTATTTATTCTTCTAGTTAGAAAATAATCTGAACAATTGAACTTTAGTAGAACAAATAGGCCTGTCGGTTTGGCAGCCTATTTGTTTTGATATATTTTCAAGATAGCTAGCAAAGACAATTAACACTTTTCTATTAACTATTAAATATAATGACAAGGATCGTTAAAAGGTTTCGCGAATAAAATACATGTGCGATTATATGCAAAACTCGTGAGTTTGAAGTTATCAAAAATCAATGCAAGTACAGTTTCAATGGGGAGGCTTGAGATGAGAAAAGTTCCAATAGTATTAATATTTCTATTAATACTTATTACTGGATGTATGAATGCACAAGAAGATAATATAACTGTTAACGTAATTGGTAACCCTGATGCTAATGAGATATTAAGTCTTGATTCAGATGCGAATATTTTTATGTTTAGAGACTTGATATATAAAACCGGTATTGATTGGGTTGATGAATTGGTACTAACGCCCAATGAAGAGATTGGAGAAATAAAAAACCAAACTTCAATTGCAGAAGATTTTGTGAATGGAACCTCAAATGTTCTACCAGTAGGGACCAAAATTTACTCAAGTAAAGAACAAAAAGATATTTTATTGGTTGAGATCGATGGAGCAATACTTAAGTATTATGCTTTAGTTGAAGGGTGATATTTTACTGAAACGTCAGACTGTAAACGGGCACTTCCGCTTTAAAATCCGTAACCGCTGTTGAATGGATGTACCCGCGCTATCTTGCGACCACTTTCCATAATGAGGAACTGAACTTTCCGAAATAACGTCGGGGGAACAGGAACTGGGTCCCGTTATCTTATAGCAAACTATTATTTGCTATAGTAGGAGATTTATTGTGAGGTCAGATATAATAAACCTGCTGTATAAACGAAATATTGTGCTGGAATGACTGGCCACATTACCATAAGAAACGTCAAAAATGAGTAAGAAGCCGTAACCCTAATTACAGGGCTACGGCTTCTTATTCATTAAGCTAGTCTGAATTTAAAATCCTGATAACCGAACTCGCGCACGATCCGGCAATCCCCATCTTTGTCCTGCACGGCGATTGCAGGCAGTGGCATTCCGTTGAAAGTGTTCGTTTTTACCATAGAGTAGATCGCCATGTCCTCGAATACCAATCGGTCACCATTCTTCAGGGGTTGATCAAAGGAATAATCTCCAATGACATCGCCCGTAAGGCAGGTAGGACCGCCAAGCCGATAGGTGAATGACTTCTCCCCAGCTTCTCCGGAACCGACAAGCGGCGGACGGTATGGCATTTCCAAAACATCCGGCATATGACAAGTTGCTGACGTGTCCACGATTGCAATCTCAATGCCGTTCTTATGGATATCCAGTACCGAGGTGACCATATAGCCTGCATTCAGTGCAATGGCTTCTCCAGGTTCAAGGTAGACTTCCAAGCCGTATTTATTCTGCATCCGCGAAATACAGGCTTCGAGTCTTGGGATATCATAGTCATCTCTGGTGATATGATGACCGCCACCAAAATTGATCCATTCCATTTGTGGCAACCATGACCCGAATTTTTCTTCGACTGCATTTAGCGTGGTCTCCAAGTCGTCCGAGTTCTGTTGGCAAAGGGTGTGGAAGTGCAGTCCCGTAACGCCTTCAAGCATTTCAGGGAGGAAATCCTCCCGTTTGACTCCGAATCTAGACCCCGGTGAGCAAGGATCATAGATTTCATGTCCTAACTGTGTTGAACATTCCGGGTTGATACGGATACCAATCTTTTTGCCGGCGGCAATGGCTTTTCCTTTATACTTTTCCAGCTGGGAGAAGGAATTAAAGATGATATGGTCGCAAATAGACACAATCTGATCTATTTCATCTTCACGATAGGCAGGGGCAAAAACATGAGTTTCTTTGCCCATCTCTTCATGACCCAGCCGTGCTTCGAATAAACCGCTCGCCGTTGTCCCGCTTAAGTATTTTCCGATGAGGGGATACATAGCGGTCATGGAAAAAGCTTTTTGCGCCAGCACAATCTTGGCTCCTGTACGCTGCATAACGCCGTTCAAAATCTTCAGGTTTTTTTCAATGAGTGCTTCATCGACTACGAAACAGGGTGTCGGTAATTCCTCGAACCTCATATTAGCGAACGCGCTCCGACTCTTTAGCTTCCTCAGGCAATGCGTCAACAAGCACTGGATTGAAGTCTTCTACCCATGGAAGGCCCCATTTGTTCAGTTCTTCCATGAATGGATCTGGATCGAACTCCTCAATATTAAATACACCTGGTTTATTCCATTTGCCGGTCATAACCATTGCCGCGCCGATCATAGCAGGTACGCCCGTTGTATAGGAGACAGCTTGGGAGCCCACTTCTTTATAGCACTCTTGATGGTCGCACACATTGTAAACATAGTAAGTCTTGTCTTGGCCGTCTTTTTTCCCTTTGAAGATACAGCCGATGTTCGTTTTACCTACCGTGCGAGGGCCGAGGGAAGCAGGGTCCGGAAGCACAGCCTTCAGGAATTGAAGCGGAATGATTTGTTTTCCTTCGAATTCGATTGGTTCGATG
Source organism: Paenibacillus gallinarum (assembly GCF_014836635.1). Lineage (GTDB taxonomy): Bacteria > Bacillota > Bacilli > Paenibacillales > Paenibacillaceae > Paenibacillus > Paenibacillus gallinarum. The sequence goes on along the minus strand of NZ_JACSQL010000019.1, from coordinate 51,826 downwards.
GAGGTCATTCCTACGTTTTCAAGTGCTTTTAAGTGCATGAGATAGCTTTGACCGAAAGTCATGAAGAAGCGGATGCGTTTCAGTCCAGGCATGTTTTGCGCAAGGGATTCAAGTTCTTCATGATACAGAAGGTACATGTCCTTTTGGCCGACTTCAGCAAAGTTATATTCGCGTTTGATTTCCATTGGTTTCGTTTCGATCCATTGCCCATTTTCCCAGTAACGTCCATTAGCGGACACTTCGCGGATGTTGATTTCCGGATTAAAGTTGGTTGCGAAAGGATAGCCATGATCCCCGCCGTTGCAATCCAGGATGTCGATATATTCGATTTCGTCAAAATAGTGTTTCAGTGCATAGGCGGAAAACACGCCTGTTACGCCGGGGTCAAATCCGCTTCCCAAAAGAGCTGTAATTCCTGCTTTTTCAAAACGTTCGCGATAATCCCATTGCCATTTGTATTCAAATTTCGCCGTATCTTCCGGCTCATAGTTAGCTGTATCCATATAATGCGTTTTAGTGGCCAAACAAGCATCCATGATCGTCAAATCTTGGTAAGGCAAAGCCAGGTTCATGACGATATCCGGTTTAACTTCGTTAATTAGAGCGATTAACTCGTCTACGTTGTTGGCATCCACCTGTGCAGTAGTAATTTTAGTGTTACCGCCGTCCAATTTTGCTTTCAGCTCATCGCATTTGGACTTCGTACGGCTTGCAATACAAATCTCTTCGAATACCTCGCTGTTTTGAACGCATTTATGAATTGCTACTGAAGCTACGCCGCCGGCGCCAATGATTAGTGCTTTTCCCATTTTCCAATCTCCTATTCAAATTAAATTTTATGTAAAACGGCAACAAAAAAAGCAAGCGAAACACGCACTATGCGCATCACACTTGCTTCAATATATAGTCAAATAATAAGAAAAGTCCCAATAAACATGACTGGACAAACCTCTAGCGTGTTCATCAGCCAATCATAAAACAAATCGTCTCATGGAAAGGATCTTAATATTCAACTATACAATGTTAGGATCAGAGTCTATATAGCAAATAATTACTTTTACCACTCTTATTGACCGTTTCACAAGTTGTGTGCATAATGCACTGGTTGTAAAGTAACCAACTTATAAAATTCGAGCTTTTAACTCAATCAATAAGGCAACAAAGTTGCCAATCGGCATTTGACCCGGCTGTCCGTATGGCCTTGACTTCCATTAAAGAAAGTGGTCAAAGATTATCTGCTTGGAAAGATCCTAAATAGGAGTTGAATATCTGCTTTCCAAAAATAATGCTTCTTCATAGTAGCAGGCTTGAAGTTATAGCGCAAGAAAAATTTTCAAAAAAGATAGAAAGGTTGAAATTACTGTAGATTTTGTAGACGAAAATGGTTGGTCAGATACAGTTTTAATAAAGATCAGGTGAATCAATTCATAATACCTTTAGCTGATTTAACAGAATTATGCGGGTAACCGAAATCAACCTCAACTATGTCAGCTAACAAGGTGAATAATGTATTTTTTATTGACGACTTCTTTATTAAGTAGTAGTATTTTACCAATTTAGCTTATTGTGAGGGGAGGATACATATGCCTAATATTCAGGCAATTCTTCTGGACTTAGATGGAACCTTGCTTGGTAATGATAAAACGATATCTCCAAGGAATTATCAGGCTGTCAAAAGATGTTATGATTCTGGAATTCATATTATTATTGCCACGGCGCGGCCGCCTAGAGCGGCTAATCATTTTTTAAAAGAATTCCCTTTTGTAGACTACATGGTTTATTACAACGGTGCATTAGTTACATGTAAATCGAAGCAGAATGAGCAGCATATTAGTATCCCTATGGAGATTAGCCAACAAATCAATAAATTCATCGAGTTACGGGCACCTCAATCAATAATCTCATATGAAGTTAACGATTCATGGTATACATATAGTCCAGTTCCCGACTCCGAGTGCGCTCAATTGGGTATCCGTATGAATGACCCCAAGCCCCAAGTTATGGATAAAGAATATATAAGTTCGCTATCCCCTACCAAAATATTGGTCCTAGGTTGCAATGCATGGAATGAAATATGTGAACAATTCGGTGACCATGTGAACGTAATCGCAACCGATGAAGGTGTATTGGTCCAAATCATGCATAAGTCAGCCTCAAAGGAACATGGGGTACAATGGGTGTTAAATGATATCGGTGTAAATTCTGAAAATGTAATGGTATTTGGGGATGACTTTAACGATTTAGGCCTATTTCATATGTCCGGATTTCCGATCGCAATGGAGAATGCAATCATTGAACTTAAAAATTGTGCAGCCCACGTAACCGAATCAAATATTAACGATGGTGTCGCTGTTGCAATTGAAAGGTTTGTGTTACGTGACTGAATGTTTAATAGCAAAAGTGAAACATCTAGATACCCATAAATTAATGCAGTTAGTTGACGAGAGTAAGAGTGAAGGTTTTTTTCACCTCGAACGGTTGGTGACCGACTACGGTACTGGAACAAATACATTCGATAAGAACGGGGAAGCCCTCTTTCTCGTTCTTAAAAACAGTGAAATTGTCGGGGTCTGCGGATTGAATCAAGACCCCTTTTCAGATAGTAAAAAAGTTGGTCGTGTTCGTCGGCTATATGTCTCACCAAGTGTTAATTCACAAAATGAAACCCATTTTCTAGAGTTAAGCTAACAGGCAAAGGGGACTTAACAAGTATTGATATTAACAAAGATATTTGCGAAATTTTCGCTTACAGACAGCAACGAGAAGGCCATCCTAATCCATCTAAAGTGTTATGTAAAAGTATTTTCGATAATGAAATAACGAATGAAAAGTTTGATATTGTAACCTTAATTGGCTCTGCAATCAAAGAACCTGGAGATTTTGAAAGATGCTTAGATTCGTGTTTTGATTTACTGAATACCGGTGGATTTCTTATGTTTATGGCTAACTTAAAATACTCGTTGTTAGAAAGGTTAGAAGAATATCTAACATCAAAAAATTGTCAGTTAGAACAAAAGAATTTTTTTGAAACTTATCCTGAATACGCTTTCTTCATTTGTGAAATCAAAAAATAATTCAACACGCGGGTAGATTTGCTCTTTGCTCAATAGTTAAGCCATTATTCTTTTCTACCAAGGATATAGAAAATCAACTAATGGTTTAGTTGTAAAGTATACTTCCATACCATTAAATAGCAGTGTAGTTATAATTAAACTATAAATTCATGGAGGTGTTATAAATCATAGAAGCGAATGCTAGTCATTTTGGAGGAAGAATCAGTCAGCTTCGTCACAGCAAAAGTATGACACAAGAACAATTAGGGCTATTACTAAATGTTTCTGCACAAGCAGTGTCTAAATGGGAAAAAGGCGACTCCTTACCCGACATTTCTCTTATAACGGAGTTGGCGACTGTCTTTGATTGCACAACCGACTTTTTGCTTGGAAAAACTAGCAATTTGCAAGCCATGCTGCCTCAAATTCGAACGGAACTTCGGACGATGTCACAAGAACAAAAAATCAATTTTCTGGGCGAGGTGATTGCTGCCACATCTTTCAATGTACAGACACCCGCATCAGATTCATCACTGACTCAAATTCAGCTAGGTCCATCTGGATTAGGCCTGTGGGCAAAAGATAGATTAGTTTGTATCGCTACCTCGCTTTTTTTAAACGAAGCCACTGAAGCAATGAATGAATTAGTTGAGTTTCCAATGAACATCTTACCTCCGGATATTATAACCGTGCTATATGAGTTATTGCTTAATAATGAAAACTTACAGCCTGACTTCACTCCAGTAGAGGAGTCGATACTTCGCTCACGTCTACCCGCTGACATGAATTTTGATAAAGTAATCATAGATTGCATTGAACTCGGCTTTGTGGATAGGGTTCGAGGTGGGTACAGGCTTAATGTTAAAGGTGATATTGCCACTCGGTTGTTCTCAATCGTTCATAGGGTGGTAAGTAGACCTAGTTCGTTTTCCTTTGATTTTTCGTAAAATCTACCTTGATTTGAAACAAATAAGCAGCCGATCAACAGACCGGTTGCTTTTTCTTTTAAGTTAACATGCAGGACTTATCAATAATGTGCAGAAAAATAAACCCATTAGTATTTCATTCATAACATACGAGGTGCGATTTGAACTTAGTACATACGATCATAGATAGATTTAACCTTAGTGTTTTAAGTATAGACAATGTTCCTGAGTCTTTTAGTTCACAAGTATACAAGCTGAATCTTACTAATGGAGAAACGGTATATGCGAAGGTACCCTATAACAGGGATAAACTATATCGCGAATATCGTATGCTAGAAATGTTGAGAGAGGTAATACCGGTTCCAAAAGTGTTAGATTTCTGGAGTGCGGATGACTTCATTTCGGGTGCCTTACTTTTATCGGAGATGAAAGGCATACCGTGTACAGGAGCTATTAACGATGAATTAGCATTCCAAATGGGAGTATTACATGCAAAGCTGCATGAAACTAAAATGCCTGGATATGGTGCTCAAGGATCCGACGGTTTTCAATTTTCCAATCAGAACAATTGGAGACTTTATATAAAAAATAATTTTGAAAAGTATAAAGAACCTGCTAAGGAAGTTCTTGAGAAACAGCTTTTCGAAAAATGTATAGATCACTTTGAGAGTGCCTTTTCCCATTTACCGCAACCTGATGGCCCCTGTGTAGTACATATGGATTTTAGACCAGGTAATATATTAATAAATAATAATGACGTTGTTGGAATTATTGATTTTGAAAGTGCTCGGGGTGGATCATCTGAAATCGACTTCACCAAAATTAATCGATATGTTTGGGAAGTGAATCCCCAAAGTAAAACTTCCTACACAGAGGGGTATTCCACAATTCGTCCTATGATCAATTTGGAAACGCTACTACCTTTTTATACTTTTTACGATGCTTTTAGTGCTGTTGTCTGGTGTAAAAATAGAGGGATTGATAAAAACAGAGCGTTCTTCATGGAAAGTATTTCTGTATTGCAAAAATCCGTAGGTTGTTGATCTAGCAGACAGAACAGCTTATCCGTAGGTAAAAGTATATTTAGATAACAACAGCCGTTTCTCAGTATTCAACTGGGAACGGTTATTTAATTTCCTATGAAAAAACCCCTCTGTTCAACAAGGTTACATCCAGCTTACCCGATGTCTAATTTCTCTTGTTTACTAGAAGGGGAATAGCAAATAACGGCTCGAGCTAAGAGAAGTCTCGGTGCACTAACATTTTGCTATAAATAATTTCTATTGTTTGATTTTGTGATGCCTTATTTTCTGTCGTTTGACCGTATCACGAATGAACGGGTTACACATGAAAAAGAATGTAGAGAAGCTGAAGTGTCCTTGTTAACTGATCTTCGATTGTTTAGCGACAACTCTTCTCTTGAGATCTTCGTTAATGACGGAGACCTCGTATTTTCACTTCTGTATTTCACTGAGGAAGCAAACGTACGGGTTAGTTATGCCGGATTGAAACCGGATGGAATATGTTGAATCCGATTTCACCTGGAAATGTGGCTCAAGCTGGTGCCGTTCTTGCGGTAGCCATGAAAGCCAAATCTCAGAAGCTCAAGCAAGTGGCTTATCCATCCAGTTTTTCTGCAGCACTCGGAATTACGGAACCTGCCGTTTTCGGAGTAACGCTTCCGCTGGTAAGACCTTTTATTATGTCCATGATTGGCGGAGGAGTCGGGGGATTTTTGGCCTCCATTCTACATCTTAAAGCAACAGGTATGGCTCTTACAGGCATTCCAGGCATGCTGCTTTATCTGAACAACCAGTTACCACTTTACATTCTTGTTAATCTAGTTGCTTTCTCTGTTGCTTTTGTATTGACTTACACGATTGGATTTCGAGAAGTCGAGAAGAAGTAGTCGGAACAAGACACATTTCTAAGTGGAGAAAAATCAGTTGTGTTAAGCGCAACCACCTATATACAGTTCTTATCAAAAAAATGATTATATAAGAAGTTTACCTGGAATTTATATGGGATTTTTAGGTAAACTTTAAAGAATAATAGCTGGAAGGGGCGATGAATCCATGTTAAACAAGGTGGTTATCATCTAAGTCCACAGAAAGCTTCTCTCATTTTTTGGGGTTTCTTCTGTGGTAATTTCAGTGTGGGGCGTCGTTGCAAAAATTTTGACTGGAGGAGATCGTATAAATCATAACGAGGTTGTTAAGATCAGTGATGAATATTTACTTCCATTAGCGTCAGAGTTATTCGGATTAGAAGGTTATCATATCCAGCTTATTCCGGCACATAAAGGTGGGCGGAATGTTGTATACTCCTGTGAAAAAGAGGGGATCGACTCAAAAATACTCAGGATCGGATTCTTACCTGACAGGAGCCGGGAAGATTTTCTGGGAGAGGTTCACTATATCAGGTATTTATTCGAGCACGGAGGAAGTGTCTCGGATGTAGTTAGCTCTAAGAAGGGGAATTTGCTGGAAGAGGTCACTCATAATAATCACGTCTTTTTTGTATGCCTGTTTAATAAGGCGAAAGGGAAAATGCTAGTAGAAAATAATTATCAGTACCGGGAAGGTGCTCCGATTAGTGAGTATTACTATAATTGCGGTAAAGTCCTGGGGAAACTGCACCAAATATCGAAAGGATATACTCCTGTCCATCGCCGGTATAGTTTTTTTGATAAATACAATGCCCAATATATCGATAAACTGATTCCTGAATCCTTCCCTTTGCTTAAGGAGAAACTGGTAGAGCTCCTTAATACCTTACATGGATTGGAAAGGAACCAAGAGACTTTCGGTATGAACCATTTTGACTATAACGATGGGAATTATTCGATAGATTTTGATACCGGGCAAATAACGGTATATGATTTTGATAATTCATGTTATTGTTGGTATATGTTTGATCTGGCGGGTCTCTGGATCAGTGGGGTAGGCTGGATACAATTTGAACCAGACGTCGGTAAACGTAAAACGTTTATGGATGATTATTTTGAAACAGTCCTCGCAGGATACAGATCTGAGACCAAGATCGAAGATTCGATGTTGGATAAGTTGCCCTTATTTATTCAGGTAAGCATTATGGAAAATATTATTGATACATTCGAAGTAATGCATCACAATGGTGAGGAAACGACATGTGACGAAGAACTATCATATCTCATAAAATGTTTGGAAGACGATATCCCGTATAAGGGGTTTTTTCATGAACTATACTCATGTGAAGAACCCTTTGAGTATGAAGAACGATTAATAACTTTGGGTGACAATACAAAATCCAGTAATCAGTAAAGATAGTAAACATGAGCAGCCGGCAATCGATCGGTTGCTTTTTTATTAAACTAAAACGGGAAACATAGTTCAAATCAGAAAGATTAATAGCGAAGTGTAGATTTTTAAAAAGGAGGCTCCAGATGGAAACTAATCAATCCATTCGCTTGGCAGTCGAAGAATCTATACAGTTTCTTGAGCATGAACCGAATTTTACTATGAATCACGGCGGGTACACTCGTCAAAAATGGGATGGAGCTTGGTGGCATATGGCTGCTCTTTATGAAATGGGTGAGGTGAAACGAATCCCCCATTCCGCTATTGAAAGAGCAAAAAAACTACTCAAAAACCAGGTCTGGCGAACTTTCATTATAACTCCTGAGGACCATCCAACAAGTGATAGTGATAAGATGAAGATGGATTGCTGCCACTGTGAGCTTGCCGTATATTATATGATTCTCATGGGGTATGGCTGTGATTTGGACAAGGAACTACCTTGGATCCGTGAATGGCTCTTAGAGCATCAGCTACCTGATGGTGGACTAAACTGCGATCCTGAAGCTTATACTCATTCTCGAAAAAGCTCTATTGTTTCCACATTACCTCCGCTTGAAGCTATCTTATGGCATACCAACCGCGAATTTACTGAACAGGAAGCTCATTTTTTAGACGAAGGCGCACGCTATTTAATTGAGCATCGTCTTGTATGTTCTAAACAAGATGGAAGCGTCATTGACATGGAATGGCTGAAGCCTTGTTTTCCTAGGTTTTTTGAATATGATATTTTGCGCGGCATGTCCTTCTTAGCAGAATGGTCCCGGCGTAGAAACAAACCATTACCCGTCGAGCTGTTTAGTGAAGGGTTAGAACGCTTGAATACATCAAAGGCTGAAAAAGGTTTGAGAATTGGTAGACAAGTTTTTGATCCACAAGGTCCGTGGGGAGGATATACCTTTCCTTTATTAGAAGCAGTTGCCGGTATTGGTGTTGTTTCGCCTTATCTAACCAAACAATTAGATCGAGTGATCGAAAGAATGGAATCGGAGCATCTCAATGCAAGACTAAAGTAATAGGGGAGAAACCATGGTAGATAAGGAATTGTATGTATATCACATTGTTACTAAGAAAAAAATGTCTCTGGGACAGTTCATATGCTTTGATGACAACCAAAAAAATGCCCTGTATCACTTCTTTTTTGAGAAGGAACGTTTGAATTCCAAAGGCGAAGACTTTATTCAGATTCTAAATGGTCATTATACAGCTGACGGTTTAAAGATGGATAAAGAAAATGCGGAAGTAGCAATAAGTTATGTAGGACAGACAATGAGAGCTATTAGGGAAGTTATCGTTGAAATGGTAAGACTACAAGAATATCCTGAATACCCATCAAGATTGTCTTGTTTATACGCTGCTAAAAGCTATGAAGACGCTTTAAAATGGAAAGATATATTTGATTCATATAACCGAAACGTTTTACAACTTGTTAAACTGCGGGTTATAGGGAGTATCTTTGAGGGTGATGGAAACCTTTTACCGAAAGAGGATGCAGTACCCTTCTCCGTGAAAATCGAACAGGCTAGGACCTATTGGCAGGGAAATGCCAAAAATGAACTCCCTGAGCTTTTGATTAATGGAAAAATTGAAGTCGTTGAAATTATTGAAGATTCCTGCGCGAATTTATAAACGTTTACTGATAGTTACACTATGCTGTAACAAGCAGGTGGGTATTGTTACTACCAAATAGATGGAGATACATTATCTTCGGCATGCTGACTTTTTCGTGCAGTAAATGCTAGGTAATCATTTCTTATCTACGATAAATTGATATGGAAGGGAGGGGAAACGATGGATTGGTTAGACAGGATGAATAACGCCATGGATTATATCGAAACAAATCTAGCGGACAATATCTCCTATGATGAATTAGCACAGAGAGCCTGTTGCTCTACTTATCATTTTCAAAGAATGTTTCCGTTTATTACAGGAGTATCGTTATCTGGGTATATTCGACGTCGACGGTTGACATTGGCAGCATTTGAACTTCAGACCACGGATGCAAAGGTTATTGATGTAGCTATGAAATATGGATATGATTCGCCAGAAGCATTTGCACGGGCGTTTAAAAATCTTCATGGGATCATGCCGATATCTGCGCGCGATAAAGGTGTTTCTCTAAAAGCCTATCCTCGAATGTCCTTCTCTATTTCAATAAAAGGAGATATCGAAATGAATTACCGAATTGAACAAAGAGGGTCTTTTGAGATGTTTGGAGTTTATGGTCTCATTAATTCCGATAGGAAGATAGCTTTTTCTGAAGTTCCTAAGTTCCGTAAACAATGTGATGAGGATGGCAGTGTTGATCTGATGAACGAATTGTTGGGCCGCTTTACAGACACGATGTTGCATGCTGCCTTATATGATGATAATGGAGATTCTTTCAAGTATATGGTATGTTACAACCTACCTAAGGGACTTGAAATCCCTGACAACTTCACAAAACTGTCCGTTCCTGCTTCAACTTGGGCTATTTTCTCAGAGCCGCAATGTGACTTACAAAAGCTATGGGATCGAATATATTTCGAGTGGTTTCCGACATCGGAGTATGAACAGATTGAAGCACCAAGTTTTGAAATGTACTATGGACCGGCAGGGCACCATACAGGGGAGATTTGGATTCCAGTAAAGAAGAAATAGCTTTTTATTTCATAATAAGGCAGGTCAGAACACCGAAATCTAAGGAGGACGTCCGCAACGTTGTGGACGTCCTCTTTCTCTTTTTATTGGTGAACGTTTCTAAAATGGTAATGTGAATATTGCGCTAATCGGCAGGATAGCTCAATGATTTCTCGAATAATTACAAATGGAATTATATATAAACTTCGTCGTTGTACATAACAATTACCTAATATCTATATTAGGAGGAAAAATGATGATAGAGTTAAGAAAAATTACATTTGATAACTTCAATGAATGTATCAATCTTAGGGTGGAAGAAGATCAACAAAAATTCCTTGCCACGAATATGTATACGCTCGCCGAATTATATGTAGTTAAAACAAATAATAGTAGTTTTATTCCGATGCCGTATGCTGTTTATCATAGTGATACGATGGTTGGTTTTATAACAATGTCTTATGTAATTTCACAAAATAATCAAAACAAAAATTACTATGACATTTATAGATTGATGATAGATAAAGAATATCAACAAAATGGATATGGTAAAAAAGCAATAGTAAGGGCAATTGAATTAATTAAGACTTTTCCGCATGGCGATGCTTCGAAAATAATAATTGTCTATGGAGAGGAAAACAAGATAGCAAGGAAACTCTATACGTCACTTGGTTTTATAGAAAATGGTGAGAGAGACGAAGATGGGGATATACTTGCTGAGTATATCCTATGAATATTAATTAATAAAAATAAGGAACTTGCGTTGGCTAACATAAATTGAATTTACAACAGGCTTCCGAGATCATCGGAAGCCTGTTCGTCTAACCGGCAGTTATGCGTAACTTCTAGGGAATGTAAACATCTAAATAACGTAAGGAACGAGGAGGCAGACAATTCATGGGGGGAACGAATGTATGGGATGCGGAGTGGGAGGTTAACGAAGAGCAGGCGCGGACGCTGATAGGCAGACAATTCCCTCAGCTGTCATCGAAGCAAGTGAAGCGATTGGGCTGGGGCTGGGACAATACGGTTTTTCTCATCGGTGACGAGTACGTGTTCCGGTTTCCAAGAAGAACGATTGCAGTTGGCTCGATTCGTATGGAAGGGAAGCTGCTGCCGAAGCTGGAGGCATATATGACCATCCCCTATCCGAAACCGTTGTTTTATGGCGAAGCAAGTGACGAATACCCGGCACCATTTCTTGGCTATGCCTACATGCCAGGAGATTTTCCAATCGGTTTGACGGAAGAACGCCGGGTTTTATCGGCAGAGCCGTTGGCGAAATTTTTGCGGAGATTGCATGAGTTTCCGGTGCAGGCGGCGCTGAAGTGCGGAGTTCAGCAAGATCATCGAAACTTGACGGACATAGCATCGCGCAAAGTGAAATTGGAGGGCTTTCTATCGAAGGTGGTTGAACACTTGTCGCCGGAGGAGTCCGATGTGATCGAAGCGTATATTAGCAGGCTGCAAAAGGACCGTGTTGAGGCGGTGAATGCACTGCTACATGGCGATCTTCATTTCAAGAATATGCTTGTGAATGAGAACGGGATCGTTTCCGGCATCATTGATTGGGGCGATCTGAGCGTAGGCCATCCGGCTTGCGATTTGAGCGTTGCTTATAGCTTTTTACCCCCTTACGCTCGCGGCGTGTTTTTCGAAACGTACGGAGGAGCGGACGAGGAAACGAAGCTGCTGGCGCGGCTGATCGCGGTATACATCCCCATACTGATCTTAATGCAAGCGGTCGATGACGGGAATGAAGCGATTGCGGCAGAGGCGAAATCCAACATCATGCGGGCACTGTCGGATTAGGCTCATTATTTCGTTGCGGCTACGGGGCTATGGCTATCGGCACCATTTTGTCGTTTAAAGGTACGATCCGCCTTCTCTGATGCCGCTTTATGTTGAGGAACACGAAATTCAACAGAGTAAGTCGTTGCGCTAACAGGAAACGTTAGTTGAACACAGCAGGGAGCAGCTTGCCAGTTGGCAGCTGCTCCTTTTTAGTTATGCAAACCGGCAGTTTAACGCAGCAAATATACCTTGAATTTATGATACGGGTTACCGTGATGTATCTAAGCGCAAAGTACAATTTGACCACAAGATATACATATCAGTATAAACACAAACATACTCCGCCAATGTAGTGGGTTTGTGTTTATAACTTTTCTTTTATGGAACTATCGTTCCGCTAAATCAAGGGAGAGTAGTATTTCTAACATATTTCATTCCAACTCTGAAACTGATTCGCCACTAATTATCGTACCGTTATTCTTACCTTCACAAATTTCTTTCATCGAGCCTGGTTTATCGAAGTTAAACACATGCATTGGCAAATTGTAGTCTCTTGCTAAAATGAAAGCTGATTGGTCCATTACCTTTAAGTTGTGTTTTAAAACGTCGTTGTAATGAAGCGAACGAAATTTCCTTGCATCTTTATCGAATTTAGGGTCTGCATTAAGAACACCATCAACTCCTTGCTTTGCAACTAATAAAGCGTCACAATTAACCTCGATGGCTCTTTGTACTGAAGGATAGTCTGTTGTAACGTAAGGTTGACCGTTCCCCCCTGCAAAAATTACAATACAGCCTTTTTCTAGATGGTGGATTGCTCTTAGACGGATGTATGGTTCTGCAACTGAAGTAATAGGTATTGCCGTCATTACTCGTACTTCCTTTTTGATCTTGGCTTTAAGAACTCCACGAAGCATTAAACTATTTACTACAGTCGCAAGCGTCCCAATATTATCAGCTTCTGCCCTTTCTATCCCCCAGCTTTCCGCCATATTACCTCTGAAAATGTTACCCCCACCTATAACTAACGATACTTCAACGCCTAAATTTACTACTGACATAATTTCATCCGCAATATGGTCTAACCTTTCTGGTTCAAAACCAAATTCAGAGTTTCCTGCTACTGCTCCACCACTTAGCTTAACGAGAACCCTTTTGTACCTTGACAATTATTACACCCCCATAAAATAAAAACACTAAAGCAATAAATGCTTTAGTGTCCTAATGGAATGGAAATATGAAATTACGTAAGTCGACTGAATGTAAGTCTTCCGTGTCCACCTCATACTCCCACTCCTTCATGTTTTTTCCATAAAGTAATTTTACATTACGTGAAGGTAAACTGCAATTACCATAACCTACATATTTTACTTGTTAGCGTATCGCTTGGGTATGGAAATATTGCTCTAAACCATATGGGGGGGCGGCTTAAAAGAACCGTAAAAGGGTTTTTAGATGTATTCCTGATGAAGGAAGAGGGGTGGTGGTTTATATCAAAAGAGTGATTAGTGCTTTTCGAATGGGCTATAGCACACCAAGCCAGCAACTTGAAAATAAAATGTAAGCGATAACGTTGAAGATCAATATTCCAAAATATAGTGCGATATACTGAGTTTATACTAATTTTCAAGACCGATTTTATAGATACTTAGAGGGGATGAGGATACATTGCAACAGAAATTACATGAGCCGACATGGTCACGACTTGGCTTTTCTAACCCACCTGAACAGGATGCAGGTAAAGATATTGGTATTGTAATAATTGATACGATAAGACCACATAATACAATTCGTCATTTGGGGTCACGTATAAAATATATTTCAGTTCAAAACGATTTATCAGTAGAGTGTCGAGAGATTGCCTTTGAAGAGCCTAATGATTCGGATGGTGACAAAGGTGAACATGGACTAATGGCTGTACTAGCGTTATCCCATGAGCCTTTTGAATTTGAAGGAATAAAATATACAGGTTTATCACCTGCATCAAATTTTATAGTTCTCAATCATCTAGCTTTTAGCGAGGGTGAAGGAGAACGTCTAAAACGTGGTATAGACTATATTCTTGAACGAAGACAAGAATGGAACATAAAAATAATTCTAAGTATGGGTTGGCACGCATTAGATAATTCAGTTTTGTTAAAAAACACAAATGAGAACTCTACAGTTAAGGCACTAGCTTCAGCTGTTAAGAGTGGAACCCTTGTAATTTGTGCTAACGGTAATACAAGGCTAGCAAACATAATGCCCCCAATAGAATACTTAGCGGTTGGTGGCTATAACGATCATGGCTCTGTACAAATAGATGTTCATTCTACTTATCCAGATGAGCCGTGGGGAAGGAATGGCGATGGACATATTAGACCAGATGTTTTAGCGCCAAGAGTTTACTTACCAATTCCTTATTGTGAAACACTGGAGAAACCTAATGAATTATCGTATTTTTGGGGAACTTCTGGGGCATCCACGCTTGTAACAGGGGTATGCGCATATTTACTTTCTAAATACCCTAATCTCCAGATAGACACATTACGAAATGCGTTAGTTGATTTTGGAATCCCTTTAGTTGGCTATGATAACCTAGCACCAAGGGTTAATGTTTCGAATGTAATTAAAGCACTTAACGATGGCTACCAAAAAAGAGGTGTTCCACACCATTTTTCCCCAATTGATATTCAAGATCCATACATATCAATTATTTCGAATGACCCCATAGAGAGAGGACTAGCCTTCTCAATATTGGTTAAACAAGAACGATGTAGTCGTGAAGAGTTATGGGAATTTGCACATGATGATTCGCCTGTGGTAAGAAAAATCGCTATTTGGGCTTTGCAAAAACCAAAAGATGCTAATGAGCGTAAGTTATATTGGGAAAATTTAAGTAAAGAGAAAGAAGGTGGGGTGCGTGGTTGGTATGCGTATGGATTATTACAAGATGCAACGAAAAATGAGGTAGACTTCTGGATTACCTGGGCTACAGATTTGAATTGGACTGTCCGTTGGTGTGTTAATGGATACTTAGATAAGTTTCCAGAATTCCCTAAACTGGAAAAAACTTATGACCCAGATTCAATATTCGACAAGGCGTTGCCGATTTATGAATGGTATGAAAAATACAAAGTGGATATTGAAACCCAGGTTAAATAAGAAACCACTCCATTATTAGGAGTGGTTGTGGTTTTATCATTAAATACATATGTATACCCTACGATCAAAATGTACTATGTGCTTGGGTATATTACGGTGAACCGTACAGGTGAGGTCATTACGCTAACGGGAAACGATAGCTCAATAAGAGCAAGTAAGCAGCCAATTAAAAATCCGGCTGTTTTTTTCTTTTGAGCCAACGGGTAGTACAGTTGAATGATAATAAGAAAGTTATCTATAAAGGATACGATTTGGACGAAAGAAGGGAGTTATAATCAGCCAATAAGAATGGATATGAAATTTAGAGTCTGATTCATTGACTTTCGGGGGAATTCATACCAAATTCATAGATTCGGTTCGCTTATCTTAATCGGACGGAACTAGATGTGACCATCTATTAGCTAACAACAAAATGAAACCGCTTAAAGACCGGCTGTATTTTCATTACCAAAGGGACGGGATAGTTTAATTAAAATTATTTTTTATTTACAGAGATCACTTGATTTCTATTAGAATAATATCAATCTACCTTTGGAGTGTGATCTTTAATACTATGGATAAGAAGATTAAACAGCTATTCAAACAAGATATACTGAAACAAGCAGCGGAACAATATGGAGTTCGTGAAGACTCATTGATCAAATTAAATGGGTTTCAGAATTTTGTTTATTCTGGGGTGGCTGGAGAGCAAGAAGTTATACTAAGGATTGCTCATATCTCTCATCGAGATGAATTATTAACGAAAGCGGAATTAGAGTTCATCATGTTTTTGGCTGATTCCAATGTAAAAGTAGCGAAACCGATTCAGTCTTTAACTGGGGAGCTTATTCATGTTATTGATGATGCTTTCGTTGTGACTGCTTTCGAAAAAGTCGCTGGCAGAAATGCGAAAATTGCGGAGGATAGCAATACTTTTTATGAGAATATAGGTCAATTTGTTGGTAAAATTCACAAGTTTTCTCATCACTATACTCCAAAGCACTTACGTTATGAATGGAATGATAATGCTTTACTAGCCTCATTTAAAAAATATTGTCCGTCAGAATTACATAACAGCTTCGATCGTTTGATTGGGGAAGTTAGCTCTCTTACTAAGGATAAAGATACATACGGACTTATTCATGGGGATATTAGTAGCGGTAATTATCTAAATGATGGAGAGAAGGCTCATATTATCGACTTTGACGAGGTGGAATATAACTGGTTTGTATCTGATATAGCTACACCATTATTTTACGAAATACCGATTCCATGGGTAGTGGAGGGAGAGGCAAGAAAGGAGATTACAAAACGTTTTTTTCCAACTTCTTGAACGGCTATTGCAAAGAAAATACGATTAGTCCCGTATGGTTAAAGAAAATACCTTTATTTATTGACTTAAGGCAAGCCAGAGTTCTATCTGCACTGTATAGAAGCAGAGATTTTAATGCTCCAGATTGGAGTGAATGGGATGAACAAGCTCGTCGCTTCTATTATTCCAACTTACTAAATAACACTCCCTATATTGACATGGATTTTTCACGATTGTAAGAGTGCTTTCTATTGAACTTACAGAAAACATTAAATATAGAAGTGTATTTTTGAATCAGTTCGATTCTGATGCTGAAATCATTACGAAATGAAAATTATTAAGCTTATGGAGAGGATACTACCAATATAAATGGAACTCTTATAGATATCGGATATTTTTTAGGGAGGGATCGATTAATGGAATTTAGAGAAATAACGTGGGATAACTATATTGAATGTATTGAGCTACAAGTTACAGAGGAACAGAAACGCTTTATCTCTTCTAATCAACATGCACTCGCAGAAGCTTATATTGCCTCAAAAGAAGGACAGGTCATTATTACATTTGCGATTTATAAAGACGAAAAAATGGTCGGTTTTATAAGCATGTATTATGACGATGGTGATGGAAATTTTGAATACAGCAGCTATGGAGTTTTTAAGTTTATGATTGATAAGCGATACCAAGGCAAAGGGTATGGTAAAGAGGCTATGGTAAAAGCGATAGAATTTTCAAAATCATCTCCTCATGGAAAAGCTAGGGTCGTTGAACTTACATATAAACCTGAAAATGTAGTATCCAAAAATTTATATTCATCACTAGGCTTTGTTGAGACAGGGAATACCCATCCTTCGGGTGAAGTATACGCTGAGTTTGTCCTGTAGTCGTGACAGATTAGGCTTACTGTGTCGGGAAAAGAGATAACGAGCTTACTCTAGACGTTAACATTACGAAACTGGGCTTAGTGATCAATACTATACCAAGTGGACACTCCATTTTCCCGATAGCCAAGTAATTCTGTAATACGCCCTGCACCTGATATTCTTTCTTCTTCGGTAGTATATGAAAGGTGTTCAGAGTGAATTGGTTCGTAATCTGTCTCGTTTAGTGATGCCAGATAAAAGTATGTATTATCGTAAATCGCGTGGGGAGACAACTTAATTATGTTGATGACCTTTCTTACATCATCTTGATAATATCGTTCATGTACATTGGCTTTTTTATATTTAAATTCTATAACAGCTAATACTTCCTGAATTTCATTCGTAGCGTTCAGTTTTACCACAGCAAGATCTGCTCTGCTATTAGGAGAAATCATGTCTCTATAATGCAATTCCGTATAAATTCTTATATTTTGCTCGGTTAGAATATTAGCAAGTGATGAGCGAAGATGAAAATAAAAAGCGTTCTTTAAAGAATCTTCTCTTAATAGGTAATGTTGGTCATAATCCTTAGAAATGCTGTGTTTCCATATATTTTTTATAGTCGCATGGATCATATTTTTGATCATGATTATAACCTCACAATACGGTTGTTTATGCTTTAAAATAACATTTATGAATGCGATTTCTCTATTTATATCGGCCATTTAATGGCTCTTATTAGAGCTATAATTTATTCTTAAAGTGTACCAGCAAAATATACAATAATCACCTTTTATATTAGAAGTAGGAATTGGAGAGCCACATTATGAACAGAGTACAACATGAAGTTCCTTTGAGATGTAAAGGCGTTGCAGTAGTACTACTTAAAAACACACCCTGTGGTTACAAAGTGCTGTTATTAAAGCGAGCTACTTCTGTATTACGAGATATTTGGTGTTATATTGGCGGCGGTATTGAAGAAGGGGAAAAAGCCTGGGAGACTGCGCTAAGAGAAATTCGTGAAGAGACAGGTATTACAAATGTTTCCCTTTTTACTTCAAATAAGTTCGATCAATTCTACTCTGCAAAAGAAAATTACATTTATGTTGCGCCGGTATTTGTGGGATATGTGGATGATGATCAAGAAGTGATTTTAAACAATGAACATAGTGATTACGAATGGTTGACATTTACTGAAGCCATAGAAAGAGTTAGTATACCCGGTAATGATGACGTTCTTACATTTATCGAGAAACATTTTGTAAGAAACTCTCCTATGGAATTTTTACGTATAGGAATGTAGTCTTTAAGAGATAAATATCGTCCCTCATGTTCTATAAATGTCGTTATATGCATTATGTTGACGGTTTTGGTCGTATGCATTTTGTCATGTTATGATTCTTTTTGCATGATTACCTGAAAGGAATGTTAAATGAATGAAGAATAAAATCATAAAGATGATTGGAACAACTGTATTGTCTATCTCCCTTATAACTGGAATTGCTAGTTTTTCTTTGGCAAGTAATGACGATGTTAGTCCCGAAGAAGGCAATGAAATCAATGAAGTTAGCCCTTATTCACTCAAAGATATATTAAATTGGGTTTTAGAGCGTGATACCGTGGACCCTGTAACCGATTATTTTGTGTCAATTGGATATCCCTATATAAAACTTGATGCAAAAAATACAGGTGCACAGCCTTTTAGAATTGAAGTAAAGCACAACAGTAAGAATACTATTATTTTTAATGAAACAGTTGAAGCAGGTGAAACAGTAGAATTTATAAACAATGATAATATGCCACCTGTTCCTTCAGGTGCTTATACAGTGAATATTTACGGTGGATCAGGCCTACCCAAGGGACAAGTTGTTCTGATAAGTTCTGACACTAGGTGGCCTTAAAAAAGAGATTCAATTAAACGATCCACCAGCCGAATTTGAGGAGGCTCGTTCATTAATTAGGATCTGAAAAGTTGCTATTACATCTTTAATCGTGAGGATTAAGTACGAACTCGAGCTCACAACTCCATAATACAGCGGCAGCCGGTTAGTAACCAGCTGCCGCTGTATTCGTATATCGTCTCATTTCTTCTGTTTCAGAATATACTGCATATATTATAAATACACCCTCCATATCACTGAGTAATTGTCCGTTTTTCTAAACTCAAAACAACCCATTCCGATCCCCTTCGAATATCTCGCTTTTTCGTTTAGAGGAATGAGTAACGAAAGTAGGATGGAAAGACCGATACCATTGAAGACAGAATATGAAAATTAAAACAAGATCGATCAAATCACCCCCATAATACATTAATAAACCACCAGTTTGGCCTTGATCTAGAGGGATTCCTTCAGGAGGATTTGCATAAATCCTCTTCGATAATATTCCGTGACCTGCAAAGGCCACGATCATCGTAAGAGACCGGAAGGTATAGCTAGTGCGATGCGGGATAGGTTCCGTATAGATCATGGAAGCCGTAAAGAGGTAACCAGCAGCAAAGACATGAAAGTGAACCAAAGTATGAATAAGCATACTATATTGCATCGCAGTATAGAGACCCGTACCGTATATTAGCCACAGTCCACCGATATTAAGAATGGCTGCTGATATGGGATGGGTTATTAATAATAAGGGTCTGGATCTTAGCAATCGGGTGACTCGTCTTGCCCAGTATACTTTCATTGTCCGAAGAGCAAGAGTGAGTGGCGAAGACAAGACGATGAGCAGTGGTCCTAACATACCTAAGAGCAAATGGCCCAGCATATGTGCCCTAAAGTCTAGATGTGCCCAATCAGCGAGCGGACCTGTAACGGCTGACGCCGAGCACAATACACCGATTATGAAGCAAGCATAGCGATAAGTTGGCCACTGCCTGCAGCGCCGATTAGAAGACCAGGCAGCATAAAAATATAGTGCGAATGCTGTTACAGTAATTAAGACCGGAATAAATAAAGATGAACCTAAGTCGAGGGTACCGCTATGTGAATGACTCATATGGTGGTTAGTCATAATAAACTTTTCCTTCCGAAGGCATTCGTTTCGGACTCGTATGTATCGTAATAACAATTCCGACAATTAATAAAACGAGGGCTGAAATATTCCATACCAAATCATATGGGATAATATCAACATGATAACGAATCTGGTGTAATCGCATAATCTTATGCTGAATAATACCGTCATAAAGTTGGAAAGAACCTGCCCCTAGCAGAATCCCTCCAATCCACCTGCGTGGCGAGAAAGAATCTCGTCGTCTAAGGTCAGCGAGCATGAATGAAGATCCTATGGTTGCAAAGAAACTAAAGGCATGGAATAAGCCGTCGGATACAAGGCCAATGTCGCTGGTGGACTTATCATAAAAGTGGTGCCAGTGCAAAAGTTGGTGGAACACCACCTCATCTATAAAAGCTATGACACCGAAGCCGAATAAAATTCCTGACCATAAATTACGGGACGAGTAATTATGTCCGGTAGAACTATTTATCCTTATTTTCTCATTCCCCATGATTGAACCCCTTTTTTACATATTAGTTATGCTTGAATTCTTCATACATCTATTGATAGTCTTACCCTCAAAGAAATACAGTAAACCACATATAAAGTCATTGAAGAATTTAGAGTCATACGGTTGAGAGATCAGCGCGTGAGACTATCAACTAGTCAATTTTCTTATGCGAATGGAGAATGATGATGAGCGGAATTATGTTTCCTACTGGGTCAACCAAGAAGGAGTGTATTAATTCAATGGACGCAATGGTGTATGATTTCTACGGAACACCAGAAGTCCTCCGGTTAGAAAAAGTAGAAATCCCGAAGCCTAAGGACAACGAAGTCTTGATCGAGGTCCACGCCGCTTCGGTGAATTCCTGGGATTGGGACCTCCTTCGAGGGAAACCATTTATGAACCGTATAGGTGCCCTGCGTCACCCCCGATATAGAATTCTAGGGGCTGACGTAGCAGGAAGGGTCATTTCGGTGGGAATGCACGTCAAACGATGTAAACCAGGAGACGAGGTGTTCGGAGATCTTTCTTCATGTGGCTGGGGTGGATTTGCAGAGTATGTTTGTGCCAGCGAGGAAGCGTTAACGCCAAAGCCTGAATCAATCAGCTTTTCGCAGGCCGCAGCCATTCCACAGGCAGCCGTTTTAGCTTTACAAGGTCTACGTAATAAAGGACACCTGCAAAAAGGGGAGCATGTTCTTATAAATGGGGCAGGTGGTGGGGTGGGGACGTTTGCCATCCAATATGCTAAATGGCTTGAAGCAGAAGTAACCGGTGTAGATCATACTAAAAAGTTAGAAACACTGCTTTCCATCGGAGCTGATCATGTCGTCGATTATATGAAAGAAAATTTTACTGCTCAGGATAAACATTACGACCTCATCCTCGACGTTGTAGGAAAGCAATCTGTCACTCAAATCAAGCGTGTACTTAAAACAGGTGGGAGATATGTAATGGTTGGTGGTTCTACGACTCGAATTCTCCAGACTCTATTAGCAGCACCGCTCATGTCTAAGATTGATAAAAAGAAAGGGGGAATACTCATACATAAGCCTAATCACGATGATCAGTTGATATGGAAGACCTTAGTTGAAACAGGCCAAGTGAAGCCTGTCATTGATAAGAGTTATTCTTTACAAAATGCAGCACAGGCCCTGGAGTATTTTGGAGAAGGCCATGCAATCGGGAAGGTCATTATAAGCATAAAACCGGAAGATGAAACCTATCATCCAGGCCTGTTTTAAGGAAAATACCACCTGACTATAGATAAATGCTCCTTGCTCTCTCGTTGAAAAAACATAGTACAGTGACGTGAATGAAGTTGCACCGATCTGTTCCCTCGAATCATTGGTGGTTATACATCAGCCAAGAGAAGAATTAAATAGTTTTTCAATTGAACAAGGGCGGGATTTTTAAGACCTCTACTGAAGATCTTCATATGGTAGAGGTCTAGATCAATACGATTATGTGAAGAAGAGGCGATAATACAGAGATTGATCTTAATAAGTTAATTCATTCTCAATAAATTGCAAAAGCTTACTCATCACTTTTGCTTGTTGGATGCTCCTGAGCGGTTATCATTTGACCTAAAGAACTGGCTGCTGCACGGCTCGAAGTGCATTTATTCGACCCTGCGTCCAATAGGTTCCCGTTCCTGGTATCGGATCGCAGGTGAAAACAATACAATCTCTTACATTGGTATTGGTTCTACCTTGAGATGCAAGGAGTGCTGCTAATCCTGAGACGTGTGGAGCCGCCATCGATGTTCCGCTTAAGTAAGCATAGCTGGTTCCCACGTAGGTAGATAAGATTTGTTCTCCAGGAGCAGCAACATCAACCCATGCGCCGTAGTTGGAGAAGGTTGATTTAACATCCGAAGAATTCGTTGATGCAACGGAAACGACACCGGGAAGATAGGCGGGATAAACAGGGGTGGACGAATTGCTATTACCTGCAGACGCGATAACAACTGCACCTCGGTCCCATGCATACTGTACAGCTGCTTGAAGAAATGAATCATTCGCTAGCGAACCCAGACTCAGGTTAACGACATGCGCTCCATTATTAGCAGCATAGACGATACCATTAGCCACGCTCGACAACAAACCATTCCCGTTATTATCTAGCGAACGTATAGGGATAATAGAGGCAAAGGGAGCCATACCTGCAATACCAACTCCGTTATTTGTAGCAGCAGCGGCAATCCCTGCCACATGTGTTCCGTGTCCGTTACCATCACTTGGATTCGGGTCCCAATCCACATAGTCGTACCCAGTTAGCAGCTTTCCTGCAAGTTCCGGGTGATCCGGCTGAACACCTGTATCTACAATCGCGATCCTGATATTCGCGGAACTTTGCGTAATATCCCAGGCAGCAGGAGCTATAACTCTTTGCGGCCCATACTGATAACCTGGGAAGAACGGGTCGTTTGGAGTAAAAAATGCTTTATACTCATGATTAGGCTCTGCAAATTTGATCAGTTTGCTTTTTGAATAGAGCTTAAGCATTCTGCGCATTTTACGATCTGAAGTAATCCGATGAAAACCTAAATCATCGTAGGACTCCTTAATTGTGCATTTTGTTTTTTTGTAAAGTGCATCCATATCCTCCTGTGATGTTCCATCAATAAATTTGATGATAAGCTCGTTTTGGGCATGAGGGTGGAACTTGCGATCAGCCCTTTTATCCAAATAACGATAGAGAATAATAGTGAACAAGACGGGGGTAGCGATAGAAAGCCCTAACCATAACAACATCCATACTCCTCCTCTAGTAATATCTAGTAGATTCGGAATATTGTATGGATAAGGGTGTAAAACAGCTTGGACTTCTTATGAATATGATGAATTCGTTACCACCAAAAAAAGTGCACCACATATTTATTAAGCTTTTAGTATGATTTTCATTTCGAATTGAGATAAACTGAACAAAAGAAATGAGTTTCTCAACTATTTGTAATTTGATTTATACACCATCTGGAAAACAAGAAAGGCAGGTAATAGACTTGAAGGAAAATAAAGGACAAGCTACAGCACCAAAAACACAACCATTTGGAAAAGAAGCTTTTGAGAAAACGGAAAATACAACCATTCGCTGGTTAGGAAATTCAGGATTGTTTATGAATAGCCACGGAACATGCATTATGATCGATCCTGTATTAATTGGTTTTGATATGCCCTTATTAATTGATATGCCTATTACTCCCCCAGATGTTCCTCATCTGGATTCGATATTAATTACTCATTCCGATAATGATCATTTTAGTCGTGAGACATGCAGTGCACTGAATGCGGTATGCGATACTTATCATACGACAAATTATGTTGCCGAATTAATGACGGAAGAACAGATTAATGGCGGTTGTGGTCATGATATTTATGACACTTTTGATATTGATCATATTCATGTTAAATTAACAGCCGCCGACCATGCATGGCAAAATGAGCTGAAGGATCAAAATCGTGTCTTTCAATTTGAAGACTGTTGCGGTTTTTATATAAATACTCCCGATGGCTCTATATGGGTAGTTGGTGATTCCCGGCTACTGGATGAACAACTTCACATGCCAATACCTGATGCAATACTCTTTGACTTTTCTGATCAATCATGGCATATAGGGTTGGACAATGCTATCAAATTAGCAAATGCCTACCCGGACACTAATTTAATTTTGTCACACTGGGGAAGTGTGGATGCTCCTGATATGGAGGCATTTAACGGTGATCCCAAATCACTGGAAGGACGCGTTGTAAATCCGAAACGTATACATGTATTGGCACCAGGCGAAGCATTTGAACTGCGAAGAATAAACGAAAATTAGTCCCTGGGTTTGAATGAGTTACTAGGAAAACGGTAGCTACTTCTTAAATTGAAAAGCAGCGGTCAATTATGACGGCTGCTTTTTCCATGATGAAAAGAAAGGTCTGAAGATTGCATCTGGGCAATTTGAATCGATCTTTGAGAATTATCTCCAAGCACAAAACTATGCAGATCGTGCACTAGGTGGTTTTCTAGATAAGCTTGAGGAAGATGGGATTCTTGATAAATCCATTATTGTCGTCTATGGTGATCATTTTGCTCCAGGGCTTCATGCCGACGATATGTATAAGTTACTAGGCAAAGATACAAAACCAAACGTATATGAGTCGTCTGAGCTGTTTAAAGTTCCTTTCATTGTTCGCCTGCCAAAAGGGGAAGATGCAGGTGTTATTGATAATACGGGAGGACAAATGGATCTTTATCCTACACTTATCAATCTTCTGGGACTGAACAAAAAGGAAACTTTTTATCTTGGTCATGATTTACTGAACGCTAAGAGTTATGCGGCTTTCCGTACCCACATCCCATCAGGATCGGTTGTGAATAATGAGTATTTCTATCTCAGTATGGGTGATGGTGTGTTTGAGAATGGTACTTGTTATGATCGAAAAACAGGATCAGCAGTTGAGGTTAATCTCTGTATTGCACCATACCGTGAAGCAAAAAATAGCATTAAGATCTCTGACTATATTTTAAATCAAGATAACCTTGAGGAAATTATTGATCACAAGCCAGGGGTGGAGAATGCAGAAACCGAAGATATGCTTTTTGCCAATACACCAAATGCCTGGGCCGATCATTATACTTTAATTGCTCATGCTTTAGGTGCCATTGATGGATACAGCCATACTAACTCCATCGATGCGCTGATCACCAGCTACGATAATGGCCATCGCGTATTTGAAATGGACCTCATCACCACTTCCGATGGAGTGCTGATTGGTCGCCATGACTGGTACGAGGATCTGTATGGAAAACTTTATCAAGAAGTATCTAAAGATAAATTTAATAAGCCACTGAGTCTAGATGAGTTTTTAAGTCTGCCGATTAATAAAAAGTATACGCCAATGACCGCGGAACAAATGCTTGTGATTCTATCCCAGTACCCTGATATGTATATCGTAACAGACACTAAAACAGCAAATTCTGAAGAGGTCAAGAAGCAGTTTAGTCAGCTGGTTGCTTCTGCCAGGTCTGTCGATCCTTCCGTGTTAGATCGAATCATTCCTCAGATTTACACAGAAAATATGCATAAAGCAGTGGATGAGATTCATCCATTTACAAACTACATCTACTCTCTGTATATCAATGATTATGATGACGACCGTGTTTTGCAGTATGCAAAGGATAATAAGCTCGGCGTTGTGATGATGGATGAAAATCGATATAGCAAAGCATTTGTTGATCGACTTGCCAAAGCGGGTATCAAAACATATATGCATACCTTTAATGACGTTGATAAGGTCAAAGATTATCAAAAGCAAGGTGTTATTGGGGTCATGACAGACCAACTGATTCCAAGCGATATAAAATAAATATTGAAAGAAATCTCTATTGTTGGATGTAGTTAAAAAGAAGAGGGAGTAGGTAGCGAATCGAGTAAGGGGAGGCTTTACAACGAAAAAATCAAGTCATTATTTATACTTATGTCAGATCAGAGTGGATAAAATCGCATGCGAAGTCGCCTTATGGTGACTTTTCTTTTTTTTAGGATATAAGCCTTATCCAGAGTTCAGGAAAGACTTATATCCTTTACTCCACATTACGAGAACAAGATATGGATGGAAGTTAATCGGATCACTTGTATTTAATTTCTATTGTCTAAATATCCTATACATTCACTTTCACTATGCTTGGTTTTTTCGATTGTATCATCTTTATAATGAGTACCTCTTTTCTCACAGAATTGCACAACATTTTTTCCCTTTTTTGTTAAACCATATAAATACTCCAATTGAGGTTCATCTTTGAAATTCACCAAATAATGCGCATGATAGACACTCTGATTGACCCCGTGTTTTGGAGCTATCATGTGTTGCTCTACTATGTCATCATCCGTATAGCCTAATTGCTCCAAATGAGCTGGAATATACTTATTAATTAGATAATTATGATAAGGATTTCCATTATTGAGAAGATAGAGCGTAACAAAGATAAACGATAATATTCCTAAGACTCCCATGAGGATAATACCTGAAATTATACGTAAAACATTCTTTTTAGTTAACAAACCTATAACACTTCCTTCTTCAGCCTATTGGTACGTCGTCAAACACTGTTTTATAAGACCACGTATCAAAAAAATAACTATCGTTGTAAATCTGCACTTTCCTGAGAACTATGACAGATTGTTCTCTAACATAATCCCTACTTGTTCTTCCATAACCTGTGGTGGATACGGCATTCCATTTGTAAACCACCATTCCACCAGTCCTACATATCCGGGTGCGAAAAATTGTACAAGAAGCTCCTCTTTTACTCCACTTTCTTTCCCTTCGGTCATATCCCATCCACTGCGTATATCTTCGATTACAAATTCAAGAAACCTACTACGAAAGAAGGGAGCTCCTTTGCTAGCAAGCATTACTGAAAAAAAGGAGTATTTTTCTGCAAAATACTCAAACCAACTGAAATCTCCTTCAGATGAATTAGAATCATTTTCACAGATCGCTCGAAGTTCATTAATATGCTCTTCGATGAGCTTATCCAACAAATCAAATTTATCCTTATAGTGATGATAAAAAGTTTTGCGATCTACATTTGCTCTGTCAGAGATATTCTGAACAGTGATCTGATCAAAATTATTTTTCTCTGTCATCAATTCAATAACCGCATTTTTTATCGCTTCCCGAGTTTTGAGTATTCGTCGATCCACTTTACGCATACGTGTGACACCAACTTTCAATAAAATATTCCACAATAGATTAGCTTTTGTTACTTATTCCGCAAATCCGTTTTATTTGGCCGTTGCAGAACGGTTGTAAGAACATAATAATACACATGTGGGGAATAATCCATCATTGTAGAGATTGTAGAGTGGTTATTTAAATTCATTACGAAGCTAATAACTTTACGAAAGAGAGCGTGATCAAATGGAATATGCAAAACTCGGAAACACGGGTATGGATGTTTCTCGGATATGTCTTGGATGTATGGGCTTCGGTGATGTGAACTGGGTGCATAAATGGGTGCTCGATGAGAAGCAGTCCCGTCCGGTAATTAGAAAAGCACTGGAGTTAGGGATTAACTTTTTTGATACAGCAAATGTCTATTCAAACGGCGTGAGCGAGGAGATTGTCGGAAGGGCATTAAATGACTTCGCAAATCGGGATGAGGTTGTCATTTCAACCAAAATTCATGGCCGGATGCATGAAGGTCCGAATGGCGCCGGTCTTTCTCGAAAAGCGATAATGAGTGAGATAGATAAAAGTCTGGCACGATTACAAACTGATTATGTAGATTTGTACCAGATTCATCGCTGGGATTATGATACTCCTATCGAAGAGACGATGGAAGCTTTACATGATGTGGTGAAGGCAGGAAAAGTAAGATACATTGGTGCTTCCGCCATGTACGCTTGGCAGTTTCAACAAGCTCTACATGTTGCAGAAAGAAATGGATGGACCCGGTTTATATCTATGCAGAATCATTTAAACCTTATATACCGCGAAGAAGAGAGGGAGATGCTGCCACTCTGTAAAGCTGAAAAAATTGGTGTTATCCCATACAGTCCGCTTGCGGGTGGAAGATTGACAAAGGATCCGGTGGAAAAGACACATCGTTCGGAAACCGATCAAATTGCAAAACAGAAATACGATGCCACCGCTGATACGGATCGAGTAATCATTGATCGTGTAGGATCTATCGCAGAAAAATACGATGTTTCACGCTCTCAAATTGCACTTGCTTGGTTATTGCAAAAAGAACCAGTAACCGCTCCTATTGTCGGCGCGACGAAAATATCTCATCTAGAGGATGCAGTAGCTGCTATCTCGATTAGGTTAACATCGGAAGAAATCACTTCCTTGGAAGAAGAGTATGTACCTCATCGGATCGTTGGTCATAATTAAATTTAGGGGATTTTAGCAATATAGGAGGATTTATATGCAAAACGTAATTTTAAACAATGGTGTTGAGATGCCTATTCTCGGATTTGGTGTTTTTCAAATAGAAGATCCAGAGCAATGTGAACAAGCTGTATACGATGCTCTTATCACGGGCTATCGCTTGATTGATACCGCGGCAGCTTATATGAATGAAGAAGCAGTGGGAAAAGCTGTGAAACGAAGCGGAATCCCAAGAGAAGAAATATTTATCACAACGAAACTTTGGATTCAGGATGCAGGTTATGAGAATACAAAGAAAGCTTTTGCAAAATCTTTGAAAAGACTTCAAGTGGACTATATTGATTTATATTTAATCCACCAACCTTTTGGAGATGTGTATGGTTCTTGGCGTGCATTGGAGGAATTGTATCGTGAAGGAAAGATTAAGGCGATTGGGGTCAGCAACTTCTATCCGGACCGATTGGTGGATCTAATAGATCATAACGAAATTGTTCCAGCAGTAAATCAGGTAGAAACCCATCCTTTCTGCCAACAATTAGAGAGTCATGAGCTTATGAATGAAAATAATGTTCAGATTATGTCCTGGGGGCCGTTTGCTGAAGGGAAAAATAATATGTTCCAGAATGAAGTATTAGTATCCATCGCTACAAAGTATAATAAATCCGTTGCTCAGGTGATTCTACGTTGGTTGACACAAAGGGACATTGTTGTTATTCCAAAGTCTGCTCATAAAGAGAGAATCATAGAAAACTTTAATATTTTCGACTTTGAATTAAAACAAGAAGATATGAAGAAAATTGCTACTCTCGATACGAAGGACAGCGTGTTCTTTTCACACAGGGACCCTAGCTTCGTAAGATGGATCGGTAATGTTAAATATGATATTTAATGTTCGTTACAAAAGACCAAGTTCTCTTTAGGAACTTGGTCTTTTTGTAATTTACCCGAAGTAGAAAAGTATAAAGAATAAGGAGATGAACATACGAGAAGAAAATAAAGTGAGAAAGATTACTGAGTTGATTATGCAATCAACCTTTTTCAAAGGAGCTACTCTTTTCAAGAGTGGGGATGAGAGTTACAATTTAGATAGAGTTGGAAAGGAAGTGACCGAATGATAAAAAGAAACCTATTGTTTAATTTTAATAGATTCTCAGAAAATGAAGTTTTGATAGAATGGGAAAAAGCTGTTAAGTCAGAAGATGTAATCGTATTAGAGTCCATTAATTCAGACTGGTCTATAGAAATAGATGGCATCCAAAGTATATCTCAACAAGAATTTGAAAGCTTTTTATCTAAAATTGATGTATTTGATAATGAAGTACAACTTTATTGTAAAGAGATCTATGAAAAAAGTTCTTTCGGAGCAGAAAATTATATTGTGACATTGCAGTGGATTTCGGTACTTAAAAATTCTATTACAATGGGGTACTGGGGGGATTATGTAAACGTAGAATTAAGATCTAATATAAAGTATGAAAATGGTATTTGGAAGCAGATAGGTATCTGCTATCAATAGCCTAGAAGATTATACATATTTTATATAAACCAATAAAAAGAAAGAGGGAAACACATTGTCTGTTTGGAAATCATATATTATAACAACTTTTGAGGTATTAGGATTTTTAATAATTGGCTTCCTCGTAACTGATAAAGTATTGAGACCAACACTTGAAGGTTGTGGTATTCGTTACACAGGAAACGTATGGGTGAATTGGTTCGGGGTCTCATACCTTTTGTTTTTTCTATACACCCTTACCCGTGGTCTATTTTTTAATAGACATAACACCTTTTTCAGGAAGCGTATAAAATCTATAGCTTTTTGGCTTTTTCTTATTGCCTCCGTCTATATTATTAATATTCCTTTTGTAAAAGGGGAAAACCCATTCTAAGCTTTAACTACGGGTTAACACTCTAATGTTTTTTATTTCCAAAGTTTTTTAATTTCATTCTTTAGGTTATTAATTGTTCTCCCATTCGTTATATTTGTGAAGCTACTAATCTCTTCTGATTCACTTTCAAAAGCGGAAAGAACATAATGATTATCTACGATATAATAAGTACCATAGCGAGTAAAAGTATAACTTCCTTCTTGCTGTGACCCAACTCTTTTTTTAACGGCTGTAATAATCTTCATTCCGGACTTTAAATGGGGCTCCATATCCGATAACTCAGAATTATACATAATATTTACTGTATCTTTCACTTCATCACCAACAATAACTTCATCAACGGTTACTTCGTACGATATAAAAGTCGGCTTATAAGGCTCAATTCCTCTAACCCTATCTTTTTCAGCTAGATTGCCTTCGGGGGTGCCTGACTCTGCAGGTAATTCTACGCTAACATCTTCAACTTGGTTGACAACTTCAGCAACGATGACTGAATCTGTAAAGTCTAAAATTTCGTTAAAGGGAACATCTCTAGTATTTACGGATGCTGCCGTTCCCATAGAAATTGGATAGTCTTTCCGGAGTTCTTGAATCCTTTTTTGCGATAATGCATCCGTAGATGTATTAGAACAACCAATGACTAAGACTGTCGTAAGTAAGACAAGGGCCGCTTTCCGTTTGAGTTTGTTCATATAAATAGTCCTCCTAACTGAATATTTGTTTTTAAGTTGGTAAAATGGATCTGTTTCACTTTACTGTATCATCGTACTTTGAGTAGATACAGAGAAGAGTTGAATCATAAGCAATTATTAACTTAGCAAGAAGGAAGGGCTTCCCTTGCTATCGAACTTGAGAAGCTCGCTCCTCCGTGGGAACGAACTTCTTTTTAAGGTTTGCAACGCAACCCGGTTTAGTTGACGCTAGACGTGCTTTCCCCAGAAGTCCAGTGCGCAATCCTTTTCTTTCTCGGCTGTCCTCTCCACGAGAGATATACCCAAATTCGAAGCATATGTTCGACCGGACCACTACGAAACTTCTTCAGATAGATTGGACTAATCCATAATTGAAAACCATAGATAGCAACTGCGATGACAGCACCGACGAACACACCGGCACGACCAAACAGTCCAAAACCATATCCATAATAAATCGTCGTACAGATCACACTTTGCACTAGGTAATTTGTCAATGAGAGACGACCGACTGCTTCGAGCCTATCAATGAGAGCAGGGCGGTGGCTTCTCGTATACAGCAGAGCAAAAGCATAGATATAACCGAGCGCAAGCAGCGAACCTCCGAGCGTTTCCCCAATTCCCATGCCAGGCCATCCTTCCACGCCGAGCTGCGGAGCAAGTACGCTATACGCTTTGAATGTCAGACCGATCGGAATCAGAAACATGGTACGTCGAAAATATGTACGTCTCATCGCTAGTGGATCATCGAAAGTCCCAAATCTGGCAGCGCGCATGCCGAGTAAGAACATCGGCACTGTCATGAGCGGAGCTAGTACCAGGGCAAAAACGATGACCATTGCCTCCATCTCACCAAACGGATCAGCATGGTTACGGAAATTCTTGATCTCCGCATAACTACCGCTGCTGTATACATCCTGACTTTGCAAGATGTAATTTTGCATATGCGGTGTCGTAGAAACCAGTTGATCCACTGGATTGGAAGCAGGTAAACCAAGGAGACCCGCTCCGGTAAGTAGTAATACCGCCCAGACCAATAGCGTCTTCGGTTTCCTGTTTAAAAACAGTAGAAGGAAGAAACCGGTAGCGCCGTAAAACGTCAGGATGTCCCCCTCCCATAGAAAAACGGAGTGCAATATTCCTAATGCGAACAGCAGCAGAAAACGGCGGCTCAGATGACATTTCGGACGGAGATCCTGTGATTTCAGACTGTCCGACAGTTTAATCATTCCGAACCCGAACATAAATGCGAAAATCGGCATGAAGCTACCCACTACCGTGATTGAGATGAATGAGTGGAAAGCTAGATCTATCCCCTTGATTCCGAACAACTGTGGTTCGCTGCCTCCGAATTGACCATATTGGAAAATTAGCATATTCGCGAGCACGATACCCGCGAGACTGAACCCTCGGAGTCCATCGATCAATTGGACGCGTTTTTTTAATGTATTAATTCGATCACCTCTGTCTTCAGAAATCCATTCCGTTATAATTAACGCTAATGCCTTCCTTAATGTTTCTTAAACTCCAAAAAGTGTAACACGTATTTAGTACGAAAAATGGAGGACAAGCCAATAATAAAGGCATTATCTTTCTAAATACTGTAAAATAAACCCAGGGTCTAGTGATGTAATAGCTATAGGATATTTGTTGTGGAAAAAATCATTTCACAAGCCGTTTATCATCGCCAGATGATGTACCTTATCTAGCCCCTGAAATCGTTCTTTATTATAAATCAAGCTATTTAAAGGGCATTGATGCTGCAGGTAAGATATCATAATGGCCACCCTTGGTTAGAAAGAATGAATTAACGGCCAGGATTTCTACTTACAATCAATAAAATACCTATTATCAGTTTTTAATGTTAGGAGGGGGCAGTAAATGGAATTTATATTTATTCGGCATGGACATGGAGAACATCTCAACGATTATCCAGATCGTTTGAATACTCTGCATCCTAGTCTTACAGAGTACGGCAAGTTCCAAGTAGCTCAGCTGCGAAATGAAATTAAAATTGAACCTGGTGATTTAATTCTTGTAAGTCCAACTAAACGTACAATTGAGACGGCATCTATTTTAACGAATGGTTTGGACTTCATTATATCTCCACTTGTTGGTCCAAGAATGTTTCCGCAGAATCCTGAACTTCCTTTTTTAAAGTGTGATCAGATCCTATCTAAAACTGAAATTATAAAGCTTTATGAATCTATTGAAATTCTTGATTTCAATTTGGATTGCTGGAAAGAAGGGATGAATAGGATCGAACAACATGTTTTCGAAGGATATGCTAAGCAGTTATTAGAGTGGACCCGGAAAAGCTATAAAAAAACATTCATTATTTCACATGATGGTACGATCACGAATTATCGGATATTGCTTGGAGAAAAAGGATTGACGAGAAAAGATTTCCTCGGTGAGGCTGGGGTATACCAAATGCAAGATGAATGACCGTGAAGCATCCTACACTTTAAAAGAGAGAGTGATAAATTTATGTCGATATATACGATGAATTCAGCAATGGAGTTTGCTTCAAAGAAGGATATAGAAACATGGGTTCATCTTTTTTTGAATGGGGAAGGTGGCAATGTAGGATTATCAGAGGGACTGAAATTGAAAACAAGATACTGGCTAGGACCCGTAGAAATGGAAACCAGATTTCTCAAGAGGATTGTTGGACCTGAATTAGATATGGAGTATATCGAAGATGAAAATTGGTGGAGTCATAACATCAATCAAATTTGTAATCGATTAGAAGAAGGCTGGGATATGCCTCCATTAATCGCGGAGAACAGAAATGGATATATAAGTGTAAGAGACGGGAATCACCGTCTGGGTGCATTGCAAAAGTTAAAAAAAGATAAATGCCATATCGTAATCTGGGATGATCATGGGGTATGCAATATAGTAAAAGCTTTAAAGCAGATCGTTAAAAATTAAACAAGGCATGAAATCTCAAGGAGTCATGAACTTCGTCGGACGATATACCAAT
The DNA here is from genome assembly GCF_014836635.1 of Paenibacillus gallinarum. GTDB lineage: Bacteria > Bacillota > Bacilli > Paenibacillales > Paenibacillaceae > Paenibacillus > Paenibacillus gallinarum. The sequence continues at coordinate 17,843 of NZ_JACSQL010000019.1, read as the reverse complement.
TAGTAAAGCGATTAAGCTAAGGGAGTAGGAAAGGAGGATACTGAGAGTTGAGTAATGATGAAAGACTATTTGAATTTCAAGCACTAGCTTATCATACGTTAAATGATCCCCGAAGGGTGGAGTCTTGCTATAGACTCCGAGATTGCAAAAACTTTGGACTTACTTTCATACTAGCTTTTTTCAGAACATAAAAAAGAGGAGGAAGCAGGAATATATTTTGACCGGTATCAATTAAGATTTCTTGGGCTCGGTCAAATGATAACTTTCACGAACCATATCATGAATGTCAGGTATTGATAACTCGCCATCGAGATAAACCGTGTTCCAGTGTTCTTTATTCATATGATACCCCGGTTGTACATCTTCAAATGTATTTCGCAACGTTCCAGCATGATCAGGATCACATTTTAAATTGATACACAAACGATCCTTGTGACGGAAGATCAGAGCAAATATCTTTTTATTTCCCTTATGTCGAATCGCTGTCCAACCGTCACCAAATGGATGGTCTTCATAGGAGTCTGGATACGACAAACAGTGTTTTTCAATGTCCTTTATATTCATATTGATAACCTCGTTTACTTTTTAATGTTTGAATTCGGCCCTAAAATCTGAAGGTTTGCAGCCCGTTTCCTTTTTGAAAAATTTACTGAAGTGTGTGGTCTCCTTAAAGTTAAGTTTTTCTGAAATTTCACTAATGGAGTAATCCGTATGAACAAGCAATCTCTTTGCCTCTAGAACAATTCGAGCAGATATAAATGCTTTGGCACTCATCCCAGTAGCCTTCATTGTTGCTCGAGTTAACGTTTTTTCTGTGCAGTTCAAATGAATAGCGTAGTCACTGACATGACCCCACTCAGTAAAGTGTTTTTCCACAAGCTTCTGAAAGGATCTGAAACGCTGTGATATTTGAGATTTTGATTCTTGAATGTATTTTTGTTTATGCAGAACATTAAGCCAAGCCATAAAAGCATAAAGCTGATACCGTAACAGCATATGAATATCATCCTCTGTCCCTATAATCGATGCGTCCTGTGCCATTCTTACAATTGAATCAACCCCTCGAGATAACTCGGTATCGTTTAGAGTCAGAATTTTTGGTAACCTTTCCATGTCAAATGCTAATTTATGTTCGTTAAAAGTCGAAGTCGCAGGAATAAGAAATTCAGAACGAAACAGAATGATCCAACCTTCCCAATCCTCATCGTGCCCAAAGTTATGAACTTGACTCGGGGATACAGCAATTACAGTCCCTGGTTGACATGAAATCGGTTCGAAGTCTATCCATTGATTACACTTTCCCTGAGTTACACATATAAGCATATAGAATTCATAGCGATAAGGTACATACATTCTTCCTTCGGGCGTACGTTCTTTTAAGTCAGAGAAGCTAAAAATTTCTAAATCATATGTATATGGTAATGGTGGTTTATACTTCAGGGGTTCTATATTTACTTTCTCATTTGGTTTGGGAAACATAATGTACATTTCCTTTCCGTTGTGTTTATATAAATCATGAAATGTCCGATATATGTCATTTTTATTCCTCATTACGCCTTTATTCCCAATATAAAATGACCTAAAATGATCATACCATCTTAATACTGATTATGAAAAGCAGCTGAGGTGAAACGTGGAGATTAATAATACGATAGCTAAAAAAATATTGAGTGAAACCAAAGGAGAGTCTACAGTCGGGTTTACTCACTCACTTAACCCTTATAGCGGTTGTGCTTTTGGATGTTCCTACTGTTATGTGAGAGAAATGCCGATTCAAAAGTACAAAGATATCCCCTGGGGAGAATGGATCAACATTAAAATCAATGCTGCCGAAAACTATAAAAAAGAAATCAAAAATCTTCGCAGGAAGAATAAATCAATTAACATTTTTATGTCTACTGCAACAGATCCTTACCAGCCTATTGAACGCAAAGTAGAAATGACAAGAAAGATATTAAGGGAGATGATTGAATCTCCGCCTGATTTCCTTCAGATCCAAACAAGAAGTCCTTTGGTGGAAAGAGATCTTGATATCCTATTGAAGCTTCAGGAACGTTGTGAGTTACTAGTCTCTATGACGATTGAAACAGATCGAGAAGATATAAAACGCACTTTCTCACCTTTTGCTCCTGGAATCAATCTCAGATTAAAAAGTCTCAAAAACATCCACACTGCAGGAGTCCCAACTCAAGCTTCCATATCTCCTCTATTACCGTTCACCCCGGATTTCCCTGAAAAGTTAAAGGGGATTGTTGATCGAATTTACATTGATTCACTTAACATTGGCGATGGTTTAAAAGGGAAGCGATCGGAGCGTTTAGGGATGCCTCTATTATTTCAAAAGAATGAGCTTTCTAGATGGTATCAACCCGAGATTCATTTGAAGAGTATCCCATGAAGGGGAAAGTGTGAAAATCGATCATGTTAAATGGTCAAATGTGAATTGGGCTATATAATAAATTTTTAGTTAAGGTGAGTGCAACTACTATGACACAACACAAAAAATTGTTTGAGAGCGTACAGATTGGGACTAAATTATTGAAGAATCGTGTGGGGGTTGCTCCTTTGACGCGTACTAGTGCTACACCGGAGGGACTAGCTACTGAGCAGATGTCTAAGTATTATGCTTCTTTTGCTAGGGGCGGTTTCGGCTTTATTATTACAGAGGGAACTTACACGGATGAAGTGCACAGTCAGTGTTATTTTAATCAGCCAGGCTTAGTGAATGAAGAGCAAGCTGATGCTTGGAAACAGGTAGTAGATGCTGTTCATGAAGAAGGTGCATTAATCTTCGTTCAACTCCAACACGCTGGGGCCATATCGCAAGGCAATCGTTTTAAAACTACTAATCTTGCTCCTTCGGCGGTACTTCCTAAAGGAGATCCGTTGTTCTTTTATGGCGGTGCAACATCATTCTCAACTCCACGCGCTGCCACAAAATCGGATATCGATGAAGTTATCCAAGGTTTTGTAAACTCAGCAGTACGTGCAAAAGCCATAGGGTTTGATGGGGTAGAGATCCATGGCGCGAACGGATACTTACTAGATGAGTTTTTGACTGATTATACAAATCTGCGGACGGATGAATACGGGGGAAACCCTGAAAACCGAGTTCGGTTATTGGTTCAAGTAGCCAATGCAATTCGAGAAGTAGTTGGGGCTAGTTTTGTGGTAGGTATTCGAATTTCACAAGGTAAAGCTAATGATTATCTGCATAAATGGTCTGGAGCAGAAGAGGATGCTAGGGTGATATTTAGTGAACTAGGAAAAACGGAGTTAGATTATATTCACATCACTGAATATCAAGCATGGCAACCGGCCTTTTCTCAGGGTGAATCGCTTGTTAAACTAGCTAAAAAGTACTCTGGAATTCCAATTATAGCAAACGGTCAACTTGAAGATCCCGATAAAGCATCTGATATGATTGGACAAGATCAAGCTGATCTTGTTGCCTTAGGAAAAGGTGCCCTTGCTAATCATAACTGGGTAAATAAAGTACAACGTGGAGAGGCATTATCAGAACTGGATGATAAAGTTTTGAGACCTGATGCAACCATTAAGGATTTTGAAATAGATCTCTAAAAATCAAAAACAGTAGTAGTTAAGGATCAAACAAATCCGATAACTACTACTGTTTTTATTTTAAGGTAGTTTGTTAATTATTATTCTTTCGTCAATTTGTAGCTTTCATCAAGCAACTCCATTATCTTTTTCTTTGTTTGCTTGTGTAGCACTACACTAATCCAATGTTCTTTGTTCATATGATATGCAGGTAAAAATCCTTCTTCTTTTTGGAGTGATCCAACGAACTCAGGCTTACACTTTATATCCAAGATATCTACCTTGTCATCTCCATCTAAGTTAAGCTTATTTTTCTCTACATTCATAATTAAACCATACCACTTGTCATTTTCGTCATGACGGAGAACTGCATAATCAGGAAGTTTATCCCATGGGTAGTCTGGTGTTGTGTTGTACTTCTCTTTAACATGTTCGAAAATTTCTTCTCTTTTCATGATATCCTTCCTTTCATATACGGTGGATCAATTATTGATGTAACAAATCTGAGTATAAAATATTGAGTATTGACTATCTCTAGCTATTACCACTACTGATCAGAATTAAATCACAGAATTCACCGTAGGAGAAATGAGTTTGATTAATTAGATTCAGCACAAGAATGGATACATTATGATCTATTTCACGATCAAGGAACCGGACTAAGTGCGCAGGATCTTTGAATTTAAAATGGAACCCTTTCTATCTTTCCACGTTGTTTATAATGAGCAATTGTTTCTTAGTTAACTGGGTAAAGTGGAAAATAGAAGGGAGGCTAAAGCAGAATGGAATTCAAATTTGGGGACGCTTCTATACTCATACCTCCTTTACACATAACGCTGATCGCAATATTAATTATTTTCCTATTAGTAAGATGGAGCAAGCAATTAGAAACAAGACGATTTACGGTTTTCTTTTACTTTATGATTAGCGCTTCCATTACTCCAATTTTCTCCCGTGGTACAAGGGATGGTGTATTTGAGCTATGGATTCCCTTAGGATTTTTAGTGGTTATCTTTTACTTGTTTCGAAGCAAAAGAAATCATCCTTCTAAAATGAAAGCGAGTATTTTAGGACTTTCCATTGCAATATATCAGTTAATTCTTCAATATAACGGGACAGGATAGTTCAATAAGAACAAATAAGCAGCCGCTCAAGCGATTGGTTGCTTTTTCTTTTAATTTAACGGTCAGATTATTTCCAATATGTGATAAAATTAGAACAATATTAATAGTAGTCTTAGTTAAATTTCCATTGTAATGATGAGACAAGCCTTCTCCTAAGGAAGTGAGAATATATACATATGTGTGTCAGGATCATTAGTTATATAGAAGAACGCTGTAGCAATACTTAGTACATAAGGAGATATCTACTTCAAGGAGGGTTAACTTACAATGCACTATGACGTAATCGTAATTGGAGCAGGATCGATGGGGATGGCGGCAGGTTATTTTTTAGCAAAGAGTGGGAAGAGAACGTTATTATTAGATTCTTTTAACCCCCCTCATAATAGAGGGAGTCATCACGGAGACACAAGAATTATTCGGCATGCATACGGCGAAGGTGTAAAATATGTTCCGTTGGCACTTAAAGCCCAAGAATTGTGGAATGACTTAGAGAAAGTAACAGGAAAACAATTATTTCTCCCAACAGGGGTTTTAAACGTAGGTTACGAAAATTCGGATTTTATTCAGAATATCATCTCAAGTTCAACAACCTATTCATTGGCACTGGAGATTCTAGATTCTAATGAAGTAAATAAGCGTTGGCCGGGCATTAGTTTACCGGAGAATTACATTGGTTGCTTTGAGCCAACATCAGGAGTGCTGAAATGCGAGGAATGCATAGATGCATATCGAGAACTCGCAGAGCAGAACGGTGCTACCATCATAACCAATAGTAAAGTGCAAGAAATATCAGTTCATGATAAAAGAGTTACCATCAAAACCGATGATCATACTTTTAGTGCCGATGCATTAGTGGTTTCAGCAGGAGCCTGGTCTGGAAGTCTTCTTTCCATGCTGGACTTAAACCTCCCTCTAAATCCAGTAAGAAAAACATTTGCTTGGTTTGATGACAACGAAGATGTATATAATCAAGAAAATTTTCCAGCCTTTGCGTTTGAGACATCTCAAGGAATTTTTTACGGTTTTCCAAACATCGATGGAGCTGGATTAAAAGTAGGCCGGCATGATGGAGGAGAAACAATCAACCCAGATGAACCCATTCTGGAATTTAATGAACTAGAGAAAGATGCGACTGATATAAAACAATTTTTACAACACTACATACCTTCTACACAACAAATGAAGTATGGTAAAACCTGTATGTATACAATGACTCCTGATGAAGATTTCATTATCGATTTACATCCTACTTATTCAAACGTTGCCATTGCATCCGGCTTCTCAGGACATGGCTTTAAATTTAGCAGTGTAGTTGGACAGATTTTAAGTGAATTGATTATATCAGGAAAGACAGAACAGAATATTTCTCCTTTTTCAATCCATCGATTTTCATAAAACAGCTTTAAATATCTGAACAATATAGGTGAACAAAAATGAAATCCAAAGAAGACTCCAAAACCACTGCTGAAGTGGAGCTGGAGTCTTCTTTAGGCTGTGTCAAGTCATTCGTGCTTCAAGCCGCCGTGCCACGATGGACAACGTGTAGTTGATGACGAAGTACAGTACGGCTGCGAGTAGCAGAGCAGGGATGACGTAATCGAAACTCTGACCACCGAGGATCTGCACGTTGTGCATCAACTCCGGCAGGGAGATGATGATCGCAAGTGAAGTATCCTTCAACAAGGAGATGAACTGACTCACCATCGGAGGCGACATACGCCGTAAAGCCTGGGGCATGATGATACCGCCGAGTGTCTGCATGTAGCTCAGTCCAGAGGAACGAGCCGCTTCCACCTGACCGCGTTCAACTGATTTGAGTCCACTGCGGACAATTTCAGCGATCATGGCGCCTTCAAAAAGACTAAGTCCAACAACCGTGGACCAGAAGACGGACATTTTGATCCCCAGTTGGGGCAGCACGATATGAATGAAGAAAATGATCAGCAGCAGCGGCAGATTCCGGATGATATCCACGATGACCGCCACAATCTGTGACAGGACGGGAATGCGGGTATATCGAACGGTACCGAGCACCGTACCCAGTACAAAGCTGAATACAATCGATAAACCTGCCACTTGCAGGGTGATCAGGAATCCTTGCAGCAAGAAACGAAGGTTGGGCCATGCGTAGGCCCCGCTAAAGTCCATAATCATCGGCCTCCTTCTGTAGTAGGACAAGGTTTAGGATGAATGTCTGTTTTACATGGTGACCTGACCCGCTTTATTGTTCTTTTTAGGTTTGACTTTGGAAAGGCTGGCATCAGCATCACTTTGCCCGAATCGGCGTTCCATATAGTGAACTAGGAAGCTGAGCGGCAAGGTGAGCACCAGGTAGAACAGCGCAACAATGGTGTAGACGCTCAGCGGCAGGAACGTATCTGAATTGATCAGATCGGCAAAATACATCAGATCCATGCCAGCCACGACCGCAAGGATGGATGAGTTCTTGACAAGATTGATAAACTGGTTGCCAATGGACGGCAATACAATCTTTATCGCTTGCGGTAAAACGATCAGGTTCATGGCCTGTACATAGGACAGACCGGAAGATCTCGCGGCCTCTAACTGTCCACGAGGGACCGTCTGAATACCCGCCCGGATTGCTTCCGCAATGAATGCAGCTGTATAGATAGTCAGACCGAGTGTACCCGAGATGAATCCATCGAGTGAAATACCCAGTGCCGGTAATCCAAGATAAAAGAAAAACACGACAAGCAGTAGGGGGATGTTACGGATAAACTCCACAAAAGCCGTTCCGATCCAGTTGAGCGGTTTGATGGGGGATATCCGAAAGATGGCTATGATTGCACCAAGAATAAAGCTGCCAATCAAGGCCATGATGCTCACCTGGATGGTATTGAGGAACCCTTCCAGGAATCGATCTGAGTGTTTGATTAGTACGTTGAAGTCCAATTTGCCCATGCTCGCGAAGCCTCCGTTCTCCAGAGGTAGAAACAGCGACTAACGCCATGCCCATGCACAGCATAATACAGGCGAAGTCGCCGTTTTAACCATCATTAATCGGGGTTACTCGGGCTTGCTGCCAAGCCATTTCTCATGCAATGTATCATATTCACCGCTGTCCTTCATGCTTTTAAGCAGACTGTTCACCTCTTCGACGAAGGCAGTATCACCTTTGCGAATCGCCATGCCGTAAGGTTCACTCGTGAAATTTCCACCAACCAGCTTGTAGTTGTTATCCGTCTGCTGCATGCCGATCAAGATGATGTTATCGGTCGTTAGAGCCTCGCCTTTACCTGCTTTGAGGGCTGTGAAGGCATCCTGATAATTGTCGTATTCGAGTACCTCGGCACTCGGGGCTTTTTCGCGAATGTTTTGCGCAGAAGTCGAACCTTTGACGGCAAGTACCTTCACACCGCTGAGACTTTCCAGACCTGTAATCGTGCTGTCATTTTTCACAAGCAGGGACTGCCCGGCTTCAAAATAGACATCGCTGAAATCCACTTGTTCCTTGCGTTCATCCGTAATCGTCATCGTAGCGATGATGAGATCAATATCACCGTTTTGCAGCATTGGAATACGCGTTTTGGACGTTACTTCCTTCAATTCTACCTTCGTTTCGTCTCCAAGAATCTGTTTTGCGAGTGCCTTGGCAATATCAATATCAAATCCTTCGACTTCGCCGCTTGCGGGGTCTTTCAAACCGAATAATTTGGTGTCGTATTTCACGCCGGCAATGAGCTTGCCGCGCTCTTTAATCTGTTCGATCGTGCCTTTGGCTTCGGTATTCCCACCAGAGCCACCGCTGGCGCCACAACCAGACAATACAAGGGATAGAATCAAAACGAACATAAACGACGGCCACTTCAATACATTTTTCATTTGGTAAAGACCCCTTTCAAAATGGATTATTCTCAGTGGTGAATCAGACGGCTCAGGAATTTCTTGGCCCGTTCTTCTCTTGGGTTGTCGAAAAATTCAGCAGCAGAGGCTTCTTCTACAATTCGTCCTTCATCCATAAAGATGACTCGGTCTGCGACCTCGCGGGCAAAACCCATCTCATGTGTAACAACGACCATCGTCATCCCGTTGTGGGCAAGAGACCGCATAACATCCAGAACTTCCCCGATCATTTCGGGATCCAGCGCAGAGGTGGGTTCGTCAAAAAGCATGATCTTCGGCTCCATAGCGAGACCTCTTGCAATGGCTACACGCTGCTGTTGTCCGCCGGACAACTGGGAAGGATAACTATCGGCCTTGTCAGCAATGCCTACTCGGGTCAGATACTTCATCGCTGTAGAGGCTGCCTGCTCTTTGGGTTGTTTACGCACCTTCATGGGTGCAAGGGTAATGTTATCGATGACTTTTTTGTGAGGATAGAGATTGAAGTGTTGAAATACCATGCCGATGTCACGGCGAAAGAGGTTGATGTCCACCTTTTTCTGATGTAAAGGGACACCACTGACAACAAGTTCACCTTCGGTAATTGTCTCGAGACGATTGATGCAGCGGAGCAATGTACTTTTGCCTGAGCCAGAAGGGCCGATAATGACAACGACCTCTCCTTCTTCAATGTGAAGATGAATATCTTTGAGGACATGAAAATGGCCAAAATGCTTCTGTACACCTCTGAATTCAATCAAGAAATCCCATCCTTTCTGCTACGTCTGTTTGAAAAGGAATATGAAGGAATGAATTGGAAGTTATTTAATCATACATACTCATTCTGCTAAAGGCAATTCTTTTGTTATAAAATATAACATTGTTAATAAGATTCATAGAGAGAAGCCTGTGAACACGTTGAATATTTTATATTTGAGTGAACTCATTGTGATATTTACTCCCATAATATGAATCTATTCTACTGTTACTTCACAAAAATCGGAGCACATATATAGAGTATACTGGAAGGGATGTTTACTTTATGACTCTGAGCTTAAAAACAAATAACATCAAAACTTAATTGTACGGGGCAATAATACGTAGTCTTATGCCCTATGGCATTGATATGACAGAGCGAGAGAATGCGCTTACCAGTAAGTGCTGCAATATTAAAGACAGTCCAATTCAATTACAGGTAGAGAGGTTTTCTGAACGATAGGTACATATTACTTCCTACTTAAGAGAGGAGAAGGTATTGAATCCATATGAAAGCTTATGAAGTGAGTTTCCCTGTCATCTTTACACCAGATGATCAGATTACGGATTATGGAGCGGTAGGGGGTGGCTTGACGGATAATACTGATATGTTTCGACTGGCTGTAGCAGCTTGGAAGAAGCAGGCGATGGTAAAATTGTCATTCCTGCGGGTATTTGGCTATCTGGCTAATGGGTCCGGTTGTTCACCGCATCCGGATTAAACTTCATGTTCAGGTGGGAGCTCACGGGTAGGGGGTTTGGGATGGCGATAGTCAGGTTGAATTGAAATTGTACGGCAACGGGAATGAGCTTGAAAATGAAAAAGTGCTCGTGCTAGGTATGGATGTTGCTGCTAGGCACTCGCCGCAGATACTATATCTATAAATGAACAAACAAAATCCCGATCCAGGTACGTTTGCATCCGAATCGGGATTTTTTGAGGTATTCTAGCCTAATTGTATGTTGTGTATGTTAAGGTTAAAAGTTAAAGTTGTCCGGATCGGAACCAAAGCGCTTATTCTCGTTCAATTGATTAATGCGCTCGATATCTTCCATGGTCAGCTCAAAATCGAATAGGTCCGCATTATCGCGAATGCGCTGTGGTGTAACGGATTTAGGTATGGTGACTATCCCATTTTGCAGATCCCAACGTAGAATGACCTGTGCCGGTGACTTGCTGTACTTGGCAGCGATGTCCTGAAGAAGCGGATGCTCCAGCAGATGTCCCTGACCAAGTGGAGACCAGGCTTCAATTTGGATTTGATGTTTACTGCAATACTCCCGAAGCTCCTTTTGGGTCAATAGTGGATGTAGTTCCACCTGATTCACAGCGGGTTTAATCGTGCTATCTGTCATCAGGTCCTCCAGATGGTGGATCTGGAAGTTACTCACCCCAATGGCACGGATGCGTCCTTCCTTATGCAGTTTCTCCAGCGCTCTCCATGTATTTTTGTACTTGCCTTTGACAGGCCAGTGGATCAGATAAAGATCTAGATAGTCCAGATCTAGTCGTTCCATACTTGCTTCAAAAGCTGCAAGCGTGGATTCGTAACCTTGGTCTCCGTTCCACACTTTGGTGGTAATGAACAGATCCTCGCGAGCGATTCCGGATTCACGAATACCTTGAGCTACACCCGTTTCATTGTTATACGCTTTCGCTGTATCGATACTGCGATAACCTGCCTGAATGGCCGTTTTGACGGCTTCAACCACTTCTTCTCCATCCTTAACCTTAAATACACCAAAACCCAGCCAAGGCATTTTAACTCCGTTATAAAGTGTTGTTGTGTCCTGCACATGTTTCATGGTCCGAAATTCCTCCTCTGATTTGATTCATTATTCAATTATTCAATTATGTAATCACTCTGCTGAATGTCAGCCAATTGGTAATAGATGGCCGTCTGTACTTAATTATACTAGAATATTTTTGGTAATAGAAAGGGAATACGACCATTTTGATTGGAAAAACCCATATTTTATCTTTTTAAGACGTGTACGAATGGATATAGCGCTCACTACGATGGAAGATAATCAGGACGATGTGTAATTGACAGGATTGAATGCGAAAATTGTGTAAGGCTTAGCAAAGCTACTGGAGAAAACATAATTATAATAGAGATCTGATGCAAATATAGTTGAATTGGGTAATGTGAATTTTGTAAATAAAACGCTTAAAAACGATGCTAACAGCCGATGTGATCATAATGATTTTGTACTATGATGCAGATATGTAAACCATTAATGAATAGAATAGGAGATTGATATGAGGTTGAAGCGACGACTCGCATGTATATTTTACTTGACTGTACTAACCACTTTCATTTTGGGAGGGTGCCAGGACATGAAGCAAAGTGATAAACAGGTCTATTTTAAAGAAGCGGAAGAGGAAGCAGTAAAATATCTGAAAAACAAATATGAACTGGATGTCGTAATCACGAATAAAGAATTGTTACCTGAGATGGCACTCGATTCTATTGCTATGGAAGGACATGTTGTTGAACAGGAATCACAAGAATTTACGATCTCGTATGACTATGCGGATAAAAAAATCGAAAACTTTGGCATGAGTCCAGCAATTAAAAAAGTAATTATAGCTAAGGGTTATGATCCGTTTAGCGAATAAATCATACATAGAGGGGCACTGCTCTAGTACCTAAAAAGGGGGGGGAATTTAATTATGAATAATATAATAAAACCTTTACTTATTGTTCTATTAAGTGCAATTTCTATTATCGGATGTAGCGAAGATATGAAAATCTGGAGGGCCCAAAGTGAAAATTGGAGTGCTACTTTTCAAGGGGATGGGGTATATACAATAAGATATATAGGTGAAGAAGAGAACGTTGAGAATATTTCATATCTATTAAAAAGTGATACGGGTCTAACAGCAGATGGTAATATGGAAGATTTGGGATCAAGAAATGAAGTTAAGGTCCAGGTAGTTACAGATAATATTATCAGTAATAGGTCAATACTTCTAACAATTGAATGGAACGATAAAAAAGAGGAACTGACTTTAGAGTGACATTAAAATATTGATAACTCTAGCCATAGTAATGGTTATCCTAATTTCAAATACGTTACGAAGTTTATAAAAAGTTGCTAAGAATCGCACCTTTGGATATGATAATTTAATACTTATATAGTTGTAATTGATGATAAAGGAAAGTGAGATAAGCGAAATGATTGCAAAAACAGAAGAAGACTTTAATGGTTTGAAGGAAATCGGGAAAATTGTTGCTTCTATTCGAGATGAAATGGTACAAAGAACCGTTCCCGGCATAACGACCAAAGAGCTTGACGATATAGCTGAAGAGCTTTTTAAGAAAGAAGGCGCAGTTTCAGCTCCAAAAAGTGAATATGATTTTCCAGGCTATACTTGTATTAGTGTTAATGAAGAAGTGGCACATGGAATTCCAGGAGATCGGGTTATTCGCGAAGGGGATATCGTAAATATAGACGTTTCCGGTTCAAAGAACGGTTATTTCGCCGATACAGGAATCTCATTTGTAGTTGGCGAAGGAGATGAAATGCTAACTAAAATATGCGATGTTGCCAAGAAAGCATTTGAAGCTGGTCTTAAAAAAGCAAAACCTGGCTCCAAAAAAAGCGGAATTGGAAAAGCAGTATTCCTAACAGCAAAACAGAATGATTTAACGGTCATCAAAAACCTTACAGGACATGGTGTTGGACGTGCGATACATGAAGCACCCGACCATATTTATAATTACAACGATACGACGGATGATGAGTTATTAAAGGAAGGGATGGTTATCGCATTCGAACCATTTATCTCAACCTTAGAAGAAGAAGTATTCCAAAAAGACGACGACTGGACTTTTGCTACTAAAAATAGCTATGTAGCTCAGATCGAACATACGATTATCCTTACTAAAAATGGTCCAATTATCGTCACACTTTAATAAGTTCAAGAGGCCGATTCCAATCCGGAATCCGGCTTTTTTTGTTGTATTTGCTTGGCAGGGAAATAACCATTTTTTAGTGCAAGTGGTTTAGTCGTTCCTTGACAATCAGTATCCAATCCTTTAAATTGTATGCATGTGCATGTATATAACCTGATAAGTGGATGCATACATCTATCTTTTTACATATCATTGCTACTGACTAATATTCAATCGGAGGTTAATTAAATGTCTTATTCAGAATCTGTACAACCATTATTCCGTCCATATACTCTAGGAAACCTTACACTATCGAATCGTATAGTGATGGCACCAATGACGCGAAACCTATCTGTTGATGGAGTTCCTGGCCCAGACGTAGCAGCATATTACCGCCGTAGAGCAGAGAATAACGTTGGCTTAATCGTAACGGAAGGCACGGTTGTTAATCACGCGGATGCATCTTATCAAGAAAATGTTCCCTTCATTTATGGTAAGGAAGCATTAGAAGGTTGGGCAAACGTAGTTTCAGAAGTACATGAAGCAGGAGGAAAAATCATTCCTCAAATTTGGCACATGGGCGCTAGAAAAAACGTTAATGATTATTCTGAATCTGAAGTTGTTGAGATCGTTAATGCTTTTGCTCAAGCAGCTTCTAATGCAAAACGCACTGGGTTTGATGGCATAGAAATACATGGTGCACATGGCTACTTAGTTGACCAGTTCTTCTGGGAGAAAACAAACGAACGCACCGATCGCTATGGTGGCAGCCTGGTTGCGCGTACACGTTTTGCTGAAGAAGTTATTAAAGCTTGCCGCGATGCAGTGGGACCTGACTTTACGATTATACTGCGTATTTCCCAGTGGAAGGAGTCAGACTTCACCGCTAAACTAGCTAAGACTCCTGACGAATTAGAACAATTTCTCACACCACTAGTTGAAGCCGGAGTGGATATTTTCCATTGTTCCACCCGCCGATTCTGGGAGCCAGAATTCGAAGGATCCGATTTGAATCTTGCGGGTTGGGTGAAACAAATTACTGGAAAACCAACAATCACTGTTGGTTCGATTGGCTTGGATGGTGATTTCATATCACTATTCAGAGAAGGTAAAGGTGCTGGTAACGTAGGAATTGAAGATTTAGTTAAAAAATTAGATAATGATGAATTTGATTTGGTTGCCATCGGTAGAGCCTTGTTAGTAGATCCGGAGTGGGCAACTAAAATTAGAGAAGGACGTTTGGATGATTTGGTTCCATTCACATCTGAATCGCTTAAAACACTATATTAATCGAGAAATATACTATGTAAAAAAGACTGGATAATTATCCAGTCTTTTTTTGTTCATATATACTAAAAAACTAGTCTCTTCTTACGGGAAACATTATTATTTACTTTCCATTTATCAGCTTCTTTTAAAAGATAGATTGTTCCTTCTAGATCTAAAGTTTCTTCGCCCAATGAAGCAGTGCCAGTATAATTAAGTTCAATTTGCGTCTCATTTGCATTTCTTTCGGTAAATTCAAGATTAGACAGGCTTTCTAATTCAGCAGTTTTATATTTTCCCGCTACTTCCATAGCTTCTGATACTCCAGATGAAATCTCCGTCGTCTCTGAGCATGCAGAAATCACCAAAATCAGTACGAATAGTACAGAGAGTAACCCAACAGATCGTTTTTGCTTAATCATAAATTTGCTCCTCTCGGGATGTTAATATATCTATATAGAAATGGATTCTCTAAATGAAAAGGAGCTTGATTAAAAATGTTATATAGACTAAATGAAAAAAATCTAAACTTTTTGAATCCATTAGATGGATCAGAAGTTAACATTGATTTAAGTATGTTTCAAAACTTAGATAACTTTCATTTTATTTTAAGTAAAAATAATTCGCAGATAGCTTTTTCTGGAATAGTTGATGGAGTCAAAAATATGTATGTGATGAGCTTACATGATAAGAAGAATTGGCGTAATATTTATCAGGGGCAGCTTCATGATTATACTTGGCTTACTGATTTTGAAATAATAATCAATACTGGCAAGGAAATTTGTAAATTAAACGTAGATAATGGAGCATTAAAAATGCTATACAAGTTCTCCAGGATTAATATGGCGCCATTGAGCATGCTTGTAAATGAAGATGGAACAAAAATCATGGCAGTAACTGTACATAATAAACCATTCGTTTATGACTTAATCAATCAGGAAGTAACTAAAATACCTTTCAGGATAACTAATTATTGTTGGATTAATAAGGAGGAAATTCTGTATTCGAATCTAAATGGTATTAAAAGATTTAATGTCGTAACAGGGAAGAAATTTAATTTTATCACTACCATCAAAATGCTTGAGAAAATCCCGGGGTTTTCAGAGATCTTTGAAGGAGTTCATTTTAATGAAATGAATATAGATATAACTGAACCAAAATTATTTGGAAATCAAGTGTTCTTCAAGCTATCAATATCCCGAAACGTTGGGGAGACTATAAGCGCTGTACTATCTGTTGATATAAATCTGTCAAAAATCGAAAGAAATTACTTGTGTCAAAAAGGCCTTTTTTCATTTTATGAGCCTATGTTAGATGGTAAGGTAATTTCAATACTGGGTATCCCAGAAGAAAGAGAGAGCACAATATTAATCCATAATAAAGCAACAGTTATCAATTACAAAGGCTATTATCCCAGCCCTAACATTTCTATTCCTACAAGATCTTTTCCTTACCAAGGTTATTATGAGTCTTATTAACCTTAGTTACCAAATCATCTCTTTTTTCCAGACTAACGGGAATCGATAGTTGATTAAGATAAGAAGGCAGCGGATTAATGTGATCGGCTGCTTTTTCTTCACGCTAGTAATCAGTTTGTTGCAACCAATTCCATCCAATTTTCGTCTTTACATTATCGGGAGGGAAGTGCAATGAAAAAGATACTTTGTACGTTGCTTCTTTTATTTCTTTTAATAACGGGATGTAGTACTGATCATTCTGATTCTAACATGGTAAATAATACGGAATTAGCGAAGGGTGTTAAGCAGAAAACCGAAATGCCGTTAAAAATGCCAACAGATTTCAATTTTATGGTTAGCTTCGGTTATGGTGAAGTAACCAAGAATGTAATAGACACTTATACGGGAACGGTAACGAAAGATTTGATTACTCAAGGCTCGGCAACAGCAAACATCATATTTACCACAGATGAATTACGAGAAATATACGACAAAATGAAAACAATAGACATAATGGGACCGAAAAAGTCATCTAAAGAAGAGGGTTGTTTCAAAACGCCAAGCAACGAAGATAAGTGGAAGATAACTGTTGATGGCGAAACAAAGATTTTTTCGTGGACAGACCAGAATTGTAGAATGACGGAGGATGCGAATCAATTACTAGAATTAAGAATCTACATCCAGCAGATGGCCCAGGAGTCGGAGGCTTATAAATCTTTGCCTGAAGCCGAAGGAGGCTATGACTAAAGTAAGGGGGAACTGGATGGTAGCGACTCCATTCTCATTGAACTAACGCTGAATAATGAAAGCGCTTTTCGAAAATGATGAAGTAATGATACAACGCTATCAATTAACTGATCCTTACACGAACACCTTGGAGGGTATGTAAACTATTGAAAGGCATAGCGAATTTATTTGGTGGTGATCGCATGAGAAAGGTGAATTTTCTGAACATTCTGTTACTTTTCTTTATTATTGGGTGTATAGGAAGAGAAGTAGGCTTGGATAAGGATGAGTATCTTGAAAGTTTTGAGGCTTCTCTTAAAAGTCAAGGAATGGAAGTAAGACAAGTACAACCGTCGACAAATGCAGTGATGGAAAATGTAGTTCCTTATAAATTTAATATCAAAGAAACCGGCGAAGAAGAAGATGCCATTTTTATATATTTTTTTGAAACTTCAAGTCAAGTTGAGAATGCCGTTAAAAATGCAGAGTACACCATTACTACATTAACTAAAGTAACAGAGTATAAACGAGGAAACATTCTAGTTGTTCATTATGCATTTGACGGTTTCACAGAAAAATATGGTTCTAAAATCAAAAAAGCAATTTGAATTTGAGGAGGAAACGATGAACAACGATAAAAATAAATATTTAACCATATTTCTTATTATTGGATTTAGTAGTGGGGCTTGTGTAAGCTTGATTGTAAGTAGTTTCTTAGACCTTAACATAGGTATCAGTATATCACTCGGGGCAGGTTTTGGAATGTTATTAGGCATTGTGATTGGTTCCTTAATAGATTATGAACGGCAGAACAAGGATAAGTAAATTCGAGATTTTTTTATAATTTAATATTCACTATCCAAGCAGTTAGTCTATATGATTGACTGTTTTTATATTGCCCGTATGTGAAACATCCCGCGTTATTTCAAAAAGTGCGATTTTTTTTAATAGCGATATGTTTTTCTTTAGTCGGTGTAGGTTGCAGTAAATCGGCTGGAAAGAACGAGTACCTTATTCCAGATGGTTATATTGGGTGGGTTCACATCGTATATGACCAATCAAAGCACCCAGAGATTAAGAAGGAAGATGGCACATCTATTTTCCGGATTGGAAAGGATGGCATCCTTAAGGTTGAACTGAACCCCGAATGGTAGACACTTAAAAAGTGACTACCATTCGGGGTTTTTCTATTTTCTTTCTAGAAAAGT
>NZ_JACSQL010000018.1 GCF_014836635.1 Paenibacillus gallinarum | reverse complement strand
TGCTCATTTAGAAAATGCTGACGAGAACTAAAAGTTCTCTATTCAACTTGTTATGACCAACAAGTTGAAATTGTATTCATTCACTCATGAGTTTCACTTACGTAAAACTCCTCGTTGTTCAGTTTTCAAAGATCAAATTCTTTCATTTAACCTCGTGTTCATCACCGTTTGTTAATTTCAGCGGCGACTTTTATAATATATCATGTTCTCTTCGATAATGCAAGACTTTTTTTTGAAGCTTTTTTCGAAAGTCTTTTCACATCCTGTTGACCAGAATGTTTACTTCAAAGGAACGAGTTATAATTTATCACATTTTTGCTAACTGAGTCAATACCTTTTTATAAAAAAGTTATACAGCACTTATTGAGTTCTCTTAACCCTTTATTGCCAATAACAGCCCTCTCTAAACTGCCTCTATTTAGTTAGATATATAGAACAAAATCCCCTTCAAATCCATTTAAAAATGGACCGTAGGGGATATTTATATCCACATCATTATTTAAATTGTGAAATCCGTGCATTTCTCGCGTACTTAGAAAGTTCTTTTGCAGGCGCAAATCTTGCATACATACGGAAGACTGTTTTATAACGATTAGCTATAGCATATCGGATTTCACGATCCAGCCTAGAATCACCGAGATCGAGTAGCATCTCATCAAGTTCTTTGCGAATCACATAATCTAGTTCTTTACATTCCTTTTCATTAAACAGCATTCCGAGCATCACAATACTCCTTCATCATGTATTTTATCTGCCTTACAAGATGTTTTATTGTTATGCTCATGTTTTGGGAAAAATATGAATTCATTCTTAAATTACTTTACAAGCGCAAAAGTTATCGTGCTTTCAATAATGGCAGCAATGAACAAGAGAATAACAATCCAGACAGATGCTGTACCGGTTTGTCTTATAAAGGACCGTAAGTCTGTAGTTCGATTGCGAGTACTCTTAATTCCCTGGCCTAAGGATTTAATGATAAGCACACCAAACTTTAGACCAAATGCACATGCAACAATGATAGCTGGAATTTCTATAATTCCGTGCGGTAGCAACCCTTTTACAACCACATCGTACATACTCACACCCTGTTGCCATGATAAATGCAGTAAAAAGCCTAAAACTCCCCCGTTAATAACAAGAAAAATGATAGGCACCACCCCTGCTAGTGCTCCAGCAAAAATCACAAGTATGGCCTTTGTTGCATTATTCCAAAATATAAACGTAAAAAAGTTCCACTGTACATTATTCCCTTGCTGCAACTGCTCACTGATTTCTTTTATCCCGCTGATTTGCTGAATCATAATTTCTTGCAAAGCACCGGTGCTAATCCAACCAAGAATTCCTCCAACTAAAAAAATGATGGCAGCTGCCCACACATATTTTGATAACGATCTGAGATCTTTAATAAAAGTTTTTAAATGAAACATGTTGTCCCCCTCTTTCTATAATTTCATTAAGGTTCGGTTGCTTGTCATATGTACAAGGTACGAGCATACACATAAAAGTAAACGAATTGGTAAATGGAAGGAGCATCGATTATGAATTCATACTTCTATGTTTTAAATGGTCGAAAGATTAAGAAATTCCTCATTGTTTTCGCTGCAGCCATCTTCACTCTTGGAATCATCTACGTGGAGACAGAAAATGTGTCCGTATTCTCTGAAGGCGGAGGTTCTCCAACCGCGGTTTATAGTGTACCAACAGAGAAAAAATTAATCGCCCTGACGTTTGATATCAGCTGGGGGGATAAACGCACCGAACCAATTCTAAAAGTACTTGAAGATAAAAATGTACAAAAGGCTACTTTTTTTCTATCAGCCCCTTGGTCTAAAACACACCCTGATATGGTCACAACGATTAAAGATGCCGGCTTTGAAATTGGTAGCCATGGATATAAACATGTGAATTACAGTAGTTTAACGGAAGAAGAAATCCAAAAGCAAATTTCAACAGCCCATTCTATTTTAACCGATGTGTCTGGAAAAGAACCGAACTTAATCCGCCTTCCAAACGGGGATTTCGATAAGCGAGTACTACGCATTGCAGATAACCTTAACTATCAGGTTGTTCAGTGGGATACCGATTCCCTCGATTGGAAGAACCCTGGAGTGGATCAAATTGTGAATCGTGTTGTCAGTAAAGCCCATCCCGGTGATATTGTTCTTCTTCATGCCAGTGACTCTGTAAAACAAACTCATGAAGCATTACCTATTATTATTGATCAGCTTCGTCAAAAAGGATATGAGTTCGTAACTGTATCCGAATTAATTAATCAGTCTAATGTAAAAGGTACCGAGGTACGCGACCAAGCCTTTATTGATCAACAAATTGAAGACGCAGCGGGACTATAAACAAAAAGAGCTAACGCTTAAGTTAGCTCTTTTGCTTTGGAATCCGTTCTTGGTACAATTCGGTGAAGCATAAGAATTTGATATGTATTACAAGCAAGAAGCGGAATCACGGTAAACGTAGTAGCTGCATTTTCCCCAATATTTAATACACCAATGGTCTCCACTATGGTCAAAGCGATCATGAAAAATAAAGTCGGTATTAGGGCATTACTATTTGTAGCTTTTACTTTAAAATATGCGGTTACAAGTGCAGTCGCTAAAATAATCAAACTAAGCAGCATATCTGTAAACCCCGTTTTACTGTTATCCATAAATATACGGAAGAACATTAATTCAAGTAAGGCAAGAATCGTTAGCGCTAACTGAATGTAATTCCATGTTTTTATAGAAAATGTGCCTCTCCCCATATAATTAAGGATTAAGTAAGCGAAAAAGCCAAGCTGTGAGTAGACACTAATCATCATACCCGCTCCGAATAAGATAAGTAGATACAATAGGAAATCTGCAGTACTTGATGGCTTGTACTCCCCCGTGGTGAGTATTAGTCCCGTTATTAATGACGCGATCCCGCCAATACATAAGGTTTGCCAAAATAAATTAAACCATTTCCTTAAATTCAAAACTTTTCCACCTCCAAGTGTTTATTTTACCAACGATCTCTAAAAAACACCATGGCTTTACAGACATAAATCCCTTCCTTGCCCCACATACTACATTCAGTTATTCAGAAAAAGGGGATGTGAAGCAATTGAAGTGGCATAGCATTAAATGTTTATGTATTGCAGGAGGTCTGGCTTTATTTTTATCCGGTTGCGGGTCTGATAATCCAAGTGCTGCTCCGCAGGGGAGTTATAAAGAAACAAAGACAATGGTCATTGATATTCTAAAAAGCGATGAAGGTAAAAAAGCTCTGGAAGAAGCTCTTCTCGGAGAAAGTAGTTCGGGCCAAGGCTCATCCAGCGAAGCAGGTTCGGGAAACAATTCAAGTGGTTCAGTAAATACATCTAAAGGGTTAGGAATAAAAATGCTCACTGCACAGAGCTCTTCAGATGAAATCAGAGTGGCCGTTAAAGATACCTTGTCTTCTCCTGAATATAAAAAAGTATTTGAGGAAATTATGAAAGATCCAAAATTTGCCGGGGATTTTGCTAAAGTAGTCAATTCCCAAAGTAAACAAATTCATATGGAACTCATTAAAGATCCCTCCTATCAAAAATCAATGGAAGATATATTAAAATCGCCCGAAATGACTAAAATGTTATTACAACTAACCCAAACGGCAGATTATCGTAAACAGACAATGAGTGTTATGCAGGAAGCCATGCAAAATCCTATTTTTCGGATGGAAGTTATGGAGCTGTTAAAGTCAGTCGTCAAAGAAGAACTTCAGCCTAAACAAAGCGAAGGTGCTGGAGGAGATCAAGAAAAGAAAGACCAATCCAAGAGCCAAGGTGGTAAAAAGGAAGAAGGCGGCAGTAGTAGTGGTGGTGAGGGCAGTGGTAGCGGTAGTTAACTAAGTATTACCTTGTAGTAACTTATTCAGGAAAAACAAGGCCAAGCGGATCGCTTGGCCTTTTGAGTATAATCTTATATGATTTTCTTTAATTATAAACTTTAGCCTGTAATTAGATGTTTGGCTACTTCATCATATATTTTGCCGATCTCTGTATTTTCCTTATATACTGAGGGCGAAAAATCCGGCTCAGATATATGATTATCGGGAGAACCCAATGGGATTTGAGCAAGAAGCTCCGTGTGCAAGCTTTCTGCTAGTCGCCCTCCTCCACCTCTTCCAAATACATAATCTTTTGTACCACATGCACTACACTCGTAGTAAGCCATATTTTCTATTACTCCAAGCAATTCATGATTGGTTTGAATGGCCATAGCCCCTGCTCTGGCAGCAACAAATGCCGCAGTGGCATGCGGTGTCGTTACTATAATTTCTTTGCTTTGCGGAATCATTTGGTGTACGTCTAGCGCGACATCCCCTGTACCCGGAGGCAAATCAAGGATCATATAATCTAAATCCCCCCAATTTACATCACTAAAAAATTGTCGCAACATCTTGCCAAGCATCGGCCCTCTCCAAATGACAGGGCTGTTCTCTTGTACAAAGAATCCCATAGACATCACTTTCACACCAAAACGCTCAACCGGCTCAATTACTCCATCTATCAGTACAGGCGCATCTTCAATGCCCATCATATCTGGGATACTAAATCCATAGATATCCGCATCTATGATCCCTACTTTTTTGCCTTGTCTCGCCAGCGCAACAGCCAAGTTAACGGTGACCGTTGATTTCCCTACTCCTCCTTTACCACTAGCAATAGCTATAAAGGTAACTCCGGATTTGGGATCGAGCAATTCATGAGACTCCATACCAGCCGCGTGTCCTTTTACAAGTACTTCATCATCGGCAGGTTCCGTTTCTTTTGTTGATTTCTGTTCAGAGCTAGGGAGGGATTCTTTTTCCGCAGCTGATGCAAGGCGCATTCTTACATGGACCTCTTGTACGCCCGCTTCCTGAAGAAGAGCTGTGACATTATTTTTTAGTATATTGCGAACGTTTTCATCATCGGTCAAACAAATCAAGGTTAAAGCCACACTGTCCTCTTTTACCATGATATCCCGAATAAACTGCAAATCTGTAAATAACAGACCGCTCATAGGCTCTTGCAAGGTAGAAAGCACTTCTAGTACCTGATCTCTTGATAACATGATAATTGCACCTCAGCTTTAGTCTATTGGCATGTATTTCACTCAGATCTTTCTCATACACGTCCATTATATCACTCACCGAGGTGCGGAGGGCTTACTTTTTCATTTTTTCACCAGACGTGTATCTTAAAATCCCTTTGTACACCGAAGCAGCCACTTTGCGTTGATACTCTTCTTCCGCAAGAAGTCTAGACTCCTCAGGATGAGAAAGAAAACCAACTTCTACTAATACCGCTGGCATTTTTAGCGCTTGCAGCAGATATACAGTGTTTACTGTTTTGGCTATTCGGTCTGTGTTCTCAAGATTCCTTCTTATCTCATCTTGTACAAGCGCAGCAAAATCTGCATTATCCTCATGATTAGGGTAATAGAATACTTGAGCACCACTCCAGCGGTTTGAAGGAATACTGTTCATATGGATCGTAATGAAAAGATCTGCTTTTTTGTCATTAATCATTTTAACTCGCTGCTTTAAATCTTCTGTTTTTCGTCTCGAATAAGATTTGGTGTCAGGGGGAGCTAGGTCCACATCTCTTTCTCTTGTCATCACCACTGTGGCACCTGCTTGCTGCAAGTAATCACGTAAGTAAAGAGCCACTGCTAAATTAATATCTTTCTCAATGATCCCTTGTTTGCTGACAGCTCCCCCATCAGGTCCTCCATGACCAGCATCTAGAGCTATTACCTTACCTGATAGCGGCAAGCTCCACGAACTCCATGTTTTCGATGCCGGGACCTCATACACTGCAATACAGATAAAGAGTGCCAGCAAGAGAAAACCCATCATCAGTTTTTTCATGGTGCTTACATGGATCCATACCATCAATTTGCTTGAACGCTGTTTACGCATAAAAAAGCCACCTCCGATCCCATAAATGACCATAATGATCTATATGGGACGAGGTGGACAAATATACCGTTCATATGGACAAACTTATGAAATCTAAGACGTAACGTGTTCCGTCATACCTTCAATCAATATTTGGGCCACTTCTGGACGTGTGAATTCAGGCGGCGGGCACTTGCCATCACGGAGAAGAGCTCTAACTTTGGTACCCGACAAGGTCATATGATCTTCTTTACTATGCGGGCATGTTTTGGCAGAAGCCATGTTGCCACATTTTAAACAAAAGAAGCTATGTTCAAAGAAAAGAGGAGTAATCCCCAGTTCCTCTCTTGTAAAGTTAGTAAATATCTCTTGAGCCTCATAGGTACCGTAGTAGTCTCCTACTCCAGCGTGATCCCGACCAACAATAAAATGAGTACATCCATAGTTTTTGCGTACAATCGCGTGGAAAATAGCCTCTCTAGGGCCCGCATAACGCATTGCTGCTGGAAAGACACCTAAAAAGGTGCGATCGGCAGGATAATAATTCTCAAGCAGCGCTAGATAACTGTTCATACGAACATCGGCGGGAACGTCGTCTGATTTTGTTTCGCCTACCAGCGGATTAAGGAATAATGCATCTACAATCTCCATGGCGCTTTTTTGGATATACTCATGGGCACGGTGAACAGGGTTCCGTGTTTGGAAACCAACAATCGTTTTCCAGCCATTTTGTTGAAAAAGTTGCCGTGTTTGTTGGGGGTCAAAGTAGAACTCATTAAATTTAGCAGGTTGTTTACGGTTTAACACGAAGATGGGACCGCCAATATAAAAGACAGAACGTTCAAACAGCTTTTTTACCCCTGGATGTTCCTGATCATTTGTCTTATAAACATTCTTCGCCTCTTTATCATGATCAACTTCATAAATACTCTCTATCTTGAGGGTGCCGTATATAACATTGTCCTCTTGACCTGTAAGTGCAATGGTCTCACCAATTTGGAGGGTTTGTGCCGTATCCCGATCAACGTCAAGCGTAATAGGTATACTCCAAACGGTGCCATCCGAAAGTCTCATTCCTTCAATCACGGACTGATAGTCTGCTTCATTCATAAAGCCCGTAAGCGGAGAAAAAGCTCCTACCCCTATGAGATCAAGATCAGAAATGGTCCAGTTGCTAATCGGTAATTTTCTTAGTTTCTCTGCGGTTTGAAGTAATTCTTCCCGATTCTTATCTTCTACAATTCGATTCACTAATGTACCACCGTGAGGTAATATCGATGCCATGATCTCATCTCCCTATAGTCTATACACACTTTAGCAACGTGATAGATATGTTATTTATGAAGCCCACATTCGGTCTTATCATTACCTGACCAACGCCCAGCGCGCGGATCTTCACCTGGCATCACTTGTCTAGTGCATTGTTCACAGCCAATGCTAGGGTAGTTTTGATCATGCAATGGATTATAAATCAGATTATTTTCATTAATGTATTTCCACACATCCTCATTAGTCCATCCGGCAATTGGGTTGAATTTCATAAGTCCAAATTTCGTATCATACTCTACCTTCTTAGAGTTAGCACGAGTCGGGGCTTGATCTCGGCGGATGCCAGTAATCCACGCATCATATTGGGATAAAATACGGGTAAGCGGTTCTACTTTGCGAATATTACAGCAAGCGTTAGGCTCAGAATTCCAAAGTTCTGGACCATGAGCAGCCGCTTGTTCGTCTGGTGTTAATTTCGGAGACACTCGAACGAAATCAATATGATAGCGTGCTACAAGTCGATCTCTTGTTTCATACGTCTCTTTAAAGTGAAAGTCTGTATCAAGATAAAAAATATCGGTAGAAGGACTGACTTTTTGAATCATATCCACTAAAACAACATCTTCCGCACCAAAACTACATGCAAAAGTGATGTTCGGGAATGTCTCTACAGCGTAACGAATAATCTCTTCTGGAGAAGCATCTTCCAGTTCAATTGCCTTGTCTCTAGCCAACTCTTCTTTTTCTAACAGATTCACAATGAAGACCTCCCACAGGGGTATATTTTTTACACTAAACCGATATATATGATATGAATTACAATTAAGTATAAATATTTCCAGTTGGATGTCAATGCTATTTCCAAGGCAAACTGTCAGAATTATTAGTAATTATTGATATTCATCTTATATTCCTACTATGTAAACAGCAAAAAAAGTCCTCTCTTCCGAAGAAGAAAGGACTTTTGATCCGAACAGATTAACGTTTGGAGAACTGAGGTGCGCGACGAGCCGCTTTAAGACCGTATTTTTTACGTTCTTTCATACGTGAGTCACGTGTTAAGAAGCCAGCTTTTTTCAAGCTTCCACGGTACTCAGGATCTACTTTAAGAAGTGCACGGGAGATACCGTGACGAATTGCTCCTGCTTGACCAGTAATACCGCCACCGTGAGCAATAACGAGAATATCGTAGTTGCTTGTAGTTTCAGTCAGTTCAAGTGGTTGTTTAACGATCAGTTTGAGTGTTTCCAAACCGCCGAAATAATCGTTGATATCACGTTTGTTAATGACAATGCGTCCTTCACCCGGTATAAGGCGAACACGAGCTACCGAATGTTTACGACGACCTGTCCCATAGTATTGTACTTGTGCCATGAAACTGTCCTCCTTTTAATTATCCGCGAAGTTCGTAAACTTCAGGTTTTTGTGCTGCATGTGGATGTTCAGCGCCAGCATATGCTTTCAATCTAAGTTTCATTTGGTTACCCATACGTGTTTTAGGAAGCATGCCGTGTACAGCAAGTTCGATCATACGTTCAGGTTTGTTTTTCACCATGTCTTTTGCAACAGTGACTTTGAGGCCACCTGGGTGCATGGAATGACGATAGTATTTTTTGTTCTCCATTTTCTTACCTGTAAGAACAATTTTCTCAGCATTGATGACAACAACGAAATCACCAGTGTCAACGTGTGGAGTGAATTGTGGCTTATGTTTACCGCGGATCAGAGCCGCAGCTTCGCTTGCCAAACGGCCAAGCGTTTTGCCTTCAGCGTCAATGATGTGCCAGTTACGCTCAACTTCACTAGGCTTAGCCATATAAGTGGTACGCATGAAAAGATCCTCCTTTAAATATCGCGTTCATAATACGCATTAATAGTTATCATTTATATTCGTTAAAAGTTGCTGTTAGTTTGATGGATTTACGTGTGTTGCATATTGTTTACTTAAGTGGGGCTGTGGGAAAGCCATTAAGAAAACACAACTTATATATTACACGATTAAATGCTACTTCGCAAGACATTATCGCAGGTTTTTTTTAGGAGATTTTCGTACTCTACATTCCATAACATTAAACCCTTGCTAACCGCTGTAGGACCAGCTGCAGAGCGGTCTTGTGCAGCCAGAATATGTTTCATATCTTCAGGCTGACGTTTCCCTTCTCCTATTTCCAAGAGCGTACCGATAATAATTCGCACCATATGCTGAAGAAAACCATTACCGGTCAAATAGATATGAATAATACCTTGATCTCGCGGATGATCCACTCTGCACATGGAAGTGTCGTGGTCCATTCGCGCTTCATATAAAGTCCTGACATGGGAATCCTTCGTTGAATGCCTAGATGCGAAAGAAGTAAAGTCGTGCGTACCTAGTAAGTACGGCAGACTTTCATTCATTGCCTTAATATCGAGCTTGCCTGGATGGTGCAGCTGTATTCGTCGATTAAATAGATCTGCAAATTGATTCGCATTAATCGTATAACGATAAGTTTTTCTTTTGGCAGAGCGCCGGGAATGAAATGAGAGTGGTACTTCATATGCATCTGTTATAAGGATGTCGTCAGGAAGTCTTGTGTTAAGAGCCATGCACCAGCGTTCAAGAGGAATCTTGGACTCTGTGTGAAAGTGAAACACTTGTCCCCTTGCATGGACCCCAGCATCAGTACGTCCTGAGGCATGGATTTTGATTTCCTCTCCAGTCAGATATTTAATCGATTTCTCGATAACATCCTGTATTGTGTTGCCAATGGGCTGTGTCTGAAAACCAAAGTAATCCGTTCCATCATAATTCACACGCATACAAATGTTCCGCATTATTCTCACCTCATCATACCATACTAATCACAGTAACCACTTCGTATCGAATGCAAGCACCACAATGAAAAAGAGCTCCTCTCGGAGCTCCTCCCCAAACTACAGCGTAGCGCAAGTGAAAAAAAGGGGCAGTTCAGAACCTAGATCCTGTCCACCCTTCCTTCACTCTCGCCTAATATTACACGCGGTCTACTAATTCCAAGTAAACCATAGGTGCAGAATCACCGCGACGAGGTCCCAGTTTCATGATACGAGTGTATCCACCTGGACGCTCAGTGTAACGTGGTGCAATATCGCTGAACAGTTTTTGAATTGCATCCTGTTCACCATCAATTGTTTCACGGCGCACATATGCAGCAACTTGACGACGTGCGTGCAAATCACCTTTTTTAGCTTTAGTGATCAATTTCTCAGCGATAGAACGAACTTCTTTCGCTTTCGCTTCCGTCGTTTGAATGCGCTCATATAAGAACAGATCCGTTACGAGGTCACGGAACAATGCTTTACGAGCACTGGAGTTACGACCCAACTTTTGGTATGCCATGTTTTCCCCTCCTTCACTTCAAGCAATCGTGTTGCTACTCTTCTGTACGAAGACCCAAACCAAGCTCTTCGAGCTTCTCTTGCACTTCTTCTAAAGATTTACGACCCAGGTTACGTACCTTCATCATGTCCTCTTCAGTTTTCGTTGTAAGTTCTTGAACCGTATTGATACCAGCACGTTTCAAGCAGTTATAGGATCGAACAGATAGATCGAGCTCTTCGATCGTCATTTCGAGTACTTTTTCTTTTTTGTCTTCCTCTTTTTCGACCATGATTTCTGCATCTTTTGCTTCGTCTGTTAGACCCACAAAGAGCAGTACATGTTCAGTCAAGATTTTTGCGCCAAGACTTACCGCTTCTTCTGGACGAATGCTGCCATCTGTCCAAATTTCAAGTGTAAGTTTGTCGTAGTTTGTTACTTGACCTACACGCGTATTTTCAACACCATAGTTGACACGCGCAATCGGGGTATAGATCGAATCCACAGGGATGACGCCGATCGGCTGATCATCGCGTTTATTCCGATCTGCCTGGACGTAGCCGCGACCGCGATTGGCATAAATACGCATGTGTAGTCTCGAACCTGGACCAAGAGTAGCGATATGAAGATCCGGATTAAGGATTTCAACATCACTATCCGCACGGATATCTCCGGCTGTAACAGCCCCTTCACCTTCAGCATCAATCTCAAGAATCTTCTCTTCATCAGAGTGAATCTTCAAAGACAAAGCTTTAAGGTTCAGAATGATTTCCGTAACGTCTTCCATTACGCCAGGAACTGTAGCAAACTCGTGCAACACTCCATCGATTTGCACCGATGTAACTGCCGCACCTGGAAGTGAGGAAAGCAAGATACGGCGAAGCGAGTTACCTAGCGTCGTACCATATCCGCGTTCCAGCGGTTCTACCACAAATTTGCCATAAGTGCCATCATCGTTGACGTCTACCGTCTCAATTTTTGGCTTTTCGATTTCTATCACTGCAATACCCCTCCTTCAAAACGTCGGTCCGATATGAAATATTTACCTTATCTAGTGTTACCATGTAGTATGCCTAAACAACCATTATTAACAGATTGTGCCGGATTATACCACACGAAGGGGGCAAATCTCATTAGACACGACGACGTTTTGGAGGACGGCATCCGTTATGTGGCACAGGAGTTACGTCTTTGATCAGGTTAACTTCAAGACCAGCAGCTTGCAAAGAGCGGATCGCTGCTTCACGGCCAGCACCTGGACCTTTAACCATAACTTCAACTGCTTTCATGCCGTGTTCCATTGCTGCTTTAGCTGCAGATTCTGCTGCCATTTGAGCTGCGAATGGAGTCGACTTACGGGAACCTCTAAATCCAAGACCGCCGGAGCTTGCCCAAGAGATAGCGTTACCGTGTGGATCCGTAATTGTAACAATTGTGTTATTGAACGTGGAACGAATGTGAGCCACGCCAGACTCAATATTTTTACGGTCACGACGTTTAGTACGTACGACTTTTTTCGGTTTAGCCATTGTAGATTATCCTCCCTTCTTATTTCTTTTTATTTGCTACAGTACGACGAGGACCTTTACGCGTACGAGCATTTGTTTTAGTACGTTGTCCACGAACTGGAAGACCACGACGGTGACGAATACCACGGTAGCATCCAATCTCAGTCAAACGTTTAATATTTAAAGAAATTTCTCGACGAAGGTCACCTTCTACTTTAACCATTTTGTCGATACTTTCACGTAATTTGCTCACTTCATCTTCCGTAAGATCACGGACACGAGTATTCGGACTAATGCCTGTTTCGCTCAAAATTTTCTTGGAAGTCGTTGAACCGATTCCGAAAATATATGTCAAGGCGATCTCAACGCGTTTATCACGTGGCAAATCCACACCAGCTATACGAGCCATTTTACGCTACACCCCCTTCTATTAACCTTGTTTTTGTTTGTGTTTCGGATTTTCGCAGATGACCATTACATTACCTTTGCGGCGAATGACTTTGCATTTCTCGCAGATAGGTTTTACAGAAGGTCTTACCTTCATGTTGATTACCTCCTCAAAGTTTTACGATGAGTAAAACTGACTTCGAAAGCATGCTAACAGCCAGATAATACACAATCTATTTACATAGAGTACACTAGATTATGATACCATGCAAAGCTGATATAAACCTTCATCGTTATTTCAGAAAATAAGCCTTACTATTTACGATAAGTTATACGCCCTTTTGATAGGTCATAAGGCGATAACTGAACAACCACTTTATCTCCTGTCAGAATGCGGATAAAGTGCATCCGCAGTTTGCCGGAAACGTGAGCTAGAATTTGATGACCATTCTCAAGCTCTACTTTGAACGTTGCGTTGGGAAGCGGCTCAAGAACCGTTCCTTCCACTTCAATGACATCTTCTTTGGCCACAGTTAGTCTCCTTTCTCTTCAGCTTTGAACTCCGCCTACATTTAAGAACTGCTGAACTGCATAACGCAGTTTTCCGTTCGTTACCCGTCCAACTTCGTTTAAGCTGTTCACAACCTCGCTGCTAATCATCGGCTGGGGTTCCAGGTGAAGAAGGTTCTTCTTCTTTCGTCCGTCAAACTTACGTTTGTATCCGTCAGCAATATACACGAACCTGTTGTCCTCAACAGCAATGACTACTGCAATCTGACCGGCATCTCTGCCTCGAAGTATTTTTACGATCTGTCCGACTTGTGGGATCTTTTGATTCATCGTCTCATCACCTACGCATCTCGCTTTCGTAAAAATTACATCCTGTCTGGTTAAGAACAAAAGAAAGTTCTTGAGCACACAGCACATTGTCATACGACATTGTATACAGCCGAACATTGTTCGACGCTTCATGCACTCTTCGTTCATCGACTGAAGTACAAATACTGGCAGGAAAACCGTTATAACCTGTGAAAGACGGCACAGCCCCTTGACTGCGATTATGTTGATCAGTCATTTGGTCAAGTTCTCCGGACAAAACCCGAGCAATACCGTGATTTGCAGGATCAGCCTGCACTAATGTGCGAGTTAATCTTGCATCACAGTTTGATCCCAGTTCTGCATCGGACTTACAAATGATCATTACCATTAACCTCGCAGTAAGGATACGATCTCTTGCGACACCGCATGAATTTCCTGTTCCCCGTCGATTTGACGCAGAAGACCTTTGTTCTCATAAAACGTGAGGAGTGGTGCAGTTTTGTTGATATATTCGTCAAGACGTGTACCTACGCTCTCTTCATTATCATCAGAACGTTGATACAATTCGCCGCCGCATTTATCACAAATGCCTTCCTGTTTAGGAGGGTTAAAAACAACATGATACGTAGCACCGCAATTTTTACACAAGCGACGTCCCGTTAGACGAGCAAGCAGTTTGTCACGGTCTACTTTCAAGTTGATGACATGGTCCAAACCAGTATTAAGTCGATTTAGGATACCGTCAAGCGCTTCTGCTTGAGAAATGGTTCTTGGAAATCCATCCAATAGAAACCCTTTCTTGCAATCAGGCTGCTGTAGGCGTTCTTCAACAATACCGATTGTTACATCGTCTGGTACAAGCAGTCCTTGGTCCATGTATTCTTTAGCTTTCATCCCAATAGGAGTTCCCTGTTTGATCGCTAAGCGAAATGCATCGCCTGTTGAAATGTGAGGAATGCTGAATTCATTTACAATTGCTTCTGCTTGTGTCCCTTTCCCTGCCCCAGGAGGGCCCATGAATAAAATGTTCACGTTATGTCACTCCCTCCAAGACTATCCCTTCAACAAGAAACAGCACAATAGGTGCCGGTTCTGGCAACAATCAAACAAATGATTAGCTGCTTTCAATACCGGAACCTATGGCTACTTATTGATGAAACCTTTGTAATGGCGTTTAATCAATTGACTTTCGATTTGTTTGGTCGTATCCAGTGCTACACCGATTACGATCAGCATGGATGTACCAGCAAGTTGTGCAACTTGCGGCAAACCAGAAAGCGAACCTAAGAATACAGGTAGAACGGAGATGACAGCCAAGAACAAAGCTCCGGTCATAGTCAAACGAGTCATGACACGGGACAAGTATTTCTCAGTTGCTTTACCCGGGCGAATGCCTGGGATGTAACCACCATTCTTCTTCATGTTATCGGCCATTTGTTGCGGATTCATCTGCACGAAAGTGTAGAAGAATGTAAAGCCGATAATCATAAGTACATAGAGTACCATACCCAGCGGTTTGTCATAAGACAAATTAGCAGTTACCCAATCAGCCCAGCCATAATTAGCCCAAAATGAAGCAATGATGACAGGGAACTGAAGAAGTGATACAGCAAAAATGACTGGGATTACACCTGCCGCATTAATTTTCAGCGGAATATGAGTGTTTTGTCCACCGTACATTTTGTTACCTACAACACGTTTAGCATATTGAACCGGAATCTTCCGAATCGCTTGCTGGATGTAAATAACCCCTACTACTGTTAACAGGAGAACCAGTACCACAATGATCACTTTAAGTGCATTCATGAATACTTGATCAGCCTGGATAAATTCAGATTCAACTGTCGTACGGATCACATTAGGAATCGTTGAAACGATACCTGCAAAGATAATGATGGAAATCCCGTTACCAATACCTTTTTCAGTAATCTGTTCACCGAGCCACATGAGGAATGAAGTACCTGCAGTCAATACAATTGCAATGACAATATAGTCAATGAATGTTGCATTCGGCACCATTTCCTGTCCATACAACCGGTTAAAACCGATAGATGTACCAAAAGCCTGGATTAACCCCAAAATTACTGTACCATAACGCGTGAGCTGCGCAAGTTTTTTCTTACCATGCTCACCTTGTTTAGCCCATTCCGCTAGTTTCGGAATAACATCCATCGACAGAAGCTGTACAATGATGGATGCTGTAATATATGGCATAATCCCGAGCGCGAAGATCGAAAATTGGAACAACGCTCCGCCCGAGAATGTGTTCAGAAGACCAAACAATTCTCTGCCTTGCGAATCTGCCGCAGTGAATACTTCTTTGTTAACTCCGGGAACCGGAACAAAGGAGCCAATGCGATAGATTATCAGAACAAAGAGAGTGAATAAAATCCGTTTACGCAGATCTTCGACTCGCCATATATTCTTTAAGGTTGTGAGCATTAGATCACCTCGGTTTTACCGCCGGCAGCCTCGATTTTCTCTACCGCAGATTGAGAGAACTTGTTAGCTTTAACTGTCAACTTCACAGTAATATCGCCATTACCCAGAATTTTGATTCCGGATTTTGTGTTTTTCACAATACCCGAATTAACCAAAATTTCTGGAGTTACTTCTGTACCTGCTTCAAAACTGTTCAGATCTTCAAGATTCACAACCGCATACTCTTTACGAGTAGGATTCGTGAAACCGCGTTTTGGCAGACGACGATACAATGGGTTTTGTCCACCCTCGAAGCCTGGACGTACACCACCGCCAGAGCGAGAGTTTTGACCTTTATGACCGCGACCTGAAGTTTTACCCATACCGCTGGAAGTACCGCGTCCAACGCGTTTGCGTTCTTTGCGGGATCCAGGTGCTGGAGAAAGTTCATGTAACTTCATCGTTCGTTGCACCTCCTTAATGATTTGTGGGACATGTCCCTTACGAATTACTCTTGGATTTCTTTAACAGAAACCATGTGACTTACTTTGTTCACCATACCGCGGATAGCAGCATTATCGTTATGAACCACAGTTTGGTTGATCTTACGAAGACCGAGAGTATTAACAGTCGCTCTTTGTGACTCATTACGTCCGATCAAACTGCGAACGAGGGTAATTTCCAATTTAGCCATGAGATTCCCTCCTTAGCCCCGAAGCTCTTCGACAGTTTTTCCACGCAATTTCGCTACATCTTCAGCGCGTTTCAAGCGGGACAAACCTTCCAAGGTCGCATTGACCATGTTCATGGAATTCGAAGAACCCAGTGATTTTGTCAAAATGTCACCTACACCAGCAAGTTCCAAAACGGCACGTACTGGTCCACCAGCGATAACTCCAGTACCTTCAGAAGCTGGTTTCAAAAGAACACGGCCAGCGCCGAACTTACCAGTGATCATGTGAGGAATAGATGTTCCTACGATTGGTACATAAATCAGATTTTTCTTAGCATCATCAATACCTTTGCGAATCGCATCAGGTACTTCGCCAGCTTTACCAATACCAGCTCCAACCCAGCCGTTGCCATCGCCGACAACAACTAGTGCGCTGAAACTGAAACGGCGTCCGCCTTTTACTACTTTAGCTACGCGATTAATATTTACAACTCTTTCAGTGAGTTCTAAAGTGTTAGGATCTACACGCAAGTCGTTAACCTCCTTTTAAAAATATCTTAGAATTCAAGCCCTGCTTCACGAGCAGCATCAGCTAATGCTTGAACACGTCCATGATAAAGGTAGCCACCACGATCGAAAACGATGTTAGTGTATCCTTTTTCTTTTGCACGTTTAGCAACGAGTTCGCCCACTTTACGAGCTGCTTCTACGTTACCACCGTTATTGATTTCGCCACTGATTGCTTTATCTACTGTTGATGCGGATACCAGGGTTACACCTGCTACATCATCGATCAATTGAGCGTAGATATGCTTGGATGAACGGAATACGTTCAAACGTGGACGTTCAGCTGTTCCAGAAATTTTACCACGAACACGGATATGTCTTTTCAGACGTACTTTGTTCTTATCTTGTTTAGTAATCATCTTCGTTTCACTCCCTTCAGTTTGCCTTTAACGCTTCATATTAAGACGCACAGGGTATATTAGAAACACGAGCATATCGCCACCATATGATAGGGACGAGGGAAAAACGGTAAGAAAACTTATTTCTTCTTACCGGCTTTACCTTCCTTACGGATAATGCGCTCGCCTTCATATTTAATCCCTTTACCTTTATAAGGCTCAGGTTCGCGAACAGAACGGATCTCAGCTGCATATGCACCTACACGCTCTTTATTGATACCGCGAACGATGATTTTTGTGTTCGTAGGAACATCGAACTCAATGCCCGGTTCCGGAGTGATTTCTACCGGATGGGAGTAACCCACGTTCAGTACAATCTTATCTCCAGATTTGCTTGCACGATATCCGACCCCAACCAGCTCTAGAGATTTTTCGAAACCTTCAGTTACACCACTTACCATGTTACTAACAACGGAACGAGTAGTACCGTGTAGGGAACGATGGAGTTTGTTGTCAGAAGGACGAGTTACAAGAATTTCATTATTTTCAACAGTTACCTTCATATCTTTATGAAGTTCACGTGTGAGTGTACCTTTAGGACCTTTTACCGTAATAACGGTGTCATTCAAAGTGACTTCTACGCCACTTGGTACAGTAATTGGTTTGCGACCAATACGGGACATGTGTTGCACCTCCTTGTTTTGTGACTTATATTACCAAACGTAGCAGATAACTTCGCCGCCAGATTTTGCTTGGCGAGCTTCTTTATCTGTCATTACGCCTTTGGAAGTAGAAATGATCGCGATTCCGAGACCGCCAAGTACGCGAGGTACTTCATTGCTCTTCGTGTAAACACGTAGACCTGGTTTACTGATTCTTTTCAGACCAGTAATAACACGCTCGTTGTTTTGTCCGTATTTCAAGAAGATACGGATAATTCCTTGTTTGTTATCATCCACATATTCAGCATCACGGATGAAACCTTCACGCTTCAGGATTTCAGCGATTTGTTTTTTCATCGTCGAAGCAGGCATTTCTACCGTTTCGTGACGAACTGTGTTCGCATTACGAATGCGAGTAAGCATATCTGCAATTGGATCAGACATAGTCATTGTGTGTAACCTCCTTCCCGTTCAGGACTTTTTACCAGCTTGCTTTTTTCACGCCAGGGATCTGGCCTTTATAAGCTAATTCACGGAAACAAATTCTGCAAATTTTAAACTTCTGTAATACAGAATGTGGACGACCACAACGTTCGCAACGAGTATAAGCACGAACTTTAAACTTCGGAGCACGTTGTTGTTTAACTTTCATTGAAGTTTTTGCCACTTAGCCTGACACCTCCTAAATAATTTCGGAGAATTCGGGGTCTGTCAAGGACACCCGGATACTATTAGTTTCTTACTTTGCGAAAGGCATTCCGAGTTGAGTAAGCAATTCGCGAGACTCTTCATCGGTTTTAGCCGTAGTTACGATTACGATATCCATACCGCGGACTTTGTCCACTTTATCATACTCAATCTCAGGGAAGATGAGTTGCTCTTTAAGACCAAGTGTGTAGTTACCACGACCATCAAACGCTTTGTTTGATACCCCTTGGAAGTCACGTACACGAGGAAGAGTAATGTTGAACAATTTATCAAGGAAGTGGTACATACGCTCGCCGCGCAATGTCACTTTAACCCCGATTGGCATGTTCTCACGTAGTTTAAAACCAGCGATTGATTTTTTAGCTTTTGTGATTACTGGTTTTTGACCAGAAATCAGCTGCAAATCATTCACAGCGGAATCAAGCACTTTGGAGTTTTGGACAGCGTCACCCACCCCCATGTTGATAACCACTTTCTCGATTTTAGGAACTTGCATTACTGAGCTATATTCAAACTTCTGCACCAAAGCAGGAGTTATTTCATTTAGAAAACGTTCTTTCAATCTTGCCATGAATTATGGACCTCCTTTCTCATTCGGTTACATTAGTCGATCGATTCTCCGGAACGTTTAGCAACGCGTACTTTTTTGCCGTTGTCCAAAACTTTGTAACCAATACGGGTTACGTTTCCGCTCTTCGGATCAATATGCATCACGTTCGATACATGGATTGGAGCTTCTTTCTCGATGATGCCGCCTTGCGGATTAAGCTGGTTAGGCTTTTGGTGTTTTTTCACGAGGTTAACACCTTCTACAAGAACACGGTTTTCACGAGGATAAGCTGCGATGACACGGCCTTTTTTGCCTTTGTCTTTACCGCTGATCACCATAACAGTGTCGTCTTTTTTGACGTGCAACTTGTTGTTATGAGATTCCAAGACCTTTTTCACTTTTGCCATTTCGTACACCTCCTATGACTTGCGTGAACAAGCTATAAATCAATCCTCAGAAGGATTAAGTTGTGATATTAGATAACTTCTGGAGCCAAGGAAACGATTTTCATGTAGTCTTTTTCGCGAAGTTCGCGAGCAACTGGTCCGAAAATACGAGTACCACGAGGGCTTCTGTCTTCTTTAACTACCACTGCTGCATTCTCATCAAATGCGATGTAAGATCCGTCTTTACGACGAACAGAACGTTTTGTGCGAACCACAACTGCTCTTACCACATCACCTTTTTTGACAACGCCGCCTGGTGTTGCTTGTTTGACAGAACAAACGATAAGGTCTCCGATTGAAGCTGTACGACTACGTCCCGTACCACCCAGTACGCGGATACACATCAGTTCCTTCGCACCAGAGTTGTCAGCTACAGTCAAACGTGTAAATGGTTGAATCATCTTGTTTTCCTCCTTTCAGCCAAGCTGAAAATCATTAAATGATAATCGCTTTTTCCACGACTTCAACAAGTCTCCAGTTCTTGTCTTTCGACAAAGGACGAGTTTCCATGATTTTTACAACATCACCGATTTTAGCAGTGTTATTTTCATCATGTGCTTTGAACTTTTTAGTGTACTTGATGCGTTTATGGTACAAATCATGCTTTTTGTAAGTTTCTACAGCAACC
The DNA here is from genome assembly GCF_014836635.1 of Paenibacillus gallinarum. Taxonomy (GTDB): domain Bacteria; phylum Bacillota; class Bacilli; order Paenibacillales; family Paenibacillaceae; genus Paenibacillus; species Paenibacillus gallinarum. The sequence continues at coordinate 42,658 of NZ_JACSQL010000018.1, read as the reverse complement.
ACAATTGTTTTATCCATTTTATCACTAACCACTTTACCGACTAACACTTTACGTGCGTTGCGTTCTTCGCTCATTGTTGGGCCTCCTTCCTCAATTACAGACGGATTGTCCATCCGGTACTATATATTAGCTAATCCCAAGTTCTCTTTCACGGATGATCGTTTTAGCACGTGCGATTTCTCTACGTACGTCACGAATACGAGTTGGGTTATCAAGCTGACCGGTAGCGAGTTGAAAGCGGAGGTTAAAGAGTTCTTCTTTAAATCCGGCAATCTTTTGCTCAATTTCAGCAGTGGTTAGGTTGCGGAATTCACTAGCCTTCATTTACTTCACCACCCAATTCTTCACGTTTCACAAACTTCGTTTTGATTGGCAGCTTGTGAGCAGCCAGACGCATTGCTTCGCGAGCAACATCTTCTGGTACGCCAGAAAGTTCAAACATGATCTTTCCTGGTTTAACTACAGCAACCCATTTCTCAACGTTACCTTTACCACTACCCATACGAACCTCTAGAGGCTTTTGAGTGATTGGTTTATCAGGGAAAATTTTAATCCAAACTTTACCACCACGTTTGATATAACGAGTCATCGCGATACGAGCTGCCTCGATCTGACGGTTCGTAATCCACGCTGGCTCAGTAGCTTGCAAGCCATATTCGCCAAAGTTCAGTGTAGTTCCGCCTTTAGCTTGGCCTTTCATGTGTCCGCGTTGTTGCTTACGGTGTTTAACACGTTTTGGTACCAACATGATTAGTTGCCTCCTTCCTTGACAGCTTTCTTAGCCGTAGGAAGAATCTCTCCACGATAGATCCATACTTTTACGCCCAGACGGCCGTAAGTAGTATGAGCTTCAGCTGTACCGTAGTCAATGTCGGCACGAAGCGTATGCAGTGGAACAGTTCCTTCGCTGTAGCCTTCAGAACGTGCGATCTCAGCTCCGCCAAGACGTCCGCCTACTTGTGTTTTAATTCCTTTTGCACCAGAGCGCATAGTTCTTTGAATTGCTTGTTTTAGAGCACGACGGAAAGAAACACGGCGTTCCAATTGTTGTGCAATGCTTTCAGCAACAAGAATTGCGTCAAGATCTGGTTGTTTAATTTCAGAAATGTTGATGTGAACTTTTTTACCGCCTGCAATCTTCGTGATTTGACCACGTAGATTTTCAACTTCAGATCCACCTTTACCGATAACCATTCCTGGTTTAGCAGTATGGATCGTTACATTGACACGGTTAGCCGCTCTCTCAATTTCAATACGAGATACTGCGGAGTCTTTCAATTTGTTTTTCAGGTATTCACGAATTTTTACGTCTTCAAGCAAAAGATCACCGAAATCTTTGCCTGCGTACCATTTGGATTCCCAGTCACGGATAACTCCGATACGGAGCCCGATGGGATTTACCTTTTGTCCCACACGTTTTCCCTCCTTATTTTTCGGATACCACCAAAGTAATGTGGCTGGTGCGTTTATTGATACGACTTGCACGTCCCATTGCACGAGGGCGGAAACGTTTCATAGTCGGTCCTTGGTTTACATAAGCTTGTGAGATAACCAGATTGTTAATATCCAAAGAGTAATTGTGCTCTGCATTTGCAATAGCAGAGTTGAGCAATTTCTCAACTACTGGAGAAGCGGATTTTGGAGTGTGACGCAGAATTGCGATCGCCTCGCCCACTTGCTTACCACGAATCAAGTCAACAACAAGTTGAACTTTACGAGGAGCAATCCGAACAAACTTGGCATGTGCTTTTGCTTCCATTGTTTAACCTCCTCTCAAACATTAGCGCTTGATCATTTATCTTCTTGTTTTCTTATCGTCTGCTGCATGACCTTTGTAAGTACGCGTAGGAGCGAACTCACCCAGTTTGTGTCCAACCATATCTTCCGTTACATATACAGGAACGTGTTTACGGCCGTCATACACACCAAACGTATGTCCAATGAATTGTGGGAAAATTGTAGAGCGACGGGACCAAGTTTTGATCACTAGTTTCTTCCCGGACTCGTTCAAATCTTCAACTTTTTTCATCAGGTGTCCATCAACAAATGGCCCTTTTTTTAGACTGCGACTCATGTGTAAATCCTCCCTTCATCCAATGTTCTCGTTCATTCACGATCGCGCGCGCGAAGTTATGCACAGTGATGTGTATTACTTCGTGCGGCGGCGAACGATGTATTTGTCAGAAGCTTTGTTTTTCTTACGCGTTTTGTATCCAAGAGTTGGTTTGCCCCAAGGAGACATTGGCGATTTACGACCGATTGGAGCTTTACCTTCACCACCACCGTGTGGGTGATCGTTAGGGTTCATTACTACCCCGCGGACTTCAGGACGTCTTCCGAGCCAGCGACTACGGCCTGCTTTACCGATTTTGATCAATTCGTGATCTTGGTTACCAACGGATCCGATTGTAGCGCGGCAAACTTTAAGAATGCGACGAACTTCACCAGAAGATAAACGAACAGTCACGTATTTTTCTTCTTTACCAAGAAGTTGTGCTTCTGTACCAGCTGCGCGAACCAATTGGCCACCTTTACCTGGTTGAAGCTCAATGTTATGAATAACAGTACCTACTGGGATATTTTCAAGAGGCAAAGCATTACCTGTTTTGATATCTGCAGTTGGTCCAGATTCGATTAGATCTCCTACTTTAAGTCCTTTTGGAGCGATGATGTAACGTTTCTCACCATCTGCGTAGTTGATCAGAGCAATATTAGAAGTCCGGTTAGGGTCGTACTCGATTGTAGCAACGCGGCCCGGTATTCCATCTTTAGTACGTTTGAAGTCAATAATACGATATTTACGTTTGTGTCCGCCGCCATGATGACGAACCGTAATTTTACCTTGGTTGTTGCGGCCTGCTGTTTTGCTCAGCGGAGCAAGCAACGATTTCTCAGGCTGGTTAGTCGTAATTTCTTCGAAAGTGGATACGGACATATTACGTCTAGCCGGAGATGTCGGTTTGTACTTTTTAATTGGCACTGAATTTCCCTCCTTACTTTAGCAGTTTCTTATACAGATTCAAAGAACTCAAGTGCTTTGCTATCTGGAGCGAGAGTTACGAAAGCTTTTTTCCACTCTGGAGTATAGCCAGAGTAACGGCCGTAACGTTTCAACTTACCAGGTACGCGAAGTGTGTTCACGTTTTTCACTTTAACGTTGAAGATTTCTTCAACAGCAGCTTTGATTTCCGTTTTATTTGCACGAATATCTACTTCGAAAACATATTTCAAATCAGCCATCATATCAGCTGTACGTTCAGTGATTACTGGACGTTTAATGATATCACGAGGATTTTTCATTACGCAAGAACCTCCTCTACCATCTGTACTGCTTCTTTTGTAATGATCAGTTTGTCGTACGTAAGTACGTCAAGAACATTAATGCCGTCAGCCGCAACAAATTTCACACCTGGAATATTTCTCGCGGAAAGAGCAACATTATCATCATAGCCTGAACCAACGATCAAAGCTTTGCGATCTACTTTAAGATTGTTCAAAATAGCAGCAAATTCTTTAGTTTTCGGAGTGTTCAGTGTAAGAGCATCCAGAACGATGATTTCGTTGTCGATTACTTTAGAAGACAATGCGGATTTAATCGCCAGACGACGAACTTTTTTAGGTAGTTTGAAAGCGTAACTGCGCGGAGTTGGACCGAATACAGTACCACCACCTACCCATTGTGGTGCACGGATCGAACCTTGACGAGCGCGACCTGTACCTTTTTGTTTCCAAGGTTTACGTCCACCGCCACGTACTTCAGAACGTCCTTTTACTTTGTGTGTACCTTGACGAAGGGAAGCGCGTTGCATAACAACAGCATCATGAAGAACGTGAGTGTTCGGCTCAATTCCGAATACTGCGTCATTCAATTCAACTTCTCCTACTTGGCTACCACTGACATTATAAAGTGCTACTTTTGGCATTTTGTGTTCCTCCTTTCCTTAGGTGATTATTTCTTCACCGATTCTTTAATTTTAACGAAGCTGTTTTTCGGTCCAGGAATAGAACCTTTAACAAGCAATACATTACGTTCAGCGTCTACTTTGATTACTTCAAGACGTTGAATTGTAATTGTTTCGTGTCCCATGTGTCCTGGAAGGTGTTTACCTTTAGGTACACGGTTCGCTTGAATGGAACCCATGGAACCTGGTCCTCTGTGGTAACGGGAACCGTGAGACATTGGGCCTGTTCTTTGTCCCCAACGTTTGATAACACCGGCAAAACCTTTACCTTTAGAAATACCTGTTACGTCAACAAATTCGCCTTCTGCGAAGATGTCTGCTTTAATTTCTTGGCCAACCTCGAATCCCGCAAGATCAACACCGCGGAGTTCGCGAACGTAGCGCTTAGGAGCTGTATTAGCTTTTTTCGCATGTCCTGTTTCAGGTTTGTTAGCATTTTTTTCTTTCTTATCGGCATAACCTAGTTGTACAGCTTCATAGCCGTCGTTTTCTAGGTCTTTCTTTTGCAAGACAACAGATGGACCTGCTTCGATAACTGTTACAGGAATTACGTTACCTTCTGGTGTAAATACTTGCGTCATGCCTAGTTTTTTACCTAAGATACCTTTCATGTTGACACCTCTTTTCCTTCATTAATACGAGTTTGATATTACAATTTAATTTCGATATCTACACCGGACGGTAGATCCAAGCGCATCAAGGCATCCACAGTTTGTGGAGTTGGGTTCACAATATCGATCAAACGCTTATGTGTGCGTTGTTCGAATTGTTCACGAGAATCCTTGTACTTGTGTACCGCACGAAGAATGGTAATGATTTGTTTTTCAGTTGGAAGCGGAATCGGACCGGATACACCTGCACCCGAACGTTTTGCCGTTTCTACAATTTTCTCAGCGGATTGATCAAGAATCCTGTGGTCGTAAGCTTTCAAACGAATACGAATTTTTTGCTTTGCCATTTTAGTCCCTCCTTTTATCGCCCAATTTAATATCGGACATACTCCGTGAAAATTTTCTAACCCACTCTCCCATGGCAAAGGGGCCGGGTGTGTCAGTAACCTCTCACATCATCGCAACGTCACAGAACAACATTTATTATTATATCGAAAACATAGGCATAATGCAAGCATTAATATAAAAGATTCTATAACCAACTAATCTTTTATTATTCTATCTCTTGTTCGGCTTTATACACGTTAATATCGCAGCCTACTAGAACAATAGAGTTGCCTTACTTCCTTTGATCTGTTGTCCTCGAATCACAACTTTTCCTATTATATATTAAATTATAAAAAAAGCAAAAGGAAAAAAATGAAAAAAGGATCCTGCCATCTCTGGCAAGATCCTTTTTTACTGTCCAATACAATGTTACTCGTTCCAATACACTGTTACTTTATTTTTAATTTGACCTAAGAGTCAAATTATTTTTGAATGGATGCTACTGCACCAGCGCCTACAGTACGTCCGCCTTCACGGATTGCGAAGCGAGTACCCTCTTCAATAGCGATTGGAGAGATCAATGATACTGTAACTTCGATGTTGTCGCCAGGCATAACCATTTCAGTACCTTCTGGAAGGTTGATGATACCAGTTACGTCAGTTGTACGGAAGTAGAACTGTGGACGGTAACCAGTGAAGAAAGGTTTATGACGTCCGCCTTCTTCTTTAGTCAAAACGTATACTTGAGCAGTAAACTCAGTATGAGGATTAACGGAACCTGGTTTGGAAAGGACTTGTCCACGCTCGATTTGAGAACGGTCTACACCACGAAGCAATGCTCCAATGTTGTCACCAGCTTGAGCGGAATCCAGAAGTTTACGGAACATTTCAACGCCCGTTACAACGGATTTCTTAGTTTCTTCGTGAATACCTACGATTTCGATCTCTTCGCCGACTTTGATAGTACCACGCTCTACACGACCAGTAGCAACTGTACCACGACCAGTGATAGAGAATACATCCTCAACAGGCATCAAGAAAGGTTTGTCAGTGTCGCGCTCTGGATTCGGGATGTAAGTATCGATTTCTTTAAACATCTCAACGATTTTTTGAGCCCACTCACCTTCTGGGTTTTGAAGTGCTTCACGAGCAGATCCACGAGTGATTGGAGTGTCATCACCTGGGAAGTCGTATTCGCTAAGAAGGTCGCGAACTTCCATTTCAACGAGTTCAAGAAGCTCTTCGTCTTCTACCATGTCGCATTTGTTCAAGAATACAACGATGTAAGGTACGCCTACTTGGCGGGACAGAAGGATGTGCTCACGAGTTTGCGGCATTGGGCCGTCAGCTGCGGATACAACCAGGATAGCTCCGTCCATTTGTGCAGCACCAGTGATCATGTTTTTAACATAGTCAGCGTGACCTGGGCAGTCAACGTGTGCATAGTGACGAGCATCAGTTTCATATTCAACGTGTGAAGTAGAGATTGTGATACCGCGTTCGCGCTCTTCTGGAGCTTTATCGATTTGATCGAAAGCGATCGCTGCGCCACCGTAAGTTTTACCCAATACAGTAGTGATTGCAGCAGTCAAAGTAGTTTTACCATGGTCAACGTGACCGATAGTACCAATGTTAACGTGTGGTTTATTACGTTCGAACTTAGCCTTTGCCATTTGAACGTGGCCTCCTTAAAATGGATAGATTTATATGTTGGCACTGTGTGGATAAGCACCATCAGATTAATATTAACCTTTCGGTGCTTTCACACATCAGTTAGTAAAAATTATTCTCCCTTAGTTTTAGCAACAATTTCTTCGGAAATTGTTCTTGGAACTTCTTCATAATGAGAGAGTTCCATAGAGAACACACCGCGACCTTGTGTACCAGAACGGAGAGTAGTGGAGTAACCGAACATTTCAGAGAGAGGTACCTTAGCACGAATGACTTGCGTACCACCGCGAGAATCCATACCTTCAATTCTACCACGACGGGAATTCAGCATACCCATTACGTCGCCCATGTATTCCTCTGGAACAGTTACTTCAACTTTCATGATTGGCTCAAGCAGGACAGCTTTACACTTGTCTTTAGCTGCTTTAAGTGCCATGGATCCAGCAATTTTAAACGCCATTTCATTGGAATCGACATCATGATATGAACCGTCTACGATTGTAGCTTTAACGTCTACAAGCGGGAATCCTGCAAGGACACCGTTTTTCATAGATTCTTCAATACCTTGTTGTGCAGGTCCAATGTACTCACGAGGTACGGATCCACCGACTACTTTACTTTCAAATTGGTTACCGCTACCCGCTTCGAGCGGTTCGAATTCAACCCATACGTGTCCATATTGACCGCGGCCACCGGACTGACGTACGAATTTACCTTCAACACGCGCTGCTTGACGGAATGTTTCACGGTAAGCAACTTGAGGTTGACCAATGTTAGTATCCACTTTGAACTCACGACGCATACGGTCAATGATGATGTCAAGGTGAAGTTCACCCATACCAGCCAAAATAGTTTGTCCTGTTTCTTCATCAGTATGAGCACGAAGGGTTGGATCCTCTTCAGTCAACTTACCTAGAGCAACAGACATTTTATCTTGGTCAGCTTTTGTTTTTGGTTCAACCGCGATTTGAATAACCGGATCTGGGAAGTTCATTGACTCCAAGATGATCGGATTTTTCTCATCACATAGTGTATCACCTGTACCGGTATCTTTCAAACCTACGGCAGACGCAATATCACCAGAGAATACTTCAGTGATTTCTTGACGTGTGTTCGCATGCATTTGCAGAATACGTCCGATACGTTCGCGTTTTCCTTTTGTTGCATTCAATACGTATGAACCGGATTGAAGTACACCAGAGTATACGCGGAAGAATGTAAGTTTACCAACATAAGGATCCGTCATAATCTTAAACGCAAGAGCCGAGAATGACTCTTCGTCAGAAGAGTTACGAACCGCTTCTGTTCCATCTTCCAAATGACCTGTGATAGCAGGAACATCAATAGGAGATGGGAGGTAATCAAGAACAGCATCCAACATAAGTTGAACACCTTTGTTACGATAAGAAGATCCACAGATAACTGGGAAGATTTTAACTTCTACAACACCTTTACGAAGAGCTGCTTTAATCTCTGGAACAGAGATTTCTTCACCTTCGAGGTATTTCATAGTCAAATCTTCGTCAAGTTCTGCTACTTTCTCGATCAGTTCCATACGAAGTTCTTCAACTTGGTCAGCAAATTCTGCTGGCACGTCAGTTTCTTCTACTTCTCTACCGAGATCGTCTTTGAACATATATGCTCTTTGCTCGATGATGTCGATAATACCAACAAAATCATTTTCAGCTCCGATAGGAAGTTGAATCGCAACAGCATTAGCTTGAAGACGCTCGCGCATATCTTTAACTACGTTAAGATAGTCTGCGCCAATGATATCCATTTTGTTTACATATGCGATACGAGGAACGCCGTAACGATCAGCCTGTCTCCATACAGTTTCAGACTGAGGCTCTACGCCTTCTTTCGCACTGAAAACACCTACAGCTCCGTCCAATACACGAAGGGAACGTTCAACTTCTACAGTGAAGTCAACGTGCCCCGGGGTATCAATAATATTAACGCGGTGACCTTTCCATTGAGCAGTAGTCGCAGCGGATGTAATCGTGATACCGCGCTCCTGTTCTTGCTCCATCCAGTCCATAGTCGCAGCACCCTCGTGAACTTCACCGATTTTGTGCGTACGGCCTGTATAGAATAAGATCCGCTCAGTGGTAGTAGTCTTACCAGCGTCAATATGTGCCATGATCCCGATATTACGTGTATTTTGCAAGGAGAACTCTCTAGTAGCCATGACTTGGGTCTCCCTTCAAAATGAAGTATATTTTTAAGACTGAAATCCTACCAACGGTAGTGAGCAAATGCTTTATTTGCTTCAGCCATTTTGTGTGTGTCTTCACGTTTTTTAACGGAAGCACCAGTGTTGTTGGAAGCGTCGATGATCTCAGCTGCCAAACGTTCTTCCATTGTTTTCTCACCGCGGCTGCGGGAGTAGTTTACAAGCCAACGTAAACCAAGGGCAGTACGTCTTTCAGGTTTAACCTCGATAGGTACTTGATAGTTAGCACCACCAACACGGCGAGCTTTAACTTCCAGAACCGGCATAATATTTTTGATAGCTGCTTCAAAGACTTCCATAGGATCTTTACCAGTACGTTCTTGAATCAAGTTGAACGCATTGTACAAGATGCTTTGAGCAACACCACGTTTTCCATCAAGCATGATGCGGTTGATCAGGCGAGTAACAAGTTTGCTATTGTAAACCGGATCAGGCAACACGTCTCTTTTGGTAACAGGACCTTTGCGTGGCATAGAAATCCCCCTTTCTTATATGTTTATACTTTTGTTGTTGTTGTTGTTGTTGTTCTGCGACCGAAGCGTTATGCTATCGGTTTACTGACACACTAAGATTAAAAATTAATCTTATGCTTTTTTAGCTTTAGGACGTTTCGCACCGTATTTAGAACGGGCTTGCATCCGGTTAGCCACACCTGCTGTATCCAAAGCACCACGAACGATATGGTAACGAACCCCTGCAAGGTCCTTCACTTTACCTCCGCGAAGCAATACAACACTGTGTTCTTGTAAGTTATGTCCGATACCCGGGATATAAGCTGTTACCTCGAGACGGTTCGTCAAACGAACACGGGCATATTTACGAAGCGCTGAGTTTGGTTTACGAGGAGTCATTGTACCTACACGAGTACAAACACCACGTTTTTGTGGAGCACTAATGTTAGTGGATTCACGTTTTAGGGCATTGTAGCCTTTTTGCAACGCTGGTGATTTAGACTTGTAGACTTTAGCTTGACGTCCTTTACGAACTAGCTGATTAATTGTTGGCATGTTGCCACCCCCTTCCCAGATTCGTCATTCTATTTATAAACCTCACTTTTTAAGTCCACAGACCCAGGCGGTTCATAAAAGAACAAATGAAAAGTTTTTGCCGTATTAGGAAGCTTGAGCATCCAGACAAAAACGTCTTCTAAAACTATTGTTTCACAACGGCTACCATCGCCGCTCCTACTTCGATCCCGCATGCTCTACCGAGTCGTTCCATCGTATCAACTAATGTTAGTTTCACTTGGTGTTTCTCACATAAAGCCTGGATTTTTGAAGTAATCCGCATATCAGCATCTTGCGCCACATAAACCTCAGCAGCAATTCCTGACTCAACCATCTTCATGGTCTGCTTGGTACCGATCTTGACATGAGCATCCTGCAAAAAGTTGTCGTTCGACATTTATCAATACCTCCGAAAAGACATGATAACATGTGACTACTCACGCACCTTTGCTATATTAGCACCTAGAGACATTCGTTGTCAAGAGATTCATATAAATTCTAAGCATTGGAATTGTTATATCAAGGGGAAATTAATATCTCCCCTTGATATACAATTGGTACGGTCAAGCCGAATTTGGTGTCCTTTCAGACTCCAAAGTTGTGTTACTAGTCTACTGATACCGTTTCAAGCGCTTCTAGGTTAGACTCGCCATCTTCCGGTTGTGCCAATTTCACACTGCGGTAACGATTCATACCAGTACCGGCAGGGATCAATTTACCAAGAATTACATTCTCTTTCAAACCAAGAAGTTGGTCGACTTTACCTTTAATAGCAGCATCAGTTAAGACACGAGTCGTTTCTTGGAAGGAAGCTGCAGACAAGAAGGAATCTGTTTCAAGGGATGCTTTGGTAATACCAAGAAGTACTGGTTTCGCCACAGCAGGTTCCTTGTCACTAAGAATCGCATCTTTATTCGCTGCCTCGTATTCATGTGTATCTACGAAAGATCCTGGAAGCAGCGTTGTATCCCCTGCATCCACAATGCGAATCTTACGAAGCATTTGACGAATCATAACTTCAACGTGTTTGTCGTTAATTTCTACACCTTGGTTACGATATACGCGTTGTACTTCTTGCAAGATGTAGTTTTGAACTCCACGAACACCTTTGATTCGAAGCATTTCTTTCGGGTCAATAGAACCGTCTGTAAGCTCGTCGCCCGCTTCAATTTCCATGCCTTCGCTTACGCGCAGACGGGAACCGTAGGTAACAGCATATATTTTCGTTTCTGCTTCCCCTTGGATTTCAATTTCACGGCGATCTTTTGCTTCACGGATTTCTTTAACAACACCATCAATTTCACTGATTGTTGCTTGACCTTTAGGATTACGCGCCTCAAAGAGCTCTTGGATACGCGGAAGACCTTGTGTAATATCATCTCCTGCAACACCACCGGTATGGAACGTACGCATTGTAAGCTGTGTTCCTGGTTCACCGATGGATTGAGCAGCGATAATACCAACTGCTTCACCAATCTCCACATGTTTACCTGTTGCCAGGTTACGTCCGTAACACTTCTTGCAGACCCCATGACGCGCACGGCAACTAAGCACTGAACGGATCTGTAGCTTTTGAACACCAGCAGCTACAATAGCTTCTGCTTTATCCGAATCGATCAACTCATTACGATTGGCAATAACTTCTCCCGTTTCTGGGTGACGAACAGTTTGGAAACAGTAACGGCCTTCGATACGATCGTATAGATCCTCGATAACCTCTTTACCATCTTGAATACGGCTAACCGTAAATCCTTTGTCCGTTCCACAGTCATCTTCTCGAACAATAACATCCTGTGCTACGTCTACCAGACGACGAGTCAGATAACCGGAGTCAGCAGTACGAAGCGCTGTATCGGCAAGACCTTTACGCGCACCGTGAGTGGACAAGAAGTACTCGAGTACTGTCAGACCTTCACGGAAGTTCGATTTAATAGGGAGCTCGATGATACGTCCAGATGGGTTGGCCATCAGTCCACGCATACCGCCCAGCTGAGTGATCTGTGATTTGTTACCACGGGCTTTAGAGTCCACCATAAGCATAATGGAGTTAAAGCGATCCATGGATTTCATAAGAATATCAGTAATTTCATCTTTTGCTTTGGACCAAATATCAATTACGCGGTCATAACGTTCTTCGTTCGTGATAAGTCCGCGACGATACTGATTCGTAACGACAGCAACTTTTTCATCAGATACACGAAGAATCTCATACTTCGCCTCAGGAATGATAACGTCGGATACACCAACAGTAACCCCTGCACGAGTGGAGTATGTGAAACCAAGTTGCTTGATTTTGTCCAAAATAACAGATGTTCTTGTTGTATGGTAAACCTCAAAACAACGTGCAATGATGTGACCAAGATACTCTTTACCAACACCATTGGTTTGAGGTGCATTCATGATTGCTTCCTGCAAGTTAGCACCTTTCTCATATACAAAGGAAAACTCAGGTGTACCTTGGATAAGGTTCGCACGAGTTGCATCATTAATATAAGGGAAGCTGCTAGGGAAGATCTCGTTAAAGATAATCTTACCGATTGTTGTAATCATCATTGCTTCTTGTTGTTTTTCAGTAAAGCTTGTTTTATTCAGAGCTTTAACTGGAATAGCAACACGAGCATGAAGACCAGCAGATCCACGTTGGTAAGCAGATACTGCTTCGTTAACCGTACGCAGGATCATACCTGTACCTTTTTCCTCTTTATTATCCATCGTCAGATAGAAAGAGCCAAGGACCATATCTTGAGATGGAGTTACAACCGGCTTACCATCTTTAGGGTTCAAGATGTTACCTGCTGCAAGCATCAAAAGACGTGCTTCAGCTTGCGCTTCTGCAGACAAAGGTACGTGAACGGCCATTTGGTCACCGTCAAAGTCGGCATTATAAGCCGTACATACGAGCGGATGCAAACGAATCGCTTTACCTTCTACAAGAATTGGTTCGAACGCTTGAATACCAAGTCTGTGAAGAGTTGGTGCACGGTTAAGTAATACTGGATGTTCTCTAATTACTTCTTCAAGAACGTCCCATACTTCCGGACTTACACGTTCAACTTTACGTTTTGCACTCTTAATATTATGAGCAAGACCTTTGTTAACAAGTTCTTTCATAACAAAAGGTTTGAACAATTCAAGTGCCATATCTTTTGGAAGACCACATTGATACATTTTCAGGGAAGGACCTACAACGATAACGGAACGACCAGAATAGTCAACCCGTTTACCGAGCAAGTTCTGACGGAAACGACCTTGTTTACCTTTCAGCATATGGCTGAGAGATTTCAAAGGACGGTTACCAGGACCTGTTACCGGACGACCACGACGGCCATTATCGATAAGAGCATCTACTGCTTCTTGAAGCATCCGTTTTTCGTTTTGAACGATAATATCAGGAGCACCAAGATCCAAAAGACGTTTCAAGCGGTTATTACGGTTAATAACGCGACGGTACAGATCGTTCAGGTCTGACGTTGCAAAACGTCCACCATCCAGCTGAACCATTGGACGAAGCTCAGGAGGAATGACAGGAAGTACATCCATGATCATCCAATCCGGCTTGTTGCCAGAGTTACGGAAAGCTTCAATTACTTCAAGGCGTTTAATCGCACGATTACGACGTTGTCCTTGAGCAGTACGAAGCTCTTCCTTCAAGAATTCAAGTTCTTTTTCAATATCAAGATCTTGAAGTAGTTTTTTTACTGCTTCTGCACCCATGCCTGCATGGAATCCGTATCCGTATTTTTCACGGTAACTACGATATTCTTTTTCGGACAAAAGTTGTTTTCTTTCCAGGGGAGTCTCACCTGGGTCAGTAACAACATAAGATGCAAAATAGATGATCTCTTCCAAAGATCTCGGAGACATATCTAGAGCCAGACCCATACGGCTCGGAATGCCTTTGAAATACCAGATGTGTGAAACCGGAGCTGCCAGTTCAATATGCCCCATGCGTTCGCGACGCACTTTAGCGCGAGTTACTTCAACACCACAACGATCACAAACTACGCCTTTATAGCGCACACGTTTGTATTTACCACAGTGGCATTCCCAGTCCTTTGTAGGACCGAAGATTTTCTCGCAGAACAGACCTTCTTTTTCCGGTTTCAACGTACGATAGTTAATCGTCTCCGGCTTTTTCACTTCTCCGCGGGACCAAGAGCGAATTTTTTCCGGCGATGCAAGCCCGATTTTCATATATTCGAAATTGTTTACGTCCAACAAGGAGCAACCCTCCTTAACCAAGTCCTAAATTCTAGGTTCTTTCCCCTCTAGAGATCTGTAAGACCGCCAAAGGGGAGTAAGAGCCTGATGAAAATTCCGGTATTGAGACAAATGACAGTGACTTACTAATGAATTACTCTGCGCCTACTTCTGAACCTTCAAGATTGAGGCTCAGCTTATCGCTCGCAGCATCGTCATCATCATCTGATTCTTTCAAATCAATTTCTTCTTCATCTTTAGTGAGCATCTTAACGTCCATACCAAGACTTTGAAGCTCTTTAATAAGAACTTTAAAGGATTCTGGAATACCTGGTTCTGGTACATTCTCACCTTTAACGATGGATTCGTAAGTTTTCACACGACCAACCACATCATCTGATTTTACAGTAAGGATTTCTTGAAGCGTGTAGGCAGCACCGTAAGCTTCAAGCGCCCATACCTCCATCTCCCCGAAACGTTGTCCACCAAACTGAGCTTTACCACCCAGCGGCTGTTGCGTAACGAGTGAGTAAGGACCTGTAGAACGAGCATGGATTTTATCGTCAACCATGTGGGCAAGTTTGATCATATGCATGACACCAACGGTAACTTCACGCTCGAAGCGATCACCTGTACGGCCATCATACAGAACAGTCTTACCGTTACGTTGCATTCCTGCTTCTTCCATCGTATCAAATACGTCATACTCCGTTGCACCATCAAATACTGGTGTAGCAACATGAATACCTAGCTGCATTGCAGCCATACCCAAGTGAACTTCAAGCACCTGACCGATGTTCATACGGGATGGTACACCCAGCGGGTTCAGAACAACTTGAACTGGCGTTCCATCAGGAAGGAAAGGCATATCTTCTTCTGGAAGAATACGCGCCACGACCCCTTTGTTACCGTGACGTCCTGCCATTTTATCACCCTCGGAAATTTTCCGTTTTTGAGCGATATAGACACGAACGAGTTGATTCACACCTGGAGGGAGTTCATCACCATTCTCACGAGTAAACACCTTCACATCGACTACAATCCCGTCAGTACCATGTGGAACTCTCAGAGATGTATCACGAACTTCACGAGCCTTCTCACCGAAGATTGCATGAAGGAGACGTTCTTCCGCCGTAAGTTCTGTTACCCCTTTTGGTGTAACTTTACCTACCAAGATATCGCCTGCAGCGATCTCGGCACCGATACGGATAATACCACGCTCATCTAGATTACGAAGAGCTTCTTCCCCGACATTCGGAATGTCGCGTGTGATTTCTTCTGGTCCAAGTTTCGTATCACGAGCTTCGGACTCATACTCCTCGATATGGATCGATGTATAAACATCTTCTTTAACGAGTTTCTCACTAAGAAGGATCGCATCCTCATAGTTGTAACCTTCCCAAGTCATAAAGGCAACGACAACGTTACGGCCAAGTGCTAGTTCACCCAACTCAGTAGATGGACCATCTGCCAAAATGTCGCCAACCTTAACGCGATCACCAATTTTAGCAATTGGACGCTGGTTAATGCATGTTCCTTGGTTCGAACGCATAAATTTGTGTAATTTATGTTTAACAAGATCGCCTTTAACTTCTTTACCATCTACCATTTCAATTTTACGAACCCAAATTTCATTGGCAGAAGATCTTTCAATAATCCCGTCATGTTTGGATACAATACATACACCAGAATCTTTCGCAGCCTTATGTTCCATCCCTGTACCTACTAGTGGTGCTTTAGGAATCAGAAGAGGAACGGCCTGCCGCTGCATGTTAGATCCCATGAGTGCACGGTTGGAGTCATCGTTCTCAAGGAACGGAATGAGTGCCGTTGCAACGGAAACTACTTGTTTAGGCGATACGTCCATATAGTCAACTCGATTATTAGGCATGGTTGTGATGTTATCTGACTGTTTGTTATAACGTACAACAACCATATCCTCAGCAAATGAACCGTCATCATTCAACTTCGCGTTTGCCTGAGCGATAACATAGTTATCTTCCTCATCAGCTGTAACGTAGCGAACTTGATCAGTAACTCGGCCTGTCTTAGGGTCTACCCAACGATAAGGAGCCTCAATAAAACCATACTCATTAACGCGAGCAAAGGTAGACAAGGAGTTGATCAAACCGATGTTTGGTCCCTCTGGAGTTTCAATTGGACACATACGGCCATAGTGAGATGGATGAACGTCACGCACTTCAAAGCCAGCGCGCTCACGAGTCAAACCACCCGGTCCGAGTGCGGATAAACGACGTTTGTGAGTAAGTTCTCCCAGCGGGTTCGTTTGATCCATAAATTGAGACAACTGAGAACTACCGAAGAATTCTTTAATCGATGCAATTACAGGGCGAATATTAATAAGCGCCTGAGGTGTAATAACATTCGCATCTTGGATAGACATTCTTTCACGAACTACACGTTCCATACGGGAAAGACCAATACGGAATTGATTCTGCAAGAGTTCACCCACAGAACGCAAACGACGGTTACCCAGATGATCGATATCATCTGTATCACCAATTCCTTGCAGTAAGTTCAGGAAATAGCTGATGGAAGAGATAATATCTGCTGGAGTTATGTTCTTCACAGATTTATCAATATTGCTGTTCGCTATTAACTTCACAACTTTTCCATCTTCAGTTGGTGAGAATACATCAATTGTTTGAACAGGAATATCATTAGCATCAAGAACACCATTAGCTACATGATAAGTACGTGTTCCAACTCCGTTTTCACTTTCAAGGTAAGGAAGAATCTCATCAAGCAAACGGCGGTCAATAACTTGACCTGCTTCAGCAATAATTTCCCCTGTTGAAGTATCAATCAGAGACTCAGCTAGACGCTGATTGAACAAACGGTTCTTGATGTGAAGTTTTTTATTCATTTTGTAACGACCTACATTAGCAAGGTCATATCTTTTTGGATCAAAGAAGCGAGCTACAAGCAAGCTTTTTGCATTATCCAATGTTGGCGGTTCGCCTGGACGAAGACGCTCATAAATTTCAATCAGCGCTTTCTCTGTCGAATCCGTATTGTCTTTGTCCAGCGTATTCCGGATATACTCGTCATCGCCGAGCAACTCCAAAATTTCTGCGTCTGTACCGAATCCAAGAGATCTTAGTAGTACGGTAACAGGGATTTTACGAGTACGATCGATACGAACATAGATAATGTCCTTCGCATCCATCTCGAGTTCGAGCCATGCTCCACGGTTCGGAATCACTGTTGCTGTATAAGATTTCTTAGCATTCTTATCTATTTTAGTGCTGAAATAGACGCTAGGGGAGCGAACCAACTGGCTGACAATAACCCGTTCCGCACCGTTAATGATAAACGTGCCTGTTTCCGTCATCAGCGGGAAATCCCCCATGAATACTTCCTGCTCTTTGACTTCGCCCGTTTCCTTATTAATGAGCCGGACCTTAACCCGAAGTGGTGCGGCATAAGTAACGTCGCGTTCCTTCGCGTCGTCTACCGTATATTTCGGTTCACCGAGACTGTAGTCGATAAATTCCAATACCAAATTACCGGTAAAATCCTGAATTGGCGAGATGTCCTTGAACATTTCGCGCAAACCTTCCTCCAAAAACCATTCGTAAGATTTTTGTTGGATTTCTATCAGGTTCGGAATTTCGAGTATCTCGTTAATTCGTGCATAACTGCGCCGAGTGCGTCGACCATACTGAACAAGATGTCCTGCCAACTTAAACTCACCCCTCAATGTCTACTCACTTTTAAAAATTTCGTTGCGAACCTCTGTTTGTAACCTTATAATGGAACTCATAACAAGATTATCTGTTAACAGAGTTTGCGTATCCACAAATAAAGAAAAGCCCTTAATTCGAATTTTTTTTCGATAAAAGAGCAACTTAATTAGTGGATGTCCTCTTCATCCCAGAAAAACCCACTTACGTATAGTTTGCCCAAAATGTTCATATTATACGCCGATCTGCACAGAAATATGCCAAAAAAGGCGAAAAAAAGATTGACATTTTTACAAACTAAAGCTAAGTAGGGCATCTTAATACTGACATTCACTAAGAATACCATAACTGATTTGTCAAGTCAATAGTCCAATTGCATTTTTTTGCAATTATATACTTGCCATCTCTTGGTTATTTCTCCGCTCTGAAAATCCGATATCCTTTATCTTTGGTAACTTCTTCAACATATTTGAACATGGAAGAAAGCTTTTCTTTCGCTGAAGGTGCGCCCTGTTTCTTCTGAATTACAATCCACAGAGATCCTCCCACTCTAAGCTGCTCATATGCCTGTTCAAAAATAGAATGCACGATCTCTTTACCTGCTCGAATCGGTGGATTCGTTAGAATGAGATCAAACGTTTGATTCCTTACCGCTTCAAGACGATCGCTTTGTTTAATCACCGTATTACTACTCACTTGATTTTGAATGGCATTGTGTCTGGCAAGTTCAACAGCTCTTTCATTAATATCAAGCATTGTCACAATCGCATCCGGGACAAGTTTCGCTGCCGTAATACCAATTGGACCGTACCCACAACCAACATCAAGAATTGCTTTGGCACCTGTCAAATCCATTGCATTAATCAGGACCCGACTACCATAATCCACACCATTCTTCGAAAAAACTCCAGCATCACTTGTCAGTTTCAGCGGAAAACCTCTCAAATCTACTGCAAGCGTCTGCCGATCATGAGCAGTTTCAGGCTTACTGGAATAGTAGTGATCGGACATGATACAAAACCCCTTCTCTAACAAAGTACATTAGCATAATTAAAGATACTCTTTATCTTCAATTATTACCAATCATGCCCCTTCATAACAACAAACCCCTTGATTGCTTCAAGGGGTTTGTATGTTAATTTCCTATTCACTTAAATAGTGAAATGGACTATTTCAATTCAACGGAAGCGCCAACTTCTTCAAGTTTAGCTTTAACTGTTTCAGCTTCTTCTTTGCTTACTTTTTCTTTCAAAGCTTTAGGAGCGTTATCTACTACTTCTTTAGCTTCTTTCAAGCCAAGACCAGTGATTTCGCGAACTGCTTTGATTACGTTGATTTTGGAACCGCCAGCAGATGTAAGGATTACATCAAATTCTGTTTGCTCAGCAGCTTCAGTAGCAGCAGCGCCACCCGCTACAGCTACAGGAGCTGCAGCAGTTACGCCAAATTCTTCTTCGATTGCTTTAACAAGATCGTTCAGTTCCAATACAGTCATACCTTTGATTGCTTCCAAGATTTGCTCTTTACTCATGGTTGAACCTCCATTATTTTAATTAGTATTTTATACAGCTTGTTTAATCAAAAAATTAAGCGCCTTGCTCTTCTTTTTCGCCAACTGCTTTAACAGCAAGGGCGAAGTTGCGTACAGGTGCTTGAAGCACGCTGAGGAGCATAGAAAGAAGACCTTCGCGTGAAGGAAGCTCTGCAAGTGCTTGAACTTCTTCAAGACTAACTACACGACCTTCAACTACCCCACCTTTAATTTTCAAAGCTTCGTTTTTCTTAGCGAAGTCATTCAAAATTTTGGCTGGAGCAACAACATCATCAGCACTGAAAGCAATTGCAGTAGGGCCAGTAAGAACTTCATCAAGTTCAGTCAGCTCAGCAGCCGCAGTTGCGCGGCGAAGCAATGTGTTTTTCAGTACTTGGAATTCGATTCCCGCATCACGAAGCTGTTTACGCAGCTCAGTTACTTGGGAAACGTTTAGACCACGGTAGTCAGCAACTACAGTAGTTACGCTTTCGCGTAATTTAGCTGATACTACATCAACCGCTTCTTGTTTTGCTTGGATCACTTTTGCGTTTGCCAAATTGTACACCTCCTGATAGATTTCTTGCAGATCACCCGAAGGCTGTCCTGCATCCAGCACCTTCTCTCCATTAATGAAAGATCAGGGCTGTAAAAACCGCTTATTCGCGGAAGATTTTCCGTAAGATACACGAATCGGGAAGCATTACGATTCCCGATTCATTTATCCATAAGAAAAGCCTCCGTAGAATCACGAAGGCTTGATAAAGTCATATTGAGCAAAACACTCAAATGATACGTTCTATCATCACACCTCGGTAGGAAATTAAGCTTGTTAAAGCACCTACTGTCTACGGTAAGCATATTCGAATTTAATGGTCAGTCACAAGGACTAAACAACTTCATCAGAATAACAGATTCAGATGACATAAGTCAACTGGAATTTATTATTTAAAAGAAGCTGTGTTCACACGCGCACCAGGTCCCATTGTAGAGGACATGCTGATGTTTTTCAGGTAAACACCTTTTGCAGCAGCTGGTTTTGCACGGTTAAGTGCTTCAACCAAAGCAGTCAGGTTTTCATTCAACTGCTCAGCAGTGAAAGAAGCTTTACCGATTGGCGCATGAATTTGTCCCGCACGATCCAGACGATACTCGATTTTACCAGCTTTGATTTCTTGAACAGCTTTAGTAACATCAAAAGTAACCGTACCAGCTTTCGGGTTAGGCATAAGACCTTTACCACCGAGCAGACGACCCAATTTACCTACTTCACTCATCATATCAGGTGTAGCTACGCAGACATCAAACTCGAACCAACCTTGTTGGATTTTTGTGATCATATCTTGATCTCCAACGTAGTCTGCTCCAGCTGCTTCCGCCTCTTTCGCTTTTTCACCTTTTGCAAATACCAATACGCGTTGTGTTTTACCTGTACCATGTGGCAAGACAACAACACCACGAACGGCTTGGTCTTGTTTACGAGGGTCTACGCCCAAACGTACTGCAACTTCGATTGTTTCGTCGAATTTTGCAGTAGCTGCCTTTTTGACAAGCTCTACAGCTTCCAAAGGCTCGTAGCTTGCTTCGCTGTCAATCAGCTTAGCAGCTTCAACATATTTCTTACCATGTTTAGCCATGTTTTTTTCCTCCTTTGTGGTTTTAACGGATATACCTCCCACAACACAGGCTGCGAATCAGCCTGTGTACGAATACTTGTAATTAGTCTTCGATGGTGATACCCATGCTGCGAGCAGTACCCTCTACCATGCGCATTGCGGACTCAACGTTCGCAGCGTTTAGGTCAGGCATTTTTTGCTCTGCAATTTGACGAACAGCGTCACGTTTTACAGTTGCGACTTTTTTCGTGTTCGGCTCACCGGATCCTTTTTCAAGTTTAGCAGCTACTTTAAGCAATACTGCTGCCGGTGGAGTTTTAGTGATAAATGTGAAAGAACGATCTTCAAAAACCGTAATTTCAACTGGAATAATCAAACCTGCTTGATCAGCAGTACGAGCATTAAATTCTTTACAGAATGCCATGATGTTGACACCTGCTTGACCCAATGCTGGACCTACTGGTGGTGCTGGGTTTGCTTTACCTGCAGGAATTTGCAGTTTTACCATTTTCATTACCTTTTTAGCCATGTAAGACACCTCCTTGCATCAATAGTGGTTAGCGAGCATGTAGCCCTCCCACAGAAACCATGAAGCTTGCGCTCTATAATTTTTCCACTTGATCATAATCTAGCTCAAGCGGGGTTTCCCGTCCAAACATGTTGACGTGAACTTTCAACTTACTCTTCTCAGCCAATATTTCTTCCACGGAGCCCACAAAATTCGCAAAAGGACCAACTTTAATTCGTACGGATTCCTTAATATCGAATTCAATCTTCGGTTTTGGCTCCACAACACCCATATGCTTCAGAATCTGTTCAACTTCATCCGGCAATAGTGGCGTGGGCTTCGAACCAGATCCTGTTGATCCAACAAAACCAGTAACTCCCGGAGTGTTGCGAACAACATACCAAGAATCATCAGTTTGAACCATCTCAACAAGGACATATCCGGGGTAAATTTTACGCATGACAGTTTTTGTCTTACCGTCTTTATTTACCACTTCTTCTTCCATTGGAACAAGAACACGGAATATTTTGTCCTCCATGCCCATGGACTCTACGCGTTTTTCCAAATTGGCTTTGACTTTGTTCTCATACCCTGAATAGGTATGAACGACATACCATCTTTTTTCCATATCAAGCCACCTGGGACCCTTCTTAAATTATCGCTTCAATCACAGCGGAAATACCGATGTCAAGCACCCAAAAATAAAGCGTAATAACAATAACCGTCCCCAAAACAATAAGGGTGTAGTTAGTTAACTCTTTACGATTAGGCCAGCGAACCTTTTTGAGCTCTGCCCAGCTTTCTGAGAAAAAGGAAAACAGAGACTTGAAACTACGTTTCACGCCGACTACACCTCCAAATAACTATCTGGTTTCGCGATGAGAAGTCTGCTCGTTACAAAACTTGCAAAATTTCTTCATCTCCATGCGGTCGGGGTGATTACGCTTGTTTTTAGTCGTTGTGTAATTTCTTTGTTTGCAATTGGTACAAGCCAAAGTAATAATTACCCGCATGATGTGCACCTCCCGAAGACATCCGAACATTATCAGAGTCTCTAAATTGGTTCCTAAAAAGAATAGCGCGAATTTAGGCCTACCTAAAACACTTTATCACAAGGGTATATTCATGTCAATCGAAGAATAGGCTTTAATCTCTGCCTAAAATACCCTTTTCTAGAGTTTCTTACTTCAAGTCTAACTTTTTCTCAGAAAGCTGTTCTTGACACCTATTGCATATCGGACAGAAAAATGAATGAAATGATATTCATTCGATATCTCATGATCGATAGCTTGGATCGAGCGTACAATCGAAAACGTCAATGTTTATCAGTATGAATCAATCCGCTTTTTTTAAACGCTCTTCCTCTTCTCCAACAAAAAAAGACTCGATCTAGTCTGAGTCCTTCTTCAGAAAACGAGTTAATCTAATTATCTCTTACTTCTAGATATTTCTCAAGTTTTCGTTTTACACGCTGTAATGCATTATCAATCGATTTCACATGACGGTTGAGATCCACAGCAATCTCCTGGTAAGATCTCCCGTCTAGGTATAACATAAGCACTTTGCGTTCCAAGTCACTTAAAATCTCGGACATTTTGTCTTCTAATCCAGTAAATTCTTCCTGGTTAATAACAAGTTCCTCTGGATCAGTTACTTGTGTGCCACAAATAACATCCATCAAAGTGCGATCAGATTCTTCATCATAGATCGGTTTATCCAGAGAAATATACGAATTCAGTGGTATATGCTTCTGGCGAGTCGCTGTTTTTATAGCCGTAATGATCTGCCTCGTTATACATAACTCAGCAAATGCTTTAAATGATGCCAGCTTGTCTCCTCTGAAATCACGTATCGCTTTGTACAGCCCAATCATTCCTTCTTGAATGATATCTTCTCTATCAGCACCAATTAAAAAGTAAGATCTTGCTTTGGCTCGTACAAAATTACGATACTTGTTGATCAAGTATTCTAGTGCCTCACTGTCGTTGTCATGAACGGCTTGGACAATATCCTCATCACTTAGGTAATCAAACTTGGACAACATGATATCTTTGAGGTCAACACTCACTAACAATCCCTCCGGCTGCAACGCAAGGACCCCGTTACCTATCAAAATATAGCCCAAGTATATATGAACATACCTTCAAACGTCAACCACACTTCGCCTAAAAAAGAAAAGAATGATATAAATGTCAAGAGATTCATAATTTCAATATTCGCAAAATGATAGATTTGATCTCAATCTCTTCTCCATTTTTCGAACATTTTTCGCACTTCGGGTGACAATTTCGAATCTATTGTATTTTTGGTTGATTTCTTCTGGTAATCCTCTTGTATCTTTCGGCCAAGTTCCTTATCATTCTGTTCCAGCTCGATATAAAGTTCACGGGCGGATAGACGGAGCGCACCTTGACCAAAAATAACATGCTGCTCCACCATATCGCTTGTAGCCACATAGATTTGACGCCTCCGAGAACTAAGCTCACCTACAAGTCGTTCAATACACTCGTCAGCTGTCTCTTTTTCTTTAGTGAAATGCACCTGTACTTTACTCTCTGTGAAAGATTTACCTAAACCAGGCACTCTATAAGCATCAAAAACTACGATCACTCTTATCCCCGAAAAACCCTGGTAATCGGCCAGCCGTACCAACAGCTTGTCCCGTGCGTCCTGCAAATCGGTTCGGGCAAGGGCAGAGAATTCTTTCCAAGCCCCTATCATGTTATAACCGTCCACGAGAAGCACATCACGGGTATCCTTCATTTTCTGCTGGTCCTTATGACTTCCGAGATCTAAGCACTTCGTACATCACTACGCCTGCGGCAACAGAAGCATTCAGGGAGTTGATCTGGCCAGCCATTGGTAACTTCAAAAGAACATCACATTTTTCACGTATAAGTCTTCCTATACCTTTTCCTTCATTACCGATCACGATAGCGACAGGTCCCGTAAATACATTATTTCCAAAAACAGACTCTGTTGCTTGCAAGTCGGTTCCCACAACCCATACACCCGCTTCTTTAAGCTCATCAATGGTTTGTGCCAAATTGCTTACTCTTGCTACAGGAACATACTCCGCTGCACCGGCAGAAGTTTTAGAAACAGTTGCTGTTACCTGAGCCGAGCGACGTTTCGGGACAATAACGCCATGAGCTCCCGTGCAGTCTGCAGTTCGTAAAATAGAACCTAGATTGTGGGGATCCTCAATCTCATCAAGCAGAACTAGAAAAGGATCTTCTCCTTTATCTCGTGCCGCAGCGAGTAGATCTTCCACATGTGCATATTCATAAGGAGCAGCCTGTGCCACAACACCTTGATGCTGTACGCCAGGAACCATTTGCTCTAACTTACGCTTATCTACCTGTTGAATAATCACGCCAGCTTTCTTCGCCTCAGCATAGATCGGCAAGGTAAGATGCTTTTGCGCCTGTTCAGCAATCCATATTTTGTTTATCGTTCTTCCGGAACGCAGCGCCTCAATAACTGAGTGCTTACCGGCAATCCATTCTTCTTCCATTTCTCTATATCCTCCTAGCTTCGATACGCCATACTTTGACTGTTTAGAAGCTCTATATTTCGTTATAATCCATTACTTTTGTGCTTTTCCATCTTTTTTTGCTTGCTCCATTCTCTGAATGCCAAGAACAATAAGTTCGCGGAGTCTTTCTTGATATCCACTCGTGTATAAATACCCGATCAGACATTCAAAAGCGGTAGCATGTCTATATTCCAAAACATCTGCATTTTTTGGGACATTGGATTTGGCATTTCTACCTTGTCTCACAATATCCGCTTCGGCAGGTAACAATTCTTCCTCAATATACGACAAAATCCTGCTTTGAGCTTTCGCAGATACAAAACTTGTCGCATTTTGATGAAGATGATTGGGACGGAGATTAGACTTTGACAGCAAATATTGTCTGACAGCCACCTCATAAACTGCATCTCCTATGTAGGCAAGAGCAATAGGGGGAATAAGTTCCGGCTTACGGGAAGGGGGGTAAGGAAATAACCACCCTTTCTCCCCTTGGCCACCGTCATAATTCTGCAGTTGTTGATTCTCACTCATTTGCGCCGCCATCTTACACCTTGTGGTGTATCTTCAATAACGATCCCCATATCTGCCAGCTCATCGCGAATCTCATCAGAACGAGCCCAGTCCTTTGCCTTACGAGCTTCCGCACGCTCATGGATCAGCTTCTCTACATCGGCATGAAGTTCATCTTGCTCTTCGGTATACACGCGAAGTACCGCATTCATTTCGTCAAACAACGCAAGCATTGCTTCAAGTTCAGCGCGGTTAACTACTTCTGCCTGAAGAAGCATGTTCGCTTCATTTACCCACTCAAAAACAGCAGTAATCGCATCTGGTGTATTAAAATCATCCTGCATTTTTTCGTGAAATTGATCACGAATTTCTGCAATTTTCGCCTCCCGCTCTTGCGGAATCGCTTCGTTAATTGTGACTGTATTCAGACGGTGTTTCATGTTATTAACCGCATTGGCGATCCGATCCACACTATTTTCAGCCTGTTCCATAATATCTTCACTGAAATTAAGTGGATTCCGATAATGTGTCGAAAGCATGAAATATCGAATAGCTTCTCTTCTGTACTGCTCACGCAAATCTTTTACAAGGATACCGTTACCGAGTGATTTCGACATTTTCTCGTTATCAATACGGATAAAACCGTTATGCATCCAGTAATTTGCGAGAGGTTTTCCTGTTAACACTTCGGATTGAGCTACTTCACATTCGTGATGCGGGAATTGCAAATCTTGTCCTCCGCCGTGAATATCCAGTGTATCCCCCAAGATGTTACGGGCCATTGCAGAGCATTCAATATGCCAGCCTGGACGACCTTTCCCCCACGGGCTATCCCAGAAAATTTCGCCTGGCTTTGCCGCTTTCCACAAAACAAAATCTTGTGGATGTTCTTTACGCTCATCGACACCAATCCGAATTCCAAACTGAAGTTCATCGAGATTCTGTTTGGACAGTTTACCGTAATCCGGGAATTTGTGAGTACGGTAGTACACATCGCCGCCTTTTTCATAAGCGACCCCTTCATCCTCAAGTTGCTTAATAAAGTCAATAATCAAATTCATATTCTCGGTTACACGAGGATTATGTGTTGCTCTCGGGATCCCTAAACCATCTAGATCTTCGTAGTATGCTTGAATAAAACGATCCGCTACTTCCGGTACCGTCGTACCAAGTTGATCTGCTTTTTTAATCAATTTATCATCTACGTCCGTGAAGTTCACGACATAATTCACATCATTACCAATCACCTCAAGGTAACTGCGAACAACGTCGAAAAAAATCATTGGTCTTGCATTACCAATATGAATATAATCATACACAGTCGGTCCGCAGACGTACATTTTTACTTTCCCCGGTTCCTGAGGAACAAAAGTATCTTTATGCCTTGTGAGCGTATTATAGATTTGAAGCGTCATCAGTCACATTCCTTTCGATCTTTTCCATCATTATATTGTACCACGTTTATACTTTGTTACCACGAACCACCGGTTCTTTTTCAAGGCAGTCCTGCTGTTGCAAAGATTTCAGCTTTTTTAGCTCTTCCCGAAGTTCATAGATCTCGAGCTGGAGTTCACGCATGGAATCAATAATAGGATCAGGAAGCTGCTGACTTAAACGATCAATTCGTTTACCATCCTGTTTCACTACACGCCCTGGGATGCCAACGACTGTGCTGTTTGGAGGAACTTCTTTCAGGACTACAGAATTGGCTCCAATATTACTGTAATCCCCCACTTTAAACGAACCGAGTACGTTGGAACCGGATGAAATTACGACATTATTCCCTATGGTCGGATGCCGTTTTCCTTTTTCTTTTCCTGTTCCTCCTAAAGTTACTCCCTGATAGATAACAACGTCATCACCAATCTCGCACGTTTCTCCTATTACTACACCCATGCCATGATCTATAAAAAGCCTTTCACCAATCGTAGCACCGGGGTGTATTTCAATCCCTGTCATAAAACGACTCGCTTGGGAAATGGTTCTCGCTAAGGCAAACCATCCTCT
The DNA here is from genome assembly GCF_014836635.1 of Paenibacillus gallinarum. Taxonomy (GTDB): domain Bacteria; phylum Bacillota; class Bacilli; order Paenibacillales; family Paenibacillaceae; genus Paenibacillus; species Paenibacillus gallinarum. Next base: position 15,227 of record NZ_JACSQL010000018.1, on the reverse strand, counting down.
ACGGTAAAAACGGTGAGCCAGTCGGTGAGCCCAGATTGCATGCAAGCCGGAATACGTAAAGATGACCTCAAACCAGCTTCTAGCTGCGGGATCGTTATCAATTACTGCCTGAATATCCGATTTCATTTTTCTAAACATGTCTGTTCCCCTCTTTGGCACCAAGCACCGTCTTAATTTCGTATTGCTTGCAGGTCTATGAAAAAAACGCCTCTGCAGCCCATATAGGCTGCAGAGGCGTCATAAGTCCGCGGTTCCACTCTGCTTAGTTATGTTCAGAATGAGCATAACTATCTTTGAACGTCCGATAACGAGGACGACGCGTCGCCACCTACCTGCCGTGCCTTGTTTATTGCTACAAGGGGCCAGGTTCGGAAGCGCAGCTCCCAGGCGCATTTCGATCGACATATTGTGAGATAACTTCCAGCCTCGAAGGCCCTCAGGCCTTACCTGGTTATCTTCTCTGGTTCACAACCACACCGCCTACTTCTCCTGATCATAGCTATTGAATAATCGTTACACTATTATTTCTTATATCTTAACGAAAAGAACCCCTGCTGACAAGAACAAGAAACATTCGTTTGATTACTTTATTACTCTTGTTCTACAGTCGTGCATTCAGACGAGAAATTACCTTTTCACGGCCTAGCAAATAAATGGTCTTATTCAAATCTCGTCCATGCGTCTGACCCGTTAGAGCCACACGAATTGGCATAAAGAGTTGTTTCCCTTTAAAGCCTGTTTCTTTCTGAACTTCTTTAATAAGTGCAGCCATACGGGGCGCTGAAAAATCTTCTTCTACTGCTACTTTATCAGCAAAAGCACGAAGAACAACAGGAACTTGTTCCTCCTCCAGGATGGCAGCCGCGTCACCTTCAAATTCCACTTCTTCTTTGAAGAACAAGGCAGATAGTTCCACGATATCAGAGGCAGCCGTCATTTGCTCTTGATAGAGAGCTACCAATTCCTTGGCCCAGCTTTCTTGTTCTGGACTAAGTTCAGCAGGCAACAGTTCTGCTTTTTGCAAATGAGGGATAGCAAGTTTAGCAATCCGATCCGTGTCCGCATTTTTGATATACGTATTATTTAAATGAGCCAGTTTGTTTGTATCAAATACAGCCGGGGATTTCGAAAGACGGTTTGGATCAAAGATCTTAATCAGCTCATCTTTGCTGTAAATCTCCTCTTCACCTTCCGGAGACCAGCCTAATAAGGAAATGAAGTTAAACATCGCTTCCGGCAAGTATCCCAGTTTATCGTACTGCTCAATAAATTGAATGATTGACTCATCCCGTTTACTGAGTTTTTTGTGATTCTCATTCACGATCAGTGTCATATGACCAAAGATCGGAGGTTCCCATCCAAGAGCTTCGTAAATCATGAGCTGTCTTGGTGTATTAGAGATATGATCTTCACCACGCAGAACATGAGTGATCTTCATTAAATAATCATCTACTACAACTGCAAAGTTATACGTAGGGATTCCATCTTTTTTGACAATAACAAAGTCGCCGGACTCTTTCGAATTAAAAGAGATCGTTCCTTTTACCATATCATCAAAAGTATAAACTTTTTCATCCGGTACACGGAAACGCACGCTTGGTACACGGCCTTCTGCTTCAAATGCCTTACGCTGTTCTTCCGTTAAATTCCGGTGTTTACCAGAGTAGCGCGGAGTTTCTCCGCGGGCTGTTTGCTCTTCTCTCTCCTGCTCGAGTTCTTCCTCCGTACAGTAGCAGAAGTAAGCAAGACCACGGTCAATAAGTTCCTGCCAATATTCACGATAAATATCAAGACGTTCCGTTTGACGGTAAGGACCGTATTCTCCCGGTACATCTACACTTTCATCCCATTCCATACCGAGCCATTTCAGGTATTTGAGCTGACTTTCTTCTCCACCCTCCACGTTCCGTTTCACATCGGTATCTTCGATACGAATGATAAATTTTCCACCTTGGTTTCTAGCATACAAATAATTAAAAAGCGCCGTTCTGGCATTCCCAATATGTAAATGACCTGTCGGGCTTGGCGCGTAACGCACGCGGACTTCCGTGCTCATAATATCCCCTCCGAATTGTTTATCTCAAGATGATAGCACAGGTTGGATCAGGCAGACAACCGATTGCGCGGCGATTCCTTCTCCTCGTCCTGTAAAACCTAACTGTTCTGTTGTCGTTGCTTTTACGTTCACTTGCGATACCTCAGCATGTAGTGCCTTTGCGATAATCTCAGCCATTTGCGGAATATAAGGAGCCATTTTTGGCTTTTGTGCAATAATAGTAGAATCAATATTTCCAAGCTTATAACCACGCTCTTCTGCAAGTTCCCATACTCGCTCCAGCAGCTTCAAGCTGTCAGCATCCTTAAATACAGGATCCGTATCAGGAAAATGTTTGCCGATATCCCCCAAACCTAGTGCGCCGAGGATTGCATCGCTGATCGCATGCAGTAATACATCGGCATCAGAGTGACCAATTAAGCCTTTTTCATAAGGAATCGTTACACCGCCGATAATACATGGCCTGCCTTCCACCAACTGATGGACATCAAAACCTTGTCCTACTCGAATCATTGTTCTCTCTCCCCTTTTTGCATAAATGCAGCATAATCTAGATCTTCCGGTGTTGTAATCTTGATATTAGTATAACTGCCCTCTACAATCTTAACCTGTCTTCCCAGACGTTCAACCAGCATAGCATCATCTGTTCCCGCAAAACCTGATTCTATCGCCAGTTTATGCGCCTCTATTACATCCGAAAGACGAAAAGCCTGTGGGGTTTGAATGCTCCACAGACTGCTCCGATCGGGGGTCGCAGTTATCATTCCATCTGTACTTACCTGCTTAATTGTATCTTTGACAGGAACAGCAAGCACTGCAGCTCCAAATTGTTCTGCCGCCTTCATGCAAGCCTCAATGTGATCTGGCTGGACAAAAGGACGAACGCCATCGTGGATGAGTACATAATCCGTCTCAAGCTTCTGAAGACCCGCATAGACCGAATCTTGTCGTTCCTTCCCTCCTGCAACAACGAAAGTACGATGGTCATGAAGTCCAGATTGCTTAATCCATTCTTCACACCGCTTTACATCGGGCGCACCAGTTACCACAATGATATCCTTAATCATAGGTATGCGGTTAAACACTTCAAGTGTATGTATAAAAATGGGCTTGTCTTGCAGCAGCAGAAACTGTTTGCTCTCACTTGTCTTCATTCGTGAGCCTCTTCCTGCTGCGACAATGACTGCCCCCCATGATTTCGTCATGTGCATTAACCCCTGCCTTGTCCGTCATCTGTCAGTATCCAGTACATGGACACTTACTCTCCATCATAACGCTTTATTGCGCTTTTTCCAACAGTTTCGGCTTGGCAAAAATCATTCGTCCTGCAGAAGTTTGTAGTACACTCGTCACCAGGACTTCCATCATTGTACCGATATACTCGCGTCCGCCTTCAACGACAATCATCGTTCCATCATCTAAATAGGCTACACCTTGACCGTGTTCTTTTCCATCTTTAATAATCTGAACCATAATTTCCTCACCAGGAAGTACAACAGGCTTCACTGCATTAGCAAGATCATTGATATTAAGGACAGAAACACCCTGTAGTTCACATACTTTATTAAGGTTAAAATCGTTTGTCACTACTTTTCCCTGCAGGACTTTCGCTAATTTTACAAGCTTGCTGTCTACCTCAGAGATTTCTTCAAAATCACCCTCATAGATCAGGACTTTAATCTCCAGTTCTTTCTGGATTTTATTTAAAATATCGAGCCCTCGGCGTCCGCGATTTCTTTTTAGAAGATCAGAGGAATCTGCAATATGCTGTAACTCTTCCAGTACAAATTCAGGGATTACAATGGTCCCTTCAATAAACCCGGTTTTACATATATCAGCGATCCGGCCATCAATAATCACACTCGTATCGAGGATTTTATGTTCTTCAATGCGCCTTTCCTCATTCACTGTACCTGTATTCCATCTTCCTGAAGTCCAGAACGAACCCAAATCTTCTTTTTTGGCAAGCCCAACCCGAAGACCCATATAACCGAATATGAGCATAAGCGCCACTTGAAGTAAGTCCCCTGGTCTGCCAAGCCAGTTAAGCGAGGGATAAAGAAGTAACGAGAACAATAAACCTATACCTAGCCCCAGTGCTCCTGCTGCAAGTTCTCCCATCGGAACCCGTGCAAGTTTGGAAACTCCTTCTTCTACCCGTAAATCAAGAAGTGAACCAAGCATCCTACTTAACAGAACAAAAAATACAGCACCAATTAACATAAACAGTGTTAATGCCAAACCTACTCTGAATGTACTTGTTCCCTCACTTAACCAAGGGATCGTTTGTCCTACTGAATAATAAAGCGCATAACCAGACCATGCTCCGCAAAGCCCCGTAAAAATAAAAACAAGCTTTCTCCACACGTCCCTACACCTCCTTAATTGCTTTTCTTTATCCAGTATGAACCAATTTTTTAGGTCCTAATCGTGGTCAGAAGGTATTTTTCACGTTAATCGTACGATTGTCATTTTCTCTATATTGTAAATCATGGTTGAAAATGGTTTGTCTACTGTCATATAATAAGTTCAACTGATAACCCGAGGTGAAAATAAAATATGAGCGCATCAAGTTTGCAAACATTTCAGAACCAAGTATCCGAACTGTTGCTCCGCCACCGAAGTCTAATTGACGTTTTGTCCAAGAATGGACAAGCGGATGCTTCTGTTAACCGGGCTGTTTCCAAAGCCATTACTGACTGTGGTTGTATTGAACTGCATGCAACCAAGCAATCTTACGCTCATAATGGCGATCTAGAAGATGCCAAATCTTCGGTACAAACACATGTACATGGTGATCTGTGTGACCAGTGTAAAGAAGTCATCAGCTCTGAACTTGGACGTAATCTGTTCTACATGTCAGCACTATGCAACCTACTTAATATTCAGTTAGAAGAGGTGCTTGAAAATGAAGCGAAAAAGTGTTCTACACTGGGTATCTTCAACCTCTCCTGATCTCACAAGTAGCTTTTAGTCATACACAGACAATCAATCGACTCAAAGAGTGAATATAAAAAATAAAAAAGCATTTACCTCTCCATACCAGGAAGGGTAAATGCTTTTTCTTATGATAATTTATAATGATTTCTATTTGAGCTTAGAGAGAAGTTTCATCTCTTTCTCTTTTCTTTTTCTTCTTGCGATTTCGGGATAGAATAAGATCAATATTATGAGTCATACCATATACGGCATAAAGTACAAGAGGTATAAATACAAACATAGATAGTTGCTCTGAGAATAGTACCGCAAGTGCAATAGAAAAAAGAACAACGAGCGGAGCAATCCATACTGCTTTTTTAGGAAGCCCCACTTTTTTCAGGTTAGGATATTTCAACGAACTAATCATCAAATAAGCAAGCAACAAAGTTGCAATCATCATGAATGGTGCAGAAATATCTTTACTGAATAAAGACAAGGTCGCAAGTACACCGCCCGCAGCAGGAATAGGAAGCCCTGTAAAGTACCCAGGAATCCCAGGCCGTACATTAAAGCGAGCCAGCCTCAAGGCCCCGCATATCGGGAACAGACACGTTACAATCCAAGCGAGAGCGATAGGAGCCTCCTGAAATGAAACGCTGTACATTATATAAGCCGGTGCAGCCCCAAAAGAGATCATATCCGATAAGGAATCAAGCTCTTTGCCAAAATCACTTTGAGCATTTAAAGCTCTAGCAATTCGACCATCCAGTCCATCCATCAGCATCGCTACAACAACCATAATCGCTGCTAAACTGTAACGACCCTCGGATGCCAGCAGAATGGCAATCATTCCGAGAGATAGATTACCTAAGGTAAACAAGTTCGGAATTGATTTTGTTATCATCACGTCACCTCGTAAGTGTAACTGTACAATTTTCTTCTAAATCTAAGCTAAACAACTTTACAACTTTACATTTGCCGATCAATAAACATCTGCTCTTGCAGACGCTTCAAGCCATCCTTGATCGTTCGAGCACGAACTTCACCAATACCGTCCACTTCATCAAGTTCCTCAATCGTAGCCATAATTACATGTGGTAATCTTTCAAATTCTTCAACTAAATTATGAATAATGACATTAGGCAATCTTGGAATTTTGCTTAAAACTCGGTACCCTCTTGGAGCTACTGATTCTTCAGAAGCAGCCGCAGCAGCACCATATCCGAGAAGCCGGCCAATATGATGGGTATCAAGCAACTCATCATCTGTAGATCGTTTTAAGCCGTTAATAATGTCTTTGATCTTCTCATCACTGTTATCTTTGGCATAATCCTTATACAAAAGCCAAGCTTCCTCTTCTGTATTCGCAACAAGTTCTTCCATCTGCATGTTAATGAGGCGTCCTTCATTGCCCAGTTCATTAATATAGCGTTTAATTTCCATCTTGATTCTCAGCACCATTTCCACGCGCTGTATTACGTTGATTACTTCAGGAATCGTAACCAATTCTTCAAACTCGGATGCACTCAGATTTGTGAGTGACTGGTTTAAGACTGCTTTATATTTCTCCAAAGTTTGAATCGCCTGATTGGCTTTTGTTAAAATAACTCCAATTTCCTTCAATGCATAACGCAGCGTTCCTTGGTAAAGAGTGATGATATTCCGTCTTTGCGAAATGGAAACAACCAGCTTTCCCGTCTGTTTCGCTACACGTTCTGCCGTACGGTGACGAATACCTGTTTCGGATGAAGAAATGGAGGAATCGGGAATTAACTGTGTATTTGCATACAATATCCGTTTCAAATCTTCGCTAAGAATAATAGCACCATCCATCTTGGCAAGTTCATATAAATAGTTCGGTGAAAAATCACAATTAATCGAAAATCCACCATCCACTACTTCCATGACTTCTGGACTGTAACCGACAACAATCAATGCACCCGTTTTTGCACGAAGCACATTTTCAAGCCCTTCGCGGAAAGGCGTTCCCGGTGCAACCAAACGTAACAACTCATTCATTTTATCCAGTTGGCTCGATTCTTTCATCTATTCAATGCCCCCTAATCTAAAGCAGCCGCTAGTGCATCTCCGACCGTATTAATACCGATCAGTTCTATTCCAACAGGATGCTTCCACCCCTTTAAGCTCTTCTCTGGCATAATTACCCGCTTAAACCCAAGTTTTTGCGCTTCTTTGGCTCTTTGTTCCGCTCTTGAAACGCCACGCACTTCTCCAGTCAAGCCTACTTCTCCAAATATGACATCATAGGGTTTGGTTGGCAAATCGCGAAAACTGGAGGCAATACTTACTGCCATGGCCAAATCGGTTGCGGGTTCATCCAGTTTCACTCCCCCAGCTACATTTAGATAAGCATCTTGATTCTGGAGGAACATTCCTTGTCGCTTCTCAAGGACTGCAATGATCAGTGCCATACGGTTATAATCAACGCCGGTAGCCATTCGCCTAGGTGACGGGAATTGTGTAGCCGAGATCAGTGCCTGAAGCTCAACAAGCATGGGACGCGTTCCTTCCATACTTGCTGCAACGGTGGAACCTGCCACTCCTAGCGGTCGCTCAGATAAGAACATTTCTGATGGATTAGCCACTTCTCTTAGGCCCGATTCCCCCATCTCGAAAATCCCGATTTCATTCGTCGAACCAAAACGGTTCTTTACCGCACGAAGCAAACGATACGTATGATGACGCTCTCCTTCAAAGTAAAGCACACAATCCACCATATGTTCCAGCATTCGAGGACCTGCAATAGCACCCTCTTTAGTAACATGCCCTACCAGAACCGTTGCAATGCCTAACCCTTTCGCGATCCGCATAAACCTTGATGTACATTCTCGTACCTGTGCAACACTTCCGGGAGCACTTGTTATTTCCGGTAAGAATACGGTCTGAATCGAATCAATCACCAGAAAATGAGGGTCGACCTGATTTACTGCCTCTTCGATCCGTTCCATATTGGTTTCACTAAGAACATATAGATCTGGAGACAATGCTTCAAGCCGATCGGCTCTCAGTTTGGTTTGTCTGACGGATTCCTCACCCGAAATATACAAGACACGTAGCCCTGAAGCTGTCATGGCATGAGAAGTTTGGAGCAAGAGCGTTGATTTACCAATACCCGGATCCCCACCAACAAGAATCAACGAACCTGGTACTACTCCTCCGCCAAGAACTCGATTCAGTTCCTGAATGCCAGTTAGAATACGCGGCTCTTGGTCACTTTCTATATTTATGATGGGAAGCGGTTTTTCTTTACTATCAAAAAGGGAAGAATTCCTCCCCTGTGTCTTTACAATACTTTCGGTTTCCTCAACCATGGAATTCCATGACTGGCAACCTGGACATTTACCGTACCATTTCGGCGATTCATAACCGCATTCTGCACAGTAAAACTTCGTTTTTACTTTAGCCACTTCACTTCTCCTCATTTAACTTTTCTTAAACTTTAAGTATAAATTTTGCATACCGAATTTACCAATAAAGGATTTATTAAAAGTTTAACATTGAATGCATTTTAACGTAAAGCTTAATCACAAACTTTACATCACAGGGAATCATTCTTTTCACTAAAAATAAAAAATGCCCCCTGAGTAATCAGGGGGCATTACCATCAATAATTAAGAATTAGTTGACACATTGCTCTTTTTCGTAACAGAGAGTGCACCATCTTCTTCATCAATGAGAAGGAAATCACCTTTCGTAATTGAACCCGTAAGAAGTTCCTCAGATAGACGATCTTCAATGTGCTTCTGAATCGCACGGCGAAGCGGTCTTGCACCATAGGCTGGATCGAACCCTTCCTTCGCTAAGAAGGCTTTCGCCTTATCAGTAAGCTCGAAATCCACCTCATATTCAAGCAGACGTTTACGAAGTTCCTCAGCCATAAGAGTAACAATTTCTCCAATATGTTTCTCTTCAAGTGAATGGAAGACAATAAGTTCATCAATCCGGTTTAGGAATTCAGGACGGAAGCTCTTCTTGAGTTCCTCCATCACTTTTCCTTTCATGTTACCATACTCCGCACCCGCATCTGCAACCGCAGTAAATCCAAGAGTAGAATTACGTCTGATTGCATCTGCACCTACATTAGATGTCAGGATAATGAGGGTATTCCGGAAGTCTACAACGCGACCTTTCGAGTCAGTCAAACGTCCGTCTTCAAGAACTTGAAGCAAGATGTTGAATACTTCTGGGTGAGCTTTTTCGATCTCATCCAAGAGAACTACGGAATACGGTTTCCGGCGAACTTTTTCAGTCAACTGACCGCCTTCTTCATATCCTACATATCCTGGAGGCGCTCCTACCAATCGAGAAGTAGAGTGTTTCTCCATATATTCGGACATATCGATCCGAATTACCGCATTTTCGTCTCCAAACATCGCTTCGGCAAGCGCACGAGCAAGTTCCGTTTTACCTACCCCTGTAGGTCCGAGGAAGATAAAGGAGCCTATTGGACGTTTTGGATCTTTTAGACCTGCACGTGCCCGGCGAATCGCACGGCTGACAGCTACAACCGCTTCGTCCTGGCCGATAACACGTTGATGAAGAATAGACTCCATATTTAACAAGCGGTCTGTTTCTTCTTGTCTCAGTTTGCTAACAGGGATTCCCGTCCAGCTTGCTACCACTTGAGCGATATCTTCTGGAGTTACTTCTGAATCAGTACGACCTTGTTTTTCTTTCCACTGATTTTTGGTTATGTCCAGTTCTTCACGAATTTTCTGCTCTGTATCACGCAGCGCTGCTGCTTTCTCGAATTCTTGACTTTGAACCGCAGAATCTTTTTCTTTACGGATATCATCAAGACGATTTTCTAGTTGTTTGAGATTAGGCGGTACTGTATAAGAATTCAGTCTTACTTTAGAACCTGCTTCATCAATAAGGTCAATCGCTTTATCTGGCAGGAATCGATCTGTAATATAACGGTCAGACAGTTTTACTGCTTGTTCAATTGCCTCATCCGTAATTTTTACACGGTGATGGGCTTCATAACGATCTCTAAGTCCATACAAAATTTGAATGGCTTCCTCAACCGATGGTTGATCAACGGTAATTGGCTGGAAACGACGTTCAAGAGCAGCATCTTTTTCAATATATTTACGATACTCATCAAGCGTAGTTGCACCAATACACTGTAGTTCTCCACGAGCAAGAGCAGGTTTTAAAATGTTAGAAGCGTCGATTGCTCCTTCTGCTCCACCTGCACCAATAAGGGTATGCAACTCATCAATAAAGAGAATAATATTTCCTGCCTGACGAATCTCATCCATAATTTTCTTGAGTCGATCCTCAAACTCACCACGATATTTCGTTCCAGCAACAACAGAACCCATATCTAGTGTCATTACACGTTTATCACGCAACGTTTCAGGTATTTCATTCGCAATAATCTTCTGAGCTAGGCCTTCTGCAATCGCCGTTTTACCAACCCCTGGTTCCCCAATCAGAACCGGGTTGTTTTTTGTGCGTCGACTAAGCACTTGAATAACACGCTCTATCTCTTTACTACGGCCGATTACCGGATCAAGATTGCTCTCTCTCGCAGTAGCTGTTAGATCCCTTGCCAAACTATCCAGTGTAGGAGTGCTTACATTGGCTTGTGTTCCGTTATGACTGGATACTGCTTCACTGCTGCCTAGCAGCTGCAAGACTTGTTGACGAGCCTTATTAAGGCTAATACCCAGGTTATTCAGTACACGTGCTGCTACACCTTCACCTTCACGAATTAATCCAAGCAAAATATGTTCGGTTCCCACATAAGTATGACCTAGCTTACGAGCCTCATCCATTGAAAGCTCAATTACTTTTTTCGCACGCGGCGTATATGCAATATTGGTAGGTTGCTCTTGGCCACGGCCAATGAGTGTTTCTACCTCATCCTGTATTTTTTCAAGACCAAGGCCAAGGCCGATGAGAGCTTTTGCAGCAATACCTTCACCTTCACGAATCAGGCCGAGCAAAATATGTTCGGTACCGATGTTATTATGACCTAAACGAACTGCTTCTTCCTGAGCCAAAGCGAGAACTTTTTGAGCTCGTTCCGTAAATCTTCCAAACATCATATTCCTTGCACCTCCATAAATTTAAAAAATAATTCCTTTATATATATCTAGGCTATTCTAACGATTGCCCAGCCGACATAATGCCGGTAAATCCCATAGCTCTCGTTCTTGTCAGACAAGAATGTAAGGTGTGGGTTATTACTTCGTATAAAAGCTTAGTTCATAATAAGGGCGTACATTAAGCCTATGCCTTACTTCATTCCTTATGGAAAAATTCCCTTATCAACTGCGCACGGTACATATCTCTTTCTCCTGATTCAAGCGTTCTCCCAAATTTCTTCTGAAGAAAACCTGGTTGGATCAGAACATTGAGTTCATTCATTTCAACAATCGTTTTTTCCCTAATCAGATCCAAATCAATACCAAGCCGAATATCAGATATACGCTGAGCTGCTTCCTTCGAGTCCATCAGGTAAGCATGAGATAAAATACCATATGATCTCATTACTCGATCCGCAATACGAAGTTTAGAATCCGTCATGAGTCTTTCTCTAGCATTACGCTCGTGACCAATAATCTGCAGAACAACACTATATAAATTATCGATAATCTCAGCTTCAGTTTGTCCTAATGTAATTTGATTCGATATTTGAAACAGATTTCCTGTCGCTTCACTGCCCTCACCGTAAATTCCTCTTACAGCAAGACCTACTTGGGATACAGCAGTGAGTACCCTGCCTATCTGTTTCGTCATCACAAGAGCCGGTAAATGCATCATTACGGAAGCCCGAACTCCGGTCCCTACATTGGTTGGACAGCTGGTTAGGTATCCTCTGCGATCATCGAAAGAATAATCGATATGGGCTTCAAAAACATCATCAATGGCTGAAGCACGTTTCCACGCTTCTTGAACCTGAAAACCAGGATATAAACATTGAATGCGCAAATGATCCTCTTCGTTCACCATAATACTAATGGATTCATCTTCACTGAGAATAACCGCGCCATTTCTTGATTCATTCGCCAAGTTCGGACTAATGAGATGTTTTTCGACTAGTATTTCTTGGTCAAGGTCAGATAGTTCATTCAGATTTAGGACATGGAAACTGCCAAACTGATGAATATCATCAAATTGAAGGACTTCCGTTACCTTATCGAGTACCGCTCTCGATTGCTGGTCGGTTGCCAACATAGGAAATGGAAAACTCTGCACATTCCGTGCCACTCTTACCCGGCTGCTAATGACAATTTCTGAATCAGCTGCGCTACTACGCATCCATTCACTAAGTGGTTTATCGGTAAACCGGATATCTGACATAGTGCATACCTCCTGCTCTTTACCAAACTTTACTCTTCCGCTATTTCTCTTTCCAGTTCACGAATCTGGTCACGTAATTCAGCAGCAGACTCGAATTCCTGTAGGTTAATTTGTTCTTGAAGTTCTTTTTTGAGTTCATCCACTCTTCGTCTTAAGTGAATCTTTCCTCCAGCACGAACAGGAACTTTCCCCACATGAGTTGTATTTCCATGTACGCGCTTTAAGAGAGGATCTAAACGATTAGAAAAATACTTATAGCATGAACTGCAACCAAATCGATTGAGCTTGCTAAACTGCTGTATCGTCATTCCGCATTCCTTACACTGAAGTGTCTCGGGTGCAGGTGCCCCAGCTGTTTTATATTTCCCAGATTCAAAATCCATAAGGCCTGAAAGGAGTCCATGGATCGAGAACCCATTAGAGATACCGGATAGATGATCTCCCTTTTCTCTTGCGCAGCTTTCACAAATATGGAATTCCGTCTTTTCGCCATTCACAATCTTCGTAAAATGAAGAGTAGCCGGACGTTCATTACATTCTTGACAAAGCATACCGCATACCTCCTTTATTCGCTCTTATCGGATAGATACAATGACTTTCATACTACTTACCGAGGAGCGAAATTAACATTGCCTTTAACATACGAGCACGGATTTGATCACGATAGGGAAGCTTTATGAATAATACTTCTCTAGACATCGCTGCTTTGATTAAAGCAGCCTCCCGGCTGTTAAGAAATTTAGCTTCTTCTAACTGGTAGATAAGACCTTCGGCAGAAGCCTGGTTGATTTCATCCCCAATGTGCTGATGGAAATGTCCTCCGAGCACAGAGTGTGCAGGGAGCTCTACTCGCTGTATCCGTATATATCCACCACCACCGCGCTTACTCTCAACAAGGTAACCTTTTTCAAGAGTAAAACGAGTACTAATTACATAATTAATCTGGGATGGCACACAGGAGAATTTATCTGCTAGATCATTTCTCTGAATTTCAATCATTCCATCAGAGCTATCCTGCAAAATATTTTTCAGATATTGTTCGATAATATCAGAAATATTACGCATTCTCATCCCCCACTGTATAAAACCGGTAAGCTAATCACATGCATTCATTCGAATTTATCCAGGTAGGTAGCTCCAATAAATTACCCATCTTACTTAGCAGGCGAACCTCTTTGGCTTAAATGAATGCTCTCTTTTATAAACAACCACTTAAAACGTCTAAATATCCATTCTGTGTGTTATTTATAAATGAGCCTAAATTAACTTACTACATAATAATATTAGTTTAACCAACAATTTAAATTCTGATCTTTGTTGACTTTGACTTTCTTTGACTTTGTATCCATTATAACATACTGTACAGAAATCTCAAGTAAGATTCCCTTCTCATTTTTCACTTATTTACATAAATTATTCCCTCTAACAAAAAAACTCTCCTGACGGAATGCAGAAGAGCAGTTCTTATATTTATTAGAAAAAGTCCATTAATAAGGTTTGTGCTTTGGGAATGAGGTTTTCAAGTTCTTTTCCTTTTTGCGATTGCCCTTTTAGCTTCTGTATATGAAATAATTGCTCCGGACGCTTATATCCCAGAAAAAGAGCAGTCCAATCTTGAATATCTGCTATTAAATCTGGTTGGACCTCTTCTTTTTCTCCCATTGTCTTTATTACCTTCGCTTGACCTTGTTCATTAATGGAAATCTTCCACAACCCTGCATTCCATGGAGCCGCCTTATCTTCAACTTGAATTGTTAATTCTGAACTATTGCCAGCTTCAAATGTATACTGTTGTATAAAAGACTCTATATCAACAATACGTGCCATGAAATAAGGAATCGTTTCTTGGATCACCCGCGGATCTGGAAGCATATAAGGCAGATCATCATCACATGGAACCATGGTTAACTTCACTTGCTCAATACGAGAGTCGTGATTCGAGAAAAAAGTCCATAGTGCTCCCCGCGCTTCTTCATTCAAATAAACAAATTCATGACAAACAAGCATTTTATCTTTTAGTTCATATAACACATAGCCTTGTGGATCTCCATCATGAGAATAATAGACAGCACTATGTTTGGTATGATCCAGGACGGAATACTTCCACCATTCTTCATCTCGAACAAGAGTGCCCTGATAGCAGCTTGCAAAAGACTGGTACAATTTATTTAGAATAGAAATATCCTTAATATCCCTTACTACCTTACCTGGGTACTCTATTTTAGGAGGAAACTGTTCTGAGGAAATAATGTAATTTTTATATTCTGCATATAGCTCCCAGCCATACTTACGATAGAATGGAATCGAAAACGGATGTAGAAAGGATAAGCTCTGTCCTTGCTCCTTCATCGCCTTGAGTGCTTGCCCTAGTAACTGAGAGACATGTCCTTTACGGCGATTCTCTGGCCAGGTTGCCACGCCTGCAATTCCACCCATAGGCACTACTTTTCCTTGCAAGTATACTTTAAGCGGAAGAATCGTTAATTTTGCTTGTAATCGCTCCTCTTCAAAAACACCCCAAAATTGCTCGGGTTTAAATCGCTCTTTCCTTTCTTCTTTTTGTTCCGGTGTTAATGTATATTGAAAGGCATATTCTGATAAGCTAACACTTTGCTCGTATTCCTCTGCTTTTAATTGTCTGATTTCCATGGGCTCACCTCTTTTAATGGATTTATATCCTATAATTTCATAGATATACCTTAGTCTGAGTGTCTCAGAGCTCCTTTTAAAAGTCAATCATGATACCCATCGGTCAAGGAATGGCCACATTAAAAGGATATATTAAAATGTAAGTATTTAATAAATAAATCCAGATAACAAAAAAGACACTACCAAATGGTAGTGTCTTTATCTATTGCTTGGCGACGTCCTACTCTCCCAGGACCCTGCGGTCCAAGTACCATCGGCGCTGGAGGGC
>NZ_JACSQL010000017.1 GCF_014836635.1 Paenibacillus gallinarum | reverse complement strand
TTGAATTTGTATTAATTCACTCACGAGTTTTACTTGCGTAAAACTCCTCGTTGTTCAGTTTTCAAAGATCAATCTCGTTAACAACTTTCGCTGTCAACTTTTATATCATATCATGTCCGGTTTAGAAATGCAAGCTTTTTTTCGAAGTTTATTAACTTCGTTTTATGAAGCTTGTTATTCAGTGTGTTGCTTACTGGCTAACTTCTTGGCCGGAATTAGAATATACCATGCTGATAAAAATTATGCAAGTCTTTTTTTGAAAAGTTTAAGACCTCAATTAATAATAATAAAAGAGGCTCTGTTAATTAAACCAGAGCCCCTCTTCTATATATACTCTCTTTATATACTTCCATTATCCGATGATGATTCGCCCCTCTGGATGGCGATATAGATTCTTTGTTTGTTTTGGTCTGATCGCATAAGCAATGGTAAGTGGACCAATACGACCGATAAACATCGTAACCGTAATAATCAGTTTTCCCCATTCAGTCAGTTCTGGTGTTAATCCCACCGAAAGCCCAACTGTCCCTACAGCTGATGCCGTCTCAAACATGATTGTTAGAAAAGGAGCATCCTCTGTGGTAAGTAGCAGCATATTAATAACCATAAATATGCCCAGCGTAATAATGATAATAGTCATCGCCCGCATGAGTAGTCCTTGCGGTACACGGTGCCGAAAGAACACGATATCTTTCTGTCCTCTAATCATTGCGAACAAAGCGCCGATCATAATGAGAAAAGTCGTTGTTTTGATACCACCGCCTGTTGAACCAGGAGAAGCCCCAATAAACATAAGCAAGATGAAAAAGAATTGAGTCGCAGAACGCAGTTCTGCTATATCTATTGTACTCGTCCCCGATGAACGGGTAGATACAGACTGGAAGAAGGACGCATAGAGCTTATGAGACAAATCAAGTGAGCCCAACGTTTTCGTATTCGTAAATTCAAAAACGAACAGTACAATTGCACCTAGGGCGATTAATACGCCGGATACGGACAGCACCATTTTTGAATGAAGAGATAGTCTTCGCTTCTTAGGAAATTCGAATAAGTCGTTGAGCACGACAAACCCTAACCCGCCCGATATAACTAGTATGCTCGCGATCGTATTGAACAACCAATCACCAGTGTAATTTTGAAAGCTATTGCCGAACAGATCAAAGCCCCCATTGTTAAATAAAGACACGGAGTGAAAAATGCCATAGTACAGTGCCTTGAGGAAAGGCATATCCACTGACCATCTAGCTGTAAAGATAATGGCTGCGATCCCTTCAATGGTGAAAGAAAAGATAAGAACCTTCCGGATGATCCGAACGACTCCTTCCATAGTATCGGAATTAATCGCCTCTTTTAAGATAAGCCGGTCTTTCAAGGATAGTTTTCTCCCGAACAATAGAGCAATCAAGGTCGCAATCGTCATGAAACCAAGACCGCCTAGCTGCATGAGGATCATAATCACAATTTCACCAAAAAGGGTAAACGTAGTTTCTACATCCACCACGATCAGACCTGTAACACAAGCCGCGGAAGTCGCCGTAAATAACGCATCCATGAATCGAAGAGAGTGTCCGCTATGGTTGGAGAAAGGCAGCATTAACAATACTGTACCTATCGCGATGATCAGCAAAATACCTGCGACTAATATAAATGGCGGAGTGGCCAGCTTTTTGGTGAAACCTACACGTCTCTTCATTACATCTCGCCTTTCTTCATACTCCTTGCCAATTCGTACACTTTAAAAGAGGAACAACCTCAAGCATCATCTGCTCAGCTGTTCCTCTATATATCTAGATTCTATTGTAAACTGGTTTATGCGAAATGCTTGTCCTTCTTAGTCCAACGCACGGTGACGCATATGTGGGAAAAGAAGTACGTCACGAATCGACGGAGCATTCGTAAGCAGCATCACAAGGCGGTCTACACCAATTCCAAGACCACCTGTAGGCGGCATACCATATTCAAGTGCACGAATGAAATCATCATCCATCTCATGCGCTTCATCGTTACCATGTTCTTTTTCTAGCAACTGCGCTTCAAAGCGCTGACGCTGATCGATTGGATCATTCAGCTCACTAAATGCATTCGCATGTTCACGTCCCACGATGAAAAGTTCAAAGCGATCCGTAAATCTTGGATCTTCTTCATTCTTTTTCGCAAGCGGAGAAATTTCAACAGGGTGACCATATACGAAAGTAGGTTGAATTAGAGTTTCTTCAACAAACTCTTCGAAGAATGCATTAAGAATATGTCCAAATGTCATATGTTTTTCAACAGGTACATTATGTTCTTTAGCCAAACGGTGTGCTTCTTCGTTTGTCATTTGGACGCCGAAATCTACACCCTTCACTTCTTTAACCGCATCTACCATGGATACACGGCGCCAAGAAGGTGTAAGGTCAACTTCATGTCCTTGATAATCAATCTTCGTTGTTCCAAGAACTTCTTGTGCAATATGAGCAACCATATTCTCTGTAAGTTCCATAATATCTTTATAGTCTGCGTAAGCTTCATACAATTCAATCATTGTGAACTCAGGGTTATGGCGGGTTGAGATTCCTTCATTCCGATATACACGTCCAATTTCATACACTTTCTCTAGGCCGCCTACAATTAGACGTTTCAAGTGCAATTCAATTGCGATACGCATATAAAGTTCCATATCCAGCGCATTATGATGCGTAATAAATGGTCGTGCTGCCGCACCGCCTGCGATGGAATGCAGTGTTGGTGTCTCTACTTCCAAGTAGCCTAAGCCATCGAGGTAACGACGCATGGACTGAATAATTCTAGAGCGAGAAATAAACGTTTGTTGTACTTCTGAGCTCATAATCAGATCCACATACCGCTGACGGTAACGCAGTTCTACGTCTTTTAGTCCTTGGTATTTATCAGGCAATGGATATAACGATTTTGAAAGCACTTCAAGCTCAGTAACTTTAATTGAAGTTTCTCCCGTTTTTGTTTTGAAGACGGTACCCTTCACACCGATGATATCTCCAAGATCAAGCAGGGTAAATGCATCGTACTGCGCTTCAGAAACTGTATCTTTGCGAACATAAATTTGAATACGTCCGCTTAGATCCTGAATATGAGCAAAACTTGCTTTACCCATACCACGTTTAGCCATAATACGTCCCGCAATGCTTACTTCGATATTTTTCTCTTCAATTTCTTCTTTAGTCAGGTCACTATATTGTTTCAAAATATTACCGGCTTCATCCGTACGTTCGTACTTTTTACCGAAAGGGTCAATACCAAGAGCTCGAAGCTCGTCTAATTTTGCCCGTCTGATCTGTAAAAGCTCACTAAGCTCCTGTTCTGTACCTACTACTTCATCCGTCATTTGCCTTATTCAACTCCTTAATTATTATGTATCTTCGAATGCAGATATCCATACAATACAGCATCTTAAAAGATACAAGACAAGCCATACTGATAAAAGACGCTCGTACAGAACTAAAGTACGAAGCCTTCAAGAAATAAGATGATTGAAAAAAAGCTTCCCCTAGGGAAGCTCTCTTCATATCCCGATCCTTTTTGTATGATTACTTCTTGATATCTACAATTTTGTACTGGATAACACCTGCAGGAACACTTACATCAACAACAGTTCCTTTGGCTTTACCAATAATGGCTTTGCCCACAGGGCTTTCATTTGAAATTTTATTTTGAAGCGGATTGGATTCTGCGGATCCAACGATCGTGTATTCAACCACATCGCCGAACTCCATATCCTCAACTGTAACGGTTGCACCAATTCCTACGATGTCTGTGCCGACCTCGTCGCTGTTGATGATACGCGCATTGCGAAGCATTTTCTCGAGAGTGAGCACACGCCCTTCAATAAAAGCTTGCTCATTCTTCGCATCTTCATACTCCGAGTTCTCACTAATATCACCATAACCAATGGCTACTTTAATCCGTTCTGCTACTTCACGGCGTTTTACAGACTTCAAGTTCTCGAGTTCGTCCTCAAGCTTCTTGAGCCCCTCTTGGGTAAGAATGACTTCTTTATCGCTCATGTTAACCGATTCTCCTGTCATGGGAATAATATGGAACTAATTCAAAAATTCATTTAAAAAACGATATGCTAATCTTAAAAAAACAGAACAATTCGTTCTCTTGGGTGTCTCTTGAACATAAAACCATCTTGCCGAATTTATACCAAAAAATTATAGGTTAACGATATTGAAAAGTCAATGTTCTCTCCTATAGCCTTAGCAAGCACAGTCGGTATTTATTGGCTCCTGATCGATTTCTTGATTGTCTGTTTCTGTATTTGACTCGTTACGAGGCAGGTTTTCCATATAATTCGTCAGTATATCAACCATCTCGTCTCGCTTGGTTCCTTCCATAATGGCATCTTTAATTCGTGCAGAACCTTTGAGTCCTTTCAGATACCATGATAGATGCTTACGCATTTCACGTACTGCTACATTTTCCCCTTTTAGGTCAATTAATCGATCCATGTGCAGTATGGCAATTCGCATTTTTTCTTCCGGCGTCGGGTCTGGCGGCAACACACCCTTCTCAAGGTACTCAATGGTTCTATATAGCATCCATGGATTACCAAGAGCAGCACGACCGATCATAACTCCGTCTACTCCGGATTCTTCGAGTCTTCGTTTTGCTTCTTCTGGTGAAGAAATATCGCCGTTCCCAATAATCGGAATGGAAACCGAATCCTTAACTTCCTTTATAATATCCCAGTCTGCACGGCCAGTATACAATTGCTCCCTTGTTCTACCGTGCAAAGCTATCGCTTTCCCTCCGGCACTTTCCACTGCGCGTGCATTTTCGACAGCATAGATATGATCATGATCCCAACCGATACGCATTTTTACAGTAACTGGTTTGGATACAGCATCCACTACAGCAGACACCATCTCATATATTTTATTCGGATCTAAGAGCCAACGAGCTCCCGCATCACTTTTGTTAATTTTGGGGGCAGGACAGCCCATGTTAATATCAATAATATCTGCATTCGTTTCTTGGTCAACAACCTTCGCAGCAGCAACCAAAGTTTCTCTGTTACCGCCAACGATTTGCAGACTAAGCGGCTTTTCCCGTTCATCAACAAATAGCATTTCTCGCGTACGCTTATTACCATTTAGAATTCCTTTATCGCTGACCATTTCAGCGCAGACTAACCCAGCGCCAAATTCTTTAGCAATGAGGCGAAAAGCCGGATTACTTACTCCTGCCATAGGAGCAACAACGACCTGATTCTTCATTTCAATATCAGCGATCTTAAGCATAGGATTTCGTATCACTCCTTTTAATCTGTTGATTTCTAAAACATTTATATTTATCACAATTAAACGTTCAAGTTACTTTTTCAAAAAATAACCCACTGCGTCTCCTATTTAAACTCCGCCAGGGAGATAGCAAGAACATCTGCGATTCTAACAAGCTGCTCCTCTGTTGGAACACGAGTTCCCCGTTCAATCATACCTAGCATAGCGAGAGATATGCCTGTTTGCTCTGCTAGAGACTGCTGAGTTACACCTTTCAATTTCCGGAAAGCGCGGATTCGTCTGGCCAGTTGCATGTTTTCCACCGCCGTATTCCATCCCTTTCATCCAGGCTCTCTATAGCTGTTTGTACAAAATAAGAAATGTTGTCTGATTTTTCACGGACAACATCGGATAATGGAACTAACACGAAAGCTCTCTCCTGCATTCTTGGGTGCGGAAGAATGAGTGTTTCTGTATTCATCTCTACTCCTTCATACCATAACAAGTCGAGATCCACGGTTCTTGGGCCCCATCTGATATGACGAACACGCCCTAGCTGGTTCTCGATCTCAAGCATACGATCCAGCAGTTCCTGAGGGGACAGTGTAGTATTCACAGAAATAGCCATATTAATAAAAGCAGGCTGATCAGTATAACCTACTGGATCTGTTTCGTATAAATCAGAACAAGCAGTAACCTTAATATCTTCTTGTTTGTCCAGCATCATTATTGCAGACATAAGCGTCTGCTCCCGATCGCCTAAATTTGCCCCTAAAGCAATATAAGCCTCTGACGTATCAGAGGTTGACTGTGCATTCATGAGTCGTTATCCTACTTTCCTAGTACGATGAAGTTCTACTGTAACCCCTTCAAAATGAATATCGAAAGGAGGATGCGGTTTCGTTACCTTGACTACAAGCGCATCCACACTAGTATAAGTCTCAAGTAGGGAAGATGCAATATATTCACCTAAAGCTTCAATTAATTGGAATGACTTGTTTTCAACGATATTTTTCACATGTTCGTGAATTTCTGCGTAATTTATCGTTTTGGTAAGATCGTCATGAATACCAGCTTCTTGTAAGTCCATATCGAGCTCTAGATCAATATAGAATCGCTGTCCAAGTTTTCGTTCTTCCTCAAATACCCCGTGATATCCAAAGTATTCCATCCGGTGAAGTTTCATTTTATCCATTATTATAATTCCTCTCTTCCTTGGTACAGCATAGCATCACACATGTCTACTGTACGCTTGATTTGAGCTACATCATGAACTCGTACAATTTGTGCTCCTTGAGCAATTCCAAAAGCCACAGTCGCTGCCGTTCCCTCGACTAGATCATTCACTGGCAATTGCAGTGTATTCCGAATAAACCGCTTGCGAGAGGTAGCGAGCAGAACAGGGTAGCCAAGCTCCACCAGTGCACCTAATGATATCATCATTTGTAAGTTTTGCTCATAGCTTTTCGCAAATCCGATACCTGGGTCAAGAATAATATGATCTTTATGAATGCCAGCTTGCAAAGCAATCTCTATGCTTTCTTTTAGATCAGTGACTGCGTCGGTAATAAAATTATCGTAATCGGTGTTCTCACGATTGTGCATCAGGATAACAGGACAGCTCTTCTCGTACACGAGTGATGCCATATTCTGATCAGCTTTGAGACCCCAAACATCATTAATAATATGAGCTCCTGCATCTATAGCAGCTCTCGCTACATCTGCTTTATAAGTATCAATAGAGATTGGGATATGCGGTGCTACTTTATGTAGAGATTCAATGACAGGGACTACTCGTGCAATTTCTTCTTCACTCGAAATCACAGTGTGTCCTGGGCGAGTAGATTCACCGCCAATATCAATGATATCTGCTCCTTGTTCGTAGAGTTCTATAGCATGAGCAACTGCGCGATCTACAGAATTGTATTGTCCCCCATCGGAGAATGAATCCGGAGTTACGTTAACAATCCCCATAATCAGTGTTCTGTCACCCAGCTTTAGCGTCATTTCTCCGCGCTGATATGTACGTTTATATAATTTAGGTTTCAACATCTTCTCTACCTGCTTTCTTTCGGTATAAATCCAGCAGTCTGCGTGTATTCGGTCCCATTTTTCCATCCTGAACCTGAATCACTTCCCCTTCCGGAAAACCAAGCAGCGCTGTTATTGGGATTAGTTCTTGTATGGAACTGGTCATAAAAATCTCATCCGCCTGAGATAGGTGCTGAGTTGTGAATAATCCTTTTACTACCGGAATACCTAGGTCACCCGCAGCTTCAAGAACAACCGCTCTTGTAATGCCAGGCAAGATACCTGTGCTTAATTCGGGCGTATAAAGAACACCTTTGGTTATAAAAAAAAGATTACTGACAATCCCTTCAGCAAGATGCCCCTCTTTGGTCAACATTAAACCTTCCGCTTGAGACTGTACTGCCCGCTTATACTGCATAAGCTCTCTCTTCGCAAGAATGTTATTCATGTAGTGCAAAGATTTATATCGAATCTCACCCTCGGGCGTATTTCTCATCGTCTTCAGCAATTGAAGAGGTTTTCCTTTGATATACCAAGCTTCATCTAGAACAGGCAGTTCTTTAGCAAAAATAAGGTGACTCGGCTCACGATAGTCTGCCGAAGGCAAACCTAGAATTTCTTCGCCTGCCGAAACCGTGTATCGAATATATCCGTCACTAAGCCCGTTCACTTCCAGCAGCTCGCGAATAAGCATCTCTAGTTTATGTTCTTCCGCACGAAAAGGAATCCCTAATTCCTCACAGCCTTGAGAAAGCCTTTGAAGATGACGAGACAGCAAAGAAGGTTTGCCCCCATAGGTTCGAAAAGTCTCAAATAAACCCATCCCGTACAAGAAGCCGTGATCCATCACAGGAATCGCGGCTTTCGTTGTCTCGATTAATTGCCCATTCATCATGACGTATTTCATCTTATACATGTGCTTTCTGACGTAGAAAGTTGCGGAGCATATGATGACCATAATCGGTAACGATAGATTCCGGATGAAATTGTACGCCCTCAATCGCATATTCTTTATGTCTGAGTCCCATAATCTCTCCTTCTTCCGTCTCTGCCGTAATCTCCAGGCAGTCAGGAAGACTCTCTCTCTCCACGAGTAGAGAATGGTATCTCGTAGCTGTAAAAGGAGATGGAATTCCTTCAAACACAGACGCTCCCCCATGATGAATAGGTGATGTTTTACCATGCATCAAACGTTCTGCCCTAACGACGTTTCCTCCAAAAGCCTGTCCGATCGCTTGATGTCCAAGGCAGACCCCAAACATTGGAATTTTACCTTTGAAATGATGCAGTAACTCAAGACTGATCCCTGCTTCATTTGGTGTACATGGGCCTGGCGAAATTAAGATATGATCCGGGGCAAGTGCTTCAATCCCTGGAATATCGATTTCATCATTCCGGCGTACCTCTACTTTCTCACCTAGCTCACCTAGATACTGCACGAGGTTATACGTAAAAGAATCATAGTTATCAATAACCAAAATCATATAAAAAACCTCCTCTAGTTCTCGTCTCTGCTTCGCTGCGTAGCAGCCTCTTCACTATACTGTACAGCCTTCATAACTGCCCTTGCTTTGTTCTTTGATTCTCTATACTCCCGGTAAGGATCTGAATCAATTACAATTCCTGCTCCTGCCTGAATATAACCGATGTTATCTTTCACGGCGAGGGTACGAATAATAATATTTAGTTCCATATCCCCTTGGTAGGAAATCCAGCCAATTGATCCTGTATAGGGTCCCCGTCTCACTGGCTCGAGTTCCTCGATGATCTCCATCGTCCTTACCTTAGGAGCACCTGTAATGGTCCCGCCTGGAAATGCAGCTGCAATCACATCAAAGGCATTTTTACCTTCAGCCAAAATACCTTCTACTTGTGAAACTAGATGCATTACATGCGAATAGTATTCGATGGTCATAAGTTCGGGAACACGCACTGATCCATATCTGGCTACTCTACCGATATCATTGCGCTCAAGATCCACGAGCATAATATGCTCAGCCCGCTCTTTTTCCGTATGAAGCAGTTCTTCCGCCATACGCTTGTCCTCTTCTGAGGTCGCTCCCCTGCGTCTTGTTCCTGCAATGGGTCTTGCGATGACTTTACCCTGCGTGAGTTTAATCAACAGCTCTGGAGAACCGCTTACCAGTTGAAAATCCGGTGTCTGTACGTATCCCATATAAGGAGAAGGGTTAATTACACGAAGCCACTCATACACATCATCAGGAGAAGTATGAAGCTCCTTATCCTGCCTTAATGAAAGATTAACCTGAAAGACATCTCCCTGCCCGATATAATCCTGCACCTTTTTCACGGCTAGTTCAAAGGCTTCCTTATCAAAAGGAGATTCCCATCCCTGAGCCACATCCATATGTGCATCGCCCTCAACACTAGCCTGCTCCAGCCGCTGAATCCGCTGTGCTTGCTCGCGAATATAATAAGGCGTTTCTGCAGTCTCCGTCATATGCTCAAAGCTACGAAGCATAGCCTCCGCCCTGAAAGCTGCTTGATTGAACTGCTTCTCTAACGGCACTTCTTTGTTTAAGAGCGTGTAAACTGAACAATAGACCACATTCTCTTCATGATCAATGGTCCACACTTCCTCAAATCGCATCCACATGTAATCAGGGAGACTTGGGTCGTCTTTAGCAAGTTCAGGCAGATTCTCAAGGGAACGAGCCACATCATAACTTAAGTAACCTACAACCCCGCCGGAAAACGGCGGCATCCCTTGAATCCGAGGAGCGCGGTAGGGGGCGATCCACTCTTCGATTATTTGCAGGGGGTCTCCTGTCATCGTCCCCTGTGAATGAAAACTATGCTTTTGGTTGGCTCCTTCTGCATCATCGAGAATTTTCACCTCTGCCTGTTTACCCTTCCCCGTAACGATCGCTACCGGGCATAAACCAAGATAGGTATATTTCCCGTCCTTTCCGCTTTCCATTACAAAAGCATAGGGAGAAGCCTGTTCCCATGCAGGCTTCCAGGAACGAAGAGCTGGTGACTTCTTGAGTTTGATTTTTGTTACATAGGGAAGCACCGTCCAATCCTCTTTGCTCCATGCTTTCCAATCATCGTAGGTTGTAGTTACCTTATTCATGTATGCTTCTTTCCTCCAGGCTGACCTTGTCTATTGTCTGTTAGTATACTAAAGCATTCTTCATTTTAAAAGCAGATGATAAAAAACCCCGTGCCTGCAAATGAGTTGCGGCACAGGGTTATATAATTTGTTATTAATATAGAAGTAAAGATTGAATTCGAGTATTCTACTCGTCAGTCTTAACCTTCAAAATTATAAAGAGGTGTGCTGAGGTAACGTTCCCCATTACTTGGAACGATCGCAACGACACGTTTACCTTCACCCAGCTCTTTTGCCACTTTCAGCGCAGCACGAATGGCTGCTCCAGAAGAGATACCAGCGAGGATTCCCTCTTCTTTGGCTACTTGGCGAGCGGTTTCAAATGCATCCTCATTCTCAATATGAATGATTTCATCATAAACGTCCTGATTTAGAATCTCAGGAACAAAGTTTGCACCGATCCCTTGAATTTTATGAGGACCTGGAGCCCCGCCTGCCAGAATTGGTGAAGCTGCCGGTTCCACTGCATAAATTTTAATGTCTGGGAAAGACTCTTTGAGTACTTCACCTGCACCTGTAATCGTACCACCTGTACCAATTCCAGCTACAAATGCATCCAAAGAACCGCCCACGGACTGAATTGCTTCTACGATCTCAGGACCCGTAGTTTCACGGTGGATTCTAACATTAGATTGGTTCTTAAATTGTTCTGCCATGAAGTAACCTGAATTTTCTTCTACGATCGCTTCTGCTTTCTTAACCGCACCATTCATTCCCTCTGATCCAGGAGTAAGCACAAGCTCTGCACCATATGCACGAAGCAAATTACGGCGCTCTAAGCTCATCGTCTCAGGCATAACAATAATCGAACGATATCCTTTAGCTGCTGCTACCATGGCCAGCCCAATTCCTGTATTACCACTGGTTGCTTCTACAATCGTGTCACCTGGTTTAATACGCCCAGACTGCTCTGCATCCTCTATGATACTGATCGCGATCCGATCTTTCACACTAGACCCAGGGTTTTGGTATTCAAGTTTCACATATACTTCTGCACTACCTTTAGGTACAACACGATTCAAACGAACAAGCGGCGTTCCACCGATAAGTTCTGTAACATTATTGACAACCTTAGCCATGATAATTGCCCTCCTTGGATTAAATGAAGTTGAATGAATGATTGCTTTTTCTATTTCATATGCCACTGTGTATTCTAGTTGTATTGTATTTCCGACTAAATCAGTAGGTATTTATAACTTTAATATTATCAACCTTGTTCCATATTGTCAATATTGTTAGAAAAAATAGAACAGAAAAAGAGACCCTTTCCCTTAGGAAGCAGGTCTCTCCAGTTTTACTCTTATGTCAGCTCCATATTTACTGCGAAGCTGCTTTTCTAATTCTGACAATGGAATGGAATCATTCAAGGCAAGCATCATTCGAATATCTTCCATTGCCTCTTCATAAGTCATACCTTGTTTCTCTTCGATATCGTTTAAACGAACTATAATATAATGTTCATCCACTTGAACAGGACCGGCAACATCGCCGATTTGGATTTCTTCCGCGAGCGTCATCATTTCCTCAGGTTGAAAAGGATCATTCTCTTCAATGAGCCCAAGTCTCCCTTTGGATTCACGACTGTATTCATCCGTTGACTCACTCTCTGCAACTTCCCCAAATGATTCACCCGCTTCAATCCGTTCAAGAACGTGATTTGCTGAACCAAGATCATCCACTTGAATCATAGAAATATCAAACAGACGGATGGGTTTATAATCTGCTTCATGTTCCTCATAGTACTCTTGTACTGCTTCTTCACTGACTGTAATGTCTTTCGTTGCAATTTCTTCAAGCAAAACTTGATAGGTTGCCTCTGCCCTCAATTCTTCTAAGCTCATCCCAAATTGATTCCACATCTCATCATAAAAAGCTTGTTCTGAGGAATAGCCCTCCATTGAAGATTGCAATTCTTTATCAACTTGAGACTCGGTTACAGTCAGCCCTTGTAACTTAGCTTCAGCGAGAACAGCCTGACGATTAAGCATTTCCATTAAAACTTTGTTGCCATAACGTGTCTTAAGTGCATCTACCCATTGCTTCTCTGAAATCATTTGCCCTGCAATACTTGCAACCGGCTCTTTCAAATCTGAAGCACTTAGGTCTGTATTTGTACTTGAATCATTCATTCCGCGAAGAATAAACGTCCCCATAAAAATAACACCTACGCTCAGCACCACGACAGTCACCCAAAGTCCTTTTTCTTGTTTCGTCATCCCATCTCATCTACCCCATAACGGTTTTAGCTTCTCGCTTGCTCAAGAATGGTTTCCAGGTCACTTTTCGTAAATTCATATGCTTCATTACAGAACTGACACACAACTTCAGCTCGGCCTTCTTCTTCAATTAAATCAGTAAGTTCTGATTCTCCAAGCGAGATCAATGTTTGCTCTACACGTTTACGATTACACTGACATTGGAAAACGATATCCATGCTTTCATGGATTACAACATCTGGTAGAATCTTGCGGAGCATCTCTTCCACATCAAGCCCTTGGTCCAGGAGAGTGGTTACCGGCGGCATATTACTGATAGCATCCTCAATCGCCGAAATTTCCTTATCACTCAGTCCAGGCAAGAGCTGAATAATAAATCCTCCAGCTACTAGAACAGAATTATCGGTATCAACTAAGACACCTAGACCTACTGCGGAAGGCGTTTGTTCTGATTTAGCAAAATAATACGTAAAGTCTTCACCCAATTCACCTGAGATGATTGGAGTACTTCCACGGTACGGTTCTTTGAGCCCAAGATCCTTCGTTATATGAATAAACCCGGAAGTACCTACAGCTCCCGCTACATCGAGTTTGCCCTTACTATTGCTTGGTAAGTGGACATGCGGATTCTTAACGTATCCTCTCACTTCACCTTTAGCATTCGCATCGGCTACAATCTGACCAACAGGTCCATCCCCATTTACTTGAATGGTCAGTTTTTCTTCTCCTTTTAACATAGCACCCATGATGGCAGTAGCCGTAACTGTCCGCCCCATTGCAGCTGTTGTTGTAGGGAATGTATCATGTCTTCTTCTCAATTCTTCTACCAAGTTCGTTGTACGGATAGAAAACGCGCGAACACGTCCACCTAAAGCGGTACCACGAACCAATCTATCTTTCATCTTTTCCATTCTGTTATGCTCCTTCTGTGTCGTCCTATTTGTAAATCACAAGGCAAGCCAGACTGCTTCCTTATGAAGATTGTGCAAATTTAAATTTCGTCTAAGTCGGCACTCTCTTTATTGTAATCGAAAAAGATAACGGAATAAAGGTGACTGCCTGTCCCTTTTTCCATTATCTTTTATTCAGTAAGGTTACCCCTTATTGCGCTCATATATAATTCGCAGACCCTCAAGAGTCAACATTGGACTTACCACTTCAATGGTTTTTGTCTCGCTTGCAATAAGTTCTGCCAGCCCGCCCGTAGCGATTACTTTTGGTGTAGCTTGCATTTCTTCCTTAATTCGCTCCACGATTCCATCAACCTGTCCTGCGTAACCAAAAATAATGCCAGCTTGCATAGCATGGATGGTATTCCGTCCGATTACTTTCTTCGGTTTTTCGAGTTCAATACGCGGCAATTTGGAAGCTCGTTGATACAATGCCTCGGTAGAAATCCCGATGCCCGGTACAATGGCTCCACCCAGGTAGTTACCCTCTCCATCTATACAGTCAAAGGTCGTTGCGGTACCGAAATCAACCACTACTAGAGGGCAGTTAAACTGTTCAATCGCAGCTACTGCATTCACAATCCGGTCTGCTCCTACCTCACGAGGATTCTCATAACGAAGATTCAACCCTGTCTTGATGCCAGGACCGACAATAAGCGGTTTCTTCCCAACATATTTAATACACATTTCCTCCAGCACATTCACCAGCGGCGGTACAACAGAAGAGATGATAATTCCTTCGATTTCTGAAGTTGATATACCCGACATCTGAAAAAAGCTATGAGTAAGAATACCGTACTCATCTACAGTTGACTGTCTGGAGGTGCTGATACGAAAATGATGAAGAAGCTCACGATGCTTGTATATACCAAGCACAATATTACTATTACCTACATCTACTACAAGGATCAAAGAGGATTATCCTCCTTTCTTTTCGTTTAAATCAAGACTGATATCTAGGCTTTCAAAGGAGTAAGTCAGTCTTCCTACGGAGATAATATCCACTCCGGTCTCAGCTATACCACGGATTGTGGCAAGAGAAACATTGCCCGAAGCTTCTATTTTAACACGAGGGGCTGCCTCACGGATATGCCTAACTGCCTCACGCATCATCTCTTCACTCATATTGTCGAGCATAATGATATCTGCTCCTGCCTCAATTGCCTCTTTTACTTGGAATAGGTTCTCTGTCTCCACTTCAATTGTCATGGTGTGCGGAATACCTGCTCTTGCTCGTTCAATAGCTTGTGTTATTCCTCCAGAACCCTTAATGTGGTTATCTTTAATCATAACTGCATCATACAGTCCGAACCGGTGATTATATCCTCCACCGACCCGTACTGCATATTTTTCAAGTTGACGATGACCTGGTGTTGTCTTTCGTGTATCAACTAGCCGTACCGGAAGATCTGCAATCACATCTACATAAGTACGAGTTCTGGTCGCAATACCTGAGAGCCGCTGCAGTAAATTTAAGGCCAGCCTCTCGCCTGTCAGTAAGCTATGCGTACTTCCCTCTACTACACAGAGTATTGTCCCCTTTACTGCTAAGTCTCCATCCTTTACTTCTGCACGAAATTCAAGTGAAGGATCAACGATATGAAAAACAAGTTCTGCAATAGAGAGTCCAGCAATAACCCCGCCTTCTTTTGCATGAATTACAGCTTTGGACTGATGACCCTCGGGAATGGTAGCCAAGGTTGTGATATCTCCGGAACCAACATCTTCTCCGAGCCAACTTTTAATTGATTGTGTTAGTACCTCATTATATCCATTAAGTAGCATGACTAACTTCCTCCGCAATTTTACGTTCACGCTGCTGCACCGTATGCTTCTGCCACAAAAGATCGTTACAATCGGGATAATCCTCCCGATAATGAGCTCCTCTGCTCTCTTTGCGGTGAAGTGCTCCCTCGGTAACCAGTATGGCGCACGTAAGTAGATTGGCAAACTCATATTCTTCTTGTGTAGTAAGGCTGGTATTAAATATAGCTAGTTCCTTCTCGAGTACCGACTTGGCTCGTAATAAACCTGGCTCCGAGCGTCGAAGTCCTACGTCCCGTACCATTGTTTTCTGTAGGGCAAGTCTTCTAGCATGAATCGAACCCACTTCTATGGAAGTTTCCTTTCTTTTAAGGGAAGGAACGAAAGGAATGGATTCCTTTAAAGGAGTAAGCTGGCGTATGCGATCTACAATTCTTTTTCCGAAAACGATGGCTTCCGATAAAGAATTACTGGCTAGTCGATTTGCTCCATGGACACCGGTAGATGACACCTCTCCGCAGGCAAAAAGACGATGAATGCTGCTTTCTCCTTGTAAATCTGTTTTCACTCCGCCCATCATATAGTGAGCAGCAGGTGCTACAGGAATCCAATCAGAAGCCATATCCAACCCATAGTTCATACAGGTCTCATAGATTGTCGGAAAACGAAGCTTGATCCGGTCAAGGGTCTCATGAGTGATATCAAGATATACCTGGGTTGCATTCGTGAGTTCCATCTCACTAACGATCGCTCTTGCCACAATATCACGCGGAGCGAGCTCGAGCTGTGGATGGTATTTATGCATAAACCGTTCACCCCGGATATTACGGAGCACTGCTCCTTCTCCGCGTACAGCCTCAGATATTAAAAAACGAGGAGCCCCTGGATAACAAAGCGAAGTTGGATGAAATTGAATGAATTCCATGTCTCGTATTTCAGCCCCTGCTCGGTAAGCCATAGCTATACCATCTGCAGTAGCCACTTCCGGGTTTGTGGTATATCGATATAGTTGGCCGGCTCCTCCAGAGCAGAGTACAACTGCATCTGCCTTTACATAGATTCGTTCACCATCAGCACCCTGTACAATAGCCCCTCTGCACTCACCGGATTCTGTTACAAGATCAATAACAAAATGTTCATCCCATACCTTAATAGATGTATGAGAAGCAACTTGCTTGGCTAATGCTCTTACAATCTCGTATCCCGTTGCATCTCCATTCGCATGTAAAATCCGGCGATGACTGTGAGCTCCTTCCTGTGTTAACGCGAGTTCCCCATTCTCTATATCAAAGGTGGTCCCTAAACCAATTAATTCTTTGACTCTTTGAGGCCCCTCGCTAACAAGCACTTTCACAGCCTCTTCCCGGCACAGCCCTGCTCCTGCGGTGAGCGTATCCTGCATATGATAGGCAGGTGAATCATCCTCTGCAGTAACCGCTGCAATTCCACCTTGGGCATATCTCGTATTACTCTCTAGCAACGTTCTTTTCGTGATCAAGAGAACTTGCCGATCCCTACTTGCCTCGATTGCTGTAAACAATCCTGCTATACCTGTACCGATAACAAGCAGATCTGTCTCCATTTGAGGTAAAGCCGCTATATCCAAATCAATTAAGTAAGAAGGAATCATGGGGCATCCTCACCTGTCTCCTATAAAGTAGCTCACGTAATCATGCATATATAGAAAAGGGGGCTTACCTTCCTCTGTGAAAGCTTCCCCCTTCATCTTATTTCACTTGTAACATGCGCTCTAGGGATAAACGTGCACGATCGGCAACAGCAGGAGGCACATAAATTTCCGGCTTCATTGTCTCCAGCGCTTTTACCAGTTTCTTAAGGTTATTCACTTTCATATTTGGGCAAACAAGAAATTTGGTCGCAAAGTGAAAGGTTTTGTCTGGACTGTCTACTCGAAGTTGATATCCTGTACCGTCTTCCGTACCGACAATAAATTGTTTGCGGTCCGACTTTTTACAGTATTCAAGAATTGCTGTAGTACTGCCCACGAAATCACCCATCTCAACCACTTCTGGGCGACATTCCGGATGAACAACGAATTCTGCATCAGGATATTTAGCACGAATTTCCACCACATCTTTTATCGTCAGCATGTCATGTGTATTGCAGTACCCTTCCCATATGATCATTTTCTTATCGGTATGCTGCTGAACATAATGTCCGAGATTTTTATCAGGAACCCATATTATTTCTTCCGCATCAAGTGATTGAATTACTTTTACCGCGTTAGCAGAAGTACAGCATATATCTGTCTCAGCTTTAATCTCAGCAGAAGAGTTAATGTATGTAACCACTTTTGCATTTGGATGCTGCTCCTTTAACTTGCGAAGTCCTTCTACGTTGACCATATCCGCCATGGGACAACCCGCACGTTCATCGGGAATGATTACTTTTTTGTTTGGAGCCAAAATTTTAGCACTTTCCCCCATAAAATGAACACCACAAAAAACAATGACTTCGGCATCGGTTTCTGCTGCCTTCTGAGCTAGCAGAAAAGAGTCTCCACGAAAGTCTGCTACTTCCTGAATTTCATCTCGCTGATAATAATGAGCAAGTATAATCGCATTCCGTTCCTTCTTTAGTACCTTTAGTCTCTCTTTCAACTCACGATTCATCTCGGCCTTCCGTTCTAGTGCCTGAACCTCCACTGTTGACCCTCTCCTTTTATGGAATAGCGAAATAATACGTTCACTTTGCAGTGTATGATCGCGCTTGTTAATCGATTCACAAAGTCTATTACAGAACTTCCTTTTGTTTACAACTAATTTACACGGCACACCCTTACCTGTCAATTCACAAAATGGACGCAATTTGAGCTAAACCATCGTAATACAACAAAAAACCGGAGAACATAAGCTGTTCTCCGGTTTTTCGTTTATAGCAACCTTATGAAGTAGGTTTATTCTTATCTGGATCAATTGGAGGGGTAGATTCCGAATCCGGCTGATTAGGAACATGGTTTGGAATTTCTTCTGCCGGTGTTCCACCGTTGTTATCTTTTCCTTGAATGCGAACTTTCACATCACCAACATTGTCGATAATAGGTTCTCCGCCTTCAGAGGATCCTCCCGTATTTCCTTCTTCTTTTTCGGTAATCACTCCGTTTTCGATCAACTGCTTGATATCTTCAAGATCAAGAGTTTCTCTTTCGAGTAGTGTTTCCGCAATAAGATGAACTTCTTTAGAATACTTGGTCAGCAAATCTTTTGCTTTCTCATAGCATTCTGTAACCATACGGTGCATTTCTTTATCAATCTCATATGCAATGGAATCACTGTAGTTCGGCTCATGACCGAAGTCACGACCCAAGAAGACTTGCCCTTGAGCATTACCAAACTGCAATGGTCCGAGTTTTTCACTCATACCATATTCCATCACCATGCTACGAACGATACTTGTTGCTTGTTGGAAGTCACTATAGGCACCTGTACCAATTTCACCGATAAACAGTTCCTCGGATACACGACCACCTAGTAATCCCGTTACTTTATCAAGCAATTCTTGCTTCGTTGCGAGCATACGATCTTCTTTTGGCATCATAATTACGTATCCGCCTGCACGACCACGAGGTACGATTGTAACTTTGTGGACCATATCAGCATGCTCCAAGAAGTAACCTACAATCGTGTGACCAGCTTCATGGAAAGCAACGATCCGTTTTTCACGGTCGCTAACTACGCGGCTTTTCTTCTCTGTACCAACAATTACACGGTCAATCGCTTCATCCATCTCACGCATGGAGATATCTTTACGATTACGTCTGGCAGCAAGAAGGGCTGCTTCATTGAGTAAGTTCTCAAGATCTGCACCAGTAAAGCCAGTTGTACGTTTCGCTATTACATCCATCTTCACGTCTTTTGTAAGAGGTTTGTTACGAGCATGTACTTTAAGAACAGCTTCACGGCCTCTTACATCAGGACGGTCAACTGTAATTTGACGGTCAAAACGTCCTGGACGAAGAAGTGCAGGGTCAAGAATATCTTGACGGTTCGTTGCAGCAATGATAATAATACCTTCGTTTGCTCCGAATCCATCCATCTCTACGAGCAATTGGTTTAGTGTCTGTTCACGCTCATCATGTCCACCGCCGAGTCCAGCACCACGCTGACGACCAACAGCATCAATCTCATCAATAAAGATGATACATGGAGCATTTTTCTTCGCATTTTCGAACAAGTCACGCACACGGGATGCACCGACACCGACAAACATTTCGACGAAGTCAGAACCCGAGATACTGAAGAACGGTACGCCCGCTTCCCCAGCGACAGCTCGTGCAAGGAGTGTTTTACCTGTTCCCGGAGGACCATTCAGTAGAACCCCTTTTGGAATTCTAGCACCCACTGCAGCGAATTTACGAGGATCTTTTAGGAACTCAACAACTTCGATAAGCTCTTGCTTCTCTTCGTCTGCTCCTGCAACATCTTCGAAAGTAATCTTTTTCTTCTCTTCGTTATATAAACGTGCACGGCTCTTACCAAAGTTCATCACTTTTCCGCCGCCGCCTTGCGCCTGATTAAACAGGAAGAAGAAGAGGACAAACATCAAGATAAGAGGTATAAACGACGTTAGTAGTGTCAGCCAAATACTGTCACCCTTCATCGGTTTCGTTTCCATTGCTATTCCGTTCGCTTCACTTGCATCCGCAATTTCTTGGACTGCAGCATCAGTAGCAGGAATGTAGGTAATAAAGTTTTTGGCTTTTTCAGCAGGTGGGGTCACATACTCTCCCGTTACCTGGTAGGCATATCCATCAAACTGAATACTCAAATTCTCTACGTTATTTGCAGATAATTCCTGACGAAACTCGTTGTATTTAGGGGTATCAGCTGCTTCACTTCCACCATTAATAACCTGGTAGATGCCGACTACAACCAAAAATAAAATTAGATAAAAACTAGAATTCCGGATGAACCGATTCATCCCCTACCTCCTCTCGAGACACTTTAGTTATTTTACCATAGCCATTCTGCCCTTCTCAACAAATGGGCAAACGCGATTCTATCATTTTTCTGCCGGGATTTTAGCTAGTGTAAATCTCCGGTTTCAGAATTCCGATATAAGGCAGGTTCCGGTAATGTTCAGCATAATCCAAACCGTAGCCAACTACAAATGCATCTGGTAGAACAAATCCTGTGTAATCTGCTTCAAGATTAACAGAACGGCCAGATGGTTTATCAAACAAGGTAACCACCGTAGTTGATTTAGCACCTCTGTTTTGCAGAAGTTCAATCAGATGGCTGAGTGTAAGCCCACTATCGATGATATCTTCTACAATAAGAACATCGCGTCCCTCAACAGTTTGATCTAAATCCTTGATGATCTTGACTACACCGGAAGACTTGGTAGAAGCACCGTAACTTGATACAGCCATAAAGTCCATTTCAAGAGGCACTGTTATGTTTTTAACCAAATCAGCCATAAATATAAACGCACCTTTAAGTACACAAATGACTAAAGGATTACGATCAGCGAATTCCTTGCTTAATACTTCGCCTAGTTCCTTGATTTTACCTTGAATTTCTTCTTCACTAATTAAAATTTCTTGAATATCGTTCTGCAACGTTAGTGAACCCCCTAAAGTTATACTATGAAAGTCTTATCTGCACCATTACTGTCAACTACCTGCGCGTTAATAGCTACTCGATCCACATTTGAATGACCTGTGCAGATTGATCGGTTACGGGAGCATGAATGGAGCGTCTTACGCCCGGAATCCAGATGATGTTTCCTTCAACATCACACACTAAGGGAATACGAGAACGCAGTGACGGCGGAATTTTGGCGTCGATAAAAATATCTTTCACCTTTTTACTTCCGTTTAATCCCATCACTTTCATGGTATCTCCAGGCAATCGCGCTCTTACGGTAAGCGGCCAATGAAGTTTGCTTAAATCAAACTGTGCTTCATTAGCAGATATCGGCTTACGCATCCCCTTTAAATGAACCAAGTGGATGGTTCTTTCAATCTCTTCAAGAAAGAGAAACGTATCTCCCTCTGGAGAATGCAACTGATAACTGTAATGCTCAGATACAGACTTCCGGGCAGTAAAAATGATACTGTTATATTCCCGCATACAAACGATCCCTTGACCTATATCAAGAATCCATGTCGTTGGTTCGGTCTGAACCACTCCCTTACGTATGGATTCAATTCTTGAAAAAGTAGCAAAATCATCGTTTGAAGGCAGATAATTTAATATTAATTTAATGAGCCTTCGTTGTAAAGCGACATGTAGCCCCTTAAACGCAGGCACAGAAAAGGTTAGTCGATCACCTGACTTCAAAACCATATCAGCAAAGGTTTGCTCTGCTACAGCTTCCATATAGTCATCTTCTGTGCTTATAACTTCGGCCATCCGATAAAGTGATTCCTTTAACTGCCCATTATATTGCCCCAAAAAAGGAAGCACATCCAGTCGGATCGCATTTCTAAGATACTTACGATTCATATTACTACTATCAATAAGATAAGGAAGCCCTTCTTTTTCACAGAGCTTTTCCAAGTCCGTCTTGGTAATACGTAAACATGGCCTAATAAGTTCCACGTTTTTTTCAGTTCGTTTGATTTTCATACCCGAAAGTCCCGAAGCACCACTTCCGCGCAGCATATGTAGCATAACCGTCTCAGCCTGATCGTCGGCATGATGTGCCAGAGCAATGCTGTTAGCCTTGTATTTCACTGCAACTTCGTGAAGAAAAGCATACCTTCTTTCACGAGCCGCATCCTGTGAATTCCGCCCAGTCTCCTCTAAATACTTCGGCATATTTAGATGAACCATTTCAAAAGGAATGTTCAGCGATTCGGCGTATTTTTGTACCAGCTCAGCTTCAGCATCCGACTCTGCGCGAAACCCATGATGTACATGGGCACAGATCAGTGTGAGCGGTGTACGATAGAGAGATATTTGATGTAGAATATGTAAAAGAGCCACAGAATCCGCCCCACCGGATACTGCGACTACAATCCGGTGACCCGGTTTCCACAAATGATACTCCTCTGCTGTAGCAGCAATCTGCATTACCGTAGGTTCAAGTTTCGGTCCTTCCATGATGTTCCTCTTTTCTAACTCAGATATTTCAGGTATGTAACCTCTAATTTTAGCGAAGCATCAGCATTACTGCCCCAGCCATAATTAGAGCTGATAACGCAAAAGATGGAATTAACCATCCTGGGGTTGGGGTTGATTCTGATGAAGCGTTCTTAGGTCCGCTCTTTAATCTGTAAACATGCTTTTTCCACGAGTAAAAAGCATCCTCTGCATCGTCATAATAACCCTGTATTGCTTTTTGAAGCCAACTTCTATAAGGCGCTAGCCGTTCGCTCTTTTGAATGACAGTTAAAAGTAAGGGTATTCCTCTTAGTTGAGGAAGACTGTCCCCTGTGATTCTTCTCAGTTCTTCTCCCTCCAGAAGATGAATTAGAAGAAGAGCAAAGGAAAACACATCATATTTCTGATCTGCGACACGGCTGCCTGCATTCCAGTACCCTCTATCATACCATTCTGTGAACTGCTTTACGCTGCGTCCTACAGGACTCGCTCCTCCATAATCAATGAGTTCCACCTCACCATACGAAGAAACAAGTACATTTTGTGGCTTCAAATCACAGAATATATATCCTAACCGGTGCAGCTCAGCGAGCTTTTTTAAAAGCCTAAGCCCGACAAGCATCGTCCAGTCTGGTCCATTTTTACGGATAAATAAATGAAGCGGCTCACCTCTGACATAGGTCATGACATAAAAAGAAATCTCACTATCGCCAGCTTGGTAATTATCCACTTCTTTTAAATAGGAAGAGAATCCGTTCCCACCTGCAAGGTGATCCTTCTTCGCTAATGAAGTAAGAACATTAATCTCCGACTGCAAATCAAGCGGATTAAAACCCATCTTGAGCGCATACCGGCCTCCACCCGGTTCACGCTGAACCAAATAAACGATCCCATTTGCTCCCTTACCCAGCACTCTCTGAATAATATATTTATTATTCTTCCATTTGCCGGTAACTACAGTTCCAGGAGTAAGATCAGGATCCAGCGGCATAGTCACCATGCATCCCTTCTTTTGCTCCGTAATCGCGATAATGCAGGTCATTCTCGTTTAGTGTACCATAACGATAATAATCAATCACCTTTAATATTGCGGGTCCAGTAGGTGTTGCACCTCTCATATCCAGCTTAGTAAAAACGGATCGAAGTTCGTCCATGTCGCTTGTCCAGTTGATATCAAGGACCGCATTTTCACTGCCTTGTCTCCCGGGAAAATGAAATACAGAAATCTGACTTCTTCCTTCACGCGCTTGAAGGCTCAGCATCAAATCTCGAATTCCTTCTTCTACAGCAGCCAGTTTTGGCTTCATACTAGCACTTGCATCAATAAGTAAAGCTACTTGAAGCGGTGTTGTTTCTGTCAAATGATCCAGCACTTGAACCACCTCTGCGCGCTGATGCAAAGGGAGTTCAGCAATACCACCCGCACTTTTGCCCAGAATTTGTTTAAGCTCTTTATTAACCGCTAGTTCTATGGTCTGAACCACCGTTTTTCGCGTCATCATCTGCATGGTTTTTGCTAATACAGGTGTACCTACAATCCGGCTTATTCCACCTCCTGCTTTGGCAATCGCTTCAATCTCTTGTCCCCCAAGGTCACCAATAGTTCCATAATCCACCACGCCCACTACATTCACCGTAATGCCTTCCTCCAAGGCATTTGCAGCAGCAAGTACTGGATTTGACCCAACGTTAGAGCATCCGTCTGTTATGAGTAAAATTTGTTTCATCTTTCTCATCCCCTTTGGCTTCGAACTTATCCCTATTATTTCCATAATGGATCAGGTTCAAACGAGGACTTTACTTCTATAATAAATATTCACCGTCAGCTGACTGTCCTAGGCCGCTCCATCCGATCAATACCCGGGATACGCAGTGTGGCCCATTCAGGGCTAAAATGATCCACTTTGCCCACGACAACCGTCATGTCATCATGAATCTTATTTTGCTGATAACGAATGACTCGCTCTAATAAGATATCGGCAATTTCTTGCGGATCTTCACTATCCATCTCCTGAATCATTCGTTTCATCCACATTTCTTTATTCACGGCGTACCCTGGTGCATCATATATACCGTCTGTCATCATAATGACAATATCACCTGGGAGCAGCTGTGTAGTGACTAGATCAACTTCAATATCTTTAATAATGCCAACGGGAAGATTGCTTGCAGATATCGGAATTACCTCTTCTCCTCTTTTAATAAAGCTGGGAGTAGATCCAATCTTCATAAAGGTGGTCTGCGCTGAATATTGATCAATCAACGCCATATCCACAGTTGCAAAAAATTCTTCTGTAGATCGAAGCATCAATATAGAATTAACTGATTTGATAGCAAGTTTCGCATCCATCCCCGATTGTAGCAGCTGTTCTAAGATACCTAAAGCGGTACTACTCTCAAGCCTTGCTCGTTCTCCATTCCCCATACCATCACTGAGTGCGACCACAAAGGTACCATTGCCAAGTTCAACTGTACTGAAGCTATCGCCCGAAAGAAGGCCTCCACCCTTGGCTGCTCCAGCTACGCCTGTTGTGACTTCATATGTCTTGGCTGATCCGAAAGTTACAGTGGCAAGCCCCTGCTTCGGAAGAGTCATCGTTTCTTCTACAACCGCAATATGCTCACCGATAATATCAGATAAAAGCGGGGCAATAATTTTTCGGCATTCATCAAACCCTTTCGTATAGGCATGTACAATCTCAATCTCGACTTTACCTGCGTCCAGGTTAATAATGTCGATGCTATGGATGGACAGACCAAGCTGCTCCAACGCTGATCTAATCTGTTCCTCTTGCTTGTGCATTACCTTTGTTTCCCGCTGTATTTCCCGTGCCAGGTCCTCCATTACCTGAGACACACCGGATAATTGTTCTGCTACTAACATTCTACTGTCGTATATTTGGCGTTTCCATTGCATATTATCTTGGTATAGCCCGTACTGACGCTTCATCACATCAAGTACAGCCCCCGTCTTCGCACAACTTTTTGTCCAGGATGCTGGAATGTCCTTCGCCTGAAAATCTGGATTTTCTTCAATTGAAGTCATCATTTCTGTCATATACTTATAGGTCTGATAGAACTTGCCATCCCAGCACTGCTCTTGTTTGAAACAAGATGTACAGGTTCCTTCCGCGACTGCATTCATGAAATGTTCCATATCCTGCTGTCCTTGTCCCATCTCATTAACCCCTGACATCTGATCAAAACTCTTAGATAGCTGCTTAAACACTTGTGAAAAGCGGTTTACCCGCTCAGCAGTTAAGTCCCTGATCCGTTTGGCGTATTCATGCTGAGAATAGCTATGATCTTGCGTCCCAGGTACATATTTAGAAATAACGTGTAACATGCTTTTAGGTGTCAACAAAAAGAGAAGAATTGCAGCACAGCTCTCATAGGTCGATGTGATTACATCTCCTGTTCCACCTAAATAGATGGCTAAGATGGATGATCCAAGTAGCAT
This sequence comes from Paenibacillus gallinarum, assembly GCF_014836635.1. GTDB lineage: Bacteria > Bacillota > Bacilli > Paenibacillales > Paenibacillaceae > Paenibacillus > Paenibacillus gallinarum. Next base: position 37,598 of record NZ_JACSQL010000017.1, on the reverse strand, counting down.
CCCCAGAGATACACCCAGTTTTTTTCCTTCCTTCATCATTCCGGCCAGCATCCCTGCAAAAGCAAGCAAGCTCATCTGATAGATGGCTGACATATTCGCAAGACTTAAGATCAGTCCCGTAATTACACCTACTGACGCGCCAAGCGGTGCCCCGCCTACAATGGCGAAGAGAAGCAATAGATATCTCGATAGTACATTTTCAGCTGATAAATGATAAACCGTAAAGCCAACGGCTCCTGTCATGACGGATGCCAGTAAAATAATAAGACACAGGATCTCCTCGCTGCGGAGGTTTACATTCTTTTTCCGATAAGTAAAGATCGGTATCGCCTGTATGAACACCATGGTGAGTACAAAACTCAGCACCGCGTCGATGGTCATCATTAGGACCGCGTACCATGTGAATGAGGGTCCGATCAGGACGGTAAACAAATTCACCATGAAAGCCGAGGTAAAAACCATGACAGGCGCATAAGATAATTCGGTTTTTCCAAAAGAGGATAGTCCTTTGTACAGCAGATAGAAGATACCTAGTTCGGCAGCGATTATGAAGAATGTTGGATAAGGCGAGAAGAAACTGCCGGCGAGAATTGCGGCTCCCACGGGAATTAAGAAATCCCTTCTCAAGAATAAAATAACGGCAAAATAGGCTATGGCAAAAGGAGAAAGTTCGTCTAATATCATAGCCTTTCCTAGCAAAAAACCCATCACCGTCAGCAGTATCATCCATTTCTTCTCGGATATGACTTGTACGGCTCGCAAGGATCCTATCCACGTCTTCATTCTCATGCTTACATCGGCACGCAGCTCTTTTCCCCGTTTTCCTGCCTTGATTCCCGGAAAAGGTATCACATTCCATTTGTCCATGATTCGCTTCGCTCCCCAACGTTTGATTTGATGTTTCCCATTATAGTCAGCTTGTTCTGTGAAAGTTTGTCAGAAACTAAGATGTCACAAAAAGAAATTTCCGACAAAAATAGGGGGTCTGCGAAATAACAGAATTATGAATAAAAAGGACAGCCCATATAGGCTTATAGAGAGTTATGACAATTTCAGCACTTGCCAAGGCATCCCTTTCTTAATCATAAAATTCTAGCGATATGGAATGAGAATACTGGAACTAGCTTGAAAGATGTCGGACGATTCTTCAGATGCGACAAAAAAAACCGCAGACTCTAAAGTCTGCGGTTCTCTCTATTCAAGTACTTATATATGCAAGATCAGGTTGGTGACTTACACGCGTTTTGCGCCGCGACCTCCGCGTTTACCTTCGGTGTTCTTCTTCAACGACGAAATCCGCTCTTCACTGTCTTTTAGAAAGCGTGACACTTTATCCTCAAATGAAGGCTTGCCAAACGAAGGCTTGCCGGCAGAAGGTTTATAAGGACGCCCTCCCCGTTCACGATTGTTATAGCTACCGCCGCCACTGCTACCAGTGCCGCCGCTAAATCGTTCTCTATCTCCTCCGGTACGTTCCGGTCTTGGTGTTCTTGGTGGACGAGCCTGCTGTTGTACTTCACCCGCTGGACGGTCAACCGCCTGCTTAATTGAAAGTCCAATTTTTCCGTCCTTGTCAACATTGATAACCTTAACAGTTACCGTATCATTAACTTTCAAATGATCGTTGACGTCTTTGACATAATTGTCAGCGATTTCCGAGATGTGAACGAGACCCGTGACACCTCCAGACAGATCCACAAATGCTCCGAAATGCGTGATGCCTGTCACTTTGCCCTCTAATTTGGTGCCCACTTCAATTGCCATAGAATAAAATGATCCTCCCTTAAAAATATACAACCCGATTTTTAAATCTGTTGCGGTAAATTAATTATACCTTATGGATTAAACCAAGGTCAACCGAACGAACGCCTGTTAACACTCCTAATTTCGGTTAAATTTGAACATAATTCCAGATAGAAAACAGAATTCAAGTTCTATTGCTATATTATTCATCAACTGGGTAGATTGGTGTCTCCCCAGGTAAATACATTCCATATTTTTTTCGTGCAATTTGCCCAATATATTCAGGATCTTGAAGTCGGCTTACTTCCTGCTTCAGCTCTTCAAGCGCTTGATCTGTTTCGATCTGTGTCGCCTTTATCTCTTGCAGCTTGGCACTCTTGTCCGCCATTTGAGTAGACTGATTAAAGAATGTGTATCCTGCCCATCCTGTGAAACAGATCATAAAGGCAAGCCATAGCATGATTCGCCTCCGAGCTCCTGTTACTTTGGTTTTCTGAGGTCCAGCTTGTTTTGAATTATGAACAATGCGCCCAGACGATGATTTCATACGCGTACCTCCTTCATGATAGGTAGGAATTTGAGCTAACCAGCTCGTTTTGTGAATAAGATCAGAACCAGTAGTTCCACCATTCTTTAACCCGATTGAACATACGTGCCATCCAGCTTGGAGTCTGCCATTTACTGATCAAGGGTCTTATCGGCAAATAAAGAAGTTTAAGAAACGGTCTAATTATGTAATAAACCATTCTGATCAGAAAAAGGAGAAGCGCCATAAAAAAACCAAACAAAATCCGTAATAGCCGAAGTATACCCTTTATAGGAATGACTAAGATGACGTAAAGCGCACGGTAAAGTATATAACAGAACTTCTTTATAATTCCAATTAACATTACCACAAATTTTTGAGTCAAAACACTTAAAACCAAAAAATAGACCCAAACCCCTAAAAAAAGCCCCAAAAAGACATAAAATCGTAACTCTCCATGGTTACTGGCATACAGCATGTTAAATACAAACACAGCTGCTGCGATCCAATATACCAAATCGATTGTATGGATACTCCATCTCGGAAACCGGAACGAGAGAGACAGGACCCGGTAACTGTCATAGACCATTCCCAGTGCCGCTCCGGAGAAGAGCATCCATCCTAATGTGATCCACTGAATTTCCGGATTCATTTGAACAACTTGCCGAGAATTCCTTTTCCGGATTTGGAACTTGAACCGGGATCTAAATAGGCAAGGAAACTTACATGACCTTCAATCGATAAGAGTCCCTCTTCGAGACTGAGGTTTTTAATATGTAAATTTTGCCCTCTAATGGTTAGGTGACCGAGCTCTGTCTTGAGTAAGAATTCCTCATTATCGAAGCTCTCCACATTCAAAACACCTGTAATATCAAGTTGCTTCCGGTTCTGCATGGTTAAACTGTGCTGTTTCGGTTTCACATGGTCTATCATGGCATGTACCCCTCCCTTCTTACACCTAGCTTATGGGAGGTTAAGAAGGATTAGAACAGTGGCAGAAGGAAATAAAAAAAGCGTGCTTCTCCCTCATAATCAGGATTAGCACGCTTGTTACTGTAAAACAAAGGTTAACTTAAAAAGTCCAACCCGTTATCTCTGGCAATAGGCTCTTCTTTCACCACGGTGAACAGACTGGAAGCCTCTTCTTTACGCGTGCTTTCTGCCAAACGTTCCACCCGAACGGTTACAAGCTTCTGTCCGAATTGTACGGTAATTTCATCACCGACTTTGACAGCACTACTTGGCTTTGCCTCTCGTCCATTGATCAGGACTCTCCCCTGTTCGGAGACATCCTTAGCCACCGTACGGCGTTTAATCAGTCTCGAAACTTTAAGGAATTTATCTACTCTCATTATTTTACAGCTTCTTTAAGTTTATTTCCTGCCTTAAATGCAGGAACATTAGATTCTGGAATTTCAATTGTGTTTCCTGTTTGTGGGTTACGTCCTGTACGTCCGGAACGTCTGCGAGTTTCGAAAGTGCCAAAGCCAATGAGTTGTACTTTGTCGCCATTTGCAAGGGCATCTGTAATTTCACCAAGGAAACCATTAAGAACTGCTTCTACATCTTTTTTTGTAAGTCCACTTTTTTCTGAAATATTGTTTACCAAATCTGTTTTATTCATTGTTAAAGGCCTCCCAAATTAAAGAAAATACGACGTGCACTTCCTGCGTAAAAACGCTTCTTAGTATCACGTGCTGTTACTACACTTCTATTCTTGCTTAGTCTTTGAAAATCCTGCCACAATGCCTCTTTTTTTAATGTGAGACACGCAGTGGTTTCAAGTTTGGTAAAGAATACGACATTTTAGGTGTCGTTGTCAAACCAAGCCCAGCTAATCGCGGCAGTAGTTCTCCTACTACTCAAATACCCGCTATTTATGACTTTCAATCCCATTTCTAATGTTAGTAATCTTTGAGTGCCTGCTTCGCTTCCTGCCAGCAAGCTTCCATCTCTTCAAGTGTGCTGTCTTCAACGGTTTTCCCTTGTTCAGCAAGACGAGCTTCAATGTACTTGAATCTACGGGTGAATTTACGGTTTGTAGCAGCAAGTGCTTCCTCTGGATCGACCCCAATAAATCTAGAAATGTTAGCAGTGGCGAACAATACATCACCGAGCTCCAGCATCTGTTCTTCTGCGGCATAATTCAACTTAATTGCCTCTTTTAGCTCACCGAGTTCTTCCTCAACCTTAACAAACACATCTTCTACTTGATCCCAGTCAAAACCGACCTTCGATGCTTTCTTTTGAAGTTTGTAAGCTTTCATTAACGCTGGAAGATCTCTAGGAACACCATCAAGTATAGAAGTTCCCTCGTTCGCTTGTCCTTTGAGCTTCTTCTCTTCTGCTTTCATCGCTTCCCAGTTAGCTAGCGCTTCTCCAGCATCTTCTGCCTTGTTGTCTCCGAAAACATGCGGGTGTCTAAAGATGAGCTTGTCATTCAGACCTTGAATGACGTCATAGACGTCAAATGTACCCAGCTCTTCTTCCATCTGAGCGTGCAGCATAATTTGAAGTAGCAAGTCGCCAAGTTCTTCTTTCATATGATCAGGATCATCATCATCGATCGTCTCCAAGACTTCATAAGTTTCCTCAATCAGATTCTTGCGGATGGAAGCATGAGTCTGTTCACGGTCCCAAGGACATCCTTCCGGACTTCGCAAAATTTCTACAATTTCATGAAGACGGCCAAACGTACGTCTGGTGAGCTGCTCATTGTCACTCTTTGGTACATAAATAAGTGATAAATTGCCGTATCCTTCTACGCGATCCAGCTCATATAGCTCGACTTCCTGAATAACTTCCTGTCCTTCAATACCGAGTGCGTGTCCAACAATAACTTTCGTGTCATCTGGATACACCTCCATCAAACTAAGTTTAACGTCAGATGCAGTGAATACATCATATACCTGTCCAATTAACGTATGTAGTTTAGGCTGGAGCATCGAGCTATCAATCATACCCGCATCAAGCAATTGGAATCCTTCGATAGGATCAAATCCTAGTCTTATAAATGCCTCATCCAGGAAGCTTTCTCCTCCGAGTATAGTGAGATCGATCCCTTGTTCTAAGCAGCGCTCTTTTAGCAGTCCTACCGTTGCCTCTGCTACCATAGGATGTCCGGGTACAGCATACACGATCTCTTCACCTGCAGCGCCTTGCTTAGCAAGCTGAATAAGCTCGTTTGCAATACTATCATATACTTCTGGGAAAGAATCTTTTGCTTCATATATATTATCGAACGAAGTCAAAGATAAATGAAGATTTTCTAAATCTTTGCATACCGGATGATCAAGCGTTCGAACATAGATCGTACTCGCTTTTTGTAACCTTTTCAAAATGCCTAAAGTCAGCTGATCTTCCCCGCCAGAACCTAGACCAACAACTGTGATTGCTGCGCTCATGTTACCCCTCCAAATAAATGCCTTTTAAATAAACCTTGTTAACTGTAACTATATCATGCTTTTACATTATGCCAAAAAAACAGAGCACTCATTGCCCACGCTTATATTAATCTTAATTTGTGAAGCAGCTTCAACAGCTTCTCTCCCTTGGGAAGCATAGCGATTTCTTCTTCTGTTATCAACTTCATGCGGATTGTACCAATCATGAATACAATTACGCCCGCAGTAATACCGAGTAGACTTTGCACAAGTGCAGTAATTCGGTTGCCTAAACCAATTTCAAAAGCACCAATTATAACTTCAGTACCCCATGCCATCCCTGCTGCCGTCAGCGACATAGCAGCGATAATGAGGAATGGTTTTAGTAAGCCAGCAGCTAAGGATACACGTAACCTCAGCATGCGAGCGAGCAGCAATACGTTCAACAAAGCAGCCAGTGCATAAGCTGCTGCCGAGGACCATGCTGCTCCGTTGATACCGAAATACGGCAATAGCAGCTCATTTAGCAGTGTTTTGACAACCGCGGCAGTCAGCATAATAAGGGCCGGTGCTTTAACTGCACCATACCCCTGAAGTAAGGCTGCAGCAATGACGCTGACCGCGCTTCCGGCCGCAGTGAGTGCCAAGATACGCATCGTAATTGTCCCTTCGGTCGTGATATAAAGCATCTGGTTGATGGGTCCAGCTAGCACTGCCATACCTGCAGCAGCAGCCAGACCAATGAGCCAAAACCACTTGAGGGCAAGGCTGCTTTGCCTATGGATTGTCTTTTGATCATTTCGTACCTTCGCCTCAGCAATAGCAGGAATGAATAACACGGACAAAGTCGTTGCTAGCATGGTCACTAGCTGTACAAGAGGAATCCCTCGATTATAGATCCCGAAAAGTCTCATCGTTTCTATATCAGCCATCCCTTCCTGCTTTAGCAGGCGCGGAACAGTGAAAGTATCAACCATATTCATCAATGGGACGACAACCGAACCAAGTGCAACGGGAATAGCATAACGAAGCACACTAATCAGAAGAGTAGATGTAGACTTTCGCTCAGACTTCAGGCCCTTCTCACTAATAAGTACATTTTCTTCAAGACGTAGCTGTTCAGCATGAACAGCTCGCCTCTTTCCCCTTCTTAACCAGAAAAACCACATTAAGAGCAGTGCGGCGGCTCCACCCGCGGCAGATCCTAACATAGCCCCTGCTGCAATCGTTTCTGCTGCTGCATCTCGATCAATCAGTATAAATAACAATACAAGCATGACGGTCACACGGACCGTCTGTTCTGTAATTTGAGAAACAGCCGTAGGCAACATATCCTGCAGGCCCTGAAAGTATCCCCTAAGGCCTGTCATGACAGGCACAAATAAAAATGCTAGAGAAGCAGTACGAATAGAGAGAACTACCTCTTCATTATCGATGAAACGGCTAATCTGAGGAGCAAATTGATACATGAGCAGGCTGAGCAGTCCTCCAAGTACAGCTAGGAGCACAGAAGTTACTTTAAGAACCCGCTCTCCTTCGGTTCGGTCTCCCCTAGCGTTTGCTTCAGCAACCAGTTTAGATACCGCTATAGGGAAGCCAGCTGTTGCCAATGTAATGAACATCATATAAAAAGGATAAACCGTATTATAAATACCAAATACACTATCACCCGCTATATTTTGCAGTGGAATCTTCTGCAGTGTTCCAATCATTTTTGATAATAGTGCTGCTACGCTGAGTATAAATGCTCCGTGAAGCATTTTTGTACTGGTTTCCATTGATTTCATATAGGCTTACCTACTTCTTCTTTAGGGTAGGACGCTATGTTCCTTTGCAATACGAAACCTATTATACCTCTTTATGTAAAAGCAAAAAACTCCTGCCCTCTTACAGGCGGGAGTTTATTGTTCTTTACTGCTCCATTTGCTTGCCAAGGAACGCAGCTGCGGTTTCAGACATTTTCACTTCAAGTTGAGACATTTTTGTAGATTCATCCTTGTTGTACAGTATCACGGAACCGATAGGATCTCCTCCAGATATAATCGGTGCTACAACAAAGGATGATAAAGTTTCGATATGATCTTTAGCTATTTCATAAGATCCACTGCTGTTCTCAAGCAAAGTTTTGCGGTTATCCATGGAGTGCTCAACCAAATTTCCGATTTGTTTCTCCAGGTATTCTTTTTTAGATCCGCCAGCTACCGTAATAATCGTATCACGGTCAGTAATAAGCGTTACATGTCCAGTACTTTCAAACAAAGATTCCGCATATTCCTTTGCAAAATCACCCAATTCACCAATAGGTGAATACTTTTTCAGAATAACCTCGCCATCGCGATCCACAAAAATTTCAAGTGGATCACCTTCACGAATTCGTAAAGTACGACGAATTTCTTTAGGAATTACGACACGACCGAGGTCATCAATACGGCGGACGATACCAGTAGCTTTCATTTACATGTTGCCCCACTTTCTCGAGAAGATTTTTCAACTACTGTCCTTTTTATAACGGAGGGATTAAGGTAGTTAGTTTAGTGTGATATCTAGACCATAGTATTCATCTGTTCCCATTTCCTTATACATGGACCTTTTAATATCGTTCAATAAACTTAGCTAAAAATTTTCCTGTATAAAAAGAAAAAAACTTCTCAGAAGGTTTTGTTATAACAAAAAGACGCGGTTACCCGCGTCTAATGAATTAAACTCTATGCTGTCCTGCTTGTCCGATCCGATTATTTACTATCGGTTGTTGTATCTGTACTTTCAGTACCTGCATCGGTTCCTTCGGTATCTGTTGTTTCTTTGTCCGTACCTTCCGTTCCTTCTGTAGGTTCTGTCTCTGTACCTTCGGTTCCTGTTCCCTCAGTATCAGTTCCTTCTGTTTCAGCTGCAGGATTTGCAGGAAGTTTGATTTCACCTTCCATAATTCCGTCGAGCTCTTTTTCCATGAAGGTTTGGATTTGTGTATTTACAATGGTATTAGCAAGCGTATCTTTTTGTTCTTGTGTTAATTCTTCAAATGTTGGTTCTGTACGTTTCTCTACTTTGATAATGTGATATCCATAATCTGTTTCAACAGGATCACTGATCTTGTTGATTTCTAAAGTTTTAGCTGCCTCTTTGAAAGCTTCAACCCAAGAAACAATAGGAGTATCTTCATACAAACCGCCATTTTCAACAGAACCTGGATCTTCGGAATATTCCTTCACTACAGTAGCGAAGTCCTCCCCTTTGTCCAGTTTTGCTTTTGCTTCTTTTGCAATTTTCAGTGCTTCACCTTCCGCACGATCCTCTTGTGTTTCAGGATCTTGGAAGCTGATCAGAACGTGACGAACGGTAGCTGTAATAAATTGTTCCGGGTCAGCATCATATTGTGCTTTCAATTCTTCTTCCGTTACTTTTGGTGATTTATCCTTCACAATGGTCAAAACACGAGCCATATAGTTTTTAATATCTGCTTCTGTGAGGTCATACTCTTCAAGCATTACTTTCCACTGCTCATCTCCAACTTGTGTTTTCATCTGAGCAAGCTGATTATCAGCTTCTTCTTCTCCTTCTTTCTTGGATTCGTCAGAAGCTTGATTACTCAAGTACTCATAAGTTACTTGCTGCTCTACTAGGTATTCACGGAACTCATCCATTTCCATGAGCTGTGCATACTGAGGACTCATGAACTTCATAATTTTCATCTCGGTGTTAAATTCATTTTCTGTAATTTCACCGCCATCATATTTAACGATAATCGCGCTGTTATCATCGCTTGCTGCATTTTGATCATCGCCATTTCCACAAGCAGCCAGAAGAGATATCGATAATACGCCGACCATTGTTACCGCAATCGTCTTCCAGGATTTTTTATTACTTCGCAACATCTTGAAGTTCCCCCTTTGATTTAAAAGCATCCTTCATGGCTGCAAGGAATTTCTCTAGCAATTGAAGTAGCTCCAAATCGCTGAGTCCTTTACCTTTTACATGAATAGACATACTTTGTCCTTGTTCAAATTGTACACGTCTTTCAAACTGATTTCCAATCTGGACAAGTTTCGCACCATTTACAGATTTTTCTTGACCCTCATAGAACTTCAGAGTTATGTCATCGCCACGCTGTACGATGGACTCAATACCGTAGGTTTTACCATAAATTTTAAGTCTCGCTACAGTGAGCAAGTTCGTAACTGCCTCCGGTAAATCACCAAAACGATCCACTAGTTCATCTTCCAATTCCATCGTATCATCAAAGGAAGCAAGAACAGCAACTTTTTTATAAATCTCAATTTTTTGAATGCTATCATAGATATAATCTGACGGCAAGTAAGCATCGATCCCAAGATCAATCGCTGTTGTCCAGCTTGGCTCTTGTGGAGCTTCCTCACCAAGCATCGTTACTTTACGTTTATTAATCTCTTCTGCAAGCATCTGTGAGTAGAGGTCAAAACCGACGGAGGCTATAAATCCGTGTTGCTCTGCTCCAAGCAAGTTTCCAGCACCCCGTATCGTTAGGTCCCTCATTGCAATTTTGAAACCGGAACCAAGCTCCGTAAATTCCTTAATGGATTGAAGCCTTTTCTCTGCTACTTCTGTCAGCACTTTATCCCTTTGATACGTAAAATAGGCATACGCAATTCGGTTGGAACGTCCAACTCGTCCACGTAGCTGATACAGCTGGGAAAGCCCCATCTTATCTGCATCATGTACAATCAAAGTATTTACGTTCGGGATATCAACCCCAGTTTCAATAATACTCGTGCTGACAAGCACGTCAAACTCCCCATCCAGAAAATCAAGAATGGTCTTTTCAAGTTCAGACTCTGTCATTTGTCCATGTCCAACACCGACTCTTGCCCCAGGGACAAGATCGGAAATTTCTGCAGCCATCTCCTGAATTCCCTGAACACGGTTATACAGGTAGTACACTTGCCCGCCTCTTGCCAGTTCCCGCTCTATTGCTTCCCGAACTAGCGTCTGACTGTGCTCCACCACGTAGGTCTGCACGGGGAATCGATTTTCTGGAGGTGTTTCAATAACCGACAAATCACGTACACCGAGCATAGACATATGAAGGGTCCGAGGAATTGGCGTTGCAGTCAGTGTTAACACATCGACATTCGTCTTCAGCTTCTTCAGTTTTTCCTTATGAGTAACCCCGAAACGTTGTTCTTCATCTACAATCAGCAGTCCTAAATCTTTAAAGACAAGATCTTGAGATAATAAACGATGCGTACCAATTACAATATCAATAGTTCCTTCCTTGATTCCCTTCGTCGTTTCATTTTGCTCCTTACGAGAACGGAAACGGCTCAGAACACTCACGTTAAATGGATATCCAGAAAAACGCTCACGGAATGTTTCATAATGTTGCTGTGCAAGAATCGTTGTAGGAACAAGTACTGCGACTTGCTTCCCTTCGATTGCTGCTTTGAATGCAGCTCGAATCGCTACTTCGGTTTTGCCGTATCCTACATCCCCGCAGAGTAAACGATCCATAGGTCGACTTTGTTCCATATCTTTCTTGATTTCTTCAATTGCTCTTTCCTGATCCCGTGTCTCGTCATATGGAAATAAATCTTCAAATTCCTGCTGTTCCGCTGTATCTTTCTCAAAAGCATATCCAGGTGAAGATTGGCGAGCTGCATACAGTTTAATTAAATCATCTGCTATATCCTGAACGGAACTCCGAACTTTATTCTTAACCCGTGTCCAGTCATTACCACCGAGTTTATAGATCTTCGGCTCTTTCTCTTCTGATCCCACATACTTCTGGATGAGGTCAATCTGTTCAATAGGAACAGACAGCTTATCACCACCAGCATATAGGATATGCATATAATCCTTATGAATTCCGGCTACCTCTAATGTGCCGATTCCCATATATTTACCGATACCGTGGTTCTGATGGACAACATAATCCCCAACTTTAAGCTCACTGTAACTCTTAATTCGTTCTGCATTATCTACATTACGTATAGGTTTACGTACTTTACGCTGTTTTTGGGAGAACATCTCGCCTTCCGTAATTACTGCTAAATTAATAGAGGGCATCTCAAAACCACTCTGTAAATTACCAATCATCATAGTCGGCTCATGTATATCGTAATCCTGTAATACACGGCGCATTCGATCCAGTCGCTCTTCACTGCTTGCCAGCATAAGAACCTGTACACCTGCTTTTTGCCAGCGTTCCATTTCCGCCTTAAGCACATTCATCTGGCCATGGAAGTCCTGCATACTGCGGCTAACCATGTTCAGAATGTTCTGAGGTAATGTATGTGGAACCTGTCTAAGGAAAACAGAAATAAATAACGTCTGGAATGGACGTTTATACAAAACTTCTTCATGATCAAGGGAAAGAGTAAGCTGTGGCAACGTTTTCCCATTTTGAAGTAAATGCATGCTCCATTCAGACTCATCCCGCTCAAGTTGTTTTCCCGTCTCCAGAAGCCTTGCCGGCTCATCGAAAATCAGGACCGTATCCTGCGGCATATAGTCATATATGGTTTGTTTCTCAGGGTATAACTCTGTTACATATTTATATATTTCCGGAAAATACATATGCTCGCGCAGGAGTTCAATTTCACGATGAATCTCATCCCGCAGTCGAAGTTTCGCTTGCCGATCTGTTGTCTTTTCTATTTGCTCCTCAAGCAAAATGGCCGCTCGATCTGCGGCTTGTTTCATTTTAGCTTCGTTTGCAATTAATTCCTTGCAGGGAGTAATGACCACCTGATCGGTCTTATCTATAGAACGTTGATCTATCGGATCAAAAGTACGAATCGAATCAATCTCATCGTCAAATAATTCCACACGGTAAGCAAGCCCAGAAGTCACAGGGAAGAAGTCGATGATACCTCCACGGACACTCATCTCACCTTGTGTTTCTACGCGCTCTACACGTTCATATCCTAACTCCACCATACCTCGAAGAAAGGATTCCAGCTCAAGCGTTCCGCCCTGCTGTAATGTAATTTCGGCATTTGCAATGATCTCAGGAGAAGGTAAATAGCGCCGAGCACCTGATAAAGGAATAACTACAATACCACGAAATCCTTTTGCACACTTGAGGAGTACATCAATACGCTGTGCGAGGGTTTCTGGACTGGATATAGCTGCCTCAGCAGCAATTAATTCGTTTGCAGGGTATAAAAGGACTTGATCGGCAGAAAGCGCTTCCTGCAAATCGTCTGCCACTTTTTGAGCCGCAAACATATTATGTGTCACGACGAGCATTGGTCGATCTAGTTGCTTGTGTAGGGCGGCTATCATGATTTGACGAGCCGACCCCGTCAAACCGGAGATCAACTGCTCCTTCATTCCCGACTTAACGCCGGAAGCAATCGATTCAAAATCAGAATCTTTGGAATAGGCATCAATAAGTGCTTGTAGCAAAAGGGGCACCTCTCTTATCACTTTCTAATCTATCTGCTATTTATAAACGATAGTCAGCATTTTAAATGTAAACATTTGGATACTGGTTATCTCATCATAATCCTTTTTATCTGGCCTTACCATAGGTAAAGTCAGATCATGCGGCTTATTTACTGCTCTGTAACTGAAAAAAAAGCCTCAGCACTTACAGCCAAGGCTAGAGGGAATGGAACCAATCATCCCATAAAGCTCATTGAATCTTATGTTAGATAACGAAGCTTATTGCAAAGGACTTGCAATCAGGCTAAGCTCCGGATGGTCCATAATTGCTTCCGTACAATAGCTGCAGGTGATACTGACAATCATCTCACCTTTTGAATTATAGGCTATTATATCTTGCCGCTCTGAGGGGGTCAAGAAATGCAGGCCTAACCGGACCTCTGTCGCATGATCGGCTTCAATACTTCCTATAGCTGAACGGCAGTGGCGACAAACATAATGGATTTGCATAGATATGCCTCCTGAAGAAGATTAATATCTTTAGTCTTCCCAGGAGACTGCCAGTTTAGCCCATTTGTCAGAGTGGAATTGAAAATCAGCCATTGAATTTAGCCATCGTTCTCTCAAACGTATCCTTCATTGCATACTCTAAGGCATCACAAGTACTTTCAATCATGGAAGTCAGCGCCTCTTTTTCCTTCTTTGGAAAATTGGATAGGACATAATCAACTATTGCATGCCCCGGTTCGGGTCTTGAGACACCCATGCGAATTCGATTGAACTGCTGAGTCCCAGTATGCTGGATGATGGATTTAATACCATTGTGTCCGCCCGCACTTCCTTGATATCTAAGTCTTATTTTTCCAACCTCTGTATCCATGTCATCGTAGACCACAATTAAATCTTCCAGCGCAACTTTATAATAATCCATATAAGCTCGGACCGTTTCTCCAGACAGATTCATAAAGGTCATGGGCTTGATCAGGACTGCTTTTTCTCCCTGAATTATTCCCTCTCCAATAAGCGCCTTACACTTGCTCTGATTAATAGATATATGATGACGGTCTGCTAAGGCATCGAGCGCCATAAACCCAACATTATGTCTTGTCTTAGCATATTCAGAACCTGGATTCCCAAGTCCTACAATCCATTTCACGATTTGCTCCTCCTTTCTTTATAGATGAATAACGAACTAAATATCAAAAAAGACATCGCTCGGTCCGCTAATATGGACTTACGATCTTTTTCACTTTACAATAAAAACAATTGTATACAGCGGGAAGCGAGTAATAAGCAACCAATGAAAGGGTGACCCGGTTATGCGCCACGATATAGAACGTTTAACGCAGCTGTCCCAGTTTCAGCACCATATGGAACAGGCCATACCGGTACAAGTGTATGACCGAGACAGACACATTGATATTGGTTACATCACTCATTACAATGAACATTTTGTAGAAGTTGGTGGTGCTTTATTTAACCGTTCCTGCCACCAATTTATTTCAAGGCCAGGGTATTAAGGCACTTAAATCAGTTCATACGCCGACAGGGGTTACATCGTCTTATCCAAGACAGTGTAACCCCTCTTTCATGTTAACTATGCAGAACTATTCAATTTCAAACAATTTACTAATCGACAATTCCTCATGAACCCGAATAATAGCTTCGCCCAGTAGCGGTGCTACAGAAAGCACATTCAGCTTATTTGTTGGATTTGGATGAGTAATCGGAATGGTATCCGTCACTACTACTTCCTTAAGCGGTGAGTTCTCCAACCGTTCCATTGCAGGTCCAGAAAGAACTGGATGGGTACAGCAAGCGTATACTTCTTTAGCTCCGCCTTCCATCAATGCATTCGCACCAAGAACGATCGTACCTGCCGTATCGATAATATCATCAATCAGAATTGCTGTTTTACCTTCAATGTTACCGATGATATTCATAACTTCACTTACATTTGGTTCAGGTCTGCGTTTGTCAATAATAGCAAGTGGCGCATTCAGGAAGTCAGCCAATTTTCTTGCGCGTACAACGCCGCCATGGTCCGGAGATACAACGACCGGATTCTCAATCTGCTTCGAGCGGAAGTATTGTGCAATAATTGGAACTGCAAGCATATGATCTACAGGGATATCAAAAAATCCTTGAATCTGCATTGCATGCAAGTCCATAGCAATAACACGTGTTGCTCCTGCTTTTTCAATCAAGTTTGCTACGAGTTTAGCCGTAATTGGATCTCTGGAGCGTGCTTTACGATCTTGTCTTGCATAACCATAATACGGGATAACTACGTTAATTGTTTTAGCAGAAGCACGCTTCAAAGCATCAATCATAACAAGCATTTCCATCAAGTTGTCGTTAACCGGCAAGCAAGTGGATTGTACAATATACACATGGCTGCCACGTACACTCTCTGACAGTTTTACTTGAATCTCACCATCGCTAAAACTTGTTGTATGAGACTCACCCATTGGAATACCGATGTAGTCGGCAATTTGATGTGCGAGTTTCGGGTTTGAGTTACAAGTAAATATTTTTAGTTTGGAATCAAAATAAGTCATAAAATAAAAAACCTCCGTGCTGGTTCATTGGAATCGATTTTAGTTCTGCTCATAAAAGTCGGCGCTATTCGTATAGAACAGCATTTCATTATGAATTTTTGTTGTTTTTCTTAGCTTTGGCACGGGCACGAATCTTATCTGCGTATCCCGGCTTGTTTTCTTGACGGACTCTCGCAATAGCAAGATCATTATCTGATACAGAGTGCGTAATCGTTGACCCTGCAACGACATAAGCGCCTTTGCCTACTTTAACAGGTGCAATTAGATTCACATTACTTCCTACAAAAGCGTCATCTTCAATTTCTGTAACAGACTTATTATAACCATCGTAGTTCACAGTTATTGCTCCGCAGCCGATATTTACATTTTTGCCGACGGTAGCATCTCCAATATAACTCAAATGTGATACTTTTGAGCCATTATCAATGGTAGCATTTTTGATCTCTACAAAATCACCGATCTTAACACCTTCACCAAGTTTGGATGCTGGGCGTAAATATGCGAATGGACCCACGGAAGAACCGTTCCCCACTTCTGCTTTACTAAGTACAGAATGTTTAACGGTGACGTTATCGCCGATTATACTGTCTTCAATATCGGTATTCGGCCCAATTACGGAACCCTCACCAATTACCGTGTTGCCTTTAAGCATGGTACCCGGATAAAGAACAGTATCAGAACCAATCGTAACATCAGCGCCAATATACGTAGATGAAGGATCGATAATTGTTACTCCGTTCAGCATATGTTTCCGCACGAGACGTTGTCTCATAAAACCTTCTGCCTCAGATAGAGCTACACGATCATTTACACCAATGGATTCTGCAACATCTTGTGTCATGTATGCTTCAATGGTTTCTCCTGCTTCACGGAAGATACCAATAACATCTGTAAGGTAATATTCCTGTTGTGCATTTTTATTTGTTACTTTATCCAAAGCTGCAAACAGCTTAGCATTATCGAAACAATACGTACCTGTATTAATTTCTTGTACAGCATCTTCTTCTGGACTGCAATCTTTTTGTTCTACAATTTTAGTTACAGATCCTTCGTTGCTGCGAATCACACGTCCATAGCCAGCTGGATTATCCATATGTGCTGTCAGCACAGTTGCCGCAGCCCCACGGGACTCATGTAGCTCCATCAAGCCTTCTAATGTTTCTTTTGTTACCAAAGGAGTATCTCCACAGATTACAATTGTGGTTCCCTCTTCTTTGCCAAGCATATCCTTAGCCATCTTAACCGCATGACCTGTACCGAGCTGTTGTTCCTGCAATACATAATCAGCTGCTGAACCAAGATATGATTTTACAGCTTCAGCACCATGACCTACAACAACAATGTTACGTGTTACTCCTGCTTGTCCTACTGTATCCAAAACATGACCAACCATCGGTTTGCCACATACAGGATGGAGTACTTTATATAACTTTGACTTCATACGTTTTCCTTGCCCTGCGGCAAGAATAATAGCCATTCTTTTCAACAATCCCGACCTCCTACGCTGTAATTGTAATGTTATCCACTCTAATTCCAAAAAGGATCTCAGGACTATTCAACAGTGAATTGGGCGCAAACAATTATACCCTAATCCTTAACTTCAGGAAGGGATGTAACTACGCTCAATCTTACTCATTAAAGAATATACTTCATTATTGAAAAAAAGAAAAGAGAGCCATAGAATGACTCTCTTTTCTTTCGAACCCCAATAATGTTATTATGCGCCTTCTTCAATAACCTCTTCTTCAGTTGCAGCGCGTTCGTATTCGGCCAATACAGCAGCCTGAATCTTCTCACGAGTCCCCGAAGAAATCGGATGGGCGATGTCACGGAATTCTCCATCTGGAGTCCGCTTACTTGGCATAGCAACGAACATTCCATTGTTGCCATCAATAACTCGAATGTCATGAACGACAAATTCATTATCAATAGTAATGGAAGCTATTGCCTTCATTCTCCCCTCAGAATTAACGCGGCGGAGTCTGACATCTGTAATCTGCATGTGTGTTCACCACCTTTTTCCATCGGAACTTGGTGTATAATTCCACACAACATGCAAGATTTCCTTCTTTTTACTGATACAAAATGTCCTAATTTTAGGAATTTTTTTGTTATTGAGCTGATTTAGTACATTTTCGACAAAATTAGTGTAAACTCACCAAAAATCAGCACACTATAAAAGAGAATCAAAGTAATTTCCAGGCTTCACTGTAATCTGCTTCGTTTTCGCATCAACAGCAGTCAAGGTTGCTAGAGAAATATAATCATGAAGCAGACGTTCATCAGAATCAACCGTTCCTGATTCAACCAATACACCTACACCTGCAACTTCAGCATTAAATTCCCCTAGAAGATCAATCATCCCCTGGACGGTTCCTCCTGCTTTCATAAAATCATCTACAATAAGCACACGAGATTTTTCAGGCAGTGCTCTTCTTGAAAGAGACATCGTATGAAGGCTTTTATGAGAACCTGATACATAGTTAATGCTTACAGCTGAGCCCTCAGTCACCTGATGATCTCGTCTAACAAGAACAACAGGTAGATTCAACTGGGAGCCTACCGCATAAGCCAAAGGAATTCCCTTTGTTTCTACCGTCATGACTGCATCAATTTCGAGGCCCGAGAAAGCAGTGGCTAGAATCTTCCCAATCTCATTAACAATAGACGGTTGTCCCAGCAAATCAGACATATATAAATATCCGCCCGGTAAAATTCGATCAGGCTGTTCTAACTTTCCGCACAACTGCTTAATAAAAGAGAAAGCTCGTTCTTGAGACATTTTCGGCATAAATTTTACGCCGCCGGCAGCACCTGCAAGAGTCTGCAAATCTCCCATGCCTTCTTCTTCAAATACTTCCTTAATAATAGCTAAATCTTCGCTTATGGATGACTTCGCAGCTCCATATCGTTCTGCAAAAGTAGTAAGCGGGATTAAGGTATGTGGTCTAGACAACAAGTATTGTGTCATTTCAACCAAACGTGCACTACGTTTTAATTTCTTCACAGACGATTCCTCACGATCTACTTCCAAATCCGAATATTTGCTAATAAATATATCATTTTGTACGTATTTGTACAATGCAACAAATAAAAATAGCACTATATTTGGAAAATTTATTCTAAGTTAGTAATCTCACTGCATAAACTTCTTTACAGAAACCACGCAGTCCGTTGTAAATTCTTGGTACTTTCGATTCTTTGGAGACCAGTCCAAATACAGTAGGTCCACTGCCTGACATCAATACACCATCAGCGCCAAGCCGCAGCATAGCTTCCTTCAATTGACCTACTTCAGGATGAAGTTTTAGAGTAACGTCTTCTAAAACATTACCAAGTTCCTGGCAAACCCCTGCAAAGGACTGATTGCGAATTGCCTCTTCCATTCTTTTGGCCGAAGGATGATGTGTAATACGATCACTTCGTACACGTCCATAGACCTCAGCCGTCGATACATTAATAGGCGGTTTCGCAAGGATTACCCAACATTGAGGAGGATTTGGCATCATCGAGAGCTTTTCTCCTCTTCCTGTAGCAAGGGCCGTTCCTCCTGTTATACAGAAAGGGACATCAGACCCAAGCTCTGCGCCTAGAAGTCTAAGTTCTTCATCAGAAATACCGAGACCCCAAAGTTTATTTAGTCCTCGCAGTGTTGCAGCAGCATCACTGCTTCCCCCTGCAAGTCCTGCAGCAACTGGGATTTTTTTATCTAAATGAATATAGACGCCTTTCTTGACGTTATATCGCTCTTTTATTAGCCTGGCAGCCTGAAAGGCTAGATTCTTCTCATCAAGGGGGATATATCCCGCCTGGCTGGAAATCATGATGGTGTCGCGAGGCATTTCTGCCATCTCGATTCGGTCAGCAAGATCGACCATTGTCATAATCATCTCAACTTCATGATACCCATCGTTTCTTTTATGTAATACATCCAGCATCAAATTAATTTTTGCAGGAGCTTTTTCGTAAATTTTCAAGGCGTTCACCCACCCTTAGCTTTTCCCTCAAGACAACTTAACATATTATATCAAAATGACGCTGTCAAGTCATTCTGCCGTTCATAGACCAACTTATACCTGCTTAGTAATCAATAGGGTTAAAATATAGAGAAAAGACCCCCTACATTCAGGGAGTCTAATGCTATGTTCCTTCTAGGACTTTCTCGCAGCCTGTTCAGCGAGCTGAATGGCCCGCTTTACCATATTGCCTGCATCCTTGGCCTTAATGCCTCCCCAGCCTTCCTGCTGAACGGTATCATAAAAGCCTAAGTCTTTTGCAAGCTCATTCTTAAGTTCCTCTGACATCACACTACGTCTTCTGCGGCTCATGTTGGTTCCTCCTTATAAGGGGACTGATAATTTCCTGCACCATTAGTATCTCTGTAGTAAAGAAACAATATGCATTAACACTTATCGCTATCTTTTGCTACTTGATACGATTAAAGCCAATAGTAAGGTTTTGTTTTACTGCCAAATAAATTAAACGATCCGCGCTATAAAAACGAGACGAACTCCTAAAAGCTCTCCAAATACAAAAAAATGGCCTCACCCTGCTGACCAGGATAAGACCACCTTACAAAAATCATGCCTACACTTCGGTATACGATATTTCACTTGCAACCTGCTCAGGATCAAAAATTGAAACTTGTACAGATTCAGTTAATATATCGGCGTAACTGTAAGACACTCGTTTAAACGTTTGTTGTTCTTGATCTAGCTTGACAATAAAAACAGAAGGGTACGTTTCTTCGAGTACACCGGTTCGCTCAATTGTCTTACGGCGTCCGCCGTTCGCACGAAGCAAGATCTTCTGACCAACGTGAGCGTCGAGACTTCGTTTAATATCCAATAGCGTATTTTTAGCCATCGTGTAACGACCACCTCTTTCCTCTTGTCCATTATACAACGTTTCCTATGTATTGTCAAATTAAATAAATAATTATAGCAGTATCAAAAATAAGTTGTCAACGAATTTTTTAGCGGAATCTAAGTTTTTTTAAATCATTTTTATGAAAAAAAATTGCACGTTTTATTAGTGTGTTGTTATATGAAATAAAAAAACAGATTCCTTTAAGGAATCTGTTCTCAAGAAAGTTTTAAAAAGACATTCACCGCTTTTTAAATTGCAGCCGGCGTAACCTTTAAAGTCGTTAAATCTTGTAATGGAGGCAGGCCGATTCGGTAACTTCCTTTGGATTCAAGGCCACCTATTCCTTCACTTCCTGTTATTGTATGATGAACGATGTCATTCATATTCATTGTATCTTTGACAGAAGTAAAAGCAGCCTTAGCCGCGACGTATACCGGATCAAGAGCATGAATAAGTACCCTACTCGGCGAACTCGCAAAATTAGCACCTGCTCGGATCAGCGCCTCAAAATGAGACTGACATGCTCCCGCCACAATAGTGAGTGCATCAAGATGCCACTCATATTGTCTTGCTACTTGTATAGCAGCAATAAAATTAGCTGAATTTTTATAGTGATTGATGTTGTACAGATCATACGGCTGTCTACTCTTCAAAACCCCATCATGCCCTGTAATAACAACAATGTCTGGACGGGAACGCGGCAGCAATCGGTAAAGGGTTTCTGCCATAGATCCTTCATGTACGAAATGTCCTTCAGCGGGTACACGCAGCCTTTCGTATAACGCCATGCTTTTCTTTAAGTAATTAGGATCTCCATCCAAATGCAATACCTTACCTGGCATCTCAAAATAAGAAGGGGTTTCTGCCTTTACTGCTGTATGGTTCCAATCATCAATAAGCCCTGCCTGATTACGCTGCGCTTGTTCCTTGCGATGCTGCTGAAGCAGCGAATACGATTCATTGGCTTTAATATGAGCCAACCTTGTTTTTTTTGTCTCTGGTTCGTATGGCACTTTCACCAGATCATCCAGGGGGGAATCGGCAAGAAGCCTGAATTCGGTTCCTTTAATCACCGCTTTATCCTCCTGGAGACCCTCTACTCGGAAAGTAACGTCACCACCGTACGACTTCCGAATGACCAAGTCTCCTAAATTCATCAACATTATCACCTCTAACCCTATGGTATGGGCATCCCCCTGCTTTGGTTCGTAGGTGATAAAAAATATGAATTCTTAGATCTTTGGACCAAAATTGTAGTTTACTCCGTACCTATGCCTGCTTCCAGCAAAACAGCACTCAAACGAGCATACTCCTCGATACTAAGTGTTTCCCCGCGTCTAGTCGGTTCAATACCTGCCTTAAGCAGAAGCGGTTCTAGTTCATCTTTGTTTTCTTTTGTAAAGAAACGACTTTTCAAGTTGTTTGCTATCGTCTTCCGGCGTTGAGCAAAAGAAGCATGGACCACTTCGAAGAAGTGTTTTTCACTTATCACCTCAACAGGCGGCTTTTCCCTTACCTTCAATCGGATAACGGCAGACTCTACATTAGGCTGAGGTATAAAGACCGTATGCGGTACGATGCACACTAGCTTTGGCTCACTATAATACTGCACAGCAATACTAAGGGTACCGTAATCTTTTGTCCCTGGAGATGCAGCCATTCTCTCTGCTACCTCTTTCTGAATCATAACCACAATGTTGTCG
This sequence comes from Paenibacillus gallinarum, assembly GCF_014836635.1. GTDB lineage: Bacteria > Bacillota > Bacilli > Paenibacillales > Paenibacillaceae > Paenibacillus > Paenibacillus gallinarum. The sequence goes on along the minus strand of NZ_JACSQL010000017.1, from coordinate 15,451 downwards.
ATTGGTAGCTTCTCTTCGAGCAGCTTCATCAGAATAGGAGTTGTCACGTAATATGGGAGATTAGCGACGACGCTGACTGTATCGACATCACTAAAATTTTCTTGAAATAATGCAGGTAAATCTGTTTTAAGAACATCTCCATGATGTAAATATATATTAGGATAAGGTTCAAGTACTTCTCCCAAAATTGGAATCAGGCGCTGATCAATTTCCACTGCGGTTACTTTCTTAGCTGCCTGAGCCAGTTTTTCAGTCAGTGCCCCAATACCTGGTCCAATCTCCAGCGCACCTTTGTTTTCATCCAGATTTGCAGCATCTACAATTTTGTGGAGGATGTTCTGATCAATAAGAAAGTTTTGTCCCAAGCTTTTCTTGAAAGAAAATCCGTGTCTTGCAATAATCTCTTTTGTCCGCCTTGGTGTTGCAATTTCATCCATACCCTTCACGTTCTCACAATCCTTTTTGTTCAATTTGCTCAAGTGCATTTACAAACTCTTCACGACTAATCTGAAACATCGTCAATCTTTTATATAGCTGTTTTCCATTACAATAACCAATTCCCAAGATGTTACCAAGCTCCATACGCCGAGAAGCAGCATCTGGGTGCACAATAAGTCCTGCTTCGATTAAGTCCTGCCAGTCAATAAGCGGCTTAGCTGCCTCATACGCCGTATGAGCTCGGGATAACGCCTCGCGAATCGCTTCTGGCGAAGCGTTCTCAACGCCAATATCGCCTTTACGAGTTGCATCTTTTTCTTTTATAAAAGCATGACTTACCCCGGGAACTTTATTCGCTATTATTTTACGAATACGTTCTCCTGCATGATCAGGATCTGTAAGTACAATTACACCCCTTCTCTGCTGGGCAAGTTCGATTTTTCTCAAAATTTGAGCATTAATAGCAGAGCCTCCCGTTTCAATGGTATCTGCATCTACAGCCCGTTTAATTGCTACTGTATCATCTCTGCCTTCAACGACAATAATTTCTTTAATCATGACCGCTTGTCTTCCTTTCTAAACAAAAAGAGAAGAGGAAAATTTCCTCTTCTGCATGTAAGAGGCAAACGATAGACCTGTGGTCTAAACTTTCGTTTACCTTATATAGCATCACCGAATCATGTTGTTAATACTATAGCATTAGCGATGCATTGTAAATTATATTTTAGTTCAATTCTGGCTTCACAGGACCGATAACATACACGGTTTTTCCCTTTTTACGGCCAAAAGTCAAGGCTTGATCCAGACTGTCATAATAAACGTCTATTTTATTTCCCTTAATAGCACCGCCCGTATCTTCAGCACGGCGGAAGCCAACGCCTTCAATGTATACCCACCATCCAAGTGGAATCACATTTGGATCTACAGCAATTGTACGACCCTCCTGTACACGAGTACCGGATGCTGTTTTTGTTCCTATGCCTTCTTCTTCCGAAGAATAAGCTGTCATAGACACATTATTAAGTACTTTTTTCGCTTTGAAAGAAACGCCGTCTTTCGTTATTGTATCACTGCTTGAAGAAGAGGAAGATACCTTCTTCACTTTATCCGATAAAGATTTGTTACTTGTACTTGATGTACTTGCTGCTGCCACAAGTGTCTCGGGCTTAGGTTCAGGTTTAGGCTCTGGCTTTTTCTTGGTTCCGACAGCAATGACTTTATCAACACGATTCTTCGAAACTGTCTTATCCGTCATTTTCTTGGATACTAGCTCCCCGTCCTGGAACACTTTCTCGATGGTTTGAACCATCACACCTTCTTGCCCATTTTGTATTACGCGGTTATCCCCTTTGTACAAGCTAGGGTCAGCAGTTTTGATTACTTTATAAGGAATCGCAACTTCTTGTTTTGCCGTTTGTTTCGCTACCCGGACAATTTTAATATTAAGATCTGCTTTCACCGCGGTGTCCACAGAAGGATATACTTTATCATCTTCTGATACCTTCACGCCCTCATTTTCAAGCGCTTCTTGGACTGTATCCTTTGTCGTATAAATTTGTTCCGTTTTTCCATCCGCTGTTACGTTCACTGCAACAGCTCGTTTAATGGTAACTTGATCTCCATCTTCGATTGCTCCATTCAGCGGCATCGAAATCTCATCATGGGGGCTTACTGTGATTGCATGCTCATCCAGCACTTCATTAAGCATACCCTCACGAGTTTCCAGCGTTTGGACCTTGCCATCCACGACTAGTGAAATTTCTTTGCCTCCCTGACTGTAAACAATAAGAGAGACCATAACTAACAGTGCGATTGAGAAGATTGCGACTAGTATCATTTGACGCAGATTCTCATGCTTCCATCGCAACGCGTAAGACTTGCTGGATGATGGTGACTCATGGGTCTCCTCTGGTTGGAAATTTCCCACTTACTCCGTCCTCCTTCGTAGTCCCGCCGTCAAGAGTAATGCATGATAGTATTTTGACGCGACTATAACATTTGTATACAGAATCAGATCACTCTGCTTCTGCACCATGTGCCACTCTTCGCGGCATGATGTTTCCTCCTGTTAACCAACAGTATGACGAGGTTGTAACTTTTATTCTCCTAAAACAAAAAGCCAGTAGAGAGTTTTTGAGGAGCTCTCTAATGGCTTCCGGATAAGTTCATAAAAATAACCGGAAACATCATACACGAGTTTGCCTCTTTATACGCTTACGGAGTTAGCTGTCGGATTGGGACGCAAGAGTCGCCCTGGATCAGGTCATTAGCTCATGGCTAGTGCCTTTTCCTTCACCCCAAGACTCAAAATGAAATCAAATATGATGGCCTAAAGTATAAAGCTAACAGCTTGCAAGACCACCTTATCGGTTCCCCCGTTCTTCTGTTTTTGAAGGATTCAGCGAGAATAACACACGAAGTGAATATTTCAACATTTCACTGAAACGATGATATCCTGTTTGTATGCATGTTGTAAAGCCGTATTCAACTACGTTTTTCTAAATAAATGGTTAAAAGTTTGTAATAAACACGTGAAAATCCTTCCAAAAAGATGAATCGCTCTTGTTTACTCACTATTTCATCTGTTTTGCTCCAAATATGAACTATATCCCAAATAGTTCCAGTGCATTTCGAGTCGTAATCTGCGCGATTTCCTCTACAGATACCCCTTTTAAAGCTGCTGCAGCTTCTGCTACGAGCGCCACGTGTGCCGTTTCATTTCGCTTTCCGCGATATGGATGTGGTGTCAGGTATGGAGAGTCCGTCTCAATCAACAATCGATCCATAGGTACCTTGGCAAGTACCTCTTTCGGCTGTTTCGCATTCTTAAAAGTAATAGGGCCCCCAAACGAAAGATGGAATCCCATATCAAGACACATTTGTGCCGTTTCCCAGCTTCCTGAAAAAGAGTGCATGATCCCGCCGACTTCATGTGCTTTTTCTTCGCGCAGGATTTTAACTATATCCTCATGAGCGTCTCGATTATGGATAACAATCGGCATACCGATTTCTCTAGCAAGTCCAATTTGACGACGTAAAACCGTGTGCTGAATTTCTTTTGGAGAAGTATCCCAGTGGTAGTCGAGTCCAATCTCCCCGATTGCTACCACTTTCTCATGCTCACACAAAGAAGCGATCCACTCCAGGTCTCCATCCTTCATCGTAATGGCATCTACCGGATGCCAGCCAACAGCTCCATAGATGAAATCGTACTTTTCGACAAGTTCCATGGTTGTCGGTATCGTTTCGCGGTTAAAACCTATATTTACCATTCGAGTTACTCCCGCATCGAGAGCACGCTGGATCACTTCTTCTCGATCGTTGTCAAATTCTGCTGCATCTAAATGCGTATGTGTGTCAAATAACATCGTTTTGTGCTCCTCTCTTGCTATAAATAAAAGGATCTATTCTAAAAAACATTACATGCTTATGAAAATATTTTTGCGATTTGAGGGGGAAGTTGTCCAAGAACTGTCCTCACTTTTTCTTGTGGAAAATATAAATGATACTTGCCACGCTGAATTCCACTGATGGACCGAACGATTTCAGATACTTCTGAGATATCGCGTAGTCGTTCCTGTTTATCGATAATGATGATTTGTTTTTGGCTATCCTCATCGTCCGGACGAAACACATCATACGGCAGATCAGATGGAAAATCAATTTCCAGGTCGTACTCTGGATTAAGGCCCGCTTCTCGAAAAGCATTTGTCATTTCCGTGATTTCATCAGCTGACATAAGATCTACTTCTACATATTTATACAGTTTTCGATCTAAAAATCGGGTACATAATTCCCGTAGCAATTCATCCTTTTCTTCAGTCCACTGATTAAATGCAGTTTGTATGATGGACTCATCAATACGAAGATATTCTTGTACCGTAATATTCCCTTTAATGAGGGAAAGGAGTGAGGGTAACATAAAACCGAATGAATATTCGCTTTGAACAAGCTCCTTTGCTCTTCTAAAGATTTGACGAAGAATAATTTCTGAACTGCGGGTTACAGGATGAAAATATACTTGCCAATACATTTGATAACGAGCCATTAGATAATCTTCTACGGCATGCATTCCTGAATCCTTTACGACAACCCTGCCATGATACGGACGCAACATTCTTAAGATTCGATCGAGGTCAATCGTGCCATAGTTTACCCCCGTGTAATAAGCATCTCGTAATAAATAATCCATACGATCCGCATCCAGTGGACTCGACACAAGATTTACTACAATCGGTTTATCGTAGGTCTTTTCAATGACAGAAGCTATCTTCTCTGGAAAATCAGGTGCAACCGTTCTTAGAATTGCCCCGATCTCCGTATCTCCCATAATAATCTTACATGTCCACTCTTCATGGTTCATATCAAATGCTTCTTCTATAGAATGTGAAAAAGGCCCATGACCCACATCATGCAACAAAGCCGCACAAAGTGCGACAAGTTTCTCTTCTGTCGGCCAGTCGGTATAACCACTTCGCTCAAATTGCGAAATAATTTTTCTCGTGATTTCATAAACACCGAGCGAATGGGAGAAACGGCTATGTTCAGCTCCATGAAAAGTCAGATAGGAAGTTCCTAGCTGTCTAATTCGACGAAGACGTTGAAATTCTGGGGTATTGATTAGCTGCCAGATAATCGGATCTTTAACATGCACATAATTATGAACTGGATCTTTAAAAACCTTTTCTTCAGTTAGTTTTAGTTGCATATGTCTCAATCCTCCTCAAGATAATGAATTAAAATTCAATTGCGCGCAATCCTTACAACAATTTCGACTTTTAGTCAACTATTTATTATTTTTTTCGACATTTTACGACATTTTGTGTCGAATCAGGCTATAGTTTTGATTTCCAAATCGACAAGCGTTATAATAATAAAAGCGACAGTGAAAATCATAGATAAACCAGTCCTTTTAATAGAAGCTCATTAAATATTAATCTAATAAGTCATTTTTAATGTTGACTGATTTGGGAATGGTTGGTATGATGATTAGCATAAAAGATAAAATAATGTCGAATAATGCAATTATAAGTGATGGCGAGAGGAGCAACAAATTTATGATGAAATCTACAGGTATTGTAAGAAAAGTTGATGAACTAGGACGGGTGGTTATCCCTATCGAGCTGCGTCGTACACTAGGCATCGGAGAAAAAGATGCTCTGGAAATTTATGTTGACGGAGAGCGCATCATGCTCAAAAAATATGAGCCTGCTTGTATCTTCTGTGGTAATGCAGAGAACGTAACCTACTTCAAAGGAAAAATTGTATGTCACGAATGTATTTCTGAAATCCCTGCACCTGTGACAAATTAAGGAATATTGGTTATAAAAGATGCTATAGAAAAGCTATCATTTTAAATTAAATTATAGATTTCTCTATTTTATATATAGTGCTTTTCTTTTTTTGATTTTAGTCTTAACTACGGTTATCTCTAACCTTTTTATAATCCTTAATGCCTTCCTCGGTTACTATGTAACCGGTGAAGGCATTTTTTGATCTCTGGCAGTCCATTTATTCTTCTTTTAATAAGGCATTGTAGATATCTCTTTTTGATAATCCACGATCAGACGCTGTTTTTTTCATTGCATCCTTTCGGGATAATCCTTCGTTTTCATAATGCTCTACATGCTGACCTAACTCTAGGTTTTGCCACCATTCATTCTGTAGCGTATGTTCTTCCTCGGCACTCATTCCTTCCACAATGACACAGTACTCTCCAATCGGTGGATTCTCCTCAAGCCAATCGATACAATCCTGTACGCTTCCTCTTACATATTCCTCATGTCGTTTTGTCAACTCTCTAGCTAGAACCACATTTCGATTGCCATAACTCTCAAGTATTATTGTTAATGTTTTCAGTACACGGTGCGGAGATTCATAGAAGATTAACGTTCCTTGGGAGTAACCTACCGCTTCTAGAACCTTTTGCATATCCTTTTTATCTCGCGGTAAGAAGCCAATGAACGTAAATCTTTCTGTAGGTAAACCTGATGCAATGAGAGCAGATAAAGCTGCATTAGCACCCGGTACAGTAACGACCGGAATATCTGCTTCAATTGCCAGCGCAACTAGGTCAGAACCAGGGTCTGAAATAGCGGGCATTCCTGCATCACTAACGAGGGCCAAATTTTTTCCTTCTATTATATAACGTATCAGCTCAGGACCACTTGCAGCCTTATTATGTTCATGATAACTAAATAAAAGCTCGGGACTAATCTCAAAATGACTAAGTAATTTTCTTGTCATCCTTGTGTCCTCTGCAGCAATAATGTCGCAATCTTTCAATGTTTGAACCGCACGATAAGTCATATCATTTAAATTACCTATGGGTGTAGCAACTAAATAGAGTGTTCCTGTCTGTATCTGACTATCAAAACTTTTTTGTACCTGAAATTTCATTTATTCTCCTCCTCTAGATTGTGCTCACCATAATAGATGTTCATAATCTCCTCACAGTATTGTCCCTCTTCGTTATAGACAATTAGAGGCGGGAGCATTCTTACATCCGGTTTTCCATCACGTAAAGCTTCAATTAGCACCATGTTTGCCTCTTTATCAATCCTAGGGTGAACCATACGAATACGTTTAGGTTCTAATCGGTATTTCCGCATAAGCGTAATGATCTCTCCGATACGCTGTGGTTTATGAACCATAGAGACTTTGCCGCCTGTACGCACAAGGTGCATGCAAGCCTTTATAATATCTTCCAGCGTTCCGTTTAATTCATGTCTCGCTGTAGCTTGATGTATACTCAGCTTGATGTCACTTCCATTTAGAGGCATATAAGGTGGATTCACTGTGATTGCATCATACTTCCCATAACCAATCTGTTCAGCAAAATTCCGCACATCCCCCTCGTAAATTTTGATCTGCTCATCCAGCTCATTTAATTGCACACTTCGTCTTGCCATTTCTGCTAATCTGGGCTGAATCTCGACTGCATCAATAGAAGCTTTTGTTCGAGTGGTTAACAGAATAGGAATAACTCCGTTACCTGTGCATATATCTAGAATCTTCCCTCTTTTCGGCATCCCTGCAAACCTTGCTAAGAGGACTGCATCCATGGAAAAACTAAAAACCTCATCGCTCTGAATGATCTGTAGATCATGCGTAAGAAGATCATCTAATCTTTCAGAAGGGTGTAGAAAAATTTCGTTACTTTTCATTTTTATCTCTTCCCTGCCTTACCCTTAATATCGTTTCTGATCCCTAAAAAAAAACCGTAGGGAACCCCTACGGCTCATTACTTATTCAAAAATGACAGACAGAACAGACAATCGCCTTCCGTTCGTAAATGACCATAATAGACATTACAAATATGAAAACCTTCATAATACAGTCGAGCCAAGTTGTCATGACCTTCACCAACAACATCTTCTTCTGGCTCAAGGACATGAGTCTGAGTTACAGGAGTCTTAGGTGTAGGAGTCGCCTTCTCGGCAGAAGCCCCACGCTTTAACACCTTACGAAGTTGCTCGTTCTCTAGTGTGATACGCTGGTTTTCTTCGAGCAATTCCTTAACGATCATTTTCAGCTCTCCCAGATCACTGCTCATTTGTCCCATTTGTGTTTCCATTTCAAGAATGTGTGCAAAAACTGTTTTCTTCTCCAAAATCCCACCCCGAAAGCAAACATAATGGTTTACTTGATGACAACGTCATCCATTGAAAGTTCTTTCACTTTATTTATCTCAAACAACTGAACATGAATGGTTCGATTACCTGCATGTATTCCAACGACCTTACCTTCACCAAGTGAGGTAACCACAAGTTTTCCTACTGCTGGCATCTCTTCTTTAACACTCTCATAGTTATCATGCTCAAATTTCAAGCAACACATAAGTCTTCCGCAAAGACCTGATATTTTGGTTGGATTGAGCGAGAGGCTCTGATCCTTCGCCATTTTGATGGATACGGGTTCAAAATCCCCGAGCCATGAGGAACAGCATAGTACTCGTCCACAAGGACCTATTCCTCCAAGCATTTTCGCCTCGTCACGCACACCAATCTGGCGCAATTCAATTCGAGTACGGAAAATACTTGCCAAATCTTTTACCAGTTCTCTAAAATCTACACGGCCTTCTGCCGTAAAGTAAAATATGATCTTATTACGATCAAAAGTAAATTCGACATCAACCAGCTTCATTTTGAGGCCATGGTCTCTGATTTTATTTAAACAGGTTCCAAACGCGTCCTTTGCTGCGAGCTTATTCTCTTCCACCACTTTGGCATCCGCTTCACCTGCAATACGAATAACCTTTTTGAGAGGCAATACGACGTCAGATTCCCCGACTTCCTTCTTACCTATAACTACTTTGCCGTACTCAATCCCGCGAGCGGTCTCTACAATAACGCTAGAATCCTTTTCAATAGGAAGATCGAGGGGATCAAAGTAATAAATTTTGCCCGCTTTTTTGAAACGGACACCGACTACACTATACAAAAAATTAACCCCCTTGTATACCAATAAAACCTCTATTGAAGCCTTTAAATGAAAGACCGCAATCAAAGCGTAATATGTTAAGACATTGCTAGGGTAAAGAATAAAAAAACAATATATTTATTGCTGACTAGACCCTCTTAAAAGTTATGATGCAAGTCCAATCAAAAATTGCTCCACACATAGCTGTCCATTCATATTCGAACGCAATTTTTTTCTACATTCTGCAGCTAAATCCATATAAGACACCCACTGCTCTGTCGAACGACTTCTTGCTATCGTAGAAATGGCGCTAAGTTGATCTATAAAAATAACGTTCTCTTGCTTGCCGTAAGTTACATAAAGCATGTCCTTGAACCACAAATGGAACATATCAAACATCAGTTCAAGATGTTCAGAAAGTCCTGTCTTGAAAAGTTTCTGTTGTGCAGAAACTAGCGACATACTGCCTCTCGTCAGTGACTCTCCTCCTAATTGTAACATTACATTTCTAATTTCTGCAAACCAATTCTGGTCAAGCAGACTCTTGCATGACTCTAACCCTGAGGTTAAAAATGCGGCAGTTCTTACAAGCGCAGGTGAATATCCTTCTTTTACAAACACCTCTTCGATTCGCTCCGGACTAAGTGCCTTAAAGGGAACCTCTTGTGTCCTGGATAGAATCGTTGGAAGCATAGCACCTTTGTTACTTGTTATTAAGATCCCTACAGCGGGTACCTGTGGTTCTTCAAGAAACTTTAGCAAGCTGTTTGCAGCCTGTGTCGTCATCTTATCTGCCTGATCTATAATGTAAATTTTACGATTGTTGTTCTCGGACCGGTAATTGAAAATTTTCTGCAACTCACGAATCTGATCAATCTTAAGGCTGGCCCCTTCAGGCTCTATATAATGTAGATCCGGATGGTTCCCGTGTTCCACCTTACGACATTCCAGACATTCTCCACACGCATCATCCTGCTGCCGAGTACAATAGATCGCTTGGGCTAATGCAGTAGCCATTTGGCGCTGCCCGCTGCCCGAAGGACCACTGAATAAGTAGGCATGACTGGTTGATTGTTGCCGGAGTCCGCTTTGCAGCATTTGTTTTGCTGTTTCCTGGCCCATAATATCACGAAAAGACATGAGATGATCCTCCCCATGCTGTATTGCCGCATGAATTATGTTTGTATGACAATCCTATATAAATCAATTCTTCATAAAAAAGAATTACAAATCATCATCTATATCTATTATATCATGTTAACTGGTAATATAAATTTCAGGATGATAATAAAATTAATTACCAGTTAACAAGGGGCCGTATATATAAAAAAAGACAAGCTAGAGTGCACTTGTCTTTCACTGCATTTATCTAAAAGCTGAGATTAATAAGCATTCCGCGAATCTCACCAATTTTTTGAAGGAGTTCCATCTTCCCTTGCTCTGTTTGAAGCATCTCTTCAGCCATTTTGAGCAAAACCTCATCTACCTCATCTAGAAGCAGATAACGTTTCCCGCGTCCTCTACGATCCCAACCTCTAGATTCTTTCATGCTTACGCCTTGTCTTACCGTATCCTCTAAAAATCGTTTAACGAGTTGCTTATATGCTTTTAACTCACGAATCGTCATGGAACGTGCAAGCCGGTCCCCCTGAAGTTGAATTTCGTTCAATCGGCGAGTTAGCTCCTCATTCGATGCTCTCTCTCCCTGTTGCTGCATCATGCCGGTAAATTCCTTATTCTGTACAGGTTTGGCACCTGAATCAGATGGGCTTATTCCATTCTGCAGCGGCCGAAATCCTGGGTTGATTTTCACACGTATCCCTGCTTTCTTCTTAAAACAAACTTAGGGTATTTATTTCTTCTATTAGAAATGTTCGAAACGATCGACTGGTAACACAAACACGGTAGCTCCGCCCACTTGCACTTCCACAGGAAGAGGCAAATAGGAATCCGTTGTTCCGCTCATAGGTGTCACAGGGGTCACAAGTTGTTCTCTCACTTTACAACTGCTACGAATAACATTCATCACGGCTTCTACCTGACCATCGTCTACCCCGATCATAAATGTTGTATTTCCCGCTTTTAGAAAACCACCTGTACTGGCAAGCTTCGTTGCGCGAAAGTTAGCCTTCACTAGTGCGCTGGAAAGACGGTTACTATCTTTATCTTGAATAATGGCTACGATAAGTTTCATCGAAAAACGCCTCCTAAGTAGAAATAAATAACACCCAAAATGTAATTCGTCATTTCATATCTAATCTATTACACCAATGCTTGAACAACTTTCCTTATTAGCAGAGAACAAACTTGCTCTGTTTAAGTCTTTATTAGACATATACCCCTAAATATCCTTTAATACACATTCAAGGTTTGCAATTAGACTACAAAATACTTCATCAGGTGACAACGAAGCATCTATCATCTTTATTCTCTCCGGCTCATTCTCTACTAATTTGAGGTAACCTGCTCTCACCTTATCGTGAAATAAACGGTTTTCCAAATCCAAACGATTAACTTCTCTTTCTTGGTTGGCTGCTATTCGTGCAAATCCAATCTCTGGGTCAACATCAAAATAAATTGTAACATTCGGAGTAATATCTTCCGTCGCAAAAAGATTAATGGAACGGATCTCCTCTACCCCAATCCCTCTTGCGTACCCCTGGTATGCCAGACTACTATCAACAAATCGATCACATAATACAATAAGCCCTTCTTCAAGCGCTGGAATTACTTTTTCGACAAGATGCTGTCTGCGTGCCGCTGCATATAGAAGAGCTTCTGTTCTCGCATCCATAGCTGTATGTTCAGGATCTAAAATAATAGACCTGATTTTTTCGGCTATTTCAATACCTCCGGGCTCCCGAGTTACTAGATAAGAAATGTTTCTTTCTTCTAAATAATTAGATAGACGTGCAATCATTGTAGTTTTACCTGATCCTTCGCCACCCTCAAGCGTTATAAATATTCCTTTAGACAATGTTTCTCTCCCCTAGACTTTATTTTTTATCAATAAGTACGTAATTTATTAGTTCATAGATGGTTGAGAACCATTCATAATAACAATAGGAAAAGCTTATGTCCATACGATCATTTTTACAAATGGCGATTTGGACCTGTATACCGTAAGAAAAATCACTCTTCTACCATAACCCAGATGGTTTCTAAGCTGGAATCTGCAGTACCTTGAATTTTTGCTCCCGAATCCCGTAGCTGTATCAGATGATTTTTCATATTCTCACTAATTTCTTCTCCAGGATACAATATAGGAATACCTGGAGGATAGGGAATAACCATCTCGGCACTAATTCGGTTAGATGCTTTTGTAATACTAATTTTCTCTTTCTGTTCTTTCTTTATTTTACCTAAATGAAAAGGAACAGGACAAGAATAGACAGAAGAATGCAAAATGTTCCACGTGGAAACATGATGTGGAGCTGTATTCTCGGACTTATGATGTTGTTTTATTTCTTCAAGGCCCTCTTCTAATGATATATGCACTAAGGCCTTCAAAAGGTGCCTAGCGTCCTCCTCCGAGGAACCTAGACTAAAGAGAAGTACAACGTAAGTCTCGTCACTCATTTCAGGCACACAGCCTTGCTCTTCCAGCTTATCCTGCAATTCATATCCTTTTAACAGCTTCTCTTTATCATATATGACGAGTTTAAACGGGTCCTGAACCGTATATGCTTCCACCACTCCCGAAGGATCCAATAAACCAAAACGCGGTAAGTCTTCAATACCTCTTCTTACCATGTGTACAGCTGCTAGACCAGTAGAGAAGGCCTTCTCACCATGCTTGTGCAGATGTAAACGTGCAAGATCAAGAGAGGCCATAATGGGATAGGATGGACTCGAACTCTGAATCATAGATAAACGTTGCTTCAGCAGCTCACGGTCCAGCAGGTTTCCCTGTACATGAAGCATAGCACCCATTGTCATGGCTGATAGCATCTTATGAGTGGATTGCACCACTCCATCGGCTCCTGCGGTTAAGGCAGACCCAGGCAACACAGGATGCTGTCCATAATGTGCACCGTGTGCTTCATCCACGAGAAGCGGTACACCGGCCTTATGGCAAGTTGCTGCAATATTAGATAAATCGAACCCCATCCCATAATAATTAGGCATGGTAATAAATACGCCTTTTGCATTCGGATAAGCCTGCAATGCTTCCTCAATCGTTGATTGTACTGGAGCTGTAGCAAGGCCACTTGATGGATCTATCTCAGGAGCTAGAAACACTGCATGCGCACCAGCGAGCATCAGACCATGAATTACTGATTTATGAACATTACGCTGCACGAGTATAAGATCCCCTGGTTCAGTGCATACCGTAATAAGCAGCGCAATATTACCTGAGGTGCTTCCTCCTACAAGAAAGAAGCTTTCCTCTGCACCAAAACAATCCGCTGCTAACTGCTGTGCTTCCTCGATAACCGATTCCGGTTGATGAAGATCATCTAGACCTGTAATCTCTGTAGCGTCTATTTTCATTACTTCTTTAAGCAATGTGTCCTGTTCAAGATATGAATAGACCTGTCCATTTTTATGACCAGGTACATGATATGTATGTTTTTTTGAATTTCTATACTGAATTAAAGCCTCATATAAGGGAGCTTTATCTTTATTTAATTGATGATTGTCCATTTCATTAATCCTTCCGATCTTTTCATAGATACAACTATATTGTATTGTATTCAAATTAAAATAGCATCGACTCTAGATGAAAAAGTTAATAAATGAAATAAGAAATAGATAATGCATAACCAGAAAGATAAATAAAAAAGGCCTTCTCAGGCCTTTACTAAAAGTTAATGGAGAAGAGCATTATATATTATGCATTATTTTGTTGTAACCATATTTGCTTTAATTGATGAATAAAAAAAGGATATTTTGCATCTTGAGCGTCCGTGTGCACGATTTCGGTCTCACAATCTGTACAAATAAATTCAGAAACAATAAAAATACCTTCTTCTTTAGACTGCTCACAGACAATACATTTGTGCTTAGGCTGAATTTGCTGTGCATCCATAACTATCCCACCTTTGTTTCTTTTCCTATTAGTATGGTACAGTTTCTACTATTTTAAACCTTTTCATAGTCAAACACCATTTCTTTATCATAGGTTATGCTATTCATCCTATATAGAATGGGTGTCTGTACCTATTTCTTTACAACATTTAAATTTATCCATATCATTATCCGATATAAAATATATGAAAGAGGTTCCAACAATTCTCTAGAATATAGTTAGTCAATAAGTTCATAGGTAAGGGAGGATTTAATAGAATGTCCGAAGTCATCGGAGAAGAAGCTACATACTATCATTATCGTCTTCTACGCAAAAGCTACATATCACGCCCAGTCATCTGGAGTTATGTAAGCTTGGCCATCATTATGCTGTTCATTAGTCTTCTCTTCTTCACATGGTTCGGAGTACTTTGCTATGTATTATCATTTATTACGATTGTTTGGTCTCATTACGTTATATCCCGCTCTGTCCTTCTCCTCAGTAAAAGATACTTACAGAAGTGGAAGTTCGCATGGCAGCTGCCGTGGATGGGAATGATCCCAGAACAATATGTCAGTTATCGATTCTTTTCAAAAATACACCTGCATATTACTTGGATCAGCCTGATCCTCATCTTCATCTTTATCATAGCTGCCCCAATTGCTTTCTCCATTAACTTATTATTTTGGCACTTCTGGTTGCTGCTACCTAGGCTCTACTGCATAACCTGGTTAATCCGTGAAAGAAAAGACGGCCTTATTAAAATAACAAATCAAGATATCTCATACTACATACAGTAAGAACATCGCGGTAACATAAAATATACCCTAAATAACAATCACTACATGATAGTTACATAATAAATATAATGAATAAAAAAAAGACCTTTCCTAAGCGAAAGGTCTTAATTATTGGTATCTACGATTTTGGGTTTAATTAGTGATGCATCTTGTGTTGGCACAAGAACTGTTAAATAACCATTATGCAAAGATAAATGTACTCTGGTTGTATCTTTTACAAAGATGCGCGGTGCTGGCTCAGAAGTATTAGATTGTTCACTAGCTACGTCCTCAGTCCAACCCCACTCTATAATTTCATTTATATATTTATCCGGTAATTGATCGTTCTTACTCACGCCTGGCAGCGAATATTGTATGTAATCCATTTCCGGATTAGTTGTTGCACGATCCATTCGATTAGCTTCTTCTGGGACAGGAAAACTTTTAACATTAGCTGCTTCCTCATATGACTCCCAAGAAGTTTTCTGGCTGCATCCCATTGTCATCAACAAACTCAGGCACAGCAGACAATAGAGACAAAGTTTTTTGTATCGCAGCCGATATTCTCCCTTTGTTGCGAAAATGATACCACCCCTTTTATTTTATAACCCGTAGTTATTATAACTTTTTAAAAGGGTAATTCCGTAACAAAAATGTTACTACCTTCTTTCAATACAGTCTTTTAAAAAAATAAAAACCACCATCGATTGATCGACAGTGGTTCTTTGCTTGGCGACGTCCTACTCTCCCAGGACCCTGCGGTCCAAGTACCATCGGCGCTGGAGGGCTTAACGGTCGTGTT
>NZ_JACSQL010000016.1 GCF_014836635.1 Paenibacillus gallinarum | reverse complement strand
AATTGAATTTGTATTAATTCACTCACGAGTTTTACTTGCGTAAAACTCCTCGTTGTTCAGTTTTCAAAGATCAATCTCGCTAACAACTCTCGCTGTCAACAACTTTTATATCATATCATGTCCGGTTCAGAAATGCAAGCTTTTTTTTTCAACTTCATTTACGAAGCTTGTTATTCAGTGTGTTGCTTACTGGCTAACTTCTTGGCCGGAATTAGAATATACCATTCTGATATTAATTATGCAAGTCTTTTTTAATATAAATTTAATAACCATTTTTGGGTAATAGTTTGCAATATACAAGGCATCAATTATAATCTGTTTCTTCTATAGTAGGTTCTTTATAAAAATCAGCTAGATTCTGTTTTTCTGAAGACTAGACCATTCCTCTATATAGGAAGCAATCTGTTTCGCAGGATCAAAGACGGAACCACTGTGACATACTTCTAATCTAACCGGCTTTAACTTTTCAACGATACGACTGCTTTGGATCGCTTCATGCATATCGCCCGTAAACATCTTCATCGGTCTTTTTAGTTTCCCCTTTTTGGATGTAAATAAATCACCTGCGAGTAGGACCTGGTCCTGTTCATGATAATATACAACATGCCCTGGAGAATGACCCGGCGCTAAGTAAGTTTGCAACGCTCCAAAAGAAGGAAGCTGACCGTCTTCTTCTATATAAAAGGGACGGACTACATCTTTAGGCAAAGTCTGCTCTGTCTTTTTTCTTCTTGGGTAGGGTAGGTCGCCTTCCAGGTAAGGAATCTCTATTGGGTGACCATATACAGGTGCCTTCGTGCTCTCGACTATTTTTAAGACAGATCCAACATGATCCGAATGACCATGCGTTAGAAGAATTTGTTTTATAGGGCCTTTATTCAATTTCTCTACAAAAGCTAGTATGTCTTTAGCCATCCTCTCTATACCCGCATCCACTAAAGTAACGCCATTCCCATCTTGATTTGCAACGATCCATACGCGAAACTCAAAGAACATCCAGCTTTTTAACGTCCAAATATGATCTGAGATTTGTTCTATCTTCATGATCCACTCTTCCCTTCTTTTATTTTCTCATCGAACCCGAGCAGCAACGTCTCAAACGCTAAGTTAAATGTCCTTTCTAGACGTTCATATAACTCTTGCATACTCTCTTTAGAGTAAACGTAGGTGCAAGCGATTCCATGGAGCATATAATAGTATATTCTGGTGAAGGTAAGGATTCTTTCGTCTCCCTTGTGTAAAGAGAAGTTTTGCTGAATTGCCGTCTCAAGCATTCGGAAAAGATGATTACGAAGTTCTGTAAGTGGGATTACTGACTCTTTAAGGTCCACCCTCTCTGCATTAGCACCAAAAAACAGAGCATGCATGTTCCGATGCTGTAAGCAAAAAGTGATAAACAAAGTGCTCAACTGAATGACTCGTTCCTTCGGCAAAATACCTTGATCATCGAGTACATCCTGCATCTTCTCGCTCAATACGGAAAGTGGTGGTATAGATAACGCATGGAGTAATGTTTCTTTGTCATTAAAATAGATATAGATCGTAGTGTGAGAACATCCTGCCATTTTTGCGATTTCACGCATCGTTACAGAATCATATCCTCTTTTTGAAAACAAGGTAGCTGCTGCCGCTAAAATAGCCTGTTTTGTTTCCTCTGATCGTTGGGCTTGGCTCCTTGTCATGAAGATAAATCCTCCTCTTTTTATAACCATAGGTTAGTAACCAGTGGTTATATTGTAATATATTGGATAGTTTGTTGTATATATAAAAATAAAAAACAAGCAAAGTGAGTTTTACACCCCCTGCTTGTTTTCGTAATTCCACGATCTACAATTCACTATCTGTAGTTCACAATCTGTAATTCACGATCGTCTTTCAGAAAATCTATTGCTTTCCAAGATGGACAGATCCGTAGAAGTGATCCGCTCATTTGGTCCATTTGATTTGTTTGGTTCGTTTGGTTCATTTGTAGTACCAATCATGCTTATCTTGGTAATATTATTTATTTCTCTTCAATTATGTGATCTCCCCCAACGATAACAAACGTTGTCAACTCTTCTTTCTCAACCGGCCTAAACGGCTCTATCTGATCTCTTAATCGCACAGCCTCATCATGAAACCTATGATTATCCAAAAAACGTTCTACAATGAGCAGTGACGGATGATCCACTTGAGCTCCTACATCACGTGCAACCGCAAGGGCAGCTGGAAGGCTGGCTTTCTCTAAAAACGCCTGAACAGCAGATTCATCTTCACTATCGATCTGTTGTAACCATTGTTTCTCATCGTCTGATGCAGTGCCGAACTTATTAGGTAAAACAACATGAAGGGATTCCTTAGTTAAAACACAAGCCTGTCCTCTTCGTTCTTCTTGTAAAGCACGTATATATTCATAAGGCCGATCAATAACAGGAAGATCAAATGTAGTACGCAGCATTGTTTTTACATCTTCCGCATACTGCTTCTCTTCCGGTGTACGATATGGACTCACTTCTTCTTCACGCTTCCATTCAGCAACTTGCTTCAGATAAGCAGCTTCACTCTCGAAATTGTTATAAAATAATTCACTGTTATCCAAATGGATACTAAGAAAGTCACGAAAATTACGAGCGATGAGCTTATTCGTATGTCCAAAAGACATGGGACTGATACAAACAATGGGGGCTTCGTCCAAAGTGTCTACTGTACCGAAATCAGTGAGGAAGCCGTAATGGATCCCATCACAGCCATTCGATCCAAATACGATTACATCACACGGAGTACAGTAGTAGCGAAACCCTTCAATTTCTGGCATTAAACCAATTGTTGCATCAAGAACCTTTATATTTCCCTTTATTTCATGCCAGTGATCCAGTTCCATTAAACGTTTTAGATCACTCGGAATCTCATATTTACCAAAGTTCATTCTAATCGCTTCATTTTGTTCCTTCATATAAAATGGCACCCTCCATAGACTGTAATAACTAACAATACGGGAAGAGTGCCGTGTTATCCTGCATTTTCCATTAACTTAAAATGGTTATATAACTGAATCAATTTCGTAAATAAAGATGGTTCTTTTTGTCTATACATAGTTACGAATTTATCGTTTTAATGAGTTATGCAATTGTTTTCCTACCTACGCTCTCTAAGAACAATCGCTGTTAGAGGTTCAAGAATGATCCCTTTATCTATCCATCCCAGTCCTTTTGGATTCTTTAGATTCTCTATTCCTGCTCTCGTCTGATCGACAATAACATCAAATTCCGAATAATCTTTGGTTAGTCTAAGCCTTCTTGGCTTACCATCCGCGTTCACGAATACATGATAATACTCACTAAGGTTGCTGGAAGCACAGCTATATGCAATCACCAAATCTTCCTTAGCAATATCAGGAGAGTTAATTAGGGTTACATTTTGATCAATAATAGAATGATCTCCTAATCGAAATGCATCGGATGACTTACGCAGCTGAATAAGGCCCATCATATATTCACGGGTTATATGATTTACTGGGTAGCTTGTACGATCCGTCGCTTTTGCCCAGTCAAACCGGTTAATCGCATCAGATGAATCACAGGAATCATGGATAAAATAACCTACTACCTCGCCTTTGCTATCAGTAAGT
This sequence comes from Paenibacillus gallinarum, assembly GCF_014836635.1. Lineage (GTDB taxonomy): Bacteria > Bacillota > Bacilli > Paenibacillales > Paenibacillaceae > Paenibacillus > Paenibacillus gallinarum. Next base: position 67,771 of record NZ_JACSQL010000016.1, on the reverse strand, counting down.
TCGTTATATTTATCCTCTGGCTGACCTGCAGCTTCCCATTGCTTCGTTCGCCCATATTCCTGACCACCATGTATAAACACGGTCCCTTGTGCGGTCAACAGCAGCACGTTTCCGATTCGAATACGCCGGTGAATTTCTGCATCGTGTTCAGCTACCTTCGGATCCTTATGAATCGAAATAGCAATAACATCATAGAGGGTTAGATTGTCATGAGCTTCGATATACTGCACCACATCTCCCGGGCTGTCGGCTGGAAAATTAGACGGCTGTGCCTTTATATTTTGAAAGATCAACTTTACGTCCCTAGCTCCTCCTGTCAGAAAATGAGGCTCTCCCTCAGATCCAAAACCCGACTTGAGCTCGTTACGCATCTCATCTGAGAACACACCTACATTATCAGTTTTATCCATCCAGTCTTGATCTGCTGCCATTCCTTTTAGAGACGCATCATGCTTGTCCCCCGCAAAGGTTCGCCATCCTTCTCCAATAAAAAGCGGGCTTGGATGGATACGAGCAGCTTCATTGTACGCCTTTTGTACAGCAGGATAAGTTGCATCCCCCATCATATCCCAGCGCATTCCATCAATTTTATACTCGCTAAACCAGTATTTGGCCGAATCAACGAGCAGTTTCTCTGCCATAGCGCGGTCTGTAGCAAGATTGTTGCCAAAAGCTCCAATAAACTCTCCATCTGCATCTTGCCAAGCATAATACCCAGGTACGATATTATTCAGGAAGTCCACAATTGCCATATGCGTATAAACCACATCTAAAATCACACCCATCCCTGCCTGATGAATTGCATGAATCAGCGTTTTCAGCTCTTTGATCCGAAGAATCGGATCTGCTGGATTTTCGGAATAAGCTCCAGTGGGTGAAAAATAATGTTGAGGATCATAACCCCAGTTGTACTCATTGTTTATAGCGGAATGATGGAGTTCTCTCTCCCCCATCTTGGTCTCGTCACCATAATACCAAGCCATCACGGGTAGCAACTGTACATGTGTCACTCCAAGAGATCGAATATAATCAAGCTTATCTTCAAAAGCTTTATATGTACCCCATCTTGCTGACAGTTCACCTTCTATGGCTGGATCAGAGGTGAAATCTCGTACATGAATTTCCCATATTATCGCGTCTTCCCGTTTCTTAAACCCTTCTATATGTGCAAAGTCAAATTGATCAGGAGCCGTATCTGCGAGATTTACAATCGTTGCTTTTCCTATTTTGTCGCCATCACTTCCTGCATCTCCTGTAGTATTAACCCTCGATGGAGCCATAGATTTGGCATAAGGGTCCAGCACTTTTCGAGCAATCCCTTCATTTGTTACTTCGTACTGATAAAAGTACCCGCATAGATCATCTGTACCGAGCTGGGAAGGCATTAGATGAATAGCCCACACCCCGCGATCTTCTCTAACAAGAGGAAACTGACCTACAAGCCGTGTGTCATCATTTTTATCATATAAGAAAACAGTAACTGCTTCTGCAAGCGGGGCCCATAGTTTTAGCGTGACACTGCCTGAATTGTAAGTCGCCCCTAAATCTTCCCCGCTGTATGCGTACATCTGATCGAACACTTTCCAGTCGCTTGGTTTACGCACTACGTTTGCTTTCGTATCTTGATACAACAATTCTTTTTTCCCCATGTGTTATAACTCCTCCGCTGGATAACTTGTGATCTAGCCCTATTTATTTAATTCATTACTTCCTAAAATCAAGTTACTAGAATCGAAATTGATTCACTAAGAACTATTAAGTCAAAAGTGGAGAGTAAAAACATATGGAATTAAGAATTCATACTTTTTTATAGTTTGTACTTAGTTTCTGTATTAATTCATCTCCTAACTGAACAGCCAGTTCTGTTAAAAGCGGGATTTCTTCTTTTGTAATCTGGTCGAGATGGGCACCGCAGCAAATCGCAAAATTACCACGAAATGATTTGCGCAGCCGTACAGCCACTTCTTCTGTAATATAAAATTCCTTATGCGTCTGTAGTTGAATCGTTTGAAGAGGTTCTAAACGGGCTCCCGCTGTAATGGTACCAAGGTGCGGACGATCTCCGCCTGTAATAAGTACGACTACATCCTCACCCATAAAAAGTGCCCGTAACTGTAAATGAATTCGTCCTGATTTTTTTTCGAGTACAATCATTAATAACTCACTCCTATCTCTCTCATCTTATATATCTAAAATGAGCCTACCTGGATCAAGATATGTATTCTGCTATAGAAATCACAAAAAAGCAGCACTCTATAGAAAACAGAGCACTGCCTTACACCTGATATCTACTACCTATACACCTATACACCTATACACCTATCAAAAAATTACTCTCCTATTGCTTTCTAATCTCCAGAATACTTTCACTTAGAGTGCGGCGACCCGTTGGCTTCTCCTTATCGTGAAATTTTTCATCGAGCTGATCGATAGTACCTTTATAACCCAGTGCAACAACTGCATGCGGTTCAATATATTCAGGCAGTCCAAGAACTTCACTTGCTTTTGCACGATTAAATCCACCAATAGCTCTTGTAGAAAGGCCTAGGAGATTCGCTTGAATGGATAAATAACCCCAGGCTGTTCCTGCATCAAACTTATGCGCACCATTGATTTCTCCGCTTTCATCTCGCCTTTTATCTGACGCAATCAAGATAAGTACAGGTGCTTTATCTGTCCAAAGACGGTTCCCTGGCAATATAAATTGCTGAAATAAGTTATGCTCTTCCTCCGTTTGTGCCAGAACAAAACGCCATGGCTGAAGATTACTGGATGAAGGCGCCCATCTAGCAGCTTCCAACACGGTGTATAGAGTCTCGCTTGATACGGGTTTATCTGCAAAAGATCGGGAAGACCAGCGTTCGATAAATAGTGGATCTACTGGGTGTTCAGCATTTCGATACACCGAGATGTCTTCCAAGACTCGTTTCGTAAATACTTCACTTTGTTCCTTATCCCCCTGATTTGTCTGCAGTCCCGTTTCCTTTGTGCTCACTATAACCAACTCCTTAGATTAGGTAAGACGATATAAAATGATTTCCGTTATTATTATTGTTTTGTTCCGGGTAGGATGCGATATTTCTCTGTAAAAACTTCAAAAAAAGGAGTCGTATCCCTCTCCGCCATTGTAGAGAGAGCACCTTTGTTCCAGCCAATCTCCGATCTCCAGCTGCCCAAGAGTCCTGAACTGCGAAGCTCCCCCTCATCTACCTCTACCGACATTTCTGCTTGAGGTGCCACATACAATGCATCTACGGGACAGTAGGCTTCACATATAAAACAGGTCTGGCAATCTTCCTGTCTTGCAATAAAAGCAAGTGAATCATTCATTTCAAATACATTTGTCGGGCACACCTTAACGCACATTTTGCAGCCTATGCAGCGATCTGCACTCACAAGTTCAATCACGAGCTCTGCCACTCCTTTGCGGGCAACATTTCATGAGCATGAGGAGCATGCTCCACACTTTGGCGGATATCGTCAATGCCAGATAAAATGATGCGGTGGGTTTGAAGCGGGTCCATTTCGGGATATTCTTTAAGCGCCTGGAGTCCTCTTGTTTCTTTGCGAACGAGCGCCGCAGTATACATCCATCTCGCAGCGGCTAGCATTCCAGCTGACTCCCGTGATTTAACTCTTTCTTGAACCGTAGAAAATGTAAGACCGTTCAATGAAGGGAAAAGAGAATGTAATCGATCTAACGATTCCCTAATGATGGGCTCGCTTCGAAAGAAGTTAATTTCAAGTGGCAAAACTTCTTTTTGTATAGATGAGATCATTTGCTTTATGGACAGCTCACTCTTCTGTTCACTCTGTGTACTTGTTAGTCCGTATCTGCCAGCAGGAAGAAGGGAGCGGGTGTCTGCTTCTCTAGAATTCGCAAGGGCATACGCAGCCGCTCCTTTACCTGCCCAAGTTCCACTGCATATGGCCCATGATGCGTTATATGATCCGCCTCCGGAAACAGCACCCATGACTTTTTCCCGGGAAGCGGCATCTCCTACTGCATATAATCCAGGAACCGTCGTAGCACAATCACTCGATGTTAGACGAATTCCTCCTGTGCCTCTCATTGTTCCTTCATAACGCAGTGTCAAAGGAAACTTATCGCGGAACGGATCAATGCCTGCTCGTTCCAAAGGCATGAAGAAAATGGGGTGTGCATTGCGTAAGAACTGACGCTTCTCTTCTGTATCAGCTAGATCTAGCGAAGCATATACCGGACCTTCAAGAAGCAGCTTTTGCATACTGCCAGGAGTTCGTTCACCCGATCGAATAAGCTCACCATTTTTATCATACAGACTAGACCAAGCAAGCATTCGCCCTCTCGTTACACTTCCGTCAGCAAAGCTTGGCGCATATTGTCTGCTAAATTCCATCCCAGATAGATCAGCACCCGTCTCAGCTGCCATTAATAACCCTTCACCAGTCAGCACATTGCAGCCAAGTCCTTTACTAAGAAACGTACACCCACCTGTCGCAATAATGACAGCATTAGCTCGAACTTCATAGTTAGCACCGGTTAAACGATTGACTCCTCTTGCTCCTCCGACACCATGTTCATCGACGAGTAACTCCAGGGCAGGGGACTGATCCAGAATCGTAACCCCAGCTTTGCGGACCACTTTTCTCATTAGTTTCATATATTCTGGTCCATGCAGATGAGTTCGAAGTGTCGTTCCATCTAAATCTTTCGGGAAAGGGTACCCCCATTCTTCAATTAGCGCAAGATTCTGTTCTATTTGCTCAAGTAAGCGATAGATCCATTCCGTCTCAGATAAATAACCCCCAGCCTTCAGCCGAGTCTGTACTGCCTTTTCTCTAAGTTCAGGTACGGCTGGTATAACAAGAAGCGTTGTCCCTCCTGGAGCCGTTGCCCCACTCGAACCGAGATAACCTTTATCAGCCAGAACGACCTTTGCTCCTTGAGAGGCCGCACTCCACGCAGCCCAGGCTCCCGCTGGACCTCCACCTAATACAAGTACATCTGCGGTCAACTTCACATCTTGATGATTCGACATCTTCGTTCCCCTCCTTTCCTCCGCTCATAGAGTGATTCTTTGTCTTTCCTTATCTGAGTACCCAATCGTTAATTTCAAAATTCTTTTTCGCCAGCTTCTCATCAACGAGGAAGTCTTTTGTTCCTTCCAGCAGTTTCAGCCCTTCCTCTGTAAACGGTTCTTCCTTAATCGCACTTATTGGATTCGTCTTCTTCACGATCTCCACGGATTGACCTTGCAACTGAGCTATGAACTCGTAGTACTCTTCTTCATGCTGCTTCAGGTCAGCCAGCGCCTTTTTACGGGCATCATTCCATACCTTTGGAAAATCAGAGAAAGAAGCAAGATACTCATCCGAGGCTACTGTAGTTCCGCTTCCTTTCAAATGTGGATGTTTTGTGGCATCATCGAGATGAGTAAATCCTGCCTCGATCTGTTCTAAAGCTCCCTGAGTAGTATTGTTCGTCATTGCATCTACATCGCCCCTTGCAAGTGCTGCCTTAGCATCGGGAATCAGCATATGCACGAGTTTATAATCCGTTATACCAGCATCATTCAGTAATCCAACCACATATCGATGCATAAAAGAGCCTTTTTGAATGGCAATCGTTTTCCCCTTCAGCTCCGAAAGAGTCTTTGGTCCATCCTTTTTTCCTAATAGATAGCCGATAGAATTAGTTGATCCCTGTGTAATAAGCCGGATTTTAGCTCCGGATGCATAGGCAATAATGGAAGGCGTATCTCCCATGCTCCCAAGATCAAGACGGCCACTGATAAGAGACTCTGTTAAATCGGGTCCGTTAGGGAAACCCGTCCATTTCACTTCAGTAATACCGTGTTTCTTTAGCTCTTCCTGAATAATCCCTTTATGAAGACCCCAACCTTCAGGTCCCCCAGGCAAATTAAGATCATTTGTCCCAATAAACCCGTAGTTCAGTACTGGTTTTACGTTCCCCTTGGCTTCTGTAGTGTTAGCTTTTGTAGTTGTCTGAGCACCTGTGCTTTCTCCCCCTGCATTACTGCAAGCTTGGAGTAATAATAAACTTAGGAACAATCCCGCTATAAATAACCTTCGGGATAGCAAATTGCTTCTTTTTTTCGGTTTTTCCAGGTTAATTGACATGTCTAATGGCTCCTCTTCATTTCGATTAGCGTAAGCTGTTACATGTAAACAACGATTACATTATCGATGCTTTTCTTCATTATTTTTTTGTATCTTAGTATCAACCCTGATAACTATCCCGATAATGAAGCAGCTTTTTCTCTAAAATCCGCATCATAGAGTCAATCAGCTTACCTACTACAGCAAAAATGATAATGCCTACGAAAATAACCCCTGTGTCCGAATTCTGCTTCGCTTGATTAATAAGGAAGCCTACCCCTGACTGCGAACCAATCAGCTCTGCTACGACAAGTCCAATCCATGAGACAGCCAGCGACAAACGGATCCCAAGCAAAATACTCGGTAAGGCTGCAGGAAGAATGAGTCTCATCAGTTTTCGCTTCAAGCTGAATTCAAGCACCTCTCCTACTTCATAAAGTTTGTTATCAACATTTCGGATTCCCGTATAGGTATGGATATAGAGTGGAAAAAAAGCTCCGCTTGTAATAATGACTACTTTGGATACCTCTCCAAATCCGAACCAAAGAATAATGAGAGGGGCAATGGCAAGATGCGGAACAAGCCGCAGGACTTGGATACTCGGATCCACCAGATAAGATGCTATTCGCGAGAAACCTGTGAACGTGCCAAGCGCTAATCCTAGAAATGACCCCGCAAGAAACCCAATAAACGCACGATACATACTGATACCTAAGTGATGAAAGAGTTCTCCTGCAGCGATAAGACGAAAAAATTCCTCTGCAATGGAGAGCGGAGTCGGTAAAAAAAGAGCAGAGATATAACCCTTACCCGCTGCATATTGCCATACCGCAATGATCAACAGCGGAATAAGCATCGCCGCGGCTAGATCAGCTCCTTTTTTCCCCTTCCGTTTCCGGATATTCCTCGGTCGATATTGCTTGTGATGGTTTGCTGTGACTGTACCTTGAATCTTACTTGACCTATTCGCTTTATGCTGCAGTATCGGATCTGCTCGCTCGTTCATCTCAATCCTCCCTTTCTATTTTTTTAGCCACCGTATGTATCTTTCCAGCGCAGCATACGAGCCTCAAGCAGCCTTACGAGTCCGTCTGTAGCCAATCCTGCACAAGCGAAAATAATGATGCCGACAAAAACGACGGGGGTGTCAGCAAATTGTCTAGCGTCAGACATCATATATCCAATCCCTGATGTAGAAGCAATCAGTTCGGCTACGACTAGTCCAAGCCAGGAAAGGCCAATCGATAATCTTATACCGAGCAAAATGTTTGGCAGGGCACCTGGAATCACAAGTCTTACGATTTGCTTCCATTTGTTAAAACCAAGAACCTTTGCTACCTCAAATAACTTATTATCTCCCCCGCGGATTCCCATAAAAGTATTGATGTAGAGGGGAAAGAATACACTTTTTGCGATCAGTAATACTTTTGATTCTTCTCCGATTCCAAACCAGAGTATAAAAAGAGGTACAACAGCTAGGCTCGGGATCATTCTTATCATCTGAATCGATGGATCGAGAAATCTTTCTGATGTTTTGAAAAGACCTACCAAGAGTCCGAAAATAAAGCCCAAACTCCCGCCAAGCAGAAAACCAGCGAACGCTCGCATGATACTCACCTTAAAATGTCCCCATAAATCCCCAGACAAGGTTAGCTGGATCATTGCTTTTCCAATGGTAGTCGGGGTCGGAAATAATAATTCAGAGATCACACCGTAAAATCCAAGAAGCTGCCATACCCCAAGCACAGATACGGGAATGATAAGACCAAGTCCCAAGAGACTCCATCTTCCTGGACTCTGCTTTGAAGTCGTCACTGTAATACTGCTCAACTTGATTTCCCCTTTCCAACCTAAAATAGCGAAAATATCTTGCCACCCTAATCAGGCTAGCAGGATATCTCCGCAGGTACGGTCGATATGTTATGGCATCCGTATGTTGACACAAAAAAGAGGTATCACAGCGCGGTTGTACGCGTGCAATACCTCTGTATGAACAGTCGGTTTTTGCATTTCATATTAATCCAATGGGTATTAAGTAAATTAAAAATATCACCTTTCCCATTCTTTGTCAATCAAATTCAGGTTGGTTATTTCACTTCTCATCAGGCAACAATTTGGCTATACCTTTGCGGCTATGAAACAAAGCCCATCAGCCGTTTCACTTTATTTGTATTCGCCTTAGAAGTGAGCTTCTCCAACAGAAGGAACGCTACATCAAAACCCATTGATGGACTATATGAAGTGATTAGATTACCGTCGATAACAATCGGCTGGTCAGGAATGACCTTAGCACCCATCTCAGCAAGCTGGGCCTGTCTCTTTCCATTACTCAGATTGTATGTCGTGGCGTTTCTTCCTTCGAGAACTCCACTTTTTCCAAGGATCAGCGCTGCTAAACAGATCGTCGCAATGATCTTTCCTTGACGATTAAATTCACGTACCAGCTCAAGCACATCTTCCCTGAAAGCATCCTCAAAAAAACCTGCTTCTTCAAATCCGCCTGGTAACGCTAATACATCGAAATCATTTGCACTAATATTGTTAATTAACAGTTCTGGTGTCACTTTGAAATTCCACGTACACGCTAGTGTATCTCTCGTCCCTACGGTTATGAGTTCCGTAGTTCCATCCCCCTCCAGCTGATTCCAACCAAGCACATCGGTAAATACACTGGCTTCTATTGCTTCAAATCCATTAGGCAACAACAAACAAATCCGTTTCATAAGTATCGTCTCCCTTTCTGCTTTTCTCAATCAATCTGGCTAGTAGATAAAAAGTATTCGATATCTTAAAGATTATTGTCAGGTACTATCAACCGCTTCATAGAACCTTAGTAAAAAAAGGGATATAATACGAAAAATAAAGGATAGATCAAATCAAAACCAATTCACCCAGGAGGTAAATAAATGATCGTATCACCAGAGCAAACAACTGTAGGATTTATCGGTACTGGCGTAATGGGCAAAAGTATGGCAGGGCATCTGCAAAAAGCCGGCTATGCTCTTCATGTCTACACAAGAACTGCCGCCAAAGCAGAAGAATTGATCAAGCAGGGTGCAACTTGGCATGAGTCACCAGCAAGCCTTGCAGCAGCATGCGGTGTTATCATTACTATGGTAGGGTACCCCAAAGATGTGGAAGAAATCTATCTTGGAGAAAATGGAATCATAGCAAATGCTCCTTCCGGAGCTTATCTGATTGATATGACGACATCTAGTCCGCAGCTGGCTGCGCGGATCTATGAGGAAGCTTTGAAATCGGGGTTGCACGCTCTCGATGCACCGGTATCTGGCGGAGATATTGGTGCAAAGAATGCCAAACTATCCATCATGGTCGGCGGAGAGAAAACAGATTATGAAGCAGTTAGACCCATCTTTGAACTGATGGGTAAAAATATTGTACACCAAGGACCTGCGGGAGCTGGCCAACACACGAAAATGTGTAACCAGATCGCGATTGCTTCCAATATGATGGGTGTCTGTGAAGCACTCGCTTATGCGAAAACTTCAGGGCTTGATCCTGAAATCGTATTGAAGAGCATTGAAACAGGTGCAGCAGGAAGCTGGTCTCTCAGTAACCTTGGTCCGCGAATGATTGCAGGTGATTATGAGCCTGGATTTTTCGTCAAACATTTTATTAAAGATATGGGTATTGCTCTATCTTCGGCAGAAGAGATGGGACTGCAAACACCTGGACTTGCCCTGGCCAAGTCTTTGTATGAAGAGTTATCAGAACTTGGATACGATGATAAAGGAACGCAAATCTTATATCAGTACTATATGAAATTCAGCGACTAAATCTATCTTTGTATGTGAGACATAATTCCGATATCTTCGGGCAAAGATATAAGGGCATAAGAACTGCCTAATCTTCCCTTTATGAGCCTTGTAGATGAAAAAAAGGACCTTCTATGCTACAATACTGAAATTGCTCTGGCAATTATTCTAGGGAGGTTTATGGTATCGCATGCTGATTATTGGTATTGCCGGGGGAACCGGTTCAGGTAAAACAACAGTAGCTCGTTCCGTTATTGAACGTCTAGGTTCGAGTAAAGTGACTTTTATATCTCAGGACAACTACTATAAAGATCAGGCTCATCTTAGTCTGGCTGAGCGTGAGCTCACCAACTATGACCATCCGTTTGCGTTTGATAATGAGCTGTTAATTCAGCATTTGAATGCTCTTAGAAGCGGACAAACTGCCTATGCTCCTGTTTATGATTTTACAATACATGCACGTTCTGCATCAGAGACAGTCGAGCTAGAACCAAACAATATCATCATCATCGAAGGGTTACATGTTCTTTCAGATGAGAACCTACGCGCGATGCTGGACATTAAGGTATTCGTAGACTCTGATCCCGATGTACGAATTCTGCGTCGTGTTGTGCGTGATATTGAGGAACGTGGACGGACGATTCAGTCCATTCATCAGCAGTACCTCGCAACGGTAAAACCGATGCATGAAGCGTTTATCGAGCCTTCTAAAAAATATGCTGACATTATTATCCCTGAGGGTGGACATAACCAAGTAGGCATTCAGCTTCTGACTGTCCTTACGGAAAAATATCTGTCTGGCGAAAAAAATTGGTGAGATAACTGGCTGTAAAGCCTCATTCATCAATGGTTTTATGCAAAACGAAATAAAAAGGAGAGACTTTGTTGCCTGAAGAGAGGGCTGAGAAGTCTCTCCTTTTTCAATTATAATGCAACCCCCTGCCCATTACTGTTGTTTATAAGTTAAGTATAGAAGTAAATATAAGCGACAAGTAAGGGTGGGAATTACTATGAAAATGAGTCCCTCAGAACGATGGGCTTTGTATCCTATGCATCTATGCTTCATGTTTCTTATCCATTTCTGCTTTGGAGGGATGAATGTTCTCTGGTCCATTACCTACGGGGAGGATAGTGCTGGAACGTATGTCTTTTCTGCTCTCTTCTTGTTTACCTGGCTACTCTATTCTATGTCGATGAGAAACCGTCGGGTAGATTTCATGATTCTAACTTCCCTCTACTGGCTTGGCGGGCTGGCATTCTTTTTGTTTTTTTACACATATAATCAAGACTCCAGTATCACTTTTATTCTGTTATTCCCCTTCTATGGCAGCCTTCTTGGATTTAGTCAGCTTTTTATAAATACATCTTATGAAACCACCGGACTGATCACCTCTCATCTACTTTGTTATGCAATGATCCTGCTCTTCACCCTGTTTGCAGGAAGGCATTCAAAGCGACTTAACAAGACCATGTAATCCTTCTGTGACAGCACTAAGAATTGTGAAGAAAAACAAATAAACATCCCCCGATGTTAACTACGCTGGGGGATGTTTATTTGTTCTCATAGGTTTAAGCTGTACGTTTGTAAGCTTTGAATGTTGCCTCTTTCTCTGCTTTTTTGCTCACTGGAGGATTCATCGTTAAAGCAATCAGGACGGAGATTACACATAGTCCGCCAATAACGATGAAGGTTGACTTAAATCCGCCCATCATAGCAGCGATAAACGAACCGGACAGTGCACCAATACCGAAACCTTGATAGATAACGCCATAGTTTTTGGTTTGATTTTTTAGTCCGAAGAAGTCACTCACTATCGCTGGAAATACGGTAATATTACCTCCAAAACAGAATGCAATCGCTGCTACACAAGCGAAGAACAGTCCAAAGTTTAATGGAACTATGCTAAGTACGACCGCAGATGCTGCCGTTACAGCCAGTGTGCAGCCCACAAGTTTTAAGCGGCTGACTTTATCAGACAACGCCCCGAGAATAAGTCGTCCAGCTGTATTAAAGATAGCAACAAGAGCTACAGCATTAGCCGCCGTCGCTGCATCCAGATGGGCTAGCTGAACACCGATATCTTTTACAATACCGATTAAATACAATCCGCTCATACAAGCGGTGAAGAAGATAACAAACAACAGATATGCTTGTTTGGTGCGAAGCATCTCTCCCACCGTATAATTCATCTGCACAGGAACTGCTGCGTTCGAGGTTGTTGTCTGCGTTTTAGATCCAGTCTTAGCTTCTTCGGATTCTACTGATGCTTCTCTTACGAGCATCGAACCCACCAAGACCATAGCCATGACAATGAGTCCCCAATACAGGAATGCTTGAGAAACACCAACGGAATTAATCAAACTACCATTAACATATTTAAAGATAAGACTTCCTGTACCATATGCCCCAACGGAGATACCAGAGATAAGCCCTTTTCGATCAGGGAACCATTTCATAAGATTTGATAAAGAAGTTATATATGCTGTACCGTCGGCGAATCCGACAATAACACCAGCTAGAATATACAGAGAAGCCAGTGAACTTGCTTGCGAACTAAGTATTAACCCAATGCCAAGCAGAATGCCGGCTGCAGCTGTCAATTTACGAAGCCCGATTTTCTCTTGTATTTTCCCTGCAAAAAGAGTTGAAAAGGCGAGCGCAAAGCTAGTTATTGAAAAGGTAATGGAGACCGAACTAAGCTCCCATCCAAATTTATCAACAAGCGGTGAATTAAATAAACTCCATGTATAGATGGTTCCAAGACCCATCTGCATAATAACGGTACCAAGAACAATAAGAAGGCGATTTACAGGTTTTCCATTCATGTTGCTTTCCTTCTTTCTTTTGTCTAATGTAAGTGTACTTGAGCTCTTAACACACTCTTATTGTAGCGCTTACATTTAGAAAAAAAGCGAAAACAGGAATGAAATAACCTGAATTCGGAATGAAATAACCTGAATTCGGAATGAAATGCCTCTATAGTCGCATAAGTTGCCTGAACTCTTTAGCTTTACTGCGGCTGACTGGAATCTCAGCATCAATCTCACTTAACCGAAGTAAATATGTATTATTAAACCATGGGACAATCTCCTTAATTTTCTCTGTGTTCACAAGATAGGAACGATGACAGCGGAAGAAGATATCTTTAGGAAGGCGCTCATAAAATTCGCTGATACTGAGTTGCATCATATATTTCTCGTTCTTCGTCACTACCTCTGTTGTCTTCTCCTGAGCAACGGCATAATAGATATCATCTGCATCAACCACGATTATTTTTTCATTCTTATATAGATTCACCTTTGTAATCGAAGGCAAATGCTGTTCCGGGATCGCTCTGCGCTGCCCTATATGTGCAGTTTCCAATTTTGTTAGCATAGATGTAATGCGGGACTCACTGTAAGGTTTTAGAATATAGTCAAAGGCCTCTACCTCAAATGCCTCCACGGCGTGTTCCTTATATGCAGTAATAAAGACGATGTAAGGTTTAACAGAAAATTTGCTGATATTATGGGCAAGTAATACCCCGTCAATAGAAGGAATATTGATATCCAAGAACAGGACGTCAACCTCTTGATTCTGCAAAAATTTCAGTGCATCCAGACCATCTTCAAACTCGGCCTCTACCTTGATCTTGCTATGTGTTTCTATTAAATAACGCAGCTCTTGCCTCGCTAATACTTCATCTTCCACGATGATTGCTCTCATTTACTGAACACCTCTTTTTGTCACATCAAAATCAATGCTTGTCCCCTGCTCCAACTGGCGGATACGAAGACCTTCTCCATAGATCAACTTCACACGCTGATGAACATTATATAGTCCAATTTTGTTATCAGGCATATTGTCACTGTACACTTTTCGGATAATCTCCGGCGCTATTCCCGCTCCTGTATCCGTGATGCTAATCCTTACGTTTTCTCCGAGATCCTTGACCGAGATCGTCACTTTACCCGGCCCCTTAACCTTCAGAATACCATGGATTATTGCGTTCTCAACAAGCGGCTGAATAATAAGGCTTGGAATGTACACTTCTACTTCGTCAATATCATATTCCACTTCAAGCCGATTGCCGAATCTAGCTTTCTCAATCTCTACGTAATGGTTTACTTGCTGAAGTTCTTTGCGGATATCAATCATTTCATCACTAAGCTCCAGGTTAAAACGCATATAACCAGACAGGTTTACAATCAATTCTCTCGCTTTATCAGGATCAGTCCGAATAGAAGAAGCGATGGCATTGAGCGCATTAAATAGAAAATGAGGATTGATCTTCGTCTGAAGTGCCTTCAGCTCTGCTTTATTTGCCATAGCTTTAATTCCCTCTACTCTCGACACTTCCATGAGTGTAGAGATCATCTGCGACAATCCTACTGCCAGCGCTTGTAGGGAATCCGTAATTTTATGTGCCTTCGCATAATAAATCTTAAGGGCTCCGGTTACTTCTCCCTTTTCTTTCAGCGGAATAATAATCAGGGATTTAATAAAAGGGTTTGTATGTTCCGCATCATTGTTACGAATCATGATTTCCCCGCTTTTCAGCGTGTTTTTCGTTTCCTCACTGATGATGGCATGCCGCTCCTTATAATGCTCCTCACCCACGCCAATATAAGCCAGAATCTGCTTCGTATCGGTGATCGACACCGCATCTGCGCCAATCTCATCCTTGATAATATGGCAAATGGTATGAAGCGAATCCGGAGTGATGCTTCGAAAATAAGGCAGTGTTTTGTTCGCAATATCGAGAGACAGTTTAGCCTGCTTGGCTGCAACTAGTTCCTTCTCCCCTTCAACACTCTGTACGAGCATGACAATAAGACCCACACTGACTTGGCTGACAATCATGGGGAAGCCAATTTGAGAAACTATAACCATACCAAGCGAAGTAGGCTCTGCCAATATGATAATTAGAATCATCGTTAATGCTTCACATGCCATACCTGCGATGATGCCAATCTTCCATCTGCGTTCCCGGGATGTAATTCGGTATATTTGTCCCGCCACTAATCCGGCTGTAATACTTGTAATCAGGCAGGGCAAGGAAGTAACCCCCCCGATATCAATCAAAAAACGATGAATTCCAGAGATAATCCCTGTTGCAAGACCGACCCAAGGTCCAAATAGGATCCCGCCCGATAAGATGGCAATAATTCGCACATTCACAAGTGAACCTTCTACATTAATGCCGCTGTAGGTACCAAATAAGGCAAACCCACTGAAAATGATGGTTGCTAGAATAAGTTCATATCCTGTTTTTTCTCTTTGCTCAAAGAAAGCTTTAAATCCTGGTATTCGTGTCAGCACAAATAAACACATCAGCAAAAGGGCTGCGCGTTCTAACAGCTGAAGCAACATTAACAAAGACTCCTGCATGA
The DNA here is from genome assembly GCF_014836635.1 of Paenibacillus gallinarum. Taxonomy (GTDB): domain Bacteria; phylum Bacillota; class Bacilli; order Paenibacillales; family Paenibacillaceae; genus Paenibacillus; species Paenibacillus gallinarum. Next base: position 52,520 of record NZ_JACSQL010000016.1, on the reverse strand, counting down.
CGTTCCATCACTCTCCAAATCAATATAGCAATCCGTTCCATATCCTCACATTTTGTTATTGTACCACAGAAAAACGATCATTTAATGCCATTGAACCCTTACTAAGACACCACCCAAAATTCAAATAATTTCTCTGTTTATGATTAGAACTTCGATTATACGGTTATAAAATCAACAGCAAACGAAAAAACAATTGAAAGGTGATGTTAAATATGGGTTGGTTATGGGCATTAATTATTGGTGGTATTATTGGTTGGTTAGCAGGTCTAATCGTCGGCAAGGATATTCCATTCGGTATTGTTGGTAATATTATCGCTGGTTTTGTAGGGGCTTGGCTTGGTGGTCTTCTACTCGGAGAATGGGGACCTGAAACAGGTGGATTTTATATCTTCCCTGCACTGATTGGTGCGATCGTTCTCGTTGCTATTCTTAGTCTTATTCTTCGTAAGACAAGAAGAGCATAAGGAAAAACAACGTAGAATCTACATTCATTAAAACACCGATATCTTACTTAACGAAAATATCAGAGAGAGTTCAGTCTCTCTAAACAAACCCGAATTCTTTTAAGAGAATTCGGGTTTGTTTTTTTGTAACGAATGCAATTCTTCTCGTCTACTAGACCTTAGTTATCAAAACGTCTGGGGCTGTAAATGGCTACTGCGGCTACAATAGAAGCAATCATCCAAAGGATCGAGATCATGAGACCTCCACCTATTTCTTGCCAGCCTTGGCCCATCGCCATGCTGTTCATCATGTCCATAAACTTCTGTGTAGGGAGTATACTTACCACTTGTATTAATAGCTCATTATTTAGCATAGGAGCAAACATAGGTGCCATGACAAAGACAAGCAGCACGGGTAAACCAATAATAGAAGATTCTTGTACCGTACGTGAAAGCAGGCCGATCATAAGGCCGATGGCTATAAACATAATAAGGTTAATGAGTATAAACAGGGCCAGGATACCTGCAGGTACACCTGGGATTGCACTCGCCATAATCGAGAACAAAATGGCAACCACCGTAAGCACCGCTGTCAAAAAGCTTTTACCAAGCAATATTTCGAGTGTACTGGCCGGAGACAGCATAAGCGCCCGCAAGGTATGCTTCTCTTTTTCCTCAGCAATCATCATCGCGAGTACGAAAGAACCGGTCATAGATAATGCCATAAGGATCGGGAAACTTACCATGAGGATATCTTCACTAACCGTACGGTCTGTGCCCATGCGTGCAAATAAGAAGGCAAACACGATCGGAAAAGCGGTCATCGTTAGTACCTGCGGATTTCGAATGCTATCTTTCCATTCCTTTTGAACGATTGCTTGAAATCTCTTCATTGAAAATGTCATTGTAGTTCCCTCCCCGTCATTTGTACGAAAATATCACCTAACGTCGGTTCATTGGAATGAATCGATAATAGTTTACCCGCTTGCATCCAACCTGCAATCCGCCGGGCAGACTCTTCATTTTGCTGAAGTATCATTCGCCCCTCTTCTTTCACGGTTACGGTTAAGGAATCATCTGAATGCTGCAGACGGAGTTCTTCCGGTGTACCTATGGTCTTGATCACACCTTCGTGAATAAACGCAACCCGATTACATAAACTCTCTGCTTCAGACATGTTATGTGTCGTAAGGAAGATCGTCGTTCCCTCCCTGTTCAGCTTGCGTAACCCTTCATGGATATGAAGAGTGTTCACCGGATCAAGTGCCGATGTCGGCTCATCCAGAAATAGCAGGTCAGGTTTATGTAACATAGCTCTTGCAAGCATAACGCGTTGCTTCATTCCTTTAGATAATTTTTTTACTAATGTCTTACGATCATTCGCAAGATTTACTTCCTCCAGTACCTCAGCAATTCGTTTATTCTCTACATCATATAAGCTGCAGAACATTTCCAAGTTGTCTTGAATCGTAAGCCTCTCATATAGGGCACTATTATCAGTCAAAATCCCAATCCGGCGTTTGTGATCGGCATCATTCATCTTTCTAATTTCCTGCCCGAACACATTCACTGTTCCCCCAGTCGCCAGCAGCTGAGAGGTGAGTATTTTCACGGTTGTTGTTTTGCCTGACCCGCTCGGTCCGAGAAACCCGAAGATTTCACCTTTATTAATAGTAAAGTTGATATTGCTGAGCGCTCGTTTATTCCCGAATGCTTTGACCAGTCCGTTTACTTCAATGATTGTTTCCACTTGTCATCCATCCCTTTCGTTTGGCGCAATCGCTTTGATATCCTCATGTTACGAAAAACCGCGCCACACCGCATTATATAAGGGATGAAAGGAGGATAAACGGAGCTAAAACCTGCATATAAGGACCTGAATGAAGCATCATTTTGAGCGAAGAATTGTCTTAGATGCCTAAAATCTGCTTTAACTCATCATATTTCCCTTTAGATAATGGAATTGAACTTTTCTCTGTATCCTCCAAAATAAGACTATAGCTGTTCCTGGTCCAAGTGATGACTTCTCTTACCTTCTGCAAATTAACGAGATAAGAACGATGACAGCGGAAGAAGCCATATGGTTTGAGTTTCTCTTCAAGAACGGTAAGAGAAAAAGAGCACGGGTATGTTCCTTGCAAAACATGGAGGTTTGCTACTCCCTCCTGACTTTCAATATAATCCACTTCTGTCGGATCAAATAGAATGAGCTTGTCTCCCACCTTAGCCGGAATTTTCTCCAAGCGAACGGGTTGAACAAAGACCTCAGACTTGTCTTCATCCCTTGCCGTTTTGTTCTTTATTTGTGCTGTATCTGATTCCTTCGTCATTACCTCGTTCTCTGTTATGTAGGGTAAAGTGTTTATATCTTCCTCAGAGTTATCAACTGATAGCTCTCGGTTCGCTTGGTCTGTGGGCAAACCATCCGTCCGATCCGTATCTCCGTCTGCTATCGTAGTAACATTAAGTCCGTCTTCAGGCGCTTCTGTCTCGGGAACTTCTGAAGAAGTGTCCAACTTTTTTAATCCAGAATGACTGTACAAATATACCTCACTTGTTACCGATATCGCCTGTTCGAGCACCATCGTTGTAATAAGTACGGACTTTCCTTCTTCAACCAATGAGGCGATTAAATTACGTAAGATATAACTGGTTTCTAAGTCCACATTTTGTTCCGGATCTTCTAGGAGCAACAACTTCGGTTCATGAACTAGTGCCTTGGCTATTAAAAGTCTTCTTTTCTCTGACAGTGATAACTTGCTAATCAACGTATTTTCCTTTTCAGAGAGCCCTAATCTTCTGAGCAACGTATAAAGGTCTGCCTTCACTTCATGAAGCATCGCGTAAAAACGTAGAAACTCCGCTACTTTGAGCCGCTCATATACGCCTTCGTTCAGGCGCTGAACTCCTACGCTTTTTCTTACTATCTCTTGCGAGGCCATGTTCACCTGTATTCCATCAAGAAAGATTTCACCATCAGATATAGATATTCGCCCCATAATCGACTCCAAAAGCTGGCTGCCCAGCTCATGATTACACTGAATAGCGACACACTGTCCTTGCTTAACCTCGAAATCAACATAGGGAATAAGCACATTGCTGCCCGCATTTTTTCGAACTTGCTTAACCTGTAGTAAACTCACAATGTATCTCCCCCTGCAATCTATGTAAAAGGATAATTGTTCTACACTTTTAGAGTTATTTTACTATAATTTGGTATTATTGTTATGGTTTTTAGCTATTTCCCGAGAAATAATGACATGTTCTGAGATTTGGACGATAATTATGTACTTCCTGATGTAGATTGTGTTGAGAAGCTTAATTAAAGATACAGAGGAATGTACGACGATGGAAAGAATAAGAAGTCTGGACGAAATACATCAAGCCTGAAAAATAGAACTAACCACAACCTCGAGCGGTTGTGGTTAGTTAGGATATCGCAAAAAAGATGTAGACTTCATTACAACAATCCACTTACGAGAGATCTCACGCATTCTAAGTTTACATCCATTTCTCAGCCCATTTTTCAAACACACGGAGTGTAACTCCGAGTTCGTTTCCTTTTCGGGTTAATGAATATTCCGTTCTTACAGGACGATCCGTTATCACGTTTCGAACCACAATGCCGTAATCTTCTAATTCTTTCATCCGCTCATTCAACATCCGCTTACTCAAATCAGGAATAGCACCTAAAATTTCACTAAATCTCTTGGGTTCTTTAGATAAGGTATGAATGATAATACCGATCCACTTCTTACCTAGAAAGTTATACCCCTCTTCGACTTTATTACATGCCTCCCGTGTATCGCTCTGCTCAGTCACAACCTACACCTCCGAATTATTTCGTCATTACTTTTATTTCCTTATGTTCAAATATATAACTAAGTAACATTAAATAACCTATTTATATTATTCTACCACAACTTTTTCAACTCTAAAATCTTGACAAATCTTGCGTTTTATTTAGGTTCACAATATTGACACAGATTTATCGAAGAGTTAATATGGTTATGTAAAGTAACTCGTATATAAAAAGTTACCTAAAATTCTAATCTTTCAAGAGGTGTAGCTATAGAAAAATATTGGTTTGTCTCATTAAGAAAGTACAGGGATCATAAAGATGGAAAAATTTTATTCCTTTGATCTGTTTTAAAATCGCTTACATTACCTTTTAAAAGAAGGAAATTACATCTGAAGAAACAACTAGAGAGAAAACAACGAATATCACTGATGGAGTGGGCAGTGTTGACCAGAACTGAAGAGCTATTTTTGTAAACAGTGCGCTATAGTAGTGACAAGCATTTTGCCCCACCGATGTGTACCAATGACGATCTTATACAACACAAAAACTTCTTGTTATTGTGAAAAAAGTCGCTGAACACGGAAAAGTATTACGCATTCTAATCATTATTTTTCGCACATCTAGAAATATATCTTTTCACAAAACTACACAAAATTTAGATTTATACATACCCTAAAAGGGAATTAAGGAGACATCATGAATAAGAATAAGAAAAAAATTCACTTTGCTTGGTGGATACTTGTTGGCGTATCAATTATGGTCGGATTAACAAGAGGTGGCCTCAATAGCTCAGGCGGACTGTTCCTAACTCCAGTTACTCAGGATTTAGGCATTCGTAAGGGGGACTTATCCATATACTTTAGTATTGCTTCTATTGTTACTATGATTTTCCTACCCATCGCTGGTAAGATGATGGCTAAGTACAATATCCGTGGTTTACTCATGGTTGCGGCCGTACTGCAAGCTGGTTCATTTGCTATGTTTGGATTCATGAGCTCGGTATGGGGTTGGTATTTGTTCTCTATTCCTATGGCTGTCGGAGCCGTTTTTCTTACACAGATGGCAGGTCCGGTACTGATCAACAATTGGTTTAAAAAGAATAAAGGTCTGATGATCGGTATTATGATGGCTGTATCCGGTGGTTTGGGCGCAGTACTTCAACCCATCGTTGGGACCTTGATTGCTAATGAGGGCTGGAGAAACGCATATATTATCATTGGTGCGGCAGTTATCATCATCGTCATTCCTGTTGTATTTTTCACACTTAGAATGTCTCCAAAAGAAAAAGGTCTGCAGCCTTATGGCGCAGATGAAGTTACTGAAGAAGATGAATCGAAAACACCTGTACTTGAAAAAGGGGTTACACTTGGAGTAGCGAAGAAATCGTCTGCACTCTATACATTAATTGCATTCTTCTTCTTTATTACTGCCATCGGATGTTTCGCCCAGCATGTTCCAACATTTGCAGAAGAGCAACTTGGTTATGATGGTATATTTGCAAGTAACGCAATGGCTGGATGGATGGTCGGTGCATTACTTGGTGCTTTAGCTTTCGGATTCTTATCTGATAAGATTGGTGCGAGAAACACAGCAATTTTCGCGATGGTATTAGGTCTGGTTCCTGTAACCATTCTATTAACATCAGCTGATAACTCGGTTATGTTCTCTATTGCAATGGTAATCTTCGGATTTGTTGTGGCAGCGATCGGGACACTTGGACCATTGCTGACATCAGCTCTATTCGGTAACAAAGAGTACAGTCAGATTTATGCAATCGTAGCTCTAGGACTCGCTGTAGCAGGAATTATTGCGTTGCCTGGATATGGATATATTTACGATGCAACCGGTTCTTACACTCCTGTGTTGATTGGCATTGCGTGTATGATGGTTATTAATATCGTACTGATTATCCTCGCGTTTAATGGAAAGAAAAAGCTTGAAAAAGCAGGTGCATTTAACTAATCCTTCGCTCGAATCAAGTAAAAGAGGTTTCCTAATAGGAAACCTCTTTTTGTTATCCACTGACTGCAATTATAATAATGCACCGCTCACAAGACGCCCCTTGTACCATACGGCTGCTCGTTCCGATCTTCGGGCAACTGCTTCAGCGGCGCAACTGGCATGCACCAACACAAAACTTGCCGTGTCTCCTACTTTAGGCCACACTTGTTCACCCTTGGAACTAAGCGGTGTTATCCCCCCTGTGATGAAACCAAGAGACTGAGATAAAGACAACTCATCATTACATCCATATAATTCTGCGTAACGCCCTACCTTTTCTAGCTGATCACCATTCCCAAAAGGGGACCAGTGATCTGTTAGACTGTCCGTTGACAGTTTAACGTTCACTCCCATCTTATGTAACATAGGAAGAGGCATAGTTGATCTTCCGATCGGTACGGTTGATGTGATCGACATGCCAAGCGAAGCCATTCGGGCTGCTAACTCTTCTGCTTCGTGCGCTTCAGCGCTGGCAAACCAGAAGGCATGACTCACAGTAACCTTCCCTTGTAATCCTGCTTCCTCTGTCAAATCAGCAAGTCTCGTTAATGTTTGCTTACCCGCTTCATTTCTATCATGCAGATGAATATCGATTCCCGCTTTCCCCGCTACAGCTATCTCTACCATTGTCTGCAGTGATTTCTCGATATCTCCATCAACCGTGTATGGATCTACCCCGCCTACATGAGTTGCGCCCTCAGCTATTGACTGCTTTACCAACTGTACAGAATCAGATCTAAGCAATCCATGCTGTGGAAAAGCTACAATCTCAGAGGAGATTCTTCCCGAAAATGTATCCAAAGCTTGTTTTGTTGCTTCTAACCTATGTAGTCCGCTCACCGGTTCAATATTACAATGGCTTCGAACATATGTAGAACCATATCCCTGTATAAGTTCCAAAATACGCTCTGCTTGTTGTCTTGCCGTCGGTAGGAGCTTCGGTAATAAACGCTTCTCTTCTTCAATCCTTTCGAAGATACTGGTTACCTTTCGTACCGCTTGCCAAGGACCATCATAATACGTTTTATCCAAATGAATATGCGCCTCTTCAAAAGAAGGAAGCATTAATAATTGTTTGCCATCGTATTTGGGAAGATGACTCACGATCTCGGTACCTGCCTCCACAACTTCAGCAATTACACTGTCTTCGATTCGAACGTGACAGATCTTTGTCTTCGTACCCACTACTTGTCCATCTTCCACGATATAGCCCTGTTCTAATCTTACATTGGTTAACCAATAAGAAGCATTCATCATATCATCACCCTCTTTTCCACCCATATGGTATCATAGCTGCTAATAAACGAAAAATATAAATAAAGTTCCCTTGCTACACTTTATTCATATATGAAGAGGCATATCTATATGGAAACTATACAAAAAAAAGACACCATTCAGGTGTCTTTTGGTAATTTCACATTAATACGTTATCTTTTACCCCAATTTTTGACCGCAGTTTGGACAAAAGTTGGCTCCTTCTGTTTTTGTACCACAGTTTGGGCAAAAGTTAGGTTTTTTCTGGCCTTCTTCTGCAGAAGAAGATGCCGAAGGTTTCGCATTTGAATTTTCAGAAGCAGCGGGTTTCTCGTTAGTTTCTATATTCTTCATCATCTGATTTGCTACATTCATTCCCATTTGTATACCAATCATATCGGCAGCCGTACTGCCGCCTTTGAGGTTGCCAGATGCAATTCCATCGGTGATACTGACCTGCTGATACTTTTGCAGATTACCAATCATTTCATGAGAGGCCGTCTTGGTAATCATGTCCTGAATCTCTTTTGGATAATTAAAACTCATCACCTGAAACCCGGTAATTGTCATCCCATTATTCATCACTTGCATATCCAAATCTTCCTGAATTCCACTTGCGATTTCAGATGCATTGGCCTGCAAGTTAAACATATCCTTACCTTCACGGCTAATCCATTTCATCAGCAGCTGATCCAGCACAGAAGTAATCCGAATCTTAACGTCCTCTACTAGATAACTGTTCTTCACCCCTGCGATTTTATCAATGAGAGTCACATAATCATTTACTTTGAAATTGAACGTACCGTTCGCACGGATCGGCATTCCGCCCGGTAACTGCGAGGTTGGAATTAGAATAGGGTTCTGCGTCCCCCATCTGACAGTGAACTCTTTTGTATTGACGAAGAGCACTTCCACTCTCATTCCACTGTTAAAGCCAAACTTAAACCCTTTCAGTGTAGACAGGAATGGAACAATGTCAGATTCAATGCTATACTCGCCTTCTTCTTCAAAAATCCCTTCAATTTTTCCGTTATGAATAAAGATCGCATCTTGCCCGGATCGGATAAGGAGCTTACTTCCTTTTTTAATCTCTCTATTGCTCCACTTCCAGAAAATCATATCATCTCTGAACTCTTCCCACTCGACTACGTTTGCAAACTGGTTTTTGAAAAAAGACATTTATTCTCATTCCTTCCGTTTAGAACGATCCTCTGCTTCCGCTATGCGAGTGGCCACCCTTGCTGATTCCTCCGCCACCTCCGCCACCAGGACCGCCGTTATTATTATTCCGTTCAATCTTGCGTTTGGTCACTGTTGTTCTCAGATACCGATCTTGACGATCCAGTATGCCTGATGTACTTGCATCTTCATATGTCTGCCGGTTCACCGTGATACGTCCGCCAGAGCGATAAGCCATCATCCCGACGACTAGAGCCCCGATCCCCAGAGAAACGGCCAGTTGAAACCAAATATTAAATAAAACTCCTGGGCGGTGTTCCATAAACTCGTGGACGGTTAGAATATAATTCTCAAATGCAAGTTCATAATTACCATAGCTTAGGTCAGAACGAATCTTGTTTCGTATTTGATCAAGCCTGCTGTCATTAAGATAATCCAGCCCTTTATAGAACCCTGCTAAGTACGTCTTTCTATTGTTCATATCCAGTGTCAAAATAACGGCATTCCCATGCGGCTGATCATATCCCGGAGCATGCTCATCATAGAAGTCTTCCGTCAAAATTCCAGCATCTATACCTTCTTCGTTTAATGTCGTATAGATGATAATATCCGTGTTCCGCTCGGCCCCATACTCATTGGCCATTGCATTCAAGCTGTCTACTTGCGCCTGAGTTAATAACCCTGCTTCATCGTAGATTAACTGTTTATCCGCAGCTGTAGAACTTGATTCGGCTGCTCCCGCCAGGTCATGAGGAACAAGAACGAAAATAAAGGAAAAAAGCAGGAGAATAGATAGGATGGCTTTCATCTTTTTCACCAAAATCCTCCTCCCATCATCCAGGAAATCAGTTTCAGCGATAGAAATGAAATGCCAGAGACTCCTGCAAACCAAGCACTTACTTTCCCTTTGCTAATCGGAGGTTTGCCCACCACTTTACCTGTCTGTCCGTTCATCGCAAACGTATGCTCGGCTTTTTTATAATCATATTGCACCATCCATACCGGAAGCAGGACATAATCGGCACGCGCTAAAGTTGTATCGATCTGCTTATCCGTGAAACTTACCGTGGCATAACCAGAAGCTGATGACTGAATGTAAGAATCGATATACTGACGAATCTTTTCCTTTGCTCGCGGCAGCAGCTCTGATTCATCATAGCTATATTTTTCGGCAATAAAGCCAGCAAGATAAGGGGATTTAAAGCTTTTCAGCTGTCCGTATGGGAAGGGTTCGAGCTTATCCATCAGTTCATCATTCATTTTCTCTGCCGCATCAATCGGTACATTATCATAATTGAGCCGGATTTTACGGTATACTTCAAAATGCATCGTTTCCGTGTAATGATAATCTCCTCTTGTGTAACTCCTCACTTTTGTACCCAGACCACGAACTTCAATGTGATTATGTAATCCATATAACCAGAACGGCACGTAGATTCCTGTAATCCCTTTAATTCGGTCCGCTGTCATAAAATCACTGGGCGTAAGCAGTCCATTTCTGCACCATTTTCGAAAAGCTTGCATTGCTTCTTCTTTGCTGATCGAAAATGGGATAATCTTGGCCGGGGCCAGCTCTCCCGTGAGCCGGTCGCCAAGCACAACAGAAGAACCGCAAAAACTGCATACCGTAGCTGTTGTTTCTGCCTCTGTCATGATGACCGCGCCGCAACTGGTACAGTGGTATTCATTCACTTCATTTTCAGTAAACACATTTCTGGTTAAAGGATCCGGGATTTCCTCAATATTATCGTCACGGCCACAACTCGGGCAATGCAGCATCCCTGACTCACTGTCAAAAACCATGCTGCTTCCGCAGTTCGGACATTTATATTCTATGACTGGCATATGTTCACCTCACTACCCACCCAAGAATTTATGACTTCTTGTTGTTGAGTTTTTCTTTAATCGCGGCAAGCTCCTCTTCTGCATTCCTATCCGAACTCTTATTGTTCTCCCTCTCCAACTGAGCAATAAGATCATCAAGATCGTCCTTCGGTTGCTCTCTGAGTTCAGTAATAGCCATGGCTTCATCATATGCTTTATTAACCTTTTCTTCGATTACATCGAACACAGAACCACTAACATCCTTATTTGAGCCCACCGCATTTATTTTCTGTTGGGCAGTCGTAGCAGCTATCTTCCCGCTTAATTCTGCACGGCGTTCTTCAAGAACATTAAGATCAGAGCTCAGTTTATCCTGCATTTGCTTCATATTTTTCTTGTTAGAAGAAGCACGTTCATAAATAGCTTCCAGTTCGCCTAATTTTTCTACCTGTGCTACCTTCCGGTCCAGAAACTGCAAAGCTTGCTCCTCATTTCCGGATTCCACTGCTTTCTCAGCATATCGCTGCAGTTTACTGACTTCTGCTTTGACCTCATCCAGCGCTCTCTTCGCTCTTCTTTCTTCCGCTGCTACCGAAGCCGTCTCTGATTTCACTTTACCTATGTCAATGTTCAGTTGCTTCATATAGTGATTCATCATTTTCTCTGGATCTTCTGCTTTGGTAACCAAGTCATGCATATTCGCTTTCATAATATCTCTGAATCTAGAAAGAATACCGATGGATATCTCCTCCTTTAGAAGAATCTTTACCTTATAATACATAAAAAATGATGCGTAGGTTTCAATCTAATGAATTGCCTAAGACACCCTTCTTATTTTTTACTTTCATCTTGATCTTTTACCCAATAAAAAAAACACCATATCGTTGGTGTTCATTACGTTTTAACTATTTTATCAATTTCTTCTTTTAGTAAAAGATATCGATGTACACTTCTATTAATCGGAACTTTGGTTAATTTATTCTTATCTACATATAATTTCATTTGGTCTTTGGATAAACCCAGTAGATTCCCCGCCTCTGATACGGTAAGTACCTCTTCGGTATTCGTTGCGTTAAATGTCTTCTTCACTTTTAAATTATAATCTTGAAACAACTGCATAGAATTCAACCCTTTCTTATTCGATTGACTCCGCAAATAAAAAAAAGAGCACCGAAGCAATAGAATCGGTGCCTTTATAGAGGAATAGAGAGTAAAACTCTTTATTCTTTACTTTTTATTCTGGTTAGGACTCGTGTTCGTCACTGTTGCAAGCATTTTCTCATCTTTTATCATGCTAGACTGACACTGAGGGCATACGGGAACTACGGAGAACACGAAGTTATCTCTCATCCATCCTTTGCATCCGTCGTTTGAACAAGACCATATTGCCGTTAACTCCATCGGTACATCTTCCATTGGTTTTCTTCGAGAATTGTACATTCGCATCCCTCTTTCTGTATCTGAATAGGCTATATAAATAAAAATGCCCCAAACGATACGTTTGAGGCATAAGACTCTTAATTAGAGTTTTACAACATTTTCAGCTTGTGCACCGCGTTGGCCTTGAACGATGTTGAATTCAACACGTTGTCCTTCGTCCAAAGATTTAAATCCGTCTCCAGTGATTGCGCTGAAGTGTACGAATACGTCGCTTCCGCCTTCAACCTCGATGAAGCCAAATCCTTTTTCTGCGTTAAACCATTTTACTGTTCCTGTTTCCATTGTTATTACCACCTAATTTTAAATTTACATGAAATTCTTACCTTAAAATAAAAATACACATAGGGTACAAGGTTATTATTAAAGAATAACCCTCTACGCTATGTGGATTCGTTAGGTCAATGCTTCAATAAACTTAGTATAGCATATCTCCGAACATTTAGCCACATATATTATAAATGTATAAAATGGAAATGAGGAAACCTATCCCCTTTCTTCATTTATATAGAAAAAAGTCTGTAGAGATCCTCTTTGTTCTAGGAGGACCATAACTACAGACTTTTTAGCAAAAAAGAAGTTTTTGTCGCTGATTATACCTGCTTAAATTCAATCCAATCGATATGCATACCAGGCTTAATATGTTCAAACTTCATTTCGTAAAGCCCTGCTTCCAGCTCTACTTTCGTTTGTTTCAGCTTGATCCATTTGCCTTCTGTACCGTTGGTCTGAATGGTCGTTACCACTTGATCATTCAGAATGAGGTTGCACGCACTTTGTGACAGCTCTCCATCTGGAGACATCAGGCCAGCAAACATACGATATACGCCTGACTCATTCACTTTTATAATTGTTGAGCCTGATGGAATCACTTTTACCTGCTCCTCATGCCCTACGATTTGCGCCTCTTCTGCTTGCAGGGTAGCATCTGCCTTACATGTCTCGATGTTCTCCTCCGTAACTTCATCTCTAGAGAATACAGGTGCTTGCATCAAAAATTCACAAATATTCATTGCATTCCGCTGTAACTCACCGCGGGTAAGGGTACCATTTTCAAGTGACTCTATCGTGTTGTCGCCCCAGACATTCGTTTCAGCTCCATAATTACTAACGACCATATATAGATCATTTTGAGCGCGAGCCATGTAATTCGTATATTTACGATCAGCCGGTCCACCGTTGATGACATCGTTCATCACAGCCCACCAGTCAGTCATCACAATCCCTTTAAACCCCCACTCACCGCGGAGAATCGACGTATTCAGATCGTAATTAGATGCAGCCCAATGTCCATTGATCGGATTGTACGAAGTCATAATGGAGTTTGCTCCACCTTCTTTTACTGCGATTTCGAATCCTTTTAGATAGATTTCTCGCAAAGCGCGCTCAGATACGACCGCATCCACTTTAGTACGGTATTGCTCTTGGTTGTTGCAGGCAAAGTGTTTCAGAGTTGCATGCGAACCACCCTTACGAATTCCGCGGGTACAAGCTGCTGCGAATAAGCCAGAGATCAGCGGATCTTCTGAGAAATATTCAAAGTTACGTCCATTTAGCGGACTACGGCGAATATTAAGTCCTGGTCCGAGCAAAGTATCAATATTGTTACGCGCCAGCTCTTCGCCTTCCAAAACATATAATTCTTCCACTAGTTCAATATCCCAAGTTGCCGCAAGCAATGTTCCGATCGCAACCTGTGTGGCCTGCTGACCACTGTCCATTCGGATCCCCGAAGGGCCGTCAGATGTACAGCCGACTGGAATACCATAGCTAAGAAGACTGTCGCTTACGCCGCCAAAAGCAGATGCTGTCCCCGGTGTAACAAGCGGGCTGCTCATGCCTTCACCTCTAATAATAGCTGCTAAATCTTGATCACTGAGTTGAGCAATAAAAGCATCCATGCTGACTTTCTGTTCATGTACATCACTCAGCTTGTAACCTTGATCTCCTGTTTGATCTAATGTTTGCGGTAAATTTGCCTCAATTCGATCTGCTAAAGAAATTTGGCGGGTAGGAACTTCAGCTTCTGCCAATTCATAAACCCCATCTTCTTTACGAACACCCGGCATCATTCTTTTGAATTTTTCTGTTGGCGCCATTGCTTCTTGCAGCTGTTCAACTACAGTAAGTTCCTCCATATGGTAACCATTCTGTCCATCCACCGATACTTTTTCTAACTGTTTTACACTTGTACCAACATAAAATAGATAGCTTCCTCCTTCTAAAACATAAGCAGATGTGCATCCCGTTACCCCGCTGTCATCATACGAAGCCATTGAATTCACAGAAAATTGCAGGGTCAAACGTTCGGATTCACCCGGCTGAATGATTTTTGTTTTTGCAAAGGCAGCAAGTGCTTTTGCCGGCTTCCCGAGCTTCCCTTGAGGTGCTTCATAGTAGACTTGTACCGTCTCTTTACCTGCATAAGTATCTCCGGTATTTGTGACAGTCACCTCAATCTCAATATACTTCGATCCGTCTTTTGTGATCTGCTTAGCTTCTTCAGGCTTTACCTGGAAAGTGGTATAAGACAGGCCATAACCAAATTCAAATTGAACCTTATCAGGACAGAATGTCTCAAAGTAACGGTAACCTACATAAATATCCTCTTCATAGAGGTTTTTAAATTCATTGCCGTAATTCTGTGTGGATGGATAATCTTCAATAGAGTAAGCAATCGTATCCGTCAACTTCCCGCTTGGTGTTACATCACCGACCAGTACGTCCGCAATTGCATTTCCGCCTTCCATTCCGCCCTGCCAAGCGTAAATCACACCTGATACTGGATACACAAAGCTCTCATCATTCAGCCAGCTCATATCAATAATATTGGATACGTTTAGTACCACAATCGTCTGCTCAAAATATTTCGTAACGATCTTTAGCATTGCTTTTTCATCATCAGTCAGCTGATAACTTCCTTGCTCATTAGCATTATCTTGATCTTCTCCAGCGGTACGACCAATGACGATGATCGCTTTCGCTGATTTCTGTCTTGCAGCAGCTACCAAGTCATCGGTTAAAAGCATTTCTTGTTGATGCCATGGCTCTGCAGCCCAGCCGCCTCCACCATTATCGAATGGATTCTCTTCAATCCATTTCTCATATACGGATGCCAGTTCTTCATTAACGCTAATTTGTGCTTTGGCCCGGAGTCCATCCAGCAGATTTGTCGTGTATACGACATTTACACTTCCGCCTGATCCTGTACCGCTTCGATAGTAATTAACCTGAGTGCGACCAAAAACGGAAACGTTTTCGGAAACCTGTATAGGAAGAACCATTCCTTCGTTTTTTAAGAGAACTGCACCTTCTGCCGCGACTTTTCTACTGAATTCTGCAAAGCCTTCTAATGGAACTCCAATAAGTTGTGAACTCAAATGATTTCCTCCTGATCTACCCTATTCTAGTAATAGGAATATGTAATGATGTTGATAAGACTAGAATGTTAAGTTGCATATTTCCTATTGTATGCGCTTGCATATTACTAAGAATGCGCCTACTGATTTCATAATAACAGATTTCCTAGAATTTAAAAACTTCTATTTTTTACAATTTGTTCTATTCGTTATGTTTTGATTCATGATACCGAAGGACAGAAATCGCTTTATCCATCAGTGATAAAGTTTACAACAATAAAAATTTAATTTATTTATAAACGCACGTTTTTGCGCCTAACCGTTTAAATAAAAACACACCTTGTAGTGAATATAACAAGCGTTTGTAACACATATAGGCATCTTATTTTTCACAACACGCTCTCCAAAACCTACTAGAAATCTCTTTTTTGCGTTCACAAATTAAACACTAGGAAACTATAGAAAGTTTTTTAGTTTCGTGATATTCTAGATTTATAGACAAGAACAGTCCTTTGTTGCTGGTACCCAAGAAAGAACGTTCACCCTTTATTTCTACTAAAGTCAGCTTTTCTATTTTCATATTTATTTTGATGTGTGAATTGTTTCACAATATTATCTTTCAATTAGAAGGGAGTTTTTTAATATGATGAACTGGTTTGATCAAATACCTGTAGAGAAAATTTCGGAATGGAGACAACATCTTCATCAACATCCTGAACTCTCATTCAAAGAATTTAAAACTTCTCAATATATTTATGATACGTTATCTACTTTTCCTAATCTTGAATTAACACGCCCTACCCCAACCAGTGTAGTTGCTACCTTAGTCGGCAGTGCGGGAGATGGAAAAACGATTGCACTTCGAGCAGATATGGATGCTTTGCCCATTCAAGAAGAAACCAATGTGGATTTCAAATCTGTTAATGACGGTGTAATGCACGCTTGCGGACATGACACTCATGTTGCGATGTTGCTCGGAGCAGCAAGTGTACTATCCGGTATGAAAGATAAACTAGCCGGAACCGTTAAATTTATTTTCCAACATGCAGAAGAACAAGTGCCTGGCGGTGCTCAAGAACTCGTTGATGCAGGTGTACTTAAGGACGTAGATCAAATCTTCGGCATTCACATTATCCCAAGATTAAAAACAGGCTCTCTTGGAATTGTAAAAACAGGTTATACCACTACTGCAGCTGATGGATTCTTCTTGAAAATCCAAGGCAAAGGATCTCACGCTTCTACACCAGAATTGTCGATTGACCCCATTGTAGTCGGCAGTCATATGGTTATGGCACTCCAAAGTATTGTATCTCGTAATGTTCCAGCGAGCGAAATGGCGATCTTAAGCATTGGTGAATTCCACAGCGGCCAAGCTCCTAATATTATTGCGGATACGGCTACATTAAGCTGTTCCATTCGTACGACAAATGAAGAAATTCGCAATTTAATGGAAAAACGGGTTAGAGAAATTATTGATTATGTAGCTGCTGCATACGGCGCTACGGTTGAACTTGATTATGTCCGTGGATATTCTGCCGTTTACAGCACACCTGAACTTGCTGAATTTGCATATCAATCTGCTACGAAAGTGCTTGGTGAAGATTTAGTCTATGAATCTCCTATGCTAATGGCAAGTGAGGATTTCTCTGCTTATACCAAAGTCGTTCCAGGCTGCTTCATGTTATTAGGCGCCGGCTTAGAAGAGGAAGGATGCGGTTATATGAACCACCATCCTAAATTCAGAGTAATGGAAGAAGCATTGGTTAACGGTACAAAAGTAGAAGTTCAATTAATCTTGGATTTATTGGGACAAGAATAGAGATTATTCATATCTAACTCGGGAAGGTGCAAATCATGGCTAAAAACAACAAAATGTTCTATGGCTGGTGGATCGTAATCACAGCCTTTATGTCAATGACATTCCTATTCACACCAATTGTTAACTTAATCTCATTTTTTACAGACCCTGTATCACAGGAGCTCGGTATTGAAAGATCTCAGTTCAGTCTATACTTTACCATCGTTACATTGGTTGGTTTAGTAGCAGCTCCGATCGCGGGGAAAATACTTAAAAAAGTGAATATTCGAGTTTTTATGACGGTATGTACCCTTCTAGGTGCACTATCATTTGTCGGATTTTCTTTTGCAAGTAACATCTATGTTTTCTATGCACTATCTGTTCTTCAAGGTATTTCACTCATTGCAGGATCCATTGTTCCCTCTTCCGTGCTCATTACGAACTGGTTTAATGAGAAACGTGGATTAGCACTAGGTATTGCCTTATCAGGTAGCGGCTTAGGTGGTATTATTCTGAGTCCCGTCGTAAGTTCCTTGATTAGTTCAGTGGGTTGGAGAACAACCTACCTGATCATAGGGATTATGATTGCTGTTACCATCGTTCCCCTGACTGCGTTTGTTGTCAGATTCCACCCGTCGGATATGGGTTTGACACCACTTGGTCAAGCGCCTACTAAAAATAAAAATCAAGTGTTAACGGGTATGAACCAAAAAGATGTATTAAGAACACCATCATTCTGGATCTTGTGCGCTGCTATTATAGTAACCGGTATCGTTGCGAATACCATGATTATCAACCTTGCTCCATTCTTGACAGATATCGGTGCTACTTCGTCAAGAGCTGCATTCCTATTATCTTTGGGATCAGCAATGGTCATTGTCGGCAAGCTGCTCGTCGGCAGAATGTTTGACAAGATGGGATTAACACTTATGATCTTCTTCTTAGGAATTTGTAACGTACTCAGCTTTGTATTCTTAAGACATGCAGATGGACAAATCGCAGGTATTCTCTATGCAACATTCACAGGATTTGGTGCAACTGCACTTACGATCGCTCCATCTTACATTACAGCTTACCTATTTGGTGAAAAAGATTTCAGTTCCATCTTTGGGACGGTTTCTATGTTCTCTTCCTTAGGAACTGCACTCAGTGCCGTATTTGGTGGAGTTGTGTATGGGATTAATAATTCTTATGGCTTAGTTTTAACTGTGCTCATTGTACTTTCTTGTGTAAGTGCCGCTTTGTACTTCCTTGCAGCTAAAACAAAACCTAAATATGAATCTGCATCTTTGCAACAATCAGAACAAGCAGTCGGAAGTAACGCTTAATCAAGGCTATACCTGACAAAACTAACCTTTTTCCTCCCTTTTTCAGATAATTGATAAGTATAAAAGCTAACTACAACGATTTCGCCAATATTCATTGGTTGTAGTTAGCTTTTTTAATAGGCTGATCTTATTAAAATGATCGATAAAGTTTACAGCATATGAGGTGCACACCGTGATACTGACAAAAGAACAATGGAAAATTGCGATAACTGTTTTAATTATGGGCAGTTTTATCTCTATGGATAAAAATATGATTTCGATGACTGTTTTGGCCTTGGGTGATCAATTCCACTGGTTGCCGAATCAAACGGGAATTATTCTTAGTGTCTACTATATCGGTTTTACGTTAATTACGATTCCTGGAGGATGGCTGGTGGACCGATTTGGTTATCGTAAATTTATTTTATCCTCATTGTTTGTCCTCATTCTGTTTACCATCTTCTTTAGTTTATCCAGCTCATTGATTGCACTGGCCCTGATGCGGATGGGTGTTGGTCTTGGGCATGCAAGTTATACAACCGGTACACCAAAAATTATAAGCACAAATTTTGACGGGGAGCATCATGCTTCTATTCAATCTAAAGCACTTGCCACAGCTGGAGTTGGCGGTGTCCTCGCATTTACTATTGGAACACAAATAATCAATAGTAATTGGCGAGTTGCTTACTGGTTAATCACTGTTTTTTATATTGCCTTGTGGTTGATGATGTTTATATTTGTGAAAGAAAAAGAGCAATCTCCGAAAAGAACAAAATCGAAGAAGTCTGTATCTCTTTTTGATGCATGGAAAGAAAAAAATGTACTCTATATTGCGCTTGGCATGTTATTTACGAACTTAGTAGCTACGGGAGTTATCTCCTGGCTGCCATCCGTCTTAAAAGCTAATTTTCATATGATGGACAACACAAAAATTGGATATCTGCTAACGAGTAATTCTATACTTATGGCAGTTGCTACGATGGCGGCTGGCATCTTGATCAACAAATATTTTAAACAGAAGGAGAAAACATTCATTACTCTCTCTTCTCTGGCTGCTGCAGCTTGTCTAATCGGGTTTATCTATTCGACTCATTTTGTCATCACTGTTCTACTCTTGTATGCCATTTCTATCTTACTTATGTTTGCCTTCACGGCCTACATGGTGTTACCGTATCGCTTAGTATCCAATCAGATCATCGGTTCCTCTTTCTCTGTCATCAATATTGGGGCATTTATGGGAGGAATTATTGCCCCTATCATCATTGGCAATCTTGTGACTGAATCAGGTGGCTCTTTTGTAACTGCATATATCGTAATGAGCATTTGCTTGGTCGCTGCAAGTATTGTGCCATTTTGCATAAACCTGAAACAAACTGTTAATTCTTTAGCAGAGCCATATAAATAAGCAGGTTCTAAAATTAGTTCGTTTTTTTATCATTTTTACTGGAGACTATAATCTGTATAATAAGGTATCTCGGTATTTATATTTTCCATGAATATATAAACTTCACAGAGGAGGTGCTGATATGAATACTGAACAACGGATTATCGAAGAAGGAAAAAAGTTAATCGACGAGTATGGATTCCGTAAATTCACGATGCACGAACTGGCAGATAATTTGCGAATCAGCAAGAAAACAATCTATCTCCATTTTAAAGACAAAAATCATTTGATCAGCTCGATCTGTGATTCGTTTATCGCTAATGACCGAGAGGAACTGAACCGAATCATTCATGAGAAACATGATTATGTCGAAAAACTGCGCGCTGTTTTTTATCTATACAACATCCAGACGCTCCGTAAGAGACATCTTAATGAACTGAAGAAGTATTTTCCGGAGGATTGGGAGAAATTTAGAGCGTTTAGTGAAAATCGAAGAGAATGTGTTCGAGAAATCTATCGAGAGGGAGTTGAAAAAGGGGTCTTTATCCCTCAATGCCCAACTATTCCGAATACACCTACACCAGTGGGTAAAGATCAAACCGTAGAATTATTAATCTTTATTTTGTCTTCGGTTATTAATCATGCCTTTGAATCCGAAATGACAGATTATGATTTTGATGTGAACACGATGCTCATTTATTCTTACGAAATGTTAATTCAGCTGTTCCTTGTTAAGGAATAACATACAATGACATGTGTGGAACTTTTGAGGCTTCATAATGTATTGTTCCTTAGAAGAACGTATAAACAACAAATAGAGCCAAAGCCATTATATAATATGGCTTTGGCTCTATTTGTGTCCGAATAAAAGATTAGAAATAAAAAAAGCCCCAAACCTAAAGTTTGGGACTTTTGAAAACTGAATACTACAGTTTTACAACATTCTCAGCTTGTGGACCACGTTGTCCTTGTGTGATGTTGAATTCAACACGTTGACCTTCGTCCAAAGATTTGAATCCGTCTCCAGTGATTGCGCTGAAGTGAACGAATACGTCGCTTCCGCCTTCAACCTCGATAAAGCCAAATCCTTTTTCTGCGTTAAACCATTTTACTGTTCCTGTTTCCATTGTTATTACCACCTAATTTTTAAATTTACATGAAATTCTTACCTTTAATAAAAATACACATAGGGGACAAGGTTATTATTTTTTTAAAGAATAACCCTCTACGCTATGCGAATTTTCTTAGGTCAAATACTTCAATAAACTTATTATAGCACATCTGAGGACATTTAGCTACTCATTTATACAGGTATAATGTGGAATAAATTAGATAGGTGCTATTCCTTCTCATTGGACAAGCGATGCCCCCCATTTAGATGAGTGTACCACCGCTTATTTTATACGACTTTCTAAGATTGGTCTCGGCGATATAGTTCACGACTTTTATACCCCTTACGAAGGATCATTTTCATCTCTTCACGTCGTTTTTCTATCGTTTCCTCTTGTTTTGCACTGTAGACATAACGTGCCCAGTCTTTGCGATAGCCAGGGGTTAATGATTGGTAGAAGACAAGTAAATCCGGCGTATCTAAGAGATCCTGTTCGACACTTGGTATGTATGAAATATAATCATCTACATACCCGCTTGGTTTAGAGGAAGCTTTCTGCTTGTTCTTCGCGTCTTCTTTAAGTCCAACTACGGTAAAGATGGAGTCCAATCCCACCATTCGCGCAAATTTGATATTACTTGTCCCTACATATCCATTCTCATCACTGCCAAGCCCTTCTAACAATTCATCACGGTGAATAAATGTGGGATAGACTTTGTTTCCCTTTTTAGGATACGCTGCAAAGAGATATCCGCCTGTCTGAAGATACTGATTCGCAATCACACGATCTACCAGGGCTTTTAATGAATCCATATCCAGCACAAAAGCAAAAATAAGATCATATGCATGATGATCTCTAAGCTCTGTATCATAACCTGTTAATTCAGCTAAGTAATCAGAGCCTTCTGGGGCATTCAAAACAGCCACTTCATTGTATTTATGTAAATTTAATTTTTCTACGATGGATTTAGCCATTTATATTTGATAACTCCTCCATTTATCATGATGCCTGTATTTGAGCATAGACCACTTTATCGACAAACATTCTCTCAAAAGTGTTCGCATATGTTCTAACTACTATTCATGTACTATCAAAAAGCGATAAGATTAGGCCATAGTTTCGCTGATCCACCTCGTCTATATAGACTTAAATAAATTTAATACAAATAAAAAAAAGCCCTAAACATAATGTTTAGGGCTTTTTAAAGCTGATATTATAGTTTTACAACATTTTCAGCTTGTGCGCCACGTTGGCCTTGAACAATGTTGAATTCAACACGTTGTCCTTCGTCCAAAGATTTGAATCCGTCTCCAGTGATAGCGCTGAAATGTACGAATACATCGTCTCCGCCTTCAACTTCGATAAAGCCAAATCCTTTTTCTGCGTTAAACCATTTTACTGTTCCTGTTTCCATTGTTATTACCACCTAATTTTTAAATTTACATGAAATTCTTACCTTAATAAAAATACACATAGGGGACAAGGTTATTATTTTTAAAGAATAACCCTCTACGCTATGTGAATTCGCTAGGTCAATACTTCAATAAACTTATTATAGCACAGCTCCAACTAAAAAGCTACTCCTTTTATGTATTTATATATTTTCTCGTCTTAAAAACCGTGCCGTTCAGTAAAATTGATCTTATGCTTATCTTCATTATTGAGGAGAACCCTTTATTTTCAGAGCCTTTTTTCGTGATGTCATTTTATGTATTTGCAAAAACGGTTTGAGTGTTATATATTGTTGATACATCAAACATTGATGGGTCAAATATTGACGGATCAACTAAATGAACATACCGAAAGAAGGAATATACTATGCATAACATTCAGAAAACAAACGATTTTAATGAAATTACACTGGGACGCCGTTCCATTAAAACTTATGACCCTACCGTAAAAATTAGCCGTGAGGAAATGTCAGAAATAATAGCAAAAGCCACACGCGCTCCTTCATCCGTCAATTTGCAACCATGGCGTTTTGTAGTTATCGATAGCGAAGAAGGAAAAGAAACACTTAGCCACCTTGCGAAATTCAACAAAGATAAAGTCATGAGTTCTTCAGCGGTAATCGCTGTTTTTGCTGATATGGATAACTTTGATTATATCGAAGAAATTTACGAAAAAGCGGTTGAGTTAGGATATATGCCTAATGAAGTGAAAGAGGGTCAGATGAGCGCAATCAAGCAATTTTATGATGTTATGCCTGAAACAACACTAAGAGAAACCAATGTATTAGATGCTGGTCTTGTCTCCATGCAGCTTATGCTTGTTGCACGTGCACACGGTTACGACACCAATGCTATTGGTGGTTATGAGAAGGATCAAATCGCTGAAGTGTATGGCCTTGATAAAGATCGTTATGTACCGATTATGCTCATTACCATCGGCAAAGCAGCCAGCGAAGGATTCGAATCCTACCGCCTGCCTGTGGAGACGGTAACCACTTGGAGATAATCTAACCTATAGCTTAGAACTATAAGTTGGAGAATGAGAACAGTAATAACCGATGACAATAAACCCAGACTTTAAGGCTCTTCTATCTGAATCTTCATTAATTCAGTAGAGAGTTTGTAAAAAGCTGTTCTTTATATAAAGCCTCGTTCCTTGTTTACTCAGGGAACGGGGTTTTTGTGAAGAAATCTAGGTTACATAGATCCCTTCCACACCTTTACCGTTGAATGTAATTTCAAATAAAAAAAAGCCCTAAACATAATGTTTAGGGCTTTTTAAAGCTGATATTATAGTTTTACAACATTTTCAGCTTGTGCGCCACGTTGGCCTTGAACAATGTTGAATTCAACACGTTGTCCTTCGTCCAAAGATTTGAATCCGTCTCCAGTGATAGCGCTGAAATGTACGAATACATCGTCTCCGCCTTCAACTTCGATAAAGCCAAATCCTTTTTCTGCGTTAAACCATTTTACTGTTCCTGTTTCCATTGTTATTACCACCTAATTTTTAAATTTACATGAAATTCTTACCTTAAATAAAAATACACATAGGGGACAAGGTTATTATTTTAGAAGAATAACCCTCTACGCTATGCGAATTTTTCAGGTCAACAATTCAATAAACTTAGTATAGCATAGATCCAATTAAAAAGCTACTTTTATTTAAAAAAATATGCCAATCCAATATCTCAGTTTATGAGCTACTCACATATCACTATAGTCAAAAGAAGTAATATAGAACTCCTTTAACAACTAAGGTTTTTCCTAGGCTCCATCGCACAGGAACTGGTTCATCATCACACTACAACTAGCGGGGAGTTGAAACGAGTTCAATACTCAGATTGTTGTAATTATGTCTGAGTAGCAATATCTTCAGCATCGAGTAGCAGTTTCTGAGAAAAATGGACGAAAGGAAACGGTAATGAGATTAAGAAACATTTTTATGAAACCTGGTCTGCCGAGCAAATTTCCATGCGGTAGCGTATAAAAATCTGCTCAGAATGGTTATCCATTTACCAGTGGCTTTATGCAGGTCACCCATACTACATTGCATAAACTCATACAAAAATCAAAAAATAAGGATTGTGCAGAAAAAAATATCTAATCGTACAGGACTATCATAAAGATGTATTATTCAACTGCACGGCATCCCAAAAGCATCTCTCGAACAGCGTAAAAATTTGTTAGCTACAATGAACATAAAGAGATCTATGGATTATGAGTCTATTTTTCCGATCCTTATTCTCCATGGCAGCATGATTCCAATGAGAAGTGATGGAAGAAGAACTAGGAAATGCTCTCCATCTCATTAACAATTAACAATAAACCAACAGAAATTTTTAGGATGGAGAACTGCCCATAATCTTTTGAAAAAATGTCGCACTTGAATTAACAATCGGCCAGAATAACAAGCTGTGCTTATAACTTTTATACTTACAGTAATATTTCACTAACTATAATTGCTACTACTTCATCCTTTAATATTTAACTTAGTCGCTGGTTAAATACCGCTTTTCTATCCAAGAACCTGGGCTTCCTGTTGCAATACATTCCCATTCTTCTAAAATGTATTTTTTCCCTGGTTCACCAAGCTGATACTTCTCAATATTAACAATACGATCTCCCTTTTTCCATATCCCGTAAACTGGAATCGCTGTACCATACGCAATAACATTTTCCCCCTCTAACTTAACTTTTATATACGCTGAATTAAAAGGTTCAGCAGACCCCTTCTTCCTCATTATCCAACGCTCTCCAGTTGAAATGAAGTATCCATAATCGTAGATATTAACCCCGTTTCCAATAGGTATAGACACATAATGTGAATATTCTCCAGAAACCTTACCACGATATAAACAAATTTTGGAGAGCTGCATTTCAGGTTTATATGAAATGTTGAGGTAAGGGACTTGATTCAACACATCGGTCACATCAGTGCGTTGTTCCCCTCCGCCCCATTTCCCTATCAGCCTATCTGTAGACCCAAAATAATAAATAATCTGATAATAATATGTCCCTACTTCCTCGTCAAAAGTAGAATGATTTGGTAGTGAGATACCGAACAAAATAAAATTGCTTAAAAAACTTGTTTCATTAATACTAGTGAATATTTTATTGTCTGAAACATAACTAGCCTTGGAATACAACTGACCTGCATTCTCCCAATCTCTGAACAATGTGGTCCCATCTAATGAGATTTTAACCGCTGTAGACATGCCAAATGATGGATCACTTTCGAACATCGAACGTCTGAAGAAGTTTGTGATTTTCACATTGACATTTTTGAAGTAAGCATCAAAATAATCTGTATCCGTGTAGTTCTTCGCGAGATTGCCTTTATCCTTATGATGAACTATTGTATAATTTTCGATGACACAAGGCATAGAGGGCTTATCGTTTGCTGCGCTGATGATAGATATTGGAATCGGCTGATACTCCTTATGGTAGCAATGATACCCATCTCGAAGAGATACTTGACTAGATATTATTGTTATTTTACCGTGCTCACAGTGATTATTCTCGATTGAAACAGCAGATGACTTATATATTTTGATATCCCCATTGATACAATTAGCAATCTTGCCACCATTGCAAAACTCAAGGTTAAGGAAATTATAGTTGCTATCCCCAGATCCTGAAGTGTGACATCGGTCGATAAACAATCCATCACCGTTATACTTAATCTCGACTAAAGCTTCGGTTCCAAGACAATTTATAAAGTATAAAGTTTCGATGTGCATCATATCGGTATAATCAAAATCCTCAGTTCCTTCTTTTAATAAACCTTTGTAGAAAGACTTGAAAGTAATATTTCTAAAGCTAGTTTTTCCTCTAGTATAAAACCCTTTCACGTTAGGAATAAGAAACGGGTTCTCAAACTTTAAGTTCCTTATTGTAGAGACAACTTCTCCCCCCCATTTTTCAATGGTTTTGTTCGATAATCTTGAATTAACATAAAACAAGTATGATCCTGTAAAGGTCCCACCGTCTATTGGGATGATCTTTGCTAGATTACCCTCAATACTTACATTATGAGGAATCGTAATTGTATCCTTTATACCATATGTTTTCGAACCGTTTAATATAATAGTTCCAGCCTTTCCCCCTAGTTGTTCTATAGCCTTCTTGAATGCTTGTGAATCGTCCGAACCATTTCCTAAAGCACCAAATTGCGAAATAAAAATTCCGACGTCAGTCAATTCTTCCTTTAACTTACCGTTTCTCTCTATAGCTAATTTTCCGTAATCCATTTTAAGCCACCGTCCTCTACTTAATTAGTAATGACATCGGTCGTGCACATAACAAATAATTCATTGATAATACAACTTATTGAATTTCCAATGAACCATTTCCGTAGTTAGGTCTGATTCAGTCTTATCGTAAACTTGTTTGTCAATTTATTAACTCGTCAGTTAAGTTGTATTCGTCGAGCAAGTTACTTGATGTACAGCATAATATGAGCTTGTCATACCATGTGTGACTAATTTTCTATAGTTCCACCACTTTCCTAGACTATCAAAAATTCTGAACAATCAACCTACCCTGGCTGATGCGTATACTCTTGCGCCTGTTACTAATTCTTTGAAATAAGCTCTACTCATGAAGCTATCTACTCGGTTTAGCTTTTGATTTTTAGTCAATCTTTTATCTTTATACCAAACATGATCTTTATAAGTTCCACTTTTTGTTAGATGATTCATGAATATTTCGGGATCAATTATCTGCTTTATAAATTTGCAAAAAAGAACACATACCCATCAATGATCATAGGCAGGAGATAGAGCATGTAAGAGACACACTGTTCAATCCAAAGGCTTTAGGTCATATAAATTCTTATGAAATCAAGCCATTAAATTAAAAAGGAAAAACAGTATTCGATACATATGTATTGTACATAAAAAGAGTTGGAATGAGGCTCTGACGACTACTTGATCATTCGCAATGACAGGATATCTACTCTTTTCTGAGATAACTCAACCTATTGGTATTTCATTTTTTATACAGCGAAAAAAATTGATCAGCCTTGCTTATTCCTTTGAGCATACTACTCATGCTATAAACAGACCCTGCAAACATACCTAAATTAGAAATAACGATCTGTAAAGGGTTATTTAGTTCCTTTACCTATGCAAGCGAAAAGGGTTATCAGTTAGCTAACCTCCCACATTAGTAACAGTAGGACATTTAACTCTATAGACATAGATTCTAAAGAAACAACACCCCACAGCCTTAAGGCTTGTGGGGTTTCCATACTCAATATTAAATTTTTATTTTAGTCCACGGTTGCCTTCAACGACATTGAACCCGACACAATCGCTTTTATCACATGATTTACAACCATCTTCAACGATTGCGCTGACATTTACGATTCATTGTTTCCACCGTTTGATCTCAATAGAGCCAAATCCTTTATATGCGAGGTACAAAATTAATTTGTAAGATAAGCATTATCCTATTCTGAATAATACAAAAGGCAGCTGTCCTCTTTAATCCTAAGGAACAGCTGCCTGCACAGATTCATAAGGCTAGATAATCTCTACGCCTGAATACCCGTCTGGTAATTGAGTAACTGTCTGAAGGTACCTTTACTTTCCTGCGACAATTGCTGGTATCCGCCTTGTTGAATAACGTTGCCCTCTTCCATTACGATGACCTGATCGGCATTTCGGATTGTGGACAGCCGGTGTGCAATAACGATAATCGTCATTTTTCCCTTAAGAAGCTCAAGCGCATCTTGGATAAGGCGTTCATTTTCACTGTCTAGCGCACTTGTTGCTTCATCTAATACAAGAATTGATGGACGTTTCAAGATAGCCCTTGAAAGTACGAGCCGCTGACGTTCTCCTCCCGATAAGCGGATTCCGCGGTCACCGATAATCGTGTCTAACCCTTGCTGAGACTTACGAATAAATTCATCCGCGGCAGAGAACTTCAAGGCTTCCCATAGCTCAGCATCGTCTGCATTAGGAGCAACGAGCTTCAGGTTGTCCCGGATACTCTCATTGAAAAGAAATGGATCCTGCGCTACATAACCGATGGCTCCGCGCAGTCCAAGAAGCTGCTGATCATCTCGAAGTGATACCCCATCGATCAAGACTTCCCCATTTTCCGGTTGAATTAACCCCATGAGCAAGTCAATAAGCGTGCTCTTGCCGGCACCAGATTTCCCTACAATTGCTGTCATACGATTGGCAGGAATATGAACATTAATATCAGTTAAAGCATACACAGATGAATTCGAATCATACCGATAATCAACATCCTGGCATTCAATTCCATATTCCATTTGGAACTCATGCGGTTTAGTAACGGCAGTTACATCTTCAAGTTCCTGATCTGCCTCATATTCCATCTGTAACTTACGCATAGCTCGGAACGCAGGGAAATTGGAAGCAAGCTGCTCTGTATTCGATTGAATACTAATAAACCTTGGCCATAGACGCGAGAAAATGAGAATAACCACAATCAATTCCTCTGCTGGGGTATGGAATACCTCAAGCGCCAAATACACAAAGCCCGCAACAAGAACGACCGAGGAGAGACGATATATGAGCTGGGACAAAGAATTCATTTTTCCAAATTGGATAAAATTATCTTCCATTCTTCGAGATAAATTTTTGAACCAGTGAATATGAGACTCCTCTAACCGATTGCTTTTGATATCCTTAATTCCATTGAAATGATCATTAATTCCCGCATAGTAATACTTAGACAGCTCTGTTGTCTGCTCCCCAATACGCTTTGATTTCTTAATAAACCTACGCCCGAATAGAGCAAGCAGCCCGCCGCTAATGAGAACAACGAGTGTTAACATGGGTGACAACCATAGAGCAAGACCAATCTGTATTATCGTGAACAGAACTGAAGTAATCATTTGCAAGAATAAAGATGTTCCGTAATTCACACGTCCGAGCTCATTAGACATCACATGATTAAAATCCGACTTCCTTCTTCGTAAGAAGAACTCCCACTTCGCCTGCAGCAATCCTTGGTACGTCTCCACCCTAAGTCTGCGGATAAAACCCTGTAGAATCTTCGCATTCAATAAGGTCTGACTCCGCTGAAGCAGTGCCTGTCCCCCAACAATCATGACATATAACGCCAGCACCATCGGTAAATTCAGTTCAAATGACCATGAATTGATGAAGTCTTGTAGTAAGGAGATCAGCGGTATCCCATCCAAATTGGTGTTAAATATACCTATAATGCTGAGGAGAGGAACGATCAAATAAATTCCTATACCATCTAGTAAACTGATGAACAATGTCATGGACATATTTATGTATAACTTTATACCTGCGAAATGGTGCATTTTATGAATAAAATAAAATAGATCCTTCAATATACATAACTCCTTGTGCGGATGACAGATCACCGCTTCATGGGCAATAAATTTTCTCCCTTTACGATCTTCCCAAATATCCCTACAACAGCATACCTTTCATGACCTTCTTTACCGGTTACAATATATGGACCGCTGCGTAGCCAAGCGTGAGCAACCATCTGTCCCTTCTCATCCCGGCCACTCCCCAGATAGAGTGTGCACGAAACCCCTCTTCGTTCAAGCATCTTCATCGCAGCGACCGCCTTAACCAAACACTGACTCTCCCATAAAGTAAGACGACTCATTACATGGACTGTTCTGGAGATCTTACGCAATAGCAAAAGATCCTGTTCCGTATAGCCTGTAGAAGGGGTTTCCTTCATATGCTCCCCTAAAGAGGGAGCTACCTTGGAAAAGGGAAGTAGCTTAAACACCCTCCCCCAGGCAAGGTAAAAATAAGCTTCAAAGAACATCCGCTTCATATCGAGTGGATAAGACATAAACTTGCGTGCTTTTCTACAGAGACACATTACTGATGTTTCACCTGCACAAGCCCCTCAGAGATGAGCTGCTTCAGAAATGTATGTACTTGCTGCTCGCACACCTCAGGTTCAATCTCATATTCGGTTACTAATTGCTCAACCATGCCAGCGATCGTCACAGGAGAAGCAGCCAGTTCCCAGATGCGGCCGCCGATCTGACCCAGATTATAATACTTACCGTTCTCGATGCTAAGCATCACCTTTTCGCCATCCATATCACTAACTAGGAAACCTTTGGATTGTACTATAAGATCGTCGGCTGTGATGAATTCAACGTTCATAGACATTAACCTCCTAAATGGGATTTGATTTAACTTTTCGACTAAACTTGTTTGATCCACGCGACTGTTTACCTGAACCGTAAACTCAGCGTTAAGTATTTAGCGCATCTAAAAATGTGACTATAGTTGTAAATATAGTAGTACGTAAACAGATCTTATATTAAATTACGATATTTAATTTCAGTTCGTGGTGCAGAATTATACTTATTAACAGTTTAACTTTGAGAATATGTATCTAATCTTAATTATATTAAGAAATGATACCTAATTTTTCTGATTGGATTTAGCAAATCTGATTATTTATAGCCTTGAAACAAGTTAATACAGCACCAATATTAATATCTGTACCAGTTTTAAACCAATTAAAAATATTGTCGCTTCATTTGTCGCCAGACCCAAAGAAAAGGACGCAGAGGAAAATAAAGAAAATGAAGTGATCTCGGTAAGGGTAATAATGAAGCGTCATGTGTACTAGGGTAGAGTCTATTTATAAAATATTGAATTTTTTGTTTGGTGGTTAATAAAGAAAAAATATAACGTTTAAATTCCTTACTCTCTAGGATGTCTCCATTGGGTGATATTTCAAATGTATTATTTAGAATATAAAGTGATTTCTGAGCTAGCTGAATCGAACGATTGCTATACAAAGTTACCTTCAACTCTTCAGGAATTGGTGTTGAAAGTAACTGGCTAACTAATATAATTGCTTGACCACCTAAGTGATCGATACCATCGTTTTGAAATTTTTTAATTAGTACATTTAAGTCTAGCCATTCTCTTTGGATCATTCGATCAATATCAATTAACCAGCGCAAGCGCATCCATCCATGTCTTGCCCCATGCGTTACTAAATAAACAAGTAAATCCTCATTTCCTAATAAATATAGCGGATTACTAGAAAAAACAATCTCACTTCGTCTTTCCCAGACCTCATTGAACGAGGCACTGCTAGACTCGGGATTTATACGCCAATGGAGTTCGATTTCGGTACGGTTTAATGGATGATAATAACTAATATGGTGACTTTTCCACTTCCATACATTTAATAATCTCTCATCGGTTACATATCCAAGACTTATTAAAGTTTCTTCTGCCTTTCTAACATCTTCTAGTTGTACTAGAATATCTAAATCTTTAGATGTACGTAGCGAAATATCTCCGTAAAGTTTCTTTGCTAACACTGGTCCTTTTAAATGTATAGATCGTATCCCTCTGTCCGTAAATTCTTTATTCACTTTTTCCATTTCAGAACATAATTGAAGCATTTTCATTACATTGTTTCTGTACTTTGTTTTGAGCTTTCCCATAACAAATGGAGGTATCAAGTCAAGGTCTAATTTACTTAGCTCCATATACATAACTGGATATATTCTATGAAAATCAATAATTTCCAAAAACTTATCCCAATCTATTCTTGAGCAAATCAATTTAATTGATTCTTCTTTAATTAAATTCCCATTAATTATCTTTAAAATAAACAATAATTCATTAGAAAACTCTGATAAATCAATTTTATTTTTCAAATAAGATTACCTCTCAGTAATTTTTTTTTGAACTATATCACTCTGGTATACTATTTTTAAATTGGATGAATCTAATAGTTTATTCTGAGAACAAATCAAAGAAAATCCGATTCCTGTTGTAACAAAAATAAATACACTTTGAGGTGAACTATTAAATACAGGCTCACCGAAACTCTCCACAAGCGCCTGTATAAGAACAAATGCAGCAAACAAAACAAAACTCTTAGCTATTTTATTCCCTATATTTTTATAATTAGAGAAAAGCTTTATTAATAAGTAGGCGAATAATACCAACAATATAATTGTTCCACAATACCCTAATTCGCCTAGTATATAGGGCCAATAAGTATCAGTTGCCCATATGGGGTTTTCTGGAGACAGACCATAGATATTATTCATTCCATACTCATAATAAACCGGTGAGTATTCCTCTCTTGCAATGAAGCCTCCATAACGACCAAAGCCAACCCCGAAAGGAAAATTAGTATTGGCAATTACAAAAGCAAAATGATACATTGCTTTCCTTGCTGATTTCATTACATCTACCTCGACATACCTTGACACTGTTAGATCAGTTAATTCAACTAAATAGTTTCCAGCTAACAAAAAAATGACTACAGAAATTATTGTTACGGGTATAATTAAAGTTAACACGTTTTTTATACCAGATATTAAATAAAAAATAGATATAATCACCAAAATTGCAATAATAGTTTTAAACCTAAATGACAATACTGCAAAAAAGAAAAAAATGCATGCAAAATAAAAATATCGAAAATCACTTTGCACTTTATAGTTTACGGCTAAATACACTCCAATAAATGCCATAAACCACCCGTAAATTCCCGGATGAATAAATAAAGACTGTAAACTAGCTATTCCTAACCGATAGTCAACAGAAGTTTTAATTCCAATGAGACTTCTAAAAGCACTTGGTGCTGCTAGATCTACGAGTGAAAAAAACAGCACTCCCAAAGCTGCATATTTTACCCATTTAACATATTTCAATAAATCACTATTACTAAAAGATATATTTGAAAAAACAAATAGATACAATAATCCTTTAATCATTAATTGCATTCCTTGCAAACTTATATTGAATGGATTATTGTTATTAATTGATGACATTGTTCCAAAAAACAACACCCCTACTATGGCTAGAAATATTAGACCTCCAAAAATTTTCTTTCCTCTTAAAAAGTTAATTATTAAGGCAGGGATACATATAAACACGAACATCTCATCTAAATAGGTAAGAAAAACACCTGCTGGTCCTAGTAGATTTTGTATTGTATCTTGAAAAAGGATCAATATTAAAAAGGGAGGTATAACATTCTTAATATTAACCTCATTTGTAGCCAAAAATACAAGGACTACATATCCAATCACACCTAAAACCATTAGTAATGTAGCTAAATTTCCTGGTAAGAAGAATCCAATAATAGCTGCAAAGCAAAGTGACAGAAATATGACACTTGCTCTAATTGATGAATGTAAGATACCTAATCACCATCTCATTCTCCCTTCCAATAATTTAGTTTTGTTAATTGTATTAACAAATTATACTTTGATAAATAGTTCTTAATTTTTTTGTTATAATATTCATGTCAAATTTTTCACTAATAATGATTCTATTCTCCATTCCCATTGCCTGTCTTAATTTTTTATCATTTATAAGTGTCTCCAATGATTCAGTAAGACCATCTATATCTCCCGGATCGATTAA
The DNA here is from genome assembly GCF_014836635.1 of Paenibacillus gallinarum. Lineage (GTDB taxonomy): Bacteria > Bacillota > Bacilli > Paenibacillales > Paenibacillaceae > Paenibacillus > Paenibacillus gallinarum. The sequence goes on along the minus strand of NZ_JACSQL010000016.1, from coordinate 18,770 downwards.
AAAACCATTTTTCCCATTTAAGATTACTTCAGGAATCCCCCCCACAAAAGTCGCAACGATTGGCAACGAATTACTCATCGCCTCTAGAACCGCCATCGGTAACCCTTCGTTATATGAAGGCAACACTAGAATGTCAACTAATTTCAGAAGTTTTTCTCTCTGATCGGTATCAATCCAACCTAAAACATCTATATAATCAAGTAGCTCTTTCTCTGATATGACTCTCTTAACTTCCTCAATTTCGCCATCTCCTGCGAATATAAACTTTGCTTTAATTCCTTTACTTTTCAGCATTAATATTGCTTCGATTAGATCGTACGTACCTTTTCTTTTTCCAAGTCTTCCAAGAAATAAACACATTGGATAATCATTATCTTTTTCATCGGGAATCATATTCTTATTTGTAAAAACTCCATTGTATAAAACTTCAACTTTATCAACTGGAACAATATTAGAATAATAATTCTTCCACTCAACTGATAAAACTATTAGTTTATTGGCTTTGTTTAATATATATTCACAAATTTTTTTTTGTAACTTATTACTATTATAAAACTCATTAAAATCTGCACCATGAAGATGGAAAATAACCGGAATTCGAAACATTTTCCCAATTAATAAAAAAATAGCTTTTCTATAAAAACTACCTCTCTCGGACATGTGTATATGTATAATGTCAGGATGCTTGGTCATCAGAATCTTCAAGTATTTAAAGAGTGCATTAAGGAAAATTTTTATTTTCACATATGCATTGCCAGTTATATAAGTTTCAACTCTAAGTAATTGAAAAAAATTAGATATCGTTGATTGTTCTATATTTCGAATAACTGTGACAATCCCCCCCATATCTTTCAATGAAGAACCCACGACCACAACCGTTGGTTTCATCATGAATGCCTCCTTTCACAAAATAGGTCTAGTCAATTATATTGATCTACATAATCTTTTATAGCCGATATTAATGATGTCTCTGTTTTCACATAGTTTTTCAGATTTACCATTTCGAGATTTTTAAAAATCCTTTCAATGTCCTTCTGGTTGTTAGCAGTCATAATTAAATTCTTTTTTTTGAAAACATCTGTAATTTCCATTTGATGATTATCAATGTGCTCTCCTAGTTCCATTGTTCGTGGAACCACAATGATTTTTTTGTTGTTTTCCAAACAATTAGTTATTGTTCCAACTCCTGCATGCGTAATGATGATATCTGAAGCTAGAATATTTTCCATCATCTCAGTTTCTTGTAAAAATTTATAAATAGTCATTCTATCCGAAGCGTACTCTGTATAACCAACTTGAGCGATTACCTCATCTGTGATCAGGTGTGACTGAATAAGTTTTTCGACCATCTGAAACAATCTAGTAAAAGGAAATTTTTGAGTTCCAACAGTAACAAAAATCAATATAATGACCCCCTATATTTTGCTTTAGGGTAATGCGCGATAAGGCTCGGCCATTGTATATAAAATTCATCTGCAAATTTATAAATGACCTTCCCTGTCAAACTAGGGGTTAGAATTTTTGCAAAACTTTCAATATAGACTACTTTTTTCCCCAATATCTTACCAAATAAGCAGAGAGGAAAAACAGCGCCAGCCCCCGTGGTAATAATGATTTTAGGATTTTCTTTTATTAAAATTCTCAATGATTTAATTATGTTTAATAATAAATTTAGATAAAAAAACCAACCATGCCTTTCTTGTTGCCGGAGATAATAGACTTTTTCTCTTTTCGCTAAGGAACGGCTCATTTCGCTTAATTCTGTAACTATAAAGTAATTATGTGTAGATACTGCCGGAATAAATTTCTGCAACTCGACTAGATGACCTCCTGTAGAACTTATTAAACAAACTTTCACTGTATTTTCCCCCTTTCAACAATGCAATGAAACTTGACTTCTTTATCTATTCAATAACATCTATCTAATTCCCACTAATATTTAATTGAGCATTTTTACAGCGAAAAGTCCAAGTATGATAATAATTTGAATTTTTTCCATATGAGTTATCAACTAGAATGTGTGGTTTATCCATTAAACATGATAGAATGTGCCCATGAAGTCTAGATGTTTTCACCATTTTGTAGGTGCCAAATAAATTCAGGGCTTTATTTAACAAATGTTCTGAGTAGAGGTACCATATAGAATTCATCGGTAATCTTATTCCAACTCTTCCTTTTAGAGAAATCATTTTGGAAATTATCTTTATAGTTAACTGTTCTCGAAAAGTGTATAACGTTCCCCAATCTTGATAGTCATTGTCACTTTTCAATTCTTTTCTCTCTTGGCTGCCATTAGCCTCTTTATCAAGACGTAGAAAACAAAGCATTTCTTTGCTTGACTCTTTTAATGATACTATAGGCCATAATTGATGTGCCATATCTGGAGAAAGGTACAGATTACAGGAAGAAAATTTTTCATGAGCTAGTTCAAGACTAACCTTATCCCTTACAAATAAATGAATATCTTTATGATTGTTTATGATGGCAGCTGACTTATCACATTCCGATTGGTTCTCAAAATATATGGTTTGTGGCAAGATAACTATGCGATGATTAGGATATCTTTGTATTATCCTCTCCCTTAATCCTTGATAATTGGGATATAAATCCCCAAAATTTCCACCACCATGTAATACAATCGTGCAGTCCTTTGGAATAGTTATTTTTTTAGGGAAATCATTGATACAATATCTCGCTAGGACATTAATATTATAATCCTCAAAAAACTTTTCTGTTCCTTTCATTATTAGTAAATCTCCCCCATTGTCGTGCAATGGATAATCTATGTAGTATATATTCGAACCAGAGGGAACTACTTTAAGTATATCTTTCAATTTTCCTTTTAATTCATCCATTGGATGAGTTTCCATGGTAGTTTTCATGAAACCATTCTCCCTTTTCTAATTCTTTTTTCTTTTAATATATTTTTCAAATATGCAAAATCAGCATGATCATACAAAATACATCTTAGAGGTACATTGAAAGCGTGTGGTATTTGAACCAAAGTAATAATTAACCTTACTACAGCGCCTGATAGGAGGGCTAATGCTAATCCTTCCAATCCCAATAAAGGAGTAAAAATAAAAAATAATACTACATTTATTGCTATTGCTATTGCTTGTCTAATTAGGACTAATTCTGGTCGACCAATTGCATTAAAAGAAGAAGCTAAAATCCAGGAACCCCCTCCTATTATGCATTCAAGTGATAATATATAAAAGGTAGTACTAGCCTCAAGAAACTCCTTTCCAAAGAGTATCCCAAGTAAAAAACGCCCTATAAATAAAGATGGTATAAGTAACGTAACCATTAACATCATCGATATACGGAATGACTTACCTACAATTGATAGAATCTCTTCTCGTTCTAAACCTGTAACCTTTGGGAAGAGGACATCAGTAATTGCTAATTGTACTGTATTAAAGACACGCGATAATGCAAAAACAACAGAATATAATCCCAAATCCCTTGGCGTTAATAATGAAACTATAATGAGCTTATCTGCTTGAGTATATATGGTACTCATTAGATCCAATCCATAAACCTTAACTCCATATCTAAATAGCTGTTTTGTTGATTCAGCATTAATAGGTAATTTATATAAGTGGCTTTTTGAAATCTGTCTTTTAAGAACTATTCCCCCAGCTATAACTGCAAGAATGGAGGGAATTAAATAACTTATAGTTGCAGTTATTAAATTTAAATATCCACTCAATCCCAATACTATTAAACTAATAGCATTCAACAGAGGTACAGATAACAACAATCCATTACTTATATGAAACTTATCAAAACTTTTAGCTAATGCAGATAGAATATTCGTTGATAAAGTTAAAGGAATTGAAAAAAGTGTGTACATTTGTGCTAATTGAATTGCAGTTAATGAATAGTTCTCTAACCATATGGGAAGACAAAACCATGCAACTATACCAGTAATTAAACTTATAGGTATTAGATAAATAAATATCACTTTCACAAAGGCAGAAACCTTATTATTACTTTTATTTTGTTTGACATTGTATATTAGTGAAGTAGGCAGCCCCAGTCCAACAAGACCTGATAAGAACACTGGCCAAAAAACGATTACAGCCAGTTCACCCCTACCCTCTACTCCAAGCATTCTCGCTATGATAATAGAGTGTATCATGGTCAACATCATTACTGAGAAGTTTGTAATACTTGAGAGCAGTATTGTGCCTATTAAGCTATCATTTCGAATAATTCTTTTCATACTTAAACCGCCCATTGGAACATCTCCATATAAATTTATGCATTTGCAAATTTATTTTCGGTCTGTTTAATTTGCTTATCGATACTATCCAACAATGATGATGAGTCGAATGTATTAACTTTTCGAATGAACAGTTTATCTGAGGAAAGCACTTCATCCAAGTCATTTAATGTATACCATTTCTGTAAGGAAGGATGAATATGATGAATATTAGGCCATATAGGCCATTTATAGTCTCTTATTAGAAATGGTTCTTCTTTACCTAGAAAAGTTCTATTCTTATACATAGAGTTATAAATGAGCGTGTGAAAATATTTCTCGTCTGGAGCAAATGAATACTTAAAATAAGTATCTATTCTTGGATATTCTCTTATCATTTTTAATAAATCCTCTGCGCACTCTTGAGTAATAGCCCACCACTGCGAACCCATATAAACATCAAACCTCTGTTTACCCATCTCAATAAATAATTTTTTGTGTATCGGGATACAACCATTGAGAGTCGTAATCATTTTCGTTATCACTTTGTATAAAAAATTATTCTTAATATTAATATCCATGAAAAAGTATCGTAGAATATGATTACGATGATGTTTACTGTTGCTATCTGATATCTTAGATGCTCTAATAAATTCAATTTCAGGATACAAATCAAAAAAATCATGGATTTGTATGTTGCTGACCAAGGGATAATCTGAACCAGACAATAAAACTATTTTTTTGTATTTAACACCTGAGGAAATACATCTTTTTAATAAAGCTATCGTCGCTTTAATCACATTAAAGCCAGCCCAATAAATAGGATACCGTTCTTCCAAAAATAAAACATTTGTTAAATGAGTAACCTCGCTTTGAAAATCAATCTCTGAGGTTTTCTTATCAATATGTACATAAAAATCCGCCTTGTAATTCAACATATTAACCATACGCCCAAAATGTTTGTGATCATTATGAGCTAATATACAATATGCGACTTTCTCCTTCAGAAGAAATCCTCCTAAATAATAAGTTTTTATTTTTGCATCTTATTTGAATCCCTTACACTGCCCAAGGAAAATTGCAAAACAGTTCATCTTTTCAAAAAAGTTTTATGCAATATTTGCTCCTATCTTGCTGCGAATATATTAAATACTTGTATTTTATGAGCGATGTAATGCATCAATTTATCTTTGCTAAACAAATTATTCTCCAACTCAAATCGGTGTTCAAAGTAATCTCCAAGTATCCAAGGAAACGTTTACCTTTATGGTCTCGATGATTCTTTCTCATCTCTTTAAGATAACAGCAATGATATTTTGTAATTGATCAACTTATGTATTAAATTTATACTTAAAAGGAACATTCACTCTATTAAGGGCATATGACCCTTTTTTATATGATACCTTCAACAATAAAGTCTAAACTCCTTAGTACCCACAACATATACGAGTATCTACAAGTTACCTTTCATCGCTATCTTTAGGGATAATTAATAACAATCTAAGCATGAATTTATTAATTAACCCGATTAATAACAATACCCAAAATTTTAGCGTTAACATGCTCTAATTGTTCTTGTGCTTTCTTCAACTTTTCCTTTTTAACTTTTCCTGCAGCAACTACAATAATGACGCCATCGCATAAAGCGCTGACTATTAAGCTGTCTGTTACAGCAAGCACCGAGGGAGTGTCTATAAGAATAATTTCATATTGCTCTTTCATTTGCTCTAATAGTTTATGCATTGCAAGTGAATTAACTAACTCAGACGGATTTGGAGATAATGGCCCAGAAGGGAGTAACGACAATTGACTAATAAACGTTTCCTGAATGGATTCCTTCACATTTGTTTGGCCTGTTAACAATGTGCTTAAGCCTTGGTGGTTTAATTGGGAGAAAATTCGGTGCAGAGATGGATTACGTAGATCTGCATCGATAAGAAGCACCCTTTTACCCTCCTGTGCATAAGTAATAGCCAAGTTACTGATAGTTGTGCTTTTCCCTTCTCCTGACTGGGATGATGTCACCACAATAGTCTTTAAATCCATATCCTTTGATGAAAAAGAAATTTTTGTTCGGAGTAACCTATACTCTTCTGATATGGGAGTTTTTTTATTTTCAGACACAATTAGGCTATTATTATTGATTGAGCGTCGCATACTTACCGTCACCTACTTCTAATGATTTCGGTCTTGTAATAGTTTTTAGGTCCTCTTGTGTAATATTTGCAACCGAGGCGAGCACTGGCACTTCAAATATTTCAGTGATGTCTGCTTCTGTCTTTAATGTGTCATCAAAATAATCAAGAAGAAATACTAGCCCGACAGCTAACATAAGAGAAACAACCATACTAATTAATATATTCATTATAGGATTTAGGTTGATTGGCCCAGGAGTAACCGTCGTGTCTGCCATACTCAAAATAGTAATATTATCAATCTTCATAATAAGAGGAATTTGCTCTTTAAACACCGTTGAGACAGCATTTACGATTGCGGCAGCTTTTGCGTATGAGGTATCTTGATAGACCAAATTCATAACCTGAGAGTTATTTGAAGATGTTACAGATATTCCTGATAGTAATTCTGCAGAACTTTTATTCAAATCAGGATATTTTTCAACAACTTTATTCATAATAGCTGAGGAATTGATAATCTCCTTGTAAGAATTAATAAGAATAATGCTTGTTTGAACTGTGTTAGTATTAAGGGTTGAAGTTATATCACCAGATGACTGATTAACGATAAGCTTGGCATTAGCTGCATATATTGGATTAGTAAAGTAAAAACTCTTGATTCCTGTTGCTACGACTGCAATCATCACAATAGCTGTGATCAACCACCATCTTTTTTTAATAACTTCAAAATACTGTTTAAGATCCATATAGTCCCCCCCCTAAGAAAATTCTGAAACATTCTAATCTAAACGTTCGATATTTGATTGATGTTAAAGGCGTTAATTCTAGTTGCATATCAATTTCGAAAAACACACTTGTATATCGACATCCCATAACTTACGATACAAATCGTATCATGTCAAGAGGGTTTTAACACTATCCATTTAATTAATAAAAGGATGGATACCTCATCTGAACGAAATTTATATAAGTAGAACTCTTTAAGAGATTAGCAGTGGGCAATCATGTATAAAATGAAGATAACCTCAGTTTTGGATAGCTAGCTTAAATTACTCAATAGTTCCTTTCCCCTGCAACGTAAATATGAAATATGTACGATTCGTTAGAGGACGCCTTGCCTGTTTAGCTATATGTTTATTTTTACTCAAATAAAGAACAATAATATTAGAGCCAAAACCATTAATATATTTTATATATATGGATATGACATAAAAACATTGATACAAACAGTATCGTTAGTGTATAATGACTATGGAACCATTTTTTAACAACTAAACTCACTGCAATAGGTATAACGGAGGAAATACAATGAGCGCAATTGCCGGTATTTATGGTTTTAATGGAGCACCTGTTTACATGGAGCACGGCCGGCTTGTAATGGAAGCGTTAAGGAAATATCCCGCTAATCAAAGCGCGACATGGAACAAAGAACAAGTTATGCTAGGCTGTCATGCTCAGTGGATTACGGAACAGTCCACTCACGAAGTCTTACCCGCTTATGATCCGATCCGGGGGCTTGCCATAACGGCAGATGCCATTATTGACAACAGAGAAGAACTAATGGAGCAATTGCAGGTTGCCAGAAATCTAAGATCCGAAATGACAGACAGTGAAATTCTACTATTGGCTTATGAATGTTGGTCAGAGCAAATGCCGGAAAAGCTAGTTGGAGATTTTGTATTCATTATCTGGGATGAACGTAAACAGACCCTTTTTGGTGCTAGAGATTTCTCCGGTGCGCGCACGCTTTACTATCACCGTAATAAGGAGTTCTTCTCCTTCTGCACAGTCATTAATCCATTGCTTTCCTTGCCTTATATACATAAGGAACTAAACGAAATATGGCTGGCTGAATTTCTCACCATCAGCGGTGTTTTTGAACCGCCAGATGTATCGACTTCGATTTATAAGCATATCGAGCAGCTACCACCATCTCATACGATAACAATTAAGAATAATCAAGTATACATTGACAGATACCATAGCCTTTCGAATATTGTTCCCTTGAGACTTTCATCATCGCAAGAATATGTGGAGGGTTTCCAAGAAGTATTTAGTAATGCTGTCATAGCGAGGATTCAGCGAACAAAACAGAGTGTAGGCGCACAGCTTAGTGGGGGATTAGATTCCGGCTCTATTGCCAGCTTCGCTGCGAAAGCCTTGAAGAAGGATAACCGCCCGCTTCACACCTTCAGCTATGTACCAGAGGATGGATTCGTGGACTGGACACCCAAGCGAAGGCTCGCAGACGAGAGGCCACTTATCAGGCAGACAGTTCAATATGTAGGAAACATTACCGAACATTATTTGAATTTTAATGGAAGAAGCTCATTTTCAGAAATCGATGATTGGATCGATATCATGGAGTCACCTTATAAGTTCTACGACAATACTTTTTGGCTAAGAGGAATTTATGAGCAGGCGAATCAACGTGGAATTAGTATTCTGCTTAATGGAGCGAGAGGAAATTACAGTATCTCTTGGGGATCGGCCATTGACTATTACTCCAAACTCATGAAAAAGTTTAATGTACTTCTCCTAACGAAGGAAGTTAATCAATACAGCAAAAATATAGATGTAGGGCGCAAGCGGATCTATTCTATGATTGGTCGTAAAGCATTTCCCTTACTCGATCGTCTAAAACCTTCCTTGTCCACCTATGATTACCCTCAAGTAATCAATACCGACTTTGCTAAAAGAACTGGTGTCTATGATAAGCTTAGCGATTCCAAGTTCGTTGATGTTGGATCAGCATTAGACCAACCTGCAGATCCACTTGAAGCTAGAATCCGACATTTTAATAGTATAAATATTTGGAATATTACTGGAGCAAGCAGAGGTAAACTTTCGCTTCGATATTCTGTATCGAGTCATGACCCTACCAATGATCTCCGGGTAATTCGATTCTGCCTATCAACTCCATTCGAACAATTCGTACAGGGTGGCGTAGATCGGGCATTAATCCGCAGAGCTACAAAAGGCTATCTGCCTGATACCATAAGACTTAATCAACGAACGAGAGGGGTACAGGCAGCAGATACTATCTATAGAATGCTAGATGACTGGCCAGTTTTTATTGAAGAGCTTGACCAGATGGTCAACGATTCTAGAATGCAGAGCATTCTAAACATGCCTGTCACTCAAGATGCCTTATCAGAGGCCCGTCTTGGCTTGGATCCAAATCAAGCCTACAACCCGCCAATCAGAGTGTTAATGCGCAACTTAATTTTGTATCGATTTCTCCAAAAAAACTTTTGAAAGGAGGTGAAATACATATGAAAAAGGAATGGAACATACCTGTTTTAGAAGTTCTTGATATTAATATGACGATGGCTGGTCCCGGTAGAAAAATTTTGGATGAACTTCAATTGGATATCGATGATCCAGTTAACTACAGCTAATTCTAAAAAAGCTATTACCTCTAAAAAGAGCAGCCCCTATACGCCTTACCGGGTATACGGGCTATCCTTTTTTATATTCGTATTTCAAACAATGGAGTGAGGACAGTGACTCAAATCCTTAACAAAAACCTATATACGGCCTTCGGGTATTCCATACATAGCGAAATCGCCTTACCTGAGGTACAACAACTGGATTCTCCTAATCACAATGTGAATATTGTCATTCGCTACACTGACTTAACAGAACAATGGACAAAGCTCTCGATTACATCGAAAACATCCGTATGTATGGAGAACATAGTCATGTTCAGGGTCGCTAATCTAGCTGTTTTTTCCATAGAGTACGGAAAAACCATCTCTATTTCCCCTGAGAAGGGTGCCGATGAAGATAAAATACGATTGTATATACTTGGAACATGTATGGGTGCTATTTTAATGCAGCGAAAAGTCCTTCCCTTACATGGCAGTGCGATAGTCATTAACGGCAAAGCTTACGCCTTCGTTGGACATTCCGGACATGGTAAATCCACACTTGCTTCGGCTCTCTTGCAACAAGGGTATCAACTATTAACAGATGATGTCATCGCCGTCACGCTAGATCATCAGAATATTCCTTATGTAACACCGGCCTACCCACAGCAAAAGCTATGGCAAGAAAGCTTAGATACTTTGGGAATGAATTCAAATCAATTTCGCCCCCTATTCGAACGTGAAAACAAATACGCCGTTCCTGTGGAATCTCATTTCTCCTCCGATACCCTTCCACTAGCCGGTATATTTGAGCTCATTAAAACAGATTGTGTTAATCCCCAAATAAGAGCGATTCAGAAGTTAGAACGGTTACCGCTTCTATATCGTCATACATACCGTAAATCCCTTATACAAGACAGTGGGTTAGCAAAATGGCATTTTGACACGACAGCCCGCTTAGCCAGCAATATGGATATATACGAAATTCAAAGACCAATACATAAGAATACCGTAAATCAACTAACTACGATGGTTTTGGATACAATCGGGAAATAAGAATAATCATCAGTTATATACCTATTGAAACAAAATAAGTTTTAAGCAGCAACCGTTTTCTGGGTATACACCGGGAAACGGTTGTTACATTTTTCTAAACGAATAGTTACACAATATCCAGCACATTATACTCTTAATAACTAATCCAATTCATAAGGAGGATCAATCAATTGAGCCCAAACCAACCTGACAAAAATCTGATCAACGAAGTAAACGATTTGGAATCAACACCAGTAAACAGCCTGGATGCTCAGCAACAACAACAGGCTCGTAATGATCGCCGAAAACAATCGCAACATGATGACAACGGTAAGCATAAGGAAAGCTATCACTAGTTTAGAACCTATGAGTGTATACAAAAAAGGACCAAGCACCCGCTTGGTTCTTTTTACTGAGCATCAAATGGATTCTATAGTCGTCTCTTAGAGCCGTTGACCCCACTGATATATGAAGTTTGACGCTAATTAGAGCTAAGTTATAATTTTTTTGCAAATTCATTCAACTGTTCTGACATCCGATCAACTTCTTCTATAAAATCGGAAACCTGGCGGGACGATATCGCCTGTCGTTCAACAATTGCCGTCATTTGTTCAATGGATACACGCATTTCGTTAATTGCCTCTTCAAATGTTTTCAGTGTAGTTTGAATCACATTCGTAGAGTTAAGCGACTCCTTGGATAATTTCCGTATCTCACTCGCTACAACACCGAATCCTCTTCCTAGATCTCCTGCATGAGCTGCTTCAATTGCTGCATTGATTCCTAATAAATTCGTTTGATCTGCTACTCTTTTGACAATCGTTACAACTTTATCTGTTTCTTTCACCTGTTCTACCGTCTGATGGGCGAACGTAAGCAACTCCTGAGCAGAATCGGCTAATTTTGATGAATCTTCTGCCACTTCTGAGATCTGTTTGTTGGCTTGTGTTAGTGAGAGCGAGATTTGGTCCGCTATGGCTATTAGCTCACTTTGTTTGCGTAGCTGAATGGCTATACCGCCAATGACATGGCCACTTGAATTGTGGAGCGGTGTAGCCGTCCCTATAAATTCAAAACCATAAAATGAAGCAGGTACCTCTGCCTTTAGTGCTATATTATCCCGAATTGCCTGCGTTAATGGTTCTTCGTGGTGCAAAGGTTGGCCGACATGAATCTCCAAATTAATATCTTCTCCAGGCCAATACGCAATAAATTTCTCTGTATCACAAATAGCAATCGATAGTTCAGCAGGAACTGCTGCCTTTAAGATTGGAATCATGGTAATCAGAGTGTCCAAGGATTCAATGGTGTTCATTCTATGACTCTCCTCAATGCTTAACTATGTATTAAAGCTTTAGTTCAATCTAGTTAAAACTACTAATCATTTGATTTTACCATCATTGGTTAATTCTGTGAATAAGTATAGAAACAATAAAAAAAGACCACCTCTACATAGTGGTCTCCCTATTTTAGAATCCTTCTCGTATTCGTTGTTTTCGCATCCACTGAGTCGCTACCCATTTTTCACCGCGGATAACGGGCTGTCCACTATGCAAAGTTAATTCGTTTAACTCCTGATTGTTATAGAAATATTCGAAGTAAATCGCAGAACCTTTCACTGGTTTCACCGTAATACCTAACCTCGGAAGGGTTGTTTCCCCTCCTTCTTCTACATCATTTAAATATATAATTAATGTACTGATTCGATTGTTATGACTAGAAGGACTACCCGTCCCAAAAAAATCATAATGTTCTTTAAACTCTTGCCCAGGTTCATAATGTAATACTTGTAGTCCTTCCGCATGTGAGATAGGTACATGCATTAAGTTTGATATGCGGTTTTCAATTTTTGTTATTAAAGGGCTTTCATTTTCATCAAAAAACATACCGCTGCTCGTCCGAATTTGACTCTCTTCTTTATTCACCAGTTTCGATTTTGTAAGACGTAATACAGCAGCATCAATAAACATCTGACATTCCTCTTCATTTAATACATCATCAAATTTCATTACTAAAGGTTCTTCATGTAAAACGGTGGCAGTAATCATGTGATTATCAATAGAATAGACAGATTGAATGGGTAAGATCGAAACTTCCTTTGTCATAATATGAATCAACCTCCTCTATAATCACTTACGATGACAAAAACAAGAACCTATAACTATAGCATAAAGCACTTACATTTATTTCAAATATACTATAGAAACAGTTCGAGTATAGGAATATACTCCAATACATATTCTTTAGACTATTTAAACAAATAAAAAATATTTAAATGGATATAAGGCTGATTAAATGAAGTTGGGGATGGTTGATTCTAGATAAAAAAAGAAAAGAGGTAACTCACGTAGCTTGAGAGTTACCTCTTTTAGAATAGGCCCAATAAATTGATAGTATTCGTACTTTATACTATTCGTTAGATTTTAATGCATCAATCATATTCACTTTCTTTAACTTCGCATGCATGATCATCATAACGATGGTTGAAAAGAATATCGTTATAGCTGCAGAGAAGATATGACTAAGAATTGAAACATCAGGATACATCATCATCGTATCCGTTTCTGCTGTATAAATGATAAACGCGTGTAATCCATTTCCCAAAAATGAACCCGTAACGATTCCTAGCAAGGTGAGTATGACATTTTCTCTTACGATATACATCGTTACCTCATTGTCATAGAACCCTAGCACTTTTATTGTAGATAGTTCCCTTATACGCTCCGATACATTGATATTATTCAAATTGTATAGAACCACAAAGGCCAAGCATCCAGCAGATATAATGATGACGATCATGACTAGGTTCATATTCGCAACGGAGTCTTCACTAGCTTCTTGCATGTTAGATGTTAACGTCACATTTATCACATTTTCATGATCCATAAGCTTGGATGATATCTCATCTTCATCAGCTATATCTCTATCGAAATTGAGTAGCTGTGTTTGATATACAGGCTTCTTTTCAAATACCTTTTCATAGTACGTAGGTGACATATAGATATAATGTTTAACGTAGTTTTCAGCGATCGCTTCTACCCTAATGTCATACGTATGATTATCATCATCTGTCATTGATACCGTATCTCCAACAGAAACATCTAAGAGCTTGGCTAATTTCTCGGTTATCACAACACCATCATCTGATATTTTATACTTTTCTCCAGATTCACGATTACCCAAAATGATAAATTCATCTAAATGGTCTGTAGATTGCGGCACATACAAGGTAGCTTCTTGATTATTCATATCTTCCTTACTAAATACAACAGCCTCTTGGTGCAGATCTAACTTATCTTCATATCCAGATAACACATTCAGCGTATCATCATACTCTTTCATTTCTTCATCTGTAGAATCGCCATCTAGGATGACCATCGCTTCATAATTCCACAACTGTCCAAACTGCCTGTCAACCATACCTACATTTGAATCTTTAAGTCCAAATCCGGTAACAAGTAATGCCATACAACCTGATATTCCGAATATCGTCATCAGCATACGTTGTTTATATCTAAAAATATTTCGAAATGTCACCTTATAATTAAAATTGAATCTTCTCCACACCGGCTTGACTCTCTCTAAGAGTATCTTTTTACCAACCCTCGGAGCTTTTACCTTCATCAAATTAGCTCGCTTATTTCTTAATTCAACTCTCAAAACAAACAAACTAGCTCCTACCGTACATAATATGGAGATTACTAGCGATTGAACGATATAGGACGGATAATAAACGATGCTTACTTTAGGCAAGCTGTATAAACTTTCATGCGCATTACTGATAATGCCTGGGAGTATACTCGCTCCAATGAGTATTCCTAATACAGATCCTAAAATACTTGCTAAGGATGCATAAATAATATATTTCTTCGCTATTTCAAAATTTCCATATCCCAAGGCTTTTAACGTACCGATCTCAATTCTATTTTCTTCGACCATTCTAGTCATCGTTGTTAAACAGATCATTACTGCTAATAGGAAGAAAAATACCGGCAACACGGAAGCAATACTATCTAAACTATGAATGGAATCTTTATATCCTAAATACCCCGGGTTATCCGTTCGATCGGACACATAGTACGCTAACTGATCTACATCCATCATACCTTCTGCCCGTTCATCAACAGATGCTTGATCCATATTATCCGTACTTTGAGAAAATTGTTTTAGTAAAGCTGCCTTTAATTCTTCTGTTCTTTCTTCCTTTCTGGCAGCAAAAAGGTTTTCAAGATATTCACTATTTTCATCCATTACATCTTGATACTCATCACTATATCCATCAAGGCCTTGTACATTCTTGAATCTTACATATAGCTCGGTGTATGCATCCATAGATAGATCAGAACGATTCAATACAGCAAAGTAATCAATACTGCCTTTACCAACAGATGTTATGCCTCTTGATCCTTTTTCAATATACATTGGGCTTCTTACAATACCTACGACCGTGAACGTTGACTGCTTAAAATTCTCCATTGTCTCATCGTCAGTCTTGATTGTATATTCTTGTCCGATCTGTATGTCCTTATTAAGCTTTAAGGCTTCTTCATCTATCGCGATTTCTCCACTGTTCTCAGGTAAGCGACCTTCTACAATGATGAAATCATTGATATTACTTTCCTTATCGTATTCCATAAATCTGACTACATTACTAGCGTTTGTAAGATTCACATCTATGCTATGTGTAGCGTAAAAATCCAAGATGCGATCATCATTTCTAAGCACATCAACATCGTCATCATCTAATCCAAAATTCGATACAACTTTACTATCCATCAAATGATATTCATTAAATAGATGATTGATCGCCTTGTTCATATCCGGTCCCGACGACTTTATACCTGAATAAAAAGCAACCCCTAAAAGAATAATAATCAATATCGAAATAAATCTGGCCTTAGAAGATAAAATTTCTCTAATCGTTAATTTCGTATACGGCTTAAGCTTCATCATGTACCCCTACCACTCAATATTTTCAATGGGAATTGGATTCTTATTCACTTCTACACTTCGAACCTTCGCATCATTGATTTTAATCACTCGATCTGCCATCTGTGCAATTGCCGAGTTATGTGTGATCACGATAACGGTTGTTCCCATTTTCCTGCATGTATCTTGAAGGGTTTGTAATACTTGCTTTCCGGTATTGTAATCGAGA
Organism: Paenibacillus gallinarum; assembly: GCF_014836635.1. Taxonomy (GTDB): domain Bacteria; phylum Bacillota; class Bacilli; order Paenibacillales; family Paenibacillaceae; genus Paenibacillus; species Paenibacillus gallinarum. Next base: position 2,861 of record NZ_JACSQL010000016.1, on the reverse strand, counting down.
GCACCCGTCGGTTCATCGCAAAGTAATAATTTAGGATTTTTGGCTACTGCTCTTGCAATAGAAACTCTTTGCTGCTCACCGCCGGATAATTGAGACGGGAAATTGTCTTTTCTATGATCAAGACCTACCAATTCAAGCGTTTGATCTACATCTAACGCATTCTTGGTGATTCGAGTAGCAAGTTCTACGTTTTCCTTGGCTGTTAAGTTTTGTACCAAATTATAAAACTGAAATACAAAACCTACATCATCTCTCCTATATTTAGTAAGCTGCTTATTATTAAATGTAGAAATAGCAAGCTCGTCCACTATGATTTCTCCTGAATCACAACTTTCCATTCCTCCAAGAATATTAAGTATAGTTGACTTTCCCGCTCCGCTTGGACCTAATATAACAACGAATTCTCCCTTTTCAATAGAAAAAGAGATCCCATTATTAGCGACAACTACGGTATCTCCCACCTTATATTTTTTATATACATCCTGAATCTTGATATACGACATCCTCTTCCTCCATTAACTATCCCTAGTTTTTATATGCATATTGAATTAATGAGTGATGCAATTGATTCATATCGCCATTAAATATACAACTTGTTTGTTTAATAGTACGTTAATATTATAAATTAGCAAAAATCCAATAACAACGACACATATTTTCTTTGTGTTATGAAATCAACATAATGAACAAGTTTGTTAAATTGATAAATGTTATATGAGTTAGATGATTTGTGTTTAAATGAGGAGATTCGTTATGGTAGGCATTAAAGGAAACCGAAGAGTTATATACACGAAAAAGGCAATTATAGATAGTATTCTTACCCTTCTTGAAGAGAAAGAAATTCACCAGATTCACTGTTGCTGAATGTACTCGAATTACTCAGAAAACAGGGATTTGTGTAAGATTTTATTTTGCAAACAGAGAGACAATAAGCTGTTAGATAAACTTATTGTTATTGCGAGTAAAGCTGATCCTGAACAGATTTCTAGATCACACTTAAGTGATTCTCGTTTGCTCCTGATAAGATGCTCTATAAAAGCGAAAAAACCACCATGAAGGTGGTTTTTAATTGTCATCATCAAGCTGTATATATCCAGTGCGAATTAAATTAGCATTCAATAAAGCCAGAACTTGCTTCAACATCTCTCTAATTATAGCTTGAGTATTCTCGCGAATATTCTTTGCTTTCTTTTAAATGAACGATATCATGGCCCGTAGGATTTTGGAAGGCACGAAGCCCAAAGGTTGGCGCAACTGCAAAGATATGATCAAAAATATCCGCCTGAACTGATTCATACACCGCCCAGTTGGTATCATTGCTAAAAGCGTAGATTTCCAGTGGTAGCCCGTTATCGCCAGGAGCTAGCTGTCTGACAATCAGCGTCATATCCTTATGAATTTTAGGGTGATTCCTCAGATATTGATGAATGTATTCTCGGAATACACCTATATTCGTAAGCTGCCTACCGTTCACCTTGCTCTCCGTATTAATCTGGTGTTCCATATTATAAATATTAATTTCATCCAATCTCGTCGTGATATAATCAGTGAGATAGTGTATCTTCTGAAGTTCCTCAATCATTTCCTTTGTACAAAAAGAGATACTGCTCGTATCAATATTAATACTACGCTTAATTCTTCTTCCACCGGATGCTTGCATACCTCTCCAATTTTTGAATGAGTCTGAAATAAGGGCATAGCTAGGAATCATGGTGATTGTCTTATCAAAGTTCATGACCATTACCGTATTTAATGTAATATCAATTACGTCACCGTTCGCATCATACTTAGGCATTTCTATCCAGTCGCCTACACGTACCATATCATTCGAGGATAATTGAACGCCTGCCACGAGGCCTAAGATGGAGTCCTTAAAAACTAACATCAGAACAGCTGATAAGGCACCAAACCCGCTGAGAATGATCAAGGGATTCTGACCAATGAGGCTTGATATCACTAAAATCGTAGCGATGATGTATAGTAAGATCTTTGCCACCTGAATGTATCCTTTGATCGGTCTGATCTTGGAAACCTCAAACGTACGATAAATCGCTTCAACAGCATTAAGCAGCGCACTAAACACCCTGGTGGTTACGATAATCATATAAATTATTGCCAGCTTCTTAATCGAAATTTGATATGACGGAAAGATTGATGCAGAAGAATAGATAATGATAGCTGGCACGAGATGCGACAGCTTATGGAACACTTTTTTCTCTAAAATAATATTGTCCCACGTATACCGATTGTTATTAATGATATGAATAATCGTCTTCAGCACGATTTTTTTGGTTATAAAATTGGCTAGAATGCAGACCAACGCTATAAAAATAGCCATGATCAAGTTTGATAGATAACCAACCGTAGCTTCGCTCATTCCATATCCGTCTAATTGATTTCTGATAAATCCCATTGTTTCCTCCTGACTATGTGTAGATTAGCCTAATATTATAGTGTACTTTTAAAACCTAAGCAAATACAAACGCTGTCTGATAAGGCTGTTAAAAAACAAAGGCGAACGCCCTTTTTTCTTAAGGAACTTCACCTAGTTCATTACTTTTGTATTCTAACGACTCCCAACTACTGAAATATCAAAAAGTACATTCTCTTCCGTAAATGGTGGCAGGTATAATCGAAACATCGAAACTTCTATCAATATATACAAAAAAAAGCCTAGTTACATAACCAGACTTGAATAAAAATATGGAAGCGGGTGATGGGAATCGAACCCACGCTATCAGCTTGGAAGGCTGAAGTTCTACCATTGAACTACACCCGCGTACTAATATCGGGATGACACGATTTGAACATGCGACCCCCTGGTCCCAAACCAGGTGCTCTACCAAGCTGAGCTACATCCC
>NZ_JACSQL010000015.1 GCF_014836635.1 Paenibacillus gallinarum | reverse complement strand
TCCAATATAGATTTTTCGAGTCAAACACTTCTTGAATAACTTCAAGAAAATATCTAACCTTCAAAATATCGTTGAGAGCGATATGCTCATTTAGAAAATGCTGACGAGAACTAAAAGTTCTCTATCAATTTGTTATGACCAACAAATTGAAATGTATTAATTCACTCATGAGTTTTACTTACGTAAAACTCCTCGTTGTTCAGTTTTCAAAGATCAATCTTTCCGGCGTTTTTCGACCGGATTTATAATTTATCACATCTCAATGATTAAATCAACTGGTAATATAAACTATTAATCTTAGTGAAGAGTTTATCTATAATTACTAGTTAAAACTCATTGTAATAGCCACTTTTTTAAGTGGTGGATTAATAATATATCATAATAACTATTACTATTCTAATTGTAAATTATCCCATTTGAATGAAAATTCTCTTCTATATATTACTTTATTATCTAATATATTAAAATAAGTTGCTTAAGGTCTACAGGAGTCAATTCAAATTAGATTACTAAATTGATTTTTGAACCGGACGCACTTATCGTTCACAGGCTATAAAATCTTTGTCTCTATCATTTTTTTATTGGCATCATAGATCGCCTTCGAAACAAAAGGTTTGTATTTTGTTTTTCCACCTTTATTTTTGACTGACGAAGAACGTGCCACCCCACCTTTATACACCTTATTTAACTCTGTGCAATTTTTATAGGCAACTACCTTCTCCTTAGCTTCTGCTACTCCAGTTAAACCTGCTGTGGAGCCAAGTATTAGTCCAATAGATAGAAGAATCATACATACCTTTTTAATATTAACACTCCCTTTACCATAATTAGTGATTTTACTACAACTCTATTATACTTCGCCTTCAATATAAGATAGTGAATTGTACTCATCCCTAACTTCCCACATCCAATTTGGTTTTGGTTATTATTTAGTCATTGGTGCAAAGATCTATTCATATAAGCTAATAAAAATAACTGATTAATGTGCATTCGACGTAATCAATAGTAGAAATATTTAATAAGTAAAATATGGTACATAGATAGTATATAAATTATAATAAGCTTGGGCAGGATTGTGATTCCTAGTAAGGTAAGAGAAACTATGGAAATCAAAATTGGAGATTCAGTAGAGATTTTAATTGATACAAAATAGATCACTGTTGAGAAAATATCAATTTTCAACATGTGAGTATAGAACCTACTCAAGAAGATTGGTATATTTGACGAAGACAACACCAGTGGAATGGATGCGAACCCGTTGATAAAAGAACAAGAAATGTTTGAAGACGTAAGAAAATGGCACAGAAAGATTCTGAACGGCTATTGGATTGTGGTCTTGATTTCCTTAGTAGCTGAAATTGTTGCTCTTATTATTAAGATGAAACTTGAACCGGAAGATGTGCAATATTTCTTAATTCATAAGCTGGTGATTCCTACCTGCGTGCAAGTCACTCTCGTCACGGCAAATGAATTGATGGAGAGGTACTATAAGAAATCGTATCCCCTCCTGATCATTTTAACGGGTACCCTGATTGGGGCTGTTCTGATTTACGGCAATATGAGGGTGATCGGCATACAGTATGTTATGATGATTCCGATGTTAGTCGCAGCCTTTCATTTTACTAAAAAGTACCTAACCTTCGCTTTTTTGATGGTCATCGCTGAGCTGGCAATTATGTATCTCTTGTTTCCATTAATTTGGAACCATATGACGATATTTGAACGGTTTGCCCTCTTCTATATTCTGAGCGGAGAATATTTGATTCTGATCCAACTGCTCCACAGAGGGAATGACCTGCTAGAGAGACTGATCAGGACTTCTCGATCTGAACGTGACTTGCTGATCAACAACACCATCATGGAACGGTTAAGTAAAACCGATGCGTTAACAAATTTATACAACCACAGAACCTTTCAGGAATATTTGGATCATGTGATAGAACTTTGCGAGACCAATAAGATGCCACTCCAAATCGCGATTATTGATATTGATAATTTCAAATCTATCAACGATACTTACGGACATGCGGTCGGAGACATCATTTTGAAGAGAGTCGCCGGTATTCTGCAGCAGTCACTTACTTCAAATGAGATTATCGCCCGATACGGTGGAGAAGAATTCGCCATCCTTTTTCCCGAGAAGACCTTGGATCAAGCCTTCGATATATGTGAACGCGCTCGGGAATCTATCTGCCTGCTCAATCACATGGAAATGGAAGATCGCCGGGTCACAGTAAGCATCGGACTGTCCGGGTACGAATGTGGTATGGGAAAATCCCGCTTTTTCAACGAAGCAGATTCTTTGCTCTATCAAGCCAAAAAGGAAGGCAAAAATAAAACTGTCTATCAGCAAGACAAAGAACTTTCCGGTCTCTTGGACATATAACAATAAGTATCTTTTTTGCTCTAATCAGTACTGACAGATCTGAAATAACATCCCCTTTGGGTGTCTCATAAGCCATGATAATGGCTAGGGGCACTCTTTTGTTGTATAACGTGAAAAGTCAGTTACAAACGTGGAACTTCCAATTCTCTTTTTCTTTCCCAAATCACTTCATATTCATTAATCGTTAGCAAAGATACGGTATCACTGTTAGGGTGCTTTATATTCATATGGAGCAGATACTCAGTACGTCGATTTTGGAGCAAACTGACCTTGATTTTTTAGAGCATAGTCAAAAAAACGAAGGATAAGTTCATTTTGAGTGTCAATTGCATAGTATTTATCGATATCTGCTTTTCCGCCTTGCAACAGGTATGCCAATATAGGCGAGAATAAAGGGAGATCGGTTAAACTTAAATGTTTTGCGCCTTTAAAATGAACGTTGTATGCATCTTTAAAGTTTTCATTCGAAATTCTATTCGCGATATACGTAGAAATGCTGTCTAGCTGTATCCACACATCATCCGAATAAACGTTAAGAAGCGGGATGTTGTAAGCTTCCGGTTTTGCAGTTAATTCGTTCGTAACTTTGTCATAAACAAGTTCGCTAAAAAACGGACCATCTATATTTACTACAGCCTCAATGTCATTGTGTTCTCTGCTCAGTGCTACGCTTGCCGCGCCACCCATCGAATGACCGAACACGCCTATTTTCTTTGTATCGATGCGCTCATATACAGAGTCTTTTCTCTGCTCGGCTTGTTTCAGAATCGTATCTATGACAAAATCCATATCATCTGTTCGCAATGTCATCCATTTTTGAGTAAGCTCGAAATACTCACCAAGCGAATAAGCCCCTGCTTTATTTGCATTGTTGACTTCTTCCATATACTCGGGATTAACTGTCACGATCTTTCCTTCCTCCGAAACGGTATAAAAAGAATGATACGGATGGTCAATGGAAACAACGACATAACCGTTGCTCGCAAGTTCTGTAAAGGTAGAAGTATTGCTTGTTCTAATACCGAACGCCCCATGGGAGAACACAAGCAAAGGATAAGTTCCGGCCGCTAGTTCAGGATACCAAAATTCCACGTTAACCAACCGATTGTCATTTTGATCCGTAAATTCTTCGATACGATTCTTGTCTACATAGCTGTAAGTGGCGGTCGCCACTGCATACGGACCTGTCACTTGCGGCAGTCTATGCTGTGGAAAAAGTAAAACAGGAACAAGGGTAACGACTACGGTCAGTGCTAATAAAAGGAATTTCCATACCGTAGAGAATGCTTTGTAACGTGGAGTGTGTGTTTGTTTGCCCAGGAGTGCAACGATTTCCTTGAACGTTAATATAAAGAGTAAGCCTGCAAACAGCCCCCAAGTGTACTCCCATACGACGATCTCCCCCAAGATCAGCATCATAAATCCTATAAATATTGCGATTCTCATCCAACTCTTGATCTTGCTGCAGCTTTGCTTGGTTGCAATGGAATAAACGGCAATTGCGAGCTCAAAGACCAACGTAACCACAAGTATTAAAATCTCCATAAGACTTCTCTGCTCCTCCTCCAACTTTTTATGAGTTCATCATAAGAAATGGCAGAGCAGGTGTATACGCATAAACGATAAGCTGTAGCTGAGGGCCAATAAGTTGTAAAAAAACAACGCAATAAAGTGGATTTACACTGCAAACACGAATTTATTTAGGTGCGGTTTATGCATATCTTCTAAACCTCGTTTTTAAATGTTTTTAGTCTTTCATTGATCTTTTGAGCTTCCTTTTTGTCATTCTTATACGTCAGTAGGCGAACGATAGCATATACTGCGGCGATTTCCAAAGCCAATAATAGAATATCGAATGTGCTGTATACGAGATTCAATATGACACTCAGAGAAATTAAAAGGGCTTCCAGAAAAAAGAAGCGGAAAATCACTCGTATACGCATTTTATTCTCGCTAATCGCATGCGGCGTATATAAAATGATTCCAGTCAAAGCACCCAGAAAAGAGAATGCCATAATTGTAAAAATCGTCTTTAATTCGAAATTTGCATCAGGAGCATAGATTTGACGCAAAATAGTGATGATTATCATGATGGAGGCGAATATAATTAAGAAATCTCTTATCATTTCTTTAATAAGCTCGGAATACTTCATATAGGTCCCCCTTTTATAAGCCAAGTATGTGTTTAAGCATAGGGACATACTGCCGTGATATGACGACCTTCTCCCCATTATCCAATAATGCTTGAAAACGGCCGCTGATCGACGGATGAATACTGGAAATCTTAGCTACATTTAGAATGGTGGATTTGGAAGCCCGAAAATAATGTTTCTCCTTGCAAAGTTCCTCCAATTCATAAAGCTTTTGTTTGACTTCATGAACGTTGTCCTTACCATACGCAAACACTTTGCCGTCAACAGCTTCAAAATAATAAATATCACTAATTTTGATGCGGCTGATCTTATCCTCATGATAACCAAGTATAATGAGCATTTCGGTTTTTATTTTATTAATGAGTTCATGTATTTCTTCATCCTCTTGATGACACCTGATGCGGATTTCCTCTTCTTCTGTAAGGTCTATCACTTCGATGAAAATTTTGATAATAATCACCCTCGGAAATTCGAATATCCATCATATAAAGAAAACCACTCCTAACAATCGAGTGGCTTTCTTGCATAGAACCTCTATTTTATCTAGATAACACCGAAAAGATTACCCTATTAAACCTTCTTAATTACTAACATACTATTAGCACCCTTCTGAAACTCATATGGAACCTTGATTTCTTCTGTAACGTAACCTTGACTTTGTATGAAATCAACTATCTTGTCTACATGTTCATATCTATTGCAAGATAGATCATTTAAAGGGAATATACGTACTTCACCCCTTGTGACACGCAATAACTCCTGTATTGCTTCCAAGTGGAATTCATAATCAAACCTATCGGCGTACATGAACAAGAAATGTGCAGAGAGAGTTAACTCAAATTTATTATCTTTGAATGGCAATACAGGTAAAACAGCAGGAATATAACGATCAGGGGATTCTTTCATATCATTTGAGCAATCAGTTAATGCTTGTATTCTTTGCTGTTTTAACTCTTCTACTGACTTAAAATAATCCCATATAAAATTACTTTGTGCTTTTTCCATGTTTAACATAGCGTGCTCAATATCATTAAATCCTTTTTCGGCAAGTTGTTCAAAAGGATGATAATAAGCAATGTCTGTTGCAGTAACGTCTGCACCGTTTTTATTTGCAATTGCTGTAAAAGAACAAGCACCTGCAGGACAGTCAAGAATCTTTCGATCACGTAAATCCTCTTTAGATAGGTTGAACATTAACATATACTCGTCAAATGTTCTTCCAATAAAAACAACACGACTTAAATCTAATTTAACCACTGCTCTACTCAACTCCTTGGCGACCTATCCCCGACTTCATTGTCTTCTATTGTCTTCTTCCCATCATTATTTACCGCAAGATATGCCTGATTTTCGGCTACGGAAATTGCAAGAAATCTAATTCTCTAAATTTATATCTGTAGTAGTTACTTCTAACATAATCCCTTCTAGAATCTAATATTAAATTCACAAAAAAGCGGAGGACTGTTTAGTAAAAGCTCTCCGTTTTTTTTTATAGTTATTGTGGTATTTTATCCACAGTCTCTAATGTCATATACAGAATATGCATAATGTGATTCTCCCGAATCGCCTGCTTAAGCTGCCCAGCATCTGATAAATCATGATATATGATCCGCCTATTCGTATTCATTAAATAAGCACCTACGATTTGCTTTTCCCCTTCAATTAGCGGTACATCTTCATCCTCTGGCAATGCCTCTACCCACGAAGTTGAGAGTCCCTTACCTTCCTCCAATTTTGCTTTAGGGAGTTCATACAAGCTTGTACTTGTACCATCTACATTGAGTTGAGCAAGAATCTTATCTCCATGATTCATTAATACCAGCCCAAGATCATACTCATCATCTTCTCTTTCAATAAAATTCCCCGTAGATAATTCCTGAGTCACTTCTTGAAGCTGTCCACCAATATAGGTATCAATTCCAAAATGAACCCATTTCTCTGCTCCGTTCGGAATGAATGCTCTATAAAAATGTGCCTCTCCAAGATGCAAGTCCGTAAACGTTTTTTCATATGCCGGCTGCACACTTCGAGCAATGGTAGCCTCAGTGGACTGGTCTTCATTCGTACATCCCATAAATATAATAGAAATTGCAAAAGTTATTACCGCGATCCCTGTAAAACGTTTACGCATTCAATCACTCCCTCTCTATAGAAGAAACACAATGTGCATACAAAAAGTTATGGCTGCAACATCTTATAAGAGAATTCTTTTGCACAAAGTTCAAGCCCATAACAAAAAGAACGATTTTGTGAGATATAGAAGGAGGATAGGTCATAACGATGTTTGAGTCCTTCATATGTAACTAATAAACGATATCCCATTCGTTGCATTGCATACTTCACAAATTGATCCGTATTTGGACCTTCCATTAAAGTAACATACGCGTATAGAGAATGGTCCTCTGGTTCATCCAAAATACTCACGCCTGCACATGAATATTCCGTTTTGAAATCTAGATTTTTGAGAGCCATGAGAGCGGGATAGATGGAAGCATCGACTTCTATATCATCGAAAAGCATCAGTTTTTTTTGCCCATTTTGAGGTTTCGGGCGTTCAATCCAAGCGGCTAGTTCCCCCTTGCGTCTCTTCCATCGCTCCGCAGATTGATTACTCCATAATTGTTCTATATCCTGCTCCAATCTGCTATTCTCTCCCTTTTATTCGTTATATTTTCTTCTCATTCTACTACAGCTACGATCAAGTGAATACCTCACGAACAAGATATATGGTAATAATTAGAGAAAACAAAAAGGAGGCTCTTCAGCCTCCGTAGTCTCAACATTTCTTTTATTATGATTTTCATAAAATTGAAAGGTAAGATGATCTGTGCTGATCTCTTCCCTTAAGAGGTCAGCACTCTAGGTGTATGATATCATTCTGCTAGCTAAACTTCATTTTCCATCTCTGAGAGATTTGCTCCCTCTAAAACATCTAATTACTCTTTCGTATTTAAATCTATTCGTAGTGCTTGTGTCATGCTTAAGTCATTCTTTTACTTTCTATTTCACCATTTGTAAATAATTATAAATTAGGTGACAAATCTTTACTGTGACATTTTTCACATTCATGCATAAAGACCTCACGGTTTATTAGAACTCATACAATCGACTATGATCTTCGTTAATGTAAAATCTGTTTTTCCCCCGTCTTTTTGCGATATATAGTCCAACATCTGCACATTTATAAAGATCATCATAACCATTTGTACTTTGATCTACATAGGCAACTCCGATAGTCGTTGAGAGTCCATAACGATCATAGCTGCTTAATTCCTGCCTGATCGTAACTAATAAAGCTTGGAGTTTATCTGATAAAATATCTGCAGCTATATTTGAATGAATAAAAACAACAAATTCATCTCCGCCCATTCTCGCGACAATATCGTTTTTTCTAAAATAAGATTTCAAACAACCTGCGAATTTCTTTAATACTTTATCCCCTTCCGGATGTCCTAGCTTATCATTCACCAATTTAAAGTTGTCCAGGTCAAAAATCAGCATCGTTCCTTGTCCTGGTTCATTTTCTAACGAGATTTTCACTTTCTTTTCTAGCCCTGCTCTGTTGGTCAATTGAGTTAAAGGATCAATTTCAGCACCCTCGTGTGCAGCATGTAGTTCTTGTTGCATTTTATTTTTCAATTTCATATCCTCAGTTTTATCCATGATCATCCCGTAAAACTCATTTTCGTTATTAAAGGACACAATCCTGATATATCTATCGTTTTTCAGCGTAATAATGTCTTCTTTAGAATCAGAAATCAATGAGGTGAGATATGTTTCAAACCCTTTTGGTGTCTTGGTCATTTCATCCCACTCTTCATCATTCACCCCTAAAATATACTGTGTATTATCAGAGAAGAAATTCTGGTTTATGGAATATAGACATTCAAACACGGCGACATGACTGTCGATGGAAGAAATCATTCTCGTCATTCTTTCTTTTTTATATTTGTAACTATCTTTCCAATCATTTAGTACCGCTGTTATATGCCGAAACTCTGTATCGTATTCTGTTTCAAATGTAACATCCGTATTTCCAGCCATTAATTCTTTAATACTCGATTCAATTGATGAAATATCTTGTAAGACATATCGTTTAATATGATACCTAACAATCATAATGACACTGATAAGGACTGCCACTATACCTGCCAGCAAGTAAATAATTTGTATTAGGATCGTCCTGTATACCGTGGCTGCCTCTACATAAGCACCTAGGATCGTATCGTCCATATTTTTCGTTTTAAGAAATTTCGAAGTACCGTTGATTTTAATAAGTTTTCCATTGTTACTGCTTCTTAGGATTAATAAGTACTCTTCTGTAGACTCTGCATCATCAAAGTTTATTTCTTGTTCATTATTTTGGCTTATGCCTATCATCTTGCCTGTATTCCCATCGACAACAAATACGGATTTTTCGTATAAAGTGGGTATATTCTTCATTTCGCTTTCATTATATGAACCTTCAATTTGTTTAATTATCTCATCCAGTTCCTGATATGTGATCTTACTTTCTGTAAAGAATATGACCCCCGAAAATGATGTGAATATTACAATAGATAGAATAAAAAAAACAATCCTTATTTTTTTGAGTAATATTTTCTCCATATTCACCTCACATACATCAAGAAAAATATAATCAAATATTGTTTGCCTTCTTCCGTACCCTCAACTGTTTTCATAGAGAGTGACTTTGCCATTTGGATATAATGCTGCTTAGGACATACTCTGCCCGCTTACTATCTTCCGAAAGTGCTCCATTTATTCTGAAATAATTAGAGAGTTTATAAAAACTTTGAAGGGTAATGCCTTATGGAACGGGGTTAACAAATACGGTGTTCTCTAGTTCAAGTGGGTAACGTTGATGTAATATTAGCAATATTAATAATAGTGTAAAAGAAACAAGAATTGTACCGCCACAAATTAGCAATCACGTTTTCCACGGGAACAGCAAGATATTGTATATTCACCTGTATTTTTTCTTCACTCCACAAAATTTGATACAATCAAGTAGATTACATTGCTATGAAGGAGAATAAGCATGTTTAAAATATTCATAGTGGAGGATGACAGAACGTTAGTCACCTTGCTTGAGAAACGATTACATAAATTTGGTTTTGATACTTTTGCAGTCTCCCGCTTTGATACTGTTATTGAAGATTTTGAAGCTTTTCAGCCCCATCTTGTCCTGCTGGATGTGAATCTTCCTCGTTATGATGGATACTACTGGTGCAGACAAATTCGGAATCGATCCACTTGCCCGATTGTATTTATATCCGCGAGAGAAAGTAAAATGGATCAAGTTATGGCCCTTGAAAATGGTGCGGATGACTATCTAACCAAACCTTTTGACTATGATATTGTCATTGCCAAGGTAAACAGCCACCTTCGCCGGGCATTCGGCTCGTATTCATCCCGTGAACAGGATCGGTCAATAACGGTGGCTGGTCTTACGCTGAATATGGAACGACTCGCTTTATTTTATCAAGATGAGCGGCTCGATCTTAGTCATACCGAGGCCAAAATTATGGATGAATTCATGAAAAAACCGGGCCAAGTGGTATCTCGAGACCGGTTACTTGAAAAAATTTGGGATGAACATACCTTTGTTGATGATAATACGCTCAACGTCTACATTACTCGAGTTCGAAAAAAACTGAGTTCTTTGGGACTGACTGATGCGGTGGAAACGATTCGCGGCTTAGGATATAGACTGCGCCCGGAACTGGAAGAACAGACATGAAAAAAGGGATCTTGCTGTTTTTAAGAGAACAAGTGCCATTACTATTTATTTATATGCTCCAACTCGCACTCATCTCTTTCGTCTACTGGCTTGGCGGAATGCGGGATACTTCTCTTTCCCTTTATGCCATCTTGCTTAGTACAAGTCTACTGGTAGCTTATTTGATTTATCGCTACTATACGCATCGGCATTTTTACGAGCGACTTGCAAGACCTAAGGCAGTCCCTGATGAATTAACCTATAGATCTGAACATGCGCCGCTAGCTGAAAGCCTTCATAAGCTACTGCTTCACCAAGATCAAAAACAAAAAACGGAGCTCCTAAGCGTGAAGGAACAGCTGGATCAGCATATCTATTTTATCAATCAATGGGTTCATCAGATGAAGACACCTCTATCTGTGATGCATCTATTAAATCAAGAACGAGATGATGAATTGTCGCATGGTATGGAGGATGAGTTAGATCGGATGCGAAAAGGTCTTGATATGGTGCTATATGCCGCAAGGCTGGATTCTTTTGAACATGATCTGCATATTGAAACGATATCTCTAGGGTCCATCGTAAGAACCATTACTTCCGATCAGAAGAGACTGTTCATAAGGAATCATGTATTTCCTGTTATTCAAATACCGAGTAACTTCAAGATTGTATCTGATGAGAAATGGCTAACATTTATCATCACTCAGCTGCTTACGAATAGTGTGAAATACAGCCGCCGAACAAATGGAAAAGTATATTTTGACAGTTATGAGCGGGAACAGCACACCATTCTTGAGGTAAAAGACGAAGGGATTGGCATTCCAAAACACGATATAGAAAGAATTTTCGATCCTTTTTTCACTGGGGAAAACGGACGAACCGTACCTGAATCGACGGGCATGGGTCTTTATCTTGTAAAGGAAGTCTGTGAGAAACTTGGTCACAAAATTGAGATTGAATCCGTACAAGGCGAAGGCACTTGTATTCGTCTGATTTTCTAGTCTTACAAATCTGTAAGTTAACTGTAAGTTTGCATGCTGGTAAGTTCATAGCAGAACTTATTATAATAAATACGGTCAAGAGAAGGGTGGCAAAAGTGAAGTGTCGCTTCTTGAAGTAAGAAATGTATCAAAAATATATGAAGGTTCCATCGAGAATAAAGTGCTCGACAACATTCGATTCCAAGTAAAAGACGGTGATTTCGTAGGCATTATGGGGCCATCGGGGAGTGGCAAAACAACATTGCTGAATGCCATCGCTACGATCGACCCTCCTTCTTCCGGAGACATTAAGATTAGGGGTAACAATCCGTATCTGATGAATGCAAAAGAAATGGCGCTTTTCCGCAGGCGTGAACTCGGCTTTGTTTTTCAAGATTTCAATCTGCTGGACTCCCTTACCGTGGAAGAGAATGTCGTCTTGCCATTAACCCTTGATAACATTCCGCTCTCTACGATGAATTCTCGTTTGGAAGAGGTTATTCAGACCCTGGGAATTGAGTCCATCCGTCACCGCATGATTCATGAAATTTCAGGTGGACAAAGACAGCGTACCGCGATTGCGAGAGCAATGATCCATCATCCGTCTATTGTCCTGGCTGACGAGCCGACCGGGAATCTCGATTCCAAGTCGTCTAAAGATGTCATGACAATGCTGCAGCAAATGAATGAACAAGAGCATGCCACTATTCTGATGGTTACCCATGATGTAATGGCTGCCAGCTATTGTCAGCGGGTGATTTTCATCAAAGACGGAAAGCTATACAATGAAATATACCGAGGCGAAAACAGACAAGCTTTCTTCCAAAAAATCGTGGATATGTTAGCTTTACTAGGTGGAGATCGATATGACCTTACGACAGCTCGCCTTTAAGAATGTTGTCCGTAATAAACGAACCTATGCTGCCTATTTTTTAAGCAGTGCCTTCTCGGTAATGGTATTTTTTATTAATGCATTGCTGATTTATCATCCTGATATCAGACGCGGGTTAAGTTCAGAACTTGCCGTACAGGCTTTCGTTTTGGCAGAATGTATGGTGTTTCTGTTTTCCTTCTTGTTTGTACTGTATTCTGTACGCTCTTTTTTAACTTCTCGCAAAAAAGAGTTCGGAATCCTGTTAATGCATGGGATGACCCTTGCTCAGCTCGGCAAAGTCATATTCCTCGAAAATATGATCATCGGGTTGTCTGCAACCATGGCAGGTACAGCAGCTGGGGCACTGTTTGCCAAATTGTTTTTTCTCGCCAGTGCCAGGGCACTTGAGATTAGCTCTCTTCCGTTTTATTTATCATGGCAACCACTCATGCTGACCCTTTTTGCTTTTGTGTTCTTATTCCTGCTGATTTCTGCTTACACCTCGAGAATCGTACGTATAGCGAAACTCATTGATCTTTTTCAAGCAGCGGCTAAGAATAAAACAAAACCGGAAGGTTCACTGGGGCTCGCTTTACTAAGCTTGATTTTACTCGGTACAGGATATACACTAGCAGCCGGGTCGGATACGAACAGCATATATAATCGGGTGATTCCGGTAGTTATCATCACGATGGTTGGAACGTATCTGTTCTACTCTCATTTTAGTGTCATCATCCTTCAATGGATAAAAAGAAACCGAAAGCTTTCTCTCAGACGAACTCATTTAATTATGTTCTCTGGGCTTTCCACGCGGATGAAAGAACACGCAAAACTGTTCTTTATGGTGACGATGGTTTCGACGATCTCTTTTTGTTCGCTGGGTGTATTTGCTTCGATTAATGTGGTAACTGAGCTTTTTCTGGAGGATTATCCCGCTGCTGTCGGCTATGTATCCAAAGAAGGTAATTCATCAGAAGACGCCCATTTATCGCGTATTACATCAGAGCTCAAAGACCGAAATACCCCCTACAAAAAGGATCAAATTCAGATAAAGTACGCGGCGATTCATCCGGATGAGGACAACCAGGTATTCTCTTTCGAACTGCCCCTGATATCTTTTTCAGATTATAAACAGGTAGTTCAGCTCGCCGGGTATGAATGGTCCGAGGAGTCTCCCGCCTATAATGAAGCTTATGTACTAATTAGTTCACAGAATGACAAGAGCAAAATCAGACTGAAAGAGCGCAAAGAGTATACACTGCTTGAGCCTGAAGTAACGATTAGAGAAACAGGTTACACCAAGCACGTGATTATCCCAGATAATCTACTCGCAGACTTTGATGATAGCTTTGAAGCGCTCGTTATTCACGATGAGTTATTCGCACAGATTGTCAGCCCTGTTCGAGTCGATGTGTACACCGGTTTTTATGTAGAGCATTTTGAGCAGACCGCTTTTTTAGCAGATGAACTAGCTGATCATGGACGAACACGTTATGACGCAGGAGAACCCTATGCGATGTCGGTAAGCGGTACGCTGTTTATTCTCAGAGAAAGTATGTATCGTATTCTTCTATTTATTGCGATGCTGCTTGCCGCTATTTTCTTCATTGCTGCAGGAAGTTTCTTATACTTCCGGCTCTATGCTGATCTGGATTATGATCGAAGACAGTATTTAACATTGATGAAAATGGGCCTGACTCCTAGAGAATTTCGGAGCTGTGTAACCGGCCAACTAGCATTTTTGTTTTTTGTGCCTACCGTAATGGCTGTAATTCACAGCATTTTTGCATTTATTGCACTGCAAAGCTTGTTCTACTTATCCATTGCATCTAAAATGGGAGTTGTGCTTTTGTGTTTTGTACTTGCCCAGGTGCTGTATTTCTTTTTTATTCGTTTTCATTACTTACGAAATTTAAAAAAATCACTTTAACATGATTTTAATTTTAGGAGGTAGACCTTGGAAAATTGGATTACAAGTTTTATGGAGCAGTTTGGTTATATTGGTATAGCTCTGATTATTGCACTTGAGAACGTCTTTCCGCCGATTCCATCAGAAATCGTACTGCCCTTCGGCGGATTTATGACTACGTACACGTCCCTTACCGTCTTCTGGGTTATCATTGCTGCTACGATCGGTTCTGTCGTTGGCGCAGTCATTCTATACGGTGTAGGTCTCTTACTTGATGTGGAGCGTTTGGAGAAAATCGTAGAACGTTGGGGACATATTCTACGTATCAAGAAAGAAGATATCCGCAAAGCAGACGCCTGGTTTGATAAATACGGATATTGGACGGTACTATTTTGCCGTATGATCCCGCTGGTACGAAGTCTGATCTCGATTCCAGCTGGTATGTCCAATATGAAATTCGGATTATTCCTGGTGTATACAACAATCGGTACCTTAATCTGGAATACAATTTTGGTTCTGGTGGGAGCTACCCTCGGTAGTAACTGGCATGAAATCACTGATTTCATCGGTGTATACTCTAATTTTGCTTATGCGATTATCGCAATAGCAGGTATTGCTTTCTTGATCTGGTTTTTCAGACGCAACAAAAAAACTAAATAAATGAAGCACCCTTTATAAAGGAGAAGTGACATCAACATGAATTTTATAGATTTACTAAAAACCATTATTCTTGGAATGGTGGAAGGATTAACTGAGTTTGCCCCGGTTTCATCTACGGGACATATGATCATTGTTGATGACATGTGGCTGAATTCAAAAGAATTTCTAACTCAATATGTGGCAAACACTTTCAAGGTAGTCATTCAATTAGGTTCCATTCTCGCTGTACTCGTGGTATTTAAAGATCGTTTTATTAACTTGCTCGGACTCGATCGACTGTTCGGTAAGAAGAAACCCGCGATTCCAGAAGGACCTGGTCACAATCGTCTTAAATTGTCTCAGGTTATTGTCGGTCTTATTCCAGCGGCTGTCCTGGGGGTACTTTTCGAAGATTATATTGATGAGCATCTATTCTCCATTAACACGGTACTCATCGGACTTGTCGTTGGTGCTTTCTTTATGATTGCCGCTGACTACTTTGCTCCAAAACAGCCGAAAGTAGAAACCGTGGATCAGATGACCTATCGCCAAGCATTTTCGATTGGACTTATGCAGTGTTTATCTTTGTGGCCTGGATTCTCACGCTCCGGCTCTACGATCTCTGGCGGTGTCCTTCTTGGGATGAGTCACCGGGCAGCAGCTGACTTTACTTTCATTATGGCCGTACCCGTTATGTGTGGAGCAAGTTTCTTGTCTCTCCTGAAAAACTGGGAGTATTTCACAATGGATGCACTTCCTTATTTTATTGCAGGTTTCATTTCTGCATTTATCTTTGCCCTCATCTCCATCCGTTTCTTCCTGAAACTGATTAATCGAGTGAAATTGGTTCCATTTGCGATTTATCGCATTATTCTTGCAGCCGTTATCTATCTAGTATTTATTATGTAGTCTATTATCGTTTGTACCCTCTATTTAGAGGGTACAAAGAAGAGAGGAGCGACCGGATACCCGGTCCTCCTCTCTTCTTTGCTTTTTGAGTTTGCCTTACGACTTACGGGAACTGAGCTGAATAATCATCAAGATGAGCACTAGCAGTTGGATGAGCAATTCTGCACTCATGCGATTCGCCTCCTGCACATAAGATGCTCCTTCAGTACCAGATCCCCTCTCCCATTCGCTTGGCCTTATGTTAATGGCTTGCACTTACGTTTCCCGTTATATGTATATGAATGGGCCTTGCATCATATGATTTATATTTTGTTATCTAATTTTATAAGCTGTTCCTATTTCCTCTCATTACATAGTAGAAAGGCTGATCTGAATAACCATGAAGAACAAAAAAAATAAGTGTCTATTAACCCTTGCCATGTCCATGCTCCTCCTACTCCTTCTCTCCGCCTGTGCCAAGGGAGAGGCACATGTAACCGTCCATACAGATGGCACGGCAGACGTGAATTTCAACCTGCAGGTTCAGAATCGCAATGTAAAATTCATAGGTCAAAAAGAGCTTGTCCAGACGATTGAGAATGCTTTTGAAGACAATGGTTTTGTGACTGAGAACCAACAATCCGAAGGTACAAGTGAGATTTCTGCTTCTAAGGAAGTGAAGATCAGTGGAGAGGACAGCAAACAAGAACTTCCTGAAAATATCTCTTACTCTACCGTGACGGAGGAAGGTTTCTTTTTCTCAAAACACAAGATTACCGTCGATGCGGATCTCATGTCTGCGATTCCTGACAATACTTGGTCCGAACATGTACAAGCGATCCCTAACTTCGTGCGCAATTTATTATTAAAAGATGTTGAACTGGATTTCAAATTAACTTTGCCGATCAAACCAGAATCAAGTAATGCAGATACAGTGACCGCCGATGGCAAAACAATGACATGGCATGTGGAACTTTTATCCGCTAACCATCTTGAACTCTCAGTGAACACACCTAATATTCAGAATATCATTATCACAGCTATTGCTAGTCTTCTCCTCCTTGGTGTTATACTCTTTGTTGTCATCAGAAAAGTTCGAAGAAATAAATAAAGAAAAAAGGCTGCCCTATTGTAGTCAATTCTACAGGGACAGCCTTTTTTTAGTATAAGAATATATATTTCCAATTCTTTAAGTTACTTTTGATCTTTACGGAAAGAATCCGTTGCCTGATCAATGATTTCAAGAAATGCGGAAGGAAGCATAAACTGTTGGTCGCGAATGACAATTTTACGAAGGTCTTCTTGATTGTTTTGTTCTTCTGCATCTTTAATCTCTTTGATATCGTGGTGTAGTCTCTCCATTTTCAGATCCAGACTATTTGCCGTGTCCGCAGCGCTTTTGAGTTCCTTGAGCAGAGACTCTGGAACTTCTTTTTTGTATTTGTAAAAAATCTTATGTTCCAAACTGGCCCAGAAATCCATCGCAATCGTCCGAATCTGAATTTCCACACATACATGTTCTACCCCGTCAGATAAAAAAACAGGTACTTCCACGATTAGATGCAAACTTTTATATCCATTTGGTTTTGGATGTTCAATGTAGTCTTTCACATCAAGCACTTTAATATCGCTTTGCTTTTGTAGCATTTCACTAACCTTGTATATATCTGAAATAAAAGAGCATGTAATTCGAAGACCCGCAATGTCTTTAATGTGTTCTTTCACATTCGTTACCGAAATCGGAAGTCCTTTACGGTGTAATTTCTTCAGGATACTTTCCGGTGATTTCAATCTGGACTTCGTATGTTCAATCGGACTGTAATCATGAAAAGATTCAAATTCCTCTTTCAGAATATCAATTTTGGTCTCGATCTCATCGAGTGCAAATTTATAAACCATAATAAATCTTGTGATTTCATTTTTAATTCTTTTAACTTGTTCCATCTGCTTCTGTGAATTGACTAACTCGTTCATAAGCTAACTCATCCTTCCTTACTCTTAGGGCGATTATACTTAATCATGCGGCTCATAATAAATCTTCTAACTCTATCCATTGTACATGATGTGGAGGTTAGAATTCAAAACTGGATACCTATGGTATAAAATTTACAATATTTTGGTGTGTCTAAGCATAGCTTAAGTGTAGCAACTATTTTTTGTTATTGATATCATTAATATTATATTTCCACTCCAAGGAGGTGTCTCTCATTCCTCTGGTTCTAAGGGCAACCTATAATGCTACCGGCGGGATCACATTTACAGGGAATACACTAGGCTTAAGCCGTTCTGCTGTCCAAGGAGTTCCAGGAGATTTAGACAGCATCGGCGCTTTTATAACGACAAACACAGCAACCAGGTTTGGGACCTATCCACTGGGAACAACGAATAACTATGTAAGCAATAGCTCATCTGCTACTCTTGTGATGCCTTCGGGAAGTACGATTCTCTATGCGGAATTGATCTGGGGCGGTTCTTATATTAATGGTTCTGTTAACTTGTCGAGCGCAATTAATAATCCGGTAACTTTTATTACACCAAGCGGAACGAACAGTGTAATACCGGACCCTACCACCTATAATGCATTTGATCTCGGGAATGGTGCCCAGGCATATGTTAGATCTGCCAACGTAACGCCCCTTGTACAGCAAGCGGGTGCCGGGACTTATACCACTGGAAGTGTGGTAGGAACGATCATCATCACCGGAGATACCACAGCTAACCATGCAGGGTGGACTCTAGCCGTTATCTATAACAACCCCTCACTCCCCTTTCGGAATATGTCGCTAAGAGCAGGCGGTATTCTTGTAAATGCATCCAATTCAACAACGATAACTGGATTTGCAACTCCAACCTCAGGACCTCTCGGCGGTCGCGCCCTATTTAGCGCACAGGAGGGAGATGCCAATCGAACCGGAGATTCTGCTCAGTTCGGACCCACTTCTGCTACGCTTGTTTCTCTTTCAGGTCCGAATAATTTTGCTAACAATTTCTTTGCATCCCAAATTAATAATGACGCTGGGCTAATTAATACTACGGGGACATTTGGAACATCTAATCAAATAAATGGCGCACCGGGAACGAATATCATAGGCGGCAGACAAGGCTGGGATATTACGAATGTAGATATTTCAGCAAGACTCATCAATAATCAGTCATCTGCGGTATTAAACCTCACCACTTCCGGAGATGTGTACATTATTAACGCAAATGCAATTCAGATTAATATCAATTCGCCTTCCATTAGTGTCGTTAAAAGCGCTTCTGCAACGGGTTTAGTCTTAGGAGACACCTATACATACACAGTTGTTGTATCGAATACAGGAACCGCCAATGCAGCGAGTGTCGTACTAACGGATGTCCTTCCTTCAGGCGTTACCTTTGTACCTGGAAGTGTAGTTGTTGCCGGAACATCAAGACCCACCTTCGATATACTTAGCGGTGTCCCCATTGGAACCTTGAATTTTGGCAGTTCAATAACAATTACATACAGAGCTACAGTGAGCTCTACTCCAGCGAATCAAACGATCTCGAATTCAGCTAATACTGCTTTTACTTTCCAAAGTGTTGCTGGGGGAGGTACGATAACAGGTGTCATTCCTTCCAATAACCTATCTATACCTGTTTATGATCCACTATTCACTATAGTTAAGTCAGCAGACACAACAAATGCCACGGTAGGAGATACGGTGACTTATACAGCAACCATTGCTAACACGGGAAATATAGGAGCGGCTGTGAATTATCGCGATGTCATTCCTGCGGGTACAACATTTGTCCCTGGCAGCTTTCGAGTGAATGGAACGGTGATCTCCGGAGCGAATCCTGCTACTGGTGTGAATATAGGAACCCTAGCTCTTGGAAGTACAACAAATGTTACTTTCCAAGTGGTTGTTAACTCACTCCCTGCACCGCCCAGTCTAGTCAATCAAGGAAGTATCTCTTATACGTTTCAGCCACCTGATGGAAGAACAATCAGCGGATCAGCCGTATCTAACACCTTATCGATCCCTGTAACCACACCGAATGTGAGTGTTACGAAATCAGTAAATGTAACGGATACATCCGTAGGAGAAACGATCACATATACTTCAGTTATTACAAACAACGGTCTGACCACTCTACAAAATATCGTTTTCACAGATGCCAGCCCCCCAGGCACTAACTTTATTGTAGGAAGTTTTACTGTGGATGGTGTGGTTCGACCAAGTGCAAATCCCGCGAATAGTATTTCCATAGGAAGCTTGCAGAGCGGCCGATCAACAACTGTATCTTTTCAAGCGCTTGTAACTTCAGTCCCTTCGACCAGTCAGATTTCGAATCAATCGAGTATCTCATATGGTTCAGGTAGTTTTACAGGAAACGTTGTATCTAGTATTGTCTCGACGCCTATATACGTGCCTAATATTTCCGCCTTAAAAAGCTTTAACGCTACAAGTACTGCCATTGGTAATCTACTTGAAGTTACATTACAACTTACGAATATAGGAAACATAGGAGCTCAAGTTCAGATTATTGACAACATACCACCTGGAACAAACTTTGTTACAGGAAGTGTGGCGCTCGGTGGGGTACCTATTCCTGCAGCAAATCCTGCACTCGGATTCTCCATCGGCTCGCTTGGAGTAAATACTACAAGCATTGTCACTTTCCAGCTTCAGGTCATTTCTCTGCCAACACCGCAAACCATCACGAATACGGCAACGATCAATTACGCATATACATTACCTAGTGGCCGTACACAAAGTGGTGCTCTTTCTTCAAATACTGTATCCATTCCTGTGTCAGCACCCAATATTAGCTTGGTTAAAATAGCCAATACTGCTGAAGCGGCGATAAATGATATCATCGCTTACAGCATCACTGTAAGTAACACCGGATCTGGAACCGTCAGCTCCATTATTTTATCCGATATCCCTCCCGAAGGAACCTCCTTTGTAACCGGTTCAGTTCGTATTAATGGAGTTGCTGTAAGTACTGCGGTACCCTCTAGCGGGATTGCGGTTGGTCCACTTGTGGCTCAATCCTCTGCCTTGGTAACCTATCAGCTAAAAGTCATTTCTTTACCTGCTTCTGGAGCGATTGCAAATCAAGCTACTGCTGCATTTACAAGCGGATCATTCACAGGTTCCTCCACATCGAATACAGTGACGATCCCTGTCTATAACGCTGCGATTTCCCTTGTGAAAAGTACGAATACAACGCTGGCTACAGCTGGAGACACACTCACTTATACGATTCAAATCAGCAATTCGGGTAATATAGTTAGCTCTCTAACATTGACAGATGTATTACCTACTGAAGTCAGCTTTGTGACCAATAGTGTGGTAATTGGAGGTGTGCCTGCTCCAGGCGCCAACCCAGTAAGTGGTTTTTTAGTTTCAGATGTACCTGTGGGTGGAATGACCGTTGTTACTTTCCTCGTAACGATAAATTCACTGCCTGCCTCGCAGAAAATCCTGAATCAGGCAACTGCTTTGTACTATTATCAAACGCCTTCTGGCCGTGTACTGTCTGGAAGTACTACATCTAACAGTGTTGTAATTCAGGTATCTGCTCCAAATGTATCTGTGGTCACAACCGCTTCTACTGCTCTTGCTGTAGTAGGTGATAGAGTTACCTACACTACCACGATTACTAACAATGGACCCTCTTCGATCACCAATGTCATTATCAGCGATGGATTACCGCAAAACGTTTCTTTTGTACCCGGGAGTGTGGTGATCGGTGGAGTCCTTGCTCCAGATCGATCTCCTCTAACCGGCATTCCAATCGGCAGTCTAGCCCCCGGGGCAAGTGCTGTCGTTACATTTGAGGTGAATGTAACCATGGCTGTACCTTCACAGATTAATAATCAATCAACGGTTAGTTTTACATCAGGTGTTTTTTCAGGCACATCAACATCGAATCAAACACAAATTCCTGTAACTCAACCGCAAATTTCACTCACCAAAACAGCGAATACAAACAACGCTACCGTAGGCGATACTGTGGTATACACCATAACGGCTACAAACTCTGGAAATCTACCCGCTGCACTTATCGTTTCAGATACCATCCCTGCAGGAACTACCTTTACTCCAAACAGTGTTCTTGTTAATGGAATTTCCATACCCGGCGTTTCCATCATTGATGGAGTTAGCGCAGGAGTAATTGCAGCCGGTGCAACTTCAGTTCTTTCTTTTTCCATTACGATTACATCGCTTCCATCACCACAGTTCATTTCAAATCAAGCTTCATCTACCTTTACGTTCACCACTCCTGATAACCGGACATTAACAGGAACCGCTTTATCCAACACGGTTAGTTTCCCTGTGTCATCACCAAATGTACTCGTTACCAAAACAAGCTCACTTGCTGATGTTTCCGTTGGTGATATTATCACGTTTACCGTAACGGTTACTAATCTTGGTATTGAAGATGTACAAAATGTACTTCTATCAGATCCAGTAACAGGGACGTCATTCATTCCTGGCAGTGTCACGATTAATGGTGGGCCAAATCCAACTGCTAATCCAACGGGTGGGATTAGTTTAGGTGGAATTGCAGCCTCAGCTTCTGCTACAGTTACGTATAACGTAAGGGTTGTTTCCGTACCTACTCCACCTGAAATCAGTAGTTCCGCCTCCGTGAGTTTTACATCTGGGGTGTTTGCAGGTACAACCTTCTCTAATGCACCGATCATTCCCGTATATAACCCTGTACTTGCGGCTGTCAAATCTGCAAGCAAAATCAATGCTACCGTTGGCGATACACTCACTTACAGTATTACGGTAAGTAACACGGGTAACTTTGGTGCTACAATCAATCTAACGGATACGATACCTGCTGGCACCTCTTTTGTTCCAAACAGTGTATTAATCAACGGACTTCCATCACCTGGCTCCGACCCTTCTCTAGGCATTGTATCTGGTAGTATTACCCCAGGAACTTCAAGTACAGTTACCTTTTCTGTCGTCATAGATACGCTTCCGAGTCCACAGTTCTTAAGTAATCAATCCTTTGTCAGTTACTCCTATACATTGCCTTCGGGCAGGACACTCGGCGGAAATGTTTCTTCTAATGTCTCCGTAGTTACCGTGTCTGCTCCTAATGTGACCGCAGTTAAAATATCTTCATTCACTTCCCTTGCTGTGGGGGATGTCAATACGTATACCGTAAACATCGGGAACAATGGAATCGAGACGGTAAATAATGTGATTGTTACCGATGCACTCCCTGCGTCAACTTCTTTTATTAGCGGAAGTGTGTATGTAGACGGAATCCAGCGTCCTACCGCCAACCCTGCTACTGGTGTAACGATAGGGAGTATAACTCCGGGATCTACGGTCAACGTTACTTTTCAATATCGTATCAACTCGATACCTACTACCTCTTTGTCGCAAATCGAAAATCGTGCAATCGTAACATTTACTTCCGGTACATTCTCAGGCAGCACATTCTCGAATACCGTAAGCACACCTGTATATAGTCCTATTTTGTCAGCCGTTAAAACAGCAAACACCATTAATGCAACAGTCGGAGATACCGTAGTTTATTCGATTACGTATACGAATACAGGTAATTATGGTGGTAATGTCGTTCTAACTGATCTCATTCCAGAAGGTACCGCACTTATTCCGAACAGTGTTATTCTAAATGGTGCACCGGTTCCAGGAGCAAATCCTGCATTAGGTATGTCCGTCGGTGTTGTATCATCCACAGCCACTGTTATGTTCTCAGTTGTCGTTAATACGTTACCGGTCAGTCAACAATTAAGCAATCAAGCGGCTTCAACCTTCACTTATACCTTGCCTGATGGTAGAACACTCAATGGTTCTTTTGTTAGTAATTTGTTGCAAATACCTGTTTCCTCACCAAATATAACACTCGTGAAATCAGCCTCTGTATCAACCGCAGTCGTTGGTGACACCTATACGTATAGTGTCCTAGTTACGAATAACGGTATTGCAAATGTGAATAACGCTGTATTATCTGATGTTTTAGCTATCGAAAGTAGTTTTGTACCCGGAAGTGTTACCGTCGGCGGCAGTTCACGAATAGACGCAAACCCGGCAGGCGGGATTAATCTAGGCACGATTGCACCAGGAAATGCAGTGACCGTAACTTTTGACGTAAGAGTAAATACGCTTCCAAGTGCTCCATACACCATCCAAAATCGTTCTTCCGTTAGTTTTACCTCAGGTGCTTTTACAGGTGCTTCCTATTCCAACACAGTAAGCATTTCAATCTACCAGCCTATTTTTCAATTACTAAAAACATCCAGCACTTCTAATGTGACGGTAGGCGATACCGTAACCTATTTCTTAAATCTAACCAACACAGGCAATATACCGGGAATTGTAACTTTAACGGATGACTTACCTGATGGAGCCGTCTTGGTTCCAAATAGTGTACTCATCAACGGAGTTCCTCAGCCTGGGGTGAATCCGGAAACGGGTATTCCTCTCGGAAATGTAGCTCCTGGATCAAATATCAATATTACCGTAACTTTACAAATCATCGTTGACACGCTTCCAGAATTACAGCAACTGATCAACCAAGCATTTGGAACGTTTACTTACGCACCCCCAGATGGACGATTGCTCGGCGGTTCTTTTAGTTCTAACCCACTCGTAATCCCTGTCTCATCACCAAATGTAACGGTTATAAAGACGACTTCCACAGGAGATGCCGTTGTTGGCGATACCATCACTTATACCGTAGTTATTACCAATAACGGAATAGTAGAAGTTGAAAATGTCGTTATGGTAGACCCCGTACCTGCCGGTACTAAGTTTGTTTCGGGAAGTGTAATTGTGGATGGAAACGCTAGACCTAACGCCAATCCGAATACAGGAGTTACGGTTGGGACTATTCAGGAGGGCGCTTTCTCAACCATTACATTCCAAGTACAGGTCGTTACGATATGAATTCGCAGGATAGAAGGAATTATGTATTAAACAATCAATCTTCTGTCCGTTTTGCTTCTGGCCGTTTTGAAGGTGTCTCTTATTCCAATATGGTATCTATCCCGCTTACAGGTGCTATTCTCACTCTAAAAAAAAGTGCCTCTGTAGAACAAGTGACGCTCGACAGCATCGTTATGTATCAGCTTGAAATAGAGAATACAGGGAATGCCCCTGCAGAAGTTACGCTAACCGATAACCTTCCGGAGGGCGCTTCCTTTATTCCTAACAGCCTCTTGAAAGATGGTGTTCCTATACCAGGGGTGAGTCCCCAAGAAGGTCTGCAAATTGGGATCTTGCCGATTAACCAGAAAGTTACAATTCAGTTCCAGATCATTGTAAGTAGCATCCCTGATTCGTTAACTCTTATCAACGTGGCCACAGCAAGCTATACATTCCAAGCGATGGATGGTCGTCTCATTACAAAAGAGCTCATCTCTAATCCTGTCACCTTATTCGTATCTCCCTCTCAATTATCCATTTACTATTATGCCAATACGAATCAGACTTTTGAGGGAGATATCATCACTTTTTTTATACAAATCACAAATACAGGAAAAGAAGATATCAGAAATGCAGTAGTTAGCACATTATTGTCGGGTGAGATGGCTTTTCTTCCGGGCAGTGTGGTGATTGATGGTCTCCTCGCCCCTGATCTTGATCCATCCGCAGGTATTACATTACCTTTCGTTGCTGCAAGCTCAGCGACACAAATATCGTATCAGGTGAAAATAGGGAAACGGACATCTTCGACTCCTCTTACGAGTGTTGCAACGTTACTTTATATCAATCAGGGAGAAGAAATTACAATTCGTTCAAACCCGGTGTCTATCTCTTATTTGTTGCCGGTATTAACGATTTCCGTAAATATAACCCCTGATCAAGTAACCTATAAGGATACGGTCACATATGAAGTACTTATCCAAAATGAAGGAGAGATTCCCGTAGAGGCAGTCTATGACTTACTTCAAGCCCCAGAGCTCAATCTGGTTCCGGGTACAGTAAGAATAAATGGCATTCTTCGCCCTGAGGTTTCTTTGGCGAATGGACTTCCTTTAGGCACTTTAATTCCACACTCCCGCATATATATCACTTTTGAATCGACAGTTTCCGTGATCCCTAACTCCCTTGTCTCTGCTGAAGAATGGGTCAACCGTTCACGGCTGACTTACACATTTCGAATCAATGACGGAAGATCAGTTCGACTGACAACGCTAGCTTTTACTCCTGTTTTTTTCTATGCCCCGCGGATATTACTTCATGTGCTCACATCACCGAAGTTCGTGGAGCCTGGAGATGACATACTTTTTGAGATAACCATTCAGAATTCAGGGAATACGAAAGCAGATTTATTTCTACCCTTACCAGCGCCGGGTGTGTCTACGATTCTAAATGGCTTTATTCAGTGGTCTGATCATAAACGTGAGTTAACAGATCTTGAGATGAAGCAGCAGAGATTGCAAATTACAGATATTCAGCCTGGTGAAATCATCCAAATTATTTACACACTGCATATGCAAGTGTTTCCACTCTTTAGACCTACACGGGAACGGGATGAATATGTGTTTACCGATACGATCCAGGCACTTTACACGTATGACTTTAATAATCGTATACACTCCTTTGAAGTGGTATCTAATGTCTATGAAATTGTTTTTACTGAGCACGATGAATAAGAAGAAATTAAAGGCCCGTAAGCATTATTTTAATGCTTACGGGCCTATTTTATCGTCATGTAAAGTAAATTAGTCGGTATTAAAACAACTTCAATAATTCAGCTAATAAGGTTAAAACAACATCTATGTTCACAAAGGTGAAATAAATTCGATAAAAGGAGAGTGAAATTAGCAAAATCAGGTTGATAATTCATTCAGCCAATGTTAAAATTCGTTGTAGAGAAAGTAACATTTTCGTAATTATTATTGTAACTAATTGTTATCATTAACATGAATATACAAGGTGCAATCACGATAACCGCCGAATTCTTACGCACCTAAGAAGCGGGGGACCCGCCTACCATGGGTGAATTGATCTCGAAACAGAGTGATCATAGGGTACCTTCAACCGAATCCTTAGCTAACCTCGCAGGCATTGGAAGGAGTATTACATTTTGAAAAAGAAACTCGCAGCAGCAGCATTAGGACTATCTTTACTTTTCACAGCAGGACTCGGAGAAGCTTCCGCTTCTGTACTTACTACCACAGTAAATAAAACAGTTGGTGTTCCTTATAAATACGGCGGTACAACACTCACAGGGTTTGATTGCTCTGGGTTTACTCGTTATGTATACAAAAAACTAGGTGTATCTTTACCTCATAGTTCGAAACAACAATATAAAAAAGGAACATCAGTGAAGAAATCTGCTCTTACCAAAGGCGATCTTGTATTTTTTGATACCAGCGGCAAAGGCATTTCACATGTTGGTATATACCTAAGCGATAACAATTTTGTCTCCGCTACCTCCTCTAAAGGTATCGCCATTACACCCATTAATAAGGGTTATTGGAGTTCGAAATACTATGGTGCTAAGCGTGTACTTAGTTCATCAGCAGCGAAAAAGGCCGGCTTATAGTATACATATAAACTGCCATCACGATTATGAAACTTCAGATTTTCAACATATGAAGAAAGGTCAGAGGATTACTCCTCTGACCTTTTTTAGTGATTTTAAATTTGGCTGCTTTTGGCAATGACATAAGGCTGCTTAGCATCGCCGATCAGTGTGCGGTCTGCCGTTAAATGTACATCTTTATCAAGAATTACATTCTCAAGTACTGCGTTCTCCTCAATTACACACTTTTGCATAATGATCGAATTCCGAATTTGTGCCCCTTTATGAACTTTGACTCCTCTAAAAATAATACTATTCTCGACCTGTCCTCCAATAATACAGCCATTAGCAATTAAAGAGTTGCTCACTTCCGCATTATCCAGAAATCTAGTCGGCGGTTCATATTTGATTTTGGTATGAATCTCATTTTGTTTAAACAAACGTTGATATTGTTCTTGATTGAGTAAATCCATACTATTACGATAATAACTTTCGATCGAGTTAATTACGGTATGATATCCATCAAAAGCATATGCAGCAATGTTTAAGTTATGCAAATTATCTTGGATTCCGTCACGGAAGAAGTAATCTTGACCATGCGCAATACAATGATCCACTAATTTCAAAAACAATTGTTTTTCCATAATAAAAGCACCGAGATATATATTAGGATGATCTCCTTCTTGATGAATTCCGGTAACTTTCACACCGTCCACATCGACCCGTACACAGGATTCATGTTCAGGAAGAATCGCATCTACTTTTTTATAAAGAAGAGTGACATCGGCTTGCTGAGAGATATGAAACTGATACATTTCGCGGTAATCCATCGAGTAAATATGCTGACTGCCGGTATGAATAATATGGGTGCCTTTTGCTCGAAGAAAATAATCGCGATTATTATGAAAATGCTGCAAATCGCCTTTGGAACGGTCCGTAGGATCATTCCAGTCTGGCGGAAGTATAAAAAGTCCACCGTGTTTGCGATCTAGATCCCATGGAGCACCCTGCCCCAAATGATCAAGCAGCGATCGATACTTCCTGCGTACAAATAGCGCGGTATGATGAATGTTAGAATGCATTAAATTTGACAAAACAAAATCGATTAAACGATACCGACCTGCAAAAGGAACGGCAGCACCGCAACGAAAATACGTTAATTCATTCATTAAATCAAGCTCTTGATCCAGGTTTACTACACCCATGAGTTGTTGCATACTAGGTCACCGTCCTCATTCATATTTAGCTAAGTCCATAAGTATGTTGTCGAAATGTTTCGTCAATTAGTAAAATTTCATCTTCCTGATCTCCATTACCCCCAACAACGGAGTAATCTTCGATAATCGTTCCTTCGCTTACAATCGCCTTGTGAAGTCTAACATTCTTTCCTATTTTCACTTTAGGCATAATCACTGAGTCCGTAATCACACTTCCTTCCCCGATCTCGACCCCATAAAATAATACCGATTTGCTGACTTCACCTTCGACAATGCAGCCTTCATTCACGATGCTATTACGGACCTTCCCTTTTGTCCCAATATAGCCTGCCGGTTCATTCGGATTACGTGAATAGATACGCCACTGCGGATCATTTAAATTCAGGGGAGGATCATCGCTTAACAGATCCATATTCGCTTCCCACAAGCTCTTAATCGTCCCTACGTCTTTCCAGTAACCGCTAAATGGATAAGCGTACAGCTTCTTCTCATTCTTTAGAAGCAGAGGAATAATATCATGACCGAAGTCATAGGTAGAATCCGGATCTTGTTCACTTTCAAGAAGATGCTGTCTAAGGACAGACCATCTGAACATATATACTCCCATGGATGCTAGCGTACTTTTCGGATGTTCCGGCTTCTCTTCAAACTCATAAATCTCATAATTGTTTTTTGTATTCAAAATGCCAAACCGGCTTGCTTCATGCAAAGGTACATCAATGACCGAGATTGTGCAGTCCGAATCATGGTCTTTGTGATATTGAAGCATGGCATCATAATTCATCTTATAGATATGATCACCTGATAAGATAAGTACATGCTCAGGATCAAACTGGTCAACAAAATTCAGATTACGATAAATCGCATCTGCCGTACCTCTGTACCAGTTATTACTCCCCTCTCTCTCATGTGGCGGAAGTACAAATACTCCTCCCTTTCGGCGATTTAAATCCCAATCACTGCCAATTCCTACATACGAATGAAGCACCAAAGGCTCAAATTGTGTTAATACGCCTACCGTATCAATTCCCGAATTCGCACAATTGCTAAGCGGAAAATCAATAATACGGTAAGTTCCCCCAAAATAAACAGCAGGCTTAGCTAAAGTCTTCGTCAGCCCTTTTAATCGTTTACCCTGACCTCCGGCCAGTAACATAGCTACCACTTCTTTTTTGTTCATGGATAAGCCTCCTCAAGATGTAAAATTGTATAACTGCTACTTAAGTGAGTAATAAACAAATAACATATTGAAGATGACTGTGACTGGACATTAGAAGATCAAACGTTTGTAGAGGGAAAACCATGAAGGTTGGTCTTAGAAGATGGTTATTTAGGGAGGTGAAAACTTGTAACGGGTGTATAAGAAGAATAATTTCTCTATGTTGTTAATTTATGTATACACAGTTCTATTTCATTATAATCATCAAAATTCCTTCCTAAAAAGCAGTATTATCTTAATTTTCATTAAAAAACGGAAACTCAGCCTAGGAAACCGTCCTATTTTGTACCTTTCCTTCTTTTCGTCTTGCATTCGAAGGCACCTGATAGTACAATACGGCTTTGAGTATGAATAACAGCAAATAGAATTATAGCTTAGAAAGGGGATTATTCCCATGGAACTTCTCAAATCCACTTTGCCCGGTGTAGGTATGAAGTATCAACTGGAAACCAAATCAGGTTCTAATTTCATCATCGTTCACCATGAGGATGGACGCCGTGAAATTTACTGTACAGATCCAGAAGATCATGAAAACATCCGATGCATCGCTGAGTTAGAGGATGAGGAGTGTATGTTGCTCTCTAGTATTATAGGCGGATGGAACGAATAATAAAAAAAGAAATGGACAGTCCGACTTTTCTCTAACGAGAACGAGGTGAAGACTGTCCTTTTTTTCATGCAGTATCCAGCTCCAGTAAGAATTGAAAGGTAGCTCCCTTTCCTTCATCACTACTGACGCTGATGGAGCCTCCCATAACTTCAACCAAACGTTTTGAAATGGCCAGTCCGAGACCGGTTCCACCATATTTTCGATTTATAGAAGCATCTAACTGGGAGAATGATTGAAACAATTCATGCTGTTTATGAAGCGGAATACCAATGCCCGTATCTTGTATTTGAAATACAAGTAATTTCCGATTCGTCAGATGGGTGTTCATTTGTTCGATTTGTATAATCACTTCTCCAACATTGGTGAATTTAATCCCATTACTGATTAAGTTAATTAAGACTTGCTTGATTTTCGTTACATCACCTAAAAAGGTTTCTGGGATATTTTCATCATACTTTTGTATAAGCCGAATCCCTTTTTCTTCTGCTGAAGCGATAAATAGATCATGAACCTCTTGAAGTGCTTCAATTAAGGAGAACGGCTCATGAGCCACTTCTATTTTTCCGGCTTCGATCTTACTAAAATCAAGCAGTTCCCCAAACATTTGCATAAGTGTGTTGCTGCTATTCGCAATAATCTCTGTATATGACTTTTGTTCTTCATCGAGATCTGTATCCATCAATAATGAAGTCATCCCCACGATCCCGTTCATTGGTGTCCGCAGTTCATGACTCATCATCGCAAGAAATTCTGATTTGGCCCGGTCTGCATGAATCGCTTCTTCTTTTGCCTTCATAATCTCTTTGATTGATGTAATATCTCTAATTACGACTACTGCACCTTTACGTTCATTCCGATCGATTAATGGAGTGACTTGATACTCGGCAATAAACGTACTCCCGTCTTTGCGTCCAAAGATCTCTTCTTTTACGCAGTGACTCTCCCCGGACAGAATACTTTCATATATTGGCATCTTTTCTGGTGTATATGGATAATGATTTTCATTAAATTGCAAAATTTGATTCGTAAGCTTAAGACCAATCGCTTCCTCTTGATATATGCCGAGCAGTTCTGCCCCTTTTTTATTCAAATAAGTCAAATGCCCCTCATAATCCACACCAAAAATACATTCATCTACTGCATTAAAAATAAGTTCAAGTTGGTTGCTAAGATTCTCAATTTCCTGAAGATACCGTCTGCTTTCTGTTATGTCGCTAGTAATACCGTAAACACCTACCACTTTACCGTTTAGAATCGTAGGAACATTGATTACATTTGCCTCAATGGAATGACCCTCTTTATGAAGCATACGAATATGGTACGATTGCGGGATCCCTTGGGAAGCCATAAAAAAGTGATAATTGGTCTTCTCTATATAATCAGGATGAATCAGTGGGGTGTATCGGTCTGCAAGAAGCTCTTCTTCCGTATGACCTGTTATCTTACACTGTCCTTCATTTACCCGCAGTAAGTGGCCGCTGAGGTCCATAGAAGCTACTCCTAATGGATTATATTTAAACAAAGATTTTGATTCTTCCCATTCTCTTTCCGCTGCTAAGTCTTTCATTGGAGAAACCGCCTGAACAATAAAACAAAGGTCTTCCTGTTCCGAATCCTCCAATAGCGAGAAGTGAAGCTGCACTTCTTCTGATTTGATACGTCCTTTGTTTAGTGAAACTTTATATTGCACTGAATCCTCGCTGCCTGTCTCCAGTTCGATAGCGATTTGCTTGAAATTAAAATAGTCCATGTCTTGTAAACCCAATATATGTATAAAAGATTTAGAGAGTAAATTTTCTGAACAAAGTTCAGCCCATTTTTCAAACGCTTTATTCACTTTACATATAATTCCCTTATCGCCAACAACCATGGCCATCGGAATGGGTGCATTCTGAAAGATGCTCTTCCAGACTTTACTGTCTGTTAAAGGCCCTGACATGTGGACGCCTCCTTCACCTACCAATTATATCTATTCTAATAGTTACCTCTTTTTTCCTTACTCCAAACTAAGGTTACAAAAGATTCATCTTTTTTTTAGTTATCCTTTTTCACTCATTTTGCATAAGTAAAAAAAGCCCGGATTTATCAAAACACCAGGCTCTTTATTCTTCGTCATTCATATCATTATAAAAATAATGTTGCATTCAAATATCGTTTAGAAAGGGAATGCAAATACGTTGTTTGTATGGATAAGGTGGCAATGAAAATTATATTTCTCACGATAAGGTGTTGTCTCTCCGTTAAATAAGAGAAAGATTGCACCATCTCATCAGCTGCCGCCAGTACCTGCGCTTCTGCTTCCCTATCCGTGTGAATGAAATGCTTCTTCTCACAGTCTAACTTTTCAAAAAGATCCGCATACGTATTGTACAATATCAGCGGATTGAGTAAATCATCATCGTCACGCTCCGGATCAATAAAAACCCCCTTGAACAGATTGCGCATGGAATCGAAGTCTAGAACTGCCTTTAAATCATCTATAATAAAGAGGAGTGCAGCTTGATGAATGGAATATTTTTTCCCAATCTTCGGTGAAGAAAAATACTCTTTGAAATCCCGCTTCACCCAATTTTGCATCGAAGTAAGGGATGTATTTGAATATTCAATCATTTGAGCGAGTGATGCAATCTCTTGGAGGGAAAAACCAGCCGTTCGATTGCCTTTAATTAATTTTTCTAAAATGGGAGGAAGCGAAGTGGATAAGAATGCTGCATATGTGGTTCTCTGATCTACGTCTGACTTATGGTGTTCATTCCACGCTTTTTGCAGCAGTTCTAGTGGTGTTATCTTATGATGTCCTTCGATGGACAGCAGCAGTTGTGCCATTTCGCTACGAGTAAGGGTGAATAACTCTGTCATCTCACGGACCTCCAATAATTTTGTAATAATAATCCTATCAAATCATATGGACTAATATTACGTGACCCGCTATCCCTTGTAAAGGAGTGCAAGGGAGCGCAAAAGTATATAAAGTTAATCAATTCAGACCTTAAACGCCATAAATCAACCAAACAAGACGATATTGACCATTGCTCACCCTATCATAAGTTCTGTATACTAGTTCATATGAACTTAAAATATATTATAAAGGATTGTGAAGACGTCTAATGGATGACATAGGACTGAATTTGTTTTTGTTTGTTGTATTAATTGCGCTTACGGCTTTCTTCGTAGCTACTGAATTTGCCATTATTAAGTTGCGACCGAGCCGAATTGATCAATTAGTACTGGAAGGACGTAGAGGTGCACTTGCCGTACAGAAAGTGACATCCAATCTGGATGGATACTTGTCTGCGTGTCAGCTTGGTATTACGATAACAGCTCTAGGACTTGGATGGCTCGGTGAGCCTACTGTAGCAAAAATGGTTGAACCGTTGTTTGAACGATTCGGCATCGCTGCAGAAATTGGCCACATCGTTTCCTTCATTACTGCCTTTACTATCGTTACCTTCTTGCATGTCGTTGTAGGTGAACTCGCTCCGAAAACAATGGCTATTCAGAAAGCAGAAACTGTGACCTTCCTGGTTGCAAGACCCATTATGTTGTTCTATAAAATCATGTATCCTTTTATTTGGCTTTTAAACGGATCTGCCAATGGCTTGGTTCGAATTTTCGGATTAAAACCAGCAAGTGAACATGAAGATGCTCACTCTGAAGAAGAGATACAGATTATTTTATCTGAAAGCTATCAGAGCGGAAAAATAAATAATACAGAATACGGATATGTAAATCGTATTTTTGCTTTTGACGAATTATTAGCGAAAGAAATTATGATCCCTCGTACCGATATGGTTTGTCTATATACGAATAATACGTTTGATCAGAACATGGAAATTATCCGTAGAGAACAGTACACACGCTTTCCTGTTGCCGATCAAGGCAAAGATCAGATTATAGGAATGATTAATACGAAGCAAATGTTCCTTAATTATGAAGAAGGTAAAAGTCTTGATCTCAAACAATTTATGCATCCCGTTCTTACCGTATCTGAAGCAACAGCGGTTAATGATCTGTTGAAACGAATGCAGAAAGAACAAGTCCATCTCGCCGTATTAGTAGATGAATTTGGTGGAACAGCCGGGCTTGTCACTATTGAAGATATTCTCGAAGAAATCGTTGGCGAAATTCGAGATGAATTTGACTCTGAAGAACGCAAGGAAATTGAACAACTCGGGGAGCTTCACTACATCGTAGATGGAAAAATTCAGCTTGATCAAATCGCTGATATGACGGGAATACATTTCGATCTAGAAACAGCGGATACGATTGGTGGATGGTTATATACCATCTTGCTTAATCCGAGACCAGGTCTAACGCATCTTCATCAAGGTCTCCTCTTTACTGTCAAAGAAGTGGGACGCAACCGAGTGAAGAAAGTCGAATTTAAAAAAGCACCAGAAATCACTGAGAATAGTATGGAACATGAACCTACGGTTTCGTTCTAAATAGAGTAGATATAACAAAATCCTCTGACTGCTGTCAGAGGGTTTTGTGTATTTTCAATTGTTATGCTAATGCTTCTGTAAGAACAGGAACAATCTGAGATTTACGAGATACTACACCTTTGAGTAGTGCCTTGTTCTCAATAAGTTGTACACCGTAAGCACGTTCTACAGCTTCTGCTTTTTCACCAATGGCAAGAGCAACAGAATCATTATTTAGAATATCTGTAATTACGAAAAGGAACAGATCCAAGTTTTTCACTTGAACATTTGCAGAAATGGCTGCTTCAAGTTCCTCTTGTTTTGCAAGCACATCATTAACGTCCACTGTATTTACTTGTGCAATTTCCACTTTGGAGTTACCCATTTGGAACTCTTTTGCATCCAGTGTCAGCAGTTGAGGGATCGATTTTTTGCTCAGATCTGCACCTGCTTTTAACATATCCAGGCCATATACTTTAGCGTCTACGCCAGCAATTGCAGCAAGTTCTTCTGCAGCAGCTACATCTTGATCTGTGCATGTAGGGGATTTAAACAAGAGTGAATCCGAAATAATAGCAGACAACATCAAACCAGCAATAGGCTTTGAAATCTCTACATTATTTTCTTTATACAATTTATTAAGTATGGTTGCTGTGCAGCCTACTGGTTCCGCACGATAATATAACGGCTGGCTTGTCTCAAAATTTGCAATACGATGATGGTCAATAACTTCAGTAACTTGTACTTGATCAATATCACTTACACTTTGCTGACGTTCATTATGGTCTACCAAAATAACTTTGTTTACTTCATTCGCTACGGTCTCTACTAGACGCGGTGCAACAACGCCAAAGTAATCAAGAGCGTACTGAGTTTCGCCGTTCACCTCGCCAAGACGTACTGCCTCTGCTTCTAAGCCCAGTTTGTTTTTCAGATCAGCATATGCAAGTGCAGAGCAAATCGTATCCGTGTCTGGATTTTTGTGTCCAAAGATTAAAGTTTTCTCCATGAAAAGTAACCTCCGATAATTGTTAGAGTAAGTTCATATTTCAGATCATCCGTTAAGGATGTAAGTCCTTTTAAGATTATAGCGTTAAATCATCTGTATTCCAATAACTCTACCTTGTATTTAACAACATTTTTTTAAGGATGTAATTCCACAACTGCCTGTTTACCGCTAAGCTGGATTCCCGTACTTGGTTTCCCGAGTGGTTTTAAATCCCGAATGAAGTCTTCAAGTAATTTCTTAGCTGCCTCTCCTTGCTTTCCTTGAATCTTAACAACCAGCTTTACAATATCACCGGTCTTTAGAATCCGTTCCATTTGTGTTTTTTTGGTATCATAATCATGCTCTTCAATATGAGGTGTCAGCCTGATCTCCTTCGTCTTCGGAGCTCTGTCCTTACGTTTCTCAGCCAGTGCTTCCTGTTTCGCTGCTCCTGCCCCAATCAGTTTACAAGGCGGCGGACTTGTCATGAGTGAGGTACATACTAAGTCCACTTTTAATTCTTTTGCTAGTTTCAATGCTTCTGATGTAGACATAAGTCCGAGATCTTCTCCAGCTAGTCCCGTTACATGTACTTCTGATGCTTTTATCTTTTCATTTTTGATCATCAGTTCTTCTCCTCATCTCTTCATTTTTTCCTGACAAAAGGCACCGTACCTATTTACGGTGCCTTTCCGATTCTATTTATAATCCACGTTTCGGAAGCAGCTTCACATATTCGTCAGACAACTTCATGAGCTGCATGATGTAATCATAGTCTGACTTATATTTCTCAAAGTCTTCCACAGGAGCCAGCGTTTCAAGCGAAATTGCGGTTCCGTCCTCAAACCCAGTGCCTGGAATAAACATAATATCATTATTAAAGAAAGAACCTGTTGGCAAGTAATATCGCATTCCGATCACATTTTGATCCACATTTAGCAGATCCTGACCGAACGCAGTAAATTTAGTGTCCTCAAGTGAAATACCGAGCAGATTGCTGACCGTAGGCAGAATATCCATCTGACCACCAACCGTCTCAATTTCTTGTCCTTCCATCCCTGGTACATGAATAATTAGAGGGATATTAAATCTGCTGACCTGCTCATGATATGGAATACCAAGTGCTGCTTCAACCTCTTCTGGAGATGTACTTTGATTCTGTAATCCAAAATGATCACCGTAAACAACAAGCACAGTTTCATCCCATAATCCTTGCTCTTTCAGACCATCAATCAATGTTCCAAGCGCATAATCAGCGTAATTCAGTGATGTCAAATAATCCCCAAGCGCTGTTCCTTCAATAGAAGCAGGGGTGTCCCACTTCACAAATTCCGGTTTAACTTTGAAAGGAGAATGGCTCGAAGCCGTTATAAACTGAGCATAAAAAGGTTTGTTCTGTGCTTTTAAATCTGCCAGTTTTTCAACTCCAACGCTAAATAGTTCTTCATCGGAAGCACCCATCTCATTAAAATTATCATTATTGTAATAAGGCTTATCAAAATACTTATCAAAATGAAGAGCAGGATACATTTTACTTCGATCCCAGAAACTCACCGTGTTCACATGAAACGTTTCTGCTGTATATCCTTCATTTTGCAGCAGTCTCGGTAAACTCGGAAGAACACGATCGCTATACCCGGTAGACATAGCAATAGTGCCAAGCGGATAAATAGATGTATTTGAGATAAATTCAGCATCGGAAGTATTTCCTTGCCCAATCTGCTGGAATACATTTGTAAAATAAAGACTATCTTTTACAAGTTCATTCAGAACCGGTGTAACTTCTTGACCTTCTACCGATTGCCCGATCGGGAACCGTTGAAAAGATTCAAGCTGCACGACAATGACATTTTTACCTTTCATCGCTCCATACCCTTCTGGTTTTGCATCAGGGTCCTTCTCCGAGGTCTGATAAGGGTAGGATGACTTTAGATCATTCACTTTTTTGATGGTCTCTTGCAGGTCACCAGCGGCGATCGCTTTATTTTCTGCTTTCGCATGAATGGCAGCAGCGATTTGATAATTCAGAAACCCCAGCTCATCTGCACGAACGGTTTCATTCTCGATCGTACCGTCTTTCGCAATCGTTAAACCAGAGAAAATAACGCAAATGGCTCCGACCGCAACTATAGAGATCCGGGAAAGCTGTTTCGTATACAATCGGCGTTTGCCTTGCATGCGTTGGTAGAACCACCAAACCGCCATTAAAATTACATCAGCGAAAAACAAGAAATGTATCGGTTTAATGAGCATACCAATGCTTCCTGCTACTTGCGGAATCTGATTCAAGCTGAGTAACGTTGTGTAAGTAGGTATAGAGCCAAACTGCACGTTATACAGCGTTGCTGCGAACAAAATAATAGAAAAGAGTGTATTTAGTATAAAATAAGCACTGCCTTTCCATCTGCGAGGACTAATGAGTTCCCACAAGCTAAGAATAACGAGAATCGCTAGGGCATCTGCACCTATACGGTCCAGTGACAAATCTCTAAAAACGAAGAAACGAAATAAGGCAAACTTTGCCAATAGCAAAACAAATACAACAACAAATAAGGACCCCTGAAGCCCCTTCATCGTTTTTTTCAAAATCACGACCCCATTTTTCAAAATTAATTTCTATTTTACGAAAAGCTCGATTAATTATAACACTGTTTTGATCTGCCTTCCATTTCAAAGAGAGAAAATGAATGAATGAACAAACAAAAAAGAAACGACCGATGAAGGCCATTTCTTTTCTTTGAGCTATATTTTTTACGATGTGTACGTAATTTTTTGAACTGCCTGCTCTGTTTCGTGAAAAGCTTTATTCAATCCTTTATCTTGAATGTCCTTTTTGGCTACTTTTCGGTACGATAACTCCGTCTCAAAAGACTTCCTGAATGGAGCAGGCTGCACTTCTACCGTATATTCATCTTTCCAAAATGCTTGAACGGATTCTTTTCCTTCTTGAAAAAGAACCGCAGCTGATCCGAGCCCATTCTGGAACCATGGATGTTCCTTCTCTTTGCTTACCCCCGGTTCATTCATACATACGTAGAGAGAGAGATCATCACATAATTGAAGTAAGTGATAATGTTGTTTCATTTCTGTCTCCTGAATAGAACCCAGTTGTTGTTCCAGCTGCTCTTGTCTCTGCTTCTCCTCCTGATTAAAAGAAATACTGAATGGATCGGTTCCATTCTTAATATCGGGAAAGGTGGAGAAATGGTGACTTACTAAGTAACCAGCGTAAGGATTAACGGTTTCAACTTCCTGAATGCCGGTTTGGTACATCTTAAGCTTAACCGCATAGGGATAATCGACGAAATAATAGGGAGCTTTTGTGACTTCATTCCAGATGGGGTGTGCATCAAGCCGAATCCATCCACGATCGTGCTGTGTAATTGCATAAATGACATCTTGTCTATCTTTCTCATGTATGAAGTATTCAGGTTTCAGATGCTTGGCAATCTCTCCGCTTAATCTAGCATGTTCATGTTGCTCAATCATAATAAAATGTTCTACTTGTTCTCTTATCACCATGAGAAATTCAACTCCTGTCATTATCTTTGTTTATGATAAGTAACCCATGCAGGAGCAGGTTCAAACGGATACACATGCAGCATCTCCATTTGATAAGGATCTGTACTGTCCACTTCGCAAACAAGTTGCTTGATTCCATTTTCAGCGGCGTATTTCATTTGTTCTCTTGTAAGCAGCAGAATCAGATCCAAATGCTCAGAAGTTGCCACACCTCTCCATCCTAGTTCCGCCACACCGTTCTCTGAAGTAGAATGAAGCAAGGCAAATCCGGCACAACGACCGTTCGTAGCATTGAGAACAACATAAGAACCTTGTGACTCCAAGTCTTGTTCATGCAGAAATGCCTTCCAGCGAGATAAATCGAACACTCCCGGTGGATTTGCTCGGTGTGTATGTTCGTAGGTTTTTTTCACAAGACGTACAAGTTCTTC
Organism: Paenibacillus gallinarum; assembly: GCF_014836635.1. Lineage (GTDB taxonomy): Bacteria > Bacillota > Bacilli > Paenibacillales > Paenibacillaceae > Paenibacillus > Paenibacillus gallinarum. The sequence continues at coordinate 43,723 of NZ_JACSQL010000015.1, read as the reverse complement.
TTCAGCTTGTTCCCTCTTTAGATATTCAGACAGTGCTAACACCTGATAATCCGAGTGGTGTTCCATGAAGTATTCCTCATCTCTGATCAATCCGCTCTCAGGCGTTGCAATACGTACTTGATATGTATTTCTAATTTCATAAAAACCTTGCTTAACAAGTGCCTGCTTCATCGCAAAATCGGTTTCCCAGACAGAGATTTGGAGCGGGTACACCATCCGGTGCGCTGATAGAGATATCAGCAATCTCGATGCAATCAGCATTCGGTCACTTGAAGGTAAGACGAGAAGTGAAATATAGGTACAGTAAGGATGAAACGGACGATGATATGTAAAAATCATGCCGGCTGGAACTCCATCAGCAAGCGCAACAAAAGCAACTTCTGACTCTGCCGGGTTTACATGTTCCTGATCATCTAGTTTGGCTAACTCTTTTAATTTCATATAAAACGGTCCATGTTCTTCCCCAAAAGGTTCTATAGTAATATTCTGGTATCTTGTTGTTGTTAACAAGCGGCTCCCCCCTATTTGCATTTGTTATATCTATTATCGTATCAAAAGAAGCAGAAAACCGCCAGAAGGCGGTTTCATATATAACCAAGTATCATTCCGGCTGTTTCTTCAATCGCTTTGTCTGTAACATTAATAACCGGACAACCTAACCGATCAAACAACGTATATGCATATTCCAATTCTTCAACAATTCTAGCAAGTGAAGCATAATTAGAACCGTGCGGTAAACCCATAACTTTCAAGCGCTCTGTGCGAATTTTAAGCAGATGTTCTGCGTCCATCGTAAGGCCGATGACTTGTCCCTTGATTGCTTCATTAAGCGGATCAGGAGGTTTAATCTCAGGCACAACGGGATAATTCACGACCTTATAACCTTTGTGGGCCAGAAAAATACTGAGCGGAGTTTTCGAAGTGCGAGACACACCTAGAAGGACAATATCCGCTTTTCGAATCGCACTGGTATCTTTGCCGTCATCACATTTTACCGCAAATTCAACTGCTTCTACCCGGCGAAAATAGTCCTCATCCAGGCGGTGGAGCACCCCTGGTCTTTGGGTAGGGGAATCATGAAATGTATCGATAAAGGCCTGCATCATGGGGCCCATAATATCCACCGTTCGGATACTCAGCCGTATTGACTCTTCTTTGATCAGTTCACGAAGTTCGGGCTGCACAAGAGTATAAGCAACAAACCCTGACATTCGATGAACTTCTTCCATCAGATCGCGAATCTCTTCCTCACTGCGAATCTGCGGGTAACGTTTAATCTGAATTTGCAAGGATTCAAATTGGTGCAGTGCAGCTCTCACTACAAGATCTGCAGTTTCCCCAAGTGAATCCGAGCATATAGCAACAAATTGCATATTTTCTCCTCCAGCGGCCTATTCTACTGCGATCTGAACGACAAGCTTGGTAATGGTAGTCTTGGTTATTCTGCCAACCACTTCATACCCATCTTCTTGATTCCACGTTCGGATAACAGGAAGACTGTCCACTTCATAATTAATCATTTTCTGTGCAGCCTCCACCACATGATCTTCCGGTGTGACGGCAATCATCTGCACGGCTCTTGTCATCAGCATACATACAGGCACTTCTGATAAATCCTGATTCCCAAGCGTCATCTTCAGGAGGTCTTTTCGAGATAAGATGCCAGAAAGTCTACCTTCTTTGTTAATAACAAACAGGGTGCCAACGTCCTCTAAAAATAGAGCAACCACGGCTTCGTGAAGCGTCGCATTTTCATTGATTACGACCGGTACACTTTGAATATCTTTTACTTTCATATTTACAAGCGAAGTTCGAAGCGGTTCCTTAACCGTCAGACGCTCACCTGGAAAATATCCAACCTTCGGTTTCGCAGACAAGTACTGTGTCATTACAAGAAGAGAAAGATCGCTGCGTATCGTCGGTTTAGGCAAGCCAAGCTGTTCAGCGATCTGATCTCCAATAATCGGTGTCTTCTTCTGTACAATGTCAATAATTTGCTGCTGGCGTGCGGTAAGTTCTATTTTATTCACCCTCCAGCGTATTTTGTTAACTTTCTCTTATGCTGTAGTAGAAATAGGATTCTCACCATGTGATGACTTTGTTATATTTGAAGCTTGAATCTGTGCTTGGGCAGCAGCGATACGTGCAAACGGTACTCTATAAGGAGAGCAGCTAATATAATCAAGTCCTACGTTATGGAAAAAGAAAATCGAATCTCGCTCCCCTGCATGTTCTCCACATATTCCTGCTGCAAGTTCCGGTTTAAGGGATCTTCCTTGTTCAAGGCCAATCCGAATCAGCTCACCAACTCCATCTTGATCCAATACTTCAAATGGATTAGCAGGGAGAATCTTTTGTTCTACATAATGATTCAAAAACTTCCGTTCTGCATCATCTCGGCTATACCCCAGCGTCATCTGGGTCAGATCATTCGTGCCAAACGAGAAAAAGTCGGCATGCTCCGCAATTTGTGACGCGGTAAGTGCAGCACGAGGAACCTCGATCATGGTACCTACACGGTAAGGACAATGGATTCGCTCTTCCCTAAGTACCTGCTCTGCTACTTGATCTACTAATTTACGCAGGAAGGATAACTCACTTGCGTGACCAATCAGCGGAATCATGATCTCAGGCAGTACTTTGATCCCTTGATGAATACATTGCAGTGCTGCTCTGAATATAGCTTCGATCTGCATGTCATAAATTTCCGGGAAGACGATGCCAAGTCTTGCTCCTCTTTGACCTAACATGGGATTCGATTCTTTCAATTCCTTAACCTTCTCCATTACACGATCTACCTTCTCGAGTTCATCTGTATCACCATCGAGTGTAATCATCTCGAGATGCTCTCTTCTTCCTTCGAGCACTTCGAGCTTAGGTAAAAATTCGTGGAGCGGTGGATCAAGCAACCTGATTGTTACTGGCAATCCATCCATTTCCGCAAAAATTTCTGCGAAATCAGATTGCTGCACAGGTAGTAGTCTTTGGAGCGCTTCCTGACGCTCTTGATTACTTCCTGCAACAATGACCCTTTGTACTAGCGGAAGTCTCGATGGAGATAAAAACATATGCTCTGTTCGGCACAGCCCAATTCCCTCTGCTCCCCATTTACGAGCGAGTCTCACATCATGGGGATGATCACTGTTTGCAAATACTTTCATCCTCTTCACTTCATCTGCCCAGCCGAGCATCCGTGTTAGTTCTTCGGATATTTCGGGCTCTCTCAGTTCAATTTCTCCGGCATACACTTTTCCTGTTCCGCCATCGATCGATATTAAATCTCCTTCGCGGAAGATCTGATCACTGCAGATCAGCTCTTTCGTATCTTCTCGTAGTTCAAGTTCTTCACAGCCACATACACAAGGTGTTCCCATCCCTCTCGCCACTACAGCAGCATGACTTGTCATTCCACCGCGGAGTGTAAGAAGTCCTTCTGCTGCGATAACACCGTGAATATCCTGCGGGGTCGTTTCCCTGCGCACGAGAATTACTCGTTTCCCAAGAGATGCCCATGATTCAGCCGTTTCTGCATCGAATACGAGCTGTCCGCTCACTGCTCCAGGAGAAGCAGGTAGTCCGCTAGCTATAATCTCATCTTCTTCTCTAATTTTAATCGATTGATGGAGCAGTTGATTTAAGTGTTCAGGCTCTATTCTAATCAGTGCCTCTTCTTTGGTAATAATTCCTTCTTCCGCATAATCAACCGCTGCTTTCATGGCAGCTTGCGCTGTTCTTCTTGCATTTCTTGTTTGTAATATGTACAGCTGACCTTTCTCAATCGTAAATTCAATATCTTGAATATCGCCATATAACTCTTCCAATGAAGAAGCAGCTTCATGAAGCTGTTCATATACGGACGGCATCGTTTGTTTGAGATAAGTAATTCCAAAAGGTGTTCTGGTACCCGATACGACTTCTTCCCCTTGGGCAGCAGGCAAATATTCACCCAGCATCTCATTTCCGCCTGTGGAAGGATTCCTCGTAAACAAAACGCCTGTACCGCTCGTTTCATCCCGATTCCCAAAAATCATTTCCTGTACACTTACCGCAGTGCCTTGATCTTCTGGTATTTTATGAACTTTGCGATAGACCTTAGCCCTTGGATTTGACCAGGAACGGAAAACAGCCCGTACCGCATCAATTAACTGGTCTTCTACGTTTTGCGGGATCGACTTTTTAGCACGATGAAGGATAAGTTGTTTGTATTTGCTAATCAATTCTTCCAATTTCTCTTCCGATAACTGTCCGATATGTTCCGCTTCCGATTCACGGTTTACTTGCTGAAGAACTTTAGAGAAAGCATTATTTTCGATATCCATGGCGACATGACCATACATCTGTATAAATCTCGCATAACATTCCAGCGCAAATCTTCGATCACCTGTAGTTAACGCAAGACCCTCTACCGTTTCATCCGTGAGGCCTAAATTAAGAATGGTATCCATCATGCCGGGCATAGAAGTAACCGCTCCTGAACGTACCGCAAGTAAAAGAGGACTCACCGGATCACCGAAACGCTTGTTTGAAGTTTGTTCAAGAGATCGAAGTGCTGTTCGAATCTCATCAATGAGTGTAAGCGGAATATGACCAAGGTGAGTATAATAATCTCTGCAGGAAGCTGTAGTGATGGTGAATCCATAAGGAACTGGTAATCCAGCTTTCGTCATTTCGGCTAGGTCCGCACCTTTTCCTCCGAGCAGCTCGCGCATAGACGCGTTTCCTTCATGAAACAAAAACACACGCTTGTTCTTCATTTTATCTCTCCTTGTCATATTTACCAATATTTTCAAATTGTTCTCAGCCAATATAATACGTCATGAAGGGTAATTGGTCAATATATAATACGTCATGATAAGAAGAATCTTAGGTCCCTTTTCACTCATACTAAATCACACAAAATTCGTCATATAAAAAACAAAAAAGACTGCAGGCAAACTAGTTTAAGCTAGTTTACTTACAGTCTGCAGCCCAAAAGGCGGATATAGTGTTTATTATTTATGAAGTTTGGGGCAAAGGCCCAATTGTCGCCCATGATTACGTCTTACATCCAAAACAGTGTTTGCAATAGAACGTCTTATTTCATAGTTCCATGTTCGGTTGTATCTTCCGGATCGTTAACGCTCTCTATTCCTTCTTGCTCCAATATCTGACGAATTGTACTGCTATGATAAGATATCCGCGGCCGTAAATAAATATCATTCGTCTTTCCGTGTAAGAAGAGGGATAACTCATTTGTATCGCTATACCCACGATAGGAACGGACCTGGTCGAAAGAGTAAAAACGTGTACCGTACTTTATTCCCTTTGTTCCTACATAGAACCGGGTTACAAAGTAATGCACGATAAAAGCGATAATAAAGAGTCCGTATCTCAAGATACCTGTACTTGAAATGAGATAAACGCCACCTAAAATAAACACGACTATGGTAAGAAAAGATTGCTGTTTCCCCTGGCCATCAAACCTAATTTGTCCCACCCGCCCACGTAGCCATATACTATGACAAAGAATGACAGCAGACAAACCTAAATATACGATCAAACTGATGATTTGAAACGATAACATGTACTCACTCCCTGCGGCTGCTAATAGTCTTCGAATCTTATCCACATTGTACTTGCCTGTAGTAAAGAATGTACAGGTTTTTCCAAATGAGCTAATTATAAAAAAAAGGGCTAACCCCAGTGAATACACCACTGAGATTAGCCTTTTATTCAAGGTTAGATCAAGCTCCCGCCCATACATCCTTCGCATATTTACCAGATGATTCAAGACCGGTCAACCAAGATAATGCCTCATCTTCACTAACCCCATGTTTCAACTGATAAGCTGCAATCAAGGTCTGTTCCACATCCGGTGCCATTTTTGTACCATCACCGCAAATGTACATTTTAGCTCCTTGTTCCAGCAGGCTAAGCAGATGTTCGGCATCTTGTTTCATTAGATGCTGTACATAACATTTTTCTTGTCCATTCACTCTCGAGAAAGCCGTATGAAGCGTAACAAGGCCCTCCTCCTGAGCAGCGACTAACTCTTCTTTATATAGATAGTCATGTTCAGGATTCCGACATCCAAAGTATAGATGAGCTTCGCCGAGTTTAATATTTTGCTCCTTCATTACTTTTCTCGCTTGAATGAAACCACGGAATGGGGCTACTCCTGTACCTGGACCAATCATAATAATTGGTGATTCCGCCTTTTCAGGGAGATGGAATCCTGATTCTGGTGTGCGTACAAACAGGAATACCTCTGCGCCTATTTCGAGACCTTCCAGATAGTTGGATGCAATTCCTTTATACTGCCCTTGACCACTCCATGCTGCGTCTCTTACTACACTTACCGTAATACTTACGATATTTTCGCTCACCTTAGGTGAACTTGAAATCGAGTAGTATCTCGGTTTCAGTGCAGGCAGTAATTCCATAAAACGCTCAAATGGAATTTCACAAGCTTCATATCTTTCAATCAAATCGAGCATGGTGATTCGTTTCGCTCTAATTTCGGATTGGTATATCTCATCATCCAGCATAGCTGTCAGTTCTTTCGCATGAGGAGGACATACGGTATAAGCTGCAAGCTCACGCAGCTGTGCACGAGTTGCCGGCTCCTGCAGTTCTACACTGCGTGCAAGCAGATCATCAAGACGTACGGGAGTTCCCACCGGTAAATGCGCACTGCTTCTTCCGCTGGCGGATAGAACCAGGTGGCTGCTTCCTTGAAGAGCAAACCGCTTCAACACTCGCTGTACGAGCGATTCAGGATTAACAGGCAATATTCCCAAGTGGTCTCCTTCTTGATAAGACACCCCTTCTGGAAGAGCAATCTCAATGTGCTGAGTAATTCTGCCGCTTTCTGCATTTTGTAAATTCTCACTTTTAACTACGTGACCAAGTTCAGCATGGTATGTCTCTACTAGTGGAACGGCAGCTACTCCGCTGACATATTTCACTTTCAGGCTAGTACCCTTCTTCTTGCCATTTTCCACAAGCTTCAGATCTAGTGCTTGCATCAGATCAGGCCATAGTCCTTCTGACCAATCATCCACATCCGTTTCAAAATCCCCGCTCGCATCACTTTCTCCTCTGCCTAGAAGACGAGTCGCTCCTTTTGCTTCCAGGGTTTCATCAATCAATCTTGGAATCCGCTGATACGTGCTGGCCCAGTTATGGTCACCACAACCAAATACAACATAACGAACACCTTCGAACTCGGCTGGTCCAGCTGACTCGATCCACTGTGTGAACGATTTTGCATTGGATGGCGGCTGGCCATTATAAGAAGCGGTGACAATAAGTACGACGCCTTCTTTTGGCAGATCGCCCACATAATCATCCATTGGTGCTACATTACTATCAAACCCCTGATATTTAGCCCGGTCGGCTACCTCACGAGCAATCCCTTCTGCTGTACCCAGGTTCGAACCATACAGTACAAGCATTGGAGTACGATGCGCATTCTCCGGCAATGATTCAGCTGTGGCCGCTTCTGACGTTTGTTCTTGTGCGGTAACTGCCGAAGCACCTGGAATCATAAGTGCTGCAGATAAGTTTCCTCTGCTGCGTACTTTTACATGGAAATCATCCGGCTTCAAAGTTAGCGCCTCTTTTACTTTAAGTTCATAGTTATTAACATCTATAAATTCAAAGTGTTTTACAACAAGACCAAGAACAAGAGTAGCTTCCTGAAGGGCAAACTGCTGTCCAATACAAGCTCTTTGTCCATTGCCAAATGGTTTATAAGCGTCATGCGGTACTGCGCTTGGATCTGCGAATCGTTCCGGTTTGAACTCTTCCACATCATCTCCCCATACCCGAGTATCTCTATGCAACGCCGGAATGAGCACTGTTACACTGTCGTTTTTCTTGATAGGATATTTACCAGCAATTTGTGTATCCTCTTTCGCATAAAGAGAAAATGCCGGTGCAGTTGGCCATAGACGCAGTGCTTCATTCAACACCATGCGAGTATACTTGAGCTCTCTGACCTGATTGTACGTAGGCACCGGATCTTTAAGGACTCGATCAACTTCCTCAACAATCTTTTTCATTTTGTCTGGATTCTTCATTAAGTAATAGATGGCAAATGACAGAAGACCGCTTGTTGTTTCATGTCCTGCGATCAGGAAAGTAATGATCTGGAAACGTATATTTTCAGAGTCGAGTTTTTCACCTGTTGCCGGATCAACACCTTCGAGCATATGGGAAAGTAAATCTCCGCTGTTTCCGCCGCCCCGCTCTTTTCGTTCCTTGATTAGATCATCCACAAGATTGAACATAAACTGTTTATCATCTTGAAATTGTTTTTTTCTTTTCACCATAAACATTTCTTGAATACCTAATCTATGAAGTTGATTCATCCCTTCGTCCAAAGAACGAACCATGGCATCGATAAATGGATGATTATCTTCTCTGTAAAAACTGTTAAAACGGTAATCGAATCCACATATCCCTATCGTATCAAGCGTAAGTCTTGTCATATCAGCCGGGACATCAACCGTCTCATCAGGGTTTAATCTCGCCCATTTCTGAACGAGCTGAAAAGCGATATCAAGCATCTTGGTGTGATACCCTTGCATCGCACGCTGACTAAAACTAGATAACAAAATGTTATGCGCTTTTTTCCAGTTAGGCTCGTTCGTCGCACTCGTAAATAGTCCATCGCCCGCAAACGGCCGAACATTTTGCAGTGGAGCCCATATTCTTTTATCAAAGCGTTTCTCATCTGTCGCATCTTTAACAAATTCATGACCTGATATATATACTTCCTTACGTCCAGCAGGATACTGCATTTGGAAGATCGGACCATATTCTTTCGCAACTTTAGATAGTGACTGTATCGGAGCCGTTCCCTCAATCATAGGTAAATTTCCAAGTGGACCATAGGTTTTAGGTTGTGGTATGTGAACAGATTCTGTCATTTCGTTTCCCTCCGTTATCCTTCATTTATGATTCATTTCGCACTCTCTAGAACCAACTGACCATAACAGTAAACCGGTCATTTTGATGTAAAAAAAAGTGGATTTGATTATTCAATCTCTCCTACATATCTACACTATCACGATGAAAAATGTGGCACAACAGGTATAAGGTCATAATTCCTTACGTCAAAAGTTTCATATTTATTTCGAAAAATATCGAATTTTCTCCCTTTTCTTGGTACTTTTATCACAGCGTTCTTCGATAAGATCGTTAAACACCTACATCATTCATCACGTGAAATAGTAATCACCTATTTTATTAATTACCCAAATCATTGCTTGCTGAACATAAAAGAAGTGAAGAAACCTCCATTCCTTTCGCTTCGGAGGCCTTCACTTAGTTTCAGTCTAACCCAATATAATCGCATATACGATTCCAGGACCGTGAACTCCAATCGTCAGATCATTCTCTATATCAGAAGACCTGCTTGGTCCGGATATAAAATGCACCCCTGCCGGTAATTCCTCTCGGCCTTGTTCGTCGAGTTCTACAAGCAGTTCACCCATTCTCGTTCGGATCTGTTCTCTAGGAATAATAAGAAACAATGCCGTGGGCAGTAAACTTACCGATCTTCCCTTTTCCTTGGAAGACTTCACCATCACTGAACCGGTATACGCAGCTGCTCCATCTGCAACCACGATCCCAATATCCGCTTCTGCAGCCAACACTTTCTCATCAATTCCTTCCTCCGTATTCCAAAAAGTAATCTTGGCGTAGGGGATGGAATCTTCTAAGTGGAGCGCCCTTAGCTCTTCTTGATCCTGACAAATAATTCGTTTTGGTTCCAGCACCTCTGCTTTTTCCTCGATCCATGCACGGAGTTCCTGCTCATTAGAAACAAGGACGACATGTCCCCCTACGCTCTCGAAGTGAAGCGAAAACTGTTCAACCCGCTTTTCATCATCCCAATGGGTCTCATTCCAAAAATCAGGTGAACCTTGAAATGGTCTTTCGGGTCTTTGCATTACACGCGGTCGTTGCAGTTTAGAAGCAATATGCTGCATAAATGCATCCTGTTTGCGCCGCGATTCCTGTTCGAGTTCAGTAAGCCAAGTTTCGCCATATTTACTCATCTCGCGAATCCCCCTGTTGTCTACGGTCTAGTACATTTTGCATTCGATCGCGAACATCCGTATTCATCTCCACGTGCTCTGCACGAATCTCGGATTCTAGTGTCTTCCATGACTGTCTGAAAGACTGCTTTGCAAGCGAGGGAGTTACTCTGTAACTGTTCCATCCCTTCAGCGGTCCTGCCTTTAACGTAATTTCGCCATTTTTCACAATTAATTTTTGACCGATTTGTCCCATTTTTATCGCTGTACTAAAGCGACTAGCCTTCTTCACGACCGTTCCAAAAGCCTTCATCCCTGCTGTTTCTACCTTATTTCCATACCCTTGCTCCACTTTACGTCTACGAAGAGAAACAAGCATGTCATGTAAAGGGATTTTCACAGGACAAGCTTCATAACACGCTCCGCAGAGACTTGAGGCACTGGCAATATCGTCCCACTCTGCGACATTTTTATTTAATGCTGGTGTTAGGACGGCCCCAATCGGTCCGCTATACGTGCTTCCGTACGCATGACCACCAATGTGTCGATAGACGGGGCAAGCGTTTAGACATGCACCGCAGCGGATACAGTTCAGCAGTTCTTGAAACTCTGGGTCTCCGAGCTGCAAAGAACGTCCATTATCCACGATAATGATATGCATTTGTTCCGGTCCATCGGCATCTTCGGTCCTTTTAGGACCCGTTATACCTGACATATACATCGTCATACGCTGACCTGTAGCCGATCTTGGCAGCAGGGTTGCCATAACCTCTAGATCAGCCCATGATGGGATGATACGCTCCATGCCCATCAGTGTAATTTGAGTTCGCGGCAGCGTGCTCACCATCCGAGCATTCCCTTCATTTTCGAAGAGAACCATAGAACCTGTCTCCGCAACTGCAAAATTACATCCCGTCATGCCAATATCGGCATCGAGAAACCGTTCCCGTAATTTTTTTCGCACAAATCCTGCGAGAATGGTTGTATCAGGAGCCAGGGTCTCTCCCGCAACTTTAGATAACAGCTCGGCGATCTGATATCTATTTTTATGAATAGCCGGGATAACAATATGAGAAGGCATCTCACCGGCAAGCTGGATAATATATTCACCAAGATCGGTTTCAATCGCTTCGATTCCCGCTTCTTCCAATGCATGATTCAGATGCAGTTCTTCTGTGACCATGGACTTAGACTTTACGACAGAATGAGCTTCCCGGTGTTTGGCGATCTGTAAGGCAATCTTAACGGCTTCCTCACCGGTCTCGGCAAAATGGACGTGAACTCCGTTCGCTCTCGCATTCTCAGTAAAAAGATTTAGATAATAATCCAAATGAGCGATGGTATGAAGGCGAATCTGTCTTCCGCGTTCTCTCCATTCCTCCCATCTTCCATGCTCTTCAGATGCCAGCTTTTTTCCACCACGAAGCCTTTCTGTCGTAAATCGTACCGCTCTGCGTAAAAATTCATCATGCAGCGCAATTTCAGCGCGTTCTCTAACGGCATGTTTCCCTGCTCCCATGCTCATGAAGACTTCACCCCTTCGTATAGCAGCTCAGCAAGATGCATAACCCGAACCGGCTTATTTTGGAAGCGAAGCTGGCCGGCAATATTCATCAGACATGCCATATCTAAACCAACCAGAACTTCGGCTTCTGTTTCGACGATATGTTCTGCCTTTTCCGTTACCATCGCACCTGAAATATCTGCCATCTTCACAGCAAAGGTTCCGCCAAACCCACAGCAATCTTCTGCAAAAGGGAGTGGAATAAACTCGATATCCCTGACTCCTGCTAAAAGAGCCATCGGTTCTTCCTTCACTCCTAATAAACGACTGCCGTGACAGGACGGATGATACGTAACTTTATGAGGGAATCTAGCACCTATATCGGTGATCCCCATCACCTGAACTAAAAACTGTGTAAATTCATAAGTTTTCGCTTCAAGACGTCTTGCTTGTTCTGCCAGAACAGGATCATCTTTAAATAAGTCCTCATAGTGATGGATCATGTAAGTGCACGAACCCGAAGGTGAGACTACAAAATCACTGTCTTCAAATGCTTCTAGAATCGTTCTGGCAGCTGTTCTCGCTTCATCAAAATATCCGCTGTTATAAGCCGGTTGACCACAGCAAGTTTGCACGTTCGGAAATTGAAGAGTGACACCGTATTTTGCCAAAATACGAACCATGGCTTCTCCCACCGCTGGATAGATGGCATCACTCAAACAAGTAATAAATAGGGAGACTTTCATCAGCGTACACCTCTTATCTAGAGAAACTCATCTTATTGTTTAGGTCTATACATAGGCAGCTAAATTTGTATATTTTACATACCCCAGATAGGCTTCTTTCCAAGCTTCTGCGTTCTCCGGTTCATACGTAAGTACTGGAAATGACTCTTTTACTGCCTTTCTCGCTTCAGTCAAAGAACTGAAAACGCCTTCATTTATCCATTGTACAATAATATTTCCAATCGCGCTTGCTTCAACAGGACCGGCATATACAGGTTTGCCAAGGGCACTCGCAGTCCACTTACATAAAAGGCGATTATGAATGCCTCCGCCGACCATATGAAGCCCGCTGAAAGATTGCCCAGATACCTGCTCTGTCAGCTCATATACATACCGATATTTCATTGCGAGACTTTCCAGTATGCACCGAATGATCTCTCCTTGCGTTTGTGGCGGACGTTGATTGGTCTTTATACAATATTCTTGGATTCGAGTCGTCATGTTCCCTGCTGGAAGAAACATAGAATGATCCGGGTCTATAAAATACTGAAAAGGAACAGCCTGCTCAGCTAAATGAAGAAGTTTATCATAGTTCACATCATGCCCTTCTCGCTCCCACTCTCTTATCGTCTCTTGAAAAATCCACAATCCCATAATATTTTTCAAGAGACGATAAGTATGACCCACACCGCCTTCGTTCGTAAAATTACTCGCAAGCGTCTGTTCATTAATAATCGGTGCTTTTACCTCGGTACCCATGAGAGACCATGTGCCGCAGCTTAAGTAAGCGAACGGGCCATCCGTCGCCGGGACGGCAGCAATTGCTGAGCCCGTATCATGTTCAGCCACCGCAATAAAGGGAACTGGCCGTATGCCGAGTTCTTTGGTCACTTCGGAACGAAGCATCCCGACTTCCGTGCCTGGAGAAACAATGGGGCCAAACCATTCTTCCGGTATGCCGATCTGCTTGATTAATTCTCGGTCCCAATCATTCATAACAGGATTAAACAACTGAGTGGTCGTCGCGTTTGTGAATTCATGCTGTTTTTCTCCTGTCAGAAAATAACGGAGTAAATCCGGGATCATCAGCAAATGTGCCCCTTCTCTCAGCAGATAAGAGTCTCGTTTTTTCAAGGCAGCAAGTTGATAAATGGTGTTGAACGGAAGAAACTGAATTCCTGTTTTTTGAAAAATGCGTTCCGCTGGAATCTTATTCAGCACCTCTTCCATTACACCGTTTGTCTGCGTATCACGGTAATGGTATGGATTTCCGAGTAGCTCGCCATCTTTGCCAAGGATCCCAAAATCAACAGCCCACGAGTCAATACCGACACTGCTAACTCGCTCTCCTGCTTGTTTTGTTTTCAGCAAACCTTGTTTCATTTCATGCAAAATTCGTAATATATCCCAGTGCATGTGTTCCCCAGCAAAAACCGGGTTATTACTAAATCGATGCACTTCCCTTATCTCCATGCGGGAGTCGTGGAGCAGTCCAAGGACTGCTCTCCCGCTGCTGGCTCCCAAATCAAAGGCTAGGACACTCACCAGCTAGCCCCTCCTTTGCCGCGCCCTGCAATTTCGGCAGTATAACGGCTGTTTAAATAGGCTTCCATTGGATCTACTGGAAGTCCTTGCTCCTCACGTACGGCATGCAGTAGTGGAGTAACATCGAACTCAAATGCTCTTCTTACTGCATGTTCAGCAGCAAGTACATCATTATTTTTTTGAGCAGCCGCTACTTCCTCGTGATCTACAAGCAGCGCTTTGGCGTATTGCGTCTGAACATTGAGTACGGAACGAATCATTGCAGGAATCTTCTGTTCAATGTTATGCGATTGATCAAGCATATAAGCGATTTTATCTACACCGCTTCGTATTCCTTCATCTTCATCCATACTTCCTTGCAGAATCTGATAGAAAATAAGGAATAATTCATATGGGTTGACGGTACCTACGATAAGATCATCATCGGCGTATTTCCGGCTGTTAAAATGAAAACCGCCTAGTCTTTTCTCATCCAACAGGTAGGCTACAATATGTTCGATATTCGCCCCAGGGAGATGATGTCCCGTATCAACTAGCACTTGCGCCTGTTCTCCAAGCTTCAGCGCCATATTGTATGCCATGCCCCAATCCGCCAAATCGGTATGATAAAAAGCAGGTTCAAAACATTTATATTCAATAAGCATCCGCATGTCTGGATCCAGAGCACGGTACATTTCCTGCAAAGCTTCCTGCATCCAGCCTTTGCGTTTACGGATGTCGCCTTGTCCCGGGTAATTTGTTCCATCGGCAAACCACAAAGATACATCTTTCGAACCGGTCTCTTTTGCGATATCTACACAGGCAAGAAGATGGTCGGTTGCCATGCGACGAATTTTGCTGTCACTGTTCGTTACACTTCCAAGCATGTACTCGTCTGCCTGGAATAAATTCGGATTTACGGCTCCAATGCGCAGACCTAGATTTTCCGCATGTGAACGCAGTTTACTATAGTCATCCACTTGATCCCAAGGGATATGAATTGCAACGGTCGGAGCGAGCCCGGTCAGCCTGTGGACCACGGCAGCATCTTCCATTTTCTCAAAAGGATTACGCGGAACGCCTTCTTTTTGAAACACTTTAAAACGTGTACCGGAATCTCCATAACCCCAAGAAGGAGTTTCAATTTTCAGCTCGGCTAGCTTTTGTTTTACATGATTAACATCGATTCCTCTTGCTAACTGCTGCTCTTCGAATAGTACATAGGCTTTATCCTTCAAATCTGTTCCCTCCTTCGAATGTGAAGCACAAAACGAATGAATACTTACGGATTTAACGTGTAAAGGCTGCAGGTACTCCGCCATCAATCGTCAACATACACCCTGTTGTTTTTTCTGCTTTGGATGAGGCAAAGAAAGCGACGCCTTCGGCAATATCTCTTGGGTAAATATTAACGAGCAGTGTAGTTCGCTTGCGGTAATGTTCTTCCAGCTGATCAGGTTCGATTCCGTAAGCTTCTGCTCGCTCATTACGCCAGTTGGAATTCCATATCGCAGAGCCTTGTAAAATCGCATCCGGCAAAATCGTATTCACGCGAATTCCGTATTCCCCGCCTTCTGTCGCAATACAACGAGCTAAGTGGGCTTCCAAAGCTTTCGCAGAACTGTAAGCGGTCACATTTTTACCGGCATAAATTGAATTCTTAGAACCAATGAAAACCATACTGCCTCCAAGCGCCTGCTCTTTCATTACCTTAAAAGCTTCGCGGGCAACAAGGAAATATCCTGTTCCTAACACATTTATATTTAAATTCCATTCTTGGAGCGACGTCTCATCAAACGGACTCGAGGTTGCAAGCCCCGCATTATTGACAATAATGTCGACACCGCCATAAGTAAGTGCACACTGAGAATAAGCTTCTTTAATTTGCTCTTCGTTCGTCACATCCATCTTAATGGCAAGGGCCCTACCATCTCCGTACTCGGCATTGATTTCTGCAGCGACACGCTGAGCCCCTTCGAGATTCAAGTCTGCAATAGCCACATGCGCCCCTTCAGATACAAGCACCCTAGCAGTCTCACTGCCAATTCCGCCCGCACCTCCCGTAATGAGTGCAACTTGACGCGAGAATTCCGTTTCTTTTGGTGCGAGTGACAATTTATACAGTTCAAGCGGCCAATACTCCACATTGTACGATTCATTTTCGCTAAGAGAGACAAATTCTCCTAGAGCAGTAGCGCCTCTCATCACGGCAATTGCCCTATGATATAGTGCACCGCTAATTAGCGAATGAGCATGGCTTTTTCCCGTATTGATCATCCCGATACCAGGAATCAAAATGACGCGCGGTGCGCTTTCAAACATTTGATCTCCTTCATGTTTGTTGCGTTCAAAATAGGCTTTGTAATTCTGTTTATACTGCTGGATTTCTTCAGATAAAATCAGTTTCACTTGGTCTATATTTTCTAACTTTGGTTCCCATTCTACGAATAAAGGAACAACTTTGGTATGTACCAGATGATCAGGGCAAGCTGCGCCGACCTGTGACAAAGCTTTCGAGTTGATTCCATTGACGAATGATAATACATCATCTGCATCGTCATACGTTAAAATCATTTTCTTCTCATCACTGACAGCTCCGCGAATCAAAGGCATGATCGCTGCTGCTGCTGCGCGGCGCTCTTCCTCGCTAAGCGATGTATAGCGTGCTCCTCCAAATGTCTCTTTCTCCTGTGCTTGGCGTTCAATATAGTCTTCGGCCTCTTGAATCACGCTTATTGTCTTTGCATACGTCTCTTCAGAGGTATTTCCCCATGTAACCAGTCCATGCTTCTCCATAAGCACAAGTTCCGCATTAGGATGATTTCTGACACCTTCTGCAATCATTTTCGACAAAGTAAAACCTGGACGAATATAAGGAACCCAGACGAATCGATCTCCATATATTTCACGAGCGATTTCGCGTCCGTTATCTGCACAGCAGATACTAATAATGGCATCCGGGTGTGTATGGTCAACCTGTGGAAATGGCAGAAACGCATGAAGCAAGGTTTCAATTGATGCCCTTGGGTGTTTCGAATCAATCATACAATTGCTGAGGTATGCCACCATTTCTTCGTCTGGCATTTCATCTAATTCATATAAAGGATTAATATCTTCAAGCCGAAGTCCCGTAAAATGTTTAGCTTGCATGGTTCCAAGATCAGATCCGCTGCCTTTCACATACATGACCTCTACATCTCTTCCCCGAAAATCCTTAATCACCGTTTTGGTTGATGTATTTCCCCCGCCCCAATTACATACACGGCGATCGGTTCCAATAAGATTGGAGCGATACACAAGTTCATCAAGTCCTTTGTTCAGTTGCTGAGCTTTCTCGTTGTCCCACAAATTTTGTACCATAGTGTAATCAACCCTCCAGAGGTTCTATATTTAGGATAATTTGTCATTGCTTAACGGGAGTATACCACTTTTATTTGGGTTTGAGTATGTATTTTTCTGTTTTTTACAGAAAAAACAATAGGAAAAGTAGTTATATATCTTTGTTTCAAACAAATGAAGCGCTGTCAACCTCCAAACTACATAAAACTACATCTATTTCTTTGAGATACATCTTCTTTACAGATGGGACATTCCTTCTATAGGAGCTGCATATTATAAGAACAATAAAAATGAACAAGGGCAACGATATGATGTATTACAACAACAAAGGAGGAACGGGAAAATGATGATTGAAGTTGAAAATGGAGTTCAGCTGTACGTAGAAGATCTTCGTCCTGTGGACGGAGGAAATGGACAAACCATCTTTTTTGTCGCGGGCTGGCCTGTAAGTCACCGAATTTTTGATTACCAGATGCAAATGCTGCCCTACTTAGGATATCGTTGTATTACTCTGGATCTTCGAGGATTTGGGAAGTCTGATAAACCATGGCATGGATACTACTATGATCGATTTGCCGAAGATATCTCCTTCGTAATGGATGTACTTAATCTAGAAAATGTGGTTCTTGTCGGATTCTCCATGGGTGGAGCTATCTGTACTCGTCTCATTACGAAGTATGATACGGGTGCTAGAGTGGAAAAACTCGTTCTTGCCGGAGCAACAACCCCTTTTATCGTAAAAAAAGAGAATCAATCTGCTTTTGGTCTGCCTTTAGTTCAAATTGATCATTTACTTCAGCAAATGCAGATTGATTTGCCTCAAGCGATCTCCGACTTTGGGGGTACTTTCTATTATCAATATATCAGCCCCGAATACAAAAACTGGTTTCAGCATATGTGCCTCGAAGGCGCTTCCCATGCCATTTTACAGAGCGGAATTGCTTTAAGAAACGAAGATGTTTCCTCAGATCTGACCCAGATTCAAATACCGACCGGTATTTTTCACGGAGCTCATGATCAGATCGCCCAGTTTCAAGGCGCAGTTGCTACACAGCAGGCCATCCCCGGTTCTTTGTTATATCGTTTTGAGGAAAGCGGTCATGGACTTTTATATGAAGAGAAGAATCGCTTTCAAGCCACATTACTAGATTTCATTAAAAATACGTAGAAACATAAGAAGATGTAAAAATGAACCTTGCGTTTGATGAACATTGTCTGTGGGGTATAATAGTACAAGCGTAAAATAACAACTATGACCAAAGGTGATGAGCATGTATTATGATTTATCATGTGACCTATCCATCTGAAGGACTTCATGTAAAAGGATATCTTAGTCTGCCCTACGGGTACCAACTTCCTGAAGACGAAGTTCGTCAGTTGCTGTTTGGAAAATTCAGCAGCGATACATATCCCGCTGTACAACTAAATACTCCTCTGCATACCACAGGTCAAGATTTCACTTCTAAGAAATGGCCTGTGTTCATTTATTGCCGTGGTGGAATTGGTGATTTTGGTAAGGTCCGTACTCCATGGGTCGAGGAATTTGCGATGCATGATCATATCGTGTTTGCTCCCTCCTACCGGGGAAAAGACGGCGGTGAAGGACGCGACTGCTTTGGCGGAGATGACAAAGAAGATGTGTATGCTGCCGTAAAACTTCTGTCACAACTGCCTTTTGTTGATGCCGAACGAATAAGCATTATGGGATTTTCACGAGGTTCAATTAATGCGGCATATACAGCACATACCCAACCAAATATTCATAAACTGGTGCTTTGGAGCGGTGTATCCGATATGGCTCAGACCTACGAGGAAAGAGTTGATCTGCGCCGTACGTTTAAACGCGTCATCGGCGGTACTCCAACGAAAGTGCCGGAAGCATATAAAGATCGCTCACCCGTCACGATTGCTTCCGAACTCAGTTGTCCTGTGCTTATCG
The DNA here is from genome assembly GCF_014836635.1 of Paenibacillus gallinarum. GTDB lineage: Bacteria > Bacillota > Bacilli > Paenibacillales > Paenibacillaceae > Paenibacillus > Paenibacillus gallinarum. The sequence continues at coordinate 24,664 of NZ_JACSQL010000015.1, read as the reverse complement.
TTCATGGTACGAAGGATGTCCAGGTATCCTACAGTCAAGGCGAGAAAATGTACAACTCGTTAAGCGAAGCAAAAGCAAATGTGAACTTCCATCGTTATGAAGGTCTCGGTCATCATTTCCCTCAGGAAACGCACCGCGCTGCGATTTCTCGAATGTTCGAATGGATTACAGAGGGCACAGGAGATCCTGAGGCCATTACCATGTAATTCATAAAAAAAAGAGCTGTCCCCTATGTAGTCTGAATCACACACTACATAATGGGGACAGTTCTTTTTAGTGTTTCTTTTAAGTGTTACTGAGATAACGTACTGAGTATTACTTCGCAGACGGGATCCGGTGTGCGGAGTGTCTTGTTGGACCAACAAAATTGTTAAGCGGGAATCCATTTGAGATCGCCTGCGTTACAAATGTTTTCGCTCCAGATACGGATTCACGAACGGAACGTCCTTTTGCCAGACCAGCTGTAATTGCAGCCGAAGATGTGCAGCCCGCACCATGCGTATACTGGGTCTCAATCGCATCAGCTTCAAACCATTCATAGGTTTGTCCATCATATAGTAGATCCACTGCTTTACCTGCACGGATCTTTCCTCTATCTTTAATCAGAACATGTTTTGCTCCGAGATCATGAATGATCGTTGCTGCTTCCTGCATTTTTTCAAGTGTAGTAATCGGACCTGTTTTTGCAAGTTGTGAAGCTTCAAAAATGTTCGGTGTTACGAGATCCGCACGCGGAAGAAGGAATTCGATCATCGCTTCTGTATTTTCCGGCTGCAGTACTTCATCCGTACCTTTGCAGACCATAACAGGGTCGATAACAATTCGATCTAGCTTATAACGGTCAATATAGCGAGATACGAGTTCAATAATATCAACAGAACCAAGCATCCCTGTCTTCATTGCATCAAAACCAATACCTTCAATTACGGTTTTAAGCTGTGTTTCCACAATTCCAAGATCCACAGGAAATACTTGATGATCCCATGTTTTCGGTTCCATGCATACAATCGTTGTTAAAGCGGTCATTCCGTATACATCATATTCTTGGAATGTCTTTAAATCAGCCTGAATTCCAGCTCCTCCGCTTGTATCAGAGCCTGCTACCGTTAATGCTTTTCTTATCGTCATGTTCATTATTCCCTTCGCTTGTAGATAACTTCTCTATTATAAAATAAGTGAATGGCCTTAATCCATACCCATTTTGTAAGATTATCATAGAAATCAACATTTCGTGAAAAAAACTGCCTAATCACCTCTCTATTGAGATGACCAGACAGTCTTCAAACGTAATAGTAACTTTTGAATATTTACTGTTCATATGGAGAAGGCCTAAGCGGACTTGTCATCCGTTCAAATCCTAAATACCGAGTTCCTTGATGAGTAAGTGTGCCCTCGTCACCTTCCACCAGCAGACCATATTCTTCTGCCCGCACCTCAAATTCTGTTCGACGACCATCTTCAAATTCAAAGGTTAGATAATAGTTAGTATATGCCCTGCTGTTACCAGAGCCTCCGCTCACTTCGGTTCTTTTGGTTAACACACGTGCGCGTTCACTCAAACGTTCAGCCGCATTATTACGAGTGTAGGTGGTAACTCCCTTTATAATTGAATAAAGAACAACACTGATAATAATTAATAGAATTGTTGTAAAGAAAAATGCAAATACAGGAGGAAAACCAGCAAAAAAATTGCCTAATCCTGAGAAGAAACCAGGCCCTTCATCAAAAAACATGCCTCCGTCGTTAAATCCACTTCCAAATAAGTAAAAATGAACGTTCATGACGTTTCTCTCCCTTGATGGACATAAAAACCTTTGTACGAATTAGTATAAACTCTCCAGTTCATCAATCAATTCACCCACATAACGTACCGCACTGCGAATCGGTTCCGGCTGCGACATATCCACACCAGCCAGCTTCATGAGTTCCAAGGGACTTTTGCTCCCCCCGGCTTTTAACACCTCTAACCAGCGATCTACCGCAGGCTGCCCTTCGTTACGAATCTGCTCAGCAACAGCAGTCGAAGCAGTAAGACCTGCAGCATAAGTATAAGGATAGAGACTCATATAATAATGCGGCTGACGCATCCATGTAAGGGAAGCATGATCATCAATGACAACATCCTCTCCCCAGAATGAAGATAAAATACGGCCTTTTAACTCCCCTAGCTTCACTGCAGTGATCGGCTCATTATTCATGGCAAGTTCGTACACCTGACGTTGCAGTTCTCCTTCTAATAAGTGAGTAACGAAGTTGTGGAAATAGGTTCCTAACAGCTGTGAGATAACCCAGCGGCGCATCCGTGGATCATTAGATCGCTTAATTAAATGATCTGCCAGCAACAGTTCATTCAGTGTAGAAGGGGCTTCAATAAAATAAAGTGATGGTCTGGCATTGGTAAGACGTTGATTTTTCCCAGCAAGCATTAAATGTCCCGCATGACCCACTTCATGAGCGAGGGTAAAGGCGCCTCTCATGTTATCTGACCAACTGATGAGAATGTAGGAATGGACATCTGGAATAGACATACAGAAGGCACCTGTTCGTTTTCCTGCATTATCAGCATAGTCAATCCAGCGCTCGCGGAAGGAATCAGCAACAATCTCACCATATTCCGGCCCGAGGACCTGCAAAGCTTCTTTGATCAGTTCGCCAGCCTCTTCGAATGTAATACCGGGACTATAATCAGGATCGAGCGGAGCTTTTAAATCAGCAAAAGTCATCTCTGATAAACCCAGTACACGTTTCTTGAGTGCTGCGTATCTCCGCATATGAGGTGCAAGTTCTGTCTGAATGATGTCAAGGATATTGCTGTACATTGCTGTAGTTACCTGCTGAGGCTTAAGCAACATATCTGTTACCGAATCGTATCCCCGAAGACGAGATTCAATGACTTGGCGTTTTACTTCTGTTCCATACGCTTCTGCGAACGTATTTCGATATTTATACAACGTTTCACTAAAGGCTTTAAACGAATTTCGGCGAAGTGTGGTATCCGCAGACTCTACATATTTATTCTCATAGAGTGCAAAGGATACGGGAACTTGTTGCCCCCGCCCATCTTCAGCGGGAGGAAAGGTCATATCCGCCAGCTTGCTTCGTTCATAAATACGGTAAGGTGCGCTTAACACTTCACCAAAAGAAGCAAGTACTTTTTCAGTTTCTGCACTAAGCCGGTGACGCTTGGTTTCAAGCAGCAGCTTCAAACTTCTTTCGAACACTTGAAGTCCAGGCTCCTCTTCTATGTAGGCTTCCACTTTTTCATCCGGAAGGGATAAAATCTCTGAACGTACAAAAGAGAGTGCGGAGCTTACCGCAGAAGATACGTCTCTTGCTTTTGAGGCATCCATTTGATTCTGAGGGTTAATACTATCGCCCGATTGATGCAGATATGAGTAAGCATTCATTCGCTGCAATCTTCCCTGAAGCTTCTCCTGAGCCTCCAGACAAGCAAGCAGTGCTTCTGCACCCTCTCCCAGCCTTCCTTCATATTGTGTAACGGTAGAAATATCCATCTCGATGGCTTTACGCTCTTCCTCCCAAGCTTCTTTCGTAGCGAATATATCATCTAGATTCCAAGTGGATTCCGTTCGGACTTCAGACCTTGTTAAAATTTTGGACATAGGGTTCATTCCCTTCTTTTTTCTGTTATATATTACCTAATTTATGTATTGTATCACAAAACACCTTGAGCTCCCTTTTTAAAAAAACAAAAAAAGAACCCGCTTCTGTTTCCAGAAGCGAGTCCCTACGACGAGGATCATTACTCGATTACCAGCTCATGATTAGAGTCTGGCGTCTCTTCACCGTCGTCTTTCCATATCACGTTCTCACCATATTGTTTGCCCCAATTATACATCGCTTGTAAAACAGGCATCAGGCTTTGTCCATGATCCGTCAAAGAATATTCTACGCGCGGAGGAACTTCTGCATACACTTTGCGATGAACAAGAAGATCTTGTTCCAGTTCTCGTAGCTGATGGGTCAACATTTTCTGTGTAATATGAGGGATCATCTTTTTCAGTTCACTAAAACGTTTGGTCCCTTCAAGACCCAAATGCCATAATATAATCAGCTTCCACTTCCCGCCAATGACAGCAAGCGTCAGTTCTTTCTCACAGTTAATTTCTTTGAGATTAATACGATCTTTTATTTCTGTTGCCACTTGATATCATGCCCCCTTCACCTAAGTCTACTATAACTTTCTATTTCGCAGCAAAAGGGGCTAAAGAAAACTATTCAAGATTGGCATGTCTTTCAAACATGGTTCCTGTATCCTGATCCATCTTTCTCATTAATGATAGAATAATTCCATCGAGCGTAATGATCAGACTTTGTTCAAATAGTGAACCCATTGGCTGAATAGATTGCCGCTTACCTTCATCTTCCTTCGCTGCCGCATGAATTTGTATGATTACATCCGCAAGCTGCCCAATCGAAGAATTCTGATGAATCGTAAGAACCAAGACGGAAGCATCCATTGCTTTTGCCTTTTGGGCCATAGATAACAAACTTTTCGTTTCACCTGACCCGCTGCAAAGAATCAGAACGTCGCCCTTGCGAATTGGAGGGGTCGTCGTCTCTCCAATTACAAAGGTAGGCTTACCCAGATGAGCTAGCCTCATCGCAAACGCTTTTCCCATCAAGCCAGACCGCCCTGCTCCCGCTACAAACACCTGACCTGCTCCCGCGATTATATTCATCGCTTCCGTTAACTGGGTTTCGCTAAGAAGAGCCGTTGCCGTTTCTAATTCCCTAAGGATAGATACTACATCATTTTTGACCATCTCTCTTTGTTACCCTTGTTTAATCAATTTTTGCATCTCAGCTGCTACTGCTTTTTTATCATCTTGGGTAGTGATTCCGCCGCCGACAATAACGAGATCAGGTCCAGCTTTGATTACTTCTGGCAAGGTTTCCAGCTTAATTCCGCCCGCAACCGCTGTTTTTGCATTTGTTACAGCTCTCTTAATCGTCTGCAAATCTTCAAATGAGTTTTGACCTACGGCTTGAAGATCATATCCAGTATGGACACAAATATAATCTACACCAAGAGCATCGATCTCTTTAGCACGCTGTTCAATGTTTTTCACATTGATCATATCAACAAGGATTTCTTTGCCTTGTTTTTTTGCTTCTTCGACAGCACCTTTGATTGTCATATCATCAGTAGCACCAAGAACAGTAATAATATCAGCGCCCGCTTCGGAAGCTTTCATAATTTCGTAACCACCCGCATCCATAATTTTAAGATCCGCGAGTACAGTAAGCCCAGGGAATGCTGCTTTCATTTCTTTCACTGCACGAAGTCCTTCATTAATGACGATAGGTGTTCCAATTTCAACAATATCAATATAAGATTCAACCTCTTTTACCACTTCAATTGCTTCTGGGATATTTACAAGGTCAAGTGCTAATTGTAATTTCATATATCATTCGCTCCTCTATAGTTCGTTTTCATGACAAGCTGGATTCAGGTTGTCTGTTACCCTTTATACTAAGTACTAAAGATCCAAATAGGAAGTACGCACTTTAAAGTAGGGTAGTTACCTGGAGTATACTAATGGGCAGTATGTTGATTTTTTATATAAACACTGTAACTTTTGAACTGTACGGTTTAAGCACAATTGATTAGCCAGTAAGACCTATACTATAATGCTAGAAGATATGATAAATATCTGGAAAACGATAGAATCTAGCAGGGAGGGAAAACTTTTGTCCGGCAGATGAGATTCCGGCTTAAGTACAATTGATGAAACCACCACTCGAAAAAGTAAAATCTCAGGACGATGCTTTAATAAACTACGTCCCAAGTAGTCCTGAGCAAAAGTCAAACGTTTTTGTCAAAGCTTCAAATGTCCTCACCATGATCTGCACACGCTCGTTATTGTTCTTCTCTCTAATTATGCTGTTTAAGAGTTATGTAGCTTGGTTTGGCGTTTTTGATGACGGACCTTCCTGGGCCATTATGCTCAAAGAATTACCTTTCATACTGCTCATTTTCTGTCTTATTGAATGGTTTGCCACGAAACGAAAATTAATGATATATACTATTTTTAATTTGCTTTTAACCGCTATTTTCTTTGCAGTTATTATTTATTACAAATACTATGGTGTTATTGTCACCTACAAAGCATTAGAACAAGTAAATCAGGTGACGGCAGTCAGCAACAGTGTCTTCTCACTAATCGACCCTCAATATTTGCTGATCTTCACGGACGTTCTCGTGTTTGGCTATTTACTATTCAGGAATAAATCGGCGAGAAGCTGGAAACAAGCGATACGAAGACCCGCAAATAAAAAAATCGTTGCCTGTCTTTTTTCTATCTCACTCCTTATTACATCACTGAATATTTACACAAATCGCGGCAGTTTTAATGAAGTAGTCAAAGCAGAACAAATGGGGATTTTCAATTACGAAGCGTACACCTTGTTTAATCAAAAGAAAGCGGAACTTATCCCAGCGGAAGAGATTACTCAAGAACGGATTAATGAATTAAAAGGATTGTCAGAAAATACGGCTGACGCTTTACAACTGAATGGAGCTCTAAAAGGAAAAAATCTCATTATCATTCAGATGGAATCGCTTCAAAATTTTCTAGTTCATCTAAAAATCGATGGACAAGAAATTACACCCAACTTGAATAAGCTGGTACAAGATAGTACTTATTTCTCTCATTTTTATCATCAGGTAGGCCAAGGGAATACATCGGATGCTGAGTTTGTAGTAAACACTTCCTATTATGTCCCTCCTGAGGGCGCTGCTGTTCAGACTTACGTAGACAAAGTATTACCGAGCCTGCCAAGACTTCTTAAAGATGAAGGTTACAATACAGCTACGTTCCATACCAATGTCGTAGAATTTTGGAATCGCGGTGAACTATATTCATCACTTGGGTTCGATCACTATTATGACAAGTCATTCTTTGGTGAAGAAGATACGGTATTCTTTGGAGCTTCCGATCATGTACTCTATCAAAAAACAGCGGAAAAACTAGAGGAGATGGATCAGGAAGTAAATCCATTTTATGCCCAAGTCATTTCCATGTCTGCTCACCATCCGTTTACTCTTCCCGAAGAGAAAATGACGTTGCCTCTTCCTGAACGTTATGATGATACCTTTGTGGGAAACTATATTCGTGCTCAGCATTATGCAGATGCTGAACTTGGTACGTTCATTGCGGATTTGAAAAATCGCGGGGTATGGGATAACAGTGTTGTTGTTCTATATGGAGATCATGTTGGACTGCCGACTACATCACTGGATGACGAAGACCTGTCATTGCTAAATGAAATACTCGGACATCCTTATGATTACTCTGATATGATCAATATTCCTTTTGTCATTGCTTCTTCTGGTGTCACACCTGAGGGAGAGCAGAAACAAATTGGTGGTCAGGTAGATATCTTGCCTACTGTAGCCAATCTGCTTGGTATTTCACTCGAAGACCATATTCATTTCGGGCAAGATTTATTGAATCAAAAGGATTATAATTTATTGCCTGAACGCTATTATCTGCCTACCGGCTCGTTTGTGAATAGCAATGAAGTCTTCATCTCCGGCAGTGGATTTGATGATGGAGAACATCATTTACTGAAGAACATGCAAGAAACGGATCATATAACGACAGAGAATGATTTCTATCATGCCCTTTCTCTCCTCGATTTGTCACATAGTTATATATCCCAGCTTCCTATTAAGCAATAAGTAAAAATAGCACCCTATGTCCTCACGATGAAATCGTGAAGCATGGGGTGCTGTTTTATTTTGCAGCCACATTTACGGTGTCTACACTACATATATACGGGCCATACGCAGACTGGCTTCGGTGACTCTACTTGTTTGCCTGTATATGTCAATCGGCCGGTCTCCTTGTTCACTTCAAATACTGCAATATTATTCGTATCTCGATTTGCGACAAGCATCAGGTTTCCGTTTGGTGTAAGCGAAAAGTGTCTTGGATGAGCACCTTCAGTAGAGATATGCTGTACATGTTCGAGTGTTCCATCCGCAGAAGTGGCATACACAACTATACTGTCATGTCCCCGGTTAGAACCATATACAAAGCGCCCATCCTCCGAAATCGTAATTTCTGCACATGTATTTTCACCTGTGAAATCACTTGGCAACGTAGGTAATGTTTGAATCGCTGTTAAATTCCCTTCTTCAGCGTCATATGCATAAGAAGTTACCGTAGAATCTACTTCGTTAATTACATAGGCATACTTGCCATTTGGATGGAATACGAGATGACGTGGACCTGCAGCGTCATGCGTATTCACTTCACGATGCAGCACAAGTTTATTTTGCTCCCGGTCGATTTGATATACAAAAATCGTATCAAGACCTAAATCTTGGACCATGATAAATTGTCCGTCTGGCGAGAAGAACGCGGAATGAACATGAGGACGATCTTGGCGTTCTGGATGCGTTCCATGACCTTTATGCTGTTTGGAATCCAGCATTTTACCGATGCTTCCATCTTCTTTTAATGATACTAGACTTACTGTGCCTCCATGGTAGCTGGAAATCACAAGATATTGACCTTGAGGATCCTTTTGAACATGGCAAGTAGGTGCATAAGCAGACTGACCACGATTAATGAGTTCCAGTTCTCCCGTCTCTGGGAAAATCTGATAAGCTAGAGCTTCCCCCGAATTTAAGCCATCGGTTGTCACCATTTCTCCAATAGAAATAAGTTGTTTTGAATCCGAATCTACTTGGAGAAAGGTTGGGTTCTTCACCCCTTCCTGCTTACTGCGCAGGGATAGCTCGTATGTATTTTCATCGAGTTCATATACATGAATCCCTGGATTTTCTTTCTCTGCATAAGAACCTGTAAATACTAATAATTTTGAAGTTGTCATCTTGTATTTCCTCCCTTACACACTGGCTACGAGCACACTTGGCTCCGTCTTTATTTGTACATTTCCTGCAACAGCTCTTGAGATCATACAAGAACTTTCCGCTTTATGCGACAGATGAAGTGCTTTTTCCACATCCGAATCTGTTGAGTCTTGCTTCAAAGTAACTACCGGACGATGAGTAATTGCTTCATACGTAAACATATTGTTTGTTACATCTACGGTCGCTTCTGAAGTTAAGGTAAGCTGGTCTACAGAAAGTTCAGAACGCTCCATCATTGCTGCAAGAGTAATCAGATAACAGGTGGCGGCGGCTCCAAGCAGCATCTCATCAGGATTCGTGCCGATCCCAGGTCCGCCCATTTCTTTAGGAATTGAGATCTTGGTTTGGAGCTGTCCAGCTTCAATCGTGCCGGTACTATTACGTCCACCGTTCCATACGGCTTCAAGTACAAATGGGTGTTTCAAGCTGCAATCATCCTCTCTTTTGCTTTTTTCACTATATCATAGAGCAGCTAAGAAAAAACAATAAAGCCGGAAAGCTACGGGAAGCTTCCGACCTTATACTCATGATATTATTTTGATTCTTCTAAATCAAGTACCGGGAACCAGCCCGGAACTCCGAGAATCATATTCCACAGCGGATCTGGAAGGACAAGTCGTTCCTGATCTTCTTTTGTTAAGTGCACAGCAATATGTTCTTCATTGCCGGATTCGATCTTTTCAACCCAGTCCGGTTCAACAATCAGTTCTCTGCCAAGTGCAATCATGGATACATTTGTATTCAGTGCACTCAGTGCCTCATCCGCTGTCTGAATGTTACCAACTCCGATAAGCGGAACTCTGTTACCTACACGCTCTGCGATCCATTCCATTCGGGTCTTAGAATCGTCAGCGCCACGTCTTGGTTTGGACCAGAAATCGCCAAGAGAAACATGCAGATAATCCAGATTTTTCTCAAGTAGTGCATCCGTCAATACGAAAGTGTCTTCCATAGTTAGTCCCGGTGTCTCCGGTTCTTCCGGCGAGAAACGATATCCTACAATAAACGGGCCTTTCGCATATTTCTTAACTGCGGATTGAACGGAATCGATCACAGCAAGCGGGAATGTAAGTCGTTTCTCTACATCTCCACCCCAGCGGTCTTCTCTACGATTTGAATGAGGAGAGAAAAATTGTTGAATTAAGTAACCGTTAGCTCCATGAATCTCAACCCCGTCAAAACCGGCTTCAATCGCACGGCGAGTCGCCTCTCCAAAATCCTTAATAATCGAAACAATCTCAGCATCTTGTAATTCACGCGGTTCAGGCGATCCTGGTCTTTCACTTGTAATGGCACTCGCGCTGACAACATCTCCGCTTACCAAATCAGGTGGAGATAATCTGCCCGCATGGAAAATTTGTAACACGGCTTTAGCACCTTGTTTTTTAATTGTATCAGCCAGTTTCTTAAGCCCTGGCACAAAAGAATCGTCCGTTACCGAAAATTGGCCTGGAAAACCTACGCCATTATCCGTTACATACGCAACTGCAGTAACAACAACACTCGCTCCATTAGAGCGGCGAGCATAATATTCCAGCTCTGCATCCGATACAGTCCCGTCCTCATTGGAAGACGAATGCGTCATTGGCGCCATCATAATTCTATTTTTTAAGATCATTCCATTTGGTAAGGTAACTTGGTCAAAAAGAAGATTATATTTTGAATTCATCTCGATCACTCCCACATTTACAGCTATTATATTTATAAACTTTTCCTTGCTTACTGAAACAAGTATAGTTACTTTAAAGTTTTTATGCAAGTCATCGTAAATAAAAAAGGCTATAAAAAATACACATGACCATACCAAAAATGACATTACTGCCGTCCTGGTATGGTCATGTGTATTAACGATGTTACGGTTTAATCATAGCCATTCGCGTATCTACTTCTTTAACACATTCAAGTGAATCGTGATTATCATTACCTACGAGTGATGATACAGGATATACTTCCATCGGTGTATCCCGATAAGATGTGAGATAAGGAAGTAATTGATGTACTTCCGTCACCCTTGGATCGAGCCAAGCATCAATGGCTTCTTTTGATAGGATCGCTGGCATTCTGTTATCAAATTCTCGAATCGTTAAATTGGCATCCGACATCAGCATGGTACTCGTTCTCACTGGAATCTTGTGTGGATCTTTCCATACTTCATACAATCCCGCAACTCCAAACATAGAACGGTCCGGCATGACTACACGAACCGCATATTTTCTTTTTCCTTCCTGTCGCCAGTAAAAGAACCCATTACAAGGAATAACACATCGTTTCGTTTCCACCATTTTCCGATAAGTCACGTTGTTATGAACAGACATCAAGTCTGCGTTAACAGCATCCTTGCCCCAAAAAGGAATAAATCCCCAACGATATTCGTCCATGATACGTTCCCCATCTTCATAAAGTATGAGCGGAGCATGTTGTGTCGGGCTAATATTGTAACGGTTTTTGTAATAATACATAACCCGCTGCACACCAAAATGATCACGAACTTCATCCAAATCTGCTGCAAGCGAATAACGTTTACACATCCTTTGTAACCCCCCTGAATTTTCCTTTACTATTTGCAACAGAAGGTAAAATTATGCATAAAAATCGGTTATGGATTTATTGGATTATCTACACTACTCTGTGCTATATTCAGCGAGATCTTATATGTCTTATTTTGATCTATTCAGCAATTTTATTCGTTTCATTATTATGCATATTGGTGAATAGGCTTAAGGAATAAAGAAGATTAAAAACTCTAATAGAAGGTGGGATCGCATGGATTTTTGGATTTACTCCGTAATTACAATTGCTTATATTATCTTGTTGTTTTTCATGTTCACCCATTTGTCACGGTCAAAGCAGTGGTTTCATTACCCGATTTTACTCGTGATCTTGGCACTCGGCCTTGCTTACGATAACGGAATCATTGCAGCTGGCAATGCCATTGGCGAAGGTAAGCCCCTTATGATATTAAGCAGTCTTCGTTTCTGGATTCATGCTTTTGTCACACCGGGTCTTGTCCTTGTAGGTTATTACATACTTCAAAGATCAGGAGCAGCTTTTGCTTCGAAAGCATACATACGGATCTCCGCCTGGATTCTAACATTAGCATTGATACTGTATCAGATCTTTGCTCAAACATTACATGAAGTAAAGAATCTGCAACTAGTTCAGGAATATGGTGTTCTTCGCTACTCAGCAGAAGGTACCTCAGGACCACCAATCATGGTAATCGTGGTGGGTTTAGTGTTGCTAATCATCGGCATCATCTTAATCTTCCGTCAAAAATGGATATGGATGTTTGTCGGAACCGCGTTACTTTTTATTGGACAACTGATTCCTCTTCCTTTCGAAAGTTCAGCAGCCACAAATATTTTTGAGCTCATTCTGATCATCTCTCTATGGGTAACAATCTTGTTCCAAGATCACAAGAATGGATCTCGTCATATCACAAGGTGAATTTAATCAGTTTAATATTTCATGTCATTAATCATTAAGCACATCAAAGAAAACCTCCTAAATCTGCTAAGAATGAAAGCAGGCTCGGGAGGTTTTTATTCGTACCGAATTATAGTGTCCACATTCGCTGGGTGAGTACAGGAACTTCATTTCGCTCTCCCCATTCATGTATTTCATTGAAGGCATGATCTGCTTTATGCTTATCGAGGACTCGAAAAGCAAGCCTCATGGGTACGAGCATCTTGTTTTTGGGTTTAATTCCAATATGCGGCCCATAATATTCTTCTATAATAATGGACTTCAACTCATCAGCTCGAAATATACGGTTACCAATGATAAGCTGCCCCTTATGAAGTTGGATGCTTTTAGGTTTGACAGACCATTGATATAGCAGCAGCCCTAGTTCAAAAAGAAACAATACAGCTGTTATAACTGTAAATATATGTATATAGTTTCTATCCATCTCAATAAGGGCTTGATACCCCCCCATCAAAAAGCTGTAAATCCCCATTGCGAACAGATTCCTGTATCTTCTCCTCGAAATAACTTCAATCTTAGGCTCATTCATAAGTTTTCCCCTCCCTTCTATGCTATATTATCGATCTAATTTTACCCTCCCGGATTTCAATCTGATATGTATCTGCCCATTCCTGCAACTGATCGAACGCTTCTTGTTCCGTATTAGGATTTGCAAATATAAATTGTAAACGCTGAGGAATCCATCTTTGCTTCTTAAGTTTAATTCCTATTGAAGAATTGAGATATCCTTCTGAGACAATCAGATCGATCTGAGAAGGAAATACCACCTCTCCTTGTAATATAAGCCGATCTTCCTTGATAATCAGTAACTGTTCTCTACGAGTGCGAGTATAGGTAAAGTAATAATGAAGCTCATACCCTATAAGCACGATATATACCAGAATCAATACGAATGAAAGAACGTGCAGCAACACATGATCTGTCTTTCGTTGAAGAACGCTAATACCTAACAGCATTAAAAATAATAATATAGTAGCTGCCAGCTGTGATTTACGATCTTTTTTCGTAATTACATATTGTTTCTGCTCCACCTCTGTATCCTTCCTCTCTGCAGACTTAGTAAAATATACGTTTGTACTGGATAGGAATCTGGTGGATCTCGGACCAGGTTCGCAGTTCCTTCATAATCTCATCTTCCTGCAATGTATTCTGATATTTCAACCTTAAATGTAGAGGAATTTGTTTTCTCCCCTTCAGCTTAACTCCAATAGTGGAATTCCAGTATCCATCGATCCGAATGGCTTCAATCTCCGAAGTCTTCACGCTACAAGAGCCTAGACGAAATGAACCGGGTAATAACTCGAGTTCGACGAAGCGAAGCGGGTAGTATGTAAAGCTATACCTTAGTATTAGAAATAATTTATATCCAAAAAATCCGATAAAATATACATAACAACCTATTGATAGAATATAGAGAAGCAACGGAATCTCAGACATACTATTTCTAATAAGAAAATAAATATAAAAGGAAAGTAACGGGATCAAAAAAATGATTACTGCTAGATCTATTTTTCTTCTTACCACATGTATTTGTTCACTCACTCGTCTTCCCCTTCCTGATCATCCGTGTTATTCCGGTTCGAATCATCATGTAAACGAAGAGCGTCAATAAAGCCAAACCGATCATCAGTAGAGGAGAAGCTTCAAATGAGTGAATAGATGAAGACTCACTTTGTATCATCTGAGGAACATACATCCATGTCAGAACCATTCCCGATAGAATCGGCATAATCACAAAGATCAGCATGAGAACCCCTGCCCCTTCTAGTACAAAACGCCATGTTTTGCTCAATTCCTCACCCCTAATCTAAATATTTTCGGAATCCTACCACCGACTCTTTCTCATTATATCCAAGGGACTCATATAGCCGGTGTGCTTCCGATCGGCCTGCTCCCGATACCAATATAATGTAAGAGCATTGCTTGCTTCGTGCAAGTCCCTCCATTCGGTCCATCAATTTACGACCCACGCCTTGTCTGCGCGCCTTGGAAGAGACCACAACGTTCTCAATTACCATAAAGGGGTTACATTCACCAGCTAAGTCCTCACAATAGATTCCCATCACTGATCCAACAAGCTCCCCACCGTAAATAGCACCCAGTACTACATAATTCTCATTATGCAGCAGCCTTTGATAGGTTTCCTCTAATTTAGAAAGATTCGTTTTTTCACCTGTTAACTCTTCGAGCAACATTGCTAATGTCGGTAGATGTTCCATCTCCACCTTTTGAAGGGTAAGCATTATTTCCACCACTTTTCTTTTTCATTACAGCTTTTTCTTTAAAAAATACTGTTTGATCCCCTCTGGGTATTCATCATTTACGCCATAGATTTCATATCCATTCTTCTCATAAAAGGAAGGAGCTTGATAAGAAAACGTGGAGGTATGTGCGAATAAGCAGCCCATCTCCTTACCCCTGCGCTCTGCCTCAAGCAGCATCTGCCTGCCATACCCCGCTCTTCGGTAATCTTCTGATATCCATAATACATCAATGTACAGCCCGTATAACCATGACTCACAAAAAATACCTCCGACGACTTCTGAACTGGCATTTTTCAAATACAAGTGGATGTTTTGCCCCGGCTTCTGCAGCAGCCCGTTACTCGCCCTTACATTATACCCGTACAATCTCCGGCAAATATTCTGGTAATCTTCAGGATGCTCTCGAAGCTCTGATAGTCGTAAATCACCAATCTCGATATCATTCATTATGTATCTTCCCTCCCGATTTCTTGCTAGTAACCGCTGATATTTCTCGGGTAATCGCAGGATGCCCTTTTCTTTGACAAAGTTTATGTTTTCATGTCAGGAACCATGTGAAACTCCTGATGAAATGAGTAAAAACTCGCACACATTTATCGATTTATAAGACTCTGATACTCTTGCTTTAGAATAGAAAACAGGAATGAACTGTGATATTTCCCTTTGTAAAATACATGCTCACGAAGCAATCCCTCCTGCGTCATTCCATTTCGAGTCATTA
Source organism: Paenibacillus gallinarum (assembly GCF_014836635.1). GTDB lineage: Bacteria > Bacillota > Bacilli > Paenibacillales > Paenibacillaceae > Paenibacillus > Paenibacillus gallinarum. Next base: position 9,285 of record NZ_JACSQL010000015.1, on the reverse strand, counting down.
CCTTACTTGAACCGATATTTCCAGGACGGCAAGTCGCATAAATCCGGTGCACTATTGGATGATCGAAACCATACTTCAGCATCGCCGTCGCTGCTTCACTCGCGTAACCTTGCCCCCAATAATCGGGATGAAAGCAATAACCGATCTCCGCATTGCTGCCCATAAAAATGATATTACAGCCTCCGATGAGAATTCCTGTGTCTTTCTCTTCGACTGCAAGCGAATACTCGGTTCGCTCCTCTACTTTCTGTTGTTCCAAACATAACTCAATAAAAGCTTTTGTATCTTCTTCCTTATTCGGACCCCAAAGCGTATGTTCTGTCACACGTTCATTCGATGCATACCGGTGCACACTCATCCAGTCTTCTTCTACAAATTCCCGGATTACCAGGCGTTTTGTTTCCATCCTTGTATACACCATATATGCTTCCTCCTTCATAAAATAAAGAAACCCGTTTTTTCCTAGAGGGAAATCCGGGTTCATCCAGTTTTTACTATTATATAATTTGATAGTTATGAACGAAAGAATTTTCTTATCCGTGTGAGAGGGATTCGATCTTTATCAGATCTTTTCCATAACGATGCTCTTCACCTGAGATCGTAAATCCCAGAGATTGATAAAGCTCCAGTGCTTTTTCATTTTTTGTCTGAACATTAAGTCTTGCTGCAGTATATCCCTTTTCCTGTAAGTATTGTAAGCCATAGCGGATAAGATACGTTGCGATTCCTTTTTTTCGCCAAGCCGGTACGACAAAGACTTCTTCAATGGAGCCTGATTTCTCATTTTCTTGACACACCATGACGCTCGCTATGAGCTGTCCATCCGGATCTAGCGCAGCAAAGCTAGTGAAATCAGTTCTTCCTTTCAACTGACGAAGACGATGTAAGCCAAGTGGATATTCCGGCCATATCGTGCTTTCTGTACGCAGATAGCGTAATTCTTCATCAGAAGATTCAAGTGCAGTTTGGATGAATTGAAGTTCAGGGATGTGTAAATCGGGAGCTTCCTGTACACTATTCAGCTCTTTTTCCATCTCATACTGGCGATACATCGGAGTAAAATCACGCTTCTCAAAAAGCGCTGAATTCTCCTCTTCTGCCTGATGATTTCCTACACAAAGCTGTACTGAATGCGTCTTAGGAAGATCTTGAGCGAGGACAAGCGCACGTTCATATAATGCACCGTAAAGTAACTGAAACACTTCCTCCTGATTGGATACTTCAGGCCTTATCTTTATGTTCATATAGATTTGGTGATAGCTGTCCACTGTACCGTCTTTCGTTCCTTCGTATTCACCGGTCTCATCCTGAGATTGAATGGTTATGATTTCGACTTGTCCTTTTCCTACAAGAATTTCTCCATCAAAGGCACAGTACACATTATCGTGATTTTCTTCCGGACCTGGCCACCAAAAAATCGCATGTTTATACTTCGCTGTCACCGCCAGATATAACTGTACAACTAGTTCATGACATGAATCTTTATAAGGTTTCAAGACGATTGGTCTCATTCGCATCCTCTTTCCCTGTTTTCTTCTATTGTTACCCCAAAAAATACCATAAACAAGTTATTATACATCTATAAGTGTTATCTACCACCTGCACACCCTTTTCATGAAATCGAAGGAGTGAATTCAATGTATGTCGGCCGGATCAAAGAAATTGTACGTCATCCTATAAAATCGTTTCAAGGAGAACGGGTACCCCGTACTCAAGTGATGGAATATGGACTTTATGGGGATCGCAGTCACGCCTTTGTACACAAATCAAATAAAAATCAATATGTAACGATTACTCAGTTGCCGCAAATGGCTAGTTTCCAGGCAAATTTTACTGATCAAGAAGATCGAGAACATTACCCTCGTGTGGAAGTCGTTACACCTCTAGGACAGAAATATTATTTTGGTGATGAGGAACTGAATCGAACATTAGAAGAGCTGTATAAAAAAGAAATTGTGCCAATCCAGTTCCAACCTGCTCATGTGCCCTTAGGAGCGATCGAAGAGGAACCTATTCAACTCGTCACAGATGCTTCCATTACACAACTTGAGAAAATATGGGGAAATAACGAAGTGGATTCACGTAGATTTCGACCGAACTTCGTTTTGTCGCTTGTCGATCAGGTTCCTTTTATGGAGGAACAATGGCTTGGTAAAAGGATGCAAATCGGGGAGAATGTTATCTTACTAATTAAACGACCATGTAAACGATGCTCCATTATTAATATTCATCCAGAAAATGCGAAGCGAGACCCCTCTCTGCTTAAAAAGATAGTTACAGAGCGAAATAATCAGTTTGGTATATATGCTTCAGTACTGCATACGGGTATTGTTTCCGAAGGCGATGAAGTTACGCTTCTGGATTAGCCTTATAAAAAATAAAACCCGGAAGGATATTTCCCTTCCAGGTTTTGTATTTATTTTATGCTTTTACTTCAATTGGTTTTTTCCATAATCCGAGAATCAGACCAGACACAACCGCACCAATCACTACAGCAAGTAAAAACAGCAAGGCATGGTTAGCAAGTGCTGCTACGAAAATACCGCCATGCGGTGCAGGAAGGTTAATTCCCCACAATTGTGTTAGTCCGCCTGCAATACCGGAACCAATAATACAGGAAGTCAGGACACGAAGCGGATCTGCTGCTGCAAATGGAATCGCACCTTCGGTAATGAAGGAGAGTCCCAGCACGTAATTCGTTACACCTGATTTACGTTCTTGTTCCGTAAATTTATTTTTGAAGAATGTCGTAGCCAGTGCAATGGCAAGTGGCGGAACCATACCGCCGGCCATTACTGCTGCCATCATCAGCCCGTTCTCGTTCCCGCTGGAAGTAAAGACACCAATGGAAAACGTATATGCCGCTTTATTAAACGGACCACCCATATCAACGGACATCATTCCAGCAAGAATGACACCAAGAAGCACCATATTCCCTGTACCCAGGTTATTCAGTATATCCACCAATCCTACGTTAATCCAACTGAAAATCGGTGAGAGAATGTAGTACATGGCTGCACCGGTAATCAGAAGACCAAAAACAGGATAAAGCATGATGGATTTCAATCCATCAATCGCAGATGGTAAATATTTAAATACTCTACGCAGACCAAGGATCACATAACCCGCTAGAAAACCGGCTGCAAGACCGCCAAGGAATCCAGCGTTTGCATTTACTGCCATTAAACCGCCGACCATACCTGGCATGAGAGCTGAACGATCACCAATACTCATTGCAATAAAACCAGCAAGGACCGGAATCAGGAAGTGGAATGCACCATCTCCGCCTCCAATCGTCTGCAATAACTGGAAGATCGGACTATCCGCACCAGCTGCTTGTTCAATCAAGAAGGAGATAGCAAGCAGGATACCTCCACCCACTACGAATGGAAGCATATGCGAAATCCCGTTCATCAGGTTTTTATAGAGCGTACTTCCTATGCTTGTCTTTTCTTCATCCGCAGAGGAAGAAGAGGACGCAGCATCCGCATGAAGTATAGGTGCATCACCTTTTAAAGCCTTGGTAATTAGTTCTTCTGGTTTGCGAATTCCGTCCGCTACAGGGCGCTGAAGTACAGGTTTTCCATGGAAACGGTCCAGATCAACCTTTTTACCAGCTGCAATGATAACCCCTTTTGCCCGGCGAATTTCATCTTCAGTCAGAACGTTTTTCGCTCCTTCTGCACCATTCGTCTCTACCCGGATATTTACTCCCATCTCTTTTGCTTTTTTAAGCAATGCATCTTCTGCCATAAAAGTATGAGCAATACCTGTCGGGCAAGCCGTAACGGCTACAACAAAATCTTCGGAGTTATCTGCTTTGGTTTCTGCTTCTGTTTTTGATTTTGTTTCCACAGGAGCTGCTTTAGCAGCACTTGCTTTTTCTGCTTCTTTTTTCGCTTGCTCCGCTTCTTCATCTTGTTGTTTATCATTAAATAATGCAGTTACTTCATCCGGCGTTTTCGTATTCATCAATTGCTCGATGAAATCAGCATCGATTAAAAGCTTAGACAAAGCAGCAAGCGTACGAAGATGCGTATTACCTGCTCCTTCTGGGGCAGCAATCATAAAGAATACATGAGCTGGTGCTCCATCTAAAGAATCAAAGTCAATCCCTGCTTTGCTTTTTGCAAAAACAACTGTTGGCTCATTGACTGCTTTAGTTTTGGCATGCGGCATCGCAATACCTCCACCAATTCCCGTACTTGATTGCTCTTCTCTCTTATAGATCGCTTCCTTGAACAATTTCGGGTCATTAATACGTCCGCTTTTGTTAAGGCTCGCAATCAGTTCGTCAATCGCTTCGGCTTTCGTTGTTGCCTTTAAATCCATTATCATTACTTCTTTGATCATCAGATCCGTAATTCTCACGATATGCACTCCTTTAACTTAGGCAAGTGATCAAAAACGAGCAACCTTACCCATGATGTATGTTATTTCCACTCGTTAATTTGTACTTGAGGAATCAGTGTTTCAATCTGTTCTTTCACTGCAAGATCATCGGAGAACGCAGTTGCACTTCCTGAGGCAACACCCGTACGGAAAGATTTCAGTACATCGCCTGTGAGAGCAAACGTTCCAATAAATCCAGCAATCATGGAATCTCCAGCACCTACTGAATTCTTCACTTTACCAGCAGGAACATTAGCGTGATATACCTCGTTATCCGTAATCAACAGTGCACCTTCACCCGCCATAGAGATGAGCACATGTTTAGCACCTTCTTCAAGAAGTTTCCGGCCATACTTTACTAAATCCTCTTTCGTATCAATGGTAACGCCAAATAGTTCAGCTAGTTCATGATGATTCGGCTTTACCAGAAGCGGCTTATCTTTTAGTGCTTTTAACAAGGCTTCTCCGGTTGTATCGATTACAAAGTCTGCCCCTGCTTCTTTACATACCTGAATCAATCGTTCATAAAAGTCGCTGCCAAGAGAAGGAGGTACACTGCCCGATAGAACGAGAATATCACCTTTTTTCAAATGAGAGAGCTTTGCTACAAGAGCTTGCGCTTCTTCATTCGTAATAGCAGGTCCAAGTCCATTAATTTCCGTTTCATCTCCATGCTTCAGCTTCACATTGATTCTTGTATCATCGGAAATCGATACAAAGTCAGAATCGACCATGCTTTTGGATAAGAAATCACGAATGAATTCACCTGTAAATCCGCCAAGGAATCCCATCGCTGTATTCTCTGCACCAAGTTGGGTAAGGACTCTAGAAACGTTAATTCCTTTCCCGCCAGGTAACTTCAAATCCCGTTTCATTCGGTTTAAATGTCCGAGCTGTAAATGTTCGACTTCCACGATGTAATCAATGGAAGGATTCAGTGTCACTGTGTAGATCATTGTTCATCCCTCAATTACTTTATATTTCTGACCAATGGGAACTTTGTATGGTTCTGGTACCATGTCGGTAATTAACGTTGCTTCATTTAAGTCAAACAACTTAGCAAACGTAATCTCACCAAATTTACTGGAATCAGCCAACACATAAGTTTCACCAGACAACAAATGTGCGTTCCGTTTTATTAAGGCTTCCTCCGGGTCAGGAGTAGTATACCCCATCTTTACATCAATCCCATTCGTTCCTATAAATGATTTATCAAAACGGAATTGATTCATATTTTGAAGTGCGATACTCCCTACGACTGCTTTCGTATGCGTTTTCATCAAACCGCCAAGCAAGTAACTGCGAATATTTTTTGATACTAAGGCGTCCACATGAGACAGACCATTGGTTACCACTGTAATATTCTCTGCTTCTATATAAGGAATCATGGAAAGTGTAGTTGTACCTGCATCTAGATAGATACAGTCTCCATTTTGCAATTGCTCTGCTGCAAGCCTGGCAACTTTATTTTTCTCATGAATGTTTTTGAATGTTTTTTCATCCATACCTGGTTCGGTGCTTTTCTGTGTAAGTAGTGAAGCACCACCATGCACTCGCTTGAGAAGACGATTTGCCTCCAGATCAATAAGATCTCTTCTAACTGTTGATTCAGAAGCCCCTAACAACTCTACAAGCTCTTGCAGTTTGACAACGCCCCGTGATTGTAAGCGTTCTAAAATCAAACGGTATCGTTCTTCAGTAAGCATTCCCATTCCTCCTGCCAGCTCTTATAGTATCATAAAATCATCAAAAAACAATCATTTTCTATCAAAAATATTCAAAAACTATCATCCATTTATTTATTCTGTCACAATTATTTAAAAAATAAAGATATCAACCCTTCATGTGATCTATTTCAAGGCTCTCTTCCACTTCTCACTTCTACATACATTACCCTTTTTCTAGTCGATCTGTTACTTATCTTCCAGAGGATTATGTTTATTATATCCCTATACTTTTGCACTGACCCTGTTCCTAGATTTGAAGCCCTACGGACTAGCTATGCTCAGAAGATTTTCAGAAGATTTTCTAATTCAGTACATAAAGATTTTAGCACATAACGTTTTTCTTAAAATTTCGAGAGTTCTTTAGAACTTTGAGAGCATCGTGAGCTTGTTTCGTCAAAATGCGTTAATAATCGGATAATATCGATATAGTAGATCCTGATTATTTCAAACCTGAACATCTCAGGAATCCTAAAAATTTATCATTAAAGCTTATCATTTTGCTAATTCCTTAAATCGTTTTCCTTTGGGAAGATGCGCTGGTAACCTAGGAGGAGAATCGAGTGGTACTACTTGAGGAGAATTGAAAAGGGGGATGTTTTGCAATAATATAACAGAACAAACTGAAGTACAGAATAAAAGGACTACAATGAATAGCTTTTACTAATCCTCTTTGCCCAAGCTATTTCCTAGAGTCAGCGGTTAGCGATATTATGGACAAAGTTCGATCATGCTGAGTTGAGATTTTAATTACAGGCTGTTTAAGTTCTTTCAATAAAATCATCTAAATCATCTTTAAGTCATCTAAGTTAATAAATATTTCCTCATTAGAAATTGGGTTCAAGCAGCAGCAGACAGAAACCTACTACGGCTGAAAAAGCGAAAAGGCTTACCCCCTGGTTTTGGGAGCAAGCATCCTTGTTTTTAACGGACTTAAATCAGGTCTACGCAAATTAAGAGGCTGTCCTTTCTCCAATGCTTCTGCAAAAGGATTACTGTTTAAGAAGTAAGGATTAGTTCTTGTTGTTTTTTAGTCAGGCTTTTTAGGACAAGCTCATAGGAATGATCAATCATTGATGTTACATCCTCAAGCGATAAACTTCCTTGAAGAGATATCGAGTTCCAATGCTTCTTATTGAGATGATAGCCGGGGACAACTTCTTCATGCTGTTCTCTCAAATTCTCAGCAATCACGGGATCACATTTGAGAGAAATATCAGTCGCTTCCTGTTTCTCATTGAATGTTATTAAGGCAAACATCTTGCCTCCAATTTTGACAACTAGGGGCGCAGGACCAAATGGGTATTCTTCTGTTGCCCCCTTTTTAGAATGACAATATGCTTTAATGGTAGCTTTTTTCATAAAACCGTTCTCCTTTATTCTTGGTGTATGGGGGTATTCCACATGCGCTCTACTTTAATCAGCTTCATATCACGAAAAATTAAATGATAAATATCCGGCATCGTGGTTTGTTTCCAAAAGTGAAATCCATAATTTGAATCATAATAGTTCATCATAATGGTCATGATATTTCCGTGCGTACCCATGATAACATGTTTTCCTGCATATTGTTCCAGTAGAAGTTCAAGTACAGGAATAGACCGCTCTTGCGTCTGCTTTGTCGACTCCCCTCCGTGCAGCGAGTAATCCTTGTCATCAAATGACTTTTTGATGGCCTGGACAATGACCTCCCATTTTTCTTCGTAAAGGGGTCCTTTTATCAAACGTTCGCGCAAATTTTCATATTCTTTGATCGGTAGCCCTTTTTGATCCGCTATATACTGAACCGTCTGCACTGCTCTTTTATAAGGACTTGAGACCACAGCATCTACCTTAATATCGGCGAACACATTTGCAACACATCTCGCGTACTCTAAACCTTTCTCCGTAAGACCTCGTGAACGTTCCTCTCCATGAATATATATAGATTCTGCATGTCTAACCATATAAATATGGGTTTCAGTAGATGTCATGTCAGGTGCCCTCCTTTGATGTGATCCAAAATCGTCTTAACGACTTCTTCTCTTTTCATCTGGTCTGTATCAAGTTTAATCTCAAACCGTGCGTCTTCAAATGCCGTGATACAACGTTCTGTTTGTCGATATACCCATTCACCAGGTGTTTCTCCTCGCTCATTCAGTCTACCATGGATTGTATCTTTAGATGCAGTAAGACAAAAATGATAGATATCTGAATCTATTTCCCCAAGTCCATTCCTTATATATTCATAATTTTCAAGTTTATATAGGGTCATTGGTATAATCAGTGTACGGTAGTATTTTCGTTTTAGTTCTTTAGCACAAGCGACAACTAGTGTTCTCCACAACTCTAAATCTTGAAAATTATCCGTTTGTTCTTCCTTATATTTCACCTCGTCTGGTATTACTTTTCTCAACATATAACCAATCTCTTCGGGGTCAAAAACCATACTGTTTGGAATCTTCTTATTCAAAGCTTCCGCGGCTGTCGTTTTTCCTGATCCAAATGCACCATTGATCATGATAATCATAAAATAATATCCCTTCTGAACACATAGATAACGTATATTATTTTGTATACTTCTCTATTATCACTCAAATACCTTGTTCATACATAAAAACTGTTCTTGTCTCTAGGTTTAGAATATCAAAAGCGTTGTAAGCATTAACCATGTTACGTATCCATCGATCCCACATAAGATGCTAAGATATACGAATAACAAAGGGATGTCATTAATACCATTACAATTTCAATGGCCAAAGAGTTAGGCTCAAAGAGATATTACCTTCAATTCAGTGACGCCAGAAACGTAGATACTGATTCAACTGCTAGCTGATTGCATATAGAAGAAGGACAATGCGAAAAATAAGAGTGTTAGGCAAGAAGGGCAACTCGGAGAAATTAACGGACGTGTTATTTCATATCTAGCAAGTGAAAAGCTAGGTTTATTACGGGACATATTATAATTGAACTAGAGGAAATCATCTATAAAAATCGACAGTTTACAATGCAAATATGTTAAGAAATATATACAAAAACACACTTCCGATATACATCGAAAGTGTGTTTTCAGTGTTGTGCTTGGCAACGTCCTACTCTCCCAGGACCCTGCAGTCCAAGTACCATCGGCGCTGGAGGGCTTAACGGTCGTGTTCGGGATGGGTACGTGTGGAACCCCTCCGCTATCGCC
>NZ_JACSQL010000014.1 GCF_014836635.1 Paenibacillus gallinarum | reverse complement strand
GAGCGATATGCTCATTTAGAAAATGCTGACGAGAACTTAAAGTTCTCTATTCAATTTGTTATGACCAACAAATTGAAATTGTATTAATTCACTCACGAGTTTCACTTGCGTAAAACTCCTCGTTGTTCAGTTTTCAAAGATCAATCTTCAATGTGAAACTTCATTTTCATCACCCGCTTGTTTCAAGCGGCGACTTTTATAATATAACACATTGCCGTTTATTTCGTCAAGCACTTTTTTTAGAAACTTTCTTTCAAACTTTCTTACCGATAAAGATCATTTAGTAATGACTTAACCTGAAAGTTTGTCGCCTTTTTAACGGGCGATTTATAATTTATCATATTAGGAAGGAATGAGTCAAGCTATATAACTAACTTTTTTTGAGTTTTTTTATCTCTCCTTCTTCAACAGCCCTATTGTTCGCTTAACAAGGAGATTTGTTAGTGAAAAGAGTTCGATACCTGTTTATAATGTCATGCCTCAACAATTATATTCGTCGAAAAAGAGAAGAGAAGAACATAATCCTCATCTCCTCTATCTTTAACATACGAACTCGAATCAATTCACAAAGTATCGAATCTCTCTGCCGCTTTCGGTTAATGAAGGAATCCAACTGCCCGTTTCCTTAATAATGGAACGATGTACTAACTTACGCAGCATGAGCGGGAGCTCCTCATGTATATACAAAAGATCAGGATGTATCATTAACTCAGCTAAACTGGCAGGATGATTACTTTTGCGAAGAACTTCTAATAGTAATTCTGAGCAGCTTTCCATTTTGGACATAACCGAAAACTCACAGGCTAGTAAAGTTAATTCCACACGTTGTTCCAAGGTCTCTTCACTCGCTATAAGCTCGTCATATAACTTATATACAGCTCTGTCCATATCTCTGATTTGTGCCCATACAGCTCGCTCTGGAGGAATCCCCCTCTCAATTACCACAATTCTTGCCCAGTGTTTGAGTGACTTCAATATGCATTGATATGCATCGATGACCTGCCCATCTGCCAACCAGCGTTTTGCCTCAACATAGGTATTTAAAAAACAAGAAAACTCATAAAACATTTTTTGCTTACGCATTTTACTGCCAAAGGCTAGCACGTATTCTCTTAGTAAATGGAGCTTCTCGTCTCGATCCCACAAGATATCTCCATCCATAAAGGCCCCCGTTACACTTCGATCTTCTCCTGTTATCAAGTACCGATTGAGCTGAACCCAATCCATATAAACAATCTGATAGCGGAGCTCTCCTATAATGGAGTGTCTTATTTTATTATGCAAAGAGCTGTCTTCGTGTAGAATCAACACATACACTTCAAAGTCCTGCATAAGAGATCCATGAAAATGCTCTCCCGAATGAGGGTATGCAATAGCTCCAACGACGCCCTGATTATCCGACTCTTCGGATAGAAAAGACAAATTAGTTAATTCCACGCTTTCCCTCCATACAATAAATGGCGATTTTTTACCAATTAAGTTATAATATAGTTCTACATATTTCTACATAAGAACATAGGTTTCCTGCTATACAGTGAAGACAATTACTCTTACGTTAGGAGCATTTATAATGATTTTTAAATCAGCTAAGATTGAAGCATTTCGAACTTGGGGATTGCTGCTGACCATGATGGGTATGGGACTTATGGTACTTGGTACAGCAGGTATTGTTTTTTTTGGTTCTGCTGGTAAGATCGCCGCAGGTATTGGACTTATTATTGGCCTGATTGCGATGATGGGAAGTCTAGGGATCTACTTTTGGGCCGGTATGATGTCTGTCAGTGCGGTTCAGATCGAATGCCCCGACTGCCGTAAACTCACTAAAATGCTGGGTAAGACGGACCGCTGTATGTTCTGCAAAACAATCATGACGTTTGACCCCGCTAAAGCAAACATTACAGCCGACCAACTTGACGTTCAAAAATCAAGATCCTAGCAATCATCATCTTACAGAAAAAAATAATAGCTACTTTCTTTATACACAAAAAAAGCCGTGCTAACTCTCCAAGGATGAACTGCACTCCAGTTGTTAGATTGTGTCTAACAACTGGAGTGCAGTTCAAAAAAGGAGCCGCAGCACGGCTTTTCTATATATATAAGATCGTATTAGTTCATATGAATCCGATTTAGCACAGCCCAGGCGCCTTCATTCGCAAAACTTCTGCTCCAGGAAGCAATTCCTGCTAACTCCAGTCTCTCAGCTAGTTCTACTCTTGCTCTAAGCGATGTCTTATCCTCAAGCCAAATCTTATTAAGGACTCCTTGCTCCTCGAACTCTACATAATGCTGACCTGTATCTTCTAAGTACCGAGGGGTCAATTTCTGCGTCGAGATGATTTCCTGAGCAGTATCCATTCCAATTGCTTTGGAGCTCACTTTGGTCTCCCCCTCGGCCGTTTCCTCCGTCCACACTCTTGTATAGGTCGGCACTCCGAGTAGGAGTTTTCCCGTTGGTACTTCATCCTCATCTATAATTTTAGTCATCGCAGCGGTAGCCCACGGTATAGATGATACAGACCCAGCTATTGGGCTTGTTGCCCAATGCTCGTCGTAAGTCATTACCATCATGTAATCAATAATCTGTCCAAGTGATCTTCGGTCAAGAAATTTACTCCATAGTTCACTATTTGATTTCGGTGTTACCGCAATCGAGAGCACTAAATCATTCTCCTTCGCATAAGGGCGAAGCTCTCTCATAAATTGAGTAACATTAGGGCCGTCTTCTGTATATACACTCTCGAAATCAACATTAATGCCACCCAGCTGATAAGTTTTCGCATATTTAATCATTTGTGTAATGATGGTATTTCGTTTTTCATAAGTGGACAACGCTGCGGCCGTTAGGTCGGCATCAAATGCGTTACTTATTAGTCCCCAAACTTCTATACCTAATGATTTTGCTTTCTTTACATAAGCAGGATCGGCCTTACTTGCTACATTACCTTTATCATCTGAAATCTCAAACCACGTAGGGCTAACTACATTCACACCTTTGAGAGTAGAAAGAGTATCTGGGTCAGCTGCACGATTGTAAACCGCCTCCCATGTAAGATTAATCGCTTTATCTTTCCATCTTCGTTCTGCCGCTGTTGGTGATACTTCCAGTTTCGGTACAGTTACCGTCTCTATCTGCTTCACTTCACTAGCTAAAACATAACCCGAATAACCGCTATCCAATTGCACAAATAACCATTCCCCATCCGAAGACCATATTCTAACCCGGTCACCAAGGTTCATCCTTTTCACAATAACAGCCTGATTACTAGGTTTTTGATAAAGGGAGATGCTTTCTTCCGTTTCTTTTTGTTTGCCAATCCCTGCTGCTACTGCATATTCTATAGTTTCACCTTGATTCATGAGTAAAACAGCTCCTGTGTCTGCGCTCTCATGAACGCTGATTCCGTACACTTCCTTCAATGCTTGTACAGGTATGTAAAGTTCGCCACTCGTTTCTTCAGGTACGGTTTGTAAAACATAAGGCTTTCCATTTAGTTCTCCCTGTTCTTCATCTTTTGTTAGCTGAAGCACCTTATCAGGGGAGGTTAAAATGATTACACCCTCTGACTCCTCATAACGAATGGAAGGATCTACTTTCTCTTGAAGTACGGAAAGAGGGAGCTTCAAACTCTCATTAGAGCCTTTCGCTTCATAATTCATAAGTTCTCCTTGAACGAAGATCGGTTTTTCGAATCCTCTCCAATCCGTAATCTCGTCCACACTACGAATCACAAAGGTCGTAATCAATATATAAGCAAGTGCGGTAATACAACCTAAGCCCAACACCTTTTTCCAAAAGGGGGCTCTTGTCCAGCGTTTTCGTGTTTTTCTTCTCACCATGTAAGTATCCTCCATTTGATATAACAAAAGTAACGTACCAAAGTTTGAAAAGAAATAAAAAAAAAACGCGAGAAATTCCAAAAAGGAATTCTCACGTAATTGTAACAGTTTTCTGTCTACCTACAACTTTTACATACACCGTAAAGTTCGAGACGATGACCATGCACTTCAAAATCTGTACAGGCTGCAGCTTTCTCTTCTACGTCATGCAGTGAAGGATAACTGAAATCTTTAATTGTTCCGCACTTCTCGCAAATAATATGATAGTGTTCCGATATATTTGCATCAAATCGGCTGGAGTTGTCACCATAAGTCAGCTCTCTCACCATACCTGCTTGTGTAAACATCTTTAAGTTATTATATACAGTGGCCACGCTCATACTAGGAAATTGAGGCTCCAGCGCACGATAAATTTCATCTGCAGTTGGATGTCCCATTGATTCCATTAAATAATTAAGAATCGCATGGCGTTGAGGCGTAATGCGGACACCAGTCGTTTTAAGTTGTTCTAACGCATGTTGGACACGTGTTGCCATAAGCCCACCGCCTTACCTTTCTTACATCGCACCCTTATTAGGGATTAAATATTTAAATTATTAGACAAAATTTTTCCAAGTTAAGTGACAGACTTCATATTTATTGTAAATTGTTATTCTTACAGTTGTCAACGCATATAGGCAAAGGAGAGATATATTAGACAAAAAAGGATGATTATCCTAAGTATAAGTTCAATGTGAATTACTTAAGGTATTAAAGTTCATCCCGCGGAGTTGTCTGTTGCTCTGGAATATCCTCCGTCATTTGGATCTGATTGATGATCAGATCACTATTTCCCTCGATTGTAATTTTATACTCGCCTTCACCAACAGTTCCTTGAATTTCTCTGTTCTTAACGGTAAATGGCAGTTCACTATTTAAGTTACCATATGTGCTGGAACCTTCAAGAGTATAGTCGCCGTCTTCAGGTAATGATAAGTTAATATCCCCCACCGCACTATATATATTCCAATTGCCACCTACCATACTTGATGTTACCTTAACGGCTCCATTCAATGTTTCAAGATTGAGGTTATTTACAGGATCAATTACATTAATATTTCCATTGCGTGTTTTTGCTTCAATATCCCCTGCAATACCGGAAGTCTGGATATGCCCCACTTGTGTCGATAAACGGATCTCTTTTGATACATCTTCCGCTCTAAGATCTCCTCGATTCGTATCTAACGAAGCACTTCCCGTCACATTTGCAACCGATATATTTCCATTCAATGTTTTAGCCCGTATATCACCGATTGCACTATGAATATAAATTTTACCGTTACCACTCTCGACATTTATGTTGTTAATCGCTTGCGGACGATCCATGTATATTGCGCCGTTCGATGTTCTAACTTCCAGATCAAATCTACGGTCGTCCGGGATCGTAATCGTCATATTAAGTCTTGGCTGGCGTTTTGATTCACTCCCATAACCTTGGGGAGAAGTAGCAATGTGAATCGTCTTTCCTTCATTCACCTTTATCTCTGAAGCTTCCGCTACTGCTTCTGCTTCTACTTCTTCTACCTGATCTACCCATACAATGGTGTTAATCTGGATTTCATCCACATCGTCTCGGTTTACTCTAATATCTCCATTCACATTCTCGATAAGAACGGATGCAGTACTCATCTCTACTGGAACAGAAATGGTGTCTTTTACAATGCGATTATCTTTAGCTTCACTATAATCCATCGAAGCAGAGGAAAGATTCAAACTCACCCTGTTCCATAGATGAGTGTAATGATCCTGCTGAGTTACGACAAAAATACAAGCGATAAGTGTAACGGAAAAGATGATACCTTTGAAATCCGGCTTAAATCGCCATTTATATTTTCTTTTACTGGAAGGTCGAAGTTGTTGATGTAGGATAAAAGAAGTAATAAATTCGATTCCCCATATAACTAGAATAAACGGCCAGTATCTTAGAAGCTCAAACATATACTCGGTCTGATAAATCTGATCAAGCAGAAGCAGAATACCCGTTACCATAATAAATAAAGTAGCTGTATATCGGCCAATTCGAATCTTATAAGGTAAAGCCATTCTTTTATTTTTTTGTTTCTTCCAGAAGCTTAGCGAAAGTAAAATTTCTCTAACGAGAAGAATGCCGCCAATCAAAATCAAAACAACTGCTGTACCTGTGGTTCCATATAGGGCGATATATTGTTGCAACCACCTCGGTCTCTGAATGAACAACACCATTAAGGTACCGCCAAAAATAAGGAGTATTCCAAAAGATATGCCACGTTCCCACGCTAAAAACCTTATATTAGGACGGACTACAGCTAACGTTCTGTCATCTTCGTCGCTCAGCTCCTGAGGCCTGCGCTTGCGCATTACAATCTGATCTGCAAGCTGGAGAACTTCATAAATATTTATGAAGTAGAGAACAGGAATAAGAAGACCCAGCAATATGAGCAGCGGCACATTAATTTGTATACCAATCGTAGAGAAATAAAGAAGAGCTGATAAATCAAGAAATAAGAGAAAAATAAATGTCAGACCTTTAAGGTATACACCAAGATATAAATGACCCAGACCCGGGAATAAAGCAGATAATAGACCTGCAATAAACTTATGTTTTTTGCGTGTAAAACGTTTTGATGAGCCAGATTGCATGGAAGGCTGCATGTGAATATCCACCTCCTGAAGAACAAACTATGAACAGTAAGTCCATTTTATTTTTGATACTACCCTATTCTCTTTTGTGTGTAACTGGAAAACAAATGGGATTTATCAAGTCTAACCTTCATAAATAGAAAATAGTAATAGAAATATAAAAAGAACTGTTCAGTATGTTTGAACAGTTCTTGTATGATCTATATAAGATACAAAAGAATACCCTTGTTATGCAAGCAAGTCTTCTATTCCACTGATATGGAGCGAAATTGATGCCACTCTTGCAGCTTAGTAACAAGGGACACCGTATTGAAACTGGTTGGAACTAGCACATGCAGAGTAACCTCGACATGCCTTTCTAACTCTGATCGATAGTTTGATGAACTAATATCCAGATCGCTTACTGTCATTTTACGAACGGCAATCTTCTCTTCCTCCATAAAATGAGAGATTTTCTCTAACAATACAGGTGTAGACACCGCACTTAGTGTAATAATGTGGGGTTTATTCGCTTTCAGATAACGCCTTTCCACTTTATTAAACACCCATAGGTTAAGAAGAACCAATACGGTGGATACAATGGCAGCGAAATAAAATCCAGCACCTACTGCAAGTCCAATACCCGCAACTACCCAGATAGAAGCTGCCGTTGTAAGTCCTGTAATGGACTTTCCTGTAAATAAAATGGTCCCGGCACCCAAAAAACCAACCCCTGTTATTACAGCGGCTGCTAAACGAGCAGGGTCCATACGAACATTCGCTTCATTCACGAAATCAGCAAAACCATATGCGGACAATAACATAATAAGTGCAGAGCCTAAGCAAACTAAAATATGTGTCCGAAAGCCAGCTGCATGGTTGGACCGCTCTCTCTCAATTCCAATTAATCCACCGAGTGTCATTGCAGTCAATAATCTTAAAAGGATATCCCAATATCCAATGAACCATGGATCGCCCATGTTATCTTACCCCTTCCGTTAAACTCATCCAGTATTAGGAACGATCGTTTATCCTATTCAAATGAAAAGTCGTTAATTCCACTCCAGGAGCAACCTCCTGCGTTTCTACCGGTTTAAAACCGTATTTTTGATACAAGTTCGAAGCTGGTATATTTTTAAGTCCCGTTGAAACGATGATTCTGGGTACATCCCGATTTAGATTCAGCACATGTTCAATAAGCTGTCCTGCTATTCCTTTACGAAAATGAAGCGGATGAACCATCATCCGAGAAATGGTCTTGGTTCCTTCCTCTTCTGTCTCTACAGCTATCGCCCCGAGTAGTTCCATATCATCTGTTATATAACCAAAAAACGATTCACCGCATCCCTGAATCGTCTCTACGGTATCTAAAAGCGGTGGAATTTCATTAAAGCCAATCCACTGTGCTTCCAGGCGATATGCCAAGTGCTGAAGTCTCCAAATCTCAAGGACCAAATCTGTATCCTGTAAAGAGACTGGTATGATTTTGCCTTCCATCTAAGCTAGTTCCTCCTACCATAAAAGAAGCCCGTCATCATCGACGAGCTTCCCTCAGTATATTCAAGCGCAACCTAGCGGCTTAAAACTTCAACAAGCAGTTTATTGGCAAGTCCAGGGTTTGCTTTACCCTTACTTTCCTTCATCACTTGTCCAACCAAGAAACCAATAGCTTTCTGCTTCCCTGCTTTGTAATCCTCTACTGACTGCGGATTAGCTGCAACAACCTGTTCAACAATCGTCAGAATGGCTCCTTCATCACTGATCTGTACGAGCCCTTTCTCTTCTACAATCTGCTCAGGAAGTTTGCCACTCTCCAGCATTTCTTTAAATACAGTCTTCGCGATTTTATTGCTGATTGTCCCCTTCTCAATAAGGCCGATCATTTCTCCGAGTCCTTGTCCAGTCAGCGGGAGTGCAGTGATCTCTACCCCTTCACTGTTAAGGTAGCCAAGCAAGTCCCCCATAATCCAGTTGGAAACAGCTTTCGCATCCGAAGTGTATTTCATGCTGTCTTCAAAAAGGTTAGCAATATGCACAGATGAAGTAATGACTTCCGCATCATAGGTTGGAAGGCCATATTCCGAAGTATATCTCGCCTTCCGCTCGTCGGGAAGTTCTGGAATCGAAGCGCGAACGCGGTCTTTCCATTCCTGACTAATATGAAGGGTAACTAGATCCGGATCCGGGAAATAACGATAATCATGAGCTTGTTCTTTACTCCGCATGGATAACGTTTTGCCAGCAGCTTCATCCCAGCGGCGTGTTTCTTGAACAATCTCTTCCCCATCATCAAGTAGCTCCGCTTGACGAATCTCTTCGTATTCTAATCCACGCTGCACTCCCCGGAAAGAGTTCATGTTTTTCAGTTCTGCTTTCGTTCCGAGTTTGGTCTCACCAAAAGGACGAAGACTGATATTAGCGTCACAACGTAACGAGCCTTCTTCCATCTTCACATCGGATACATCGCAATACTGCATAACAGCACGAATCTTCTCAAGATAGGCACGCGCTTCTTCTGGAGACGAAATCTCAGGTTCAGATACAATCTCAACAAGCGGTGTTCCTACACGGTTGAAGTCAGCAAGCGATGCATATCCACCGTCAACGTGTGTCAGCTTGCCCGCATCTTCTTCCAAATGCAAACGAGTGATACCAATACGTTTCGTTTTGCCGCCTACTTCAATGTCAATCCAACCATTCTCCCCGATTGGCTGATCATACTGTGAAATCTGATATGCTTTCGGCGAATCTGGATAGAAATAGTTCTTACGATCAAATTTGCTTACATCCGCAATGGTACAGTTAAGAGCCATTGCTGCTTTCATGGCATATTCTACTGCTTGACGGTTAAGTACCGGCAGTACGCCGGGGTGTCCTAAACAAATCGGACATGTATGTGTATTAGGCGGTGCTCCAAATTCCGTAGAGCAGCCGCAGAAGATTTTGGATTTCGTATGGAGTTCAACGTGAACTTCCAGTCCGATGACAGTCTCATATTTCTTTGATGACATATTCTATTTCCTCTCTTTCCTCTGTGAATTACAGCTGTGGACGCTGTTTATGGTAATCGGTGTGCTGCTCAAAAGCATGGGCTACACGCAGAACGGTTGACTCATCAAAAGCCTTTCCGATAATCTGCATACCAACAGGCAATCCATCTGCAAAACCACAAGGGACGCTGATCGCTGGAACACCGGCGAGACTTACAGGAATGGTAAGAATATCATTCAGATACATCGTTAGCGGATTATCTACTTGAGATCCAAGTTTAAATGCAGTTGTCGGAGCAGTAGGCCCGATAATTACATCATAGTTTTTAAATACTTCATCAAAATCATTTTTGATCAAAGTACGTACTTTTTGAGCTTTCAAATAATATGCATCATAGTAACCTGAGCTAAGCGCATAGGTACCCAGCATAATACGGCGCTTCACCTCAGACCCGAAACCTTCACTGCGGGAACGGTGATACATATCCAGCAGATTGTCCGGATTCTCAGCACGAACGCCATAACGTACTCCATCAAACCTTGCCAGGTTAGAGGAAGCTTCAGAAGAAGCAAGCAAGTAGTAACTTGCTACTGCATATTCGGTATGCGGAAGAGAAACTTCTTCCCATGTAGCGCCCAGGCTTTCAAGCACTTTCAGGCCTGCCATGACCGTTTCTTTAACCGATGCATCGACACCTTCTCCTATATATTCTTTTGGTACCGCAATTCGCAGCCCTTTCACATCGCCGGTCAAAGCACTGAGGAAATCAGGTACTTCTACATTAGCTGAAGTAGAGTCCATTGCATCATAACCGGAAATCGCTTGGAGTACATAAGCGGAATCTTCCACATTTTTGGTGAGCGGTCCAATCTGATCAAGAGAGGATGCAAAAGCAACGAGTCCAAAACGAGAGACACGCCCATAGGTAGGTTTGAGTCCAACCACGCCGCAGTAAGATGCAGGCTGACGGATCGATCCTCCTGTGTCGGAACCTAGTGTGAAATAAGCTTCACCCGCTGCCACAGCTGCGGCTGATCCACCACTGGAGCCGCCAGGTACATGATCCAAATTCCAAGGGTTACGTGCTGGATAGAAGCTGGAATTCTCGTTGGAACCCCCCATTGCAAACTCATCCATATTTAATTTGCCGAGTGTAATCGTATCGGCTGCTTTCAGCTTTTTCACAACTGTTGCATCATAGACAGGGTCGAAATTTTTCAAAAACTGACTGGCACATGTCGTCCGAAGTCCTTCAGTAACAATATTATCTTTGATTCCTGCAGGTAGTCCAAATAGCAAGCCTCGCTCTTCTCCAGCCGCAAGCTTGTCATCAAGACGTCTTGCAGCCGCTTGTGCTCCTTCTTCATCTAAAGTCAGATAAGCACGAACCTGTTCTTCTACTTTGCCGATTCTTGCATAAGATGCAGCCACTAATTCGGAAACTGAAAACTCCTTGGCATGCAGCTTATTATGTATTTCGGGTAATGTAAGATTAAGCAAACTCAACGGTATTTACCTCCCTATTGTATCTATTCAAGTATAGCCGGAACTTTAATCTGACCATCTTCTTCATCCGGCGCATTCAGCATAACTTTCTCTATTGGCAGACTTTCACGCACTTCATCTTCACGCATTACATTTGATACATGCAGTACATGTGTAGTCGGCTCGATCCCATCGGTGTCTAGCTCGTTCAGCTTTTCAGCATACTGCAAAATCGCGTTCAATTGCTCCGTTAGCTGTGTTTCTTCCTCTTCGCTTAGGTTAAGACGTGCCAGCTTTGCTACATGCTGTACATCCTGATTAGTAATACTCATACTAGGTTCGTTCCTCCTTCAAATTAACCCTATCTATTCATATTGTGTCCATTTTAACACGTCCATGCAGTGAATCAAATGAAATCGTTATAAAGAAACAAAAGGAGCCGGGAAAAATATCCGGCTCCTTACAATTAAATCCATGCACGTAGATTAACTTGCTTTATAAAATCCGCTTGTGACATTGGTTCGTTCGCGGCCTCTTCTTCCTCTTCCACTAATTCCAGTTCATCGCCATTCAGTAACTGACGAAACAACTTCTCATTATGTGTAGCCAGTGCGTAATCAATAAGGGCATCCCTCTCTATACGCTCTGCTTCCTGTCTCAAGATTTGTTCTTCGGGTTCTATATCACCTGATGGAACAAAAAAGTTGCGATTAACCTGAGGAACACGAATCACATAGTCAAAAGCATTATCTGGATTCCGATCATACGCAATAATATAACCGTAATCTCCTACAGGAAGATTCTGCTCAAAGGCGTCCGCGACGATGATAATCTTTTCCCCTAAATTCAGCATCGTCTACCTCCTGATTCATTATTGTCTGTCTAGTCTACTAAAAAAAAGTAACGATGTCTATGGAAAGAATCGCCCCATGCGAGATAAAAAGATAGATAAGATAAAGAGAGCTAAATAAAAAAAGAACGCAAACCGGGACGAATCCTCAGTCTGCGTGCTTGTCATAGTTGGGTGTTTCTAATAAAGTTCATTCTACTCATTAAGAATAGATTTGTCCATACCTTTAGACGAAAAATGTCGGATTTTCTACTATTTTTAGCGAGAAGCACGAACGTATGGATTATTTTGTTTCTCAAATCCGATGGTTGTTTTCGGGCCATGTCCGGGATATACCACAACATCCTCATCAAATGTATAGAGTGTATTCTGTATGGAGTCAATCAACTCACGCTCACTGCCTCCAGGAAGATCGGTACGTCCTACACCCGAACGGAATAATACATCACCGGCAAAAAGATCTTTACCGCTAAGCAGACTCACACTGCCTGGTGAATGTCCTGGAGTGTGGAATACTTTAAAGGTATGTCCTACTAAATTCAGAGTCTGACCGGCAGCGAGGTCATATTCTGCCGGGCCTGTCATCAGCGGTTCCGTCACATCAGGCCAGCGAAGCGATCCATTCCATTTAGGAGATTCCAGCCATTCTGCTTCCGCTGCATGCAGATAGACAGGGCACCCTTTCCACTTCCGGATTTCTTCTACACCGCCCATATGATCAAAATGAGCATGAGTAAGCACGATAGCTTCAATCTCAAGATTCTCAATCGCCCGGACAAGCGACTTAGGGTTCATACCCGGGTCAATAATAAAAGCTTTATTGGTATCTTCTCCTTGCACCAAATATGCATTTGTTTGCAGTGGTCCAAGGTTAAAAGTTCGTATATTCAGCATCTAAAAACCGGAAATCAGTTCACGCAGCTCACGTATAATCGCTGCCTGATACTCCGTACCCTCCCCGTAACGTTTTATAATTTCCTTGCGTGTTTCTGTGAGATTATCCTGATAATCTGCCGCCTCACGGTCTTTATTCTCTGCCTTAAATTGAACCATTGCTTCCTGCACATGAGCAGGACGAGGTCCCCATGTTCCAAGCACGTGACCACCGGAGTCTGTAAAGATAACTACCGGAATCGAACGTCCACCCAAGGTTAAGAATTGATCCATAATTTCAAGGTGATTCTCCATAATCAGTACTTCTGTAGGAATTCCTGTAATCTCCAATGCTTGGAATACGACCGGAATATTACGAACGACATCTCCGCACCAATCAGCTGCCAAAATAAGAACACGCAAATCATCACGATGATTTAAGCTTTCAAAGAAAGCTTGATCTTCGGCATTTGCCCACTCAAACCGTTGATACCAATCTTGAAAAGCCTCTTGGTTCTGAGTCATGTTCGAAACAAATTCTTCTGGTGGTAATCCTTTACCGAATTTATGCGATAAATTTGGAGCCATGAGAAGCACTTCCTTTCCGTTTCAGAATGTGATCAATTGATATGATGATTACATATAAACCAAATCGATAAAATACAAACAGAAAAGGAAGATATGATCATCCTTACTTACTTTATGTAAAAACGAGGATACCCTGTAAAGAAGATCAAAGGCTCTCCTTTTCCATCATATCACGAAGTTCTTATTTTCTTCTACCAAGACAGGTGTCCACTACAGCTCAGTCCGCATATGGTACAAAAAAGGAGGTCGATGGCATGAATCACTCTGCCCGTCCCGGACAGACCGCTCCCTACGCTAAAGGACCCAAGACAAAGCTGCCTTCAGCAAGAAAAATCCGCAGGGCTTGCAACAAAGAATTGTACCGGACTATAAAGCGACTCAAAGTTTATATTGCACCAGACCTTGTAACACAAGGAGAAAATCTATATTACCGAAAAGTGATCGGCAACCTGATCTGGGTGAACGAAAATCATAATAACCGAAAAGCTCAGTGTGACTGGTGGGACAAAGATGTACTCCCTGAGCTTGCCGTACTTTGGGATATCCCAGAAGCCAAGCTTTCCGCTGCATTTCGAGATTCCTACGGAGGATAACTTCTGCTTATTTAGGATGAAGGCAAGTCTTTTCTGAATTCATCCCTTCTGGGGAGCCGAACAGGTAAAGCCAGAGCACCCAGTAAAATGAGAATCATCCAAAACACCGTATAACTAAAATCAAAATCAATCCCGCCATGCAGTATAAGAATCAACCCGGCAGGTAAAAGTTCCGGGGCATACCGCCACAGAAGTCTTCCTATATAGAGGAAGAGACTTGCCATAAGCATCAGCCCTATCAACCCCGTATCGATCCACATATCGAGATAGGCGCTATGTATTTCATTCCCCGCATACGGGGCTGATTGCACCGTATGCACGGCATGTTTCCAGGCCTCCCCGCCATGCCCCAGCCAAGGGGAGTGCAGGGCAAATCTGGCTGCATCCTGCCACATGACCTCCCGGGAGACCCAAGTCTCTCCGGAGGTCATTCTTGCGGATGCAGTATGGATCACGAGCCAGGCACAGCTGGCAAGGCTCGCTGTACTTACTGCGGCAGCGGCCACCCTCCGGCCGCGCGCAAGCAGTGCATGGAGCAGCAGCGCACCTGTGAGCGCTGCGATCTCCCCCCCGGCCAGCCACAGCAGGCCGGGGATTGTTGCCGGCGCAAGGCTCGCACCGGCAAGTGCTCGGTGCGTGACAGCCGCCGCAAGGAGCGGCGCAGCACCCGCACAAAGCAGCAGCAGGCGTTGTCCGCGCTGCTGCAATAGGAGCATGGCGGCAGCGCATACGCACGCCGCCAGCCAAGCACCGCGCGACTCGCTGAGGAGAAGCGCGGTTGCAGCTGGATACAAAGCAAGAGACGAGAGGATCACTCGCTCTCTTGCACCTTTTCCACTGCAGCTAAAATCGGATGTTGCTGCCGCGAGGCGCTCCAGTAAAAACATCCCAACAAGCGCTGCATAGGCATTCGGATATTCAAGCACCCCG
Organism: Paenibacillus gallinarum; assembly: GCF_014836635.1. Taxonomy (GTDB): domain Bacteria; phylum Bacillota; class Bacilli; order Paenibacillales; family Paenibacillaceae; genus Paenibacillus; species Paenibacillus gallinarum. The sequence continues at coordinate 106,676 of NZ_JACSQL010000014.1, read as the reverse complement.
GATAATCTTGCTCCCGCAAAGCTAATTAGCGGATCATCCGTGCGCAGAATGGTATAAGGTAATACAAACAGACCACATACAGCAGACAAACCGCTAATCACAAGAAGCCAGCCTGCTACCTGAATACTTGCGGCAAGCCATCTTTTCCCGAGTGGTTTCCTCCCAAGCAGAAGACAGACTGCGGCAAAGACACTAATAAATCCAAACCGAATCATATCTTGAAAAGTACCTTCTAGACTAATCGGATTCCCCCCTATGAATTGGAGCGCATAAATAACAGATAGAAGTAGAGGAATCATATATAAAAAAAATCCTTGGCCGTAGAAAGGATCATACCAAAGTCTACTCTTTTTTCTTATCTGAAACCAAACATATAAATACAGAGCAAACAGCGCACAAAAAAACATCCCTCCAAATTTATATACATCTTGAATATAAAAGAGACCTCGTTCCATGATCCCCATCACGAGCACAAACCCAGTAAGGCCACCTAATATAGAATACAGCCATCGTTCTTTTTGCGCAGATTGTTCTCCTATATTTTGATGCATCATGATTTAACGATTCCTCTTTTCCTTTTTATCTTCCTACCTACTATTCCCTAAAAAAAAGAGGTCAACCCTATATAAGGGTTGACCTCTTATCTAACACTGTTGTTCAATTTTCCCATGCTACTTACGAGTTAGGAAGCAAATCACGACAAGCTCGTTCCAGGTAAGGATCGACATGTAGGAAGTCCCGGTAAGCCTTGTATTCTTTCCACAGAGTATCCCGGTCGCCTGCTTGTCCGCGTACCGCTCGGATTAGGATGTTTTTTGGTGTGTGCTCCATATCAATAAACTCCAGCAGCTGTGTTCGATATCCCATCATATCAAGCAATTTAGCTCGAATGGAATCTGTAGCAAGAGCAGCGAAACGCTCTTTCAGAATGCCATGAGACAATAATGGGTTCATAACCGAAGCTTCCATTTGCGCAAACAATTCATGCTGACAGCAAGGTACAGACAAAATAACCGAAGCTCCCCAGCGAACTGCTTTATCCAGTGCGGCATCGGTTGCCGTATCACAGGCATGAAGCGTAACCACCATATCTACTTGTTCAAGCTCATTATACTCTGCAATATCTCCTACCAAAAACTTCAGATTCTGATATCCCAGATTCTTGGCGATCTGACTACAATGTTCAATGACATCTGCTTTCAGATCAAGTCCAACAACCTTAATTTTCCGTCTCTGCTTCACCGCCAAATAATGATAAAGAGCAAACGTTAGATACGATTTACCACATCCAAAATCAACGATAGTAATCGGTCTCTCCTCTGGCAGACTAGGCAGGATATCCTCAACCATCTCTAAAAAGCGATTGATCTGTTTGAATTTATCATATCTACGAGCATGTACTTTTCCTTCCTCACTCATGATACCGAGTTCAATGAGAAAAGGAATCGGTTTGCCATCTTCAAGTACATATCTTTTTTTACGATTATGTGAAAGGTCAATCTCCTTTTTGGACGGGGACCGAGTTAGAATGGAGACCTTGTATTTTTTACTGATCAAAATTTGATAGTCTGCTTCTGGTGTACACAGCATACCTTGTCTAAATGTTTCCTCGAACAAAGCGGTCACAGCCTTAACTGCCTGCTCTGGTTCTAAGTTTTCATGAATCACCTTATTGTTCTGATGATATGCAAACTGATAGTGCAATTTATTCTTTAGCAATAACGGCTTAATCTGTACTTTTGAATAAAGTTGGCCTTCTCGTTTACGTAACTGGCTAAGCGTAGCATTGATCAAAGCCTGCTCTTCAAATATATTTGTAATTAATTTTCGTAAAGAATCCAAAATGGTACATCTCACTTTCTATATAACTTTATCTTAGTAACGATAACATATTAGACACTTATGTTCAGTAAGTTTATTTTTATCATGGAGAGACTGAATCATACTACTTACTTTGCAAATGATAAAGCCCTTCTTCTACCTCTTGACGAGGCAGCCCTCCTTGTTCAAGCCTCTTATCCTCTAGTTTTAAAAGGCGATGATAGAACACGCGAGCTTCTTCTTTGTATTGTTCTTCACGGTCCACCAAACGATACCAACTATTCTCAGCTTCCGCATATTGACCTATTTCCTCACGGTATAATGCTGATAATCTTTCCGTTTTGTCAGGAAGTTCATATCCTTTGACTTTCACATATAGCTGCTGAATTCGTACCGGTGCTTGCAAAATATCCGGATTGGCTCCATTCAGCATACAGTATAGATATAAATGCAAAGCCTTCATATACCGAATCAAGCTTACGTCTGTGTGTCCTTGATCCTGATATATCTCGCCTTCTTCTTCTAGAATACGGGCAACCTGCTGAACTTGATCTACTTCTACCCCACCACCTTGACGGAATAGATCAATAATATCCTCGGTAGGTAACGAATTCAGGAGCTGAGAATTTAAACGAAATTGACGTTTTAGCCATTCATCGAGCTCCCATAACGCTTCTATATGTTTTTTCTTTTGTTTGAGTTCAAACACTTTGCCGATCATGTTGGTCATTTCCTCCACCATACGAAGGAGATAATCTCTTCTAAACATATGGACTTCCACTCCTTAATCAGCGTATCCGTACTGTATCGTATTGATTTTACCTGCATTCATCCGAAAAAGCCAAACCACAAAAAAAAGCAGACAGGTTCTTTCATTCACCTGTCCGCTTGCTAATCTATATTTTTAATTTACATGCTTATTCATAAACTCTAAGATAACTCGTGCCAGCTCTTCCGGTGCCTCTACCATACTCATATGCCCAGCACCACGAATTAAAGCTTGCGTAACTCCTGCACCATCTGCAGTAAAGGTTCTATCCGGGGGTACGACTCCATCCGATTCGCCAGCGATAAGCAGTAGAGGTACGTTGGACTCCTCCAGAACATGACGCCGATCAGGGCGTTCTCTCATTGCGATTGCTGTGCTCGATGCTCCTAGCGGAGAAGTACGATATCCAATTTCCTGAATTTTATCGATGACGGTGGACATCCGTTCACGGTTTTCCTCTGCAAACAAACTCGGTACGAGAGAATCCACAAAATTCTGAATTCCTTGTGTTTGAATGGTAGAGACGGCTGTTAATCTTTTCTCTTTTGCCTCTTCGCTGTCTGGATAAGCAGTGGAATGAACAAGTCCAAATGCTTTAATCCGTTCAGGATAACGTTCTGCAATAGAAAGAGTGATGTACCCGCCAAGTGAATGACCAAATACACTTACTTTGGCTACTTCAAGTGCATTCAACATTCCTATTACGTCGTCTGCCATTTGATCTATGCTGTAACTGCTATTTGGAGCATCTGACTGACCATGTCCTCTCAGATCAGGAACAATGCAGCGATAATTCGCTGTGAGTTCAGGGAATAGTTCATCAAAATAAGCTGAACTGCCGCAGAAACCATGCAACAGTAAGATGGCCTCTCCTGCTCCTTGATCCTTATATGCAATGTTCTGATTTCCAAGTTCAATTTTCTCCATCAGTTACGCCTTCTTTCTGTTAGCCGTATTAAAAGACCCTGATTAAACTTATCTATTCTATTACTCTTTTTATAACCTGCTGAAACGCTCTACTTATCTATAATCATTTCCTAGACCTCAATAGCTAATTCATTTACTTGGCCCATTCTTGTGTGGTCTACACCTGCTCTAGCAGCGTGTGCAATCTGTGAAGCCATATTCATTACTTGATACAGTGAGGTCATTTGCAAGATGGAATACGGCCTAGGACCGTTCCTATTTACAATGCCGACAATACTATAATTCCCTACAGGAGGCAGTTGTCCTTTTACGGACCGTCCCGGGAACAAAGCAGTACCCTTACCTATAAATCTACCTATATTAGCAGCATCTCCTAGACAGGCATCTATGGCAATAATAATCTGATCAGGAGGAATTTCTGCAAGATACGACTCCAGGTTCGTTGCATCACAAGGATTTGAAAGCGTACCTATCACTCTTGTAAAACCATGATCACACAGATAAGTTCCGGTCAGCGGGCCAAGTGCATCGCCAGTAGAGCGATCTGTTCCAATACATACGAAAGTAATCTCTTCTTCCCTATGCTCGGTATATATTTGTTTAAAAAAAGAGACAAGCTGATCCGCTGTCATCGCGTTCTTCACTGACATTCCGCTTCGAGAAGTAAGAGAAGTGAATTTAGACAATACCCGTCATCTCCTTTTCGTGTCTTCTTTTTCTTTCTATCCTACTCCTTACATGATACAATACGAACAAACTTTACTGTACCGAAAGGAATGGACGGAATATGGATTTATCTCAAAAAAGCCCGGAAAACATTGATTACATGATTGAGGCTATTAAAGGAAAATTAAAAATGGCGAGTGCTTCTGCCCTGCAATCTTCTGCTTTTTCCGTGGAACAATATGATGATATCTATGACCTATACGATGTTGTCAATTCAAAAACAAATCTTAGTATATCTGAAGTGGAAGCGCTAGTGTCTGAGCTTGGTCGCCTGCGCCGCGTGTAACAACTGCATAAGAGAATATAACAAACAGCCCTGTGCTTACGATGGCATATAGATCATTTCCTGATTAGGAGAAAATCTATAGGATCCATGTTAAGTTTACAGGGCTGTTTTTTATAATGAAGAAAGAAACGTTCTACGTTCTATGCATGGGATTCCAGTATGAAAGCAGATTCTGCCTTGCCTACCACAGTACGTGCGTCATTCCGGATCTCTCCGGGGAACTGCTCCGTAAGGCGCTGGATCGTCTCTGCATTATCATAACCGATCTGTGTAAGAATGGATTTCACAATGAGCCCCCACTCTTCATCTGAACCATCAAGTACTTTAAAACTGATACCTAACCGTTCCTTGCGTAAAGCCAAACAGAATACACCCTGAAACCCGCCTTTAGCTACAATATTATCATCTTGAAGGAGGACAGAGTCAACTCGTCCTGTTCCTCCGACCATCTCTGGAGCTTTATTCATGGCCGTAGTAATCACTTCTACCGCTTTGCGGGTTTCCTCATCTTCAATCAAATCTGGACAAGCCAGTTTAAGAAATGCCGTTGCCATTGTTGAAATAGGCAGTGCGAAAACAGGGAATCCACAACCATCCACCCCTGCTGCCATATCACTTGGATCAATTTCCCCTAGATGAGATATGGTTTGTTTGATTTCTTGTTGAACTGGGTGATTCGGATCGGCATAGGAAGAAAGATCATATCCCTTTACCTTACTGTACGCAAGAACTCCCATATGCTTACCCGAACAATTATGCAGGAGCCTTCTCTTATCTCCTTGCTGCCGAATATAATCCGTGCGGCTCTCCTCATGCAGCGGAAAACTTGGTGCACATACAAGTCCGTCTTCATCCAAATTTATCTTTTCTTTCATGTGCTCTAATGTATTCCTATGAAAAGGTTCTGAGCGATGAGAAGATACCATCAGTGCAATTTCTTCTTGACTAAGATCGTATGCATCCACAATTCCTGCCCGAATTCCAGGTATTGCTTGAAGTGGTTTTGCAGCAGAACGTGTAAATGTCCTAAAGTGGGGATTTCCTGCCGAATAAACAACCTGCTTCTTATCATTCACGATACATATATGTCCTCGGTGTGCACTTTCAAGTACGCCCGAACGAAATTCTTTTATTAACATTGTGTCCGTCATGCTAGTTCTCTCCTTCTAAATAAAGGGACCCTTTTTCATTATTATAGGATACCCTAACATTCACCATAGTACAGTATAGTACAAAGATGATATTTTGACAGATAAAATAGGTAAACTATTATGAAAGGTTCATATTTAAGTTGAAATTTTTAACTATAAAGGAGCTCATTAAAACATGCTAAAAAACAAAAACCATTCGTTAATATGGACTAGTATCGGTTTTGCTGCAAGTTTCATTGTTATTTTTCTTATTGCTTTTCTATTCTACATACTGGGGACAGACCGCATACAAGAACTTGATATCCGGATTCAAGAGTTGCTATTCCCTTCTGAAACCAGCTCGTACTATGCTCTCCTCCCTCTTATGCGGGTGATCACATCCTTTGGTTCCTTTCATTATTCTTTGATGGTAGCACTCGCATTCGCTTGTTATTACATTATTTATCGAAGTCGTTATTTAGAGGGAAGCATCGTACTGCTAAGTTTTCTCGGAATGTGGGGAATTAACGCCCTTAGTAAATACATTGTGCGCCGAGAACGTCCGGATCTTGACTTTCTTATCAGCGTTAGCGGTTACAGTTTTCCAAGTGGACACGCCATGGTTGCCGCTGGTTTTTACGGTTCCCTGCTATTAATCGCAGTCTATTCGCTGAAACAGAAAAAAGGAGATCCCATGTTACTTACTATGATTGGCATCACGGTTATTTTCTTACTTGGATTCAGTCGTATTTATCTGGGTGTACATTATCCTTCAGATGTGTTAACAGGATTCACTTCAGGCGGCGTATGGGTGTTATGCATAAACAAGGTCTTTCGAACTGAATTTGCATTATCTCCCTCTATGAAGCACTAGATGTTACCATCCTTGTTTCAATACTGGCAAGGAACGTTTATATATCGAATAGCAAGGCACAAGAGCAAGCAAAGGAGGCGATTGTTATGTGGGCCATCATCTTAAGTATCGTAATGGCGATTCTCATTGGACTTATCGGCGATGCTCTCGTTGGCCATAACATGCCAGGTGGTATTTTAGGATCGATGATTGCAGGTTTAGTCGGTGCTTGGATCGGTACGATGCTATTCGGTGACTTTGGTCCCGTCATCGCTGATTTTGCCGTAGTCCCAGCCATCATCGGAACAGCAATCTTTGTTTTTCTTCTCGGACTTATTGGAAAGTTGTTTAGAAAAGCAGCTTAACGGGGTAAGAAAAGAACAAGAAGTAATGAACTTATAAAATTTAAAAATTAGAGGAGCGATTATAATGAATCAAAACGACATGGAATACAATAGATCAATTGCAGACTACAGAAACGAAGATACGGGGAATAGCAGCAACTTTACGAAAGGTTTATTTATCGGAGGGTTGATTGGTGCTGCAGCAGCGCTGCTTTTCGCACCGAAACCGGGCCGCGAACTTCGCGGTGACTTGTCTTACCGAATGGGTGAAGTATCCGATAAAACGAAAGAAGTGGCTACCGTAGTTGGCGATAAAGCTTCTGAAATTGCAAAAACAGTTTCTTCTAAAACTACAGACTTGGCTAAAACAGTTAGTGATAATACTTCTACTGTCATTACAAGTGTGAAACAAGCAACTGCTGACGTAACGGATGAAGCTAGAAAAGCTTCTGAAAATGTAAGCAACGAAGCACAAAAATCTTCAAACAACATTTCGAATGAAGCAAAAAACGCAACTTCTCAGGTTGCTGCAACTACTGAAAAAGCTACCAATGAAGCGAATCGTGAACTGAATCGCAGTTCTAACCATTCATCCACTAACCATTAATATCTATCCTTCATCTGAGTAGCGTATAGCCAGCTGTATACAGCTGGCTATTTTTTCATCATTTTAACGATACGGAACAAAGGAGGAGAATCGATGAGTACGATGGACATAAACACAGATAAGAAAAAAAATGAACACAAGGAGATCGTTAATGATCATCCTTTTGAGCTAAGACATGAAGTAAAGAATTTAAATTCACGTCTCGATGGGATCTATAAAGCAATGGAAAGTGTAGAATTCAAAGATTTGCTGGAAAATTACAGCAGCACCAAAAGACGCCTTTTGTCTAATTTCACCGCTGGGATTGCTCGAGGATTAGGTATGTCTCTGGGTACCGTTGTTGTACTCGCTTTATTAGGTTGGTTACTCAGTCTAATTGTGGATATGAACCTCCCAGGTATCGGAAGATATATCGCTGAACTGCAAGGCTATATAAATCAGGCCAAGTAATCATCTTCTATGATCCCGAAAATAATTCATATAATTGAAAGAAGCCTTATTAATTACCTTCCAAAGGATAATTATAAGGCTTTTTAAATTTCATTCCTGGTTCTTCTTTTTTTGAACCTTTCCGGTTTTGATTTTTAGAATATCACCTGTCCAACCCTTAAAGTACATCCATAAGTACATGCTTACCATACTGAGCAAAGTAACAGTAATTGTCACGGTAAATCCCCATGACGTCGTAATCCATGGTAAGTTCTCAAAGTTCATTCCCCAAATGGCACCTACCGCAGTAGCTGGAGTAAACACGGAGGTGACAATAGTCAACGTCTTCATAATATCATTTCCTCGAATCGAAGATGAAGCATCATCAATGGAAATGAGTGTATCAATCTCTTTTTCGTAGTGTTTAAACAAACTATCCATGCGTTTCATTCGGTAGTAAAGCTTCTTATACGTCAATCTCTTTTCCAAATCCAGCTCATAAAAGGCTTCATTAGCTGCATACATTAATTCTTGAAAAGAAATAAACTGATTACTCCAAAACAACAATTCAAAACGCGCATTCAAGATTTTATCCATTAATGTCCGGGCATTCTTTTCTTCCATACTTTTTTCCAACTTACGAAGATTAAGTTCAAATTCATCCATACCGATATGAAAATAATGCAGCAGCGTACGCGCCATGATAAATAAGCCCGATACCGCATCGTCAGCTTTTGACAATACCATTAATCTTTCTTTTGAATAGAGCATCTGTCTAGTGCCTTCATCTATATTTAAGGTAACCAGCGTTCCAGGTTCAACATAGAAGTAAAATTGGCTTTCTATGCCTTCTTCCCCGATATCTTTTTTAATGGTATACAGAATAGAACCGAATAATACCTGTTTCCCTCCAGCTACCGTACGAGCTGATATATAATTCGTTTCCAAATCAGGTAATTTACTAAGCCACTCTGTAGCTCCAGGCAAGATATCACGAAGTTCCTTTAGTTCCTTGCATCCAAGGTCAGTTACATTATAATTTCTCCACTGAAAGTGATCAAAGATCTTCAAATCATGACCCATTTCCTTAATATCGTATTCTTCCAAAAAAGCCCCTCCCTTCCTTTATGTCATTGCAATAAAAAAAGCATGCGCGCATTCCGATGGAAATGCAGGCATGCTTCCAAGCTTACGTAAGCAATTTGATAAGTTAAAAAGAAGATGATTGCGACATAATCTGTTTTAATTTTTCCGTAGCTCTCTTCTGAATACGAGATACGCTCATTTGGGAAACCCCTAATTTCTGAGCAATAGCTCTTTGCGACTGTCCATCTTGGAACGCGAGCAGCAGTACTTTCTGTTCTTGTTCCTTCAATTGGTTCATCGCTTGCTGAAGATCCATTCGTTTCTCTACCGAATCATAGTCATTCACATCCGAACTAATCAGTTCACCAAGAGTAGCTGTACTCTCATCTTGTGATAACGGCGAATCCAGTGAAACATAATGATAAGACTCACGACCTGCAAGCACCTCTACTGTTTCTTCAACGGTGAGGTCCAGATAACTCGCAATTTCTTTCACATCAGGCGAACGTTCAAGTTTCATCGTCAAATCATCAATGGCGTGCTGTACCAGCGCACCTTTTTCTTTGATCCGACGCGGCACTTGTATGTACCAAGATTTATCACGAAGGTAGTTTTTCATATGTCCAATCATGCTTTTCATAGCATAAGGCTCGAAAGGGATCCCCAAGGATATATCATATTGACTGAGTAACCTAACGAGCGCCATTTGACCAGTTTGATACAAATCTTCATATAAATCCGGCCTATTCCTGGATATTTTCCCAGCAGCCATTTTGACCATAGGCTCGTATTTCTTAATCAGTACGGTGGCAATTTCGTTATCTTTGGTTTGTTGATATTCCCAAATTAACCCTACTGCTTCATCCATAGACTCTTGGGGAGTCGACCGTTCAGTCATACCGTTTCCTCGCTTTTATTGAGGCGTTTGGTCAGTACAACCTCAGTTCCTTTACCAGTTTCACTTGTTACATTTACGTCATCCATAAGAGCCTGCATGAGATAAAAGCCTAGGCCACCGATTTGAACTTCATTCAAATCTTTGTCATGCAGTGTAGCGACTCCTTCTCTTTGCTCAACACGTTCAAAGCTCTCCCCTTCATCTTTGACCGTAATAGCAAGTTCAGAATCGTCAAAATTAAAAATAACTTCTACAACTCCATTTTCCTCACCGTAGGCATAAAGCACGGAATTATTGCATGCTTCGGAGACAGCAACTTTCATATCCTCGATCTCTTCATAGGAAAAACCCATTTTAGATGCAATTCCGTACAGATTAAGCCTAACAATATCAACAAAGTCGGCTGTCGCCGGCAAATTCAGTTTTACACTTTGTGATTCTGCTTTCATTTTACCTTCGTTCCTTTCCTATTGGGTATTCTCCTGTGAGACAAAAAATTTCGAGATACCGGTCATATCAAATAATTTTTGAATATTTGCTGGCACTTCTTCTACTATAAAATTCGTATTCTGACCATGTCTTACTTTCAGGATCGATAGCAAGATACCAATTCCTGTACTATCAATGTATTTCAGATCTTTCAGATTTACGATTAAGTTCTTTTCAGTGTCCCCCACGAGTGGTTCCATTGTATTGCGGAAATCAGGTGCAACGGAGAGATCAAGTTCTCCGCTCAGATAAACCTTATTAGCATTGTCTACCGTTTCCGTACTTACATTAAACTTTTCATTTTTGTTTGTATTCATTAGACATCTCTCTCCCGATAAAAATGTTATCTATATTGAATTAACCTCAGGTATACGATATGAAACACTTTTTATTTTCCATTCTTTTCTTTAAAGTATGGAGGTTGCTCTGGAAGTATTATATGTCTGACGAAACTCACTTATTTTTTGTTTCACATTTGACATTTTGACAGGTTTACTAATGTAACCATTCATTCCTTCCAAAATACACCGATCTTTTATTCCATCCATTACATTAGCAGTCATTGCGATAATCACAGGTTGAGGTCTATGTCCAAGCTCAGATCTAATCCGACGAGTACATTCAAGTCCGTCCATAATCGGCATCTGCAAGTCCATGAAAATGAGATCATATGAATTCGTTAACGCCATCTCCAATGCCTGACTCCCATCCTCGGCAATATCCGAAGACAGTCCAAGTTTCTTCAGCATGCTAGTCATTAATTTCTGATTAATCGGATGATCATCCACAACAAGAATAGTTGCTTGAGAATCAGCCTCTTCATCAGGACGTTCTGCGAAAACAGGAAGCTCTTCATCTTCCAACAATTGATTATAAGGAAGCATATTCACCGTAAATACAAAGGTAGCACCTCGTTCTTCCTCCGTATCTACTCGGATTGATCCTCCCATCATATCCACTAGATTTTTGCATATGGCAAGACCCAGGCCTGTGCCACCATATTTCCGTGTCATGGATGAATCAAGCTGGGAAAAAGGCTTAAACAGATGATCGGCTTTCTCAGGCGCTATGCCAATCCCTGTATCCTTAATCGTGAATTCTAGTACATAACGGCACTGGTCAAACTCCTTAAGGGAAGCCATTAAATATACCCCGCCATGCTCTGTAAACTTAATAGAATTGGCAATCAAGTTCGTAAGAATTTGTCGAAGTCGGGACATGTCTCCGTAGAGAACGCTCGGGATAGCCTCATCAATGAAATAAACGAGTTCCAATTTCTTCTTGGAAGCTTCCATCTGAAATAAATTATAAATTTCTTTAATACAAGAAGATAATTCAAATGGTTGTTGTTCAAGTTCCATCTTCCCTGATTCCATTTTGGTGAAATCCAAAATATCATTAATGATAATGACCAAGGCATCTGCACTGTTACGAATGATTTCGGTATATTCTTTTTGTTCCTCTTGTAACTCTGTTTCCATGAGTAGATCAATCATTCCGATGACACCATTCATCGGTGTTCTGATTTCATGACTCATCATTGCCAAAAACTCTGTTTTGGCTTGCACTGCAATTTCTGCTGCTTCTTTAGCCTGAACTAGCTCTTGATTAATCCGTTCCAGCTCCATTGTTTTTTGTTGCAAGAGCATGGACTGAATTTTGAGGCGTTTGTTGGATAAGTACATATCCACGAATCCCTCAATTTTGGATTTCAAGATTTGAGGAATAAAAGGCTTTACCATGTAATCAATCGCACCTGCAGAATAACCAGCAAAAAGATGCTCTGCCTCTTTACTGTTTGCTGAAATAAAAATGATAGGTATATCTTTCGTTTTATCTCTAGCCTTGATTAATTTGGCTGTCTCTATTCCATCTAGACCAGGCATCTGCACATCCAGAACAATGACTGCAAAGTCATACTTCAGCAGACATCTAAGCGCTTCTTCACCTGAAGTCGCTTTAACGAGAACATATTGCTCACTTTCGAGGACTGCCTCAAGAGCTAGCAGGTTCTCTGGACGGTCATCGACAAGTAAAATATGAATCGGCTCTTTCATCCCCATAGCCATGGTCCCCCTTACTACTTCAACTTACGATATATTTTTTCAACCCGATCCATCGGTTCATAATCTTCACTATAACCAGAAAAGTGTATCGATTCTTTAGATCCGAGTACCAGTACGCCAAGGCGACTCAAACTTTCATGAAACAAACCGTGTACATGACGCCGTAATTCGTCATTAAAATAAATCATCACATTTCTACAGAATATAACGTTAAATTCGTTAAAAGAACGATCCGTTGCCAGATTATGTTCAGCAAAAATAATATTCTTTCGTAAATAAGGATGAAGCATGACCGAATTATAACGGGCCGTATAATATTCAGAGAAAGCACGGGTCCCCCCTGCTTCCATATAATTTTTCGTATACAACTTCATTTTTTCAATTCCATATACGCCTTCTTTGGCCTGCTGAAGGGAGCGTTCATTCATGTCTGTGGCATAGATTCGAGACTTCTCGTAAAGCCCCTCTTCGTGCAATAGAATTGCCATAGAATAAACTTCTTCTCCCGTAGAACAGCCGGCATGCCAAATCCGAATATAAGGATATGTTCTAAGCAGCGGAACTACCTTCTCACGGAACATCTTGAACAAGCTGGGGTCACGAAACATTTCCGTAACTGGAATGGACAAACTTTGCACCAATTTCTTAAATGCAGCACGTTCATGCAGTACCTTATGTTGAAGCTCAGAAATTGAATTCATATGTTCTGTATCTACATGGTGTAGAATCCTTCTTCTCAGCGAAGGCATAGCATAGTTTCGAAAATCATACCCATAAAAACGATGAATCCCTTCTAGAAGCAAATCGATCTCGATTTGCTCCCTCTCTTCCTGTACAGGTTTCTCATCGAAAGATCCTTCTGAAATTGTCGTTTCCCCAGTTGACATAGATTAGTCCACTTCCTTACTTTATACTTCCAAAAATATAGTTTCGAGTTCTATTCTCATAAATAAGGGTTCTAACTCTTATACCCACTTTTCAAGCTTACGAATACAACCATACTCGCATTAGAGATAAAAGTTGATCCGTTTGTATCGGTTTTTTCACATAATCTGAGGCTCCTGCCTCTATACATTTACCTCGATCGTCCTTCATTGCCTTCGCTGTCAAAGCAATAATTGGCAATTTTTCAAACTCAGGCATTTGCCTAATTCGGGTCATCGCCTCATATCCATCCATCTCCGGCATCATCATATCCATCAAGACAAGATCATAATTCCGATTCTTTTCAAGAAGCTCTATCGCTTCTCTTCCATTCTCGGCAAAAGTTACATCCATACGGTAGCTTTCCAGTACACTCGATAAAGCAAATACATTACGAATATCATCATCAACTAACAAAATTCGCTTGCCTTCAAATAAAGTTTCTTTATTATAAAGATTTTGCAAAATCTTTCTCTTGTCTTCCGGCAAGTTTGCCTCTACCCGGTGTAAGAACAATGTAGTCTCATCAAGCAAACGTTCTGGAGATTTAACATCCTTAATAATAATGGATTCAGCGTACTTACGAAGTTTCATCTCTTCTTTACTATCCAGTTCCTTGCCTGTGTAAATAATGATAGGCAGATCATTCAGCTGTGCATCATCACGAATCTGATCCAATAGTTCAAATCCTGTTATATCCGTCAACATGAGGTCAAGTACCATGCAGTCATATCTCACTTTGCGCAGTTCCTCAATCGCTTCTTTCCCTGTGGAAACTGCCGTTATGGCTACATCATCATGGCCGATGAGTTCAATAATTGCATTACGCTGTATCTCATCATCCTCTACAATGAGAAGACGTTTCAATGATTTATCTATATAAGATTCAATATGAGCAAAAGCCTGATCCAATGATTCCCGGTTAGATGGTTTTTTCAGATAAGCAATAGCACCCATCATAAGTCCCTGTTTAATTTCATCCATTACAGAAATCACATGCACCGGAATATGACGAGTAGACAGGTTTGCCTTCAATTCATTCAAGACACCCCAACCATCCATCACAGGAAGCTGAATATCAAGAATAATCGCGTCTGGCAAATAGCGCTTCGCCATCTCAAGACCCACGTCTCCTTGCAAAGCAACAAGTGCTTTAAAATCGCGTTGCCTTGTCATGTCGAGCAAAATATTAGCGAATTTCGGGTCATCTTCGATAACCAACATCACGCGGTCCCCGTTTTGAATATCTTCTCGGTCATCTTTAATGTTGTTAACAACAGCTACGGACGAGGAAGATAATACTTTAGGCGGACTAGAAGGAATGGTCATTGGTTTATCATAAATAACTCTATCTTGCTTAACAAAACTTTCATGAGTTGCAGCTGATTCTTTATACTCATTCACCGCTCCATTAAGTTTCACGGCATCTTCTTTAAGAAGAGGCAAGAACAGAGTAAAGGTGCTTCCTTCTCCTTCTTCTGAACAGAGCTTAATTTCCCCGCCGAGCAGTTTAGCTAACTCTCTGCTGATGGATAATCCCAGTCCCGTACCTCCATATTTCCTGCTTGTCGTTCCATCCACTTGTTGGAAGGCTTCAAAGACCAAATCAATTTTGTCTTGCGCAATTCCAATACCCGTATCTTTTACCGACATCGAAATGTAAGGAATATCAACATCAAAATATTCTGGCAGTTCTGATCTTTCAGCTAGCTTCATATTGACCGTAATCGAACCAGAAGTGGTAAATTTGAAAGCATTTGATAAAAGATTACGTAAAATCTGTTTCACACGATGTCCATCTGACACAAAGGACGATGGCAGATTCTCATCCGTTTCAAAATGAAGTTTCAGGTTTTTGCTCATCGCTACAGGTGCAAAGTTTTGTTCTACGAAGCCCTGTAGATCCGAGATATTAACTTTTTCATGGTTAACTTCCATTTTCCCAGATTCTACTTTAGATAAATCTAAAATTTCATCAATCATTTTCAAGAGATCAGCACCTGACATATAAATGGTTTGTGCATACTCTTTTTGTTTTGGAGTCAGGTTTCCATCTTTATTCTCTGTTAGAAGTTGAGAAAGAATAAGCAAACTATTAAGCGGCGTTCTAAGCTCATGGGACATATTAGCAAGGAATTCCGATTTGTATTTCGACGTAATAGACAACTGCATCGCTTGCTGCTCCAGTTGACGTTTCGTTATTTCTATCTGTTCGTTCTTCTCTTCTACCTGCTGTACTTGCTCTTCGAGCGCTCTGGTCTTACCAAGAAGTTCTGTATTAAAATGCTCCAATTCTTCCTGTTGACGTTGCAGTAATTCTTCCGAACGTTTGAGTTCTTCTGCTTGCTCTCCCAGACTTTCGTTTGAACGACGCAGTTCCTCTTGTTGGGTTTGGAGTTCCTCGGATTGCATTTGAAGTTCTTCTGTCAGCGCCTGCGATTCACGTAAGAGTTCTTCCACACGCATACGACGATTAATATTGTTAATGATAACGCCGATATTATTGACTAGCTGCTCAAACAGCTGCTTTTGCATGTAAGTTAGCGGTTCAAACGAAGCTACCTCAACTACACCAAGCATTTCCTCTTCAAATAAAATAGGTCTAATGAGGATGCTGGCAGGTGCGGAATGGCCAAGACCCGAACCAATTTTTAAATATCCATCAGGTGCTTCACTAAGTTCAATCACTTTTTTATCAAGTGCGCTTTGTCCAACAAGTCCTTCTCCAATTTTGAAGGTAGATTTACTGTTTGATTCTCCTCCATCAAAAGCATAAGCTCCATAACATCTTAACTCGTCTGGATGTTTATCCTCATCATGAAGATACACAGCACCATAATTCACTCCAATAACAGGAGCAAATTCACTTATAAACAACTGGGACACTTGTTCTGTTGATCCTATGCCCCGCAGTAAATCAGTAATCCGAGCCATATTGCCATTAAGCCAGTTTTGGTCCTCTTGTGCTCTTGTATATTCTTGCTCCAATAACTGCTTTTGTTCCAGATCTTCAGCCATGTCTTTAAACACACGGGCGATCTGGCCAATTTCGTCTTTCGTTTTGACTTTGATTCTTCGGATGGTGCGGAATCTCCCTTTTCCAAAACTCTGAATCATCATCGAAACGGTACTTAATCCTTTTGTGATACTAGGAATGACCCAAAGTATAATAGCAAGAGCAATAAGTAAACCAGCTACCAAAAAGCCGCCAAGCCATTGAACCGTTTTATTCATTTTATCTTTTGCTGCTATAATTTCCTGATCGATCAATAAATCCTGATATTCATTCAGCTTGGTTAGACTCGTCAGCGCATCCTGCTGTATTGTAGCCCCTGCGTTGTTGCGATACGAGTTGGACTCTACAATCTTCTGGTCTTCCAGAAGTTGCATAGCACGAGCCGTATAATTCTCAAACTCTTGGATCTGATCTTTTACATCAGTAAGCAGACTAATTTCCTCTGCTGTATTTGCACGTTCCTCAATTTTCTCTAAATTATCTTTTAGGCTTGCCTGCTTTTCATTGATCTTTGCAGTTGCCGATTGTAATGTGGTCGCATCAGGATTCATCATAGCTGTCGTAATATAGAATGCAACATCGTTTACATCCGCACGTACGCCAGAAGTGAATCTAGTCTTCATGTACCTATCGTTATACATATTATCAATTTCGCTTTTCATGTTGTTGGTAGCGTTAAAACTGATCATCGTAAGCACAAGTAAGATCGCCATCATTGCACTGAAGCCAACAAGCAATCGAGTGCGTATTTTCATTCTCTTATTCTCCTTTTAGTGAAATCCATACTAAGCAAATATCATCTTCATGTTCTTTCGTCACTTCTTCATCAAAGAACGTCTGGCGCATCTCTTGCTCGTCAAAATCATGGTTCTTACTTAAGCACTCTTTCAAAAATGCAAGTTGCACTTCTGTTTCTCCATCCACAGCTTCGAGTAACCCATCCGTGTACATCGTAATATGACTATCACCTTTATAGTAGACAGTGTGAGTTTCTGCCTCCATCGTATCAAAAAGTCCAACGGGATGAGTGACACGGTCCAGTGAAATCACTTCACCATTTCCTTCAAATAGCAGTGCAGGAGGATGACCGGCATTGACGTAATCAATCCGCATTTCGTTCGTATCAATAACAAGATATATAGCTGTGAAATAGTACATAACTAACTGATCATCAAGATAAAGTTGATTGAATCTTCGGTTTAATTCCTTCATGACCCGGTCAGGTTCAATATAGGTGGTTACGGTGTCTTTTAAGACAGAAGCAATAAACATACAAAAGAGTGACGAGGAAATGCCATGCCCCATCATATCTAGCAATATAACCCCGTATCTTCCTTTACCAAGCGGGTACCAAGCATATAAATCTCCTGCAAGTTCAGCAGATGGCTGATACAAAGCATTCACCTTAAACTTGGGGTCTTCAATAGCGGGACTGAGTACCGCATTCTGAACAAGACTGGCTAGTTTTAGTTCATCTTGGATACGCTGGTCTCGCTCTTTACGCCAATCTTTTTCCTGCTTTAGACGTAAGGCCAGACGAATTCGGGCCATTAGTTCCACTTTGTTAATCGGTTTCGTAACGTAATCCATAGCGCCTACATCAAGGGCTTCAGCAAGTTTCTTAGAATCCCCAACAGCGGTCACCATAATGATAGGAATGTCTTTAAGATGAGGATAGGTTTGTACAATACGACAAGCTTCTATTCCATCCATTTCTGGCATCATCATATCTAGCAAAATGAGATCTACATCAGGTTCCTCCGCTTCATCCGATGGAAGATCTATATTCTCACCTCGAACTTGAACCCCTAATACATCAAACATTTCAAAAGCGGATTTCGCAGTAACGATATTTTTATAATTTTCTTTCTTTAAAATTTCACGAATAATAATAACATTGGTCGGATTGTCGTCTACGATTAGTATTCTCATAACCCTCTCCTTCTACTAGCATTAATTATACTAGGGACTGTTTTTTCTGTAACAGAAATAATATACTTTCTTAACTATAGCAAATTTTAAAGAGATAAGATATTTAAGATAACGTGCATACATAGCAACACCTTTTCTTAAACGCACAGAAAGGAATGGGAGTTAAATCCTCCCATTCCTTGCCTCATATTTTTTATATACACTTGATTTTGGTATAGACAAATACTATACACTTCGTTGAGCTATAACAAGAACTTTCCCTTTATCAAGCTCTTTCTCGTAGTATTCTGCTTCCGTTTCAGTAAATCCAGTGGATACAATTTTAGCACGAAGTTCATCCCCACGAGAACGGAACAGATTAGCAATTGAATCAAATACGCCTTCTTCTTTCAAACCAATCTCTTTAGCGTTTGCTTTATTAGCAATGCGGTCAGTCCGGTCTTCACTATGTGCCAATACGAAAATATCTTTCGCTAAATAATCTGCGTCTCGAAGTTCTTTTACCGTTTCCACTGCCTGAATTCCGTTCTCAACGAGTTTAGCATACGCTTTCGAATTCGTTGTTTTCATGATATCCACGCTCCTTAGAAACCTCTGAATTTTCCAAATAGTTACCTAGTATATAAACGATTCTATTTCTTTTGAAACAAAGATCTCATTTCTTCTAAAAAGAGGCTTCATCAAAAAATTCCACTTGTTTCAAATGCTCATTCTTGTCGAAATAGACTTTTACAACCTGGTGACCTTTAATGTACACATCTCCATCTTCAGCAATGAAATCTGGTTTGCCAAGCGTATGTTTGATGCTGCGCGGAGTAAGTTCCATGTATACATCATTCACCTTTAAGTACGTTGCCTCTTTCTTCACCTGAATATAGGAAACGGTTCCATCTATAATACCGATGGTCACATCATCATAAATGTATTCTCTACTACCCAGTATTAAGTCTTCTTTCGTCTGTTCGGGATACCCTTTCTTGTTCAGCACCTCTGACTTCGTATCTTGTAAGGAAATATCATTTACAGTTTTGAATTCAGACTGTTGCTCGATCGGCAGTATTTGAGTTGGCTCCGACTTCTTTACCGCCAACTCTACTGATTGATTGCCTTGCCACATTGCGGCAGGTTCAGCCGTAGGTTGAACGGAAAAGGGAGATGTGAGCGCCAACATGATTAGCATGGTTTGTAACATCATCTCTCACCCTTTCTTCTTCTCCTTATGCTGTACCATCCTGCCGCACGTACGTTTATCCTGTTAGGGATGCTTGTTTATATCGCTATGGCAAGACTTCTTACATACATTCTTTTCAAATTAACGTCTGATTTTGTTCCAAGTGTCTGCGGCAATATCAACATAATTGAGCCACTTTTTACTTGTTGAATTCTCATGATGTGCAAGACTCGGAGTTACGATTCCTGCAGAAGTTCCTCCAGCAGCAGGCAAAGCTTTTACTTCCGAAGCCTGTTTTTCTGCTACTCGGCTGCTTCTTACAACGTTACCCGATTCTTTCTTGTGTTGAAACTTACTCATTACACTACTTGATACTTGTTTAGCAGCACCTGTTACTTCTGCCAGAACTTCACCCAAATTTCTCACAGATACCATGACTGGATCAATTTGTTTCATTTTATGTTCCACATCTACTGTAATCTCATTAGCATGACGAACGGTTTGCTTCACCTCATAACCTAATTCATCAATTGTACCTTGAACTTCTTTCAGTGTTTTGGATACGTTATCCAGGGATTCTTGAGCTGTCTTTAATGTCTTAATCAGGAAGACAACCAGTACAGCAAAAGCAACCGCAATAATAGCTACGCTAATTTGCCACAACATTTACACAACCTCGCTTTCGTTTCTTCATCAATAGTGTTTGTTATTCGAGAATTACCCGCCGTGCACAGTCTCGAAACAAGAGAGTAAGCTCATCAAATATAAAAATCATGAAATTATTTATAAAAAAATATATCTATTATTAGAAGGGAAAATTCAATCAACGCTGACTCTTACTTGGCATCCTTCCTTTTTTGTTTCACCCGAAGTTCACTCGGTTAATGAGAACTACGAAACGAGAAGAAATTGCTGATGTTCATTGGAATTCTCCTATCTCATACATACGATCCACAAGGATAGTTCCTAGGGCCGTTCGTAATTTCTTATCGTAATGAAAATATAGAAAGGATTGATTCTCATGCTAAAATGGACTCTTATCTTTTTAATTATTGCCGTTGTTGCTGGTATCTTCGGATTCTTTGGTATTGTAGAGGCAGCTGCTTCTATTGCTAAAGTACTCTTCTTTATCTTCTTGGTACTCTTCGTTATTTCTCTCATTATGGGGAAAACGCGAGCCTGACGGTTATTAAAACAGAACTAAAAACATAAAAAAGCTGCTAGCCTTGCTAGCAGCTTTTTTATGTTTTTAGACAAGTAAAATGTATAGTTTGGATAAATATTGAATTAAATGTTATTTTCTGTGTTTCAATACCTATCTGAAATGGTTATTGTTATCTCAGAACAAACCATTACATATATCTCTAGGAGGAAAACAAATGAAAAAATTAATTACCATTACAGCTGCTCTCGCCCTTACCGCATCTTTCGCAGGGGCTGCTAGTGCTGCCACTGAGACAACGGAAACGACAACTACACCAACTACAAATTCTGTATCTGTTTCTACCGAGGCAACAAGTACTACAGTTTCTGAAGTAGTATACGAAGATACGGTCCTTGTTAAACCAGGTGATGGAATTGACCTTCCGCTGCTTCCTTTGGAAATTACAAAAACAACATATTTCTATGATACGCCAAACGGAAAAGCTCTTGGTGCATTGAGCTCACAATTCGTTTCCGTTACAGGTAACGAAATTACGAACCGAATCACTGGTGATACATGGGTAGAGATTTACACTTGGAAAGGCGTTGCTTGGGTGAACACAGGAAAATAACCTGATCTACTATTGAAAATTGTCCTTCTTATAATATGTAAGGGTGTGCGCTGTAAGTTTTAAACTTACAGCGCACACCCTTTTTTCCGTAAAATCATATTGGATCGATAAAATTTCAGTGTACAGCCATTTTAGGTTCTACATGTACATGAACATGCATAATGTTATGGTGCCGTCTCATATTTTCCTCGATGGTGTCACTAATTTTATGTCCTTCCACCAGACTCAAATTCGGGTCTACTTCTACGACGACATCGACCATGACATGACTTCCATACAGTCTAGCTTTTACATCCTTAATTCCTAGGACTCCTGCAGTTTTGGCAATCGTACTTCGTAAATCAAGCAGTGCTTCTTCGTTAAAACCGTCCGTTAAACTATGCGTTGACTCTCTAAATATATCCCAGGCTGTTCTACAAATTAAGAGTCCGACAACAAAAGCAGCTACCGTATCAAGCCATGGCAGACCAAGTTGCGCTCCCAATATGCCGATCCCCGCACCTACACTGACCAACGCATCCGATAAGTTATCTTTGGCAGCTGCCATAAGCGCCTGACTTTTAATTTCCGTAGCAAGCTTACGATTATAGAGGTAAACAAAAATCATGACTATGGCTGAAATCGCTGCTACTGCAGCTGACCAAGCGTTTGGAATTTCTCTACTTCCTGCGAATAATCCTTTGCCTGCTTCAATCAATACTTGAATACCAACCATTGCCATAATAAAAGATGCCACCATTGCCGCTACCGTCTCTGCACGAAAATGTCCATAAGCGTGATCCGAATCAGGTGGTTTTCTTGAGATTTTAAGGCCAATCAGTACAGCAATGGATGCTACAATGTCAGTCATGTTATTTAAACCATCGGCTTTTAGTGCACTGGAATTAAAAATAACCCCGCAAAATAATTTAAAAGCAGACAAGACAAGATAAGCTCCGATACTGACCCAGGCACCGCGCTCTCCTCTTTTTATATCATCATATGCGTTCAACGAAAAAGACACTCCCTCAAATTAACTTTATCCATAAAAACGATAAGTCGGTAAACATGGTCTACCTATGTTACCAAACGGTAAGCGAGTGGGTCTACAGAAACAGTGTTGCCGTCCCACATTGCTGTAGTCACCGTGAAAAATTGTTGCTTTATAGCAGGGCTGTATGATTAGATAAACTTTGTTGTATCAGTGCAACTACCCTTCCCTATCCTCTGCACCCACTTTAACTATTCTTTCCCTTGTTCCTGTATTTAAAAACGTATAAAATGAGATGGATACCAGAAAGTAATCTAAACATCTCTTAGGAGGATGTATCGAATGAGTGAAGATCAAGAACAACGCAAAGTAAGCCTGGCCGATGCAATCAAACAAAAATTGGCACAGAAGAAAGAACAAGCTTCTGCCGGTGGCCGTGGTGGATTCCAAGGCGCAGGGACCAAAAAAATGGTCAGTCAAAATAACAAAAAACCGAATAACCAACGCCGTCGTACTGGCGGTTCATAAAAAGGTTCTCTGTTAGCAGCCTAAAAAAGTCCGTATCTCTATGTAGAGATACGGACTTTTTGTATGATTACATCCAAGCTAAAACTTAAACTTCAGCTGGATACATTTGAGCACGAAGCTGTTTTACTTCTTCACTATCAAGATACTCATCATAACTCATTGTGCGATCAATTACGCCGTTCGGTGTAATTTCAATGATACGATTAGCAATGGTTTGAATGAACTGATGGTCATGGGAAGTAAATAGAATCGTACCATCAAAATCAATTAATCCATTATTCAGTGCTGTGATGGATTCAAGGTCAAGGTGATTCGTTGGCTCATCCAAAATCAGTACATTGGCGCCATTCAGCATCATTTTAGAAAGCATACAGCGAACTTTTTCTCCCCCGGAAAGCACACTTGCTTTCTTAAGTGCTTCTTCACCGGAGAACAACATACGTCCCAAGAATCCGCGCAAGAATGTTTCTTCTTGATCTTTGGAGAATTGACGCAGCCACTCTACCAAATTCATATCGACACCTTCAAAATATTTGGAGTTGTCTTTCGGGAAGTAAGCTTGAGTTGTCGTAACACCCCATGTGTATTCACCTGAATCTGCTTCCGTTTCGTTCATCAGTACTTCAAACAAGGTCGTTTTTGGCAAAGTATTAGGCCCAACGAAAGCAATTTTATCTCCTTTGTTCACAACAAAGCTCAGATCATTAATTACTTTCTCGCCTTCTACCGTTTTCACAAGACGATCCACAGTAAGCAACTGCTTACCAGCTTCGCGTTCTGGTTTAAAGTTAATAAACGGATATTTCCGGTTAGACGGACGAATATCATCTAATTGGATCTTCTCGAGTTGTTTCTTACGAGAAGTTGCTTGTTTTGATTTCGAAGCGTTCGCAGAGAAACGTTGAATAAACGCTTGAAGTTCTTTCATTTTATCTTCTTTTTTCTTGTTTGCATCACGTTGCAAAGCAAGTGCGAGCTGACTTGATTCATACCAGAAGTCATAGTTACCTACGTACAGCTGGATTTTACCAAAGTCAATGTCAGCGATATGCGTACATACTTTGTTCAAGAAGTGACGGTCATGGGATACGACAATAACGGTACCTTCGTAATCCATGAGGAAGTTCTCAAGCCACTGAATGGATTCTAGATCCAAATAGTTGGTAGGCTCATCGAGCAATAGGTTATTCGGATTACCGAACAAAGCTTGTGCCAGGAGAACACGTACTTTTTCATTACCGCTGAGTTCTGCCATTTTGCTATCGTGCATTTCACGGGGAATACCTAGACCGATCAGAAGTGCAGCAGCATCCGGCTCAGCATCCCAGCCGTTCAGCTCAGCAAATTCACCTTCAAGCTCTCCTGCACGAAGTCCATCTTCTTCTGTGAAGTCAGATTTAGCATACAGTGCTTCTTTTTCTTTCATAATTCCATAGAGTTTCGTATGACCCATAATTACGGTCTCTAGCACTGGATACTGATCATATTCGTAATGGTTCTGTTTCAGTACGGCCATGCGCTCACCCGGAGTCATGTGTACTTCGCCTTGGTTGGGTTCAATCTCACCAGACAAAATTTTCAGAAACGTAGATTTACCTGCTCCATTAGCACCAATAAGACCATAACAGTTACCTGGTGTAAACTTAATGTTTACATCCTCAAATAGTGCACGCTTTCCGTAGCGGAGTGTTATACCGCTTGTACTAATCATGTTAGAAATCCCATCCTTTATATTAAATTAAATTTATTTCTTAATTGGTTCGTAAGGTTCTATGCATGCCTAATGTGCATACATCAGCCACTAAGCCGCATTTACCCGTATGGCAACATATTATAGCATAAATATGATGAAGTTTCTCAATTTACCATAGGAATACATACATTTTGGATTTATTTCATTACTCATGTACAATTAAGTGATATTCTTAACAGCACAATATCATTTTTATATATGAACGGAGGTATTTTAAACTTATGAAAATTATATCTATTGAACCTACGCCCAGTCCAAATACGATGATGCTCCACTTGGATGAACAACTTGAGGCGGGAATTCGTAAAACATATACTTTGGATAACGAACGCTCTGCCCCTGCTTTTATTCGTCAAATGCTTCACATCAGCGGAGTGAAAAGTGTGTTCCACACCGCAGGTTTTGTAGCACTTGATCGTAAAGGAAATGCAGATTGGTCTGAAATTCTTGGAGAAGTTCAAAACAAACTTGGTCAAGAAGGCGCAGAAATGAACTGGACCCAGTCCGAAGACGCTATGGGTGAACATTTTGGCGAAGCACAAGTATTCGTTCAATTTTTCCGTGGTATTCCTATGCAAATAAGGGTGAAATCCGGATCTCAGGAAGAACGAATCTCTCTGTCCGACCGTTTTGTCAAAGCTGTCACAGAAGTTGCTTCCAGTACGCTCATTAAAGAACGTAAATTAACCGATTATGGAGTACGGTATGGCGAACTCCCTGATATTGCTCGGGAAGTGGAACAAGAACTTGAAGCTGCATTTCCGCAGGAACGACTCATTAAAGTCATTGATCAGGCGATTGCTCACGGTGCCAATCAAGATGAATTTATAGAGCAGCGCCGTGATCTGACAGATGATGAAGTGAAGGTTGCTCTTCAGAATGAAGACTGGCACGTTCGCTATGCCGCATTAGATCAAATGGAGCCCTCTCCCGAACGAATCGAGATGATCAACACGGCTCTTCAGGACGAAAAAATGCAAATTCGCCGCCTTGCAATCATATATCTAGGTGATCTAAAGACACCGGAAGCGCAGGAACTATTATATGAAGCAATGCAGGATAAATCACCTGCTGTGCGCCGGACTGCTGGAGATACGCTATCTGATATCGGGGATGCGGCTGCCACACCTGTTATGATTCCTGCACTTAAAGACACAAGCAAATTGGTTCGCTGGCGGGCTGCGCGTTTTCTTTATGAAGTAGGAACCGAGGACGCGAAAGATGCCCTCGAAGAAGCGGTACAAGATCCTGAATTTGAAGTCAGCCTTCAAGCGAGAATGGCTCTTGAACGTATTGAATCTGGCGAAGAAGCTGCAGGTACAATATGGCAGCAAATGGCTGGCCGGACCAAAAATTAATTTTCACAAAGAACTCACATTAAAGGAATTTCATACCATTGATTTAGAATTATCCTTCCTTTATACTAAAGTCTGTTTTTAATAAGAGTTTTGAACAATCATATAATTAAGATACACCTCATCATACGTAAGTTATCAGGTGAGGTAGAGGTCGCGAATACGATCAGTAAACCAGGAGAGGCATATGAGCTGCCGCTAGCATCCGGGCTGAAAGGCGTATTCGCCGAAATCTGCGAGTAATGCTCTATTGAAATATACTCCAGGTTGGGGCTGTTTTCCGAAAGGGACAGAACTGTCATAGCATGATTCTCATTTTGAAAGGGAACAGCTATGTTGAGCTATCTTCACATTCTAACGAAATAAACGTATGGTGCCGAATTCATGATATAGACCGCCGGCGCCCGCCCGCGGTCTTTTTGTATTGTTTGACTCAAATCGAAGGAGTGTATTTAGAATATGCAACAAGACTCACCCGCACCTACTCTAAAAAAAGGGCTTAAAGCCCGTCATATGACAATGATTGCTCTCGGTGGTTCTATCGGAACGGGACTATTTCTAGCGAGTGGCGGCGCGATCGCTACCTCGGGTCCAGGCGGTGCCCTTATTGCTTATGCAGCTGTCGGCATCATGGTGTATTTCCTCATGTCGAGTCTTGGAGAGCTAGCTACATTTATGCCAGACTCAGGATCATTTAGCACCTATGCTACTCGTTTTGTTGATCCTTCGCTCGGTTTTGCGCTAGGTTGGAACTTTTGGTACAACTGGGCGATCACGATTGCAGCTGAACTGTCTGCGGCAACGCTAATCATTAAATACTGGTTCCCTGACAGTAACTCTGCATTATGGAGCTTGCTCTTCCTGTTACTTATTGTTGGACTCAATGTTCTTTCCGTTAAAGGGTACGGAGAATCTGAATATTGGTTCGCTTTTATTAAAATTATTACCGTAGTTATATTCCTGATCGTAGGTGTCATGATGATTGTAGGTATCATCGGCGGCGAAGCCATTGGCTTCACTAACTTTACGATCGGAGATGCCCCGATGCATGGAGGATTTTTTGCACTGCTCGGTGTATTTATGGCTGCTGGTTTCTCGTTCCAAGGAACCGAACTTATCGGCGTTGCGGCTGGTGAAAGTGAAAATCCGCGTGAGAATGTTCCGCGCGCGATCCGTCAAGTGTTCTGGCGAATCCTGCTCTTCTATATCTTGACGATTCTGGTTATCGGTCTCGTGATTCCGTATACCAGCCCGAATTTATTGAAATCTGGAATTGACAATATTAGTGTCAGTCCATTTACGTTAGTTTTTGAAAAAGCCGGATTTGCATTCGCGGCATCCGTCATGAATGCTGTTATCCTTTCCTCCGTTCTTTCAGCAGGTAATTCAGGGATTTACGCATCCAGCCGTGTATTGTTTGCTCTTGCTAAAGAAGGAAAAGCACCTCGTATCTTTAGCAAACTAAATGGCAAAGGCGTGCCCATCTATGCTCTGCTAGCGACGGGAGCAGTAGGAATGCTGGCTTTCTTTTCATCCATGTTCGGAGATGGCGTAGTATATACATGGCTTCTGAACGCTTCTGGAATGTGCGGATTTATTACATGGCTTGGTATTTCGGTTAGTCATTATCGTTTTAGAAAAGCTTATATCGCCCAAGGACGTGACTTGAAAGACTTGCCTTTCCGTGCAAGATGGTTCCCATTCGGACCTATCTTCGCTCTTATTTTATGTATGATTGTCATTGTGGGCCAAATATTCACTTTGGATCTAGCTGACTTAGGATGGCTTGATATCGTTGCAACCTACTTCACTATTCCACTTTTCCTGATCATCTGGTTCGGATACAAATGGAAGTATAAAACAAAAATAATACCTCTTCAGGATTGTGATTTCGAAACGGGTCAATCTTAATGAAAAAGCCTGTTCTACAATTGTTGTAGAACAGGCTTTTCTTATTTCAATTCCCAGCTGACCTTTACTTTCATATCTCCTGTATCCTCAAAATCAGACACATAATAGGAAACGGAATTCAGCCCTAGGCTATATAAATCCTTAAGTGCCTCTAAAAGTCTTGCCTTCTCCCCGCTGTAGCGGAATAGTACTGCCTTCTGTTCTTCTTTCATTTTCCCCTTTACGAGTGCTTTCAGATCTGCAGAACTGTGTATAATTTTGTCTTCATTATAGAGCACATAATCCAGCTTGTTGTATAGGCGATCATATACGTCCGCTTTATTGTCTGTTTGCTGTAATACATTCAATGTTTCACGGTAAAGAGAAGATGCTTTAGGATATTGTTTTTGCCACGTATGATCTTTTCCCATCTCATCGTCAGTAAGTAAATAATAGTTATAACTCACCTTACCGGGTTGATTAGGAGTCGGATCATCCCAGGTTGTGTCCAGATGATACCACTTCCCATCAAGCAATACCAGATTCCAAGCATGAAGTTGCCCCCCTGCTTGACCTTCCACAATTCGGTTCTTAATACCTGATTGTTCTAACATTTTATAAGCAAGTAACGAGTAACCTTGGCATACCGTACTGCCTGTAGCAAGACCATCATAAGCCGTATATTTCCGTAGAGATACATCGTAAGCCAAATGAAGTACAATCCAGTCATGGATGGCTTCTACCTTCTCGTGTGAATTCATTCCTGGAGTTATGATCTCTTCTAATATCTCTTTAACTCTTCGTTCAACATACGCGGTTTGGGCTTTGGTCTCGCGGTATTTCAGATCAATAGTCACTTCCGCCGATACATTGTTCCCCTTGTAATGATAAGCATAACTTTTAATATTGTATTGGATATAGGGGTCGCTTGCCATTGCCTCTTCAATTGCTTTCTGTAAAGTAGCCTTGAGCGTTTTAATTTTTCCTTTATACGTAAACTTCACACTTTCTGTTCTGCCCAGCATAGCTGTCGTCAGTACAGTGTGCATGCTCTCTGATGTAATTACTCTCTCTGTAGAAGCTGCATACAGTGTATCGAGGTCTACTACCCGGGGGATCACAATAATCATCACAAGGGCGAGCAGTACAACGATTAACAAACCAAAGCGGTTTTTCCTCAAGGTCGTCTCCGCCTCTCTTCGGGTAATGGGCTCTAGTCTTTGCAGGAATATTGTAACACAAACGCTCTTGGCATCTCTTTTCTAGTTTTGTCGATCTTCATCGAAAAAAAATAGCTTCCTTAGTAGGAAGCTATTTTCTAAATCTAATTATATCTATTCAGTTTCGGTCAAATAAGTACCTGTACATCCATTCATTAATAATAACGATAGGAAGACTGACTATTCATGAAAAAATCAAGTTTCCCTTGTAACTCTGCCAGACGATTGAGTACTTGAGCTGCTTCTGTAACAGTCACAAAACGTTCAGGCAGGAATCGTCCATCGATGAGCGGCAGCAAATCCAGCTTAATTGTTAGTGAAGCAGCGCCTTTATTTGTAATCTGAGAAGCATCTGCTACAGCAGCCAGATCTGTTCCCTGTTGATAGAACTTAGATAGTTTTTCGTATTTCAGCACACTCATGATAATTTCAGCTAAATCCCCACGTGTAAGTTGTTTTTCAGGAGATAATTTTTGTTCCGGATCCGCTTCAATCCAGGAATGATTAATAAGAAGATTCATTACTGATGCATAAGGACTCTCTATATCCACATCTGCAAATATCTTATCGTCTTCACTTCCTGAATAATATATTTCATTTTCCACACCAGGATTAAGTCCTCTTGCTAAATACGTATACCAATCCCCTTTGGTGATGGTACGTTCCGTCTCTATTTTCCCTTCGTCGTTCGGTGTTAACACCCCATGAGTGACCAACTTCTGTAGTACAGATTCCGCACTGTGTCCTTTAATATCCACAATATCGGATACAAGGCTTTCCTGTTTGGTTCCATAGAGAAGTTTCCATTTTCCACTAGAAGCATCAAGCGCTTCATTGCTGTAATAGTCAATATCGCTTAATTGTGGATGATACACAAGCTTAATGGATCTTTCTTCTCTATTTCCTTGAATTCCATAATACCCGCCAAATCCTTCGTATTGAAGTGTCGTTTTGGTTCGATCAAGGAAAATCTTTTTTGCTGCCTCTTTCGTCACTGCTGGTTCAGATGCAGCCGGCATATTGGCAGCATCAGCAGAGAACTGAGAATAAAAGCTCTGCACTGCTCCTGTTTTGTCCATCGAGATGCTCACATTATCGCCATACACAGGAATCCCATTCAGATAACGAGTAAAATTAAAGAAATAACTTGTGTCGGAATTGCTCACCGTACTCAGTTTTAGTTCCTTCGCTGCGTTTGGAACGAGTGCCAGAACTTTATTGATTGCCAGCTTTTTCGCAGCTTCTGCTGTGATTTTCTGTTTGTTCTCTACTGTTTTATCGACCTCAGTCTCATTATCCATACTATGGTTGTAAATTTCGTAACTTTGAATTTCTCCAGTCTTTGCGTTAACTTCGGCGGAGATCCCATTCATGTACATATACGAATTATCCTTATCCTCTTTAGACCAACGGATATTCCAACTCGGCTCTCCAGACCGGTAACTTCTTTTCTCATAACGGCTTTCAGAAACCTGATACCCCTTAGGAGTCGGGAATGTGTTTTCTACTAATTGCAGGGCTTCCTCAGCGGACAGATCTTTCTTTGAAGGAACAAAAGCATTTCCATTTGGCAAAGACTCAGTAACATATTCTGTTTTTGTATCTGTTGAATTATATGTGCTAAAAGTTTCTCCTGTATTCGCATCAATGGATTCCATTCCTGTTGAAGGCAAATAACCAAGATAATAATTGCTATGTTTTTTATTATAACTGTATTTATTAGGGATGTAGGATAGCTCTACATTAAAGTTCTTTTCGAATATAGATCTTGCTTCTTGTGCAGACAATTTGGGATTAGGAGAAGGAAAGTCGGACTGTGGTATGTTTCTCGAATAATTAGTCACAACCCCGCTGTCGTGTACAGTAACATAGACTGTATTTTCACTCGTAGGCAGTCCATTCACATGAAGTTGATAAACAAAATAGTACTGTGCATGACCAAAAAGCGGAGATATCGTATCTCCTCCATTAGCGTCTAATTTAACATAATCATCCTCAGATAATCCTTTGATGGCTTTATGCAAAAACGCTTTGCTGATTGCTTCAGATTCAGCATAAGAAATACGTTTAGCATCACTGTCTGCTTGTTTCTCCCACAAATATTCAGGCAAATACACAGACAAGACTTCTCCTGTCTCACCATGCACAGTAGCACTGAATCCATGAGAGGATGAACCCATTCTAATTTGGAATTGCAAATCCCAGACTTTATAATCTGGCTGCGGGTATAAATTCCCTCCACCATAATTAGATGATGTTAACGTTGCTTTTTTTAGTTCAGGAAACAATGCAATCACATTGTTATACGCTTTTTCTGACGAAATTTTTGCGCCTTTTGGAAGTTTTGAGTCTAGAACAATTGAAGATTGACCACTTCCCGCCTCACTTGCTGTCTCAGTTACAACGACAGAAGCAGCGGAAACACTATGAATTGCTCCTTGCGTATGTACTCCAAGCATAATAGCCGCCATGGTAGCTGCTACTTTTTTCACAGAAATCGATGACCTTATATCCAAAATTTATACCTCCCCCTAATTTCCAATCTATTCCAGTATATCACACTATAATCTATCACATTCCACATTTCCTAATTAAAAATTTCAAGATAAACACCCAACTTTTTGCCAAAAAACGTGTTGCAAACCTCATACACTCTAACATAAACTGCCACGATAATTAAACCCTATCTCATGAAATCGTCTTCGCTTCTCATGAAAAATAGATACACAAATAACCGCCCCGTAATCCCGGAGCGGTTATTTGGACGGTATAGCTGCCTATCTGTATTGTGCGAGTTTCTCATTTAACTCACGCGTTTGTCCGTATATATTCTGATAGAGCGCAAACAGTTCATCGTATACTGCAGCCGTCTCCGGATTTGGTTCATAGGTTTTCGCAGGACGAATAAAGGCTGCTGCACATGCCTGTAAAGAATCAAACCATCCACACCCGTAAGCCGCAAGCATGGCAGCCCCCATAGCAGGACCTTGTTCGCTTTCGAGCTTCACAATCCGGCTATTGAAAATATCAGCCTGCATTTGCAGCCAGGTTTCATTTTTAGCTCCGCCGCCGATCGAAACGACTTCTTGAATGTTTTTGCCAGATTCACGGATGATATCAATGGACTCTCTTAATGAGAAAGTAATCCCTTCCAGTACGGCACGTCCAAAGTGGGAAAGAGAATGACTTGCGTCTACGCCAATGAAACTTGCGCGAATATTGGCATCTGGATGCGGAGTCCGTTCGCCAACGAGATAAGGAGTGAATAAAAGCCCCTTACTGCCTGCCGGTATAGCATCAATGCCGCTAAGCAGTTCATCAAAGGAAAGATCTTTTGCAAACGTATCCTTAAACCAAGTCAAACTATAACCCGCAGCGAGTGTCACACCCATAATATAAAAAGCATCTTTCTCCCCATGGTTAAAGAAATGTACTTTCCCTTCAAAATCAAGCTCTTTACGCTCTTCATAAGCAAGTACAACCCCTGAGGTTCCGATACTGCTCATCGTCTGTCCTTCATTCAGAATGCCGGCGCCAATCGCCCCGCAAGCATTGTCTGCTCCCCCGGCAAATACTTTCGTGTTTGCGGTAAGATTTGATGCTTCTGCAATCTCTGGAAGCAGTGTTCCCACTTCTTCAAAGGACTCAACAAGTCTTGGGTAGAGAGAAAGTGGAAGTGAGAACGCTTCTGCAATCGTCTGACTCCAGCTTTTGCTTGCTATATCTAATAACAGCGTCCCCGCCGCATCGGAATAATCCATCGCATAGTCGCCGGTTAATCGGTAACGAACATAGTCTTTAGGAAGTAAGAATACGGCCGCCTGCTCCATGATCTCAGGTTCATGTTTTTGCACCCATAATATTTTAGGAAGTGTAAATCCTTCTAATGCACGGTTTTTTGCAATCTGTAATAGATCCGCATCTAACGTTTCCTCGATAAGACGGCATTCCGCGGTCGTTCGTGTATCATTCCATAAGATAGCGGGACGTAGCACCTGTCCATCCTTATTAAGTAACACAAGCCCATGCATCTGACCAGAGAAGCTGAGACCCGCTACTTCCTCAGCCGAAATGTTAGACATCTCCATGAGCTTACGAAGAGACACTAAGGTCTGCTCGACCCAATCTTCTGGATTCTGTTCGCTGTAGCCAGCTTTCGGTTGATGTAATGGATATGGCTGTGATGATTCAAATAAAACGTCTCCGCTGCGGTTGACAAGTACCGTTTTCACAGCACTCGTTCCTAAATCGACACCAATAACATAACTCATTGTATTTCTTCCTCCTTCATTGTCCCATTCTATTTGATCATCAAATAAAGAAACGTCCCCGCACCTTTCGCATACGGGCGAAAAAGGCCGGGGACGATCCGTAAAGACTAACTATTGCTGTGGCGTCCTGTTGGCATGATCAAGACTGATCAATGATTAGTCAGCCAAGATATATTGGTTAAGTGTCGCTTTCAGAAGTTCTTGGCGACCTGATTTGTTAGCACGCGGTGTTTCGTTATTAAGTGCATATTCAGCAAGGGAGCTAAGCGTTGCTTTACCTTCAACCACTTCGGCACCAACACCTTCTTTAAAGCTTGCATAACGATCCTCAATAAAGTTATCGAATACACGATCTTCGATCAGTTTCGCAGCAACTTTCAGACCTTTCGCATACGTATCCATACCTGCAATGTGAGCAAGGAATAGATCTTCTGGTTCGAAAGAAGAACGACGTACTTTCGCATCAAAGTTTACGCCACCTTTACCAAGACCGCCATTCTTAAGTACTTCGTACATGGTAAGTGTTGCATCGTAGATATCTACTGGGAACTCATCTGTATCCCATCCGATCAGAAGATCGCCTTGGTTTGCATCTAGTGATCCAAGCATACCGTTGATACGAGCGACACGAAGCTCATGGTCAAATGTGTGACCTGCCAGCGTAGCATGGTTAGCTTCAAGGTTCAGTTTAAAGTCTTTGTCCAAACCGTATTTTTGCAAGAATGCAATCGAAGTAGCAGCATCAAAATCATATTGATGTTTTGTTGGTTCTTTTGGTTTAGGCTCGATCAAGAATTGAGCGTCAAAGCCGATTTCTTTCGCGTAATCTACAGCCATATGGAACATACGAGCAATGTTGTCTTGCTCAAGAGCCATATCTGTATTTAGCAACGTGTCATAACCTTCACGTCCGCCCCAGAATACATAGTTTTCTGCACCAAGACGTTTACCCACTTCTAGCCCTTTCTTGATCTGAGCTGCTGCATGAGCATATACATCTGCATTACATGTAGATGCTGCACCGTGCATGAAACGTGGATTCGTGAACATGTTTGCTGTATTCCAGAGCAGTTTTTTACCTGTTGATTTCATATGATCCTCAATAAGATCAACGATTGTATCAATATTGCTGTAGAACTCACGCAGACTGTTTCCCTCAGGGGCGATGTCTACATCGTGGAAACAGAAGAACGGCAGATTCATTTTTTCCATGAATTCAAATGCTGCTTCTACGCGAACTTTCGCAAGGTCAAGACCCGAATATTTATTATAAGAACGAACAGCTGTTTCTGCACCAAAAGGGTCAGCGCCGCCCGCTGTTAGTGTATGCCAGTAAGCCATACCGAAACGGAAATGTTCCTCCATTGTTTTACCTGCTACGACTTCTTCCGGATTATAAAATTTAAATGCCAAAGGATTTTTCGATTCTTTACCTTCAAATGCAACTTTGTTAACGGATTCAAAGTAAGCCATTGTTACAAAGCCCTCCTCTAATTGGTCTAATGTCCGATTCGCGAAATCGTTTACACCGATATACTAACACACCGCTCATCACTTTGTCTATTGGTTAAACTAAGTTTGTTTGTTCTTCTTCTTTTCTGTTACAATAGACTTTACCTCTATTCTAAATAGATAAGTTATCGTAAATAATTCAATGTAAAATCCTGAAGGGACGTGCTGATCCATGGCAATAACCGGAGATCAGGCTCTGGTCAAAAAGATTAATAAAACGATTATTTTAAATACGATCCGGGAACATGCACCTTTATCTAGAGCGAATGTGTCGACTCTATCCGGATTAAATAAAGCAACGGTATCTAATCTTGTAGCGGAACTCATTGACGGGCATTTGGTCACTGAACTCGGACTAGGTGAATCCAGCGGAGGACGCAAACCGCTTATGCTTCTATTCAATAAGCAGGCTGGTTATGCAGTGGGTCTTGAAGTCAGTGTGAAACGTTTACGAGGTGTTCTAACGGATCTTGCCGGAACCATTATTGCTGAAGACGTTCAGCCTCTTACAAGTCACGACGTGTCATACGTATGTAGCTCCATTGTCTCCATGACGAACAGGCTGCAGCAAAAAGCGCCCCCTTCACCACACGGTGTCATTGGTGTAGGGATTGGAGTACCAGGCATGGTAGATGAAGAAGGAACGATTCTATTTGCCCCGAACCTTGCGTGGAATATGGTTCCTCTTCGAAGTATGTTAGAAAAAGAACTGGAACTTCCGGTCACGATTGATAATGAAGCCAATGCAGGAGCACTCGGTGAACTTCACTTTGGAGCAGCTAGAGGGACACGCCATCTGATATACATCAGTGCGGGCATTGGGATTGGATCTGGCATTGTAATTGATGGGGAACTTTATAAAGGAGCATGGGGTTATGCAGGTGAAACAGGACATATGTCCATTGATGCAGAAGGAAAGCAGTGCTCCTGCGGAAATCGGGGGTGCTGGGAGCTCTATGCATCTGAAAAAGCGTATGATGAAGCCAGCTTGCAGCTTCCTTCCCGTTCCACTTCGGATCTTACGATCCTTGCTGCCAAAGGTGACCCTGTCATTCTGGAACTCTATAAAAGCATGGGACACCGGCTGGGTGTCGGGATAACAAACATCGTAAATAGTTTTAATCCAGAACGCATCATTATTGGGGGACCCTTATCGAAAGCACAAAAATATATAGAGAGCTCACTGCAAAGAGTTGTCGCTGAGCGAACACTTCCCTACCATCGGCGTAGTCTCCATATTGAATTCGCTGAACTTGGAGCAAACTCTACCTTAATCGGTTCTGCCTATGGAGCCATATCCCAATTTCTTGGGCAGATTCGAGTTCGATCATAAATGTAAAAAATTAACTGAAATAGACAAAAATTTGCCCTATTTTCTGGACCGTTACCTTCCGTATCCAAGGTATAATAAGTCTTATTATGTGTCATTTATTACTGCAAAGCTCCCATTTGCAGCTATACTTCACGCACGGAATGGAGAGAACTCTCGTGACTTATGTGGATACTTCCGATATTTCAGCCGCGATGTTCATCACGGTCCTGCTTTTCCTTATTGTTATTGCTCCCTTGGTAAGTCTAGGAATTCTCAAGTTATTTCAGGGTAAGAAAAAACAGGCATTATGGTATGTTCTATCGGGTGTAGCCGTCTATTTTATATTCCAGTGGTTTATGTGGTTTGTTTTTTAGCTAACGTTTCACTGCCTATTTTTTATTAAAAAGAGAGAGAGACATGATTCGTCTCTCTCTCTTTATTTTATCTCCAAGAACACGCCCCGCTTTTTCTCTGTGATGTGCTCATCAATTCTGTTTAATCCGGTTTGCTACTTGCTGATGCTCATCAGAGCCGAATTTGGTAAGTGCGTCTTCCGTTAGCTTCTCATCTGATTGTATATATTTTTCCTTCAATTTCAGTATTCGGAGCACATGTTCATCTATTTCGGCCTCGGTTAACCTTCCCGTTTCTACTGCCGTTAGTATGGCCTCATATGCTTCTGATGCTTTGTCTGGAGTATGACCGAACAAAAGGATATCAACTCCAGCCTCAAGCGCCATAACAGCTGCCTCTCCTGAGCCATAATTCTGTTCGATTGCTCCCATCTCAAGGTCATCCGTAATAACAACCCCCTCGTACCCAAGATCCTCTCGTAAGATGTCTTGAACCATGACGGAAGACAGAGATGCCGGTTTTCCTGAGGAATCTATCTTTGGATACTTGATATGAGCTACCATGATCATGTCTGCTCCTTCTTCTATCGCTTCACGAAAAGGAATCAGTTCTCTTTCTTCTAGCTGAGCTTTCGTCTTGTTAACAACCGGCAGACTTTCATGTGAATCAACCGAGGTATCCCCATGTCCGGGAAAGTGTTTTATAGCAGAGATCATACCCGATTTCTGTAGTCCTTTCATTACAGCGATCCCATGAACGGATACTTCTGCAGCGGTGGTGCCATAAGCACGATCACCAATTACCGTATTATCTGGATTGCTAAATATATCAAGTACGGGAGCATAGTCTACATTAAATCCAAAAGCACCAGCCTCTTCTCCAATAACTCTGCCCACTTCTTCGGATAAAGCTGAATCTCCCTTCTTCCCAATCATAAGACTGGATGGAAATTCTGTCTTGCCCTCCGGTAAACGAGACACCCGCCCGCCTTCTTCATCCAAAGAGATAAAAAGCGGTCTATTTTCTACTGGATTATTTGATTTTATATCATTAATAAGTTCTAGCAGTTGTTTTTTGCTCTCAATATTTTGCTTAAATAGGATGACACCGCCGATTCGGCCTGAAGCAATTAACTGTGTCTCTTCCCTAGAAAGTTCTGTGCCCGAAAAACCTGAGATAATCAGCTGACCTATTTTCTGTTCCAAGTTCATCGACATGAGTTCTGACTTATACTTGTCGGTCTCATCATCTATGGAAGGAACACGGTCAGGTTCAACCGACTCCGTATTATCGAAATCCTGTTCGTTATCTTCTTCTACTTTATTCGCCCTATTTTCCGCATGGTTACTGTCCAATTCCGTGGGGGAATCAGCAGATTTTTCAGGGATAGCTACTTCCCTAGAACAACCGATCACCAAGAACAACAGTAGTAGCACCAATATATAATAACTGTTTCTCATGTTTTATCTCTCCTACAATACATTCTATTATCGTATGATTCCCTTTATATAGGTAAAAAACCGCATCCGTAAAGGATGCGGCTTACTAGGGCTTCCAATTGTATTACCTCAATTAAATAAAATTTCAAACATTTCTGTTCACTAATCTACAATAGGCTGAATATATAAACTAAGTATTAATTCGTTACTGCACTGTGCTCAAGACTTTCAATGAATCTTTCCGTATCCATTGCTGCTTTACATCCACTGCCTGCAGCTGTAATCGCTTGTCTGTAACGCGTATCCTGAACATCTCCGCAAGCGAATACGCCAGGTACATTCGTTTCACTTGTGCCAGGGTTAACAACAATATATCCGTTTGCATCCGTAGTCAGTTGACCACCCAGGAACGCTGTGTTTGGATTATGACCAATGGCAACAAATACACCGCTAGCTTCAATAATTTCTTCTTCGCCGGTAGCATTGTTAAGCACTTTTAAGCCTTTTACTCCGCTTCCATTTTCGCCTGCAAGGATCTCAACAGGTGTGCGATTCAGTGCCCATTCAATTTTTTCATTATCACGCGCACGGTCCTGCATAATTTTTGAAGCACGCAGTTCTTCACGGCGATGCACAAGTGTTACTTTAGATGCGAAACGAGTCAGGAAGGTTGCTTCTTCCAACGCAGAATCGCCGCCGCCGATTACGATAATTTCTTTACCGCGGAAAAAGAATCCATCGCATGTTGCACAAGTACTTACACCATAACCTACGTTTTCTTGTTCTCCAGGAATACCGAGGTATTTTGCAGAAGCTCCTGTGGAAATAATAACCGTCTCGGAGACAATTTCGTCTTGTCCTTCGACTTGAATTTTAAAAGGACGCTCTGCCATATCAATACTATTAACCCATCCAGTACGGAATTCTGCACCAAAGCGCTCCGCCTGTTTGCGCATATTATCCATAAGTTCAGGTCCCATAATACCATCAGGGAAACCAGGGAAATTTTCCACTTCTGTCGTCGTTGTGAGTTGTCCTCCCGGTTCTGGACCTTCAATTACGAGTGGTTTCAAATTGGCACGTGCCAAATAAATGGCTGCAGTCAGGCCGGCTGGCCCTGTTCCGATAATAACTGATTTATACATTCACTTTACCTCCTGATTTCTTCCGCAAACACTAGAGTAAATGAACTTCGAATGAACCAGGGGCGAACAAGCATACAATAAGTTATTACCTTATTCGCCTGGAAGACAACTTCATAACATATCAACTCTTGTCATCCATATACGAATGGGAAATAATATAATGAATTGCTTTACCCGTTCATGTTATAAGTAAACTTTACGGAAAAGGAATAAATAATTTATAATAATTCTAATCTAGATATAATTATGATCATTTTCAAAGTCGCTGTCAATGCTCTTTGCTCGCCTTAATCCTGATCTAAATAGAAAGACAACAAGAGGAGGTATTCGAAAGTTTATGACAGAAGCAATGATTGGAAGTATTATCTCTGCCTTGTCTACTGGACTTGGGGCAATCCCGATTCTTTTTATGACCAAGGTAACTCACCGGCTGCGAGATATTTTACTCGCTTATGCTGCCGGAATCATGACATCAGCATCTATGTACAGTCTCATCCCAGAGGCTCTCAGCCAATCGAATCTTATTGTCCTTTCCATCGGAATCATGGCAGGAAGTTGTGTGCTGCTCATCTTAGAGAGGTATATCCCGCACATCGATCTAGAGAATCCTGAATCAAGGCCCTTTAATATTGAAGGCAAGGCTTTCCTTATCATTGCTGCAATCACGATGCACAATCTTCCAGAGGGGCTTTCCGTTGGAGTAAGTTACGCGAGTTCAGACGAAACTCTAGGTAATCTGATCGCCTTGTCGATTGGTCTACAGAATGCGCCTGAAGGATTTCTTGTTGCCCTATTTCTAGTGAATCAAAACATTGGCCGATTTAAAGCGCTCGGTATCGCTACGTTAACGGGGGCAGTCGAGATTATCACGGCGTTTATTGGATACTCGCTAAGCAGTGTAGTTGATGGTCTTGTTCCTTATGGTCTTGCCTTTGCTGCAGGAGCAATGATGTTTATTGTGTACAAAGAACTAATCCCTGAAAGTCACGGAGACGGTAACCAACGTGTAGCTACGATCTCCTTTCTTCTAGGTCTCATCACGATGATTACCCTTACTGAACTTTTCTAATTTGGCGTAAAAAATAAACTTCTATACAGCAAAAGCGTCGTTTTCACGACGCTTTTTGTTTTCTATCTATTTTTTTATTATTTGCTTTTCTCTAATCTACGGCATTATTTTAACAATCGCAAACCATTTAGAATAACCAAAATCGTACTGCCTTCATGACCGATAACTCCAAAGGGTAAAGCGACCTCGGTCAGGAAGTTACCTGCAATAAGCAGCGTAATTACGGAAATAGCAAATACAATATTTTGCTTCACTACTCTTGCTGCTCTTCTAGACTGCTTAATACTCCAAGCGATCTCTTCAATATTGTCATTCATCAGAACCACATCAGCTACTTCAATAGCCGTTCCGCTTCCAGACATACCCATTCCCATCCCTACTGTAGCTGCAGCTAGAGCTGGTGCATCATTCACTCCATCCCCAACCATAACTACATGACCATAGGTTTCACGGAGCTTACGTACCTGTTCCACTTTTTGCTGTGGCAAGAGTTCCGCATAGACAAAATCTACACCCGTCTCTTCTGCTATAACGTCCGCGGTGCCTTGACGATCCCCCGTCAGCATAGCGACTTTGACCCCTAATTGTTGCAATCGTCTCACCGCATCCGCTGCCTGCGGACGTACCGTATCACGCATCGCAATGATCCCGGCTATGTCGTCACCTCGCATAATGACGGATACGGTTTTTCCTTCTTGCTCTAGGGATGCTCTCGTATGAACCCAGAACGAATCAACCTCGCCCTGATCGAACCTATCCGTCTTACCAATACTCCATTTCACACCGTTTACGATTCCTTCAAGTCCCCACCCTGTAATGGACTGAACTTCATCAGCCTCAAGAATTTCAGCTCCTGATATGCGTGCCTTATTTACAATCGCTTCTGCAAGGGGATGCATAGACTGGCTTTCAATGGCAGCAGAGACAGCAAGCAACTGCATTTCGTCATAACCTTCTGCTGGATACAAGTCAGTTACTTCGGGAACTCCCCGCGTAAGCGTACCTGTCTTATCAAAAGCGACAACGGCCGTTTTAGCCATATTTTCCACATGTGCTCCGCCTTTAAAGAGAAGTCCTCTTCTTGCGCTGCTTGAGATGGAAGAGAGCATCACTGGCATGATCGAAGCTACCAGCGCACATGGGGAAGCTACGACAAGGAATACACATGCTTTATAAAATGAATCTCCCCAGGTCCAGCCAAACAGGAGGGGAAGTGCCCCAATGATAATAAGCGTAATTGCTACAATAAACTTGGCATATATTCCTTCAAATTTCTCAATAAATCGCTGTGATGCAGGAACTTCGCTTTGTGCTTCTTCTACTAACTTAATGATCTTCGAAAAAAGTGAATTTTCGGCCTGCTGAGTTACTTCAATATACAACGCCCCTTCACCATTCATCGTTCCAGCAAAAACCTCATCCCCGGTTGTTTTCTCTACCGGTGTAGACTCTCCTGTAATGGAAGATTGATTTACCGCAGAATATCCTTTGTATATTCGACCATCGGAAGGCATTAATTCTCCTGGTTTTACTAGTATCAAATCTCCTGGTACAAGTTCTTCCGCAGCAACAAGCTCCATACTTCCATTATCGATTCGCAGCGCCGTTTCCGGCTTCAATGAAATAAGGGATGAAATATCTTTATGACTGCGTTCGGTTGTATAACTCTCAAGTGCTCCACTCAGCGCAAAAATGAAGATAAGCATAGCTCCCTCATTCCAGTAACCAATCGTTGCTGCACCAACGGCCGCTGCAATCATGAGCAGGTTTACATCTAGATCCCGTTCCTTAACTAGCGTCGCTACCCCTTCTTTTGCTTTGGTCCATCCACCGATCGTGTAAGCTGCAATATACAGCAGAATGGACAAAAACTCATGAATGC
Source organism: Paenibacillus gallinarum (assembly GCF_014836635.1). GTDB lineage: Bacteria > Bacillota > Bacilli > Paenibacillales > Paenibacillaceae > Paenibacillus > Paenibacillus gallinarum. The sequence continues at coordinate 64,727 of NZ_JACSQL010000014.1, read as the reverse complement.
CGGAAACTCCCCATGCAACGAGCATCATCACCCCGCTGCCAAGTGCTGCCTGCATCTCCTTGTTTTGAAGCATCATTTTAAAATTCGGACCGCGTTTGCGCCCTGGCTGTGGAGCAGCAGAATTTCCTTTCACTTGTGTAACTGTATTTAATCTCTTATTTATTGCATCCATTACGATCACTTCCCTCTCTTTTATTGTCACTTTCGGTCGGCTAATTGAGAATGAGATCCATTGTTAGTGCCCTTAAAATGGCACATGCTGCTTCGGGAGGCCCGAAGCAGCATGGATTTATCGACTATTGAGTTGAATTTTTCTTCTACTTTTGCTGAGAATGATAATCAATATTGCATCAGTACAATTGTTTTTATCTAATGCAACTTTTTTTATTATTATATTCCATATCCCTGCACTTGTAAACAAAGTTTTGTTAAGTAATGAGCTGAATTTAGAATTCATTTATGAACAAAAAAAGCACCCCATTAGGGTGCTCGGTCATCTATTCAATAATGTTATAACTTTGGTTTAAATACGGGATACAGCAGATTGCTGACTCGCCGCAATGGCCTGTTCAAGATCTTGCAATATATCTTGAATATTCTCTGTACCAACCGATAGACGAAGCAACTCTGGATGGACCCCGGCTGCCTTCTGTTCATCCTCGCTTAACTGCTGATGTGTTGTACTTGCTGGGTGAATAAGAAGTGACTTTGAATCTCCTACATTCGCTAAGTGGGAGAACAACTGTACATTTTCGATTAACTTTGCCCCTGCATCTGCTCCGCCTTTGATACCGAAGGTAAGGATGGCTCCCTGCCCTCTAGGCAGATATTTCTGTGCAAGTGAATAGGATGGATGGCTCGGTAATCCTGCATAGCTTACCCACTCTACATCTGGATGGCTTTCTAAATACTCAGCAACTTGCAGTGCATTGGAACTGTGGCGTTCGAGACGGAGATGAAGGGTCTCAAGGCCCTGGAGCAATAACCATGAATTAAATGGTGCAATACTTGAGCCCAAATCACGAAGTAACTGAACCCTGGCTTTTATAATGTAGGCTAGCTCTCCTACCGCCTCTGTATATTTTAACCCATGATAACTTGGATCCGGTTCTGTCAGACCAGGGAATTTGCCGCTCACACTCCAATCAAACTTCCCGCTGTCAACAATCACCCCACCAATCGAAGTACCGTGCCCGCCTATAAATTTGGTAGCCGAATGAACCACGATATCAGCTCCATGCTCAATGGGTCTTAACAGGTATGGACTTGGGAACGTATTATCTACGATCAGAGGTATTCCACTGTTGTGTGCAATCTCTGCGACCGCTTCGATATCAAGTACATTCCCTTGCGGGTTTCCAATGGTCTCTGCATAGATGGCTTTTGTTTTATCTGTAATCGCAGCTCGGAAGTTTTCGGGATCTGTAGAATCTACAAAATGAGCGGTAATCCCAAGCTTCTTCAGTGTATTCGAAAATAGGTTATACGTACCGCCATATAGGCTGGAGGAAGATACGATTTCATCCCCACTACCTGCAATATTCAGGATAGAAAAGGTGATTGCAGCTTGACCTGAAGCTGTGGCAAGTGCTCCTGCTCCGCCTTCAAGAGCGGCAATTCGTTTCTCGAATACATCCGTTGTAGGATTAGTGATTCTTGTATAAATATTTCCGAATTCTTGAAGGGAAAATAAATTAGCTGCATGTTCACTGTCACGGAATCCATAAGAAGTCGTCTGATACAAAGGAACCGCTCTAGATAAGGTCGTAGGATCAATTTCCTGACCTGCGTGTACAGCGAGCGTTTCAAAAGCAAAGTCCTTTTTGTCATTTGACATATTACTTATTCCTCCTTAACGAGATGGCTACCTCGTATTTTCCATATTCTCTCATAACTTGAACCTTTTGAAAAGAATTAATTCCGAGTTTTCCTATAAATATTGTGTAAAGTATGAACAAAAGGTTGAATATTGCTTCAAATAAAAAAACTCCTTTCATTGAATTACGAATGAAAGGAGTTTTTTTGGTTTTACGAAATGTTATTGTCGGCATGCCACAACCGGCGTAGATAAGCGGCTGCATCATCTGCTTGCTCAGCCGTAACCCCTTCGAGGGAGATATCGATGTGAGGTTTATAGGTTTTGAGCAGTTCAAAAAATAAAGGATAATCAAGGATACCTTCACCAGGTAGCGGATTATATTTTTTACCGTTTACATCAAAGGCAACATCTTTGGCATGAATCGCAATCATACGATCAAATAGCTTATCGAAGACATCTCTCAAAAAATCAGCCTGATTCACGACATGCTCTAACTTCATCAGGTTACATGGATCAAACAATAGGCTAACGCTGGAGTTTGGAATCTCCTCAAAAAGACGCTGCATATGCTCTGTGGTGTGCATCGTATGCACAGAAACAGGTTCAATGGCTATATTTACGCCCCATCTATCTGCCTCTTCTGCCAGCTCCATCACTGAATCACGCAGTACAAGGTATCCTTGCTCCTCATAAGATTCCGGATGCGATCCTTGGTAAGTCGTGAGGCTTCCTGTTTCCGTTGCCACGATGCTACAACCAAAATCACGGGCATACCGCAAATGCTCCTTAAACCTAGCGAGTTCAAGCTTTCTTGCTTCCGGATCAGGATGAACCGGATCAATATAGCATCCAAGAACGGCAATGCGAATTCCTTCATTATCAAATTGTTCGCCCACCCAATGAGCAAGGCCTGGGCTTAGCTTTCCGTTCGATGAATCAATATCAGAAAGCGCTTTAGAAAGTGCGAGCTGAACAGAAGTAAATCCGCTGCCCGAAATACGGCGGGCTAAATCTGCTGTTTTCTGTTTACCGAACGTATGCGCCAGTACTCCAAGTTTCATTCTCGTAATCCTCCTTTAGGCGAGAAATGCTAGCGAGCGAGCCAGCCACCATCTACATTCAGTACATGTCCATTTAAATAATCAGATGCATCCGATGCGAGAAATACAACAGGACCTTTTAGATCCTCTGGGGTACCCCAGCGACCAGCCGGAATCCGTGCTGTTATATCTTTATACCGATTTTCGTCTTCCCGAATCTGCTCCGTATTGCTTGTAACCATATAGCCGGGAGCAATCGCGTTGACTTGTATCCCTTTACCAGCCCATTCATTCGCTAGAGCCTTTGTCAGTCCAGCTACTGCATGTTTACTTGCCGTATATCCAGGGACGTTGATTCCACCTTGATAGGAAAGCATAGAAGCGATGCTGATAATCTTACCGCTTCCCCGCTCAATCATATGCCGGCCCGCGAGTTGACTAAGAAAAAACACCGTGTTTAGATTCAAATCTATCACGTCGTGCCAATCCGAAGCTGCGTGATCCGCAGCCGGTGTACGCCGAATAATTCCTGCGTTGTTAACAAGGATATCAATTTTCCCTTGGAACCCAAGAGCCTGTTCAAAAACACCAGCTAGCTCTTCCTCGATGCTTAAATCCGCTTGAATAGAAATTGCCTTACGCCCAAGGGCTTCAATGGCCTGTACAGTCTCCGTAGGCAAAGTGTTCGAAACGGCAACAATATCTGCTCCTGCCTCAGCAAGCCCTAGTGCCATACCTTGTCCAAGGCCACCAGTTGTTCCGGTAACCAATGCTACTTTTCCGCTCAAGTCAAAAATACTCATCTATCCCGCCTCCTGCAAGTTAATAATCGATTGTTATCCCTGCATCTTTATAAGGAGCCAGTATGCTCTCATCCAAAGCACGATCACTGATTACCTTATGAACCTCAGGTAGCTGTGCAAATGTACGAAGTGCAAAATTCCCGAATTTATAATGATCAACTACAGCATAGACATGCTGTGCAGTTTGAATGAGTGCTCTTTTTAATGGGACCAGATCACCGGTATAGATCGAAAAACCAAACTCTGGATGAAGAGCCGTTGTAGAAATGAATGCCTTGTGAATGTTCAGATTTCTAATAAAATGCTCGGTATCTTCACTAACTAGCATATTTCTTACCCGCGATCCCCCAGGTACTACGAGGCGGATTTGGTCTTTCTTGGTGAGTTCTGCAATAATAAATAGATCGTTCGTAATTACGGTAAGGGGGTCGTTAGGCAGCAGTCTAGCAATCTCCAGCGTGGTACTGCCGCCGTCTAGAGCGATAATGTCTCCCGGTTTAATATAAGTGATCGCCCGCTCCGCAATCTCTATTTTCTCCGGATTATGCTTCTCCAGCGCCCCTCTGCTGGTGAGAATACCATACTGGTCATTCTGAGCCAGCATCGCACCGCCATGGACTCTCATCAAGAGTCCCATTGATTCCAGCTTATCCAGATCCTCGCGGATCGTCTTTCCTGTTACATCCAGCTTCTCGCTGAGTTCACTTACCGTAACTTCTTTCTGTGCAAGCAGCGTTTCCATAATCTTTTCGTGCCGTTTCATTGAGTTCATAATTGGTTCAACTTCCTATCTGTATTTCTGTCTTACGTCTATTTTAGCTCGGTCATTGCAACGCCGTCCATATCATCGAACGTTTGGTTCTCACCGGCCATTGCCCAACAGAAAGTGTAGTTGCTTGTTCCTACACCGCTATGGATGGACCAACTAGGAGAAATGATCGCCTGACCTTGTCGAACAACGAGATGTCTTGTTTCATCTGGCTCCCCCATCATATGGAAAACGGCTCCTTGCTCTGGCAGATTAAAATACAAGTAAACTTCAGAACGACGATTGTGGGTATGTGCAGGCATTGTATTCCACATATTCCCTGGAGCGAGTTCAGTGATCCCAAGTACTAACTGGCAGCTTTTGATACCGCCTTCATGAATGTATTTGTAAATGGTTCTTTCATTTGAGGATTCAATGCTGCCAAGATGACTTGGCGTTGCATCTTCTTGTGTAGCCTTAACCGTAGGATAAGCATGATGAGCAGGTGTAGATACAAAATAAAACTGCGGTGTTTCTTCCGCTCCTGCGTGGAAAATAACTTCTTTTACACCTAAGCCGATATATAAGCATTCTTTTGCTCCTACCTCGTATCTCACACCATCAGCAGACACAGTCCCATGTCCGCCTATGTTAATAATTCCAACTTCACGGCGAGCAAGGAAGAAGTCCGTACCAATATCCTTCAGAGGAACTTCAAGTTTAATATCCTTGGATACAGGAACAGCGGAACCTACAATATAACGATCCACATGCGAGTATACCGTAACGAGTTCGTCCTTAGAAAACAGTTGTTCAATCAGAAACTCCTCACGTAAACGTTTGGTATCAAAATTTTTCACTTCATTGGGATGAGACGCATAACGGTTTTGCATTTTCTCTTCAACCCTTTCCATAATGGATAATGTATTTTATTCGTTCATATAGGTTTATATTAGTTCATTTTGTTTCATTTGTGTATACCTTTTTTAAATAAAGACAAAATAAATCGTTACATCTTGTAAATAAAACAAAAAACGACCCCCAAAGGAGTCGTTTTCGACGTATTTTTAAAACTGAGTTCTTAGTAGCTGCTGTTAGAACGTTCACCTTTTGCAATGGCTACGCCGCCGCTTGTCCCAATTCGGGTAGCTCCTGCTTCGATCATCACTAGTGCATCTTCGCTACTGCGGACACCACCGGATGCCTTCACGCCAACATCAGGACCAACTGTCTTGCGCATAAGAGCAATGTCTTCTTTCGTTGCTCCGCCAGTAGAGAAACCGGTTGATGTTTTAACAAAATCTGCTCCTGCTTGTACTGCAAGTTTGCATGCACGTACTTTTTCTTCCTCCGTTAACAGACAAGTTTCAATAATTACTTTCGTAAGAGCTTTTCCTTTAGCAGCATCGACAACAGCCTTGATATCAGCAGCAACATAGTCATCATTGCCGTCTTTCAGCGCGCTAATGTTAATCACCATATCTACTTCGGTAGCTCCGTTAGCAATCGCATCCTTGGTTTCATAGGCTTTCACCTCTGACGTAGTCGCTCCAAGGGGGAACCCAATTACCGTACATACTTTTACCTGCGGTGTATCTTTCAACACTTCATAAGCAGTCGATACAAATCCTGGATTTACACAGACAGAAGCAAATCCATACGTTTTTGCCTCTTCTGCAAGCTTAATAATATCTTCACGGCGGGCATCAGCCTTAAGTAATGTATGGTCAATTAATGGAGCAATCGCGGTTTGTGTCATGATTGGAATCGTCCCTTCTTATATCAATCCTATGATGTGTTAGTTGAAATCTTTAAAAGTTCATCTGTAATCATAACAAGACTATCTTCCTAAAGCAAAGGTCATATACCGAATTTATAGTACAGTTTGTGTAACCTGCTTTCTTTTCATTCAGTTAGTCAGCATATTTCATTTCTCAAAGAAAATAAAAAATACCTTGCCCGCTCAGTAAAGAGCAGACAAGGTATTATGATTAACGATTGGATTAATGAGCAACTGCGTTGTTCATCATGATCCAGATGGAACCTACAACAATCGTAAGTACCAACAAAAGTCCAAGAATCAAAGCCATGACATTCCATTTTGGTTTACCCGGTTCTCCTTCACGAACATGCATAAAGAAGAAGAGTTGAACGATAAATTGCAATATTGCCATAATCAAAATAATGATCATGTTTACTGTTTTATCGAACATATCGTTCAAAACAACCACAAGCGGGATGATCGTGAGCACGATCGAGATCAGATATCCGATGAGGTAAGATTTGAACGACCCGTGATTCTCATGAGAATCATGTGTATGGTTATGTTGCTCTGCCATCTTACATCACCCCCATCAAGTAGACGACGGTAAGTAAGAAGATCCATACCACGTCCAAAAAGTGCCAGAACAAGCTAAGTGCCATTACTTTACCGCGAGTTACAGACGTAATGCCGCGTTTCTTGAGTTGAAGTAAAAGTCCGAACATCCATACGAGACCAAAGGTAACGTGAGCCCCGTGCGTTCCTACCAGGGTAAAGAATGCACCAGTGAAAGCACTTGTTGTAATCGTAGCACCTTCATGAACCATTTCAACAAACTCGAAAATTTCAAGACCCAAGAAGGCAAGACCGAGAACCCCAGTTACGATAAGCCAGTTGATCAGACCTTTTTTATCCCCGCGGTTCATTGCGAGTACAGCCAGACCACTGGTAAAACTACTTGTCAAAAGAATGAATGTTTCTGCGATGACACCTGGCATCTTAAACAGTTCAGCACCCGTAGGTCCGCCTGCTGTGTTGTCACGCAGCACGATAAATGTTGCGAAGAACACAGCAAACAGAATAAGGTCAGAAATCAGGAATAGCCAGAAGCCGAGCATTTTCAGTTCTTGCGGATCGTGATGTCCATGATCGTGATCATGTTCATTTGAATGTTGATTTGTTACTGTATTTGCCATTATACCGACCCCCTCAAGGCTGTTTCGGTACGATTTACTTCTTCAGCCGGAATGTAATAATCCGTATCGTACTGGAATGAGCGGGCAACTAAACATGCCGCTACACCGATGAGACCCGGAATGTACATCCAAGACCAGCCCCACACAAATCCGAAACCTGCAATAAAGAAGAATACTGCCATAACAATCGGAATTCCTGTGTTTTTAGGCATATGAATTGGTTCATATGCTGGCGGTGTTACAGCCTCTTGGTTAGCTCTACGCTGTTTGTCTTCCCAGAATTGGTCAACGGAGTCAACCTTAGGTACGATAGCAAAGTTATATTCAGGTACAGGAGACGGAATAGACCATTCCAGGGTACGTGCATCCCAAGGATCCGCTCCCACTTTATTTTCTTTATGTTTACGAATACCATCTGCAATTTGCAGAAGTTGGAACAAGAAACCTGCCCCCATCAAGAATGCTCCGACAGAAGAAACGAGGTTGAGCGGCATCCATCCTGTATCCCAACCATATGTGCTCAGACGACGAGTCATACCCATCAGACCCAGCGCATATTGCGGCATAAATGTAAGGTAGAAACCAATGTTCCAAGTCCAGAATGCCCAGTGTCCCCAGCGATCCGGCAATGTAAAGCCGAACAGTTTAGGCCACCAGTAGTACATTCCTGCAAAGTAACCGAACACGACACCACCGATAAGCACTTGGTGGAAGTGAGCGATCAGGAAGTAACTGTTGTGGAACTGGAAGTCTGCTGGCGCTACCGACAACATTACCCCTGTCATCCCCCCGATAATAAAACATGGGAAGAAAGCAATGGTCCACATCATCGGAAGTGTAAAGCGAATCCGTCCGCGATACATCGTAAACAGCCAGTTAAAGACTTTAACCCCCGTAGGTATGGATATGAGCATTGTCGTTATCGCAAAGAACGCGTTAACATCGGCTCCCGAGCCCATTGTAAAGAAGTGATGGACCCAAGTGAAGAAGGACAATACACTGATGATCAGCATTGCAAATACCATCGATTTATATCCAAACAGTTTCTTCCTCGAGAACGTAGCAACAACCTCGGAGAAGATACCGAATGCCGGTAAGACTACGATATAAACTTCAGGGTGACCCCACATCCAGATCAAGTTGATATACATCATCGGGTTACCCCCGAGATCGAGTGTGAAGAAGTGTGTTCCTGCAAAACGGTCCATAAACAAAAGGAACAATGTTACAGTCAAAATCGGGAATGCAAACAAGATAATAATATTTGTTGCAAAAACAGACCAAGTAAACATCGGCATTTTCATCCAAGTCATACCTGGTGCACGCATTTTGATAATGGTTACCAAGAAGTTAATCCCGGTTGCGAGGGAACCAATACCTGATATCTGGATACCCCATATATAGAAGTTCTGTCCTACCCCCGGACTAAATTGTAGTCCTGATAGAGGCGGATAACTCAGCCAACCTGCAGCTGGTGAACCCCCGATAACAAATGAAACGTTAAAGAGCATAGCTCCTAAGAAGAATAACCAGAAACTGAGTGCATTCAAATAAGGGAATGCAACGTCACGCGCTCCAATTTGCAGCGGTGTAACGATATTAAATAATCCGAACATAAATGGCATGGCCATAAACAGGATCATGATTGTACCGTGCGTTGTAAATACGGCATTATAGTGATCCGCATGAAGGAATTCCATATTCGGCAAGGCCAATTGGAATCTCATCATCAGGGCGTCAACCCCGCCGCGGAACATCATAAGGATCGCCGCCAAAATATACATGATACCGATTTTTTTATGGTCAACCGTAGTTAACCAGTTTTTCCAGAGCCATTTCCACTTTTTAAAGTAGGTGAGCCCGACTATGATTGCAATCGATGCAAGACCAATCGAAACTTGTGCCCCTAGAATGAGGGGGTCACCCGTAACGAGGAATTCAGTAGTCAGGAACTCCCAAAACTCACTTAGCATGGATGAGGGCCTCCTTTCGAGCTATTCATTTATTCTTTTACAGCTTCTTCTGAAGCATCTTCGTTCTTATCAACTACATATTTCGTAACGATGTTCTGGAACATTTCGTCTGGAACGGCAGAGAAATATTGTTCATCTTCGACACTTGGCAATACAAGGTCTTCATAAGATTCTTCGGTAAGAGGCTCTGAATGCTCTTTGACTTCTTTCACCCAAGCTTGATACTCTTCATCCGATACAGTATTCACATCAAATTTCATCTCTTGGAAATACTCACCGGAGAAGTTGGCACCCGAACCTTTATATACACCAGGCTCATCCGCTTGCAAGTGAAGTACCATAGCCATACCGGACATCGTATACATCTGTCCACCAAGTTCAGGTATCCAGAACGAGTTCATTGGTGCGTCTGAGGTAAGTTCGAAGCGAATTGGTGTGTCTTCCGGAATCGTAAGTGTATTCACACTCGCTATATCCTCATCCGGATACATAAACAGCCATTTCCAGTCTAGTGAGACTGCCTGAATCGTAATAGGCTCTTTGTCCGATGCCAGTGGTTTTGAAGGCTCTGTGGCATAGGTGTATCGCACAGTAACCGCACCAAGAATGATAATGATAAGGATTGGAATCCCCCACCAAATCACCTCGGCAGTCGTATTGTGCGACCAATTAGGTGTGTATTTTGATTTGTTGTCTGGTGTATCACGATATTTCCATACAATGACACCTACGAGTATTAAGGTTGGTACAATAATGATCGCGCACAAAATAGTCGAAATAATGATTAAGTCCCTTTGTGCATCGCCGATCGGTCCTTTCGGATCGAGAACAACGTATCTTCCTCTTTCATCCGCAAACATAGCCCATACTATGACACCAATGGTGACGAGTGATAGGACAGCAGCGATAATGATTTTGGAAAGCGACCTAGGTTTTTTGTTCATCTTGATCCCCTCTCCTTACGCGCTATTACAAAACGATACTATATTATCTTCTACCTAAAGATATCAGATATCAACAGACATGAACGTCTTGTTAACAAATTTGTCGAAATTCATCATACCATTTGTGAATCTTTTCTCACAAATGATTTTCTCCCTTGATTTTCAAACACAAAAAACCTTAGCCATTGGACACGGTGGGTGCCAAGTAACTAAGGTTTTTTACCTTTTATATATAGGTTTGAATCAATGCTTATCCTCTTCCCCGATGAACTCATCTTCCTTAATCAGTATCCCGTTCATTTCTTCTAATATTAAGAAGACCCATAGCTTTCCCGATGAAATAAATATAGACGCTTCCTACCAAGAATCCAATGCCCACCATGATTCCTGTATTGCTGTTCGTCAATGCATGAAGGTTAAATAAACAAATGACAACCCCAGTAATCAGAGCCACCCAAGCCATAACCGTCATCATAAAAACCATCTGAGTTAAACGGGCGTCATTCTCCTTATTGTCGCTTACACGTACCGGTTTATTAACAATCATTATTTTTCAACTCCTTCTAATATTTGTAAGTGCTTACTACATTTAATATATCACACTTTCACTAAATTGTTCACTATTTGTTCAAAATTTAGTCAAACTTTGTTCATTATTTTTACACTTTAAGGTTTTTACCCTTATTTTTACATCTATAATCATGACTTTTGTGGTTGACTTTACTTCATTTAATGTAATTTTAAGGTTTTCGTGTTATAAGACCATAGCAAAAAAACCGCCTAAGAGAATGAATCTTCGGCGGTTCTATAACTTATAAGCTATGAATGATAGCAGATTGCACTATTTAATGGAGCATAGGTGAGATCATTATTGTCATTTTACGATTGCAATTTCAACACGTCTTTCGTTTCAAGCCAGTTATTACGAATTACATTCTGATACCAATAGAAGCTTTCTTTTGGAGTACGAACCAAAGAACGATAATCTACATGTACTAGACCAAATCTCATCCGGTACCCTTCCGCCCATTCGTAATTATCCATCATAGACCAGGCCATATATCCCTTTAGATTAATACCGTCACTAATTGCACGGTGGACTTGAGCTATATGCTGCTGTAAGTACGAAATTCGGCGAAAATCTTTCACTTCTCCATTCTCCACACCATCATTAATGCATGCACCATTCTCGGTAATGTAAATATCGATATCACCGTATTTTTGCAAATAATGCAGCGCCTCATATAAACCGCGTGACTCAACAGGCCAGCCTATATCGGTACGGACAAGCCCCATATCGAGCGGCTCCAACTGCAGGATTCCACCACCTGGATTAGAACGTACCACACTCATCGTGTAATAATTGAGACCGAGATGATCAATTGGCTGACAAATCGTCTCCATATCCCCTGGCTGAATGTTAGGCTTCGCTCCCGCCGCTTCAAAACAATCCAACATAAACTGTGGATAGGTCCCTTTAAAAACAGGATCTAGGAACCAATCAGCAAACCAAGCAATATTTCGATCCGCTGCTGCCTGATCGGCCTCATTTTTGCTATAAGGTACTGACCACTCCATATTTGGTGCGATACCAATCTTGCCGTCTATTCCGAGCTCACGGAATTTTTGTACGGACTTACCATGAGCAAGTAAAATCCCATGTCCTACATTTAATGAAACTTGTAAGTCTGTATTTCCAGGGGCATGAGCGCCAATGAAGTTAGATAGAAAAGCAATGCACCATGGTTCATTAAATGTAAGCCAATATTTTATTTTTCCACCGAATTCACGGAACATGACTTCAGAATATTTTACAAAGGCATCTACTGTCCGTCTGTTCTCCCAACCTCCGATATCTTGAAGAGCTTGCGGAAGATCCCAGTGATAGAGAGTACAGAAAGGTTCAATATCATTTTCAATCAATTTATCTACAAAGCGATGATAAAAATCGAGTCCTTTTTGATTAATCTCTCCGTCCCCGTCAGGGATAATTCGAGGCCAAGCTACAGAGAACCGATAAGTTTTAATACCAAGTTCCTTCATTAAAGCAATGTCTTCTTCGTATCTGTGGTAGCTGTCACAAGCTACATCCCCGTTATCGCCATTAAAAACTTTTCCCGGCGTCTTTGCAAAGGTATCCCAGATAGAAATTCCTCTTCCATCCTCTTTCGTTGCTCCTTCGATCTGGTATGATGCCGTTGCTGTTCCCCACTTAAAATCACTTGGAAACTGAAAAATTGTCAATGTAATTCCCTCCATTTTTTAGTTTTTAACAACCTATGTAACTATCGATTTTTGACACAAAGACAAAAATCCCTAAAACGTTTTCGAAAGACATAAAAAAAGAAAACCATATTTTTAATTATCATTTTTATATGTTTTGTAGTTGCCACTCATATCATGAACGCTTTCGTTATGATTTCAATCTCATCTATCGGTCAATGAAGATCCATTTTTATTTAGAAAAGGGGACCTTTCAGAATCCCCTTTTCCTTTACAAATCTTATTTCACGTCTTTACCTGTCCACAATCTTACTCTTTCTTTAATCCATTCTGTAAATTGTTGTTCCATCTCTACTGCGCCGGCTTTATCAAGTTCAGCTAGCATGTTGTCATAGATTTGATCAAATTTATCTGCTGAAGAAACAATGGCTTCTGGAATCCGTTTTTGAACGATATCTTGTGTTTTTTGGTAGATAACTTGATATTTACCGTCAGAAGGTACTGGCATATTATAAGCCGCTCCCCACTCTTTCACTTCGAAATCCTCTTCCGTTGGGAACAGCTCTTTCCAAGTAGAAATACCGTATCCTTTTAATGCTTCTTTTTCTCCTTCCGAATAACTGGCTATAATTTGTTCAGGGAAATTCGTAGTGTAGTAGTTGCCTGATGGATCTTTCACACCATCTCCATAGTGTGGACCAAAAACAAAGTATAGCCCAATTCCGCTTTCTTTCGTGAAGTTTGCGTTATCATTACTCTTACGTTCCTGTACATCAGCTGGAATCACACGAACGCCATCTTCTACATTATAGTGTTCTCCTTCAATACCCCAGTTACGAAGTACCTGTGCTTCATCCGAAGCCATCCAGTCTAAGAATTTAATTGCACGAACTGGATCTTCACAATTTTCCGTAATCCCGATACCATAACCATCGGAACCAACCGGTTGGAAGTCTGCACGTTTAAATTCAGAGGAAAGAGTTACTGGATAATGACCATAAGTCATTTCATCTTTACCTGCATTTTTCAATGCTACTTCTGCATCATTGTAAGCCCACTCCTGATCGATCAAACCAAGAACACGACCACTTGCGATTTTTGCTTTATATTGATCTTCTTTTTGAATAAAGGTGTCTTTGTCGAGAAGACCTTCGTTATACATTTTGTTCAACCAGCGGAAATATTCTTTCTCTTCTGGGCGTTTGTAATGAAGCATTGCTTCGTAAGTCTCTGGATTAATGTAGTATTCACCATCATCAGGTGCACCTGTTGCAGAAACAGCAGGGTTAGTAACAGTAATCATACTTCTCCATCCATCAGCACTAAGTGTAAGTGGAATGGTTGGTTGACCATCTTCTGTTGTTGGATGCGCTTTGTAGTATTCACGCAGTGCGTTCTCGAAATCCTCCACCGTTTTGATCTCAGGATAACCGAGTTCTTTTACCACACGGTGCTGCAGTTCAAATCCGCCTGTATTATCAAAAGTTTGTTGATCTACAGATCCATTCGTAGGAATGGTATAGATTGCTTGATCCTCATTACTATATTTCAAACGATTCATTTCTTCGCCATACATTTTTTTAATATTAGGTGCATGCTCTTCAATAAGTTCTGTCAGGTCAATCATAGCCCCTGCATCGACTAGTTTAGATAAGTTTCCTTTAGGAAAGATCATATCAGGATAATCGCCGCTAGCAGCCATTAATGCAATCTTATCATCCCCGCCACCACTAGCAATATCATATTCTGCGTTAATTGTTACGCCCGTTGCTTCCGTAATTTTCTTACCTACAGCATCTTGCATTTTATTCCAATATGGACTTGTATCTGCTCCAAAGAAGCTGAACGTGATCGGCGCGTTTGAATCTGGATCCGCCGTACTTGGTTCCTCTCCTTTCGTATTTCCACAAGCAGCAGTAAACAGCATGGTACTGGCAAGTAGCAACATCGCTATCGTTTTCGGCGCTTTATGTTTCATTTGACATAATCCCCCTTAATATAAGTAACTTATATATGCATAACAGGTCACCCTGTATATACCAAAGAAAGCATTCATTCAATTGTAAATTCGACTCTTAAATTACAATTAAAGCGTTTTACTAAATATTTAATACTCGGGTTAGGATTCTATGTTGTCAGTTATGAAGAAGGAACCAAGGAAGATGATCGGGTAGAAGATTAAGGTCTAGTAAACTATGAGGTTAAACGTTTTCGCTTTTCATGTTTGTCTTATCATTTTATGTAAGCGCTTTACATTAAAATAATAGTGAATTTTCATTAGATTGTCAATATCTATTTCATTTAGAAAAAAAAGACTTTAATTAAATTAATATTTTTAATTAAATAAAGTCTTTTTTTCTAGTTGTCTACTTATCATATCGGACAAAAGGCTTTCGTTATTTAGTTGTTGGTTCGGATCCATTCCAGAGCTCTACTCTGGCTCTTACCAGCTCGGTGTATTCTTTCTCCATTTCTGTTACCCCTGCTCGATCCAGCTCATCCAGCATCTTCTGATACACATCGTCAAACTTCTCTGGTGTCGTTAAAATAGCTTCTGGAACCCGTTTTCTAATGATATCTTGTGATTTTTGGAATGATACACTATAACTTGAGCCAGAGGGTACAGGCAGATTAAATGCTGCTCCCCAAGGTTTCACTGGGAATTCATCCTCTTGTGGGAAAAGCTCCTTGTACGTAGAAACTCCGTATTCAGCTAGTGTCTTGCGATCTGTATCTGAATAGGATGCAACGATTTGCTCTGGGAAGTTTGTAGTATAGTAGTTTCCTGTTGAATCTTTCACTCCGTCTCCATAGTGAGGAGCTAGGTTACCGTAAAGACCAATACCTGTTTCTTTTTGGAATGGTCCAGCATTGTTATTTTTCTCGTTTAACACATCATTAGGAATGACACGCTGGCCATCTTCTGTGTTGTATTGTTCACCTTCAATACCCCAGTTGATAAGAACCTGACCTTCCTCAGAAGCTAGATAATCAAAGAATTTAATTGTTCTAACGGGATCGGGATTCGTTTCAGATATCCCAACACCCCATCCCGACATAAAGCCAGTATCCTGGAAAGAGTGTTCAAGGTACTCCTCAGAAAGGGTTACCGGGAAAGTTGCATAGGTTTGATCATTTTTACCTGATGTTTTTAGTGCATTTTCCGCATCGGAGAATCCCCAATCCTGGTCAATTAAACCAAGAACTCGGCCGCTTGCAATTTTGGATTTATATTGATCTGATTTTTGTATAAAGCTGTCTTTATCAAGAAGACCTTCATTATAAAGTTTGTTTAACCAGCGGAAATATTCTTTTTCTTCTGGGCGCTTTACATGAAGCATTGCTTCATACGTATCTTGATTAATATAATACTCTCCATCGTCTGATGCACCGGTTGCCCAGAACGCAGGGTTCGTTACCGTAATTTGAATTCTCCAGTCATCTGCATCCAGTGTAAGCGGAATTGCTGGTTGTCCGTCTGTTGTAGGGTGCAATTTCACATACTCTTTCAGTGCATTTTCAAAGTCTTCTGTCGTACGAATTTCAGGATAACCTAACTCTTCTAAAACCCGGTGTTGCAGCTTAAATCCACCTGTGGCATCAAAATAAGTCTGTCCTACCCCAGAATACGTGGGCAGTACATAGATCGCTTGATCTTCGTTACTATATTTCAAACGATCCATATAGTCTCCATACAGTTTTTGCAAGTTAGGCGCATACTGTTCAATCAGTGGAGCCAGATCAATCAGTGCCCCTGCATCAACCAACTTGTTTACTTCCCCTTTTGCAGAAATGATATCTGGATATTCACCACTGGCTGCCATAAGTGCAACACGGTCTTGACCTCCACCTGTTACTGCGAATTCACCATTTAATGTAACTCCTGTTGCTTCTGTTATTTTTTTACCAACTGCATCTTGCATCCGATTCCAGTTAGGAGATGCATCTGCACTGAAGTAAGTAAATGTTATGGGTGTTGTTTCGTTACTCGTATCCTTGTACTCCCCAGAGGCTGATCCCCCTCCGCCTCCGCAACCTGCAGCAAGCAGCGACATTCCTAGCAAAGGTATCACTGCATATTTCGTTGTTTTACTTGCCATTCGTATGTCCCTCCACGTCTATCTAGTTGTTATTTAATCTCTCACTCTATCTAAGTAATCTTGTATTACGCTTTTACTGCACCTAGTGTCATACCGCCAACAAAGTATTTTTGAAGGAATGGATATACAACCAGGATTGGTAAAGTTACAACAATCGTAATTGCCATTCGAATGGATTCAGGTGATACTTGTGCCATTTGTTGAGCCAGATCATTGGCATTAATATTAGATCCGCCTTGCTGTGTACTTTGCAGAACTTTCATCAACTCATACTGAAGTGTCGTAAGTTCCGGTTTTGAACCGTTGTAGAGATACGTATCAAACCAAGCATTCCATTGACCTACTGCGAGGAACAATGCAATGGTAGCAAGTACAGGCTTACATAATGGCAGGATGACTTTGTAATAAATAGTGAGGTCATTTGCACCATCAAGTTTCGCTGATTCTTGAAGAGCATATGGCAAACCGTCAATAAAGGATCGGATAACGAACACGTTAAACGCGCTGACCATCATCGGCAAGATATAAATCCAGAATGTACCGATGAGATGCAAGTCTTTCATCAGAATGTATCCCGGAATCAAACCACCAGAGAAATACATCGTAAGTGCAAGGAATGTAGATACAAATTTCTTGATTCTGAAATCAGGACGACTCAGGGTATAAGCAAGCATGGAGGAACTGAGTAGACCCAGGAATGTACCTATAATGGTTCTAGCAAATGAAATCTTGGCTCCCTGGATCAGTCCATCATATTGAAAGATCGTTTTGTAATTTTCCAGTGTAAATTCTCGAGGCCATAAGTAAATGCCCCCTCGAACCGTATCGGTTGAATCATTCAAGGAAATGGCCAGTACATTCAAAAAGGGATACAAGGTTACAGTCAGTATCGTTGCCATTAGTATATAATTTGCAATATCAAATACCTTTTCCGATTTTGTCGCATTAAAAGCTCTAACACTCATGTTATTTCCTCCCTTCTACATGATGCTCTCTTTCGTAAATTTCTTGAAGAGACCGTTTGCAACGAACAACAAGATTACGCTGACAACCGAATTGAATATGCCGATGGCTGTACCGTAAGAGTACCTACCCATTTGTAAACCATAGTTAAGTGCATAAAGATCAAGTACTTCTGAGTAATCGGTTACCAGACTGTTTCCTAAGAGGAACTGTTTCTCATACCCGATACTGATCAAGTGTCCGATGGACATAATGAACAATACTGAAATGGTTGATCGAATACCTGGCAGTGTAATGTGCCACATTTGTCTCCAGCGGCTTGCTCCATCCACCCTTGAAGCTTCGTATAATTCTTGAGAAATACCCGTAATTGCAGCTAAATAGATAATTGCGTTCCAACCCATTTCTTTCCATAGATCGGAAGCGGTTACAATGTACCAGAACAAATTCCCTTGCGCCATGAACTGAATCGGTTCATTAATAATATTTAGCCCAATGAGGATATCATTAATAATTCCGCCATCCGTAGAAAGCATTTTTGTTACAATCCCAGCAACAACGACCCAGGATACAAAGTGAGGCAAGTATGATACCGTTTGCACCGTTCTTTTGAAAATCGTACCGCGGAGTTCATTCAACAAGATTGCAAAGAAGATCGGGAATACAAATCCTACTAGAAGTCCCAACAAACTCATTGCCAGTGTATTTCTGAGTACGAGATAAAACCGCTCATCACTAAACAATTCAATGAAGTGTTCAAATCCGACCCACTTTTGTTCCGTAAAGGTTTTAGCAGGTTTGTAATTCTGGAAGGCCATTGTCCAGCCCCAAAGCGGCAAATAATTAAATATGAAAACCCAGATTACAAAAGGTAAGGACATGAGTAATAAAAACTTCTGATCTTTCACAGTTTTCCATAAACCATTCGGCCACTTTCGCTTAACTTGTTTCGCGGCGGAGGCCTCGGAATCCGTGGAAGCGGGCTTTGTTAGCGTTTCCATGAAATAACCCCTCCTCTGTTTGATAACATAATCATACTCCAAGATATTCCGGATCAATACCCAATGAATTTCAGAGAAAATCATATAAAAATTAGATATATTTCCAACTCTCATTGTGCAGAATGTCTAAAAAACAAAGCTTATATATTAAATCCAGAAGAATTCATGTGAAATATCACTTTTTATAAAACGTTTTCGAAAAAGGATATGAAACTTTGTTCTAATTTTGACGCTGTTTATACTGATCTCGATAAGCAGAAGGAGAAATACCCATATATTTTTTGAATTTGGTATGGAAATAATCTACATTAGCATAACCGATTTGGTCTGATACTTGATGGACTTTTAGTCCTTCTTCAAGAAGTGACTTTGCTTTCTCCATACGAACCTTATCTAAGAACACATTAAAAGACTCACCCGTATAATTTTTGAACAATTTCCCCAAATAACTGCTATTATAATTAAAAACTTCAGCAAGAACCTCCAGCTTGAGGTGATCTCCTGGATTTCTTTTTATAAAATCAATCATCTGTTTGATTACGGTATCTTTACTATTTACACCAAGCTTCTGAATCAATTCCGAAAATTGAAGTTGCAATGTATCCAAAAGCGCAATGAACGTTGGCTGCTGATATAATGCCGATAACATAGCTGTATGTTCCGTCGCAATTAGTTTTGTCTCGGAATTTACTAGAGAAAGCTTGTTCAAAGCAACCGCAGCAATTTTAGTAATCATGTTTTTAATCTCATGTTCTGTGTAGTCCTCTGTCAACACCCACTGCTGGAAATGATCTAGAACACGTGATAATAAATCTTTACTTCGTATGTCTAAAGCATAGTAAAGTGTATCTGTGATTTTATCTTCATCTAGTCCTTGTAATTCTTCTCCTCTCTCTTCTATAGGCATACTTAGCCCATAATCTTCTCTTCTCATCAAAACCGATGGTTCGGTAAAAAAGAAGCGCTCTTCAAGTAGGTGCAGAGCTTCATTGTACGATGTCTTCATTTCTTCCATATGTAATACACCCGTCCCGGCTGCTATATACACAGGGCTTGAGAATCTTTTAAGAGTCATAACGGTTTCATCATAAAAGCGATGCCGTTCATCATTAGTAACCAGAGGTGTTTTAAGCAAACAGCCAATGTATTTTCCCGCTGTAAAAACAATCCCTCTCTTCGATGAAGCAAGCAGATCTGTCATTTCCTTCTTTATTTCTGTACTCATGTGAGTAGAAGACTCATTATATACTTCAATAAGGACTACCTGATAGGAAGGCCAATATAAATCATATTTTTTCACGTCTTCAGCGGTCCATACCTGTCCACCGTGCAGTATAGACTCAATTACATGTTCACGATAAAAAAAGTCTTCATTTGTATTACGCTGCTTTACACTTTGTTCTTTGTCTAGACGTGCTTTAATCCGCTCCAGTTCTTCCACCATTTCTTCTTCATCTACCGGTTTTAATAAGTATCCGCCTACACCAAAACTGATTGCTTTTTTGGCATAATCAAAATCTGCATGTCCACTTAAGATAAGAAATTGACCCTTTTTCCCTTCTTTGCGGAGATGTTCGATAACTTCAAGTCCAGTAAGACCTGGCATACGGATGTCTAATATTGTAAGGTCCGGGTTCAAATGATGATGCTTTTCAATAGCTTCTCTTCCGTTAGAAGCGGTATCAATCACCGTATAGCCCTCTTCTTCCCAGTTAATAATCGTTTTGAGCCCTTCTCTAATCATAGGTTCATCATCAACTATTAATACGCTATACATTATTTGCTTCCTCCTTTAGGAACCGTAAAGTCAATTTTTGTACCTTTTCCGGGCTTACTGGATATGATTAGACCATGCTCTTCCCCATAGGACAAGGTTAGCCGCTGATGTACATTCCGCAGACCAATTCTACTATTCTCTTGTTCATCAGGGCCTGTTATAGACGTGATTACTTCCTTCAGTCGTTCTGGGCGGATTCCGGCTCCATTATCTTGAACTGTAAAATGAACAAGGTCATTCTCTTCATAAATGGTAACCTCTACTCTAACCTCTTCTTCTTGATTCTCCAGACCGTGCACAATCGCATTTTCTACAAGCGGCTGAATAATAAGCGGCGGTATATGCTCTTTTTCTATTCCTTTTTGAATGCTAAGTTCAAAATCAAGCCGGTCTTCATAGCGAAACTTTTGAATTTGTAAATAGGAATGAACCATTTCCATTTCTGCTTTAATCGTTGTTTTACCACTACCGATTTCAAGATTTTTGCGGATGAGTTTACCTAGTAAACGCACAATGTTTGCAATTTCTGCTTCTCCTTTAATATGTGCTTTCATTCGAATAGACTCTAGTGCATTAAACAAAAAATGAGGATTGATTTGACTAGCCATCATTTTAAGCTTAATTTCCTTTTGTGCGATCGCAAGCCGATTATTCTGCTCACTTGTCTCCACGACTTGTTCCATAAGCCCATTAATACTTGATACCATATGATTAAACTGTCTTGATAATTGACCAATCTCATCATTACCGTCTACTTGCGAAACGACCTTTAAATCTCCCAGTGCCAATCGATTAAGCTGCCTGCTGAGACGGAGTAAACGATTGGTCGTAAGCAGCGATATTACGTATACAAGAGCCATAGCCACAAAAAGCACAAGAATAATAAACAACATCCCAATTAGGCTGATTTCCTTTGCGTTGCTTACTATACTTTCCTTCGAAAAAATAGATACGATTTGAAAACCATTCATACTCGAAGATGGGGTCATTTCATCGACAATAATATTTGAAGGTTCATCATACACGTTTGCTTCGATAAGCCCTTTTTTTTGAGATCGAAGATCAACCCCCATATTAAGGGACTCAAAAGTAGATCCTACAAGTTTCGTATCTTTTGCAGCGACAATATACCCCTGACTATCTACAATCATCGTATTAAAAGGTTCCTGGCTCAGCATATTATTAAGTTCATCGCGGTTAATGAGTACCATGAGCACACCTCGGCTCTGATATTCAGGAAATTGAACGCCTCGCACAAGACTCAGTGTATCTGCCGGATAGTCTTCTGAATTCGGAATATAGAACCAACCAATACTCGTCGATTCCATTGCTTTCTTAAACCAAGAAGCACTCTCTATCTGAGTATCAACGGGTATAAATTCATAATTATTAACCAAGGTAGAGTTAAAAGAGAAAAAGCGAATCCCATATAATTCTCTATATTGCTGTAAATAGTCGTTAAACAAGGTAAAAGAGTGATAACTTTGCGTCAGCTCCAGCATATTCGCAAATTTGGTGTTCGCAATTTCTTTTATCTCGCTATTAAATAAAAGCAGATTAGAAATATCCATAGGCACTCGAAGCAGCGTCATGGTCTGATTTTTGATACGCTCTACATTGTTTTCTGCCTGCTGTATTGCCTGATCCATCGCCTGCTGTCTGAAATAGTAGGTCACCCCTACACCTATGATGAGTACGGGAATCATGACGACAAGCACATAGCTGATGACAAGCTTATGTTTAAGCTTCATATCATTCGTACGCCGGACAATCTTTGACAGCAATCAACACACCCCAGATCTATATAAGCGCTTACACATCTATACTACTTATTTTATCATAAATTGTAATGTCTGGATTGTTCATTCTCGACAAGTAAATACATATTTCATTAGTTCTTACAGGACAAACTGATGAGTACTATATATTGATGAGTATGGAATTTCTCTGATTGTTAATTTACCGATTGGGAAGGGGACAAGCAATGGATATTTTTTCATCAATTATAATGGGAATTGTGGAAGGCCTGACTGAGTTTCTTCCTGTTTCCTCGACGGGTCATATGATTATCACCGCTCACTTGCTCGGACTCTCTACGGATCAGGAAAATGTCAAAACGTTCGAAGTTGTTGTCCAGCTCGGAGCTGTACTTGCTGTCGTCGTTCTTTACTGGAGAACCTTTGTCGGTTTTTTCACCGTCAAACCTGGTGATCGTGTCATGCCTCGCCTGAACCTGCTTCATATCTTTCTAGCAATGCTGCCTGCTTCTATTACTGCGGTACTGTTTCGTGATGTGATAAAACAATATTTATTTGGTCCAAGCACTGTAGTCTACAGCCTCATTGCCGGCGGACTGCTTATGATTGCAGCAGAGAAATGGCACAAGAAACCGATAGCACAAACCGTAGATGATATCACCTACAAGCAAGCATTTATGATTGGACTGTTTCAAATTTTAGCGCTTTGGCCAGGGTTCTCTCGTTCCGGTTCCACAATTTCAGGCGGACTTCTTGCAAGAGTCAGTCATACGGCAGCGGCTGAATTCACTTTTCTTGTCTCCGTGCCTATTATGTTTGGGGCTACCGCCCTCGACTTATGGAAAAGTGCAGACATTCTATCCGTAAAGGATATCCCTTATTTTGCAATCGGGCTTCTGACTTCTTTCTGTGTCGGTATGCTGGCGATTAAAACGTTCCTTTCCCTTTTGAAAAAGTGGAAACTTTCCACCTTTGCTTATTACCGGTTTGGCCTTGCCCTTGTTCTTTTGTTTATCATCTTATAAAAATAGGAGCCTCTCCTTTTGCTGCTAATCAGCTTAGGAAAAGCTCCTTTTTCATTCTCCATCATCTTGCATTACTGTTTAGATTCCAAAGTCTCCAAGTAATCAGAGATTTGGGTTGGTGTTTTCGCCCATTTACTGTGCAAATGTGCGATTTTCTCCCCATCTTTGAACACAAGCAAGCTTGGAATACCGCGCACTTGATTTTGTTCCGCAATCGTCAGGAATTTCTCAGCATCTAGAGCAAAAAATTGTTTGTCTTGATGTTTGTCTATTACATCACCGATAAAACGGTCTAGATTTTTACAGTCTGGGCACCAGTTTGTATCAAATTTTATAACCGTCAGACGATCACCGTTGATTAAATCCTGATATTGTTCTTCACTTTCGATTCGTTCCATATCTTTTTTCCTCTTTTCTTAGCCTATAGGATCATATTATAAATGCTGTGTATATTGATTGGCTCTGGTCAATCTTCTGAGCTTATCTTTTTCTTTATCCGTTAGTGGCTCGGTCATTGAAGCCCCGATATTACTAAGCAATTGTTCCCTCGAGCTGGCACCAGGAATGACAGTAGCAACAGCAGGGTGTGAGAGCGCATACCGAATAGCTAGTTGGGACATACTCCGTTCTTCTGTAACAAATGCTGCTAATTTCTCGCGAATCTCCTTGATTTGCTCGGGTGTATATTCAAGATACCCTTTTAGAGCTTTATCATCTCTGCCATCTGCCAGTGCTCCGCCAGCCACCGGCCCTCTCGCTATGACACTTATACCATGTTCATGAAGAGAAGGAAACACCTCTTCCTCTCCGCGACGATCCAGCAAACTATACTGATTCATTACACTAACGATCGAAGAATGCTGGGTATACTCCCGAATCACATTTGGACGTATTGAAGAAATCCCATAATAACGGATGAGTCCGGCCTGCTTTAATTCCTCAAAGGCCTCAATCGTTTCTTCTATTTGATCTTCCATAGTACCGCCATGCAGCTGATAAAGATCAATGTAGTCGGTTTGAAGTCTGCGTAAACTATCTTTGACAGCGTTCTTAATATGCTGTTTACTTGGGTCCCAGCGGAGTCCCTCTTGACCGGTCAAACGCCTGTTTCCTACTTTCGTAGCGATGATTACATCTTGTCTGCGCCCTTTGAGAGCCTTCCCCACCAGTTCTTCATTACGTCCATCATCGTAAATATCAGCCGTATCTAGGAAATTAACGCCATGAGCAATCGCTTCATGTATAAGCGGAATCGCTACCTTCTCATCTATTCCTAGTGACATGCATCCGAGTCCAATTTCACTTACCATTAAATCAGATGAACCAAGCCTATTCATTTTCACTGTGAGACCTCCTTCCAATTATAGAAATAAAGTTAAGATGACAATATTAGTATTGTAGCATGAAGAATAAAGAACACAAAAATACGCATAGGGTAGAAGGTAAACCTTCCTTTACCTGTACCCTATGCGCATCCATCATCAACTATTAGTTTTTTAATTATTCTTCAAATGCAGCACTTACTTCACTTACCATTCCAGATACAGAAGTAAGACCTCCACCGGACAAGTACCAGTAGTTCGCATCTAGATAAACAATGTTACCTTCTTTATATGCTTTCGTGTTTTTCACCAAGCTGTTTTCAACCAAATCTTTAGCAGAAGAAGCTGCTTTCTCATCCGATGAAACAACCACACCGCGGTCTACAACAAACAGGTAGTCTGGATCTTTCTCTACAATGTACTCAAACGAGACGCTTTGACCATGTGTTGAAACTTCAATCGCTTCATCTACTGGTGTGAAACCAAACACATCATGGATAATTCCAAAACGGGAACCTGTACCGTACGCACTGATTTTACCTTCATTAGCAAGGATGATCAGAGCATTTTTACCGCTTGCTGTTACTTTTTCATTTAGTGCTTTAATTTCATCTTCAACTTTCGCAATCTCTGTATTTATTTCATCTGTTTTGTTGAAAATTTGTCCAAGAACTTGCATGTTTTCTTTATAAGAATCCATGTAGCGAGTTGTATCTACTCCAAGATAAATGGTTTTTCCGATTTTGCTAAGTTCTTCGTAAGAATCAGATTGACGACCAGAGATAATGATCAGGTCAGGGCTGATTTCTGCAATTTTTTCGAAATCCGGTTCTTTCAAGCTTCCTACATTCTCATATTTGGAATCTTTATATTTTTCTAGGTAAGAAGGAAGATTCGCTTGTGGAACCCCTGTAACTTCAATACCCAATTTGTCGAGAGAATCGAGAATCCCCATATCGAAAACAACTATTTTCTCAGGATTGGTCTCAAGTGTGGTTTCACCCAGTTTATGGGCAATCGTTACTTCCGATTGTTGTGCTTGTTCTGCTGTTCCATTACTGCCAGCCGCTGCGTTCGTCTCAGCTCCGCCTTCTGCTTCTTTGGAGTCACTGCCGCAAGCTGCCAGTACTACCGTAAGCATCATAACCATAACTAGTGTAAAAATAGAAGATAACTTGAATTTTTTCATTAGAATCACCTCGACTATTATTTGGTTAATAATGAACAAAATATCTCTTTTAACTCTAAAGAGTTAGGAACCCCTTTCTTTCTTCTTAAGCCCGAATTACTTTACCGGAAGTACACGCAAATTTTGTTCCCATCAATGATCTGGACAGGTATATCCATCTCATAGATTTCTTTCAGCACCACAGGATCAATAATTTCATCCGTCGTACCTTCTTTTACGATTTGGCCATCCTTTAGTGCTACGATGTAATCTGAGTAACAGGATGCAAAATTGATATCATGGATAACAATAACAACCGTCTTCCCCAGTTCATCTGCAAGCTTCCGCAGTACTTTCATGATCTGAACTGAGTGTTTCATATCCAGATTATTCAGCGGCTCATCCAGCAAAATATAATCCGTATTTTGGGCAATAACCATGGCGATAAATGCTCTTTGGTTCTGGCCTCCACTCAGCTGATCCAAAAATTTGTGCTGCATATCCTGAAGTTCCATGTACTCGATAGCCTCATCAACAAATGCCCAATCTTCTTTGGTTAGCTTGCCTTGAGAATAAGGAAACCGGCCAAAACTAACCAAATCACGTATTGTTAGTCTTACATTTATGTGGTTGGATTGCTTGAGAATTGCTATTTTCTTCGCAAGATCTCCACTTTTAGAGTTGCTTACATCCATTCCATCAATGAAGATTTCACCGTGATCTTTGCTTATGAGCCTACTTACCATAGACAACAAGGTACTCTTTCCCGCACCGTTAGGCCCGATAAAAGAAGTGATTTTCCCTTTTTTGATATTGGTAGTTACATTCTCTACCACATACTTGTTACCGTATAGTTTGGATACCTCTTTCACATCTATCACGATTTATTCTCCTTAAGTAGCAGATAAATAAAGTAAACACCGCCGATAAAATTAATGATGACACTCAGTGTTGTTGAAAAAGTGAAGACTCGCTCAACAATCATCTGACCGCCTACAAGCGCACTAATACTGATTAGCATCGCTGCTGGAATCATTACTTTGTGCTGATAAGTCTTAAACATCTGATAAGTTACATTGACGACAAGAAGTCCTAGGAAAGTAATAGGTCCTACAAGTGCTGTAGAAATGGATACTAGAATCACGACAATGATCAGCATCCGGCGCACAACCAGATTATAAGGAACTCCAAGATTAACAGCATGTTCCCGACCTAGCGACATGACATCCATATACTTACTGAATTTTGTAAAATAAACCCCGATTGCGGCAAAGGCAATAATCGATACAATGACAAGATCTGTATTCACGTTATTAAAGCTAGCGAACATGCGATCCTGCACAATTAAAAACTCATTTGGATCCATAATAACCTGCATAAAGGTCGACATACTCTGGAATAACGTTCCCATCACTAAACCGATGAGAAGCAAGAAAAATAAATTTCTTCCTTCACGTTTGAACAGAAGTTTATACAAGACCCCTGCAAACATCACCATCAGACCTACCGAAATAATAAAATTCATATTCTTGCTGAGGGAAGATACTTGTGCTGATCCGTACATAAAAATAATAAAGGTTTGGATGAGCATATAAAGTGAATCAAGCCCCAGCACACTTGGTGTTAAAATCCGATTATTCGTGACGGTCTGGAATATCATGGATGAGAAAGCGATGGCGCTTCCCGTTATCACAATAGCGAGAATCTTCATTGCTCTTCTAGGAAGAACATAACGCCAGCTACTGCCTAGATCGACAAAGACAAAGATTCCAATAAGAGCAACGGCAAGAGCAGCGAGAAGTGTAATCTTAGTCTTGTTATTCATAGGCCTTTCTCCTCATCAGCAAGAAAATAAAGATGATACTGCCGAGCACGCCAACCGTTAAACCGATCGGTATCTCATATGGGTATATAATGATCCGACCCAGGATGTCGCAGATCAATACGAAAATTGCACCCACTAAAGCAGTGTGAGAGAGACTTTTCTTAAGGTTATCACCCATATACATACTCACGATGTTAGGAATGATCAGACCAAGAAAAGGGATCATACCTGCCGTCAAAATAACGACAGAGGTAACCATCGCAACGATGATAAGACCGATATTGACAATCCACTTATAGTTAAGTCCGAGATTGACAGCGAATTCCTCTCCCATACCCGCTACCGTAAACTTGTTCGCATAAAAGTAAGCGATAATGACAAGTGGTATACTGATATAGATGAGCTCATATTGGCCAGAGATAATCATGGAGAAATCTCCTTGCAGCCAAGAGGAAATATTTTGGATCAGATCGTGTTTGTATGCAAAAAATGTAGTGATTGAACCGACAATATTACCAAACATGATTCCCACAAGCGGAATAAAAATTGTATCTCTGAATTTAACTCTCTCTAGAATCTTCGTAAATATAAATGTCCCTGCCAGTGCAAATACAAAAGCAATAAGCATCTTCACTAACGGAGGTGCAGTAGCGAACAGCAACATAGACACCAAAATGCCAAGTTTAGCTGAATCTTCTGTTCCCGCTGTGGTTGGAGAGACAAATTTGTTGCGTGTAATCTGTTGCATAATAAGTCCACATATACTCATGCTAATCCCAGCAATGAGTAAACTTGCAAGCCTTGGTAATCGGCTTTCCAGTAAAATCTGCTTCTGGATCTCATCTAAGTTCAGCAAATCCCAAGGCTGGATATCCTTTACTCCGATAAAAACGGAAAGAAGGGATAAGATGAAAAGTAGAATAAATAAGTATCGCTTCTTCATAACCGTTCCTTCCTCTTCTCCGTTTATTCAGGAGGATAGGGTTACTACTTACATCTGAAAAAAACGGATCAATCATTATGTAGGAAACTCTGGTATTAATTGTCTCAGATAATGATATTCATTATCAATTGGACACAAGATTCATTGTATCATTTCATTCTCATCTGTCAATCCTATTAGGCAATAAATTTGCTCAGTAAAAAAACGGCGAAGAAACTAGATTAGCTAGTCTCCCCGCCGTCAAAGCGAATCTTATAATGAATTGACCTTTTCTTTATATCTTCTTAAGCCAATATATTATTTATTAATAAGCTGACCTGCATAAGCTTGAACATTTAGTGGAGCTATCAGATATTTTGGAGCTTTAGCTACAAACGCCTGGAAATGAGCACTCGTATTATGAGAAGCTACCGCTTCCTGATCTTTCCATTCCTCGATCATTAGATACGTGTTCTCTTGCTCTGTATCTTTAAAAAGTTTGTATGAAACATTGCCTTCTTCAGCGCGTGATGCCTCTACTAATTCTTTTACTGCTTCAAGAAATTCAGACTCTACAGCATGGTTCACTTTCATTTCTGCATGAATAATAATCATAGGTATCCTCCTCACTTCCACTGTGCAACACGGTCTATAGGCAGACGAGTTGTCTTACGTGCTTCTTTAGCTGCTTTACCGATTGAAATCAGCATTACAGGTACATAACGTTCTTTATCCATTCCAAATGCTTCTGCAATTCGGGATTTATCGTAACCGCCAATTGGGTTTGTGTCATATCCGTGAGCACGAGCAGAAAGCATGAGCTGCATGGAAACCAATCCGCAGTCGATTACGATCATTTCGCGGAATGCACCTGCTGAAATACGACCAAACAGATCTGTGTAGTTCGCCATAATCTGTTCCTTCACCTCTTGTGGAAGAAACCCACGTTCTACTGCACTGCTCATAATGTCATCTGCATTGTCGAATGCATTCATATCTCCAAATACAGCAATGACTGCAGACGAAGTTTTCACTTGGTGCAAGTTTCCTGGTGCCAACTCTTCAAGTGTTGCTTTGCCTTCTGGGCTATCAATAACTAGAAATCTCCATGGTTGAAGGTTAACAGAAGATGGAGCGAGTGTTGCTTCTTCCAAAATCTCTGTCATTTCTTCACGGCTGATTTTAACCGAAGGATCATACACTCGCACCGAACGGCGGGAGGAAATTACTTCGTTGTAATCTTTAATTACTGTATTTACAGTCATGGTTATAAGCTCCTTTTATCTATATCATTTATTCGTCTTTCTGGGATCTTTCATTTGGTGGATCTGGTTGTTCAGCTTCTGTAATGTTTCAATAAACTGAAGGCGCTCTGCTTCCGTGAGATCAGATTGCAGTTCCTCCATAAATCGTTCTTTTTCCGCTTTAAAATCCGCTACTTTGTTTTTTCCTTCTTCCGTCAGCTGAACTAACGTAATCCGGTTATCGTTCTCGCTTCTCGTGCGGAGTAGTATCCCTTCCGCCTCCAGTTGCTGAACATGACGCGTCACTGCAGCAGGATCAATTGATACTGCTTTCTGTAGATCCGATTGGCTGATTTCTCCACCCGTCAGTTTACATAAAAGTTCAAGCCGATTAGGACTTACACCCGCACAGCGTTCAAACCGGGTAGCGATGTGCTTATTAAGATGCATAAGCAAATACAATAGGTCTTCCGTACGACATGTAGAAATAATAAAGACCTCCTTCAAATCATTGACTCATCAATGGTTGATGGGTCAATCATATCCCTTATTTTCTTAAAATGCAAGTTTTTTTTGCAAAAAAAACCGAAACGTCTCTATGAAAAGAGACATTCCGGCCTTTTATACATCCATATTTCTTAGACATTATAGAGACTGAATACAACTACTCGGTCTTAATAATAAGGTGCCATCATAAGATACACAATTACACCTGTAAAGCTTACGTAAAGCCAAATAGGCATCGTCCATCGCGCAATCTTCCGGTGTTTTTCTACCTGCATTGTCCAGCCCCACACGAGTGAGAAAAGAGCAAGCGGCACAATGACAGCAGCTAAAAAGCTATGCGTGATCAAAATGGTAAAGTACACAGGACGAATAAATCCTTCTCCCCCAAACTTTGATGTCTCCGGAGAAATGTAATGGAAGGTAAGATAGGTTACTAGAAATAACAATGTAGAAGCAAATGCTGCAATTACAAATCGTTTATGAATCTTAACATTTTTCTTTAGAATAGCAATGAGTGCTGCCAGCAAAAAGATAAAAGTAAAACTGTTGAGTACTGCGTTAATCCGTGGAAGTATTGTATAATCAAAATGCACTTCACCGTTATAACCTACTGGCGCAAAAAAGAGCAGCAATATAATAACATTGGCAATCAATGAAAAGCTAATAATGATTCCCGCAAAATTCTTCTTCGTCGTCGGGACGTAGTCACTCTCTTTCATACCTTTGCTCTTCATAACGAACGTTATCCTCCTCTATAGGTAAATCCTTACTTCAATTATAAACTTCATAATAGGGAATTGTTAAGTGACAACACTCTGAACTTTATTGAGGGTCTTTTTGTGATGGGGTTTATACGAAAGGTTTGATTCTAGGAATGGATAAGGATTCCCCTTTCCATTTGATATAAAAGAATGTACAATAAGAGGAGAAACGTAAAGTACAACAAAAATTACATATATTGTTCACAGGAGGAGTCTGGCACACAAGGCCCCCTTCTGTCTATTTTCAGGCGTATTTATGGGGATCTTGCGTAAATAGGCTTTTTTTGTGTGTAAACATGAAGATTCCCTCACATGCGGACAATATATACCTACTTCGAAAGGGGAACAACGATGGATTTTATTTTTATTTTACACCTCGTGCTCATTCTTATCTTTACCAAAATTGCAGGCCATCTATCGGTCAAGTTAGGACAGCCTTCCGTCCTTGGTGAATTAATTGCAGGGGTTATTCTTGGCCCGGCGATCCTTGGGTGGGTTCAACAGACGTCGTTTATCCATGAATTCTCAGAAATCGGCGTACTTGTTCTTATGTTTATTGCTGGTCTCGAAACCGATTTGGATCAGCTTCGTCAGAACTGGAAGGCTGCTTTAGCTGTTGCCGTAGGCGGGGTTATTTTACCTTTCTTCGGGGGATATGGAGCAGCACTGAGCTTCGGTATGGAGAATCATCACGCTCTATTCTTCGGTCTTCTATTCTGTGCTACTTCCGTAAGTATCTCTGTACAAACGCTAAAAGAAATGAACCAACTAAGTTCAAAAGAGGGTACCACCATTCTGGGAGCCGCTGTTGTTGATGATATTCTCGTTGTCATCTTGCTGGCAATAATGATGAGTGTTCTCGGAACAAGTGGAGAAAGCGTAAGTATTGGTAGTCTTATTGGAAAGAAAGTGCTCTTCTTTGGAGTCATCATTGCCGCGTCCATCTGGGTAGTACCTGTAGTGATGAAATGGTTCGCCAAACTGAAAGTAACAGAAACTGTGATTTCTGGCGGAATCATTATTGCACTCGCCTTTTCCTATTTTGCTGAATGGATGGGTATAGCAGGTATTATTGGTGCATTTGCCGCAGGGATTGCTATTTCACAAACCGAATTTAAGCACACGGTTGAAAGCAAGCTTGAACCGATCGCTTACAGTTTGTTTGTTCCTGTATTCTTTGTAAGTATTGGACTAAATGTCGACTTTGAAGGCGTCGGATCTCAGATTGGATTCATCATCGTAATTAGTGTCGTTGCTATTTTGACGAAACTGCTGGGCGGAGCCTTAGGTGCGCGTTTGACTGGATTTAATGGACGTTCGTCTTTTTCCATCGGAGCTGGTATGATTTCTCGGGGAGAAGTCGCTCTGATCATCGCAGGTACAGGTCTTGCATCCGGTCTGCTTGATCCTGAATATTACACATCACTCATCATTATGGTCATTGTAACCACACTAGTGACACCGCCGTTTCTTAAAATTATGTTTTCTAATAAAAAAGGATCTACATTAGAGAACAACAACTAATTATATATAAATAACAGGCTTATACATCCAGTAAATTAAGGGATGTATAAGCCTGTTTTCATTTTTTTATATTGAGTATTACTTGGTACCCTGTATCATCATCTACCTATATAAGAGTAAGAGTGAAATAAATTCATTATTCGTCCAAATATTGTTCGTACTCCGAATTCAGTCTCGCTTCTTTGCAATGAACTGAACCGCAAGAAGAGTAGAAAATCTGGACACGGTCTGTTTCCTGCACACCGAGCTCACTATAACAGTCCCGACACAAAATCACACCCAGCGGAATAGAGCTCTTGTATTTCTCCACCTAAGTAAACCTCCTCTTTGTTCATTTCTTCTCTTCATATATAGTAAGCGTTATCAATTTTTATGACTCTCCTGTGATAAAAAAATGCCCAGCAGTAACTGCCAGACATTTGTTATGAGGATCATTTTATTTATCAGGTAAACTGCAAGAATCATCCTTACATAAAGCATCCTCACTGTCTCCAAAGACTTTCAGTGGCTGCGACTCAGACCATGCTTGCGTCAATGCATCTGTAAACACTTGAAGTGGCTGAGCACCCGAAATACCATATTTACGGTCAATTACAAAGAAAGGAACGCCTTGAATCCCAAGATCAGCACCTTGTTTCTCATCTCTGCGTACTTCCTCAGCATAGTTCGATTCTTCCAGCATCCTCTCCACCTGTTTCGTATCCATTCCAACTTCTCCAGCAAGACGAATGAGAACTTCTCTGCTACCAATATGTTCACCTTTTTCAAAATAAGCGGAGAAAAGTGATTCTGTCATCTCACTCGCTTTCCCCTGCTCTGCAGCATAATGAGTTAAACGGTGCGCATCAAACGAATTGGTTGGTTTAAGAACGTCAAAATTATAGTTCAGTCCAACAGTACGCGCTTGCGCTACGACATTTTCTGTCATTGATTTTGCCTCTTGAGCAGACATTCCGTACTTTTTCGCAAGACTGTCGTAAGTTGTCTGTTCTGTATAGCGTGCTTCGTTTGGATTCAGTTCATAACTACGATAAACGACTTCAACCTGATCTTTATGAGGGAACGACTCCAAAGCTTCTTCAAAGCGGCGTTTTCCGATATAGCAAAAGGGACACATATAGTCCGACCAAATTTCGATTTTCATTTTATAACCTCCCGAAAATATTGTTACTTACTTAATGTAACTTATTTTGGCAATCATATCATATATTCTTTCTATAAATCCACAAAGAACCTAATTTTCATTAGTTCACTTCGTGAATAAAACAACTTATCCCTTTAATGTTTCAGATGGTTAAATACTAGAATATAGTTGCTATAGAATGATAGTTAACCATAATCAAGAACAGTAAATTAATGGTATGAAGTAACAATAGATCCTACCTTGTAAGTAAACCCTCCATTCTGACCGATAATAACTTAGATTTCATATTGTAAAAGGAGGATTTACTCTCTTATGTCGTCATACGCGTATGTAAGAAACTCTATTTTCATTTTATTCACGTTTTTATTCCTGTCGTTATCACTTCCTGCCTCACTTTCTTTTCAGATCTCTCATGCGGAGGCTACTTCAGCACCCGTTCAGGAAGTTCAATTGACTTACCCCGCCCCTTCCATAACATTAACTACGGATAAACGCCTGCCCTTGGCAGCAAAGTTGAAGCAATCAGAGGAAGTGCGGGTTACCTATTCTTCAGGAAATACTAAAATTGCCCGGGTTAATTCAAACGGAGTCATTATTCCGATCTCTAAGGGTACAACCAACATCAAAGTGACGGTTACTACTCCCGGTTATAAAGGAACACTCTCTTTACCTGTGACCATTAAGAAAAGCACCTCCTCTGCAAAACCGGTATATGCTGCCAAGAAAGTAAAAACCGCAGGCAGAACATTTACGGTACAGACGGTTACTTTACCTAAAGGAATGCCTGTCACTGCTGGACTAGCTAATGGAAAGGTTGGTGCTACACAGTCCTTATCCTCTATAGTAAGTAAGTATCAAGCGCAGGCTGGGATAAACGGAACTTACTTTGAAGCGTACGGCGGCGTACCTGACCCGTATGGGATGATCATCAGTGACGGAATTATCGAACATATTGGTAACAGCGGTACTTCGATTGGGTTTAAATGGGACGGATCTGCGGTAATGGATACGCTGCGCGTAAGGCTTCTCGGGACCGTAAAAGAGGACCAGGGACGTTCGCAGAATTGGTATGTCTATTTTGTTAACCGGACTCCGACCAAAGGAAAAACTTCTGCGGTATTATATACGCCAAAACGTGGAACAAACGTTGGATTTGCCTACGGAACAGCTGTAACAGTCCGGAATGATAAAGTCACGAAAGTAGCCAAAAATACGAATGCCTCTATTCCTAAAGATGGCTATGTACTGGTATTTACCGGCACAGAAGAGCAAATGGCAGATAAGTTTAAGGTAGGTTCCTATGTTGACTACAATATAACGTTCAATAATGCTGCAGGAAAGAAAATCAATTGGGATGACGTTCATACAGCCATCGGAGCAGGACCGAGACTCGTAACGAACGGTAAACTTAGCGTTAATCCGACCAGTGAAGGATTCAGCAGTTCCAAAATTCTAACTGACAGCGGTGCTCGCAGCGCAATAGCTATTAAGAAAGATGGATCACTGATGCTTGCCACCGTATCTGGAGCAACCATGAAGCAGTGGGGAAGTATTATGCTTAAGCTTGGTGCATATCAGGCCATGAATATGGACGGTGGCGCTTCGTCTGGACTTTATGTTAGTGGAAAAACAATTACTTCCCCCGGCAGACTGATTAGCAATGGACTTGTTTTTGGGAATTCTCTAGTGTGGTAACATTCTGAAATCAACCAAGTAAGCCTCTTACCATGATGGTAGGAGGCTTACCTTTATCTATACAGGGAGCAGTTTCATTCTTTTTTTATTTAGGGCGCTCTAGTGAAAACATCGGACCCAGCTTCGAGTAATGATTCCCTGCAAGGCGGCTAACCGGCTGAAGTTCGTTCGCATCAATTCGGCCATGATCGATTAAGGAATCAGCAATATGAAAACGAACAACCCGGCCGATGATTAAATCACAGGCAGGAGCACTCTCTGTTCCTCCTAAGGGATACGCTGCTTCAAGTACACACTCCATACGAAATTTCGCCTCTTTTACTCCAGGAACTTGTATTAGGTCACTTGGAACCACAGTTAGTCCGGCCTTTTCAATCTCACTTTCGGAAGGAGGTAAGCTCTCCGCAGTCTGATTAATCTTATCGACATTCATCTCGTCGGTTATATGAACGACAAACTCTTTCTGGTACATTGCATGACGTGCAGTGTCTTTCGAATGTCCATTTTTCCGCTGTACTGAGATCGAGATCATTGGAGGATCCGCGGTTACGATATTAAAATAGCTAAAAGGAGCTCCGTTAATCGTTCCGTCTTCCGATAAAGTTGTCACAAAAGCAACCGGTCTCGGAATAATACTTCCTGTGAGAAGCTTATAATTTTCTCTTTCTGTTTGAGTAAGAGGATCAATCGTTCGCATAGACATGCCCATTTGAAAATCAGCTCCTTTTCTACTTACATCTGATCCTGTTCCAGCACACGAACAACAATGGGTACAAGATTCTGTTCAAGCACAGGGCGTTTATTCTCATACCATTCTGGCAGCATTAAGCTTTCACCCAGCTCTGCCTCAGGTTCATCCACAGTAAATCCAGGAGGATCTGTAGCAATCTCGAACAGAATTCCCCCTTGTTCCCGGAAATAGAGCGCTTTAAAGTAATTCCGATCCTTTACAGGGGTAAGCTCAAATCCATCTGCTTTTACGGCAGCACTCCAGCGGATATGGTCCGCTTCATCCGCTGCCCTCCAGGCAATATGGTGAACGATCCCGATCCCGTTTCTCCCTGGTGCTACCTGTGTTTTGCTTACATCAATCAGGTTGCCGAGATTTCCAGTTGAGCGGAAACGAACAGCCCCCTTAGCTTCCCCTACTTTGGTCAAACCGAGCGTATTCTCGAGTGTCTTCATCGTTTTCTCTGGATCTGTGCTGTAAAGCAGAGCCCCGCCGAATCCTTTAATTGCTTTCTCAGGAGGTATTCCGCCAAAGGTCCACTGGCTTGCAGGTCCTTCTTCTCTCTCTACAAGTTCAAGCTGTAGTCCATCGACATCTCGAAACTGAACATAACTTTCTGAAAAACGTTCTACCATGGTATATGAAATACCAAATTTATTCAAACGTTCCTTCCAGAACTCAAGTGAACCGACGGGCACTGCATACGTTGTCCAGCCGACCTGTCCTCCGCCTATTGTTCCTTTACGTCCCGTAGGGAATGGGAAGAAAGTGATGACCGTGCCCGGGCTCCCTTGTTCATTACCAAAATAAAGATGATAGACATCCGGAGCATCAAAGTTAATTGTCTTTTTTACAAGTCGTAACCCAAGAACCCCTGCGTAAAAATCCACGTTTTTTTGTGCATCTGATACGAAAGCTGTAATATGATGAATTCCTGCCGTTTGTTGTCTCATCTTGTTCACCTCTTCTAATATAGTAAGTTAATCATATTTATTCGTTTTACTGAATCAAAGCATCAATAGAGTAAGCTCCTGCCCCTGTAAAAGCGACACCGATCAGCACTGCCATGAGAATGACATTAAGCTCAACACCATTTGCTGTTGCCCAGAAACCATTGGGTCCATGCACCTTGACCATGGCTACAATCATCGTAAGTGCAAGCAGTACAGCGACAACTGGAGTGAAGAGTCCTGCTGCAAAAGCAATCCCGCCTACGAATTCAACAAGTCCTGCCATCACGGCTGCAGCCACACCTGGTTTAATTCCAATGGACTCCATCCATCCTCCTGTACCTTTGGGACCATAACCGCCAAACCAGCCAAATAATTTCTGTGCTCCATGTGCTGCAAAAATAAGTCCTACCACCAAGCGAATAATTAGCAATCCTGTTCCTACCATTTGTAATTCCCCTTTTCTTTGTTCATTTATGTGTTTGAAATATAATCATCAACAGTTAGTTTAGAGCCATTTATCTTAATATTAAGATATTTATGTAAAAAAATAGATTCTTCTTATTGTTGATTGTTACTTTGATCAAAATCACTCGTACAGTGATCTACAAGTTTAACAGCTGCTTTTTTCATTCTTATGCAATGTATGAGCAGCTAAGTGTTCTGTGCGGATAAACCAAGTTTCTTCAGCAAATCAATTACCTCTACCTTTTCTTCATCAGTTAGTCCGGTCATTGTAGATTCGATTACTTTCTGGTGTTCTGGAAAGATTTCATGAAACATTCCATCTCCCTGTTCCGTAATCTCCGCGTAAGTTACTCGGCGGTCAGACGGACAAGCAACCCTTCTTAGAAGTCCTTTGTTCTCAAGCTTATCCGCAGTGTAGGTAATACCACCGCTCGTAATCAGCAGCTTCTCACCCATTTGCTGCATGGGGATTCTGCCTTTATGGTACAAAAGTTCCAACATCGCAAATTCAGTCTCAGATAATCCATGTCTCTTCATATCCTTTACTGCTTGTTCCATAATTACCTTATAAGCTTTAGAGAGAATAACGAACAACTTCAATGATAATGAGTTATTAATCATTACGTTCATCCCTCTCTCGTAAATTATCTTAAATTTAAGATATTATTAATATACATCCTTGTTATCTAAAATGCAACCTTCTTTTTTCACAAAAGAAATAAGCCGAAGCCTCCCATGAAAAATATGAAAGGATTCGGCCCATTTTTATTTTGACACGGCATTTACATGATCTATATCTTTGCCTCTATGAAGCAAATCCTCCGTGTTTAGAAAAAGCAGAAGTTCTTCATTAAATTTAGCCTGCTCGTCAAACATCATGGCATGGCCACTTTCTTCAAACATGATCCGTCTGGAACCAGCAATTGCTTCACTTGTGAGTTTAGCCAGATTCGGTTCACAGATTTTGTCCTTTGATCCATGAAAAATAACGGTCGGCACCTTGATTTTAGGCAAATCTGAACGCAAATCTTCTTCCCTTAAAGACAAAGCTGCCTTAACTGTTCCATGGTGCGAAGCTTGTAAACAAAGCGATTGGAGCCAAATCATCATACCTGCTTTTGTTTTGGTTTTTGTAAATTGAAGTCCTAATTTAGTCAGCATCTTCGGCCGATCTTCATAAGTAGCAACAATCATCTGTTCGGTGAACTCCTCAGGGTCCATTCCATAATCAAAATTATCCCGTTTCGTAAACACCGGTGCTGCTGCCCCTGCCAATACGAGACTCTTAACCCCATGTCCGTTATGACGGGCCATATATCTTATCGCAACCGCGCCCCCCATGGAGAAACCAAACAATGTAGCATTTGTAATCCCAAGCTCATCAATAACCGTCCTCACATCATCGGCGAGTCGATCATAGGAATAGTTCTCCCACGGAGCATCCGATTTACCAAATCCACGAAAATCAATACCAATACAACGATATCCATTAGCGGGCAAACGGGAAAATTGATATTCAAACATTTTATGATTAGCTGGCCATCCATGAAGGAAAATAATAGGAGACCCTTCCCCTATATCTTCCACATATATTTTTACGTTTTCTTCAACTTGTACATAACGTCCCATCGTTTCTCCTCCTAACAGGAATAAATAAACTTCGATCCTTTTTACTGATATGACTTCCCTTATCATCACGTAGTTTCTGAGCTAAACCTTGTGAGTATATTTAACCTTGGTCTGATGTATCCAAACGCAGCAGGTAACAAAGGAAGGCAGCAATCCAGTAGAAGCTTAGGAACGGAGAAACCAGTAAGCATCCGGTGAAATTCCGGAAATAGTCTGTATCGTACCATAGTGCTGATTGTCTTTTCCAACTAAAACTGGGCGTTTACGAAACTCGCTTGGTGAACATCCCACTTTTTCTTTAAAACATTTATGAAAATAAGAGTACGTACCAAATCCGCAGGAGTATGCAATACTTTCTAGACTTGCTTCTGTATACTGAATCCGCTCGATAGCATGTGACAAACGGATCTCACCAGCGTATCCGATGATTGTATAACCGGTTACCTCTTTAAATAGATGCACAGCTCTCGATACACTCAGTCCAGCATGATGAGCCACTTCTTCCACCCGGAGAGGACGAAGTGCATGATCGTTAATATATTGCTTCATCTTGACAACGAGTTCATTACTTCGAACGGAATCCTGTCCTTGCTTTTGACCAGTGTCCAGTGTTACCTGATCCATCGTTAGTAGTAACGTACATAACAAGTGACCTATGATCTCCTGGTTGTTCCGATTTACACGGTGCTGTTCGATAGACAACTGCTGCCATAAGTACAAAAGATGATCGTCTAGTGGAATTCGTTTTAGCGTATCGCGGTCATGTCTTCTCCACCATTCATCCATCCAGCTTCCGTCACACAGTAAAAAGTAGTCTCCACTTTCCGTATCCTCCCCCTCTTTTCCTACCCTTAAATGATAAGGTTCCCCTGGAGGATACATGAGAAGATCTCCGGGTGAAACTTGTTTCATTTCTCCATGAACTAGAGCTTGTGCAAAGCCCAGCACCTGAAGCCGAATTAAATAGAATGGCGGTGGATTATAAGATGTTTTAAAAGGACGATTATGTAAAGAATAAGAACAAGCATGTAATCTTATATCCATTGTAAAATAACCCCTTTAGCCAAATAGTTGAGGTTTTCAGTTAAATACCGTATATATTATTATTGCCTTTTTCAAGTATACTATAACGCGATTGACTATCTAATTCTAAACAACATAGAGGAGTAACTTATTATCATGATAAAAAGACTCATTGGACTATTTTCTATTCCTTCTTATGCCCTACTCTTTTTGTGTATGTTGCTGCAGGGAATGGCGATCTCACTCAGTGCACCCTTTCTATCGATTTATTTTACAGAGCAACTCGGTGTATCTGTAGGGGTATTTGGTGTTTTTCTTGCAGTCACTTTAATTGCTGGAATCTGGGTCAGCATACTTATAGGGAAACGCTCTGACCTCGGTTTGAATCGGAAACATATCTATATCGTCTCCACCCTCTGTAACGCCTTGGCTTTTAGTGGATACTTGCTCATTAAGGATTTTACGATCCTGTTCATATATATGACCGTGTTCACAGCACTTGGTGCACCGGGTATGCCCCAATTATTTGCGATTGCTAGAGAAGCTGTAACGAAGAGCCAGTCTACCGATCATTCATTTGCTAATTCTACCTTACGTTCCGCCTTCTCACTTGGTTTTATTACAGGTCCATTATTCGGTACCCTGCTTCTAGAAGCAGTTGGTTTTAGTGGCATTTTCTCAGGGACGATCGGTATTTTTCTTCTTGTCGCTTTTCTCGTCTTTACATTCCTGAAATCAAATGTTGAGCTAAAGACCAGCAGCACAGGCAGTACGGCACAAAGTATACGGCTGCATCAAAATCGGACGATCTTGCTTCCTTTTCTTATTCTGACACTGCTATATATAGCCCACTGGATGAGCAGCCTAAACACAGCCCTCTTTATTACTAACAATCTAGGCGGGACCACAAGAGATGTCGGTCTTGTTAGCAGCATTTGTGCTGCTTTGGAAATTCCTTTTATGATTATGCTGGGTCTGCTAGGCTCAAAGTACAGTAACCGCATTCTGATGATGTATGGCGCTATTCTAGGAGGAGCTTATTATCTCGTTGTCGTCATCTCAGGTGAGATGTGGCAACTGCTTGCTGCACAGTTACTGCTTGCCTTCTTTGTTGCGGTCATCTCAGCCATCGGCATCAGCTACATGCAGGATCTGCTTCCAAGCATGCCTGGATATGCATCTACGCTCTACTCGAATTCATCTACGATCGGCAGACTGGTAGGCAGCCTTGTTGGCGGAGGAGTAGCCAGTATCGTAGGTTACCGTTATTCTTTCATACTCTGTTTTATACTTGTTACTGCTGCGGCCATCATGCTTGTGGTAAGCGAACGACACTCGAAAAATGGGACACAGAAATTAGCGGTATAATCCGGTCTCAATTCCAAACTTTCCAATAACCAGCTCATTCTCTTTTAGGAGAGGATGGGCTTTTTTATGTAGATTTTTATACATTAACTTCTTATAACAACATTTTTGTAATATAGTTAGATAGATGAAATAGATTGTTGATTAACTGTTTATTTCAATAACTAAATTATACATATCGGGGGCAGTCATTTTGCGAACAAACACAAGGATTATTCTTAGTATTATTGGGCTCGAATTATTATTAATGGTCTTCTTTACAGCGAACGGAGCCTTTGTATCCATTACTTCTCCAGAGAGTCCTCTGCTTCAGTTTATTGGGGTGATCCCGCTCGCACTTGGTATCCTCATCTATTTGCTTGTGGGGAACAAGTGGAAACACTACTTCTTTACCTCCCCCTCTTCAGCTAAGAAGACTTTACTTTACTCCTTGCCGCTGCTCCTTGTACTCTTCCTCATTGCTTACGGTAATCACGGGCTGAACACATCCTCTTTACCTGATCTTTTTATCATGCTCCTTATACAGATCCTAGTCATTGGATTAGTAGAAGAACTGTTCTTCCGTGGCTTTATGCTCAGGCTTCTCCTTTCCAAAGGCTTTCGTGTTGCCGTCTTTACGACGAGCTTTCTGTTTGCAATTACCCACTCTCTTCAGCTGATTGGCGGGCAATCTCTCATTGATACCCTTTTTCAAATTATTTATGCATTTATGGTCGGGCTGGTCCTTTCCCTGCTTGTTGTTCATCGGCAATCCATCGTCATTCCTATCCTCTTTCATGGACTGAATAACTTCCTTCAATTTATGGGGAATTCTATAGGTAATGCAAATGAACCTGCCGCTATAGATTACCTCATTATTGGAATTATGCTGGTGTACTCCGTATACTTATGGCGAGGTATGGCTGCCAAGACAAAGAACGTACCTGACATACCTGATACTCGAAACGTAAATGTGTAAAAGAAAGCGTCCTCTGCAACAGGGACAGGTATCTTATCAGGTAGCTTTTCAAATATAAACTTCATGATATAAATGATTCATGGCATTTTTCATCTACGGAGTTAATCATTAACGAGCCTAATCATTTGTTAGGTTAACATGAATGATTTTATGGGTGAATAGTTTATACCTTTAATATAAAAAGCCCGCCATTTAGTGGCAGGCTCTTTCTGTTTTGGCTGGTGCTGATAAAGAAATCGTAAGATGAAACACTTCTTTTAATGCAACACATAAATAATAAACTATATACCCTGCAACACCGCCAAGCGTGTTAAGCAAGAGATCATCAACATCAAAGTTCCCCATGGAGAGGATCAGCTGTAAACTTTCCAGGCATAGGCTCATTCCAAACGAACCAATGAGTACAACAATTCCCGAGCTTGCCTTCTTTATTC
The DNA here is from genome assembly GCF_014836635.1 of Paenibacillus gallinarum. Taxonomy (GTDB): domain Bacteria; phylum Bacillota; class Bacilli; order Paenibacillales; family Paenibacillaceae; genus Paenibacillus; species Paenibacillus gallinarum. The sequence goes on along the minus strand of NZ_JACSQL010000014.1, from coordinate 21,927 downwards.
CCATTGAAATTAAAAAACCAAACGGGATAAAGATAACAAAATTTCCTATTATGTTAACTACATTTCGTAAGTTGGGGTGAGCTGCCTGCCGTCTCAGTGTTCGGAATAGATCAAGATTTGCCGTATCCAATCGGTCTACAAGAGAGCCCGGGTCAACCAGAGTTTGATGTATTTTACTCAGTATGGGCCATATCTCAATTGAACCAAACTTGAACAATATGACTTTAAATAAAAAACAAATATATAGCAGTAATAACATCCAGACGATGTATGTTCTGCTTTTTCTTTGTGTCGTCTCTGTTTGCATCTTGAATCCCTCCCATCTTGTTACTTTCATTATTATGATTGATAAAACTAATAGACTATGAAATAAAGAAAGTTTTCGTAGAGCTTGAGATTATCTTTACTCTTTTAGCAAAACTGCTTATACAGTATCTGTTTCATAAGTTAGACTTCACTTGGATAAACAAAAAGCCTTCACCGATCGTTCCCTTTGTTCTTGTTTATAGAATAGTAGAAACTTCTTAAATAAAGAGTAGATTATATTTTAAATTTTTCTTAAATTTTTAGTTTTATTAGTCTTTGGTTGGACTATTGCTAGAAGACGTGATTCAAACATCACTTGGATTACATTATCTCTATAGCGATCGCTTGTTCTTTTCCTATAAAAATCCTCAGCCTGTGCCTCTTTTGTCTGTTTGTCCGTCAGTTCTTCATCTGCATTATACATCTGACATTACCAGCTAAATGACAAAAAACTATTATTTTTGATTCGATAAACTATTAAATTTTTCTTCTCTCTCAATTCCACATTATGGTATATTAAACAACGGGTTAGGTCTATTGCACCATTTATCTCGCTTATGACCTAACCATTTATAGTTCCAAGGTTTTATTTTGTTACTGATTAGAAAAAAGAGGCTGGGGGTAGCAAGGTGTATTGTCATCAATGTGGGGCAAAATGTGCTTCAGAACAGAAATCGTGCAAAAGCTGCGGGTCAAGATTATTAACTACAGATTTACAACAAGCTGTTATTGAATTAGCAGCAGGCAGTGGACTGAGCAATGCGGAAGTTAATCCCGATCCTATGAATCAAAAAACAGAGCCACGTAAAGAGAAAATTAGTGTTTTTCATTGGTTAATTCCCCTTCTTCTCGCGGGAGTTGTGGGTTTGGGATTACTACTGTTTTATCAGTACGAACATTCCATAAACCAAGAAACTTTGAATTTACAGCTGAAGGCAAAAGAAGAGGCACTTGAAGGCAATTATTCAAATGCCGTTAATCTACTGAAGCAGGCTGAAGAAAAACGCCCTGATTTCGCCGCGCTGACGCGTGATCTGGAGCTTGCATCTAAAGCAGCTCTACTTCAGGAGAAGCTTAGTAATGCCTCTGCGCAGCTAAAAACACTAAAGTTGAATGAAGGAGAGAAGCTCCTGAAGCAAGTTCAAGCCACCATTGGCAAACGAAAAGAACCGCTGTTTGGATATCTTCAGAGAGAACTTGCAGCTAATCAGGACAAATTGGCAGTCCTTCGAGTTAAAGGAGAGCTGGATAAGCTAACCACAGTAGATGAACTATCCGACAAACTTGACAAAATTAAAGGCCTCAGCGGAAAAGAAGCCGTCGCTGTTAAAGCTCAAATTATTAATAAAATTGTTGGTCTTAGTTATACTTCAGCAGAAGAAAAACAACGAAAAAAGGATTTTGTCGGTGCCCTGAATATAGTCGATAACGGGCTGTCTTATGATTCAGATAATGAGAAACTTACAACGTACCGAAACCAGATTGTAGAAGCAAAACGAGAGTTTGAAGAAGCAGAAGCAGAGCGCATACAGCTTGCTCAGCAGAAAGCAGAAGAAGAGGATCTAAACAACCGCACAGCTGCAGTTGAAGTAACAGATCTCAAAGCTATGCTAGACGATTATGGAGACCTATCTATCACGGGAATCGTCACGAATACAGCCACTCGTCCAATCTATTCAGTCAGCATAGATCTTGATGTTTTCAGTTCCTCTTCCGGAGCTTACATCGGAAATGCATATGCTGACGTTTCTCCTTTTAGACTGGAGCCGGGTGAATCCGGGGAATTCTCAACCTCATATTATGGGGTATACGAACAGGCAGAAATTTCAGTTACCAATGTATTTTGGTACTTAGAGTAGGAGGCATGAAACGTGAGAAAAGGATTATGGATCAGCACACTGACCTGCTTAACCATCCTTGGTTTAGGAGGTGGAGGAATGTATTTTATTCATACATCGGCAGCGAATGAGCTGAACGGGCAACCGCTGCTGGCCTTGCAGACTACATCAGAAACTACAACAAAGACTACAGAGCATAAAACAAAAAAAACACGCAAAGAAATTATAGAAGATAGCCAAAAACGTGTTGTTACTATTGAGAGTGGAAACAGCCTTGGTTCGGGGTTTCTGTATAACAAACAAGGTGATATCTTAACCAACGCTCATGTAGTAGATGGTTCAAAACAAGTCACAGTACGTACATTGTCCCAGGAAGAGTATGAAGGAACCGTGATTGGGATCAGCACAAATACAGATATCGCTGTAGTCCGTGTGCCTGATTTAGAAAAACTCTCTCCACTTTCTTTAGCTGAAGAAGGAAGAGCAGAAGTTGGAGATGAAATTCTTGCGCTTGGCAGTCCCCTAGGATTAGAGAACACGGTCACTACAGGAATTGTCAGTGGGCTAGATCGAAGCTTTGATATCGCCCCATATACATACAGTAATCTATACCAGATTTCTGCTCCCATTACCCATGGTAATAGCGGTGGACCACTTATTAGCAGCGATACGGGAAAAGTCTTAGGCATAAATTCAGCAATCGCTGATGAGGGTTCTACCATTGGATTTAGCATTCCTATTCCCAGCATACTTCAGCAGGCTACGGAATGGTCTAGGAACCCTATGACAGAACTTCCTAATTTGCTGAACGATGATGTTGATCCGGATAGCGACGTACAAACAGGAGACGAGCGAGATATTGTGACATACTTTTATCAAAGCCTTAATGATGGCGATTATGTCACAGCTTATTACCTTCTAGGAAGTGAATGGCAAAGCGGGATAAGCTATGAGGATTTTCGGGCAGGTTATCTACATACTGGCTACATAAATATCGGACCTGTCACTCTTAAAGAACAGACAGATGAAGCTACAGTCGAGATTGAAATTACAGCCGAAGAATGGCGCGACAGCGGTACCGTATATCAAAATTACCGGATGAGTTACACAGTCGGTTATGAGAATGGTGATTTGAAGATACTTCATGGAAAGGGAAAAAAGATATAGTAAACTGTAAATTAGTAAATTAAATTATTTCGAAAAGTACTGCTATATAAAGATATTCTCAAGAAATATCCAATCGAGAAAAGAAAGATTTACATACGTTTCTAAGTCTAATTAAGAACGTCCACCGGATCTTTTCGGTGGTGTTCTTATTTTTTTAAATATAATTGTATGCTTCTTTCTCTCCCTTGCCCAAAAAGAAAAGCCGAGCAAATGTCAGGAAAATGTCCTGGATCTACTCGACTCTAATACGGATACTTCGATTTCAACTGAATTCATGATTTTTTCCTTTTGAGTCCAGCCTCTTGTCAGTATGAAGCTTATTATTTCTTGATTTCCAAATTAGAATTTCTTAATAATCCCACTTAACGGCTTTGAATTCTACGCTTCCCTCTGTCGCAAAAAAACGAATCTCTTTGCTGTTTTGACTAGGGAAAATTCGACTCGTAAATACCTCAGTTCCGTCATTCACAAAAATTTCTACCGAGGAAGAATCCACAAACAAGTGGAATTTTATTCTGTCTGCCTCCAAATTACACGATCTTGTTGTTCCATAAGCGGCGCCCACCTCTTCGCCTGATAATGTACGGTCAAGGATCACTTTTTTCTGAGAAGCATCATACTTTATTACTGTCTTTTCTTCACTGCTTGCTCTAAATTCAATTCCAAACGTCATTGCATCTGCTTGTTCAAATTCACAAATCAATTCATAAGTGGTTCCCTTAAACCCATCAACCATTTTTGTTTCATTAAAAAGTGTAGCTTCTGCTTCATATTTATGTTTGCGAAGAGCCTGAAGCTCCTTAACCGGCTGTTGTACCAACTTACCATCCCGAATAAATAGCTGCCTCGGTAATGTTAGACAATGTGCCCACTCATTCCGGTCTGTTGGATATTCAATATCCGGTAAACCCATCCATCCAACAAGGATTCGGCGCTCTTCTGGATCCATCATAGTTTGCGGAGCGTAAAAATCAAAACCTCGATCAAGCTCTATGAAGTCACCATGCTGTAATACTTTACTCTGTAAATCGAGCTTCGCTCCAAGGACATAACCCGATTGATAAATATTACGGTATTTGTCTCCCTCTGGCCCTAAGCCTTGTGGTGAGAAAAGGAGTACTCCTTGATCTTGAAGTTCAAAATAATCGGGACACTCCCACATGTAACCGAATGAATCTAACTTTGTCTTGATTTCCCCTTCAAACTCCCAAGTTAATAGATCCACCGAACTGTATAAGACTACACAGCCTGTTTTATTGTCTCGCTGTGCTCCAATAACAAGATAGAAAGTATCGCCTGTTTTCCACACCTTTGGATCTCGATAATGATCTGTATATCCGGCAGGAACATTAGCAATAATCGGTTTATCAAGTTTTTTGGTTATTTCCCCTTGCTGATTCATGATCGCCATACATTGATAAGGGTGTCTTATCCACTGCTCATTCCGTGTATTCCCTGTATATATTAAATGTAATTTATCATTATGCTGGGTAGCACTTCCCGAATAAGCCCCATGACTATCGAATTTATCTCCAGGTGTTATTCCTATTCCAACGTTCTCCCAGTGAACAAGATTTTTGGATTTGGTATGATACCAATATTTCAGACCATGTACCGGGCCAAGTGGAAACCACTGATAGAATAAATGATATTCCCCATTATAATAAGAGAACCCGTTGGGATCATTCAAAAGCCCAGTTTCCGGTTGAATATGGAACGTTTGCCGCCATGGGCAATGGTTAACTTTATTTTTCAAGTTGTTTATTTCTTCTGGACTTACCTCTTCTATTTTTCGGTATCTCTGTTCTCTCGTCCATTCCATATATTAAACTCCTTTAAATAAAAACCAGAATCATCCTTGTGGCGAAGCGCTTTCATCAAGTCTTTGCTTGTAGATATGAGAAATCGACTTTGCCATCAAGAACTTTATTTATCTGTACTAATCCTGTTATGAGCTAAGTTCTGTCCTTTTTTTATTAATGTTTCCGTATATTATAGTGAATAATCCACCACATGTTAATGCGATCAAATGAGCGATAATATAATGAATATGCCCGTGATTTTCAGCGGATACAATGGCTAACCCCGGAAGAGCCGTAGTTCCAAATCCGATTGAAGTAAGCTTAGTTAGATATACATAACCGCCTGCAATCGCTTCTCCAATACATCCAGCAATCAGCGGGAATTTGTATTTTAAAGTGACCCCAAAAATGGCTGGCTCTGAAACACCAAATATGACGGAACCAAATGCTGAAATTCCAAGTTCTTTTACTTTCGTATTTTTCCGATGTAAAAGAACATATCCTAGTACCGCTCCCCCTTGTCCAAACAAGGCTACTGACATTAATGGATTTATGAAATTTCGTCCTGTATCGATAAGAAGCTGTGCTTCTACCGCACCTAAAACATGGTGTAACCCCGTAATTACGATAATTTGCTGAATACCTGCAAAGATCATATATCCAAAAATGCCTAAGTTTTGTGTGGTCCATAATAATGAAGTGGTTACGAATTGCGCTAATTCGCGGCCAAGCGGCCCGATAATTGTAAATAATAGTACAGATGAAACAAGTACGGTTAACATAGGTGCCAAAAACAGCTTAATCATATTAGGTACTTTTTTAATAAAGAACTGATCTAATTTTGCAACTACAAATCCCATCATTAAAGCAATAATAATGCCGCCTTGAAATCCAACGAGTTCAATATTTAACCCTAAAATATTAATAACCTCAGGATCAACATTGCCTTTAGCTACTTCATAAGCATCTGCTAAGTTCGGATGCAGCATGATCGCGCCAATAACTAAACCAAGAATTGGTCTACCGCCATATCTTTTAGTTGCAGAATAGGCTACTAACAATGGTAATATTGTAAATATTCCAGATGATACAATCGATAGCAGTCGGTTAATCCCTTCTAAAGCAGGGTACATTTCTATAACTGATTTTTCACCAAACAATCCCTGTTGTCCTAACAACCCTGTTATTCCCATTAATAATGCGGCTGCAAGAATCCCAGGCATAATCTCAATAAATACATCAGATAAAGATTTAATTGCTTGCTGGAAAAAATTTTGTTTTTGAGAAGACTTTGTCTTTACATCACTAAGCGACATATCTTCTGTTTCTGTAAGTTTAGCAAATACAGCATAAATGTCGTTTACAAGTCCTGCTCCAAAAATAATTTGAAGTTGGTCCCCTGCTATAAAGACTCCTTTGACTAAATCTATATCTTCTACTTTTTTTAAATCTGCTTTATCGTTATCTTCTAATACGATTCTTAATCTAGTGGCGCAATGGGCGACGCCGGCGATATTTTCTTTGCCACCTATGTTCTCTAATATCTCTTCAGATATCGTTACGTATTGTTTTTTCTTGTCTTTCATGTCGCTTTTCCCTCTTTCCTGACTGATCAATTATGATGTTTTGTAAATCTCCAGAACATACTTAGAAAGTCTTGCTTGATCCTTGGTAGTGTAATCCCTGCATTCATTAGCTCATCTCCACCAAACAGTTCACCCGTCTCGACATCTTTATAAATATAGTTTGGATTGAGGCCTTTGAATTTGAGGGTTCGAAGGGAAGCTCCTGGTTGCGAGAGCACTTTGAAATAACTAGCTACTACTTCTGATTGATCCCCGGAAACAAAGTTCCATGCAGCTTCATTTCCATCAAATGGGCTGAGTATTCGATGAAATTTTCCAAATTGGATAATTGGACGAATCTCCTTATACAAAGCAACTTGTTTTTTGATTTCCTCTTTCTCTTGTTCTGTTAATATGGTTAGATCTAGCTCGTAACCAAAGTTTCCAGCCATTGCGACATGTCCTCTTGTCTCTAGGGGAGTTATTCTTCCCACTTGATGATTAGGGACAGTTGAAACATGAGCTCCCATGGTAATCGGCGGATAAACGAGACTTGTACCATATTGAATTTTAAGTCTACACATCGCATCTGTATTATCACTTGTCCACGTTTGCGGCATGTAGTAAAGCATTCCTGCGTCAAAACGCCCACCACCACTAGAACAGCTTTCAAACAATATATTAGGGAATCTCGATGTGATTTCTTCCATTACCTTGTACAGACCCAAAATATAACGGTGAGCGGTTTCACGTTGTCTTTCTGGTGGCAAAGTTGCTGACCCTATATCCGTCATGTGCCGATTCATGTCCCATTTCACATAGGTAATCGGTGCACTTGATAAAACACTAGATACGGATTCAATAACATATTCGCACACTTCCTCACGTGATAAATCCAAGAAAAGTTGATTCCGTCCCAGTGTGTGTGACCGATCTTCTACATGTAAACACCAATCTGGATGCTTCCTATATAAATCGCTGTCTACTGAAATCATTTCAGGCTCAAACCATAATCCAAACTCCAGACCGAGCTCACAAATTCGATTGGCAAGATGTTGTAATCCGTTTGGAAGTTTACGCTGATCGACGACCCAATCCCCTAGTGAACTGTTATCATCGTCTCTTTTTCCAAACCATCCATCATCTAATACAAGCAGTTCTATTCCTGCTTTTTTTGCTTCTACCGCAATTTCTTCGATCTTTTCCGCATTAAAATCAAAATAAGTAGCTTCCCAGTTATTGATGAGTACGGGCCTTAGCTTATCCCTGAATGTTCCACGGCATAATCTTTTACTGTATAGCTCATGAAAGATTCTAGACATATCACCCAGCCCATTTGCTGTGTAAGCCATTACAACTTCAGGCGTTTGAAAAGTTTCCCCAGGTTCTAAAAGCCAAGTGAAATCAAAAGGATTAATACCTATAGATACTCTTGTATTACGATAGGGGTCTACCTGAACTTGCGCTGTGAAATTTCCACTATAAACAAGGTTAAATGCATAAACTTCCCCTCGATCCTCATCGGTCCCTTTTCTTACTAATGATAAAAATGGTGCTTGTTGAGGACTGCTTGCCCCCCGGCAACTATCAACCAGTTGAATCCCAGGCACAATTCTACGCCTCTCTATATTCTTTTCATTGTTGTGTGCACCATATAATGTAATTAATTCATACTCATCATCTCGAAAATCAACACTAGCGCTAAGCGCCCGAAGCATCTTCAAATTTTGTGACCCTTCATTGTTAAAATGAACCGACCTTGTGATCACATCTAATTCAGGGTATAAACTATAAGATAGCGTCACCGTTAGTCCCAGCAACTTATCCTCCATGATAAGCTCCAGCGTTTCTGCCTCATTTTCATCCTCTACATAAGTAGATGGTAATCCTTTTAGTTTTGGCTTTCCTTTGTAGATCTTGTAATCTTTATAACGTAGATCAGTCACGGTTGATCCATTATTCAACTGAATTTGATAAGCCGGTATTCTAAAATCTCCATTCCCATAAGCCGGATATTCTTGAGGCAGCGTATCGAGTGAAAAAGTTCGATCAGAGGCATCAGGATTAGGTGAAAATCCTCTATCCATATAAATAATTTTGTTACTTCCACGATAGGTTTGAACCCTTTTCCCCCAATATAAATGTGCTAAATAGCCATCCCGAACCACCTGCATTACATAACTTGTGTTTTTCCCTTGCAGATGAAATAAGAGTTGTTCCTGATTAATGTGAATTGCCATAGAATCCTCCTTCAAGTTCATAGTCATTGATGTATCTAGGATAGTAGATAACCTATCTGAATAAGAAATAATGTAGTATTTCTTATTTTTTATAAGCCTGTTTCATAACGAATAATAAGTTGTGATAAAAATACGTAAAATATAAGAAAGCGTTTTAACTATTGTGTACTCTTGATATAAGCAACATAATAATTTGTATACTAGATTGAATATGCTTTTATTTTATAACTTTAAATTGAAAATAGACATGGAATAATGTAGATTGAATATAAAACAATGTGATAACTTTCTAGGATTTTTAATGAGAGGTGACAAAGAATGAACGCTAGTTTCTCCAATCATTCCCATAGTAATCTAGATCTCAACTTATACACATGTGGTAGAGAAGCTTGCGTGGGAAAACACTCATATGGCCCAGCGATTCGAAGCGGGTATATGATTCACTATGTAATAAAAGGAAAAGGGATTTTTAAAGTTCATGACAAAACTTATCACCTCGGACAACAAGAAGCCTTTTTAATTGAGCCCAACGTATTAATTTATTATGAGGCAGACGCTGATGATCCTTGGGAATATATTTGGATTGGTTTTAGCGGGGTAAAAGCAAAGGAATATCTAAATAGGACAAGTATATCTACAGACAACCCCATCTTCACATTTGATCAAACGCACAAGCTGGCAGATTGCATGAATAGTATTGTAAGTATGACGGCACTGACTTCTAATAAAGATCTGCTGCTGACATCAAAGCTATATGAATTTTTCTATGTATTGTGTGAGCTCTATCCAAATCTTGAAATCACGAGTGAAGTAAAGCAACAGAAGTATATTGAAAATGCGCTGCAATTCATTGAGCAAAATTATGCATATCATATTACAGTAAATGATGTGGCAAAATATATCTCCATTGATCGTTCCTATCTACACCGATTATTTAAGCAATACCTCAATAAATCCCCACAACAATTTTTACTGAATCTAAGAATCGAAAAATCATGCTTTTTATTAGCCAATTCTTCACTTAAAATCGGGGATATTGCTCGGTCCGTAGGTTATAAAGATGTGCTTTTATTCTCGAAAATTTTCAAACAAATAAAAAACTGTACGCCCTCAGAATATAGGAAGAGGCTGCTTTAATATAATGAGTAATGGCTTCATCCTTTGAAGCCATTAGATTCATGCAATGAACCCAATTGATAGAGATTGCTTAATCACCTTTAATATTTAGGTAATGATATTACAGCATTTACGAAGGCGTTAAAGGAGTAGGAAGCCCGTAACACGTCACTCTAACTTAAAAAGAGTATTCCCCCTTACATCATTCTGTAGAGACTAGAGACATCATAAGTTAACACGCGGGTAGCTCATCAGATTTCATAGTCTACAGGGTTCATTTATAAAGGGATCCTTTAACCGATGTGTACCTCTACTAGAGTATTGATTTCCCAAAGTTTAGCCAGAATCATGATGAGTTTAAATAAAGAAAAAACCGAGCAAATGGCGGGAAATAATCCTGCATTTGCTCGGTTTTAATATAAATTTATTTACATGAAATATGAGTTTTAGAGTAATGGTATGAGTTTATTTGTAACTCATATTGACATTAATCTATATTATTCAACAGTTACACTCTTCGCAAGGTTACGTGGTTTATCCACATCAAGACCCAGAGCAAGAGATGCGTAGTAAGCAAGCAATTGAAGTGGTACAACAGCTAGTGTTGGAGTCAAGATTGGCAATGTTTTAGGAATTGCATAAGCTTGGTCTACGGATTTAAGCAGAGTTGCTACATTCTCTTCATGGGTAATGACCATAACATCCGCACCGCGTGCTTTCACTTCTTTGATGTTACTTACTGTTTTCTCAAGAACATCTTCTTGTGTAGCTAGAGCGATAACAGGAATACCTTCTTCGATCAAAGCAAGTGTTCCGTGTTTCAATTCTCCAGCTGCATAAGCTTCAGAGTGAATATAAGAGATCTCTTTCAGTTTCAAGGAACCTTCTTGTGCTACAGCGTAGTCAACGCCGCGGCCGATGAAGAACAGGTTCTTGTGCGTAGAGATTTGCTCTGCATATTCTTTGATTGTGTCTGCTTGATCAAGCATTTGCTCAACTTGCTCAGGCAGAGCTTGCATTGCTGCAATAATGTTTGCAATTGTCTCTTCTGTTTGTGTTCCGCGAACTTGTGCAAGATACAAGCTAAACAGTGCAAATGCAATAAGCTGGGAGCTGTAAGCTTTGGTTGAAGCAACAGCAATTTCTGGACCCGCAAGTGTAGCAAGTACATCGTTCGCATCACGAGCGATAGAGCTTCCTACTACGTTGGTAATTGCAAGTACGTGTGCACCGTTTGCTTGAGCTTCACGGAGTGCAGCAAGCGTATCTGCTGTTTCACCAGACTGGCTGACAACAATTACGAGCGTGTCAGAGTTCACGATTGGTGAACGGTAACGATACTCGGAAGCCACATCTGTTTCTACCGGAATACGTGCCAGTTGTTCAATCATTGTACGTCCTACAAGACCAGCGTGGTATGCAGTTCCGCATGCAATGATTTGAATGTTTTTAATATTTTTAATTTGCTCTTCTGTCAACTTCAGATCAGGAAGAACAATCTTTTTGTGATCTTCAGAAATACGGCCAAGCATTGTTTCACGGTATGCTTTTGGCTGTTCGTAAACTTCTTTCAACATAAAGTGATCGAATCCGTTTTTCTCAGCTGTAACAGCATCCCAATCGACACGAATCATTTCCCGAGAAATAAAATTCCCCTCGATTGTCATCAATTCGACAGAATCTTTTGTGAGTACTGCCATCTCACCGTCATTCAGGATATACACATTACGAGTATATTCGAGAATAGCTGGAATGTCAGAACCAATAAAGTTCTCGCCTTCACCAATACCAATGATCAGTGGGCTTGCTTGACGAACAGCAACCAATTTATCTGGCTCATACTCAGTAAGTACTCCAAGTGCAAAAGCACCACGCATGTGAGTAATTGCTTTTTGAACTGCTTTTACGATATCGCCATCATATTCACGTGCAACCAAGTGAGAGATAACTTCTGTATCTGTTTCGGAAGTGAAGTTGCATCCTTGGCTGATCAATTCATCTTTCAGTTCCAAGTAGTTCTCAATAATTCCGTTATGCACAACAGAAAATTTCATGCTGTTGTCTGTATGTGGATGAGAGTTTTCATCCGAAGGCTTACCATGAGTAGCCCAACGTGTATGTCCAATTCCTGCATTCCCTTGCAGCGGAGCTGTTTCCAGTTTTGCTTCCAGGTTTGCAAGACGACCAATAGATTTTGTAATTTGAAGACCTTCTGAAGTGAAAACAGCAATCCCCGCAGAATCATAACCACGGTACTCCAATTTTTTCAGACCTTCGACTAGTACATTTTGTGTATTCTTAGTTCCGATATATCCAACGATTCCACACATAGGTAAATTCCTCCGATTTTGAATCATGCGAAGGAGATGAATGCATACATTGCAAAAATAAGCATGAGGAAATAGTTGTCTGATATGCGGGTGACAAACCCTTTACGGTAAATTTCACAGCTTTTCATAAGACGATGTCCTGAAATGATAGCACCTAGCTACTTTAGCTAATCCGTATTTTTTATAATGATTCATGCCACGATGAATGCATATCAACCTCATGTAGTATTAAGCAAAGATGCTCTCCTCGTGCATGTTCTAATTTTATATTTTTAATCACCTATCGATTCGTTGTAAAAACAGTCACCTGTTTCTTTTCCGTACTCGAATTAACGGTATGGTGGAATACCGGGAGGTCCCCGCCGAACAATCCGAACACCTCCACCTCGTCAACTTGCCCATCCGTCCAATTGTTATTACAACAACTGGTTCCGTACGCTGGTACAAGTTCTGGCGCTTTTAAAACGTTGTTACCTCACGATCCTCGCTTTCTGTATCTGAATCACACAACTCATTATATGCATCTCATGTAAGTTTTGCAATGGCGCTTTATACCTTACATTCATTTTCATCATTTATACCCATAAAATAGAGCCTGGGAAACCATTATTAGTCTCGCAGGCTCATTTTTAAGCTTGTTTGTTTATACAGAAAGCTCTTTTTTCACGACAACTGCAATCTGCTCCACAAATTGTTCCAATTCGTCACGGTCTGGACCTTCTGCCATAACACGAATTAGTGATTCGGTACCAGATGCCCTTACTAGGACACGTCCGTTATCGCCAAGCTTGTTCTCTACTGCAACAATGGCTTCTTCAATTCCTTTATTACCTTCAAACTTACTCTTGTCTTCTACACGAACATTCACAAGAACCTGAGGATATTGTTTCATGATCGATTTAAGCTCACTGAGTTTTTTGCCAGACTCTTTAAGTGTATTTACCAGCTGAATACCTGTCAGCATACCATCACCCGTCGTGTTGTAATCAAGGAAGATTACATGCCCGGATTGTTCTCCGCCCAGGTTATATCCCCCACGGCGCATTTCTTCCATCACGTAACGGTCGCCGACTGCAGTTTTTGCCGTTTTAAGTCCTAATTTCTCAGTTGCTTTATAGAATCCAATATTACTCATAACAGTGGACACGATGGTTCCGTCTTTTAATTTGCCTGCACGGTTCATTGCATCGCCGCAAATACACAGAATAAAGTCACCATCTACTTCCGCCCCTGTCTCATCAATGGCAATCAGACGGTCTGCATCGCCATCAAAAGCAAGCCCAAGTTCTGCACCATGACGCAGAACTTCTTCTTTTAGTTGCTCGGGATGTGTAGACCCGCAATGATCATTGATGTTAAGTCCCGTTGGTTCCGCACCAATTGTAATCACTTCTGCCCCTAGGTCTGTAAACAGTTTAGGAGCAAGTTCATAAGCAGCCCCATGTGCACAGTCAAGTACAATTTTCATTCCGTCAAAACGGGAAGAGACTGTTGTTTTCAAGAAATCAAGATATTCGAACTTCGCATGATCATTAACGGTAAGCGCACCTAAATTACCCCCGATTGGACGTGGGAGTTCATCTTCGTAGGCATCCATCAACTCTTCAATACGATTTTCAGTCTCATCAGAAAGTTTAAAACCATCGCCACCAAAGAATTTGATGCCGTTATCTTGTACCGGATTATGAGAAGCTGAGATCATTACTCCCGCATCTGCTTTAAGAGTTCGCGTCAAATATGCTACCGCTGGTGTAGAAACTACACCAAGACGAATTACATCTGCTCCGATGGATAATAATCCAGCGATTAGAGCAGACTCCAACATCAATCCAGAGATTCGAGTATCCATACCAATCACGACTTTTGGACGTTCTACTCCACCAGCAAGTACATATCCTCCACAGCGGCCAATACTGTAGGCCATTTCAGCTGTTAATTCTTTATTGGCTACTCCACGAACTCCATCGGTACCAAAATATTTCCCCATTGTTTGTTTACCCCTCTTTTTTTATATCATCTTTATCAAAAATTCGTTTTCATATCTGCCTTTGTATAAGTACTTTAATGGCTTATACATTGTTTCTATTACGGTGTTTCTATTACGGTGATGAAGAATTTGCTCCAGCTGAGCTATCGTTTTCTTCTGAGTCGTTTTCCGTATTTTCATCAGTGCTCCCATCAGAGGTTCCAGCATCTGTATCCTCTTCTGAGCCTTGATTATTCGGTGTTTCCGTTCCGCTATCTTCATCCGGCTTCGTTTCAGGTTCGGCCGGAGTTGTAGATGTTTCTTCTGAATCATCCTTTACCTGTATGGAAACTTTAAGATCCGCCGAAGAAGATTTAACCGTCACGTAATCAGGTACTTCTACCTGTAACGCAACTACATGGTTACCTTCCTTGAGGTTTTTCGCGTCCGCAACAAGTTTAATATCACTAGCATCAACATTATCCAGCATATCACTCGGACCCGAAACCGTTATATCTTTATTTCCACTTTGGGGACGAGTTATTGTCGCAGTTAAACTGCCCCCAGGTTCCTGAAGAGTAACGGGAACGTTACGAATTATTTTTTCGCTAACAGACGATTCTTCCGATGCAACAACAGTCACCGTAAGTACAGCGGAGCTCGGCTCGATTTTCTCAAAACCAGAGGGCGGCGTCAAGTCCACATTAATTGTCTCTGTACCAGCCTCTTTAAGTGTGCTAAGGTCCAAAGTCACTCCACTATAGGACTCTATCCCTACCAGCTCTTCTTGGCTTCCGAACAACGTTACCTCACTTACACTTGAATCCACTTTAGCTAAAGTAAGCCCTTCGGGGAGCTGACCTTCGTACTGAATTTTTAAAGGAACTTTAGCAAATTTCTCAGATATCGGAATATCAACAGAGACAGCAGCTGGTTCAATAACCGCTCCTTCTATCTCTTTTCCTTCCAGATCATAAGCTACTAACTTCACTTTTTTCTCAGTTACATTCTCAGTTGCCCCATCAACATTAACCGTACCTTGAACCTTCCCCACAGCAGCAAGTTGGCTATCTGGCAAAGTAACTCTTACAGGTTCATTTGGTGTAATAACCGGCGTCCCTACTGCATATCCCTCTGCTGGCGTTCCTGTAGTAACCACATTTACTTCAAAATCTTGGGACGATAATTCCTCAATCGTAACTGTTACACTGGAAGGTTCCATAGATACAAATTCCACACCTTTTGGAACCACATGACTAAGAGGAAGCGTCGTTGTACCCGGACTAACGTTGCTTAAATCCAGTCTTACTTTATATTCATCCGTAAATACAGAAGTGAGTACAGAACGCTGACCTCTGACCTGCATTTCTACTTCTGTTTCACTCATGGATGTTAGTACATATTTAGATGAATCAATTCCATAAGCTTCGATTTTGACGTTATCAATCGCACGAGGTTCTATGGAAGTGTTTGTTGTTGGCGTCGGTGTAACATCGTTCGAATGAACCATAGCCCACAATAGAAGACTGACCGCTAGCGCCAATATTTTGGCAAAATTGTTATTATTGAACCATTTATCCATTACTGACGTCCCCCCTTCCGTTTCCAGAACGGGTTGCGCTTCTCTTTAAGAGTAGAAGATGGACGAAGTTCTTCATGTAATTTGGAAATGAGTGATTCTTCTTTAATATCTCTTACGACCTGACCATTAATCGCAAGGGAAATCTGACCCGTTTCTTCAGATACCACAATGGCAACAGCATCGGCAACTTCACTAACCCCGATAGCTGCCCGGTGACGTGTGCCCAGTTCCTTACTAATGAAAGGGTTCTCTGATAAAGGTAAATAACAGGCTGCCGCCGCAATCTGTTTCCCTTGTAGAATAACAGCCCCGTCATGAAGCGGTGTATTCGGTATGAATATATTAATGAGCAGTTCCGAACTTAACACAGAGTTCATCTTAATACCTGATTCTGTGTATTCATTAAGGCCCGTCTCTCGTTCAAAGACAATTAATGCCCCGATCTTACGGCGAGAACAGTAGTTTATGGCTTTAATTAATTCATTCGTAAACCTGCTAAATTCCTCATTATCTGCACTAATCCGATTAAACCATTTACCTCGTCCTAACTGTTCAAGTGCACGGCGGAGCTCCGGTTGGAAGATGATGAATAGACCAACCACACTGAAAGTAAAGAATTGGTTCATGAGCCACTTTAATGTGTAGAGATTAAACCAGGTGCTGACAACCCAAATCACCACCAATAAGAGTATCCCTTTCAGCAATTGCACAGCACGTGTACCCCGAACAAGCAGGATGATTTGGTATATAATGTAGCCTACGATTAATATATCTATAATGTCTTTAATGGACTCTTGCCATGTTAAGTCCGCAAAATAGTTCATCCTTTTGCCCCCGTTATCCCCTTGTTGAGTAAACGCTACACGCTATTTAAGTTGTAGTTATAGTATGTTCTTCTTTATATCTAGGTTATAACGTTAAAGTACAACTTGCAAGCGAGCAACCATCAAATTACCCATTTATTATAAATATGCCCTGTTCTATGAAAAAAAGAGCCCCTCGCAGCCGAGGTGCCCTGGTAATGTTTATAAAATATTGCCTAACGACTACCATTTAATACCTTCTTAGCGATACGCTACAACGGACATGATGTTTGTTACCTTATACCAAATCCAATCAAGTGCCTGGTCTATACTCTTGATCTGCCCGGAAACATGTGCTGTAGATGCTTGCATATTGTAAGAACCATCAATAACCGTAAGATTCCCTTCTACGTTGCCATATATCTGAGCTGTTCCATTTTCCACGGTTAAATCCCCGTTTATAGACTTGCCTTCTGGAATAATAACATTATTCCCTTCAATTACGATTTGATCCAGATCACTGCCTTTAACGATCAGCTGATCGCTCTGATCCCAGAAGCTAAGAGTACTGGACAACATGACTAACAAAAATACAGCAGCAGCAGTAAATGCAGGATGTCGCTTCACCCATTTCAGCCAAGGTTGCTGCTTCTTCGGTTGTGGTACAGCACTCATGATCCGATCAGTCAGCTCATCTGAAGCAGACGGGGAATAATGTTTCATAGCATAAAGTAGCATATCCGTCTGTTCTAACTCTTTAAAAAGCATGCGGCAGTCAGGACACATCGACAAATGATTCTCGAGCCCCTTCTTCTGGGCAGTCGAAAGTTCATCATCTAAATATTCATGCATTAAAGAGGTGATTTCATTGCAATCCATATGAGCATATCCTTTCCTCAAGATCTATGAAGTCTCACGTCTATAAATAAACTTGTTTGCGTAACTACGTATTAAACATAAGACTCGTTTTCATGTTATACGCAGTGACGCTCAAGATCGTTTCATTAAATTTAAAAAATAACAAAACAACCTAGAGTTTATATTCAAGTTTTTTACGTAAAAACTCACGACCTCTATGTACTCTTGTTTTGATCGTTGTTACCGGCATGTCCAATACTTCACTAATCTCCTGAAGAGAAAGATCCTGCAAATAGCGCAGTACCATAATGGATTTATACTTTGCTGGCAAAGTTTCAATGGCATCTCGAATAATCCGTTGTGTCTCTGATAATAGAGCTTCACTTTCCGGAGTCCGATCATCACTTGGGAGCATGGCATAACCATCTGTTCCTTCCTGCTCACCAATTTCCGCATCAAGTGAATACGAAGGCTTCTTTCTTCTTAACCTATCGATACACAAGTTCGTAGCAATACGGTAAATCCATGTAGAAAACTTCTGTTCAGGATCATATTTTTCCATATTCCGATATACCCGTAAAAAAGTTTCCTGTACAATATCTTCCGCCTCGTGCCGATTATTGAGCATACGATAAGCCAAATGAAATAATTTGTCTTTGTATAACTCTACAAGCTCAGCAAAAGCTCGCTGATCTCCCTTGAGTATGAGTTTGACCAACCTTTTTTCTAAATTGTCCACCATCTATTCCCCCAGACTTGCTGATGGGTCTTTCGTACCGCCCTATTTGGCTACCTACATCATTCAAATCGTAATCGATGTCCACCTAAATTGCAATCCATTTCAACTATGAATCCATTAAAAATATCACAAAAAAAACCGGGGTCTCTTTTGCAAGATCCCCCGTTTATTGAAAAACCTATAGTCATGATTTCGCTTTGTATTTAACGACTTATCAACCTGTATTTCGTAGCCCTGCAGCAATACCATTGATGGTTAACAACACTTCACGAAGCAGCTCCGCATCATCGCCGTCTTGCTCGCGCAGTTCACGTAGCTCTGCAAGCAGTTGAACTTGGAGATAACTTAACGGATCAACATATGGATTCCGCAAACGGATCGATTCTTGAATAACAGGTACGTTATCCAAAATCTCTTGTTGTCCCGTTACTTTAAGTAACAGATCTTTGGTCAACTTATATTCTTCTTTAATAAGTCCCACAATCCGATTACGTACTTCTTCATCCTTAACCATATAAGTATACTGTTTTGAGATATTCATATCCGCTTTCGCTACTGCCATTTGTACTGTATCTATCAAGGTACTAAAGAAAGGATAGTTATTATACATATCTTGTAGAACCTTCAGGTTCTCTTCCTTACCTTGGTAGAAACTCTGTAGACCCGTACCAGCTGCGTACCATGCCGGGAAGAGGTAACGGCTCTGTGTCCATGCAAACACCCATGGAATCGCACGCAGGTCCTCAAATCGGTCGCTATTCTTACGCTTAGATGGACGAGAACCAATATTTAGTTCCCCAATCTCAGGCAAAGGAGTAGATTCTTTAAAGAAATCGAAGAAATCTTTGTCGCGGAAAATAAGATCTTGGTACTTTTCCAGTGAAACTTCGGAAATTTCTCTAATGATCTCTTTCCACCCAGCTTCTTTCTCATCGACTTTCTCCGTACGAGCAGCAGTTGCTGATGTTAATAATGCAGACGTAGCTTGCTCCAGGCTGCGATAAGCAATACCTTTAAGTGAATAACGAGAAGAGATAACCTCTCCTTGTTCAGTAATTTTAATACCTCCACCAATGGTATGAGACGGCTGAGCCAGAATACTGCGATTTAATGTCATTCCTCCGCGTCCAAGAGCTCCTCCGCGTCCATGGAAGAATTTCAACTTCACTCCGTAATCTTTACTCATCGCCGTAATATCATTCATCGCAACAAGCAGTTCCCAGTTCGCTGTGACTACTCCACCATCTTTATTACTGTCAGAGTATCCAAGCATGATTTCATGTACGTCATTTCTTGCTAGGACACTTTTACGATAGACTGGCAAATCAAACAGACGTTTCATGATTTGCGGAGCAGCATGTAAGTCATCAATCGTCTCGAATAAAGGTACGGACTGAATTGAGCATACAACAGTGCCGTCAGGTTCGATACGATATAACCCAACTTCTTTAGCGAGGACCATTACTTCGAGCAGATCACTTGCACCTCGTGTCATACTAATCAGATAACTAGTTATGCAGTTCTTTCCGTACTCTTTTTGAGCTCGGTAGATGGTACGATATACTTCCAAGCATTCATGTGTATTCTCACTATACTTAAAGTGAGATGATGTTAATGGACGCGGATCATTGAGCAAATCAGCAAGTAAATTAATCTTTTCTTCCTCACTGAGCGCAGAATAATCTTCCACAATATTCATATGAGCTAAAATTTCTGTCATCGCATTTTCATGCTCTTGACTGTGCTGACGAATATCTAACGTAGCAGTGTGGAATCCAAAAAGTTCTACTTGGCGAATCGTTTTCTTGATATACGTATCTGCAACATAGTCAGCATAATGATGACGCAAGCTACAATCGATCACTTTTAAATCACGAATTAATTCCTCTGGTGAGTCATACCGATCCGGCTGACCCAATTTGCTTTCATCAAAAACATTACTAAGTTTAGTTATCATATAAGCAAGTTTAATACGGTAAGGTTCTTTCTCATTACGCCATATGTCTGCTTTCTTAATAACTACATGTTTTCGATCCTCTTCAATAGAAGCCATTAATTCTTCAGATACGTTTACGATATTAGTGCTGAAACTTAAATTTCCCATCAGCTCAATTAAAATACGTTTATATTCGCGTATAGCAAGCTTACGTTGCACTCGGAGTGTCTCCCAAGTCACATCAGAAGTTACCGATGGATTTCCATCACGGTCTCCACCAATCCAGGAGCCAAATCTCAGGTACGTAGGTACATGCCAGCTATTTTCTGGATAATACTTTTGTAAGCAACGTTCTAGTTCTTCATAAACATCAGGTAGTACATGGAATAGAGTTTCATGGAAATAGTACATTCCGTTTCTTACTTCATCAAGCACAGTAGGTTTACGATCTCTCAGTTCGTCCGTTTGCCACAGGGTAATGACTTCGTTGAGTAATTTCTCCCGCAGCTGTTCACGTTCCCGGAGCGTTAGTATAGGATTATCTAATAGCATGACATCTTCCGATATACGTTTATGTATATCGAGAATAACACGACGCATGGCTTCCGTAGGATGCGCAGTCATAACAAGCTCAAGGGAAAGAGAACTTAGGATTTCCTGAACATCATTATATCCAAACCCTTTTTCCTTCAAAGTTTTAACAGCCATTTCGATTGATCCTGGCTGCACAGTCTCTCCTGCAGATCTTTCGTAGTCACGTTTGCGGCGAATTCGGTGGTTCTGTTCCGCAATGTTCACCAATTGAAAGTATACTGCAAAAGCTCGTATCACTTGATGGCGCTTCTCAGAATCTAATTGCTTGATCATACTAAGGAATTCTTGATACAACTCTGGCGTATATTCTGCTCGTAAAGCCTTACTGGTTTCACGAATTTTTTCTACCACGTCTAGAAGTTCATTACCTCCTTGATGGACGAGAACCTCCCCGAGTATATTACCAAGAAACCGCACATCCCGGCGCAACAAGTTGTTAGAATTGCTTTTGTTCGCGGTTACCGTAATTTCTGTCATGCTTATCCTCCTATCTCCAGCTAATTACAAAATTCTACGTAAAAAAATGACACCTTCATAACATAATACAATAAAAATCAGTGAAAATCTTTAGTTTTGTGATAGAAAATACAGGTTTTTTGTAACTTTTAATGTAAAATACTGCTTTTCTTGTCGTATTTCTAGAGATTCTCTTGACCAATTCAACAGTGGATAAGCTGATTTATTGCTTCTATATGTTAATCAATGTATCCAATATTTATTTGCAATTGCATAAAAGCAAGTACAATCTAGTAACAAGCACACATCTAGTAATACACTAATTGATCCATTAATTATATCTATATATACAAAAAAAAGCCTAGTTACTGAACCAGACTTTACGTTAAATAATTGGAGCGGGTGATGGGAATCGAACCCACGCTATCAGCTTGGAAGGCTGAAGTTCTACCATTGAACTACACCCGCATATAAAGTATCGGGATGACACGATTTGAACATGCGACCCCCTGGTCCCAAACCAGGTGCTCTACCAAGCTGAGCTACATCCCGAAATATAATGGCGCGCCCTGAGAGATTCGAACTCCCGGCCTTTTGATTCGTAGTCAAACGCTCTATCCAGCTGAGCT
>NZ_JACSQL010000013.1 GCF_014836635.1 Paenibacillus gallinarum | reverse complement strand
ACCGAAGTCATCTCATTGCCGCTTAAACAGCAGCGCATCCTTTTTTTAAAACTGTCTACTTAATAGGGTTCAGTTCAGACATGTGAACAGAAGACGTCTTTTTGGGTCCCATCAAAAAAGAGAAAACCAGTTTTCTTATTTTAACCCTCCCAGCGGAGGAATTCCATCTGACAGTGCCTTTGGCTTTGCGAAGCAAAACAACGAAACAGTCAGATGGAATTCCGGAGCGCCTGAATTCCGGAGCGTTATGAAAATGGCGCCACTTCCGGCGTATATCCTGAAGGGATATTCGTCTCCGCAGACCGTTCTGTAATTACCTGCGGATACATTTTGTTAGGATCAGGTTGAATGATCTCATACTTGATGATCGCTTTTCCATTCTTACTAAGTTCTACATCTTTAATCTCAAGACCATAGCCGGGATTGGGCAGTTCCAGACTAATTTTCACTTTTACCGTCTTCTCATCTATCGTTTGAGATGATACCTCAGGTACCATTGCTTGCTGACCGCTTCCCGGCACAGTTCCCGGTGTTTCATCCGTTCCACCGCCGCTTCCATGTCGATCAATGAACTCTCTTGCTTGATAGACCATCTCTGCCGCCTCCATTCGAGTGAGCGTATCACGGGGTCTAAATTGTTCCTCATCACCCAAGCTAGTTACCTTCATATTCAGTAAATTCTGAATCGAAGAGATATACTCAGGTTTGATTTCTTGCTCATCTTTGATGTGGTTGTAGAGTAAGATAACAGGATATTCACCTGTCGTGTTTATCCCTTCGAATAGGAGGTTTGCAAATATTTCTCTCGTGAGTGCCTCTTCTGCGTCTCTTATTGCTGGTAAGGACAACCCTTCCGCTCTAGCCGCATCATAAGCTGCGTGATACCATTTCAGGTTTCCCGGCTCCGTCTTTTCGTTTCCTGCGCTCAGATCAAATGCATTTACAATCATCTGAATACCTTGAGCTTCTGATAAAGTGCCTGCGGGATTAAACTTATTTGAAGACACTCCCTTCACAATCCCTTGATCGCGAAGCGCCTGAAGCATCTGAACCTGTGTATCTGATGTAACATCGTCAAAAGCATAAGCTGACACTCCTCCAAAAGCAAAGGTCAAACTTAAAGCTACAACTGAAGTTTTAACGGTTAAATGTTTCATCGTAACCTACCTCCATCATTTATAAACCTTTAATTCAATCACGTGAATCAATTTCATAACTCATGAAAACGATGAATTTGTAACTATATATAGACAAATAGAACCATTTTGATCTATATATACTCCTGATTAAGGCAACTAGAGGTATTATGAAATTGATTCGTATATGTTCTATTCTCTAAACGAGAAAATTTTGAAATATGTTTCATGGCAAAGTCTAATTCTGTAAGACTACTTATATATTCCCCAATGAGGAGAAATCTCATCACATTCTTTTTTGGGCTAGAGTGCACTTCCATAAAAGCTGTTTTATGGCCACTAAACGGTTTGACATTAAAGCGAATTTACTTAAGAATAAGATTATAATGTGCAGCAAAATACATACATTAGAAAGGGCACGACGCTTTTTTGACAACCAGCGTCCTGCCCTTTTGTGTCCGCAAACACTGATTAAGGAGATGAGTGATCCGTGAATGATCGAAGTTTACTTCGTAACTATGTACAGTCTCACTGGGTTTCCTACCTTAGTGCCATTCTGCTAATCATTATCTCCAATGTTGATCAGGCCCTGCTCCCCCGTGTAGTAGGTCAATTTACAGATGAACTGCAAAGACAAACGCTCACCATGGATAAAATCATCCACTTCAGTCTGCAGCTACTAATTATAGCGATCTCCTACAATGCTTTATTCGGACTCGGCCAGTTTATGATTATGCGGCTCGGCAGAAGATTCGAGTTCATTACCCGGCAAAAACTCTTCGGTAAATTTTCAGAGCTCAGTGAAAAATATTTTGCGAAACAAGGCACAGGCAAGCTTCTCAGCTATGTAATGAATGATGTCACTTCCGTCCGGGAAGCCATATCTAACGGCATTAATCAGACAACGAATGCAGTATTCCTGCTGCTGTCTTGTGTAGTCATGATGATGATTAGCGGCATTCCCTTTACGCTCATTGCGATCAGTGTAGGTCCTCTGCTGGCTATCCCTTTTCTAGTAGTGTACTTCGGACCCCGTATTCGCAAAAGATCAAAAGCTGTTCAGGAAGCGCTTGCATCAATGACAGAATCAGCGGAAGAACAACTTGGCGGGATTCGTGTTACCAAAACGTTTGCAACGGAAGAAATCTCACGAATTCGTTTTGGTGCTTCTGTAGATGCAATAAGGGATAAACAGCTGAAGCTGGTACGTCTCTCGTCCCTTTTTCAGGCACTGCTTCCACTGCTCGGAGCATTCTCCCTCGTTGTATCTATCGTGGTAGGCGGATACATGACGATTCAGAATACAATCAGTCTAGGTAGTTTTGTAGCTCTGACCCTGTACTTGCGTATGATTATGGGCCCCCTTCAGCAGATCGGGAATGTGATTAATATGATGCAGCGGTCCGGCGCTTCTCTTGAACGTGTCAACAGTCTGCTCGCTGAAATTCCTGATGTACGTGAGACCGCCGATGCAAAACCACTGAAGCAGGTAGAAGACATTCAAATTCAGGAACTATCCTTCAAGTATCCAGGCAGTAAAGAGTTTGCTCTTAAGGATATTAATCTAGTCATACCATCAGGAAAAACGGTCGGCATCGTGGGACGAACGGGCAGTGGAAAAAGCACACTCGTAAAATTGCTGCTCCGCATCTATGAACCTCCTGCCGGCACAATCAAAGTCAGCGGAACCGATGTACGTAGTCTGACACTGGAAAGTTTGCGTTCCAAATTAGCTTATGTACCTCAAGATGGATTCTTGTTCAGCACAACGATTCGTGACAATATTGCATTCAGCAATCGAACGGCTACGATCAGTCAGGTGGAGGAACCTGCGAAACAAGCGATGATCTTCGATAATATCATTCAGTTCCCTAAGTCATTTGAAACTCCGCTCGGTGAGCGAGGTGTCACCTTGTCAGGCGGGCAAAGGCAGCGTACAAGTCTCGCTAGAGGACTGATGAAGAATTCACCTTTACTTATTCTGGACGACAGCATGAGCGCAGTGGATGCGGTAACCGAAACCGGTATTCTAAACCAATTAAAAAAAGATCGTAAACATAAAACGACCTTGATCATCTCGCACCGGATCAGTGCGGTGAAACATGCGGACGTGATTGTCGTTCTTGAAGAAGGACGGATTATGGAGCAAGGTACGCATCAAGACCTGATAGACCTTGAAGGCAGGTACGCTTCTCTTGCCCGTATTCAGGAGGAGGGATTGCATCATGTCTGATACGATCATAAGAAAGAAACAACCCCGTACCCATTTGGATTTGGATGAAGATAAGAAACAAAATACAAGTGCATTCCGCTCCATATTAAGATATGGCAGGCCGCATCGCTTTACTTTTGTTCTCATCTTTTTCTGCTCCTTACTTGGGATTGCTGCCGAACTTTCACAGCCGTATCTCATTAAAGTCGCTATCGATGACCATCTAGCACTAGGCCGAACTGGGCTTACTTTTCTCATTCAAATTGCCCTTGTCTATCTTGTCTTGTCGGTCATTAGTTTTGTGTTCACTTATATTCAAAATAATCTGTTGCAGTATGCAGGACAGAATATAGTAGCTGCACTCCG
Source organism: Paenibacillus gallinarum (assembly GCF_014836635.1). Lineage (GTDB taxonomy): Bacteria > Bacillota > Bacilli > Paenibacillales > Paenibacillaceae > Paenibacillus > Paenibacillus gallinarum. Next base: position 127,800 of record NZ_JACSQL010000013.1, on the reverse strand, counting down.
TAAAGATCTGTTCACTCATATTACGAAGATGTCGATGTCCTTTTTCGATCGTAAACACAGCGGAAGCCTTGTCACCAATGTGTCGAGTGATACAGAAACGATCAGTTCTTTCTTTACACAGGTACTGCTCAGTCTGATACGAGATGGCATGATGCTCGTGATGATTATTGTTTTTATGTTCCAGCTGGACGTTACACTTGCTCTATATTCTGTAGCTGTTCTTCCATTCATTGCCCTTGTGGCCGTGTTGTTCCGTAAATATCTACGTGAAACCTATCAGCAAGCAAGAACCCGCTTATCGAGACTGGTTTCCTTTATCGCGGAGAACTTATCCGGCATGTTTCTCATTCAGGCTTATCATCAGGAAAAGGAACAAATGAAACAATTTAACGAGCAGAATGGACAATACTTTTCGGCTAATGTAAGGCAGATTCGGTCTAACGTCATCTTTAACCGAACCTTTGATATTCTAGGGAATATTGCCCTTGTACTTATGATCTGGTTAGGCGGTAAAGCGGTCCTCGGTTCCTCACTGGAAGTCGGCGTACTCTATGCATTCATCAGTTATATCCGTCAATTTTTCCAGCCGATCAACCAAATTACGATGCAGTGGAATACATTCCAGTCCACTACAGTCTCGATGGAACGGATCTGGGCGATACTCAGCACGGATCCTGGAGTGAAAGAACCGGATACAAATAAAGCCGTCACCCTAACAACAGACGATGTGAACGGACGAATTGATTTTAACGATGTCTCATTTGGTTATCTTGAGGATCAGCCTATCATTCATAACCTGAATCTGACTGTTCATGCGGGTGAAATGATTGGAATTGTAGGAACAACCGGTGCGGGTAAAAGTACGGTCATCAGTCTGCTGAATCGATTCTATGATGTGAATGAGGGAAGTATTGAGATTGACGGTGTTGATATTCGTAAAATGCCGCAAGAAACGCTGCACCGAATTGTCGGGCTGATTCAGCAGGACCCTTTTCTCTTCTCCGGCTCGATCATAGATAACATCCGGCTGTTTCGAGAAGATGTGCCCAAAGAGCAGGTTATCGAAGCCTGCAAATTTGTAGGGGCAGATTCCATGATTCGCCGTTTAGCAGACGGATATGATACGCATCTATCCAAAAGAGGCAGCGGGTTATCTGCAGGAGAACGGCAGCTGATTTCTTTTGCGCGTATTGTTGTATTCCAGCCCCGAATTCTCATACTGGATGAAGCAACAGCGAATCTGGATTCACATACGGAACAATTAGTTCAAAATGCGCTCTCTTCTGTAGCTGCCGGGCGGACTACCATTGTCATAGCTCACCGATTATCGACCATCATGCATGCGGACCGTATTCTTGTTATGCAAGAAGGCCGAATCGTGGAATCCGGCACCCATAAAGAACTAATGGAGCTGAGAGGAACGTATGAAGATTTATATCAACATGCACTTGAAGCGGGACGTGAAACGATATTTGAAGAAAAATCACGAAATGATGCCGGCTAAACTCAGCTTTGTTCGTACGTAAGTACGCAAATAGTAAGAAGATGCCTCAGAAGCTACCCTGCTTTTGGGGCTGTTTTTTTGTAAATGAGAGCGTAACGGAACCTTGGGCTCATATCTCAACCCTTCCTTAAGACCTGTTTTGTGCCAAATCAACCATTTTTAGTTGCCAACCGAATGATTCTAACATTAGAATTATTGGGTAAATGCACCATATATTGATAGAACCCTTCTTCTGTTTAATATCTTTGATGAGGTGAATGGTAGTGACAAGAATTGTAGTCCCCCCGGAACGTATTCTCGAAATCTCCAAACAATTTACGCAAGCATCCGAGAAAAGTAAAAGTATGGTGGCGAGTCTGAATGCAAATATTCTCTCCTTGCAAAGCCAGTGGTCAGGCATAACCCAGGAACGGTTTTATCAGGACTTCCAGACCGCTCGTTCCCAGATGGAGACATTTACTTCTAGAGTATCTTCGATTGGTACCGATCTTCATTCCATCTCCGTTAAATTTGCGGAAGCAGATGGTTCACAAGATACCGGAATCACGTCAGAAGGAAACAGCAAAGAAGCATGGCAAGAACAAACGAAAGAGACCCTTTCGGATGCATTTGACAATGGTTCGAGTGCATGGAGTACAGTCAATGGTTTACGCGGAAATCTTGCTATGGCTGGGACTGCATTATACAGTGGACTAGCGAGCACACTCGTCTTAACAAAGACCGTTGAATTCAAACGGAGTGCTAAAGATCCAACCCGAGCAGTCATTCATAATGCAAAATGGGTAAACGGAAAAGGTCCCGATACCTTCCTAAGAAATATGGCAAGAAGAATAGATAAACAATTTCGTCAGCCTGGTCTTGTCATGAAGGGATTGAAAGGATTCGATAATTGGGCCGGAAACCTCAAAATAGGGAAAATCGGGCTCGGTCTTAGTAAAGCAAGCAGTTTTCCAGAGTGGACTCGTAATGTGGTAGCTGGAGTACAAAAAGGCCAGTATGGAATGAAGATTTCAGCGATTCCAAAGATGATCAGCAAGAAACTCTTTCCTATTAACGTAGGACTTAATATTTTTGATGAAGGTATCAAAACTGCTGGGAAAATAAAGAGCGGAACCCTCACCGGAACAGACGTTGCCATATCTGCCTCCAATGTCGTTATTAAATCAGCAGCTGCAGGCGCAGGTGCCATTGTTGGCGGAACGCTTGGAAGTGCATTTGGACCGGTAGGAACGGCAGTAGGCGCTTATGTTGGAGGTGCTGTGGGGTCATTCGCCGGTAAACATGTGGCAAGTGCAGCCGAAGGTGCCATCCGCTGGGCTAGCGGATTATTTAAATAATACAGAAATACGAAGTTATCGCAAAGACCGGAGGTTGACCCATGCAATCGATATCCTATCGGCGAAAACTAGCTTTCGGAAAAGCAATGGCTTCCCTCATTCTCATTTCCGGCTGTTTTGTGCTCGTTTATGCCCTTATTGAAGATAACCTGGGTATAGGTGAAGCCATTTACTATGCCAGTGGTATGCTGATTGGTTTCTGGTTTTTCGGTCCTCAGCTCATTCGACTATTGATCCTGACCTTCTTTAAGAGGCCTTTGTTCTCTTATGATCAAAACAATATCGCGCTAGATGACGGAACCCTCATACCCTGGAGTTCAATTCAGAAAATAGAGCTTCACGAATCTTCCATGAACAAGTGGGTGCAATCGGTCCCTCCTTTCTATCGATTGAAGTTAAAAAATAGAGAACATGTGGATATCAATACCTACCATGTATTAAGTACTGATGAACTAAAAAGAACACTGAAAACACTTCGCCGTGTCCATAATGGGGGAAGTATAAAATAATATACCCCCTCTCATAAGAAACTGGAGGCTAAACCCATGCATTCGATATCCTATCGACGAAAACTAGCTTTCGGAAAAGCAATGGCTGCTCTCATTATCATTTCCGGCTGTTTTTTGCTCGTCTATGCCCTTACTGGAGATAACCTGGGTATAGCTGAAGCTTTTTACTATGCCACTGGTATGCTGATTGGTTTCTGGTTTGTTGGTCCTCAGCTCATACTGATGCTGCGCTTTAGTTTCTCTAAGAAACCATTGTTCTCATATGATCATAATAATATCGTGCTGAAAGACGGAACCCTCATTCCCTGGAGTTCAATCCAGAAAATAGAGCTTCACGAATCATCCATGAATAAGTGGGTGCAATCGGTCCCTCCTTTCTATCGATTGAAGCTAAAAAATAGAGAACATGTGGATATCAACACCTACCATGTACTAAGTACTGACGAACTAAACAGAACACTGAAACAACTTCGCCGTGTCCATAATGGGGCAAGCACAAAATAAGTACAAAACAAAAATATCCAACTACATACCTGCCAATGTTTTCGAGCTTTTCATTATCACAGATAATAGGAGGAATTATGGACAAACCACTAATTACGTTATCCATAGAAGAGTTTGGCTTTGCACTCGCATCAATGGGAGCAGAGGACGTAGCTGCCGGCTTGCTGAAACCGATGTACGGAGAACTATCAGAGCGTGAATGGGAACTGATCCTTCAGGCTGCTTCTCATAGTCTTCTTTCCAAAGGACTTATTGTCAGCTTAGAAGAGACGGAAATTGAATTCGTGCCTGATCTGTTGGAAATGCTCATTCATTTTGCAAGAAGCCGCAGGATGCTCCGGGGCTATTCGCTTATGAATGATCAAGAAAAAGTGCTCACGATTCATGCCGGAGAAGAAGAACAGCGTGGTCAATACTTGTACCATCTCGCAGTAAATCAGCGAATTCATCTGTTTACTTGGACAGAACCTTCCGAATGGGAAGAAGAGTTATATCGATTTTATCTCAGTCAGGAGCGTTTACTTCCTGCAAAATCCACCAAGCTTCGTTTATCTGAGTCCAGATGGAATGCACTTACTGCTATTTCGCCGGATACAAACGTCTCCACTCTCTTAAGTGGATGGGCGATAACCGATCCTGAACAACAATTGATCCGGGCCTGGGGTTCTGCCTTTATAAAATCAGGGAAAAATCTAGATAATCTAAGCATTCTTCATTATGGTGATGAAGAAATGCCAACTCCAGAGCAGATGCTGTTACTGCTAAATGTAGAAGAGCATTTTTACAGTGTCCATAATATTCAGCCTGATCCTACGTCAGAGCCTGTCATTGAAATTGAGTGTTCCACCGAACACTCAATTCGTAAGCAACTGAGAGATATGATTGACAAGTTTGCAACGCCTTCTTTTCAGCGATAAATTCATCTCTCCCTCCGATCCTTAGATCACAGTCCCAAATGTGGTATAGAAAATAGCCATGTATGGAAAAATACTGTTGATGTTCGTGTAAAGGAGGTGTTCCCATGCGTAAATCATCAAGCAATGAACCAACCAAAGCAGAGGTTAGCAATACGAAGCTGAATAAGCTGCCTGTACCAGGAGCTTTCGATACTGAGTTTTCTGCTGAAGAAGCGGCTGAAGTATTTGAAAAACAACCTTCCGCACAAAAGAATGAAAAACAGAATTAATTTGTATACTTGAGCAAAATACGGATTAAAGATAAGCTTCGCAGCTGCTTCCGATCGGGAGTACTGCGGAGCTTATTTTACATAGCTGACAGAACTAAATTTTATTAAAAATTAGTTATTGACCTATACGTTACGTATAAGTTTAGGATGAGATTTGTAAGGAGGATTCATCATGGAATACACCGTTCATCAATTGGCAGAATTATCTGGGGTCAGCGGGCGCACACTCCGGTACTACGATCAGATTGGACTATTGCCGCCAGCCCGAATTAATTCATCCGGCTATCGAATTTATGGATCATCTTGAACAATTGCTCCATACGGTGAAGGTAACTATTGAGAGTAAAGAAGGAGGAATAAAGATGCAGGACAAAGAGAAATTTGAAGGTTTAAAAGCGGAGCGAATCAGGGAAAATGAACGTAACTACGGTGCTGAGATCAGAGAGAAATATGGGGACCGCGAGATCGATGAAAGCAACGCCAGATTAAGAGGAATAAGTGAACAAGATTATCACCAGATGCAGACTCTTGAAGCCGAAATCATTGATTCACTGAAAAAAGCACTTGAGACAAATAGCCCCTCATCTGAAGAAGCCGAACAGATCGTACAGAAACATAAACAGTGGCTGATGTACTCATGGAGTACATTTTCCAAAGAGGCATATCAACACCTTGCCGATATGTATGTAGCAGATGCGCGATTTACTTCTTACTATGATGATAAGGCAGGCCCCGGCGCAGCCCAGTTTCTAAGAGATGCTATTCATCACTATGTAAACAAGTCTTAGAGTATGATTCTATACATTCTGTGGATTAGAAAAACCTCTGCCCCGAGAGATTCCCGGAGTAGAGGTTTTTAATAAAAATAATAAATATTGTGTGCTTCTTATACACTCACTTTGAGCCTGATCACGTTCCAGCTGGCTTTAGCAAGTTGTGAAGTAACCGTTGTTCCGTCTACCACTGCGTTCCCATTTGAATGTGGAGCCACACGGTTTGGATTCGCTGCTGTATTCACAGCTTTCAGATCGTCAGACTCGAGTACGGTGTGTTCGATCAGACGGCAGTCACCGAAACTGCGCAAATCTACTTCTACAGGAAGCGACTCTTCCAGATGACGATTGACAGCGAAGATTGTAACTTCTCCCGCCTCTTCGTTATGTATCGCAATTGCCTCCAGATACGGAACGTCCGTAATTTCTTTCGTATCATACTTAGGTGATTGGATCAGCGGAACGAGTGCCTGACCACGGCCGTACACGGATGTGTGGAGATACGGATAATAGATTGTTTGTTTCCATGCTGCGCCGCCATTCTCTGTCATGATTGGAGCAATGACATTAACAAGCTGCGCGAGGCATGCCATTTTTACACGATCTGCATGTTTCAGCAAACTGATCAGCATACAGCCTACAAGCAGTGCATCCTCATGGTTATATACATCTTCTAATTGAGGAGGTGCAACTCCCCAAGGTTCGATCTTTCTGTCATTATCATTGGAGTGGAACCATACATTCCATTCATCAAAAGAAAGGAACATCTTTTTCTTACTGCGTTTTTTAGCTTTGATATAATCGCAAGTTGCCGTTACCGTTTCAATAAATTGATCCATTTCTAGTGAACGCGCCAGGAATTGAGCTGAATCTTGTTCCCGATTTCCGTAATATTGATGCAAAGAAAGATACTCTACATGATCATACGTATGATCTAGTACCGTTGCTTCCCATTCAGGGAATGTCGGCATATGAATACTCGAACTGCCGCAGGCAACAAGCTCTATAGAAGGATCAACCAGTTTCATTACTTTCGCAGATTCCAAGGCGATTCTGCCGTACTCCTCTGCTGTTTTGTGCCCGATCTGCCACGGTCCATCCATCTCATTGCCAAGACACCATGTCTTTACATTATGCGGCTCTTTGTACCCGTGTTTAATACGCAGGTCACTATAATACGAGCCTGATTTATGATTGCTGTACTCTACAATATTACGTGCTGCATCAATCCCGCGTGTACCCAAGTTCACAGCCATCATGACTTCGGTATTTGCTTTCTTCGCCCAATCCACAAATTCATTAAATCCAAATGCATTCGTTTCTGTTGTTCTCCAAGCAAGCTCCAGTCTATGCTTCCGTTCCTCTTTGGGACCTACACTATCTTCCCAGTTGTAACCGGATACAAAATTCCCACCTGGGTAACGTACAATCGGTACTTGAAGATCCTGAATTAACCCAAGGACATCCCCACGGAACCCAGACTCATCCGCCGTTTCATGTCCAGGTTCATAAATCCCGCCGTATACAGCGCGGCCCAAATGTTCAATAAACGATCCATAAATACGTTTGTCTACTTCACCAATTGTAAAATCTTTATCTACAACCATCTTTGCCTTGTTTCCCATCTCTTTTCACCTCTTTAAATTAATACAAAAATTAATCCCACTATAAATTGATACCGCTTACTTTATATTAAAATCCAAATATAGTATAAAATCAACCCTCTTAAATCTATTTTCTCAAAAAACATTGGATTTATATTAATGCTAATTCTATAATAGTTGATATTAACTATTGAACGTTCAGGGGAGAATTTAAATGATTAGAGCAAATACAGATAAAAAGTGGCTTCCTCTCTATGAAGCTCTGGCTAGCAATGTACGTCTTTCCATTATCAAATTACTTGCGGAGCAGCCGCTCAATATCAAAGAGCTTGCAGCAAGATTAAACCTAAGCAGTGCCATCGTTACGATGCATGTTCGTAAACTAGAGGAAGTTGGCATAACGGAATCTAAGATGATTCGAAAAAATGGCGGCACACATAAAATCAACTCCCTTTCTGTAGATTGGATTGAAATTACGATGCCGCAGAAGGCGCAAAATTCTCGTCAATATCAAGAAGTGTCCATTCCGATTGGTCATTATACGGAATGTGAGGTTCACCCAACTTGCGGGCTGTCTACTACGGAAAAAGTAATTGGTCAATATGATGACCCTCGTTACTTTCTTGACCCTGAACGAGTGAATGCACATATCCTCTGGTTTGGTAAAGGGTATGTAGAATACAAAATCCCAAATTACGTATTACAAGGTCATTCACTTACCGAAATTGAACTTTCATTCGAGATTGGCTCAGAAGCGCCAGGTGTGAATCCAAACTGGCCGTCTGATATCAGCTTTACGCTAAATGGCGTGAAACTTGGAATATGGACAAGTCCTGGTGATTCAGGACATGGGCGCGGTGTATTTACACCAGATTGGTGGCTCGATGATGTAAATCAGTATGGACTGTTAAAGATTATTAGAGTAACTCCTATGGGTACTTTTATCGATGGGCAGCGAATGTCGGATGTAACCATCACAGATATTCCGGTGAACCGAAATCAATGGACTTTTCGTCTGGCTACAGCGGAAGACGCCAAGCATGCGGGTGGGCTTACCTTATATGGTGAGGGATTCGGAAATTACAACCAAAACATTATTTTGCGGCTCTATCATGAATGAAACTAAAGTAATAGATAAAAAGACAACTCTTCTTTGTTTGAAGAGTTGTCTTTTTGGTTTATTGTTATAGTGCGCTTCCTCCGAATAAGAAACGATACTGCCAGTGCTTCCCTGTAACGGTATCTACACGAACACCGCCGGAGTCAGTGGAATACGTATGCAGCACTTTATTATCTCCAAGGTAAATACCTACATGTGTCACGGTCTCTTTACTTTTATCAATCCCAGAGTAAGAAGAAGCGCTTGAACCTTTATAGGACATAAAGAACATCAGATCTCCACGTTTTAGACTAGAGATGCTGCTCTTCGTGTTTCCTTTATTTTTTACATAAGTAGCTTGTTTGCGGGAATCCGTTGGGAGCGTTACATCCGCACCATCCATAAAAGCACGTCGTACAAAGGAAGAACAATCAAAATATTTCGTGCTGTTTCGGTCTGCACCATACTTATATGGTGTACCTAGATATTTCATGCCGGCAGAAATGACTTTCTCCACGGTTGCACTGCTGGATGAACTGCTGGATGAGTCACTACTTCCACTTTGGGATGATCCACTAACTGTTTTTGTATATTTAGAAGAGGAAGAAATATAACCCGTAACGCCATTCGAATCTTTTACTTTCCAAAAGCTTGAGCTGTATTTACTCACTAGTGTAACTTTTTCACCTTTTTTAAGCATCCGAATTACAGAGGAAGAAGTGCTTGGTTCTTTTCTAAAGTTAACACCGTAGATCACTTCTAATGTAGTCGTTGCCGCGTAAGCTTGATTTACAAAAGCAGGCATATTAACTGTTCCAAGTAACAGAACTGCCGTAATGGATGCAGTAAGTATCTTTTTTGTAACCTTCATGTCGTAATCCTCCTAGAAGTCATAAGTTTTTGTCCATTCTAATGGCTTCAGTGACCATTGACTTGTCCCATTTTAGGCGAGGATTCAAGCTTCATCATCAGACTTTAGTAATAATTTTGATTTGGTCTATATAGTTCTTAATACCTATAAAATTTCAGTGTGTTTTTCAGAGATATACCATGATTTTACTGCTTTTTAATCTAATAAAATCAAGTTAATCTTTTATAAATCAATAAAAATCAACTATATGAAAATAAAATCTTTCATAGTTCTTTATACCTATATATCTCACATCTGTTTTCATTAGTGGAAACAATTACTAGTACTTTTGGAACCGGTTCATCAAAGGTTACAAGAAGTTCAATGTTGATTTTAACCTTTTTGTAACTATTGATTTTCCTGAGCAGTCTCGACATCAAATGTTAACTCTCCCAGGTAGATTTTTTTCATTTGAATTTAATATTTGTTCGTTACAATAAGGAGATGGGCAACTAGATATGCCCAGATTGGAGGTTTATTACCCTGAAGAAACCAAGAATTGAGGAGCTGACTCCATTTAGGGGGCTCGCCTTTCTAGCGATCGTCATGCAGCATAGTCTGGCAGAATATATTTACCGAGCAGATATCCTTCCCGCGGATTCCATTATGCTCATGTTCATATATCATCTCACAAGATTTGGAACGCCGACTTTCGTTTTTCTATCTGCCGTGCTTCTGTTCTATAATCATGAGCAAAAACTGCACTATCCCTCTTTCCTTCGTAAACGGTTTGGGGATATTTATGTGCCGTTTTTACTATGGACTCTGGTATACTGGCTATCGCTTCGTTTAACGATGTATACGAATTGGCTGGATGTAGAAACATGGAAAAGTCTTGTTAGAGAGTTGTTTACACCACAAGCTGGATATCACTTATGGTTTATCATTATGGTATTTCAGTTCTATCTGCTGTTTCCATTGTTTCGCTGGATTGCAATTAAGGTCAAAAGCAGGCTTGAAGGAATGGAGTACAAACAACAAAATAGAATTGTCTTAACAATCTTGCTGATTAGCGGAATTGCCTATGCTTATCTGCTATATCTCTCCTATTACCGTATGGGACAGTGGGCAATAGCACCGGGAATAGGACAGACTTTACTTAACCACCGTACTAATATTTTCGTTATGTATATCTTCTATTTCATTCTTGGCGCCGTTTGCGCATTCATGCTTGATCGGTTCCGAAGCGTTATGGTAAAAATACTGCCTTGGAATGCCCTGCTATCCATCCTTCTCTTTGTGTATCTTGCGTATGATGTGCTGCGGGGTTCTGGAGACACCATGAATTTAAATATCTCCACTTATTTAAAACCGACAACATTTGTACTCATCTTATCGCAAATGTTTCTGATTTACGGCATCTTGCATCTTCTATCTGTGAAGAGCAAATTCTATAAACTTTTTACATGGATTGGTCGTTATTCCTTTGGCGGATATTTGGTACATGCACTGGTGATTTACTGGATCTCGTTCTTTACAAGACCACTTCAACTGGCAGGTTACCATCTTGGATTCACCTTGCTAACATTTGCACTAACGGCCGTGTTCTCTCTTCTCATTAGTTATGGACTGTCTCGCCTGCCATTTTCTCGTTATTTGGTGGGACTTGGACGGAGAAGAGTAACCACCACAAAGCTGGATAAGATCGAACCTGGAATGAAGACACCTGCCACCAATTCTTTAACAGAATAAACAAATTGAAAAAGCCCCACTGGAGTTATGAACAGGTGCATAACTTTAGTGGGGCTTTTCCTTGTGGATTAATGATCCTTAGTTTTAAGTATATATTCAATCTGCTGCAGTACATCTGTTGAAAGCTTTATGCCGGAAGCTTTGACATTCTCCGCAACTTGCTGCGGGCGACTTGCTCCGACAAGTGCACTAGCTACATTCTTTTGTCTTAAAATCCAGGCGATGGCCAGCTGAGACATAGATAACCCTAGTTCCTCAGCGATTCTGCCCAGTTGCTTCACTTTCGTAATCTTATCTTCTGTTATTCCCTCACGAACGAAATCCAGCTTTGCTGCACGGCTGTTCTCAGGAAGTTCTGTAGCCGAGTTATATTTCCCAGTCAATAAACCTTGAGCTAAGGGCGAAAAAACGACTTGTCCAATTCCCTTTTCCTCACCAAATGGAATGATCTCATCTTCAATGGATCGTTCAAACATATTATACATGGGTTGATTAACGACGATTCGGTCCAGCAGATATTTGCTTGCGATTGCGTGGGCTTCTGCCATCTGAGCTGCCGTCCATTCGCTCACACCAATGTATAAAATTTTACCTTGAGTAACCAGATCATCCAGCGCGCGCAAAGTCTCTTCCAGCGGTGTCTCTGGGTCATACCGATGGCAGTATAGGATATCAATATAGCTAAGCCCCAAACGTTTCAAACTCGCGTCTGCCTGTTCCATAATATGCTTACGAGATAATCCTTGATCATTGGGTCCTTCCCCCATAGGGAAATACATTTTTGTAGCAAGAACGTACGAATGCCTTGGATAAGGAGCAAGACTTTGTCCGATCAGTTCCTCCGCCGCCCCTTGTTCATATACATTTGCCGTGTCAAAAAAATTGACTCCTAGATCATACGCTTCCTCAATGGCGAGAATGGCATTTTCCCGTTCCACGTATCCTCCATATGTAAGCCAGCTTCCAAGACTGATTTCACTAACCTTCAGCCCGCTGCTCCCTACTCTGCGGTAAAACATCCCATATCGCCTCCTACTCCCCATTTTAGTGTAGAACATCGACTCCTGAAAAGACTTAGGTGGCTAATTCGATTTCATCGATCTTATGAAATCTACAAATTTACTTATCACGATTACAGAAATATAAAAAGGGTAAGATATATCTGAATCTAATTATTTTTTTCATAAAACCCCGCCTCAATTAGCAGTATAAGGAAAAATACTAATTGCAGAAGCAGATACTGTCAAGCAAATCTACTCACTCTAAACCATTACATAAATAAAACGACCTGTTCTTCCCCCCGCTAAGGAGGTGGAGAACAGGTCGTTTTATTTTGTGTATATACGGTAAAGTAGATTAGAGTCTTGTTCAGCTTTTTTCGGGAGACAAGGCTTCATGGCCAGGTCTTGGATTCATTTTTATTTTACGATGAATGAACTTCGTTAGATCTGGTGTCAATTCTTCTTTCAAATGATCAATAAGCTGCTTCTCACTGATCCCTTTGGCCTTGGCAATCTCCGCTAACGACTTCCCTTGCTTCAGCTCCTGATCAAGTTGACTTGTTGTGATTCCAAGAAACTTGGCTATGGATTCTCGGTTGATCTTACTTTGTCCTTTGCCGTGGCTAGTATGTTTCTGTTTCAGCTCACTAATCGGTGTATGAATCACTTTATTTAATCTTTCGCTTATCGATTCTTTTATCGAGACCGCTTGTTCTTTGGACAAGCAGCCTGCTTTTACTGCTTCATCGACGCGTTGCTCCACAGCTGGCTTCAATTGCTCTTCAAGCTGCTGACTTGTCATGTTTTTCGATTTCGCAATCTCAGCAATTGTTTTTCCTTGCTGCATCTCTGCCGCAAGCATCTTTATATCTATCTTTAAAATCTTAGCCGTCTCTTCCATAAAATACAGGTAATGACCTGTATGTCCACAGTCCGCCGTATTCTGCTTCTCAGTCTCCGTAAGTACAACGTCAGGCTGCGCCATTACATAACTGCCTTGCCCCATAAGTAAGGATCCAAGCAATGCTGCAGATGCAATTCTAACGAGATATTTCTTCATCTGTATTGTCCACCTTCCTGGTGCTTATAATTACTTACACCTTGTTATTGTGGACGAACATACCCCTTTTTTATCCATTGCAAGAAAAATAAGTAGATGTCGCTTGCTACACTCCTGAAGGAAAGCGAATTACGGCTTCTGTTCCTACTTCTTTTTCACTGCTATATTCAATCGTGCCCTCCATCGCTTCAATAATCCGGAACGTCACCATCATACCGAGTCCTGTTCCTTTTGTTTTATTAGAAAAGTAAGGCTCACCAAGTCTCACAAGTTCCTCTTGGTTCATACCTATTCCATTATCTTGAACATGAATCACGACTTCCGTTCCTTTAAGATAAGCTTTAACCTTCACTTCTCCGCAGCCTTGCAGTGCCTCAATGCTATTCTTCATAATATTGATAAAAGCCTGTTTGAACTTGGAAGAATTGCCGCGGATCCACAAATTACTTGGGATGTCCATTATGATTATGCCTCCCTCGAGGTTCGCCATCGGGATGAGGACTCCTTCAATATGATTGAATTCTTCAGATAGATTAATAAGTGCAATATGATCAAATTCAGGCTTCGCAAAAGTTAAGAAATCATTGATGATGTCCGATGCCCTGTCCAGTTCTTCTAGTGCAATGCCTACATATTTTTTATTCTTGTCATCATCCTGCTTGCTCATTAGCTGCAAGAATCCCCGTGTGACCTGCAGCGGGTTTCGCACTTCATGAGCAACTGAGGCAGCGAGTTCGCTGATGATTTTGATTTTCTCAGAGCGCTGCAGTTCATTACTGACAGCCTCCAGTTCCTCTGTATAACGTACCACTTCTTCATATTTTCCAAGCAACCTTTGGCCTTTCACCGTCAAAATCGAGCAGACAAAAATAAAAATGGTCCATTTCGATATTTCTAACTCATACCAAGGTACGGAGTAATATAAAATCCATTCTGTTATGGTTGTGAGTGCAAATAAACCAAATCCAACGGAAAGTAAGGTTGCCCCCTGTTCACCTCTAATCGCCTCTTTGATCGTCACATATAACAAGATTAATAGTTCCAGTACATAAATCACCCCAAAAACAGGACCTGTTATAAACTTCATAAAGGGATAAGTCTCTGGAGATAGCAGACTTGCTACCGTACATAATATATAAAACAGGGTATAGGCCATAAGATATTTTCTCAGCTTGCGAATGATTCCATTTGCCGCATCAGAAGTAAATATTTGTTCAAAGCAGTAGGCAAGCACGGGCAGTTCTATAGCAAAGCAAATTAAAAAGAAATAGTAAAACAGCTGCGTCATATCCGGATAAAATGTATAAATCGTACTGGAATTCATCGAGATCGTAAATCCTAAACACCCAATCAGAACGGATATTCCAACCCATAACTTATACTTTAACTTATACATAAACGTCGAGAATGCAGTGATTACAATGGTCAACACGAGCAGCATACTCCCAAGGACCAATTCATCTATTCCGTCCCCCACATATTTCTTATTCAGATTGGCAGAAGAGCCGATCCAGATCGACGGATCGACACCCACTTTAAAATAATCACTATGGGTCCAAATATAAATCGTTCCCCCGGCATCCTGATCACTTAAGGGTATCAATAACGGGTTTCTATTAAATTGATGCTGAGTCCCTTGCTCATACAAAATCTGTCCATCTTTATAGACTCTAATCTGCTGACCATAGATACGTTCAAAAAAAATGGCCATATTGTCTTCTACATCCTCTGGCAGCTTTATTCTGATCCAGGCTGTATGCGGCGAGCTCGTTAGCTGTTGTTCTATGGAGGAATCTGCATGGATGGTTGTCCACTCATCCCTTCCAGAAACCAGCTTATCCACCGTATTATCTGCCGGGTTCTGAGGCCAAGCCATCTCCCATGTTGTCAATTTCCGGGGCTGACCTTCCTCAGCTGCATGACTGACGGTCGGTGGTAATAAGAAGAGTACCGATAGTAAACACAAGATGATAACAGCCGATACTCTAGGAACAATCTTCATTATTCGCACCTCAATAATTCAATTAGTATGATGGATTCCTATTCTTAAAAGGATTAGAATACATCCTTATTTTTCCATAGTGTCTGAGCAGGTTTTGCTCTTCTTTCTTCTCTTCTTTCTTCTCTTCTTTCTTCTTGTCTCTTTGCTCGTTCTTCCTCATATTGGTTCGTAATCATTTCTATGATTTTACGCTCCATAGGTTCTCTGTACTCTTCCCATACGAGACTCTCTTCATCTTCATATATCGTCCAAATGTCTGAGAATAAATAATCCCTGATCTCCACGACTTTGCCATTCCATATGCCACCGGTCCAATATAAACCACTTGGTGTACGGACGACCGTTCTTGAAAAACCAGGTGTCGATGCTTTTTGTCCAATTTGAATCGTTTCTAACATATTTCCAAAAGTAAACCACTCCATTGACGACTTCTTCCTTTCTCTGAACATATTCCTCTTTACTTCATTACCTGTGTTCTCCCCTGATTCAAGCTACCTCAAAGAGGTTTAAGAATGGGCAAGAACAAACTGTGGGCATAGGTTATGAGAATATAAGGAGGAGACGAAAATGAATGATTCACATCAGAATGTAGAGGTTGAACGAAGAGAAGTTCAGAAAAAATCCGATTCTAGTTTAGTAGCATCAACATTCATTAAGTATGCGGCTTACATCATTATTTTCTTTGGACTACTGTATTTCCTCGTAAAATATGTATTCCCTATGTTCTAAACGGACAGTATATAACATCAAATCAAAAGGAGAGTTCGTGATGGATAATAAACCAAGAACAAGTGAAGCGGATTTTGCTTATGATCGATATAAAACATTAAATCAAGAGTCAGAAAACATCGATATGATACCAGAAGATGATCTGGATTATGTGAATACGTATACCAAACAGACGATTAGTCTTGACGAAGATACGGAACCAGTTGATGCTGAGACAGCTCAAGAAGGGGTTATGCAGGATCTCCGCCCTGTTTCTTTGGCAGATGATACGGAAGAAGAAGATTTCAATATTCCTAACGAGGAACTTCTTCGCTCTTCCGAACCTGATCTTGCTGCTGTACCCGATGCAGATGAGATTGCAAAAGACAGCCCCATTGATCCGGTATCCCCTGATCCCGATGCCATGCATGGAACCGATCTGATTAATGGAGTAGGTAATCCTGATCAAAAATAAAACCAGAGCTCGTTTCTGAAACTTTTTTTGTAAACTATTTAAATAGTATAAACTAATACCCACATTTTGGTTACTGTTTTGTTCCTAAAATAGTAAAATGAGAGAAAAAGACCCTTTCCATATGGATAGGGTTCTTTCCTGTTTGTCCTATTTTGGGGTATGATAATCATATTCGACATGAATCAAGGAGGAGCTTGTATGTTCGTCAGATCTAAAGGTTTCAAACTTCTATTTATTGTTTCCGCCCTTCTGCTTGTACTTGCGGGTTGTGGACAAGATGAAGCGCAAAATGATGAGCTTGAATTCGGAGGCGTTGGCATTCCGAACGAAGATGCTTCTCATCCGGTGGCAACCATTGAACTGGATAATGACAAAAAGATCGTCTTAGAGTTGTATCCTGAAGTTGCACCTAATACAGTGAACAATTTTATCTCGCTGGCTAACAGCGGATTTTATGACGGTACGATCTTTCATCGTGTGATTCCGAACTTTATGATTCAAGGCGGAGATCCGGAGGGTACAGGATCTGGTGGCCCCGGCTATAGTATCAAAGGTGAATTCACAAGTAATGGAGTGAAGAACCACTTGCTGCATACCCGAGGTGTCATTTCTATGGCTCGTTCGAATGATCTGGATTCCGCAGGCTCACAGTTCTTTATTGTACAAGCCGATTCCGAGCATTTAGATAATATTTATGCTAGCTTTGGTAAAGTGACGGAAGGTATGGATGTGGTTGATGAAATCACCAATCTTAAAACAGGAGAAAAAGCTCGGCCCGTAAATCCGCCTGTTATGACAAAAGTAACAGTAGATACGCTCGGTGTAGATTATCCGGAACCGGAAAAGATTCAATAATGAAAAGACCGACAAGCATGAATGGGTTTTAGTCCCCTATTGTATGCTTGCCGGTCTTTTTTTAACCATGCCATGTATGTGTTACACGAGAAACAAATATTTTAAAACAAGATTCGAACCCAACCCATAATAGAAATCCAGAGCGGTATACTGAGAATGGTGCCCCACATTAACCCTTTCAGCAGCTGTGTATTATTCACTTCCAATATCAACGACCCCTTCACTGTTTAATTAGTCGTAGTATCGGTATTCAAAATAAGCTGTATACTCTGTCTTCTTTCTTGTTTCTATATTTTACACTATTTTAAAGAAAGCGCTATCATTATTTCTTATAACTATTCCTTTGTTCTCTTTTTTAGACTATGCTTCCGTGAAGAAAAGGTGTATATTTCATCCAAATATCAGTTTCAACACTTCATAATTCCTGTTATACTTTTTACACAACGAAATGGAGGGATCGTCATGGTGAAGAAAAAGAATGGATCAAGACCTTCACAGTCTGCACAGCGGTCTTCTGCTCATGAAGGAAGTGCAGCCACACTAAAAGATTTACTTAGTGAAGAAGTTCTCGGGAAGCTTAAGGCCCAAGCCTCCGAGATCAAAGCAGCCGAAGCTGCTCGTCAGGAAGAGGCCAAACGAATTGCAGAAGAAAAGAAAAAAGCAGAACAAAAGCGACTAGATAACGATTTTGAACACCTGCTCGAGAATAGTTCTATGGAATGGAAAAAATTTAAATAAGGCATGCCTGTATGGAAGTTCATTTACAGGTAAAGAAATACAGCCCTAATCCCTGCATGCTCTTTCTTGTAAAGAGAATGCAGGGATTTTGTATTTATTTGATTCTGATTCAAAACTCCTCTGGCCGGGGTATTTACCGTACATAAGAAAACACATTAGATCAGTACTCACATAGATTCTAAAATTAAGGGAGGAAAAAAGAATGACACTACGTCTAGAAAACAAGCTCGCAGTTGTAACTGGTGGAGGTTCCGGTATCGGTCAAGCATCAGCCATTCGATTCGCTAAAGAAGGGGCTCGTGTATTTTTACTGGACCGGACGGTAGAAAAGGCAGAGGAAACAAAACAAATAATCGAGAAAAACGGCGGCCGTGCTGACGTAGTCGAATGTGACATTTCTGAGCCCAACATGGTGGAAAGCGCAATGAAAGAAGTAGCTGAACTTGCAGGCGGCCAGATCGATATCGTTTTTGCAAATGCTGGAGTAAACGGCAAGCTTGCTCCAATTGAAACCATGGAAGTGGAAGATTGGGATCAAACGATGTGTATCAATATGCGCGGAACATTCGCAACGGTTAAATATGCAATCCCTTATATGAAAGATAACGGAGGCAGCATTATCATTAACAGTTCCATTAATGGGAACCGGGTCTTCTCGAACATCGGTTTCTCCGCATACGCTTCAACAAAAGCGGGGCAAGCTGCATTTATGAAAATGGCTGCACTGGAGCTGGCGAGATACAAAATCCGTGTAAATTCTGTTCACCCAGGTGCAATTGACACGGAGATTGACGGTAAGACGACTCGCTCTGATGACTTGGAAGAAGTTCAAATTCCTGTCGAGTATCCTGAGGGCGGGCATCCTCTCGCTGGTGAAGCCGGTAAGCCGGAACAAGTCGCAAATCTAGTATTGTTCCTTGCTTCTGATGAAGCTTCACACGTATCGGGTACGGAAGTTTATGTAGATGGAGCAGAATCACTGCTTCGAGGTTAAACTCCGGTTACCTATATTTTATATGAATCCTCCGGATCTACTGCGAATCTGCAGAGATCGGAGGTTTTTTTGTACCTACTGTTCTTCTATTGAGCCCATAATAACGATGCAGTTCCAGTATGAAATGAAACATAACAAAAGCAAGCATAGAGTAAACACACATGAGGACGATCGTAACCGCTTCTTCCGTTACAAACATGAGCGAAAGATTCGCAGCCAGATAACCAAGCCCCGTTAATGCGGCTACGGGTACCCTTGGTATTCTTCTCTCCTGCTTCTTCATTTTACGCGGTGATTTTAGCTTCCTGAGATGAGACTTGATGTAGTGGTATAATGCAAAACCGTAGGCAGCAAAAGAACCTATAGCATACATTGGTGTTTTAAAATCGAGCCCTGTGTAAGCAAACTTCTGTGTCGCAATTATGAAACCGAGCGAACTGACAATACCGAATACACCTCTGAATAAGACGTAGTTCAGCTGAAGCTTACGCGGAGCAACAATCAAAGCCAAAGCCCATATATTCATAATAGCAAGCGGCGGTAATAGGATATAGGCATATATCGGTTGATACGGTACGCCAAATACAGGGATGACCAAAAATAGATTAAGGAAAAATAGAACAAGAATCCCTGCATTCAGTCTAATCCCGCTCACGGGATACATGGTGAGGTAGTCATTATTTGTTTTTCCCCATTCCATATTTCCATCTTTCTTGTTAGAACCCAATCTCATGAACATCGTCCTCCCTGCTCTCCTCTACCCGATTCACTGCACCCCAAGGAAGATAGAAGAAAAGTAAATACAGCATAAGAAAAAGAAGAAGCGCTACTATTTCTTCCATAAAGATATAAAGCGGATATGGACCCAGTAAATCCAGGATGGATGGTGTATCCGGTTTGCGTGAGAGGAACATATAATTCGCTCCTGTCATCTGATTGATCAGCCACACGAAACCGGCCGCCACATTGAGCATGACAAAACCGATCGGTACAGATGAAAAGGATAACTTATTATTTTCGATCCACCTCATATAAAAAGCAGACAAAATAATCGCTCCATGGGCGATAAAAAATTGAATAAACCGAAAATGCGGAAAAGCATAAGCTAAGTTAGGGGTAAGCAAGGCAGCCAGCGCTCCACATATTCCCGCATAAAACACAAAAATATACAGGACTCTACTTTTTGTGATCAGCATCAAAATCGATAAAATAAGCGTAAGACTGCATAGTTCCAGCGGCAACGTATTTTTTATATCCCATAGTCCAAAAGCTTGATACCATATTTCGAGCGTGAGTTGCGATAATATTAAAATGACAGCAAGACTCCACCTTAACAGCTCTTTCAGCAGAGGTGATTGGCGTAACCGAAACCTAAATAAGAACAATAAGAATAGCAACGCTAAAGTAATTAGAAGCACAGTAACATGAGAACCTGACATATACTCAAACGTCCCGGCATGAAAGGGATCAAATATAGACGAATCACGTGAGATGAAATACACTTTGCTCCCCCGATCTTTTATTTACATTGGAATAAGTCTCTGAGAGCCAACCGAAATAACGGAACGGATCATTCGTTTGTTCACTAGAGGGAATATTACACAAATAATTAGTAAATTGGAAGAAGTTCAACCCCTTTTTCTGTATTTACGAAGTGTATAAAACTATGAATTAGGTAATTTGTTATCCTCGTCACTTTGGTAGATTCATTGCATATAATATTTATAGAGATAAAAAGACTGCGCTTTCATTTTATTTCCAACTTTAGGTCTGATTGATGTATACTATTATTGCTTGGTGGAAAGATGATATTTTACAATAAACTTATCGCGAGCTATATTTTACATCATAATAGCTTCCTACTGGAGGGAACGTTTGTGTCTGAAACCGTAAGAATTGAAAGAGATTTTATTGGTGAACTAAGTATTCCTGCGTCTGCCTACTATGGCATTCAAACGATGCGGGCGGTTGATAATTTCCCTATTACCGGAGTACCTATTGAAAAAGAACTCATATTTGCTCTCGCCGCTGTGAAGAAAGCCGCAGCGATGGCTAACATGGATATGAAAATGTTGCCGCCGAAAATCGGAGAAGTTATTATCAAGGCAGCAGAAGAAGTAATGCAAGGTCAATTTCTCGATCAGTTTATCGTTGATTCCATTCAGGGCGGTGCAGGCACCTCCATTAATATGAATATGAATGAAGTCCTTGCCAATCGAGGACTTGAGCTTCTGTCTAAAGCCAAAGGCGATTATTTTCACTGTAACCCGAACAACCATGTGAATATGTCCCAATCTACCAATGATGCAATTCCGACAGCGCTGCGGATTGCAGCCTATCGTCATGCAACGACGCTTTTACAGACGATGGAGCAGCTTCACGGCGGATTTGTCCAAAAGCAAGTAGAATTCGATGATGTAGTCAAAGTGGGAAGA
Source organism: Paenibacillus gallinarum (assembly GCF_014836635.1). Classification (GTDB taxonomy): domain Bacteria; phylum Bacillota; class Bacilli; order Paenibacillales; family Paenibacillaceae; genus Paenibacillus; species Paenibacillus gallinarum. The sequence continues at coordinate 106,414 of NZ_JACSQL010000013.1, read as the reverse complement.
ACGCATCTGCAGGATGCTGTTCCGATTAAACTAGGACAAGAATTTGGTGCCTATGCGAAAGTGCTCTCTAGAGATATGGAACGGCTTCAAGAAGCGTCCAAACGCCTTCTTTCTATTAATATGGGAGCGACGGCTGTCGGTACGGGACTGAATGCAAAAGTAGAATATATCCAAAAAGTAACCGAACATCTCGGTGAGATAACAGGCTTACCTTTATATACCGCTGAAGATCTGGTAGATGCTACACAGAATACAGATGCGTATCTGGAGATGTCTGCCGCACTCAAAGTATGTGCCGTCAATATGTCCAAGATCTGTAACGACATTCGACTCATGGCATCCGGTCCAAGAGCAGGTTTCTCGGAACTTCTGCTTCCGGCAAGACAACCAGGCTCCTCCATCATGCCGGGTAAAGTAAACCCTGTAATGGTTGAAGTCATGAACCAGATTTCATTCCAGGTCATCGGCAACGATCATACGATCGCGCTGGCCTGCGGTGCAGGACAGTTTGAACTAAACGTAATGGGCCCTGTTATTGCCTTTAACCTGTTACAATCACTCAAGATTATGAATAACGGAATGGATGTATTCCACCGGTTTGCCATTAAGGAACTGGATGCGAACCGTGACCATATTAAACGAGTGCTAGATCAAAGTTTTACCATGATTACCGCTCTGAATCCGCATCTTGGGTATGATGTAGCGGCTGGAATCGTGAAAGAAGCGCTTCGTACCAAGCAGACAATTACCTCCATTATTTTAGAGCGAGGACTGCTGACAATCGAAGAACTTCAAGAAATTATGCATCCGGAACAAATGACGACACCAGGTATTGCAGGTGAACGTTTCCTTCATATGGGATAGCTCACGCTAGAATGAACATTAAGAAGCCATGTTTCCTCTTTAGAGGGCATGGCTTCTTTTTTACACTGATTAGATTAGGAATTTAGTATTTTTCAGAGACAAGTTTGGCTTGTGTGAACAAAAGTAAGTAATCCCGTCCGCCTGCTTTGGAATCTGTTCCCGACATATTAAATCCACCAAAAGGATGCACGCCTACTAATGCGCCCGTACATTTTCGGTTGAAATACAAGTTACCTGCAAAAAAGAGGGATCTGGCCTGTTCCAGATGAGTCCGGTTTCTAGAGAATACGGCACCGGTCAGTCCAAATTCCGTATTGTTCGCATAACGCAGTGCTTCTTGGAAGGATGAAGCCTTCGTAAATGCCACGATAGGACCAAAAATCTCTTCTTGCGATACACGCGAAGTAGGACTTACACCCGCAATAATCGTCGGTTCGATGAAATACCCATCATTAATCTCTGCCTTTCCTCCAAGAACAATCTCCCCTTCTGTTCTTCCGATCTTAATATAGTCTTGAATTTTTCGAAAAGCATGCGGGTCAATCACCGGTCCGACGTTTGTCTCCGGCTGCAGCGGGCTGCCTACTTTGAGTTTCCGAGTGAGCTCAATGACTTTGGAAAGCACTTCATCATATACGCTCTCATGAATGATCGCTCGTGAGCAGGCAGAACACTTCTGTCCTGCAAAACCAAATGCGGAGGCAGTAATGGCTTCTGCCGCGGCTGTGAGATCACTCCCTTCATCTACGATAATTGCATCTTTGCCGCCCATTTCCGCAATGACTCGCTTCATCCATCTCTGCCCGGGGGCTGTTTTTGCAGCCCGTTCATTGATCCGCAGCCCAACTTCTCTTGAGCCTGTGAAACTAATAAATCGGGTCAGTGGATGATCGACAAGGTAGTCACCGATTTCACTACCCGCCCCGGGTATGAAATTAACAACCCCGCTAGGTACCCCTGCTTCGATCAGGAGCTGTATGAACTTTGCGGCAATAACGGAAGTCGTACTGGCTGGTTTCAACACCACCGTATTGCCCGATACAATAGCAGCCGTGGTCATGCCTGCCATAATCGCAAGCGGGAAGTTCCAAGGGGGAATGATCACTCCTACACCCAGCGGTACGTAGTATAGCTCATTATCTTCCCCTTCAATATGAACCAGCGGCTGCGGCTGCGCTAGACGCTGTGCTTCCCTGGCGTAGAATTCCATAAAGTCGATGGCTTCTGCCGTATCTGCATCTGCCTCCCCCCACGTTTTCCCCGCCTCATACACCATCCAGGCAGAGAATTCATGCTTTCTCCGGCGAAGCAGTGTTGCTGCTTTGAATAAGTATCTCGCCCTCTCCGTGAAAGTCGTATAGCGCCAATGTTCAAATACCGCTTGGGCAGTGACAATCGCTTGCTCTGCCTGCTCCTCACCCGCCTGAGATAAACTTCCAATCACCTGATCTTTCTGGGAAGGATTTATGGAGATGGCTTTTGTTTTGGTCTCAATTTCCTTACCGCCAATAATAAGCGGATAATGCTTGCCAAGTTCGGATTCAACCATCCTCAGTGCATTTTTAAATAATGTCTGATTTCCCTCAGCACCAAAGTCAGTAAAGGGTTCATTTTGGAATGGAACGGGCATATTTGTGCCTCCTTCTAATTACTGGTCAGGCTTGTTCTCAATTTGCTAGCGTGTGAGCTCCCTGCTTTGTTGTAAGCGAAATGAGAAGAGTTCTGTATTTCATATGTATTCATCTTGACTTTCCCCCATACATATGAAACGTAGAAGGGAGAGATCATGCCCATGAAAATAGGAACTGAACTATACCGAAAAACCTTGCTCACCGTCTCCGGTAATCCCCTGGTGGAGAAGTTGACCTTACGATACGGCAAGTCCTTGGCGAGAAAATTCATTGCTGCAAGTGATTTGGAAGGAGCCATTGAAGAAGTAAAAAAACTAAACAGCAAGGGAATCATGGCCACATTAGACCATTTAGGGGAAGGAATAACAAAGCTTGATCAAGCGTTAAGCTATCGTAATGAATACATTCGGCTTATCAAAGCGATTGCGGAGTCTCGTGTAGAGGCGAATGTATCTTTGAAACCAACGCAAATGGGTCTCGCTCTAGATAAAGAGATTGGTTATGAACATATCCGTGCCGTGGTTCGGGAAGCGAAATACCACCGGAATTTTGTCCGGATTGATATGGAGGATTCGCCATACACGGATGCTACTTTAGAAATCGTATGGAAGCTCCATAAGGAACAGTTAACGAATGTAGGCACCGTGATTCAAGCTTACTTGTACCGTTCGGAACAAGATGTAGAGGATTGTATAGATCAAGGCATTCCCCTCCGGCTTGTAAAAGGAGCCTATAAGGAATCCTCTTCCATCGCCTACCAGAATACGAAGGATGTACTCTGGCAGTACAAACGAATCATCCAGATGCATCTGGATCACCATGTCTACACGGCTATCGCTTCTCATGATGACAAGATCATAAGATGGACGAAACAATATGCTCTGGAACATGATATTCCGAAGGACCGTTTTGAATTTCAAATGCTGTATGGACTTCGTATGCAGGATCAAGTGAAACTAGCAGAGGAAGGATATCGGGTGCGATGTTATGTACCTTACGGAACGATGTGGTATCCCTATTACACGAGGAGACTTGCAGAAAAGCCAGCCAATTTAATGATGGTACTAAAAAATATGGGAAGGTAAATCAATTTCACAATACCTTTCGTTGCTCTGCCCGTAAAGAAAGAACGGAATTTCCTTAGTCTCTTACGGGCTGAGCCTTTATATCCAATTTCTTTATCATAGGACTCATCTCTGTTACCTATTTTCAGAGTTTGAATAAAACTCTTTATTCAATTCAGCATTCAACTTTTCATTCATCCCTTTTATCTTGATAAGATGAGGCTTTAACTGCCCTACTACATGGGGTTTAGCAAGTTCTACAACATATATAGAATTTATAGAAGAAGTATGGCTTTCTTTAAGACTATCAAGTGTTTTCTCCAAAGAACGCAGTTCATCCGCAAGTAAACGTACATATTCACGTGAACTGTCATTTATTAATTTCGGACTGGACTTCCAGTAATCATAACTAATAGATCGTATATTCACCCATATGCCGCTATGAGCTAAAATATAAGCATCATATTGTTCCTCAGAACTCATGACCGCTTGATTCACTACCATATGTGGACTCTCATTTTCCGTAAAGTCGTCACTGAATTCAATAAGTTTCCGTAACTGCTCATCCACTTTCGTCGCCTCTGTTTTAGCGTTTTCAATAAGCTGCACCACTTTAGCAGGACTCTCATCTTTTGCTGTGCTGCCGATCGCTTCTAATGTTTCAGCCAGTGGGATGACAGAATCTACATTCTCCAATATGTACAAAAATCCAGAGTCATTTTTCATTTGGTATCTCGACTGTAGAATATCGTACTTCTCTTCAGACTCTTTATATACCATTGTAAAAACTATTGTACTCACACCCAAAAGTATAATTAAACCGATAATCGTGAATTTCGAAACCTTAGTCATCGTATGATTTCCTTTCTGCGATAAGACGATCTTGTAAAGTTATTAGATTAATCAACGATAGTGAAAGATTATTGATTATGATAATGCGTTAGTAAAGATTCATTCAATTGCTTTATTTTTATAAGATGCGGCTTTAACTTATCCAGAAGCTTAATTTTTGCACCTATCAACTGGTCTGAAAAGATTAACGATTGAGTATTGGAGCTATCTTTCAGTTCCGTGAATGTTTTGTCCAGCGATCGCAGCTCTTCCGTGAGTGAAAGTAAATATTCACGTGTATATTCATCTAGTACCTTTGGAGTTGATTTCCAATAACGATAACTTATACTGTACATTGGGTTCCAGGTCGGACCACTTACTAAGAGAAATAAGTCAATATCCTCATAATAAACATGGTTTATGATTTCTCCTTCTTCTTTTTCAGAAAAAGTATCACTAAAATTCACAAACATCATCAGCTGCTCATCAACTTCTGTGGCTTGAGCTTTGGCAGTTTCTATTAATTCTTGAACTTTAGCAGGTCTCTCGTCTTCCTCAGTTTTACTTAATGTTTCTAAGGTGTTAGCAAGTGGAAGTGGAGATACAGGATGCTTCAATAAGTATAGGAAACCGGAGTCGTTTTTCGTTTGGTACATTTGCTCCAATTTGTTGTACTCTTGGTTGTGCTTTATTTCCGCATCTTTGTATACACATGTGAAAATCATTGTGACTGCACCCAAAAGTATAGCAAATACGATAACGTATGATTCCTTTGACACCTTATCTTCCTCCCGAGGTAAATTTACCCTGTTAAGGCTAACTTATTATCAGCCAAAAACAAAGCCAATATTTTCTATATCATTACCTATTCATTCTAAGAACGAAGCACTTTTGTTTACTTAAATGCAAACAAACCGAGATAAGATAAGCTCTCGATCCCGGTTTGTGTAACGTGGATTATTTAATTTGTATTGGTTTTACAGGCACACATATTTCGCAATAATCATCTAGGATCATATGACCCTTGTATCTTTCAATCATCGGTTTGTTATCCATGTGATATCCTCCGCTCCGTATCGCAGGGAAGATTTGATTCCAAGCTTTCTGAATATCTTCCGCTGTATGTTTTAGCTTAAAAATAGCATAAACACCACCAGACAGCTCACTTTCACTAATGATATTGTTCATTTGATAATCTTGGGGAATGACAATGCAAGCATCATATCGACATTGTTCAGGAGGCGTTGTTTCGGGATTATCCTGCGAAATTCCGAACAGGACAGCAGATTCAGTGAGCAGGTTTTCTTCCTTTGCCCACTCCTTTAATCTTTGCATAATCTGGTTGTTACCAGAACCATATGGACCTATTTGTCGTACATAGGCAATGCGAACACTTGGCAGAGTCTCAATATCAAACTTCATCTCTTCTTTCCTCCTCTTTCAACTGTTATTAGGTACATTTCGAATGCTATCATGATATAAAAATTTATTCATATGTTTTTTTGAATGAATTGAATTCTCCTAAAGCCTGGGGGCTTATTATATCCACTTAAGTACATAGGTTAAATAAAAGAAGACTGTAGGCAACTAGTTTAAACTAGTTTGTCTACAGTCTTTAGCACCTCATGTAAGAGGTGCCCTGTTATTTTAATACCAGTCGGTTAATCGGGTTTGATCAAAATCAACGCCATACACAACATCATTTTCTATGATCTTCCAAGATTCCGCATGAACAACACAATGAATAAATGTAGATTTAAACGCTTCAATCGTTGCAGGTACGGCCTTGATGACTCTTTCAATTGGTGAACCTTTGCCTGAATGAAAAGCTTCTGCCGCCACTTCATTCGCTGCATTAGAAGCGAGGTCAAAGCAACCTTGTAATTCATTTATTATAAATTGATCCAAATGATTTGGAAACTTCATATATGCATAGATCGTTAGTTCAGAATCACGTCTTTTTAAACAAGGGTAAGTAAATTTCACTTTGCCAAATGGAGTTTTAAATGCATTTTTACATGCAGCAATTTTAAATTCTGGAACTTTGATGGCAAATAACCTCTTATTGATCTGTTCTATCCCCGTCAATGGCTGAAGGGCAGGAAGGACGAACTCACTCTCATTCGATACCAGATCATACTCGATTTGTTCGGGGTCTGGCGTCGTGATAAAAAATTGCGGCATCGCAGCCTGAAGTTCTTTTTGAATATCAGAAGGCAGGTCAATCAGATCAACTGCATCTCCGTGGTCTTCCACTTCCTCATAAGGAATAGGTTTATCTGATCGATAAAAATTGTAGGCCCACTGTGCTTTTATACGGTTCATGTATATCCTCCTCGTGCTTATTTCTAGGCTAATGTATGCATCCTTCCCTAGGATTGTGAATGCGTACAACTAGAAAGTCCGCTATGTTACACTTAAGGCAAAAAGGTAAAGATAGGAAGTGTATTTTTTGAACGGTGTTGTTGGATGTTTATTTATCATTGTGGGACTGGTTGCAGCTATTTCACCCTATTCTGCATGGTATTTATCCGTAGGGTGGAAATTTAAAGATGCAGAACCAAGTGATTTAGCTTTAGGTGTAGAGCGGATTGTCGGGATTGTCCTCGTGATTGCAGGATTTATTATGGTGATATCCAGCTGTTCTGCGGGAAGCGCGGATCGAAATTGGCCAGATAAATTCAAAGAGAAACTTGCTGCAGGCGAGGTTCAAGAAATATCCATTGGTTTCGTATCCCCGGTAACCCTGACAACAGAAGAAACAACCGAAGTGGTCCGTATGATGGAGGAAGCAGAACTCACACCTATGGATTCAAGTAATGTGTATGGAGCAAACAATTCAGGTTCAATGATGTTTACAGATCAGACCAGTGTAGAAATCGTATTTTTCGGTAATTCTGGCAGTATTGAGTTACACCCGAGTCGTACGGAGAAAATATATATCATCAATAGCGAAGATTTAGAAAAATGGTATAGGGTGAATTATTCAAACAAGTAACCGTGAGAAACGGCTGCAAATTTTGATTCATTGGAAAATAGAGGTACACTAGTAAAGAAATTTATTAAAGCGGATCGCAAAAAAGGAGATGGCCCGATATGGATTTTCAAACCAAGCTAAATAATTATGCAGAACTACTTGTGAAAGTCGGGGTAAATGTACAAAAAGGGCAAACTGTCGTCCTGAACATATCCATTGAATTACCTGAACTGGCTCGTGCAATCGTCAAAAAAGCATATGAAGCGGGTGCTTATCAAGTAAAAGTAAACTGGACGGACGATGTGGTATCACGCATTCAGTATGATATGGCATCTGAGGAATCCTTCCTGGAAGTACCCAAACATAGAGCAGCAGAACGCATCGAACAAGCAGAGAATGGTGCTGCTTTTATTACAATCAAGTCCGATGATCCCGATCTGCTCGCAGGCGTATCTTCTCAGAAAATTATTAATGTGAATAGAACACTCAGCACAGCACTGACACGTTTTCGTCAGCTGACTCAATCCTTTAAGGTAAGCTGGTCCCTTGGAGCTGCTCCTTCAAAAGGATGGGCTGCTAAAGTATTCCCAGACTTGCCGGAAGATCAGCAAATTGCGAAGCTGTGGGACGTTATTTTCCAAATGGTGCGTGCCGATCAGCCTGATCCTGTAGGTGCTTGGGAGAAGCATATCGCAACACTCAAAGAAAAAAGTAATTACCTGAACCAAAAACAATATAAAAAACTTCGTTACGTTGCCCCAGGTACAGATCTTACAATGGAACTTCCAGAGAATCATATCTGGCTTGGCGGTAATAAGGAAAATGAAAAAGGCGTCTGGTTCGTACCGAACCTGCCGACAGAAGAAGTCTATTCTGCTCCGCTTCGTACAGGTGTGAACGGAAAAGTATCCAGCACGAAGCCGCTCAGCTACAGCGGTAACATCATCGACAACTTTACGTTTACGTTTGAGAATGGACGCGTCGTTGATGTGACGGCAGAAAAAGGGGAAGAAACACTGAAGGGTCTCGTTAACATGGACGAAGGCGCTCATTATCTTGGCGAAGTTGCCCTTGTACCGCACCATTCTCCGATTTCAGACAGCGGTGTCCTCTTCTACAAAACGCTGTTTGATGAGAACGCAAGCTGCCATCTCGCGATCGGAAGTGCATATTCTGCATGTATCGAGGGTGGAACCGAAATGACTCCTGAGCAGCTGAATCAGCATGGTCTGAACACGAGTACAGTCCACACCGACTTCATGATTGGCTCTGCCGAACTTGATATCTATGGTGTTACTGCGGACGGAACAGAAGAACCTGTATTTAAAAAAGGAAACTGGGCGTTTTAATACACGCACATAACGAAGAAGAGGTTGTCCCTATTCACCGTATGGTGACTTCGGGCAACCTCTTTTTTATTGATACAACACCCTATACTTCAATCTTAGGGGGAATACTTTATTCAGAAAGGAATCGTTCTCAGACTCTTCCGCAATCAACGGTAAAGTGTATGATCTACACTCTGGATAGCCCCGCCTTCGTTAGAGAGATCGATGTATTTTTAAAAGATGCTCCCCCAGCCGTGTCAGCCTTGAAGTCCTCTACTCCCTCTAACATAATCAGAGGCTGAGATCGTTCTGCCATTGTACGGAGCACATACCAAAATTCCAAATCGCCCATGCCCAATTGATGAAGCGTATTGCCTACTTTACGAAATAAACCATCAGGAGAATGCTCTCCAGCAGCAATCTCTTTCATTACCTCCCGCTCCACACTCCCTATTCCATCAGGCTCTGACGACAGGCGAGAAAGGTAAGCAAGATACGCTTCTATACAGAGCTTTTGATTGCTCACCGCATGGGCCATCCCGCTGAAATGTCGCATGAGCTCCTGAAATGCTTCCGGGTCATCCTGTTGCGCCTTTATTATCCATGATTGCAAAATGTATCTCCTCTCCTGACGTCATTCTCCTGCTAGATTCTAAGCCTCTTATTAACAAAAGAAAAAAGCCGCCTTCACGGCGACTATATCTTATGCTCTGATCGCAAGTTCTTCTTTTAGGATGAGCCTAACTCCTTGTTTGAATTTTAATTCATCTAACAAATTTTCTTGTCTCGAGTGTAAATCCTGGAGCTGAGTTTCTATTGGATAGACAAAATTATTAAGCACATAGATTCTTCCCGCATCCTCTTCACAAAATAACTGAAGTGATTCCTTATATAGATCTAACATTTCCTGCTGTTTTTCAATATGCTTAGTGTTTTGAAGGATAATTTCTTCTAACTGAACTAATTGTCTTTTTAATTCATCTAATGGAGCAGCTGTTTTTATATCCATTCTTTAAACCTCCCCAAAAGATATTCCGTTAATCCACTGATCAAGATCAGCAATTACAATCATTCGATATTCTTTAATTTCGATGTATAATCCATAATCTTTAACGAATTGCTTTATCTCATTAAATGTAATGTTGGTCTTTATAATGCTGCCAACTTCGCCTAAAAAATCAATAATAAAAGAGAATCCTTCCATACTTTCTTTCACATAATAACCTATCGGAGAACCTAAATGATGCTCTACCGTTTGAATAGACATAACCACACCGCCAAAGGCATAAGCGTGATTGATTTTATCTTCTGTTCCGCCCGACAATCTCCATACCCGTATCTTTGGGGATATTAAACATTAGGATGGTTTGATTAGCCGAATTTACTATAAGAACAACGATGGTATCGGAGCGACCTCATCATTTTCTCTCTCATCAACACCTAAGGGCTTCTGTTCAGTGATTTTCTCAGTTATAAGACCGGAATCGACTGGTTGAACCCGTTCAAAATAAAAATAACCCATAGACGGATTCGTGTGGAATAGAGTCATTACAACAACATTCACAAAGAAGAATCAATCCATGAGTTACACACATCTTAGCATAATTGAACACAGTATACTAGAAGCATCATAATCAGCTGGGTCAGTCTTTCCGAGCGATTACTTGCAAATTGAACCGCCATCACTCCACACATTTATCGAGAAAACAAGAAAAATCAAAGCATGGATAGTTATCGATCAGCAGCATAAGCAAGGACATCACGAATAAAGCCAATATCAGATTACACCAGTAAACTCTTCCTGAAATATAATTACCAAAATTTTCTTGATGAATTTTATTTATGGTGTAAAATTATGGTTAAGTTTGTAATTTTAGGAGGATGGACTTGGGCATATACACTATTTCAGTTTCACTTTTAATTATCTTAGGTGTACCATTATTTGAACTAACAAGAAAAAAGGAGAGGAGGATTGACTTTTTAACATTATTTAACATTCTTTTTATAATAATTTATGGTATTGCACCAATGTATCTTTATTTTTTTGAGGAGTATACCACATGGTCAACAATAAAACATACGGATATCCACTTGACCAGTTTCTTTTTAGGTGAATTAATAGCACTTTTGTTCTATATCATTGTTGTTATCTCCTATTATTTTGCTTCACGCTTAAGAATTATAAGGCGTGCCAAAGAGTTTTCAGAAAAAGTATATGGTACAGTCAGTGATAAGCAATTTTTCAGAGTTGCCATGATTTTATACTTAGTGGGAGGAATTTCTCTCATTTTATACATTAAATCGTTAGGCGGATTCGATGAATTTATAAGATTAGGTCCTATACTTAGAGATAAAGGAAACGCTGTTGAAACAAAATGGGCATTTCTTGCTAGGCTTCACCCATTATTAACAGTTGCATCCTTTATCTTTTACGCCTTTTTTAGAACAAGTAAAGAATTTGATAGGTTTAAATATTTCTTCTTTTTTGCAACAGCATTGATTGGAGCTGGTTTAAGCGTTTTCCACAGTAGTGGGAGACTCAACGTTTTCAGTTTTATAATTACCTTCCCATTAATTGGTATTATTTTTCACAACAGAATCAAAACCAAAACAATTGTAACAACGCTTATTTTATTTTTAACAATAATCCTTTTTGGAGATAATTTACTGAATGTTAATAAAGAAAATGATTTTAGAGTACAGAAAAATTCAATAGAAGTTGCGGGAGAAGTTATACAGGAGTTTTCTTTTCCGTTTACTAATATAGGAAATACAATTATGTTGTTCCCCTCACAGTATGATTTTAGAGGTGGTATAATTGATATTGCAGTGGCTCCATTAAATTATATACCTAGTAGAATCATTAGTTTTGAATTTATGGAAAGGCAATCCGTATCACAATTCAATACAACGATCTATAATACGGTGGGACAGATACCTGTTGACATGGTAACTTTCGGTTATATGAGTTATGGTATAGCAGGTGCAATGATTATAGCCATTCTATACGGATTTATCTTACGATTTGTTGAATCTATATTTTCTTATACCAAGAGTATGATTGCTTCTGCCTTTTTTTCTAGTATTATGATATTTTTATCATTTAGATTAATGTACGGCGACCCACGACAATTTGTTTATGCAGGATTTCGCTATGTTGTTACTTTTGTTTTATTGGGTCTTTTGTTGACTTTTTTCGTCAGGAACTATCAGAAAGAGAAAATTAAGACTGTTGACAGACCCGCTTAATCTAGTACGAAGCACATCCTAAGGATAAGACATAGAAAATCGGACTGGATCCTGTTTTGGGACAGGGATCAATTCACATTTTATGATTATGTAACCAGTCGTTCATAATATATCGACGACTGGTTATTTAGTTTCGTCTGAGTGCGATTGATTTTAGTAAATAACACATAATCTCGAATTTTCTGCTTAACGATTGCCGTCATTTTACGGGTTAAACCTTCGAGATAGAACTTTTCAGACCTTAGTGGAATGGAACGATTCGAGGGGAGCGAAGGGCGTTTCTTTTGCACAGGATAATGCCTTTGCCTATTATGAATGAGACATATAGTCGCTTCCTTGTTAACAATGGAGCAGAACTGATTTAGCGTTTCTAACACAAATGAAGTTTTTGCTTCTTGACTTTGACATAATACTGTAGCCTTTCACACTGCATAATATTATTGCACTCGGTTGTGATGATTAAATCTATGCTCATTCGTAATCTTCCGATAACCATAACAAAATTCATGCTAAGTACAAATATAAATCTATTCAACTAAATCATTATTTTTTCATTCCTGCATGCGGATTTCCAACGATCATTTGTAACTCTTGAAATTCTTATCCATACACATACATGTGTTATATTGATGCCCTCTCAGTAGACTTGATCCACACTCGACTCATATCCTTGTACTTTTTTTAAAATCTAATAATTGGTTTTAAAGACTTATTCTCTCCTTTGAGGTTGTTCTAATCGAATAATTCCCCACTACTATACCATTTTAATCGTATGCCCAGTTGTTCCATAACTTCATACTAATCAATTCAATAACTTTCACCTTTACTTCGATAGGGTAACCTACTCTAGTTAAAAAAAACACCTTCAAGGTTCACTCCATATCCTATGACATGAATGTACTCTTTTGAAGGTGTTTTAATTTATCTCACGTTATGGGGTTAGCTCTTTAGGATCCGATTTGGTTTTGTGGATCGCTACACTTAATAGTAAAAAAATAAATTTAGGGCTAGTAGAATATATAAACAAACCCAAATAATTCAAGAAACGAATTGTAGAATTCTATGAGAATGGTGATCTATAGGATCAATTTGTAAAGATAAAGATTTTCTATTCGCCTTCTCAGTTTGTTATATCATACATTATCAAATATCGTGGTCATTCTTGGAAGAAGACAATTTCTATTCTGAACATAATTCGCCATATTTCTTTTTATTGTCAACCTATTATTTTACTTTAGCTACTTTTCTTAACATCTCCGATTTTTTAGCGGCTATTGCCTCTTTATACTCAGCCTCTGCTTGTAGAGCTAAATCATTATCTAGTCCATTTGCCTTGAGTTCGGCTTTCATTTGTTTTAACTGAACGTTAAATACTTCATCAATTTTTTTTTGGAGTTTATTAGCAGCACTCATATAAGTGGAAGAAAGATTAGATAAAGATCTTCCAGATTTATAATCCTTTAATGCATTTTCTGCTAGTGTGTCTAATTTAGATAGAGCAGCTGACTCCAAACTTTGAAAAGTAGTCGAGTACTTGCTTTCGATCTCCTTCTCTATATCCTTTGATTCACCATTCTGATTCTGTATTGCAACGTCAGATCCTGACTCCGGACGATTATCTTTCCCCTTATCTTTTATAGGTTTAGGATTAGTGGCGGTTTCTCCACTAGTATTTTCAGCAGATGTATTGGTCTCATCTTCAGGTGAATTTTCATCCTCTTCTTCTCCATTACTGGAAACTGGTAAGTCACTAGATCCAATTCCAAATTCGGTAAAGTCAAAGAAATCTTCATCTACCCCGATATCCTCAGCTTGCACATCTTTATGAGTAAAGAAGTGATATCCACCCCAACCACCTCCAACCAGAATTACCAATGTGATTAGAGTAATCCATAATCCTTTACGACTCTTTTTCTTTTTCTTTCTCTTTCTTCTTATTCTAACCTCAGTCATTATTATCTCCTTATGTTTTGGATTTAATAGTAGTAAGATCTATAATTACTGGTAGTTAAAGAGAGTTGCTCTACTAAAAATATTAATCTTAAATAATTTAAGACAAGAATGAGTCAGACTAATGCAGAAATTTTCTTGTTTACTTCATAGTATTCAACATACCAATCTGCAAATCGTTGTAACCCTTCTTCTATTGAGGTTGTAGGTTTAAACCCAACCGTTTCTTGTAGTAAATCGGTTGAAGCATAAGTGGCCGGGACGTCACCAGGTTTGATCGGTTCAAACTCTTTAATAAATTCTACATTTCTTCCAGTAGCGTTGCTTAATGCTTTTTCTAAGGTTTCTATAAACATCATTAACTTCTCAGGATTATTATTTCCGATATTGTAAATTTTGTGTGGTACCATCTCGACAGACGGTTTACTAATAAGACCTTCAATTCCAGTAATAATGTCATCTATATATGTAAAGTCTCGATAAAGGTCATTATCAAAATCGCCATTGTTAAATATCTTAATAGGTTCATTAGAAAAATATTTATCAGTAAAACCGAAGTAAGCCATATCTGGTCGCCCCATAGGTCCATAAACAGTAAAGAATCTTAATCCGGTTGCCGGAATTTTATACAAATGACTATAAGTATAGGCCATCAATTCGTTTGATTTCTTAGTAGATGCGTAAAGTGATACGGGATGATCTACGAAGTCTGTTTCTTCAAAAGGAACCTTTTTATTAGCTCCATAGACAGAACTTGAAGATGCGTATATAAGGTGTTCTACTGGATGATGTCTGCAAGCTTCAAGAATATTATAAAAACCAATAATATTGCTCTGTATATATACGTCAGGATTCTCAATAGAATAACGAACCCCCGCTTGCGCAGCCAAATTTATAACCACATTTGGCCGATACTCTTCAAAGGACCCAAAAACTGTCTCCTTATCAGAGATGTCTCCCTTAATAAAAGTGAAGTTATCATAAGCTTGTAACTTATCGAGACGAGCAAGTTTTAGATTAACATCGTAGTAATCATTGAGATTATCTATACCAATTACACGACATCCCTGATCCAATAATTTTTTGGATAAAAAATGACCAATGAAACCAGCTGCTCCTGTGATAAGGTATATTTTACTAGGATCTAGCGATTTGTAATTCAAGATTTTTCAGCTCCTTATCTTGGTCTCTATTTGTAGGTTTTCTTCCAATGGAGTAATATTCAACATCTTGATCCTGCATCTCTTCAACATGATAAATATTTCTTCCATCATAAACTAAAGGAGTTCTCATTAAATTTTTATAAATTTCAGGCGTTATTGCTTTTACTTGTCCCCATTCTGTAAAGATAAAACAAACATTTGCGTCTTCTAGTGCCGTTTCTATATTAGATACATACGTAATATGACCATTTCCATTCTTACCCTGAGGGTATAATCTAGCAAAGTTTTCAGCTCCAACAGGATCATATGCATAAATATCAGCACCTTGCTCCAACAACAAAGGTACATTCTCAAGAGAAGCGGCTTCTCTTAAATCGTCCGTATTGGGTTTGAAAGTCAACCCTAGCACAGCAACCTTCAGACCATTAAAGGTAATTAGTCTTTTACTAGCTTTTTTATATAACATCGTTTTTTGGTCTTTGTTTACATCTATAGCAGCTTTCACTGTTTTTAGTTCATAACCATTTTGCCTTGCCAAGTATTCTAGTGCCTTTGTATCTTTAGGAAAACAAGATCCTCCATAACCAATTCCGGCATTCAGGAATTTTCCTCCGATACGTTTATCATATCCCATCCCCTTTGCAACATCCTGAATATCTGCACCAACTAATTCGCAAAGGTTTGCAATATCATTCATATAGGAAATTTTAAGGGCAAGAAAATCATTTGATGCATACTTAATCATTTCTGCAGATCTTCTATTTACTGACACTATTGGTAATTGAAACGGTTCATAAATTTTCGTTAACAAATTTTTGGCCCATTCACTTTCAGTACCGATAATGATTCTTTCTGCGTTCAGTGTATCATGTACGGCTGACCCTTGAGCCAGAAACTCTGGGTTAGAAGCTACTTCAACTCTTACATCATTAACTAGAAAATCGTGAATGAACTGTTCGACTTTATCATTTGTCCCTACCGGAACTGTTGATTTTACAACGACTAAACAGTCCTTAGTGATTGACTCTGCAATTTGCCTTGCAACTGTTGCAATATAACTGAGATTTGCAGAACCATCAGGTTGTTCTGGAGTACCAACACCGATAAATATGGCATCTGCATCCCTATAAGCCGTTTTAAAATCTGTTGTATAATCAATTTTTCCTGCTTTGTAATTCTTCTGCATCAGCTCTTCTAACTCTGATTCGTAGATTGGAGAAACACCTTTTTTCATCTTCTCAACTTTCATTTCATCAATATCCACACAAGTTACTTTATGACCGACTTCAGCAAAACAAACACCTGCGACTAAACCAACGTATCCAGTACCTGCAACGGCTATTTTATACATAATTACTCCTCATATATATTTATTAGTTTATCGATTCACACCTTGATTTCATCATTCAAGCACTTCTTCCAAGTTTGACTCTTACTTGTGATTTCAATCCAGACAACTCTTTACGAAACTGTGGGAACAATAACAACACAAAGATATAAAATGATGCACAAATACTCATAGAGAGTAAAGTCCACCATATATTATTGTTAAGTCCTTTTAGAAGAGCGCCTAACATTCCCATAGCTAATACAGCAATAATTGGTGGTAAAACATTGTTTAACATTTTACTAATCGGTATTTTAATTGCAATTTTCATTATCAATATATGAACTATAATAAATTGAAGCCTTATTAAGGATCTAGCATATACTAGAATCCAAAACCCCATTTGAGCGGAAATTATACAAGTCGGAATTAAAACAATCAGATGTAGTATTTGAGCCATAAAAGATAGCTTAGGTCTCCCTTTTGCCCGATATACCTCGCTACTAGGATGACCAAATACTATCATAAATGCACTCGTAAGAGCCCAGATGCCTATTACTTTGCTCGCTTCACTCCATTGGTTGCCTAATAAAATTTGCGTGAAGAAATCACTGTATAGAAAAACACCAACACCCATGGGGAACACAAATACGGAAATAGTCTTTTGGAACTTAAAAAAAACTTTTCTAAACTCACTATCATTATTCTGTAAGCGCGATAATGTCGAGAATAGTACTGGTATTATAGCTGCTGTTATAATTGCGAGTAATGAATTAACCATTGTAGTAGATGTTTTATAAATACCTAAATAGTACTCATTTAAATAAAAACCAATTATTAATGCATCAATCCATGCTGTAAGCCATATTGCAATCGCTTCTATTAGGGACCAAACGCTAAAAGAGAGCATTTCCTTTAGTATCTTTATGTCATAAAAGAACTTAGGCTTCCAATTAGATTTTATTGTAAGGACTAAAGCATTAGAAAATTGAGCACAGATTGAACCTATAATTAGTGACCAATAACTCAAGCCTAAAAAAGCTAGTGGAATTGTAACAAGAAACGGTAGCAATATTGAGATAATTCGAACAGTAAAAAGGGTCTTAAAGTCAAAGTCCCTTCTAAATAATGCCATTTGTATACTTGAAAAGGAGGTTAGTGGTAATTGTATGCAAGCTATAATAATAACTATTCCCATACCAGGATTTCCAACCATAATAGCAATTTTTTCATTAAATATGGATATTATTGCCCACAAAAATAACGATATTAAAAAATTTGTCCAAAAAGCCACATTAGCATTTTGAAATTTATGATGTTTACTTTTAAATTCATGTTGCACTAAATATTTTTGAAATCCTGCATCAGTGAACATGTCTGTAAAACTAATAATCATTGTTATTGTAGCTATAACGCCAAATGCTTCTGGTGCCAATATTCTAGCTAATATCATATTAGTGATAGGGATAATTAATTTTTCAATTAACTGCGTAATTGATGACCACTTGATGGCATTTGATACTCTTTTATTAAGTTGGTTATCTTCCACTAAGATTATCCCCTCTAAATCCTTTTAGACCCTTCAGCAGCAGTTCTCTGTGAGCTTCGCATTCTATAAAATTTTGAATCGCTAATAATCTGCTTTTACTGTATTTTCTCTTCATGAGACGCCCGTTCATTATTTTTCGATCAATCCTTGAAGTCCATTTACCAACACCAGAAAGGGCTCTCAGATAACTTTCAATTTTTTCATTTGCGAATTGTTCGTATTTAGATTCAATGACTCCTTCCTGTAGCAACTCCTTAGATCTATTGTTAAATGCAGCTAATATGTCATGAGACTCACGAGCATTAGCTAAACGTATTGAATTATTGTCTGTAATAATTGGTACGTAACTCACATTTACACTTTCACCAATATTTAAATATACCAAGATACTGGTTCTCCAGTATTCATTATCATATTTGTTAAAAATAAAGTTCCCTTGCCCATAAATTATTGTGGAATTATTATATTCCTCAAAAGAACCAACGCAATGGCTATGCTGACAAATCACAACATCAGCGCCCTTCTCTACTATCTTTCTACAAACTTTCTGAAGGTAAGGCGATGGATATCGATAATGTTCTTTCCCGCCATGGTATAGAACAACAACATAATCACATTCAGACTTCAACTTATTAATATGATCTAAGCTCTCAAGCGGATCAAATGGATTAGCTCCAGGATTTCTTTCTGTGGCAATAGTAAACTCGTTTTCTGCACAAGTATAAAACCCCACAGAAATTCCATTTTTTCTAAAAATATAAGGTTTGGATGCATCAGATATATTTTTCCCAGCTCCAATAAATGGAATTTTCTCGCTTTCTAAAAGAGCAGTTGTCGAATTTAATCCATTAATACCTTGATCAAGAATATGGTTATTTGCAAGAGTAATTAGAGATGGGTTTAACTTTTTGATTCCCTTTATTGTCCTAGTCGGAGTTTTTAGATTTGGCCCACATTTCTGAATAGGAGTATTTTGATCTGTTAGAGGGACCTCTAAATTGAATATTCGCATTTCAACTGAATTCCATAGAGAATATAATTCTTCTCCCAGTAACTTCTTACTGTCTTCATCTTCAAATAAATCATAATTAGTAGAGGTTGGTACTAAATCGCCACCAATAATTACCTTCATAGTTGCCCTCCATTCTTTTTTAAGGTAATTGGATCAATTGCCCCATAAGATAGTCGTCATCTTCGTTAATAAAATTTTTAAATCCTGAATTTGGATATAGAGTAATTTCTCCAAAATATATCTTTCCATCTTGTTCATATAAATCAATTCGAGAATGAGGGATTTTTTCCGAAAGTTTTTTTGCTATATCAATCATGACACCAAGATTTTTTGGTCTAGGTAATATCATATCCGAGTTCGGAACACCTTGGCGAATATTGGTTTTTTTCCAATTAATATCATAATAGTCCTTCGTATACATCGGACCAAATCGATCAGTATGCACCTGTATATATTCAGGTTGACCATTAAAACACATGAATTTATAGTCAGTTGGCGCTTTTCCATCTGGAGTCTCAATAAATTGTTCACATATAATACGAGGGGGGATATTTTTATATGGCCATTCTCTACCATAATAAAAATAATTCTTTTTGAGATGACTATTTATAGTCTTTTTGGCTTGAAATTGATTGAATTTATTTTTATCTTCGCAGATTATTACTCCCCCTGAATCATGAGTACATTTAAGAACAAACTTATCAGGCAACTTTTCAAAATTAATTTCGTCAAAATTATTGTATACACCTATTAAAGGAATTAAATAATCATCTCCAATAACTCGTTTAATATACTTACGCACTTCAAATTTATCCACATAATTCGTATATTCGGGTTTTCTATCATATAATTTAAGATATTGAAGTTTTTCATTGAACAATTTAGGATCTTCAAAATCGAGTTTTTTTCTACAACAAGCATAAAACATTATTTTTAAATACAACTTATCTGGAATCATATTAAGCCACCCCTTGGCAGCAGCAAACTGTATAATTTTAAACGGATTGTAAAAATTCCTTCTAAATGTATACTTCAACTATATTCACCCACCCAGTATAAATAAAATATGAAATCCTGCTCTATATTCGAGTAGACACAGGATTCGCAACTCTAATATAAGAAAAAAATATTGCAAAGTGTATAAAGGTTACCTTTGAGTAATAAGTAATAGCAGCAACATCTAGTATTAAACTAATTATTATTATTACGAAAAATAGTATGGCAATTTCATTGAATCTGTAAGACAGTTTACCGAGCTTATAAAGAGAATAAGCATACATTAAATAGTATGAAATAAAGGCAATTAAGCCACCATTTACAAGCATTTCTATATAGTTGTTATGTGAATATGTTGCTCTGTCAATCCCCCCCCAATAAAATCTAAATGAGTCATAACCATATCCGATAGCAGGTTTGTCCAAGAATAACTCCCATCCAAAGCTAATCATATTCGATCTAGTCAATGAGGAGTTATCCACCGTTCCATTTCCGATTAAAAGATTATAAAATGACTCCATTCTTCCCAACACCGCATCAAACATAGGGAGATTTAAGATGAAATATAAAATCATTCCAAACGATATAATAATACTCACAGTTTTTAATATTTTTTTGGATCTATTTTTTAGAAAGATTAATAAGAATATCCCAAGCATAACTGCTACTAGTGATTTTCTTGATCCTGTAAAGGAAGATAATATCAACAAGAATAATGCGTATACATAATATAATTTCTTTTTTTTATAATAGGACATAAAAAAGCAAAACAATGTACCTATGGATAATGACACTCCTAATACGTTCTCCTGGCTAATTTGGGAACCAATTCTGTATGAAATATTCCCAGAAAATAAATTAGAAACTCCATAAATACTAGTTGTGTATATACCCAGGACTATATAGGAATAAGTGATTATCTTTATTGCACGTTCAATTTTCTCTATACTATCGAAATAGTTAAATATAACATAGGAAATTAAACAAAGTTGACCAAGTGTCAATATTTTACTATAGGTCAGTTGATAATCTGTTGCCCAAAAAAAGGTTAACGCTGCCCACAGAAAAAAAAAGGTAAGCATCCAAAAATAAGTCCCGATATATATCTTAGTTCTATTCAATATACTCAACAGGATCAAGCTCAGCATAATTAATAATAATATCTCTGAGATAAACACTAATTCTGTTCTATATGAAAATATATGGTAAGAAACCATATAGAACAGAAAAAATAACATAATTGAATTATCTAAATTAAGTGGAAATCTTTTTCTATGCTTTATTACCGTAGTAGATAAATATCTCATTATGTCTTCCTTTCAAGTCACAATCCAATGATTTCATCTAATATTTTTTTGCAATTTTGGTAGCTGAAGTCATGAGCTCTATTATATGCTTTTCTGCTGTATTTAGTCTGGATTTGATCATCTGTTAAAACATTCATGATCGCCTTCGCTAAAACCTTATCGCTGTAATCAATATTAGTACTCCAATCTTCATACTCGAGAAGAGGCGGTACTATAACACCATAATCTGCATACTCTATTTCAGTTGCACATATATTAAGTTCACTATTATCGAAAAGTATTTCTCTTGGTCCAGACCTACAATCCGTACTAATGACTGGTTTTTTACATGCCATTGCTTCTACTAGCGCATTAGGAAAACCTTCAAAGAGGGATGTCATTACATATAAATCACTATTCTTAATATATTTAAATGGATTACTCTGATATCCCAATAATAATACCGAATCGCACAACTCGTACTCATCAATTAAACTTTTGATTTTCTCTTCTTGTGGTCCTTGTCCAATAATTACTAATTTAGAACTAGGGAGATCCTCATTCACTAATTTAAATGCCTTTATTAAATGCCAATACCCCTTTTGATGACTTAACCTTCCAATGGATATAACTGTATTTTCACCTGTAAAGAAGTCCTTATATCTCGGTTCTAATTCATACTGAGATAAGCTTGAGATTTCATCTACATTGTATGGATTATAGACTACCTTTATTTTATCCCTATTAATCTTGTAGTCCTCTTGTAAACTTTGACCTAATAACTTTGAAACAGGCACTATGTAATCTGCTCTGTTGAATAGAATTTTTATCAGAAATACATAAATTTTATCAATGAGTCCATTACCTCGTTCTTTTTTTATGTAATTCCTCACTGATATCACTGTCTTTTCGTTATGTTTGGAAAGTATATTAATAATATTTGCAGTTTCCAAGAAACTAATGGAAGTATCAATCTTATATTGTTTTTTCACTTTTTTTAGTCTATATATTCTTTGTACTATTCTTAATAATTTATTTACCATATTTTTCTTTGCAGGGAGATTTAAATTAATAACTTCACCTTTACATTCATACATTTGTACTGAACCATCAAATAAAGCTATGAAAACATTATAATCTTCATTGAGTATTTCACTTATTCTTGATACAACTCTTTCAGCCCCACCTGAATCTAAATTAGGAACGGTGAGCAAAATATTCTTTTTTCTCACTATTACAATGCCCCTTCATAAATTATATTCAAAAATGATTGAACAACGTGGGTAGGATCATATTTCTTATATTCTCTCAAACAGTTTCGTTTCATTGATATTACAGAATGAGGATTATCAATTATATTTTCTAATATAGTTATCATTTCCTGAGGTTTATTCACACTATACACAAAGCCCGTAACACCATCCTTAACAATTTCACTGTTATAACGCCAATCAGACGCTATAATTGGTACCCCAGAAGCTAATGAGTCTAATAATGTCCCTGCAAATCCTTCACCGGAATAATACGTGGGAAACAATAATAAGTAATAATCTTTCAAAATTGAAACTGTGTTGTCGTAGGAAATCACACCTTTATAATTTATAGAATCGTCTACATTCTCCATAACTTTTGCGAATTCTTGCTTGTAGGATTCATCGATAGGACCATATATATCTAAAGTGTAAATTTTTTTTTTGAATTTATTATTAACAGATGTTACAGCATCAATTGCATTTTCAATTCCCTTCTCTTTAATAACTCTTGAGAAAGTACAGAGCTTGTATGGTATTTGGTGCTCATATACAAGTTGTTCTTCCGATAAATAATTTAATCTTTTGATATTAGGCATATAAAAAACATTATCAATTCCGGCTTCATTCAGTTTTCTAATCATCGAATGACTTTCTACATGGATACTTTTTATTTTTTTGATATATTTTAAAAATTTGTTGTTTTTTTGCAGGAAATCAGGCAGCCATCCACCTATTACTATATAATGCACTTCTTTTTTGAAGACTCTACTTAAAAATAAAAAGAAAGGTAAAATAACCTTCAATCCATTCTGACCTGGCAAAATCGCCACTTTCTCACACGAAAAAAATAGACTTATAGAATTAACAAGCAATAATAAGGGATTTTTCTTCCACTTATGAGTATCAAGAGTTTTAATTTGTTCATTACCTAATATTCTTCCAACTTCATTTTTAAATATATTTGTCTTTATAGATTGTCCATCAACTAAATTTTGACCAGTTCCAAAATGTCCACAAATGCCTAATTTGTACAATTCTCTTCCTCCGATACACAGATAGAATTAGATTTCATCTTGTACTCTCTGCCTTTTCCCAAAAAGGCTTTGCTTTCCCAGTTAATATATTGAAGACGCCACACCATTGTGCAAGAATGGTCACACAGTAATAATAAACTAGGTTTAAATATTTATTATTTGTCTTACTAAATAACACTAGTAAGGCTATGAGATAGAACAACACCTGAAATACAAAAACTAAGGTGTACAGTGGTGATTCAGGTATTAAAAGAAGGTTCGTTATGAAAACCAGTAAGTGAGCGATCCATAGTAAATACCTGCAGGTTCTATGTCCGAAATAAAAATAAGAGAACCATTTATACTTAAAAAGATTTAGGATCCTGATATCTGGCAAGATATGTTTTAGGATGATTCGATTCATTCTGACTTTTCTACCGAACTCATCTTCAATATTCTCTCCAGCTTTCTCGTAGGCAACTGCATCATGATTAGCAATCGCTCGTTTTCCTTGTAAAGCATACAGAGGTGGCATTGCGCTATCATGACATTGTATTGGGTCAAAGTCATAATAATCAGCTGTTCTTATTGCATATAATGCACCATTACCAGCTGTAATAGTTTGAATTCTGCCCTCAGTTTCACGGCTAGCTAAATCACTGTCCCAATAGCTGGCTTCAGCTTTACTTGTATCACTAGATTGTTGATTTATTATGGATAACTTGCCCGAAACATAAGCAATGTCATCAGATGTAAAAGCAGCCATTAGCTCTATAACCGAGTCTTTAGACATAATTGAGTTAGCATCAGTCATGATAAGATAGTCGGTTGTTACCGTCTTATGCGCCTCATTTTGTGCATTTGTCTTGCCTTTACGAGCCTTAACTTCATAAAGTCTTATTTTCAAATCTCTATGATCATTAATGAAAGATTTAACGATTTCATTAGTTTTATCTGTACTATTATCGGAGGCAATAAGAAACTCAATTTTCTCTTGTGGATAGTTCAGACTAACTATATTGTTCAACTTCTCAAGAATGACTTTCTCCTCATTATGAGCGACTACCATAATCGTTACCGTAGGTTGATGAGAGTAATCTTTTTTAAGCCTTCTATCCTTGTACTTTTTTCCAATCATTTTCAATGATATTGGATAGCCGATCATTGCCCAAAAGATAATAAAACCACTCACAAAAAAAAGAACTTTATATAACAACTCCACTTTTTTCTCCCCAGTCCATAGTTCATTTCAACCTTTTGGCCGGTATTCCAGCAAATACGCCTGCTTCAGTTATATCCTTAACAACTACTGAGCCCGCGCCAAGTATACAGTTATTATTGATTTTAATGTTATTACTAACAACGCTTCCTATCCCCAACCATGATCCATATCCAACATTAACTGAACCTGCTAAATGTACTCCTGGTGAAATATGAACGAAATCTTCGATAGAGTTGTCATGGTCTATTGTTGAACCCGTATTAATAATGCAGCCTTTACCTATTACCGAACAGCAGTTTACTACTACACCTGCCATAACTACAGTACCCATTCCTAATACAACTTGGGATCCAATTACCGCATTAGGGTGAATTAAGACAGGAATTTCTGCTCCAAATGATTCAATAAGATCATTCACTTCTTTTCGTTTCGAATTATCACCAATACCTACAATAATTTCGTATTCGTCGATATATTCGGATAAATTCTGAGTTGTTCCTAATACATGTAGTCCCATATAGGGTTTAGTATTACTGTCATCTAAAAAGCCAATACTCTTCCACTTTTCCATTTGTAAAGCTATATCAGCAATGACTCTTCCGTGACCGCCCGCTCCAATAATTAGAAGTTTATTCCTCATAACTTCATCTTTCTTTGTGTTCCGTTGAAAGGTTCTACCGTAACTGAAACGGATGAACTGATTCCTTCTCTCTGGAACACTTTTTTAATAGTTAAAAAGATGATCTTCCAATCATTAATGAAGCTTACATTGTCAACATATTCTACATCCAGTTCGAATTTTTCTTCCCAACTGATTGCATTTCTTCCATTTACCTGTGCAAGGCCAGACAATCCTGGTCTTACATCATGGCGTCTTTTTTGGCTTTCCGTATATAAGGGTAAATATTGCACCAACAGCGGTCTCGGGCCTACAATCGACATGTCACCCTTTAAAATATTAAAAAGCTCAGGTAATTCATCAAGCGATGTAGATCTTAACAACTTACCGAATTTAGTTAACCTTATGTGATCTGAAAGCAGCTCTCCGTTTTCATCTCTCTCATCTGTCATCGTTCTGAACTTATACATCATAAACACTTTCTCATTAAGACCCGGTCTGCTCTGTTTAAACAATACAGGGCTACCTAGTTTTACTCTAACTAGTAGAAAGAGTAAAGCTAATACGGGACTCAATATGATTAAAGCTATCAATGAGAGCACAATATCCATAGATCTTTTTATAAACCTTCTATATATATTGAACTTTCGCTCCTCCATTATTCCATCCACAACCCCTTTATTACCTTAGTAACCCTCTGTAAATCAGAATCAGTCATTTTCGTGTCAGAAGGAAGGCAGATACCATTCTCAAATAAACTATCTGATACTCCCTGCCCTAAATAATCAAAACGTTCAAAAAAAGGTTGCAAATGCATTGGCTTCCAGACCGGCCTAGACTCAATGTTTTCTCTTTCAAGAGCTTCGATAACATCTAGAGGTCTAACATTTCCCTTCAACAACATTGAACTTAGCCAATAGTTTGGCTGATCCCACTCATTGCTTGGCATAAACTCAACACCATCAAGTTCTTCTAATTCTCTCTTATAGAAATCGAATATATATTTTTTCTTTTCCACTCGGTAATCCAGTACTTTAAGCTGTCCTCTGCCTATACCTGCCACAACATTACTCATGCGATAATTGAAACCTAATTCGCTATGTTGGTAATGCCTTGCTTGATCTCTTGATTGCGTAGCCCAGAATCTTACTTTGTTAATTCGTTCCTCATTATTTGAGACAAGCATCCCACCGCCGGAAGTCGTAATTATTTTGTTTCCATTGAAAGAGAAAATGCCATAATCACCAAAAACCCCAGTGTGTTGCCCTTTGTAATAAGTTCCTAGTGATTCTGCAGCGTCTTCAATCACTGCCACTTTATGTCTCCTACAAATCTCCATAATTTTATCCATATCTGCCGACAAGCCATATAAGTGAACAACGATTACTGCTTTCACATGTGGATACTTAATAAAAGCTTCCTCTAATGCGGAAGGACTCATATTCCAGGTTTCATAGTCACTATCGATAAAAACAGGAATTGCATTTTGATAAATAATGGGATTGGCTGTGGCTGAGAAAGTCAGCGTCGGACAGAAAACAATATCCCCTTCTTCCACTCCTGCAGCTTTCAAAGCCAGGTGGATTGCTGCAGTACCTGAAGTCAAAGCTGCTGCAGCCTTTGAACCAACTTTGTTCGCCAATTCTCTTTCAAAGCCATTTACATTCTCTCCAAGAGGTGCAATCCAGTTCGTATCAAATGCTTCCTTAATATATTCCATCTCATATCCTTCATCACTCATATGCGGTGAAGAAAGAAAGATCTTCTCGTTAACTTTCGTTAGCTCCATTAACTGCTCTTCCTTTCGATTTCGTGAACGAATACTAAGTTTCGAATCAAGATATCACTTTAGAGTACTTACTACTTAACTCATTAATGTATTCCAGCAGCTGATCCTTTAATTCTTCATGTTGTAATGCAAAATCCAGGGTAGTCTTAATAAACCCTAATTTCTCACCAACATCATAACGAGTCCCTTCGAAATCATATGCATACATAGATTCTTGTACATTTAATACAGATAATGCATCGGTCAATTGAATCTCTCCACCAGCACCTGGCTTCTGACTACTGAGAATATTGAAGATCTGTGGAGTCAGAATATAGCGTCCCATAATTGCTAGATTAGAAGTGGCTTCTCCTTGCTTTGGCTTCTCAACGAGAGAGTGTACTTTATGCAGCCGTTCATTGTTATCATATCCATTCACAATTCCATACCTTGACGTTTCTTTCCAAGGAACACGTTGTACTCCAATAATAGAAGCTTCATGTCTGTCATATTGCTCTATCATCTGCTTTAAACAAGGCTTGTCAGCCTGTACAATATCATCACCAAGCAAGACGGCGAAGGGTTCATCACCAATAAATTTACGTGCGCACCATACCGCATGACCAAGACCGTTTGGTTCTTTCTGACGTATATAATGGATGTCTACTAATCTCGAAGTTTTCTTAACTTCCTCTAGTAATGCAAACTTCTCTTTCTCCAACAAATTCTGTTCCAGTTCAAAAGAATGATCGAAGTGATCTTCGATCGCTCTCTTCCCTTTACCTGTGACAATAATGATGTCTTCAATGCCTGACTCTATCGCTTCTTCAACAATATACTGAATCGTTGGCTTATCCACGATCGGCAGCATTTCTTTCGGCATTGCTTTTGTAGCTGGAAGGAATCTTGTACCTAGGCCAGCAGCCGGTATAATCGCTTTCCGTACCTTCATCATTACCCCATCCTTTTAGGTAGTAGCTCGCTTAACCAGCAAGCCCACTCGCTAATTGTTTTCCTGCTTCTATTTCATCGTTAAATGCCTTACGGTACTGAGTAATTATATCTGTGCTATAACCATTCGCTTTAAGCTCATCTTCAGCCTTGCCTACAATACTCTCAAATCTCTCGGTTAAGCTGTCTAATTGCTTCTGTCCCTCAGCTAACAACTTCTTCTTCGAAGCTCCATCTGTAGCTGACAAATATTCTGCTGCAAGATTCAGCAAAGTAGATTTGCTCTCCGCTTGTAGAGATTGGAGCTTTGTCTCCGTGCTGCTTGTAATCGTTTCGTAAGAAACTTTATTCGTTCCTGTCCCGCCAGAAGATGGGGGTGCAGCTGTATTTCCTGAAGGGCTCGATGATCCTGCTGTGTTGTTATCTGTTGTATTATTGCTTTGGTTATCTTGACCTTGCTGCGGTTTAGTAGCCTGCTCTTCTTTATAGGATGATGAAATACCCCTTACTGTTTTTGTTTTCCCATCCCAGATGATCTCTGAGCCCGAGGCTACTGCCATAAAACGGATAGGGACATACAACGTCCCTTTATAGATGAAGCTTTGCTGGCCAGATGGCAGCATTTTTTGCTCACCGTTAAAGACATACTTTACTTTCACCGGTGTCATCGCAAAAACTTTACCTATACCACTAACGTTTGAAGAAGTTGTCATATTCATCAGCTTTTCCTTAATAGATATCAGTTGACCAGGTGTCGGTTCACTTACGGTTACCTTTGAGCCTTTACCATCCCACTGGACATTCTTCTGTAAAGCATAGGACACGAAGCGTAGTGGAACATAAGTTGTGCCTTTATGTATAAAGGCAAACTGACCAGCAGGAGGCTGCAAGACCTTTCCATCAAAATTAAACTCAACCGCCGAAGATTTCACTTTTACGTTGTTAGCCGCACTCGTTATATTCATTGGTGAAATGCTGAGTAACAAGGCAACAATTATAACAATTACAGAATACCTCTTAATCATAAATAGAACCCTCACATTCAATTCATTTAGGTTAATCTTAAATTGTTATCTCATGAAACAACTACTTCATACATTGGAACAATCTGATCTATTACCGTTTTTATTGAACTAGAATCATCAGCAATCACTCTTTGTAATCGTTTAATTTCAAGCTCCAGCTGATGTCGATTCAGATCACTTGGTTTTCCAATGAAAATACGATTATGATGAGTAGCTGTAATATTCTCTTCATCAGTTAACAGCTCTTCGTACAGTTTCTCGCCTTCTCTGATACCCGAAAATTTAATATCGATTTCATCATATGGTTCATATCCAGACAATCGAATTAAATCTTCAGCCAAATTCAGAATTTTGACGGGTTGTCCCATATCAAGCACAAAAATTTCACCACCAGAAGCAAGGGAACCGGCTTGTAACACTAACTGTACAGCCTCTGGAATCGTCATGAAATATCGAACCATTTCTGGGTGAGTCACCGTTACAGGTCCTCCCTCAATAATCTGCTGTTTGAAATAGGGAATGACACTTCCTCGGCTGCCTAATACATTGCCAAATCGCACGGCCACAAATTTTGTTTGACTCAATGCGTTCATACTTTGAATGTACATTTCGGCAATTCGCTTTGTTGCACCCATAACACTCGTCGGATTCACTGCCTTATCAGAAGAGATAAGCACAAAACGCTCCGCGCCATATTCATCCGCACAATCAGCTACGTTTTGTGTTCCAAACACATTATTTTTCACGGCTTCTGACGGATTTCTCTCCATTAAAGGGACATGTTTATGCGCTGCTGCATGAAATACAACTTGCGGCAAAGTTTCTTCAAATACACTTCTCATTCTCTCTCTGTCCTGTATATCTGCAATGATCGTTTCTAGACTTACATCAGGGAATTTCCTTCTGAGCTCCATCTCAATGTTATAGATACTATTCTCTCCGTGACCAAGCAATAACAATTTACTAGGTTTAAAGTTGGATATTTGACGGCATAGCTCAGATCCGATAGACCCGCCTGCCCCGGTCACCATTACAGTCTTACTTTGTACATAGTTCATAATTCCATTGAGATCGGTAACAATTGGGTCTCGGCCGAGTAAATCTTCCACACTGACCTCTCTGATTCTATTTAAGGAAATTTTACCAGATATTAAATCATTTAATCTCGGCATCATTCTTAGTTTCACACCGGTATTCTTACAGATGGTTACGATTTCTGAAATCTGTTGTCTGCTTGCAGATGGCATGGCGATAATGATCTCTTTTATATCTTTCTCTTTAACGATCATTGGAATATGATCACGTGTTCCTAGCACAGGAATTCCTAATACATGCAGCTTATAATTCTTCAAATCATCATCAATAAATCCAACAATCTTCATGCCTGATGCAGAATTACGAATCTCTCTGGCAATCAGTGTTCCACAGTTACCTGCGCCTACAATTAATACATTGTTAAGAATAGGATCGGCTGCATTCCGGTTTGACCGGAGCCCCAAGATGCGAGTAAGAAAACGGTAGCCTCCTACCAGAAGCAAAACGGTTTCGAGTGAAAGAACTACAACCGAGAATGGTACGCGTTCTGGAAGGACTAACATTGCTACTACAGTAGACAACACTCCACCTATAACGACAGCTTTTAAAATTGACAATAGTTCTTCTACACTTGCATATTCCCAAGCTCTGCGATACAGCTGGAAGTAATATAAACTAATCCCGAATCCAATGGTTGAAATTCCAGCATACTGTAACATCTGCAGTTTATACTCTGCAGGAAAATCGCCATAAAACCGGAACCAGTAAGAACTCCCAATACTGAACCATACGAATAAAATATCAATAATAAATAACGCCACAATCCCTTTATTTAATCTCATTGCTTTGGCGCCTCCATAATAATAAATTTATGTAATGCATCATTACCAATTTAGAATTAAGTAAGCATTAGCTTCCATAGTAGTAATAATAGTATTCTTCACTGGCCTTACGTTTTACGTTGTTCAGGATGACACCTAGCATACGAGCATTAACACGCAGTAAATTCTCTTTCGCCTTAATTGCAATGTCTTTCTTTACCTTACCTGAATGAATAACCAGTAAGACACCATCACTGTTTGAAGCGATTAGTTGAGCATCGGTGACAGCAAGCACGGGAGGAGTATCAATTAGAATTATGTCAAATTGTTCTCGCAAAAGCTGCATCATAGACCCCATTCTTTTAGAATTCAGCATCTCTGAAGGATTAGGCGGAATGGGCCCAGCGGTTAATACATACAGATTAGACACTTCTGTTTCTTGAATGACTTCCTCCAAATCGCTCTGATGCGACAGCACCGAAGATAGACCTGCTCTATTGCTCAATTGAAACGTACGATGCCCTGTTGGCTTTCTCATATCCGCATCAATTAACAATACCTTTCGCTCATCTTGCGCGTAGGTTACTGCTAAGTTGGATATAACTGTTGACTTTCCTTCTTCTGGCCCAGCTGACGTTACCATGATTACTTGCGTTTTTTCATCTACGGAAGAAAAGTCTATGTTAGTACGCAGTGATCGGTACGCTTCTGCTATCGGAGAATGCGAATTGGTTAACACATTAAGATGGCGTTTTTTATTTTGCAATCGTGACATGATCCTTCCCTCCACTCATGGATGTTGTATAAGACTGAGATGATTCCTGTTCGTTATGATTTACTTTTGTAATCATCGCAAGCGTCGGCATCTCCAAAAACTCTTTAACATCCTCCTCTGTCTTGATGGTATCGTCAAGATATTCGAGTACAAAGCTTAATCCCACACCAGCCATTAAAGAAACTATGAATCCTATCATTAAATTAAGAGTTATATTGGGCTCTACAGGCTGTGGTCTTACTGAAGGTTCTGTCTTCGCTTCGTTTAATATCGATACGTTTTGTACATTAAATATCGTTGGTATTTCATCTTTGAACACTTTTGAAATTGCGTTTGCAATCTCTGCCGCCTTTACATAGGTTAAGTCCCGAACAACTACAGTCATTACCTGAGTGTTGTTTACAGAGTTTACGTTTACCATCCTGGATAGATCCTCAGCAGTTAACTGAAACTCGGGATAATCTTTCACAACTCGATCAAGGATTGCAGGAGTTTTGATGACCTCTTTGTATGTATTGATAAGTTGAATATTGGTATTAATTTGATTGAGGTCTAATTGATTAACTGTGGAGCTTGACGGGGTCTGGTTTACAACAATTTTTGTGGAAGCTTCAAACACCGGTTTCTTAATAAAAACACTGTAAACTCCGACAAGTGAACATATCAGCACCATAATAAGTACGATCAGCCATATTCTTTTCTGAATTATCCGGAAAATATCTCTCAAATCTAATTCACGTGACACGTAAGCTTCCCTCCAGCTATAGGTTTCATTATATTTTTTTCTTCAAATCGCCAGTATTACTAAAAGAAATATAGATTTGTCACGTTGTAAAGAACACCTTCCTCCCGTCCTCATGAGGGGAAGGTGTCCTTAAGTTCATCATTTTTTATAATTCATTGTACGGTAAATCATTACAGCTGCTTCGGCGCGTGTCGCATTTTTCTTCGGATTAAACTTACCATTACTTCCTACTACGAGTCCTTTGTCAGTCGCAAAGGCTACCGCTTGTTTGTAAGATTCTCCGATTTGATTTGCGTCCACAAACTGCTTTATGATGCTGTCCGAGTTATTCTCATCGGTTAAGTTCTGAGTAAGTTTAAGCGCACGAGCTATCATCGTAGCCATTTCAACGCGAGTGATTTTCTCGTGTGGTGCAAATTTAGTTGATGTACGGCCATTGATAATACCAAGTTCTACAGCAGCAGCCACGTACGGTGCAAACCAATCACTGTCATTCACATCAACAAAGGATTCTGTTGCATAACTATTCTCCAAGTTAAGAGCACGAATTAGCATTTTAGCAAACTCAGCACGAGTCACAGAATCTTTTGGTGCAAACACACCGGATGCTTTACCTTCAATAGCTCCTTTAGCTGCAACAACCTCAATTTGGCGTCCGGCCCATGATTGTACGCTGCGGAGATCTTTAAAGATCACTTTATTCTCAACAACGGCATAAGTGGAGAGTGTATCGCGTTTTTCTACAATAAACTTACCGTCTAATACTCCACCGTGGAACTGCAGAACACCTAAGACATCCTTAACCACACTTAAAAGTTCTTGATCCACATTCACATCGCGAAGTGGAATACGAATTGTAATAGGCTTACGGAACGAAGTTACTTGTTTACCGCCCGCTTCAAACAGAAATTCGTATACATCGGAGGCCAATTTCAGTTTGCTAGTTCCCGAGATAACAGCATCATCTTTCTTGTTAATGGACAATTTAATCGAATCATTGAATTGATTGATTGGCAGAGTAAATATCAAACCGTTAACAGCTATAGCCATATTATCAATACCAGCGGATTTCGCTGCTTCTATAATTGCTTTCGATATAGGTACATCTATTGAAGAAGCTTGCACAGTACCCAAATCAATGGAAAGTGTAATCTCACCCTTCTCATTAGCCGCTGCCACCTTGATTGCTTCAAATAATCTGAGCATGTCAGCATCATTCAGCTTAAGTGTTGCCTTGCCATTGACGATCTCAACCAATTTAGAAGCATTGAACTTCAACAACTCTTGTAGTGAACCAGAAGGTGCCGGAGTAATTACTGATCCGCCCCCCCCGCCTGTCGAGCCATCTCCTCCGCCATTGCTTGGAGGTGGTGTAGTTCCTGGACCTCCAGGCAACTGAATATTCTCAGCTCTAATATAAGCTAACCCAAGTACAAGAATCGCACTCTTCACGATTGCAGGATCCAGCTTTTTCTGTACATTAATAACCGTGGTTGCAATCATATCCTCCGTAATTCCAAGCTTATTAAGAACATTTGCTACAGATTGATTGCCAACAGATGTACTTAAAACACTGCGGTAAGCATCACGGATTAGTTTATTACGAGCTTCACTATTGTTCAGAAGATCAGTCAACTCAACCAGCGTCTTATTCTTCACAATATTTACAATTTGAGATTCGATTCCTTGGCTGCCAAACAAGAAGTTAGCTAGATCGTCTACTGTCAGATCATCTACTCCACCCGCTTCTCCGATCTTCTTAGCCGCATTGATATATTCCGGAGTAGTACGAATCTCTACTAGATTCTGATAGGTTGGGTCATAAGTTAGTGATGTTACAGCCTTAAACAAACTATAAATGGTTTCATTAGAGACACCTGCTTTACTAGTTTGTTCAAGTAATGATGCCGCACTGCTCTCAAAGGTTACCAAATCGATCTTGCTGTTGATTTCTGAACGAAGAGCTTGGAGCTTCGTCTTATCTGCTGAACTTAACTGAGCATATAAACGCTCTAGTTTGTTCTTGATGGTATCCAAATTCGAACTGGCAGCTGAAACTTCATTCGTTCCCAACTGTTTAGCCAGTCCTTGATTGCTGAGAGGCACTCCTGCTAATGTTGCTGCAGCCATGCTAACTGCGAGAGTGGATAAGGTTACCTTTTTTCTGAATGACACTTATATTCACCTCTGTTATCTATTTTTTATATTTGCCACAACTTAGTTAGTGCTGCTTACTCACTATCCAAGTCATGGTAAATAACGGATTCATTTGATCGCTCGAAACATTCCTGATAGAACCTTTGCGAGATTGTTTCCGCGGACTCTCTCTTTAGCAGCTTCATTTGTTGTAATTTCTAAATTCCCCACCAGTCTTTTTGCATTATCCTTAAAGTAATTCACCATCTCAGAACCCAACTTCTTCTCGATTACTTGATAACTGCGAGATAGCTGGAAAGGGCGGCTTACTAGATCATGAGCATCTGTTGCTATGAAATGAATGAGGCTTCTCTTGCACAAATCTAATGAAAGCCTCTGGAGCTTTCCGCCTTTCTCTCCCGTAACAGACTGAGCTGTTAATTGAGCTAATGCGCCAAATTCTATCAATCGCTCTAACCGATCAGGATTAGTAGCAATTTCTGCATTACGTTCGGGATGGGCAATAATCACTTGAATGTTCATTAACGACAATTCATAAATAACATCTTCTACAGTTGAAGGGATATTAGAAGAAGGTAATTCTAGGAGCATATATCTGGATCCATGAAGCAGTTGTATTTCTCCATCTTCCAAATGATGTAAAAGATCATCATGAATTCTAATCTCCTGTCCTGGAAAAACCGTAATATCCAGATCTAATTCTCGCAATTTAGAATTCAATAGCTCTACTATTTCGAGTACTTTGAAAGATTCATTCATATAACGTCCATTTCTGTGATGCGGCGTAGCTACTATATTTCGAATTCCATCAGCATACGCCTGCTTTGCCATGGAAATAGCCATGTTCCAATCCTTTGCACCATCATCCATGTAGGGGAGTATATGGCTATGTATATCAATCATATCGATTACTCCCTTTAGTGAATTATAAATTATGTATAATTTTGACTTATGTGACTTATTTTAACTTATAAAACAGACTTACCAATTCGTATCATCAAGAACAAAAAAAATAGTTACAACTCATAAAAACATACATTTTATATCATAAAAGGATAATTAAGTCAAAAATTCGAGTGAAATAACCACGGATTTCTCCTGTATTTCCTCGATTTATCTTAGCACGCTATAACATCATACCAATATGTAGCAAATATTGAAAGGCTTTGAATGAATTTTCACATTATTTTTTATGATAAATGCAAGTGGATCATAATAAAAATTAATTTTATAAAGAACTAGCTGTGAAAAATTAATCTGTACTCTACAAAATAGATAGTTTGGAAAAAGTCTAGTTTGTGGCAATTTTTAAACGCGAGGTCGATCTGAAGACTTGTGAGACCGCACACGATGTGAAACGCGAAGTGGAAAGGTATATGGTCTATTACAATCATTATCGTGGATAGTGGAATCTAAAAAAGATGCCGCCTGCAAAATACAGACGGGCAGCTCCTTCAAGCAGGCTTCGCTTTTTTAAATGTTCTTTACGAAGGATACAGTTTAAATTGCATGAAAACTACTATTCTATATTATTCTTCATAGTTAGACATACATAGTAAGCCAATAGTGCTCCCGCTGCGTCAATAATCATATCTAATACTCGGGCATCGCGAAAAAAGAATGGCTGTATGAGTTCGGTAAAAACCCCATATAATATTGCATAGTACAATCCCTTTTTATATTTTCCTCCACTTGTCATCAGTATAGATAATATAAAGAAACCAAAGAAATGACCTAACTTCTGAATGATATACATTTTTGAGTGAGATTTAGAGATCTTCCATAAATCATCCCACATAGGGTGGTGATTAAAGTCGAGATGAATATGAAAGTCTGTGAATACTAACGCTACATTTTCGGTACAAGTTCCAATAAACAGCACAAAACACCATAAAATAACGTTAAATATCTTCATACCTATGTACCTTTCTTACTAGAGATTCAGTTGCGTGTTTATGTATTATCCTTAAAAATTTGTCGTTTAATTTCTCCGAATTTCAGACAAGTAACGACACAATTAACTTATCGACTTGTATATAATATATTCACTTACCATAAATTTCAAGGAGTGAATAGTAATGCCTAATTATTATTTCAAAGAGATCTGGACCCCTTTAAGACTGATCAAAATACGAATTTTTAGAGATGATGAACATCAAATGTGGATTAAAGTTGGACGAAAAGCCAGAAGAAGGATTAAGAATAACAGTTAAGTTTAGTCAACCAAGATAGACCATAGCAAATGAAACAATACAGTTAATCGTGCTGTTGTGACATTTATAGAAAGAGTTAGAAACATCGTGTAGCACTAACGAATTGGAGGGGAAATACTACATACCCGCAATTATTTTATTAAGGGAGGTTAATGACTACCTATTTATTTCACCCGGAATTATATAGCATATCTTTGAAACGCATGTACCGAGCTACCGTCTACTGCTTATCCTCTCGAATAGTATTTCGAGGAATGTTCAGGTGTAACTCACCATACTCCGTATGAAGCGTGTGCTTATTATATCCCTCATTTCCGTAAATCCCATAAATCCTCCCTCAATACATTTCATAATTCTTAGTATAAGAAGAATGCCGAGCGAAATGAATTGTTACAGGTGTACTAATAGAATCAATACAAGATCATTTCGTAATTAAAACCCTACAAAAGCAGCTGAATAATGACAAAATCCGACACTTTTTTTTCGAAAGAAAAAGTATCACTAACAGATTCCTGTTTGTCTACAGTGTCGCACGGTGATTGATCACATAACGCCCTTACTAAACCCAACGTATGTAAAAGACGGCATCGTTTATTATGCTGGTGCCAAATATGCCTGATGCGGTTCCTCATACTTCTACCGTTTACAAAAAAAGAGATTGCTCTCGTAGCATTCTACGCAAACAATCTCTTATTTGTTTCTGCTATCGAATCGTTATATCCCTATTTTCACGATGACATGTGTGTCCCGGAAGCAGAAAGTTCTTCTTCTCTCATTATTGTATTGGAGTTCATCTGCATTCCCTGTTTACGATCTAGACGATGAGACACCACAGTAATCACAAGGGCAATGAACGTAAACCCGGCCGCTACCCAAGGCAATGCCCTAAGCCCGCTAATATCAATCATTAAGCCACCTACAAAAGAACCGATCGCTATCCCCAGGTTGTTTGCTACCGGCATGAGCGAGGTCGCGAAATCCTTTGCTTTTGGAACATACATGTAGGCAAGATCAATTAAATACAGCTGCGTGGAAGCATTCAGAATATAAGAAGTCAGTGCAATGAGAATCAGACTAATTAATCCGATGACCGGCAGTGCAGCCGTCAGCCCGAATAGAATAAAAATAATGGCTTGCAGGATAAATACAATCCTCAGCTTACCTACATAATCCCCGGAAGCAATTCTTCCGCCAATCAGATTACTTACAATCGTAACTAGACCATAGGCGAATAACACAGTACTAAACAAGCTGCTTGGCAGCTGCATGACCTTACCCATGATCGGTGTGATATACGTGAATACCGTAAAGATCGCTGCGGTGCCCATGGCCGGAATAAAGAACGCAAGCAGGATTCGATAGTTAGTAAGGAGAACGAACTGTTCTTTCGCCGATACATTCACGATGGGTATATCTCTCGGTATGTAGATCCAGT
Source organism: Paenibacillus gallinarum (assembly GCF_014836635.1). Lineage (GTDB taxonomy): Bacteria > Bacillota > Bacilli > Paenibacillales > Paenibacillaceae > Paenibacillus > Paenibacillus gallinarum. The sequence goes on along the minus strand of NZ_JACSQL010000013.1, from coordinate 68,155 downwards.
TCAGTAAGAGGGCACCTGCCCCAAGAATGGAAACCAGAATAAATGTGGCTGGCCAGTCAAAATGTTGACCTACAAGGGTACCAATCGGCACACCAAATACATTCGCAATCGTAAATCCGCCAAGGATATAGGAAATTGCTCGTCCGCGCCTTACTTTTTCCACGTAATCACTTGCCACCGAAATCGCGAGCGATAGAGAAAGTCCGCACAAAATGGCAGTCACTACTCTCGTCCCCATCAAGAACGCAAATGAGGTAGAGACCGCACTCAGCATATTTAGCACAATAATGAGCGTAATTCCTGTTAATAGAAGCAACCGTTTAGGCAAATGGCCTAAGACACTCAGTATAAGCGGTGTCCCAATCGCATAGGCAAGCGCAAAACCAGAGATCAAAATACCTGCTGCTGCAAGCGTTACACCAAAATCACCTGCAATTTCACTTAAAAGCCCCACAATGACATATTCTGTGGTTCCCAGAATAAATGCCATGAAAGTGAACGAAAATATCAATCCTTTTTCCTTTGGGTATGGCATGGTTTTCTCCTTTATTTATCTATATCTGTTCTTCATACAGCTTACGGCGGTAGTCTTCGATTCACAATGAAACATATTGCTCGTTTTTGTTACAATGTTATATATCTTGCTATTTTAGAGAGGAACGGATTACTAATGCCTGACATGAATGCGGGGGTAACTGGAACCTATAAAGTAAACTCGGATGATCGCCTGCTGTATACAGGACACGTGAGCAATAACCCCGACTGGCAGTTTCCAAGCCATAAGCATGATGATCTGTTTGAGATTCTGGTCATTAAAGAAGGAGAAGGCCAGTTTACCATTGGAGATATAGAGTATGATGCAGCCGAAGGTGACGTCCTTATCTATAATAAAGGGATTCTCCATGCCGAGAAGTCTTCCAAAGACAAACCCATATATATTTGCTATTGCGGCTTTCACTCCACAAAGGAATGGATCATTCCGCCGGATCGTGACCCTGTTATTCGTGCTAACAGCTATTCTGCTGAAATGATCACCCTCATGGAACTCCTGTTTGAAGAATCTACGATTCGGGATGAAGGGCATGAACAGATCTGCCAGCACTTGCTGCAATCGATCCTACTTCTTGTTTCTCGTATGCTAAGCAAGCAGACCCGCTCGCCAGACACCGGCAGACAACAAATAATCCTTGATATTAAAGAATATATAGATATGAACTATACCCAACCTCTGACTCTCAAAAAAATGGCTGACCATTTTAATATAAGTCCGTATTATTTCGCTCATCTATTTAAAAACCGTTACTCCACCTCCCCCATTCATTACATGATTCAGCGCCGGATGGGAGAAGCAACACGGCTCCTTGTACAAACAGAGATGAAAGTATGGGAGATTGCCAAATTAACAGGATACGAAAATGCAAATTATTTTTCCATACTTTTCACGAAAGTGGTAGGCATGTCCCCTCGTCAGTATCGCGATAACCATAAGAAAACTTTATCTTATCCCTCCAGAGAGTAGCCCTCTTGCTTCGCTGTAGGCAGAACAAACATCGACATAGACAAAACATACCAAAAAGACACTGGACATCATCCAGTGTCTAGTCACTACACCGCCCGCGAGCTGCAAATTTCACGAAAATTACATTCTCCGCATACTCTTCTTGACGGCATCGGTGTAAAGAAAGAGATGTCTTTGGGACGATTATAGTAATCATCTGCAAGACAGGATTTCATTTCTTCAATATATCGTAAGGTCGATGCAGATACTTTATCAATATCTTGCTGCGTAGCCTGATAGGTTTCACACTCGCCTGTAAGTAGATATTCGACTCGCATCTCGATGTGTTCGTACGGAACATTATAGTGCTCATGAACATAAAGCGCATAGAGATATAGCTGATCTGTAAAATCATTCTCTTTGCCAGTCTTCCAGTCTACAATGACAATATGCCCCTGCTCATTCCGGTACAGTACGTCCATCTTCACGTACACCCTCGTATCATGCAAAATCATATGATCCCATTTCTCGATCTCCATAATATGAGCTGCGCCGCTCTCTACTTCTTTCCATGTTCTCGTATGATACAGCTTGTCAACGACCGTTTCCATACGGGACTTAATAGAAGAAATTCGATCTTTCAGCTTGTCATCTTCATCATAATAGATTTCGGATAACATGGTTTGATATTTAGGACGAAGATGCCAGCCGGTCACATCTTGCGACTCTTTGTACGCCTGGTTAAGCAGTTCTCTCATCTTTTGGTGTAAAAAAGAAGCCTCTGGAACCTTGCGTTCCTTATCCCAGCTGCGAATCACGGACTCGCACATCTGATGAGCCAGATTCCCAAATACGAGATAGAGATTGCTGAGCTGTTTTAAACGGTAGGTCTGAACTTGGTCCGGTTCTGCCGTCTCTAATTTCCACCCATTATGAGAACCGTAATAATGGTAATAATATTTACGAAGACAATCATCAAATATGGCGGCTCTAGAACCAGAGTATGACCAAGGAGGATACGTTGTTATCATAAGCATCTTCTGCCTTTCTTTGCAATCTGTCATCGCTTTGTTGTATTGTATTTTATCATAGAATAGAAATAGAAACCTACGGCGGCCTACTCCTGTTTACACCGTTACTAAACAGAACAGGGCTCGAAATATGAAGGGGTTGTCACGTACATGGACCGTTACCCAAATCACCATTTGGAATTACCCGATTTAGAGAAAATTGATTCTCTCTTGAGTCAGGTTGATATCATCGGCAGCGATGATAATGAACTTGTGAGCATCATAAATCAAGCTGCTCGTGTACATTGTATCGGTGTTGGAACCGACGCAGCTGTATTTACGACCGAAGCGTATCCGCGATTTGCATTTAAAATATATTCTCCTGAAGCGATGGAGAAGAAGACGATTGAAAAATCAGTTTATGACCGGCTTGCCGGCTCTCCTTTTTTCGCTGCCTGTTATGGAGAAGGGGATCGTTATCTTGTGCTCAGTATGGAAGAAGGACCCACACTGGAAGATTGTCTTCTAGAGGGAATTCCCGTTCCTGAACAGATCATTCTTGATGTAAAGGAAGCCCGCGAGTATGCGGTAAGTGTAGGGCTTAACCCGAGGGACATCCACCTGAAAAATGTAGTCAATCAGAATGGTCGTGCCAAAGTACTCGATGTATCTGAATATGTAAAAGAAGGCGATGACCAGCGGTGGGATCATCTGGTCTGGGCTTATTACCACGTGTATCCACGGTTTAATCAAGTTAAGGTCCCGCAGTGGGTAATTGATACGGTTAAAAAATGGTACCATCGCCGCAATAAAGCTTCCATGAATCTAGAAGATTTCTCCGGACGGGTAACTCGCTTATACGATAAACTGTCACGCAAATAATAATGTTAAATCCCTGCACCAAAAAGACTCCCTTGGTTTGAGATCAAAGGAGTCTTTTTGGTACATGACGCGTCATGTCCTATTGGATTAAAAGCCGAAATGTAATGTCTTTCCTGTCTCTGCGAGGGTTTTAATGTCACTAAGAATCATCCACCAGTGACTCTTTGTACTTTCGTAAGAGGGATGGTTTTCACTCCACTGATCATTAATTAAAGTCAGCTTCGTGCAGTCCCCCACCGGCTCAAACAGATACGTCATTCGTGAGGCAAGCTCCTCGTGATTTTCCTTGTAAGACGGACCCGGATGTTCTAAGCAGCTAAACTTAACTCCAGGTTCATATGACAATACCTCTCCATATAGATGAACGGTCCTCTCCCCGTCCTTTCCCGGACCTACATATTGAAAAGAAGACCCGATCTCAAAAGAGGATTCAAGTGTACATCCATAGAATATTTTCTTAGTGTTTTCAGGCTGAAACAGCGTATCCCATACTTGGTCTGGACTTGCTCCAATATAAAACTCGTAATGCAAAACTTCCACTTTAAATCACTCCCTATCACATTTTTCACACAGCAGTGTCGTCCGCTTTTTGTCGTTAATTCTTTGAAGTTGTACTCCCATCTTACTCGCTTGATCTACTAAAAGTATTGTAAAAACGCGACTTCTTCGCTGGAGGAGAACCTTATGTCTCAATCAATAGATCAGCGCTCTCTCGGCCTGCTTCATCATGAATACGGCAAGCAGAACTTCACTCTGAAACGTTACCATCCTCACGAAGAACTCAGCCGGTTTATTAAACATTACTGGATTGTAGAATGGAACCTCCCTCCTGGAGAGATGTTTACTCAAGATGTCATACCTAATCCTTGTGTGAACCTGGTCATTGAGCAAGGACGCACCTTCTTTTTTGGTCCTTCATCTATGAAGTATGGTCATCAGCTAAGAGAGAAAGGCTCCGTATTTGGCATCAAATTTAAGCCGGGCGGCTTCTATCCGTGGATTCAAAAACCGATCATGGGTTTAACTCCTGCCCCTCTTCCTGCTGAGTCTCTGCTTCCACACTCTAATCAGGAGCTGGAGGCCATGTTTCTAAACAAACAGATTCCCCATAATGAACTTGTCCAGCAAATGGATCAGCTGCTCCTTCCCTTACTCCCGTCTGTCGACGAGATGGGTCTCGAAGTAGAACGTATTACGACCTATATACAAGATCATCAAGAAATCACGAAGGTAGATGATGTGTGCACTTATTTTCAAATCAATAAGCGGAAGCTGCAGCGTCTTTTTCAGCAATATGTCGGTCTGAGTCCCAAAACAGTCATACGACTCTACCGACTACAAAATGCAGCAGAAATATTAGGCCAGGGAAACGCTCTCCAACTTCTGAAGCTAAGTATGGATCTTGGCTATCACGACCAGTCTCATTTTATTAAAGACTTTAAAGCCGCTGTTGGAACGACACCCGAAGCTTATGTACGCAGAGAACAAAAGAGGATCACCCGGCCCTAGCCGGTGTGACCCTCTTTGTTGTTTCTGTTACTGCATACTTTTTGTTATATCTATTACTGCATACCTATAGTTACATTACAGTACCTGTAATCGTAGTCCCACTCTTTTGGAGTTTGTAAGAAAGGATCTCTCCGCTCCAGAAATGGAATTTCAGAATCACTTCTCCGTCTTTTACTTCATTAAAGAAATTAGGTTTCAGCGTAATTTTCCCATCCTCATAAGAAGGACTGAATGTGTATTCAAATTCTTTAAAAGAAGTCCAGTTTTGAGGACCTGCATTGCTTCCATCTGTATAAACAGCTTCCATCGTAGCAAGCAGATCGCCGTTGAATTGAACCGGAATTGCAAAATTATCCGTTGTTCCTTGTGCTTTCTGCAACTCAGGCTTACTGTTTGTGATTACACGGAACTTCCAGTCTGCGCCTTTATTGAATTCCGCAGTAATTACGGCATTCACTCCATACTCGCCTGAAGCTGTCAATTCTGCTAATTTCGATGCTTTAATGGTAAGTTTCTCGCCAGAAAGGACATACTCTTTCCCTTTTTTCAGGTTCTTTCCATTTACACTCAGTTTCGTTAAGCGATTGCCATTCAAGTTCATTTGGATCTGCTGATCTTGCCCAGCTGTGCCTTTTCTGACAAAAATCAGATCTGTTTCCGCTGTAGCCGAACGTGTCTTCCGTCCTGCTTTCATCATGTCAAAGAGGTCTTGATCTGACCATTTGAATTCCGTTCTGCTAAAGTGCTGTCCGTTATCCCACAGCATATGTGTAATGTTTTTTTCTTTTAGAACATTCGTAAGGTATTCAAAGAACTTCAGTTTTTCACCTTGTTCAATCGTATTTGTGCTTTGGTCAAAACCAAGTAGCCCGTACTCACCTAAAATTACCGGTATACCTTTGGCAACGAATGTATTGTATACGTTATCAAAAGTTTGATCGATATCATTCTGTGTATCTTTTTCAAAACGAGTATAACCGGCAATATTCACACTAAACGGCCAGAAGCCATAATAATGAACGGTTGCAATGATGTTCTCATCATTCAGTTTTGTGATTGTGCTAGACAGCGCGTCCATACGCTCTTGTGATGGAGATGCTTCAAGTGTAGACAATACGAGCGGACGAGTAGTGTTGATCCCGCCGGACTCACGAACTATTTTATGAAAAGATAAATTCAGCTCTTCGAGCATCTCTAACTGTTTCGCTTCATCCGTTGTTCCGCCGTCCGTAAAGCGAGGTTCATTCACACTTTCAAACATCACTTTGTTTGACTGATTCTTGAAGTGGTCGGCAATTTGCGTCCAGATCGCATTGTATCTAGCAAGCACTTCGTCATGTTTTTTCTCCATATGGCTGATCCAGACCCAAGAATCGTGGTGAACGTTAATCATGACGTACAGCCCTTCATCAAGAGCCCACTGGACCACTTCCTGAACACGGTTCAGATAAGCAGGTTCAATGGTATAGTCTGGTGCTGCTCCGATATGGGAATCCCAGGTGACTGGAATCCGAATACTTTTATATCCCTCATCTGCAATATTCTGAATTAATTCTTTCGTGATGCGCGGATTGCCCCAAGCCGTCTCGTCTGCACCTACGGCATCTAGGGAGTTTCCAAGGTTCCATCCTGGCTGCATATCGTTTACATAGGACTGGAGCTTAGATTTGTTGCCCTTTGCTGCTTCTGCCTCGGCAGGACGAAAGGTAGAAGAAAACAGGGAGAAAACGAGTGCAAAAGCCAGAGAAAGCGTAAGCGTAGATTTCCATTTTCGGTTCAACCTTATACATCTCCTTTGTTTGTACATACTTTTTTGAAAGCGCTTCCTGAAAAGGATAACATATCCATATTATCTCCACTACCCTGTTAATTGATGACAAATTCATATGTTAATTAGTGAAATCAATTTCATAATACCTTTAGTAATCTATTCAATTAAGCCTATGTAATTAAAAACAAAACCCTTAAATCATCGTAATTCTCATTACGTGATCTAAGGGTTTGAATAGCTATATTTTAGTAAGAAAATTCGTTAGTTCTAGTGTTCGAGGAACACGAGCTGGATGAAGAACAAAATAGCAAAAATATAGAAGATCGGATGTACATCTTTCCCTTTCCCGCGTAGCAGTTTCAGCAGAGGGTAGAAAATAAATCCTACGCCGATCCCTGTTGCAATACTGTGTGTAAGCGGAGTGAGAATAATGATGAGAAATGCTGGGAAAGCTTCCTCCACATCAGACCATTTAACCTGGCTGATTGCATTAATCATAAAGTAACCTACAATAATTAGCGCCGGAGCGGTAATTGCTGAAATGCCGGATAATACACCGATCAGCGGCGAGAAGAACAAGGTCAGCGCAAGCAGAATACTTACCACTACTGCAGTAAGACCAGTACGGCCGCCCGCTGCTACCCCTGTGCTGGATTCAATATAAGCTGATGTCGGGCTTGTACCCAGCAAAGCACCTGATGTTGTACCTACGGCATCCGCTAGAAGCGCTCCGCGTGAACGCGGGAATTTACCGTCTTTAATAAGGCCCGCCTTCTCTGCTACCCCAAGCATGGTGCCTGTTGTATCAAACAAGGTAATCAGTAAGAAAGTAAAGATAACGGTGTAAAGTCCACTGGAGAATACACCTGCGATATCAAGCTGGAAGGCGGTTGTTGACAGCCCTGTTGGCATCGATACAATGGTTTCTGGCATCTGAAGCAGTCCCATAAACCATGCAATAATGGCCGTAACCACCATCCCGATAAATAAGTACCCTTTTACGTTATATGACATAAGCACAACGGTGATGAGCAGTCCAATAATCGTAAGCATCGTCATTGGATCTGATAAATTACCTAGTGCAATTAGATTCGACTCGGAGGCAACAATAATTCCTGCATTTTGAAGTCCAACTGTAGTAATAAAAAGTCCAATCCCTGCCGTTATGGCATGTTTGAGGCTGCCCGGTATGGCATCCAGCAGCATATATCTGAAGGAAGTTAGCGACAAAATAACAAATAGCATTCCGGAAATGAATACTGCACCAAGCGCTACTTGCCAAGAAACTCCATATCCCGCTACAACACTATATGCGAAAAACGCGTTAAGCCCCATTCCTGGCGCAATGACAATCGGATAATTCGCACCAAGACCCATAATGAGTGTACCAATGATACTCGCAAGCACGGTTGCAATGAATACACCGTTAAAATCCATTCCCGTACTGCTGAGCATTCCAGGATTGACAATGACAATGTAAACCATTGTAAAGAAGGTCGTAAGCCCCGCAATGATCTCCGTCGGGACGGTCGTGCCTCGTTCTTTTAATTTAAACCATTTTTCCATCTGAAGCTGTGCCTCCATGACTTGTATTGTCATTCGAATCAAAGCAAAAAATCCTAATTCTTCATATAGGATGAGAAAATATAGGCTCCTATATTCGTAAGTAGGATATAAGTTACGAATGACTGAAGTGTAAATCATTAATGTACTGATTATTTATTCATTTATCCTGTCTACATTGTGTAAAAGGACAATAACAAGAATATTAAATATAACAAAAGAAGTCAACCATTTCACAAAAAAATCACGGTTAATTCCGAACTTTCTTAAGCCCAAATGCTTCCATTATTCGCTTTTGATGGAGGATCGGATGAAAGAAGGTGGTATTTGTTTATATTTTTTAAACGTCCGGCTAAAGTAAGAAATATCATTGTACCCTGAAGCAAGTGCCACCTCTGATATGGTCATTTCTGTATTACGAAGCAGATATTCCGATTTATTAATTCGGAACTGATTAATATATTCGGTCACTGTCTTGTTCGTCAGTTCACTAAATAAGCGGCTGAAATGAAAACGAGATAACCCTGCCTTTTGGGCCAGCAGCTCTACCGATAGTTCCTCCAGATAATGTTCCTCGATATATTTAAAGATAGGAGCAAATCTCGTTAAATTTTTGGTGCGGCTGTTATATTCAGCACTCGGCATGTACTCTGCTATATGTCTACGGAACAATAGCGTCAGCATCCGGTACATACTCGATTTAATGGCCATTTCATATCCAAGCTCTTTCCCCTGGAACTCTTGAAGAATTTGTTCAAATGCGGTGCGCAGCTCAGGATCATCAGGAATGTGATTTTTGAACATAACATTATTTTGGGTCATCGGTGTAATGAATTTTGTCCCTACCGCATCAGGCGATGGACTCTGTAATAAAGACAGGTCCGTAATCAGCGCATTATACAGTACATGGCCCGATACATTGATTCCGTGATGCAGGTCATTACTATTAAGGACGATAAGGTCCCCTTCTTTGACCCATGTTTGCTCCGAATTGCATTCGATAATGGCTTCGCCTTGTGCAAAATATAAAATTTCCATATGTTCATGAAAATGAGGATGAAATAAGATTTGCCCTTTTTCGGTCGACTCACAATAATGAAGCTTCAGTGGAAACTGCGGATCAGGCATATCCATCGGTTCCCGTAAAGCAGCGTCTCTAAGCATGGGCCATCCCTCCACTCACCGCACATTTGTTCAAATAATCAGCAACGCTCTACATGGCTTTCCCCGCGAGGTCTCTCTACAATATAAGGTAATTCTAGATGATAGAAAAAACGAGGTAATCCTTACAATTCTTTTGTCTAGTATATCCTATTCTAGAAATTGAAGGGAGCACAAATTTACATATGACGACACTTAAAATTGGAGTAATCGGTGCCGGAAGCATCTCTCAATATCATCTAACACCTTATAAAAACAATCCCCATACGGTCCTTCATGCAGTATGCGATATGAATGCCGAAAGGGCCAAACAAACCGCTGACAAATACGAAGCACCGCATGCCTATAGTGATTACAATGAACTTCTTGCTAATAAAGAAATCGATGCCGTCAGCATCTGTACGTGGAATGATACCCATGCGGAGATCGCCATTGCCGCTCTGAAAGCAGGTAAGCACGTTCTAGTAGAGAAACCGCTTTGCCGTACAGTGGAAGAAGCGTATAAGATTCAACAAGCAGTACAAGAATCGGGTAAGATTCTGCAAGTCGGCTTTGTTCGCCGTTATGATCCCAATGCACAGATGCTTCGCTCTTTTATCGATAATGGCGAATTTGGTGAAATCTATTATGCCAAAGCATCTTACATCCGTAGACTCGGCAACCCAGGCGGCTGGTTCTCTGATTCAAGACGTTCCGGCGGCGGACCGCTGATTGATATCGGTGTCCACGTGATTGACCTCTGCTGGTACATGATGGGCAGACCAAAAGTGAAATCGGTTACAGGTAATACCTACCGCAAGCTAGGAGACCGCTCCAATATCAAAAATCTTTCTTCCTATAAAGCTGCCGACTATAATCCGGAAAACCAAGATAACGACGTAGAAGATTTAGCAAACGCACTCATACGCTTTGAGAACGGAGCTACCCTAATGGTCGATGTGAGCTTCACTCTTCACGCAAAGGAAAATGAAGGTTCTGTGAAACTATACGGAGAAAAAGGCGGATTCGAGATTGATCCCGAAGTTGTTATTGTTACCGAGAAGCATGACACAATCATCAACATCAGCCCGCAAACGGACAGTAAAGGATTCCAATTTGAAAAAGCATTCCAAGCAGAGATCGATCATTTTGTAGAATGTGTTCAGACAGGTAAACAGCCTATCAGCCCTGTGGAAGACGGCGTAGAAGTCATGAAAATTCTTCGCGGTATTTATGAATCCGCAAGCACAGGAAAGGAAGTATACCTATGAAACTTGGACTTAGCACATACAGCTTATATCAAGCTCTAAACAAAGGAACGATGACGATTGCAGATGTCATTGATTTTACTGCCGATCATGGCGGAGAACATGTAGAAATCGTACCGCTTGGTTATAACCTGACAGAACAGCCTGAACTGATTGATCTGATCGCTATGAAAGCCGCAGAGCGCGGTCTTGAAATTTCCAACTACGCAACCGGGGCCAATTTCCTTGTAGATCATGAAGAGGCATACCAGCAAGAAATTGCACGCGTGAAAAAAGAAGTCGATATTGCAAACAGGCTCGGCGTGAAACTAATGCGTCATGATGTAGCTTCTTCTCCCGATGTATCTATCGCCAATTTTAATGCAAATCTGGAGCGTCTTGCAGCTGCATGCCGCGAAATTGCGGAATACGCTGGCAAGTACGGTATTACAACAAGTGTGGAGAATCACGGTTATTTCATTCAGCACAGTGACCGGGTTCAGGCCCTGATTCACGCAGTGAATATGCCTAACTTCAAAACGACACTTGATGTAGGTAACTTCCTATGTGCGGATGAACAGCCGCTCGCTGGTGTGAAGAACAACCTTCCTTATGCATCCATTGTGCATATTAAAGACTTCTATGTACGCCCTGCCGGGCAAAATCCAGGCGATGGTTTTTTTAGATCCACTGCCGGTAACTTCCTGCGCGGAGCGGTAGCCGGTCAAGGTGACATTCCCATGCGCGATGTAATCGAATTAGTGAAGTCCTCGGGTTATGACGGATATCTTAGTCTCGAGTTCGAAGGCTTAGAAGACTGCGAATTTGGAGCACGTGTGGGTCTTGCCAATGTGAAGAGATTCTGGGACGAGGCATAAGCTTTTAAGTACTGAAGAACATGTACAATCAATAAGGAGGCATCAGCATGTCTTTTACAAATAAAATAGGAGTCATGTCCGACAGCTTTCAAGTCGGACTGCGAGAAGGACTGCAGAAATCCAAAGAAGTCGGTGCAGAAGGAGTACAAATCTATGCTGTATCCGGCGAAATGTCACCCGAGAACCTATCAACAGCTGCACGTAAAGAACTGAAGAGCTACATTGCAGATCTCGGACTTGAAATATCGGCTCTCTGCGGTGATCTTGGCGGTCATGGATTTCAAGATGCAGCGGTTAATCCTGAAAAAATTGAAAAGTCCAAACGCATTCTTGACCTCGCTGTAGAACTAGGAACGAATGTAGTTACGACACATATCGGTATTGTTCCTGATGATGTAAACGATCCGATCTACGCTGTGATGCAATCTGCCTGTGAGGAACTTGGCGTCTATGCGAAGAGTTTGAACGCCTACTTTGCCATTGAGACGGGTCCTGAGCGCTCTGCTCATCTCAAAGGCTTCCTTGATACACTCAGTACAAACGGCGTATCCGTTAACTTTGACCCGGCAAACATGGTCATGGTAACAGGCGATGATCCGGTGGAAGGCGTCAAGATCCTGAAAGATTACATCGTCCATACCCATGTGAAAGACGGCAGACAAATAAGACCCACCCATCCCAAAGAGGTCTATGGTTACCTTGGATACGAAGGCATGACGCATGAGAAAATTGCAGAAATGGCTTCTTCCGGCGCCTCTTTCCTGGAAGTTCCACTAGGCGAAGGCCAAGTTAATTTTGATGCGTACTTTGCTGCGCTGCAAGAGATTGGATATAAAGGCTATCTCACGATTGAGCGTGAAGTGGGTGCTTCACCAGAAGAAGATATTCGGAAAGCCGTTCAGTTTATTAAAAAGTATCGCGGGTACTGAATCTGAAGGCTGGCTTTCTGCGCTATGTGTGCGAAGGGTCTGGTCGATCGTCGTTGCCACTTGGAAAGGAAACTTCGTTCCCTTCCCAAATGACAAATACGACCGCTTCGCTTCTCCCTAGCCCCTTTCACCCCCTCCGCGCTGTAGCCAGCTTTTGATATGTTCCATACCTGCTCCCCTTTTCAGTAAACTGAATTTGGGGGAGTAAGTAATAAAGCGCGCAGGACCATGAGGTCCTGCGCGCTTTTTTTATTTTATCCAAAAGAAGGATATGATCGTTGTGCAAAATGTAAAGGGTACCTATAATTTCTTTGGAATGGAGCAAGCACTTAGAAAAAAAGTTCAAACGACCCTTCAAGAAGTCTTTGAGTTATATGACTTTGATTCCATGGATTCCACTATATTGAATGAACTAGACCTTTTGACATCAAAGTATGCAGGTGGCGATGAAATACGGAAAGAAATGTATCAATTCACGGATCAGGGATCTCGGAAAATTGGACTTCGATATGATCTAAATGCTGATACCTTCATTGTATTGAATTCATCAACTCATAGTAATATTTAGAATCACTAGTCTTATTAAGGCTATACCAGGCGTCTAATGTTTTTGGAGAAAACACATCTAAAGCTTTCAAGATGTGTGCAGAAAATTCCAACGGAGCTATTCCAGATGCTGTGATCAGTTTTCCATCAGTTACAGCAGACTCCATTTTGTAATACTTTTCTCCTGTATAAGTGGGACAGATCATTTTAAGGTATTCCAGATCATTGCTTGTATGCCCACGTGAATTCAGCAATCCTATCTGGGCAAGTCCCATTGTAGCACCACAAATCGCTGCAACCCATATACCTTCGCTTAAACACCTCTCTGCAATTTTTAGGAGGGGGTGGTGAATGGTTTCTGTCCATGTATCTCCACCGGGTAAAATCAACAGATCTGATCTTTCAATGCTACACTCATCCAATTTGATGTTAGGCAGTATTGTAAGTCCGCCCATTGTAGTTACTGGAGTCTTATCAATTCCCACGGTAACTATTTTTGATGGGGCCAGCCCCTTTTTATAATATCTTCCCGAGTTCAGTTCGGCAGTTAAATAGCCTATTTCCCAGTCTGCCATTGTGTCAAACACATAAAGATATACCGTATTATTCATTTGCAAGTTCTCCTTATTTTACAATTCATCAAGTGATACAACTATCCAGCGGTAATCAATGATTATCATCATTATAAAATAGCTTCACTGACATCCACTGTCAGTGAAGCTATTAAAGTTGATAATATTCCATTAACTCCGACACAACACCTACAAGTTTTTCCTTCAAACTCTGTGGTTCGATTACTTGAATGGATTTCCCGTAGGATAAGAGAAAATTAGGAACATAGGTATGAAGTGATTTTTCGTCAAGTAAAAAGATTGCTTGATTTGATGTACGCTCTTTCAGATGATGCCCCAAAAACCAATGCAGGCATAAGTCATCCAACGCCTCTGACCTACCTTCGATAATTAAAGCAATTAACCCGTCCTTGCCGACTAAATCAGGTAATAGATTTCGCAAAAAAAATTCCCTAGCCAAAAAAGCTTCGGAACGTTTAAATATGTTTTGAGTACGCTTGATTTGTAAAATTCGTTCTACCCGAAAGCTGCGGATCTCATTTCTCAGGTGGCAAAATGCAACAATATACCATTTATTGTTCCAGTAAACCATTCCATAGGGATCTATAACCCTAGTCTTGGGTTGATCATCACGGCCTGTGCGATAATCAATTTCTACAGAGAATTCGTTTGCTACAGCTTGCTCCAATTCCGCCAATACTGGCTGAATAGAAGGGTCTCCCTTACGGTTTATAACTTCAAATCCAGCTAAATGACGGTTGAGAACACTTTCCTGTTCCTGATTCGAATACATTTTCAATTTGGATGTCGCATTACCTAATGCCTCACTCAAAGGGTATCCGGCTTCTTTTGCAAAAACAGCAGCATGAAGAAGTGCTTTTTTTTCTTCAATATCAAATAGCAGAGGTGCTCTGATAAAATTATTCAGCAAGCTATACCCGCCATTATGACCAGTGTCGGATATTATAGGCACTCCACTGGCACCTAGCGCATCAATATACCGATAGACTGTTCTTATATTTATTTCTAACTTTTCCGCTATTTGTTTTGCGGTCATTTTAACGCCCGAATTCAGCATCCATAGGATTGCCAGCATATTATCGTTTTTCGGCATCACATATACCTCATCTTTTATTAGGACTTCTCTAAATTATTAGCTTAGTGAATCGCCTACATCCCTTTATTCATCAATCTTTCAGCCTTTCAATCCTCACCAATCTGCAATTTTTAACATTGCTGCTTTTACTCTCAACTCAACTTTCTGCTTTACCACAACTCGTGATACAGTTGACCGAGTATGATCTTAAACTAAGCTTCCCAATAGCTTAAAGAAAAAGCAACCGGTCTATTGATCGGTTGCTTACTTTTTCTAATTGAACTATCGCTTCTACGTTTACTTTAATGACTTTTCTCTACTTATCATTGCTTCAAATATTTTTTTGCCTGTAGAGTCTATCATAGTTCCTTGAGAAAGTTCTCTTTTAGTAATCCATTTTTTTAATTGAGCAAAATAATAATCCATAAGAGAATTCGAGAAAAAAGAATAATTTGATAGCAATACAACTCCTACACGGAGTTCCTTGTTGAAAGCTAGATAACTATTAAAACCAGATGTGGCCCCGTTATGCCAAAGGATACCTTTATCTAGAATTTTATCCTCACCCCAGCCAAAATAACGGTTTAAATCTCCGATCCATATAGGGAGATGACTTTTATGTAGTGTAGAGGCTACCAGGTTATCATCATTTAGATTGGCTTGGACAAATAAACTCAAATCTCTAACAGATGACTTAATCCCCCCTGCTCCTTCATATACAGAAAGGTCCCAATGAGGGACTCTTTTCCCAGTTGAAGCATACCCATTCAAAAACCTGCCATTCTGTTCTGAATCAAGCATAACGGCTGTCTCATTCATCTTTAATGGACTCGTTATATATTTTTTCAACAGTTCGTCATACTTACTTCCTGACACCTTACATAAGATATTTCCGAGTAAGCCCATACCCAAATTGGAATATTCAAACGAACCAATGCGATCCGTGTAGTCAGCATTAGATAAAAAAGCAATTAAATCTTCCTCGGTATAAATTGAATAAGGATTCGATCTTTTTTTAGACAAAACATGATTTGTTGCTAATACAGGTAATCCTGAGGTATGAGTAGCAAGATTTTTCAAGGTAATCTTATTCAAATAATCGTTTTTAGTGTTCTGCACGTACTTACCAACCATGTCATCCGAGGAAATCAGTTTTTCCCGTTCCATTTCTAATAAAAGTATGGATGTAAAAACTTTGGTTATGGAGCCGATTTCAAACAACATATTTTCAGGAGGGATCATACTTTTCTTTTTAGTATTACAAAATGAATAGTAATCAATATCTCCCTCCCTAATAATCCCGATACTAAGATGTAAATGTTTCTTATCTTTCGTGTAATCTGATACAAAATTATGTAAATCCTTCATTGTAAAAGTTACTCCTTCTAGTTTTATGATGCTTACATAAATCGAATGTTGAAATCACGTTAATAAACCTATTTTTGTATGTTAAATTATGTATTCGTTTCTATTTCCCTACATACCTGCCGGTTATCAAATTAAAAAGCTACGAAATAGTTAGCTATTAAGCTCTTTGTTTGATTCAAATCCGTGTCTGATCATAAATAAAATGAATCGTTTCCTCATCAGATGTATTCAAGAGAATTTAATAACGACGTCAACTCACTTTCATATCCTATATATGGTAAAATATTCATAATCGATTCAAAAAGGAGGAACATCATGCGTAAAGTTTTCGTTATGAGTATCCTTTTGCTCACCTTCATCCTGTCCGCCTGCTCTTCCAATGACTCTGACCTCAACGATGCAATTAAGGTAGCAAAAGAATACAAAACCACCGAGCTTCAAGCCGATAAACCAGAACCAAATGGAGAAATACCGATAGAGGACATTGAAGCTAAGGAAGATGCGATGAAACCGCTGACGAACTCTAGATTTTTTGAACGGAATAAGAAAAGCCGAGTGTATTCTCGTTCACTCCTCATTGCAAAGATCAAAGAAAGCGAAGTTGTGGTAAGTGATTTGAATTTTACCGAGAAAAATCAATCGGAGAATGAAATAGAGCTCGAGTATTCCGGTCTTATGTCATTTGCCGAAGAGAAAATTGAACTTGAAGGGATTATTACCTTATTACAGGAAAACGATGAATGGAAAGTAAACAATGATGTGTACAACTTTGAAGATCTTATACCGATCATTGACGAATCTATAAGTAAATAAAGAAAGGTAGGATTCTATGAGCCGCTCTTTTGTGTACTACCTGTGGGTAGCCATCATCGGATATCTCGCTGGACCTATTTTATACACAGCTGTACTGCGATTCTTATATCACGAGCCGCTTAGTCAGCAAGAACTATCGACACTTCTTACTTGGACCATCCCTACCTTTTTCACCGTAGGAATCTTGTTATATCTACTTTCCATCATCCTTCTCCGCTCCTTACGTATCTATAATCTACTCACCCAGACGGTGCTGTTTATTCTAGTTGGTATTCTGCCCGCTGCTCTGTTCACACTAGGTGCAGGAATGTTTAGCTATGCTGACATATCGTCACTAATCTCACCAGAAGGTCTGCTTTTTTTCCTATTCTTTTCGAGCATCGGAATTGTCTGCTCCTATGGTGTTTGGCTCGGACATAAGAAACTTAGAAAATCCCCCTTCTATGCTTTATCCGGGGTGTTAATCATCGCTTTTGCAATCCTTATCGTTGTACCACTTGGGTGAGTTTAGTCCATTATAAGAACAACCAAAATCCCCACAAGAAGGTTGATGTCAATTTCCTGACGCACCTTCTTTGCGGGGCTTTGAACCCATTTTTCACATATCTTCGTATGGCTCTGTGTCTACTCCATGAACATAATCACTTAACTGACTATAGATTTGAACAATCTGCTTCATCGGCATTCGCACCAGACCGCTCGAAGAAGGAGCTACAAATTCATGCATCCCGGCTAAAAATGGTTCCGGCTGAAATCCCCAATTTACTTTTGTCCTTTTTGTGTACTGTGCATAGACACCTTTTCCTACAAAACAAGCCACTTCCGGACGATACTTCTCAAGCTTCTGCTTCAAAATTTCTCGTCCTTCTGCATACTCTTCCTTCGTAATATCATCAATGCCAACGGTTGGTCTTGCCACAATATTGGTAAAACCATATCCCAGCTTCAGCAGATCCTGATCTTCTTTTGCCTCATATAGACGCGGTGTCAGTCCCGATTGATGCAAGATCCGATAAAAGTTATTTCTCGGATTGGCATAATGATGTCCAGTCTCGCCTGACTTAATACTCGGATTAAAGCCGATAAATATAATCTGAAGCCCATGCTCCAGATGATCGGATATGGGTTCCATCTGATATCCTGCTCCTTTATTTCTTGAGTCTGCTTATAAATCCTGGTGTTAATAGATTACCCAAGCGAGTCTAAAGATAACGTAGTTGGTTAATTAATACTTACAAAGAACCGTTCATTTCCCGTCCCACAATACTACCAAAATGCTATAATGTAACAAGTGTTTCTGAAAAATTCAGAAAAATGTGAACCTTTTTATAGAAAGAAGCTGAAGAATCTCATGATTTTAGACATCTTGCTTGAAGTAGTCCTACCCGTATTTGTACTGATTGGTGTAGGCTCATTAATGCAGCGCGTGTTTGAACTCGATCTGTATACACTCGCCAAAATCAACTTTTACTTTATTACTCCGGCTGCTGTGTTTATGAGTATGTATTTATCGGAAATGTCCGGTGAACTGCTTGGAACGATAGCCCTCTTTTATGCATTGTACTCCCTTATTCTCTATTTAATCGGCTGCATTGTGGCGAAATCATTTAAATTCAACAAAGGAATGAAGGCTGCTTTTAACAACAGTATTATGCTGGACAATGCAGGAAACTACGGAATGCCGATTAGTGCACTTGTATTCAAAGGCGATCCGCTTGCCGCTTCGATTCAGGCTTTTATTATGTCGATGCAGAGCTTGCTGACGTTTACATATGGGGTGCTTTCGATTCAAGGAGCACAGCTAAAAGGGAACTACCGCAGTCTTATTGTCGGGTTCCTCAAAATGCCTATCCCTTATGCTCTGCTGCTCGGTATTCTATGGAATGCACTGGATGCACCGCTTCCTACTTTTCTGTCGATGCCGTTAACTTACGCTCAGCAGTCCATGGTTGCCGTTGCTCTGTTGACCCTTGGAGCACAGATTGTAAAATATCCGCTTAGACTAGGAAGGATCACCGTATATGTCAGTATGTTCATTCGTTTGCTAATAGCTCCTGTCATCGGCATTGCACTTGTATATCTTCTCGGACTGGAAGGATTGACAGCACAGGCACTGATCATTGCTTCGGGTATGCCGACTGGCGTTAATGCTTCTATCCTAGCAGAAGAGTACCGAAATGAACCTGACTTTGCTGCTCAAACGGTTCTCATCTCTACGCTGTTTAATGTCGTAACGCTGATCGGACTCATTGCCATTGCTCGTACTTTTTAATAACTTGGCAAGCTCGTTTACTCCAAGCGCTTGGCATGTAAAATGTTAAAAAATCCTCTTCCCGTTTCATGGGAAGGGGATTTTTTGTGAAGAAGTCCGGCACCGTCTCTAATAGAGGTCGGATTCTTTTTATGTGAACCGTACTGCATTCATTAGGTCTCTAATGGTTTCGTACCTTCTCGATCATAAAAAAAGGGACCTTTCGCCCAGCTCACAGCAAGATGCATTAGAAGTTCAGTCTTTAGCTGTTCCCTGATCGCAGCATGCTGTTCCTGATCATATAGATTCGTCCATTCATGCGGGTCAGTACTCAGGTGATACAATTCACCTTTTGTTTCATGTACTCTTGATGCGGCCTGAGCGGCAGAACCTTCAATGTACAGAATCAGCTTCCACTCCGCTGTCCGCCACATATATGCTGGTGCTGAGTGAGGTGCGGTTACACCCTTCCCATGAAATTCGCAAAACGTACCGCGATGCCGAATATCACCTAATAGATCCACTCCGGGGAGCATGGGATTAGCTGAAAGTCCTGCTGCACGTGTCAACGTCGGCACAAGATCAACCAGTTCTGCAGGCTCCTGATCCACGGTTCCTCGCTTCTGCTCGGGTAGATAGGTACCTGATAAAATCAAAGGCACCCTCACACTGCTGTCATACAGATTATATTTGGTGAACCGATATTGCCGTTCTGAGAGCATCTCGCCATGATCCGATACAAATACAATGAGCGCATGTTCTAACCTTCCGAGCTGTTTCAGTTTATCTAGAGCAAGTCCGAAATAATGATCGAGCCAGGTACAATTCGCCCAGTATCTAAGTGTAGTCCTTCTCCGCTCTTCGGGACTGCGCTGCTCCCATACCTTTCTCTTATCCAGATAGGACTCACGACTATGTGTATTCAGTTTATCCGCAGCTGCGAGATGGGTATTCTCTTCCTCTGCCCAAGGCGGCTGCGGTATATCCGGAATATCTTTTATGTTATATAAATCTTCAAACTCTTTAGGCACATTGAACCCGGCATGCGGCTTGAGAAAAGACAGGTAAAAAAACAAAGGTCTATCTGAGTCTACTCCCTCTTCTAAAAACTGCAAAGCCTGATCAGCTACCCAGCCATCTCGATGCTGATTCATTCGGATTTGGCTTGTCATTCCGGTATAACCGTTACTATTTTCCTCTCCCCCGCCAAAATCCTTGGTCTCTTCATGATAGGCTTTCAGATCTTCTGGATGAGAGTCCCCCATCATCGTTGCACCCTGTTCATAATGACCACTCTCACGGGATAATCCAATCGATCTTACTTCGAAACCGCGCGAGGAAGGTTCTTCTACACCGTCACTATGATTCCAGTGCGTCTTCCCGAATCCAGCCGTTTGATATCCTGCGCGGTGCATCAGTTCGGGCAGCGGCTCAGATGGCAGCTTATCTTCCTCAAACAACCCGCCATAATTCGTTCGGACTCCAAGCTGTGACGGATAGTACCCCATCATCATGGAACTTCGGCTTGGCGCACACATCGGTGACTGGCAGACTGCATTTTGGTAGGTGATGCCCTCCTCAGCAAGCCGATCTAGATTTGGAGTATGAATATGCTCGTTAAATGTTCCAATACAATCCCAGCGCTGCTGATCTGTCATCAGAAAAATAATATTCGGTTTATGTTGAGACAAGTGACTCCCCCTCTCTTGGCTGCGCCTTACACTAATGAATAGCTGTTCAGATCCTTTCATTGAAGCGTTACTTCGTTCGATTTTTTTCATTCCCTAGTAACTTAAATCTATCGAATCCCCCTGTTTCCTGCAATTGCACATTTTTGTACTAACAGGAATTAAACTATGTTATGTTGGGATGAAGGCATTAGTATGAAATGAATACGACACTGGACTTATGATGAGGATGTGACTTTATTCCATGTTTTCTTGCTCGAATTGTTCCCCTACGGAACTGATCTATGAAATAAAAATGACCGGAGAACACAATCTTGCCGTCATAAAAGATATTATCCATCATCTTTTAGCCCAATCCTCGATCACGCGTTACACTTCTGATACACTGTTCATTCGCGAATCGGAACTAAACAGCCTAAATGACTTTTTTCAGGATCATATGCATTTGGATCATATCAAATTCCGTATCTTTGAGGAGAAGTGGCAACCTTTTCGTAATTGGACTATGATGCAATCCCTGCAGTGGGTAGATGAAATCATTATGCAAAAGCGAATCACCTGTTATGCCCAGCCGATTGTTAACAAAGAAGGATCCATCATGGCTTACGAAATGCTTGCTCGTTTTATTCACGAAGATGGGAAGCTCTTGTCTCCTTTTGAAGTATTTGAAGCAGCAAAAACTCGGGGGCGTCTATATGCTCTGGATCGTCTATGCCGAATGGAATCCGTACGCGCATCAGTCGGCTTGTCTGGATTTATATTCATCAATTTTATTCCAACGTCGATCTATTCTCCTGAGCATTGTTTAACCTCCACTATTCAGACGGCAGAAGAAATCGGTGTCTCTCCCTCCAAATTTGTCTTCGAAGTCGTTGAGACCGAAAAGGTAGATGACTTGGAACATCTGAAGAATATTCTCGGCTTCTACAAAGAACGCGGATTCAAATATGCACTGGACGATGTAGGCGAAGGATATAGTACGATCGAGCTTTTGCGAGAGATTAAACCACACTTTATGAAATTGGATAAGAAATATGTCCAAGGAGTGGCTGGGGACGAAAATAAACAAAAAGTAGCACAGATCATGCTCGAGGCAGCATTACAAGTAGATTCCGTTCCACTTGCCGAAGGTATTGAGGAAGACGAAGATTATGTATGGCTACGTGACCGGGGATTTCTCCTATTCCAGGGATACTTATTCGGACGACCTGCACCTATCCATACCTTTGTTTTATAATTCCACCTATTAAATCCCTGACGAGCCCATGTTCCAGATCACTGGATATGGGTTTTTACGTGTGTTCTGCAACGAAAAGAAATCTCTTCTGACCTCCTTCAATATGTGATAAAAGTCCTTGAAAACCACAAAATGATATGCGTTAAACAACACGAATTTACATGGATGAACCTTACTCAAGATGGTATGATGCAAACACATACTATCCCAACTTAAATAGTGGGCTTTATTAGATTCTCTGAACCCGTTCAGGATAACTCTAAAAAATGTCTGCTCTACTTTTTAATGAAATAGAAGCTCTACATGATAAGGAGGGTTATATATTTATGAAAAAGAAAAAAAGTTCTTCTCTGGTGATGCTCACACTCGCATTCTCCCTTGCCCTCAGTGCATGCGGAGGAGGAAATAGTACTTCTTCCTCGGGAGATCAAGTGAAGATCAGCTTCATTCACTGGAACAGTGATGCAAAAGTATGGAATGAAATTATTAGTAATTTTGAAACCGACAATCCTGGGATTGAAGTATCCATGCAGACGTTTCCTTCGGAACAATACCAGACTACTGCACAAGCGAAGCTAATGGATGGATCGGTTGGTGATGTATTTGCCTCTTTCCCTGGTGCCCAGTTTGAATCCTTGGCTAAAGCAGGAATTTATACCGACCTTACAGGTGAATCTTTTGTGGACAACTACAAACCAGATCTCATTAAATCTGGCGCTAAAGAAGATAAGCAATATGCTCTTCCCTACAATCTGATATATAACATTCCCGTATATAACGTAGGTTTGTTTGAGAAATACGGACTTACTCCCCCTGATGACTGGGAGGGATTCCTTGCTCTATGTGAAAAGCTAAAAAGTGAAGGGATCATCCCGCTCGCTTTCCCCGGCGCCGATATCGGACCTGGACAGTTTATGAACCCGATGATGATGAACAATGCACCGGACGAGGAGATTTTCGCTAAGCTAGAAGCTGGAGATGCAAAACTCACGGATGAATGGTGGGTGAAGACGCTGGCTCAGTTCAAAGAACTGAATGACAAAGGTTACTTCCAGGACGGAGCACTCGGTACGAACACCGATGGAGCGATTGCTCTTTTTGTTCAAGAAAAAGCAGCTATGCTGGCTACAGGATCTTATTCCATGTCAGCCATACTGGCAGGAAATCCAGACCTTAGTCTAAACCTAATTGCTCCGATCACGGTAGCTTCTTCCGAAGCCAAATATGAAGGCATTCATACAACAACCTTTATGCTGGGAGTGAATAGTAAGTCTAAACACCCGGAAGAAGCGAAAAAGTTTCTTGCCTATCTTAGCAGCACAGAGGTTGCGAGCAAGGTAGCCAATGAAACAGAGCAAGATGTTCCTGTAAAAGACATTGAGTATACAGCACCTGCTCTACAGGCGATTAGTGACTGGAGCACGAAAAACACCCGCTTTCAGCCGCGTTATCTCATCAAGAGTATCGAGATTCAAAAAGCCGTAACAAGCTCGATTCAGGAAGTGATTTCAGGTACATCACCGGAGAAAGCTGCTCAAAATGCACAGGTTATCGTGGATCAGCAGCTAAATCAGTAATTATGGGAGTACGTAAATCGATCTATTGGTTCTTCGTTCCCGGTCTGCTTCTTTATCTCACTTTTTTTATCTATCCCACTCTAAAGGGGCTGTATTATTCCTTCACGGATTGGGACGGGATGTCCGAAACATTGAATTTTGTTGGTCTTCGAAACTATGTACATGTAGCGGAGAATACGATTTTTCACAAAGCACTGGGTAATAATCTCAAATTTATGTTTAGTGTCGTTATTGTTCAGACCTTGGTATCCCTTGTACTTGCTCTGCTGTTAGTACGTAATACGAAGGTGAATATCGGACTACGGGCTCTTTATTTTTTCCCAACCATCCTATCATCAGCAGCTGTTGGTTTCATAGGAACTTATCTGTATGATCCTAATTCAGGTTTGTTGAATGCCGTGCTGAATCAGATTGGCTTGTCTTTTCTATCTAATAACTGGCTGGGGGACCCGTCCATCGCAATTTATTCTGTTGCAGGGATTCAGGCGTGGGCACATATTGGGCAGATGATTATTTTATTTGTTGCCGGCCTGCACGGGATACCTGAAGAATTGAATGAAGCTGCGAGGCTGGACGGGGGAAACCGCTGGCAGATATTCCGATTTGTGACTTGGCCTTTACTCGCACCTGCTGCGACGCTGGTCATTGCCTATACGACGATTCAATCATTTAAGGCGTTCGATTTGATCTATGTAATGACTCGTGGCGGCCCTTCTTACTCTACAGAAATTTTGTCAACCTATATCTATTCAGCAGCATTCCAGAATTACAATTTCGGACATGCTTCGGCTGCTTCTATTTATTTCTTAGCTATTATTGCTCTAGTCACATTCGTGCAATTCAAGGCACTCAGGTCCGACAAATTACCAAACTAACGAAAGGAGGAATTCTTTATGGTCTCTCGCTTACTCGGTAAGCTGCTTCTTCTTTTGTATGCAATCATTATTTCGCTTCCACTTTTGATGGTTGCTACAGCAACGATGAAAAACCAGCAGCAGTTCTATATGAATCCACTCGGCCTGCCTTCCTCCTTCTCGCTAGATAACTACCGTAACTTGTTTGTTGACCAGCCGATGATTGCCTATTTCAGCAACAGTATCATCGTTTCATTTACAACGGTACTTTTGCTGCTCATCTTAGCCAGCTTGATTGCCTTTGGACTGTATCGTCTGTCAAATAATATCGCAAAAGCGATCCTGGTTCTGTTTGTGGTAGGTCTCATGGTTCCTTCTCAGGTGAATATGATTCCAATTTACTCTTTTCTCAGAGATATTGGACTTACGAATAGCCGAACAGGACTTATTCTTGTCACGATCTCGCTACTCATGCCATTGTCCGTGTTTATGATTAGCGGGTTTATGAAATCTCTGCCAAGAGAAGTATTTGAATCTGCCAGTATCGATGGGGCAGGCGAAGGAAGAATGTATATGCAGATCGCCATCCCACTATCTGTACCTTACCTCGCTGCAACGGCTACTTTTTTATTCGTATCCGTATGGAATGATCTACTGTTCCCGCTACTGCTCATTACGGACAAATCAAAAATGACACTCCCGCTTGCATTGCTTCAGTTCCAAGGAGAGTATTCCACCAATTATCCGGGACTGCTCACAGGCGTAGTGATCATCTCACTGCCTATGCTGATTATGTTCTTGTTCTTGCAGCGCTTCTTCATATCGGGAATAACTGCGGGCTCATTAAAAGGATAATAAAATAAATACACACAAATACACAAAAAGACAAGCTAAGGAAGCAGATCTGTCGCTTGTCTTTTTGCGTATCTAATCTCCATTTATTACTTTGTATTCGTTAATTTCCTAATCTGGCTCGGCACAGTCTTGCTCTACCTGCTGACGGTACCGTGCAGGAGAAAAGCCAGCATAGTTCTTGAACGCCTTTGAGAAGGAAAATAGATCAGGGTAACCTACTGACTGAGCAATCTCTCCGAGCTTATAAGAGGTATGGATTAACAAGGATTCTGCTTCATTCATCCGCAGCTGCTGCATATATTTCATTGGCGAAATGCCGTAGGTTTTGTGGAATGTTTTCGTAAAATGGGTACGTTCTACTCCGACATAATCAGCTACACTTTTGATCGTGATGCCACCGGCGTAGTGGATTTCAAGATACTCTTTTCCTTTTTGTACCCAAGAGGGTTCTCGAACAATATCCTGGGTTACTGACCTTGGCACCGTCAGAGTAGCAAATACTCGCAATAAGAATGTCAGTCTTTCTAGATCTGAGTAATCTTTTTGTTCGTTGTAACAGGACTGGAACCATTCTTCCATCACATGAACCGTTTCCTCTCTCACACTTTTGCTGCGGTGAGGTCTTGCAGGACTCAGCCCCGTTCTCTCCAGAAGTGACAAGGCCTGCTTACCGTCAAAAGCAAAGAATATTTTGCGCAGAGTACTTGCTTCAGACGTGTAATATTCATGTGTTACTTGAGGAAACAAGCAAAAAAGATCTCCGGGATGGAGTGGATATATTTCCCCGTTCTGAATAAAGGCACCTTCTCCATCCAGTACCATCATTAAATAATAGTAAGGTGTGACGCGCGGTCCAATATGATATCCAGGCTTTGTCTGATTGGCTCCGAGACGAATGGGCCAGGCTGCGCTCGCCTTCTCATAAACCGAGGGATTAAAGAAATGGATTTCCAAAAATTCATGATAATCTTCTTTCATGTTTTGAAACATTGTATCCCTCCCCATACCACAAAATGATAAATTTAACTCCCCTTCTATTGCTATGGTTTCAACTGTAAATCATTGTTAATATTATTATACTATTCCTACCTACTTAGTTGTCATTATTTAATTTCATCATACCGTATCAAATCTGAAAAAGAAAAGTGTTCCTTTAAAAGAAATCGTAATCCCATAGAGATCATCAATATTAAACAGAGGAGATTATAATCATGAGTGAAACGAAATCCGTAGAGTTTGGCTGGTTTATTCCTACGAATGGAGATGGCAGATATATTGGAACAGCGCTCGAAAGAGAGCCTTCTCAAGAATATTTTATACAGGTTGCAAAGGCAGCAGAGAAAGCAGGTTATGAGTTCACCCTTATTCCCGCTGGTGGCGATTGCTGGGATGGATGGATTGTAGGCTCTTGGGTGGCTGCACATACGACGAAACTGAAACCGCTGATCGCGATGAGACCTGGGCTTATCTCTCCAGTACTTGCCGCACGTATGGCATCTACGCTAGATCAAATGTCGGGAGGCAGAGCTCTCATTAATGTGGTCACTGGGCATTATCCAGCTGACCTTAAAGCAACAGGAGATCCGCTACACGGTAGTCATGATGAACGATATGAGCGCACGAAAGAATTTTTAGATGTAGTTAAAGGGGTATGGGGTGAAGACGGTTCAGGCAGTGGATTTGATTATGAAGGACAACATTATCAGGTCGAGGGCGGCGTAAGTAAGCCAGCTGCTCTCCAGGATCCACATCCTCCTCTGTATTTTGGCGGAAGTTCGGTTGCCGGAAAAAAGGTGGCTGCTGAAAGTGCAGACGTGTATCTGATGTGGGGCGAACCTCTGGAATGGATTCAAGAGCAGATTGCGGAGATGGAGCAGCATCTTAAAGATCTGAAAGAACGAACGGGTATTTCTCGCACACTCCGCTACGGCATTCGCGCTCAAGTCGTTGTCCGAGAAACGGAAGAAGAGGCTTGGAAAGCAGCATGGAATATCTTAAGTAAAGTAGAACCGGATCAATTAAAGAATCAAGAAAAACTACATGCCAAAACTGACGCTACCAATCAAAAACGCCAAAT
The DNA here is from genome assembly GCF_014836635.1 of Paenibacillus gallinarum. Taxonomy (GTDB): domain Bacteria; phylum Bacillota; class Bacilli; order Paenibacillales; family Paenibacillaceae; genus Paenibacillus; species Paenibacillus gallinarum. The sequence continues at coordinate 40,794 of NZ_JACSQL010000013.1, read as the reverse complement.
GGATCTATATGAACAGTCGAAGGATCAAGATTATATCATCGGGCCAAATCTCTGGTCCGGTTTGTCAGCGGTACGTGGCGGCGGAGCGGTCGCTTTCGTAGGTACACCAGAACAAGTGTCTGACCGTCTGATCGAGTTTGTCGATGCAGGTGTAAGTTCCTTCATTCTATCGGGATATCCTCATCTGGAGGAAGCAGAGATTACAGGGGAACTGCTGATGCCTGTGGTGAAAAGAAAACTTGCGGAGCGTGCGATTAGCGTAACGATTTAATTCTTTTTCGAGTACTTGAGTGGATTACTTCTAATCACCTTCTCGTTCCATATCACTATAGGTTTGCTAATTGTTATACAATAATTCTTGATCATCTACTGACACATAGTGTACTATTTCAGTGATATTTTATGGATAATTTTTACAGTAAAATGCTATACTAAATAATGATTTAGTCAATCGCGTTTTAATGTCTCACATTTGATCTAAAGGAGCTAAGCTGATGAAATTGCTAACCATGCATCAATTAGCAAAATGGATATGTATTCTATGTGTAGGTACGCTCATATTCAATGGTTTCTTGTATTATCAATTTCAAAAGCAAGAACTCCTGTACAGTCTTGTTCCCGCCATTGTGCTAGCCTTAATTACAGGTATGTTCTTACTCACTGCAGCTAATAAAAAGGCTTGAGCATTTTAGTAAAAAGCGTCTCCCATCCGTTAGGTTAGGAGACGCTTTTTACTATGATTTATCATTATTCTCTTTTTACGAAAAAACCTTCTTACACATATTCTTCCACTGAATTGCTTCTTGTTCTCGATGTGCCTCTGCAAACTCCTCTGCAATTGCTTCAAATTCACCTTCTATAATAAGAAGAGAATCGGGACTGTGTGTCGATATCATCCGCTCATAAGCAACCACTGCCTGATCTACCCCTTGATGGACCATCACTTCCGCAAGAGGTCTTGCAATGGCATAAGGAATATCTTTCGGTTCTTCTCCAAGCACAATATCCATCAGAGTTCTATTCAGCACCTGTAACCCTATATGATCAGCATTACACATTAGAATTACCGCAGATCCTGTATCCGGCAACAAAAGAAAGTTCGAACGAAAACCTGTATCCCTTCCACTGTGTGAAAGTACTCTTGCTCCCTTATAGTCACCCATAAACCAAGCACAGCCCACATCACTCATCTGCCCGCCCCAACCTGTCTCTGCATGTGGTGACCACATTTCCTGATAACTTTTTCGGTGTAGGATCGGTGTGGACTTTGTGAAAGGAGTGCTCTTCCCTGCTGCACCAGAAGCTGCCAAATGTACAAGAGCTGCCTCGCACATCTCCTGTGCACTCGATAGAAGAGTCGAACTTGGCCCATGAGCCCGGTGATAAGGGAAGATCTGGCTCACACATGTCCCGTAGCTCCCTTTTGCATCAAAAACATGGGGACTAGCGATCTGCTTTGGATTTACATTCCGTTTATAAAAATCACTAAGGTTCATCCCCATCGGATTCAAGAGATATTTTTTCATATAGGACTCAAAAGATAACCCCGAAATTCGGCTGATGAGATGACCCAAGATTTCATATCCGATGTTGCTGTAACTGAACTGCTCTCCAGGAGCCGCGTCCAGGCTCTTGTCACGAATCCCGCGTACATAATGCTCAAGCGCATATTCTTCATATACAGGAGAATGCCACTCATAATCCTCTTCATCCGGCATGCCGGAAGTGTGGCTCAGCAGCTGGCGAACCGTAATCTCACTCGCCCTGTCATCCTTCATCAGAAAATAAGGAATAAGATCTGCAATCTTACTATCTAGAGAAATGGCTCCCTGCTCTACAAGCTGCATGACTGCACTTGCTACAAAGGTCTTCGAGACGGAAGCCGTATGAAACAAGGTATCCCCTTTTACGGGTTCACTTGTCTCTATATTTTTCACACCATAGCCGTCTGCTACGATGATTTCATGTTCATGGACAATGCCGACAGCAAGCCCAGGCACACCTGTATTTTTCATAAATTGCTGAATGATCTGATCTGCTCTTTGTTTCTTTGTCATCAATATTTCTGCTTTCATTCTTCCTCCGATTTCTGGCCATAACTATGGCAATGTATCTGTATTTTTTCCGTCTTTCTGTACTCGATGGACTCGCTCTGTAAACTTGCTGCATTGGTTATAAAGGATCAATGGGTACACCCCTCTTCGTTTTTTTAGTAAGTCTTACTTTAGTAATAATATACCAATTTACATTTTATGGCATTGTATTAAATAGATATAATTAAACTCTACGAATCGCCTCCACCGATACGTATTCCACTACATGTAAGGTTGTGAAGTAAGAAGCATCTAGGATAAAATAGGATAATGTTTATTTATATGGAATAATTATACTTCGTAAATCGTCATTAACAGCACCCCCTGTAGAGAAACTTACATAAGTAAATGGAGGACGAATGCATGAGTGAAAAACGTGTTATTACTGCCGAAGATCTGTACCGCCTAGTCTGGACCAGTGATCCATCCGTATCCCCAAATGGTGATCGTATTGCCTATGTATCTAAAAGGGTCAATCCGGACCGAGATGGTTATCACTCTCATATCCGCATACTTGAACGAAACAGCCACGTAGATATGCCTTTTACCAATGGAGAACAAGATAGCAATCCTCTTTGGTCTCCCGATGGCAGCAAGTTGGCCTTTTTACGTAACAAAGAAGGGCAACGTCAAATTTGGACAATCGCTGTAAATGGAGGAGAAGCGCAGGTTGTTACCTCGGCGAAACATGGGGTCAGCGGATTTCAATGGTCACCGAACAGTTCGCAGCTGCTGTATCGTAGCCAAGCTCCTTCTGCGAAAGAAGAGTCTTCTATAGAAACCGACTTAAGTAATACATCAAAGACCACCCATCCTAAACCGTTGGAAGAAGAAATTATAGATCGCTTGCGATACAAAGCAGACGGTGGCGGCAGGTGGAATGGCCGCAGATCTCACTTGTTTGTACATACACTTGGAAATACGGAAGCAACTCAGCTAACAACGGGTGACTACGATATTGGCGATTTTTGCTGGTCACCGGATGGAAGTCAGATTGCATTCACTTCAAGTATAGCGGAGGAACATAGTCTAGAAGATCTCGATCTCAGTCTGATGAATGACGTCTATGTCATGACAAATAGCGGAGAAAATCGCCGTAAATACACATCGTCCAATACAACCATTTATTCGGTTTGTTTCTCTCCGGATGGACACTCTTTAGCCGTGTTTGGAAGTGATCATTCCCACCTTAATGCCACTCATGCCGGACTGTACATTAGATCATTAGAAGAGGATGCTGCTTGGAAACCGTTAACCAAGTCGTATGATATCCAGCTAACGAACTCCATGGTGTCAGATATGCGTTCCGGTATTCGTTCCAATGGTCCTGTATTTAGTGAAGACGGTGCTTACCTTTACGCTCTTGTTACTCGTGAAGGCGGCGTTCATCTAGCAAAAATTGCCGTAAACGGCGAAGGATATGAATGGGTGTCGTATGGTAAGCGAGATATTTATCAATTCGAATTGTTGAAAGACGGTCATTTTATCCTTGCAGCAGCAGACCTTACTCATCCTGGTGATTTATATGAACTCGATCCTGAGACTGGGCAAGAGTACCGACTTACACAGCATAATGAAGAATTACTAAACGAGCTGATCATTGCTACACCCGAAGAATTCCAAATGGAAGCTTCTGATGGCGCTTCTCTTCAAGGATGGATTATGAAACCGGCAGGTACGAAAAAAGGAGACAAAATCCCTACCGTGCTTGAAATTCATGGTGGGCCGCATGCCATGTATGGATACACCTTTATACATGAATTTCAGTTGCTCGTGGCAAGAGGATACGCGGTAATCTACACCAATCCGCGCGGCGGGTATGGATATAGCCAAGAATTCGTGAGTAGTGTACGAGGCGATTATGGCGGAAGAGACTACCAAGATTTAATGGAATTTACCGATTATGCGGTTGCTCATTATGATTATATTGATGAAGAAAGACTGCTTGTTACGGGAGGAAGCTACGGCGGTTTTATGACAAACTGGATAGTCGGTCATACGAACCGCTACAAGGCAGCGGTAACTCAGCGTTCCATCTCCAACTGGATTTCATTCTATGGGGTAAGCGACATCGGTTTCTTCTTCACCGAAGATCAGATTGGCGGGAATGTTTGGGAGAATACGGAACTTTTATGGAAACACTCCCCGCTAGCTTATGTTCACAAAATAGAGACGCCGCTCCTTATTTTACACGGTGAGGAGGATCTTCGCTGCCCGATCGAACAAGCAGAGCAGCTGTTTAATGCCTTGAAACGTTTGGGCAAGAGAACACAGTTTATTCGTTTCCCTAAAGCTAACCATGACTTATCGCGCGGCGGTCATCCAAGACTTCGGGTAAAACGCCTGAACCATATTGTTCGCTGGTTTGATGAGCATAAAGATCTGTAGGATCGTATCGCAAATCAATTATTTAATCATTAGGAATCATCCCCTCTTTTAACCAAATAAACGAAAAGGATAGCCAGAACAAATCTTGTTCTGGCTGTTTTTTCTACTATAAAAACACATCGTACATTGTAAGTCTCCTAGATCAACTGTTTGCCTGCTCCGGCAATGATTTGTTTGACCTTCATTTCCAGGTTGATGATGCTCTCTTTCTGGGCAACAATCTCCCCCGCAATCGTTGCCAGCTTTGTTAGCGAGGCGAGCACTTCTGCGCCTTCTTTCTTCTTCACAATGACATTGAAGTTTTTCATTTCTGCGGTGAATCGCTTTTTCGCTGCACTCATATTACTTTTCGTTGATTTGATCTGAACTTTTACAGGGTCTTGTTGAGCGAGTGAGTTTTTCACCTTTTTGACCGCTTCATCACGGGTTTTCTTTGCTGCGCTGAGCTTGTCCTGCTTTCTTCGAATATCTTCTTTTGCCAAGATAACCGCTACTTTTGTCGTATCCACTTGTGCTTTTACGGCAGCAGTCAGTTCCTTGTTTTTTATTTTTCGAGCGAGAGCCAGCTCTTTGGTGAGTGAAGAGTATAGGGTGAACAGCGGTTCATATCGTTTCTTTGTACTGGTCACATCTTGATTAAGTGTCGCGATTTTGTCTGCCTGATGCTGCTTTAACCGAGTACGCAGTCTAGCTTCCGCTTCTTTGTTCTCATAATAGATGGCTGAGGTCTGCTGCGAAAGAGAAGTATCTTTTTGCTGTAAGCTCACAAGATTCGCTTCTTGCTTCGTCAAAGCCTGGGCGATAGAAGTCGTTGATAAAGTTTTTGTCTGCGCGAGCATCTTCTTACCGGTAATGGACAGTTCAAAACCGGCCGCTTCTACAGACGGCATCACCGTCATTGTCATAAGTAAACTGGCAGCGAACAAGGAGATGACTCCTTTTTTACAAATCGATAGTAACCTGCTTTTTCTGTCCCTAGTCTTGTTGCTATTCCGCTCCAAGAGACCGCTCACTTGTTCCTTCTGCCTGCTGCATTCCTTTTCTTTTATCACTTGATTACCTCTTTTCCGGATCAACATAAACGCAAAAAAACCCGCAAGAAGAGGCTGATTCGCCTTCTCTTACGGGTTCTTCCCATATATGTTGTTCCTGTATAAATTTTCTTATCCTTTTATATATACTGTATTCTCTCTCTAACCGTCAAGCTAATCTAGCTCTGTTTAACCCTTTTTTAACTATTTTTCTATTTCGAAAAACTTTTTCTATATTTCTTTTTACTGTAACCCTTCAGGAAAATCCTCCAGCGACCAGATGATGATCTCTCCATTAGTAAGAGTGACCTTGACGAGATAAGGATAACCCTTCTCATTATACTCTCTATATACACTAAAATCCTTTTGATTTAGGATAATACTCTCTTTATCCTCTTCTTGCGTTACCCGAGTTTCCCCTGCCAGTTTAGCCATAAAATGATAGTAATCCAATGTAGGATCGTTCGCATTCCGATCTAGCACAAAGCCGGTGTTTTCGACATTTCGTGTAATCGTCATGGAAGTAATATCAGTTGGAGTCATACGTACTTGATCGGCATACCCTTTTTCCTCCAGCCAAGCTTCAAGCTGCTTATACGATTTATTCCAGTTTCCATTATAATTATTATTTCTATTTTCAACATTATAGAATTCGACATATGCCCAAGCCATTTGATCTCTTGCCTTACGCTGTTCTTCATAACTCGCATTCATCATTTCTTGAATAAACAGCGCTTTAAACTCTTTAATTTCATTTTGGTCCGTAATTTCAATCCGGCCACCTCCATATGGACTATCTAATATGATTCGGGAGGTCGGATTCTCATCCAGTTGTTTTAATTCATAGGTCAGCTCCTTATAATACGAACTCTCCATAATTGGTTTCAGATAATCCTCAAATTCCGAAGCCGTAATTCTATATTTACGTATAACCCGGTGACCGTTCTTCAGTTCATACCCAATGGTAACGTCAATAGTGTCACTGGTATACTCTTCATTTTCATCTAGTTCTCCTCCCTGATGTTTATTCACTAGAGTCTGATGGAGATTTATCACAGCCGCAACGTACTCTTCGTCTTCTGTAAAATAAGAACTTAAATTAATTTTCTTCAACTGTCCTGAAGAATCATATTGATTAGCAAATGAAAAATCCGAATCACTATACAGTACACTTTTTACATCCGCTTGTTCAGGAACACGCGACTCATATCCACCGATACCCGATACAGGAATATACAGAATAGCCGCCAGCGTAATCAGGTAGATTACACCATGTACAAGTACCTTCCGCGAAAACACCAACCAAGTACGATGAAGGAACATCTGCACAACAAGATATCCGAATCCCCCTCCAACGATATAGCCGATAATCAGCATTCCTCTACTGTTCTCTCTCATGCCAGACAGATAAAGACCCGCAACCAAGGAGCAGAACAACATGATGAGAATGATAAATAAAGGGGTGAGAAAACGGTATACGATCGTCTGACTTGCCGCTGCCCCGTCTCTTTTGCGATAAAGAAAATATCCAACTCCCAAAAAGAAGAGGGCAAGTACGAGATACATCGTAAGTTCAAACCAGCCAAAAGGTTCTCTTGAGGCTCCCGCAATTCGGAGCATAGGGGTTACTTTTTCTAATGTGAACAAGTTACTGTACCCATTTTCAAAATAATAATCATGAAATCCGAACAAAAACTGACGTATATGCATTATACCTAGCACCATGAGCCACGCTGGCGTAAATAACAGCCCATAGGTTAGGACCATCTGAATCAGCGTTTGTCCAAAACATATCGCCAGTAAAATAGTAAACGCACATACAAATAGCCCCAGGATCGTGTATATAATCCCGAACTCCCATACCGCCGTAAGATCATATATGTAATAATCGGCGTAGGGTCGGATCAGCGCCGAAAGAACAGCCGTTATCCATACCGGAACCGTAATGAGTACAAGTGCACTGCATAGGTGCGATGTTAACAGCTGGCTTCTTGTGATCGGCAGTCCATGGTAGAGATCCGACGGCGCCTTCGCGTGAAGATAACGAAAGATAAACGTTCCTGCAAGCACGGGGAAAATGAGCAATAAGACAAGAGATATTCCGTTTGTTACTTCGTATAATGAGTTCAATTGTTCAACCGGCTGACCTTCACGAACAGCAAACAACATAAGGAATGGAATGAAAAATAGTAGGGCAAGCAGATATAAAATTCCAATCCATCCATACTGTTTCAGGTCTTGACGAATGATGGCTTTATTGAAGTACGACCTTATGGATGTCATAGCCCACGTCCTCCATTTCATAAATAAATATTTCTTCCAGTGTTAACGGCAGTACATCGAGTAAGTAAGGTTGATACGCTTCAAACACCTTCCTCACTTCTTTTTCATTCCCTTTTACAATAAAAGTTTCTACACTGCCTCGTTTCTCGCCGTGGAGAATGCGTACGTTGTTAGCAAGTGACTCTTCATGAGAATGATCTCGAAAAGCAACCTGGATTTTATGTGTATCTGCTTTCAGATCATCAAGATCCTTCTCTACAATCAGCTGACCGTGATGCATAATGCCGACATGATCGCATAAATCTTCAATTTCTCGCAAGTTGTGAGAAGAGATGATGACGGTAAGTTCACGTTCCGCCGCTTCCTGGAACAGCAGGTTTTTCACCTGTCTACGCATCACCGGATCCAGACCATCGATGGGCTCATCCAGCAGTAAAATATCCGGCATACAGCTGAGCGCCAGCCAAAAAGCAGCTTGCCGCTGCATCCCCTTGGACATCCGGTGCAGCTTACGTTTCCTATCTAGTTTAAACACCGAATCTAACTGCTGATAACGCTCATCACTCCAACTGGGATAGATTCTTTTATAAAAAACAGCCATCTGATCTAAAGAGGTCTGCGGGAAAAAGTAAGGGATATCCGACATGAAAATAATCCGCTGTTTCAGTGCGTTATTCTCATATACAGGTGCACCTTCAACATTCACGCTCCCCTGATCCGCTTGATAGATACCTGCTATTGTCTTCAGTAATGTCGTTTTACCTGCCCCATTCGAACCTAACAATCCAAAAATACTCCCTTTTCGGATGGTCAGCGACAATTGATTGACTGCCGCTTCGGTCTCAAACAGTTTGGTAACTCCAGATACCTCAATCATGGTTTTCCTCCTGTTCTTTGATATGAATCTCATTCTTTACACTGTTATAGAGAAGTGTAATATCTGAGTCTTTGATGCCTAGATACACCGCTTCTGTAAAGAGCTTCCGCAGCTCTGTCTTTACTTCTTCTCTCCGCTTATCATCCGGTCTATGTTCAGGTTTAGCAACGAAACTTCCTTTTCCTTGCAAAGAATATATGTAACCTTCTCTTTCCAGTTCCCGGTAGGCTTTCTGGATTGTGTTGGGGTTTATCGTAAGTTGTCCAGATAAATGCCTGACGGAAGGTAATTGTTCATCTGGCTGCAATACACCCATCATGATCATCTCCTTCATTCTCTCGATTAGCTGTTCATATATCGGCTTGCGACTGCGCACATCTAACTCAAACATGTGATGCCTCCTTTCTTAACAGGTTGTTCTCGCCCTAATCTCTGTTGACTGAACTAACTGTACTACAACTCATAATACAGTATGTTTTGAACTTGTCAATCTAAATCTTCCGGTAGAAAGTGAAAGTGCTATAATAATAAGATCAAGAATTTACCCTCGTTATATCTCGTATGTACAAGATATATCACCTTACTAGAGGAGATGAGCTATATAATGACCTCACGTGTTCTCATCGTGACTGCAGTAGAAGCGGAGCAAAAAGCAATTGAAAATGGCTTACCTACAGGGTTATCAGCAGATGTTCGGGTGATTGCAGCAGGAGCCGGACCCGCAGCGGCGGCAACTGTAACCTCTGCCGAACTTGCCAAGCATAAGTATCACCTCGTCATTAATGCCGGGATCGGCGGCGGCTTTCCAGCAGAAGCCGAGGTAGGCTCAGTTGTCCTTGCGACAGAAGTGATAGCAGCTGACCTAGGCTCTGAAACTGCAGAAGGATTCCGCAGTGTAGATGAGCTAGGTTTTGGCAAATCAAGTGTGCCTGTAGATCGTACCATCGTTCAAAGATGGGCCGAGGTACTTCAGGGCGAAGAAACCCATGTTTATACAGGGCCCATTCTTACCGTGTCTACCACAACAGGTACAAAATCTACAGCCGATGAACTGCAAAGACGCGTACCCGGTGCTGTCGCAGAATCAATGGAAGGTTTTGGCGTGGGGACCGCGGCAGCACATTTTGGAATCCCTTTTGTCGAGATTAGAGCCATATCCAACGTTGTAGGACCGCGCGACCGTGAAGCATGGCGAATTCCTGATGCACTAAGAGCACTTACACTGGCCAGTTCAAAGCTATTGGAGGTTTTATAAATGAAAATTGTATATTCCCCGTGTCCAAACGACACGTTTGTATTTCATGCACTCGTACATGGACTCGTTCCGAATACACCTGATTTTGAAGTGAGATATGCAGACATTGATATAACGAATGGTCTGGTAACAACGCCAAATGAGTATGATATTTTAAAAATCTCATATGCTGCCCTTCCTTGGCTGTCAGATGAATATCGCTTAATTCCTTGTGGAGGAGCTCTCGGCAGAGGAAACGGTCCATTGGTGCTTACAGCAAATTCAGATACAAACCCAAGTTCACTGCAAGGAAAACGAGTGGCTGTTCCAAGTGAACGCTCCACTGCCTACTTGCTGTTCCGATTATGGGCAGCTCAAAATGTTCCTGGCGGCATCGGTGAAATTGTAGTGATGCCATTTGATCAGATTATGCCAGCTGTTCGTGATGGACAGGTAGACGCTGGTCTCGTCATCCACGAGGCACGTTTTACTTACCCTTCTTACCATCTTCAGCTGATGGCTGATATGGGAACCTGGTGGGAAGCAGATACGGGACTTCCTATTCCGCTCGGTGCTATTGTTGCCCGCCGTTCCCTTGATCCTGCGCTTATCACATCTTGGATTCAAAGCTCCATTGATTATGGATGGAAGCATCCTGAAGCATCTCGCAGCTATATTCTGGAACATGCGCAAGAAATGGACGAGCACGTAGCCCAGCAGCACATTGACTTATATGTAAACGAGTTTACTAGAGAGCTTGGCGATGAAGGTTATCATGCGATCGAAGCTCTGCTCGGCCGTGCTGCCAAAGAAGGACTTGTTCCTGAGATCGATTTTTCTTCCCTACGCAGTTAATAAAATACAAAAAGACAGTAGGCGAACTAGTTTAGGCTAGTTTACCTACCGTCTCAAGCTTTACATATAAATTACCTACTCCGTCTGAAGCTCTGCATCTAGATTACCTACAGTCTGAAGCTCCACTTAAAGTGGAGTTTTTTGTCTTCTTATAAGCAAAAAGACTTTTCGAGTCTGGATTAGATAGAAAATGTCCCATCGGCAGGTTCATATAAAGGCAGAATTAACGTAAAGGTTGACCCCACCTCCGGTACACTATGTACGGTAATTGATCCCTCGTGATCTTGCGCAATTTTTTGACATAACGAAAGTCCAAGTCCTGTGCCCTCATCTTTCGTTGTATAAAAAGGATTGAAAATCTGCTGTAGCATTTCTGGTGGTATACCACTGCCCGTATCTTGAATCCGAATGATTGCATTTTGTTCTAATCTGCTGATTTCAAGGTTAACCTGCCCGGGCGTATCCATAGCTTCCAGTGCATTTTTAACTAGATTCAACAGCACTTGCACGATCTTGTCTCTGTCCATATATATGTAAAGTGAATCATCCTGAATATTTAGCAGCAGTTCATGTCCACGCGATATAGCATCGGATTCTGATAATGATACTACACGCTCCACACATACTTTTAGCGATTCTGCTCTCATATTGCTGGCATGCGGCTTTGAAAATTGCAGAAATTCTGCTGTGAGTTCCGTTACCCTCGTAATCTCACTCATGATTACATCATACCAAGGCTTAATGTTATAGGATTGTACTTTAGAAAGTTGAACAAATCCTCGAATCGCGGTTAGCGGATTACGAACTTCATGGGCCATTCCGGCAGCAAGTTCACCTACTACCTTCATTTTCTCTGAACGAAATAAATCTTCTTCGCGCTGAAGCCATTGTTCTCTGCGAATACGAAATAGCTTGTCCTCTGCCCTTTGAATTAATTGATTAAGATCATCCGTCTCTTCAGGATAATGTGTAATACTGAAAGACACCTGATAACCGAGTTCATCGGGTTCCAGCAGCTGTGCAATATGCGAGGGAGTGTAACATTCTGAGGGGATGAGAATCGCATACCGATCGCCGGCATATCTCGAAATTCCGAATGCGTTAGGAAATATAGACTTAAGCGCTTGTCCAACGGTAGATAAAGCTTCATTACCGCTTTCGAGTCCATCATGATTAAAAGATTTAAAGTTCTGAAGATCAAGCAGCGTCAGGTAAAAGGAGTGTTTCTCTTTAACAAGTTCCTGTATCTGATTCATATAACCAAAATAATTAAGCAGTCCTGTCAAAGGATCATGTGCGGCAAGATAGTTATTTTCCTCAAGAAGCTTTTGTTTCTCTGCTTCCCCGCGCAGAACATGATGAAACACAATGACAACAACGACAGCAGAGATGAGATCAAATATAGTTACAAAAAGGGTGTAAGTATCAATGGGGACATAGGTCAGGCGAACGATCGTGTACTCTAAAATAAGCAAAATGGAGATGGGTAACGTTTTGCGATAACTTTTTTTCTCGTCAAAGACACTCAACATCAATATATAATACAGTATAACGCACCAATTCAGCTGTGTAGAATAATGAAATAACCCTAACATCAGCCATTGGATTTTTTTAAGTATTGGAAATTTGGCATCTAATAAAACACTGCTCAAAAACAAAGCCGCAAACAAAAACATAAACGGCTCATTATGAGATGTATCCAACATACAAGAAGAGATCATGATAAAGAAACAGCCTAAAGGAAAAAAGATTAATTTAATTCGATGTATTAACAACAAGCCGCACTCCCTCATGCATGTACTTTGGACTCGTATTTCCATTTATTGGACAAACATAATCTGTATTATATACTACTATTCCGAATTTTACTGCAGAATAATGACAAATAAACGTAAAATACACTGTTATTTTGCATCCCAAGTAACCTGCTCGAAGAACGGCTTCAAGTATTCTCTACATCACATTCTTTTTCCCTCTCTTCTCTTTAAGTTCAAACGTATTAAATCCCTCCTTTAATTTCTGATGAATCTCTCTAATCTTACGTACATCTTCAAAAGAATATCTACGGCTTCCTCCCTTCGTTCGGGCCGGAAATACAAGCTGCCTCTCTTCATAATATCTAATTTGTCTCTCCGATAGTCCGGTTAACTCCTTCACCATACCAATGCTCATAATTTGATTATCCAATAGAACCACTCCCCATGTTATATTTTATATCATTAACAAGAAGAAATATTCCGTATGTGATTTTGTTTTTTTGATTATGGCAATAATTGTATGTAATTTTTCATTGAAATTCAATATCTATTATAAAATAAAAAACTATGTTAGATTACCTCCCAAAAAATATCACAAATGCTTCTTTTTTTGCTAACATCAGCTATATGACAAACACGCAAAAGGAGCTGATCCCTAATGAGTAAATCGGAACGCCCGCAGGATATGTCCAGAAGACAGTTTCTGACCACGGTCGGAAAAGTTGGCGGATCTCTTGCTGTATTTAGCCTCATGGGGACCATGGGCTTACTTTCACCCGAAACCATGAAAGCTCAAAGCTATACCCCGCCTGGGCAAAATGATCTTTCGCTCACTGGCCGAAAAGGTAAAAAAATCATTATTCTCGGAGCCGGGATCGCAGGCCTTACGGCAGCTTATGAATTAGAAAAAGCGGGATATGATTGTACCGTTCTGGAAGCAAAGCCTTTTGCAGGGGGACGAAACTTCACGGTTCGCCGCGGCACCTCCTTAGCTGAGATCGGTTCAAAAGCTCAATTTGCCCAATTTGACCCAGATTCCTACCTGAATGCAGGTCCCATGCGAATTCCTCAGTTCCACTCCACGCTTGAGTACTGCCGAGAATTTAACATCCCGATCGAACCCTTTAATAACGTGAATGAAAGTGGCTACTACTACAACGAAAACGTGGGTAGCTTGTCTGGTCAAAGGATTCCAAAACGTGCGGCCAAAGCGGATGTCAGGGGCTATGTTTCCGAGATGCTGGCAAAAGCCGTTAACCAGTCTGCACTTGATCTGCCTTTGACTTCCGAAGAGAAGCAGAAGCTTGTCGACTATCTGAAAAGGGAAGGCGATCTAAACGCAGATTTATTCTACCGAGGTTCTTCTCGCGGCGGTTATAAAGAAGCGCCTGGCGGCCATCTGGATGCAGGCGTTGTCCGTGACCCTTTTGACCTGAAAGCCATTATAAACTCTGGTTTCGGTAACTATTTTGGTAATGAATACGGATATGATCAGCAGATGATGATGTTTCACCCCGTTGGAGGCATGGACAAAATTGTACAGGGTTTCGAGAAACGACTCGGCAATCGGGTTAAACTCTCAGCAGAAGTCACTGAAATCCGGCAGTCTGCTGATGGAGTCCGCATTCGTTATAAGCAAAAAAATAAAGAACTAGAACTCACCGGCGACTACTGCATCTGCACGATCCCTCTCTCCGTTTTACGCAAAATCCCAGCAGACTTCTCTTCAAAAATGGCAAGTGCCATTGCTACAACCAAATATGCTTCTGCCGGCAAGATTGGTTTGCAATTTAAGCGCAGATTCTGGGAGGAAGACGAGCATCTTTATGGCGGCAGCAGCTTAACGAACATGGACATTACCCAAATCTACTACCCTCCTACAGACTATATGAGTAAAAAAGGAGTCCTCCTTGGCTACTATGTAACAGGAACGAACGCGGACAAGCTTGGCAGTATGAGCTATCATGAACGTGAGAAACATGCCTTAGCTCAAGGAGCCAAGATTCATCCGCAGTATATAAAGGAATTCGAATCGTCCTACTCTATTGACTGGAAACGTGTCCCCTTCCAAGAAGGAGCCTGGGCAACGTATAGCACAGAAGAACGAGCGGGAATCTATAAGACGCTGTGCGAACCAGATGACCGAATTTATCTGGCAGGTGATCATATCAGTCATATTGTCGCGTGGCAGGCAGGTGCAATTGATTCTGCGCGGTCGGTTGTAGGACATATTCATCAGCGGGTCATGCAGGCGTAGATCAGCGGCCACTTAGGAATTTTAAATAAGAGGAGGAAATACAAAATGAAAAAGACAATCCAAAGGATCATGCTCGCGGGTGTACTGATGGGAAGTTCCAGTATGACTGCATTCGCTGAGAATGCACCTATAGAAGTTAAAGGGACCGTGGTTAGCGTCACTTCCACTCCCCCCGTTTCAAGCACGCCACGCCCAGCGGTAACCACCGATTCCAGTGTAACATTTTACGGCAACCCTACTTCTTCGATTTCTAGTGGAACCATTGTTCCTGAAGGAGCTGCATACCTGTATACGAGTGGTACTGTTCCACCCGTGCTGAATAAAGAGGGAAGCACGATCTATGAGCGGTATGGAGATACCAAGACTCAAGCTGTCGGCGTATTGAAAACCATTGAAAAGCAGCTAACAGATCAAGGACTTTCTATGAAGAATGTCGTATATCTCCGTGCCTACCTAGTGGCAGACACTGCAAAGGAGGACAAGTTCGATTTTGCGGGGTGGAACGAAGCCTACGGTGAATTTTTTAATAATGAGAAAAATCCGGTGAAACCTGCCCGTTCTACCGTTGGTGTTGCTGGACTTGTCAGTTCCGATTGGCTCATTGAAATTGAGGCTGTTGCGGTTTACCCGAAGAAATAAACCTGACTACGAAGGAGAGATGAACGATGCTTCAAAATATAGGAGTTACCGGCATCATTATGATCCTTGTCCTTGTTCTGATTTTATTCGGTCCTTCAAGACTTCCTGAACTTGGGCGAGCCGTAGGACGCACCTTATTCGAATTCAAATCCTCCGCGCGTGAGCTTGTAGGGGATAGCAAAGAGGACGAAGATTCTACGAAGAAAATAGACTAGGTATTTTTCTATATATCCTTCTTATAGATCCCCTCTAGCGATTCAATGCCAGGGGGATTTTCCTTTTCCTTCATCTGATATACTTAAAGTAGTAAGGACTTACTCTATTTAAAGGAGAACCAAATATGCTGCAAGAGAATCAAAAGCCTGAAGAAAAATTACAGCGCTACGGAGTGAGTTATCTTCCTGAATGTTATCTGGAACACTTATATCCTTCCGAAGATGCCTACTACCCCTTTTCTTACGAAGGAGTTACGAGTCATATACAATTCTCAGAAACAGAAATTACACCTTCACTACAAAGTGTGGAATCTTGGATGCCAGAGTGGATGACACAGATCAGTGCATTCCCTATTTACTTATGTGTGGTACTCCCCGCTTATTCAGAAGCAGAATTTAAAATCAAATTTGATGAAATGAGAGCTACCTACCAATTATCTAAAGGAAGAAGAAGCTCCATTTTCGTTGTGAAAGCACTGGGTGAAGAATTATTCCGTAGATTACTCCCCATCATCTTATCCATTGGAAGTAACAATGATATAGCCCTCTGGTCAACTCGTACCCATGCTTTTCAAGTAGTGGAGAAAGAACTAATCTATAGAAAACAAAAACGCAAGAAAAAGTTGACGATCGAAACCAAAGCTACAGATTATGAGATGAAGGTCGTTCTTGAGCCAAATACTTCTGTATTCTGGGTTGGCCATGATGCAGACGACCTTCATCTTCTCTCATCGGACCCTCAAATGGCAACTTACAATCGTCTTTGCTCCACTCTACCTGCTACTGTCTTGACCACCCTCGAGGAGCTATCTGACTAATAACCTTATCTAAAAAACCTGAATACGAAACAAAAAAATCCCCTTCACAGAAAACAGGTACATGACGCTGTTTTCTGTGAAGGGGATTCTTATCCATATACACTCTGGTTTACCCTACTCGCTTCGAGTAAGGAACGCTTTTGTCCGCTCCAGCTTCGGATTTCCAAAGATCTGTTCTGGAGTTCCTTCTTCTGCTATCTCACCTTGATCCATAAAGATCACGCGGTCCGCTACATCACGAGCAAAATTCATTTCATGCGTAACAATGACCATCGTCATGTTCTCATCTGCGAGTTTACGAATAACGCGAAGTACTTCTCCAGTCAGCTCAGGATCGAGCGCCGAGGTAGGTTCATCAAAAAGCAGGATTTCCGGGTTCATCATCAGCGCTCTGGCAATGGCAACACGCTGTTTTTGCCCGCCTGATAGATTAGCAGGATAGACATCCCCTTTATCAGAAAGACCGACTTTAGCAAGCAGATCGGCTATCCGTGGCTTTAACGCTGCTTTGCTTTCTTTTTTCACCACTTTCGGGGCAAGTTCCAAATTCTCATTGACTGTTAAATGTGGAAACAGGTTAAAGTGCTGAAATACCATTCCCATGCGAGTCGTAATTCGCTTAATCTCTGCCGCACTCACATACTTTCCATCCGATACAAAGGCTTCACCGCCGATACGAATGCTTCCTCCACTAACTTGTTCTAGATTCACTAAACTGCGAAGCATCGTACTTTTTCCAGAACCCGAAGGGCCTATTACAGCGACTACTTCTCCCGGCTTCACATTAAAATCTATCTTCTTCAACACATGCAAATCACCAAACGATTTTTGCAGATTCGTTACTTCTATCATATTTGTCATTACACGACATCCCTTTGTTGTTTATTCAAATTTGTACTTTCTCTCCAGCGCTTTGAAGACCAGCGTCAGCACAAGTGTCATTAATAAATAGATAATGGCGGCAATCGCAAAAGGCACAATCGTGAAATCTCTGTTCACCGCAGTTTGTGCAAAATGGAGCACTTCCGGTACAGCTACTGCATACAGTAATGCTGTATCTTTTACGAGTGTGATCGATTCATTTGCTGTAGATGGAAGAACTACTCGAATCATCTGCGGTAAGATAACTTTGGTTAGCGTCTGGAATTTGTTCAGTCCGAGTACCTGCGAAGCTTCATACTGTCCCTTATCGATCGACAGCAAGCCACCTCTGAAAATTTCCGCAAAATAGGCTGCGTAGTTCAGCACAAAAGCAAATCCTGCAGCAACCGCACGGTCCATTACGAGATGCTCTCCTACAACTGGCAGCATCGGCAGACCGTAACAGAAGAACAGTAGTTGCAGCAGCAGCGGAGTGCCTCGCATCACATAAATGTACGTATGTGCAAAAGCCGACACCAGCTTAAACTTACTGTTCGCCATCAGTGTGAATAAAAATCCAATCGGAATGGACAAGATAATTGCTGCAAAAAATAGTAAAAGAGTGGTCCGTGCACCTTCTAGCATCGGAAGTGTAATACTCCAAAGATAATCTAATGTCATATTCTCAGGCTCCTAAGTAAAAAGAAAACCGGATAAGAAAATCCCCGGTTTTCAATCCTATTAATGAATTTCTTAAATCAGGTCTAATATGAATGCTATAAGCGTTATTTATGAGTTCAGCTAGGCTTAGCGAAGCACCTTATCTTCACCAAACCATTTTTCCGAAATCGTAGTAGCTGTTCCTTCTTCAATTAATTCGTCTAACGCGGTCTGAAGACTCGTCAGCAATTCTTCATTCCCCTTCTTCACACCGATTCCGTATTCTTCTGGAGACAACGTTTCATCCAAGATTTTATACGTTCCCTCTTCAAGAGACATATAATAGTCAGCTACCACTTCATCGATGATAACCGCATCCAAGCGGCCGCTCTTCAGATCACTTAGAGCAAGTACATTATCGGGGAATTCGGATATACTTTTGATCTGATCTTTGATTGGATTTTCATTCAATGCATCCGAAGCAGAAGAAAGATTTTGCAGCCCTACTTTTTTTCCAGCGAGATCAGCAAGTGATGCAAGTTGTGAGTCAGCCAGCGTTACTACAACCTGACTATTTGTAAGATAAGGTTTCGTGAACAACACTTTGTCTTTGCGATCCTCTGTAATCGTATAGCCGTTCCAGATTAGATCAATCCTTCCACTATTCAGCTCAGATTCTTTTGAAGTCCAGTCGATGGGTTGGAACTCTACTTCTTTACCCATTTTTTTGGCTGCTGCTTTCGCATAATCTATATCAAATCCGACAATCTCATTATCCTTGTCCCGAAACCCCAGCGGGGCGAACTTATCGTCAATACCAATGACAATCTTATCTTCCGCACTTCCGCTTGTATCACTTCCGCAGGCTGCAAGAATAACCACCATCAAACTTAAACTTAATGTTATCCATAATGACTTTTTCATGTTGTTTCCCTCCGTTATATCTATATCAAAACGCTTTAGTTCGCTACCATGTTACCAAAGTAAAACTATCATATCACAAAATAAGTGAAGCTGCCAAGAGGGAATGAAGAGCTGGAGTGCTCCAGTGGTAGATGAGGGTTCGGATCGTCGTTGGATTTGAAGTGCTTCAGAGACAGATGGGGGTTCCGATCCTCGCCAAGAACTGGAGCGCTTCAGTAGCAGATGAGGGTTCGGATCGTCGTTGGATCTGGATTCGCACGGTTGACTCTCATAGATGTAAGCATCCAGCTCCAAATACGAACGCTCCGCTTCTTCACCCCCATTCTGCCTCTTCCGCTCTTGGCCCTTCTCTTATTTTTAAAGAGCAGGGAGATGAGGTATTGTTCCTCTATACCTCACTCTAAGGAAGGAACAACACTTCAGCCTTTGGTTGTAGGCTATACAAAAATAAAAAAAGATAGAGATTCAGAATCGCTCTGAAGTCTCTATCCTTTTTGTTACATGCCCTTGCTTTGCTATTCCTACTAAGAGTTTCGTACTGTCACAATATAGCTTTGGTTCGCATCTACAAGGAAGGAAATAAGTCCGTTACTCAGGTCTGTCTTGCTAACTTCCAATCCGTCTGTTGTTCTTACGACAAGGGTATCTGCTTTCATTCCTTCTATACAAATGGTGCAAGTACCCGATTGATCGGGCTTTATCTCTGCTTCTTTCAGCTTGCCTTCAGACCAGGAAATAGCAACTTCGTAACCTCCGCGTGCGCGCAGTCCACGAACACTTCCTGCCGCCCAAGCATCTGGAAGAGCCGGAAGAAGTTCGATATATCCCAGATGGGATTGTAGAAGAAGCTCAATAATTCCTGATGTTGCCGCAAAGTTGCCGTCAATTTGGAATGGCGGATGTGCGTCGAACATGTTCGGGTACACGCCGCCGCTTTCATAGCGTTCGGAACCATCTCGTACGAGCTGTAACAGATTCGAAATAAGGCGATGCGCCCGGTTTCCATCTTTGAACCGTGCCCACAGTCCGACTTTCCAACCAAGACTCCAGCCCGTCCCTCCATCGCCGCGCCGCTGCAGCGATACTTTCGCAGCTTCCATTAGCTCCGGTGTATCTTTTACTGTCAGCTGGCGGCCTGGGTATACTCCGAAGAGATGAGAAACATGTCTATGCTCCACATCTTCGTCTTCATAATCATGAAGCCATTCCTGCAGCTGTCCATACTTCCCAATCTGCAGTGGAGGAAGCTCATCCCTACGCTGCTGAAGCTCTTTTGCAAACTCCTCGTCTTCACCGAGAATTGCTGTCACTTCGATAAGATTCGTAAACAGATCATAGATTAAAGCCAGATCCATCGTTGCTGTCGTAGTCACCTGATGAAGCTCCCCATTCACGCGGAAGCGATGCTCCGGTGAGGTCGAAGGTGCCGTATACCAAGAACCGTCTTCTCCTTGAATCAGCCAATCCAGACAGAACAAAGCGGCTTCTTTCATGATCGGATACGCTTTATTTCTAAGGAAATCGGTGTCTTGTGTAAATACATAATGCTCATATAAATGCTGGCACAGCCATACGCCGCCCATCTGCCATAATGCCCATATCGGATCCCCATGTCCAAAAGCACCAACCGGTGCAGTCTGTCCCCAAAGGTCAGAATTATGGTGAGCTACCCATCCGCGTGCGCCATAGTTAATCTCAGCTGTCTTCTTACCATTAACGGAGAGTCTAGTAATTAGATCAATTAAAGGTTCATGACACTCGGATAAATTCGCCGTTTCAGCTGGCCAGTAATTCATTTCGGCATTGATATTCAGCGTATAATTACTACTCCATGGTGCTCTCGTTTCGTGATTCCAGATTCCTTGCAGATTGGCAGGTTGTGTTCCTGAGCGTGAGCTTGAAATGAGCAAATAGCGGCCATATTGAAATAAAAGCTGAACCAGATAAGGGTCTTTCCCGCCATATTTTACGATACGCTCATCGGTAGGCAGATCTTCTGATTCGAGAGCCGGTCCAAGATCAAGCGTTACCCGATTATAAAGCTCCTGATAATCTTCCACATGACGATTCCGCAGGTCTTCATATTCATACGCAAGAGCTTTTTCCAGATCATTTCGTGCATGGAGAGACTCATCTTTGCCTTCTTTTCCCGGAGAGCGATCATAACCGTTAAAGCTTGTTGCGCAGCTAAAATAAAGAGTTGCCTGATCTGCACCTTCCACCCGAATCCCGGTGGCATGAGTTCCCGCGCTTCCTCCCTTATGGCGAACTGCTACTCTTCCTTCAAAGCGCATTGCATCCGTCTCACCTGGTTTGCCATAACGAATTGGATCATCGGCCGGATAATAACTTGGATGCACAACCTCAGGCGCGTACCCTTTGATAATCGCTTGGTTCTCCTCAGCTTCTGTTTCATGACGAAGAAGACTGCTAAGACTCGCATGGAAAGACAATCTTCCCGGTACGCTTGCTTCTAGATGGACAACGATGACCTGATCAGGGTGGGACACAAAGATTTCCCTTGTATATGTTGTATCTCCAATACGGTATGTAGTTTTTGTTATTCCATCCGTGAGATCCAGTCTCCGGTTATAATCTGCTGTAATATCTCCATGATCAAACGTAATCTGTAAGTCACCAAAAGGCAGATAAGACTGCGTATAAGCCCCTAGCATTTCCTTCGTCAGCTTGTCTGCTTCAGCATATTTCTCTTCCTTTATAAGCTGTCTCACCTGCGGAAGCACTTCTTTGGCACGAGGATTATTCCAATCTTTCGGCGGACCTGACCATAATGTATCTTCATTCAGTTGTAAACGTTCCTGCTCCACACGCCCAAACACCATTGCCCCTATTCTTCCGTTCCCAATCGGCAGTGCTTCGGTCCATTCCTTAGCAGGACGGTTATACGTTAAAAACATATCGTCTCCTCCAATATAATCACTATTGTTATTGCAGATAATCTAAAACGTTTTAGAACATCTGTAAACCTTTATTGTCAAGGCAATAAACCATGCAAATCTCGTCTTTCATGTAAGCGGATTCCACTCTACTAGTATCGTCCTAAAAATTAGTTCAAAAAGCAAGTCTTTACCATAAAATATTTTAGAAAGACAGCTAAAAGAATTCTTCAATTGACAAAAAAAGGCCAATCCCACGGCGGGAAATGACCTTCCGATTTAATCTAATATACTTTATGAATAACATCTTCAAAATCAGGTTCCTGCATCTCTACGTCTGCAAGTTCACCCCATTCGCCAAGCTGAGCCAGAATTTGCATCGTACCTATACGATTCCGATTCGCTTCTACCGTAATTGTTCGCTCGGTACGGCCTATTATCTTCACCGCTTCATGATGAAATCCGGCCAGACTTGAACTCTGAATGTCTTGAAGATACGAAACTTTTATAATAGTAGGCAGACCTATATTCTCTCTTAGAGATTGCACCGTGCCATCATACGTAAGCTGTCCATGGTTAATGACCATTACCCTGCTGCATAGCTGTTCGATATCATCCATGTCATGGGTTGTCAGCAGAATCGTTTTACCAAAGTCACGGTTCAGCAGTTTCAAGAAAGATCGAATATTCCGCTTTGCATTTACATCAAGCCCAATCGTTGGTTCATCAAGGAACAGAATATCCGGATCATGAAGCATCGAAGCACCTAGATCGGCACGCATCCGTTGTCCAAGCGACAATTTGCGTACAGGTGTATCCCAGAATTCTTTCAGGTCTAGAAGAGCTGCAAACTCTTCTAGCCTTTTGTGTTTATCCTTATCATCCACACGGTACATTTTGGCGAGGATATCATAGCTGTCTTTTACCGGAAGATCCCACCACAGCTGACTGCGCTGACCAAACACAACTCCAAGACGTCTTACTACCTGTCTTCGCTGCTGATGCGGATTCATTCCATTTACCCGTACCTTTCCTGAACTCGGATGAAGGATGCCGGTTAACATTTTTATCGTCGTCGATTTTCCTGCACCATTCGGACCGATATAACCTACAAATTCTCCAGGTTCGATCTGGAAACTGATATTTTGAACGGCATGTTTGACCGTGTATTCTCTAGAAAATAAAGCGCGGAGTCCCGCAAAATTCCCGTCTTTCACAATAGGCGTTTTGAACTCCTTATGTAAGCCTTGTACTTCGATCATACCTGACTCCTCCTTAACTACCTGTGCTCTGATATTTTGTCATGCCAAATTTCCAAAAACGCAGGCTGAGGGCGAGAAAGCCCATCGCTGCCAATAGAATGATGAGAAAAATCCACGCCCCCCATTCCCCTCTCAAGATATAAAGGGCAGGAACATAATTGACTAGACCTACTGGCAGCACAAAAAGGAGCATCCCGGCAAGCCAATTCGGATAAAGGGAGAGCGGAAATCTTGCAGCCGTACCCGCTGCATCTTCCGTAAATGTCTGGAGTTCGCTGATTCTTGTCGTCCAGAATCCAATTGTCGCAGTAGCAAGGCCAATGGAAAATAAAAGAACAGCCCCCGTCAAGACCACCAATAAAGACTGCGGTACAGCAATCCATCCAATCTGGCCGCTGCTCATCATTCCATGAATAGACCAGCCAAAGACAAATCCTCCTTGCAACCACTCCCCAAGCATGATACGAAAACGCTGCGGCAGTAGAGTGATAAGAACGGGTAGTGGTCTTGTTAGCAGCTGGTCCATATCTCCGCTGACTAAATATTTTTCAAGATGATGTACTTCGTTCGCAATGGAGCGGTACACCGTTTTTGATAAAGTCATGATGGAAAATAGATAACCAACCTCATAGATATTCCAGCCTTGAATGGCTCCAAACCGATGAAGAACAATCGCAATCATCAGAAATTCAGCAATTTGAATAAAAGCGGCGAGAAAAGAACCGAGAAAGAAATTGAGTTTGTATTGCATGGAACTTTTGATGCTCGTGCGGATCAGTAATACGTAAAGTTCTAAGTAGGTGCGAAGTGGATAGAAAGTGTTATGTTTTTGTGATGAATGTGTCTCCGTCTCTGTGTTCATCCTCCCTGCACCTCCACTTTTCTGCGAAGATAGTAGGTAGCAAGAAAACAGATCAGGGTGAGTATTAGCATCCGTAGCAGTGTTCCCATTAGTAGAGAGCCATCCTCATAACCGAGGTAAATGCGAGTCGGTACATACATAAGATACGGATAGGGTGACCACCAGGCAATTGTTTGAAGAATTTTAGGAAGCCATTCAATAGGGATAAAAAATCCCGCAAGTAAATTAATAAGTGCATGGTTCGCCCATTGCAGCCAGCTTGATTCCGTAGTCCACATCGCGGTAACCCCAATGAGATAATTGATACAGATTCCCATGTAACCAGCACCGAGCAAACTTGCCGCAGTTAAGACATACGTCGCTCCGTTATCTGGCACCCTGAGCTTGAAGGCAATGAGATAGACGAGATAGATGGGAATGGATTTGTACAGAAACTGATAGAGAATCTGCCCCCATTCTCTAGACATGAGATGCGTAAAGAGATGAACGGGTCTCATCAGATCCATAGAGATATGACCTGTTCTTACAGACTCCGGGATACCGAGGCCATTCGTAAGAAAAGACGTTACCCAAAGAGATGCTTGCGTAAATGCAATGTAACTGACCATCCCCTGCGTTCCGTATTCTCCTAGAGAGCGCCCTTCCCCAATTCCAATCCAGATACAGGCGTACAGATAACCGAATAAAGCACTTGCGACATTGTGCACCATATGTGCACCGCGGTACTGTAAGTTTCTTGCATAGGCCTTACGGGCCAGGGTGAAATAGAGCATGAATACACCTCCGATAAGCTTGGTTGAGACGCCAGCCGTGCGTCTACTTCAGACAAGGTGAAATGCGAGAAGGGCACTATCATACCAAATATGGAAGGTAAATACAATTGTTTTTTGCAGGTAGAAATTTACGTCATAGAACTTTAAAATACACAAAAAACCACCGGGTCCAAGTTGTCTAATGCTCTCTACAATATCTCTTCCTGCGCTAGTAACAGAGCTTTAGAATCTACGCAGAAGAGATGAAAGCAGCAGCCTTCCTTCGTTGGCCCGATGGTCTTATTTATTTTATTACGATCATTTCGAATCAATTATAATATCTTTAACTGTAAAACTTATTTATTTGAATAGAAACTACAGATCTTTCTTTCGGAATCGCAGGACTCCCCATACAAAAGCAATCGCAGCATATAACATCGCATAGATTACAAAGGTACCCGTTGGAACATCTCCAATGAAAAATCCAGATAGAATCTTGCTTACATTAACGACACTGCCTAGTTCATCAAGACCGATGAGCCCATGCATCATTTTTCGCTGCAACGCATCCACTGGCATAATGATGGACATGAGTCCCGAAATATTAGACAGCGTATTACCGATTTCTTCTGCGCCAAAGGCCTCAAAAATCCCGATCTTCTGTACCTTCTCCAGCATGCCGCCAAGCCAGCCCGCTCCAAATAACATGGTTATAAACACACCGTTTCCGAGCGATGAAAATTTAGTAGAACCGAGCATCGTAAGTGAAACGAGCAGAACAATAATGAGAGCAAGCAAGAGCAGTGCCTTAACATGAACCATAAAGGCTTTAGGGATTGCTGCATGGATATCCGTAATGACCATAATTGCTGTATATAAAATCAGCGTATAACAGCAGAGCAGCGTGACAAATCCGAGCCACCGCCCAATATAAAACTGTGTTCTTGATATCGGACGTGTAAGCAGAGCCTGCATGACTCCTTGCTCTGCTTCCCCAGCGATCGAAGAGAATGAGCTAAAGATCGAGA
Organism: Paenibacillus gallinarum; assembly: GCF_014836635.1. Taxonomy (GTDB): domain Bacteria; phylum Bacillota; class Bacilli; order Paenibacillales; family Paenibacillaceae; genus Paenibacillus; species Paenibacillus gallinarum. The sequence continues at coordinate 15,101 of NZ_JACSQL010000013.1, read as the reverse complement.
GCAGCGCAATGACAAAACCAGCAAAGAAGAAGCCGATCATCATCATGAGAACTCCCGTCGTATAGTTAGTAATGATAGAATTGCCATCCGAAAATCCCCCAAAGCTCTCACTTCCTGCGACAGCATCCGCAATAAACCAGTAAGCAATTAGGAATAGTATCGTAAGAATCATAGCGAGCACCATAACCCGCTTACGAATCATCTCTTTCCAGGTCATCTGCATAATGAGCATCATACGTCTCGTTCCCCCCGATGACTAAGCCCCTTCACTGCCGTTAAGAACCAGTCTTCCAATTTACCGCTCTCTTTCCCAACTTCATAAAGCGTAAGCCCTTGTTCAATGAGTAATGAATTAATCCATCCCGCCTGTTCTTCATTCTGTAATTCGGCTTTGAGCCAGACCGTATCATGTCCTGAAATAACAAGCTCTTGCTGCGCCGTATTAGTAGAAGAGTCCGGCTTATGTAGCGTTTCTACTTCAAATTCAAAACCCGTTTCATCCTGAAGCCACGTTCTCACAAGTGGTGTATAACCGCTTACCTTAAATCGATAGGTTACTTTTTGCTGAAGTACATTCCCTATATCGCCCGTACGCAGAATCTCCCCATTATTTAGAAGTGCAATCTGGTCACATACCGCTTCTACATCTTCAAGCATGTGGGAGTTTAAGAAGATGGTCTTACCTTCTGCTTTCAATTTCATCAGAATCGAGCGAACCTCTTTACGTCCAACAGGATCAAGGGCTGAAGAAGGCTCGTCCAAAAAAATAATATCAGGATCACTAACAAGCGCTGCCGCAAGTCCAAGACGTTGCTGCATACCTTTAGAATAGTTCTTGATCTTGCCCTTTCCCCGGCTCCCAAGTCCTACCTCATCAAGCAATTTTGGAATTCGCTCTTTGGCTGTTCTTGTATCTACTCCACATAGTTTTGCATGAAGTTTAATTACCTCTTCTCCTGTCAGCCATTCTTGATACCTGAATAACTCCGGCAAGTAACCAATTCGCTTCTTCGCTTCCAGACTATGAATCGGATGTCCAAAGATGGTTGCTGTTCCCTCTGTAGGATGAATCAGACCGACCAGCATTTTTACAAAGGTGCTCTTCCCTGCTCCATTCGGGCCGAGGAAGCCAAAGGCTTCCCCTTTCTGAACGGTGATCGATACATCACGGCATCCACGACCATTATCGAACTCTTTCGTCAATCCTTCAGTATGAATAGCTGCTGTCACTGATTCATCAGCTCCTTGATTTCTTGGATCATTTTCTCTTTTGTATCGAACAATGTGTACCCCTCTAAGCGATAGACCACATCATTTTTAGTCCATGTAGCCGTATAATTAACAATCTCTTCTCTACCTGATTCTCCATAGTAATTGTCACTTTTCTGTTCTAAAATGACAGAATTGCCGTCCACACTTATTTTCTCAGCATTGCCATTAGTAATTACTGGAATAGGAAGTTTTCCGTTCAATATCTGTTCCGTTTGGATTGCTGACTTCATTCGATCTGGCAATAGCGGAAAGTTCAGCACTGCTTTTACTGCGTCTTCAACTGCCACAGAAGAGTCTACGTTAACTGTCGGAATTTTTTGTTGGTATAGAGATGCGCTTTTTTTATTATCATCTGTTTGATAGATCTGGTATAACATTGCAGGAATCTCGAATGTAATAAGCTTACCATCTAGTGATTCTGGCATAAGATGATCTGCTCCCAGTCGTTTCATCGTTGCATTTACTTTAGGTATATCCAGCTTCATCGTTATCGTCTGTGAACTGTTAGCAATTCCAGAATGTTTCGGATCAATCAATTCATCAGTTACGGCTTGTAAACCGATCATATTTGCGATCTGCTCTGCTGTCTTGTTCTCCGTTTTGAAGTACTCCCCAGATTCACTCGTAAAAGTTCCATACTTATTTATAAACTCTTGCTCCCCGGCTCCTTCTGAGATCGTGTTAAACAAGTTCATCAATTCCCCTTCATCTACGGATGTAACTTCCTCCATTCGGAATTGATTCAGGATCGCAGCAAGTGCTTTATCACCAATAGGTGTTGCTACCATCACGCCGGCAATCGCTGCAGCAGTTGCAATACTAATCCACTTTTTCGCAGGATGTCTTCTCGCTTTCTTTCTCTTCGGCTTATTACCTTGGTTCCTATTCACTAAATTTTGTTCTTCTTCATTTATCTTCATTTCTCTCATCTCTCCTTTGATTGTATTTGTGGAAACTCGATTTGTTTGATCTATTTCTATCTCTTCTGATTTCTTCATATCCAGTTGGCTCGACGCCCAAGTTGCCCATTTGGGGCTCATCTCCTCTTTCTGGAGCTTGGATGTGAGCTTTTCCCATGCTTCATCTATCCGTTCATTTTCGTTGTTATCTTTTATAGAGGTCATGGATTCATTCAACTCCTTATCATTCCATATTCTCGTGAGGCAAAGATCCTAAGTCACCGATTTTCTTAGTACTTTCCGTTTCAATTTATTCGTTGCCCGGCTCAGCATGGAGCCGACAAGAGGCGGTCTTACGTTCAGTTCCTCGGCAATTTCAGCGTAGCTGTAACCGGAGTATTTTAGCATCAGCACCTTACGATCTCGTTCAGGCAGTTCTTCCATCCACTCCCGAACTTCTTCTTGATCCATGCGCCTTAGCACCACTTCTTCTCCGGAGGCTATCTGCTGCCCCATATCATAATGTTGCTCCTGTTTATCTTTTAATTTGCGTTCTCTAATCTGTTTACTTATATAGTCATATCCGATGCGAGTCAGTACACGATGTAACCATGCACCCATTGCGGCCGGATCGTCAGGCGGATTACGGTATAACCTGATAAAAACTTCTTGCGCAAGATCTTCCGCCGCGGCTTCATCCTGAACTAGTGCAACAAGTTTACGTCTCACAATCGGATAATGCTCTTCAAATACGGTGCGGAAAATATCGATTTCCGGTCCTTCCATACGTTATTCGTCTCCTTTCAGCTGCAGCTATCTATAAGACGGACCTTATATTTATTTTGTAGCACTTAAATTAATTTTCAACATATCTTTAGTTGCTTTGATGAATTAAGAAATGGATTCACTTATTATAAAATATCGAACATCGTAATTCAGCGTTCAAATAGATTGATAAGATGGAGATGTAGAAAAAACCTCGAATTATAGAAAATATGGAAATTTTCTGGAGAATAACTCACTGAAGAGAAGTGTAAGATTAGTTCTTTGTTAAACTGATAACAGGGGCAATAACAGGGCACTCAGCTCGTCCAGATAAGAAGAAACCAAAAAACACACTCATCGTAAAACTTCCTAAAACAACTATAATTCGACATAATCTGATAGATTTATAAATCACTTTAGATATGAGGGATAAAAAATGTTCAGTTCAACGTTGACTATTCATGCTACAGCTATTATTCATCCAACAGCAGTAATCGGAGAGAATGTTACCATTGGGCCATTCAGCATTGTTGAAGAAGGAGTCAAAATCGGAGATGGATGCAAAGTTGGAAGCCATGTTCTTATTGGTTCACACACACAGTTAGGGAAGAATAATCAGATATTTCAAGGAGCTATAGTTGGTGCAGTCCCACAGGATAAATCATGTAAAAACGGTGGAGATCGCCTGATTATTGGTGATAACAACACAATAAGGGAGTATGTAACAATTAGTAAAGGAACACACAAGAGTGATGGTGTAACACGTGTAGGAGATGGCAATCTCCTTATGAATTACGTCCACATCGGGCACGATGCTATATTGGGTAATCACATCGTCATTGCTAATAGTGCTCAATTAGCGGGTCACGTGGAGATTGAAGATTATGTATTTATTGGCGGCCAGGTTTGTATTCTTCAATTCTGTAAAATTGGTAAGCTTTCCATGATCGGAGGGATGAGCGGTGTTTCCCAAGATATTGTACCTTACTCTCTAGCTAACGGTGAACGTGGAGATATATGTGGTGTAAATATTCTCGGGTTAAGGAAAGAGGGCATATCCAGAGATGAAGTGAAGATCATAAAAGAAATACACTCTATTTTATTTCGCCAGAAGTTATCACTTGCTAAATCTATCGAAGCGATAAATGCCTTACCTCCGTCGGAATGCAAGCACCATACACTTCAATTTCTAAATAAATCGACACAAGGGATCGCAAGAATGAACGATAAGTTTACTCCTCCTAATAACAATTGACCTTTGCCTTGTTCATTTCAGGCTACTCAAAAAAAGCTGCGAGGAATGCTCCTCAGCAGCTTTTTTCGCTTACGTACAGTAGAACTTCAAACCCTAATAAATCGTCCGGTTCTGTTCATCTGCAATCCCTGATTTACGATAGAAATACGTATTAATAATATCTCGCCATTCTTTAGCATGCTTATGCTGATGTTCAAGTCTTGCCATCACACCCGCATAACGTTTCGCATCGATCTTTCCTTCCAGACTGCTCCACTGCTGAATAAGATTCTCTACTCCTTCTACTCCGGCAAAGTGAGTATCATAAATATGTTGGATAACTGTGCTTCCCGAATGCAGCTTATGTGTATACGGCACATGATGGAAGAAGAGCAAAAGCTTATCCGGGCAGGTCACAAGTGACTCATATCGTTCGGCATTTTCCGGGAAATATTGACCTGTGTAGCCTGTGCCGTTTTTTACCGTACGATTTACCCCAATCCCATCGCAATCGGCAAAGTGATACGTACCCCAGACCGAATATTCATATCCATCAACGTTAGGCCCATAATGATGCTCTGGATTGACCATCCAGCCTACTCCAAGCGGTGAGGTATAACTTTCATAGATCCCCCAAGACGCAGCAAGCATGGAGCTTACATGTTCTACAACATCGGGGTCATTTCCAAACGTCTGATGGATCCACTCCGAGGTGATCTGTTGTTCAGACAAATCTGGATTCCAAGTCAGTCGTCCGTACCCATACAAATTCGCTTGGGCAAGCGTATGTCCTGTCCAGTTGTCATCATCCCCGACATTAATTACAGCTGAAATCCCGCTATGCGAATACGGATACAGTTCGCCAGACACTACTTTCTTAATCTCGGATTTGGCACCTTTGGCGTATGTATCAAAATCAAGTATCTCTTTCCACTGCGGAATCAGATAACAGAGATGCCTTTGCTGTCCCGTGTATTCCTGAGTGATCTGGAATTCCAGTATTTGATTCGTGTTCGGCATGGCACCAAGCAACGGAGATACCCCTTCACGTACTTGGAAATCCATTGGTCCATTCTTAATCTGCAAAATTACATTATCTTTAAACTGTCCATCCAGCGGTTTGAAATGATCGTATGCAGCTCTTGCACGATCTGTTGTTCGATCCCGCCAGTCTTGCAGGCAGTTATATACAAAACAGCGCCAAATCACGATTCCGCCATAAGGTTCCAGTGCTTCAGCGAGCATATTCGAGCCATCTGCATGGGTTCTTCCATACGTAAATGGTCCGGGTCTGTGCTCCGAATCTGCTTTGACTACAAATCCGCCGAAATCTGGTATCACCTTATATATTTCTTCCGTTTTCGTCTTCCACCATGCACCGACTCTTTCATCAAGAGGATCTGCTGTCTCAAGTCCTCCGAGTTGAATCGGGCTCGCATAATTGACACTTAGGAATAATTTAATTCCGTAAGCTCTAAAGATCCCAGCTACTTTCGCTACATCCGGTAAAAACTCTGACGTAATCAGCTTCGTCTCTACTTTATGGACATTTACATTATTAATAGAAATTCCATTGATCCCAATCGAAGCCATCATCCTTGCGTAGTCCCGAATCCGCCCATCATTTTGCACAAACTGATTATCTTTGAAAAAAATCGACCGTCCTGCATATCCTCGTTCGATCGAACCGTCCATGTTATCCCAGTGGTTCATCATGCGGAGTGGGTTCCTCGGATTTTCGATAACATCTAGCTGAGTAAGTGTCTGTCCCTCTGACTGCAGAAGCCGCAGCAGATGGAACGTTCCATACAGTAAGCCCTTCTCTGTTTTTCCTATAATATATACGGATTCACCTTCTTCTTGCGGCAATGACCTCAGGGCAAACCCTTCCTCCCCCAACTGCTGAGAGAGTTCCTTTGTCTGTAATGCTTCAGGCAAATCTTCCGCAGAGACCATAGCAAGCTGAATATACGGACGATGAGCAGTATCAGATAGGTTCGCTGTCGTTGTTAGTTCAGGTTCATCTCCGGTCATCTGGAGAATAGCGTAACGAAGTTCCCGTACGGCGGACTCTACTGCTTCTCCTGATGCGGAGCTATGTCTTACAATCCTGGATAAACAAGGTGCATCCTGTCTTTTCTCATATCGTAACCAACCTTTGTCGGCCGAAGAATAAGGAAGCTGTTCCAACTCAGTCATGAGGTCACTCATCCTCTCTATTTCTGAAAGTTTTTAAAGCCAATGAATGGACTATGAAATGGATTCAATTAGACAAAATAGTGCGGATATTTCTCTAACAAGAAATCTTGTTCCACCACAGCGAGCCGCAAATGATTCTCCATAATTTGAACAGCCTGTGACGTTTCTTTGTTCACAATCAGTTGATAAATCTCCTTGTGCTGAGAAATGATATTATCCCAGTTCAAGTCTTTGGACAATCGGAGCAGACGCAGACGATTGAAATGAATATTGAGCTGCTGCAGCATTTTCCAAGTTCGTGCTTTTCCTGTACCCTCAAACAAAATCTGATGGAACTCTTCATCAAGCTCATAAAGTTTGTAAACATTGTTTCTGCCTGCGCAGACGTCCTGCAAAGCAATATTGGTTTCCATTCGAAACCTGTATTCTTCATCAAAAGATTCACATGCAAGAGCTACAATCTCTCTCTCAATTTTCTCTCGTATAAATCTTCCTTCTTCCACATGCGCAAGATTAATCAGGGATACCGAGCTTCCACTTTGCGGCACAATATCTAGCAGCTCTTCTTCTGCCAGTTTCATAAAAGCCTCGCGTACAGGAGTCCGGCTTACATTCAGTTCCTCTGATATCTCTTTCTCGGAAATTTTCTTTCCAGGTTCCAGTTCCAAGTGCATGATTTTATCTTTCAAATAATGATAAGAGTAAGCCCGAGTAGACCCTTTGAGCTTCTGTTCTGTAGACATACGGTTCCCTCTTTCTTCTCCAATACTTATATCTATCTCTAGTTAGCTACTATGTCACAGCACCTTAATGACTGGAGATGCGGGTATAAAATAAACCGGAAGATCCGGAAAATGATCTCGAATCTGCTGAGCAACTGCCTTCATTCCCGGCTCTTCACTAGCTGCATGACCAATCAGGATTTGTGATTGCGGGCTTCCTTGACTCACCGCATCCTGTACATATTCGGGTGTTTCCCACTCAGGACCTTCTCCTGCTATTAGTAAATCGATTCTTTGTTCCGTGAATAAAGAAAGCGCGATATTACTTCCGCCCCGATAACCGGCAGTAAGAGCAATTTCACTACACTTTTGTTCACTGTCTCCAGCAAAACGAACATAAGGAAGATCAAGTCTATCTTTCAGATGTTGAACGATCTGCTGCACGCTGAGCGGCTCGGGAAGGGTAACCAGACAAGCATACTTCAGATGGCTATATTGATGATACGTATCCCAGTCTAACGCTTGTAGAAGTCCATGCGTGATGATATCGGGAACCGCTTGATGCGGGCCATCATGATATCGGTATAAGATCATTTGGTGTGATTCGATCTGTTCCTTTTTTCTTAAAATAACAGGATTCTTTAGTTCCTTTTCTGCTCTGCTCCCATGATGTTCATAAAACACACCTTCATGGGTGATGAAAAGATTTGCTCCAAGCTGTGCTGCTTTCTCAATAGCTTCATGAGAAGCAACAAAGGAAACAGCCACTCCCTGAACCTTCTGGTTCAAATTCCCCGTGATAAGCCCATCCACCGTAGAACCTTCAGGTCCAGATGCAAGAGGAAGCACATCCATTACTTCTTGAACGGTCAATGACAAATGATCACCTTACCTTCTGTGACTTAGATCAGAAAAGAAAATTATTTTACCTTCATAATCTTTAAAATTGCTGCCCTTGATCAATACGTTAGATCATAATCGAAGATTTCAGAGAAAGTGCTTTTATCTTTTACCCTACCTAAAAAACCGTTTACAAATTTGTTGTGAAAAAAGTCCGCTTCATTTATACAGATGCTATGCACCTTTCAGTAAAAAATAAGCGAACAATGAAGTTGCAACAAAATCATTAATTTCCAACCACTAACCATACTAGTATGTTAGTTGGATTTATTGTAATCCTCTATTCCCTTTTATTCAATATATTTCTTTAATTTGGAACATCTTTGTTGATGTTCATCCATCGCTTTACTTTTCCACAAAAAAAGCACCCTTAAGAATCTTGTATCCTAACCCTATGGTTAGTTACGTATTCTATATGAGTGCTGCCTTGATTATTTTGCATGAATTAGACTATCCGCCATCTTCACCATCTCTTCTTCACTTAAAGCTTCACTTGCGTTATCTTCCATAAAGTATGCTGTGGAAGTTGATTCATCATACCAAGCGATTTTAGTATTAAAGTAAGTATTACTTGGATCCTGTACAATCACGGCTTCCTGTGTACCTATCTTTATTTTCCTGCTTATCGCGCCAGCTGGTTGAGGTACGTTCATTCCGATAGCATACGAGGCAAGGACTGTAAGGCTGTACGGTTCCTCTTTTGTAGAAAAATAGAGAATGACGCCACCGGACTTACTCCAATGCAGAGTCTCTGCAGATATTTTCTCTTTGCTTCCCTTTGCCTTTAAACTCAGCCTTTGAAGCAGCTTATCATATTCGGAACCTTCTCCATCTCCAGCTGAAGGATATTCTGGCCAAATCGTTGCGTAATGAAACGTGTATCCTTTGGACAAATAGGGGGGGGATATCAGATCTGGTGCACTTGTACTTTTTGCTTTCTTATAATACTCGTTAATATCGTAATATTGGATGGGTTTATACTCATAAAGAATTTCATTTGGGCCAAGATAGGCTTGCAAGTCAGCCTCTATGGGAAAATACGCTGTGAGTTCACCGGGTTTGGCTTCTGGTTTCAATTTCTCTATCCGTTTAGATTCTTTTGAATAATAGTTACGATCTTTCATAGGATATGTGTCAACGACGACTTTCCCCTTCTTATTATAGATTTTCGCAAATTCCTCGGCAGCATAGGTTGTTACCGAAGCAATACACACACAGAAGAGAAGGAACAAAGACACTGTTTTCCATCTATGGTTACTTTTTTTCTTCATTGTTGAGTTCGTGATCTGATCTATAACACGAGGGACAACCGAAATCTGCTTAAGTTCTTCGTCCGTTACACTATGTCGCCTTATGCTTTGGTTTTCATTAGTGAAAATGTCCATTCCTCCTCATCCTCCCGCTCCATCCATGTTTTTTTCACTTTCATCTTTGTTCTGCTGATTCTTTTTCGTACAGCTTCTGAGCTGGTTCCTGTTATCTCCGATATTTCTTGATAGGTTTTTTCGTGAAATACATGAAGAATAAGTAGACTCCGCTCCGCATGACTGAGACTGAGAAATACTTTTTCAAATGCAGGACTATAAATACTTCGCTCATGAACATCCGTATTTGTTTTGCTTCGCTCCTCCATAAAAAGCAAAGACTTAGCCTTCTCATAAACTTTTCTTTTTCTCAAGACATTAATACAGTGGTTATAAGCAATCTTGTACAGCCAGGAATTAAAACTATACTTCGATTTGTAGGAATCAATCGACTTGTACGCCTTAAAGAAAATCTCTTGGATCGCGTCCTCCGCATCTTGTTCGCTGTTCAGAATCCGACTGCAATAGATGAATATCTGCCTTTCATATTGATGTACAATATAACTGAATTTCTCGATGTCTCCGGCCTTCACGTCAGCTATGTATTGTTCCATTCGCTCCAGTGCCCTCTCCCCCTTTCTGCTTGTTTATCTATATAACAGTTGTGAACTTAGAAAACGGACACAGTAAACTAAATATGTAAATTCTCTTTAAGTACATTACTTCTAAAAATGACCCCTAATACGTTGCTATGCCGCTAAGGATAAGGGGGCTTTATTTACATTCATCACAACAAAAAAAGAACCTGACAATCTATCAAGGCTCTCATCTCCTGCTTGTATTAATACTCCAGCTTGTAAACTACTTCCCCCTCGATTACACGACCATCTGCTGCAAAACCTAACTTCTCATATAAATGCTTTGCCCAAGTATTCTCTGGTTCAAAGATGTAAATTACCTTATGCTTTTTATCCTCTTTAATCCTGTCGATTAACTTCTCCATGGCAGCCTTACCATAGCCTTTTGACTGATACTTCTCATCAATCATTAAACGGGAGATCCAATATTCCTTATCCTCATAATCTATACAGTACATCGTAAATCCTACTAAAATGTCATCGTGGTAGATCGACAAACAAATACACTCCGGAAATGCCTTAGCCTGTGCTATAGAAAACAAATTCGTTGCTACAAACTCTTTCTGTCCATCTGCTACACCAAGCTTAATAACATCAAAAAGGTTATTTCTATCGATCTCCCTAAATTCGATCATATTCTATTCCCCCATAAGTTATCAGTTATCCCGAATTGTTCGTGAACGGCCCTGCCCGTTAGTTCAACTTTATACTATTTGAGAAATCCTCTCTATTTTGGTACATCATGTCATAATTAGCGACACTCAGACAAGGAAATAATTAATTAAATTCAAACTTTCCTGATCAGCTGCAAAAAAAGAACCTAAATTTAAAATTCAAGGTTCTCAAAAAGTAAATTAGGCTTAAAGAAAAACAGATATCGCAGAGTAGATTAATAACAAACACATAATCAATCGATTTAACTTATCATGTTTGGTAAAAAGTTTTTTGAACAACGAACCAATCCTGCCCATAAAATCAATGCTATCTCCCGCAGTAGAGTCTTTTATTTAAAAGTAAAAAATAAAAAGACGGCAACCCATAAATGGTTACCGTCTCCTCTTGTTGATAGAGCTATCGTTTTCCGATATTAAGCTCTTTATTCAGTTGTTGTCGTTTCTGAAGGATCAGTAGAATCTGTAGATTGAGTAGTCTCTTCTTCCTCAAGTTTATTGATTATCTTTGCATTGGAACGCAGATCGGACAACCATGTTGAAGAAAGTTCACTAACTTGTTGATCTACTAGCAACTTACGAATCTCTTCTTTTTTATCTTCAAGGGTTGGATCTGTAGCTTCTTTATAATCGGTTTTCTTAATGATATGGTAACCATGATCGGACTTGACTGGTTCACTGATCTCATTGATTTCCAAGGAGAAAGCCGCTTTCTCGAACTCTTCTACCATTTGACCTTCACCGAAGAATCCAAGGTCTCCGCCATTTGCTGCAGAAGCTGTGTCTGTAGATTTCTCGGATGCCAGGGTTGCAAAGTCTGCTCCTCCATCTAGCTCTTTCTTAATCGCTTCAGCTTCTTCCTTCGTTGCTACAAGGATATGGGAAGCTCTTACCTGCTCTGGAGTAGCAAACGAATCCTTGTTCTCCTCGTAGTACGTGCTAATATCTTCGTCTGTCACCGTTGTTTGCGGCTCTAAAATTTTACGGATTTTCACTTGTATTTCTGTGTTTTCCTTGAGGTCGTCAAGTGTCATGCCTGATTGGGCAAGAGCTGAATTTAGGGCTTCTTCACCGCCAAATTGCGTCTTGAGCGATTCAATCTCAGCGTTCACGTCTTCTTCCGTAATAGAGACGTTAGCCTCCGCTGCCGCTTGGTCAATGAGTTCCATAGTAATCATATTATCAAGTGTGGACGTGCCTCCGAGTGCTACCAATTCGTTATATAGGTCATCCTTCGTAATCTTGGTACCGTTGACTGAAGCCACGGCTTCATTGTCTCCTCCGAACGGAGGCTTGATCAGTACGATAATAAGAATTACAGCAAGAACTCCTGATACAATCATCCAAACTAAGCTGCTCTTGCCTTTTGTAGTAACCTCAGAATTATCATCTGCTAACTTCTCCGCATTTTCCTCTTGTACTACTGTCTCTGGAGATGTTTCTTGCTGTGCTGTTTCCTGCTCTTCAGTTAAAGAATCTTTCTTTTCTTCTTCATTATCGTTTTGTAATGGCTTATTATCCAATTTTTAAAATCTCCCTTCGCGATTTCCTTCTCACTCTATTAAATATAAAGGTTTTATAAAACAAAACATTAAAATAACATAAAAATTTTAAAAGATATCAAATTCAATAACTTTTCACCAAAAGATAGATACTAGACTATTCCACTCGAGTTCACTCTTTCGAAAGAAATTTGATAGAAATTAGTAATAAATAAAAAAGACCTTAACAAGGTCTTTTTGCACGTTTGTCAGATAAATAAGCACACCATTAATTCCTATACGTCAAATTCTAAACTATGAATCTTCCACTCCTCGTTAACCTTTATAAAACTTAAATGTAGGAATGTTGGAGGACTTTCAGGTTCACCATTTATGTTGGTATAGAATTCTCTTATAAAGATATGAAATGTATTTGATTCACGATCATATTCATACCCCTGGATTACCCAATCATCGAATTGAGTCTTTTTTTCATTATTAAATAAGAGCCATTCATAACCCTGAGCGTTTTTGGCGTATAACTTGTTATCTTTTTCTTCAAGCACGATGTCGTCTGATAACAATTGGCGAAGTTTGTCTTTATCTCCTGTTGTGTGAGCTTGAACAAATTCCATTGAAATATTACTTATAAAAGCATAGTTTTCTTTTTCTATATTATAATTATCAATCTGTGTATTCAGCTGCTGAATCGTTTGATTTAATTCTTCTATCTTTTTTCTTTTTCATTTAATGTTTCCGTAAATTTTGTTTTTTCTTCTTCAAGTTGACTCTCATACCCTTCTAATGAATCATCTTTCTGAGAACAAGCTGTAAGCAGCGTAAAGCTACAAATAGCTACTATCAATAATTTCCTCATCAGATTCCCCCACTTTCTCACTTCATTAGAAAATCACTATTCCAAAATGACAAAGCTCGAAAAAAGAAAATACAGCCCTAAAATAAGTACAAAAAACACTACCACATTAAATAAGAGCACATTAACTGACCTTCGATTCTTATACAAAATCACTGCTATAAAACTTGCGATTATTGATAATATTGAAAACGTAATGCTAAGTAGAGTAGTTAAAAACATCGACAACAATGCAATGATCCCTAGAATATATGAGATCCGAATTACACCAGAGCTCTCTCCCCTTTGACCTTTCATGGTTACCTCGCTTCTAAATTCTAAAACACACCCTTATTTTACCATATTCAGGACTTAAACAACCTAAAAAAAGCAGCCGGACATTGAATCGGATGCTCTTTCTCTAGACAGAGATAATAAAGATGATACCTTCATTCTTTTTTACCATAACTTTTTAACATTGTTTCAAATGCTTTATTCCGTTTAACACTACCAAACCCAACAGAAACTCTTTCTACAGAATGATTTTTTAATAACGGGATATAATCATCAATATCCATATTCATTGCCGACGAATGTATGAATTCAGCTAGTGCAGGGGCTTCTCCTAAACTACTAATATCCTTAAGCCCTTTCATGTCTTCAATGTTTATTTTCTTCAATTGAGACAACCCTTTTAACGCTGGTAGTACTTCGACATTTTTAAGTGATTGAAGGAACAAGGATTGCAGTCCGGTTAAACTAGAGATAAACGATAGATCCTTAAGACCACGAATCAGCCATAGCTCCAGGTGCTTGATATTTTCCATTCCTTCGATAGCAGAAAAATCTTTTATCCCACCAAGCTTAATATCAAGTGAAGACAATTTTTTCAGAGATGTTAGAAACTCTATATTTTTTGTTGTTATCGACCTCAACGTAACATTCTCAAGATGATTAAGACTACTGATCGCATCAATGTTTTTGGTATGTCCTTCGATATATATATTTTTCAATTTACTGAATCGTTCAAGAACTGATAGATCAGGTTTTTTAGATTTCGTCTGACCTAAAGTAATAGACTCCAAGCTGTCAGTTACACGGTTTAAAATTTCAAAGCTATCCAAGTTGGAAATACCGATATGTAGTTCTTTCAATTTATTAAGCTGGGTAATCGTATCTAAATTCGTTACCTCGCTCACTATACAATCTAAAGTTAAGCGACTCACATTGTGCATTATAGAAAGAAAGCTTAAATCACTGTTATAATCTCCATAAATCCGAAGTTCAACATCATCTCTTTCAGAGAATAATATATTATTTAATAATTCTAATGTGTACTGATCAACTGGATTTGAGAACTGGATAATCTCTAAATCTTTATAAGCCAGCAGCTTGTACACTTCTTCTTCTGACAGTTTATTAATGATTTCAAGCCTACCTTTGGAAAATTCGCTAAACATGTTTACTTTTCTGTTAGGTAAAGACGCGAAATTTGGGTAATAATCATCTTTTATAGGCTTATATATCATTTCCTTGAATAACGTTTTCCAATTTTGTGTATCTAATATGGCATTCAGGGCATCTTCCAGATATCCTGCGGAGTATGCGATGTTCTCTGAATACTTATTCAAATCTTCTTTTGTAGCAATACGAACAAAATGCTCACTCGCAGTAACTACCTCAAAATCATCTATTCCATCTCGAATATAGTACTTAGGAATATATAAGTCTGTAGGTAAATCTGCATTTCCGATAACATCCCAATAACCATCATCTATGTTTACAATGGTTGTTCTTAAAAGAAACACGATGTCCTTACTTAAGATTTCTTGCACATCTAATATTTTATCGCGACTGACAAAATCGAAGGCAATTAGAATGTCATACATTTCTCCAATCTCAACTACTTGTCCATACCCGTAACGATTTTCATCTAGTGAAATAGTAAAAATATCACCAATATTCACTTTCTTTTTCCTCATGATTCATTCTCCATTATCTTTCAATCCTATGTTCGCTTCATTTTTTTCGTGAATCTGATTTCGCGCATTTTCTAACAAAAAAACCCCTTCGCTTTCGGCGAAGAGGTTTACTATGAAGCGGGTGATGGGAATCGAACCCACGCTATCAGCTTGGAAGGCTGAAGTTCTACCATTGAACTAC
>NZ_JACSQL010000012.1 GCF_014836635.1 Paenibacillus gallinarum | reverse complement strand
ATCCTCTTACGTGGCTCTTGAAGTTAGCCGAAGTTTCCCGGTCTGGCTATTACAAGTGGAGAAAAACTCAACAGACGACAAAAGAGCGTGAGCAAAAGGAAAAAGAACTGGAATCACATCTATTAGCCATCCACCAAGTTCATCCTTACTATGGTTATCTTCGAATGACAGTTGCTTTACAGAGAGAAGGATATCGAATCAACCATAAAACAGTATATCGGTTGATGAAAAAACTAGAGATCCGCTCCGTCATTAGGAAGAAGCGTCGGTTCATTGGTAGTCAAGCTTCTGTTGTGAATCCCAATCGACTTGAGCGTAAGTTTCAGGCGGATTCACCACGAACCAAACTAGTCACAGATATTACTTATATTCGCACTGGAGAAACCTTCGTCTACCTTTCTGCTATTCAAGATCTATTTAACAATGAAATTGTAGCTTGGCATCTTTCGGAACGAAATGACCTCGCTTTAGTTCACGAAACACTTGATATATTGTGCCGGAACACGGATCTCAGTGGTGCTATTCTGCACTCTGACCAAGGATTTCAGTACACCTCAAAACCATTTAACCGCAAACTGAAGCAACTCGGCATGTTGGGAAGCCATTCAAGACGTGGGAACTGCCTAGACAATGTCTGCATAGAATCTTTCTTTTCTCATTTAAAGACCGAGAAAATTTATTTGAATGAAGCAGCAAGCAAGGCAGAGGTGGAACAACTAGTGAGCGAGTATATTTTGTTTTATAACCAGGATCAATTCCAGAAAAAATTAAACAACCGTTCCCCAATGGAATACCGGGAAACGATTGCTGCGTAAAGATGTCTTTTTTGTTGTGTCTACTTGACAGGGTTATGACCAAATTAGCGGCTTCTAATGTTACAATGTTTTTGTCACCCGACAAAAGAAGAAAGAAGTAGCGCTGTAGCCAAACAGGATTCTCTATGGCATCATCGCGTAGACTTTGCTCTTTATCATTTAAAGCAGTATGAGGAAGCAGCTCAAGCTTTCAGCAGGTCTAATCAATTAGAGCCTAGTGTTCAAAGTACAGAATACTTTTTAAGACAATGTACTCATAAAGCGAAAAAGCAAAAAAGAGACTAACTCCGGCTTGCCAATAAGAAAGCTTACCTGGAGAGTAGCGGTTCCGCAATGATAAATTCTCTTTTTTTAGATATGTCTCAAATTGATTTCTGGGAATACAGCGAGTATGCAAGAACATCCAATTAATCTGAGCCTCCCTCGGATGAAGTAATATCCTTTATTTTCCCCCTATCTCTCACGCCCATAAACTGGCTAGCGTCAAGAGCACAACGAACAACTTGGGTGATATGCTACATTTCTTTTGTCTTTTTTTACTTTTGAATCTCTCCAGATATCTTTGATTACCATGACTTATAAGGAGCACCTTTGCTATTTGATAGGTATGCTGTAATTAGCTCAAGAAAAAAAAGGCCAGTTTTTACTGACCTTAATCATCTACCTGCTATTCCTTTTCTTTTAGTCTTTGTGGAGTTTTAGGATCTAATTGAGTCCACTCATTAGCTTGTCTGTCTGAGAAAACGTACTTAGTGCCAGGATCATCGGCAAATTCAACATAAACTGGATACTTTGGCATTTTACTGAGCTTCGCTTTTATACTGATTATGTCATTCTCGGAGTATCCTTCAACTTTGACTAAATGTTCTTTGAGACTTGTTTCAAGCTTGTTGTATTTCATTTGCAGACCTGAATATATACCCCCAACAACCATTACTACAATAACTAAAGAAACTATCAAAACCTTCTTTTGCATTATTTGCCCCCTTAATAGATGTATAATTCAGAAACGCAAATTTAGGAATATTTATAATGATTTTAACATAATACCGAAAAATAGTAATTAGTTCAAAACGACCTATCTTAATAAAAGAAGCCGCCATGTTGCTCCGGCAGCTTCATTCTATTATTGAGTTTTAAATTGTGTAGTATAAGTTAGTTGGTTTGAAGTAGTAAATATTGAAGGTGTAACTAATCCAGGTTTGTTCGGATTACCAGCTCCATTGTTATAAATATCTACGCCTTCGCCATAATAAAAGGCTTGCCAGATAAATTTTGAGCAATAGTTGGGGTTTAAAGTTCCCAATAAACCAAGCGGGTTTATGAAATAATCTGTTACCTTAGAATAATTATAAACTGCCCATTTAGCGGCCTCAACGCCCATACCATTGCGTGGTCTATAAACTTTAATTGTCTCACCAACACCATGTCTTCCCATATATGTAGTGAAAGTATCAACTACTCCTCCATCTACTACTGGGGTCACATGAACCACCTTGAAATTTGAATTAACTATACCAACGTGTCCAACTATTTGAGAAGAACCTCCTAGTGTTTTGGTAGAATAAAGGACGTCTCCGATTCTCATTGATACGCTAGTATTCGGATATGTAGGGCCAATCTCCGCATAAGTATCAATTGATTCTTCTGACTCTCTAAGGTCAGTACTATCCTGATTTTGCTGAATATCTACTTTTTCACTAACAATAGACTCAACCTGAGTTTTTACTTCTGATTGCTCGCTTACTTGAGTATCAAATCCATCAGCATTTACTAGATTCTGTCCCACTGGTATGATTCCTAATAAAATAAATAGTGCTGCAAAAACCATGAATCCTTTTAATAGATAATTCTTCAACATTACGCCTCCTATTGGTTTATATTATAATTTTATGTTTATATTATAATATTTTCCATAGGGATTACCACCTATTATTATTTACTTATTTTTACAATTTTTAGGCTTTTATGCAAATTTTTATTTTTCAATCCTTCATAATTACTGTTGTCAACGATATGGCATCATGAAACATAATTTTTATCTTCTATAAAAGTGTCTTGGGTTTGGCTGTATCGTTGAGATGGATAAATCGTGAAAACTGTATTGTCTACCTTGTACAACATTAGGGTAGTTGCATTGCCACGTATAGTAGATGATATCTCTTTGCTCTGTCTGTCATATAAATAGTTCATGTAACTACCTTACTTTGTTAGTTTCTGTCATCTTTAATACTTTTAAGTTATTCAACTAACCTGCCCGTTAGCTTAATGGAAAAATCGTCCAACAAATGGTTGCCTCCTAAGAGTCTCTTTTCTGTTTTTATATTTTAGGGATGAATGATTTCTGGTATCGTAACCTGAAAAACCACATGAAGATAAAAATGTGGTCCTAAATTAAGATAATGTAAGGCTTTTCTACTCCATATTCCCGCTATAAAAACTTGAATTGTTATCCAAGGTTCTCTGTTAAGAGTTT
Source organism: Paenibacillus gallinarum (assembly GCF_014836635.1). Lineage (GTDB taxonomy): Bacteria > Bacillota > Bacilli > Paenibacillales > Paenibacillaceae > Paenibacillus > Paenibacillus gallinarum. The sequence goes on along the minus strand of NZ_JACSQL010000012.1, from coordinate 131,847 downwards.
AACGGATTGAGATACCTCCTTAAATCCAGGCTTGGTTAAAACCAAGCCTAGGCTACAACCAGAGAAACTAAAAAAGGGTGCCTCCCAATAACCAGGAACACCCTTGATTTATTCATTTATGTTATTCCTAAATTCATGTACGGACCGATACAATTCTATCGAACGAAATCCATTCCCAGTCATCGTCATAATGGAATTTTATTTCCTTCCGGTACGTGTTAATTACAGATACGAGTCCTATCAACTCTTTAAATTCGTGTGGATCATACAACGTCAGAGTTACTTTAACATGGCCATGTAATGACTCTGAAAGATCAACCCCAATCATTTGCCATTCCTGCTCGTCGATGATCGGTTTTAATTCAATTGGTAAAGCAATTAGATCCAAAATAGTTGGATGGGATAATAAAATAGATTGCATTGTTGGTATTCGTCCTTGGGTAGCAGTGAAAAGAGAAAATTAATATATTAATTTTCTTAACTTAATAATTCTCGATGAGTTTTACTTATATATTATTAAGTTTGCTTATGTCTTCTTTAATATTTCAAACTATTTATATATTATATTAGTAAAGGAAATTAACAGAAATAAGCCAATGATACGTAGTAATAATTGAATTAATTATTGCAGAAGATTCATCAAAGTTTATCACAATATAAACTAAATATTAGTTAAATTGTTGTATATAAGTAATTACATATTAATAAAACAAAATAAACTAATTATTAATAAATATTAAAAAAAGTCTTAACTTTTAGGAATATATGGTTTATTATAAATCGAGTTGGTGAAAATTGCCTTTCCAAAAATAAGGAGGAACATAATGAAAAAGAGTTTCAAGTTTATGGGTATTGCTCTGCTTACCTTTTCAACAGTATTAGGGGGATTAGGGGTCGAACAGCAAAAGGTAGAAGCAGAACAAAATCCGTTATATTTAGAAGAGGATTATAATAAGAAAGATCCGATCACAGGAAAATATGCGCCTGACTTTTCATATCTGGATACAGAAGAGAATATGCAATTACAAAAAGATATGCAGAATTTTTTTAATAGTCAACCTTCAGACTCTACTTCTTCTACATTGTCAACTAAATTAACAAGTGATGAAGCTGAAGAACTCTCTAGAAGAGTAACTGAATTTGTTGCTTCATATGACCCAGAGGTTAAACTTGCTACTCAAAGCGATAGACAAATTTCCACTTATAATTATGACGATTATTTTGATAAGTATGATTCTAAAATAATTGAGGCTCAACTTCATCTAGCTAAAGGTATTTTATCACCTTCTCAAATTGCTGGAGTTAATACAAATGCTACTGGTGCTAGAGATCATGCAACTCGATATGCAAAAAATAATGGATGGTACACTAGTAGCGGAGCTTTGAAAACATGGGACAACGCTGCAGATACACTTCGCCATTTTGCATGGAATTGGATGAATGCAAACGATTATGGTACTGGTATTGCTAGAGCAGCTGGAGATATACATGAGCTAGCATTGATTGGAGCGAATCTCTTAAAAGATGGTGCGGTTAACGGGGATGTCGCAGCTGCTTATATGGCTAATAATATTGGGTATCGAGCCATGACATCTTTGGGTATCTTTAACGATTATTTTGATAATCCAAGTGTAATGGACTTGTTAAATAATAGCCAAGGTAGAAAAGCATTCGCTAGAGGATACGATAATTATTCAGAACCGTTTAACATCGGACTTAATAATGGGTCGCTTATTCAATTCCCAACATGGATAAACAGTACATATAGGAATGAAGCCTGGAATGGTTGGAAATAAAATAGAGAAATGAGGTACGAAAATGTTTCTAACAGTTGTCTTACATTTTATTGTAAGCTCAGTTTTAACTTGGTTTGCAGTTATTGCATCAAGTTTTATAACTGATGTATTTAGAAATGATGCAAGTTCACAAGCACCTGGAAGTATTAGTGTGTATGAACAACTGTTTCTTTTTATCAGTTCAACTGTAGGAATACTGATTATATTTATTGTAATCAATCTCTTAACGATTGCTTTACTTAGACTATTTCAAGAAAAAGAGATATACAAAAAGATAAAGCGATATGTATATTTAGTCCACAGTTTCTTGTTTGTGATTTTCTTGATTCTTATTTATAATCATATTTTTAATTACAGTGCAATTTAGAATATATATCTATATGTTTGAAAAAGCCTGAGGAAAAACCTCGGGCTTTTTTTTGTGATATTGGAAATAATAATTTTTATGTAAATAACTTGGACCGATTTAGAAGCATTTTGGTGACCAGTTATCCATAAATAAAAATAAAAATCGTTTTAAACGGACGTGAGAGAACAGTTTTAGTTTGTATATTGATGAATACCAACCTTAAGCTGGAATACTTAAAATGTACTTCCCTATAGCTGATGGCTAACATACCTACAAAGTGGCTTCGTACTCCTTCACCTTTTTATAAAAGGTCGGCTTCTTCATATCGACCATATCCATAAATGCTACGGCTGTAATCTTTCCTGCCTTCCACTGCTTATACAGTTTACCCCACTCTTCAGGTAGTTCTAACTTAGGTCTTCCGAGGTGTTTACCTTTAGCTTTAGCAACCGCAATACCTTCAGCTTGACGTTGTAGAAGAGTCTCACGTTCCTGCTGTGCAATGGATGTATAAACCTCGATGATAATGTTGTTTATCATATCAAGCACCCACTCCTGACCTTCGGGAACGTCCTGCATAGTCGTGGGTAAATCAATAATCTTTACACGAATACCTTCATCCTTAAGTATTGTAGATATTGTTTGATCTGTTCCTTGTTTCTTCCTAAACGATCTACAGACTTGATATAGAGTGTATCGCCTTTACGCATAGCCTTCAGCATATTTTGAAAACCTTCTCGTTCCATATCCTTACCTGATGCCTTATCACTATATATGTATTTATCATTCGTTACATATGGCTTCAATGCTTCATACTGTCTGTCCAGGTGTTGTTCTTTAGTTGACACACGAGTGTACCCAAAATTAATTCCCATTGTATCCCGACCACCAATCTATATCTCTTGTTGCCTTCATTATAACCCTAAACGTCTATAAACAACAAAAATTTTATAGACGTTTATAAAGGTTTATATGTCGTAATATATAGACTGAATTATACTACTTTGCCGAGCGTCTATAATGGTGTACCTTTATGTATGGTATAAAAGCTTCAAAATAATAGAGAGGGCTACAACGAGCCCACTTATATTGCACTTTTCATAAAGAAAAGCACAATTCTTGCGGAATTGCGCCCGGTTGTGAATTATTTAGATAGTGATATTACTTTTTCTTAGAAACATACTTCTTCAACAAAAATCCCTTTCGTTGCTCATTGACTTTCCTTATTCTCCATAAATATTTCCGATTCTACTTCCAAACAGTTCTCCGTACAAATTATCTGCATAAGCATCTGTCATACCTGATATATAATCAACAATAAATCTTTCCCACGATATATTATATAGCTTCATTTTATCCCATTTATTCATCCATTCTCTAGGCATTATTTTTGGAGCAGCTTCTTGATCACTAAAAACCTCCAATAATCCGTTTATTATTCTCTCTCCTCTTTTCTGGAGACGTTGTACTCTTAAATCTTCAACTAAAGTAACCCATGCTAATTTTTTCAATATAATCATAAATCTCATTAACTCTAAATCTTCTTCGAGTGAATTTTCATCTTTCACAAGTGTGATTTTGTACCAATCAACTTCTTCAATTACACCCACACGATTCGCAAAAATATTTACATAATGCCCTTTCAACTCTTGACGAGCTATAGATTCGTTTTTATTACATTCATTTAATTTCTCATTCCATACTTTTATATATTTCTCCATTACTTTATGTATCTCGTCTTTAATTGTAATACCTTTCCATAAATCCGGATCTTTTTCTTTATCCTTGTTAACCTCTCTAATTAAGGAGGTTTCGAGCCATTCTGTTTCCATTAAGAATTCATTGGTAACTCGAATTTTTTTTGCCTTCATACCATCTTCAATATCATGTGTAGAGTATGCAATGTCATCTGATATATCCATAAGTTGAGCTTCCAAAGTTGCTCTGCCATCTGGAATTCCCCATTCTTTCCTAACTTCATTAATCTTCTCCCATTCGAGTGTGTAAAGACCTTTATCGTTACTAGACTTATTTATGTGATATGGATACTTATTAATTCCCAGTAATACTGCGTGCGATAAATCTAACCCATCAAATTCACCATATCTTTCTTCAAGGTGCATTAGTATCCTGAAATTTTGAGCATTGCCTTCATAAAATTCTTCACTTGATTTTTTTTCCAAGAATTCATTTAAATCATGCTCTCCTTTATGTCCAAATGGTGGATGACCTAAGTCATGAGCAAGTGCTGCACACTCAACAACAATTGGATCAATCTTCAAACCAGGGTTATCATGTATTTTATAAGAATCTGGTTTATTTAACCTGTTTGCTATTTGTCTTGCAATTTGAGTAACTTCTAATGTATGAGTTAATCGTGTTCTATAATAATCGCCTGAACCTGCTCCAAACACTTGTGATTTTCCTTGTAATCTTCTAAAAGACGGAGAATGAATTAACCTTCCATAATCCCTCTGGAATTCATTTCGCTTGTCCTCACTATCTCTTGGTTCACTACCATTAAATCTTTTATTTCTTAATGCTTCAGAATTTTTTGTTTTACTCATAATACCCTCCTTATTTTGTCTGTTTTGGTTATTTTATCATATTTGTTGAATTTTATAGAGGTTTTTATCCCCTTTTCGATCATACGTTGAATTATATCAATAATTATTTTTATTTCGTTTTCAGATCTTTTTTAGCCTCATCTCTAATAATTTGAATACATTCCTTGACTGCACCATACCATCTATCAAAGTCTCCAACATAATCACCATCACTGCTCTCTTGTTCGATATTTCTTATAAGATCCTCCAGCGCTTTCGTCGATCTATCAGAAATTATAAATGCACCTGAAGCATAAGTTTTGAATATTTGTTGTTTTGAGTTATTAAAATCCTTCCATAGTTCATTACTGACATCACTATTGATTTTCTTAATTTGTACACCTTCAGTAAATTGCTCGCCAAAATAATATTGTAAATAGGATAATTCCTCAATTATTTTTGAATAAGTATCTGTCTTTCTTTCCCACCATTTTTGAGTATAAAACTGCTTCATTGATAATTTAACCGTAATAAGTGAGGTTACAATAGCTATTAATATTCCTGGAAGTATTTTAGAACTTATTGTATCAAAGATAACGATCATCTTTATGCCTCCATTGTTTGCAAGTATTTCACATAACGTTGCGTGTTCATAACGTCGCCACCTAAAGACCGAGCTGAGATTAGGTGATTCGGATATGTCCCAGAAATACTTCTTTGAACACTATTTCCAGCTACCAAGACGGCCTTTCCTCCAATGAATGAATAAATACATTGCTATATCTCAGTAATTCTTCCATCTGGAAGATTCTTTTATTTCTCTAGTTTCAATTTCCAACTCATTTGTATTTGGATTTATCCTTATTCTCTCTACTTTCTCTGTAAAGTCAGTAATAAATTCTTGTTCGTTTTTATACTCAACTCCAATCGAAAACTGAGTGAATTCTTTCTTCTCATTCCTAATAGTAACCAATAAAAATGCATTAGTTTTCCCTCTAGACTTTAACGGTACAATGAATTTTTTATATGCTGTCCAAAGCACTCCAGCGATCGTGATAATTGATGAAGAAGTACTTATAATTGCTTGCCAATCAAATGCAGATGCCGTAATGCTACCAGGCTTAGGATTTAACTTATAGAAATCAGCTTCAGGTAAATTCCACTTTAAAAAGTCTAGCAATTCATCAGAAGATACTTCATGATTAACATTCGCCAATGCACCATTAAGAATAAGCATTAAATATTGCCCCTTTTCTATTAATTTTTGTAATTAATTACATACATTTTTACGCTCTCACTCTCTATTGTGTTAATTACTTTTCTTATTAAAGAAACATTCAAAAAAACTACTTTCATCAAGAGAAAAGCCTATCATCTAATTGATTCTACCATGAAGTTTAAAAATAAATGGAATTTTTTATATAAATAGAATATATTTACAGATATGAGTTCTCATATTATGTTTGTTGTATTTTTGGATAATTACTGGAGGGATATCGATCGTCGATGAGGTTATTCGGATGGCTTAGTTTTATCTACGTCATAGGATTCATCGCATAAGGTATTGCATTTCTGTATGTAGAATTAGGTTACTTATCTCTTAACGGACTGGCTATCAATAATAGATCCGATGTTACAATTAAGAGTATTCTGGGCAACTGTAACCTGGCCTATATATTGGTTATGTCTAGCTACTATTACAGTAGGCATCCTAGGAAGCACTCTGTTGACTCTTACTATGCTTAACTCAAAATAACTTGTTCAAACATGGTCATGACAATTGGGGAACATTATAAAGCTTGGGATACAAGTCGCCTCTACACAATAGGATCCCTTTTGGTTATTACTCAGTATATAGTTTGGGATAGCTCAATGCATTTCTCTTTAGTAATTCATGCTTGTGTACTAAAAATACTGAAAAGATTCCATAATGCCATCTTTTAGATTCTAATGAGCCATTCTCACTGTATACCATTACGGAAACAACCGCTAGGATCGTGAAAGATAAAAACATATATGCAGGGGTGAATTGTTTGTTTATACTTGTTATTTTTGGTCTATTGTTTATATTCGCCATTACAATGATTGTTGTAACCTCAAGACTAGCGAGCAAAAAGCGTAGCACTTTGCAAGGTCGAGGAGCAGTATCTTTTACATCAGCTGCACACATTGAAGGGCTAGGCATTGAGAAATTTGCCCCTTGTAATATTCTTCAGTTTCCTGATCGTATCCAGATAGAGTCAGGATCACGAAAGTATCAAATTCCTATCAATAACATGCGCGTTGCTGTACTGAAGTCAGAAAAGGATATCATTGAAAAGAATAAAAGCGTGGTTGGTAGAGCGCTGATCGGGACCGTCCTTGTTCCAGGTCTCGGAACAATTGTCGGTGGAATGAGTGGTATAGGAAAGAAAAACAAATCCAAAATCAACTACTATCTCATACTTAATTATTTGAACTCGCAAGGCGAGCTAGACGCAGTAACATTCTTAGATAATCCCCTCGAATTTACAAGCGGAAATTTCATTCAATCAGTTAATGAAAAAATCACTGATCTTACCAGTCAAGAGACAGTCACTCTATAACAAAAATAAGACCCTTATCTCAGTTGAAGTGATAAAGGGTCTTTTAAGTTATAAATTTCATACAATTCGACAATGATTTTTTCTTTTAGAGCGTTTCTTATTCCCCTACAAACAGCAAAGGATTTACCTTTACACCATTGATAATGATTTCAAAATATAGATGGTTCCCGGTGCTACTACAGGTTGACCCACACCCACCAAGCACAGTTCCTGCAGATAATTGATCCCCGGCACGAGCTTTAATGGAAGACAGATGCGCATAGATAGTAACATAGCCTCCCCCATGATCCACACGTACATACTGACCATATCCTTCACTTGGATTGCTTGCATTTTGCCAGCCAGCCATAATCACCTTTCCAGCTTTAGATGCAGGTATCGGTTGTCCATAGGAACAAGCAAAGTCTGGTACGTGGCCAAATCCGGAAGTAACTTCACCGTTGACTGGACGACTAAACCCAGCCTTACCAGGTTGCGGAATTATAATAGCATCGTATCCTTCTGTCACGTAAAGCGTAGCGTATTTCATTACTTCTGATACATATTCCTGGCTGTGATTGTATCGATACAGTGCTTTTTCAATGTTACCAGAAGCCGCTTCGCTCTTTCCCAAGTAATTTGCTGCGGAAAAGATAGCATCTTCTAAATCCCACATATCTGCTTTGCCATCACCGTTTGCATCTACGCCATATTCCCCGTACTTAGAGATTAAGGCCAAAAAACATAGAAATATCATTTCGAACCAAATTATCAAATTTTACTGGAACGGTAATTCAGTTAATATTCTTATGTTTTCTAGACCAACGAAAAAAGAACTTTGGCAACATAGATACCAAAGTTCTTGTAATATAGAGCAATTACAATGTCACATATTTTTCTTAGAAAAGACTTAAATAGAGGTAAAGAATATTTTATCTTCCTGATATGCTTACGGCAGGCTTCTTAAAGACTCATATCCACTAAGATTTTACATTGATGACGATCTTTCGCTAAAACTTCGAAACCTTTAGCCACAATATCATCTAATGCAATTGTACTCGTAATAACAGCATCACCATCAATTATGCCACTTGCAAGTAGACGAATAACTTCAGGGAATAAGCGAACATATGCATAAGATCCACTGATTTTGGCCTCAGTTCTAACGATCATATTAGGATCAAAATTTATTGGTTTTTCCCATAAACTCACAATCTTAAATTCACCGCCAGGACGAACTGAACTAACTCCACTTGTAAATGTTGCCTGAACGCCTGCAGCATCATAACCGACATTTACACCGCCATTCGTTTTTTCACGGATAAATGCCACTGCATCTATATCTATTGGATTAATAACATATGTAGCACCTAGTTCTAAAGCTCTCTGACGACGTTCATCCGATACTTCTACTACATAAATCTCACTAGCTCCTGCTGCCTTTACAGCTTGCAACAATAATAATCCAATTGGTCCAGCACCAAATATTGCTGCTGAATCCCCAAGTTTCAATGAACTTTGACGGACAGCATGAACCGCAACAGCTGTTGGTTCCACAAGTGCACCTAGTTCTAGACTCATATTATCCGGTAAATGGAAGATATTCTCTTCCCTTACTACTGCAAACTGGGCAAAACCACCTGAAACTGTATATCCATACCCTTGGCGAATTGTGCATAAATTCATAAAGCCACTCTGACAATTATCGCATCTTCCACAAGGAATTAGAGGTTCAACGGCTACTCGATCTCCTACTTTCGTATTTGTTACTCCTTCTCCTACTTCTACAATTACGCCTGAAAACTCATGTCCTAAAACAGGCTGTGTGCGTGCAGCATAAACACCTGCTAAATACTCATGCATATCACTGCCACAAATACCAGCGTATTCAACTTTTACTTTCACCATGCCTTTTTCAAGGACAGGTATTTCTACTTCTTCTACTCGAATATCTTTTGCTCCATATATTTTCGCTGCTTTCATCTTTCTTACCTCTTCTCTATATTTTAGTTGCTTGTAATCCATTGAAAATAAAAGCTACTGCCAGATCTGCTACCTGTTCAGGAGATATTTTCGAATGAATCTGATTTAAAAATGCAATATCAAGAGAATACATTAAGGTTCCCATTATAAAATTAACTGCTACGTCAATAGAAGGAAAACTAATTGTTTTTTTATCCTGACATTCTTGTAAAATTAATCGAAGCTGCTCCCACGAAGGCAGAAATACGTCTGTTAGCATCTCTAATCTTGGACTATTCATTACAAGCTCCTGTTGTAATATACCAACTAATTCACGTTCTTCATTTCTAAAGATAACAAACTCTTTACAAAAACTCTTAAGTGCACCCAACGAATCTGATAAATCGTAATTCATATTTCCAAAAAATTGTCTGATTGTATGGAATATCTCTAAGAAAACATTCTCTTTGCCTCCAAAGTGATAAGACACTAGAGCAAGTGAAACATTTGCCTCCGTACAGATCTGTCTAACGGTTGTTCCTTCATAGCCGTTTTTAGCAAATAAATGTTTTGCGGCCCGTAAAATTTGTTCTCTTACGTCCTTATTTCTATCATTATTATTGCTCTCATTTAAATGTCTCACCTTATTTATCCATCCTCCTCCATTCAAAATAATTTCGTGTGACTTTTATAAAAATAACTCTGAATGAACCTTCTTGAACATTTGTTTTGAACACTTGTTCAATCAATAGTATACTCTTGTTTTGTTGTATGTCAAAAAATAGAATACCTGTAATTAAGTACAATCTGTTGCGCAACTAACTTATCTTCAGTTCACCAGTTTTAAAGTAGCACTTTGTGTTAAAAAGTTACTTATTCAGGAATCATATAAAAACTTAGATTGCAAAATAAATACCTTGATATCAATCAACAGATAGTACTAAACCAGTTGGCTATACGGGAAGGACAAATCATTTCGAATTGAATTGTCTTTACCCTCTTGTGCTAAGAGAAATTCCTTGTGGCGAGCATCGCCAACAGAAAATGTTTAAAAAAGGAACCGACGTATGCGGTTCTCTCCTTTCCTTCTTAGTTTGTGGATCGGCCCGTTTCATGATGATGAAGCCAAAGCGGAATCATGATGCTGCCCTTATGCTTGATGGGAGCGGATTGGATGCAGTCTATCCTCCCTGGTAACGGGTGTATAACGAGGGACAGAAACGTAGAGTAAGTACCTTGTACAGATACTCTATTCTTCCATAAGCTGACCATTTTAAGAAACGGATGCCCATCAGGATTCAGAAACTTCCTCTGAACTCGCCTTGATTGAGAATAAGTTACAACCATAGGACAAAAAAAAGCCTCCCAGTAATCCAGGAGCACCCGCTATAAAATTTTAAATTCATCTACCCCGATTCAACTCCTATGTAGCGGGAAAATTGTAATTTTTAACACGTACGTTTACGTATACGTAAACGTACGTGTTAAAGCAACTTTACATCACACCTCATATATCGAGAGAGCTCCCCTTCCTGATCCTTACATGAGTTATATAATTCACTAACCCAACCTAGACCCTTCACAGTTCCTATTAACGATCTATTTCCTCCAAGATGTTTAAAATGCGTTTTTGTTCCCTTATCCCCTTCTCTAATAAATAGGAAAGCACCGCAGTCATCGTTATATGATCATCTGAACTAACTGAATTAAGATGTTTAGTAATTGCTCGAAGTTTTGCCTCATCTTTTTCACTCAGTATATTTCTTATAAGCCTGGACATAATAGGATACATCAGATCTGCTCTATTAATAACTTTTGTCAAAATTAAAGATGCTGCCACTTGGATGGAACTATCTAAGCTATAAGCCAAAGAAGCCATCTTTTCATGGTCCCGATCCAGGAATCTCATGTATAGACGTTTCTTAGAATTGAGTTTCATTTTAAATGATTCCCGCTCTGAGTTTCCAAATATGTATCTGTTCTCATACTGAAGATCTCTTTTGAAGTATGGCTGCAGTTCATCAATAAGAGACGCAGATTTATATCCTTCTATAATGATAAACTCTCCAATGAGTTTGATGGGAGTATCACAAACATAGCTAAGCTTTGAAAAAATCTCATATGCACTCAGACTAATTGGAGCAGCAATTGCTCTTTTTTTATCTGATCTTACCTTTCTCATCGTCTCCCCTTTAAACATTTTATCTCCTCTTTTCTCCATTATCTCTGCAACACTGTAGATATGTTGCTAAGTTAATGTATTGTATGCAGCGGTAGGGGACCTTTAGAACGCCTGTATATATCCAGATATAGGGGGAGATACTATATGTAAAAAGCTTGTGGGAGAGTGCAGAATGAAGATAAAGATGAATGAAGAAAAAGCCAAACAATTATCAAAGGAAATTTTAGATTTTGCTCATAAAAATAATCTCAAAGTACGAAAAAAAACGAAAACAAAAAGCAAGGGCGCCTAGTTGCCCTTGCTTTTTAAATTTTACGAGTTTTATTAGTGACGGGCTAATAACTCGAGACTTTACATATCTTTTTCGATTCAGATAATGTTGTAGGACATCTTCCAATATAAGTAGATCTGGCTCGCACGTTGCTTCGGGCAAATGGAACAGGGAGAGAATTTTATGTGAAGTTTTTTTATTGTTAAAGAGGAAGGAATACTAAAAAATGATTACTTTTCGTGACTAGATATACTCATTGATATAGGTCTCATTATTGATGATCAGTCATCCTCCAAAGAACTAACTATCACAGATTTACTGTCTCACTTTTTAAACAAAATAATATTTCTTTAAATTACAACCTCATAAAATTTATAATCATTACATATTTGGATACCAATTTTGTCATCTCCTTATGGAGATAATCGATTACATAGAAATATCATTTTGAACCCAGTTATCAAACTACATTACAATAAATTGTGGTAATTTAAGTCATGAGGTTGAACATAACTTATAAGAATCCAATGTACCACCTAAATTCATTGTAATTTGTATTAATAAATCTCAAAGAGAACTCGCCATTGCACACTACAGGAAAAAACTATGGCGGCCAGTATAAAGTGAGGTTTCACATTCGGCATTATATCCAGCTCTTCAAAAACATGAAGAAAAGGAGAAGATCAAAAAAGATAACCCGTGAATATACCTTGATGTGGACTATAGAAATTTTGATAACTGCTTGGAAGATGAAGTGGACACAAAATCCATGGGGTTTACCGAAGAATGGAACTCCTTACTAAGAAATCAGATACATTAAAAATACACCCTTGCGGGAATGATTTTTAATGGTAATATATTCACTATCAATAGTTTATCTATTCGAGGCAGCATATTATCTAGACATATTATGTTATCTATATCCATTATTTAGATGACTCACTAATTCAATTTGTTTCAATAATACGGAGGACTTCTTCCGGGCTTTCAACATAATCAACATATAAGCGAATCATCAATTCATATACACTTACCTTATACTCCCGGTCAGTAACCTTATATATCTCATATCGTTTATCTTCTCCCACAGAAACTCCACCTATTGTATATATTTCACCTACAGGTAACATCTGCATTGTCTTTTTCTCAACATCATTTACAGAAGGCAGCTATGCCCACATCTGGCCTAACAAAACTAACTAATTAATGAGCAGCGGACCCATATTTCTTTCAGGGATTTAGAGATTTACCTATTTAACAGATTTTTGACTATCTTTAATTTTACGGTTTTCTCTTCTTTGACGTTCTTGTATTTTAGGCTCGTAATAACTCTTCATAACGATCTCATGAATTTTGATGTAACGACCCGTATGATATACCAAACCTACCTCTTCAAATTCCTGAAGGTTACCAAGCCTGCGATCTTGTTTAATTGTTCCTGGTATTAGCCCCCACAGCTTCTCCGCTTCATTTGTCGTCATTACTTTTTTCATGGCACCAATGCAAGAAGGACAAACAGTAACATTTGCTGGCTCGACAGAGTTATTGTATTGGTAAAACAAATGTATGGGTTCTTCATTTTCACGTATCCAATGATCACAAACAGTACACTTTTTATCCGATCGTAAAGATGTTAGTTTTTCAAGTCGATATTTTAATTCTTTAAGCTGATTATCTATAAGTTTTTGAGTGGTGAATCTTACATCTAAGGGCAACGTGTCTTTTATTAGTGAAAATTGCTCTAAAGCCCGCTCTAGCTCTACAATTTTCTCCTGTGTGCTTTCAATAATTGACAAAATGAAACACCTCCAAATGATAATTTTACCCGATATTGAGTATAATTATAATCGATATCGATTACAATTATCAAATCAAGCCTTTTAGATATTACTGAGGGAAGGACGGATCAAACTAAAACTGCTTGATACCAAAGGGTTTAACAGTGGGACAGCTTAATTCTTTGGGAGAAAACTGCTGCTATAGCATGTGAGGCGCAAAGACTAATTCAATATAAACAATGAATTAGTAATCACAATAAAAACAAACAAAAACGGTCAATATTTACGGTTGATATTAATGAAAAAGACAACTCATAAAATGCATGAGTTGTCTTTTTCATTCTAATTTCACCTTAGTTATCGTTCTAATTCTGGTCTCGTCTTCTCGCTTTCTGCTGTACTGGATTTGTCTTGCTCTTTTAAGTGCTGTTCTTCACTTTTATCTAAGCGTGTTACAGCCACTTCTCTAGCAGCATCTATATTAGGATTTGGTTGTCCAGGAGAAATAGATCTTCCAAGAGTTTGCTTTTTTATGACTTCTTGAATATGTTCTCTATCCAGATGGTCGATCTCCCTGATGATATTATTTGCTGTTTTCTGTATCTCTCCAAGTGCTTGTTTTGCTAGCTTCATATCCTTGGTCCATGTTGCAATGTAACCGGCGCTATATGCCTCCGTATCAAGACCGTAATACTTTGTAACCATAAACGCTGTAGCTTCTGCCTGTGCTTCCTTATGCCCCCTTGGTAGGTCTTTTAACGGACTGTCCATTCGGTGAAGCTGCGAATGCGCATACTCATGAACTAATGTTTTGAATTTCAATGTTGAATTAGGGATAGCAGGGTTAATCCGGATTGCATGGTTCGCCCGGTCATAATAACCTCGAGCGTTAGGATTTTCTTTAAAATCATCAGCCATTTCCCTTATATCCATTTTCTTACCAAGGTGCTCTGAAAGCTGAAGGTACATTTTAGCTGCTCCATTACTGTCTTTGACATCATCACGAATGAACTGCCGGACATTAACAATTTCCTTGCCCTTTGTTTGGCTCACGTCAAACACATTCACACCCTTAAAACCAGTAATCTTCTCTACCTTTTCCGTAATCTCTTTTCCCTTGTTATCAAGCTGCGGACGCTGCGAAACCGGATCTATTTTAGTCACCTCCATTTTCGTAAATGTAGGAGCAAAAATTTTAATAGCCGATTCCCCCTTCTGGACCTGTCTGCCCATCTCCTCCCAGCTTCTATATCCCTGCACCATAGTAGCATCGGGTTTTTGAGAATATATCATCACTACGTTATTTAAGCTATATTTCGGAAATTTAGAGGCTACTTCTAGAAAATGCTGAAATTCATTATTTTTAAATATTCGATCTATGGCTTGGTCCACTTGTTTTTGTACCTCAGCCATCTTCGCTTCATACTCTTTAGACTTAGGAAAAGGCACTTTATTCACCCTCTTTCAGGTATAGAGGTTCGTATAATTTAACCCCGTTTTCTATTTTTTCGAGATAAGCGATTTCTTCATAGGTCAGCAGATCTTCATTTGGAATTTCTTCATAGGTTAGATACCCAGCCGGTTTAGCCAGATATATAGGTTTTTCGCTACCAACGATCTCATAATATTGATAGTACATGCTGCTTCCCCTCTCTGTTATGATTCATACTTTTATCTGTGGTACTTATATTCAAAATCCTCTGTTATAAGAAGCAGATGCATTTCATCGGTATCTCTCCTTTCATTACATAGGTAGATCATCTTCATCATCTGTATTTTTAAGCTCTTCTCCTTCTCCATTATCTTCTTGATCTGGAGCTGTTTCTACTGTTAGCTCGTTAAGTACATCCATTAAAGCATCTGCATCAGGATCACTATCATCAATTTTGCTTAATGCTTCTTCTAGCTCCCGAAAAGCAGCCTGAACTTCTTCATCACTGTCAGTATCCAGTTCAGAAGTGGTATTTTCATTCCAAAGATCCTCCGTATTCCTGAACTCTGGTTCTGCAGAAACATTTCCTAAAAGCATGCTTAATTCTTCTTCTGAGATTTCCTCGCCCTCATCCAGTTCTTCTACATAATGCTGCTCTTCTTCTTGTGGGACTTCCATTTCAGCTTCTAGAGCCATCATTTGAGCCTCTAATTCTTGGTCATAACCATCTTCTTGTAATATCTCTGTAACTGTATTCTGAGCTGTATAAGCTGCTGAAATTTCTTTATCTGCCTTCTTATGACTCTTACCAAATGTTTTCAGGAATTTTTCTCTGTAAAACTGCTCATAACTTGGCCTACGATCCTTACCAAATAAGAATTCGCCGTATATTTTAAATTGATAAGATTTCTCTAGTTTTAAAGGAAAATATCCATTAACGAATAGATAGCATATTGCAGGATTTACATTGAGTAACTCCCCTTGCGTAATGAGTGGCCGCTTTACATACTGTTCTGACACACTTTTTGATGCATTTTTTTCTCCAAATGAAGTACTTTTCTGTCTATGTTTAATCGTTGTCTCCCCCGCAACATCACTAAAATACTTAGCAGTCTTTGTATCCTTGGTGCGAAGAAACAGCGTAGTGTCATGGTTGTTAATAATAGAACGTGCCATGTCTGGACCATACATGCGTTTATCTTCTAATTGCCCAATATCTTGAATAACAGTGTGCAATGACATCCCGAGTCCGCGGCAAGTGGCCAGAATATTTGG
The DNA here is from genome assembly GCF_014836635.1 of Paenibacillus gallinarum. Taxonomy (GTDB): domain Bacteria; phylum Bacillota; class Bacilli; order Paenibacillales; family Paenibacillaceae; genus Paenibacillus; species Paenibacillus gallinarum. Next base: position 115,692 of record NZ_JACSQL010000012.1, on the reverse strand, counting down.
ATACCCATTGATTCTCCCAATGTTTGCAAATTCATCTAGTAAAAAAATAGAATCAATCGGAAGCCGTGAATGGTTTTCGTCTGCGATATTATAAAATGTATCGATAAGCTGTTCCATAAAAATAGCCGTAAGCTGCTTAAATGGATTACTCTTCATACGTACTTTGATATAGAGAATCGTCTTCTGCTGCTGTAGATCCCTAAAGTTAAATGCACCTTTTGCTGTAAATTTAGCTATCTTATGCATGGCAAAGATTCCGATCTGCTGTGCCAAGGTTGACATTATCCCGGTTCTGGTATTCCCAGCGCTCATATTAGCAAGCGTAAACATGTCATATGCTGGATGGTCTTTTGGCAAATTTTCAAGTAACTGTTCAAGGAATTCTTCGTTCTTCCCAGCTTTCGCTGTGAAATGCACTACATGAGTCATTGTTGCCTCAGTACCATATTCTGTTTTGATGTACAGAATGATTGCTGCAAAATATGCGATAGCAGATTCACTCCAAAAATCCCGTTTACCATCATCAACCGCATTCGATGCGATCGTATTTGCCACGGCACGTGCATCCTCGTCATCTTCTACATAATCCAGCGGATTATAGCCTACATTTTCAGAAAAGTTTACGAAGTCGATTTGATATACGTTATACCCTTGATCTCGTTTGAGCTGGTGGGTAGCTTCATAAATTTCCCCTTTAGGGTCTGTTACTATAATGGTTTCATCTATATGATTTAGCATGTTAGGAAACACATACGCTTGCCCTTTCCCTGAACCGGATGAACCAATTACAAGGACGTTACGATTATCAACATTGGTCCCTTTGGGCATGATAATAAGTTCTTTTTTACTGGGGACTTTACCCAAAATAATTCCCGGTTCCATCTTAAACGCACTCATTGGATCACTCTGATATGAGTTTCTTTTTGAGAAGGTTTTTCCATTAATAACATCAGATGGCTGTCCCCACTTCGATGTCCCGTGGAGTCCAAAATCACTGGCATCAATAAGTTTTGGAACTAAAATTGACGTCTTCATACTGTAAAGCAGCGCACCTAAGATAATGAACGGTGTAAAAGAGAATATTACTTTCAAATTTCCCTGCGTATAGCTAAATGGAATAACGGTAGATGGATCTAATATGAGTTCTGTAATATCCCCCCCTGGACCAATGAAATAAAAGCCAACCATGAGCAGATATGAAAATAGTAGGCTTAAAAGAATACTTACAAAAATGGGTTTCCATGCTTTTTTCTTAAATACCATAATTCCCCCTTAATGATCCAAATGCTGACCTCTATACCTTCTGCGTTGCTTTTTCTCCGTAGGATCTTTTCCTCGTTTTTTGTTTTTGTTTGCCCGCTCTACCTGATCTAAAACTTGAAGTAATCCAGAAACAATATGTTGCGAATATGCTTTTTCTATTTGTTTCTCTGGCGTTAAGGTTTGATCTGAAGTATTCGCATTTTCCTTTTCAAATTTACTGATAATAAGATGCAAATCTTGATCAACTTTTCCTGTACTAAGTCCCTTCTCATGCCGATCTTTAAGCTGCAATATCACTTCAGCATTTTTAATTGATTCAAGGGAATCCGAATAATGACTTTGTAACTCCACTTTAATTAGCCCAACATTACCAGCTAGGTCTTTTTCGTGTCTCGCTCTTTGGATTTTATACTGCTCTACTTTTTTATTAGCCTCATAAACAAGATCATACTTTTGTTCTTGTAGAGAGTTTAAGATTACTTTTCTTTGTTTTTGAATTGCACGATCTAAAATGAAAATACTCTTTGAGATATTTTTAGTTTGATCGGAAAGAGAAGGTACATTCTTATGAATCTCCTTTTCCTTAGATTTGGCATACTTAGATATCTCTTCTTTGTTTAAAACCTGACTAGTATCCTTAAAATACTGAACTGCATAGTACATCTCATCTATAGAAATCTTGGAATTCATTTGATATAAAACTAAAAATTCTTTTTCCGTCAGTTCTCGCTGCACCTCTAATGCTTTTACAGATTTATCTAGCAGTAAGCTGTATTTCCTAAGATCTTCACTATTTTTTTGTTCCATTATTTTTATGCTGGCAACTTTATCTTTCATCTGAGCTAAAAAATGAGTAGGTGTGAAGCCAAATTTCAGTACCTGTTTTGGGTCTTCCTGAAACGCTTTGTACGCTTTACTGAGGAGATTTTTTTCTGAGAGGATTTTCACTCTATCACTTTCAATTTTTTTCTTCCAGCTTCCTTGTTCAATTTCATCTTTAATATGCTTAGCGATTCGGAAGTCTACATAGCTTTTAGATCTTTGGGCAACCATCTGTAAAGCTGATTTTTCTTCTACACTAAGCTGTCTGCTTGTGCGAACCAGCTTGATTTGTTCTTTAAGCGTTTTTTCGTTTTGGTACTCAGAAATCGAGATAACTTGTTTCCTTCTATCATCACTTAGTTTACCGAGTTGTGCATTCAGCTGCCTTATTTCTTCATTGATTTTTCCGTAAAAAGTGGCAGGTTCATATGGAGTTTTGTTCCTAGCTGCTTTATCTTTTAACTGCATTTCATAACGGTAAGCTGTTCTCTCCAGCCTTATCTCCGGAATCCGATTAAGGCCCTGCTTCTTATAACTCTCATGAGAAACCTGATCATCTATACCACGTATGTTCAGCTTCTCATTAATTATTTCTGCATAATTTTTACGCCAGCGAGATAACGTTTCTTTCTCATTCCAATCTGTAAGGTGAACACTTACCTTTTTGATCACTCCACCGACTTCCTGGTTAATCTTTTTACGCTTGTTCCCCCAAGAACCATCTTCATTAAAAGGACGCATAGTAAGCATGACATGGGCATGAGGATTCTTTTCTTTGTCTCTATGAATTGCAATATCTGCTACCATACCTTCATCTGAAAAATTCTTTTTACAAAATTCGAGAAGCAACTCCTTTTGATCTTCCTCACTTAACACAGTAGGAAGGGCTAAGCGAATCTCCCTAACCATTTGTGCATTCTTTTGTTTCTCAATTTTCTCAACTTCGTTCCATAGACGTTCCCGGTCCATAACCCAATCAGGAGCATGCTTTGGTTTTAAAATAAAGCACTGCGGCTGGACAATTCTTTCACCATAGTTTTTAGTCAATCCATCGCGCTCTGAATAGAGAGTCTCTCCGCTGCGATAAGCTGCGGCCGCGACAGCGGAATGACTCGCTCGGTTTAAGATCTGTGAGCTAAAGTAAAAGTAACCCATGTCTTCACCACCTTCCAAAAGCCCCTACGGGTTATTTGCCGTTAGGTAAACTTGCTTTCCTAAGGGAAAGTCATTCACGGTTAGTGAATGAGAACGAGCAGAAGGCGAGTCCCATTCCCTGCATCGCAGGGGTATAAATGGGCACTCTCGCTTCGCTCTTGTGACCTATCGTATCACAAATTACCATTTATTAGTAGACTTCCTTCTCTTTTACCAGTAAAATAGGGATCAATAAATCGATTGTTACTCATGAGGAGGATATGAAAATGGCGAAGAAAAGTAAGTTAGGACAAGTACAAAAACTAGAAGAACAAATCAAGGAACTAAGAGAAAAACAGAAGAAGATCATAGAGCAGGCCCAAAAAGAGATCGGGGAGTATGTAATGGATTCATGGGAAGTAGAGGATATAGAGCAAGCAAAAAAATTGATAGATCAGTTTCAATCTGAAGCTAAAAACGCATTTAGGAACATGGGAGGAAATAATAAAGGTTTAAAAGAAGAATTGACGGACGAAAGTATCTATAGCCAAGCAGGTTCAACGAGTGCTTAGGATGAGTCATGATGAAATAAAGAAGACACCCATAACAGACATCGATCTAAAAATCCAGCAGCTAAAAGAGAGACAACACCGATTAATGAAGTTAAGCTCTGAAAAAGAAAGAAAACAAAGAGCAAATCGTTTAATACAGACCGGTGCTTTAGCGGAGAAGTATTTTGGAATTGAACATTTAACTATAAAACAGCGCGAAGAATTATTTAAAATATTCTCTGATTTCATCTCAAAAAACACCCCTACTAAATATAGGAACAAAGAGTAACTACTCTACTGTGTTGGATGCAAGAGATTCATAAGAGATTCATTTAAATCATCAGGTCATCGAAGTTATTGAGGAAATTTTTTTATAGGCAGAGAAGTAAACTGCAGAAATACGAGGAAAGAAAAATTAAACCAAAATGAACAAACATCTGACAAGATTTACTTCATTCCATCCAGATCTAGGAATGTGATTGTTAAAAACTCTCGAAGCAGCAAAACATAACTTGAATTCACTAAACCAGATGAATCAAATTGATTCATAAATAGAAAAGGTAAGGGATAGGAGTCCGGAAAGGAAAAAATTGAATTAGCACTACAAAGATAAATAATTTTAGATTCATACTAATTAACATACTTCAAAATATATTGAAAAGGTCCTCCTTTTAATGAAGGGAGGATTGTTTTTTGATCTTATATTTTATGTAGTGGAAGAAAATATGCCGGAATGGCTAGTGAATGAACTCTGCGGACAGCCTTTCTAACTTCACTTACTTGTATCAGAAGAAGAGTTTACTATTATAGGTGCTACCTGATGTTATCGATCTTCTGATGATCTCTACAGCATTTGTATTTTAATCGTTTTGAAAAGAGTAGTAAAGAATGCTCTCTTCTAGCTTCTGATAGTGATTGTAAGGCCGTTATGGCGTTTATAAACAAAGATAAAAACAGAATGAGTAAAGCCATGTTCTATCAGCTATAAAGCGAATCTTAATTGACTCCTGCGCTAAAGTTTAAAGAAACTACTTGGTTATTGGGCACTTAAGGTAAGTAGCTTAAGCCCTTTTTTTGGTATTCTTCCCTCCTAAGTTTTTGTTACTCTCTTCTATTATTTAATTCCCTATAGATATATTTTTTATAGGTGGAGATAAGCATCATTAAAACTATTCTACAACACCATTTATTAAAATCATTTCTTAAAACCTTTCTTTAATATCATAAGTCAAAACATTTAGTTAATACCTTTTTAGAGCATAAAAAATTGCTAAAAAACCCTTGGTATGACTGGGTTCCTACGATTCCGAAGAATGAGAAAAAGAAAGATACTTTGTTTAAACACTCCCCTATTAAAAGCTTACACATAGAAATAAGCTTATTCCCTAAGAATGAACAGATTATTCATAATCATAGTCTAGTAATAAACAGTATAAGAAGTAGTAATGAACAAACAAAATTAAAATAGCCACGATATAAAAATAGTTATCCACAACATTATGATTAAAAAATCCTTTTACTGGATAGAATAATTACTAGTAGATCGTATCCTACCCTTCTGGATGCTACTCTTAATCTTGCTAAACATATAAAGTAGGATAGCGATAGTAAAAAACGACACACCAAAAAGCAGTCGCTTCTATGTAGTAGAATCCCACTGCGTAATGTATGTGTGCTTTTAACAAGGAAGCTAGAAAAAGACACAGGAAAAAAGCCTACTTAGATAAGATTTTAAAAACTATATAGCATAACGTCGGTCTTTTTTATTTTTAGCCGCTATCAGTCTTTCAATCTCTTGTTTTATTTCTAAGATAGGCGCTGGAAGAGATTTAATTCGGTAGTAATTCTGTATAAACCACTCAGGATCTTGATGAACTCTACTTAACCAGCAATAGTGAATATGATTAAGTCTACTGATAATGCTTTCACGCTGCTTGCTAGCTTCTTCCACAATTTCATTGTTCTTTTGTGAAAGTTTACCATCTTCAAATAGATTACTTTCAGCTGCTTTTTTCTTATTGTTGATTCCTTCTAAATCAATGGATAATTGTACTGCATAATTGATTTCAGCCGATTCCATAACGGCCCGAAAGTAAGCACTTATTTCATCCAGTTCATTTTTCTCTTCATTTATGGTGAACTCATTTTCTTCTTTATAAATCATCTTGAAAAAATGATGAGAACGCATTTTGTCTTTTTGAATATTGAAAAGAGCCGTATCAAAAATTTCTGTTGCATACTCATAGCCAAATTTTGCATAGTAATCTTCCATTACTTTAGCTATTTGCCATACTGCTTTACGAGATAGAAAGTCACAGCAAAAACGATGCTTTTTAAGCTGTTTTAAAACCCACAGCTCAGCACCTTCAGAATATACTTCACCCATATCTAACCATTCCTGATGAACGCTTAGTACTTGAAAGTTATCTTTATAGATTTTCATTTTTAAGTATTTGGAAGCTTTCTCTAAAATGCGTAAAGCTTCTTTTCTAGTACGTATATTTAACAGTCCTAAAGGACCATAAAGATCACTAATATAACCCCATCTGAAATTCCCAGGGATATAAACTAGCTCTTTACCCACATAATGGAGAACAAGACGCTGCACATTGCGTTCTTCACTTAGAAATTCATCGGAATTGAAGAAGTTGAAATTTTTGGAGTATAAGTCTTCTTTATTAGTAGACTCCTTCTCTTGAATAAAAATAAATTTATTAAAGAATAGTTTGCCATTGTCATCAGAATGAACAATACCTTCACAAACTAATTTTTGGAGGAGAACATTGATCCGGTATCCGGATGTTTTCATTCTTTTAGCGAGTTCTGATTTGGAAAGAGGGATTTCGCCTCCATACGCACAAACTGTTCCTAGGAGTAGTTTGAGTTTAAAGAGAAGACGAGTATCATTTTGAAGGGTTCTTGCATCGAATAAATCAGGGTGGTGTTTCATAAATAGCCTCTCCTTAATCCAACCCAAAAAGGCATAGAAAAATTAAGGGCCTCGGCTTTCTCTTTTATTCAACCCGTGATATAATTGAGTCACAGTTTCATAAAGCAAAACCAAGATCCCGACTTTTCTCTCCAAGTCTTATAAGTGCAGGTCGCCAAACTCGACACTTTTAGACTTTAAAAGGTTGGGTTCTTTTCTTTTGGTAGAAATTGTTTCAAACATTCAGCATTGGATTCAGCGAAAATTCGAAATTAATCGCTTTTTGAGACAATGCACTGACGAATATCTTTATATCATTCACTATATTGAAGTTTAATGTATTTTTATAAAGTACTTAATTATGTAAAAGGAAATAATTGGTCGATTTCTTAACCTAGAAGTTATTATATCATTGCAGATTTAGTCGGTAAATAGATGAGAAAAGAGCGGAAATTTGGCTCAAAAAACTGAAATCCCTTGAAGTATATAGAGATTTGATATGTACATAAGTAGCGGAGATTTGGCTGAATTTACAAAGAACCCTTGAGTATCAAGGGTTCTTTGTACTATAAAACTTAATTAAAATTTTTTTAGAAAAAAAAGAGCGGGAAATTGGCTGAAAAAATGAGAAACACTATTAAAAATAGACTCATATAGACTCAAGATCACTAGAAAGTAGCGTGAAATAATAAAAAGAGCGGAATTTTGGAAGAGTTTTTTATTTTTATAGTCCTTTTTGGCTCATGTTATAAATGAGAATTTCGTAAAATATTTTAATATATATAGCAAAAAGTATCGAAATGAAGAAAAAAGAGCGGGAAAATGGCTGAGTTTTTAATAGGAGCGGAGCTTTGGCTGATATTATATAAAAGGAGCGGAGATTTGGCCTAGTTTTTATAAAAGAGCGGAAAATTGGCTGAATTTTTTACCTTTAAATCATTAAATTTATGTATTTAAAATTGGGTTAGTATTATGCTGTCTAGAGGATGATAAAAAAGAGCGGAAAATTGGAAGAGAAAAAAGAGAGCCATTACAAGCTAGCTCTCTTCATGAAACGTCTATATTTACTTTAAATTAATTTGTTCGGGAACTTCTTCAATAAAATGAGTTAATTGCTGGTTCCCTAGTAAGTCTTCTACTTCATAGGTTTCCACAGGGAAGAAATTGATGAGAAATGAATCTCGTTTACGTTCATAAGACTCTACGGTTACCTTTTGGGTGACAAAGTCCTGTAAACATTGCTCTATCAGGGCTAGGTTTACATCTTTTCGTTTACTCCGGAATTGCACCTTATGAATGAAGTAAGTGTAATCAAAGGTTGCAGAGTATCCCGTCTGTCTAAAGTAACAAAGGAAACGCTCTTTTTGTAAAGGGAAAATTAGTGTCTGAGAAGCTTTATTTTGAAATGAAGCGAGTCTATCGCTATAAGCTCGTATTACCTGCCCTTTTACATAGTTCTGATGAATTTCTTCATTAATCGTGATCTCTGCAATTTCACCATTACCAAGTGGCTGAATATCCAAGCGATCAAATATACCAAACACTAATGTCCTATTCGGCTCAATGACATTGAAAGTTACGTTAGCCATCTTCATAAGTCGTTCTTTAACAGCATTATAGTTTTTTTTGTTATCGGATCCATAGGTTGCTCTAACTAAGTCGCCAATCGTAACATACACTTTTCGGTTCTCAAAAAACTGTTTATTGTCCCGTAGGGATATTACGGAGCGAAAAATCTCTAAATCTGTATTATCTACAGACCTTAGTATCTTCTCTTCGCTAAGAAGTTCTTGGCTTACTAATGTATGAAGAGAATAATCTTCGCCAGGACGATATTCACTAATGTAATGCAGTTTATTATCGATGAGAACGCTCTTATCCGTTAATTTCATCTTGGTTAGACTTGTATTTCCAACCGGGTGATCAGCATATTTTAAAGGCTGGTCGATAATGATTTTATTTAGATTTCCATCAAAGTTTTTTATTAGGACATCAGCAATTGCAATAATCGCATCATACCGAAGTGCTTTCTTTATTTGTGTAGGAGTTTTATCTCTTATGTATTTGTAATCCATAAGCCTCGATTCCTTATCACTACACCATTTCGCAACTTCATCTAATCTTTTCTTAATTAATTCATCCATGGTTTCTACGTTATGCAGCTTCTTAAATTCAGAGAAACCATACATATCAATTAAAGATTCAAGTAATGCAATCTCTTTTAATATTTCCGTTTTTTTTGATTTTTTTGTTTTCTTAACACTATCTGCTAAAGATTTGTACCATCTCTTCTTTGTAGCTTGAGCTAATTTATTAGTACCACGCCGTATTTCTTTTGTATTGGCAGGCGTGAATTCTGTCGAGATAATGTCTTTAAGAAACTCTCGTATATTTCCTTCTTTTAATTCGTTATATATCGCTTCACACGGTTCTCCTAATTCAGATACAACTTGATTAAGAAAATAATGAGGCACATGTTGTTGAATCATATTTACACCTCCATATAACCTACAGTTTATCATAAATATAACAAATTAAGATTAGGAAATTATCCCTTACTTCGCATGTTTGTGAGCGTAGAAACGTCCTTTCAGCCATAATTCAGGTGAAATAAAAAAGAGTATGCGGAGCACATCATAAGAGTACTGAGAAATCTACTGCTAATTAGCAATTCACCGAAAAAACCTTCTTGGTTTTATATTTTTATTTACCCATCATTAATATTGCAATTGATCATGTGTACATACCTATCAATAAACAACAATGTAATGATAGGAAAAACTTGTTTGATTACGAATGAGCTGGATGATATCTTAGATAAATAAACAATATTTTCCAATTAAACTAAGGGGGGATAACTTGGCTAGTCCCAAACTGAATCTAGCACTGAATAAGGATGCAGGTATGATCATTTCTTTAGCTGCTAATAAGATGGGAACAAGTAAACGAAATATAATCTCCTTGGCATTAGTTGAGATATTAAAGAATGTGTATGATAAAAGATTCATTGATTCGCTGGCAAGTGACATTACTACGACTGTTTCTACAGCGACCACGATCAGTGAACAGGTACAAACAAAAATAGAATATATTGATAGACACGGATATTCAAGGCGTGTGTTCTTTGGGCTACTCATTTCAGACTATTTCCTGAATAACCGCGATAAATTTAGGCTGGAACAAGATGAGCTAGAGGAAGAGATGAAGTCCAAAAGTCATATTGAGATTACAATTGATAAAGCAACAAAAGATAAGATTATATCTTACTGTGAGAAAAACGCGATGACAGTGAGCTCTCTTTTTTCCCATTATATATTGAATGAGGAAATAAAAACTTACGCTTATGTAATAAGCGAAAAGGCTCATTTGAATTTAATTCTGAGTGAAAATGTGAAAATTGAACTTAAAAACAAGGCAAAAAGCACTAATAGAACATACCGATTTTATTTGAATTTAGTAGCAGAGCAGATAATCAGTAATATATCGACATAAGGGATCACCTTTTACAAAAGGTGATCTCTTATTTTTATCCCCGAATTAATCGGAAAAAGTCTAATCAGATTCATAATAAGGAAGGAATTGGTAATATTGTGCTAGTTTCTCATGGGAGGTTTGACTAATATCGATGTTAGAAGAAGTCTAGTAAAATTCCTATTAGAAGGGAAATTGCAAATGATAAGGGAGGAATGGTGGATGTTTGAGTCTTTGCAAGGGTTATTCAATACACTGTTTGGTGATATCACTAAGACGTTCATTACGCTTTTTTCTATTGGTATTCTCGTATGTGGTTTGCTGGCAGCGTTCGGCGGAGAAGAGAATCAGCCAAGATTTAAAAAAGGACTGATCACTTGTGTAACTGGACTGGTTGCTTTCTTACTGGCAAAACAGGTTGTTGACTATTTCCAAACCAATCTTGGAGGCTAAGGGGCTGATTTTATGATGTTTGATCATCAGTCAGCGGTAGAACGCAGGGACCGTCTGAGGGAGGAAGGGAAAATTGAACTTCCTCTCAATGTTGATACAAAGAAGTATATTCTCTCCTTAATCAAGTACCGGGATTTACTTATCTCACTGCCGCTTATGGCTATCGGATTTTTGGCCCTCTGGTATCTCACTCAGTTAGGTTACTCGTTTAGTGCACAGCTACTTCTCATTTGTTTGTCACCTTGGGGCACATTTTTACTGATTCTGACAATCCACCATCCAGACCGTAAAAACATAAACTTCTTTACTCACCGGGTGATTTGGAGAATTCAGTTCAATAAAAGACAAAAAATATTTGTCTATACGAAAGGTGATCTGATGAGCAGTAAACAAAAAAAGAACGCGGTCAAAGATATACGTGAACAGCTGGGCATAAAAAATATCTACTCTGAGTGCTATGAAACGACTGATAACCGGTTCGTAAAGGTGATCCGTGTTTCAAGTGTGAACTTATCGCTGCTTAATAAGAAGGAAAAAACGAAGATCTTTCAAGCCTATGAGACCTTTTTGAATGATTTACCAAGGAGCATGTTACCTCTTCAGGTCAGCCAAATTGCCCAGCCCATTAACCTTACGAATTACGGCAGTTATATCGAGGAGAAAACAGCGAAAGAAGAATCTCATGCGAAGGCGATCCTTACTAAGAGTTACCTGAATTATATTGATGATATACAGAAGAGTAAAAACATGGTCTCACGAAATAGGTACGTTATATTGGCACGTCCATTTACGAATGCAAACCGAAAAAGAGTGCTTAGTGAACTTGAAAGAGACGTTAAGATTGTAAGCTCTCAAATTGAGAATATGCTTGGTGGACGCTATGAAATGAAAACAAAAATTTTAGACAATGAGGAACTGTTTCATCTCATGTTTGCATGCATCGACTATGAAAATGCTCAGGTCAATTTCAGCTTTAAAACAGCGCTCTTCTCGCCTCTTACGGTGGGTGAGCGGACATATGAAGAAATGAGCGGAAGCTGGAAGCAGATGAAAGCGAATCATATCATGTAAAAAAGGAGAGCAACTTCATGGGTATCTTCTCCAAAAAGAAAAGAGAAACGCTCGAGTCTTCTTACATTGGCTTTAGTGAAAATATACTGAATTTGTTGTCACCTGATTCTATTGAAGAGGAAGAATCCTTTGTGCGCTCTGGAGCTAACTTTACCCGTACTCTGGTAGCGGCCGAGTATAGCGCTATTTTGAACCAGGAGCACATCATGAATCTGAACGACCTAAGCGAGAATATCAGCGTTGTACAGTTTTTAACCGAATACGATTCAGGGGAAGTAAGAAAGCAGCTATCTGAAAGTATTAGGCAGAACAGACAAAAAGCAGATTCTAAGTATGTAAACGATGCTGGAAAAGCGGAAGCAGAAGCGCAGATTGATAGCGCCCGGATGACGCTGAACCAGCTGAGCTACAAGAACGAGCGAATGTATATGTTCCAAATGTTGATTCATATTGTAGCAGCCGATCTAAAGCAGCTAGAGAGGTTAACCCAGCTCGTAAAGTCTGTAGTCGGTCCTTTTGCCAAGACTGTAACGCCAATGATGAAGCTAAAAGATGCATTCGATAGCTTTTTACCTATTGGTCACAATAAGGTCTACGACCTAACCTACCGGCCGATGAATGCGGAAGCAGTAAGCTTCTTTTTTCCTTTCCATGAGAACGAAATTTTTGATCAACACGGGATCATTAAGGGGCGTAATATCACTACCGGAAATGTTGTGATCGTAGATGATACGAAGCTTCACAATAAACATGAGTTTTTAATCGGAATGAGCGGAACCGGTAAAACAAGTACGCTCTTTGCTAATATGATGCGCAAATGGATGCTTGGGAGCATCATACGGACGATTGACCCAAAAGGTGAATTCGGAGCTATTTACAAAAGTCTTGGCGGCGAATGGGTGAAGTTCAGTTTTAATGGTGGCAGTATAATCAACCCGTTTGATATACCAGTGATTAGCGCAGAAGCTCAGCTAGAGATGGAAAGGCAAGGATTGTCGGAAGGAAACCCACTGCTTGCTAAGATCAGCACCTTATTAACGATGTTTAAGCTCATGTATCCGGATATGAATGACTTGCAAGAAGACATTTTATCTAAATACCTGATCGAACTGTACAAGAAATTTAATATCAACGAGAAAACAGACATAGGTAAGCTCAAGAACACTGATTTTCCCATCATGAAAGACCTATACGATTTCCTTGCAGAGAAAAAAGATAGCGGCGAAGAAGAGTTCAGCAAAATCACTGATTTCCATACCATTTTGTATGCGTACGCTGAAGGACTCTTCGCAAAAATTCTTAACGGACACACAAACGTGGATATCAAAAACCCGCTTTGTGATTTTGATATTTTAGAGCTACAGCACAAACCTAAACTGCAGCGTGTCGTTTACTTTTTGCTTTTGTCTCACATTCAGTACGAGGTTGTTAACGGCGACAAGTCAGAGTCACAGCTATATATCGATGAAGCCCACATTATTGCCGATCCGAAGGTACCGCTTGCTATGGAATATCTGTACACAGCGATGAAAATGCTGCGCTCTTTTAACTGCGGTATTACCCCTGCTAGTCAGTCTATTAAAGACTTTTTATCGGCTAAAGATGAGCAGCGTAACTACGGGGAAGCTGTTATCAACCAAGCAACGCAGCGGTTTTATCTGCCTATGGCTGATACGGAAGTGGACTTCTTGGAGCGGGAAATGAATATGCAGTTTAGTGAAGAAGAAAAGACCGCTATTACAGTCGTTGAAGGACGAAAAGAAGAAGAAGCAGGAAAGGGTCTCTACTTTGTAGGTTCTAAAAAAATCAGACTGCAAGTTGTGCTCACTGATGTTGAGAAGCAGCTATGGTTTGAGCGAAAGCCGCTGAGCGAAGTGATCGGGTAATGAAGGAGCTGCTGAAAGAAGCGCTGATTTATAAGGCTAGGTACTATATCGCAGTATTTTTTCTTCTAGCCGGGATAGTAGCCATAATAGCTGCGATTATGAACGCTATTGTAGATGACAATAGCGGTGGATCAGGCCCTGGAGGATCTGGACCGCTGCTCTGTACCCCTGGAGAACTTAACATGGAATATATCGATAGTAAATTTGCCGATCTTGGAGTATTTACGGGGAAACAAAATGTATTTATTGAATCTGCTACAACTAGCGGCATTGATCCGGTACTGCTCATGTCCATCGCTATGCATGAAACCACGTACGGAAAATCTCCTGCCGTACTAAATAAGAACAACCCTGGCGGCCTCATGAGAGCGGACGGAAAAGGTCTTATGACCTTTGCAAGCTTGGATGAAGGTATACAGTTTATGGCGGCAAATTTACAGCGTCTATATATATCACAAGGACTCGTAGCAATAGAGCAAATCGGAAACAAATATGCCCCAGTCGGTGCAAAGAACGACCCTAATAACCTCAATACACACTGGATACCTACTGTGACACGTATCGTAAACTCATTTGGTGGGTTATCGGCAAACTGCGATCAGATAGCATCTGGAGACTACGCCTACCCTACTGCTCCTCCTTTAATCGTGACATCATCCTATGGCATGCGGACACATCCCGTAACGGGGAAGCCCTCTACTATGCATAAAGGGACGGACCTTGCGTGTAGTATTGGGGATCCGATCTATGCTGTAGATAGCGGCACGATCGCAGTGGCGGTGAAATCAGGCGGTGGCAACTATGGACATCACATCATCATAAATCACGGGAACCGCTTTACCTTATACGGGCATTTAACCGCTGTATCTGTCCGGCTTAATCAAAATGTAATTAAGGGTGAGCAGATAGGAACATGCGGGAAAACGGGACGAGTGACCGGCCCCCATCTGCACTTTGAGATTCAAACAGGCGATATATACGGTACAAGAGAAGATCCTTGGCCTTTCCTCCAAAACATCGGAAGCCGTAAGGAAGAGTCTGATCTGCACAGTGAAGCTGATGAATCTACGGGCAGAGAGGATGAATACAAATGAAAAACGGTTTTATTAAGCTCCTCTTAGGTATAAGCCTTGCAGTATCACTTGGTTGGGGATTGAAACTATTTACAGAGCTGAATAGAGCACGGCAAACGATCGCAGAGTTTCAAAATATTGAAACGCTAAATCAGCGCTCTGAAGACTTTGTACGTGCATATGCAAAGGGTAAACACCAGGAATTTTTAACAGCAGCTGCAGCCGAGCGTTTTGCAAGGCAAGATAACCGGGAAAAGGATTATGAAGATATGCACATGTCTGAAGATGCGGGACTCTCAAATGTTGAAGTAAAACAGCTATTTACAAAAAAGGTAAAGGATCGGGATGATCAGGCAGAGTCTTATGCTACTGTTCGCATGCAGTATGAAATGGGCGGCTCCACTAGCCCGGCAGATGATTATATTCAGACATTCTTTATTCACTCCGTATGGATGAAAGAGGATGGAATATGGAAAGCAGATGATGTAATTATTTCACTTCAAGGCGATACCCGCGATGATGAACTGAGAAGACAAGCAAAAGAAGCTTTGGAAAATGCGACGAAGGCGAGGGGAGCTGAATGAAGCTGTCTCCTGGCCATAAGGCAAAGCTGCTAGAATTCTCTCAGAAGACACTTATTGTCCTGGATAAGCTTTTCAGACTTTTAGTCAAAATATATGAGAAGCCGGTCGAAAAAGCGAAGCGAGACTTTTATTTAGAATATAAGACGGACATGACAGAAGATGAACTTAGAGAACTAAGATATCAAATCACATTAAGGTGGAGTGTTGCTGTTTTTGTTGTCCTTTTCCTAATTTTCTTTATTTGGAGGTCAGGACGGTGAAAACGAAAAGGTTAGTAATTTACGTACTACTATTATCTTTAACCTCGTTATTATTTTCATCAACTTGCTTCGCAGATGAAGGAGACTATTACGAACTGCACGAATCGTTTTTTGAAAATGCTCCTGAAAGTTATAAAGACTTCATAAAGAAATATGACTCAAAGGAGCGAACAGTAAGCTGCGGACGATTTGATGTTTCTTGTCACGTATATAAGATAGCTTTAGATTCGGGGATTTCCGCAATGGACTTTATCAAGGACTTGATGAAAAAGACAATTATCTCTCCAACAGATGTAGTTGGTAACCCATCCTATGAAGCATATAAAGACGGAATCTTTGCTTTATCCAAGATTGTACTTGCGATATTCATTGCCTTTAATGCCGCAAAAATTGTGAGTTTACGGATGGCTGACGCAGAGGACAGCGCAGCGGTATGGAACGAAAAGATAGTATCTCTTGTTGTCAGTGCGTTCTTTTTGTTTGTGTATGATTCAATTATTGAATGGATCTTACATGCACAGGAGCTATTAATGAAAGAAATAATTGATACGATCAATAGTGATCAGATGATTATAAACATGATCAGCAATATTTTAATGGGCCCAGGTTTATTTTCAATAGTCGTGATTTTAATTATTGGCGTTCTGCTAATCGTTTTAATGTTACAGCTATTTTATCGCACGGCCTTTGTGGCTATTTTATACATAGCCGGCCCCATTGCAATTGCAACTAAAATAAATGATACTTACAACTTTTTTGACTTCTGGCTTAAAAACTTCATCATTGCGTTTATCACATTAGCTTTGCAGCTCATTTCAATAGCAGTCGGCCTAAATCAATTCCTTATACCACCTGAATATTTTGGGGATACGTATCATTTGTTCCTAGGCTCAGCATTCTTTATTCTTTCGATGACGCTTCCAGGACTGTTAGGACAATGGGGATTTAGCACCGGATCGGCTCGATCTGTGTCTTCAGGTGCAAAGACTGCAGTTAAAATGATGGTTATGAAACGCAGATAAAAGGAGGGTTTAATAGATGAAAAAACTTATCTTATTGGCAGCTTCATTTATGATCGTTTTGTCAGGATGCGGTAAAGAAGAAAACACACCATCTACAGTTCCACTAGGTGCCGAAAAACAGGTTCAGGAACCGGCTAAGCAGATAGAAGAACCTGAAAGAGAAGCGGTATTTAAAAATGAGGACATTGATCAGGCGAAGAAAATGGCACAACAATACGTTGCTGCGCTTACTGAATTTCATGGGCGTAAAGCTCACACAACGTCAGATATAGAAGGTTTACAAAGAGAAATGTCTGAGAAAATAAAATCCACAATTTATATCCACTCACAATCACGTATTTTACAAGTAAGTGGAGTCGAAATAAGTGAAAAAAATATTTTAGAACTAGGTGCTTCACGTTTTGGACTGCTCTTAGACGATCATAAAGAAGTTTATTACCCAAAACTTAATGTCAGTGAATTAATAATTCCCATGTCTTATGTATTTCCAGGTAAAGATACGAACGATCCTAAGTTGTATAAGATACATTTTGTGAAAACTAATGGCCAAGTACAAATTATAAAAGATGGTTTTTTTATAGGAGGACCAGACCTTGAAAAGAAGGATCAGGAGGAAGTTTACCCTTACAACGCAGAGAAACTTAAAAATGATCTTAAAATACAGTGAAAGGAGTGAGAGTTTAAATGCAGTCAACCATTAATAAATATGGTGAAATTGAAGTCATTGGTAACGAAGTTCACTACAGTATACCGCTATCCTACACGGACTTTGATAGCCTTGATGAACTGGAAATGGTATATAAACAAAAAGGGACTTCCCTGGCTGTTTACAGCCACTACCTGTTTGCACATGATATAACGCTTGTAACTAACAGGCTTGTGTTTACTTATTATCTAGAGAATATGAAATCATTTTATTATTTGCGTCAATTATATTTTGAAGACCAAGTTTATTATTTCCGTTCTTTTATCGAACTGGCTAAAAACAATCATAATACAGCAATCTTGTGGGATAAAAATAACCTTTTTGTAGATCTAACAGATAGTAAAGTAAAGGCTTTAGTCTTTGAATTTAGTGGTCATAGTCTTTACAATATTCCTCCAACGCTTGATGGACTCAAAGAGGTGATCTTGTTATCTTTAACTACGCTTTTCCGGGTTTTAGGTAAGCCGCGGCTGACCGACTTTATTGACCAAAGGGATATGGTTATTCGATTTGCTGAACAGGTTCTTAGAGCCGATTCAGTTCAGGAGATCGAGCGTGTTTTGGAAGAGACCATTGTAAATATAGAACGCCAGGAAGAGATCCGCCTTGAATATGAAGAAAGCTTAAAGCAAATGAAGTTCTTTGAAAGACGTAGAGAGATTAGAAAAGCTAAAGCTGCCGGTAAATTAACAGCTGCAACTATATCTGATTTTGTTGAGAAGCCAAACCGTGGTCTACGATCTAAAGAAAATTCAAATCAAAAGAAGCAGGCCAATCATGAAGAAAAACAAGGTTTCTTCAATTCAAAATACTTTTTCTTAGGATCCGCCGGAGTAGCTGCTGTTCTACTTACAGTGAACATACTCTCCCCTACCGATCCAAATGTAAATGCTTCAGCGTTGAACAATTCTCAGGTTGAAAAAGAAGAGAAATCGGTTCTAAGCTCAGATGAGGTTGCTGATATTTACCGTAAGGTAATAAACGGTGAAAATGAAGCTGCTATAACCATACTTGAGACAGCGGGATTTGAACACTTAGCTGATACAGAAAGGAAGCAATTAGTTCAGTTATACGAAAAAGAAGGACAGTATCATAAGATTTTGCAGTTGGATCCAAGTCAGACCGATATTGATATGGTTGTAAAGAAAATGATAGAGAAAAAAGAGATAGAGCAACTAAAGGAGCTTCAGTCACGTTTCCCAGCAAATGCACCAATTAACTATGAGGTTGCCTATATGACGGCTAAATACGATACGGTAATTAGTCTAGCAAGTGATATTGATTTAACAGATAGTGAACTGGCAGAAAGAAGAAAAAGTCAGCTGTTAATTTCCTATCTTTGGTCAGGACTCCTTGAAGAAGCTCGAGAATTAGCCGCGGATGACTCAAAAATGATAAAAAAAGTGAGTCAATTTGAATCAAGCAGCCAAAAAATTAAAGATTTGAATAACTCTTTAGATATTGCTCAAGACAAGGGTGATGAAAAAGAGGTGAAGGAGCTGAAGCAGAAAATCAATCAGATTAAAACTAACATAAACAGAATCTGACTAAGGGCAGGGGTTGATCATTTGCAAAAAAAGTATATTCGGAGTCTTGATGATATAGGGAGAATTGTACTTCCTAAGCAGATTCGTAATGAACTTCACTTGGGAGAAAAACAAATGTTTGAAGTGTACAGTGATGGTGAGAGAATTATACTAGAGAAGTATGATAACCTTGAACCCTGTATAGTAACGGGGGAATCCACTAAATCAAATCATACGTTTGCTTTTGGTCACGGTACAGTTACACTCAGTCCATCGGGTTTAAAGCAATTACTTGAAGAACTTAGTAATTATAAATATGGAGAAGACTAAAGTGGAGCCGGTCCTACGGGGCGGGTTCTTTTATTTACAATTAGTTACACGTACGTATACGTATACGTGTACGTGTACGTACATGTACTAGATTGATAGATCGAACATGACCACACAAGCGATTTCACAGCTGATCAGACAAAATACAAAGTAATGATCAATATTTAGGGGATAAAATAGTATCCTAAAAGGAGACTCTTTTAATCACCAGACTATCGGATGGTTGGCAGATTAGAGAAAGCTTGCTGTAGTTAGAGGTCTTGTTTAAGTGAATATATAGGAGAGAAGGGCGTTGATTTCAACTAGAACCCTTTTTTTAAAATATTTACTATATTTTAAATTTATGGTTGTTGGATTAGTGTAGAATCAATGTATAGATCATTAGTGTTCTATACATTGATGAGAAGTAGCTCTGAGGAGGAGAATTCCAGTGAAAGTAATGGCTATTTTTGGCACTAGACCTGAAGGAATTAAGATGGCACCAGTAGTAAAGGAACTAATGAGCAGAGAAGATGTTGAGTGTATCTTTTTAAACACCGCCCAACACCGGGAAATGTTGGACCAAGTATTAGAATTGTTTGAAATTAAACCTGACTTTGATTTGAATCTGATGAAGGACCGTCAGACGCCGATTGAACTCACTTCAAAAATGCTGGTTGAAATTACAAAAGTTTTAGAAGAAACGAATCCTGATTTGGTTCTTGTTCATGGTGATACAGCTACTACCTTCGCGGGAGCATTTGCAGCTTTCCAAAGACAAATCCCTGTAGGGCATGTAGAGGCGGGACTACGCACCGAGGATATTTATTCCCCCTTCCCTGAAGAAGCCAATAGACAGCTGGTGGGTCGGATTACGACACACCACTTCGCTGCAACAGAAACCAATCGTGAAGCTTTGCTTAGGGAAAATATCAGGCCTGAAAATATCTATGTTGTAGGAAATTCAGTTATCGATGCTCTGCTACAAGTTACAAGTAAAGTATTCGCCTTTGAGGAACCGCTAAAATCTATTATGGAATCAGGGAAACGTACTATTCTGATGACTACACATCGTAGAGAGAACCTCGCTCAGCTTAAAGGAGTATATAGCGCAATTAATCGCATTCTGGTAGAACATGAGGATGTGCAAATTGTTTTCCCAGTACATAAGAACCCTGCCGTTCGTGATGAGATTGCTAAACATTTAAATTTAAATGAACGCACTCACTTAGTTGAACCACTGGACTATGAGGTGTTTGCTCACCTTATGAAGGAAGCCTATTTAATTTTCACGGATTCCGGTGGTATTCAGGAGGAGGCTCCTGCACTTGGTAAGCCTGTTTTGGTGGCTCGGAATAATACAGAACGTCCGGAAGGTGTAGAAGCCGGTACACTTAAACTGTGTGGCACAGATGAATCGGTAGTATACAAAGAGCTCAAAGAACTTCTCACTAATCCTGCTGCTTATGAAAAAATGAGTGGTGCCAAGAATCCGTATGGTGATGGGACTACGAGTGAAAAGATAGCAGATATTATCATGAAAAAAATAAGGGAAGAGAAAAGCGCTAGAGAAACTGTTTATTCTTAAGATGTTCATCGTAGAACAAAGCTATATTATAAATGCCCAAGTGCTTCATATCTTTCATTTTTTTGATTTGAGAAATGTAGGTAGGAGAGGTTGTGGTAACAGCTACCGGACCGCCATTTTCTCTGCTCGGTACTTCAGTGCGAATAACATTTTTTCGAAAAAGCAAACACGCTCATTCGGCGGTTTGCTTTTTGGCATTTCAAAGGTATATCGTCAAATCATTACTAGTCAATTCGTATGGTTCAAATAGTACCTGAGGACGCTATAGGGGAAGGATATAACCTCCCAATAGTTAACTGTCCTCTAGGTAGTTTAGGGGAAGTGATAGCAGCTCTAAGCAAAATTGTTGAAAACAGAATCAACGAGGAGGATTCTAATGATGTCCTTGAAATAAATTACACGTACATACACGTATACGTATACGTGTACGTACGTGTAATTAGAGATGAACTAAATTAGATTATTATCATACGGATAGTCCCATGAGCTTAGTTTGTTCATGGACGATACGATTATGAATGATTGCAGAGTAAACGATCGAGCAGTTCAAAGGGTCATATCGCGACGTCATTGCTTAGTAAATTCATAACAATATAGCAAGGTTCATATAGCAACTGTGGTCGCTATAGAAGTTATAAGGATTGCCACTAGTTAACTGATCTCTAGGTAATCAAGAGAAGTGATAGCTGCACTAAAATATTGATGAGAGCGGAACCAATTAGAAAATTCTACACATCTCCTTAAAATGATTTACACGTACGTACACGTATACGTGTACGTACGTGTAGTTCAATATGAACTAAATAAGATCATTATTATGGGATAGATACATGAGCTAGGTTTGTTGTCATGGACGATACGATTATGAATGTTTACAGAGTAAACGATCGACCAGTTTAAAAGGTCATATCGCGACATTATTGCTAATTAATACAAAACAATCTTGTATGCTTCAAAAAGCAGCTTAGAACGATATAATAGCTATCCACTCTAGATCAGAGATTGGATAGCTACTTATAAGCCAATATTAATGTGAGTAGAACCAAAAAAGCTTTAACTAGTATATTATTCAAATAAAGCACACGTACGTACACGTGTACGTACGTGTACTAAGTTAAGTTTGTAGTCATGTACATCGTGTGTTTGTATAGTAATAGATGCCGAACATCTCAAAAACCATAATTTCTAATCAAGCTAATCATCGCTATAGAGACTATAAAAGACTACTTGATAAACTGTTCTCTAGGTAGTCAATAGAAGTGATACCTGCTCTAAGCAATATTGATGAGAACTGATCGAAGAGAATTTAACTCATCTCCTTAAAATAATTAACACGTACGTGTAGTAGAAGACGAACTAAATTAGATCATTATTATGTGGAATAAACTCATGAGCTGAGTTTGTTGTCATAGACGATACAACAATGAATGCCTGAATCAAATACTAGGCTTAGGACGCTATAGAGGCTATAGTAACTACCCATTAGTTAACTGTTCTCTAGGTAGATAAGAAGAAGTGATAGCTAATAGCTATCCTAAGCAATATTGATGAGAGCAGAACCAACGATGAGTATTCTACTAATATACCTGAAATAAATTACACGTACGTACACGTATACGTACGTGTAGTAGAAGATGAACAGAATTAGATCAATATCATAGGGATAGACATATGGGCTGTGTTTTTTGTCATAGTCGCTACAACTATGAATGTAAGATTCAGATAGCGGCTTAGGACGCTATAGAAACTATCAAACTATCCACTAGCTAACTGTTCTCTAGGTAGATCAGAGAGTGATAGCTGCTCTAAGCAAATTGATGAGAGCAGAACCAACGACGAGTATTCTACTCATACCCTTGAAATAATTTACACGTATACGTATACGTACGTGTAGTTGAAGATGAACAGAATTAGATCATTATCAGAGAGATAGATATCTGACCTGAGTTTGTTGTCACGGACGAAATTGTTTGCAGAGTAAAAAATCGATTTAGCAGTTCAAAGGGTCATTTTGTGACATCATTGCTATATAGCAATGTAGCAAGAGTCAGATAGCAGCTGTGGTAGCTATAGAAGCTATAAGGACTACCCGCTAGTTAACTGTTCTCTAGGTAAACAAGAGAAGTGATGCTGCATTAAGTAATATTGATGAGAGCGGAACGAATGAAGAGAATTCTATTCATCTCTTTGAAGTAATTCACACGTACGTACTATGAATGTTTTGCAGAGTAAAGTATCGACCAGTTCAAAAGGTCGTATCTCGATCATTGTTAGTCAATACAAAACAATCTTGTATGCTTCAAAAAGCAGCTTAGTACCGATATAACAGCTACCCACTCTAAATCAAATTGATAGCTACTTATAAGCTAATATTAAGTTGAACAGAACCAATAGAGCTTTAAACTAGTATATTATTCAAATAAAGAACACATACGTACACGTGTACGTACGTGTACTAAGCTAAGTTTGTAGTTATGTACACCGTGTGTTTGTATAGTAATAGATGCCGAACATATCAAAAACCATAACCTCTAATCAATTTATACAATCGAATATGACACATATCAACTGTGGTCGCTATAGAGGCTATAAAAGACTACTGGCTAGTTAACTGTTCTCTAGGTAGCAATAAGAAGTGATACCTGCTCTAAGCAATATTGAAGAGAACTGAACGAAGAGAATTCTACTCACATCCTTGAAATAAATTGCACGTACGTACACGTATACGTACGTGTAATGGAAAATGAACTGAATTGGATCGCTATCATAGCTAGGGATAGATCTATGAGCTGGGTTGGTTTTCATAGACGATATAACCATGAAAGTATGCATCTGATACTAGCATAGGACGCTATAGAGGGTATAGAACCCCTGCTTACTAATTAACTGTTGTTCTTTAGGTAAGTCAAGAGATGTGATACTTGCTCTACTCAAGTATTGATTAGAGCCGAACCAACGACGAGCATTTTACTGAGATCCTTGAAATAAATTACACGTACGTACACGTATACGTACGTGTAATGGAAAATGAACTGAATTGGATCGCTATCATAGCTAGGGATAGATCTATGAGCTGGGTTAGTTTTCATAGACGATATAACCATGAATGTGTGAATCTGATACTAGCATAGGACGCTATAGGCTATAGAAGCCTACCAACTAATTAACTGTTCTCTAGGTAAATCAGGCGAAGTGATACTTGCTCTAAGCAATACTGATGAGACCAGCACGAAGAGAATACTTCTCACACCCTTTAAATAATTTACACGTACGTACACGTATACGTACGTGTAGTTGAAGAAGGACAGTATTAGATCATTATCATAGGGATAGATACTTGAACTGAGTTTGTTGTCATGGATGATAAATCTAATGAATGTTTACAGAGTAACGATCGAGCAGTTCACAGGATCATATCACGACACATTGCTTACTTAGTATGATTCAGATAGCAGCTGTGGACGCTATGAGGCTATAGAAACTACCTACTAGTAGCTGTTCTCTAGGTAAATCAGGCGAAGTGATACTTACTCTAGAATATTGATGAGAGCAGAACCAACCAATAGTATTCTACTCATCTCTTTGAAATGATTTACACGTACGTACACGTATACGTACGTGTAGTAGAAGATGAACTGAATCAGATCATTATCAAAGCTAGAATAGACGAATGAGCTGAGTTTGTAGTCATAGAGGATACGACTATGAATGTTTGCTGAGGGTCATATGACGACACATTGCTTAGTAAGATTTAGATAGCAGCTGTGGACGCTATACAAGCTACGAAGTAATAGCTGCACTAAGCTGAAGAGAGCCGAACCAACAACGAGCATTCTACTGATATCCCTGAAATAAATTACATGTACGTACACGTATACGTATGTGTAATAGAAAACTGAATAGGATCACTATCATAGCTAGGGATAGATCTATGAGCTGGGTTGTTTTCATAGACGATATAACCATGGATGTGTGAATCTGATACTAGCTTAGGACACATAGAGGCTATAGAAGCCTACCAACTAATTAACTGTTCTCTAGGTAAATCAGGAGAAGTGATACTTGCTCAAGCAATATTGATGAGAGCAGCACGAAGAGAATTCTTCTCAAATCCTTGAAAATAAATTACACGTACGTACACGTATACGTACGTGTAATAGAAAATGAACTGAATTGGATCGCTATCATAGCTAGGGATAGATCTATGAGCTGGGTTGGTTTTCATAGACGATATAACCATGGATGTGTGAATTTGATACTAGCTTAGGACGGACACTATAGAGGCTATAGAAGCCACTAACTAATTAACTGTTCTCTAGGTAAATCAGGAGAAGTGATACTTGCTCTAAGCAATATTGATGAGAGCAGCACGAAGAGAATTCTGCTTAAATCCTGAAAATAAATTGCACGTACGTACACGTATACGTACGTGTAGTATAAGATGAGTCATAGCTAGGGATAGACATATGAGCTAGGTTGGTTGTTATAGACGATATAACTATGAAAGAGCGTATCAGCTTAGGACGCTATAGAGGCTATAGAAACTACCCACTAGTTAAATATAGCAAGGTTCAGATAGCAGCTCTGGTAGCTAAAGAAGTTATAAGTATTACCCACTAGTTAACCGTTCTCTAGGTAATTAAGAAAAGTGATAGCTGCTCTAAGCAATATTGATAAGAACTGAACCAATGAAGAGGATTCTACTGAATGATATTCTTGAAATAAATTACACGTACGTACACGTATACGTACGTGTATTAGAAAATAAACTGAATTAGATCATTATCAAAGGGATACATGAACTGAGTTTGTTGTCATGGACGATCAAACTAATGAATGTTTGCATAGTAAACGATCAAGCAGTTCAAAGGGTCATATCGCGACATCATTGCTAGTAAATTCAAAACAATATAGCAAGATTGGTCGCTATAGAAGCTATAAGAACTACCCACCAGTTAACTGTTCTCTAGGTAATGAAGAGAAGTGATAGCTGCTCTAGCGCAATATGGATGAAGACTGAACCAACGAAGAGAATTCCACTCATCTTCTTGAAATAATTAACACGTACGTACACGTATACGTACGTGTAGTAAAAGATGAGTTGAATTGGATTACTATCATAGCTAGGGATAGGTATATGAGCATGAGCTGGGTCGGTTGTCATAGACGATAATAACTATGAATGTGGGTATCACACTTAGGACGCTATAGAGGCTATAGAAACTACCCACTAGTTAACTGTTTTCTAGGATGATAGCTAATAGCTATTCTAAGCAATATTGATGAGATCAGAACCAACGAAGAGAAATCAACTCATCTCCTTGAAATGATTTACAAGTACGTACACGTATACGTACGTGTAGTAGAAGATGAACAGAATTAGATCATTATCAAAGCTAGAATAGACGAATGAGCTGAGTTTGTAGTCATAGAGGATACGACTATGAATGTTTGCTGAAGGTCATATCACGACACATTGCTTGGTATGATTCAGATAGCAGCTGTGGACGCTATAGAGGCTATCGAAACTACTTACTAGTTAGCTGTTCTAGTTAAATCAGAAGAAGTGTTACTTGCTCTAAGCAATATTAATGAGAGCAGCACGAAGAGAATTCTGCTCAAATCATTGATAATAAATAACACGTACGTACACGTATACGTACGTGTAGTAGAAGATGAACAGAATTAGATCATTATCAAAGCTAGAGTAGACGAATGAGTTGAGTTTGTAGTCATAAAGGATACGTCTATGAATGTTTGCAGAGTAAAGTATCGAGCAGTTCGAAGGGCCATATCAATTGCTGTATGATTTAGATAACAGCTGGGGACGCTTCAGAGGCTATAAGGATTACCACTAGTTTACTGTTCTCTAGGTTATCAGGAAAAGTTAAACCTGCTCTATTCAATATTGATGAGAGCAGAACCAACGAAGAGATACTCTACTGATATCCCTGAAACAAATCTACACGTACGTGTACGTACGTGTAGATGAAAATGAACTGAATAAGATCATTTTCATAGTTATGGATATACATATGAACTAGATTTGTTGTCATAGACGATATAACTAGGATTGTAAGATTTAGATAGCAGCTTAGGACGCTATAGAAACTGTCCACTAGCTAACTTTTTTCTAGGAGGAGTGATAGCTACACTCAGCAATATTGTGATGAAAGCAGAATCAACGAGGATTAATCTACTGAAATCCTTGTAAAAACTTACACGTACGTGTAGTTGGAGGTGAGCAAATTTAGAGGCTTATCATAGGGATAGACACATGAACTGAGTTTGTTGTCATGGACGATACGGTATGAAGGTTTGCATCGAGCGGTTCAAAGGTCATATCGCGACATCATTGCTATTCAATTCAAAAAATATAGCAAGATTCAGATAGCAGATGTGGTAGCCATAGAAGCTATAAGGACTACCCACTAGTAAACTACTCTTTAGGGCGATCAAGAGAAATAATTGAGCAGATCAAATGAAGAAATTATACTAACATCCTTCAAATAAATCACACGTACGTACACGTATACGTACGTGTAGATGATGTAAATAAAATTAGATCATTATTATAGAGATAAGACAAAAGCTGGTTTATTTTCACTGGTTAGATATAGCAAGATCCAGAAAGCAGCCGTGGAAGCTATAGAAGCTATAGAAGCTAAAAGGACTACCCATTAGTTAACTGTTCTAACTGTTCTCTAAGATTATCAGGGAAGTGACATCTGCTCTTAGTGATATTGATGAGAACCGACAAAGATAATTCCACTAATAATTTTGAAAAAAACTAACACGTACGTATACGTGTATACGTACGTGCAGGATTAGAAGAACTGAACTAGATCATTATTATAGAAAGGGACATATATTGGCTGAGTTTTTTGTCATAGATGATACAGCTATGAAATTAGGTTCAGTTATTAGCAGTACGCTATAAAAAACCTACCTACTTGTTAACTGTTCTCTAGTTATCACCAGAAATGCCTTCTCTAAGCGGTAAACGTTGAGGTATAAGTATTAGACATTAAGCAGGTAGAACGAAATCCCCTGGGTGACATAAGTGAAATAATGAAAAGGTAAGAAACATATTTAACTTTTTAAAAAACGATATTCTATAATTCAAATAACGAAAGTCCTCTCGGTTTATATATTTTACACGTACGTACACGTATACGTGTACGTACGTGTTCTAAATTAAGCTAGCTATAGATACATAAGCAAGATATTGTTATGGACGATACAACTATGAATTTATTGCTGGGAATGTGTCTAACCTAGCTCCCCCTTCGTACAAGGAAGCACAAAAAGATAATTCACGTGTAAGAGATCAAATAATTATCTGATCAATCTCTTACATGTACGTGTCCAAAATGCTCAAGTAGAATCAACATAGTCAATAGTTCGCTTTTTAGCTATAAATCATACCTCTATTCACAACCAATTTGTTTAGAAATGGTAACGGAAGAAGCCCCTCTCCTCAGAACACTGATCAAAAGGTACGTGTGCTGGAATTTTGACTGGTTATATCACTACCATAGCTAGGCATAGATAACAGGATAAAGTTTCTTGTCAGACGTTAGGTCAAAAAGAGTGAAGCAATATTGATATGAGTAGAACCAATGAGAGTTTCAACTCATATTTTATTCAAATAATTAACACGTACGTATACGTATACGTGTACGTACGTGTAATCGTTATATACATTGTTAATTTAGCTTCTAAAAGACATATGAGTGGAATTTTCTTTTTCAAAGACTAGTCAAATATGATCGTATAAACCGATATATAATAGTAGGAAATGTTTCTAACTGAGCGTGCTTCTAAAGGAGAAATTTATATTATGAAAAAAATACTGAATTTTGATGGAAAAAAGTCTGATATGCTTATCGAGATACAAAGATACTCTGATTCTATTCAGAGACTGTTAATTGGAGAAGTAGGAAGAACTTCTACTGTTAATTTTATGAAGTATGGCGGTATTCAGGTTGAAATTACAATGTACGCACTTCTTGTTGGAGAAAGCAATCATTTTTTTATCTCGGTTACGAACAAGATAACTGAAAAAGGTTATTTTTTTGTTTATGAAGGTGTATGGGACCATGAACTGGTTATTAATACACTTTATAGTTACAACCTCACATGTTTTAGAGAAGCAAATTTCAAAGACCATCGTGGAATATTGAAGGAGATTGGAGACTTAATGTACCTCGTTCTTACTGAATTTGACGGGCGATTTCTTTTGAGTATTGATTATGATAACAAGGAAAAGATATTAGTGAAAAAAGATGTGTACGAAGTGCTTACAGATTTAGAATGGATTGAAGAGGTTATGGAAGAAAATATTGATATTAGTAAATGAAAGATTTCTTAAGAGTTTAATCTAAATAATATTTAATGACTTCATTATAGTGTATCTATAAATTTAGAAGCTTTATTTCATAGTAAATCATAGATCCAATAATCTCATTATGACATCAAGTCTATCAATTTAATTAGTTACGAAATACTTGCTATCTGTTACGGCTTAATCATCTTATTAAAAGTATGTTCAAAGAGTTAGTGTTTTATACATATTACAATCACAAATAAACTCGATGTATAAGAACAAACAAAAACCAGTTCATTATTTAATACAACCAAAACTGAGCTATCGTTTTGTCACTATAACCACTTTAAATTTTACGAATAAACTAGGCATATTTTAAAAAAACTTCAATAGAATAATAATGTAAAAGCAGCTGAGAAATAGCCACTTTTGATTATTCAATCAAAAGTGGCTATTTCAATTTTTGAATAATAAAGGGCTCTGTTAAAGATTAATGTTGAGAATTAAATCTCTGTATTCCATTTTCTAAATAACCACTATCGAAGGGGATGCTATTTTTCGCGTGAATTATTATAAAATGCCAAAAAGGATTAACCCTACGGTATTAATACCCAAGTTACTACACATATGTACAAACCAAGAAGTATATAAAGAATGCGATGCTTGGTTTAATAAGTGAAATACAATACCAGAAACAAACAATCCGATTATAGCTAATACAAAGACCCACCAGTCATACCAACCAATCATCATCGCTACATGATAGAGAGCAAATAAGGCAGCGCTTGTTATATATGTTAACCACCTGTTGCTTACATTGAAGAATACGGTCCCGAATCCTCGAAAGAAAAACTCTTCTAAAAACGAATTAATCAACGAAATGTACAAAGCTACTATTATAAAATTAGATGCACTTACGCCAACCGAATCATTTAAGCTGGTTGTAATATTAGAAAAATCGATGAAAGGCTTTAATAAAAAATATCCACCTACGATGATCCCGTACACAAGTCCCCCGTAGCTCAAGGATTTTCTAAAAGAACTCTTCGAAAACTTAAATAGACCGAGCAATTCTACTTTTTTACATTTCCACAATAAAACGAAAGGGACTAGACCGAAAAGAAAAATCTTAATAAACGATTTTGTTGCGTAACCTAATGCCCAAACAGCGTCTACAAATGCTAAGATCGTGCAACTAATAACAAAATATAAAAAAGTTAAAAAGAAACGCAAAATCACTCACACCTTTTATAAAAATCATAAATTTTTCTATCTTAAAATTATTTTTCAGCTATTCGGCTTTTCTATAAAGTGATGGTAAAGTTTAAAGTTGCTGCGAGCAATCCAGCAGTGGAAATCGAAAAAGCAAAAGTGGAGAAAAATCGGCAGCCTACGTATCTTCAAAAGGAAGCTCTAGATGCGTGTTTAGAACTTGTCCATGGTAGACACATTATCCGTGATATAACCATCATTGCTCTTATGGCTTATGCGGGGCTTCGAGTAAGTGAAATTGTGAAACTAAACGTTACGGATTTTGATAAAGATAATTCTAGGATTGCAGTTTTAGGAAAAGGCGATAAGTGGAGATACATTCCCCTTCCAACTGAATTAAATCAGTTATTACAAGCCTATTTAGCAAGCCGCTTAGAACCTTGGTATAGTAAAGAAACTGCATGCAGAAAGCCTCTTTCCAGCAAATTGAGGATATTGTTCCAATAATGCTGTGAAAGTTTTTTCGGCGATCGTTTGCACCATACGCTTACTGATTCTACCCCGGCGCTGTGATATAAAACGGTTACGGTAACGCGGGCCAGCACCTTTTTCACGGACCTCAGTCAGATAATACATGACATCGATATCAGTTACCTCTTTTACAGACTTTCCATCCAAACTTATTAAAAAGTGTTTTACATCATGTAGGTAACCTTTCTGAGTTTCTTTCGAATATTCACGATCTTTCATATAGGCAATAAAAAGCCTAATTTCATGGTCATATTGCTCAAAGACTTCTGCATAATCCATCAGCCTACCACCTTAAAAATCGATTTAAAACGAAATTGCGTTAAATTCTTATTTAATGAAATTTAGTATAACATTAATAAACGATATAGATAAATATGGAACCTATTAGTTTATTTAGCTTCTTATGTTATTCGATTAAGTTTCATAACTCATTATAAAAACAAACAAAACCTTTTTGGTGTATTTGTAGTCTGTAGTCTTAAGTATAGAAACAACGGTAGGAAAACAATCAGTATTTGATATAGAGGAGCAACGGCATCTGATTTTTCAATGTCGTTTCTTTTTTTATATTATTTTAAATTGTATAAATCACAAAAAGAAAATTGAGAGCGTATATATTTAATTGATTATTGTAAAGGAGGAGATTCTGGTTAATCTATCAAAGATTCCAACTGTGACAAGGTTTGTTTGACATTAGAGTCTGTTTTCCCAGCAAGATTGATATTAATTGGATCGAGAACATCCTTTGACCTTATTTTAGCGATGCTAGATCTAGCTTCCATTTTACGAATCCACAACAAAAAGTGGCGTTTAGGTGCTTCTGTTGATATCAATTAGCTTTGGTTTACTCACTAAGGACAACAATGACGGAACGAAATCACTAATTATATTTTTGCAGTATATGAAAAATTAGAAATAGAATTTATTCATCCGTACTTAGCTGATTTTTCCCGTCTTAAAAATTCTTAGTCTGTCAAAGTGTATTAATTGATCGATTCAATAAATCTAACGAGAATCTCAATACTGATCTTTACTACAATGAAAAGAGCAAGCAGATTTTTTACTCCCTTCTTCGACATTCATGATTTCAAATGAGACTGGATATACAAAGTATGATATATATAACGCTATGAATCTTTTAATTAAGTACAAGCTAATCAAAGTACATAATGTTAGTCGATGGGATAGATTTCTTTCAGAGAAGCAGATACCTGATAAACAGGTGTTAGAGATACAGTTGTTATCTATATCTGATGACAATAAGATTGGCACATTTAATAGTGAGCTATTTCAATATTATCTAGATATAGGATTGAATATTAAACATTTTATGATACACAAATTGCTGCTGAAGGATAATAAACTTACTATTGAAGATATAGCAGGTAAGACTGGATTAGATGGTGATGCAGTGTTTAAACATATTAGGCAGATGAATAGAAAGTATGTGTTGTATTCTGAGTATGTTAGAGGATCTAAATATAGCAACTATAAGTTTAAACATCGTTTATTGAAGAGTGTGAGGAATACAGAACAATTTATGGATAAGTATAAGGAAGCTACTGATATTAATATAGCAAGATGGGATAGAAAGAAAATAATGAACAATGACTCTACCTAATAAGGTGGAGTTTTTTATGTTAGCTCGCTCGTTTAAGAAAAATACCAATAATAATATGGTAATAATATTATATCACTATTTACATATTATTATTAAGTTTAATTTTTATAAACCAATTAAAGAAAATATTTCTTAATAAAATAAGAATATTATGGTATTATCTTAAAGTTGGCTTAAATTGGCTTAAATTTTAGATTAAAGGAGAGAAATTAGGTACATATCACACAAGACAATTTAACGACAAATACACATCAGAGACATACTAGGGGATAATTAAATGAAAAAAGTCGTGTTACGTAATTTGAGTACGTTTTTCGGTATTTTCGTACTATCAATGTTTTTACTTGTATCCAATACAGAGGCAGCTTCGGAAATTGAGTTGATTAGTGAGAATCCAGAGAGCGATTCAGTTATAGAGATGATGCATTATGATGATATTAAAGATAATCCTGAATTAATTCAATTTCTTGAAGAAAACAATAGAGCTGATCTATTGAAATTAGATGATATGAATTACTCTCAACAAGCTCAAGCTCTAAAACTTTCAATTTTTAATACAAGAACTTATCCTGATGGATTTGATGAAATACTTGCAAAATACGGAGAAGAGAGAGTGAATAAAACCATAGAGAAATATGGTATGGTTTATGAGCAGCCTACAATTAATACAGAAAACATTGATGTTGTTACACTTTCTGAAATGGACGAGATAACTGGAGAACCTAAAAGTGTCACCGCATGGTTCATCACTTATCAAGCACAAAGATCAGGATTTGTGGTAAATTTTACTAAGGTAGGAACAAGCAAATTAGATACAGTTAGTCTATCTCAAAAGAGATATCATAACTCTTCATATAATAATTGGCCAATGGCTGCAGCTGGCCCATTAGTAACAAAAACGCAGGTGGGTTCGGGAGTATTTAACGTATGGGCTCAATCGATGGATAAAACAACTGATTATTTTATTTATCAAATCACAGTTACAGAAAACGGTACTGTTTGGAAAGCTAGTAATTCAAGCGAAACTTTCGAGGCAGGAACGAAACGTTCTCATCAAAGATATAATTTTGAAGTAGGCATTTATGGCGACTCTACATTCAAAGCTTTAGGAGGAGAAAGACATCACTTAATTTCAGCTGATGCTTTGAAGCAAATAGGCAAAGATCCAAATAAATCCCCTGCAATAAGAATGATTTATAGAGATCACAGATTAACCCTTAATCATGGTTCCTCTACTGCAGCAGTTGCCTATAGAGCAGAAGAAGTTAGTTATTTAAAGGCTGGAAAATATGAAGAATTAATTTCGAAAAATGTGCTGGATTTCAAAAAACTTACAGATCCAGATGTAGAGAATGGTAACTTGTACAACAAATATTTTAACGAGCTACTTCTCACAATTTTAGGGTTAGAAGATTACCTTGGTATAGTTGCCTGGGATTAGAACAAAGTAAAGGAGTTTTTAGAAAATGCATAAAGTTACAATTAAGCCTGGAGAATTTGTTGGACCACTGAAATTAGGTATGTCTGAAGCGGAAATTAATCATATTTTAAACGATTTAGAATATTCTTTTTCGGTTCTTACAACCAGTTATACGAATTCAAGCTTAACTGAACTTGAAATATCAAACGATAGAACGATTGCAGCAGTCTTAGAAGGGTACAATATCGATTTATTTCAGACAAAAGTGGAAGACTTAATTCCAAAATTAAATGAAATTTCTCCATACGCTATTAATAATTTTTATAGCGAAGGGTGTCAATATGATTTTCCTGAGCTAGGCCTAAGATTGTGGAGAAGTATTGAATTGTACTCGAAGGATATAGAAAACTTACCAGAAGATGAAAAAGAAGAGCGAGCAGATAAATTATATTTTGAAACCTTCGTGATTTATCCGTCTATTAAATGATATAAATAAAAAAGAGAGCAAAGATACAATATTGCTCTCTTTTTTATTTGGATAATAGTAAAATAGTCTTATCAAATGTATAATATTGGTCGATATGTATATCAATAGTCGCAGTAAGAAGGAGAATTTATGAAAAACAAAAGTAAGATAATCGTAGCAGTAGTTTTATCATTGAGTTTGTTAGCTGGTGTACATGATGCGAGTTTAGTAAGTGCAGATGCAAAGTTTAAAGATGTATCAACATTACACTGGGCAAACAATGCTATTCAATCAGCAGTATCTAAAGGTTACTTTAAAGGTTATAGTGATGGATCATTTAAACCAAATGCACCAGTAACAAGAGAAGAATTTGCAGTATTAATGGCTCGTGTATCTAACAATGATCATGTGAATGATAGTGTAGAGTTAAAGGATGTAACAGGTAGATGGAGTGAGTCAGGAGTAAGTGAAGCAATAGCAAAAGGATTTGTAGATAGCAATACATATGTGAAGAATGGATTTAAACCACAACAAGCAATAACAAGAGTGGAAATGGTTAGATGGATGGTAGCAGGATTAGAGGTTAAGGATGAGGATTATAAGCAAGCTGTATCAGATACAATGAGTACAATTGTTCCAGTAGCTGAGTATTATAAAGGCGGATTAAGTGATAAGGATTATGGAGTAGTAAGTGTAGCGCTCGGAACTGGATTAATGAACGGATATAGTGATGGCAAGTTTAATGCGAGTAAGACGACAACGAGAGCTGAAGTAGCAGCTATACTATTGAGATATGAACAGGTACAGGATAAGAAGGCCAAGGAATATCAACAGTTAGAAGAGTTGAGGGAAGTTGGATTGACAGGTAGTAATGCAGAGAGTATGAATATGACACCAACATTACAGTCAGGAAGACCAGAAACTTTAGAGAGATTTAGAGGTGTTGAGTTCACTCTCTATAATGGTAAAGGGACTGCTTCTATTCATAATTTGATATTTGTAGATCCTAAAGATAAAAACTCACAATATCATAAGATGTTTATAGGAGAAGGAACAAGATATCAAATTGAAGATAGAAAATTGGTTGCGTTCGTCTTAGTGAAAGGTAAACCCGACGTTTTCCTAAATGATTATGCACATTGGTTAAACGGATTCGCTAGTAATGGTTGGGCTATACGTTATAAATCAGAGTCGGTAGAAAAGTATGGATTGCCTGTTATTCCACAAGAAAACCCAATGGGAAATTATCTTAAAAAGGATAAGGAGACACCTTATTGGTCATTCTTTTCTATTGCAAAAGATAGTAAAGTTGTATTTATTGGTAACAACAAATTTACTATTGGATATAGAATAAACGATTAAATTACATCGTAAAGTATATAACCTTGATAGCTAATAGTAACCATTACGATTAAATGGTAACAATTACGAATAAGAATATAATATACACTAATAATAATAATTACGATTAAGACTATGGTTTGCGGTTACCTGTTACAATGGACGAAACGACTGTTACACTATTTTGGGAAACTGTACTAGTCATTTTGCCGTAAATGTAAATACCCTGACACTATCAAAATTAATAATTTTACTGGTCAAAATCCGATTATTTGCAGCTATTCTGATGATAATTCTATTTGGTATGGAAGATATATTCTATATCATTTAGTACCGAACGAAAGAAAGTAAATGAAATAAACCAAAACAAAACTCACTATTTGAAGTATTTTAATCAAACTAGTGGGCAGCAGAATAAAATGATATGCAATAGGATATATATGAGATTAAGAACGTATATTTGGAGGATGCCGGATGAAGAGAAGAGATGCCTGGAAAACCGAAGAGGACATATTACTTTTACAAACAGTAATATCATATATATCTAAGGGCAAAACACAATTAGATGCGTTTGAATATGTAGGTGAAAAGTTAAATCGATCGGCTGCTGCAGTTGGCTTCAGGTGGAATGGAAAACTACGTGCTAAGTTTGATAATCAAATAAGAGAGGCGAAAAATAACAAAAAAATATTATCAGTTCAAAGAAACATTCTTAATGAGACTAAAGAAATTAATACAGATCAATTGCAATTAAATCAGATTATTTATTCTGTAATCTCCTTGAACGATGAATATGAGCAGATGCTTTGGTCGATAAAGGATCTGAGAGATAAAATAGATAGCATTGACAATGAAATAAAAGAGATAAAGGAAGCTAAAATACTTCTACCTAGTAATAATATAGATCTAGAGAACTTAGAAGCTCTTAAAAAGATTGTGCTAAAAACTACAGAATTATTACGAAAAGAAACGAAAAGAACTGCAATTTAAAGGTTCTTTCATTTATTGACTAGTAAGTCTATGAATATAGACGTCAACATGTGAATGTTAAATGATATACTGTAAGTAGCGAGATATTTACAAGGATGGTGAATAAAATGAAGATTCCAAATGAATCACCCATCACATATAAAGAATATTTAGAATTGAAAAGTACATCAAATAAATTGTTAGAATATATCGATGGCGTTGTTTACATGTCGCCATCTCCTAGTACGAGTCACCAGCGCATTTCCATGAAATTAAGTGTTCAGTTAGGTAGTTTATTAATGGGCAAAGAATGTGAAGTACTAGCAGCCCCATTTGATGTTGTTCTGTCTGACGAAGAAAACAATCAGAAAGTCGTAATTCCTGATTTATCTGTTATTTGTGATCCTTCTGGGTTTGACGAACAGCGATATGTTGGCGTTCCTAAACTGATCATTGAGATCATTAGCCCATCTAATCAAGCTCACGATTTAGTATTTAAGCTGAATCTTTATCAAAAATATAAAGTTCAAGAATATTGGATTGTTAATCCTCTTCAAAAGTATGTACAGGTGTTTACTTTAAATGAAGATGGTCAATATGAAATTTTGGCAAATGAGAAAAGTGGAACGATTCGTTCCTTGGTAGTCCCAGGATTTGAATTAGACGTTGAAAAAACTTTTGATTTTTAAGTAATTTAAAAGATAAGATCAACTTAAGACTCCTGCTCTCAAGAGCAATAATTCTTGACGGCTAGGAGTCTTGTTAGTATGGATTGTCTACAATTAGTTGAACAGAAAAAATAAGGGCTAGTAGAATAAAGAGAATACGATTAGGATCGGATCTACTATGCCAAAGCAAAGATGCACGTTTGCAGCAGATTTCAAAAGAAAAATGGTTCAATGTGGTTTCGCCTCGGTAGAAGGCAACTTGAGCGACATTGGGTGGCTTCATACGAATGTGGAAGTGAATTTAAGAATAGATTAATCGATGAGACTCTTACGACATTCCAAATCGGGCACTCTTTAAGGTTGAAAGGTTGTCCCTACGACAATGCCGTAGCTGAAGCCACCTACAAAGTGATGAAAACGGAATTTGTAAACCAAATGAATTTTCAAAGTCTTCACTTTCTAGAGCTGGAACTATATGATTATGTGAATTGGTTCAACAAGCATCGCATTTATGGCACATTAGGATACGTG
Organism: Paenibacillus gallinarum; assembly: GCF_014836635.1. Lineage (GTDB taxonomy): Bacteria > Bacillota > Bacilli > Paenibacillales > Paenibacillaceae > Paenibacillus > Paenibacillus gallinarum. The sequence goes on along the minus strand of NZ_JACSQL010000012.1, from coordinate 77,956 downwards.
ACCCCAATTCAGTACAAAAACAAAAGCGGCATTCTTTAAAAAAGTTGTCTGGTTTAATGTTGACAGTCCAAACGGTAACGACAATCATTGCGCAATGGTAAAAATCATAGAGACATTATATAATGAATGTACTGTTATAAAATAACAGCGTTGTTATCGTAGAAGACTTCCTTTTCAGGAGGTCTTTTTTCTGTATAAATATTTAGATGGATTTTGCGGTGCAGCGTGTTTGATCGTTAGACAAGTATATAACAGTTGGGGTTAGGCTCTCACTTACAGGCAAGGAGGTGAGAGCATTATGATGGAATCACTATCTTTATTGCAGGGGCTTATAGTCCTTTCCTATGTTTATCTATACACATCCAGCATGATATAACATTCACCTATACCAAACTATATCTAACTCAAATATCTACTCATCAATGTTCCATAATAGTCCGCTATGTTCAAAGTAACACAATATGTAGTATACACTAACCTATTATTCACTCTTAAATACTACATATATACAAATAAAAATTATTACATATAATCTACCTAACTAAATAATATTAAAAAGGGGTGTAGTATTGGTAGATAATAATTTCTTTAACTCTGAGCAACATCAACGAATGAATGAATATCTTGAGAGACAAAATAAGCTTCTGGCACCTTACTTAGAGACGCAACAAAGAATAGTATCGATATACAATTCAGAAGGATATCAAGCAGCATTGAAAGCGACTGAAATATGGAACAATCAATCTATTAATCCGATCACCCTTGATTTGAATAGTATGGTAAGCGATTTATCGCATAATATCAATTCAATTAAATTTGCTTTACCTGCATTAGAGACGATTGAAAACTTACCTGATTACAGTGATCTACTAAACAGAGTGGAGTATACCTTATCCAACTATGAGAATAATGAAACTTTACAGAGATTACTTTCTGAAGAAGTACCAGTACAGACATGTGATAAATTTAAGAATGTAATTACGAATGGATATTCACATGTTAAGGCCGAGATAGTAGATATAGTTAGAAAGGATAAGCCAGAGGATAGACCAACTTGGGCAATATTATTGGTTATTATTATGCGTGAAATTTCTAAACCGCTCATTCCTATTGCAATAACTACTACACTAGCTACTTCATGGAATGCAGAGACTAATACAACGAATGATATAACGAACAAAACAACCATCAACAATTATACTACTGTCAATCATGTTTCCAATAAAGCGACAAATGTTAATGTTGATTATAACGAACAAACGAATCTTACATTAGAAGAACAGCAACAAATGATCGAATGTTTGAATGATTTCCTGGATACGATATGTAAAAAATAATCTTTAGAACCAGATCTATGCTGACCAAGCATTGCTCTTCCTTGTTAGCTAAATATAGGCCAGTTTACGTATCCGAGTCCTATGGTGCAGCAATTAAAATAAGTAGTAAGTATGAACCACCACTAATTGAACACAAGAAAGTAGAGTCTATCAATAAAAGATTAACAGACTCATAAACAACAAAGCCTATATAGAAAAGCGATTAAACAGTTAGAAGAATTTATAGAAGAAGTGGTTGAAAGTGGAAGAGTGAACTCAATACAAGAGCATACTCGAATTGCGGTAGAAGCATTAATAGCAGGGGGAGCAACACGGCAAGAAGCTAGAGATTTAGTTGCGGAGTCTCTTAAAAACTTACGTCATCAAGGTGTCAAAGTTCCTAGTAATATACCTTGGTATAAATAAGGAGTGGAATAAAATGAGTGATAATAAACCGGTATTAGATTTTTTTGGTCAATTTTTAATGGAAAGAATAAGAGATGAAGCTATAGATGATTGGGAAAGAATATTCCAAGGTAAGATGAGAGATAATGAATCGAAAAAAATATTTGAAACATTAAGCACGTTTAGTCCTGAACAAGTTCAATTTATCGCTAATTTGTTTCCTAAAATTGTTGATACGACTTTACATCATTTTTTATGGACATTAGAACAAGAAGAAGACATTAATGTACTGGTTAAAGCAACAGAAAGTAAGTATTCTAATATTAGAGAAATCAGTGATGGTTTAGCTGGAGAATTATACACTGAGGATGGATGGATTTCACGCTTCAGTAATAAATAGAAATAAAAAACCTTGATTGCCTCATGGTCAAGACCCCATTTTGTAGACATTGAAAAAAGACCCTAGGCGGTAAACTGGCGTCGCTACTCTACCGGCGTCAGTTTTTTTAGTTTCCGTTGTGGCCGTCTTCGGTTATAGAAATGGATAAATTTCTCCATTCTCCTTTGTGCCTCTACCAGATTTCGTATATCATAAGGGTAGAGACCTTCCGTTTTGAGATGCGAGAAGAAACTCTCCATAGAGGCGTTGTCTAGGCAATTGCCTCGGCGAGACATGCTAATTTGGGCGCCAACCTTTGGTAGCATGTCGTGGTAAGCATGAGACGTGTATTGGAATCCTTGGTCGCTATGAACGACTAGTCCAGTCACGTCTTTTTGTTTAGAAAAGGCTCTTGCGAAGGTCTGAAGTACCAGCTCATTGTCATTACGCTCACTAAGTTGGTAGGCTACAATCTCGTTATTGAATAGGTCTTTCACTGCCGAGAGATACAACCAGCGCTGCCTACTCGGTATTGGGTCACATCCGTCACCCATTTCTGGTTTGGTTTTTCAGCCGTAAAATTACGCTTAAGCAGATTATCAGCAACACGCTCGGCTGCCTGGTATGTCGCGTTAAATCGGCGTTTCCGGCGAATGCTGGCTTGAATACCCATCTTTTGCATCAGGCGTAGTACCTTCTTGTGATTCATCCATACACCTTTATCCTGCCACAAGAATAACTGGATCTGTCGATAGCCATATTTCCCTTCATAGCGTTTGTACACCGTGCGGATGAGTTGTTTAGCCTCGGCATCTCGGTCGTTCTTCTTCCTCTTTACATATGCATAGTAGCCGCTTCTAGAGACGCCAAGAAGCTTGCAATGTTCCGCTATGTGGCCGATGTTCGCCGTTTGTTCGATGAGTCTGAAGCGTTGCTCTTTCCCTCCTGCATCCAGATTTTCAAATACTTTTTTAGTATGGTATTCTCCCGTTTCAGCTGCTGAACATATCGCTCCTGATCTAAATACTCTTTTCGTCTTCCTCGTTGATCCAACAAACCAAACTCACCTTGTTCACGGTATTTCCGCATCCAACATTTCATTCGGTCCTGATCATGAATTCCTAAATGATCGCTGATTTGCCGATACGTCCATTGTTCCTCTACGTGCAAACGAATTGCCTCCATCTTGAGTTCCTCAGAATATGTCTTAAACTTTTGACCTTTCATTGCCATAAAAAATACACCCCCTAGAATTTCATCGGTTAAACCCAGGGGTTTTTCCAATGTCTATTCTATGGGGTGCACTTCATCATGCCTTCAAGGTTTTTTATTTTGTTATAAGTAATTTATTATACATTAATTAGGTATATATAACTATTAACATATAATTTAAAAAGTGATAATATAAACCCCGCTTGAAAATTTTTACTTTATTAAAAATAATAGGCTTGAATTAGGAGGGTCGACCCAAAAGCGCATTTTTGTAAAGTGAATACGTAATATTGTTATTAATGTGGAGGTTATTTTATTGAAAAGCAAGAAAATTTATAGATTTTTAATCTGTTGTTTTCTAGTAAGCAGTATTTGTTTTATAAGCCAAGAAACTTACGCAGACGATAATAAAACGTATAGTAGTATAAAGACACCTTATAGCTTAAGTGAAAATGAAACCCTTCAGAAGGTGAATATGGATAAGATTAATGAGAGTTATGCTAGACAGTTAGAAAGTTGGAATAGACAGTTTCCTGAATATAAACCACGACCATCAAAAAATAGTTCTAAATCAAAGAGTTCTCAATTGATACCAAACAAGCAGAATTTAAGTATCGGAAATACGAATAAAGATATATACAAGCTTATGCCAAAATATTTAACAAATAATTTTTCGTTCGATATGATGGCAGCTACAGTTACCAATGGAAATACAGTCATTACTAGAGGGAACTTCAGAACAACCTATGATCTTAGTGGCATGAGTTGGGAAACGGAGGATCTGTATAGCCATAAGGATCTGAAATACCCAACAGATCCTGACTTTACAAATGTGAACTTGAGTTACTCTTATTATATTTACGGGGATATCCCAGAAATGGACTCAAATTCTGCTCCTGCGCTTACAATTGAAACAAATACAGGAGACATTTTTTATGTGAGGCTCTGGAATTATGTCGTTGACAGACCTAAAGATGATTGGGAAGATGGGTCAAATTCTCTTTTTCCTCTTAGAAGAACTTCAGGCAATGCGACAGGTCAACAGGGAGCAATAACAATAGACTTTAACAATCTTTATGCAGGCTGGCAACCTTATATTAAAGAAAGTAAAGTTATTACCAAACCAGATGGCACTAAAACTTATGTTGAAGAATGGGTTAAAAATCCCGAATGGGTTAAGATACCGGTTACCAATATTAAAAGACTTATGTGGGCTTTTGTTTCAAAAGATTACAATACAAATTTAGTTAAAGATTATTTACCCAATTCTCAAAAGTTCATGATAAAGATGACAAATTGGACGGTAACAGGAGATAGCTTTCTAAGAAGTGATCCTGTGGCTAAATCGAAACATCAAGTTCGTCTAACAGACGATTATGACGATATTTATAATTTAACACCTGAAAGAGTAATCTCCGATTATGTGAAGTTAGGATACTCTGGGAGCGTAAATATGTATGTGGGGGCTTCTCATTTCTACGATAAAAGATATTCTAATGGAGAGATGAGGCTAATATCTGATTATCCTTTTAATGCAGCTTTTGAAGAATGGTACCAAAACTATGTTCAAAGATTAAAAGAGAATAACTTCAGCTTGATAAATTCGATTTCAATGGAAAATGTAGATGCTCCAAATGAGTGGTGGCAAAGGGCATGGGATAATACTCCAGCTACTAGTGGCTGGACACCGACTCCTCATTTTTTAAGTTTTACAAATAGTGAAGTACAAAGTTTCTATAAAAAGTATATTTTAGGACTTGCACAAATATCAAAAGAAAATGGTCTTGAACCTGCGATCCAGTTGGGTGAACCTTGGTGGTGGTTTATGGAAAACAAAGAAGGGAAACCACCAACCTTTTATGATAAAGCTACAAAAGAACTTTATAAAAAAGAAACAGGAAAAGACCTTTATGTCTTTAAATCCAGTACAGAATCTTTTAGAGGACATGAAGAAATGCTGAACTGGCTTAGGGATAAAAATGGTGAATTTACTTGGCTTCTAAGAGATGCTTTAAAGGAGAAGTACGCTGACGCTAAGTTCACTGTTTTATTTTTCACACCTTCAGTAATAGATAAAGATAGGGTTCCACGTATGATGAGTATTGTGAATTTCCCTAAAAAACACTGGAGATATCCTAATCTTGATTTTTTTATGTTAGAAGACTATGACTACCTCATTTATGATCAAATGCAAAAACACTCAAAATCCATGATCTTTGTTCAATCCCAGTTGAACTATCCTCCTGAGCTAATTCATTATTTTGCTGGTTTTGTACTTGACCAAGATCACCTTGGAATATGGAACAATATAAACCAAGCACTAAATGATGGATTCAATCAAAAATTTAATGAAGTTTATATATGGGCCTATGCACAGATTAAGAGAGATGGTTGGGCACCGCCTGATTTTGTTCATGTGAATAAGCCTAGCGGGGTTTATGAGAAACCTTTCTATCTAACACTAAACAGTTCAGCAGATAAAATGATTTACACTCTAGATGGTTCGACACCTACTAAAGCTAATGGTAAAGAATATAACAATCCTATTTCTATAAATAAATCAACGACTTTAAAAGTAGGGGTTCTAAAAAACGGGGTTATAACCCAGATATATGATTTTTTCTATGATGTTGGTATAAAGAAGTTTGAATATAACACTTTCAATCAATTATTATCAGAGCAATTTGCTAAGAATGGAAAGTTATATCTAACAGAATACAACTATGATGAATTAGGAAATACCACTAGTATAGATCGCATGGTGATCGATAACAACGAGGGAGAAAATAGATGACGAAGAACAATATATGGACTCGAATGTTTTATGTGTTCATTATCATTTCTATGATATTAAGTGATGCCAATTTCTATGGAATAGCTAGAGCAGCACAGGATACGAAGACAAGTAATTTCGTAGATGAGGCTGATTACGTAAGTATATCTACTCCTGGTCGCCTAAGTAATGAGCAAATTAAAGATGTTAAACAATACTATTCTGCCGATATGTTGTTAGCTGCCAGCTATTATTATCCTGAACTTAATTCTTTACTTGATACTGACTTATTAATGAAAAGTCTTTCTGTTGAAAAAAATGAATTAGTTTCTCTAATAAAGTCGTTTTCGCAATCAGAAAAAGACATCATTTTAGGCTTAACGCCGATTGTACTAGAAGCTTATAACTTTGAGATCGATCCTATTTCCTCAAGCAAGAACAGGCCTATTCACTCAGAAGCTATTATCTTACCTGAATCAGTTACGGATGCTGTTTATACAGAGGTCATTGAAGATGTATATGGTAATTCTGATTCTCATGAGGACAGCAAGGATAAGGGCGATGATTATGATGTAAACGATAATCAGAAACCTTCTGTCACAGACTCTGTCTATTCTGGATTTCGTGAGTTTTCTTTGCCCACATTGTTCAATTTCAATGACCGTAATACTCTTTACCACTATGAACGTTCAGTTGATACTGAGGCCGATGTGAATGCTGTTTACCGTTCAGCCTCACAAGCAGATACGGACATTTATTTGGAGGGAAAGCATGGATTGGACTTATCAATTATCCGGATGTACGACTCAATGAATGCAAAAACAACCTTACCCTCCTATGAATCTACACAAATATGCGACCAATCTAATAGTGATTACAACACAAAAGTTCCTGCTTCAGACTGTATGGGAAATACCGTAAGCCAGGCCATAGACTCCGTCAATGACACTGATTATTTTGTGTCTACAGGATGGACTCTCAATATTCCTACTATGAAGACGGATTGGATTTTCGAAACCATTCCATTAATTTTTCAACCTAATTCTTCCTATGATGTATACAATCGAGAATATGGATTTGACCAAGGAAGAAGACGATTTACTTTAGAAGATGGAACAACCTATGAGTTTGATATAAACGATGAAAATAATGATAAGTCCTATCCTATTAATTATCCATATCATAATGTTATCTATAAAATGGATAGTGTTGGGAATCATTTGTTAACTCTAAATGATCAAATTGAATATGCATTTAATGAAGAAGGAGAGATTCTTTACAAGAAGAATTTTCTAGACGATAAAATAACTTATGCATACTCTGAAGATGGAATTACGATTACTGATTCACTAAATTCAGTAGTTAAAATCAGTAGAGTTGAACAGAGAATCATTGGGATAACAGTAACCAACACAAAGGGTGAATTACTTTATGACCTTTCCTATGATTCTGATCTTGTAGACCATCAAGCTACATTACGTTTGGTTGACAAAGAATCTGTAGAGCCAGATACTTACACCATCCAAACCATTCCTGCTTCATACTATCAACTTAATTCAGTTAGAGACAATATTAATAAACGAACGATAAAAAGTTATAGTTATTACGAACCTGATTCTTCCAGACATGCAGATTTTAATTTTGAAGACGACTATATGTATTATTTTGACCAAAATTACGAACCTATTTTGGACGTAAATGGTGCAGAGGCAGCAAGTATTTTTAATCGGGATAGAAGCACATATGGCGAAATTGAATATTTATTATTAAAACAAATCAATGAAGAAGATGGTCTTTCAACAAACTATCAATATAGTACGTATGATGGTTCGTGGGATCAAGCTGATAATTGGAAGGATCAGGTCAAAAAGCGAGGGAGCAACCGTGTCTTTCTTGATTCTAACATTATTACGTATGTGGGTTATCATCCTGTATTGAATGTTTATTATTCCTATACCGATAATCATAATAATCAAAAAATCTTTCAAAAGAATACTTCCTCCGACAGTAAAGATTCTCATGAAATTTGGAATATTTCTCGTGAAGAAGAAGGAGTCGCTTATGTCAGACTTTCCGATAGTACATCTCGAAGCGGTGATCAAATTGCCACCAAGTACGGTTATAACTATGGAGATTACGTCATTAACGAATGGAAGTACTACACGCCTCATAGTAACGGAAAAGTACTAAACACTTATAGCTATACTGATTACCAAGATATGAACAGTCCTTTACAGCAAAATATCGATGGAGTACAGGTGGACTTTGGGAAATCGGTTGTAATGGCTAGTTTTTTTGAAAATGGATATGATCCATCTATAATAAAAACATTTACGGATTATTTAGCTTCAGACAACCGTACAGAGCAGCTCAAAAGAGAACTTTACTTTGGGGGCAACGCATCAAACATTACTAATCAAGCAGCTGTTCAGTCCTACAGCTATGATAACTATGGGTTTCCGAAAAGAACGGTGGATGTATCTGGAAATGTAACAAATTACTTATATAATGGACCTTTTCACCAAGTAAGTTATATTGAGAATGTTTCTACAGATAGCTCACTAATTAAGAGGCAGTCATATGCTTATAACTCCGATGGAACAGTAGGAAATCATACTGTTATTAACAGCTATTCTAATGAAGGAAAGCCATCTACGGACACCTTAGTTACGGATTATTTATCTTACAATAGCAACAAACAGCCAACTCATATACGTGTAACCTCCTCTGGAGATTTATACGGTAATTACCGTGCATATGAACAGTATTTAGAGTATGACGCTAACGGTTTAAATGTCACCAAACAAACCGTTTACCTTACTTTAAAAGATGGTTCTTCACCAACTCCAATTTCTTATACCTTTCAATATGATAAATATGGAAGACAGATCTTGAGTTCATTTCCTGATGGGAGTCAGGTGCAAAGTAAATATGATTTTAATGATCGTGTCATTTCCGAAAAATATATTACCACTACCTCAGAACCTGCTTTAGATTATTCTTATGAGTATAACGATAAAGAGAGAAAGATAACGGAAACATCACCAGAAGGTATTCAAACGATAACCAATTACACACCTTATGGGGATATTGAAATTCAGTCTGCTATTTCAGGTAACAATGATCGAATTCTAGTGGAAAATAGCTTTAATAAAACAGGGCTGTTACAAACAGCCACCAAACCTTATGGAAACGACGATATGAAGACAACTTTCGCGTATGCCGGTAATGGAGAACTTTCTCAAACTACAGATGCTCTTGGTTACATCACTCGATATTTTTATGCGAATACAGCAGTTAGCGGTTCAAAGCAGTTGCCTCAGAGTACAGTTATGGTCACTAATCCAGAGGGTAAAACTGAAATAACAAAACAAAACCTTTCAGGGCAAACTGATTACTACTTGGAAAAAAGCTTAACTTCGAAGAGGGAAACATATAACGTTTTTAACTCGCTGGGTCAGAATATTAAAACAAGCATCCAAACTGGAGACCAAAAGGAAGTTACAGAATATACCTACAATCCGGATGGCAATCTGATTTCAATGATAGATGCTGAAAAACAGAAATATACTTATTATTATGACTTTAATGGTTCATTAACTAGAAGCTATATTAACGGAGTTTTGCAAAAAGAAGATTTTTATAACGAAGTGGGTTGGTTGCTTAAGTCGAAAAAAACCCAATTAAGTGATACTCCCGAATTAAAAGATACCATTCGTACTACTAACTATATTTATAATAATATTGGTTTAGTTTCGAATGTAACCGATCAGTTAGGGCAAAGTTATTCCTATGAATATAACGGATATAATCAGGAAAAGAACATCACAGTTAAAAATGCACAAAACGAAAATGTCTATCAAATAGAAAAATCTTACGAGCCATTCTCTTTATTATTAAAAAAAATAAGCTCGAGTAGTGATAACACAGAGATCGAGTATAGTTATGACGACTGGAACCGCTTAAAGTCACAAACGGTAGGAAACCATAATTATAAGTTGACTTACGATGCATTTGATCGGATGACAGGTTTGTATTATCCAGACGGTAATCATGTGGATTATACTTACGACCTGTTAGGGCGAATTTCGAGTGTAAGCTATCCTGGTATGGAAACAGCTACAATGGATTATTCGATTGGGGAAGATAATCAAACTACAATTACCAGATATCCTAATCAAATCTCCCAAACGCTTACAGCAAATTCCTTTAACGAAACTGTTTCAAATCAGTTTAGTGGTATGAACGAGAAAATTGAGTACGATGGCTATAGTAATGTTAATAAGAAGACTGTAAACAGTGATTCGTTTGTGTACGCTTATGATGGATTAAATAGGTTAAAGCAAGAAATTAATCAGTTGGGAAGCAGAGACTATAGTTATGACGAACAAGGAAATATCAATGCCATTAAAGGAGATGATTTTAACGAGTTTCAGACAGGTAGTGCTTCTCTTGAATATGACGCACTTAACCAGCTTTCTTCATATATATCAGTCGATAACGATGGAGTAGAAAAAAAGACAGCCTACACTTATTATGGTGATGGAACAAGAGCAACTAAAACTTCAAATACATCGGATGTTACCCGCTACGTGTATCTTAATGGACAAGTAATTGAGGAACTCGATACATCCGGAAATAGCAAAGCACGTAATATATGGGGAGGGCAGAACTTACTATTTAGAGAAAATCATAACTCATCTGCTGGCTATTATTACTATAACTCGCACGGTGATGTTATTGAGATTAAGGATAAGGCTGGTAAAACGTTAAACACCTATGAATATGACACATGGGGGAAGATTGTAAAAGAGACTGGAAACTTTAATAACCCCTATAAATATGCAGGAGAGATATACGATGATGAATCCGGTTATTATTATTTAAGTTCCCGTTACTATGATCCTAATTCCATGAGATTTATTAATGAAGATACTTATCAGGGAGACTTGGTCGAGCCATCTACACTTAACTTGTATACGTATGTCGGAAATAATCCGTTAATTTATGTGGATCCTAGTGGTCATGTATGGGAATGGGTAGGGACAAGATGGAGATCTATTAAAAAAGGTGCATCTGCTACAGTAAACTTCTTAGTACTGGATGATATTCGAACATTGACCGATCCTAAATCCTCGTTCTTTGATAAGTCAATGGCGGTTGCAGGATTTATACCAGTCGGAAAAGTCCTTAAAGGCGGTAAATTAGTTGTAAAATGGGTCAATAAAAATGGTAAGATTATAAACAAAGTAGTTAAGCCGATCAGTAAATGTAATTGCTTTACGGCAGGAACGAAAGTTCAAACAGCCGACGGGGAGAAACCTATCGAGGAAATTGAGATAGGAGATAGGGTTCTCTCGAAGGATGAAACAACTGGCGAGATAGCTATTAAAGAGGTTACCGCTACGTTTAACCATGAAACGGATGAGATTTATCAAATACATGTGGGCGACCAAGTCGTTGAATCGACCTATAACCATCCGTTTTGGGTAAAGGGCAAGGGATGGAGGTATGTCAAAGACCTTAAGGTTGGAGACTTGCTTGTTCAGAGTGACGGGAATATACTCAAGATTCAAAGCATCGAATTGGAACATAGGCACGTTACGGTTTACAATATGACAGTTGACGAGTTCCATACGTACTTTGTCAGTGACCTTGGGATTTGGGTTCACAACACTAATTGTGCTTTATTTGGGGCAAAAGGGGTACAAACTACCAGTAAGACGATTTGGAAGGAGAATGGTAGTAAGGCAAGAATAGACGTGGAAAACCCTAACCCCGGTCAGCGTCCCGGACAAATTCATTATCAAGATGCAAATAATAAGAAGTATTTATTTGACCCCCAAAAAGGTGCATTTGTAGATTCTAATGGTAAACTTGCTCCGAAAAGTGTTAATAAGATGCTCAAAGATTCAAATTTTGTTAAGAAATTGAATGTAGGACTTACACAGTATCTTGGTGAAAGTCCTTACGCTCCGTGATGAGGTGGAAGATGAAAACTAATTCTAAGATGAAACAGTACCTTGATTCTATGAAGACAGGCAGTATGAATAATATATCTAATGAACTATCAAAAATAGAGAATATTATCTTACCGAGATTTTTTGAGTGGGACGGTTGTGTTCTTCTTAATCAAGAAAAAAATAGTGAACTAGCAACCTATTTTTCTCCAAATCAGTTTGTACCTGATAGAACAGCGTTTGAAGCCGATTATAATCATATCCATTTAAATGATTATTTTGATGAGGGTATTAATCCTGATGCAATCTTAAACATCGGAATAAGGATACTCGAAGTTTGGGCTGCTGTTCTCTATAGGCAATATAACGGCCATAGGAAATTCATGCTAATACTTTCTTATGATAGTGAAGAGATCGTTTTACGTTTTTATACTGTTAGGGGGAATGAAGTACCATGGCTTAACACTACTGAGTTAGAATCATATTTAGACGGATTGTTGATTATCGAAACTTAAACATCACTCATATTATGCAAATGACCTTGAGAAATTATCCTCAAGGTCATTCTTTAATTTGCCCGATGTTGAATAAATTAGGCAGGACGTTCTATTTTAACATAACAATCAATAGTTTATTTGAATGTGAGGAAGTTGGTAATGAAAGAGAAATGACATTATGGATTAAAAGGATGTTAAAAGCGATGATAGCAAAATGACTTCATATCGGTATTAGGAGTGGCGCAGCTGAGTAGATAAACAACGACTTTAATTGAGTATTCTACTTCAAGGAGAGTATAGACATTGATGATTTTATAAATATGATGTAAGGTTCTATCTACCCCTAAACGGCTCTAAACTACAATGCTCTAAATCATCATTACGCCTAGGCTAAGTGATAACGTGCTTTAATAATTGAACTACTTAACATTAACCTAGAAAAATGTTCAAAATAGACATCTGAGTTATATGTTGATCATCTGTCTATATCTTTAGTTTGAGTCACGAGCCTTCTTCTTCATCAATCGAATTCCCATAATAACATTTGACGCCTAAATCATTGCACTGCATTTTGAATAATTTTAGACGTGCTCCTCCGTCAATATTTAACGCTTCTGCTACTCGGGATTTGAATGAGCCTGAAGATTTAAGATTAACTAATATTGTATTGACATGTTGAACTAGTTCTTGATCTAGATCGCCATATCTCAAGTAGATCGGAAGTAATTGCTCTTCATCATACCAAAACGAATAATTCGAACCAGCATTACTCTCCCTCAAGAGGTAATCTCTATAAGTCGTAAAATACCCAGAACTTTGGAGCAGGGCAACAAATTCTGGTGTCAATATATTCCCTACCCATCGTAGTATTCCGTTATTAATCCATTTCTTCCAAAATTCTGGCAACTCTATTTTTGGAATCTTTTGATTCAATATTAACCAGTTTGTCATCCCATATAGGCTTTCCATTCTATCTTCATACAGATTAATCGCTGGGATAATAATATTCCAAATCTTACGTAAAGTCGAATCATCGTCACTGTAGTATCGAATCAATTTGGGATACGCAAAAAGGAAACCCTCTAGTTTGCCCAATTCTTCCTTAAGGTAGCTTAACAAATGTCCCCTTAATGTTTCATCATTTTCTAGAAGATAAATCCAAAATTGCTTGTGGTAATCCTGGGATTGGAATCTCATAGGCACTACGTTAAATAGCTTAGAAAAAAGTGTTTTAATTTCATCTATATGAACAACACTTGGGAGAAGATTCAGTAACTCTGTAAAGTCAGATGTTGGGTCATTTTCAGATGGGTCAAATTGCATTTTAACTAGCTGTGTAAAACCATCAATCCCTCCATTAACCATAAATTTTCCTGAATGGTTTTTAATAAACATCCATAAGCACTCCACATGCGGATAACTGACAATATCTTTTCCATGTGCACAATCATTTCGTTTCTCTCTAAAGTAAATAGCATCGTTTTTTACAGTTTTAGGAATTAAAAAAATAGTTTTATCATTTGCGTCATTCTTCTCACTTTTTTTTCCTATTAAACTATTAACTTGATAATCCCATTGTTCAGGCTTTCTTAAATTAGATTGGATACTCTCCCAGTTCGTTTTTTCCGGTAAAAGCTCAGGATTTGGTGGACCAGTTATAAGGAGTGTGCAAGCTAGAGATAGACATATGCTCAAAATTAGGATTTTGTACACATGTACTTAAGTCTTTCCATAATCCTTATAAATTAAGGTTTTTTATCATCATCAACATTCAACCTAATTGTTCACTCCTGGCAATACTACAAAGTCTCCTCTTTCGATACAATATGTATAAAGCTTTCCGACTTAGATCCTGCTAGCAACAGCCCCTCTTTTATCTCCAGCATCAAACCATTCACATTGTAGGCCTTTTAAGCTGTGAACCTACTCTCCGTGCAAGTTCAACTAGTCGTTCTTAAACCGTATCGTAAGGAAAGTATGAATGATCCGCCTAAAATCGAATTAAAATCATGTCTACCTAGATACTGATGAGGTGTGGCTTGCTTGAGTTTGAAGACACGCCTTATAGCACATAAAAAAAGAGAGACAACTTTATACTTAAGGGTCCCTCTTTCATATTACACATTTATGTTATGGGTTAATCCTTTCATCACGTTCTGTCCTTGCATTCTCAACAGCCTTGTCCCTAAACTGTCTTGATTCCTCAACAAGCTGATCTTTCTTCTCCCTCTTTTCCTGGATTATTGCATCATTTTCCTGTTCAATCCGTTGATATACCTCTTCACCAAATTCTATAGCCTCTTGATCCTGATTTTTTTTTCTGTTTGAAATTTCTGCATAAATCTTATTTTTTTGCGTCGTAAGCTCAAGCCATGTACAGTTTGCCTCTAGCGATTCTTTTAACCATACGTTGTTGCTATAAGTTGTTTCATTTAACCATACACAGTTATAATAGGTCGTCCATTCATACCAATTGAAATTATCTTCAAAAATTTTCTTTAACGCAGCATCGTTTTTTGCATCAAAGTACTCACCATTCCCATTCTTCGCTATCTCTTTTAAACTGTCGGTACTTTCTTGAACATCGAATCCGATTACATTGATAACGCCCTCAATGTCGGAATCGGCTAAAGCTGCAGCTGCAGCCGCTGGATCACCTCCACAAGTCTCTAGCCCGTCCGTAACAAGATAGATAATGTTTGTATTATTCTCACCTTTAAATTCAGCAAAATCTTTTTTTGCCTCTTCTAGCGCTTTCGCAATCGGCGTCCAACCTGCAGGTTTTGTATCCTGTATAGCTGTATTGAATTTAGCTTGGTCTAACTCCTGGAAAGAGTAGACTATTTCCGTAGAAGAACACGAAAGACTCTTTTGCTCCAGATCGTTTGCTCCTTCCTGACCGTACACTCTAAAAGATACGTATGTATTCTTTGGAAATCTGGCCACGAATTTAGAAATCTCATCTTGAGCAATTTCCATCTTGCTGCGCCCATTTATCAATTGATCCATACTTTTAGATGAATCCAAAATAATTTGAATATTTATATTTTCTTTCAGATCAGTTGATAAAGAGTCTGGTTTTGGACATTCAGCCGCTTCTTCCACTTCGTTTTGACTGCAGTCTGCAACAGGGTATTGTTCCTTCAGTTCTTGATACAATTGTTCTATTTTCTGTTCACGAGTCGGTTCTACAGCTTCCTCAGAATTTACTTGAGTAACTGTTGAATTATCTTGTTCCTCCGAAGCTTCTTTTGGTTGTTCTGATGTACAGCCACTTAAAATTATGATCAATAACATAAAAATGACTACTGGTATCCTTTTCAATTTCTGTCCCTCCATATCTTTATCTTTCTAACTCTTAGGTAAACTTCTTTAGACTTAAAACAGGAGTTTTTTATTGACGACACAGTTTCAATACTGGCTTTTAACTTTATGTAATAAGGAGCATAGGCGTTTAAGGCGCTTATGTTTTCAAGTATTCCGATTTTATGGAAGGAATGGGCTAATAAAACACCCTTTTCCCACTTCCATGTGTCCACCAGGGTATACCCAGCCACCCTCACAAGTTTTTACTAAAAGTATATCTCCTTGCCCGTCTTCTACAAGGTCCACCTATGACTATACTATGCATTGAAGATGACATAGTTAAGACCTCCTTATGCAGTAAAGTCTGTGAATTTATTCCACAACCATCTCAAAATTTCCTGCCTTTTCGTATTATGAGATCACTCCTCCTTCTGGTTGATCCTTTTTGATTGCTTTGATAAAGAAGGATCAAAGGTCAACCGTAAAGAGAGATGTTTAAATTCAAACATACCCATGAAGAGTCGACAAATCTTCATTAAACTATTCAGGATGTAGAACTGAACATGCTTTTGAATTACGTCCTATGCCTTTATCTCGAAGAACAACTGGGCATTAATAAGGCCTGTTGTTCAGCTCTTAGAGAAAGCCCCTCATAATTTAAATCATAGAAATATTCCATGTAAATATCACTACAACGATGGAACTCGCCACCGGCTCCACTGAAGATTAGCTTTTATTTAATAATTTTTATGAGCACGGACTCACCTTTCAGTCGGCGAATAAGCATCAAAGGCCTGGCCTCCAGGTACACAGTTCAGTACAAGCATCAATAAAACGTCGTGTAACGAAGTAAATACGGCGAATGTGTTTGAGCAACTAACGTGTGAGAAAGTCCGGAAATGGCATTACCTTTGTATGCTGATGGATCTATTTAATAGGGTAATTATCGGCGCGCTACAGGACCGAACAAGCACACGGCATTATTTCCTGCGCTTATGCGGCGGTCATGGGTGATCTGCAGCAGATGGACACTTTCGGGAATGATCAAGGGGTTTTTATGAGCAACAAAAAAAGTTTATTGCCGGTTGCCCTGACAATAAACTTTTTTGATTGATAGGTCGGATTCCAGTGAACAATCCTAAGATCCACATTGACCGCGTCCATTCTTATAGTAGTACATCATTCGTTCAAATTAAAAGTCCTTTATTTACCGCAATTTATGTAGATATAGGAGGATTATTCATGGAGCTTCCCATAGACACTCAGCATAGTACTAAATTCAATAACGGTGATAAACAAACCTATATTGATAGTTGCTGGCATCCCGTAGCGAGTAGAATTGGTCAATCTTCTTCTTCTCACCAGGCTTCAGGACGATCTGCTCGTATTTCTCCTTATGCAGTTCCTTGCCCTGCTTATCATAAATCAATATATCCAAGCTGCCGCTAAACGAGAAAGATTCGGAATAATTTCCGGCAAATATATACGTTGTGTAGCTATCGTCATCCCTACGCGAGGAGGCGAAAGCTGCGAGCTGGTCGATGTCGCTTAATTCCTTGCCCAAGGATTGTTCTACCCTTAAAGCATAGTGGTGATCAAGCTGGCTGGTCATTCTCTTTGCTACATATTCCCTATCATGAATCGTAACAGCCAGTGGAATTAGGGCAATTATATATAAAAAGATTGTTGCCCCAATTCCACTCTTAAGCATTGCTTTCCGGCCATACCCCCCAAGCCAGAGTGAAATCCAAGCGACGGCGATCGCGACAATTGTAATCAGATGCCATTTGGAGAAAAATATCTCATGATATAAATTCATGCGCTTCCCCCCTTCCCTCTACCGTCAAGGCGTTTCAATCGTGGTGGCTTAGGCACCAGATGGTAAGAGGCAGGCCACCGTCGCCGGATCCACACTGCCGCATAGTAAGGCAGCCAGACTAAGACAGGCTGGAGGAGAGCTATCGCTGAGGCAATCGAGGTTGTCTCATAAGCGATCTCTCCCCTTGTCTCCAAAGAAAGACCCAATATAATCCATCCCAGACTGGTAATCAGTACGAACCGGAACGCGGCCCAACCCTTCAACTGTCGCATCCGGTAGAAGTAAGCCAGCGCCCCGGCAAACAATAAACCAAAGCACAAGAACACGCTAATGTCCGGAAAAATACGCGTTTCCTCCAGAAGGACGATCGGGTATAGCGAGGCGACGAGAAGCACCAGTATGCCTATGGACGAAAATCGGAGCCAGCGGGCATCAGAATCTCCGGGAACGAGCTCCTTACCCGGAGGAGTAGCATTTGTTTGTGAGGAAGAAGAGTAGCTTGAAGCCGCTGTCTTCCTCTCTTCTTCCGCAGTCGGATCCTCAAGAGGCTCTTCCTCTCCGGTTGCCATAGCCAGCTCTATATCCATTTTTTTCTTCCGCTCTATTTCGACCACAGCATGCTGGATATCAATCTTAAAATTACCTTTATATAAAAATGGATAAGTATAATCACCACTATCAATGGCATCCAATTGAAAAGCTTCGGACACGGACTGCATCATCCTATCTATGACCTGTATCGGAATTTCCCGTTTCTGCAAGGCACCTAGCCAACGGTCGACCGAATCATCCTTATAGAAAGGAATTGTCAGCACGCGCCGATTCCTGCCACTGTTATATGCAATGTACAGAATGGGCAGCACATCAAAAGGAGAAAGGCGTTCCGTCCATCCCGTCTTCTGGTAATGGTAAGCCTGATTCACCACCTGCACAGATGCATATACAGATTCCACTTGTACTAACGGAATATCGATCTCCGCAGCATTCCTCCCGTCGGCATCATAAACCACGGCCTCGATTCTATCCTCGTAAATTCGATAAGTGCTTAGACGACGGTTTTTTCTCACAAGTTTTGTCAGATACCTGTAGGTAAATCGCGCAAGCAGCACCCCAAGCACCCCTCCGACAGCTAACAAGGTGTACGCCCACCAAGCAGGATAATACCATAGCAGCACAATCGGTCCGGCAATCATAGCAATGGCCAGCACTATCAAAACCGCCATGGCTTCGAACGTCAGAATCCAGAAGAAGGGCTCCATTCTTCGATCTTCCCGTTCATGGATCAGCAACGAATCGTTGTCCCTAATCATGTGCGACACCTCCCATTGTTGAAATTTTATACGTTGAAAATGGGAAAAGGTTTCGTTGGGAAACCTTCAGACTGTAGACAAACTAGCTTAAACTAGTTTGCCTGCAGTCTATTTGATATAACTACTTATTACACCCAAGCGCATCATTGGTCTAGCCATTCTTTTCGTTTTGAATATACTCAAGCAATTCAACAATAATTTGTGATTTGGCATCTTCTTTCGGAATACGTATGGAATTGCTGATTTTTTCGATATCATCCTGATATAAATCACTAATCTAGCATAGCTTCCGTTTCTTTCTGTTTCGCCTCTTGAAGCAATACAGTCTGTATAAACTGTTGAATCATCTTTCTCTTCCATCTGTTCCCCGCCTGCTGACTCATATTTAAAGCTACTTATTTTTCTGTTAGATCTTCGACATAAAGTTTGTAAAGAATAGTTCTACCTTTTATCGACAGTGTTAAAAGAAAGTCTTTAACCAGGATTCTACTATCCCAATAGTCCGTGCGATATGATGTTTCAGGAGCACCATCAAATAAAGATAACTCATGCTTTCGTTCTTTCTCGTGATATTGTAGCCGCCAACCAATCGGATAAACTTCGCTACGAAACCGTTCAACCATAGAATCTTGCTTCATCACTGCTGAGTTCCTCTTCTGCAACTATGCTTGTAATTAGGAGTTCCTAGAGGGCTATTCTCATTTTTAGAACGTATGCTTTTTTTAGTAAAAAACATATTTTATCAGTGAATTAATTGCATTAATTGTAAAAGTTAGTTTGAAAAATCGGGATACTTTGCTTTCATTTATAACATCATTAATTAAAAAAGAGCAGCGGATATAGTTCCGCTGCTCTTGCTTTAGTTAATGATATTATTTACTTTGTTTGCTCCATTTCGTCCTCTGGATAAACTTCCTTGTAGTTCTTCATCAAACTCTTGTCTCCTACAAAAAAGGACTCGACAGTAGAAAGTGCTTCGGTAGTATATTCTACTCCGTTCTTGACTCCGCCTCCTTCGCCCTTATTTCCTACGCCCTTATTATGAATATCCTCTATTTGATCAAGTTCCTTTACCTTATTTCCTTTTTCGTCTACATAAAAGTATCTGTCAGTAGAAGTACCATAGAAGGCATCTTTGTTAGATGTTTTAAGGATGCCATCCTCTCCAATTCGGAAGGTAGTCACTCCGTCCTCCTTCTTAATCTCTGGATACTCTGATTGATCGTATATGATATAAACCCATCCAACGTAATCTTTTGGAATTAGAAATTCAAACTTTCCATTGGCCTTGCTGCAACCTGCTGTAACTAAAACAAAACATATCGCTATAAAAAAAACAGATAACTTTTTCAAAAACACCACCCTCTCTGGTTGTTAAAAGTCGTTTTAAAACTCCCCTATATATGAAGAGCTCGTTAGTAGAGTGACTTCAAATACTAAAGCAGGAAAACACGGAGGTGCCTCAAATGACTATTTGATTTGCTGTTCGTATTATTATTTCAGATGCTTGGATAAACTCACCTTTTGACCCCCAAGTTCTGCTTACAAAGTAGATTTCAAAGGTGCAATCGCACATTCTCTAAAGACATGGCGAATGCCTCATACCGTACGGTTCAACAAGTTAACTTCAAATTCGATAACAACTCAGGCGTTTCGGACAAATATGCTAAAATAGGGATAGCTATTGAAATACTTACAAAAAGAAACACCGGAGCAGTTACCTATTCAACTGGCCAAGTTAACGTATCTAGCCTTACAGCCAAGCTCGATGCATATCCAAGCTTCATTGTTACATGTTCTCTTTTTTCACATGAGGGCATAATACCTCAATTTATGGGCTGAGACCGATTGTTGTGTCGTGATGTAGAAAATCGAACCGAATTCATAGCTGCTCTCTGTAGAAAATGCATTTAGCACATTAACTCTTCTTACTTTTCTTCAGCATCTGTTATACTTTTCCCATTTGCGAATTCTACAGCCTGTATCCTGCAGGTTTAAAGCCCACTCCAAGTACAGACGCCGCTGTTCCACTAGTGATACCACTAATTGGATGTTTTACAATATACTTTCTACCTATCTTTACCACAAATCCTTGACCTAGTAAACTCTCAAGATCACGATAAATCCAGCCATTTAAATCAGGCTCTTCTAATAATGAACCTTCTAACAATATTAACCTCTCTCCAACCTTGGCCGATCTATCATATAATCCCTTTGCCTGGTTTAGAAAAACGTTAGCTTCTACAATCTTAGTACTTACCCCATTAAGCTTTGGTCTTACCAATATAATCCCTCCAAGAAATAAAGTATGATAAAAAGCAATCCTCGATTTTAAAGATGCTTAGTATCCCAAATTTTACTTAACTCGATTCTTTGCCAGAAGCTACTTAACTGCTTATCAACAAGGATTTTAATAGAACAGTGAGGAAGTAATGTACATAAATATTACAGGGGAGGGCATTATGGAAACCGCCATTCTATTTGATCAGAAAATTGATATCGCTAAGGAATGGAGAACTGAGGCTTTGGAAGGGTCTTCTAGGAGTGCTATCATTCAAACATTAGAAAAAAAGTATCGTATACACTCTCGTAAGAGGAGCTTTAGTTGTCAGTGTTGCAGTCAGCAGGTGATTTTAGTGCTTCGGGAAGAATCCCCCCACTTTCGCCATGAAGGCAAACGCTGTCCTAGTGCGGACAACTACGAAAAATATATCCGCCGTGTTAATAAACAAGAGAGTATTCAAATTCATCGAGTAGGTCGAGCTATCCTTCGTACCTATCTAGAAGGACAAGTGAAAACTCACGGAGTTCTTCTTGAAGACGGTTATATGTACCGATCCGTTCTTCATATCGTTCCGGATTACATATTGGTGTTTCCTTCAGGGGAAAAGTGGGCTATAGATTATGTGACAGGATCTCGAGAAGATGAGTCTTATAACAACTATATTCAGAAGCGGACAGCAGCTTACAAGGCTGCTGGATTTACACCGTATTACTTTATAGATGCATCATGGATTGCAAAGGTACCCAACCGATCGATGATTTCGTTGTATCTGGCAGAGAGTCAAATGAAAGTTCACTCGTCTATCGATGAAGACTGGAGTGAGTTTGTTAATGAGTTTATGGAAACGTTTGGAGAATCCTTTGTATTTCGCGAAATGTTTGGA
This sequence comes from Paenibacillus gallinarum, assembly GCF_014836635.1. Taxonomy (GTDB): domain Bacteria; phylum Bacillota; class Bacilli; order Paenibacillales; family Paenibacillaceae; genus Paenibacillus; species Paenibacillus gallinarum. The sequence goes on along the minus strand of NZ_JACSQL010000012.1, from coordinate 55,812 downwards.
GTGAACCATTTTAATCATAATGATAAATCGTCGTCTGTAGTGCAGAAGTATAAAGTATTTAGTTTAGCTTATGTTGATCCTACTGAGGGGAAGACATGGATTCAAAGGTTCACTCCTTCAAATAATAAATTTGGTTATAGCATTTACTGTGCAGCAATACCCTTGGAGAAAGCTGTATCTCTTTCAAAGGAAGGGGATGAATTTCAGTGGTGGGCAGATGACGAGTCCGAGGCTATGAGAGAGTGTCTGAACAGACTAAGTATAAAATATCAGCATAATGCTAAGCAAAACAGTGAGCTCTTTCAGAGTCAAAATCATATAGATTCTCAACTTATGATTGCAGCAACCTCTACTAAACATACATATGAAGTAAAGTCAGCCCTAGGTTCTGTTGTGGACCCTTCATCATTAATTGATATAATTACAAACGATATGCCGGTCGAGTTAGCTCAGGAGATAATTGAGAATTTGCGTGTGAATAAGTTTCGTCTTTCAAAACAAAGCATTGAGGAAATTCGGCATAAAGCTAGATTAGTTATGGGACCTATTCGAAATCCTAACCCCATCTCACCAGGTTTACGACAGGCTATGATCGAGCTGGCTTTACTTTAAACAAGAGTAGTATAAAAAATAAACAAATTATAAAACATCAAGAGTACAAAAATGAGTGGTTTATGATGAAATGGTGACACTTTTATTAACTGAGAAAACACTCGGTCCCCAGTTGATGTAGTACTTCTAGTTTACTAAATTTCATTTAGCTCATGATCTGATTCTCCTGTGTGAATTTTTTGTGGTAGCTCTATTCTACACGAATCAGGCCATGGGCTTTTTTATTGTTTGGCTAGGTGTCACACTTCATAGTAGAATTTATAACAAATTAAGCTGTATCTCATATTTTTTCAATCTTGAATGTAAACTTCCAAGTTGCTGTATTTCCAGAATACCTACCTCTATTTTCAACGACTTTTACCTTGATGTTTTTATTCAACGTTTTTTTAATCGATGTTACTTTAATAACAGAACTTCCTTCACCGTCATCTGGATATTTATCTTGTTCTTGAGCTTCAGCTAGTAGTTTAATCGTTTTAGAAGACTCAAGATAAGGGTAACTGAACTGCCTTCTTCAATTTCTTTACCATTAACGTATCCTCCCCACCACCACTCGTTACCCACGTGATTGTTTCATACAAGTTCAGCGCTGACAAATATAACTTGTATTTTTGTTTTACTGCTGGCTGCTGATACTGGATGAGTAGCAAAAGTGAAAACAAGAATTAAACTGAAAACCATACCTATGATTCTACTAATAGTAAGCATCTCCTTTGTCAATTCATGCTTTAAACATTACATTGGATTAATTAGTAAGTATATAGTGGAATTGGATAATCGGAGTATAAAAGTCATGATTTTTAAATCATGCTTTTTTCAGAGCTATGTCAAACTAAAACTAGTTATAAGTAAGTAATCATGGCGAATTACACAGGGATTTACAAAATGATATAAATTTTTTACCAAGTTAATATTTTATCAGTTTAACAATTTGGGTGTTTTTTAAAAGGCTTTGGTAATGTGTTTTTTAACAAGTCAAAAAGCCTTCTTATACTTAATTGTACAAGAAGGCAAATCAGTTATATACAAATTATCTGAATAGGTTGCCCCATCCGGTTTCAGATGCTCAGGATAAAGGAACTATGATCGGAACTTCTGTTACCATCTATGCTCCTACCAATCGATCTTGAATGCAGTCCTTTCTATTGTCCGGTCACTGATACTGCTTTCTTCCATCCCCCTGATGCAGTAATATCACATAAGCTTTCAGCGACATAAGCTTCGCACAAGAATCCAGGAATCTCTCGCCCATCCTCCAGCTCAACTTTCCCGATTCCCAGCGGAGCAGGAATAGATGCTGCGAATTTGCCGAAGGCCGACAAAGGCATTTCCCATATCTCCAGCTGAAGCTGCGCTCCTCCTTCTGAAACTTTGATCATCCCCGGCTTGGCAGGCAAGGTGTCCAGCTTGAAAAGGCGATAATTTGGAGCGGTTAATGTCTCCATCACAAATCGTGCACATAAATCGTGCATTTGCTTCTCGAGCGGAAAGCCCCGCATATGCAAGCCACATACGGCAACCAGCGTAGTTTCAGTCTTTACGGAAAGCTCAGACTCTATAGCCGGGCTGTTCCTACCTTCGAATTTCCCCGCTACATACTCTGTCAGATGCTCTTGTCCCGAAAGGGTGAAGAACGTAACTCCGAAAGGCAAATCCTCCGCCGCATCATCCCCAGGCATCGCAATAGCGCACAAATCCAGCAGATTGCAATGATTGGTGTAACGCCCCAGTTCACGGTTCGTGTTTAGAGGATCCAGAGCCACATCTTCTCGGCGCCAAGTTCCTCCGCAGGTTGGGAGAACTAACACGGCGCTATCCAGCATAACGTCAGTCTTCTTTTTATATTGCTGCAGCAGGTGCAAAGCCTGAAATACTGAACTTGCGTCATAGTTTTTATCAGCACCAGACCTCAATATTTGCTCTGTTACCGGAAGAACACTGCCGGGATGATTTTGAACAAAATCTCCGAGACCAGCCCAGCGTTCCGACACCCAGGCGCTACCGTATAATAACTTTGCTGCTTCCTCGAACAAAGAGATATCAATTAGTTCAATCGAGATACCTAAGGAATCGATCCGCTGCAGTGCCTCTTTCCATGCCTGCTCATACTCTGCCTTAAATGGTCCAATGAACAGATCGGTTTGTTCGGGAATCAGCAGTTTTAGCGGAGCCTGCCTAGGCTTTAGCGGGACTGCCTTCGACCAGCAGTCCTCTTCATCTACAGAGCGGACGATTCGATCCACTGTTAGGGCATCTTGGAGCTGGTTCGTAAATACCGTGACACAATCTAGACTTGCCGAAGCAGGGACAACCCCGCCGACCGACCATGCACCAAGACTTGGCTTAAAGCCAACCAGCCGGTTCAAGGCAGCAGGCACCCTTCCTGAGCCAGCCGTGTCCGTCCCCAAGGAAAAAGCCGCTTGACCCCGGGCTACGGCGACAGAGGATCCGGAGCTAGAACCGCCGCTGATCATCTCTGATTTCAAGGCGTTATGCGTTTCGCCATATGGACTTCGGGTGCCGACAAGACCTGTCGCGAATTGATCCAGATTGGTTTTGCCAACAGGAATAGCCCCCGCGTCAATTAATTTTTGGACAACAAAAGCATGCTCATCTGGTTCGTATTGAAAATCCGGGCAGGCAGCAGTTGTTGGATAGCCCGCTACATCTATGTTATCTTTGACCGCAAAAGGAATACCCCATAATGGAAAATTTGCTGGGTCTAAGGCTTCTAGTCGCTTAAGATAAGGTGCAATTCTTTCCATGGTGGGAGCTTCAATCCATATGTTCATCTCTTTATCCGCATTAGCACGCTCTATAATTTCCTCAATGACCTGGATTGGGGTAATTTTCTGTTCTTGATATAGGTCTATTAAACAGGTAATGGTTAATGACTTGGGCAAGCTTGCTTTGCCTGTGAAGGTGCATATGTTTTCCATGACACTTCCGCTCCATTCTTGTTTAACATATTTAACTCAATTCAGGTTATATTTTGCTGAATTTAGCCTGCATGGCATACAGCTTTATTGCCATTTCCAGCTGCAGGCGGTCGTTTGCGAGGTCAAAACTGATCTGAAGCAGCTCTTCAATCCGTTCTAGCCGGTGCATGACTGTGTTGTAGTGAGTAAATAACGCAGCCGCGGTTTTTTTCGCGTTTAAATTGTACTCCAAATAGGTTGTGGCAGTAAGGAGCAAGGAAGATCCATGACTGCTATCGTAAGCGGCGAGAGGTTCGATATATTGATCCCGAAACGAACTGGCCTCCTCCTCGTCAGAGAGTAAATACAGCAGGCGGTAGATGCCGAGCTGCTCCATGGTAACGTGCGGCTGCCTGACTCCTGTAATTACAGATATCAAAGCCACCTTCACTGCTTCCTGGTAGCTGTCTTGAACCTGATCAAGCGATAGAGCACCTTTCCCGGTACATAGAGAAAAAGAAGGCTCATCGGGATGACTAAACATCAAAGCAAGCTCTTCCCTCACGGAACGCACTGCAAAATCGGCATCTGCACCGGCTGCGATGAATACGAGCTGGTCCCGAATAACAACTCCATGGATATGGTTATGATGCTTTTGGGTGTTCTCCGCGACATTTATGGAACGCAGATGTATCACGGCCTGTTTAAGGCTTCCCGGGTGTAGCCGCTGATCTAGCGGCCTAGCGAGTATAACGAAAATAGGTACTAGAACCGGTAAACAAAAGCCGCTAGCTTCTGCTCTCATGTGAATGTCCTTTTCTGTAGGAATACGGCCAAGAAGCCAATCTTGTAAAAACTGATCCATATATTTAGATTCAATTTCCCTGCGCATACGTATGGCCGAAAGCTCCATCCCAATTAGAACACGGACCCTTTCTAGAAGAAGAATATCCATCTTTGAATGCGGAATAGGAAAATCCGCCGTAAACAACACGGCAGATCGCTCCCTTCCATTGGCATGGATAGGCGTAGTTCGAACAGGTAAATCCTCATGAACTACAGTAGTTTTTGCATCCTTCCCAGTTCCAAGATCTATCCACTGGCCAAACGTCTTTCCTTCTAGAATTTCTTCTAATTCAGTCCCTGTTTCAGATGCATACAGAAGACCACTGTCATCGAAAAGAGCGACCGAACGTTTCATGATGGCTTCAAGACAAGCAATAAATTCATCCAGCGGCTTTCCTTCCAACATCAACTGCGACAACTGCTGCACGTGCTGATGCAGTATGCTTAGCATTTCAGTCTCCTGTGCGAGTACTCTTTCCATTGTTTCCCGCTGTACTTCCGAGAACACGGTATGGGGAGGTAACTCGAAAATAGGAAAGCCATACTTTTCTGCCAGTTCGATTGCATCTTCGGGGATTTCAGCGATAAAGCGTTTGGTCTTCACCCCAAGCGCGGCTACGCCTTTTTCAACTAATTTAGGGATCATGCCGGACAACATTGCAGGATTATTCCGAAAAGGGTATCCCGTTGTCATCAAAAACTCGCCTGCTTGGGCCCAGTCAGATATATCGGGAACCTCCATAACATTGGCATGGGTTACCGGATGGCGAAGTCCAGCCTCCCCTGCCCGCAGGCGTATGCCTACTAGATGCGGGAGCCTCAGAATATCAGCACAAGTAAATTCGGTATCTGCAGATTGCAGCAGTTCATTGTTCATATGGCATTTTCCTTTACCTTAACTTTGTTTTTGTGCTGGCTCTATGGCAAGGTTTTTCACCGGTTCTGCAGGTGTGAAGAAGCTTGTTTTTGCCAGCATAATGGCTGTATATGCTACACCGCCAGCAAGCATGGACATTACGGCAGTGGACAGAAACGGAGCAAACTGGTCTACGATCAGACCAATAAAAGCACCGATCACCCAAGCGGCAAAAGCGGAAATTCGCACCGTTTGGCTGATATCGGCTTTCCTGCGAAGAAAGAGTTGATCGCAAAGGATAACAGCGCCGATCGGAGGCACGATAATGCCGAGCAAATTAAGCCAGTCAAAAAAATGGTTCCAGGCTCCGGATACGGCAAAGATTGTGCCGATTACGCCAAGGACAACAGCTGTTTCCCGCATTTTACGACCCGTCAGGCTGGACCAGCCGACAGACGCGTTGTAGAGGCAGTGGGCACAGACGCTACCCAAATTTAGGAACAGGAGGAGTTTCGAAATATAGGCAATCATACCGCCTTTGCCGGCTATATATAGAAATAGATCAGAGTTTTGGCTAGCCGTAGCTGCAATCAGGCCCCCGAAAACCATGGCGATCATACAGGCAAGCGGAAATGCTGTAAACGTAGATGCCAGCGCCTGCTTTTTATTTTTAGACCAGCGATTAAAGTCAGCGGTCATCGTTCCAGAATCAGCAAATAGCGAGATAACCATCGTTACCGCGAGACCCATACTGATCATACCCGTCCCTTGAAAACCGGTGATGGAGGAGAATCCAATGTTTTTGGTTGCATCGTGGACAGCCCACAGTCCAATGAGGAAGAAAAATGGAGCTGATACTGCTCCGATATAGGTGAGTGCTTTTACGCCGAAGAGAGTTAGTACTATAAATAGTACACTGGCAATAAACGTGATGAGGAATGCGTTGCTGCCAAAAGCATCATGCATGCTGCTGCCAGTCATGCCGGTTTGGACTGCAAACCAGCCGATAACGAGTGTAGACAACAGGCCTGACACAACGCGGGCCCCTTTGCTACCAAAGGTAATGGCCGATTGAAGTGAAAAGTTATATCCTTTGTTCGCCGATAGCATTGCAAGAGCACCCACATAACCAAACAAAATGAGATTTCCAATCAGAATGGACAGCATCCCAGTCCAGAACCCAAGACCACCAATAATGGTTGCACCAGTAACCGCACTGGTCATAATCATAGGGAATCCGATCCAGATCATAGACACGGAGAAAAGACTTTTACGTGCTTTGGCAGGAACAGCGGAGTTTTCATACTCTTCTTCTAGTATCTGATTTTCGTGTTCTCTCATCGAAATCATCCCCCAAATTGAAATACCGAATTTTATTTCACGGTCTTTTTTTGAAGTTGTCTGAGAGCGGAAATTCCTGCCTCGGAGTCAGAGACGGCTCCGAAAATCCCGCCCTGCATTGTGATCATATTTAGTGCTGCTTGACAATTAGCTGGCTCGGTCGCTCCGGTGCAGTCTTCAAGAAGAACGCACTCATATCCGCGGTCATTCGCTTCTCGCATCGTTGTGTGTACGCAGACATCTGTCGTAATTCCCGTCAGAATGAGATTCCGAATGCCTTTAGTTCGAAGTATCATATCGAGATCCGTCGCGTAGAAACATCCTTTTCCAGGTTTATCGAGAATGATTTCACTTGGTAGTGGGGTCAATTCTTCAATAATGTTCCAACCTGGCTGATTACGAACGAGAATTCGGCCTGCGGGTCCTTCTGATCCGATTTCTGCACCGGCTTGCTTACTGCGCCATCTTTTGTTAGCTGGAAGGTCAGAAAGATCTTCGCGGTGCCCTTCTCTCGTATGGATAACGGTAAGCCCATCGATACTGCGAGCACAATTGAGTATCCGCTGAATCGGCTCGATTGCCCGTCGTGTCAAAGACAGATCATAGCCCATTTGGTCGATGTAACCGCCTTTTCCGCAGAAATCAATCTGCATATCAATAATAATCAGCGCCGTATTTTCGGCTCTTAGGTCTCCATCAAATGGAAAGGAATACGGCCTTGAGATCATATGCATCAAAATCCACTCCTTAATATAAAATAAAAAACAATAATTACCTAACATTTCATGTTATCTTACCTTTATTATTTGTTAAATTATATTACATATGTATAAGAATGTCATTGTAAACTATTCATAATAGATCTTATTTTCTTGTGTGATTAATTCACAAAACCAGCCGAAAACTATATATTTAGGAACAGAAATCTTATCAAATCATACTTTTTAGTCGCACTGATAGAATTCTGAAGTTATCTAAATCATAATAATATGTAATATAAAATAACATGAAAGGAGATGATTGGCTCGTTAATCTGCTTTTTCCACCGTAAACCTAAAAGTTAATTGCAAATACAAATACACTTAATGTTGTTGATACAGACCATCACTTAGGTGAAATTCTGTGAAATAATGATCAATGAAGGAATAAGGATAGTACGTTAAAAAGAGCACAGCGTTAACGCGGGTGCTCTTTTATTTCAATTACTATGAGTAAGGTCAAACCTGTTTGGAATACAAGATTAAATTTCTTTGAGACTTCCTCACGGTTCATTCATATGGTAGGACATAAAAAAAAGAGCACCTTCATACGCCCTTCATACGTGGTGCTCTTTCAAAGAATAAACGAAGTACTCAGTTAAGAACTTTGCCGATAATAGTTTCATGTGAACCTTAAGCTTAAAAGGAATCAGCTTTGTTACATAACTAAAAACACAGTGATTATATAAGAACAATATTTTGTACATAAATATAAATAAGAACGTTAAATAACATCTAATCAATGGAGTTTTGATTTCCCGCATTTTGGACACCTTGGATTATATATGAATTCATTATTGTCACCGATTTGAAAATCAAAAGCTGTAATAACCATTCGATCAAATAGCATCTCATTTTGAAGTATTTTTTCTAAATGAAATCCCTCTAAATTAGGATTTGGAAATTTAGTTAATCTTGGTTTAAGACTCGGTTTCATCCACTCATAAAATTCATTGCATCCGTGTGAACACCTAGTAACCCCCCAAACTAAGTGGCAATCCGAACTTCTACATTGCCAGGTGTGTTCATCTGTTTTCGTGATATTAGCTGAGCCACAAGCTGGGCATTCTTTGAAAACAGTTGACCATCGGATTAGCTGGCGATAAATAAAAAGATTAAACAACTTACTTAATCTCTGGATAGAGCGTAAATCTGTTTGACTAATAGGAAGAATTCCCACTTGATAATCGCCATATTTTTTTGCATCATTTTCTGTATATGCTTCTCCGAAATTAATTAGCCTTTGTAAAAGATCTGAGTTTTCCACTTTAGAGAAATCAGCTAAATTAATAGGAAGAATAAAGATATCTGTTACATTGGAATACGAAGATGGTACAGAATCTAGAATACTAGTTGTGTATTTTTGTAAATTGTTTTCAGAATCCCCCATCAAATTGAAAAGTGTATGCAAATTCAAAGTAAACGTTCGGTTCTCTGGTATCCTAGAAATTTCCTCTGTTAAATGCTTTCGCCAATCCCTATCAAGATTTTTTAGATAGATCTTTTGATTTGTTGTCAGGTTTTGCTGTTCATCAACATATTTTTTAATTACCTGACTCAATTGCTTTTCTAAAGTCTCATTAGGTTTTTTTCTAAACAGTAAGATTTGTTCATTATCACTCCAAATCTCCTTAAATGTCATTTCTTCTTCATAGTCTTTAAATGATACTGGAAAAGAATTTGGCACTTTTATAGCATATGATAATGATTCTTCCATTCTGAACGTAATATCATTTTTACCCTTTTTCTGATTATTAGCTTCTATCACGCAATATTCATTGCTAAATTGAATATGAAAATTAAATTTACTTTCAGTTATTAACTCCAGGTAAGAATCGTCACTGAATTGATATCCCAATAAATGCAATGAATAGATGCTTAGAATCTGAATATAAACTTGGTAATATTCGTCAATATCTAAGATACTTGAGCCAGTTAGGTCCTGCTGAGTTTTGGTACTGATAACTAGAAGTTTATTCCATATTTTAAACAGCTCATTATATCTGTTATCCATATTAATAATATTTGTTGGCTGAATCGGTAGTTCCAGTCGTTTACTTGCATTGATGCTTTGGAAAAACGGCGTAGAAACTACGGAAGACAACTGTTTCTCGATCGTTAATATCAGTTTTTCAAGTTCTTTAAATTGTCTTCTAATTCCTTCTTCAGATTCACTATTATATTCAGGTAATAAACTATGCAACATTTCTAATTTTTTATAATCATTAATCTCAGTCGCATAGAATTCCCAGTCGTGTAACGTATCTTTTTGTGAGATAGCTAATTTTACTTCTTCATGTTTTCTAACGACATAATTTAAAATTGCTTCTATAACCATTTTAAAAAATATATTTTCATAAATATTAATATCGTCTTCATACACTTCTGCTCTTAATCTCGAGGGAATCAGCCCAGTAATCGTTCTAGAACGCCAATGCTCTGAATGGGAGGCAAGATGTTGGAGTGAGGAAGGGGTTACTCGCTTCACCAACTCCACATCTAAGATCTCTTCTTCAATAAGTAGATGCTGCCTTGGCTTTGTGCAAATATCCAATGCAAATGGCATTACCTTATATATCTCTTCTAAAAGTGTCTGGTCATCGAGTCCAGTTAGAGGATTAATAATCTGGAGTAAATGAATGTTTCCCCCCTTAATCGCATCTAACAAACTTTCGATTGTTTTTTTCTGATCCCCCAACCAATCCTTTACATTTCGATGGAAATCAGCAAAACTATCAATTGTTTTTTCTCCGATAAAAAGTTCATCAGAAAACTTTATCACTATACGAATGGGCTTATTATCTATGATCATTTCAATCACTGTATGATTGTCCCTACTCATATAGCATGGAATAATATAGCTTCCATCTTCACTTCGTTTGCATGAAAATAAAATATTATTAATTTTCACTTCACTTAATGTTTCCTCATTAACAATTAACTCTAAATAATTAAAAAAACTATCAATGCTAATTGTTTGACTTTTGACTATTAGCTCATTACTATAACCTGAACTATCTCTTAATAGCAGTCTCATCTTATTAACCACCTAAACGATTAATTTTTTGTGAGATTAGCATTTTACACTCTGTAAAGTGTTCCTTGCCAAATTCGATATCAAATAATTCGTTTAGATCTTTTAAACTAGCCTTCAAGTATGTTTCATATCTACCTTCTAGTTTACGTAAGACTTTATTCGAGATTATGTGATCTATAGCTTCTAATTTAGTTCCGCCAGCAGAGACGTATACTGCCACGAATTTTTCCATTTGCATTTTAATACGATTACCAAATGTTATATCCAATTTTTCTCGTAAGAACTCATCGATCAAATCAATCTGTGTCCATTCCTCTTCATTTAGGCAATTAGCTCTTATTAATTGGGCGTCTTCTAACAAACCACTAAATTCACTAAAAGATACGCGTAGCTGCATTGGTTCATCAACATTAAATTCTTCTTCACGGGAATTGAAGTTTAATACTTGAGCCCGATCATATACTTTATCTGTAATACCAAATGTCGATTCATCCCTATTAGCCGTACCTATAAACCAAATATTTGGTGTAACAAATAGACTCGTGTGATTTTTAACTAAAGATTTTGGTCTGTTATCTATATTCGGTTCATCATTATTTGAAACTAAAGGAATTACCCAATTTTCTGGACTTTCTTCAAGTACAGCTAGAAAATCTGCAAAGTAATACTCAATGCGTGCTAGGTTCATTTCATCTAAAACAATTAAGTAGATGTTTTCTCTATTGGCAGTTGCACTAGCTTCATATACTTTTTTTGTGAAAATCGTTTCTTTAAATTTATGAGTAAAATCGTTATCGTATCCTAGTAACTCTCTATTATCACGCCATGATGGCTGAACTGGCACTAAACTATGCTCGATTTGTAAAGCTTCTTTAAATAACCTAGGTAAACTAGACTTACCGGTACCGCTTAGTCCTTGTAAAATCAATAACTTAGAAGCAGCTAATGATGCAATAAAAGCACGAATCGTTTTTTCACTATAATATAAACCTAATTTTGAAGCGCCATAACTTCTTAGATATTGTACTAATTGTTTCAAATTTAATTTGTTTCTCGTTGCTTTAACTACATCTTGCTTAGAAATCTCACGATCAATCTCTAATAGACCAGAAAACCTACTTTGTGAACTTGCTTTATACACTTCATTAATCTTATTTAGTTCATCTTGCAGCTGGGCATTTAATGTTTTTAACGTCTCTGTCACACGTTTTGTTTGTTCAAGTTCAATAACACCTAAGCTGAGAGAATTAGCTTTATTTTCAGCTTCAAGTTTTAGACGCTGTTCTTCTTTTAGCTTGTCTTGTAGAAGATCTACTTTATTAATGCTGTTCCGTAATGTCATCAGTTCTTCTTGTGAAGGATACTGAGCTAAGTCGTCTTTCAGTCTCATATTCTCTCTTCTTACAGATTCTAACTCTTCCACAATCGTATGTACTGATCTTAGTTCATCTTCAGGAATAAACTTTGATAAGTGGCGAATATCTTCTTTTTGCTTTTGGATAATTTCTTGATCTAATTGTCGCAGCTCTTGGATAGAATTGATTTCAAACTTTAGTTCTTCTACTTTTTGCGGAGAAAGCTCATTAAGCTTTGATTCAAAGTATTTACGTTTATCAATGAGTTCTTGTCTCATGAAACCAAGATCCTCTTCCTTCAACTCAATTTCCAATTTTCTCTTTCGTATATCAGTTTCCTTTTCTATCAAGATAGTCATTTTTGTTTCAAAATCATTTACAAGCTGTTGATATTCAGTTTCTATTCTTTTTTGAGCGGCTTGCACAATTTTTAATTTTTCATTCTCCGCTTCCAATTTAATTTGATGTGCCTCTTTCTGAGCAGTCAATACTTTCTCGTTTGCTTTGGAAAGCAATTCTTCGTTTTGCTTTAACGCTTCCTGACATTTCTGTTCTGTTTTTGCCACAATCTGTTCATTTTCCTTAAGCTTTAACTGTAAATCTTTCTCCCAAGTTTGATGAAGCTCTTTTCTATACGCTTCCTGAATAGTTTTTTCTTCAGCTTTTAATGTTTCAATCATTTTTTCCTTTTCTTCTGTGATTTTTCCTCTTTCTTCTATTAACTTCGTTTTTTCAAGCTCCAACTGATGTTCTTCATTCTTGATTTCTTTCATTAGATTAGTTTTTAACGATTCGTATTTTTCTTCAAGTTCAAGTTCTTTATTTAACAATTCTGCTTCTTTTTCTTCCATCTGACGTTCACACTCAGCTTTTTTTTCATCATATTCTTGAATTTTTAGTTGAACACGTTCATCTTCAAGCAGTTCTTTCTCTTTAATTTGTTTATGTTGCTCAGCAATTTCTCTTACTTTATCTAGTTTAGTGGGTTGGTTATCATTTCTGTTAAAAACGTTCCCACGCTGTTTTTTTGTTTTAGCCATTGAAGGGCTCCTTTATTTTAAGTAATATGCAATTAAGCTATCTAATAAAATGTCAAGTTCCTGTTTAATAATCGTGAAATTTCGCGATTCAACTGTCTCTATTTCCTCAGTAAAATGAGCCGTTTTATTTCTTACGTTAGTTATGATGTTAATTCTTTTATAAAAGTCTGGTATGTTTTTTAACAATTGCAAAGAAGGGGTTTCTTCCTGATGATAAAAAGCATCAAATGCCAAAAATAGAGCACGATCCTTACTTGAAATCCCTTTATTGTTTGCTACACTTTTTAGGCGATTATAAAAGTCGGGACTAAATAAGTTTGAAGGTATATCAATTCGCAGGTTCTCAGCAATTCGTTTTAAAGAATCTGTAAAATTGTATCTTGTAACAGAATTCATTACATCCATTTTATTTGGAATCTTTTCAATGCAATATTTTAAAACACCTTCTAGGGACCTTTGGGCACGCATATAGAATGTATCATAGTCCTCATCACCTTCAATTAATCGATTATAGGATCTTTCAGTTGATTCAATCTGACTTCTAAGTGATTTCCAGTTTTCGTAGTTTGCAATAGAAGGATATTTTCTAAACAATTCAATATCCAGATAATTATTAAACGGATATTTATCAATTAACTCCTCTTTGGCTTCCAGCATGAAAAGTTCTATATCTTCTTGAAGACAATCGCTTTTCTGAGCATGCAGCAACATATGTTTTGTAAACCAATCGTCTTCATTTTCGCCAAAGGGTGAAGTAACCATTATCTTTTCAGGTAAATCAGGATCAACGTATAGATCTGCTTCTAAATAAAGAATATCGGATCTAATACTTACAATTTTAAATGTAGTTGTAGATTCCTCGGATTTCTTAATTTCTGTTTGTTCTTCTTTGTCCTTCAAACTTTTATATTCTATATGGCCATCTTCATCAATTAATTGCCAGTCTACTTCCTCAATAAAAAAATCCATTTCATCGAAACTACTGAGTTGTTCTGCATCAACGACTTCATTTGCATAATCTTTTTGTAACACATCTGTTATTCTATTAATCCGTTGGCGAATTTTTAACGCCTGACCAATATCCATAAATGTTGGTTTTTGATCTCTATAATTTGAGCTAGTTATTTCAAATACATAATCATATTGGAGCTTTTCTTCTCCTGGCAATTCACTTACTTTAAAGTTAGGGATAATGTCCCCTGTTAAAGCATCTCTAAAAATATAAATTTGCTCATAGTTCATCAGCATGTCCTGTTCCACATTCATGCTATTGGTTAAAACCTGTTCTCCACTTTCTGTAATGAGATTATTTAAGCCTAGATATCCTTTTTGCACACACGATTCTTGAACCGTTTTGATTAATTCACTTGATATTCCCAGTTGACGAAAAATTGTATAATCTTTAAGTTTGTTTATTTTTGCGAGTGATAAAATGAGTTTTTGTAATATATCAAGTTCTTCCTTTAAGAAACTTGGAAGAATAGTTTTCCAAGCATAAACAGGCCAGGCAATCTTTTTGCGAAAAAAATGAGGCTTTACGCTTTTTTTTCCTAAATTAATTGTGTACTTAAAGGTGTTCATAATACCCTTCTTTCCTACAAAGTTGATAAAAATCGTGAAGCTCTTTAATAATAACTTGTTCCTGTTTTAGCGCTACTGTTTCAACGTCTCCGACCACAATGATTAGTCTTCTGCCCCGGCTAAAAGCTACATTCAAACGATTTCTCGAATCTAAGAATCCAACACTTTTCTTTTTATCTTTCCTGTTATTTGAACGTACGGTAGAAAGTATAACGACATCAAATTCTTTACCTTGGAATGCATCGACTGTACCGACCTTTATACGGACTTGATCTTGCATTGATAATTTTTCGATTTCACGTTGTAAATCCATTACTTGTTTCTTATAAAAAGAAATTATCCCAATTGAATATTCTGTATTAGAATTCAAAATATATTGGAGTTCCTCCATTACCTTATCCACTTCATATTTCCGGCTTTTGCTTTGTCCGCCAGCTGTACTCTCCTGTCCAAACGATTGCGGAACATCAATCCATGCGATAGGCAAATTATTATATCGATCTAAATTATGCTGTCTTTGTTCAGCAGTTACACCGGATGATAGAGAATTTTCATAAAAGCACTCACTAATAAATTGGGCTATCTTAGGATGCATCCGATATTGATCTTTTAGCATAACTGTTCGTGCATGAGAGGTATTTTTGGTTTTTTCCAGCATATTATATAATCTCGAAAATAATGGTTCCTTCAGCAATTCTCTTATTTCTGGATCATTTTTATGCTCTAGTAATTTTCCTATTACATCTTCTTCCAACAAATGCGGTAATTGTTTGTGGTCACCAACAAGAATAATATGTTTTCCTAAGCTCATTGGTATTAATAAATCCAGTGGATTAGCTCTTGCCGCTTCGTCAATAATGACATAATCGTATACTATGTTTGATTTGTCTGATTTGTTTAAATCCAAATTTAATGTTGAAACACTGTTTAATACCGATTGTTGACATGTAGCTGCATTTATTTTTGTATATTTATTAATTAGTTGTGTAATTTTTTCAGGGTTTTCAAGTTGGTCTTTAAAGTCCCAAAGAATATCTGATACAGTTTGAGCTCCTTTATAAAAATAATCTTCAAAATAGGTATGTATCTCAGTCAAAATAGAATCTACATCTAAATCAAATAAATTTTCATCTAACGTAATTGTAGGTTCATCGTTGTTAAATTGATCAATAAGTGATTCAATCGTTACTCTAAATTTTGGGAGCAATTGATTTACTTCTTCTTCATCTACAGCCAACCTCAATTCGTTCCAAATATCTGGTATTTCCACATCAATCTCAAGATTCGATTGGACAAAACGAACAAGCTGTGATAAGAAGTATCTCCCATCATCCATATATGATGCTATGGTCACTCTCTGTTTTTGCAAAAGTTCTACAAATGCTGATTGATCCATATTATAAGTATTTTCTTTTTCATAACGAGTATTTTTAATGAGATGTTCAATTTTTATAACAATACTAGGATGGACAGTAATTTCTTTTAATAGGGGATACATTTGTTTGAAATAATTTTGGACTTCTTTTTGATTTTTCTTATGTTTATATATATCTTGCAGAATCATTAATATTTCACGAATGACTATTCTTTCTTGTCCATTTTCCTCACGATTTAAAACCTCTTCACAGCCTTTAGTAACTGCAGAAATCCATTTTAAAATTGATTGTTCGGAATCCGTAGAATAATTGGCTTTTTTTCCGCCTATACGGTTAACTGGTAGACCACCATATTCTACATTTTCAATAGCATTATCTACTGCATCATGTTGGGCACTAGAAACTAGTATACGAATATTCCCGTCATAAACCGTATTTAATCTTGCTATGATAGCCCTTATTACAGTTGTTTTACCAGTTCCAGGCGGACCTTGAATTATGGCTATATCCGGTGTATTAATTGCTATATCAATAGCTTCTCGTTGTCGTTCTGTAAAACTCATTTTTTTTGTTCCAAAGATTTTTCTCAACAATTCTTCTGTAACGGGTGCCTTATGTTTCACCACAATTTGCTCGGAAACGCCTGACTGTAAAATTATTTTCAAATTTACCAATGGATTTTTTCCATCTAATATTTTGTTTAGTGCCTTTTCTCTGCGCTCAGCAATTTTTTTCGATCCGGTGAAACTTCCCATGAGATATCCAGATGGAGGAATTGTGATATTCTCGTCTTCTAACTCAATTGTAAGTTCGTATTGGCCGCTTTGGCGCTTAGGTTCCAAAGTTGCTTCACTTCCAATAAAAAAACTTCGTGAACTAGTGATGTCATCACTAATAAAACTTTCTGAACTTGATACCGCATAACCTCTATCTGATTTTATAAATACAGAAGATGGTTTTTTATCAAGATAAAAAACTTGCTTAAGGCGACTATTTCCCCCCAGTTTACTAAAAGTAGAAGTATAGATTAAACTTCCAAGCTCTTCAATTTGTTCTTTCGCTAATTCTGTTTCTAATTCACTATATAAATTCCAAAGTTTTAACAACTCATGTGTATCTTTCAAACTTTCATGGTATTTTTTCATTGCATCAATTGAAAGTTGAGCATTGTTTAGGTGATCCTGAAAAGAAATAAACCCTCTAAATACTATAATCGTTCCATTTATAGCAGATCTATTTCGCAAGGGTTTTATTTCAATAGCTTGCATAATATTTTGGCTTGTTTTTTGAAATACACATGTGTATTTTGTTCCTATTAAAGTAATCTTATCTAAGTTTTTAGTTCGCGCAAAACAAATATCCTCAACTAAAAATTCTTCTTTAAAGAAATCAATTGGATTATAATGAACCGATAATTTTTTTAAATCAGCTTCAATTGCTTTATTGATAACAAATTTCAAAGCTTCATTCTCATTAAACTGAATTGATTGTGAGAATTTAATAATTGTAAATAAAATGGACATATAATTAATAGCGTCGATTCGGACTATACATGCTTCTTTATAATATTCCAATTCATAAATTACATTTTGCAATGAATTTTCGGGCAGTATTACCTCAACTAAACTATTCGCTCCCACACCTTTAACAAGAAAAATTCCGCCACCCGACGGAATCATTTTGACAAATCTTCCTTCAAATGATTTTTCTAAAGGAACATTAATTCTGGCATTGTATTGATGTTGTTGACCAAAACTTATATCAGTGGCTTTCACTCAGTTTCCTCCTAATTAACATTAAAAAAAATACCTCTAATTCTATTGTTTTTATTAAAAATATCACTAATACCACTAATATTTTCTTCTATATCAAAAATGACATTGTCTAAACCCATATTCAAATTCTTTGTTTCATCTGGCTTTAAGAGTTCCCTACTGCGCGTTTCTTTGTTAAGAATAAAGAAATTATTCTGGCTACAATTTTTCATGATAACATGTTTATCATCCACTTTTTTGATTATAGCAAGCGCCTTATCAGAGTCCTGAGAAACTAAAGATCCTACGTGTCTGCTATATATAGCGATAGCATCATCGTTTAAGACGATCGTAGAAAGTGTTCTGCTGATTTTTTCTTTTCCATTTTCAAAGAATTCATCTGTAAAATTTGCAGTTTCCACTATGTGAACTTTACAAAATTCATTTTTCTTTTGACGACACCAAGGACAAACTTGCGCATGCCCATCTTGAGCATAATAAAAAGCATGACATTGTATATTATCACATTTTATTAATTGGTCTTCTGCTCTTTGAAGTGCAGAAGTAAATTCATATAATGTCGGTCTCTTCATATGTTCATGTAACCCATCAACAAACATCTTTTGGAACAATCCCCTTAACTCTTCGGTCAAAAGAACATCTGCTGGTAGAATTGAAGAGTTTCTATTACTTTCGTCATTTGGATGATCTACATATACAACATGGCCTTTTACAGCATCCTCTTCCATCTCAGGCGTTCCATTTAAAATGACATCCCCAATTAAAGGGTGCCCCAGTCTTAAAAGTTCAAATAAAATAACCGCAAAAGAATAAGTATCTGTAATTGAATTAGGCTGCTTACTTAGCATAAATAGCTCGGGCGCAATATAACGAGGTGTTCCTAATATTGATGATGTAAAAAGACTTGTAGAAGTTAGATTATCTGAATCTATCAGTACAATAGATCTATGATTTCTTGAAATAAGAATATTATTTGGGGAAACATCGCAATAGCATAAACCCTGTAAATGCAATTGACGAAAGCACTTACTCAAAGATATAGCTATCTCGAATCTTTTTTTAAGCCCACCAGTTTGAATGTTATACCACTCACCTAAATTACTAACATTTCCCGGATATATGTACTTATTTAAGGATTCATGACCCTTTGCTTTTTTCATCACATAACCCGTTAATGGTTGTTCTAATATAGCAACTGGTGTGATAATCCTAGCTTCAGACGGTATTCGTTGCTTCATAATCCATTTGAAACGATCTACCGTAGGCTGACGCTGATCTTCATCCACTCTAACTATTTTGATTAAGAAAGTGTCGTTTTCCGTATCATAAACAGCGCCTTGAGCTCCTTCACCAATCTTATTATTTATGATATATTTCCGGCCTTCCGTATCCTTAACTTCCTTACCTTTGTATACTTCCATTCTTATTCTCAGCCTTTCCAGATAGCGAGTAAACAAAATGTTCTATCATCAGAATGATTTTCTGTTTCCCAGTTAATGATCCAATCCTCTATAACCTCTTGCATCCCTATCAACCCTTTTTCTTGTAATTCACCGTACAGAAAAGTGGGTAGTTGATTGACCATTTCAGGTTCCAAATCATCAGAAACGCCATCAGTGGCAAGGATAAATATCATTGGCAACTGACTATTAAATTGAGCAGTAGTATATGATGAATCAAAAAAGTCAATAGCATGTTCTGATGCTAAAGAATAGGTTTGATTAGAAAAAAAGTTCTTCTTTTCTTTTATATAGACTATTTCATTTTGCATGGAGTATAAAATCAACCCATCTCCAATACTTCCAACTAAAATTCCATGTGTAAAAATGATAATATAGAGTAATGTTGTATCAAAATCTCTAAAATCACCGTGAAAACTCATTCTCCATGTTTCAAGAAATTCACTATTAAATTCATAAACATCGATTTCCGATAAGTTTTCTTCGGCATGAAACTTTTCATTTATCATTTTTTCAAGTAATTCTGTAGCTTTTTGCGATCCTATGTGGGAGTATTTAGCAGAACCTAAGCCATCAGTTACAATCGCATATTTTAATTTATTCTCTATATTACATTTGAAAAAGTCTTGGTTATTTTCATTATTTCTTTGATGACGTTCTCCTTTTACGGAAATCGCATTAAATGTTATTTTACATGTATCTTCTATGTTTTCATCAAAGTCAGCACGAAAGATCTTATTCTTCATTTTCATATAACCAAAGCATCATCCGGAAATAAATCTTCGAATGGTATTCCCTCAAACTGATTTGGATTCGCACTAACTGAACGTTGGCTAACCGTTTGAGTTACCCATTCAAAAAACTTACCAATGGTAGGTACTTCAACTGCTTTAATTACAGGAACATTTTCTTTATTGATGAATGCTTTTAGTAATTCAAAATCAGCGTCTTCTCCAATCCCTAAAGCCATCCTCATGCAATTTTTACTTTTTATAGAATTATGAAATTTTTCAAATGGTGTCCACTCTAAATATTGATGCTTATTTAATGGCCTTACTTCGTACATTTCCCTAGTAATATCTGTTGGAATGCCATCACTAATTAAAATGATTACTGGAGTATATGCCCGATCAGGAACAATTGATTTGTTTTCAATCATTTCTAACACTTTTAACACACTTTTGCCTATGGGTGTTTTTCCATTTGCAACCAATTGTGGCAACACAATATTTTCTACTTTATCTAGTGGTTGTATGACTTCTACATAATCACTTATTTTAATTAAGCTTATTTCAATTTGTCCCTTGGCTCCTTCAATATTTGAAAGTGTAGCCACCATTTCTTTAAGTGAATTGTTTACCATATCAATTTTCGGTCCCTGCATACTTCCGCTTGCATCCACTAATATGAAAACAGGTAATGGTCTAGGACTAGAAATCACAAAATTATTTAACCCCATTTATTTAACACCCCGTATATGTAATCTCTTAAATAAACCTTATCTAATACTTTTGTCCTAAAACCCAAGAAGTAGTATATCGTAAATAATACTAAAAACCTAACTATGTTATGAATGGATTCTATTTCAAATAGATGGGAGCAATATAGGTATATATGACTAATCGGCATATTTTGTAAATTTATTTATACTAATTTCTTGTTATATCTGAATCTTTTCAAGCTAAAGTCGACATTTACGTAGGAATTAAACTGATGTAAGAAAAAGAGGGGGGAATGATTTTATATCATAATAAAGAACGGATATTGACGTATTATCATACAATATACGGCAATTCTTTTAATGATACTTAGTTCTTTAGTGCCCTATTACTAATATAATAGTTTTTTCATATGACGGATTGTAATATGAGATGCGACACTTTGTTCAAATTATAAATACATATGGCCTGATCCTTCACAACAACATTCACACACGAGAATCAGTCTGTGAGCTATACATCTAAGCATAATGGCAAAAAATAAAGAAGCTAATGGATACATGGCAAACAGTAAAGAGAACATGTTAAATGAACTCTAACACTGGACAACCGGAGGGAATCTTTTTTACTCTAACGGAGAAAAGTCAAACATCTAATCGATATAACGAAGAAAAAAGACACTGTTTGTTAGCCATTAGAAGAAGGTTGAACGTACATTCGAATCAACGAGCTTATATTTGCGTAACAAGATCAGGTACTTACTTCTATAATCCAATATCTGTTGCTGCATTTTCTTCAAACAGTGAGGTGTGCCTAATATATTTACGAACCATATAATCTGACTTATGACGAGATTGCTTCATTATCGACCTCTCACTCTTTCCTAGCATAGCAGCAGTTGTCGCAAACCCGGCACGTAAACTATGCCCCGAATAGTCTTCTTCATTAAGACCTACAGCCTCAATATATCGCTTCACTATAATAGCTACCGCTTTATCAGATAATCTTTTTTCAGAAACTTGCCCATGTCTATTAATGGATCTAAATACAGCACCATCTGAAATATTCGCTGCTTCTAACCACTTATTGATAGCATGAACTGGACAGGTATCTTGATTCTCTCCGTATGGAATAGCAACTACTTCCTTTTTCCCTTCTTGATTCGTCTTTGAATTCTTCAAAGAAATCACAATTCCTTCTTTAACCGGTTTAATATCCTCTACATCAATACCTACAAGTTCACTTCTTCGAAAAGCACCCGCAAATCCAAGTAAAAGTAATGCTCGATCTCTTATCCCTAGTAGCCGGTCAGGAATTACCTCTAGAATTTGCTTAAGTGTATCTAGGATAATAGGATCTTTTCCTTTCTCTTCTGTTCCAATCGTGCGTTTAATACCAGCCCACACCAAACGAATCTTATTGGTATTAGGCGTCTCATAGTCCGCAGCCGTATGCGCTTGGGTAATTGCGCTTATCCTTCTTTGAATTGTGCTTGCTTTATATCCGTCTTTAGCAAGGCTTGTAAGATAGAGAGCAAAAGTTTCCTCTGTAGTAGGTAACGAAGGTAATCCAAAACTATCGCACCATGATGTGAAATGTCTCCAATCGGACTGGTAGGAACGAACGGTATTTTGCGCTTTTGCATTAGAGACATATGTATTTGCCTCTTCCATAAGAGCATGCAATACCTCGCTTGCTTCTTGTATGCTGGTATCCTTATTTTCAGCTAAGAATGATCCAGCATTATGTATATTATCATTCATTATTCTCACCTCTTACTAATCTTCTTACCTTTTTCGTATTCTTAATGACTGAACAAACCGACCTCATTCACTCACTTTAACTTCACTTACTTTTTTATTCTCTTCTACTACACTACTCTCTTCTTCTCTCCCTCTTTTTGCTTTCAATCCTAAGTTCCGATACGCTTATCTTATCGGAATTTAGGATTCTATCGTTATTATACCACCTTTCCAGGCAAATTTCATGCTATATGCACCTGTTTTTTTGTGGTATAGTTATACTAAATAATAGTGGTAAACCGGTAAACCATTAGTTATATCAAGAGTTTACCGGTTTACTAAAAGGAGAATTTTAGATGGCTAAAGATGATGTCAAATCGTTTAAAATGGATAGTGATTTTAAAAAATTAGTGAATGAGAAGATCGCAGAATCAGGTATGGAAGGCGCTGAGTGGCTTAGGTCTCTGATGACTTTAGAAACATTACATAATATTCGTGAAACGAACCCAGAGCTGGAGTACGATTTAAAAGATCTGGAGAAACACATGAATATTATTTTTAATTTATTTATCAGGGTTTATCAGCGCGGAGATACGGCGGTAAGTGAGAGTAAAGAGAAAGCTAAGAAGTTAGTTGAGGCTTCAAAAATTGAAATGGATGATCTTAAAGATGAGGTAGCAAAGCTTACAAAAGAGAGTAAGAACTATGCTGAAGAGTTAGAGCGTATTATTCTCGAGAATAAAGATCTTCAGGTAAAAATGAATCAGCATGCTAAATCTACAGAAACGTTGGAAGAAATGAACCGTCTCTTAACTGATAAAAATCAAATGCTGCAAAAAGAGGTAGAGGCGTATGATGATTTAAAAGTAGAGAATGAACAATTAAAAATTGAAATGAAGAAGCTGAAAGATAAACATATAGAGGATATAAAGTCTTTAGAGGAAACCATGAGTAAGCAAAAAGAGGAATTTAATCAAAGTAAAAAAGAATATGAGATGCAGATTAGAGAGGCTGAAGAAAAACTAGACCGGAAGGAATTCGAATTTAATCAAATGATGGAGAACTTAAAGCGAGAACATGCTTTATCTTTGAAAGAAGCCATATTAGAAGAAAAAATGAATTGGCAAGAAAAAATTCATAAAATCTATGAGTTAAATAGTATGGAAAAACGGACAAGTACGAATGAAACAACAGTAGAGAATAAACAAATAAAAGAGGATAAATAAGTTTTATTCAGATATAATCAAACTATAAACAAAGCTAAAAGGCCATTTCAAATAATATCTCGCGCCTTCGCCTCGGTAGAAGGTAACTTGAGCGAAATTTAATGGTTTCACACGGACTGTGGAAATGAATTTAAGAATAGAGTGATCGATGAGACTCTTATGACATTCCAAATTGTTGATAATGAATTTTTAGCGTAATGATTGCAAAGAGATAAGAGCAACTATCTAACTAATAAAATAAAACTTGAAGGTGTCTCCTATTTTGATGCAACATTTTATAAAAATCGAGGAGTTTTGGGATTATCCTCTCAAAGTAGACGCTCGAAAAGAGCCTCATGTTATAATGAGACATCGAGACAACTTGGAGGGGACATTTTCATGGATAAAAAGGGACAAGTTTTTCATTCATACACAGAGGAATTCGAATTAAGAGCAGTTCAACGTTTAGCTATCACATCATTTTCATTGATCTGATGCACAATGTTCGATGTACAAATAGATATTTTCATCTTGTAGCGCGGTAGTGGTACCTCCCTCACTCCTCAATCATGTCATGATTTCTTTAACCAACTAAGGGCTGAACAAGAAGACGAAGCTGAAAGTCAATAGCCCGAAACCTGCACACATATATACAAATCCATGTCCCTCAAGGAATTCCGTAAAAAACTTGTCCTTAGTTATGATAAGGTTCACCGTATCATCTTTTTCGCATAAGACACTCAACTGGGTTTCTCTACGTATTAAGTGATTATTGAAACCCCCAACGATGCGATTAAATGGTATTATTTACTTAATACTTACGTAGAAAGGTGATTGGGATGCAAGAGCAAATAATTTTTATTGCTACGGGTTGGGGATCAAAGCATGGAGGAATTAATTCCTTTAATTACGACCTGTGCTTAAGTCTTTCAAATTTCTTGGAGGGATATTACCAAGTTGTTTGTGTTGTCCAGGATCTTGTTTTTGACATTAGTCGTCTTTCCACAATCCCTAAAAATCTTAAGTTGATAAAGTCTCATAATCATGAAGATGCTGTCAGAATAATTAGAAACATAAAAAACGAGACAAGAGGAAGGCCATCTATTTGGGTTGGACATGATGTCAAAACAGGAACTACTGCTATTGAATGTGCCAAACGAACAAGTTCAAAGAGTGTTGTAATCCATCACATGAGTTACCGATTCTACTCTACACACCAATCTAATAATGCTGAGAAAACAATGCAGAAGACAGAATCACAAAAAGTAGTTTTATCCTCAGCTGACTATGTTCTTGCGGTTGGTCCAACTCTTCATAAATCTGCTAAATCATTGTTGCAGAGAGCCGGAAAATCAACGGAAAACTGTTTTGAAATCATCCCCGGTTTGGCAAAAATAAATTCTGTGTCAGTTCCGGAAATACCTCAAGCAGTTACTTATGGAAGATTAGACGATGATATAGTAAAACAAGGGAAAGTGGCAATTGGCGCGTTTGCAAAGAGTGTAAAGGATAGTTCTACTCCATTGTTTTTAATTGGAGTCTCCGATAAGGATACATATGACGAGCAGTTCAAAAAAATATATGAAGACCTTCAGGAGTTTTCCGCTACTTATTCAGAAAAAGCAAAGGTTAATATACAACCACTTCCATATAAAGATAGAGAAAACGTGTTCGAAGAGTTGCGAGTTTCAAGTGCTAGTATGATGTTGTCCTTACATGAAGGATTTGGACTAGCCGGATGGGAAGCTATCTCAGCAGAGGTTCCTTTAATAATTTCAAAAAATACTGGGTTATATGAACTCCTTATCCGGGATTTTAATCACTTACTGAGCTGTGTACATGATGTAACAATTACTGGGGATCTCGAAAAAGATATAGTTAGTGTTTCTGATAAGTTAACTTTTATCTTTAATAATATAGAAGAACAAAAAAAATTGGCTAATCGATTAAAGAAATCTATGAGTCAGTATACTTGGGAAAGAACATGTAAGTCTTTTGTTTTATCCTGTGACTTGGACAAAGGTTACCCGATACAACTTGAAAAAAGAAAATTTAAGGAATTGAAGACAAATCTTGAAGTGTTTATTAAAGAACTTGAAGTCATTAACCGAGAAATAATCGAAAAACGTGAATCTTTAACTGACGAAAAAAAATCGGATTGGTTAAATAGGGATCGATTATGGAAACAAGTTGAGATAGGCGTATTTGTTGACCAAGACAAAGAGGGTTATTCCTGTGAACTTACAGATATCCGTAGGGGTTTAATTCTTAGACAACGTGAGTTAAAATACCATGGCTTAAGCAATGTGTATAAGTTGAAAGATAAGCATAAAAAGGATAAGCATGGTGAACTTCCTGAAGTATTGAGTAGAACAAATAGTAAACACATAAATCCAATTTCCGTTACGTTTGATCACTTAGTTGATGTTCTAGGCTCCGCACGGCCAGAATTAATTTCTCCCTGGAATGTTTTCCATATACTCTATGCAAGCTTATTTAAATTTCCAGATGAAAGTTATGTTTTTCTGAAGAAACACAATGATCCAGAAATTGAAACAAAAATGATTAAACTAATTGACGAAAACAATAATAGTAATAAGTTATATGAATGGTTAAAGTTCAGAATGATAGCGTCTATCTCAGATTATATACAACAATATAAAGCCATAATTAATTATATAGATGTTAGAATAATAGATTTAGACAAACAATTTCTATTAAAAGAGGATATTAGCCCATAAGTTTCCCTTTTACTTCCGTAGACTAAAAGGTTGTCGTTAGAACGATGCACAAACTACGTCATTCCAACATTGTAAGATACGTAGTTGAGAAAAATCCTAGACCATATATACCTTGTCTTCCACGATGATCTAGCAGTCCAAATCATCCTAGCTTTTGATACTTTTGATATATTTTTCATTCATTTTTGACTCTGTCTTGATCCTGAATCTGAAAATGGTCTGTGATCTGATCATACGTCCATTTCTCCTCCACATGAAGTTGAACGGCTTCTTTCATTAGTTCCTTTTTCTGCTATAAAGACGCACCCCCAATGTCCATTAGTTTACCCGTGGCGATTTTTTCTAATGTCCATTTTTGAGGGGTGCACTTCACCACTTTTAAGCGTCTAATATTCGGGGAGAGTTCACGTTGTTTTTATCTTGTTTTATTTAATAGTTGAACCAATACTTTTATTTCTTCCTCCGACAAAGTAACACCTTTCCCCATTTTTTCACGGTTTGGATCCTATTCGCGAATGTCATACTTCGGTGCATTTCCGTTCCAGCTAATACGGTTTAATTCCTTCTTCCAACCTCTTGTGGATTCAGATAATACGCCAATGTGTTCAACAAGTTCATATTTGATTTCTGCCATATGATCACCTCCTATTTTCTAATAAACTTGCTCAAGTTCCACTGCTCGTTTGAATGTAATACCTGTATTAATCGCTGCAAAATGTTTTTCTCCACAGCGGATTTTTTCTAATTCGGTTTTACGTAAATCTTCTGCAGCAGTACTTCCCTTCGTCTCCACAATAAAATACAGTTTCTCTTTTCCTTCTTCTTCAACAGATAATGCCCAGTCAGGGTTATAGTTTCCTAGCGGTGTTTTGATTTTAAAATCTGCTGGCAATTTAATATAAAACTTTACATTTGGATCTTGTTCGCACGATTCTGCAAAGGCACGTTCAATGTTGGAATCAACAATAACATAATCATAAGGCGAACGATTGTCCGAAACTTTCACAATGCTATCTTCATACGATTCAATTTCTTCTTGATTGAATAAACTTTGATCGTATACTTCTTCTGTTTCTAGTTTTTCATATTTAACGCCATCCACCATTGCTAATCGCTTAGCAGCATTAATTATTCGTGCTGCCTCTAACATGTACATTTGTGGATTGCGTTTAAAATCATGTAACGTGCCACTCTGCTTTAAAATAGCAATCAACGTCTTACGAGTGAGCTTTGTATCTTGTTGTAACTCAGTTAAAATATCCGGAACTTTCGTATATTCACGCTGTACCGTTGAGAAGCTTGTTTTAACAGTCGTTTTTTCTTCTATTCCTGCTTCTTCAATTTTTAACTGTCTACGCTCATATTCAAGTTTTTGAATACGTACTAGCAGTTCATCACGTAGTTTGTCTGCTGCATCTTTGATAAATTTTTCACTATCAAAATGAATCGAATAAGTCGTTTTATATTTGATACGTTTCCACAGTTCGATAAATGGCCCAGATAAAGCTTCTTTATTTAATCGAACCGTTTCTTTTTTTGCATGATCTTTAATTTCAACTCTTTCCGTATTAAACTTCAACTCAATTGCAGCAATAACTCTCTCCGTTATATTTGGCGAAAGTATAGTAAATTCTTCAGGCAGTTCAAACACTTGATCTTTAATCGCTTTCGCTAAGGCAACTGTCCCTTTACCTTTTGAATCAATGTATTTTTGCTCAGTTAAATATTCAACAAGTTTTTTCGAATATTCATGACCTAAAGGTTTTTGATATCCCGTAAGCTCGTCTACTTCTAACACAAGTGAACTAAACGTTTCGTTCGTAAAAACACCAAATACTATCCCGTCTTTTTCATACTCATGTTGTAGGTCAGAAGCAAATTCTTCGTAACTTTCGTTTGCCATTACTGTTAAAGTATTTACTTCAAATCCATGCACACGCTGTCCATTTTGATTAACAGCAATACGAAGGCCACGACCGATTTTTTGGCGCTTCGTTAATTCATCTTTTGAGTCAATTAACGTACAAATTTGGAAGACATTTGGGTTGTCCCATCCTTCCTTTAAAGCTGAATGTGAGAAAATAAAGCGCAATTTATGGGCAGTTTTCGTCTTCCCTTTTTCTTCATCATACATCGTCAGTAAATCTTCTTTATCTTTCATAATAATTTGAAAAGCACTTGCATCCTTTTCTCCACCATCTTTAAACTTTCCTTTTTTATCGATAGAGAAGTATCCATTATGCACATCTTCAACTGGAATATGAGAATCACGTAGATTTTTATATTTTGAAGATTTTAATAAGTCTTTATATTCTTCTTCAAAAATCCGGCCATAATCCCCCAAAAAAGGTTTACCTTCCTCATCATATTTTCGATAGTTTGCAACGTTATCAATAAAGAACAGACTTAATACTTTAATTCCTAAAGAATTTAATTTTAATTCTTTATTTAAATGCTCTTCAATTGTTTTTCGAATTTGTCCACGTTTTACTTCTAAATCCGCAAAGTGTGCTTGGCTTAAATAAATAATAGATGGCTCACCCGAAAACTCGATGTATTCATTACCATTTTCAGCAGAAATATCACGTACATACCCAATTTTTCCATAAGCAGTTAGCTTTGTCTTTCTTACTAAATCATCGTTTTTCTTTAACGAAATAATCTTTTTAACAATACCTGTTTTCGTTTTCTCAAAAACCTCAACGGATGCAGTAATAGAAGTCTTAGTCGCTTTAATACCTAATAATCGAAAGTGAGCTTCATTGCCATCAATTGTACGTTTAACGCCAGCCACTTCGATTTGCTTTACGAGTTTGTTCTGGTATGCTTCAACAGGTCCTAATTTATAAAGTAAAGGATAACCTTCTTCTTTGTGTGTTGCAGAGAAACGAAAAACAAGTGACGGATTTAGCGCAGCAATCGCAGCCTTGGCATTTTCCGTATTGTCTACACTTTGTGGTTCATCAATTACTACAATTGGATTCGTTTCCGAGATATACTCTTTTGGAGACACACCATATAAACTATCACGATCACTGCGATTAAAAATATTATCTTCACTATTGAAAGCTTGAATATTGATAACCATAATTTCTACAGTTTCATTGATTGCAAAGCCTTTTACTTTATCTAAATCAGAACTGTTATACATAAAAGGATTGTAAACAATCCCTTGCATTTGAGTTTTAAAATAATCTTTTGTCATTTGTAGCGTCTTCATGACACCTTCTTTAATGGCGACAGACGGAACAACAATAATAAATTTTGTGAATCCATATTTTCGGTTCATTTCTAAGATTGATTTTAAATAAACGAAAGTTTTTCCTGTTCCTGTTTCCATTTCAATATTAAACTGCGGGAATGGGGATGGAATGGATTGAGCAATCGGAATACCTTGCTTAATTTGAATTTGCTGAACATTTTGTAAAAGCTTACTTTCTGAAATGTCAATTTTATTTCCAATACCTTTTTCACCAAATAGCTTGCCCTGTATATCTTGATCCATAATTGTAAATTCGGATTTGCGAATTTGTTGCCCTTCAAATACACCTAATACGGCATTTATCGCGTCTGCTTGATATGTTAATTCATCAAATTGAATTTTCATTGTTGGTCACCTCTAAATCGTCAACAAGTTATCTTCTGGATAACCTGAATCTTTTAGAATTTCAATACAGTTCAATTTGTCTGAATCATTTCTGAAACTCGCATCGCTGAATATAACACTACTTGTTTCTGTTCCATGTTCGTCACGACGTGTAATAATCGCTTTTGCTACGTCTGTTGTAATCTCTTTTGATAAGCAAATAAATAAACTTCCAAATGCAATGTCGTAAACTTTATTGCCGTTTACTTCAAAGGTTTCAATTGAATATGTTAGCTCCAAACCTTGCTTTAACATAATCTCATACACAATATCTAGCTCTGAACGACCCTCGATAAATGGTGTTTCATATAAATCCAGCTCATTTTCTAAATTAGTAAAATCAATATTCCATTCACGGATATTCGATGTGTCAAGTTTTAACACTTTAAATCCAATATCAATAGAAGTTGGATCTACAGTACTTTCATCAAGAATACTTGATTTTAATTGCTTTTCTTTTAATTCTGCTATAATTTTCTCTCCAGCACGGCGAATACGTTCTTCACCTATATCACAAATTGTTCTAAAGCCATTCTTATAAGCTTCTGATTTTTCGTCTAGTGTTTCTGGCAACTGGACCAAGATAAATTTACGATTTCCTTTATCCTCGGAGTTTAACTGAATTGTTGCGTGAGCAGTTGTTGCTGAACCTGAGAAAAAATCTAAAACTAAGTCGTTTTCTTCTGTAAACAATTCCAACAGTCTTTTTAGTAGACCTACTGGCTTAGGATGAGAGAATATTTTAGGTTGATCAAATATCTCTGAAATTTCAGCTGTAGCATCTGCATTTAATGCTATATCAGACCAAATTGAAGACACTTTGATTTTTTTGTACTCTTTTTCATTGTAAAAAACTTTTTGTACAGGAGCCGTAACGCCACGTTTACCAAAGATAATTCTCCCCTCACTAATTCTTCTTTGGACTTCCAATTCATTAAATACCCAATAACGCCCTTTAGGAGGATAATGTATTTCTCCTGTATTTGGATTCTCAATTGGGAAATATGGACCTTCATGATTAGCTGATAAATCTTGTGTTGTCCAAATACCTCTAGGATCATTATCAGGATTTGAATAATTTTTACTTAGGAATTCTTCCGTAGGTAAAAGCCCAATTTCTTTCTCATTTATCATTTCGATTTTTTTTGCATAACAATAAATATAATCATGAATAGAAGGAATATGTCCCTGATTATTCCCATTCGTTTTCTTTTTCCATATGATGTTTCCTAATAGATTCTTCTCACCATATATTTCATTTAAAATAAATTTCAATTTTTCATGTTCTTCTTCTCCTATATTTATACAAATAACACCCGTATCACTTAATAGATTTCTCGACAATTTTAATCTTGCATACATCATATTCAGCCAGTCTGTATGGAAACGTCCATTGCTTTCCGCATTTGTTGAAAGCATATTACCATCCGTATCTACTTGTCCTGTTTGTTCTAAATAGTTCTGAATACTATCTTTAAAATTATCTTTGTAGACAAAATCTCTTCCCGTATTATACGGCGGATCGATATAGATCATTTTAATTTTCCCGTTGTACGATTTTTGTAAAAGCTTCAATACTTCTAAATTGTCCCCTTCAATATAAAGGTTTTCTGTCGTAGCGAAGTTCTTACTTTTTTTTGTATTAGGACGTAATGTACCTTTTGAAGGCTTTTGTGCTCCTTCAATCATTTTTTTCTTGCCATGCCATGTAAATTGGTAGCGCTCTTGCTCCGTTTCTATTACGTCTCCTAATAACGTTTTGAGCATATCAAAATCAACTTTATCGCCATCCGTTAAAATTTCTGGGAATAACTCTTTCAATCGTGTAATATTTTGTGCAGTTATATCTAATGATTCCCCATTCATTCTACTTACCATTACCTTGCTCCTTTTCTATTAATGCATGTTTCGCAAGCTTTACTTTATTTGCAGCTTGCTGCAATTCAATACGCTTATTAAGCTGTGTTTCTTTTTTTGCCTGCTTTACGTAATCATTAATTTTTGCATCCATTATAACAAGTTTCTCTAGTAAATTATTTTGTAAAGAAACCGGTGTATATATGCTATAACGAGATTGTAATTCAAGTTGTAACAATCTCTCAATCCATGATTCATAAAACGTTTTTAAATTCGTTTTATTAAGATTTTCAAAGTTCAAGCATTCTTCTACTTGTTGAAGCGTTACGATTTCTTGCACTTCATAAAGAACGTTACTTTCTAAAAAACCATCCTTTTTTTTCTGATGTGTTGCAAAAACCCACTTTGTTAGCGTTTTATCGAAAAATAAAATAACTAGGGGATTCGGCATAATGCTCATAAACACTTTATAAATCTGTGTTGACTTCCCCAGATCATTTACATGTACTGATAGAAATATGATAGAGTCAAAACGCTCTGTTTCACTCTCGAATCCTTCTATATTTGTATTACTGGTTTGAATGGCAGCTAAAATTCGAATACCTCTTGAAACAACATATTTAGAAATAACTTTTTTCTGAGCGGCTGTTAACTTATTTTCCATTTGATTGTACGGCAATGTTCTTATAATCTGTGTTGCTTTCGGAAAACTGAGCGCCTTTAATAACTGACCTTCATTCATTTGCTTCATCCCTAACAACTAGAAATGAAATGAGTTCAATTTCATCCTCACCTAAGTTTAACTGAGCTTGCAATGTATTCACACCAAAGTTAAACAAACTTTCAAATCCAACCTCTTCTTGTTTATCTTTAATAATAGCAATTGTTTTCTTCATTAAATCCTGATAATGTCCCATCACCGTTGCATCATTTGTTTTCTCATTAAACCATTGAACTGCTTCATTATCTACATCTTGTTTACCGAGTGTTAATTTGCGATAGACATCTAAAATTTTCTTAGCATGTGTGTAATGAATTAATGCTTCCCCGTTATCTGTCACATACAACAAAATATATGGTGCTAGACTATTACTTTCAAGCGTTACAACTTTATATTGTTTGAAGCAGAAGATTACACCTGGCTTTGCTTCTTGCAAGACGCCGTTACTCACAACTGCATATAAGCCTTTCGGTGCTATTGCCAGCTCTTTTTTATACGATTTTAACGCTGAACTTAAATCGCTTTTAAAATCTGTATAAGTTAAGTCAGTAATTGAAATAGCACCAGAAACATCCTCTAAGTTTAATACATCATTTTGTAACGCCTTTAGCTGGTTTCTTCGATATTCTAAATCATTCATTTCCTTTGACGAAGTATCTAAAATATCTTCTTCCCCAGAAGCAGAAGTATTTAATATTTTCATTCGTCCTTTTACGCGTTCCTCTAAATTGATATATTCATCTAAATCCATATTCGGCCAAAAGTTTACCAATTGAATTTTTGTGTTCGTAGAACCGATTCGATCTATACGTCCAAAGCGCTGAATTACACGTACTGGATTCCAGTGAATATCGTAATTAATTAGATAATCGCAGTCTTGTAAGTTTTGACCTTCTGAAATGCAGTCTGTAGCAAAAAGTATATCTATTTCATCTGTACGTTTACTGTCCAACTTTTGGCGTTCCTTTGATTTTGGTGAAAAGTTTATTAGAATATCGTTAATATCTTTTACTCGAACACCCTTTAATGTACATTTATTAGCCCCACTTCCAACAACTAATGCAGAATGGAGTTTTCTATCAAGTAACCGCTCTGATAAGTTATCGTACAAGTATCTCGCTGTATCAGCAAAAGCTGAGAAAACGATGACCTTTTTATTACCTGGGTTTATCGGATTATCAATTTTTTCTTTAATTAAGCTTACTAATTGATCGAGCTTTGCATCCCTCTCTGTAGAAATCTGCGTTGCTTGCTGCAATAAGTCCTTTAATGTAGCTAAATCGGCACGTAAATCTCCTATCCACTTCAACGCATCAATGTCATTTAACTGGATTTGAATTTTATCACTACCTACTGTAATTGCTTCTAGCTGTTCGTCATCAAGTTCAACTACGTCATCGTATTGCTCAGAATACGTTTGCTGATTTTGAAGCTGTAATGTCTGTAATGTCCCTTCAATTCGTCCAACTAATTTTTCGAGAGTTAACCTAAATGCATGAATTGAACTCTCTAAACGCTTAAACAAATTGACCTTCATTAAGGCCGCTACTGCATATTCACGATCTGTTTGCTTAAACGTTGATTGCCCTTCCTTTACTTTCGTGTCATACAGCTCTTCATAATGCTTCCGTTTATGAGGAAGTACATATTTCATTGGTTGATAGATACTAAAGCTAAGTGACTCCAAACGCTCATTTACTTCGTTCATATCAATGAATCGTTTTTCTATATCGACATCCGATTTAATAGGAATCGGCTTCAAACGTGTCGGAAAACTACCGATATCTTTTACGTTATAATATTTTTCAATATGCTTACGACTACGAGCAATCGTTAGTAAATCAAGCAATTGGAAGTAGTCTTGCTCAACCATATTTAGAAATTCTTCTGTTGTTCGCTTTGGTGCTGGTAAAATTGTCCAGCGATTGAAAGCGGCTTGAGCCGTGCGTAATGTTCGTTCAATACTTTCAATACCTTCTTTTTGAAGTGCTTGATCATTATCTTCCGTTATAAAAGCAATTTGATTTTTAATATCATTCATTTTATTGTTTACCGGTGTAGCAGATAGTAATAGCACTTTCGTTTTTACACCCTTTTTAATAATATCTTGCATAAGTTTTTGATAGCGCGTTAATCTGCCTTTATGCGCATTGTTATTTCTGAAATTATGAGATTCGTCGATTACAACTAAATCATAATTCGACCAATTTACTGTTTCGAGACGTATTTCACCTGACATCCCATTTTCACGGCTTAAATCGGTATGATTTAACACGTCATAGTTAAAGCGATCTTCATTTAACACATTTCTTTTATCGTTTTGTGTATAGACAGTCCAGTTATCTCGGAGTTTTTTCGGGCATAAAACTAATACACGATCATTCCGTAGCTCGTAGTATTTGATAACTGCTAGCGCAGAAAAGGTTTTTCCTAAACCTACACTATCCGCTAATATGCAACCATTATACTTCTCCATTTTATCAATCATACCGAGTACACCATCACGCTGGAATGGATATAACTTATTCCAGATGACAGTGTCTTTAAAATTGGTTCCTTCTTTTATAATATGATCCTCTGAAAGACCATCTAGATTTTCAGAAAAGATATTAAAAAGCGTGACAAAATAGAGCCACTCTGGTGCATTTTCCCTTTGAAAGACATCCAGTTGTTGCAAAACTTCAGTAGTAATTTCCTTAGACTTTGTTTCATCCTCCCATAGTCGATCAAACTCTGCGAGCATATTTTTTGTTACGCCCACTGCTTCTTTCATGACAGTATAACTGGCTTGTCGATTTGAAGGTGTAATGCCTAATCCATCCGCTGTAAACTCAATTTCCGATTGAATAAAAACATGTTCATCCGTTTTGTTTTGAATCATTATTTGCTTAGGATATGTTACTTCGCCTAAAATCGTTTTAAACTGAGCCTGTTTACTAATCCACTCCGATAACTCTCTTGCAATTTGCTTTGATTCCATTTGATTACGCAATGAAATTTCAAACTGATTTCCTTCTAATTGGAGCTGTTTCCCTTTTCTTTCTACTAATTTAAATTGATGATTTTCATCTATTTCTTGTTCATAAAAGGTTGGATCTGTGAAGAGAAATCGAAAAGATTCACCTTTTGCTAACGATTTTTTTAATTCTTGAAAGACATTCATACTGAATTTTGCAGAGGCAACTGCAATTTTCGAGCCCTTGTTTATTTCATCTTTTATCACTTGAACGAGAGTATTGTTTCCTTTATTATCGACTAAATCTACTTTCAACCTTTAACACCTCTTACGTTACATTTCTAATAATTGATTGAAATAACCATCTTTTTGATTCGGATTAATGTTTATTAATGTACGTCTATCTAGTAATAAATTGCCCCATTCACACGAAGTTTCGGATACGAATGTACATGCATGACATGCAGCCCCGTTTGCTGATGTATGATACTCAAATTCTCCATCCGAACAGATTGGATCTGATGAACAATAGTTCATCTTTTCTAGTGCACGTATAATAATAGGTAATAATTTCTCACTTTGTACCAAGTTTGTTAAACCACCTAAACTTCCTTCTGAATCCCCAGAAGCTGTGTAAATAAACACACCGTACATATCGTCACTTGCATAAATACGTTCTTTTAAAGACGTTGTTGTATAACCGCAATGAGCTGCTAATTGCTGTAACAACGCGTGGCTAAAAGTATGTATCAAAATTTGACGTGGTAAAATATTCAAAGGAGTATTGTTAAATTCTTCACGGTAAGCATTATAAGACTTAATAATAGCGCTCGTTACCTGTTCGGTTTGTTCCCATTGTAGTAACTTATCTAAATTAAATTGAAAGAAGATACCCTCGCCATAATTTCGTACAGCAGGTAACCATTTAAGTTCATTTGTTATAACAACTTGCTGTGTTTTCACTTCATCTTCTGTAAATCGGTCAATGTAATCTAGACGAGTAAATTCTTTCAGCACTTGAACTTCCGGTACAGAATCTATACGGAAAATACCATCAAAATATGGCACTAAAATTGGTGAAATGTCGACTTTCTTAGATGAAAAACGATCATCATTTATTTCATCCTGTATTAATGTATTCCACTCCTGCTTTTTAATGGATTCATAGGTCGAACTTTCTTCAAGATTCATTTCCCCATCTAGATAGCGTTTGATAATTGGCACAAAAGAAGATGGGATATTTTTGAAACTGCAAACCATCTCAAGACCTGGTTCACGCATACCTTCATATGCTTTTTTAAAGTTTTCTTTATCTTTCTCTACCAAATACAAAACTTCAAATTCAGAGCTAGATGCCGTCAATGGAACTTGCAAAAAGCTCACAATCGAAGGAGAATATACATTAGATGCACCACGTAAAGTTGTTTTCATTTTACACTTACATGGCTCATTAGCACTCGGACTAATCCATGGCCGTTCACCTTGGCAATTAAATAAACTGTGTTTATCCCTTTCATCAGGCTTCATTATATTCCCTAGACTTTCACTATGTTTACAATGCAGACATATTACGTGTAAGTCAGATAAAGACCCGCTTAATCCACGTGTTTTCAATATTAGTCTTGAATCTTTAAATTTTTCTGTACAAGGCTTATTTCGATGAACCCATTCATGATAAGGAAAATCTGATAGATGCCCATTCTCACATGCTAATACAAAACGGCTTGCATATAGTTCTTGAATGTCATCTTTATTTTTTCTCGAACAGTAATAACAAGTGGCATTATCATAATTAGTCATATTGTGGCATTTGGGACAGATTTTCCATTTAGGAAACTCTACCGCTTTAATTTTTTGCTTACCGAGATTTTCATTCAGAATCCTTACATGATCAACCCCTAAAAATGACGTGATTCGTACATCCTTTTCCTGCGGTGCTCTATCTGTATTCCATTGATCTGCAGATTTTATGATTACACTTTGATTTAAGAGTTCAACGATTGCTCCTGGACCTGATTGATATATTAATTGGGAAGGTCTTATTGTTTCATTTTGTTGACTCATGATTTTAACACCTCAATTTCAATAGCTGCTTCTACATTTCTCAGTGACATCATAGCTGGACGAGCATCTTTTACTTTCACTTCTTCATTAAAGTTTTTTAATAAATATGTTTTTACATAATTTGATTCTTTGTAAGCTAACGTATCTTCAGCGTATTTCAACGATAACTCTCGCCACCATTCTAATAAATCCTTTATTTCGTATTCAATGGTAGCTCCATAAGCATCTTGAACTCTTTTTAAAAATTGAACGGTAGCAGCTTCTACTTCTTTTTGTAGCTGTACTATTTTCTTCGGACTTTGCTCAGCATTGATTTCCA
Source organism: Paenibacillus gallinarum (assembly GCF_014836635.1). Taxonomy (GTDB): domain Bacteria; phylum Bacillota; class Bacilli; order Paenibacillales; family Paenibacillaceae; genus Paenibacillus; species Paenibacillus gallinarum. Next base: position 18,167 of record NZ_JACSQL010000012.1, on the reverse strand, counting down.
TAATCGTTTGACGAATAAATCCGATAAAAGTACCTGTTAACCCTCTATATAAGGCTCCTTTAGCAAATGGCGTTACGCTCATTGTTTCTACATGACGATATAAAGCTTGATGATAGACTTTAAAACGCTCAAAATGTGATAAGTCCCTAGAACGCATAGAGTTTAATAAAATAAACACAATTCCTGGATATTTACGTCCTACACGACTTGTTGCTTGAATATATTCTGAAGTAGTTTTAGGTTGTCCTTGTACAATCATCGTTCCTAAACGATCCACATCGACACCTACAGAAATCATGTTCGTTGCAAGTACTGCATCAAGAACGCCTGCTTCATCCATTGTTTTTTCCATTTGCATAAGTAACTGGGGAATATCTTGTGCTTTTTTGCGGCTAGTTAATTCTTCAACTATCAAATCGTGTTCAAATTTGTTAGTTGGATCTAACATATTTAATCGTGAGTTTATTTCGTCTTTAAATGTAGTGTTCATCCCTGCTAATTCTTTAATCGTATTGAAATAGCATAGCATTGTATAATATGGATCTACCTTAAACTTTGGCTCACTTCTTGTGATTGTTATATAGGCACTGTATGTTTGAATCGCTTGAATTTTATTACTTACCCCCGGCGCACATATACCTACATAATAGCGCCCCGGCTTCTCGGACGTCGGGACTTCCTTCGATACAAAATTATCGTTTGCTTTTTGTACAGCTAGAGGGAACTGCTGCATTTTTCGACCATAGAGAGAACGAATCTGTTCCTCCGCACCGCTAATTGTCGCTGTTGATGCAATCACTTTGGCAGGTCTTCCGTTCTGTCGCGTTAATAAGTCAATTGCTACCTCATATAAGCCTGTTAAAGAGCCTAATGGACCAGAAATCAAATGTAGCTCATCTTGAATTATTAACTCAGGTGGCTTTAATCGATTAATACGACTGTATCCTCTTGGAGTAGATTTGCTATATTCAAACCCTAGGTCTCGGTGATAAACATTTTTATTTCCAAATAGTTCATGCATATTTTGTTTCCAAGGTAACTGAGCAATTTTATCTACCGTTCCAATTAACAATGTTGGTAATTTCTTATATATAGCCTCATCGACCGTATAAACAGGAATACCATGTTTAAAAGTACACTGCTCATTTGAACAGCATATTTTCTGTGATTTCTTATTAATTACATATTGCTCAGGTCCTAACTCGGAACCACACCACGGACAATGCATCAACTGAACTGGATTACCAGATTTCACTTCTTTTCCTTCAAGTAATTGCTCGAGTTTCTCTATTGCTTCTTCTAATGTGTTAGGCGAAGAATCTCTTCCAATCCATAAACCTATACTAAATGGCTCTTCACCAAATAATTTAGTGTTCGGTTTACGTAATATTTCGGCAGCACAAATTAAAGCGGCAGCTCGTTGGAATTGTTGGGTTGTGAGTAAGCGTAATGTATAACGCATAAAAACAGTTATACCAGCATACTTGTCAATTTGATGTGGCGCCAATAATCGACGATAAGCCATGACATAAGCAGCAACTCCTAAATAAGCCTCTGTCTTACCACCACCTGTTGGGAACCAAATTAAATCAACAATTTCTCTATCTCTGTGTTGTTCATCCGATGCGCCTGCAATATTCATCAATAAAAATATTAACTGAAATAAACGCCATTCCCCATCTAATGTAGGTTTTATTCTCTCCCCTGTTGTACGGTATGTTTGAGCTACTCCGGATTGCGCTCGTTGCAATAACATCGCGCGGTTAGCAAATTGAAACGCTAAATAACATAGAGAATCGTTACTTTCTGTCACAAGTGAAATACCCTCTTCTAAACGTTGGATAATGCTCTTTACTTTTAAAACGTTCTGTTCTGCCTCAACTTTCAAATAATCTGGTAGTTTGTTTATTATTTCAACTTCATGCTTCAACCACAATTTATATGCAGCAGGTATAACGCTTAATTTCTCTTTCAAAATATCTACAGTGTATTCACTTAAATCCTTCATCTTAAATGACTGATTCTCCATTTTACAATGCTCTACATTCGGCAATTCATAACGCGGCATCCATGTTGAAAAAATCGTTGTAATACTTCCAACTATTTCCCAATCTACTCCGACACCATGTCCGATTGCAAGCTCTTCTTTATCACGATAAAGAAGTTCATTTTGAAGATTATATTGATCAGCTCTAGATGTAAATTTAGCAACATGAGTTGTAGGTATATGTACCTTTAACGAACTTTGAAACATTACCTCATTTTGTAAAGGGTATTGTTCTCTCTTTAAACTGTTTATTAAAAAAATATTAACATGATATAAGTTATTCCGATAAGTAACGGTATAACGTACTTTCCCGTACTTGGAGTCATTCAAATTTTTCAGCGTGCTGGACCTCTCATTTGAAATATCGATTTGCCATTTCTCGGATTGAGGCATACGTTTATGCTCTTTACCCTCATAAACAGCCCAGGATGCTTCTATTTCGACTGTCGTTAATTCTTTTAATTTAAAACTAAAGCCCATTGTAGACGGGCGAAAAAGTTTCTTTGTTGTAAGTTGCTCTGATATTTCTTCTTCACTTACTTGAATATGTGTTTCTATTGCGTTATCGCGCTCATTTACTACATCTGATGTTGCACCTAACGGAACTAATTTCCCTGTTAAATAAAACTGCATTGGCTTAATGTTTTCACCTAGTATTTCATCTTTTTTTTGTGGGCCTACTAAATATGTTTCTAATTCATGAATTAAATCTTTACGTAAATTTGAATATTGCTCCATCTAACTTATACGACCTTTCAGCTAATGTAGTTTTCTATAATTATAGCATTTTATAATAGAAGTAAGATTATAATTATGAAGGTTTATTACATCTGCTTGCACTACTACTGGATCTTAGCTTCGGGGGAGAAATAGTTCCTGTTTATTTTTATATTCGCTGTTGTAGCAGTAAGTTGTAATAACTTTGCCAAAAGTATACAAGTAGATAAAAATATTATTAGTGAAGAGGGAAAAGAAGCAAAAAAGAAATAGTTTCTAGAGTCGAACTACTAAACAGTACCTACAAAGACACTTTAAAAACGCTAAAATTTCTCTAGATGATTAGGAAAATATTTGTGTATTTTATAAATTCCAAGATATTTAATTATAATGGATTAATAATGCTCATAAATAAAAAAGATCGATGACACTTGCTTTGAAAACTGCAGTGTTTCAATCTTCTTTATTTTTACTAGGTTATATAAGATTTAAGATACGATATAGCAATACAATTTAATCTATCATAACATCATAATGACAGACTAGTGATCTGTTTGGACAGCAAGTTGTTAGAGAATATACGTTCAAACATTAAAAGAAAACTACGTTTATTAGAACCATAAAATTGTAGCTTACTGACTTATAGATGTCCCATTAAGCCGTAATTCGTAGTATGGAAAGACCTCTTCTACATTAAGAACATCAGATATTTCATTTGGAGATGCTTCTGCTGCAGAAAGCCATTCCTATTATCAACAGGATTACTAGAGGGTAACTACATTAGAATGAATAATACAAAAAACTCATACTCCGCATCGGGTATTAAATTCGTTTGCAAACTCCATCCCCTTAACTTTCAGCTGATTAAATAAGTTGGTGACTGCAATCTCACCAACATTTCGGTACTTACCTAATAAAACTAACTCTTTCGGAAGATCCCTAACATGTAAGAAACCTTGTTCTTGCAGTGAGTTCATCAAGCTCGTTTGACCAAGAAAATTGTCCTTTGTTAATGCAACATTTTGTAATGCTTCTGTTAAGATAACAAAATCTGATTTATGAAATAACAAGACTTCTCCTCGAAATTGCTCCATCACTACTTTACGCTTTTGTTCTTCTTCAATGAATAATTGTAATTCTTCAAAGAAGCATTTATCATTCGCTTCTTTAAAACGCTTTACAAGCTGATGCATACCATCTAATTGGTGAGGCAGTTCACTCATAATACGTGCTTGCTGTTCACCGTTCAAGCGAATCAAAAATGTCGTTGATTTTGGGAACCGCTGTGGTAATAAAAAGGCATCTCGTAAAAAATCTGGTATTTCAACAAACTCATCTTTATAGTAAATTCTGCGACTCACCTTTTGTTCGGTTACAATATTCTTGGGAATAGGCTGTTTTTGTATGAAATTCTGCATTAATGATTCTATATAATTGATTAAATTTTCACTATCAGCCTCGCTATTATCAGGAACTGGCTCAATATACTGGGGCACCTCAATATCTGGCGATGCATATGTTTCGATAAACCATGTCAAAATCAAATGCTGATTCTCCCAACAAGTTAACGCTTCCCGAATTAACATTTTTCGCATGCCATCATGACTCGCAGTGTTTCCTTGGCGACGAACGAAATCAATCGCCTTATCCGTTGTTGGCGTTATGAAACCTTCACTTTTCAACTTCATTTGTAATTCGCCAAAATTAAATGCGTTATGGTCAATCCCTTCCAAGTGCGCAACTTCACGAACTAAAGTTTCCGCCATTGTACGCGTCGTTTGCATCGCTGCTCTTGGCGAAACGAAAATGAGTTTTTCTATCTCTTGTGTAAGTTCAGCTAGACTTGAATTAACTTCCAATAAAATATCATGTAACTTTTGTGACACCGTTTCACACCTACCTAATTTATAAATATTGAATTTACCTTGATTCTTATTGGCTAAGCGTAAAGAGTACTTAGCTACTTCGTTTTTTTACAGGATAAGAAGATTAAAAATATTTTTTATTACAACTTTCTGTTTCAAGTAAAAGATCAATGGTTGGTATGTCGGCAGGAGCCCATTTCAAAGAACGTATATCTTTAAGAGGAGTCCACTTAATTTTTTCATGTTCTGTAGCAATTGGAGTTCCTTTAATGATCTGAGCGAAGTAAGTAGTAAGCTTCACCTTAATGTTTGGATACTCGTGTAAAGTTTCTGTAATAAAGTCACCTACCTGAATATCGCAAAGAAGTTCTTCTTTAATTTCCCTTACTAAAGCTTCCTTATGGTCTTCACCCTTCTCAACTTTGCCACCTGGGAACTCCCAATAATTAGATAGAGACATACTCTCAGAACGAAGAGCACATAAGACTTCCTTATTCTCGTTAACGATAACCGCTCCTACTACATCAATTTGCTTCATTATTAATCCCTTCCTTTAGCGCAGCTTGAGTAAGTTTATGTACATCTGTAGGTAGATCTAAGATGTGCATCTTTTTATGACAGTTTGGACAAAGAGCTACCGTATTGTAAATCGTATCTTCTCCTCCCCTTGCTAGCCAAACAATATGATGTGTTTCTAGGTAAGGATCCCCTTGTCTATTTTGAAATGGAGCAGGGCACTCACATAACTGGCATTTACCCTTCGCACGTCGTTTTGCATATTCCGAAACATATGGGTCTCGGTCGTAAGTTATGGTATTTACATTCCTCACTATAGAAGTTTTACGTGGGTATTTTGCTCTCTTTTCTAAATTCTTGATGCTCATTTTCTTAGCTTTTTTTTCGTGTTGCTGTCTCACTTTATCTACTAACTCTTTAGATGGTTGATAATGACGTTTCTCTCCGGTAACTCTTAAAGGAAAGACCCATACTTTTCTTATGCTACCCGTATCATCTGGTTGATTTTCCTGATAGGCTTCTTCAGCTAGTTCAACTCTTCCGCGATATGTATACTCTTTTTGTTTAAAAACTTCAAAAAGATACACCTCAACTCCATTAATATTTGACTCGTTAAGCGTCTTATTCTGAGCAAAACTCTTACTTTGATCACCACTTTGGCCCATTCCTGTATAGTGGAGCACATCATCAACCCAGCGATCCTCGTATAGCGATTCCACATGATTAGAAACAATAATTAATGAATTCTTTGTAAGAGATCTTCGCATCCCTCCCTGCGGAGCGCATTTAAAGATGCTGCATAATTTATCATTGTTAATCGTATCTCCAGCTCTCAAACCATGCCAACTTAACATATTATCCCTCAAATCCATAGAATTCTTACTACATATACAATCCAACATCTTCTCGTACCTAACAGAATTTTATTATACTAGTAATCTTCGCCTCAAAACACTTTTCATTTAAAACTAAAATAGTCTATCTAATGATTTTACATACGTAAACGTATACATGTACGTATGTATTACAGATCACTTTGAATAAGATACATTATGGATGTCCGTATTTAGGCTCAACAGACAGATGATTTGTGATATTGCCTTTCCTTTACGCTCGTCAAGCAAGCCTACTTCACCATATGTCGTAATATCGTATACATGCTCTGCCAACGTTTCAGCTCTGTTTCGTAGTCTCTTGACCAATAATATCCATACTGAATCCTGCTCTGTAGAAACATACCCATTGGCGAGTGTCCCTCATTATACGCCTAGAAAGATTTAAACGTGGAAGAATAGGTAATTTTCTTTTGTTACTGGTTGTACACTTGGATTTCCCTCTAAGATATTCCACTCGTTCTCGGTGTAACTTTTTCTGATTTTATCATTGTCAATTTCCTAGGTTGGCTTTTCTGTATATTGATTAAAACACAAAACCCCGTAAGATGGTCACTTCTTTCAAAGTGTCCATCTTACGGGGTACAGTTCAGGTTCCATAAGGGTGTTTATTATTTGCCCACCTTATCTTCAATTGATATATTGAAACAAGAAAGTTCTAGAGATAGGAGGACAAATATGAGGAAACATAACATTTCACAGATCATTAACTTCTATGGCATGGATGCCAATGATTTCGAGGTAAGCGCGTTTGAGTCCATTAATATGCTGCATTCCAGGACACTACATAATTTGCATTCTCAAATGACCACCGAAGAACAAAATAAATTGCTTCTATTTGATATTCAACTTTTGCTTAATGCAAAAGAAATGTATGACCATATCTCTCAAATGTATGACTTCTCTTTATCTACGGAACCCTTAAAGCCGTGGTGGTGGCATTTGGATAAAGTGGTACGTGGCGAGCGTAACATTCAAATCAAACACGCACCATCCGAAATTTAGTTCGTATGTTTCTTTTATTCATTTAAAGCCTCTATAAATCTCTTTAGACTGTCTTCAATACGATGACAATCTACAAGAAAGACTGTGACTTTCACACCATCATCACTTGTAAAACGAATAGTTTGCTGCTCATTAAATTCATTATTCATCGGATATAAAAGACGGATATCATTTGTCTCATATTTTTTTGCATAAGCATACATTTGGTACATGTCCGCCTGTGAAATACCGTAATTGCTAGACGAAGAATTCGTCAATAGCTTCCACTTCGTATCAATGATTACTGTATGCTGCTTTGTATTGTTTCGCAAAACAATGTCCGGCCTTAATGCAAATTTATTCTCAAATAAATAATGCTTTCGGTCCTGTAAAGAAATCGTCCATTCATTAGGCTTTAGAAGCTTCTTCAAATTCCGCGATACATAATATTCAAATACACGATCCATGGGGAAAAGTAATGTTTGGGCAAAGGACTCTCCTGAAAATGTAGTGAAACTTTGATTGCTTAAAAAAATTCTAGACCAATTTAAAGGCGCCTCATAATACTTTGAATTCCGATCAATCTTAACTTGCGTAAAATCTTTCTTTATATTTGATGATGATTCGATTGATTCAAAATGTACTAATAGTCTATACAAATCCTTTTTATTTTCCGCACTCTCAGATTCCTTTGCTAACTTTTCTAATGTCTTCTTGATTAAACGATTTTCTGGTCTATTTATCCCAAATTCATCATACTGCATGTAAAAGCGTTCTTTGTGCACCGTATTTTGCTTCATTTGTTGGGCAAAATTCATTTTCCCTTTAAACACCTTTAAATTATCCTCTACCTCATAGTAAGCAGACTTGAGTCCACGCTTCACAAGGTGCTGGACTTCTTTTATAAATAAGGTAATAAAAATTTCGAAGATCGGCATCTTCTCTGTATTTATATTCGCTTCATTGAATGTTTTACTCGGAAAATCGCGCAAGGTTTTTAACATTTTCAAAAAAGTCTTTTTCGAATCCTCTTGTGTACCCCCATGAAGTTTCGGCAAAATTTCAAGCTGCACGCCATTATTTAATGGCAGGACGCCAACATAATTTTTAGCCTTAATAATTTTCCCTACATTCTTCTTGGATGAGAGAGACAAAAAATCTATCGCGTCTGCATCGTCTTCTTCATCGAACGTTAAAACAAGATTCTCTAACTGGGTAAATGATGCGTTATCTAAATACACGGTTCCAGGGGCTATCTTATTAGAAATAACATCGTGTTCCTTTAGCTCCACTACTTTTCTCTTCATTTAGATCACTCATAAATCCCAATATAGCTTTGTGAGTCTTGAAAAGCTGACTTTTGAATACAATATTTGCTTTCAGGCAGATCCACATCAGGGATCGCCTTAAATATGTTATCCATTTGAACCGGTGTATCTAAAATAAATTTTAAATTATTAGCCTTCGCATTATCCCCCAAGATTAGCTGAATCTTACTGTAGTCTTCATAAAAATATTCCTGTAAAAGCGGTATAATCGCATTTTCAAAAATACCAGCTAAATTAGCCATGGTTGGCTCCTTTTTTAAGTTAAGGAAATACGCATGTCCAATTGTATGCTCCCGATCAAAAAGCACTTCAATTCGCTTATTGATTGTATCCACCATCTTTTGAATATCGATACCTTCCACATTAATTCCTTCTAGTACTTGAAGGTTCGGCATCATTTCAATGAAGCGGAAACGTCTTCTTAAAGCGGTATCCATCAAAGCAATTGAGCGATCGGCTGTGTTCATCGTCCCTATTATGTAAACATTTTGAGGCACACCAAACTCTGACTTTGAATATGGTAATTGTACTTTCATTTGCTCAGGAGCACCTAATCGCTTTGTTGGTTCAATTAGCGTTATTAACTCCCCAAGAATTTTAGAAATATTTCCACGGTTGATTTCGTCGATAATAAATACATATTTCTTCTTATTTTCTTCAATCTCCAAATCGTCTCGTTTGTTCTCCGCATACCTCAAAATCAATTGATTAATTTCTTCTCTATTTATTTTCTTCAGCTCATATACAGTAGCTAAAGTTAAATTCGTTTGTTGATTAGATTTATAGACGTCTTCCCATATGTCTTTTGCAATCCACTCTACTTTTCTGCTTCGCTTATAATAGTCTACTTGCTCCAACCATTCAGGTTCCCCTTTAATAATACCAATTGCATCGATGTGCTTTTGATCACCTAATGAAAGCACAATATCTCCGATGCTCATTTCATCATAAAAATCAGATATAATCTTTTTAACACTCGTATTTGGGAATTCCGTTTCATCAGCTATGTTTGCACCAAGATCATCCCAACCGATACGGATATAATTATTTTCAAAACAATCCCTTTTAGTTTGAACATTCTCTCTTCTGCCTAATGATACTTTCCAGATTCTCGTATCAGTTGAGAAGCTCTGATTAGGGATCAATGAGGAAATTTCTAACTGCTGTGCCTGCTCGCATAATTGCTTGAATATGCCCGGCTCAATTTTATATCTTACCTGATCAGATACTTCATCATCTAATACCGGTTTTATACCTTCTATAAATTCTTCATAACCAAATGATTGATGGAAGGTTGTAAATGCAACTTGCCCTTCTTTTTTATACACGGTATAACGTGATAAGACTTCCTCATACGGTTCTGCTCTTAACTTTTCAAGTGTAGTATTTTCAATAATAGCTACTGCGTAAATAACTGTATAATACGTCTTTCCTGTTCCTGGAGGTCCATATAGTACTATATTTTTCTCATACAACGATGCTTCCCCCACATCTGTTTTCATATATTTTATTTTTCCGACAACTAGATTGTAGTAAGTCAGTAAATTTCTGAATGCCTCATCAAACTTTTTATAGATTTGGTCATTAGTTAGTAGTTGTTGCTGAATTTGATCATGTGTAAGTACATATACAAGTTGTACTTTCTTATATGTTCCTTCCTTCACTTTCTTATAAGCTTCTTCAGCCGTTTCATAAGAGATTTCATTTCCCGACCCATTATTCGTTTTAATATAGTAACAATACTCTGGAGCTTCGATACGTGGTTTTTTTAAAATTTTATGATGCTGATCGTAATCAGCCTCTTTCGCATTTTTTTCATCTAATTCAACAGAAATCCTAAACTGCACGTCTTCTCCTATTTTCTCAGCAAAAATTGATACACTCGTTAAAACATGCTCATATTCTTCATATTTTAACTGATTCCATAAATAACGCCGAACCACATCATATCCACCTGAAAGCCACTTTGATTTACCTATATTTTTCAGTCCATATTTTCGCGAAAAATAATTCGCCAGTTTATGTAATTCTGTTACTGCAGCGCCGCCGCTTTCACGAATCGCTAAATACACATCCCTTTCATTTCCCTGTACTGACATTGGGTTTTTATATCTTTCATTTGCATAAGCTTCTAGGTGTGAAATAATCTTAATAAAATCAACCTCAGCCTCTGTTAACTGCTGGTTTTCAAACAGTAAACGATACTCATTTCTATGAAAATCAATCAACTCTTTTATTGTTATTTTATCGCCTGTCACTAAAGTTATAAAACTTTGCTCCTGAAATGCTTCAAACTCCGGCTTTTCCTTAATACCATCAAACTCACCAATATAGCTGATTCTCCGTTTGTTGCCACTAATCTGTCTTAAATAGTTATGTATTTTTTTAGGATGATCTGCATTAAAATGCTGTGAAATCCTTGCACTTTCAACATTATCACTAGTCAATTTTTGAGCACGTTTCTGAATTTCAGCTTGTACTAATGCAATTTCATCTGTAGTTGTAGCACCATCATTTTTAATAAGCTCATATGTCATTACAGCTGCAGCAACCCACACAGCTTGATTCACGTTTAAGTTCATATTCTCGCCTACCTTCAGTTTTTACATTCTCATTCTACACTTACAATCCCTATTTATTAAAATTATAATAGAAATAACTTAATATTACAGTTGAATTTAACTATAAAGGAGTTAGCAAATTGAACTGCGGCTGGAAAGGCTCTATCCAAGATTTTCTAAACCTCTCGTTACGCGACTTTATTCAATCCTTAACATCTTATGTATACGGTTCACTAAGCGCTCAGCAATGGCAGGATGAACAACAAAAAATTCACTCACAACAACGTGCCTGGCAGGACTGCTACGAAAAGTTACAATCAATCTTTCAGCATTATCAGGCAGTTGAAGGATCTCTTATTTTTGAGTACTCGATTTTGCGAGGAAGTGGGCGCCGTCCCGATGTGCTGCTACTACTTCCAGGTCACGTTCTAGTTATCGAATGCAAAAGTTATAATGATGTGACCGCTGCAGAATTTTTACAAGCTTCACTTTATGTACGCGATATCGAGCATTACCATTCTTCTGTACAGCAGCATTCATTAAAAGTAACCGGCGTATTGCTGCTTACAAATGATTCGAGTGAGGAGCTACTGGCCATCAATAAATTCCAAATCTATTTAGCTAGCCAAAACAGCTTCTACAAATTACTTTGTGTTCTTCTTAAAAAACGTACAGATGCAATCATTACTGCCGATCAATTTTTAGCAGGTACATATCAGCCTTCTCCATCCATGCTTGAGGCGGCACGTGCAATTTTACACAATGAAGACTTGCCGCGCATTAGAGCCATAAATAGTAGCAACTTTGAAGAGGTTTATACAACTGTACAAGCAGTTATCGAAGAAGCTATAAAGACTAACACGCACCACCTTGTACTCGTTTCTGGTGAGCCTGGTGCTGGCAAAACATTTTTAGGCTTACAAATCGCTCACGCCACGCCGAACTCAGTCTATTTATCTGGAAATGGCCCTTTAGTTGAAGTACTACAGGATACGCTCAGTAATAAGACATTTGTTCAATCACTCTACGGTTATAAACGTGATTACTTGCAGCATGGCAAAACACCACACGAGCAAGTTATCATTTTTGATGAAGCGCAGCGAGCCTGGGATGCTAAAAAAATGGGGAGTCATTTGAGCGAGCCTGATGTCATTATTCAAATTGCGAAGGCTAACAAACCTTGGAGCGTTGTTATCGGCTTACTAGGTGACGGGCAGGAGATTCATTTAGGAGAAGAAAGCGGATTAAGTTTGTGGAATACAGCAATCCAGAGTCAACACATTACTGTACATGCAAAACATGAAAACAAGTTATTTAGGAACGCTGAACATTATGAACAACATGAACATCTTCATTTAAACTGTTCTCTACGTTCACATGCCGCGCTGAATTACTATGCGTTTGTAAATACTTTGCTGGATGGTGATATTCATCAAGCGAACTACTACAAGAAACCATTAGAAAAGCAGCGTTACCCTGTACTCATAACAGATAATTTAAGAAAAGCGACAGATCACATTAGAGGGCTTTATGCAGAGGATCATAAAACATTTGGTTTGATTTGTGCTTCAGGTGCAGATGGGTTAAAAAAAGTACCCGTTATACCTTTTGAGAATCGAAATGAATTACCTAAACCAGCCACAGCCTATTTTAATTATCCTGCTAGCCCTTACTACTGTAAGAATTTGCAATATGCAGCTACAGAATTTCAAACACAAGGATTAGAGCTCGATTGTGCAATTGTTCATTGGGATGAAGATTTGTGCTGGAACGGTCAAAACTGGATAGCCACTCATACTAAAAATGGTGCAAAAAGCCCGGTACAAATGAAATTAAATGCGTACCGTGTCCTTCTAACTCGTGGACGCGATACAACAATTATTTATATTCCACCGAAACCACAGCTCGCTCAAACTTGGACATTGCTGAAAGAAGTATTAGAATTACCCATTCTATAACTAGAAGGGTAACGATATGACTTATACTCTTGACACAATTAAAAAAGCATATGATGAACTTGAGTTAGGAAATAGTGTTCGTTATCGAACTCATACGCCCTCAAGATGAGATGTAGCTGCTCCCTCTTCGAGCGTATCGAATGTTTCAGTATCGAAACGACTATTCAATGTTGAAATTGAGTTTACATCGCGAACTTGAGATATGCTGAATTAGATAATGAGACATATTAATGATTGTTATCAAATCTTTATAATTCATATTCATTTAAAGCGAGAATATAAAAGGAACGCTAGAATCTGATGACTGCGAACGCCTGAGATCTTTCCAAAAGCAGAAGAGTGGCAGCGGCTCAACATAGTTAGCTGTTCTTCACTCAAGATCCTCAAAGTAAAGTTGTTCATTAGATATAGCTTGTTGTTATTCCTTACTTTTTTGTTTTCTAATGGATGCTATCTTTTTATTAATACTTGCGATTTCACTTTCGATTTTCTCCCTTTTCTCTTTTGAGGAAGGAAAGGCATTTTCACCTAATCGAAACTTACCATGAATTACCTTATTATTTTTCGTCCTCATGATCTCTACCCCTTTATGGTAAGCTCGGTATAAAAGACCGTCATAAAAATGACCGCTGCACTGTAAGCTAGGAATGCCCCTGCCGGGGCTTTTTTATATTCTTATTCTACACTTTACCTGAATAATTCATACAAAACAAAAAGAACCCTTACTTTGGCCGTTAGGGTTCTTTTTGCCTTGGAAAAAAATATGAAGATACCGGGAATTCCCGGTATTACCTTTAAGTTTACAATGACTACTACTCGGCTACTAATGACTTACTTAACTTCATTTTAGAACTACAAGTAGCGATGGTCAAGAGTTACGAGCTAAAAAGAGCCTTCCTAATACTAATTAAAATTCTAATCATTACGAAAACTTTCCAAGAGAGGCGGGGTATCTATTTGGCGTAAAACTCATCAGAATGCCTGACGAGTTTTTGCTACCGACACCATAACTTCCTTTGTATCTAAATGGTAAGTGAGCATCACCCACTTGCCTTTATACTCATATACCCAGCTGTAACTATCTTCTCTTTCAATATCGTCTGCAAACCCGATATCTAGCTGCTCTTCTTCATCGGGCACTAATTGAACAAACTTTTTATCCATCGCTTTTCGTGCATAAGCTTTTTGTCTTTCCTTCATCTCTAATCTCCCTCTCTTCATTTATTTGGATAATCTATTCAAATGCACTAAATTCAAAGTTTTCACCTACGGCTCGGCTCGTTATTAGAGGAAAAATCACAGCGTCTTACGCCTAACAATAGCTAGCATCTCCCAATCGGGTTCATTCAGCTCATCCATCGTGAAATATAAAAACTCTATAAATGTCCTATTCCTGCTAGCTCATCTTTAAAAAAAGGAACGATGACCTCGTTATACACATCAGAAGACAAAGCATGTATTTCACCAATCGTAACCGTCCATAGATGTATTGGACTTTCACTGTGGCATGCTAGTTTATTTAAAAACTTAATATCAAACCAGAACGTTTGGGCTGGATGAAATTCCCCGCCTACATAAGTAATACATAACTTGTCTTCTTTTCGGTAAATGTCCGTTACAAAATTGGATTCATAAAAATCAGCCTCTAATCGGTATACCAATTCCTCTTGCATCCTGTGCCAGTACTGAGACTCGTCCCTCCCATCCAGTACTGTAACCTTTCCCTCTCCCTCACAGATCGCACAGTCTTCTGCTGAATTACATTTACAGGTGCGTTCAACTATTTGATTCAAACTAGAAAATTTCGTGAAGTCATTATTAAATATCATTTTCACCTCTCCTTTTCTTGTGCTACGTAGCACTCTCTCTTTTGCCTACCGCATGGGATCAGGTCCCGAAAGGGCGTTTTTTCGCCTTTTAACGCGTAGCTTGGAAACAAGGGCATAGCGGTATGATCAAGGGTTTCAGCCGAAAAATTTTTTCATCTGCATTTTCTTGCTAGAAGAAGAAAAAACTTTTCGGCCCCTTGAACATGCCGCTTTAGCGACTTAGCTTTCAGGAGGTGGAGAGGTGAAGCCAGAGGCTCGGCCTCCTGGAAGGTTAGTCGCTTTGCCCTTGTTACCATGCGGAAGGCAAAAGGCGTAAAACGCTAGATTAAAAAAGAACCGGCAGCTGCCGGTTCTCCCCTTTTCCTTCTCTATATCTCTTATCCTTTGCACGATGAAGGAGCGCAGCGGATCATGGTGCTTCATCTTGCGTGGCGGCTTGATGATAAGTGGAGCAGCGCGGAACATTCATGATGCAGCCATGCCTTCTATGAACTACCCTCAAAATCCCTTAGCTTTTTGGCCCCGTGGCGCGGTGTTAAGCGACAGACAGGAACCTAGAGCGCTTTAGCCAAGACGACTTTTCCGGCTTAGGCGCTCTTGTTATCGACTGAAGTAACCCGCCAGCGGTGCGTATCCGCTCTTTAGCGGCGTAGCCGTTTTAGAGCGGGTAGCATCAGCCCACTTCACTAATTACTTAATGAAATAAACGCAGTTTATTATCTTGACTGATTTTCTTCAAAAGATCAAAAGAGAAAAACTACCACTAACTGCTTTATTCCACTCCCTCTTAATAATTCACACTCTTTATGTAGAGATGATCTTAAAGCTGCTAACTCTTTTTACTTCCCTTATATATCAAATCTCTATATCTTTAATATCCCCGGCTACTTAACAAGTCTCTCCCATAACCAATACTATCTATATCTTTGCCTTAATATGTAGAATAGATAAACTAATACCGGAGCTTATTTACGATCCTTTTTCCACTCTAATGTATGGTGAGACTTCAAAAGTATGGGTAAGTTCAATTCGTATGCGATATATATATGCTTTCTATTATGAAATATTCATATAGTGTATTAATCATATATCTAGTGTAAAGAGATGCTAAGCATCATCTCATTCATAGATCTATAGATGTAATTATTTTAAATCCAGTAATTATTAATACAAACAGTTCAGGTATGGTATTTTACTTTGCAGGATAGATTCATTCCTATGAAACAAGTTTTTGTAAATATGAAACATTTCTATCCTACTATACGTTAAAAGGATGAGATATTATAAACGAGGAAAGAGATTTACATGAAACGAAGTGCTCGTTACCTTAACACAACAAAAATGAAGAAAACAGGATGCCAGTAGCTTACCATAGCGGCACTTTCATGTAGTATTGATCAAGTCCCATATACAATTGGTAATGAACTACCAGGTAATAACCTTTGAAATAAGGGAGAAATCCCTGTATATGGGTTTGATCTATCACCTCCTGTTTAAGCTATAAAAACCGCAGTGTGCAATAAATTTCACAAAAGCTTATCCTTCAGGATTAGCTTTTTCTCATTCTCTATCTAGATTACTGACAGCACATAGTCTGATAGTAAATTGGCTCTATTACAAAGTAGACAACAACCAGAACTTTACGGAGGAATCTAAAATGTCGATTACAAGAAAAATTATGATTATCGTTGCTTCCATTTCCGTAGTCACGATTGGATCACTTACCGCATATAACCTTATTAATTTCAACATGACCCAAACCATTCGCGGTGATGCCGGAGAACTTCACGGACGGATAGATACAGAAAAGCCAAACACGATTAAAGAGATCAAGACAGAATCAATCGATGAGGAAATTGATAGAGTAATGGAACGCGCGTTAGCAGGGAGTACAAAAGCAACGCAAAAAGACGTGATCAGCTTAATGCATGCTATGACACACCAAAAAGTTATCTCTAACGATAAACTCAACTCAGTTCAAATGACACCAGAACGTATTAAACAACTAATCAATATACTAGAATCAGAAGGTACAGTCGAATGGGACCATTATAGTGAACTAATGGAGATTGCATCGAAATGGAGAGCCGGAGATTTTTTGAAGATTGACGAAGATCATAATTATTTATGTGAATTAGAGAGCAGTAACCACGTTGAAGCGGTAGCAGTAGCGACGCCAGAACAAGAAAAGGAATTTATTAAGAAAACATGGGGTGAACCATCTATACAAGAGTAAGCCACCTTTAACATGCCCTATCACACTCCACTTTCGTTGCTTTAGATTGATTGTAGACTGAAGGTGTGTAGCCAGACAGCAAAATAAGCGTAATACCAAGCCGAAGAACGCTAGATATCTCCCAGCAGTAAAAGACTTATACAACAATGGGATTGTATCGTACGAACTGGTAAGCATCCAGACAAAGAGCTCGATAGGCACGCGTTCCGGAAAGCTAAGAAAATCCGTGATGAGCGTTTCCCCCCCTGGTCTTAAACCAGTTGATATACAAAGCTACATCCCGTTATATAAATGCCCACGCCGTGAGAGATTTGAACACCCGGCCTTTTTACCTAGTCAAACACTCTACCTAGCTTAGCTAGTCTATTCGTAAGAAGATGAGAATTAAACAAGTACGATAGGAGACTTCACCTCCGTTTACTAGAAGTTATCTAGAAATGGGTCGTAGTCCACAACTACAAACATATATAAAATAAGGCACGAGCTCTTCATACAGAGCTCGTGCCTTATTCATACTTCAATACTATTCAGGAATTTTAACCTCAATAACATGGTATTTGCCAGCCTCAATGTCTGTTGTAGAAATATCATCTTCATAACTAAGTGCTATACCCGTTTGGCCATCACTCGGTTCTAACCGTTCATGCAGCCATTTTAAAAGCCACTTTGTTTTTATGGTTTCGGGCAATTGAATCCATGCATCGTATGTAAGGATAATTCGATTTTCCGATGCATAGTGGCTTTCCCTCAGTCGTTCAAACCACTCAGAGCTAATATCTTTTACCCATTCAAATGGATAAATTTGTCCACGTCCCAGTGGCTATAACTAGCTCCGTATTCCCTATAACCTCGAATATACCGGTTGGATAATAATGCAGCCAGAAAGTTCAAACATATAATCCGCCTACTCTCCCGTTAGTTATAAAGATTACATTCAATTATTACTGGATTCCTCAACGTGTCAACATTTCCTTCTGTTACTACAGTGAAAAAGTTCTCATCGAATGTTTGTGTAACGAATTAAATGAACGACTACATTTGTAATTATTTCACTTAAATTCAACTATTCTGACGGTTTGCATAACTAATAAGAGCAACTGCCAACTGGCAAGCTGCTCACTTTTGTTTTCAACTAACGTTTTTTCGTTAGTTCAATAGTTGTTACTGTCTCAGATGTCACAATTAATTTAATTTGAAATTAACATCTCTTATGCTGGCGTATCTTTTCTTTTC
>NZ_JACSQL010000011.1 GCF_014836635.1 Paenibacillus gallinarum | reverse complement strand
ACTCGCTCATGCTCGATATCATCTATTCTATTTTTAAATAGACAAAAAAGGGGACCTTTGCGGTTCCCTTTTTTTTTTATATAGCTTTATGATGATAACAAATACTCTTTTTAGTCACAGATTATAGATCGTCATTCTCCGATTAGATAGAAATTCTTCATTAAGAGATGCATTCGTTAATTCCATAGGCACCGTCCGGAATAACGTTCGGACGAGCGATTGCCGATAAATGAAGCGAGGTTATATGCTATTTAGACTTATATCAGTGATCTTCAGATAGATAATACAAAGAAGACCGAAAGGATACATGAATATGAAACTAAAACACAGTGAATATCTAGTCAATGAAGTTGAAAAGAAAATTCTAGCCCCTAGTAATTTCAATAAATTAAACTTGAAGAGGCTAGATAGCAATGAAATCAATTCTGCAGCGATACATGAACCAACATTAAATAATACATTGATTTATTTATTCTCTAAGACGATCGAAAGTACACCTGATGGAGTTATTGTATGGGATTGGGAGTTACCCCATATTGAAGTACTCCTATCTGGAAAAGTTCTTCGATTGGATCAAATTAATATTAAGAACCTCCATACGACGGTTGATATTAGCATAGAGATTTGGTTAGATTAATTACTCGCTTCAGACTTAAGTTAATCGTGATCCCTAGTACGAATCTAACGAAGCTTGAAGGAAACATCTTTGAGCCTTAACAATGTGGCTAAATGTAAAAAGAAAATAGAAAAGGAGGGACATCGTGACCTATATTTATAAACCAGACGATATGTTCTACGACGTATTATCATTGAACAACGTTTTCATCGTCACATGGTGGCTACCTGCAGCTAACGCTATTATAATTTCTTATTTAGATGATAATCAGATCATTCAGGACCTGCAGAGAGAAGAATACATCCGTGAGTATATCTATCAGCTAAACCCGAATCTTCGTACAAATAAAACAGAAGTTGTTTTTGAGAATATCGGCAATACCGGATTCATTCGCGAGTTTAACCCAGATCCAAACCAAAGCGGCGGATATCTTGGGATGCAGAGCTTTGCAAAGCGTTTGGGGCTAACCAACGCTTCCACGTACGTGAACGCACATGTCCAAAAACGTGACAAAGAAGCAAATGGTGTTAAATACGATCCAGCCTTTTACCCAGTCAAACAAACGGACCCAGACTATGACGAAAATCGTCATGGTTTCCGTTTCGGATATAACTCTAAAAACTATCACTTGACCATTTTGGCCAATTTGCTCTCTCAGGTACATCCAGATTACTTCACCCGGCGATTTATAAATAGTCCGGTGCTCGCCGAACAAGAAATACCCCTTACAGCAGGAAGTATTCGTAATTACCATAATGAGCTGCAAGAAGATATATGGCGAAACGATATGCCAAAACGGCTTACTTACGCTAAAACATTACACCAGGATCAGAAAGAGGATTACTCTAAGCTAAGCTGGTTAATGCGAAAAGGATGGATCTTAAGCGGTCGTTATATCGATGTCGCTCGTTTAAACGAAAAATCACAAGGTACCGACTTTAAACGTTTGGTTGGTACACTCGGTCTTCAGATCAAGGAATACCACAAGTTTGAAAGTAATGAACAAATCAATACGGTGGAGCAATTCGCTGATCGTTTGAGCTGTAACATCTGTGACGTTTTGAATCTTCAAACACTTTTTGAACATAGAATTTATCAAAAATCGTTTAATATACGAGGACGGCTACTCAGCGAATATCCGCAAACAATCTATGGTCAGCGAAAAGAAAGTCATCCGGAAAATCAAGAAGCACAAGTTGATACGGGTAACTATTTGAACATACGTAAAAACCGACTTACTCGTGACTCGACAAGTGCCTCATTCGTTGAATACGCCATCGCACCTTATAAGCCGATTAAAGACATTGAGAAAGTTTCCTTCATGTACCCATCGGAAATGGAAGCAAAGAAACTCGGTGTTGTACCAACAGATATCCTGGAAGACACGAAGACCTTTTTCGAAAAAAACATTACCAGTGATCCAAACGATCCTGCTCACCAGGATTTCATGCAAATTTATCAGTTTTACGATGCAATACGTGGCCGAAACTTTAACAGCTCGAAAACTTACAAAAAACATTATCCGAACGGAATCGAGAGTTTAGGTAAGTCTTATATCAGCGAATTAATGTCTACGTATAACACCAATTTGTTCTACTACCGTAAAAATGAGAATGGTCATGTCCATCGTTCTTCCTGTTTTGTTAAGTTTTCTATCGGCGGCGTTCATGGAGCTGAAATCAATATAAAACGTTTTCGAGAAGACCAAGAAGAAAGCAAGAGGGATGAAATTATCCAAGAGTACGTGAAAAGTCTGTATCCATCAATAACTGAAGCCCTCAATAGTGAATCGTCGATAAAGATCCCTGATCATTTGCAGATACCGAATCGACTAAAAGATAAAATTAGCAACGATCGCAGAATTAAGCTCCAAGAGTTCACAAAATACGGTTCACTAAAACCGAGTGCGGTTTGGCGGGACAAGATGAACAATGATCTATTCAAGAAAAACTCATCAGGTAGTTGGAGCATCCAATCAAAATATATGTATGTCAGCGCCGGAGCTAGTCATCATCAGGATTACGAGTCTTTTTATCCGTTGCTCCTTTCTCGCTTATCTGTCTTTGTAAACCCAAGCTATCATGGGTATAAAGAAAATGGTGAGCCAACAGATCCGTATTATGACATGTATTTGGAGCGTGCCGGTAAAAAGGAAGAATCAAAAGATCAGTCTCTTCCGGAAGAAGTTCGTAACGACGCAGATATAGAGCAAGATTCCCGAAAGCTGTTGATCAACGCAGCATCTGGCATGGGGGATGCAAAATTCGATAACAATATCCGTGCTAACAATGCAATTATTTCGATGCGGATCATTGGTCAGCTATTCGCATGGCGTATTGGCCAGGCACAAACACTCGCTGGTGCCCGCGTACCTTCGACCAATACAGATGGTTTATATACAATGGACATCTCAGCCGAAGAGAATGATCGCGTTCTAGAAGAAGTTTCAAAAGATATGTATATTAAAATTGATTCAGAACGACTCGACAGATTCGTATCTAAAGATTCTAATAATCGCTTGGAAAGCTATAACGGGAAGATTACCTCCGCTAAAGGGGGGACACTCAACTCCTGGGAAGGTCCGCAGCTCACCCAGAACTTAGATCATCCGGCAATCATTGATCATATTCTGGCAAAATATCTGTCCAGTAAAGCATTTGTAAATCCGGTCAACCAAGGGTTTAAACGGTCACTCGCCGATAAGATCCTTCGTGACTTCGTTAATGATCATTTACATGCCGGCACGCCACAGACCGCGCTTAGATTCTTTCAGTGGATTATTTCAAGTTCAGGGGATACTCACCGCTATGTGTATGCAAACTCATTTAATAAAGAAACCGGTGAAATCACCCTCGAAACTTTGCAGAGTCATAACCGCGTGTTCCTTATCAAGGAAGTTGGAAGGAAAGTGGTGCAAGAAGTAAGACTCGCAACACGGAGCCCCATTAATAAAGCAACATGGGATAAAAGGTACAACGATTATCAAAGAGGCGATCTCTCGTATTCTAACCTTTGGGAACATGATGTGGATGCGCTACAAATCTTACTGCAAAATGGGTTCGATCTTAAAGCTCATAACCGTAATCGCACATCCATGTACTATAGAGACGAGGCTAAATCACAAAAAATAAAAGCTATGCCCGACGATCAAAAAATCGCGCTATTCAATAGCAGTATAGATGATCTACCCAGCGATCGTGCAGCTGCTATGATTCAGGCGCTCAACTTGAATGCATACGTTGATATGGTAGAAAAGACATTTTATTTGTGGTCGAATCTATAAGAACGGCAAGCAAAATTTATACGAAAAACAGGTGACGATATGGCTGAGAGGAGCAGGCTCCATCCATCTCAGCCCATCAACCAGTAACAACTTGCAATGTATAAATCAATAAAGCCTAGAAAATAGAAAAGGTACAGTAAGTAAGGCAGCATTATTGAAAGTACTTAACTTATAAGAATTCCTGAGTACAAACACTACCAAGGAGGGTTAACAATGACAACATTAGAAGAGAAAGTTGCAAAAGCTAGCTGTGTAGTTGGTGATATAGTAATAGATGGAAATGACCCTTATTCCGAACCTCACATCATTGGGAGTGAAACTTTATTTCCTCTACTCAATGTACCGTATGCCAAGAAAGGTAAAACGGGAGATTTACATTTGATTTCCCTTAGGATGAACGACGGAAGTATAGAGTTAATAAAAGTGAGTGATATGACTCGTGAAAAAGTAAAGGAATCTAACTGCATAATAGTAGAGTCTGAAGGTTTAATGACATTATATAAACTTTATAACTGGTCGAATTCTGAATGGGAAGTATGGGAAGCAAAAGAAATAAAAATACTAAAATAAAATGAAGTAATAAAGAGGGCGTTCATATATCCATATGGGCGTCCTTTTTATTTTAAAAATAAATCCTCACCCTTCCTATAGAGCTGCCTCAGCATTTGCGGAATCATCTATAAATCATTTTTCAGAACTACATAAACGAAAAAGAGAAAACATATTTCTCCTTCTCAAACAACCTGAGAAGAAGAAATCGATTAAGGATCTGAAATAAGAGTCTAAACAAAAGTGATTGGAAGGCTCTAACAAAGTGAGACCTTAAAGCCAATGTAAAAGGAGGTACTATTATGACTTTATACACGAAACGCCCAGGAGTTCTTGCCGCGTGTGTAGGTGGAAATTGGTATCTGATCGAAGACCAAAAAGCATGGAAGTCAATCTGCTCGTTTACACCGTCCCAGCTTGGTAAAAAACATAGACTTAACAGTAATACCTATAAAAACGCAACGACTGCGCTAAAGCGCATTCATGTTGCTATATAAAAAAGGAGCGGATAATTATGACAACAGCACAAGCTATCCAAACACAAACAATTCAAGAAAGAATCACTGATCTGATTAATATTTACACTCAAGACCGGAATGAGGTCATAAAGCTTCAAGAAAAATTAAAAACCGCTGAAACAAACTTTCGAGAATCTGGACGTAATGTTGTTTTTATGCAGCGTATGGCTCAAATCGCAAGATATGATCAAAATACAACTGAATGGCAAGAAAGGTATAACGACGATTACTCTTCATCGCATGAAAACGAATGGGTCCAATTTTATGAACTCAAAGTGGCAACATACGAATTTGTGATTTCCATATCAAGAAAAAGGAATTTGAAAAAATTCAAACACGTCGTTCATGTACGTGGATCAAAAATGTCAATCTCTGAAATTATCAATGCAGTCGATAGTTCCTACCGAGATTACACTTACGTTGAAGATAAATATAGAGATGAAGAGATTAATAAAAAATTTGTCAATATCGAAGATGCGATCGCTTTCGTAGAGGAATGGAAATCTCGTCTCGAATCTGATCACGCCGAAAGTCTTCAAGAACAGCGCGATATAAATCGTCAACTCAAAGATGCAGGTCTTATTTATGACCGCGACACAGCCCGAGAGAATAGTTTCAAGCGTGGATATTATGAGGAACCACTAACATCCCTTGATGAAATTGGGATTGTTGATAAAAAAACAATTTCCTAAGTAAAACCTCTAAATGAAGAGCGTCTCACTACGAGGCGCTTAGTTCATTTAGGTGAAAAAATCTTTGATATTTTCAAGACAACTGCAGGAGGTATTTATGAAAAGGTTATCAGAAGAACAACAGAACGCCTTAACGCTGCTCAACAGCGCAATTACCGCATTGAATATCGTTAATGACAATGAATTAGGCATTATATTAGAGGATCTTGGTTATCTTCCGGAACGGGATCTTGACGAAATGAGTGGAGAACTTGATTTCTTTCTTGAACGCGGTGAGATATGCGATCGTGGAGAACTATTAAACCATTAAAGTGAGGCGTGATAACATGAAAATAGCTGTATTTGTTCCAGTAGCAATGGATTGTGTAGAGGAACCTAAAATTTTTACAGGTAATGATGCTGAGAAAAAAGCAGCAAAGGCATTCTTCGATCACACGGGCGTAGAGTATTCAGTTTTCCTAGCGGCTGAAGACAAAGGGGAAATCTTATCGTCTAGCGATACCATTGGTACGAAGATTATTACTAGTCAACTACATCAGACCGATAACATATATGAGGATCTTAATAAAGATGATATTGATTATGTAAAACAGGTACTATGCGACTTGAAGGATGCGAAATATAATGCAAATCAAGCAAGTGACAAAGCCTTGAGATTGCCCAGACAACCAGGGGAGAAAATCAGTGACTATTTATCAGATATTTACCAGCAACTAGAGATGGTAGAAACCATGATCAGTGAAATGTACCCGCAAGCTGCAGGGGAATAAACAAAGCATGAAACGTCTATAAGCGGTGACAATTTTTTGTGAAATTTTAAAATAAATAGATAACTGGTGATAGAAACGTAAAGATGCTTTATAATCAAAAATCCCAAAATAAAAAAGAAGGGACGTCTCCTCGTCATGAAATCTGAAAACAGCAAAATTCGGGGCGCCCGACGAAATGCTGATCGTATCATTCGACGCATTGAAGTATATACCGAACATTTTCCGGAAGTTAGTTCATTTCATAACGATTGCTGGCATCTCGAAATACCAGCATCACAAGCATTTCTTCGTTCAGAACGAACACCAATGAAAGAGAAACGCCGATGCATTCAAACAATGATTGATCGTGCTGAACATTTAATCCAGCAGCGTCCACCAAGTAAAGAATTATTTCAGGTCATGGTCGTCCTAGACGTCGGCGATCTTTGGAGTTCTCAAATCATTATTGGTACACGAGACGCCGATTTTGACCGCTTCATTCATCCGATCAATCCGAACCTTCGCCGAATCGAACAACCTGATCCAGGAAAACTGATACGAGATTGGGGCCTAAACATACCTCCTCACTGGCAAATCACAGGTTTTAGAGAGTTTATTCGTGAAGAGGATCGTCAATTAGAAGGAGAAATTTGGTTTATTGGAGAATGGAACTGACTCAAATCAAAACTTAAAACCCGTAGCATGTGCTATCCATTAATAATTGGGTGGCGCGATATGCTGCGGGTTTTTATATATTTATATATTAATGAGTTTTTGATTAATGGGTTCTGATCCACTCAAAAGACAAATTCCCCCTGATTAAGGCAAATTAATTTTTTCCATTTATTTTATAAATTACTAAGTATCGTCGATATATTAGATATATATATAAATAGAAAGGTGGATTAAAACTTTTGCTAAGTAGCAGCTATGAACATATAGAAAATTCAATTAAATCAACGATATACGGTATAACAGATAATTATCTTAACCATAAAATAGATAAGTTTCAGTACATGGAACAAGTACATACATGCTGTATCGTATTAGGGACACTCTGCAAAACGTTACAAACAAGTGGCTGCGATAAACAACTAATTAGTCGTTTAGCTTTACTAAGAGATGAACTAGCTAGACCAGTAATGCAAATGGTATACGACCAAATTCAAATGTATAGTCAAGAAGACGAATGTGAATTAGATCAAGAAAAAGTATATGAAATGAAATTAAAGAGATCTAAATTAAAACCACTAGCTGGTTAGATAAATGCCCTTTAAGGAGGTGGTTGAGGCAAAATATTTCAAGTTAAACATTAGGTACATTTAGGTATGGTAAGAATTTTATTATATGGAGGAAACAATGAAAAAGAAATTATTGACAACAGTAACAGCACTGACAGTCTCAGCAAATTTAATTAGTCCTGCGGTAGTCCTCGGAGCAGGAATTGAGAACTCTACACCAAACCAGACAGAAAATAATCAGACACCAGAGGTAGAGGTAGACAACAAGGAAGTTAGTAATGAGCAAGTAGAAATTAGTAATGAAGTAGTGGATGTTAGTAAGGATGATACAGAGTCAATTGACACCGTTGAAGAGAGTACATATCAAGACCTTAGTACGTTAGCAGTGGGTGATGTAATACAGATTAGCACTTGGGAAGAGTTGCAAGCAATTGCGGATAATCCAAGCGGTAATTATGAGTTAACGCAAGACATTAATATGGATAACAAGCCTTGGGAGATTATACCCGAGTTTACTGGGACACTTGACGGTAACGGGTTTAGTATTGAAAACTATGTTGGAGAAACAGGTATATTCGCTAGACTAGAGAACGCAGAAATTAGTAATCTTAAATACGTTAGACCTATTATCCATTCTGATGAGAACAAGCCTTTAGGCGGTATTGCCGCAGAAGCAGTTGATTCCACGATCAAAGATATTGTTATTGAAGATATGGATATAAGTGGCGGTGGTATTAGCTCCCTAGGTGGACTCGTTGGACTAGGAACAAATGTTGAAATTAGTAACATACGAGTTATTAACTCTTCTTTAAGTAATATAAATCTAGGAACTGGTGGTGTGCTAGGAACTGGAGGATTAGTAGGGGCAGGCACTAATGTGAAGATAAGTGACAGTAGTGTCGACTTGAGTAACATCACAACAAAGGGTGTCGTTGGTGTCGGCGGTCTTATCGGGGAAAGTACAGGAAACAGCATTAGTAATAGCGTTGCAACTATATCTTCGTTTAGCTGGCTAGGACCGTCATCATCTATAGGCGGAGCTGTTGGCAGATCGGCAAATGACACCTTAGTTGCTGTCGTAGGCTCCGTAACCTTTGATGGGTCAGTGCCAACAGGAAGTAGCATGAGGAACGTGGGTGGACTTGTAGGGAACGCTACGAATATAGCTGTGTCAGGGGGAAGTGCTAACCTTGGACTGCACAGTCCAACACTTAACGCCTCCTATATTGGTGGAATCATAGGTTATATGGAAGGTGGTTCTGTAGAAGGCACCAGTAGCAATAATGATATTCATGTTAATGAAGTGCAATATGTGTCCGGAGGGATAGGTAATATTTTCCGTACGCCAGCAAAAATTAAAGGATTAACTGTGACTGGAACCATTACCGCGGGCGAAGTGAGCAAGCTGAGCAACAGGGTAATAAGTATTGGCGGAGCAGTGGGTTCCGCAATGACTGATACGGTGATTAGTGACACTAATGTGAAAGTTGACTTTAACCTTCATACTAAGTCTCTCACAGCATTTGGTGGAGTACAAGGAGAAGGTGGAGACCTCCGCAATTCTAAGTATGAAGGAACTATGACTGTTACTGGTGAAGGTATGCTACACTCAGGAGGTTTAGCTGGTAGAGCTACATCTGTGCACGACAGTGAAGTAAATGCTACTATGAATTATGATGGCCAGAGTATAACCTTCTTCGGAGGTTTAGTAGGCGGTGGACTTGTTGGTGACCTGCTAGGAAATGATGTTAAGTTTGACATGAATGCTAATGTAACTGGTAGCGTTGGATTCTTGGGAGGCTTAGCCGGTACTACAGCTACTAACACTAAAGTTAACGACAACACTGTTAAGCTAACCATGGCAGGCTCAGCAACTAGAGAAAGTTCTTACATTGGTGGACTAGTTGGAAGTGGTTCGTTTGATTACCGTAATAGATCGGAATTTACAATTAATTGGACAGGAGCATTCAGCGCCTTAGGTGGTCTGATAGGTACGGGTTCTGGTGGTGTTAAAGATAGTTATACTTATAATACCTTTAATGCAAACATAGCAGGTAATCTTACACGAGTTGGTGGAATGGCAGGTAATAGTATAACTAAGTTACCATCTAAAGTAGCTAACATTATTAATATCAACCAAACTAGCGGAACTTCGAATATGGTTGGAGGCCTTGTAAGCTATCTAAGTGTTGATAGTATTAGTTCAGCACCAATGGCTGGAAACTCTAAGTTATTTGCTTTTGAAGAAATTTATATCGATAACACAATGCACATAGCGTCAGGCAGTGAAGTTGGTGTGTTAATTGGAAACCTAACTAACAGTAGCCAAGGTAAAACTTTAGTGTTTAAAGATACTTATGCTCCCACAGTATTCACATCTGAAAATTCTGCGATACCTGCACAATGGACAGGCAGTGGAACAGTTGGGTTAAGTAACGTACTTACCACTACAACTGGAGTGCCAGGACCTAATCTGATTTATTCTAAGGGTATACCGGGAGTAGTGGATAACGCAATTACACAAAATGATATCACAGCCACAACTAGCTATGGAGGTTTTGATGGTGGCCCTTGGAGAAAGCTAACACAATTGGAGAACGTCGACAGTTCCCGTCTAGTTTGGCCAATCGCGGAACACCCATTAGTTGAAGTAACGGTTACGGGCAACACAGCTGATATTAGCTGGGAAGACGTTCCAAATACGGAGTATTATATTGTGTGGGAAACTGGGAAACCAGAAAGAGCCCAAACAGTGGTTGATTCTACCGTATTACATGTAGATAACTTAGAGGTTGGAAGAAACTACGTTTATAACGTTATCGCTATGACCAAGTACGGAACCACTAGAAATGGGGAAGTAATCATAACCCCTGAGCCACCAGTGGTAGACCCTGATCCTGAGCCAACACCTCCGGTAGTTGACCCAGAGCCAACACCGCCAGTGGTTGATCCGGAACCTGAGCCACCAGTGGATGTCGAGCCACCAACCGATGTTGAGCCTGCGCCACCAGTGGATGAAGTAGAACCGCCTGCGGAAGACGCAACTCCACCAGTGGATGAAGTAGAACCAACACCTCCGGTGGAGGACACTAAACCGCCTGTGGTGGATACAACGCCTCCAGCAGTCATTACTCCGGGAACAGGACAAACGCCTGCACCAGATAAGGAACCCGAAGTGGAAGAGGATGCTGAGATTGTAGTAGAGTCTCCAGTCTTCAAAGATAACATTCCTGAGTATGCTAAGGAAGCAGTTAGGGAATTAGTACATGACGGAGTTATCGTAGGTTATCCTGATAACACCTTCCAAGCTTCGGAAACAGTTAGTCGTGTTGAATTCGCTATTATGATTCAACGTGCATTTAACTTCACTGATGGCAAAGCGGAGGTTCCAGTATTTAAAGACCTAAGCAGAAATGCTTGGTATGCCGGTGAGTTAAATAAAGCACTAGTCAATGGTGTTACCAAAGGCTTTAATGATAACACATATCGTCCAAACTTAGACATCCCAAGAGAGCAAGCTAGTATCATGTTATCTAATGTACTTAGACGTGCACAATTGGATAAAGATACTGAGGAACTTGTGAAGTTTAAAGACTTTGAGAATGTTATTAAGTGGGCGCAAGAAGACGTACGCTTAGCAACTATTCATAATATTATTGAGGGCTATCCAAACGGGAATTTCTTGCCTAAAGCACATGTGACTAGAGCGGAAGCTGCTGTCATGATTCATAGATTAATGCAAATAGTAAAAGAGTAGGTTTGAAGAGTTAATCTATATTTCACCAACATAAACCAGAAACCCGTAGCATCCGCTACCCATTAATTATTTGGGGACGTGAAAAGCTATGGGTTTTTTATATGTTGAGGATAGTACGTATCAAGTAGTCTCCGTAAACAATTTAAAATAAAATTAAAAAGTGATGGAGTTAACTTCATGTAACACCGCGTTGTAACGATGAAAGTCTGATGTGAGTGATGGGGATTTACCATATCGGAATTAATCGAAAAAGCGCTACACAATGAACACGAACCAACGGAAGAAAATTTAATTCTTTGCTTTACGGACTATGTAGGGTGCGGCACATGCACCGACATTGAGCCTGAAGATAAATGGCAAAAGCACTTAACAAAATATAAACCTATAGGGGGAATTACTATGTCAATCTTAAAAATTACAAACCTTACCCAAACCGAGCGTCCGAGACTTCAATCAGGCGACTACTTCAGTATTGGTGTAGATCGTATACTAGTCGTATCTATTACAGGTAGTGATGTACAGACGACAGATATCGCTACTGGAGAACTGATCTTACATGAATGCGGCAACACTGTTGAAGAGTTAACGGAAGAGCTAGAGTGTACCTACACAGATATCGTTACCCATGTTCCGAATAAAAACGTCCATATGCACGTCACAATCGACCCAAAAGGGGTGTGACAGCTGTACATATTCTTCGGCAGTTTAGGTCCCGGACAATAGTGTGTAGTATGTCTCAACGACTTTGCCTACGGGGTAAGCCCAGTTCACCCGCACGGTTGGACTCCTTATAAATTAAATATTAAATAATTCATTTTATTCACACAAAATCATTATCGTATACGATGCGTAAATTTATACTTATATTATTTAAATATAAATGCGAAATGTATGTAGTGTGTTTATTATTTGTTATTTATTACTCATATAATGTGAATAAAAGGAGATATAAAATATGAAAGAAGTATATACTCAATATATGGTGAACATAAGAAAAAAGAACTTAGATAGTAAAACGTTTGGCTACTCCTCTGAACTGGACGTCACATTTGATTCAAATGAATGTGATTTTGTAACAGATCTAATCAAGTATTTGGAAGAAAATATCGGATATAAACAGGGAATGTCTGGTCTCTCCATTGTACAGAGAATCAACCACGCTAACAGTCCTTCTTTTATCACTTTTAAACAACTTGAAAACGCCAATGGCGATGAAGATTCAAATGGCCAATTTAAAGCAGAGTATAATCTGACAATCACCTGTAATTTCGTAAGAGTAATGACGAGCAGTGTCCTTTCTCGTCTTTTTAGAGATGCAGCGGTATCTGATCAGAATATACCGGATAGTATAGCTGATAACCTCATGTGGTTCGACAAAGGAATCGATGACACGATAGATCAGTTCCTTGAAAAGTATCCAGACATAACAGAACCATCATCATTCCCTGGTATGCTAAATCTAAGCCTTATACTCAATGGTGACTCGCTCGATCTCCCACTAACTTCTAACATCGCCGACGCTCTTCAATCGTTTTTACGCGCAATAAAAACTGAAGTATGAATCATAAATAACGCTCATAGCTTATGCTATGAGCGTTTATTTTGTATATCGACATTAGTGCAATTCACTGTATATCTGTAAACCTGTAAACCTGTATAAATGTACAGGGTTGTTACTGTATATTCTGCTTATTATTTTTTTTCAAAGTACAACTGTAGTGCGTTCTCAACTATTTCAACCATACTCAAGTCATGTTGAGCGGCATAAATTTTGAGTCTCGTATGGAGTTCTGGATCAAGATCGAAAGTTGCTTTCTTCTTTTTTTTGGCGACCTCTGTAGATCCAGGAATCTGTAAATTTTCAATCCCATATATGTTGGTTTCTGTATTTACAGATTTCTGTGTTGGTTTATTTTCTTTACGTTGAAGCAATTCATTTATGGTCTGTTTCTTTGACACGCTGTAACAACTCCTTTACGAAAGAACTATACGATTTTAACGCCTCTTTATCCGCTTTAGTGGAATCTTGGATTCCATAAATGGATAACTCTTTAATTCGATTTCTACGCTTAATGATGCTATCGAAGACGACATCTTCATAATCAGCCCGAGCCCTCTCTAGAATCGCTGCATCAAGGGTTGTACGAGAATCTAGCATAGAAGTCAGAATACCAGCGAGTATAAGATTTGGATTCGTTTTTCTTTGAATAAGTGAAAGAGTCTCAAGGTAACGATCCAGGGCATCATAACAGAAAGGTTCACTCTGTAAGATAACTACCGCATAATCTGAAGCGGTAAGTGCATTAATAGTTTGCTCCCCAAGGTTCGGAGGCAGATCAATAATAATAAAGTCATACTCATCTTTAACACCATCTAAAGTCTCACGGAGTAGATGAGAAGGTTCACCTCTATAAGATTGATATAAGTAACGAGAGAACGTGGCCAATAAGTCCTCGGCGGGAAGTAAATGCAAGTTCTCTGTAATTTGATGTATATATGGACGAGCATCCATATCTTTAACTGCTTCAAGAACAGTCATCCCTGTGAACTCATAAATATTTTTTTGAGTTAAAAACTGAGTAAGATTCCCCTGACTATCGAAATCAACTGCAAGCACCTTATGTTCTTTAGATAGAAGGTAGCTTGTTATAGCAGATGTAGTGGTCTTACCTACACCGCCCTTTTGAATTCCGATACTAATCGTGATTCCCACTTTATCACCTCTCCTGTATTTACAGTAAACCATATTCCCAAAAATACAGTTTACCATATATTCTTCAACCCAAGATACTCAATCTCCTGCAAAAATAGAGAATAATCTGCTAATACAGGTTCCTGTATTTATGTAGAACCATAGAAAGTGTTAACCTATACTGAGAGAACAGAATCATGAATCCAAATGATGTGATTCTTTACTTTATTGACTAGCCTGTAAATACAGCAAACCGTATTCACATAAATACAGTTCAGATTATATTCTTCAACCCAAGTTACTCATTCTTTTACAAAAAATAAAAGGAGACATAAATACAGGAATCTGTATTTATGTAAAACCATAGATGGTAACAACCTATGAAGTATGAATACAACTGTATGATTCTTACTTTATTAATTAGCCTGTAAATACAGTAAACCATATTTCCATAAAAACAGTTCACAAAATTTTTTCTACCATAACATTGAATTTACGCAAGAAAAAAAGCTTTAAATACAGGAACCTGTATTTATGTAAATACATTAAAATTACAACTCTATACTTATAGATTAGAAGGAAGAATCCAACCGTGTGATTCTCACTGTATTCTTTATCCTGTAATTATCCCTTCTTCCCTTGGTTCCGCTAACTGCAAAGTGTCAAATGATCCGGGACATGGCAAAATAAGGACCCTTCGGGGTCCTCAAATAACTTTGGAAAAGAGGAAATGGAAATAATGATAGAACGTACTGAAACGGAAATTGTAACCTTGAATGAGAATCTACATTTAAATGGTGATATTGCTAAGAATATTCTAGTGGGGTTGTGGAATAGGAAATTAATAAGGTTGCAGGTTGGTCAATCGGTGAATGTTCCTGATACAGAAATTCCATCATTAATGAGGGGCTAAATAATGGATTGAGTGGTTAAGGAAATTGTTATTTCGGTGATGTTGGTCGAGGATGGTGATGATTATCTTTTGATGGTGAATGGTGTAGAACATTATCGTTCTAGAGAGAAACAAGATACATTTCAAGAATATTACTCATTGATTGAAAAATTCCAATAAGCAAGGATAGGTAATTATAGAACATATTTTACCTCTAACTACAGTAAACCATATTTCCATAAATACAGTTCACATACTCTAATCAACCTAGGCATCTAAAACTACTACCAAAAGAACCTTTAAATACAGGAACCTGTATAAATGTAAACCATATAAACCCAACCCTATGAGGAGTGAGCGGTTCCAACTGAATGATTCTCACTTTATTACTTGACCAGTAAATACAGTAAATTGTATTCCCAGAAATAAAGTTATCCATATTTTTATCCAAGCTGCTTAAGCTACTGTTTAAACTTTAAATACAGAAACCTGTATTTATGTAAAACCATAAATATGTAGAATGATCATCTAAATAAAATATTATATTGCATGATTACACACACATATTATTTATGATTATTTGTAGATGAAGACTTTACTAGTAATGGTCTATAGAGCTTAAAACTTATATAATTTGAGAAGAAAAAGTATTGCGGTTGAGAAATTATAGGAACAATGAGTAAAATGAAATAAAAATAAAATAAAACCCATCCATTATAATCTTGGATGGGTTTTATTTTTATTGGCTGGTAAGATCCGGCTGTTTCGTATCTCTAGGAAATAGCAGAATCTCACCAACTCGAATCATATCCGCGTCCTGAATTCCGTTCAGTTCAACGATCTGTCCGAGCGACACGTCGAAAGACTTGCTCAAAGCATACAGCGTATCGCCGTATTCCACGACATAATAATTGTAATCTTTTGTATCCAAGTCCTGTACTAATTTAAGCCGCTTAGAACCATCAACCTGGCTAGTAAGTTTATCCTCTGAACTTATATTCCCGTCCAATGTAGTAGCCACCTCGTCATCACTAGATGTTACCATATCTACGCCAGGAGTAGATGTGGAAGAACCTTCTCCAGATGTAATCGAAAGCATAAAAGAAGTGAACTCTTTGCTATCCAACCTTTCAAGTCGATCCATGATGTCGGTTTTCATTACAACATCGCCGCTAAGAATTTCTTCGTAAAGAGTTACTCCATTCATCGATGATGACGATCCAACAACGGGACCTTCATTTTTACTAACTCCCTGCGTTTGTATAGCTTCAAGAACAATTTTCACATCATCCTCCGACATATCCCTCAAATAAGTCATAAACTCATCTTTCGGCATATCAACGCTTGGTAAAACAATGATACGCGGGGAACTAATTGAATTTTCTGTATCCGCCTGCTCATTACTAGTGGTAACTGAAGATGCAGCAGCTAACTGCTGAGAAGCACTTGCGTTTACAATTTTACTTGGTACATCCATGGAGAAAAACAGAACGAAAAATAATGCGGCACCTGCAATTGTAACTACTGATGCGATCGTCACAGACCGGGTCCCTGTGCTGTAAATGTCGTTTTGGAACTTAGTTTCTTTGAAAACCTTTTCAAATTGTTGAGCAGTTTTCTTGTCTTCAATGTTCGATTCAGAAACGAACGGAGGCTTTCCTATAATGTCCGTATCTTGTTGTACTAGCCCCGAGTCTTTTTTTCGTTTGATTTTGTAAAACGACATTTATTGTTCACTCCCTTTTAATTTTAATTATAACGAATAAGCCTAATTTCCACAAGGTAAAAAACCCGGATTTTTTATATAAACCATTGAACATAGAGCGTTTTGTAATACTTATTAAAATTATTTGTTATGTTATGTCCATCAAACAAATCAATTTAAAATGATTACTGTGACCATAAACTTTATTTTTCATTTATATGGAATTTAACTCAGATGCGAAAGCGGGTCACGCCCCCCATTTCGCCTATATAATATTTGCTTATAAATGTACTAAAACGTCTAGCAAGTGATTCTTAAAATATTGTTGGTATAGAGTTATTAAAGTATAATTCAAATTGAAATGAATGGAAATGCTAATCTAATTCAATAAAAAATAACCTGAAAAGGATACCATTTAATATGTCAAAATTAACGAGAGAACAACTCGGAGTTACGATAGGCGACACCATTATCATTAGTGGTACCGTAAAGTTCGCCAATCTAGATAAACCTGTCGATGGGAAGGCTCTTGCCAAAGTGAATCAGCGTAGATTGAAAAAAGGGATGAAGGAAACAAAACCATTTCGCCGGATCACGCTCAAGAATCCATGTATCATACAAGGACAAGACACGCCACTCGCAAAATTTTACGAACAGAATATATACCGGAACAAAATAACACTTGAATCAAAATCCTTATTTCCGCCGGCATATAAACACTTGCAAAACGGTGAATCTGTCACGATTAATGATCCTCAAAAAAACCCAGCTACAGGTCAAGAGATTATGATTCAGATTTCAACATTTCTATCAAAAGGATTCACACACCTGGGATCTGGAATTGATGTCGTTATATATCCAGAAGGGCCCATCAAATTTTACGAGGCTATTAGGGCTGAGGAGAACTTATCAGGTTTCGGGAAATCAATTGATCTTCTTGTTCATAAGCCTGTAGTCAATAAGAGAGGTTTTGCCGTTGCGCCGATCATTGATCCAGAAAAAATCGGTATAGATATCAGCAATTCGCCCTTCAGCGGTGTAATAAACAGTAGCATAAATGGTGGAATCCTATCCGGAAAAACAGTAGATACGATGAATAAAGTTTATGATGAATCTGCATCAACAAAACTTCCCAAGCAGATAAACCTTACCGAAAAAGAAACTAAGACGGAGAAGAATACCATCAGTATAGACTCTCCATTTGGACCAAACCACAGTTCCGAGTTTGCAAAACAAACTGTAAGCAGCAGGACGCTTAGTCAATTCACATAAGTGAAAAAGCAATTGCCGGGGAGCAGTCGCTCTTCGGTTTTTTGTAGCGCAGATGTTGGCGTGAAAGACTGAATATATAAGGCGGTGTACTATGAAAAGTATGAATCTCTTAACCGAAACGGAAACGCAAACTCCTATCAATACATATCCTATGGTTCATCCGGATGTTTTTAGCAGAAATCCACTCATTTCAAAATTATCAGATGATCCTAACTGGACCGTCTCCGACGATATGAAGCGCCCAATTAACGCTAAAGTTTTACTGGAAACATATGAACTCTTCAATGCTAAACTCGACGAAAGAAAAGAATGGCCGCTTGTTACGCTACCCGAAATTGATGCAGATAGTAATTTAGATTGTGTTAATCGAGCATACCGACTTCGTGCCAGAGAAAACCGTGTTATCGGTATTGATGTAGAACCTATAGCACCGAAGTGGATGAAACATCAAGTTCTCAATTTTCCCGCACAGTATACCGAATTATCCAAAAATGGAGGGGTTCATGCACTTGTTCTTGTACCTGAATGTTTGATAAACGACGATAACCGATACCTGTTCGATGATCTGTCTGTTTTCAAAGAACCAGTCCCCAAAGATAAAAACGGTAAAGATTTGCGTTCCGCATTTTTCGAAGTTATTTTTAATGATCATTACCTGACATTCACGAAGCGTATGCTTACAGAAAAGCCGTGTGCAGACTATGAGAATGACCCCCTCGCTCGGCAATTTCTCGTATCCTTTCTAGCTAATATCCTGGAGATGGATCGAAAAAAGAAAGCCGAGCGAGAAGTCGCTAAACAATATCGAATCGATATGATCGATAGAGAATTAGATGAAAAGAAACAAGAAGATATCCGGTTATTCTTAGATATGGAAATATTCGATAAAGCCAGAACGAAAAGCACTGAGAAAAAACCGCACGACTTTGCAGGCGATGCATCTCGATATGAAATGAGCGTGGCTAATGCAATTGCATATTACGTGATTTTAAATCACAAGATTGCTTTAGACACGGAATCATCGCGAGAACTCGCGGACTCGCTTAGCGAAAAAGATTTGGCTTATGCCATTTTCCTCATGCTTAAGGACGTCGTTCCATACCGTGAGAAACACGATGAATACCGATACAACATGCCCTGGTTGCTGTTCACTTCGAAACGTGCGTACGAGTTCGTACAAGCACAGAATGACCAACGGAAAATAGAGCAGTCCAAATCTTAAAATACTCTAACGGCTTGATCGCTACATTACTTGCGATCGGCCGTTCTTTGTAAGAATAATACCGTCAACATCTAACATTAGGAGGTAAAGACCGATATGATTATAAAGAACGGAACCCCAGTGATTGGACAGAGAGTAGGAGTATACGTGAATTTAAATAAATCCGGAATGTTCTCAATCGTAGATCGTGAACCAAAAAGCAAAAGCCCAACAAGCGGAA
Organism: Paenibacillus gallinarum; assembly: GCF_014836635.1. Classification (GTDB taxonomy): domain Bacteria; phylum Bacillota; class Bacilli; order Paenibacillales; family Paenibacillaceae; genus Paenibacillus; species Paenibacillus gallinarum. Next base: position 151,263 of record NZ_JACSQL010000011.1, on the reverse strand, counting down.
AAGTTCTCGGTTATGCTGAGCGAGTACAATTATCTGACGCAGTGTTTAAAATCGCTGACGGAAGACACAACTGGATTATTGAAAATCAGTGCCGAGCCGTGTGTGCCGTATGTATCGGATACCTAGTCTCAGTAGACGAAGAGTGCCCAGCTGATTTAAATCAGGTTGTGACATATAACCCTTATCGAAGCAAAAACTTTCACACCCCAACAGGAGACGTCATAGAAATGGCCAAACGCATACACTTCGAACATCAAGCCGGGTTTATAGCTGCCAGCTAATTACTGAATACAAAAGCTTTATTCAGTACCGACATAAAGGCCATCTAATCAATAGTGATGGATTAGACAGATTATGAAATTTAAAATCATAAACGAAAAAGGGAGAAACATAACGTGCCTAAAAACATAAACACTGAACATATTGATCGCATGTTTCCATTCGAATTTTACGATGAACTTACCACTCAACTTGCAGGATATAAAATCATGAATCCTGCTTTTTTTTCACATGATCACGTTCAAATTAATGAAAAAGAGAAACGTGAATTATTCGAAAACCAAAGAAAAAAAGCAGGAGAACTTAATCAAATGAATATACAGAGCGTAGAACCTATTGGCGAGTTGTTAATGCTCGATGCTTGCTACACTAATGATCAAACAGAAGCGATTTTAAAGGGGGGTCTACAAAGAAGCCAAGTTCCAATGTCAATTCTTACGGTACAGCTTTATGATTCATCAAACCAGCCAGTCTTTGCGACCGATGTATGTGAAGAGACGATCGCCCGTATACCAGAAGTATTATGGGATGATCCAAATCTTCTCATCGCTATAGTAACTCTCGCTGAAGAAGGTCCTAATGTCGGTATACTCAAGGCTCCCCTGTACATCGAAGAGCACATCCAGCAAAAGGTTTTAGAAAATATAGAACATGCAGAAGGAAAAGATAATGAGGAATAGCAGCATGAATACAGCGAACTCTTATCCAATATTTCACTGGCCATCCATCAAAAAAATGTTTGTACATCGTGAACTATACCAAGCCATCGCTTTCTTTTTAAGTCCGCAGCTCATTCCGATCACCGTTATGTTAGGAACGATGTATCCTGAATATACCGCACTCATAAACGTTGTATCGATCCTAATCGGACTTATCATACTTACCTTCGCGATCCGCGTCATTAGCAAACGGCAGCGTAAATACAGGTACGTCAACCGGATTCGAATTCTTCCCATTATAGGAGTCTTTATTAGTTGTATAATTGGGTTAACGTTGATTACCTACTTGTACAGCCTGATCGGAATTACATTACCGTCACAACCCAACCAGGAGTCTCTAACCGATATGATAGGTCGATTCCCACTCATCATGATCTTCATGATTACTATTTTGGCGCCTGTGACTGAAGAACTTGTATTCCGTGAACTGCTACCTAATACACTTGGCCCCAGTTATATCAGTTTTATTACATCCAGTATGCTTTTTGTTGCCATCCACAGCCCCTCAGGCATCATGGGATGGACGTCTTATGGGATTATGGCTGCCGGTTTCTTATACGTAAGGCTCAGTCAAAAAAGCATTTACGCCTGCATTGCTGTGCATATCGTATGGAACACCGTCAGTATCATTGCTTGAACGATAAAGCAAATTATTTTACGATGCTCTGTACGACTTATCCTTTTTAGTAATCTATATTGTCGGAGCCTAATTATCTACAAAATCGAGTGATACTCCCGATTTAAGTGGCCCCGACCAATAAAATAAACTGAGAATATAGTGCGTCGGAGCAATAATTCCGGCGCCTTTTTAATGAAACGCTATCGCTTAACAGAAACCAACGATTTAATAAATGTAAAAAGGAGATATTTAAAATGAAAACCGCTTTTTTAAATGGAAAAATTATTGAGGTCATAAACAAAGTTTCCCCGAAATTTGAAAATGAAATGGACCCCATTGAAATGATGGAAATGCTTAATCGCATGCAGCAAGAACTTGATCAAAATCCAACAGAGAAAACAGAACGGAACGTGCGCGAAGAACTTCAATCTTTTCAAGTCATTACGATCAATAATGTTCAAACGGGAATGAGATGGATCACTAAACCTATGACGTATGAATGGAGAAAAATAGAACGTTCAACGTTACGTCGTATTTTGTATCTTCTAAAGACAGGAACACAGTGGACAAGTAAATATGTGATGAATTCAGAGATTATAAGTGAACAAAGTTTCCCAGTTCCTATAACGCGATCTATTCACTCGTCTCTGCATGACATTTCGCAAAGTAACAACATCAACAAACTAAAATATGCTGTTATCGCTTTAAAAGAAACGATCTATAAAGGGCTTCAGTCTGATATGGGTACCTTCGGTATATTTGAACAACCTGATGGTGTGATCAATATGAATCTATTGAACGCATGGCTTGATGAAAACAAACCGTTAGACGGTACACGGTGGACCAATAAAAACACTTTAACCGTAGTAAGCCTGGATCTAATCGCAGACAGTATCTTATTTCAGCTTAGACCAAATGCAAATGTTTAATTCGAACATGAAAAAGAAAAGGGAGGCTCTTTTATGAATACAAAAGATCCGGTTCAGGTAATAACTAGACAGAAAAAGAATCAAATGTCTGATCAAGTCGAGCAAATGACCATGTTTGATGAGGCCCCGGATTTCCGATTGACTTCAAGATATCGGAGCGGAGTATTTCGGACTCGCGCTGAACTGGCTGAAGGATTGCGGCAAGAAGGTAGAGATGAAATCTATCACGTCCTCAGTTTCGGCGGCGGGACTCAGTCTTCGCATCTATTAGAACAACATTTTCGTGGTGAGATCCACTATGATTACATCGTATTTTCCGACACCGGTGCGGAACCGGAGTTCATCCATGAGCAGGTGAAATGGTGGCAGCGCCGGCAGCAAGAAATCGGAAATAAAACACCATTCATAATAACCCGCCACAGTAATATGAGCGGTGGGCTAGAAGAAATGCTTATGCGATGGATACTGACCGACTACCAGCGGTTCCAAATGCCAGTCTATTGTAGCAGCTTGGACCGTAAGACCGGAGAAATTAAGCCGGCAGGTATGATGCCTAGACAATGTACAGTCGATTTTAAAATCATTCCGGTTAAACAAGCGGTACGGCGAGCTGTCCTCCAGAAACACGGTCTAAAATCCAATCAAAAAATGCCTGCGAACGTCGGATTTATCATCGATATCGGATTCTCTTACGATGAGATCCGCCGAATCAACACCGATCAATCTCCCCAATTCCAATACATCCGTTTAGCTTACCCGCTAGTAGAAGAAAATCTGACTACTGCAGATAGTATTCATTTCCTCGAAGTCAACCAATTTCCAACAAGACGTTCCCGCTGTTACCTTTGTCCGTTCAACTGCGACGGGGATCGAGACATCGGAATGGATTGGGATGAAATCATCGAAGCTGAACCTCTTTCTTTCCTTAAAGCCTGCTGGTTCGATGCTGAACTGCGCCGGGTTCAATTAGGTGGTACAAAAATCATGAATAGTATCCCATACCTACATTATAGTCGGAGACCCCTGGCTGAAGTGTACTCTATAGAGTACGAACGCCTAAAAGACACCTATGCATCCAAATTAAAAGAATGGGTGAATAAATGGCAGGAAGTGATTGAAGAAAAATGGATGAAGGAGATCGCAGCATGAGTAATTAATAAAGAGCAATACCCCACTGTACTAGTAATAGACAATCAAATAAGGAGGTAATTCACATGGAAGTTCGTGAATTAGAGTTCAAAGAAAAAATTATAGGGTATAGAGCAAGTTTCAAAAATAATGAGATATACGATATATCTTTACAGTCAGCACAGGATCTTCATATCTACCCATTGGTAAAAGGCCCCGCTGTAAAGTTGAAACAGCATGACGGTTTGTTTGCGTCAGATGACGAGATAAAAAATGGTGTTTACGCAGAAAATTTATCGAATAAAGAGATGGCAGAAAAGGCCAAGCTCAAATTCCTTAGAAGAGACCCTCTTATTGGTCAGCCTTTAAAAGTACCTAAACCGGATGAAGTATTGTCTATAGGTTTTAGTTATGTACTTGATATTTCTTCTGAATACGCGTTTGATCTTGCCAGAATACGCATTGTCGGAGACGAGATACATTGGACAAACTTAAGTTTAGTATCTAATCCCGTAGATAATTATATAACGGATCGGAATAAAATGACTGTCGATTGTCTTTATAGTAAGTATATGGATCAATTCGAAGAACAGCAGACAACGGTGTTTAATAAAGATATGGTAACAGATATTTTGACGGCTAATAACATTTGGTCGCGCTATTACGAAGTATTTGAGCTTTGCGCTTCACGAGCAGTGGAAGGTGAAAACGTAATAGTTTATGAGGCTATAAATTACAAACAATACTATGGATGTTTGGTGGTTTAAACTACAGTATCGAGGGCCAACCTAACCTCTTTTCCTGGGAAGGGAGAACAGAACAGCAAATGGAATACGAAAAATGCCCGAAATGCGGCAATGAGAACTTAAAAATATACGAACAAATAGCAGTTTGCCGTGTTCGTTCTGTTAGAACCGGAAAGGTTTTAAAGAATGATGGTTTTTTGGAAACACAGTGCTGGAATTACTTTTGTAAATGTGGTTGGACGGGGGAAATGTTGACGCAGTAAAACTAATCTAATAAGGGGGGATACCAAGGTGGAATTTAACACACTTACTAATTGTAGAGGTTGCCTTGATGCAGATTTAGTAAATATGATGGGTTTTTGCTCAAGCTGTTGGGAAGATGTAAAAGACAACTATGTGGACGCTAAAGAGGAAGGTATAAATCCTGACCATTAGGTCAAAGATAGTCAAAGACAATGAAAACAAAGAGGTCAGACTTATACTTATGTGAATGAGTGGGAAAGTAGGGTAGCCTAACGGCTACCCTAGTCCTTCTTGTTTATGATCTAGTTATAAGAAATATATTAAAGTACTTTGATCCAATAAAAGAACAACGCCATACATACAGCGTGGATTCCTAAAGAAAAGAACAAGAATAAATGTTCAGCTAGACCGCCCTTCGTGTATGCAAAGGTCGTACTTCGCCCCGCTTTTATTGTCTGACCACCTGGCCGAGTAATATACTTCCCGATTACAGGATAGAACCAACAAATCCCCTGATTACTGAATGAATCTTCGAGGATGTGAAGTGCGTACCCAAGCGTAAGTGCTGCCAGAAAAATCGAATGAAAAGACCAAGATGCAGCAGCGAGCAGGATCACGATCCAGATCGTGTGGGTGATCGTTCGATGAGGAATGATCCGACTCAGCAATCCAAAGTATCGTCCAATCGACGATTCTTCCGAATCGATATCTGGCAAGAGTGTTCCGAGTGTAAAACTCAGCAAAATGAGTGCTGCAGATAGAGGTTCGCCTGTATTCGAAAACCAATTGAGTAAAAAAAGTGATCCAAATAGTCCCAGTAAATAAACAAAAAGTAATTTTCTTCGGCCTATTCGTAAAAGCAAGAAAACAAACAGAATCACCGCTAAAACAGTCAGTCCATATTCTAGCAACGTGTTCGGTAAGTGAATTGAATGGCCAAACACCTGAAAATCATCTAATTTATCTTTCGCCGGCGAACGAGTAGCGATGAACGCATACCCGATTAGGCCCATATGAAGCGCAGCCAGTGAACCGACAACGTGCGTTTTACCCATCATAAAGCGTCCACCTCGTATTTATTCTATTACTGTTTATCTACACGTCGCTGAGCATCACCAAGAATAAAATCTCTCTGTCCATCTGTATCGTCCGATATCACGGTCCGATGAATTGCTATAAGTTCTGAAATCAATAAATTTGTTACTTTTGAGTCTTTCGATAGTTCTTCAACTTTATGTAAGAGACGCTCTGTAAGTTCGTTTTGCTTAGTAATCGCATTCAATTGATGAGTAGAAAGGACTGTTTGATTTTTAGTCATTTGGTGAAATAGAGATGTTTGTTTACGCATGCTTTGTATGATTGACGGAAATTCCGCGATGAGTTTCTGCTGATCAGCGAACGTTGGGAGCCCGCCGCGTTTTATTTCAGGAAAACTTCCCATAAATGCTTCACTCCTTCTTATAATAAATCAGAATTTTTCCGATGAATAAGGGCAGAGTAGTCAGCCGAATCATCGTAGACGACCAATGAAAGATTTTCATCGACAGTTAATATATTTACACCATCGAAGTAAGGCAGAATGGGAATTCCCAGATACACCATGCCACTAACCAAGCAAAGATTCTGATGTTTGGGTGATCCGTCGGTAAAAAGTGGATGTCGAGATCTAAAACGAAGCGTCTTTTTTCTTCCGTTAGTATCCTGGATACGATCAATAATTTTATAAGCTAGCGGCTGCCGAGTTCGGCCGAATGCTGTAGCAAGTAGCTTAACTAAATTGACTAGAGAAACATCAACCACTTCAGCATCCGGAAAATGTTTTTCCTCAAAAACTGGAAGTACACTGATTCCATCACCCTGTGCGCAAAAATCCAATAGGGGTTTTTCCAATACGGCATACATCGAAAAAGATTGAAGTTTATTGTCGTTGCTCATTAAGTGCTTCACATACCTTTCATGTAGTAGAGAATTTGCAGTTTGACCATTCTTTAAAATCAGTAAGGATTTACTAGGACAATCTTATCACAAATTAACTTTATTTAACAATAAAACATCTGAGTGTCTAGACTTTTAGATCATATTTCGCATATTTTTATAAATGTTATAAGTGAAATCAACCACTATAAAATAAAGTTATAATTAACCGATATATCATGATATATGAACCCCCGTTTCGTACCGTATTTCTAGTCAAATTCATTTTTTAGTAAACAGATCAAATATACACTTCCAGGACCTAATCATGAAAAACAACAAGAAAGAAATAAGTTGTGACTTCGCTAAAAGATCATGCGAACCCACCTATAGTAAGAGTGAAGTATCTGGTTCATATTCCAGCCCATGAATGAACTAATAAGGCGAGTTGATATAAGAAAATATAAATTTATAAAACAGGAGGATATTAAAATGACTGCAAATTTAGATACGAGAGAGGAACTTCGACCATATCGGAACCGTAAACTTGGATTTGAGGGTGTGTTAATTGATTTGATCCAGCCAAACGCTCAAAATAAACAAACCTATGGACTTGTATTTGGTAGCGTATATGCACCGAATGAAAAAATCGAGTTGGATCATGTCGTCATTAAAGTCAGTAAATGTGTTTATCAGGCGTCTAACGTTGAACTATTTAATCGCTATCGGTTCACTGCATTTATTGAAAGTTACATGAAAGTTAAAAGTTTCGATGGCATTGAGGCTCTAACTGAAAGTTATATGTTGGTAAAGCCGAACATAATTGAAGTTATGGAAAACTCAAATATGCAGCAACCTACAAAATTTGTGAAAAGTCGGATTAAAAGCATTATGATATGCAAGACATCTGATATCCGGCATACTGAAGCTGAGCTATACGAAATGATCTCAAAGCTTCAAAATAATGGGTCTGTCGAAAATTTTATAAATAAGTACACACGTAGCATCCAACATAAAAAAGTAACCCAGACCGACATTATCAATACGGTTTACACTTCAAGTTACAAAAGACCCAAGATTGTATCCTAAAATACAGAGTAAGTTAAAAAATTAGAAGAAATAATTTTGGAAAAACATAACGATGAGTCACAAATTGAGGTATGCTGTGACATGAGAAAAGTATGGGAGGATAGAGAGGTACATAAGTAGAAAATCGTTAGTAATTAGTAAATAGAAAGTCGGGGTCAATTGATCCCGTTGTGGACATTGCCCCGAGAGAACTTAACTCGAAGGGAAGTTTAGATTTGAAGAAATTCAAGAAGTTTCTAGCATTGACATTAGCAAGTACATTAGTATTAGGTAGTTCTACCAGTTTGATTGACGGAGGTAAGGTGGAAGCAGCCTCAGGACTCATCACACCGGAAGCCAGCATAGAAACAGTATCTGTCCCACAAAACGTACGCAAAGTGAGTAGCACATTTACTAGTAACACTATTGCTTGGGATGCTGTAGAAGGTGCAACAAGTTATAAAGTTAAAGTGGACATCGGAAGTTATAAAGAAGTCACTGGCACTTCGTACACAGACATAACAGCTTATGTAGGTGGCACGAAAACTTATGTAGTTCGTGCAGTTAAAGATGGAGTAGAGTCGATCGATTCCGCGTCATTGGAGATCAAAACTGGACAAATTCCAGATATAACTAATGCCGAAGCAGGCGTGGTAGGTTCCAATAGAGTAGACCTTGGTTGGGATGCTATTGAAGGAATAACAGACTACGTAATCACTAGAAATGACGGAGTAATATTCTTTCCGAAAACAAATAGTTACAGTGATATTACTGCTAAGCCAGGAGTTACTTATACTTATGAAGTTGAAGCACAAGCAGGTAATTCTTTCAGTAAATCAGCTAGTGTAGAAGTAACAACCAAACCGGCTTTGACGTTTATCCAAAACCTAAGAGTTGTCAGCACCGCACTTAACTCTATTACACTAGCTTGGGATGCTCAAGAAGGTGCAGATGGTTATGAAATATCTATGAGTGGTGCAACTAAAAGAGATAAGACAGAAGAAACTTCTTTCACCGTGACAGGTTTGGCAGAAGCAACTAACTATGACTTTAAAGTTTGGGCTGTATCAGGGAAAACAGTTGGTGGAAGTCAAGGCGTGAGTGGAACAACTAAATCAACAACTCTTGATAAACTTCCTGCTCCTAGCAACTTTGTAGCAGAGAAGGTTGGTACTACCACTTCTAAAGTTAAATGGAATGCTGTAGATGGTGCAGATGAATACGTTGTTAAACGTAATGGAATGCCAATAGGTATTGTATTATCAACTTGGATTTCTGATAAAGATTTAATGGATGGCACAACTTACACTTATAAAGTAGCTGCGATCAAAGACGGTGTTGAAGGTGAATTTGCAACACTGTTAGTTACAACGCTTGAAGAAGATCAAGTAGAGATTGCGCCGGCTCCGGTAGCTCCTTCTACATTTACAGCTGTAAAAGGAAACTCTAAAGAAGAAGTATTATTGTCTTGGGATGGAAGTAACGAGACACTAAGCGTGATATTAACTGCAGACGGTCTTAAGATCGCTGAACTCAGTGGAACTGAGAATTATTATAAAGTACTCGGTAAACTTGGACAAACAGTTAAGTATGGTGTATCTGTTTTGAATGTGCAAGGCACACGTAGCCCAGAGAGAACTGTTATTTATACTTTCCCTGTGGGTCAAGTGACAACACCTAGAACATTGACATTGCAAGATGCAACATATAAAAATGTAGCGTTGAGTTGGGAACCAACTTTTGATGCGGATAGCTATGAATTGTATCGCGATGGTCAAGTAATTATGGCAGAAGCTGATGAAACGTACTTTGAAGATACAACCGTTGAAGGTGGACGTAGATATGTGTACTCGGTTAAAGCAGTTAAAGATGGTAATTATTCCGCAGCAGCAAACAGAGTCGTAAACACACCTAACGCACCAGAAGAAGGTGTGGCTCCAGAAGCTATTCCGACCTTGAAAGTGTTGAAAGCCTACTCAGATCGTGTAAATTTTCAAATTGATCCAGTACCTAATGCAACTAAGTATGAAGTATTTAGAGACGGATTGAAAGTTTATGAGGGTAGCTTGAACCTGATTACAGACGCGACTGTAACCCCTAGCACTACTTATAACTATACTGTTAAAGCTAGTAATGCTTGGGGAGAAATAGAATCGGATACGGTATCTGTAACAACACCAGCTGTTGAGCCAATTATCCAAATAGAGGCTACTGAAGTAAAACAAGGCACACTTACAATGAGCTTTAAAGAAGTAGATACTGCGGAATGGTATGAAGTTGCGCGTAACCCTGAGTGGAAGATCACTCTAAATGGAGACGGTACTTACCATCTTGGATATTATAATGAAGTAACTCTTGAAACTAAAGATTATGGAAATTATCCAATAGTTGATGGTGAAATTTCGTTCTTCGAAGAAGACATAGAGAGTGATCGAAATTACCGATACGAAATCACAGCTATCAAACGTGGCGTTGATGGTACACCAGAAGTTATTGGTATAAGTGAAATAACTGTCTCACATACAGAGGAAGAAGTATTTACTCCTCCTACTGACAATGACGGTAACACTGGTGGAAACATCGATAACGACGGTTCAACTGGTGGCAACACTGGAGGTTCTGCAGTAGGTGGTGGAAGTTCTATCGGTGGTGGAACAGTAGGAGGTTCTATTGGTGACACTACTGGCGAGATAGTAACTCCAGAAGATACTACTGTTTCTTTGACTGATATCAAAGATCACTATGCAGAAAACGAAATCACTTTCTTAGTTAAGGAAGGTATTATCAAAGGGTATGAAGATGGAACTTTCGCACCTAACAAAGAAGTGTCCCGTGCAGAGTTTGCTATCATGTTGAAACGTGCAATGGGTTATGAAAGTGCTGCTGGAACTAATAACGGCTTTAATGACTTAGATGCTAAAGCCTGGTACGCAACAGAGCTTTCAGTAGCTCTTAGTCTTGGAATTACAAAGGGATATAATGATGGAACGTATCGTCCTAATGCTAAAATCAGCAGACAGGAAGCATCGATCATGATCTCCAACGTTCTTATGAAAGAACTCAAAAATCCTGTTATGACCAAAGCTGGATTTAAAGACTATGCTGATATCACCACTTGGGCATCAGACGGGGTAAACTTAGCATCATCTTATGAAATCGTTAAAGGTTATGCCGATGGTAAATTCTATCCTAAAAAGAATATCACTCGTGCAGAAACAGCAGTAATGATTTATCGTTTGTTAGAAGTACTTAAATAATGACTATGCTCCGACTTCCAAGTGAGGTCGGAGTTTTTTTTATTTATTGTATCTTTTTTGAACACGAACTTTAACTTTGTTGGTCCTAAATCACTTGAAAAAGTATAAATCTAAAACAGTGTGATATTTTAACCATATGAAAAATTCACATTAGAAAAACAAAATAAAATCAGAAAAACAGGCTATTCTAACAACCCCCACCCCAATAAGGCAACTCAAACCAAATATTTCATCTAAAGACAAACCAAAAAAATCTACAAGGTTCTATTTTTATTAAAGAAAGTGTCCTCTGGACACGGACAAATAAAGTATTCAACTTAAAGCAGCGTGGTGCAAAAAGTCTCCCAGTTCTCCAAACACGCTCTTCTTTTTTATAAAAGGGCATCCTTGAAAGGCTGCCCCGATATATAAAGTACATTCCTAGAAGAGGGAAGCTAACTGAGCTAGGTTTGAAAATATATAAGAAAAGAGGGGGAGAAATATGAATGAAGAATGGAAAGAGATCTTAGAAAATCCACCTGAAAATTGGAGAGATAAATGGAATAAAAGAAGTAAGCTTACTCGGTTTGATACAAGAGACCGAGCAGGAAGATGGATTGAAAAACATCAAAAGAAGTATGATTCTTCTTTGTTGTGTGATGTACATGTAAAAGATGGCTTTGTTGTCTATATACAAAAGTGATTTTTAAGTTAGAAGCTATCCTGCAATACCTAAAGATTTCGATAAGGGACTCCTTCTGGGAACATTACTTAAATAGGAACGGCTTATCTCCTGCAGCCGTTCAACGTGTGTTCTTGCGCCAGAGCGACTCCATTTATAAATAGATATTCCACAAACCATAGCCGAGCAGGCAATGGGAAGCTAGGGGGGGTTAATACAGTGCCCGACCAAGAAGCATCTATTCAAAGCGTTATGAATACTGCCAACCGTATCCCCCGACAGAAAGTAATAGACTTTTTAAATCAAACGTTCGATTAATGCTAAGATTACGTGAACAATTAAGACCTTTGTGTCCGGATTTCAGCATATTTATCATGCCGAAATCCGGACATTTTTTATATCCAGCAGAAAACGAGGATATTGACTTGATTGTTGAAATTCGATGAATCTTACATCTAAATATAAAGTAATCCGTAACTGCTCCTAAGCTATATTATTGTCCCAATAGAAGAGAACGTACACTTCATTCCAAGATTAATAGTATAAGAAGAAATATCATCTTATATGGTATAATTAGGAAAAAAGGAGCTTGATTATGAGGAGACATAAAAATACCGGAATTGTCCGCAATGTCGATTCATTAGGTCGTATAGTGCTTCCGAAAGAACTGCGGGACATACTTGGAATTGAGATTGGCGATCCACTTGAATACTTTATTGATGATGCAAATGAACGTCTGACAGTAAGAACATATCGAACAATGGAATGTATGTTTTGTTCCACTACAACAGGTCTAGTTTATTTTAAAGATTATTTTATATGTGGCCCATGTGTAAAACAAGTTCCCGGTTCCGGAAACGAGAAATTACCCGAAAGGGTAGCATCCCTTCAGAAAACTAGCACGAAAAAAGAATTAGATAATATTAAACTAAAACAGAATCGCAGCAAAAAGACGCTCGTCCGGCTGATTGAGGTCATGAAAGAGAATCCCGATTCATCGCAAAAGAAATGGGCGGAGCTTAGTGGTATATCCCAGGGCAGAGTCAGTCAGTTAGTACAAATATTGAATGAATTGGACCGCCAATCTTCTTGATTTAGTGAGTCATCAAGCATCATTACTCGATTAAAAGAAAAACATTTGTACTATAACAATAAGATATTAAAACTTTAATGAAGAGGGAGCGTGTTATTATATGAAAAAAGAAATTATAATGCATCCAGGAATCTATCGTTTCAAATTCCCTTATGTGACAGGGCACTTGGTTCCAAATGATGCAGGAGAAGTTACAGTCTATGATTGTGATGTAGAAATGAGAGTTGGCCAAGAAGAGGATTTAAGAGAGGGTAAGTTAGTTACAATCATCATTACTTCCTACAGTCCTCCAGGAGTGCAAAATAGAATTGAACATATTGCGACAAAAATCCGATTGACGTTCTTTGATGATATCTTCCATGAACTTCATTGGGAGAAGGCGATTGTTTCTGAAGAAAGGATACGTTGGATTGAACAACATCTATTCTCTAAAGGTAGTAACCCAGGGAATACCTCGCATGATCAAAGTTTGGAAGTCACGATGCGATGGGATGCAAAGAAACATGCATATTGTGAACCATCGTGGAAGACAGCTCAAATCATATATAACTGAAGATAATGTAGGTGCTCCTGGAGTTTCAGGAGCACTTTTTTAGATATTTCTTGCCTCCGAGGCGGCTTACGGTGTAAATGATTTTATGGATGAAAACTGAGCACAAAGAAGTAATAGTTTGATGGAAGAAAAATCAAATGAACTTGTGTTAACATTACGATCCTGAAGGAAGTATCACCAGATTCATCTTTTGTAATCTATACGAGTGAGGAGCATAGGAATGAAAAAATTAGATGTCTTAAATAAAATCAAATTAATAGACGGTGAGATCCGCGAGGTAGAAGCCCAGATAAGTATCATGAGCATTAGGTCTGTTCGCGAGAAAATGGAAAAATATCTTAAGAATTTGCACGTTAAAGCTGATAAACTAGTAGCAGATCTTGATAGAGCGAATTAGATTACCCAAGCGATTAAATCTACAGTCTCCCAGGATGTCGAAAAATAAGAACAAGACATGAGTGGAAATATTAGGGATATCTCAAGTTTATAGTAATAAAATCCGCCTAAATGGCAGCTTAACTCTTAAAGCCAAGTTATTATTTTGACAACATGTTTTCCAATCTGGACATCTGTTCTATGTGTTAGAGTATTCTTTAAGTTTTTAGCATATTCACTGATGACATTTATCTCACCTATTTCTTGTGTTAAGCATTGAATATCTAAGATTATCTCTATTACGTCGTATTGATCCGGTTTAAATACCTCAACAAGTGTTGTTCTAATAGCATGCTTACCTTTACCTGAAGAAAGTGAATTAGCAGTTCTATTAAGTAAACCGCGGTAATCACCGCGCTTTACACCGTACTCTTGTAACGCTTCACTAACGTCTTTTTTAAATCGAATTTTTGCTAGCATTATATCTCCTCCTTCGTAATGATATAAGTATAAGGTATGTTTTTTAAAGTATAGGGGGAGGGGGTATGTTGGCGTTCGCATGGGACGATTTGCAAACATGCTTGACAACATTCTGAACAGTGTGAAGAAACCATAGAAAAAAGATTTGGTTTACAGCAGATCCGGAGGTGTACATAATTTGCTTGGTAAGTGGAAAAAAAAGAGAGTGATTAAAAAGGAACTTCAAGATAAACTTTTTGAAGCAGAAATAGAGAAAACAAAAGCTTTCTCCAAATGGCATGATCTTCTGGTGTGTAGAAGTGCCTTGACTATACTAGAAGCAGAGTCTAAGGACGAACTCTCCGTTTTATGGGATGAATTTAAAAAGAACGATAATGGAATGGGAAGACTCGGTGATATATGGAAAATTAAAGATCGTCAATTCAGCGTTTCGAATGGCCGGTTCTATATGTCAATTGAATATTTCTGTTTTATCCTTAGACATGAGGAACAACATCCCAGTTATTTGAATGCCCTTGAACAATATGAAATGTTAAAACAGAAGTGTGAAGAGATCGAACAGCAGATTGAAAGACTCTAATATAATCATGACCATGATTTATACGACTGAGGGTCTGGTAGCGGACAGAAAGTCGATCAGCTGGACGTAGAAGCAACTACGACATATGAGATCAGAGGTGATTTTTAATGAATGAAATGAAACGACGATCTTTTGAAAAAGAAATTAATAACCCTAATATCACTGATAAAGAAAAAGCTAGAATTGAATATAAATTATATAAAATGGAAAATCGTCCGGAAAGGGGTCTAATGATTTTTTTTGGAAGTGTAATTCTGATTATGCTGATCATTACACTTGCGGTAAAAGGGTAAATTCGAAAAACTTGAATAAACCGGTATGCGAACCTGCATCCGGTTTATTTTTTTGCTAATTTTTATTAAACGAGCTTTGTATTCGAATAAGTCGCCTAATTAAGCGACCAATACATAAAATGAATTATTCTTTCACCGAAAATGCATTAGGAGGATCATGATATATGAAAATGAAATATGCAATAAGTAAGGGCGGAGAAGTAACTGAAAGAGGTCAAATCTTTAAGGTGACAAAGCATACTAGCGAGACTGCTTTTCTAAACGACGAGCTAGTTAATGGTCCTCACCTTGAGATTCAAGAAAAGGTAGAAAATCTCGTTAAAATTGATGAAGAGATATATATGCGTCTTCGGGATCTATACACTGAAGATGATTACGATTCAGATAAAGTCAAATCTATCCTAAGACATTTTCTTAAATAATCCTATAAATAATTAGAGAGAAACAACTTTTTGATACATAAGAGTTAAAAAATATACCGAGGTGATGAAGAGTGGAGAAACTTCTATGGCAGATTATAGAGGAGTCAAAAGAAGGAAAAGAGTATTGTCTTCCAGATAAGCAGTTTTTAAACCTGTCAAGAATACTGATGGGCTATGACAAGGATACGATATTGAGCCTTGAAAAGTTATGGATAGAAAAGCTCGAATCGTTCAAAGTGCCTGAGTTTGATCTGCTTCATAGCAGTAAAGGCGGTATCGTTAATGCTGGTGATGATGGTTTCTACCTTGATTTTCGCAGTTGGTTGCTAGGGCAGGGTTATGACCTGTATCAAAATTTTATCGTGAGAAAGCATGTGGCTGTATTAGAGTATGTTGCTAAAAACCAGGTCCATAAAAATGACTTGCGTTTTGAAAGTTTGTGGTATGCATTTTCTTCGGCCCTAGAAAAGATAGAGACGGGAACAGAGTTTACTATTGGAGAGATTCGATCTGTTATTACACTATCCAGTGGGAAGTATAAGGTGACTGAGTTAAGAGTACAGGACCAAAAGGTTGGTTATAGAGTCATCTTTAACGTAGAAAGAATCAGTAACGGGGCAAAAACGTTATGGGCTTTTGATATTCCTCTGGATATTCTAAATGACCTGGATGATTATATGATACCTCCAGAAGAGAGAGATTTGTTAGATAAAGTATCTAAATTAAGGTGCCTAGACCTTGTACCTCATGGCGATATCTTTATATCAGAAAAAGGGCTGCAAACAGGTATCGAAGCTATCAGCCTTAAGGGACAAGGATACGCAGCTAGTTTCGTAATTGGTGGGGTTAGTGGAAGAATATAAATACAGAATTTTCCGTAGGTGCCGGTGTAATCTTTTTGTAGCTGTTCTTTTGAAGATATAAGGTAAAGAACGGACGAAAACTGAGCAAAAAAAGGTGATAGTTTGGCGGAAGAAGACACACTCTATAAAGATGCAATAAAGCGAATTGATGACCTTCGATAGATCTTGTAAGGCACACAAAACTAACTCAAAGGTAGGTAATTAAAATGATGATGAATATCTTGCGTAAAGAAAATAATGATGAAGGTAGTGTACTACTGGTGAATGGTGCAATGCCATTAGAAGGTGAACTTGCAAAAAGCGTTATAAAAGGACTATGGAACTCTAATTTTAAAATGATAAAAATTGGGGAATCAATAGAAGTAACCCCAACCCGATTTGCTTCTCTACTGAGAGGGGTGTAATAATATGAAAAAGGTAAAACAAGTTAAAGGGTTCGTAATCGCTGAGGATAAGGAAAAGAGGTTACATATCTTTTCCAAGGATGAATGGTCATATGGTGCAGGTTTCCGGTACGCTGAATGGGACGCTGACAACATGCAGGAAGCTATAGACTTCATAGAATCTTACTAAACAGAGGAAGCAGAAAAGCTTTCTTTTTTTGTGCCTGAAAATACTTTAAAAGTAAATTATCATATAAGGGGGATTATAGTTGGCTGATAACCCTACCCCAGTAATAAGATTCTCAGCGTAATGAAGATGATTTAATAATCTCAAGAAAAGACAGATTATAACAAATGAAATGTGATTATAAGCAACTATACAGAATATATCGATGTCGATCATTCCGGCATCCCCCACTGGCATACCCTACTTTGTTTGATATAATAAGAACAAATGTACGTGGAAGGTGATCGTCTTGAATAAATCCATGCCAACGCCTAAAGAAATGGAGGCCATCAGAAGCTATATAGAAATACCAATTGTTCTTGATGTACTCCAAAGTAATATAAAAATAGTAGAACAAGGATTCAGAATACCAGTAATATTTAAGGCTAGCCTTATAAATTTGCAAGACAGAGCTAGTATAGATCTTAAATCTATAAAAAAATTCTTGTTTAACGCAGGTATCAAAATAATTGAAGAACAACGATTGAAAGAATCCATAAATATAAAGTATTTATGCAGGGGATATGTTCGAGAGTTTCAAATGCTACACGGGGTTTTACAAAGCAGAATTGAATCACGGATTTCAAATTACTTAAATGTAGATATTTCAAAAATAGAGAGATGAAGCATATTCCAGAAGAATATAATGTAATCTATTTAGCAACCGCTTTGGTAGCTTCCTTTGCTGATGTAGGACGCTGCTTTTCCCAAAGATATGTTGGAAATTAATTAGCCTAGCATAAGAACTAATGTTCGCATTATAATAGTCATTGAGGTGATTATGGTGAAAGCGAACAAATTAACTAAAGGAAGCAATATCTTTTGGGAATCGAGCAGGATGGTCATGCCTGAACATCGTGAGGCACATAATGAACTGATGCGTCTAAACAGTCGTAAGCAGCGTGTTATTCTGGACGATCAAGAGGAGGAAATTGTATACCGTGCTCTCGCAGAGTCCTACCAGCTTAAAAAAACGGTTAATGTGGAACTGTTTGACGAATATGAGGACAGACGAGTGATAGGCATTGTTGAGCGAGTAGACATGCAACTCAATCGTTTTAAAGTTGACGGTGAATGGTTTGATGTCCGGGATGTAATTAGTGCGAATATCGAGGCATACGAATACTGAGTAATTTTACAACACCTTACATAGCTGTTATTTGAGGCGTCCCAATAAGGGCGCCTTTTTATTAATAGTATGAGATAAAAATAGTGATTAAAGAGCCGTAACGTAATAAACAAGCCTTTATAGGTTTTTTTAAAATAAACGAAAGCATAAACCGATATATAGTATGTCTAGTAAACTATACAAAAATACTATAACTAGGAGGATGAATGTAAAATCAGAGAAAACACTAAAGATGTCAGATATATCTACAGTTATCCAAAGAATAACCAAGAACACCACTAGTTGATAATATTTTTTAAAAAAGGGGAGACCTTCCATGGGTTTTAAATCAGTTACAGAGGAAACAACAAGGGTCAATGCGGATAACGTTAGAGAGGATCTACAATCTAGGAATAATAAATATATATCACAACTCGATCCATTTTTGCTTGAAGATTACTGTTTAGCAATTGATCATACATTTCGTCTCGAAATAATGAATAATCTTGATGGGAAAACTGTTACATACATATTGAAAGATGCACTAATTGATATTGATGCTTTTGTTGAAAATATGTTGTTACCACTTAAGCTTAAAGTCGAAATAAATGGAAGTGACGCTACACTTGATTATAATATTTCTAGGGTAGAAGCTGTTCAGAATTCCGTAAGTTTTGAAAATCCTAAATATTACATATATTGCGATAATTCTAACGAGATAGGATTTAGATTTTGGTTCTTAAAAAATAAGTAACAGTGAGCAAAAAAAAACGAAATCAATGGATTATATAGGTGATGTTATTCGATCGAGTCGCTATTAAATAGCGACTTTTTGTCTTCTTGGATTCATCATAAACCTATTAGGGACAGGCCTTAATTTATTACTGCTTACAAGCAGGAAATCTGTTAACATGAAGTTTGCGAGGTGTTATATGAAGAAGTCATCATTATGGATATATGCCGTCCTACTATTTGTACTATCGTTTGATATCTGGACGAATAACTCACCGCAAGCTGAAGGCTTTTACACTGTAATACTTAGATGGCTTGATAACATAAAAATCTCAGTGGTTTGGTCTGTACTAATCTTTGCAGGGTTCTTAATTTGGCACAAAGATCGTGTTCATTTAAAAGAGCAAGAAAAAGACGAGCTAAAGGATCAAATGAGAAGCCGGATGGAAATGCTGGTGATGGCAAATCAACAGTTAAGTGAATATCGAATGCGTGACCTTTTAGTGGATCTGTTTCGTCGGTTTGTTTCAACGCAGCCATATGTTCTTGGAGTACAATTGTACGAGTATTCCATCGTAAATAAATCTGGCTTCGGAACAGTCAAGCTAAACTTTATTGATGGTTACGTGGGGGAGACAACAGACATTAATGCCGCTCAGCAGTTGTATTATTCCTATAAAATGCGAATGATGAGAGAATACCAGGATGCTCTTAGGTCCTTGTATGAACAGGATGATACTGAAGAAATTAATGCGAATAAGTTGATCAACTTCACTAAAAAGTATGCAGGACCTCTTAAAAGAAAGGCGAAAAGAGACTTTACAGAAGAAGACGCTGTTACATATGCTTTTGCTTCACTTGGTATAGACATATTAGAGGCTGCACTTGAAACTGATATCAAATTTATTCCACCAGATCGGGTTGCTCAATTACAAAGCAAAAAAAGAATAGGTTTCTTGCAATCAATCTTGGCGGATAGCCCTTATACATTCTCACATCATGGGGCCAATGGAAAGGCGAATAGGCAATATATTGCAAGCCCGTTCCACGATCATGATCGGCAATATTTATATGTGATTGTTTTAGATGAGGAAATTCTGTTTGATTCAGAATATCACGATATTCTCCGAGATATAGCCGACAGATTTGATAGCCAACTTCAAAAATGCTTTGAAACGGTGTATAATGGTAATCAGAAGGGTGATGATAACGATGGTACTTAAACCGATGAAAAAAGTTCGTAATGCCGCTGAAGTCATCCAGTTGCTTAAACAAGAAGGTTTTGATGTCCAAACACAACAATCGAAGGTAAATAAACCCGAGAAGGGTTTTAGTGCCCTCATTGGTAAACGAAATCGTCCGCTTGTTTTGAAATAAAATAAGGAAATAAGAGCATAAGAAACAGGGTCGGCAAATTGCCGGCCTTTTCTTTTTTCATAATTTTTGTCTCCAATACATAACCTATTTCATGTATATGTAGAGGAGAGAGTTTTATAATGGACAAGTTAAAACAAAAGGAAAAAGAGCAAGCAATTCGACAATTAGAGAAATTTGGTTTTATTGTGAGACCTGGTTATCCACGGACTGAGGTCCCGTTTACCGGACTAGTTGGAAAACGAAGAACGCCGCTACATGTTAATTCTGAACAGGGAAATTATAAAAAAAATAATTGAAGGAGTCGGTGGTTTATTTGTTACCTACTTAGGGAAGAATACATTTATACACCTGAAACCCATCATAGTCTTATATAATGTGACACATTATATAAGACAGTATACGGAGTAAGGGATTAAACAGACTCACGGACATATGTACAAAATCCAACTTATGTGTATATGTCTATACAAATTTTTCGGCAATCACAGTACATGTTCTTGTTCCGCAACAATTCATTTTCATTCATTGAATTTCTCCACTTGTATAAGTATGTCCAGTCCCTTGTAGTTAAATACTCCTTAAGTTTGTCTTCCCTTATCGCTTTTTTGCAAAAGGAATAATTACAAAAAATACATACGGGCTTATTAAATTTATTCGTACCTGTTACGGTAAAACTTTACACGACTTTGTTTATAATCTGCCGCGTTATCGCTGGTTTTTCTGATCCCCCGGTTAAACTCCTTCATCTATGGGTAAAAAATTTCGTTTGGCGTATTATCTGTTTTACTACATTCCTGTATTCCTGTATTTATGTATATACACGGGTATGCGATTATAGGTTAGACTGCGAACTTTTCCTTCTATCTATTAAAATAAAAAGCCCACTGCAGTAGAATAAAGATCTTATACAGTGAACATCTACTGATTCTTATAAAAATGGATCATACTACATCTATTATATGCTTTGAAACTCCATACTTGATAGCAAGCGTATCTATCAACTCATGGTGAGTATGATATTCTGTATTATCGACCACATCTTGGTCATCATACAATTTTTCGTCATTATCATCGTACATCATCACATACTCAACACGATATACACCTGGTGTTTCTTCTGGTTCCTCTATAGATAAATCAATACGCTCAATTTTTCCAATAACATCTGACAAGCTACTATCATAGATAGCCCATACTTCACCATGGCTTACCTGAATGTTTATTTCACCGTCACTTTGAGCTTTAAACTCATCTGCTTTTGTCATATCTTCATCACCTTCTTGGAGTATATTGAAGCACATCTTCTGATGCCCATTATATCAAAAAACGTTTATTTTTATAGAAAAAGGAATACAGAACTCATAGTCAGATTTATTTGCATTGAGGTAATCTTGGAAGCTAGATGCAGAGATTCTCCCCACAATTCTGTTATTCCTGGGATCGATTTTAGATACTGTACAAACAGTCTGTTTTTAATTTCAAGCGATTAATCTTCCACACACATAGCAATCACTCAGTAAACCCAGGCAAGCATTAATGCAAACATTATGGGTAAAACTTTAACAGAATCGCGTTAACAGGCAGCGCATTCGGAAATAGGATCAGGTTCTTGTCCATTCCGGCAATCGGTACAAGTTCTTGTCCTTGGCTCGGGACACGAACTTGTACCGATAACATAAAAAGCTGCTACAATAGCGAATCTCAATGGGAATATGTTCTTTCCGTCGATACTTTAAGAAACGAATATTACGAATTAATACGGATCGTAGATTTTCTTATAATCAGGATGTTCATGGGAAATAATATTTTCTGCAGAAAGTTTTCCGAGGATCATAAATGCTGATTGATCAAGTGATTTTCTTTTATCTAAGTTCTCTATTATGCTGTTAAGAAAATCTTTCCCTATATCATACAATGGGACATCACAGACAAATATGGTTGGTATTCCATTCTTCTTTAGTTCATCTCGGAGATAAAATTGTGATAGTACAGCATTCAAAAGTTCACTACCATATAACAGGTAATGCCCCGATCTATATAAAAGCTCTTCTTTTGTAATAGTAAACCAAACCCGTTTTGGTTCAGTCCAAATTTCGTTAAGTTTAGTTGAAATCTGATCTTCAGTTATAAATGGTTTTATTTTTAAAATATATTGAAGCTGCTCATAGCTCCGTTCTTTTGTTAGTGGTTTAATTCCATGAGTGTAATAGCTGTCGAGGTCACTTGTTCTACATCCGTGAAAAGCTCTAATGTGTGTGAAATTTTTTAAAATATCTATATTAGAGTAATCTTCACCTTTTTTATATACCAGGACATTTTTCATAATGCAAACCTCCCTATCCGATTTTGTATAGTTTCATAAATATATGATCAAATGAAAACGAGGATAGAGTCTCCACAGAACATTCAAGAGGTCTATTTGTAATAGATTAATCCGCATTGAGTCGATAATAAGGGTGGATTTAATTTAAACCATATCTAAGTGTATTTCAGAAATCATCAAAATTATAAGTTTCCCTTCTAGATTACCCCTTTCCTCTTTCTTGTGAAAAAGCCGACTGTGCTGAACGCTCAAATTCAGACAAATCGGCTATAACAATACTATGTTACTGGAATTATCCTATTTTAATTAAAGTTCAAGACCCGATTGTTCAGTCCTTTCGAGATTCGATTGATGAGTCATTTGCTGTTGGTTGGTATGTCTATAAGTGTGCTGCTGATCACTTTTGAGAATATCATTATGAACACTAGTAATTTGTTTATTCACTTTTTGAACGGCCCTATCTATTTTCCGAACAACTGAATGAAGAGATAAAACTTTTTTTCGGATATCTTGAATCTCATTGTGAGAAGGACATTCTTCCTTTTGCTTTAGAACATCATCGTTAAGAATTTGTTTTTTTTCCTCTAATATACGAAGTTCCTTTTTGTTAGGTTGAGTAATTCTTTCCTTTAGATTCTTGGGTTGTTTCAGTTCAATGCTCTTTTCTAATTCTTTAAACTCGTTTTCCATTTTTTCTAATTTCTTGTAGTTATGTATTGGCTGTTCTGTAGAATGAAGTTCCTGACGACGGTTTCGCAATTCTTTTAATAGCATATCCCGATCAGCTTCAAGATCCTTCTTCACTTTTCCTAACGTATTATTCCACTCTTTCATAACTGACTTTACCCACGGCTTCATCTCATTTGGCGGAGTATGATATGTAGTTTTGCCTCGGTTTACTTCAGCCTGCAGCTGGTAAACATGAGAATTATCAAAAATAAAACTACGATCTGCTAAACGCATAGCTTCAGGTAAATTCTGTCGAGACGTAACATAACGGCGAATAATATCCTCTTCGGCAATATCGTGGCCGCCTTCTTTTACTCGGTTTTGAACACGTAATACATGCAAGTCGACGGTTTTCAAACCTACATAATACAGATCCACTTGAAAGCCAGCATTCTTGGCCATCTCCATCTGACGTAACACATTTTTACCACCCAGAGTTGTCTCAATGGAAAAATCCCGGCGATTGGAGATACATTCTCTTACCCTCTTCACTGTTTCCCTACCAGCTGCTATGTTCGAAATTTTCATATCCCGAGCTATTGCATCCCCATCGATCGTTTCAATACCCTTATTCTTATGGTCAAGAATTTGAGTTAAGTGTGATTTGCCGGCTCCATTGGTTCCGGCAAAAACAGTCATGGTAGGACTACTCTCCGGAGTAAGGAGTCTCTGTAAACGTTCCATCTCCATTGCGATTAACCTCCATTTTACGTCCATCTGGGTACTCTTGAATAATTGTATCGCCTATCATATAACAAAACGGAAGATTATGATTCCGCGCTTTTTGTTGAGCTAATTTCGTAGCTTTGCGACCGATCTCATTCCACTCTTCAGGTGTGTAATTGTGTCTAGCCACAGTTATCTCTCCCTTCAACTAACAATATATTAATAAGAAGTATGATAAGAACGTATGTGCTTCGATCATACCATAAAACCTTGAATTTATTAACAATGTTGTCGGATATCATCAACATGCAAATATATGCTGCTGTGAGGACACGAACTTGTACCTATTGCCATTCAGCACATCCGCCAAACTGCTCCATACAACATTGAATAGATCTTGGAAATATCGGAATCCGCGGCCAAATCCACTGGTCGATGGCTCAAAAAAGCCAGATATCTAAAATTGATATCTGGCTTTTTTCCTTTACCTACATCAATCAATCTGCCCAAACATCATCCATTAGCTTCTTGATTTGCTTCTCTCGCTGCATTCTTTCCGCCTGGTTAGATTTCCATACTCCCTCTACCAAAGTAACAACATCCCCCACTTTGACTGAAGCATCAACGGCGGACTTAGAAACATCATGTGTCTGTCCATCAATTTCAATTACAGCAAAGTCACCTTCAAACCGATCAACGATTCCTTTCATGCACCTACCTCCTTCTTATCTTTCACAAGCTATACCGTCTTTATCTCTATCTAGCTTCGTGCTATAACCCGGATCACCTTCGTAAAGCGGTGCCTTCCCAGCTACTCTTACTTCGGTACAGTTCTTATAATAAACATTCGTGTTTGTTTCCGTCTTTGTTTCTGCAGCGTCGTTATTATTGGTAGTTGCTTCAGGTTCCTTTTTTGTTGTAGTATCTGATTTTTGAATGTTTGTTTCTTTATCTTTCGCAGCTGCAGTATACTTCCTTTCACTAACAGATGGTTTAATGGTAGTTCCATTGGACGTAAATACAATCGTTCCCTGCAGATCGTTACGATAAATTTTCACCTTTTTGTCATGGAGCCTCTTTAAAATATTACTTGTTGGATGGCCATAACTATTGTCACCTACTTGAATGACAGCATACGTAGGATTAACCGCATTTAAAAACGCCTGGCTGGTCGATGAATTGGACCCATGATGGCCTACAAGCATCACATCTGATTTTAAATTCACACCGCTATTTATCATATCACTTTCACTACCAGACTCCGCATCTCCTGTGAATAAGAACGTGTTTTTGTTAAAGGTAAGCTTAACGACTGCGCTCATTTCATTTTTATCATCATACGTTTTAACAGGAGCGATCATTTTGATATTAAGTTGATTATCTAAATCGATCGTTACACCTGCTTTAGCTGTTGTAACCTTAAGACCTTTATTTTTAATT
Organism: Paenibacillus gallinarum; assembly: GCF_014836635.1. Classification (GTDB taxonomy): domain Bacteria; phylum Bacillota; class Bacilli; order Paenibacillales; family Paenibacillaceae; genus Paenibacillus; species Paenibacillus gallinarum. Next base: position 126,057 of record NZ_JACSQL010000011.1, on the reverse strand, counting down.
GAAGTAAGTAAAGATTCAAATGTTTTTGTATTCGAAGAAACCTTTGGCATGTAGATCTTTCCAATATCAAAAGCATCTACTACTGCATCCAGTCCTCCAACATGGTCAGCATCTGGGTGCGTTCCAATGATAACATCTACTTTCGATATACCTTGTTTTTTCAGATAACTAACCATAACCTGCTCATCATCATTATTTCCCCCATCGATAAGCATTGTTTTACCATTTGGTGTTTGTATGAGCTGCGATGCACCTTGTCCTACATCTATGTAATGAACGGTTAGTTTACCTTTAAGAGCCGTTGTAGAAGGTTTGGCTGCTTCTGTAGTTGTTTTATCTTTTGTCGTTTCAGTCTTTGATGATTCTTTCTCTGAAGATGCGATTAAGGAAGAATTGTTATCGTTATTACTTACTGCTGTATCTGTTGTCAGTGGAATAGTGTTGCTGTTGTCGACATGTGTTGCTGTCGTTGATCCGCATCCACTAATGATAAGAAAGAATAAACATGTTAGTAAAACAAAATAACTATTCTTCCTAAAAATTATTGCAAAGTCTTTCATGCTAATCCCCCATACTTAAATTAACTTATTATATTAGATATCATTTAACACAAAGCAACCGGTCGGGTCTTTCGAACGGCTGCCTTACTACTAGTTATTATTGAACTACCTATGTACGGATGACCAATTATAGGTTTTATCGAAATTTTCGAGGCTTGAATCTAGATCATAGTAAGGTGATTCCATAGAATTATCCAACAATCCATTTTCCAATAATTCTCCAACCAAAGCTCTAATATGTTTTGGATTTGAAGAAATAATTACTTCACGAAGATTTGCTAATATATCATCATACTTTCCGAGCATTTCTAATGCATGAGATTGTACTGAACTAGCAGATTTCATTACATCTTCATCATTATGATAAGGTTCATCAATATTTCTGTTGATTTGTATATATTTCGATTGAACTATGTCATACAAGAATTTAATCTCAATTGCATCCATTTCTCTTGTTATAATATTGAGTATTTCTGATGGATTTCTTCTATAGTTTTCAATGTTCTTTGAATTTAAACTTAGAGTAAATATTTTTTTAATATAATCAAATTCTGAATCCAAAAAATGATCGTCATACAATTCAGTACTGGTGAAAAAGTAGATTTCTTTTTCATTTTCATAGCCAGTATGTATTGCTAAAAAGAAACCGGGCTTAGGTTTGTTGTCACTACATAGATAATCCATTTTTATTTCTACTTTTCCAGATTCAAAATTCATTCTGAACTTACTTTGAATAAACCCTAATCTTGGTGGAATAGGTCCAAGAAGAGAGCTTTTTGGATTTTTTCTTTGAATAATATGATCTGCGCCTTCAGCATCTATAGAACGCTCCAAAACCCAGAACCTATCAAGTAACAATGCTTTCGTTCTCGCTTCACCTATAACTCCATTATCATTACTACGCATCCAAGATTCATATCCAGCGAAATCATCCACGTTGCATCTGCCCCTTTTTTTGTAAAATATATATAAAATAAATATTTTTTGATCACTCAACCCTACCCGTTAGCTTAATGAATTAACAGGAGAAGATCAACCAGTTATACCTAATCAGTAATGGATATAGTTATTGGCACTCGATTTATATAAATATAACGATAAAAAGGCCGTCCACTACAGGACTACACTACGTTCTTTCGTAAACCACTACTCGTTTTAGTAAATGCTTCTCATAAAACTCTCTATCATATTCGGTATCTGAAATAGTAACTATATGTATGTTAGGATTAATGTCTACTTTCTTTTGAGTCCACTCCAAGTTATGAATTACATAATCAAAATCATCGCTTAAGATGCATACATCAATATCTCTCTTAGGATCGTCTTTAACTAGTTGAGATCCAATAACAAATACTTCCTTAACACACTTGAACTCTTTTAAGTATCTAACGAACGTCATCACATCTTCTTTCACCTTTTGGGATTTAATATAATACAATTTGCATCTCTCCTCTATAAATGTAATAAGACCCCTGGAGTTACCAAGGGGCTTTGTGTACTTAATGTGCTGATTTGTAGGATAATATTATAGCACATCATGGACACTTCATTACCTTTTAGATAATCGATGGAGGAGAGCCCTGCAAGGATGCTATAATAGATGTCTACATCATGATTCAGTCATAAAGGAGAAATATATGTATACTACAGTCAAACTTAATAATTACTTGATACCTCAAGCCAAAGTCACTCTTCAGGAAGATAGAAAAAGTTCAGCCACAAGTAAAAATCTGCGTTCTTATAAGATAGAATGCTCCTTATCACCTAAAGAATATGAAATTTTCGAAATGGTGGTTAATACTTGGCCGCTTCAATTTTCTGTTGTAGATAGTTCATCTAATACAGAAATGAATGTTTTCTACTTAGAAAAATCGAGATCCTTCATCAGAGGTGAGAATAATTTCAGAATTTATTCTGTTATCCTGGAGTTTGAGGTTTTTGAAGACGAAAGAAATTCTAGTAATGAAGATGCAAGTACCCTATTCAATACTCAACTAAATATATTAAAAACACGAGCATTGGTCAGTCTACTTGAAGAAAAAGGGATATTAGAAGTCGATGAGCACGATAATAGAGCAAAAGAGGTAATAAAGAAGGAACTAAAGGAGCTGCAATATAGATTCAAAGGGTTTTCCGGAGAGTTAAACATTCTTTAGCTAAATCCATCAAAACGGATCTACAGGCAACACAAATAAGCCAGATACTCTATAGGTATCTGGCTTATTTTTATCTTCCGTGGCCTTTGGAATAACAAAAATAGAGATGCGCATCTCATTTGTTTTAGCGTATGTATGGCGGCCGCCGAACGCTTACTCCCAGTATAGACAGCGAGTCAAGAGAATAAACCCTGAATCATTCTGAAATTCCATGCTGTGTAGTTTTCTTGTACTAAATGTAGCTCTAATAGTCACTATCAGACCTTCAATTCTCACTTCTCATAGATTTTAATAGGTAAACATTGCTTTTATGCTGCCTATGTCCTGTGTTCTGGATCTGATGGACAACAAAGGTTTGGCAACTTGCAAAGCACACAAAATTTCACATCCCAATTATTTAAAAATAGTTCTTTATTAAATCAATATGGAAACTTAAATCATAAGCTGTAATGCTGTTGACGCTCAATGTACTATCTTCTTTATTAATATTAAATAGTGCATAATTCGAGTATTCTTTACCTGCTGATTTTTGATGAACACCTTCATACATGACTCCATCATATCCGAGGTAATTACAACAAACTCCAATATAATTTGGTAGCAAGTATGCTTGTTTCAATAATTTAGTCTCTACATTTTTTTCTTCAAAAAATCCGCTGAATTCACCGTCAAAATTTCCTATATCAAATATTTTTATTTCATTCTTCAATTTAAACTCTGCTATGTCAATAACTTCATCTGTCAATGGATTAATTTCATATGGGATAGCATCTATATGGTTACTTAAGTAAAGTATAGAAAATCCTACGCTATTAAAACGTCCATGAGACGATAACCCAGGTGGTGGTGACCACATGTCTGCATCGCTATAAGAATTTATTACATCTCTTTTTCGTGATCTTCCTCTGTATAAGGTAGCGGTTCCTGGTAGGACCGTTTTATATTCTCCTGCTTCAAAATGTTTTTTTATAGTATTAAAAATGGCTTCCCCCACTGCATGGTTGAATGCCAATAATGGATATTTTGAAATGTGTTCCTTAAAGTCCAATAATTCTTGAGGAGAAAAATATTCACCATATTTTTTACCAAACTCAGAGAATCTTTCATATTCAAAACCATAGAAATTATTCATATCGCTTTCCGTGTAAATATCACTGTAACAATTGAACACACCCCCGGTGGGATTATTTTTGCGATGATTGGACTCTCGGCCATATCCGCAAGGACAGATTATTAACTTTGCGAAGAAATTTACAAGTTCAAAAGGAACTTCTTGTTCGTGCTCTTGTAAATATTCTGATACAGTGCTCCCGTTACAATCATCTAAATCCATTCTTGAAGTAAGATCCGTATCTTTATTGAATGCATGAACAAAGTTAGCACGATCAAAACCTTCACAAAATTCGCAACCGCTTATATCTTTTGATAATTCGTCAGCCACGTCTATAATAATAGATCCTATATTGGAATAAACATATTCACTACTGCTACTTTTACAAATTTCACAATTTAAAGAATCTTCGTTATTTTCTAATGATGTGCAATAATCTTCAATATCAACATGGCCATTCACTTCTAGAAAATTAGTGAATATTTCATAACAATCATTACAAATGTGAATCTCTTCATCATACATTAGTATTTTATCTCCTTCAGAAGACTATAATTATCCAAACAGATAAATCGTTGATGTGACTGTGGCCGCCGGTTTATTTAGTGGATTATACTTTTTTGTTAAGTAGTTCTTCTATTTCTTCAGGGGACAGAGTATATTTTTTAACTTTTCCAGCCGGTTGCGGTTCGCCAAAACCTTTCCATACACGCGCATCGTACCTTTTTTTTGCTCGCATCTCTGCTTGTATACGTTGGGAGGTACTTTGAGATTTTGTAAGTTTCTTCGGTGGAGCTGGTTTTGCTCCCTTTTTTCTTTTCGTATTGCTCTTTTTGCTTCTTCCAGTCCATAGTGTAGGCATCATGATGTCATCCTTTCATTTAAAATAACAATCTCCGGTAAAACCTTATGTTTCTGGACTCTACCTCTCTTATAATCCAATATCTGTAGCTGCATTTTCTTCAAATAAGGAGGTATGTCTTATATATTTCCGAACCATATAAGCAGATTTATGACGAGATTGCTTCATTATCGATCTTTCACTTTTTCCTAGCATGGCTGCAGTTGTCGCAAACCCAGAACGTAAACTATGCCCTGCATAGTCCTCTTCATTAAGACCTACAACATTCATATATCGTTTTACTATAATAGAGACTGCTTTACTAGATAATCTCTTCTCAGAAACTTGCCCATGCCTATTAATGGATCTAAACAAGGCTCCTTCTGATATATTAGCAACTTCTAACCACTTATTAATAGCATGAACAGGACATGTATCCGGATTTTCTCCATATGGAATAGCTACTACTTCTTTTTTTCCTTCTTGGTTTGTCTTAGAAGATTTTAGAGAAATCACAATTCCTTCTTTAACTGTCTTAATATCCTCTACATCAATACCTATAAGTTCACTTCTCCGGAAAGCACCTGCAAATCCAAGTAAGAGTAATGCACGATCTCGAATCCCTAAGAGTCGATCAGGGATGACATCCAGAATTTGTTTAAGTATATCTAGGATGATAGGCTCTTTTCCTTTTTCTTCAGTTCCGATCGTACGTTTAATACCAGCCCATACCATACGAATTTTATTGGTGTTAGGTGACTCATAACCCGCAGCAGTATGTGCTTGGGAAATGGCACTTATCCGTCTTTGAATTGTGCTTGCTTTAAATCCGTCTTTAGCAAGATTCGTAAGGTAGAGCGCATAAGTCTCCTCGGTAGTAGGTAACGAAGCTAATCCAAAGTTTTCGCACCATGATGTAAAATGTCTCCAGTCTGATTGATATGAACGCACGGTATTTTTAGCTTTTGCAGCTGATATATATGTATTGGCTTGGTCCATAAGATTTGATAGTGTTTCACCAACATCTACTTGTAGTGTACGATCATGTTTTTCAGTTGAAGTGACTCCTAAGTTAGGCATACCATCGTTCATTTAAACCCCTCCAATATCAAATCTAGTGACTAAGATCCTTACCTGATTTATATTGTATTGCACTAATAACTAACCAGGGCCTTTTTTTGAATGTCTAAGAATAAAAACCTTTCTTTTGGGAATACAATTAAGAATAGACCTGATCCCGTATCTTCATAGTTCCTTCTTCTTTCTCGTATCTCTCTTCATCTCACACATCAACAAACATCACATCCCCTCCCTCTTTTTCTATAGAATCCTAAGTTCCGATACCTTTATATTATCGGAACTTAGGATTCTTTTGTTATTATACCACCTATTTGCGCAAAATACATGCTATATGGACTTCAATTTTTGTGTTATAGTTATACTAAATTATACGGTAAACCGGTAAACTACTATATATATCAAGGGTTTACTGGTTTACTGAAAGGAGAATGTTTAATGGCTAAAGACGATGTTAAATCAATTAAAATGGATAGTGATTTTAAAAAAATAGTGAATGAGAAGATAGCAGAGTCAGGTATGGAGGGCGCTGAGTGGCTCAAGTCTCTTATGGCGTTAGAAGCCTTACATAACATTCGTGAAACGAACCCAGAGCTTGAATATGACTTAAAGGATCTAGAGAAACACATGAATATCATTTTTAATTTGTTTATCAGAATGTATCAGCGTGGAGAAACAGCTGTAATTGAGAGCAAAGAGGAAGCTAAAAAGTTAGTGGAAGTTTCTAAAATCGAATTGAAAGATCTTAAGGGTCAGGTGGCTGATCTTACAAACGAAAACAAGAAATATACTGAAGAGTTAGATCGTACTATTCTTGAAAATAAAGATCTTCAGGTAATGATGAATCAGTATGCTAAGTCAGCAGAAACCTTGGATGAAATGAACCGACTCTTAAATGATAAAATTCAAACACTGGAAAAAGAGGTAGAGGCTTTTAATGAATTAAAAAAAGAGAATGAACAATTGAAAATTGAAATGAATAATCTGAAGGGTAAGCATAAGGAGGATATATCATATTTAGAGGAAATCGTTAGTAAGCAAAAAGATGAATTTACTCAATTTAAAAAGAATAGTGAAATCCAAATTAAAGAGGCTGAAGAAAAACTAGATCGAAAGGAATTTGAATTCAAGCAAATTACGGAGAGCTTAAAACGAGAGCATGCTTTATCTTTGAAAGAGGCTATACTAGAAGAAAAACTGATTTGGCAAGAAAAAATTCAAAAAATTTATGAATTAGAAAATAATATGAAAAAACAAAAAAAAACTAATGATACGACAACTGAAGGAAAAAACGAGAATATTAAATAATAGAGGCTCATCACAACATTTTAAACAAACCCAACACCGCATTGGCGCTGGGTTTGTATTGTATCTATCATAAACGGACTTCTTTGTTTGCTTGGGCCTCCTCAATGAAGTTTGTTTTGTAAATGCAAAAGGTTGTAACTTAGACCTTTCTACTGGCTAATAGCTGCGATGTTAGAAATCCTGTCGCTATCCACAAACCATATGTTAAAAATCCCAATAATAAATTCATTGTAAACAGACTGGTGTATAAACTCAAAAGAACAAATATTAATGTGATGAGTAAGGATGAAATAATTATTGCATACAATTTTTTTGAATGATTTTTACGATATCCTCTTTTTTTATTTGTTGTTCTCCTATTTATAACAGGATAAAAACCCCCAATAAAACCAAATAATAAAAAAGGGATTATAGGAGACATCAAGATAACAAGATCGTTAGAAATTTCATTAATCAGATATTTTTGAAACTTAAAAGAAAGATCTATCATAATAAAGATAATTGTCAAGTAGATAGCTAGTTTTGTCGAAAATAATACATATTTATTCATATTTTCACCTCTCTATATGGAAACTATCTCCTAATTATTACTTATTATAGTATAATTTATAATGTACTCAAATACATTTTAGGAGGAATTATATGAAAAACCTTACAAAAGTAGCCAAAGTATTAACAACAGCAGCTCTATTTACCGGTTTAATCGCAGGAAGTGCCTATGCTGATTCTGGATCAACTAAGGAGGTAACAAACAATAGTCCTCTTATATCAGTTGAGAGTTTGAACAATAACTCAGAATTAAAAAAAATAGGTAAATCGTTCACTCTAGATGAAATTCCAACAATTGAAAATGTAAACATTGCACTAACTGAACTTAATGTATCAAGTGAAAACCCATATCAAAAGATTGATTTAGGCAATGGATTTTATGTTGAAGCTGGTGGAGGCATTACAACACCAACTAATTCTAATGAAACAGCAAATTCACGAACTATACAAAATAAAACTGCTTCTGGTTACTTCTCTGTTAATGTAGCTGGTGTTAAGTTATATGATATCAATGTTAGTGCATCATACACTTATGATGATTCAACCACTAAGATTAAGACCGTACAAAATCCTATTAGTGCAAGTGCCTCAGGATTTTTCGGATGGACCGGCGAGATAACAAATAAATTAGCTTATAAAATAGATGATACCGCTTACGATCTTGTGGCTGATGCAAAGTACAAATATATTAAATTAATCGGAGACGTCTCAGGACACATCGAAGTGAGATTCACAGCGACAGGAAATTGGTATATGCATGATACTTATATTGGAGATGTGGATGCCTAATTAGGTATCTATAATGAGAATTGCAACCGGTAATTATATCGGTTGTTTTTCTCATTCACTATTATAAGAATAAGTTATTATCTTCTATTATTATTTAAAACTACTTAACATTCCACCCCCCATCTTGTAGCTCGCTTTCATTGCCATTATCCTCAACATTTGTTGAAATTTCGAACTAAAGTTATGAAATATTTATTTTAATCCAAAACGCTTAAATAAAGTAACACTTACATTGAAATATCGAGCTGCCTTTCCTCTTTAGGTACTACATTGTCGACAACCCATCTACCATCTACATACAGTCCGATCGTAATCGGCAAGTTGTTTTGTTGAACAAGGCTTCTCCATCATTGTATGATATAGCTCGTGATTCTTAACTTTACATTTCCTTAATTTTCGTACCGGTAAATTTGGATAAACACTATTACAACCATAGCATAGATTTCTTTCGTTATCCTTAATAGATGGATGATTTCCACATCGTACACACAAGCTTTTGCTTAATCTGTATATAAGTTTAGTTGAAGTTTTTGTGCAGCTCTTCTCTCATTACATTCCTTACATAAGTATATATTAGAAGATTGTTCACCACATTCCGCACACCTAGAGTCTTGCCACGGATATTCCTAACCTCTGAAATAATTACATATTTTATTGCAATAGGTCGATATAAATCTTTGTAATGCTACAAGATATATTTATAGGAGGAAATGTCATGGGGAGAAATAATAATCGCAGTACACCACCTGATCCAAGGGATCACGATGCTTATCAAGAGTGGGAAATTTATGAGGATATTAGGAGAAGAAAGGATTATACTGATTCGCTAGCATTGGATGAAGATGCATCCGATGCGGATATTGAATGGGAAACACAAATGAGATATGAAGATGGTTATGAAGATGACATTGAAGACGACTTTTAAAAAGGTTTTAACACTAAAACTTTAAAAACGACTGGTAAATATATCAAAATGTTTTATTTGCAAAAAAAGCCACAGGAATTTTATCCTCTGGCTTTTTTGAATTATTCTATCAGTCAGCAAAAACTTGCGGCAAGTAAAATGCGTACATCACACATTTAAATGAAACTACGTTCTGAGCTTCTCCTGCAGTTTAGGGATAGCAGTGACCACTTGTCTGATTTCTTCTTGTAACTCGTTAGATACATCTGTATGTTCAAGCACCGTAAGCGCCCATGATAGTTGGTGAGAGGCATTCCCCATGTGAACTAGCGACTGGTAAACATAATCATCCAGTACTCCTAATTGCTTAAATTTTTCGTACCCAGGTTGATGCGCAGCATATGTTCCAAATTCAGCAACGACATGGTTCGAATCAACTTCAAATCTACCTTGATTATTAATACCGTATTCTGGCTTGGAAATTTCAAATTCTTCGAATCCTTTGTCTCGTAATGCATTTACATAACCCTCGACATCCTGCTCAGCGAGTTTATGAGCCGATGCCTTACCGTCTTTTTTACAGATCAACCATACTTCATTCATCTTATTTCTCTCCTTTGGTGGGCCTTGCCCAGTATGATTCCGATCCCTATTAGCCTCTTCTTTTATTTTAATGGATACATTCCATATAATTTCTCTCTAAACTCATCGTTTTCAATAAGAAAGAACGTCTCTAAAATATTTCCTTTATCATCCCAAATTTTAAACGTCCAATCATGAAATACCTCTATTGTCATTCCATCATATTTGGATAATGAATCGATTAAAAATGTAACTCCATTATATTGAATACTTGCATCTGAAACATCAATGTCTTCACAGTTTAATATTTCGATTCCAAAAATCATAAGATCTGAGCTGCTCATGTGGTAGATCATTTCCTCCTTAAAATTATAATAATTATCCCTACATGGTTTATATGTTCATCATTGGTTTGTGCTCTAAAGTTATGAAATTTATTTTAATCCAAAACCCTTAAATAAATCTGTCACATTCACATTAAAATATCGAGCTGCCTTCCAAGCATTATCATCTTTAGGTACTACATTGTCGAAAACCCATCTACATACAGTCCGATCGCTTATTCCTATGTAATCGGCAAGTTGTTTTGTTGAACAAGACTTCTCCATCATTGCATGGTATAGCTCATAATTCTTAACTTTCCATTTCCTTAATCTTCGTATCGGTAAATTTGGATAGACACTATTACATCCATAACATAAATTTCTTTCGTTATCCTTTATAGATGGATGATTTCCACATCGTACACACAAGTTTTTGCTTAATCTGTATAATTTTCGTTGAAGTTTTTGATCTGCCCTCCTCTCATTACATTCATTACATAAATATGTATTAGAAGATTGTTCACCACATTCTCCACACCTGGAGTCCTTCCTACGTTGTTGCCTGAGTCTTTTCATGGATATTGCTTCAGTACTCCCCATTATTTTCTCACCTTTTTTCTATTTCTTTATTTCGGATTCATCAGTGCTACACATTAGACCTACTCACAATCCATAGTATTGGTTTCAGCACCACAACACGGACAATCGAAGACAAACGATTCTAACCCTTCATATTGGTCCTTACGTTTAACTACTACCTGCTCAGGTGCAAAGTCGTTACCACATTCTTTATGTACGATATTCATAATAGTTCCCTCCTTAATTTCCTGTGACATAACAGCATTCTGCATACTGGAGTCTCTATAATTTAATTATTCACCTTAAATTATATTCCAAAAACTCTGAGCATACAACAATTTATAAATCATTTGAGATGGAATAACGATGAGAGATGGGCACATCATTTTATATGTGAAGATAACTAGATATATGTTCAGACGATAAGAAAATTAAAGATCCTTTGACTTCTTGAAGATATGTTTCATTACTTCCACTTATTTAAATGTGACCCATATATTCAACTCTATAATGAACATTAACTAAGTTATCCTGGTAAAGCTGGATAACCGGTAAAATAGATGAACTTTCATAGAAAATTGCTCAATCTTCAATGAAGATATCTATGAACATTCAAACAAATTAAAACAAAAAGGGGTAATTTAAATGAAAAATCAGAATCAATTATTCTTCGTAAACCAATCTAAAGAGCAAGCACAACAAAAAGGATATGCCACATATAACAATTGTAATCATTACTTGGTTGATATGTCACACTTAGCTCCAAGAACTGATGATTACATGAACACCATTTCTATCAAGTTACCAAATGGCAACTTTGCAACAATTTGCTTAATGCAGACAAGCAAAATTGAAACATGCATCGATACATCTTTCCATGGCGAAAACTTGAGAGAACACCGAGTGTATGCAATGGGCGGGGAAGGCAAAGACGAAAATGTATACAACAAAAACATATATGCATTGATTGCACAGGCAAAGGAGGTTAAATAGTATGGAAAGAGAAAGACAAAAGATGTGGTTTAGACTTGGTGTAGAAGTTGAAGTTGATCCAGAATTGTTTTTGATCGACCCAGAAAAAGCTATAAATGAAGCGTTAGAAAGTGGAAATGCCATAACCGATGGTGATAGCTATATACCTGATTCCGTTGATGAGGATGATAGATACGATTGGGCAGAAGATATTGATAAGGAAGAATGCAACTTAAATATAATAGCAGGAACAATTAAAATCATAATATGACAAACCTTTTGGAGAGTGTGGAATTCCACACTCTTTTTATGTATCCATTAGAAGATTAAAAAATATAGAAGGAAAAGGATGATAAGCATGAGAGAACATATCGTAAATGTATATACAGTAAATGAACTTGATGAGAGTGCGCTAAATACAGCATTGGAATATTTTCAAAACGATGATTTTTATCCATCAGTTGAGGAACATAGAGAAACGATAAAAGCATTTGAGGACTTGTTCCCGATCAGTGTTGGCGAGTGGTATTACAATAGCTTACATGGAATAGATTTTAGATTCACAGAAGATAATGACATTGAAAATCTATCAGGTATACGCCTTGCTACATACATTTATAACAATTATGGAGACCGACTTTTCAAAGGTAAATACTACTCAACTATAGGCAAATACATAGAAGGAACGTATACGTATAAGCACAGATATTCAAACGTAATTCTTCATAATAGTTGTGTCCTTACAGGATATTACATGGACGACAATATACTAGAACCTGTATACAGATTCTTAAAAAATTCCGATAAGGATACTAATTTTAAAGATCTAATGCATAAATGTCTAACTTCTTTCCAAGAGTCAATCGATTCTGATTATGAGCATTACTACTCGCTAGAAAACTTTAAAGATATGAGTATCAACAATGAGTGGGAATATACCGCTAACGGTAAAACATTTACACATTAACTCTCATATTCGATAAAACAACCAAACATTGAACTACCTGGGGTTTCAAAGACGGCTGTACCTGTGTATTCGATCCATCTGCAGGAAAATATATCACAAAATAAGTTATTAGAGGAGAATGTCGAATGAATCAAGCATCTACGAAATTTAGTAATAAAGAATTAGAAATGATGTGGCTCGATTTAGGGAATATACCTTTCGTTGAAGATCCGGATGATGAAGTGTTGGTACTTTCTGAGGATTGGACAGTCTTCAAAAAGGGAATGTCAAGAGAAATCATCTGGGGCTGGTTTGACAATAACCATGGCCGGGGGCTCGTCTATCTAATGGATAACATCCGTCCTAAGAACTGTATGAAGTAAGAATCTAACACAAACCTCGTAGACCATATCTTTAGAATCATCACATCAGTTAGATCGTATAAATTTTTTAATGGAGGCAAAACAATGAAGGTAGTGAAAACAGGGACTTTAAAAGACGGGACCAATATTCAAATTGAAGACTGGAGCGAAGACTACACCTTCCATAATCGTGCAGATGTATTAGCAAGTTATCCAAAATCAAAGACGACTCATAAAGGAGCTTATGCGCCAAAGGCTGGAGAAACTTATAGATTTTCTTTCCGCTTTAGAAGCGCTGAAGAAACCAACGCAGCATTTAATGATTTAAAAGAAGGAAGAAAAATCTTGTCGGATTTTAAAAACTATATAGATAGTAATGAATATATAGATTGTATTTAATTAGACTTTATGAACTTCTGCTTTAATTAAAAAATATATTTAAACAAGAGAAAAGCGTGTGCTTATAGCATACGGTTTTTTCATTTATATCTTTCTGTTATTAATTTCTTCTTTTTATAATCACTTACTAATGAAGTTCTGACGATCGAATGTCTCCCAATTCGAAGGAAAAGATACCACAAAACTTCAGCATCATGGAATATTACCGTCCAGTAACATTTTCAGTATTTTCATAAATTTTAGATGTAACCTTATATTCTCTCTACGATCAACATTAACTTAAGAGGAGTCGAAAAATGAAAAATCAAAAGGCAGTTATTTGGGGATACACTGGAACCCTATGGATGAAACGAAAACAAATTACACTCATTGGTCCGGGCTTGTCATGTGCTGACCTGGATACATTGAACGAATATGACAAGGAGCACGGCGGGCATCATGCTTATTTACCGATGGGAATTAACCCAAACAAGCATGCTGTTATTAACCAAATGCGATCAATCGCAGAAACGAACGTGAAGCACTATATAGGTGACTTCTATCACATAGACGTTTATCTATACTTTGAATATGGCCAATCGGTAATATGGATGACCAGAGAAGCCGGGACTAATATATATCCAGCATGCTCTTTCAGTTCCGAACAACAACGGGAAAATATATGTATCTCGTTTAACTATTATGCGAGCCAAGGTCGGATCACCAACAAGCTTTACAAGGCCGATACAACCCAAGTGGTGCCCTTAAAAACAGATAAGGCCCGGTTGATCGTCGAGGGGCTACCCATTCTTGAAGTGTCCGCATGAGCGAACAGGAACAACGGGATCTGGTCGAAGTATTTGCCCAATGGACACAGTAAGCTTTTTATTTAGTTTCGGATAATCATATAAGACAAAAAAGGCGAATCCGCGATTGGGTTCGCCTTTTTATTCAGGTGATTTCTCTATTTAGACATGACATTCTGGCTAATCTAATAGATATCTCGGTTATCTAAATAAACTTAAGATAACCAAATACAATATTTGAATATTTCTAATCAAAAAGGAGCTGAACCATATTGCTAGTCCATGAAAGCAGCAATAAAAATAAGACTAAAGAAATAAATGCAGCGCTTGAAATCAAGAAATTAGATCACCAACGATTCAACGTTCCAGGTGGTTACATACAACCTAACGGATACGCCTTAAAACATCCTGAGTATGGTTATCTTGGATTTAAAGATAGACATCTCCCGTATAATCCAATCGGTGGAAAACAAGCTTTAAAAGAGATTGTAGAAGCTGGTGGTTTCACTGATTTTGACGATGTGATTTGGTTGAAGCCTATTAAATAGTCTGAAAAATATCCGGAATTTTATCGGATCGCAAGGCTACAACTAGCTGATAAATTTCATCTCATTTCCTCTGCATAATTAAAATTTCTCAAAATAAAGGAGCCCTTCTTATGAACAATACGCTAGTTATACATATCAATGGCGGCGTTACCGACATCGTTAACAACCCGGAAGAATCACCGGTGGTTGTCATCAACTTTAACAATTATGCCACACTTCCCAACATGGGCATGGACAATGAGAAGATCCGATGCCCGAAGTGTCAACACAACGGATCTCAGATTGACTGGAACACAGCAACGTGCGATGACGTCAGTGGTGATCACTATACTGTCTTCACACGTATACAAGATGCCGAATCCGAATCCCAATTCACTTGCGCCTATTGTTATGAGACATCGACAACAGAGGAGCTCGGATTAAAACCAGTTGAACCTTTAGATAATGCCCATGCTACCGATGAGAATTCCGACGACCTGAAATGTCCAAAGTGCCTATCTCATGCTGAAAATATCGGCAGCGGCTTTATTGAATCCGGAGAATGGAATGGTAAGAACTACGAGATGGAAAAAAGTGTTGATCAATACCGCTGCGGCAATACGGAATGTGGAAAGGAGTTCTTCTTATAATCACAGTTGCTCCTAACATCACTAAATACTTCTCCCAAATAATATCTTTTGCTAAGCAACGCTTGGTAAGCGCAGTAAAGTGACCGTGTTGTGAAGAAACAAATTAATACTGCTTTGACCATAAATACAATATTTACTATACGAAATAAAACAAATCTACTATAAAAGAGGGCTAAACCATGAAAACGCAACTCATTCTATCTGTAAGGATGTTTAAATATGACATCCAAGAAGTCAAAACTTACTTTGAGCCAAATGCTTATGAAAATGCAGCTGCCGATTTTGAAGATTGGACAAAAATCCCTTATTCGGAATACCTGAAGCGCATACAAGCAGGAGAATATAATTTGGAGATTCTAGGAAAAGATTTAGCGGGTTCGACTTTATATTTTGCACCTTGTGCTTCAGCACCCTCCTTGAATCATATTGAAAACGAAACAATGGTTACCATTAGCACAGCGCACATTACTGAAGAGGTTAACAGCATACTTCTTGATGATGAGATTCAAGGTTTGATTCAATATAAAAAGGGTGATTATGGTTACTTTATTTATGTTCCTACAGAGGAAAAAGATGAAACTTTAGAGTTCCCAGAATGTATTCAATCCATTCTTAACTATGCTCATCAACATGATGCTACCTGGATAATGCTTGATCGAGATGCTGCTATTACTCCGGAATTACAGACATATGAATGGTAAATCGAGTAATTATTATGACCTTAATGAATAATTCAAAAGGATCATTATAGCATCAGAGATATAAACATAGTTGCTATTATTTATAAAAAAAGACGAACCCCTCTTCCTGGGTTCGTCTTTTTTTTTTAGTTCACGAGCCAATTAAATGTATATCTCATGAACTAAAATATGCTCTGATTAGTTGTTTATTGTCGCGTTTTTTGGTCACAGAACAATATTTGTCTTTGATATTAAAAGTGAAATTCAATTACCACTTTTGAGTTAATTCACTTATCGCATTTCATTCTTCTTTCTACCTGAACGCCTTAATGTCAAAAACATATCCCTCTTCTGACTACAAATCAGAATAGAGTTTCATCTTATCAGTTCTGGGAAGATTTTCCCCCATTTTGTTTCATTGAACGCTTGCGTTTAGCACGAATTTCACGCAATTGTTTTCCATACGCTGGGCTTGTTTGGAAAGCCATTGCTTCCCTCTCAGGCACTTCAAATTCATCCCCAGTCGCAGGATTTCGACCAATTCGTGCACCTCGTTTTGATAAATAAAAGGTTCCTTTGCCATGCATCTTAACCCAATTTCCTACTTCCAATTCATGTTGTATTACAGCCCAACATGTATCAAATGCAGTCTTGACCGTATCTGGATGAATTCCTGACGCTTCTGCTGCGACCTCTATGATATAATTCTGTTTTCTTTCAACTCCATCGCCATACTTCTTAGTTTTACTTTTATGAGAATCATCATTATCTTCTACTTCATCATTATGATTGTTTATATTTTTCCTGCTCATTAACAAAACACCTCTCAGTCCAGTTAATTTCCTGTCTTATAAGTATAAAATAAAATGTTGTTTTTTAGATTTCCGGCCCGTTGCTCTCTAATTCTTGATCATTTACGGCATATTGCCGCTTTGAGTTAAGCTCTGGTTCGTCTTTATCACCACGAATCAATTCAGACGCAGCCGGCTCATAATCATAGCGAGCAACAGGGGCAGAAGCTTGAGGAACGTGAGCCATATACGATATCTTTGTACCGGCTTCCCCGTATTCAATTTTCTTATTAGTTTGTCCTACCAGAATCGAAGAAATTCCGTCGTTATTTCGAACGCTTCTTTCATATTCAGCTGCAAGATCAACGGACTCTCCCTGGTAATTCGCTTCGTACATTTTAAATGTTACATCATAAAAATTATCCCGATCCTTTGTGAAACGATCAAAGTTTTTAGTAAACGCTTTAATTTGTAATTCTGTCGGATCTGATCCGCCCAATTCTTTCATGGATTCTTTGTAGGCGTCCAGCATTACTTCCCGGAGTTTCCCTTGGCTTGGCCGATCAGATAGGAGCACATCGTGATCAGCAAATGCTTTCTGAATTTGCTCACGGAGAATTTCATCGGCTTCAGAATCTTTTGAGTCCGAATAGTAATAAAGTGACTCATAGCTGTTTATGACCCGAAGTTCTGGCGACATATTCAAAATCGTCATGCTAAAATTAACTCCCCTTTTCATGTCGAATCTATGTCGAATAATGACGAATAAAGATGTAATTATTCTTAATTTGACGCCATCTTGTATTGGTCTAGCTGTACTTTAACCCAGTATAGCATGAACAAATACCTACATATACAACATTTTAGAGCATTTTTAATGGGAAGTTTGAAGGAGCATCGTATCCTTTGATACGGGGTTTGGATTTATGGGTTTACTATGTGAATTTTTCATATAGTGTAATTATCACAATAATAAAAACCGATCTAAGAATCAGACCGGTTTTCGTCAGTTTAAAAGCTGTCTTGTGCCCTCATCCTTAGTAACCAATCTTTCACTCCAAATTCTTACGATATAAATCGCAAGAATTTTAGGACTATCTCGTATGTGGGTCCAAACCTGATTAAGCCACCACTTACAAACCAAGCTGATGAACTTCTAAAAATCATATTTGTGGCTCCGTTATTTCTTTCAGTATACCATAAATAAATGTTTATCAAAACACTGAGTAGTCAATGTTTCCATTACAATTTGTGGATATTTCTAACAAAAATCGGTTTGATTAATAGTTCCACTAACCCGATTTACGTTACTTGAAGGGTCTAAAGACTCATCTCTTTCATTTACTGCTGGGTCCAACGACTTTCATGAATAAAATGCTTTTATTCATAGTTTAGACACATTTTTCATACCAATTGACTGACAGCAATCTTTCAAGTTTTTCTTTCAATCCCTCTCGATGGAAAGATATAATACCCTATATTTGCTATATGTACTTCTGATTTAGATCTGGTATAACCGATTCACATTCAGCATAACAACTGGAAAAGGCTGTAACCTATGTCCCACTATATGGTACTCATACGAGCTATCCTGAATCAATTCTCTCAATTAGTCATGTCATTAACCTCTTTCTTCCGAAATTAAAGTTTCTACACTTCATACAATATACCACAATCAAATGTTAATAAAAACACTGTACACTCACCATTTTTTAAAATATTTTCTTTATTTTTGCAT
The DNA here is from genome assembly GCF_014836635.1 of Paenibacillus gallinarum. Lineage (GTDB taxonomy): Bacteria > Bacillota > Bacilli > Paenibacillales > Paenibacillaceae > Paenibacillus > Paenibacillus gallinarum. Next base: position 107,428 of record NZ_JACSQL010000011.1, on the reverse strand, counting down.
AAGAAAAAGCGGGTTAATGGATAAGTCCACTAAGCCGCTTTTCTTCTTAAATCTTTATTTCGACCCGTTTATCAATTCATACATCCTGTAGATTAACGCTGCGCTCTCTGCTCTTGTTAATTTCCCTTTTGGTCTAAATGTTCCATCAGGGTAACCCTGAATTAATTGAGTTACACCTAATCCTGCTACTTCATCTTTAGCCCAACCTGATATATCGGACACATCAGAGAATACTATATCTCCATCCGGTATCATATAACCATAGATGGCTCCTGCTAGCATCTTTGAAGCTTGTTCTCTTGTAATGACCTCGTGCGGCCTAAATTCTGAAGAATTGAAGCCGCTAGCCACATTGTTCTCGACAGCAGCCTTTAAATCTTCAGCATACCATCCAGAAGTATTTATATCTTTGAACGTAAGGTTTACATTTTCACTGCTTTTCAGATCTAACGATCTAACCAGCAAAGATACAAATTCAATCCTTGTTATAGGTCTACCAGGTTCGAATTTTGAACCAGTCCCTTTTATAATCCCCAACTCGTACAGTTTAAGTATCTCTTCTTTTGCAAAAGACTTATTAATATCCTTAAAAGGATTATTAATTACTATTTCGGTTGGAATCTCGTTCTTATCTTCATCTACTTCTGGATTCTGTATTACAGGAGGTGTAGGGTTTACTGGAATATTAAATGTGCGCCCTTCACCTACTTTGCTTATTGATTTATCACCGATAGCATTTTCCGTCCATACATCAAATGAATACCTTGATCCATACATTAGATTAGGTAGTCTAAAACTTTTATCGGTGCCTCTGTACACCTCATTCCCTCGATACTGCACTACAAATATTTCATTCTGCAGTTCATGATCAAAAATAAATTCCAATTCACGATCGCGTGATCCTTGAATCATTACTTTATATTTGTCTGATGGCAAAGTATAGATATCTGGAACAACGATCGTAGCTGATGTGCCCACTTCATTAAAAGGTATAATAGACCAGCCTGTAATCATAGACGCGCTCTTGTATCCGTCTATTTTATAATTTAATTCTGTTATCGTATCAATTAATTCTCCATCCAGATATATTTTGTATCCATCCACACCTTTTACACTATCCCAAGAAAGAGATGCACCAGTTTCAGTTACTTCTTTTACGTTCACTTCTACTTGTGCTTTCTCTGGATGAGTACGAAATGTAATTGGTGTCGTCTTACTATATCCGGATTTATTTTTAGCCTGTACAAAGAATGTATAGTTCTTTCCTGGTTCAAGATTGGTTAAAGTTGCTCTTGTTTCTGATGATTCCGAAACTACTTTATCTTGATCTGTAATTACCCTGTATGATGTTGCAGACATAACTTTGTCCCAAATAATAGTAACGGTATCCGCTGATATAGTTCCTATCCTTACTTTTTCAGGATGTATTGGAAGTGTATAAAAAGAAGTTTTTTCTACTAAACCCTTTCCGGACAGATTCCCTGCAACTGCTGTAATCTTGTATTCTGTTCCTTCGCTTAACTCAGTGAGCAGCAATTCATGTGTATCACCCTGTAATTCATACGATTGCTCATTTACATTAAGAGTATAGTATGTTGCCCCTGTTACTGAAGAAAAACTAACTAGTGCTTGGGTCTCATCGATATCAGTAACGATTATTTCAGAAATCACTCCTGGTAATGTCTGAGAACTGACTTCTCCTCGTATCCCTCTACCAGAATCGTTTACTGCATTAACATAAAATATATACTCGCTTCCTGACTTTAAATCATTAATAAGAAATTCAGTACTACTCGTAGTGGCAATCAATTGCTCATCTTGGTCATATATTTCATAAGACACGGCTGATTTAACTGAATTCCATTTTAAAGTAATTTGATCTGCTAATGGTTTAGCAACAACATTCTCTACTTGATCTGGTAAAGTAATAAATTCTCCCGAGAATTTCTCACCAGTTCCTCCTCTATTCCCTGCAGCAACACTATATGAATAAGTTGTACCTGGAGTTAGATCAGTTAAGTGTAGCTGGTTATCATTGACGATCTCAATTTGTTCATTAGTTTCAATTTCATAATAAACTGCACCATGTACCGTGGGAATACGAATAGTAGCTTCCTTTTCACTTATATCAGATACAGTAACATCTGTTGGGAGTGCAGGAATTGTTACATAAGATATAGAAATACCCTTCCCTGAACCTGATGGATTCAATGCTTCTACTGTAAAAGAAAACTCAGTTCCTGCTTCCAACTGTTTGATTTGATAATTTGCCTCCATTATCTCATCAATAAGTTCCTTCTGCTCATTGTATACTTTATAACTTGTAGCTGACTCTACTTTCTCCCACTGAAGAGAAATAGAATCTTTTGTAGATACTGCCTTTAATTTCTCTATCTTATCTGGAAGAGTCATGAAGCTTCCTCTATAAGATCTTCCTTCACCGGCTCTATTTCCGGATTTTATAGTATACTCATATGTTTTACCGGGTGTTAAATCAATGGCTTGTAGATTTGTAGAATTACGGATATATTTCTGGCCATTTAGTGATATTTCGTAATAGATGGCTCCCTCAACTTCGGAATATTTAATGTTTGCTCCATTTTCTGTGATCTCATCGATTGTTACTTGCTCAGGCATATCAGGAACAGTCCACCATGTGAATGAAGCGTTTTTACTTTCTCCACTTTCATTGATTGCTCTAATATTAAATTGATATTCCGATCCTGCTTCAAGGTTATTAACACTCAAGGCATGGTTATTCGTTTTATCTATAAGGTTGTCTTGTGTATCGTAAACTAAATACTCTGTAGCTGAAGGTACAGCATCCCACCGTAAGTTAATTGAATTTACCGTAGAATCTCCTTCTACATTGTTCGGCATGAAAGGCAACGTTAAGAACTCCCCTGTCGTTTCCTCGCTATATCCTGCCATATTCCCTGCTGCAACTTGGTATGAATAGGTTTGTCCTCCAGCAAGTCCTGTAATTAATAATTCCCCGGAAGATGTTTCATATTGTTGGCCATTTACAGAAACTAAATATTTGGTCGCCCCTTGAACCTCTGGAATAAACAATGTTACTTCTTGTTCCCCGATATTACTAACTTCAATATTATTTGGTACATCGGGAATTGTAGATAATACTAAAGAAGAAGATATTCCTACTCCACTTTGATTTTGAGCTGCCACAATAAACTTATGAGAGCTACCTGGTTGTAGTCCTGAAGCAACAAACTGCGTTACATTCTCCGGAAGATGAATCATCTCTCCCCCATCAAAGCTTAATGTATAACCATCTGCACCCCGCACCGATTCCCATTCTATTGTAATTTCGGAGGTGGATACATGATTTCTTTTAAGCCCTAAAACTGCTGCTGGTAGTGTTTTTACGTCATCTAAAGTTGAGTATTCTCCAGAACCAGATTCATTTTCCGCTGAAATTCGATAACTATATGAAGTGCCTGATTCCAGTCCCTCATCATGGTAGGAAGTATCTTCTCCTCCATAAATAAGGTTTAGATCTCTTTCTAGCTCAAAATATGTTGCTGATAAGACATTGTTCCATCCGAGCGTTACTGAATTGTCCGTTATTTCAAGACCACTAAAACTAGATGGTGCATCGGGCAAGGTAAGAAATCCAACCTGTTCTGCTTTACCTTCTCCAGTTGCATTGATCGCAGAGACTGCAATATTATATACCGTCCCAGCCAGTAAATTAGTAATCGGTTGATACACGGTATCTGTAACGGTTTGATTAAAGACTTCTTGATCAGTTACCGCATCGGTGGCAACTATGCGGTAACCCGTTGCAGAGTGCACCGGCTCTATTGTAACGAGAGCTCGATTGGCTTCTCTTCCATCTTTACTTACTTTAATACTGCTAGGCTTTCCTGGTAATGTCACAGCATCAACAATATTACTTTCTCCTTGGCCAACATGATTTTTAGCCACCACACGATACTGATAGCTACTCCCCTCATTTAGAGAGGAATCCGTAAAATGATTGGTAGGATGCTGAACTTGCCAGCTCTGTCCGGTGGTTAGATTTTCAACATGATAGCTATAACCATCCATAAGAGTAGAGCCGTTAGGTAAGGTCCATTCTAGTTTAGCTTCATCTTCTTCTATCCCATTTAACTGAAGAACAGGAGACTCAGGCATCCCTTGTAAGCGCAATGTATCTGTCTTACTTATAATCTCATTGCCCACCCGATCCGTTGCTTTAGCATGAATATACCAAACTCCTTCTTCTCTTATAGTAAGGACTTGGTTATCAGAGGAAGCTACTTCCCAATCTGTTGGGGGATTAGGACTATTAGTCGCTTTAAAAAGACGTTTATTTGGATCGATACCCGATTCAAGATCCTTATAATTAATTACTATATCAATGTTCTCATCGGACCATGGTCTATCCTGTGGTGAAATATTGATTACTGGATTCGTAAGATCAATGTTTTCTATAACAATATTTTTTTCTCTCTTGTTTCCTGCATTATCCTCAGCTACAAAACTATAGTTTCCATTTTGAGTTGCTGTATAATTGGCTGAACTTTCATTAACTGAGGTCCCATCCGGTAATTGAATCTTCTTTATACCTGTTTCGTTATCGCTTGCTACTACCGTCAGAACAACTGAATTCGATGTCCAATCATCGTTGTTAGAAGATATATCCAAATTTGGATTGATAGTGTCGTTATAAGGAATGTGTACTACATTGGAAACGTTATTCTTTTTATCAACAGCTGCAATATGTACATAAAAGTTCCCTGTAGCTGCATCTGAAGCAGTATAACTTGTCCCTGTAGTAGTAATAGTTGCTGGTGGTGTTGTATTTGGGTTTTGATCAATCACAACACTATATCCCTTTATACCTGAAGTTACTGTCACCGGATTTTTTACCGACAATGATGTTTGACTTGTATTTTTTGGATAACCTTTAATCTGATAATTATATGTAGTTCCTGTATCTAAAACAGCATTCCATGTGATTTTCGGCTTTCGATCTGGCCCGATAGTCACTCTTGTATTGCTCGGCTCATTTGGTTTTGCTTTATCTGTTGCTGCCATATCTTCATAGTCCGAAAGATATCCTCTATAAATGGTTTGACTATCTCGATAAACCTCTACCTCTGTAGCATATCCTAACTTGTAATCATCTAACTCGATTTTCCCATCCGTTGACCATGTAAAGTAAGGCTTAACACCGCGTTCAGAAAAATCATAGTCTGGATTATCAGATATATAAACATTAGCGTTGTACGTAGTCCAATTACCATCTGATGTAGTCCATCTTGTAGGGAAAGTAGCAGCCTGCTCTCTGTAGACCAGTAAAGGTTCTCCAGAACTAAAAACATCTTTCCTCATTGTCATTTGTTGGCCCAATGGAGTTGGATTATTCCAGACACCAGATACAGAATCACGAACAAATTTACCCCGTTTTTTATCCCAGTTATAGTAGATCACCCCATAGTCATAATTCGTACCGTGAGAGCTAACTACTACAAGCGTAGTTCCATTGTTCATAGATAGATTTCCATCATCTACATACGCAGCAAACTCGGTTGGAGGATTATTAAAATCTACATTTTGACCAAAACGAATTATTCGTCCGTTATCGTCAGTTCTTTCATAACCTTTTTTAAACCACCCTGTTGATACAAAAGGATATATCATACTTGATGTAGATCCGGTTGTTCTAGCTTTATAACTTAAACTAAGGGTAGAACCCGAAGGAACTGATTTACCCTCGTAATGATTTATACTTGCTGTTGCTTGTGTTTCAGGATAGTTATACCAATTTCCTTTTTTACTTATAAATGTATCCGTTAGCTGAAGGACTTTTGTTCCATTTGATCCTTGAACAATAGACTGATTCCCAGGCTGTGCAATATCCCATCCCCAAGATAAATTAGGAATCTCTTGACCAGTCTCAAAAGAAGTTTCAGCAAGAACATCCGATGGGTGCATTTCAACTGCCCATTCCAATTTTACGTGATCATCTTTTTGAAATACTCCTGTAAAACTAGGAGGACTGGCGGCTGCTTCAATTGTATGGAGTGGTACTATTATAGATACTCCAAGACTTATAGTAAGTAATGCAGAAATAGATCTTTTCTTTATTATTTTCATTTAATATGTAATCCTCCCTTTTGCGCTAGATAGATCCAAAGATCAAACGGTTCTTTGTTGAGTATTCTCTACATAAGAGGTGTACTTTTGTTACCTCCCGCTCACCTGGTATAAAATCAACTCGTTTTCCTTCCCTTTAAGGAAACGGGGGACTTCATATGTACTTTGTCCGGTGGCTATATGAGTATCTCTCTCACCGCTATATACCAACTCTTTTCTTCTTCCTACTAAATACTAACAAGTCCCTTTCTTTAAATTCAGTTCATAAACTGATTATATCACATACAAATATTTAACAAAACACTATATAGTCAGTGTTTTTAATCATCTTTACACAAAATATGTAAACAAAAAAGCGAGCGGATGGACTTTACACCAGCTCGCTTTATTGAATTAGAATTACTAGAGAGTCATTCCTATTTCTTCAACTTCTTCAACATCCGAACCCAACTGAGCCACAGGAGGGGTAAGAGATGGTTTAATCACACGCTGCGTATCCTTCTTCGCAAGCTTCGTCTTCTCATTCGCATTTCGCATGGAGAACGGGGAAAATAACTTATTCTGTTCCCCATCCAGAAGTGACTCACCAACATTAGCAATGCTCTTCAGCTCGTCATATCCGCCGCCATACGCCACACGATCCATTGGGGAACCTTTAAGACTCATTGCATCTTTAAGGGAGATAATCTGCCCCTGATAGGTCAGCGTATCCGTAACGGCTTTAATGAACTTCTCATTGACGTCAACCTTCATCTTATTTTCCATGATATTAGTGAGCTGCGATTTAAATGTGTTTGGTGTAAGAGAACGCTTAGGATTATTCATATCCTTACCTCGGAACGTTTTATTCATGTCCTCGGTTAGAATTTCATTGACCGTTCTCGCATGCTCCGCATCATGTTTAATTTGAAGCGTTCCTTGGGTCAACGGATACATCGATTCAAGTGCAGCTGTAATGTTTTCATTACGCATAATCGCAACAAGCTTTTGACTAAATGCACCAGCAAGACCTGTATCATCGGATTTTACGCCAGTCGCATATTGGATCTCACGAGCGTCATGTCCCGTTTTAACCCCCATATGGTACCGCATGTAATCATCAAGCTTTTTCGTACTTCCTTTTGCTCCGTTATCAACCATTTGCTTAAACGAACGGTGAACGGACTTATCATCAGTTAGTGATACGAAATCTCCACCAAATCCATGTTCACGGAAGCATTTGTGGCTGTAAGCCGTAAGATCTCGAAGCGATTGTTGAAGCACTTTCGGACTTTTCGATCCCGCGTTTTTCTTCGCACGGTCGTACAGCTCCTTAGGCGAGTTATCTCCGAGTTTAACCGCCCTCGCTTCAGCTGATGCCAAATCCATACCTGTCTGGTAATACAATTGGTCTTTCCCATTTCCCTTATCAATCATATTCGCCCAATGGGAGAACTTCTCGATAAGATCACTATTTGCGGCAGGCGTATCAAATTTGATAAGACCCACTGAATCTCCATCGAAATCCATATCATGAGACTTGTCAGCAATCGGATTAATTGCTAGACCGTGAACACTGTCATCTTTAACGACTGTAATCGCACGGATCGCACCGTCACGCCAAACCGGGTCACGCCACATCATGACGGTATCTCCTTCTTTTGCACCCAGAGAATCCATCATCTCTTGATTCATAGCACCTTCGCCAATTTTAAGGCGAGGATCAACCATGGCGACGGCCGTAGCAGAGTTTTGTTGGCGTTTGCCCATAATCTTGTCCCGAAGGAAACTATGCTTACCGTTATGTCCCCCGTTAAACTGCCGATCAATGATCGTCGATTGAATCTTATCAAACTGCTCTTTTGCCTTCATTTCAGCTTTCCGACGACCTTCATCATCTACAGATGCTTCATATTCTCCTACCGCCTCATAAATATTGGCATAATAGTTTGTATAATCAGACCGCCGCATAGATCCGTCAATCAATTCAACATTCTGCCGTAAGCTTGCCGACAGCACCGGAATTTCAGATGTTAGTTGGCCTGTCTTGAATGATATCTTAAACGGCAAATCCAAGAAGCCGCCATTAGACTTAATTTGTTCGAGGAAGCTAGATGCGTCCACATTAGGATCATATTTAAAATGATTCCGCTGCTCATCTCCATGAGGATGATACTTAAAAGCAAGCGTGCCATCCGGCTTCATATCCAGACCCGTTGCAATAAGATACTCCCGGTACGTGCTCCATGCAGCGTCATTACGTCCATAAATCTCATTTAGAATACCTGTTGCATTTTTAGATTGCAGTGCCCATGCAAGTTGTCCACTCGCTTTACGACCCTTCCCGCTTAATACGTCTTCACGGCTGTAAGCATGCGTTTTATCGTCTACCTTCATATCTGTGACTATGATGTTAAGTCGTCCCATCGCCGCTTTAAATACTTCACCTGTATCCGGATCTACCAGGTCTTTAACTTCTCCGTTCATCAATTCCTTCACGACACCCGCGTTATGACGCGAGAGCATTGAATATGGAGCGCTCACAACATCAAGATCTGGATTTGCTCGCATGAAACGAACTTCCTTATCTAGCTTCTGAGCCTTCGCTTCATCATCTGGCATATGTCGGTCGATGACGATACCAATCGTACCTTTGTTACCACCAAAATCTGAGAGCTTATCCCCCCGTTGCAACGGACGGAACTTTCCATGTTGCTCCAAATATGCATCGAACGAAACACCTTCTTCCAAATCCGAACTCCAAGCACGAACGCCTTCAGTAAGTACTTCATTTGACCACATCATACCTGTACCATTCAAAATCTCTTGCTTATCGCCACCATTTGCCATATGAGCTACAGTTTCTTTCAACACTTCCATACTTAATTCATTTGGGGTATTACCAAATATCTTATTACGCTCCGCGAATTCTTTCGAAACCGCGTAACTGTCATCAAACGTCCAACCACCAAAACTCATCAGCGCTGTACCGACACCTTCATCGACTTTTAGCGCTGTCATAAGCTGATTCGAGGACATTTGGTTACGATCCCACGCGTTATGTACCTTATTATCGAAATACGGAAGCTTTTGCAATGCCGTATCATCAGGAATCAACTTGCCGCTATCCGCTGCAATACCTTTAGACGGAATCAAACTTCCATCTTCGTTTACTTTGGCACCGTCGGTCAGATACCAGATCAAACCTTGCGTTTTGCCAGTACCCGTCATTGTCATGTCGGCATAATTCTCAAGATCTTTGCTCAGCACCCGCATATTTGTTTCGCCAGCTGCTTTCCAATAACTAAACGATGCAAGATCGTCCCCTGCACCTTGATCGCGTTTAGCTTGCGTCTCCGCACTCGTTGTTGCATGCTCTGAAAACTGGTTATCAAAACGAACTCGATTCGAAAGAGTTTTCAAAATCGCTTCTTTTGTTTCCATATTGAGCTGGTTTACTTCCATGAAATCCAGTTCAACACGCTTTCCGTATACATCACCGTGATAGAGGCCGTTAATGCTGCTTGCATCAAGTGTTGTTGGTATATTACCAATCGTTCGGTCAAAAGGGCGTGTTAGTTGATGAGTGACCTTCGCACGAATTTGCTCCGTTAAATGACGTTCAAAACCTTTGACGCGGAACCGATTCATTCGGTTATCGTAGTCACCTTCGAAGGAGAAGTATCCTGTATAGCCAGGCACAATACCGTAGTTATTGCCCCCTAAGAATTTGGTTTCGATAATACCGTGTTCATTAGGAACCAATACTTGGCCGATTTCACCACTAATTTTTTGCCATCTCTGGGCCTCCTTATTGGAACCAGTTTTCCGATGACCTTCCCACTGGATAATGCCGTTATCGTCAATTTTTACTGACGTTTTAGAACCATATCCTTGGTCACCAATCACGCCTCCTGCTTTTAACGTATCTTGAACGGTCTGTAGTGCTTGTTTCAGCATTGGATCGTCAATCTCATCAATAGTTTTAGCCGTTTCATTGTTGAATGTAATCAATCGATCACGGGTGGCGCCAACAGCAAAATCATTACCCTTGATTTTCGATATATCGTACTTCGTAATTTTCAGTGCGGAAATCATTGCATCTCTTTCATTGCCTCGACCGGTTTGCATCATGTGATTCATCACAACTTCCGGATTGAAACCCTCATCGTAACTACCAACAAGTTCGTTTTGAATTCGTTCCAGATACTCACGACCGCCATCCTCTGAATGGTATGCAAACTTAGTTGCTCGCTCCTGTGCTTCCCTAATCATATCGTCCGCTGATAACAGCGTTTCAAGCTCACCTTGGAATTCTGGTCCCGTAATCAAAATGTCATCATCATCTAAAGCTTTGTCAATTAATGCTTGAATCTCATCAGCTTTAAATTGATTGTTGATTGAACGATGAGCATCCGCAATCGCAGTTTCGATATACAATTGCGCTTCAGCTTCGCTAGTGAATACGAGCGAACGGTACCGTCCTGCGATCGGTTTTACTTGTAGAGATTTTTTTGAATCCACCCCAGCAATCTGAACACTACTAGATTCTGTACCAAAGGATTTCAACACACGACCCGTTTTATTTCCCGTTACATAATCGAGCAACGCAATCGAATCAGCAGACGTAAACTTGGTAGCTTCTTTAACGTTTTTCGCACCTTTAACATTGAAATAATACGCGTTCGATGCATCATAGATACGGCCGATATAACTCCCGTTAGCTTCTGGATCAAACACACGAACATTCGTCCTATCACCGACCGTCATCCGAACCTCAATTTGATTTCTATTCCCGTTATCCCGGACGCTAAAATCATAACCGTTGGAGCGCATGTGTCTCAACAGCTCTGCGCCGTTATGAGCCAATTCAGCATCAAACAGCATATCGATGTCGATATTCTTTGCCACTACCTCAGCATCAGCCTTTGTTAGATACGCCCCCAACACATGGCGAAGACCTCTATGGTGCCGTAATTCAACAACCCCACCATCCCAGCCGAGGAGCTGCTCTCCGCTCTCAAACTCAGCATACCTTTCAGGATCACCAACTGATGGTTCCTTTTCCGCTACTGCTTCAGAAGGTGTTCGTTCAGATCCCTCTGCCGTTCGCTGACCAGACTGCGTCACTGCTGCCCGATTAAATCCTTCACGCACAGGTTCCACTTCAGCCGATAGGCGGCTAGTATATTGATATGTTGTATCAACGCGATCATACAAAGTAACTGAATCTCCTGGATTCATCTCTCGAAGTGATTTCGAACGATGAACAAAGAAAGCTTTACTCATAGGAGTCTGACCATTACGGAGTACGTGATGACGAATTTCCGGGTCGGTTACAACATGTAGAAAGTTTCCCTTTGCAGCAGCATTATCATATTCCTCCACGCATTTCTTCCAAAAACTAGTCACTCCTTCTTCGAGTGTGTCATTTCCACCGATCTCACCGAAAGTGGTTGCACCTGTGTCGCGCAGCAACCTAACAACATCGCTCTGTCTTACTCGCATTGTGGTAAAATCAAACGTCTGGCCATTCTGTTCCCAGGTGTCTCGGAACTCTTGCATCATCCTCGCTGTGACGGTTATACCCTTCTTTTTTAAATCGGGTATTATCTGTGAAAGCATTCGCATCGTTATGTATTCCGCAAGATCGCGATAACGTCTATCGTTTGTATTTTCTCCATACTTTCCTATCATTTTCGCAAACCCCTTTCACTTCTAATATTGCACTCGTATCGCTCTGCGTTCAGTGTTTTTATAACAATTACTTAATAATATTATACCATATAAAAAAGGAGCTTTCGCTCCTCATCCCCTTGCATTTGTTAAACATTCGGTAGTCTCTAGTAACAAAACAACTATTTTAAAAAAACTCAATGTCTATTTATTTCTTGACTTATTGCATGTTCCGTTGATATGCACGATTTGCCTCTTTATCGAAGCGACCCTGTGCTAGATCCCTCCATGATTCAAGACCTGATAGATACCTAATAAACTCATCCGTTATTTCGTAGAAACTTTCATTTCCGGTATTTTCTTCACCGAATACGCGGGACTCCTCGTTGCGCTCTGCTTCATGTAGAGCATCGATGTCAGCTTTATTCGATCCAAGCGAGCTTCGGACATACACCATACCGCTGTCACTCTCCAGTTCTCCATTCTCTCTCGTACGGAAACCCGGTGCATCTTCAAAATACAATCTCGATTCCGAGTAAGCCGTCGCCAATACCTTATCGAGCTGCCGGTTAACCTGGCCGCCGATTGAAATCAAATCCTCACGACTGATTTGTCCGCCGGCATAACGTTTTTGCTGATGTGTGCTTTGCGTATTCTGAGCTTTAGCCGCTTCTTGTGCTACCTCTACGTTATCGACTGCAGTATCTAAAATGGTACCGAACTCATCCATCTCAGGTATGTTTTCCATATCCTCAGCGCTAGCTGCAGGTCGATGAGAAATATTGAAGAGCTTACTGTTAATCGCATGCATGATGTCATCCGCTACAACGTTTTGATCTTGACGAATCAAATCAGTTTCGCTGAGTTCATACGCATCCAAATATGCCTGTTTCATCATATCAGCCATTCTCGCTTGTTTCAGACGTTGTTCCAACATATTAAAAAAGTCTGGCTGATTTTTTCTGACGTCAAAATCTTTCGCCGATGAATTCGTCGGGATCGTCTGCAGACTGAATTTCTTACCTGGTAGACTGATCTGGTTTTGAAAGAGCCGGAAAGACATCGGATAGGCTGATTCATTACGATTCCAGATCGGGCTCGTGCCCGCCTTAATGATGATTGAATTACGTGCTTCAATAAACATAAAATCATTAAATTGAAGTACCGGACGCTCTTTTGTCTGCATGGTGTAACTAATTTTACCTTCATTTTGATTCAGAATCCGCTCGTTATCACGCGTGACTGTTTTTTGATCGACCCGCGCTTCGTGCGTTGTGCCGCTCATTTTCACGAGCGTATCAATCATGGAATCATCGGTCGATTTTAGGAAAACAATGTTTTCCGTATTACCTTGAATTATTTTATCGACGGATTCCCCGTATACATCCCGGAGTTGCTGCAACGTCTGTAAAATCAGAGTGAACTGCTGATCTTGGCCCAGACCGATCGAGAGCATTGTTTGAAGCGCAGGGATACCATTACCCTCGGATTGTAAGTTTCCGACCTCATCGAGCATGTAGCGGGTCTTATAGAGTGGCTTTTGATTATCTTTCGTCATATATGATCCTTCGAAATTTACATCTACCATCTGCTTGATTAAAATCAGAATCAATTTAGCATAGCTCATAAGGTGCGGCGGTGTAATAAAGAAGATCGCTTTCGGACGCTCCGTATATTTCACTGTCTTCTGACTGAATGCAGGAATTTCGACGACCTGCTCTCCAAGCTCTGGGTTTAGTAAATCATGGTATCGACGCTTGACCAGTGTGTCTTTGTATTCGTACTCGCCTTTTTTTCGATTGAAGCGCATTTCACGAAGTACACCATCTTTAATGATTTTTTCGTTCAGTACCGGATCTTTAACATACCGGCGACCTGAAAGATCAGTCTTATAGGTAAGTTCCACTTCAAAATAAAACGTACGAACGAGGTTCTGCGTTTTTGGATTGCGAATTTCAAGCTTGATGTAACTCTTACGATCAGCAAATTTACCTTCAAAGAAATAACGAGCCCAACCTTCACGGTCAATAATTTGAGTGTGACCAAATAATTTCTTGTCCAGTTGCTTTTCGAATTTGGGATCTTCATACGCCGACCAAACCGACTGTAGACCAATTAAACGATACTTTTCTAAATACTCTGAAGCGAACCGAACGCCAATACGACGTGGAAAAGAGAGCCCTTGCGCATCAAAATTCTGGGACGGTTTTCCGCTAGTCAACGTCGATATCGTAGGGTCGGTGAAAAATGACATCGCTGTTAGTGCGATTCCATAAACTGATGCTATTGTTTTATCCGAGCCCGCCATGGCACGCAGCGCATTATCCGTATTCTGTACAAGCTTCCTCATTTCATTTTGCGGCAGTTTAGCAGTTGCATCAAAAAACAGTGTTAAGAAGTCCTTTTCCTTTGACGGATCGTCTTCTTCAATACGGATCGTTTCCAAAACTGTTGATTTCTTTGCTGATAATACAACGAAGAGCTGATATGCATTATATAAGGTTACTTTCCCCCACATGTCATCAAGTGCCTGCATCAATACTTTTTCAGGTCGCCCGTCAAGTTCTGCCTCCTTTCGAATTCGTTTTTCTTCTTCCAGGTAGAAATCGATCAATCCGAAAGCCGAACGCTTAAAAGCGTTGTTCGCCGCATTCGGCCACATTGGATCGTCCGCACCTTCCTTTGGAAAGAAAATATCGCCGATGTTTTCGATGTATGATGCTGCTTTCGTGAAGTTACCTTCACGTGCACTTTCCGCCGCAAAACCAAGTGGATTATATATATCAGTATTCAGCGGATTGATTAGATTGAACTGTACAATTTCATAACCTCGGATCGTAGCAGGGATGAAAAATTTAACAAGTAGTTCGCCCTTAGGGTCATTTATAACAATGTTATTTTTACGCTTTTCGCGGGTCCACATATCAATTGTCGGTTCAATTACCGTCTGACCTTTACCCGCTCGCGTAATGGCGAGAACCATTGTATTGACCGGCGCAGTATCGACCAGATATGCTCCAGCTGGCCTCTGTACTTCATGATCTAGGAACGTCCAATCGTTATTGATTAAATCCGCTACCATATCATATGGCTGCTTATCTCGGTCACTTCGATCTCCCGCTTCATTGATTTCGTTGTATTCAATTTTACGAACATCAACTGGAGTACGAATATCTTTTTCCGATAAAGGTATTCCGCTAGCAGTAAAAAGATCACGTCCAAATTCCTCGTCAATGATGGGCATTTTTTTAGTTATTGGCTGACCACTGGCGTTGTACATAATTTCACCTTTATGCGCAACTATTACCCCGTCCTCAACAACATCATCCTTGTAACGCTGTATCATCTCAATACTTTTGAGTCCCTTGTTGCTTAGCATAACGTGACTGAGCATACTCGATACCTGGACGCTTGATTCAGCTCCTGCATCCGGAAACCAGTCATACATTCTACGCATTTCTTCCGGAAGAGCGATATGCTGATCATTTTCGTATGTATTAATATCTGTTGAATCAATCATGCTATTTCTTGACCGCCATAATGCCATCATGCGGTCGTTCACAATCAGCCAGGACATTAATAAAACAAAACCTGTCCATAAAAACAACTGCCAACTCGTAAAAACACCATTAAGTGTACTTAGATCAAATTCTAGAAAAGAAGCCCCACTCGATGTCGTGACAAAATCAAAGAAGGCCCTACCAATAATAACGAAAGCACCAATCACATAACCCAATCCAGCAAATAGTACCGCAATAAATACGGCAGCAACTCGCTCTTTTATCGGCTTATCAACTTCGCCCCGTTCACCGCGCACCATATTTTGCGTCTCATGGACTTCTCGGTTTTTTACCCGCTCTTTATATTTTTGGTTCTTTATCTGTTTCCAGTTTTTCGATGCTTTTTTCTTCGCCACAGAACCACCCCTTTATTTGTTAAAACATCCACTAGACCCCTTGGATAACAAAATAAAACCGCCCCAAGTAGGAGCGGTTCATATCTAAACGTAAGCGCTAGACTACGCTGCCGTTTATAGGCTCCGTGCCTATCGATGAAACGTCAGCTCGATTAATTATTAATTGTACTAACCGGCTGTGTCTGTGCCACTGGAGCATTAGGCACTGGCTGATGTGCAGAATTAGCGCCAAACACGAAACCAAAGAGGACTCCAATCGCAAGAGCTGCAGCTCCAATCGCTGTGTATACCAACGTCAATTGCTTTTGTCCTTTTCCTGCGCGATCACGCGCGTAGGCCAGTTCTTGTTGTTGCGCTTCAATCTGGTTCTCGTACACCTTTATCTGATGTTTGATTTCAAGATCTTTTTGATCGCCAATTTTAACATTGTTATCATTCGCAAGTCTCAGAAGATCTCGTAAACTTTCGTTCTCCTGCTTCTCACGATCGATGTTACGCTCATAATCAGCTTTTAAATCATTGATCTGTTCTTTTTGCTTGTCTTCAAGCTGAAGAATCGCAATTCGAGCTTTTTCATCCGCTTCTTTAAGCAGCTGCGCTTTGGTTGTCAGCATCTGCTCATATTCACGACGTACGTGATCTGCTTCTTCATTTTGCTTGAGTCTTTCTGCTTCCGCTTTTGCTCGTAACACTTCATCAGCAAAATGTTCACGCAAGTACATTTCAATGCTTTTACGGAATGCGTCGTACATATGCAGTTCTTTTGCCATGATCGTTTGATACTGCTCATGCAAACTTTGTAGCAGTGCTGTTATCGCCTTATCATATAAGCTGGCTGCAACAGTGCGGCGATCATTGTACAGCTCTCCACGAGCCACGTCTCGATTCGACTTGATCTCACTTTTTAGCGCGTCTTTGACGCTCTCAATCTTACGATTTCGTTCGTCACGGTAACGAGTATCGTAGACAGTCATTGCTTCACGCTTCGCATTTTCTCCATATGTTTCTCGTTCTTCGTTATATGCCGAATGAATATTTTTAACTTCATTAGAAACCAACCTGTCCATATCCGACATCGCAACATCAAACGTCGTGTCGATCTCATAGAATCGATTTCCGTATATGGTGCCTTGATCATTATGATCGAGTGAAGTTACTAATTTAGTGTGAATATCACGAAGGTTTGTAATGTATGTATTGCGCAGCATGGAAATTTCTATTTCGTGATACTTCTCTATCTCAACGTTCGCATCTTTACGGAAATTCGAAACAACACGTTGAAGCTCGCTGTCATCAGTAGTTTTTTCATCGAATTTAACAACTGACAATGCACCGAAGTAATCATCAAATTTAGTAAGATCGATTGTCAGATTCAGTTCCTGATTGTTAAATGAATGTTCCAGGGCTTTCGTGACTACCGCTTTCGATTCCTCAACCGTCATATCAGATTGATGAACACTTAGGTTGGGGGAATACCCACCGTCCACGTCCAACTCTAGTTCATCACTAGTCCCATATATCTCATCTTCTTCCGAATAACCCTCCAGTTCATCTTCATCCGTAGGGAATTCATCTGATTTTTCTACATCGAAATTATCAACTTCTAGGTATCCTGATTCTGTAAAACTCTCTTCTTCAATATTAAAATCATTATTGTTTTCAGCTAAAAAGGGGTCGTATGATCCATCTCCGATATCTTCTGAAGAGCTGTAAAATGTACCATCGAACGGTTCGGGTTCTACATCCATTTCAGCTTCGTAATTCCTGCCGGCTTGCTCGTCATCTTCATGATCGTCACTTTCGTTCTCCCATGTTTGCTCGTTATCTCCGCTATCGACAACTACGTTGCCTTCAACATGAAGCTCAATAGATGGCGATTTAGCAATTTCTATCAATCGATCTAAATGGACTGTTGAATCAAGTAGGATTAAACGGGAATCGTCGGTCAAATCAAAGGGTACAATCGCCCATTGCAATGGCATATCGTGAATGAATTCAAATTCATCAAGAGAAACAAGTGTATCCATTGAAGGAATGATACCTATGATGCCATTTTCTAAGTCATCCGCTAAGGTCATAGAGTCAATCGATTCCGATATAAGCGCTTCTGCGAACGAGCCAAACTCTTCACCAGTTGGGTCAACACCCGAAGCAACAAGCATATCGTTCGTGATAACAACGATTAATAAACCATTATCTACTTCACGGACCGCCGAATCATCAAGCCCTACCAATTCATGAAGAACATCAAGCGAAGCAGCTGCAACCGATTCAACAAGTTGCATTCGTTCGACGAGTGTCATATCTTTTTGCTTCCCACCGAATAGTTTCGCTTTCCCCTTCTCTTTTCGGTTGTTCTTTACCCCACGACTTAGAAGTTTTGAGCCCTTTTCATTTTCTTCCGATATTTCTTCTTCATCTTTACTCGCGACCGCAACTGTGCTTTCTTCTGAATCGCTCGGCTTAACTTTCTTACTTCGTGTGAAAAATCCCATTAAACGAACCCTCTCTTCCTTTAATCAACTACACCACGCAGGTGAAAAGCGTGTCTGTCACCAGCGTGAATTTGTTGTTCGTTTCCCGTTTATCAAGTTTTCCGAACCATCCATCCACTCTTCATCAGTTTCGATGACTTCAAGAAATGGATATAATCGCTCAAAATCTGATCCTTACGATTAATCTCGAAACCCCTTACTCATTCCCCCTCATTTCTAACAAAACATACGACATATTGCCTAAATTTATATTAACATAAAAAACATACCGATACAACACGAATATTACTGTCCACTCAACGTTTTTAAATGAATTTAAAAGTAGTATGTAACGACACACTATTTATTTTATGGGTCGTTTGAACCAAGAATCATTATTATCTAAGGTCATATTCTAAAATCTAAAAATCTAATTTACATTCGTCTCATTTTCTTTTTGTCGATAGACCCTATTTCGATACTCGCTGACGATTTCAACATCTCTTTATTCTCATATGCCATTTTTCCTTTGACATACACACCCATATGTTTGGTATCTGGATGATTATTGATATAACGAGAAAGCGGCGCAACAACATGTGTTTCCATCAAGGAAACTAATCCTCTTGCCCCCCCGGAATTTGTATCTATGTCAAAAAGATCATGAACCAAATAAATAACAACTTTATCTTCAATTAAAAGTTCTACACCATGTGTTTGATAAACAGCAGATTGTAGGTATTCAAGCTTTTTAATAAGAATATGTTCGTAAGTCTGTGATGAAAGAGGTTGAAAAGGAATAATGGCATTCATCCGATTGATAATTTCCGGTGCAAACGAGGAGTTATTCATCAAAGATTGACGAATGACTTTCCAATATTTCTCCATTCCATCAGAACCATCATCACTACCAGAGTAATGAGCAATGTCTTCATAAACTTCATTACCTGCGTTCGTAGTTAAGATAATATACGTATTGAGAAAACTAACTTCACGCCCTTGTGAATTTGAAAGTCTACCATCATCCAAAATTTGAAGCAGCAATCGTGTAATAGATCGGTGAGCTTTTTCAATTTCATCCAAAAGGACAATGCAATGCGACCGATTCCAGACGCGATCTGTAAGCTCCTCACGGAAATAATTAAGGGAAGATTCCATGGCATATTCAGACATATCGAAACGAATCATCGCACGGTCATCACCAAATAGAAGTGCTGAAAGAGCTTTAGCCGTTTCTGTTTTACCGACACCTGTGGGACCCGTAAACAAAAAACTTGAAATGGGACGCGTTTTATCGTGCAAGTCAGCCACTGCAATTTGCAATCGGTTTTCCAACGTCTTCATCGCAAATTTTTGGGAAAAAACCCGCTCATTAAGCTGATTTTCAATTGTTCGGCCATTCACTTGGAATGTAACCTGTACACCCGTACTATCATAAATCACGTCGCCTAGAAGATTCTTATCCATCTTGTATTCGCCCGGATACGTACGCATCCAACCAATCATACTATCGAGCATCAGAATACTTTTACGAGGCTGTGAATCTGCCGGCACATACCGATTGCTTAGTTCATAAATCAAATCATATAAATGATCATCATATATCGAATCCGCCACCTTATGCGTTTTTGCGATCGACTGTAAGATAGCAATAACCGTTTCTTTATTAGGTTCGCGAATATTGATACGTTGCAAGCGCTGCATGAGAGCTTGGTCTTTTTCAATATACTCATGAAACTCAGCAAAAGTCGTAGCCGCAATCACCTTAATTCCGCGACGTCCACTTTCGGCAAGTGCTGGTTTAATCGCTTGAGCTGCAGCAGGGGAGAGCTGCACAAGCAGATGAAATTCATCCATAAACAAAACGAGCTCTGAGGATTGGTCACGAGAAAGATGACCTACTTCACTCTTGAATTTTTCAGCATCATCAAACAATCCTTTGACCCGAGATGCCATTTGTGTAGCTCCGTCCTCACCGTTATCACTCGCTGCCATCTTTGCGAGATCCACTTCTACATAAATTCGATCAGCATCCCGCGCAAGGGTCCCTTGTACAAGCATCGTTTTACCCGATCCTGCATCCCCCAGTAAAAAAGCATTAGATAACTCCGCGCGATTAAGTGACGCTAGAAGCCGCCGCATTTCACGTTCTCGGCCAAGAACCGGACGACTGGGGGACTTCATAAACGTTGCGTATTTTGAAAGGAATGGGTATTTCTCTTCATCAAAGCCCTCTTCTTTTCTGAACACCTTTTGTAATTCTGGCGATTCGAGAATCATAGACATAGAGATCTCTCCTTTATTTCTGTGACTCATCTTTATAGGAACCCGCATTGTTATTTCACAGCGGATAAATCAGTAACGGTCCATAAGAAGGACCACACGGCAAGACAAACAATATGTCTAAGCAATGTGGCCGTATACGTTTCATCGGCAAATGTTGAAAAAAACATCAGTCTATTCCACAACGACAGCCTGTTCGTTTTCTACATAGTCAGTTCGCAACTTGCGAATATCTGTCTCAATCAATCCTGGAACAAGTGAACTGGTTCTTATAGTCAAATATTCATCAAGATTAATATCCGTTCCTTGCCGTGTTTCTTTGTGTTCACCACTTTTTATCTCATTGCCTTCAAGCGGAATACCCTCTGTCGTATGTATTAGATCATTGTTCTCGCTAAATTCCGAAACACTTAACGTTTCAGTTTGTACTGAACCTGGAAGCACTTCAAATGGGCGATCATACTCCGGTAAATGGTGAGCTATATCACGCGGTGTAGTTTTCGTATACTCTTGTAGAATTTGATCGGCTCTCTGCTGTGCAGGTGACAACGTAATCATATCTTCCGACTTATTCATTAATTGATTTTGCTGTACATTTTCCTGTACCCAATCTGTTTTATTACTATAGGTTGGAAACAACTTCATTCCCGGATTACTTGTAAGTGCTCCGAAAAGCTCATTCAACGTATCTGACAACACGTTAACCTCCGAAATACGAATCGATCTTTCCATTTGTATCGCTTGATTGTTTTGATGCTTAATCCCATCGTTCAACCTATCAAATTCTCTCGAAAAATACTGAGTTAACCGCTGCGTGGCAGTCAGCATCTCCAATTCTTTCATCATGCGTCACCCTCTCTAATAATTGATGATATCTATAACGGCAAATTTCAAACAAAACGCTCAGTGCTCAATATTATCTAGATTTTATTATACCATAAATATAGAATGTCGTATCCTGTTTCTTCTAATTTTTTAAAACAAATCCAGTGGTTTGATCACTCTAATTCTTCTTCCTCCTCCTGTTCCATCATTTCAACTTGCTCAAGGCTTTGTCGCACCTGTCGTGCCACGTTGATTGATCGATCGAGTGGTAATGTATAGAGCTGACGTTCATCCTCCGAGCTTAGATCCGAAAGCATCACTGTTTGAATTAAACCTTCATCCACCGCTTTTTGGACAACCTGTTCCATATCGTCAATATCACGTTTTGCCGTACTAAGAGCTTGTAGCTCCTGCCCCGTCTCTTTCACGTAAATTTCAGCCGCTTCAGCACGCTGTTTACGTGCTTTAAAAACTCCAGCGAACGATAATGTGTTCTTGGTGTCGATCCGAGCATCAGGCTTATTGTAATAATCGAGTCCAAGATGATGAACATCCCATGCTTTAACTGCATCAAAGTGAATTGGACTTAAATTTTCAGCTCTCGTTTTTGGGCGAACTGGCAAAACAAACAGAGTTTCAACGGTTCCCGCTTCCCGATCATAATTTGTAATTGCCCGCCATTCCTTCAGCGATCCTATTCCTTGCTGAAAACAGTCAAAAGTGTATGCCCTCAAATCACGTGCATACTCATTTCGTCTCTGCCGATCAACGCTAAGCGTCTCCTTTTCCCTTTTTGCAATCTCTTGATAGCGACTCACCAGCACTTCGTATCTCGGAGTCATATGCTGAACACTTTCCACATCCTTGTTATGATGAAAGGAAAGGAAGGTACGATATTTATCGGCAACCCCCATATGATATTCCAATTCTTCTTCGTAAAAGAGTCGCATAACGTGAGCAGTCTCATCAACAAGTCCGTTTTCTTTGGCCGTATCATACTCCATGGCAAGCGTATAGTACGTACCTACACTTTCTGTATGCAAGTCTTGTCTTTTATTGTAGCCTCGGACTCGAAGCGCAAATGCTGCCGGATCAAACGCCCCTGATTGATTCGATTGTTTAAGTGCCTGTGCTAGCTTCTCATCTGAACTTGACTGAATATCGGTCATCGTCGTCCGGGTCGTAAATTCTGCTGGATCGATCCGTTTGAGCATCTTATATAGCCCATTGACGGACCTCTTTATAATCCTCTCTAGGCCTTCTTTGATAAGCCGCTTTTTCGAGCGATCATTCAACTTATTTTTCACACTGGATTCATCCGCATAATCTAATACAGCCTTCATTGCTTTGTTATACCCGCTTTTTTCCGGTTCTGTTGCAAATGCTTTCTCTACAATCTGCACAGCAAGAGCGTTGGAATGCCTCATTGATTTTCGATTCGTTCCATATCTCCATTCTTTCTTATTTTTCGGCAACCCTGCGACTAAAAGCTGAATAGCAGCGTTCTCATGAAGTGTCGCATAAGCATAATCCTTAACAAAAGCAACAACGTTACGCCGTTCAACTGATGCTTGCCCGTGAAACGATTTTAACTGACTCATGTCTTCTAAACTGAAATGAATACCTTTACGAAGCATCTTTTTCTCACGTTCGTTTATTTTCCCACGATCCGCTCCGTCGTTTTTCATCCGCGATTTCGAGAATTTTGTATCTGCCAAGGCGATATGAACGTGTACATGACTTGTATCGAGCTGAATCGTACCGACCCACTCCGGATCAATAAATCGGCCAACCTTCGTCATCCGTTCAACACCTTTCATAACGGCATGTCTCAACTTAAGTTGGTCAATATGTCCTTTATACGAACCTCTCCCTTTATGCTTAAATTTAGGATCTAGTACGCCTGTTTCTCTCAAGTAATCCTCAGTAAAACTCAAAACGATTTTTTGAACCGAATGCCCTTCATCAAATGCATTTTGAATGTTCTGGGAGGAACTTTCTAACTCTTCATGCGTTAAGCTAATTCCGCCTTTCCCGAACGCTCGGCCAGACATCTTATCAATCTTACGAAATTTATGTTTCAAAACTAGCGGAGAACCAAAGTCATTCTCATTTTGTAAATCTTCATCATCTTTAGATATGAGACGCTCTGTTGCTTGATCGCGAGCCATATACCTAGTAAATGTCGCGCTGTCATATGCTTCGAAATTCTCAGTTCCGGATGCTTGTGACATCCGAACGGGTGCAAGCACTTCTGTAGCATCCTCACGCGCCATATAACGCATTACATATTGTCCAGGCGACGAACCTCTCGATCCTTTTCCAGAGCTACTACGTGCGTTGTTTGTATATTCACTTTTGATCACGATGTCTTGCTTCATTCCCATCGTGGATCTCCTTTCCCGCAAAAAAGCGATAAGGTTAACCCCTTATCGCTTTCGTTTTATTAGGAGCAATGTCCTTATAGACTTGGACCTTCATCATCTTTAAAACGATCTTCGTTCTCCTCCGACGACCGCCGTTTTGAACCGATGCCTCCCACAAATAGGTTCGGATCAAGTGGTTGCTCTGCTTCCAATGTTTTAACATCATTTATGGTTTTCTGACTTATCGCAGCTGCTTCCTGTTGCTGCTTTTGCATTTTTTCATAACGATCGCGCTCTTTCAAATCACGAATACGATCATCCTCGCTTATACGTCCCAATCCCAATGTGCTTTTAATTTGTTCAGTCACATCGATTTCTTCATCCAACAGACTTGATGTTGTTTTAATCGAATCAACATCATCAATAATACGCTGTTCATTGCGGGTCACAATAACGTCTTGAATCGTGTTCTGAATTACTACTTCCTTTATTTCTTCTGGTTCTGAGTTAACTAAATCTTCAGTTTTAACGCCTTCTCTTTGTAGTTCAATCGCATTATTTGCGGCCAATCTAACAAGTTCTGCTAAATTTGTACGTTCCGATGAATCATGCTTGTCATGGACAATATTCACTGGATCAACCAGTACTAATGGAGCCTTTCTTCCTGAACCCATGCCTTCTGCTATGTCCAGATACGCGAGATGCATATTTCCTTCGGCATCAAACGTCTCTCCTGCCATGAGCTTGCCCATCAACTGTTCGAAACGGCCATCTCTATATAACCCAGCGTCAATCAGTACTTTAAGTGTTTCATCTTCTAGCGGTTGTATGTACGTAAGGGGGAGTTCTTGTTTTTCATGCTTAAAGTTCAAAGCCGAAATGTGGTCAGCGAAATCTCCCCATGCCAGTTCCACATCTGCTTCGACGTGAACTTGAGGTCGTTTGAACCCCGATAAATTACTTTCAAATAGAAACTTCACTTTATTCACTCTGCTGTGCATCACTGCAGGAACCTCATACAATCCAAACGTTTTTGTCTTCCCATCTACATCAAGCTGGCTTTCGTTGTATTGAACATCTAGGAGCCGGCGTATGCGTACTCCTTCATTACTCGCTCGATTATACGAGAAAACTTCCATTTTTACTTTCGTCCCTTCTCTTTCGGCTGCTCGCCGATGGTATTTGACTCGGGTTAGTTCTAGGCTTCATTATATCATGGAATTTATCAAATTAACAAGACAAATCACATGTAAAAAACTATGCACTCAACGATTTCGGATTAATTTCGAGAAATATTAAGGCCTTATAATCCATAAAAAAAGACACTGAACAAAAAACGTCCGTGTCTTATGTAGATTCAAAGATTGTCCTCCTAGACCGAAAGCTCCTCTTCACCCTGCTTCTGTGACTCTTGTTCAGCCTTTGTTTCTTTCTTTATCTCTCGTGCAGCTAACGTATTGGCCTTATGCTTTTCTCGGTCAAATGGAATTTCTGGTGTTTTTAACGTGTTCGTGTTCACAAGAAGACCCGGTCCACTTTTGCTCATAAAGAGATCCGCTTCAATAACCAGGTCATCACCATCTTTATTCGCTGCGGCTTCAATGGCTTCCCACTGTTTTGCCGAATACTCTGCCGTGAACGAGTTTTGTTGCTTCCCGTTTTTATCTACATATGAATCGTATACCAACATCGGGTCCGTAAATATGTCATCCCCATCGCGAGTGTCATTTGAAATACTGAATGATACATTTTTTCCACTCATGCCTCTCCCAGTTTGATCAAACGCACCTACGACGTGAACTCGCTGATTCTTAAAACTCTGACCTTTTTTAAATCTTGCCATGAGTAGATTCGCTCCTTTATTTTGCGTTTTTTACTTATCTTATACGTTAATTATACGCTAATAATGCTGAGCAGCAAGGCGTTTATCAGAACAATTAAACACATTTGTTAAACAATCGAACTAAGAAATATAACATAGATAATGATCTATTGGGGCTCACGCTAGAGGTTCTAAGTCGACCCACTACGCCGACTAAGGGCCTCTATTGCGCCGCTGTCCGCTACTCAGCGCGATAACTACAACCCCTAAGCAGTAAGACTGCTAAGAGGTAGTACGTTCCTGCCCTTCGCTTCACGCAGCCACGGAGCGGAAACAAAAAAAGAGCCGATTACTCGGCTTCCTTCTTTCGGCGTTTTATAAATAAGAAAATCGACTTCGGTTGGCTAATCAAGCGGCGCCATACAAACTTCATCCAAGCGATAAAACCATATACAATAACGAGCATGATCGTGACACATGTAAGAATCCAAACCATCGAGTTCATATTGTTTAAAGACTTGTCGGCTGGAATACCTATATATCCTGCAACAAAGAGAAATACAAACGGAACAAGTTGTACAAAAAGCGAAACGCTCAATCCGAGCGTGAAAATTCCAAAAACTCGGGTCATAAACAGGGAAGCTTTACTCATGCTTGATTCGCCTGCAGGCAATCCACCGTCCTGCAGTTCTGCTTGAGATGGAACAAGATTAAACCTACGTTCAGTCTGAGATACAGCTTTATTATTTTTCATCGAAGTACAGTCTCCTTTTTCCGTGCCTGTTTTTAATTGTCGAGCAAACCAGCACTATAACCGGCTCTCGCACTAACCTCTGTGATCCGCCGCTCTCCATCAGCAGATTCACCGGCTGCCGTAAATTCAATAATCGCTTCACTTCGTTCCAGTGCATCTGTATTCTCTAAATCTGTTCCATCTTTATGCATGATATATTGCACAAAAGCAACATAACGTACACGGTTACCCTCGGCTGTAATCGGTACGACATAAATGCTATCCATCGTAGTTCGTAAATTTTTAAAGTCAATATAGGACAACATACCATCGTTCGTTTCGATTTTAGTATCAGGTGGGAGATACGTTTTCGTGAATGAATTATCTTCACCCAATGATTCAATATACTGATTTCGAACCCCTTCATATTCAGCCCCGTTGCTCCAACTAAATGCAGCCACAAAGTATTTCTCGGCTTCCGTCGAATCCGATTGAATAAGTCCAGGATCAAGACCTGTTACTTTTTTAACTGTCTGTGTTTTTTGTTCCGTTTCCTCAGCTTGCTTTGTAGCAATATTCTGCTCTGTTTGATTAAGTTGACTATTTAATGCCGCATATTCAGTATCAAGCTTTTTGATCTCATTATGATTTTTTATATATGTGATCCCCGACAGCACCAACAGCAAAGTTGCTGCCGATATAAGCAAGAGAAATTTACGCTTTGTCCCCATCCTTATGCACCCCCCACATCGACTTCATCATCTAAACCATCCGTCGTATAGTGCCGACTAATATTGGTCAGTTTATAGTTGACCACATCATATACGGCATAAATTAGACCTGCCGATTTCCCGCTTTTTGTCGTCATACTAAACAAAACAGGAACGTTGTCGGTATCCTGGTATGTAACGATCGATTCAAGCTTGAGTGTCCATTCAGGATTCAACTTCCATGTTTGAATGTGATCGCCCTCAGTTGCATTTGTTAAACGAGTATTTTCAGCTTTCGCTTTTTCAAGGTCTTTAACTATTTTGTCATACTCGTCTTGATCATCGGGCAAGGGCTCGTTTGATTTATAAAATGAAGTGAGCACATCTTCCACTGCAATTATTTCTGCTCCGATCTTCTTCGCGGAAACCGTTCGTGATTGAAGAATCTCTTCATGTTCTTTTGAATCGAAAGGCTGATCCACCTTTTCCTTTGTCGCCTGCGCACCCTGTAACAACTCTTGAGTTCCTGCAATGTCGGATTCTAACGCTTCGATTTTTTTGTTCTGTTGCAAGATTAAAAAAACCAAGATTAAAGCAAACAAGCCCAAAACGATTGGTATCCCATATGCTTTCAAACCGCTAACAGTTCGACTCTGCATATTTCAAACCCCTCTCTATAATATATTCATTTTTATTCACACTATTTGCACACTCTATATGCAAAATATTCGTAATTTATGTTTGTATAGTATGTAAGTTATATAGTACGAAGATTTTGTTTATCAAACGCATATTTCATATCATACGATATGATAAAAAAAGAAGGTATGGCATGAATATTATTCCAATTATACTGTATGATCAGCGTTTTATCAATCTTTTAGTAAACATCAAGCTCGGTCCATTGTGGTACTGCATTTGCAGGTTTGAAGAATTTCCAATGAGCTTTCTCATATCGATCTTTCTTAATCACACGCCAGCTCCACGAATAACTAAGACCTGGTGCATTTCGCCCACTAACACCCCGAATGTTCTGTTCATTAACGAGAATGTCTCCGTTGGCAAATACGTGTTGGACGATACCTGTGTGTCCATATCGACTTGTTGTTGTATCACTGAATACAGCGCCAGAGGCTGGTATAGCTGATACCGTTTGATCGTAATGCTTAGCCCATCCATCCGCAACGTCCTTCCCGTCACCATACGGTCGCTCTGTCGCCTTTCCTCCCTGGTTCCAGTCCGGATACAGGCGCATAAAGTAACTGTGCGCAAGCGCGGCGCATTGGTCCGCTATGATCCCATTTGCCCATCCTGTCGCATTCCCCCACGCAAGCCCTGCATCTTCCGGATTCTTTGCATAAGTTCGAAGAGATGCAGGTAACGTTTCTCGTGACCATGGAACCAAAACCAAGTCAGCTGGAACCTCTCCTGTACCGTCAATCGATTGATTTCCGTAATGAGACTTTATCGCATTGCCACAGCCATCGTCCTGGTAATAAGCCGCTACTGCACTATTGCCTTCAGCTCTTCCTATGTTTACATCGCTCAGAATGCTATCGGCATACGCTGTATCCGCCGTAGCCCGCTCTAGCACAAACATGAAATTAGTAGAATTCTTAAGTCGCTGCGATAGCGATTTATTTGGAGAACTCAAGCCAATCCATGTATTCATAAAACGCTCTGTCTCTTTCTGTACGTTGCTTGGCGGAGTATGAAGGAAGTCGATCAATTGTTTTTGTCGAAGAGTATCATCGCCTTCAAGCATAAACTTAATCTGTGTATCAAAATCATACCAATTCGCATCGCGTGACTGTGCATATTTGACCAATAAAGTATTTCGCCCATTTGTCCACTGAGCAATTCCGATTCCAACATATTTTATTGCCGGATATTTCGCAGCATATTTCGCGTCGATCTTGCTTACCAGGAAGCCCGCACTCATAGCGGTCTGTTTACGCGGACCAATCTGAAACGGCTCATTATAAATCGTTTCGACACCTGTTGGGTCGAGGGCGCTTTCATGCTGTAAGTTTCCAAGCACCGCTGCTGTCTGTTCTTTTGAACCACCAAGCCGCTCATATACTGACCAAACCTTAACAGCATTTGCCTCACGAACGATTTCCAATTCTCCATCCAGTAAATAATCCTGCGAGCCCGCTCTTACGGTTGTTCTCTCCGGGACGCAATTTCCTATTGAATCATCCTTCAAGTTCATTTCTTCTATGACTCCGTAACCAAGTGCACTCGTTACGGTAATTGAAACGGCTACCACTCCCGCTGTGATCGCATTACCAATCGCAGTACCTACGCCAAGAACCCCTGAAAAAAAAGAACTAACTGCATTAAAAACCGTTCCAATGACGCCTGCTACCTTACTAATGGCCGCCACAGCAACCCCTTTGAGCATCATTAACATTTTCATCATCATGAGGCCCATCAGAGCTTGGCCAGCCGCGTTGGTACCCGCCGCTGAAGCTGCAAGGATCTTCGTTGCTTTGATCCCTTTATCCACGGCTTTGTCCGCCGTGTCCTCTACTTTATTCGTGATGCCGTCGTCTCCGCCGCCAGCGTCTTTTTTTTGTTTGTTGAACTCTTTTAATTTTTTTCGCGCGCTGTTCGCTTGTGCCAGTCCCGGCGTAGAATCCATCGCTACATCCGCTGCTTGGTGTTCGAGCTGATCCTTCATGCTCTTGTCACTATAATCGACACCAGTAGCATTAGAAGTCATACCTTTTGCTTTATCCATTAATCCATCTTTTTTACCAGATCCAGTTTCGGTGTTTTTAGAAGCAGCCAGGTCTTTCTCTTTAGAATCTCTGTTAGACTGCTCTACCTCATTACTACCTGTTAGGTCATCTTTTTTCTCTCGGCCTAAGTTAGCATTATTGACGCTAGTTGCTCCCCCATTATTGAAATGACTAGGCCCCCTAGCGCCATGGTTCTCTCCTCGTTTACCCGGAGTTCCAGTATCAGGATCTCCATTTGCCGATTTTGCTGACGTTCTATCAGGGCTCTCTCTTTTATTCGCCGCATTCACAGCACCTGATGGTTCCTTCAATTCGTTTTTCGAACCTGTGACTGTTTTTGATTTCGAATTATCTGGTGACTGTGGCAGATCCGAATCTTTTAATTTATTTATACCGCTAGAGGGCGATCCGCTTCGAACACCACTCGAAAGTTTTGATTTAACATCACCACCACCTTTTGGTGCCTCAAGGGGGGCGCTTGTACTTTCCGTTGCTTTGCTTTGTGGCCGCTTCGGAGCTGCTCTACCCGAGTTGTTGCTAGTACCGTTCCCCCCTGGCGGTTTCGATCCTCCTGCTCCCCCGTTCATACCCATGTGCATGACTCCTCTCTCTGCCCCCGATTTGTTATCGGGATTTAACCTTTAGTCAGTTAGTCACTTTATATTAGTTAAAAATAAAAGCCTGCTGAGCTGTGAAATCTTTTTCACTCAACAGACTCTATGGTCACACATTTCACATGAATTTGATTAAAAGCTACGCTTAGTAATACGTTACACTTTTATCATTCTGTTGCTCTGAAAAACCAAGTTCTTGCGTTAGAACATCCGCATCAAGCACCAATAAACTACGCATCAAATCCCTTTGAACCTTTTGTTTAATGGAAAGATAGGAACTCCATGTTTGCTGAAGCGACTCCGTCGAATCTTTTGCTGCCACCTGAGCAGATGGGCTGCTGCCCGTCGATACCAAGCGTAGATCAAGTGTCGATCCATCTTCATTTTTCAGGGTTTCAACTTGTTCAACCCGCTCTTTACGAGACGCGTTTCTGTCATCGGTTGCGATATTAGTAGATTCTGTCTTCTTTTTCATATATACATCAAATTCAGAAAGACTACCCATCACCTGTTTGATGTAACCATCCCTGATCGTTTTTGTTGAATAATCAATAAGGTGCGCCCCTGTCAAATTCTTCGCTACAACCAATCCGCCATTTTCGTCGATATAATCACCTTGTACAAACCAAGGCGTTTTAGGTGCTTCATATCCAGCTGCCACCAAACGGTTTGTGTACTCTTTTGCTCGATTCAACAGGTTCCCCATTTCGCTCACTTGTCCTTTAAGCTGTTCCCGAATTTGAGCATCTTTGGATTCCGCTACAAGCGCAGTATACAACTTCGAAGGATTCTTTTCGCCAGGTGTCAGCCAGTCCAATATTGTGATATTATCCGCCCCAGGGTTAACATAGAATCGACCCTGATCATACTTTGCAAACGACCCATCCGTGTTGCTTTTATTTCCGCTCGTTCCCGATCCCTCTTGACTAGAAAGTTGTTCGTTCGCTCGAATCGTCACGTCTAGAATCTGTTTCGACATTGGTTCATCACTTTGGAAACGGAGTACCGCATACCCAGTTGAACCAAACATGGCGAACGACGTTTTTGGACCCGAATCAATACTCTTCTCTAATCCAGTGATAAAAAATTGATAATTACTTGCATCTACCGACATTCCCTTCGGATCTTGTAAACGCAGAAGAACCATAACATCCGTATGATTCTGATCACCAAAAACCCCATCAACATACATTTTCTGACCAGACAAAGAGAACGCAAAACTTTCAGTATACCGCGCTTGAGACGAGGCCTGTTTCGCAGTATTCGATCGATCTTGTGCTAACGATAAACCGGAGAACAATAGAAGAAATGCAAGCGTTGCACTCAGCGTAATAGTAAAACGTTCCATCCGATGATGAGGGCCCAATTTAAATCGATCACGTAATTTGATGAGACGTTCGAATATCGGATCTTTTTCTGTATTATCTACTTCGTCATTTTCAGGATCACGATTTTTTAGTCCTTTCATAAGGCTTTTTCCCATACCGCCTTCACCCCTTTCAGCTTTAAATATTAAACCAATATGTCTTGAATAACACTGAGTGTAAAGTGTTATTGAAAACACTCTTAATTAATATATCATGTAACTATGCATTTGCATAACCGTAATTCCCACAATTTAAAATGATTTTTATTTGCTACTTCAATCAAAAAAAGAGAGCGGTTAATCCGCTCTCTTTCATACCGGTCGCGAATATCGAAATTCACTTAAAGAAGAAAAACTTCGAATATTCAAACAATAAAATTGCTCCGCCGCCCAAATCTTCGATCGTTTTCCGTCCACCGCCAGCAATTGTTTTAACAAATTCAAAGCCTGTTGATGCCGATAACACACCGCCTACGAGCAACAAGACAATAGAAATGAACCAGTTTGTCTGCTTTTTCCCGTGAGACCACAGTCCTGTTGCAATTTGCCAAACTGCAAAAACCAAGCAAATAATACCGATAATCATGACGAACCTGCTGCCCCACGTTCCCAGCGTATCGAAGGAGTTTTCTAAAAAACTCCCCAGATCCCAGGAGCCACCTGTACCTGTTAAAATATCCACCTTAAAAACGTTCTCTTTAAAATCTCCCATGAGCCTACTTTGCCCCTCTTTCATAAATTAAATGTGAATGAATTGGGTATAAAATTATGAACAAATCACTGAGCACTCAATGATTTAACAATGGAATTATTATAACATAGCCCTTTTGGGAAGACAATACAATTTGGTAAACATCTTGCATACTTAGGTTAACAAATTGCACCGTCTTCTTAATTAGAACTATTACTCACTAACGGCTAATCACTCAATACTTTTACCTTGCACAAATGCTTCCCATGACTGCTGCATTTGTTTGGTACTCTCCACGATTCTTCCTTGATCACGTAACGCATCCTCGCGAATACCCGCGCCGACCAATTCCTTACGCATGAATGAAAGACGATTTCCCAAGGTTTCAAGTTGTTTACGGCCAGCTTGTGTGATCGTACCCGCTTTTTCCTGGTGTGAAAGACTATCGTGTAAAGCTTGAGTATGACTCAGATTAACCAATTGATTAATGATAGATGAACCATCCTTACGAATCGGACGACTTGCTACAATAGGCTGAAAGTTTTCTGTTTTTAAAAGTCCTTGTGCATGATTCATTAGATGCCCCATTTTACCCTGAGCACTCTTCATCTGATTCTGCAATCCACGTATCTCAGACTCTGCATGAGAAATTTGGAGCGGAGAACGATCCTCACTACGAAGTGATGCCAGACGTTGCTGAGCTTGTCTTAACTTTGATTGACCTTGTCTAATCGTTGCCGATTGCTTAGTTACTTCTCGGCTATAATCACCATAATTATTGATTCCCGCTGTCGCTAGCTCCGTGAAGCTTTTGTTTGGCGTTACTTTAGGCGTGTCCTGAACAGTTGGAGATTGCACGTTATTCCATCCTGTAGGACTCGTCATTTTCAACTTTTCCCCGTACGCTTGCGAAGCTTTACGCTTCGCTAGTGCTTGCTTACGCTGAGCCCACTTAACGTCGGTCTCTGAAGCGCCACTTTGGACAAGTTGTTCCACTTGACTCTGCGCTTTTTTATACTGCACTTGAGCTTGTTCAAACATTGCAGTCGCCTGATCGATCTGTTGAGGCGTACCACTTGGCGCCTGAGAAACCCGATCCATATTACGCTGCGAATCCGACAAGTACTTCGATGCTTTGTTAACCCGTTCTTCATGTTTCGCAATCACTTCTTGCGGTGCTTTCGAAGCAACAGCTTGAGCATGAGCCGCTTGAGCATTCATAAAGAATTTTGAAGCCTTCTCAACTCGATTTCTTGCTCCGCTGACTTCGCCATACGAGCGGCCAACCGCTTGAGCTGCTTTCATATCCTGCTCAGCCGCAATAGCTTTCTGAACAACTTGACGCTGATCATCAATTCTACGCTGTTGACGTGCAATTTCCTTAGTAGGAGCGCCTTGCGCTTGTTTTACACTAAGTTGACTAACTTCTTTTTGAAGCCCTGCTTGCTGTTCACTCAAATGACGAGATGCGCTCGCCACATGATCATTTGTTACAAGTGCTACAGGTTCTAATGTAGCCGCTTGTGCGGCTGCAGGTGACATACTGCCACTGCTTTCCATCGCCTTATTAAATGCCCCTTGTGCTGCTTTAGCATCTTTACCTGCTTTATTGGAAAAACGCTGTGCTTGCATAACGGCATAAGGTGAAGCTCCATTCGATTTAAGCTCTTCCACGCGGGCATTAGCTCGCTGAGCTATCTCATTAGCCCTATTCGCTTGCTTAGAAAGTGTCGTCAGATTTTGAGCGACTCCTGCAGTAGCACCATTCATCGAAGTAGCAGATTTAATCGCGGCATCACCTTTATGACGTAGGTGCATCTGTCCCGAATCTTGGTCCATGACTTCTTCAAAGCCTCGGCCGTCTACTGATCCCACAATTGCTGCCGCATCTACGCGATTACCATTTTGATCTGTAACGAATCCTTTTTCGTCAAGCGAAACGGGTGCCACACTGTTCCCAGTACGATGTTTCAGCAATTCGCCCTCCGTACCCACGACGTTCCCATTTTTGTCCATACCGAAATGGGTAGCATCCTGCTGATCTTTCATTGCCGCAAATTTCTCAGCATTAAAACGCATATTATCTAGCTTTTTGGCTTCTTTTTCAGCTTCTACCGGTTTACCGTTTCCACCTGGAACGTTCGCTATTGGAGTTAATACACCGTCATTACCAAGAGCAACGAACTGTCCTTTGTGATCAACAAGTTGACCTTGTTCATTCTGATGGAACGCGTTGCCCGCTTCATCCCTATATGTGTTACCTTCGCTATCCATAAGCGAACCGTCATTTGCTACCATTGCTTTGGCGCCAATTTCGCCTAGTGGAGACATTGCGCTAATTTGCTTTCCTTCACTGTCGAGAGCATGCCCTTGAGCATTATGCAAAATCTCGCCGTTTTCATCGGTTTTTTGACCGCTCTTTGTGGTATTCGGTGATTCAATACCACCGAGTCCGCTACGAGCATCATCAAATTCATCCTGCAAAGGCTTACTATACGGAAGCGCGTTGATCCCCGCTTCCTTGGCCTGCAATTCACGAGCATACGACTGTCCGTCGATACCCACCACGCCTTTCGCGAAGTCCTTCCCTTTCGCGCTAGCAAGATCTTTCGCCGTACCCATGCGGGCCTTGATTTTATCGCGAACTGAGCCGCCTTTCTTGTTCATCTCTTCGCCGAGCTGTTCTCGTCTAGCCTCGATACCATGAGCTGTACCCAGAATACCGCCCGCTCCAAACAGCCCGCCAGCCTTATCAGCATTTCTTGCATCCTGTGTAAGTCGTCCATCCCCACCGATACGACCTTTCGACATTTGTCCCACATCAAGACCTCTGCCACCGGTTCCTGTATCGAGTGCACCCATCATACGATTAATCGCACCAGATACAACTTCTTCCATCAATTCGTTAAAGACTGTCTTGTTTTTAATCATAAAGAGAGTCGTAGCAATCGTAATCGCGATAGTAAGAAAACTACCGACAAAATCGAAAATCAATCCTGAGCCGAAGTATTCTCCTCCAGCATCAATCAGATCACTGAAATTGAGCAATATCGTCATAATAAGGTTTTCGCTCAGAGCGTAAAAGAAGATCATTCCAATGATTTGAGCGATCAACACTGCAGTAGAAATCAGTAGCTTTGTAATAAAGGCTATCGAACCGAGTGCTGTTCCGAACACACCAGAGAGAATACGAGGAATGCTTCTGATTGCGACACTGATCATAGCGATACCATACATAATTGAAAGGATCGCTAGGCTAAGCATAACTGTTACGTTTTCTATCCATCGCGTAAACGACGACATACCCGAACCGCCAAATGCAACTGCCGCATATGAGTCACGAGATAAGTCACTGGACGATTTAACAGGTGAATAAACGGTCAGTCCAGAATTTGAAAACGTAGTATTCAAGAAATTGTACATCGCGATCGGTGAAAGACCGCCAACCGTACTCGCCTCGTCACCGTCACTACCGATCGGGGCTATTTTTTGTGTAACTATTGAAGGCATACCCGGAACATAATATCCTTTGTCGGCATTGTATTGTAAATTTCCCGCGTTATAGATGTTATAACTGTAAATACCAAACTGAAATACAGGGTAAACAGCTCCACCTTTCGTGAATAATCCCTTCGCACTGTTAGCTACGTTGTTATCTACCCCGTTCCAGTGGATCGGTTCCATCCAATCGGGATTACCGCTCCACGGATTCAGTTTAGAACTCCACGTTCGACTGTCACTGGCAGAGAGAGAATACATGTGTGCGATTTCCTGATCGTTCGTTTCTGATGGATTCAACGCACGTATTTTTTGAATCTGACCAGCGACCTCACCGTCATAGTCACTACCCGAATAAAGGGCGCTATTCATATGGCGGCTCAATATACTATACAC
This sequence comes from Paenibacillus gallinarum, assembly GCF_014836635.1. Taxonomy (GTDB): domain Bacteria; phylum Bacillota; class Bacilli; order Paenibacillales; family Paenibacillaceae; genus Paenibacillus; species Paenibacillus gallinarum. The sequence goes on along the minus strand of NZ_JACSQL010000011.1, from coordinate 71,206 downwards.
TTTTGAAAACGAACCCCGATTCAGTTCACCCGCTGCGGGCGAACCCGGAGCGCCTGGGGGCATACCTGGCACTGTCGATGTAGGCACATCCACATCCGTACGACCGCCACCTTCATTAAAGATTTCACTAATATTCGATGTACCCGAATACCGATTTTTCAGCTCTTCGGCTCTTGTATTCGCCGCTCGGGTTCCGTTAATTTCTAAAATGAGTTTCCGGTTACTTAACGTTCTCCGCTCATCTTCCTCATAGCGAGGATTGTGAATGTTACTTCCTTCTGGTGGTGCTAAACGGGAATATTTCACCCAATTTTCAAAATCCACATATGAGGACAAAACTAGATAGTCAGCATATTCAGAACCAACCGCTACTTTATTGTTCAGATCTTCGACGACACCCGTATAGCAGGCGCCGATCAGCGGTAGACCCGCAAAAAGCATAAATACCCGAACTCCATATCGACCGAACTTTTTCATCGCCGATCCTTTTTGGCTAAATACCAGAACGCTAAATACAGTCAAAACCAAAAGTAGAGGGAATAATAAGTAGATCGAAAAATTTTGTACCGTTTTGTAAATTGAACCGACGTATTCCGCAGCTCCTGACAAAATCCCTAAATTTGCGCTCGCCGTTCCATTAATAGCAGTCTCGAAAAGTTTAAACGGATTCAATGCACTCAAAAGCATGAGTGCTCCGCGGAACAAAAACGGCGCTGCATTCGCAAGTAGGTACACTAGTAGCATAAATCCCGACGCCAACAGTCTACCTATTGAGGACCCTGGCCGAACCGTCGTAATCAAACCCATTTCTGTCAACACGTCACCATAACCTGCATACTGAAAAAATGGATTATTCAACCCTGCATGATAAATTGAATTCCCGCCGTTATCAACGACATTCATCAACTGATCGTAGGTAATTGTAGCTGATGCCGCAGTGTAAGCGCTCATTAGCCAGCCTTTGATTCCCGTATCGTCTGATAGAATCTCAGCGTAGCCGAGCAAACCTCCCGCATTTCCGGCGGGTAAAAGGTCCGTGGTGTCGTTGCTTTCAAGCATATACATGTGCTTAACTTGAGAACCCGGTGCAAGTGCGGTTCCGAATTCGCGCGTTAACTCACTAGCTCTCTGATACAGCGATAAATCGGACACTCCATCATTAGCGGCAAACACATTACTTGCCGGAATGATAATGGACAGAGCAAGCAAAAGACTCATGACGCCCAAAAGCACTACACGTCCGGCCGTTCGCCTTGAAAATATCAATCGCATGTACCCCAATCTCCTTGCCCCCTTATTTTTCTTCTATATATGGAGCAAGCACACCCTGGACTTTCGGACGCGCTTTTTGATTCAAAAGACAAAAAAGTTTATTGAAATCCCATTTGAATATCGTTTGCAAACACAATGTTATCGAACCCACGGCGCAAGTAATACCGATATCTCTCTTTATGTTCCAACAACACTTTAAGATCACTCGGGACTTCATTTTTCAATGTATCTTCATAGTTATTGATCGTAGATTTCGACATGCCGCCAAGAAGGGTATAATCAGCGCTATCAAACTGATTGAACGAACGATCTTCGATCATTCGATCGATTGAAGCGTAAATGTATACAACCCGTACACCATTATCATTGAGTTGCCTGAATTGTTCATTGACGTATTCTTTGACATTTTCGTCCAAGTGATCGGCACCATGTAAAATCACCACGTCGCCCACAGAAAGATTCCCCACTGCATAACCAAGCGCATTTACAAATTGCGCCATCATCACTCCACGTCCTCGCTTCAACAGGGAACTGAAATCATAAACCACCCGACTAGAAACCGCAGCCCGGTCGATAATTGCTGAAGTCGTAGTATTGAACAAATCACCATTTGTATCGAGCATGTCACGAAATGCAGTCTTAAGAAATCCATAGGCATCTCTTACAGCTGGATCAGACTTATCGGCATATACCTCGCCTTGATAACCTGCATTCAGATAAGACAAAAATTCAGGAAGCTTGGGAACTTCTTGGTGAGGAATGCCCACCAAACGGAGCTTGTTTCGGTTCTCCATCGCATTTTTAGCCCACATCCGCTTATCTGCATAAAATTTGTTTAAAACATCATTTAATTCACCTTTAATGCGAGCCTCTTGTCCTTCCGGCATTTTTTGTAGCATCTGAACCATCAAATTAATTTTCAAAAGATGTGCCGCAAATATACTCAGTTCATCTTCTACTGGTCCGAACAGTTCAAAGGGGTTGATATCCCCTCGTGTCATGTCAACATTTGATGTGATATCAGAAAGATTAACTCCAACCCCTGAGACCTTTGCACCGTTCAACACTAAATGAACAACTCGCCGATTTCGAACCAGAGCACTCATGCCAAGCTTCGCTCCCCACACATCCACGCCTTTCTGTCCCCCAAAATTCCAAGCAGAAAGTGTCTGCGCTTCTCCCTTGCCGGCAATGACCACATGTGAATCATATTTGTCGACATCCAGGATTACCGCCGAATTGTTCACATCTCCTTCCATCTGCCCCACGTATTCGCCTTCCGGATCTTCAATTCCCCGCGTAACCAAACTATAATTGCCGGCGAACTCACTTGAAGTAAACATAAAATTACGACCCATCTTGTTTTCTACTTTCCCAAAAAGGTTCGATAATTCTCGTTTTTGCTCCCCTGTATACGGCGCGGCAGACACCGTCTCAAACCGGTCTTTATACTGACGATTGATTTTGTTAACCGCTTCATCAAGCTTTTCTAGCGACGGAGCTTTGACCATAAGACGAAACGCCACCCGTAGATAACTTGACCCATTCATCAGATCTGTTGCAACTTCAACCAGCTGCTGCTGTCGTTTGCTGAGCTTCTGCTTCGATGTGAATGATCCGCCTTTATTGGTCTCTCCTGCTTGGTTATTGAGGAGTCCTTCAGCCCTTCCTTGATGCTGAGCAATCCATGACTCACTCATACGACCGACGTGTTCATATCGTCTAACACTAACGTCATTCCCAAGGTTTCGTGGAATGAGATGAATACCCCAAAAATAGCTAAGAGCATCATCAGCACCGTTCTGGTGCAGAATCGTAAGTATCGTGGCATAGGAATTATCAATCTGGAAGTAATCAGATTTAAAAACAAATTTAGTTTTCGGTTTTATTGCCTTAAAAAATGGGAAATCACGAATCATCGATTTATTTGCTTTTTTATTGCTTCGTTCTTTTTCCTGCCTCTTCTTTTTTTTCATGACACTACTTAATCCTCGTGCTGGTGCATCACTCATAGAAGCTATTTCCCCTTCCAACCGGTATTCCATTTCTTACTGATCTAGGACTTTTATGACTGAACCCAAATAACGTTCCATTTCTTCGTAACTAAGTGTCTTCGCGAGTCTGAACATTAACCCATCATTTTCCACATCTCCGATTAGCAAGTTCTCAAACTCAGATAAGGCAGCTTCACTCGGTGCGCGAACAATCAAATACTGATGAAGCGACGTTAAACCTTGTTGGTCATTGATCGCATACTTCAAAATGTCACGTTGCTCGTCAAGTAGAACATTAAGCCCTTTTGATTTGACCTTGAGATTCGCTTTGGTCTCAGCTACCGCTGCCAATTGTTCATCGACTATATGACCTTCATTAACGGTGTCATAAATCACTTCGACGCCAACTGGGAGTTTGCGGTAAAAACTGTCCACTTTATCAAGGACTCTTTGCTTGTCCTGATCAAACATCAAGGCAGAGGCAGAACCCACAATGTGATAAGCGTGACCAATCTGTCCGTCTAAATAATGAATCATCCCATCTTCCGGATCGACATCCTTGATGTTAAGTAACTCTTGAAACCGATAAACCGAATCGCTCATACGGACAGGAACATACCGACCACTTTTAGGTAAGTAATTAAGCATTGAAAAAATCAATTCAATACCCATTCGGTTTGTCTTATCTGCTTTTATCAATAAAACTGATAAAATCGTCCAGCAAATCGTGAAGCCCATGATTACCGGGAAACCACCTTTACCGACGAATGTTTGAGCAACCAGATAAAACCAGCCAAACCCGGAAAGCAGCACCGATAGTATGATTTTGGCGGACACGGGTCTATTGATGCCAACACCGCTTTTTGATTGCAGATTAAACTCCATATCGAAGTATGTAGCGTCTAACGTCGTGGGAATTTTGAATCTTGTTTTTGCCACAGCAGCCCCCCCATTTCTATGTAGTTTTCAAGGATAAACCAAAGTTAAATTCCAAGTATTTCCTTTGATCATAACTTCATTATATCATACCAAAAACACTGAGTCACCAACATTATTGAATACTTTTTGTTTATGTATTTATATAATTTCCGTTTCATATTCCCTACCTTTATCATAAGAAATAACCAACATACAACTTGAAATCAGCATATCTAATCGGAGCCTTTATATGAGACTAAACCAAACGATCACAAACCCACAGGATACCCCTCGAAACGCAAAAATTCACCCACCTGAACATAGCATGAGAGAAATGTGTTTCACGAGTGAACTAATCCACCTTAATTTCACTCTCAACTCGACTCATATATTAACGGCATCCTTCATGTTTATATTGAGCCACGGACTATAATTAAATAAATAAATAAATCATATATAATATATAAAAGAACTTAAATTAATACCAAATCAACTGGACATACAGAGGTATTGAATTCATATAACATAAATTTATAAATATTTCCATGTTATAATTGATAAGAAAAGCAAACATTTTAAGGACAACTAAACGATACTATTAATAACTAATTTATAAATTAATACATAAACACCGGTTATATATCCAGAGGAGGAATACCATCATGATCGAAGCACCAATTGCGTCAGAGGTACCAGCCTGGCTGCGTGAGTGTTTTGAGCAGACCCCGAAGCCTGATCTTTTAACGACATCATTCTTAAGCCAATGGGGGCCAACCCTGCTCGATGCAAAAATAGAACATCGTAAATATCTTGATCCCATATTACGTGGGGGACCTAAACCAACAAAACTTGCCTTTGACGAAATCGGAGCGACGCTCATGAACCTATTTTCCTTCAAGCGGATGGCTCTACCGGCAAAAAGAGACGCTCTGGGTATCCGCATTGAAGGGCAGGAAGGTATTTGGGAAACTACTTCGAAAAGAATTGGCGAGTACCTGACTGACACCCAATTCATCTATAACGCTATGCTTCTTATTACACCAACGCATAGAAAACACGATACATCTAACGTCACCCGATACATTCGAATTCACGCGCCTGAAATGATTCTCCCAATCCCGCCACAAGACATTCAAAACGAGTGCACAATGTCTAATTTCTGGAAGAACTTCGAAGAATTATACGATTGGGACATGATACCATTAGAACTGTTGTATCGGACTTATAGACAATGGTTCATAAACAACCAGACGAAGATCCAAGATAATACCCCAATAAGTCCATTGCTTTTTAAGGAGAAACTTCGCCTCTTATCCTCCGAACGATGGGTCATTTCCGATAGACGACAGATGAATAAAATATAAAACACGAAAAAACGACCTAACCCGAATCATCGAGTAGGTCGTTTTTTTGTCTGCTTTGGAGAGCAGGAGACTGTGTTCGACAAGAGTCTCACACAGAACGCTTATGATCTTATCATAGCGATAGTCCCCCGTCCTTCCTCACTCCATTTGTGAGCATCCATTAATCTATACTGGAACTAAGAACGTGATTTCCGAGTAGTCTTAGCTGCCGCCGATTTTGGTCTTTCCTTGAAATGGGGTTTTATTTTCCAAGATGCTACGCCTTTGAACGTTTCAACTTCAAACGTTACCTCGACTTCATAAGGATTTTTCGATTTGCTAATCGCTTTGATTTTAATCTTCTCGCCAGCACGTAATCGAGCCTGATCATTAGGAGTAAATTTATACCCTGACCATTCAAGCGGAAATGGAGCCGTTTGCGCCGTATATGCATCTGCTTCAAGTCGCTTGAATCCCCAAAATATGTTTCCTTTATATTTGCCTTTCGCCAGTTTACCTTCGGTCCGATAAGGATTCCCAGAGGTAGGATTCTTCCCTTCAATCGTAATCACTTCGCCCTGTAAAAGCTTCTGCACTTCTTGATCAGAAAACGCATATCCGTTCCATTCTCTATTAAAACTCACTTTCTCGCCTGTCGGAACATATTCGCCCTCGGCTTTTTCTTTCTCAACGATCGGTTCAGGCGCCCCAACTTTACTATGAAGTTTCAACGCATTATGGTAAAAAACATCTTTATCGTGCTTTACTAACTGGGTAGCTGTATGAAGCACGGCGTCCGGCTTCATTTTAAACTGGCCTGCATCCTTCATTGCGTTGAACAACTTTTCAGTAACCGCCGGATCTCCGATCATCGAACCTTCTAGCATAACGGCTGCAATCTCACCGGTTGTCGTCAGGTCAAGTTTTCCTCGCTTATCAGTAAGAAGTGCCGTTTTTCCCGTCGTGACTTCCGACAACGTACTAACGCGCGTTGCACCCGTACCAACTTCATATCGGCTGAGCTGCTTTTCAAGCCATTTATGCGTTGGATGCGCCGGCTTTTTATTTACACCTTCGAAAACAAATCGATCTGCTGACGCTCCCAGCCCCGTGCTGAGCGAATCACTGCTCTGCTCATCGTCTGCTGTTTCTTTATCAGCATCGAAAATCGCCTTAAATCCAAGAGAAAGAGGAACACTTATCGTTGCTGTAAAATCAGGATACTTTTCAATGTGACCCTTGATGGAGTTATATATGTAATTTTCGCCAAACATGGCAAGAAAGTTCTTTGCCAGAGTTTCATATATTGCTACCCCGCTCGGCCCATAAGCTTTGAGATCCGCGAGCGATGTTGGAATAGTCGTACCTGGACGGTTTGCACCATGAGCCCCACCGTCTTTGACATGCGTTTTACGAGGATTACGATGTGTCAAAAGATTTACATCCGCACCTACTACAGCTGCAATTTTGTTGACCAGGGGTGCCATTTCGTTAAACTGCTCCGTTGAAATAAACTTATCTTCAGTACGTGGATAACTGACAATCTTCGCTTCATACATTTTTTGATACGTTGCGAGCACTTCCTTCGGTTTATAACCCTGCGCACCTAGGATCGACGCTAGGCCCCCGAGGTCAAGCAATTTACCTGGTGGAGTTTCTTTCTTAGTCACACTATCTTGTACAACCTTCGACGGTCCGTATTTCCTTGCGTCAGCTTCCGCATCTGCTTTAGTTTCGTAACGGAATCGATCCCGGTCTTCGTCAAATGTTCGAGAAAACACATTCGCTTTGTTATCTTTATATTTAACTTCATAAAACGGCTTCTTTTTATAAGCCTTAACCCGTGCAATTTGATCGGCAACAAGTTTAGTCATGACAGATTTCAAGCGACCCTGCCGGACGACAACCCGGTAACCTTGAGTTCTCGCCGCATGAGTGGAAAGACGTGTGAGCTGTAGACTCAGATAGTCCCACTGGCTTCGCACATTAGCCTTCACGTACTCTCCATCTTTATCGTACGAAGGCAAGTCCAGGATATTAGTGAAGCCATTTTGCAGCTCTTTTTCAGATTCATCGATGAAATACAGCCGTTTCACGGGACCTTTCCAACCAATCGCCTGTATCACTTCCCAGCCGATAAGTTGACCTTCACCAGAAGGGTCTTTATCCGTGGCAATGACAATCGCACTCACACCTTTAGCGGCAATCGCTACGTCGGCAATTGCTTTCGCCTTTGATGACTTTTGGCCGGTTGCATTCGTCGTCACCTGTGCCTGCTTCTTCCAGGTCAGCTCCGAGGCATCCCAAGGCATAGTCTCCGGTGTCCATTGTTTGAATCGTTCTTTTGCTTCCTCCCCACGAACCATTTCATGAGGCTCTACGAATTCGAGCATGTGACCATATAGTTTTTGTATTTTATAGGGCTGACCGTTAAAAGTACCACTCATCCCACCAAGTGCTTTCGCAAAGTTATTAGCTGCACTTGGTTTTTCCGCAAGCAATAAATACGTCATCCATTATTCATCCCTTCAATATCAAGTTCAGCTCAGCTTCGTCTGTCATTCTGATACTGCCGAATCCGTTCTTCCCGTAGCAACGTTTTTTTACGTTCCTGTTCCGCTTCCATATGTTTGTTCACGGCATCGTTCGTTTTTCCAATCACATCACGGTTTTCTTCCATCATACGAATAAACTCTCCCATATCACGCGGGAGCGGACCGTTTAGCATCCCCATCCGATCGAGCAGCATAACGGTTTGAATCATATTACTTTGTTCCGCTTTCTCTTGGATCATCTGATCTTGTGCAGTCAATTTGCTGAGCACACGATCCACATTCACACTCAGCATAGAGAGTCGCTCCATCGCTTCAAGATCCAGGCCCACACGGCTATCATCCACGATGGAACGCTCTGGTTCCGCAGAATGAGCAACATGCAAAAGAGCGTAGACATCAAGTTCATCACTGCTGGCGTTCATGTCTCTTTTGGGCTTAAACTCTGCGTAAAACGATGTCGGATACTGTAAAGCAAACCATTGTCTCGCATACTGAACATGCGTACCGGATTCATCTCGAAGCGAGTCAAATAACAAATAACGGACAAGTGACGTTTTTGTCGTAAACACTTTGTTCGTCTCCTCAATTCGGTAAGCCCCCCAGGGAAAATCAATCACTGCGCCTAGATGACGTTTTTTGAGTAGATCTTGAATGATCGAAACCATGGGTTCCGGCACTCCGGAAACCTGTACTCTTTTAATATTTTGGTTAAGCATCACCGGGCGATCTCCACCAACATGTTCAAACACACCCGGTAGCGTCTTAAATTTCTTCCAATAAATCGGGTTAGCATCTGTTTTCTGAGTCGATCCCCCACCCCCACCGAGGTTTTCTTCATGAGAATGCTTCGCCTTTAATCCAGATTTATCTGCAGGTAGATTCGTCTCACGTTCGGAAAGAACATTCGGCTCAGTTAGTGGCTCCGCCGTGGATGTCTGCTCGGGGGGTTGACTTGTAGACGTTGCTGCTGCTGAACCGCTATTACCTTGGACCGACCTAATCTGGGGTTCTACGTTTGGTTTAGGTATATTAATTGTTGGATCTTTTGGTTTTTCAGGTGTTACTGAATTACCTGAACCTCGCATATTTTCCAACTCACTATTAAAGTCAAAGTCAAAACCTGACATGCAACACACCTACTCTCTTTCGTTTACAAGATCACCATTCTCTGGTTCAAGAAGATAGTTGTCACCACGCATAATTCCCATCATCGCGTCAAATCCGTTTGTCACGGTATTTGCCAACCTATCATTACTAGACGCCATGTTTTCCATCGCATCAATCAGCTGATTAAGACGTTGTGTTTCCGCTGTCGGTAAATCAAAGTCATGATTCTTCCAGCCGACATAGTGGCGTACCGCCCTCATCATAAGCTCTGTTGAATCCATATCATAGACTTGTGCCCAGTATGCTATAAACGCCTTATCTTCACTGAGAAGCCGCATTGATGCTCTCGCTGATTTAATTTCCTTTACTGATTTTTGTTTCTTAATCTTCTTTGTTCCTGTTATATTTCCGTCGTTTATATCCTTTTGGATCTTCTCCTGATTATCGCTCATAACCTCACCTCTCGTTGTGCACAAATCATCAATTTCAAAAATTATACAGTTTGCGTATGTACAAGTATATACCGCAAATCCCTAAGCACACAAGGTTTTTATAATCATTTGTCATACATAATTGCCAAAGAGACGCCGTGCAAAGAGAAACAATATCGACTTGCGGAAAGAACAAACAATTCAAACAAGCGGCTAGATCGCCGCCGGTAAATCAGGTGAAGGACGAAACATCATAACAATTCAATAAATAATAAAAATTTTATATAAGGGAGTGGATTTTCATGGAAAAGAAAATAGTAGAGGTACGTAGCAATACTAACGACAATGTGGTCATTCGTTTCGAACACGTTGAAGATAGTTCGATAAACATCTTCACTGAAGGATACAAAAAAATCTGCAATCGCTTAGGCATTAACCGCGTACAAGCAGAGGAGCGGTATTACGTGACTGAAAGTAACTGATTTTCTACAACAAAGAGAGTCTTTCGAATACTCGGATAACTCTCTTTCTTTGTTTCATCAATTAACAATTTTCAGCACATCCTCATCTCCAGAAACATTATTATCCATCAGCAAATCGCGATCCCTTTTGATCGCCAGTACAACGAATAATAATAAGGTCTAACTATTTTAACTAAATAATAGAAAAGAGAGTGAAAAATGGAAAACGCAAAATGTGTAGTAGGAAGATGCCAAGGAGGAATTACTTTAAATGGATTAGAGTTCCTATTAGATAGCAATGATGAGTTGATGACGTTTGAAAACGAAGACGAAGCAAAAGATTATTTGAAAGCTCAAGGTGTGTCCGAAGATGAGATTGATACCTATCATTTTATTAAAGAGCATGAACAACAATTAGATAAGAAGGAGAACCAATTATGATCTTAGGAGTTAATATTCCAGATGGTGCAAATGTTGAAATTTCGAATGGTAAAGTGCATTTTATTTTTGATGAAAAAGATACTCGAAGGGATTTATGGAAAGCACGTTTTGAGATATGGGTCACAGAAGGTAAAACAGTAAATGATTTTCAATTAAATCCACCTCATGAAAACAAAGGATTGATTCTAACATACAGAAACAAACTTAAATTTTAAATTGTTGCCTGCTAGGAATATCTAAGTAATAAACTTTAGATATTCCTATGGAAGTCGCAATACAATTTACGAGAGTTGGTGAAGTAATAATGGAAGAATTATTGTTAGATATTCTGTATTCGCTAGTCAGGACTGAACAAAATAGGAAACTGACGGAAGTTGAAAACGCTACATATATTAAGATTGCTGATTATTTCCATGCAAATAATATCGAAATTCCGTTTGGAATAGAAATGTAATAAAAAAACTAAAACTATTTAAATTGCTAGAACAGCCATACCGAGCATAATCGGTATGGCTGTTTTTCTTCCCGATACAGGAACCACCTTATCCATAACAGGCAAAAGCGCGATCCGTTCGATCGCCAATAAAACGAATGACGAACAAATAAATAAGCAGCTATGCATTTCATATATTTTTAGGAGGCAATTACTATGAACGATTATCAAACAAAACAAGCCCTACTCGGACAGTTGTCAAATTGGTGGATACAAAACGGCTGGCGCCTCGATACGCTTAAAGCAAAAAGTGTACCAGAACTACTTGGTATTCAAAGCCGCGCTCGGGCTCAGAGATTTAACATTTCGAGTCATCGCCGACGTGCATAAAATCATTAATCTAAAATCTTCATTAAAAACATGCAAACCACGCGACTCATATGTGTCGCCAATTAAACGGGTGAAGTTGAAGCCAAAAACGTCTGACGTTTGTGAGTTAAAGCGGGGAGCAGCCACGGGTTCGAACCCCGTTGCGTCGGTAAGTGCAGAGTGAATACTTTAAAGTCTGAGAAACTTTAATCATTCGACTTGATTCTGTCTCTCAACAGAGTTTATGGCATGTTGACCCGGCGTATCGCTTAGCGGTGAAAGCGGCTCTCGTCTTTAGCTCACAAACGTAGAATCAAAATGAAAACTACGCGACTAACGTCGCCAATTAAACGATTGACAGTGTTAAACCAAATTAAATTAAAAATACATTATACATAAAGGGAGAGATTTATCATGGCAAAAGCAAAAAAATATCAGGATCTGACACCAGCTGGACAAAAGAAAAGACTCGCGAAGTACGAAAAAGAACATGAAGCTAATGGCACTAAGGAAACTACAGCTCGCTTAGTTCAACAAGCTGTAATTAAAGAAATCAAAGATGGCAACAAGCAAGCAATCTTCCGCTTTGCCCTACATGAAAAAGGAGCAGAAAAGCCACGATTCGAAACAATGAAAGCCTTTATCGCTAAAGGTAAAGACAGTCTCGAAGAATTCTATAGAAGTCTTACGCCGCAACATTTGCTCTCAGTAACATACAAAGAATCCAATGGATACAAGAACGTATGGAACCTAATGGATCGCACCGAGGCTTATAAAGCAAACAAAGCAAATAAAGCAAACATGGTAGATAACGCTGAAGTACAAGGAGAACTACCACTTGAAGTTTAAATCACAAATAAAAGCCACGGGATTTATTCCTGTGGCTTTTTTTTATTGCATCGAAGACTTTCAGGAACTTACTCCCCTATCGCCTCCCCTTCATTGATAAAAGACAGTCTCCCCCGACCCTAATAACGGATCACCGATCCACCAAGTGACATAGACTATGGCTGCCACGTCCATACCCTTATCTGCCGATTCGAGTTGTACATATCCCCTTCTACGCAGAAATCATTATGAAATATATCCATAGCATCAACAGCAAACTTCTATTGATCAATATATACCTGTATAACTGTTTAACTGTAGAACTGAAAAACATAAATCTTAAATGTGCAATGTAAAATAGATCCTTCACAATAGAAGAGTCTTACTCTCTAATTCTGTAATTTATACTTGGCAAGCTCCATTCTAGGAGTCGTGTAGATCATCGTCATTTTTAATATTCGGGGGCTCATCTCTTTTAAAATGACCCATTAGTATGGATACTGTTGCAAGTCATTTCTGGAGCTAATTAAATCGTGGCCAAATGTATAACGTAGAGCAAGACGCATTAAATGTTCTAACTTTTTACCTTCTATAATTCTCAAAAATAGGTTGCACACCACGTGCAGCTAATTTCTTTGAATACTACAAACAAAAACATATGGACACGTATCCTCTCGACCATCAAAATATACTATTAGTGCAGAACGAACCTTACTACTTAGCGGTACTTCCAGGTCCTCCTTATCTCCCTTTCCTCCAACATATACTCTCCCCTATCTTGCGCTCATTGTTACCTCATTTTCAAAAGTTCATTAACTCGCTAGACAGCATGAGAAGAACCAATTACATAATCTCATTCATTTTTTCCTTGAATTTTCTCCACAAATGCATTCTGTTCGTTTCGGCTTAGCCATTTTGGCGAGCGACTAGCTGCCATTTTTTTAAAATTGGCCCCACCGATTTATTTTGGGTAAGTCCCTGGTTCACAAAAAAAAGGAAAGTAGCGTTTTTCGCCATATACATAAATGACAAATAAAGTATTTATAACTATAACTAGTCATATCTTGTATTACAAGGTAATATGGTCTTAATGCCTTGTATCCCCTTTCAGGATCTTGGTAATATTTTATATATCAACGATATTAATGGAGGAATGAAAATGAAAAAGTTCAAGAAGAGTTCTTTAATCACTGCCGCAATTGTCGCAACAATGTCGTTGTCATCTAGTTCAGTTTTCGCAGCTGATATTGTAGTACCAACAACTAGTGTTCCCGAATCTTCTAACAGTGTTGTAGCACCACCTACCATTGTAGATTCATCTAACAGTAATGTACTACCGAGAACTAGTTATTTAGTTATTGATAACGCTAATCTTAATGCTGGTGGAAATTCGTGGAACCAACCATCGGGGTTCAATCATGCTAGATTGTATGTCTCCAACACATCCTCCAAATCACTAACGATAACTGTCTCTTATAAATCGGGTAGTGGCAAGGTAAAGCTTGAGAGTTACCTTATTTCCGCTAAATCAAGTGAAACTGTCACTATCGCTGATGCTTCTGGGCATACTTTTTATGTAGATTATAGTACGTCTGATGGTACCGTAAGTGGTAAAATCAACGTGCGAGTATCTGATGTTGAGTTTTAAGATTACCTAGTTCGGGTATCCAAAAATTATTAAAAGGGATTATCAGATTAAAGACGTCTGATAATCCCTTTTTTATTTGTAGATTTTATAGCACCTAAATTATTTAGTGATATTGTTTTTCATCTCCTTTATAATACTTCCAGCGAATAGTCTTTTACTGACGTAGATGATAAAACATACAAGGAGTTAGAGATAAGCTTAGATAATCTCAAGGTCAACACTTCTTATTTTTTTAGATCTATAATCGACCGCCATATGGACTTAGTGTCTTCTGGTGTTTTTGAAAAACTTAAGATTGGACATAAATAAGATTGAGATTTAGTTTTCTTTGAATCACTTAAAGAAAAAACAACAAAAATAGCCTCCCAAATAATGGGGAGGCTTTTCTTTTTTTTAACGTAATAATGGAGAACAAAGTCACCTGTAACCTTATAGGACAATAGTTGTGTAATGAGTCCTTTGAATCATAAATACCTGCGCCCTGACGCAGGTATTTTTTTGTTCAAGCCCTTTTTTACCTAATAAATGACGAAATATAACAATAATCATCAAAAGATCATTTACTAAATTGGTTAATTGATATAGACTGATATTAGTTGCATATCATTGAGTGCAGAGGGGAGTTGAAACATTTTATAATAATAATCAGAAAAAAATAGCATCGTAAAATATGTCGATAGTCCTTTATATTTATCGGACTAAGACTTACGAATCATAAGATCGTGAAAACAAAGACCACGATCGAAGGGAGAATCGAAATGGCGAAAAATCGCTTGCGTAAAAACAAACACCTCGTCCCCGCCTTAATTGGGGCTGCTATCGTATTCGTCCCCTTTGCGGGAATCGGTGGATTCTACGTTTACAACTTGAACCAGGAACACGCACAAGAAACAGCACAGTATCAAACTCAGGTCAGTCAACTTTCCGGGAGTCAGACTATCGTATATGGGATATCTCGCGACATTAAAGCGGGTGAAAGAATCAGATCAGAGGATCTTCAAAACGTTTCGATCGATGCAAACAGCGTTCCTGCTGATGCAATTCTCGATGATACCGTAATTGGGAAATACACTAAAATCTCACTAACGGTAGGCACGCCTCTCACTCAAGAGATGGTGTACGAGAACGGTGTCACGCCACAAGATTTGCGAAATCAAGAATTCCGCATGATCGAACTGCCGACTAAGCTTGAAAAAAACGATTATGTGGACGTCCGGGTCAAATTCCCGAGCGGTGAAGACTTTATCGTCCTTTCCAAGAAACAAGTCGAAGATCTGAACGCCGGCACTGTATGGCACACGATGAACGAACAAGAAATCCTTACAATGTCTTCGGCCATCGTGGATGCCTATCTAAATGACGCATCGATCTATTCGATTAGCTACGTCGAACCAGGATTACAACAAGCAGCCAAAGTTACATATCCAGCAAACCAAGCTGTTCTCGATCTTATAGAGAGCGATCCAAATATCGTTCAGAAAGCCACAACGGCATTAGAACGCAATCTCCGCCAAAAACTTGAGCAGAACTTGAATGAATTGACACCAGAACAAATCCAAAAATATCTCAGCAACAAGCAAAACGCATCCACTATCAACCCGGATACGCAAACAAATCCACTTACGGAAGGTCAAACAACAGACCAACCGCTTGTAGATGACGGAAGTACTACAAACCCTTAAGGGAAGATCGTGAGGTTATACGATGAAAAAAGCGTATTTTATCGGCGATTATGAGAAAAGCGATCTGCTGTTTTATCTGGCAAAAGTATTGTCGATAACCCGCCGCGTACTTCTCGTGGACGCCACCAAGAATCAAAATTATCAATATCTAGTCCCCCGGATTGACAACGAACCGGGCATTGTTACTTATGACGGATTCGATGTCTTTACAGGTAGTGAAGATGAATTAAAAAATCAACGGCTCGGTGTCTATGATCAAGTAATATACGACATTGACGATGCCGAGCGATTGCCCCCTTACCGGTCAACGCATCGGTTTTTCTTTGTTACTAGTATGGATAAAACATCCATTATTCGGGGCGAGCACTTGATACAGGCCTTTACAAAACATCTTCCAACACCCGATGCCCTTCTCTTTTACAAATTGCTTATCGAAGACGCTCGACTACCGGGCGAAGCATATATAAACGAAATATTTACAGCCTACCCGATTACCTGGGAAGAAACCCTGTACTACAGCCCAGATGATCGTGACCACACCCAGAAAATTCACAATCAATACTCAGGCAAACTTCATATGAAGCGATTATCGTCTGATATGCGAAACGTGATTATAGATCTCGTATCACTCGTAGATAATGCAACTGCCAAGAGCGCAGCCCAGCTTTATAAGCAGGCAGAAAGGAGGAAATAACTTGGGACAAATTGCATTCTGGAGTCCTTATCCTGGTAGTGGTCAGACCAGTAGTATGGCAGCCATTGCCGCTGTTATGGGCAGCGAATACCATATTCGATGTTTGATTGCCCAGACCAAAGCTCGTGAATCATCACTTGAGCATAGTTTCTCTCGCTCACTGAACACCTTTAGCCGAAATCTCGGAAATCTGTCCGGAACCCGCAGTATATCCGGTACAGGACTTGACGCTGTAATCCGAATCGCGAGAAGCGGTAAGCTCGAAGGTGGCGCTGTTAAAAATAATACTCAAATAGTCGAACAAGGTAGACTGGATCTGCTTAGCAGTTCGGATCAAAAAGACCAAGCAAAATTCGAAACAGCATCAGAACTGATCCGATCCGTTTTCGACCAAGCGAGCAGATATTACAACGTGATATTACTTGACCTTCCTGCAGGAGATGATAGCGAGCTGAGCCGGAAACTAATAGCTTCATCGGATGTCGTTGTAATTTGCTTACCACAATCGTGGCGCTCACTTGACGCTTACTTCAATCAGAAAATTTGGCCAAGAACACTGAACGGTAAAAAGACCGTGCTCCTTTTCACTCAGCACGATCCTCACTCTAAATACAAAGCTGCTAACGTCACGCGGAAATATAAAAGTCCTAAAGGCTTAATCATCCCTTATAACACCACGTTTAAGGACGCGTTGAATGACGGCGACACTAAAGGTTTTTATAAAGCGAACCAAGCAGTAGAACGCCGGCACCCTAATAACGATTTCATAATTGAGGTACAACGAGCAGCAAAGCAATTGCTCGATGAAATAGGCATCGATTCCAAAACGAAACGAATAGACGCCGAAGAAAGAGGGGCTTCCTGATGTCGTGGCTGAATCTGCTCATTATCATTGTCATAATCGCAGGCGTCGGGTTGGGTTTGTACATTATCCTACGTAAAAATCCATACTCAGGAGCTGAGGGCTATGATGTCGATGCTGAGCACATGAACATCGACTCAATAACTGAATTCGCTACTGAAGTGATCAATGACTATGTCAATACCAACTTACTAGATCTTGGACTCACAGCCGAGGAATTTGAGCGCCGTAAAGAAGTTGTTGCGGATCTTAAAACAGCACTGAAAAACTGTAACACCGGAAGCCTAGCAGACAAGCTGTACGTGAAGGAGTTCATCTCCGATATCTTGTCTCGAAACTATGGAATTACTGAACAAAATATCAATCAGATTTTACCATTTCACGATGAATACTTACTCACCGACCAAGACAAGTTTGAAATTTTGCTCTATCTGTACAAGCAAGAGCACGGTTTTGACGGACTGAGTAAACTAATCGAGGCGTATGATCTCGCGAGACTCAAACGACTAATCGAAAAGGGACAAACCGAGTCCTATATCATCACGGGTGAGGAAATACGAAACATTTATCAAAAAGAGAACCCTAAGCTGACGTTTGAGGACAAATTTCAGATTATTGTACAGCGCGTATATCAACAGTACAAAGGTTTTGGTCCTATCGATGAGATTCGCGATCAAACGATTGACGGTGTATCGGGTGGAGTTTCCGGAGTTCCAGTCAACATGAATACTGTTGAACACGAAATTGACATGATGCAAGGTATGGGCAGTAAAGTACCCTACGGATATGAAAGCATTTGGATGTTTTATCGAGGTAAGTCTGTCCACCTCTCCTTCCTTAGCTTTGGCTCAGATTTAGAACTCCGCCGCGTATGTCAAAACGTTTACAAGTATGGTAATCCAGGACAACTCTCCGAAGCGAAGTCATTCATCGTTAATGATATGCAAGATGGATCACGTGTCGTTGTCGTTCGTCCTCCGTTTGCCGAAAGTTGGGCTTTCTTTATTCGGAAGTTTGACTTGCCGAATCTGGTTCTCGACCGTCTCTTGGCTGCAGACCGAGTGAAGAACGCCCATATCGCGATGCAACTGCTCGACTACTTGATGAAAGGCGGACAGGTTACCGCTGTGACCGGCGAACAGGGCTCAGGTAAAACGACCCTGCTGATGGCAATTGTTAAATCAATCTATGGGACGTACAATTTGCGGATTCAAGAACTCGCCTTCGAGTTACATCTCCGCCGACTGTACCCAGAGCGGAATATACTATCTTTCCGGGAAACCGAAAAAATCACTGGTCAAGAAGGTCTCGACATTCAGAAAAAAACCGACGGTAGCGTTAACATCCTAGGTGAAGTTGCAACCGACCCTGTCGCTGCTTGGCTCGTTCAGATGGCTCAGGTAGCCAGTAAATTTACCGTATTCAGTCATCACGCCAAAACCATGAAGGATCTGATCTGGTCACTTCGAAACTCACTGCTCAAAACCGGTACGTTCCAAAATGAACGAATCGCAGAAGAACAAGTTGCTAATGTGATCAGTTTTGACGTCCATCTGGATAAAGAGCAAAACGGTACACGTTACATTGAACGCATCACTGAATGTGTAGTCATCGATCAGCACGGTACCCAATTCTCAGAATTAGCGGAGAAGCTAGAAGACGAAAACATGGATCTCAGAACAATTGCTCTTGCAAACCTCAGCTACTACCAGAAAATGACCAGTAGCCCGTGGAAAGCAAGTAACATCCTTGAATTTAGAGACGGTGCTTACATACCAGTGAATCGGCCGTCAGCTAAAAAAGTCGAAGATATGGCTAAAAACATGACATCCAAAGACGCTAAAGCGTTTCGTGCTTTCCTGGATGAGTATTGGGGGCCAGAAGCCGCATGAAATTAACCACGATCCTCTCGCTCTCTATCGTAGGATATGCCGTTGTTTTTGGTGTAATTATGCTGATCTTGGCTCTAAATAAGCGGAAAACGAAAAAACAGCTAGACCGAATAAATCCCGGAGAATGGATGGCCCAAAAACGAAACGGTACACGTAAGGAGCATCCGAAGCTCGTTGAGTTTTATCAAAAATCATACGTCCGCTCGTCTCGCATTCCGTTCTTCGGTGCACAGGTACGGCGCATACGTCAACGACTGGCTGTTGTGAATCCATACAATGAATTCACACTCCGAAAAGAAACGATGCGAATCACATACATTACCCTGATTATTACGTTTTTTCTGATCTTGGCTTTCGCCCTACTTGGGAAAAGCTTACTCATGATCTTTCTCGGCATCATCGGTTGTATCGCGTTAAACGGGATGCTCATAGACGTGTTTGTTCATAGAATTGAAAGACAACTTCTTCGTGACTTTCGTGACTTTCTCGAAGATAACCGTCACCAGTACCAATCAACAAAAATGATTGATGAATCGATCTATCAGGCGTCACAGATTGCCGTTCACGACATGAAATTGCACGGAGATCGAATACATCGTGTACTTACAGCTAGGAACCCAGAACGGGCGCTTAACGCATACTACGAAGTCGCTCCCAACCGATACCTGAAAGTCTTTACTGGTATCGCACATATGATTCGGGAATACGGAGACAAAACCACAAGCAAAGGTTCCTTGTATCTCGGAGCAACTAATAAATTTGTGCAAGACATCAATTTTGATATTCTTCGGCAGGACCGGCTTAGCTATCAACTCAATAGTCTAACAATCATCGCCCTGGTACCAATCCTGCTCTCCTTCCCAATTCAAAGTTGGGCAGAAACTTATTTTCCGAGCATGAGCGACTTTTATAGCGGCCGAATCGGATATATCACACAGCTCACCATGTATGCTGTGTCCCTTGTTGCTTACCTACTGGTCCGTAAATTAGCCGAAACTGAAGAATCAAAATATATTCCTAAACCCTCGCGTAAGCGTTGGGAGAAAAAGATATACGAAATTAAAATTGTAAAATTTGTTGTTGATCGATTTGTCCCAAGCTCACATACCAAAAAATATTACTTAACAACGCAGCTCATTAAAGATTCAAATTCTCCGTTGCTGATCCAATGGTTAACGCTTAAACGCCTGTTGCTCGCTATCAGCACTGTGATTATAACGATTGCAGTATCCTTTGGCCTTCACTTTAATGCATCTCATCAGATTCTCCATGCGCCCACCTACAATAATGGTGGACTTATGATCGGCAAAATATCGCAGAAAGATCAAGAATCTGCGATCGCGCAAACTGAATTTGATAGACGCGTTATCGAGAATCTGAAAGGAGGCGATGCTACGCACAACGAACGCATCAGACAAGAAATCGAGGTCATGCTCAGCGGAACCACAAGCGTAGCGGATATCAATCAAGACGTGAGCAGAATTGCGGCTAAAATTGAGCAGTTGGATACCGAATATTTTAAATGGTACGAGCTGATCATCGCTCTGGCACTCGGAGTTCTTGCTTATTATGCTCCTATTTGGATGATGCTGTTCCAACGAAAAATACGCCGGGTAGACATGCAAAATGAAGTTGAACAATTTCGCATGTTGATCTCAATTTTAAGTCAATTGGACAGGATTGACGTTCGGACAATTCTCGAATGGATGGAACGTTTCAGTACAATCTTTAAACCCGCCCTTCAGCGGTGTCTAAGTGACTACGACAGCGGCGCCAGCGGTGCGATTCTAAGACTTAAAGAAGACGCCCCTTATCCTGAGTTCGTACGACTTGTTGAACGTCTAGAAAATAGCGTGGAGCGTATATCGATTCAAGAAGCTTTCGATGATCTGGAAATGGAACAAGATTATTATCGTGAACAAAAGAAAGAAACGATGAACCGCTTGATCGAAAGTAAAGCAAGTTGGGGAAGAGATATTGGATTCGCTCCAGCCATGTTCTTACTAGGTGGATATATTATCGTCCCCTTCCTCTACACATCGTTTATGCAAATGAAAGACCTTGTTACTCAGCTTATGCACCTCTAAAGTCAAACCAAGTAATTGTTTTAAACACTACTACTTAAATTCAAAGGAGATTATCTATTATGGGAAGTAATGCAACTTCAGGTCTAAAACTAGCAGCTGGTATTTTCTTAACACTCGCTCTTATCACAACTGTCGTAGTCATATTCATTTCGTCGCAGGATGCAGCAAAAGAAGGACAAACACAATTTTCCAACATTCAAACTCAATTATCGCAAACACGTTTCAATATCTATGAAAACACGACTCTCTCCGGCAGCCAAGTTATGAATGCCGTTCGTCAGTTCAACAACGAAGATCAATTCGGCGTTTACGTTCAAACAGGTAAAAATGGTGTTACATATTACGGAAGCACATTCAACCAAACAACAGGCGTGATCGATGGTACCGCCAAAAACACGAATTTAGTACCGGCGTTAGATGAAGCAAATAACAACTTCATCAACCCGTCGGGCAAATTCAAATCTTCTATTGTACGAGATGCCAACAACGCGGTCCGTGGCATTGTATTTACTCAAACTAAATAATAAACAACCCTAACCCGTCGCTTCCCCGAACATATCCGGGGAAGCGATTCTCTTGTTAAACCAGATTGGAGAGGTTCGAATGGGCAAAAATGCTCGCAGTTTTATGATACTGTCCGCTATCTTCTTTCTCTTTCTCGGATCAGTTACTTATGCCGTAAATGTCGTCAAGACAATCAATGACAGTACCGAAATTGCTTATAAACTTAATGCAGATAACGACAGGCAGGTCAAAGCAAAACTAGCTACGCCTGGCGAAGAAATGTATAGCGGGGCCACAATCGTTAATCTAATCCGAACAGAGGAACGAGATATTGATATCGAAGTTGGCGGCGTGCTATATAGTCGGCTTGATAACTACACTTCATTCAACCCGTCAGTTATAAATTTAAGTCAGAAATACAAAGCGACTTACAGCCGCGATGAGTCAGGCTATTTACTTAAAGTTTCTTTCACCAGTCTATAAGGACCAAAAAGGAGCCATGTACCTATGAAATACGTAACCGGCATATTCGCCGCCCTACTGGCCGTTCTGCTGCTATATATGTATCCACTCTATGAACAGGCTCGTAGTCAGGATAAGATCGCCAATACAATCGTACAAAGCGCATCTACTCAATTTATTGATAGCGCGCGAACCAAAGGATATATAACACCGCAAATGTGGAACGATTTCAATAGTCAGCTTTCGGCAACAGGTAATCAGTACGATGTGAAACTTGAGCATTTACATAAACTAACCAGTCCAAATTACAGTGATCCGGCCGACCCGGCTACATTTAAAGGCGACTTCACAACCTACTATACCGCCTATTACAACGATCAAATCATGCCTGTCATGTTCCCTAATAACGTTTTACCAACCGACGATTCATCGCGACGCTACACCATGCAGGTTGGCGACTATATCGGTATCAATCTAACAAATATCAATCGGACAGCTGCTACTCAGCTCTGGGACTTTCTTATGAACGATAATACCCAGCAAACCGCATCCGTCTTAATGAACTATAAAGGAATGGTTCTGAATGAAAATTACTAGTTTCTCTATTATTTTCGTTATGATTTTTCTTCCTTTATTTCAAATTTCGTCAATGCGGTTGAATGACCTTGAACTAGCCATTCAGCTTACCAACCGATACGACGTGGTTATGAAAACAGCAGTCCAGGATGCAGCCAATGTAATGAACGATACAGTTGACCAGGACTATGAGCCTGGTTACGGCTCGAAGAAATTCTTTCGGGCAAACAAAGAACGAGCTGTCGAAAGCTTTTACCGCACAATGACCTTAAACTTCGATATCAATGGTGATGCTGTTGCCGTAGGAAACCTTGCGGGATACATCCCAGCGATCCTTGTGATCGACTACGATGGATATTACGTCTATTCAACCGAGTCATTCATCGACTCCAAAGGTCATACTCAGCTCCGTCCCGTTTGGTCGCCGAAAAAACCCTACTCCTATTCTGATGTGCAAGGGAACATCGTACAGTTTTCCCTCGACGACTTCGTGAAAATTTACAATAAAGGCACTGACCGTTGGATTCAGGGAAAACGTCATGAAATAGCAGGCCAAACACAAATCACTCTACTGAAAGATGCACAAACATTCGAAAGCGTACGCCGGCAGACGATTATTAACGGCATTCAAAATGATATGGCCTACGTCATCAACCGGCATAATCAATATGCTACACGCTACGGCGTCGATTACATCTTCACGCTGCCGCAGATCTCGCAGGAGGAATGGGATAATGGAATCGATGATATCGGTATCGTTGCATTCGTTCAAGGCATCCCCGTCGGCGATCAGGCGTATAACAACTACGCATTCGGCGGCGGCCGGCTACAAAAGAAAAAAACACTTTATGCTGCAACCGATCCAAAAACCGGGATCAAATATTACGATCGTGATGCATCGAAACTTCCAGGCCGCGTAGAAGAGCGATTTGAGAACGAAAAAGACGCGGCAAGGTATGGATATTTCCCCCTTACGAAATAGAGAGCAAATCTCTAAGCTCATGTTGACGATAAAAGAATAGAGAGTGGTGTTCTCCCAATGTTAATCTTCGGAAAAACAGGAGTCCCCCCCTCTCGTTGCCCCGACGCGACAAGACAAGCAAAGCTTGTCGCAGACGGATGCAACCGAGCAATGGAGCGAAGTAGGAGTTCTCCCAAATAAAGAGCCCTAACCAAAAGGAGAGAGTCAAATGAAAAAACATTTTACCAAAATCGCAGGAATCGCACTGGTAGCAGCACTTACCGTAAGTATGATAGGTAACGCCGCTCAAGTCGCAACAGCAGCAACGACGCAATTTACCGATGTTAAACCGAATCACTGGGCTTACAGCGCCATTAATAAAGGCGTATCTAAAGGTTATATCGAAGGATACCAAAATGGTACATTCAAGCCTAACGCCAGTGTAACGCGAGCAGAATTCGTGAAAATGGTCGTATCCGCTATGAAACTTGAAACCACACCAGCAAGCGGTAAATGGTACGTTCAGTATGTTAATGCCGCAAGCAAAGCAGGACTTTACGCATCCGCTGATTTTTCTAATAACGAAGCAGCGTGGACGAAAGTCATGACCCGTGACGAAATGGCCCGTGTTGCTTCTCGTGCAATCGGAGAAACAACAAAAGAGAATGACAAATGGATGTACCTCGCCACAAAAACTGGATTGATCGAAGGTGTCGGTAAAGGACAGATTGCTCCTAAAGGATTGACCACACGTGCGCAGGCTGTTGTTCTGATCGAACGTATCCTCTCGAAGAACTCCGGCGGTTACCTTGAAGCCGATAAGTATGCAGTCGGCAGTGCCGAAATTTATTGGCATGGTACAAACATCTTCACCGTGATGCCAGAAATGTGGGTAACACCAGAATCCGATTTGAAACAAAATGGGAAGTCGTCGGTCGAAGATATGTGGAACGAAAATCTTATGACTATTACATCGAAAGATAAACTATATCAAGGTAAACTGGACGCTCTTATCGCCATTGACCTAGCAGATCCTAACGACCCTAACCTTGGGTTGATTACACCCATCAATACGCTCAAATGGTACAATAACCGCCCTTCCATCACTAATCTGATGGTTAAAGACCAGAAAAATAGTTACGTCCTGTTTTTCAAAGGTGGAACAGTCTATAACAAAGACACCAAAAAATATAACCCTAATAAAAATCTTCAATTCCGGGTCGATGGATTTGATAGCCCTGATCTTGATGCATTTTTCAAAAAAGGTGTGCTGAATACAAGCGCCCGCGTTTATCGCAATAGCCTGACCGATACTCCTGCCGTAATTATTCCAAAAACAGGAACTATACAACAAGGCGATTTAGTTATTAGACTACAAGCACCAGCAGGCGGATCACTATTCAGCGAAAATATTCTACTCCGTCTCGTAGGTATTCAATAATGAATATAAACCGACGACGCTTACTGCTTGTCGGGCTCAGTATACTTCTCCTATCGAGCAGTATACTGGGTGTTTTTTTTCCTTTAGCAGGAAAGTCTGAAGCTGCCGCTCCAATCAAAAAAGAAGTACCATACGATAGTGCATCCGGTGCGAAAAAACATCCGCAAAAACAAGCTTTCGTTTTCGCAAAAAATCCAACAGCCAAAACTACTATCTCTGAAGATGCTGGGGCTAATAATAAAATACAGAAAATTGTGTTTTACAAAGGAGACCAAGCCGTCAGAACAATTGACGTCAATGCCCAGAAGTTCAATCAAACCATCTCATTTAACGGAGAAAAACACGAAGTATTATCTAAAGAAAACGGATCTTCCGGCTCCTATTTCGCATGGAATCGTGGTGAGACTCTCGATTGGTTCGCAGCAGGTGAAAATGATAGTTGGCGAGCACTTAGCAGTCTTTCCAACGCAGAAATCGGTACTGAGACCATTAATGGAAAAACACACAGAAAATTTCCAGGTAAGAAAATTCAGATGACCATCAAATATGCACGAACTCAGCCCTTTTATAGTACGGTTGACGGAACAAAACTTTCGTTTGAAAAAGATTTAATCGACGACCGATCCAGCATCATTCGTACACAAAACCCCAGTACTCCGTCGTCAGATCGTGTAGAAGTTAACTACAAACAAGATGTAGCAACGGGAGGGCTAGGCATTACAGGAACAGCTGATTTCTCAACTGAAATTGTTCAAATCGTAGCCGGACTTGAAAAAGGCGCAACAGATGGATCAACCCGAAGTCTCGATTTTGCAACAATTACGTTTAATCAAGAGCATTATGCTGATGGTCACAAATATTATGTCAGACAAAACAGTTCTGATCCAATGGTTTTGTATGATGATTCAAAAAAGAACGCACAAGCAATGGCCTATTACTACGCCGCTTATAATTACACATACTCGTCATTTACATACCAATATCCGGATCATTATGAGGTCTACACCGATAACGGTGTTTTGCCACCGACTACTCCACCTTCTAATAGTAATAGTTGCACCATCAGCGACGGCCGCGTCATCGAGGGGGAGAAAATGACTCCAAACGCGAGCGCCGTAATCAAAGCTGATCAACGTGACCGGGAAACCTTTGACGTGCTGCTAGGAATCCCAACATCCGAGAATCTTTATGGTAATGTACTAGCAAATAGCTACCTACACCAGTACAAGTTCCAAGAAAAACTCGGAACATGCGTGTATGACCTCACAGTCACACGAGATTATACATTTAACTGGGACCCTGGAAAGGATGAACCAAATGCGGACGGTAAAGGAACACATAAAGTACCAGATCCACAAACAGAGAACAGCTCTCAAGATTATCCGGTCCGTATTGAACGTACTTTCTCCTATTGGGTCGTAGATAAACTTGGTGTGTACTCAATCGACAGCTCTCAACTGAAAAACTATGCTTTTAACGGAGAGACGATTACGATTCATCCGGCCGGATACACCCCGCCTAACGTCACGCTTACCCGAGACGGTAAATACGTCGCTGATGAGGGGCCCGGCAACTATACTGCTCCATCAAAAACCTTAAGCGGTGGAACCACTAAACCATCTATACCATCCGGTGAAAGCGCGGAGCTAACTAGTTTAACCGAATCTAAGATCAAACAAGTCAAAGTCAACAATGATGCGCTTGTGTTTAATGGCCAAACCCTTATGAACGGCAGCGTGGTCGAGAAGAAAACGCAAGACCCAACACGAGTACCGGACCCGACGATAATTAGTCGTGATGTCCTTTACAGCCCCGGAAACATGATTCCGAGCAGTAAGACGAATAAACAGAGCCAGGCGAGCAGCGGAACCATCACTTATAAGCCGCTCAGCGCCAATTATAACGCCGCTCCGGGCGATACCTACCCGATAGGCGGAATCAACCCTGTAACTGTGCATACGCCCGTGGTGAACTACTCATCGGCATCTGACGATCAGGCACATAACCAAAAAACGACACCGAACTACAGCCGGATGGCCTTCATCCTCGATCGTCCATTCACCGTGACGATACCAACGAGTGGGCAGCATCAAAACTATCCAGGCTACGGGAATCGAGATTACGCGAAGTATTTCCGAAGCAAAGAAGTCTACTTCCCATTCGACGTCTATTCTGGAGACAAATCAACATTTTATCCGAAAAACACCTGGATCAATATTCCGGTCGGACAGATCACAACAGATTTCTTCCTGCCCGTGTGGGTCGATGAAGGGGACTATACCGTCTATTACCGAAACATCGCGGAAAACGCGCCAGGCATAACCCCAACGCAGCAGGACGCAAACTTCGATCTAACCAACCATGTAGCATCGGATACCGTTAATGTAGAAGTCATCGGTCGTTTGTATGATTTCCACATCACTGACATCGCAGACTATAACTGGGAGATGGTCTTCCGTACACAGTCAGGCAGCCTTACGCCAACCGGCAATAGCTACTGGACCGGGCTACTTGGTATCGATGGTGCCGCGCGCGGCAACAACCAGCCATTCACACTGCCTATCCTGCCGGGTAAAAACCCGATTGAAGGCACAAAAAACGTGACTGTTAAGACCGGATATCACGTCAAATTTGATCTCAAAACAAAAGGAAATATGTACGGCAAGCAAGACGGTATCCGTATCACGCCAAGCTTCACGTTCGTCAGTCGCGACGGCAAAACAAAAACACCCGTCGACCTCTACTACAATGACGATCATCGGACGTTTATCAAGATCGGTTCACCAGAAGATACCGAAGAACGGTTTGTCATCTTGAACGACCGGCTTCGAAACGTGCCAGAAGAAGAACTGACCGATACGGCTCGCTATAAGTACGATAATTACTATACCTTTGCCGAAATGAACGGCGTGAGCCGGGAACTGTTCATCGCAGACTATATACGCCGGTTTACCAAGGAGAAAACTCCGGTTGGGGGATTTGACCTGATGCTACTTCCGGAACAGATCCGTACGCTCATCGGACCGAAGACAAACCTGCCAACTTCAGTCGACAATGCGAGAGCAAACGCTGCCGTACAGAAATGGTACGGTCAGTATTCCTTACCAGGAGATCCTTACGTCGTCAAAGCGGGAACCAACTTGGCTGAATATAGCCGTACAAACGGAGCCCTGACCAAGCGTGACCCGATCTTTCTAAAAGATGGATATATCATCCTGAACTTCAACATCGAAAGTATTAAAAATGGCAACCTTAGTCAACCTCACCTGCAGTACATCAACGCCCCACTGATGAATCAGTGGACGATGGAAGGCTTCAATCGCAGTGTACAGGATTCCTGGGGCCGAACGTTCTCTTTGAAAGATGGCGACATTGTATTCTTCAACGCGGATAAGTCCTACAAAGACGATTTCCAAGCTGAAGTAACGCACTAATTTGAAATTACCAAAAAAGCCCAACTCCATAAGGAGTTAGGCTTTTTTTTGTGAATATATCACTCAGGGAAGAAGAGAAAACCCTCTCCCCTTTTCTTCTACACTATCTAAATCTTACTTTGCAACAGGCACCGAAGCTTCTTTACGATTAGGACGCAAGCGAAGCGCTACTTGATACAATCCTTGTACATTTAGAAAGCGTGAGAACGCACTATCAAGATAAACAATTGGAATCATGTTATCTTTACCAAATTCAGAAATACGCGCTTGTAACTTTCCAAAAAGACTCCATTCAAGAGGTGTTGCTCCGCCACCGAATACAAAAATGACCTCAATAAACCCTGCTACTTTATCAAAAACCTTGCTAACCTCAGTCGAAATTGAAGATGAAAAGCGATCTTCTTCCTTTTGATTAATATTTTTCACATGTTCCCATTTATTCTTAGTGAAAACAGATGGTTTAGTGTGAAGAAATTCGGAAAGTTCTTTACGTGAACGGTAAGGATATCCCTCAGCTTGCAATTTATGAAGTGTAGCTTCGAGAACAGCACCATAGCCCTGTCTAAATGTGGAACTGGCATCTGAGTTGAATTTACGATTAGTAAATACGGCCCAGTCAATTGTTCCTTCGCCGATGTCTATACCGAGAGTATTAGGTGCTCCGACGAGATCTTTACCCGTGATACCATCCAATTCACCGTTCGGGAATCGTTTGACCGCTTCTTTAAGAATCATGTCCAACATCTCTTCTTTTGCAAACATCAAGCCGTACTGTGCTGATTCTCCTTCGTTAATGACTATTGCATAATCAAAGGTGATTTCTAAACGAATTTGCTGTTTAAAATTGTGGAAAGTGACAATATGAGCATTACCATTATTCAAAAATAAGTCACGAAAACGTTCCATGTGTTGTTTGTGCTCTTCGATCGGCAACGCCGTCGCAAGATCAACATTAACTTTCAATACGCCATCCTCTGGCAAGCTCCCTGTCTTTTCATAATGGTTTTGTAAACGGTCAGCTGCTATCGTACCGAGTGCAAGCACACCAGACAGATCAACTTCTGATTTTCCGACACGAGAGAATACATCGAATTCTTCAAGACTCATACCCGATTTAAGCGCTCTTTCACCGAATAAGCGCCGCTCTGTCGATTTAACCAACGGACTCAAGAAACTTAAATCCATTTGGTTGAAAATGTCTTCTATTACAGAACCAATTGCATCTGCGCTAACTGGCGGCGTATCTGGGTTAAATTGCTTAACTGCGACACTTGGGTGTACCCTAACCCGCCCATTAATATTCTGTTTAACGTAGCCATTCCCCAAATCGATACCGGCTTTAATTGGTTCCACAGTCGTTTTCGCCATTGTAATATCTTCTCCCTTTTCAATCATGAATTTTAATGGATTTTCTACTTTTTTGGAACCGTAGAATTTATATCTGACCAGGACGCCACTTTCTGAGTCTTGTCCGTTTATGGTCTTAAACCGCTTCCCGCATCCCGTAATAAAATGTCGATTGGATTGTAATCGTCTTCACTATCACTCTCTTGTACTTGAGTTCCTGACAAATTATCATCTGTGGAAATATTGCTTATATCTCCATGTTCGGAATTTCCACCTCTTTGCGGATCTACAAACCCAGCACCCTCGCTAGCATCCGCAAATTCATTCTGATATGTCTCATTTTCTCGAAAACTAGATACTTGATCTCTATTCGGCAAGCCGGTCACTGGTGGCTCTTGTTGTGAAGGAACGTAATTTGCGGACCCCTGAGACTGCATGTCCATCATGCGTTGATTTAGATAAGCTTTGATCACATCGCCTTTTCCATAAACCTTAATCGCATCTGCGATAATAAGGTCGAGACTTGTTCCCAAATTTGTTTGATCTTTGCACCATTGCCTAATTACTTCATTTTCTGATTCCCAGAACGAAATCCGTTTGGGTTTTTCACTCATTTAGGTTCACTTCCTTTCTCAAATTTCACCTTCCCAGACCCCATCCGTTGAACTTGAAGCTTTTTGGCGTATTCAGACAACTTGATGGCTGTTCCGAAACGAATAGCGGGCAGAGACGTCTCTCCACTTGTTATGCGGGAAAGTGTCGATTCACTAACATCGGATTTTTTACTTATCTGGTAGCAGGTCACACCACTTTTATTCAGCAACCACTCTATCAATCGGCTATCTGCATAACCGTTCCCACAAGCTATACTCTCCTGATACCGAACCATATTTCCAAGAGTTTGTAAGCTAATGACTAATGAAGTAATGGCTTTTTCTGCTGAAACTTCGTGACCATCTAAAAAATAGCTTCCATCTTTTACTTCAAAATGGATCGAGTTTTGTTGTCGTAAATCAACTGAAATCGGATCAACCATTACGAATCACACTTCTGTTTCTCACTAAACACTCTCTCCAAGTAGAGGCAGAGGCGAAATTCACTTGTGTTCATATTCGTCTCTCCTTTTCATATGTAAGAACTCAGAATTCAACACCAATATGTACCACAAAGGCTCTTACTGGATGTAGGAATATTGTACCATCATACTTTCGTCCATGCAAGTAATGCATATAATATATGCTTTTTATCCGTAATTAATAAGATAATTTATGTGTTTTTATATGCGTATATCATAAAATATTAAACTTTTTTTATTAGAATCCTCTTACTTCATTTCATATTTTATATGGTAAACATTTATTTTAATAATTATTTTCATATAAGATGCATTAATTATTACATATAAAATATTCTCGTATTTAATTATTTAATGGGAATTAGATTCAAAAAACACACGCCAAAATAATTTCAGCGTGTGTTTATCTTCCACCCTTACATCTTATTTTTGATCCATTAAGGATTGTTTACGAAATCGCACTGAAGTATTGATCAATATTTGAGCTAATTCATCCGAGTAACCAAAGCGCTTTTTGTTCTCCAAAATGGAATGAACAATATCACCGTCTCCATGTTCTCTGCATGCCACCATCCAATCACAAAACATTTCAACGACATCCAACAGATCCATTCCAGCAACACCATTCTTGTAATGTTGAGGGTGATGCGAATTCATCTCGTAATGATGATCGAGCGCAATCTTCACTTTCTTTAAATGAGCTTCGTACTCCTGACTACCGATTCTATATCTTCTATACTCTTCTGTGTTTTGGTGCAGAATACTTTTCTCTGGTTCTTCGAGCTTGGATATATCATGTTCTAATGATCGTGCATTGAGTAGAGTTGCGAACGCCTGCATATGTCGCTGTACATTTGCAATATGCGCACGAGTATCTCTTAAATAATCCTGCTCGGTATACGTAAGTTCTTTAGTCAATCCCGTCATAAAATTGTTCATCCTTTGCGTCTTTTTAGGCTTGGTCTGATCCATCGCAAATTCCCGTCTATGTAACCTTACGTACTTCTACTTACTCTTCTGAACCTCCCCCATTGGAAATTGTTCTCATTTCCTAATATAACTCTTGTCTATCTTTTAGTATAACGAATGATTGTAAAATCACAATATAATTTAGATAAAAACGTTGAACATACAAGTGTTTATTTAACACTTTTAATATTTTTGTGTTTTTAATATCACTTCACTAACCACTGTGCGATAAACCATCCGCACCAATCAAACATGTGTAAAATTGTATTCATCAAAGAAGTACATATAGGTTTCGCACCAATGTTGATCAAAAATAATCGAGCGTGACGTGTGATCGCTTTAATAAAGAGGTGATTGTGTAATGACACAAGCTAAGAAGTATTTCGTAGTTGCAATTGACAAGTTTTTGAGTGGTTGGGGCACTTCTGAAGGCAAAGAGACTGTATTTGTTATGGAATGCGATACCTTAGAGGAAGCAAATATTGTTCGTGATAATGCTAAAAACCGCACGGATATGACAAAGGTACGTGTCTTAACAAGTAAGCCATATCAGTATTACAACAACGGCAGCTACTATGTTCAATATATGACCAAAAAAGACATCCCAAATTGGTTTAGATCAGGATTCTTCAAACAATAGGAACCTATATAAGATAAAAGGAGAGATTAACTATGAAAATACGTTCTGTTCATTTTGAGTCAATTGCTAAAGAATTTGCACGAAAGCTATACCCACTACTTACTAAGGATGCTAAGTCTAAAATGTTTAACGAAGATGGTGAGTTGGTCGAATCCTTCTTAATATTCAATGAGTATGGAGACTTGTTCGACAAATTAATTAAGCCGCTAACGTTCAAGACATACATGGGTGTAACTGAACAAGGTAAGCAGCACCTTGTACGGACCTACGGCATAGACCGAGACGTGCACTCTTTGTTCATCATGATGCAAATTATCGAATGGATCTTGGAGGACACTCACAAGAATACGATTAGCCAGCAGCAACTTGAACAAGAGAAAGTACAGATAGCTGAGGGATCTAACGAACCATTACAACCATCAGATGTCATCAATATGACCCGAATAGCTGCTCAAAATATCTTAAATAGCATGAGCCCTGCTGATAAATCCGAGATGTTCGACGAAAAATCTGGTACCCAAATCACATCTATAGAGCATACAAAGTGGAACGCTCTGCTGAATCTAAAATATATGATAAAGATCAAAAACGCATACGCCCATATGGGTCTGACTGAATACAGAGAAATGATGGATATTATCCCTACTGACTATAATATTGAACACCACAGCATTCAGGATACGGTTGTTCAGATGACAAACTGGTTTTTACAAGATCTGCATGTAGGATCACTACTCACCTACAAATGCATGGTTTGCGGAACAATGATCCCTGAAGACTACGGTTATACTGCAAACGACGGATCATGGGTCTGTGGCGATTCCTGCGGTCCATTAGAGGATGATAAAGATCGAAATCGACAATCCTTACTTAAAGAGGTAGGTTAATCAATATACTAGTAGTTCGTGATCAATTGATGTACAAAAAGCCCATACGGAACTTCCGTATGGGCTTTTTTTTCTATATAAATCAACAAAATATTTAACTACTACATAATATCTTTTAACAAATATAGACTTTATATCCGATAAAAATGAAATAGGGATTCTGACCTATTGCGAATAAATACTTAAGATCTTGTCGTTAATAACATACGTTAGCAAATGTTATAAAATGTGGTAATATGATGAACAAGGAAAAGAGCCACCCCTTTCGCAGTAGGGAGTGGCTCCGGCGATACAAATCGCTATACTCACCAACCTTAAAGAAGACGTAAATCTTCAAAGAAAGGGAGTCTATAACAAATCAGTTTTATAGTTACGGTAAGTATAGCGGATAAATCACCCCTTTGTCAATTTTAGGAGGGCAATTCCGTGAAAAAACAAAGCAATGAAAGTGTCACCTATTTCCGTTATGTATCTACAGCTGAAAAGGTGCCTCGTACGAGAAAACGCGACGATCAAAATATAGAAGATCTCGTCACAGTAAACAAAAAAATCTATTTCACAGCAAGTGAAGTTGCTGCATTCAGTCTTGAAGGATTCGGGAAATCTTTAGTCGCACAATCTGGCAATAAAACGATCATTGAAAATTATATTTTGGATTACTGGCAACCCATTCTCGGGTTTCAAGCTACAATGGTATACATTAATTATCATAGAATGTGCATTAACAACGATATGCCCTTTCGGTCAATCGATAATATGGCCGAAATCATGGGGATCACCCGCCAGACGCTTTCCAAGTACCTGGAAATATTGGAATCGCACGCCTTTGTCATGCGATTTTGGGCAGAAAGTAAAAAGAGATCCGGTATGAATGATGCTACCCGAGTCAAAGTCCGAGCAACTATTCCACTGCTCAGCGAAGATTTGGTTGCTCAGCTACCTGACAATATTCGGGAAAGTCATAATGCATACATTTTAAAACTTAGTGAGTCATACGACATTGAACTCGCTGAAAACAGTCCTGATGTTTCCCCGGTTACGATAATCGAGAATCAAGGTTTCGAAAGAAAACCCCAATCCGCTGTAATTGGATCTGGAATCAAAGAACACATAGAGAGAAAAAACGAAGAAGTAAAATTATCTCGTACGGTCGAAGAAACGCGATTGTGGGAAGAAGCTTGCTCATTCATAAAGACCAAAATGACATTACCGTCTTTCCAAACATGGTTCGGAGAAGCCTACCTCCTAATTAGAGAAGGTAAGATCATTATTGTCGCCAGTCATGACATGGCGAGAGACTGGCTAGACAGAAACTACATGGATTTATTAAATTATACTATCACGCATTACTCCGGAATCGAACGTCCTATCATCATCAAAACTGCAGATCAAATCATTTTTTAATATGAAAGCGGGAGAATTTCTCCCGCTTTTTTTATTGTACGTCCTCTTTTGCTACTAGAATCCCCTTGGTTAATATTTCTAACATAACGAAAAAGTGGATAACTTTTGTTTGGTTAATTTTTCTAACATAAGCTTTCGTTAATTTTTATAACATAATGAAATCCATTTGGTTAAAAAAAATAACACTAGTTATCCACAGAAATCGTTTAGTTAATATTTTCAACATAATGTTTTAGGCTATTTGTTTGGTTAATATTTTAAACTAGGGGGGTTTAAAATATTAACACAAAGAACTACTTATTTAAGAATTACATTAATACATCTCCATATATAGCTGCGCTTATGTCTCGAAACTAAACTTCATGATTTCTCTAAAAATTCACAATATGAAATTGAAGACAAAAAAGAGATTTAAAGTAAATGACACCATTTTTTCGTCCCGAAAAAAGTCGCGTTCTTTCCGCGACCCATAAGCGATTTGATGTTTCCTTCGATTTCAGAATCATACATAGGGATATTAACGTTACGGAAAAGTCCCCCTTCCCATACTGAGATTTTACCCTTTTGGCCTAAATATGAGAAATCGATCATTTCATACACTCCCTATAAAAATCGCTGCTGTAAGGGAAAACATTATCAGACTTACATCCATCAACTGGAGATCTATCTTCATGAACTACAACTTCGATTCTTTAGTCGATAAAAGACGATCTGTATCACACCCAAATCTATGATGTCGAAAACAACCGTATGTAATTAACTATCACAGGTACTTGCGTTTCTCTCTTTTCTTTTTTACGATTGTTTTATAACACTTACGTCTTGTTCTTACACCAAACGTAAACGAACTACATTTGCTACATCACGCCGATCATGGCGAATATACTCGGCCTAAAGCCGAAAGGAGAAAATATATTATATGAATACCATCACTTCTCAGATACATAAAGGTTCCACAAAGGAGGACACTTTCATCATCACGAAAACTGAAACAGACGGTCAGTTCAACATCTACCAGTTATTTGATGAGCATAATGATGATGCAACGGCGTCAGATATCCGTGCTGCATCATCATCACTAAAGGATATTCCAGATGAAGAAATCATTGTCTCCATTCCAGGTGAAGAGAGAAATGCTTTTCTCATTAAGTATCACGTCGATATTCATGAAATGAATTCTTTCAAACTCACTTTGAATGAAAATCCGTTATAAATGTCAAAGTGCTAGGGATTTGGGGGATCTATGCAAGCTGCGTTCGAAGAAGCAATAATTAGTATTTTTATCCTCTCTTCTAACTACCAAGAACCGATTACGGATTTATCCGAAATCGGTTCTTTTTTATACTCAAATAATAAAGAACGTAATAAATATTAGGTCTTAAGACTTTATATCGTTCATAAAACCACCGACACAAAGTACTTATTATAGCAAAATCCTACAATTTTCTTGGAAATTTACGTAAAACGTATTATAATATGTTATGTACAGAGCATTATTATTTATTTTTATAATCCCTTCTTTAGTCCTATGTACCTAATACCTTAACTGAGTGCTGTAAATATCATATTTAGGCCTTTCAGCTTCTCATACATGAAATACAATTGATAAGGACTGAGAAAATTATGAAAACATGTAATCATTACAAAAAAATGATGTTTAACGAAGATAAAACAATAAGATATTGTTCTAACTGTGGTGAGATCCTTTTAAGGAGAAAAAATTTTGTTGGTATTCCTATATCACAGAATTCCAGAAAACT
This sequence comes from Paenibacillus gallinarum, assembly GCF_014836635.1. Lineage (GTDB taxonomy): Bacteria > Bacillota > Bacilli > Paenibacillales > Paenibacillaceae > Paenibacillus > Paenibacillus gallinarum. The sequence continues at coordinate 34,729 of NZ_JACSQL010000011.1, read as the reverse complement.
GACTGAAACACTTAATTAGTAGAATATAAGCACTTTATGTCACACATTATATGTTTGAGATTATTCAGTAACTTAATATATTACACGAGAATGCTTGATTAAGAAGATTCCATACATAACAACTAACAAGGCACGTACTGGTGTATCCCGTATGGTGACAGCTGAAGTTATTGGAAGATGTGCTGATTTGCATGAAGTTATGAAACTTGATGGAATTAAAGAAACGAGTCCGTTAGCTTAGGATCAGTGAGGGGTGCAATTGCACCCCTCTTTATTTAATGTATCGTAGCAAGTTAGTAAGACAAATAGAAGGTGATTGGAGATTATTATGAAGCAAGTGAAATGGAAAGTTGGTTTAATGTCGTTGTTGCTATCACTGTCATTGGGTTCGACAGTTGCAGGTGCTGAAGAAGGAAGTAGTTTCTTATTAACTCCTGTTAAGGAGATAGAACAGTCAACTGGTTTTTACAGAGACAAAGTGGCTGGTGGAGAAGAAAAGAATTATGTGTTTTACCTTTCTAATTTAACTAACAAGCCGTTGGATCTTTGGGTTTATCCAGCCGATGCCAGACCTGGGGTTAATGGTGGGAAAATGTTTTCAACGCGTGGTGATTATCTAAATTCGGTTGGATCATGGGCAGAGCCAAATGGTAGTTATAAAGTAGCACTCAAAGCGAGAGAGAAAAAAAAGCTCTCATATGACTTTACGATACCTAAGGATCTTAAAGCCGGACAATATGTTGGAGTAGTTGCTGCGGAAGAAGTTAAAGATGAAATACTAAACAGTGGTACGACTGAGAAGGATAAGACCACCTTATTAATCGAGAAAATCCAAAGAATTGGTGTGCAGGTAGTCTTTGAGAAGGACGTAGATAAAGCAACACATAGCATGAGTATTGATGGATTTAAGCACTCATACATAGCAAACGGTTATTCTCAATTGACTGTTAAACTTAGTAACAACGGAACTATTTTAGAAAGACCTAGTGGTTTTATCAGAGTCAAGGACTCGAAAGGAATAGAAATGTTTAGTGAGGAGTATGACGCTTCTGCTATGGAAGGTTCTATTTATGGATCAACTACGGCAGACATGGTTTATACCGTGCAAGACAAAGTTCTTTGGCCGGGAGAGTATACAGCTTATTATGAAGCCACTTACTCTGGCGAAACTATCAGCAAAGAATTCAAGTTTACAGTAACCCAAAAAGAAGCAAACAAGTCTCTAGAAGAGTTAACCAATGCTGGTGTCATTGCCGGTGGTGGATTGCTTGAATGGATTAAAAGTCATCTTTGGTTAACTATCATTATTATCTTTATTTTGATCATCTTTATTGTTGGATTCTTCTTCCTCCTTTTCTTGTTATTGAAACGTAAAAAGAAAGAAGATGAAGAACGTCGTAGGGTTAGGAGAGTTACAAGACGATAAGTTCATAACACACATTTAATGTTATGTATGCTAGGAGGTGATTCTCATGTACCTTGGATGAAGTGTCTCCGCTAACCAATACAAAAAGGATGTGAAAGAGTAATGAAGAAAATATTGCTTGGAATCTGCGCACTAGTATTAACATTCCCGTTAACTACATATGCGGCAGAGCAACAAAAAGAAGTGGTAGTATCAGGAGGTAACTTGGCTTTTAACCAAGCTCAGTTAAACTTTACTGATATCACACTAGCTTCAACTAAGTCAAACCAAACTTCGAAAGCTACAACTAAAGTTAAAGCGGTAGACTCTAGAGGTAATGGAAGTGGTTGGACATATAGTGTCTCGGCTACAGACTTCGTAACTACGATGGGTGAGGAACAATTCACTTTGCCTATTAGCACTGTTAAGTATTCGGCAACTGTTGTGGATACGATTAGTGGTGTGCCACTTGATTTTACTAGTGGTGGGGAAATTGCACAAAACAAAGTTTTATCAAATCAACCTGGGGTAGTGCTTTCTGTGGAACCAGGAAAAGGTCAGGGTGCCTATGAATTTGAAGTAGCGTATAACTTGACTTTACCTAAAACTATAAGAAACACTCAAGGTAAAGAAATCGGTGTAGTTGCTGGGAAATATCAATCTGTGTTCACTTATACAGCTACTTCCGGGATATAGGAGGGTGAGAGATGAATAAGAAGAAATTTGACTGGAAGAAAAGTTTAACTATTACCACAGCGATGTCCCTTCTGTTAGGTTCGTTGTCATTGACAATCCCACAGCCTAAGGCGGAAGCGGCGGATTCTCGAAAGGTTGTAAGTATCGAACCTTATTATCCCGATAACTTTACATTCTCCACAAATCAGGGGATAAAAATAACACTAAACGATGCAACGTCACTAATTCAGAAGACATTACCAACTACTGCACTTATCCAAACTCCGCCTAACCTAAAAAAGTATGATACATACTATCAAGGGGACGTAGAGTATCTTGATAATAACGGTACACTTTGGTATGGTACGAAATCTACTACTGTAGCAAAAGTGCTCGACGGTGTTAAAGATTATGCAACTAGGAATAAGGCGAGTAGTCCGGCCGGTTCGGGACAGTATTTCGCATTGATGGAGGATACTAGTGTTCTTGCATGGGGAACTGGGGAATCCGGCGGACTAGGTATCGGAGTTAAACAAACTAAACTAGTGCCTACAGAGGTTGTTGACCCTGAAACAGGAGACCCTATTAAAGGCATTAAAAAGATCTTTGAATTAGCAAACACGTCTATTTTATTAGTAGGTGATGGAGTTACGTACCTCATAGGTAATGATTTCAAGCTCACAAGTTTAACTACTGCTAAACCGTTAAAACTCACTCAATTTCCTGTCTTCAGTTCGGCTGATGAATTCCATATGGAGTTTCTTGAAGGGACTGTGCATTCTCCCGAATACACGGGTTCCACCACCAGCAATGCTGCTAAACGTATCTTTACTATCGCAGGTAAGAAGTACACTCTAACAGATTTAACTAAGTATGACGATCGAAATGCTGGAGGCAATGAAGCATTAAAAGCCTTAAGTTTAATAGAGGTGCCAGCTGATATAGATATCGATCATGTGACTAGAATGGCGAACTACACCAGTAAGTTTGGTGGAATCTCTAATAGTACTGGTTATTTACAATTAAAAGATGGCTCCTTAGATTATTGGGGTACCTCTCCTACAAACTGGGAAGCCCCGTTTAATACGAGTTTTGCCGAAAGAAGAACTATAGCAAGTAGTGGAGTTGTTTCAGTCTTCGGAACGAACAAGGGATCTATCCTGTATCTTAAAGATAATGGGTATGTTTATGGCTTAGGTTCCAACTCTGACTTTACATTAGGTCTTTCAGGAACATCTAATTTAGAAGACCCCGTTAGGATATCAGGAACTTCTAATGAGGTTAAAGACATAAAAACATTTGCTGTAGATAACCTTACAAGTTCATATGCAACCGTTTTTGCTTTAAAGAAAGACGGGACTGTGATTACATGGAAGAACTCGGTATTTACCACGTTATCTAAGAAGTTCTCAGAACTGTATAATATAAAGAACGGTATTGACGGTAGATCGTATGCATATGCGATAGATGAAGATGGAGTTTTAGGTAGTTTCAACAGTAGTGGAACATTCACGCCTATAACCGGTGGAACTAATCTTTATCCTGCTGACTTCGTACCACCTGCAACACAACCAACTACTCCAGTAGTTGCAATCACTAGCCAAGACAAATTTGATCGTTCTGTAGTTGGAATTAACTATGGTGCTGATGCTGACTTGGCAACTAAAGAATATCAAATTAATGATGGTGCTTGGACAGCTTATACTGCACCTATTACGGTAACACAAACAGGTACTGTAACTATCAAAGCACGTTCAACTAACACTGGTGATTTGACTAGTGAGATTGGAACTTTGACTTTAGATAATGTACCAATCGATATCACTAGTGGACATCCTTTGTTGGATAAAGTAAGTGGTACCGAGTTTAAAGTTAGCGCAACCTTTACAGGTAATGCCAAAGTTCAAGTTAAGGTAGATAATGATGCTTGGCAAGATCATAATGTTTTGAACAATTTAACATTAGCTCTTGGCGATCACATAGTACAAGTTAGGGTAGTAAACAGTAGAAATGAAGAATTAATTAGTAAGTCCTTTAATGTAACAGCAGACGAAGTAGCAATTCCGGATGTAGTGACTAAACCAGTGATTTCCCAGACTGGATTGAATGATGATTTCGATTTAAATATCGAAGTGCAATATGAACCAAGCGAAGGTGTTGCTTGGCATTCAATCGATGGCGGAAGCTGGATTAAGACTACTGGTGTTGTGACAGTCTCAAATAGTGTACATACTATTAGAGCCAAAGTAGTAAGTGCTGGCGGAACAGAAAGTGAAGTTGCCGAATTTATAACTACAACTGTTGACCCAAGCGTTAGGGCAGTTAATAGTGAAATGGTCATTGATCTTGGCGTATCTGCAACTGGTAAACAAGTTTATTATAAGAGCGATCTAGCTGATACTTGGACTTTGTATAGTGGGCCTGTAGTGTTGACATCGGGCACGCATAACATCCGTGTAGAAGTTAGAGAACAAGCGGATGGTACTGTTGTTTATTCTGGTGGACCTTTCGTCCTAGTGGTGCCTTCGGGCGAACCAATCATTCCTGAAGGTCCTTTCGAGAATTCAACTTCCGAAGATGTAAATATTAATATCAATGCAGGTGCTTTAATGTCTAGATTTGAAGGCGCTGACCTTTCTACAATAGTGATTGATAGTACTAAACCTTACCAACAAATCAACTCCGTAAGTAAAGCATTAGTTGACGATTATCGTGGTAATGGTAAGGGTTGGCAGTACAGTTTGAAGATCGAAGACTTTGTTTCAGATCCTTTGAATGATAACTCTACTAACACACAATCATTAGTAGTGAGTATCCCTGCAAGTTCATTAGCTGTAGATGTAAGTAATAGTAAGACTGTATCTGGACCTGAATCTGAACTAGCTAATGTAGGCAAGAAAGTATTTACGCCTAACATATCACAAACATTAGCAACTGCTCCTGCATTTGAAGGGATGGGTTCTTATGAGATTCCAATGGACTTCACCTTGAGTGTGCCTGATAGAGTTAAAGTTAATTCTGCAGGTGAAGGTAGTAATTACACAGTTGGTGGAGATACTGGTCTTATGGCAGGTACTTATCGTTCTGTGTTTACCTTTACTTTAGTTTCAGGACTGTAAGAAATCGAGGGGTGAACTCACCCCTCTTTATTTAATTAGTAAGTAGTTTAGATAGTAATTACAAACTAGATTGATCACAAATAAAAACCCGAATGGTGAACTTTAATTACTTATAGTGATTGAAGAAGGATAGGAGACAAGGTGAATAGTAGCTGGTTATCGGAAAAGTTGGCAGAAAATATGACTACAAAAATCATGCTGAGTTACGTGGAGACTAATCCATATGGGGTGATGTACATAATTATGTTAGCGTTGGTGATTGCTGTGTTAGGCTTTGTTGTAATTGAAGCTATGCCTTACAGAAATGTGGTTGAGTATGAATAACAAGGATCGCGTCAAAAGATCTCTCCCCCCCATCATATTTACTATCTAATAAACCGGTATGCAAGCCTGCATGCCGGTTTATTTTTTTATCCCTTTCTCAAGCAAATGGTTCAAACACGTCGCCAACCGCGACCAATACATAATACGAAATTAAAGCTTTTTCTGAACAAGTAGTATTTAAACCATTACGCTGAGCCCAGAGTTCATTTTATTCTCCAATGTGCTCGGTGTATTAACCATAAAAAATTGATACGTGACCTGGTTTAAGAAAAGCCTGTGCTCATGTAAATGGAGGATATACATGAAGGAAATTATCATAGACAACTTTGCTGGTGGAGGCGGCGCCTCAGTTGGTATTGAATTTGCCACTGGAGAAAGTCCAGCAGTAGCCATTAACCATGATCCGGATGCGATCGCCATGCACCAGGTAAATCACCCAGAGACAGAGCATTACTGTGAATCGGTATGGAACGTCAACCCGCGCGATGCAGCAGCAGGTCGGCCGGTTGGCTTAGTCTGGCTCTCTCCAGACTGTAAACATTTTTCAAAAGCCAAAGGCTCGAAGCCTGTTGAGCAAAGCATACGAGGGCTTGCATGGGTAGCGGTTCGTTGGGCAGCCACCGTCCACCCCCGCGTCATCATGTTAGAAAACGTAGAAGAATTCAAAACTTGGGGACCTGTTATTCCAGAACGTGATAAGGAAACGGGCCGTTTAATGAAAAAAGTTCTGAATCCAAACGATCCTAACAAGTATGAGTTGGTCCTTTCGGAGCCTGGTGAAAAAGTACCTCATGAACTAAGAGTCTACTACCCTGATCCAAAACGGAAAGGATATACCTTCAATTCATTTGTAAGCGCTTTAAAACGCCAAGGATATGATGTTGAATGGCGCGAATTACGCGCTTGCGACTACGGCGCTCCGACAAGTCGGAAGCGACTGTTTATGGTCGCTCGCTGTGACGGTCGTCCAATTGTATGGCCAGAGCCGACCCACGGGGCTCCTGATAGCCCTGAGGTACAGAGCGGGAAACTCGCACCATGGCGTACCGCTGCGGAGATCATTGATTGGTCTATTAAGTGCAACTCCATTTTTAGTCGCAAAAAAGAGCTGGCTGAAAATACGAAGCGCCGGATCGCTCGCGGGATTGATCGCTACATCATCAATAACCCCCGCCCTCTTGTCATGACATCTAAAAATGCCGTCACACCACGCATCGCCCAGATACGACAGACAAGGTTCGGAAGCGAGCAGCTGCAAAACGAGCTGCTTAGGACCCTTGCTTCGGGTGGGCATCACAAGTTAATTAGCCCGACACTCATTCAAATGGGCTACACAGAGCGAAACGGACAAGCCCCTCGCGTCCTGGACCTAAATAAACCAGTAGGTACGATCACAGCTGCAGGCAACAAGTTTGCAGTCGCCGAAGCAGTTCTAGCGCTACCAAACTCTATTCCATCAAAGAGCGCTCCAATTGACACCGTAGCGGCCACTGCTAGTGACAAGAGCGCTTTGGTTACAAGACCTCTACTCAAGTATCACGAGACTGATAAGGTCGTACAGCCGCTCACAGAGCCGGTACCTGCAGTTACTGCAGGCGAAACGCACATTGACGAAGTCCGCTCCTTTCTACAGCAATACTATAGTAGCAACAAAAGCAGTCTGAAAGATGATTTCGGAACGGTCACAATCGGAGACGTTGACTATCAAATTATAGACATCGGTATGCGTATGCTTGAGCCACATGAACTGTTCGCAGCTCAGGGTTTCCCGGAAAACTATATCATCGACGTGGACGCAGACGGGAAAAAGTATCCAAAAAGCAAACAACTTGCCCGCTGTGGCAATGCTGTCCCTCCGCTTTTTGCCAAATCACTCGTTCGATCGAATGTTCCGGAGCTATGCCTCGGAACCGGTAAAATACTTAAGTTCGAACGGTATAAACCAATCAATGGCCAAATGGCATTCAGTATGTAATAACAAAAAGTTGGAGGGAAAAATAATGAAAAACAACAAGACCGGTCTGCCCCCGGCACAAAAACGTTTCATAGAACTGTTTACAAAACTCACGCACCGACATAGTGCTTGGCAAGTATGGAGCGACTTCATTGAGATGGCAGCTAGTGGAATCTCTAACACTATCAATCATACCCACAGAAATGTCCGCGAAGCCAACTTTTTTAGCTTAAATGCAAAATATAATCCTAGCGAGCAAAAAATCTTTCCAATGCTCCTTGCTGAGATCGTGCAAGCTCTTGAAATAAATCCCGAACAAGACTTTCTCGGCGATTTATTTATGCAGCTAGAATTAAGCAATCATTGGAAAGGTCAATTCTTCACTCCATATAACATATGTCAGCTGATGGCTCAGATGGAGATCGCCGATTTATCTAAGAAGCTCACCGAAACGGGATTCATAACTGCAAACGACCCTTCTTGCGGTGCCGGCGCTACGCTCATTGCCTTCGCTAACGAAGCCCGCTCTCAAGGCATCAACTTCCAACAGAGCATCCTCTTTACCGCCCAAGACATTGACCGGACAGCCGCGCTTATGTGCTACGTACAGCTCTCCCTGCTCGGCTGTGGCGGATATGTAATCATCGGTGATTCGCTAAGCAAGCCCGCCACCGAATCCGATCTAGAAGGCCCGGACGTTTGGTATACCCCCCTTTACTTTTTATCAAATTGGCCAATGCGCCAAAGACTAGGACTTAGCAAAACTTCCCGATCGTAGAACGTACAGGGGAGTACCAATACTCTCACAATATAAAACCTATGGAGGAATTACATGAACACACAAATTGCAAAATCTCTTAAGTATGACGACATCAGGGAAGATGGAACTGTGCAGCTATGTGTACAGTGCGCTAAATTAACCATCTCGCCAGGAGCAGTGGGCATCTGCAGTGTTAAAGGCTGTACAAATGAAGCTGAATTCTACGAAAAACTTTAGCTTTATTAGGAATTGCTGAAGCCCCTCACTATTGTGAGAGGCTTTTTGGAGTCCCTAATGATCCCTACTACAAATCTCATAAAACAGGAGGAATTAATATGAATCAAACAACGCCAGTATCAGAAAAAGTTTTCGAGGTGAGCTACACCTACACGTATAAGGATGGTACACCTGAAACTTGTAGAGAAGAAATGAAAGAATCTAAGATCCATAACATGGAAAAGACCATTGCTAACGGACCTACATCCTGGGGAGCAACATACTCAAACCTGGTAATCCTCAAGGAGCTGGGTTATACAGATTTGTCCAACATCGAGACCTGGTACAAGATCGGGAATGAAAATCCATGGATCAGACAGGCCTACGACCCAGAATTCACACGTACAACCTTCAGTGAGTGTATGACTATCGGTACCCTAGTCAAGAAGCTACGTGGGGGAAATTGGTGCCTTGGCCAAGCGTTTTACTTCAAAAATTTGTGCTTTATTAATCAGATCGACGGCGGCGACGAGTGGCTGGTTATAAGAGATGGCATTTCTTTTGATAGCTGGAGTTGCGGATATGTGATTCGCGAAGACGGCGAAGAAAATTTCATTAACCAGATCAACCGAATGCTTGCAGCTACAGATGAACAGTTGCGTAATGGAGAATATATGGACGCTGGAGAGGTTTCCCGTTGCGAGCATTGCGCGAAGAAGATGTTCCCTGGATGTGAAGAGATATTTTTAGAAGGAACTACCTGTGAAAACTGTTACATCAGCAAAAAAATGTACCTGGATGCTATCGTAAATAAGGTTAAGGCGGGCAAACGACTGGTTAAATCAGACCTATCGCGTCTTCAATACTCAGACTCCTTTCTTGGAATAGGTAAAGGTATGGAAGGTAACGGAGGCCTGATCTTCTGGGACAACGAAGTTGCTATCGGCTACCCGTACGGGGCACGTGACGCAGTAGATATTAAGATCTATAAGACAAAACCGTATGAGGCGGCTAACCCATCTCTAGTGGAATGGGAGCTAGTTGATGAATACAAGGCAGAATAGGTCAAAAACGATGAGCATACCAGATAAATCACACCTGGATGCTCTTTACGTGCGGCTCTCCCATGAGTCCTCTCGTTTAGATGCAGCTAAAACTGATCAGGAGCGCGAAATACGTGGCATCTGGGTTAATGGCATTAAGAAAGAGATTGAATCAGAAAAGAAATTTCTTGGGATCACGGATAGCCAAACAAATCCCCCTCAAAGCGACAATGACTTGTTAAAGCTGTTGTATTCTTAGAATCCTCAGAGGGTCGGGAAGGCCCTCTCAGACATGATACACATTATGGAAAATTAGAAATGTGAAGGATAGAAAATGATAGCACCATTAATCATGGTAACAGTAACCACTGGGTATACACGTCGATAACGACCGGTTAAATCAGTGGTTCGCCTAGCTTGGGAAATTAAGCTAAACGCTCGATAAGATACGTTACAAATTATGATTGCGAAATAACAACGGAGGTTTTGGCGATGCAAGGTATATTAAAATCAGATGCAACATTTCGTTATATGATGTTAGGCAGGTTCCAAAGTGACTGCGAGTATTATTTAAACAACGGTAACAGAAATACCAATATCCTTTGGGCTTTAGATGAGAAAGAGCATATCGATAATATGAAAAAGCTACACAATAGTTTCGCTGAAGATGATAAACCTGAATGGCTTACATGGGAACAAATCTTAGACTATGAAAGAAAAATGCTAAGTCTCGAAAATGCTGAAATAAATGAAGCCAAAGATCAGTTAAATTAGCTGTTCTCTTATCTAATCAGGGGAGGTCTTCCCCTCTTCCCCATACAGCAATAAGAACTACAAAGGTGCCCGTAAACGATCGCCTGTACATGTTTGTCTATCTCTTAACTCTGGTAAGATAAAAATAAGGTTAATCTATTGAAAGAAAAGGAGATGATCCTACGTGATACAAAGTAAGGTCACACCTTTCGGCTGGGCAATTAAAAGACGCCTAGCTGAACTCGAAGTAGATCAGAAAACATTCTGCGAACAAAATAATATACCACAGGCTCGCTTATCAGATCTGATCCATGGTAGAAGGAAATTAAAGCGCTATAGAAAGCAGGTTATTTTACTCTTAAATTTACATGAGTACGACATATCTTAATCGTTCCTCAAAATAAAGGTGCATTTTACGCCAAAAAGGAGATATATGATTGATGAAACTAACGAAAAAACAAATAGAAAGATATGAGGTTCTGATTTCTCATAATGCTCCGGGGGAAGCCTATGAGCAAATTGCAAGCGATGTAGGTCAAATTCGGTTCATGAATCTCTTTAAAAATATCAACCAGATCCATACAATTGAGGGCTATTTATCTTATGACATTCATGCTGTAAGAAACAGAATTAAAGAGGAGTTCAAAGAATATTTACAGCAAAGTCTGACAAAAGAAAGTTATGAGAATCTGGCACGATTCATTTGATTACACGAAGGATTCGCTGATTGGATGCAAGAAGTACGGAAATTCGGACTGGTGCGATAAACGTGCCGGTCTTTTTCGTATATTCTCCTAAATGGATCTATTTGCGATAAATATGCTGAGAGGTAGGAATACATATGAAATTTTCAAAAGTTGAGAGGTAGGAATACATATGAAATTTTCAAAAGTTGAAATGGAGAAACTCAGAGAAATAAAAGCACTTTTCGTACAAATTCAAGAGAAATTTGATGCTCTTCAGAATGAGACTCAAGAAAATATAAAGGATTATCATAACGAAAACCACAGCTTAAATCATTGTATTAGATGGGGGGCTCAAGCATCTGACGAACTAACGAGATAAAAAGCGCCGTCAAGGGACACTCTGCTTCCCATAGATCAAAAAACTAAATAAAAGGAGCAACATCAATGAATAAAACAGCATTTAAAAAATCCCCCCAGCATCATGCAGCTACACCCAACCCAATGACAGAAGAGGTAGCAGGCTGGACCCTTAGCGGCTTCATAGAAGGCGGTCAGAGTACAAAGCAAGCATATACACAATCCGTTGCCAATTTTGACTGGGAGGAAGGCGAGACAGCCCCAAGTTTTGCGGAAATCATACAATATTTCAAGGACCGATCAGACGAGCTTGAACAGCTTGAGCGGAGCGGAGATAGCTTCATAGTAGCCGAGCAGGATGAATTACAGTTCATTCAGCTGCTATTACAGCAGGAAAACAATTAGAAAGAGATCTTAAGCCCCATGATATGCGTGTAGCAGCCAGAGCAAAGCAAGTAAGACGTAGCAATGTAGCAATCGGGGGACTCATAAGGCGATGATTTTAACGAAATAACCCCTGCTCAGACTGCTCACCATAAGTTTTCGTCTTATAGAGCGGTTAAAGCGATACAAAAAATGGCATAGCGCAGAGAGGAAACTTATATATGGGATTTACTAAAGGATCATGGGACATATTCAAACCTTTGATCGAAGCATTATATCCTAACAGCAAATTTCATCAGGTCCATCAGGGAGATTTTATCCTCATTGTTGAACAATTCGAAGATGAAACTTATGTTCACCGGATTGTTCCAGAAACAGGTGATTTACAGACCTTAGATAATTGGTGCTTGTGGATGTGGAAACAGAACCTGTGGCTTCAAGAACCAATTAAGATTATAGCAACATGGTCTTTACATACCAACAAGAATGGCTACTACAGCGTTTTTGATGACTACGATGTTGCCATAGAGTTAATGCAGCTTACTGGCCATACCGTAGTGCAAGGATTCTCTACAGACCACCCACTCCCAAACGTAGGTAAATTCTATGTAGACAAAGATGAACTTATTGAAGACATTCTCAACGAAGAATATATGACTCAAGATCTTATCACAGATACTACGGAGGTAAAATAATATGACACATGGTAAAGAAAAACTTACGCAAGAACAAAGAGAAACACTGTTACATGAGAACATTGCTGAAATTGGTACCCTTGTAGGTTGCCTAATCAGTAGCGGTGCTTTTCCGAAATCTGATTTAGACGTCCCTAGCACAGATGTAAGTCAGTCCATCATATCGTGGGCTAAGGAATTTGAAGACAAGTATCAGGGCCCTGATTTTGATTACAGTAAAGGTGTCCCTGAATTAGGTAACCCAGCAGGCTACCTAGATGCTATAGACCACTTTACGGAACTGAAGATGCGTGAAGCAAAATGGCTTACAGAAGACTACATGAATGACAAAAATCGCTTCTGGAACATGGAGTATTACGTCGATATAGAGTTCAGAGTTACTCGAACGATTAAGGTCACCGCAGTCAGTGATGAACACGCTAATTCACAGGCACAAGAGTGGTGGGACCAAGTATCACTAGAAGAAGCTACTGCAGATGCCGACAACATGGATGAATTCTGTATACGAGAAGTTCTTAGCGTACAAGAATCAGAAAAATGGCAATAACAGTTGAAACTTAAAGGGAATTGCTTAGCGAGTTAATATGCAAAAGTACTTTCCCTCATATAAAATTCAGACCAATAATCTTAAAATGGATCTTTGAAGCTCTTCCTAAAAGGAGATTCTAAAGGATCTGAAGGAGGAAAATTATACTACAGTCAAATCCACAACAAACAATCATTGAATGGGCCTGTCCAAACGAGTGCGAAATTAGTCATGTTTTAGTATGTGGTGGTGATTTTGGAAACACAGAGGTCCCTGACCAGTGCTTTCAAATGCAACTCGACGGGCTATATACGAACCGTTTTAGTGATGGATCATTAGGTGTGCCTAATGAGTGCTTTGAACACGCTGATGGCGGTTGTGGAACTGAACCAATCTGTCCGGAATGTCGTACAGAATGTGTAAATAAGAAAACGACCCACAATGGATAAATTCAATCCCCTTTTGAAGTGCAATGACTGGTACAGAATAAGACCCCTCTTTGGATCTCGTGTCTGTTTTTAATGGTCTCCCTTACTACATCGAAGCTGAATTATCGTTTAGCTAAAGAGATTTTAGTGAAAATAGAAAGTCTCTAAAGTTCAATTACAAGAAAATAGCTGTGAACTGTTCCATCCTGGACCTGATAAATAGCTGCTAGTACTGGAAAAGACCATCCAGTAAGAAAAATATGGCAAGATCTGTAGAAAATTAAGAGACTTGTCCGGTTTTCATCAATTCTATCTCCGTGCGCACCTTTAAATCTTCGTTGCTGAAGGTAGCTTTAAACCACGAAATTGGATTATGAATTTTGTTTTTAGCTAAATACTCCGTAAACTTCTCAAGTGACCTAAAAATCGAGTCAAAATGGTGCTTTTGTATGCTGCTCTCGATATGCGGATATAGCTTAGAGATCAGACGTGGTGGAAGATTAAAGTACTTGCAGCATGATAAAAATTCCTCTTGGAGATAACAAATCGTGCCTGTTCCTTGAAACTTGATCATTTTCTTAACCACGTCTGCATATTGTGCATATTTTGACAATTCAGACATGTGTTCGCGCGTATTTGGTGTATCTTCTTCTTCTTTTAGATCTGTTGAAGTATAAAGATCTAAAGAATCTTGATTAATAAAACCTGCATTATAGGGTGCATACTGTGCACATGGAAAATTGATATCAGATGCATCTTGTGCAGAAAATGCATGCTCTGCATGATAAATATCAAATTCAGGTGTATCTTTTACATTTATTGGTACTGTTGAATTCATTTCATTAACTGCTGAAGAAGATTCGATCACGGTATATAAATTGGATGTCTGTTTAACTGGACAACCTACGACTTCTTTAAACCGAGGTTTTTTTTCAATTTCATTACGATCAACCAAATCTTTGACAACATACTGTGCTTTGCGCTTCGACATGCTGCCAGCTGCTGCAATCGTATCGTAATCAGGAAAAACACTTCCATATTCCGCTTGATAGACTTTGAATATAATCATTACCATTTTCTCGTATATTTTAAGTTCCTGATTATCAAGTACACTTTTCAGACCTTTAACTAAATGTTGTTCAGATGAAATAAAATTTGTCAGCATGAATAGTCCTCCCAGAGTCCAATCATGCCAATCCCCTTGAATTTAAAGCTGATTTTGCGTATAATAAGGGAACTGGCATGTTAATTTTTGGCATGTTAATTTTTGCGAATTTAACACGCCCCCAGGATATCTGTTTTTTCCAGAAACAGTTACCTGCGGTTTTGTTTAATTGCTGTCAAGAGTTCGTACCTCAAGATAGCGAGTGATTCTAATCATTTTCGAATTGGCCATAAGGCCTGCTCCCATTGGGAGCTTTTTTTTTAGAAATTTTTAAGAGAATTGTGGTATAAACTAGTAATTTAACATTAATGCCATTGTATTTTGTCGTATTCTCTGAGTCAAGGTATCGTGGTTGAAAGGACATTTACTATATGTCGTGGTCGAAAGGACGATATATCGTGGTTGAAAGGACGGTATATCGTGGTTGAAAGGACATAATATCGTGGTTGAAAAACAAAAAAGTCCTTCGAAAATATTTTTTAGTATGGAGGTTGAAAGGAAGCTTATACTCAAAAGTTCATTCGACCTCGTATAGATCACTACTTTCAATTCATGATTATTATGGAACGCTATGTTATGGCGATTATTACTTTTTTTTGAGCTTAATAGAGAGAATGGTATTAAAAGTTGATAGCCAGATACACATAAAGCTAAGAAAAACTATCGTGGTTGAAAGAACATATTATCGTGGTCGAAAGGACGATATATCGTGGTCGAAAGGACATTTTAGTCAAATTTATAGTCAATATTAAAAGGTATGGTATTCTATATATACGAAAAATGCGGATATAAGAAAGGAGCTGTTATCAAATGCCTCCTCGAAAAATTAGTTTAGAACAATGGGTTGGTAAAATAACAGCGTTAGATCTTCCTATTGAAGATCCTAAAGTACAGGAACTCATTACTAAGGCAGCTGACCAATTAAAGACGAAAACAAAAGAAGTTGCTTTAAAGCAGATACAAATTGAAGGAACCAGTGAACTCCAACTAGCTAAAAGATTAGTCCAGGAGCAACTTACGGATGAAGAAAGAGACCAGATTAACAAGGAAATCTTCGAACATCAAATAAAACAAAAAATTTGGGTAGAATCGCAGGTAATCAGACGAGCTACCTACTACAATAAGCCTTCCCATCCCTATGGACATATTTTCTCGGAGAGTGCGATCAGTTCAATATCAACACCAAGGGCTAAAAAAACAGCTACTGAAGTGGAAAATACTCTCGTCCGCGACAATAGAAGAACAAAAATCTATCATCCAGCTAAGAAAGAACTGACCCTACAAGATGCAAAGGTATTAATTGGGATTCATAAGCTATGGGAAGTAAGTGGAAAACAGAAAGAATTCGAGTTCACTATTTATTCTCTTGCTAAAGCCATGAATCGTAATACGAGTGGAAGGACCTATCAAGAAATCTGGCAATCCCTTGAAGTACTCCAAGATAGTAAGTTTGAATTTACCTACTATCATGAAAAAGGTTTAATCGATTCATTAGATCGGATAAATATCTTACAGGCAATTGGGCGGCGCGATAAAAATGAAACATTCAAGATCATGTTCTCTGATCCAGTTTACCGTTCATTACAGTCAGGAGCTATTGCTTACTTAAGTCTAGCCATTCTTGAAGACTTAAAGGCAGGCACAGCACAGAATTTATATCTCTTTTTACCAGCACAAGTTGCTCAAGGTATCACACGCTGGCCTTTAGATGAAATTGCACTCCTCATGGGAATAAAAGCAAACAGACCTACTAAGAAAAAGCAGATCGTAGAGGAAGCATGTCAGAATATGATGGAGATTTCTCTTTTGGATGGTTATAAATTACATGAAGATGAGACTGGGTCAACTTTCCTAGAGATTAGACCTTCCAAACTATTACTCTCTTCAGGAAATAGTGTTAACACCGTGGAACAACTTACATTCTCACTATAAGAGAATGTAAGTTGTTTTTTTTATTTACGAAACCTGCCGGCTTTACCGACCGATAAAGAATATAGAAATATGTAATAGACATAGGACTTAGAAAGTATGAGTGTGCCTTTTGAAGTTATCGAAACAGAATGGGATGTAGTAGAACTTAGGAGGGCTTAGAGAGTGTTAGAAACACTAAAGAACCTTAGAGTGGTATGTGTGGTGCTTGGTACAGGGGCACTTGTGGTAGACTTGGTATTCTTAGATGGGGACAATACAGCTGTAATAGTTGTACTGACTCTAATAGCGATGTTGGTTCTTACTAATAGCGTAATCAAGGCATCTTCCCAAAATCAGGTTGGTAAAGAATATATTGACGTTAATCTCACTTTATCCAATGCTTTTTGTGACAAAGGTGAGGAAGACGGAATTACGTGGCAAGTTAGAAAAACAAGTGATGTTTGCTTTACGATTACGGTAGGGAAAAGAACTGATCACGTCTATGTAAAACGGGAACCAATCTTTGGCTTACCCGCTAGGGAACTGGATAAAATTAAGCTAATATTAACTAACGCGGTTAATATAGTTAAAGGGGAACAGAAGTATGCTGAAGATATGGAGTTTTAATGACTCAAGGCAAGAAATTAAATAACAATTAGCACAAATCATTGATGTTATATTTAATAGCATTAAAGAAGTACCATATTACCTAGAAACGGATGAATTGCTTTGTATTATTGAGAGGTGACTCGTACTTGGAAGATCGGTTGAGTTTGCCTACAAACTAACGCAGAAAGAAAGAAGGAAAGATAGAAAATGAGTATCAGTAGTTTTGTGCTTGGTCTGTTGGGCGGTTTGAATATTCCGTTTCTTGACAAAGCATCTAGAACTTCCGAAGCAAGCGGGGAAATAAGACATCAAAAAGTTATGAAACTGAAGGTGCCCAAGAACCCCACACAACCAAAGAGAAAAGAAAGGGTAAATTTTGCACAGTTTGATAGAAGAGGTGTCGAAGAACATATCACATGGGATGTTATCAGGACAGCGGATAAAGAGTTCATTGTCAAAGCTGGTAGGCATGAGGAAGTAGTAACTATTGGGCATACGCCTAAGTTTGAAGTTGCCCCAATGGACACGGTTAAAATAAATAGAGCCTTAGTCCTAGTGCTAGACTTTGCTAAGGTAGATAAATAGGAGAAATTAAATTGCTTAATAGAAAAGGTAAAGCAGGTAGTGAAAAGGAAGGAGGGTGTTTTAAGTGAGAAAATTGCAATTATCTGAATTGGTATCTTTATCTATACTTTCAGCATTTTTCGTTTTGGCTGGGGGTGCTGTCCTTACGATCGTTGGTGTAATAGAGCATCCTATGTTTGACAGATTTTATATCTTTGCATTGCTAATAACCATTTCCGGTCTCATAGCAGCACTTGCTATCTTGATGTATTCGGCAATCAAAACTAAAGAACAAAAACCTTACGGTTTTTACAACGTAATTTCTGACGTTGTAGAATTCCATATTGGCTCAAAGGTAAAGAGACCCATTGGATTAAGAAAATCGATACGCGTTATGAAAAGCTATGCAGAAGAATTAAATAAGGATATTGTATTCTGTACAAATCTGCTCGACACGGAAAAGATAAACAATTTAGAAAAACGGTTTAATGTAAAGATAGACATTTATCCAGTCAGCAAATTTAAAAAGGTATTATTTTATTTTCCATATCTGATGACATTCGTCTGGGTGAAAAAAGTTAAACGGTATCCGCTCGTTAAGGGAGTAGTACGTATCTCCAAATGACAGTTAACGGTTGAAACCTGCACTGAAGACGAATTTTATGGTAGTAAGGGTAATAGCACCGGCATGATTTTCATGCCGGTGTTTTTTTGTTGAATTCCACGAATCCTATGATCAATAACTCGCCCGAGAAGAACTTATTTCTGTCTTGGATAAACGAAAAGCGCCGGCAAGCCGGCCAATAAGCAGGACGAAGTAAAAAAACAAATCCATAGGGGGACTTAATAATGAACCTTAATAATTATAATGCCGTAAGCGCAGTGCCAACTGAACTGATCTCTGAAGACGTAATGCCGTTTGGAGAGGAAGTCGGCGCGATATACGGGCAACTCAAGTGGGAACGCCAAACGGATGAGATATTTGGAGAAGTATATGTCGCCAACATTTAATCCAAATCCTAAACAAAGAAAATTTGAGGAGTGATCATAAATGAAGATGAACATTAATAACTACAATGAAATTAGCCCACTGCCGGTGGATGTGCTCACAGGGAAAGTGATTCCTTTCGGATCTGAAATTGTACTCTATGATGACGAATCGATGTCATTAGCCAATGGAACAGTACCTAGTTGGTCTGTAAGTGCTCCATTTACGCTCAGAAGGGAGTGGTGGAATAAGCACGTTGAGCTTGAACGTAGTGCTTTTGCTGATGCTGCGGAGTACCTGGCATGGGAATATGAGCAGACAGATCTCGGCTATCTATTTTATGTGCCGGAATTTGATTTAGAGCCAATTGCAGGCTAAAGGAGTGAAGGCGGATTTCAACCCATAATTCTTTTTAATCGTCGTTGAAGCATTAGCGGAGAGGGTGTTGCTGAGATATGGAAAATCCAAGTTCACTAGAGGGAATACAGGATCAAATTCAGATTATTTGGACGGATCTGGAGGCGCTTCGATCATTGATGGAAAGAATCGGCTCAGAGCTTGGACTACTCAGTCAAGAGGTGATTGAAGTATCTCAAAAACTGGATGAGAAAATCAATCAATATATTCTACTTACCAAGCAATTGAAAGACATGAAAAAACCGACTACCTAAGTAATCGGCTTAATCCTTGAGGCGTAATAACTTTGCGGGTCATACGCCTCTCCATACTAACAAAACAGGAGTGATTGAACAATGAATATTATTAACACGCCTTGGTGGCAAGCAATTGGAGCATTTCTCTTTATCGGACTTATCGTGGTCTGTATGTATAATCTCTGGGACCTAAAGCGTGAACAACAGGCAGCAGATGATGAAGCTGAAGCTATAAATAGAGCTAAACAGGAATCAAAAAATGCAACAAAAATTTATCTCAAGCCAGCCCAATACATTTATCCAAAAACAGAGGATGTAGCTGTTAAAACCAGCTCACGCCCCATATAACAAATATATCAAAATAGCCATGAACCGTTAACACGGTACATGGCTATTTATTTTATAGCTGTTTGTGGGTGAACAAAGAATTACCAAAAACTAAAATAAGAGGAGCTAATTATTATGAATATTCAAACTGACTTACAGGTTCTTATGCCTACAGCCCAAGCAATCGAGTTCAATCATCTACAAGGATATACAGGATCTATCACCGAGGACATTAAGACTTTCCGTGGTATGCCTTATTTTATAACTGATGGCCATCGAGTAATGGCATTTGAGTTCGTGACGTACGCCGACTATCTTCTTATTGAAATTGCGTGTGTCGCTACGAACAATATTGACTACTACGCTATCCTAGCCGATGGATATGGTGCTCGTTACGATGGACCGAAAGTGGAATGGAATGACCCTCAATCTTACCAGTTAATGACTCGTGCATTAGAAGAGGTTGTTATTCCTGAAGCTCGTAAGGCGAACATCAAAGGGCTAGCACTTGATAGTCAGCTAATCACTTATAACAAAGAGTGGATGAAGATGTGCGTAGATCGTGGAATCGTTACGAACATGAATGGTGCTTTTGGTATTCCATTCACCACCGATTTCGGAGCTTACACACTTAGTAACGATGATCCTGTATTCAACAGAAAGATGGACACCGACGAAGATTTACCATTCTAAAACAAAGCAGAGAGGCAGAGAGAATGAACCTTATATTTCTGTCTCTTTTCTCAAATAAATTTACTATATCCGTTGATAAATCCCTTTGTTATCAATGGTTTTCTTCCTCCATCGGGAATCTCTAAAAGGAGTAATTTGATATATATAATCGATATCGGTTATGATTATAACCAATATCGATTAAATGTTTCGTTTGGAGGAGTTTATAAATGTCCATAATTGAAAGTACTAAAGAGAAAATTGTAGAGCTGGAGCGGGCTGCAGACCAATTTGCACTGATAAAAGACACGCTACCGTTTGAAGTACGGTTCACTACTCAAGGGCTAATAGATAATCAGTTAAAAGATTTGAGATATCGTCTCGAAAAATTAACATCCTTACGATCAAATAAAAGCTGTACTGTCTGTGATAATTGGATAAAGGAAGATCAAGAACCGGTACAATTATTTTATCAATATAATAACACGGCAGATCCAGCTAATATTACTGTTTGTCCATCTTGTATCGGTTCGATGAAAAAAGTGATGTTTACAAACGAAGCGGAAAAATTATGGGGATTGCAACCAGGAACAATCAAACAAGACCGCAGGCTAGGTAATCTGCAGGCATTTGAAGAAATAGGTTTGGTATATCATACAGGTAGATACATTAAGATACATGAGTTAGTCATGAAAAATTATTACGAGCCTAGAATAAAAGAACGTGAGAAAAAAGCTAAAAAATAATTGCAATACTCCATTAATCAAATTAGTTTGTCAGAACATATAGAGTAGATCTTTGCTCCAATATAGACTGGGGGCGGTTTGGTTACCCCCTCAGTACCTTTATTACTTAGTACGGTGTAATTTATACCTAGTATGGCGTAAACTCTTGGTCCTCAGAAGACGAGCTTTAAATAAATCAAAAGCGCCGGTAAACCGGCCGATAAAAAGCTTGAAATTAAACGAAAAGATAGAACGACTACATAGGAGGTTAATCAATGACAAGAATGCAACATATTCAAATAAAAGGGCATAACGGAACATGGAGCGAAATCAGTAATCGAAACACATCTGACGGACATAAGCTCTTCTTAATGGAGCACGACCAGTACGGGGAGGATGCAGCTAGCGTCATCGTTGATGAGAACGGTGAATTGCTATTAGAAGATGTTATGAACGGATTCGCTGATTACGCTTATGCGCTTGCATCAGAATCGGATGAGGAGACTCCTGACAGCCAAAGCCTGACTCGCAGAGTGATGGTTGACCGATAATCTTCAAAAAGCGAAAAGATGGGTAAGTTTGTGTTCTTGCCGAACAACCTACCTTCTACACAAACTTCTATTATAGGGCTCTCCATTGTGGAGAGCTCTTTTAATCGTTTGTAAATATTGTAATTTTATATCGTTGGAGATATAATTATATCGAGAATGATATAATTTATTCTTACTACTATCGACACAAGAAAGAGGTTATTCATGGCGGAAGTTATATTTTACTACACGGAGAAGGGCAACTCAGAAGTTGAGAAAGTCCTAACCGAATTAAACGAAAGTGCTAAGAAGGGTAATCGACAAGCGACGGCAGCGCTTGAAGCAATCGAATACTCGATAGACAAAGTAGAACATGGGATGCCCCATACAAGGCAACTCCAAGGTCCACTTTACGAAATACGAGCCAAGCGATACCGGATTACGTATTTCCGATGGGAAGGTTACATAGTGCTTTTGACGATATTTGTGAAAAGCACCCAACAAACCCCCAAGGCTGAAATTGATAGGGCTCGAAAACGAATGAAGGATTGGGTTGCTAGGGAAGGCTCGTAATATAGTGAAATAGGGTAGAAGATATGTGTAATCTTCTACCCAATCATAGTGGAGGTGATAATCAAATGAATAATAATAAAAAACTCAGAACATGGAGTAACTTCAAAAAAGAATTGGATTACAAGTCTGAGTATGAGAAAAAAGTGATCAGTGAGATGGCAAAATTGGTTGTACAGATCGTTAATAGACGTAAGTCTCTTGGACTCACTCAAGCCCAAGTTGCTGAACGAGCAGGAATAACCCAGGCTCAGGTAGCAAGGTTGGAGACTTCATCATCAGTCCCTTCCATCGAAACAGTGATGAAAATTGCAGTTGCTTTGGATATGACTGTTGGTCTGAGTGCTCTGGATGAACAAGCGGCGGGAGTAATGGCTCATGCTTAAGTAAGTCTAGGAACGTTGATCTTTAAATGATATGTAGTATTTAACCGCCATGAATAATAGAGCCCCTGCCGGGGCTCTATTTCTTTTGGCAATTATAACAATGAGTAGTAGTCGAAGTGATTTAAATAAACGATTGTTATAAAGAAGTTTAGCACCTTAATACCGCACCCATTAATGGGTGCGGTATTTTTTTTAGAAAAGCGCAGCTTACGCTGCCAATAAAACTAATGATAACGAAAATTAAATTATCACTACCGATTTAACTCTACCAGACATATTTAAGTTCGGTAATTCTTGAAAAGCGCGGCTAGCGCCCCCAATAAATAAAATGAAGTATGAAATAAAAGTTATAAAACTATCATTGATTTTATATAGAGGAGGATATTTTTATGAGAAAAAGATTTGAATTTGATTTTGAGGGAGAAAAGATCTCAGGAACGGATTGGGCAAAGCCCAGCAATGGATTATTTCAAGCACATCCGAAGACTATAATTTTTGATGAGCATGTAGCAAACAGAATTATAAGTTATCAATCTTTAGATGAAGATTTAGAAATCTACGACGATTATTTAAAACGTTTAGCTGATGCATTTAATCAAACAAAATTGTTCGATTATCAATTTAATAATAATGTTCTTGATTATTTTATGTTAACACATGATCATCATTTGTTAGTTTCTCCAGAAGAGGAGGATGCTGTAAGATGCATGTGATAGAAATACATGGGTGACGTATATGATAGGGACGTTCTGATGCTGATCAGGGAAGGCACGACTACATCATGCTCGCTACGACTTGCTGCGCTCCCATCAAGTAGCCATGCATAAGGGCAGCATCATGATTTTGCTACGCTTCATCATCATGCAAGGACCTATACAATAAGAGATGAAAAGGATAGAACCGATATAAGCCGAGACACTTCTAAGAAGTATCGTAAGCGAATTACAGAGACTAACCATTCTTTAGGTAACAAAGTACCAAGCTTGTTATTCATTAATAAATATAAATAGCGGAGAATTGGCTGAGATTTAAAACGATAAATTTAAGAAGGTGGAGATAAAATGTTTTATGTGGCAGTTAAGAGTGGAACGAACGGGTATGAAGACATTGATAATTGCGACATGCTTCTCACAAAAATCCCAAGCAACGATATTCCAAGAAAGGGAGATATCTTGGAATTTAACGACATCGAGGACAAAGTACATAGCAAATATCTAGTGAGAGAAATAAAGAGATATTACCAACGTGCAACTGAACAACAAGTATACGCTGAGTTCATTTACGTATATGTAATTAACGCATAATTTTACTTAAAGAATGGAGAATAAAAATGATAACTGTTGAAGCAAGTAATGAAGTCGTAAATGAGTTGTTAGATATAGCGGACAAACATGGTATTTCTTATGATAGTTATGATGGAGTTTTATTAGACAATTATATTATGCATAACGCTGAAATTATTAATATCGGAAAAAATAATGCACGCTATATTATCGTTGAGGAAACATGCTTAAATGAATGGTCTAGTGGTACTAGGTTGATTTTAACTAATTCATACGATGAAATGATGAGTTATGAGACAGAATTTAAAAATAGAATTTCAGAGATAGAAATTAAATATCTTTTGTCTCAAAATATGAGCTAAAATACCGAACCTCTAAGGTTCGGTATTTTTTTTGTGGCAAGCGCGGCTTATGCCGCCAATATACGAAATGATGAACAAAAGTACATAGTAAGACATTAATATTTGTCATTGAGTATTTTGCGAGAAAAAACGATAAAGGGGATTTTTAGAATGGAGAAAACATATCGAATTAACTATATTGAAGGCAACAAAAATAAATTTATAGATTTACCTAAAGGCGCTGATATTGAACAAGTATATAATCAAATGAATACGTTAAAGTTTGAAGGATACACCGATATAGTATTAGGTTTCACTCCTTTCTTTCCAGTGGAACAATATAGATTACTGGAAAGATTATTAGGGGTAATGGAGAGTTTGATTACAGCCATTGAATTAGATGATACCGAAATCCTAGAGAACCAATTAGCTGAAATGAAGATTTTCGGGAGTTCTATAGATGAAAGTGCAAGAGAATTAAGCTATGTTTTGGAAGGTATGAAGGGAACTATTTTGGATACAAGTTACCCCAAAAGCCTAAATTTAGATGATGTACAATCATTCTTGAAACATATGAACTCATCAAATTCTAATCTAATGGATCAATTGCAAGATCGCAAAATTGGGTATACGAATGATTATGATGTAACAATGACACTGAAAGGACAATCTATCAATTTGCCGATGAATGCGGATCTTTATACTGGATTAGATGCCCTTATAAGAAATGAATTAGATTATTCGAGTACTATTTCCCCTAAGTTAACAACTTTTGGATTAGATGCAAATGAGGGAATCGCATTTGAAGGTTACACACTTGGTGAAAAGTGGAATGGTTGGGCGATGCCGTACTTTACTAAAGATCAAGCTATTTTGATCACCCAAATATTTAATAATAACAATAAAGATAAAGAAGATTATTCTTCTAGTCATTATGATCCTACCAATGATACTTTTGAATTTCTTCTGTTCGGACAAACAGAAGAAGAAAAAGAAAAATATGATGCTACTGAATTATGCATTAATGGTGTTATAACTAAAGTTTACCAAATCGGAGCAGGTTCATGGACATGGGATGAAATAGAATAGGAAAGCAGCCCCCTTTGCAGGGGGCTGCTTGCTTTATAACTACCTGAAGCATATAAAATCTGATTACCGATCCCATTAAAAGGATTGGTAATTTTTTTTAACAAAAGCGCGGCTAACGCCGCCGATAAAACAAATGACAATGAAATATTAGGAGCGTGACGATATGTATACAACTGCCTATAGACCAACTCAAGATTTTCTGATTACTGATCTGTCAGATAGTCATTATGATAAACTGATTATTTTCAAGCACTGCGTGTGCCAAATCGGTGATATTGAAAATTATATGCCTTATTGTTTCACAGGAAGTATTCTGATTGATATGATGGCAAAGATGGGCGCGAAAAACAACGATAGATTCCTAACGTGTCGAGTAATTAATGGTAAACTCGAAGACGGATCTTGGGCTTTCGTTAAACTGAGCCGCAAAGACGATCTTCGCGTTCTAAGTAACCGTACTTTAGTCCAACACTGTCCTGATTCGCTTGTAGGAAGTGTTCTTACTCAGGTACAACGAAAAATGCTAATAAAAGGATTATCTATATAAATTTATTACATGCCACCTATACCTAAGTAAAAAAACCGATCCCATAAAAGGATCGGTTTTTTTTCTAAATCGCGGCTTGTACCCGCCAATAAATCAAATGACAATGAAATATTAGGAGCGAGACGGGATATGAAGACTACAACTTCTGATGTATTGAGCAGTAGGGGTGCTATAGGATCGGAAGGCATTAAAATAATTGGTCATAGAGGAACATGGTACACACTGGAAAGTTCGCACTATGAAGGCGAAAGAGTATTTCTACTTGAACATGAGCAGTACGGTGACGAAGCAGCTCACATCATCGTTAACCAAGACCGTAAAATTATAATGGAAAATGTCTGGAATGGATTTTCAGACTTGTGGGAGGGAAATTAAAAAAATGCCAAAATTTGAGATGGAAAGAAACTACGAGAGTCGAGTTACCCTAAAAACAAATGACATACTCGTCGCGATTAAAATGAATAGTAACTATGAAGGTGATCTATACGTAGATGGCCAGCTAGCAATGTCATGTCTAGGCCTCCCAATGGAAGAAAACGCAATAAAGCTTATGAAATATGGTATCACCGCCTATGTAAAGAATGACAGATGGAGATATAAGTATACCGACGAGAGTAAGAATGTTAAGCGTTACTACGTAAGTCCCTATGCTTACAAGTGGGACGGCGTTGAGAAAATCCAGTACAACATTCACGATTATCCAACTGATAAAGACGTAGAAGAATTTGAATCATTGAAAGCAGTATTTAAGAATGTTAGGGATTACACCGAACTCTTAAGCTACGATCCAGAAGATGTACACGTTGTAATTTGGGATGATATTTGGGGATGCCATACCTTCTCTCATACAGACTGGAAAAAGGACGAAGAGCCAGTAAGGCATCACCTTTACTACGGAGATGAAACACACTCGAACTGGAGTGGAACTAAAGATGCTTGCGAAAAACTGATCTCCAGGCTTACTAAACTGAGCCCTAATATATATAAAGAACCTAAGCTGTTCAGCATCATTCCTCATGAAAACCTACCAAATAAAAAATAAAAGGATGATTACCATGAAAAAAGTTATCTGTTTAGCATGCAAAGAAATATCAAGTGAAAACGAATGGTCAGCAGCAGGCATCGAAGAAATAAACGGAATCAGTAAGTTTAGTGGCGGTTGTCCAACATGTCATGGAGAATTCTACAAGCAATTACCAATCTTAATTGCATTATTATTAGAAGATAATAAAGGCAACTTTCCATATCGTTCATTGGTTGGAGGTCATCAATATATATTTCATGATCAATCTAAAGATACATATTGTACTGATTGTGCCAACAAAAGCAAAGAGGAAATAACAGGAGTAATGGTTCATTTGGAAGGTGAATCTTTGCAATGTAAATCATGTAATAAAGAAATCAAATCAGAATATGCAAACAATAAAAAAGCGGTTTGAAAACTGCTAGGATGCTTAAACAGGAATGTTTGAGTATTCCAATGAAGATTTTAAACTATTATGACCCCTCACAAAATTCCATAACATTTATTAACCCTCGCCCCAGTGGCGAGGGTTTCTTTTTTTACAACAGAGAAGAAGCAGGTATATCGAAGCAACAGAAGAGAAATTTGTAGATGTAGAATCGCTCACTAGTTTGGATAGTTAATTTATACGAAAAATATGTATAGTGGTGTGAGACACTCTTAACATTTATCAAAACAGTTATGAATTTTACATTACATATGAAAAATAATGTAGAATTATATTCATATTTATTTGATAAATTATTTCGTATTTTTTAATTATATGACGATTAATTACATCAAATGCGTAATTATTACACATATTATGCTGTATATTGTATGTAAAAGGCGAAAATCTATGATTTTAACGATTCAATTACTATAGTGTATAATATATATTTATTTTAAGGTAATAAATGATTAATATTTAGCGTATTAAATGAATAAAATTTTAATTATAGTATGCCATATTGAAAATAACGATAATAAATTAGTAATTATATGCTTTATTAAATGAGTATAAAATATCATATTTTTTAAGATCCATAAATTAATGTAAAATGCGACACAATGACTTCTAAATAGTCGAATATATAGCTTAAATTCCTTCAATACATCTGTAAAACGGCCCATACTCGACAAAACTAGGTGAAAAATGAGCAGCTGGGAGCCAAACCAAGGCTATTAGATCAGTTTAAAAAGGGCTTTACATAGGACATTTCGTTTTTAATTATCATATAGCAAAAAATACAAACAATCAGATGAAGTAAAACTAACGAATTATCTTAAATAATAAGGCTTGAAACTTCGTATTCGATCAACAACTCAGCCTGAACTGCGTGGTCCCCTCGTCACTCTAAAACCGTATCGTTCCTACCCCCACAATCCACTCCTAAGGAGAATTTCCTGAACCGTCAATCTCACTAGATTGACGGGATTTTTTGACAACAGAATGGACCAATTTGATTGATACCAGAAAGAACTGAAAAGCAGATATAAAACCTTGGTTCGATCAATAAACCGTCTTGAATTGAGCGGTCCCCTCGTCACTCTAAAACCGTGTCGTTCCTACCCCCACAATCCATTCCTAAAAAGAATTTCCTGAACCGCCAATCTCACTAGATTGACGGGATTTTTTGACAACAGAATGGACCAATTTAATTGGCACCAGAAAGAACAGAAAAGTAAATATAAAACCTGGTTCGATCGATAAGCCGTCCTGAATTGAGCGGGCCCCTCGTCACTCCAAAACCATGTCGTTCCTACCCCCACAATCCATCCCGAAGATGAATTTCTTGGAACCGTCAATCTAACATCAAATTGACGGACTTTTATGACAACAGAATGGACCGATTTAAATTGAACAACAGAAAGATCTGGTCCGAACAACAAACCGGAATGGATTGTACGGGCCCCTCGTCACTCCTAAAATCATGTCGTTCCTACCCCCACAATCCATTCCGAAGAATCCCTCTCTAAAACCGTGCGGAACCAACTTTTCTTCACCGCGTACTTTGTACGCACAAAACATATTTTTTGAAGGAATAACCCCCCTAATTCTCGCGCCCGATCTTCTCGATGGATTGACTGTCTGGTAAACCTAAAGCGGCTAGATCAACGCTCCGCTCACGCTACGCAAGACCGGTCCGAACAACGTACCCTAGTACAAATTTTCTGACAACTCCGATCAGCAGCGTGCAAAAAAACCGGCGTGATTGCTACCCCGAAAACACCGTCCCGGAAAAGCGTCAGTCGCAAGCGACCGGGTCGGAAATACCGGGCTGAAAAACGCCCGGAAATATCTGCACGTTACAGCAATGTTGTCATACGCCGTGACACATCGTGCAATTCGCGACAATTTTCACGAATCCCATAATAACGCCGTTTTTGCCATACGGAATACGCGGCGTATTTTACTTCGGTTCTCGCACAAATCACTTCGAACGCTTGCCACGCCTAAATTTATCGACAACGCACACTATATAACGTTGAATCGGAATGCACTAGAGTAAAGAGCATAAGAAACACGTATGACATTCCGCTGCGCTTCATGTCAGTCGGCATAGCCGACCGTGTTTCCCACTGCGTCGTTTCGATGCCATGCATCTCGCTCCTTGCCCCTTCGGGGTGCTCATTCGAAGCTTCCTATTCGGGCGCTTCTACCGTTTGAAAATCAACACTGCACTATCGCTCAAAACACATGGTTTTTCTCTTTCGTTCCGTAAAAACAAGAAGTAGTTCAACCGCGCCAGTTGCCTTCGGCAAAGCTGATCAAACGTGTACGTTTGATTAGCAGAGCGCGAATAAACCTTTGTACATACACCAATCTGAAATACCGGTCGTCAACGACATGCGTTGCCAACTAAAAGGGAAAAAATCCATTAGAAATTTGACATCCTTATAAAACAAAAATGGGTGCCGTAGGGTAAGTATATACCGGTCTGAAATACCAGTCGTCAACGACATGCGTTGCCAACTAAAAGTAAATATCCGGTATACAAGATGGCACCCCTATAAAATCAAAATGGCTCAATATACATCCACACCGATCTGGATTACCAGTCGTCAACGACGTGCGTTGCCAACCAAAAGTAAATGAACGGTGTATAAAAACGCCATTCCTTTTAGAACTAAAAACGAAAGACATCGAACTGAAGTACCTCTTGTCAACGACATGCGTTGCCAATAAAGAACTATATAATTAGCGTTAAACACAGCAACCTTTTTAATCAGATAATCAGCTGCCAAGCATATGAAAAATGATCTGAAAAACCAGTCGCCAACGACATGCGTTGTCGACCAAATTTGGCTACGGGAGACATGCCCCCTTGCCAAAATTTTTTCGTAATTCAAAAGCGTATTATAAGATAACTTTCCTAACGATCACGATGACAAATTCATAAATGTATACTGAAAATAAATACTTTTCTAAGATCATGAAAATCACAAAGCATGACGAAAAGACGAAAGTAGCAGCCGTATTATTTGTTTTAAATACTGCATCGAAGAAAGAAGAAATTCGTTGCACAAGACGACATTTTAACTATACCTAAAGGTTATATTTTTTTTAGGAATCAATTCATGGTTATTAATAGATAGTCTTAATATTCATATGTTAAAATGTGCAAATATTTTATAGGCTCTTTTACTAGAATGTTACTCCTAAATATAAAAAGAGCTGCATCAGAAATAATCTATCCAGATCGATCTTTGAGACGAAACATTTAATCATAAAAGACTTTACTTATACCAATAAGAAAATGTTCAGATATTGCCTCCAACTAATCTTAAAATTCATCAGCAATTCGTTCAAAAGCTATGGCTATTGTCCAGCTCATTGCAAGTTCAGTTAACTTAAAATGAGAAAAATCACAAAAATCCATATTAAATTGTATTAAGCTAAATTCTAATCTTCTATTGAATTCATATGTTAAGCGCTTACATTTTGTTTATGAACGTAATCAATAAGCACTAGAAGTAACAAGATATGATACACTGATGGATGAAAAACCCAATCTTATCTATTATTTTGTGGTGCTACATTGCGACATGCCCAGACACTTGAGAACTTATAAAATGTGTTGCTATCACCTGGTGTCGTCATGTCCGGTACAAAGAGTGAGTTTAGATTAAAAAATCAATTTACATAATTAGAGCAAACAATATAAAAAGATTGAAATAACCAATATAACGTAGAGAGGTGAATATCATGAATTCAAGAACTATAAAGAATCTGAAAAAAGAAAATACCCTGCGTAGAGAACATCTAAATCATCGCAAGGTATCGATACCTAGAAATGGAAACTTCGATCGGCATGTTCATGAACCATTTACAGAGCATTTCAAAAAAGGCATTTTCAAAAACGACATTTATTTTACAATAAAGCCAGGCTTCATTGCTTGGGTCTATATTAAAAATATTCTACTTTTCAATATACCAGCATTCGGTATTCATGCTGTTCTGCTCTTTTTGAGCTTCATGAACAATATTGTACTTAATGAGAACAGCTCACTAACAACAACTGCAGGTGGTGCTCAGTTACTTTTTCTGTCATATGGTTTTTGTACCTTGATGGCGTTTCGAAGAATTAACGATCATATGGCGTATTACAATAACACGATGTTAATCAGTAAATATGACATAAACCGAACTCTAATTAAGATGATTTGGAGAACAATCGATTATAGTGAAAATAAAGAAATCGCGGTAATGGATCACTACCGTCTTAAATTCATCAAGCCGAATTTATTCCCTACAACAAAAGAACTCGCTCTTGAAGAGCAACTATACATAAGAAATCAAAAAAGTAGACATGAAGTAGTTCGTCAAAGTTCTGAAATGAGATACAATCGGTTTACCATTGAAAACAAAAGAGAAGAACATATTGCTGCCAAACATATTGCCGATTGGAAGCAAAATGAATATGGTGGTTCAAACGAATATGACATGCTGGTTCGTAAATATAGTCACCGTGCTGCTCCCGTAATTCGGGACATGATCAAAGAATTAGAAAACCATTCAATCTAAAAAGCAGAAAATCCAGCTGAGATCCGGTGAGTTCTAATATGTTAAAATGGTAAAATAAAACGATACTAGAGAAACATGGCGTCGCCCGATAAAAAATAAAATTATTCATTATACTTCAAACCAAAAAAGGATATTAAAATATGAACGAATCTAAAAACGAAAAAGAATTAAGTGAAAATAATCTTGTTATTAGTTACGATATCGGTGGTGTCGTTGGTCCTGGACCCTTAATTGGTCCACATTCAGATCCCGAAGAAGAAGCGCTTCGGCAAACTGAGATCAAAAAGAGTATCTGTCCGACTTGCGGTGGTCGCCTAATCCGAGGAAAAAAGAATAAGCTCATCGAGTACAAGCGTACATGGAACTGTATTAATTGTGGAACACGACACTACAAGTAAATAGTAAAAATAATATAGTCACCGTATAGCTTCCAAGAGGGAAGATCTAAATATTAAAAGCACCCGACGAAAAATCGTTGGATGCTTTTTTTTTGTTGCTTTGAGTCCGATAACTATACTTTATAGATAGTAAAGAATGTACAGTAGTTCTGCCCTCTAATAAATAAGGTAAGTCAAGAAGCTACCCGATCCGTGACCAAGACTTTATTTTTCCGATTTTCATACTCTGAGCAACAGAAAAAATAAACGATGGACAGTGTGCTACAAAATATAATAAAAAGGGTGGAAAATATGAACAAAAAAACGACCGTTGTAAACAAACATAGTGGAGACGCATACGACATATACATCGGCCGTGGTTCGAAATGGGGAAATCCTTTTTCTCACATGGACAACACGACAGCAGAGTTTAAAGTGTCTACGCGTGAAGAAGCAGTACAGAAACACAGAGAATGGATTCTGACGCAACCCCATTTGCTTGCCGATTTACATGAACTAAGAGGGAAAGTTCTTTGTTGCTTTTGCGCTCCAAAAGTATGTCATGGACATACCTTGGCCCAAATGGCTGACGCACTTGACGATACTGTTATGGTAAAAACTGTCGTACATATTGGTTTTACAGGACATCGACCGGACAAATTGGCTGGATACGATTTATCCGTACCTGGCTATCGTGAGATGCAAGACGACCTAGAATCCTATATCCGACGTAATTTAGAAGTTTATGATCAAGTAGTCGGCCATTCAGGTCTGGCATTAGGTGGTGATACGATATGGTCCAAGGCCATTCTTGCAATGAAAGATGCTTTTCCCGGCCGTGTTCTATTTCATGCAGAGATTCCGATGATGGAACAGGCAGAAGCATGGTTTAAATCAACTGATATAGAATTCTGGCATAAACAAATTCACCATGCCGATTTTAAGACTATATATGGATCATTAGAAGAATGTAATAAAATTTCAGACAAAAAAAGGCGCGATGCTGTTCGAAAAAAACGAGCCTCGGAATTTATGGATCTGCGCAATAAAGGGATGCTTAATCATTCCGATATGCTGCTCGCATTACATAATGGTTCGAACGGCGGAACTGGCAACGCCGTAGCATACGCTAAGGAAATCGAATTAGACATGTATGTAGTACATCCAGATGTATATTTTGCATAAAATCATAAGCAGACGCCATATTGGCGTCTGCATTTTTTTTATAGAAGAAAGAAGGTTAAACTGTGATCCTGGTCTGCCAAAAATGCGAAGCTACTTACGACTGTATAAATGATATCCCACCCGATAAAAATTCTGAGGGGTTCTGGTGCGATGAATGCCAATACTTTTCATACTTCGATCCTACTAAAGAACGTCCGTCATTCCTTCTCTTTTTAGAAACTGCATCGTCTGCAGATTCTCCTATCACTTCAAAACCAAAAATTAAATTAAAAAAACAACTATCCCCATTACGATATCCAGGTGGAAAAAGCAAAATTGCAGATCAGTTGCTCTTATCTATGCGACCCGAACAACTGGATACCCTTATCAGTGTATATGCGGGAGGGGCTAGTGTTGAACTTGCCTTGCTAGACGCTAAGCAAATTAAAAATCTAATTTTAAATGATATTGACTTCGGTATATATTCGCTATTTTACTTAATAAAGAACCATCCTGAAGATCTAATATATAGAATTAAAAACTGTGAGCCGACTCACGATGAATTTTTTAGGCAACGAGAAATAATTAAAGAAGATTACAGCGGTGTCGATATGTTGGATGCAGCATGGGCGATACTACTCGTTAACAGGCTTGCCTACTCAGGCATTTACAAGGCAAATCCTTTAGGTGGGAGATACGGTACTAAGAATGATCTACTCTCTCGTTTCAATCCAGACACTTTAAGTAGGCGAATATCTCACATTCATAGTATGAGTGATCGTATTGTTATTCACCATCAAAATGCATTGGAATTCATAGAAGACCAAATGTGGTCAAATCAATCCACACTCTGGATTGATCCACCATATTTTGAAAAGGGTCACGCTTTGTATCGCCACTTTTACACTGAAGAACAGCACATAGAGGTGTGTGATTTACTAGACAGTTGTTACGAAGAATTCCCGAATGCTGATTTTATTGTTACTTATGATAATCATCCATTCATCCGAGAACTGTATGATAAATATGCTACTAAAATCGAGTTGAATCGACGTTTTAGCGTATAATGAGGAAAACTGTATAGAGATTAGTAAGCAGAAGAAATCATATTATAGCTCACAAGAAGGGAGTCTTGATATGCTCACACCAACAGGGAAAATTAATATTGTACATATGTTGCCTGGGGAACAAGTTACCATTGGAGGATATGCAGTAGGAGAGGATATACGTTTTGAAGTAAATCGTACCGATTCGAAATATACTGTAAAGGTCTTTGATCGTCTAGTTCTTTTAGACACTGAATCTTTTCCAACCTCGCATGAAGTAATCGAGTATATAGAGAGATTTTAGAAATAAGATGGGGAAAGTCGCAAGCATGATCAATTCATACGATAACTCGCTCATGCTCGATATCATCTATTCTATTTTTAAATAGACAAAAAAGGGGACCTTTGCGGTTCCCTTTTTTTTT
>NZ_JACSQL010000010.1 GCF_014836635.1 Paenibacillus gallinarum | reverse complement strand
TAACAACTTTCGTCGTCAGCAACTCTTATATAATATCATGTCCGGTTCAGAAATGCAAGCTTTTTTTCGAAGTTTTTCAACTTCATTTATGAAACTTGTTATTCAGTGTGTTGCTTACTGGCTAACTTCTTGGCCGGAATTAGAATATACCATGCTGATATTAATTATGCAAGTCCTTTTTTAAAAAAAGTTGATAACCATTTTTTTGATGCTAATTATGTAGTATACAAGTCATCATCACAATCTATTTCTTCTATATATAAGTACAAAGTCTTGCTTCTCATCGAGGTGCCGTACAGCTAACTTCTCACCTATTTTCAGATCCTCTGTATAGACGACTGATCCATACTCATCCTGAAAAACAGTGTTCTCATTATAAGTGATTTTTTTCGAATACATCATATCATTAGCTTCCGTTTTACCTCGGTTCACCCAATTTGTAATATCTAAGCTAGCAACACGTGTTTTTGTATCAATGTGCTGCAAATAGCCTGTCATTGTTTCTTCGGTAATTTCTATTGCTTCTGTTCGGATATCTTGGACAATATTATTTACGGCACCCTTTTCAACAGTCGTGCATCCCGATAACAAAAATACCGTCAGTGAGACTCCTAAAATATATCTCCTTATAATATTAATTCCCCCTCTATTATTAGTAACGAAAATAGAAGGAATATTGTTACGCCAAACCGCCCGTAAGTTAAATGAATGATCTATCAGATTATTATTTTCTCAAGCGGCTGTGGGTATCAAAAAAATTGAGCCTACCTATATAAAGACAGGCCCATAGATTAGATATCCATTATATCCACTTTGGATAGCGGATTTTTTCTATTATCTACTCGTAATCTCATCTCATATTGTACCTGTGATCCACAAATACCTATTTCAAAACCTGGTTTGGAATATCTTCTTTTTTTATTAAAATCCATTCTTTCGTATACGCTCCCTTGGAAAGCACTCTAACATAGGATTCCTGTTCCAGTTCTTTACTTGAAGAGAAAGTAATCTTCTTCTTCTCGCCCTGCGCTGTGGTACCTGTCAGATTGTATCTGTAGCGTATACGTTCTTCTTTACCTTCGACTTTACCTGGCTTCGTAATTGCTGCATATACATACTGTTCTTTATACAGTGGATTGAACTGATCAAAATCCCGTTTGTATGCTATATATAGACCTGAGCAAATCACTGCAAAGATAAGGACAAAAACAACTATTTTTTTCATGAAATATACCTCCGTTCATCGTTTTTATGACATAACGTTTCTAATAATTTTTCGGTAGTAACCTAGCGTGAAGAGAGCGAATAGAAAATAGATGGCTGTATAGGCACCTATTGAAATAACAGTTGGAATGGTAATGTTTGAAATAATAATGAATGAGGCAGCTTTCATCGCAAAGATCGAATGCAGTACACCAATAAACAGTGGGAGAAGAAACACTACCATCTGCTTTCGCGCAATGCCCTTCATGATCATCCTCTCGTCAAATCCAAGCTGCCGAAGCGTCTTGAAGCTCTGTTTTTCCTGCTCTGCCTCCGTCATTTGTTTAAAATAGAGAATACTGCCGGTAGAAGCAAGAAATGCAAGTCCCAGAAAGGCAGCTATAAAAATAAACAGTCCGGAAATCTCAAGTGCTTGTTTATATTGTGAATAGAAATCGGACGTAGAATATTCATCAAGATTATATTTCTGATACAGGGAGGAAGCTAAAGCAAGTTCTTCTATGTCTGGAACACGGTACGTGTCTAGCTGTACTCTTTCATAACCGGCCGTACCGGACAGGCGTTCCTCAATTTCTCTTAAGGTATTTTCAGACACTAAAAGCTGATTACCAGATATATTAGAATTCACAAGATTCTCCACAATCACTTTTTTTAACGGATAGCTTTCTGTCTGTCCATTTGACTCCAATTCGATTTTTGTTGGGTAACGCTTTGACAAATCAATGTCGTCAAATGCGTTATAAGCAAATGCACTGTATTCTACAGCCTCTCCGTATGAAGGTACGGATATCTTTTCCCCTGCTCTTTGAAGCTGTTCAGCTGGAAGCCATAACAAGTTTCTCTCTATGCGACTGGATTCATCAAGTGGATTAAGAATAACCCCAGTGGTTCGGAACGCCTCCATGGGAAAATAGAGGAAGTTAATCCCTTCCCGTTCAAGTTCCGTTGTGAACGACTCTGCATCCAGCTGCCTGTTCTCAAATGAAAAGTCATAAGGCATCACCATCCGGGTTTCTTGCTCCGCAGAATAGTAAGCAGAATAAGCCATCGTTACCAGGGTGATTGTTAATGCCGACAATATTGTAATCAAGGTAAGCGAGTTGGCATTCCCTTTCATTCGATGCATCAGCGGAGCAAGTGACAGGCTATTATTCAAGCCAAGATTCCCGTTTTTCCGTTTGCGAAGCCAAAAGAAGCACCATCGGATCGTCACCCGAAACAATATATATGTCCCTGTTATCGTAGATACAAGTACCAAGAGCGCATTTAAAGTTAACTGTTCATCGACCATTCGACCCGACAATTCATAGCCATAACCAATAAGCACAATACCCAGCACGGCATAAATAGCTGTAAGAATAGATGCTAATTTAGACGGTGGCTGACTGGATAAATCAGGCTGCTGCTCAGCTTGAAATAAATGTAACAGTGTACTGCGATATATCATGATCATCATCTGAATGGAAGTAATAACAACGACGAGAACAAAGACGATTGCCGTATCAAAAGTTGCGGGTAAGGAAAAGTCAATGGCAGGCAATCCATCCAAACGAAGCAATTTCATTAAGATCAGGACAAACAAACGC
The DNA here is from genome assembly GCF_014836635.1 of Paenibacillus gallinarum. Lineage (GTDB taxonomy): Bacteria > Bacillota > Bacilli > Paenibacillales > Paenibacillaceae > Paenibacillus > Paenibacillus gallinarum. The sequence goes on along the minus strand of NZ_JACSQL010000010.1, from coordinate 224,258 downwards.
GATACTAATGCTCCGCAGATAATCCCTGCGATTAGTGCACCCAAACCGAGTAGTACATTTTCAATGATTAAGTAACGAGCAACCCAGCCTTTGGATAGACCGATCAGCTGATACAATCCAAGTTCACGGCTGCGCCGGCGTAGGAAAATTTGGTTAGAAGAGATGGTGAAGATGATAATAATTACAACAAGCAGGGCAGCTGCAGACTGAAAAGCTACCATAAATCGATCACTAGATTGCAGCATGGACTGAACCTGCTGATCATGCTGCAGGGAAGAGAAAACGAAGAACAGACTCATACTGAAAATTAATGCGAAGAAATATAAATAGTAATGCTTCACATTTTGCCGCATGCTGCGAAGTGCTAATTCAAATACTGTCAATATGATCGCCCCCTAAAACAGCCTGGACATCAAGGATCTCTTTAAAGAATGACTGTCTAGATTTTTCTCCGCGATACAGTTCGGAATAGATCTTCCCATCCTTTAAGAACACGACACGGTTACAGTAACTGGATGCGACTGGATCATGCGTGACCATGATAATCGTGACCTTTCTTTCCCGGTTCACCTCCTCCATTACTGATAATAATGAGGAAGCAGATTTGGAATCTAAAGCACCCGTAGGCTCATCTGCAAAGATGATGGAAGGCTTATGAATTAGGGCACGGCCTGCTGCAGTGCGTTGTTTTTGTCCACCTGATATTTCAAACGGGTATTTTTGCGAAAGTTCCTCAATTCCTAACACATCTGCTATCGCTGTGAACTCGTTCTCTGCCTGCTGTCTGCTTATTTTGCTAAGTGATAATGGCAGGAGGATATTTTCTTTTACTGTCAGGGTGTCAAGAAGATTGTAATCTTGAAAGATGAACCCAAGCTTGTTACGACGGAACGCCGAAAGAGCGGTGTTATTCATCGTAGAGATATCTTCATTTTCGATTAAAATCGTGCCGTCCGTTGTCCGGTCTATCGTCGCAAGTACATTCAGTAGTGTTGTCTTTCCAGAACCAGATGGCCCCATAATTCCTACAAATTCTTTGCGAAGAACACGTAAATCGATTCCTCTTAATACTTGTTGGGCACCGCCCTTTGAACCATATGATTTCTGAACGTTACGAGCGTGTAAAACCGTTTCTTGTTCATTCCATGCATTCATGTTTAGTTGTACCTCCCAAATTCGATTGTAGCTTAAGTGTAAGCCTGAACTTCCGGCCTGTCGTACGTTCTAGGTGACGAGCCGAACAGGTAGATGACAAATTCGTCACGTTCATAAAAAAAGCAGTCAAGAAATGATCTTGGCTGCTTATAACGGAATATTGTTCTCTTGTCCTCTTCTAATCGTTTCGAATGCATTGGGATCTGAAAAAGTGATTCGCATCGTCGTACCTTGCGTCTGACCTGGCAGGACATAAAGTGCAACGCCTATTTTCTCTGCTACCGTTTGGGCAAGATAGAGTCCAAGTCCCGTAGCAGCATTGTGAATTCTTCCATTCACCCCTGTAAACCCTTTATCGAAAATACGAGGTAGATCATGTGATTGAATCCCTGGACCTTCGTCAATCAAATCTAGGATAACATTCTGTTTTTCCGTCACCATTGTCATGAATGTAATCGCCTTGTCGTCGGGACTGTATTTAATGGCATTCGTCAATAATTGCCGGATGATGAAGCGGCACCATTTACGGTCTGTAACGACTAGGGCATCTTCTCCTTCGATGCTGACCGCCAAATTTTTCTCCATACACCAAGGAGCCAGTTCCCGAATTTCTTCTGCAACAAGGCGTTGTATAGATACTCGTTCAAGCATGTAGTCCGATTCCAAGGCAGGAAGACGTGACATATACAACTGACGGTCTATGAGCAAATGAATTCGTAACCATTCTAATTCCATTCTACGTAGGTCTGGATCACTTTTTCGTGCGTCTAAAATCAGTTTCATAGCGGTAAGAGGCGTTTTCACCTCATGAATCCAGGAGGCAGTAAAATCATTTTCGATCAGCTGGTCTTCTTTTAATTGAGCTAGCTTACGTTTGAATTGGTAGGCAGCCTTTCGTAATACATCGTTCGTTATGCGATCCAGTTCATTATCGGGTTCGGGAAGGCTCTCAACCCAGTCCGAGTCCATCTCTTTTTGTAGATTCAATAACGTTGCCACATATTTTGTTTCTCTCCTGTAACGCCATAGAAAAAAAGCAACAAATAAAATAAGATAAAGCGCATTTAAATAAAGGATAGATGTAAATTTCACGCTTATTCCTTGCTCGATAAGGATAAGTAAATCAGTTAAACCCAGCAGCCCTACAAACAGCAAAATCCAGCTTTTTCTTGAACCAATGTAACGGATTAACATTACACTATCCCTCCTTATAAAGTGACGGCCATATAACCCATCCCTTTCTTTGTCACAATCGCGTCGGAAAGTCCAAGCGGTTCTAACTTTTGCCGCAAACGGGTGATATTCGCTGTAAGGGTATTATCGTTCACGAACTGCTCGTCTTCCCATAGCTTACGAATCAAGTCATCTCGTGAGATAACAACATTGTTTTCCTTCACCAACGCAATCAACAAGAAGAATTCGTTTTTTGTTAAGTCTGCTTCCGCGTCTGAGTTTCGGATAAGGCCCCGTTTTAAATCAATCAAGGCAGCGTTCCATTCGAGAATATCTGTCTGGCTGTCCCCATAAGCATACGTTCTGCGAAGGATAGCTTGGATTTTGGCATAGAGCACATCGGTATGAAATGGTTTCTGGACGAAATCGTCCGCCCCCATATTAAGCGCCATGACCATATCTAAGGGATGATCGCGTGAGGATAGGAAAATGATAGGCACCTCGGATACGGAGCGAATTTCTCTGCACCAATGAAAACCATCGAATTTAGGGAGCGTGATGTCCATGATAACAAGATGAGGTTGCTGATCAAGAAACGAATGCATGACCTCTTCAAAATCACTCGGTCTCGTCACACGAAACGCCCAAGATTCCAGCCCTGTTTTAAGCGCTTCAAATAACGCATTATCATCTTCAACTACGAATATAGTAAACTCCATCAAAATGAACCTCCTTCTATTTAAAAAATGAAAAAGCAGTCGATGATTGTATCGGCTGCCTCATTGTTTTATTCAACACGTTTAATGTCATGCTAAAGCGCTGGAAAAACTCAGAAAGATCCTACTGCTTGTTCACTACGTGGTATTACACGAATGGTGGGATCATTTACATCTACTCCTTGAACTTCCCACTGTGTGGATTCATTCAACTCGTAATGAAGTGTAATTGTTTTTTTCATATCTGAAACCCACAGCTTATCACCGATAATGGCAGTGATTTCCGCTTTCAATTCTTCCTTACCCTCTGTAAACTTCACTTCCCATTCGTCAAAAATTAGAGGGGTTAAAAGGATTTTTTCATCCTTCTCTGCTGCATCACCTAATAGAATGTTAGAGGCTGATATCTCAGCATCTCGTATTACCTGATCGGGTGTAGGTAACTTGGCGTTGGGTTCACTCCCACAGGCTACTAATCCAAGAAATAAAAAGAGCACTAGGCTAATAGTAGTACAGGCTTTTATTATGATGAACTCCCCTCTCTACTTTGCAGATTCCAAATGGCGTAACTTCAGGGATTTAGGTGGTCTCGAGATCTGGGCGACTTTTGGCTTTGGCTGGACCTTCTACTACGGAGCTATACATTGTCCAGACAAAACAAGTAGAGCACAGAGCTCGTGAACACCGTCCCCCCTGCAACTTACGCTAATCACAGAGCTCATGAACATCGCCGTTCCTCCTCCACTTACGCTGAGACAGATCTCATGAACACCGTACTTCCTTCCGCGCACCAGTAATCATCTATCATTAGACACGTTGCTTCACTACAATAAGCAACGTCGTCCCCTGCCCCACCCCGTATCAGGGGGAGCTGTATTTCCTCTCTACTTTGCAGATTCCAAATGGCGTAACTTCAGGGATTTAGGTGGTCTCGAGATCTGGGCGACTTTTGGCTTTGGCTGGACCTCCTACTTCGAAGCAATACTTCGTCCAGACAAAACAAGCAGAGCACAGAGCTCGAGAACACCGTTTTCCCTTCCACTTACGCTAACCTCACAGCTCGTGAACACCGTTTCCCCTTCCACCTTCGCTGAGCACAAAACTCGTAAACCTGTTTCCCCTCCCACCTTCGCTGAGCACAGAACACTGAACCTGTTTCTCCTCACGAATCACTATTCCCTACACCACGTTCTTTTTCAGCTGCCCATGATACAACTCACTATAAAATCCGTTCGCCTCCAGCAATTCCTCATGCGACCCTTGCTCAATCAGCTTCCCATGTTGCATCACAAGGATCTTGTCTGCTTGGCGAATCGTATTCAGCCTATGAGCAATAACAAAGCTCGTTCGGCCCTGCATCAGGCGCTGCAATCCTTCCTGAATCTTAATCTCCGTTACCGTATCAATACTGCTGGTCGCTTCATCGAGAACAAGCATAGCAGGATTCGCGAGCATTGCCCGGGCAATAGCGAGCAGCTGCTTTTGTCCCTGACTGATTCCGCTCCCATCGGCATGCAGTACTTGGTCGTAGCCCTTCTTCAGTCTAGTGATAAAAGAGTGAGCATTAGCCATCTTTGCCGCTTGCTCTACTTCTTCATCGCTAGCATCCAGGCGACCGTAGCGGATATTTTCACGAATCGTTCCCTCAAAAAGGAATGAATCTTGCAGTACAAATGCCATATGAGACCGCAAACTCTTCCGCTGAATGGTCGTTACATCCTGACCATCTACCGTAATCGTCCCTTGATCTGGACTATAAAACCTCGAGATTAACTGAATCAGCGTGGTTTTACCTGCCCCCGTAGGCCCAACAAGCGCAATCATTTCCCCTGGTTTGGCTTCAAAAGAAATATCTTGCAGGGTGGCTCCCTTTTCTTCATAGCCAAAAGAGACATGTTCAAACTTCACTGCACCTTCTACATGATCGAGTTTCTTAGCTCCAGCTTCATCTATTACCTCAGGGTCTTCGTCCATAATTTCAAAGACTCGCTCCGCCCCTGCAATCGCAGATAAGATCGTATTCCACTGGTTCGCCAGATCGTTCAGCGGTCTTGTAAACTGCCGCGCATACTCAGCGAAAATAATAATGACGCCGACACTAATCGAACCTGAGATCGCCATAATCCCGCCAATCCCTGCAATAATGGCAAAACTAAGATTGTTCAGCCCATTCATCAGCTTGGGGATGAATCCCGATATCGTCTGTGCCCAAAAACCAGATAGACGAATTCGATCATTTCGCTCTTTAAATGCAGTAAGAACTCGTTCCTCCTGAGAAAAAGCTTTAATAATTCGCTGTCCGGACAAGGTTTCTTCAATATATCCGTTCAGTTCCCCCAAATTACGCTGACGCTCCTTAAACAAAGGACCCGTTCGTTTTGTAATCCAGCGCATACCAAGGGCCATCAAAGGAACGACGGTAAAAGTAAGCAGCGTCAGCAGCGGACTTAGAGTTAGCATAACAATGACAACTCCTACGAGCGTCAAAATGCTGGAAGTAATCTGAATAATGGAACCATTCAAGGTTGCACTGACATTTTCAATATCGTTCGTAAGTCTGCTCATAATCTCGCCTTGCTGACGCTTACCGAAGAAAGGAATAGGCAATCTATGAAGATGTGCAAATAAATCATGACGCATCCGATATACCGTTTCCTGAGCAACTTCAATCATCCAAATGTTCTGCAAGAAAGCAAAGAGTGGATGAAGAAGATAGACACCGCCGAGCGCAACTAAAAAATACACCCATGTACTCTCTCCCTCTCCTTCGAGATACGTATCTACTGCCGTACCAATGAGGTAAGGTCCAAGTAAAGCTAAGGCAGAAGTAAGAACAACCATAACGAGTACCAAAATCAGCTTAAGCCTTCTTTTTGCGAGATAATCCCATATTCGGCGCAGTGTCCAAGACCAATTTTTCGCTTTGACAGCTTTTTTACGGGTTCCCTGTCCAAGTTGATCCGTATCCTTCAGTGCCTCGGAACGTTCCTGACGAAACGGTTCGGCTAGTTGTTTAAGCATGCTGCGCCTCCTGTCCGTATTGGGATTCATAAATGCGGCGATATAAAGATGATTCTATAAGCAGCTGCTCATGTGTACCACTCGCGATCAGTCTTCCTTCGTCGAGCAGTAAAATGAGATCTGCAGATAAAGTAGATGATATTTTTTGTGTAATAATAAATGTCGTACAGGATAATTCATTAAGCTCATGTAAAAGGGCAGCTTCCGTCTTCACATCAAGCGCACTTGTACTGTCATCGAGAATCAAAATTTGCGGATGACGAACGAGTGCTCTGGCAATAGATAGACGCTGTTTTTGTCCACCTGACAGGTTGACTCCCCGCTGGCCAAGCATGGTATCGTAGCCATTTGGCAAGGAGAGGATCGTATCATGGATTTGCGCTTTGCGAGCGGCCTCTTCCATTTCCTCAAGACTTGCACTCTGATTCCCCCAAGCGATATTGTCACGCACTGAACCGGTAAATAGGACCGCTTCCTGCGGTACGTAACCAATCGCGTCTCGCAGTTGTTCCACCGGCATCTCTTGAATATCGTGACCTTGAATCGTAATAGTCCCCTCATTTGGCTCATATAACCTGAGAAGCAGCTGAACCAGCGAAGTTTTTCCCGATCCCGTTGCACCCATAATAGCGATCCGTTCACCAGGCTTCGCCTGAAATGTAATATCACTTAGGACATTCATCTCCCCTTCTGGATAATGAAAATGAACGCCTCTATACTCAATGGTTCCTTGTAATGTTGCCTTACTAGGAGAAATTGAACTCTCCTTGGTATCGTACACATCCGAATCCATTAGCAGCACTTCCTGAATCCGGTTTACGGAAGCATTTGCCCGGGAGAAGGTTGCTACGATCCATGACAGCATCGATAATGCCCCCATTGTACGAACGGCATAGTTGATCACGGCAACGACTTCCCCAAGAGAAGCACTGCCCGTTGCTACAATTTCTTTGCGTCCAAACCATAAGATAAACAGAACACTTGCGTTCATGAGAAGCATAATAAAAGGCATGGTTGTCTCTGCGAGACGCTGAGCTGACATCGTTGAAGTCATTAACTTATGTATCGAACGACCAAATCGTTCTACCTCGTGACCCATACGCACAAATACACGAATAAGCCGTATACCAATGAGGTTTTCCTGCGCTACTCCGTTCACTTCATCTAATCGATTCTGTACGTTCCTAAAGAGAACAGATACCTTTTTCATAATGAAGAAAATAAAAACGAGCAAGACGGGTACCGTGACAGCTAAAAACAATCCCAATCTCACATTGACGATCAGTGCCATAATGACACTGCCGATGACAACTAGCGGTAACCTTGTTGCGAAGCGCAAGCTCATAAATACCGTGTCCTGAATTTGCGTAATGTCTCCAGTGAGCCGAATAATAAGCGAAGACGTAGCAAAGCGGTTAAAAACCGCGTAAGAAAATGCCTGTACTTTTTCATACAAAGCTTCCCTAAGATCTGATCCAAAACCCTGACTGGCATGCGCTGCATAAAAAGAACTCGATATCCCTGCTACAAAGGCGATTACCGCACTACCTAGCAAGAATCCGCCCCATTTCCATACAACGGTCAGGTTTTCCTGCTGAATTCCATCATCAATAATCTTCTGAATGAGGTAAGGTTGAATCAGTTCTACCGTGAGCTCGAGCAGCAACATAAAAAGTGCAGCGATTGCGGCCACCCGGTATTTCCGTAAATAAGTAAACACTAGGGCCATATTCATTCCTCCGACGTTTAAAGCGTATAATCATAATCTAAATGTCTCTACTCCACTTTTACCCCAAATAATACACTCATATCCATATTATAGCGCATACATCCACCCCATTCTTCACTTCAGAAAAATTCACCTAGAAAAAGTTGGAAAATCAAAAATTAAGATACTTTCAGTTCACTCTGGTCTTACCAAAATAAAAAACCGTAGGCAAAACTAGATTAAGCTAGTTTACCTACGGTCTAAACTGCCGGGATTTTCTAAGCAGCCTTTAAGCTATAATAAAGGTTCTTCCGTTCCATTATAAGCGAGAATCAAAATCCCCCATTTTATATATCACGCCTGACTTGCTCTTTGTTTCTCCAAACTACGAAGCTCAATCCGGCGAATCTTGCCTGAACTTGTTTTGGGTAGATCACTAATAAATTCAATTTTGCGCGGATATTTATAAGGTGCTGTTATCTCTTTTACATAATGCTGAATTTCTTTGATGAGAGAATTGGAACTTGTGATGCCCTCTTGCAGCACGATGAACGCCTTCACGATATGCCCTCTTGTCTCGTCCGGACTTGCTACGACAGCACATTCTTTCACTGCCGGATGCTTCATGAGTGCTTCTTCCACTTCAAACGGTCCAATCGTATAACCCGAACTGATGATAATATCATCCCCGCGGCCTTCAAACCAGAAGTACCCTTCCTCATCGATGCTTGCGCGGTCTCCCGTTAGGAAATACTCCCCTTTTATATTCGCCTGTTTCCGATTCTCATCTAAATAATAGGCACTGAAAAGGGCTGGCATTTCCGTATGAACAGCAATGTTCCCTACCTCTCCAGGCGGAACCAGCTGTCCTTCATCATCGACTACCTGAACAAGTCCTGGTGACATGGACATGCCCATCGATCCTTTACGGAAAGGCAGATCTTTTAGGTTACCGATAAGTAATGTACTTTCGGTCTGTCCATAACCATCACGAATCGTAATATTAAAATGGCGCTGGAAGCTGCTAATCACTTCGAGGTTCAACGGCTCACCTGCAGATACTGCACTGCGCAAGCTGGATAAGTCATAATGACCTAATCCATCAAGTTTTGCCATCAACCGATATTCCGTAGGGGTGCAGCAAAGCACATTTATTTTGTAATCTTGCATGAACCGTAAATATCGTTTCGGCTCAAACGAACCACTGTACACAAATCCCGTTGCTCCGTTTCCAAGTACAGAAAGGAAGGGGGTCCAGATCCATTTTTGCCATCCAGGGGCTGCCGTAGCCCACACCATATCTTGCGACTTTATATCAAGCCAAGACGAAGTAATACGCAGATGAGCGTAACCCCAACCGTGATTATGAACAACGCCCTTGGGATTTCCCGTTGTACCTGATGTATACGTCAAAATAGCTGGATCATCCCGGTGTGTATTTACTGCTTCGCGCACCTCTGGTTGTCCTTCCATCAGTTCATTCAGCATACGGTATCCGGCTTTTTCTTCTCCTGGTTTAGCAGATACCGCAATTCGGTATACCAAGGAAGGAATCGTTTCTTCCATCTTATCAACTTCGTCCGTCACACTGGACCATACAATGACAGCGCGAGCCTTCGAATGTACAAGCCGGTAAGAAAGGTCTTTGGCTCTGAGCATCTCAGAAGAAGGAATAATAACAAGACCGAGTTTCAAACAAGCGATATATATTGCGTACGCAATTACGTTTCTTGGTACCATAACAAGTACCTTGTCACCTTTTGTTAGACCAAGATCTGCAAGGCCGCCTGCAATTTGGTTTGCTTTTTTCAGCAAATTCCCATAAGTTACTTCCTCTTCATGTTCATGCTCATCCAAGCACTTGAGTGCAACGTTTTCAGCCGGATGATGTTCCATTTCTGATGTCATATTATATTGTTCCGGTGCAATCCAGTGCTCGTAATTCACGCTCATCGTCTCCTTAATGTCATGTAGGTATTAGGACCATTATATCACTATTTAGTACCTGGTGCTAATAATTAGATTTCTAGATCGAGCTTTATGGGGACTCTAATTCCTCGTCTCTAACAGCTGGATTCTTAAATCGAATCAACAAACCTGGGAGCACACTTACGCAAATGATAGCTGCTGAAGTCAGGTAAACCGTAAGTAAAGAAGTCGCATTCATGAGAAGACCTGTAATCGAAGATCCAATCAGAATGGCTCCCATAAATAGCGGCATAATGGTTCCATTGACTCGGCCAATCATGTTCTCTTCAACCTGTGCAACCATAAACGTCGAGATGACCACATTAATAAAAGCTAAACTGATAGCACCAAAAAAGCTGATCGTAAGAGTCAAAGCAAACGCAGTAGATAAAGCTTCACCTATGGTAGTAAGTGCCATCACACATATTCCTGCAACAAGAAGAAACGTTTGATTTATTTTCTGACCTATAAAGGCGGCCATTCCGCTTCCTATAAGCAGTCCGAGACCTGATACTCCCGAAAGATAGGAAACATAAGTCGCATCCAGTTCTAATCTATCGGTAATGATAAAAATCTGTAAGGGACTGACTAATCCTTCTGCGAGACCTACAATGGCGAAAACTACGGCAAGCCATTTTAGAGAAGGCGTTCTTAATATGAAGCGCCACCCTTCCATTAGATCTTCGTATAAAGATTTCTGTTTTTCTCTTTCCACAGTAGTTGAAGGCAAAAAAGTAAGCAATACAGCGGACGAGATAAATAAGAAGAGTAAGGTATATAGGGAGGCTTGCAGTCCAAGAGTGGTATAGATGAATGTCCCAAGCAGAGGACCCACAATAATAAACAGTGAATGAAGGCTTTGTGTAAGTGCAATCGCGGTCTGAACGTGCTCTTCAGGAACGTTCCGTTTAAAGATTTTAGCGGAGGATGGCTGGGAGAACTGGCTCACGATGGCGGATACAAAAGTTGCTGCATACAGCACCTGCCAGTACCCGGCCCAGAACAAGGCGAGAATCAGAACAATGGAAAGTGTGCTTAAGACATCACCCCATATCATCGTTTTTTTAGGATTCCAGCGATCTGCAAATCCCCCGCCAATGAAGGAAAAAACGAAAATGGGGACATATTCCAAAACCGTAATGAGTGAAACAGCGAAGGGGTCTCCCCCTGTCTGTTCTACAATAAAATACAAGATCGCCATATTCCGTATCCAAATTGCGAGATTTTGCAATAAATCAGAACCCGTTACGATTAAAAATGACTTGTTGCGCAGTAGTTGATTCATTTTCTCTCTCCTTCGCCCACTTTTTAAACCGACTGTTCGGTCCATTAATATAGAAAAGAAAAACTGATCTTTCCCATCAGTTCTCTTCTGTCATCTTTTCGGCAGGTGCTTCTATTCCGGCTAGCAATATTTCTATTCCTTTTTTGTAAATACGCCGTATCTCTTCTAAATCTTTCTCGTAATAAAGCATACTCATTCCGTTTATTAGTCCATTAAGTACATACATCACATCAGTCGGACTTTCTTTCTTTAGCTCCCCGCGCTCCATGCCTCTTGTAATCAACTGTTCATACGTCTTATAAGGAAGCCGTGTCACCTCTAACATATCATTTAGCATATCTTCCGTGACGACTTGGCTGGACATGAACTCATTAACGGCATGAGAGAGTGGATTGTTCATATCATCAACATAGTGATCCGCTAGGGCAAAGAGCTTTTCCTGGGTTGTCTCATGTGCTGCTTCCTTGGCCATCCAGGCTTCCATCCACTCCTCATTATTCAGCTTGATGAGATACATAAACATCTCTTCTTTGCTCTTAAAATGATAGTAGATGCTGCCCTTACTTCGGCCCGTAACCCGACAAACCTCTTCCATTGACGTAGCATTGTACCCCTTTTGTGAAAACAGATCCTTGATCTGGTGAGCGATATCTTTTTTAATCTGAGTTGCATCTTTTCTGCGCTTGATCTCGATGAGAACCGTCTCCTTTCCCTAAACCGACTGTTCGGTATAATTGTAATATATGGAATAACTGGACGTAAATATAAAATCCCTTATCTTCGCTAAGATCGTATCTTCTCAGCAATTATAAGGGGTTTTTCTATTCCTAACTATTTTTTAACCATACAATAAATGGGTGCATTTCAATCCACTCTTACGAGAGCATCCCTTTATACATTCCAGGAACAGAACCTTCAATCACGGTAGCACCCGTTGTTTTTGCATAAAATTGGGTCGGCCCTGCTCCTCCAATAATCGCATATCCGTAGCCTTCCTGCTTCATATAATCCAGCGCATACAGCAGCAGCATTTTTCCAATTCCGCGTCCACGCTCTTTCTCATCCACTCCGGTAGGACCAAAAAAACCTTTAACTGTAGCGTCATAACAAGCAAATCCAAGCATCTTACCGTTCTCTACTGCGACAAGACAGGTAATAGGCGACCTCGAAAAAGCTACTTCGGCTTCACTTACCCATCCCTTTCCGAAATGCTTTCCCACCCAGTCAGCAACAACGTGCTTCTCTGGTGCGATCGCACGGCGGATCGTAACCCCTGTACGCTGTCCATAACTTCTCAATGATTCTACTTCAGGCAAGTCATATAGTTTCACAAGCATATCGGGCATAAGGAGTACCTCCGCTGATTTTTTGCATCGATGTTGAACAAGAATAATTTAGTGTATCAAACTGTTCAACATAGATCAGGTGTATTTTGGAACATATTTCTATAATTATACTCGGATGATGGTCTTATTGGCATGTTCTAATGCGCTGTCTATTTGCAAAAACTTGCGATTTTATGTCCGAATCCTATACATGATTAAAGCAACGAAAGGTATTATAAAATTGATTCAAATTAGTAAAATATTATATATTTTACCTTTCTATCCGATATAACCTCTGTCCGAGGTAGTCTATCGCTCTAGTTCGGTAGACTGATAGAAGGATACTCGGGCGTAATCATTTTATAGGAGGTTATTGAATGAGATGTGAGAATTGTGGTTATGAAAACGGACAAGGTGCCTACTGCGCAGAATGCGGTGCCGCCAGTAGAAGAAGGATTACGAATCCGTCACACGCAGACAGCAATGAAGAAGCAAGGTTTTCCACTCAGGATGGATACAGAGATTCCGTAACAAGAGGAGGTCAAGTGGCAGCTGAAGGAAGAGCCAATCCCCTGCAATCACTCGGGCAAAACGAACGGGTTCAGCAAGCTGCAGAAGTAAGCAGACAGTATCTTTCCTTTTTTGTAAAAGCGCTGATAAGACCTTACCAAACGATGCGAAATGTACAACCCGCACATGCACTACACAGCTATATTACAATGAGCTTGATTTCGATTCTTACTGCTCTCTTCTCCATGCTTGTGCTGAACAGAGTCAGCTTTGGGTATGGCGCCAGCTTTATGAGCGGGTTTATGAAACCCTTACTGTTTACAGGAATTACACTGCTTGTTGGTTTAGCCATTGTTTACGGTATGACAAAGCTATACCGAACAAAAGCGGACTTTAAGCAGGTCGCAGCGGGATATGGAACCCTGCTTATTCCTTCTGTAGCATCAATTCTACTAGCGAATCTCCTGTTTATGGTGCATCTTACAACCCTCTCCCTAGTTTTAATGGGGATTGCCTTTCTCATTGCTTTTGTAGCCGTAAATATAAGTATTTTTACATATCCAGTTTTGCAGAAGAACCACCAGACAGTAGATGTCACTTATGCGCTGATCATTGCTAACCTTATCTTGTTCTATCTGATCTACAAAATTGTTAGTTCTATTGTAATGTCTGTGCTTGGCGGCATGATGGCCAGCTTTTTATAGTCGTAATCCGTACCCTAAGTTTAGAAAACAAAGAATCTTTAGCGAGATAAAAAATCCCCTGATCATCTGACAAGGTAATAACCTTGATGGAATGACAGAGGGATTTTCGTCGTATTCCTAGTTATAGATTAGCGATCATTATTATGTACGTAAATAGCTTGGCCAGATCTCTTGAGGCATTCGGTCCCAGCTGAAGCGCAGGTTTGCCAGAACTCATCATAATATCACCATAGATTATGCCCCAGTCACTTGTAAATTTCGGCTTTACTGGCTCTGGCGGTTCAAGACCGTACTTATCTATTATCTGTTCCCTTAATTCGTTTGATAATGAAAATCCCTTACCCTCATCAGGGTTGTTTACCCGCTCCATCTTAGCAGAAATCGTACTAAGACTATCTGCTTGTACCTTCGTAATTGTTACTCCCTGTGCTTCAGCAGTTTCAAGTTGAAACAATAAGAGAATCGCACAAAAGAAGGCGAAGATCACTCCTTTATACATTTCTTTTCTCCCCTTTTTAAAACATAGCCCTTCGTAAATAACATAAAAATGGTATTATTAAGGTTAACCATTAAAAATTACCATATAATCACCTTAAAATGAAACGCTAATATAACACAGAATTATCGTTCTCTCAATTGTTAGTACGTATACGAAGAAGGCGCAAACATGGTATTTTTGATACTTTTACTCTTAATCATTATTATTTTCTTGTTGCTTAACATTAATTCTAAAATTCCGCCGCGGGACTATGTGAAAGAAGCTCTCGAGAGAGATGAAAAATGGCGTCAGGACATGGAAAAGAAAAAAGAACAGGAAAAATGGAATACGTAAGTATGGGTACTAATCCCAATCAAAAAAAATGGATACCGCTATGGCATCCATTTTCCGTTTTCTTTTATAGATATCGTGAATCACTTCTATCCAGTTTCTTCTATTTAAATAGTCTGCTTATTCCAGACCTACAGTAACATTTACATTTCCTTTAATGGCTTTAGAATAAGGGCAGTAATCATGAGCTAGTTTCACATACTTCTGTGCTGTTTCCTCATCCAGTCCATCGATACGAACGTTCAGTTCGACTTCTAGTTTAACTCCGTTATCCTCAGGATCTGCTTTTAACATAACCGTCGCTGTTACTGTACTCTTCTCAATCTTTACTTGATTCTTCTTCAATTGAAATTCTAGTGCAGAGTTAAAGCAAGCACTGTATCCCGCAGCAAACAATTGTTCCGGGTTGGTCGCTGTCGTTTCTTTCCCTCCAAGTTCAGGCGGGGCTGCAACTTCCAGCAGGAATGTATTATCTGGAGATTGTACAAACCCTTGGCGTCCACCTGTATTGATCACGGTTGTTTCATATAATGTTTTCATCGTTTTAGTCTCCTTTATATTACCCATGTATTGTTTTTTCGATCCATCTTAATTCATTTCGTTTAACTTTAATCGACTTGCTAACAATTCAATTGTACACAATCTAATATTGAAAGTAAATCCTTTTTTTAAAATGAATGTATTTCGCTTTCTTTACTCTTTTCAGAAATTCTGAATAACGTTTTCTCAATTAACGAACAATACCTATGTCCTTTTTAGATATGTCCCTAGGTTGTAGGGGTCAAACCCCAGTATCTTTCCTTTGAATTTGTCAAGGGCTTTGTTTACAATTTTTATTGACTCCAGTAAAAAAACCTTATAAATTTCAAGCTGCAAGTTGATATCGTTTTCTTACATTCTGGCCAGTTTGTTTTTCGTATACTTTTTACAAGGAGCGTGGATTCATGAAGAAACCTAGTGAAAGAACGGTTCAAATGACCCGGTTTCTTCTTGCAACGCCAGGCCGCTTTGTAACCGTACGTGAGCTGTCAGATGAATTGGATGTTAGTGAAAAGACGATTAAACGCGAGCTGTCAGCTATGGAAAAATGGCTCAGCGATTATGCTCTTACGCTAAACCGTAAACCCGGAGCTGGTCTTATGCTTGAAGGAGAACCTTCTGCTTTCGAATCCGTTCGAGACGCGATCGAAAGCTTTAAAGCACCCACCAGTTATTCCCGAGATGAACGCCGATATTTTATTATTAGTGAGCTTTTACTGAGTTCTGAACCTATTAAACTTTTCAACTTCGCATCAAGATTTAAAGTAACGGAAGGTACGCTCAGCCACGATTTGGATCTTATAGAAGGTTGGCTCGAAGCCTTTCATATTAAGTTAATGCGCAAACCTGGATATGGTATTTATGTAGAAGGCACGGAAAAAGATTACCGGGCCGCACTCATTCATCTGCTTCATGAAAGTGTAGATGAGTATGAACTCATTCGTCTGGTTCGCGACCCGCTGAATGAAAGCGGTCAAAAAATAGGACGAATTCAACAACATATCCGAAACCGCCTTTTGAATCTTGTTGAAGATCGTACCATTGTGATTATTGAAAAGTATTTGACAGAGCTCGAAGAAAGAACCGGGATGAAGCTGACAGACAGCGCCTTTATCGGACTCGCCGTCCACCTCGCTCTTGCGATCGAGAGAATCAAAAAAGGGCAGCGTATCATTATTCCCCCAAGCGTACTTAGCGAACTGCGATTGCACCCTGATTTCAATGCAGCTCAGATGCTTGTGAAACGCTTAGAGGAAGCCCTTGGTCTAACGATTCCCGAAGATGAAGTTGGCTATATTACTATGCACCTAAAGGGTGCTGAGACAAGGATTCAAACCGAAGCCGAATCAGAAGCAGCTTATGAGAATGTCAGTTTTGAGCTCGTTCGACTGGCACGAAAAATTCTTAAAGAAGCGGAAGCGGAAACGGGTTTTGAATTAAAAAGCAACAGCAAGCTTTTCTATGGTTTTATTAGTCATCTAGGTCCTGCTATTGAGCGATTAAGGCTTGGCCTCGATATTCGTAACCCTTTGCTCTCTCAGATTAAGGAGCAATACGCTACCACTTATAAAGTAGCCAAAAAGTGCGCCAAAGTTCTAGAAGATTATCTAGAAAAACCTGTCCCGGAAGCGGAAATCGGTTACATTGCCCTCCACATCGGAGCGATGTCGGAGTATGCAGGAGTTAAGTACAGAGAACGACCGGTTCGTGTCTTAATCGTATGTGCAAGCGGAATGGGCACCTCTAGTCTTCTCCAAACCCGAATAAGAAAAGAATTCCCTTCTCTTCAAGTTGTCGATGCCATCTCTGCTGCAGAGATCAGTGAGCTTGATGAACAAGTCGATCTGGTTATCTCCACAGTAGATTTAACAAGCAAAAGACAAGTAGTCAGGGTATCCCCTCTTCTTGGAGAAGCGGATATGAAAAACGTAAGAACTGCTCTAGAACATCTTGAACCATTACCAGATCTTCGGCCTGCTTCAAATGAAGCACCCGCTTATTTACCAGATACGCTGGAAAAGCAGAAGAATCTGATTCAAGGTATTCAAGATCTCATGAATAATCTGGTGATTGAAGATCAGGTGGAATCTAGGACGATTAATGAGCTGATCGATAAGATTGCTAGGCAATTTACGAATGAGGAAGAAGAAGCTTCTACGCTCAGCCTCGAACTTCATGATAGGGAACGTCTTGGGGAAACGATTCTTTCTACTGAGGGAATCTTTTTACTGCACTGCAGATCGACCGTTATTCATCGTTTAGCTCTTGGTATTATTCGCTTTAAGGAACCGCTGACATATGGCTCAGAAAATGATGCAAATCTCTATGCTGCCATCATTTTATTAGCACCAAAACAAAGCGAACGTACGTATCTGGAAGCGGCAAGCGAAGTCAGCAAATCACTGATAGACCGTCCTGGCTTTGCTATTCGTTTAAGTGTAGCTCGCCAAGCTGCCCTAACGAAAGAAATTCAAGGTATTTTGAAAGATCTATATTTACGAAAAATGGAACAATACACAATGGAGGTAGAACAAATATGAGTACGCTGGAAGCTACTAGCGAATCTGTCCCTAAAAAAACGGGCAATATCAAACAAGCAACTCAGAAATTTGGACGCTTTCTAAGTGCAATGGTTATGCCGAATATCGGTGCCTTTATTGCCTGGGGGCTTCTGACTGCTCTCTTTATTGAGGCAGGTTATTTCCCGAATGCTACACTGGCATCCCTTGTGGATCCAATGATTAAATACCTTCTTCCATTGCTGATTGCATATAGCGGCGGTAAAGCCGTTCATGATCATCGAGGCGGGGTACTAGGTGCCATTGCCGCAATGGGAGTTATTGTCGGAGCTGATATTCCGATGTTTATCGGTGCCATGATTATGGGTCCGCTCGGCGGATGGGTAATCAAGCAGTTTGATAAATATGTCGGAAGCAAAACTCCTTCTGGTTTTGAAATGCTTGTAAATAACTTCTCTGCCGGTATTATCGGTATGCTTTTGGCCATTGCAGGACTTTACGGTATTGGACCTGTCGTTGCTACATTCACTAACCTATTGGCTTCTGGTGTAGATGCGATGCTGAACTGGGGAATTCTCCCGCTAGTATCCATCTTTATCGAACCAGCAAAAATTTTGTTCTTGAACAATGCAATTAACCATGGAATTCTGAGTCCAATTGGTATTCAACAAGCAGAATCCACGGGTCAATCGATCATGTTCTTGCTTGAAGCAAACCCAGGACCAGGTCTTGGTGTACTGCTTGCTTACAGCATTTTCGGAAAAGGTTCAATTAAAGGATCAGCACCGGGCGCAGCAATCATTCATTTCTTCGGTGGTATTCATGAGGTTTACTTCCCGTATGTCCTGATGAAACCAATTATGTTCGTATCTGTCATCGTATCTGGTATGGCTGGTGTATTCACATTTAACATGCTAGATGCAGGTCTAATTGCTGCATCTTCTCCAGGAAGTATCATTGCGATTATGGCGATGTCAGCCAAAGGTTCTTATATCCCTATTCTTGCGGGTGTTCTTGTATCTGTTGTTGTATCTTTCTTGCTCTCTTCCTTATTCTTGCGCAGATCTTCTGCAGATGAACAAGACCTGGAAAAAGCAAAAGAAGCAGTTGCAGGCATGAAAAAAAGCAGTAAAGGAATCACAGATGCTCCAGCAGCTAACTTGAATGACAAAGCAGAAATCAAGAAAATTATCTTTGCATGTGATGCAGGTATGGGTTCAAGTGCAATGGGTGCTACTTCTTTCCGTAAAAAAGTAAAAGCAGCTGGTCTGCCAATTGATGTAACAAACACAGCAATCGAGAATATTCCAAACGATGCAGACATTGTTGTTACTCAGCAGAACCTGACACCACGAGCTAAAGGTAAAGCACCTAATGCTATTCACGTCTCGATTGATAACTTCGTTAACAATCCGATTTATGACAAATTAATTGCCGACTTAAAAGCAAAACATGAACAAAGTACTTCTCCTGTACCTGAATACGCAAAAGAAGATGTTTCTGGTGCAGCAGACAAAGCGGTTCCTGAAGAAGTGAAAGAAACTTCCGAAGATACAAAAGGCGGCGACGTACTACGTAAAGAAAACATTGTACTTCAGCTTCCATCCGAAAGTAAGGAAGATGCAATCCGCCGTGCGGGTGAATCCCTTGTTGCAGCAGGTTATGTAAAACCACATTATGTGGATGCTATGATTGAACGCGAAGGGGTAGCAACTACATACATCGGTAACGGTGTAGCGATTCCTCACGGAGTAGGCGATGCGAAGAAAGAAATTAAAACAAGTGGTATTGTCGTTCATCAATATCCAGAAGGTGTTGAATTCGAAGGCGGCCGTGCATATCTCGTTATCGGGATTGCTGGAGCAGGTAGAGAACACTTACAGATTCTCACGAAAATTGCAGAAGCTATTGAAGACGAATCTACCGTAACAAGACTGGCACAATCCAAAGATCCTAATGAAATTTACAGCATTTTCGGAGAATAAAGAATACCAAATCTTTAAAACGAAAGCGGGTTTTTCATATGAAAAAAGCAATTCAATTTGGAGCAGGAAATATCGGGCGCGGCTTTATCGGCGCCCTTCTCTCCCAAGCTTCTTACCATGTCGTATTTGCAGATATTAATGAAGAAATGATTAATGAACTAAACGAGAAAAAAAGCTACCAGATCCATATTCTTGATCTGGAGCAAAGACAAGAAACAATTTCGAATGTTTCCGGTGTACTCTCGAATGGTCCAGATATCGTGAACGAAGTGGCTGAGGCTGACATCGTAACGACTGCAGTAGGTCCGAATGTTCTGAAAATCATTGCTTCTACGATTGCTAAAGGTATTGAAGCTCGCAGAGAAGCAGGCAGAGGTGTTCTGAATATCATCGCTTGTGAGAACATGGTCGGCGGAAGCAAACACCTAGAAGAACAGGTATACACTCACTTGTCCGAGGCAGGTAAAGCATATGCTGAGGAGAATGTAGGTTTTGCTAACTGTTCAGTAGACCGTATCGTTCCTCCTTACCAAGGCGAGAACATGCTTGATGTCGGTGTTGAGTCTTTCTACGAATGGATCGTAGAAGAGCCTTCCCTTAAAGGAGAAGTACCTCAAATTCCAGGCATGAAACTGACAGATAACCTGCTTGCTTATGTTCAGCGTAAACTGTTCACATTGAACACAGGTCATGCGATTACAGCTTACCTTGGTTACCTGGCTGGTATGGAAACCATTGAAGAAGCAATCAATAATGATGAGATTCGCGCAGTGGTACGTCAAGCAATGGAAGAAAGCGGCGATGCACTGATCAAGAAGCATGGTTTTGATAAAGAAGAACACTATAAATACATTGATAAGATCGAAAAACGCTTTAAAAACCCATATATTCGCGATGAAGTTATTCGTGTAGGTCGTGAGCCGCTTCGTAAGCTTGGTCCTGCAGATCGCCTAGTAGGTCCTGCTAATATGGC
This sequence comes from Paenibacillus gallinarum, assembly GCF_014836635.1. Taxonomy (GTDB): domain Bacteria; phylum Bacillota; class Bacilli; order Paenibacillales; family Paenibacillaceae; genus Paenibacillus; species Paenibacillus gallinarum. The sequence goes on along the minus strand of NZ_JACSQL010000010.1, from coordinate 203,847 downwards.
GATTCAATATGGACTTGGACATGTTGCTCTCCTAAAAGGTATTGCAGCTGCATTCCATTATGATAACCCGCAAGATCCGCAGTCCAAAGAGTTGCAAGAGCAAATTGCCCAAAATGGCATTGAAGCTGCTGTATCCTCTGTTACTGGCTTTACAGATGGCAGTGAAGATCACCGCATCATCTGTGAAGAATATGCGAAGACTTCCAAAGCCTAATAAATGTATTGTGTAGCTCAATTATTATGTATCAACCGTCATCCTTAGAGGATGGCGGTTTTTTTGTATCTCCAGTACAACTCCCTCTACTAAAATGGTTCTTTTGTCTATATATAGTTACAAATTTATCGTTTTAAAAAGTTATGAAATTGATTTTGTATATCATGTTTTTCACAAATATGTTAGTTCATTGATCAAGATGGGTATTCTATAAGTATATAAAGTGATAAACAGGACTATTTACATCTTGTTTTCGCTCCAGCAATTCCTTTATATTGAAAGAAAGCGATTACAAAAATACTTCTTCACTTTTTTCTTCCTGCTACCGACATAGTTAATATGAACTAATCAAAAGCGAACGGAGGAATTCCTATGATGAAAGAACTACAAATTGCTGAGCGAAAAGGTTATTCTGTACATCTTTCTTTAATGGATGGGTCTGTCTATTCTGGGGTCGTAAGTCTTCAGCTCCCATATAAGAAGCTTCGTCTAAAACATACACAAGGTATTGTCAGTATTCCTTTTCAGGAAATTAAACATTGTTCTACGCTCATTCCTGTCCCATTTTGAATTCTAGCTCCCTATCCTATATTACTTTTTACTAGATCAGCCGATGTCCACTCTTTTGATAAGGAGCGGATATCGGCTTTTGTTATGGAGTTTTATGGAAGTGAAAACCATACTTACCAATGTGATTTTAGGCATATTCTCATTTACGCACCACCCCCGCTACATTTTGTATACAAGAGAATTATTTACTTTAATATAATCTAAAATAAATAATTATGAAATAAATAGAAAAAAGCCCTTATATAGGGCTTTTCAAACTTTTCTGAAACCACTTATTGTCCTAACATAAACAAACTTACGGCACCTAAAGCCAAAATCACGATGGAAAGCACCTGAATCCATGATCTAAGCTCCCAATACCGAATGGCATAGACCACAGACATACTGAGGAAAAACCAGCCTAGAGAGATAGTCGAATTCACTAGCGAAACAATCAGTAAAATTAGGGCGAGAGCAGTAGCAACTGCCTCCGCTATAACAAACTTAGGATTGCGTTTTTTCTTACCCGGGTTCAGGATAAAAATCACCTCCGGATACCATTTAACCATAGGTTCTAGTCACTTGAAAACAGCTTGTCTTCATATACATATGTCCTTATTTCACACCATTATATACGAATGCTCTAATAATCGAACGCTGTGCAAAGAAGAAAATAATCAAAATCGGCACAACAAGTATCAAATTCCCTGCCATAAGAACATTCCATGTTGTCAGCCCTTCTGTTTCTCGAATCTTAGCAATCCCGAGCGGAAGGGTACGCGCCGTTTCATTCGTTGTCATCACCAGCGGCCAGAAATAATCATTCCAGTGACTAATAAAACTGAATAAACCGAAGGTAATGAGTGCAGGACGAGCCATAGGAATCATCAGCTTCAGCATAATCTTCCACTCTTTTGCTTTATCCAGACGAGCTGCCTCGATGAGTTCATTTGGCACTTGCTTAAAGGATTGACGCAGAAGAAATATCCCGAATGCACTGGATGCAAAAGGTAGAATCAGTCCAAGATGCGTATTAAGCAGATTCCAAGAACTAAGTTCAAGATACACGGGCAAAAAGATCAACTGAGAAGGAATCATCAGCGTTACCATGACAAGTCCAAACAAAATACCTGACCCCTTAAACTCAAACCTCGCAAACGCATAGGCTGCGGGAATAATCGTAAGCATCTGCATCAGCAAAATGCCTCCAGAGATCATCACGCTGTTCATAAAATAGTGAAGAAACGGTCCAGAGTTCCAGGCTTGAACAAAGTTTTGCCACTGCGGGGTTGCCGGAATCCACTCGGGCGGAAAGATCATCGTCTCCGGCAGTGTTTTAAGTGATGTGGACACCATCCAAACAAAGGGTAAAGCAAAGATAAGAACAAGCATTCCCATTAGAATCACATTAATGACAGTAAGGAGACGGTTCATCACCTTCATACCGCTTACTTCCTCTTTCGCTTTGCCTCGGGATGCGCGTTCTGCTTTTGCTGCTGGTTCAAGTACATTCATAAGTAGCCTCCTTTCCCTTTTACCGATAATGAACCTTTTTGGATAGCAGACGGAAATAGATAAGGGTAAGGATCCCAACAATCACAAGCAAGATCACCCCAGCCGCTGAAGCATAGCCAATCTTAAAGAAACGGAAACCATATTGATAGATGTAATAGACCAAGGTGTTTGTTGAATTCACCGGCCCACCCTGCGTCATAATAGCGATCGTCTCAAATACTTGAAAGGAACCAATCATACTCATAATCGCTAGGAAAAACAGCGTTGGAGATAACATGGGTAGCGTTAATCGCGTAAACGTACGCCATGGTTTGGATCGATCCAGTGCAGCTGCTTCATATATACTTTGCGGAATGCTTTGCAGCCCGGCAATAAAGACAAGGGTGTTAAACCCAATCCCTTTCCACACCGCCACGAGAATAAGTGACATCAGAGAAGTATCTGGATGAGATAACCACTCTAATGGTCCAAAACCCAACAGGCCGATAACCCAGTTCAGAAGTCCATACTCAGGGTCCATCAGCCAGCTCCATAATAGTGAAATGGATACTAAAGAAATAATATGCGGACTGAATATGGCCCCTTGGACAAATCCATAGAAAGCTCCGGAACGATTTAACCAAAGAGCCAGTAGTAAAGAAATACTAAGGGTGAGAAGCACGGTAGAAACGGTGTATATTGTCGTATTTAGTATGACCTGACGAAACTCAGCATCCGACAATAATGCCGAAAAATTTTGCAAACCGACATAATCCTTTGTAGGGCTGACAAAATTCCAGTCAAATACACTGAGATACATCATATAAAAAATAGGATAAATGAAGAATACGCCAAAAACGGCTAGTGCCGGCGTTACCATTCCATAGGGTCTAAGTTTATGCCATATGCTTGATGTCGAACTCATCATGCCTCTAGCCTCCTCCGCTCACCGAAACGAGTTCAAGAGCATTCGTTGTTACCGTTTCACTTCCAGCGGCTCTATATTCTGCTTGTCTTAGCCTCATCCCGCTAGGGTCAAAATAGTACAACTGCTCGTATGGAACCGTAACGGTAACCATGTTATTCATAATAAGAGGGGCGAGGAACGTCTTAACAGAGAACATACCGAAGCTCGACTGAATCTGGTATATATTCTCTGCCCCGAGGCTTTCCCTGGTCATGATTTCTCCACCGATTCTAAGACCCTCTCCTTTTAGCTCATGCCCGGCATGCAGCTGTGCATGCTCAGGACGAAATCCAAAATGGCGAATCTCTTCTTTGCTTTTTCCCGATAAAGAGGGAAAATGGATCCCTTTATAAGGAAGAATGTTCATCGCAGGCGTTCCGATAAACTGAGCGGCAAACATGTTGGCTGGATTATGGTACAGCTCAATTGGAGAAGCCGCTTGCTGAATGACCCCTTTATTCATAATGACAATCTCATCGCCCATAGACATCGCTTCTACCTGATCATGGGTTACATACACAAACGTCGTCCCCAGCCTTTTATGTAGCTGAATAAGCTCTGTCCGCATCTGATGGCGGAGCTTCGCATCTAGATTACTGAGCGGCTCATCGAGTATAAAGACCTCTGGTTTCTTAACCATAGCCCGAGCAAGAGCTACACGCTGGCGCTGTCCGCCGGAGAGCATCTCCGGCTTCTTTTTCATATAATCGCTCAGGCCTACAATTTCGGCGATATCGGCAATCAGCGTATCGCGTTCCTTCTTCGGAACCTTCCGGTTAATCAGTCCAAATTCAATATTGTCATGGACATTCATCGTTGGATAAAGTGCGTAGTTTTGGAAAACCATCGCTACATCACGCATCCCTGGGGGAACTCCATTTACTCGCTTGCCATCAATCCAAATATCACCGCTGGTTTGGTCATCAAGCCCCGCAATCATACGGAGCGTTGTTGATTTACCACAGCCAGATGGACCGACAAGCACCGTAAATGAACCATCTTTTATCGTAAGGTCAAGGTCCTTAATTACCTCTTCCTGCTTAAAAAACTTGCTGATTCCTTTTAGCTCAATTTGGCCCATCTTCTCCACTCCTTTTATTTACTTAACAGTGTATTTGCTTTCTCATTGGCTTCGTTCATCGCTTCCTGGGCAGAGACTTTAGGATCAAGTAATGTTTTCTCAATTGCATTCTTTACGATCTTCGCAACTTCAGGATACGCCGTCTCCATCGGACGAGGTCTGGCATAAGCCAGCTGATCTACAGCAACTTTATATTGCGGGAATTCCTTATAGAGCGACTGTAATTCTTCACTTTCGAGTGCAGAGATTCGAGTAGGTAAGTATCCCGTGTGTTTGCTTTGATATGTTGTACTCTCAGCTGTTGTCATGAAGGTAAGGAATTCCCAAGCTGCCGCTGTTTCTTCTTCACTAAGTTTTGATGTAATCACGAGCTGACAACCGCCTGTAGGAACGCCATATGATTTATTCGCCGGCATAAAGGCTGTGTTAAATTCAAAGTTATTTCCTTGTGAGATTTCAATAGCACCGGCAACCCCTGCCGTTGAACCAAATCGAAACGCAGATGTCTGGTTAGCCCAGTCTTTTTCCGCCGTTGCTCCGGCTTCATCTCCCACTGGAATTTTAATGATTCCTTCACTGGCTAACTTCTTCCAGAACTCTACAGGAGCAACACCTTCAGGAGAGTTAAATAAAGCAGACTTCCCATCCTCCGTTAATACCTGACCACCAGACTGTGCTACAAGTCCCTCGTAGAACCAGATATCTGTAGGCATTGTCATTGCTGTTTTCCCTTTTGCTTTCAGCACTTTGCCGTACTCTTCGAATTCGTCCCATGTCTTCGGTCCAGCAGGGTCAAGCCCGGCCTCTTCTAGAATGCTGACATTCATGTACATAATCGGTGTACTGCGCATAAACGGCAGCCCGTATAGCTTGCCATCCACATAGGCATTCCCCATCAGTCCTGGGTTGAAATCGTCAATTTGCAGTTTTTCTTTATCCTGCTCTGCTAAAGCAGTAAGGTCAGTGATCATTCCGTACCTGGCAAAGGTCCCTGTTGAGGAAATCTCAAGATCTGATACGGCCGGCGCATTGTTTGCAGCAAAAGCAGCTTGTACCTTGGCATGTAAATCATCATAGTTACCTTGATACTCAGCAACGACTTCGATTCTGTCCTGAGATTCATTAAAACGTTTTACCAGTTCTTGTTTTGCCTCTTCAATCTTTTCTCCATAGGCATACCAGTATTTAATCTGTATCTTCTCTTCCGTATTTCCGCTGTTCCCGGGGGCAGTACCTGCAGCACTTGTTGCGTTACTTCCTCCTGAATCCGTACCGCAAGCAGCAAGTAAAACGCTCATTCCTAGTACCAGTGTTAATAAATTCCGTCTCTTTCCTCTTCTCATCCTTTGTATCCTCCTTAGAATGAACATCATGAACCTAGCCCCAGCTACCTGATATAACAAAAAGAAACCTCGATCAGACCAAGAACAGCCAGTTACAGGCTGCTTCTTGATCCGATTAGGTTTCTCCATCACTCCAACCCGGGTACTTATTTACTTGTCAGGAAATACGTTAGTTCTCTTATCTCTTCTCATCATAAGACGTTACTGTTAACCGAATTGAAGATTCTTGTTAAGTAAGGATAAACTTTTTATAGGTTACGAATTTGAAAAAATCGCTTTTAGAATGATTTTTCCCACATCTGCTGACTAGATGAAGAAATGGCCGTTGCGCCCTCTAATAAACATGCTTCCGCATGCTCTCGTTTTCGCAGAAGTCCTCCGGAGATGACGGGAATGTCTGTCATTTCTCTCACCTTATGAAGCACCTCGGGAATACGTGCCGGCATGATTTCAATAACATCCGGTTCTACCTGAGCAAGACTTTGTGCAATATTGGCAAGTCCTTCCGAATCAACAAGAAAGAATCGCTGGATGGTAGTAAGTCCTAATTTCTGCGCTTTCTTGACGACTTGAATCTTCGTTGTAATAATCCCGTCAGGCCGAATCGCATTCGCTAGATATTCAAGCCCTTGCTGGTCATAAGAAAGCCCCCCGATCTTCTCTACATGCACGAATACCGGAATATGATGTTTTTGAAATAATTCCACATAACTTTTAATCACACCAATGCTTCCGGTAAGAAGGAACACCGCACTGAGCTGATCTCGATAAGAAAGAGCGGTTTCAAGATAACGTACATCCCGAATGGACGCTACATTACGATACTCGGATAGACGTTTTAGCAGATCATCCACAGCATACTGCTGTTTTGTTTTTCTAGTAGAAAGTTTAGTGTTTTCCGCTCCTATAGCTAGCTGAGATAGACTGTTAGACATGCGCTTTATCTCCTCCGTGTCTGGTGTCTGCACTGATTTGCAGGCCCTCTTCATTCAGCTCCGCTTCTAATGCTTCGAATAAATCTGCTTCATTCAACCGCTCACCCAGCAGCTGCACACAGCACTCTCGCTCTTGCTGTTTTCCGCGAGCATGCGGAGTGGCCCTAAAATGATTCATATAAGTAAAAATTTCAGGTAACTGGTCAGTGAGCGTGGAATCTATAATATCTACAGCCTGAACTCTAACTTCTTCCCCCGTAATTTCGGCTAAACGATAGGCATGCTGATCCAGACAAGCAGACAGCTGAATGAAAGTCCATCCATGCTGTTCCGTAATTGAATCCACATGCGTATGTCCGTTAAAATAAATACCTGTTCCTTTTTTCTGGCGGAGAATTTGCCACATATCAATGGAAGGGTCGATCGATCCTTTTTCACGATCCGATCCTGTCGTTGTTAAATGGATCGGGTGATGTGCAAAAACTAGCATCGGCTTTGATCCTGACATTTGGACTACTTCTTCGAACCAGTTCAACTGCTCTTCGTCAAGCCAACCTCCCCAGTTTTCTAAATCCATCTCTCTTGTGGTATCTAGAAAAACAAGAATGAAATCTTCCATAGTTATGGAGTAATAACAGGCTTGTCCTGTTTGTTTTTGAATCTCTTTTTTAGGCTGAGTATACGTATCATGATTACCCAAAACATGATGAAACCTGCGTTCATAGGAATGTATGATCTCGTAAACTTCTTGCAATTCGCGCTTTGTTCCGAGATTGGTCAGATCCCCCAGTGATATATACAAGTCGGCTTCAGAACTTAAAAAATGATGCAGCATATTTTTATAAAATGCATCTCTTGCTTCTCTCCAGTTACCTAGCATTTGATCTGCCTCATGATAATGTAAGTCACCTATCATTGCTATCCTCATGGTCTTGTACACTCTCCTTTGAGTTGATCTGTAATGAAGTATAGAGGGAGAATGTTATCTGAGATCTTTATCCAGTCGCGTTTTTTGTAAATGCGTATCTTTAGCAAATCTGTATTTACATTTAAATCAAATTGTGTTAAAAATAATAAATTAAAGTTTTCACATGGAAATTTTATGACATGATAAATTCTCACGTAATCTATTGGAAGAACTTTGCATAAATACGCAATATAGTGTGTCATATGTTATTATGGTGGTATATATAGGAAGAAGGGCACGATTACTCACTCGCGCCCTTTTATTATTTACATCCTTTTTACTCAAATGTGAAATAATTCATAGGATTGCATTTCCCGATCGCTTATTTTAAACCTTAGTATTTTGATTTCAAATACATACAATGACTTGAACCTGGACATAATCTTGTAAGGACTCTGAAAATCATTATCGATTTACTATTTGTTTCGCAGAATACGGAGGGATCCATTTGGAAGCAGAAGGTTTACGACAAGTTGAGAAATATGCGCTAAGAAAGCAAAGAGTCTACCAAAAAGATTGGAAAATGTACATTCTGCGAGCGATGCTTGCCAGTATGTTCATCGGATTTGGGGTTATTGTTGCTTTTAAGACAGGCAACTATTTTTACATAGCGGATTCACCGGCAGCTTATCCCATGGCCGCACTTACATTTGGAGCAGCGATCATCCTGATTGCCTATGGGGGAGCAGATCTGTTTACTGGAAACACTTTTTACTTTACTTATGCAGCCCTTAAGAAAAAAATGGAATGGAAAACCGTCTACAAGCTATGGGGACTCACATATGCCGGTAACCTGCTTGGTGCACTGGTATTCGCGTTTCTCATTGATGTAACGAATCTCTACGCCTCTCCTAGTGTTAACTCGTTCCTGCTTAATGTAGTAGAGCATAAGCTGGATGCTACCGTAGTGGAGTTGTTTTTCCGGGCTATTCTATGTAACTGGCTCGTATGTCTCGCTTTTTTTGTACCGATGTTCATGAAGGAAAATGGCGCAAAACTGTTTGCAATGGTCCTCTTTGTCTTCTGCTTTTTTATATCAGGTTATGAACATAGTATTGCTAACATGTGTACCTTTGCGATCGCACTTGTGCTGGATCATTCGGAAACGATTACGATTGGTGCCATACTCCACAACTTAATTCCAGTTACCATTGGTAATATGGTCGGCGGCGTATTTATGATGGGGTATTTTTATTACTATATCAATAAGCCGTTTGAGGATGAGGAGGAAGAAACAAAACACTAACATACGCATAACGATAAACAGGGTGCGGGAACGACTAATGTTCCTACACCCTGTTTATGCATGCATTCTATATAAGGGGCAGTCCGTACTCAGTCCCCTATTCCCTTAGTTACACTGCAGCCGTTTCGATATGAATGGTTGTTTTTAAACCAAGCGCATTCATCACACTTTGTATCTTCTCTGTCGTTGCCCCTTCATATTCATTTCGTTCATCTCTTGATACTTGAGCTTCAGATACCTCAAGTCTTTTCGCAAGCTCGGCTTGAGATAAATTCATATAGATCCGATGAGCAATTAAATTTTTACCGACTTCCATAATCGTCTCAATGGGAAGGAAGATACCTTGTTTAATCATCTCATAATGTTGAATATCTTGTTCAAGCTCCCCTTTAAAAGCAAGCAGCGGCTGAACAGCATGGGAAATTTGGTCTTTACTAAGCCCCATACTTTCTAAACGAAGTTTCTCATTCGCGATATAGGCTTTGTGGTCTTTCAGTTTTTCTTTCGCTCTGCGGTAAGCGGTTTCAGTCTTAATCATTCTATTTACCCTTCCTTCACTCTTTCGCATAATATTGAATGTTCATGTTGTTCTTATTTCCTTATGTAATGCAATCTATACCTAAATTATGCCTTAAAAATGAATCTATTCGTAAACTTAACAGCTATGTTAATATTATAATGTTGAATTATCTAGTGGTCAATTCATTCCTTAGTTTACAAAAAAAGACTGTTCCCGTGGATAGGAATACAGTCCCTTTTGTCATCCTATGTATCATTCTTATGATTATTACTTCGTTTCCCCTTTGATGCTGTGTCAGCCTTTCATTCCAAAATGAGCTGGAAGTTCTTTTACTACTACACCGAACAGGAGGATACACAAGTAACCAAACATAATAACCATATCTATACGTCTACTCATCTTATTTCCTCCTATAACTTCTTTTTTATTAATTTAACAGCACACCAACCATTTGTATATATTTTCCTCTATTTCCTTTGAATAAATCAATTTCACCCTCTTCCTTTTTTATCGAACAAAGAAGCTCATTTCTGTAGAGAATGTTTTTCATAAATAAAAAGCACCTGCCATGTTAATGACAGATGCCTATGAGAAGCATACTTTGCTTTTTTTATTTTTCTACTTTTTCCCGGTCCTTCCCTTTATCTGACTCTCCTGCATTTCTAGATGCCGCTTCGCGGTCCTGCTGCATCTCCTCAACCGTCTTCACTTTTATCCGTGCCGCACCTTCATAATCTTTAACGGGGATCCAGCTGTCTGAGGCCATTCTTTGTTTTGCCTCGGCCACGGCATGACCGTACTGGGGAAGCCACTCTTCCAGTGCAACGAGCATCTCATCCACCATCTGCCAAATCTCATTTGGATTACATACTGCTCCTACAAGCGGGTCCATCATAAAAGCCTGACGAAGCAGTTGATCGTCTCCCTGAATTGCCGCCTCTACGGCAAGACGCTGTACTGAAATACTCACATTACATACAGCAGCCGGTCCAAGGGGGAGTGCACCCACATGCGGCATTGAGATGCCGTTACGATCTACGTACCCCGGAGCTTCAATCACGGCATCATCCGGCAGATTAGAAATAACTCCGTTATTTACTACGTTAAAATGTCCACGGTAGACTCTTCCAGTCTCGAGGCTCTCGATAATATAAGAGCCATGTTCCTGACCGCGCTGATCTGCTGTAAAACGATTAGGTTCATCCTTCATCCAGTTAGGAAAATCCGTCTCAAACCAGTTACGACCTTCCGTGCACACACGCAGATATCCGCCTGTTTCGCCGTTAATCCAGCTGCCGAGGTCAATCCACTCCTTAATCTCTTCAGGACGTTTCCTGTACCATGGAACATATTCACTCAGATGTCCATTGGATTCTGTACTGTAGTATCCGAATCTACGAAGCATATCAATCCTTACTTTTTCGGTACGGCTGTACTCTGGATGTTTCAGGAAGGCTTCAAGCAGACCCGCAGTCAGATCTTTACCTTCATGACTTGCTTTAATATACCAAGTCTGATGATTGATCCCCGCACATACGATGTCCACTTCTTTCATATCAAGTCCATACACTTCGGCAATTTGATGATGTCCATGCTGTACACCGTGGCACAAACCAATGGTGCGAACACCGCCATACTGATTACACGCCCAAGTAAGCATCGCCATTGGGTTGGAGTAGTTCAGCAGCAATACATCTTCTTCACACATGTCACGGATGTCTTTACAGATCTCCATCATTTCAGCAATGCCGCGCTGACCATACATAATTCCGCCCGCACAAAGTGTATCCCCTACACACTGATCGACACCATATTTTAGAGGAATATCGACATCGCTTGCAAAAGCCTCCAGACCGCCGACACGAATCGTACAAATGACATATTTTGCATCTTTTAAAGCTTCGCGTCGATCGGTTGTCGAATGAATCTGTATGCTAAGTCCATTCTCTGTAATGTCTCGCTGACACAACTCTGTTACCATATCCAGATTATGTTTATTAATATCATGAAAAGAAATATCGAGGTTGCTGAATTCCGGTACAGTTAATAAGTCACGCAGTAATCCACGTGTGAATCCAATACTTCCAGCGCCAATAAAAGCAATTTTACATGACATATAAGATGCTCCACCTTCCATTATTGAAACCTTTCCCCGTAAAAAAAGGTTCCGATTTGTATACGATTATTGTAGCAATCGCAAGATAGGAAGCGTTACCAATATCATGACTTCTTTTCGCTAACTTCGTATAAAATTCTCACTTTTATTCTTGTTTGTCTCAATCTCACTACCGTTATCTCACATCCACAGCATGCTCTACAAGAGGAACAGAGAGGCCAAGTCCGTAAGCTGATGCGACTGCACCTATAAAATAAACGATGAACCAAATGTCACTGTTTGAGTATCCGATATGATAATAGTAAGTCCGTTTGTTCTCACTTTGAAACCCCTTCGCTTCCATCGCCACGGCAATCCGCTGCGCTCTTCGAATACTTTGTGCCAGCAGCGGAATCGCATATGGTTTTATCAGCGCAAATATATTCCACTTCGGTGTTCGATTCCCTCCTCCTCGAATCATTAAGGCATGCCGAAGTATCTGAAATTCGTAGACTAGAATCGGAATCAGATTCATCGCAGCGAGGAAACTATAAGCATATTTAGGCGGAAGTCTCCACTGTTGCATCAGAGAGTAGAACAAGCGCACAGGCCGCGTTGTCAGCCCAAATAACAAGCCGATCGCAGCCATAGATAACGCCCTGCAGCCTAGATGTATACCGCGTAAAAAACTCTCTTCTGTTATATGTATAATGCCGTATTTCCACCAAGTCGTTTCTCCTTTTCCAAAAAACATCATCCCCGTCGATGTCGATATAAACACCAGAATAAATGGGGATGCATACAGGAGTAAACGAAGCGGAGGATGACCGGAACCAATTAAGAGAAGGAGCATAGCGATTGTTAAATAGATCATCATATTGAGATTATGGATTAGGATGACCACAAGAAACATCAAAGCGAACGTAATCAGCTTAAACCCGGGATTAACCCGGTGCAACCAAGTTTCATGGTATGGGATATTTAATGGCAAGTGGTGATTCTCCCCTCTGCTGCCTGCCATACAGAAGTACAATACCGAGCCACAATTTCTTCATCATGAGTCACCATGATAATGGCTGTTCCTTCACTGCGCAGACGTTCAAGTTCATCTAGCATCGCAAATGTATTCCTTGCATCCTGCCCGAATGTAGGCTCATCAAGCAGCAATACACGGGGATTACGAACGACTGCGGAAGCTACACTCAGCCTTCTCTTTTGCCCAAGGGACAGCTCGTAGGGATGCCTGTTCTCTAGTCCACTTAGATGGAACCTTCGCAGTAGTTCTTCCACCCGCACTCGGCGTTCTTCCTTCGATATGGGCTCAAACAGCAGTGAATATTCAACTTCATTCCATACGGAATGCGTAATAAACTGCAATTCTGGATTCTGAAATACATAGGCGATATGCTGTGCTGCTTGTTTCGTATTTTTGGGCTCTATACCGTTCATTAGATATGTACCGGTGATAGGGAGCAGCTTCATTAATCCAAGCAAAAATGAACTCTTCCCTGCGCCATTGGGTCCCGTAATTCCAATAAAATCACCAGGGAGCACCTGCAGCTCCTCTGCTCGAATAACAGGCTTGCTGCTACGATGAATCATGCAGCCCTGAAGCAAAAGAAGCGGTTCTGCCCCCTTCTCAATAGCTATGGTTTTTTCCTTCCTAAGAGGTCTAGGACGATTCTTCCAAATCCCCGGATGCCAGATTCCATAATCCGTTATCGTCTGCTGATGCTGACTGAAGATCTCTTCGGCCCCACCGTCTGCCATGATCTCTCCTTCGGAAGATAAGACAATAATGCGATCTACAAAATCAAGGATATAATCAATTTTATGTTCGACTATAATTACGGTACGTTCGCCAGCAATGCCTCGAATCGTATCCCATACTTCAAGCGTCCCTTCTTTATCTAGCAGTGCTGTCGGTTCATCTAGAAAAAGGACACTGGGCTTTACTCCAAGTACCGAAGCAATGGCCAGACGCTGCTTCATACCTTGGGAGAGAGCTTGCACTGGTGTATGTAAGTCAGGGAAGTCAAGTCCAACAAGACTTAGAAGTTCTCTAATCTTCGCTTGCATTTCTTCTCGGGGAACCTGACGATTCTCTAACACAAAAGCCAATTCCTCATCTACATAGGGCATACAAAACTGAGTATCTGGATCTTGAAAAACAATACCTGGATGTGCAGGAATATGTACATGATCGGCCTTCATCGGCACATCAACGGAATGAGGAATGAGTCCGCTCAGTACTTGAAGTAGTGTTGACTTCCCGCTGCCACTAGCACCAAGCAGTAACACTTTCTCCCCTTGCTTTATGGTTAAAGATAATTTATTGAACCAGATTTGAGATTCTCCAGGAAACTTCAGACGCAGACCGTCAATAGCTACTGCTACTGGCGGCTGATTAACGTTTGTATTCTCCTGTGTCTGCGTAATATCGCCCTCCACCGAACCTGTTATAGAAGGGCACATTAATGTAGTGCCTCCATATCTTCTTTGGTCGCCTTTCTTAGGGATTTCGTTACCCCCGTTAACTCCAAAGCCTTATACAGTGAATAAGCAACCATTCCAGCTAACACAATACTTCCGGCTAATCTTAGTCCAATGAGCAGCGCATAACTCCACGTTTGCAATGAATCGATATAACCATACCCAAAATCGAGGATTAGGGAACCGGCTGCTGAGCCGATGGCAGCTAGTGACGTAATCCATACATTCACTTTTCGATATAAAAACAATGCAAAAATAAGTTCAGCTCCGAGCCCCTGTACCGCACCATAGATCAGCGTAGAAATCCCCCACTCACTTCCTAGAAATGCACTAACGGTCGATGCCGCAATCTCTGCTAGAAGAGCGACACCTGGTTTACGAATGACGAGAAAAGCAAAGGTCCCTGCCATAAACCACATGCCGTAAATCATTTGTTCCGCATGGAGTCCGAACGGTTTGACTAGATCATAAGTAGGTCCCCATATTTTATAGATGATTCCAAATACAACTGCAAGCACAATGGTAACTAGAATATCGGTTAATGTAAGCCCTTTGCGCCCTAACTCTGAACTATCGCCTTTTGTCTGCAACATGTACAATTCCTCCTTAGAATATAAAAAAAGCCTCCCCAATTCGGGCAGGCCAGGTAAGGACGCATCTGTATTCGCATCTAAAAAACAAAGGATACACTTGCATCGGCAGCGATTAGCTTGGAGGGTTACCTCACATCATATCGTTCAGCTGGCTGCTTCTACATTCATGCATCACATTTGTTCCTACATACGATTCGCGATATTCGTTCTCTACGCTGGCATTACCCAGATCAGATCTACGGTCAGCGGCATAAGGCCACTCTCTCAGCCTGACTTCATCAAGCTCCCGTTCGTGCTTTTTAAGTTAGTTACAATGTACATGAAATATACTTAATTGGCAATTATTTCTACAAATTCACCAGGATCTACGTTCCGTCTGTTCTCTGTAGATACTAGGAGTGAATCCGGTATGTTTTTTAAATAAAGTATGAAAATACTGACTGCTGCTGACCCCTACATAGTCACATAGTTCGTAAATAGGGATGTCTGTCTGCTGAAGCAGCATTTTGGCTTTTTCCATCCGAATTCCGGTCAGATATTCTGTCATCGTCTGAGATGTACTTATCTTAAATATTCGCTGTAGATAACCCGGATGAAGACGGACTTCCGCAGCTAAATCCTTAATTTGAATATTGCGATCATAATTCTGATGCATATACAGAATACATCGTTTGACATAACCTTCTGCACTCGGTTCTCTTGTCAATACCAGTTCTTCGCGGAGCCTTGCAATACGTACAAACAATTGTAGAAACAACAGATCTGTCATTGTATTTTTCTGTCCTACCGGTTGCCGGTCAAGCTCCAGCACCAGGCTTTTGAGCACATAATATACCTCATCTGGATCGGAGAGGACCATGTACTCAAAGGGAGATTTCACAAAATCAGATAAGGCCTTTTCTTCTGCCAATAACGATTTCACAGACGAATCAAATGAAGTTTCTCCTTCTTCAAAACCAAACTCCACATTTAACATCCGGCAGGCAACTTCTGGCTCTACGATGAGTCTATGCGAAACATCTGCGTCCAAAACAATAAACTCACCTTTACGTAGTGTGATCAATTCACGATGTCCACTCTTGCACTTCACATCAATGGTACATCCGCCTTGAATCACATACATAATTTCTGTCCAGCGATGTTCATGGTAGGCCATCTCATAGTCTTTCCATTGCTTATAGTAGTAGGCATAAAAGTACGGGTTCCACGAGCCTTCTGACGGATGCATGCAAAAGAAACTACCTGACATGTTAAAGCCCCCTGTATGTCGAATCAGAATATAGATTCAGAAGATGAAATACTGCCAGGGGACCTCACGTCAGTCGTAGGGTTCTGAACTTCTCGATGACCTCAGATATTGAATTCATACTTAATGGCTTGCTTATATATTCATCCATGCCCAAAGACATGTACTTCTCCCGATCCCCTTTTATCGCATGTGCTGTTACAGCCACAATATAAGGACTATCATCTGCTAGCTGTTCACGAATCAGGCGTGTAGATTCCACTCCATCCATGATCGGCATTTGAATATCCATAAACACGATATCATAGGAATCTTCCAAACAAGCTTTCAGTGCTTCTTTTCCGTTAGGAACAACGACAGCCTTGTAACCTAATTTATTCATCATTTTAACAAGGACGATCTGATTAACCTCATTATCTTCGACGACAAGAACACGCAGTCCATTATCTATTTCGTCATCGTATCTTTGATTATGTCTGTCCTCTATTAATTCGAGGTTGGTCTGCAGGGAAAAATAAGCGGTAAACACAAAACGTGAACCGGATTGGTCCCTTCTAGGCTCATACCTTATCTCTCCGCCCATCAGTTCTACCATTTTCTTACTAATCGCAAGACCGAGTCCCGTTCCTTCAATTTGTCTTGTCATATAATGATCTACTTGGTAAAAAGGCTCAAACAATCGGTCTGCTTTACTTTCCGGGATCCCAATACCCGTATCCAATACTTCGAACTCAAGACACACTTCATCATCGTCTTGGTCCATTTTCTTAGCGGATAATGAAATGGCTCCCTTCTGTGTAAACTTAATCGCATTGCTGAGCAAATTAATTAGCACCTGCCTCAGCTTATTACCATCGCCCATCAGCTTATCAGGAATATTCGGATCGACTGATATTTCCACCTGTAAGTCTTTATTTTTAGCTCTTGGCAGATTTAGATAGTAGACATCCGAAAGAATCGAGTTTAACTGCATCGGTTCGATTGATAGCTCCATTCTCCCAGATTCGACTTTGGAGAAATCGAGAATATCGTTAATGATTGTAAGAAGCGCTTCCCCGCTCTGCTTAATGATGGATGCATACTGCATTTGTTCATCACATAGATCTGTCTCCAGCAGTAGATCCGTCATTCCAATAACACCATTCATCGGAGTTCGTATCTCATGACTCATCATGGCTAAAAACTCACTTTTCGCTTTGTTCGTTCGTTCCGCAGCTTCTTTCTCGATAATAAGCCGCTTCTCTTCCGTCATGTCTTTCGCAATTAGGTAAAAACCGACTTTATGATCATGAATAATAATAGGGGCCAAGGTAGCGAGTATCTCCACCACATGTCCATCCTTATGACGTACAACATTTATATCACGTTCAATTGCCGTATAATCCTCGTCTACAAAAGCCAGATTGGCAATGGCTTCTTCGCCTACAATACGAGAGATCCGAGTACCAATTAATTCAGAAATCGTATATCCCGTAAGACGTTCTGCTATCTGATTCCCATTAATGATAATTCCATCGAGACCAAAAGAAATAATCGCATCATGATTATACTTTTTGAGTGATGTATATCTTTCCACACTCTCTAATAGTTTCAGTTCTGCCACCTTACTGCTTGTGATATCTATCATATGAACAATATAATAGGCAGGTTCTCCCGTTTGTTGATCACAGTATAAAGATATATAGACACAAGCCCAGACCACATTACCGTTTCTATGTAGATATTGTTTTTCGTTCTCGAAACCAGAAGACATCTTCGATGCAAGTTCAGTTGGGGGAATAATTTCTGATAGTATATAGTCAAATGCAGGAAGCGTAATAAGCTCTTCTCTGCTAAATCCTATGATTTGGCATGCTGCAGGATTCACATCGATCCATTTACCGTCTAATGATACAAATGCAACTCCAACAGGCGCTTGAGTAAAAATGTGCTCTACTAAATTTATATTTTCTAATCGTTCCAGGTCACTCATCTCAGCACCTCCTCACATGGACTATTATACAACTAGTGAGTAGACTTGTGGACGGGTTGTTTTATGAAAAACTGCCATATTGATCAATATTTTTGTAAAAAACGGTTAAAGTCATCATTTTATAAAAAGTAAGGCTGAATTCATCTTTTCCCCTCTCCTTTTCCCCACTAATTCTTACAAAAAAAAGAGATAACATAAGCGCCATCCAAGGCATGTCATCTCTCTCTTTATCATGATTTAAAATGCAGGAATCATCGTATCCGCATGATTCTCTTCAATAAATTTTCTAGCCTCGTCACCTGTCAGTGCGGCTGCCAGCTTTTGAATTACTTCAGCATCTTTATTGTCTTCACGTGCAACCAGCGATATAGCAAATTCCTCGTCCAGCGCTTCCGTGACAATCGCATCCTTAGGTGTTAAACCAAGCGGTGAAGCATAGGCAGGATAGAGGGTAACCATATCCACGTCATCATAAGCACGGCCAAGCATGAGAAGATCTACTTCTTGGAACTTATAGTTCTTAGGATTCTCGATAATATCAGACTGAAGGGCGTTAATACCCACGCCATCCTTTAGTGTAATCATTCCGTTCTCAGCAAACATCGCAAGGGAACGTCCAATATTGGCTGGGTCATTCGGAATTCCAATCGTTGCACCCTCTGGTAACTCCTCAATACTGTTGTATTTCTTAGAGTAACCACCGTAAATAATGTGATAAATGGGTGTAACCATGACGAGGTTTCCATCATTATTTTCGTTATACTGCTCCATGAACACTTTATGTTGGAAGAAGTTTGCATCCACTTCTTTATTATTCAAAGCCTCATTAGGCTGAATATTATCGGATACACTTACAATTTCGAGCTGAATTCCGTCTTCTTCAAGCACCGGTTTTATCGCTTCCATCATATCGACCATTGCAGAAAGACTGCTGGCGACTTTTATCTGCTGCATCTCTCCTTCTTGAGAAGCACTTGAGTCCCCTTGAACGCCCCCGTCACTGCTCTCTGAACTACAAGCTGCTAGAGCTAACATAAGTACCGCCAACATAGTAAGTCCAAGCCACTGTTTCAGGCTTTTCTTATTTGTCTTATTCATCTGTTATTCCTCTCTTCTTCATATTCAAATACATAACACTGCACATATTAGCGCTTATCCAGAATACGTGCCAAAAGATTCCCCAAATACTGAATAAGCTGCACGAGTACAATCATAATGACGATCGTGAATACCATAAGTTCTGTTTCATACCGCTGATATCCATATCGAATAGCAAAATCGCCAATTCCTCCGCCGCCAACGACACCGACAACCGTGGAGTAGGAAATAAAGCTGACCGTAGACAAGGTTAAACCTCGAACCAGGCCTGACCTTGCCTCGACATACAAAAATTTATAAATAAATTGAAACAGATTAGCACCCATAGAAGACGCAGCCTCAACTACACCTTTCGGCACTTCAAGGAGCGACTGCTCAGCGAGCCTGGAGTAACTTGCGATGGCTACAACAGCAAGCGGAATCGATGCAGCGGTTGTACCAAGAGCGGTTCCTACAATCATTCGTGTCAAAGGAATCATAAAAACAACGAGCAACAAGAATGGAAAAGAACGAATGATATTTACGATAACGTCCAGTATGGTGAATAATACAACATTCTCATATTTCTGACCTTTTCGCGTTAAGTATAGTAGTGTTCCCAGCGGAAGTCCGATTAGGATCGCAGCCGCCAGCGAGACGCCAACCATGAAAAAGGTTTGTCCGATGGCCTCCCACATTTCACTCTCATATTTTGCTATATACGTCTCATAAAAATTCATCTCTCGTCATCACCAGCTTCCTGCTCCTCGTACCAGGCGAGCATATCAGGCGGTAATGAACCTTCCCTAATTGGCAGTGTACGTACAATCCTTCCTGAATCCATGAAGGATACAGCCGTACATAGCCGCTCAACAACCGGAACTTCATGTGTGACGATGACGATCGTAATTTTCAATGCTTCATTAACATGTCTAAGCACCTCGAGCACACCCGAAGTGGTCTTCGGATCAAGCGCAGAGGTAGGTTCGTCACAAAGCAGTACCTGAGGTTCGTTTGCAAGCGCCCTGGCAATGGCCACACGCTGTTTTTGTCCGCCGCTAAGCTGCGCAGGATACTGCTTCGCCTTGTCCTCAAGTCCCACAAACCGTAAATATTCGTGTACCCGGGCTATACGTTCATCCTTTTTCACACCTGCAAGTTCAAGAGGAATTGCTACATTCCCCTCTACGGTCCGGTTTCCAATCAGGTTAAAGTGCTGAAAAATCATTCCGATCTTTCTTCTTGCTTCTCTGAGCTCCCTTTCCCTCATCATCGTAAGCTCTTGTCCACCTATATAAACCTGACCTTCTTCCGGTCTCTCCAACAAATTCATGGTGCGAAGCAGTGTCGATTTCCCGGCGCCGCTTGCCCCTATAATGCCATGAATACTGCCCTGTTCGATATGTAGCGAAACATTATCTACTACCGTCAGTCGCTCTCCATGCTTCTTAGGACCGAAACTCTTGCTGACATGGTCTAGCGATATCAAACCTACTCCTCCTTCAATATTGACATAAAGAAAGCTCGCGCAAGACATTCCGTCTCGTGCGAGCATGTATTTCGATCATCGTACTACTTAAAAATGCTAAATTCCTGTTTGTCAATTTCATTTCGCACTTTCAAATCATACCATATTGATAGGGATTTGACTCTAATTTTTCTTAACAAATTCAGAGTAATTTCACATCCAATTTAATGAAAACTCTATTTTCTTATTTAAACCAGCCTTTCTCTTTAAAATGCTTAATGGCTTCAATCCGATTGCCCACCCCGAGCTTGTCTAAAATGACGGACACATAATTTCTTACCGTTCCTGCAGTAATGTATAATTCATTTGAAATTTCTTTCGTATTTTTGCCTTCCGCGATTAGTTCCAGTACGGCTTTCTCTCGTTCCGTAAGCGGGTTTTTCTCCCCATATCCTTCATCCACAAGTTCCGCTGCATAGATTCTTCTTCCCGCCATAACACTTCGAATCGTTTGTGCTAGTTCTTCAATGGGACTGTCTTTCAGTAAATAACCGCTGACGCCTGCCTTCAGTGCCCGTTCAAAATAGCCGCTGCGAGCAAAAGTGGTTAGAATAACGATTTTTACATCCTGGTCCTTCATTTCTTCCGCTGCATCAAGTCCGCTCTTGATCGGCATTTCGATATCCATAATACATATATCGGGTTGATGCTCCCTGACAAGGTTAACAGCATCCTCTCCGTTGTTCGCTCGTCCAATGACTTCCATATCTTCTTCTAAATCAAGCAAGGAGGCGAGGGCTCCAAGCAGCATCCGCTGATCCTCAGCAATTACAATACGAATCATATCACTCAAACTCCTCTCACATTTGACGCTGAACAGCCCGCGGCACCGCAATACGCAGCTCGGTACCTTCTACCGAAGTGATAGCAAGACTGCCGTTTACAAATTCCAAACGTTCCCTCATTCCCCGAAGTCCATTACCGCGAATTCGTTCGGGCGCGTCTTTCATCCCTTTTCCATTATCTCTTACGGTTATAACAAGTTCGGTATGATCCGGTTCGATCATAATCTCACATATACTCGCTTCACTATGTTTAATGACATTCGTAACTGCTTCTTTCAGGCACATACCCAGTACATTCTCTGCCATGAGGGAAACGCCTGTCAGATTTTCTTCCCCTTCAATCCGCAGCTCGATGTCCGCAACCTTCAAAATCTGTCTAACACGGAACAATTCATCTTCAAACCTTGTGCCTCTCATCTGGGTTACCATCTCCCGTACTTCCTTAAGGGCAGTTCTTGCCGTTAACGTAACATCCTTCATCTCTTCCTGGGCTCGAGCTGGATTACGTGTTACCATCTTGCTGGCAAGTTCACTTTTCAAACCGATGAGAGAAAGCTTTTGTCCGAGCGTATCATGTAAATCTCTTGCAATCCGTTGCCGTTCTTCCTGTTTGACTAGTTCAGATATCTGTTTATTCGCATCTTCCAGTTGGCCCTGAAGCATGTCTTGTTTATTCTTGTTATATGTACTGACGGGCAATAGAATAACCGCGATCATACTTATTAGTACAAAAGGCAATTGTTGAATAACCACAAGATTAACCGACGCCAAGGAATAATTAATGGTGATGAAGGTACTGACTAAATGAATGGTATATAAAGTAATGAATCCGGCTTTATTTTGAATCGTACCAATAAAAAAAGCGAGAAATAAGGAGAAATACACAAAACCAAAAATGAGCGCCATCAAAATGGAAATGGCCATCTGGAGGCCATACCAGATATATACCGGCCACCCTTTCATCACGAGCCCCAGTAAATTAGAAGCAAAAAACAAAATAATCATCAGGACACCAAATACGATATATCCTTTGGAGGAGGAACCGATGATAAAGTAGAAAGGGAGGATGAAACATACCAGCCATACATACGGATTAAGACCCGTGTTCTTGCGGAAAATGCCCTGCCAATGATACATCAAGTTCACAAACTCACACCTGCTTCTATTCAGAAATATCAAGAAAAAATGACTATAGATTCTAATCATCCATAGTCATTTCTCTCATTCTAGCTTATTAAATATTGTATCATATCCTATGCTTTAACTGACAGGAGCCGAAGCAGATACCTTATCTTTGCGAGACTCTTTTTTGTTTAGCTCCAGTTTCTGCTCATGAAGCACTTTCTTATATTCTCTAAATGTTACAAAACGCTTGCTCTCTTCATCCCAAAGCCGAAACCGCATGGCCTTTAGACTTGTTGCCACGGTGATTGTCGTCGCTTTATGCAGAGGAGGCGTCGCATTATGTGCTTCCTCCAAATGATAATTCGGCACTCTTGGACTTAGGTGATGCACATGGTGGAAACCAATATTACCCGTAATCCACTGTAATACTTTAGGAAGCTTATAGTACGAGCTGCCTTCTACAGCCGCCTGAACATAAGACCAATCTTCTTCATTCTCGAAATAGGAATCTTCAAATGTATGTTGTACATAAAAGAGCCATATGCCCAGCATACTTGCAAAATAGAAAATAGGAATCTGGATCATTAAGAATGCTTCCCAGCCTACTGTAAGGCACAAGGCAGCGTAAACCGCTACAATCAGCAGATTGGTCAGATACGTATTCATACGCTCTTTACGTTTCACATTTTTCCGATTAAAACGATATTGAATCAAAAACACAGCGATCGGGCCGACCCCGAACAAAATAATGGGATTACGATACAAGCGGTAATACAATTTCGTCATCCATTTAGATGATTGATACTCTTCGGTTGTCATCATCCAGATGTCACCTGTTCCTCGCTTATCCAGATTACCGCTGGTTGCATGGTGCATCGAATGACTATACTTCCACTGCATATAAGGAGTAAGGGAAATGACACCAACGAGTGTACCTACGATATCGTTTGCCTTGCGGCTCTTAAAGAAAGACCCATGACAGCAATCATGAAAAATAATAAACGCACGAATGACAAATCCGGCGGCAATCAGACATAGAGGCAATGTTATAAAATAAGAAACCGACAGGCTTTCAAAGGCAAGATACCAGAGTAAAAAAAGAGGTACCAATGTATTAATCATTTGAATGATACTGGATTTCAGTTCTGTTTTCTCAAAAGGGGCTACTTCTTTTTTTAATTGACTTTTAAAGGATCCAGACATGGCATGTTCTCCTTCACGCGTATGATCTACGCATATAATATCTTAATTATAATAGGAGAATGTCATGTGGGTAAGTCATAAACGTCAGTGATAAAGTATGATAAATGTCATACTCCATTGACAAAAGGAATATGCCTATTTTATAATCTTCAGGTTGCATACTACTTATACTTAAAGTAAACTGTCATATACAACTTGTTACATGAAAGGAAGGTAGATAACAGTGATCATCCCTTCAATCAATAGGATTAACGAACTGAGCCGCAAGCAAAAAGCAGAAGGCTTAACTAAGGAAGAGCTTGCTGAACAGCAAGTCCTGCGTAAAGAATATCTGCAAGCCATTCGCGGACAAGTAATGTCCACCATTTCCGGCCTTACCATTGTTGATCCCAATGGCGAAGATGTTACACCGGAGAAGCTCAAAATTGAGCAACAACAAAATAAATCGAAGCTGAACTAAAGCTTAAGACAGATATATTTCGTAATAGATCAAAAAGGATAGGAACAAGGCAGTTATGCCCTGTCCCTATCCTTTTTTTTCATTGGACACTATATGGAAAGAATCTCACGAATTTCATGCTCACTGAGCGGTGAAACCGCTTCTTGCCCAGGCTGAATAATTTCTTCGATCAGATTTTTTTTGCGTTGCTGAAGTTCATACATTTTATCTTCTACCGTTCCTTGGGTCACTAAGCGTATTACCTGAACTACATTTTTCTGCCCCATCCGGTGTGCTCTGCTTGCTGCTTG
The DNA here is from genome assembly GCF_014836635.1 of Paenibacillus gallinarum. GTDB lineage: Bacteria > Bacillota > Bacilli > Paenibacillales > Paenibacillaceae > Paenibacillus > Paenibacillus gallinarum. Next base: position 179,664 of record NZ_JACSQL010000010.1, on the reverse strand, counting down.
ATCTTCAACCGCGGGATTCCACCATAAATCATACAAGATCACCGTATCAGCCCCCGTCAAATTAAGCCCTGTACCGCCTGCTTTCAGCGAGATCAGAAAAAGATCACTTTCCCCTTGATTAAAACGCTCGCAGAGTTCAACTCTTTCTTGGCCTGGTGTTTGACCGTCAAGATAGAAAAACGGAATTCCTTGAAGTCCAAGTTCTCTGCCAATGATTCCGAGCATCTCCGTAAACTGAGAGAATAACAAGATTCGTTTTCCTGCACTCCGGCTTTCTTCAATCAGTTCCATCAGCTGCTCAAACTTCGCAGAACTGCCTGTATATCCTTCTACAAATAAGGCAGGATGACAGCAGAGCTGTCTCAGTCTCGTTAACCCTGCTAAAATTCGAATACGGTTCTTCTGAAATCCTTCTTCATTTAAGTGCTTTACCGTTTCCTGCCGCAGCTTGGCTAGATAAGCGATGTACAGCTTTTTCTGCTCTGGCAAAAGTTCGGAAGCTTGCAGTGATTCGATTTTATCTGGCAGCTCCTGTAGTACATCAGATTTTACCCGGCGCAACAGAAATGGGCGGATTCGTTTTGCAATCGATTCTCTTGACAACTCCTGAAAAGCTTTCCTTCCGGAAAATAATTCGGGAAAAACAGCGTCATAAATGGACCAAAGTTCTTCTTGGCTGTTCTCGATCGGAGTGCCGGTAAGTGCAAACCGATGTTTTGCTGAGAGTTGTTTGACCGATTGTGCTGTCTGTGTCGAGTGATTCTTGAAAGCCTGCGCTTCGTCCAAAATAAGGATATGGAACTGTTGCTTCGCATAAAGATCGCCGTCTCTTCGAAGCAGTGGATACGAGGTAATGACCACATCTACCTCTTCTATCTGATTAATGGCTTCTCCCCGTTCGCCTTTACTTCCATCTGCAATGACGGTTCGAAGATCAGGGGCAAATTTTCCGAGTTCATTGTGCCAGTTATATACGAGCGATGCAGGGCAAACGATGAGTGCCGGCATTTTGTGTTCACGCATATTGTCAATCTCCGATAGAATAAACGTTATACTTTGCAGGGTTTTTCCCAGTCCCATATCATCAGCCAAAATCCCGCCAAACCGGTAGGAAGCCAGCATTTTCATCCACCTGTAGCCTGTCTTCTGATAATCACGAAGTTCCGCATTCAAAGAGGGAGGTACCGGATCATTCATCTTCTCAGGATGTGCGAGATTGGCAAGAAACTGCTCGAGAGTTTCACTGAGTTCAATCTGCTCGGATTGCTTATCCATTAGCGATAAACCATGATGGGTAGGAAGTTTAGCTTCTCCTCTGCTTAGATCTCCCTTACGGAAGCCCATCTCATTCATCAGCCTCACCATCTCTTGAAACTCAGGAGTTGTCAGCGGCTGCAAAGCTCCATTTCTGAGCCGGTGGTATTTGCGTTTTGCCTCCACACTCGTTAATACTTCTTTAATCTCGTCATCCGGAATTCCTTTGATATCGAATTTGAATTCAAGCCAGTCCGTTCTTTCATCCAAATGAACACGAATCAGAGGAATCACTGGTGAGGTCACAACTCGCACTTTTACCGCCGAGGTGGCAAGCACCTCAACAAGCTGCTCAAGCTGAGGCATTGTGTAATATAGAAAATCAAACTCTGCGTCTTCATCTTCCAAGTAATATCCTGCTTCGGTTCTCGCAAAACTACTCGTTTCCATGAGCCGAAGAATCTGTTCTTCCTGCACCTTGTCACGAATCATAATCCGGCCTGATGGAGTACGTTCTTTCTCATCCAGCGGATTAATCACGACATCTCCATACTGGAATTCAAGCCCTGCCAGCAGCTTCTCTCTCACTCGGTCTAAATACAGCCGGGCTTTAAGTGGGACTTTCACCATCTGACTCGAAATCTCTTCCCCCACATGTACACGGCCAAGGCGCATGAGTCCAGGTACAACCTTCTCCATATAAGGCCCCATCTGCTGCGCGGGAATACGGAGCACAGGAGATTTTTTAGATGCTAATTTATCCTTAAGTCCTGCTAAATGATGAGCGGATTGCTCAGGAATCTTATAGAAAACACCGCGATGCAGTACCATAGAATAATCTTTTAGAATGATCATCTGATGAAGTCCCGGTATTTCTAACTGAAATCCACTATCTAAAGCTTTTGAAAATTCAAAATCAAGGGGAAGCGTCTGGTCAGGCAGCGAAAAACTACTAAACAGTTCATCTTCCTGCTGTACATAAACATCCCCGGCTTCCGATAGCAACGGAGCAATTTTCTCCCAAGCCAGCGGCGGGATAAGCAGCATTCGATCTTGGCTTCGGGCTTTTCCTATTCCCGGATATCCCCCTAGTGACTCCAGATACATTTCTTCTTGACGCTCCAGATGAATTAGTTCAGCGAGAACCGCGTAATCCTGTGGCATAAAGCAATGAACTTCAGGATCATACGTGAAATTTTTCGAGAACACATGTGGTTCCTTACGCGCTAGACGACTTAAAAATTGTTTCACCTGCTGCACGATGTATAATCGTTTAGGACCAACTTTCATCTCAAGACCAAGCATTTGCTTATGATAGCCATAAGGAATCGATTTAATTGTAAATTGAACAGACAAACGTTCTCTGTTATCCAAAATTGTATTTGTAGCCGCAACCGAAATGCGTGAATCCTTGCTAAACAAAGCAAGGATATCCTCTGCTCGCTGCTTTTCGGCCTGTTCAGAGGTATCTGCACGCTGAATTCTTGGGGTTAAGTAACCCTCCGGCAGTTCAAGATCAGGTTTGTGCAGCAAGGATGGATAAGCACTGACTTTGGCAGTACCTTCCTCTTGTAAATGACTAATCTGAATGAGTACAGCCGCAATATGATTGCAATAGTAGTCATGTACTGGAAATGCAGGACATGAACAGCTGGCCAGCACATCTCCATTCCGATCTAAATTCACTTCAACATCGTATCTATTCTTGGTCCCGTCTTTGACTACAGCTCGGAATTGTCCTTTATCTGCATCAGATAAGGTAATTCCTACACTGCCTGAATCATACGTGTATTCTCCTTGTTCATAGAAGCGGGGACCGCAAAGCAGTTTTATTTTTCGTCGATTCAGCATGATATTCATTCTATTTCGTTTCCTTTCCTATCCTCAGTCGATGAGAAAAAGCGTCCCTAAGGACGCCTTTCTTAACATAATGACCAAGCTATAATTAATTTTATGCACCGGCACCAAATCGTTTGCGATAACCGCATTTACGGCATAATTCTTCCACTGCCTCCCGGCGGGAAAATCCATAAAATAAATCATTCGCACGTTTACTTTCCACAATTTCAGAGAATGGCGTTGCATTGATATTACCGAGGTTAATTACCCCTTCACCATCAAGACAACATGGAATAACGGTTCCATCTACGAGCACACCTGCCTGCGAACGCAGTCCGTGACAGAAACCTTTTCCATCATCTTCTTCCGCAGCAAGGCTCGGCCACTCAAATTCATGGTCTTGATTCAAATAAATGTTTTTAGCGATTTTCACACCACTACCTGGTATTACTTTCTCTTCGATCTTAAAATCAAGTCCAAATTCATGTTCCAGTATATCTAGTGTTTCCCGATTACGTTGTTTTTGCAGATTCGTCATATTGTCCTCGGTTAGATTCCAAAGCCGGAACGAAACGATAATATCTTGTTTGGCTGCTTCTCGTACAAAGTCAATGATACGGTAGAGATATCCTTCGCGATCCTCACTTCCCTCATGACCATCAAAACTATGGAGAGAAAAGTTCATTTGTCTCACTGCAGGTTTCCCAAGAATCCGATGTCTCGCCTTTTCAATTAACGTTCCATTCGTCGTCATATTGACTTTAAAGCCTTTCGCATCAGCAGCATCAAGCAGCTGATCAAGCTTTGGATGAAGCAAAGGTTCACCTTTAACATGCAAATAAATATGATTGGTATGTGGTTTAATTTGATCAAGTATGTTATTGAATGTATTCAAATCCATGAACTTTGCTTGTCGCTTCGTCTGTGGACAGAAGCTGCAAGCTAAATTGCAGATACTTGTAATCTCAACATAAACTTTCTTGAATGTTTTCAAGCCCATGTTCTCCAATCTCTTATCATTTATATCTATCATTATAAAGAAGCCAGCTCCATACGACCAGTAGAAGTTCCATTTAGAGTAGCTTCACAAAGTATGGCAGTAAATAAATTAAGGGCTCCAATTAAAAAAGACAGCCGCATCGATATGCGAACTGTCTTAATCTGATCTATCTTTTGTTTTTGGATAGGTGTTGCTGCATTTCTACTACAAAACTTTCATGCTCTTTATTAAAAACAGACGTTTCCTTATTGAATTGCTGTTTCAGTTTATTCGCCTTCGCAAAAGCTTTATTGCGTTCGCTCACTTTGCTTTTCAGCTTGGATAATGTAATAGCTTCATCTTGTTCTTCCAGCAGAACGTATAACTCTTTATCTTTCGCTAGACTCAGGTTATACTGCTCGTAAAACTCACCAAATGTTGCCTGACGCGCTTCATAATCATTCCACAGCTGATCTGCCTTTTGAACCATTTCCTGCTCTTTCGCATCATTATTATAAACATCCAAAGCAGATCGCCACGATTTACTTTTCGCTTTAGCCGCATCCATAATCTGTTTGGCTGATTCCAGATGCTCCTTGCGATCATCTACATGCTTTAGGGCATCTTCTAGCAAATCATCCAGCTTCGCATCCGCATCTTTACCTTGCTCCATAATCAGATCATATAATTCTAGATCTTGCCCTTCTAAATCCGCAATCTTTTGTAAATATTCCTGCATCTGATTCTCTGTGTTTACCGTATCTTCCATGGCATTCATCGTATTAAGCGCATCCTCTTTACTGCAGGCTGCAAGGAGTACCATGCATACCATCAGCAGAGCACCCAGCTTCCCTTTTGACCACATAAAATAAATCCTCCTGTATCTATTTATAAGCGCAGATCATTTTTGAAATTCATAACAAGGTGATTCTCAGGGTTATAGACTTCGATCTTATACCCCTTCTTTTTCAGATGCTTGATAATCTCAGGAAGTGCCTCCACCGTCTGTTCTTTTTCGTGGAATAAAATAACTTCCACATCCTTGTGTACATCTCGCTTTACATTAGCAATGACTTGTTTCGAGTTACCCGGCAAATCCCAATCCAGAGAATCTGTGGTCCAATCCCACAGCTTAAACTGTGCTTTCGCAATATCGCCTCGGAACTTTTCGCCGATCTGCGGAGCACTGCCAAAGGGTGCACGAACCAAAAACGGTTTATATCCTGTCAAATCTTGAATGATCTTTTGTTCCTGCTTCACTTCTTTTATAAAATTGGCTGAACTTCCGCTCTTGTAAAGTGTCTGATATTCATGAGTCATGGTATGCATACCCGGATAACTGCCCTCTTCTACCATTCGCTTCACTGCATCCGGATATTTATGTATTTCTGTCCCTACCAGAAAAAAGGTTCCCTGCACTTTATTATTTTTAAGCACATCGAGAATGTCATTCGTATATTTACTTGGACCATCATCAAAAGTGAGGTATGCAACTTTTTGAACTTTACCCTTAAACCGAACAGGCTCTTTTTTCGCCATCGGTACAACGGTAAATCCCCCTAGCATACTAGGTTGTTGTACTACCACCGAAGATTCTGCTACTTGCGGGAATCGATCTAAAGCAAAACTTCCAATCTTCCATATGAGAAAAACCGAGAATGCCAAAATAAGTCCGGCAATAACTACTCGATCATAACGAATTCTTCTTCTTGCTTGTCTTCCCCGAAATACGGGGCGTTTTTGTTTGCGTTGTCTTCTCAAGGTTGTCACTTCTTTCTATAATTTTAATAGATTCTTTTACGTCATGATTCTCTAAATCCGCTGTCGATTTCACTTGACGTAAAAGGGGAATTGTCATAATTTGTGGTTATTTCTTAGCCCCAGATATAAGATTAAAGGAATTCCCTATCTGTTGAATGACAACGAGGTTACAATTCAGATAAAATAAACGTAATAACTACATACAACTTTTTTCCAAAGGAGCATAACGATCGTGAGTCCGCATTTGTCACAAATCATCCAAAGTATGGTTAATCGGAATCTCGAAACCTATTATAACAAACATAAAGAGTCCGTACTTGTCATTGGAACCGTGTACGGAAATGAAAGACGAGTCTATGGAATAGGTGATATCCATCCCTATACTACGACGAACTACAGTGAACTTATCTATGAAATCGGGTCTATTACCAAGCTATTTACGACCACATTACTAGCACATTTACATCATGACAGTTTCCTGGATATCGATGATTCATTAGGTCAATATATCCCGCTTCTCCCTCCGGACTCACCGGTTACATTTCGTCATCTGGCGACGCATACCTCTGGTCTTCCGGAAAAGCAAATCTGGAGAAAAGTCCGTAACTTATTTGATTCTGAGCAAAGCCGTGACTCCTGTTCCACTTTCAGTTTGTCTGAAGCTGCTTTCTACTTACGCCGCGCTTCCGCTGAAAGTGTAGGAAAGACCTACCGCTATTCTAATGCCGGGATCGGTCTGCTTGGGCATATTCTTGCTACAGAGATGCAGACTTCTTATGAACATGCTGTACAAGACATGATTACTATTCCCTTGGAAATGCCAGATACATCGATTCATCTCACAAGCGAAGCGATGACAAGACTCGTTCCTGGATTCAGAGGACACCGGACAGCTCCACCAATAGAACTGAATGATTTTCCAGGTACGGGTGCTCTCCGTTCTACAGCTAGTGATTTGCTAACTTTTCTATCTGCACATATGGGAGTACATCCAAATAGGGAAATATTTGATATTTATTCTATTACCCAAAAAAACTATTTCCAAAAAAATAACCAGTTCAAAGTCGGGTTAGGCTGGCATCAAAATGCACAAGAGGGAATTCTCTATCACAGCGCTGGCACTCATGGATATCAAAGTTTCATTGGTTTTCGTCCTGATCTGCCGTTTGGCGTCGTGATCTTATCGAATATTCGTGATCATAGACAGCTAAACCCGACTACCATGGGAATGGAGCTTCTGCTTGCGGCAAAACAGGAGACTAAAAAAAGCTGATGCCTCTAGGAACTTTCGTTTCCTAAGGCGTCAGCTTCTTTATTTCTAAAAAGTCTTAGGGTGAAATACACATAAATAATCTATTGATCTTTCAATTCTTCATAGAATACAGCTTGTGCTGCCGAGAAATAAGGACCTACAAAAAACCAAGCCAGTCCAAAAGTTACGGCTGTTAATAAAAACCATCCAATAAAGCTAAGATGGAACAGTACAAACTTCCACTTGTATCCGTCCATAAGTCTTCTGCTCTCGGTGATCGCTTGGGTTGCTGAGTATTCAGGATGATCTCTTAATACGTACAACGTCTGCGAATAAGAAATACTTTTGATAATTCCTGGAACAATGAGCAGCAGAGTCCATAGAGAAATAAAGAAGATCATAACAATATACGTCCATATTAACTTTAAAGTTAATCTACCGTCTGGGTATATTTTAAAAATATTACGAATTTGCGCTTTTTCTTTTCTTACAAGACTGATGTAGAACCATACTATGCCGGCATAAAATGGCATTAATACGATCTCATATACAAAACTAAAAAGAGTAACAGGTGCCACCTCGTCAAGCCATGGTTTCACCCCTCCACTGTTTTGTATATCCATCGCTGTTGGGATAATCATGGTGAGTATCGAGATAAGAACCGTCAGTAAGATGGCTTTTCCCCAGTTTCCTTTCAGCGCATCAAGTGAACGGTGCTTCATTTTCATAATGCCCATTATTTATTCATTCCTCCTGTCAAAACTCGATTATAGCACGGTTATTCAGCTCAGGGAACCTTGCGTAAAGATTACTTTATTTGGGCTCTCAGCTCCTGAATCGTTTGCACAGCATACAGCGCTAATTCTGGAATATCATTCATTTGTTCTTCGTTAATTTTCCGAGGAAATGATATTTCACTTGTACAGAGTATTGGCATTATTTTCTCCGGATTGTATACGTAACTGATCGTCTGAGTTAGCATCTGATCCGGCCAAATCTTCTCCATCACCTGCTGCATTTGCGGGCAGTTTTCATCGGGGTTTGAAATTGGCATTTTGTATCTGATGGTCAGTACACAGCCTGGCTCCGCTCCCTTTTGTTCCAAAATTTCTGAGGCCAGCTCTTGCAGTGATGCCGCAAGTTCGATTTCACCCGTAATAAGGTCATCATCAGGCAATTGAAACTGAATCCGAAATAATCGTGACATCACAGCAAGTTCCATCCGGTCTACTCTGCCTGTTATGCGTACACGATGATCTAGATTGTCCATATCATATAGTTCATTCTCCAGTGCTACTTTTAAGTTATCAAAAACGGTAGGGTCAAACATAATAGCTCCTTTCCACATATCTAAAGTAATTCCAGCCTAAAGACATGAGAGTGACATAAACTGAACCTTCTTTTCTTTCATATAGAAATGTAAATAGTGCTCTTCATCCACCTGATAGCTCCATTTGCCTCTGGTCATTTTACTCGGCTGTCCGAGTCGGGTTACCACATCATGCGTGCTGCTACCAATGGATATTCCATCAGCAGTCTCTACCTCGTTCTTCGTAAAAAAAACACTTAAACCCGTGAATAAAATACCATTTTGTTCATCTACAAGAATTGTCTTTATTTTATCATCCCGAATCGAATAAAAACGCATCTGCTGAATGTACTTAGGATCTCCCTTGATGTGATCATACCATTCAGTAAAGTTCTGATTTTGCACCTTCAATTCACTCGCATCGTACTGATCGTTTTGAGTAAGTACATATTTTGACGCATCTTCCGTCTCCATATCGGTCATTCTCATTTCACCTAGCGTAGCTAAGATTGTCCCTGGCCGGCAAAATAAATTCATATATACAATCGTGTTATATGTAGCATAATATCTTTGTCCACCTAGATTATACGTATTACTATTCAAATCATAAGGAACCGAGTACACTACATTAGCTGCATGAAAACGAATATAAATAATCCCATCTTGAGATGGTTCTGCAATGTCAGCTTTAGCGTTAGATAGATTAATGCTGCCGAATGCTTCTAATATCATACTGTTATTTTGGGGTGGTGTGCTAAACGTTTTTTCACCCTCATTTGTATGTATTAAGATACTAGTTTTTTGAATCGAATGCATCGAAAAAGAACTCTGATCCTTAATTCTGCCTTGATCAGACGTCAGCGGCACCGCAAGATCGTTAGGATAATAGGGATTAGCCGGTTGTTTTACCAGATCTCCACTTACTTCTAGGGAGGTATCCTGCATGGTCTCATAGGATTCGGTTATTATCTCGGAACTTCCGTAATCTATTGGGGGACGCTCTTTACCTTGGAAAAAAAACAGAATGATTATAGTTAAAGTCAATATGATCATAAGCAGACTTATCATCAATAACTCCATTCTTCTCGAACTTTTCATTGTAGAAACTCCCCTTTCTAAGGAACAGTTTCACCCTATCTTTCAAAGATGTATTTTCAATATAGCAGATGCACGCAGAGATAATTGTCGAAATTTGTTGTTTGTTGCTATCCGTTTTCATAAAAAAATAGAAAAAGACCTCCCTATTAAAAAGGGAAGCCTTACATTTCATTATATTGCAGCTGACTATAGCGGAACCTTCCACTGATAATCACCGGACCCTGTTTGAATTTCAATTCCTTGCGCAGCCCAGTTAACCGACATCATTCCTTCTTCTTTTTGATAAGATTCAACCCATTCCTGCAGCTCTGCTTGTGGCAGTGAACTCGGCACCCTAATCAGGGCTGTCGTATTGGATGGAATACTAACCTCAATAATTATATATTCATCTTCTATGCGCCATGCTGATCGAATGAGACCGTACTCACTCTCATAACTCGCTTCAGCATTAGTAATACCACTGTTCTCCTGTATCGCCGGCTGAATTACCAACTTTTTGTATCCCGGGATATGAGGATCACGATCCAGCCCCGCAACAACCCGGTACAAATAATCCCCAATCGCACCATATGCATAATGGTTAAAAGAATTCATATCCCGGCTCCAGAAAGAACCATCTTCTTTGATGCCATCCCAGTGTTCCCATATCGTAGTCGCTCCCTTAATGACGGGGTACAACCATGATGGATATGAAGTTTGCATCAGCAGACGATACGCTGTATCGGTATATCCCTCAGCTGACAAAGCAAAACACAAATGTGGCGTACCTACAAAACCAGTTGTCAGATGATCATCTTTTTCTTGGATCAATTGGTTCAACCGCTGCGCTATTCTTGCCTTCGTCTTACCTTCTACCAGTTCAAATGCGATAGCAAGTGCATGTGCTGTTTGGGTATCGGCAGTGAGCTTTCCTCGTGGAGTAACATATTCCTCTTGGAAAATATTCACAATCCCGCGGTGTAATTCCGTATACTTATCATAATCTTCACGATAATTAAGTACGGCTGCGGTGTCCCTGACGATTCTTGTAGAGTGAGCGTAGTACGCAGTAGCAATCAGATCTTTGGGAGTAGCCCCATCATAGCTGTTTTCATGCGCGTCTAGTCCGAGCCAATCACCAAAATGAAATCCGGTATTCCATAGGTAGGGTTCATCTCCTTGATCCCTAATATATTCCACCCACGCCTTCATACTCTCATACTGTTCTTCAAGAATTCTTTTATCTCCATATTGTTGATATATAGCCCAGGGTATGATGGTAGCGGCATCTCCCCATGCCGAAGATATCGGTATATTCCCAATGGAGGGAATAACAGAAGGAACGCTTCCATCTTCCCCTTGATCTGCCTTAAGATCTCGTAGCCATTTTGTAAAAAATGGAGCGCCTTGATAGTTAAACAAAGCCGTATTTATAAAAACTTGTGCATCTCCTGTCCAGCCGAGACGTTCATCACGCTGTGGACAATCGGTAGGAACATCTACAAAATTACCGCGTTGTCCCCATAGAATATTGGATTGAAGCTGGTTTAGGAGTGGATGTGAGCAATGGAAGTGGCCTGTGCTCGGCATATCCGAATGCATCACTTCACAAGTAAAAGACTCCAGCGGCACATGTTTTTCTAATCCAGGGTAGCCTTCAATCTTCACATAACGAAATCCCTGAAATGTAAAATGCGATGCATAGCTTTCAGGTCCATTTCCCTTCGTGATATACTCCACTTGTTGTTTCGCCCCGCGTAAGTTATCCGTGTAAAAATTCCCTTCTTTGTCCAGTACCTCAGCATGAGACAGCCGAATTCGCGTTCCTTCTTCTGCCTCTACCGCAAGGCGCATACGGCCAACCATATTCTGTCCCATATCCAGAACATAATCTCCTTCTGGTGTGACAACATAGCTGACTGCTGGGCGAGATTCTGTTATTCGAACAGGCTCATTCTCTTGTGCCACCAGATTTGCAGGCACTTGATCTGTAACGATCACTTCATACCAGGCGGCATCGTTATAGTTACTTCCTGACCATCCCTCTTTTTCAAGCCTGGCATCATATCGCTCACCGTGATAGATTTCAGCATATTGAATAGGTCCTGTACTTGACCTCCATGTCGGATCGGTAACGATCAGATCCTCTGAACCATCCTGGTACTTCACATATAGCTCAAGCCGAGCGGCACGTGTACTTCCATAATGTCCCTTGTGTCCTTCCCAGCCAAGTTCCCCCTTATACCAACCGTCTGCTACGATTAGTCCCACCGCGTTGATTCCATCACGTAATTCCTGCGTGACATCATAGGTTTGGTATTGCAAACGGTGTTGATAAGAAGACCAGCCGGGTGTAAGTAGATCTTTTCCTACTCGCTTTTCATTCATATATAGCTCATATAGCCCTGCACTGGTGCAATATACACGGGCAGCAGCTATATCTTTTTTTAGTACAAATGATTTTCTTAACAGGAAAGCCGATTCTTCTGCGGGATTAATCATTGCTGGGTGAGGTGTAATCCATGAGGATCGCCACTCTTCACCACATAGAAAAGCCGTTTCGAAAAAGTCAGGATCACTCCATAAAGATTCGTTCCCCTGATCATCCCAGACCTTCACTCGGTAATAATAACGAGTTCTGGACATGAGTTCCGGTCCTTCATAAGGAATAAGAATGGCTTCTTCGGAGTCTATTTTCCTCGTATCCCACAGCTTATTCGTAAAAGAATCATCCTCTTCTGCCACTTGAATCTGATAGGCACTTTGCAGCACACCTCTCCGATCAGATAACGTCTTCCAGCTAAACCTTGGTTTTCGAATATCGGTACCGAGTAATTTCTGTCTGTACTCTACAGATGTTTCCTTTACACACCATACTTTCATGCTCATCTCAACTCCTGTTTCACCGTTTTTGAATGCCATGTCTATGCTGGTTGAGTAATATGGAAATCGCTTTCATTTTAGCATAAAAAAAGATCCTTTCTGCATAAAAGCAAGAAAAGATCTTTTTTATTTTTATTGTTCCTATTTATTCGAATTTTAGAATTCCGGTTGAATGTAAGAATACGAATATCATCAGAATCGGTGCTACATAACGAAGCATGAACAGCCAGATGCGGAACCATTTTGTTGTAAGGCCCGCTTCTTTTGCAGCCGTCTTCCAAAAGTACCCGGCAAATAGAGTAACAATAAGTCCGCCAAGCGGAAGCAGCCAGTTCGAAGCAAAGAAGTCTACATAATCAAAGAAATTTCGTTCCCCAATATTAATTTGCATCAGACCCATGGAAAGAGCTGACGGGATACTCACCAAGAAGATCAGCAGGGAAATAATCCATACCGCATTATTACGAGTCCAGTTCCATTTTTCCATCGCATGCGTAACCGGTACTTGAAGCAAGGATACTAGAGAAGTCAGGGCGGCAATTGCCAGCAAGATAAAGAACAGACCTCCGAACAACCAGCCCAGCGGCATCGCTGAGAAAGCAGCCGGCAAAGCTACAAATACGAGTCCCGGACCGGAACTTGGATCAATCCCAAAAGCAAATGTGGTTGGGAAGATAATTAGACCCGCTATGAAAGCGTAGATTAAATCACCTGCACCTACGGCTAGGGTAGCCGTTCCTAGCGATTGATTACGGTCCACAAATGCTCCGTAAGTAATCATCGTCCCCATTCCTAGAGATAGAGAGAAGAAAGCATGTCCGAGTGCGACAAGTCCGGCCTCTGGAGAAAGCTTAGAGAAATCAGGAGCCAAGAAGAAATTCACACCTTCCATCGCACCTGGCAGTGTGACCGAACGAATCATAAGAATGACAAGCAGAACAAGCATTCCAGGGATGAGTATTTTGTTAAACTTCTCAATTCCGTCAGATATCCCCTTTATAACAACCAAAGCAGCGATCAGCATAGCAACAAATGCCCAGATTAAAGGCAAGTAACTTCCTGTAAACTTAACAAACTGAGCATCGAAATCTACTCCCGCCGTCATCTGACCGCTAAAGGACAGTACTGCATAGTGAAGAGTCCAGCCGGCTACTAAGATATAGAACGTCATGATTAGGAAAGGAGCAATAACGGAGATAAATCCTAGTTTCCCCCAAATTCTCCCTCCCCCTGCTTTTACGAAGGATGAAGCTGCACTTCCCCGGCCTGCCCGGCCGATTGCCAGCTCAGCAAGCAAAACAGGAAGTCCTACTGCAACCAGACATGCAATGAATAATAGAAAGAAGGCTGCGCCTCCATTTTCCCCCGTGATATAGGGAAATTTCCACATATTACCAAGTCCTACTGCACTACCAATAGCGGCTAGTATAAATCCTTTTGAGGATGAGAACCGTTCACTGGTTCCTGTGCCTTTTTCGTTTGTCTTATTTGGTCCCATGAAGCCCTCCATCTCGGTTAATCCGTATTTAAGTATGACTACTAAATAAATAATAATGTATTATACAAGATAGAACTTTAAACGTATATATGTAATGTTATGTTAAATAACGAATAAGTCTTAATACCTAACTAAGTGACCGGTATCTGCATTCAAATGAAAATATTAATTCTGAATCATCAGAAAAAATAAAATAGAGGCAGTGTGTTACTGCCTCTATTTCTGCTCGTTCTCTTCGTTCTCTTTTATTTAACTGTTTTCAAGTAAGCTTCCTTGTATTCAGACATCAATTGGTCGCCGCCTTGCTTCTTCCATTGTTCTATCGCTGCCTGCCAGCCGGCTTCATCAATTTGACCCATAATGTACTTTGTCTGTGCATCGGTGGCCATCAGCTCCAGCTCCTTACCACGTTCCGCATAGATCGCAGAATCTAGTGTCAGAGCAGGGTTAGGAACAATAAATTCATCGTTTTCTTTTACAAACTTTTGACTCTTACGGAACAAATCCGGTTGCTTCGCGAGTTTTTCAATGTTGTAGTTCTCGTTGCGGTTCGGCATCGTATCACGGTAAGGCTTCACTTCTTTCAGATCCGCATCACGGTCCAGTACCTCCGTTACATCGCCTGCATCCTTCCAGTGTTTGTTCTCTACCCCTTTAACTAAAAGAGTCGCCATTTCGGGATCCATCAGCTGGTCAACAAATTTCAGGATGAGCTTCATTTCCTCTTCTGTTTTTACTGTCTTCTTAGGAATAGCCAGGAATCCTGCGTTGCCTGTCTCTCCTGGAAGTCTGCGTCCTTCCGGACCGGTTACCGGTGCCACGTCAATGACTGCTTCCGGAACGTTCTTGATGACTTTATCCTGCCAAGACTGGGCATTTCCTCCGGAGAAGCGAATACCCGCACGGCCGGATTCGTATAATTTATCAATTTCGCTCGTATCTACCACTGCAAAATCCTGATTAATTAATCCTTCTTCATACAGACGTTTTACCAGATTCATGGTTTCAAAGTAAGGCTCAGTCATGAATTCCGGTGTGAAATTACCTTCTGCATCAACTGCCCATTTGTTAGGTGCACCTTGTGAAACGGCGAGACGAGTCAGTGTTGAGGCCGCTTCCTGATTGTATTTTTTATCAAATACAAGGCCATACGTGTCATCTTTTCCGTTCTTATCTGGATCTTCCTTAGCAATCGCTTTCATAACGTTGTACCAATCATCTAGTGTAACAGGAGCTTGAAGCCCAAGCGTATCGAGCCAATCTTTCCGGTAGTGTAACGTCGCCCGTCCCAGGTCACGGAACAAAGGCACCCCGTATATTTTACCGTTTACGTTGATGTTATTATAGAAATCTTCGCTCTGTGCTGCCAGGTTAGGGTAATCCTTAATATAGGGTCCGACTTCCCAAAACTGTCCATTTTTGAGTGCTCCGATCGTTGTCGGATTATATCCGAGCTTGATCAGCTGAGGAAGCTCTTCCGAAGCGATCATTACATTCACTTTCTCATCATAAGCAGAAGCTGGAATCCACTGGATATTAAGATCAGTATTCGTGTACTCCATAATTGCTTTCTCGATCTCATTCCCTTTTGTCGGAATCTCCCCTACCTGATTTACAACATATTTCAGTGAATAAGGCTTACTTCCATCAATCACGACGGCCTCTTTTCCACCGCCACATGCGGATAATACCAGCGCAGCAGTCATAACGGAAGCGGACAACAAATGAACTTTCTTTTTCATCTTTTTTCCCCCTATATCAAATGATAATTTAACCCTTAACTGAGCCTAGCATTGCTCCTTTAGCAAAATGTTTTTGCAGGAACGGATATACGACCAAAATAGGAATCGTTGCAAAAACGATGACTGCCATTCGAATCGTCAGCGGCTGTATTTCCGCATCGTCAATATTGGTATCCCCGATACGGCCCGATGCGAGAATAACGATCTCACGAAGTAATACCTGAATAGGCCATTTCGTATTGTCATTGATATAAAGAATCGCGTTAAAGAACTGGTTCCAGTGTCCAACCGCATAGAACAGACCAAAGGTCGCCATCGCCGGTAAGGATAAAGGCAGGACAATCCGAATGAGAACACCTAGATCATTACATCCATCGATTTTTGCTGAATCTTCCAGTCCATCTGGGATTTGCTGAAAGAAGTTTTTTAGCACGATAAGGTTAAATGCACTGATTGCAGTAGGAATCATTAAGGACCATAAGGTATCCGTTAGATTGAGCGCTTTGACAACAAAGTAAGTGGGGATCAGTCCGCCACCGAACAGCATGGTGAACAGAACTCCCATCATAATCGTCCTACGTCCGCGAAGATGTCTTTTCGCCAGCGGATAAGCCATGAGCGAAGTGAACACCAGATTAATGAACGTACCGACTACCGTAATGTAAATCGAAACCATCATACTTCGCATCAGTGTATCGGTAGAAAAAATGTAGCGATATGCTGAGAGTGACCATTCCTTCGGAAAAAGAATGATTCCGCCTTGAGCCACTTGAGCAGGGCTTGTGAACGAGACGGCAAGCACATAAACAAAAGGTAGCGAACATGCTAAGGCCACTAAAAGTAGCAGCGAGTTGTTGATGATATCAAATAGCCGGTTTCCGATGGTTTTATCTTGGTTCATTGCATTTGACCCCTTCCTTTAGTAAACGCCTTCTTCGCCAAACCGTTTAGCCAGCCAGTTTGCCGAGACGACAAGGACCAGTCCCACAACCGATTTGAATAGTCCAACAGCTGCAGAGTAGCTATACTGCGCCTGGGTCAACCCTTTCACATAGACGTACGTATCAAATACTTCACCTACATCCCGAGTGGTTGGGTTCAGCATCAGGAAGATTTGCTCGAAACCGGAATCGAGGAAATTACCGAGCCGAAGAATGAGCAAAATAACAATGGTACTCTTAATCGCAGGCAAAGTGATATGCCACAGCTGACGCCATCTTCCCGCTCCATCCATTCTCGCTGCTTCATATAGCTGAAGGTCTACGCCAGCAAGTGCGGCAAGAAAAATAATGGTCCCCCAGCCGACTTCTTTCCATATGGATTGAGATACGATCATCGTTCGGAACCATTCCGGATCCTGAAGAAAAGCGATTTTCTTACCTGTTAATTGGAATAAAAACTCATTAATCAGTCCATTCTCCGTCGTAAAGAGCATGTAGAAAATACCTACTACCACAACCCATGATACAAAATGCGGAATATACACTAAGGTTTGGACAAATCTTTTATAAAAAGAAGATCTAACCTCATTCAGCATCAATGCCAGCATAATCGGCAATGGGAAAAAGAAAATCAAGTTATACAACGCTAGAATTGCTGTATTACGGAACAACATCCAAAACTGCGGTTCACCAAAAAATCTTTCGAAATGCTTGAAACCCACCCATGGACTGTCAAAAAAACCGAGGTAAGGTTGGTAATCCTGAAAAGACATCGAAATGCCGTACATGGGAACATACTTGAAAATAATAAAGTAAGCTATGCCCGGCGCTAACATGAAATACAACCATCTATCCCGGATCAGATCACGCATGACCGCACCCTTCATCTTAGATTTAGGTACGAATGCATCTCCTTGCTCCGGATTATGTAACGTCGATTCGCTCTTCATTTGCGGTGGTTACCTCCTTTGTCGCTTGGTGTCCTGATTATGACAGTCAGGAATCAGTGCAAGCTATACCTACGAGGCAACCTCCACACAATGTGAATCTAACATCCCTGATTCCCCCTGTCATTGCCGTACTTATGCGCAGCAGGCAACCAGTGATATGCAGGGTACAACTTTATCATTTTTACTGCTTATATAAAAAAGCAGCACCCCGAAAATTCCGGTATGCTGCTTTTAAGAAAAGAAAGTGAATCCATCCATCTTTCTTCAGGCATGATCTACGGACTTTCCTTCTGTTTCCATTCGCGAACTGCTTCGCTCTTCTCTATATTGACCTGGTGTTGATCCATACATTTTACGGAATGCCCGGATAAAGGCACTGATGTTTTTATATCTTAATTTCTCACCAATCTCCGAAATTTTCATATTTGTCGTCTCCAACATGTGTTTAGCCATCTTCATTCGGAACTCACTTACGTAATCGCTAAAGGTATGTCCTACCTCTTTCTTAAATACACGGCCTAGATACACCGGATGAAAATGAAGCTCAGCTGCAATCGCTTCGAGTGTGAGTTCCTGATCATAGCGTTCGTGTATGATGGATACAATTTTTTCAGCCGCGCTGACAAACTGATTCTCCTGCCGTTCTTGCAGCAGACTTGCAATCGGTGTAAGCAGCCGATTCTGGAACCACGACCTAATCTCCTCGTGAGTCTGAAGTTTTAGGAACCGCTCAATTGTTTTTTCTCCTTCAATGATCTTATGGACAGGAATTCCTTGTTCTTGAACAATCTGCACAATTCGCATCATCAGCTGTAAAAGTAGAATTCGTCTCTCTTTTGCGTAGCTATTTTTGTGCAATACAGCAGACAAATACTGATCCAGCATTCCCAGGGTTTTCTCAAGATCAGCTTCTCGCAGAGAGTGTACAAGCTGCTCTTCAAGCGGTTTGAGATGTCCATATACCGCCGTTTCGCCTGACGCGCGTTTGTCAATTTCTTCAACACGAACTATCATGCCGGAACCAAGGCTGTTTCTGCAGCGCAGCGCTTCCAGACTTTCCCCATAAGCGATGACCGCATCTGCTATATTATGAAAAGGTCTGCTCACCCCGATACTAATCTGCAACTGTAGATATTCCATTGCTTTGGCTTGAATCATTTCAGCTTGTTCTGCCGCATAATTCAAAATTTCTTCTTTGCTTCCTTCCGGGTTCGCAATCAAAGTGATCTGAGTTCCACCAAGCAAAACGGGACTAAATCTACGATCAGGGGGCAGCAATTCCTCTACGATATTATTTAGCGCAAATAATAAAAGTTCACGATCCTCATCTGCGTACCTCGTATAGGATAGATCATCAATTTGTACGGCAAAGACTAACAGATGCTCCCATTCTTTTGGGAAGCCATACATATCGGATCGCTGAATCAGCTCTTCCTCCGACATTTGCCCCGTGAAGAGTTTAATAACAAAAAATTCGCGTAAATGCCGGATTTGTCCTTGCATTACGTGTTTAAGTTTACTTTTGGTAGAAGCCAGTGTCTGGATTCCTTCCTGAATCAGCACTAAATCGTCCTTCTGCTCTATCATGTCTGATTCTTCATTGGCTTCTCTAGTCAGCTGCGTCAGATAACGAATCGGCTTATACATGCGCTGGCTGCCAAAGTATGAAATTGCCGCCACTAGAAGCAATATAGAAACACAAACAGCGATGGTCATTAGACCGATCGACTGGGATTCCTTTGTCACAGCGGCAATCGACGAAACAGAAACATACACCCAGTCGTTGTAATTAGAAACACGGTAACTCACACCGAGTTTCTGACCGCCTGACTTCGTGTTTAAAAAACCGCTGGAAGAAGATGATTCCCTAATTTGTTCTCTTATAGCACGGTTAATCTCTGCATACTCGTTTTTTTCCGAAGCGGAAGAGAGAAACATCTGACCTGAGGCATCCAAAATATAACTGTTTCCGAGTTCCTTACTCTTCGTCAGCACTCTTCTTATCTCATCTGACATCACGCGGACAACAATCATGCCTTCCGGTTTATCCGTCCCCGCGAGCAAAGGCAGTTTATAGATCAAACTTATCGTTTCCTCTGGAACCTCCAGCGCATCCATTGAGTTATCACTGCCTGGCTCCGTTTGAGCTATGGGCTGAGTTTTTGCTCTTGTATTCCACATCAGCCCCTTAGATTCACTTGCATAGGCTTCAAATTCATCTAAATTCGGTAATTCCTGAAGCTTTCGGAGTGCAGCAAAATGAATCGCCCATTCTTTTTCAAATTGAATAATATACGTATCTTTAATATCAGCCGAAGACCGCAGATTCGCCATTTCATTCGTAAGCTTTCGAACGGTAACGAAGTCTTCGCTGGTAAGGGATTGATGAAAGGCCTCCTGAACCAAAGCCGTGTTTGCAAACTGCGTGACTGAATCTTCTAACGTATGCAGCATTTGCTCTACTTGCATTTCGGTCTGTTGTAACACAAGCATATTGGCTGCCTGAACTTTATCCTTAACATCTTGAGAAGCAGTGATGTAGGAAAACAGGCCGATAAATAGGGTAGGTACCGCACCGAGTAAAAGACAGAATACCAAAAGCTTGATCCAATAGTTGCGCATGACTCACCCTCCACCTCTAACCCAAGCTTAACTATTATGATAGCGTTTACAATGTTATTTGAAATAATTATTCATTAATGACAAATTATACTATATATTTCATTCGACATGACTTATATGACTCCTTTTTACTTGCATCAATTTGTTATATACAAAAAATAGAGGCACCCTGTCTGCTTTTAAGCAAACGGGGTGCCTCTATCCTCATCATTTTCCTAATTAGTGAACCAATTTAATTATCTTTTCCTTTTTTCACCGTTACTGTAGTCTCGGCAAGTGTCCGGTTACCTGCATGATCAATCGCTTCATATACGATCGTATATACACGCTCTTTCGAACCACCTTTTACTTCAGCACGAAGCATAAATTCAAAATCAGGAGTACCAAACTCTGCTTCTTGAATATCTGCTCTTTGGTGTCCTTCATGTTTATCTTCATCACTGCTAGTAATCGACACTAGATTGATATTCGCTACTCCAGAAAGGTCATCTTCAGCAGAAGCCGTTACTTTGATCGCTTCCAGCTTGTTGCCCCTTGGGTACAATACCGGCTTATCAACGGAAAGAGTTAACTGCGGTGGTGTCTGATCGATTTGTTCTTGTGTATTAAACTGAATTGTATATTTACGTTCACTTCCATCTTGTGCAGTAACCGTAATAAGAGCCTGCCTCGAATCCGCGTCCGCCTGTATAATGTCCACTTTCGCATAAGCAGAACGAACCGCAGCTTCTAGTAGAGGTACATCCTCACCAGCTCCCACTGTAACTTCATAAGATAAACGGCTTGCATCAAATTCTGGCAGCGGCTGGCCGCCGATGATGATCGAAGATAAAGCTGTATCTCCGTCTGGAACGGCAATCATAGAGGCTGGGTTCCATCCATCATCTCCAGCAAGAATATGTTCAGGAGTGAGCAAAGATGCTTCCTCATATGTTAGCTGTGTTGACCAAGTGTATCTTGCCGATGGATTCGCGCCAGGACCATAACTCGCAAATTCCCCATAGCGTGCTGTCAATTCATTCGTAGGATTTCTCCAGTTATCCCATCCCGTTGGTTCAATGTGATCACCGAGTTCACTGTTAATGACATATACATTAGAATAAGGTCTCCACGGACGTCCCAGAGGAACTGTACCCGTAAGTCCTGGTTCTGCAGTGAATCGGCTATTCAAAAATACATAACCTAGTTTGTCTTCCGGGGTTGATGCCGCTGTGACGTAACCATCATTCAGACTGTGAATAACACTGTTCTCAAAAACAACAGTTGCTCCGCCAAAGATAAAATCAACATCCCCTTCAATATAACTGTCTACAAAATACTGACGACCATCATTGGCATAGAAGGTATCTTGATAACCCTTCAGATTTACTTCCCGGAATGTCATACGATCTCCTTTGGTATACAAGGCAACCGCCTGACCGGCGTCATCTCCTGCATCATTCATAATCGTTAATCGCTCTGCTGAATAGTCGTTTGCCAGCACCTTGAATCCAGAACTATTGGAAGTTCCCATTGGCAAGCCGTCGGCTCCCGGGGTACTCGCACTGTCGCCATACACGAGAACGGTACCTTCCCTGCTCTCCCCAATCATCCGAATGTTCGGTTTCGTGGCCGGAAGGACCAATTTCTCGCGGTATGTGCCGTTCTTAATATAAATAATCATCTGAGATGTATTTTGATCTGGTACTGCATTAATCGCCTCTTGTACGGTCTGATAATCTCCGCTTCCGTCCAGTGCCACAGTAATACTGCGGGCTGGAATATCACTGACGGGAAGTGAAGCTGCGCTTTCTACTCCCCCGATGACGGTAGATACAATATAGTAATAAGACTCTCCGTTCGTAAGGCCTGTGTCAGTAAAGGAAGTCTCTGTCAAACCATCCGCGATGGTTAGATAAGTGCCGTCTTCAGACGAGCTTCTTTTCAGTGAATACGTATCTGCTCCCGCTAGAGGCTCCCATTTCAGGGTAAGCCGTTCATTGCTCGGCACAATCATAACCCCCTGAGGTCCTGTCGGTGGTGATCCCTCGCTTTCTTGAGGCTTCACAACAACCACTTTCGATCCCAAACTACGCGAATCCTGATTTTTGGCGATTACCTGATAATAATAAGGCTTGCCGCTAATTACATTCGTATCCGTATAGGATGTGGATTCGGCAATCCCTAGTTCCTCGAATGGTCCATCAGCATATACAGCTCGCTGTACGGAATAGTTCTCAGCTGCATCCACAGCAGTCCAAGAAATAAGGGCACCCTGAGAGATACTTTCGCCTGTTATCTCCGGCGTTCTCAGCTGTAGAACAGGTGTAACTTGAACAGGTTCACTATCGGGTCCCTCACCTGCAACACTTGAAGCAGATACCGTATAGTAATATGCCTGACCATTTACAAGACCGGAATCTCGATAGGAGGAACCGCTAATTTTACTGGCCACCACCTCGAAAGGTCCTGTCATGGTCTGACTGCGTTTCACTGTATAAGTCACTGCCTGTGTAAGCGGCTGCCAATTCAGATCAATCTGACCACTCCGGGCAGCAGCGGTAAGTCCGCTTGGAGCATCTGGTTTCACTGCGCTTGCGCTCGGCAGTGCTGTCGCCTGATTGGATAGGCCGCTCTCTCCAGCGGGTCCTGTTGCTGTCACTACGTAATAATAATTGACTTCGTTCTTAACGGTTTCATCGACATAGCTAAATTCGGTCAGTCCTTTTGCTAGTATCTCATAAGGACCGCCATCTTTTTGACTGCGTTTCACCGTATAAGAAGCAGCTCCTGCAGCCGGCTGCCACTCGAGTTGAACTTTTCCATTGCCAGGCAAAGCTTTAAGTCCTTTTGGAGACGCTACAGGTTCGTTATACACTTTTAGGTTGTCATAATAGATGGTACCCTTGCCGCTTCCCGGCATCTTGCCCATGATGCGGCTGATTCCACTAGCTCGCACATCCGCTTGAAGCGGTACATCATCTGCACTAAGAGCATGATCAATATAGATATCCGCAGTCTGTGCAGTGATGTCCACCGCTACCTTCACATTATACCAGCGGTTATTTTCCGGACGGTCTGCAAGCTTATAGTCCGCTCCACTGCGTTTATATACGAAAGTGTCCGTTCCTTCTGCCGCTGGCTGGGTTGGTTTCCGGATTTCAATGGACAGCGGAATCTTGGTACCTGTCTCATCCTGAAGCTGAAGCAGGACGGAAGTACCCGGCCATGATTCGGACATCACGTCAGCTTCTACAACAAATGCACCTGTCTGTTTTGTAAACTGCCGAGTGAATTGGGTATTCACAGGCGCGTTATCATAAACTTTTAGACTCTTCGCCGATGAATTTCCTGTTGAACTTGCTGGAGTATCTACCACAGTTACTGTATGATCTGCATCCTGTGGATTGGGAAGAACTACATAACCTGTAGGGGTGGCTCCGAGTTCAGCCTCTTCAAAGTTATCATCTACCACATGGATTGTTCCAACCGATCCTGTCGGAATCGCGCTTACTTCGGAAGAACGGAAGCTTTCGCCGCTTGCGTTCACGGTTGTCAAAACATAATAATAAGCAAGCCCTGAAGTCAGACCCGTATGAAGGTACGAAGAACCTGTAACAGCGGATGCGACCTGTTCATAAGGTCCACCAGGTATCGTACTAGAATAAATATGGTAACTCTCCGCCTGAGGAACTTCATTCCAAGAGAGTTTCACTTGCTGATCTCCAGCCTCAGTCTTTATTCCCGTTGGTGCTACAGGATAATCAGCTTTTAGGTTCTTTGCCTCTGCTCCTGTTAACCTTGAAGTATTATATTTCAGCACCTCATCATTTGCTTTAGAGGCATCTGCTGCAAGACCGTAATATACCTTTTCATTCATCGGAAGAGTGATGGTATCCAGCTGTGTCCATTCGCTACCGTCCTTTGAAGTAAGGGCTGTAATTTTGTCATCCAGGCGCATAAGTTTGACCCAGTAAGGGGTATTCACAAAAGCTTCTGGCTCTTTCGTAACTGCATTTTTTCCGCTGGCAGTTCTCGAAATGAGGACCGTTTTCTTTCCTTCTTTAACGTATGGAATCATCAGAGCTGCCATCTTGGAACCCGGCTCAAGACTTTCACGAATCATCACACCCGCTTCAGCCTCATTATCTGTTCCTGTGATGTGCTCTATTTTTGCTACTATTTCACCGTTACCGACAAGTTCTTGGTAGGCAAAATGAAACGAATCGGCAGGACCACCGATATCTCCGGCGCTTTTCAATGTAACTTCTGAACTGTCCGCACCGATTTGAAGATGACCAGCGATTCCCGGATTTCCAATATCCTTTGAAACCCATGGCTCTGTGTTTCCTTCTGTGTTGGCATGGATCGTCACTTTATCTGACTGTGCAGCGGTTCCCGTATTATCGATTGCTTTGGCCGTTATATAAAACGTACCATCGGGTATGTCCTTCCATTCAAAAGAATACGGCTCTGCTTTATCTTCCCCAAGCAGCTGATCCCCTTGATAGAACTCTACTCGATCAATCAATCCATCTGGATCCATCGCTTCTGCCGCAATGGTAACCGAGTCTCCTGCTGCAATCATCGTATTATGCGCTGGTAAACTAATCGTAACTACAGGACTCACGGAACCATTACTGACGATTCCGTTTAGATATACCTCTAGGTTCGTATATCCAGACTGCTGCGTCCCATTTCGATCAGAAGGATCGTTAGGATTCAGCCCGTGCTGAATCTCCCACACATTCGGCATTCCGTCCCTGTCATCATCCGCTAGATCAGACTTCACAGACGCAAATTCCGGGTACCCTCCAACCTCTTTCTGAGAATTAATATGTTCCCCGGTCCGTTCCGCTGTATCTCTGATGATCCTTGCGTCAACGGAGTCTCTTCGCGGTAGCACAGCACCTGCTCCTTCGAGCACGCTCTCATAAGCATCCGTCGCGGTTTCCGGTGCAGATGGGTTTGGCATTACGATCGGTGTATTCAGCTTGGAAGCTGGGTTACGAACAATCGGTACCCCTTTCCAGTTATCACTTGTCACTTCTTCTGAACCATCTACATAGTTGCCGCCAATATATATTTTCGAGCCTTCATGAACTTCCTGAAAAATATTGTCGCGGACCGTACGATAAGTATTTGGTCCATATTTATAGTAATTGTCTCGAATGTTGTACTGCCCGACTTCCCCTCCATAAGTGGAGAAAAATCCCCAGTTATAGATTACGTTATTATAAAAATCTACGTTATCTTCTGGAGATTTACCCGGAAGTCGAGGATTTCTGCTGGCATTATGGGCAATCAGGTTATGATGGAAGCTTGCATTCTTTCCTCCCCATATCCCGCCATATCCATGTCTGCCTTTAAAATGTGTGGTCATCAGCATACTTTCAGAAACGATGGACCACTGAATCGTTGTATTTTCGTTATCATAGACGCTGAGCACCTCATCAACTGACCAGCTGAATGAACAGTGATCAATGATAATGTTCTTGTGGTAACGACCACCAAAAGCATCATCTTCATTTACATAACGATCTCCCAGACGAAATCTCAAATAACGGATGATCAGATTATCACCTGCAAAAGAAGTGGTGTAATCCGAAATCGTTATGCCTTCTCCCGGTGCGGTTTGCCCTGCAATCGTTAAATTAGAACCCGTAATTTTGAGCGGGGACTCCAGATGGATGGTTCCTCCCACTTCAAATACGATGGTTGCATTGCTTTTAGCTACTGCCTCTCTTAGTGAACCCGGTCCGCTGTCTTTTAATGTAGTGACATATACCGTTTCACCGCCACGTCCGCCAGTTGTATACATGCCTCCGCCCTCTGCTCCAGGAAATGCCGGCAGAGCGGGTGCTTCTGACGAAACATCAGACGTTGCCGCAGCAGCTGGCTGCATAGATGCAATAAGCGATAGAACAAGCAGCAGCACACCGAGTTTTTTCATCATTAACCAATCCCTCCTCAAATGAATAGCTTCCTTGCTTTACATCCTCCTTACCTCCCTGATATGAACTTTCAATGATTTTTGTCTCAGAGATTAACCTCATTATCAGTCAGGGTAACACTTACAAGCTATATATCTGAAGCAACCTACTGAATCAGAATAGAAGATCATATGTAAGCGTTATCAATAAAGTTGTTTCCTGCATATTTCTTGATCATTTCTGCACATCACTACATTAGGACAAAAAAAGACCCCTCTTATGTACCTTATATACTAGAGGAGCCCTTTCCCTATTTACTTATTGTTTCGATGCTTAGTGATCGTCTTTCCAACTTCCGCGAGTATGCTGTCCAAGGAAGCTGGATCATGCACATCATACTCATCAATGTTTAATTTCAGCACAGGACAAGCGTTAAATTCTCCGATCCATTTCGCATAACGTCCATGCATTTCTTCCCAATAGGCCGGATCTGTCTGGATTTCCATCTCGCGGCCGCGTTCTTTAATCCGGTTCAAGATCGATGGAAGGCTTCCTTCGAGATAGATAAGTACATCTGGATGAGGGAAATAAGGGGTCATCACCATTGCTTCAAATAAGCTAGTGTAAGTCTCAAAATCAGTTACACTCATCGTACCTTTGTCTGCATGCATTTGAGCAAAAATTCCGGTATCTTCATAGATCGAACGATCTTGAACATACCCTCCCCCTGCTTCAAAAATATTTTTTTGCTCTTTAAAACGTTCAGCCAAAAAATAAATCTGAAGATGGAAGCTCCATCTCTCAAAATCATGATAAAACTTCTCCAAATAAGGGTTATGATCCACCTTCTCTAAAGAGGTTTTGAAATGAAGTCGATCCGCAAGTGCAGCGGTTAAGGTAGATTTTCCTACACCTACGGTACCCGCCACCGTAATCAAAGCATTTTGCGGAATGTTGTAATCGTTCATTGAATGTACTCCTTTATCTCAGACACAATCAGGTCAAATTGCTCAGGACTTGCGACAAAATCGATCTGATTACCGTCAATTGTAATAATTTTTGTATCTGGCTCTCGCTCAGCAAGAGACGTCATTGCTTCATCGTAATCTATAATAAGCTGTTCCAAATAAGCGGGGTCCATCTTCTGTTCAAAAGAGCGTCCGCGTTTGGCAATTCGTTTAAGCAGCGTATCAAGATCCGCTCTGATATATATAATAAGATCAGGCTTCGGAAGATCATCGGTAAGGATATGATAGATCTTGCGATACTTTTCTCTTTTGACACCCTTCAGCGTGCGCTGTGCAAAAATCAAATTTTTATAGATATGATAATCGGAAATAACTCTTTTCTGATGTTGGATATAGTTCGTCGTCGTGTCTTCCAACTGCTTATACCGATTACACAAAAAGAACATCTCGAGCTGAAAGCTCCATTCATCTATGTTTTCATAGAATTTTCCGAGAAACGGATTCTCTTCTACAATTTCTTTTAATAAAGGGATATCTAGTTCCTTGGAAAGCATGGACGAAAGCGTCGTTTTTCCAGCTCCTATAGGACCCTCAACCGCAATAAACATGCCTTTTGTCATGTGAATCCTCCTGTTATATTCGTAACCGATATTACCGTCATAGAGAATATATTGTATCACAGAATATCTCTTTTCGGAGCGATTAAAAAAAGGAAGAAACCATTACAATTCCCAATCCACAAAAATGGTGTAAACAGCAAAAAACCACTCCCATGCAAACGCACTGGAAATGGTGTGAATGATTAGCTGTTTTCTACTTCGATATCACTTGATATACCTCTGCATACAAGGTATCCCGGTAAGACTGAAACTGTTCCTCTGTAAGCAGACTTGGATAACTCAGCAGCAGCAAAGGGAAATCGGGTTGCCCCTCTCGAAGCGGCGGCTGTACATACGGATAGGAATTCACATGAAAACCAAGCCGCTCATAAAAACCAATTCTTCTTTGTTTTATTTCTTCATCCGGCGGCTCTACTTCCAGCACGACCGGCTTATTCGTTTGCGCTATAAAGTCC
The DNA here is from genome assembly GCF_014836635.1 of Paenibacillus gallinarum. Taxonomy (GTDB): domain Bacteria; phylum Bacillota; class Bacilli; order Paenibacillales; family Paenibacillaceae; genus Paenibacillus; species Paenibacillus gallinarum. The sequence continues at coordinate 151,602 of NZ_JACSQL010000010.1, read as the reverse complement.
ATCATCAACTGCTTGCCCTGCCCGCCACCGCGAATGGATGGTTTTACGGCAATGTGCTCTACGAAACAGAATTCATCAAATTCCCAACCGCCCAGAAAGGCGATGACCTCACCCAGGTCATTCTCTTTGGTGAGTAGTCGATAGCTTGCATTCGTAAGCAAAGCTTGCTGTCCTTCAAAAGAGCGATATTCAATCAGAGGAAACGATTCCTCCATAATGCTATACACCTGTTCAAATACATGGGACTGAATCTTGCTCATAAAGTCACTTCCTTCTTGTTGTTACCTTCATTCATCCTCACTTAAGTTAGCACCAGTCTATCATTTGACGTAAAGCTTATCCAGTTCTGCCGAGTACGGAAGCAAAAAAAATAACCCGTGCCACGAAATTGGCCGAGTTATCTTCTATCAATCTTCCTAGTTCACATCAACACGCGGCGACTTTTGTCCACCGTGAGAAGAACGTGAACTTCTCATCATACCGGATACCGTAGTGAAAACTTTATCACGTGCCGTTTTATTTTTCATCAAGTACGTTACCCCAGCACCGACAGCTGTTAAAAACAAACCTCTTTTTTTCAACATTTCAATTTCCTCCTTCGTAAGTAGTATGGTTACCTTCTTGTTTGAAAATTACCCTTCTTACAGAATTCGAAACGCAAAGAGGTGCCTACTTTTCTTCCTGAAATAAAATCATCTAGAAGATTTCATCTGTTTCTATTGAGCTTTCGAATCTCGTGATCGTATGCATTGTATCGCCTATAAGCTGTTTCCATTTAAGCTCATAAAAAACTTCTGTGTTCGGATTATCTTTAAAGAAATCTTCATTTGCCGAAAAGGATACCTCATACACCGTTGTTTTTAATTTTCTTTCAAGCACGGAGATGTTCGGCTCCGACAGTGCCTGCTTTGCACCCAGCGGCAACCTCATTTCAACAGTGATCGGCTCATTCGACTCATTCGAAAACTCGGCTATTCCTGCGAATTCTTTGCCTTTCTGTTCCAGATGTGAATACACAAGGGTGCTTACTTTATTAATCTGCTCATTATCGTCATCCCATTCAGCGAGGTCAGCTTCATTCTCTTCTTCCAGCTTATAAATGATTTTATCCTGCTGCCATTAGACTTGTTAATCGTTTTCTCATCTTGTTTTGTATCAACCTTTCGGGATAGAGTACGTTTATCAAACTCCCAGTATAACAAAACGAGTCTCATCACTCTTCTTTTTTCCGTTCAGACGCTGTATGTTTTGCCTTCGCTTCGGCATCGAGTTCTCTAATACTCCGGTTAAGTCTCAGTAAAGAGCTATCTAGTTTATCAAGACGTGACCCGATGGTTTGCAGAACATAGCGAAGTAGAATAACACACACTGCCATTGGGAAACCTATATTCGTAATGAGATAGACCATTTCTTCCAAGTTCAGATTTTCCATTGTTCATTCCTCCTTTATTAAGAAAGGAAATAAGAATGGCTATTTTACAACCTAAAGCAGATAAAAAATCAAGTACTGTTGTTATCAGAACCAAGAGTTCATGATCATCGCAATAAAAAATTCAAAACCAAAAATGGCTACCAATATTATCGGTTCACTGATAATATTGGTAGCCACTTATAACTTGCTCTCTTTAATTAATATGGATCAGCTTCGTGGCTGTTTTTCACCGCATCCACTGTAGCTTCGTTTTCGGCTAGTGAACCTTGACGATATTTGGATTGGCCTGCTTCACGGCCTGGAAGCTTGTTATCCATCTTACTTTCCTCAAGTTCTTTTTGTTTCTTCTCAAGCCCTTCCCGCACACGGCGGCCATAGTCTTGATCCGCCTCAGTAAAGTGTTCGATCATGGCATCTTGAATTAGTTTGTCACAGACGGCAAGAGCTTCGGATAGGTTCTTGATGAGTTCATCACGTTCCCAGTCCTCGAAATTACGATAGGTTTCACCTGCTTGACCATAATTGTTCGGCCGGTCAATAGGAGCACTCATCGCCTGCGCATTATACGTTGGGCGGTGCTCAGGACGTCCTTCACTAGTTGCCTCTTGATATCCGCCAATCATAGATGGTTCATAGTTAACATGCGGATTGTTGCCCGACTCTTTTGGATCACGAATATCCATTTGTCCGCGATGCTGGTTCGTCCGCACAGGTACTTTGGGTGCGTTTACCGGTAATTTAAGGTAGTTCGCGCCTATACGATAGCGCTGCGTATCCGAGTAGGAGAAGGTACGTCCCTGCAGCATTTTATCATCGGAGAAGTCCATTCCGTCCACCAGAACCCCCGTACCGAAAGCAGCTTGCTCAATCTCTGCATGATAATCTACCGGATTACGATCCAAGACCATGCGCCCTACCGGCAGCCACGGGAACTTGTCCTCCGGCCAAAGCTTCGTATCATCAAGGGGATCAAAATCAAGTTCAGGATGGTAGTCATCCTCCATGATTTGTACATATAGCTCCCATTCAGGATAATCCCCGCGTTCGATCGCTTCATACAGATCTTGTGTCGCATGACTCACATTTTTCCCTTGGATAGCATCTGCCTCTTCTTGAGTTAAGTTGCGAATGCCTTGTTTCGGCTCCCAATGGTACTTCACGAGAACAGCCTCACCCTTGTCATTCACCCATTTATAAGTATTTACACCAGAGCCCTGCATATGACGGTATGTAGCTGGGATACCCCATGGTGAAAATAAGAAAGTAATCATATGGGTAGCTTCAGGCGAACGGGAAACAAAGTCAAACATCCGTTGAGGATTCGCTACATTGGAAGCTGGATCTGCTTTGAAGGCGTGAATCATATCCGGGAACTTCATTGCATCACGGATAAAGAAAATTTTCAGGTTGTTACCTACCAAATCCCAGTTGCCATCCTCTGTGTACATTTTTACGGCAAATCCGCGCGGATCTCGTGCTGTCTCCGGTGAATCTTTGGATCCTGCCACAGTGGAGAAACGAACCATGAGCGGTGTTCTCTTCCCTGCACCCGAAAATACTTTCGCACGGTGTATATTTTTCTACAGGTTCATCTCCTACTTTACCGTAGGTCTCGAAATATCCAAATGCTCCGGCTCCACGTGCGTGAACCACACGTTCTGGCACTTCTTCTCGATCAAAGTGGGATATTTTTTCAATAAAGTGATAGTTTTCAAGCGTTGCAGGCCCCCGATTTCCAATGGTACGGATGTTTTGATTATCCGTCACCGGATGTCCCTGACGGGTGGTTAATGTCTCTCGTTTCACATCTTGTCCGGTTGTCGTGTTCTTATTATTGTCTTCTGCCAAAATGTAAACCTCCCTAATTAAAATAGTCCCTCAAGCCTTGTAGAATGAAGGATTATAATGAGAATAACGAATCTGTTTTCATTCTTATTCTTCAATATTTATTACACTCAGTCCGCTCTTTATGAACCGCTCAAATGAGTCAAATTCACCAAGAAATCTCCTTCTACATCATATCTTCATCATTCATTAATCAAGGTCAGATTCATGCAGCTTATTGTCCGCTAAAACAAAAAAAACCCGCCGAAATGGCGAGTTCTTTATTTCATGTCTATCAATCTCATATGTCATAAAAATTAGCGAGTATCGGCTGAGCCGCCTTCACTATTTTCTGTTTTCTTTGTACCTTTACTCTTGTATGGTTTAGGAGAACTACTAGCGCGTCGTTCGCCTGCTTGCCAACGATTCCATCCTTTTTTCCCCGTACCTCTTCCTGTTCCACCCTTACCTTTTGCCTTACTCATCCAATCACTCCAGCTCTATTCCTATGTTATGCCTGAACTATACAGGAAAAATAGCGATAAGTACAGTAAAGACAGGAAAAATAGCGATCTTGCTTCCCCTGCCAATCTATGAAATTTGTATCCTTCTATAGCTGTTCTATCACCTTAGAGGCAGTCTTCTCCCCATTCGCAATACAGTCTGGAATACCAACCCCGTAATAAGAGCAGCCCGCAAGCATAACACCTGGATAATGCGCTGACATCTTCTCTTCGAGTGACGTAACCAGCTCATGATGCTTACGGTGATAATTCGGCATTTCTTCATGCCATACTCTCACATTATGAGTTACGGCAGATTCAGACATACCGAGACTTTTCCGTACATCTTCTGCTGCTACTTGCAGCAGTTCTTCTTGTGTCATATCCTTCATTTGTTCGTAGGCTGGATTCACACTTTTATAAAAGAGTCTGACTAACAGCTGACTCTTCTTCGAAGTATGTTTCCATTTGCGGCTCGTCCAAGTGCAGGCATTGCAGATGAGATCGCTGCTCCCGGAAGTGATAAATCCAGTCCCATTCGCAGGAAGCCGCTCGTCCGGCACATCATATCCGAGATAGATACTGATTATCGATGAACTGCGCAGCTGCTCAAAATCCCGATTCAGTTCTTCATGCTGAAGCATCTGTTGTACTGCCTTATGGGGCGCAGCAAGAATGATCTGATCTACGCTGATATCTTCTCCATCGGAAACGGAAACCGTATAGGTTCCTTCCTGCGGTCCATGAACGATTTTGGTAACGGCCGTATTCTTGCAGATGGTTACATCCGTCAGTTCTCGCTCATAGGCATCAATAAGTTCAGCCATCCCGCCTTCGAAAGATAAAAATTTCTTACCTTCTTTGGGACCTTTCAGCTCGTTTCGATGAGCATCAAGTCCACGTATGAGACTTCCATACTCATTTTTATAATCCAATAAATAAGGCATCGTTGATGCAAGGGTCAGTTCATGAATATCTCCAGAATACACGCCGGAAATTACCGGAGCAATCTGTTTCTCCACAAACTCCGCACCAAGAAATGCCTCAAGAAAATCCCCAAGCGAGTCCTGTTTTGTAAATGACTCGTTGGGCGTGTAAAGATCTTTCAAAGCTGCAACTTTTCCTTCGGCAGATACCAGCGTGGTCTGGGCAAGAGACTCAATGCTCATCGGGATCCCAAACATCGCATCTTCCGGAATCTGCTTGAGCTCTCCATCCGTGTGAATGAAAGAAGTCCCTGTCTCGTTATAGACAACTTTTTCCTTGAGCTTCAACTCTTCAATTACATCGAAAATATGTTTTTTACGAGTGACAATGGAATCTGCACCTGTCTCCATCGTAAAGCTGTCATCGTGTGCAGTGCAGATCTTACCGCCCAGCTGACGATTCGATTCGAGTAAAATAACACGAACAGCAAGATCCCCTTTTTCAATTTCTTTTTGCAAGGTATATGCTGCGGACAATCCGGTAATGCCGCCTCCAATTACAGCTATCGTCTTCACAACTGTTCACCTACTATATCTGAAGTATATGGTTATTTAACTTATAAATCATGCAATAAAGTATACCATACCCTTCCTGTTGCTTCTTATGACAAAACGTAATTGAATACAAAAAAACATCTGCCAATCCTATAATGTTGATTGCCTTTCATCAACGTAAGGAATAAACAGATGCAGACTCTCTATATGAATCTATGCTCTATGTGAGCATTAAAAGCACAGTGTATAGTATTCCATCTCTCCACATGGAATTGCCGGTGGACCGGACCAGGCTTACGATAACGATGAACTATATAGTCACACGGCACTGTCATTTTGCAGCAATGATAGCCGCACCGATGACAATGACTGCCACTCCGATCCAGCGGTTCAGGGGGACACTTTCCCCAAAGAAATACCAGGCTGCCACAATCCCAATCGCATAAGCAAGGCTTTGCAGCGGATAAGCTAAACTCAGCGGCAGACGGGACAGAACAATAAACCATAGCCCCGTAGCCAAGCCATAGAACAGGATACCGAGCAGGATCAGTGGCGAGAACAGGACCGACAAGAAATTGCTGAGGTGAATGCCACCCTGCTGTTCAAGGCCCATCTTCCAAACAATCTGGCCAGAGACGAGTAGTAATATATTGAGTAACAACACGGCATAGGCCATATTATCGGATCTCCTCCCTGCTTGGATCATGAGGGGGAACAACATCACGGTCTAAAGATGAAGGGCAAACTTGGTCATATGAGTGTTTCAGAGACAGCCCGGGGGATTGTGAGAAATCCGGTATGGCTATCCCCTGCTTCTCTTCTTCAGCTATAGTTATTCCCTGTGCCTCTGCTGCTTTCTCGACCTGCTTTTCCAGCTTTTGAATGCGTTCTTCCGTAAGCCCCAGCGTTTGTGTCAGTACGACGACCCGGTTCGTAAGTGAGGATACGGTGATCGTCAGGTGCAGCAGAATGAACAGTATAGCAACTACACTCAGTAAATAAAGCAGCGACGGAGCATAAAAAATACCAATTCGTACCGCCAGCTCGTCCAAAATGGACGGAAATAAAGATAAAACCATCATGATTGCGCTCATCAAAAGCCAAAGTAGCGCGTACTGCTCCTTTAATTTTCGCTTGCGAATTAAATATAAAATCGTAGTGGCAAACGCTAAGCTGATACAGAAGCTGACGAAGTAAACATTAAGATTCATAGCCATGTTCCCACGCTCTCTTTTTCATGGTTTTCATGAGCAAGACAGATAGGATCACCTTAGACATATAGTACACGGATTTCATCGCCGATATGCTTGATACCCCGCCTTGACGTTCCTTCATGATGACAGGAATCTCAGTAAAGGTGAGTTCCCGGTTATATAGTAGCATCAGTGCCTCTACTTCTGGGTAGTCGGTCGGATACTCGCGGGCAAACAGGGAAATCGCTCGTTTTCCGCAGAAGCGATAGCCTGAAGTTGGGTCAGTTACGGTCTGCCCGGTGAGCCGAGTCAAAAGGGCGGATAGCAGACCGATGCCCATTTTGCGGGCAAAGGTCGACTGAAACCCTTCCTTTGTAATAAAGCGAGAACCAATGACCATGTCAGCTCCCGTCTCGAGTATCGCATCCAGAAGCCGATTGAGATCACTCGGATTATGCTGTCCATCACCATCAATCTGCACGGCATAATCATAATGATGTTCAGCCGCATAGCGGTAACCCGTTTGCACAGCTCCGCCGATGCCCAGATTACAAGTTAAATCAATAACGCTCGCGCCAGCAGATTTTGCGATCCGACTGGTGTCGTCACTTGATCCGTCATTGATGACAAGCACGTCCACATAGGGGATATCTTGACGAATCTGCTGAATCACTTGCCCAATGCCTTCCGCCTCGTTATAGGCAGGAACAATGACAAGCACTTTGAGCGAAGAATTATGAATTGTTGGTCGATCCATCATAGATAACAGCTCCTTTCTGTGAATGTGAAGGTCTTACGTATTTATTCCAGAACCAGCGTAGGATCGCAACGCCGACCACCGTATCCAGCATAATGATCAGTGGCATTGAGGTGTAGTTATATCGGTATTCCGGTACGAAAGCTAAGCGTGTCACTGTCATGACCACGAGAATCAACGTAAGCAGCGTAAGCGGCTTTCTCCACTTTCGAACAACAGCAATCAAAGCGACCGGACAAAAATATACAAGTGCTAAATGAAGCATACTGCCGAGCGGACTTGGAAGCACACTGTATATCGGGGTATGACCGCTGCCAAAATACATATTTGAGTAGATGTATTTCAATTTTCCAACGGTATACCATTTTACAAACGTCCATGTGTGTTCAGTAAAACCGACCTTCAGTCGCTCTTTTGCGACCTCCATTTGGGTTTTACCGTGACGGTCAACCAGTCCATCATCATAGTTTTTATCTGGATAAGTACCCGCCGCAAAGGGATTAACCTGTGTAGAAGCAATAACGACCTCGTTCAGAGTCACGATGTTGCGGATCACCCAAGGTGAGAGAACAACCCCCGTACCAATGCAGGTGAACAGCAGTAATTTCAGCGTGAACTTGAAGTTCTTTTTCCAGAAGTAATAAAACACATAAACCGCTGGGATTAGAATCAAAAATTCCGGACGCGTAAGCACAAGCAGTCCCATTGCAGCACCGCTAAGCAGAGCGAGAGTTCGTGTTTTTTTCTCAAACGTCGAAAGCTGCAGGCGGATATAAAGCATGAGGAAAAAGCATGCCAGCACCTCCGTGAGCACCGCGCCGTTACTCCAAATGAATGGAGGATATACAGCGCTTATGAGCAGCACAATGATCGAAACCGTTTGACCCGCAAGTTTTCGGGCAATGGAATAAATCAGCCCCAGGGTAACGAGGCTAATACCGACCTGGATATATCGAATGTATGGAAAAGGATCATTATTTTGATAATCAACCATCTTATAAACCGCCGCCATAAAGAGCGGATAACCCGGCGTAACCTGGGCGTTTGGCTCCGTATCTTTATAAGCATAGATTCCATCTTCCAGCAGCTGCCGAACCATAATGTCGTAATTCACCGTATCATGCGATACTTTATGATTGACCGATACGAGAAAGTCCAGTCTTAAAAAAGTAGCCAGTCCGAAAATCAATACAATCATCGTTATTAGCAATGTTTTTTTATGTGTAAGCATCTTAGACGCCATCGTGTCCATTCCTCAGTCTTGCTCCTTCCTGAAGTAATATATCAGAGGCACCAGTTCATCGAAGGTACTTGATGTCCTCTTGCTAAAGTCAAGACTACAAGACAGTTCTTAACGGTTCTTATCTAAATGCTTAACAAACTCTTAAGTTTTTCATTGATTTATTTAAAATAGCCCTTAGGCTATTCCAAGATGGGCAGCCGAGTCTCGAACACAGTCTGTCTAGGCGAGCTTTCCACGGAAATTTCGCCCCCATGCACATCGAAGATACTCTTTGTGATCGCAAGTCCGAGGCCCGTTCCGCCCGTTTCTTTTGAACGGGACTGTTCGACGCGGTAGAAACGTTCGAAGATATAAGGAAGGTCCCGCTTGGGAATAGGTTCCCCATAGTTACAGATACGTACAACAACCTGTCCATCTTTTTTTTCAATGTAAATGTCTATATATTTACCGCTGCTTGCGTACTTAATCGCGTTAGAAATAAGGTTTTCGTATGCTCGCACAAGTTGGTCTCCGTCAGCCTTGATCATCATCGGGTGATCTGGTACATGCGTTCGAATGGTCATATTCGCCTGCTCCAGACTCGGGACAAATTCCTCAGCCAGCTGCTCAATGAGTCCTGTTACATCCAGTTCACGTAAATGAAGAGGCATGCCGTTGTTAATACGGGTATATTCAAATAGATCATCGATGAGTTTTTTGAGGCTAAGTGATTTTTCATACGCGATATTCATGTAATAGCGAAGTTCCACCTCGTTCGTATAACGGTCTTTATCAATGATTTCTAAGAATCCGAGTATGGAAGTAAGCGGGGTTCGAAGGTCGTGGGAAACACCAGTAATTAAATCGTTCTTCGTTTTCTCCGCGTTTCGCTCTTCTTGAATGGAACGGTTCAGCTGTTCGCTCATCGCGTTGATACTCTCTGCAATCAGGCCAAGCTCATGTTTTTCTCTAACCGGAATCTCGTGGTCAAAATTCCCCTTAGCGATTTTCGCAAGCCCTTGATTAATCTCCTCCAGATACGTATGAATCTGTTCAGACACGCTGTTGATGTTTCCTGCGATTGTACCCAGTTCATCAGAAGCCTTCACCTTTACAGTCGTATGAAGCCGGCCGTCCGCCATCTCCTCAAGAACGTTTGCAAGTTCCTTCGCACGTAAGACAAGCGGACGGGTTGCAAAGATATATAAGGTGATAAAAAAGGCAGTTCCAAAAATAAGAATGGTATTTTGAGAGCCAACATGGTTGATGATCCACGCTAGGGGCACGTTATAGGGACTCAGTTTGATAACATAGGAAGCGAGCAACCCCCCAAGCAGAACGAACAGCAGTGTGAGTCCCATGCATCCAAGAAATATGGCAAGGAATTTCCAACGAATACTGATGTGTACTTTCGTATTCATATCCCTTACATCTCCTTTGTAGATCTCATTTTGTAGCCGATGCCCCAAACCGTTTTAATGTAAGCGGGATGCTGAGTATCCTTCTCGATCTTTTCGCGGAGCTTGCGGATATGTACCATGACCGTATTTTTCGAGTCCATGAACGGCTCGTTCCAGACTTCCTCGTATATTTTGTCCATGCTCAGAACAATTCCCTGATTAACGGCCAGAAGCTTTAAAATATCAAATTCGCGGGGCGTCAGCTTTACTTCCTGATCCCCCACCGTCACGGTATGAGTAGCGGTATTAATCACAAGATCGTCAATCACGATCTCATCCTCGCCCGAATCACTGCGGTTATTGAGCATTTTGTACCGGCGGAGCTGTGATTTAACCCGGGCGACCAGTTCAAGCGGGTTAAAAGGCTTAGTAACATAATCATCCGCACCGATGCTCAGGCCTGAAATTTTATCCATATCCTGACTTTTTGCAGACAACATGATAATGGGAGTATTGTTTTTCTCTCGTATTTTCATGCATGCTTGAATCCCGTCCATCTGTGGCATCATGACATCGAGAATAATTAAATCAACTGGGTTGTTGCGCAGTACTTCGAGGGCCTCCACCCCATTGAATGCCTTAAATATTATGTATCCTTCATTCTTTAAATAAATTTCAATGAGTTCGATAATTTCCTTTTCATCATCAACAAGTAAGATTGCTTCTCTGGACATGCTGTTTTCACACCTCTTTGAATATTCTAAAATCTAAGATTATGCTTTAATAAATAGCATTATAAACCAGAAACCTTAATATTACGGTCGTAAATATCTTAATATTAGCTTAAATTCCTGTTGATGAATTCTCTTTAGAATAAGCAATCTCACGCTTTTTATACAGTTAATAGGAAGTTAGATGAAAACAGAGGTATCGCTGAAATCAAAGGTTATCTATTTAATAACAAAGGAGATACATCCTATGGATCAAGAGGAGAATTATCGTCCCGTCATTGCCCTTACCGGCGCATCGGGAAATATTGGCCAGTACCTAATGACCGAACTTCAAAAGAATTACGATATCATCGCAATATCCCGAAGCAGAGGTCACCATATAAATTCGGAGCATGTCACTTGGTGTGCTTGTGACTTCTTCTCCTATGAAGATGCAGAAAAAGCATTGCGCGGAGCAGACTATGCCATCTATCTGATCCACTCCATGTTGCCTTCCGCTAAACTGACTCAAGGCAGCTTTGAGGATATGGATGCGATTTTGGCAGAGCTTTTTGCCAGAGCAGCCCAGCGGAACAGTGTGAAAAAAATCGTATATGTAAGCGAAATGATTCCGCCGGAGGTAGAAAACAAAGACGTATCCCGTCACTTGCGAGGCAGACTTGAAGTAGAGCGGATCTTAGGCTCGTATGATATTCCTGTTACTACCCTTCAGGCAGGGCCGTTTGTTAGCCCGTCTAGTTCTTCTTCTCCAATTACGGGTTTAGCGAAAAAATCAATGAAATCAGATGTGAGATCTATACAGCGGATCTGTTTACCGGAAGGGAAAAATGCACATTGGGTTCTGCACTATTACATAGAGTGGCTGTCACGTATTACGAAACCGTTCATTCGGATTTCAAGAAGTGAAGATCAGATTGTCCGCATTTTTCTTAGGGCCACAAGAGCACCACTTCTCGAACTCACCTATGATAAAACGAAAAGTAGTCCAACTTATGCTTCGTACCGAATTTCAAGCGGAACCTTGGTTAATAGGCAGGAAGTTCATAATGGGAGACTTGAATTTTTACAGTTGCCCAATTCGAGAGAATGTATCGTAGCGATTCATGATTATGTACCTTCATTACCTTGGTTTATCTATAAATATACTCAGGCCAAACTTCATCTGTGGGTTATGAAAGCTTTTGACCTTCACCTTAAGCAGCTTAGCAAACATAGCAAATAATGCCCTTCGGATCATCTACCGTTTATGTTTGAGTAATGTCGGATCGGGTATCTATTATTATATCGAAATCATCGTTAACCATTTTAAGGAGGTAATTCAGATGCAACAACAAACTGGAGATAAAGTACGTAATCAAGAGGATAACAAAAACAATTCCCTCGAGCAGCAAGAGAAAGTGAAAAAACATGAGGATATTGAGCCTCAAGCGGAGAACTGGAACCCTCGTGACCTTCCTAATCCGAACAAAAAGGATTAATTTATATTTTAAGTAGTCATTCAAATACAAAAGACCGCACTAATCTGTGCGGTTTTTTTGTCGTTGTTTTACGCAGCACTATCATATTCATGCTCTATAAAGATGAAACAGCTATGTATTTTGGTGTAACCATTTTATGTTATTTATTGTTTATATCTTAAGATCATGTTATTTACAGCGAAGGGTGTTGGGTTTTATGAACAAACGAGATCATCTGGAGTATAAAGCAGCAAGAATGAATCATCAGGAAGATAATTCGTTCACGTTATCTGTTAATCATTTTCTGTGGGGGCTTTTCATTACAGCTATAGTTATTGGTTTAATGTACTATTTTGGGATTCCAGTTTTCGGCTTGGGGATATCCGCAGCTTATATATTGATCATTAATATGTTGCTCTACTTCATTGCCGCGATTATAGGAAAAAAACTCGTACTCATTTTATTCGAAATAAAAATATTAGTTAAATGAGTTGCCAATTTTTACATATTAATGTTATTTTATATAAACGAATATACATATCACATAAGTTAGGAGATCAAAAAATGCTGAACAATGATCCATATGTTACACCTGAAAGAGATACTCCACCAGAGGCTCCCATTGTAAGCGTCAAAAGTTGGATGCTTGTTACTTTTCTGGTGGCTATCCCTATTGTAAATCTCATATTTTTATTTATTTGGGCATTTAGCAGTAGCACTAATCCAAACAAGTCTAATTTTGCAAAAGCATCCTTACTATGGATGGCTATCGGGATTGTTATTTATATTGTAGGCCTCATTGGAGTATATTATCTTGCTATTAGAAGCAATTAGTTCTACCCAAATAAAAATCCCCCAGTCCTATAAGGACTGAGGGATTTTCTGCAATCTGCACTATATCAATACGTAGTTTACGCCATAATTTTGCAAATATCATTAGTGAAAGCAACAGGGTCTTCGACCTGCAATCCTTCAATTAGAAGCGCTTGATTGTACAATACGCTTGTGTACACAGCAAACTTCTCTTTATCGTTCTCAAATGCTTGTTTCAGTGAGTTGAACACTTCATGGTTTGCGTTGATTTCCAGCACTTTATCAGCTTTCACTTGCTGTCCATCTGCATTTGGCATGGCATTCAGCACTTTTTCCATCTCAATAGTGATTTCCCCATCAGCAGACAAGCAAACCGGATGAGATTTCAAACGTTTGGAAGCTTTGACTTTTTTCACTTTACCGCCAAGTAACTCCTGCATTTGTTCGAACAATTCCTTGTTCTCGTTTTCCTTCGCTTCCGCTTCCTGCTCATTCGCATCCGCTTCAAATCCAAGGTCACCGCTCGATACAGAACGGAACTCTTTCTCCTGGTAGTTCTGAAGCATCTTGATTGCGAACTCATCCACATCATCTGTGAAGTACAGAATTTCGTATCCTTTATCGGCTACAAGTTCCGTTTGCGGCAAGCGATCGATACGCTCTACAGACTCACCTGTTGCATAGTAAATATACTTCTGATCTTCCGGCATACGGGATACATATTCAGCCAGGCTCACAAGCTTCTTCTCTTTAGAAGAGTAGAACAGGAGCAGATCTTGAATATCACCTTTATTCATACCGTAGTCATTATATACACCGAACTTCAGCTGTCTGCCGAAGGACTCATAGAACTTCACATAGTTATCGCGCTCATCCTTCATCATGGATTGAAGTGCGGATTTGATTTTGTTCTTGATATTTTTCGCAATCAGTTTCAGCTGACGATCATGCTGCAGCAGTTCGCGGGAAATATTGAGTGATAGATCCTCGGAGTCTACCATCCCTTTCACAAAGCTGAAGTAATCCGGCAGCAAGTCACCGCATTTGTCCATAATTAGAACGCCGTTAGAGTATAGTTCAAGACCTTTTTCGTACTCTTTTGTATAGTAATCAAACGGCGTTTTCTCAGGTATAAACAGGATTGCATTATATACAACCGCACCGTCTGCACTGATATGAACGTGTTTCAGCGGTTTGTCGAAACCATAACGTTTTTCAAAATAAAAGTTCTCATAATCTTCATTTGTGAGCTCATTTTTATTTTTACGCCAGATCGGCACCATGCTGTTCACGGTTTGTTCTTCAGTAACTTCCTCGAACTCGTTCTCTGCATCTTCTTTCGGCTTCTGAGTCTTCACATCCATCTTGATTGGATAGCGGATGAAATCAGAATACTTCTTGATGATGGTTCTGAGACGATACTCTTCAAGGTATTCATCGTAAGTATCTTCTTCTGTATTCTCACGAATGTGAAGAATAATGTCGGTACCTACGCTGTCTTTCTCTGCTAATTCAATGGTATATCCATCTGCGCCTTCGGACTCCCATTTGTAAGCCTGCTCGCTTCCCCATGCTTTCGTAATCACGGAAATCTTGTCAGCCACCATGAATGCAGAGTAAAAACCAACCCCGAACTGACCAATGATATTGTGTCCGTCCTTCAGTTCGTTCTCGTTCTTGAACGCAAAAGAACCGCTGTTCGCGATGATCCCGAGGTTATTCTCCAGATCTTCTTGCGTCATCCCGATTCCTGTATCGGAAATTGTTAAAGTGCGGTTTTCTTTGTCCGCCGTAATTTTAATAAAATAGTCTTCGGACTGGAAAGTCAGCTGATCTTCCACCAAAGCTTTATAGTACATTTTATCAATCGCATCACTTGCGTTAGAAATCAGTTCCCGCAAGAAAATTTCTTTCTGGGTGTAAATGGAGTTAATCATCATTTCAAGTAAACGCTTGGATTCCGCTTGGAATTGTTTCGTTGCCATGAATAGTCTCCCTTCGACTCGTTAACCTATTTTAGCACTCTAATAAAGAGAGTGCTAAGTCTTCCTTTTATATACCATATTCCATTTTTTAATGTCAAGTTTCAGGACTGATTATAAATTTGAGACCAACCTTCGTCTAGATCCACAAGTTAAGTAGGAAGGATATTAAAAACCAAAATGTTTTCTTACAATATTGCGAAATTCCACTCGGTCAATCTCTGTTTTCTCCACCTGACCATTCACCCTCTCAGTAAACGAAGTATCGGTTAAGGTTATAATCCCATTATCCAGGAATTTGGTGATTATTGGTTTTTTATTGAATTTCGCTTCAGGGTGCTCAATGTTGATTTTCTGAACCTCATTTAACTCTGATAGGTCCATAATGGGGTTTTTGGAATCAAAAGCATAGCCATATGTCCATTCCGTATCCTTGTCCTTCAGTTTCATACAAAAAATAAAATCACCGTGTTCGCTTTCAAAATTAATAACTTTGAATTCCCCATTTTGAGAAGTTACCTTTTCTCCATTTAATGGAACCATTGTTAGTGGTGAATTCCCTCCAAATCCAACATCAACTAGTTGTACATTATCGTTGTAAGTGAGCAGGATAGCGACATGGGTTTTACCTAGATTGCTCCAGCTTTTACTGCTATAGTCATATCTCAAACCACGAATTAACTTAGCATCAAAGCCATTTTCAGTTAAGAAAAAATAAAACAATGAATTTAGTTCATAACAAAGTCCACCTTCATTTTGGTGAATTATTTTATTAATTAAATTGTCCTTCGTTATTTCTTTCGTCAATTTATTTATAATATTTAAATTCTCAAAAGGGATTGTCTTTGCTGTTTTTTCAAGAATAGCGTTTAGATCATCATACGAAATGCTATTCACCAAAGGTATTCCTAATCTTTCACAGAATAATTGACTAAAATTCAACATCTAGATGGATCCCCCTTACATAATGATCTCTTAATTGAACAACCCTCTTTTGCTTTTGTGAGACATGTTGACTTTTATTTTACCACTTACCGTCTCTATTAGTTTCTCAGTAGCAATTTCACGTTGCAAATTTTTACTAGATCTTCACACAATTTAAGCATCTTATTGACATAACGGGTACGTTCTTTACCTCCACGGATCGGTTTCTCAGCAATAGATATCATTCCATATAAATTCGGGCTGCTACCGTAAGACAAAAAAACCACTCCAAAGCAAGCCTGTTTTTTTATTATGAAACACTTCGCTTTACCACTTTAAAATACTAGTTGATTGATGTAGTAAAAATTGTTATATTCTGAACAAATGAACTTATCATTTACCCATCTTCCCATACGTAAAGGAGACTTACCTATGTCTATCACCCAAGTTATTGATGCTCAGCTTGAAGCTTACAATGCCCGTGATATTGAAGCTTTGCTCCGTACTTATCATCCCAATTGCGTTATAGAAGATGCTTCGGGCAACGTGCAACAAACGAACAGAGAAGAGATTCGCGCTAGATATACGAAGACATTTGAAGTTAGTCCTGAGCTGCATGCGAAGATTCTGACTCGGATTGTAAACGGTCCTTATGTCATTGATCATGAAGAAGTCAGCGGACATAGCGGAAGAACGGATCTGCTGTATGCTGTTCCTGTCTATCGTGTTGAAGATGGTCTGATCACACATGTACGTTTCATTGGTTAATTCATCGAATTTGAAATAAAAATAAAAAGGTAAGTCCCCAATCATAATGGATCAGGGACTTACCTTTCTTTATAAGAATTCTGAATTTCATATGGTAGTTGCTAGTGTCCTATATGTTCATCCGGCGCAATGAATTGATAGGAACTAAGTAGAACAAAAAAGATTGTCATTACAATTAAAGAAATTCCAATCCATTGATAGAAACCTTTATTTGACGAATCCTTTTTCGACTTCACAATGAAATAGATACCCATAGCTAAAAATAAAATAAGTAAGGGAATCACGATAATCATACATATACCCTCCTTTTTTTCCATTCTATACTAAAAACCAATAATTTACTGAATCAATTTCATAAACTTACCTCTTTTGCTCTCTATCTCTGGAAATAATATACTTAATGTCTATAGATATTTTCTGACTAATCCTACCGAAGATCTCGAAAGGGGCATTGTTCTAATGAAATATAACTATCTAGGTCAAAGTGGACTTCAAGTCTCTCAGCTTGGTCTTGGCACGAATTCTTTTGGTAAGAGAGCGGATGAACAAACCTCCGCCCGTATTCTCCATCACGCCATCGATCATGGCATTAACTTTATTGATACAGCCAACATTTATGCTGGGACCGAATCAGAACGAATCATTGGACAAGCACTGCAAGGGAAGCGCGATCAAGTCGTACTTGCTACAAAAGCAGGTCTTGTCAAAGACGATAAGCCTAATGGGCGTGGATCTTCCCGTTATCATTTACAGCTTGAGCTGGAGAACAGCCTGAGACGACTCCAAACTGATTATGTGGATCTCTATCAGATTCATACCTTTGATCCTAATACACCTCTGGAAGAAACACTGCGAGCACTCGATGACATGGTAAGTTCCGGTAAAGTACGCTACATCGGCGCTTCTAACTATGCTGCTTGGGAGATCATGAAGGCACTCGGCATTAGCGAAATGCGGAATTATGTGCGCTATGTATCTACTCAGACGAGTTATTCCCTTGCAGATCGTACGCCTGAACTTGAACTCGTACCGATGTGTCTTGACCAAGGTGTTGGTATTATCCCTTACTTCCCGCTTGCAGGGGGAATTCTAACAGGGAAATATACAAGCAAAAACAGTGCTCCAGCTGGTTCCCGTGCCGAGACGGATCCGAACTTCAACCGGTTCCTAGAAGAGCATAATTTGGAGCTTGGACGTAAAGTAAGTGATCTTGCCGCTTCTCATGGTTACTCCCCGAGTGCTCTATCCGTTGCGTGGCTCATGAACCGCCCAGCGGTATCTACGGTTATTGTGGGTGCGACAAAAACAGAGCAGCTAGACGATAATATCAAAAGCCTTGAGATTGATATGAATTCAGATCTCGGTGCTGAACTGGATCAGATCAGTGAGCCGTTCATTCATGCCAAGCCTTTTGCAACGTACCGTATTTAGGTAGATCTGCACAAAGTGCGTTTGAAATTAGAATTTTATTCAGAAAAAAAGTAACCTACTCCAGTGAAAACTAGCGAGTGGGTTACTTTACTTTGGTTATGTATAACTCCGGGTGAATCTAACGAATGAAGTGATTTTATTTGATACATGGTTTTGCCTGCCCTCAAGTTATTAAAGGGTTAGTGTTCTTCAACAAACAATCCCAGTTGCTCGATTAACGGTATTATGGAATCAATTGCGCATCCAATCTTCCTTTAGATATCTTCCCTCTTCATCGCGGAAATGAGGATTATATTTTGTGATTGCGTACTTATACAACTTAGTCAACTCTCCTTAATAATTTAATTGCCAGTAAAATACATTTCATGTTATGTTTATGAGAAATTTTTCTGCTGGAGGCTAGCAATATGACCCATGAAACTAAAGAAAAGATCATGCTCACGATTCCAGAATCCTTTGAAAGTAGAAGATTGATCATCCGTGCACCTAAATATGGGGATGGCGCGGCCTCCTATGAAGCAGTCCAGGAAAGCATGGAAGAATTACGGCCGTGGATGCCATTTGCAAATGATCAGCTTACCGCAGAAAATTCCGAGATCAACATCAGGCAGGCACATCTGAAATTTTTAGAGCGTTCCGATTTACGGCTCATGCTATTCTCCAAAGAAAATGGACAATTAATTGGAAGCAGCGGGCTGCACCGGATTGATTGGGATGTTCGTAAATTCGAAATCGGTTACTGGCTTAGAAGCTCCTATGCAGGACAAGGCTATATGAGCGAAGCTGTAGAAGCAATAACAAACTACGCAATTCGTGAACTCGCGGCTAACCGGATCGAAATTCGCTGTGACGCAAGGAATGGGAAAAGCGCGAGGGTAGCCGAGCGGAATGGGTTTGTCCTTGAAGGAATTTTACGCGGAGACAGTCTGGATGTCTATGGGAAGTTGTCGGATACGATGGTTTTCTCAAAAATACGAGGGAAAGAATTTTAAAGATTTCCCCCGCTAAGTAGAACATGAACTCAATGATGGTAAAGCCGTATTTAGTGAACCCATCGCCAATGACTTGAACTGCACCTCTATGTTAGACGCTTCTAATAAAACGGTGCAGTTTTTTGATAGTTATATTTGGTCCATCACTATAAATTCCCTGTCCCTGCTAAGGAAGGTTTGTCCCTTTCGAAACCCAGCCTTCTCATATACTTTCATAGCTCGTTCATTGAATGTGGCAACAACGAGTTGTAATGACGAATGATTCGAAAGATGACGGATGAATGAAAGGCTCTCTTTTAAAAACAAACCGCCCTGCCCGTTGCCTGTCAGGTCAGGTCTCATCCCTAAGCCTATATCGATTTGCTGTTCATTATTGTAGATTCCTGCTGCATATCCTCCCGGAACTCTCGCCGCTTCTCCTATACAAATAAACCCGATAAGTTGCTCTTCTTCATCTAGTGCGACATAATAGCTACCGTCCATGAGTTCTTCCAAGGTCTCTTCAACATCATCCATGTTGTACAGCGAATAAGGTTCAGGATACGTCCAAGTGGCAATGGCTTTAGCATGCTGATGGCTCATCGGTATAAATTTCAAATTATTCATAGGTTTGACCATCCTTTACATCCACGCGGAGCGTATTTTAATAGTAGTCACTTGTACTTGTTGTCCCACTCTTGTTTCCATGTTCCATAATCCATTCCCGAAAACTCATCCAGTGTCCGCCCATCTAGTGAATACACCCATCCATCTGTAGGATCATCAAGGTCAGGTAAGCTGTACCCGCCAATCACCTCATTCTCCGTCTGCATTACATATACGATCGTTTGGCCCTTAAGGTTGGAAGGGGCTTGATCTAACGAATGATTCTTCACATAGAATTTAGAAGTATAAATTATTTTCCCGATATACGAAGCGGCATCGACAGATTGAACACTCCAATACATTTGATGCGGCAGCTGTGTCAGATCTTCTTTTTCAAGCCTACGTTCATAAACTGTGTCTTCTTGCCGAATGATTTCATAGCCTTGTTCTATTAGAAATTCACTAGCAAGGGAGTCTACCTTATGTAATCTGTAATTACTGCATGCCGTGGTCAAAAATATCAAAACGATTAGTAAAGTGAGACTTCTTATTCTCAATTGTCCGCTCCTACATATTTCTGAAGAGACTTGAATATGAGGAGTAGCAACTCACAACATACTTTCCATAGGACGAACAGAACACCAAAACCAATTGCACCTGCAACAAAACCAAGAAGAACATGATCTCCCCCTGTAGTCGTAGTTTCATAGTGTAAATAGTTCACTGACCGTTACCGGTTCAACCTTTTTCGGTATGGCTTTACCAGGCTGCTCAAGCTCCTCTTCATTCTGCTGTACCATACGATTCCTCTCCTTTCCTGATTCAAATCTCATATTCCATTATTATACATTCATATTATTGAATTGGAATTAAAACCCATAAAAAAAACACCCTTGCAAACGGGGCGTTTATCTTTATCACTATCTTATTATGCGTTTACCTTCCTTGCGGATGAAAGGATTTAAATACTCATTCCTCTATATAAAATCTCATTGAAAATGTAAATTCCGACTATAAGATGTGAAGGTATTTCAGACGATATAGTAATATAGGCCTTCATTATAGAGTTCGTTTTACCTACGAATATGGCGAACCTTTCACAAGAGCGAAACTAACGCGTAAACGTTGCAGGAACATTTCTATAACATGTGGTCCCTAATAAAAATCATCACCTAACGCGGGAGGAAAAAAGCAATGACGCAAGAATTAAGTGAATTACATAAAAGAAATGGACTTATGGTTAGATTGTTATGGATTTGTACTGCTCTTGGGCTCGCCGCAAGTTACCGAAGTCTAGATATCATACTCGCGATCTTGTACACAGCAGTTCCTGTAGCAGCAGTATGCACCCTGTTCTACCTTAAGAAGTGGTATGTGAAACAAACGATGTATTTTGTCGCTGTTGGATTTAATGTGATTTGTTTTACCTTCATGTATGCAAGTAAATCTCCCGGAGATTATGTCATTCTGTTGCTCGGACTAGTTCTCACCTCTCTTTATATGGATATGAAGCCACTGCTTCTCAACGGAATCATTGGACTCGCTGTGCTCATCTATTTCTGCTTTGCCATCTATGTTGGCGAAAATACACTAGGTATCAACGCTTATTATTTAGTCACTTGGCTTACCCTGCTCGGTCAAAGCACTATTGGAAAACGAATGCTGAAAAATATGAGATCCAGCATGCAAGCATCGGAACAGGCAAGACAAAAGATGGAACTGCTCATGACCGAAGTACGGCAAGTATCTAATGTAATCACTACGTCTGGAGCAGAACTTAACGAAAATGCCAATATGGCGGGAAAGATTAATAATGAGGTGCTGCTTGCTTTTCAAGAAATATCAACGGGAATGGAATCTCAAACAGGTAGTGTGTCTGATATTAGTTCTTCAATGCATGAGTTAAATGAATCCGTGCAAAGAACATCTGATGCCTCAAACACCACAAGTGACCATGCTCGTAAAGCCGCAGAGTTGACGAAGGATGGAAAGATTCAGGTTGCTGAGCTCAGTTCTTTGATTCACCTCGTGTCTGAAATCGTCGAAGATACAACGCTAATGATTGAAAAAGTAAATAATGAAAACAAGAAAATTGGCGGGATTCTTAACGCAATTCAGGAGATCAGCACACAAACGAACCTGCTCTCTCTAAACGCATCTATTGAAGCTGCACGTGCAGGTGAACATGGACAGGGCTTTGCCGTTGTTGCTACTGAAATTCGTAAGTTAGCCCAGTCTACCCAGCAGTCATCAGCCGATATTGCCGAAATTTTGTCCTCCATTCAGAAAGATGTGAGCAGTGCCGCCATACGTATTTCTGAGGGCAAAGAAGCATCGATGACAGGAGCGACTTCTACTGATATTATTGAAGCACTTTTCACAAATATTGACCTCAACACTACCGAAGTGATGGAGCAAGCTGTTCACCTGCAAAATCTCAATAGTCAGCTGCAAGAGGCTTCTGCTCGAATTAATGACGAACTAAATTCAGTATCCTCTGTGACGGAGCAATCCGCTGCTTCTGTAGAAGAAGTGCTTGCCAGCGCTGAATTGCAGCAGGAACGAGTTACTAATATGGTGGAGAGTATAGTAAAGCTCAATGAAACGACACAAAGTTTGAATAAGGTTTTGCAGGGATAATTGTGTTGATGAATAAGAAAAACTCTTTCCACGTTATTTGCTTGGAAAGAGTTTTTTTCATGTAGGCATTGCGCAACCGTTGAATTAAATATATAAAAATATCTATTTGTTATTATCAAGATTCTATAGTTGTTCGATCAACAAAGTTTTGATTTTCTTTAATAATCATTCTTGCTAGACGGCGCCCTGCTCTCTTAAAGAAAAACTCATCAGCGAATTCGTTTGAATCAATTGGCGAGAGTTGGTTAATAACTCCCTTTTTTTTATCATATTCAATTTTCCCCATCGAAATTTCATTTGGTCCATAAAGATACACTACTTTTTCTTCGTCCTCAAATTCCTTTAACATCAACACAAAAACTGCCATAAATCTCACTCCTCATAGTTTTTCTCCCAATCCCACGGTCTCCCAGATTCTATCGTTTTGTCATGCGCTGTTCTATAGTTGGTATGGAATATACCTTCAAATTTCGATTCGAAAATTTCGTGTTGTAATAATTGTATATCAGACTCTATTTGCTTCCCATCTATTAATCTTTGCCATGCTTGAGCTAATTCGTAATCCGGTTCAAATCTGCCTACTCCATGATCCTTTATATGAGAGTTAATAAAAACATGCTCTTTAATCCTTTGTACTCTAGTAGTAGAAATTCCAGTATTTTTAGCAATCGCATAAACATCTTCTGTTCCTATACTCCTAAATTTTTCATACATTTCTTCAGCAATAGCTTCTTCCTTAAAGAACTGCTCTGGGGGTATGTTCCTTCCACCTGATTCAGCATACTGAATAGAATTCTTAGCCTCAGTATCACCTCCTGAACCGTCCAGATTATCATGTTTAGCGTGACTTTTCTTTAGAAGCTTCCCTATCGTTAAATAAGAAGCCGCCTGACTTGCTATATAGCCAGTATAATACCCTCTTCCGTTTTCTTCCTCTTTTTGCTTTATTTGTTCTAATAAACGTTCAGCATCCGATCGTGCAGTTCCTGTCCCCCAGGCATAATCCCATGCAAAGCGTGCACCTAATAATACATCGACCACTCTCCCAACTGTAAATGCATATCCAATATCATATACTGTTCCGAAGGGACTCTCCCAAAAACTCTTTACTGTACCAACTGCATCGTCAAAGAGCCCTACGATCGTAGCTCCTACCCCCTTAAGCGCAGAGGCAGTATAATCAACACCACTTTCTAGCTTTGCCTCCACTTTTGGAGGTAAGCTAGGCATAACGATCACCGATCCTCCTTCACCATCCGCTTCAGCAAAACTTCTGGCTATAAAGTTCAGCTGCTGGGCAATCGAAGAAATTTTTTCCATCGTCACACCCATGGATTGCCTGGCCGATAAATACTCTTGAAAAAACCGTTCTTTTGTCGCCCCTGACCAACCTTCTCTTATAAAATAAATTTGCTTGTCTAATTGACCGCACATCCGTTCCAGTTCCTGACGCTGGCTCAAGAAGTGTTCGACAACTTCCATCAGCTGGTCAGGTGAGACCATTATTTTCACCATAAGGTTTTCACTCTCACTGTTAGTTAAGGTGAATAAATTCTATCAAATAATGGAAAATATTGCATCGGCCGTTATTCCTTTAACTTCTATTCAATCTCTATCTTATGTACTTCATAAAAATGAAAATTCAGTGAATTAATAGATATGTTTTTCATCACTGACTCTACTAATCCACCTCCACGAGAAATATCTTTTCTTTAAATGCCCCTCGCTGATCCGCCTTATCTTTACGAATCTTATTTAGTTCCTCTTCACTAATGCCATGAACCGAAGCCAGTGCATAAATGACCTCTAGCATATCCGCTAATTCTTCATTAGCTAGTACATCTGTTTCCGCTTCTTGATATTCTCTATGTTCCTCTTCCAGCTTTGCTCTCAGCGCTGATTTGTAAGTTTTCTGGTCTAGAATTAAAGTCTTACATCGTTTCCCTTGAGATTGGATAATATTCGGAATTAAGTCCCTTATTAGCTTATTATAGGTTCGCACGTTTTATATCGGTCTCCTCTCGATCTCAATCTAACATTAATCTAACTCATGAAATTATTAAAACATGTTTCCTAAATATCCACTCATCGTACATATTATCAAGATTCTATAGTTGTTCGATCAACTAAGTTGTACTAGTAACTCTCCTTGCTTCATATGGACACCTCCATTTGGATGTTAAAAAAAATCACTTCTATTATAGATGTAACACAAAAACACAGAGAGCAATTTGGATAGTCTACACTTAGTTGGACAGAAAAAATAAGGGCTAGTAGAATGAAAAGAATACGATTTGGAGCGGATCTACTATGCCAAAGCAAAGACGCACATTTACAGCAGATTTTAAAAGACAAATGGTTCAGTTATATGAAAATGGAAAGCCAAAAGCAGCTATTGTGAGAGAGTATGAGCTTAGTCCATCTGTACTCGATCGATGGATCAAACAAGCTCAAACCTCAGGTTCGTTTTCGGAAAAAGATAACCGATCCACTGAAGAGAATGAGCTCATCGCTCTTCGCAAACGAGTTCAGCGGCTCGAAATGGAGAATGACATTTTAAAGCAAGCCGCGCTGATCATGGGACGAAAGTAAAGATCATTAAGCAAAACAGTGATAGATACTCGGTATCAGCAATGTGCGAAGTCCTGCAAATCGCAAGAAGCACGTTCTACTATGAAGCGAAAGAGAGAGATCACGAAGAGGCAGTGACTACGGCTATTGTAGAAATCTTTCATACCAATCGAAAAGCATACGGAACACGTAAGATCAAAGTCAAACTTAAGGAACAAGGATTCATCGTTTCCAGACGCCGAATCGGTCGTACCATGAAAGAGGAGGGCCTTGTGTCCACGTACACGATAGCGCAGTATAAGCCGCATAAGACCGCTTGCAACGAAGCAACAACTGCGAATGTGTTGAAACGTGAGTTCGATCAAACCGAAGCGAAACGCTTTGTAGTTAGCGATCTCACGTATGTCAGAGTTCAGCACAAGTGGCACTATGTTTGTGTACTCATTGACTTATTTAATCGCGAAATCATTGGACAAAGTGCAGGTCCCCATAAAGACGCTGCTCTAATTTCTCGTGCTTTCGCCTCGGTAGAAGGCAACTTGAGCGACATTCAATGGTTTCACACGGACCGTGGAAGTGAATTTAAGAATAGATTAATCGATGAGACTCTTACGACATTCCAAATCGGGCGCTCTTTAAGTATGAAAGGTTGTCCCTACGACAACGCCGTAGCTGAAGCCACCTACAAAGTGATGAAAACGGAATTTGTAAACCAAATGAATTTTCAAAGTCTTCACCATCTAGAGTTGGAATTATATGATTATGTGAATTGGTTCAACAAGCATCGCATCCATGGCACATTAGGATATATGACCCCAATTCAGTACAAAGCTGCATCCCTTAAAAAAGTTGTCTGATTTAATGTTGACAGTCCAATTTTTGCTCAACTGTGCTTTGGCTTTCAACGTATTAACTTAGCTCTAATTTATCTAACATCCGCTGAATTAACCATTTCAGTTTCTCATCATCCATTTTTCTCATACCATATTTTCTTACAAACTCCTGCATAATACTGAACTCCACTAGCTAAAGAACTAATAACTCTGAATGAAGTTTTTTATGTTGTCCCACATTTTCAAATGAGTTAAAATCAACAATGAGTTTATCTAACTCATCATAGTTAGCACTTGGATTAAAATAACATTCAAGAAAATACTTAAAAGTTGTAAAGTTCATTTCGTCATTCAAGATTATCCCACCTACTACTATTTAATGATTGGGAAGCTAGTTAGAATTCTAAATCCTACTATTATTTTCACCATAAGGTTTTCACTCTCACTGTTAGTTAAGGTGAATAAATTCTATCAAATAATGGAAAATATTACATCGGCCGTTATTCCTTTAACTTCTATTCAATCTCTATCTTATGTACTTCATAAAAAGGAAGAGCTTCCCTGATTTATACTCAAGGAAGCTAGTAATTTTTTTATATAAACATTTTATTGAATAAGTGCACGTCGTCTTTCAAGCTCTACATCCATCGCTGCCCGCTGATCATCCAGTTTGTAGAACCACATGGTAATTCCAATCAACAGACAAATGATTAGGGGCACCCAAATAAAGCAGATTTCAATATAGCTGAGTGCTGTTGTGTTTTGTGTAGCGTTGGGAACATAGCCCCCCATTTTTAGAACAACCCCAATTAAGAAACTCCCGAGTCCCAAACTTACTTTTACAAAGAAACCTTGAATCGCAGCAATCATCCCAGATATACTTTTATTCTTTTTATACTCTGAATAATCAATAATATCGGGCTGGATAGCAAATGTAACTCCGAAAATCCCGTAAATACCAAGTCCTGTTATCGCAAGCCCTGCTATCAGTAAAGAAGATGAAGATTTCCCGAAATAAATAAGCAAATCTCCCACAATGTAAATGACCGTGCTTAAAAGCAGTATATTTCTTTTCGACATTTTCTTTTGAAGCCAAGGTAAAATAATGAGCATAGGTAGACCCGATAAAATTCCGAATAGCCCAACAAAAGCAAGCCAGTCTTGACGGTTCAAATTATAAGTAAAATAATAAATTACGGTTGTATTTCGTATAACAAAAAGAGCAAAGTAGAGAAAATTCACGATAAAAAATATGGCAGCTTGACCGGTTAATCCTTTAAAGTCTTCTTTGAAGGAAGATTTTCCAGGATTGATGGTTGGTGGTACAACCTCTTTGGTACTCATAAAAGTAATCACAAATATGATAAGCGCCATGATGCCATAGATGCTCATTGTAATTAAATAACCTCTTTGATCATCACCTTGTCCAAAAAAATCTACCATCGGCATGGTAATCGACATGACTAATGCGGTTCCAAGTAATGCGCAAATCATTCTTGTCGAAACTAACCAGTTTCGTTCATGGTTATCTGACGTTAATCTTGGTACGATCGTATTTAATGGTATGTTAACAACGGAGTAAGCAATGTTCAGTAAGGTATACGTGACATAGGCCCATACAATTTTTCCAGTCATACTGAAATCAGGCACAATAAATGTCATAATCGTAAATACAGCAAAAGGAATAGCACCAATGATAAAGTAAGGCCTTCCTTGACCCCAGCGGGTATGTGTTCGGTCTACTAATAATCCCATGCCGGTGTCTGCAAAAGCATCAATTATTTTCGTTAATAACATTAATGTACCTGCAACTGCTGCTGTTATTCCAAAAACGTCAGTATAAAAGAAGAGAAGATAGGAACCCATTGTGCTGAACACAAGATTACATCCTAGATCGCCAATCCCGTACCCAATTCTTTTTTTCCACTTAGACATAATTTCACTCCGTCCCTACTAATCTATCGATGTCGCTTTCCCCTGATCTCATGAAAAAAGATCCCTGTGAACTAATCTATATTTTCGATAATCTTGATAACGTTTTCATATCTTGCTTTAAATGTTGATATACCGATTTATATACACGGTAATATTCATTATATTTTTCATGGTTTTGCGGGTCAGGCATAATCTTCTGATCCAGTACCTGCCACTTTTTCACATCTTCATACGATAAAAGGCCTGTGCCAATTCCGGCAAGCATAACATCCCCCATGTTGGCTTCTACATCATGAATCGGACAGACAACGGAATAACCCGTCACATCGGCAAAGATTTGTCTCCACAATTTTGATTTTGTTACGCCGCCGGCGATTATAATAGATTCACCTAAGTTCTCCCCCGTCGCTTCCATTGCATCACGCAATGAGAACGCAACCGCTTCCAGAAATGCACGGTAGATATGAGCCTTTGTATGTGCCAGCGTAAGTCCAACCATCGTTCCTTTTGCATCTGAATCCCAAATCGGGCTTCTTTCCCCCATGAAGTAAGGAAGAACGATAAGGCCCTCACTGCCAACTGGAATC
Organism: Paenibacillus gallinarum; assembly: GCF_014836635.1. Taxonomy (GTDB): domain Bacteria; phylum Bacillota; class Bacilli; order Paenibacillales; family Paenibacillaceae; genus Paenibacillus; species Paenibacillus gallinarum. The sequence goes on along the minus strand of NZ_JACSQL010000010.1, from coordinate 123,541 downwards.
GTAGCTGCTTGTTTATTCAATACATCATAGGCATTTTCTCCGCCATTTTTCTCGGCTTCCACTTCAAATTGGCACATCGTTTGACGGAACCATTTCACAATTGCTCCTGCTGTGGCACCGCCGGCAAAATAATAAGAAAGTCTTTGCGCATCATATAAATAAGGCCAGACAATGAGATTCTTTCCCTTGATTGGTTTGTCCGAAATTAACGCTGCGCACATGGAAGTTCCAATTGCCGCTGCGTAAATACCAGATTCAGATACACCAAGTCCAATATTCGCTGCACCACAGTCAATACCACTTGCAATCACTGGCATTCCTTCAGAGAGCCCCAGTTCAGACGCGGCTTCCTTTGTGAGCCCGCCAACAATATCTGTTGATTCCACGATTTTTTCCGGCATCATCGACATAGGAATTCCCATGGCATCCATCATTTCTTTAGACCATGTTCTGTTATTCATATTAAAAATACCGCCAATATTACCTGCGGACGAATAATCAATCGCAATGTTTCCGGTCAGTTTATAAATAACGTAGTCATTTGGAGGCAAAAATAATTTCGTTTTATTCCAGTTTTCCGGTTCATTATTTTTCATCCATAATATTTTGGTGAAGCCATAGTAAGGATCTGCTCCATTGTGGGTAATATCTAATAGTTTTTCTTCTCCAATCGTGTCTAGAACCCATTTGGTTTCTTCTTCTGCTCTGCGGTCCATCCAGATCATACAAGGTCTAACTGGCTCCATATTTTCATCTAACGGAATTCCAGAACCTCCATACAGACCGCTAGTCGCGATTCCGCGTATTTTTTCTGCTGGGACATTTGCCTTCTTCACTGTGTTTTTAATAGAAACCTTCGCTGCTTCGAGCCATACATCTGGCCACTGTTCAGCCCATAAAGGCCTCGGTGTAAGCACATCATATTCCTGTAAATCTTGGGCAATTAAGTTGCCTTCTGTGTCCATTAAAATGGTTTTGGTGCCGGATGTTCCAATATCTGTGCCGAGTAAATAGAACAAGGATGTCGCCTCCTGATGTAATTGTTTCATTAGTTAAGTCTATTAGATTAGATACAAGTAAAAGCGCCATCCACTACAAAGTCTGCTCCTGTAGTAAAACTGCTAGTATCCCCTGCAAGGTAAACACAAATGGATTGTAGTTCTTCCGGTCTTCCCATTCTGCCAAGAGGAGCCATTTGATTCCATTGTTCAATTAATGGTTGTAAGCTTGGGGAATTTAACGTAAGTTCTGTTCCTATGTAGCCTGGACTGATACAATTCACGCGCACATTTCTAGTCGCCCACTCTACCGCTAGAGATTTTGTCAGTTGAATGACACCTGCTTTAGAAGCATTATAAGAACACTGCGGCTGCGGTACATTTACGATATGTGCTGACATAGAAGCTGTGTTAATAATGGAACCTCCGCCTTGCTTTAACATCACTTTTCCAGCTGCTTGAGCTGTTAAAAACACTCCGGTAAGATTGATATCTATTACTTTTTTCCATTGTTCATATGTCATATCCTCAGCAGGTATATTCATGCAGATTCCAGCATTACAGAAAGCAACATCTAAACGTCCAAAGGCACTGAGTATTTTTGTAATCATAGAATCCACATCTTCAGGATTTGTGACGTCCGCTTTAATAGCAATCGCTTGAATTCCATGATTTTTTTCGAGTTCGGCAGCTGTTTTCTCTGCTTCTTCAAAATCCAAATCCACGATAGCCACATCAGCCCCTGCCTCGCAGAAAGCGGTTGCAACACTTTTGCCAATTCCTCTAGCACCGCCTGTAACGAAGATCTTCTTTCCGTCTAATCTCATTTTTTCAATAATTCCCATAAATCTATTTCCCCTTTCTATTTTGTAAAACCGTTTTATTAAATAGATTAATAAAATTAATTCACATAATATACCCACCTTATAAGACAAGTCAACCTTCCATAAAAAAACAGCGACTTATTTCACATCGATTGCATGAATTTTATGATTCGTTAGTCACATCATTTTGCTCCAAATTGTTATTTATTCGATAGCTATGTTATATTTAAAGAAATTTTATAAAAGTCGTTTGTATAATGGGGTTTAGTTATGGATCATAACATTACATTTAGGGATATAAAGAAAAGTAATTACTCATCGATTTATCATCTTATTTATCAAAATGAGAAGCTTTCAAAACAAGAAATCGCAAATCAACTTCATCTGAGTCTGCCAACGGTAACTCAAAATTTAGTTCGCTTAGAAAAGGAAAAACTGATTGAAAAGAGCGGGCAATTTGAATCCTCGGTTGGAAGACGCGCAACGGCATATGCATTATGTCCGCAGGCTCGTGTCAGCATAGGGGTTGAAATCCAAAGAAATACAATTTGTATTTCCGCAGTAGATTTGCTTGGTGTTGTTTTTCATAAAACCAATCTGTCACTTACATACACAAATGAAGAGAGTTACTTCAAACAAGTAAGTCAAGCTGTACAAGCTTTCATCTCCTCTCTTATGATCGAACAAGAGCAAGTCCTGGGTGTTGGTTTTGCAATACAAGCATTAACATCAGCAGATGGACAAAACATCACCTACGGAAAAATATTAAATTGTACGGGTCTCCACATTTCTGTTTTTTCACAGCACCTTGATTATCCTTGCCGATTTTTTCATGATGCCAAATGCGCTGCAACCACGGAACTGTGGATCAGGAAGGATATTGACGATGCTGTCTATCTGTCGATTGGTACGCATCTTGGGGGAGCCATCATTATCAATGGCCAAATTTATATGGGGAATGAAGGACATAGCGGCACGGTAGAACATATGACAATCGATCCACGTGGTTCTCTTTGCTACTGCGGAAAAACAGGATGTATGGAAACACTATGTTCTGTTAGTGCGCTATTAAAAGAAGATGAATCGTTAGAATTTTTCTTCCAGCAGTTACGTTCTGGAATCCCTTCCTATATGGAAAGATGGAATGTATTCTTAGATCATTTAGCACTATCGATTAACAACATCCATCTTGTCATTAATAGAGAATTTATTCTGGGCGGTCATATATCTCCTTACTTAACAGAACATGATATTCAACTTCTTCATGAAAAAGTTTATGAGCGCACCGCTTTTCCTAGCAATGAGTCATTTATTTATATTAGCCGTTCATCTGAGAATGGAGTTTCTAATGGTGCTGCCATCACTTTTATTCAATCCTTTTTGAATGAGATTTAAACGAAAATATGCATAAAAAAAAGTAACCTTAAATCGAAGGTTACTTTTTTCTAATTTTTCTAAGTCATTTCTTCTTCTAATTCAATTCTTCCCCGCCTCAGCTGATAAAAAAACTATTTCTCAATATCCACCTCAAACTCAAGTTCAGGAAAATAGGTTTTCATCTCATTCCCTTCCTCGTCAAACTTAACCTTCCCTTTTTCGGTGTCACTATATATATTTTGATATGGTTTGATGATAATCTTAGACGGGATCGTAGTAAAAGGTTCTAGACGAAGATCTGAAATCATTCCAGAGCTATTTGCCTGACCTCTCCCATTTCCACTAACTATTCTCAGCTCATTACCTTCATCATCATACACATCGTAACCCAAATCGTTTGTTAGCGGATCATATCTCATTCCTTCTGGAAGAACGAAATGAGTCGTGATATTTGTCGTTATTGGTGTTAATTCTACTCTTTCTAAAGTTACGGTATAGATTCCATGGGTCTTGGTCTCATTAGGAGAAATATCAACGATATCCTGTTTCGTTTTCTCAACGGGGATATGCATAACGATAGGGTCATCAAATGGTTTGACTTCTAGGTTTAATGTAAGGATGAACGAATCAGGAAAAGGTGTTCCTTCTTGATTTCGTAAATCGGAAAATTCCAAAATCACAGAATTCTCAGATGCACCAGGATGAAAAAATTTAGATATCCCACCATATTTGGGTGCATACTCGTTTATATCTCTTCCGTTGATCTGCAGCGTATAGCCGCTTAGATCTTCGTTCAGCTTTTCTTCTGCCTCGTCTGAATTATCTTGCATCGTACGTACTAGACTGAGTGATATCCTCGTGCCGTCATAGATGATTTCAGGGACCGTAAATGTGGTATCCCCTCGAGCAACACTTACATTTGGGGTATCCGCTAATTTTTTCTCTGATGCTGTCCTCAGTCCAAGATCATCCACAAATGCAAAGATACTCTTCATCCCGGGAATTTGCTGTAACGAATCGGCCATCGTTGGTGATACAAATCCGCTCCCTACAATCACCAAGACTACTGACGCTGCTGCGATCGTTGAAACCGCAATTTTCTTCCACATTTTCTTTCGCCCCCTACGCTTCATTTTAGTTTGATAGATCTCCTCCATCACCCGATCTGTAAGATCGATAGGAGCCTCTTTTTCTCGTATCATTCGGATGACCTGATCCATGGGTTCCTCTTTTTTATGTAAATGATTCTTCATACACGCAGCCCACCTTCCCCATTTCTTTTGATCAGTTTTTTACGTATACGCTCAAATTTCTTCCTCGCCGTAGCCGCCTTGATATTCATGACTTGTCCGATCTCATCATAGGAGTAGTCTTCCACTGCGCGAAGCAGCAGAATATGTTTTTCATCAAAAGAAAGATCATCCATTAGTATCTCTAATCTGTCACTGCTTTGGGTATCCTTCTTGTATGCCATTTCTGCCGAGTAAGTATTCTTAAAGAATTGGAGCAGCTCTACATCTCGGAATTTCTTTTTATTGAGATTCATACAGTGGTTGTACGCAATTTTATAAAGCCAAGCTGAAAAGGAACCGGGGCTCTTGTAACTTAGCATGTTCTCATATGCCTTAATAAAAATGTCCTGAACTGCATCCTGTGTCATTTCAGTCTGCTTTAATAAGTAATAACAATACACATAGATTTGCTTTTGATACTTCTCGACAATGACTCTATAGGGCTCAGTCTCTCCCTGCTGTATCCTCTGGATCATATGATCTAAATGTAATTGCTCACGATCGTCTGTACTGTTCCGCTGTATAGAGTTCAACAGTGCCTCTCCCTCCTTTCCATGCCTATATAACAATTCATAGTTTCGAAATGTGACATTACATTAAAATAATTCCGATAAATTCTTCACACAAAAATAAAAGCCGGAACGCATCTCTGCTCTCCGACCCTTCTCTATCCTAAATTCTACTTCTCACTCACAGGTACAACCTTGGTATCTCGATCCCATGCGGTTACAATCTCATTCTTCCGTTCTTTCAGCAGCTCTTCCTTATCGTCCCGATAGAACAAATTATAAGTATCAAAAGGAATGATCCGTCCATCAGGATGAACGATGTGGACGCAGGACTTTTTGACAGAACGTACATCAAAATTGTGCGCATCGAGGAACTGCATAATGATCACCCGGAACACGTTGTCATACGTAATCTCTTCGGGAACGGCTGCAAGCGGCAGGCAGCAGAGCAGGCTTTTCAATGATAGAGCGGAAGACTCCGGCGAGTGGCCGGTCGACAATAGCTCAAACATTTTATCTCTGATTACCGGATCTTGTTCATATATAATCGTATTGCTGTCCCCTTCGAGTAAAATGTCAGGATCAATCATTCCTGTCAGCGGAATAACTTGTCCGCCAAGCTTCAGCGCGTATCCCATTGCCAAACAGTCCGGGTGACATGGAACCGGTAAAATATCATCTTCGTCAAATACTCCCGACTGGTCAATAATCATCTGTCTCACTTCACTCACCGTCAGACGATCTGTTGCAGGGTCATATCCTTCGAGTCTGCCTGCCGCCTGAATAGGCTGAATGGTGACTCCGCGAACGGCTTTCTGCTGAAGTCCATACTGAATAATGTCACCGATCTCTCCGTCATTAAGTCCTTTTTTTAGTGTAACGACGAGTGTAGTGGAGATGTTAAATTCATTTAAATGGTCAATGGCCTGCTGGCGTATCCGTCTCAGGTCTGCGCCCCGCAGTTCTTTTAGTACATGTGCTTCAAAACTGTCGAACTGCAAATAGACCTCAAATCCAGGAGCATATTCAGATAACTGGCGAGCAAATTCCCGATCCTGTGCAATACGAATCCCATTCGTGTTCACCATAATATGCTTGATGGGCCGCGATTTACACATATCCAAAATTTCAAAAAAATCAGGATGCGTTGTCGGCTCCCCGCCGCTGATTTGCACGATGTCTGCTTCGCCTTCATTTTCGATAATACGGTCTAACATAAATTCAATCTGAGCAAGTGACCGATATGAGGTACGATGCGGGGAAGATTCTGCAAAACAGATCGGACACTGCAGGTTACAGTGATCTGTAATCTCCAGTAAGGTTAGGCAGCTATGCTGCTCATGATCTGGACATAATCCGCAGTCATAAGGGCATCCGTACTTGATCGGAGTATTCCACACGAGCGGCATTTCTGAAGGCTTAATAAACTTACGAGTCCGGTGATAATACTCCACATCGGTGGAGATCAGCACTTTCTCCGGTCCGTGAATAAGGCATCTTTTGACCATGTAGATTTTGCCGTCTTCTTCGATCACCTTGGCTTCTACTTTGCGATAACAGGTCGTACATATACTATTCGTCAGCTCATGATAGAGATAAGGACGGTTAGGCATGAAATCGTTCCTCCTGTTAAATACAGATTAGGCTTGCATATTCGAACTCGTTATATGATGATCTACCTTCTTCTTGCCATAAATAAGCCAAGCATAATAAAGCACACCAGCGATGCAAGCAAGCTGAATATTATTCAGTCCGAGGTAAGGATGAGGCGTAGGTTTGATCCATTCAATCCCCAGACGAAACAGCAGATATCCTGCCATAAACCACTGAAATATCCGCCCTGATACATACCTTACTTGAGTAGAAGTGCTACTCTTCCCGCGGCTTTGACGATACAAAGGTATGAGCAGAACAGCCAATATAATAAGAAAGAAAATTTCATAAAGCTGCGCTGGATGACGGTAAATCCCGTCTCCAAAGTCCACACCCGTAATCCATGTCGTTGGCGTACCATAGGTATGGTCGTCCAGTCCTGTCAGGAAACAGCCTATTCTTCCTATACAAAGACCGAGCATCAGCGGATACACAAAATCATCCCCCGTCGATTGGGACCAACCTACCCAGCGCTTTGTAAGTTCCACCCCGATCAGTCCTCCGAGTAACCCTCCGACAATAGTCTTTCCGCCCCATAAGAGTTGTCCTTGACTAAGATGCTCCCAGGTGGCGACCGGGTCCTCCAACCAAAACAGCAACTTGGCACCAATCGCTGCACCCAGAATCGTACCTGCTAAAATTTGCAGGCTCATCAGGGCAGACATCCCGCTCGGTCTTCGTGTCCATAGATAGACCCTAAATCCGATAAAATAGCTAAGAGACTCAAATAGTACATGAGGGTGAATCCGCAAGGACCCAAGATATAGATATACAGGAAAATCCATCGGTCCACTCCTAGATTGAGATAGTAAACTCGTATTTGTGTGTGCGAATATAGTAATGAACACTAGAGTAGTTAGAATTAGAGAAGAAGAAGAAGAAGAAGAAGAAGAAGAAGAATAACGTAATAATAACTAACATTAGTAAGATAATATCAAGGCACCGCATATCGTAATCAAGAGTATCGCAAGTCCCCCAATGATTGCTAAAATTGCAACAATGACTTGAAGAACAACATTTTTCTTGGATGTATGTACAGAAGAAACGGCTTCATTCTTGGTACACTGATCACGGCAATATCCAGTCGATGGATCATAACAGTCCTGGCACACCGGTTTCCCACATCTTCTGCACTGAGCAACTGCCTGCTTATGAGGATGGTTCATACAGAGGAATTCTGCCATTACTTCACCTCTATTGGTAAGTTTCGTTATCCATTGTAACTTTGTTTTTTGTATTATGCTAGAACGTTGTGAACTTCCATCCTTAAATGAGAAGTCCATTCTTTATTTTTTGAGAAAAGGATCGTATCCTTTCGCCCTGATAGGAGTTCACAGATTATATACCATAATAATCCATATAATGGATATACAAAACCTTTATCTCTACATACTGTAAATAAATATTCTATCTAGATACACAAAAGAACCCAAGAGATTATCCTCTTGGGTTCTATCTATTTAGCTTTAATTTTCCACCGATCTGCCTGATTTGCAGGCTCTCTCACTCATCACCAAATTCTATATATCTACTCAATACCTAACTTTAATTCATAACTACTATATGTTTTTATACCTGCTTTGCTGCATGTTGCTTCTTTATATACGAGATTTGTCCTGCATGAATTCCTGTATGATACATAAGACGTCCTACGGCTTCAAGCGGTGTAGAGTCGCCAATAGGACATTTTTTCATCTCATTCCACTCAGATTCAGGCAGCTCCGACATTCCCTCAATAAGCCAGGCTTGAGACGCCTCTAAAAACGATACAAGCTCTTCAAGCTTTGTAAATGTTTCTTTACTGCGTGTAGCCCCCCGGTGCGTATGAATAACAAGATCTTCCGGCATCGGCTTATTAAAAAACCAAGTTGCAAACATATACTCTACCTCGGCATTATGCCTGAGCATATACCCGATCGAAGTATCGTCCATTTGAAGTGCAAGTTCATCGTTAGTCAGCTGCTTTACCGTATTTAGAAAACGGCTTTGAATTGCATTCCAGACTGGCATAATCGTAGCAAATGTAGACATTTTCAGCTTTCCTCCCTTTTCTATTTCATCTCACGCTATATGATTCGTTCTTTATTTCGCAGCTGTGCTGCTGGCGTGACCATCACGGGCTACATGCTCAATCTGGTCTCCGGCAAGGTCTAGATCAAAAGCAAGACCGAAGCCTGCCACGTATCTTCCTGTCTGCGTAGTAAGCTCGAACAAGGAGAAATCGAGTCCGCGCAGCATCGTTACAAGTTTCGCTGGAAACTTCTCTTCAAACAGTGCGAATACTTCTGGATATCCCTCATTTCCCACATTTTTCGCTGTACAAGGGAAACGAGCCCGCTGTCTTGCAAATAGATTGTTCGAAACTGCCTCATCCTCAATTAACAATACATCCACTTGCGGACGTTTATCCAGATGATGATAGTGATTTGCGATGCGGCTGATATAGATGTACATTTTATTGTCGTGCGCTACAAAAGGAGCATAAGAAATGAAGGGATTCCCTTCCTCATCTAACGTACTTAACATGAGTGATCTCAGCTCACCTGTAAATTCCAAGTACTTATTTTTCACTTCTTCCATATTGATCCGATTCATATTCATCATCTTTATTCCACCTGCTCCATCCTAAATTTTATGAAGTACATGTATTCTAGGTTTTCTATCTTTCGTTAGCTCTACATCGACCTCGACGCCGTATACACTTCGGATTAATTCTAGGTTTAGTACATCCTTCGGAGTTCCGTATGCTTTTCGCTCTCCGTTCTGAATGACACATACTTTGTCGCTGTATAAGCTCGCATGGTTCAGATCGTGAAGCACCATTACTACTGTAATCCCGAGTTCCTTATTCAGTGTCTTCACAAGTTCCAGAACATCCAATTGATGCGCAATATCTAGATAGGTGGTCGGTTCATCAAGTAATAGCAATTTGGGACGCTGGGCGAGAGCCATGGCGAGCCAAGCTTTTCTTGACTCCCCGCCTGATAAGGAATGAACCAATCGGTGCTCATACCTTGTCATATTCGTCTGTTCAAGTGCCCACTGAATAATCTCACGATCCTCCTGAGTGAGTTGTTCGTACCACTTTTTATGCGGCATCCGTCCAAAACCGACCAAATCTCCAACTGTCATATCCGCAGGGCTTACATTCGATTGAGACAGCATACATAGCTGCTTCGCCACTTCTCGGACATTCATTTTCTGGAGTTCCTTACCCTCAATGGTCACTCCGCCGCTTGCGTAAGGAATAAGGCCGGATATACTTTTGAGCAGTGTTGATTTCCCTGACCCATTCGGTCCGATGATGGAGACAACTTCTCCTTTTTGAACGGTAAGCGACAGGTTCTGAACAATTGGCCGTTCTCCGTAATGTACATGTACCGATTCTACTTGCAGCAATGCTATGCCCCTCCTTTACGCATCAGATAGAGAAAATAAGGCCCTCCTACCATCGCCATTACAATGCCCGCCGGAATTTCAAGCGGACTAAACATCGATCTGCCGATGGTATCGGCTACAATCAATACGACAGCTCCCAGCGCTAAGCTAAAAGGCAGGCTGTATTTATAATCCGAACCGATCATCATACGTGCCATATGTGGAACGATGAGACCAACAAAGCCGACAAGTCCAACCATGGAGACGGAGACAGAAGCAAGAAAGACAGCAACAAAAGAAAGCGTAATCCGCACCCGATTTATATTTTGACCAAGGTTATGCGCTGCTTGTTCTCCAAGCCTTAAAATATTCGCCTGCCGTATGCATAGAAGTGCCATGATCCATCCCGCTGCAGAATAAGGTAGAATTGTCAGCACCGCATCCATTCCTTTTCCGGATAAACTCCCGTTCATCCAGGAGAGCGCAGCGGGTAACTTGTCACTGTAGAGAATAGATAGTAGTCCAATAACCCCGCCAAAGACGGCATTGACTGCTACCCCTGATAAAATAATGCGAATAGGCGTTATCCCCTGTGTCTTGGTCCAAGCCCATCCATAAACCATTGCCGCAGCAATCCCTCCGCCGACAATAGCTGCAATGGGAATAAGCGAGGATAACTCCGGTTTCACCAGCATGATAAAAAGTACAGTAACAGCAGCACCGCTGGAAACCCCAGTCAGTCCAGGGTCTGCCAGCGGATTATGCATTACGGCTTGAAGCAGCGCACCCGATACTGCTAGATTAGCCCCGATGATGAGTGCGAGGATCACGCGGGGAATACGTATATTCCATAGGATGGTGTTCCACTGTTCACTTCCCGATCCGGTTAAAGTCTGAAGGACCTCTGCAGGAGACAACCTCACGCTTCCGATACCTATCGCAAGAATAATAATGATCAGTAAGATGAGATACGTAATTGCAAGAAGAAACTTCCGGCTTCTCTGCTGCCCTATTGTATTCACAAGCTCATAATCCTCCTATTCCCCGTACAAAACGGAGGAAAGTGCTTTATAAGCGTCAGGCGTTTTGGATAGGGAAGCAACACCAAACAAGTTGTAATCCAGTGTTTTCATTTTTCCATTCTTGAAGGCACTCATTTTCTCCCATGCGCCGTTCTTCTTCACATCTTCTTCAAACTTCTTCGCTACCGCTTCAGCATCTCCGTGAGCCACAAGTAAAATCACGTCCGGATTCGCTTCTACTACACTTTCCATATTAAAAGGAACATACGTCTCGGTGGACTGCATTGTATCCGTAAGTACATTCGTTGCTCCTAGATTTCTAGCGAGACTGCCAGCAAATGTATCTTCATTCATCAGCATGAGATAATCTGTGGAACCGAATAAGAACATAACAGTGGGTGCATCTTTTCCTTCTACTGATTTCACAATTTCCGATTCCTGTTCAGCAAAAGAACTCAGCACCTTCTCTGCCTCGGCTTCTTTATCATAGAGACGTCCTATGGCAACCAGTGAAGCTTTGAGACCATCTAATGAATCAACGGGGAGGTATGCTCCCTTCAATCCGGATGGCTTCAGCATTTTTTCAATGCTGTCTTTAATTGATTCAGGTGACAGGATTGCATCCGGCGTAAGGCTTGCGATCACTTCGAGATCCGGCTGATGAGAAGACCCGACTTTCTGTACATCTTGGTAAGCTGCTGGCAGTTCACTTTGTGTGGTCGGTACACCTTCTAGCGACAATCCTAAGTCATTAAATAATTCTGTGATGGCTACTGACAAAGTTACGGTCGTACTCGGTGTTTTATTATCGAATTGAGACAAAATTTCGTCTACTAGCGCTTCGTCTACCGCAACCGTTGCAGCAGCTTCATCTGCTGCTGGAGTAGTATCTTCCGATCCCGTTGTTACTGTTGTATCTGCGGCTGCTTGCTGCTGAGCATCCGAACTGGTTTCACTGCCGGCCCCTTCCTGATTCCCACACGCCACCATAACAACCATGGTTAAAGCGATAATTCCTAACTTCAACGACGAAACCTTCTTCATACCTTCATGCCCCCTGATTTATTGTTATCTCTCTATGTAGACGAGTAATTGATAATGATTATCATTATATGTTGGTTGATAATGGTTATCAATGGACTTTTTCCGGCTGCCCATGGATTTTTTTGTGACAGAGTCAGAGCAATACAATGGGTAAACCTATTTGCTCATCCATCTCTTTAAAACACTTTGAATTGACAAATCGAACTTTATCGATTTATAATATGAAAATGGACAAGTTAACTATTTTTAAATCACTTTCAAATGAGGCTCGATTGCAAATTTTAGATTGGCTGAAAGATCCTTTTGCTCACTTTGATCCACAAGAAGGGATTGATTTAGTCGAAGTTGGTGTGTGTGTTAGTCAAATAACGAATAAGTTAAACATGACTCAATCTACTGCTTCTCAATACCTTTCAACCCTACAAAAAGCTGGTTTAATTAAATCAACACGAATAGGTAAGTGGACATATTACAAAAGAGATGAAGAAGTTATTAAAAATCTCGGTATATTCATTCAAACAGAACTATAATAACCAACCAAATTCTATAACGGAGTTTGGTTGTTATTATAGCTTACATATCGATAATTCTTAATTTGTAAATTTGTTAGATGCGGATTTAAGTAATATTTCTTGTTACATATTGATTATTTAATATACGAAAAGAGGAACTGATGATGAAAGCATGGCAAAAACAAGGCATAGGATTAGAAAACCTTAAACTAGTAGAGGTAGAGACCCCTAAACCAGGTCCTAATCAAATATTGATTCAAGTGAAAGCTGTATCCCTTAATTTCCGTGACAAATCCATCATGGATGGCGATTATTTACCAGACTTAATGAGCAAGCCTTTCATACCTGTATCAGATGCGGTAGGTATTGTTGTAAGTGTTGGTTCAGAAGTAACCCAGTTTAAAGTGGGGGACCGCGTTGTTTCGCACCTGTATACAAAATGGGTTGATGGAGCACCAAGCGAAGACTATGCGCCAACAGCTGTCGGTGGACCGAATGATGGTGGACTTGCGGAATATATGTTGTTAGAAGAGTATGCAGCAGTAATGGCACCAGCTAATTTAACTGATGAAGAGGCTTCTACACTCCCAATTGCAGCACTAACCGTGTGGTTTTCTTTAGTGGAATACGGTAAAATTAAAGCCGGTGATACTGTACTTGTTCTAGGAACAGGTGGTGTATCCGTCTATGCGACTCAAATCGCCTCTGCATTAGGTGCAAGAGTAATTGTTACAACGAGCAGTGATGCAAAAGGCGAACGAGTAAAAGAGTTAGGCGCCAAAGAAGTCATCAACTATGTAAAAACACCGGATTGGGAAAAAGAAGTATTAAAACTTACGAACGGTAAAGGTGCTGAGCATATTTTAGAAGTTGTTGGCGGAGATAGCATTAACCGTTCGATCGAAGCACTTGCACTACAGGGGCATATTTATATTGTTGGTTTCCTAAAGAGCATGATGGCGGAAGTGAATTTATTCGCATTATTAGCGAAGCAAGCACGTATTCAAGGTATCTATGTTGGTCACCGTAAAGCATTTGATGAGATGAATAAAGCCTTTAATGAACTCAATATTCATCCAGTAATCGACACAGTATACTCCTTCGACGAGGCGATCCAAGCTTATGAGCATCTAGGCCGTGGTGCCTTTGGTAAAATTGTCATTAAAGTTTCTGAATAATTCAAATCTAGATGAATCCTTTGTTCCGTTGAACATTGAACTAAAGATTTTTAGTAAAACCATAGCATCATCAGCACAAAAAACTTCTAACGATAGATTCGTTAGAAGTTTTTTGTCGTTTATTTCACCTATTTTTTATACTTAATTATGCTGAGAGCTGCTTCACGATTAAATACTTCTTCCCATTTCTTATCGGTTCCTATTGAAACTCCTTCAGTAGCCCAATCTTTTGGCTTCTCAAGCTGATCATAGGCTTCCATAAGCCGCTTGTTAGCATGAATAACAGCTTCTCTCTTCTGTGATTTCAAGATTTTATTATCATGGTAACCAAGGAAATGTTGCTTAAAAATCCCTCTCGCTGCGGTAAGCGAATACTCCTGATTAGCCCCGCCCCATACCTTGTCAGCCTGGTCATCTCGCTGGCCATCGTCTTCCCAGCCGCACAGTATACAAACCTCGTATCCATAATCTTGGATTTCCAGTGTAGGATAACCACAACATGGACAAGGGAATCTCTTCGGCTCTATTTCCTCTTCATCATGGTCATCGAACTCCTCATCCTCCATCCACTTCGCTGCCTCTCTTCTAGAAGATATTTCTGTATCAATCACTAGTGGAAGCCAGAGAAACGTACCTATTAGAAAATGAACAACCTTACTCCCCTTTTTGCCAACCATTTGATTCATTTCTTCCATATAAACATGCGTTTCATTCCGGGCCTTATTCATTACTGTAAAATACTCATCCTCTTCATCCATCTCATTCCTCAGTAACTCAGAAAGTTCTTTTGACATAAAGCGATAAGCGTAAATAATACCTATTAATATGTACACACAAACTACAATTACAATCCACTTGATAACCAATATCCTAATTCCCCCTGGTGATTATTCATGCTGCGCTAACATTCTAACCGAAACTTGGTCATATTCACCATGAATAAAATGGAATTGCTTATTAAAAGGTCCTCGCTTAGGACCTTCATAGTACCGGTGCCAGCCTCTATTTCCCTTCTTATGTCGATGTTCTAGACCGTCATTATTTGCCCTAGAGCACAGAATGATCAACACAAAAAAACCATCCTTCAGCTATAGCCGAAAGGATGGTTTCTTTTCTCTAGTGCTGTTCGTGAAGCACGAACTGAGCAATATTTTTACAATGATCTCCGATACGTTCAAGGTTCGTTAGCAAGTCCAAATAAATGGTTCCTGCACTGCTTGAGCATATGTTTTGGTTTAGACGAATGATGTGATTTTTTCGGAATACAACTTCAAGGTCATCTAATTTTCTTTCCAGTTCCAAAACGGTGTTAGCTGCATCGGTATCCTGTCCTTCTAGTGCTACAAGTGCCTTCTCTACCGTCTGATCTGCTACTTCCATCATTTCTTGCAGCTCTTTCGTAGCCGCTTCCGAGAACAAAATCTTGTGGTTAATGCTAAACTCCGCAAGCTCTACTACATTCTCTGCATGGTCGCCGATTCGCTCAATATCACTAACCGTTTGGAACCAGCCAGAAGCTTTTTCCGACTCACCTGCTGGCAGTCCGTTCTTTTGGTGAATGCGAATAATATATTCCGTGATTTTGCGATTCAGTTCATTAATAAGCTCTTCCTTTTGCAAGGCAAGGTCGGCATACTTCGTATCCCGATCAAAGAAATACTTCGTCGCATCCTGCAAAGACTCTCTGGCATACTGGCCCATGCGCACAATCTCATGCTGAGCTTGTCCTAGCGCCACAGCTGGTGTTGCAAGCAGACGATCATCAAGATAGATCGGTTTAAACTGAATTTCTTCCATCTTGCCTGGAATGAACTTCGTAGCAATCCATGCCAATACAGGAATCAGCGGCAGGAAGATGAGGGTATTCGTCACGTTAAATAATCCATGGGCATACGCAATCTGCATCCGAATATTCACGCCTTCTCCTAGCCATAGCACGACCCAGAGTACGACAGGCAGTAGGAGCATGAAGATAATCGCTCCGCAAACGTTAAAAATAACATGCACTAAAGCAGTACGTTTTGCTGCGATGGAAGCACCAATCGATGCGAGTACTGCCGTAATTGTTGTGCCGATATTGTCACCGAAAAGAATCGGCAAAGATCCACCGAGACTAATCATCCCTTCATCTGCGATAGTCTGAAGAATCCCAATCGTGGCACTAGAGCTCTGTACAATCATCGTAAAGATGGTACCCACGACAAGACCCAACACAGGCTGGTCTGCCATTTGAATCATAAAATCAGTAAAAGCCGGCAATTCCCTAAGCGGTTTTACCCCACCGCTCATCGTAGATAATCCGAGAAACAACATCCCAAATCCAAAGATGACTTGACCAATGTATTGAAATCTCTTTTTATTCAGGAAAAATAAAAAGAAGGCACCTACTGCAATAATAGGCAACGCATACTCTTCAATTTTGATCCCGACAATAAAAGCAGTCATGGTTGTACCGATATTGGCACCAAGTACAACCCCAATTGCTTGTCTAAGTGTCATAAGTCCAGCGTTTACAAGTCCAATTGCCATTACCGTCGTCCCTGAAGAGGACTGAATTAAACAGGTAACGATAACTCCGACTAGAACGCCCAATATAGGATTTGTGGTGTACTTTTCCAAAATCCCGCGCATTTTGTCTCCGGCCGATTTTTGTAGTCCGTCTGACATAAATTTGATACCAAACAGAAAGATGCCGAGTCCCCCGACAAACTTAAACAATATCTCTTGCCAATCCAATATATGAAAGCCTCCCTCAGTTATTGGTCGTCCAAACCTTTTTTAATTTATCATACTCACGAATCGAAATGAATAATTCAAGTTTAGACATTTTATGATAATTTTAGTACAGGACAAGGAAAATATTTAATATTTCAGATCTGGATGTGACAGATGTTATTGCATACAAAAAGAGAGCTGATTGCTCAGCCCTCTCGGGTGGAAACTATGAATTAAATCAATTTGCGGCGATACCATTTATCTCCACGGAACCGATACCAGAATATTACTCCACGGACACTCCATTCAGTGACCATGGCAATCCATACCCCCATGATGCCAAGTCCAAGCGTAATTCCGAGAAAATATCCTAAGAATACACGGAGAACCCACATCGACAGTAAAGATGTTAAGGAGGTAAAGTTTGAATCCCCAGCCGCACGCAGTGCAGAAGGAAGGATAAAACTAATTGACCAGAAAATCGGCTGAATAATCGCAATCAGCAGTGTGAGTGCAAAGATATCGGGTACAATCTCAGCCGGCGGCGAGAATAAGCCGACGATGAATGGAAACAGCGGAATGATAATAGCAGCTACCAAAATAAAGAACGCAGTCGACAAACCAATAAATGACTTAATAAATTTCCTTGCGTCCGGGATACCCCCATTACCAATACACTGCCCAACAACCGTGACAACGGCGATACTAAGCGCGCTGCCCCCAATTTGGAACAGTAGCGATATGGAACCGCTGATTGCATTCACAGTAATCGCTAAAGTCCCAAGCTGAACAATAAACGTCTGAGTGAGCAGTTTCCCCCCATTAAAGAACATCTGCTCAGCGGCAAATGGAATTCCAACCGCCATAATCCTTTTGAGGATCGAAAAATCCAGTTTTAGCGCTTCTTTGATCTTGTATTTTAAAGTCTGATTTATTTTGATCAAATAATACATCGAGATACACATGCCCAGCACCCGTGCTGTGATCATGGAAATAACGAGACCCATAATCCCCATATCAAATACAGTAATGAGCAAAATATTCAGTCCAAGATACGTAAGGTTCATGATGAGTGACAATCCTAGGCAAGCCTTTGTCTCCGCTACCCCGCGAAGGACACCGGTTACGGCCTGAAATATCGCAATAAACGGATAAGAAATACAGCTGCCTATAAGAAAGACTCGAGCATTCTCGAATACTTCTGCTTCCGCCTTACCAAATAACAAATTAAGAATAGGGGTATGAAAAGTAATAACCAGCCCGCATATGACTACGGAAAGGATTGCTACTGCCGTAATGGCTTGTGTAGCTGATTTCGATACCATCTCGTCATTACCGCTCCCCTTATACTGAGCAACAATGACTGTTCCCCCTGTGGCTACCGCAACAAATACGTTAACGAGGAAAATATTGATCGAATCGACCATACTTACGGCACTTACCGCAGCAACGCCGGATGATGCAATCATCGCTGTATTTAACAGGGCCATTAAAATAATAAAAGCCTGATCCACAAATATCGGGATAATAATCGCGATAATTTGCCTGAAATCAAGCGTCTTTCCAGTAAAATATTTATTCAAGAAGGTATTAGATTTTTCTTTATACATAGGAAGTGGATTACTCAAAGGATAATCATCTCTTTTTCATTGTATTTACAACATCGCCCAATAGTATAGCATGATTTTGTGAGTATGGGTTGTGAAGTATTTCTTTTTTATGATAATGATTGCAGAAGGTCCAGTTTTCGACTATAATTTCATTATTCCAATAAAAGTAAACAGGTGTTCATTAATGCAAATTTTAAAAGAAGAAATCCGAAATAATATTTTGAGCGCAGCCCTATCTGAATTCGAACAATACGGGTATGCACAGTCCTCAATGAGACGAATTGCGACCGCAGCGGGAATAACAACAGGTAACATTTATCGCTATTTTAAAAACAAGGATGATCTATTCCAGGCACTGATGGGAAGCGCACATGAGCAGTTTATTTCGTACACCATCGCAGTTAAAGAAGAAATAGACAAAACCTTTACCATCCATAGTGACGAAGTATTTGAGTATATCAAGATGGTGGATGAGACCATTGTAGAACTGCTGAAAGACTCAAGTACGGAGATCAAAATCTTATTAACTTTAAGTGAAGGTTCAGCTTATGCATCGGCAAAACAGGATCTTATTGCAATTGTCATTCAGATTCTGGAGAAGGTATTCACCGTCACCCGGGAAACAACGGATTTAGATCCCAAGGATCGATTGTCTATTCAGATGCTAGCCGTCACCATCATTGAAGGGATATGCCTGATTCTCCGCGATCACCGGGATGGAGAAACTATTAAATATCTTGTTGATGAGCTGCTGCAAGTGTTCTCCGTGGGGATTGCGGAGAAAATTAGTTGTGGTAATCGCAATTCTTTTGATCATCTTACTTAGTGATAAAAAGAATTGCGGTACTCCTAAACGATAGTTCATCTCTGCTGAGTGAATTATTGTTTAGGATTATCTCCAATCCAATGGGTCCTCCTCTGCCGAGCGGATAATTGGGTTGGAGTCCAATCTTTTGGATTCACCTCTACAGAGTGACTAATAGATTGGGAGAAATCCCAATCTTTTGGTCCGCCTCTACAGAGTGACTAATGGATTGGGAGAAATCCCAATCTTTTGGTACGCCTCTACAGAGTGAATGAAGGATTGGGAGAAATCCCAATCCTTTGGCTCACCTCAGCTGAGTAAATAATCAATTGAAAGTACATCTCTTTTTTTAGCATTATAATGAACGCCTGTTTACTAATGTTTTGTACCTCAAGCAATGCCACTATTCCATGATCAAGGGAGATAATGTTCGAATGCAAAAGATACTAAAGTGGCGCTGGCTTATTCTAGCCATTTGGCTGGTTAGCGCAATCTTACTCACCGTATTTCAGCCAGATGTCAACGCGATCCTACATGAAAGAGGCCAAGATCCGCTCACCAAAGATAGTCCCTCCAAAGTAGCAAGTGAGCTATTAAAGGAAATGACAGGAGATCAAGGCACCAGCGATATTATTGTTTTTCATAATGAAAATAAACTGTCTGATACGGATCTGACTCAGATTGAAACAGGTATAGAAAACATACGAGATCATAGTGCTGAACTCGGTGTGCATGATATGATCGACCCTTTCTCTACCCCAGAGGCGAAATCCTCTCTTCTCTCGGAGAATGGGACGACCCTTATGGTCAGCTTCAGTCTCGATAAAGGAGATCGTGAAGTTGCCGTCATTAAGGAACAGCTTGAGCAAGAACTAGCTGACGTAGATACTGATTTTTATCTAAGCGGTGAAGATTTTATTCAGAACGATTATTTGGAAGCTACGACGGCAGGTGTAGAAAAAAGTGCTTTGCTGACCGTTATTTTCATTCTAGCTGTACTTATTATTATGTTCCGTTCACTGCTCATTCCGTTTATCTCGCTGCTAACGGTAGGGATTACATATCTCGTATCCATGGGCATTGCAGCACAAATTATTGAAAAGCTGAATTTCCCGGTCACCAGTGTAACGCAGATGCTCCTTGTCCTCATTCTGTTTGGGATCGGTACCGACTACAACATTCTTCTATTTAATCGATTTAAAGAGGAACTTGCTCACGGTGCAACGATTGATGAAGCTATCTTCACTACGTTCCGAACCGCAGGCAAAACCATTCTCTACAGTACATTAACCGTATTTATTGCGTTTGCTGCACTAAGTTTCTCAAACTTTGGAATTTACAAATCTGCGAACGTGGTTGCCATTGGTGCGATCGTATTAATTGTGCAGATTTATACCTTGACCCCCTTCTTTATGAAGACACTTGGGGAAAAATTATTCTGGCCTGCCAAACAAAATAACGGCCATAAAGACAGCAAGTTCTGGACCAAGCTTGCTACGATTTCAGTAAAATATCCGGTGATTACCACCGCACTTATTATCGTCATCATGATTCCCGTTCTCATGTTCAGCAAACAGACGTTGTCCTTCGACCAGCTAAAAGAACTCGGGAACGGCTACCCTTCGACCAAGGGATTCAGCCTCGTCGCAGAAAACTTTAGTGAAGGTCAGGCTCTGCCTACCAATGTAGTCATACAAAATGATGAGCCGATGGATAACAATAATGCCCTGGCTGTAATTGATGCGGTTACCCACTCCCTTAATCAGCTTGAAGGTGTAGACAGCGTATCCAGTGTAACGCAGCCACAATTCGAGGAAATTCCGGATTTGTATACGGATAGCCAGACCTCAGCTATAACGGATGGTATCTCTGCTTCAAAGGATGGGGTCGATCAGATTCAAGATGGACTTTCACAGATGGAAGCAGGACTTACGGCGCCTGACTTCTCCGAAGTAGATCAGCTGGTCTCCAGTTCGGGTGAGATTACATCTGGCTATCAGCAACTGACAGATGCGGTGAAAGAACTTGGAGGCGGTATTAGTGATGGTGCTACCGGAGCTACCGGACTTTCTTCCGGAATTACCGAGATTCGTAGCGGCCTTTCATCCATACAAAAGAGCTCTGTAGAAGTCTCAAGTGGACTCCGTGAGATCCAGAAACAATATACGGCGCTTGGCAGTGGATATGAATCACTAGCGAAGCAGCTGCCCGGCATTCAGCAAGGGATGACAGGGATTAACGGACTGATCACTGCCCTCGGCGCTTCCCACAGTGAACTTGCGTCAGATGATACTTATGTACAGCTGAAGACACAGGGTGCAGCACTCGAAGGCGGCATTGCCCAGTGGGCTGGAGGGTTAACACAGCTCAACACGAATTATGAAAAGTTAAATAGCGCCTTTACACAAGCTACTGGTGGTCTAGATCAGATTAACAGCGCTCAGGGGAAGATTCTCAGCGGGCTCAAGGAATTAGAAAATGGAGCAAAACAGCTGAGCTCTGGACTGAATCAAGGCGCTAGCGGCGCGGATGAAATTGCTGCTAATATGAATAAATTAAATGATGCTTTAGCTAAAGTGAATCAGGGGCAAGAAGAACTGAGTAACGGTTTATCTCAGTTTTCGGGCGGTCTAACTTCATTAAAAGATGGACTTCATCAAAGTGGAAATGGACTTGAAGATATTTCGGAGGGACTTGGAAAAACCAACGAATTCCTGACGCAATTCGAATCTTCTAAAACATTCTTCATTCCTAGAGAAGCGCTCGAAGGAGAAGATTTTGCCCAGGTACTCGATAATTTCATGTCCGAAGATCGTAAAATTACGAAATTGATGGTTATTTTAAATGATGATCCTTATTCCAAGAAAGCGATGGACACCATTGAAGAGATTAACGATACCGTTGCTTCGGGACTTAAAGGAACTGTACTAGACGGAGCGGTATTTGGAGCAGCAGGACCAAGCTCGACAACCTATGACACCAATAAAGTACAGCTTGAGTCATTTAACGGAACAGCAGTGATCGTGATTATCGGTGTATTCCTTGTACTGCTGTTTGTGATTCGTTCAATTCTGCCATCCATCTATATTGTATTATCTCTGATTGTCTCTTACTTTGTTGCCATGGCTGCAACGAACCTGGTTACTTATCAGATACTCGGTGCTGACGGCGTATCATCCTTTGTTCCCTTCTTCTCCTTCATCATTATTGTGGCGGTCGGCGTCGATTACAGTATTTTCTTCATGATGCGCTATAAAGAATACGGGGAACTGGATCCTGCAAAAGCACTCGTGGAATCAGCCAAAAATATCGGCGGCGTCATCATCTCCGCCATGATTATACTCGGTGGTACCTTTGCCACACTCATCCCATCAGGACTTGTTCTGCTGATTGAACTAGCTTCTGCCGTCATTGCGGGTCTTCTTGTACTCTGCTTCATCTTACTTCCGATGCTGGTACCTGCTTTAATTATGTTACCTAACGCATTCAGCAAGAGAAAGAACACAGCTTCAAATGAGAAGTCCACGTTTCACCAGTAATGTTATATAGTTGTTAAAAGAAGCAGGTGCCTATCATAGGCTCTGCTTCTTTGTTTTATTTTGAGAGGCAATACTCCTCTTTTAATATACCGAATACTTCCCGATCCACTACCCCTTTGCCGGACCAAAGTGCTGCTTGTCTGAGAGTACCTTCTTTCATAAAACCGTTTTTCAGGAGCACCTTTTTGGAGACTTCATTCTGCGGCATCACATCTGCCTGAACCCGGTTGATACCTGCATGGAGGAACAAGAATTCAAGCACCAAACGAACCGCTTCCGTTGCGTAGCCCCTTCCCCAGTAGGCTTCAGCTAAAAAGTAACCAATTGTCACCATATTCACCTTCTGATTCAGATCAAACATTTCCATGATCCCAATCAATCGATCCTGCTGATCCGCGGCAAAAATCCCCCACTTTACACGAGTCTGTTTATTAAAGTCTCGCTCAAAATGTCCGATCATTTTTCTCACCGTATCTTTGTTATGTTTCGGAAGGATACCGCAGTATTTAAATATCACGTCGTTGCTGTATATTTCGAACAATTCATCCACATGTTCCTCTTCTACTTTCTTAAGTACAAGCATGTCTGATTTCAGAATAGGAAACGAGTCAAAAATGGGGTCCATGTTCTCCTCCTTGTTATTCACCATATTCTTCTTAAGTTCCGACCTATCCCTGTAAGGCTAGATCTTTCAAGAATGGATTACGGGCAGCAATGGCGTTTGCTTTTTTCATGAGGTCTATTCCTTCCGGCCCTTCTGCAAACCGGTTAAGCAGTATCCAGCGCAAGTAAGCGATAGCTTCAAATTTAGTTCTGTCTTCCTCTTGAATAGGATGTAAGGATAGATAGGCAGTGGAGAAAGTTTCAGCAAGGAAAGAAGGCATATAAATACGCTTCAGAAAAAGAGACCAAGAAAAATCAAACCTCGGATCACCAAGCTGTCCATTCGTCCAGTCAATGATCGTCATGCGTTCATCCTTCTCTACCAGGTTGTTTAAGTGAAAATCACCATGGATTAAATGATAGTGTTCGATAGAAGTTACGGATGCTACTTCAGTTACCACAGATAATAGATCCGGATGCTGATCAAGATCGGGAAAATAATAAGCAAAAAAATCGTATTTAGGAAGTGTCAGCGGAAGTAATTTCTCCACATTTACCTGATGAATCTGATACAGCAGGGCTGCGATCTCCTTCATCTTTTGCTCACTATAATCTTGTAGTTCTCCGCCATCATCATAGGTGAGCAGTACTTGCTCACTATGTTCTGAACACTTTCTTCCCCACCCAAGAGGCTTCGACACAGGTAAACCTTGCTCATATAATCCTGATAACAATCGGTACTGATAATCAATATTCGGCTTAGAAACTTTGTTCCACACTTTCAGAATAAAACGATTATCCTGTATACATAGTTTGGTTACTTCTGCTTCCATTCCTTGAGTCATGGGCTGTACGATGATCGGTGGATTTTGTGCTAACAGCTCGTCCAGTAAAGGGTCTTTCTCTATCCAATCCATGTCACGTAACAGAAATATCAGCTCCTTTTTCCTAAAGGTTATAGCCTAAGTGCAGTATCCCTGTTACATTCGCTTAGAGAGCCAAGGAAACCTTTGTAATTCAGGTATAATTGGATATAAAACATTTTTTACTTTCCAGTTAAGATCGAAATAAGGTAAGTTCAAATGAGATCATTTTGAAGAGGGGTTAATATACCATGGAACTGCATATTTCCACTGAACACAGCAATGAAGATAGAACCCGTGTACGGAACAAACTGATTGCCTTTAATCATGCTCATTTTCCTAAAGAACTGAGTAATCGGTACGAAGAATTAAATCTTTTGTTAAAAAATGCAGAAGGGGAAACGCTGGGAGGAATTGTGGGGGACATATGCTGGAACTGGCTAGAGATCCACTACCTTATTCTGGATGAACAAGTTCGCGGACTTGGATATGGGTCAAAGCTGTTATTGGAGATTGAAGGAATAGCCAGGCAGAAATCTTGTGATTTCATTAAACTCGATACACTTAGCTTTCAAGCGCTGGATTTCTATTTGAAATACGGCTATGAAGTATATGGAACAATTCATAATGCAGGCGGGCATACTCACTATTACTTAAAAAAGGATTTAAAAAGTTAATAGGTTCATGTTTAACTATCCTGACCACTTATAAAAAGCCCTGCAGATCTGCAGGGCTTTCTCCATGATTCATATTTCAATAATTACGAAAGTACGTCGTATTTGAATTCATCTTCAACGCTTGAAATATCAACAGTATCATAAATGAGCCAGTTTCCTTCTTTATTTTTCACTAGATAGTACAGGCTCTCCATATCAAATTTCAAAATTTTGTCTGTCTCTTCTGCATACAGAATTGCGGTATTTCCGGTGTACTTAATGACACTCATGAATTTCGCAGACATATCAAAATTAATTGCGTTTAGTAAGCCCTCATCCGTCATCGCTTGCATCATTTCATACAATAGAGATGAAGGGTCCATCGAGGAGAGAAGTAACGCTGTATTTTTTTCGTTAAATCCTTTGTATTGGTTGTTTACGGTCTGCATGATTGCTTTTTCCGTATCTGCTGGTACTTGAACTTGGGTCCCAATCAGATCCTCAGCTGCATAATAGTAGTCCTCGTAGTACAAATCATACTGTCTTAACGTACCATTTGGCATTTTTATCAAATTCACTTCATAGGTTTCTACCGAATCCCAGAAGAAAGGACCACTAATATAACTGCGTGTTCGAGTAACGGTCGCGTAGATATCATCACCATACGCCTCAATGTTATTTACATTGCTGTAGACCACTTTTGCTTTGGAAAGAAATTGATCGCGGTATTCTTCTTTAATCTCCTCATAGTAAGGAGCATCAGGGTGAATGAGCTGCATGGCTTTCGCCAAACTTCGTTCATTTTCCGCCGTTTGCTGTTTTTTGAAAAATTCAGCGACTTGTGCTTTTACCTTGCTATCCGCAATTCCAGTGGAGATGTGAATCGTTTTGTTCTGCTGATTCCATTTCACATCATAACCCGTTGCTTCTGCTACGAATCGAAGCGGAACAAGCGTGCTTCCTTTGGTTATGTAAGGTGCGGCGGAAAGGCTTGTCTTCATTCCATCAATATAGGCTGATTTCTGTCCGACCGTCAGCTGAATTTTTGTCGAACCGTTATTGGCATTAATTCGTTTAGCTGCATTATTATAAGCAACTGTGTAATCAAATGCCTCAAATAATGGACGGAATTGTACGAAAGTGACTCCATTTTTAATTTCAGGGGAAATAGAAAAACTCATTACTTTCCCATCTAGGTATACCTGGATCTTTTTGGTTGCCGCGCTGGCAGGGGCCACGTTACTAAGGACGGTACATACCATCAGCAGAGATAACATAAGAAGCCCTAATTTCTTTCTCATCATGCAGTCTTCTCCTCTAAGTTGTAAGTTTTTCAGGGAAAGAGAACCCTCTCCTCTCATTCCAAAATAATGAAATGAGCCCATCATAAGCCATCGTAACCTCACACAAAAGAGATTTCAATACTTGTGTAACTTTTTACATAAAGGTAAAATATGACAATAGATTAGCTGTCCATACAGCCGTAATCTTACTTTTCCTTACCCTTCTTTTTCGCTGCTGCTTTTTCTTTATTCTCAGCGGCTCGAAACTGTACAATCCTGCTTATTAATTCATATGGAAGTTCCTGATTCAGCGGAAATTGGACAGAACCTTTTGCCCCCTTATATCCGGATAATTCCTCTTTAAATGCCTCGATTCCACTTGGAGCCGGATAAAAGCCAATGTGATTTTTAAAAGCAGCATAATGAACTAGATTCCCACTCAGCGCAAAGGTAGGCATTTGATAACTTATCTTTTCCACTGCATCAGGGGCAGCTTCTTTTATTACCTTTCTGAGCTTCTGAAGGATTTCTTGGATCTCAGCTGGAAACTGGGAAATATATTCATCAACCGACTCAACCTTCGTTTTCTTTTCGTCCATGATAGACATCACTCCGATCTTAAACTAGTTACTTATAACGTCCCACCTTATAGCCGTTATTCTTATGATTCAAAAAAGGCTGCCGAGTATTCTACTACGCCGGATTGATCTTCAAGACTATTTTCACTGAGTTCTAGTGCCATAAATGCATCATCCGGGACTTCAAACGGCGCTTTAATTCCCCATACCGATGCTTTTTTAAATCCAAACTTCGGATAATATTCCGGATGGCCCAAAACAATAACCGAACCGTACCCTAACTCTCTCGCTGCTTGTATTCCTTCTTCAATGAGCCTTCTGCCGATACCTTTATTCTGATATGCAGGTAATACAGAAACAGGAGCCAAGGCAAGAGATTCAGCCGTCTTTCCTTCACCCACGATTTTAATTTTCGAAAAAAGAATATGCCCGATGATTTCATCATTCTCTTTATTTATCGCTACTAAAGACAATTCAGGGATGAACGCTTCCGATGTACGGATCCTGGCAACAAGTTCATGCTCTTTTTTATCACTGAATTCCATAGATTCAAACGCACATTGTACTACCTTCTCTACGGCTTCATAATCCTTCGCTTCTTCTTTTCTAATGATCATATGCATATTTCCATATCTCCTTTTTGGGGACAATCTCTCTACTCTTCATAGTACCCTAAAAGTATACCCGAAGAGCAGGACCTAATTTCACGAAAACCTGGATAAAACCAAACAATGAGAAATCAACTACTAGGTTAAAAATACTAAAGTGATATATAATGGAAGAAATCTTTTGAATGAGGTGAATGGGATGAACTTCCGTATGGTTCGAAGTATGTAGTTGCCGGGCTGGATGAAAACGCGTACCAGCTGTCAAGGGACACGTCTGTCCTTTTGTCCACAGTAACTAAGTATTTGAACGATATGGGCTCAGTTCTTTCTCTAGCTTGTTATGAACCTCAATTTGGAAGGTGGAAGAAAAAAATGAATACACTCGAATACAAAGATTTCTATGATAAAGTAGGAAAACGCATTGGCTGGGATTTTAGTAAGATGAAATGTGTCTCCGATGGATTACCATGGGACTTTTATAATGAAGTAACAAAAGTAACGAAGAAGTCAGATCTCCTGCTTGATATCGGAACGGGTGGCGGCGAAGCAATCCTCTCCATCGCGGATTCTGCACTGCTTCTCGTCGGGATTGACCATTCCACAGGAATGATGGAAACCGCAACTAAAAATGCGGTAAGTTCCGGCATACCTAATGTCCGTTTTCTGCAGATGGACGCAGAACATCTTTATTTTCCTAAACATTTCTTTCAGGTCGTCTCTTCTAGACACTCATGCTTCTATCCAAATGAAATAGCCAAAGTGCTAGCTCCGGGCGGTATATTTCTGACTCAACAAGTAAGCGAAAACGACAAAGGAAATATAAAAGAGGCATTTGGGAGAGGTCAGGCATTCGGTAAGAAAAACGGGACATTAAAAAATGGGTATATTACGGAACTAAGGGAAGCTGGCTTTACGGATATTAAGGCCTTTGAAGGGAACGTAACCGAATATTATCAGACACCGGAAGACTTACTGTTTCTCTTGAAGCATACTCCGATTGTTCCTAACTTTGGAGAAACCGAAGATGATTTTCAAATCCTCGAGCAATTGATTAGGGACAATCAGACGGACAAAGGAATAATGACCAATTCATCACGATTTATGATTATAGCTCGAAAGTAACAACCTACGTAACAAAAACCATACCAAAAAGGGATACTCATAGGCGAGTATCCCTTTTGTTATTTAACCGTATGAAAATGCTTAATGACTACATTATCAAATATTGCCGTTCCGCCTTCAGCAAACAGAGTGATTGATTTGTCGTCCGATTCCGGGAAAATTTCATTCGTAAAGGCGACTCTACCATCATCAATAAAAACTTCAATACTTGTTTTATCAACGAGAATTTTTAAATGCACCTTCTTGTTTTTCCCATCAAATGGCGCGGTACTTTCTACATATCTATTACTCTCATCAGGATGTCCTGTTGAAGCACGGTTCACATAAGTATACTCACCTTCTACAAAAACACCGACATCTACATGGCGAGTCTTATCATCGGATTCTCGAAGTCTGAGTCCTACATTCTTTATCTCTGACCAAGAAATATCCGCCTCCAGCTGATACATGTCTCCTGTTACATCAAGGGTTGTGGAGCCATCCACTTCGATATGTTCAAACGTACCCGTTGAACTTGTTAACTCATCTAATGCTTCAATGGGTTGGGATACTAAATAGTACCTGTTATCTCCTTCTGCCTGTAACTCGATCTGACGGACAATGGAGTCTGTACCGTTAAAACCTTCTTCGAGGGTAGGGGTAACATGTGCGTAATCCCAATTATTCATCCAAGCTAACGCATACCGATGATTATATTTATCACTTTCCACTCCGTCTTCAAACGTTACCGCACCATACCAGTCAAATCCATAATCCAACCACTGAGGCTCGGTCTGATTCGGAATAAACTGTTCTCCATCAAAATCTCCGATCCAATATGCATACGTATTTGGTTGACCTGTAGATTTGCCGTTGGCACTGACACCGAGGACCCACTTTAGTGTACCGTCATCCGCTCTTAACTGATAAAGATCAGGACATTCTAGTACTCCGATATTTTCAGCATGGAAACTGCTAGTATACTGCCAATCTTTTAAATTATCGGACTCGTAAAATCCAATTTTTGACCCTTCCGCCACCGTCATCACCCATTTATGCGACTCATGATCCCATATCACTTTTGGATCTCTAAAGTCTTCCACTCCCGGATTCGCTAGAACAGGCGTATCTCCATAAGGCTGGAACGTTTGGCCGCGATCTGTACTGTACCACAAAAATTGTTCCTGCTTCCCTCCATCTGCTGAGGGCTGTGTCAGGATTGCTACAATTGCACCTTCACCAAATCCTGCTGTATTTGTATCATCTACAACAACCGAACCCGACCATGGATCTCCATTTTGATTCGTGTATTTGGGAATCGCAACGCCTTCATCTTCCCACTCCACTAAATCTACAGAAGTCGCATGCCGCCATTCGGTACCGTTGCCTTCAGGATAATCGCTATTATAAAGATAATAATAATGATATTCTCCATCGAAGTAGATCGGTTTTTGAGGGTCGTTTTTCCATTTATCAGGAACAGTAAAGTGATATCCGGGACGAACACTTACCTCTGGAATCGGATGAATAGTAGCTTCCTTATCGTTTTTAACTGCGGTATAAGTGATAAGTGCTAATGCGATTAAACAACAAGCGAAAAAGATGAACATAACGGTTTTACTTCTCCTCAATTTCTCAACTATATTCAAATGCATCCCCCACTTTTGCTCTGATCATATTGCTGTTAAAACTTACAGATAAAAAGAAAGTAAATGCTATATATAATCAGCATTTACTTTCAGTTCTTAGATCTCTTTTTTATTTGGTTTGTTTGAATTGTTTGAGTTATTTGAGTGGTTCGGTTTATTCGAATTGTTTGGTTTGTTCGGTTTATTCGAATTCTTCGTAGAGATGGTGATTTGACCTTGCTCTAGAATGCTGTCCTTCACAACCGAAGTCGTAGAATTTTTAATATTCATTAAGAAACTTGGCGCAAAAGTAGAGTGTTGATCATCAAACATTCCTCTATTCGTCATGTAGCTTGTAATAACTACATTATCACCTTTCACTTGTGGAATCGCAAAGTGAGCGTATGTCCAAGTAATATCCGTAGGATCAAGATCTTGATGCAGTACAAGTCCCGTACCGTTCAGTGGTTTATAAGGACCAGTTAATGAATTAGATACATATCCAAGCAGGTAGATATCTTCATCATCGATTCCATCAATGTACATTTTAGATCCTCTTGAACTTGTGAACAGGTACCATTTACCTTTCAATTTAAATACATTCGGACGCTCAATTTCATCTGTAACTGTATTGGAAGCAATCAGAGGTTTCAATTCTTTTTTGAATGTATAATCATCATTAAGTTCAATAATACCAAGTGCTCCATTCGCGATTTCCGCAAATGTTCTTACTGGGCTTTCGAGCAATTTTTTTCTTTCAGCTTCGAAGAAAGCTTTAGTTCCACCGTAATAAGCTGGGTTATTAAGGGATTCTGCCCCTTGATATCCTGTCTTTTTACCTGTATTTGCTTCAAACACAAGATATTTACGTCCTTTGTCCTCTACGTAGTGAGGATCTCTTAAGGTATGGTTATCGTTGTAGTCACCT
This sequence comes from Paenibacillus gallinarum, assembly GCF_014836635.1. GTDB lineage: Bacteria > Bacillota > Bacilli > Paenibacillales > Paenibacillaceae > Paenibacillus > Paenibacillus gallinarum. Next base: position 92,837 of record NZ_JACSQL010000010.1, on the reverse strand, counting down.
TGACTGAAACCAGTTGATTCAACGTTTTGATAGATTTCGCCATCTTTTCCGTCATAGATCGATTTTAGATCTTCTACACCATCAATCTTCAGCGTGTTTTTATTTGGCGCTGATACATTGACTTGAGCTGTAGTCAAAATTTGTTTTCCGTAAAAATCATTAGCAGGATCCCATGCTTGACGATTCGTATAGAACAAGCGAATTTTCCCATCTGAAGTTAACGTTGCAGAACCGGACCATTCTTCCGCTTGGTCGTTTAGAAGGGTGTCGCCAGGTACAAGTTTATCGCTATCTTTAAATACGCGGCCAGCATTCTTCCAGCTGGAAAGCGAAGTTTCGCCTGCTTTTTTATAGAACAAGTAAATGAATGTATCTGATCCACGTTTTGGGTCACCAGCTAAGGCAAAAACAATTTCATAACCTTTGTAGTTGGCTACAGTCCCATCCGCATTTTGCAGCGGCCAAGAGTCCCAAACATCCATTTCAATTTTATTGCCATTCTCATCATATTTCACTGCTGAAGGAATGTTCTGAATCGTAGACGCATCAAATTCAGGAACCTTAAATTGTTCACTATTTTGTTGCGCAGGTATTTTCAGCATATCCGCACGAGTGATATGGGAAAATCCGTACGTTTCTCCTGCATCCTTATGATTGTTTCCTTTGGCTAATGCCGAAGCCCCTCCGCTAACCAACAAAGAAGCGGACAAGGATAATACTACCGTTTGTTTCATCATCTTTTTAAAATTCATAACTGACTCCTCTTTTATAATTAACTTTAAACTCATTGTAATAAAAGCGGGTCATATTAAACATGTCTTACATTGATGCTTTTTGCGGCTTATATTGATTTGTCTATTTATTCGCATACTTTTCCCATGAAGATTGGAGCTCATCGAGCAGCTGATCTCCGCTTATCTGCTTCCGAACATAAGCTTGCATCGCGTATCCGAACTCATCCCTTGTCTGTTCCGGAAACTTAAACCAATTCCAGGACAAGGTTTTCTTATCCTCTACATAACGCATTAGATCCTTCACGAGCGATTCTGAGTAATCCGTTTCTATATTTTTAAATGCAGAAATAAAATGGAATTGCTCTTTCATGAACTTTTTTCCCTGTTCCGAAGATACCATCCAGTTCAAAAACTTCTTTGCTTCTTTTTTCTCTTCGGGTGAAGACAGCTTATTCACAGCCCAGTTATTCGAAACTCCGATTGGCAGAGCATCATTTTTCGCATGATCATTAATCGACATAGGGATAAATCCAATATTTATATTGGGTGATATTTCCCTGATTTTAGACTCCACCCAGTTGCCCTGTTTCAACATCGCTGATTTACCTGTTGCAAACCGCTCTACCTCGGTATTATAATCAATCGTCTCATAATCCGAGTTACCATACTCCATGGTGAGGTCCAGCATTCGAATAACATCCTTGATCTCTTTATTCCCACGGATGGTTTGTGTTCCTTCATTTAAAGCTTGAATAAAAGCGTTTGGGTTGTCCTGCTGAGCAAAAGCGATATTGAGCATGAGGATAAAAAACCAATTATCTCCGTAACCCACGGTAAAAGGCGTTATCCCTTCGGCCTGTAATTTTTCAGCCGCCTTTTTTAATTCGGTAAATGTAGTAGGAAGTGTATCAATCTTGGCCTTAGCGAAAAGGTCCTTATTGTAGATGAAGCCGTAGCCTTCAAAATTAATCGGCATTCCATATATTTTTCCATCTATTGTCATCGGCTCAAGTGCCTGATCATAGGCTTGATCCACCCATGGCTGATCAGATAAATCCTCTAGATACCTTTTCCATGCCTTAGCTTCTTCGTAGCCACCGTTCGGAAAAATATCTGGACCTGCATCAGCAGCAAATCTCGCTCTCAATTCACTAAGGTAGCTTGCACCCCCGCCGTAAGTTAAAACCTCAATTTTCACATTTGGATTTTCCTCTTCGTATACTTCTGCCATCTTCTCGAACTCGGTCGCAATTTCTACTTTGGGATTCAGGATTTCCAGAGTAATTGTCTTTTCTGCTACAAGAGGTTTTGCTTCCTTCTGTGAAACGACGTCCCTTCCACATGAAGAAAGAGACAGGGTAATAAACCCTGCCATAATCAGAATTCCTATTCGTTTCATGTTTCCTCCATTACTTCCGTTGTATATACTTATACATTTGCCATTCTGATCTCGCCGGTTATCCTATTTTGCCGCTCTATATTTCGATATTCAATCGGTGTCTTACCTACGTGCTTTTTGAACAATTTAGAAAAATAAATTTCATCTTGGTATCCGAGCTTCAAAGCAATCGAGTACATCTTCTCGTCCGTTTCAATTAACCACTGTTTCGCTTGATTAATTCGTAACTGGATTACGTAACTCGAGAGCGTCATCCCTACCTTTTGTTTGAATCGCCGCGAGATATGCTCACGGCTTAGAAAAAACCGAGTTGATAGCTTATCTAAACTTAATTCTTCCATATAGTGTTCTTCTACAAAAGTAACAATATCTTGCATACGTCTTGCATCATCAAGATCTGCTAAACGGTGAATTGCTCTGTAATTCTGTTCTGCCATAGACCTCTGTGCAGATTGATAGGAGGATGCAATCTCTTGTAATGAACGGATGGAATACCCACTGACCAAACGTACGGGAATATCAAACTGCTGTGTAATCCATTCTTCCACCTCAAAGAACTGACCCACCGCCGATAGAATCACACTCACATGCGGATCAGTCTGAAGGGTATATGCATTCCCCAGTCTTCGAGCATCTAGTTCACGGCTCAGATGCTGTATGTAAGGTCCCGAGTGATGCGTTTGATAAAAATACATTAACGTAAGATCGTACGCATCCGCTTGCGGAAGAGAGGAAGCTATTGCATCCAAATCGAAACTTTCTCCGTTACAAGCGGAGGTGATCTCTCTGTTCAAACGAAACGATTTTACCTCTTCATAAAAACCCGACTCTACATTGCGGCGTTCTTCCTCTTCCAGCTTCCAGGCATTTACCGCTCTTGTTAAAGCTTCATTCAACAACTGATCTTCGATCGGCTTCATTAAATAATCGACGCATCCATGCTGAAGCGCTTTTCGCATATAAGAATAGTCATCAAATCCCGAAATCATAATTACTTTTCCCGGGTAGGAAATGGCTCCTAGCCATTCGATTAATTCAATTCCGTTATTTTTAGGCATTTTAACGTCGGTCAGAATAATCTCTGGACATTCCAGATCAATAATCTGTTTCGCCTCGATCCCATTTTTGGCTTCAAATATGTCTGTGATTCCATGTTTCTCCCACTGTCCCAAGAAACGAATAATTTTTCTTACATTGTTTTCATCATCTACGATTAGAGCCTTCATGTCTTACTCCTCCTTCGTACTTAAGTGGAATCACCAGCCGTACGGAGAATCCTTCTCCCTGCAAGTTGTCTACTGTGATTCCTGCTAACTGATCGAAATGAAGAACCAAGCGATCATGAATGTTTTTTAAACCGATATGTTTTAGTGAGTAATTCTCTTCATTCGCGGTTGCATAAATATTGTTTTGTAATAATTCCAGTTCCTCCGCCGTCATACTGTTTCCGTTATTTTCAACGACTAGATGGATATTCTCGCCCTGAATTTCGCCGTATATATGTAAGCAGGCTTGTTCATATCCCTTGTCATAGCAATGTTTAAAAAAGTTTTCAACGAGTGGCTGCAAAATCATACTCGGAACGGGAACATCAAGAATTTCTTCAGGAATCTCAAGTGAGTAACTAAAGTCATTCTGAAAACGCTCCTCTTGAAGGTGCAGATAGGCTTTGACATACTCTACTTCACTCTGAATCGTTGCTTTTTGATCGATTCGTATAGAGTAACGCATCATTTTAGATAGAGAGTTGATGAGCTGGTAGACCTTAGGTGAATCAGATAGAATAGCAACCGTAGCAATGGATTGCAATGCATTAAACAAAAAGTGCGGATTAACCTGCGACTTTAACGCCCGATGCTGGTTCTTCCTATTTTCTATCTCAAGTTTGTATTCCCGGTCAATATGCCGATTAATTCGGTTCATCATATCTTTGATATTTCGCTCCAGGATCCCAATTTCATCCTCTCGTTTATCGTTAAACGGAGCATTCATATTCCCTGCCTCTATGCTCTGTACCTTTTGACTAAGCAGTTTGATCGGACGTGTAACATAGTAGGAAATAACGGCTACCATAATCATACCGAGACCTCCCACAATGACACCAACGATGATGTTTGTGTAGGCTGTTGATCTCACGCTCTCAAATAATAATTGGCTTGAGGTGATTTTTGTAAAATGCCAATCTTTAATTGGCCCTTGCAATGAGTTAGTAAAAATAATATTCCCATCAGAAAAGGTTGCCCCCGCTGAAGAAGAATAGATGATATCCGCTAATTCCGCCGGAACTGCCCTGCCTGTCCAGTTGTCATTACTTGTGTATATAACGTGCCCCTCTGCATCTGTCAGGAGCACCGTTTCATTTTTTGCAAGCACATGATTTGCCAGGCTCGCGATCTGATCCAGATCCATATCTATTGTAATGATCCCAAGAAATTCATTCGTCAGGGTATCCATGATCTTATGGTGAATGGTAAGAACCACCGATTGATCAGATTCTGGCAAAATGGAAGTATTGTTATAGTTCACAATTGGATGAGGCGGTTCAATAACATAGTTCATCTCTGAATTCATGAGTTTCTGGATCGAAGCTTGTTTCAATAGTTCCTGATCCCGTTTACCCGTACTAAGCATAGCGTTATAGACGGAATAAGAGGTCTGTTCTGCTTCGATATAAAATCCAATCTGACGAAACTCACTTCTCATCAGGTAAAAATGTATCATATCTTTTCTGATATCACGCAGTTTATGATAAGGTGAGTCTTCAAATCCCGCTTCAAAGAAGCGAAACAAATCGGGATTTCGATATAAAAGATAAGGGAGATTCAGAATATTATCAAAATATTGTGCTATATCCGTAGATGCCTGCTGCATCTGCTCTGTGCTGTTCTCCAGTTCATGCCGTTCCACATTTTCCTTCGTCTGCCGATAGATGAGCAGTACGGAGAGGAAATAAGGAAGAATGATAAAAACAAGCAACAAGATTAGTAAGCGATTCTGGATGCTTTTCAACAATACATACTCCTTTATATGAAGACATTTTCCAATGTTTGGTTGATTGAAGTGGACAGTATAATCAAATAAATACTTGCTGCATGCAGCAAGTATTCACAAAAGTTTCTATTATTCTCATAACGTATCCTTATAGCGTGTTCATTCGAAACTCGCATATCTATTACTATGGTCCGGACAAACTTTTGTTCATTATTACCCAATTAAGATTCAGATGAAACAATGCTTTCTATTAAATGTTCACTAAATCCGAGAATTAGCACTCACCTCGACCATTGTATCAATTACAGCTCATAAGACTAAAGCTTACACCTATCCGCCTATTTATTATGGACTAATCATTTTTCACAGATTATAATAACAAAATACATCATAAAAACGAACATTAAGGCGGTAAAAATGAAGAATTATATGCAAATATTTCACGGCACTGCGTTTACGAGTAAGTCTCCTAAAGAAATTGAAATTTTAAAAAATCACCTTTTCTGTATTAATACAGATGGAATCATTGAAAAGATTGTTGCACCCAATGATCCAGTATATCAAACATTACTAGATGCATATCAAGGAAAACCTAACTTCCATTCAGTAGATGAAGGGCAATATTTCTTGCCCGGTTTCGTCGATCTGCATGTACATGCGCCTCAGTGGGCTCAGTCTGGAACTGCACTCGATATTCCACTTTATGATTGGTTACATACCTATACCTTTCCACTAGAGTCTAAATTCTCAGATCTCGATTTTGCCAAGGAAGTCTATAATGATGTGGTAAGCACCTTACTTGCCAATGGAACCACAACCGCTCTTTATTTTGCAACCGTGCATAAAGAAGCAAGTATATTGTTAGCTGAGATTTGTGCGAGTAAAGGTCAGCGTGGTCTCGTCGGAAAAGTAGTGATGGACGACCCAGAGGGCAATCCAGAAACCTATCGGGACGCGGATACTCAGACAGCCTTAGCAGATACGGAAGAGTTTATTATCGCTGTACAGGAACTAGCCAAAACTACCAAACAAGGCGTTTATCCTGTTGTGACACCAAGATTCATTCCAAGCTGTACAGATGAAGGTTTACAAGGACTCGGAGAACTCGCAGCGAAATACGATACTTATGTTCAGTCCCACTGCAGTGAAAGTGATTGGGCGCATGGATATGTACAAGATCGTTTTAATAAAAACGATGCTTTTGCTCTAAATGATTTTGGCTTGCTTCGTGATAAATCGGTAATGGCTCACTGCAATTTCCTGGATAACGATGATGTCAAATTATTCGCTGAGACCGGAACGGCGATTGCCCATTGTCCAGTATCTAATGCTTATTTTGCAAATAGCGTAATTCCTGTTAAAGATTTTCATTCCAAGGGTGTTGAGATCGGACTCGGATCGGATATATCGGGCGGTTTCTCACCTAGTCTATTCGATAACATCAGACAAGCCGTTATCTCTTCCCGGATGCTTGAAGATGGTGTGAACCCTAACATTCCTGCCGAAGATCGCGGTATGCCTAATTCCCGCATTACCGTTGATGAGGCGTTCTATCTTGCTACAGCAGGCGGCGGCGAGAGCTTAAGCTTACCGATCGGCCGTATTAAAGAAAACTATGTATGGGATGTACAAGTAATTGACACGAAGTTACCCACTGCTAAATTGCCTATTTTCAATGAAAATGAAGACTTGCATGATGTTTTCCAAAAAATGATGTACCTTGTAAGGCCTGAACATATCCGTGAAGTCTGGGTACAAGGCGAGAAAGTTCATACACGTTAAGAATTGAAAAAATAGAGAAAAACCGGGGTGTACATCAGAGTGAAAACACAAGTAGAGCATCAAGATAATGCGGAAATAAGATCACAACATCTAACTGTCTTACCGGATGAGAAAGTACCGTTCTTCAAATCTACCTTCCTAGGTTTACAACACGTACTCGCTATGGATATCTACGTGGTCCCTTTTCTGATCGCAATATTACTTGGTTTACAATCCAATCAGTCGAGTGCTTTGATTCAATCTACTTTTATTGCTGCGGGGATCGGAACGATCGTACAATCCTACTTTTGTATGAAACTGCCTATGGCCCAGGGACCTTCGTATGTTCCGCTGGGTGCGATCATCAGTATTTATGCTGCTAGCGGCGGCGGGGAATTAGGTTGGAGTTCAGTGCTCGGTGCGAGTTTGGTCGGTTCGCTACTTGTGATCGGACTAGGATTTACCGGTGTATATAATACGATTGTCAAAAACTTCATTCCGCCTGTCGTAGGCGGTACGATTATCTTTAACGTAGGACTTTCATTACTGCCTGTTGCACTGCAAGATAATATCTATGAAGCTTCCGGTGCTACCATTCAGCAAAATGTTCTGCTAGCGCTGATTACCGGTGCTGTACTTATGTTTTTCGTTATTCTTGGTTCTCTTTTAGGTAAAAAGGGATCTTTCTTCCGAATCACATCCGTACTTATGGCGTTAATCGCTGGATGTATTGCAGCAAGCTTTATGGGCGTCCTGGATTTTTCAGCGGTAGCAAATGCGAAATGGTTCAGCATGCCGCAGATTCCTTTTAAAGATTTCGGATTTTCTTTCAATCTTTCAGCGATTATTACGATGGTCATTGTTTATCTCGTACTCATGGCAGAAACAACAGGTACTTGGTTTGCCATCAGCAACGTAATTGATCGGCCCTTAACGGATAAAAGCATTAACCAAGGTGTAATTGGCGAAGGAATCAGCTGCCTGGTTGCTTCCCTGCTCGGTTCGACTCCGGTTACTGGTTATTCCACAAATGCGGGAATTATTTCGATCACCGGTATTGCCAGCCGCCGTGTCTTTCTCGCGGTAGGAGGATGGTTTGTCCTCTTCGGTTGTCTTAGTAAACTTGCTGTGCTGATCTCTTCGATTCCATCTGCAGTCATCGGCGGCGTATTCGCTATCATCTGCGGAATCATCGCTATTAACGGACTGCAGGTAATCAAGAATCAAACTATGGGCGAAAAAGAAATGTATATTATTGCGATTCCAATGATTTTCACACTCGCTTTAGTGCTCATTCCTGATGAATTCTTATCTTCCATGCCTACTTTCGTGCAATATATCTTGGGCTCTCCAATTCTCGTTGCCTCGGTTGCCGCGATTGTGCTCAATAAAATATTGCCAAGTGCAAAGTAATTTAAAACCCGAAGTTGCCCCCAAAGGATATAATTGATCCTTTGGGGGCATTTTTTTATTCAGTCTTTGATAATTTGGCTTTATAAAAACTAACAAAGTACTCGCTAACTTGAGCCTGATTATCAATCATCTCAATAGGGGCAATCAACTTTATCCTCTCTCCATTAAAATCGGCTGTCTTTTCTCCGATTGTTGCAGTAAGTGAGTTCCCATTAAAGCGGATCATAACCCTTTTTGTTGCTGGATTCCATTCCACAACTGAACCAAATTGCTCAAAACTTGTTCTCAGCTGTACGAGTTTACGCTCTGATTCTCCAAACACTTTTTTCTGAATTACCGCATGAATGCCCCAGTTGGCATCCACGACTTGTGTTATACCGAAATCGGTGGACACGGACATAAAAGAGTATGCTTCATCTTCTGTTAAGTTCATTCCTTTCATCAGAAAAGCCTTCGTCTTCAGGGCCGCATCTTTCATCGCTTTGTCGATGGATGATTTATTATAAATATCCTGCTGAGCATTTTCTCCCAGCTCTTCTAAGTAGTTCGCATAGCTGAATCCATGGATCACCCACTCGTTCTCATTCTCGAGCAGTGGGAAGTTAAGGCCGCTTAACTTGTTATTCAGCGATGCTTTTTTATGTAAAATGATTTGAATATCGCCTGTTAATGAAGTTTCAATCGCAGTTCCATTCAGTTCTGAATCTCCTTGCCCTGCATGCGGATCACCGATAGACAAGAGTGCTCCAGGAACAGAAACGGGATAATACATAGTAGCTCCTTCTGTAACACGCCAATCATCAATATTACCGCCGTAATAGGATGGAGGAACCGAATTCACAATATCCGCTTCTTTCGGTGCTACACTCATCGTTCCAAAATGAAGTCTTACCGGAATCTGAACATCTTTTAAAACGTTATTGTTTCTTTCAATTGTATCAGGATCAACGATAAGGCCGGGATAATCCATCGTTGGATGTATCTTTCCATTCGGATCTGTTTGAGGTGTCCATTTATAACTGTACAATGCCTTTGCATAGTCTGTTCCCCCAGCGGAATCCATCTCATAGATCGTTATCACTTCGCGCTTGATTGGTTCTTCGATCATCTCACCGTATAGGTACCCCCATCTCGAAGCAACATTGGCACCATAGGTTTTACCTGCATACTGCTCATTCCCGTTCGGACGCAGCTTCATATCGAGTATTTTCACTTCAAGAACATCTCCGGGCTCCGCTCCTTCGACTGCAATCGGCCCTGTCATAATATGTACGCCCGGTCCACGATCTGCCACGTTCTGTTCCGTTTCGTTCCAGTGGTAAATATCCTCTACTCCTTCATCCCCTTGAATCATTCGTTCATAATCATCCCCGGAATGATGGGTCACCGCCTCGACGGTAACAATATCTCCTGAGTTTACGGTAAGGACAGGCTTGCCTACTCCGATGTTCCCCCAGCGAATATTATCTGCATTTGCTGCGAGATAATGGGTTTTCGGCATGCTACTCACCTTATCTGCGTTAGCATTACTAACTCCATAATTCGGATTCACCAAAAGTAACAAGGATAAAGCAACGAAAACTTTGCACATATTACGTTTTTTCATAATTCATCTCCCCAATATTTAGTATATGTTACTTTTTCTTACTTAATATGGGATTGATTATATCAAACGGTTTTTCCATGAACAATATAAACATTTTTATTAGGCTGAATTTAATTTTTGATCAACTACTTTGTTTTCGATGGGTTCTAAGCATGAAATATGTGATTATGAGGAGGAAATACGAGTATGTGAGCTTTTCTAAAATGTGGTTTGAGCCAAGGAATTCTAATCTTAAGACAACAAAAAGCCGCCCTATTGGCGACTTCTCTTGTTGGTAATTTCTTATTCGTTTTTACTAAACGGTATCCATTTTTATATTAATTTTTCTGTCTTTATAATAGTATTCCTTGTCATGCTCATTGATTTCGCGAAGCACACGGCATGGATTCCCAACGGCAACCACATTAGCTGGAATATCCTTAGTTACCACACTGCCTGCACCGATCACTGTGTTATCACCAATCTTCACGCCTGGAAGAATCACAGCGCCCGCACCAATCCATACATTCCTACCGATATGAACGGGTAAGTTGAACTGTGTTACAGGCTCACGCAGCTCAGGCAGAACCGGATGGCCTCCCGTAGCAACCGTCACATTTGGGCCAAACATTGTATAATCCCCGACATAGATATGCGTATCATCTACCATCGTCAGATTAAAGTTAGCATACACATTGCTTCCAAAGTGCACATGCTTTCCACCCCAATTCGCATGAAATGGAGGCTCAATATAGCAGTCGTCTCCAATTTCAGCAAACATCTCTTTCAAAAGCGCTTGGCGCTTTTCTCCTTCAGATGGACGGGTTGCATTAAAATCATACAGCTTCTCTAAACATTTCATTTGTTCTTTCATCAGCTCTTCATCGGTGCAGCTATAAATCTGGCCTGAATGCATTTCTTCATATATATTCATATGATCACACCTTTCTTGTTGAATATGTACTCTGGTAAAGCTTATCTTGAATAGCAGGATCATTACAACTCTTTCTGAATATCTTCTGAGTTGCGAATAGAGTGAAAGTACCTACGATGAGTAAATCGCTAAAATAAAAACAGTCTAACGATAAAGGACGCACTTCAATGGAAGGTCATCCCTATCGTTAGAAATAGTCTGTTCTAGCACATTCCTCATGTAATGATTCGCTTATAACAATTATTGGCCCTGACTTCGGCGGTCATGTGACACCGCATAAGCATCGTGGCGGAAGTTTAAAATAGGATCTTTCGAGCATTCGATACCTGTTGGTACGTCCGTTGGATCAAAAACACGATCCTGAGCTTTCTCGTCTGCTATACCGGTGATTGATAACTCACCCACCACAATCCGTTCTCGGTCCTCCGGCCAAGCAGAGGTTGGATCGTCCGTTGGATCTCCCTCCTGCCCTAGAACTACAGATAATTGAAACGCTACAGGCCCTTTTGATAGCCTCTCGGCTAGTTCATCCTCCAAATAATTGGGCGATTGCGCTTTGACTTCTTCATTCGTCAAATAATGCAGACCCGCTTCTGGTTCCCACTCATATTTAACAGCCTGCCGTTCGCCATTGCTATTGATAAAATAGTAAGCATGAATGGAATGATAGCGGTTGGTAGCAAAACTGAGCGGAGGCTGCAGCATTTTCACAGCTTGAAGCCCGGCTCGGCTTTCCTCATATTTCTCCATGACCGCTTTAAATTTGTCTGCCGTTGTCGCTCCCTCAACTGAATTTTCTTTAATCGTGCCTAAGATATCAATAAAGGATTGAGGTGTTTTGGCAAAAAAGATCGGCAATGTAATAGTAACCAAACTTGTCACACCCCCATCAGGCAATTCAAACTGAACAGCCATCCCTTTCGCAGGTGAAAAAACATCCGGTATGGATGGATTCGTTGAGCTGTTGGAGAAACGTACGAGAGCTTGCACCTCATGATTTTGCAGATGGGGTGCTGTTGTTAAGGACGCCGCTTGTCCATTAGGAGTGAATACTGCATGATATACGACTCCTTTAGCGTGTGCACGTCGGTAACTTGGATATTTACCTGCGACTTCCTCAATAGAGTCCACGGCTTCAACTGCAAGTCCAGATGATTCAACATTTTTATTATCCATTTTCGTTCACCTCTTTGTAATTTATCAAAAACAAAAAAGGGGATATATTCATCCCCCTTCTTCTAGCTTTGCGAAGCGTCTAATAGATCATTCCAGGACTTCACAATACGCTGACCGCGCCAAATATCTCTGACCGTAGCATCAGGATAGGCACTATACCAACCGGACGCAGTTACCTGATACTTGGCGATGTAGTCTTTTGCTTCCGCAGATTCAATTCCGGGAAAATCCACCAGTTCATTAAACATGTTATTTAACAAATCCGGAATTTCGGTTCCAAAATCATTGATATAACTGTCCCAATCGCCATCATATGCTGTCGCAAATAGCAAGCGTGTGTCGTTATCAAAAATCACAAAACGCATATCGTGAACGGTCGCGATCCGCGCCATTGTCTCCGCTTGTCTCGAAGCGCTTTTTTTCAACTTCTCACGAAGACGATCTGCACCCCCTTCTTTAAGCGGCGCAATGATCGTAAGTTCGGATATCTCACCTTCCCGCAAACCTGCTCGTCCAGCGCTAGTAATGGGATTCGTCTGATTTTGTCCTTCTTTCATGTTAATTCCTCCTTAGATATGATGTTAATCCAGCTCTGCCATCCACCGTAATGCCGTCATGCTGGGAATGAAAAAGTACTCGCCGCCCTTAGTAATTGAGAAACTGGGAAGTTCCTTTACTCGGTGGCGGATAGGCTTGTCTGGAATCGTAAATATCCCTTCCCCTTCATTTTTACCGGTAATCGGGTCTTTTTCGGTTGATATGCCGGCGAAATTGCCTCCATTTAACCAATCCGTCTTGATAAATTCGAACTGCCGAGACAATGAACTGCATATCCCTGCAAAAATAATCCCTCGATCCTGTCCGTCATCCTCCATCACCCCTTCAGGGAGTACAGGACCATACATCGTCGAACGCCGAAGCAACCGATGAATGTTCACATTAACTACAGAATCTTGCAAGCTGTCCCGTGGAAAAGCACGCCGGATATGCGAGCTTACCGGACATTTGAAACCTTTCGGGTCATCCGCGTACGTAAATGCATTTCGGCGGTGGACATCTTCCCCGAGTGCTGGATCATCCGTTTCCGGGGCCAGACTTAAAGGAGCACCACTTGGCCATCTTCCCACCATTTTTGCAGCCAAAAGTTCTTCATCGTCCCGATGATCGGCATGCTCCCGCAAATAACGACGAAAAGCCGCAACTCTCATATGGAGCTTACGGAAACTGAGGTAACTACCGTTATGACCCAGTTCTACCGGTTCCGGACCCTTGGTTATGGTACCGGATTCGTTCAAATAGCCGAACAGGAATTCACCAGCTTTAACCTCCCCTTCCTGCCCCACTGCGCCTGGTATATGATTTCCTTCAATTCTCGGGTTGCTAATTCCATCCATGAAGCCAAGGTGCGTACGTCCGTCTGGATTCATACCGACCTCAAGCCGGTAGATGACAGATATACCACGCAGGTCGCTGTGAATTCGGCGGGCTGCTTCTTCCGCTTGATGCAGTGCTTCTTCAGTGGATGCAAAAAGAGCAAGCGCCACATCAACTTTGTCAGTACCGAGTGGGTCTTCCCAGTGTTCTGTGCTGCTTTCGTTCACGTCGCCTAACTTTGCGGCCCGGGCAGCCATGCCCTCCCGAAACTCTATGTCGAAGCTGTTTAACGAATCCTGAGGAACCCCCAGCTTCTCTAGCCCTCGATAAGTAAAACCAACGTTGACCCAAGCACCTTCGTGTGGTTTACTCCATTGTCCGGCCGATGTTACTTCATCGAGAAGCCGCTGGAGCATCGCTTTCCCGTCCTGCAAATGGTCGATGGATAACAGTACATAAGTTCCTACATAAGGGGTTGGCCGTTCTTGTAAAACGATTCCTTGAATGTCATCGTAATTTAGATTTTTCGGTTCTGTGTCTATGACGTTCACCCCTCCCTACGTTCTTAGATTCGTAATCATAATGTTTAAAAAGAGGGCCATTGCCTCATCAATTCTTCTATCTAATTAAACCTCTCTCAGATAGTTAACCAGGTAAGACTCCTTACATACCGGTGTGCAAGACGAGTGAGAACCCTTACTTCCGGGGGTACATCACATGCCAAAAAACCGATCCTCACGGACCGACTCACCTTCTCAGGAAGCTTCCATACTAATTATTTCTAGGTGTGATCTATTTGATTGAGATACCTCCTTGGTTATAGATACCATAACTCATTGAAGTACATATCATTTTGTTACTTTTGAATGAATCTAAGACAAGGGAGTTATCATGATGAAAAGAATCGTAACACTAAGTACTCGCAGACTAATGGATACTGAAAAATACGGCGGATGCGGCGCATGCCAAACCTCTTGCCAATCCGCTTGCAAGACTTCTTGCGGGGTTGCTAACCAGCGTTGTGAAAACCCAATGAACAAGTAAGGAGCTTGATTACTAAGAATGATTCATCAATATCAACTGAACGGATACAATATCGTGCTCGACACCTACAGTGGTTCGGTGCATGTTGTTGATGATCTGGCATATAAAATTATTGAACTTTATGAGCAGACACCTCCAGAAGAAATTCTAAAGTTGATGCTTGAAGAATATAAGCAAGACGCGGACATTACGGAGAAAGACATTCGCGATACCATCGCAGCTGTTGAGGAACTCAAAGAAACAGGCCAACTCTTTACAAGCGATCCGTATGAGAAACTTTCTATGGATTTAAGAAATCGTAAAACATATGTGAAAGCGCTGTGCCTCAATGTTGCACATACCTGCAACCTATCATGCGATTATTGCTTCGCTAGTCAAGGGAAATACAACGGCAACCGGGCAATCATGAGCTATGAGGTTGGGCAAAAAGCGATCGATTTCCTTCTAGAGAATTCAGGTCATCATCGGAACCTAGACATTGACTTCTTCGGCGGCGAACCGCTCATGGCCTGGAAAGTCGTTAAACAGATTGTCGCTTATGCCAGAAGTAAAGAGAAAGAATATAAGAAAAAGTTCCGTTTCACCTTTACGACAAATGGCATGCTGCTGAACGATGAAGTTACCGAATTTTTAAATCAGGAAATGTACAACGTTGTACTCAGTTTGGACGGAAGAAAAGAAGTTCATGACCGGCTACGTACAACAGTTAATGGAAAAGGCAGTTATGACCATATCGTACCGAAGTTTCAGGAATTCGTTCGAAAACGCGGACAACAAGAATACTATGTGCGGGGAACCTACACGGGGAATAATGTTGATTTCACAAACGATATTTTTCATATCGCAGACCTTGGTTTTGATAAAATCTCGATGGAGCCGGTTATCTGTGATCCCCGGGAGCCTTACGCACTAACCGAAAAAGATCTCCCCGAAATTTATAACCAGTATGAAATTCTTGCTAAAGAAATGATGGAGCGTGATGAACAAGGCGAAGGCTTCACCTTCTATCATTACATGCTGGACCTCTCCGAAGGACCGTGCATTCAGAAGAGAATTACCGGATGCGGATCGGGAACGGAATATCTTGCGGTAACGCCATGGGGCGAGCTTTTCCCTTGTCATCAGTTCGTCGGGGATAAAGATTACAGCATGGGCAATCTGTGGGATGGCATCACACGGACGGATCTGCAATGTCAGTTCAAGGAGAGCAACTGCTATTCGAAGCCGGAATGCAAAGATTGCTGGGCGAAACTTTATTGCAGCGGCGGCTGTCCTGCCAATGCTCTGCATGCAACAGGTTCGATCAACGGCACCTATGACTTTAGTTGCGACGTCTTCCGCAAGCGGGTGGAGTGCTCTATGATGGTGAAGGTTGCAGAGTCGATGAGAGCAATGGAGAATGACTCTCAGGAGCCCACCGCTTAGTATTAGATCAATTAATAATATTGTGATAAACGAGGTTATTCGCTGTGCAAAAAAGGATAGATGAATACAGGTTTTCCTCCTGTTCATCTATCCTTTTCTTTTACCTTCTTTTCTTTTGAAGAAATTCTATCCCCTTACTTCATGCCATCGTTTAGTTACTGTAATCGCTCATTTCCGATGAAGATCCCAGGACGGTCAGCATCATAATACAGCTTTGAAATCTCCCACTTTCGGGAACGACGCACAGCACCTGCTCCCCCTCTGTTAGACGACCCGAATTCAGCAATTCCTCAAGCATAATATATATGGAAGCCGATCCCGTATTACCTTTCGTATATAAATTCGTGAACCATTTCTCTTCAGGGATGTTCACTCCACCAAGCTCAAACAACCGAAATATTTCCTCTTTGAAAAAATGAGATGAATAATGGCAGACCATCCAGCCAATCGTCTCAGGATTAATCTTGCCTTCTTCGACGAGCTCTAGGATTCGATTCGTACCCACCTTTGTAATTTCATTAACAAGCCTCACATCTTGCTTCAGATTAAGGGCTCCTTGATCTGCTGCTTCATGAATGGATGGATAATCAAGCCAGGAAGAGATGCCGCTCTCTTTATCCATACCTGAATACATACAAACATCGTATTGATTCGCATAGGACTTGTTGTCTATCCATTCAATTCGCAGCGATTGACCTTCCTGAGAAGGAGTATTTTGCAGTACCGCTGCACCTGCACCATCTGACAGCATAAATCTTAAGAAATCCGTATCGAATGGTACTCGACCGTTCGCATAATTCTTTTGTGCTTCAAACTTTGTATGTTTAAACTCACGGCTCAGAAACTCACTGGCACATGAGATTGCTACTGTATTCTCACCCGATTTTATATGTAAATAAGCATTCTTCAAGGCGTGCATTCCACTGGCACATAACCCCGTATGCGATGAAATTTCCATAACAGGTAATTCAGTCTCTGCATGTACCATACTTGCAAATCCAGGGAGGAGTAAGTCGGCTCTTGTTGTTCCTGCCGCAAGAAATCCAATCTGATGTTCATCTACATTCCCATTCCGATTTAGTGCATCGCGAATAGCTAAGGAGGCCATTTCTGTGTTGGAATATAAACTCTTTTGTTCCTTATTCATCGCATAGTAGCGATAACGAATTTGATTTTTCCCCAAAATAATTCGTTTGGTCTTGGATGTCTTGCCTCCTATTTTTCCAAGATAATCTTCAATTTCATCATTACTAACGGGAGAGCCTGGAAGGAACTTACCTAAACTTGTAATATAGACAGAATTCATATAGCACCTCACTATTAAATTTATTAATAGTTATAGATATTCCCTCTGATGAAAAAATATCACTCTTTATTCCAAATGAAGTAGTCTTCCAGTAAATGAGAGAGCATCATTCGTAGTGTTTCATCATAACGATAAAAGGACATGACAGTACCTAATTCGTACCATCATGCCCTTATCGTTTAATAGCAAGAGTAAAGCGCTAGAATAAAAACAGTCTAATAATAAAGGATGCACTTCATATTGAAGCACATCCCTTATAGGTAGACTTTGGATTAATCAACGGGTGTTCCTATCCGATCGCCTTTCATCAGTTTAATTAATCACCAATTCACCAATCGTTTTTATAATCGTGTCATACGGCTCTAACTCCATGGTTTGTTTTCCATACTCCGTATCAATCGTTGTTCTTTGAACCTCATCACTGTTATTAATCACAACTAATATCTTACTTTCTGGATAATAAGCACATTCTGTATATAAGTTATCCGCAATATATTTGGTTTCATGTAACTCATCGCCGGCATAACGAATGATGTTCAGCAGTAATCTTGTGTTTTCCAAGCTGAATTCAAAAGAAGGAAGGTAAATCCCTTTCCCTTTTCCAAAGGCATGAGTAGACAGAGTTACCATTCCATTCGCTTCATCCACGACTGTAGCTGATCCATCCGTAAGATAAATGTTATTCTTTGGCGTTATACTCGCTCCTTCAGGTACTAAACCATGCTCGTCCGAAGCTTCAAAAGCCCATCTTCCATGAGCCACCCTTGCGCCGGTATCCTCATCCAGACCGAGAACGTGTGACATTCTGAAAAAGGTATCGTGCCCTTCTACTGCCGATGGCTGATTAACTCCAATAAAGGTACCGCCCTCATACACCCACTTCGTCAGTAAGTCCACACACTTGTGGTCATTCCAATGCTCTCCGCCGCTCCAAGCTGAACCGGCAGATCCCGCATTAATGACTACATCACAATTTTGCAATACGCCCTGACGGATATCTTCAAAATCAATGAACTGAACTTCAATCGGCAGTCCCGATAAAGCTTCATTAATATGAATCAAATCATGCATATACGTTTCGTGGAAATGTCCAGACAATGTCCAGGCTCTCAGCTTGCCCCAGCTATGCAAAACGGCTACCTTTGTCTTGATATGATACGGTTTTCCTTTATCGTGCAGCTCTTTAATCTCTCTGAATTCATTCGCAATCTTTTCGATGTATTCGCAAAAATCGGGATATGGCTCTACCAGATGTAAATATCCACCCAGTCCAATCCGGTCAATCGGCTCACGCAGCAAAGCACGCCGGATATTAATCCAATACTTTTTGGCATCAAGCGTAGGGTCACCGCCCTCCATAAAGGTAGGAAGCCCGCCTAAACCAACCGGGAAAAGATAAGGATGCAGCCGTATCTCATGCGTATCTACTTTCACACCGGAACAAAGCCTTGCTTCATAACCAGAGAATACACATTTAATCATCCCGTCAAATCCAAATTCCTGAAAGCGGTCATTGTACGGCTCCATGCCAACCCAGCTATCATCATAAAAGACATACGCGAGCTTATCATGCTTATGCACAATATCAATTAATTGCTTCCCAAAATCGATGACAAAATCATTGATAAATGCCATATAGTCCAGCTTCCGCTGCTCGGCTGGGATATGACTGACGCGATATTTTCCGCCATTCACAAAATCTTCGGCCGTGAGCGAATATCCATATTTCTTTTCAAACAGATCCAGTGCTCTTGAACTTACTGTAAAATCATATGATCCCCAGTCGGTGAACAAATGGCGATTGCGCTCATTACTGCCCCAGATCCAGGCGAAATTATAAAATAAAGAGGTAAACCGAACAACGGTTGTCTCCTTATGCTGCTCGCACCAATCTTCCATCCACTCCAGCAGATACTTTTGCGTATCCGCATACATAGGATCGATCTGCATCAAATGTTCTTTGTCCCAATGATTCGTTGTGTGATTGTACATGGAGATCTCTTCCCAGATCCGGTAGACCATGAAGCTTACTGTGTATTTATGCCAAGGAACAAGTCCAGTAATGACCACGTTTCCCGATTCTCTTTCATAATTCCATTGTTCTCTAGGAACTTCTTCCCCGGTTGTTCGGTCATACACCTGCCAATACTTCAGCGCCTCTTTGGAGTCATTTACTCGGAACTGTTCGTCAAAGAAATCTTCCATCAGATAGATCGAGATATAATCTTGTACAGCGACCTTCGGATTCGTAATTAAAAAACACTGCTGCAGCTTATCCAGATTCTCGCTTGCCCATTCGTTATGATCTCTGATGATACAAATCGTCGAATAAATACCGTATCCTGCGTTAATAATCTCATCGGATAATTTCGTACCGTCACTATCACGGATTACATCCGCACCCCACCGCTCTGCTAACTGCAGCGTCAGTGCCTCATAACCAGATTCACCTGGCAGAGTAAAGGATCCCGTTGTTTTTTTAGACAAGGTTAATTCCTCCTATTTAAGCATATCGGATAGAAAAGAGAGTGCGAGGCCTTGGCCCCAGCCCTGAATCCAGTCTTTTGGAATATTTCGATATCCTTCCCGGTCTTTCATCACCGCCGTACCCCCTGATACACCAAGTACTCGTCCATCATCGGTAATATGGTTCACGATGCCATCCAAGGCCTTTTGTACATATTTGGTATGCAGCGGATTGCCGTTATTGATCATCGCAGCCGCAATACCGCAAGAGGCAGACACTTCCTCATAAGATTCCATATCATCAAGTATTGTTCGCCACAAGCCGTTCTCTGTCTGGACAAGCTTTAACCCCGCAAGTTGATCCCGAAGCGAACACTCCACATCCATGCACTGAGGATACAAATACCAGTCTTTCAAAAGTATCTTCACTTGTGACATCGTATAAGCTCCCCAAGCATTCGCTCTTCCCCAGTAAAATCCAGACATATGATCCTGATTGACATTGTTATAGCCGTGGTACCAAAAACCGGTGATAGGATCTTGCAGGTATTTGATATGCCAGTAATATTGATTTAGGGCATCCTGGATCATTGCCTCATCTTTTAGTTTGGTTCCTACACGGAGCAGGAAAAATGCCGCCATAAATAAAGTATCCGCCCAAGCCTGTTCCGGAAAATCATTATTAGCCGATACCGTATGCTGCAGAACATTGTCCCCGAATCTAAGCGCATGATTCTGGAGATAATCTACCTTGCTCATCACAATATCCCAATATTTCTGATCCCCTGTTTCTTCATACAATGTGATCAGCATATGACCCATAGCGCATGTGTTTACCGTCCAATGTGGTAGGCCCAGCTCTATATATTCATCTGCCCACTCAATCAGCATATTCAGATACTCTTTATTCCCTGTTGTTTGGTAGGCTCTGGATACACCATAGTAAGCCACACCGCAAGGCCAGTCCCAAGTTAAGTCCATCGCCATTGTTTTTTTGACGACTTTGTCGATAATACTTACGATCTCTTCCCTGTCATAGTTTAATTGAAGCATCTGTATTCTCCTCTCGTTCGTACACATTCTTAGTGGTGATTGAGAGCGATCCGATACTAATGGAAGCGCTTTAATATTTCTATTGTAAACCGCTTTGTTGGGCTATATCTAAGCATATTCAAAGAAAAACTACGCAATTCCAACCATTTATATCATATATAAGGTTGAAATTGGAATATTGTTAGCCTATACTAGGCACAAATCAACGGAATGGGAGTATGGAGAATGCCCAGAAAAAAGAAACCGGTCATTGAATACCGTCACTACAGCTTGCCTCTCAACTTCCCGATCTTGCTGTTAAGCGGTGAACGCTGGAAGATTTCCGACATCAAAAGCGACCATCTCCATTTTCATAACCATTTGGAGATTGGTATTTGCCATTCAGATAGCGGCTTTATGGAGATCAAAGGAGAGTCTGTCCCTTTTCAAGCCGGCGATGTAACCTTTATTCCGAGGTATCTTCCTCATACAACATATAGTTCACCAAATACAGCCAGCCGCTGGTCCTATCTCTTTTTTTCGCCGGAAGACCTCTTTAGGTATTCATTTAAAGGTGCATACCATCACTTCGAACCCAACCTGCAGATGATAAAGGGAATGAACTGTATATTAAACAAAGAGAACTATCCGAAGGTTTACACACTTGCGACATCGGTCGTAGAAGAACTGAAACAGCAGAATACTCATTATCAGGAAAGTGCCTACGGCCTATTGTTATCCTTATATATAGAACTCCTTAGAATTCACTCCATGAGTATCCCCTTGTCAGATCAAGAAACCGAGCAAAACCTAAAAGGTGATTTTGTCATTTCTCCGGTTCTGGAATATATCACGAAAAACTATATGAAACCGATCACAATCGATTTTCTAGCCGATTTATGCCACTTAAGCCCCACTCATTTCCGAAGAAAGTTCCATGAAATGATGGGAACGTCTCCTCTCGATTTTCTAAATAACACCCGGATTGAAGAAGCCTGCAAGCAGTTAAAACGTACGGATGATTCCATTCTTTCTATATCTGAGCAAGTCGGATTTCAATCCATATCCAGCTTCAATCGATGCTTCTCCAAGCTTATAGGCGAGTCACCGAAGCAGTGGCGTAAAGGGGCTCAATCCGAAACACAATCTGCGAATGCGTCTATATTGGAGTTTACGGGGTGGGTATAGTCAAACCGTAAGAAGTAGAATAAACAAAATAAAGACGCTTCTAGGGATTGATTCCTAAGCGTCTTTTGTCGTTCTTTTATGACGATATTAGCTGGTGTATACCGACTTTTCGTATCAGCGATACCGAGCCCTTGTTACCCTTCTAACAACAGATCATTCAACTGCTTAATTTGTTTTCTCTCTCCCGCTACAACAAGCGTCATCCCTAACATTAGTTTATCTTGCGGCCCAGGATTAATCTTCTGTTTCCCCTTCTCCACAATTGCAAGGATCGTTGCACCAGTGCGAGCTCTAACATGTAATTCCTCAATCGTTTTATTAATGCTTTTAAAGTGTGGTTCTATTTTGCACCATTCAATGACGAGTTCATCAAGCGTTACTTGAACCGTATCAAGTGCCTTAGGTTTATATTGCATGCCTCCAATAATAGAAGCAATCTGTCTGGACTCTTCATCATCCAAGCTTACTTGAGAGATGCATTCATCTGGATCCTCATCTAAAAAATGATAAAGCTCTCTTCGTCCATCATTATGGATGACAATCACGATCTTACTGCCTGAATTCGCTTCCAATTGATATTTTTTACCTATTCCAGGAAGATCAGATTCTCTTATAGTTCCCATATACGTATACCTCCATTATTTAAACGATATCAGATGGTTTCGTTTAATTTCTCCTCTTTCGGCTTCTCCTTTACTTGGTTCCATCTAAACAGTTTATTTAAGCCATTATAGATATGTTTCGATTCTTTCGCCAGTAACGGCCCAAGAATGGCCAATATTAACACATATAGCGCCGAAAATGGTTTTAAAATCGGTAACAGTCCTGCAGATATACCTAAATTAGCTACAATGATCGTAAACTCTCCGCGAGCCATAACCGTAAGACCAATATTGGTCGAAGCTTTATGAGATAGTCCCGCTTTTCGTCCAGCAATCATTCCTGCTAGAATATTCCCTATCATCGTTAACACAACAGCCCCAACGGCAATCCATGCAGCATCACCCAGTGTTAATGGATCAATACTAAGACCGAAACTAAAGAAGAAAATAGCACCGAAGAAATCTCGGAACGGAATCACAAGCTGTTCGATTCTCTTACTGTGGGTTGTTTCCGATAAAGCTAGCCCAAATAATAAAGCCCCGATCGCTTCTGCTACGTGCAGAGTCTCGGAAAAACCGGAGATAAAGAACAAGAGTGAGAATACAACGATAATGAATATTTCATTGGATGTGATATTAAGCAGCTTATTCAGCAAAGGCGTTCCTTTTCTTGCGATGACGAAGAACAGTAACATATACCCCATTGAGAGTGCTACAGATAGCAGAATACCACCAATAGACGTTGCTCCCCCTAGGAGTAAACCAGACATCACGGATAGGAAAACAGCGAGGAACAAATCATCAAACAAAATCATACCCAGGATGAGCTCTGTTTCAGAGTTACCTGTCCGTCTGAAATCGACGAGTACTTTTGCCACAATGGCCGTAGAGGATACAGATAACATCCCTGCAATAATTAACGTTTCATATAACGGGAAATCGACCATGAAACCATAGGCTAAACCAATAATAAAATTGATCAGAACATATACCGTTCCACCAAACACAATATTGCGGCCTGATTTAATTAATTTAGATACGGAAAACTCGAGTCCTATATAAAATAATAAAAACAGAACCCCGATCCGTCCTAAAAATGTGATCACTTCATTGCTCTCAATGAAGGTCAAATCAATCAAACCCAGCGTCGGGGCGTGCGGCCCAACTAACATCCCCAACACAATTAAAAAGGGTATGATTGAAAACTTGAATTTACCTGCAATCAGTGAAAAGATTGCAATAAGTAATAAAGCGGTTCCAACTTCGAAAATCATATGGTCCATACAACTTCATCTCCCTCCTATGTACATTTTTCAGCAGACCAACTTCCATTATAACTTTAAAAAAACATATAATAAACATTTAAATAAATATTCCCTAAAAATTCATGATCATGGAAAATAGATAAGTTCATTCCCATTTTTAGTTGACAAAAAGAAACCAGTCCTTATAAAAGTGTAGTTTACTACACAACATGAAAGGACTAGTTTCTTGTTTCTTTACCACCTTACTTATTTATGTCTGCAAGATAATAATGGTATTCGTAAAAAATGAGGCCAAGCCAATCAACGTTAGTGATGGGTTTATTCCTTCAACATCACATCAGAACATACTACCGACAACCAGGGTTTTGAGTAGTCTGTTGTAAAAATTCCAACATGTTTTTGCTTATCCAAATTCTCTGTCAGCTCTTTAAAAAGAACAATTGTAAAGAGACTTTCTTTGTTTACCTCATCTGGAGTTAAGAGTAGTTCTGTGCTAGTTTGAAAATCCGCTTTTATGCAATTTTTGAAAATAATCTTTAATAGCCTTGTCGTGTCATGACCATCTTGAATATCCCAATAATAATCAACAACTACTGTCAGGTCGATTAAGTTATCAGCCCATTGAACTTCCGTAACTATACTGTCTGTGAAATCATAATTTTCTAGAACATCATTCAAATTAGTAGCCAACACTTCCGCTCACCTACTTTTCAAAATAAAAATGTGTCGCATCTCTAAATTCTTGCCTTGTTGCGTTGCTAGGGAATACTCCATTATCATCGAGATAGTTGCCACCCTCATTTTGAACCCTAAAATAAGGAGTTCCTTCTCCGGGCTCTGCGTGTATTCTCACTTTTGTACCTGTGCTTGGGTCAATAAGAATAGTTGCTGGTCCACTTTTCTTTCCTCCTGGCTCAATGGTCTTGGTCCATCCCGATTTTTCTAGATTGTTTATCATCTCGGTGGAGGATACGCCTTCACTCATTTTGCTAAAGTTTTTTTCCCTTCCATTGAAAATTATTACCGGTACCCTCAGCACTCTTCCCTCCATCCCCGCCCGAATCCTGCTTGAAATTAGGATGAGCCTTGAGGCCAATCCGCCGCGTGGTCAAACCAGCCAGGAAAACGGCAGCCTGCTGTCCCAAGTAGTTGGATGTACCGCCCGAATCTTCAACATCTTCGGCAAACTTCTGCCGCGTATCGGCATCGAAGATCATTTTGCCTCCCCAAACCGCCGTGTCGATGATTTCTTCCGCGGTTCCAATGGTTGCATTATAAGCCATATCTCCCACTGTGCTAAGTGGGTCTTCAACCAAAGATGTAGCTGTATCTATCAACGAACTCCCGATAGACTTCGCTTCAGACTGAAACCCATGCCAAAAATCCTCTGCTTGATCCTGAAACGTTTTGACTTCGGTGTTGTTGCTTGTAGCAGATGCTATATTCCAGTTTTCTATGCGCTCATCTGCCTCAATAAATCGTAAGGAAATAGTTTTCAATTCCTGGCTAATGATTCTAAGTTGTTCAATTGTTTTATTCATTTCGAAATTGATTCGCTGAAAATCCACGAAAAACCGGGCACTTGCCGTCCCATCCCAGGATGCCATCAATCCCCTAATCTGTTGGTCCAAAAAGCTTTTGATCGTTTCTAGTTCTTCCGCAGCCCTTGCAGCTTCATCCGAAACTCGGATCAGCACCTCAGGCAGAACAAGTATTCTAGACATTCGCATCCTCTCCAACATTTCATTAATTCTATATTTTAACCATAATATGGAACTGATAAAAGATTCAGGAGTCCTTCATATTGATGGAATTGGAGAGGAGATGCTGAAAGATTCACGCTTTTTATTCAAATAATAGTTCTGAAGAGCTAATAGCCCTATACCTCTTTAGTTATAGCTACAGTTTCTTAGAAGGGTGCTGCCTAATAAAACGGCCATACAAGGATACCCTTCCATGGCCGTTTGCGCTTGTTTTTTATTTAGTCTTATTAGTAGAAAGTTAATTCTTAATAAACACAATCTTCACACCAACAACCTGACTCTGCCCATTTACTGCTTTATACACACCGTAAGCACCATCACCCATACCGGTACGAGATACAACGCCACCAGTAAGGACACCCGCTTCTTCCCCATTGTCGGTGATATCACAGCAAACAAGATACCATTCGCTGTCCGTATCATTATTACCGCTGTGATTAGCCGCATCAGGAATCCGGTAATGGTTACTATCAAAAATTCCAGCCTGTCCACTATCCACCCCAACCACAAATGGACACTTAATCCACTCCAAAAATGTTCCCTGTTCAGCAACCGATTGATGATAAGCCGTCAGTTTAGCGTTAGCTTCACCCCTATCTGGAATTTCCACCTTCTCCACTTCCGTGTTCCAAGTACCATTCGCAACAAGCTCTAACACACCCATGATAACGGTATCGGTATCCAGTTCATAACAAGGGTCAGCGACAACCAGTTGCCCAGAATTCACTTCGAAATTACCTAGTTGAATGATCAAGAAAGATTACCTCCAATAATTGCATTTTGATGATTTTATTCTAACATAGTCTACTTCCTAATATTCCCTTCTCCAATTCATGCTTCAGCGAATGAACAAGCTCAGATCATAGCAGCTTCATATCATCACTCTCAAAATGATCCTTACTAGTTACGTTGGTTAATTCGATTATGTACGAAAAAACGGAGCACCTCGTTAGGGCACTCCGTTTAATTTATTATAAATTTATCTAAAGCATAGCTTTGGAATTATTCATTCGGTTAATCTTAAATCAAAAACTGTGAACCTGATTCTATAACGTCTCCGTACTAAGCGTGAATCCTTCAATCACGACATCTTCGTCGACCTCAATCATGATGCATCGTTTCCCTTGGAAATTCACCTGTTTCACATACTTTAAATCCTGTGGGCTGACCGAAATCGTGGCTACCTTGGTATCGATTTTAATCGATTTTGTGGTATATTTCGGCATGACGCTGCTCGCTTTCAGCTCATAGTTCCTATCATCAATAATTGTTTCAAAAGCCCGTTCCACTTTCTCCGGCGTCACGTTCTCTACTCCGCTTACGGTTAGGACACGTTCCAAATCTTTATAATCCAGCTTCGGAGGTTCTTCCTCCTCTTCGTTCGTTTCAATTACATACTGAATCTCCTCGTACACCTGTGCGATGGTGGAAGCATCAAGTTCTTCACCCGCTACTTCCTTTACGATATCTTCGAAGATCGCTCTCTCTTCGAGTGCCGTCACGGACCTTTCGGCAGTTAAGACCTGTTCGATGAAATGCGGATCTGGAAAGTTCGATTTTCCCGTACAGTACAAAATACGGTTCACATCGGAGTAATTGTCTGTCACACTTGGATAAAAGAACCCTTGCTCCGGCGAGCTCAACTTGATAATCGGATCTACATTCACATTGTACTTATATTCCCTCTCCACATAATCAAATAAGAGAGTTTTCTTTTGCTTCTCCGTGGAATTTACACTGCATAAAATGAACGGATGTGCGAACACTTCATCCTTCCCACTCTCCTCAGCCTCTTCGTTTCTGGCTTTGGTCGGCAAGTAGTACTGTCCACGCACGAACGTAATCACGGTATCCCGTTCATATTTGGCATCCACTAACATTTTATCTACGAGCAGGAGCATAAGGTCCTGCCATTCTTCTGGATCGCCTGTTACTAAAGCTTGGTGCAACAGCACCTGCGCAGGTTCCTCCGCTTCCTCTTGAAACTTAAGTTCGAACAACTTTTGATCTAATTCTCCAGTGAGCAGTTTTTTAAAATTCCCCATGTGCAGCTCCTGTTTCTCTCGCTCCACTAATTCAAAAGGATTCCGCTCCCAGTGATATACTTCGTTTGTTTCCTTCATAATGTACACGTTAAGAATATCGTAAATATTCAGTAAATCATGATCCATCTTAAACTGCTTACGTATGTGAGCGACTTCTTTCTTGTTCATGGTTCGTCAAACATCTCCTAAGAACTAAATTGGTTTTATCAGTATAAACGATATAACCCCCCTTCGCTAGAAGCGGGGTTTATGTTACTTCTCTTCAGGTATGTAACGGAGGTTTTCCATCCAATATTACCAAGCATGCCGATAAGTCCAAGGGATTCAAAATTAATTATTTATGTTAAAGACCGCATGTTATTTATCCATATCGAAAATCATATAAAAACACACTCACAGGAGTAAATAGTACGGGCATCGGAATTCGGCCAATAGTAGTATTATATTTTATATATTTAACATGAAAAGGAGCATTACTTATGCAAAATATAGAAACCGACCGACTGTTATTAAGAAGTTTTTCTGAGAAAGATGCTGAGAGCATGTTGGAGTATTTATCAAATCCCAGAGTGAACTGTTTCCTTGATGATAAAATTTCAACATTGGAAGAAGCCATCTCTAATGCTAGTAAAAAGAGTAAAGACGACTCCTATATTGCTGTCTGCCTGAAGGATACCAGTAATCTGATCGGGGAGTTATTCACTATGAAAGAAGAACCAGACACCTATAATGTAGGATGGAATTTTAATCATAAATATGAGGGTAAAGGGTATGCAAGTGAAAGTGCGAAAGCCTTATTGCAATATCTCTTCGAACAACAAGGAGCGAGAAGAGTGTATGCTTACGTGGAAGACGACAACTTTAAATCCCAGAAGTTATGTGAGAGATTAGGTATGCGAAAAGAGGGCTGTTTCTTAGAATTCATTTCGTTCACCAAATACGAAGATGGAACACCTAAATACGAAAATACCTTCCAGTATGCCCTACTTAAAAAAGAATGGTTAAAACTTTTCAAAAATGATAGAACTTAAAAAATGAATATTGATTGATTAATCAACACCTGTTTATAATTATAAAAAGACAAAACTGCTGATTATCTTTAGAAAAGATTGGTGACCTAACAATGACTAAAGTGGATAGAAGAATAAGCAAAAGCCAAGAAGCGATCAAAAAAGCTGTGATCGAACTGATGTCTGATAAAAATTTTGATGATATTACTATTCAGGATATTGCTGACCGGGCAAATGTGAACCGAGGAACCATTTATCTTCATTACTCGGACAAGTATGATCTGCTGGATAAAATCATTGAAGAACATATTAATAAACTAAGGGTAATGTGCGAATCAGCAGCTGAAATGGAATTAGACTTTGTAGAATCGAATGTAGGCTGGTTCGAATACTTTGAGAGCAACTATACTTTCTTTTCAACGTTATTAGCAAGTACTAAAGCATCTTCTTTTCGTACTCGGTTCCAAGCGCTTCTTATCGAAGAAATGAAAAACGATATTGACACAACAAAAGCGATCAATCGAGAATTGAATGAAGAGGTTATACTTCAATTTATAGTTACATCTTTTGTAGGCATTGTAGAATGGTGGATCAAAGAAGGGATGCCTTATCCGCCTCGTGTGATAGCAGTACAACTAGGGATTTTGATAGACAGAAATCTATAAGTATCCGAACATGGGGAATGCATTTAACCACAAGCTATCAATCGTTCTTATCAAAAAAAGAGGTCCTCTGTTTTCCTTCAGGAAAATAGAGAACCTCTTTTGAATAATTCAGGATAAATAATATTATTCCTCACGAGGTAAGATTTTTACGGTTGCACTTACAGGTCCTTTGCTTAACATAGGTGAAAGATACATACTGTTACCGTATTTATCTTTGTAAGCTTTATCAATTTTTTCAGTTAATGCAGCATCCGTATCCACAGGCTGGAATGTTACCTTATACTCTTCACCATTTAACTTTATCTTTCCCGCTTTTTGCCTTACAGCAGATTTATACCATCTTGAATTCTGACCGTTATAGGCTCTGACATATAGATTATTATCTACAACAACAGACCAAATCCAAGTTGGTGTTCCCGGAGTTTTACCGTCACTGTAAAAGGGTGATATATACATATCATCCGCCTTTGAAAAAGCATCCATTTGTTCTTGGCTCCAATGGGTTTGCATAGCTTTCACCTCCATTTACTGCGTCATATGATTAGGCCGTGAATCCACCATCTACGGATATCGCTTGACCAACTATATAGCTTGCGGAAGGAGAGCATAACCAAAGTACAACAGAAGCAACTTCCTCTGCTTTAGCTAGACGGCCAATTGGGACTTGTTTTATTAATTCGTCCATTGCATCACTTTCTGTAGCTAACATATTTTCAACCATTGGCGTTTCGACGATTCCTGGACATACTGCATTAATACGAATTCCTTTTGAAGCATACTCTAAAGCAACGCTTTTCGTTAATCCGAGTACACCATGTTTAGAAGCATGGTATACAGAACGTCCGGGACCACCCATTAATCCTCCCATTGAAGAACAATTAACGATTGCCCCTTCTGTCCCTTGCTTTCTTAATTGAAGCAGCTCATACTTCATACAAAGCCAAATACCCTTCGTATTCACATTCATCACTTCATCGTAAACTTCTTCCTTTAAATCAACCGTATCTGTCATGGCGTTTTGAATACCGGCATTATTATATGCATAATCTAATTTTCCAAATGCATCCACTGTTTTCTCTACCATAGCTTTAACAGCTTCCTCATCTGAAACATCACATTGGATGGATATCGCTTGATAGCCCGCGTCTACCAAGTCTTGTGCTTCTTGTTTAGGTTCATTCCTATCAACTAAAGCTACACTTGCACCTTCTTTAGCAAATAATTGGGCTGTTGCCAGCCCCATACCGCCTTTTGCTCCCGTTACAATTACCACTTTATCTTTCATTGTTGTCATAAAAATGCCTCCTCGTAAACACCCTGTTTATTTTATTTTCCCGCCAAATACCGGGAAGAAGCTATGCTCACCATAATTCTCGATGTGCTCCACATTTTTCAAAGTCTCCATATCTGCATCGCTGATCACAAAATCAAGCTCTGCATTGTTTCTCATGTGATCCGGGTTTGCCGTCTTAGGAATGACTACAAGACCAAGCTGAATGTCATAACGCAGGCAAAGCTGGGCAACAGATACCCCATACTTATCAGCTATTACTTTCGCCTCAGCATGATCAAGGACTGCACCGTGAGCAATTGGTGAATAGGCTTCTACCAGAATGTCATTCTTCTGGCAGAATTCAATTAACTCGAAAGGAGTATTGCTCACATGTGCCAATATTTGATTTACCATGGGCTTGATTTCACAACTTGAAAGAATATTTTCTATATCATCTTGAAGGAAGTTAGAAAGACCAATTGCCTTTGCCTTGCCTGCCTTATAAGCATCCTCCATTGCTGTCCATACTTCTTTGTTTTCCTCGAAGTAACGGTTTTCCTCACGGAACTCCTTCCAAGGCTGTGGACTGTGGATAATCAGAAGGTCAATGTAATCCAGTCCCATCTTTGCTAAAGACTCATCAATGGACTGTGTAACTGCATCATAGGTCTTTGCTTCTGCAGCAACCTTTGTCGTAATAAAAAGTTCTTCTCTTGCGACACCACAGGAACGAATTCCTTCGCCTACACCAGTTTCATTCATATAAGCCTGAGCAGTATCAATATGACGATATCCGATCGATACCGCATCACGAACTGCCTGTGCTGTCTGTGCATCGTCAAGCAGCCATGTGCCAAGTCCTAATTTTGGAATTTCTATACCATTTGATAATTTGTAAGTTTCGTTAAACATACTTTTTCCCCTTTCTTATCGAAGGTGCTAAGCTAAATTCACCTAACTAATCAATACTCATTGATTAATCAACATCTGTCTAAAATTATAAATGGATTAAAATAGCGTTCAATGGTTAATTTAGCGCAATTCGTTGATTACTCAACACATCAATAAATATTGTTGATTTTTTTAGATAATGGGGAAATAAACCTAAAGTAGCTAGAAGAATAGCCAAAAGCCAAGCAGCTAACGGAATAATTTATTCGCGGCAAATAGATAAACGAGGGTGTGCTGAAGTCATATATTGATATAAAAATAGGGGAAGAAATGAATGCATCTGGGCTTATCCCATTTCCATTCATCCTTCCCCATTTTGCTATGCAACACTAATTTTATATACAATGCGTGCAGAACATTTTTAAAGTGTCTTACCAGAATCGTTTATTTAAAATCATTACTTGCGAAGGTCATCTGTCCTTCTCCGGTATATCAGCTCAAGCCTTCGATATGTCCCGCCTCATTCAGCTTTATGCGCCATGCCGCCGGCTCTTCAGGCAACCCTGGCATTGTAACCACCTTACCGGTCAGGACAACAACAAACCCCGCACCTGCAGACCATCGGACATCCTGCACCTCAATTGTGAACTGTTCTGGCGCTCCAAGTTCAGCAGGACGATCTGTAAACGAGTATGGTGTCTTCGCCATGCAGACAGGAAGGTCACGCACGCCTAGCCGCTCTAATTCCTGCAGTGCCCGCCTTGCAGCGGGACGATATTTCACACCCGCTCCGCGGTAAATTCGCGTAACGATCGTCTCAATCTTCTCCGTAATTGGCATGTCATCAGGGTAAAGCAGCTGGAACGTATCCTCTGCTGATCCGTCAGCCAGCTCCGCCACTTCCTGCGCCAACTCGCGGCAGCCTTCGCCGCCAAGCTCCCAGGCATCGGAGACAATCGCCTTCACACCAAGCTCTGCACAGAGACCCATAACCTGCGCCAGCTCTGCCTCTGTATCTGCCGCAAAGCGGTTAATCGCAACGATTACCGGTACACCGAAGGTACGCATGTTCTCCACATGACGACGTAAGTTACTGAATCCGGTATGTATCGCTTCGGCATTCTCCGTCAGGAGTTCCTGCTTCGGTACGCCGCCATTGTATTTTAACGCACGTACGGTCGCGACAATGACTGCAGCTGCGGGATGCAGATTCCCCATACGACACTTAATATCCATGAATTTTTCCGCGCCCAGATCTGCACCGAATCCTGCTTCTGTCACGACGTAATCCGCCAGCTTGAGAGCATGACGGGTGGCCCGTATGCTGCTGCATCCGTGGGCGATATTCGCAAACGGCCCGCCGTGAACGAACACCGGGTCGCCTTCAATCGTCTGTACCAGGTTCGGATGAATTGCATCTTTAAGCAGGGCACACATTGCGTCCACCGCCCGAAGCTCACCCGCCGTCACTGGCCGCTTGTCCATGTCGTATGCCACGACGATTCGGCTGAGTCGCTCCCTTAGATCATCCATATTTTCAGCTAAACATAGCACCGCCATTACTTCCGAAGCCGTCGAAATAAGGAAGCCATCTTCGCGCACAGTGCCGTTGTTATCACCAATACCAATGACGATCTGACGCAACGGTCGATCATTCATATCAAGCGCCCGTTTCCATACAATGCGAGCCGGGTCAAGACGCAAATCGTTTCCTTGGAAAATGTGGTTATCTATGAGTGCCGCGAGCAGATTATGTGCTGATGTTATCGCATGGATATCGCCCGTAAAGTGGAGATTAATGTCCTCAGCAGGCACAATCTGTGCTTTTCCACTGCCTGTCGCTCCGCCTTTCATTCCCATGCATGGTCCGAGCGATGGCTCACGCAGTGCGGCGGCAGCTTTCCGTCCAATCCGATTCAATCCTTGCGTGAGTCCAATCGTTGTGAGCGTCTTGCCCTCCCCTGCTGGCGTTGGATTCATCGCGGTAACAAGAATAAGCTTTCCGTCTGGCCGATGTGAGATGGATTCCCATACATCCTCGGATAATTTTGCTTTCCACTTTCCGTAAAGTTCAAGCTGATCCATTTCCAGCCCTAGCCTTGCTGCAACTTCTGTAATTGGTTTCATAGATGCCTTCATACCTCTCCTGTTTAATTCACTATTCAAAATGTTAACATGAATCCAAGCTCTCAAGAATACTACTCCAAATACATCCGGTCGTTCTAAATCTCTTACGTTATTCCTCCTATCCAATATTATAAAAAAAATCGCCTCAAGATAGTTAACCATCTTGAGGCGATTTTAGTACAGGCTCATTTTTCATAAGAGGGCACAGATTAGTAATAAAGCTAATTTACTTACCCTAGTGCACCTTGCCAGTGCTTCAGCCTCTGATTTAACCAGTACTTTAGACAATCACCGTTGGTACTCCAACGAATGTTCTTCCGCCATTAAAGCAGCGGGTTCTCGTGTTTCGCTTTCAGAATCGACCAGCGCCGCTCCACTTCTTTCTCAAATTGGCCAAGCATTTCTTTATTTTCATCCTTAAGCAGGTGTTTTGATTTGCCCATATATTTCAGCCAGTCGGCGAGCGGAATCCGTTTCTTCTTCGCATCAGGATCATACGTGATATTCGTTTCTCCCTGCTCCACTTCATACAGCGGGAAGAAGCATGAATTCACGGCCGCACGAACGATGTTTTCCCCATCCTTGTCGCTCGATTTCCAGTTCAGCGGGCATGTGATTAGCAGCTTTCCGTAGACGGTTCCTACATTCTGGGCATACCACTGTGCTTTTGCCGCCTTTTTCACAAGATCCTGAGGGAATGCTTCCGTCCCTGTAAATACATACGGAATATGCG
Organism: Paenibacillus gallinarum; assembly: GCF_014836635.1. Classification (GTDB taxonomy): domain Bacteria; phylum Bacillota; class Bacilli; order Paenibacillales; family Paenibacillaceae; genus Paenibacillus; species Paenibacillus gallinarum. The sequence goes on along the minus strand of NZ_JACSQL010000010.1, from coordinate 58,635 downwards.
CAGCTGCCATCATTTGCACCGTATCTTTGTGATGGAATGGTTTACCCTGCTGCTGTTTGCCTACACCGGACGTACTGGTCATGTGTCCTAAAGGAGTGGAATATGAAAGCTGTGCTCCCGTATTCATGTAACCTTCATTATCGTATTCCAAAATAATCAGGTTATGGCCCCGAAGTGCCGTACCGATTGCTGAACCCATTCCAATATCCATGCCGCCGTCTCCGGTTACCATGACAAACGTGAAATCCTCGGGAACTTCGATTTCTCCCCGGCGTTTCTTCTCCAGGAACGCCTCTACTGTACCGGATAAAGTAGCCGGTCCGTTCTGGAATAAGTTATGAATAAAGCTCTGTTTATGCGAGTTATACGGATAACCCGTTGTGGTGATATAAGCGCAGCCGGTATGGAATAAAGTAACGACATTGCCTTCAATCCCTTTGAAAAAGAGCTCCAGTGCCGGGAAAATACCGCAGCCCGGGCAGGCTCCGTGACCCGAAGCAAAGCGTTTCGGTTTGGCGGCAAGCGCCCGCATCGGCGGTACTCTAACAGCCAGCTTATTTGTCGCCTCATCCACCTTTACGGTGATCAGACCGGATTTAAAGCTGTCCCCGTTCATCGGCGCAATAACCGGCTGCAGCTTTTTCGCCTCATCTCCCGGTGTTTGGCCGTAATAATCAAACGGAACCTTTGCACAGTCCATCTCCATTGCCTCGATCGTCAAGGCAAAGAAAGCTTCCGCATCATCCGCGTAATAATCTTTCCCACCAAGGCCAAATATGCGGGAAAGCACAATCGGCTGTGGTCCGCGTAGATCCTGTAAGGCCGATTTGACCTCATGCGTCAGATTGGCGCCGTTCGCACCATAAGAATCGGCACGTTCACCCACAAGCATCGCTTTGACACCTGTCAGTGCTTCGCGGATTTCTTTTGCCGGGAATGGTCGGATAATATTCGGGCTGATCACGCCTGCTTTAATCCCTTTTGCCCGCAGCCGGTCCACTACGTCCTTTGACGATTCGGCTGCCGAATTTAGCAGGAACAAAGCCACATCCGCATCTTCCATACGGTACAGATCAAGCGGCGAATAGGATCTTCCGGACAATGCCGCATACTCCTCCGCCACTTCCTTGAATACCTCGCCCGCACGGTACATCGCGTTTGACTGCTGGTAGTGGTTGTTGATCAAGTCGTCGCCGTTCATATAAGCCCCAACAACGATCGGATTGTTCTCGTCCAGCACATGCGGGAATGCTGGCGCCTGCTCCCCTACAAACTTCTGCACGGTTTCTCGGTTCGTGAATATTTGTACTCGGCGTTTTTGGTGCGATGTGAAAAAGCCGTCATAAGCCACAATAACCGGCAGACGTACGTCTTCATGTTCAGCAATACGCAGCGCCATGATATTGAGGTCATATACTGCTTGCGGCGAACGCGCCGTCAGTATTACCCAGCCGGTATTCAGGCCGTAATAAAGATCAGAATGGTCCCCTCGGATATCCAATGGGCCGCTGACCGCTCGCGTTACCAGGTTCATCACCATCGGAAAACGAGTACCCGCCTGCACAGGAAGCTGTTCAATCATATACAGGAACCCGTTCGCGCTAGTTGCATTAAATACTCGTGCTCCGGCAGCAGCTGCACCATAGCAGATACCGGCAGAGCCGTGTTCACCATCAGCTGGAATCAGCTTGATATCGTGTTCGCCGCGCGTACGCATCATGTCAAGATATTGAGCGATTTCTGTAGACGGTGTAATCGGGAAATAACCCATAATGTGATAGTTAATCTGGGCAGCAGCCATAGCTGCCATTTCGTTGCCTGATTCAAAGACCGCTGTTTGAGCGGCCGGCATCTTTTGCCCCGTTGTTTCTGTCATTTGCATGTTCATGATTTAACTCCCTCCGCAGTTATATAGGGGAATGATTGCGGCACCCGGTGCTGCTGCGCATAATGCGCCTCTTCCAACATGGCGGACAAAGCACTCGTCGGACAAGCTTCCACACATTTCAGGCAGCCTTTGCAGTACTGATAATCGATACCTTTCATAAACATCTGCAGGTTGCCGCGTTTATCCGGTTTCTGTTCCCATACGATGCAGAAATCCGGACATACCGTATCGCAGGCGGCACAGTTAATGCAGTCCTCCTGCTTGTATTCCGGCAAATAACCTTGCCGGGAGCTGCTAAGATCCTTCAGCACGCTGTTTGCCGTAACGCTCAGTATTCCGCCAAACTCCTGCGTTTCATATCCGAGGATTGGCTGCGGTCTTACGAAGGGCGCCTGATCCATAAGCTCTGTGCCATTTTCTAAAGATAGGAACTGAACTTCGTTATATCCTCTATCAAAGGTACGCAAATTCGCTTCCACGAGATGTGGGAGCTTTTTCTCAAACGTTCTACGGATAACCTGCCGCATATCGTCCGGGTTAAGGAAACTGCAAATCCGGAACAAGGCACCAAGCATCGCCGTATTGACTTTCGTTTTTTCCTCAACGGCAATTCTTAGCGCATCGATCGCGGCCAGAGTACCTTGCGTCATGTTCAGATCTGCGGCTACTTCGGAAAGATCTCGCGCTGTGTTCACAAGCACCGTTCCGCCCGGTCTTAATCCGCTTATTACATCAACTGTTTTATATAATGCCTCATGAAATACGCCGACTACATGCGGCTGTTCAATGGGACTGTGATCACGAATTTCAACGTCTGGATCACAGAATCTTACGAAACTCTTTACCGGTGAACCTTTTTTCTCCGAACCATAGCTAGAAAAATTGGAACCGTTAAGACCAGAGCCAGTCACTCCAGCTTCGGCCAACATTTTTCCGGCCAGGTTGGCACCAAGCCCGCCGATGGATTCAAGACGGATCTCGTAAAATCCCAGTTCATTTTTTTGAGGTAAAATCGACATCTTCTCTCCTCATTTCTTCTAGGGTCAATGATACCAGTTTAAAAGAAGAGACGAACGTGGGTTGTGATTTTACTCACAACCTCAAAAATAGTGATTCCAATCACCCATACAGCCTTGGTGGCGGGGTATACTGACTTCTGACAGTCCAATTGAAGGGCAAACTTATACTGAATCAAACGATAAAAAATGACATGAAAACAGGAGGAAAGATAATGAAAAACAACGTGACAGAGCAGACCTTAAACCATCAGCCGTCCATGTTCTGCTTTCAATGCCAAGAGGCATCCAAAGGAACAGGCTGCACTCTTATCGGGGTATGCGGTAAACCGCATGACGTGGCAAACCTGCAGGATTTGCTGATTTATCTGCTGAAAGGTATCTCTTTTCTCAGTCTGGATGTCCGGCTGCCAGAAGTGCTTGAACAGCGCGTATCGCTGTTTATCATGGACTCCTTGTTTGCAACGATTACGAATGCCAACTTTGACCGCGATGTTTTTGTAGGAAGAATAAGAGAAGCGATAGCGCTCCGCGGCGAGGTACGAGGCTATTATAATGAACAATATCCGGACCGATCTGCGAGTCTCCCGGATGCTGCTGTGTGGGAAGCGGATAACGAGGCTGCTTTTGATGAAAAAGCACGTACGGTTGGTGTCCTCTCCACACGTAACGAAGACATCCGCTCGCTGCGCGAATTGATTACATACGGCCTCAAGGGGATGGCTGCGTATACGTATCATGCGCTTCACCTGGAGAAGGATGACAACGAACTCAACCGATTTATGCGCCGTGCGCTTGCAGCTACGCTTGACGACAGCCTTGAAGTGCAGGATCTCATAGCTTTGACGATGGAAACTGGTAAATACGGTGTAAACGCAATGGCGATGCTTGACGAGGCAAACACCTCCGTGTATGGAAATCCGGAAATAACGAAGGTGAATATCGGGGTTAGAAACCGTCCCGGCATTCTCATCAGCGGTCATGATCTGAAGGATTTAGAAGAACTGCTGAAGCAGACGGAAGGAACCGGTGTGGACGTATATACGCACAGTGAAATGCTCCCTGCTCACTATTATCCAGCGTTCAAGAAATATGAGCATTTTGTAGGTAATTACGGAAATGCCTGGTGGAAGCAAACTAGCGAATTTGCAGCCTTTAACGGACCGATTCTGATGACGACCAACTGTATCGTTCCGCCGAAGGATAGTTATAAGGACCGTATTTATACAACGGGCAACACCGGATTTCCGGGCGTCCGTCATATTCCGGAAGGAACAGATGGCGCTCCAAAGGATTTCTCTGCACTGATCGAACAAGCAAAAGAATGCCAAGCTCCAACAGAACTTGAAACAGGCGAGATCATTGGCGGCTTCGCTCATGCTGCTGTGATGAACGTGGCTGATCAAATTGTCGATGCTGTGAAAACCGGTGCGATCCGCCGATTCTTCGTCATGGCCGGCTGCGACGGGCGGATGAAATCCCGCAATTATTACACCGATTTTGTAGCCGAGCTTCCGAAAGATACGGTCATCCTGACCGCAGGCTGTGCCAAATACAAATACAATAAGCTGGATTTAGGCGATATCGGCGGTATTCCGCGGGTTCTGGACGCTGGGCAATGCAATGATTCATACTCCCTGGTCGTTATCGCTTTGAAACTGAAGGAAGTATTCGAACTTGAGGATATCAATGAACTGCCGATTTCCTACAACATTGCCTGGTATGAGCAAAAAGCAGTTATCGTGCTGCTTGCCCTGCTTTATCTTGGTGTGAAAAATATTCATCTCGGCCCTACGCTTCCTGCATTCCTGTCGCCTAACGTTGCCAAAGTACTCGTAGAGAACTTCGGAATCGGCGGTATTACCAATGTAGAAGATGACATGAAAATGTTCCTAGGTGCCTGATAAATAAATGCACCAGTATGGTTTGCTAAACGAACACAAAAAAGAAGACACACAGGACCATCCTGTTGTCTTCTTTTTTATGCCTTAATTTAGTGATTTCACATTTCACTTACAGTTAAGAGATCCACCCCACTTGGCGGTTTATCTACTCTTGAATACTCTATAATGGAAGTTATTTATTATTATAATGTACTGCGCCGCAATTCATAAAAATACTGCACAATGGGATGTTTTAACTTTATCTTCTCGGACATGTTTAGAATTCGTTTTTTCCCAACTCGTCTGTCGATTAATGCTAATACATTCAATAAGATATCATTACTCTCTAGATTTTCATCTATTGAAGTAGATAAGTACTTTGTCGCTACAACGACAAAATTAGATTTAGTTAAGGTGGCTTGGGCTGTCAAAAGTTCCTTAGCAAGTACAGATATTTTCCTGCTTCTTGCAATCACGATTAAACGATCTTCCGGAACAGTTCCCTTTGTATCTTGTCTGACTGCTTCAATTTCTTCATTGCTAATCGGGATTTCAAGAGTTGAATCACTCTTAATTTCCTGTTCTGTCTGATACCATCTAATCGAGTTATTTGGATCACTCATGTTGAGTACGTTCTTTTTATCAACAGCAATATAACAAATCCCTGATTTATCAAGTAAATAACGGTAACTTGTTGCGCGGTATTCAACTCTCCCAATTAATGCAGGACAGAGAAAACTCTCCAGTTCTTTCTTCAATTTACTCCAGGACATGTATCCTCCTATTTCTTAAAGCCTAAACTACCCATATTTGCAGTTGCTCGGCTTTCTATGCTTTCTTTTCGTATGATGAGACATTCTCTAACTTAAAACACTTTGTATCATCCATTCAGGCCTTCCCCCGATTCTATCACAACTTTATTTAATTTTCAGCACGTTCCTCTATGCATAGAAAAAAAGACTGCCGATAAGTACCATCGACAGTCTGATTGAGAGAATTTACTTCCCTCTTTAACTTAAGTTTATTAAGACTAAAGCAACCAAAGGTATTATGAAATTGATTCAACTATCCCCAATATTGCGCTGCAATACGTTGTCCTTGATTAATTTTCGCCCATTGTTCATCTTCCGTAAGTTCATTACCGCCATCACAGGAAGCAAAACCGCATTGGTGAGAAAGTAATAAACGATCTTTATCAATGATTTTCGATGCTTCATCAAGCATTCTGACTACACGAGCCTCATCGTCAAGCGTATTGGTTTTGGAAGACAACAATCCAAGTACAATTTCTGTTTCAGGCTTATCTTTGAAAACAGCAAGTGCCTCAAGCGAACCTGCACGTTCATCATCCCATTCAAGGAAAAAGCGATCGTATTTAAGCTGCTTCAAGAACAGATTCGCAATTTTGGCATATGAGCCGCCGCCCATATTACGGGAATCATAGTTACCACGACAGTTATGCGTCCACATTTTGAGACCTAAGCTATGGCCATAATCAATGATTGTGTTGTTAATATCAATAAATTCGGTAGCGAGAGCCTGCACTTCCTCATGATCGATATTCTCGCCAGTATAAGGAGAGTTCGGGTTATCATCTGCAAATAGCTCCCATAGGCAATCGTCGAATTGAAGAATTTTCCCTCCTACAGCGGCAAAGTCCTCAACAAATTCCTTATAAGCTTTAACAAGACCATCTTTAAGCTCATGTCGATCTTTATAAACGGCTTCCGCCCCGCCAATGTTATCTGACCAAGATAGCTCTCCAAAAATATGGGATGGAGATGGTACGCACAGCTTGGTTTCACGGTCCCCAGCAGCAGCTTGTAGTTCTTTAAACACATGAATAAAATGATGGTTTTTACCGCTTAATTCGCCTGTAATACGTAGTCCAATATCTTTCCGAGTCTCATATTTTGAAGTCCCATCCGTATCTCTGAAAAAATATCCATGATCCGCTATATAGCGGCTAACTCCCTCAAAGCCCCAAACAAAATCCAAATGCCACATCGATTTGGAATACTCTCCATCGGTAAGAATGGATACACCATTTTTAATTTCTTTATCGACTACAGCCTTAATTGCATCTGTCTCACACTGCTCATACCCCTCGAAATCTTGGTAAAAGGGATAAGTGATATCATCACGGTGTTCAATCTCATGTTTATATTCTAATAAGTCCGATGGACGCAGCAAGCTACCTACGATTTGAAATCTATTGCACATAAAAATTTCCTCCTCCGTTAGTACATCTCGTTATGTATTGTTTTGATTCTAGCATGGTGGAATACGATCCACATAACACTTAAAAGTAATACCTGGTTATAGCTAAAAGCTATAACCAGCAGCTAAACTCACCCTATAGTTATTATCGTTTTCTTAAAGGACGAGCTATATAAACAAAAAACCGAACTCAGAAAAGTTCGGATACCATAATTGTAATGAGCAAGAAAAAGCCAAGAAAAAACAGGAGTATAGACCTGAATTTATCTTGGCTCACATGTTATAAACATCGATGTTACAATCGTTAGATTAGTAGAATCCTATTTTTCGCTCATAGAACTTAAGCTATTTATTACTGTTAATTCCACACACTGTTAGGTATTAATCAACATTGTTTTCTTCGAAATGATCAAGCAACGCACGTACTTCATCTGTAGATTTCGTGTTCATCAATTGATTTCTGAGTTCGCCTGCACCACGGAATCCTTTGACATATATCTTAAAGAAACGATGAAGCGCTGAAACGGAACGAGGCAACACTTCTATATATTGATCATGCAGATCCAGCTGCAATCTTAGAAGATCCAAGTGCTCCTTACTGCTACGCTCTTTCGGTTCCTTTTCAAAAGCAAACGGATTTTTAAAAATACCGCGTCCAATCATCACGCCATCTACACCGTACTTTGTGGCAAGCTCTAGCCCCATTTGACGGTCAAGAATATCACCATTGATTGTAAGTAATGTATTTGGCGCTATTTGGTCACGTAATTCCTTAATCTCCGGAATGAGCTCCCAGTGCGCATCGACCTGACTCATTTCATCTCTTGTACGCAAATGAATGGAAAGATTCGCGATATCTTGTTTTAAAATATGGGTTAACCATTCTTTCCACTCCCCTACTTCGCTAAAGCCAAGACGTGTTTTCACACTTACAGGCAGCCCGCCCGCTTTTGCCGCTTCAATAAGTTCTGCCGCAAGATCTGGACGAAGAATGAGACCACTGCCTTTCCCTCTTCGTGCGACATTCGGGACAGGACAGCCCATGTTAATATCAATCCCTTTAAAACCCATCTCCGCTAAGCCAATACTCATTCGCCGGAAATTCTCAGGTTGATCCCCCCAAATATGCGCAACTAGTGGCTGCTCATCCTCAGTAAACATTAAGCGTCCGCGAACACTTTTCATTCCTTCTGGATGACAGTAACTCTCTGCGTTCGTGAATTCAGTAAAAAACACATCAGGTCTGCCTGCTTTAGCAACAACATGACGGAATACCACATCCGTTACATCTTCCATTGGAGCTAGTACGAAAAATGGTTTAGGTAAGTCATTCCAAAAATTTTCTGACATATTTAAATTTCATATCCTTTCATTATAGGTACCTCTTCAAATGCTATTTCAAAATAAATAACAAAAATATTTCTATATATACAACACACATTTAATAGACTAAGCCATCCATCCCTAATAGAGGACAGCATGTATGTGGACATTCGAATTAAAGGTATTTAATCATTTTACAGTATACCCTAGCTTTATTCATTTATCTTCACTCAAGATTTTCTTCTCCGATATTTACATGTTGAAAGAGAGTCCTCATGGCTTTTCGCTAAGCTTATTTTATAGGAGAAAGTTACATGCAAGATTACAGTATTGAATAACATGTAAGAATTAATTTGTTATTTAACAGAAAAAAATCATTGGATTTAATCATCCAACGATTTTTAAATTATTGATTTATTCAATTAGGGTCTGATTGACTTGAATCCATTCATGTTCCCTCATCTAAAGAGTCTGATTGTAATCTACAATTGGTATCAAGTTATTTATGTTCTTTCCATTGACATTCAGTAAATTTCATTTCTGTGAAAATGGCTTTAAATGAAGATTCTTCTGGACTGCAAGCATAAATACCGATCTGTATATCGTCTGCTCCTTCAAAAAGGTGTGCAATACGCATTTGTTTATAATGAATACCATCATAAGAATTTTCAATACAATAATCGCTTTCACGTCGGCTTATTCTATAATACATAAATTTCTGTGTTGCAGTAATATCCGTGGTTGCCCAATCAGAATATCCTAAGTTCGTTACTACACTTCCTAATCTCTGGTATTCCTCATTTTCATATTCGATCGAAGCCTTTATCCAGTTATCACTATTTTGATAGATGATTACACCACACTGGTCAAAACGATGTTTACTGTCAAATTCCGTTTTCACTGAAAAAGAAAAGTATTTCTCATTGGTTTTCATTAACAGCGCAGGTGCATTATCATTTTGAAATCCATAATAAGTTTTTTGCCAAAAATCTGTTCCCGCATCTGTTCTAATCATAATTTCATTATTATTAATAGCATATTCCTTAGGCTCATGTATCCAGAATAAGTTATCTTTTTCAAATGTTAGATCCATATTGATCCTCCTCCCATTTTAATATAAAACAATGGGAAAGGCTTAATGGATCTGGGTTTTCCCCTTTTCCATTCATCCCTTCCCTCATTTTATCACGTCTTTATTCCAATTTTAGCACGGGTTTATTTGTGGTTCCCTAATCTCTAACCAACACCGCCACAGATTCTACATGAACCGTATGCGGGAACATGTGTGAGTTGTTTGGTTTCTGTGTTAGTTGGCTAAAACCCTTGATATATAAGGGTTCTAACCAAGGTTTAAGGTCCTGCTCCAAAAACACGAATCGACAAGAAACCTCTTCGAAAAAATAAAATACGGCTACCCTTGTAAGGATAACGGCATCCATTGATTAATATCTTCACTTCTCATAAATCAGTAGCAGCGCAACATGCTAGTTCCCCATAATCTTAATTCGTTGAAGCGCTGAATTTACTTGTCCTAAAATTCCTTTAACTTCATCTGTAATATTACAACGAAAGAGCCCATTGACTATAGAAATAAACTCCAAATTAATTCTTCTATAGTCATATCCAGTTTGAATGACATCATTTAGTTCGTTTAAAACATATAACCAAAACTCTTTACTAAGAAATTGACTTCTCAAATCAAGCAAATCTTTTTTGTCTCCCACCGATTCATATATTTTCTCATAGTATGGGTTCACAAGCCAATAAGCAACTTGAATAGGACGATATTTTTCGATAGAATCATAATTTGAAACCATTTTGTCACCTATCATGTCATTTAACAATGCTTCAAAACAGGGATGCTCAGACTTAATCATCTGAGTGTAGTATTTTTGATATCCATTTATAAATCGGTACATTTTTTCTGTTTCACTTTTCCTAGAAAGCATGTAAACCAGCATACTCATATCTAAAATTACTTCTGTAGCAAATATCTCTGCCTGCATTTTATCTTTAAAGATGTTCTTGTAACTACCATGAGCCACTTTATTCCTAATAATATTGTTGAAGTAAAACATAAAATATTCTACGGCTTCTGGATAAATATCACTATTTACATCTTGTAAGTATTTAATTTTCTCTCGTAAAACAGCACCTGCATATACCTCTAGCTTTGTAAATCGTCTAAAGATTGTTGCATCCCTTAAGAAGTCAGCAAACATACCTTCTATTTGAATTGGCGCAATATTGCCAAAAATCTCGAATTCCTCTGCATTATATAGTTCTACACATTTTGACAATATATCCTTTCGATCTCGTAGGCATATACTCTCGGCTATCATATTTGTTAAATCATCTACTATTAGATAATCGGATACGAACTTCCTTAAAGAAGATAAATACGCCTCCTGGTCGTTCTCTCTATGGAATTGCAAATCATCTACCCTTGGAATATTGCTAAAATGCGCTTTGTATTGCTCAATCCTAGCTTCCTCATTGAACGTATACTGTGATGTATATAATTTTTTTCGCGCCATCTCAGTGGCAGTGTAAAATTTCACTTTAAAAAATAGCGCATACGGTCTGTCTATATCATCCTCGGTTATTTCTACTATATCTTTATATGATGAAAAAGAAACATCCGCTCCAAAAGTATCATTTTTTGACAGTTTGAGAGTTTCTTCTTTTATGGCTAACTCAATACTATTTGTATTATGAATATCGCAGAACTCCATCAGTTTAGTTGTCATATATTGTACAACGAACTCTATCATTTCTTTTCTTGTTCTTAATACATTACATTCGTTACCGTACTCATATAGCCTTAACTCATCACTGCTTAAATCCCTCAAAAGTGAGTAATTTGGTGGAGCATTCTTTAAAGAGTCACTATCATCCTTAAGCCTCCAAAGTTTATTATTTATATCTACTGTTGCGGTACTCGCTTTCTGAAGAACTACGTTATATTTCTGAACAAAAATATCGTTGTATTTTTCCTTCACTTCAATAAATATTTCGCTTGGTAATTTTTCTATGCCTATAATTTTGCAAAGACTTTTATAATAGTCTTTCAAATTTTCAAATGCTAAATCTTTATGAACTTTAAATCTAATTACAGTTTGAAGTAATATATCTGTTGCATCGTTGACCTGTGACAATGCTTTTTTATAATAGAATTCGCCTAATTCTTCTAATGTGGCCTTAGTGAATAATTCTTCATCAATACAATTTACCAATTCATCTGTTATGTACTTATTCAAATTGTCGCAAATTACTTTTCTCTCACTGTCCATTCATTCACCTGCATTTCTTTTAAAATAACATTTCCTCTTAATGATAATAGATAAAATAGGAAAGTCAAAGCGACCAATTGATCCAGCTATTTTATTTATTGTTCAAACAACTGTATACCCTTGAGGATCATTGCCAACTCTTTTGATCCCTACTTAGATCAAGACCGAGCTATTACTTAAGACTTTTCGTTTATGATTACAAATTATGGAGTATAATTGGAAGGATGAATTTGTGGGTGAATAAGATAATTAGACAATCTCGCTATCCTAAGATATAACGATAACAATATTTTTTTGGGGGTTGTTAAATGAATGAAGAGATAAGAGAGATGTTCTCCTTCTTTGAACATAAATATGACGCTTGTGTACTTCCTTTGAATTGGGAGGAATTGAAATTTCTCGGCTCAAAACAAGATCAAACTTGCCGTTTCTGTCAAAGAAGCAGACCAGAAGTTACTTTCAAGAAGAAAGCTCATGCAATCCCTGAAATGCTAGGTAACAGACGTTTATTAAATCATTACGAATGTGATAGCTGCAATCAATTTTTCTCCGATATAGAGAACCATCTTGGCAATTATACATCCTTCTGGCGGGCTGTTTCTCAGGTTAGAGGAAAGCGCGGAACCCCAAAGTATAAGAAGGATCTCGAAATCCAATCAGTTGATGGTCAACTACGAATTAGTGACTCCATCGACAGCCCATCCATCTTCAACAATGATGAAAATAACGAGATCATCCTCCCCGGGATAAGAGATCCATACATTCCGGTTGCAGTATATAAATGTTTCGTAAAAATGGCTCTCACCTTAATGCCGGAATCGGAGATACAGCATTTCAGAAAAACTATTGAATGGATAATGGAACCCGATCACTCGAAAATGAAATGTCCATTTGGTTTGTTAACTTTTGTACAGTTTACTCCTGGCTTCAAAGTTTACCCTTATCCCTGTAATTGGCTATTTCTTCGGAAGGAAACCGCGGAACCAACCACTCCTTATTCAATCTATGCAGTTTGCTTCAGTAGTCTTATGTTTCAAATTACCATTCCACACTGCGAGTGTGATGATAATTTTCTTGCTTACTTAAATAAAGGTGGTCAAGCGAAAATCGCAGCATTGCCATCCCCGTATTATGAGAATCATCCTCTTGGACCAAGTCAAATACGAGTAAAAGATTTATCCGGAGCAGATTGGGTTCGAGGAGAAAAAGAATACATCTCGATTTCATACGATCTCAAAGAGGAAATAATCTCAAACCAAAGAAATAATCCTGAGGAACCATAATGATTTTCACCTTGACATCATAGTCTCACTGCTAGGTCAAGCCTATAAATAGCCTGTGGTACGAGTGATTTAAGTGGATCAAGAATGATTTACTGTATTTTACTTGAATGCTTTCAGATAAGGCTTGCAAGCAATATAGATAGCTAGGAATAAAATTCCAACAAAGATATTTGGACCTGTAAAGCCGGACAGAAGTTAGCTTTTTATCGTAAAAGCAAAGAGAAAATGGGAAGTGACTATGAAATTGAGTACGAACACTATAGTAGTACGAGTTGTGAAGGCTATACATTAAAACTGCTTGTACAAAAGCCGTAGGTATCAGAGAAGTGAAGGCAAGTCTGAAGTACATGCGTTTGAGGAGAAAGGCTAGGGAAAAGATATGAAGTGAAGAAGGATATGTGCATTATACTCAGCGAATGGTTGAACCTGAAAGTGTGTTTGGGCAAATAAATAATAATCGGGGATTGGACGCTTACTGCTTCGTGGGCTTACCAAATGTAAGCCTGGAGGTTGGGTGGCTTTCGTTTGCTCATAATCTATTAAAGAAAGCGGTTATGGATCGAAATAGAGAAATGGCGGCACAGGGAGCTCCCTAACGCCGCCATTTCTTTAATTTTTACCGTGATTTGATCTAGGTGATATATGTCAGTAGTGTGTGCAGATTTCCTTTTGAGACAGCCCCTTCAAGATGAAGGCGAGGAGAGCCAAACCTCTTCCAGACCAATTACAATCACGATTTATGAAGTTGTCATCCCCAATACGAGCTATTATTTTCGTCAACAATCAGTCCACTCTATTAATTTCAAGCTTCTGTTTCACACTACAATTCCATCTGTAATACTCCCTAAATCCGCTCCACTACTACAATCTCAGCCTTCTGTACCAACCCACACCAACAAAGCCACCGATTCGACATGCACCGTATGCGGGAACATATCCACCGGCTGAACCTCAGTCGTCCGGTATCCACCGTCCTCAAGCACACGCAGATCTCTTGCCAATGTCGAAGGATTACAGGATACATACACGACTCGCTCCGGACGCATCTCTAGAATCGTATCGAGCAGTCTCGGATCGCAACCCTTACGCGGTGGATCGACAACGATCACGTCTGGCGTAATGCCTTGTTCTTTCCACTGTGGAATGACATCTTCGGACGGCCCTGTTTCAAAGGTTGCGTTCGTAATGCCATTCAGCTCGGCATTCTTCTTCGCATCCTCGATTGCTTCCTTCACAATCTCAACTCCGTACACATGCTCCGCATGCTGCGCTAGGAAAAGAGAGATCGTCCCGATTCCGCAATACGCATCGATAACGGTCTCTTTGCCGGTAAGGCCTGCGTATTCTACGGTTTTACCGTAAAGCACCTCTGTTTGTACCGGGTTTACTTGGTAGAAGGAACGCGCCGAAATTGCAAACTTCACGTCTCCGATATAGTCATAGATCACTTCACTGCCCCATAGAACGCGGGTAACATCCCCGAGAATCACGTTCGTTTTCTTCGTGTTCACGTTCTGACAGATACTTGTCACCTGCGGAAGCTGTTCACGAATACCGCGAATCCACTCGTCCTTCTCTGGGATGATGTCTCCATTCGTGACAAGGACCAGCATCATCTCCCCAGTGCGGAACGCTTTCTTCACGACAACATGTCGCAGCAGTCCCCGCCCTGTCTCTTCGTTATATGCTCTAATCCCAACGCGGCGGCCGATCTCTTTGACACGCTCAACGACTTCATCGTTATGCTCATGCTGAATTAAGCAGCGCTCCATATCGACGATCCGGTGACTGCCTTTCGCATAAAATCCACCGATAAGGCCGCCTTCCATCTCACCCATCGGCACCTGTGCTTTGTTCCGGTAACGCCAAGGCTCGTCCATACCGAGCGTAGGGAGAACGGTAATTCCTGCAGGCGCATTTGGGGTATTTATCCATTCATGCACAGCTTTATCCCCACTGCTGTGTACAGTTTCGGTTCCTTCTCCAAGGTTATCCACTTGTGGATGACTGCTGTCGGCATCTACATTATCCACATCTTGATGAGCTCGTACTTCGTTACCTCTGTCTTCCCCTACCACATTCAGTTTCCCAATTCGCTTCAGATTATCTACCACCATCTGGCGCTTCCAGTGAAGTTGTCCTTCGTAGCTCATATGCTGCAACTGGCAGCCGCCGCACTGTGCGTAGATGGGACAAGGGGCAGAGACACGATCTTTGCTCGCTTCGACAATCTCAAGCAGTTTGGCATATCCATACTGTTTCTTCGTCTTCAGGACTTTGACGCGAACTTTCTCGCTAGGAAGCGCG
Source organism: Paenibacillus gallinarum (assembly GCF_014836635.1). Lineage (GTDB taxonomy): Bacteria > Bacillota > Bacilli > Paenibacillales > Paenibacillaceae > Paenibacillus > Paenibacillus gallinarum. Next base: position 43,422 of record NZ_JACSQL010000010.1, on the reverse strand, counting down.
CCCGCTACGAACAAGGTATACCCTTCCGCACGTCCAACTCCTTCGCCGTCATGATTCATACCGATGATATCGATCACGGTCTCGTCGTTCTTAGCAACCGGCAAACCGAGCTCAGCCGCAATATCCCTAGCAGGCTTGTTTTTACCGCTGCGATTACTGCCCGAACGCCCACTTCCAGACCTTCTCTTCTCGGTTGTACGATTTTCTCTACCTTCGGTCTGCCCTGACAGTCCTTGAGCAGCAGAAAAAGATGCCTCGCCTTGCGGCTGCATCTCTGTTCTTCTTGTATTCAAAACTCCCTTGTTATCGCCCTGCGGCTTCCCTGCACTTGTCATTCCTTGACGCTCTGTGTTCCGGCGGCTTTTTCCACGTCCGCTGCGGTTTGTATCCATATTAGTTAATTCCTCTTTCTATATTAAAATTGATTTTATCTGAAAATTTGAATGTGATGCGGCAGATTACGGAACGTTGCAGGCAGTTGTCCGCCCAGTTCTCCATCCAGATTCAGCAGTACTTCACCTGGGGAGTTTACTTCCATATAATCGGTTTGAAAATGAATAACCTTCTTGTCATTCAGATGCTCTCCGCGCAGTGCGAGTCGCACGAGACGAATCATCTCAGGAAGATTACACTTTTTGAGAGCAATGACATCGAATAAACCATCGTCAATCGTAGCTCCTGGAGCGAGTTTCTCAAAACCGCCTACCGAGTTTGTGTTTGCGATGAGAAAGAGCATGAATTCATCGTGGATATCTTCCTGTCCGTTCGCACGGATATACAGCTCCTGCGGAGCCAGGTTCGTCATTTTCTCCATGCCCTTCATATAATAAGCAAGCTGACCAATCATCGTCTTCAGTTTGCTTGGCACTTCATATGTGAGTTCCGTCAGCGTTCCGCCACCGGCTATATTAATAAAATAACGATCATTCACAAGTCCAAGATCCACGGGACGGGTCTCTTGACGAATGACCATGTCACAGTAATCTTCCCAGTGACGCGGAATTCCCAGCGCTCTTGCGAAATCATTGGTTGTTCCCAGCGGAAAAATGCCAAGCGGCGGTCTATTTTCTTTTTGGGCCATGCCGTTAATCACTTCATAGAGTGTACCGTCACCACCGGCCGCAATAATGAGATCATAGCCGCGATCAACTGCTTCCGAGGCTTCTCTCGTTGCATCGCCTTCACCCGTTGTTGCATGGCAAGAAGCTTCAATTCCACCTTCATCAAGACGCTGTAATATAGATACAAGTCTTCTTTTGGCTTCTTCCCGGCCCGAAGTCGGATTATAAATTAATCTCGCTTTTTTCATCGTCATGATCCTTACGCCACCTACTTTTAGCAAATATCCGTTCTTTTTTTGTAGCATAGTTTCTTCTAAAGTATTCCCAACAAAAACGCTCTTTAGTGTCCCTTATGCTTATATCTCACGTACAGACACAGATAGTTCATTATACAACAAAAACCCAGCTGTCGTCTTCAATCTGATTCGTGTAATCACGTCAGGACAATCAGCTAGGCTATATTTTGTATTCTACTGTATTCAAATACTGCTTCTATTGTTCATCCTGCTGTCAAAATGCTCAATATCATGAAGGAGAGATTACATCTTGCTGCATTGCGGCAACTTGTCTCTCAATCCAGGTATGAAGCAGCGGATGAGGAAGTAAGGTCTGTTCACCGCTGTAGACTACTTCCACCCCATCAAGGCGCTTCGGAATAACTACATTGGTAAAATAACCTGCACTAAGAAACACCGGAACCGCAATCACGCGGAATCCTTGTTCTCGCCAGTAACTTGCACGATCCTTGACCTGATCTGGATTCAGCAAAGCATAATCTGCTTTTGCAACGCCGCTTACCATCTGCACTCGCTCTGCAAGTGTTCCTAGACCTTGTTCCCATCGCTGTAGAAAACCATCATGGCGACTTCCATGACCAATGAGTAGAATGACTTCGCGAGATAGATCCTCCGAGAAGGACTTTACTTTATCCCAGACCATATCAGCAAGAAGAGGATCATCATGAAGCGGAGATCCGAAATGAAGCCTCGCCGAAATCCGAAAGGGAGCAAGATCCGTCTCCTTCTCAGGGGAAGGCTTCGCACCAAGAGCATACCCGATCTCATCCACATGCGTACTTCCCGCCGAAACAAACAAAGGGATCGCCAGAATATCCGTTACCCCTGCTGCTTCCAATCGGTCAATTCCATCCTGAATTCCTCTTCCTTCTACATTCTCGAGAAAAGAAGCTTCCACAAGAGCAGGCTGCATAAGCGTAAGCTGCCCTACCGCATCATCTACAAGTTCTGTCCAGCCTGCATCCTTGGATCCATGACTGATAATGAGAACGCCTTGTTTCATCCTAGCGTCCGAGGCGCTCCAGCGCCATTTTGTACCCGTCATTTCCGTAGTTCAGGCAGCGCTTCACACGAGAAATTGTTGCCGTGCTTGCTCCTGTCTCGGATTCGATTTGGTTATACGTATTTCCTTTGCCGAGCATACGCGCTACTTCCAGACGCTGAGACAGCGACTGAATTTCGTTCACTGTGCACAAGTCATCAAAAAATACATAACACTCTTCGATATCTTTAAGCGTCAAAATCGCTTCAAATAATTGATCTATGCTTCTATCATCTAGCTTTTTCAGCTGCATTATTTTATCATCCCCTAAGGTTATCTGATTACTTTCTCCATTGTACCTACCCTATGTAGGTATTTCAAGCATTAACGGTTTCACGCGCTACAGAATAAAACCGTTTTTATATCGGTTTACCCTGTCGTAATACCACTACACATTATAACACAATAAATCTGCTGGCGAATGTATTTAAAAACTTGTCCACATTTTCCTCGTCATTCGAAACAAGAATAATTATCCACAGTTGATGATGTGCACATCATGTGTGTATTTGTACCGTAATCTCCGTGTATTCTTCTCATCTCTATCTAGTAGGCAGCGGCCCAAATCCGCGATTATCACGGAAAAAAGCGTCTTTTCTAAAACCCTGTAGGTTATTGTTACATATACTGTGGTAAATCATGTGCAAAGGAATGTGATGAACATGTCTCAGCAATACCATGGAAGACGCAGCCGGCAGGCTCGTGCGTTACGAGACCCGCAGCAGTATACCCCCTATCCAGGTATTCCTCAATACAATAACACTCAGCCCATGTCTGGTCCCCCGACTCCACCTTATTCTTTGCAGTCCTATAATCAGCCCCAGATCGTACCTCAGCAACAAGGACCTCCTTTATATCCAACCCAAAATTATGCTCAGCAAACCCCAGTATATCCGGCAAACCAAACAACACAAGAGGAGGCCGCTGTTACAGAAACAGCAGAAGCTGCAGCAGGAGGCGGGATTCTTAACAGCTTAAGCGGACTCGGCGGCAATCTTAAAGAACTCAAAGGATTTATTGATCGCATGGGCGGCATTGATGGCATTATGGATGGAATGGGTAAAGTTCAAAGGGTTGTTAATGGAGTTCAACAAATGGCTCCTATGTTCAAACTGGTTACAGGTCTTCTGCCATTCGGCGCTGCCGCAGCTGCGAAAGCAGCCAAAGACAGTACTTCCCCTCCGCCCCCTCTATATGAGGAAGAATATTATACACCGAAACGGCGAAAAAAGAGAAAAAAATCAAATTCCAAAGGCAAAAACGGTTCTTCTAAAAAGTCCAGCAATGTCTCTTCCGGTAAAAAAAAGAATAAAGAAGCAAAAACAAAGGCGTATTACCCCTCAGCAGCTAGAAGATATTAACTTCCGCTATTCCCTGCAACGCGGTTCATAAGAGCACCCTCGCTTACCTTAAGTGATGGGTGCTTTTGTGCTATTTTTCAGTCTTCTCTCACACATCGGTCAATCTAAATCTTCTATTTAGCTTGATAGCAGAAGTCCCCATATTATTGAAACCATCCTCGTTTTTTAAACCAGAAGATCATTCCCGCGCTAAGCAGTCCCATAAACAGAACAACGCTGAAATACCCATATTTTAGTCCCAGCTCTGGCATGTGTTCAAAGTTCATCCCATAAACACCTGCAATCAGGGTAAGCGGCATAAATATCGTTGTAATTACGGTAAGTGTTTTCATAATATTGTTCATTCGGTTCGAATTCAGTGAGATGTAGCTGTCTCTCAGATCCGCTGTCATTTCTCGGTCTGCTTCGAGCATGTCCGTAAGCTTGAGCAGATGATCGTATATATCTATAAAATACAGCTTATGCTCATTTCCACCCTGGATTCGCTCGGAATGAACTACCCGATATAACAAGTCTCTCATCGGCACAAAAGTCCTTCTTAGTCGCAGTAACCTGCTTCTCAGCATAAATACTTGATTCATGAGCTCATCGACAGGTTCATTACTGCTTCGTCCCTCCAGCTCCCCCAGCTCATCTTCAATAGCAAAGAGAATCGGAAAATATCCATCGACCAGCTTATCCATCACGGTATAAGCCACAGCTACAGTTGCTTTACTCCAAATCGTTCGTTCACCTGCATGTTCTGCCATCCGCTCCCACGCCTGATTGATCTCATCCAGTTCATCATGATGATAAGAGACCAGGTAATTTGGGCCTAGAAATAAATCAACTTCAAGCGGCTGTGCATCTCCCATGCGAAGCGCATGCAACACAAGAAAATAAACATCATCATAATAATCAAGCTTAGGACGCTGAAGTACATGCAGACAATCTTCAACAGCCAGAGGATGAAAATGAAAATAGTCAGTAAGCAACTGGGTTTCTTCTTCAGTTGGACGGCTAAAGTCAGCCCATACAAACGTATAATCCTGAAGATTCATCTCCTGCAGCGGCTGATTCATGACAACCTCATGCTCCTGAGTTATTGCCAGTGTACGAATCAAGGGAGCTTCCCCTCCATTTCCAGTATCCATTCCTAGAAGTTATGTACTCATTCTTTATTACCCTCTATATACCTGTAACCGAACTACGATGTTATTCACAAACTCACAAGATTTCAGCCGCATTTCGGCTGTCCACAAGTGGATAACTTCTATAATGCTATTATCTTCAGGAAAATGTCCCCATATTCACAGAGTTATGAACATTTTCCACATAAAGGCGTGAAGAACCCAAATAACTCGTAATAAAGTATCCACACTTTACGAGTTAATTTGGGTTCTACCTTTATATATAAAATTGCATTTATGATGTTTAGAAGAACAAGAACATAATTAGACCAGCGAGTAATCCCGTAATCGGGATGGTAATAAACCAAGTGACTACTATTCGTCCTGCTAGGGACCATTTCACAGCCGAGAATCGTTTGGCAGAACCAACCCCGAGAATCGCTGACGTAATCGCATGTGTTGTACTTACTGGTAAATGAAGCAGCGTAGCTGAGAAAATTACAGATGCTGCTGAGAAATCTGCTGCAAAGCCGTTAATCGGCTCAATCTTAAAGATTTTAGTACCCATCGTCTTGATAATTTTCCATCCACCAATGGCTGTACCACCCGCCATCGCTGTTGCAGCTGCAATCTTAACCCACAGTGGAACTTCCATGTTGTCTTGAACACCACCTGCTACGAGAGCGAATGTGATAATCCCCATCGCCTTCTGAGCATCATTCGTTCCGTGTGTAAAGGATTGTAGAGCAGCTGTGAAAATCTGCATCGTACGAAATCCCTTGTTTACACTATGCGGACTACGCTTGGCAAAGATCCATTTCAGGATCGTCATGACCACATAACCAATTGCAAAGGCAATAATAGGAGACAAGATCAGACCTTGAACAATGCTAGTAAATCCAGACCAGTTCAGCTTCCCTGGTTCACTGATAAATACAGCCCCCGCCAGTGCACCAATCAGTGCATGGGAAGAAGATGAGGGAAGTCCAAACCACCAGGTGATTAAATTCCAAGCAATCGCTGCAATGAGCGTCGCTATAACAATATTGATTCCGTTATCTAGCTGGGTGGGGTCTGCAACGCTTCCCCCAATGGTTTTGGCTACTCCTGTAAATAGAAGCGCCCCGATAAAGTTCATACTGGCTGCGAGCAAAATCGCACGACGCGGTGTCAGAGCACGAGTAGATACTGAGGTTGCAATCGCATTAGCTGTATCATGGAAACCGTTGATAAAGTCAAAGGCCAAAGCTAAAAAGATGACAATCCCTAGAATCCATAGTGGAGTTGTTATATCCATATCTCACATACTCCTTATGAATTCCGCATAATGATGGACTCAAGACAGTTAGCTACATGTTCACAAGAATCTGTAGTTGCCTCAAGGCGCTCGTAGATTTCTTTACGCTTAATCAGCTCGATTGGGTCCTGTACGGAAGCAAACAAGTTTTTAGTACAGATACGAAGAAGCTCGTCTCCTTGATTCTCCAGATCATTCAGGCGAATCGTATACTCACGGATAGCGAGCAATTTTTTCTGTGATAAGAGGTGAACTGCCTTCTGAATTTCATAAGCAGATTCACGAAGAATTTCGGAGAACTGAATGATATACTCGTCCGCTTCTTTCAGATCGTACATATAGAAACGGGAAGCCGTTGCTTCAAGTCCATCCAGTACATCGTCAAGTGTTGTCGCCAGAGCCATAATATCATCACGTTCAATCGGCGTGATAAACGTTTTGTTAAGCTCTTTGATGATCGTATGCGTATAGTTGTCGCACTCGGTCTCGTACTTCTTCATTTGGTCAGTGAACTCAACCATGTTACTTAGATCGCCGGTGTTCTGTGCAAAGTAGTCTGCAGCTTGTACAACGGTATTTGCCATATTTTCGAGTGACTCGAAAAAAATATCTTTTTTCTTCTTAAAAGCCATTTTTATATCCCCTTCACAGAAAGATTGCGTGAAATTTAATGAAAAGAAATGACAACAAGTGATATCTTATCACACTTTTCATTGTGTTTACATAAAAAACGAACGATTTTTACAATAGAATTTTTCATCTTTTGACATAGACTGACCAGTGCCGACACATATTATCCAAATACTGTTTATAACGCTTATCATTGTCTTGCTTCTATTAACTTTGTCCTCACTCTATAACAAAATAAGCTAACGCTCTTTGATCGGTCAGGACCTAAGGTAGTTAGCTTTTCAATAGACATATGATATGAGCAAACTTTATGATTTCACTTTTATTAAGGTGTACGAATAATAACATGCTCACCAAGCGGTGGTACACTCGTCACAATACTAAAGAAGGTCTTTCCGGGCACAAGCGGCAGTTCCTTTCCTTCTTTCGTCACACGAATAAGATCCCCTGCTTGCTTGGACCATTTCGCGTGAATTACTTTACCTTGCTGAAATAACATCGCATCTCCGCCAGATGTAAGATCGACACTGAGTCTTCCGACATCATCCAGTACTTTATGGGCTGTGGATAATACGATAACATTGGAAGCTGCGAGCCTCTCCCCATTATCGGCATCGATATCCTCTTTTCCCTCTACACTTCTTACATACGTGTTCGTAGACTTATCGTAATCGTAACTCACTTCGTAACTGCTAGTTAAGTAGGTAATATCAAAATGGAGAGCTTCTTCTCCCTCCACCTGCGTTCCTTCTTCTAAATAGCTATATACAGGTGATTTATTCTCTTCCGAATATCCTCGTTTCGCAGCAGCTTCTCTCAGCTGATCCAGCGATGAATACAAATTATGAGGTGCTTTGCGATCACTACTTCGGAAATAGTAGGGACCTGCGTTCGAAATTTCATCCAGATAAGGTTTTCCCTGATTTTGCAAAATAGAATAGGCTGCCTGACTTCCTCCGGCATGAGCAAAAATACTGCCATAGCTTTCTCCAATTTCTATTAGATAAGGGCGAATACTGCGAATAGGACCTACCGTTTCCGTCGTACCCTCACTTTGAAAAATAGCAATCAGCCGGGTGATACCTCCCTCAGCAAGCACTTCATAGATCTGATCAGCATGGCTTAGTCCCGATTGGGGTCTAGCAGCGGGCGCGTTATTAATCATTACCGCAACGGGCCTTTTCTCAGCAGGTTCTTCTACTTTCATCCCCGTTAAAGGAGCCGTATAAGCGTAGTCTTGTTCTTGATTCTCTTGGGGCGAATCTGTTGGATCTGTTGAATCTATTGATTCCGTTGGTGCTTCCATTTCAAGCGCTGAAGGATCCGCAAGTTTTGATGATTCGGCACGGCAGGCTGTCATTAGAAGCACAACCAATAAGAACATCAATAACGCCACAAGTCTCCATTTTTTATGCAAACCGATTTTTCCTCCTCCGTTTGTCCACTCTAATGAACATGGTTATCTCATTTATTTAATCACACCAGTAGGGGTTTTGTCCCTATTTGTTGAAAATTTGGAAATAATGAGAATTGAAAATGGAGTAAATGAATTCTTTTTCTATTTGTGAAAAATATCACAACCATGATGTGGAATTTATTTTAATATAAAGACATCGAAAGAGTGATCACTTTTATAGCAAAAAAATCAGTTCAGCAATAAAGCAACCGCAACTTGGATGCTCGGTAATATTTTAATAAACCATAAAAAATGGATGGAGTGGTTTCTATGTTTACAACATGGATTAGAGAAAATAAAGTAGCAATGTGGTTACTAACTGTACTGCGTATCTATATCGGTTATGATTGGATGACTCACGGATGGGCTAAACTTACCAGCGGCGGTTTTGATGCAAGTGGCTTTATCGGCTATGCGATCACCAATTCGACTGGTGAGGGCGCAACGGTTCAAGGTTGGTGGGGAAGCTTCCTTCAAACTTTTGCTCTACCGAATGTAGGACTGTTCAACGTTCTTGTACCGCTTGGTGAGTTCCTTGTTGGTCTTGGTCTTATCCTTGGATGTTTCACTACTTTCGCCGTACTGATGGCAATGGTCATGAACTTCGCTTTCCTCTTCTCGGGTACAGTAAGCACGAATGCACAGCTGATCTTGCTTCAAATGTTTATCCTGGTTGCTGGATTTAACGCAGGTAAAATCGGTCTTGATAACTGGGTGGTTCCTTACATCCGCGGCCTGTTTGGTAAATTTAGAAATAAAGACAAAGCAGTTCACATAAAAACACAACAAAATTATTAATCAAAATATTACTCGCTTTATTATGAAATTGATTCACTTAAATCATCATATCTTCTATGAACAAGTTCCCTGTAAATGGGAGCTTGTTTTTTTGCCTCTACACACGCTTTGCCTATGTTATAATTTCTGGTAGAGAAAAGTCTATCGTTTCATAATTAACCACCTGGAGGTGTGTGTATATGGCTGTTAATCGCCGCCTGAATACCGATGCTGACTTCGAAGAAGCAATGAACGGCAAGAATCAAATTCGAGTATTTCAAGATAATCATCAGATCAATAACGGAGGACAGATTATTCGGTTTGATCAGAAGACGATCGTGATCCAGTCTAGTGTCAGTGACCTGGCTTATCATGGACGGAACGAATGTGAATTCTTCGAGATCAAAAAGTAATTCTGCTTACATACAAGAAAGGCATCCCCTTTTGATCAGGGATGCCTTGTTTTATTTTATAAAAGATAGACTTACGTTGTTCCAAACTGCCAGCAGTTCAAGCTGAGACTGCCATATTGATAGGTCTGAAATTTCCTCTCGGCCTTCCGATCTGCATCAGCTGCGCCCATTGCATAGAACAAGGGAGCGAAATGCTCTGAAGCATAAGAAGGAACTGCATCCTCCGCATAAGGTGCTTTTCTCTCGTAAGCAAACAGCTCTCTAAGATTCCACTGTTCAAGACGTTCTGCAACCCATTCATCAAATTCCACTGCCCAGCCTTCAGGCTCGTCTTGCTGACTGAGCTTCCTCAAATTATGAACCACCCCTCCGCTGCCAATCAGTAGAATTCCTTCTTCGCGAAGCGGGGCCAGCATACGTCCAATATGATACTGTTCCTCCGAAGAACGCTGTGAATCTACAGATAAGGCGACTACTGGAATGTTCGCTTCCGGGAACATATGACGAAGAATAACCCAAACGCCATGATCGAGTCCTCTGTCTTTAAGTGGTTTCACAGGAAGGTTCGCTTCCTTGAAAATTTCGCATATTCTCCTAGATAATGCAGGATCACCTTGAGCCGGATATTCCAGTTCATACATCTCGCTAGGAAAACCATAAAAATCATGCATCGTGGAATGATGCTCGTCCATCGATACGGTCTGCACCGGCTCATCGAAATGCGCCGAAAAAACGGCAATGCCTTTGGGAAGCGGCATACGGGTACCGAGTTCTCTAAGGAAAGCAGTATACTCGTTATCCTCCACCGCAAGGGTAGGTGAACCGTGAGCTATAAACAATGTAGGTAAGGTCATCGCTGCCAAGCCTCCAGACACAGGTATAATGGTTGCCCCTTTATTTTAACGCTAGAATGTAAGAATTCCAATCATTTTCAGGATTAATTTCATAATTTTTCATTAGATCATCCAGTGTTGCCAGTCCTCATCTATCCGATTCTGTTCAGCAAGCCATGCACGGGTACGTTTGATAAGTTGCTCCCGTTCTGGTCCTGATGAAAATGTATGATTCCCCTGAAAAATAATATCTTTATCACAGCGCCCAGTAGAACGCATCCAAAATATTTTCTGATACAAAAAAGCATAATCGACCGGAATGGTATCATCGCTTGTTCCATGCGCAATAAGTACGTCTCCCGTAAATTTAGCAGCCTCCTGAAACGGCTGAAACTGAGCCAGCGAATTGAAGAACACCGGACTAAAATTATAACCGAGATGATCTGCGCTTCCTTCTTTTACAGACTGATCATATGTACTGCGGCCCGTAATCTTCACGATATCATTGAAAGGATAACCTACTGCAGACCACATGATCAGCCTGTTCACGCGCTTATCTCTCACCGCTGTAAGCAGCGCTGTCGCCCCGCCAAGGCTATGTCCAAGTAGCGTGATTCTCTTAGGATCAACGTCACAGCACTGGATTGCATAGTCTAGAACTGTGCGTGTCTGATTTATCATCGATTCAAGGCCTTCTGCTCCATACTCTCCGCTGCTTTCACCGCAACCAATGTAATCAAAACGGAGCACTAAATATCCATCTTCCGCAAGTTCCCGGCTCGTTTTTACAAAAAGACGATCGACGCCAATCCGGCTGCCTACAAAGCCGTGACATATAACAATAAGCGGTACACGTGAAGGACGTTCTCCTTCTTGCAGTTCAGACACGACAGGATAATGAATTGTCGCAGCAAGTTCTTCCTCACCATGACGAATAACGATTTGTCTTTCCATAAAAACGCCTCCTAAGAATGAAATATATCTATTTATTTAAATCCGATAGGTTTAATATGAATTAAGGTAAAATTAGTGTAGCATCCACCTGCTAAAAAAGTCAATCAAACCTTTTTCTGTATCCATTTTTGCGAATTAAGGTGTCGTCCCGTATAATTTATGAGCAGAGCCTGTACTCCGAAGGAGAGAACACGAATGAAACCGAACAACAAACAAATCATGCTGCTCCGAAATCGCCAGAATACTTTTCTTGGGCAGATGAAGGAAAGAACTTTAGCCTTTTATGAGACTTTCTCTATGAATGTTAGAGACACCCGTATTCCAGCACAGAAGCAGGAAGAATTGCTCCTGGATGCTGCTAAGCGCCTTGTAGAAGCACAAAACAAAGGGGATGCACCTGATTCCATATATGAAGGTAATCCGCTAGGATACATAAAAGAACTAGAACAGAAATACAGACCACAAACCGGTTCGGAGTGGGCTTCACCAAAGGACACGAAGGCCGAAGCTTCATCTTCTGCGACAGAGAGCGAAACCCGAGGAATTTCATTCAATCTACTGATTGCTTGGTCTGCGATATCGATTGTCTTTGTACTCATGGGCTTCATCGGATTAGTAACGGAATGGAGCGGTCAAGATCCGACTCCCTATACCCGAATCAGCTTATTTACTTTAACTCTTATTGCAGGCGGAGCCATTGTATTGATTCAAGTGTTGCTTTCTTTCAACAATGGAACCGATGAGGTTCAATCCTCTGTAAGAAAAAAAGGGTTTCAGCTTACTTCTATGCTCAAATATCTCATCGTCGTTGTAGTGATTCTATTACTAGGATATATGCTTGGAAAAGTCCTTCCCATCATTCAACTCTCTTCTATTACATTTCTCATCATCGGACTTATTGCTTTTATCTTGATCTATCCGATCTTTGTTCGTAAACGGGTAAAATAAAAGAAAAGGCTGTCTAATGTATCGCCAGAAAACGATACGTAGACAGCCTTTTTTATAGGATAAGAATTGGTTATTATTTCATTGCTTCAGACAACTCGGTGAAAATAAACCCGATCGCGTAAGCTCCCGCATCTGGATATCCAATGCTTCGTTCTCCGACCGTCCCTGCTCTTCCCATACGAGCAACGATTTCTTCGGTTTTCTTCGCACCTTCCACCGCAGCTTGTGCAGCTTTTTTAGAAGCAGTCTGCATATCTTCTCCTGCATCTGCACTCTTCTGCCAGGAATCAGCCATAGGTACAAGTGCATCAATGAGTGTCTTGTCACCCACAACTGCTCCGCGTCCAAATGATCTTTCACCTGTATCTTGGATTCCCTTCACTACGGCAGACAACAGATCAGCAACATCCTGTACCCCAAGAACTTCTTTCTCGCCTGCACTTTTACTTGCTGCACGGAAAGCCGATCCCCAGATCGGACCTGAAGCCCCGCCGCATTTCTCCATAATAATGAGAGAACATGCATCAAGGAATTCGGACATGCTGGAACTTTTCTCTAGTACGTGATCCCACTCTTTTTTGAGTTGTTTAAATCCGGTTGCGATACTTGTACCGAAATCACCGTCTCCTGCATGAGAATCGAGATCACAGAACGGTCCCTCATTCTTAATGATGATTTCACTCATCTTGTCGATATAATAGATCAGATTATTGAGAGAGAACTGCTCGTTTTGTACCTTCGAATATTCTTCAGAAGTTTCTACGGTATAAGATGCTTTCTTACCGCCATCTGCTTGAACTTCTTCCACTTGGTCTGTATAGACCACTTCTGTTAGAGGTCCTCTCATCGTAAGCGCCGGTGTCTCACACTCTACAGCAAGCAGATTCTTTAGTTCCTCATCAAGCTGCATCAGTGACAAGGATGCGCCTGCCATATCAATACTTGTCATATAGTCACCAACGAGAACCTTCATCACCTTTTTGCCTCTCGCCTTCATCTCTCTCATGACTGCATTGTTCAGCAAATACAGTTCCTGAAGCGGTGAGCCTCCAAAGCCATTAACGAGAACAGCATACTCATCTTCTCCATTTGGATCCATATGTTTCAGCAAGTCTTCAACCATTCGGCGAGCGAGTTCATCGGCAGGAAGTACTTTTTCACGCCGAATCCCTGGCTCACCATGAATACCCACTCCATATTCAATCTCATCCTCGTTCAATTGGAACGTAGGGCTTCCTTTGGCTGGAACGGTACAAGAAGTCAGGGCAAAACCAATACTTTTCGTACGGTCTGCTGCTTTTTGTGCCGCTTCTTTGACTTCTGTCAGTGATTTGCCCAGTTCTGCTGCAGCTCCCGCAATCTTATGCACAAATACGGTACCTGCAACACCTCGCTTACCTACTGTGTACAGACTGTCTTCCACTGCGATATCATCTTCTACTTTTACGTAGTCAACGGTAATTCCGTCTTCTCGTGCCAGATGGGCAGCATTACGGAAGTTCATGATGTCCCCGCTGTAGTTTTTAATAATAAGTAGCGTACCTTTGTCACTGCGTGACCCACGAAGCGCTTGGTAAACTTGAATCTGAGATGGAGAAGCAAATACGTCTCCACAGACGGCTACATCAAGCATCCCTTTCCCTACAAAACCTGCATGTGCCGGCTCATGACCGCTTCCTCCGCCGCTGATCAGCGTCACTTTGCTAGGGTTAAGTTCTTTTTTCGCAATGATTTTATATCTTGAATCAAATGTAAGTTCTGGATGAGCGAGAATAAGACCGCCAGCCATTTCTCTTACAAGTGTTTCTGGTTTGTTCATTATTTTTTTCATATCGTTCACCCTAACTTTTGTTTATATTCTCGTCCAATTTGGTCAGCAACCATGATGGAAGCAACGACTGCTTCTTCGGTTACCGGGAATGGCATGGAGTGAATCGATTCCTCTGGAATACATGCTTTTCTTGCTACTTCTTTCAGTTCTTCCACTGTAACTGTATCAACGCCGATATCAGCAAGACATACCGGAAGTCCGATGGATACACAGAAAGCAAGAACTTCGTCCAGCTCTTCTTTCGGAGCATTTTCAAGCACCAATTGAGCGATGGTACTGAACGCTACTTTTTCACCGTGGAAATAATGATGTGTGCCTTCAAGTGCAGTAAGTCCATTATGAATCGCATGGGCTGCTGCAAGACCTGCACTTTCAAAACCAAGTCCGGACAGCAAGATGTTCGTCTCTACAATATTCTCAAGCGCTGGAGTCACTAAGTTGCAGTCACATGCAACCTTCGCATTCAGTCCATCTTCGAGCAGTGTTTCATAACATAGTTTTGCAAGCGCAAGTGCTGCTTTTGTACCGACTACTTTCGGTGCACTGCCGTCAAGTACACCACAAGGAAGACCTGCGTTCACACCAGAGTAGGATCTAGCAGTTGCTCTCGCTTCAAAATAAGTAGAAAGAGCATCGCCCATTCCAGAAACTAGGAAACGAGTAGGTGCATTCGCAATAATCGTAGTATCAATCATGACTACACTTGGGCTTTGTTTGAAGTAAGCGTAATCATCAAATGCTCCATCCTCGGTATAAAGTACAGCGGAATGGCTTGTTGGTGCGTCTGTTGCAGCGATCGTTGGTACGATAATGAGTGCTTCACCTTCAGCTACACACTTCGCTGTATCAATGGCTTTCCCTCCGCCAAGGCCAATCGTACAATCACATTTTTTCTCTTCTGCGAGCTTTTGCAGTCTAGCGATCTCCTCGCGGGTACATTCTCCGCCGAATCCACCTTCTACAAAAGTCACGTTAAATTTATCTGAAGTTGTGTTCAGTTGTTCTTTCACACGAGCGATATCATCTGGATGGGCAATCAGTAACGCAGAGTCACCAAATGTCCGAATAAAATATCCTAAATTCAAAAGTTCATTTTCACCTTGTACATATTTCGTTGGACTAATAAAAGCTCTTCTCATCGTTATTACCTCCTAGCAAAATGGTTCTTCTATCTGTTTTCTGTTTCTCTATCTCTATTATATTTTTTACCCAATCTCATTACATTGAACTACGATTACTAATTAAAGCGTTTTCTTATTGTGTTTTTTTGTACTAAACTGTCAAAAATCGTACTTTTATGTACTTCACTTCTGTAAAAAGATATACTTAAAGAAGAATTAGGCATCTAACTTCAATTTTTCACTATAGGAGTACACCACTATGAAACCAGCACACTTCCATCTGAATCAAATCATTGATATTGATAAATGGCACGGGCTCCAAGACTCCCTCTCACTTGTAACGAAAATGGCGATCATTACTGTCGATTACAAAGGTGTCCCTGTGACGAAGCACAGTCATTGCCAGTCCTTCTGCCAAGCTGTGCGTAAAGACGAGATGTTGTCTGAGTACTGCCAGAAATGTGATGCCAGAGGCGGGCTTGAGGCCGTTCGAACAAACAAACCCTACATATATTCCTGTCATTTTAATATCGTGGATATTGCCATTCCGATCCTTGTTGATGGTCAATATGTGGGTGCAATTATGGCAGGACAGATCAAATTGACGGATCAGGAACTATATCTTGAACAGATTGTGAATCGTCCTGAGAATACGGAAAGCCGAGCTAAATTCAAAGTACTTGAAAAAGAATACAACGCACTACCGCAGCTTACTTACGATGAAGTGGCCCAAGCGGCAGAGATGCTGCTTCAGCTTTCTACTTATATTGTCGAGGAGTCCATCCAGAAGAATGCAACCATTGAGATGTATAAAAACGCGCTGTCACAGGACGTGCCGCTTACAATCCCGACTCATCTCCCTTCCGTCACCGCATTTAAAAATATGGAAGCCATGCAGCATGAGCTGGTTAATACGATGATCGACAGAAAGATCAAGAAATTCACTACACATGATTTCCATACAATGAACCCCTTGCTTACCCCAGCATTTGAGTATATTTATCATCACAAAAATGAGAATATCACGCTGCAGCAAATGGCAAAATTATGTCACGTGAGTCCAAGCTATTTTAGCCGGATCTTTACAAAAGAAACGGGAGAGAATTTTTCCGTGTTTGTACCTCGACTGAAAATGGAATGGGCAAAGCAGCTGCTTGAAGAAACCAATCTTCCAATTCATCAAATCAGCGAGGACCTGGGATATACGGATGCGGGATATTTTATTAAAACGTTTAAGAAATTAGAAGGTCTAACCCCAGCGGTGTATCGCAGAATGATTCGGTAATCTCGCGCCCTTATCTACAAACGCAAGGCAAGCATAAAAGCCGGAACCATATATCATGGTCCCGGCTTTCGTTCATCCTTCCCTCTTCAAATTACCTTATTTCTAGTTCCCCTTATCTTCTTTCTTATCTTCTTTCTTATCCTCATTCGGTTCTTTCGGTTCTTCTTTCTTTTCTTCTTTCATTGGTGTTACTTCTTCAAGGACAATGGAATCACTAGCTCGGGATAAGCTATTAATCGTTGCTTTATCTCCATCCGCTACAGATAGAACAAAGAATCGGTAACTAACCCCCGGTTTCAGTGAACTTCCATCTGAATCCAGCGTTGAAGTATCTACAGTGACGACTCCGTTTCCACCCGTTTTATTCACGGATGTGTATTGTGATCTTGGCAGGGCATTCGCTTGATCCAAAGTAAACTGACTAGCTGAAGCTGCTTTAACTGCAATCACTGCATAGAAAGAAAGACCTTTCTCATCCCCTGCTTTATTGAAATTCACTTGTACTGCAGGGTTTCCATTTGGCTTATTCTCTACCTTCGTTATGTTAGCCTGATCTACCTGAACGGAAGGTTGACTCAGTGCAAAATTACTCGATCCATCCGATAAGGCATTCACTGAACGGGTTGAACCATCTGCTAGAGAGAGAACAAACGCTTTATAACTAGTACCGGCAACCAGCTTATTACCGTTAATATCCTTGGTTCCTTCTCCAAGAAGCTTGGAGATATTCGAACCGTTTTTATTTACCGCCGTGTAATTACTTGACGATACACGATTTGCTGCGGAAAGATCAAAGCGGCTTGCTTCATCTGCTCGCACAAGCATGATCAGATAACGGGATATTCCAGTTTCATCTGAAGCTTTTTGGAAAGAGATCGTCACATCACGGCCGTCCCCATTATTTCCTTTGATATTCGCAGATACATTAGAAGCAGGTCTAACACTGCTTGAAGACAGCTGTATCGCTGAAGAGGCAGATGACAATGCACTCAGCTTACTATCCCCGCGGTTACTTACGGCAAGTACGAATACCCGGTAACTTACCCCGCTGCGGATCGCTGATCCATCCGTATCCTTTGCCCCGGATGCGAGTGTAACCTTCAGATTGCCACCCGTTGTATTTACTCTTGTATATCGATCACTACTCATCCCATTTGCTCTAGAAAGGTCGAAGCTTCCTGCATTGCCTGACTTCACTACAAATACACGGTAATGATCTACGCGAGATTCTTCAGATGATTTATTAAATGTAACCTGTAGATCCCGTCCATCTCCGTAATCCTGAATATCACTTACAGCTACGCTAGTCGCTGGCTTCGACACCGAGTTGTTACTTAAGGAGATTGCATTAGAGGAAGAAGATAATAAATTCTCATATCCTCCTTGCTGATTTCCCATCGCTGCTACAAACACACGATAGCTTTCTCCTTCACGAACCGTAATCCCACTTGTATCTTTTAGGCTTTGCGGCAGTGTAATCGTCTGGTTTTTTCCATTCTTCGATATGTCATAGTAACTTCCGGAAGATACTTTATTCGCTTCACTCATGGTAAATGCAGAGCTGTTATTATTGCGGACTACAAACACCCGATAAAAGCCTACTTTGGATTCGTCACCTGTTTTGTTGAATGAAACCTGCAGATCTCGTGCATCTCCGTTATCACTTCGATCGGTTACCGATGTAATGGAAGGAGCAGTCAGTGTACTTCCGTCCAAAGTGAAGCTCGAAGAACCAGAGGACAGTCTATTCTGTTTATCATTCGTATTCGTACTAGTCGAGAGAACAAACAGCGTATATGCAGTTCCATTCTTGATAAGATCCCCTGATACATCGCGTGATGAAGAGGAAAGTGTCGTCGTAATCACGGAACTTCCTGATTTACCGATGACCGTCGAGTAACTGCTCGAAGCACGGTTCGCCGCATTTAGGTCAAAAGATGATGCGTCTTTGGTCTTGACGATAAAGGCACGGTAGCTGTTAATATCCGATGTCGTTCCAGGCTGTTTGAAACTAATCTGAAGATCACGGCCATCTCCGTTATTCGCAACATCTTTGACACGCAGTTCACTTACTGCCTGCACCGCTGGTTTTGCTGTCAGGGTAATTGAATTTCTTGCGGAAGAAAGAAGTGAGGCATAGTCAGCAGCATCGTTTCCAACGGTTAATACATACACTTTGTAAGTTACACCGGATCTAATCTTCTCTCCGCTCACATCCCGTGTGTTCTCTCCTAAAGTGACACTCACATTTCCATTCCTTTTGCTTACTTGAGTATAGTTCGCAGAGGTTATATTCATGGCTGCATTAAGTGTAAAGTTGCCTGCACTCGTATCCTTGACTAACATGACACGATATTCGTATACTCCGCCTTCGTTCTGCGAAGGTGTAAAATCAACTTTTATATCCCGGCCGTCACCATACTGAGTACCTACACTCGTTGTAATGGTAGAGGTAGACAAATCATCGCTCTTTGTGACGATATCCACACGTTTTGCCTGTGAGTTCCAATACACTTCTTCTCCCAATGCTTCCGTTACAAATCGAATGGGAACCATGGTATTCCCCTTAACTACAGAGGCTGGAATATCCAGATAGACCGTATTGCCATTAATAGTAGCCGTCTTTGATCCGATCTTCAGAGATACCGTCTGGTCGCCTTTGGTGGCCGTAACCGTCTTCGACTTATTGTTCCATACGACCTTTGCGTTCAGCCCTTCAAAAATAGACCGAAGTGGAACGAGTACTCTGGCGCCTTTCATAATTGGGGGTTGTGAAGCTGATAATTTCTCGTTATCAATGTAAATCTGTATGGCCGTTGCAGCGTGAGACACGACAGGGGGAACACTTGCTGTAATTAAGGCAGCAATGACTGCTGTGGAGATCCATTTTTTCATTATTATTGTTACCTCCAGTATTTGGATTATTATTAACTTGGTTTAGCTTAGCAATCTTATAACGCAAGTGAATGGGATAAAGTTCCATAAAAGGGACGGAAAACAAAAAATATTTTAATGCATATAAATTGCGATAGGGTAAGAAACACTTCTTCGTTTTCCATTTTATTGATATAATGATACTAATTTCATCTAACGATATTCAGTTTCATTATACGAAACAGGAAGAAGAGTGAAATCCATGAACTATCATTATGTTGGCATTGACCATGTTCAGCTTGCAGGTCCTCCCGGATGCGAGGAAGAAGCTCGTCATTTTTACAGTGAAATCCTTGGATTTACTGAAATCCCTAAACCGGAAGTACTGCAAAAAAGGGGCGGTGTATGGTTTCTTTGTGGAAGTCACGAGGTTCATATCGGCGTGCAGGCTGATTTTTCTCCAGCTACAAAGGCTCATCCTGCTTTTGATGTAAAACAGCTAGAAGCATTGCGCAGCTACTTAGTAGATCAAGGAATTCCGATCATCGCAGATGATGCCCGCCAAGAGGAAGGTGTCGTTCGGTTTTATCTTCAAGATCCTTTTGGAAATCGCCTGGAGTTTATGGAACGAAGCAATCATAAATAATCGATTTTTACGGACTTTAGCAAAATAAACAAAACCCCCGCGAACCTTTCTTCACGGGGGTTTGTCGATCATTATATTCACTTTTTAGTTCCAGCATCTTAAAAAATTTGAATCCATCCATTACTTATGGGTTTTTCACAAAATGATCAAATCAGTAGATTAAATAAGTTTTGGTCTTTGTTGAGCTCCGTATACTGGATGTTTTTCGCCTTCATTCGTTCAACCAGCGGCTCGTAATCCTCTTTATTGAGTAACTCTATACCGACAAGGGCAGGACCATTTTCTTTATTCGTTTTCTTCGTATATTCAAATCTTGCGATATCATCATCTGGACCAAGTACATCCGAGAGAAATTCACGAAGGGCACCTGCACGCTGTGGGAAATTAATCATGAAATAATGTTTGAGTCCTTCATAGATAAGCGAACGTTCCTTAATCTCCTGCATCCGGTCAATATCGTTGTTCCCGCCGCTAATAATACATACGACTTTTTTACCTTTGATCTTATCTTTATACTGTTCCAGTGCAGCTACGGCCAGAGAGCCCGCAGGTTCGACTACAATTGCATTCTCGTTATACAGTTCCAAGATGGTGGTACAAGCTTTTCCTTCCGGAACCTTAACTACATCATCCAAAGTTCGGGTACAGATATCATAAGTTAGATCTCCTACTCTCTTCACCGCTGCCCCATCGACAAACTTATCAATCTTTTGAAGCGTAACCACCTGTTTCTGATCCATCGCCTCTGTCATGGATGCTGCGCCTAAAGGCTCCACCCCA
This sequence comes from Paenibacillus gallinarum, assembly GCF_014836635.1. Taxonomy (GTDB): domain Bacteria; phylum Bacillota; class Bacilli; order Paenibacillales; family Paenibacillaceae; genus Paenibacillus; species Paenibacillus gallinarum. Next base: position 22,708 of record NZ_JACSQL010000010.1, on the reverse strand, counting down.
ATTACCCGTGTCTGTGGATGCACTGTTTTAACATAGGTTCCCACTCCAGCAGCAAGACCGCCTCCGCCAATCGTCACAAATACATAATCAGCAGGACCATCAAGATCCTCCATGACTTCCATCCCAATTGTCCCGTTCCCTGCAATAATCTTCGGCTGATCAAATGGATGAATGAACGTAAGTTCCTGCTCATCTCTTACTCGCATAGCCGCTTCATAGGAATCATCATACGTATCCCCCGTAAGGACAACTTCAATGTTACTGCCGCCAAAACGTTTCACTTGCTTAACCTTCTGATTTGGAGTTGTGCTTGGCATAAAGATTTTACCCTGAATCCCAAGGGCATTACATGAAAAAGCAACCCCTTGTGCATGATTTCCTGCACTCGCACAAACAATGCCTCGCTCACGCTCTTCAGCGGATAAGTTTCGGATCATATTATAGGCACCGCGGATTTTAAAAGAACGAACGACTTGCAGATCTTCTCTTTTCAGATAGACTTCACAATTGTACTTTGCAGATAGTACAGCATCACGCTGGAGCGGCGTTCTTACAATGACCTCTCTCAGTACATGGTGTGCTCTAACGATATCTTCCATTCCCACTACAGGGACAGTGCCATGATTAGGTGTCTCCACTGATTTCATTTTCTCCCACACTCCGCTTGATTTGGTCAGCTTTACATTCGCTGCACATATTTTCTATTTTATGTATTGTACCATCTTTGGACGGACGAAGGACGGTTCGTTTTGCGGATTTTCCTGAATTTTCTTGAAAAATTTACTTTTCTTTCAGGTTACATTTTGCATATCACTGCAAACCTATGTTTAAATAAAAGCAGTGTTTGAAAGAGGAGGACCCTAACCAATGTCGATTAACTACGAACAAGACTTACTGCCTATTGGCTCTGTTGTACGCATCAAAGAGTGGAAACAGAAGCTGATGATTTATGGCCGTTTGCAAAATGATACGGAATCTCAAAATACATGGGATTATGTTGCATGCTACTATCCTCACGGAAATCTGACGGAAGATTCCAACGCATTCTTTAATCATGAAGATATTAAAGACGTTATTTTCAAAGGATTCGAGGATCATGAGGAAGTTGCTTTCCGCAAGATTCTTGCTGAAGCGATTAAAGAAGCAGAGTAATTCAAAACTGCGACTGTGACTGCAACTAGCAGAGGAGAAAGAAAACCCAAAGGTGTTCCCCTCGTATAGAGAGAATCCCTTTGGGTTTTTGAATGTTACTTGAATCAAATTTATAATTCATTACATTTGAGGCTATATTTTAGACAACATTTTAGACAAACGAAACCGTTACGTTCTATATTTACTTTTGTTTAGACAACGAAAGGTATCATGAATATGATTCACTTATTTATTTACTTACTTACTTATTCATTATGTTACTAGTAAGTGTCCTTCTAATTTTCTTATCGGATCATACGTCTTAAGAAATGATGTTTTGCTTAAACCATGTAGCTGCCGCTACAACTTCTGTACGACTCAGCTGATGGCCATTATTTTCCCAGTGTAACTGTACGCTTGCTCCAGCCCCTTCAAGAAGTTGCTGAAGATCTTCGGATTCTTGAGGTGCGCACATCGGATCGTTTTTGCCGGCAGCGATAAAAACAGGAACTCCAGATAAATCAGGCAAGTCTTTGTCACGTAAAGGAACCATAGGATGATGTAGAATTGCTCCCTTTAAAGAGTCGGCATAGTGGAATAGGAGACTTCCCGCAATATTAGCACCGTTTGAATAACCGATCGCTACTACGTTGCTTCGGTCAAAGTTATAAGTCTTAGCTGCTTCATCCAAGAACTCGTGCAGTTCTTTTGTGCGGAAAATCAGGTCTTCTACATCAAACACCCCTTCTGCCAAGCGGCGGAAGAATCGGGACATTCCGTGTTCACTTACATTTCCACGAACCCCTAAAATATTTGAATATGGAGATACCATCTCTGCAAGAGGAATTAAATCGCTTTCCGTTCCGCCTGTGCCATGAAGCACTAATATAGTAGGCAATTCTGGATTTGTCCCTTTATGGAATACATGTTTCATCGTCATATTTTCGCTCTCCTTTTATTTCATATCACTCTACCTTAGTCAATCGAATCGTTATCAGTTCTATTACCCACTTTTCTCATTCTCTGAGCGTTCTCGCTTAATTATCTTAAATTTAAGATAATCTCTTTGAATTCATCATACTTCTTTTTCATCCGCAGTTCAAGAGTAGATCTGATTTCCTCTTGATTAAAAGAAAAACAGATCAAACCGAGCGTTCCTACTCTGATTTGATCTGCTTGTGCTTGATCTATTTGTTTTTGATCTTTAGTTTTTGATCTGTTGCTATTTGTATGCGGGAGCTATATTTTCACATTACACTAAAGCTTTTGCTGCAATATCAGAGCGTTGGTGTTTACCTTCGAAAGTGATCTGTTTTGTAGCCGTATAAGCGTTATTTCTTGCTTCTTCGATGGATGTTCCTCTTCCGACGACGCCAAGTACACGTCCTCCGCTTGTTACATATTCACCTGCATCATTTTTCGCTGTCCCTGCATGAAATACGAGAGCATCCCCTGCTTGTTCAAGTCCAGAGATGACAATCCCCTTCGGATAAGAAGCAGGATATCCGCCAGAAGCGAGAATTACGCATACAGCTGCTTCGTCACTCCACTGAATGTCGATGTCAGCAAGTGTACCGTTCACGGCAGCCAGGAAAATATCAAGCAAGTCTGTTCTTAGTCTTGGCAGAACAACCTGCGTCTCAGGATCACCAAAACGAGCATTGAATTCTACGGTCTTCGGTGTACCGTCTGGTGAGATCATGAGCCCTGCAAAAAGAACCCCGCGGAATGGACGACCTTCGGATACCATCGCTTTTGCTGTTGGAACAACAATGGTTTCTATGGCTTTATCAATAATCGCCTGATCGATATGCGGCAGTGGAGAATACGTCCCCATCCCGCCAGTATTTGGACCTTTATCCCCATCGTATACCGGTTTGTGGTCTTGTGCTGCTGGCATACATCTTACGGTTTCTCCATCGACAAATGCCAGAATCGACATTTCCTGACCTTCCAGGAACTCCTCGATTACGACATTTGTACCTGCTTCACCAAATGTCTTTTCTACCATCATAAGGTGAAGTGCTGTTTCTGCCTCTTCACGAGTGTATGCTACGGTTACTCCTTTACCAGCAGCAAGTCCATCAGCTTTGATGACGATCGGAACCGGGCGAGAACGAAGATAATCGAGTGCCGCCTCATAGTTATCAAATTTCTCGTAAGCTGCGGTTGGGATGTTATATTTCCGAAGCAGATCTTTCATAAATGCCTTACTTCCTTCAATCTCCGCTGCATTTTTTCGTGGTCCAAAGACCGGAATGTTCTTCGCTTCAAACACATCGACAATTCCATCTGCTAATGGATCATCGGGGCCAACGACAACAAGTCCCACTTCTTTTTGGATTGCAAAATCAGCTAGTTTTTCAAATTCATGTACACCAATCGGCACACACTGTGCAATTTGGCTGATTCCTGCATTTCCGGGAGCACAGTAAATGGTATTTACCTTTTCACTTTTTGATAGAGACCATACGATCGCATGCTCGCGTCCGCCAGCACCAATAACGAGAATATCCATAAGTTCCTCCTTAAGTATGTACCTTTGAATAATAATAAAGGCTGAGAGGCCAAGCTCTCCGCTTTGCACTCCCAGCCTCAGGAAAGATAAGATAACGCTCTGCTGAAGAATTAATTTCATAAAACCTTATTATGAATTTATGAAATTGATGCTGTTCCGTTCAAAAACCCCTTTTTGATCGTGTGCAGATCACGCTCGAATCTGAATCCATTTTAGGTAATATATCTTTAATATGATGAAATGAAAATATCCTTGTACCTTATTTCCGGGAAATTAATGTTTGAAATGTCGTACTCCTGTGAAGACCATGGCAATTCCGTTCTCATTTGCTGCCTTAATGGACTCTTCATCCTTAATGGAACCGCCTGGCTGAATAATCGCAGTAATGCCGTGTTTAGCCGCAAGCTCTACCGTATCGCCCAATGGGAAAAATGCATCCGAAGCCAGTATAGCTCCTTTTGCTTTATCTGCCGCTTGTTCAAGTGCAATTTTCGCTGCACCTACACGGTTCATCTGTCCTGCACCTACACCTACTGTCATATTATCCGAAGCGAGCACAATCGCATTGGATTTCACATGCTTAACTACTTTCCATCCAAACAGAAGTTGTTTCAGTTCCTCTTCAGAAGGAGCCCGGTCGGTTACGACCTGCAGATCATCTACATCCACGGAGTGTACGTCACTTTGCTGAACGACCATACCACCGTCGATACTCGTTACAACAAACTGACTCGTACGTTCTTTAGCAGAAGAAAGTTCGCCCATTTTGAGCAGACGAATATTTTTCTTCTTGGTGAGAATTTCGAGTGCTTCTTCTGTGAAATCAGGAGCAAGCACAATCTCGAGGAAGATTTCGCTAAGTTTTGCCGCTGTATCCGCATCAATGATTCGGTTGGCTGCAACAATACCGCCGAAAATCGAAGTCGGATCCGCTGAGTAAGCTTTCATGTAAGCTTGATAAATGCTTTCACCTGTACCTACTCCGCAAGGATTCATATGTTTAACCGCCACGACAGCCGGCTCTTCGAATTCTTTTACAATTTGGAGTGCAGCGTTAGCATCATTAATATTGTTATAGGAAAGCTCTTTACCATGAAGTTGCTCTGCTGTTGTCAGCGTGCCCTGCGGCGCAAGAGGCTTGCGGTAAAATGCAGCTTGCTGGTGAGGATTTTCTCCATAACGAAGGTCCTGAATCTTCTCGTAAGTAACCGTATACCGCTCAGGAAGCGGATCCCCGTTCACATTGGACAAGTAATCGGAAATAAGTGCATCGTAAGATGCCGTATGACGGAATACTTTTGCCGCAAGCTGTTTACGAGTCTCAAGGGTTGTATCTCCTTGTTCACGTACCTCAGCAAGTACCTGACTGTAGTCATTCGCATCTACAACAACACTAACAAAAGCATGGTTTTTCGCAGCAGAACGGAGCATGGTTGGCCCGCCAATATCTATATTTTCGATTGCATCCTCGTAAGAAACATCCGGTTTAGCAATTGTTTCTTGGAAAGGATAGAGATTTACAACAACCAGATCGATGTAATCAAGACCGAGATCCTTCATTTGCTTTTGATGCTCTTCATTGTCTCTAACTGCGAGAAGCCCGCTGTGTACGGCAGGGTGAAGTGTTTTTACACGTCCATCCATAATCTCAGGGAATCCCGTTACGTCGGAAATACCGATGACTGGAATACCTTCTTTCGACAACAGGCTGCTGGTGCCGCCTGTCGAGATAATTTCGACCCCTAAATTAGACAACTCGCGGCAAAAATCCACGATGCCTGTTTTATCTGATACGCTAACGAGTGCTCTTTTTATACTCACGATGAAGCTCCTCCTCTTGTGTGTCACCACATAGAATCAATAGTTAAAGACTAATTTCCGAAACACGTCTAATTGGAACGATCAAATAAAGATAATACCGATTTCTTACGCCTAATGAACAACGTCGAAACTACGTTTATTTCCCGAGAAATATCACATCATGCCGTATCCGTTTTACTAGCCCCGCACAAAATGTTGGAATGTCTCCACTATGGTGCAGTTTGAGTATTTTCCTGGCATTCTTTCGCACCAATCGTAACTTTACGTCCATCCAGTTTCACAAGACCTTTTGCAAACCAGGAAACAACCTCTGGATATAACTGTTGCTCCAGTGCATGAATGGATTCCCCTAACGATTCCGCGGTATCTTCCGCTGAAACTTCTACTGCACGCTGTGCAATAATAGGCCCCGTATCCATTCCGCCATCAACAAAATGTACCGTTATTCCCGTAAGAGTTACCCCGTAATCCAAAGCTTGTCCAATTGCATTTTTACCTGGAAAAGCTGGTAACAGAGAAGGATGAATGTTGATGAGTCTTCCCGCATACCCCTCGACAATCACAGGAGTCAGTAGTCTCATATAACCTGCAAGCACAACAAGATCGATTTTAAGTGCATTCAGTTTTTCGACGATTTCCTGTTCATATGCTTCACGTGAAGGATAATCTTTCGGCTGAAACAGATGGCAGTGAATCCCGGCAGCCTGTGCTTTTTGGACAACAAGAGCTTGCGGTTTATCACTGACAAGAAGCTCGATCGAACCTTCTATTTTTCCATTAGATGCAGCTTCTACTAAGGACTGAAAATTACTTCCTTGCCCAGAAGCGAATACGGCAATACGAAAACCGGACATTATACATCCGCTCCAGTAAAGGTTACCACTTGGTTTCCTTCCGTTACTCGGCCGATGGTGTAGGCTTCCTCTCCATTTGCACGCAGTGATTCGATTGTTTTTTCTGCATCTGCTTCACTTACTACAATCACCATGCCAACCCCCATATTGAAGGTAGTGAACATGTCTTTGTTAGAAATACTTCCTTTTTGCTGCATCAGTTTAAAGATTGGTAGAATCGGCCATGAGCCATAGTTAATCTCTACATTCACGTTTGCTGGAAGCATCCGCGGAATATTTTCGATAAATCCACCGCCGGTAATATGAGCCATTCCTTTTACTTTCACTTCATCCAGGAGTGCCAAGATTGGCTTTACATAGACTTTCGTTGGCTTCAAGAGCTCATCCCCAAGCTTACCGCCCAGTTCTGCAACCTCATCATGAAGACTATAGCCGGCTTGCTCCAGAAGCAGCTTACGCACTAGAGAGAATCCGTTACTATGAACTCCGCTAGAAGCAACCCCGATCACGGTATCTCCAGGTGTAATGGTACTTCCGTTAATGATTTTAGCTTTATCTACGATACCCACCGTGAAACCAGCTATATCATATTCACCATCACTGTACATACCTGGCATTTCAGCCGTCTCGCCGCCGATCAGTGCTGCGCCTGATTGATGACAACCTTCTGCAATACCTGCTACGATGGCTTCAATTTTATCTGGAACGACTTTGTCACAAGCAAGGTAATCAAGGAAGAAAAGAGGCTCCGCGCCTTGAACGACAATATCATTCACACACATCGCCACTGCATCAATACCAATGGTGTCATGACGATCCATGGCGAATGCAATTTTGAGCTTCGTTCCCACACCGTCTGTACCGGATACCAGTACTGGCTCATCATATTTGTCTTTATTCAAACCAAACAAAGCGCCAAATCCACCGAGATCTGTCATTACTTCTGGACGGAATGTACGCTTCACATGTTTTTTCATCTTTTCTACCGCTTCGTTGCCTGCCGCGATATCAACGCCGGCATTCTTGTAGGCTTCTGACAAATTGGACACCATCCTTAAGGGGAAAATCACCCACCTAAATCCTCCCTGACAAGGAGGACCCCAGAGGGGCAGCGCCCCTCTGGACACCCGCAAATTTGCTAGCGGACCGGAGTTTTGGGTGTTCTTGCTATGTTTACGTTGGTGATTGGATCGCTAATGGTCTTTCAGACCGGCTTACATTTGGCTCATCGAGCATAAGTGCAAGTGCCTTCACGCTGTGCGCGTGTAGTTCCGCAAGGAAGTCCACCTGTTTGCCGTTGGCAAATGTGGCGGCTTCCTTAGCTGCGCAAGTTCTTTCGCGCTACGCGCGTAGCTCCGCCGAATCTCCCTGTTCGCCTGCGGCAAATGCAGGGATTCTCGGCTTCGCCAAGAGCTGCGCTTCGCCGAATCTCCCTGTTTACCTGCGGTAAATACGGGGATTCTCAGCTTCGCTAAGTGCATGCGCTTCGCGCGGGGCTCCGCAAGGAAGTCCACCTGTTTGCCGTTGGCAAATGCGGCGGCTTCCATTGCTGCACAAGTTCTTTCGCGCTGTGCGCGTTGCTCTGCCGAATCTCCCTGTTTGCCTGCGGCAAATGTGGGGATTCTCGGCTTAGCTAGTGCCCTCGCGCTGCGCGCTTACTTCACCCCATTCGTAAGTGGTGAAGCAATTTACAACTCCTTGAGAGATCATCCCTATTTGCTTCGCAAAGGTAGGTCAACTCTCCATGGAGCTTTCTATGATGCTGCTTAGCTTAGCAACCGCAGCCGGCCTTCGCCCCTTCTTTGAAACTCAGGGTCGTCGGATAATCATTATCAAAACAGGCAAGGCATAAGCCGCCTTTATATTCATCTTGATGATTGCCTTGAATCGAAGCAATCAGGCCCTCAGGACTAAGGAAAGACAAGGAATCGGCATTAATTTCTCTACAAATCTCTTCAACCGATCTGGAAGAAGCAATGAGTTCATCCCGATTTGGCGTGTCGATTCCGTAGAAACAAGGATTTTTAAACGGAGGTGAGGTAATCCGTACATGCACCTCTGTTGCTCCTGCATCACGCAGCATATTTACGATTCGGCGTGATGTAGTTCCCCGCACGATCGAATCATCAATCATAACAACACGTTTGCCTTCTACTACCCGGCGTACGGCACTCAGCTTCATCTTCACGCCCTGCTCACGCAGTTCCTGACTTGGCTGAATAAATGTACGACCTGTATATTTGTTCTTAATCATTCCAAGCTCATACGGAATGCCCGTTTGCTCTGCATATCCAATCGCTGCGGATATACTAGAGTCAGGTACCCCCGTCACCACATCGGCGTCGACAAAGGATTCAAGCGCCATTCGGCTGCCCATCCGTTTTCTTGCTGCGTGCTGATTGGAACCATTCATATCACTATCTGGACGAGCAAAGTAGATATACTCCATTGCACAAAGTGCTTTCCGGTGCTTTTGTTCCTCGAAACGATCTTCATGAAGTCCGTTCTCATCCAAGATCAGCATCTCACCAGGCTCAATATCACGAATCAGTTCCGCACCAATCGTCTCCAATGCACAAGTCTCAGAAGCAAAAATATAAGCATCTCCGAGTTTACCCATCGTGAGCGGACGAAGACCATGCGGATCAGATGCTACGAGCAGACGGTCGTTCGTCATAATCAGAAAAGCATATCCCCCCACTATTCGGCGGAAGGCATCTTTTGCTGCCTCAACTAAATCCTTCGATGACCGTGCAATCAGGTGAGCAATGACTTCCGTGTCGCTGGTTGTTTGAAAAATCGAACCGCTTTGCTCCAATTCCTTACGGATTTCGGGCGCATTCACGATATTACCGTTTGTCGCAACAGCAAGATCACCATCACGGTATTTAAATACAAGCGGCTGTGCATTCGTCAGTTTACTGTCTCCACTAGTGGAATAGCGCACATGACCTATGGAGATATCTCCAGTCAAAGTAGCCATAAGGTCTTTTGTGAATACTTCTTTTACAAGTCCCATCCCGCGGTGGTAATGGAACTCATTGCCGTCACTAACGCACATACCGGCACTTTCTTCTCCACGATGCTGAAGGGCGTGAAGTCCGTAATAGGATAAAGAGGCGGCTTCAGGGTGTCTGTACACCCCGAAAACCCCGCATTCCTCTTTCAATTTATCGAAAAGTCCTTCTTTACCCGAACCTTCGTTGTAATAGTCACCTGTCCAGAACTTCGGAACGCTTACTTCATCAGACATGGAATAACATCCTCCCAGACCTGCTTCAGAACCGCTACCGATTCGTCCACAGCTGATGTACCGTTCAACTCCACTGTTAGATTGCTGCCTGTTACTTGTCCGATCACTTGTACAGGAACTCCGTTATTTTTCACAAATGCTTCTAAAGCTTCTGCATTTTCTTTCGATGCTGTCAGCAAGATACGAGACTGGCTTTCACTAAACAAAGCATGATCTTTACGAAGCTCTGTTGTCATACTTACCTGAGCACCTTTACCGCCGCTGATACAACTTTCAGCTAGAGCAACAGCTAGACCGCCCTCAGATAAGTCATGCGCAGATTCGACAAGTCCTTTTTGGATCGCACCAAGTACTGCATCTAGAAGTGCTTTCTCCGTAGCCAGATCCAGTTTCGGCGGACGTCCTTCGGTCACACCATGAACCGCATACTGGAATTCACTGCCGCCAAGTTCAGCAAAAGTATCTCCGAGCAGGAGAATAACATCTCCTTCGTTTTTGAAACCTTGTGTCGTAATATGATCTGTATCATGTACGAGACCCACCATACCCACAACCGGAGTTGGATAGATTGCTCCTTTGGCATTTTCGTTATACATACTTACATTACCGCCGATAACCGGCGTTCCAAGTACGTTACAAGCTTCTGCCATACCGTCTACTGATTTTTCCATTTGCCAGAAAATTTCTGGTTTCTCAGGAGAACCAAAGTTCAGGTTATCTGTAATTGCCAGTGGTTCTGCTCCAGAGCAAACGATGTTACGAGCAGCTTCGCTGACTGCAATTTTGCCGCCTACTTCTGGGTCGAGATATACGTAACGTCCGTTACAATCTGTCGTCATAGCAAGCCCTTTGCGTGTTCCGTGCACGGTTACTACGGCTGCATCGGAACCTGGACGAACGGCTGTACTTGTCCGAACCATGTAATCATATTGGTTGTATACCCACGCTTTACTGGACACTGTCGGAGAGGACAGTACCGTTTTAAGAGCGCCTGTAAGATCCGACACTTCTTCATAACGCAACGTGTCAATTTTTCCATTTTCAATGTAATACTCGGGAACAGTTGAAGGTTTGTTATACACCGGACATTCGTCAACAAGTGCGTTAACTGGCATGTCGCCAACAACCTCGCCGTGATGATACAGTTTGAGTCTTCCATCATCGGTTACTTTACCAACTTTGGCACAGATAACGCCCCAACGTTCGAAGATTTCCAGCGCTTGCGCTTCATCTTTTGGTTCAACAACGAAAAGCATCCGCTCTTGAGATTCAGACAGCATCATTTCATAAGGAGTCATGCCTTCTTCACGCTGTGGTACTTGGTCAAGGTATAGTTCCAGGCCATTTCCTGCTTTACTTGCCATCTCCGCACTAGAGCATGTAAGTCCTGCTGCGCCCATATCCTGAATACCTAGCACGATGCCGGAGTTGATCAGTTCGAGACAAGATTCCATAACGAGTTTTTCCATGAATGGATCACCAACTTGAACTGCCGTACGATTCGATTCGGATTCTTCTGTAAGTTCAACGGAAGCGAATGTTGCTCCGTGAATACCATCACGGCCTGTCGGAGGTCCCACGTAAAACACAGGATTGCCTACCCCTTTTGCTACACCGCGCTGGATTTTATCATGATCGATCAGTCCAACACACATTGCGTTAACAAGCGGATTACCGTCGTAGCTTTCGTCGAACATCACTTCGCCGCCAACGGTCGGAATTCCGATACAGTTACCATAACCCGCAATACCCGAGACAACATGTTCGAACAAATACTTAACACGGTCGCTTTCGAGCTTACCAAAACGCAAGGAATTCAGTGTTGCAATTGGTCTTGCACCCATCGAGAAAATATCGCGGATAATCCCGCCCACACCTGTTGCTGCACCTTGGAAAGGTTCAACTGCTGATGGATGGTTATGACTTTCGATTTTAAATACAACCGCTTGATTATCACCGATGTCAACGATTCCGGCACCTTCCCCTGGTCCCATCAGAACACGTTCTCCCGTAGTTGGGAAGCGGCGAAGCAAAGGTTTTGAGTTCTTGTATGCACAGTGCTCAGACCACATTACACTGAATACGCCTATCTCTGTATAGTTAGGCTGACGACCCATAAAGGATACGATTAGATCATATTCACTGTCCGAAACGCCCATTTGCTGATAAAGTTTATGCTCCGCAACCTGTGCTGCGGTTGGTTCTTTAACGGATACTTGCTGCGTCATGTTGATCCCTCCAGGCATTCAAAATCGAAGTAAACATACGTTTGCCATCCGTTGTTCCAAGCACTTCGTTTACGGCACGTTCCGGATGAGGCATCATGCCAACGACGTTACCGGCTTTGTTGCTGACACCGGCGATGTTATTTAAAGATCCGTTTGGATTATTTTTATAAGTAAAGACGATCTGGCTATTTGCAGTAATCTCAGCCAGTGTCTCTTCATCACAGTAATAGTTGCCTTCTCCGTGTGCGATCGGAATGACGATTTCTTCGCCTGCCTCATATTCGCGAGTGAACGGAGTGTTGTTGTTTTCCACTTTAAGTACCGAATCATGACAAATGAACTTCATACCTTCGTTGCGAAGCAGCGCACCTGGTAGGAGACCCGCTTCCGTTAAGATTTGGAATCCGTTGCAGATTCCGATGATATATTTGCCTTGCTCTGCTGCTTTAGCTACTTCATTCATGACGGGAGCAAAACGAGAAATCGCTCCGCATCTGAGATAATCGCCGTAAGAGAAACCACCAGGAACGATGATGCAATCATAAGCTGACAAATCCGTCGCCGTATGCCATACATAATCGACTGTTTGCCCTACCGTTTCTTCTACTGCTTTGAAGCAGTCGATATCACAGTTGGAACCCGGAAACACGAGAACTGCAAATTTCATGGATTAACCCTCCAACTCAAAGCGATAGTCTTCTACAACCGTGTTCGCGAGCAGCTTTTCACACATCACTTTTACGCGTTCTTCTGCTTCCTTTTTATCACTTGTATCTAAAGTGAGCTCAAGGTATTTCCCAATTCGTACACTGTCCACTTCTGCAAAACCCATGGAATGAAGTGCACCTTGCACAGCAACACCTTGCGGGTCTAGCACGCTTTGTTTGATCGTCACGTATACAGTAGCTTTTATCATAATCGGAAGTTCCTCCTAAGGAATGGTAAAAGATTTTGGTATTAGTCGTTACAGGCTTGCGAATTACTGTGATGATATTAAATTGTTGAATCTAGCATTATTACGTTCTACTATTTTTGAATCTAGCATCTTTAAGACTCTATCTTTTTATGAATCTATCATTATTTCAGGACATGCCTTGTCCCTCATTCATTACATCTATTAGATATGGGATTAAAAACTTCTCAACTTAATAATTTATGGGATGAAGTATAATAGCGCGTTTTGCCGTTGTTTGCTGAGTTACATCCTTCTATCTACACTTAGGACTTTATTTTGTTGCTTTTCTTTCACTTCACTATCTTTAAAGTTGCTTCTTGAACGACTGTTCATCTGGACTCGTTTTCGGCTTGCTTTTTATTGGCTAACCATTGCTATTGCCCTTGATATTATTGTCCTCTGCCCTTGCCCTTAGCTTTCTGCTCTTGCCCTTAATCTGTTCTCTTCCCTGCTAGGTCGAAATATTCAAATCCCGAACGACTTTTGGCGAAGCCAACTGGAGAGAGGGAGTTGAATATGAGACCCCCCTATATCAATCGGTTCATAATATCTGTATAGCGGGCTGATGTTGCTTCCACCACTTGCTGCGGAAGAGGATCAGGCTGACTATTTTTATCCCAATCGGTAGTAGAAAGGTAGGTTCTTACAGGTTCTTTGTCCATACTGTCAATCTCTACATCTAGCGCATAATTTTCTTTAGCCCAGAATCTTGAAGCATCCGGTGTGAAAATCTCATCAATGAGAATGACCTTCCCATCTACCATACCGAATTCAAACTTACAGTCTGCTAAAATAATGCCGCGCTTCTCGCAATAATCTCTTGCATATGCATAAAGTTCAAGGCTTTTTGCTTCCAGTTCCTGAGCCAACTCTTTTCCAACCATCTCTTCCATCTGAGCCATTGAGATATCTTCGTCATGACCGACATCATTCTTGGCAGCAGGTGTAAAAATCGGCTGTTCCAGCTTGGAATTCTTACGCAGTCCTTGCGGAAGCTGAATCCCGTTAACGGTTCCTGAAGCTTCGTATTGTCTCCAGCCGCCGCCTGTAATATAGCCGCGAACGACACACTCGATATCAATACGTTCCGCTTTGCGGGTCACCATGATGCGATCTTTTAACTGCTCTTTGTTCTTGACCACATCACCAAGCAATTCTACATCCGTATGAACAACGTGGTTCTCCATCCATCCTTTTGTCTGCTCGAACCAGAATGCACTTAGGCGGTTAAGAACGTTCCCTTTCTCAGGAACAGCCGGCTCAAGTACATAATCAAAAGCGGAAATACGGTCCGTTACAACAATCAGATAATGTTCGCCAATATCATATAATTCACGAACTTTTCCTTTATATAACAGCGGTGCATTAACGAGCTCTACCGCGGATGATAGTGTCATAGCCTGAATCACTCCACAACTTCATATTTAGAAAATGGATCTGCCTTCACATTCCCTTTAGAAGCGTCAAAGGCAGATCATGAATCTGTTACTAAAGAACAAATATCAATTCATATCATGGTAAGGCTAGTACATGCTATCTTGTTTCTAGTTCAGTCCGAGCTTCGCAAAAATCGTATCTACATGCTTCAGGTGCCATGCTGGGTTGAATGCATCTTCAATTTCTTCTGCACTCAGCACTTCGGTAATCTCTGGTGTAGATTCTACAATCTCACGGAACTGACGCTGTGTTTCCCATGCTTCCATCGCTCGTGGCTGAACCGTATCATATGCTTGCTCACGGCTGAAACCTTTGTCGATCAGTTTCGTCATAATGCGGCCGGAGAAAGGAACACCATATGTTCTTGCCATGTTGCGTTTCATATTCTCTGGGAATACCGTCAGGTTCTTAATGATGTTACCGAAACGGTTCAACATATAATTCAGCAGCATCGTAGCATCTGGTAGGATGACACGCTCAGCAGAAGAGTGAGAGATATCGCGCTCATGCCAGAGCGTTACATTCTCGTAAGCAGTCAGCATATGTCCGCGAATAACGCGGGACAGACCAGAGATATTTTCGCTGCCAATAGGGTTACGTTTATGCGGCATGGCAGATGAACCTTTTTGACCTTTAGCAAAAGCTTCTTCGACTTCACGGAATTCACTCTTCTGAAGCGCACGCACTTCTGTTGCAAATTTATCGAGTGAAGTTGCGATTAGAGCGAGAGTAGCCATGTATTCCGCGTGACGGTCACGCTGCAATGTTTGTGTAGAGATCGGAGCTGCCTTTGTGCCGAGTTTCTTACATACAAATTCTTCGACAAAAGGATCGATATTGGCATAGGTTCCAACAGCACCCGAAATTTTACCAAACTGCACATTGTCAGCTGCACGGCGGAAACGCTCCAAATTCCGTTTCATTTCCTCGTACCAAAGTGCCATTTTCAGACCAAATGTAGTCGGCTCTGCGTGTACACCATGCGTACGTCCCATCATTGGGGTATGTTTGTATTCGATCGCTTTATCTTTCAAGATTTCAATGAAATTCAAGATATCCTTCTCCAAAATTTCATTGGCTTGACGAAGCAGATAACCATTCGCTGTATCCACTACGTCAGTAGAAGTCAGACCGTAATGTACCCATTTACGCTCTTCGCCTAAACTCTCCGATACCGTACGAGTAAAAGCAATAACGTCATGGCGCGTTTCTTTCTCAATTTCATAGATCCGATCAATATCAAAGCTAGCATTTTTTCGGAGTAACTCAGCATCTTCTTTAGGAATAACGCCAAGTTCTACCCATGCTTCGCAAGCACATAGTTCAACTTCTAACCAAGCTTGAAATTTATTCTCTTCCGTCCAGATAGCCCTCATTTCGGGTCTGCTATAACGTTCAATCATGAATTTTGATTCCTCCAAATATTCGTTTTCTCAATCCACATCAGTGCATGCTGCACATCATGGCATAAGAGATTAATATGTCCCATTTTACGTCCTGTTTTCGCTTCCGCTTTTCCATACAAATGAAGTTTAGCCGCAATACCCAGTTCTTCTGCTTCCAGGTCGGATCCAGAAAAACGATCTACTACTTCTTCCATATGTTCGCCAAGTACATTGACCATAACAACAGGACTTAGCAATGTTGTATCTGCGAGAGGTAAACCACAGATCGCTCTTACATGCTGCTCGAACTGAGTTGTCGTACAAGCTTCCATCGTATAGTGACCCGAGTTATGAGGACGAGGAGCCAATTCATTAACGTAAAGTTTCCCATCCTCTGTGACAAACAACTCTACAGCCAGCAGTCCCACAACCTGTAAGGATTCAGCAAGCTGTGAAGCAAGATGCTGTGCTTCGAGCTGAAGTTCGGAAGATACTCTTGCAGGTACGATAGAGGTATGAAGAATATTGTTTACATGTATGTTTTCTGCCGGTGGAAATGTTTTGATTTCCCCTTGCGGATTACGCGCTGCAACGACAGAGATTTCACAAGTAAAAGGAATAAACTGCTCAAGAACGAGTTCCACTGAAGAACCGCCAAGTTCCTCATATGCGCGAAGTGCTGCCTCTTTCTCACGAATCACCCGCTGACCTTTTCCATCATACCCGCCAGTGACTGTCTTAAGTACACAAGGTACACCAAGCGCTTCCACTGCCTCTTCCATGTCTGCCGCACTCTTCACTTCTCGGTAAGGAGCAACAGGAACACCCGCAGCTTCTATGGCTTGTTTCTCTCTCAGTCTGTGCTGTGTGGTGTATAACAGCTTACTTCCTTGAGGGACATAAGATTCTTTTTCTAAAAGAGCTGCGACCTCTGCATCCACATTTTCGAATTCGTATGTGATGACATCACATCGTCTTGCAAGCTCACGAGCCGCATCCTGATTACTGTAATCAGCAACAATCTGCTCCGCAATCTGACCACAGGGAGATGCATCGGTCGGATCTAAAGTAATGAACCGGTATCCCATCGCAGCTCCTGATAGAGTCATCATACGTCCAAGCTGTCCACCGCCCAGTACCCCTATAACTGAACCTGGTTTAAGTATCTTTCTCTCTGAATCAATCACGTTCAGTTCAGGCGCTATCCTGCTAGTCGTGTTTTGACTCATAAAGTGTCACTGCTTTCCAGGACTTCAGTGCGAATCCGATCTCTTCTTTCTGTTACACGTTTTGCAATCTCAGGATCAAAGGAGCCGATCATCTGTGCTGCCAGTAGTCCAGCGTTTATTGCACCCGCTTTTCCGATCGCTACGGTAGCAACAGGAATGCCGCCCGGCATTTGCACGATGGATAGCAGAGAATCCAGACCATTTAAAGCTTTCGTCTGTACAGGAACACCAATGACAGGCACTACCGTTTTGGATGCTACCATCCCAGGTAAGTGCGCAGCACCTCCAGCTCCGGCAATAATGACCTTGATTCCTCGTTCATAGGCAGACTCTGCATATTCAAACATAAGATCTGGCGTACGATGAGCAGATACTACTTTTTTCTCATAAGAAAGGCCAAGTTCCTCGAGTACTTCACATGCATGCGACATGGTTTCCCAATCTGATTTGCTTCCCATAATAACACCGACTTGCACTGACATCCAATCCTCTCCCTTGTCCCTTGATCCAAACTCTATTAAAAATAAAAACCGAAATCCTTGAGAAGAATATTAATTCACGGATTCCGGACAGTTTATAGAAGATACCTGTATTCCCCTTTATAAGCATGGAAAAACATCAGTCATTAACTGCAGTTTCCTAACTATAAAAGTACAGATACCCTCGTAGTCCGGAAATTTTCGGTCTCCAGGTAGATACTTCCGGGCCATATCCCCGGCGTTATACGAGTCATTTATATGGTTTTGATAAAATTCACATTTTCATTTACGTTTACGTTTACGTACTTTACCTTTCATAGTTTACCAATCCCCTATACTAGATGTCAACTTAAAGACGAACAATCTATAGGTCAATAATTATATTGTTCGGAAATATTGCGTCTAGATAAAATAAAAAAACCAGTAACTACCACAATGAATGATAGATGCTGGTTTTATGCATTTATTTGTATAGAATTTACTTTTTCAAAGTATTTTGTAGACGTTTGCTTATTTTACGATAAGAACCGGAATACTTACTTCCTGTGCAACGCGGTGGCTGACACTTCCGAGCATAAACTCACGAATTCCGCTGAGCCCACGACTGCCGATAACAATCAAATCAATATCATTTTGTTTAATATATTCAATAATCACATCTACTGGGGAGCCTTGAATGAGTTCCACTCGAGCATTGGATCCTGCAGCTGCCAGTCGTTGTTTGGCTTCTTCTACCGTTTGTTCCGCAAGTTGATACACTTCATTGTTGACGGAAGGCGGGATCGGAGCAAGCCCCTCACCAATAAACACTCTTGGAAAATCATACACATGTACGACATCAAGTACTGAATTCTCTGACATTTCCGCTAACTCTACTGCCTTTTCAAGTGCTTTATTTGATACCGGTGAGCCATCATAAGCTAATAATATTTTGGAAAATGACATGAGGACCTCCACCTTTCTGTATGTAGTTTTTAACCAAATTCATGAGAATGAATCATTATCCATTTTAGCTAAGAAAGTACCCATACAGTACAGCGTTTATAAACAAAAGAATTGGAATACCAATGGTAAAACTGGCATGCTTTGTTTTATGGCGTTTACGGTACATCGCAATGAGAATGCCAAGCGAGCCACCAATTGCGGAAAGTAGAAATAGTGTCTTTTCCGGCACCCTGTCTCTTCTTTTCTGGGCCCTTCTCTTATCTTCGGACATCACCAGGTAGGCCACCACGTTAATAAAAACAAACCATACCATGATTCCCTCTCTCACCCGATCGCCCCTTTCAATGAGCCTTGTTAACTACATTGTTCCCTCCTATTATACCGCTAGCTGGAACATGTAGGCAATGAATACAATCACTGCATTAAGGGATCACAAAGGTTAACACTTCTCATCTTATTGTAACGAAACTTTGATATTTTTATGCACAATCTCATGATAAGAAAAACAGCGCCTTAGGTTAGGCGCTGCTGTTTACTTCTATGTTCATACAAGGTATTTATAAAACAATATCTGCCGTTTACGACTCCTGTTTTGGAATTTCGTTTAAACTCGGCGGATATTGGGCAGCCTTTGCCGGACGAAGCGTCTTACTTTCTTCGAGTATACTTGACTTGTTTTGCTGATTTTTAGTTTTAAGCGGCTTATGATGTGGCATTCGTGGATCACCCCCTGAAGTATAAGGTGCCATCCTCTAGTTCCATTATGCGAAGGAATATTTACATGTTGCCAAAGAAAAGAAAAAGCTTTCCTATTTCCCTTCTTTTTTCTGTTCCATCGCAGCTTTCAGCAAATCACCCAGATTAGAACCGATGGATTCTTTTTTCTCAAATTGCTTCACCAGTTTCTGCTGTTCACGCTTATTCACATGCTTTTTATCTTTATCCAGTGTCTCCGTGATCCCACAAGGAAGGCACTGTACATACAGTCCTGCTTTTCCTTCTTTAAGTTCCATTTTTTTATGACACTGAGGACAGCGGCGATTTGAAAGCCTTTTTTCCGCAGAACGCTTATAACCACAGTCATTTGAAGGGCACACGAGGAATTTTCCACGTTTCGATTTCTTCTCTAATAACCGTGTTCCGCAGTCTGGGCAATGACTATTAGAAACATTATGCGGTTTGTATTCCACTGTGCTATTTTTTACACTACGGACAAGCTCGCCAGCCATGGTACGAATTCCATCTAAAAATGGTTCCGGCTGTCCTTGTCCTTTGGCTATCCGTTCTAGTTCAGCTTCCCATTTCGCAGTTAATTCCGGCGTACGGAGCTGAGGAGCAGCTAGCTCGATCAGCTGTTTACCTTTACCAGTAGGATGCAGTGAATTTCCTTGACGTTCAATCGTATCTGAACTAACCAGCTTCTCAATAATATCTGCACGAGTAGCTGGAGTACCGAGACCATGCTTCTCCATTTGACCTAGTAAAGCAGCTTCATTATAACGTTTTGGCGGAAGTGTTCTGCCTGGTTTCACAATGCAGCGCTGTATTTTAAAAGTTTCACCTTCACGAAGTTCTGGAAGTTGCTGTCCGCCTGATTTACCTTCGTGGGACTCATCTTCTGCATCTGTATCGTCCTCATATCCCTCTGCCCCATAAACTTCTCTCCAGCCGTGATCTTTTACCGTAGTCCCTTTTACCGCAAGTATTTCTTTCTCTACCTCTAACTTCACCTGCACTGCATCATACCTTGCCGGACCATAAAATAAACTAATGAATCTTCTCACAATGAGATCATATAGCTTTCGCTCATCGGTAGAGAGTGCATTTAAAATGACCGTTTGCTCTGTTGGAATAATCGCATGGTGATCTGTCACTTTACCGTCGTCTACAATACGTTTCGTAATAGGAAGCGACTTACGTAATAACGGACGGGCCAGCGCGCTGTAAGGTCCAACCGCTACACTTTCCAGTCGTTCTTTGAGCGTATCTGTCATATCACTCGTCAAATATCTGCTATCGGTTCGAGGATAAGTAACCAGTTTATGCTGTTCATACAAACGTTGAAGCAAGTTAGAGGTCTCTTTTGCCGAGAAACCATATCTTTTATTCGCATCTCGCTGCAGTTCTGTAAGATCATAGGCAAGGGGATGAGGTTCCACCTTTTCACTTTTCTTCACCTGAACGACTTTCGCAGAGGCTCCATCTAGTTTCTGTTTTAGCTCTTCTGTCCGTGTCTTGTCAAAAATACGTGAATCCCCTTGAGCTGCGCGCCACATTGCCTGGAAATTCCCGAAATCCGTTGCAATGGTATCATATTCTTCTGAGCGGAAATTCATAATTTCTTTTTCACGGTCCATAATCATGCCAAGGGTTGGTGTTTGGACCCGGCCAGCAGATAGCTGAGCTCCATACTTCACGGTAAGAGCTCTAGTTACATTGAGTCCTACCATCCAGTCCGCTTCCGCACGGCAACGAGCAGATTCATATAATCGATCAAACTGATGCCCAGGCTTCAGACTAGCAAAACCTTGTTTTATCGCTTTATCCGTTTGAGAAGAGATCCATAGACGTTTAAAAGGTTTCTTACAATGTGCCATTTGAATGATCCAGCGAGCAAGCAGTTCCCCTTCTCTCGCCGCATCTGTAGCAATAATCAGTTCTTTAATATCCGATCTTTTCATGAGCTGCGCTACTGCTTTATATTGATGATTTGTCTCCCGAAGTACCTTAAGCTTGGTTTGTTTCGGTAAAATCGGCAAATCTTCTAAATTCCATGTCGCATACTTACGATCATAATCCTCAGGCTCTGCAAGACCAACCAAATGCCCAAGGGCCCAAGTTACCACATACTGCGGTCCTTCAAAATAACTTTTATGTTTTTCACGGCTTCCCATGACGCGTGCAATCTCACGTGCTACCGAGGGTTTTTCTGCTAATACGAGTACTTTCATAACTCTCCCCTTTCTGCAATACTTCTATTATAACATTCACGTAAAGCGTAGAGAAAATGCTGGAGTATTTACAGATTCCCTGTACTCTTTTCACTTCATTTTTATATCCACAACAAAAAAAGACCTCCTAGCTCATTGCAGCCAGATGAGATCTTTTTGAACAACTTCTCTACTTCTCTATATTAGGGACTCCCCAACGTATAATACTTCCTGCATACGTTAGTCCTCCTCCAAAACCAAACAAAAGCATTGTATCATTATATTTCACACGACCTTCATCTAAAGCAAGCTGGATTGCAAGAGGAATAGAGGCCGCAGAAGTATTTCCTCGATATTCTACACTAGTTAAAGTACGTTCCATAGGTACGGGGCCTTTTTCACAAATAGACTCAATCATACGAAGATTCGCACTATGAGGGACAAACCACTGAATATCAGATGAAGTTAGACCCGATTTACGTATCAGCTCTTTTGTTTTTTCAGGCACATTACGCACTGCCCATTTATAAACTTCACGGCCATTTTGCACGAGATAGCCATCTTTCTGAAGTTCTTGCCCCTCCATTTGTTCTCCTAAAGCCGTTTTATATAAGTGAATTCCTCCACTACCCTGAGTTCCAGAAATAGATCCCAAGAAACCAGGTTTATCTTCACTTCTCTCAACAAGAACAGCGCCTGCTCCATCTCCAAATAAAATGCAGGTGGATCGATCCGTATAATCTGTAATCTTAGACAAAGTTTCAGCGCCAACAACGAGAACTTTATGATACATTCCACTCGTAATCAGGCTATCTGCCAGCTGTAATCCATAGACGAAACCTGCACAAGCAGCGCTTACATCCATTGTTCCTGTCTGAGCTATATTAAAATAATGCTGTATCCTTGCTGCAACACTAGGGAAGGTATATTCTGCTGTACTCGTAGCTACAAGAATCATATCTACATCACTAACATCAATATGATATCGCTTCACCATATCTTCAATTGCTTTGCAACTCAGGTCTGATACGTATTCATTTTCCCCAGCAATACGTCTCTCCCGCATCCCTGTACGCTGAACAATCCACTCATCATTAGTATCTACAATCTTCTCTAGATCTGTATTGGTCAGCACCTTCTCCGGAACATAGGTACCTATTGCAGTAATTTGTGCTTTAGAATATACGATACGATCACCTTCCCATATTTTATATAAGTATTATAACACTAGATACTAGTACCTGGTACTAATTTTTATTATTAGAAGAAAACATCATTACCCTCCAACGCAAAACAGCTAAGAGGATATAGATGAATTTGCCCCGTCTAAGTCAGTCTTATCAAGTATAAATAGGGTGAAAAGGAAATACAAGTAAAATAAAACCGATTCAATATTAGAATATAGATAAAAGAAAAGACAAAAAAGACACTACCTAATGGCAGTGTCTTTATCTATTGCTTGGCGACGTCCTACTCTCCCAGGACCCTGCGGTCCAAGTACCATCGGCGCTGGAGGGCTTAACGGTCGTGTTCGGGATGGGTA